>CAVXTS010000001.1:0-53910 GCA_963764735.1 uncultured Acidobacteriaceae bacterium
CCGCAATCTGCGCCTGTCGAATTTCGAGGAAGACGGCGGAGGTGCGAGCGTCGAGTTCGGCCCGGGCCACATCGGTTGCAGCATCGGCCTGCTTTCCTCGCCATCGTGGCGTGCCCGGTTCAGCGACGGCAGGTTCATGGTCAGCTCCGCCATATAGGCGCTGCGGAAAAGGAGCCAGCGGGCATCAGCATGTATCCACCAGCAACTGTGATGTCGGGCTTCATGGCCAGACGTGCCAGCCTGCCCTCGTCGCCGGACTTCACAATCTGTTTGCGGAGCGCGGCAAGTTCTGGACGATGCTCGATAGCCACCCGCTCCAGTTCATCGACGGAGGGCACAGCAGTAAGGCTTCGGTAGCTGCCGGTGATCTCTACGGCCTCTTCTGGGCTGCGGCCCATCATCGAGTTCAGTTGCGCACGCGCGGTGTCGCGCTCCTCTTCCAGTTCGACTAGGTGCTCTTTTAACCGGGTCAGCGCCATCTGCGCTCGCAACACGTCTGCCTGCGGAACCTTGCCTATCGTGTATTCGGCGAGCGCGGCGGACAGCGCTTCGTTCAGCAGCGCACCTGTTGAGTGTGGAGTTGCATCTCATCCGCATTGCGCAGCAGGGCCGCGCACGCCTCGCGTACTGCGGCGGACACCTGCTGGCGCAAGCTCTCCAACTCGTCCGAGGCGGCCCCCACATCGTCGTCGGCAACTTTGCCGCGCAGATCCCGCTTCTGCTTGCCCAGAAAAGTCTGCTGTAGCGAGACCATCACCTGTGCCTGGTTCAGATCCCAGGGCTTGCGTAGGGGCGTCTGCCAGTCGCGGACCATCAGCATGGGGTCGTCCAGGCTAGGTGCAGTCGTGGTCTTCAATTGGGCCAGCGACAGGCGGCGGACGGCGACTCGGGTCTCGTTGTTGGATTGGAGCGCTTCGGCGACGGCCTGATCCACAACAGCGGTGGATCAGCCAGACGACTAGAGTCAGAGGGCGGCGCGGTCTGGCCCCAGCCTCCAACGAACGATGCAAATGCCAGCGCCAGCACAACCGGCGCAAAACCATAGGGATGCTTCACTCTTCAACTCCGAATTAATTGGCAGGAGGACGGGTCCGAGGCGCACCAATGCGCACACCGGAATACCACGGCGAGGAAGGATGCTCTAGATTCTGAGGATGAAGATGCCGGGCGGCGGAGACTGCGAAGGAATGACCGGCGCAATCACATCCCCGCGTGACATGGAGTTGCCAGGAGCAGCAGGGAATCTCTCGGCGACGTCCATGGGTGCGAAACCTGCAAACACTGGGGTAACGGTTGCGGGAGGAACCTGGGGCCTGGCAGTGCAGCAACCTGCGTTGACCGATCCACAGGGCATGTCCATTTGTGAGCAGCAGCTATGCGGCGCATGCTGCGTGGGAAGCACGCAGGTTCCAACCGACAGCAGCAACACCCCCATTAGGGTTATGGCAACCGTCATCTGTTGGCTGATTCCACGCAGCATAGTGTGAGCCTACCATGTGGCTAGAATCTTGCGGTGACCAGGATCACAGGATAAGGAGGCGTCCTGCTCGGGCAGAATGGCTTGCGGGAAATTCAGCAGTCGTCGCGCTCGATTGTGTGGCACATATCTGTGTGATACAAATATGTGCTATGAAGAATCCCTTTGAATTTGGACGCGAGTTGGGCATTGGTGAACTCGTCGACCGGGAGGATGAAGTCGCCGAGGTCGAGGAAGTCATTCGGAGTGGCCGCAAGTTGTTCCTGATAGGGCCGCGCCGCTATGGTAAGACCTCGATTCTCAAGGCGGCGGAGGACAAGCTTCAGGTAGCGAATTCGGTGGTGCTTCGCCTCGACGCCGAAAGCTACCCCACTCTTGAAATGCTGGTGAATGGTATTGTGGCGGGTGCTGCAAAGCAACTCAAGAGCGGCGTGGAACAAGCTGGTGAGCAGATTCGAAAATTCTTCTCGCGATTGCGCCCAGAACTGGACTTTAGTCTCTCCGACAGTGCATGGACAGCCAAGGTCAGTATCGGCTCCGCACCCGAAGATCAGGGCGGCACAACCTTGCTGGTCGAGGCCCTCAACGGCTTGGAATCTCTCGCCAAAGCGCAACCCCCCGGACGCGCCGTCGGACTCGTGATCGACGAGTTCCAAAAGGTCATCGAACTCGGAGGGGGTACAGCGGAGGCCCAGATCCGCGCGGCAATCCAACGGCATAAGCGAACAGGCTATGTCTTCGCCGGATCGAAGACTCAGATGTTGAGCGCGATGACCATGGATGCGTCGCGTCCGTTTTACAGGTTGGGAAGCATTCGTTTTCTTGGCCCGGTGCCCAGGCCTGACTTTGAGGCCTTTCTAGGAACGAAATTTGTAGAGAGCGGGTTCAAGGTGCAGGGCGCTTCGGCAATCAGTCTTATCCTCGACCTGGCTGAAGACGTCCCATACAACGTCCAGATGCTGGCTCACGGTTGCTGGGACCAACTTCGAGATCGTGCCTCCATCAAGTCCGCCGTTCTGACCGAGGTAGTAGTCAGGCAGGCGCTTGAACTCCTGGTCCGGCAATATGATCCGTTTTACACACAGCTTTGGACGGCACTGACTTCCATTCAGCAAAGGACCCTGCTGGCAGTCGTCAAGCAGGGCGGCGTGAAACTTCAATCGATGACAGTTGTTCGTTCCCTGGGCCGTGGGCCATCAACGGTGCGAAGGTCCCTGGGGGCTCTGATCGATCGGAACATCCTGCGCGAAGAAGAATCCAGCAATGGCATACGGATGCGCTTTGAGGACCCCTTCTTCGCCCAGTGGATCAGACTATTCGCCGCCGAGCCCGTCGGATCGTTTGAGATTACACAGACTTCCTGAATTTCGCACAACCCATCGGCGTGCGACCTTTGGCCATCGCGCTTAAAGCTGCGAAGAGCACGATCTCGTCAGGTTCGATAATCTGCTCAGTGGTACGATTCTTCCGTCCGCCGCGTGCGCCTCCTTCTGCAAATCCTACGTTCCGCCACCGCTTGTTGTGTTCCTCGGCCCGCTGTCGGTGGAGTGAAGCGTCGCGACACTTGCCCAAGGCAACGAATCGGGCGACGGTGGCTGGAGTATTGTCCACCGTGATTTGCAGGCCGGATGCTGCGAGAGCAATATTGCTGACGTCATGTCTCGAATGGCACCCTCCTTCAAAGACATTGACTTGGTGTCGTCCCTTCGTGGTCGCGAAACCTACGGGCGGGGGATAAGGTACTTCTCGTCGGCACGTTCGGGGCTGGAAACGACGACCATCTTGTCAAAGAGAAGGTCCGGAACGACGTAAGAGACCAGGTCGCCATTGGTTGAGGAAGAGAGGCCGGGCAGGCCGGATAAACCAAGTAGAGAGAGAATGCCGAGCGAAGGGTCATCGTCCTTCGCGTGTTCGGTGTAGACCGTGCGGTTCCTGGAGACGGCCACAATACCCTTGAAGGTCCTTAGGATGATGTCAGGTATCTGCGCATCGCGCACAGCCTCTTCGTGGCCATCCGGATAGAGATACACAGCTTCGATGGCAGATTTGCCGGAGAGTCGCCGGATGATCAGACCATAATCGAGTCCGCGTGTCTCGACGATACCGAGCATTTGCGCTCGCAGCTCTGCGTTGGTCGAAGATTTCGAGGCGTTGACTATCACGTTGCTGGGCAGCACGCCCTGCTGCCGCATATTGCCCGTGCTGTGCGGGATATTGTGCGCAGGCTGGCGGGAATTGAGCAACGCTTTCAAGAACCCGTCCTCAACCAGAAGTGTCTCTTGTGCGGGAACGCCCTCTTCGTCAAACTTTGTAGGTGCCGAAAAGCGGCTGGCCGTCCGACAGTGTCAGCAGGGGATTATCCACCACGCTTAGAAAATCCGGGAGCACTGAGCCGCCTATCGTGCCCTGTAGTGCGGAGTGAGGGCGGATGGGGAAATTGTTAGCCAAGTTGTGTGCGAAGAGCTCGTTGGCCGACTTTCCTTCAAACAGCACGGGGCCGTTGTAGCGCTTGAAGGGTTTCGCTTGCGACCGGGCCGTCAGTTGATCGGCTACCTGCTTCGCGCTGGCAAGGATCTCTGCCTCGCTGGGGAAGTCTTTCAAAGAGCGTGCGTGCGCGGAGTAGACATCGTGGAAGTTCTCGCCGTTGCTGTGCAGCGTGGCCGTGAGGTGGAAGTATATCTCGGGAACCTGGCGAACGTAGCTTGTTCCCTCACTGTTGACGAAGTGCTCGGTGATGTTGTCGATCTCGCACTCGGCAGTCGAGCTTTGCATCGACGGGTCATTGCGGAAGACGGCTGAGGAGACGCGCACCAGATGCTCGGCGCTGGGTAGATCCTCGTCGACGAGAGGCAGAATCTCGGACTCCTGTCGTGCAGGCTCCTGGCTGAAGTCCGCAGTCCGCTTGCTGATATCCTTCGTGCCCTGCGCAGTCTTCTTGGCAGAGAGGTCTTCGAGCGCCTTCTTGTAGGCGCCGTCCGTTGCGATCCAAATCCTGCGCCGCAGTTCGTCGTAGTTGTCATCGAGGGGGAGCGTGTTCGAGCCGCTGGCAGCCGAGGTCAAAAGCGAAAGGATTTTGTCGAGATCTGCGCCGCCATTGCTGCTGTTATCGAACTGGTAGCTGCCAACCCGCACCGTGACGGTGAGCAGGCGAGTGTGCGTCTGTGCGGCTTCGACCAACGAGCCGAAATGGGCATGCGCCGTCACGCTCTGCTTGTCGACGATCTTGTAGTCGATGTAGTACGGACGGTCCATCGACTGGATCTGCAGCAACTTCATCGAGCGCTGCATCTCATCGCGCAGAGCGCGGGTTTCGATGTCGTCGGCTTGCGCGTAAACAGGGGACGAAGCGAGGACACAGAGTGCAACGGCGAGCAGCGGCTTCGTCATCGCGCAGTTCCTGTGTTTGCCGTCAGGGGCGCAGGCAGAATCGGCGGGACGCTCCTGCGACTTGGTGTTCTTCTGCACCTCGATCTGCGAGATGAGGATGCCCGGGCCGCTGGCCGAGACCGGAACCCAGCCCGACTCAGCTCCGCAGACCCCGTTGAATACGGCCTTTTCGTCATCGGCGGCAATGATTTCGCTGAAGGCTGCAAGAGGTGTTCCGACCAGATTCACTCCGCGAACAAGCTCTTCTCGCCCATCGGCATAGATGCGATAGACCATGATGGGAAGCACCTCAAAGGCGTTGGGGAGTGCACGCATAGTGAGGGTGAAGCCGCCCTGAATGTCGTCGAAGAGGAGGCCGAAGGGCTTATTCTGCTTCTTGATCTGACCGATCAGCAGCTTCTTCAGTTGCTCGCGGGTTACGGGCTTGGAGTTCACGATGATCAGGTTCGACTGACGTGCCTCGGGCGACATTCCGGCCTGTGCGCGACCATGACCGTTCGAGTTGGGAAACCCCTCGATCGGCGCACGGCTCATAAGAAAACTCTTGAGAATGCCGTCCTTGACCGCGACGACGGGCCGCGCCCGTACGCCCTCGTCGTCGAAGGTGTAGGAGCCGACTAGATCCACGCCGCCGTAGCGCTTTATCGTCGGATCGAATTTTACCGAGAGGAAGTTGGGCAGAACCGGTTGGCCGATCATCTTCGTGAAGGTCTGGCCCTCGTCCTCGCCCTTCTGGCGTTGGCCTTCGACGCGATGGCCGAAGACCTCGTGGAAAAAGACTGCGGCGGCGCGACCGGAGAGAATCGCCGGGCCGGTGTAGGGATCGACGACCGGAGCCTCGCGCAGGGCCTTCAGGTCGGCGATCATTTTGTCGACGGCCTTCAGAACGGTCGCGTCGTCAGGAAGCCCTTCGGGCGTGAGCGCCGCATAGGACTCATAGCGCGGAAGTACCATCCCGTCGGCGGCCTTGGAGCTCGCTTGAATCATTAGCCGATAGTAGGTTGTCGAGGTCTGGATCATCGCGCCGTCGCTTGAGACAAACCAGCGAATTTCCTGATCGGCGGTAATTGTGGCCGTGGCGTCGTAAAGGTCGCCGTAACGATGAAAAGGCTCGGTGTAGCGGCGCGTCCTCTCCTCCCACTGCTTGCGGTCGAAGGGCATCGACGGAATGGGCTCGACCGCCTGCTCGGGCTTCTCGTGCGAGAAATCGTCTGACCTGTCCTCCTGCTCGATCTGGATTCCATTGTCAGTACGCGCTGCGGCCAGCTGCGTCACGGCACCCTTGTAACACTTGGTCGTCTCCTCCCAGAGCACGAGGCGGATGGGAAGCGGGTCATCATCGAAGGGAACGGCGACCTGCGAGGGGCTCCCTGCAACGGCTGCAGCGATTTTTCCTTTTATGCTGCGGACTGGATGTGTATTGTCCAGCGCATAGTCGCCGACACGAACAGAAACATGGGCACTGCGATGGTGGCTGGAATCGCTGCTGACTAGGGTCCCGAAGCTCGAAGAGACCGTATCGATCTTCGAGTCGGCTATCTCATAGCTGAGATAGTAGGCCGCGACCGACTGATCCTTCAACACGGCAAAGTCACGGTCGATCTCATTCCTCGCTGCATTGAGCACTGGCGATGTGTTGCCGCCGATCTCAGATTGAGAGTAGGAAGGACTTGCTGCACAGCAAACAAGGACACATAGAGAAGCAACTGGAAAACGCGGGGCGGATATCTTCAAGACAACCTCAATTCGAAGACCGGAAGGTTGAGTCGACCACCACAGGCATGCTTCATCCGGTCCGCCCAGTCGAATAAGCTACTCATCTTTACACGTCCCGGTTGCGAACAATGCCTTGACGCCGCAGGGAGCTTCCACCATCTTCGAGCCGGAATGGGCAACGCCCTCCACCAGCCACATTCTCTGCCCCCAGCTGACAGGATGGCGGGCTCTGAGATACGCGAAATAGGCCCGGCCACGGGCCAGCCTCGTTGGTCCCTCTGCCTCACCCGCACAAGAGACATCAAGGTCCTTCTGCGCTGGGTCGGTGTCCTCGTCGCCCAGCAGGTAGATGACGTCCGCATTCGCGTAATCGGTCTCCATCTGAGCCCAGCCGCGCGTTTTCGTCAATTTCATATACTCCGGAGCGCCGCGTGTCCCATACCTCCATCGATCCCACCCACCGCATCCGAAGCTATGCGGGCCGGGTCGGTCGTCACTAAAATACAGGTACGAAGACGGGTTCGCAATGACGAACCGCAAGTGAATACCCTTCGTGGCGATCTCGGCTGCGGCCTTCCCCACGACGGCGTATCGCTGCACCGCCTGGCCCCCACCCGAATGGCCTGCCAGCACAATGTCCTTAAGATCCGGAAACAGCGTCCGATCCGCCAAACGCAGCAAAAACTCGTCCAGGACCTCGTATGCGCTGATCCCAGCCGGACCCACGGCAGGCCCACCAGCCTCCCATGCTCCAGTTCGCCAACGCACCACCTCTTTCGGTAGGGCATGCGCTTTTACATCATCTTCATTCAAGAACTGTGGTGCTATCAGAATGCTGCCCGTCGCCCCTTTACCAGCCTCGCGTGCAGCTCGCAGCAGACCGCGATAATACCCATCCACATCACGACCTTTGCCGTGCAGCAGGATCACTGCTCGCGTAACGCCTGGCTGCGGCTTCGACCAATCGAGCGAAATATCGAGTGGGACCACCGCGACGCCTGACGGCGTCCGCACCTCGGTCCTCTGGCTCGCGATGATCTCAACCGGTTCCTCGGCTGCAAAGTGTCCCGCACTGCACACCACCACCACAGCCAGCAACACTCCACGTTTGAACCGAGTTATTCTCATGAGGATTCTTGACGTCCCCAATCCTCTGATCGCCAGATCCTCAGCTCAGAATTTGGGCCTCTTAAGATTGGCAGATGGCTGCCGACGCCATCCTACCGCTGTAGGGGCACTGATACCCCGTGACCTCGATCACACATGATCTCCTCCGCATCAGAATCGACGCTGCCCTAGGCCCGGTCCCTCTGGACCGAAGTTACCTGCCAGTCAGTCAGATCAACATCTATTAGGGCCAAACACACGACTTAGCAGCTATCCGTGCGTCCAAAGATACCGCCTGGACGCAGGACCCGCGCGACCTCCGCCAACAATAGGTCCTGCAGCGCCAGCGATGGAACACGATGCAGCACGGCGAAGGACACGGCTCGGTCGAAGGCCGCGCCGGGCAGCGACATCGCTGTGGCACTGTCGCATAGGACAATCACGTCCCCGGCCTCATTCCGGCGGCGTAGGTTTTGAAGCAAACATACCGTCTGTCTCCACGCACGTCAGGTGCTCGACCCACTCAGGGTTGAATAGCGAATCTCTCGGTGGCATCAGCCGAGTCCGGCAAGTGGCGAATTGGGCTCACATCCACTGCGACGCGGGTTCAGCCTCGCCTGTTCCGGAATTCCTGTCCGATCGCAGCGATGGTTCGTCTATCCAGCATTTGCAAGGCGTGCGGAAACACAATTCTCTCCTCTACCTGGATATGCTCCGCATAGAGTTGCTTCAACTGCCGCGTCTGGGACAATAGCCGCTGCTGCATGTCAGGCTCCAGCGTGCCAGCCGAAATCCATGCCGTATAGATCCAATCCACAGACTCGTGTAGGCCTGCGGCACGGTGATGGTCGACTTCGAGGCGATCGATACTTTCGAGGCCGCCAGTTGCGGGCTCGCCGCGTAGTCGTGGAAAGAGAGACTCTTCTTCATCTGCTGTGTGCCGCTCGCCCCCAACATGAAAGTACTGAAGGGCAGCCTGTACGGCGGACCGCTCTTCGCCAGTAAGGCTCTGGGAGTGCGCACGTTCAGCAACCATGCACAAGATGTCGAGGAAGTGCTCTATCCGGCGATGGCAGTCTTTCAGCATGCCGATCGGATCGTCGAATCCGCTGTCTGGTTTCGCGCCTATATGGATCGCCATGGTTCAGCCTTCCTTCAATTGTCGTCGAATCTCAGCATTCCATGCCAGAAAGTGCGATCGCAGGATAAGGCGATTCATGGTTCTATAAAACCGCAGTACTAGCGCCCTCGCAGTGACAAAAGTTACTGCGGGTGCGATTGCCACTAGCTAAGGTTAGTAGTTGAGGCTGCTCATGGGTAACGCCCGACAAGATTCCATACACGCCATTGTGGCTCGCGAGCGCCAAAAGAGCCTGATGCTCCGCGCCTGGATTCTGAGCGGCCTCTTCTTCATGGCCCTACCTGGTACCCTGCTGGGCTTTTCCAATCTGATGGCGATCAGCTCCCACCACGGGTCGGCCAGCCTGCCCGCCGCATGGATGGAGGGTCATGGCCACGCCCAGATGTTTGGTTGGATTGGCAGCTTCATCCTTGGGATTGGCTTCTATTCGCAGCCCGCTCGCGAGCGGTCCGCCCTTCGAACCCCGCTGACGTGTTTCAGCCTATGGACCGTGGGTGTTGCACTGCGTTGGCTGGCAAACATCTACGCCTGGCACTGGAGAGCACTCTTCCCGGTTTCGGCAGGATTCGAGTTGATTGCAGTCCTTCTGTTTCTCTCCGCCGCCTCCCACCACAAGCCACCCGAGTCGGCGCAAGTTAATCATACGAAGCCAAGCATGGAACCCTGGATGGTTTCCGTGCTATTGGGCACGGCGGGACTTACCGCCGCTGTCATCTTCAACTTCGTGGAGTGCCTGCGGCTGTCACTCCAGGGAACGCGACTCTCGTTTCCTCACGCACTCGATCAGAGGTACCTTGTCCTGATGGGCTGGGGCTTCATTGTACCGGTTGTATGGGGCTTCTCGGCACGTTGGCTGCCCGCATTTCTGGCGATTCCCAAGCCAGATACTGCCAAACTGCGGCTGGCGCTGGCCCTCAACCTGCTTGGCGTACTCTGTGGAGTCACCGGTTGGACTGGTGCGGCGACGATCCTACTGGCATGCAGCGCCATCGTGATCGGATTGGCGCTGCATCTAGCCCAACAGCCGCAGGGACACGCCAAGGTCCAAGGCATCCATCCCAGCTTCCCTTCCTTTGTTCGAACTGCTTATGCGTGGCTCGTCATAGCAGGATGCATGAGTATCTGGGCGGCCTTTGCGGATCGCCATGGCGGCATCTGGGGAGCATCCCGCCATGCTCTCACGGTCGGCTTCGCGGCGACCATGGTGTTCTCTATCGGACCACGCATACTCCCCCACTTTGCAGGGGTCCGAGCTATCTTCAGCAAGCGACTGATGTTCCTAAGCCTGTTGCTATTGCAGACAGGATGCTTACTGCGTGTCTCCTCCGAGCCTCTGGCCTACGAGCACTTGTTCCCGTTTGCTTGGAAGGTATTGCCGATCTCCGGGATGCTGGAGCTAAGTGGCGTTCTCTTGTTTGCAGTTAACCTCACACTCACTCTCCTGCTCGGCGATTCGGTATTTGCAGAGGACAGCGCACGCCAACCCGCTGTGGCGTAGGATTATAGTTATATCGTGTTGCGATATACCAGATCGAGCGGCATCGCATGCCAGCGGCTATTTGTGACGGTTGGCACGAAGGTCGACGACGATCCCACTGCCGCCTTTGACAAAGGAGCGCTCCAAATGACAGATGACAATTCCTGCCTCGATACTCTTCCCGAAGTTTCATCTCTTGACCTGGCCAGCGAACTCGCCGGATTTACACCGCATAAGCCATGGCAATCAGGCCTGTACTCCAAGCTCCTATTCAAGTCCGACGATCTTCGGTTGGTCCTGATTGCAATGGAGACCGGGGCAAGGATGAAGGACCATCATGCGGATGGGACAGTTTCTATGCATGCCCTGGAAGGCACGCTGTGCATCCACCTCACGGAGCGGTCACATGACTTGCGTGCTGGCCAGATTCTCACGCTCGCACCGGGGATAAGGCATGATGTCGAAGCCCGCGAACACTCGGCGTTCCTGCTCACAATCTCATGGCCCAGTGACGAGAAGCTGCAATCCCTCCAGCACAGGGGCTACGGCTCCTGATCTTGTCGCCCGAGGAGAAGGCAGTAGGGCAACCCGGACTCTCAGAAACATGAAGGGTCCTCCAGGAGACAAGCAATGATCTCGTTCGATGCGGCACACGCCGCCGTTCATTATCCCGCTGATCGCCGCTTTCGCATCTGGATTCGCCCCTCCATTCTGATTGCCGCCGCCCTGCTGGTGCTTCTCCCCGTGCTTGCGGCATGGCTAGAAGTCCTCTTGGTTGGACTTCCCCATATTCCGCCTGTCCCTCAGGTCTATCCAAACAACTTTGTCGGCCCCCATGGCTTCCCGCTGTGGGTGCGCTACTGTCACTTCTTCAACTTCCTCTTTGTCACGATGCTGATCCGGAGCGGTCTGTCCATTTTGGTCGATCATCCTCGCCTCTACTTCAACAATCATTGCACTCCCGGCAGCGAGTGGATTCGCTTGACCCCAATCCAGGTCCCGACGGACCGTCTCTGGACCGCAAAGGACGATGCTCGCTATATCTCGCCCATGGTTGCCACTCCGGGCTACCGGCATACCATAGGCACCGCCCGTTCCTGGCACTTTCTCAACGTCTACGGGTTCATCATCACGGGTATCTTCTTCGTCATCATGCTCTTCGATACGGAGCAGTGGCGACGGCTCGTTCCCCAGTCCACCCTCGTGCTGTTGCAAGCCTGGAATACGTGGGTGCACTATGCGACGTTTCACCTGCCGACGGAGCTCAACGGGTATTACGGCTACAACGCGCTGCAGCAGATCGCCTATTTCTCTGTTGTCTTTGTCTTCGGCCCGCTGGCCATCCTGACCGGCATTGCCATGTCGCCCGCTGCTGTGAATCGCTTCCACTGGTACCCGAAGCTATTTGGCGGCAGGCAGTCGGCGCGTTCCATTCACTTTTTAACCATGCTCAGCTTCTTCGCCTTCATCGTGGTCCATGTCACCTTGATCGCTATGACCGGCTTCGTCCGCAACATGAACCACATCGTGATGGGAACCGACGACCAGAACCACATCGGAATGTTTCTGGGCTTCGTCGGCATTGGCGTCGTGGTCCTCACATGGATTGTGGCGCATTACGTTTCCTGGATCTACCCGCGCGGCCTGCAGCACATGCAGAAGTTCATCAGCTACCCCTTGATGCTAACCACGCTCAATCGCCTTTCGCCGAGTGAGCACTACACCGAGGCCGACATCTCTCCGCGCTTCTGGCCGAACGGCAAGATCCCCGAACGGGAAGATTGGAAGCAGATGGCCAGAGACGGGTTCCAGAGCTACAAGCTGAAGGTGGGCGGCCTCGTCGATAACCCGGTCGAGCTTTCGCTCGCGGATATGGAGAGACTGGCAAAGACCGAGGAGATCACCATGCACCACTGCATCCAGGGCTGGACCGGCATTGCCAAGTGGGGCGGGCTTCCCATGAAGTCTCTCGTCGATCTGGTCCGCCCGAAGCCCCAGGCCAAAGTTGTCGCATTCTTCTCCTTTGGCGGCTCCCTTTATGGCGGTGCCTACTATGACACGCAAAGTATCGAGAATGTTCTCAAGGCCCAATGCCTGCTGGCTTCGGAGATGAATGGAAAGCCTCTCACCGAGGTCTATGGAGCCCCACTACGGCTGCGTGTCGAAAATCAGCTTGGCTACAAGATGGTCAAGTGGATTGAGCGGATCGAATTCATCGAGTCGGAGAAGACGATCGGCCTCGGTGAAGGCGGCAAGAATGAAGACGATGAATACTTCGATCTGCTCCCCAATATCTAATGACCTCCCCAAATGAACTAGATACGCGAGATGAGCCGAACCAGGCAACTGTCGAACACAGAGGCTTTGAGCACGTTGGCGTGCTGCTCGCACACATGCGATTGCAGTGGCTCCTGGAGCACTTTCCTCCACGTCTGGTGTGGGCAATCTATGTCTGCGTCAACGGCTTCATTACCATCGGGCTGCTTGCGCTGCTGGCTCTTCTTACGGGGAGTCCGTTTGTCTTTCCATCGCTCGGCCCAACTGCGTATCTCTTCTTCTTTTCCCCAATGGCGGAAGCCTCCAGCCCCCGCAACACCATACTGGGGCACGCTATAGGACTCATCTTTGGGTATGCTGCCTTCGAGCTAACAGTCGCCTCAAGCCCGCCTTTCGGCCTGCATCCCGGTGTTCATGCTGCCAGAGTCCTGGCTGCCGCGCTCTCGCTCTCAGCTACGGGTGCGTTCATGGCTCTATTCCGGGTAAGCCATCCGCCCGCAGGGGCGACAACCCTAATTGTTTCGCTCGGCATAATCTCTCAGCCCAGGGAACTTGTCATCATCGAGATCGCAGTGATCCTGCTCACCGCGCAGGCTTTCGCCATCAATCGGCTTGCTGGAATACCTTATCCGCTTTGGAGAAATCGAGAGTCCCAAAATAACACAGCTGCATATACCTGACGCCCAAATGAAAGCACTTCAATCGAAGCTGCCACGGAAAACGCGCAACCAACAGGCCAAACATGAAAGAGGAGGCATATGGACTACACATTCTTAGCAAATCTGCAGACAGAGTTTACGCTCCCTGAAAAAGGGATTCTGAGCCGGGTACTGAAGAAGGATGAGCACGTAATCATCACGCTGTTTGGCTTCTCGGCTGGCGAGGCTCTGTCAGGGCATTCTGCGCCGACTGCAGCTATTCTCTATTTCATCGAAGGCGAGGCCGAGGTTCAGCTGGGAGACGACAAGGCCAACGCCCAGCCTGGCTCCTTTGTCTATATGCCCCCGATGCTGCCTCACGGCATCTCCGCCAAGACAGCGGTTCGCATGCTGCTCGTTCAAATGAAGGCTCCTTCGCAATAACTTGAGCGTGCCTTCGACGTACTTACGACTTCTTCCGTGGGTCACGCTGAAAGGTGCTGTTACGCTCAGACTCCCGCACAACCGCCCGCCTCCGGCCAGTCAGCAATTCCTGTGCACTGATGCTTCCGCGAATGCGTCCGGTTTCGCGATCGATCACAGGCATGTTGGTTACCCTGGTGGTTGCCATCTCCTCAGCGACCGCACGGCAGGTCTCATCCGCGTATGCATAAACCTCAGGTAGGCCCACAAGCCCGGCACTCGTCGCTACTGCTTCGATGGACACCGGCAGCTCGGTCATCACTTCCGCTACGCTTACCGTTTCCAGCGGGTCGACACCATACTCTCGCGATAGGTGATATCCACGACGGCTGAGCTTTTCCGTTAGAATCGACCTCGGCATGACCAGCGACGTCACGAGATAGGATGCCATGCACGTAAGCGCCAGCGGCAGTAAGGCAGGCAAGGCGTGAGTCAATTCAAGCGAGAACAGAATCGCCGTCAGGGGTACGCCCAGCGAGCCGGATAGCATTGCCCCCATCCCCATCAATGCCCACAATGCCTGCGTTTCACCTTGCATGTGCGCCAGCCGGGCAACTGTTTCTCCGATAGCCGCGCCGATCATCAGCAATGGTGCCAGTACACCGCCCGACGTTCCTGAACTCAGCGAAAAGGCCCACATGAGCGACTTGGCTATGAGCAGTCCTAGCAGGAGTCCCCACGGCGCATTCCCTCGTAGCAACTCTGCGATATTGTCATACCCCACACCAAGCCCTCGCGGGAAAAAGAAGCCACCCGCCCCGATGCCGATACCGCCGATCGCTGGCCACCACATCCAGTGCACTCGCAACCGACCGCAAAAGTGTTCAAATGCGTCCTCAAACCCATACATCAAGCGGCTGAGCCCTGCCGCCGCGAAGCCGACCAGTATCCCCAACGGGCCTGCAACAAGCATCACGTGCCACAAGTGAATCGCCGACTGCATTTGCACGGGGAAGAGCGGACCAGCTCCAAGCCAACTGATGCGCAACGCACCTGCCATGCTGCTCGCCACCGCCACTGGTATCAGCGAGCGCGGCCTCCACTCGAAGAGCAGCAGCTCAACGGCGAGCAGGATCGCAGCCATCGGAGCCGCAAATGTTGCCGACATGCCAGCAGCCGCGCCTGCTACAAGCAGCGTAGTCCGTTCTGCATCGGTTAGCTTAAGCCATTGTGCGACCAGCGAACCGAATGCTCCGCCGGTCATAATGATCGGCCCTTCTGCACCAAACGGACCACCTGAGCCAATCGCGATCGCAGCCGAAAGAGGCTTTAATATCGCGACCAGAGGGTCTATACGCGCACCTCGGAGCAGTATCGCCTCAATTGCCTCTGGAATTCCGTGACCACGAATCTTGTCCGATCCAAAGTGCGCTATGAGCCCCACCAGCAACCCGCCCACAATGGGCACCAGAGGCATGATCCATGGAGAAAGAGGCGACCCGGCAGGTCCAACCATCGCCAGGCTCAGCCGATGGTAGTAAAACAGGTTTGTCATGAGCGCAATCGCCCGCAGGAGCAGGACCGCCAAAGCTGCCGCACCTATGCCAATAAAGAGCGCCACCCCACTAAGCAGCCATACTCTGCGGTTCACCGTAAAGTCACGCAGTGCGGATGGTTGTGATCTCATCGAGCCTTCGAGCCAGCAGAACCTTGCGCGGACATCCCGATGCGCTTCATCGCCTTCGCTAGGCGGGGTGCCATCTCTTCCAGCTCTCGTGCATGATCTCCTGCCAACCTATCCAGGACCAGCTCGCCCTTTCGCGTCACTTCTAGAATCGCCCGCCGCCTGTCAACAGTGTCTACGGTTCGCACCAGCAGTCCTTCGCGTTCCGACCTGTTGACCAACTCGACAACGCTGTGATGCCGTAGGCAAAGTCGTTCTGCGGCGAACGCGATTGTCATAGCCTGACCCTCGGGAGCGCCGACCACTTGTAACAGAAGCTGGTGCTGTTGCGGTTGCAATCCCGCGTCTACCGCAGCCCGTTCACTGAAGTGCAGAAACTTACGCAGTTCATAACGAAACTCAGCCAGAGTCCTCAGTAGCAGCCGTGAAGTGGATACCTCCGATCGAGCACTCATGTTAATATCGTTACACGATACATATGCTCACGCAAGTTCTGGTAACGGACCGGCCCTCCCCGGCACAGGATTCCGAGTGCTGCGCACGAATTGCCGACTCGCTACCAGGCCTTTGGTACTGCTGCTTCGACTGGCTGCTTCTTTGGCGCTCGCTTTCCGCCCGTAGTGACTTAAGTCCTACTGGTGCTGTCCTCTTTTAGCTATCGTGGACAGTGGAAGGATGCCATGTCTACCAGAACCCCGTCTCCCGTCGCAGCGATCACTTCCGAAAAACTTCCGACAAAGCAGAAGAAGCCACTCGTGCGGAGGTTGATGCGGGACCGTTCCCAGCAGGTGCGCCACACGGTGCAGTTTGCGTTTCTTGGACTGAACGCATGGCTTGCCATTGAGTTCCTGATGTGGACTAGGTACTTTGAGAGCCAAGGGCAGACTCGCTATGTTGAGCGGCCAGCCGGGGTGGATGGCTGGCTTCCCATCGCAGGTCTCATGAATCTGAAGTTCTTTATTGGGACCCATCATGTCCCAGCAATTCATCCGGCGGCGATGGTGCTTGCCGTCATATTTCTGCTATCGAGCCTATTGCTGAAAAAGACGTTCTGCTCATGGCTCTGCCCTGTGGGCACGATTTCGGAGTATCTGTGGAAGCTCGGTCGCAAATTCTTGCGCCGCAACTTCACCATGCCCTACTGGCTTGATGTCCCTCTGCGTAGCCTGAAGTATCTTCTGATGGCATTCTTCCTCTTCATCGTAGTCAGCATGTCGGCAGAGGCTCTGAACGACTTCCTGATCACCCCTTTTGGGATCATTGCGGACGTCAAGATGCTCAACTTCTTCCGCCACATGGGTCTTGCTGGGATGGCGGTGGTTGCGATGCTGCTTTTGCTCTCAGTCTTCATCCAGAACTTCTGGTGCCGGTTTCTCTGCCCATATGGCGCGTTGATGGGCATTGTCTCCATTTTGAGTCCGGCGAGGATTCGCCGCGATGAGGGGTCCTGCGTTAAATGCGGCAAATGCAATAAGGCTTGCCCATCCAGCCTTCCGGTGGATCGGTTGCTACAGATTCGATCCGTGGAGTGCACAAGCTGCATGGAGTGTGTCGCAGTCTGCCCGGCAGAGAACGCGTTGCAGTTCTCCCTCCCTCCGCGCAGGCCCAAAGGTCTCGAAATTCCTGAGGCAGGCGCGTCTGCCGCTCGCTGGCGCAATCGCACGCTGCGGCCACGCTTGGTCGCGGCGATGCTGGTGCTTATCTTCTGCGGCCTAATCGGGGTGGCCCGCGCCACTGGCCATTGGCAGACCAATATTTCGCGCGATGTGTATATGCGTCTCGTGCCCCATGCGGACGAATATGGCCACTAAAACCTTCCGGTTAAGGCATTGGGGTCAGAAGCGCACTTAGACCTTTTATATCCTTCACTACAATCTGGCGGGCATCCACATCCAGCAGCCCTTCAGCTTGCAGTCGCATCAGGTTGCGCGAGATCAGTTCGCGCACCGTACCCAGTTCATTTGCCAACTCCTGATGGCTGCCGGGCAACTGAAATTCGATGCCGCGCTCGGTTTGTTTGCCTTCCTTCTCCGCGAGTCGCAGCAAGGCCGAGATAAGCCGCTGGCGGACGGTGGTGAACGATAGCTCCTCGATGATGCCGACCAGTCGCCTCAGCCGAGCGCCCACCACTGCCAGCACCTTAAGGGCAACTTCAGGATGTTCCATGCAGTAGGCGCGAAAATCACGCCGCGAGATAAAGGCAATCTCAACATCATCAATAGCTACTGCGGAGGCGGGGTATGGCCCGCCATCAAAAACAGGCAGCTCAGCGACAGACTCACCTGGATTGTTTATCGCCAATACTTGTTCGCGGCCACCCAGTGAGGTCTTGAAGATGCGAACCTTGCCTCGCGCGATGATGTGCAGGCCGTGGCAGGGCTCCCCCTCAGAAAAGAGTAGCTCACCGGCGTGGAACAGCTTGCGCACGGTGCGGGCGGCGAGCAGTTGCATTTCTGCTGAGGTAAGGTTTGACAGCAGCGGGGTCTTGTCCAAGACAGCGGTCAGATTCATGCGTTCAGTGCTCATTGGGGAAAGTCTAGCAGTGCAGGGTGTTGTGAGGTTGACTCCGGCAGAGAAGGGGCGGGGTACCACTTGAGGTCCAAGTTTAACCTTTCATTGTGCGAGTGACCAAAGTCGCTGCGACGCAGAGCTGCGGCCCCTAGGCTGATTACGAGGAGAACCTCATGACAGCCATCACACAGACAGTTCGCGAGATTGCATTGGAACAACCAACGTCAATCCGGGTATTCGAGCACTATGGAATCGACTACTGCTGCGGTGGGCGAAAGCCGCTCGCCGAGGCGTGCGCTGCCAGCAACCTTGAAGTGGCTGCGGTGGTTGCCGCCCTGGAGGCTGCAACGAAAGGATCAGTTCCAACTACTGAGGACTGGTTGCATGCATCGTTGGAGGAGCTGAGTGAGCACATTCTCACCGCCCATCACGCGTACGTGAAGAGTGAGCTACCCCGGTTGGCTGTTCTGTCCCAGAAAGTGGTTCGCCGCCACGGGGACACGCAGGCCGAACTGGTGCTGATTCAGACGAAACTTGCACAATTGGGCGAGGAACTGAGCCAACATCTGGCGAAGGAAGAGGTCATTCTGTTTCCCTATGTAGTCAAACTGGAGCGTGCTTCATTGAATGGCGGCGCGATGCCGCATGGATGCTTTGGTGCAGTCGCCAACCCGATCGCTATGATGACCGCCGAACACGATTCAGCCAGTACTCTCATGACCGAGATTCGCGATCTCAGCCATCATTTCACCACGCCTGTAGGCGCTTGCCCCACGTATTGCGCGTTCTATAACGGGCTGAGAGAGTTTGAGCAGGACCTTCACCAGCATATTTACTTAGAAAACAACATCCTGTTTCCACGTGCGATACAACTGGAGACAGGAGCCAGCGGGTTGGACAGGTAACTGGAAGAACGTCGATGGTCGTTCGATCCCTGGCGCGACCGGGACTCTGTTGGGCTGCGGCGCAGCGGATCACCACCCGAGTGACGGGCGAATCAGAAGACGTACGTCAGGTGGTGATGACAGGGCTTGGCGCAGATTGAGACCGGAGCCGGTATTGCCATGTCCAGGATATTGGCAATTGGCATGCGAACGGCAGGGTCGGTGGTCGGTCCGAAAGGCCTATTTATGTGGCAATGGTAACCGACTTGTTTTCAATACAGATCGCAAGCGACACCAGACGGTCTGAAATCTACAGGTTGCGGACCTTGGTCCCGGATTTTTGCCGCTCGGGCGAGTTCCCACGACCTCTATCCCGGTGTGCCTCAAGCACCTCAACGACTGTCTTCTGACAAGACCATCGGGTTCCATGAGGGCCCCCTTTCTTAGTGCCGTCGACGGTTTGACTCGAATTGCCCGCCGGAGACTGTGCCTTTTTCAGAGCTCTCATACTGAGGAATGGTAGGAGGTCGATCCGCCTCGCTCGTGATCCAAACGCGCAGATCGAGCCAGATTCCATCTCTCCAGCCACACAGAGGACAGCTATTTGTAGAGCGGTCAATGAAAAGGAGTGGGGTTGTCTTTCCGTTAACAGTTCTCCAGAGTTCAGGCCGATTGAGAGGCATGACGATCGTGAGCTTCTTGTTCTTGATTTCGAAGTGATAAGGCCCGTCATCCTCCTCCATCGAGACATCCGGCGGGGTTGATGCCTCGGGGCGGGTTGTACCCGGCTGGGCGATAAGGTTCAAATGAACCCAGAAGTCCGCTCCGTCCTTGTATGGAACTTTAATTCGGGCAGATTTGTATCCGTAAGTCTTTTCAAGGAGCTTCCACTGATTGGAGAAATCTGCCACGAGCTTTAGCGCCGTTCGTGCATTCGTGTATCCCGGTTTCAGATCAGTTCTTGAGCCCATCTGTCGTGCCTGCCCTTCTGAATCTGATTGCCAAGCAGTACCGTTGGTCCGGCATTTTCAATGCGCCTCATTTTCCGATATCTGGCGGAGTTCGGCGACGACTCGCTGCAATTCTTCAATAATCCGACTCGTTCCATGCAACTTGTACACCTTCAAGAGTTCATTGAAATTGAAGATTTGAGCCTCCCGGCCACGCTTGAATCGGTCCCAAACCCGTGGTCCCATCTCCCGGTAGTCTTCGAGGATTGTTCGTGCGTTGTATAGCTTGTCGGCAGCCGAGATGAGCCGGACTTCCCCAGATTCTTGGCGAAGCTTTTGGATATAGTCTTGTTTGCGCTCCGGCCAGGATTGTTTGTCGTTGGAGTCGGCAATGAGGCTGTCTGACAGTCCCTCGACCATTCGGGCCACATTTGAGCCGAAATTGTGCTCGATGTCCCGGAGTCGCAGCTCTCCCCCGTGATCTTCGGCTGCGTCATGAAGAAGGGCAGCGATCACCATGTCTTCGGTGACAGGGAACCCGGCGTGACCCGCCTCACCCATGACCAGGGAGGCTACCCCGAGAAGATGCGCCATGTATGGAACATCGGTACCCTTGCGTCGTTCGATGTGGAGGATACGCGCGTACTCGATCGCGCTCGTAAACCTGCTGGTCAGGTGGAGTTGTCCGATCACGTTATCGTCCGTACTCACGTCCTTTGCATTCATAACGCCTCGATGACTGTTAGCGTAACTCCTTCAATCAGGGTGAATCGGTGACACAAACTGCTCCTTCGGATTCGTTCAGGCGGCGGGTCGCGTTTCCCGCTAGGCCTGATCATTTTGGACCCCGGCGAGTTCGTAATACCGGCAGAGAGCGTTTGCCAGCTGCATCTGACGTGGCGTGCGGCACTCAGGCTCCAAGAGTCGCGGACTAGCCACCACGATTACTATCGCCTGTGCACGCGAGGTGGCGACGTTTAGTCGATTCAAACTGTACAGGAATTCCATACCGCGAGGGGCGTCTTCCGGCGATGAAGACGCCATCGAGTAAATGACTACCGGCGCTTGCTGCCCCTGAAACTTATCGACGGTTCCTACCCTCGCGTTCCTGAGGCCTTCTGCCAAATCCGAGACCTGGGCATTGTAGGTGGCCACAACAGCCGCCTGAATAGGGCGGCTTTTTCTGGCTCCGGAATCACCCACTGGTGCCCGGAAAAGCTTTGTAAGACAAACCCCCAGATTGTAAGAAAAATTTGAGGACGGGTCGATATTGGCGGGGTTTTAGGGACTGTAGGGAAAAACCTGAAATCAACTAAGCCCATTAGCTTCATGTATTTAGTCGATTTCAGGTGGTTTAGCAAAATGTCTGGTGCCGAAGAAGGGACTCGAACCCCCACACCCTTGCGAGTACATGGACCTGAACCATGCGCGTCTGCCAATTCCGCCACTTCGGCACTCCTGGCACGTCGCAAGCCGAATGGCTGGACACGACAGTAGTGAGTCACTAGTCTTACAAAGACGGTGCCCTCTGTCAATTGCACGCCGCTTGCCTTACACTGAAACGGCCGACGACCGATATCAAGCTGGAGATTCTGCACTCGCGATATGAGCAAACCAATCGAGAAAATCGCTCACACGGTGGCCGAGGCGGAGGAGATTCCCGAGAATCTCGCGCTGGAGATCCGCAAACTTGCCCATGACCTGTCCAATGCTCTTGAGGTGATCGTCCAGACCAGTTATCTGCTTGGAACCATGGAGTTGAAGGAGCCAGGAAGCGATTGGCTGCGTTTGCTGGACAATGGCGTCCGCAAAGCGCTCGACATCAACCTGGCGCTGCGCACCTACGTCAAGTCGCACTCGCCCCGCTGAAGGCGCTCGAACCCTACCGCTTTCGCGCCTTCGCCGCTCGCTTCGTCCTGCTTAATTTACCCCCCGCTTGCTTCGCTGCGGATTTCCTCGCCACGGGCTTGCCCGTCTTGGATCTTGCTCTGGCGGACTTCCTGGCCGCGGTCGATGCGATCGCTTTACCGGGACCGGTCATCCTGGGCGCTGGCGAGGCCCATATCTTCAGCTTTGCCTCATGGGACGCCAGTAGGTTCTCAATCTGCTGCAGCAGTATTCGTGTGTGCATGGGCTTCACCAGCATTCGGTCCGCGCCCAGTGCCTGCCAGTCATCGTCCGCCAGGGGATAAGCCGTAAGCAGGGCCACGGCGGGATGATAGCTCGCCGACCGGGCTGCCGTAATCACCTCTGCTCCCGCGGCCTCGCTTTCCATCCGCATGTCGGTGATGATCATGTGGTACTCGCCGGCGCGCAACTTGCTCTTGCCCTCGCGCGCCGATGCCGCCGTATCCACATCGAACCCACTGATTTCGAGCACAGCCTTCAGCGTCAACAGCACGGCTACTTCATCGTCGACCAGCAGAATCCTGCGTTTCATTGCATCTCCTTAAATCATGTGTGGTGTGAACTATCGCTTGCGGCAAGCATCCCCTCATATTGCCCCACGCAGCCGGCTTCCGCAAGGACCCGGCCCAGTTTGAACAAGCACGGGTCGAGGGAGCAAACTCATGAGATGGTGCGTGTTGGGGTCGACGAAAACCTCGCTGCAGAACTGCTGGGCGACTTTCCGCCCGAAGCCGAAATCGTGCGGCTTTCAAGAAACGTCGCGTCTCCGGTCGACGTCGACTTCTGGATCCTTCCCTTTTATCGCAAAGATGCTCAGGCCTTGTTTCAGCAGCTGCGCGGGGTCAAAGTCGCGCAGTCGCTGATGGCGGGTGTGGACTGGATCCTGCCCTGGCTGCCGGCAAAGGTCACCCTGTGCGACGGACGTGGCATCCACGACATCTCGGCGTCGGAGTGGGTGATGGCCGCGATTATGGCCACGATGAAGCGCATCCCGCTCTATCGTGATCTACAGAACCAGCAGCTGTGGAAGGGCTTTGCGACGGTTACGGACGACTTCCTTGGCGAGGCGGGCGCGGCCCGCGGACAGTACAAGGTTCTGGCCGAAGACCTTGCCGGCAAGACCGTGCTGATTGTGGGCTACGGATCGATCGGGGCGGCGATTGAGAAGCGGCTGACGCCGTTTGGCGTCACCGTGCTGCGCGTGGCCAGTAACGCGCGCGCAACGCCTCCGGTGCGGGCCGTCTCCGAGTTGCATGCCCTGCTCCCACAGGTGGACATCGTGATCCTGATCGTTCCGCTTACCGCCGCAACCCGAGGGATGATCGGCGCGGCGGAGATCGCGTTGATGAAGCACGGAGCGCTGCTGGTGAATGCGGCTCGCGGCCCGGTCGTCGTCACCGATGCCCTGGTAGAGGCGCTTCAACAACGGAGGATTCGCGCTGCCGTCGATGTTACCGATCCTGAACCGCTGCCGCCGGGGCATCCGCTTTGGACTGCGCCAAACTGCCTGATCACGCCGCATATCGGCGGTTCGACGCCGGAGTTCATCCACCGGGCGTTTCGCTTTGGCGCGGCCCAGGTGCGACGCTTCATCGCCGGCGAACCGTTGGAGAACGTCGTGACTGAGGCGGGTTACTAACTGTCCTCAGCTTCTCGAACGAGTCAGTTCCGTCGTCCTCGTCGTCTGCATCCTCCTCGTCGTCTTCATCCTCATCATCGTCCTCTTCTTCCTCGTCATCCTCTTCGATGATGATGCCATCGTCGACGTCTTCAGGATCGTCATCCTCTTCGTAGTCGTCCTCGTCGTCCTCTTCTTCGTCGTCGGGTTCGTCATCGTCTTCCTCGATGTCCTCGTCGTCGTCGATCGGGGCGGCGAAGATCGCGTCGCCCCAGCAGGGAGCCGGTTGCGGCAACGCGTCAGCATCTTCCAGCGCCGGTTGGGGGAACGCAGCGAGCGTCGGCGGTATGGGTATAAGCTTCTGTGGGGCAACCATGGGACGGTCTCCTGAGGCAGACGAACCTACCGGCGGTTAGATGCAGGCATCGAGCGGCGCGGGTGGAAAGCAAAGAAAGCGCTGCGCGCCATAGAGTTAGGTGACGCGGAGGGCAGCTTCGATGCCGGAATTGACCTCAGCCTGGGCGAATTCGGCGGCAACGCGGATGCCGTTCATGATCGCCTTTTCGTTCGACGACCCGTGGCCGACGATGCAGACGCCGCGTACGCCCAGCAGCGGCGCGCCGCCGTACTCGGAGTAATCCAGGCGTTTCTTGAAGTCGTTGAACGCGCGGCGCGACAGCAAGGCACCGACTTGCGATGTGACGGTGGACTTGAGCGCCTCGCGCAGCAGCACGCTCACCAACTTCGCCGTGCCCTCGCAGGTCTTGATAGCTACGTTTCCGACAAAGCCGTCGCAGACAGCTACGTCAACTTGTCCGTCAAACAGGTCGCGACCTTCCACGTTGCCGACGAAGTTCAGCCGCGAGAGCGCGCGCAGCAGCGGGAAGGTATCATGGACGAGTTGGTTGCCCTTGGAGTCCTCTTCGCCGATGGAGAGCAGGCCGACGCGGGGGCTTTGAATCCGCAGCACGTTTCGAGCGTACATGTGTCCCATGACGGCGAACTGGACGAGGTTGTCGGGGTCGCAGTCGACGTTGGCGCCTACGTCCAGCAGCAGCGAAGGACTGCCAGTCGCGGTTGGCAGGATGGTCGCGAGACCAGGACGGTGGACTCCGGCCAGCATGCCGAGCACCATCTTGGCGGTCGCCATTGCGGCGCCAGTGTTGCCGGCGGTGAAGAAGCCGGCGGCGGAACCTTCGCGGACCATGCGCAGGCCAACGCGCATGGAGGAGTCGCGTTTGGCACGGACGGCTTGAGCAGCCTTGTCGTCCATGCTGATCCATTCCGACGCGTTGACGATCTTGATCGCGGGCTTGGAAGCTCCGGGCCAGCGCGGCGTTCGCAGAGCGCGATCGAGCGCGGGACGAAGGATTTCCTCCGGGCCAACGAGGTGAACGCGAACGTTCAGGTAGCGGCAGGCGAGGATGGCGCCGCGAACTTCGGATTCGGGGGCTCGGTCGGAGCCCATTCCGTCTACAACGATGTCGATCGGCATGCGAGCAATCTCAGGCGTTCAGCAACCTTGGCAAGTGTACAAGGTGGCTGCCGCCAGAGCTAGCTGGCTTCCTTTACGGCGATGACTTCGCGACCCTTGTACTGGCCGCACTTGCGGCAGACCTGGTGGGGCAGCTTGCGCTCGTGGCAGTTGGGGCACTCGGAGGTGCTGACCGGGGTGAGGAAGTCGTGGCTGCGGCGCTTGGAGGTGCGCTGCTTGGAATGGCGGCGTTTCGGATTTGGCATTGCGGATTCCTTTCAAAATGGCCGGATTCGAAGGGCGCAGCGCGCTCGGGAGAATTGGCCGAAAATCTCTGGTCTAGCTGGACTTGACTGTGCCGGCCAGGCCCACGAGCGCACCCAACTTCAGGTTTGTGCCGGAGGTTGGGCTGCAGTTGCAGGTTTGCTGGTTCAGGTTCTGGCCACAGCGCGGGCAAAGTCCCTTGCAGTCTTCTTTGCAAAGCGTGCGGGGGGGCAGGGAGAGAAGCACCTGTTCGCGCACGACATCCTCAAGGGAAAGACCGCTCTCTTCATAATAGCCGATTTCGGTCTCGTCGAGGGTGATGGATCGCTCGCCGGGGTCTGCGTCAACGGCCTGGGGGCGAAAGATGAGGTCGAAGCTGCCGCTGAGGGGCGTGCGTACCGGCTCTACGCAGCGGGCGCAGAGCATTTCGAAGTCGCCGTGGTAGGCGGCGCGCAGGCGGATGTCTGGGACTTCCTCGCGGTGGCCGCGATGTTCGACGATCAGGTCGGCGCGGCCGGTGACGGGCAGCGGGCCGACCTGGGTGATGTCGGGAGCGTATTCCAGCGCGCCGGCAGGGATGGCTTCGTCGAACAGGAAAGGCTCTTTTTCGAGTTGGAGGGGAGTGATTCTCATCGGACCTGCTCCATTATATTCGGGTTACACAGGCGCGTTAGCGAAGGGAGGAGATCTCGGAAATGGCGCGTCTTGCGTTGTTTCGTGACGGTCGAATCCTTCCCGTTATTGGGTTGCCCGTTCGCGCTGAGTTAGCGATATCCTCTTGATCTGGTTCCGGTCGTAAGTCTGGGTATTTCCACCGACGCGTATCTGCACTTCAGTCCCGTTGATGGAGACCAGATCCCCGGTAAGCACGGACCCATCCCGCAACTCAATCGTATCGTGGGCCGAAGTTCCCAACTCGTAGCTGACGCTGCCTCCGCTGGCGTCGCGCGGCCCCATTGCGAACGGATATTGTCCCGTGTTGTAGCCCTCTTTGCTGAACTCCAGCATATGCTGACCAACGGTCACGTCGATGACCCTGGGCGTCGTCCCGGTTTGTTTTCCGTCCAGCGTGAACGACGCGCCTTGCGGGACCGAGTTGACGGTGATCGACAGCGTGCGTGGAGCGTTCGGTGCCACCGAGATCGAGGCAGGGATACCCGAGACGTATAGCGTTAGCTCGAACTTTACCGTCTCGCCTGGCCCCACGTCGCTCAGGCTGATCGTTCCGTCACCAATGCGGGCGTGGTCCTTGTCAAAGACATACAGCGACATATTCACGCCGGGGAGCTTCTTGTCCGAAAGATTCTGGGCGGTCGAGTCAACGGCGTAGGTGTGCTCTTTACCTACGCCACCCATGAGGAGCTTGAATTTGGCGAAGGTGAACCGTAGGACGGGGGACCCCGAATCCGGCCAGTCTACCGTCTGGAAGGGAGTGTCCTTCGCGGCGTGTAATGGGACGGATGCTGTCAGCAGAAGACATAGAACCCAAAGCTTCGACATAGACACTCCAACTTTCGTGTGGCGGAAGCTTACACCCGCGCAAACAGGCGGATGGCAGCGATGCCGGCGGCTCCCGCGGCGAGGCAGGCGGGGGTGTTCGTCTGGGTGATGCCACCGAGGGCAAGGACCGGGGTGGGCGTGGCGGCGGCACAGGCGGAGCGTAGCAGCTCCAGACCGCTGCCGGCGGCGGTGTGCTCACCTGGTATGTCCGAGACGACTTTCTCGAAGACCGGGCCGAAGAGGATGAGGGTTGCGGCAGCGCCTGCTTCCGGCGATGCGGCGCGGGCGACCTCGGCGAGGGTGTGGCAGGAGACGCTGATGATAGGTCCGGGCAGGCCGGCGGCCGCGTAGAGGCGGCGGACCTGGCTGGGCGTAAGTTCGCCGGGGGCTGAGGTGAGGTGGACTCCCGCGGCAGCGACGGCGATGGCGACGTCGGCGCGAGAGTTGATCAGAAGTTTGGGGGCGGGCTGGCCGGTGTTGAGGGTGTGCAGGAGGTTGCGGGCGAGTGCGGCGAGGGCCCCGGCCTCGAGGTCCTTTTCGCGGAGCTGGACGAAATCAGGGCGGCCGGGAGCGTCGGGGCCGTCGGGTGCAGCAATTGCGGCCCAACGGGCGGCGGTGCGGAGCAGCGCGGCCTGGCGTTGGGGCTCGTCTTCGGAATCGGGGAAGCGGGAGCGGTACGTGATGGCGTAGAGAAGCGGTGGATGAGCGGCGATTTGCGGGGCGAATTCCGATCCCGGGGTGGCAGGGGGGGGGACCCCCCTCCCCCTTCCGGTCTTTGATCTTAAAATTCGGCTTCTAAAGGAGTTAGTTTCGAATCGAGATACGGTTTTGATTCGGATCCCGGCAAGGGGTTCTGATTCTAAACGAGTTGTCGCCAAGTATTCCAAAATAAAAGAGTTACCCCCACGTTCTTATTCTAGTCGCGACACGCAAGCGGACATTGCAGCGCCAGCTCGCCGGTCGGGGTCTTTTCCCATGGCCCTTTCTTTAAGTATATCGCATGTGTCAAGCGTTTTAAAGCGTTCCAGGGGGTATGTCATTGATAGAAAGCGTGTTGTTCTGTTGCCGTACATTTGATCCGAAGCGGCTGAAAAGTGGTTCGGCGAGACAGAAAACGTGAGCTTGGGGCTCCGCGGCTTTCGCATTTCTGGGTCGGAGGAGGTTTATAGCCAATTCCCGCCCTGGCTGAACCAGGACGGGGCATCGGAGTTCCTGGGTTACTTCTTCGGGACAGTGAAGGGGTTTTCCAATGTGCCGGCCTTGTTGGCGGCGGTATCGAAGACACCGGCGCGGACGTCGAGTCGGCCGCTGGGCAGGTCGATGGGGAGGGTGAAGCTGAGCGGCTTCTGGGTAAAGGCGGCGTACTGCTCCGGGGTGAGGGTGATCGTGAGGGTCTGGCTGCGGACGGCGACAAGCTGGCTGAAGGTGTCGTATGCGCCGAGGTCGAACTCGAGGGAGCAGGTGCGGGTGCCGTCGGTGGCTTCAGTGTAGGTGAGCTGGGTGGGATCGAGCATAAAGAGCGCCGTATAGGGAGCGCCTTTGGTGTGAGGGGCCGGGTGGCCGGCGGCCTGGGTCAGCTGTGCGGGCGAGGCCTGGCCGGGCTGAAGGTGCAGGCTGAACAGAATCTGAGTGGCAGGCATGGCGCCAAGGCGCATGGGGCCCTGGGTCATGTCTGCTTTCACCATGGCGTCAGGCGGGCTGGGTTGTTCGTCGTTGTAGCCCCTGGTGTAGTTGAGGTGAAGGCCGGGGTGGTCTACCTGAACGGTGATGGGGTGGTAATGGCCATCGCTGCCAGCGTGCGACGGGATGTAGGAGAGGGTGTAGAAGTGCGCGGTGTCGTCGACGATTTTGGCGATGCTGCCTTTATAGTCGTTGGAGTTGTAGATGGCGGCGCCGCCTGTGCCGGTGGCAACCTCTTCGGCCCTGAGCGTGTTCCCGCCGAGGGCGCGAGGTTGTCCGTTCGCCCCGGGAACGGGAACGCCGATGGGATTGAGGGGATAGATGGCAATCTGCTCGCGAGTGAAGAGGTCGTAGATGTCCATTTGCTGATGGACGAAGGTCATGTCCTGCGCCCCCCAGGAGAGGCCGCCGTCGTGCGTGATCATGAGTGTGCGGGGAGCGATCCAGATGAGGTTCTTACGGCCTTGTACGCCGGCGACGTAGGCGGCGATCTGATTCAATCCGGCGATGGCGATGGGAGTGGCGCGAACGGGGTTGTGAATCCATTCGGGGTCGAGTTTTTCGACGATGGAGGCGGCCAGAGGGCCATCGGAGGTGAAGCTGTGAAGCAGGCGGAGGCCCTTGGTGGGCGAGAGGGCGAAGAGGGCAACCTGGGTGCCCGCGGGCATGGTGCGGAGGTAGTCGGCGATGTACTGCCGGGAGCGCAGGATGTCCTGGGGCGCGGAGGCAAGCAGATCGAAGAGGAAGATCTGGACGGGGCCGGCGGCGGGCATGCTGGCGACGTTGATCCAGGTATTGGGCGGAAGAGGCGGCGCGGGCGCGGGAGAGGTGGCCTTGCTGACTTCGACGACGCTGGTGATGGGCTGGCGTTTGCCATCTTCGAAGACAGTGAAGTTGGCTTGGGTGAGGCCGTGGACGGACTCGCCCTGGTCGTCGGTGACGAGGACATTCACGACGGTTTCGCGGGAGTAGACGTGGATGGTGGGCGGAGCGGGGATGACGTCCGCCGGGCCGAAGCCGGCGCCGGGGAGATTGGAGTCGACCTGCGCCAGTGCGCCGGCACAGGTTATCCACGCCGCGACCATCGCAATCGCGGCAAAGGCGCTGCGGCGCGTGGGGCCGGGCACATTAGCAGGCATTGTCTCTCCCGATGGTTGGGGCACAAGGGGATTGCTGGATGGCGATGGTCAGCGGTGTCGCCGGCATGCCGGATTTGCAGGAGAGGCTGCCGGACACGCCAAGAACTGCGAATATGCCGATCCGGAAGCGATGAACAGCGCTGTGCATGAACTTAGCGGTAATGGTACAGCGGCGGCGACAGGACGATGCAAAAAATAACGGCGCGTTGGAGGGGTAGAAGGCGCGCGCCAGTTGCGGTGAAGCCCCGGTGACGATGGGGCACGGCATGGGGCCTGCGATGACATGGGGTTGGGGGTGGCTGTGGTAGTTTTAGGCAGGAAGTGGCATCCAACGCGCTAGCCCATCGGCTTTTAGCGACAGAAAGAGCATTGACAAGGTATGGAGAGTGCATACGATCTGATCGTGCTGGGAAGCGGCCCGGCGGGGCAGCGGGCGGCGATCTTCGCGGCGAAGCTGGGCAAGAAGGTTGCGGTGGTGGAGATGCGCGAGGTGGTGGGCGGCTCGTGCATCAATACGGGGACGATCCCGTCGAAGACCATGCGCGAGGCGGTGCTGCACCTCTCCGGATACAACTACAAATCGATTTACGGGATGAACTACCGGGTGAAGGAAAAGATCACCATGTCCGACCTGGCATTCCGGGTGCAGCATGTGATCAAGACCGAAGTGGATGTGACCGAGGCGCAACTGTCGCGCAACAACGTCGAGATGCTGGTGGGGGTGGCGAGCTTCGTCGATGAGAACCACATCAAAGTGTCGAACTCGCGCGGGGCAAATGTGCACCAGACGGCGAATGTGCTGATCTCGACCGGGACGAAGCCGGCGGCGAGTGACAAGGTGCCGATCAATGGGCGGAGCATTATCAACTCCGACCAGGTGCTGGACCTGCCCAGCCTGCCGAAGACGCTGATTGTGGTGGGCGGGGGCGTGATTGGCGTGGAGTATACCTGCATGTTTTCCGCGCTGGGCGTGCGGGTGGTGCTGATTGAACGGCGGCCGAAGCTGCTGGAGTTTGCGGACCAGGAGATTGTGGAGGCGCTGAGCTACCATCTGCGCGATACGCGGGTAACCATGCGGCTGAACGAAGAGGTGGAAAGCGTGGAAGAGCTGCCCGATGGGACGGTGGTGGCGAACCTGGAGAGCAAGAAAAAAGTTCAAGGCGACGCGCTGCTGTACGCAGTAGGGCGGCAGGGTAATGTGGATGAACTGAACCTGCAGGCGATTGGGCTGGAGGCGGACAAGCGGGGCAGGATTCCGGTGGACAAAGATTTCCGGACTAAGGTGCCCAATGTTTTCGCTGCCGGAGATGTGATCGGGTTTCCGTCGCTGGCGTCAGTGAGTATGGAGCAGGGAAGGATTGCGGCGGCGCGGGCGTTTGGCGATGAGACGATTCTGTCGAACCCGAGCTTTTATCCGTATGGGATTTATACGATTCCGGAGATCAGCTTTATCGGCAAGACCGAGGAGCAACTGACCGAGGAGGATGTGCCGTACGAGGTGGGGGTCGCGTACTATCGCGAGATTGCGCGCGGGCAGATCCGCGGCGACACAACCGGGCGGCTGAAGCTGATCTTCCATCGCGAGACGCACTCGATCCTGGGCGTGCATATTATCGGAGAGGGCGCCAGCGAGCTGCTGCACATTGGCCAGGCAGTGATGGCGCTGGGCGGGAAGCTGGAGTATTTCGTGGATACGGTGTTCAACTATCCGACCCTGGCGGAATGTTATAAAGTTGCGGCGTTCAACGGGCTGAACCGGGTGAGCAAGTTTGAATAAGGCCGGCAGACGGAAGCAGATTCCTCCGCTGCGCTACGGAATGACAAACGGGAAGTGGTGGCAGGCGGTCAGGCAGCAACGGGATCGAAGGCGGTAGCAGCAATGGCGAAGATTATTGGTGTGACGTTGTCGGAACGAGTGGTGGCCGGACTGGCAGTGGACCACACACTGCAAGGGGAGCTGCGCTCGTTCCCTGAGGCGAGCGACGATGAGTACGCGCTGGTGGAGTTGCCGGCCGAGGGGATCGTGGAAACCCTGTGCGCGCAGGTAATGGCGGCGGCGGGCAAGGAGCGCCAGCTTGCGGCAGTGGGCGTGGGTGTGCCCGGGCTGGTGCGTGCAGGCGTGGTGGAGGAGGCGCCCAACCTGCCGCAGTTGAAGGGCGCACGGCTGGCAGAGATGCTGGCTGCGGCACTGCGCGGGGAAGGGATTGAGGCGCCGGTGGCGATCATCAACGACGCGGATGGATTTGCGGCGGGGATTGCGGCTTCGATTGGCAAGCTGGACAGCGTGATCCGGGTGTGGACGCTGGGCGTGGGCATTGGCTATGGGCGGTATCCGCTGACCGAAGGCGTGTGGGAAGGCGGCCACACGGTGGTGACCCTGGATGACAAGGAGAATTACTGCGGGTGCGGCGGGCGCGGACATCTGGAGGGCGTCATGGGCCATCGGGCGATGCGGCTGCGCTTTCTGGACATGGAGCCGGAGGAGGTGTTCGAGGCGGCGAAGGGCGGGGACATGCGCTGCCTGGAATTCAAGCGGCTATGGCACAAGGCGCTTGCCGCGGCGACGGCAACGTCGATCCATCTGCGCGGGCCGGGGAGATTTTTCCTGGCGGGGTTCAATGTGCGCTTCCTGGATATGCCGATGCTGAAGGATTACCTGCAGCAGATGGTGAAGATGAGCCCGCTGCAGAGCTATTCGATCGAGATCGTGAAGGACGACCAGGAGACACGGGTGATCGGGGCGGCGGTGAGTGCGGAGCAGGTGGCCAAGGGGTAGGGGGCTCCGGCGGACTATTTCTGGCAGTGGGGGCAGAAGTGGGTGCCGCGGCCGGCGAGGGTGATTTTGCGGATGGGCGCGCCGCATACGGTGCACGGTTCGGCGGCGCGGCCGTAGACCTTGTGTTCGATCTGGAAGTAGCCGCTCATGCCATCGGCGTCGACGTAGTCGGATACGGACGAGCCGCCGAGTTTGATGGCGCGCTTCAGTACGGTTTGGAGCGCGGTGCGCAGGCGGGTGAGTTCGGTGCGGGTGAGGCGGCCGGCGTGGCGGGTGGGGCGGATGCCGGCGCGGAAGAGAGATTCGTCGGTGTAGATGTTGCCGACGCCGTGGAGGAGCGACTGGTTGAGCAGCGCGGCCTTGATGGGTGTCTTGCGGCCGCGGAAGAGAGTGATGAAGTCGTCGAGGGAGATGGTAAGGGGTTCGCGGCCGGGACCCGTGTACGTTGTCCGTTCTTCGTTGTCCGTTGTCCGTTGTGGGGGTGCCTGGTGGATGGAGAGGCGGCCGAAGCGGCGGGGGTCAACGAAGCGGATTTCGCGGTGGTCGGCGAGGGTAAGGACGGCATGGGTGTGGGGCGGCTGCGGGACTTCGGGCGCGGAGACGAGCAGGCGGCCGGTCATGCCGAGGTGGATGAGGAATTCGGTAGGGTTCTCCGACTTACCGCGGTGCACGGTCATGACGATGGTCTTGCCGACGCGGCGGACGCTCTCGATGGTCGCGCCGGTCAGCGCGCCGGTGATCTCGGCTTCGGGCGACTTGAAGGTTTGCGGCTTGCCACTGGTCCAGACCGCGGCGATGCGCTGGCCGTGGACGCGGGCGTGGACGCCGTTGGCGATGGTTTCGACTTCGGGTAGTTCAGGCATCGACCCATTGTCTCGCAGACGAGGGAGCGGGCGCATGGCGTCGGCGTGTTTTCCAGCCGACAGACGACGTTGAAGAGTAGGCGAAAAAAGGGCGATTGCGTTGACAGTTGGTGATCGGCCATGCCAATATCCCCGGCAAGGTTTCCAACTCTTATCGAGCCAGGAGTTTCCGATGCGCTCAGTCCATCTGTGCTTTTTTCGCGGTTTTGTGAACGCCTTCCTCCCTCAACCCTTTGCGCCAGCGGTTGCCTCCGGGCGGCGCATTCTTCGGCTGGCTCCGGCGCTGCTGCTGGTGTTCGTGGCGGCGCTGGCGAACGCGCAGAATTACACGTCGATTGTCGTCTTCGGCGACTCGCTGTGCGACACGGGGAACGTCGGGCATCTGACGGAATTGACCTACGGCGTGGAGATTCCCGGGCCCATCGCCGACTATACGGCCGGCCGGTTCACCGATGGGTTCGACACGAGCCCTGCGGCGGAATCCTATACGGGGGCGTGGGTCGAGCAGTTGGCGGCGGCGTTGCCAAACAGGCCGGTGGTAAAGAATTCGCTGAACGGCGGCACCAACTATGCCTATGGGGACGCGACGAATGCAAACAGTTCGAGCCTGGTGACCCTGGCCGCGCCTCCGGTGGCTCCTTTCACGATCGCAGTGACGGTCAACAATATCGGCCTGCAGATTACGAACTATCTGGCCACGCATCCGAAGATCGACAGCAAGACGCTGTTTATCGTCTGGGGCGGGGCGAACGATGTGTTGGGGGCGACTACGCCGCAGCAGGTGATTGACGCAGCGGTAGCAGATGCGACCAACGTGCAGCGGCTGATCGATGCGGGGGCGACGCAGATCATTGTGCCCAATCTGCCTCCACTAGGGGCGACCCCTGCACTGCTGGGCACGTCGGACGCGCCCATCGCAACACTGGGAGCCGAACTGTACAACGTCACACTGTCCGCGGCGCTTGACCTGATTGACGCCTTCAACTTCTTCCGGGGCGTGAAGACCTATCGGCTGGACGCGTACACGCTGTTCAACAAGATTGCGAGCAACCCGAGCAGCTATGACCTGGTGAATGTGACGGCTACGGCGCAAGGCAACCTGGCGGTAAATCCGGACACGTATCTCTTCTGGGACGACCTGCACCCGACGACTCATGGCCACGACATCTTGGCGCTGGCGGCAGCGGAACTGATCGCGCCAAACAAGTGCTGGCGGAACAACTGGCCGTTCGTGCTGCCGGAGTCGAATGTTCCGTGTCCGTTCTGAGTTTCAGGTGTCGCGAGTGGGATCGAGAGCGAGTTGAGTGAGGACGTCTTCAGCGATGTCGCGTGGCAGGCCGAGTAAGGTGGCGATTTCGCTCTCGTCCAGGGCATGGAGGCAGTAGCGGCAACAGCGGTCCAGGAGGGAGCGTTCTTCGGGCGAGAGCGCGGCGAGGGCGGGAAGGATTTCCTGGGGCTTGAGGGGCTCGATCTTGCGGAAGATGCTGGCGATGGCTGCGGAAGGGGCGTTCAGTTCGGTCTCGGAGTCAACGCCGGTGCCGTTGACGAGGTAATTGAGCGCGTTGCCCAGCAGGACGTACGCGTGGAGGTCCAGTTCGGCGCTCATGGATCGGCCTCTGGAAGCTCAGGCATTCCCGGGGCCGGCCACTTCGAGTGAAACCAGCGATTCGCCTTCCGCATATACGGTCGAATCTTTCGCGGTAGCAAGTTCGCGGGGGTCGTTTGCCCACTCCACCTGGTCGTAGATCAAGTGGCGGCTGCCATCCATGTCCTCAGTAACACTCAACAGACGCGCCACCACCTCGTGACCGTCGTCGAAACACATCCTAACTCGGCGATTTTCCATCTCCCGCATCCAACTGAACCCAACCGGCATGTGGATCCTCTTCCGTCAGTATAAAATGAGATGTACGAAGCGTTTGGCGTGGGTCTAGAGCACTAACTCCGATTTTGCTTTGCCGCCGCGAGTCGTCGCCTATCTTTCAATTCCGGAGCAACCCTTCCAGTGAACCAGCGTAAATCAGCGGTAATCCTCGGCGCGCAGTGGGGCGATGAGGGCAAGGGCAAGATCGTCGATGTTTTGAGCGAGAAGTTCAACGTGGTGGCGCGTTACGCCGGCGGCCACAACGCCGGGCACACGGTGATTATTGGCGGGAAAAAGTTCATCCTGCAGCTGATTCCGTGTGGCGTGCTGCGGCCGGAGTGCAAAGGGGTGATCGGCAACGGTGTGGTGCTGGACCCGATGGCCTTCCTGAGCGAGGTGAAGAAGCTGAAGGACGCAGGCCTGAAGGTGGATGGCCAGCTGTTTGTGTCGAACCGGGCGCAGGTGATCCTGCCGTACCACCGCATGATCGAACTGGCGGCGGAGAACGCGCCGGGGCGGACGAAGATTGGGACGACGAGCCGGGGGATTGGACCGGCGTATGAGGACAAGATGCATCGCAGCGGGTTGCGCGTGGTTGATCTGCTGAACCCGGCGCTGCTGCGTACGCACATCAACAATGCCTGCTACGAGAAGAACACCATTGCGCAGGCGTTGTTTGGGACGGAGCCGCTGGATCCGAAGGCCATCTACGAGGAGTACGCGCGGGCGGCGGAGCAGGTTGCGCCGTATGTGACCGACACTGCGGTGCTGCTGAATGAGGCGATCCGGAATGGCGAGAAGGTGATGTTTGAGGGCGCGCAGGGTGCGCTGCTGGACATCGACCACGGGACGTATCCGTTTGTGACGTCGTCGTCGTCGACGGCGGGCGGCGCGACGATTGGGACAGGCGTGGGGCCGACTTCGATCGGAATGGTGGTTGGGGTAACCAAGGCGTATGTGACGCGGGTGGGCGAAGGGCCGTTCCCGACGGAGATCCATGACGACTCGGCTACGCTGTTGCGGGCGCGCGGACAGGAGTACGGCGCGGTGACCGGGCGGCCGCGGCGCTGTGGCTGGCTGGACCTGCCGCTGCTGCGCTACTCGAACATGATCAACGGGACGCAGTTCCTGGTGGTGACGAAAATGGACGTGCTGGACGAGAGCGTGGAGATTCCAGTGTGCACCGGCTACAAGATCGACGGGAAGCTGACGGACACAATTCCGGCGGACATGCGCGGGTTTGAGTCGATCCATCCGGTATACACCAAGCTGAAGGGCTGGAACAGTTCAACGGAGGGGATTACGGAGTTTGACAAGCTGCCCAAGCTGGCGCAGGAGTATCTAAGGTTTCTGGAGCGAGAGTCGGGCGCGAAGATCGGCATGGTGTCAACCGGGCCGGACCGGAAGCAGACCATGACGCTGCCGGAGTTTGAAGAGGCGCTGAAGGCGTAGAAAGGGGATCACGTATGGTCAGCTTTACCGTGCGGATGCGGTTCGAAGAAGGGGACCACGACGTGATCACCGACACGCTGCGCCTGCTTACCGAGGCATCGCGACAGGAGGAAGGCTGCGTGAATTATGTCGCCCACTTTGTGGAAGACGACCCCGCGACGGTGGTGATCTACGAGCAATACGTGGACGAGGAGGCGCTGGAGCATCATCGCAACACGCCTCACTTCCTGCAGCTTGCCAAGGGCGGTTTGTACATGCTGAAGCATTCCCGGGAGCTGGAGCGTCTGAGCGCAGTGGGCTGAACGCGGCGGCGTCGAGCAGCCGGGCCGATTCCCGTTCACGGCATCTTTATAGCTTCCTTTTTGGTTCGCGCGACTTTGTTTTGACTCCACGGGTTATTACGGACTACCATCCGGTACGTCCTATGACGCAGCATCTGCTCCATACCCGTCGAGTTCGGCCTGGCATCCTGCTGATGGCCGGGGTCGCTCTTGCGGCGATGAGTTTGGCGCTGCCCGCATGGGCAAACGGCCCGCATCCGAAGCGGAATGACCAGTACAAGCACCAGGTGGAGAGGTTGGAACAAGCCTGGCGCCAGGCGCAGCTGAACGACGATACCGACGCCATGGACAAGCTGCTTTCAGAGGACTATGTCGGGATTACCATGTCCGGCCAGGTGGTGACGAAGACGCAGCAATTGGACCGGATGAAGGCCCGAAACCTGGTGCTGACCAAGATTGAACTGACCGACGTGAAAGTGAAGCTGATTGGGACAATCGCGGTGGTCACCTCGCTGGCCGACGTGGACGGCACCAACGAGGGGGCGCCGATGCATGGGACTTATCGCTATACGAGGGTCTATTCGCGGCTGCCTTCAGGAAACTGGAAGATTACGAACTTCGAGGCTACGCGAGTCGGGCCGCCGCCAGAGCCGGGCGCCCGCCGTGGCCGTGCGGGGAATCCCCCTTACGAAGGGAATTCACCTCCGGGCCGGAACCCGCCTCCGGATCAAAGTCCTAGATTAAATTGATCAGGCAACGGCAGCGTGCAGCGGTGGGGCTTGCTCATCCGAGGCGGGGCCGATTCGCACCGGTTCGGATGCGGCCGTGGATTTGTGAGGGGCGGATTTGGCAAGCGATCCCGCCAGATTGAGCGCCAGTAGACGCCGGTTCAGCGAACGTGTCCCTCCGGTGAGGCGGGCATCCTCGGGCTCCTTGAACCGGAGCGACGGCCGGCCTGCCTGGGCCGTGGGTATGGTTACTCTGGTACCCAGGGAATCCGGCTCCGCCCGGACACCCGGCGAGGAAGGCTGGAGACGGGTGATCCTGCTCCGCAGCGTAGCCATAATCCCTCCTAAAGATGACCTGCTCAATGCGTCTTGCGGCAATCAATTGGATGTGGCTGGAGGCAGTTTCGTTGCTTTGGGGGGGGGACAAAAGTAACCTGAAGTTTCGTGGAATTTTCCGAACGGCCAGTTACCCTGCGACGATTCCAGGAGCGGGACGGCGCGGAGTTTAGTCCTGCCAGGCCTCACGAATCCGCGCCCAAGTGGTGTCCAAGGCTTCCGGCAGTACGCGGGTGTCGGCGGTGGCGGTCATGAAATTGGTGTCGCCATTCCAGCGCGGCAGGGCATGCATGTGGATGTGGGCGGCGATGCCTGCGCCTCCGGCCTGGCCGAGGTTGAGGCCGAAGTTCATGCCTCCGGGCTGATAAACGGCGCGCAGGACCGACTCCACGCGCTGGGCCAGCGTCATCATCTCCTGCGCAGCATCGGGCGGCAGCGCGGCCAAGGAATCGACATGGAGATAGGGAACGATGAGGATGTGTCCGGTGGTGTAGGGAAAGGCGTTGAGGCACAGAAAGCAGTGTTTTGCACGGACCAGCAGATGCACCGCCTGCTCCGCCTCCGCGATGGGCATGCCCTGGGCCACGGCGTAATCCACCGCGGCGATCAGGTTGCAGAAAACGCAGTTGCAGGGTGCGGCGCCGGATTGAGTCCACGCACTGAGGAGAGCCGGCACGCCGGGCCAGGAGGAGGATTCGTCGGCGCGGGTGACGTACCGATAGCGCCACGGTGTCCACAGTCGTTCCACGCACCGGAGTATAGCTGGTTTGCGGAAGATCGGCTGCGGATTTGTCTGTCGCGCAGGCTATCGGTGCGGTATTCGGTGCGGCGGAATGGACGTTGGCGGCAAGTGTGAGCGAGTGGCGAAGGCGGCGAATTGAGAGCAGATTCCATGCGTAGAATTCATCCTCAACGCACGCAAACGTGCATTGACTCTGCCCCAGCGACCGTATATGCTTTCAGTAAGCCACTGCGTGTGGGATCCAAGTGCAGCAGCCCCAATGTAAGATTTCTCATTCCTGCCCTGCCGAAGCTGATTCGGATAACAACCGGCGCGTCTCATCTTTGACCGCTGTTTGGCACACTGCCAGCGCTGCACCAATGGAATGAATCTTGGGTCCCGGAGTAACGCATCGATGACCGTAGAAGTGCACAATCCTGATCAAACCGAGAGCAAACCCCTGAACACCGAACTGGAAACCCTAGCGCCCGAAACGACAGCGGAGCTTACCGACCTGTCCTCCGAAACCAACCCGTTGCCCCAGACCTCCGGCGAAACCGGATCCACGGTGGGCGACCTATCCGCATCCGACAGCGATCAGCCGGAGAGCGCGCCGAGCGTGCGCACCGAGCCGGACTATGACGCGGCAGACTTTGCCGCTGCTCTGGCCAATTTCGACCGCGAACAAGCCGCCGAGACAGCTGCCGCCCAGAACCTGACCGCCGAAGAGGTGGTGGTGACGGGCACCGTGGTCAAGATCACGGACAAGCATGTCGTCGTGGACATCGGCCTGAAGTCCGAGGGCCTGATCCCGCTGGATCAGGTGCTGGATCTGCAGGGGAATCCCAAGTTCAAGACGGGCGACCAGGTCGACGTGGTAGTAGAGCGCGAGGAGACCGAGGGCGGCTACCTGGTGAGCCACGAGAAGGCCCTGCGCCACAAGATCTGGGACACACTGGAGAAAGCCGCGAACGAGAAGACGCCGGTAAAGGGCCTGGTAGTGAGCCGCGTGAAGGGCGGGCTGACCGTCGACATCGGAATCAAGGCGTTTCTGCCCGGCTCGCAGATTGAGGTGCGCCCGGTGCGCAACCTTGACGGCTACATCGGCACGGAGATTGAAGTCCGCGTCATCAAGCTGAACAAGAAGCGCGGCAATGTGGTGATCAGCCGCAAGGAAATCCTGGAAGAGGAGCAGAACGCGAAGCGGTCCGTGACCCTGGCGACCCTGGAAGAGGGCAGCGTCCTGACCGGGACGGTGAAGAACCTGACCGACTACGGCGCCTTCGTCGATCTGGGCGGCCTGGACGGGCTGCTGCACATCACCGACATGAGCTGGGGTCGGCTGACCCATCCGCGCGACCTGGTGAACGTGGGCGACGAGATCCAGGTAAAGGTGCTGAAGTTCGACAAGGAGAAGCAGCGCGTCTCGCTGGGCTTCAAACAGCTGACGCCGGATCCGTGGCTGGACGCGACGGAGCGCTACCCGATCGGGGCGCAGGTGCGCGGACGAGTCTTGTCGGTTACCGATTACGGCGCGTTTGTCGAGTTGGAGCAGGGAATCGAGGGTCTGGTCCATGTCTCCGAGATGACCTGGTCGAAGCGGATGAAGCATCCGTCGAAGCTGGTCAAGCCCGGCGACGAGGTGGATACCATTATCCTCAGCGTCAACCCGAACGACCGGCGCATTTCGCTGGGCATGAAGCAGCTCCAGGACAACCCCTGGGAGCAACTGGAGGAGAAGTACCCGATCGGCGCGATCATCGAAGGCCGGGTGCGCAACCTGACCGACTTTGGCGCATTCATCGAGATCGAAGACGGGATCGATGGCCTGGTGCATGTCTCGAACCTGAGCTGGACCAAGCGCATCAAGCATCCTTCCGAAGTGCTGAAGAAGGGCGAGAGGGTGCGGGCTATCGTGCTCGGCGTAGAACCGGAGAACCGGCGGCTGTCCCTCGGCGTCAAGCAGTTGCTGCCGGATGTCTGGGACACCTTCTTTGCGCAGCATCGCGTGGGAGACGTCATCAAGGGCAAGATCCTGCGGACCGCGCAGTTTGGCGCGTTTGTGGAGATCGCCGAAGGCGTCGAGGGGCTCTGCCACGTGTCCGAGGCGGTGGACCAGCACCACGTTCCCGTCAAGCTGGAAGTCGATGCGGTGCATGAGTTCAAGATCGTCAAGATGAATCAGGAAGAGAAGAAGGTAGGCCTTAGCATTCGGGCAGTTGGCGAAGAGGCAAGCCGCGCGGAAGTGGAAAGCTACAAGGAGCGCGGTGGCGACAAGGACCACCACAAGGGTTCGTCGTCATCGAGCAGCAGCACTACGCTGGGCGACCTGATCAACTGGAAGCGCTCGGAGCGCGAGTAGCTGCGGCGGTTTTCCTGAAAAGGCAGAGAAAGCAAATAGGCCGTCCCGATGGGGCGGCCTATTTGCTTGGGAATCGAAGCTTCGGCTTGCCGGAGGCTTAGATCGCTGCTGAGGCGCTGATACGCCCCGTTGCTGGTACTGGCATGGGGTGCAAACGCTCACTCGCCGAGGGAAACGGAGTGACCATTTTGAGGGAAGCGCGACGCATGACCTCGAGCTCGGCAGGAGCGAAGAGATCGGGAGGAACGCCACCAATAGCGACGAAGCCGGGGCTGTCGCCCAGCGCCTGCGAGATCTGGTTCCAACGCAGGTAGGGCGACGTGGTGGGCAGAACGATGATGCGGCGTTTGGGTTCCGGCAGCGCGAAGTAACTGATCCAGGTGGCCAGAATCGTGCAGATGACAGCACCGTTGATCAGGTTGTAGGCGCTGCTCATGTCAGGATTCAGGGCTAGCCACGCGGACTGAACCAAGTCGTTTGTGGCCATCATACCAAGGCCGAGACTGACGCCGAAGATACGGCTGCTGTAGGACAGTCCCATCGGACGGATGGCGAAGGTGACGAAGAGCAGGAGGCAAAGGGTAAGGATGCTCTGCGTGCGCTGCAATTGCGAGATGGCAGTCCATGATGATAATTCGTCCCGTCATATGCGGGGCGAAAGCCGAACCGAGCGCGACTGCGACCGAGATGCCGGCCGCCCACTTGAAGACCAGCATGCCGAGGGTTTGCAGGCCCTTGAGTGGCTCCATAGCCAGCCGGAATACGCCGTACACGATCAGGAGAGCAAGGACTGACTCAAATGCGATGCTAATCCAGTACGTATAGAAATAAATGCGATACGCAAGATGGAAGTCGAGGAGCCGACCGACGAGGCCGCATGGACGCTGTTGAGAGCGATGTCAGAGCCGGCGCGCAAGGCCAGGAAGCAGCCCAGCGCCCAATAATCTCTCCACTGCTTTTTGGCAATGAGCAGGCAGGCGCCGCGATGCACAAGAAGCGTCTCAAGGTAGCCGAGCAACCCGAGAAATGAGATGGAAGGCACGCGCGAAACCCCCTGGACAAGGTTGAGGATACCTTATCCAGGGGGAACGTCAATAGAAATCTTTGCAACTATCGCGTTACCAGGTGCCAATGCCGCAGCCAGTCGGGGAATCGGGCGGGCAGGTTGGAACCGGCATGGCGCTCGTCTTGGCAACTGTAACCTTCGTCGCAGAGGTGGGCTTGGCATAAGAAGTGGCGATTGCGCCGGTGACGGCGAGTGCAATTACGAAGCTGCGGACGATGATTTTCATGGTGTGAGACTCCCTTTTTGGTAACTGCAAGTAGGCGAAGCGTGAAATTTCTCTGGACACGCCAGATGCAACAACCTTAGGATGTATACCCTCACAAGTCTACGAAAATCACTTACATAACTTGGTATTATATTGATATGGTTACCAAGGTAACTTTTCTTGGTAGAAATCGGCAATTTTGGCCGAAATTGTGCGCTTCCTCAACCGTAACCGACGGTGGGGAAAGCAGTTGCGACCAGCCTTTGCGGCCGCGCTTTCCGTAAGATTTCGGTGGAAACTACATCGTTTGGGGGATGGGGCGAAAACGGCGCTGAGGGCAAATATGCTCCGCTCCGCCGGAGAGCGTCTACGTCTTTCGTGGGATGCGGCGTTGACGCCGCCGATGGCCTTATCCAGCCGCTCGATCGCGCTGGAGACCTGGGGGCCCAGGATGACTATCTTCGACAACCGGGAGGACGCTGGACGCCGGCTGGCAGAACGACTGGCGAACCTCGCGGGTTCGGAGGGTGCCCTGGTGCTGGGGATCCCGCGAGGCGGCGTTTCGGTTGCGTTCGAGATAGCACAAAAGTTGTATGCCCCGCTGGACGTGTTTCTTTCGCGGAAACTCGGTGTTCCGGGGCACGAGGAACTCGCGTTCGGCGCGGTTTCAGTCGGGGGCAAGCCGATTCTGGATGAGCAGGTCATCCACGCCGCGGGCATCTCGGGGACGGAGATCGAGCGGATTCTGGCTGCGGCTGTGGCGACCCTGAGCCAGCGGGCGGAGTTGTATCGCGGCGACCGTCCGCCGATCGAAGTGGCCGGGAAGACGGTGATGCTGGTGGACGATGGCATCGCCACCGGCGCAAGTATGCTGGCTGCGGTCCGGGCACTGCGCGAATTGAAGCCGGCAAGGCTGGCGGTTGCGGTTCCGGTGGCGCCCGCTTCCACCTGCGCCTGGCTACGGCGCGAGGTGGATGAGTTGGTTTGCTTGTATGCGCCTGAGGACTTCTATGCGGTCGGGCAGTTTTACCGGGATTTCTCCCAGGTGAGCGATGAGGAGGTTGCGGCGCTGCTGCGGCGGGCGGCGGCGGATCAGGGTTCGCGTCAGCGCTTGTAAGTGCCCATCCATTGCGCCTCGGCGAGGATATGCGGTTTGAGGGCGGCTTCGAGGTCGGCGCGGGGCGAGCCGGCTTTCAGGTCGAGGCGGGCGTCGAGGGCATAGAGCGTGAAGAAGTAGCGATGCGGCTTGCCAGGCGGCGGACACGGGCCGCCATAGCCGATGCGGCGGAAGTCGTTCAGGCCCTGGCGGGCGAGGTTGTCGAGCGATTCGGATTTGGGCTGGTCGTCGGGCAGCAGCGTGGCTTTGGCGGGGATGTTCCAGAGCAGCCAGTGCGTCCAGGTGCCGACGGGCGCGTCGGGATCGTCGGCGATGAGGGCGAGAGACTGCGTTCCGGCGGGCGCGCCTTGCCAGGCGAGCGCGGGCGAGATGTCGGCGCCGTCGCAGGTGTGGCGGCGAGGGATTTCGGCTCCGTTGGCGAAGGCGGTCGAGCTGATGGCAAAGGTGGATGTCGGAGGCATTGCGGCTCCTTCCTGCGTGCTGGCGGGTTGCGCGCGGTGGCGAGCGGGAACGTAGTTCCAACGGAACAGGCGCAAGGCTACGAATGGAACCAGCAGCACTACGCCCGCAACGAGGAGCAACGGCGTTTGTCGATGCGTTCGCATGGGCACCATGAGCGGAGAGAATGTTAGCACTTCGATGCGCTTTTCAGCTGCTGGTAAGCTCGGTTCAGATTCCATGAAGCGCAATTGTTGCGTCGTCGCGTGTGCAGTGCTGGCGTTTGCGGCTGCGGCTGCGGGTTGGTCGCAGGCGGCGCCAGCGGATCCGCGCTGGCGGGCGGGAAAGCTGTTGTACGCCGACGACTTTCGGCGCGGGCTCGGCCAATGGCGGATTGAGATGGAGCAGCCTGGCTCGGTGACGGCGAAGGACGGCGTGCTCGACATCGACGTGCCGGCGGGCGTCACGGTTTGGTTTCGCCAGGAACTGGATGGGCCGCTGATGATCCAGTACGAGGCGACCGTGATCCTGGCGGACGGGCTGAACGACCGCGTGAGCGACCTGAACAGCTTCTGGATGGCGACCGATCCGACGGCGCCGGCGGACCTTTTTGCGCATCCGCGATCGGGGGCGTTTGCGGGGTATAACGCGCTGCGAATGTATTACGTCGGGCTGGGCGGAAATGGGAATACGACGACGCGGTTTCGCCGGTACATCGGCGACGCGGTGGAACGGCCGCTGCTGCCGGAGAATGACCTATCCATCAAGGACCATCCTGACGTGGGAATTGTGGCCAATAAGACACAGACGGTGACGCTGATCGCCGATGGCAGGCTGATCCAATACTGGCGCGACGGGGTGAAGATCTTCGAGATGACCGACCGGGAGCCGTACACGCGGGGGTGGTTCGGGATCCGCACGACGAAGAACCACATGCAGGTGCGGAATGTGCGGATCGTTCGGCTGACTGCGCCGTGATTGTGGTCCCGCCCCCGGTCGACGGGCAACCCCTCCCCCCAATATCTCTCTGGGGGGAAGTGGCTTTGTTTTGTGGTGTTTGGCGGGGGGTGGATGTGGCCAAACCGCCCGATCCATTGGGGTTACGGCTAAGATATTCATTTTATTGGCCCTTTTTGAGCGCGCTGGCGATCTGAACGGCATAGAGCATCTTGCCGGCGACTTTGGGGCTGATACTGCCGGAGGCGAGGCCGTTGAGGACCATGGCGAGGGCCTGGTCGATGGAGCGGGCGTTGTGGAGGGGCTGGAGGATGTTGGTGCTGAGCCCGGGGCCGGCGCTGATGGCGTTGCGGCGGATGCGGTGGAGCTTGCGGTGATGGCAACAGTAGGCGCTGGGGGCGACGGCGGGTGACTGGCAACGGCGGCCATCGGTCTTGGTGTGGCGGCAGAGTGGATAGACAGAGACGAACATTGGGATTCCCCTTCCGAGAGGGCGCATTTTTGCCCCTACTTAAATTGTAGCGATTTCGGAAAACTCGACTGTAGGGTTCGGGGAAATATGTTGTCGGGGAAGTGGCTTGGTTTGTGCGGGTTGGAGTTTTGCACAGGGGCTGGGACTTGACAATTTTTTTCAAGGTGCCAGATGCGGGGGTGGGGCCGCATCAAGGGAGCGCCCGGAATCCTCGGAAACGAGCAATTTGGTACAGCTATCGCGGTGCGCAGCGCGGATAGTTGAGGGGAAAGTCGAGGTAATCGAATGTCTAATTGGAAAGTTTTGGCGGCTTGTGCGGTAAGTGTTGGGTTGCTGGCGGGCCAGTACGTGGCTCCGGCCCAGGTGGTGGTCCAGATCGGCGCTGCGCCGATTTGCCCTTACGGGTATTACGACTATGCGCCGTATGACTGCTCGCCCTATGGGTACTACGGGCCGGACTGGTTCGTTGGCGGGCTGTTTATCGGAGCCGGGCCGTGGTTTCATGGCGGGCACGGGTTCTATGGCCACGTGGATAACCGCTACGATCCGCGGAACGGGTACCGTGGGCCGACGCCGGCGCGCGGCGACCGGGCGTTCAACCACTTCCAGGGGAATGAGGCGCGTGACGGGCAAGGACATGTCGGCCAAGCCGGGCACAGCGCCGCGAATGAACACGCCGCTGGAGCTCAGCGTGGCGGCGGCAGTCGTGGGGGCGGAGGCGGACGGCACTAGATAGCGGCTCGCTTCACGGGACCCCACTCATGCGATCCGCATGGGTGGGGTTTTGCGTCGTTTAGCTGGCTTTCCTGCGGCCTTTGCGTGCTTGTTCGCGCTCCCAGGTTCTGTAAGCCTCGGGGATCTCATCTCCCGAGGCCGGGGGGAGAGTTCCCTTCCGATTCAGGAGCGCGATTGCACGATCGATGCGGTCTTGTGGAGGCGGACGGCGTTTGGCGATCCAGGCTTCGTTCTCGAGGTATTCGACCTTCTCGGCGACGGCGAGATTGATGAACTGGTTGAGCGATACGCCCTCGCGAGCGGCCGAATGCTTGGCCTCCTTGCCGAGGGTGGCGGTCATGCGGAGCGCGAATTTAGCTGGCGGTGCCTGGTTCTTTCTTGCTGGCATGAGAATCTGGTTTATCCGTGTGATTTTAGCGCGGGCCTTCAGCCCGCAGGGGCGTTCGGCGGGTAAGTCCTGGGGCGTTGCCCCAGGCTACGATAGCACGCGCCTTCAGCGCGACCCTATCGATCAGTGACTTACCTCGGGCGGTGCCTGACGGCGCTCGGCGAGGACCTGCAGGAGCTGGTCGCCGGGGATGCCTTCGCCGCGATCGATCTGGGCCATGCTTTGTTCGAGCCGCTGGTTGAGGGCGGACTTGCTGATTTCGAGCCATTTCTGCTGGGCCTCGAGGAGGTCGAGTGCCTGGGCGATGACCTCGGCGGGGGAGGCGTAGTGGCCGCGGTCGAGTTCGCGCTGGATGCGCTGTTCGGTTGCGGGATCGAGGTGGATCGCCATAGAGGAAGTATAGCGCGGCAGGGTTCGAGGTTCGAGGTTCGAGGTTCGAGGTTCGAGGTTCGAGGTTCGGGGTTCGGGGTTCGGGGTTCGGGGAGTTGGACGCGGGTTAGCTGGCTTTGCGTCGGCCTTTGCGTGCCTGTTCGCGTTCCCAGGTTTGTAGGACTCGGGAATCTCGTCTCCGGGTGCGGGCGGCTGAGTTCCCTTCCGATTCAGGATCGCGATTGCCTTGTCGATGCGGTCTTGCGAAGGCTGGCGACGCTTGGCGATCCAAGCCTCGTTTTCGAGGTATTCGACTTTTTCGGCGACAGCGAGGTTGATGAACTAGTTGAGAGACACGCCCTCGCGAGCGGCCGACTGCTTGGCCTCCTTGCCGAGGGTGGCGGTCATGCGGAGCGCGAACTTAGCTGGCGGAACCTGGTTCTTTCTTGCGGGCATGTTCTCCTCCTTCTTCTCCCACTAACCGGAATCAGTATACGAGTCGGGCCACGCGCCGAAATAGAAGAGACTAACCCCACGATAACCTTGCCTGCGGCTCGGTGATCATGGGGCACCCGAAGTCAGGTGAATGTGCGGGTGAGGCCGACCGGGGTGGCGATCGACGAGTCGGTGGACCTGGCGCACGAGATTCTCAATCGGGTTTTTCGGGAGGTTTATAAGCGGCTGGAGGAGCGGTGAGGCCGGGTTCGAGGCTTTTCGATCTTCACTTGGAAGATATCGGAACTGATAACTTTGCCAGATCCACATTTACAAGTTTGCCGAGTTGCCTCGAGGATCTCCCTCAGTTTCGGGTCTTCCTTTGGCTCTACATCTGCCACGGAACTGACATGCCGGACGTTGATACTGGCAATATCGTCACCCACAATAAAAAAGGCAACCCCTGGAATTTTTCTCCAGAACTTCTCACGCTTTGGCTTCGCCTCGGGTAGTTTGGTCGGAAGTTCTTCATACTCTGTCCTAGCTCGTAAGTAGTCTGCGTACAAGAATCGCTCCGCACCTGCCAAGATCAAGGTTTGCAGGCTGCCGTCGCTGGCAATGTTCTTCTCGCTGACTGCCCCCCTATAGAGGGTGCCACTCTTTGTCATCACGTCGACCTCTATGCTGAATTGCTTCTGATCGTTCAGGAGCATAGGGGAGAGGGCGAGATGCCACTCGGATATCCTCGGAAGGATCAGCCAATGTATCAGCTTAGATAGGAGCGAATACTTTCTCGTATGCTCCCTGACCCACCCGAATTTCCTGGCGGTGACGCCGATGGCTGCAGAACCGATAACAACGATGAAGTATGCACGCACCAACAAATCGAAGTTGATGCGTGCGAATGTGGCGAACGCGTCAAAGAATGCCGCTGGTTTTTGAGCGAACAATGTCTCGCTGTATAGAGATGCGAAGACCGTTTGAACGCTTGCCCCTGCTGTCGTCGGGATCCGAAAAAGAAATGTGTTCTTAGTCAGCCATGCAATCGCGAGGGGGCCAATGGCCCAAAAGGCACCCCTCACTAGCTCTTCGCCCCTTGGAGAGTTCATTGCCTTGCGGACAAGGAAAAAACTGAGGATATAGCGGGACAATAATTCGGGTACTACGAAGTAGGCGGTCGCCAGCGCCGTAACCAGCAGCGTAAGCATGCAGGGCTATGCCGCAACCATTTCCAGGTCCTTCGTCGTCAGCTTTATGCCACCGAGGCTCGTGGGGATAGTTGTCTCGCCCTTCGTAGCAAGAGCGTTTGCTACGTCGGCCATATGGCCCTCTAGGTACGCGACGAGTTCTTGGCGCAGCAATATCCGGTTCTTGTATGCGCTCTTCTCTTCGAGCAAACTCAGGACGTGTTGTATTTGTATGCCGTTCATTTGAATTCCCCCGGTCTTAGCCTCTGTTTGGGGTTCCTTACTTACTTAGACTCCTTCCGGAGCCGTCCGACTCTATGCGGGGCCACAATTCAGCACCAACTCTGATGGTCGATTGTTGCACCTGTACATTAGCATGACGCGTAGGAGGTCGCCCATGTCTTTTGCTACATCTTACGTGTCAATGGTTTGCGGCTTGGGATCCTTCGTTCGCCGTCACCATCGGAATCGTCGACCTCACTCTTCCGGGTCCTTGTTTTGGGGGTCGGGTTTTGAACCGCAGATTATTATGTTGCATATTGGACATGTGACATGTATAATTATGTCTAGTTGGACATGAGGTACATCGCGATGGATTCGAGAAAGTCACGTGAAGGTGCCGTCGAGTTTCAGGAGTACTTGGCGCAAAAAGGCCTTATGGCACCTGCTACCGCGCGAGCCAGGAAGGCAGCGGTGAATACGGTCTTGGCGATTCTTGATGATCAAGAAGCTCAGGACGTGACCACGGTCGATATTGACGATGTGATGCGGCGATTCGCAAATCTGCAAGGGAAGGACTACAACCCGGCAAGTCTCCGTACTTACAAAAGTAGGCTCAGATCAGCACTTGATGACTTCCGCAGCTACATAGAGAATCCTCTTGCTTTTAAGCCCAGCTTGCAAGCTCGCGAGCGAAAGCCATCGTCAGACAAGCCCGCTTCTAACACATCAAGGACCATTTCAGATCCCAATACTGGCGAATTGCTGAGGCCAACCGTATCGGCTTTATCCGGACCGATGGCTAGCAGCATTCTTCCTATTCCAATACGAGCGGATCTAACAATTCATATCCAAGGTCTGCCTTTTGACCTCACCGAAGCCGAGGCAAGGAAAATCGCCAGCGTGATCCAAGCAATGGCGATGTAGAAATAGGAAGATTTTCGGTCACCGTCCAAAAGTGATCGAAATCGCCAGCGCCGCTGGTGGGCTCGGGCTGCTAGGGTCGGACGTCCAAAACCCGACCCCAGTAGTCCTCATTGGTCAGTTTAAAGCTAACTATCTTCGACTTTCTTTTTGTTTCTGGGGCGGGTTTTGAACCAGATGGGGGAGCCGATGAAGCCGAAGTCTTCGCGGATCTGGTTGGCGAGGAAGCGCTCGAAGGCGAAGTGGAGTTTGACGTCCTTGTCGGTGAAGAGCACGAAGGTGGGTGGGGCGACGGCGGCCTGGGTCATGTAGTAGATCTTGACGCGGCGGTTCATGGGGACGCTGGCGCGCTGGAAGTCGACGTGGGCGAGGAAGCGGTTCATCTGGCCGGTGGTGACGCGCTTGCGGCGCTCGCGGGCGACAAGCTCGATTTTCTTGAAGAGGCCTTCGATGCCCTTGCCGGAGGTGGCGGAGAGGAAGACGATGGGGGCGTAGTCGAGGAATTTTAGGTGGTCTCTTACTTGTTCCTCGTAGATCTTTTGATCGGCGGGAGCGGCGGAGCTACCGGAGCGTTTTGCATCCCACCCCTGGCCGGTGGTGGGATTCGGGCTGGCGGACTTCTGTGTATCCCACCCTTGGCTGGAAGACGCCAAGGATGGGGCACCCGAGCTTTTTGCGGCAGCCGGGCTGTGGGAGGCGGGCTGCGGGTGGGTGACGAGGTCCCACTTGTTGACGACGATGATGACGGAGCGGCCGGACTCGTGCGCATAGCCGCCGATGTTGGCGTCGAGCGCGGTGACGCCTTCGGTGGCGTCGATGAGGAGGAGCGAGACGTCGGCGGCTTCGAGGTGCTTGCGGGCCATGATGACGGAGAGCTTCTCCGCCATGAGGTGGGTCTTGCCCTTGCGGCGGATGCCGGCGGTGTCGACGAAACGGAAGTCGTGATGGTCGCGGGTGACCACTTCGTCGACGGCGTCGCGGGTTGTTCCGGCGATGGGGCTGACGATGGCGCGGTCGGAGCTCGTGAGGGCGTTGAGCAGGGTGGATTTGCCGACGTTGGGACGGCCAATGATGGCGATGCGGGTTTCGTGGGATTCGAAGGCGCCGTGGGAGCGGAGACGGCGGGGGCGTTCTACGTTGTCCGTTGTACGTTCTTCGTTGTCCGTTGACGGCGAAAGCGTGGCGCCGGGGCCGTCGGGGGTGGGGGCGGAAGTGGACCGCAGGTCCTTCGACTCCGCGCTGCGCGCTTCGCTCAGGATGACAGATTCTTGGGGGAGGACGGCGAAGACGTCGTCGAGGAGGTCGCCGATGCCGATGTTGTGCTCGGCGGAGATGGCGACGACGTTGCGGAAGCCGAGGCGGCGGAAGTTTTCCGCCTGGGGCTGGAGCGCTTCGGTGTCCATCTTGTTGACGGCGAGGAAGACGGGTTTGCCGCCGCGGAGGAGGAGACGGGCGAGGGCGAGGTCGGGGCTGGCCAGTTCGGTGCGGCCATCGATAACCATGATGATTGCTTCGGCTTCGGCGAGAGCCGTTTGGGCCTGGCGAAAGATTTCTGCGGGGATGAGGTCGGGCGAGTCGGGGATGACGCCGCCGGTGTCGACGATGCGGGCCTGGCGGCCGAGCCACTCGATCTGGCCGTAGATGCGGTCGCGGGTGATGCCGGGCTCGTCGCCGACGATGGAGCGGCGGGAGCCGGTGAGGCGATTGAAGAGGGTGGATTTGCCGACGTTGGGGCGGCCGCAGATGGCGATGAGGGGGAGTGCAGTTGCACGTTCTACGTTCTCCGTTGTCCGTTGGGTGCCCGCGTCCATTTGGGTGGCGAGCTGCTCGGCGCGGTCCCAGGCGCGAAGGTCGGCGGGGGTGGCGTCGGGTTCGGGGCGGCCGATGTTGGCGGAGTTGGGTATGTGGCGGCCGGCGATTTGGTCGGAGGGTGCGGCGCTGGCGGAGGGTTTCCTGGGCGCGAGGGCGCGGCGGGATTCGCGCTCGGGGGAGGGGCCGGGAGTGCGGCGCTTCTTTTCGAGGGCGGCTTTTTTAGCGGAGAGCGCCTTGCGCTTGCGGGGATCGACTGCGCCGGTGGTGGGAGTGACGCGGGGTGCGCGGCCTTTCTTGGGGCGGGTGGATGCCTGGCGATGCTTCTTGCCGAGGCGTTTGCGGTCGTCGCGTTGCGCCATGGGGATTTCTCCGAGACGCAATGCGCCTGAATTGATTATAGGAGGCGGGCGGATGGTTCGTTTGGCGACCGCGGCGCGGCTACTCGCTGGCCGGCGATCCGGTCAGCACTGGCGGACGCTGACGACGGGGCAGGGTGCGGTGAGGAGAATCTGCGTGAGGCTGGTGCCGAAGACCTCGCGGGCAAAGGAATTCTTGTGCACGCCGAGAGCGATGAGGCCGACGCCGAGCGTGCGGGCAATGTCGCAGACGGTTGCTCCCACTTTGCCTTCGGCGACGTTAAGATCGCTGCCGGGTGGGATGAGGGGCTGAATTTTTTCGCGGATGGTTTGGATTGCTTCCGGCGTGGTTCCGGGAGGGACTACGCGCAGGATGGAGAGACGGGCGCCGGTGCGGTGCTGAATTCCGAGGGCAAAGGTGAGGCCGCAGAGAGTTTCCGGGCAAAAGTCTCCGGCGAAGAGGATGTGGCGGGCGCCGAACTCCAGCCAGGAGGGCTGGTCTTTGCAGATGCCGATGGTGAGCACGGGAATGGTGAGGGTGCGGATGAGGCGCTCCGCAATGGAGCCGAGAAAGAGACCGTGAACGCCGCGGCCGCCGTGGGTGGCGAGGACCAGCAGATCGACGCCGTACTGGTGGGCGACGTCGCGGACCTGCTCCAGCACGCTGCCCTCGCGGAGGAGCGCGGTGCAGGGAACACCATGCTCGAGGGACTGGAGCCGCAACTGATCCAGATCGGACTCAAGGTCGGCGACCAGTTTGGCGAGGGCCCCGGGAAGGACGTTCGCCATGCCGGTGCTGGTAGGATGCGCCATGACGTGAACCAGCCAGAGGGAGGCGTGGTAGATCTTTGCCACCTCGACGGCGCGCCAGAAAGCGGCGAGCGAGGCTGGAGAAAAGTCGACCGGAACCAGGACGCGGGTGATATGAGGGACTGCGACGGGAAGGGAAACTGGGTTGGCTGCCATGCCTCAACCTCACCGCCATTATGAACCCGTGGATATGGATTTGGGGTGGAATTGCGGGCAAGTGAGGTGATGCAGATCACACAAGGTGATTGGGCGGGTACCCGGTGGGATTGTCGCGGGATTGTCGCGCTCCTGTAACATGCGCAGCCTAGGGTGAGGGAATGCGGCTTAGTTTCGCGATTCCTGCCTACAACGAAGAGGCCTACCTGCCGGCGTGCCTGGAGTCGATTCTGGCGCAGACGCAGGGTTTGGGCGATGCGGTCGAGATCATCGTGGTGAACAATGCCAGCTCCGACCGCACGCGCGAAGTGGCGCTGAGATATCCCGGCGTGCGCGTGGTGGATGAGCCGCAGAAGGGGCTGACGTTTGCGCGGCAGGCGGGATTTGCGGCGAGTACGGGCGAGCTGATCGCGAACGTCGATTCGGACTCGCGGCTGACACCGGGCTGGGTGAAGCGGGTGCTGGAGGAGTTTGCGGCGGACCCGAAGCTGGTGGGACTGAGCGGACCGTTTATCTACTACGACATGACGGGCAGCCAGCGGCTGAGCGTGCGGGTGTTCTACATGATTGCGTGGATGGTGTACGCGATCAACCGGTGGGTGCTGCGCGCGGGATCGATGGTGCAGGGCGGGAATTTTGTGCTGCGGGCAGATGGGCTCAAAAAGATCGGCGGATTTGATACGAAGATCTCGTTCTACGGCGAGGATACCGACATTGCGCGGCGCATGAGCGAAGTGGGGAAGGTGAAGTTCACGTTCCGGCTGAAGATGTACTCGTCGGCGCGGCGGCTGAAAAAAGAAGGCACCATGACCATGGCCTGGCGATATACGGTGAACTACTTCTGGACGACGTTCGGCAAGAAGCCGTATGACCACGAGTACACGGATATTCGCGAGCCGGCGGCCGAGGGGGCGACGGCGGAACGCGAAAGCTAGGCGCCTACTGCTTGACGCCTTTGGTGAGGCCGCCGAAACGAATTTCTTCGAGTGGGGGCGTGGGCATCTGTGGTTCCCTTCTGAGTGGGTGCTGGACAGAAGGGATTTTACACGGGGGCAACGGCGTGTCGTGGGATACAGCGCGGCCGGGATACGCCGTGCAGGTTTTACCTTTAGACGAAAGACAGATTTGTATATACTATAATGTATAGGCGGTGGAAGTGCGCTTTGAGTGGGATGAGAGCAAGAACAAGAGCAACTTTCGCAAGCATGGGGTATTGTTTGAGACCGCAACCGAGGTATTCGACGACCCGAACTGCGTTATGGAGCAGGATCGCGAGATCGATGGGGAGGTGCGCTGGCAAGCGATCGGGAGGGTCGGAGATGTGCTGGTATTGATTGTGGCGCACACGATCGACGAGGAGGAGGACGACGAGATTGTGCGTATCTTCTCAGCACGAAAGGTAACCAAGCGGGAAAGGAGGAGATATGAAGAGACCCATTGAAGGGAAACCGGGTTGGGTGAGCTACCGCCGCGAGCCCGGTGAGCCGCTATCGGAGGAGGTCAAGGCGAACATCGAGGAGTTGCTGCGGAAACCAGACTCGGAGATCGATACGTCAGATATTCCGGAGTTGCCGGCGGATGCTTGGGAGCATGCGGTGCGGGGAAGGTTCTATCGTCCGTTGAAAG
>CAVXTS010000002.1:0-3356343 GCA_963764735.1 uncultured Acidobacteriaceae bacterium
CGTGGCGAGGGACTCTTCTCCAACAAAGTCGCCGGCAGCTAGAAGAGTGATCTGTGGCCTCTTTGCCAAAATTTGAAACTACGGTGGACTTGCGCGCGACCTTTTTGCAGGTAAAATACTGAGTCGGCGGCGTCTCCCTGGCAAAAGAACGTTTCCTTTGCGCTTCAATCGACAATCGTTCGGCCAAGCCCGGTGCTCGCGAGAAACGCGGTGGAGTTGAATGTAAGGTTGTCGCTCATCAGGAAGTCCGCTCGTTGCAAATTGGTTGTTCGGCGGGCCGTTAATGCCCTGGGGAGCAGTTTGCCAACAGTCTCTCTCCATCATTGCCTGGATTGAAAATGGGTTTCTGTTCAATTCTGCTCACTTTTCAGCGATGAGTTCGTAGTATTGGAAATCGAGTTCTTCCAGATGCAATGCGGCGCAGCCCTGCACAGCTCTGCCGCTTGATGCTGTATCGACGAGTTACTTGTGGGTGTCGCCACCGTGACTTGCGCCGCGCCACTGCCCTTCGGGGCCGAAGCGTGCGGAGCCGACGGGTGCGGAGCCGCAGGGAGCGTGTTGCCGAGACGTGCGTCGCCGGCTCCCGCGGAGCCGAGGCGTGGGCCGTCGATGCGGGTTGCGCGCCCGGACGCGCCGCAGCGGCATGGGAAGCTGTAGCGGTACGGACCGGGGCGCGGTGTGATACCTGCGCACCGACTGCACGGGTGATGATGACGTGGCCAGCTCCGCCGTGATACCGTCCTCCGCCATCGCTGACGAAGCGATGGCTTCCCCAGCCATGGCCATAACCCCAGCCGGCCCACGGGCCCATGCCCAGAAAGATGCCGTTGTAGAAGTATCCGTACCCTCGTAATACCCCATGGGGGCGCAGGCGTACGGCGCATACCCGTAGTAGCCGTAATCAAGCAGGTCGGTTGCAAGCCGATGCTGATGGTAATCTGCGCCTGGGCCGCTGGCGCCAGCGCCAGCCCTACGAGCAGCGCTGTGGTTGAAACTAGAGTCTTGAGTCCGCGCATGTGTGACCGTTAAGGTGTCCGCGGTTCCTTTGGTTGCGTGGGATGCTCTGCCGCCGTCAGCCCCCGATCAAGTACATCAGCCACCATAAGGATTCTGAAACTGGTCTTGGTGCGCCCACACAGTGTCGGGGGCTCTCGTCGACTCACGTCTCTTTAACTAGTTTCTTACAATTCTCAGCTATGACGCTTGGCCGAGTCCTAGGCTAAAGAGACGCTGCGGTTGCTGCTCCACGTTCTTATCCCGTGGGGTTTCATGCTGAGAAGCGAGCAAACTCCTCTTACAAATGGGATAGGGGATTCTCGCCGAACGGTTGTGTTGGGAGGGCAGCTGCTTTGTGTATGAGCCGAGGTTGGAGAGCAGTTCGGTACGTTTTGGCCGGTGTACTGAATAGCATGTGACAGTGTGCCCACGCCGCTGCCCTTTTCGTAAAACAAAAAGCGTCAACGCCGCAAGGTACGTCCATCTTCCACTGCACGAATCTTCAGGCCTAGAGGCTAAGTGAGTCTTCAATGAAGCGAATTACTGCGCTGTTCTATTTTGAACAGGCTTTCCGGCACGGGATGGGGCGGTCTTGAACTACTTGGCGGGTATGTAAGAATCGACGGCTATTCGGCGTTATCGTCCGGCCAGTGATCGAGCAGAACAACGTTGAGCAGCGACTTGTGAACCTGGATACGGCCATTGTACTGGATAAAGCCGAGTTTGCGGAAGCGATTCATGAAGAAGCTGACCCGCGAGCGGGTCGTGCCAATCATATCCGCCAGCGTCTCCTGCGGAGAATTCCGGGATGAATTGCTCTGGCTCGCCTGGCTTGCCGAATTCCGCCATCAACAGGAGTATTCGCGCCAGGCGCTTCTCGCTGGAGTTGAAGAGGTGATCAACGATATCGGCCTGGATGTGCATGCTGTGGGCCAGCAGAAACTTCAGAAACAGGTCGGAGAAGTCAGGCGCCCCCAGCGTATTACCCGGGCCATCTCTTCCGGGCCGGACCTCTTCAGCACGGTGCAGGCGGTTATAGCGGTAGCCGTGGATAAACGCAACCCCGGCACTGCCACCAGCGCCCCTTCTCCCACAAAGTCGCCAGCGGCGAGAAGCGTGATGGTAGCTTCCTTGCCGGCTTGCGAAACCACCGTGACCTTCGGCGCGGCCTCCTGGAGATAGAAGATGGAATTCGCCGGGTCCCCTTGCGAAAAGAAGTGTTGCTCGGGCGCCAGATGAACGATCTTTCGCCCCAGACGGGCACTCATCAAAAAGGCAGCGGCATCAAATGCAGGCTTTTCTAACTTAACCATAGAAAATAGATTCTTCCCTGATACGGTCTCAAGCTGTAACTCTACTGTTCTATCTAGTATCGCACCGATGGGCATGTCTTGTTCAGTTGCGGCACTATTTCTGTAGTACCCTCCAGCCAACATCGCCACGACGTTTAGAGCACTATTGCTCAGACTCGTTGTCCTAGCCCCTCTAACGTGGGAAGTACCTTGTGCGCCGTCATGGTGCGGCGTAAAGCAGGTGACGCTGGCCGCGCACGAGTAGAAAAAGGTGAGATACATGAAAAAAGTTCTCCATGACCATAGTGGCGCTGTTCAAAGTCGGTGGGTGTGGCAAGCACGGCCTGGGCTGAACGACAGACCCTCGACGTGAGCGGAAAACCGGCTCGACAATGCGACGCTGGTGCTGCACCAGATCATGACCACGCCGGACAAAGGCATTCCGCAGGAAGTTCTGGAACACGCGAAATGCGTTGCCGTAGTGCCGCACATGATCAAGGGCGGCCTGGTGTTTGGTGCGGAGAACGGCAAAGGGCATTGTCACCTGCCGGACCGCCGATGGTTGGAGCGCACCGGCGTTCTTTGCCATCACCGGCGGCAGCTGGGGATTCAGCAGATTGGCGTCGAAGGCGTGGATCCTGTTATGGTTTTCCAGGGCGACAAAGGCATGCTGCGCCTGGAAGACGCCTAGTTTCAGCTCGGAGCCGACGCTCCCTGCGGGCAGCCGGGCCGGTGGGGCGCCATGCCACTGCCGATACCGACTGGAAGCTGAATACCGAAGGCCTGAAAAACGCCGCGCGCCAAAGGAGCGTTTGCCGGACTTACGCTGACCGGCGCCGATGTTCGCCGCGACGATAGCTCAATGGATGCCTTCTACGGACCTGAAGTTTCCACTCACCGCGTCCTGCGCGGCGAAGTGGCGACACCCGCATCGGCACACCGCTTTATCGATGCGGTAAGAAACGCAAAGGCACAGGCTATTGCCTCGAAATGAACAACCGTTGGTGACTGCATTGCGGGCGCCTGGGCGGCTTTCGAACCCCCGGCGCCGGCGATGCGGAGAAAGGTGACTTATGCTCTGGACAGTCTTTGTCGTCATACGCGTGCTGTGGCTTCTGGGCTTCGGCTTCTATCGCCGGCGGGCTGATTCACTTTTTGCTGGTGCTCGCGCTGCGTCATCCTCATCTTCAACCTCATCTCAGGACGGCGTCCCGCCCTCTGAAGCAACACGTGCGCCGGCGCGAATCGCGAAAGGCATCTTGAACAGCGACCAGTGCAGAATTCTTGCCGCCCTTCACCCGGCAGCACGACCTGTCGTCGCAAGCCAGTAATACCGTCGCCAGCAGTTGATGCAACGAACCGGACGCAACAAGAACAGGCCTAACAGGCGATCCAGTGAGCCAGGCTCTGCTTCCGCGAAGCGAATCGAGCTGCATAGCGGGCACTGTCGCCGCGTCCAGAGCACCTTCGGTAGTCGACCAAGCCACCGATGCACAGCGGTATCCATGATTCCCCCTTGACCAAAGAACGACTATTTACGCTCCGCTTGCGATTCCTGCGCAGAATTCCCATCCAACCAGGAGAGAAGATGCGGATGCTGCCGGTGGCTATGCCCCGAAGGAGTCGGCGGCTCCGTAGTAGAGGGTGATGGAATCGCCATCCGCGCCGATGTTCGCCACACGGAAACACAAAATCATTTACCTCTCCCGCCACGTTCATAGGGGGCCTCGGGACCGAAGATCCAGCAGTCTCCCCGCTGCAGGCAAATGTGCGGCCTATCAAGTTGGAAGAGCGCGAGACCCAGGCGGTAGATGCGCCGGACGCCGTGCTCCGGACGCCATGGTAGATTGCGAGCCAACCCTTTGGGGTTTCGATCGGGGGCGAGCATAGCCCTATCTTGTTTGCATCCCACCGCCCCCGCGCCGCGCCTCCAACATTACCTTGTGGCCGCCCCCCCCAGTGGCGCAGGTCGGGCGAGTAGGAGTCCACATATGTGCGCCGAGCGTAGTGACTGGCCGGTGAATCAGTGCCCAGAAGCCTCCGATTCGGCGCGGTAGCAGTGCGGCGTCCTTGTCCTCTGGCGGCATGATGACTCCGTACCGCTCGAAACTCCTGAAGTCTTTGGTGAGTGCGAGTCAGACACCCGGACCACCACGTGCAAACGAGGTGTAGGCAACCGCTATTGCTCCAGCTCGGGAACGTATGTAATTCGCGGATCTTCAATGCCTCATTTCTCTCTCGGGGAATTCACGCGGATTTGCCATCAGCGTAGGCTCGGGATCATCCGACATCCATCAATGCCGTTAGCAGACCTGGCGGCGCAGAGATGCGAGAGGCCGCGGCGGTCCTCAATGCGGCAAAGCAGCAAGGTGTCTCCGTCGGCTAGCCGAGCGACGCCGGCGTTGAAGACGCTGTTGATGGGATATGGCCAATCCTTGCGGCTCAGGAGAGGATTGGTGGGGTGACGGATAAAGAGCGGGCGATCCGCGAGCAGCTCTGAATTATGTTGTTCGATGTTGGCGTTTTCCGATGCAGCCAGCGAGGAGATTGAATTCAAACAGACACGCTCATTTCCTGGTTCAGTTGGCTTACGCAGGTCGCTTCTAAGCTTCGCATTTCGAGCAGGGCCATCAGAAACGAGAGGGTTGACTCGGCTCCCTGGTTCTCATTCACGCGATCCGGGTGAAGCCCATCGCGACAGCCGCCTGTGATTGCGTCATACAGTGGTACCTGGAGATCGTTCTTGCCAAGAAACCATCGGAAGGCACTCCAGGCTTCAACAAGCCACTGCTTCTCGCTGGTCAGGCGGTATGCCTGAAGACATGCGGAGATGGTGGCACAAGCCTCAACGGGTTGCTGGTCAAAGCGGGCCTTTTCGCCATTCTCTGCGCAGAATCCTCTGGAACCGATAGGCACGAAGACGTCGCGGTCGTCTCGGTGTTGCTCCGCAACGAGCCACTTGAGTGTCTCACACCCAACCTCGATCATTCTCTGGTTCTCGCTTCGCCAACCCGCGAGCATCAACGCCTGGGGCAGCCGAGCATTGGAATAGGAAAGGCTCTTCTCAAACCATTGCCACGTCTTCGAGTGACTGCGTTCATAAATGTCCAGTAACAGGTCCGCGAGCGCATTGCGGGCGCCCTGAATAACCCTGTCTCCCGGGAACCAATCGAGGTATTCCTGCATGCCCAAAATGGAGAACGCCCAGGCGCGAGGGCTTGTGAACGTCAACGCAGCAGGGAACGCGGCTTCAAAGAGCCTGCCGGCAGCACCTCTCAGGCTTGCATCATCCGAATGGCCCAGCACGGTCCCCACAGCCCACAGGGCACGGCCGTGGCTGTCTTCCGATCCAATATCTTCCTGCCACTCGCGGTCGTAGCCGAGGAAGTTCCTGAACCTGCCAGCCTTATCGTTGAAGGCAAGCCATAGAAACGCCAGATATCGCCGGGATAGACTGGCGTGCCAGTACTCTCTGGATTCAGCCGATCCGCTCGCCAGAATTGTCACGATCAGAGCGCGGGCATTGTCGTCTGCCGTATAGCCCTCAAGGCAGTTGGGCAGGGAGAATATGGCGTGCTGAAGAATGCCCGTATCGTCCGTCATGTTGAGCAGGTGACTGGGGTCCAGCAAGGGCAGGCTATCGGCCGCCTCCAGCGCGGAGGTCTCCTGCAAGGTGGGTCGCGGCCTCGACATGCGCTCGACCCGGGCGCGCTGGAAGCTCTCCATGTAAGCCCGCGCGGTCTTGGGCCAGGTGGTTCCGCGTGAATAAAGATAAGCGCGCTTGCGCATCGCATGACGCTCGGCATCGTTACCCAGCAGCCGGATTGCTGCCTCACCGATCGCGGCCGGGTTGTCGAATGGAACGATCACACCACGCGAATCGGCAAGAAGCTCTTTTGCATGCCAGTATGGGGTCGAGATAATCGCCTTGCCGGCGCCGAGCGCAATTGCCAGAGTGCCCGAAACAACTTGGGCCTCCTGGCGATATGGCGTGATGTAGATGTCCGCCGCGCCAACATGCTCGATCATTTCCTCATTGCTGACGAATCGGTTGTTGAATATGACGTTCGAAGACACGCCGCATTCGACGGCGAGTGCCTGCAACGATTCGCGATATCGTTCCCCCTCTCGCCGCCGAATATGAGGATGGGTCGCTCCCGATACGATATAGACCAGGTCTGGGTGCGTATCGAGAATCATCGGAAGAGCACGAATCACATTCTCGATTCCCTTGTTCGGCGACAGTAGCCCGAAGGTGAGCAGCACGGATTTACCCTGGGTACCGAACATATCCTTGAAGTAATTTGGGTCCATAAAGGGAAGGTCCGGCACGCCGTGGGGAATGAGATCGATCTTGCTGGCCGGGATGTCATACACCTCCCGCAATAGACAAGCCGCATGTTCGCTCATGACGATCAGGCGGTCCGAGAGACGGCCGATCTCGTCGAGCACCGCGCGCTGATGCGCGTCCGGCTCGCGCAGCACGGTGTGAAGCGTCGTCACCAGTGGCATCTTCAACTTGCGCAGCAGCACCAGAATGTGACTTCCCGCTATCCCGCCGAAAATGCCGTATTCGTGTTGCAGGCAAACGAGGTCGTTGCCATTGAAGTTCAGAAATTCGGCTGCGCGCTCGTAAGAGGCAATCTCTTCCTGCGTGATTTCGATCCGGACCCGTTCCGGATATTGATAGCTTGAGTCCGGGTCATTCACCGGTATTGCGAAGAGGCGGCCACTGCCGAACTCAGTTGCGACCGCGGTGCATAGATCGGTGGTAAAGGTGGCGATTCCACACTGTCGTGGGAGGTAGTTGCCGATGAAGGCGATGCGGGTGGGCAGAGGCAGAGGCAGAGGAGGGACGCTCGACAGCCAGCACGGAGGCCCCCCGACGAGCGCACTATCAGTCACGACTTCGTGATGAGGCATTTGTGGGAGGGACATGGATTCCTGCTTTCACTCGGCGAGTCGTCGCGCTGTCACAATCATCGGCCTTTGAGCGGTGACCGCGATGTGCAGAATTGCTCATCGATGTCACTATCCCCAGGGCACGACCGCCTCCCGGCATGTATCGACCTGAACTGTGTGCGATAACATTCTCAACCAGTGCAAACAATCAGGGCTATCGAGACACACTGCCGGTTATCCAATCGATCAACCGGGCGCTTTGGCCAACTCGTATCGGCGCTGACCCACCCCGGCGCTCGGAACGATACCCGGGCCCCAGTGGCGGGTCAGCAAACCTTCTCTCATTGTTGAGAGGTTAGCGGCACGCCCTACTGCGACGCGAGCGACGCACTTTGCGACACACCGATTGCGTCGCCAGAGACCACCATATTCACACGCCGGTTCTGTTGACGCCCGCTTGCCGTGCCGTTGTCAGCAACTGGATCGTTTTTGCCGAAGCCTGCCGACGTAATGCTGTCCGGAGCGACGCCCTGCTGCACGAGGAAAGTTTTGACCGTGGCGGCGCGGTTCTCCGATAGCGTCTGGTTCAACGCATCCGTGCCTACTGAGTCGGTGTATCCCTCCACCTGGACCTTGAGGCCGGGGTAAGCCTCAAGGATGCCGGAGACCTTCGCAAGCGAGATCTGCGTAGCTGGCTTGAGCGTGTACTTGCCGGTGTCGAACAGCACATCTGACATGTTCACGATCAGCCCGCGCGCTGTCTCGCTAGTCGCGAGCACGGAGTTCAATTGCTGGCGAAGCCGCTCACGGACAGCGTTTGCATCGTCCGCAGTCTTATTGGCTTTGGCAGCGAGCGCCTGGGCCTCGGCTGCTTGGGCTTCGGCTTGCGCTCGCGCGGCATCGGCCTGAGCTTTGGCGGCCTGAGCGCGTTCCGCATCGAGTGTGGCCTGCTCGGCCTGCTGCTGGGACTGCTGCGCCTGCAACTGCGACTCCGCAGCCTGCTGCTGGGACTGCGCCGCGTCTGCCTGCGCCTTGTCCTTGGCAATCACGGTATTCTGCTCGCGCTCTGCGGCTTCCTTGCGCAACGCCGTGATCCTCGCGTCTTCGGCGCGCTCCACAGCCTCACGCGCGTCCGTAATTTCCATCTTCCGGTCGCCATGTTTGTTACTGTCGAAGTCCGAGGCGTTCTGGAGATCGAGCGCGGCCTTCGCCATAATCTCCGGCGCATATTGGTCCGCGCCTGCATCCTGTGCAATCCGCAGCGCGTTGTCGGCCTCGTACAACTCCAGCGGCGAGCGCTCGTTGCGCGTAACCGGATGCGCTACCGTATGCGCGCCCGTTGTCTCCGCATACATTCCGCGCGGCAGCAGGCTGTATTGGGCGTTCACCTTTTCGAGAACCCCCTCGGTCTTATCCGGCCGAATTATGTTCTCAAGCACGACCACATCGCTGGGCTCGGAGACCGAGAAGTACGGCTCCGCGGTCACAATCATCCCGAACGACTGGAACGCCGTCGTTACTTTGATATTGTTCTTCGTGCCGGCTGGAAGAACTTCGCCCAGATTCTGCGCCCTGCCGTCCGGCGAGATCGCCCACAGGACATACGTCAGGTACTCGTGACCGAAACCATTGGCCGGAGACAGGCCCTCGAAATGCGCGTCGATGGTGATGCCGCCCCGCTCACTGGTCACCTTCGCTTCGCCCTTTGCGCCCGGAAGGAGGGGCGTCCCATCAAAGCCTATTGTCGTCGACCCGCTTCGGTGCAGGTAGTTTACGCAATCCAGACTGCGCTCGACCACGTGAACGCGATAGATATAGATGCCGCTCTGCATCGTGATTGGATTCGTATCCACAGCAGGTGCATTGACCGAGGTAGGGTTCGGCTCCTGCGCTACGGCTGAGGCCGCGAGCATGCCGATACCGCAAGTGAGGACGACGCCGGGAAGTAAGAGGGCACTGGAGAGTTTGCGCGGGCTGCTGCGCTTCCCGCGACCGCGATTCGCCGAAGCAATTTGAGTACAGCACCGCGTTGGCAGCGTAGACGCTGCCTGACCGAATATGGCAGATGACATGTGGAGACTCCTTGCGATCCCAGCTGAATCGCGTGCAGCCCCGCACTGCGCATATAAGGGGGGATGCTTTATGGATGCCCAAGATGGGCCTGACGGTTGTGACGCCAAGAGGAGCGCAAAGGATGTCCGCTATACGCAGTCAGTCGCGCTGGCCAATGAAAACTAGATGATGTGACCTCCAGCGCAACGATGCAGAAAGTCTGGGCGCTGCCCCTCAACGGGCGACCGGAAAAACGAAGCCCCACGTCCCACTTCGAGATGTGAAGCTCGCCTTGCGGCTAGTCTCACGCGCTAAACCTTAGTGGTGGCCGAAATCGTGGTGAGGGTCGTGGTCCTCGTGGTCCCAGTGGCCTTCGTGCATCTGCCAGCCTTGCTGGTAGTGGTCGTAATGGGGATGGCTCCAATAGGCACCAGCGTACGGTGGGCGCACCCAGACACCGTGTACCCATACGTAGTGACCTCCATGGTCGCCCCAGTAGCCTTCGGTCCAGACGTAGCCCTGCCCTGGCATAGCGGGACGGGCCTCATAACGCAGCGGCGGCGGTGCGGCACCGATATACACATGGATCTGGGCAATAGCGGGAGCGGTAAAGGCAAGAAGAGCTATGCCACCGGCGAGCAGGTCCAATTTCCAATTTGAGAGTTCATGCAAGAAGGTCTCCATTCCAGGGCTCAGTTCAAGTACCCTTTGTTACTTCTCCAACGTAGCTTTTGTTAGGGCAAAAATACTGTCTCCAACTGCTCACTGTCGGCATTTTGATTTGCCAGAGCCGGAATGGCCCAGAAGGCTGCCTGCCATTCCCAATCTGCAGTAGCAGCAATGGTAGAGTCCAGAAAATAGGCTGCCAATAAGGCGGAGGATAGTCAAGAAGCAGCCACAGAGGGCCATCGAAGCTCGCCCGGATGCGCAAAACGTTCGATGATCGATCATATCGAGATGCCTTCACTCAACTTAGAGAGAGGTTGCCATTGCGCAGCCCCGTTGTATACCTCGATGAGCACCAGTCCGCGATGTCCCAAGTGGTCCCAAAACGTCCGATGAAGTGCGCGCAAAAACCGGCGTATGAATGCCATTTTTGGTGGGGGTACATATAGGGGTACAATCCCAGAATAATCAATGTATCTTGTTGTTTTTCAATACCGCAGAATCCCTGGGGGGCAACCAATCGCGACAATCTGTGCCCTAGATTCCTGGACCGCCTTGGCCCCGAAGGTTGGGGAATTTGTACGCTCTGCGGACAGGTGCGCGGGCCCTCGGCCTTAGTTGGGGCGGGCCGCGGGAGTCAGTTGCCGGGCGGCGAGGAACGTGGCGAGTTCGGGCGCGATTGCGATGGCGTGGTCGAAGGCGTGCTGCATAACCGGCTCGAGCTGGGGGAAGATGCCGAGTGCGCTCATGATGCAGGCAAAGGGCGTGGGATCGGCAGGGTCAAGCTGGGTTGCCGTTTCCAGGGAGGTCATTGCGGTGCGGATGCAGTCGCCCGCCTTGCGAACGCCGGCGGGTGAGACCTGCTCGGCGCAGCGATGTGCGATTGCCTGGGCGGAGTAGAAGGCGCAGCGGACGACGGCGAGGTCCGCCGCATCCGGCTCAATGGCGCACGCAGTTTCCAGCACGTCGAGCGGAATCGTGGCGGCGACGAGGTCCAGCATCAGGATGCGGTCCTGCCAGGCGTGGGCTTCGCGGGTGCCGGCGAGAAACTGGCGCAGGCCGGCGAGGCATCCGGCGGCGAACTGCTGGATGAATCGGACGGCCTGCTGCTGCGAGGGATCGTGGTGGGCGGCAGGCGCCTCTGGAGTGATTGGCGAAGCGGCTGCTGTTGGCTCGGTCGGTGATGCGTTCATGGTTGGGCGCCTCTTTTTTCCCACAGGTGAAGAAACTGTCGCACAGCGCGACAACAGGCAGGAATGCCACTTGTGTGGCATATATGGGTGGGGGCAGCCTATGGAACGGAACGGAGCCTGGCAGGGGCTGAAAGAGCCGAAAGCATATCGCAGGGCTGCCTCGGGATCCTAAGGGCAGCGGGTCGCTTGAGCGAGGCGAAGAGGCCGGGGCTTAGAGCCCTTTGATTCTGTCGGCGATTTCCGCGGCCTAAAGAGGGTGCTGAAAACTCGCCGTTTTGAAAGGGCACGACTTCAGTCGCGCCGCAAGCCATTTCCTTTGAGCCCGGCTTTAGCCACCGAGGGAATTTTCGCGATTGCAAAAGGACTTTTTCAGCACCTTCTAAATCAAGGCATGGGCCGAAGGCCTTCGTAGCGGACCTTCCAGTCTTTGGGAAAGCCGGGCGCGTGGCCGGTGCTGCCGTCCCAGCCGGCGGCCATCATGGCGACGGCGGAGAGCCAGCCGCCGTTGGCGGGCATATACATCGGCGTCTGGTCGGGCCGGCGAACGGTGTAGCCGGAGACGCGAAAGGGATTCTGGTCGTACTTCGCGGAGAGCAGGTCGACGGCCAGGTCGTGCTCACCCAGGCGCGCGGCGCACATGGCGAGCATGGCCGTGCCCCAGGTGACGGCGTTCATCGGCGCACCGGGATGGGTGTTTTGGCGGAGGGTGTTGCGCATGGCGTCCTTGTCGATTCCCTCCCCTGGCAGAACGCCGTACATGAAGGTGGCCATGTTGGAGCCGTGAGTGTCGGCGGGGATTTCCATGGCGGTGTACATGCCGTTGTGGACGGTGGGCTTGGCGAGGTGGTCGATGACGTCCTGCCAGTGTGCGTCGGGCGCGAGGCCGAGGCGGATGCGCCACTGCTGCGCGGTTTCCAGCGCCCAGTGCCAGTAGGCGAGCTCCATGGTCGGGTTCAGGTTGTGGGCCAGATCGGTATGCTTCTCATCGGCGGAGTTGATGCCGGGGCCGAGGACGTATTCCTTGCGCGCGGGATCGTAGTCGACGAAGGTGGCCATGTAGTCGGCGGTTTCGAAGACGATGCGCTGATAGCGCTGGAGGGTCGCGCGATCTCTATGCGCACGATAAACGAGTTCGGCGAGGTAGATGGGGCTGGGCTGCTGCCAGACCAGGACGGGGCCGACGCCGGAGGGGCTTTCGACGCCGGTGGGGTCGGTCATCTTGGACCACTTCACGCCCTTCGCGCCCTCGAGTTTGGCCATTTTCTCGCCGGGCGGCATGAGCTGGGTGAGGTTGTGGAGCGACTTTTCGAGGAGGTCCGGATGGCCCCAGAGCGCCCAGTGCGCGGCGTGCCACCAGTACATCTCCATGTGGAACTTGCCGTACCAGGAGTTCACGCCAAGGCCGGTCTCCTGCGGTGGATAGGACTGCGCGTCATGCACGCGCATGACGTATTGCGAGAGGACAATACGGCGTTCGAGTTCGGCGGCGCGCGGGTCGGTATTGCCGGAGAGGTCGATGGCTCCGCCGGTGGTCCAGTAATGCTCCCAGCCGGCGCGGGAGGCGGCTTCGACGGCGGCGAAGGTATCGGGAGGGGTTACGAACGGCGTCGCGGCAAACATGGCGCTAAGCTCGAATGAGTTGCGCCTTGCTGGATAGAAGAAATTGGTGCGGACCGGTTTGGGTTAGCGTGCCACCGGGTGACCAGACGGCGCGAACCCTGTACTGGGTGTCGTCGAGTTTGCGATCAAACTGGGCCATACCGGTGCTGAGGCGAAAGAACGCGGTGGTGTGCGCTTCGGGGTGGTCCCAGTCCTGGTAGTCGGGGCCGAAGGAGTGCGAGGCGTAGGGGAAAGCGATGCGGACTTTCAGGCGGCCGGAGGCAATGAGGGGCGACTCGATGCGCGTGGCCACCTCGGACTTGTCTGGGGCTGCGATGGTGGTGACGTGGACGGTCTCGCCGTCGACGGTGAAGCTGCTGGTGAGGATGCCGGCCCAGAGGTCGAGGCGCTCGTCGATGTCTTTGAGGTCGGTGATCAGGACCTTGGAGCCGTCGGGGTGGGTCATCTCCAGGCCGATGCGTCCCAGGCCGATGCGCTGCTCGTTCTCGCGCAGGTAAGCAGCGTCGGGCGGCGGGTTGCTGGTGCTGGCGGCGGGATAGACCATCTGGCGGCCGTACTTCGGGACCGTGGTCATCTTGTAGGTGTCGAGGGAGTAGTGGTTGGGGTTGGGAAAGCTGTGCCAGGCCCAGTCGCTGAGGATGCCGATGGGCATGGTCTTCTCGTAATACTCCGGGAAGCTTTGGAGCCCGGTGACGTCGAAGTTGAAGGCGAAGTCGCCGTTGCCGACGGCCATGGCGCCGTTGGGATCCAGGGTGTGAACCTCGATGTTGTGACGGGTGACCAGGGCGTGGCGATCGATGGGGGCGTCGGCTGGAGTGGTTTGCGCGGACGCGATTGCGCAGTTGCAAAGAAGGGCGGCTAGAACGTGTGTGGTTCGCATAAAGGCTCTCTGAGTTAGTAAGGGTACATGAGCGCGCCGATGAGCGGCGATAGAGGGATGACGATGCGGATTGGGCGGACGCTTTGCAGAAGGAAATCAGCTTTTTCAGCGTTATGATGTTCTGATACTGTTCCGCGTTCGATAGGGGCCCATGAAGAACTTCCGCGTTGCCGGTCTTTGCCTTCTGGTTTCCACCGCATTTCTTCTTTCCGCACAAAGCCCTGCCGGGCCCAAGAACCAAGCGGCGACGTCGAGTGCTTCTAAGCCGCTGGTGGTGGATGTGCATGCTTCGCCATACCGCCCGGCAACCGGCTACGGCACGAACATCAGCGACAAGCGGTTCGACATGCACGATGCGACGCTGCTGGACATGATTACGCTGGCGTGGGACCGTCGCGAGGAGACGGTAGTTGGTGGTCCGCCGTGGATTGACTTCTACCGGTTCGATCTGGCTGCGAAGATCGATTCGCTGCGGGCACCCAAGAGCAATCCGACTACGAATCGAACCACGAATCCAATTGGGGCGAGTGGCGGGGATCAGGAACCGGACCCCTACAAGCAGATTGAACCGGTGCTGCAGGAGGTACTGGAACAGCGTTTTCACCTGACGTACCACATCGAGAACAGGCCGCTGCCGGGCTACCTGGTGACGCAGGCTAAGGGTGGGGCAAAGCTGAACGAGACGAAACAACCGCAGGACTCGCCCAACTGCCACGGCGAGCAGGATAAGAGCGCCCCACAGCAATACATCTTCACTTGCACCTCGATGACGATGGCGCAGCTTCTGAGCAATTTCGGGGGTGCTTATCCTCATCTTGTCGTGGACAAGACGGGGCTGACAAAAGCATACGACGTCACACTGAGGATGAACTTTGGCGCGTTCCGGACGCAGGAGGATGTGACGCGCGCCTATACGGAGATGTTCAGAGACCAGTTGGGGCTGACGGTGACGGAGCAGAATATTTCGCAGCCGGCAATGGTAGTCGACACGGCCGACCGGACACCGACTGCAAATGCGCCGGATATTGCGAAACAGATTCCGCCGCTGCCGGAGCTGCAGTTTGAGGTGGCCAGTTTCAAGCTGGCTGCCCCGGACGATCCGCAGTGGTCGACTGAACCGCGTGGGTCGCAGATTGCGTTTCGGGGCTGGACGCTGCAGGACCTTATTGTTCATGCCTGGGACCTGCCCACGGGGAGGATGATAAAGAATGTTGAGTCACTTCCCCAGCAGAAATATTCGATTCTGGTGAAACTGCCCCCGGACATCGATGCGCGCGCGGCGTGGCAGGACCGGGACCAGGTCCTGCGCATGCTACAGCAGCTTGTGATTGACCGGTTCGAGGTGAAGTACCACTGGGGCGAGCAGATGCAGGATGGCTGGGTGCTGCTGGCGGATAGCCCGAAGATGAAGAAGGCGGATCCAAATTCGCGGACCTTTTGCGTGGATGGGCCGGCCGATGGCGAAAAGGACATGGTTCGCAGTGCTGGCTCGCCGTACGATAGCCAGTTTCACTGCCAGAACGTGACCATGGGACAGTTCGCCGATGTGGTGCAGTCCTTCACGCGAGCAGACATCAAATCTCATGCCGTGGACAAAACTGGGCTAACGGGTTCGTACGACTTTACGCTCTATTTCAGCAGTACGAACAAATTGCAGGCGGATGCGAAAGCTGCAGCCGCGGCGAAGCAGGATGCTGGGGCGGACGCGTCAGATCCCACCGGGGGAATGAGCCTTCAGGATGCGTTCCGCAAGGAATTGGGCCTGAAGCTGGAGAAACAACCCATGAGTCATCCGGTGATGGTGCTGGACCATTTCGACCAAACGCCGACAGAGAATTGATATGGAGTGACCTGTCAACTTCTGCACATCGAGGGGGGCTGTGTTTTTGTTTTTGTCGTCTTTCAAGGACAGGGCGAGCAGCAGCCGGGGCAGGTTTTGGCGACGCCAGGAGCTAGGAAACACGTGTTCGCCCGACAGAATGTCTCCGCCACCCTCCGGAACTCCCCGTTTTGCACAGGCCTCGCTTGACACTGCCGATATACTTAAAGAGTGGGGGAGAGTTTTGTCTTGCGCGCCGCGCAGGACCCCGTCTCCATTCAGGAAAATTGAACAGGAACAACGGGGGCTCAACGACTAAACGTATATACGGCGGGTATATATAAATCGATAACGCACTGAAACAGCACAGCTTAGGTAGATATACCCCCCGGGGGGGGGATATACCCTCAACAGCCGCCTTGCTGCTCTCAGGCAACGGCAGCCCCTTCGGCCTAGCTGGCGCTGCTGCTCTCCATGCCGCTGGCAACGTCGGCGGGCAGAATGCCGAGTTCGCGGTAGATGGGCCGGATGCCCTGGCGAACAGCGGGCAGGCGGGTGGCGAACCAGGCTGCGCCGAGAAGCACCACCGCGCCGCTCAGCATGACGGTGCGGGGCGCGCTGACGGCATGGGCCATCGCTCCGGCCAGCAGGCTGCCGAAGGGCGCCATGCCGACGAACGCGATGGTGTAGTAGCTCATGACCCGGCCGCGCATGTCTTCGCTGACGATGGTCTGGATGATGGTGTTGCTGGCGGCCATGCCCCGCATCATGCCGAATCCGGTGACCAGCATCATGAGCATGGAAAGCCAGAACCAGTGCGAGAGGCCGAAGCCGATCAAGCCCAGGCCGAATACGGCCGCTGAGATGGCAATGACGCGACCGAGACCAAGCACGCTCTTGCGCGCGGCCAGCGAGAGTGCCGCGACCAGCGCGCCGGTGCCCATCGCTCCCATCAGGAAGCCCAGCGTGTGCGGGCCTCCATGCAGCACGCGGGCGGCGAAGATAGGCATTAGCACCACGAATGGCATGCCCATGAGGCTGACCAGGGCAAAGAGGAAGAGGATGGTGCGGATGGGTACGAAGTGCGCGACGTACGTCCAACCCTGCTTGAGGCCGGTGAGCATGGATGCGTCGGAGCGCCTGGCGGCAGGAATGTGGATGCGCATCATCAGGAGCGAGGCGATGACGGCGAGGTAGCTGATGCCGTCGATGAGGAAACACCAGCCTTCGCTGCTGGCGGCGATGACCAGGCCGGCGAGCGATGGGCCGATGAGACGGGCCATGTTGACCATGGAAGAGTTGATGGCGATGGCGTTGCCGAGGTCGCGGCGGTCTTCCACCATCTCTACCAGGAAGGCCTGGCGGCCGGGCATGTCGAAGGCGTTGATGATTCCCTGCATCGCGCTGAGCGCGAGTACCCAGTGCACGGTGACGCGGCCGGAGAGCGTGAGCGCTGCGAGCAAGAGAGATTGAACCATTGCAAGGGTCTGCGTCCAGAGGAGGACCTGGCGGCGGTTGAGGCGGTCGACCCAGACGCCGGCAAAGGGAGCCAGCAGAAAGGTGGGAATCTGGCCGGCGAAGCTGACCGTGCCGAGAAGGAGGGCCGACCCGGTGAGGCGATAGACCAGCCAGCCGGTGGCGATGCGGGTCATCCAGGTGCCGATGAGCGAGATGCTTTGGCCGCCGACAAAAAGCTGGAAGTTGCGATGGCGCAGAGCGCGCCAGGCGTGCGAGACGCGGTGCTCGATCCGCTGCTCCTCGATGGCGGGGGATTCGGGTGGCGCGGGCTCGTCGAGGCCTGGTTGTTTGGTGCTGCTCAAGAATGAATCCTCGTGAAGATTGGATGGCTGCCTCAGTGGTTGGATGCTTTCGGGCGATGCGGCAGTGAGAATGCGGGTTATTTCCGCTGGGGTCGTATGTGCGAGGCTGGTTTTCGATTGTAGCTCTTGGCTATACGCTGTCGGCCGTCGATTCTGCGCGGAAGAGAGTCGGCAAGACCTGGCCGGCGTTGCCTTCGACGATATGCGTGAAGGCGGCGGCGTTGAGAGGCGGTTCGGGGCCGACGTAGACGGTGCGGACGCTGCGCTGGCGGGCCCAGCGGACAAAGTTGGCCGCGGGGTAGACGGAGCCGGAGGTGCCGACGACGAGCATCAGGGTTACGCCATCGATCTCGCGCTGGATACGGTCCATCTCCAGCGGGATCTCTCCGAAGAAGACGATGTGCGGGCGAAGGCGCGCGCCGCATTGCTGGCAGCGGGCAACCGCGTCGAGGGTGGGGTAGACGGCGCGGTCTTCGATGGGCGGATGGCCGCAATCCTGTTCGCAGCGGGATTTTGCGAGTTCGCCGTGCATGTGGACGATGCGCTGCGAGCCTGCGCGCTCGTGCAGGTCGTCGACGTTCTGGGTGCAGAGGAAGAAGCGGTCGCCGAGACGGGCTTCGAGCTGGGCGAGTGCGAGGTGTGCTGGATTCGGCTGGGCCTGCTGCGCGGAGAGACGGCGCGCGGAGTAAAACTCCCATACGGAGGCGGGATTGCGATGGAGTGCTTCGGGTGTGCAGACATCCTCGATGCGATGGCCGGCCCAAAGGCCGTCGGAGGCGCGAAAAGTGGGCAGTCCGCTCTCCGCGCTGATGCCCGCGCCGGTGAGGACAAAGACGCGGTCGGCGGCGGAGATGGGGATGGGCGCCATGACTCTTAGGTTAGATTATTCCGCTTCCAGCAGGCGCTGGGTCATGACGCGGAAGTGATGGCCCTTGACGGCCAGGGTCATGGCTACGCCGAAGGAATGCGGGTAGCGAAGGGCGGCGGTGAGCAGGAACTTCCAGTAACTGAGGCAGCCGCGGCTGAACATGCCCTGGCGCACGATCGAGACGAAAAAGGCGCGGACGTTGGCGTAGGTGAAGTGGCCGTCCGTGGTGGGGTGACAGCGGCTGAGCAGCAGCTTGACGCGTTCGTAGTAGGCCTCGTGGGAGTAGATGCGCTGCATGACGGAGCGATAGCCGGCCAGCAGGCGGGTCGCGTCCATGCGCGGAACGAAGTTCAGGTCGCAATCGGTATTGTCGCCTCCGCCAGAGTTCAGTATTCTTCCCTCGCTGCGCAACCGGCGGAAGAGTTGCGTGCCTGGCAAGGCCTGCAACAGGCCCACCATGGCCAGGGCAATGCCGCTCTTCTGGATGAAGTCGACCATGCGGTCGAAGACATCCTCGCGGTCGGTGTCAAAGCCGAGGATGAAGCCGCCCATCACTTCGATGCCGTATTGCTGGATGCGCTGGACACTGTCCAGCAGGTTTCTGCGGGTGTTCTGCAGCTTGTGATTGGCGATGAGGCTCTGCTCGTCGGGTGTCTCGATGCCGAGAAAGACGGAGGTGAAGCGGGCGTCCTTGAAGAGTTGGAGGAGTTCGGCGTCGTCGGCGAGGTTGAGGGAGGCTTCCGTGATGAAGCGGAAGGGATAGTTGTGGGCGCGGCCCCAATCGGCCATGGCGGTAAGGAGTTCCTTGGCCCGCTTCTTGTTGCCGATGAAGTTGTCGTCGACGATGAAGACGGCGTCGCGCCAGCCGGCTTCGCGGAGTTGGTCGAGTTCGGCCAGCACCTGCGCGACGGCCTTGGTGCGCGGCTGGCGGCCGTAGATCTCGATGATGTCGCAGAACTCGCAGTTGAAGGGACAGCCGCGCGAGTACTGGACAGTCATGGTGTTGTAGCGGCCCATCCGGATAAGGCTGAGGTCGGGGCGCGGGCTGAGGTTCATGGGCGGGCGTTCCGCGGCCTGGTAAGTCGGCCGGGCGCGGCCGACGGTGAGATCGGCGGCGAGTGCGGCGATGAGGGTTTCGGCCTCGCCGATGACGATGTGGTCGGCGTGGAGGTCCGCGCGGGGCATGCTGCTGGTGATGGGGCCACCAACCACGGTGCGCAGGCGGCGGGCGCGGCAGCGTTCGACGATCTGGATGAGGTGCTGGTGCTGCACATGCATGCCGCTGATGAGGGCGACGTCGGCCCAGGCGAGGTCTTTGTCGGTGAGGCGCTCGACGTTGGTGTCGATGAGGCGCTTGGGCCAGCTCGGCGGGAAGGAGCGCGGCGATGGTCATCAGTCCCAGGGGAGGCTGGGCCGCGCACTTGCCCTGAAAAGAGAGCGCGTGCTTGAAACTCCAGTAGGTGTCGGGGAATTTCGGATAGATCAGCAGTGCGTTCATAGCCCGATGCAATTGTCGGTCTGCACGGGGGCATGCGCAATGCTTGTACAAAAAGATTACAAAGGGAGAACAACTACGGGGATTCTGAGCTTCGCTCAGAATGACGGCCTCAAGAGGAAGGTGACGATGGGAAAGGCAAATACGGGGATTCTTCGCCTTCGGCTCAGAATGACACTTCGGGAGGGGAACGCTAAGAATGATGGCTCCGGGGGGATTGATGACAATTCCGGGGGTGCCTCAGATGTAGTCGCGGAAGAGTTCGGGGGAGGGGTTGGGGATGACGACGCGGGAGACGAGCATGCCTTCTTCCGCGGCAGCCTGGGAGCCGGCAGCGACGGCGGCCTGGACGCTGGAGATGTCGCCGGCAAACATGACGAAGCCCTTGCCGCCGAGAGCCATGGCGAGGTGAACGCGGAGGAGGGTGACATTCGCGGATTTGATGGCGGCGTCGGCGGCGTCGATGATGCTGGCGGCGGAAAAGGTTTCGATGACGCCAATGGATTTGAGCTGTTTGACGTCGTACTCCACCGACATGGAGATGGCCTGCAGCACGGATGGGTGCACGCGCGCGATCTGACGCTGCTCGATGAGTCCGGGGCCGGCGGCGGCGCCACCCGCGGCGACCGCGGTTGTGACGGAAGCAACGTCGCCGGCGATGGCGATGAGGAATTTTCCGGAGCAGATACTGCGCGCGAGGAGAAGCTGGATGGACGCGGCCTTCAGCATGGTGTCTTCCACCAGGTAGCCGGTGGCTACGCTGGAAAGCTCGATGAGGCCTATGGATTGAATCTCCGCTGCGCCTTTGGTTCCGTTCGAGAGCTGCACCTGCGTGTCAATTTGCATCGATCACCACCGAATCGTGAGTTAGCCGGGCGACGCCGTGCGATGCTGGCATGAATGCGCGCGCCGAGTTTGCCGGTTTCCGGCTCTGCCAGCAGATCGCCGGCACGTACACGGTCGCCGGTTTTGACGACCGGGACGGCGGGAACGCCAGCATGCTGCTTGAGCAGTAGAACGACGCGGCTAGGCGAGAAATTGTGCTCGATGAGCGGGCCTACATTATTGAATTCGGTGAGGCCGAGGCGGGCCATGAGGCGCTTCATGGGCACGCGGCGGAATTCAGCCATGGGGTTTGGCGTGACGGATTCGGGAGTGCCCTTGAAGGTGAGGCCGCGCTCGCGGGCGATCGGCTTGCCCTGGACGCAGACGTTCTTGGGATCGAGATCTTCCGGACATGCGTACATAGTGCAGAGATTGCACTCGCAGCAGTAGAGCGTGCCCATGACCATCTGGTCTGTGCCGGCGGCGAATCCCAGGGTCTGCATGGCACGATGCGGTTCAATGGGATGGCCGAGCAGATAGCGCGGGCAGAACTCCGTGCAGAAGCGGCACTGGTCGCAGGCGGAACGCCCGATGCGGGCGATCTGCGGCCACTTGGCCTGGTGGCGCTCCATCAGTTTGTGCGACGACGGCAGCACGACGATGCCGCCGGTGGTTTTGGTGACAGGAACATCGAGGCCGGCGGCGGGCTTGGCCATCATCACTCCGCCGAGAAGCGCGCTGAAGTCGTGCGACGGTGGCGCCGCCGGCGGCGGCGATGACCTCGCCGATGGAGATGCCAACGGGCACGCGCAATGTGACCGGGTTGGCGACCGCGCCGGCCACGGTCAGATACTTGTGGGTCACGGGCTGGTCGAGGCCGATGTTCATCAGCGTCTCGACATTGGCGACCAGCGCGTCTACGTCTTTGGGCAGGCCGCCGGGGGGAATGACGCGGCCGGTGACCATGTGCACGAGGATGAATTCATCGCCCGATGGGTAGGCGTCCGGCAGAGCCACGATGCGGATGTTCCTGGGGACTTGCTGCTCGAGGGCGGCGATGATGTCGTGATACTTGCCCTTGATCCCGATGACGCCTTCGGGAGCGCCGACCATCTCCATGGCCTGGACCATGCCGCGGAGGAAGGGTTCGGCGAGGTGGTGGAGGAGTTCCTTGTCCTTGTGCAGCAGCGGTTCGCACTCGGCGGCGTTGGCGATGACCAGAGGGACGCGCGTGGCGAGCTTGACCGCTGTGGGAAACCCGCCGCCGCCGGCGCCGACGATGCCGAGCTCGGCCACGCGAGCGATGGTGCTCCGGGACGAGCCGCTGCTTACGGGCTCAACTCCTGATTCTGGCGCCATTCTGAAGATTTCCTCAGAATCAATCACCAATCTGTCAACTTTGTGATTGACTCTGGCACTAAATATACGGTAGGGTTTAGATGCCGTCAAGAACAATCATTATCAATCACGATGAAATGCTTGATTCCGAATATCGGCAGCACCTCCTTCAAGTACCGCATGCTCGACATGCCGGCTGAGACGGTTTTGGCGGAGGGGCGGATTGAGCGAATCGGGCAGCCGGGTGGCGATTGTCCCGATTATCCGTCGGCCATTCATAAGTGCATTGCTGCCGTAACCGGACCGGGCAAAGCACTGCGGAGTCTGGCGGAGGTTGAGGCGGTCGGGTTCAAGGTAGTGCATCCCGGGCCGATGGCTGGGCCGTACCTGGTGGACGATGCGCTGTTTGCGGCGATGGACGATTTTGCGTTTTTCGCGCCGGCGCACAATCCTCCCTACATTGCGGCGATGCGAGCGTTCCAGCAGCAACTGCCGGGCGTGCCGCTGGTCGCGGTGTTTGAGACGACGCCGTATGCGTCGCTGGACGAGGCGGCGACCACCTACGCGGTGCCATACGAGTGGCGCACGGAGTTTGGGATTCGGCGGTATGGGTTCCACGGGGCGAGCCATCGCGTCGGCGAGCCAGAGTGTGCAGGCGCTGCTGGGGCGGAAGGACCTGCGCCATATTTCATGCCACCTGGGCGGAAGTTCGAGCCTGGCTGCGTTCCGCAACGGCGTGGCGATCGATACGAGCTTTGGGACTTCGCCGCAGTCTGGATTGCCGCAGAATAATCGCGTTGGCGACATCGACGCGTTCGCGGTGCTGTACATGATGAAGAAGCTGAACGTGGATGCGGACGAGATGGCGCGCATTCTGGGCTGCCAGTCCGGGCTGGCGGGCATCAGCGGCACCTGCGGCGATATGCGCGACCTGGAAGAGGCGGCGGCTGCCGGCAGCAAACGCGCACGGCTGGCGCTGGATGTGTTTGTGCGGGCGATCCGACACTATGTTGGAGCTTTCATGTTGGAGTTGGGCGGGGTGGATGTGGTTACCTTCTCCGGCGGCATTGGGGAGAACAGCGCGGAGACGCGCAGCGCCGTGTGCCGGGACCTGGGCGCGTTTGGAGTGGAGTTGGACGAGGCGGCGAACCGGACGGCGCGAAAGGCGGGAACGATTTCGAAAGCAAGGCTCCGCTGTGAAGGTGCTGGTCATTCCGGCGGATGAAGAGAGTATTGTCGCCCGCGATACGGTGAGCGTTGTGGAACGGGCACGAGTGGGGGCCGTCGGTATAGGCAATTGATATAGGCAGTCAACTTAGGACAGTGGGTTAAGGGTCTGGTATATGGCAAGTGGTTCAGCGATTGCGAATTCGCCCAGAGATCGATCGGTCGGTGGTGGAGCAGATCGTCCGCCAGGTGGCGTTGGAATACCTGGGACGTACAGGGCAACGGAACTGCGCCCACGCTGACGGTGCTGGCCTCGGCGCGGCACATGCACATCTGCCGCGAGGACATGGATGTGCTGTTCGGGCCGGGCACCGAGCTGACGGTCTACAAGCCGCTGTACCAGGCGGGCAACTTTGCGGCGAATGAGAAGGTGACGATCATCGGGCCGCGCAGCCGGCTGATTTCGAACCTGCGCATCCTGGGGCCGATGCGGAAGCAGTCGCAGATTGAGCTGGCGTTTACGGACGCGATCAGCCTGGGGCTCGACGATATTCCGGTGCGGCTCTCGGGCAATCTTGCGGGATCGCCGGGCGCGATCATCATGGGACCGAAGGGCACGATTCAGCTGAAGGAAGGGATCATTCGGGCCGCGATCCACGTGCATATGAATCCCGCGGAGGCGGGCTACTTCGGCGTGAAGCAGGGCGACCTGATGAAGCTGCGCGTGGGCGGCGATGCGGGCGTGACGTTCGACAAGGTGCATGTCCGCATCGACCCAACTTCGCGGCTGAACGTGCACATGGACACCGACGAGGCCAATGCGTGCGGCTTGCACCTGACCAAGGACATTCAACTTATCAAGTAGGGCGATGCAAGGAACTGCGAAGGAACAAGAGAGGACCCAGATGAAACAAGCGCTTGGAATGATTGAAACGAAAGGCCTGGTCGCGCTGTTCGAGGCGACCGACGCGATGCTGAAATCCGCAAATGTAACCTTTATCGGCTGGCAGTCGGTGGGGTCCGGACTGGTGACCGCGTTCGTCGAAGGCGACGTGGCCGCAGTGAAGGCTTCAACCGATGCGGGTGCGGAGGCGGCATCGCGGATTGGCGAGGTGGTGAGCGTTCAGGTGATCTCGCGTCCCCATGACGAACTGCCCAGCTTTGTGCAAGCAGACAAGAAGACTGCTGCGAAGAAACCCGCGGCGTAGGCGGGCGGATTAACGCGGAACAACACTGCTCCAGCGGGCAGAGGAGACAAGATGAGCGAAGCAATTGGATTGATCGAAACGAAAGGCCTCGTCGGACTGGTCGAGGCATGCGACGCGATGGTGAAGGCGGCCAGCGTGGAACTGGTAAAGACGGTGCAGATCGGCGGGGGATTTGTGACCGCGATTGTGAGCGGAGACGTGGGCAGCGTGCGCGCAGCCGTGGATGCCGGAGTCGGCCGCGGCGAAGGATACGGGCGAACTGGTGTCGTCGCACGTGATTGCGCGCCCGCACGATGCGCTGGTCGAAAGCATGTTGAAGTAGGCCACACCTATAAAAGCAACGACAGAGATTCTGACTCTTCGAGTCAGAATGACGAACGGTACGGGAATCAGGAGAGATGAAATGGCCAATGAAGCGATTGGAATGATTGAGACGAAGGGCCTGGTGGCACTGGTGCAGGCTACCGACGCGATGCTGAAGGCGGCGAGCGTCGAGTTCGTCGGATGGAACAAGATCGGCAGCGGTTTGTGCTCTGTCTTCGTTCAAGGCGACGTAGGCAGCGTGCGCGCGGCGGTGGATGCGGGCGCGGCCGCGGCGAAGGCGGTGGGTGAAGTGATGAGCGTGCAGGTGATTGCGCGCCCGCACAGCAGCCTGAGTTCGGTATTGCCGAAGTAAGTGCACCCCGAAGACGTTGATTGGCCGTGGCGCATGAGGTGAGCCGGCATGTTTATCGCAAAAGTAATTGGCAACGTTGTTTCCACCCAGAAGAACGCGAAGTTTCGCGGCATGAAGCTGCTGCTGATCCAGCCGTACATCAGCCGGGAAAGCAAGCTGGAAATCTCCGGGAGCTCCGTGGTAGCGGTGGATAGCGTTGGCGCGGGGATGGGCGAATGCGTGCTGTTTACGCAGGGCAGCTCCGCCCGCCTGACGGCGGCGACAAAGGATGCGCCGGTCGATGCGGTGATTGTGGGCATCGTGGACACCATCGAGGTCGGCGGCAAGATATTGGAGAAGCCATAAATGACGAACCAGGAGCAGGTGATTGCAGACATCGCGCGAGAGGTTGTCGCGCGGCTCCGCGCGCAGATGCAACAAGCGCCACCGGCGGCCAGCAACTCCGTAGCGACCGGTGCGGCGACGGAGCGGAAGGGCGCGCGGTTCATCGACGTTGCACGATCCGCTCGGCCTGCGACCAGCAGTCGCGGCGCGGTGCGGGACGGCGTTTTTGCCACCGTGGATGAGGCCGCCAACGCAGCCGCCACGGCGCAGAAGCGGGTTGCGGAGATGAGCCTGGAAGAGCGCGGGAAGATGATCGCCATCATTCGCCGGATATGCAACGACCGCCGCGAAGAGCTGGGCCGGATGGAGCTGGAAGAGACCAAGGTTGGACGGCTGGACCACAAGATCCAGAAGCTGGAAGGCATTCGGTCAGTGCTTGGGCGTAGAGGCGATGCGCAGCGATGCGCGCAGCGACCGCACTGGATTGTGCGTCATTGAACGGGCCCCGTGGGGCGTGATCGGGATGGTGCTTCCGGTGACGCATTCGGTGCCGACGATGGCGGGCAATGCGATCAACGTACTGGCCGGCGGCAACACCGCGCTGTTTGCGCCGCACCCGTCGGCGAAGCGGGTGGCGCAGTATGCGCTGCAACTGTTCAATCGCGAGATTGAGCGCGAGTGCGGCGTGGCGAATGTGCTGACCACCGTGGCCGAGCCCAGCATTGAGGCGGCAGAGCAGATCTTCCAGCATCCGAAGGTTGCGCTGCTGTGCGTGACCGGCGGACCGATGGTGGTGCGGGCCGCGATGAAACACGGCAAGCGCGTGATCGCGGCCGGCCCGGGCAATCCGCCGGTGGTGGTGGACGAGACGGCCGATTTTGACGCGGCCGCGAAGTGCCATTATCGAGGGCGGCGGCTTCGACAACAACCTGCTCTGCATCGGCGAAAAGGAAGTGTTTGTGGTTGCGTCGGTCGCCCAGCAGTTCATGGATGCGATGCGCCGGGCGGGCGGCTTCGAACTGGACAAGGCGGCGATTGAACGATTGACGAAGGCCGCGTTCACCTTCGAGGGCGACGGCAAAGGCTGCGTGCGGGCGCATGTGAAGAAGGAGCTCGTCGGCAAGGATGTTGCGGTGCTGGCCGCGGCGGCGGGCGTGACCGTCCCGTCGAGCACGCAGTTCTGTTTGGCGAGACCGACGAAAACCATGCCTTCGTTGTCGAGGAGCAGATGATGCCCTTCATCCCGGTGGTGCGGGTGAAGGATGTCGATGCCGCCATCGCTGCGTCGCTGAAGGCGGAACATGGCTACCGGCACACGGCGATTATCCATTCGCGAAATGTCGACAACGTAACCCGCATGGCGAAGGCAATGAATACGACGCTGTTTGTGTGCAATGCCGCGTCGCCGGCGGCGCTGGGATTCAATGGGCCAGGATATCTGAGCTACAGCATTGCCACTCCAACCGGCGAGGGAGTGACCACGCCGCTGACGTTTACCCGCGAGCGGCAGCTCAGCATGGGCAATGCCTTGAGGATCATCTAGCCATGTTTCTCGCCCGCATCGACGGCACCGTGGTTCCAGCGGCGAAGCACGCGACCCTGGAGCGGCTGCAGGTTTTTGATCGCGCAGCGGCTGGAAGCCGACGGCAGCACGGGCGCGGAGCCGCTGGTGGTGATCGACTGGATGGGCGCGGCGCTACGGCTCCACGGTGCTGGTTTCTACCGACGGCGACATTGCACGGGAACGATATGGCAATACTACTCCGGCGCGCATGGTGGTGGCAGGCATTGTGGACCAGGTGCAGATTGACGCAGAAACGCTCCGGGAGGACGGCGTGAGACTTGGCATCGTTCGCGGGCATGTCACGCTCAGCCCGGCGGTCCCGGAGTTGCTGGGGTTGACGCTGGTGGTGCTGGAGCCGATTACGATCAGCCAACCTGATGGCGAAGAACGGGCTGGGCGGCGGCAAATCGCTGATCGCAGTGGACGCACTGGGCGCGGCGAAGGGTCAGACGGTGGGGTTTACGGAAGGCCGCGAAGCTGCAAATCCTTTTTGGCCTTCATCTGTTCCGGTGGACGCGTATTGCACGCTGATTGTCGACACCATTGAAAACCGGTAACGCAGCAATCAGCAAGAATCTGAGGTGTGGAAGTGAAGAACGGCGAAACGAAAAATATGGATCTTTCCGGCCAGAATGTTCTGGCAATGCGCGATGCCAAGAACGCTCTGGCCGCCGGAGCCACCCAAGTGCGTGTCGGAGAGCGGTGCGTGGTGACGCCTTCGGCCCGCGACTTCCTGCGCCAGCATGATATTGAGCTGGTGACCGGAGGCGCTGTGGCAGCGACACCGGCAACCCCCGCGCGGAGCACTGGCGAAGCCGCGGTAGAACCTCCCATTAAAGAAGACCAGGAGCGACGCCAACCCGCGGCTGTTTACGACGCCGGAAGCCGAAGCTGTGAAGGTGGAGATCTGCGCGGTGGGCCGCAAGCTGTGGAACCGCGCGTATGTCGACGGCAACGGCGGCAATATCTCCTATCGCATCGGCCCCAACGAGGTGATCTGCACGCCAACGCTGGTGAGCAAGCACGATCTGACTCCGGATGACCTCTGCCTGGTCGATCTGGATGGCGTGCAGGTGGCGGGCAAGCGGCCGCGCACCAGCGAAATCCTGCTGCACCTGGAGATCTACAAGGCGGTGCCGGAGGCGAAGGCCTGCGTACACTGTCATCCACCGCATGCTACCGCGTATGCGATTACCGGGCACGTTCCGCCCAGCCGCGTGATTCCCGAGTTTGAGGTGTTCGTGGGCAAGGTGGCGGTGTCGCCGTACGAGACGCCGGGCACGAAAGCGTTCGCGGAGACCGTACTGCCCTATGTAAAGCAACACAACACGGTGCTGCTGTCCAACCATGGCATTATCTGCTGGGGAGACACCGTGACCCACGCCGAGTGGTATGCGGAGGTGGTGGATACCTATTGCTGGACGCTGATCCTGGCATCGCAGTTGGGAGTTCCCATCTCGCAGATATCGGAGAAGCACACCGCGGACCTGCTGAACATCAAGAAGACGATTGGCCTGCCGGACGCCCGGTTTGATGCGAGCGGCATGCAGGAGTGCCAGTTGTCCGATCTGGAGACGAACACTTCCATCGCGCTGCTTCCCTGCCCGCGCGACGGCGTCACCGGCGGCTCTTCGCCCGAACCTCCTGAGTTGGAGCGGTTGGTGAAGCAAGTGACCGACGCAGTGATGGAAGCGATTGGCGCAGCATGAACTGTTATCGATCTGTGAATGGAGCGACCTGGCAGTACTTGTCGCTGCGATAACCGGCAGGTCACTGGGATCCCCGCATGAAAGCTGCTGAACGGCAACTGCGAATCCGTCAGATGTTCGAGTCGAAGGATTTCCTCGACCTGGAAACCCTTTGCCGCGAGCTGGAGGCCTCCGAATCGAGCGTTCGCCGCGACCTGGACGTACTGGAGGAACAGAACGTTCTGAAGCGCGTATACGGCGGTGCGGTTCCGGTGCAGCCGCCCGGGAATGGCGGGGCGTTTGACTTCATGGTGGAGAGCGAGCGCTTCAGCGACGAGAAGAGCCGCATCGGCCGCCTGACCGCCGGGCTGATTGAAGACGGCCAGACCGTGATTCTGGATGGCGGTTCGACCGTGGCGGCAGTGGCCCGGGAGTTGGCGGCCAAGTCGCTGCACGTTGTCACCAATTCCCTGCCCATTGCGGAAGCACTGGAGGCGAGGCGGAATATCGAACTGACGCTGACCGGCGGCTATCTGGATCCGCGCATCCGCGTGATGCTGGGCCCGCTGTGCGAACAGATGCTGGGCCTGATTCGCGCCGATGTCGTGATTATGGGCATCGGCAGCGTCTCCGATGCCGGTTTCAGCAACAACAACACGCTGGTGGTGGGATCGGAGCAGAAGATGATCGAGATCGCCAACAAGGTCATCATCGTTGCCGACCACACCAAGTTCGGCCGCAGCGCGATGATTCCCGGTGGCGCAACTGGAAGCAGCTGACACAGTCGTCTCCGACAGCGATCTTGCTCCCGAATACGTAGAGCTGCTGCGCAGCAAAGGGGTGGAAGTGCTGCTGGCATAGGCCCCGCGCCGGGGCACGGTTGAAAGAGCCCGAGCGGTGGCAAACTGCGCCGATCACGCTACAATACATAAGACCGCCAGGGGTAGCCCGTCGGTTCCATCGCCGGAACGATTTCCGGCAAGCAACTGGGGTTGTTTCAGCAGCTAAGTGCTGAAAACACAGAGTCGGAGAGGTGGCAGAGTGGTTGAATGCACCTGACTCGAAATCAGACGTAGTCGCAAGGCTACCGGGGGTTCGAATCCCTCCCTCTCCGCCATATATTTCCAGGAACATTCAGCGGCGTGTAGTCCGAGACTTACATTCGACTGAAATCGCCGGCCAGACCGACCTAGCCTGATGGCCCGCAGCAGATAATTTCTCATCTCTTCATCGGAAAGGGCCAGGTTGCGCCCTCGCCTGTTGCAGCGTTGTCCGCTGCATCATCTGCGGCCACAATGAATCCGGATCGGAATTGAATACTGTTGCGGCCTCTGCCGGGAAGATATGCCATGCGCCCAATTGCACCTCGGCCCGCAATTGATCCTGCGTCCATCCGGCGTATCCCAGGTAGACGCGAAAGACATTCGGGTCAGGATGGGTCGACAGTATTTGTTCGAAAGCATCTTTGTCAGAGATCATATAAACGTCCTCGAGGATGCTCTCAGCTTTTTCGATTTTGGCCGAGGACTGAAGCAGCGCAATTACCGCCGAAGGCTGAACCGGGCCGCCGAGATAGACCGGGTCGGAGCGGTCTTTTGCGGCCTTTAGATTAAGGACTTCGGAAAGGGGCACGTTGGTGCGCCGGTTGAGAATCAATCCGAGTACGCCTTTCTCATCGTAGTGAACCAACAGGACCACCGTTCCGGCGAAATTCGGGTCGCCGAGGCCGCGACTCGACACCAGGAGCTTGCCAACACCCAAATCCCTAGAGTTCCTGGATTGCGCCGGAAGGAATAAGGCCGGCAGCATCTTACCTTTGTCGCGGAACGAATCGCTCCATCGAGTTGGTTCGTCCAGAGAATGGCTACCGTACCACGGCGATGCAGATGCGGAAGCCGCCCGATCGCGCACCCGTCTGTTCGGAACATCCAACTTCGGCTTGGCGATGCTGACGCTTCCGGATCCCACCAAGGCAACCATGATAAAGAGCATTGCGAGCAGCAAGCATTTGCGTAGTGACATGATCGGTATCCTTCCCCAAGGCCAGCCGTTAAGAAGGTCGAACCTGTTCCGATGCTCGTACCCAACTAACACGATTATCCGTTTCCGCCAACATTGCAAATTCTTATCCAGCTTCGTGAACCTGAACTGTGTGGAGTTTAGGGCCGGCAAACGGGTGCGGTATGATTCGGGCAGTGATGGGGTTATTTGGACGTCTCTATGGCTGATTTGCAATGCAACAATGCGCTCAGTTCAAGGCTGGATACGGCGGCCGCCCGGTTTCAGAATAACCGGCAGGCGCTGGCAGCGCTGATGGCAAGCCACCGCGCAGAAGAGGAGTCAATCCGGTTGGGCGGCGGAGCCGAGGCTGCGGTAGCACAGCGGGCCAAGGGGCGACTGACCGTGCGGGAACGTCTGAAGCTGCTGATGGACGAAGGCACTGAACTGTTGGAGTTGGGCCTGTGGGCTGCCCACGGGATGTACCAGGAGTATGGGGGCGCGCCGGGTGCGGGAGTGGTGACCGGACTGGGCCGGGTGAGCAGACGCCTCTGCATGATCATCGCCAACGACGCGACGGTGAAGGCGGGCGCGTTCTTTCCCATGACTGCCAAGAAGGTGCTCCGCGCGCAGACGATTGCTCTGGAGAATCGAATCCCGACGCTGTACCTAGTGGACTCTTCGGGTGTGTTTCTCCCGCTGCAGGAGGATGTGTTTCCGGACATCGACGATTTTGGCAGGGTGTTTCGCAATAACGCTGTGATGAGTTCGCTGGGCATTCCGCAGATCACGGCCATTATGGGGATGTGCGTTGCTGGAGGGGCGTACCTGCCGGTCATGACGGATACAGTGCTCATGACCGAGGGCTCCGGGTTGTTTCTGGCCGGGCCGTCGCTGGTGCAGGCGGCGATTGGCCAGAAGACTGGCGCCGAAGAACTCGGCGGCGCGGCCATGCATGCGGAGATTTCGGGGACCGTGGACTTCAAGGAGCCGAACGATGAAGCCTGCCTGGCGCGGCTGCGCTCTCTGGTGGGGAAGATGGGAGAGCGGCGGGGGATTTTCAGTCGTGTGCAGTTTGATGGCGAGCGCGATGCGCCAAAGTTCGCCACGGAAGATTTGCAAGGGCTGCTCGATCCTGCGCCCGGCGCAAGCAATGCGTACGACATGCGCGAGGTGATTGCAAGGATTGCCGACCGCAGCGAATTCGACGAGTACAAGGCGGAGTTTGGCAGGACGGTTCTGTGCGGCTATGCGCGAATTGGCGGCCGGGCGGTGGGAATCGTCGCGAATCAGAAGACGAATCAGACCCAGACGGTGGCGATGGGACCGGCGGCGGGAACGAACAGGATCGAAGTGGGCGGCGTGATCTATACCGAGAGCGCGCAGAAGGCAGCGCGGTTCATCATGGATTGCAATCAGTCTCTGGTTCCGCTGGTGTTCCTGCACGACGTGAATGGGTTTATGGTGGGCAAGGACGCGGAGTGGTCGGGCATTATTCGCGCCGGGGCGAAGATGGTATCCGCGGTAAGCACTAGTGTCGTGCCCAAGATCGTCGTGATCGTCGGCGGCAGCTTTGGCGCCGGACATTACGCAATGTGCGGTAAGGCCTATGATCCACGGTTCCTGTTCGCCTGGCCTACCGCACGCTATGCCGTGATGAGTGGAGCCTCGGCAGCGTTCACTCTTGCTGAGGTGCGCGCGAAGCAGATGGAGCGCGGAACAAAGAAAGTCTCAGAAGCGGAAAAACGGGCGATCTTTGAAGAGATCCATAACACCTACGATCGTCAGGCCGATCCGCGCTACGGTGCGGCCCGCTTGTGGATTGACGCAATCATCGACCCGGCAAAGACTCGCGACGTGCTGCTGGCCGCGCTGGAGGCATGCGCGCTGAACCCTGACTTGCCCAGGTTCAACCCGGGAGTACTGCAGACCTGAGTTTCGGCTGGTGGTTCCCACCCTCATTTTTCTTGCACGCGATACCACGGCTACAGCATCTTTCTAACTAGCAGGAGAGTCGAGGTCGGGGCGCGAAGGAGCGAATCAACATGGCTGCTACGCAAGAATCATCGAACGGCCTGTATCCGTTCGTTTTGACGGAAGAGCAGGAGCAGCTCCGCCGGGAGATTCGCGAATTCGCGGCGCGGGAGATTGCGCCCAATGTGACGAAGTGGGATGAGGCCAGTGAGTTCCCCCTGGAGGTGGTGAAAAAGCTGGGCGCCATGGGCCTGCTGGGAATCATCTTCCCGCCGGAATATGGCGGGGCGGGCCTTGGGTATGTGGACTATGCGCTGGCGCTGGAGGAGCTTTCCGCCGTCGATGGCTCGGTGGGGTTGACGGTTGCCGCGCACAACTCACTGGGGACGAACCACATTTTTCTTGCGGGAACCGAAGTGCAGAAGAAGAAGTACGTGCCGCGACTGGCCAGCGGTGAATGGCTGGCAGCATGGGCGTTGACGGAGCCGGGCTCCGGGTCCGATGCGGGCAGCGCACGGACACGCGCGGTCAAAAGTGGCGACCGCTATGTGCTGAACGGGAGTAAGACGTTTATCACCAATGGGAGTTATGCGGACGTTGCGGTTGTCATCGCAGTTACGGACAAAGACAAGGGCGCGCATGGATTGTCGGCCTTTATCGTCGAGAAGGGCACCAGGGGATTTCGGCCCGGGAAGAAAGAGAGCAAGCTGGGCTTGCGCGCCAGCGACACGAGCGAGTTGATCTTTGAAGACTGCGAGGTTCCCGTCGGAGAATCTTCTGGGCCTGGAGGGCGAGGGTTTCATCGACGCGATGCGCGTTCTGGATGGCGGGAGGATTTCAATCGCCGCGCTTTCTCTGGGAATTGGGCGGGGCGCGCTGGATGCCGCCCTGAAGTATGTGAAGGAGCGGCGGCAGTTCGGCAAAGCGATTGCCGAATTTCAAGGCATTCAATGGAAGCTGGCAGACATGGCAACCGAGTTGGACGCGGCACGGCTGCTGACTCAGCGCGCCGCGGTGCTGAAAGATGCCGGGCGAAAGGTGACGCGCGAATCGTCCATGGCCAAGCTGTTCGCCAGCGAGGTCGCGGTGAGGATCTGCGGCGAAGCAGTCCAGTTGTTTGGTGGCTATGGCTTTATCAAGGATTATCCGGCGGAAAAGTATTACCGCGACGTTAAGTTATGCACCATCGGCGAGGGCACCAGCGAGATCCAACGGATGGTGATTGCGCGAGAGATTCTGAAGGTCCATCCATCGCGCGGGTGATGAGACGATGAGTGAGCGAGTGAAGATCGTCGAATGCCCGCGTGACGCCTGGCAAGGGCTACAGAGGCAGATACCCACCGAGGTGAAGGCAGGATATCTGCGACGGCTGATCACCGCAGGCTTCACGCACATCGATGCGGTGAGCTTCGTCTCTCCGATTGCCGTTCCACAGATGGCGGATGCGGAGTCGGTGCTCGCAGCTTTGAAACCTCCCGCGGGCGTTGAGGTCATCGGCATTGTTGTCAATCGCAAAGGCGCGGAGCGGGCGATTGCGACGGGGCGGGTGCAGACACTGGGATTTCCTTATTCCATCTCGCCGATGTTTCTGAAGCGAAACCAGCACCAGACCCTGCAGGAATCGCAGGAGATTCTGGAGGCGATCACTGAACTTGCGCGCCAAGCCGGGCTGGGCGTGGTGGCCTATGTTTCGATGGCCTTCGGGAATCCCTATGGGGAAGCCTGGAGCCGCGATCAGGTTGCGGATGCCTGCGCGGCGCTGGTCGCGTGCAGCGTGAGGCAGATTTCGCTGGCGGACACTGTAGCTACGGCGACGCCTGCACAGATCGCGGAGGTATTTGCGGTGACTCTGGCGGCGCACCGCGATGTTGAGTTTGGAATCCACCTGCACTCACGGCCTGGGGATGCAGCCGCGAAGGTTCGGGCAGCCTACGCAGCGGGCTGCCGACGATTCGATGCAGCCGTTGGCGGTCTGGGCGGGTGCCCGTTCGCGCAGGACACCCTGGTGGGAAATATCCCGACGGAAGTTTTGGTCGACGTCTTGGGGGAACTGGGCTCGGAGTTGCCCGAGGTTGAACTGGACGAGACTTTGATCCATGCGAGTGCAGACATCGCGCACAAGTTTTGCGCGGCTGTAGATTAGGCATGTGTGGAGAAAGAGGGTTGGGTTGGCATATTCGACGATTCTGGTAGCGGATGACGGTGCGGTACGGACGATCACCTTGAATCGGCCGGAGCGCAGAAATGCTTTGACGCCCGGGATGCAATCGGAGTTGATGGCCGCGATGGAGGCCGCTGCCGCCTGTGATTGCCGGGTGCTGGTGTTGCGCGGCGCAGGCAAGGGATTCTGCTCCGGGCTTGACTTGGCTGTGCTGCAGGAATTGCGGGGAAAGGACGCAGCGGGCACATACGGAGGAGGCGGAGCGGATCGCCAGAATGTTTCGCACCCTGTATGAATTGCCAAAGCCGACCATCGCCGCAGTGCACGGCGCCGCGATTGGCGGAGGGGCGGGCCTCGCGACCCTGTGTGACTTCACCCTGGCAACGCCGTCGGCAAAGTTCGGGTATCCCGAGGCGCGGATCGGCTTCGTTCCTGCCGTCGTGTCGGCGTTTCTGGGGCTTCAGATTGGCGACAAGCGCAGTCGCGATTTCTTGATGTCCGGCCGGCTGTTTGAAGCGGGGGAGGCGTAGCGGCTGGGGCTGGTGAATGAGGTGGTGGATGAAGAGAATATGCCGGCGAGGGTACGGGCGCTGGCCGCGATGCTGATGGAGAACAGCCCGAAATCACTGGCCACAACCAAACGGATGATGGCCGCGCAGAACAGAAAGTGGCTGGATGCGGCCATTGGCGAAGCGATGAAAGCGATCGCCGATGCCTGGCAGACAGACGATCTGCAGGAGGGCGTCACAGCGTTCCTTGAGAAGCGGAAGCCCATTTGGGCGAAGTGACTGGAATCAACTGTGTAGGATGAGCGCCGGGGCCGGGCTGAAGTGCAATGTGCCCTGAGTGCGTTGTTCCACTTGCTTCCGCGTGATGCCGGGCGCCAGCTCGATCGCCTGGAAACCGCGCGGTGTCACATCGAACACGCCCAAGTCTGTGATGACGCGATGCACCACCGCAGCGCCGGTCAGCGGCAACGAACAGCAGTGGAGCAGCTTCGGGCTCCCATCCTGCGCAGTGTGCTCCATGACGACCACGACGCGACGTACTCCAGAGACAATGTCCATGGCGCCGCCCATGCCCTTCACCCGCTTGCCGGGGATCATCCAGTTGGCCAGGTCGCCGCGCTCCGAGACCTGCATGGCGCCAAGGATGGCAAGATCGATATGGCCGCCGCGAATCATGGCAAAGGAGTCCGCACTGGAGAATACTGCCGCGCCCGGAAGGAGGGTCACGGTCTCTTTGCCCGCGTTGATCAGGTCAGCGTCTAGCTCGTGCTCGCGTGGATACGGGCCCATGCCCAGCAGGCCGTTTTCCGATTGCAGGACGACGGTGATTCCTTCGGGAATGTGATTGGAAACGAGCGTTGGGATGCCGATGCCAAGGTTGACATAGAAGCCGTCTTCGAGTTCTTTTGCGGCGCGGCCGGCCATCTGATTGCGGTCCCAGGGCATCTCTTTACTCCCGTCGCACCGTTCGCTTTTCAATGCGCTTTTGCGGGCTTGGATTGTGCACGAGGCGATGCACAAAGACTCCCGGTGTATGGATTTCGTCCGGATCGAGTTCGCCCGGCTCGACAATGATTTCCGCTTCGGCCACGGTGATCTTTCCGCACGTCGCAGCGCTTGGATTGAAGTTGCGCGAGGTCAGCCGATACACCAGATTTCCCAGCAGGTCTGCCTTCCAGGCCTTGACGAGGGCCACATCGGCCTGAATTCCGCGTTCCAGAATGTAGGTGACTCCGTCGAAATCCTTATGTTCCTTGCCCTCCGCAACTGTGGTGCCAACTCCAGTGCGCGTATAGAAGCCAGGAATGCCAGCCCCGCCGGCTCGCATGCGTTCAGCGAGCGTGCCCTGGGGGCAAAATTCCACCTGCAACTCTCCGGAGAGGAACTGCCGCTCGAACTCTGCATTCTCGCCCACGTAGCTGGAGATCATCTTGACGACCTGGTGGTCCTGCAACAGCACTCCGATGCCCCAACCGTCGATGCCGGCGTTGTTGCTGGCAATGGTCAGGTTGCGGACCCCGCTGAGATGTAATGCCTCGATCAGTGCTTCCGGGATACCGCACACGCCGAACCCTCCAACGGCGAGCAGCATCCCATCCCGCACAATTCCTTCGAGTGCAGCCTCCGCATTTGGCCATAGTTTCTTCATCGCAGGCCCGGCAGTGCCATATTGCGTTTCCGTTTTCACGGCAGTTTCCTCGCCACGAGCCACTCCATTAGACCCGGATGCGGGCGACTTTCGCAAGGAACGAACTCCGGTGGAGATTGAAGGTTTAGGGGTTCGTTGGAAGGCGATTTTGCACCAAAACTGATGCATCCGTAGGTTTGAGGGCGATTCCCTGACCCCCGGGCGCTCGGCTACCCCGGGGCATCGAGGTGCTTTGGCCGGCTGGCGAAGTTCCTGGTCGGGTTTCCCTTGGATTCCAATGTTGGCTGTACGCAAATTCTTCGTTTTTATGACTTCTTCGCTGGCACGTGACGACCGAATCGGAGTAAAGTATCTTCCTCCGGGCCAATCGCAAGGACCGGATTCGTTCCTCAATAGTTTGAGAATCACAGAAATACGGGACCCGAAAGCTACCTTTTCCAGTGGGATGCAAGAGCTGGGCACACGTTCAGGGTGAGTATCACTTGGGCCATTGCTTTTGTTGGGCTTGCCGTTTTCCAGGTTCGCTTCACTGCGCTTTGGTTCGTGGCTTCGCGCGCTGTCCCATGAAACGTCTTGGGCTGCCGTAGCCTTCGGTAGTGGTGATGAGGTGCCCAGCGATGAAGTCTCCTCTTCGTCTTTCTCTGCTTCTGGTTGGCGGGCTCGTCCTGCTTTGCGCTTGCTGCTCAATGACTTCCGGCCAGGTGGTTCTGGCGGCTGCTGCGCCAGCGCCGCCGCCCAATGCTGCTGCGGGCAGAGCGACGACGGCTGCGGCTATACCGGGAGACATCGTCATCATTCCTGGGCCTCTGCGCTCGCTGCGACGGATGGCAGGTATCAGCCAGGAGACTTCTCCTGCGGAAGTGTTGCCGCTGCTTGCCCGTAATGTCTATACCCAGGGGTATCAACAGGGAAAGCCGACCGAGTTTCTGCTCCTGATTCAGCGGTACCTACTGCAGGCGAGAGAGCTCCAGGCGCTTGCGGGTCCGAGCGGCGCGGTCAAGGTGACGAATTGCGACGATGCCGGTTCCCTGATCCGGATCCTTGGGTATCGACTGCGACCGGGATGCGGAACCAAGAATTTCTCTTTGGAGACTGCTAACCCGACTAGAGCGTTTCTCACAATTGACTCAGGATTTCCCCTGGTTGAACTCGAGGAGGCGCTCCAGAACGGGACTCCCTTTTCCTACTCGTATCCTTCGTCCGCAGTGCCGGCACTCTTCCACTCCAGTGAGTGGACGGCCCTGGAAACGGTAAGCAGGTCAGGTTCCGGGGATCTGGTGGATGTTCTCTTAGGGAATCCGCAGGTGTCGCGCCTTTACTGGGCAATGGCCAAGGAGGACAGCGAGACCAGAACTGAACTGGACCGATCGCCCGGACTGAAAGCGTTGTTGCCGTATGCCGACGAACTGGAGTTCTACGGCAGCCAGATGCGTATCCACTCCGGCCATGTGATGGTTCCTGGCGGAGCGAACGCTCAGGGCGGGTGGAGAGAGTTGGTGGGAGCAAGCTCCGACTCGCCGGGACGCTTCGTCATTAACTTGCTGTCCCGGGACAAAGGGTGGCTGTCGGCCTATTTCGACACATTGTCCCGGGTCAGTAAAGAACAACAGATGCATCTGACGGAGTCCTCCCGTCTGAAGCGGCTCTACGAAGCCTTTCGCCCCGACGAGGCTAACAACAGCGCCGTGCAGGGCGTGTTCCGAAAGGCGCCCTACCTCCTGGTTTTGTTCACGCGACTTGCGTGGGAGCCGGACGGCTCACCCCATGTCCCGGGAAGTCTGGATGCCTGGAAAGATATATTCAACCAGAAGACCAGCGACAAAACAATTCACGATGAGGCGCGACGCGCGCGGGGTTGGAGCCATCCGGAGCAGGTATTGGAAGGAATGGTCCACCTCTCCCAGGTGGAAACCGATAGTGGACCGCTCCAGATCTATCTGACGGCGACGGAAATCGACCGCAGCCGGCAACCAGGCGACGGTTTGTCGCCTGCAACCTTGCGCCTTCTGGCCAGCAAGTTTTCCCAATTCAATACCTGGTATGAGGTGTTCACCGAGTTTCCGAGTTTGAACGATACGTCCATCGAGACCTTTATCAAGGTTGCCGATACGATCGACCGGATTCCCAACCAGGCCCTGCGCGAGAACAGCGAAGGATCGTTCCAGGCGACGATCGGGATCTGGCAGGTCCTCGCGCGGCAGGGGCAGATTCCCGACCAGAACATGAATGCCTCGTGGCAGAAAGCGATTGAACCATTTGCCAAAGTCTCTTCGTCGACACAACTCTTCGAAGCGGCGCGAAGCTCTCTGGGAGCGGTGGTGGCTGCTGCGGGCGGCACTCTGACGGAATCTGAAGACGAGATTGTGGACCTGCTTGCCGGTCCGCTCCAGAACAATGTTGACAGCCAGCGCGTGCATCAACAGCTGGTTGGGAGGATCAAGTCGGTTCTTGAAGACCAGCGGCTGGTCTCGCTGGATACGCTGTTCGCTCTGGATGATGGGCTGAAAGGGATGGCCGAGTCTGGAGGCAAGGGCGACGATCTGCTGCCACTGGCGGCTGAACTACGCGAATTCGATTTGCCCCAGCCAATCTTTACCCACAACGAGAAGATCAGCTGGGCTCCGCCGATTTACACGGAACATCATCAGGAGCTGCAGGTGCGAACGGATCTTTCGCGGGTGATCAAAGAGCCGAGCTCTCCGGCGCAATTGGAAGCTGCCCGCGGCCAACTTGCACCCTTTCTGCGCGACACGCTGGTGGGTTTGAACTATGCCTACTACGAACCTCCGGATGCGCAGATGCTGCACCACAATCCGCTCTTCGTCCGCGCGCATGATTTCCTGGGAATATCGATTCTTGGCGCCGACCGGCTGTGGGGAGCTCCGCGCGTGCTGGGCATCGGATCGCCAGCCGGTGGCGGCGCCTACCTGATGGGTTCGTTGTCGGATCTGCCGTATGCCCTGGCAACAACCGAGGAGGACTTTATTGCGCCAAGGAACATCCAGGCCCTGATCTGGAAGGAGATCGTTCCGGTGCTGATGGTGAGCGCAACCATCCCGCGCTGGTGGAACGTGACACCAAACGAGCTTCACGCCGTGGCGCTATATCAGCGGTCCGGCGAAGAGCTGCTAACCGCATCGGCGGGGAAGGCTGAGCTCAGGGACAAAGTCATGGACATTCTCTCCGATCACATGGACCCGCAGCATTTGGAGGAGGTTGAACATGCTCTGCAGCGCAAGGAGGATGCCGCAGCAATCCTTCCCTCCATAGAGCCGGCGGACACTTCCTACCTGGCGGCTGAGTACCGCAGGAGATATCCCGATGAGGCTCCGAATTGGGGGGCGGCTAGCGAGCAACTACAGGATCTGCGCAGCCACGATGCAGATGAAGTCAGCTGGGGGCGTATCTCGCGGGACTTTGGGGTGCCCCACCCAACACTGGCCGAAAGCAATCGACGCGAGTTGCTGGACGTAAAGCCGTTTCCCTTCTTCGGGTCATATTCCAGCCGCCTGTTCGGCGAGTCGTGGGAGTCCAGCAACCTGTACTGGGCGCGCCTGGCCGACGAGATGGGTTATGCGCCTGCCGCGCTGAACAGCCTGATTCCGGAGTTGACCCACCGCATGATCGCCAATATTTTCGCCACGGAGATTGAGGACTGGCCGGCGGTGCTGCGCGCTATGCACGAGACAGGCGAGGAGTTCCGCCAGGGCAAGATCGCTTCCCTTCCCGCGGCTAGCCTGACACTTCACGGAGCCGAACCGGTTTTGAGTAAGGCAACAGTGCAATAGGAGATTTATGGCCAAGAAATACTTTCTACTACTCTGGTTAGTCTCGTTTCCCTTCCTCGGTGGCCACTCCGGCAAGGCCCAGGACGACGCGTCCAGTATTCATGTGAACGTGTTCCTGGTGCAGCTGAACGTCGCCATAACCGACAGCAAGGGGAACTATGTGAGCGGTCTGCACCCGGAGGACTTCTCAGTCTATGAGGACAACATTCCCCAGAAAGTCGCCACGTTCGAGGAAGGCAACGAGCCGACTCGCAGACTGATCGATGAGCCATCTGGGGCAGCAGCGACGCAGCAGGTTCCCGCGCAAGCCCAGCAAGTAGCGAGTGTGGAACAGGGGCCCGGGGCCAACGTTTTTATCCTCTTCGACACCAGCAACTATATGTACCGCGGATTTGTCTTCGCGCAGGATTCTATCGCCGACTTCGTTCGCTCGCTGGAAGGAGTGAGCAAGGTGGCGCTGTATTCCTACAGCCGCGATCTTGATCGCGTCGCGGCGCTCACCTCCGACCGATCGCAGGTATTGCGCGGCGTTCGCAGTACCGTCGCCGGCGATGATGCCGCTCTCTACAACTGCCTGCTGCTGACGGTAAAAGACGCTGCCCAGTTGACCGGAAAGAAGGCGATTGTTGTCTTCTCCAATGGTCCTGACAATGCCAGCCTGGTGCCTCCGGAGGATGTCGCGGAGCTGGCCCAGTCAACGGGAACGATCATTTACATGATCAGCACCCAGCAGGCCGAGGCCGAACCGATCTCCACAGCCGTATTCGAACGGATGAGCAAGGCAACCGGCGGTAAGGCATATTTTGCCAAGAGTTGGAAGGATGAGAAGCAGGCATTCGATTCCATCCGGGACGACCTGGCACACCTCTATACCCTCAGCTACTATCCGCAGCAGAACCCTAACCGTGGCTGGCGCACGATTACGGTGAAGCTCAACGGCAAGAATCTGCAGAAGTACCATCTCCGCACGCGAGACGGATACCGTATTCTGCATCGGACGCAGTTGGCTGAAGCAGGCATGTCGCCCGGACCAGACGCAAGTTCCCAGTAACAGGTTATTCCAGTTCGAGTCACCGCAACCCAGACTGAGAGGCAGCATCGCGGCATAAAAATGTACTGCTGCACGCACCATGGATTGCGAACGCTTTTGCCAGGGCATGGCTCAACTCCTGATAGAAAGTGATGGATTTTCGCCGCGGCGGATGACCCCGCGCAAGTCGGGAGACATTTATAGTCCGGGCCATGATGAACTTTCAACCGGCCCATTCCATTCAGTGCTTCACGGAACCGTGCAGTCCCGCTTCGAAGCTGCGGCGGTCCAGCCGGGGCAGCGCGCGGGCAACCTTGTCGGGCAAAAGCGCGTAGTGCCTCGCTGCGATCAGCATCTCCGGAACGCACCAAACGTCTTCCTCGGAGGTCATCCAGCGCAGACTGTCCAGGCGCTCCAGGTTCACCGGAGTGGAGTAGGCGCGCAATGTACGTTCGCCCCGCAAATTGTAGTAGGGCTCAAAGTAGCTGAGCGCCAGTTCGCGCAGAGTACGGTAGATGGGCGCCCGAAAGCGCAGGCCGGCGTAGTTCGATTTGGCAATGCCTCCCCACAGACCGTGTTCACGGTAAAGCGCTACCACGTGATCGTCGTCGCGCACGGATTCCAGATCCATCAGCAGCGGCGGATGACCATTGACGCGCAGGGCGGCAGCCGCCAGCAGCGCTCCCTCCAGGCAGTGCCCCTTGCGCTCTCGCAGCACGCGCTGCGGAGACCATGCCGTGTCCGCGTACTGATAGGTCAGCGCGTCAACAAAGCGCTGGATTCGTGCCGGCGACTTCAATGCCCGCAACGTGCGTAGATTCGCCGGCGATAAGCCGAAACTCTCGCTGGCACCGCTTCTCGACCTTCCCCCACCGTTCAAAGGCAATGCTGTAACTCTCTCCAGAGGTCGTGAGAATTATACCGAAGCAACTCCGGAAAGCCCGGTCGGCGGCGGGCCCGGCAGGAATCCTGCCGGCGAGCAACACTGCATATTCCGCCTTCTGCTAAATTCTTTCCAGGTCCGCTGCCCTTCGCGACGGTGGTCAGCTGGATTCAAGGTTCTCGTTGAGTTATAGGTTAGTATCGCCGGGTAGAGGAGAGCTCGGATGATTTTCAAGCAGTTCTATCTTGCGTGCCTGGCCCACGCGTCGTACCTCATTGGCGACGAGCCGACGAGGGTTGCCGCCGTGATCGATCCGCAGCGGGACATCGATCTCTATCTTGAGTTTGCGCAACGACAGGGTCTGACGATTCGCCACGTCTTCCTCACCCATCTGCATGCGGACTTCATCGCCGGCCATCTTGAGTTACGCGACCGCGTCGGCGCCACCATTTATCTGGGTGCCGCAGCCACGGCGGAGTATCCCTTCACGCCGCTGCACGAAGGCGATGCTGTCGAAATGGGCCAAGTGAGAATCCAGGCGCTTGAGACCCCCGGGCACACCACCGACTCTGTCTCGCTGGTGGTCTACGATCTCAGCCGCAGCGCCACCATCCCCTATGGCGTATTGACGGGTGACACGCTGTTTGTCGGTGATGTCGGCCGGCCGGACCTGCACGGCGCCCGGGGCTGGTCTGCGTCTGCGCTGGGTAGCATGTTGTATGACTCGCTGCCGAAAATAATGGCCCTACCCGACTCGACCCTTGTCTATCCCGCGCATGGCGCCGGCTCGCTCTGCGGGAAAGCGATTGGCCGCGAGACCTTCTCCACTATCGGCGAGCAGCGGAGGGCCAACTATGCGCTCCAGCCCATGTCCAAGCCGGAATTCATCGCTCTCGTCACAGCCGACCAGCCCGATGCGCCGGCATATTTCTCCTATGACGCCGTGCTGAACTCACAGGAACGCCCCACGCTGGAACAGGCTCTGAAGCGCGAGTTGAAACCCCTGGCGCTCGACGATGTGCTGGAGTTGCGGCGCACGGGAAGTCAGCTTCTCGATGTCCGCGAGGCGGGAGATTTCTCCGCCACTCACTTGGCCGGCAGCATTAACATTGGTCTCGGCGGCCAATTCGCAACTTGGGCAGGCACCCTGCTGGATCACCGGCAACCGTTGGTCATTATTGCCGACCCGGGCCGGGAGAACGAGGCCGCCATGCGCCTCGGACGCATCGGCTTCGACAACGTCGCCGGATATCTGGAGGATGGGCTGTTGAGCCTTGCATCGCGCTCGGAGCTGGCAGCGTCAAGCGAACGGCTGAGTGCCGCCCTCGCAGCCGAGCGGCTGGATTCGGGCGAACCTCGGCCGCTTGCCGTTGACGTCCGCACACCTCGCGAACATCAACAAGAATCTGTGCAAGGCAGCGTCAATATCCCGTTGAACCATCTTGCCGAGCGAGTGCAGGAACTACCAAGAGATCGGCCACTGCTGATTTATTGTGAGGGCGGCTACCGGTCGTCCACCGCCGCCAGCCTGTTGCAGCAGAGGAGGTTCATCGTCAGCCAGATCGCGGGGGGAATGGCGGCATGGGACGCCGCTCACCTTCCCGTCGAGTTTTCCCATCCCCCGACACCCGCAACATCGAGTATCTGAACTGTCGCGCACCGTGGAACCCTCGCCGGACGGCCGCTACTTCCGCTGCCACCATCGACATTCGGATCCAACTCTTCCCTGCACGGGAGAAAGCAGCCAGTCGCTCGACCGCCAGGAATGTGCGTTTCCGGAAGGGCAGGATTGGAATGCCCCGCCTCAACCTTACCGACCTCCCGGCGGAGCTTACCAGTTGATGCGCCCGGAGAACTGAAAATCCCGGGGCAGGTTGAACGAATTGAGGGCGGTAATCTGGCCAAAGCCGGAACCGCTGTTGACCCCGCCGCTGGGAGAGCCCCAGACGACATGGTTGGTTGCGTTGAGAGCAGAGGCTTCAAACTGGAAATTGACCGATTCCCAGATGTGGAACGTACGCCGGAGACTGAGATCGACGTTGTACAGGCCCATGCCCCAAACGTTGAACGCACCCACGCGAGGAGCGTTGCCGGGAACGTAAAGCGCGGGGCCATTGCCCACGTAGGTGACCTGCGACGAGTTGCTATTGACCGAGGTGCCGTATTGCGCAGCGGTGCCGGCAGCGTTCACGGTAAAAGCCGCCGGGTTGAAGTGATAAATACTGCTGAAGGTGTTTGGGAACCCCTGTGCCGCAACAATGCCTCCCGGGGGGCTGGCATAGGACAACGTACGAACAGACTGTCCCGGAACAATGAGCGGCATGCACGTGCCGAGGATGCTGCTGCCGCCGCAACCAGAGCCGGTAAACGCCAGCGGATAGCCGGAGTGATAGGTGTAGATGCCGGACAGAGCCCAGCCGCCGGCAAAATTGCGTGTCCAGACGTTGTCGCCGCCCATCTTGCCCGGTCCCCAGGGCGACTGGTACACCGCGGCGATCGAGAGGTTCTGCGGTTCGTCTGTGGTGGAGAGAGAACGATCCAGACGCGGGTTATCGTTCACTCGGAAGGTGCCCACATCATCGATAGACTTGGAGTAGGTGTAGTTCAGCATCAGATCCAGGCCGTGAGAGCGGCGTTGCACGAGCGAGAGCTCCAGCGCGTTCCAGCTGGTGTTGCCGACGAAGGACGTGGTGTCGCTGACGCCGCTGTACTGCGGGAAGCCAAGGTAATACTGGTAGACATTGTTGCTGGCGTAGTAGGTGGCGTCGGCGGGGTTGTACGGATTGGGAACGGCGAAACCCAGGGACGTGGCCAGACTCAGATCGGTTGATGTCGCCTTTGTTCCGAGCAGGGGGTTGGTGCACGCGGCGCCGGAGCATGGTGCGGCAGTGCTGCCTGTGACGTTATATCCGGCCATTGCGGCCATGGATTCGGGTAGCTTGTTGTCGCGCGTGTACCAAGGCTGGCTGACGGAGATAAAGTGACCTTCGCTGCCGACGTAGCTGATTGAGAGCGCCATTTGGGGAAATATCTGACGCTGGACGCCCACGGTCCAGTTGATGAATTGCGGCGTGCGGGCGCCATCGTGCGGGTTCCAGTAGGTCATGCCCGCGACGCCGGTGTTGGTCAGCGCAGTGGTATAACTCGTTCCGTACTCCGCAAGGCTGGTGCCTCCGGGGGGCGGGGTTGGGTACGCCACCGAGCCGGTCCAACCGCAGTTCACACCGTCGGCGGCGTTCTGCGCGCAGGCGGTGCCGTCCCAGTAGAACGCGGGCGCGCTGCTTATTCCCGGGGGCGCCGACGCGGTTGGTGTAAAGCCGAGAGTGGAAGGCGAGCCGGATTGGCTGCCGCTGTTCCAGTTGCCGCGCGCATCGTTCAAAGAGTAGCTGGCACGAATGACGGTTTTCGGATCCACGGAATACGCGAGTCCCAGGCGAGGCTCGACGTTGCCAAAGTAGGTAGGCGACGGATTTCTGCAATTGCAGTACAGCCCCTGCGTGGACCCGCTGCCCGCAAACTCCAGCGTGCCGAGATTGCCGGTGATCGAGTTCTGGCCGGTGGGATTGAAGAAGCTGAAGATATCGTGGTTCACGCGGATGGCTGGGAAGATATCCCAGCGGAGCCCCAGGTTGAGAGTGAGCCTGGAGCTGAACTTGTAGTCGTCTTCAGCCCAGAAGGAGGGCGTCAAGTAGCGCGAGCCGAGACCGGGGGAGTTGGCCGTGGTGCTCCCGGCCGAGGCGGCGCCCAGCATATAGCTGGCAACCGGGGAGCCGCTGGTTGAGCTGACGGTGCTGCCCGAAGAGAAGGTTCCCGTCTGGGTCCCGGAGAAGGCGATGGCCATGGGCCCGGACGCGGTGATGACGGCGTAGTAGTTGAACTGAGCGGCCACCTCCTGGCCACCGAAGGTGAAGTTGTGCTTGCCGAAGATCCACTGCAGGTTGTCCATGTAGGTGTAGACGTTGGTGGCCTTCAGGTTCCAGGCGTAGCCGCCTTGCGCACCGGGGGCGTCCTCGCCGGAGAAGCTGATGCCGGGGAAGCCCTCGGCGGCCTGTCCCGGAGGCATGCCGAGGAGGCCGCTGGCTGCAGCGGCGTACTGGGGAGCAAGGTTTGGGGTGGTGGAAAAGCTGTTATAGCGGCCGTAGCCAAAGGCAAACTGGTTAAGCAGATGAGGATTGATGGTGTAGACGTCCTTGATGATGTCGATGCTTGTGTTTGGCTTGACGACCTGTGAAGTGTTGAAGGGCGGTCCGAGCTGGCCGGCGCCGGTCTGATTGGTGCCGGTGCTGGCGTCGCGGCCAAAGCCGATGATGATGCTGATGTCGTTGCGCTGGTTGGGGTTGTAGTCAATCCGGCCGGACTGATACCAGTTGGTCGAGCCGGTCGGGCGGCCGTAGGTGATGTTGTTGGCGTATAGATTCTGATTGACCAGCAGCTCATACGGCAGCATGAATTGGTTGAAGTAATTCGCAGCCTTGGAGATGCGGCTGCCGGGGATGACGTTGAGCGTCGGGGTCCCATTCTTCATGCCATCGAACTGAGTGCGGCTACAAGTGGAGCAGCCTGGGGTCTGCGTGGCTGGGTCGTAGATGTTGTACCCCGTCGCGGTGGAGTAGCCGGTGAAGTCCGCATAGCCCAGTGCGGAGCCCGTCTGCGTGTAGCCCAGCATGGCCGCGGTCGGGAGGGTCAGCGCCTGATACGTCGCTCCGAACTGTGCCCGGTACTGGCCATAGTTGTAGAAGAGGAAGAGCTTGTTCTTGATGACGGGACCGCTCAGCACAATTCCGTATTCGTTCTCAATCTCAGGAGGCTTAAGGCCACCCAGAGCGCACCAGCTGGTCGAGGAAGTCAGCGCGGCGTAGCTGCAAACACCGCCCGCAGGCACCGCTGCTCCGGTCAGCGTCGGAACCTTACTGGTGAACTTCCAGGCGTCAAATACGGTGTTGCGTATGTATTCATAGACCGAGCCATGAAAAGCGTTCCCTCCGGACTTGATGGAGTAGTTCTCCACACCCTGCCCGGCATACTGTGCAGAGTAGCTGGCGGTGAGGGTCTGGAACTGGTTGACCGCATCCACGCTGAAGTTGTCAAACGTGAAGCGTGGATCGCCCACCTGATCCGGCTCGGGCAGATCGATGCCTTCGATATAGAGGTCGGAGACGCCGCCGGCTGGTCCGCTGCCGTTGACGATGCCGGAGTTGTCCGTGTTGTTGTTGTGCGTGGAGTTGGCTTGCACGCCGGGGATGAGATATTCAAAGTCGGTGGCGCGCCGCTGGCCGGAGTTACCCCCGGCATCCATCTGCAGCGGAAGGCCGGAATAGAGCTCGTTGTCCATTACGGCGCCCAGAGTAGCGTCCGAGGTCTCCAGCGTCGGCGGCGCCGTGGTGACCGTTACGGATTGGGTTGCCTGCCCCACCGTCAGCCTCATGTTCAGCGACACCGTTGCCAGCGCATTCACCTGCACGTTTTGCTGCACGTACTGCTCAAATCCCGCGGCAGTCACCGTGACCGTGTAGATATCCGGAATCAGCGGCGTAATGTCATAGTCGCCGGCGCTGGTCGTCATGCGGACCGTCTTGACGTTGGTGTTCGTGTCGGTCGCGGTAACCGTCGCGTGGGAGATGACGGCGCCGGAGGGATCCGTTACCGTGCCGGTAATCGCGCCTGTGCCGGCGAGTTGCGCGCGCGCTGCGCTCCCAGCAAAACCGGCGACAACCAGCAGGACTACCAGAATTTGGGGTTGGAATCTCGCTGAAACAACATCCAATGAGCGCCTGAAAGTTGTGCCAAACATGACATCGACCTCCTCAACCTGGAGTCAAGATCACGTGCATGAACGTGCGGGAACGCCTTCTATCCCACCCAAAGCTGGAACACGAAAGGTTAGACCACTTTCGGATTTGAGAACAATCCTCCCTTGAAGTGATCTCTGTCAAGTCCCTGTGCACAACCAGGTGCTTCGCAGCAAGTTAACTGACATCTCGTGTAGGGCGACGCGGCAGCTGCCACAGGTTCGACGCAACCTTAAAGCCACCCGCAATGCACTGCTCTGGCGATCTAAGAGCTATAGTCGCGCGACTTCCACAGAACGGAGCGATCAATCTCGGACACGCGAGTGCATCCCGTCAATCCCATAGCGCCTGCCAACTCGGCTCGAAGAATGTTTACCACTGCGGCCACGCCGTCCGGGCCGGAAACGCTGAGCCCATAAAGATACGGACGCCCGATCAGCACGGCGCTCGCGCCATAGGCCAAGCCCTTCAAAATGTCGGTCCCTCTGCGGACTCCACTGTCGAATAGTACGGGTAGCCGTCCGGCCACGCGGTCGACCACGGCGGGAAGCACCTCGATCGTCGCAGGCTCTGTATCGAGCACGCGTCCACCATGATTGGAAACAATGATTGCGGCAACGCCGCGATGGACTGCCGTTTCGGCATCCTCGGGGTTGAGAATTCCCTTCAAGAGGATGGGCGTCTTCGCCAACGATTGAATCCATTCAAGATCGTTCCAATTGAAATGCCTGCGGGACCGGCCGCGGGCTCCGGGTGCCGCGTTGATTCCCAGGTTCGGAAATGGGAGTATCGGCGCCTGCGCAGCCACGCGTTCCTCGCGGTTGCGCGCGTAGGCAAACGGATTGTCTACCGTGATGCATAGGGCCTTGCACCCGGCGGATTCCGCTCTTTCGATCAGCGCTCGAACGGCGTTTCGGTCGTCGTCGACGTAGAGTTGAAACCATATTGGCTGGGTTGCTGCTTTGCAGATGTCCTCGATGCTGCGGTTTGAATTAGTGCTGGCGACCATGATCGCCTTCGCCGCACCCGCCCCGCGGGCTGTGGCCAGTTCAGCATCGGGATGGGCCAACTGATGGGACGAGGTCGGAGCCAGCAGGATCGGATGCTCCATCTTGAACCCGAGCAGAGTGCAGCCGGTGTCGATCCGGGTGACGTCGACGAGAACATGCGGCTTCAGTTGGAGCTCGTCCAGAGCAGAGCGATTGCGGCGCAGCGTAATCTCGTCGGCGGATCCGCTGCTGAAGTACTCCCACGCCGGAACAGACAGCTTTCGCTTTGCTGCTGCCTCGTAATCGGAGACGCTTACCAGCGGCGGTGGAGCGGCGTCCGCCGCCGCAGCCGCAGGACTACTTCCCTGTGCCTTTGCGTAGCGGCCCATCGTCGTCCCAGCGGAAACTCCCATCGCTGCCGCACCGGCGACGCTCGCCTTCAGCACCTCTCTTCGGTCCATGAAGATGCCCCCAGGAGCTTACCGCCAGAAGTCTATATCAATACGGGGACTGATGCGGGCAAGAATCTGGCGCAGCCAATATCCTGCCGAAGTTCTTGCCCCGACGTTATTGACCGGACGCCCTGATCTTAGGGCAGGCAACCGCGAGCCCTCCGGTCGCATCACACCGGCGTGTCTCAGACCATTTGACCGTGTACGATGCCTATCTCCGCGTAGTTGCTCTATCGCGGAAGCGGTCAAAAGTGTCGGTTTCCGTTGTGCACTTCAAAACAGGAGACTCTGATCTATGGCGACCAGCGCCACCGTCCCTGGCCGGGAAACGAAGAAGGCCAAACCTTCCGAGAATGGTAAAAATGGGAACGGTTTTGCAAACTCCACCAACTCTAGACCGGACGATCTGGCACTAATCCTGGCGAGCCTGCAAACCATGCGGGACGGTGATTTTTCGGTTCGCCTTCCGGTCGCCTGGGTCGGTCTCCAAGGCAAGATTGCCGATACCTTTAACGACATTGTGGCAGCGAACGAACAGATGTCGCGAGAACTGAACCGCGTCGGCCAGGCGGTCGGAAAAGAGGGCAAGACCCGGGAGCGCATTCGTTTTCAGCAATCTCGCGGGTCTTGGGGTTCCATGGAGGCCTCGGTCAATACCCTGATCGAGGATCTGCTGCGGCCGACGACGGAAGTTACCCGGGCAATTGCGGCCGTCGCCCAGGGAAACCTGGCGCAGACGGTTCGCCTGGATGTTGGGGGGCGGCCGCTCGAAGGCGAGTTCCTGCGCTCTGCCAACATCGTCAATACGATGATTCAACAACTTGGCGTCTTCACCGCCGAGGTTACTCGCGTAGCCCGCGAGGTCGGCACGGACGGCAAGCTTGGCGGGCAAGCGCAGGTCCCCGGCGTGGCTGGTACCTGGAAAGACCTTACCGACTCGGTCAATTCGATGGCGAGCAATCTGACCGGCCAGGTGAGAAACATCGCTGAGGTTGCAACTGCTGTGGCGAGCGGCGACCTTTCCCGCAAGATTACGGTCGACGTGCGGGGAGAGATTTTGCAGCTGAAAGAAGCCATCAACACGATGGTCGATCAGCTTCGTTCGTTTGCATCGGAAGTCACGCGGGTGGCCCGCGAGGTGGGCACAGACGGCAAGTTGGGCGGGCAGGCCGTGGTGCCGGGCGTCGCAGGCACGTGGAAGGACCTCACTGACTCCGTCAACGCGATGGCGGGAAACCTGACGGCCCAGGTGCGAAACATCGCCGAGGTAACGACCGCCGTGGCCCGCGGCGACCTGTCGCGCAAGATCACTGTGGACGTCAAGGGCGAAATCCTCGAATTGAAGGACACCATTAATACGATGGTGGACCAACTGAACGCATTCGCCGGCGAGGTCACTCGTGTCGCCCGCGAAGTAGGTACGGAAGGCAAACTTGGTGGCCAGGCCCAGGTGCTTGGCGTCGGCGGTACCTGGAAGGACCTGACTGAAAACGTCAACTTCATGGCCAGCAACCTCACTGGTCAAGTGCGCAACATCGCCGAGGTCGCAACTGCGATCGCGAACGGGGACCTCTCCCGCAAGATCACCGTGGATGTGCGCGGAGAGATTCTCCAGTTGAAGGAAACCCTCAACACCATGGTCGACCAACTTAACCGCTTCGCGGGTGAGGTTACTCGCGTGGCCCGTGAGGTGGGTACCGAAGGCCGTCTTGGCGGCCAGGCCAACGTCCCCGGCGTCGCGGGCACCTGGAAAGATTTGACGGACTCAGTCAATTCAATGGCCGGTAACCTCACCGGGCAGGTCCGGAATATTGCCGAGGTTACAACTGCGGTTGCTCGCGGTGACCTCTCGCGCAAGATCACCGTCGACGTGAAGGGCGAGATCCTTGAACTCAAGAACACCATCAACACAATGGTGGACCAACTCAACGCGTTCGCCGGCGAGGTGACGCGCGTCGCCCGCGAGGTGGGTACCGAAGGTAAGCTCGGCGGCCAGGCCCAGGTATCGGGCGTGGCGGGAACATGGAAGGACCTCACGGACTCCGTCAACTTCATGGCCAGCAACCTTACGGCGCAGGTCCGCAACATTGCCGAGGTCGCAACCGCAGTCGCCCGTGGCGATTTGTCGCGCAAGATCACGGTCGACGTCCGCGGCGAGATCCTCGAACTCAAGGACACGCTGAATACCATGGTGGATCAGCTTCGTTCGTTCGCAGGCGAAGTGACCCGTGTGGCGCGCGAGGTGGGCACTGACGGAAAACTCGGTGGACAGGCACAGGTGCCGGGCGTCGCCGGAACTTGGAAAGACCTTACCGACAACGTCAACTTCATGGCAGGCAATCTGACGGCACAGGTTCGCAACATCGCCGAAGTGGCAACCGCCATTGCCAGCGGAGATTTGTCGAAGAAAATCACGGTAAACGTCAGCGGCGAAATCCTGCTGCTCAAAGACACCATCAACACTATGGTCGACCAACTCAACGCATTCGCGGGCGAAGTGACCCGCGTGGCCCGCGAGGTGGGCACTGAAGGCCGGTTGGGGGGACAAGCCAATGTTCCCGGCGTCGCTGGAACCTGGAAAGACCTTACCGACTCAGTCAACTCTATGGCCGGCAATTTGACAGGCCAGGTGCGAAACATCGCGGAAGTCACCACGGCTGTCGCCCGCGGAGACCTGTCGCGTAAAATCACGGTCGACGTGAAGGGCGAAATTCTGGAGCTGAAGAACACCATCAATACGATGGTGGACCAACTGAATGCGTTCGCCGCCGAGGTGACGCGCGTAGCCCGCGAGGTTGGCACCGAGGGCAAGCTGGGCGGCCAGGCACAGGTGCCGGACGTTGCCGGAACCTGGAAGGACCTGACCGACAACGTCAATGTGATGGCGGTAAACCTGACTGAGCAGGTACGCGGAATTGTCAAGGTCGTCACGGCTGTTGCGAATGGCGAGCTGACCCAGAAGCTTACTGTCAATGCCAAGGGCGAGGTCGCGGCGTTGGCAGAGACGATTAACAACATGACCAACACGCTGGCCACCTTTGCTGACCAGGTGACCACGGTTGCTCGCGAAGTCGGAGTGGAGGGCCGGCTCGGCGGACAAGCCAACGTGCCGGGTGCCTCGGGCACATGGAAGGACCTCACCGGCAATGTGAATCTGCTTGCAGACAACCTGACCAACCAGGTGCGCGCGATCGCAGAAGTAGCGACGGCAGTCACCAAAGGCGACTTGACCCGATCGATTCAGGTCGATGCCAGCGGCGAGGTTGCCGAACTGAAGGACAACATTAACACCATGATCGACAACCTGCGGCTGACCACAGACCGCAATACCGAGCAGGACTGGCTGAAGACCAACCTCGCACGTGTTACCGGCATGTTGCAGGGCCAACGCGAACTGACCACGGTAGGGCGCATGTTGCTGTCGGAGCTGTCGCCGCTGGTCAATGCGCAGCAGGGTGTCCTCTACCAGATGGAATCGGAAGATCAGGGCACATTGCAGCTTCTCTCTTCCTTTGCAAATTCGACGGAAGGGCACCAGGAAACCGTCAAGCTGGGCGAAGGCCTGGTTGGCCAATGCGCGCTGGAAAAGCGTCGCATGTTGATCTCCGACCTGCCGAAAGGGACCGTCCCGGTTCGCTCCGGCTTGTTCGAAGCAGTTCCGCGCAACGTTATCGTCTTGCCGGTTCTCTTTGAAGACCGTGTAAAGGCAGTGATTGAGTTAGCCAGCCTGAACACATTTACCACGTCGCATCTCGCTTTCCTCGAACAGTTGACCGCGAGCATTGGCATCGTGCTGAACAGTATCGAAGCCACAATGCAGACTGAAGGACTGTTGAAGCAGTCGCAGCAGTTGGCAGTCGAGTTGCAAACACAGCAGAAGGAGTTGCAGCAGACCAACGAACAGCTTGCCCAGAAGGCGAAGCAGCTCGCCGAACAGAATGCCGAAGTGGAACGCAAGAACCAGGAGATCGAACAAGCTCGCGGCGCCCTGGAAGAGAAAGCAAAGGAACTCGCCCTCACCTCCAAGTACAAGTCGGAGTTCCTGGCGAACATGTCCCACGAGTTGCGGACGCCGCTCAACAGCATCCTGGTCCTCGGGCAGCAACTTGCCGACAATCCCGACACCAACCTCACGCCGAAGCAGGTGGAGTTTGCGCGCACCATTCACGGCGCTGGAACGGATTTACTCAATCTCATCAGCGATATCCTGGACCTCTCGAAGATCGAGTCGGGCACTGTCTCAGTAGAAGCGGAGGAGGTTTTCTTTGGCAGCCTGATCGAAATGGTGGCCCGCCCCTTCCGCCACGAGGCGGAAAACCGCAGGCTTACCTTCGAGATCGACACCGACCCACGCCTGAACCGCAGCCTGGTTACGGATTCCAAGCGCCTCCAGCAGGTGCTCAAGAATCTTTTGTCGAATGCCTTCAAGTTCACCGAACAAGGCGGCGTGCGCCTTTCTGTATCCGCAGCTACCGATGGTTGGACGCCGAGCCATCAAATCCTTAGCGGGGCCGCTTCAGTCGTTGCGTTTGAGGTTACGGACACAGGCATCGGCATCCCCGCGGACAAGCAGCGAATCATCTTCGAAGCTTTCCAACAGGCCGACGCCGGCACCAGCCGCAAATACGGTGGCACTGGGCTTGGCCTTGCCATCAGCCGCGAACTTGCCAGCCTCCTTGGAGGTGAGATCCAACTCAGAAGCATTCCTGGCAAAGGCAGCACCTTCACTCTCTTTCTGCCTCAGACGTATGTGGGACCATCTACCCAGACCGTCAGCCCGGCTGGGCTTCCCTATCACGGACCCCGTCTGGAAACTCCAGCTTCCTCCATGGTTGCGATGGACGATCCCATCGAATCCCTGGAAGACGATCGCAACAACATCCAGCCCGGCGACGCTGTGCTGCTGATTGTGGAAGATGACGTCCACTATGCGCGCATACTCTGCGATCTGTCGAGAGACCACGGGTTCAAGGTTTTGGTGGCCTTGCGTGGCGCCGCGGCGCTAGCCCTGGCGCGTGAATTTCATCCCACGGCCATCTCGCTCGACGTGTCGCTCCCGGACATGCTGGGCTGGACCGTCTTGAACCACTTGAAGCAGGATCCTGCGACCCGGCACATTCCCGTCCAGATGCTCACGATGGATGAGGACTGGCACCACGGTCTTTCTCACGGAGCCTTCGCATTTGTCACCAAGCCGACGACCACCGAAGGACTCGACGCTGCCATCGCTCGGATACGCGAGTATTCGTTGCCGCGGCGCAAGCGCCTGCTGGTAATTGAAGATGAACCTGCCCAGCAGCTCAGCATCCGAGCGCTCCTGGAAGAGGATGACATCGATGTCTCAGTGGTCGGTACCGGACAAGAAGCATTGCAAGCAGTCAACACCAGGCAGTTTGACTGCATTGTTTTGGATCTTCGTCTCCCGGACATGACCGGCTTTGAGTTGCTCGATCAACTCGGCCAGACCAAAGCCGGAAATGAGCTGCCCGTCGTAGTCTTTACCGGGAAGGATCTGTCGCCGGAGGAAGATGCGCGGCTGCACATGCTGGCACGCAGCGTGATCGTGAAGGATGTGGAATCGCCCGAGCGGCTGCTCGACGAAACCGCCCTGTTCCTTCATCGAGTGGTAGGCGACCTGCCCGAAGAGAAGCGCAAGATGCTGGATCGTTTGCACCGTTCCGACGAAGCCCTGATAGGAAAGAAGGTGCTGATCGTAGATGACGATGTGCGCAACATCTTCGCCCTCAGCAGCGTGCTTGAGCGACGGGGCATGAGCGTGCTCACCGCTGGCACTGGGCGCGAAGCCATTGCGACTGTCGAGCTCACCAGCGATCTTGCCATCGTGTTGATGGACATCATGATGCCGGAGATGGACGGATACGAGACGATGCAGGTCATCCGTCAAAACCCACAGTTCCGCCGTCTCCCTATCATCGCTCTGACGGCAAAAGCAATGAAAGGCGACCGCGAAAAGTGTCTCGAGGCGGGCGCCTCGGAGTATCTGGCGAAGCCGGTAAACACTGAGCAGTTGCTGTCGGCATGCCGCATGTGGCTCCATCGGTAGCCGATCCAAGGCGCACCGGTCGCAACCAGGGCGGCTGTCTACTTCAGTTTTCGTGGGAGGAACCAGAGATACGATGAACGACACCGACCAGGCGAACATACTCATGGTGGACGACCAACCCGGAAAGCTGATGAGCTACGAGGCCATATTGAGGGACCTGGGCGAAAACCTGATCCCAGCCAGATCGGCTCGCGAGGCGCTGGAGCAGCTCCTGCACCATGATATTGCCGTCGTCTTGATGGACGTAAGCATGCCGGACATTGACGGCTTTGAACTGGCCGACATGATGCGTCAGCATCCGAGGTTTCAGAAGACAGCGATCATCTTTATTTCGGCTGTGCACTTGACCGACCTCGATCGTATCAAGGGATACCAGAGTGGCGCAGTCGACTACATTTCTGTCCCCGTTGTGCCCGAACTCTTGCGCGCTAAGGTGAGCGTCTTTGCCGAATTGCATCGCAAGAATCGCCAGCTTCAACGTCTCAACCGGGAACTTGAACAGCGTGTAGCGGAACGGACGGAGCAGTTGCGGCAGAGTGAAGGTCAACTCCGGGAGCGCGCCGACCTGCTCGAGTTGGCGACGGAAGCAATCTTTGTGCGGGACATGAGTGGGTCGATCGTGTATTGGAACTCTGGTGCCGAGGCGCTGTACGGATGGAAGCGCGAAGACGTGCTGGGCAAGCCGGTCCACCAGCTTCTGAAGACCGTATTTCCGATGGATTTCAGACAGATTCAAGAGACGCTGCAGAGCACTGGTAAGTGGACTGGAAACCTCGTCCAAGTCACGCGCTACGGCCAGGAAGTAACCGTGGCCTGCCGAAAGGCCTTGAAAGCGGAAGGTGATGCGGTCCTCGAGATCAGTCGCGATATCACGGCCCAACTGAAAACCGAAGACGCACTTCGCAACGCCGAGCGATTCGCTGCGATGGGAAGAGTAGCCGGAATCATCGCGCATGAAATTAATAATCCCCTGGAAGCGATTACCAATACGTTCTATCTGCTGCGCGACCATCCTTCTCTGGATGATGAAGCTCGATATTATGCAAAGCTGGGCGAACAGGAGCTTATTCGGGTGGCGCATATCACGCGCCAAACGCTTGGTTTCTATCGCGAGACAAAGTCCCCTGTCGAGGTCTGCATCTCTACGCTTCTCGACGAGATTCTCGAGTTGCAATCGCGACGCATGGAAGCCGCCAACATACTGGTAGAAAAACAATACCGCAGCCGAGGAACCATTCGGGGCTTTCCGGCAGAACTCAAGCAAGTGTTTCTCAACCTTATTACAAATGCGGTGCAGGCCATGCCCGGCGGCGGAATTCTGCGGCTCCATGTCTTCGAGTCCAGGAGACAAAACCGCCAACGCTCTGAGGTTTGCGTTTCGATCTGCGATACGGGAACTGGGATCGATCCTGAGCATGCGAGCCGTCTCTTTGAGCCTTTCTTTACCACCAAGGCAGCGAAGGGCACCGGCCTCGGGCTTTGGATCAGCAAGGGCATCATCCAGAAATACGGCGGGGCCATTCGCTTTCGCAGTGCGGCGCTGATGGGCCGGAACAGCACCTGCTTCCAAGTCACGCTTCCTGACGCAGGCGTTCAAAGCGCCACCGAAGCCAACCTTGCCCCGCTTCAGGAAGTGGGCAGCTGAGTGCCGAAATGACCGTCGATAACGCCACCATTCTCTGTGTCGACGATGAGGAAATCCCGCGAACTCTGCGCACTCTCGTTCTCCAGAAGCAGGGCCATCAAGTCGTAGCCGCAGCCTCGGCAGCAGAGGCGCTGGGAATCCTGGAACGCGGCGGAATCGACCTCGTGCTCACCGATCAAATCATGCCCAGGATGACCGGCACTGAGCTCGCCAGACGGGTGAAAGAGTTTTGCCCCAGGATGCCGGTGATCGTCATCACCGGAATGAGCGACCTTACCGCTGAAGCCGATTACGTCGACCGCTTTGTCAGCAAGATGGAAGGGCCAGGCCTGTTGTTCACGACCATTCTGGAAGTTCTGGAAGCATCCAGGCAGGCCGATTGACCGGCTCGTTATGGGCGGATTTCACCTCCTTGTTCCACGTGCGCGCTCTCGATTTTTCCGCGGAGGAAATTGTCCGCGGACACGCCGCGAATCGATGCGTCCAGCAACTCAATCATGTGAAAGGTGCGCAGCGTTTGCTCGCCGCGGCGGCGCAGGCCGCTCATGAGTTGGAGCAGGCAGCCAGGATTCGCGGAAACCACAGCGGAGGCGTGCGTCTCCAGCAGGTGAGAGACCTTGCGGTCGCCCAGTAGCTGCGCGGGCTCCGGGTTCAGTAAATTGTAGATGCCGGCTGAGCCGCAACAGAGCGACGACTCGGCAATCTCGGCAACCTCGAGGCCGGGGATACTCGCGAGAAGTTGGCGAGGCTGCTGATAAATTCCCTGCGCGTGGCGGAGATGGCAGGCGTCGTGGTAGGCGATGCGCATGGGCAGTGGATTGCGGGCCGCGATTGGCGAAAGTTCGCAGAGAATTTCGGTGATGTCTTTGCATTTCGCGGAGAAGGCGCGGGCGCGCTCGGCCCACTGCGGATCGTCGCGGAGGAGATAGCCGTATTGCTTCATCGTGGAGCCGCAGCCGGCGGCATTGATGGCGATGGCGTCGACTTGTGCGCGGTCAAAGATGTCGATGATGGTTCGAGCCATGGCCGTGGCCTGATCTTCCAGGCCGGAGTGGAGCATCAGCGCGCCGCAGCAGGGCTGGTTGGGTGGCGTGATGACTTCACAGCCTTCCGCAGCGAGGACGCGGACGGTAGCGGCGTTGACGTGAGAGAAGAAGACCGACTGCACGCATCCGGTGAGGAGGCCGACTCGACGGCGCGGCATCACGTTGTCCGTTCTCCGTTGTCCGATGTCCGTTGAACGGACGGAAGTGTGGGATGACAGACGAACCTCGGGGAGGAGCTCTTCCATCGCGGCGAGGCGTTTGGGCAGCAGCCGGAGCAGGCCGGAGCGGCGGATGAGGGATTGCAGGCCGGAGCGTTGGTAGAGGAAAAGAGGCGCGGCGAGCAGGCGGAGACGCGTGGGATACGGGAAGGTTGCGAAGACAAGACGGCGAAACAAGGCATCGCCGGTGGTGCGGGGTGTGTTGCGCTCGATCTGGGCGCGGGTGGGCTCGATGAGCTTGTCGTACTGGACGCCGGAGGGGCAGGCGGTCATGCAGGCCATGCAGCCGAGGCAGTTGTCCATATGGCGGCGGAACGTTGGGTCGAGTGGGGCGCTGCCCTCCGTTGCTTTTTGCATCATGTAAATGCGGCCGCGGGGTGAGTCCATCTCTTCGCCCCAGAGAACGTAGGTGGGGCAGGCGGGGAGGCAGAATCCGCAGTGGACGCAGTCGGCGATGAGGGCCTTGTCCGGCGCGTGGTGCGCGTCGAAGGAACTGCGTACGGCCGGCTGGATCGTGGTGAGTGGAGGCATGGTCAGATGCCTCCAAGGAAGCGGCCCGGGTTGAGGATGCGTAGGGGGTCGAATTGATGCTTGATCTCGCGCATGAGGGGGAGCGAATTTGGGTTGGCCTTCCAGCGTTCAAGACTCCCATGCGGCGTAAGGACTAGGAACTCGGATTTGACGCTTTTTAGATATCTGTCAATTGCGGCAGGGCTTCCTGAGAAGGCTGCGTAGATGGGGCCGAAAGACTGGGCGACACAGGCAACTTCAATGTCGGGAGCCCATTGCATGTGGTCGAGATATTCGCACAGATCGGTCGGGAGGACTGAGAGTTTGATTACGGTGGATCCTTCGCAAAAGAGCGCTTCGCGGGCTGGTTGAAAAACTTCAGGAGCGCGATCCGGCGACATGGACGAGGGCATGTCGCAGGGGCTGAAGCCCAGTTCCCTACCGCCCTGGGCGCCTGGGCTAAAGCCCAGGCCTATCCCAGAAGCAACGACTATGGATTGGAGGAGGGCGGCCTGGTGGGCGTCGGGATGGGCGTTGAGTTGGATGTCGAGATGGAAGCCGTCGCTGTCGCCGCGGAGTTGCATCGCTTCGACGAGGAGATGGCTGTCGCGGATGGCGGCCATGAGGGGCGCTAGTTGCTGGGCTTGCGGGGCGTTGACGGTGAACGTTTGGCAGTGCTTTGGCACCGGGTGCAGGCGGAAGGTGACTTCGGTGATGACGCCGAGCGTGCCGAAGGCTCCGGTCATGAGTTTGTGCAGGTCGTAGCCGGCGACGTTCTTGACGACTTTGCCGCCGGAGTGGGCGATGGTGCCGTCGGCGAGGACGATGGTCATACCGATGATGAGATCGCGCAGGCTGCCGTAGCGGAGGCGCAGCGGGCCGGAGTCGTTGGTGGCGACGATGCCGCCGACGGTGGCGCGTTCCGGCCAGAGCGGGTCGAGCGCGACGACCTGGCTGTGCGCGGCGAGCACACGCTGTATGGCCGCCCACGGCGTTCCGGCGGCGACGGTGGCAGTGAGGTCCTGCCAACTGTGCTGGCGGACGCCGGTGAGGCGGGTGGTGTCGAGCAGCAGATCCGGTGCGACCGGATTTCCCCAGGTGCGCTTGGTGCCGGCGCCGACGATCTCGATGGCGAGATGGTTGGCGTGAGCGTAGCGGGCGATGGCCGCGACCTCTTCCGTGGTGCCTGGCGAGACGGCGGGCTTGCCCTCCCGTTCCGCGACTGAGTCAGGGCCCAGGATAGACCGAAGTGCTTCGAGTTGGTCGACCAGGTCAGGCACCCCCACCCCCCCTCCCCCCGGGTTCCGTATCTCAGGTCCTAAAATCCACGAGGCAGAAGACTTAGGTCTGGACCAGGTCTGGCTTAGGTCCAGCGGTTGTCCGGACTAGTTCCACGGAGCGCCCCATTCTAAACGAGTTACAAACTAAAATATCTGAAATGTTGTGCTTGTGCCCCCCACCGAATCGTTAAGAAGGAAAATGCAAAGCCAGGCACAAAGCCGCGCTGCTGCATCTTCTCTCTCTCCCTTAATTATACGAATGATGTCAAGCAATTCGGCGTGGTTTTGGGCTGGGGCTGCGGCGAGGGTGCTCAGTTATAAGGGTTTGCTGCTGCGAAATTAATTTTGGCGGGTGGCACGTATTAACTTGCAGGTCCCTTCAACTTCGCCCCCGCGACCGGGTCAAAAGAACTCGGCGATGCCGGCGGACTCGAGGGGGTGGGGAGTGTAGGGGCCGGTCTTTTCGCCGCAGAGCTTGGTGCGGGGGAAAACTTTGTCGGGGTTGGCGATGTTTTGGGGGTCGAAGGCGCGGCGGACCAACTGCATGGTCTCGAGGTCGGGCTCCGAGAACATGTAGCCCATGGTCTGCTGCTTCTCGCGGCCGACGCCGTGCTCGCCGGTGATGGAGCCGCCGTGGTCCACGCAGAGGTGCAGGATGCGGTAGGAGAGGTCGAGCGCAATCTCCTCCTGGCCCGGTATGGACTTGTCGTAGAGGACGAGCGGGTGCAGGTTGCCGTCGCCGGCGTGGAAGACGTTGGCGACGCGGAGGTGGACCTCGGCGGTCATGCGGGCGATGTCTTCCAGAATGCGCGGGAGGGCGGTGCGGGGGATGACGCCGTCCTGCACGATGTAGTTCGGCGAGATGCGGCCAACGGCGGCGAAGGCGGCTTTGCGGCCCTTCCAGATGAGCGTGCGAGCTTCGGCAGACTCGGCCAGACGGACCTCCCAGGCGCCGTTCTGTTTGCAGAGTGCGGTTGCCTCGGCCATTTGAGCGGCGACTTCGGCGGCGGGGCCGTCGAGCTCGACGAGCAGGAGGGCTTCGCAGACGGGATAGTTGGGGTGGACGGCCCGCTCGGCTGCGTGGGCGGAGAGGCGATCCATGATTTCGAGGGCGGCGGGCAACATGCCGGCGGCGATGATATCGGATACAGCCTGGCCGGCGGCGGAGATGGTGTCGAAGGCGGCGAGAAGCACCTGCACGGTTTCAGGGCGCTTGACGATGCGGAGTGTGATTCGGGTGGCGACGCCGAGAGTACCTTCGGAGCCGACGAAGACTCCGGCGAGGTCGTAGCCGGGCGCGTCCGGCGCGGCGGAGCCGAGGGTGACGAGTTCGCCGGAGGGAAGAACGACGTCCAGGGCGAGAACATGGGTGGTGGTGAAGCCGTATTTGAGGCAGTGGGCGCCGCCGGAGTTTTCCGCGACGTTGCCGCCGATGGTGCAGACGGACTGCGAGGAGGGGTCCGGCGCGTAGAAGTAGCCCTGGGCGGCGACGGCGTCGGTGACGTGGGAGTTGATGACGCCGGGTTCGACGACGACGCGCTGGTTGGGGATGTCGATGGAGAGGATGCGGTTCATGCGGGCGAAGCTGATAACAATGCCGCCTTCCGCAGGCAGCGCCCCGCCGCTGAGGCCGGTACCCGCTCCGCGGGCGACAAAGGGGATGCAGTGCTGCGCGCAGATGCGGACGATGGCCTGGACCTGCGGCGCGGTGCGCGGGAGGACGACGGCAGAGGGGACGGTACGGAAGTTGGTGAGGCCGTCGCACTCGTAGGTCTGGAGCTGGCTGTGCTCGGTAATCAGCGCGCCGGGCTGGGCGGCGTCGTCTGCGGGCCCGAGGTTCAGGGCATTACGCAGAGCCTCAAGGATGGCGGCGTCGAGCATAAGAGATGATAGTATGCAGGCGCGAAGCGCGCCCGGCTATCCCGAGGGCGAATGGCAAGGAAAAAGGGCTTGCACCGGATCGACCGGTGCAAGCCCCCCCAGGAATTGAATCCTGGAGCGTGTTAGAAGGTGATATTGCCGCGCGCGCCTCCGCCCCCGCAAAATCAGACTTTACAGGCGTAACTTTATTGAGGGAAACAGTCTGGCGGTGGGGAGCACCTCCGCCGGCAATTCACCGTCAAGCAACCTGGAGACCTTGCATGTATCGTTTGGTTCGCACCGCAACTGGCTTCGTGGCCCTCTCGCTCTTCTGTCTCTTCGGCGCGGTTCAGCCTTGCCCTGCACAGAGCGATCTGAGCGGCTACTGGGATGTGCACGCGCCGAATCCGAGCGGGGATGGCACCTGGCGCGACATCTACTTCGAGATTCAGCAGTCGGGCGAGACCCTCAGCGGCACGTTGATCCGCCGGCCAAACGGAATCCCCATTACCGGGACCTTCAAGGATGGCGCAGTCCATTTCGAGACGGTGCCGCCGGCGCCGCCAGTTCCCCCGGCAGGCTCGACGGCGTCCGTTCGCCCGCCGCAGCGGCCCATTGTGTATGACGGAACCTATGCCGACGGCAAGCTGATGCTGACCAGCCAGGGACGGAATGGCGAGGTGAAATCCACGGCAGAGAAAGTGAGCAAAGAGGCGGCGATGCCTCCGGCGCCACTGCCCTTGCCAGCACTGAAAGACCTACCCGACAACGGCCTGGTGCGCACGCCGCCGATGGGCTGGAATAGCTGGAACAAGTTCGCCGGCAGAATTGACGACGCGTCTGTGCGCGCGATGGCAGATGCGATGGTTTCCAGCGGCATGAGCAAGGCCGGCTACACCTACATCAACATCGACGACACCTGGGAGCTGGGGCGCGACGCGAAAGGCAACATCGCGTCGAACAAGAAGTTCCCCGACATGAAAGCCCTTGCCGACTACGTCCACTCCAAGGGCTTGAAGCTCGGCATCTACTCCAGCCCCGGGCCCAAGACCTGTGCCGGATACGAAGGCAGCTTCGGCCATGTGGAGCAGGACGCGAAGACCTACGCCGCGTGGGGCATCGATTACCTGAAGTACGACCTGTGCAGCGACCTCGACATCTACAAAGATGATGCGCCTACGTTGCAGGCCATTTACCAGCAGATGGGCCAGGCGCTGCAAGACACCCTCCGCCCGATTGTCTATAGCCTGTGCGAGTATGGCCGCGCGGCCGTGTGGACCGGGTGGGGCGAAAAGGCCGGCGGCAACCTGTGGCGCACCACCGGCGACATTTCGGACCGATGGGAATCGATGGACAGAATCGGCTTCAGCCAGCTGAAGCTGGCCACATACGCCAAGCCCGGCCACTGGAACGATCCCGACATGCTGGAGATTGGCAACGGCGGCATGACAGCCGACGAGTACCACACCCACATGAGCCTGTGGTCGCTGCTGGCCGCGCCGCTGATTGCAGGCAACGACCTGCGCACCATGACCGACGAGACCAAGAGCATCCTGATGAACGCCGACGTGATTGCGATCGATCAGGACCCTGACTACCAGCCGGTCACTTCCGTGAGCAGCGACGGCGGCATCGAAGTCCTGCTGCGGCCGCTGCACGACGGCTCAGTCGCCGTGGGACTGTTCAACCGCACCGCTGCCCCAGCCGCCGCGCAGTTCGCGCGCAGTAGCCTGCCGCCCGCGTTCACCGGCAAGAAGCTCGCACTGCGTGATCTATGGAAGCATGAGGCCGTGACCATGCTGGGTGACGTATTCAACATGACCGTGCCCAGCCACGGCGTCGTGCTGCTGAAGATCAGCGCCCCGTAGCGGTTCTCTCGCGACCAAGAGGAGGACCGACTGGGTCAATTTTCTGAAGGCCTCTCTGCGTGATCGATAACAACGGTATCGAACGGAGCCTTGCCAGGTTCCAGCTTCAGGCCCAGCTGTTGCTGGACCGCCGTGACCAAGGCGGCGGGATCGTCGGGGCCGGGTTCCTGCCCGGGAGCGGTCTTCTCAACAGCGAATTCCAAAGTGAAATCGTAGGCAGCGGTGAGGCCGGTCTTATCGGAAATGGGCCGGTCCGTGTAGTGATCCAGTTGCCGGTCGATCAACTGCTGCATCGTCGTGTGGCTGGCGACAACCCGGACACCGAGCCTTCCCAAACTGGATACCCTGAGAATCGACTTCGCCTCCGCGGCGCTTTCTTTCAGCTTCGGGCCGCCTTTGTTCACCACCAGGTTGTAAACCGGCAGATCTTTCTGCACGTGATGGATCTGCAACTTGAACCGATCCGCGAGAAGGGTTTGCATCATCTGGCGAAGAACGTCCGTCTGCGGCGGAGAATCTCCAGGTATCTTCGCGATGACCTGGAACAGTTCGGAGAACTGGAGGACTCCGCTTTGCGCCCAGGCGGGTCCGCCCGAGAGTTGCACGTCGCGCAGGTTGTACGCATACAGCACCAGGTCGTACAGCGACACATGCTCGGCGTTGAAGGTATCGCCACGCACGAATATGCCGACGCTTCCCTGCTGCCCCGTGAATGGCTGTGGCTTGACGGATGCAACCTCAAACCCCAGGTGCGGCGCCGGCTGGGCGAAGCTGTTATGCGGGACCATGGGCAAGACGATAGCGGCGGCTGCGGCAACGGTCAGTCGCCAGAATTCGCATCGCATGGGGCGCTCCTTTTGGTGCGATTATTTCACTGATCCTTCCGCACATTCACGTAATAAAGGTCTGTCGGTACTTCGAAATCGTCTTTGGCGATGGAAGTGTGGAGTACCTTCCACTCCTTGGTCGTCGGCTGGATGATCTGCCAGGCGTCGTGCCTGCCCATGCGCACGCAAGCCGACGTACCGCTACGGATCGGTGCTCGGTGAGTGCATCGCGCTGTGGCAACAGCCGGCGTACGACCGTGCAACTTCACCTAGTGCTTCGCGCTGCCGGGGTACGAAATCTCAAATTCACGATACACGTTACTGTTGCCAATGGTGACGCCGCCCGACCAGAAGGCGCCTGCTCCGCCAAACGTGTTGGGAGTAATAGTCCCTTCGAGCGACAGCGTATCGCCATCTTTCGTGTTCGAACCTTTGGCGGTGAGCTTCGTTCCTACGACGGAAAGGGTGATGGTTGTATCCGGCTTGAAGACGCCCGTCATATCCTGCTGATCGTCAAACTTACATGCGGTCGAGGGTTTCTGGGTTGCGGGTCTCGTCGGCCTGCAGCGCTTCGGTATTGGCCGCGGCGAAGTAGCCGGGAGCGAGGGCGTTGACCTGGATGTTGCTAGATGCCCACTCGTTGGCCAGCGCCTTCGTCAACTGGGCAACGGCGCCTTTTGAAGCAGTGTATGCAGGGACACGAATGCCGCCTTGAAAGCTAAGCAGCGAAGCTATATTGATAATTTTTCCTGGCGCGTCGCGGGTCATCATGTCACGGGCTGCTAGGTGCGATAACTGCAAGACACTGGTGAGGTTCACCTGCAGCACCTGCTGCCAACTCTCAAGCGAGGTCTTTACGGCGGCCTCGCGGTGGATGGTGCCAGCATTATTGACGAGGATATCGACGCGACCGAAGTGCGCTTGAACGCTATTGAACAAATGTTCCGGACCTGTGGCTTCGCCGAGAGGGGCTTGAAACGCCGTAGCTGTCCGGCCGATTGCTTGGGCTGTCTCTTCGGCGGCGCGACGGTTGCCATGCACAGGGACCGATGCGCCAGCTTCGGCGAGCGCCGTGGCAATGGACCCCTGTTCCCATGAAGTTCTGATCTGTTTTGCTCAGCCTCGAGCTTTCAGATTTGAATGATTCGAGCGGGCGCCAGATAATGGGGGCCGCGAACCCCTTCCGCATTCTTGTCTCCGGGGTAGTTGTTGATGCCGTCGATGACCCCGATGTCAGCTACAGGTAAATCCATCCAGCACGGATAAGCGACAGAGACCCCACGGCCACGACGATCCACAAAACAACTCCCTGTAATAGAGGCCGGACGCCGACCTCTTGAATCGTCTTCTTTGAGAGGCCCGTACCAATCAGGAAGAGCGTGACGGTCAGGCCGATGACTCCGAGATGCTTGAGATTTGGATAGAACATCTGGAATGTATGGACGTAGGTATTAGCTACCGCCGCCAGACAAAAGAACAGGATGAACCAGGGCCACTGGATGCGTGCCTTGCTTTTCTTGGCCATAGCAGTTCCTAGTGACAGCGGCACAATCCAAAGCGCCCGTGCGAGCTTGACGGTGGTACCGACCGCAAGCGCGACCGTTCCGAACTTCGCCGTTGCTCCGACCACTGAGCTTGTGTCGTGAATGGCGAGCGCAGACCAGAGACCGAACTGAGTTTGGGTCAGGTGCAGCGCGGTTCCAATCACGGGGAACGCAAGAAGTGCGACCGAGTTGAGCATGAACACAGTTCCAAGAGAGACGGCGATCTCCTCTTCGCTGGCGTTCGTGATTGGAGCGATAGCGGCGATCGCGCTGCCGCCGCAAATCGCCGTGCCAGCCGTGATGAGAAACGAGGTTCCTTGCCTAACGACCAACAGCCTTCCCAGGCCCCAGCCCAATAACATGGCGAAGCTGATGCTCCCTGCGGTATAGAGGAATCCCGTCCTGCCGACGTGAATGACCTGCTGGAGATCCATGCCGAATCCAAGACCTACCACGGACGCCTGGAGGAGGAGCTTAGAGAGTTGCCTCGCCGCGAGGTGAAACGGGTGCACGAAGGAGAACCCGTAAATGATGCCGCCTATCAGGGCAACAGGGGGAGACACAAAACCACTGGCGGCAAGAATCACTCCGATGAAGAATATGTTCTTGGACATACATCCAGTGTTGGCGAGGAATTCGCCCACGTCCAAGCAGTAGTTCTCATGCCGCATTTAGATAACTTATGGGGGTTCGGACAGTCAGCGCTTGGGATTTGCCGATGATCGTTGCGTGCCTGCGCGTGAGAACAGGAACCTGCGGAACTCCTGACCCAGCCCCTGCGGCTCCGGACCGGCGGCGTATGCGAGCAGGAACTCTCGCTTGATGCTCAGCCCCTCCACCTCGACGATCTTGAAACTGGTGTCCAGTCGCAGGTCTTTGTCAATCGCCCAGCGCGAGACGAATCCAACTCCGAGTCCGGCTTCGACAGCGGACTTGATAGCCTCGGTTGAATCTAGTTCCATCACAATGCGCAACAAATTGGCTTTGACGCTCCGCCGCGACAGCGCCATCTCGACCACTCGGCGCGTGCCGCTTCCACGCTCGCGCATGAGCAATGGAACCGCGGCAATCTCAGAACACGGGATGGACTTGAGTTCAGCCCACTCGTGTGCGGCCGCTACGATCAAGACCAATTCATCTTCGAGAAACGGTTCTGTTTTTACGTCGCGGCTTCGTGACGGACCCTCGATCAAGGCCAGGTCGATCTTCAGTTCTTCCAAGGCCTCGACGATCTGCTCTGTATTGCCGCTGATCATTGTGGGATGAACGCGCGGATGCTCTCGCAAGAACTCGCCCAGCAGACGGGGCAAGACATACTGGGCGATGGTGGAGGAGGCGCCAAGAGCGAGTTGTCCGGCGTGGTCTCCGCTCAGCGCGGCGATGTCGCGTTCAGCCTGGACGAATAGCGCGTTCGCCTGCTGAGAATATCCGAGGAGAACCTTGCCGGCCTCGGTCAACGCGATACGCGCGCCGGTGCGGTCGAAGAGTTGGACACCGAGGTCTTCCTCCAGCGCCTTGATCTGGAGACTGACCGCTGGCTGGGTCAGGTGTAGCTCTTCCGCAGCCTTGCGAAAGCTGTTCTGCTCGGCAACTGCGCGAAAGACAACCAAGCGGAAGTTGTCGAGACTTGCCATGCAACGATTAGAACATCGTTGCATGGCACGCGATGCGAGTCGCTGCGGACCACCGGCGGGTGCCTGACCGATCTATCCGCTCAGGCATTCTGGATGACCGCTTCGCTGGCTGTCAGTTCGATCAGGATCTCAGGTGGCGACAGCAGTGTGTTGTGGATGAGACAGCGATGCACGGCGCGCATCATCCCTGCGTTCTGATCTTCAGTGAGGGAGAGAGGGCGTACGACGTTGACTTTGAAGTTGCCGAGCCGGGGAGGCTGCATCAGCTTATCAGCGGTCACCGAAACCTCCAGGCCGGTTTCCGCGAGATTGCGAGCCTTAAGATACTGCACGGCATAGAAAGCGGCGCAGGAGCCCAGTGACGCGAGCATCAACTCCGGAGGCGTCATTCCGGTGTCATCGCCTTCATTTTCAATTGGTTGGTCACAAAGGACAGTGTGACACCGTGCCAGAATGGAAAACTTCACTCGTTCAAGATGTTTGATCGTCACCTGCATGGCAGACATTACCTCTCATAGAGATAAAGACATGTGAGAGGCAATTCGTTACACCAATGCGGCCATTTTTTCTGTACCAGGCATTCCCAGCAGGCGGAGGTATTCCTGGGTCAGGATCGAGCGCAAACGGGGGGCAACGGCAGAATCGCACGGAATCTCCAGCGAGCGGCAACGGTCGATGGCAACTCGCAGGTTTCGGAGAAATGCGACGCAAGCTGGGCAGGCCTCGATGTGCCCGCGCATCTCTTCGCAACTGCGCGGCTCAATTCTGCCATCCAAATACTCGGAGAGATTGGAGAATAGTTCACGGCACTCGGTGGGGCGCTGCCCGCTCTTGCTTCGTTTACCCTTGGACTTCGTCCGATCTCGCTCTGGGTAGGTCGCCTGACTTGGTGAGGCCTCCAGCATCCTGTTCATCTCTTTTCGTACGGAGAGGCGTCCCCGATGCAGGCGGACCCTGACCGTACCAGGCTGTAAGTCGAGGATCTGCGCGATTTGTTCGGTCGTCAGTTCCTCCATGTCATGGAGCACAAGAACAATGCGCAATTGGACGGGGATGTGCAAGACAGCCTGATGCAATAGGTGGTGCCGTTCGGCATGAAGGAGCATGCTTTCAGGGCTCTCGGCGGCGTCCCGCAACATTCGCCCCAGTTCCGCCCCGTCAGGCATCAATTCATCCAGTGACAGGATACGCCTGGGAGCAGATCCTCCTTTACGGCGCATCCGCCAGCAGCGGTTTCGGGTTACGGTATAGAGCCAGAGCGCAAGATCTTGGGGATCCTGGAGCTTGACCAAGTCCCCGAGCGAACCGGAGAGGACTTCCTGCATGTTATCTTCCGCGTCCTGCCTGTGGCCGCAGACCTTCATACTGAAGGAATAGACCGCATTCTGCAGCAAGCCGATCGCCTCTTCAACGGCCTCAGGAGTGTTGCGGTGCAGGAGTTCGGTAGCCTGAATCAGTTCTGGGCGCATCGTTGGGGTTCTTAGGAACATGCCCAGTATATTCTCCCGCCAACGATTCCCAATACCCATCTGGTACTGGAGCGCTTTACCGGGTACTGGCCACTGCGACGCGGTGGGTACAGGCTACCGCCTACTGAATACACCCTCGGCTAGTGCTGCTCGCTTGTTGACTGGCCTCGATCAGGGATAGGCAGATTGGGCAGATCTTCTTGAGCCACTCACGCATCGCGGGCTTTCCACGTCCAGAATCCGAAGCCAGCCATGCTCGTACTAACGCGACAGCGAGATCCAGAGCGGCCCCCGGACGGCTTGCCTCAAGACGGAACATGTGGCGATAGACTTCATCCTTAAGTCGTTCGTCGTGAGTTCGGCGAGGATTGTCCGGCCGGGTTGAAGCTTCTCGTAAGGTCATCGCTTCATTTCTCCACGAACGAGCCAAGAATACGAACCAACACGTGCAACGGCTACATTCTGGAACCCGCCTGAGCGCAATGCATGGACAGCGTTCGATGAATGCAGACGGTGGGAGACGGGCGGTCCGGGTTCAGGTGGAGCATCGGTCCGCCAGTCGAGGATCGCGATTTGGCCGTCGGCCTTGAGCACGCGGGCGGCTTCCTTCAGTACGGCACCGCGGTCTTCGAATTCATGCCAGACATTCGCAGCGAAGAAGAGATCGCAACTACGTAGCGGGAGACCTGTGTTGACAGCTTCGGCGTGGATCAGTTCCACGTTGGATATCGGGGCCTCACCCAACTTCTGTCTCAGAAGCGCGAGCATCTCGCTTTGGGCGTCGATCGCATACACCTTGCCTTGCGGTCCAACCGCGTCAGCCAATGGCAGCGAGAAGTATCCCGTTCCTGCGCCCACATCGGCGATCGTCTGGCCGGAATGCACAGCCATCGCCGCGAGCACATCCGCAGGCGGAAGCGATATCCTGCGTGCAGGAAGGTCGAGCCGATGCGCTTCGGAAGCATGGAATCGTCTATTCTGCATCTCGTCCCTACTTGGCTCCGCAGCAGGTAGCATCCCTCAGCCCGAGCGCGCGGAAGATTCCCATCGCGGGACACCAGTTCGTAAATGCCGATTGCAATAGGTTCACTCCGACGAATACAGTCAGCCACAGCCAGTAGGGCGAAAGAAAATGGGCAAGTGCGAGCGATAAGAGGACCATCACGCCTGCCATTAGACGTACCGCACGTTCGACTGTCATGCAGAGACTCCTTGTTCGGGTTGGTTTTCCTGTACAGATACACGTTGATGCCTCGAGTGAACCATGTAGTAGAGCACTGGAATCGTCGGCCACGAGAGGAAGGTTGAGGCAACGGCTCCGGCGATCAGCGATATTGCAAGGCCCTGGAAGATGGGGTCGGAGAGGATCACGCATGCTCCGACGACAACCGCTGCGGCAGTAAGTAGCATGGGCCGGAAACGAACCGCGCCGGCATCGATCACCGCTTCTGCCAGCGGCATCCCTTCGCGCCGGCGAAGTTCGATGAAGTCGACCAGGATGATCGAGTTGCGCACGATGATTCCGGCACCGGCGATGAAGCCGATCATAGAGGTGGCGGTGAAGAACGCGCCCAGAATCGCATGAGCGGGCAGGATTCCGACCAGAGTCAGCGGGATTGGCGCCATGATGATCAGCGGCACGACGAAGGACCGGAACCAGCCGACCACGAGGACGTATATGAGAACCAGCACCGCGGCGAACGCAAGGCCCAGATCGCGGAAGACTTCGATGGTGATGTGCCACTCTCCATCCCACTTCATCGAGTAGTGGTCGGTGGAATCAGGCATCACAGCGTTGTAACGGGTAAGCGTATACCCGGCGGGAAGCGTGAGATGGTCGAGGTCCTTGTTCATCTTCAGGATGGCATAGACCGGACTCTCTTCCGCTCCAGCAACGTCTCCCGTGACGTACACGACGCGCCGCAGATTCTTGTGATAGATGCTGGGCTCGATCGTCTTGTGTTCGACGATGACCAACTCTCGGAGGGAGACCATGCCGCCATCTGCGCCGGGTAGGCGGATATTCTCCAGACCCTGTTCGGAGGAACGATCGGCGCGGTCGAGTTCGACGATTGCGGGCACAGGCTCCCGCGAGGCTTGGTCGTGGATCAGGCCGACCTGCGTTCCCGAAATCGCAAGCGCGAGTGCCTGGGCGACATCGGAGACTGCGATGCCATGCTGTGCGGCCTTGACCTCATCTACGCGCATTACCATTCTCGGCTGAGGGTCTTCGACGTACCAGTCGGTGTCGACGACTCCCGGGGTGTTCTGGAAGATCGACTTGATCCGCTGGGCCACTTGAGTCTGGCCAGCCAGGTCGGGGCCGTAGACCTCTGCGACGAGCGTCTGCACGACGGGCGGCCCGGGCGGAACCTCGCTCACCTGGATGCGAGCACCGTACTGATTGCCGATGGCATCCATCAGCGGGCGAAGTCGCTTTGCGATCGCATGACTCTGCACACTGCGCTGTTTTGCGGGCAGCAGGTTGACCTGGATATCCGCCTGATTAGGCAGGCGGCGCATGTAGTAGTGGCGCACCAGTCCGTTGAAGTTATATGGCCCAGACGTGCCGGTATAGGTCTGGTAGTTCAAGACATCAGGCTGCCGCGCAAGTTCGTCACCGAGAGCCTGAGCGACCCGGGCTGTCTGCTCGAGCGGTGTTCCGTCAGGCATATTGATGATGACCTGCAGTTCGCTCTTGTTGTCGAACGGCAGCATCTTCACGCGCACCAGCCCAGTAGGAACCAGCGCCACCGAGATCAGCAGGAGCACTGCGACTCCGATGAAGAAGAAGAGGCGGTTGCGCGGGGAGCGGATCAGCGGCGACATGATGCGGCGATAGAGCCGGGTGCGCCAGTTCTCGGTTTCGGGTTCCAGTATTTTGGCCCCGCCAAGGTGCTTTCCCAGAAGGCGGAGCGCGGCCCACGGCGAAACTACGAAAGCAACCAGCAGGGAGAAGAGCATTGCCGCGGAGGCTCCCACAGGGATGGGGCGCATGTATGGCCCCATCAGACCGCGGACAAAAGCCATTGGCAGCACTGCTGCGATCACAGCGAAGGTGGCTAAAATCGTGGGGTTGCCAACTTCGGCGACAGCCTCCACTGCAACTTCGCTCATCGGTCGACCGTGGCTTTCCGGGAGGCGGAAATGGCGCACCATATTCTCGACGACGACGATGGCGTCATCCACGAGAATACCGATGCTGAAGATCAACGCAAAGAGCGTGACGCGATTGATGGTGTAGCCGAGGAAATAGAACACCGACATGGTGAGAGCAAGCGTGACCGGAATCGCCAGCAGGACGACTCCAGACTCACGCCATCCCAGGAAGAGTGCGACCAGCAGGGTTACGGAAAGCGTCGCCAGCAGCAGGTGCTCGAGCAGTTCGTCGGACTTGTCCTTGGCCGTCTCTCCGTAGTTGCGGGTGGTGGTGACGGTGACGTCGTTGGGTATGGTGACGCCCTGCATCCGATGCAGGCTCGCGAGTACGGCATTCGAGATGTCCGTCGCGTTGGTGCCTTTGCGCTTGGCCACCGTGATGGTCACTGCAGGGTACTGTCCGGTTGCCGTCGTACCTGCATTGCGGGAGTTTGCCGTGCCGAAGACCACGTAATCGGAGGGGTCGGCAGCGCCATCGACAATCTTGTCGGCAACGTCGTGCAGATAGACGGGCTGCCCGCGAACTACACCTACAACGACGGCTTCGAGATCTTCCCGGCGGGTGAAGATGTTGCCGACGTCTACCCGGATCTCCTGGTTATTCTCGGCGAAGTTACCTGCCTGCAGCGTTGCGTTTGCGGCTTGCAGATGGCCAACAATGGCCATGGGTGAGATACCGTAGGCATTGAGCTTGGTCGTGCTCAGTTCTACGCGCATGGCTCGCGGCAATCCGCCGATGATCGTCGTCTCGGAAACATCCGAGATCTGCTCGAAGTTGTGTTGCATCTCGGCCGCGATGGCGCGAAGCTGATAGCCGTTGTAGTGCTGGCCCCACAGCGTGAGGGCCAGAATCGGAACGTCGTCAATCGAGCGGGCCTTGATGAGGGGCTGCGACACTCCAGGCGGCATGCGGTCGAAGTTGGAGTAGAGCTTGCTGTAGACCTTGATGAGCGCATCTTCCTGGGGGGTGCCAACCAGAAAGCGGACGATCACCAGGCTCTGTCCAGGAGCCGACGTGGAGTATACGTACTCGACGCCCGAGATTTCGTGCACCAGATTCTCAATTGGCAACGTTACGCGCTGTTCCACTTCGGCTGGTGACGCGCCTGGCATAGCGGTGGTGATGTCCAGCATAGGGACTAGGATCTGCGGCTCCTCTTCGCGAGGAATGATCGCAACCGCGAACGCTCCGATTGCCAGTGATGCAGCGATGAAGAGCGGCGTCAGCTTGGAGTTGAGAAACGTGTGAGCCAGTTTCCCGGCGATGCCAAGAGCCTGCTTCATCGCTGGACCTCGATGCGCTTGCCCTCGATGTCACGGTCAGCAGGATCGTCCACAAGCTGTTCGCCAGCGGATACGCCCGACAGGACTTCTACGAGATTGCCCTGTGCCGCTCCAAGGGTGACGTAGCGGAGTCGCGCGATTCCCTGGATGTCGAGAACATACGCACAGACCAGCGATCCACGGGAAACGATAGCGGATCGCGGAATGACAATCGCATGGCGGACGCCGTTGGCAAACTCCGCTGCTCCGTACATGCCTGCGCGGACTTGAGTTGCGGTAGGTAGATCAATTTTGATAGTAAAGCTATGGCTGTTGGGATCGGCGGCTGGGTCGATCTCCGCAACGGTGCCGGTAATATTGGCGGGAGACGCTCCATCGATCGCGACCTGCACCTTGTTCCCCTTGCGGACGATAGCGATTGCCGACTCATCCACCGTGGCTTGCAGTTGCAGAGCCCCGGCCTGATCCAGCTGAAGCAAGGGAACACCCGGCGAGGCAAGCGTCCCGGGATCGGCCATCCGTGCCGTCACGACTCCCGCAAAGGGCGCCACCAGGCGGGCATAGCCGAGCATCGTATGGGCTCCGGTTTCCTGGGCACGGGCCGCGTCAGTTTGTGAGCGCACTGCCTCGAGCCTGGCGGAGGCTGCAGCAGCGCGCTGTTCAACTTCATCCATCTCCTGGGGGCTTACGCTCTTCTCGGCCTGAAGTTGCCAATATCGGTCTAGGGTGCTGGCAGTCAGCTTCGCATCGGTTTGCGCGGCAGCCTGCTGCTGTTGAGCGGCCTTAACCCCTGCTTGCGCCTGGTCCACCGAAGAGCGCAACGCGGCGGCGTCGAGCACGACCAGGGTTTGTCCTGCGCGGACGCTGTCTCCCTCGCGAACCAAGACCTGCTGGATACGGCCGACAACTTGTGCGGACACAATTGCCGTCTCCCGTGCGTGAACTGTCCCCGTCGAACGGATGTACAGAGGAACCTGTTGCTGCTGGCTCTGGACAACCCGCGCCTGTAGGGTTTCGACGACACCCGGTGTTGCCGACTCGTCGCTATGACAGCCGACCAAAGTTGCCGCGAAAACGGTAAGCAAACTCGTTCGTAACACTATCCTCATTGCAAATCCTCCGCCGCAGCGGGAGTTAGCGTCCCGGTTGCGTAAAGTAGCTCAGCATAGGCCACGGCATTTCCGTATACCGCATGCCAGTAGTTCGATTGACTCTGCCTTTCTGCATCTTCGGCCCGCAGGAGGTCGGTGATGTTGGCAAGCCCCGCGCCGTAGCGGTTCTTGAGGATGCGAAGACTCTCTGCCGACTGGTCCAGCGCTGCCTGCGCCGTTTCCAGTGAAAGTTGTGCTGTCCTCCGGCGAATATGCGCTTGGCTTACTTCAAGCCGAACGTGCTGTTGCGAGGCAGACAATTGCGCGTCGATCTTCTGTTTCGCTGCGGACTGTTGTGCAAGCTGGGCTCGTTTGCCGAGCGGCAGAATGTCGACGCTGATCTGCACACCGACCACCCAGTTGTTTCCGCCCGAACTCCCCAGCGATCCGCGGTCTTCTTCCCAGCTGCCGTAGGTGTTCACGACGGGGCCGAAGCTCGACTTCGCAGCCCGCAGGCCCGACGCCTGCGCCAATTGCACCTGCGTCAGCGCTGTCAGATCGGGACGAGTCTTTGCGGCTGTTGCAAGCTCCTGCTCGAGCGGCAGTTGGTCGAATGTATGCGGCTCAATCGGTTTCAGTTCCGATGCTTTGAGATCCGGGACTCCCATCGCCTCGCGCAACTGCGCCCACGCAAGGTCCAGATCGCCCTGGGCGGCAATCAGTTCCTGCTTGCGCTCGGCCACGTTGACCTCACCTGACATCCGATCAGACTCGACCGCCAAACCCGCTTTGACGTGGTCATCCACTGACGCCAGTAGCGCCGAAGCGGTCTCCTGTTCATGTTGGGCTACGTCGATCTCACGCTGCGCGTACAGCACCGCCTGGTATGCCGCGACCACACTGAGCGCGATCTGCTGGTCGACCGCCTCGCCGGAAAGTGATGTGCTTGCTCGGAGAAGGTCGGCGCTGTGAATCTCTCTTTGTGTCTTGAACGAATCAAATGCCGTCCAGGATCCAGAGAAACGGGTGGAGAAGTTGCCGATCGATGGAGGATGATTCAGCGCATCGAGTGCGAAGTCGGCCTGGGTGAACTGTCCCTGCCGAAGCCGGGTTCCGAAGGCATACACCGGATCATCTCCGCGGGAAATATCTTCCGTGAAGCTGAGGTGAGGCAGTAGTTGGGTGCGTGCTATCGTGGCCACTGACTTCGCTTCCTGGTCACCGGCGTGAGCGATGGCAGCCTGGGGGCATTGTTCGAGAGCTCGATCGACGGCTTGGCGGAGGGTTAGGGGGGCTTGTGCATTGACCTCCGACGCTCCGCTACAGAGTAGTAGAGAGAGAGCCAGAATTCGATATTGGCGAAAAACCATTGAATGAAGTGTCCTTATCTGAAGCGTTCATACAGATAAAGCCACCAGACATGGATTTCGTTACAAGATGAGCCAAATAAAGTTTGCGCGGAGTTGACGAGTCGCCCCGCCAGAGAATTGTCGAAAGCACTAAATCGCATCATTGCTGGGACATGACGCAATTATGCATTGCTCCCACGTGAATGCCCGAGGCGGTCGCGGACCTCAGGGTGTTTAGCGGCGCGGTAAAAGTGATTGCAGCTGCGCCTCGATCTTATTCAGGTCTGGGTCTCCCTGAAACTCTGCGCGAATCTCCCCATGGCGATCGATCAGGAACGTAATCGGAAGACCGAGGACGCCGCCATAAAGGTCCCCAATCTTCACGTCACCCATCGCAACCGGATAGTTCAAATTCAGCTTGCGATAGGCCACCTGCACTAGGGCTGGATCGTCGTCCATGGATATTCCGATAATTTGGAGACCGTGTCCGCCATATTTCTTCTGCCAGGCAACAAAGGTTGGCATCTCCACCTCGCACGGAGCGCACCAAGTTGCCCAGAAGTTGAGCAACACTACCTTGCCTCGGTAGGAATTCAGGTCTAGCCTCTTGTGCTCCAGATCGAAGCGAACAAACTCCGGTGCCTTCTTGTTGACAAGCGACGGTGCCTTGAAAGCTGACTGTGCCTCGCTCGCCATGGAGCATGCAGCCAGAAACAGACATGCCAGCGCGAACCGGAAAACCACGAAGGGCGGTATCGATCTGCCCCACTGCCCCCGGGTGGTCTTCCGGCCGATGCCTCGACTAGCGGCTTCGCTCAACCGCATAGCCCTTGGCAACCCAATCGGTAGCCAGATTGTCGGCAAGATAGAGAACCTTAACGTTGGTGAACCCCAAATCCTGTAATTGCTTGAACGCGGGTCCCAGGTTAGGGCACCGATTCCAAGGGCAGCAGCCGCAGTACAGAACGATTGCTTTCTTCTTGGAGAGTGGGGCGACCGTGCTCTGCAACTGTTGCAGCCCAGTGGGCTGGGAGCCTGCACCCGCATACACGGAGCCGGGAATATGCGCCTCATCGAAGAGAAGGTGCGAGCCGACCTGGAGCAACAATGGCTTATCTGTTCCCTTGGTTTGAAACAGATGATGCAGCGCTTCGGGCTGGATTAGCTGCGCCTGGGGAATTGACAAAGCGCTTCCGGGGCCCGAGGTGGGGGTATATTGTGCTGGGCATTGCAAGGATCCGAAAAGAACAGCGAGTGTCCCCAGTCCGGTGGCCATGGCTAGCTGCGGGATACGACCATATTTCATTGAATAAGTCTCCGCAGCCAGTCTAATCCCGAAGACCGCCTACAGCTTCGGAATGGCCATCCCATGAGCCACTTGGAATTTACAGGGACCGCTTGGTGGGCTTAGCTGGCGCTCACGATCCTTGCCGCACGAGCATAGGAACCAAGGTTGAAGGTATTGGCGTATCCCAATCCCGTCAGTTTTGTTTTGGCCACACCGCTACGCATTCCGCTCTGGCAATGGAGCAGCAACACTTGATTCTTATCCTTCACCCTGCGTGGCAGCGCCGTTTCGATTTCTTCTACTGAAAGGTTGATCGCGTTCGGTAGATGGCCGGAGTTGAACTCAGCGGAACGGCGGACGTCAATCACTAGTGCCCCGTCCTTCAGGTAGGCAACGGCGCGCTTAAGCGATATCTGGCTGGCTCGTTTCCAGATGGAATAGACTGCCACAACGATTATCACGGCGATTACAGATGTCATCGTACTCACTAGTTCTGCTCTCCTTGGCTTCGCGACAGGTCTCGAAGACCGGAAATATGCCGACGTCTATTACCCCGTCTCATCCCATTCTGCGCCAAGATGTCCAAGGCGAACGCTGGCGAACCACAAATGAAGGTCTCCTCACGTCCAGTAGCGAATCCCTTGAAGGCCGCATCGCTGAGATGCAGACCTTCGTAAGGAGGGAGATTGAGAATCTCGCCGACCTCCTAAACACCAACTCCCCGCTGGCAAAACAGGAACTCCGTCGGCACCTGACTGTGGTCAAAATGCACCCGATTGCGAACGCTAGGCAGTGGCATTATGAGGTAGAAGGCTCTTGGAATCTGCTCGGTACAGACGAAAACGCCCCTCACGCAGAGGAGCGGCTTGCTCAGGACTCTGGTGAGGGGCGGCTTCGGATGGTTGCGGGGGTAGGATTTGAACCTACGACCTTTGGGTTATGAGCCCAACGAGCTACCGGGCTGCTCCACCCCGCAATCCAAGTATACTGCCGGGAACAAGGCAGGTCAAACCTGCTTCTAATGGGTGTAATTCGTCCGGCAGCCAGCCGACGGAAATGTGAGACCGTTCCCTGATATCGCGCAATTTCCGCAGCATAAAGCGTAACTTTCTCGTCGATTTCGAGTCTGCAATATAGTAGAGACCGCCGGCAAATCTGCCGCGGACTCGGACATTCGGAGGGATTTGCATGTTTCGTCGCACGGATGCAGGGGCTTCATTTCAGTGGTTTCGCGGGATTGGGTTGGCTGTGATGGTGGGATTTGGTGCGGTTGCATCCGCCCAGACACCCCCCCCATCCAAGACCGTGCCGGATGCGCAAGTGGAGGCGAATGTTCTGAAGGCTTTGGCCGCCGCGCCCGATCTGGCCAACCAGCCCATGACGACCACGACCGTTTATGGCGTCGTGACGTTGAGCGGGTCGGTACAAACCGAGGCGCTGCGTACTGAAGCCGAGACTATCGCATCGCGAACCGCGGGCGTGCAGAAGGTTATCGACGAGATGACTCTGAACGCGAATGCCGTCAATCCGCAGGCGCCGGACCTTGCCGCAATGGCAGCAGGCGGGCAGGAAACGAATCCAACCTTGCAGTCCGATGGCACCATGGCGCCGCAGCCCCCGCAGGGCACAGCCAACGCACAGGGTTCGCCTAACCAGGCGAGCGGGCCGGATTACGGTCCGGGCGCTCCGGAGTATCGTGCACCGTACAACCCGCAACAGGCACCCAGCCAGCAACCAGCGCCCGCACAGGCTGCCAATGGCCAGGCGCAGGGCAATTATCCGGGAGGGTATGGCCCGCCCCCGGGATATGGGCAGTCGCAGGGATACCCGCAGCAGCAGCCGCAGGGCTATCCGCAGCAACCAGGATACCCGCCCCAGCAGGGCTATCCGCCCCAGCAGGGTTATGGCTATAACGCGGCTCCTCAGCCCGTCTTCGGCGGGCAGGAGGCAGGTCAGATGGTGACCATTCCCGCCGGCGCGATGCTCCGGATGCGGATCAATCAGCCGCTGGACACTGCGCATGCAAAGCCGGGGCAACACTTCAACGGCATCGTGGTGAACGACGTAGCCGCCGGCGGCGCGGTGGCAATCCCGCGCGGCGCAGCGGTAGAAGGCACGGTAGTCGACGTCAAGAAGGCTGGTGCACTATCCGGGCGCGCCGAACTTTCGCTGCAACTAACACAGGTAACCCTGGCGGGCAAGACCTACCCCATCGCCACAGATATATGGGACCACCACGCCGGTGATAAGGCGGTGCAGACCGTGGATCGCACGGCCGCCACAACGGGCGTTGGCGCGCTGGTGGGCGCCGCGGCAGGTGGCGGAGAAGGAGCGGCGATCGGCGCCGGCATCGGTGCGGCGCTGGGCCTGGGCAGTTCGGCTGCTTCGCGCAGCGAAATCTATATTCCGGCCGAAGGTCTGCTGACCTTCCAGATGGCGCAGCCGGCAACGGTCGCAACGGTGTCGCAGCAGGAGATGGACCGCCTGGCCCAGGGAGTCCCTGGAAACGGCCCGCAGCAACTGCAACGACGTTATCCGGCTCCGTATTACGGGCCCTACTATCGACCGTATCCCTATCCTTACTGATCGAAAAGATTTGAAGTGCAACAGAGGGGTCGCAATTGCGGCCCCTTTGTTGCATGTCCCGGCAGAGGCCTCCGCCCCCTCGACTCACCCGCAGTCCGAAGCCCGGCTGACCGGACTTGAGTTAGCGTGCTCGGGGGTGATTTATACTTGACTCTTGCCCTGCTGTGGGCCTGGAGCGCGAGAGATTGCGTTCCGGGACGAGCAAAATCAACGGGCAGATGCGCTGTTTCAGACTTGGTGCGAGCTGGATGCGACCCGAATTCACAGGGGTTCCAGCCCGTCGGTAGTTCCAGGTTTGGGATTGCGCCCGAAGTCAAGGTCGGCAGTCAAGCATGATTCGTTTCCTTCAGCAGGACAATAAGTTTGTCAAGATTATGTTCGGCGTCATCATTGGCGCCGCATGCATCGCAATGGTGGCTTACCTGGTTCCCGGACTGATGGACCCGACCGGCGGAGCAGAGGCGGCCAACACCTATGCAACGGTGCACACGCCCGGGGTGCTGGGGCGGATCTTCGGCGAAACCACGACCGTCAAGATGGACGAAGTGACCCGGCTGGCGCAGCGGCAGTTGCAGCAGCAGATGCAGCAGCGCCAGATTCCGGATTCGATGCTGCAACGATTGTTACCCCTCATGATTGACCGTGTGGGGCCGGCCCTGGTGCAGCGGGCGATCCTGAAGCAGGAGGCCGACCGGCTGCACCTGCAGGTGTCGGACGACGACCTGCGCACCTATCCTGCGCACCGGGCCGTTTGCCGCAGTACCTCTTTCCCAATGGGCAAGTACATCGGCGACGACGGGTACATCAACTTTATCCAGATGGCCGTGGGCCAGGACGTCAGCAAGGCCGAGTTCGAGGCGGAGGTGAAGCAGGACCTGGAGCTGCAGCGGCTGCAGGCGCTGATCACCGACGGGGTGACGGTGTCGGATGCGGCGGTGCGCGATGCCTACCGGATGCAGGGGACGAAGGTGAAGTTCGACTACGCGGTGGTCTCGCTGGACGACATCAAGAAGACGATCAACCCGAGCGACGCGGAGTTGCAGGCGTACTTCAAGCAGAATTCGGCGAGGTATGCGAACGCGATTCCAGAGACGCGGAAGATTGAGTATGTGGCGTTCGACGCCGCGCAGATGCCGGGCGGCAAGGCCAAGGTGAGCGATGCCGAGGTGCAGGCGTATTACAACGCGCACCAGGCGGAGTACAAGACGGAAGAGATGGTGCAGACGCGGCACATCCTGATCAACGCGCCGAACCGGGCGCGGATGCGAAGACAGACGCAGCGGCGAAGGCCAAGGCGCAGGACGTGCTGAAGCAGGTGCAGGCCGGGGGCAACTTCGCGGACCTGGCGAAGAAATACTCGGACGACCCGGGGAGCAAGGATCAACGGCGGCGAGATTCCGCTGATGGCGACGGCCGGCCTCGATCCGGCGTATGCCAAGGCGGCGATGGCGCTGAATCCGGGGCAGACTTCCGGGCTGGTGAAGTCGGCGTTCGGCTATCACATTATCCAGACCGAGAAGAAAGAGGCGGCGGGAGTAAAGCCTCTGGCGGAGGTGAAGGACTCGATTGTGCAGGCGCTGGAGCAGCAGAAAGCAGGGCGCGGCGGAACAGCAGTTCGCGGCGCAGCTTGCGGCCGAGGCGAAGAAGAACGGGCTGGACAAGACGGCGGCGGCGCATGGACTGCACGCGGTGACGACGGACTACGTGGCCAAGGACGGCGTGATCGGCGGACTGTCGGATGCGGCTGCGCTGCTGACCCAGGCGTTCGCGACGGACAAGGGCGCGGCGCCGGCGCAGGTTTCCACGGGCGACGGCTACGCGGTGTTCAGGTGGTGGATATCAAGCCGGCGCATGCTCCGGAGTTTGCGCGAGTACAAGTCGCATATTCTGGACGACTATCGCGAGCAGAAGGCGCCGGAGCTGCTGGTCGAGCAGGAGACCACCAAGCTGGACGACCGGGCCAAGGTGCTGAACGACCTGAAGAAGGCCGCGGCGGAGATGAAGGTGCCGTTCAAGTCGAGCGACTTCGTTGGCCAGGACGGACAGGTTCCGGACCTGGGCGCGATGAGCGGGCCGGGAGCGGTGGCGTTCTCGCTGCCCAAAGGGACCGATCTCGCGACCCATCAATGCCGGGCAGACGGGCGTGGTGCTGGTGGTGACCGACAAGCAGGAGCCCAGCGCGGATGAGATCGCGAAGAACTTCGACCAGACGCGGGAGCAATTGCTCGAGCGACGCAGCAGGAAGAGGTCTACCGCGTGTTCCTGGGAACGCTTTCGAAGAAATACCAGGACGGCAATGGAATTCGGTTGACCCAGCAGGCCGGGACTCCGGGAAGGGCTCCGTCAGGGCAATTAACCGTTTTCGTGGATGGGGCCTGTTCCCTGCCCTGCGCGGCCCTGGTGCGCAGGCTGGGGACAGGCCTCTGTGTCGTTTAGCGCAGGATGCCGGGTCAGACGCATCCAAGTTACAAGCATTGCTGTTGATAGCTGCTGAAGGGTGAGGGATGAACCAGGATCGGATGTCTGGAGTTTTGCTGCATGTGACCTCGCTTCCGTCCTATGGCGGGGTGGGCGATTTCGGACCGGCGGCGTACGGGTTTGTCGATTTTCTGGCGGCGGCAAAGCAGCGCCTGTGGCAGGTGCTGCCGCTGGGCCCGACCGGGTATGGCAGCTCGCCTTACTCGGCGCTGTCGGCGTTTGCGGGAAATCCCGTGCTGATCTCGCTGGAGCGGCTGGTCGCGGATGGGTGGATTGCGGCGGAGCGGTTGCAGGGATTGCCGGGGCACGACGGGCCCGCGGACTTTGAAGCCGCCTGCGGCGGGCAAGATTCCACTGATCGAAGAGGCCGCGGCGAATTTTCTCGACCGTGCGGACGACGCGGCGCGCGGCGCGCTTCCAGAATTACTGCCACGAGAACATGAGCTGGCTGCCGGACTATGCGATGTTCAACGTGCTTCGCCGGCAGATTTGGCTACGCGAGCTGGAACGAGTGGCCGGTGGAGTTCGCGCAGCGCAAGCACGATGCTTTGACGTCGGTGCTGACCGAGCATGCCCGCGAGCTGGCCGATGGAGCAGGCGATCCAGTTCTTCTTCGACGAGCAGTGGTGCGCGCTGCGCAGCTACTGCAAAGAGCGCGACATCCGCATCCTGGGCGACGTGGCCATCTTTGTGAACTACGACAGCGCGGATGTGTGGACGCATCCGGAGCTGTTTGAGCTGGACGAAGAGCGCAGGATGATCCGCGTGTCCGGGCGTGCCTCCCGACTATTTTTCGGCGACTGGGCAGCGGTGGGGCAATCCGCTGTACAAGTGGGGCGAGCTGCGCGAGCGCGGGTTCGACTGGTGGGTGAACAGGATTCGCCGGTCGCTGGCGCTTTACGACATGGTCCGGCTCGACCACTTTCGCGGCTTCGAGGCGTACTGGTCGATTGCCGGCGGAGGAGCAGACGGCGATCGAACGGACAGTGGGTGAAGGCGCCCGGGCATGAGCTCTTCCAGAGGCTGAAGGACGTGTTCGGCGAGCTGCCGTTTATCGCCGAGGACCTGGGGCTGATTACGCCGGAGGTGGACGAACTGCGCGAGCATTTCGGGATGCCGGGGATGCGCATCCTGCAGTTCGGATTCTCGGACCGCGGGGCGCATCTGTATCTGCCGCACAAATATGTGCCCGAATACCGTTGCCTATACGGGCACGCACGACAACAACACCACGCTGGGCTGGTGGCGAGACGGCGCGACCGAGGAAGAGCGCGCGCACGTGCAGACTTACCTGCAGCCGATCGAGCACGACGGCGAAATTGTGGGGGCGATGATGCGGGCGGCGGCGCGATCGGTGGCGAACCTGTGCATCTTTCCCCATGCAGGACGTCCTTGCACCTGGGCAGCGAGGCGCGCATGAATACGCCTGCCGCTGCAAACGGGAACTGGACCTGGCGTTATCGCGCAGGATGCGCTCGCATCCCGGCCTTGCGACCGGACTGGCGGCGCTGATGGAGATGACCGACCGCGATGGGTACGTTGCGCCAAAGGCGGGGCCGTCGACGGTTTAGACTGGTGGTAAGAGCAATCAATTTGACAGGAGCAACCATGCCTCTTTCTGGCGAAGCAATACGCACGATGAACTACGTGGACGATATCTCGGTGACGCTGCGGCGCATCCTTACGGTACTGCCGTCGACTGACGGACGAGGAGCGCAAGCGGGTGGCGGACCATATCAAGGCAGCCGATCCCAGCTACGACGCCGTGATCCAGGCCGTGCAAGGCAAGAAATAGCCGGTCGCAGCCAGGACCCACATCTCAGAATCGAGATGCTCACACCAGCCAGCAAGCTGGCCGGGGCCCCAGATGTGGGGCGCCCAACGCGGCAGCTATCTGTAGCCCATGCCCGCCAGCACTCCACGCATGTAGGCAAAGCTCTCCACCACGCCGGGCATGGGGTTGTCCGCGTGGATTTCGTATTCCAGATCGACGTTGCCGGGGTACTGAATCTGCATCAGCGCCTCGAAGATCGCGCGAACCGGCATGACGCCTTCGCCGACGGCGACCTGAGATTCCCTGGATGTGACGTCGGCCAGGTCCTTGATGTGGATGTCGAACAGGCGCGGGCCGGCGGCGTGGATGGCGGCAACCACGTCTGCACCGGCGCGCAGTGAGTGGCCGAGGTCGATGCACAGGCCCATGCGCGGGTCCATGTTCTTCACGGCAGCCAGCACATCGAACGGCGACGGGAAATCTTTTTGCTCCGGCCCGTGGTTGTGGATGGCGAGTTTGATGTCGTACTCCTTCACAAACTTCTCCACGCGCGACAGATTCTGGTGGGTGGGAATGCCGACCATGATCGGGATGCCGGCCGCCTTGATGTACTCAAACTTGGCGCGAATGTCGTCATCGTCGTCCTTGTCCAGGGTGACGTTGCCGGCCGCGGTCAGCGTGAATCCGGCGGCGCGATAGGCGGCAGCCTGGGCGGCGACGTGTGCGAGGGTGGTCTGGCCCGCGATGGGCATGGGGAGATGAGTGTCCTTGAGGTTGAGCAGCGGCGTGTTGAGCTGCTTCATGAAGCCGATAAGCAGGTGCGGCGAGTCGAAGGTGCGGAAGGTGTAACTGGCGATGCCCAGACGGATGGGAAGATCGACGTCGGCCGTCGGCGGCTTGAGCGACTTGGGAGCGTAGGAGGCCTCCGGCGCCTGCGCGCCGGCTGCGGCGGGCAGAAGCGAAGCAGCGGCAGCGAGGGCCCCGCTCCGGAGAACGGTGCGGCGGGAGAGCGAGATGGGTGAGTTTGGCAAGTTAGTCATTGGGCGCAATTGTATTCCGGTTGCGAGTTGATCGCTGCTCGTTGTTCGTTGGCCCGGGGCGGGGTACCCCCTCCCCCGGCATTTGATTCCAAGATTCGGCTTTTAAAGGGCTTCGATTCGGACGGGGATATGCTTGGGATATATCCCGCCGCTCGAGTTGGCAGTTTGCCCATTGACCCTTGCCCCCCGGGGGCGGTGGGGGGGGGTGATGCTAACCATTTGCGATTCAGCAATATACACTTTTGAGCCCCCTCTAAATATCAGAAATTGCGCCAGTTAGCCGCAAAAATCAGATTTAAAATGACCAAGGTTTAGACACTACTGGGGGTCTTGCCTGTCAGTTGCGCGTAGGTGAGCCGCTTGCCCGCAATCTGAGAGATTGCCAGCATAAAACGGTCGGTATCGTCCAAGGGATTATCCCTTGTAGCGCGATTGTTATAGCGAAATGCCTGCTCATCCACATAGGCGTCCAAATGAAATGGTTCGATGGCAACATATGTGCCCCGCAGGGTTCGCTTGAGCAAACTCCAAAAATTCTCTAAACCCTGGGTCGAGACTTGGCCGTTCACATATTCCCGCGAATGATCCACGATTTGATGGATGAATTTCTGATTCAGCCCTTGATAGCTGGTCGAATTATCGGTGTAGACCTTCGCGGCAGGACTCACGTTTTCAAGGATGGCATTTTGCAGGGTTTCCCGCTTGGCGTTAGGAATAACATTCGCCCGAATTTGCCGTAGTTCTCTGTCGAGCATCCCGTGTACGGCGGTTTTCCCCGCATATTCTCCCTGTCCCCGCTGCTTGCTGTATTTATCTTTTTGCTTGCGGTTCATCTTGCGAGGATTCGGCCCAAACGAGTTACAGTCACACTTCTGCTCCGAATATGATTTCAAATGAGTTACGAGTATCCCCCCGAAAGGCGCCAGAGTCGAGTCGGAGGACTTCCCCCCTCCGGCGCTCGCGCAACCCTCTACTTCCATTTTACTCGTCAGACTAAAACTCACGGCTCGATCTGTCCAACTGATTTTGAATGGGTTGTAAGTTTTCTCTTGACAAGGGGCCAGCGTATTCTTGGGCGGATTCTGGTTTCGCCGTTTTATTTGCTGCCGGGGCAGGTATCGCTCAGCGAGCCTCCCAGGTTCTCCTGCTGAATATCCAGCGTGGCCACCGGCGTAGCGTCACTTCCGGGCCGCGTGATGTGAAAGACGTAGATGGTCCCATAGTCGTCGTTGGGCCAGTCGGGAACCTTGACCGGAGTGGACCCATAAAGCTGTAGCATCATTTGGGCGAAATCATGCAGCTTAAGGTGCTCCCAGGCGACAAAAATCAGCGAGTGCGCATACATCGGCTGGAGCAGCACCCGCCGCAGCTCATCAATCTGGTCAAAGCCAATTTGCGTGTTTACCGGCATTTCGAGACGAATGGCGGTCGGCTCAATGGTTGCCAATGGCCTGACATAGGAGAACGTGGGCTGGTTACTGCCGTCTCGCAGCAGGACGCTGGGATTCGGCGCGAAGATGTAGTCCGGCTTGCCAAACCTCCCAATCAGCAGGGATGGCAGCGCCAGCGACCGATTCAGCCCCTTGCAGTTCAACTGGCCTAACCCTGCCGGCGGCTTCTCCCCGTGCCTGATCAGAACAATGGTCTCGCCATTCTTTGGATTCGGTTGCGCCTGCGCAGCAGGGCGGGTTGCCAACAGGCAAGTCAGTACGAGGGTAAATCCGAGAATGAATCGGATCGCAATTGGTTGTTTCACCCAATGTCCTCCTTATGAGTTCGTTCTCTGGCAATTCTATCTTGGCGGAGATCCGACTCTAATCGTGTTCCGGATCCCTGGACCGCTCAGTCGGCGGAGGCATACCCGGAATCAGGCGCATGAGAAGAGGAAAGATCGGCGCGACCACAAAGTAGGATGCCGTGACCACTAGAGCCAGCCACGGCAGCCAGCCACGGCAGCCAGCCCCGCACGCCATCCCGAATATCTGTATCGGGGAAACATGCGAGCGGTTTAGCTTATTGGATCCAAACCGGGAGGAGTGTACATCCAGGGCTCGGCATCTTCCCGCCCAAGGAAAGGGCGTTTTCATGTAAACTAAGTCCTGCGACTTTACGCAAGGAATTCATCATGTCTATCCATCCGATTATGCAGAAACTGGCCGCCAAACTTGAGCGGACAGACCACCCGGCCTTCGGCCCCGGCGACACCGTCCGCGTGCAGGTTAAGATCCGCGAGGGCGAAAAAGAGCGCCTCCAGGCCTTTGAAGGCATGGTCATTGCCACCAACAAAGGGCCCCAGGGCACCTTCACCGTCCGCAAGATGAGCTTCGGCCAGGGCGTCGAGCGCATCTTCCCCTACAACTCCAAGGTCGTCGACAAGGTCGAGAAGCTGCGCTCCTACGAGGTGCGCCGCTCCAAGCTCTTCTACCTGCGCGGTCTGCGCGGCAAGGCCGCCCGTCTGCACGAGGTCGCCCGCGCCTCCGAGGGGTAAGCCACAACCTGCAACCGGTTCGCCTGCAAGCGGATTCCCCAAGATCAACCAAGGCCACAACGCTCCCCGTTGTGGCCTTTCGCCTGCGTGTGCCTCCCATATTAGGGGCGGGGAGAGGGAATGACCCCCCTCTACGGGGCTGGAGGAGCCGTCCCAGGCGACACTGGGGTCGCCGCCGGCTTGATGGGAACGCACGGCTGCGCCGGCGCCGCCTGCCCGGGCAGCACAGGCGGTCCCGCCTGCCGCATCATCCCTGCAGGGCAAGGTCCCAGCAGCAGCGTCGGCCGCACATCGGGTGGCAGCGGAGGCGCCTGCACGGCCGGTCTCCCTGCGATCCCGGCCACGCATACGGAGCCTTGGTCACGGTGCCATAGCCAAACACGGGGAACTTGGCCGGCAGCAGAAAGCCGCGATCGACCATCACCCACGCCGGCTCCGGCTTCTTGCCCAGAAGCTGCTTCTCGGACGCAACCTCGATCGTGTGCCCGTCCACCGTGATCCTCAGCGTGGTACCGTTGAACGCGCCCGGCTGTTCCTTGGCCCCGGGAAACGCCTTCCGAGACACGATGGTGGTCCCGATTCCCGGCGCGTAGAGGTACAGGTACTTCAGGTCGGCGATGTCGTAGTTCAGCCTCGCCTTGCCCGTCCAGCCATCCACCGTCAGCGTTCCAGCGGTGATCGAAAGCGGCGTCATCCTGGGCGGCTTCACCTTTTTCGCGACGATCTTCTTGCCCTTCTCGTCGTATCCCAGGTTTCTCGCAGTCTGAAATACCGGCTTGCCGTCGGCGGTCGAAGACCGGGTGGCCTTTCTTGTCGCGAATCTGCTGCACCGGCGGATTGAACATCAGCTTTCCGTCCGGATCGACGCGCTGCTTGCCTTCGCCATCCAGCATCGGAGTCGGCGCCAGCACGATGATCGTGGTCGGCCCGTTATAAGCCGCCTTGCCCTTCTTGCCCCTGGCTGGCGCTGCTGGCATCGCAGGCTTCGCAGCCGGTGCTGCGGCACTCGGTGCGCCCGAACCGGCTTGAGGAGCGCCCGCGGAGGTGGTTTGTCCGAACGCGTATGGTACAGCCACCGTCAGGACGAGCATCAAACCTGCGGCGACCGTCTTAGGAACGAGTGGAGTATGGTGAGCGAGAAAAGTCTTGCGATCCGGCATTGCAGGGCCCTGTCAAGCCGAGATTACAACGACTTCCCTTCCTCGCAAAAATTTCCTCACGGACGAAAGTTGTAAACTCTTACACGATATGGGCAGCGTCTCCGCTTCTTCGCCTCGTGCCGCGCACGCCGTCACCGCCGCCACCGCGAAGCAGCGCATGCTCAAGCTTCTGGTTTGCAGCGACGCGCCCGAACAGGCTCTGCGCTACCGCGGCTTCCGCTCCATCGCCGGTGTGGACGAGGTGGGTCGTGGCGCGCTCTTCGGCCCGGTCGTGGCTGCCGCCGTCATCCTGCCGGAACGCCTGGGCTCGCTCGCACGCGCCGGCCTCAAGGACTCCAAGCAACTCACCCGCGAGCATCGCGAGAAGCTCGACCGCCGCATCCGCAAGATTGCCCTCGCCGTGTCGGTCGCCGAGGTAGATGCCGAAACCATCGATCGCGTCAACATCTACCAGGCCACGCGCATCGCCATGCTGGCCGCCGTGCAGGCGCTCACGGTCGTGCCCGACCATCTGCTGATCGACGCCATGCGTCTTGACCACCCGTGTGCGCAGACGCGCCTCTTCTACGGCGACGCGCTCTCGCTCTCCATCGCCGCCGCATCGGTCGTCGCCAAGGTCCATCGCGACCGCCTGATGCGCGAACTGGACGCGCAGCATCCCGGCTACGGCCTGGCCGCGCACAAGGGCTACGGCACGCCGCAGCACCGCCGCCAACTGCGCGAACTCGGCCCCTGCCCGCTGCACCGCCGCACATTCGCCCCCGTGCGCGCCCTCATAACGGGCGAACCGGAAGCCACCGGCCTGCTCTTCGACCCGATGGGCGACGATCCGCTGGTCGACGAGCATGCTCGAAGACATGTTGCTCGCAGACGCCGACCTCGAACCCGGCGCCTGCCTCTAGTCGCTGTCTCCGCCAATGGCTTCTCATTCGCCGTCATTCTGGCCGTAGGCAAGAATCTCCGTATTGCGGCGGACTGTCCTTCCGGCACCTCGCACCTTTGTCCTGCGTTACGCTTAACACAACATGACCGAAACAATCCCCCGCAAACTCCTTTGCGTCACCGCCCATCCTGACGACGAATGCTTCGGCTTCGGCGGCGCCCTGATGCTCGCCGCGGAAGCCGGCATCGAAACCTCCGTCGTTTGCTTCACCGACGGCCAGGCTGCCACCAACCGCGGCGACTCCACCTCGCCCCAGCAGCTCGGCGAAATGCGCCGCGCCGAGTTCGCAGCCTCCTGCAAGATCCTCGGTGTCGACCACCACGAGCTGCTGGATTACCAGGACGGCCAGCTCGAGTTCGCCGACTTCTCCGCGACCGTCGCCAGGCTGGTTGAGCGCATCCGCAGCTATAAGCCGCAGATCGTTCTCACCTTCGGTAGCGACGGCGCGCATGAACACCCACGCCGACCACACCATGGTCTCGGCCTTCACCACCGCGGCGTTTCACTGGGCCGCGTCGCCCAAACGCTTCCCTGCGCTCGGTCCCATCCACGTCGCCCAGCGCCTCTTCTACAACACCACCAGCTTCTTCTTTCCCGGCCGCCCCGCGCCGCTGCCCGCGCCGTGGACCGTTACCCTCGACGTCACCCGCGTCCAGGACCGCAAGTTCGACGCCTTCCGCGCCCACACCTCGCAACTCCCATTGATGGAGAAGTTCGAAGGCTACTTCAAGCAGCGTGCCGGGCAGGAAGTCTACACTCTGGCCGCCTCGCCCAAACCCGGCCCGGCGGTCCAGACCACCGACCTCTTCGCCGGCCTATAAGCCAACCCGTCTTCCGCCGAGACCCGCTGTTTACCGGGCTGCTGCCGAAGGATTACAATTTGCGACCTGCCGGCAATCGGACTCCGCAGCCGATCGCCGGGCCGGCTTTTCAACTATGCATCAGGGCTCTTCTCCGGGGTGTGCGCTCGCGTTCGCGGGCGATTTCGTATTTCACAAAAAGGAGTCTCCAATGGCCGCTAAAGAACAGCATGTTCCGCTTCAGGCAATCGGATTCACCAAGCCGCACGAAGTACGTGAATTCCCGAAAGGCAAGCTCGAACTCATCACCGTCAACGGCGTGACCTTCGGCCGCGCCACCTTCAATCCCGGCTGGAAATGGAGCACACACCTCAAGCCCATAGCCGGCACCAACACTTGCCAGGCCTCGCATCTTGGCGTTCAGTTGTCGGGCACCATGCACCTCAAGATGGACGACGGCACCGAGATGGACCTCAAGCCCGGCCAGGTCGTCAACATCCCGCCCGGACACGATGGATGGGTCGTCGGCAACGAACCCGTGGTCTTCATCGACATCACCGGCATGGAGAACTACGCGAAACAGTCCAAGTCCAGGTCCAAGGCCGCGTAAAGATGCCGCGGATTCAACGGCGGGTTGGTTGAACATCCAGCCCGCCGCTCCAATGTCAGGCAGTTTTCTGAGTCACGCTTCACACCGGCAAACCTAACTAGCAACTAACAACTGCTTCATCGCAGTTGGAACTCCGGCGAGCCCATCACCAGCGCGGTCAGCAGATTCAGCAGATCGCCGGGACTCGTATTCTGCTCGCTTGCCTGCGCCAGTTGCTGATGGATCGATTGATTGGTGTGCGCAGAAACCTCGCCGCCGATCAGTGTCGCCTCCAGCAGCTTCAGCGCGATCTCCGTGCCCGCCGGCGTCGCCGCCTCGGTACGCGGAGACGTCTCGGTCAGCGTTGCTTCCGTGAACCCTCCATGCGCCGGGCGCGCGGCTGCAACGCCTGCCATCTCCGGCGGCAGCGCCTGTTCGCTCATCAGTCCCAGCGCTACCACCTTCGGCGCATCGAACTTCTGCCCAGCGAACTTTCCGCTGGTCAACTGATACGCAAAGTTCAGCCGATCCACCAGCGCGCCGGTATTCATCCAATGGTCCGCCGTAATGGAGTAGCCCGTCGGCGGCAGCGCGAAGTAGAGCGGCATCCCCATAGTGCGCATCATGTTGCCCAGCGCGCCGGGGTTCGACGGGTCGGTCAGCGTGGTCCGGTACGCCGAGGTCAGGAACTCCATCGGCGTCTTCACCTTGTTGCGAAAATACTTCGTCGAGTTGAACTCCGGACTCGCGACCAGCGTGCGCAGCACCGCCTTGATGTCTCCATCCGACGCCAGAAACGTCTTCGCCATCCGGTCCACCAATGCCGGCGGCGGATCGTCCGCCACAAACCGCTGCGCAATCTTCCAACTGATGAAGTGCGCCGTCTGCGGGCTGTGCGCCAGCAGATTCAGCGCTTCCAATCCCTCCTTCATTCCCTCGTTGCCGGGTGCATTGGCCAGCGCGGCGGCCTTCTGCTCGGCCCCGGCCGGAGCGCCGCCCATCGCCATGTCGTCCATCTGCCATGTCGTTCATCGGCGGAGCGGTCCTCGCTGCCAGCGCTGCGTCAATCGCCTGCGTCCCCTGAATCACAAACGCCGGCCCGCTCCCCACCGAATGCCCCATCCAGGTCTTCGTCCCCGGCTCGTGCTTCTTCGGATCGAACTGGAACGGCCCCGCCTGGCCTGGCTGGTTCACCGTCCAGCCAGTCAGAATCGCCGACAGGTTGGTCACGTCCGCCTGGCGTGTAGCCGCCGTTCACTCCGACCGTATGCAGCTCCATCACCTCGCGGCCGTAGTTCTCATTCAGCCCGCGGTTGCCCGGCTTCGACCGCGGATTCCCCGGAATCACCCCGTTCGCCTGCGAATCCGGCCCAATGCTGAGCCAGTTGTCCAGGTACACCATCATCGCCGGGCTCTGCGCGGTCGCCAGCAGCAGGTCGCCGAACTTGCCCAGCGCGTTCTTGCGGATCGCGTCGCGTTCGTAGCTGGTGGTGTACCACTGGTCGGAATCCTTGGCGATGTAGATGTTGAAGTGATTGAACCAGAAGTCCGTCATCACCTCCTGCAACTGCCGCTCGCTCAGGATCGCGCGCACCATCTTGGCCTGCGCCAGCTCCTGGCCGATCTGGTACTGCGCGCCGATGCCGGCCGCCATCCCCAGAAATATCTCGCGCTCGCGCGGCGTAAAGTCCGCCAGCAGCATGGTTCCTCTGCTCGCCGGCCAGGTTGCCGGTAAACGCGATCCGGTCCTCCACCGGCATCTGCAATCAGTGCGGCCATGCGCTGGTTCTTAGGCAGCGCAAACAGCTCGCCCGCAATCCGCGCCGCTACCACCTGGCCCTCCTGCTTCTCCGCAGCCTTCTCCGCATCGCTCGGCTCCGCGGGCAGATTCCCGTTCGCATCCACCTTGCGCGCGGCCTGTTCCTTGCGCAGCTTCGCAATCTGCACCTCGTACATCGCCGCCAGCACCGGGTCCGTCGGCATGGGCTGCTTTCCGTCCGCCACGCGCTGGATCGTGCCTCGATCCGGAAACACCTGCAGCGCCTGTTCGGGCGTCATGTTCAGTGTGGGAAAGTCGGCCAGGCGTCGGTCGAGCGCCGGGTCTTTGATCGCGTCCGGATTCAGTTGCTGCTCGAACCACTTGTCCGCGCCCATCGCCAGCACGCGGTCCACATCGCCCGGTCGCGGCCCAAAGGTGAACCGGTCCAGCAATTGCAGCGCGCGCTCGCGCTCCGTCAGCGGAACCAGCGGAGCGGCCTTGGGCGCTGCCGCCTTCTGCGCCCCAGTCTTGGCTTTTGCCGCGGCCGCCTTCCTGGAAGAACTTTGCGCACCCGGCTTCTGCCGCACAATCGGCGCACGCCGCACCGCTCTGCGCTTGCGTGCCCGCAGCGATGTCGCAGCCACGGAACCGAGCGCCAGGAAAACAACCAGAACTATGCGCATGGCGGGCCTCTCCCTTAGCTTAGACCGTAAACCCACAGGCTTAGTTGCGCGCCAAACAAGTTCGAGCTTTGAAAGGGACGGGCTTCAGCCCGTCCGTAAGCGCCATAAAATCAGAGGGGCTTTAGCCCCTGAGAATGTTGACAAATGCGCTTTTTCGTTAAGGGCACGGATTTATCCGTGCCATAAGAGCCACAGAATCAGCCGGGCTTTAGCCCCTGAGGGAATGCCAAATACTTGTTCAGAAATTCCCTAAGCCGGCACCGGCTTCTTCGCCCGCGCGGCCGCCTTGTTCTTCGCCCACCACACCACTCGCGCCAGCAGCAGCGCGGCCAGCACCAGCGTAAACGGCATCGGCGCCCGCACACCCTTCTTCACCAGCCACCAGTAATGGATACATCCGGCGATGGCCGCCGCATACACCGCCCAGTGCACGCGCCGCCACGCCTTTCCGCCCATCCAGCGCATGACGAACGCCGGCGAAGTAACTGCCAGCACGAACAGCAGAAACCACGCAAACAGTCCCACCTGGATAAACCGCCGCTTCTTCAGGTCGTCCAGAATCGTGGGCCAAACAGCCTTCCACTCGTCCACGATCGCGCCCGGATGTCCGGCGCGCAGCCCCGCCCACACCGTCGGCAGATCGTAGCCGGAGAACAGAAACAGGTACGTCGACAGGTGCAGCGTCGCATAGAAGAACGCATACAGCCCCAGCAGCCGGCGAAACCGGACCAGGTTCGCCAGCTTCGGATGCAGCCGCCGCACCGGCGTCACCGCCAGCGTCGTGATCAGCAGAAACAGCGTCCAGTAGCCGGTCTGGTGGGTGATGTAGTTCACCGGGTCTGCCATCAGCCCAAACGCGCCCGAGCGATACTGCTGCAGCAGCTCAAGAAACGGCAGCAGGCACACCACGTGCACCAGTGCCTTCACATACGGAATCAGCCGGGTCGGCATATAGTCTGCCTAGTTTAGCGCGGAGCCGTTACAGCGGATGCTTCTGCATCTCGAATGCCAGCTCCCGGGCAATGCCGGAGAAATCGTCCAGAACCTCCTGCGCGCGCACCAGCGCTTCCTGGATATGCGGCAACACATTTTCCGGTCCCACCAGCTTCGGCAGGTCCGAGCGCGAGATCAACTCCGCCGGCTGTTCCCGCGCTCCGCATAACAGCAGCGTCTTGCCCGCCTTTTCCAGCCGCGAGGAAAACTGCTCAATGGCATGCAGTCCGGTCGAATCCAGCGCCGTCATGTTGCGCAGCCGCAGGATAACCACGCTGCCAAACGCACCTACGTCCCGCGTCGCATCCGTAAGCTTCTCCGCACAGCCGAACAGAAACGGCCCGTGGATACGCAGGATGGTCACGCCGGCGGGAATCTCCTTGTCCTGCAGGATGTGTGGCTGCCCATCCTCCAGGTATTCCGGTGTCACCTCGGCGACGGTGGTGGTCTCGGCCACGCGGTAGATGTAGAGCAGCGCCGCCAGGCCCATGCCCACACCCACGGCGACGGTCAGATCGGCCACCACGGTCAGCACAAACGTCGTCACCCAGACGGCAATTGCGGTTTTGGAAAGCCGCAGGATGGTGGAGACTTCGCGCCACTCGCTCATGTTGTACGACACCACGAACAGCACAGCAGCCAGCGCAGCCAGCGGCACAAACCGCGCCAGCGGCGCCGCCACCAGCAGAATCATCAGCAGCGTCGCTGCATGCACCATGCCGGCCACCGGCGTCAGCGCGCCGGAGCGGATATTCGTTGCCGTGCGTGCGATCGCTCCGGTCGCCGGAATACCGCCAAATACCGGCGACACCATATTCGCTACGCCCTGCGCCACCAGTTCCATGTTGGAGTTGTGGTGGTCGCCGCTCATCCCGTCGGCGACCACCGCAGAGAGCAGGCTCTCCACCGCGGCCAGCAGCGCCACCGTCAACGCCGAGGGCAGCAACGGGAGAATGTGCTCGGAGCTGGAAGCGCGGCAGTGCAAAGTGCGGAAGCCCCTGCGGAATGCCGCCAAACCGGCTCCCGATGGTCTCGATCGGCAGACGCAGCGCAGCCGTGGCGCATGTCGCCAGCAGCAGCGCCACCACCGATCCCGGCACGCGCTTGGTCACCTTCGGCCACAACAGAATCACGCGCCAGCGAACCCACCGACACCGCAATCGCCTGCCACCGGATGGTCCCGGCGCAGTGGATCAGCATCGCCATGCGCGGCAGAAATTCGCTCGGTGCGGCCGGGGTCTTCAGCCCGAAGAAATCTTTGATCTGGGTCGATGCAATCAGCACCGCGATCCCGTTGGTGAACGCGATGGTGACGGCCCGTGGAATAAACTTCACCGCCGAACCCAGCCCGGTCAGGCCCATTACCACCAGCCCTACGCCCGCCATCAGACTCACCAGCGCCAGGCCATCCAGCCCGAACTTCGCCACAATGCCCGCGACGATCACCACAAACGCGCCCGTCGGCCCGCCAATCTGGGTGCGCGAGCCCGCCCAGCGCCGAGATCACGAAGCCCGCCACGACCGCCGTATACAAACCCGCCTGCGGAGAAACACCCGACGCAATCGCAAACGCCATCGCCAGCGGCAACGCCACCAGCCCCACCGTCAGCCCGGCAATCAGGTCGTGCCAGAACTGCCGCGGGCCGTACCCCTCCAGACATTCAATCGAGCGTGGAAGCCACTGCCGCGTTGTGCTCAACGGGCCGCCTTGCTCGGCTCAGACTCGTCCAGCATCCCCATGGCCTCTTTCACGCGATCCTGAAAATACACGCGCATCAGCCGCAGGACCTCATTGATCTTAGGGTCGCGCACCGAGTAGAAGACCTGGTTGCCGGCTTTGCGGTTGGTCACCAGTTGCTTGGCGCGCAGCACGGCCAGATGCTGCGAGAGGTTCGACTGCTCGATCCCCAGCTTTTCAATCAGCACGCTGGAGGAAAGCTCGCCCGCTCCCAGCAGCTCGAGAATGGCGATCCGAGTGGGGTGCGCGAGCGCCTGAAAAATGTCTGCCTTGAATTGCCGTAACGAGTCTGGCATATACAGTATATTAGCATTTTATCATATACGAATGCATATAAGTTACCGCCCCGCCACTGGCCAATCTGGGCCTTCAGTGGGATGTCCCCCGCGGTCTCCATCACCGATCATGAAACAAAGCGATTGGGCCCCAATGTCTGAAGAGAAATCCATCTTTCCGCTCGAGTTGGACGAAGCGATCGAGTACTGTCTGGCTCAGCCCTGGCACCTCCTCCATTTTCCGCCGAGGATGGAGCTCAAATTCGAGACCGGCACCTCGGAAACGCAGCGCAGAAGGCTGGGCTTCGGACTGATTCTATTTGCTGTAGCCCACCTGGCGATGCTCCTGGCGGACTTCCAGACAGATGCACTGCAGGCGATGCGTTGCGTCGCCATCCGCGTTGGCCTGGTTGTGCCAGTGTGCTTCGTTGCGGCTGCGGCCTTGCGCGTCGAACTGCCCAAGTGGAACCGGGGACTGATTGCCGGCCTGCCCGTCGTGATCGCCATGATCGGCGACTCGTGGCTGGCTTTGCGCGCCGCGCCCAGGTTCGCCGACATCTATTGCATGGCGCTCCTTCTCGAGACTTTCGTGGCCAATCTGATCCTGCCTTTGCGGATCAGACACGCCTTCCTCGTCAACCTCGCCTGCGTAGTCATCTACCTCGCACTGCTCTACAACCCCATGGGCTACTCGCCCCCCGTGCAAAACCGTGCCATGGACGCCTGCATGGTCGCCGTCTCGCTCGTCTCCCTCGGTATCCGCTGGGGCGGCGAGCGCCGCGATCGATGCGCGTTCCTGCTCGCCGAACGCGATCGTTTCCACGTCCAGCAGCTTGCCTGGGCCAATCGCCAGCTCAAGGAGCTGTCCTACACCGACGCCCTCACCGGTCTGCCCAACCGCCGCTTCTTCTCAGAGACCCTTATCCGTACCTGGAATGCCGCCCGCGAAGTCGATCAGCCGTTCAGCCTGCTCATGATCGATGTCGACCGGTTCAAACGCTTCAACGACGCCCTGGGTCACGCCGCCGGCGACAAGTGCCTGCGAACCATCGCCCACGCCCTACAGTTCAGTGTCCGCGTGGATAGGGACACCATCGCCCGCTACGGAGGCGAGGAGTTCGTCGCCATTCTGCCCAATGCCACCCTTGCCGATGCTCTTCAAATCGGCGAGCGCATTCGTCTCGCCGTCGCCGAACTCCAACTTCCCCATCCCGCCAGTCCCGAAGGACCGTGCGTCACCATCAGCGTCGGCGCCGCTTCGTGCCCCAACCCCCACACGCCCATGCAACCGGAAGCTCTCTTCCAATCCGCCGACCTCGCGCTCTATGCCGCCAAGTCCCGCGGCCGCAACTGCGTGGCCGGTGAGGAGCTGCTCGCTGCCGATTTGATCCTGACCTGACCTGGGTCCCGGCGTCATACGGGTCGAGATGCCCTAGAAATACTTCCTCAGGTCCATCCCCGCATACAGGCTCGCCACCTGGTCGCCGTACCCATTGAACATCTGCGTCGGAATCGTCTTCGGAAACGCGCTTGAATCGATCCGCCGCTCATGCGCCTGCGACCAGCGCGGATGGTCCACGTTAGGGTTCACATTCGAGTAGAAGCCGTATTCATTCGACGCCATGTCGTTCCACAGCGTATGCGGCTGCTTGTCCGTGAAGTTGAACTTCACAATCGACTTGCCATTCTTGAACCCATACTTCCACGGACTCACCACGCGGATCGGCGCGCCATTCTGGTTGGGCAGCGCCTCGCCATAGCAGCCAAAGGTCAGCAGGCAAAGCGGGTTCATCGCCTCATCCATGCGCAGCCCCTCGGAGTACGGCCAGTCGAAGCCACCCGGCTTGTCCGGCATGTCGCTGTTCTTGTCGTCGGAGAGGAACTGCACGTACTTCGCGCTCGGCAGCGGCTCCGCCCACGCGATCAACTCGCTCAGCGAGTAGCCGTCCCACGGAATCACCATCGACCACGCCTCCACGCAGCGATGCCGGTAGACGCGGCTTTCGATCGGCCGGTACTTCATAATGCTGTCGATATCGGCGGTCTTCTTCTGCTTGATCAGCCCGGTGAACTCAACCGTCCACGGCCGCGTGTGCAGCGTGTGCGCGTTCTTCGCGGGGTCTGACTTGTCCGTCCCGAACTCGTAGAAGTTGTTGTAGGTCGTCGCCTTCGAAAATGGCGTCTGCGCATCCGGCACGGTGTACTTCGACGGCACCGTCGTCCAGCTTCTGGTCCGCATGGACGGCGCAGGATGCAGAAGCCCCGGCACCTGCTTCAGCGCCAGCGCGCCCACCCCCAGCGCCGCCGCACCAGCAACGAAATTCCGCCGGCTGAAGAACTTCTCCTGCGGCGTAATCTCCGACGAAGCAATCTTCCCTTCCAGATTTCTGCCGTTTCTGATCAGCATGTTGCTACCTCCCGCAATCCAGCCTGCAGCACTGGAACGGCAAACTCCGGGCCCACTTCTTAGACTACCTAAATACGTTCCAGGGTTCATCTCGGATTGGCAAACTACCCGGTGAAGCCAGGACCCGCTCCAGCGTCTGCCCGCTCCACCCACTCCCGCGCTACATAAATCGCGGTCACCCAGCACCAGCACCACTCCCGCCCCCAGAATCTCGCGCAGAAAATTCGGCCGCTCCACCAAGATGTAGAGGAACCCCGCAATCGCCAGCAGCGGCGGCAGCGGATACAACCAGATGCGGAACGGCCGTTTCAACTCCGGCTGCGTCCTGCGCAGATAGATCACCCCCACGTGCTGCATCAGGAACTGCAGCAGAATGCGCAGCACCACCAGCGCGGCAATCACATCCGCCAGCGAGAAGAAGCAGAAGCAGACGGCCGCCGCCCCCAGCATCAGCAGCGAAACATGGGGAAAGCCGCTTCCGGTGCAACCTGCCGAAGATGCGGAAGTAGTTGCCGTCCCGCGCCGCCGCGTAGGGAATGCGCGAGTAGCCCAGCAGCAGCGAGAACACGCCGGAGAACGCCGTCATCATCACCAGTCCCGCCGCCACTTTGCCCAGCGCCGGCCCCAGCCGCGGCCCATACGCCGCCTCCATAAACGTCGAGATCACCGCCCGCCGCGCGTCTGGACTCAATGCTGCGGCGCCGTTCCGTGCCCCCACCAGCCCCTGCCACGGCAGCACCGCCAGCACCGAGATGTTCATCGCCAGGTAGATCGCCGCCACCAGCGCAATCGAGATCAGGATCGCGCGCGGCACCGTGCGCGCCGCATCCTTCACCTCGCCGCCCAGAAACGTGATGTTGTAGTAGCCCCAGTAGTCGTAGGTCGCCAACATCATGGCCGAGCCCAGCCCCAGAAAGAACGCCGGCGTCAGATGAAACGCGCCCGGCGGGAAGCGTGAACGCCTGGCTCAGATGTCCGCGCACCGCGCCGGTCAGCACGATCCACGCCATCAGCGCCATCACCGAGCACCACATCGCCGCCGTCACAACTCGCAAGTCCGTCAGCCCGCGGTACAGCAGAAACACCACCACCAGCACCGCCGCAATCGCCAACCCCGTCGCCGGTCCCACCGCAATGCCCGCGCTGAAGTCCGCCCACATGCAGCATCCGCACCGCGGTGTGCCCGCCCAGCGACGGGAACACGTACGTCGCGTACTGGCTCAGTCCGATGCATCCCGATGCCGCCGACAGCGGCGCCGAAAAGCTCAGCTGAAACACGTAGAGGAACGAAAGAAACCGCCCGGCCTGCCCTTTCCGTCGCGGTCCCCCATAGATCTCTCCGCAGAAAGGCATACGAACCGCCGGCCTCGGGCATGGCCGCGCCCAGTTCCGCCCACACCAGCCCGTCGCACAGCGCCAGCCCCGCGCCCAGAATCCAGCCCAGCATCGCCTGCGGCCCGCCCATCGCCGCCAGGATCAGCGGCAGCGTGATAAACGGCCCCACGCCGATCATGTCGAGCATGTTCAGCGCCACCGCGCCGCGGCAGACGTCAGGCTGCGTTGAAGCTGCGGCTCGCCCGGCATGTCGATCGAGTCTCCGGCGTTTCGATGCGTCGAGTCTAGCCTGCTATGCTTTCCTCTTTTCGAAGCGACATCGACACGCCAGCCCATCCGCACTCCGCATGACAGCGACGCCTGCTTGAGCGACACTGTCAGGATCAAAACTGGAGCAACGCCGATGATTTCCGGATCCCGCGAAAAAGAGCATGATCGAAGCCGCCGACCTGCTGCTGGATGCGCGCCGCACCCACACCCCCATCGCCGACCTGCCGCCCGCGCTGCAGCCCACCTCGCTCGAAGAAGTCGCCCGCGTCCACGAAGAGATGGTGCTGGCCTACGGAGACATCGGCGGCTGGAAGATCGGCGCCGGCTCGCCTGACGCCACTCCCTTCTTCGCGCCCATGCCGCGCGCGTGGATGGCCGCCAGCGGCGCAATCCTCTACGGCCCGCGCTACCGCTACCGCGTCCTCGAGTGCGAGATCGCCTTCCTCGTCGGCCAGGACCTGCCCCCGCGCCAGCAGCCCTACACCCGCGAAGAAGTCATCGCCGCCATGGCCAGTTGCCATCCGGCCATCGAAGAGTTGGAGTCCGGCCTGATCGACCCCAAGGCCGCCAACAACTTCTCCGCGCTCGCTGACCTGCAGATGCACGGCGGTTTCATCCACGGCCCTGCCTGCGCCGACTGGCAGTCCATCGACTTCTCCAGGGAGACGGTCACTCTCTCCATCGACGGCGTGGTCAAGGTTGAACGCACCGGCTCCAACACCTCCGGCGACCTGCTCCGCCTGCTGCCCTACCTCGCCAACGAAGGCGCCGCGCGCACCGGCGGCCTCCGCGCCGGCCAGTGGATCACCACCGGAAGCTGGACCGGCAACACGCCCGCCGCCGCCGGCTCCCACGCCGAAGCCTGCTTCGCCCACGCCGGCTGCGTCACGCTTCGCTTCGCCTGAGGCGTCCCACGATGCCCACAAAAGCCAGCCGCCGCACCTTCCTGAAACTCAGCGCCGCCGCGGCCTCCATCACCGCCGCCGAACTCGCCCACGCCGCGCCAGCCGGCCCTCGCGTTCGCATCGTCACCGATCCCGCATTCGCCGCTCATCTCCGGCGAGCCCGTCCAGTGGGCAATCCGCAAGCTGCATGAAGCCTTCACCGCCCGCGGCGTCGTCTATCTCTGACAGCGGCGCCACGCAGGCAATCGTGGTCGCGCCGGTCGCCAGTCTCCTCGCCAAACCCTTCCTCGGCACCTCCGGCGTCACCAGCCCGAGACCACCGCCCTCATCCCCGGCCACTTCAGCGCAACTCCCGCCACGCTCGTCACCGGCATCGACGCCCGCGGCCTGGTCTACGGCCTGCTCGAACTCGCCGACCGCATCCGCCTCAGCGATTCGCCCATCGCCGCGCTTCACCTTGCCGCCCCGCTCATCGAGACCACCCCCAACAAAGTCCGCAGCGTCGCCCGCCTGTTCGTCTCCGAGACCGAAGACAAGCCCTGGTTCTACGACCGCATCTTCTGGACCGACTATCTCGACACCCTCGCCGCCGCGCGCTTCAACCGCTTCAACTTCTCCGCTCGGCCTCGCCTACGACTTCCCCCGCGGCGTCACCGGCGACTACCTCCACTTCCCTTACCCGTACCTCGTCGAAGTCCCCGGCTACGAGCAGGTCCACGTCGAACCCGCGCTCCAGCCCGGCGAACGCCAGCGCAACCTCGAAACCCTCCAGTTCATCGCCGCCGAAACCGCGCGCCGCGGCATGGACTTCCAACTCGGCATCTGGACCCACGCCTACCAGTGGACCGACAGCCCGCACTCCGACCACCACATCGCCGGCCTCACGCCGGAGACGCACGCCGCCTACTGCCGCGACGCGCTCGCCGCCATCCTTGCAAAGCCTGCCCGCAGATCACCGGCCTCACCCTGCGCATCCACGGCGAGAGCGGCATCCCCGAAGGCAGCTACCCATTCTGGCAAACGCTCTTCGAGGCCATCCCCGCCGCCCGTACGCCCGACGGCAAGCCCCGCGTCATCGAGATCGACATGCACGCCAAGGGCCTCGACCAGACGCATGATCGAGATCGCCCGCGCCACCGGCATGCCCGTCAAGGCCGGCGCCAAGTTCTGGGCCGAGCACCTCGGCCTCGGCTATCAGCAGGCCGACATCCGCGCCACCGAGTATCCCACGCGAAGGCGTCACCGGCACCTTCGCCGTCTCCGCCGGCGCGCGCAACTTCACCCGCTACGGCTACGGCGACTTCTAATCCAGCAGGGCATCGGCCTCGACCTGTCTCTACCGCGTCTGGCCTGGCACCCAGCGCCATCTGCTCTGGGGCGATCCCGCGCTCGCCGCCGGCTATGGCCGCGCCGCCAACTTCTGCGGAGCCGCCGGCCTCGAACTCATGGAGCCGCTCACCTTCAAAGGCCGCGAAGGCTCCGGCCATCCCGGCGGCCGCAACGCCTACGCCGACGCATCGCTCGGCTGCCCCATCAGCTCGGATGTGTCACGTGCCTCTTTTGTGGTCATCCCGCAGCAACGCGGAGGGATCTGCTATCTCATCTTTCCGACCTCGACACCGCCAAATTCTCCCTCACCTACCTCATCTGGGGCCGCTACCTCTACAACCCCGACGACCGAGCCCAGCTTCTACCACCGCGCACTCGCGCAAGCCTTCGGCCCCGCCGGCCCCGCGCTGGAAACCGCGCTCGCCGCCTCCAGCCGCATCCTGCCGCTCGTCACCACCGCATGGTGCCCCTCCGCCTCCAACCACGAGTTCTGGCCGGAGATGCTCACCCCGCTCTCCATCCTGCCCTACACCACGCGCCCGCTCTACACCGATTCGCCCGCCCCGCACAACGTCAGCGCCATCATCCCGCTGGACCCGCAACTCTTCACCACCATCGACCAGCACGCCAAAGACCTCATCACCGGCAAGCCAAACGCCCGCTACAACTCCAGCGAAGTCATCGCCTGGCTTGAGAACTTCGTCGCGACCTCAACTCGCGGCCTCGCCGCAGCCCGCACCGCCGCCGGCTCCAAAGCCCGCACGCCCGAGTTCCGCCGCGCCGAAGAAGACATCCTCATCCTCAACGGCCTCGGCGCCTACTACGCCAACCTCTTCCGCGCCGCGTTGTTCTACAGCATCTATCGACAGACCCAGGACCCTGACTCAGCGAGATCGCTCCCTCGCCGCCTATCGCAAAGCCCGCGACGAATGGGCCTCGATGGCGGATCGCGCCAAGACCGTCTATGCAACCGACATCAGCTACGGCTCAACCGCCTGGCGCCGTGGCCACTGGGCCGATCGCCTCCCGGCCATCGACGACGGATATAGCTGCCTGGGAGCACATCTACCTCATAAACGACACGGCCCATCCGGGCGCAGCCAACGAAAGCGATCCTCGCAACCGTGCCACCGCCGCGTCCCGCCCTTGCCGCCAAACACATCGCCCCCGCATCTTTCCACCCCGGCAGCGAACTCGCCCTCGCCATTACCACACCGCCCACCGTCACTGAAGCCATTCTCTGGTATCGCCACGTCAATCACGGCGAGCGCTGGCTCTCCACGCCCATGCAGCGCGCAGCCGCAACCCACGCTGCCGCCATCCCTGCCGCCTACACGCAATCGCCCTACCCGCTGCAGTACTACTTCGAACTCCACACCGCCACCGCCGCCACCCTCCACCCCGCCTTCAATCCCACCCTCAGCAACCAGCCTTACTACGCCATCCACCTCCGCACCTGACCAACCTTCGGATTTGTCACCCTGACCAGCCTTCTTGTTTGTCATTCTGAGGCGCAGCCGAAGAATCCCCGTAGCGGTGCCGCCACCTCCGCACCTGATCAACCTTCTTATTTGTCACCCTGACCAGCCTTCTTGTTTGTCATTCTGAGGCGCAGCCGAAGAATCCCCGTAGCGGTGCCGCCACCTCCGCACCTGATCAACCTTCTTATTTGTCACCCTGACCAGCCTTCTTGTTTGTCATTCTGAGGCGCAGCCGAAGAATCCCCGTAGTGGTGCCGCCACGAGCGTCAAGCCAAACCGCCAACCGAAAGGAATGCCCGCAAGCGCCCCCAGAGGCCGGGCCTCAGTCCCGACATCAGAACGTCGCGTGGAAATCCGGCGAGTCACGCCCAAAACCGTCGCCAAAAACCTGTCAAGTAAAATCTTCAAACTATTTCACATCCACCGCATATTCAGCCACTTGCGCCTTACCCATTCGTACCTGCGGGTCGCGCCAACCCGGTATAATAGACGATGGGGGCAAGCAGACGACAGCTACGCCGCATGGGCTATAAGCCTATTCATTTCAGGATCTTGCGAAACCATCCGCAATACCCCCGCAAAATGAGTAGCTTACAGCCCGACTCAATGTTTTCAAGATCATAGCTGTAACCGGTCTAGAATGTTGATCATGCAATTTTAGGGGGGGTAGGGGGGGTACACCAGGCCGCCCACCCTTCGAGCAAGGGTAAGAACACAAATGAAGAATCATCCCGCAGGCATCGAGTTCAAAGCGCCAATCCCGGCAAAGTACGCCCAGGTCCTCACCCCGGAAGCCATCGCCTTCATCGTCGGCCTGCAGCGCAGCTTCAACGCCCGCCGCAAGGAACTTCTCGCCGCCCGCGCCGTCCGCCAGGCCGCGCTCGACGCCGGCGCCAAGCCCGACTTCCTGCCCGAAACCGCGCACATCCGCGACGTCCGAATGGACCGTCGCCCCGCTCCCCGCCGACCTGCTCGACCGCCGCGCCGAGATCACCGGCCCGGTCGACCGCAAGATGATCATCAACGCCCTCAACTCCGGCGCCAAGGTCTACATGGCGGACTTCGAGGACTCCACCACGCCCACCTGGGACAACCTGCTCGACGGCCAGCTCAACCTCATCGACGCCGTCCGCCGCACCATCACCTACGAAGACCCCACCACCAAAAAGAGTTACAAACTCATCGAGAACCCCGCCGTCCTCTTCGTCCGCGCCCGCGGCTGGCACCTGGACGAGCGCCACATGACTCGTCGACGGCGAGCCGATGTCCGGTTCCCTCTTCGACTTCGGCCTCTACGCCTTCCACAACGCGAAGGAACTCCTCGCCCGCGGCTCCGGCCCCTACTTCTACCTGCCCAAAATGGAGTCGCACCTCGAAGCCCGCCTGTGGAACGACGTCTTCGTCCAGGCCGAAGCCGAACTCGGCATGCCCGAAGAACTCCATCAAGGGCACCGTCCTCATCGAAACCATCCTCGCCAGCCTTCGAGATGGACGAAATCCTCTACGAGCTGCGCGACCACTCCGCCGGCCTGAACTGCGGCCGCTGGGATTACATCTTCAGCTTCATCAAGAAATTCGCCGGCGACACCTCCGTCCTTCTTCCCGACCGCGGCCAGGTCACCATGACCACCCACTTCATGCGCAGCTACTCCAAGCTCTGCATCAAGACCTGCCATCGCCGCAACGTCAGCGCCATGGGCGGCATGTCCGCGCTCATCCCCATCAAGTCCGACCCCGTCGCCAACGAGAAGGCCATCGCCGGCGTCCGCGCCGACAAGGAGCGCGAGGCCACCGACGGCCACGACGGCACCTGGGTCGCGCACCCCGGCCTCGTTCCCGTCGCGCTCGAAGTCTTCAACCGCGTGATGCCGCAGCCCAATCAGATCGCGAAGCAACTCCCCGACTACACCACGCACCGCCGCCGACCTGCTCCAGGTTCCCGCCGGCACCATCACCGAAGCCGGCCTCAAGCAGAACGTCGCCGTCGGCCTCGGCTACGTCGAAGCGTGGCTGCGCGGCATCGGCTGCGTGCCGCTCTTCAACCTGATGGAAGACGCCGCCACCGCCGAGATCAGCCGCGCCCAGCTCTGGCAGTGGGTCCACCACGGCGCAAAGATCACCGACGGCCCCAACACCGGCATCGCCCATCACCGACCGCGCTGGTCGAGCAGACGATCGCCAACGAACTCGCCGCAACGCGCCCCAAGGTCGACGACGCCCGCTTCTCCGCCTACCAGCGCGCCGCCGACCTGATGCGCAAGCTCATCGCCTCGCCGACTTTCCCCGAGTTCCTCACCGTCCCCGCCTACGCCGAGGTCCTCGCCGCCGAGAAGTTCTAGGCTCATAACTTCCTCGCCAATAACATCTTTCAGCATCTTGACAACCACGCCAGGAATCTAAATCATCTGGCGTATCTGTCTCGCGAGGTGTCCTTTGGCACGTCCTTACTGGTCCGGTCACATCCAAATCTCTCTCGTCTCCTTCGGCGTCAAGCTGTTCGTCGCTACGGAAGCCAAGGGCGAAATCCGCTTCCACCAGATCAGCCGCTCCACCGGCGAGCGCGTGCGCCACCAGAAGGTCCTGGCCTCCGCCCTCGAGGAAGCTCCGGGCGAAGCCGCCGCTCCAGTCGAGAAGGATGAGATCGTAAAAGGTTACGAATACACCAAGGGCCAGTACGTCATCATCGAGCCCTCCGAGATCGCCAACCTGCGCGTACCTTCCAAGCACACCGTCGAGATCACCCAGTTCGTCTCCTCGACGAGATTCCGCCCGAGTACCTGGAAAAGCCCTACTTCGTCGTACCCGAGAACGAGATTCAGACCGAAGCCTTCGCCGTCGTCCGCGCCGCGCTCGCCCAATCCAAAAAGGCTGCCCTCGGCAAGATCGCCTTTGGTGGACGCGAGCACATCCTGGCCATCACCGCCGCACCCGGCGACGAACCCGGCATGATGGCTTACACCATGCGCTACCAGGAAGAACTGCGCAAGCCCGCCGAATACTTCAACGACATCAAGAAGGTTTCCATCGACAAGGAGTCGCTCGAACTCGCCGAGTCCCTCATCAAGAAGCGCACCGCGAAGTTCGACCCCGGCAAATTCACGGACGGCTACGAAACCGCGCTCAAGGAACTCGTCGAAGCCAAGGTCAAGCACCTGCCCATACCGAAGGATGAGGTCGTCGAACCCCCGCGCGGCAAGGTCATCAACCTGATGGACGCGCTGCGCAAGAGCGTCCAGGACACCGAGACCGCCCCCGCCGTCGCCAAGAAGAAACCCTCCGACCGTGTGGCGGCCGCCGCAACGCTCTTCCCGGAGCACCAGGAGAAGGGCGGCCTGGCGCTGGTCAAGTCCTCCGCCAAATCTTCGCGTGCCTCCACTGCCTCCGCCAAGACCACAAAGGGAGCGGCCAAGCGCAAGTCCGCCTAGCAATTTGCAAATTCACGGCGTCGAACGCATCTTAGAAAGCTAGGGTGATCCGATGGCCGCCACTGCAGCGAAAAAGACCGCCAAGAAAACCGCGAAGCCCGCAGCGAAGAAAGCCGCCACCAAGGCCGCCAAGCCCTCCGCCTCGAAGCGCGTCGACACCGCCTCCAACGCCGTCGACGAGCAACTCGCGCGCTACCGCTCCATGCGCGACTTCAAATCACCGCGGAGCCCAGCGGTTCCAGCAAGGCTGCAAAGTCTCCCATCACCAAGCCCGCCGCCCACCTTCCCTTCGTCGTACAAAAGCACGCCGCCTCGCATCTGCATTACGACTTCCGCCTCGGCTGGAATGGCGTGCTGAAATCCTGGGCCGTCGCCAAGGGCCCCAGTTACGTCGTCGCAGACAAGCGCCTCGCCGTCCAGGTCGAAGACCACCCCATGGAATACGGCGGCTTCGAGGGCGTCATCCCCAAGGGACAATACGGCGGCGGCACCGTCATGATCTGGGATCAGGGCACCTGGGAGCCGCAGCCCGCCTACCCCGACGTCGACAAGGGGCTGCGTGACGGCTCGCTGAAGTTCATCCTCCACGGCACCAAGCTCCAGGGGAAATGGGCGCTCATCCGCATGCACGGAAAGTCCGGCGGCTCGGAGGCCAAGCCCAACTGGCTCCTCATCAAGGAGCACGACGACTTCGAGCGCCCGCCCACCGACCCTCCCATTACCGAGTCCGAACCGAACTCCGTCGTCACCGGCCGCAGCATCGAGCAAATCGCCCGCAGCCAAGACCACGTCTGGAACTCCAAGGACACGCGCTCCGGCAGCCAGGCCTGGTACCGCCAGGAAAGCAAATCTGATCCAACCTCCAACGCCCGGGTGCCCCAACCTTCGGCAGCCTCGTCGCCGAAGGGGGGGAAAGCGAACGTTCGACCTGCGGTTCTCGAAGTCTCAGACCTCACCAAACTCCCCCGCGAATCCCAACCCTCCTTCATCCCGCCGGAACTCGCGCAGCAAGCGGAGATCCCGCCCTCCAGCGACGGCTGGCTGCACGAGCTCAAGCTCGACGGCTACCGCATCCAGGCGCGCAAATCCGGCTCTCGCGTCCAGCTCTTCACCCGCACCGGTCTGGACTGGACCCATCGCATGTCCGCCATCGCGACCGACGTCGCGCGCGTGCCCGCCGAACACGCCACCCTCGACGGCGAAGTCGTCGTCGTCTCGCCCGACGGCACCACCAGCTTCGCCAACCTCCAGGCCTCCTTTCAGGACGGCGGCCAAACATCACCTCACTTACTTCGCGTTCGATCTCCTCCACCTCAACGGCCACAACACCCGCAACCTTCCCCTCCGCGAGCGCAAGGATCTCCTCGCCACGCTCCTCACCCGCTCCGACCCGGACACCCTCCGCTTCTCCGAGCACCTCGAGATCCGACGGCCCCACCTTCTTCCGCAATGCCTGCAAGATGCGGGCCGAGGGTATCGTCTCCAAGCGAGCCTCCGCCGCATACCAGTCCGGCCGCAGCTCCGACTGGATCAAGTGCAAGTGCCTCCACGAACAGGAATTCGTCATCGGCGGGTACACTCTTCCCGGCGCCGGCCACACTGGAATGCGCGGCGTCGGCGCGCTTCTTCTCGGCTATTACAGCGGCAAGGAACTCGTCTACGCCGGCCGTACGGGTACGGGTTTCACCCAGAAGACCCACAAGCTTCTGCGCGACAAACTCGACCCACTCGTCCGCTCCACCATGCCCTTCGTCAAACCGCCCACCGAATCCACTCGCGGCGTCATCTGGGTCAAGCCCACACTCGTTGCCCAGGTTCGCTTCGCCACGTGGACCGCGGACAACCTCGTACGCCAGGCCGCATTCCTCGGCTTGCGTGAGGACAAGCCCGCCGCCGAGGTTACCCGGGAAACCACCGCCCCAACACCCAAATCCTCCAAGCCCGCGTCCCGCACAGCCACACACCTCCGGGTGCCCCATCCATCGCAACCTGACGGGTGGGATGAACCTTCTTCACTAGCCACTACGACTGCATCTCACACCGCCCACACCCATCCCATCGCCGCCAAGGTTGCAACGAAGAACGTACAACGAACAACGGACAACGCCGCCCACCCTCCCATCCGCCTCACCCATCCCGACCAAAATCCTCGACGCCGAATCCCGCCTCACCAAGCAGGCGCTCGCCGACTACTACTGGGCTGTCGCCGATCGTATGCTGCCGCACATCGCCGGCCGGCCGCTCTCCATCGTGCGCTGTCCGGAGGGTTCGGGCAAACCCTGCTTCTTCCAGAAGCACGTCAACTCCACGCTCCCATCCGGCATCGGCTCCGTCCAGGTCCGCGATAAAAAGACCGGCGTCCTCGAGCCTTACATCACACTCTCGAGTCCCCCGAAGCCCTCGCCGGCCTGGCCCAGCTCGGCGTGCTCGAAGTTCACCCATGGGGCTCTCGCAACGACGACCTCGAACACCCCGACCGCCTGATCTTCGACCTCGACCCCGACGAATCGCTCGCCTGGCCCACCGTCATCGGCGCCGCCGCGGACGTCCGTGCGCGCCTCCGCAAGCTCGGCCTCACCAGCTTTCTCAAAACCACAGGCGGCAAGGGCCTCCACGTCGTCATCCCCATCCAACCCACGCTCGACTGGCCGGCCGCCAAGGACTTCGCCCACCGCTTCGTCCTCGCCATGGAGAAGGAGAATCCCGCGCTCTACCTCACCAAGATGACCAAGTCCGCCCGCACCGGCCGCATCTACCTCGACTATCTCCGCAACGAGCGCGGCGCCACCGCCGTCGCTCCCTACTCGCCCCGCGCCCGCGCCGGCGTCCCCGTCTCCATGCCACTCGCATGGCCGGAGATCGCCGCCTCCGGCAACTTTGCCTTCACGCGTCCCACCTTCCGCGTCGCCAGCTTCGCCTCCTGGCGCGCCCGCCTCACCAAAGACCCCTGGAAATCCCTCTCCACCACCCGCCAGGCCATCACCAACGAAATCCTTGCCGCCGTCGCAAAGGCATAGTCCACAATTCATGTTCTAAGATCGTCGCAGTCGCCCACGTCCAGCCCGCTTGGTCGTCTAACCTCTGAACTTCGAAATCGGCCCATCTGAATCGCACCTCTGAAGCCAAGGAGTCTCCATGCCCAGAACAGCCGTGATTGCGATCTTCACCTTGCTCGCCGGGTTCGCCCCCCTCGCCACACGCGCCCAATTCGTTGGCCCGCGCGTCCACGACGACTTCAAAGACACCTCCATCCTGCGCCCACCCAAGGACTCGAGCGTCGCCATCATCGTCTTTGAGGACCTCGGATGTCCCGGCTGCGCACGTGCTCACCCGATTGAACTTCAAGCCGCGCAGCAGTATCACGTTCCCATTCTTCGCTACGATTTCCCCATCCCAGCGCACGTCTGGACCTTCAACGGCGCCGTCTGCGCGCGCTATCTACAGGACAAGGTCAACCCCAGACTCGCCGACCAGTTCCGCAGCGATGTCTTTGCCTCGCAACGCCTCATTGAAAACAAGGATGACCTGCAGCAATTCACGCGTCACTGGATGCAGCAGCACGGCCAGCAGATGCCGTTCGTCATGGATCCCAAGGGTGCGCTCGCCGCCCAGGTCCAGGCGGATTACGATCTCGGCAAGCGACTCAATGTCACCTGGACGCCCACGGTTGTTGTGGTCACGCGCAACAACTACCAGATCGTCTGCGGCACCGAAACCTTGAAGGACCCCATGCAACTCTTCCCCATCCTCCGCGCCGCGATCGCCCAAACCACCGCTGCCCCCGCCAAGCCGCAAATCCGGCCCCGTACCCACCCGTAAACCGGCATGACGTACGTCACAGCGACCCTCCTCCAGCGGCTGCTAGCGTAAGGGCTGGCACCCAGTTGAAGGAAGGTTTATGGCGTATCTATTCATCGTTGTAACCGGCTTGTTGATCGCGATGCAGGCGGGCAGCAATGCGACCATGCAAAAAAGTCTGCAGAATCCGGTCCTGTCGTCCGTAATCAGCTTTGGCAGTGGGTTAGCAGCGTTGTTACTCGCACTGGCCATCTATACCGCCCTCACCAGAACACCCCTGCCCCGGGGAACGCAATGGTCCGCCGTGCCCTGGTGGGGATGGATCGGCGGAACCATGGGCGCCCTGTATGTTCTGGCCGGCGTGCTCACCGCGGAGAAGGTGGGAGCCGGAATCTTTATCGGCCTGTCGGTCACCGCATCCATCGTCGCCTCCATTGCCATCGACCACTTCGGGCTGCTCGGCATGCACCGCCACGTCGCCACCCCCGGACGCATCGTAGGCGGCGCTCTCATGGTCGCCGGAATGCTTCTGATCGGGAAATTCTAGCCCTGCCCGTAAGTCGCCTTCGGCCCATGCTTGCGGAAGTAGTGCCGGTCCAGTAGAGCCTGCGTCACCACATTCGCTTCCGACTTCAGTGTCAGCGTCTTGTAAGCCATCTTGGCGCAGTATTCCAGCACCACCGCATTGTGCGCGGCGTCGTGGGCGTCCCTGCCCCACGCAAACGGCGCATGCCCAGCTACCAGGCAAGCCGGCACGGCCAGCGGATCGATTCCCGTCGCCCGAAACTGCGCCACAATTGCCATCCCCGTCTCATGCACATAACGCCCGCCAATGGCGTCGTCGGTCAGCGGCGCAGTACACGGTACCGGTCCGTAAAAATAATCCGCATGCGTCGTGCCCAGCGCGGGGATCGCCAGCCCCGCCTGCGCAAAGCTGGTGGCGTACTCCGAGTGCGTGTGCACCACCGCGCCGATGGTAGGAAACTCGCGATACAGCAGCGTGTGCGTATCCAGGTCCGACGACGGCTTCAGCGTGCCCTCGACGATCTTGCCCTGCAGATCGGTCACCACCATGTCCTCGGGGAGCAGGTCGTCGTAGTCCACGCCCGATGGCTTGATCACCACCAGGCCCTGTTCGCGGTCCACCCCGCTGGCGTTGCCAAACGTGTAGAGGACGAGGCCTTGCTTCACCAACTCAAGGTTGGCGTCGAGGACAGCGGCGCGAAGTTCTTTCAGCAGCATGACCACCAGCATACAACTGCGCCGGAGTTTGCCGGAGGCGTTTCAGAAAGTCCCGAAGTGCCACTGCTTTGAAAGGGGCTGGACTTCGGTCCCGCCGTAACTGGCTGGTGCGGACCGGGCTTTAGCCGCCAAGGGAATCTCTCCTGGAACCAGGCACACGTTCGTCAACCTCTGCCCTTTCTTCGCACGCCATTCATGCCTCACCGCCGGCTCAGCAACCACACCAACACCAGCACCAGCGTAATCACCAGGCTTCCCGGCCACACCCACCACCCCTCGGCGCTGGTATATCCCGCTACCAGGCAGCCAGAGAGCGCGAGGCACACCACCGCCGCGCCGCCGGCGATAAGCACGGATGCCGCCCCTCCACATAACCTCACTCGTAGCTTCAACGGAATGCCTCCTGCGGGAGCCCTCCGAAAGCCGCCGCAGAACCCCGGCTGCGCATATGATGGCTCTTCAGGCCCCCTCGTTTCCCCCGATTCCTTCTCCGAGGTATATCCCTTGGCCAAACCATCCGATTTCTTTGTCGGGATTACGGACCTGTTCAGCATCATTCTGCCCGGCGCTTCGATGACCTATGTTTGCATCAAGGTCGAAGAGCAGCGAGGCGCAGACCTGCTTGGCCTTCTAAAGCTGAACCACACCAATGAGGGATACGTCGCCTTCTTCGTGGTTTCGTACCTCATCGGCCATGGCATGGACCTGATCGGCTCCGTCGTTCTGGACGACTTGTTCGACCTAACCTACGCCCACTGGAAAAGAAGCTTAAACATACCTCTCGCACGCTGGATGTCCGAGCTGCCCGGCCGGCTGACCAGGGAGTTCTACCGGGAATGCAAGCGCATCTTCGTCAGTTCAGGGCCGAAGAGCGCCAGGAGCACTGACCCCTTGTTCCTCAGGGCGAAGCAATTGGCCGCACCTGTAATGCTTCAGGAGGACCGCACCTATCAGTGGTGCCGGGCCTGGATCGCGTTGAGGAGTCCCACGGCCTTCTCTGAGACGGAGCGCGTGCAGGCCAACTCGAAGTTCTTTCGCGGCCTGGTCACCGCCGCTGCGATCACCGCCATATTGTCGCTCACCTTGCAGGTCCCATTTCACAAATTAGGCGCGGCGGTTTGTGCCGCTCTCGCGCTGGCTTCCTTCATGCGCTATTGCGACCTCAGATGGAAGGCGGTGCAGCAGACCTACCGCTTCTTTATCGCATTGCAATATGAGCCGCCCGTGCCGGGTGCGGCGACCGCAGACTCTGACGACGATTCCTAGTTTGGGCGTCCTGGATAGGTGCCGTCCCGCTACTGCAGCAGGCTCTCTTCGCTGGAACGAAGCCGCACAATGCGATCAATCGCGTACGGCGCGCGATGCGTCGGCGTATGGAAGTGCCGCACCTGCAACTCGCCCAGCAGACCAATCCCCAGCATCTGAATGCCTGCCAGGATCAGCACGCCCGCGATGACGAAGATCGGCCCATGGGCAAACATCACGCTTTGCCCGGTAAAGATCTTCAATGCCAGCAACCACGCCGCCAACCCTCCGCCCGCCAGCATCCCCAGCGCTCCGATGGAGCCGAAGAAGTGCAGCGGCCGGGTCATGTAGCGCAGCAGAAAGCGAATGGTCAGCAGATCGAAGAACACCCGCACCGTCCGCGATAGTCCGTAGTGGCTTTGCCCATGCTGGCGCTGCGGGTTCGAGATGGGAATTTCGCAGATGCTCGCCCCATACCACGAAGCCAGCGCCGGAATAAACCGGTGCATCTCGCCATACAGCGGAATGTTGTGGATCACCTCGCGCCGATACGCCTTGAAGGTCGTCCCGAAATCGTGGATGTCCACGCCCGAAATCCGCGCCATAATCCAGTTGGCACAGCGCGATGGAATCCGTCGGAACAGCAGGTTGTCGCCTCGGTGTGCCCGCCATCCGCTCACCACGTCATAGCCTTCTTCCAGCCGCGCCAGAAAGTTGGGAATCTCCTCGGGGTCGTGCTGCAGGTCGCCATCCATCGCCACCAGCATTTCGCCCTGCGCGTGGTCGAAGCCCGCAGCCAGCGCTGAGGTCTGACCAAAGTTCCGCCGCAGTTTGATCACCAGCACCCGGCTGTCGACCGCGGCAATCTCCTCCAGCAGCCGATAGGTGCGGTCGCGCGAGCCGTCGTCCACAAACACCATCTCGAACGACTCGCCCACCTGCTCCATCACCAGCTTCACGCGGTCGTACAGCGTCGTGACATTTTCCTCTTCATTGTGGAACGGCACGACGATGGAGTATTTCGGCACAGTATCGATATTACCCCCGATAGAGCCCCGTCGACCGTCCGATTCCCGACGCGGAATCAATCCTTTGCGATGCAGTCAAGGGAATCAACTATGGTACGCAAATCCGCGCTTCCCGCAGATTTTGCCTCGACCGCGTATCCCCCTGCGCTGAAAATCAACACAACGAGGTCTATGAATCGGGTTTTCCTCATCCTGGCGCTGCTCGCCGCCGTGATTCTGGGCGGCTTCTGGTATGTTCACCGGGCAAGAACCCGCGCACTGAACAGTGGCGCCGTCTTCGTCCGCGAACCCAGCGGCAAGCCGGCACCTCTGCCTTCCGCCGTAACTCCACCAGCCCAGCCCGCCCCGGCAGGCCAGCTCGCACCGCCGGGCCAACCTGCCCCAACCGCCGCGGGCACACAGGCACCCTCCGCCGGCTCACCACCCGCACCGCCGGCAGCCCAGTCCACCTCGGTCTCGGACACCATCCCCCGCAATCCACCCAACGGAATGCTCTTCACCGGCTCCGGAAAGTACCAGCTCTACCGTCAGGGAGACATCACCTGGCGTCTGAACACCGATACCGGCTGGGCCTGTGTCCTGTTCGCCACCGACGCGCAGTGGCGCAAAACGCGCGTCTACCAGAACGGCTGCCGCGCCTTCAACGAATCCTCGCCCGTCAGAGGATATTGACGAACGACCCCGGCTTAACCTGCGCTCCCGGAAACACCACCTCAAGGTTCCGCGACCCCAGCGTCTTGTACGCCGCCTCGCCCAGCACGTTGCGGAAGTCGGTGGTCACAGCCAGGTCGCGGCCCTCGTTCAGCTGCTCGTTCTCAATCCCCGGCCACTTCCCGTAAACCTTTCCGCCCTTCACCGTGCCGCCCAGCACGAACATCACGTTCGCGTGGCCATGGTCGGTGCCGCCGGTCCCATTCTGCCGCGCCGTCCGCCCAAACTCCGACATCGTCACCAGCGTCACGTTTTCCGCGTCCGTCCCCATATCCATCCAGAACGCCGCAATGGAGTTGGAAAACTCCGTCAGCCGGTTCGCCAGCTGCCCATTGGCCCCGCCCTGGTTCTGGTGCGTGTCCCATCCGCCAATGTCGGAGAACGCCGCCTCAACTCCAAGGTTTGCTTTCATTAATTGCGCTATCTGCTTCATGCTATTGCCAAACGGCAGTATTCGGATAAACCACTCCCGCCGCCGGCTGATACTTCGCCGGATCGGCCGCCTTCAGCATCTTCACCGCCTCAAACGTCTCCTGCCCCGTCCCCTGCAGCACCGAGTCCGTACTCTCGTCGTACATCGCCTGGAACGCGTTCGAGATCGGCGACATCTGCGGCCCTTTGCCGCCCACCGAGAAATCCGCCAGATTGTTCAGCGCGATCGCCGGAACCTTGCCCTGCAGCGTCCGCGGCACCTGCGTCCCCAGCGCCACCGCACGGAACGCTGAGGGCTTGCCCGCCAGCGCCTCAACTGCGAGCGCCCGGTTCAGCCAGCCATCCTCCGTCACCTTCACACCCGGCGTGCCGCTCTCCATGTAGTCCTGCGCGTCGAAGTGCGACCGCGACGGGTCCGGCGACCCGGCCGCATGGACAATCGCCAGATGCCCCTGGTCGTACAGCGGCTTGAACGCCGCCATCTGCGGATGCAGCCCGAAGTACCCATCCAGGTCGATCACTTCATTCGGCTTGATCGCGATCGTACGGCCGCATCGCGTAGTAGTTCTTCTCGTGATAGGGCACCACCACGTTCAGCCCGTCCACCGCGCCGCGCTGGAACAGCACCACCAGCTTCTTCTTATTCGCCGCCGCGGTCGTCACCTCGGCCAGCACGCTGCGCGACAGGAACGCAGGAATCGCAGAAGTCCCAATCAGCGCCAGCGCGCCGCCCTTCATAAATCCGCGCCGGGTCACGCCGCGCTTGGCCGCGTCCCGTCCGCATATGTCGCAGCCCCAGTCGCTATGGTCCGCCGTATTCCACCCTCTGCTTGCCATGTCGCTGCTCCTGTCGATCGGAATTCAACGTTTGCAGTTCCAATTAGCGCGGCCGTACCACCGCGTGTATTTTCAAACTCCACACCAGCAACAAAGTTGCCCGCCATCCCCCAAAGGTGGTGCCGTTCACGCCAGAATCCGTGCCGACTCCTGTTCCCTGTTGCCTGTTCCCTACTTTACCGCCTCTGGAACTCAGGCGACCCCAGCAGCAATCCGGCCATCACCGCCGCCTCCCGGTCCTCCGGAGCATTCGCCCGCCCCGCTCCTCCCAGCCCAGGCAAGGGAACCTCTGCCGCCAGTGGTCCTGCGCCCAGAATCCCTCCAGCCCGGGCCCCGCCGCCCTGGAAATCCCTGGCCGCCTGGATCGCCACTGCCGAATCGCTCGAGTGCGCCAGCACCGCTGCCCGCGTCTTCTCGCTCAGCGGCTGCCCCAGCAGAATCTGCTCCAGCTTCCGTTCCTTCGCCGCTACCTCAGGATCGACGTCCGCAGGCTGCGACTCGGCGGTTTCCAGCGTCTCGCCCGTCGCTTTCCGTCCACCCAGCAACCGGCTCCAATCCGTGCGCACTCCCGGCAGCTTGTCTCCGCTCAGCACCAGGGCAAAGTTCATCCGGGTCACCAGCTCGCCCGTGCTCACCCATGGCTCGCTCATCCAGCAGTAGCCATTGGGCGTCTGCATCCCATACAGCGGCATCCCCAGCCGGTCCAGCGCCTGCACCAGGCGCCAGCGCGTTATTCACGGTCGCGCCGCTCGCCCGCACCGCCGACACCACAAACTCCAGCGGCGTCTTTACCTTGGCCCGTTGTGCCGCCGGCGCCCAGAACTCCGGCGACTCAAACATCGTCCGCAGCACCGTCTTGATGTCGCCATCGCTTGCCAGGAACGACTGCGCCATCCGGTCCACCAGCGCTGGCGGAGGATCGTCGCTGACAAACCGCACCGCCAGCTTGGTCGAAATAAAGTTCGCAGTAGCCGGGCTGGTCGCCAGCATGTGCAGCACCTCCAGCCCTTCGTTCATGCCGTTCTCTTTGATCGTCTGCCCCAGCACCGTCTTCGATCCGGGCTCGTGCCGCCGCTCGTCGAACTGGAACGTCCCGCCGCGAAATGGCTGATCGATCGTCCACCCCGTAAAGACCTTCGCAACCTCGGTCACGTCCTTCTGGGTATAGCCGCCATTCACGCCCAGCGTGTGCAACTCCATCAACTCGCGCCCATAGTTCTCATTCAGCCCGCGGTCCTTCAGCGCCGCCCGCGCCTGCTGATTCGCCTGCGGATTCTGTGCCAGCGGAGGCCGTCCACCAAATGGGCCCCGCGCCAGACCAGGCCGCTGCATCCCCGCGAACCGCCCGGCATTTTTCGCCGCCTGCGAATCCGGCCCGATGCTCTGCCAGTTGTCCAGGTACATCAGCATCGCCGGGCTCTTCGCCGTCGCCACCAGCAGATCTTCAAACTTGCCCAGCGCATGCGGCCGAATCACGTCCCGCTCATACGACGGGATCAAATAGGGCTCGTTCTGGTTCTTCCGCACGTACACGTTGAAGTGGTTCAGCCAGAAGTCGGTCATCACCGCTTCCAGCTGCCGCTCGCTGTAGATATCCCGAATCAGCCGCGTCTGCATCTCCTCGATTCCAACCATCCGCGTCGAGTTCTGCATCGCGGCAAAAATCTCCCGCTGCTGCGGGCTCAGCCCCTGCCCGAACTGCGCCACTTCCGCCGCACTCAGACTTTGGCGAAACGCCACAAATTCCGCCGGGCGCCATCCCGATCACCTTGCGCATCCGTTCATCCGCAGGCAGGTTGAGGATCTTCACTGCTTCCAGGTCTTTGTAGAGTTTCTCCACATGCACGGCCGGCGCCTGTCCCATATCGGACATCTCCTCTTTCGCCACGGCCGCTGTTGCCTGGCCGCCCGCGCCATCTGCCGTCCCATTGGCCATCGCCTCCAGCTCCGGAGCCGTCATGTCCCCGCCACTCTCCGTGTTCGCCGCATTGGCCGCTGCCTGCGGGGCCCGTCGCTCAATCGGCGCCGGCGCCGGCGTTGCCGACGCCATGGCATTGCCGGATCCTGCCTCGCCCGCCATTTGGCCCTGCGCGCCTCCGGCGGCCGTCGGCGTCTGCTTCGCGGCCTGCCTCGCCTGTTGCAGCCGGTAAAACTCCATCTCATCGGCATAGATCGCGCGTTCCGTCGGCTCGGTCGGCAGATACCCGTCCCGCAGCACCATCTGCTTGATCACCTGCTGGTCCGGGTACCGCGCCATCAACTCCTGCTGCGGCAATTGCATCGCCGGAAACTGCGCCAGCCGCGCATTCAGCGCCGTATCGTCAATCTTCGCCGGGTTCAATTGCAGGTCGAACCAGGTATCCAGCCCCATCGCTTCCACTGCCGCCACATCCCCCGGGCGCGGCCCAAAGGTCAGCCGGTTCAGTGCATGCAGCACGCGGCTCTCAGCCTTCGTCGAAGGCACACCGGCGGTCGGACCGCGTTTCACCACGCCCGCGGCCAGCAGCGGCTGGTCCACCATCAGTACGCACAGCACACACACGGTCGCAGCCTTCATCAATTCCATGGTTGAGCTCACCCGCCGGCCATTCGGAGCACGCCAAACCGATCGCCACGGCGAAATTCCCCTTCCCGCCCGATCCAATCCGTTCGCAACTCGCATCGAAAACCGACCTCCGCACGCCAAAATCCGCACGCTCCCTAGCATAATCCGCGGCGCATGCCATTCGCCAGCGGGGCCAGCGCTTCAGCCTGTGAGAACCCCCAAAGGCGCTCCCAGTTGCGCGACCAGGCAACTTTTCCCCCACCCCGATTCCCCGGCCCGCCGGCGAAAGCCGGCAGAATCGCGACAGTCAAAGTATGCCCGCCGCCGCTCGTACCCGCCGCCTAATTGCCCGTGGGAGGCGGCCCTGCAGCCGTCAGGACAATGGGCTCCTGATCCTTGGTCTCAAACTTGTTGTAAAAAGCTCGCAGCTCCGGGTATTGTGCCGCCACGTAAATAATTTCCCCGCGCGCAAGGTTCCGGTATACGGTCACGCTGTTGGGTGTCGTCTTCGAATTCATGCTGTAAACAGCCGTCTGCCCCAAGGGCATATTTACCGCGGCCGGTTGTGATGCAACGCTGAACGTAGTGGGGAAGGTAATCCGCTCCGCGTCCTGCGTGGCCGCAGGGTAGTCGAAGTAGACGGCGATATCCCGTTTCTCGTGCGGGAAGGCTGGGGTCGCGTTGACCTCAAAAATATCGGCAGGAACAATCAGCCGCTTCCCCGTAGACGAGCCGATCTGCCCCTTCACGTTGAAGGTTACGCTCAGTGGCTGTTCATAGTTGTCGAGATTCTTGATCAGGGCAACCTTAACCTCCATCCCATTGGGCATCAGGTGTTCGACCGCGACCCGCAGGTCGCGGCTAAAGCTGGTGTCGTCCCCGCGCAGATGCGCCTGACGCCACTTCAAGGCGGGCGCGCCGGTCCAGGTCATTTCGACCGTACCGGTCGCTCCGCCATGCTCGTCTATGGTCAGATCGGCCACCCGCGCCATGCGCGAGTCCTTGTAGGATTCACCCGGAGTGCCACTCACCGCGGCGCCGCCATCCGTCTGGCGCAGTCCCTGCACCATCGCATGTTTCCATGCCAGGTGGCCATACGGGCAGAAGCGTTGGCCGGGGTCGAAGAACTGGTCCTTGCCATCCACGTTGACGATGGCGATTTCATCATCGAATTGCGAGAAGCTCGCATATTCCTGGTTGAAAAGGCTGCTGTCGCGGCTGGTGACGATCATGACGTACGCCTTCATGCCGGCAGCCCGGGCCATGGCGACAAACAGCTCGGCCATCTGATCGTCCGTACCGCGTTTCCGCTCCCAGATGTCACCCGTGTCTTTGGGCGGATTCAATCCCCGCGCCTTGTCCTCCTGGGCGCTGCGGTCGCGGTCAAACGCGGTATTGTCCAGTTGCATCACAGCCGCGTACAGCTTTCGCAGCTTCTGGTCCTGGGTGTCTGTAGGCGCAATCAGATCGTGCACCGCCGCAGCCAATTTTCCGTTGGGGCCGACGAATTTGTCGGTCGTCTTCGCCCAACCCTTACCCTCGGACTTCCAGTACTCCTCAATCGTGCGATACGGCGTGTAGTAGAACATCACCCGATAGCTCAGGCTTCGGATCGGCGGCATGTACTCCTCGTCGGGAACGGGCGGAACGCCCTGGACATTCAACTCGAGGACGATTTGTCCGTCTGAGTCAGCGCCCGAAGGTGCCATCCGCGTCTGCTTGATCGTGGTCCCAATCGGCAGAATCGGATCCCAGGCGATCGCGCTGGTCAGTTGTTCGCCGTGTTCACCGTGCGAAATCAACGGCTCGCTGGTTGGCCGCCAAAGGTAGTGCGCCTTGCGCGTGTAAAGCTCGGACTGGACCATCCATTGAGGTGCCAGGTAGTGGTGATCGTCGTATCGCAGGTGATAGCGGTACTCGATGATGCTGCCAACTTCGACGTCGGGCAGTGTGAATACCTTCGCCGCTTCCTTATAGCCCTGCGACTTTTCAATGACCTTTTCAAATGGCTTGCCTGTAAAAGGAATAATGGTACCGTCGGGATGGATGGTCCTCCCTTGTATGTCGCCGACGGTATACCCTCCTATACCGTTTTCCTCCTCCTCCTGATATTGCCGAAGCTCGACATTGGCATACTCTTTGCCCCGCTCGGTAAGCACCTTCAAGCGGACATACTTACTCCAGTCGTGCATGCTGTCGTTCGTAATCTCTTCCTTGAAGAGATAGACGGCCGGAGCGCCGGGGGCCTCCGGCTGCGAGGTCATCTTCAACTCCTCGGGCGTCGGCGCGGTCCACTGGCCCCGAGCCGTGGACGAAAGAGTGAGCAGGCAGACAAGAGTGAGGCAACATCCAAGGATCAGGTGGATCGTGCGGTTCATGGTTTTCGTTCCCCTAAAACAACTCTGAGCTAGGTCATTGATAGTGCGTTCAAGGTTTCCTCAAGACAGCGAGGCTCGCTTCGTCCGCCGCAATTGCACTGGCCAGCTTGCGCACGTCCGCATACCTGTCCGCCGGCAGTGTCACCTCGCGGACGACGAACGTGCGCGTGTAATGCAAGGTCCTGCCATCTGTTACCACGGCGCTCTGGTACGCGGCAAACCCGAGATCAAGTCTTGCCGGGTTCGGCAATTCGTCGACAACGTAGCCTTCGGGAAGCTCAATCGTATAGTCGTCCGTCACCTGCCCCGTCTGGCCCAGGTCGATCGGAACCATGCGCTTCTCATGTTCCGTGTCCTGGGAAAAGTCCGCCAGGCTCAACACGCCGAGCACCCGTGGCCGAACCATAAGTAACGGCCCCATGGCTCGGGCATACCGGTCGGCGCTGAGCGTGTACGACAAGCTGAAATCCTGATTGAGTGAGCCTATGTTTTCAGCCTTCACATCGGACACGCTGAAGGCAGTGAAATCGCGCGCCAACACACGATCCAGATACTCGCGCCGCTCCTTCTCATCGCCTGAGGAGTACATCTCTCGCAGATCCTCTGAGAGGTCGCCAAAACTCTTCTCCGTGACAATCCCTTTCAGCGCGCCGTCCGCCTCCAGCTGAAAGGTCCCGCTATGGCGCATCGTGTTCAGCTTTGGGTCCAGCACCGGCAATTGGATTACCTGGCTCTCCGCATCCTCCATCAGGACGCCATAGCTGCCTTGAAGTTCGTGCTCCAACTGGCCAAACGGTGTCTTCTCTGCAGTTGGATCGAAAATGAGATACCGGCGTCCGGATTTGGCCGTCACCACCGAATGCAGGCGCGGCGAGTTATACCCTTCCGGGATCTGGATCGCAGCGATCATGTGGTCGCCTTCGGCAGCCGGCGCATCCGGGTCAATAAAGCCATCCGTATCCACCAGCATCAGCGCGGAGTGAACGCCAACCGTGGAAAGCATCGCGGACAGCAGGGTAGCCTTGTCCTTGCAATCCCCGTATCGGTTGCGGAAGACATCCGCCGCGGCGTGCGGCTGTATACCGCCGACGCCTACCTCAATGGCAACGTAGCGCAATTCCCGCTGCAGAAACTCGGCGATGGCTTCGGTCTTGTCAAAGAAATCGGTCTTCCCCGCGGTCAACTCCTGGGCCTTGGCGGCAATCTCAGGACTCGCCACCAGTCGATCTTTCGAGAGTTGGGCGTACCACTCGCCAATACTTTTCCATGTGCCATCGGTAGCGAAACCGAGACCCGGTCCGGCATAGTGGACCGTCATGCGGGCGGCCAGCGTCTCCGACGAGGGGGCCAGCGGCACCCGCGCAAGATCGATGCCTGGAACATCTTTCATCTCCCAGCGCCAGTGCCGGTTTTCCAGGTCGGCTCCCTCGAGCGGCGCATGGTGCGCCCACACTGTCCCGTAGGTGTATCCAGCCGGAAGTTCAAGGGTGAAGCTCTCGCTCACGTACGGCATTGTGCCCTGGAAAAACCAGGTCTTCTCGGTCAGGTAGGGCCGCACCCGTTGCTCATATTCGTACGCAATCACAGCGCCCGGGTCGCCGCCCGGAGCATGGGCCACCCGCTCCTTGTCGTCCTGAAAGAGAACGTACTCACTTTCAGCCGCCTCCTCGGACATATCCTTGTCCTTCATCGCGTACTCGTGCCCGTCCGGCCCAATGCTCCACACGTTCATCGACAGGATCTTGGTGTCCTTATCGAACCCGATGCGCACGACAGATTCCCCGCGTCCCTGCGGCCGCAGGATCTTCACCACGCGACGCACGTGCTCCACGGCGCCGCCGCCGGGCGCAACCGTATAAGTAATGTCTTTCAGCAGCACCACCGCTTTGGTTTCGGCGGAATACGTAGGAAGGGGCTGACCGGCCGCCGCGCGAACCCAGTCCGGAACGCTGTCAGGCTTGGCGAACGCAGCCTGGACCAGGCCGAACAGGAGAACCGCGCCAACCATCCAGCGCAGCCTGGAAAGATTGGCGGGATATTCTGTCACGCCCATGCCAGGATCCATCCCCGGGTGATCCCTCGCCATTCGTCCAGAAACGCTCATCGGAGTCCCACTCCCGCGGCTGGCAGAGTTGGGCCAGGCGGGGAGTTTGCAATCAAACCAGCACCCTTTTGGAGTCCCCACCCTTATACGTTGCACCGCGCCCGGAAACAAGACAAATGTTCCCGCCCTCATCCCGTGCGATCCTATCCATAAACCCGGAATGACAGCTCCTTGCTGATAGCCGGAACAAACACGGTGCAGCCCCTGCAAAACAAGGGACCCTCACCGTCTCCTGCTCCCAAAAAGCGCTCGCTTTTTCGTCAAGGGCCCCCACCGGTGCAAAACCAGTCCTCAATCCACAAAGCAAACCACATCAAAACTTTCGCAAAAGTACAGTTGAGTTTTGCTCAAGTTGCTACCATTAAGGTAGTTGAATTAATGAAGAAACCGGCGTCTGCGCCGGCTTTCCTGTTTAACGCATCACGAACCCATCCGGGAGCTTCCTTATGCCGTCGCCAATCACAATCCTCGAAATAGCATGTGCAACCTGCTCCTCCGGCGCGTGGGATATCCGCCGGATTTATCCGGACCTGACGCCGGACCCGATCCAGACCGAACTCTCATCCCCTGAGGAATTTAGGACCACGATCCGGGAACCCGGGGGGTGGGGGGGTGGGGGGCTATTCAACACCCGGCCATTCAAAATGTTGCCGCTGAATCGCTTCTGGAATACCCTGTCCCCTGTGCCATTTCTAAATCGTCCAGTCCAGAAGCCATATCGCGTTTGCTCGGCCCTCGCCCGTTTGCTCTCGCTCGCCGTCGCCCTCGCACCCATTCCTGCCTTCGCCCAGACGACCTCGCCCGCCGATCTCCCCGACGCCCCTTCCGCCACCGCCGTCGCGCAACCTGAACCCGTTCCCACCGGCCCCACCATCGTCATCGACACCTCCATGGGCCGGCTCACCTGCAAAACCTTCGACAAGCAGGCCCCCAACGCCGTCGCCAACTTCATCGGCCTCGCCGAGGGCACCAAGGACTGGAGCACCGACCAGGGCGCGACCAAGCAGCACGGCAAGCGCTTCTACGACGGCCTCACCTTCCATCGCGTCATTCCCGGCTTCATGGTCCAGGGCGGCGATCCCGTCGGCGACGGCACCGGCGACCCCGGCTACTACATCCCCGACGAGATCGACCCGGCGCTCAACTTCACCGTTCCCGGCCGCCTGGCCTACGCCAACTCCGGCCCCAACACCAACGGCTCGCAGTTCTTCATCACCGAGGACGCCGTCGCCGAGCTCAATGGCAAATACACCATCTTCGGCCAGTGCGACGCCCACTCCGTCCTGCTGGTCGCGTCCATCGCCCGCGTCGAGCGCAACAGCAACGACAAACCGCTCACCCCGGTCGTCATCCACCGCATCACCATCGTTCGCGAAGGCCAGCCCATGCCGCCCGATCCCAGTCCACCACCCGCGCCGGCAGCAGCCCGCGTCCACGCCTTACATCTCTGTCCTTCAACTACCAACTAACAACCAGCAACTATCCACTGGAGCCCTATGCCAACCAAGCCCGGAACCTACGCCACCTTCAAGACCACCCAAGGCACCATCGTCGTCGAGCTGTTCGAGAAGGACGCCCCCCAGACCGTCGCCAACTTCATCGGCCTCGCCGAAGGCACCAAGGAGTGGAACAGCCGCTCCAAGAAGGGCGCCAAGCTCTACGACGGCACCATCTTCCACCGCGTCATCCCCAACTTCATGATCCAGGGCGGCGACCCCGAAGGCACCGGCATGGGCGGCCCCGGCTACAAGTTCGCCGACGAGACCAAAGGCTCGCCCCACGGCTTCCAGAAGCCCGGCAAGCTCGCCATGGCCAACGCCGGCCCCAACACCAACGGCAGCCAGTTCTTCATCACCGTCGCCGACACCGGCTGGCTCACCGGCAAGCACACCATCTTCGGCGAAGTCGTCGAAGGCTACGACATCGTGGAAAAAATCTGCAAAGTCCCCACCGCCTCCCAGGACCGCCCCAAAACCCCGGTAGTCCTAGAGTCCGTCACCATCGATCGCGTCGCGTGACAAGCAGCAGAAGGCCCGCTCAAATCGAGCGGGCCTTCGCACTTGCTTTTCAACTATCAACCATCAACTAGCAACTAGCAACCGCCCTTAGGCCATCCCGATCACGGTGCAAAGTTCCTTCACCGCATCCGCCGACTTGTTCAGCGCAGCCTGCTCCTCAGCCGTCAGCTTGATCTCGATGATCTGCTCCAGGCCCTTGGCGCCGAGCTTGCACGGCACGCCGACATAGAGTCCGGAGATTCCGTACTCGCCTTCAAGGTAAGCAGCGCAAGGAAGGATCTTCTTCTTGTCCTTCAGAATCGCCTCGACCATCTCCACCGTCGCCGCCGAAGGCGCGTAATACGCCGAGCCAGTCTTCAGATGCTTGACAATTTCAGCTCCACCGTTCGCGGTCCGCGATCTCCAGCTCCTTCAACCGCGCCGGTTCAATCAGCTCGGTAATCGGAATTCCGGCAACCGTCGAGTAGCGCGAAAGCGGAACCATCGTGTCGCCATGTCCGCCGAGAACAAAAGCGGTTACATTCTCAACCGACACATTCAGCTCTTCCGCAATGAACGTCCGGAAGCGCGCCGAATCCAGCACACCGGCCATGCCGATCACGCGCTCGCGCGGGAAGCCGGCCTTCTTGTACGCCGTCTGCGCCATCGCGTCCAGCGGATTCGCCACGATGATCAGGATGCAGTTCGGCGAAGCCGCAACCGCCTTGTCCACCACGTCGCGACATGATCTTGAAGTTCGTGTTCAGCAGATCGTCGCGGCTCATTCCCGGCTTGCGCGCAATGCCCGCCGTGATCACCACGATGTCCGAGTTCGCGGTATCCGCATAGTCGTTGGTGCCGACCACCGAGACATCGCGCTTCTCAATCGGCATCGCCTCCAGCAGATCGAGAGCCTTGCCCTGCGGCACGCCTTCGATCACGTCGATCAGCACCACATCGGCAAGCTCCTTCGCTGCAATCCAGTGCGCTGCCGTCGCGCCCACATTTCCTGCACCAACAATCGTTACTTTCTTCCGCATCTTGTCTTCCCTTCGTTTACCGCTTCATTGTCCAAGCTCGCCGTCCATGCATTTGCGCCGAAGGCGCGTCCGCCCGTGCGGCCAGCACTCACATGTTCTCGATCATGCGCGTCGCAAACTCGCTGGTCTTCGCCTTGGTCGCGCCCTGCATTCCGCGCTCGAAGTCGTAGGTCACATACTTCTGCGCAATCGTCTTCTCCATCGAGCTCTCAATCAGCCGCGCGGCCTCGTTCCAGCCGATGAAGTCGAACAGCATCACGCCCGAAAGCATCACCGACCCGGGATTGATCACGTCCTTGTCCGCATACTTCGGAGCCGTTCCGTGCGTCGCCTCGAACACCGCATAGCCGTCGCCAACGTTCCCGCCCGGCGCGATTCCCAGCCCGCCCACCTGCGCCGCCGCCGCATCGGAAATGTAATCGCCGTTCAGGTTAGTCGTAGCCAGCACGCTATAGTCCGCAGGCCGCAGAATGATCTGCTGGAAGATCGAGTCGGCGATGCGGTCGTTGATCAGGATCTTCGACTTCCACTTCCCCGCTCCGTGCGACGTCGCCAATCGACGCCAGCACCGATTTCACCTCGGCAACCACCCCGGCAGCAAACTCCTTCGACGCAAACTCGATTCCCGGTTCGATCAGCGCCGCATTCTCCTCCGCAGTCAGCTTCGGATTAGCCTCCAGATTGCCCAGGATCCAGCTCTCCCGCTCGGTCACGGTCTGCTCGCGGAACTCCTGCGTCGGCGACCTCGTAACCCCATTCGCGGAAGGCCCCCTCGGTGAACTTCTGGATGTTGCCCTTGTGCACCAGCGTCACCGTCTTGCGCTTGTGATTCAGCGCAAACTGCGATCGCCGCGCGCACCAGCCGCTTCGACCCCGTGATCGAGATCGGCTTGACGCCCGACGCCGGAGTCCAGCCGGATCTTCTTCTTCGTCCCCTTCAGCATGTCGTCGTTGACAAACGCGATGAACTTCGCCGCCTCCGGTGTGCCTTCGCGGAACTCGATGCCGGCATAGATGTCCTCCGTGTTCTCGCGGAAGATCACCACGTCCAGCTGCTCCGGATGCTTCACCGGGCTGGGCACGCCCGCGTAGTACTTCACCGGCCGGATGCACTGGTAGAGGTCCATCAACTGGCGCAGCGCCACATTCAGGCTGCGAATTCCGCCGCCAACCGGTGTCGTCAGCGGCCCTTTGATCGACACGCGAAAGTCCATCGTCGCCTTCACCGTGTCGTCCGGCAGCCAATTCTGCGTCTGGCGATACGCCTTCTCGCCGGCCAGCACCTCGTACCACTCCACCTTGCGCTTGCCGCCGTAAGCCTTTTCCACCGCCGCATCGAAAACCCGCCGCGAGGCCTTCCAGATGTCGCGCCCCGTGCCATCGCCCTCGATGAAAGGAATGATCGGATGATCGGGAACTGTGTACTTGCCGTTTGCATACTCAATGGGTTTGCCGTTCGCCGGGACGGGAATTCCGTTATAACTCGTCTGCATGTAGGTGGGTCGCTCCAGAGGGTAGCCGAAATATGCCAGCATTCGAAGGCTACCACCCGCCCAAGACGCATGGCAACGAAGCGGCCCCATAGATGCGATTATCGGGCGTCTATCCCGCTTACCGCACCAGGTAGTAATCCACGGTCGCGACCACTCGCACCTTCTTCATGATGCTTGCGTCCGCCTGTGCATCTCCGGCTTGCTGCGAATCGTCGTCTCCGGTTGCCGCCGTTGCGCTCCCGGCATCCGCCGCGGAGATCGAAAACACTCCCTGATTCGCCGACCGAATCGAACCAACCTGGCTGCCCGAGTCCGCCGCAAACCGGTCCGCGGACGCCCGTGCATTCCGCGTAGCCTCCGTAATCATGTCTGGCTTCAGCGCATTCAGCCCGTTGAAGACATACTTGATTCCCTGCCCAAACCCACCCCCGACGACAATCCCAGCCTGCACCAGGTCCGCAGTCTTTTGTCCCGCCGCCGCAATCTTGTCCACGTCGGTCGAAGACACCGTTACCGTCTGTTGCACGATGTACCGCGGCCCGTTGTTATTTCCTCCGTACTCATTCGCCAGCTTATCTGTTACCTGGATCTGCCCTACCGAAATCTCCGGCTGCGTTACGCCCTGCGCGGCAAAGAATTTCAGGACCGTCTGCTTGTCCTGCTCGCTCTTGGCGAAGACCGTCGGCAGGTCATTGCCAGCCTCCTTGAATGTTACCGGCCAGATCGCCATGTCGGACTTCACCGTTCGCTCCACCAGCCCCTTCACGGTCACGTAGCGGTCGGCCAGCTTGATTGCCTTGATCTGCGCACCCAGCACCCATCCACCCGCGACCAGACCGACCAGCAGGCAACCCCCAAGAATCGCAGCCGGTACCAGCAGACGTTCGCGCGGTTCAGCTTCCATCGTTTTCCCCTATCTCCGAACGGGAGAAGAATGCGGCAAGCCGCCCTTACTGTCAATCGCAAAGAAATGCGCCCAACGAAAAAGGCCGGCGATCCTCCGCCGGCCTCCGTCGAATCTGGTTTCTCTGCCCTAGAACCGGTTCCATAGCAGCTGGTTGTAAATCTCGTGATGAAACTGCACCTCCGCTGGCTTCACGATCGTCCCCAACAGCCGTGGGCAACGGTCGGCCGAAGCTTGCTTCAGCTCCGCGTAGCGCTCCTTCACATCCGCCCCCAGCAGCTTGGTCGTCCATGCTGAGTTCCGGAAGTCATCGATCGCCGTGTAGATATTGTCCGGCAGGAAGCGCTGCGCCGAGCGCAGGTTCTTGACCTTCGAGGTATCGCCTTCCAGGCCGGACTTGAAGATTCCATACAGCACCAGGTAGGGATTCGCATCCGGCGCTACCGCCCGCACCTCGGTACGCGCGGACTTTTCGTTGCCGATTGGAATCCGCACCATCGCCCCGCGATTGACCGCGGAAGCGTTCAGCTGGTTCGGCGCCTCAAAGTGCGGATCCAGCCGGCGATACGCGTTGACGCTGGAATTCATCAGCAGGCAGATATCCAGTCCGTGGGTCAAAATGCGGTCCACAAACTGCCAGGCCAGCCGCGAGATCTTCTCCTCGCCTTTGGGATCCCAGAACAGGTTCTTCGCGCCCTTTGAGACCGACACGTTGGTATGCATGCCGCTTCCGTTTACGCCCACCAGCGGCTTCGGCAGGAAGCTTGCCGTCATGCCCATCTGGGTTGCCACGGTTCTGCAGATCAGTTTGTAGAGTTGAATCTGGTCTGCCGCGGCCACCACCTCGCCGTACCCGTAATTGATCTCGAACTGGGAGGGCGCAACCTCGGGATGGTCCTTCTCGTTCTGGAATCCCATCGCCCGCTGTACTTCCGCGGTTGCATCGATGAACTCGCGAAGTGGATCGCCCGGCAGCGAGTGGTAGTAGCCGCCGGTATTCACATACTCGAATGACGCCGTCTCGTGGTATTTGCGCTCCGCATCGATGCCGTCGAACAGAAAGCCTTCAATTTCGTTCGCCGCATTCAGCGTATAGCCGTGCTTGTCGAACATCTCCTTGGAGAACTGCTTTAGCACGCCGCGAATGTCGGCCGAGTAGGTTCCGCCATTCTTGTCGATGACGTCGCCGAAGACCAGCACCTTGCCCGGCCCGAACACGTCCGCCGGAACCCAGTAGAACGCCGCCCAATCGATTCCCAGGCGAAGATCGCTCTCCTTCTGCGCGGTAAAGCCGCGGATCGACGAGCCATCGAAGGTCAGGTTGTCCCAGCTCTTCACGATGAACTTCTTGTCGTAATCGAGCATGTGCAGCCGGCCTTCCAGGTCGCTGAACATGACGGTGACGGCCTTAATGCGGGGCTCGCCGGCAAGGTATTTCAGCCGCTCTTCGCGGATGACCTCCGGCGCCACGCGCTTCTGCCGCTGCTCCTTTGCCTTCAGGTTAAGGTCTTCCAACTCCGCATACGAGAGTTCCAGAAAATCACGATATTCACTCGACATGACGCTCCTTCTACAGTTGGGAAATTTTTGATCGACGTGACGTCTGCGGCTGGGAGGCCGAAATCAAGCAGGTTGAGTTCGGGAAGCCGGAAAACAGCCACCGGGTGTCGTCACAAAAATAACAGATTTTCGCCCGGCTTCGGGCTTGACCCGCTGGTTTGCCTGCAAATTTGCCCTTTTTCGCAGCAAGTCTGCGGGTACTTCTCGCAGCAAACGCGGCCCCGACAAGCCCACGAAAACTCCGCAACGGAATGGAGCAAATCAGCGGGCCCATTTGTAACCACACGCGCGCAGCATTGTGATAAGTTTGACAAGGTTCCATCGCTCGGCGCCCGAACAGGACAACGCCGGCCACCGCATCTCGCTTTCCCCTGGAGGGTCTTTCAAATTGGGCATGAACATGGTTCCCACGCGCCTTTTTTTCACCAAGGGCGTGGGCAAACACAAAGAACGTCTCACCTCCTTCGAGCTGGCTCTCCGCGATGCTGGTATCGCCGCACAGAACCTCGTCCGCGTTTCCTCCATCTTTCCGCCGCAATGCAAACTGATCGGGAGAAAAGAAGGTCTCAAGTACCTGAACCCGGGCGAAGTCGTCTTCGCCGTCATCGCGGAGAATTCCACGCGCGAGGCGCACCGTCTGGTCGTTTCCTCCATCGGCGTGGCCATCCCGACCGACCGCAATACCTACGGCTATCTCTCCGAGCACCACAGCTTCGGCGAAACCGAGGACCAGGCCGGCGACTATGCTGAGGAACTGGCCGCCGAGATGCTCGCCACCACCCTCGATGTCGACTTCGACCCCGACAAAAGCTGGGACGAGAAGAAGGAGATTTATCGCATCTCCAACAAGATCGTTCGCACCTCCAACGTCACTCAGTCCGCCGTCGGCGACAAGAACGGCCGCTGGACCACTACCATCGCCGGAGCCATCCTCCTCTTCGACGACAAGTAATCTGAACCTGAAACAATAAGGGAGGCGCTGGCATTCGCCGGCGCTTTTCTCTTGCATCGGGAGTCAAACGGAAATGTCAGCGCCAGCCACCCGCGTAGCCCTCATCCAGATGTCCTGCGCGCCCTCCATCGCGCAGAACCTCGACCACGCCGCCGATCTGGTCCGCGAGGCGGCCCGCGCCGGCGCGCAGATCGTTTGCCTGCCTGAACTCTTCCGCTCTCAGTACTTCTGCCAGCGCGAGGACCACGCGCTCTTCGCCCTGGCCGAGCCCATCCCCGGTCCCAGCACAGCTCGTCTCGCTGCGGTCGTTCGCGAGGAAAACATCACTCTCATCGCCAGCCTCTTTGAGCGCCGCGCCCCAGGCCTCTATCACAACACCGTCGCAGTGCTCGATCCCGCCGGCGCCGCGCCCGACCATATCGCCGGCATCTACCGCAAGATGCACATCCCCGACGACCCGCTCTACTACGAGAAGTTCTACTTCACCCCCGGCGACCTCGGCTTCCGCGCGATTCCCACCAGCCATGGCAACGTGGGAACCCTCATCTGCTGGGACCAGTGGTATCCGGAGGCCGCTCGCCTAACCGCGCTGATGGGTGCCAACGCCATCTTCTACCCCACCGCCATCGGCTGGCACCCGAGCGAGAAAGCCGAGTTCGGCGAAGCCCAGTACTCTGCCTGGCAAACCATGCAGCGTGCGCACGCCATCGCCAACGGCGTCTTCGTCTGCGCGGTCAACCGCGTCGGCCACGAGCATGGCGACGTCATCCTCACCGCCAATGACGGCGCCCTGACCGAGATTCCCGGTCCCGGCGATCACACCGCCGCCTCCGGCCTCGAGTTCTGGGGCGGCAGCTTCATCTGCCGATCCCTTTGGCCGCATCCTCGCGCAGGCATCCTCCGACCGCGAAGAGATTCTCACCGCCGACCTCGATTCTTCCCTGGTCGAGACCACCCGCCAGCACTGGCCTTTCCTGCGCGACCGCCGGATCGACGCCTACGCCGGCATCACCGGCCGCTTCATCGACTCGCCTCGCTAGCTGCCGCCACCCTACCGGCCAACCACCGACAAGCCGCGCATGATGCTGAGCACGGCCGGCGCGAGCAGCACGATGAACAGGCTGGGGAAGATAAAGAGCACCAGCGGAAAGATGATCTTGACGGTGGTCTTTGCCGCCATCTGCTCGGCCAGCTGACGCCGCTTGAGCCGGATGGTGTCGGCAAAGACGCTGAGCGCGCGCGCGATCGGCGTGCCGAACCGTTCCGTCTGCATCAGCATGCTGGTGAAGGCATCAATGTCACTGCAGTTCGCTGCGCTCGGCCATGTCCGCCCAGGCCTGGATGCGCGGCTTTGCCGGCGCGTTGCTCGCGGTTGATCTGCAGCAGCTCTTCGGTGATCTGCGGGTGGCTGATTCCCAGTTCCTGGCCAACTCGCAGCAGCGCCTGGTCGATGCCCAGTCCCGCATCGACACAGATGACCAGCAGATCGATCGCGTCGGGGATGCTCCTGCGGATCTTTTCGCGGCGGCGTTTGACCAGGCGGGTCAGCGCGATGTTGGGCGCGATGAAGGCAACCGCCGGGAAGAGCGATCATCCAGAAGAGGCGGCCGAACGGGATGAAGGAGCCGGCGATCAGCCCCAGCGCCGGGCCAGACGATGCGCGCCGTGTTATAGACATCGGCGGGAAAGTGTCCCTTGTATCCGGCGTTGGCCAGCCGCGCGGGAAGGTCCGCGGCGTCGGCCAGGCCAAGCCGCGCGCGCACCCAGTGCACCGCCGCGAAGAACCTGCGGCTTCTCGCACTGGCTCACCGGGTTGGTCCGCCGATAGGCTCTTCCCCGGTACGTGACTTCGCGGATGCGCTGCATGGTGGCGCGCGAGGTGCGCGTGAAGAAGCAGCCACGACAGCCAGCGCGAGGGCGGAAAAGATCGTGCTGCCGAGGCTGAGGCAAAAGAGACGATTCATAGCGATAGCGCCTAGACCTGGACATTGACGATCTTGCGAATGACGAGGGCTCCGACCAGGATGATAAGCCCCTCCGGCATAGAGCAGCTTCTGCCCCAGCGGATCGTGGAAGAGAATGTCGGAGTAGCCGGGGCTCACGATATTGATCAGCACCAGCATGATCACCGGCAGCAGGCCGAGAATCCAGCCGGTCAGCCGCCCCTGGGCCGTGCGGGTGCGAACTTCGCCTTCGATGCGGACGCGGTCGCGGATGACGTGCGCGGCGCGGGCCAGAATCTCGGTCAGGTCGCCACCCGTCTCCTTCTGTACAAGAATCGCGGTGATCAGGAACTGCAGATCGCGCGATGGGATGCGCGACCCCATCTGCAGCAGCGCGTCGCGAAAGTGCAGGCCCAGCCTCTGCTGCTGGTAGACCTGGACGAACTCAAAGGCGAGCGGCTCCGGCGATTGCTCCGCGATCATCTCGATGGAGGAGCCGATCGAGTGGCCGGCGACCAGCGAGCGGGCCATCAGGTCGATGGCATCGGGCAGGGCGGCATTGAACGCCTTCAGCCGGCGGCTGCGTTTCATCCGCAGCAGAACGCATACGGAATAGCCGCGCCCGCCACGGCCGCGGCGCCGGCAACCAGCGGCATCTTGCAACAGGCAGGTAAGCTGATCAGACCGCAGCCCAGCCCCGCGCCCGCGCAGGCTGAGAGACGACTGCGCCCACGCTCATGTTGCTGTTGGCGTGGACCAGCAGCACCTTCAGCTTCTTCGCGAACGCGGTAGCGCTGCAGCAAGGCGCCAAGGCGGACGGAGTAGCCCCATGGCGTCGCCTTCTCCAATTCAGCTCCCCGCCAGCGCCGACGTGGGCCTGAATCGAATCGTGAATGCTGACCAGCCGCTGCCGGTGCACTTGCTCGGCTTCGCTGGGCGCATGGAGATCATCAGGAATGCGTGAAGCTGAGCGCCAGCACGACGAAGAATGTGACTGCGAGCGGGCTCATCTCTGGCGCTTCCATCTCTTCTACACTTCGACGGAATGGTCGAGCAGGTTGAGGCCAAGCGGAATTCCGGCGGCCTTCAGGCGTTCGCCGAACTTGGGCACGATGCCGGTGGAGTAGAAGCGGCCCTTGACGTTGCCGCTGGGTCCCAGTCCGAGCTTCTCGAAGAGGTAGATGTCCTGCATGCTGACGACGTCTCCGCTGGTTCCGGTGATCTCGCTGATGTGGGTCACGCGGCGGGTTCCGTCGCTCATGCGCGATACCTGCACGATGCAGGTCGACCGCCGAGGCAATCTGCGCGCGGATGGCCTTCTCCGGCAGCGATGACCGAGCCCATCATGGCCATGGTCTCAATGCGGGCGATGGCATCGCGCGGATTGTTGGCGTGGATCGTGGTGATGGACCCGTCGTGGCCGGTGTTCATGGCCTGCAGCATGTCCAGCGCCTCTTCGCCGCGAACCTCGCCCAGGATGATGCGGTCGGGGCGCATGCGCAGCGCGTTGATCACCAGCTCGCGCTGGCGAACGGCTCCCTTGCCTTCCAGGTTGGGCGGACGGCACTCCAGGCGGGCCACGTGCTCCTGCTTGATCTGCAGTTCCGCGGAGTCCTCGATGGTGACAATGCGCTCGGCGGCGGAGATGAATCCGGAGAGGACGTTCAGCAGCGTGGTCTTGCCCGAGCCGGTGCCGCCGGAGACCACAATGTTCAGCCGCGCGCGAACTGCGCTGCGCAGGATCTCCAGCATCTGCGGCGTCAGCGCCCGATGGCGCAGCAGGTCGTCGGCGGTCAGCGGGACCGCGCCGAAGCGGCGGATGGACAGCAGCGGGCCATCCACGGCCAGCGGCGGAATGACGATATTGACGCGCGATCCGTCCAGCAGGCGCGCATCCACCATCGGCGAAGACTCATCGATGCGGCGTCCCACCGCGGAGACGATCTTGTCGATGATGTGCATCAGATGCGCCTCATCCTTGAAGACAATGTTGGTCTTCTCGATCACGCCCCGCCGTTCCACGTAGACGGTCTTGTAGGTGTTCACCAGGATGTCGTTCACCGTGGGATCGTGCAGCAGCGGCTCCAGCGGGCCCAGGCCGAAGACCTCGTCGAGAATGTCGTGCGCCAGGCGATCGCGGTCAGGCGCGCTGAGCGGAGCGTTTTGTTCTGCCGATCAGTTGCAGAATCACGGCGAGCAGACGCTGCCGTCCGCCCAATATCGTCGGCCTGGATGGCGGCAAGCTTCTCCAGATCCATGCGGCGGATCAGTTCGTGGTGGACGGAGGTCTTCAGCGCGTGGCGCGCAGCATCGCCGAGAACTGCGTGGCGCGCACCTCGGCAGTGGCTACCGGCCGCGCCGGCGGAGTCATGTACATCGATACTTCGGACATTGCGGGCACCTCGAATCCTTCGGTAATGTTCTGCGGCTGCCTTCAACGCAGGAAGGCCAGCAACCCCTTCTTTTCCGCTGGCGGTTCCATGACTCCTGATACCGTGAACGATCCGGTTGGCCCAGCGGGCCAGCGCCTGGTTGAAGTCGGAGCGGCGCTGCGGCGGAATCGGCTCGCCGTCGTTGATGGCGCGAAGCAACTCAAAGTAGTTGTTGGGAACGGCGATGGAGATGGGAAAGCGAACCGCCTTCTCGATCTGGTCGGGGGTAATCGAATCGGTCGCGGTGGAGCGGTTGACCACCACGCGCAGCTTGCTCGTGGCCGACTCGCTGAGCGAGAGATTCTCGACCAGGCGGGCCAGGTCGCGCAGCGCGGCCACGTCCGGCGTGGAAACGATGTAGATCTCGTCGAACTGGTCGATGATGGAAGTCTTGAAGTCCTGGCATGCGACCGACGAATCGATCAGCACGTAGTCGTACTCGCGGCGCAGGAAGTCCATCACCCGTTCCAGCTCGTCGCTCTTGGCCTCGTGCGGGCCTGCCGGCCATCTCCGGCGACGCAATCACGTCCAGGCCGCTCCGGTGGCGGATGACGAAGCCGTTCAGCAACTCGGCGTCGAGCCGGTCCGCGTTGCGCAGCAGCTCGTCAAAGTGGTACAGCGTGTCCTTCAGTCCCAGGTACAGCGCAACGTGGCCGAGTTGCTGCTTGTGGTCGATCAGCAGCGTCTTCTTGCCGTGCTGGCGAACCAGGTGGGTGGCCAGGTGGACCGCCAGCATGGTGGTCCCGACTCCGCCCTTGGCTCCGAAGAAAGCGATCACGCGGCCGATGCTGCTCGGCGCGTCCGGGTCGACGGCCATCACCGCGTGGAAGCGGTTGAGCGCGGCAATGAGTTCAGGCAGACCGACCGGCTTGGTCAGGAACTCGGTGCACCCATTGCGCACCGCGCGCAGCAGAATGCCTGCATCCAGCTGCGCGCCGACGCCGACAATCGAGATTCGGTTCAGGAATATCTGGTGCAGGCGCGTCGGTCGTCTCCAGCGCCAGCTCAGGGTCGCGATCGAAGTCGATCAGGGCAACGCAGGAGGCTGCATTCTTCAGCACCGGCGAGAACTGCGGGCGCTTCTCCGCGGTAATGTAGTCGCGAAACTCTCCGGCAAACTGCGCGCCCGGAGAGCTTGGACGCCGCGGCCGTGGCCACATTGACTACACGCCTCGTCTGCGCAGACGCTGAAGATGGCCTGGGTCGGGCGCTCTTTGTTGTCGGCTTGGTCATTGGCTGGCACGCCCGTTTCTGGGTCGCGGGCTGGCGCTGGAGGGCGACGCCGGCGGCGCTGCGCTCGACCGGGATTTCCCCACGGTCGGAGGCATCGAAGCTGTCGGAGTCAAGATTGGGCACCACAAACTTCGGCTCCGGCATTCGACACCGGATTGGAGTGCAGTGGATCGACCACCGAAGCGGTAACGATGATCACCAGCTCGACCACGGAATGGTTGAAGTTCTTCGAGCGGAAGAGTTGGCCGAGAATGGGAACCTCGCCGATGCCGGGAACCTTGCTCATGATCTCCGTCGTGCGGTGGTCCAGCAGGCCGGAGACAACGAAGCTCTGGCCGTCCTGGATCTCGACCTCGGTCTCGGCATGGCGCGTCGAAAGCGCAGGAATGGTATAGCCGGAGATGGTGACGGCGTTGCTGTAATCCAGCGTGCTGACCTCGGGCGAGAGCTTCAGGCGGATGGTGCCGTCCGGATTGACGGTAGGCGTGAAGTCGACCTTGACGCCGTAGGGCCGGAACTGGATGGTGACGGACGCCGCGCTGCCGGCTCCTCCCGGCTGAATCACGGGAAACGGAAACTCGCCTCCCGACAGGAAACGCGCGGGCAGACCGCTGAGTGTGGTCAGCGTGGGCTCCGCCAGCACCTGGAGAATCTGCTTTTGCTCCAGATCCTGGATCGTGAGCCCGACGTCCAGTTTGGCGTTGTAGAGCAGGATATTCAGCGGATCGCTGACGCTCAGCGAGGAGCCACTGCCGGTGGCCGTGCTGGAAAACTGCCCCGTCGTCGTCGCCACTGCGGTCCGCCCCCCGGCAAAGATGTTGATCCCCAATTGCTCCAGGCGGGTGCGGTCCACCTCCACGATGCGCAGCTTCAATTGCACCTGCTTGCCATGCACCGGATCGATGCGGATGGAGTTGACCACTTCCTTGGCATACTGCGACGCCATCTTGACGGCTGCATCGGACATCTCGCGTCGGTGGCGACCGATCCGGTAAGAAAGATCTTGCCCTTCGCCAGCCTCGGCGTGGATGAAAGGCTCCCGGGAATGCCTGCTCCAGCGATGTCCTGCAGCGTGGCAGGATCGAGATCCGCGAAAACTGTATAGAGGCGATGGCCGCCGGCCTCATCCCACAGCACCATGCTGCTCACCCCGGGAGTCTTCGCGGTCAGCACAATCTCGGCCGCGCCCGACGTGTACGTCTGCAGCACGGCCGGGTTGCCCACGTAGACGCGGCGCAGCGGAGCCGCCGAGGCCAGCACGAAGGAGTGGCCGACGAGCAGGTGCAGCACATCGCCGGCCCCTGCCGCTTGCAGGGCAGGCGGTGCCGGCGCTGCATTCCACAGGCTTGCCGTTGGCGCGACTTGAGGCGTTCCGGTCTGGGCAGCGCCACGGCTCAACCCACTGAGGCCGGCGATCAGCAGACACAGCATCGCACGCCCGCCCATGCTGCAGTTGCCCGCATCGAGTTGCCGCGAGCCGGCCCGGCGTTGTGTCGCCAGGGTCATTGTCCCGCGCCTCCATTCTGTGCCCCGGGCGGCAACCCTTCGCCCCCGCCCAGGACCGTCTCAATCTCGTGGCGCTGAGCCTCCGCCGGGGCACGCGCCGCTGCCGTCCCCGGCGCCATTCGTCCCGGCACAACCGGGCGCCCCGACAGTTCCGACAGCACCGCCGGAGCCGCTTCCGTTACGCCGCCGTCTTTGCCGTTGCGCAGAACAAAGTGGATCGCTGCCCTGCGCACTGGCCAGAACCGCGCGCTGCGATTGCTCCGGAGCCAGCAGCAGCGTGACCACCGTAACATCGGACGTCTTGCCCGCCGGGTCGGGTTCAATCTGGTGGCCTACCGCAAGTACCACGACATTCTGCAGAACGGTCGCTGTCAGAAAATCGGGCGAGTTCGCAGAGTGGTAGGTCACCAGCACATCGACACGCGATCCCGGGATGAGAAATCCGGCCACTCCCACCACCTCATCGGAGCGCAAGGCGACGGCGCGCATGCCATCGGGAATCCTTGCTGGCAAGGCCCGTCCCCGACCCCGGCGCAGAGAGGTCGCGGTCCAGGATGGGCTGCCCTTTATCCAGTGGGAACAGCACCTCCCGGCCGACGATGTCGGTGGTTCGCGAGAAAGCGCCCTCAATGGGAATCGTTCCCGGCCATGCAACCAGTTCCATGCTGTCGGCGTTCAACAACTCCCCCGCCTGCAGCGCCCGCGCCGGAGCCACATACATGGCGTCCACGGTCTTCTGCATCAAGATCGGCGCCGACAGTCTCTTGGAAACCCGCCACGTGGTCAGTCCGGAGACCGCCAGAGCCAGCAGCAAGGCCAGCAGAATGCGTTTGGGACTCACCATGGCGCACTCCACGCCAGCTTGCAGAAGGCGAACAGGCATCCCGCCGCGATGGCCAGGGCATATGGAATTCGCAGCACGTCGCGGTTGGCCAGATTCAGATCCGGGTGCGGGGTTAGACCCACTGTCCGATGATGCTGCAGGATAACGCCGACGTTTTGAACCGTCTCCCGCGCCCGCCCGTGATAGAGACTCACACCCAACGCAAGCAGACCGCCTGCGATGGCAGTCGCAATCAGCACGACACCCGTAAGCGACGGCCCCGCGATCGTACCCACCGCGGCCATCAGCTTCACATCGCCCCCGCCCATGCCACCGGCAACGTACAACAGCAGGAATATGGACCCTGCGATCAATCCGGCCAGCGCTGAGCTCTCCAGCCCGTGCCGGCCTTCGGCAAGACCGTGCAGCATCAGACCGCCCGCAATCGCCGTGCCGGTTACGCAGTTGGGTATTCTGCGTCCCCGGACATCCAGGACTGAGCCTGTGCATGCGCACAGCAGCGCAGCCCCCGCGAATATGAGTTGCCGCTCGAGAGCTTCCATCAGTGGCACCGGTAGTACATCCCTTGGGTATGATCGGCGGGTGCAGGGCGCGCCGGCACTTTAGCCCGCGGTGAAGGAGAGCGGCGAAACCACCCGATGAACCGCGCGGTTGCACCGCTCGCCTCAATCCCCAGCCTCAACTGGAGCATTTCCAGCCGGCCTAGATGTTGTTGTTGAGGTTGTTGCCGACCGTGTTGAACGCGTTGCCAATCTTCCCGCTGAGCCCGGTCATCGCCGCAACCGCTCCCAGTGCGATCAAACCCGCAACCAGCGCGTATTCGATCAGGTCCTGGCCCGACTCGTCCTGCATGAAGCGGATAACCGCTTGCTTGATTCGCTTGATCATAATCTTCTCCCGTGGTGTTTCGCATAAGCCCACAGTCCACGGGAGTTGGTTGACTCCTCGCGGCTCAGCGAGCTTTGTTCCAACTATCGGATTGAGCATGGAAAAGATGAGGGCGCGAGGGCCTTTGCGCCCTTCAGGAACCTACGACTTTCGTGTCACGGTGACGCAGCCGGCACACGGCCGCGCCAGCGCAGACAACGCCCCCGCCTCCACCGCAGCCTCTGCCCGTCATCTTGATTGCAACTGGAGCGGCCTGCTCAAGTCGAAGATGAAATACGAGTAAGCTCGCGAATGCGCTGCCCAAACGCGGGCCATCGCGCACACAACTCCTCCCGTGTCGCCGTCTCGTAGTCGGCAAACTCGAAGCCGGGGCTGACCGTGCATCCCAGCAGCGCCCACTCGCCGCCGGGGACGAGACGTGAGCCCTGCCACACGCCTCGCGGAACCATAACCTGCGGGCGCTCCCCATCGGCCAGCCGGTTGCCGATGCGAAGGACCCTCCCGCTTCCGTCCGCCTGCAGTTGCAGCATCTCCACTGCATCGCCCGCGTAGAAGTGAAAGATCTCGTCGGACCTCAAACAATGCATCTCGCTGAACGTTCCCGCCTCCAGCAGATAGTAGATCGCCGTCGCCGTGTGACGCGGGCCGCTGTACCGGCCGTCCGCGAAGGACGCGGCAGCCAACAACTCGCCCGACTCATAGGTGCGGATGTAACATCCGCCCTCGCGGGGATGCGGCACCAGGCCGAGAATTTTCTTTACTTCGCTTGCGGTCATCGGCAACCTCTCGCGCTATGCTGGACTGAATCCACTCATACTTCAAATCTACTGCGAGTCTGCCCACCCTATGCTTCCCCGCCTGGAATAGATACTTCGGTTTCGCGTCCCACCAGACCACCTGGCGGACCGAGATACTGGCCGGCCTGACGACGTTCATCACCATGGCGTACATCATCTTCGTCAACCCCGCCATCCTCTCGCAAACAGGGATGCCGCTCGCCGCCGTCACCACCTCGACCTGCCTATGCGCGGGCATCGGCTCCATCCTGATGGGCGGGCTGGCCAACTACCCGCTCGCACTCGCCCCAGGGATGGGCCTCAATGCCTACTTCACCTACACCGTGGTCAAGGGCATGGGCGTGCCCTGGCAAACGGCCCTGGGAGCCGTCTTCCTCTCCGGCGTCATCTTCCTGCTGCTCACCTTCGGCGGAATTCGCCAGCGGCTGCTCGGCGCCATTCCCCACCAACTGCACGCGGCGGTCGCAGGCGGCATCGGCCTTTTCATCGCCTTCATCGGTCTGCGCAACGCAAACATCATCGTCCCCAGCCCGGCGACCACCGTCACCCTCGGCAATCTGCACGACGCATTCCACCCAGCTCGCCATCTTCGGCATGGTGCTCATCGCCGTGCTGCAGGCCTATCGCGTCCAGGCCTCCATGCTGATTGGCGTGCTCGCCACGCTGGCGGCCGGCGATCCTCTTTCACCGGGTAAAGTACATGCCCTCCACCTTCAACCCGATGGCCATCCGCGGAACCGCCTTCCACCTCGACATCCGCGGCGCCCTCCAGCCTGAACGCGCTGGAGATCATCTTCGTCTTCCTGTTCGTCGACCTCTTCGACAACATCGGCACTCTGGTCGCCGTCACGGAGCGCGCCGGCCTCATCGCCGAAGACCACACCATCCCGCGGCTGGACAAAATCTTCTTCGCCGACGCCACCTCCACCGTCCTCGGCTCGCTCGCCGGCACCTCGACCGTCACCAGCTACATCGAGTCGTCCGCCGGCGTAGCCGCCGGAGGCACGCACTGGCGTTACCGCAATCGTCGCCGGCCTGCTGTTTCTCCTGTCGATCTTCGTAGCGCCCGCCGTCGGGGCCATTCCCGACTTCGCCACCGCGCCGGCGCTGGTCCTGGTCGGCGCGCTGATGCTCGGGGGTATCGGCAACATCGAGTGGGACGAGCCACGCTTCGCCATCCCCGCCTTCCTCACCGTCATCGGCATCCCGCTGACCTACTCCATCGCCACCGGCCTCTCGTTCGGACTCATCAGCTATGCGGTACTGGAGCTGCTCACCGGGCGCGGACACCGCCAGCACTGGATGCTGTATCTTCTCGCAGCCTTGTTTCTGCTGCGATTTATCTACATTTCAGGGGCTTGAACCAGCGGCGGCGCCAGCGTGGAGGGCCGGCGATTCGTGTGAACGGTGGCTATCGTTCAGCGGGCTGTTCGTGATCAATTGCAGAATTCTGGCTCCATCGGAGTAGCCCCCGTCTTCCGTCATAAACGGCAGCAGGTTCGTGACCGCCGCAATAAAGCAGAATGACGCAGTAAACGCGAGCAGCCTCCACATCTCCTGATACATCGGCCAGCTGGCATGGGAACTGCCCACAGCGCCAGCGATCCGCCAGACAAGGTTGGCCAGCGGCCCGGCGGCAATCACCCATAGATCCTGCGGTCAACGGCTGGTCCGCATCGCTCGGCGCCAGCCTGATGGCCGTGCCGACATTGTAGAAGCCTTCCGCATCAAACTTGAACTTCCAGCCTGCCTTCCCGCTTGCGCCACTGAAAAGGGCCTGCATTGAAGCTCAGCAGTTCCCGCTTCAGAGCCCAGGCCAGCAGCGCGTGCCCGCTCTCATGCAGCAGCGTGGCGCCAGAACAGCAATCGTCGCCACCAGGTACCAGGGAAGAGGCCCTCTGCCGAGGCCATGGGTCCGCGCCCAGTGCGCCCACAGAAAGATCGGCAGCAAACTCCGCGATCACCGACAGCGCAGCAAATACGTGGTTGGTCCAGGTGCTGGTTCGGTCGCCGGCAACGGAAGTCCGTCGCCGGAACCTCAACCGGAAATTGGCACGATGGCTGGAGCTCGGCGCCGGACCCGCTCCGAGAGAAGAGACATACGCCCGCTAGCCCGACCAACGGTGATCAGCAATCCTGGACCGGCCAACGCGAAGCTGGAGTGGCAGAACCAGAGAAACGGAACGCCGACTGCAACCCATTGTGCGCTGGCGGCGACCGCCCATGGATTCCGTCCCGGCACGCGCATTGCGAGTACTCCACCAGGCCCTGCCGAAGACCAGCCCGAACCCGAGGCAGCCCGCCAGCATGCCATAGTGGCGCAGCGGCGATACGGTATACGCCGAGTAGCGTGGGCTCACCAGCGTGGCGATAAGTGCAGCAAACAACAGGACCGCCTGCAGTACAAAGAGGTTGCGGATTCGTCTGCGCAGGATTCGCATCGTAGTCGCAGACTAGCCGCGCACGGCGAGGCGCGTAAATCACCCGTATGTTGTAGCTGCAGAAGGCGATCGCAGCCCCATCGGCGTGCCCTCCGGCTACCGCGGCCTCATTCCGCTGCGGTTTCCCCGGCATCGGCGCAGGATACTTCGCGCGATCTCAGCGCCGCTTCCGCCAGACCCTCACGCCAGTTTGGTCCCTGGCAGAAGATGGAGAAGCCGATAGCTGCCGATCAGAACGGTGATCAGCCCCCGACAGGCCAGGCCGAGGCTGGAATGCCCCACCCAGAAAAAGTAGCGCCCCCGCCGAACGAGACGCAGCTTGCCGCCATCGCCCAACGATTCCGAAACGGGCTGGACTTGCGGGTTGTTGCCCACGCCTTGAAGAAGATGAGCGAAAGCCCAAAGTAGGCCGCAGACCAGCGATGACCCGATCGTACAGCAACCAGCCGCGATTGGGCGCGCGTACCCGGGTGACCAGGCTGGCCCCAAGAGAGAGAAGCAATACAATAGCCTGGATCGCGAAGAATCCGCGAATTCGCTTTCGCAACAATCGCATCAGGAGCGAAGACTATCGGGCGCGCGCACTCCGTCTATAACTCTTCCGAGGCAGAAGCAGCGCGTTCCCCTGGCAGCCGCTGAGCACAACTTTCTTGTGAGGTTACAGGCGCTTCAGCCCTCTCGCCGCGCAGTTCCTACTTCGGAAGGTTGCTCAGCGTGGGTTGGGCTGGTTTGGGCATCAGGGTCTCCGCGGTGGCGCCCGAGTCCACTCCATCCAGCGTTGCCTGGAATTGGATCAACTGTTTGATCTGATCGTAGGTAATCGTTCCCGCCAGCGGGAGCAGGCGGCCATTCACCAGCAACAGAGGCGTCTGGTCAACTCCGGCATCCTGGGCCAGCTTGATGTCGGCGTTGACGATGTCCTTGACGGCCGGGCTCGCGGCGCAGTTCGCCATCGCAGCATCATCCAGCCCGGCGCGCTTTGGCCGCAGCCCGCAGAATCGTGTCGTCGGTGGTCGGCGTCAGTCCGTCCTGGGTGTCGAAGACGCCATCGGCAAACTTGAAGAAATCGTCATTCGAATGCTGTTGCGCACACACGCCATAGGCCGCGGCCTTGAACGCGGAAGGATGGAGATCGACCAGCGGAAAGAGCTGGAAGACCACGTGGGCCTTCGGGAAAGTCCTTGACGATCTGGTCCATGGTGGTCTGCGCCTCCTTGCAGTCCGGGCACTGCAGATCGGCAAATTCAACCAGTTCAAGGTCTTTGCCGGCAGCGCCGCGAAACGCTCCGTTGGCGTGCTCCTTCAGCAGTTCGCGAGTATCCGCAAACGGGGTCGCGCCGAAAGGAACCACACCGGATCCCTCGCCGATAGCGTGCTTGCCATCCGGCGTGACGTAAAAGATGGCGGCTGGACCTTGGCGTCGGCAGCCTTGGTGGTCACAAACACCACCACCTTGGTCACTCCTGGCGCTGCCGTAGACTGAATGGCCATCACGCGCCAGAGGCGGCTCTGGTCAAAGCCCCAGATCTCGTGGAGAAAGGCATTGACCGTCTCCACCGAAGGCGACGATGCGGTAAAGAACTTCGGGTTGGCCTGAGGAAGCGGGTCTACCGGCACCCCCGGCGGTGCGATGGGGCTCGGCACGACCGGGAGAGCCTGCGGCCCGGGTGCCTGCGCTGCCGGCGCCGGCGCTGCGGGAGCGGCCGCGGGAGACTGGGCAAGCCCGGCGAGCCGTGCCGAGGCCCAGCAGAATGGCGAGCGTTGCCGGAACCCGGCCCGGAACAGAATGCAACGTCGAAACGATACTCTTCAAGATGGTTCCCTTCTGCTTGGTGTTCTGTTGTGGACGCGCTTTCTGATGCTCCATCCATTCTATCGAGGCAGGGTGCACTTCGTCCGCTCAATTGCCCATCAATCGCGCAATAGGTTGGACGCTGCCCTGCCTGCCCAGGTAACCGCCAGGCTTACAGCTCGACCTTTACCGCGATGGGAAAACGGCGGCCATTGCCGAACGACTTTGCGTGACCTTCAAAACCGGCGCGGCCTGCTGGCGCTTGTATTCGCTGCGCTCCACCAGCGATAGCACGCGCCGAATCAGCGGCCAGATCGACGCTTCGGCCCGCGGCAGTGCTATTCGGCGAGAATCTGCTCCGCGGAGCAGTAGCGCTCCACATAGGCTTCCAGGATGGGGTCCAGAACCTCGTACGGCGGCAGCGAGTCGGTGTCGCGCTGGCCGGGCCGCAGTTCCGCGGAAGGCGGCTTTTCCAGGGTGTTGCGCGGGATCAGTTCGCGCTCCCGGTTGGCGTAGCGGCTCAGCGCGTAGACGCGCGTCTTGAACACGTCGCCGATCACGGCCAGCGCGCCCACCATGTCGCCATAGAGCGTGCAGTAGCCCGTGGCCATCTCGCTCTTGTTTCCCGTGGTCAGCACCAGCGCGCCGAATTTGTTGGAGAGCGCCATCAGCAGCGCGCCGCGGATGCGCGACTGCAGGTTCTCTTCCGCCAGGCCAAACGGCGTGCCGGCAAACAGCGGCTCCAGGGTGCGCTGGTATTGCCCAAAGACATCCTGGATGGGGACGAGCTCGAACTGGATTCCCAGGTTCGCTGCCAGCGCGCGGGCGTCGTCGATCGAGCCTGTCGAGGAGAACTCGCTGGGCATGCCGACGCCCAGGACATTTTCCGCGGCCCAGAGCCTCGACCGCGATCGCGGCGACCAGCGCGGAGTCGATGCCGCCGGACAAGCGCGACCAGCGCCTTCGAAAATCCGCACTTGCGCACATAGTCGCGCGTGCCGAGCACCAGCGCATCCCAGATCGCCGCCGTCTCCCAGAAATCGTGCACGGATACGCCTGCCCGGATAGCGCGGCGTCGTATGCTCTGCTCCGGCGCGGAGCCGGCCGGGCGGACCGCCTCGTCCTCGACCGCCGCAGTAACTGCCGGGTTCCTTCGTATCGAAGAGGATCAGGTCCTCCGGAAGGAGGCTGCCTGCTGCCACCACTTCGCCATTCGGGCGCAAGCACAGGACGATGCCATCGAAGACCAGCGAGTCGTTGCCGCCCACCTGGTTCACCATCACGACAAACGCCGCGGTGGCGGCGGGCGATGGCGGCGAGCATGTCGCGGCGCAGTATCCGCTTGCCGCACCAGAACGGCGAGGCGGAGATGTTCAGGATCAGCCGCGGATGCACGGCCAGCGGATCGGGCAGGGTCGCCCACTGCCGCATCAGATCGTCCACCGGGTCAACCGGATAGAGCCGGCGCGGCCAGAAGCCCTTGTCGTTCCAGGCATCCTCGCAAATGGTAATGGCCAGCGGCTCGCCGTTCGAGCGTGGTCAGCGACTGGCGTGCGGCCGGTTCGAAGTAGCGCTGCTCGTCGAACACGTCGTAGAAAGGCAGCAGCATCTTCTGTTGCAGAAAGCTGACCTTGCCGCCCGAGAGCAGCGCGGCAACATTGCGACGCGTGCTTGCCTGCGGAGCGAGTCGCCATACGACTGGCAGAGGGCCGTGCCGCAGAGGATCGCCGGGCCGCTGGCGGTGTCGGCGGCGATCTCCTCCAGCGCCTCGCCCGCGCGGGCGAGAAACGACTACTTCTCCAGCAGGTCGGCGGGCGGATATCCGCAGACGCAGAGTTCCGGAAACACCGCCAGATCGGCGCCTTGATCGGCAGCGCGGTCCTGAAATCGAGGATGAGGCGGGTATTTCCCGCGAAGTCGCCAACCGTCGGATTGATCTGGGCGAGTGCGATCTTCATAAGGGCAGTTGTCAGTTGCTCGGTTGTCAGTTGAAAACAAGACCAGCGACAACAGACTACTCTCAGTTTACCGTCTACTGAGAGCGGAGGGCACCCCGCGCCTGGAGCGTTCACTGACAACTGATCACTGGCAACTGACAACTGTTCTTAAGACCCCGTGCCGGAAAACACCACGCCCACCGTGCGCGCCAGGATCTTCATGTCCAGCCACAGGCTCCAGTTCTCGACATACGCGGTGTCCAGCGAGATGTAGCTGTCGAAGGACGGGTCCTGCCGGGCCTCCACCTGCCACAGCCCGGTCATTCCCGGCAGCACGTCGAGCCGGCGCAGGTGCGACGAGGTCGTACTGCTCCACCTCAGCTGGCCATGGGCGGGCGCGGACCCACCAGGCTCATGTCGCCGCGCAGCACGTTATAGAACTGGGGCAGCTCGTCCAGCGAGTACTTGCGCAGAAATCGCCCGACCCGGGTGATCGCGCGGGTCGTTGGCAATCTTGAAGAGGATGCCGTCGCGCTCGTTGCGATGCTTCAGGTCTTCCTTCAGTTTGTCCGCATCGACGCACATGGTGCGGAACTTGTAGCAGGTGAAGGTGCGGCCCTTGCGGCCGATCCGCTCCGCACGGTAGAACACCGGGCCGTGGGAGTCGAGCTTGATGGCAGCAATCAGCATCAGCATGAAGGGCCACCCCAGCAGCATGGCAAATGCGGCGCCCGTGGCATCCAGCGCCCGCTTCAACAGGAAAGCGCCGATGGGAAGTTCGCGCCGGTGCAGCGGGATGGTGGGAAATTGGCCGATGTACTCGACCGGTGCATTCCAGGCCAGGCCGTCGTAAAGGTCGGGCACTACCCGCACATCGATCCCGATGGCGCGCGCCTCCTCCACCAGGGCGATCACCAGCTTCTTTTCCGCCGGCACCGAGAAGAAAATCTCGTCGACAAAAAGTGAGCGGGCAAGCGACAGGCAGTTGCGCACATCGCCGATAATGTCGGCATCGCCGGATTCCGCCTCGCGTTCGGTCAGCGCAACAAACCCCTTGAAGCGGAACCCCAGGTGGCGAAGCGATTCCAGGTGATTGCGCAGCGCGTGGGCCACCCGGCCCGCGCCCACAATCAGGACATTGCGCGTCTCCAGTCCCTCGCGATAGCGGCTGTACACCACCTTCCGCCAGATGGCGCGCCGGACGCAAAGCAGGGCCGTGGTGAAGACGACCAGCAGGATGACGACAATGCGGGAGATCTCCTCGGCCCGCGCCAGGTAAAGCGTGCCGCAAAGCAGCAGTCCCGCGATCAGCGTGGATTGCACCGTCAGCCGCTGCTCATTCAGCCCGCTGCGGTTCGGGATGGGCCCGTAGAGCCCATAGGACCGGGCCAGAATCACTACCATCAGCCCGTACCACGCACACATAGATCAGCAACCTGTGCCGGCGCGGAATGGAACAGGAAGGCCGGCAGCGACGCGACCTGCACGCTGCTGGGCACGTCCTCGCGAAAACACAGCGCCAGCAGCTGCGGCGATCGCCACGGTCAACAGGTCGAGCGTCGCCCAGATCAGGCTGGTGACCGAGGGCCGGTGAAACGCCCCGAACCGAACCTCCGGCGCTCCACTGGCCGAAGTCCGTCGCCCTGCCTGAAATAACTACTTGCTCGAGATAATCCGGTGTCGCCATTGCGAACGGCTCTCTCACTCCCACGACGCGCATCGAGTGCGCGGTAAATGTTCTGTCGCCGGATCATCCCGGCGTCCCTTGGAGCAGCTTCACAGTCATGCCGTGACTTGCAAGGCCTCGCGCCAACAGGTGCAACTGAGAGAAATCCCTGAGAAACGCAAGTCTCTGCGCTTCACATAGCAATTGTTCGAGTTGGTGTGACCGATCGATTCAAACTCGACAATTTTCTCGGCAGGACAGCTCCGCAGACGGACCGAGGCCCAAAGGGAACAATGGAGTGAATATCGCCAAAACTCTGTCTTTGTTTGAGAATACTGAAAATAAAGACACATGGCAACGCTCAAATGTTGCGAACATGTAACGACAACCTGCAGCCTAAGCCGGCAGGACAAGCGCATCCAGAGACAGAAACTCCTGCAGAACCGGATCGTCGCTCCGGTCCATCTCCTCCATCGTGCCGAAGAACCGAACCTCGCCCTGGTGCAGGAACACGACTCGGTCGGCCAGCTTCCGCGCGAGCCGCATGTCGTGGGTAACTACGATGCTGGTCAGGTGCAATTGGGTTTTCAGCAGCGCAATCAGGCTGCCCAGCAGGTGCCCCATCAGCGGATCGACCATGGTCGTGGGCTCGTCGTACAGCACCGCCTCCGGCTGCGACGCCAGCGCCCGCGCAATGGCCACCGAGCGCTTCATGCCGGTCGACAGGTCGGATGGCAGCAGGTTCTCCATGTTCGACACGCCCACCATGTCCAGCATGCCGCGTAACAATCTTCTGGATCTGGTCCTCGGCCAGGTCGTGGCGCTCCCGCAGCGGAAAGGCAACGTTCTCGCCCACCGTGATCGAGTCGAACAGCGCTCCGTTCTGAAACACCATCGTCACCTTGCGGCGGATCGCCTGCAACTGCTTCTCCGTAAATCCGCAGATGTCCTCGCCGGCCACCAGCACCTGCCCCTGGTCGGCCCTGAGAAAGCCCATCAGTATCTGCAGCGAAACCGACTTGCCCACGCCCGAGCGTCCCAGGATGCAGAGCGTCTCCCCCGGCAGCACGGAGAAACTGACGTCCTTCAGCACCACCAACGTCGCCAAATGACTTGTAAACGTGCTCGAAGGCGATATACGGAGCAATTTCCTTGTCCCCCGCCCCAGCCCCCGCGACATTTCCCGTCTCCGTCTCCTCCGCCGGCGATTGCCTCATTCGCCGCCTCGTTCTGCTCCGCCGACTCCGCCATGAACTCCTGTACGCTCGCCCGATCCGCCGGCGCAACCTCCGCCATCAACTCCCCAGCGTTCTCCGGGACGTGCGTAGGCTTGTCCTGAGACGGCTGTTGCTCGTCCTGCGGCGTCTTCGGCTGGTTCGAGTCCGGCTCGCTCATGGGGTATCTCTAGGATGCAGGATGGCAAACCCATCCCCAGACAATTATCCATCGTCCGGGCTTGCGTCAGAAAAGAGCTGTCACCTTGAGCGGAGTTTGACGCGCATTTTGCGTCAAACCGAGTCGAAGGACCTGCGGTTGCATCTCGGAACGATTGCAGCGAGTCTTGGGGACAAAATCCTAGGCCGTATCGACATAAACGCACGGTGTAATCCACTGATCTTCAAGAACGCAGGGCGTAAGCCACTGATCTTCAAGACTGTCATTCTGAGCCGTAGGCGAAGAATCCCCGTATTTCGTGACGCCCCAAAATTTCGGAAGATCGAAGACGCAGTCTCCCCTTGAAGTCAACGGCGAGACTGGTTTCTATGCGTCGATACCCCCTAGGTGTCCAGCGCACCGGCATTCGCCTCAGCCTCTGCCAGGTCCTCAGGGGTGTTCAGATTCGCGAACCACAGATGCTTCGCTGCCTGCTGCGCCTCGCTCGGCAACTCCCACGGCTCCCCCCGCTGCCCCAACCGTCCCGCCTTCGACGAGAATCGTCCCTCCCCACCCCACTGCTCGTTCCGGAACACCTTCCCCAGCAGAATCCCCTGCTTCGCCGCGAGTTCCCTTCCCGCCTGTTCCAGCGCCGGATAAACCTTCAGCCGCTGCCCCTCAATGGCCTCCACCAGATATAGCAGCACCTCGCGATGCAGCAGCGCCAGCGCACCCTGCGGCCGGCCATCCACGGTAAAAATCGCGATGCGCGCGCCTCGTTTTTCGTCCCGCAGCGTCCCCCGCACCCAGCTATCCAGGAAAGCCGACGGAAGAAACGGCATATCGACCGGCAGAAACAGGTTCCAATCGAAAACGGAATGCGCAATTCCCGCCTCGAATCCCCCCACCGGCCCGCAGCCCGAATGCAGGTCCGGAACCAGCGGCGCGTAGGCCTCCAACTCCCGGTTCGCGCTCAGGATGCGCACATCCATGCACACGCGCCGCAGCTTCGTCACCGCATGACCGATCAACGGCTTTCCCGCCAACTCAATCAGCGCCTTATCCCGGCCCATGCGCGAACTGCGCCCACCGGCCAGCACATAGCCGCCGATCTCCGACGGTACCGGCGCACTCAAGCCCATCAGCCACCAAGGTTCCCCAGGAAACGGATGATCGACTCAATCCCCCGATGGAAATTCGCGAGGTGAAATTTCTCATTCGGTGCGTGCAGATTGTCATCGGGCAGGCCAAAGCCCATCAGGATGCTCGGAATCCCCAACTCGCGGATAAAATCGCCAACAATCGGAATCGACCCACCGCTGCGGATAAACACCGTGTCCTTGCCGAACACATCGTGCATCGCCGAAGTAGCCGCGCGCACGTAAGGATTGTCCGTGGACACCACAATCGCGTCGCCTGAGTGGATCAGCCGCACCTCCAGCGTGATCCCCTTCGGACAGACCGATTCGACATAGGCCTTGTATTGCGCAAACGTCTCCGCCGGCGTCTGGTCGGGAACCAGCCGCATGGAAATCTTCGCCACCGCACGCGCCGGAATCACCGTCTTCGCCCCCGCGCCAATAAAGCCACCCGGCATGCCGTGCACTTCCAGCGTCGGTCGCGCCCACGTCCGCTCCAGCACCGAATAGCCGGGTTCGCCGGTCAGCACCGTCGACCCCACCTCCGCCTTGCGATACTCCTCCTCGTCGAAGGGCAGAGCCTTCCACGCCTTCAGCTCATCGGCGCTCGGCTTCTCCACCTTGTCGTAAAAACCGGGAATAAGGATCTTGCCATTCTCATCCTTCAGCTTCGCAATAATCTCCGCCAGCGCGAAGAACGGATTCGGCGCGGCGCCCCCATACATGCCGGAATGCAGGTCCGTCCGCGCGCCTCGCGCCTCAATCTCCGTATAGATCATGCCCCGCAGCCCGACGCACAGGGTGGGCAGCTCCGCCGCAAACATCTCGCTGTCGGAGACCAGCGCAACATCGGCCGCCAATTGCTTCGGATGCTCGCGCACGAATGCCGCAATCCCCTCCCCTCCCACTTCTTCTTCGCCCTCGATAATCACGCGCACGTTCACCGGCAGCTTGCCGCCATTCGCCGCGAACAGGGCCTCCAGCGCTTTCACGTGCATCCACATCTGGCCCTTGTCGTCGACCGCGCCGCGCGCATACAGGTTGCCGTTGCGCTCGGTCGGTTCAAAGGGCGGCGACTTCCACTCATCCAGCGGGTCCGGAGGCTGCACATCGTAGTGACCATAGAGCAGGGCCGTCGGCGCGGCCTTCCCATCTGCCGGTGCGGCATGCAGCCAGTCCGCATACACCAGCGGATGCCCGCCCGGATGCGCCGCGGTCGTCGTCTCAATCAGCGTCACATTCTCCATGTCAATCCGGCGCAGCTCGGCCGCAACAAACTCCGCGGCGCGGCGCGTATCGCCGGCATGTGCCGGATCGGTTGAGACGGATGGTATGCGCAGCAGCGCTTTCAGTTCTTCGACGAATCGGGGTGCGTTGGTTTGGGCAAAGATCAGGGCGGTTTTCGAAGCGGTTTCCACGTTCATCTCCGGAGAAGCAGCGGCCTCAGGCCGCGTTAAAGTGCCAACAAAATAGAAAGGCTTCAGAGCCTTTTGAAAAAGGCGTTGTTTTGAAAGGGCGGGACTTCAGTCCCGCCGCAATCGGCCTATATTCAATGCGGCTTTAGCCGCCGAGGCAACGTTGGCCTGCCAAATACAGCTTTTTTCAGCAGCCTCTCTAGCCCCGGGTCCTGCAACACCTCCCAGTGTAGTGCGTTCCCTGGTCCAGCATCGCCCGCCGCTGCCCGAACCGGCAGCCGATAGCGATAAAAAATCAGCCTTGCATCGCCTCGGCCATCTTACGCTTAAGCCACTCAGGAATCTGATACATGGCGCATTTCTGGCGCTTAGGCTGTCGCCATCGTTTCGCTTCGGCGCAGAATCCTCGAAGCAGTCGGACATGCCTCGGGCCTCGCCACCATCCCGTCGGTCATGCAGAAATCGAAGCCCAACGGAGTCCTCCGATTGAATCCGCTCGGCCCGCGAAGCATCTATCGAGTGTGGGAAGACTTTCATCTCAAATATGACCAAGCCAACCTCTCTGGCATTCGGCATGTGTGTTTTGTTTGCGCTGGCCCTGTCAGCCGGGACCTTGTGCGCCCAGCAATTCACCTCGTCCGAACTCCCCGACGCGCCACAACCGCAGCAGCCTTCCACCCCGGCCACTCCGCCCGCCGCCCACGCCGACCCGCAAACCAAGCGCATCCTGGGAATCTTCCCCAACTTCCGCGCGGTCAGCTCCTTTACCCATCTTCCACCGCAAACGGTCAAGGAAAAGTTCGTTACCGCATCCCAGGACAGCTTCGACTATTCCGCGTTCTTCATCCCCGCTCTTCTCGCCGGCTATCATCAGGCCACCAATCAGACTCCCCAGTTTCACCAGGGCGCCGCCGGCTATGGCCGCTATTTCTGGCACAGCTTCGTCGACCAGACCGACGAGAACTACTGGGTCGAATTCATCGTGCCAACCATCACGCGCGAAGATACTCGCTACTACACGCTGGGCCCGGGCCGGGGAAGCGGCCTCAAACGCGTCGGCTACGCTCTCAGCCGGGCCGTCGTCACCCGCAACGATGCGGGCCACGACACCTTCAATAGCAGCGAAGTCGTCGGCGCCGGAGCGGCAGCCGGCATCTCCAATCTTTACTACCCATCGCGAGAGAGAACTCTCGGCAATACAGTGGACGGATGGGCAACCAATGTCGGCATCGATGCCGCCAGCTTCGTCGTTCGCGAGTTCTGGCCCGACATCAACCACGTTCTCTTCCACGGAAAGCAAGGCCCCATGCAGGGGACCCCATGATCGAATCCAAAGTGTCCGCAAAATGACCACGCAAGGCCAAACCTGGAACGCGGAAGCCTACGCCGCCATCGGACGATTTGTCGCCGACCTGGCCGGCGGCGTGGTCGAACTACTCGCCCCGCAACCCGGCGAAGCCATCCTCGACCTCGGCTGCGGCGACGGCGCATTGACGGAGCGCCTCGCGGCCACCGGCGCCATCGTGACCGGCGTCGACGCCTCATCCGCCATGGTCGCCGCCGCCCGTGCCCGCAACCTCAACGTGCATCAGGCCAGCGCCGACGCAATGCGTTTCACTGGCGAGTTCGATGCCGTATTCTCCAACGCTGCCCTGCACTGGATGCCCAACCCTGAAGCCGTGATCGCAGCGGTTCACCGTGCGCTCAAGCCCGGCGGCCGTTTCGTCGCGGAGATGGGCGGCCACGGAAACATCGCCGCTATCCGCACCGCGTTGCAGGCGGTCCTCTCGCAGTTCGCCATCGACGCGGAAGCCGTGGCCGCAAGCTTCTATCCCTCGCCGGCCCACTACCGCCGCCTGCTCCAGGCCGCCGGGTTTACGGTGCGCTCCATCGATCTCATCCCGCGCCCAACGCCCCTCCCCGCCGGCATGGAGGCCTGGCTCGATACCTTCCGCAACGGCGTGCTGGACCAGCTCGCCCCGGCCGACCGCGCGCGAGCCGTCGCCGAAATCATCGCCCTGCTGCGTCCGGTCCTCTGCGACGCCGACGGCAACTGGACCGCCGACTATGTACGCCTGCGTTTCTTCGCCGTGCGCGCGTGACGGCTACTGCAGCACGCCGTTGGCGCGCAGAAATTCAAGAGCCATCACCATCCCCTTCTGATTTTCCTCCGGCGAGAAATTCCCGTGGCCGCCGCCGGCGACGATGTCCTCCACGACAGGCACGTGGGCAGCCTCCAGCGCGGCCTTCAGCCGGTACGACTGGGTCGGCTCGTACGTGTGGTCCTGGTCTCCATTGATGATGAACGTAGGCGGCAGGCCGGGATGAATATAGGTCAGCGGCGAAGCGTCTCGCGCCCGGGCAAGCACAGCCCCAGTCGGCGCAGGCCAGCGCGGAGCCTGGCGTCGCGGGCGAGGCATGCCGTCGGGATTCGCCGGCTCGGCAGATCCTGCGGCAGTCGCAGACCCAGCGGTTGTCGCGGCTACCGGCGCGGCCACCGCGGCAGGCGGCAGCGGCAGGTCCAGCCCAATCCACTGGTGGGTAAAGTCCATGCTGCCGGGATAGGTCAGCGCCGAGGCCACATCGCTGGCTCCGTACATGTCCAGTACCGCGGTCACCCGCGGCTGGTCCGTGCATCCTGGCACGTTGAACGATGCAGGCGCGTACCCAGCCATCAGTGCCAGGTGCCCGCCGGCCGATCCGCCCCACGGCACAACATCGTTCGCATCGAAGTTGTACTTCGCGGCATTTCGCTTCACCCAGGCCATCGCGCAGCGCACATCCTCAATCGCAGCCGGCGCCGGAGCATCGATGGCGTTACGGTACTGCACCGTGACGACGCTCATCCCGGCCGCGAAGAACGGACCGAAGGATCGCGACGAAGTGGGCCGGTCCCCGCGAATCCATCCCCCGCCGTGGAGCTGCAGAATAACCGGCGTCGGCTTGGCGGACGCAACCTGATACACGTCGACATGCAGGTCCAGGGTGCCCGCCGGACCGCTATTCGGCACCGGCGGCCGAATACCGTTGGGCGTGCCTGGGTTCGGCGAAGCTGCTGCGCTGGGGTTCGCGATACGCGGAACAGTCGCGTACACGATGTTCGTCGTCACCGTCGGCGTGACGGAGTTCCAGTTCGCAGGGTCGAGATACGCGGGCCCTCCGGCGACCGCCGCAGCGGCGGGAGCCGCGCTCTGGGCAACTCCAACCGCGCCCGCAATCAGGGTAAGGACAACCACTAGTTCCGCTGTGTGCTTTCTGCGCATCGCTTCTCCTCGCCTTCTTTCCGTGGCGACTATCCTAAAGGCCCGCGCCGCCGCATGCCAAATCGGAAACCATTTCCGGATGACAGCCCATTCCCTCTGCTGCTACGCTTTCGCCCATGCCCCTCCTCAATAAATCGCTCGCGAAAACCGGCCTCGCCCTGGCAGCCGCAGTGGCCCTTGCCTCCGCCGGACTTGCCACCGCGCAGACTCCCGGCACGCCCGGCCCGCCGCTTCCAGTCCCCGAACAAACCAACCTGCCCCACGATGCCCCGCTGAACCCCACACTGCCCACCATCTTCGTCGTTGGCGACTCCACCGCCCGCAACAAGGCCGACCTCGGCTGGGGCGACCACTTCGCTCACTACTTCGACACCACCCGCGTCAACGTCGCCAACCGCGCCATCGCCGGTCGCAGCGCCCGCTCCTACATCAACGAGGGATCCTGGGACAACGTCCTCGCCGAGTTGAAGCCCGGCGACTACGTCCTGCTCCAGTGGGGACACAACGACGGCGGCGGGCCACTGACTCCCGGCTTCAAGGCCCGCGGAGAAGGCAAAGGCATCGGCGAAGAGTCGGTGGACATCCCCATCGCCACGCCGTACGCTCACGGCCCGCTCGCCGGCAAAGACCACGGAAACCGTCCACACCTACGGCTGGTACAACCGCAAGTACATCGCGGATACCGGGCCAAAGGCGCAACCCCCATCCTGCTGACCGTAACCATCCGCGACATCTGGACGCCGGGCGCCGATGGCAAGCTGCACATCGAGCGCGACATGGGCTACCGCGACGACGACATACAGATCGCTGCTGCAGCGAAAATCTCGCTGGTCGACATGGCCACCATCGCCGCCGACAAATTCGAGATGCTCGGCCCAGACACGACCCGTCTTCTCTTCCCCATCGACCACACCCACACCAGCGCGGTCGGCGCGGAGATGAACGCAGCTTCCGTCGTCACAGCCCTCAGAGAATGCCAATGCGCCGCTGGTCCAATATCTCGCGCCTCCCAAGGCCCCCACCTACCCATGACCGCCCGGGGTCAAGCGCCGAAGGCGCGCAACATACCAGCTCCGAAGCCTTCGGCTCCAACGAGACGGTTCGTTGCCGGACATGCCTGATAATCATCTCTTCATACTTTCGCCGATCGCCCAGCCGATCTTGACGCGCCGGAGACCACCATGCCCCAGCCCTCTTTCTTGCCCCGAATCACATCCGTTCTCTTTCTCGCCTCCCTCGTGTCCCTGACGTCCTCCGCCCAGTCTCCCGAAGCGCCGGTGCCGCCACCGCCGCCTCAGAACAACCTGCCGGCGCGCGCCCCGCTGAATCCGAGTCTGCCCACCATCTTCGTCGTCGGCGATTCAACCGCCAGCAACGGCCCTGACCTGGGCTGGGGATCGCACCTGGCGAACTACTTCGACCTGACCAGGGTCAACGTGGCCAACCGGGCCATCGCGGGACGCAGCAGCCGCAGCTATATGGACGAGGGCCACTGGGACAGTACCCTTGCCGAGATCAAAGCCGGCGACTTCGTCCTGCTGCAGTGGGGCCAGAATGACGGCGGCGACATGGGCGGCCAGGGAAGCAGAAATGCGCGCGGCGATCTGCGCGGCGACGGCGATGCGACTCAGGACGTGATTGCAGACAGTGGGCCCGATGGCCGGCAAAGTGGAGACCATCCACACCTACGGCTGGTACAACCGCAAGTACGTCGCCGACACTCTGGCCAAAGGCGCAACTCCGATGTTCCTCACCATGACCATCCACAACAGTTGGAAGCCGGATGCCAACGGCGTTCCTCACGTCTCGCAGGACATGCGTTTCGGCCCGGTGATGTGGAAGATCGCGCAGCAGAATCATCTGGCGTTCATCGATATGGCGCCGTGGAGGCCACCGGATGGACGCAATCGGCAAGGAGAAGACCAAGCCTGTCTTCCCCATCGACTACGTGCATTCCAGTTCGGAGGGCGCGGAGTTGAATGCGCGCGACGTGGTGATCGCCCTGGAGATTGCCGACTCGCCCCTGGTGAAGTACCTGAAGGCCGCAGTCCCCATTCCGCCCGATGCCGTCACCGCAACCACCGCTTCCGCATCCGCGATGGCTGCAGCAGTGCCCGCTGCGAGCGCCCAGGCGCCTCCTGCACCCGCCAAATAGCGCCCCAACACACGAAAGCGGCCTGGACATCCCCCAAAATCCGGAGAGTCCAGGCCGCTTTCCATCGAACACTATTTAGATCGCGTCCCGCGGGCTGCGCCCGCCTAGCTGGGATTGACCCACGGGCTATAGCTCAGCGGAGAATCGTCCCACGGCAATGTCGCGATCATGCGATTCACCGCGCTTTCCACAAGCAGCCCATTCTTGTCCCTATTGCCGGTAAGAAAATCCGTCGCAGTGCCGCGCCAGATCAACTGACCCGTGTGGCTGTCATACAGGTCCACAATCAGCGTGCCTCCCGGAGCCTGTTCCACACTGAGAGGCTCTGCCCCCGGCGGGTCGATGCCGGCCGTGTTCCACGACACGTTGTTCAACGTCCCATAGAACTGTTCATACAGGTCCGAATCGTTGTAGTTCGCCAGCACGGCGGTCACATCCACGTCGCCGCCAGTCCCGACCTCGTGCCAGCCCTTCAGTTGCAGGTTGCGCGAGATAGCCGCCAGCAGCCGGGGTTCGATCATTGGGTCGGTCGCATGCAGCTTTTCAATCGAATAAGTCCGGTATCCGGTCAACTCGGACGGATTCGCCGCGCTTACGTTGACATTCACATTCTGTGCCAACGCCGTCGCTCCCGCGAGAGCCGATTCCCAGAACCGCAACTCCGAGCGTTCTTGCAATTGAGGTCATAATCCACCCCCTGAAAAGTCCGGTCGTGCTGCAAATCCGGTGCGGGGAGAGCCGCCCGTCCAACCCATCCCGCACTTAAATCGGATGCACCTCGCCGACCGATGGATTGCGGCAGATCGCAACCCACTGATAGCGCTGCGTCAAGCCCCAGGGTCAGCGCGCCGAATCTCCGGCGAAAGGTCAATTCTTTCCAGTCAGGGGGGAATTAACTCCGCGAATTCATCCGCACCTGCGGCCGGAGTGTCCTCGCCATGCAATGCGAGGACACCCCCAGGTTGGACACTCCCGGCGGACGCTCCCACCGGCCGCTCCAGGCCGGCCAATCGACCTACGACTTCTTATACTTCGGCGGATATTTGCCGATCAGCAGCGTGACAGCCTTATCGATCTTCTGGTCGTTCTTGTCTTCGCTGCCGCCTGCTGGCTCGGTCACCGTCCCGCGCCACAGCAGCTTGTGGGTCTTGGTGTCGTACATATCGATCACCAGCGTATCCAGCGGAATGTCCGTCCAGCGTGGCCTGCGAATCCATAAACCCGCGCACTGCCCCACGGACGCTGCCAGGCGTAGTCGCTCCAGTTCATCGTAGAAGGTGGCGAACTCCTGTTTGTCCTGGGTCGCTTCCACCGCGGTCAGGGTGACATCGCCGCCCTTGGCGACTTCAGTCATATATCTGCCGGCCATGTCGCGCTTCATAGCGATGGTGATCCGGTCCTCGACGCCGGGGTCGGTCGCATGGACCTTCTCCCAGGTATAGGTTTTGAACTTCAGGAAGTTGACGGAGTGATCATAGTCAATGGTCACCGTCTGTGCCAGGATCGGCGCCCCTGCCATGGCCGTGCCGACCAGCGCTGTTGCCAGCATTTTCGCAATTACTTTCATTGTGAACCTCCAGCGTTTGGGAATCGTGCACCTCCCGATTCTCGGTGAAGGTCGCATCAATTCAATTGCTTACTTCGTGCTTCTACTAACTACAAACGTTGAAGAATCCGGACAAAGACGCAACGAATTGCAAAAATGTGCCGTTAATAGGTTAGCTCGCGCGATTACCGGAAGCAACCTCCGCCCCGCCCTATGCCATCAACATCGCGTAAACTTAACTTGGGCTAGTCAGATGCCCGTGGAATTCCTAAGGACGCCCAGTTGTTCAACAAAATACTCGCAAAGGTTTTTGGCACCAGTAACGAACGCGCGGTCAAGCGCATGCTGCCGGCCGTCGCCCGGATCAACGCGCTCGAGCCGTCCATCCAGGCGCTTGTCGGACGAGCAGTTGCGCGCCAAAACGGACGAATTCCGCCAGCGCATCGCCGAAGCCGTGGCCGCCGAGAAGATCGACCCTGCCGATCCAGACGCCGCGGACGCGATCCGCGCCGCAGAGAAGAGGCCACCTCGACGAAATTCTCCCCGAGGCCTTCGCCGTGGTGCGCGAGGCCGGCATCCGCACCGTCGCCATGCGCCACTTCGACGTCCAGCTCATCGGCGGCATGGTCCTGCACTCCGGCAAAATCGCCGAGATGAAGACCGGCGAAGGCAAGACCCTGGTCGCCACCCTTCCCTGCTACCTCAACGCGCTCGCCGGCCACGGCGTTCACGTCGTCACCGTCAACGACTACCTGGCCAAGCGCGACGCCGAGTGGATGGGCAAGATCTACGGCTTCCTCGGCCTCTCCGTCGGCGTCATCGTGCACGACCTCTCCGACGAGCAGCGCCGCGAGGCCTACGGCTCCGACATCACCTACGGCACCAACAACGAGTTCGGCTTCGACTACCTGCGCGACAACATGAAGTTCGACCTGAAGGACATGGTGCAGCGCGGTCACTACTACTGCATCGTCGACGAAGTCGACTCCATCCTCATCGACGAGGCCCGCACCCCGCTCATCATCTCCGGCCCCACCGACCAGACCACCGACAAGTACGCCCGCGTCAACCTCATCATTCCCAATCTCGAGGAGGGCGAGCTGATCGAAACCCTCGAGACCAAGACCTGGACCGGCGACTTCGTGGTCGACGAGAAAGCCCGCGCCATCACCGTCACCGACGAGGGCTGGGAAAAGATCGAGAAGCTGCTCGGCATCGGCAACATCGCCGACCCCGAGAACTGGGACCTCAAGCACCACGTCGAAGTCGCCATCAAGGCCCACCACCTCTACAAGCGCGACGTCGAGTACGTCGTCAAAGAGGGCGAAGTCATCATCGTCGACGAGTTCACCGGCCGCCTGATGCCCGGCCGCCGCTGGTCCGACGGCCTGCACCAGGCGGTCGAGGCGAAGGAAGGCGTGGCCATCCGCAAGGAGGACCAGACCCTCGCCACCATCACCTTCCAGAACTACTTCCGCATGTACAAGAAGCTCTCCGGCATGACCGGCACGGCGGAGACCGAAGCGGCCGAGTTCGACAAGATCTACAAGCTCGACATCGTCGTCATTCCCACCAACCGCCCGATGCTCCGCATCGAGAACTCCGACGTGGTCTATCGCACCGCCAAGGAAAAGTACTTCGCCGTGGCCGACGAGATCACGCGCCTGCACGAGGCCAAGCAGCCCGTCCTGGTCGGCACCACCTCCATCGAAAAGTCCGAGCTGCTCTCCGAGATTCTCAAGCGCAAGGGCGTCCGCCACGTCGTGCTCAACGCCAAGTTCCACGAGAAGGAAGCCGAGATCGTCGCCCAGGCCGGCCGCCTCGGCATGGTCACCATCGCCACCAACATGGCCGGCCGCGGCACCGACATTCTGCTCGGCGGCAACTCCGAGTTCATGGCCCGCCAGGATCTGGTCAAGAAAGCGCAGGCGCGCGCGGTCTCGGCCGCCGAAGGCGCAATCTCACCCACCGCCGGCCCCGGCATGAAGCGCTTCTACTACGCCAGCCAGGAGTTCGAGACCACGCAGGCCGCGTGGGACGCCGCCATCGCATCGCATCTCGCAACCGCCGACAAGGAACACGAGGCGGTCGTCGCGGCCGGCGGCCTGCATATTCTCGGCACCGAGCGCCACGAGTCCCGCCGCGTCGACAACCAGCTCCGCGGGCGCGCCGGCCGCCAGGGCGACCCCGGCTCGTCCCGCTTCTTCCTCTCGCTGGAAGACGACCTCATGCGCATCTTCGCGCGCGAGTGGGTCAGCACGCTGCTGCAGCGGCTGGGCATGGAAGAAGGCGTGCCCATCGAGAGCCGCATGATCTCCAAGCGCATCGAGGCCGCGCAGAAGGCCGTCGAAACCCAGAACTTCGAATCCCGCAAGCACGTCCTCGAATACGACGACGTGATGAACAAGCAGCGCGAGGCCGTCTACGGACTGCGCCGCCAGTTGATGGAGGGTGTCGACCAGAAGCAGCTCATCACCGAGGACTACGTATCCACCATCCTCTCCGAACATCCTCGACGAGAACGCGCCGGAGAAGGCCCACCCCGACGAGTGGAAGATGGATGCCATCTTCTCCCAGGTCTACGACGTCTTCGGCGCCAAGCTGAACGAATCGTCGAATCGCGACGGCAGCGCCATCGACGTCGCCAACCTGAACCGGCACGAACTCGGCGAGACCATCTTCGAGAGGGTCACGCGCACGCTACGACATCAAGGAGAAGATCCTCGGCGCGCCAGCCATGCGCTACCACGAGCGCATCGTCATGCTCAGCGTCCTGGACGGCCTCTGGAAGGACCATCTGCTGGCCATGGACCACCTCAAGGAAGGCATCGGCCTGCGCGGATACGCGCAGCAGGATCCGCTGGTGGCCTACAAGAAGGAATCGTTCGAGATGTTCGAAGAGATGATGATGCAGTTCCAGCAGGACACTGCCCGTCATCTCTTCCGCATGCAGATCATCGGCCCCGACGGCAAGCCCATCGAATCGGTCGAGCAGATGCCGCAGCGCGCACCTGCCGAGACTCCGTCGCTTCCCCCCGCTTCCTTTGCCCAGCAGCCCCGGCTGCCCATGGACCTCGGCGGCAATGGACCCAATGGCGATGGACAGGCCCGCCAGCCCGTACCCATTCACACCCGTGCGCCATCCACCACCATCGACGAACTGGAGAAGGAATTTCAGCGCAAGAAGAAGCGCGAACTGGAGCAGGCCCGCCTGGCGGGTGCCTCAGCCGCCAGCAACGGCAACGCCCCGCGCGTCACCGGCGAAAAAGTCGGCCGCAACGATCCCTGCCCCTGCGGCTCCGGCAAGAAGTACAAAAAATGCCACGGCGCCCAGGCCTAGGCCGTATCCACATATGACGCCGAGATAAGTCGTTGATTGATAACGTCGCGCTGGCCGAAGGCCTAGGTCGTATCGACATATGTCGTTGATGGATAACGTCGCGCTGAAGGCGCGTGATATCGTAGCCTGGGGCAACGCCCCAGGTTGTCCGGCCGAAAACGCGTGCGGGCTGAAGGCCCGCGCCAAAAATCACCAGGAAACCAAGTTTTGATCGTTTCTATATGTCGATACAGCCCAGGCCGTATCCACATATGGCGTAGGCGCAAGTGATTGCTAAATATAGAAGCTGTCATCCTGAGCGGAGCCTCTCGCGGCCCACCGCGAGAGGCGAAGTCGAAGGACCTGCCTCCAGTCTCGCACAACCGATACGATTCCGGTTTTCGGCCGCAGATTCGAATTCGTCCGGCCTGTTAAATTGTGGATACGCCCTGAATCGACCAACCAACGCGGGCCGTAGAGGCTGCTCCCCTACTTCCTCTCCAGATCATCCATCAACAACTTGGCTTTCGTCGCCAGGTTCATTGCGCCATCTGCGTCGCCCGACTTCAACGCTTGTTGCGCCTGGTCCAGAAAGTGGCGGATCTGCCGGATCTGTCTCTTTTGCCCATCCACCGTCTTCGCCGGCAGCGCAGCAATCCGTTTCGTGATCGCCTCAATCAGGTCGCGCGCAGTCTGCTGGCTCTGCGGCGCCGCATCCCCGCCGATCGAAAGCTCTCCAATCGCCACGGCGGCGGCCTCGGGTGCGCTGGCAACCTGCACCGGAGGCTCTTCCTTCGCCGCGGGCTTCCTTCTCGGCGCCGGTTTCGGCGGAGGCGGCGGCGGAGGCAGCGGCCCAAGCTCCGGCGGCGGAACGCTTGCGATCATCGGCAGCGAACCCGCTTCCGCCGGGATCTCCAGCTCAATCGGCGCCAGCGAAGCCAGGGGAAGCGCCCGGCGCAGCACTCTGCGATGGCATCCCGCGAGGCCCGGCACCAGGCACAGCGCAACCGTCAGGCTGGCGCGAACAAGCCTGGTGCAAACTGGACCATCGCGAAGTCGCTGCGTAGCGTGCGGCCGTTCCGTCAAGCGATCTCCCCTTTCTCTATGCTAGCGGCAATTGCATTCGCGGGTTCGGCGCCTGGAGGATGCGCGTCGTCGCCATTGGGTCCGTGGCCCAGGCGCGCCGGCTGTCTGCGGCCCTCAGGGACCGGCGCACTCGAAACCGGGATGCGCAGCGTAAACGTCGTGCCCCGCTCCGGCGACGCCGGATCGGCGTTCGATCGCACCTCCATTGTGCCCCCATGCAACTGCACAATGCGGTAGGTCATAGCCAGCCCAATACCGCTCCCTTTGGGCTTGGTCGTAAAGTACAGGTCAAAGATGCGCGGCAGCAACGCCGCGGGGATACCCAGGCCATTGTCCGCGATCTCCACAATCGCCAGCCGCTGCTCCCGCCGCACCGTGACTCGCACCACGCCCGCCGACGGCATCGCCTGCATCGCATTCAGCAGCAGGTTCAGCAGCGCCTGGCGCAGCAACTCCGCATCCACCCGCACCGGCAGCGGCCCCGGCGGCGACACCAGTTCCACGCGGACTCCATGTTCCCTCAGCTCCGCGCCGGCCAGCTCCAGCGTCTGCTCCACCACCCGGCGCAGGTCCTGATCGCGCAAATCCAGCTCCATCGGCCGCGAAAAGTCAGCCAGCGTCTGCACCACCCGGTCCAGACGATGCATCTCGTCCGCCAGGATGTCCACGTGCTTCTGGGCGCTCTCCCGCTCCACCGTGCCGCCCGCCAGCTTTCCCCGCAGCAACTCCAGGTGGACCACCATGGCGTTGATCGGATTCTTCACCTCGTGTCCAACGTTCGCCGTCAGCCTGCCGATGGCCGCCAGCCGCCGCGACACTTCCAGCTCCTGCTCCAGTTCCAGCGCCGTGCCCGTATCGCGCAGAGTTACCAGCGTGCCCATCGTGTGATCGGGTTCGCCGTCAGCAGCGTCCGTGCGGCCATCGCCAATCCGGTCGAGCGACACCTGCACCTGCCGCCCGTCTTCCAGCGTCACCGTCTCGGCGGACATCTGCGCCCCGCGCGCAAAGGCGGCCAGCACCGCCGCGCCCAGCGTTGTCTCCGGAAGAAAGATCTCTTCCAGCCGCTTGCCCACCATGTCATCCACCACGGCCTCGGAAACGTTAGCCGGCGCTGCCAGAAAGTGTGCCACCGCATCGGAAACCATCACCGCGCGCCGGTCCGGCGCAAACAGCAGCACCCCATCGCGCAGCGTATCCAGCATCTGGTTCAGGTTCGTCTGCAGCGCCGTATATCCCTCTTCGCGGCTGCGCATCTGCTGTCCCAGCCGGTCAATGGAACGGGTCACCCGCCCAATGGGGTCGGCCCCTTTCAGCGGTGCGTCCAGCAGCATCGTAGGCGCATCCGGCACGCCGCCGGGCGCATCGCCGCGGCTCAGCGTCAGCTGCTCCAGCTGTTCGCCGATGGCCTTCAGCGGATGCAGCGCCACCGTGGACAGCAGCGCCGCCGCCGCCACCGACGCCAGGATCGCCAGCAGCACAAACTCCAGCGCCGCCCTCAGCCAGGGTTCAATCGCAGCCCGCAGAAACGTCGACCGCACCCCAACATGGATCACCAGAAATGGCATCTTGTTGCGGTCCAAAGGCTCCGCGATGTCCAGCACCCTCGGCGGTCCAAACACCTCGCGCACCTGCAGGTAGATGCTTCCATCGCGAATCCGCGCGAAGTTGTAGCGATAATTCGCCCGCTGATTCACCGCATCCGGGTCCGTCGAAACCAGGGTCAGTCCATGGGCGTCGGTGATGCTAACATCCTGCACCGGCTCTGAGTAGCGCACCACCCGGTTCATCGCGTCCTGCAGATCCTCGCTGCCGGCCAGTGCGTTCAGCACCGCATCGTGCAGCGCGTCGTCGCCGCTTTCGCCCGGGCTCGCAACCGGCGGGTGCTCGCGCAGCCCGGTCTCCAGCGCCTCGTACGTGGAGAGCCATACCTCTTTGGCCAGCACATCGTTGTCCGCATACGTCTGTGCAATCCGCTGCCGCACCAGTTGGCCCAGGAACACCACCGACAGCACCAGCACAATGGCAAACGTCAGGCCGCTGGCCGTCAGCACGAGCTTCGTTCTCAGCCGCATACGCTACTCCGCCGCAACGGCAGGTACATCCACCGCGGCGCCCGCTGCACTGCTGGCGGCGGCGGCGCTCGAATACTCCTTCAGCTTGTTCTGCAGCGTCTTCGTCGTGATACCAAGGATCTCGGCTGCGCGCGTCTTGTTGTTGTGCGTGGAAATCAGCGTCTTCAGAATCAATTGCCGCTCGGCCTCATCCACCGTAGTTCCCACCTCCACGTGCACGGTGCGGCCGTCGTCATAGGCCGCCGCGGCATGGCCGTCAGACGCCGCTGCAGGAGCCAGCCGGGTCGCGTATCCAGGCTCGCCAAAGTGCGGCGGCAGATGCTCCACCTTGATCTCGCCCTTGCGTGCCAGGATGGTCGCCCGCTCAATCGTGTTCCGCAGTTCGCGCGCATTGCCCGGCCAGTCGTACGCCAGCAGCCGGTCCATCAGCTTCGCCGCAATCCCCTTGATGGAACACCCATGCCGCTGATTCATCTCCTCGATCATCTTCGCCGCAATCGCAGGAATATCCTCCGCATGATCTCGCAGCGGCGGCATCTGGATATTGAACACGTTCAGCCGGTAAAACAGGTCGCCCCGCAGCAAGCCCCCCGCCACCGCCTGTTGCGGATCCTTGTTGGTCGCCGCCACCACCCGCACGTCCACCGGCGTCTCCGCCTTGCTTCCCAACCGCCGCAGTTTGCGGTCTTCCAGCACCCGCAGCAGCTTCACCTGGGTCGCCATCGGCATCTCGCCTATCTCGTCCAGCAGCAGCGTTCCTTCTTCCGCCAGTTCGAAGCACCCGGCCCGCCGCTCCACCGCCCCGGTAAATGCGCCCTTCTCATGGCCAAATATCTCGCTCTCAATCAGCGTCTCCGGAATCGCCGCGCAGTTCACCGCAATAAACGGCTTCAGCCGCCGCGAACTCAAGTCGTGCAGGCAGCGCGCCACCAGTTCCTTGCCCGTCCCGCTCTCCCCTGTCACCAGCACGGACACATTCGACGGCGCAATCTGCTCAATCATCTGGTAAATCGCCTTCATCTGCGGCGACCCGCCCACCAGCGCGCCCAGCACACCCGCGTCGCGCGATTCGCGCCGCTCCGCCTCAAATTCTGGGTTGCTGCTCGCCTCCCGCTGCCGGTTTGCATTCTGCAGAATCGTGCGCAGCCGCACCGGGTCCACCGGCTTCGGAATATAGTCGTACGCCCCGCCTCGCATCGCCTCCACCGCGGACTCAATCGAGCCCTGCGCCGTCAGCATGATCACCACCGTGCGCTGCTCCAGCTCGCGAATCCGCGTCAGCAGTTCCATGCCGTCCATCCGCGGCATCTTCAAATCCGTCACCACAATGCCCGGTGACCACTGCCGCACCCGTTCCAGACCCTCCACCCCGTCCGCCGCGCACTCCGCGCGAAATCCCCACGACGTCACCAGCTCGGTAAGCCCGGTGCGCGCATGCGCCTCATCTTCCACAATCAATACCTTCTCGAGCACTCTCACCTTCCTTACCAGAACCGCATCTACCCAGTATCCATTCGCCGTTCGCCCCGGGGCAAGTCGACACGACTATCGTTGTTTAGATGCGCTTCCTTCGCCCCCGGGTAGGCCTGGCGCAGGTATCGCAATCCCCTTTGTAACGATATGCTTGACCCCATGTCCTCCCCGCCGCCCAGCCTCCCCGACCCCGAGATCGCTCCGCAAGCCTTCGCCCAGCTCCGCTCCACCCCGCAGCAGGACGCACCCCTCCTCCTCGACGTCCGCGAGCCTTGGGAATTCCAGGCCGCCCACCTGCCCGATTCCCTCCTGATGCCGATGGGCGACGTCCCCTCCCGCGCCCACGCCGAACTCGATCCCGACGCCCACATCGTCGTCGTCTGCCATCATGGCCAGCGCTCCCTATCCGTCGCAATGTGGCTGCGCGGTCAGGGCTTCGAGCGCGCCCAATCCCTCGCCGGCGGCATCGACGCCTGGTCCCGCACCATCGACCCCACCATCCCCCGCTACTAAGGGATTGGTTTGCTTTCTGTACAGGCGCACCCCAGATTCGCAAGGGGTCACCTCATAAAAAAACCACTACTCCTCGTCCTCACCTGCATCCACCCCGCCCGCTTCCGCCGTCTCCATCTCCGCCGCCTGCATCCTCCCGCCCTTGCCCTCCACCAGCACTTGGACCCGCCCCTCCGCCCGCTCCAGCTCCACCTTGCATGCCTGCGACAGCTTCATCCCCTCTTCAAACAGTCGCACCGACTCATCCAGCGTCAGGTCGCCTCGTTCCAGTCGTTCCACCACCGACTCCAGTTTCGTCAGGTGTTCTTCGAATCCAGCCATGTCCGTCCCTTCGCCCTTCTTCAGTCCTCACGAGTCTAACTCCGCCGCACCTCAACCGAAAGCAGCAACCCTTCTTGGTACTGGGTGCAGTTCGTTTGCTTTGAAAGGCCGCGGCTCCAGCTTCGCCTGGTCCACCGCGGGCCCGCCCTGACTCCGTTAGGGCGGGATCGCGTCACCAACCGCGTCACCCCAAGCCGATAGCTGACAGCCGACAGCTGACAGCCGATAGACAGTTGGATCTTAAGCTCGGATTGCCACGATCAAGCGCCGCAGGCGCGCAACATACCAGCCTAGGCCGAAGGCCTAGGTTGAGAATGTTGACAAATGCGCTTTTTCGTTAAGGGCACGGATTTATCCGTGCCATAAGAGCCACAGAATCAGCCGGGCTTTAGCCCCTGAGGTCTGCTTTCCTGCGCTGAGCCGCCTTTTTCATCACCCTCAGCCTAGGCCGAAGGCCTAGGTTGGGGTCGAGCGCAAGGACCGAGGGCTGAAGGCCCGATACATAGTTCAACCAACTCATGACTCAGGACGCGAGCGCAATTCCTGACCAACTGTATCCCGAAGTCACTGCGCTCAAGTCGGCGCGACCGCCAGGGAGCGACGACCTTGCACAGAACAGCAATAGCCCACAGCAACTCAGGAATTGCCATAACCAACCACGAAAGCTCGCGGTCCTTGCCTTTTTTGATGTCAACCCCCTCCTTCTGTGCAAAACCCGTCCTCAATTCACAATCCAAACCACATCAAAATTCCCGCAAAAGTACAGTTGAGTTTTGCTCGATTCGCTACAATTAAGTAGTAGAGATTAAACAGAAACAAAGGAAGCGAAACAGGCCCGGCGAACCATCGCCGGGCCTTCCCATTTAACTGCCAACAGCTATCGGCTCAACTAATAACTCATCCGTCACTCCCGCTTCCTAACCATAACCGTTTCAATCACATCATCCGGGGACACCCCCGGGGGGGTACCACATGAACGAGGCCATGAAGGACTTCAGACGCGAACCATCCAAGCCGCATCAGTGCGTCCACTACTCTAACCAAACCGGCGAACGCTGCCGCGCCATCGCCATGCACAACTACTACACGTGCTACGCCCATCACGACGACGACATCCCCACCGTCATCACCAACGAGCCTTACCACATCGACCGGCTCGACACCCGCGACGACATCCAGCGTGCCTTCCGCGAAGTCGCCACTCGCCTCTCCGAGAACCGCATGGACTTACGCCGCGCCGGCCTCATCGGCTTCATGCTCCAGAACGCCCTGCTCAACCTCAACGCCGCGCCCAGCCACGTCCTCAAATCCATTCCCGAGCCCATCGACCTGGAAGACGGCCCGCCCGACCCCGAGCTGGTCAAAGCCGCCCGCGCCGAGCGCAACGCCCGCAACCCCACCAACCAGGACGAAGACGAAGCACCCGCTCCCACCCCGCCACAAACCCGCCCCCCTGAACCAGGCCTGCAGCGCGAAATCCAAGCACCTGCTTCTGTTTCGGCTTGTCATTCTGAGCGTCGCGAAGAATCCCTGTATTCCTCCGCCCCGCCACAAATCCATCCCCCTGAACCAGGCCTCCAACGCGGCGTCCAAGCATCCACCCCCGCCGCCACCGCAACCAACAACCAGCAACCGGCGACCAACACCGATCCCATTGCTCCCAAACCGAAGCGCCTTCCCTTCCCCGTTCCGCCCAGTTGTTTCGCTCCACCGGAAGCTCTGCTCCGTCACGAAGCGGAACGCGCCGCCTACTGCGCCCAGTTTGCGTCCGCCGCAACCAGCAACGAACAACCTGCAACGACCAGCGAACCACGGCAATCCCCCACCCCAACCCCGTCCAGCGGGCCCGCTTCCTTTGGTATAGTAAGGGGGTAACCAGGGAAATCCCTCGCACGACGAAGGTTGGAGTTGTCCACGTTGAAGAATCGAAGTTGTTTTGTCCGCGGGTTCGGCATCCACCCGATCCTCAGTTCGTCGTCGGAAGCTTTTTCAATCCACAAATCCGCACCGCTTCCCGCGTTTCGACCCTCGTCCGCTGGGTTTCGGCTCATCTGCGGGCTTTTGCTCGCGCTCTCCACCTTCGCCCTCAGTTCCTGCCACTCCAACGCGTATTACTACTACAAGTTCCCCGAGTACAACTACGCGGGCCGTCCCATTCCGCCCAGCAAGCTCGCCCAGCGAGTCATGATCGGCGTCACCTTCAACGGCACCTCCGGCAGCCTGCAGATCGTCGATGCCTCCCGCGACATTCGCAGCAACGTGGAAGACACCATCCCCAGCTATTCCATCGCGGGCTATTCCTCGGGATATCCCGGCACGATTCTCAACTTCCCATCGGAGCTCAGGGGCTTCGTCTATTCCAACAGCGACGGCAGTCTCACCAACATCAACTACTCGTCGGAGTCGTCTGCCGGCTCGGTCGGCACCTTCCAATCCGGATCAAGTGCGGTTGCCGTGCCCACCGCGTTCACCCGTTACTACGGAGCCGAAGAGGGCGCCGGCGTGCTGGAGATCATCGACAACGAGTTCGGGGGCGCCTACGGCCTCAACATTCCCGACGTATACAAGGTCGTCGCCAACACCGGAGACTCGGTCGCGCTGGCCATGGTGCGAAACTCCAACGTGCTCTATCGGGTCTTCCGGCTGAATGAGGCCGAGTTCCCCACCAACGTGGCCGCCATCGCCGCCACCGGCTCAGTCGACTGCGAACCCAACCTGCTGCCGGTCTACTGTGCGGTTGCGGTGCCCGGAACCTTCGACCGGCCTACCGGCGTCTACTTCTCGCTCGACGGCACCACCGCATACGTGCTCAACTGCGGCCCCGAGTGCGGCGGCACAACCGCCAGCGTCACCCTGTTGCAGCAGGGACCGCTGAACAACAACATCATTCCCACGTCGCCCACGCAGCCCAATCCCCAGATCGCCAACGTGCCTGTTCCCGGTGGCGTAACCGCTGCCATCTCCGATGGAACAACGCTCTATATAGCCGGCCAGCAGCTGCAGCCCGACGGCCTGTTCGCCGGCAACCTCTCGCTGATGAATCAGGCGACTAACACCATCACCAGCGTCTATCCCATCTCCGACGGCACCCATTCGAAGATGCTGTTTGGCGATAACAACACGTTGTGGATTGGCTCCCAGTTCTGCGCAACCGGCGAGCGCGCCAAACAGGCGTCCCTCGGCGTCACCACGCAGGCTGCCAACTACGGATGCCTCACCCGCTTTGTCCCCGGCACCGGCGCGATCTTGCCCTCATGGACAGCCACCACGGCTTACTCCTTGGGCCAGCAGGTCACCGACGGAACCAACACCGAGGTGGTCCAGTCCGCCGGAACATCCGGTGGCGGCGCGCCAACCTGGAGCACCGCCGTTGACGGTGTCACCAAGGACAACGGCGTCGTCTGGGTCAACATCGGCGCCACCACCCGCGCCCAGATCATCCCCAGCATGACTCCCAACAACTTCGGCATCAACTCCGTACCCTTGCTCTATCCCAACCAGAACGCTAATACGATCTACTACGGCAGCCTCACCGGCCTTTGCTGGGTGCAAAACTTCAACAAGATGTACACCGCCTACGGCGGTCAGGTCCACATCTTCAGCACCGTCGACGGGTCCGAGATCGATAACGAGTTCGTTGCGGTTCAGGGCACAGCCCTCGACGTTGCCTACATGGACGCGCTCACCGACGACGCCAACTGAGTGCAACGCCGTTTTGCGAAGCTGCGAATTTTCCAGGGTGGGGAGACTATCTCCCCACTCTTTCCAGTTTTCGCGCCACAAGAGCCAGGAATTCGGCCGAGCAGTAGCTTGGCGGCGCAATCAGGAACGTCGGAGCACGCTCAATCGCCTTCGCCAGAGCGCCGTTCCAGTCAGGCCGTTCCATCGTCCCTCCGCACACCAGGAAAGCGTCGCCGCGGTCCAGGTGCAGCATTGCCGAAGCCTTGAAGTCGACAACCGCCGGGTTCAGCACGATCACGTAGAGGTCGGGCTGCAGCCAGCTCACAACGCTGTTCGACTCGACGATCACGTTCTCCGCGCCGGCCATGGCAGCACGGATCCGCGGCATCGCCTCAGCCGGCGGCGCTGCCCCTGTGCTCACCCAGAACGCGCGCGCAGCCCCCGCGGCAAGGTAGCGGGATGAATCCGTATTGGCCGTAGCGTCATGCTCCTCAACGATGCCCGTCGCGTGGTTCGCAATCGCCCGGTCGTCGCGCTCGCCCGCGCTATGCCGGCTGACCTTGATCGCAGTCCAGCGACGCTCCGGCATTGTCGCGATCAGCGCACAGACGACGCTGGTTTTGCCGATGTCTTTCGATTGCCCGCCAATGACAACGATGGCCATGCTGTCTCGGGGTCAGCCGCGGCTGAGGCGCGCCAGGTCGCGCAGGTACTGCCTTAGCGGCCGTGCCGGCCTGCCCCAGAAGACTTCGCCGGGGCCACGAACCTTCTTGTGGCTCAGAACTCCGGCGCCGCCGCCCAGGATGACGCCGGCGCCAACCTGGGCATGCTCTCCCAGGCCGACCTGGCCACCGAGGACTGCTCCATCCTCGATGACGCAGGAACCGGAGATTCCCGTCTGCGCAGCGATGATCACATTCCGGCCGACGATGCAGTTATGGGCGATGTGGACCAGGTTGTCGATCTTCGTCCCCGCGCCAATGCGCGTCTCGCCCAACGCGCCCCGGTCGATCGTGGTGTTGGCGCCGACCTCCACGTCGTTGCCAATCGCCAGCGTGCCCTGTTGCGGAAAGGCAATGTACTCCCCGCTCGCGGAGTTGCGCGCATAGCCGAATCCCGTGGAACCCAGCACCGCGCCGGCTTGCACCACCACACGGTCTCCCAAGACGGTGCCGGAGTAGATGGTGACGTTGGCCAGGACGACGCAGTCATCCCCGAGGACGACGCCATCCCCAAAGACAGCGTGCGGCCCGATGCTGCAGCCCCGGCCCAAGCGCACCCGGGCGCCCAGGATCGCCGTGGGGTGAATCCGCGATGCGGAATTCCTCACAGCGGCTTCGCCTCCCGCGGTTTCCGGCGAAGCTTGTGAAACGAGGAAGCGCGCGGCGAGGGCGAACGCGTAGCGCGGATCCGCGACCGGAAGCAGGCGGGGATCGGAGGGGTCCAGGGCCGGCGTCCGGCGTGCACACTTGTTCGCAGCCGCGGAGTAGGCCTGCCGGAACAGCTCTGAGCGGGTCAGAATCGCTCCGGCGGCCGAATTCAGGGCAGCGCTGAGCGTACCTGCGTCTGTGGCGAAGACCAGCGTGACCGGCGTTGCGGCTTCAATGCTCGAGGCACGCAGAATCTCGTATTCTGCCTCAGGTGCCGGTGCGCCTACAAGTTCGGCAATCTCACGAATGGACGGCACGCTAACTCCTTCCCACTCATAGCATGGCACACTTGCCGGTCAACCGGGCTTCCAGGCACCTTCCTGTGACCATCGACAGGGTCGACTGGATAACCCAGCCAGGAAAATTTTGGCCTCGAGATCATATTTCATTAGCGAAACAATGCCATTTTCCAGCATAATGGCTTTCGATCCAGGTTTTGACTCTATGACCCTACGCAAGTCTCGCCGCCTCTACCTGATACCCGTCCTCTCGAAAGCACTCGACATCCTCGAACTCCTGCAGGCTGAGAACCAGCCGATGACGCTGGAAGCCATTCATCGTCAGACCAAGATATCCAAGACTACCGTCTATCGCGTGTTGAAGACTTACGTTCACCGCGGTTATCTCGCGCAGTCGCCGGACGGGCTTTATCGTCAGGTCTCACGACCAAAGAAGCTCCGCTTCGGATTCGGCGGTCAGAGCGTGGACATGCCCTTTTCCGTCGAGGTCACGGAAAGCCTCAAGAACGCGGCGGCTTCTGTGGGCGTCGATCTGCTGATCCTGGACAACTGTTACGACGCGGCCACCGCGCTGCACAACGCGGAGGAGTTCGTGAAGAACCGTGTGGACCTGGTCATCGAGTTCCAGATCGAGCAGGAAGTTGCGCCGGTGATTGCAGACAAGATCGCAGCCGCCAAGATCCCGCTTATCGCGATCGATATTCCTCATCCTCACGCCACCTACTTCGGAGTGGATAACTACCGCGTCGGCTACGAGGCGGGCGAAGTGCTCGCGGCGCACGCTCTGAAGGTGTGGGGTGGACAGGTCGAATGGGTACTTGGTCTCGACCTGCCTGAAGCTGGCCTGCTGGTGCAGAGCCGCATCACCGGAGCCTTTGAAGGAGTGCGCAGCGGCATCTCCGATCTGCCCGTCGAGTGCTTTGTGCGTATCGACGGTCGCGGCATGCGTGATCGCAGCCGAAAGCTGATCTCGGATTTTCTCAATCGCCATCCACGCGAAAAGCACATCCTGATCGCCGCCGCAACCGACACCAGCGCTCTCGGCGCGCTGGACGCGGTTCGTGACCGCAAGCGTGAGAAGCACGTAGCCATCGTTGGCCAGGACTGCATTGCGGAGGCAGTCACCGAGATGAAGACCATGGCCTCGCCGCTGATCGGGTCGGTCTCGCACGAAGCGGGGTCCTACGGTCCCAACCTGGTCCATCTCGGCCTGGCGCTGCTGCGCGGGCAGACCGTTGCCCCGTACAACTACGTGGAGCACAAAATGGTTACGCCGGAATCGCTGAATCACCGTGCGGATTCGGTCAATCACCATCACTTTTGAAGGGACTAGCAGTCCTTGACGAAGATGACGATTAACCCCGCCCGTGGGAACAACGAGGATTTCAAGCCTACGACTTCCACTGTTCGAATCTGATTAATATCAATAGCTGCATAGAGCTACAAGGAGTCCATCAGATTTTCGTGATATTCAAGGGCGAAATCCTGTTTTGCGAAGACGAATGCGGATGGCTGTCGCAACGAGAGCTATCAGTGTCGCTCCCTCAACAAACACCTTGCCACCGTCCAGCAAATCCGGATGACCGTCCTTCAAGTTCGGGTCAGTGAGGATACTGTGAAGGAACAGAAGGGCAGCAGCCGGGAACACAAGGTAATGCAGGTTGCGCCATACCGTGCGCGGCATGTACTTGCGCAGTAGCGAGGAAAGGAGCACGGTCACTAGCAAATAGAGGGCGGCCGCGCCGGCAAGATTGAGTTTCGGCTGCAGGTACGAGTGGATAGGCCAAAGGATGTCGGTAAGGAAAAACTTTGGTGTGCCCAGGAACAAGAGAACAACTGGGTGGGTAAGCGTAAAGACGAGGGCCAGGTAAGCCGTCCAGCGATGGAACGCAAAGAGGTTCACCCGGCGGTGCGGCCATAGTCTCATAGGGCTGTATCGCAAGGACAGCAGCATACCGATGAGAAGGTTCAGGGAGATAAACCCCACGGCGGTAAGGCCCAAATAAGAACATAGATCCAGCAATGTCACGAACGCCTCGCAAACGTCACGTTTGCCCTCCTAAGAACCAAGGCGCAGAACAAACTCTGCGACCTGATGCCCTTCATGTGCGCCAATATAGACCAGAACGGCAATCGCAAGTACGGGCAGAGAGACGGCGCAGGCAACCCCAAGAGCATCGCGCCAACTGGATGAGCTGGCCGAAGGCTTCGCCTGTCCGAGCAAATGCTCTACCCGAACGCGAAGGTCGTTGGGGCGACTAAGCAGCGCAATCGAAGTAAAGGATAGATCGACTGCCTTCTCTCTCGCGAGCGCGAGCAGCATTTCGGCTAGCAGAATGGCGCACTGGCCTCCTTGTTGCTGTGTCCCTTGCTCGTCCGCCGCCAGTTCGGCATGGAGGCGCCATTGCTGCTCAAGCGACGCGCGAACCGATGTTCCAAGTCCGACATGCGGGAACAGTCCGAGGAGCAGCTGCTTGAAATTGTCATACTGCCAGGCATGAGCAGCTTCATGGGCCAGGGCCGCCTGAAGCGCGGGGGTAGGAAAACGACACTCATCCAACAGCGTTTGGGATAGAAGAATGGTCGGCGAGAATATGCCAGTCACCGCGAGCAGCGGTCGACTCTCAGGGGCCATGCGAAGTGGAATTCCTTCCCGCGTCTGGCCAATCGAGCGACAAGAATTGAGATAACGGTTTGACCGCAAAACTGCGAACAAGACTCGCAGAAGGGTTATGACGAACCATGTGAGCACGAGGACCGCCAGCGTAACCGCAAAGAGGCCAACTCGCTCGCCCGCGAGGTTGTCCTCTTTCCTCGTGTATGCCGGCACGAAGACCCACAGTAGAAGGATGTACGGCGCGATGCGCGCACCCAAAGCCAAGAGAAATATGCGACGCTCCTTGCTGCGCGCGCTCACACGCGGAATGATGGACATAACGGGCCCTGAAGCACTCCAGGCGAGACCTTCAAAAACTATCTGGAGAACGCCTGCACCACAGAGCGCGAAGCAAAGAATGCGGCAAAGGTAGGAGAGCGTCATCATCAGTTCCTGTGCCCCGACCGGACGACTGGGGTGGTCTGCTCAGCAGACAAACGTTGCCGGGCCTCGCGCACCTTGCCCTCAAGTTGGTCCAGCATATCGTCGTCATAGTTCCCGATAGCATCCACCAGACAGGAAAGCAGCAAGTCCTTGCTGCTGGGATCGCCGGAAAAGAAACGGTGTACCAAAGCGTGTGCACGACCGCTCTCCACGTCGTTGCGCGAATAGGCAGGTATATAGAGGAAGGCGCGGTCGCGCCTTTCGCGCCGTAGCAGTCCCTTCTTGAAGAGCCGGTCCAGCGTGGTCATAACGGTGGTGTAGGCGAGGTGGGCCGACAAACCGCGGATCACCTGGTGCACTGTCGCACTTCCGCTAGCCCATAGGACTGCCAGCACTTCACGTTCTCTCTCGCCGAGTCGACTCGCGCGTTGCACAGGAACCGCAGGCGGCTTTGCCCCGCGACCAGGGAGGGTATGTTCCGGCGAAAAGCCTGGGGTTTGAGTCATAAGAAGCCGGGCGCGTGATAATTCGATAGAGTGCGCGGTATTGATGTGGTGCATCAGCAAAGGGAATTAGGAGAACAGGAGAAAATCTGATTGACGGAAGCTAGAGAGAAATGGCCTGCAAGATCAGCACGGCATGGCGATGGAGATTACATGCTCTGGAGCAGTAGGAAGCCTGAATAGTTGTTGTGCTGCTCGAAGCCCCTGTGCCGATGACATCGAGACATATTTTGGCTTACTTCGATGTCGAGGAACGCTTCGCAGCCCCATTTTGAGAAGAAGGAGCGCCGAGGCTGCGAGATGAAAAGTGTTCATCCAATTCACCTGACGAATGGTTGTGAGAGGTTGTTATTCGTCGTTGCCGGGAGCCGGATTCTCAGCGGCGTCGGGGACGCCACGCGGATCGGGCTTAATGTTGACGGGCTGACTGTAGGTTTGACCATCAACAGTCATGCGGACTGTGTAGTCGCCGGGAAGAAGACCGACGGAGCCGCGGCCACGACGTTGCTGCTGCGGAACTGCGTCTGCCAGAGGAGCAGCGGGGGAGGGATTACAAGCGTCTGCTGGTGGTGTCGCGGCAGCACCGCGACGTCCGCCACCACCGCCGCCGCCGCCGAAGCCGCCAACCGCCCGCACGTTGAGTACGGCGCGGTGGGCGCCAGCAGTAACAGCCGGAGGAAGCGAGGGCTGCTCCCAGATGGCTTGCACGTTGAGGGTTTCGGTGTCAACGGGCCTCACCGGCGTGTCGCTGGCCAGGCAAGCGCGAACGACGTTGCTGGCGTCGACGAGCTCCAGCTTCAGAGGCCCTGCAGGCGCAGTCTTCAGCCAGTAGTAAGCAATAACACCGGAGGGCGGGTTGAGCTCCTGTGGGTCTTCGTGCGGGATGGGTGTCCCGTTCATGCGGCCCTCATGGATTGCCATCGATTCGCCGGGCACAAAGAGATAGGCCTTCGCAGCTTCGATCTTCTGGCCTTCGGCGGCGATCTGGCGCAGCGATGTCATCTGGTCGAGAACCCAGAAGCCACGACCCATGGTTGCAATGTCGAGATCATCGCCATGCACAACGATGTCGCGCACGGAGACGACGGGCATGTTGAGTTGCAGCGGTTGCCATTGATCGCCATCGTTGAAGGAAACATAGACGCGGAGTTCGGTAGCGGCGTAGAGCAGACCCTTCTGCTTGGGATCTTCTTTGATGGACTGGACATAGGCACCTTCAGGGATGCCCCGCGAGATCTCGGTCCAGGTCTTGCCGCCATCGTGCGTGCGGTAGATGTAAGGCTTCATGTCGCCAAGGCGGTGGCGGACGACGGACGCATAGGCGGTACCGAGGTCGAAGTGACCGGCCTCCACCTGCGTGACCCTGCTCCACGTGGTCATGGCGGCGGGGGTGACGTCCTTCCAGTCGGCGCCATCGTCGGTTGTCATCTGGATCAGGCCATCGTCGGTACCAGCCCAGACTGTCTTGGCGTCGAGTGGGGATGGTCCGATGGTGTAGACGACGCCAAATCGATCGGTCATCGATTCATCGATGTCGGTCGCGGTGAGGGGGTCCAGGTTCTTGGGAATCTCAGGGTGAAGACGCGTGAGATCTGGACTGATCTTCTGCCACGTCTTGCCGCGGTCACGGGTGCGGAAGACGAACTGATTGGAGTAGTACAGAGCCTGGTCGGCGAGTGAGAAGACTTCAGGCAACGTCCAGGTTTTGCGGTTGGGATCGTCGGGGTCGGGTGCCGGCAGATCACCGCCCAGCGGAACGGCGATGTTGAGGGACTGGTCGCAGCGGCCAGCACCTCCGCCATAGAGGACACGCGCGGACTTGGGATCAGGATCAGGGACGACTGTGTTGCTTTCGCCGGCGAGGCAAGCTGGTTCCCAATCGCGGAAGCTCAGCACGCCGAATGGCGACCAAGTCTCAACGCCGACACCGCCAGAGTCTTGCTGTGCGCCATAGAGATGATAGGGGAAGTCGTTGCTGGCTGCGACATGATAGATCTGCGCGGTGGGTTGGTTGTACCAGGTACTCCAGGTCTGCGCGCCGTCGACGCTGACGACGGTACCTTGATCCGTGCTGAGTACCATGCGGTTGCCGTCGCGCGGGTTGATCCACATTTGGTGGTCGTCATCGCCGCCTGGCGAGCCCTTGACGGGGACGAAAGTTTTGCCGCCGTCAGTGGTTTCGTAGGTGCCAGTATTGATGACGTAGGCGCGGTCGGGGTTAGTGGGATCGACGGAGACGGCGCTGAAGTACCAGCCACGTCCCCAGAGGCGTTGCTCCTTGTTGACCAGATGCCAGGTCGCGCCGGCGTCGTCGGAGGTGTAAACGCCTCCGCCGGTCGAGGGCCGCGCACCACCGCCGCCCCCTCCTCCGCCACGGAGGGGTTTTGCCACGGCTGCGCCGAAATCGTCGACTACGGCCCAGAGGCGATTGGGATTGCTGGGAGCGACCGCGATGCCGATCTTGCCGACGAAATCGTCCGAAGGCAGGCCGCCCGTGAGCTTCGTCCAGGTATCGCCGCCATCGGTAGACTTGTAGAGGCCGCCACCGGGAAGGTTCGACGGAGCGTAGACTGCCCAGGGCGGACGACGCGTTCCCCAGAGCGACGCGTAGACCGTCTTGGGATGCGCCGGATCGATGGTGACTTCTACTGCTCCGACGTCATCAGGGCGCTTCGGGTCGTTGAGGACCTTTTTCCAGTGCTCACCGCCGTCGGTGGAGCGATAGAGGCCGCGCGTGGGGTTGGCATCATAAACGTGGCCAAGAGCGGCAACAAAGACGACATTAGGGTTTTGCGGATCGACGGCGATACGGCCGATCTGGCGTGAATCTTCAAGGCCGACGGACTTCCAAGTCTTGCCGGCGTCAGTGGACTTGAAGACGCCGATGCCGTAAGAAAACTGACTACGGATGTCGGGTTCGCCTGTCCCGACGTACACGATGTTGGGATCTGAGGGAGCAACAGCGATTGCTCCGATTGAGCCGATCGGGATGCCCTGATCTCCGATGGGGAACCATGTGCGGCCGGCGTTTTCAGTCTTCCAGACTCCACCACCTACCGATCCCATGTAGAACGTGTCGGGCTGTGTCGCTGCGCCGCCGACGGCATAGGAGCGCCCGCCGCGCATGGGGCCGACATCTCGCCACTCGAGACCGCCAAGCATTTCAGCGGGATACTGGCCCATGGAGGGCTTCTGCGCTGGCGAGGCCAGAGCGGCAAGAACACCAAGTACAGCGACAAAGGTGCGACCAACGACTCCCATGAGGAACTCCTTAGGAAGACACGGAGGTTAGAGATGGCTGAGGTCAATAAGACCCGGGGGATTCTCTGATCGGGTGCTCTGAGAACCCCACAAGCCATGCGATGAATTGAGTTTCCCGCGCCAGCTATCTCGTTGGGTCAGGCGGGATATGTTCAGCAAATATGAGAACGACGGAAATGGTCCAAGCCAAGAAATCCGGCTGCTGATTGTAACTGGCCCCAAAAAGGCTGGGAAGGATGTCTTCCCGGCCCTTTGAGGTTTGCGCGTACCGTTTCGCTGGTTGGAACTGGGCTAGAAGGTGATCCTTCCAGCGAATTGAACGTTGAATGCAGCGCCCGACGAGAGGCCAGTCGGGTCACTGCTACTCTGGCCAAAGGTCGAACCGCTGATGCTCGTGGATGGGTTGCCAAAATTGTCATGGTCGAAGGTGTTGAATATATCGGCACGCAACTGGAAGGTTACCCCCTCGTGGATCTGTGTGTTCTTCACCAGGGACGAATCCACGGTAAAGAAGTAGTTTCCGCGGAACTGATCGCGGGCTGTATTGCCCTCCGTTCCAAACGCCGGAATGCTGAAGATACCAGTGGGCGAGGCCGCCCAGTATTGGATGTATTTACGACTATTCACTGTCACAATGGTCCTGCTGCCAGTCTTGTACGGTGCACCTGTCCAGTTGGCACGGTCCTTGCCCATACCGATACCAGTGTTATCGCCCACCGTGATCGAGATGGGACCCGAGGTATGGTATTGAGCAAAGGCAGTCGCCTGCCAGCCCTTGGTCAGGGCGGGCAGCAAGTGACCGATCTGCGGCGCCTCCCAGACGACATATCCGTTGAGGGTGTGGCGAATATCGGAGCCCCCACTTCCCCAGTCAAGCGCCAGGTTATTGGAATTCGTCGGCCCGGTGCTGCGGAAGCCCGACCCATCATCCAGTTCGTGCCCGTAGGTCCAGGCCAGTTGACCAGTCAATCCGTGATACCCCCTCATCTTTAGGGTCGCTTGCAGCGAATTGTAGTCGGAAGCAGATTCGCTCGCCACCTCTTCGACTGCGCCGATTGCCTGATAATTAGCAACACATTTGTTGATGTAGCAAGGGCGCCGGGGCAACAAAGCGGAAGCGCTGGTGCCCGTGCCGGGAGCAGCCTGATTGGCGTCACGCAGCTCATAGAGATGAACGCCCGTAGAGCCGGCGTAGGCCAAAGTCAGTACACTTCTTTTGTTGAGCTGATACTCGGCAGCCAGGTTGAATTCATTGGAGTATGCGGTGTGCAGGGTGGGGTTTATAGAGAACAGTCCATAGCTGGAAGCTCCCTGTGCGCTCGCCCAGACATACTGGTTCGTTTCCCACTGGCCGATGCTTTCCGACACGTTCTGAATACCGCCTACCGGGTTTGCCTGAAAACCGGTAGCAGTCGATCCAGTAGCAATACTGCCGTTATTGCCGAAGCCGTTGAACGGCGCCGCATCGAAGTAGAGACCATAGCTGCCACGTATAGCCAGCTTGTCGATGGGGTTGTAGTTAAACCCTACACGCGGAGAGAAGTGCAGTTTTCCTGGACTGTAGGTCGGCGTCTCCCCGGGTTCGCCGACGAGCACGAGGCCGTTGGCATCTGCTGCGGCGGCGCCTGGACGCCAGACGGACAGAGGCGCGGTGGTGGAGATGGCCCCGAAGAACTCATACCGGATCCCATAGTTAAGCACCAGCCTTGGCACTACGTGGTACGCGTCCTGGGTAAAGAAGCTCATGTCAGTCCGGTAAAGATCGCGGCGGAGGTTACCAGCAATCCACGAAGCAGAGTAGTAGTCGCCGACCAGGAAATCCGCGAGTGAAAGGACTTCCGTGTGGCTACCAATAAAGCTATAGTCATTGACGGGGGTGCCACCGACCGGGCCGCAGGCCGCCGGAATCGGAGTTGACGTTCCGCATACTATGGCGCTGCTGCTGCTTGCGGACCATCCACTTTGACTAGATGTCAAGGCAAGGGGGCCACTCGTGGGGAGATTCCTGGAGGCATATCCGTTGAAGGTAAAGTTGCCACGAACACCGGCCTGATACTGCAGGTCGATGTAGCTCCGGCGAAACTCGCCACCGAAGCGGATCTGGTGCTTGCCGTGTTCCCAGGTTGCGGACTCCACGATATGGCCGGTATAGTCTTTACGGCCCAGGGGCTGGGTACTACCTACTCCGTCAAAGCCACTGATACCAATGGTCGGAGCGCCGAACAGCGAGGGGTTGGTGACGCCGGTGTTCAGGCCCAGGGTCGGCATGTCGAAGCTGTGGTTCAGGTCATTGAAAGTCTGATTAAAGATGTTGGTGCCGAATAGTAACTGGTTAGAGAGGTGGGCCGTCGGTGCCCAGTTGTGCGCCAGCGAGAAGATCTGGGTGATGTCCGGAGCAACCTGGAAGTACCAGTACGTGGGACCGCCCGGCTGGGCCTGTCGGCCAGTACCGATGAAAGACTCCAACCGCAAGCTTTGCTTCGACGACAGGACGTAGTCGAGGTTGCCAACCCAGTTGTAGCTGTAACCGTGCTCCTCGTGCGATTCGACGTAGTTGCCGGTGTTTGCGATAAGACCTGCTTCGTTGCCACCCGGCCACAGTGCCGTCAGCAGCGTCGTGGAAAGCGGATTCACCGAGGCGATGCCATGGCGCTGCAGCAACTGCATGGCCTCCGTTACGTAGGTCGCTCCCGGTTCGGTGTCTGCTGAGCTGGGCAGCTGGATGTTGTACACCTGTTGCTCGTAGTTGCCGAAAAAGAACAGCTTGTCCTTGAGAATCGGACCGCCGAGCGATCCGCCAAACTGCTGATTGCGGAGTTTCGATTTACGGGCGGTAGGGAGAGCGAAAAAGTCGCGCGCTGCGAAGAACTCGCTACGGAGATACATGTAGGCCGAACCATGGTATTGATTCGTCCCAGTCTTAAGACCCACTGAAACGAGTCCGCCAGCGCTATGTCCCTCCTCAGCATTGCCCGAGGACTGGACGGCGAACTGGTCGATCGCGTCGATGGGAAGTGTCACGCCGGCGATAGAACCGACACCGCCCTGATTGGCGGCCTCCGAGCCCTGCCAGATGTCGTTGTTGTCCGCACCGTCGATCTGGTAGTTGATCTGGTTGCTGCGGGCGCCGTTGAGCGAGCCCCCAACCATGCCTGGGGTCAGGCTGAGAAGCTGCAAAAAATTGCGCCCGTTCAACGGGATGTTCGATACAGCCTTCTCGCCGATCACGGCGTTGTTTGCAGAAGACTGGGTCTGAATCTCCGAAGTTGTATCGGTCATTACGTCGATGGTTTCCTGTGTTCCCGATATAGACAACTTCGGATTGACTGGAGTTACAGCGCCAGGGTTTACCGAGATGTTCTCCAGCGTCGCGTTGCCAAAGCCAGCCGCAGTAATTCCAAGAGAGTAGGATCCGATCTCCAGGTCCTGAAATACATAGCCGCCGTCAGAAGTGGTGTCCGTTTTGCGGGTAGCTCCGGTCTGGCTATTCGTTAGCACCACTGTGGCGTTGGGAATCGCTGCGCCTGTTGGATCAAATACAGTTCCGCCAATACCGCCTCGATACGTCTGGGCGGTAAGAGGCAATGCAGCCAACAAGGCAAACATTGGAATCGCTATGCTTCTAACCCATCGGGTAATGCGCATATTATCTACTCCTCTGTTAGATAAAACGGCCGATGCACTCACCTGGCGTAGACGAATGCTGAGTTACAGCGTTGGCTGGAACTGGAGAAAGGCTGGTTTTCAGTTTTTGTTTAGTATGAACAACTGCACAAGCTACGAACTTAGCTGAGACAGCAAAGATGAGCCTTGCATGCTAATAGACCTATGTCCCTCGAAACGTGGGATGGGGACATTTGGTTGGAAGTTGATATGCAAACGTAACCGGATTATGAACAAATGTCAATCCCCAAAAACGACCGGCCCTCTTACGCATTCTCGATCGAGGATACGCAGCTTTCTACAGAAGCACATGCGGGCGCCGATAGCCCCTGCGCACGGTCCATGGCCAAACTCCATAACGCCTCTTGAGCTTGCGACTCATAAGGAACTCATGAGTATAAATCTGAATATCCACAACCGCGAAAGCAGCTGTTTTTATTTTCGATCCATGGAACAATTCGTAGCAATTAACGTTACAGTTAAGTTCAATCCCCACTCTTGAAAATCAATCGGCGCCCAACGCACGTTCGAGTTCAGTCGGCCCAAGCCAGGACTCGATAGCCCAGCTGAGTGAGACGGATGTGCAGTATCTGGCGCAAGCGGAGGAGCGGCTCCTAACAAGCCACGCATCGGTGCCACGGCCGATGAGAGGAGATTTCACATGGACTTCGACCAGTTTGGGTCTTCATCTCGTCGCAACTTCGTGCGTTCGTTCGGAACCGGAGTTATGATCGCCACAACGCTCCCTAACGATCGGGATAGCTTGGAAAACTGCGCCGATGGACCACTCGGATCTATACATTCCCCTCTGAACTAGCTCGCTTAGAACGAGAGCTTGCCGGAAAACTGCAGCGAGCGCGCAGGCAACTGGGCCGTGACTCCGAAAGACGGCGCCCCCAATGTGGCGGGCGCGGCACCATTTCCATATACGCCATTGAAGGTGACGAAGTTAGCGTGGTTCAGCACGTTAAAGGCTTCGGCACGAAGGTCGAGCTTCAAGCGCTCAGTGAAGAGTGGGAAGGCGCGGCTAACGAAGGGATCTACATCGTATACGGGAGTTCCTCGGCCGGTGTTGCGTCCAATCACGACACCATTGATCACCGGACGGTCCGTGGTCGCACCCGTATCGCCGCTGTTGGTTGTGCCGGTGGTGAGATTGTATGGCAATCCGCTGGCCAAGGAGGCGATCCCACCCACGTAGATTCTCAGCGGCAGCACATAGAACCCGCTCATCACCAGCCGATTCCGTTGATCATACAGCGCGTCGCCATACTCCACTAGACCGGTGTGCAGCGGATCGTTGGGGTTTTGGCCGGTTGCGTCAGGGTCTACATTGTCCATGGTGTGCGACCAGGTATAACTCACCAGCGTCTCGAAGTTGCGGCTGAATACGTGGTGCAGGTTCACATCGAGCGAGTCATAATGCAGAAACCCGTCGTTCACATCGGATTGGATCACGCTGTAGGGCGGCTGTGGATTGGTCGCAGTTGTGGTGCTGCAGGTCATCGCGTTCTGTGCGTACCAGTAAGTCCAGTATGGTCGCGTGCAATTGGCTGCCTGGGCCGATCGCGTCTGGTTCTGGGCCGTACGGACGAATGATGACGGTGGGTCCACGTCTAGCGGCCGAATGTTGCGCAATTGGTGCGTGCCGACGTAATCCACGCTCAGGATCCACCCCGACACAACCTGCCCCTCCACACTCAAGGTGTACTGCTCCGAGTAAGGGTTCAGCAGTTTGCTCGGATAACCCACCAGCGTCGACGTCGGAAAAAACTGGTTGTAATACGAGCTAAGGCCAGGCCGGAGATAGAGGCTGCGCAAGGGGACTGCATAGCCGGTGGGCAGCGTCGCCAGCGGGGCCGCGGCAACGCTGGCTGGAAAACCATTCTGCCCGGGAGTCGCCGAGTACGTAAAAACCCCGGTCGGCCCGGTCAGCGCGTAGTTGGCCTTGTCGTTGTCAACTATTTGCGAGTAATAGATTCCGAAGCCGCCGCGTACCGCAAGCTTTCCCTGTCCGGCTATGTCATAGTCAAAGCCGACTCGCGGTGCAAAATTAAGCGTGGCATCGGTAAATGTCTGCCGCTCGTAGCGTAGGCCGCCGTTGAGGGTAAGAGCCTGGCTCGCGTGGTAGTCGTCCTGCACAAAAAGAGCCCAGATCGCGTCGTTCACCGTATACACCGCGTTGCCAAAGCTCTGCGTATAGCTGGCTACATTGGCGATGTTGCTGATCCAAGTCGTCTCGCAATACTCCTCAATCTGCACAGTGGTCGGCGTCCCGCCCGGCCCCGTGCAGTTGTTATAGGTGAAGGCGCCCAGATAGCTTGGGCCGCCAAACTCCTTGCTGTTTCCGCCCGTGTGGGCGATGATCGCGTCGCCGCCCACATTGATCTGGTGACGACCCAAAGTCGCCGTCAGCGTGTCTGCCATCTCGTATTGCCGGTTCGTCAGCAGGGCAGACTGCGACGTACCCGTCGTGAACTTCGAGTTATTCAGCACCGGGATCGAAACAACAAACTGTGTGCCGTAGACAACCGGATCGAACTCGGTGATGGGCGACGCGAGCTGGAACTCAAGCCTTGCGCTGTTCAGCAGATTCGACCGCAGCACCGCGGTATCGCCCAACTCCAGCGAATAGGTTCGCCGGCGAAAGACGCGCGCCACTGTAGGCAATGAGCTACCACCTACGATTCCGTTTGGATTCGTATCGAAGTAGGCATCGGCATCGGCCCGGAAGAACGCGTTGTTCTTCTCGGTAAACCCTTGGTCCAGCCGGGCAAAGCCCATCCAGTCGTGATAAACCCCCTCATAATTCCCCTGCGCAAGCACCGAAGTTACGGGAGATGCTTTGTCCTCATCGCTGTGTTCCCCGGCTAGAAAGAAGCTCGTCTTCTTATCCAGTCCTATTGGTCCGGAAATAGCGAACGACTCCTGCACCAGTCGATCACTCGCCACGTCGTTTCCGCTGGTCGCGGTGGTCTCGGTGAACCCGGCGAGCGATGCTTCAGGTTCCGTGGGCCGCCACAGACCGCCGAATTCCCCGTGAAAATTCGCGCCCCCACTCTTCGTCACGATATTCACCACGCTGCCTGTGCTCGCTCCATACTCTGTCGAGAAGCTGTTCGTGAGAATCGTCATTTCCTGTACGGCCGCCAGTGGGATGTTCGTGAAGATCGTCTGGCGGCCCCAACTATCGTTCCCTGTGCTTCCATCCACTTCAAACCACGTCTGCCGTCGCCCGGCGCCGTTCGTCGTGAACAGGTCCTGGTCCATAAAGATGTCTCCCTGATTGATCGCGGGACGATTGGCGGCATTTAGCAAAGGGAGAAAGGTGATTCTGTGATTTGGAAGCGGTGTCTCATTTATGGCTGTCTGACCTAGCCAATCTCCAAGCTGCGGCATGTCCGTTCTTACTTCGCCCGCGTTGCCGACGACTGTCACCCGTGTGCCGTTGGCGGCCACGCTCAGCTGCAATACCAGCGAAGCAGTGCTTCCCGCTGCCAGAGTCACATGAGTTTTGCTTTCTGCGAACCCGTCTTTCCGGGCGCTCAGGTCGTACTCGCCGGCGACCGGGAGTCCGGCGACAACAAAGCCTCCCTCCGCGTCCGACGTTACCACCCGGTAAAGCCCGGTCAATGTGTTGATCACGTGAACTTGTGCGTGAGGGACCATTGCGTGGCTCGAGTCCTCGATTCTACCTCGGATGGTTGCGGTGTCGGGCGTTTGGGCGCGACTCAGGATCGAAGGAAAGAAGAGAATAACCAGCGCAAGTGACCGAGGTTTGAACATAGGTCTCCATGAGGGAAGAATGGTTTTCTTGGTTGGCTGTCCCTGATAGAACTATACTTTTCGGTCAGTTACTACCATAGCTAGTAGCTCAGCGGTCACAGGCATCAGAACCCAAAGATTCGATCAGCTGGCGAGGATTAGAACTCCAATCGCAGTGCGAACTGTATCTCAAGGGGGTTTCCGATCCTATCGGGCTCCCCACGATATCGCCGTGTGCCGAACCCCGCTGCGACTGGCGAGGCAATGCGGGATCAGCACTGCCCGAAAGCCGGATCGAGACGGTGGGAGGAAGAGACGTTCTCCTCATCAGGCGTTTCCATAGAGAGAAGACTGCCGACGGCTGAACCCGCGCACGCTTGATCAGCGGCTTCAAAAGACCAACCGCGTTTGCTATATTCCAGGCGGGAGGCCTCTTACATGTTGTCTGAGAGCCTGCGATCCATTGACTACAAGCTGGCTTCCGGCTACCTCCGGTTCATCCGGGAGGGTGGCAGGATGAAGACCCCCTACGGCGAATCTCTCCGCTAGGATGCCATCGATGACAACACCCCAGTGGTGCCCCGCCGCACCCCAGTAGTGCCCCGCCGCCGGCCCCATGCCCAAACGGCAGCCCAGACACAAGAAGCCGCCTGACAACCGTACAACATAGAACAAAGGCCCCATCCCAACCGGGATGGGGCCTTCATTATGTCCGCTGGAGTATCCCGAAAGTATCCCGCCAGCTTTTCCCTACCAAATGGCTCCAACTGCCAGAATGAGTAATCGCCAGTGTTTATAGGGTGTTTGAGTGGTGACCCGGGCAGGAGTCCAACCTGCCGACCTTCGCGTTAGGAGTGCGCTGCTCTATGCAACTGAGCTACCGGGCCTTACAGACCTAGTGTAACTGGTAAACTGTAAGTGGAGTACCTATGCCCCAGATCGAACGGCGACGCGCAGTTTCGGTGAAGATTGGTGCGGTGGTGGTCGGATCGGATGCGCCCGTGGTGGTGCAGTCGATGACCAACACGGATACCGCGGATGTACCCTCCACTGTGCAGCAGATCGCCGCGCTGGCGCGAGCCGGATCTGAGTTGGTGCGGGTGACCGTGAACAACGACGCGGCCGCCAAAGCGGTGCCGGCGATCGTCGAAGGCGTTCGGGCCAAGGGCTGGGAGACGCCCATCATCGGCGACTTCCACTACAACGGCCACCAACTGCTGCGGAACTATCCCGAATGCGCCAAAGCACTCGCGAAATATCGCATCAATCCGGGAAATGTATCGATCGGGCGCAAAGACGACGATAACTTCCGGACCATGGTTGAGGTTGCGGTCGAATACCAGAAGCCGGTGCGGATCGGCGTGAATTGGGGCTCGCTGGATCAGGCCCTGCTGACCCGGATGATGGACGACAATTCGAAGCTGGCCGATCCCCTGCCCGCGCGCGACGTCATGATGGAGGCGATGGTGGTCTCCGCTCTCGACAATGCCGTGGCAGCAGAGCGATATGGGCTGCGGCGTGATCAGATCATTCTCAGCGCGAAGGTGTCGGGCGTGCGCGACCTGATCGATGTTTACAGCCAGCTCGCGGCCCGCTGCGATTATGCGCTGCACCTGGGACTGACGGAAGCTGGAATGGGGATGAAGGGCGTTGTCGCTTCGACCGCCGGGCTGGCGCCACTGCTGCTGGCCGGGATCGGCGATACCATCCGCGTATCCCTGACTCCTACGCCGGGAGGCGATCGCTCCGAAGAGGTGCGTTGCGCACAACAGATCCTGCAGTCGCTGGGCATACGCAGCTTTATGCCGCAGGTGACCAGCTGCCCAGGCTGCGGGCGGACCACCTCAACCTACTTCCAGGAACTGGCGGAGCGGATTCAAAGCTACCTGGTCGAGCAGATGCCCGAGTGGAAGAAGCAGTATGCGGGAGTCGAGGAACTGAAGCTTGCCGTGATGGGGTGCGTGGTGAATGGGCCGGGCGAGTCGAAGCATGCCAACATCGGCATTTCGCTGCCGGGCACGTTTGAGGAACCGAAAGCCCCTGTGTACGTGGATGGCAAGCTGTTCACGACGCTGAAGGGTGACCGCATTGTCGAGGAGTTTCAGGCGATCCTGGACGAGTATGTGGAGAAACGCTACGGCCGCCTGCTAGTCGAAGCTTGAATGCCTCTTGCGTCCCCAGTGCCCTGCGCTATGACCGTAGACAGCCCATAGGCCACTGAATCTCAGGTTGTGAGCGCTTCCACCGGCGCAGGCTTTACTGCGATGAGCCCGCGCATGTTCTTGGGAGCGGCACGCAGACCGAGAATCTGAAAGTTCTTCAGCTTGTTCTTGAGGACATAGATAAGCCAGTTGTTGCCCTCGGGATCGATGGGAGACATATAGAAGCCGGGGTGGACAACGTAGCTGTGGTTGTTGCCGATGAGCCCCTCAATGACTTCGCCGTCGTAGAAGGTCGCGCGCACCCATAGGCATTCCGGGGCGGGTAAATGGTCGTGGAAACGCAGGTCGTCGTGCCACTTTCCTTCGAACGACTTGACGAAAAAGATCGCCTTTACTCCGTCCAGCGGAATCTGCTCCATAGCGTCGGAACCGAGCCGACGGAAGACCGGAGGCGCCGCGTTGAGATCAAGGTCCTCGGCAGGCGGCCACTGGCTTCTCTCCGCGTAACCTTTTACGGTGCGGTCCCCGAACTGGATGACCAGCATGTCTAGGTCTGAGTTCTTATTCGTGTCCTCTGGGTTCACGCCGACCTGGGACTCAGGTCGTACTGCTTGATTTTGTACAGCAGGGCCTTGTAACTGATCTGCAGATCGTTTGCGGCGGCCTTTCGGTTCCATCCGGTCTCCTCCAATACGCCGGCAATGACTGAGGACTCAGCCTCTCCCTTAAGCCCCCGTACCAGTTTTTTGAGGCCCCCGGCCTCTACATGGTCCTGCACCTTGTCCGATGCTGTTGCCGAGGCGCTTTTTGCCTGACCCAGCTCGGCGATCACGGTTTTCTCGTCTTGCAGGATGAGGAAGCGATTGATGACGTTCTCAAGTTCGCGAAGGTTCCCTGGCCAGTTGTACTGTATAAAGGCGTCCAGCAGGGCTGGAGAAATAGGCAGCGGCTGAAGGTCGTAGCGTTTTGCACCCTTGCGCATGAAATAGGTCGCCATGGCGGGAATCTCGTCCAGCCGTTCGCGCAAGGGTGGAAGCACCAGCGAAAGACCGTTCAGGCGATAGTACAAATCTTCGCGAAAGGTCTTGCGCGCCATCGCATCCTTCATGTTGACGTTGGTGGCCGCGATCACGCGCACATCAGTCTTGGTGGGACCGCGGCTGCCGAGACGGGAGAATGTCCCGTCTTGCAGCACATGCAGCAGTTTGGCCTGCAATGCCGGGGGCATTTCCCCGATTTCGTCCAGAAAGATGGTGCCCCCGTCGCAGGTTTCGAACTTACCAGGCTTGCTCTTGGTGGCGCCTGTAAACGCACCCTGCTCGTAGCCGAACAACTCGCTCTCCAGCAGGTCGGCAGGCATGGCCGCGCAGTTCACCTTGAGAAACATGCGGCCAGAGCGGCGTGACATCTGGTGGGTATACATCGCGACAATCTCTTTGCCAGTGCCGCTTTCGCCAAGGATGAGCACGGGGATATCAGAGCGCGCGACCATCTGGGCCTGGGCCTCGACCTCTCGCATCCGCTTGCTGGAGCGCACGAAAGAGTGTCCCCCTTCAAGCAGTATCTCGCGGGGCTCGCCGGCCTCCTGGTCGGGGACTAAAAGATGCTTCGCAATGGCCACTTCGAGGGCATCGTCGACAAAGGGCTTCAGCACGACGCCGCTGGCACCGAACTTGGCAAAGACCTCATAATCCGCCATCTCCGCCGTGGCCGCCAGGATCAGAACGGGGACCTCAGGCCTAGTCTTCCGGACGGAGGAAAAGAGGGACTCGGATTGGCGAATGCCATCCCACGCCAGAAGCACCAGGCTGGTCCGCTGCATGCCTTCTAAATCACGCAGGAAAGCCTGCTCCTCCGAAAACAGCCGCAGGTCATAGAGGGTCGAAAAATTTCGCTTCAAGTAATTCAGAACCCGAATGTTCGATTCGAACACAAAAAGGCACGGCCGGGTTGCCGCAGCTGGTTTGGTTGGGGAGAAAGAGGCTTGAGCTGCTGCCATATTTTTTGACTCCATTGCGCCGACGCCGGTCATGCCCGGCATCTGGTGTTTGCTGAGGCAGTTAGTCCAACCGAATCAGGATCAAAAGCGCGTTGATCTTGACAAAGTGTCCTTGGCCAGCATCGGCTGCCTCCAGGCGCTTCACATCGACTATGCCGAATAACCAGGGACCCAAGAGGCTAAAGTGGTAATAAACTTCCTACCATTGTGCAGAAAGTTTACCTCAGGTTGGGAAAAATAGTACATGAAATAGTGAAGAAGTTTTTTTTGGCCGAATAAAGGGGGAAGATGGCAGGTCGGGGGGCGACTCCGGGTTTGGTAACCAACGTGCTTGCCCTAAAGTACCCCAGGTGCGGTAGATTCATTGCCCGGCGGGCCAAGTTGCCCCCAATTTTGCTGGGGGATAACGTGGGCAATCGACGACAGGAAAATATGACGACTGTGCGTTTCTCGGATCACGAGACTCAGATTGGTCTCCCCCCTGTGGATATCATCTTCGGCCGGACTCCGGAGATGCAGGTGATCCGCCGAAAACTTGAGATGGTCGCCAAGACCAATGTCGCAGTATTGGTGCAGGGCGAGAGCGGTACCGGCAAAGAACTGATTGCGCGCCTGATCCATGGCACTTCCGAACGGACCGTCGGGGAACTGGTCAAGGTGAGTTGCCCGGCCATCCCCCAGGGACTGATCGAAACAGAGCTCTTCGGATACGAGAAGGGGGCATTCACGGGGGCACATTCCACCAAGCGGGGGCGGCTCGAACAGGCCCACGGCGGAACCCTGTTTCTGGACGAGGTGGGCAGCCTGGACGTGGGGGTCCAGTCGAAGCTGCTGCAGGTCCTTCAGGACGGCTCGTTTATGCGGGTGGGCGGGCACGAGACTCGGACGATCCAAACGCGGGTGGTTTCAGTGGCCAACCGCGACCTTCGCGATCAAGTCGCCGACGGAACGTTCCGGTTGGACTTTCTGTATCGCATTAACGCAGTGACGATTCATCTGCCTCCGCTGCGGCAACGGGTCGAGGATATTCCTCAACTGGTGAATTACCTGGTCAGCCATCATGCGCTAATGTTCCGGGTCAACCCGACGCCGCTGTCCCGCAACGCAGTGCGCCTGATGCAGAAGTACGATTGGCCGGGCAACATCCGCCAGTTGGACAATCTGATCCGCAGCTATGTCCTGATGGGCAGCGAAGACGCATTGATATCTGAGTTAGTCGAGGAAAAGAAGCCCGCCTCGACCACGGTGGCGAATGTGGATGTCAGTGAACCGATTTCTCTGAAACTGGTGACGCGCAAGGCCACTCGCGAGTTGGAGCGGCAGATTATCCTCAAGGTGCTGAAGGCGAACAATTGGAATCGCCAGAAGACCGCAAAATGGCTGAAGATCAGCTATCGATCGCTGCTCTACAAGCTGAATGAGGTTGAGGCGGAGGATGCAACGCTGCTGAACGGTGGGACTGTCCGGGCAAAGGCACACTCCAGAACTGGCCTGTCCGGTACGAACGAGCCGACCAACCTGATTCAATAGGCAGAAAACCCAGCCAAGAGCATTAGGTCGCTCCGGTCGTCGCAAGAACCGGCCTACTGCGCGCCGCGGCGGCGCAGGATCGTCTTGATGGTCTCGAACATTATCAGCAGGTCCAGCCCCATGGACATATGCTTGATGTAGTAGAGGTCGTACTCGAGCTTTTCCTTGGTCTCGGCAAGAGTGGCGCCGTATCCATAGCGGACCTGGGCCCAGCCTGTGAGACCTGGCCGGATCAACGTGCGCAGGTAATAGAAGGGCAACTCCTCCGTGAGCCACGCGACAAATTCGGGCCGCTCCGGACGAGGTCCGACGAAGCCCATATCGCCGCGCAGGACGTTCCACAACTGTGGTACCTCGTCGATGCGGCACTTGCGCAGGAACATGCCGACTTTAGTGACCCGCGGATCATTTTTAGTGGCCCACTTGGCGCCTCCTGCTTCGGCATCGGTGAACATAGTGCGAAATTTCACCACCTCGAAATTGCGCCCACCCATGCCCACCCGGGTCTGTCGGAAAAAGAGGGGCCCTTTCGACGAAAGCTTTACAGCGAGAACTACCAGCGGGAAAAGCGGCAGGAACAAGAGGAGTCCAAACCCCGCGACGCAGATAGAGACGACCTGGCGGATAAACTGCTGCGAGGCGCGGATGCGGAAGCCTTCGCTGTAAAGAAAGTTTGAGGGGCGCAGGCCGTCGAGTTGAATCTTGCCGTAGATGCGCTCTCGCAGGGTGCCATCCTCTTCCACCGCGATACCCCGGAAGCGCAGCGAGAGTAACTCTTGCACCGGCAGTTCACCGCGCCGGCTTTCCATGGCGACAATGATGCGGTGCACCACGGGGTTGCCATTGGCGATGCCGTCGAGGGCCTCGATCCAGACTTTCTTACGTTCCAGGGGCTCCATCTGCAGGTCTTCCCAACCCGTCACCTCCATGCCAAGATCGGGCCGGGAGCGGATGGTTTCCACGATGGAGCGCGCGTAGTCTCCAGCCCCCAGAACATACACCCGCTCGCGAAAGAGCGGACGCTCCACCACCCACTCGTAGGCTCTTCGCAGCAGGATGAGAGAGGGCGCGAGGAGCGCAAAGCCCAACACGTAGACGGAGGGGCCGATGGCAACGTCGGGGTCAACCAGAAGAAACGCCGAAAGAATAAAGCAGTCGAAACCGAGCACCAGCAGGATGCGGAAGTAAATCTGCAGGCGGCCGGAGACGATGCTCGGCTCGTACAGGTCGAAGTAGTAAGAGAGAATCAGGGTCACGATGGTGAGGATGGCAATCTTGAGCATGCCGTGCTCGTACTGCAGCGCAATGTAGGTGTCGTCGCGAAGCATCATCCAGGTCGCGAGCAGAAAGCAGCCGCTCACGATGGCTGCCTCGCAAAGCAGAAGAACGATTGTCCGCGTGGGGTAATAAACCTTCAAAAACCGGATCATTGCCTGGGTCGCCCCTGGTTATGCTTCTATCTTGTCGTATCCATCGTAGCCGTAGTAGCCTCCGGCGATCGGCGGATTCTTGACCGCGTTGAGCACCAGCCCAAGGATCTTTGAAGCCTTGAGTTCCGCAAGGGCCCGTTGCGCGGCCTCGTACTTGGTAACGCCTCCTCGGGCGACCAGGAGCACAGCGTCGCAGGCACGCGCAAGATTGACTCCGTCGGAGACCAGGTTCACCGGCGAAGAATCGACCACGATCCAGTCGAAATGCGGAGCTGTGGCGGCTATCAGGCGATCGAAACGATGATTGCCGGAGAGATCGGCTGCCTTATCGTGCTCAAGGCCCGCCGCAATAAAGGTCAGCGAGGCAAGGCCGACGGGCAGCGGTGATCTGGCTCGTCGGGATTGGGGCGTTGCATGATTTCAACGATCGTGGCGTTGCCCCGACAGAAACTCGGTAAGCCCCGGCCCTTGCGAACAACCCAGCAGCTTGTGGAGCGTTGCGCGGCGCATGTCTCCATCGATCAGCAGTACCCGGCCGGCCTTGTGGCGGGCAAGGGAGATGGCCAGGTTCGCGGCGATAAAGCTCTTGCCCTCCTGAGGCAAACCGCTCGAGACAAGAATTGACTTGAGGGTGTTGAGGTCGCGAAACTCCTGCATGCGCGAGCGCAGGCTGCGGAACTGCTCCACCGAACTGCCCCGCTCTTCCAGTGCAGGAAGTTGCTGCGGCAGAGGGTTCCAGGTGGAGTGCGTAACCTTGCCGAAGTCGACGTCCTGAAGTCGATGGCAGCATCGGGAATGGCAACGTTGGGGCGGGTCTCGAGTCGCAATGAACTGCCGAGTTGGGCGTCAGCCAGTGCTGTAGCAAGCCCTCTTTCGCGAGCTGGCGTGGTAATTGGCGCAAATGTTGGAAACGCTGCGGCGCTGTCGACCGGTGCGGGTAGCGATTCGCTTCGAGCAATGCTTGGCTGGCCGTCGATTCGCCGGCAGAGGAATCCGATCGGGTTGCGCCGCTCTTGGCCCGTTCCAACTCCGCCTGGCGCAATGCTTCGTATATTTTGCTCATCTCTCTTCCCTTTCTGGGTGCTTCTGCGATGGAAGCGTGGAGTTTGCGCTGAAAACCCGCCATGAGTGGTCGAGACCATAAACGGTTGCGGGTCAAGATCGAGGTCGCAGGCAACTGCATGGATCAATGGCTCCGGTACCTGATGGAGTTGTTCAACGTAAGCCAGAATCAGCGCGTGCTCGCAGATCAAGGTTGATGATGCGGGGTATGCCGCGGCTGGCCCGGTGAATCGCCGCAACGGCATCATCGGAAAAAATGCGCTCCGAAGTGCCGGCGATCAGCAGGCGCTGGGCGATATAGTTTGCGGTTTGTTCGGCAGTGATTGCGTGGGTACGAGCCCAGAGCGCGATCCGCTGACGCAATTGGCGCACATCAGGTGCGCGCAGCTTTTCTTCGAGTTCGGGCTGCCCGGAGAGAACAATCTGCACCAGCTTTTCTGAAGAAGTCTCCAGGTTGGTGAGCAGGCGTATCTCTTCCAGCAGTTCCCACTCCAGGTTCTGCGCCTCGTCGACAATAATCACGCAGGTCTCTTCGCGGCGAAACCGCTCGATCAGCCAGCGGTTCAGCTGGATCAGCATCCCTGATTTCGTGCGGTTCTGAGGAGGAATGCCAAAATCCGAGAGGATGAACTCGAGAAAATCCAGAACGTCCAGGCGGGGGTTGAAAACGAACGAACTGAATACGCGGCTCTGATCGAGTGATGCAAGGGCGCGCCGCAACAGCGTGGTCTTGCCGGTGCCCACTTCGCCGGTCAGCACGATAAACCCCTTATGCGCGGAAATCCCGTACTCGAGTGTGGCGAGGGCCTCGCGCGTATGCGGCATCATGTACAGAAACCGGGGGTCCGGGCTGCTCGCGAAGGGATTAATCTGGAGATGGAAAAAGCTCTTATACATGGTTATCCTGGGGAATCCGTAGCCAGCTCCTTGGGCGTTTTGCGACGGAAGAGCCGCTTCAGCCAGGCCAATCTTCCGGGCTTCTCCTCCATCCCCGCTGACCAGGCAATTACAGCCAGCGTAGGCAGTTGAGTGAAGGCCCACACGTCACGCTCGTTACGCAGCGCGGTGTCCTTGTATTCAACCAAGGCAACGATCAACAAGCCCAGCCCGATGCCCGATGCCAACCCAGCACCGCCAAATACGCTCTGCTTTGGAAAAGTGGGCGCATCCGGAAGATTGGCTGCATCCAGCACGCTGAAGGTCTCCCCTTCCTGGCGGTGTTCCAGGTCGGTGGCCTCCTCGGCCTTCTGCTCCTGGCCAAGCAGAGTCTGGTAAGCCGCCAGGGTCGTCTGATAGTCGCGGGTGAGCTCCTTGTACTGCTCTGCGACCTGAGGTGTGGACTGAATACGTCCCGATAGAACTCGAATTTGCTGCTCGATTTGTTCCTGCTGCTTGCGCTTGTTCTGGATCGCGAGCCGGATTCCGGCTAGGTTCGTGCGCAGCTGTTGGACCGATGCTGATTCATTCCGGCTGGGGGTGGGCGCGGTGGTCGGCGCAACCGGCGGCGGGGCTGCTGCCTCCTTGGCCATCTGCGCCTGCAAATCCGCAATTCTCCGATTAAGCGTCTTCACCTCCGGCCAGTCCGCCGTGTAGTGAGTGAGGAGATCGTCCCTCTGGGCTGTCAGCTCGTCGAGTTGCTTCTGTTCAGCCTGCGGGGTCTGCGAGGGTGACATACCCGGCGTTGCGGCAGCGGGTTGCTGCTGTGCCAGCATGGCTTCCATCATCGACTGGCTTTGGTCCATGCTCTGGAGTTGCCCATTGGTCGCATCCAGTTGGGCGTTCAAGGACGCCAGGACGTCCTGGTTATCCTTTTCATCCTCAGGAAGCATACCGAAGTATTGACGCTGAAAGGCCGCCAGCTTCGCGTCCTGGTTGTCAAGATTCTGCTTTGCCTGATCGAGTTGCTCCTTGATAAAACTGGTCGTGCCCTCGGCGGAGGCCTCGCGCGAGCGCAGATTCTCCCCCGTAAAAAGTGAGGTTAGATCGGAGCATACCTGTTGCGCCGTGTGCGGATCGGAGGCCTTGAAGAATATGTGGAAACCGGGGAGATTCGAATGACCAATTTCCGAATGGATCGCCTGCATCGTAATGTCCTTGCGGATCTTCACGATCCGGGCGTCCATATCGAGATGCTCGTCGGCGTAGAGGTTGTACTTCTCGATGATGGGCTGAAGAGAAGACCGGCTGAGAATCTTTTCGTTCATGGATGCGACGCGGCTATCGAGATCCTCGCTGACGATCGGTTGAACGAAGTCCTCCGGCACTTTCTGCTGGTCGATCAACACCAATGTCTGCGACTCATACACGGGAGGAATGACAAACGTGATGCCAATTGCTGCGATTGTGAAGACGACCGCTGGAATTGCGACCATCCACCAACGGCGCTTGAAGATCGTAAGATAGTCTTCAGCGTTCAGCGTTCGATGACCAAGCATGGAATCCTCCTTACTGGTGTCCGAGGTGCATCGACATGGGAGCGTAGGTCAGCCCGAAGCCGAGCACCTGCGAAAATCCGTTGAACACATCTACGGCCGAGGTAGCGGAACCCTGGTTCGACTGATTCTCTAAAGTATAACTGGCGAAGCCCGAGAGACTGTGGGCAAAGGCCCGCGAAACCTGGGTCCCTACAAGCGTTGAGTCGAAGGTCAGCGGCCCGTTCAACGCGCCCGTCAGACTCGAACTGTGGGTATAGGAAGAGGTAAAGGCACAGTTCCAGACGCGGGCGAAGGTGCGTTGAGTCGAAAACAGGACGCTGTCTGAGAGCGACCCTCCAAGGACACCATATCCGTCGTTTGTAGTACGAACGTAGGTGAGCGCCGTCGTGGAGAGTTTTGCTGTGTAGGACAACTGGGCGTCCGCGTACGCACTGATCGAGGGACCCGTTATTGATGCTGGTCCACTGCGGACCGGCAGCGGCAGTCAGGAAGAGCTTTCGAGTGAAGTGATAGGTAAATCGCACGCTTGCGGTTTGACTGTCGAAACTCTCCACCGCAAGTCCGAAGGTGTTGCCCGGATAGTTGAAGGCGGAATACGCGTAGTTCGCGCCCCACGAAGTGCGCGCGTTGATCTCGTGGTTGATGCCGCCACCACCGCTCTCCGAATCGCTGTCCAACCCACTGTTGGCGACGCTGTTGCCGGAAGAGGTAGAGAGGAAGCGATTAATAGAGTAAGAACCCGATGCGTTGAACGATGTCTTGCCGGTGATGGGGCGTTGAATGCTGAGCGAAGCGGTGTTGGAAATGCGATTCGAGTAGTCGGTGAGGATGCCCTGGCCTTCGGGAGGACCTACCTGCACAGGGTTAATGCCCAGATCGCCTACTCCCGGCAGACCAGTGAGGCCAGTCGTCGGAGTCCCCGGCAAATAGGCCAAGCTGTCCGAAAGCACATAAGTCCACCGGCCCACGCTGATTTGCTGGGATAGCCCCAAGCTTACAAAACTGTAGGAGAAGCCGCTCGTGCCCCAGGAATGGCCACCGGCCAGAACCATGCTGAATGGATCCCGCTTGCTGTTGGAAATATAGCCCAAATCTCCGGACAGGTTGGTCCCTTCGACCGAACCCGACCCGGTGTAGTAGCCCCAGTTTAGCGTCTCCCCCACGCTTACCGCATAATTCAGCGTGCCCGCGATTGTCGGCAACTCGAAACCGGTCGAAATCGGCGAGGCTTCCGCCGCTGGAAGGGCCTGGCCGAACGAGGACCTTGCGACCGCCATAAGCAGCACGGCCAGAAATACACAACACTTCATGACGAACTCCTGCAAGGCAGGCTGAGCTACCGGCCTTCGGTCGTTTCCCGTAGACCTGGCGGCGAGTTGGGTAATCTTCCTCATGGGACCACGATGGTGTCACCGGGAAGCAGTGAAACTCCCTGCATGTCATCCTTCTTCAATGCCTTGTCGTAATCGAAAGGAATCTTTTGTTGTTTTCCCTGCTCCCCGCGCAAAATATAGATCTTCTTCTTATTGGCGTAAGGGGTAAGCCCCCCGGCGGTCGCGATCGCCTGGAGAACTGTCATCCCGGGGGTGATGTCGAGCCGGCCAACCCTTCCGACCTCGCCGACAAAGATAATCCACTTGCTGTTGACCGCCGTTACTCCGACATCCACGACAGGGTCGGTAAGGAACTGCTTTAACCGGGTGGTTAGATCCGCTTTGAGTTGCATCGGGGTGAAGCCGGCGGCAAGGACATCGCCAACCAATGGGACTGTGATCATGCCGTCCGGTCGTACGGGCAGGCTCCCAGATAGTTGGGGCTGATTCCACACCGTCACCTGGACTACGTCGTCCGCCCCGATAAGGTAATCAGGGCCAATGATCGGCGTTCCTTTTGGCTTGACCGGTGTGGCGGGAGCGGTCTGTGGGACGGGTTTGGCGCTCAAAACGGGCTTGCCCGTCGGCTGTTGTGCCTGACTTGTTGCCAGAGCTGGGAGGAGCAGAATCAAAACAAGCGTGCCGCAAAGAATATTCATATTCTTACCAGTCGAGTTTGTATTCTTTTGGGGAGGTGCCGGAGTTCGACTCCATGAAGCAAAGACACTTTTGATAGATTGCCTTCCCTTAGGATGACCCTCTTCTCTAATATCAGGACCCAGGGTTGGCGTTTGATGCAGCTGGCTCTCCGTATGCACGTCAACCTACGACACTTCCCGCAAATAGCTCACTTTTCACTGATTCTACACCAGTAGAACGCTCCAAATCTTTGGGTGATTCCGAGAGACGTACCTGTTAAGGCCACATGGGTCAATGGTAAACAGTTTACCCATTCAAACGAGAACCCTATCCCACTTTCCGGCGCCTGTTGATTCCACTTAAGTGTCTGGGTTGACATACTTAAGTCAGCCTGCAAACTGTGTCAGGAGAAGAAACGCATGCGATAATCGGGTGGGCGTCTGAATTGCTAACGGGAGTTAGCTGCCCCTCACCTCCATCATGCATGAGACTGCCATGCCGCCTGCCCTTCCCCCTGAACCCGTAGTCGACGCCACATCGTGCGAGCAGACCGCCCTGGTGGACGCGCCAGATTCCGAGGCGCCTGGCGCCGAGGACCGCGCAGACGGCGGCAATGAACCCAAGAAATGGTCCGTTTCCTGGGGCCCAGTGATTCTCCTCGGATTGATGGCAATCCTGCTCTATCACAGAATTGCCATCAAACTGGTAACGGACTGGCACGAACTGCCTGACTTTTCCCACGGCTTCCTGATTCCTTTTTTCGCCGCGTTTCTCATCTGGGACAATCGCCGTCAACTTGCCCGTACTCCGCTTGCGCCGAGTTGGGCGGGGCTCTCTCTGGTTATTCTGGGCCTTTGCGAACTTTTGGTCGGCGTGTTCGGCGCAGACCTCTTCCTCCAGCGCACTTCGTTTGTCCTGCTCGTTGCCGGCCTGATCTGGACCCTGCTGGGCAAAGCGATGCTGGGCCAGTTGAAGTTTGTCTTGTTTGTGCTGCTGCTGGCGATTCCGCTGCCCACGATCCTGTTCAACCAGATCACCTTTCCCTTGCAATTGCGGGCTTCACAGTTGGCAAGCCAGATCGCTTCCGCTGTTCAGGGTCCCGGTGCTGCAAGACGGCAATGTTATCAATCTGCCCTCGATGCCGCTGGAGGTTGCCGAGGCCTGCAGCGGAATCCGATCGCTGATGAGTCTCTTCGCCGTCGCCGTCATCTACGGCTATTTCCTGGAGCGGAGTACCTGGCGCCGCGTCGTGCTCGCCCTATCCAGCCTCCCGATCGCGGTCGCTGCGAACGTCAGCCCGCATCTTCGGCACCGGGCTTTGCGTGCAGTACTGGGACCCGGAGAAGGCACTCGGGTTCTTTCATGAGTTTCAGGGCTGGTTGATGTTCCTGGTTTCGCTTGTATGTCTCTACCTTGTGCATCTCGCGATGCGCCTGGTTGCGCGGAAAGGCAGGCATCCGGCATGAGGTCTTCCCGGCTATGGCTTGTTGTTCTGCTGATGGCCTTCACAGCACTGGTGCTGCACGTGCGCGGTGACGTCGACCGCGTCCCGCCCAGCCGCCCGCTGAGCGAACTGCCATCCACAATCGGCGCCCGCACCGCCGTGGATATTGAAATTCCCGAGGAGGAATTGGATATCCTGGGGAAAGGCGACTTCCTCAATCGCGACTATATCCCGGTCCACAACGCCCTGGCCGCGACCCCCGGGGATCGCGCCGACGTCGGCCTCTTTATTGCGTACTTTCCTACCCAGCGAACCGGGCAGTCGATCCACTCGCCGCAACATTGCCTTCCCGGCGCGGGATGGACCTTTGAGTCATCGGCGATCTCAGAGTTCACCGACATCTCTGGCAAGAAATATCGGGTGGGCGACTACCTGATCACGAATGGAAGCGCCACCGACGAGGCTCTGTACTGGTACCAATTGCATGGACGAAGCATTCCCGGCGACTATCGGGCAAAGCTATACACTTTGGCGGATTCGATTCGCTACGGCCGCACCGATGAAGCGCTGGTCCGTATCATAACGCCCGTGGCTGCGGGCGAGGATAAAGCTGAGGCACGCAGTCGCGCGATCCATTTCGCTGAACAGATTGCTCCGTTGCTGCCTGCATACGTTCCAAATTGATTTGCAGTAGCGTGTGCGGGTTTACGGTGCTGGTACCGTATGGCCCACTGATCGAATAGGACGCAGTAAAACTAATAAAGGATCAAGACAAGAAGAGGAACACTTCAATGTTCAACTTACGTCAATTGCATATCGCCCGGATCTCGGCAGTGGTTGCTGTATCGCTCGCGATCGTCTTCACCGCAAGCTGCAGCCGTGATCCCAACGTGCGCAAGCAGAAGTACCTGGAGAGTGGAAAGCGATACGAGGCCAGCGGCAAGCACCGGGAAGCTGCAATCCAATTCTCCAACGCCCTGAAGGTCGACAAGAACTTTGCTCCGGCATACTACGAACGGTCCAAAGCCTACCTGGGGATGGGCAGCGTTATGCCTGCGTATGCAGACCTGATGAAAACGGTGGAACTCGACCCCTCGAATCTGCAGGCTCGGATTGATCTGGGCAACCTGCTGCTCGCCGGGCGTGCCCCGGATCGGGCTGAGGAGCAGGCAAAGGCGGTGCTGGCAAAAGATCCAAACAATGCAGACGCCTATGCCCTGCTGGGGGGAATTGCGCAGAGTCACAAAGACACCGCGACCGCGATCAAGGACACCCAGCACGCGATTGAGCTCAATCCCAATCGGGCCCCCTTTCATACCGCGCTGGCTCTGTATGAGGTTGCCAATCCTGCCAACGAGGGCGATGTCGAGCAGGAGTTGAACAAAGCCGCGTCGCTCGACCCCAAGAGTGCAACCCCGCACATTCTGCTGGGGAGGTTGCTCGATCGCAAGGGCGATACCCAGGGCGCAGTGCAGCAGTATCTTGCGGCGATCGCCGCCGCGCCGAAAAACCTGGAGGCCCGCGAAGTGCTGGCTGCGCTGTATTTCCGTAGCGGAGACAAGGCCAAAGCGGAGCAGACACTGCGCCAGGCAGTCGAGGATAACCCGGACGACCAGGCAGCAGCCTCGTCGCTGGCGTCATTCTATGCCAGGACAGGACAACTCGATCAGTCGGAGACTGAGTTTGCCAGTTTGACTTCCAAGTATCCCAAGAGCACCGCAATCAAGATCACGTATGCTCGCGTTCTCTACGACAAGAAGAACTACGACAAATCAAGTCAAATCGTCGGCCAATTGAGCAAAGGCAACTCGGGAGATCCTGCAGTTGAGACCCTGAACGCTCTATTGCTCTTGAACAAAGGCAAAACGGATGACGCATTGTCCCTGATGAAAGGGGCCGCCAAGGACAACAGCACGAACGTCCAGATTCAGCTTTTGCTGGCGCAAATCGCAGCCATGAAGGGAGACATGGCGACCGCCCAGTCTGCCCTACAGACAGCCGCCAAACTCGACCCCGGGAATCTGGAGGCGGCTTCCGGGCTTGCGGAAATCGCGATCAGCCGTAATGACTCCGACATGCTCTCCGATGTTGCAGATAAGACTATGGAGACACACCCGGACTTTGCCAACGCCTACATCTGGCGCGGCATGACCGAGTTCACCCAGAAGGAATATGACAAAGCGGACGCTGACTTCCAGACGGCGCTAAAAAAGAACCCAAACAGCGCCGCGGCATACTATGAATTAGGTGAACTTCGCCTTGCCCAGGGGCATGTTCCTGAAGGGCAGGCTATGCTCCAGAAGGCGCTGGATCAGGACCCGAATCTCGCCCGTGCGCTGAGCCTGCTGGTGGCGTACGATCTGCGGGCAAAGCAGCCCGAGAAGGCGATGGCGCGGATTCAGGCGCAGATTGCCAAATCCCCGCAGAACGGGAATTTTTACGACCAACTTGCCGTGCTTCAATTGGAGATGAGAGATCTGCAGGGCGCCCTCGCGAGTTCGCAAAAGGCAATGCAGCTGAATCCTCAAAGCTCAGAGCCCGTGCAAGTCTATACCCAGGTCGAAGTCAACCTGGGCAATACAGATGCCGGCATCTCGGCCTGGCAGACGTGGATTAACGCACACCCCAACGATGGCGCAGCGGATTCCATTCTCGCCGCGTTGCTGGAAACCAAGGGCGACGAGGCCAGGGCGCAAGGGCTCTACCAGAAAGCGCTGCAACTTGACCCCAACAACTGGATCGCCGCCAATAACCTTGCGTTTTTGATGATCGACAGCAAGCAAAACGTGGATGTGGCCCTCTCACTGGCGCAGACAGCTCGGCGCCTCAAACCGGAGAGTCCGCAGACTGCGGATACGCTGGCCTGGGTCTACTTCTTCAAGGGCGACTATGGCGCGTCCCGTGACCTTCTGGAAACTGCTCTGAAGGAGACTCCAAATGATCCTCAGATCCAGTACCACCTGGGGATGACCGATAGCAAGCTGAACCTCAAGCCCGATGCTGAATTGCACCTAAAGAAAGCAATGGCCCTGGCACCCAACAGCAAGGCCGCCAAAGATGCGAGCGCAGAGTTGGCCAAGCTGGGATAAGAAGCCAGTAACAAGGGCATTCGGCTCCTGGCCTGGGTATTGCTCCGGAGTGGCGGAAACGCAGATCTGCCGGCAGACTCATGATGCCATTCAGCCGCACCCCGACGATGCGGCTGGGAAGTGTCCTGCTTTTTTGGTGGAGCTGAGCGGGATCGAACCGCTGACCTCCTCGTTGCGAACGAGGCGCTCTCCCAGCTGAGCTACAGCCCCCCACCATACGCAAGTCACCCGGCCGATCAAGACTCCGCTGCGGAGTCGATCGGGCCGATTGACCTCGCAATCAGAACAACCTTTACGAGTGTAACAGGAGCGGAGTGCACCGCCTAGAGCGTATCCCCGTAGAACCAGGCCCGACGGATTCGAATCTGCCGCCGGAAACGGGAACTGCATCGGTTGTGTGAACTGGACGCAGGTCCTTCGACTTCACTCCTGATGACAGCTTCTATATGCACAGTTGCGCCGCCGTCTTGCAGCGCTGTGGGCAAAGAGACGGAACGCCGCTCTAACGGCGTTCCGCCTAGTTACTCAGGAGGGAGAAACGGATCAGGCAGTTGCACGCCTGCGGAGCATCAATCCGGCAATGCCGATGAGGCCGGTGCCGAGAAGAATCAAGCTTCCAGGTTCAGGAGCGCCGGTTGAAACGCCCGTGAGCACAAACTGGTCATCGTTGTAATCCCAGTCGCTGCCCTGGGCTGTGTCCATGTCTTCCATCCCGACAAAGATACCCGCACCAGGGTTCACGGTGGTTCCGGGTATGTCTCCACCGGAATATGCGGTCAGGTAGGCATGATCGCTGTTGTCGGCGGGGGTTCCGTCGGCTCCAGTGCAATTGCTGCCGCCGAGAGCGTCGCAAGTAAACACCCCGCCATTCTTGGTCGTGGTCGGTTTAATCCCGTCGGAATAGAAGTAGCTGCCGGTCGTCAAATTCCAGATTTCGATGACCAGCACGTCATTTGCCGTGGTGGGAAGCGTCAGCAAGGTACCTTTTCCGGTGGTCTGGTTGGCAAATATCCAACCCGATTGGGTGCCTGACGTGACGTCCAGTACGTCGATGTAGTCTGTGTCGGCCGCGTTGAAGCCGTAGTAGTAGAGCGGAGCGTTAGCGCCGATAGCGTATAGGGTGTTTGGTCCGGTAATCATGGTCCCCGCATTCGGATACGGAATCGCATCCGCCACAGCCGTGGCTGAACCAGCCAGAAGCACAGCGAGCGCGAAGACGCCGCCAAAAATTGCAAGTTTGCTGGGATATTTCATAAGGGCCTTCCTAAATACAACCGCCGGTTGAGCGGGTTCCGCATGTTGTGGTCGCCAAGCACCTGTGCCGCCGGTTTTGGCCGCAAAGTGCTCGCCGCGAGGCGCGGGGTCGTGTCGAGGACACGTTAATCCCCTGCACTCCGAGTCTCCGGCGTATCTGTGATAGTGCATTTAAGAGACCAAACATGACTCTTTGTAATCAACATGTTGTACTTCAATTTCACAAATTATGCATATTCTTGCATATTAACTGGCCATTTTTCTACCACTGTCGCAGTTCTTTGCATGTCGATCGTATCGATTATCGGACCTAGCCCTTTGCGCACTGCCCTCTGGAGGGGCGGTGCTGCAGCGCGTCTGGCGCTCCGCCGGGGGATGAAGCGGTGTGGAATAGGGCCGGGGGCGGGTCTGGATCAGTCGGGCATCTGCGCCAGCTTGTCCGCCAGTTCCTGCAGGGTCTGCTTCAGGGTTTTCACCTGGTACCCCGGGGGCGCGCGGAACATTGCAGGATCCGGTTCCGCGCGGGAAAACTTCGTCAGCCAGATGGTCAGGTCGCCCGTCCTTGGATCGGTCGATTCTTCCTTCATCACGAGCTTCATATCCTGCGAGGTCCAGATTTCGTGGGTCCTGGTGATGGGTGCATCGCTGTGCGCGCGTCCGGGCGGCACAATCGTCGTGGTTTTGACGACGTCCACGGGAAGCCCTTCGATGATCTCCGACGACAGGTTCTCTGTGGTGACGATCGGTTGCGGCCGGCCTGCCTCTGCGTTGGCCTGCTGGGGCCGACTTACCGGCTGCGCCGGCGGCTTGTCGGCCGGAAGCTTGTACAGCATGGCGAGGTTTTCGCCCTTGCCGCCGACGGACCAGGTGGTGAGCGTGTGCTCGACCGGATCGAGCACAAACACCAACTTCGCCCCGGCTGGGTCGCCGGCGCTGGGCTTGATCATCCACTTCTCCACCCGCACTCGCCCTGCCCCGTCGCGCATGACGGCATGGCCCGGCCCGGGGCCGTTTTTGATGGTTGTTCCATCTGCCAGGGTGCGGACGATGCGCGACACCTGCACCGCCGAGTACGGTTGCCCAGTGACGGGCGCAGCCATGAGCGTATGCATCAGGCCGCCGTTGGAGATGACCTCTTTCGGCGGATCGGATGCCACAGTCTGCGCGCCCGCAGACGCCATCCACAGAACTGCCCCCGCCACCGCAATCAGACCCAGTTTGCGCATGCCCTGTTCCTTTCAAATTTTGGAGTGGCTAACCCGACGCCCAACTCTAGCAGTCCTGGGGAAGGTCGGGCAATCTCGGTACGGTCCTCGGTATAAATTGTCGTCCCACTCCGGGGGGGGTGGGGGGGGGTGGTATCGCTAAGCCGTTTGATTGCCTCACATACCAGAAGCTGAGGTTGTGCATATAAGATTCTAAGCCGTTTACGGCTCCATATAAGAAAACAAATGGGTTAGAGGGACGCCCCCGAATGGCTGACTTCTCCTCAAGACTGTCGACCCCCGGGGGGGGGGTGGGGGTGGTATCGCTAAGCCGTTTGATTGCCTCACATAGCGGAAACTGAGGCTGTGCATATAAGATTCCATGGGGTTTACGGCCCCATATAAGAAAACAAATGAGTTAGAGGACGTCCGGGAATGGCGGCTTCTGCACGGCTCCTCCTTTTTGCTTTTGCACGTGCCCCCAGAATGGCGAAGTGCCCGGCGAATGTGCCGGGCACTTCGAGGGTGATGAAAAAGGCGGCTCAGCGCAGGAAAGCAGACCTCAGGGGGCTAAAGCCCGGCTGATTCTGTGGCTCTTATGGCACGGATAAATCCGTGCCCTTAACGAAAAAGCGCATTTGTCAACATTCTCGAAGTGCCCGGCGGATGTGCCGGGCACTTCTTGTTTAACTCAACTGTTTAAATGGTATCAAATTGGGCAAAACTCAAATGTACTTTTGCGGAAAGATTGATCTTCTTTGGATGGTTGATTGAGGACGGGTTTTGCACAGAGCGAGGTCCTTGACAACAATTTTTGGGGTCCCTGTGATTCTGGGGTGGCAGCCCCACATCTCAGAAGCGAGATGTGGGGCACCCGCACCCGGCACGTGAAAATCCGGCAGGACTAAAGAGGCGTGATTCGTGAGCTATAAGCGTGACAGCTGACAGCTTGAAACGGGTACTTCTTGAGTTTGGAGGGTCGGTGGTTTTCCGGGCCGAAACTATTTCCCTGCTGCGTCGTCTCCCATGTATAACTCTCTGGCGCACGTGGCCGGCCGTCGCTCCGCTCTGGAGTGCCCCGCTCTACGTCGTACGCCTTTCCGCAACAGGAGAATCTCCCTATGTCCTTCCGCTTCTCTTTCGCCGCCGCCGTGGTTCTGGCTCCCATTGCAACGTGCTGCCTGCATGGGCAGGGGTTTCAACGGGACAACAAGCCTTCCGAGACCGGGGCAGTGCCGCCGAAGACCTGGGTGGACAAGGACACCGGGCACCGGGTGTGGCGCGTCTCCGACGAGCCGCAGTCGGGCGCGTTCTATTTCAATGTGAACGCATTCACGCCGGACCACACGCAGATGGTCTATAACTCGCCGAGCGGGATTATGGTGCTGGACCTGGCTACGATGACGTCGAAGGTGCTGATCCCGAATACGCCTGCGCCAGCCGCTGCGGCGGCCGGGGACGCGGCGGGAGGCCGGGGCCGAGGCTTCGGGGGCGGGGCGCGGGCCATCGTTGTGGGAAACAAGACGAATAGCGTCTTCTTCACCCGAATGGATCCGGCGACCCGGGTGAATGCCGTCTACAAGGCGGACACGCATACCGGCGAGATCACCAAGCTGATCGATTTGCCACCGCGGGTGAACATATCCAGCGTGAACGCCGACGAGACGCTGGGCGCGGGGACCTACAACGAGGCGGATTGTCCTGGAGGCGATCCAAACGCGCCGAATGCCTTTCTGCCGGCGCAGGCGGGAGGGTTCGGTGGGCGTGGCGGCGGAGCAGGTGGCGGCGCGGGTGCAGGAGGACCGGCTGCAGGAGGACCGGGGGCAACGCCAAATGCAAATGCCGCGAATCCGCGACTGGGCGCGGCGAATGTGCAGTCCGATGACAAGGGAGCCATGATGGAGCGCCGGCTGGCTGCTCATATTCCCGTGGTGTTTTTCACAATCCGGCTGGAGCCTGGGCCGCATGGAGAGAAGGCGGGCACCATCAAGCCCCTGTTCCACTCCACCGACTGGATCGGACATATGCTGTTCTCGCCGACCGACCCCACGCTGATTATGTACTGCCACGAAGGCATGTGGCAGAAGGTAGATCGGATTTGGCTGATTCATACGGACGGAACCGGCCAAACCTTGATCCACAAGCGCACGATGGCGATGGAGATCGCGGGCCACGAGTTCTGGGGGCTCGACGGCAAGACCATCTGGTACGACTGGCAATATCCCAAGGGGGAAGACTTCTTCCTGGCCAGCTACAACCTGGAGACGCACAAGCGCATTGCGTATCACATGCAGCGCAACGACTGGTCGATCCATTTCAACCTGACAAGCGACCTATCGCTCTTCTGCGGCGATGGCGGCGACGTGGGCCAGGTGGCGCAGGCGCCGGACGGCGAGTGGATCGAATTGTTCCGGCCAAAGATGATTGACCAGGGCGAAGGCGCGCTGAACGATCCCAACTTTTTCCAGCCGGGCGTCTTCCACTCGGAACATCTGGTCAACATGGCGTGGCAGGACTACCACGCGGAGCCGAACCCGCGATTTACGCCGGACAAGAAGTACGTCATCTTTACCAGCAACATGTTTGGCCGCGGCTACGTGATGGCGGTGGAGGTAGCGAAAGCCACGGATACGCATGACGCGGTCTCGACCCCGGAGCTGGCCGACGAAGTACAACCCGATCGTGCCCAAACCGACTACCACGGAGAAATGATCGCGCGGCGGAGCAAGCCGCATTGGGCACGAAAGCCTAATCCTCAGGAGCATCATGAAATATCGCATTCCACTGATTGCCGGGGCGCTGATCGCCATGACTTCCCTGCTGCAGGCTGCGCCGGCTGCTGCGCAGGCTTCGCCCAAGCCGCGCGTGATTCAGCAGTTCACAACCGGCTGGAAGTTTCTGCAGGCGGACGCTACGGGGGCGGAAAAGCCCGGCTTCGACGACTCTGCGTGGGTGAGCGTGACGCTGCCCCATGACTGGTCGATCGCAGGTCCATTCAAGGAAGACGCCGCCTTCGCGCGGCGCCGGGGCGTTTACGCCCACCGGCGTTGGCTGGTACCGGAAGACATTTACCGTGCCCGACGCGGATGCCACGCCGACTGCCGCGCGGCGCACCTTCATCGTCTTTGACGGCGTGATGGCCAACAGCGACGTCTACCTGAATGGCGTTCTGCTGGGACACCGGCCGTACGGCTACGTCAGCTTTGTGTACGAACTGACGCCGCACCTGCAGCCCGGCGCAAATGTTATTGCGGTACGGGTCGACGACTCGCAGCAGCCAGCATCGCGCTGGTATCCCGGCGCGGGCATCAACCGGCAGGTTCGCCTGGTTACCACCAGCGACACGCACATCGTCCCCTGGGGCACCTTTGTCACCACGCCGGAGGTGACGGCTGCGGCTGCGACCATCCACATCACCACGACGGTGACGAATGAGTCCGCGGCGCCGGCGAACCTTTCGCTGCGCGTTCGGATTACCGGGCCGAATGGCGCTTCGGTGCTTGCCGGGAAGGAGATCAGCTCCGCTGAGCCGGTGTATATCTCGCCGCGTGCCACGACCGATCTGGATGCGGAGACCACGTTGCCCAAGCCCGATCGCTGGGACCTGGACCACCCAGTGCTCTACACCGTCCACGCCACCCTGCTGCGCGACGGCAAGCCGGTGGACGAGGAGGACGTTCCCTTCGGGATTCGCGAGTTTCACTTCGACGCCAACAAGGGATTCTTCCTAAATGGCGTCCACCACAAAATTTATGGCGTGGCGCTGCATACCGATGGCGGCGCGGTTGGCACGGCGGTTCCGCTGGCCGTATGGGAGCGGCGGCTGACGGAGTTGCGCAAATATGGCGTCAACGCCATCCGCACGGCGCACAACCCGCCGGCGCCGGAGTTTCTCGACCTCGCCGACCGGATGGGCTTCCTGGTGATGGACGAGATGTTCGACTGCTGGACGGTGGCCAAGAATCCCTACGACTACCACCTGTACTTCAAGGAGTGGGCCCTGCGCGACACGATTGACACGGTGATGCGCGACCGCAATCACCCCAGCATCATCCTGTGGTCGGCCGGCAACGAAATTCACGACACGCCGCATCCGGAGATTGCGATTCCGATCCTGGCGAACCTGGTGAGGACCTTTCATCAGAACGATCCGACGCGGCCGGTGACCCAGGCGCTGTTCCGTCCGAATGCAAGCCATGACTACGACGATGGGCTGGCCGACCTGCTGGACGTCGTCGGGCAGAACTATCGCGAGCAGGAGATCCTGGCGGCTCACGCACAGAAGCCGACGCGCAAGATTATTGGCACGGAGAACACACACGACCGCAACCAGTGGGTCGCCATGCGCGACCATCCTGAATACTCCGGGCAATTCCTGTGGTCAGGCATCGACTATCTGGGCGAGTCGCGCAGCTGGCCGACCATCGGGTCCGGGTCCGGTTTGCTGCTGACGACCGCTCTGCCGCATGGACGGGCCTTCGAGCGGCAAAGCTGGTGGACAACGACGCCCATGGTTGCTATCGTGCGACGCACGTCGTTGCAGAGGACTGCGCCCGTCGATCCCGGGTACGCGAATGCGACGACCACCGATCAGGCTGCGGCTCCGGCGGTTGCAAGCGCGCCTGCTGCGGCCAGCGCTACTCCGGGTGCTGCCGCTGCGCCGCCGGGATCCCCAGGTGCGGCGGCGGGGCCGCCGGTCGATCCCACGGTGCGCTTTTCCGAGCCGCTGCTCGCGGACTGGACGCCCAGGGACCTGGGACCGCACACCGAAACGGTGGAGGTTTACACCAATGCCGAAGAGGTTGAGCTTTTTCTGAATGGCAAGTCGGTGGGCACGGACAAGCTGCATCCGGATGCGAGCGCAATCACCTTCAAGGTGCCCTTTGAGCCGGGGACACTGAAGGCCGTCGCCAAGAGCCACGGGAGGGTCGTCGCGACGGAGGAGTTGAAGACCGCAGGCAAGCCGGCGCGGATTGAGTCTTCACCGCGGATAAGGCGACGATGCCACTTACTCCCGACTGGAACGACGTTCGCTACGTCACCGCGGCGCTGGTCGATGATGCGGGAACCGTCATTCCGGACTCGACCACAATGGTTCACTTCTCGGTAAGCGGACCGGCGGCGGTCATCGCCGTTGACAATGGCAATATGAGGGACATCGAACCCTTCCAGGCGACCGAGCGGAAGCTATACATGGGCAAGGCTCTCGCGCTATTGCGTGCCACCGGTACTTCGGGACAGATTACTGTGACCGCAAGTGCAGACGGAGTCCCGGCCGCGACGCTTACCCTGACCGCGGCGCCGCTGGGCAAGGAAGACCCCACTATTGCAAGGACTGCGGCACTTGACCGCGGCTTCTGACGCGGCAAAAGTCGAGTGTGTCCCGGCCGCCGCGAGCTGCGGGCACACGCTTCCCGCTTCCTAAGATTTTGCGGACGCGCTACACTTCGAGATCACGATGTGGACCCGACGCCAATTCGTAGCAGCTTCAGCCGCCACCGCATTGGCGCGCCCCATTTTTGCGCAGGCGAAGCTTATCCCGTTCATCGACTCCCACGTGCATGTGTGGAAGCACGATCCGGCGTTTCCTTTCGCGGCGGGCGCGCATCCTTCGCCGGAAAACGCGACGGTGGAGATGCTGCTGGACCTGATGCACGCCAATGACGTGGCCCGCACGGTGATTATCCAGGTGATCCACTACAAGTGGGACAACAGCTATCTTGCCAGCGTGCTGAAGCGGTATCCGCGGCACGTTCCAGGGGGTGTGCCGGGTGAATCCCGAGGACCCGGCTGCGCCGGACCAGCTGAGCCGGCTGACGGAGGACCAGGGCTTTCGCGGGGTGCGGCTGAGCCCCGCAGCCGGCGCGGAGGGCGACTGGATTCGCGGGCCGCTGATGCCGCCGCTATGGCGCCGCTGCGCCCAACTGAAGGTGCCAATGACGCTGTTGATCCCGGTGACGCGCCTGCCCGAGGTGCATCCTCTGCTGGACGCCAACCCTGATCTTCAGGTGGTGATCGACCACATGGCCGACTCGCCGTTCGGATCACCCGGAGCAGCTCGACCTGCTGCTCGCGCTTGCGCGCTATCCCAAGGTCTTCGTCAAGATCTCGCACATGTGGTCACTGTCGGCGCAGGCTTACCCCTACCCGGACGCGGCGGTGCAGGTCAAGCGACTGTACGATGTCTTTGGAGCGGAGCGCCTGATGGCAGGGACAGATTGGCCGATCTCGCTGCCCAAACAGTCCTATGCCCAGACAGTCGCGCTCTTCCGCGATCACCTGGGCTTCCTGCCTGCGAAGGACCACGTGCAGATCCTATCGAAGACGGTGCAGTTGGTCTGGCCGTTTCCTTCGGTGAAATTCTGATCGCCATTTCAGATGCGAACCGTGCGTCATGGCGCGCGCCGAATGCCCGCACGCCCTCGATCACGAAGTGAGGTCTTCGACCGTCGACTTCCCTATCTGCTTAGACAGCGTTATTCAGCGTGTTGCCAACGGTGGTGAAAGCGTTGTTGATGTCCGAGGCAAGGTTGGACATCCCGGCCGTTGCTCCCAACGCGATCAGGGCAACTACCAGGGCGTACTCGATCAAATCCTGGCCATCTTCGTTCGACAGCAGGAATAGAAGCTTTGCAGCAAGATCCAGAAGTCTCATCGTAGTCACCTCAGTGTCTAGTTTCCGATTGGTGCTGCATGATTGCACACGGGGGTGCGCTGGGTCAATTGTTCGCCAGCGCACCTCCCGCGGCAATGCAGGCATTTCCGAAACCTGAAGCCCTCTTTACGTCGACCGTCGCGGGTCTAGATGCTGTTGTTCAGCGTGTTGCCGACGGTGTTGAAGGCATTGTTGATGTCTCCCGCGAGATTCCTCATGCCAGCCGTGGCGGCAAGAGAAATGAGGGCAACAATGAGGGCATACTCGATGAGATCCTGACCTTCTTCGCGGCTCAGCAGGTTCTGGATCTTGACGGACAACATCCAAAGGCGATTCTTCATTTTCGTTCTCCTTGAATTGATTGCGCTTCCAGCCATCGGCTGATTGACGCTTGTATATGCAAGCGAAATGCCACTTTCGTGGTATAGGCATCTATCAGAAAATACAGTAGTTGTCCGGATCGGCACTTTTGGCGGTGTGACCGCCTGTTTACAGGCTGGGCAAATAAAGTGTGTTGCGTATACATCCGGTCGATCCACTTGCCGACTCCTGGGATTCCGGCTATCGGCTAGGAAAAAGAGGGGTTACGGGAGTCTTGCGCCTTTCCGGATAACGGTTGTGACACCGCCCTCGATTGGGGGTTAGATTTGTCGCTGGCTGCAGCCTTGCGCATTGCGAGGAGGTACCAGGCAAGCCATACAGGAGCGGTCCACGAGTAGAGAATTGCATTTCTGAGGGGCACACCCCGAAGATTGGCGATCTCAATGGCGGCGCTCAGCAGCGCGAGCAGAGCAACGAGGTTGCGCGAGCGGTTCCGGTACAAGGCGTGCAACAGGGCCGGCAATAGTACGGCCTGGTCCATAAACCAGGAGTAGGGCGCCACCACCACCGAAACCAGCATCAACAGCGAACCATCCTCGATCCAATCCCAGCGGGAGCGCCTTCGGTAGTAGTAGACCAGCGCCCAGAGACAGCCCAGTGCCGCCGGTATGCCCTGGATCCAGACGGCACGGGGGTCGATCGCCAGGCGGAGCATGGTGCTGACGCATGGGATAAGTTTCGTCTCCAACTGGGCGGCTCTCATCATGTGTGCATAGTGCACCCAGACCTGGGGATCCAGGGCGAATGCAACTGCGGCGCTAAAGCTGCAAGCCGCGGCCACGCCAAGCAGAATGCGGTAACGCCGGCCGACGATGATCCACAGCAGGAGGACGATGGCGAACGGGAGGAACAACTGCGGCTTCAAGGCGCAGAACCACAGCGAAGCGCCGGCCAGGAATGGGTGCGTCCGGTGCAGGCAAAGAAACAGGACCAGCCCCAGCAGCACAAAGAGGGCGGTCTGCCCGGAGATGAGGCAGGAGAGTGCAGGCGCGAAGGTGAGGCCGAGAAGATTCAACCAGCTTGCTGTGCGACGATGCATGGCCGCTATGATTCGTACCGCAGTCCATAGCGAAGCGAGCATCAGCAAGGTCCACAGGAGCGATGCGGCGCGAACACCGAGGAAGCCAAGCGGAAGCACGATCGGCAGCGAGGGCGGCGCGTTGCGCATGATGAGAGGCGGGGAATCTGCCGAGTACCCTACCGAGCGCTCCAGGCGCAGGATCGCCGGCCCATCGTACGGGTCGGCGCGATGGACGAGCTGATGCCCGGCAGACCAGTAGGTGACAAAGTCCCGTTGGGCGGCGAAATTGTCGGTAAGCAGGGTGGCGCAAATGCCGGCCGCATTGAGTGCGAAAGCAAGGGTGCAGATGCCGACCACGGCGACCTCGAAGACCGCGCGGAGTTTGAGCCGTAGCGCCAACTGCCGGAATCCGGGCTGTTCGGGGCTGAGGGGCATTGCGATACCTCACTGCTTGCCGGCAGAGAAAGCTTTGCTTCACAAGCGCGCTGGGTTAGCCGCTGGGTTGATTCCGCCGACAATCGCGGGGGGATTGCCAGCGCGTTCCCGTGTTGCCGAGCGGACGGCGAGGAGGTACCAGGCCAGCCATGCCGGTGCGGTCCAAATGTAAAAAGGCGAGTGCATCAACGCGAACCCGCGCAGTGGCGCAATCTCAAGGACAGCGCTGAGTGAGGCAAGAAGCGCCAGGAGGCCTTGCGAGCGCGTCCGATAGACGCCATGCATCACTGCCGGCATCAGTACGGCCTGGTCGATCAGCCAGGTATAGGGAGCGGCCATGACGGAAACCAGGATCAGCGGCGAACCGTGCTCGAGCCAATCCCAATCGTGACGATGCTTCCAGAAGTAGGCGAGCGCCCAGATGCAGGCGAGTACCGCGGGCAGGTACTGCAGCCACATTGTATTTGGGCTGATGCTGCGGCGGAGTACGATACTCAGGCACGGGATCGGCAATCTGTCATAGCGCGATGCGCTCATCATTCGGTGGTATTGCGACCATGCAGAAGGATCCAGAACAAATGCAATGCCCGCACTTGCGAGCAGCGTGCTGACCGCCCCGGCGAGGACTCGATAGCGTTTGTTGGTGAGAATCCATAGCAGCAGGACCAGGCCAAAGGGAAGAAACAACTGGGGCTTCAAAGCGCAGAACCACAACGCAGCGCCGGCCAGGAACGGGCTGGACCGGTGCAGGCGCAGGAAGAGCACCAGTCCAAGCAATACGAACAGAGACGCCTGATCCGCGCCCAGGCATATCAAGGCAGGCGCAAATGCATACCCGAAGTAGTGCAATTTGCCAGGCGGAGATCCGTGCATGGTCCGAATTATGCGGACAGAAATAACAATGCAGGCGATCAGCAGCAGCGACCAGAGCAATTCTCCCGCCCTGGCGTGAAGGAAGCCCAGCGGATAAACCAGCAGCAAGGCCGGCGGAGCATTCCCCATGACCATGGGAGGAATTCCAGAGGGAAGGCCTATGGCGCGCTCCATGGGGAGAAGAGAACTTCCGTCGTAGGGGTTGGCATGCTGTGCGAGCTGCTGACCCGAGGCCCAATACTCCACGAAGTCACGCGTGCCCGCTGCGTTTGTTCCCAACACCCCCGAAGCGATTCCCATCACGGTGAAGAGAAACGCCAGGGTGCAGATGGCGACCACCAAAAACTCGGCCAGCAGGCGCAGTTTGTCAGGTTGCGCCGGCCGCTCCCTATGCATGAGGGAGGCTGGCACGACCGGAGCATCGTTCATTGCCGTACCTCGCGAGCTTCGATTCTCGTCAGGCTACTCCCCTGGCCAGGGCCGCTCACCCGACCCCGAGGTCCAAATTGTGCGAACGTCACACCATGCCTCGCGGCCTGCGCCCTCGATGGCAAGGGAAGCCAGGAGGAGAGAAAGGTGAGGAGCGTTGATCGCGGTCATTGAGGCGCTGTGACGCTCCCGGTTGATGCCCCGCCCGAGGATCCTCCCGAAGTCGAGCCTCCTCCGGGGGTCATGCCACCTTCGATGACCAGGGGCTGTTCCGGCTTCATACTGTCGATGAGTTTTTCCACCGGCATCGTGGGAGGAGGAGGCGCGGGCGCCGCTGCCCCGTTCTCAGGCGTGGTCATGGGAATTCCGGACGCCGAGGGCAGGAAACTTTCCGGGTACTTCAGTTTCGGCAGAGGAGCGCCTACCGGAATGGGATTTACGATCTCCGGGGTGACAATCACGATCAGCTCTGTGTTCGTCCTACTCTTATTGATGGACTGGAAGAACTTGCCCAATATAGGAACGTCCCCGATAAAGGGAATCTTGGAAAACGTCTGCGTCTCGCGATTGTCCAGCAGCCCGCCAATGGCGAAGCTCTGGCCCTGACTCAACTCAACCTCCGTCTTCACCCTGCGGATATCCAGACCCGGGACGGTGAAGCCGGAGATGGTTACGCCGTTGGCAAGATCCAGAGAACTGACCTCCGGTGCGACCTGGAGGCGAATGGTGCCACGAGGAGTGATGGTGGGAATAAAGTTCAGACGTACGCCGAATTCCTTGAATTCAATTGTGACGGCGGCGGTGGAGCTGCCGGAGACGCCCTGGACCACAGGGTATGGATATTGACCGCCTGCGAGAATGCTTCCCTGCTTGCCGTTGGCCGTCAAAACATTGGGCTCGGCAAGAATCTGAACGATCTGGTCCGCCTCCAGAGCAGCCAGGGTGGCGCCGAGATTAAGGTCAGGACGAAAGACAAAGAGGTTCAGCAGATTCGTGACCGAAAGCGTAGTGGGAGTTGCGGTAGTGGTCCCGGAAGTGACCGTTCCAGGAGCGATTGACGGGGGCGAAAATTGCTGCGTGGTGACTGAGCCTATGGTGTTCGCGGCGCCGAGGCTGAATAGGTTCAAGCCGAGTTGGCTGCTCTTGGTCCGGTCGAGTGAGGCAAAGCGTACCTTGAGCAAGATCTGCGGGTCTGCCGGAGGGACGTCGACGTAAAGCAGATTGACAACCTTGCCTGCGGTCGACGCGATCTGAACGGCGCGCTCGGAACTGGTGAGGTCCTTCACGGTGCCGCGCAGGAAGACCAGGCCATTCTCCGAGGTAACCCGAAGCGTCTGTCCGGGAAGCTCAGTGCGCAGTTCGCGGCGCAGGGACTCAAGCTTGTCGTCCATGGCAAAGCTGCTGACTCGCACCTGCACGTTGAAGAACTGACGCGCGCCGCCCTGTTGCCAGACAATAAGGCTGGTCTCTCCGGCAGTCTTGCCGTTGAGCATTAATCTCTGTCGGGCTGACGGCGGTAGCTTCAGCAATATCGGACGACCCTACCGCAATCCGTTCAATTGGCTGAGCACAATCCACCAGAACAGCCTTACCCACGGCGACGACCAGGTCGTTGGTCGAATCCTGAGCGGAATTGGCGGGGGTCTGCGATGCAGTTGGCTGCGCGGATGATGCTGGAGTCTGAGCCGCTAACGCGGAACCAAGGCCGATTGCAAAAAACAACGCACCGGAAATGGCAACGGAAACGCCGATCTTCGCTTTCACTGTTTCTCCTCACCATCGACAAATTTTTCGTCACTTCGTTTTGATCCGTTATAGACCTGGACGAGAAAGGTCTTGGGTGCGGGGGCGGCAGCGGGATGAGCGACGACCGCTTCCGGACGAGGCTTCGGCGGGGGGGGCGCATTCCTGCCCCCAAACAGGTTTGCCATGGCGGTGCCGGGCGGCTGCGCGACCGCCGTGTCCAATGGATTCCGCAAGACCAACTGGATGCTGGTCTGTTTGCTGGCCAGGCTCAGGTCTTCCGCCTGCTCCGGGGTTACCAGCAGGTTGACGACCTGCACCTGCTGCGGCTTGCCATCCATGTCTTTCTGAATGTCGGTACCGGCAGACAGAACTTCGATGTCCTGCAGCAGTGTCTTCACCTCGGTGCCCTGGTTGGGGTTCGAGTTATCCCCGGGAGGATTGCCCGAGATGAGGACGTCGACGTGCATCCCGGGAGTCACAAATCCGGCGACGCCCACCACGTCATCGACCTTGATGGCACAGGCCCTCATACCCGGAGGAATCGTCGCCGCGAGGCCACCGCCGGCTCCGGGAGCGGCAAGCCGACTCTCTAAAATGGGCTCGCCCTCGTACAGGTCCGAGATCACGCCGCGCCCCACTGCCTCTCGCCGATCGGTAATCGCGCCCTTGGGCAGAGGGCCGGCAATATCGCACGGTCCCCAGGTCGGAGTCGCGAAGAATGGCTCCGAGCTTGATGTCGGTCGCCGCCACCACGACCCGGGTGGTTGTTTCCTGCGATGCCCCAAGGCGGTTGCCCACTACGCGGTAGACGAAGTAGGTGCATGCGGCCGAAACCACAAGCGCGACGACGAGAATGATCTGTACCCTTTTGTTCATAAAGAGACCTATTGGGCTGCCTAGAGCGGTTTCACAATTACTATGTCCCCGGATGCGTTTTGTTGTGCGGTTTTCCTTGAGGGAAAACCGCGCGACCAGTGTTGGCACCGGATACACCAATTGTGAAACCGCTGTATCCAGCCGATTCTACGTTCGTAAAGGCAATCGCAATTCCTATGCCAAAGGGATGCGGCTTTAGTCTACCGCCGAATCACGGATTTACACGGCATCAAACGATGGAAGTGTGAACGGGTGTATACCAACCGTCAACCCTGTGTAGCCGGGTACACACGATTCGCGGCGAAGCCCTCCATTTTGCAGTGACTTGCGGCCCTGACGGTTGGCGTGAGAATTGCTTTTTCAGGGGTTGTCAGCCCCCGGAACGGGGCATCGCTTGTTCTTGCGCTACTGCCTGGATAATGTCAGAGTGGGTTCAGGTTCAGACCACCAGGGAGAAGAACCATCGGCCGGATTGGCGTTTCGCAATCCGACCCGGTCGCTCCACTCTAGACACTTTGTTTTGTCGTTGCAATGGTGATTATGAGGTCCTCGCGTACGATTACGCTATTTGCGCCGCCGCCGCCGCCCATGCGGCGTGGATCCTCTTCCCTGGCGGTCTCAATCCTGGTGCATGTTCTCGCGTTTAGCTGCCTCATTTTCGGAGTCAGAACGGTGCCGCGAGTTTCCAGCCGGACCGCCATCCGCCGCTATACCGTCCGCATCCTGAACGTGCCCATCCCAGAACCGGCGCCGGCCGAGGAAGCTGCCGGCGTCAGCGTGCCGCGGCCGGTTGCGAAGACTGCGGCGCCCCAAGCGCCGCCCGGGGGCAGCCAGGCCTCGATGCCCGCGGTGGCAACCCAGCTTGCGCAACTACCTCCGAAGACCCAGGTTCTGATCCAGCCCGACGCACCGCCGGACATTCTGCTGCAGCACCCTACGCCGATTCCGCTTGTCCTAAAGTGGTCGCCGCCGGATATTCCGGTGAAGGTGATTACGCCCGCTCCGCCGACTCAGAAGCCGCTGATCGCCAAGCTGCGACCTTCGATTGAACCACCCAATCGCGAACTGACACCCGCCGACTTCAAGATGTCGTCGACGAACTTTGCTACCGCTCTGCCTGCGCTTCCTCCCACCACGACCTCGCCAATCGTAGTTCGCGGGCCTGAACCCGCCAAGCGCATCCCCGAAACCGCAGCCAAGCAGGCAGAGCCGCCAGCCCCCGCCCAGATCATGTCGTTCTCCGATTTGCAGGCACAGGGACCTATCGCAATCCCGCTCGCCAATGCACCGGGGCGCCCCGTAGTCGCCGCGTCGCCGGCGGCCGGACCGGCGGCGACCTCCGGCGAAGGAGGTCATGGCAATCCCGCGAGCAAGCAATCCGGAAACGGTTCGGGACAAAGCCCGGCGACGTCGGAAGCCAAAGCCGGCGGCGGAAGTGGGACGTCCCAAACCAGCGCTAACGCCGGGCCCGCGCAGCCAGCGGGGGCCGGGCTGATCGATGGCGGACCTGGGACCTCGGTCACGCGCATCCACCTGAACAAGGACGGCCAGTTTGGCGTCGTCGTTGTGGGTTCGACGCTGGCAGAACAGTATCCCGAGACGGTCGGCATCTGGGGCGGGCGGCTGGTCTACACGGTGTATCTGCACCTGGGGCCGGGCAAAGCGTGGATTCTGCAATACGCGGTTCCGCCTACCGTGCAGGCCGCTGCAGCGAATGCCGGCCGGCCGGATGCACCCTGGCCCTTCGACATTGTGCAGCCACATCTTGACCCGAACGACTACACCTCGGACGCAGTGATGATTCATGGATTTGTGAATCTCGCCGGTCGCTTCGAGCGGCTTGCGGTCGTGTTTCCTACCGAGTTTGCGCAGGCGAAGTTTGTACTGAGCGCGCTGGAGCAGTGGCAGTTCAGGCCCGCCCGCCAGAACGGGCAGTTGGCCCCAGTGGAAGTCCTACTCATCATTCCGGAAGAGGCGGAATAGACGGAACCCTCTCGGTCTGGATCGAGAGAGCGCTTACTGCGATATCACCATCGCAGCGGTACTGTTTAAAGTGAACGTGCTGGAAGGCACGAATGGGACGTGCACGGGAAAGGTGTAGTGCACATTTACCGTTACGAGGTTCCCAGGATTGTTGCACGAAGCCGATGGGGTGCAGCTTACCCCCGTTGGGTATGCGGACCAGGACGGATTTACGATCATGTTATTCGCATTGATTCCGGGGAATCCGAGGCTCTTCACATAACTCTGAATGTTTGCACTGCTGGCAATACACGCGCTGGAGGAATAAGTGACGCATGCTGAGCCAGCCGACGATCCCCGGACGATTGCGTAACGAGTTCCCTCCCGCGCAGCCTCGGAGATGTAGTGATACGAATAAACCCCGAGACTCATCATCATGATGCCGATGATGAAGGCGAAAAGGATGGTGGAGGCGAGCGCCATTTCTACGATCGAGGAGCCGAGTTCGCTGCTGCGCGCCCGCCTGCGGTCTTTGATCGGTAGCGGACCAACCATCCTCAACGGTTTCGAAACCCGGTTCGTCACCGTTCCACCCTCATAATCGCCTGGCCTTTCAGGGTGAAGCTGGTCGGGAATGCCAGATAATGAAACGCCGTGTCCACAGTGCCGCTCGTATTCACCTGCACGTACTGGATAACGCGAGCAGGGCTGACACATTTTGTCGGGTTGGCGCAGGTGATGGATGTTCCGTCGGAACAGTTACAAAAGGTCGATGCAGTGGCGGCAATGGATGTCACGTCCGGCGCGTCCTGGGTTGCTGCGGTCTGCATCCCGGCAGTATCGGACGCGGTGGCGTGGTTCTGTGAACCATACGCGACCCCGGCCCGCGCGGCATTGGAAACCTCGATGTCGGCGTATGCCAGGCGCCCAAATTCTGCCGCACCCAGCAGGATGACGGTAAACATGGGGATAAGCAGGGCAAGCTCGATCAGGGCACCCCCGCTCTGCTTATCCACTGAAGCTCGCCTTGGAATCATGCCTACCTCCCTGTCCCAGCCCGGTCATCTGGTGCAGACGTACGCGGAAATGCTCTATTCCACCAGCTTGATCCCACTGCTGAGAACGGAATTCGAGTTGATGGACGCATAGCTCTGAAAAGAAGAATTGCCCACCATTGATAGTGACTTGACAACGAAATCGGTATAGATGGTCGAGCCGCTGTTTCCGGTGAAACTTACCGCTGTATTTGGCGCGTAGATGATCCCTTTCAGGGTGGAACCGGAATTTCCGACGAGGGAGATAGAGTTTGAGTTGGTCGACGGGACAAAAAACAGGAGGCCGTTATAGGTCCCGGTGGTTGGCGCTGTCAGATTCATCGTGGTGTTGCCGGCAAATGAAGTATTGCCTTCGAGAACCAGGGTGACGCCGGTGCCTGAGATGCTTGAATTCCCCGTCATGCTGAAGGGTCCGTCGATGATGTAGGTGCCTCCGCCGAGCGTTAACGAGTTATTGCCGCTCAACGAAATCCCCGTGTAACAGCCGGCAGATATCGAGCTACCCGAAACGGTCCCCGGCGTGCAGGGGCTGGGAATGGTCGGATTTGTCAGGGAGGCCAGGGGATTGGTGACCGGAGTGATGCCCGTAGTGGGCGTGGGCGTGATGGTTACATTGCCGGTGCTGGAAACCTGGCCCACAACTCCGATTGATTGAGCGTCCAGGGTTATATTTCCGGTCGCAGTGAGTGCGTTACTGCTGCTCGAGTCGTCAATAATCCCGCATGTAGAGATAGAAAGGGTAACGTTTCCGGTCAAGCTGATGTCTGCTCCAGTGGTTCCCAAGGTGTAGACGCAGCCACTGGTGCTTGAATTGTCGGCCACTGCCCGCGCGGTTACCGGCATCGAGCCGCGGAAAAAGCTCATGAAGAGCGTCGGCTGGCTCTGCGAGACAATCACCTCGACGCAGGTAGCGCACCCGGTATAGCTTCCGCTCTTCGGCGGATTGTTGACGGTCACGCTGACCCCTTTGGATCCGTTGGTAAACCCGTTCATCGCTGCGTCGGTACGGGCTCCTGCGGTCGTGTCGCCGTAGCTCTCTTCCGCCGCTCCGGCGATCGCGGCGCTGTCCGCCGCAATCTGCATTTCGCGCTTGACGTGAAAAAATATTCCGACGTCGGTCGCAAGCGCAATACACCCGAGCAGGCAGGTCATACATAGTATGGTGAAAACCGAAACCTGCCCTTCATCGGAACCAAGTCTTTTCACGATGTGCCTCCGCGGGTTTTCAGGGAGTCATATCTTATCCCAGCCGAGTTTTCCCAAACAAGCTCCGCAATGTTTTGCGCAGCCTGCTGCCAAACCCTGAATCGGGAAACCGAAGACCTATTTGCCGAGAGCGCCCTGGGTGTTCTGCTGAAGCCGGCCCAGAAATCTCTTCAGGGTCTTTCGATCTGCGGGGACGGAGCCATCGTCCGCCTCGCTTGATTGCATCGAGGCCTGGAGGGCAAAAGCAAATCCCACTCCGTCCGGTCCCGGTCGAACCACGCGAGCAGCCACCGCAATCGAATCGTCGGCGCCAATCTCGGTCTTGTCGCTTCTGGCCAAGGTCATCTTGATCAGCGTATTCGGGTACCAACGCTGCGCGGTCACAAGGTACATTCCCTCCAGCCCGATATCCCGAACCTGGTGGGGCTCCGGAGCTGCCCCATCCCAGTAGTGGGCCACCAGCCCGATTACGGTCTGGCGTTTGGCCCGCCGGCGATCCGTCGACCGCAGCCTCGCAAACCACCCCATCGGCGTCATCTCAGCTCTCCGCGATCATATTCGGCGTTTCAGCCGCGCGTGGCGCTCCACGACTCAGATACTGCTCCATCTCCTCGGCGACGCAAATCAGCAACTGATCTCCTACCTGCGTCTGGGACGAGTAAATCGTATGAGTCCCCAGTTCCAGCACACTTTCGGACTGGGTTCGTAAGGGGGCGATCCGAAAAGTCGGAAAATGCTCCACCAGATGAATCACCTTATGATTCTGGTCGAGATAGATCAAATCCAAGGGAACCAAGACACCCAACGTATGGACACCGCTGGACGGCACCACCCAAATCCCTTCATCGGATTTGAGGCTCAGCTTTCCGATCAAGCCTCGGAGGCGCGCAAAAGTAGTATCCGCGGCAGTGACGCTCAGACTGAGGAAGGATTCTCGGGTTTGGTTGTATACACAGTACTTCCGTCGTTCCATAAACCAACCCTTTCCGCTGACTCACGAGTCCAGGAAGTCGAGCGGCACAGCCAACATTAGAGAAAATACTGCCTACTGGCGGATGGCGAGCGAAGTGCGCTGCCAATCCGGAGGTCTTGCTTACTCTATAATCCGCGGCAAAAGCCCTCAGCGACTGCAAGCTCTGCAAAGGACAACAAAGTCTTCAGCCTGCCCGCTTAGCAACTGCCAGCACTGGAAGGGGCTTTCGCCTCGGTATATGCAACAAAGCCTTCAGCCGACCCGGACTACTGAACCTTGGTGCGACGGCGCTGAATGAGGAAAATCAGCACGACCACACAAAGCACACCGGCAACTACTCGAATAATTGTGATATTGTCCACGTTCCAATCCTCCTTTCTTTCTAGTGAGTAAACAAGTTAGCAAAACCCTCTGACATGATAATCGCCGGAGGTCCCAGAACCACTACGAAGAGCGATGGAAAGATAAAAAACACCAGGGGGAAAACCAGCTTTACGCTGGTCTTCGCCGCTTGCTCTTCCACTTGTTGGCGACGCTTGGTCCTCAGAGTCTCGGAATGCACGCGCAAAGTCTTAGTCACGCTGGTTCCGAGTTGTTCCGACTGCACCAACACCGTAGCCAAAACCCGCACCGTGTCCACATCCGTGCGCTCAGCAAACTGCTTCCAGGCCTCGGAACGAACGCGACCGGCGCGCTGCTCCAGCACCACAACGTCCAGTTCATCGCTAATCGCCGGGTGGGACAGGCGCAACTCCTCGGCGGAGCGCGCCGTTGCCTGGTCCAGGCTCAGTCCAGCTTCGATGCAGATGACCAGAAAATCAAGAGCATCCGGCAGCGCCAGCCGAATCTTCTTCTGCCGCGTTCTTGATTTGCCTGCCCAACCAGAAATCCGGCAGGAGGAACCCCAGGCCCAACGCAAGCGCATAGGCAAAGAAGGGGCTGTAGCTGGCAAATCCGGTGACCACGGCCGTAATACAGAGCAGCACCGGAACCAGCACCTTCGCACCGTAAAAAACCTGCACGGCGGAGTCTTCGCGGTAACCGGCGCGGATCAGCCGCCTTTGGATCACGGAGACTTCTGCCGGGCTCTTGGGCACAACACGGTTCAGTTGCTCGACAAAACCGCCGAGCGAGAACTGCCGGTCTGCTGAATGCTGCTCATCAGGCCGGATTTCTTTGCGCGCGGGTTCACTACATCCGCCATCCGCTGCAACATCGCTTCGCGATAGAACAGTAACAGCCCCGCACTCGTAATCAGCAGAAATACAGCGGCAAAACTAATTAGAGCAATTGCCATAGCACAACCCTCACACTTCCATGTTCACAATCTTTCGAATGATCATTCCGCCTACCAGAGTCATTACCACCGCGCCCAGGAGTAGCTCTCTGCCAATGTGGCGGGTCCACAAGAGGCTCATCGTATTAGGGATCGATCAAGTACAAAGCGATACCGAGACCCAAGGGCAAAATTGAGAGAATCCACCCCGTCATACGTCCCTGGGCAGTGTGGACGCGTACTTGCCGTTTCAATTTGAACCTTTCCCGGATCAGGTTCGCCGCCTTTTCCAGCACCTCGGCGAGGTTTCCTCCGCTTTCCTTCTGAATCAAGATGGCCGTCAGCCACAATTCTCAAATCCTGAAGCGGAACCCGGGTGACCAGATTCTCCATGGCGGTTCTCAAGTTCGAGCCCATAGTTCTGCTCTTCAAAGCAGATGCGGAACTCGGAGCCGATGGGGTCGGGCGATTCCTGGGCTACCAGACGAAGCGAGGCGACCAGGCTATGTCCTGCCCGCAGGCCACTCACCATCAGATCCAGCGCCTCCGGCAATTCCTGTTCAAATTGATCGAAGCGCGCGCGGCGCCTGTAGCGCACAAACAGAAAGGGTGCAGAGGCGGCAATCAGACCCGATGAGCCAGACCCAGGACGCAGGACACCCGTCCGCAGATAGACCAGATAGCCAACAATCATCGAAGCGGTGGTTGCCATCATCAGCAGGCCGCCCGCCGTCCACTTCAGATTGGCCTGATACAACATCATGCGCAAACGGGGCGCCAGTTTGAAACTCAGCAGCCATCGGTTGAGCACGGGGACAGCGCTCAGCAGTTCGTTCTTGCGAATATCAACAATCATGTCGCGCGAGTCGCGCACCCGGGTTGCCAGCGCCGACTCGAGGTGCGCGAGCGTCTGCTTGGCGCGGTCAGAGGCCCCTGCCCCGCTGGCGAACATCAGCAGAGCCAGCACCACGAATATGCTCGCAAATACGACTACCAGGAGCAGCGTCATATGGGTTTACCTCTTTGCGCTCAGTTCACTTCCAGCGTGTGCTCAAACAAGTCATGGGGCAGGAAAATGCCCGCTATGCGCAGCTTCTCCAGAAACTTCGGACGAATGTGGGTTGGCTCAAACGCTCCCACCACTTTGCCATCCGGTCCTACGCCCTTCCGGTTGAACTTGAATATTTCCTGCATACTGACGACGTTTTCATCCATGCCCACAATCTCTGAGACGTTGGTCACCTTGCGGCTGCCATCGCTCATTCTGGACACCTGAACGACAATGGCGATCGCCGACGCGATCTGCTGGCGCACAGTTTTTTCCGGCAGATTCAGATTGCTCATGGCCACCATCGACTCGAGCCGGGTCAGGGCGTCGCGCGGAGTGTTGGCATGGATGGTCGTCATCGAACCTTCGTGACCCGTGTTCATCGCCTGCAGCATGTCAAACGCTTCTTCGCCGCGAACCTCGCCAATGATGATCCGGTCCGGCCGCATGCGCAGGCTGTTAATCAGCAATTGCCGCTGGCGCACCGCTCCCTGGCCTTCAATGTTCGGCGGACGAGTCTCGCAACGCACGATGTTTTCCATGGCGAGCTGCAACTCTGCCGCGTCTTCGATGGTCACCATGCGTTCGCTCTTGGGGATATATTGCGACAGAATGTTCAGCAGCGTTGTCTTTCCGGCGCCGGTGCCGCCGGAGATAAGGATGCTGATACGAGCGCGCACCGCGGCGGCCAGAATTTCCATCATCTCAGCGGAAATGCTCTTCAACTCCACGAGTTGACTGGGCGCGATGGGGCCGGTGCCGAAACGCCGGATGGACAATGCCGGCCCGTCCAGCGCCAGCGGCGGAATAATGGCATTCACGCGCGAGCCGTCAGGCAGGCGCGCGTCCACCATGGGCGTGGACTCATCCACCCTGCGACCCACCCGCGACACGATGCGGTCGATGATCTGGAGCAGGTGGCGGTCGTCCCGGAACGCTACATTAACGCGCTGCAGTATGCCCTTGCGCTCGATAAAGACGTGGTCCTTATCGTTGACCAGAATGTCCGAGATGGTCGCATCGTTGAGCAGGGGTTCCAAGCGGCCCAAGTCCGAAGACCTCATCCAGCAGGTCGTCCTGCACCTTTTCCTGCTGCTCGAAGCTCAAGGGCACTCGCTGGCTGACCACGATCTCGTGGATCATGTCGGCCACAGCCGCTCTGGCCTGGCTGGAGTTGACTCGCGACAACTTCTCCAGATCCAGCTTCGAGATCAGAGTCCGATGCAGATCCGTTTTTAACTTCTCAATATCCGGTTGTTCCACGTTTTGCCGTCCCCTGGGCCGAGCCTCGGCCGTTACTTGAATAGGTTGAACCGCTTTCTCTTTTCCGGAACATCGCTCGAACCACACGCGGCCCTGCTCATCTGCTGGATGATCCGCGAAATCGGAGAGTCTTCCAATGCCAACGGAGTCGCCGTGTTCTGAGCACTCCGCGCCGCCGGATAATCACCAGGAATCTTCCAGTTCGGAGGCATGGTGAGCGCCTTGGTGATGCTGGTTTCATCGATGCTGAGGGTGCGCGGCGTAAACCGGTTCAGCACCACTTCCAGCTTGATGCTGGGTGATTTGAACAACTCAGTGATCAGACGATTCGCATTCCTCAGTTCGGTGATGCTGACCTGGAGGACCAGGTAGACAATTGAGCCCAGTCCAAAAAGCGACTTGCTAATGGAATCAAACTTCGACCCCGCATCGACCACCACGTACTCGAACTCCTGACGAGCGACAGACAGAAGTCTTTCGACTGCCTCATCGGTGGCCGGCACGTTGGCAAACTTGTCCGGCGCCGCCAGCACCGACAACCCGGAGTGATGTTTGGTCCACAGCGTGGACAGATAATTGGCGTCCAGCCGGTTGGCGTTCAGCAACGCATTGGCAGTGGAATACTGGGGCGTCAGCCCCAGGTCAAGAGCAGCATTTCCAAACGGGAGGTTCAGGTCGATCAGTGCCGTGTTGCGGCCAGATTCCCGGGCCAGCGATACGGCAAAATTGCTGGCCACTGTGGTAACTCCGGAGCCTCCCTTGGCGCCGACAAATACCATCAGCTTTCCGGTCGGCTTCTTCACAGAGCGCATCGCCGGGCGGCGTACCGATGCGCGCACCATCGCCTCGGCAATCGTACTCGCGGTGATGGGCTGGGTCAGAAATTCTCGCGCCCCCGCTCGCATGCAGCGCACCAGCATCTCCGGAAAAACCTGCTCGGAGTACACCATCACTGTGACCGAACTGTTGCCGCAGATGTTCTCCACCAACTCCAGGGCATACTCCGGATTGCTGTCCAACTCAACAATCACGACGTCGTACTCCGCTTCCAGCAGGCGCGGCACATCGTCCATCTCAGGATAGAAAGCAGAACTCCCTGGTCACGCTGCCGTGCAGCGAGGCGAGGGCCGCGGCCAGGGACTTTCGCCGCGAGTCGGTGGGGCCGATCAAAGCCACCGATAAAATCACATTGCCCAGCGCATCAGGAGGCATACTTGTACTCGAATTCATGGAAGGCCGATCTCCCCCCGGCTTGCCACGCTCCGACGATTTGGCTGAGTTGGACATATTACCTGATTCCAACGCGCACTTTCCAATCTTCAACGAACAGAAAAAAAGGAAACCAGAGTTCCAATCGCGATTGCTGGGGCGTAAGGCATCTTGCGCGTCAGCGGGTTGTCGAGAACCAAGTCCGGGTGTGGGCGAAGTCCTCGCTCCTTCAATCCGAACACCAGATCTCCCGTGTTCTTGAACAATTCGCCCAGAAACCCGCCCGCGGCTGCCCAGCACAGGGCCATCACGCCGCCGGCCATGCCCGTCACAACCAGGGCAACCAGCAACTGGGATGGTCCAATCCAGGCGCCAATTGCGGCGCATAACTTGACGTCGCCCATCCCCATGCCCCCCAGCAGGGAGAGAACACCGAAAATCGCGCCTCCCAACCCCAGGCCGGCAAAGACTTTGCGCAGATTCCATGCCATCCGTGAAGCCAGCCGTGAAACAGCAATTCCGGCAACCATGAATGGGCAGCACCAGCCAGTTCGGGATTCGGCGGCTGCGCAGGTCTGTGAAAGTCGCCACCGCAAGAACCGTCACCGTCGGCCACCAGGCGATCGAATGCATCTCCATACCTCTTCCCAAGTCCTGCAGTCAATGAAACCGAACAGCAATTCTCTATCCAAAATCGTCGATCGCCATAAAAGTCTCATTCCAATACCTTACAGCGCTTTCTGGCCAGGTGGGTGTTCACGCCTGTTTACATCGGGGGTTCGGCAGTGAAGCAGAGGATACACACACCGTTGGCGGCGAATTTTCTGAACTACGAGCCCGGCTCCGAGACTCACGATATCTCCAGAGTGCCTTCGATGCAATCCAACATTCATGTAAGGGATTACCACTTAGTATGCAAGAGATTGCACACGGTCTCAACGTCGCTGGGAAGTATCTCGCTGAATGAATGTTGTTTATCGGGTAAAGTTGATGTGGTCACCGGATTGCTCAATCAAAGTCTCCAACTCGGACGCCCGCGCTGCACCCACGCTTGCGCTATGCAACTTCACCTGCCGCACTGCTTTTTGCCTTCATAAACCTTGGACCGTACCGTAACCCTGACCAGCATGTCGGCGCAATGGAAGCAAAGAAGTGTACGCTTTTGAGCAGTCGGTTCTACTGCTCAGTTTCTTCCAGGGACTACCGCATCGTTCCCTGCCAGCGACTCTGCCGAGCACCGCTTTTTCTTGATTTTTATCCGTGTGCGAGGTAAATCTTCGATGAGAACCACTCCGCCAAGGCATTGATGGGCGGTTTTGCTTCCGCCGCAACAGATGGGGGACTCAATTGACGATCCGAATCGGCCTCTATTCAGAAGATCGCACCTTGCAACCTCTTCTTTCCTCGGCCCTGGGCAAAGATTATCAGGTTCTCTCTTCACCGAACGAGGCCGAAATCACTCGCTTTCTCGATGCCGATGAATGCGATGTCGCAATTCTGGATCTCGACGTCAAGCAAAGTCCCTCAGAAAAGCGTTCACTGGAGCAGCGACTTGAGTGCTTCCGGCGCATCATCACGTCTCGAGAATCCGCGGCCATCCTGATCATGGCCGACGACACGCTTCGCTCGAATGCCGCTGAGCTGGTCCGGTTGGGCGCCTACGGCTATCTGCGCCGTCCCCCCTCCATCCGCGACCTCAAAGCAATGCTGCTGCGCGCCAACGAACATGGCTCGCTCAGGCGGGAACTGCAATCGGCGCAGCAGCGGCTGGAAACGGTGGTTGCTGCGATCGCATGACTGGTTCCAGCCAGCAGATGCAGCAGGTCTATGAACTGATTCGCCGCGTTGCGAACATCAATGCCTCGGTGCTGGTGACCGGCGAAAGCGGTACCGGCAAAGAATTAATCGCCCATGCAATTCACAATCTGGGCAAGCGCTCCGACCGACCCTTTATTGCCGTCTCCTGCGGTGCCATCCCGGAGACGCTGATTGAGGCAGAATTGTTCGGCCACGAGAAGGGGGCGTTTACCGGCACCGTCGGTCCCCGGGTTGGTTTCCTCGAACAGGCGGCGGAAGGCACGCTGTTCCTGGATGAAATTGGCGATCTTAGTCTGTCTGTCCAGGTCAAGCTGCTGCGCGTGCTGCAGCAGCGCGAGTTCAGCCGACTGGGAAGCAACAAACTCGTCCCGCTGCGCGCGCGTGTCATCTTTGCGACTCACCGGGACCTAGACGAGATGGTGGCCCAAGGGCAAGCTTCCGCGAGGATCTCTACTATCGCATCAACGTCATGCGCATTCATGCGCCGTCGCTGCAGGATCATCGCGAAGACATCCCGGAATTCGCCACGCACTTTCTGCGCCATTATTCGGATTCGTATCAGAAGCCGATGGTGTGCATTGAGCCGGACGCGATGGCTACGCTGGAGGGCTATTCCTGGCCCGGCAACGTGAGGGAGTTGGAGAACGTGATCCAACGCGCGATCATCGTCGCCCAGGACTCCAGCATCAGGGTGGAGGATTTTCCTCAGAACATCCAGGATGAAGCCATCGTCAGCATCGACGACTACCAGACTGCGGGTTCGTTCGAGCGCCAACTGCGCGACTACAAAATCAAACTGGCAGTAGCGGCCGTGCGCGAGCACAACGGCAACAAGACCCTGGCTGCGCGCAGCCTGCAAATCTCCCGCGCCTATCTGCATCGGTTGATCCGCGGCGCCGGCTCCGACGCCGGCCTCGATTCGGATGATCCCAAACTGGAAATCATCGCGTGAACCCTGAAACACTTGCTCCCGCAGCAACCGCAAGTCCTGCAGCACGCCGGCAGTCTACAAAGAATCTTCTCCTTCCCAGCGGCAATTTCTGCCCTTCTGGCCGCGCTTGGCGTTCTTACGGTGCGCGACCGCTTCGATGATCCGGATATGTGGTGGCACCTGAAGCTGGGCGAGGTCACCTGGACTTCGCATCGCATCCCGACTGCGGATCTCTTCTCTTTCACCACCAATCACCATTCAAGAATCGCGCAGGAATGGCTCTCGCAGCTGCTGATCTATGCCGCTTTCAAGGCAGGAGGCTACTCCGGCCTGATGATCTGGCTCTGCCTGTTCACGGCGGCCATCCTTATCGCCGGATACGCCCTGTGCTCGCTCTATTCAGGGAATGCGCAAAGTGGCCTTTCTCGGCGCTCTTACCATCTGGATATTTGGAACCAGCGGCTTCGCGGTTCGCCCGCAGATGGTCGGCTACCTGCTCCTAATTCTGGAATTGCTGATTCTCCAACTGGGCCAGACTCGCACTCCACGCTGGTTCCTTGCCCTGCCCGCACTCTTTGCCCTGTGGGCCAATTGCCATAGCTCTTTCCTTCTTGGCCTGATGCTGGCTGCACTGTATCTGTTCAGTTCCTACTGGAGCTTTCAATCCGGCCTGCTGGTGGCCAGGCGCTGGCAGCCTCGCGACCAGAGAATGCTGGCCGCAGGGCTTGCTCTTTCCCTGATGGCAGTCTGTTTGAATCCCAGTGGAATGAAACTGGTCGGCTACCCGTTGGACACAATGTTTCACCAACCCATCGTGCTCAGCGTTGTCTCCGAGTGGCAGCCCTTGCAACTGACCTCACCCCGCGGGGTCGCATTGCTGGCAACCCTCGGGGCCATCCTTATTCTCGTAATCACCCGCCGTCAGGAATTGTTCTGGCATGAAGCGCTCATCGTCGGTCTTGCAACCTGGCTCGCCGGGAGTCATCGTCGCCTGGTCTTCCCTGCTGGAATCCTCCTCGCGCCTGTCCTTACGCGGCTGTTGGCCGACTGCTGGGAGCGGTATCGTGCCGAGCGAGATCATCCTGTCGCCAACGCGGTTCTCATCGCGTCCTCGCTGGCGATCATGTTCTTCGCCTTCCCCAGCCGCACAGAACCTGGCTGCACAGGTGGAAAAGGACAGCCCGGTAAAGGCGGTGCAATTCATCCAGGCGCATCACCTACCGGGACCGATGCTGAACGATTGGGACGATGGCGGCTACCTGATCTGGGCCGCGCCGGAATATCCGGTTTTCATCGATGGGCGCGCCGATGTCTACGAGTGGACTGGCGTCATCCACGAGTTTGGCAAATGGGTGACTCTCGCGGCGCCGCCCCGGTCGCGCTGCTGGACAAATACCACATCAACTTCTGCCTGCTGGAACGCGGTTCTCCGGTGGCGAATGTCCTGCCACTGTTGCCCAGACTGGAAGGCTGTCTACACTGACGACCGCTCCGTGATCTTCGTCCGGACGCCACCGGTCAGCCCAACCGGCTGAACCTGGCGACCACGATTATGGAGCAGCGCCGGCCTCGATCCGGCGACCTCCTGCTTGTAAGACAGGCGCTCTAACCATCTGACTGAGCCAGCCGCCGCCCGTTGCTTTCGCGGACAGTCCTCGGTGTAGGCGAGCAGCGCAGGCGATGCAACGGGTATTCTCCGGCCCGTGAGGCAACATCTGCCGGCGGCGTCCCTGCTTTCCTGCGCGGCTGAAATGCTATACTAGGCCTCGGCCTCGTGATTCTCCGGCCCGCTCCTGTGCACTCGTCCTGTTTGTGCCAGGCTCTTCGCGGAGGTGGCGAAATTGGCAGACGCACTAGCTTGAGGTGCTAGCGCCGCAAGGCATAGGGGTTCAAGTCCCCTCCTCCGCACCAAATTGATAACAATAGAGTTACAGGAGGCCAACCAGAACGGTTGGCCTCCTTATTTTGCCCACTGTGCCCAAGATTGTGCCCACCCTTATCTAAGTTCAGAATTGCCGAGACGCGGTGCCGTCGAGTTGCTCGTCCGTTGAGCAGACGGTCACCACCTACTCAGCTCAGTGCTTCTTCCCTCGCACCATATCCAACGGTGGACACTTAGAAGTAGCGGACACTTAGCCCGCCACCGCCATCGCCAAGTCAATCGGGCATCGGCGGACGCTTACCTTGTCCGTGGCTCCCTTGCGCAAAAAAAAGCTCCCAACAGGAGGGGAGCCTTTCTATTGCGCGAGAAAGCGAACGCAAGGGCGATTTTGAGTAGCCGAAGGCGGCTGATCAGTCGGCTGGAAGTGGCTCAACCTGCAGACGGGGCGGACTGACAGCGATTTGCTTCGGTTTCCCGCTAAGGGCTCTCGCTTCGCCATTGGTCGCCTCTATGTGCGCGACGACGCACCCGCCGGCGAAGATGTCGCGCTAGCGGTCTGGTTCACGTACTCAGAGGATCGCAAGGGCGAACAGCGGAGTCGCTGATCCAGCGAAGAACCACCGTAGCGATCAGAGCACTCAAGTAAGAAACCGCAAGATGGTCCTGGAAGGCGGGGCAATCAAAATGTTGACGATCAAAATGGCGGCAAGATATTTGTTTGGCAACAACTCCCTATGGTTCCGCAGAAGCTGTAGGGATATCAGAAACGTCATGAACGAATAACAAATACTGCGATTCATATCAGTGACCAGAAATGCAGGCGTTGCGGCAATGCCGAAGGCCACTAGAAGCGCGGTAGCAAGCATCTTTTCTTTGTCCCGAATGAGGCGATAGACAGCCAGGGCCGGGATTGTCCAAGAGGCTCGAAACAGCCCGATGAGGGAAAATAGGGTCTGGCGGTCGGTCATGTGACTGCGGAAGATCTCCCACGTTGCCAGCATCGACGTTCCCGTCGAGAGATGGAACGTGGCGGAAAGCCACCATCGCAATATGACCCACACACCTATCGTGCCCAGTATCGCGAACACTAGGCGGTTGCGCTGCTTTGTCTCCGTGGGTTCAGAACATCGGACTATGAAATACAAGAGCAGAAGTGGAGCGGCCGTGACCGACCGCTCATCACAGAATGCTGCGCCGAGGAAGCAGAACCCAGCCAGCCATGGGCGGTTCAAGCAACACGCAGAAAGGAGCGTCAGGGCAAAGGCAACCGCATCTCCGCAACCGAAATCGTTGAAGCCCCATGAACCGAAGAAGGTCGCACCAAGTCCGATCACAAATAAGGCCCCTGCAGTCGCGTTTCCTACGACATCGCGCGCGCATAAGGCCAACAAATAGAAGAGAAACACAGCGGCAATCGGACTCCAGACCATCACTGTCCACTTGCCGGTACCACTCAGCCGTCCCAATAGCGGCAAAGTCAGCCGCAACTCCATTTTATCTACGTGACTCGCCGGCCCACCATATAAGGCAACGTCTTTCAACTCCGCGGGGATCGGTGTCAGCGGATGCTGAATCTGCCAAGACATTGGTTGAATCCCACTCCCAACGTCCCTCGGCAGCTCGTAGTGCGGGAGTCTGAGGAAAACGCGAGCGAGATTGAGAAATGCTGAAACTAGTAAGGAGTAGCGCCGCCCGCAGAACACGGCATCTAGCGTTTTGCACGACGGACCCGAGGAACCGTCGATCACCGACCATGGCTGGGATTTGCGCAAACGGGAAAACACGCCCACGCGAGGAGTTGAAGGAGAGGTGGATGGCGCCACAAATGTTGTCATATTAGGTTGGCTCGGGTGTCGATGGAAGGTAGTTACGTGACGCACTGAATCTGGGCGAGTCCAGCTCCTATTGCCTGGAGTCGATGCGAAGGTCTATATCGTCGCACTCGACGTTCCCGTCATCGAGAAAGTTCTCGGCCAGACCGCGCGCGTAGGGATCGAAGTACGGCTTCCTCCGGATCAGATCGACCATTTCCTGAGACTCAGGCAGTCCGCGCTTGACGTACCACACTTGGACACCGCAGCGGTTCGCCCCCCATCGCGCTGCCAACTCATAGCCATGAGTCACGGCGTAGTGGCTCATCACAGCCACCAGTTGCGATATGTCCTGGCGCACCGGCGGATCGCCACGCCATATCGCATTGAAGCGGTCCATGCCTCCGGTCTGGTGCGGCTCCATATAGAACATGATCACCTCGGGTTGATTCTGGTCGATATAGTCGTCAGTGAGCCACTTGGGATTGTGAACGATTTCTTCGTCGTTAAGGCCCCATCCATCGATTGCTCGCCACTGCGAGAAGTAGGGAATAACCCCGGCCTCAGTTGCCAGAATGGTGTAATGCCGGTCCTTCCACTGAGCCAGTCCTGACGGCAATCCTGATAGGGAGCCTGAGCCTAAACTGCTGTGAGCGGAGAGGTACACCGGCCTCCACCACAACGCGCCCATTGCAACCGAGCACAAAACCAGCACCATTGCCGCAACGTTCAGTGGCCTTCGGACAGGCATCCGCAGGCAGTGCATCCCAGGGCCTTTGCTTCTTCTATAAGGCCTGCCAGAACCAGCGGCGTGGACAGCAGGCCCAGCGGTAGCGCCGGATACTGAAACCTCATCCCCAGGTTATTCTCGTTCGTCAGCAAGATCCAGATCACCGCAAAGCCCATGATGGGGATCAGCGCGAAGATCGTCCTACGCCGTGCCCGTGGAGCGACCAGGCCAAGCGCGTAGATTGGCAGCGTCGGCAGCAACATCTTCACTATACCGACGATAGAGTCCTTCAGCGAGACGGGGTAAAGATGTCCGCCTCCCTTCTTGTAGAACGGATTAGGCAGCAGGTGCCCAAAGTAGTGTAACCGCCAAAGGAAGTAGGCCCCTCCCAGAACCATGAAGACGCCGACAGTGATCAGTAGCATTTGCTTTGCCGAGCTGCGAAGCGCGTACAGCAGCGCCGCGCTCATAAAGATCGCTAGCAGCACTTCATCGGGCCGCGTCAGCCCGGTCAGCAAGGCAAAGCAGGCGAACCCGATCGATCGCTGCAGCGTTGGCCCTTCAGTCACCGCAGCCAGAGCAAAGCTCCATGCCACCAGCGCCATCAGCCCGTAGAACGGTCCGCTGAAACCATTGGAGCAGTGGACTAGGCCCGGCCCGATCGCCAAATAAAGCGCCAGCGCCGCCGCAATGGCCGAGTGAACGGCGAAGATCTTCCGCGAAGCGACATACAGAAAGGCCACTCCCGCCAGGTGAGACGCAATCAGAATAAGCCGCGCACAGTAGATCGCACCCAGATGGCTAACCTTGATCGCAAGCGCAACTGCGATCAGGAACAGGAAGTCTGTCGCGCCCTCGACTGGGTGTTCTCCCACGTTCCAAGTAATTCCCTGACCAGCCGCGAGGTGGTTCGCATAGCGCAGCAGCATCAGCGAATCTTCAGCCGGAAGTCCGTGCCAATGAATCAGAGTCACGGCGATAAAGAGAGTAAATGAAAGCAGCGCGAACAGGATGGTCCAATCCGCCTGCTTCCATGTCCCATACGAGCTGAGGTTTTTCTCGGGTGGCGCTGCAAATGCAGTTGCATGTTCTATTGGTTGGGTGTACATGTAAGTTGTTGGGTGCTGCACTGAATCTGCACCAGTCCGGCAGTAAATTGCGCGCTGCGGTGAAGCTTCATGCCAGCGGTCTCTACACCTGTGCGGGCGTAGGATTTCTCGCAGTCCTGGCTCGAAGGTCCGCGCATGTTGCCTTCCATGTAGGCGAGACCGGGGCATCGCGAGCAGCCACCCCCACCATGCGAACACGTGGAACAGACTGGCAGATCGGCCATCGTAATCGATCTCACTTCATTCATCTGCGGAGAGTGTTTCCAGATGTCGATGAACCTGGTTGCCCGCACATTGCCGGTAGGAAGCGGGAATTGCACGCACGGATAGACGTCGCCATACGGTGAAACGTAGCAAGCCGTGTGGCCGGCGCTGCACGGCAACATATTCATTGCGTCCTCTTCGTCGAGGGGTCCGGTAGGGGGGGCGCAGAACTCCTCTGCGGTCGTCCCTAAAAGCGAAGCATCCCGGAACACCTGCTCGAGTTCGGCGCGTTCAATGTTCAGGTTCAGAATTGAACGGTCGCCATCCATCATCGGAGTAATCGTTGGGTCGACCGTATATTGGGCGCCTACCTCGGCGGCGAGCGTCTGGACACCCTGGTAATCTTCGAAATTCTCGCGCATCAGCACGTTCGCAAAGATCACCTTGACCCCGCGCTCCGCAAGCAGTTTGGCTCCAGCCATCGATTTCTTCAACGATCCGGGCAGCTTGGTAATGGCGTCATGCACCTCGGCGCGATGCGAGTAAATGCTGATCTGGACTGACTCCACGGCGAGCGCCTGAATCCGATCAGCCTCATTTTCGTGAATCATCACCGCGTTCGTCTTCAGCCTTACAGAGAACATCAGTCGACGCGCATATTCGAGGAGCTCGAAGAAGTCGCGCCTCATTAAAATCTCGCCTCCGCTGATGGTCAGGAAGAACACACCGGCTGCAGCCATCTGGTCCAGCAGATCCTTGATCTCATCGGTGCTCATCTCGCCATGATCGTTGTGATCCAGGTAGCAATGCACGCAGCGCTCATTGCAACGATAGGTCAAGTCGAGTTGAACGCCGAGCGGAATGTTCAACCTCTGGGCGGTGTTACTCATTTGCCGAATCATCGCGATCATGGCGCCCCCTCAATCGGTGCGTTCGAGACCTTTAGAATTCCGTGCTGCGCCAGATCCTGCACGAGTTCTTCCGCGTCGGGCAGTGCGACGGCCGGCTCGACCTCAAAGGCCGTGCAAATGTGCCGCTCCACGATTTCGGTAAGCGGAGTGACGCCGTCAGCCGCCTTCCAGATCGCCGATGCAGTCTTATTCAGGCTGTACAGGGTGGAATCACGGGCAAACATGATCATCATTTTTCCGTCCAACATGCGCGCGGCGACTTCCCTGCTTCGGGCAACATAAACGGTGCTCATACGATTAACTCCCAGACACGAGAATCAGGAACGAACGTCAGACGTTGAACCGGAACCCGCTGCACCAGTTCGCAAACCGAGTCGAAGACCTTGCCAACCAGGTTGAGATCATGCGCGAAGAACAGCACGCTCTCCATTACCGCGCGTGCAGCATCGGCCGCACCAACGGGCTCTATCCGATTTTCCGGGCCTTGGGTGAGGAGATACAGGGCAGCCAGCGGCGCGCGGACGTTTTCCCCGGGTTTAGCAAGTTCCCCTGCAAAAGGGGTGCCGTAGGCGACATACCCATCGCCCTCCCGGCGTATATATGAGATCTCGTCGGTGAGCAGCGTGGCATCGGGCGGCGCAAGCCGCGACATCGTGGTCTTCCCCGCCCCGGATACTCCCGCAAAGAGGAATGCCCTGCCGTTCCTCACTGCGCTGGCAGCATGCACCAACAAGCCGCCTTGTTTGGCGAGCAGCAGCGAGTGCACTACGCGGAATGCCGCGTCGATCGCATACGGAGTGGAGGCCAGCCGAATGTGCCCGCGGCGCAACTCCGGATCCAATTCAGCGCGAAAGTCACCGCGCTCCAGAATCCACCGATTGTCTTCAAATACCACGTTCAAATCTACATCGGCATCGTCAGCGCCCGGGAGCGTGCTTAGTGGCACAACGTCGACCTCAAACTCGAAACTCGGTTCCGCGTCCGGATTCATGAAGCCGCCGTAACGGTTCCAGAGCACCTCAAGAAACTCAGGGCTGCTGGTGCGGACCAGAACCGGCATTGCACCGATCTCAACGACGACGTCGTGCACAATCAGAGCATCCATCACTTAGCCCATGCCAGTTTCTGCAATCTTCTCAGGCGGAGTAGCATCCGCGTGCAGACCTCCGAGCGAGCCGCGGCCCAGGAGCCGGCCCTGTGCCACCAAGCAGGAGACAAAGGAACTGATCGGCTGCCCCTCCGGATCGAAACCACCTCTCCCAGGACATCGTCGCAACCGAAAGGAGTGTCGGCGAAGGCGTGCGAATCGCCACGGGTTATCAAGCCATTACCGTGTTTGCCTACCACCCTGTGCGCAAAGAACGCTCCATTGCGATAGCACAGCACGATTCGGCCGGGCAGCAGTTCCGCGGCACTTCGCCTGCGAACGGTTAGCACATCTCCGGACCATACGGAGGGCAACATGCTGGCTCCGTTGACTCGCAGACGCACTTCTCCAAATCGGCGAATGACTTCAGCAGCAAGATCGCGTTTGGCCGCGTCGTATAGTTCTCCGGCCAGATCCATCGGATACCTCCATCAAGAAACACTGCTGGTTGCGCGGCCCACGGAAATAGCCGGAACGCTCGATGCGGCTAAGAATTCTTTCGGTTGGCGTGGCAGTTACCTTGCGTGCTCTGTATCTTGCCGCAAGTCAGTGCACTTGTCTCAAAGACGCTCTCGTGGTGATAAGCGGGTTTCTCATATGGCATCCTGACGGTGCCCTCATCCTCTGCCGCAGTTCGATCCCTCTGGTCCGATTCGCTCATAGTTTTCTCCTCATACCTGTTGCATTCTGATTGCGATGGCTCATTAGGCTAAGCATAACCGACAGCATCGCCGGCAATGCCCGGATATTTCTACTCGCGCAAGTTCAAGTTGGGTTGACCGGCGAGGGGCAAGGCCAGTTTGCGCCCACACGTCGCTACGGGCTTGATTGAGCCGCCTGTACCGCATCCATATTGGCTGCGGTGCCGACAGTGCAGTTACTGCTGGTCGCGCCTGTAGGGCCACCTGCGGTGTTGCCATTCAAATTCGCGAAGTAGATCTGCGAGGCGCCGGACGCGGTACTGGAGTTATCGATGATTATGCCGCTGGTCGCCCAACAACCGTTCGTTCCAGGAGTGGCAACGTTGAGGCCAATTCCGGCCTGAGAGACTGCACTGGGGTTGCTGACGTTATAGGACAAGATGCAACCGTTTCCGGCCGCATTCGTACAGCCAGTCTTGGCACCCCGGTTGACGCTGAAGAAAACATAGTCCGTCCCGCTGGTGGTTTCGGTTCCGTTGCTCGCGCAGGCGCCGTTGCAGAACTCGCTGACGGGAGACGGGAAGGCATGTTCTGTGCTATTTAGACCGGTAGCAGCAGAATAGACGGCCCCTGTCAGGGAACTCAGGCTGATGGGCACCCGATAGAGGGTAGCCCCTCCCGCAGTGCCGGTGTTGCCAACCACGTAGATGTTACCGGTCGCGGCATAGGATGGCGGCGACGACTGAAAGTACAGATTGTCGAACGCGCCGGAGTAAAGATAGTATCCGGCGCCGCCCTACCCCCACTGGCACAACTCCCGGAGAGCCCGCTTGGCCCACGGGCACAAGGTTGGTGAAGATGCTAACGAACTCCCAGACAGCGTTGTACCCGGTCTCGCTGTAGCTGCCATTGGTCGTTACAAAGACGTATTCGACTCCCTGCGGGCAATCCACGAGGGGAGCGTCGGCGATCGCATCTCCGAGGCTGCCGGTGTTGCCATATATGGTTCCGGATGTGGTTCCCCCATACCCGCTGCCCACCGAATAGAAAACGCCTCCCATATCGCCCACGAAGATGTATCCAGCTTGGAAACCCGTCTCGGAATCGTAGACCGGGGAGGAGAGTTTGTTCGCCCCTAAGTGCACAGGCCAGGGATTCAACGTGTTTTCGGCCGGGTCCCCGTTAAAAACCCCAAAGAACTGATGAAGATTACCGCTGTCGTCGCCTACGTAGAGCGCGTCGCGAAGATAATCGTAAAAAGGTGCTGATAAGGTATCGTTTGCGCCAAGGCTTAAGGTGTAATAGCAGGGAGCCGTACAACTCCGATAAGAGGAGGCAGAGACTTCCTCCGCAGGGCTGTTAGGCGATGTGATTGACCCGCCCGTCGCCGCCCATTTGAGCAAGACCAAGCTGGCGGTCGTGCCGCTGACCTGGATGAACGCTACCTGGGAGCCATCCAGGGAGAGCGCAGGAGATGTGGTTACCGTGCCGCCCGTGTTATAGGCCCAATCGACCGCCGGCACTCCGGTAGTGCCGCATCCACCCGTTCCCGTGGACCCCAAGTAAAGCTTGTTGTAAGCGACTATATCTGCGGCGCCGCTTCCTCCCGCCGCGCCGGTTGGGTAGACCACAAAATCGGAGCAACTAGCGCCGGTGGCGCTGAAGGCATACTTGGCCGGATACATGTTCGGCTGCACTCCCGCCGACCCGCCGCTGAGGGTCGCGCTGGTTGGGCTGAAGGCCGAAAAGCCGCTTTCCGTGACAGAGTAGGCGTTTGCAGTCACTCCGGCACTCTTGGCGGTGAAGGTCACGTCGCCGGTGGCAGGCGTATTCGCCGCTGCTGTGAGGACCGCGCTGACCGTGGTGTTGTCGCCTATTGCTGTCGCAATATTGGTGGCCATTGTCGACGAGGAAGCATACGTGTTGCTCGTCCAGTAGGAAAACGTTGTGCTCGAGTTAGTGCCGTCCGAGCCGAGTAAGGGGGTGGACGTGTTCCAGAGCACCGACCTTAAAGTTCGGCGAGGTCGACGTCAGCAGCGTGATGCCGTCTCCCACGGTCCCTAGCGCCAGGGAGGAGATTTCGATCTCATCGTTGGCTGGCAATGAAGCGCTGACCCCGACAACTGAACCACATCCGGCGGTGTTTATCAGAGCCGCAAGACGTGTAGCCATTGGTGTTCGTCGTGCTGCTTCTGGTGAACGATACGGTGCTGGTGCCTGAAGTGAACGTACACGATGAAGATGCCGTGGATCCCGCGGTCAGGACAAGCTTGCTTCCGAGGCCGGTGATCGTCAGAGTACTACCCGAGCTCGGCTCCGTGCTGAAGCTACTCGTCGCAGTTGCGGCAGCTGGTGCGCTTGCGGTGAATTTTACGCCATCGACGGTCAGCGATGAACTGCTGCCAACGGTGGTTGAATTGAGGGCGCCGACGACGCCGGTGAGGGTCGCCGAGACGCCGCCCGAGGTGAGGGGCTGGGTCCAATCCTTATCGATCGTTTGCTTCCCGGTTTTTACACGTTGATCCGAGACTGGCTTGCAGAAATGGTTGCGCTTGCACAATCTTTTGGCCCTCGAGCGCCTGACTCAGTTTGCGGCGCCTCAGTTCCATCTTGTAGCGCGGGTCGTTCGTCATTGCCTGCCATTTCTCTACCGTGCCGCGATGCGCGGCGTCCGCCTGCGTGCCGGGATTGGAGAAAACCAGCCGGTGGAAAGTCCAATCGTCCACAACGCCCGAAGGTTCGCCATTGCTTTGGGCGGCGGCAGAAGGCGACGAGAGGGAAAGGTAGAGGGCGGCTGTCAGAGCAGCCACTATCAGCGCGCGAATGTTTTTTCTTGACTTCATAGAGGGGCCTCACAAAGGAAAACGGTCAGCTACACACAAGAGAGTTGATCGTAGGTCATCGATCCCAATGGGGCTGGGAAAATCTCGGTTCATGCAGCGGCAATCTATTGTCAAAAGGGCTTTCCGCGCGAGTGGCAGGATCCTGGGTGCTCTGGACCCTGCCACACGCTCGCGCGGAGGCTTCGAAGACTCGCTCCTGGCTCAGCTTCAGACCTATGGGTTGGATTGCGAAGCCTGCGTGGCATCGATAGTGGGCCCGGCGCCGGAAGTGCAGCCGCTGCTGGTTGGGGTTCCACCGTTTGCGCCTCCGCCCGCGGTGGCTCCATCAAGACTTACAAAATAGATCTGGGAAGCCCCCGTCGTCGTCGCTGAATTGTCGATCGAAAGGCCGCCCGTCGCCCAGCAACCATTCGTGCCTGGGGTTGTCACATTCAGGCCGGTGCCGGAGATCGCGACCGCGGAGGGATTAGTAATGTTATAGGACAAAATGCAGCCGTGTCCGGCCGAGTTCGTACAACTGCCCACATTCCCTTGGTTGACGCTAAAAAATACGTAGTCTGTGCCGGGCTGGTCACGGCGATGGTCGCGGTGCCGGTTGAGGTATTTCCTGTACCGTTTTTCGAGATTGTGACAATGGTGGAGCTGGTCCACGCGGTGATCGTAGTGCTAGATTGTATATCCGTCCCGGTGATGGTGCGCCCACGTCGGCGGAAGTAAAGCCTCCGGACGTGCAGGTTAACGTTGCGGAGTTGTTGGGCACCGTGCAGCCACTGAAGGATTGCAGCGCCGCGCACGGGTTTGCACCATTGTTGCAGAACTCAGTGACGGGGGACGGCCAGGGATAGGCGCCGCTGGCGGTAAGACCGGTAGCCACGCCAGTGACTGTTCCATTAAGAAAACCGCCGGAGAGACCTACCTGGTACAGTGTGGCTCCCGTGGTCGCGCCGGTATTTCCTACCACGTAGACGTTCCCCGTGTTGTTCGGGGAGTCATAGTACACGTTATCGTAGTTGCCGGCGTAGAGGTAGTAACCAGTTGCGCCGGTTCCGACTCCAACAATGCCCGGGGACGAGCTAGGGAAGTACTGCTCACTATGACCATAAATGGTGTTGGCGGTGCTGGTATTGACAAATGCCAGGAGATAGTTTGCGCTGCTGTTAATCAGTGGTGCATCGGCGATCTGACCTCCGGAGATGGTCGTGCCGGACTTATACCAACCACCTCCCAGGTTCGTCTGGCTCGATTGGCAGCCTGCGGGTGACCCGTTGTTCGTGGTCAAGCAGTAAAGCCCGCCCCCCAGGTCGCCGACGAAGACCGCATTATAGGTCGCGTCGTAAACCGGGGAAGCGAGTTGGTTCCCGCCCAGGGGTACGGGCCATGGACTCGACATGTTTTCGGCTGGCGCCCCAAGAAAGACTCCCGTGAACTGGTGGAGATTGCCCCCGTCATCGCCCACGTAAATCGCGTCTCCTCGATAATCGGAAAATGGCGCCGAGAACGTGTCGTCCTGTCCGTTCGCAAACGCAATGGTGTACATACAGGGGGCAGCAGCAGTAGGGGTGCATGAGTTGTAGGCGGAACCCGACGCCTGGTTCGTAAGCGTCTTTGGCGAGCTGACGGTTTCGCCCGTTTCCGCAGCCCACTTGATGAGAACCAGGCTGGCCGTAGAGCCATTGGACTCAATGAATGCGACTTGCGTACCGTCGAGGGAGATAATGGGAGAGGTTGTGACGGAGTAGCCGGTCGCGGTGTTGTAAGCCCAATAGACCGCGGGCACCCCAGTTGTGCCACATCCACCCGTTCCTGTAGATCCTGAGTAAAGCTTGTCATAAGCGATGATAGTTGCCGCACCGCTTCCTCCCACGCCGCCGGTCGGGTAAATAGCAAAATCGGAGCAACTGGCACTCGTCAGGCTCACCCCATACTTGGCGGGGTAAGCGTTGGGCTGCACGGTGGCCGTACTCCCGCCGCTAAGGCTCCCGCTACTCGGGCTGAAGGCGGAAAATCCGCTTTCCGTGACCTGGGCGTTCCCGCCCGTCCCGGCACTCTTGGCGGCGAAGGTTACGTCGCCGCTGGCAGGCAAATTCGCCGTTGCTGTGAGGACCGCGCTGACCGTGGAGTTGTCGCCTATAGCTGTCGCAATATTGCTGGCCATTGTCGACGGTGAAGCATATGTGGTGCTCGTCCAGTAAGCGAACGTAGTCCTCGAGTTAGTGCCATCCGAGCCGTTAGCCAAGTCGTTGGTACCTGAAAAGACATTGAATTTCGGCGTGCTATTCGACCCCTTGAGCGTAATGCTGTCTCCACCGAGCCCTGCCGTTAGGGCGGAGATATCGACTGCTGCGGAGCCTGGCGCCGCAGCGCTGACCCCTACGGCTGAACCGCATCCGGCTATATTTATCAGGGCCGCAAGATTTACCGCGTTCGTATTTATCGTGCTACTTCTGACGAAGTCTACGGTGCTAGTGTGTGAGGTGAAGGTACACGACGTCGATGATGTGGATGCTGTCGCTGTCAGGACAAGCGTATTTCCGAGACCGGTGATCGTCAGGGTGCTATTGGAGGCCGGTTCCGCGGAGAAGGTACCCGTCAGACTTGCCACAACTGGCGGGCTCGCGGTGAATGTCACGCCATCGACGGTCAGCGTCGAGCTGCTGCTGACGCTGGATGAATTGAGAGTGCCAATGACACCGGTGAGGGCGGTCGCGGTAGTGCCACTGCCCAAATTGGTGCTCCAGTCTTTGGTTATTTTTGTCTTCTTGGCCTTAGACGCCGCCGACGCAAATGGATCTGGCATGAACTCATCGGTGGCGAAGACCTGCGGCCCCAACGCTCCTGCGGTCCGAGCCGCCTGCCGAATTCTGGCAACATCGGCAGCCGCCGGTCCACGCGCCTCAGTGCCCCGCCTGAGTTGCTGAATCACGTAGCGAGGATCGTTAACGATCTTCAACCACTGATCGTGCTTGCCCTGCCGGATCGCATCCTGCTCGGTACCGGGGTCGGAGAAGACGAGGTGGTGGTGAGTCCAGTCGTCCGGCACGCCTGTAATCTGAACGTTGCCGACCGTCGCGGTCTGGGCCACAACTGAGATGCCAGAGGCGAAGGTCATCGCTAACGCAAGGGCGATCGTCGATAGCTTGGAAAAAGAATGATTTGCGCTGCTCATGGCTCGAATTCTCCTATCTTACGAATGGTCATTCACCTCTAGGCGAATGTCTTGTAGGAACCGTTGAAAGATGCTGGGCCGATTACAGGCTCTGCCGAAGTGGAGTTGAATAAGTTGCCGCTGTGTTCCGAAAGCGCAGTTAGAATGAAATCCCGGTAGCCATTCGTTGGCTGGCAATCGTCTGAACTGTACGCAGGTACCAGATCTGTTCGCGGCAGGCGCGTGGACTGAACTTAGGGAGACTCGCGTCATGCCGGAACACACTCAAGAAGGATCGGACCAGCAACTGCTGCTCTACTGCGCCCGTGCCGGCGGCTACGTCCCCGACCGTGTCAGAGCACTGGCCCGGGCGGTCACGGATTGGGATGCCTTGGTGGCAGCAGCGGAATTCCACGGCGTGGCAGCGATTTTGTACCGCATCGTGGACGGCACGTGCCGCGATCTGCTGCCGGAGGGCGTTGTCAGCCGGCTCCGCAACGACGACAGCGATTCCGCCAGACAGAACCTGATCCTTACCGCCCAACTGCTCGAACTGCTGCTGCTTTTCCAGTCCGAGGGCATCGCCGTCTTGCCCTTAAAGGGCCCGTCTCTCGCCGAATCTCTCTATCCCGATCCGCTGCTGCGGCCGTTTTCGGACCTGGACGTTCTGGTCCATAAGCAAGATGTTCCTGCCGCTGTGCAGGCTCTTACGCGGGAAGGATACACGCTCAGACCTTATCTGGCGCGCTTGCCGTTGCGAATCCAAATGGGTCGCCTCGATCCTCAGTTGATTTTCAGTCATGAACGCAAGGCAGAGGTAGATATTCAGTGGGAAACCGCCCGTGCGGATTTCCCGTTCCGCTTCGACACCGAGATTCTGTGGCGCTCTCGGATTTCAATTCAAATCGCTGGACGAGAGGTTCCAAGCCTCTCCCGCGAGAGCCTGCTGCTGTTTCTCTGCGTCCATGGCACAAAACACATGTGGTCGCATCTCCAGTGGTTGGGGGATGTCGCCAGGTTGGTGAGAGCCCCGCTGGATTGGTCCATTGCTTTGCAACTGGCTGCCGAGGCAAAGTGCGAGAGGCCGGTTCTGTTAGGGCTCCTGCTTGCTCACGAGCTGCTTGAGGCGCCGGTTCCGGCAGAGATACTGGAACGTTCTCGCGCGCAGAAACCAGTCCTAAAGCTTGCGCGACAATTGAAGCTCCGATTGATGCGTATCCCGCTGGTCCATCCGCATGGCATGGAATTATTTACCTTCAGTGTTCGGCTGGCCGAGCGGACCCGCGACAAAGTGTGGCTCTCTGCCGCTTTGCTCAAGGCTCCCACGGAAGCGGAGTTGGAAATGTTCCGATTGCCGGAGAGATGGTTCTTCCTCTACTACCCATTGCGTGTGGTACGTCTCGCGCTGAAGTACGGCCGCCGGTTGGCGATCAAATAAGGCAAGTCCGGGTTGCTCGACGGGCTATGCTCTAAAGAGTCACGAAGCCTGTTCAAGTGTTACCATGGCGGATCTTAAGCGCTCGGGGCCGATTGAACGGAATCCATCCAGCTTTGGTTCTAGAGTTCGGTGAAGTATTGCGGCGAATGGAACCATCGTCATAGGGGACGGAGCGTTGAAGAAGTCATAGCCGACATTGATGAATTCTGCGTTCGAAAGAGGAATGCGCATCGTACAGGTTTGCTGAGCGTCCGACTGGGCTGGGAATCGGTCTTCATAGAAGGTCCCATTGAGTCGCATGCAAAGGTGACTGAAACTTAGCTCCTCAGAGGCCGAGCGCACCGCGATCCAACACTCGTCTGGGGTGGAAGCGGCAGCGAGTGCTTGTTCGAGGAGAATGAGACGCATCTTAGCCGCAACGACAGGGCTGAAGTTGCGCGGATGGAAGAGACCTGCAACGATACCGAACTCGGTATAGCCTAGATAATTCACTCCCATCCAAATCAACAGACCAAAAACGATCAGGGCCGCCTCAGAAGTGTGCGAGTAAACCACAGCGACGGAGCAAAGAGCTCCGAGCGCGCAACACGCGTATAAGATCAGTACAGCCCGGCGGGGAGTGAGTCCACGATCGAGCAACTGGTGGTGGATGTGGCCTCGGTCCGCGGAAAAAATGGGCGCGTTCCGAAGGAAACGACGGGCTATTGTGAGAGACGTATCGAGCAGAGGAATGGCAAATACCATTAGCGGCGCCGTTAGCCCGAGCATCGTGGCTGACTTCTGACCCCAGAGAATTCCGAAGCACCCCAATAGGAAGCCGACAAACAGGCTGCCTGAATCGCCCAGAAAGATCTTGGCGGGATTATAGTTGTAGCGAAGGAAGCCGATCAGCGCGCCGAATAGCGGGGTAACTGCAAACGCAAGACTGATATTGTGCTGAACCACGGCGGCCAAGAGTGCTGTGCCAGTCGCAAACAGGCCGACACCGCAGGCCAAACCATCGAGTCCATCGATTAGATTGAATGCGTTTGCGCAAGCCACCAACCAAATTACAGTACCGGCCAGACTAAGCCACGGGCTCAGCACGTGCCCACCGATAGCGGTCAGGTGTACTCCGACACAATAAGCGAAAACTGCCGCGGTTCCTACAGCAAACAGCTTTGGAATTGCTTCTAGACCACGGATGTCATCGACTAGGCCAGTGACAAACACAATAGCTGCTGCGGGTATTAGCTGGAAGATACCGCCGCGTGCTGCCCAAATCAAGTCCCCTCCCTTTGCATTTGTGGCGAGGAGAATGGCGCACGCGATCAGGTATGAAAGGATGATAGCAACGCCTCCTGCGCGTGGGATGGGATCTACGTGCAGTTTGCGACAGCTTGGGTGGTCAACCACACCACAATACCTGGAGAATCGGATGACGAGAGGGGTCAAAGCCAGGGATAGGGTCAAAGACAACACAGCTAGGAATAGCAAAGAATACATTACGCACCTCTGGTTGCTGAAGGTGTATCGGTTGCGAGCGGGCGGGCGGGAATACAACGAGCGGTAATGGCGTTCCTCAAAAACTGCGAAGCACCTGCGTTTGAACTACGCAAGGACCAGAGATTAAGCGGGGCTAATCACGGCAGCGCGAGGGAGTCAGCCAATTCGAGGGACTCTTCCGTAGCGGTAAGGATTCGTACGATGCGCGATACTCCGATCGGCAAGTCGTAGGAATGAAGGAACGCTCTGCGTGCGCGGTCACCAGCATCCTGAACTAGGTGCGGATTCTCTGATAACAGCTCCAGCAATTGCACGAACCCAACCGAGTCACCAGGTTCAATATGCCAACCGCACTGATGGGCCTTGATTCAAGCGGGCAGGGGTTGCTTTGCGGGGTCCGATGAAAATGAACGGACGGCCAGCAGCCATCAATCCATAAGTCTTGCTCGGGACCACAGCACCACACGTGGAGGCTTTCTGAGTAATCAGACCTACGTGGCAGCGGCCAAGGTGATCGGCAAGGGCGTTGTGATCTTGATAGGGAAGGAAGCGGGCGTTGGCAACACGGCTCGCCTTGCATGCCATCTCCAACTCCGCACGGCCGGAACCCCCACCGGCGAATATGAACTGAAAGCGTCGCTGGTTCCCGAGACTGCTCATAGCCTGCCCGATCGTCTCAGAATCGTGTGCGCGCCCAAGGTTGCCGGAATACAAGAGAATCAACGGGAGTAACTGAGGAAATGGGCGTGGCGAGATGAGACGGCCGTCAGCCCAGTTATGAGCGACGGTAACCTTTGCCAATGAGACTCCGCGAGCCGCGAGCCGCTCCCGCGTGCATGGACCGAGTGCTATCAGTCTGTTCGCCCATTGACGAGCCAGATCTGCCAAAGCGCCAATCGCACGATCGAAGGACCCTTTCGCGGAAAAGAGGCCCACCGCGACGGCCACGTCGGGGTACATGTCCATCTCCCAGATCACGTGTCGAGAGCCCCGAACCAGCCTAGCTACGGTGCCCGTAAGTGGAAGTAGAGGAGGCGTCGTAAGCGTGAGAACGACATCGGGGCGGCGACCGAACATCACACATCGTAAGGCGGCTAGAAAAAAGCACGCATAGCTCCACAAACGCGAGGCGTAGCTTCGGCTAAAGGACCTCCCAAAACCAACCCTCCGAATATTTATGGCTCCAAGTCCATGGTCACCTGCGGCATCGCACCTCTCATACATCCCGCGCCCGCAGATCACGCTTACCGAATGACCGTCTTGGAGAAGCGCACGTGCAACGTCGGCGAGAAGCTGACCCGTTGGGGCCGGATCCGGTGCGAAGAACTGATTGATGAGAAGAAGCCGCATGGCTTTCGGGAAGACGCGAATCAGGACAAGTCGCCTCAATTGCACGAACGGCCTAGACCATTGTCAGAGCGATCAACGACCGGCCGGCTGACAATCTGTCGCAAAATACGACTGTCTCGCGAAAGAGATCCAACTGAATAAATACAGTCAAGTGGTCTAGGTCTTGATAGACTGCTCCAGAATGGTCGACGTCCATCCTCGTTGCATGGCGTTCTTTCCGAACTGAATCCCGAGCCTCGGACGGAATACCGACGCAACTCCAGCGCGCCGGAGCGCGAGCGAAAGAGGAACCATGTGAGTTTCTATTTCCGCCTCCGCAGACACTAGAAGAATGCATCAGGAGCAGAACAAGGTAATCCAAGGAGTGGCCCGGTTCAGTCTGGGGCATGAATGCGATCTGCCTGTCCGATAATCTTTTCTGCCAGTCGGCCCGGCGTGAGAAAGAGCATCTTGGTCTCGCCCGGTATGGGAGCATCGGGAAACAGCTCCACGAAAGACTTCCTGCGTGTTCGGGGATGCCTGGTGTAGGCAAAAACACGGTACGCCACTCGGTTCATCAGCTCAAAGAGCGCGGCGTCCGGCTTTGCTTCTGTCAATAACACCGGCTCTTGCTCTCGAGCACAGCCAACGAACCCCTAATCACATCGATGTCATTCCCTTCGGCGTCGATCTTCACTGCCTCGACAGTCAGCATTCGTGACACAACAAAGGCGTCGATGGTAACGACATCAACCTCAATCTGATTGAGGGCCTTCTCTTCTTGTCTCGACAGGTGCGAAATCTCCGCAGAACGCTCCAAAGTGAAGCTGGCTTTGCCCTGAGTGGCGCCAACCGCACAAGGAATAATCTCGATTTTAGGTATCTTGCCTACGTTCTGCTGTAAGAACAACCGAACTCCTGGGTGCGGCTCAAAGCTGTAAACCGCCGACACTTGTGGCAGCACGTACAGACTGTAGTACCCGATGTGAGCGCCCACATCGAGAAAAACGCCATTCCCACTCAATAATGAGCTGAATAGCCTCTCACTTCCCCAATCGACATCAGCCTGGGTTATAAACGCTTCGGAAGCGAAGTGATTAGACACCGGCAAAGAAATCCACTCCCCCGTCGGCAACTTCATTGCGTGGTCCCGTCTTCCTATTCGCTTATGGAATTGCCAGATCACTGTTCGGCACGCCCAGCGAAACGGACCTACCTCTTTGATAAACGCGATATTGACCATTCTCCGCCCCCTTTTTGACTAGGCCTCGGAAGCAGTGCGCGTCGTCCGTGGTGGCAACAATGCTGTACTCAACCGACTGCAACGTCTGACTTCCTGTCGGGGCGCGCACTCAACCGGGGGATTCGAAAGAAACCACTCTGTGAATCTCGCCATACCTTCCACGAAGGAAGTTTGTGGCGCGTAGCCGAGTAGCCGGCGCGCCTTCTCCAAATCGCCGCAAGTAGTTGCAAGATCTCCGGGCTGCTCAGGCAGGAATTCTACAACCGCAGCCCGGCCGAGCATTTCTTCAAGCACGCGCACCATCTCCATCAATTGGGTGGGGTGATTGTTGCCGAGATTTATTATTTCATAGTCACTCGCGCAATACTTCATTGACGCGAAGATGCCCGCAATGATGTCGTCGATAAACGTGTAGTCGCGCCGACTGCTTCCGTCGCCATAAACGGGAATTGTCTGACCCGCAATTATCATTTCTGCAAATTTTCGGATAGCCAGGTCGGGGCGCTGACGCGGACCGTAAACCGTGAAAAAGCGCAATGCAATAAATCGAATACCGTAAAGATGTGAGTAGACGTGCCCCAACATTTCACCGCTTATCTTGGTGGCAGCATACGGGCTGATCGGCCATAACCGCGAAGTATCCTCCTTCCATGGAATCAACGGATTATTCCCATAAACACTACTCGATGAGGCGAACACGAACTGGAGAACACCATGCTTACGGGCAAACTCCAGCATGTTCTGAGTGCCATGCCCATTAATATGCTGGTACGCCACTGGATCCTGGATCGAAGGTCGAATCCCTCCCCGGCCGGCCAAGTGAACGATACAGTCGTAATGGCCAGCAATTGACTCCAAGTCATCGGCCTCGCATATGTCCGCATTTATGAAGCGGAAATTATGGTACCGCGACGCGCTAACTAGGTTCTCGCGCTTAAACGCACTCGCGTAGAAAGGATCAAAGTTATCGACTACGGTTACTTGGGAACCGTCGCGCAGCAGAACATCTACGAGGTTGCTGCCGATAAAACCTGCACCCCCTGTTACAAGATAGTCCAAGGTTTTTTCCTTTCCGCGAGTATCGCCAGCACACTCATAATGACGAGCCGTCGCGTAGTTCCCGTGTCTTTAAGAACATGATGTGTTCATACGAAGACAATAGACGGCAGTAATGATATCCCGGTGCACCATCCAGAAAGCCTCTGCGAAACAGATACATGTATAAGAAGCGAAGTGTGTAGCGAGCAGGCAGTCGAAAAGAGAGCTCCTTGAGTGCTCTCCGTCGGGCGACGGGGTCGACCTGGAACAGATCCTTCAGGTTTAGAGTTCGATTAAGAACCGCTATCGTTTCCATCGCCTCGCCCGTGGAGTATGTATTGTGTTTCGATAGCCAGGCTTCCATTCCTTTGTTGAATGAGTAATGCAAGAGATGGTTGTTAAGACGTCCTTCACTACCGTTCACAACATATCTGAGATTCACCTGGCGTTCGAATGAAATACATTGCGGCTGGAATAGGCGCATTATCCAAGTTGGATAGAGGCTGCTGTATCGAATCCAGCGACCCATAAACATATTCTTGAATCGAACACGAAAGGCTTTGTTGATTCCTGGATTGGCAACCAGTGCCAGCATTTCATCGCGCAGATCGTTGGGCGTTAGTTCATCGGCATCGGGATTGAAGACCCACGGATACTTGAACGGTAGACGAAGCGATGCCGAGCGTTGCTGTATCTCAGTGTCGAAATGACGCTGAAAGACACGAGCACCCGCAGCCTTCGCGATTTCAACAGTACGATCAGAGCTGAATGAATCAAGGACAACGATATCGTCAGTCCACGATAATGAATCAAGACAGCGATGTATGTTGTGCTCCTCATTGAGCGTGAGTATGAGAGCGCTAATCTTCATTGCCCTTTGACAATCTCGCGTAGCTTGAGAAATCGAGCAGGAGTGCCTCCGACAATAGTCCATGGAGCTACATCCTTGAAGACAGACGAGCGCGCTCCCACTATTGCGCCTTCTCCGATGGCAACCCCTGGTCCGACAAATGCACCGGCACACACCCACGCATACGCGCCTACGGTGATGGGAGATGACGTCAACGGAAGATCGAGGTCCGTATAGTCATGCGATGCACTGCACAGATACGAATACTGCGATACTGTGGCTCGTTCAGCTATGATGATGCGCGCGACATTGTAGCAATCCACGTTTGGTGCGAGGCATGCGAGTGGTTGCATCGTGAGGTTCCACGGAGCCCATATCACAACGGATGGGTGAATTGCCGTCCCGGCTGCGACGGTTGCCCCGAATATACGCAGTAACATGCGACGCCAGACATGAAAGGGGCCAGGCGAGGGACGGAAAGCAATGATATAGGTGATCCTCCACAAGAAGCGCGCGAGCTTGTGGCGCATGCTAAAGCTGCTTGGTATCGCTCGCGTAGAAGAGGGTTGGTGTGCACCTGAGGCCAACCCGATCGAGGCATGTGACTGGCTCAACTTAGCCTTTCGATTTCCACAGTCACAGGTGTAACGCCCCCGAGTAACCAGTCGTATACCTCTGCCATCATTGTGCCGACGGCACTCCACGTATAGCGGCGGGAGACTAGTTGTAGCCCACGTGTTCCGATCGCTCCGAGTTCCTTCGGTGACTGTTCTAGCAATTTTAACAAGGCGTGCTCAAGTTCCCTTTGATCGGTTTGAATCAAGAGGCCTGCTCCCACTTTTTCGATATCAGGGAAGTTGCATGCATGAGTGACAAGCACTGGCAGACTGCTTGCCATAGCCTCTAGAATCGCCATGCTGAACCCTTCGGAATAGGACGGGAGGACAAATAGGGTGGCGGCACGGAGAGCAGACCACTTCATGTCGCCTGACAGCATGCCTGTTATGGTTGCGCGCCCCTCGATATTTAGCTCAGAAATCAGGGTCTTGATAGACGCAAGCGTGTTTTCTGCGTCTGGTCCGGCGATTACTAGATGAGCGTCTCTAAACTGTGGCGAGACCTTAGCCCACGCTCGGCAGAGAATATCAACCCCCTTTTTGTAGTGGACGCGGCTAAAGAAAAGAACAAGTCTCTGGGCCTCAAGCTCCGGGAACTGGTCGAGAAACGTTCGCGCCGATACGTGTTGCGGAGGAAGGAGGGTACCATTGGGAATAACTGCGACGGGCCCCTTGAGGCCGAATCGACGATAGTCTTCCAATTCAGCATAAGTTAGAGCTGGAGACACTGTGCCCCCATGAGATTATTGCGCTCAAGTAGAGCCGCATAGATCTGCTTCTTCAGTCGTTTATTATGAACTGCCCAGTTCTCCAACATGCCATGAGATGACACCATATAGGGCCTTCGGAGAGAACGCGCGATTCGACCGGCTTCTGCACATTGGGGTTCCCAAATACCATGGAGATGGAAGATATCAAATTCGCTAAGATACTCTTTTACCTCTTTGTCGCATGCGGTCAACAAGGCACTTGGACGCCACGGCAACGTGCGAACAGGTACGCCTGAGCAAGCCACTGGTAGAGTCTCGTCAGGATCACCGAATTGAAGCAAATGATTGGTGAAGCGACCTGTTTGCGCAGTGGCTCGCGCCAAGGCAGGGACTGACTCGCTTGTGCCTCCCTTTATCGGGTCAAGAGAGCGAATGACGTGCAACGCCATTGGGGCGTTCGCCTCTAAAACTGGGCCTTTCATGCTTTAGTCACCCAGGTCAGCAGCCGCAATAGGCTTGCCGTCAGAGATGATGGGCTCTTTCGAGGAACGCAGCTCACCGCCCGCTCAAGGTTGATTGCAAAATATTCTGTCGACCAGTTACTAATGATGCGACGCGAAGCCTCACCCATCTGACGACGCTTAGCGCCGTCAGCGGTCAGGTCGAGCATCAGCTGCGCTAGAGTTTCCGTTTGCAACGGGCTAAACGTGTGGCCGTTGACACCGTCTTGGACGAGATCGCGGGCGCAACCGCACCGATCAGAAATGAAAACGGGCAGACCGGAAGCCATGGCTTCATTAACGACTAAACCCCACTGCTCCGTCGTGCTTGCATGAATAAATGCGGAGGCAAGGCCGTAATATGCAGGTAGCCCGTCGTATTGCACGAAACCTGGGAGAATAAGATCGGATCCGAGACGAAGACGCGATGCTTCGGCGAGAATCTGAGGCTTTAGCGGACCGTCTCCCAGCAGCACAAGCTTCCAACCAGCTCTGGGCGTAAGGCTTCTGAAATGTGCAAAGGCAGAGAGCAGACCTAACAAGTTCTTTTTCTCAATGAATCTACTGCTGGCGAGGAAGTACCGCTCCGGTAAATCTAATAGGCGACGTAGATTGTCGGCGTCAGATCTCGCTCGGTCTGCGCCCTGGCGGAAGTGATCGTTATCAACTACGTCATATCCCGTAAAAATCCTGTCAGATTGGAAACCGAGCGATTCCATATAGGCCACATGTGAAGAACCCCCAACAAGGGCTGCGGAATACAGCCCCAACAACTTTGTTTTCACCGCCTCCTTCCAGCCACGCCTCGCAAAATCAATGCCTTGAGTCTCGGACATAATCACAGCCGGAGTATTGTTTGCGATACACCACTCAAGTGCGCTCAGGGCGAATGCCTCTGACCATCCTGGTACAGCAACCGCGCGGGGCTTAAGCTCATCTAGAATCCGCCTGACGCGTCGGCTCAAGATTCTACGCGAACCTAATGATTCACCATTCGAGTAGACCGATATGCTGCTCAACTCTGGCGCGATCAGAGGCTCCCATGCATACGTCGTATCGGCTGACGTTAGCTCAACGCTGTTGGTTCGAAATCTCTGCATGGATGCGTTTATGCGAGCTCGATGATACGGGCCGATACGACGAAATAAAATAACTACTGGTCGCAACGGAGCGGATAAGGAACTTTCTGTCGAAGGCATATGCAGTTTGTTGCTATTTGGATGGCCGAGTTGCGGTACTCTGGCAGATTCTAAACATGAGTAAAGCTGGCACTAGCACATACGGAAGGCTAAAGAGGAAGAATAGGGGAGTTGCAGCGGCTTCTCCGAAACCGATCGGAGCCATTAACATGTAAAGAATGGCGTCTGCCTCTCCACAGCCACGATCGTAGAGGCCTCTGATCGCTCGAAAGAATGCACCCGTGAGGAATCCCATGAAGGCGAGCGCGAAAGGACCGCCAATCCGATACCAGTGGCCAACAAATGTGAATGCAGGACCGGCGATAAGGCTCGCGTAATCGGTCTCAAAATGGAAGCCAGGAATTCCCGCTGCCTCATGGATTTTTGTGAATGATTCGTAATGTGGATAACGCTTCTCGGGCCACAGCACATGTGGAATGGGGCGTGTCAGAATCTCGAGTAGCGCATACCCCCGGTCGAACGGCACAACATCAGGAACAACTTCGACGACAGCCATAACACAGTTAAACTCAGCTCCCTCGCTCGTCGAATTCTTCTGCGCATCCTTTCGACCTCCGAGCCACTGCGGAAGGACATTTTCTTGGATCCCCTGAATATCCTCAGAGTGAATGTTGAACGACAAATCAGTGAACTGGTACCGGTATTGTCCGAGAAATTCAGATGAAACGAATAGGAAAAGAGCGCATGCGGCAAGCACGGCGAGCGGAGGGTTACGTCGTCTAGGAATGTAGTATGCGGCTAGCAGTACCCCTGCGAACGCGATTGTGCGCGAACGAGTACCGAGATAAAACAGCCACAACCACATCCCTCCTCCCAGACTCCAGGCAAAGAGTCGCTTAGCGGTTGTACGATAGTGCAGTTCGCACTCGAACAGGAGAATGGTGATGCCAAAGGGTAGTAGATCCGCGAACTGTGCGAGTGAGGAGGAAACATTCTTCCAATCGGTACCCCCACGGCCTACCGCAGCCCATTCTGAGAAACCTCCGGCCGATGAAACCTGGTAGTAATACCCCATCAGGCCAATCAGAATTGCAGCATATGCACACCATTGCATTTGAAGCGGGTGGAGGCGCGCCGGCATCGTTGGGATCTTGTTGGTAAGCAGCCGGCCAAAACGCGACTCGTAGCCGGCGATGACGAAGCACATTGCAAATACTACCCAGAAGCAGGTGCGTTCTAGGACTCCCTGGGCATGCCAGCTATCATAAAGAGAACCGTAGGACAGTGGCTGAACAACATAAACTGCGATCACACCGCCCCAAAATGCATTCAAAGGATCAAAGGCATTCCACCGCTTCAAGTACATCAAGCGTGCGGTGTGGATACAAATAAGAGCCACGGTAGCCAGAATCAACACAATGGCATCCAAAGACATTTGGCTAGTCAGCTTCCCAATTGAAGTACGGCAAGAAGACGCCGCGCATAGGCATCAAGCGTTAGCTGGTGGGATGTTTGTATTGCCGCCTCGGACATCGTTTGGAGTTTTCCCGGACGCGAAAGAAGCGTAAGGCATTCCACTATAGGTCGATGGTCAGTTGCTGGGACGATAAAACCATCGACGCCGTCAGTTACTGCGCTGCCCGTATTCGGAGTGCAAATGACTGGAAGTCCAGCAGTCAGTGCTTCATAGGTCGATGTGGCGGAACCTTCGCAAAGCGATGGCAACAAGAACACGTCCGCCCATTCGTAGTGTTTCTGGATTTCGTTCCGAGGAACCGCGCCGAGCAGTTGAACATGATTGCCAACTTCAGATCGGACGTCGGCTGCCAAGTGAATAGGGCCAAGGATTCGAAATTGAGCCGACTTGCCCATCTCGCGTGCCGCCCGCACAACATAAGGCGTTCCCTTGCGAAGTCCGACTGCACCTACAGTTAGTACGTGGAGGGGGGTATGAGGGCTTTTGTTTCGCGTCTTAGCCTCACCAAGCGGGGGGATTGAGCAGGATGGATGGCCAAAGCTTCCGACCCCATATGGAATCACCCGGCACCGGTCCATTGGGCCGCCCTCCTGACGAATGCCGTCGGCCACGAAATCAGAGCCGCAGATAATTAGATCGGCCTCTGCCCACTCCTCGCGCTGACGCACGCAGCGCTTGCTTAGAAGCGTCCAAACCGAAGGTGGCTCCCAATCGGAGAACTTCGCACGCTCTGTTTCAAGAAGCGCAAACTCGATAGCAAGTGGCGCGATCGTCTGCTCTAATACAGTAGTAAGACCTAGTGTGCGGGCGGCCCGGAGGATTTCTAAGGCAGTATCGTTGTAAGCGTAAACTGCTGATGCGCTGCCAAGGCCCGCGGAACAAACCAAATTAGCGAATTTGGATCCAGCCCATAGGTACGCTCCCCATCGCTCCGATTCATTACGGACGAGTCGTAGGCGGGCGGCGTATCGAATCCCGAACACTGGAAATGCCACGACAGATGCGTCAGGTAGATCTGTACTATGTCTCGTAAGCAGACGCCCTGAGGCGCGTTTCGTCGGAATTGCACTCAGTCCACGCCGGATAGCAGGGCCTGCATATAAGTCGGTGTAGAGTCGCTCGAGCATACCAGCCCGAGCTAACATGCGCGGAACTCCATAATGCATTCGTGCCCCGAGCTGCGCGACAACGTATCTTGAGGTCATATCGAGGGATAACTAGGGCGTGTTCACACTATGCCAATCTGTGTTAATGTTGTGGATGGAGATCACGGAAGCGCAGTATGAGCGGATCAAGGACGCGTTGCCGGTGCAGCGTGGCAATGTTCGTTTGAGCAATCTGCAGGTGCTGAACGCGGTGCTGTACGTTGCCGAACAGGGCTGCAAATGGCGTGGTCTTCCGAAGCGCTTCGGCCGCTGGCACACAATCTATATGCGGATGAATCGCTGGTCGAAGAACGGCGTTCTGGACCGGGTGTTCGAGAAGTTGCAGGTCGAGCAGATCGTGCGCATCAAGATCGAAGCCTTCGCTCTCGACTCGACCTCGATCAAGGTGCATCCGGATGGCACCGGCGCTCTAAAAAAAACGGACCCCAGGCCATCGGCAAGTCGCGCGGCGGATGGAACACCAAGGTTCATCTGGTTGCCGCGAATGCTCGAACGGCCATAACCTTCGCGCTGTCCCCCGGCAACGCCCACGACGCGCCCGAAGGACGCGCTCTGCTGACCGAGCTCGGCCCCATGCCGGAGGGCCTGCCAATGCTGATGGATCGCGCCTACGAAGGCGACGAAACCAGACAACTGGTGCTCAGCCTGGGCATGATCCCGGTGGTTCCGCCCAAGTCCAACCGCATCGAGCCTTGGGAGTACGACCGTGCGCTCTACAAGAAGCGCAATGAGATCGAGCGGCTGTTCCGACGGCTGAAAGGCTTCCGCAGAATCTTCTCCCGATTCGAGAAACTCGATGTCCTCTTCCTCGGCTTCCTCACCTTCACCCTCATCATCGAAGCACTGCGTTAGTGTGAACACGCCCTAGTTGCTAAGTTCTCTGAACCTTGACGTTGAGCTGCAGTCTTCACCTCATATGTCTGATTACAGTGAAGTCGGTTTATCCGTATATAGCGGCGCTCCCTGGATTCCGAAATCTGGAGGGAGAGATCGGCGTGGCAGTTTGCGCTGCTCCAAAGCCTGCCTGAATACAGTTGTGACAACATTCTCCCAATGATCAAAAGCAAAGGAATCTAGAAACGTACGGCGAATCGCGGTGTGGCTGAATCGCCCAGCCTGTAGCCCTGATTCAAGCTCCAGGAGCCCATCTGCGATCTCTTCTGGGGACTTCGGGTTCACACACACTCCGATATTGTGCCGGAGGACGAGTGTCTGCAGGCCCGTAAAATGACTTGCGAGGATGGGCAGGCCGCATGCAGTGTATTCAGTAAGACGGCCGGGGCCCTGAAAGAAGTTCCCGAAATCGTTATTCACATGCAGCATGATTCCGATATCCGCACTGGCGGTATACGAGAGCATATCGATTTGGTCTAAGCGGCCCAAACACTTCACTCGATCCGCTATGCCACGACGTATCAAATCGCGATCGAGAGAGAGTGTCTTTTCCGCCGTCATTGCGAGCCGAAAGCGTCGCGGCAACATCGCAAATGCAGCAAGAAGTTCATCCGTAGCCCGAAGACATGACGGTCCCCCGTGGAGCATAAGAAGGATTTTGTCCGGTTCACCCGCACCGAGCCGGTTCCGAATTGCTTGCGAGCGAAACGGAATCGGCCAGTCTGCCGGAAGGTGTGGCGGGACGACATGTACTGCGCTTCGAAGCCGATACATCGTGCGGCAAAAGTACGCTCGATGGTATTCCCCATTCAGATTCATTGTGGCGCGTCTGGCAAGGCGCCCTTCCAATCGAGCGTAATACGGGTGGTTGACGGGATCATAGAAGTCATGAGTGTGGTAAACGATCGATTTCCCGAAAAGGGGCCCCGCCAATCCCAACGCCGCACGGGCACTCACTCCCTGCGAATGAAGGTAGATCAGATCATACGATCCGAACCTTGCCTTTTGAAGCCACCACTGAACCGCGAATTCGTATCCAGCTCGTCCGGCTTTCAGTGATGGAAGTTCGTGACGGCGGCAAGGAAAATCCATGACGCGTCCCATCAATGACCGGTTGGCACTGGGCGCAACGAAGGTGATATCCCAACCATCCTGAGCCAGCGTTCTCAGAGCCAACTCAGAAAACGGCGTCTGGCTGCAGTCGACGAGAGTGATACAGATCAATCTCTTAGTCATTCATACCTGCGCTTTTCGGAGTGGATCCAGGCAAACAACGTTCTGCGTTATCAATTCACACGCTCATAAGTGCTAGCTGTAGTCCAGAGCGATGGTGACTGGTCCCGAGATTCGAAAAGTTTTCCCTTAGGACAATTGAGATCCTATGGGCCGTACACTTGATATCGCAGAATTGCATGTGTCAACAAGAGTTCGTTTGGACAGCACAGAAGCAAGGGTTGCCATGACGTCGATATCAGTGTGCTTCGCCGCCATAGAGCATACGACCAGGAGGTTGAGCGCCTCAAACATAAGCACTCCCATCGCCGCCCCGTTTAGTCCATAAAGGCGATCTCCAATAGCCGCAACCGCTAGCGAACTCAGCGCGGCCGGAATGAGAAGCAGAACTGCCCTGTGGATCTGATTGGTGGCCATGAGGATGAGCGCGAAGGAGTTCGCAATTGCAAATGGCACAATCGAGACCAGCAAGAGAGCAACTAGGGATGTGGAGTAGATCGTCCTGCTTCTTAACCAAAGGTGAAAGATGGTCTCACCAAATAGCCCAAGCAGAGTGAGCCAACCCAGGGCCGCAGCAAGCGCTGTCTGGGTGTTCATCACCAAGAGCCGGCGAACTGCACTCATACGTCCCTCGCCCACTAAAGCTGGGATCTCCACGCCAACCGCAGATGACATCAAACCGGTTAAGCTCTTTGCGCCGTTCACAGCCGTACGAGTTGTCTGAAATATTGCGACGCTCACCGGTCCCAGAATTAAACCCAGTACAAGCACCATGCCTTCATTTTGAAAGGCGTTGATCAGAGGCATCGCGGCGTGTCCAAGCCCGGGAATAATATAGGGGCGAACTGCCCGCACCGAAACCCCCCTCAGACTGAGAGTAAAGTCGGGCATGATACGCCGTGCGTCGATAAGCAATACGCCCATAACGAGCGCCCTGGCGGCAACGTTAGCAGCTATATAGGCAACAGGGCTGCATTTGAGAGCAAGCGCCGCACACCCGACCAACAAGTAGAAGCTATAGCCCAGACTCTGCAACCAATTCCCACGCGGGTTACGCCGCGCAGTTCGATAAATGCCAGATAGCAGGAACAGTTGCTGACCGAGGAATATCTGAACTAAACACAACGAAACAATTCCGGCAGCGTGTGGCGCCAACAGTGTGACTCCGAACGGCTTCCAGCTAATCCAGCCAGAGACCGCCGTTCCAGCCATCACAAAGCATAGGGCCATGATCGTCAGGATCATCCAAGATGTTCGGTAAAGACAAATAGCGTCGGCCCTCGCTCCCTGTGCCGTCGTCTTCGCCATCTGGTTAATCACCGCGTTAGCGAGTCCGAAGTCCGGACTCAGCATTACATACGTAGGGATTGCGGTTAAGATTAGCCACTCACCATACTGATGAAGACCCCAGCTTCGGATCATAAGCGGAACTAAAAGAAGAGGGGTTAGTGCATTGATAATCCTGCCGAGAGACCCTGCCAGCAGATTCCCCGCAATTGTCTTCCCAATATTCATGAATGGCTAGGCGCTCCGTGGCCGGCCGTGCATTGGTGGGATTCTGGTAAAGCGTAGGAACTATTCTGTTCAGCGAGCCTTTGCTCTCGGCTGATGCTGGTGGTTGTACATTCAACCGCTCGTTCCGGACTGCTGCGATTCTGCCAGTATTTTCATAATCTTATGCGGATATTAGTTCTACATACCAATCATCCTGATTCGACACACCTTCGAAGTTTCGAATAGATCCTGGCCTAATTGAGAGTGTGAACGGGGCAGAGCCTTCAAAAGCTGTGGCCTGCGTTGATCTGGCAATTCCATAAGCAGTGCGATGAGATCGGCGTTTCTGCTGTTCTTTTCAAGTTGCGTGAGACGGCTGCTTCTCACCATCACGAGATCGAATCGTTGCAGCGATTCCGCCACCAGATCTTTGATTGGGAAATACATGGTCTTGTCCCTTTCTAGTTGGCTGATTGTTGAATTGAGAAAAGCCAGGGTGGACCGGACGATCCTATGAGCACGGCAGTTGTGGATTGCGCGATCTCTTGCGCTGAATTGGGTTTGTCAGTGACAGTTAGGGGCGCGAGGGCAGGCAATAAATGCCGTTCGGTACGCTAAGCCTCTTTGGTCTTGTTGTAGTAATGATGATACCTGTCGTAGTAACGGTAGTAGCTATAACGATTGGACTTCTTGGGATCCCAGTCATTGAGAACAGTTCCGATGACACGGGTGCGATCCTCAACGAAGCGGCGGTAGGCGTCTTTCATCGAATCGCGGGTGGTTACATTTGAGCGAACCACCAGGATTACGCCATCGGCTTGGCGGGCGATTACGCGCGCGTCCGACATATTCAACATAGGCGGCGTGTCTATCAGAACTATATCGTAGTCGTTTCGCGCGATATCGATAATTTCCGCAAGGCGGTTTGAATGGAGCAGCGTAGGGTCACCATCAACGGAACGCCCTGACGTCATAATCGAAAGATTTGGTATTTCGCTGGCGCAGGTATAACCATTTAATGGGCCGACAATTGGCTCAGCACGTCGCAATAGGTCCACGAGACCTTTTTCCTTTGTAATATTGAAGAGGCGATGGATGCTCGGCCTCCGCATGTCGGCATCTATCAGAAGTACACGTTTGTGTATCTCGGCCAGCGCGATTGCGAGATTTGACGTCAGGGTGGTTTTTCCTTCTTTTGGGGACGCGCTCGAAACAACAAGTACCTTCGGGGAGATACCCTTCTCACCCGAGAAGATAATGGAAGTGAGGGTAGCTCGAAAGGCCTCGGCCATCGCTGATGGCTTACTGCCATGCGTGACCAGCGCCAGATCTCTGCTGGAATTAGGCGCTTGTCGTCCGGTGAAGCCTAGCAGGCGACCATTGCGGGTTGGGTCGGCAGAGGCACTCGGTACAATGCCGAGTTCGGGGATGCCGAGATAAAAAGCAGCATCGCCCGGCTCCTTGATGTTGCGATCTGCTCGATCCAGCAGAACGACGGTGCAAATCCCGAATAGAGTACCAGCGAGAAGTCCGAGGATCGTGTTGTTCGGAATGCTGGGCTTGTAGGGACTGTCTGGCACACGGGCGGGATCGACAACCCTGATGTTGGAGGCGCGAAGGGCGGATGCGACGCCTGCTTCCTTGACGCGCTGCAGCATGCTGTCGTATAGCTGGCGATTCGTGTCTACTTCACGCTTGAGGGTGTTGTAGTGACTGACCTTGTCGGCCTGCTCCGCGACGATCTTGGCGGTCGCAGAATAGTCTGCAGCGAGCAGGCTTTGTCGACGCACAGCGGATGTGAAATCATTTTGAATGCGACCCAGTATATTGCCTCGATCCTGTTGAAGCGTCGTTTCGAGGGCAGCGGCCTGGGCCTGGATTCTCATGACGCGTGGATTGGACGGAGTTAACGTGCTTGAGAGTTCAGCATTCTGACGACGCAAGTCGGTTAGCTTGCCCTGTATGTCCTTCAGTGAGGGGTCGTCGAGTACTTCCCCAAGCGAATCAACTGGGGCATGGAGCGCGAGCTCGTATCGCGACTGCCGATCGATTCGGTCTGCTTCAGCTTTGGACAACTCATCCTGAATTTCGCTCAGTTTTTGCTCTTCGGCATTTGTTTTCTCATCTGTGATTACTAGATTCGTAGCTAAAGCATAGGACTGCATGGCGTCTTCTGATTGCTCGAGCTTAACTTTGATATCCTGCATCTGATTACTGAGCCACTCGCCGGTATGCTGTGTCGTTTGCCAACGACTTTCGAGGGTTTGTTCGATGAATTCGGAGGCGAGAGTGTTTGCGTATCTGGCGGCTATGTTCGGGTCCGGAGAATCACACAGAATTTCGATCAAGCGAGTGTTCGCCTCGGCGCGCACGCGAAGGTTACTTACCTTGGCACTGATGCCGCTTGCACTATGTCCCGATGCCGCGTTCTGCGGCAGATGCAAGAGCTTTCGCCATGCATCGGCCCGAGTAAGCGGCTGCTTAACGTCTTTGGTTTCGGTGCTAACCTTCTTTGCAACACGGTCGAGGAGCGCATTGCTTTGCAAAATGCGCACCTGAGTTTGCATCTCAATCGTAGGATCCCACCCGGAAGAAGATGTCGAGTTTGGGTCGACGTCCTTTATGTTGAGGAAATCCTCATTGAGACCTTGGATCTCTATGACTGCTTGGGCCTGATAAACCGGGGTCTGCGGAATCGTATAGAGAAAGCCAGCACACATGCCGACTAAGGCAATAACAATCACGCTGGTTCTATGGCGCTGCAAGATGCGCCAGTATTCGAGAAGGCCGCCAGAGGGTACGTCGCCGGACTCGGAATGATAGGACCCGGTAACCTGGTAGCGCGGTTGGCTAGCAGTCGGGTCAGGCGAATAGTCCAGATTGTGAGATTCTTTCATCGCTCGGTTTGCCTACTGTATGATTCTTGGTGACGCGTGGTTGTTGAGATGCTGTACCGTGGATTCGTATGCACCGCCTCTAAGGGCGGTAAATCGCAATACCTGTACCTATTTGAAGGACGGCCTCAGCGGCGCGGCCCAGTGCCGTCTTTGCACCGCTCGCCGGTATGACCAAGATGTCCTCGGGCTGGAGTGGAACGTCGCCAGCTTGCCCAGCTATGATGTTCTTTAGGTTGATCGGAATATCTTGGCGATTAAGATCGCCCGGTATCCGACGGAGAATTCGCGCACTCTGCGGCGCAGCCCCGTGGTCTATTCCACCAGCGAGCGAGACCACCTTCAAAACGGAAAAGGAATCATCGTCCCCAAGGATGTACCCACCAGGATGAGGTACTGTCCCAATTACATAGACCATCTTTGCCCGCGGAACAGAAACAACGTCATCAGGCTCAATCTGGACATTCTGTGCGGGGTTCTTTGCTGAAATAAGGTCTTTCAGATTCACCTCCGCTACCGAAAACTGCCCGGTTGAGTCGTCGGTAGCCGAAGGCAGGGGAATCCGACCACGTTCAATCCGCCGCGCGATTTTCACGGTACTTCCCGCGTCGTCGGCCAGTCCACCCGCAAGGGCAAGTACCTCGACCAGTGTGCGGTGCCCCTCCAGTTCGTGCAAACCTGGGCTCTTCACCGAACCTAAGACTGACACTCGTTCGCTGTGGGATTCTACAACCGAGACCGCGGCTTGGGGATCCTTGATATACGTTCTAAGGCGATCGGAAATCACGGTCTGTAACTGGTCTAGCGTCAGGCCAGATGCTTTGATCCGTCCCGCCATGGGTAGCCTGATATATCCATCCTCGTCGATGCGAATGGGCTTGTCGTTGATCTCATCAGCATCTGTGGCATGAATGCTGATGAGATCGTTAGAGCCCAGTACGTAGGAAACGCTGATCTCACTGCTCGGGCTGGAATCACCAAGCGGCCCTTGTCCCGATGCCAAGGAGCTTAGGGATCCGATTGCCAGGACACACACCGCCACGTTTAGTTTGCAGGACATGTCACCCTTCTATTCCACCAAGCAGACGCTCGGTAACGGTGCGGGATAAACTAGACACTTTGCTTTGCAGGGCAACGAGCCGTTGGTCGAGTGATTAAAGCGCATGGGTAATATCCGTTCCCAAGGATGAGCCGGATTTGTCACACGCAGACTAGTTACGCCAGAATTGCCATGTGTGTGCTTTCGGCTCGGAGCTGCTGTCAATGCAATCTTCGCAGTTTTCAATGGCTGCTCGCGGATGGTCGATCAGCAAGCGCTGAGCCTGTGGCCCGACAACCTCTTTCCGGAGAAGGTCGCTTACGATATCCAGCCGCGGCAACCGATCTCGAACGTCGTGTGCGTCACTTGCAACAAAATGAGCTCGCCCTGTCCGGAGGCAAGACAATGCTGATCGCTTGGCAGTTTGGCCAAACCGGCCTAGAAAAGACTGCGCCGTGAGTTGGATAAGGCATCCCCGGTTCATCCATTCATCCATAACTTCTGGCGACCGCTGCAGAACTGGATTTCGCTCGGGGTGGGTGATTACCGGGATCATTTCTTCTCGCAAAAGAAGCTCGAGTGCACGACCGATCGACTCTTGGCTAAACATCTCTGGCAACTCAACTAAAAGAAACCGCCCGGCATTAATCGTGTACTTGGTAGGGTTTAAAAGCGCGTCTTCGACGTTTGACACGGACAAGTGAAAGTCACAGCCGAAGTGAACACGCGGTGGACCGTTGTGGTATTCCCGCAACTCATCGATACGCGAGCGAACGATCTCCGGGTCAAATCTGTACGAAGAGCTGGCGTGCGGCGTAGCCACGATATCCGTGGTCCCCGCCTCCGCTGCGATGTTCAGCATGGTTAGAGAATCGTCGAGCGTATCCGGGCCGTCATCAATGCCCCAAAGTATATGGCTATGAATATCGATCATTTAAGAACAATGCAGAACGCTAAGGGCGCCACGTGGATTCTGAGTGTATCCGGTTATGGGTAAATCGCGACCAGATCGTGATTTTTGCAAAACATAGCTCTCAATGCACCCTGACCAGCGACACTTGTCGGATCCAGCCGGTTCCGTTGATTCTGTTGTCAAAACGCTCCGATGGATGGCGTATTACGCTAACTTCAATGAAACTTGTCGAAGGCCCAACCGTAAAAGGAACTTCGATATTTTGCCAATCCGATGTTCCTATTAGTTCTGTGCTTACAATGCGCAGCCGGCCTTCGTTCTCTCCATCCTTGATTTCGAAAGCCAACCCCTGATCTGTTGTCACGTTAGCCGTACGTACGGAAGCACGAAATATGAACCTGCCAGGCTTTACTAGAACAGTTTGCGAGATGTTGTGAAAGTTGACATTTGCAGTTCCGTCAAATTGAATCCGCAGCGAACATCCCTCCGAATGGCCCTCGCAGTCTCGAGCAACGCTAACGTGATCCAGGGGAGTGACTCTCCAGTCAAAGACCGCTCCAGGAAATGGTTCGCCGGCAAAATCTCCATTGTGGAGGTACTGTTTGCCGGGGCGGTCCGCGAAGGTTGTGTCATCCGATGCGGCACAATCAGCTGCAGCCCGCACAAACTGTCGCTGAGTGAAGAGAAAGTTGCAGTAGGCAACGTTAGTGGTCTGGTCATTCAACCGCCGGTCGACCATCCATTTCCAAGTCTCTTCGGCGCCGGCGGTTTCGCGGTTGTCAATGAGATACTGTATATACGCCTGCGCGGGGTGCTGCTCTGCAGGAACTCCGTAGCTGAGCGCGTCATCGACAGCGACATTGCGGGCGGCGAACAGGCTAAAGACCGGCTCGTCGAAGGCGCGCGTGTCGTGCAGCGTTTTTGCCAGATAGTGAAGCCCCAGCCGTTGGTTTCCATAACGCAAATAGAAGTCTCCTGCGTTGAGCGCTACGTCGGCGGAATCGCCGCCCATCTGCACAGCTCTGGCAATGCAGTAAGATGCTTGATCAATTCGGCCTGCCTGAGCTAGTGCCTGGCCTACATCGAGCCAGCGATAGGCCGAGGAGGGGTCGCGGGCCAGACTATCGAGCAGCATACTTACAGCTGATTCGATGGAATTTGCGTCCCCCGCAAGCTGAAGATGATACGCGCGATTGAGAGGTACTCTCTCTTCGCACAGATACATTCGGCAGAGGGACTGCTGGTTGTCGAAATCGGAGGACACATGTCGGGACACACCGATTTCTATCGCGGAGCCCACTAGAGCCGCCGTAGCAGTAAAAAACACTAGTTGACGACGCACACGCACGACTGTTTGTCAGCGGTTGGGGTGCAGGTCCCTTTTGTTGCCCCGCCGCTGGCGGGATTCGTCACTGTGCATGATGCTCCTGAACTTGAACAGCCGCCCTTGCTCACGTTTACGGCGCAGCTACCGCTAACAATAAATCCGGTTGCCTGAAGAACGCCCGCAACGCCATGCAGCTTTGTGCAAGGAGCCGCATGTGCATAGAGGGCTCTGGTCGCACCTATATATGCGAGACAACGAAGCGTCCCAAGTGCCAAGAGAACAAGCAGAACTGCCAAGCCCCATGTCTTTTTCCTATTCACAGTTGACCTCCATTGGTGAAAGTGAGATTGCCGGCAAACACAGCGAGCACAACAGGTTAATTGCCGAATTCATCAGACTGTTACGCATTTGTCCATCGCATAGTCAGGCCTTGAATTCCGGCTGAGCTTCTCGCGCTCGCCTACATACGCCGATCCGATGCCGAGAATCCAAGCGAACACAAACAGATTCGCGGGAACATATAAATTGAAGTCGACACAGCTATGAATTCCGATGGCCAACAGGGACGCGGCACATGCAAGCCTCAGCCAACTCAGCTCTGGCCGAGGGTTCCGCAGCCCTCGGAGCAGCTTGAAAATGATAGCTCCCAAGGGAACAATGGCTACCGCGAAGCCCACAATGCCCATTTCTGCAAGGTACTGCAGGTAATCATTGTGGGCGTAATCTTGGGTTGTCGCCGGAGCTGAATTCTTGAATTCGAGAAAGCTGGACTCGTAGGCTCCCAGGCCGCAGCCAACAACCGGGTAAGCCTCGATGAGCTTGAGTGTGTCACGCCAGGCTGGCGCGCGATCGTTTCCGTATTTCTCAAGGTCACCGAAGCGAGCCACTAATTGCGCCGATGGCAACAGGACACCCAGCAATACCGTAACACCCACCGCCGTAGCGATTGCCCATCGCGTTTTGTGTGAGGGCGCCCTCCGGCTAAGTCCTATAGACGCGATGAAAACCAGTGATGCCAATGAGGCGAAAAAGCCCATCCGGGATAGGGACGAGAGGATTGCCGCAAACAGCAGCGCTGTAAGAGCAAGTCCAACGCAGACGAGCAGGATCTTTCCAATTCCATCAGCGCCTTTTGGGCGATCTCCCATAGATTCCGAGCTAGCGAAGGCCGCGAGGGCGGGTACCGCCGAAAACGGCAAAATCATTTCCAGAAGGCCAGCATAGTGGTTTCTGATGACATACGTGCCCGTCGCTATGTTGCCGGTGCCGGCGCTTGCTTGCACAAGGCCGATGATCGCTTGAGCAATGCCGACCGCGATCAGCGGGAGTGTCACGATCCAGGGTCTGTGAGAGAAGCGCTTCGACAGATCGTAAACAATGAAGACCACGCTGGCGCAGGCAGAAAACAGCAAGCAGTGATACAGGGTTGCCGAAGGTGTGGCGCTAATCGGAACCCAGCGTGAAGGTGTCACAACGGGTTGCAGCGCGTCTGCCAGCTTGGCTCGTGCCGGAGACAGGATGCGCACGACCTTGAGTGGAAGAGGCAGCACCTGGCAGAAGCCATAGACAGGCACAAGGAATAGTAGCGACTCCAAGCGTGACATGAGCCTGAGGGGCCGCACGATCGTGCAATAACAGACTCCAAGCGATCCAATAAGCAAGCAGCAAATCAGAGCATAGGTCCGCAGTTCTCCTGGAGATTGAGCTACAGGACCTCCTGCAAAAACGGTCGCGAAGCCAACGATGAGTCCAGCGAAAACGAGGAAGAAGACTGAAACTATTCGCGAGCCTGAGAGGTGGCCACTTAGAAGCGTGGCCTGGACGATTGCCAGTCATTGTTGAGCATCCCGGCAAGGTCCTCGCGTCAGATCGGCTCAATATCATACCCCTCGATTTTCATCGCGATCGATCGCTGGATCAGGTTTACGGAGACCACGAGGCTGGTCTCGCTCTTTTGCTCTAGCAAAATGCCTTCCACGCCTTCCAATGCGCCGCCGCGGATACGGACTCGCTGCCCGCACTCTACGAACGAATGATTCCGATGTAGGACCTTTCGAGCCAGCAGCGTCTGAATGGCTTCAATCTCTCCGTCAGGGATGGGGGTACCTCGCGGCCGAGTGCCAACGATACTAACCACGCCGTCGGCGCAAATCACTTTGGACATTGCTTCGTTTGAGTCGACCGAACGGACGAAGACGTATCCCGAGAAGAGTGGCACCTCGACTTGCTTGCGGCGGTCGGTCCAGCGGTGAACCTCGGATACGAGGGGCAAATACGCAGCGACACCCCGGCCCTGCAGCGAGCTTGCGGCAGTTTTTTCGTGCCGCGACCGAGTCTGGACAGCGTACCACTGCTGCTCGCCCGCCTGGGAAGTTGCAAGACAGGCTGAAGCCAACTGTCCTGCGGAAGATGCAGCTTCGCCCTCTGACTCCCATTGGGAGCCTCCAATTACTGGCATCGTTGCCATAACTTCCTCCAGATTCTGCAGCTAACTACTGAACCAGACCATAAGCCAAAAATGTCTCTTCTGTTTCTCCTTCAAATGCAACCTTTGCTGCGATCCCTTGTTCAACTCGTCCTTGTGGCTCGACTCGCAGGACCGTGCCCTCACCGTGCAACTTCATCGCTCGACGCTGGCCGCCCAGCGTCGGCAGAACGACGTCCACTTTAAGGTGCGTGCCAACGTGGAGAGTGGCGCTGGCTAGAAAGAAAATACCCTTCATGCTGACATCGCGCGTCACACCCGAAAGCTCCAGGAGTTTTTCGCCATCGCGCCAGGTCAAATACACTGGGGTCCTCAGTGGATACCGTTTTGTCTTTCGAGCGTCCAGCACTGGCGCCTCGCATTCTCATTGGGACGAATCTATTGCTACGGCAATTCCCTTAGCGGCAAAGCGCTTTCCTGCGCGACTTAAGTCCGATTGAAAAGCGAAATCAGGCCATTACTTTGCGCCGGAACGCGCCAGCGGCTCCCAGCAGGCCCGTGGCAAGAAGGATCAGGGATGAAGGTTCCGGTGTCGGTGAAGCACTTGCGAAGTCCGCAGTGAATGCGAGGTCTCCGAAGTCGTTGGCGTCGTCGTCAGCGCTCCAGTCTCCATTGTTGATTTGGGTGGGGTCGCTGTTGTTGAAATAGTTGAAACCGCCGTGGCCAGATCTCCAGGGGTGTGCCCCAACGACCTCAAACTCGAAGTCGCCGCCAGTATCTGAGGGATCGGTCAGCAGCATGATATAGGCGTCACCTGCAGTGAGTTGGAGACCACCGGTATCCGCAGTGATGGCTTCAAAGTCTGAGCCTGGCTCGATGGTCAGGGACTCGCTGAAAAGAGCTGGGCCAGTGGCGCCCTGGGGGCCATTGCCTGCTTCGAGGTTTCCCGTCCAGGCATATACCTGAGCCTCCACGTCAACCGGCAACCCATCCAGGGAATACGCGTAGAAGGTGAAGTCAAGCAGCGTAGATTCCGTCGGGGAGATGAACGTTTCGCCGTAGGTTTCGGTCGCTCCTCCGCCAAAGGTGTTGACGACGTCTCCTGTCCATAGATTTTCCGTGCCTATGGTAGTTGCCCGCGCAGACGTTGCAGCAACGAGCGACGCACCAAGTACGAAAAGTAAAGACCATCTGACTGCAGCAGTCCGGAAAGATTGCATAGCTGGGAACCTCTCAGCGCTGATTGAGGAAGCAGCTTGAGGTTATGACTGTGCAAGCAGCACAACAAGAGAGCAAAGGGTTGCAGTAGATTCGCCCCCTGTTGGCCTCTGGATCGTCTCTGCCGTCTTCTCTTGCTGGCTTCAGCGAACAGAGACGCGCGCCCCAGAGACAAACGTCTCCCCCAGGCGTAGAGAACCAAAGCGAAAGGATTCATATGCGGCGGCAGTGCCGTGAATGCGGCTGGAGACCAAATAACTCATGACTATAGTCACAAGCTAAGTAACCTAAAATCTTCGTGCGAGTAACAGTGTGTGTATATCCTCCGCTTCACTACGGAACCGCGATGTAAACAGCCGTAAACACCCGGCTAGGAAAAAGTGCGGTGGGGGCTTCAAATCAGGCTTTTATTGCGCCCGGCCGTTTGGATAGAGAATTGCTTAGATGCGTAACATCGGTGGTTACCTTTTTTACCTTGACACTCTTTAGGGCGCCCTTTAGGTTTGGTAAGTATTGCCAATGCAATATCCTACCCGTTGAGAACGGCGCACACTGCTTCCCTGTTTTTGCTTTTCGGCGCTCCTGCCGATTTCCTACTTTGCGGTGAATTCTATGCATCGCGTTCCCGTCTGTGTTCCCCAGGCTACAGGTGTATCCCGGGTCGAGGTGTTTGTGATAGACGCGGACGCAATGACCTCGCGCCTACTCGCGTCGGATCTTAGGCGGCACGATCAGTTCCGCGTGATTGACGCCACCTTGGACGACGAAAACTCCATTTTTCAGAGCCTTGCCCAGCATTCCCCTGGGATCGTGCTCCTTGGAATCCAATCGCGGGAGGCTTGCTCCGCGGGTCTGCCGTTGCTGAGGCGAATCCGGAACCAATGTCCAAGCGCGCGAGCGATTGTGCTTGCGGATGAATTGTCGCGGGATCTGGTTGCGGAACTGTTTCGCGCGGGCGTTAAGGGACTCTTTGATCGCTCCGAGTACGATTTTGAGCGTCTTTGCCGCTGCATTCAGTGCGTGGCCTCAGGCCAAGTCTGGGCAAACAGCGAGCAACTTGAATTCGTACTAGATGTCTTTGCCGAAACCGCTTCTCTCCGGGTCTTCAACGCCGTCGGAGAAGAGTTGCTCACCAGGCGCGAGAGGGATGTGGTGCGGTTGGTGGCAGAGGGACTCGGCAACCGCGATATTGCGCAGCAGCTCGGCCTCAGCGTGCATACGATCAAGAACTATCTCTTTAATATCTTCGACAAGCTCGGCGTCTCAAGCCGCGCAGAATTAGTCATGTACGTCCTGTCCAACAGCGACAATAATCCGCCAATTCTTCGCCCCAATTCCAGCCAAGCTGAAGACGGCTGGGGCTTAACCCAGAAGGTGCTGCCTGTATAGCAGGCGACCTTTCGTGAAGAAGACATTACTACCGCTCAGTTGATTAAATGAGCCGATGGCGATGGCGAGAAGCATCGGTTTCGAGTACCACAGTCGGCCATGGAGACGATCGAGCAGCGAGGTCTGACGCCGGCTGACTTCCAAATGCAGCGAATCGCGGATGTCCTGCAATTCGGCTTTCGAATCGGGTGGGCCCACCATGATGAGGACCTGCAGCGCTTCACACTCTGCACCGTAGCGGTTGCGCCAGGTCGACGGATACAGCCGGGTCAGCCGGTTCAAGATTCGCTTCAACTGCACGCCTAAACGCTAGGCTACTTTCCTGCCCCGCCCAACTACGCGGCCCCGATCAGGAGCAGTAAACAACTGCCCATGGACGTGAATCAGATTGTCGCCGCCATCGATTCAGAGAATTCACCCTTTGACAGGCCAGCGCCCTGCTGGCCTCGATCGGCGCAAGTTGAGATCCAATATCCACTCGCTCCCCCAAAAGCCGCCAACGAAGATGCCCGACAAGGGGCAGAGCAGCCCGTGAAGAGGATCGGGGGCGGCACAGCGAAAGCGCTGGGGGTCCACAAATCTGCCAAGTGATCACTGAAGACGGAGGGTACGGCGGTGGTCCAATCGCTGATGCAGCAATCAAATTCGGTGAGTGCATTGGGTGTCATGCGTGCGCAACACGCTCCGGGACACCATCGATCGCCGGGCGGCAGACGCAACGGTGCCAATCATATCGCTCAGAAGTGTCGAAGCGACCTCTGTCGGCGTGTTCGCATTCCAGGCAACGGAAGCACGGACATTCTCGTCAGGATCCGACGATAGTTGAGACAGCACGAAGGAGTCGGTATTTCGGTGTTTCGCAACCTCGATCCGAACTCTGGCCTCTCCGTCTCTGCCCAGATGTGCAAGAACCCGGGAAGGTGTCGTGGTATCGCGCGCGGCTTCGATCCTCACGCGAAAATCACTGCACAGAGCGAGATTCGGATTCTTCTCTAACTCCCGGCACAGTATCTCTGCTCGCTCCTCCAAGCGTGCTTGGTTTTTCGTTATGCCGCTGAAGTGTCTTACGGCTCTCCCTCGCACGACTCTTGCGGCTGATTGGCGCCACTGAAACACCGCGATAGACATTGTTCTACCGCCACTGTCCCCGCCGTCAAAATCCCATTCGCCTGGCGCTGGCTCAATCCCTTGTAGCCTAGACCGAATTCCTGGTTGCATTGATACTCCTTAAAAAATATTTAGCTCGATCCTAGGCGCCCAGGCCGACCTGAAGCTCACCATCGATGAGTCGAAGGAGCTGGTCGACTTCCAGCGCTCCCTGGTCATCCTGGGCCCGGCCGGCGGCGCTGTGATGATCTGTCCCGGCAACCAGGTCGGAGTAGCTCCTGAATCTCGCTGCCCGTACGCCGCCAAGTGTCCCCTGCTCCGCGCCGGCAAGGCGCCAGCGGACAAGATGTGCCCGATCGAGCGTGCGATCACCGAGGAGCGCTTCTCGAGCTGGTCCCGCGCCATTGGCCAGGATCCAGAATTCCTCACCGAGGATGCGCCGAGCGACGGTCTCGACTCTCACCTACATCGACCTTCAAGAACAGCGCTGCACCAACATCCTGGCGACGGGTGAGGCCGCACGCCTCACGCAGACGAACGTGACGGAAGCGATCAACTTCACCACGGTCGATCAGGCTGGTGAACAAACACAGACTGTTTTGCCACTTACCTGGGAGCGAGTACTGCACATAAATGCGGAGCTTTTGGCACAACTGGGTGAGCGGCGCAGGATGATTCTCAAGGACTGGATGACGATTGCGTTCTCCTGCGTCTCGTCTCGGCCCGAATGATCAAGCTTCATGCCGCGCGGGTGACCATATCGGGCGTCAATTCGCTAAACCTTGGGTATTGTTGTGGAGCCCATCTCTCATGCATTGCCGGGAACGGGACGAGTATGTCGCCAACGCAACTGACGTCCAGATAGAGCGCGGGCGATCCGTCGGTCAACGCAGTCGTTGCTCCGTTCTTATCCTAAGATGCCGGCCGGCTTGGTTTCCCCGGTCAAATGCAATGGTGACGCCACCGCTTGCAAGCGCTCACTCGAGAAACATAGCAGAGCCCATGTGGTATGCGTTACATTTACTGCAACGGTCGTTGCAGAAAACGTTACATGGAGTCAAAACGATGGCAAACTGCAAATTTGTAAGCTACCTGCGGGTTTCCACCGCGCGCCAGGGCAACAGCGGCCTCGGCCTAGAAGCGCAGCGTGACGCGGTAGCCAGGTACCTCAACGGGGGAAGCTGGAAGTTGGTCCGGGAGATAGTGGAGATAGAGAGCGGAAAGCGCAACGATCGCCCGGCCATCGCCGAGGCGCTGCGCCTCTGCCGCGTCCATCGCGCCACCCTCATCATTGCCAAGCTGGACCGCCTCGCCCGCAACGTGCACTTCATCAGCTCACTGATGGAATCCGGGGTTGAGTTTGTTGCCGTCGACTTTCCCCAGGCAAATCGCCTCACCGTCCACATCCTCGCGGCCGTAGCCGAGCATGAGGCCGCCATGATCTCGGCCCGCACCAAGGCCGCCCTAGGCGCAGCGAAGGCGCGCGGAATATCTCTCGGAGGCCTCCGCATCCCCACGGCCGCTATGGCTATGATCGCCGCGAAGGGAAACCGCGCCAGCGCGCAGAAGCGTTCCGAACAGGCTAGGGCCAGGAGAGCTGATGTCCAGGTCGACATCGAGCGCGCCCGCTCCGCCGGCGCTGTCAGCCTCCGCCAGATAGCGGACTTCCTCAACAATGAGCCTGACGCCACCCACCCATCGCGCGGAGGGAAGTGGTGGGCCGTCCAGGTCAAACGAGTTATCGGCGAGGGCCGCTCGCACGTCCCAGTATCCGTCCACCTTCGCGCCGAGATAGCGGCGTGAGAGCAACCAAGCCATCAGGACTGCATGGCGGCAAGGGACGGCCGGTAGAGGCGTGACCACCGCAGAGCTATACGGCGCGGGACCCGGCCGACATTCGCTACCCGCATGTCATCTTGGCGCACCGTTGGCTGCCTACAGAAAAGACAGACCCCAAGCTCGGCTTCTATGAAAAGCGCGAAGGCCGCATCTCCATCGTTCTCACCCCCGGCGTGCTGATCGACCTCAAAACTAGACGCCCCAGGCTCCAGGGAATCCCATATGATGCGAAGCCCGCGATACCCGAATGACTCGCCCACGCCAGCATCCTGACCGCCGCTACTACGCCCGCGGCGTCGAACGAATCGGCGCCGCCTCGATCAGACCGATCAGACCGTCCGCAGTGAGGTAGAGGCCGCACTTGGAGCGGCGAGCACGCTTGATCAACACCCGCGGTAGACTCTTGGCCGCCGCAATCCCGAAGGCGTTACGAATCTGCTTAGGAATTGCCTGGACGGCGAGGGGCCGCCCAGCATTCCGGATGACGATCCTGACCATATCGAGGATGAGCTGTGTATTGCCGGTTTTGGCTACACTGGGCGCGTTGGGCAAGCAGATGACGCGGCGCGCCGGCTTATCGATCGGCTCGCGCACCGCCGGAGTGTCCTTCATCTGTGTCCGTGGTGTTTGTCCTTCGCTGCGTAACAGCTTGCTGATCAGGCCGCTCCTGTCGGAGAGCTTAGCGACCGTCTCATCTATCTGACCCTTTTCGTTGCGAAGGGCTCGTATGACATTTGCTGGGAGGCTCATCTTAATTCTCCTATCTGTTCAAATTGCGCGTGCCGCCCAGAGCAAGAGCAAACCGCAGTCCTGATTCAGGGCAGAGGCAACTGTTTAGTGGCTTAGTGATGTGAAACAGGCAGCCGTCAGTGCCTTGGCCTACTTCTCGGATCTCTCGACGACATCAAGCGACTCATGAAGATCCAGAATGAGCACCTTGAGGTACCGAACCTACTTCGTGAGGAAGTAGGTTAATCCCACGGGGCCCGACTCTAAGAACGATTCCGGCGGCGGCCAATTCGGCCCCCGTTTATAACCCTGAACCTTCTTACGCGGGCTCGAAACTGACTTGAGATAGCCGTGACGCACGAGAACACGGATGCAGCCAAGAGGATCAAAATCCATGGCAGCGGCGAATTCGTCCACTCGGACGATTGCGGTGACTGGTTGGGTTTCAAGATACTTGCAGACCTCTTCAGTCTTCTTGGTATAGTTCGGATCGTAGTGTGCAGCCACATCGAGGAAGACCGTAACCAGGACATCGTAGACCTCCTCCGAAGTGGCGCAGCCCTTGAACGCCAGGTGCAGATGCTTCGAGGCGTAGCGCAAGTCCGACACGCTGGCAGCGGAGCCCTTGGGGAGCAGCAGCTTCAGAAACGACTGCGCTTCCTTGCCCTGGGGGCCGGTGAGCGCGGGCACTTCACTGAACACGATCAGGTTGAAGTACTTGATCAGGTACCCATGGAACGCTTCGAGGACTTCCAGCTGCAGCTTCTCGCGCACAGTCACCAGCATTTGTCCTTCAGCAATGCGGGACCTGAAGCACCCCCTTTTGTGACCCGCAGTAGGGATTCTCCTCAGGCTGATAGCTTAAGCACGCTTATAGACGACAGCTGACCGGAGACCGACGCCTGAAAGAGGCGATCAAGATCAATGTCTTGGTGAGATCGATTCTTCAGAGTTGGCATAGTCTCAAGGATTCTGGTCCTGTTCGGCCCCAACCTTCTTCTCAACTCTGCGGCACCAAGCTGAGAGGACAAGTAGATATAGCCGGCGCTGGTCAGGAGGTTCTTTCCCGATAGGCCGTCGAGGCTGGAGATGTCAGGCTCAGAATCGCGGTCAAGGAACCGAACGCTTGCGAATGGTTTTGCGTCGCTCACACTCTCGAGCAGTCGTCCAACGTATCTGAAGTTCACTGGAAGGCCTCTCCCTCCATATTGACGTTCAAATCGCGTCACGACCCCGGAGGGTGTGTTGCCCTTGACCAACGACAATTGGCGCACCTTGTCGTAGATTCTGATCAGGTTGGGCCGCCGACCGAAGGTAAGTCCTTCAATTGTGTCGACGGTCTTCTTTACAGGTTGGAGTGCGAACACTTTGGAACTGCGCTTGCGCGCAACCCAGACATGCTCGCGGAGCCAGCTAAGTGAGATATCCGGTACATCCACTGTCAGATCTACGCGCATGACGCGAGCGTCGAGGACATCAGTCCCGAGAAGTAGGGACAGCTGCTGCAGTGTATTTGGGAGATTTTCACGCCCCTCTCCACTCAACTCGATCCGGAAATCCCTCAAGAGGCCAGGCGCCTGTAGCGCCGGCACCATGCGGTGGTGGACGACAAAGGGCAACCCCAGCCTTCTAAAATCGCGACGCTCCGCAAATGATCGAATGGAGCTACGTCCGGTAAACGTGCGACGGTCAACCAACGCTGACAGGAATTGATCTGATATTTGGTCGTGGAGCGTAGAAACAAGAACATCGAGCTTATCGATCATTTCCCACTCCTGACTCTGGGGAAATGATCAGATCGATGTTGTTTTGGGCAGGTCCAGACAAACCAGCAAAGGCCGCCGTTGTTGCTTCATCAGCCGGTTTCATCTTCACCCCAGCCAGCTGCAACTGTAAAGCGTCGCCGCCCAAAAAGTGGCGGACCTTTCGATAGTTACAATGCGGAATTGTGAATCGGTATTGACAGACGTACCCGGTCTCCTGCCAATCGTGTTCTACTACTGTCGTCATGTGACTCCATTCCTTGTACGTGGTACAGCTTCGCCTTCCTTCGCCTTCCTGGGCTCTAGCCTAGCCACCATCGGATACGTCATCTGTGCGACGGCACCCAAAGTCGGGCCAGTGACCGTTCGAGCTGTATCCAATTCAAGTTACCGCTGCCTACCGCGACCCTACGCCAGGGTTCTCCCTGAGCCAAAGTCGTGATTTCCTGTAGAAGCTCGTTTTTCTAAAGCGCCGGCCCCGGCGCAGGGCGTACTTCCTAGCCAGGAGGTGACCGACCCGAGCTCCGTCCCGCCGCCCAATGGCGGCGGCCGGCGAGCGGTGTATCTCCATCGCTTCCAGATTGCACCTCGAAAGTAATCCACCAAAGCTAACTTGTTGATCTGGTCGCCTGATGAAGACCGACGGGGTTCAAATCGTGGGAAGCATCGATTCGTAAAAGCAGCTCCAATTATGTGATAATTATTTTGTATTCAGTTACATACAGAATTTCATGTATTATGGACTGGGCTGCGGAAGTGCCCTTCGAGACCTGTAAGGAGGGGAGTTGGCGACGAGCGAGACTACGGGGCTGGATCTGTTCATCACCATGGCGACGATATGGCGGAAGCGTGTTCCCCCAGCCTTACTAGATGAATCGCCAGACACTCTCACACGTTTTCTTGAACTCAGCTTAGCGGCTCCGGGAATGTCCCATTCGGCAATGCAGAAACGGCTGGGTTTGAATCAGCCGGAGATGAGCAACATCGCGAAGAAGTTAGTAGCCGCGGGTTGGATCCGAAGTACGCGATTGGAAACTGACCGCCGCGTGAAGTTGATCACGGTGACTGCGGACGGGTGCAGCCTGCTATCGTCCCTGAAAGCGGACCTGAACGCAGAACAAAAGCCAGCAAATGCTTCCTCCCGGCAGCCCAAACAGCACAGCCGCCGACGTAACAACGGCAAGGAGTTACAACCGGAGGGGCAGACATCGTTCGACCTTGCAAGGTACTTGCCTCCCGACGAGGAGACTTAGGTTCGGCAATCCTGAGCCGGCCGCGATCGCGCACAAGTTCACTGATTCATGGTTCAATCTCGGCTGCGATTCTGACGACGTCCCTGGTCCCGTCAGGCGCTCCGTTTCGAAGCCGGAGCCGTATCTGTCATTCTCATCTGTAAGGATTGCTTCCCTGCTGACATCGACGGGCTACCGGTGCCTAGCGGTTCCCCGGCGCTGCTACCTCTGCTCGTGACAATTCTCCCCCCCGACGAATCCTCGCACAGTTGTCTTTGGCCCCAGATTTTTTTCGTTTAATCTGGGTCATAGAGCAGACCTACCCCTTAAATCCTGATTGGGACGGGACGTCTTCGGGCAAAGCGACCCCGGGCAAAACGGGCACAAAAAGTGCTCCCCGGGACCTGACTGTTGTCTTTGGTGCGGGAGCTGCTCGGGCGCAAGGTGGTACCTGCAGCACAAGTCTCGCAATGACAGTCAGTCATTGCTGGATCACAAAGGAGTTTTGAATGGCTGAACTAGAGAAGTTTTTCGTGAACCGCCGGGAGGCAGCGCTGAGCCTCGGAGTTATCCGCACCTACGTTGGAGTACCTGGCGGCAAGCCTGACTGGCTCAAGGCACCCCTCTACCCACAGTCCTCAACTTCCATCCAGGCTGCACTCACCAACTTCGGGCCCCGTCGCGAGCTTCATCAAGATGATTGCGGTGCGAACAAAAGGAGTCCTCAGGCTAACGCCGGCGCTGCAATAGCCGTCCCGCCTCACGCCTCAGGGGTTTCCCTGATTTCCCTTTCGTCCAAGTGGACTGAACATCGAACCATGCTCTTCTTCACCACGCTGATCGCACTACTCAGAAGGATCTCGCTTTGGACACTCAACTAGGTCAGGCATCCCCACCCGGCATCACAACCCTGCTTGCAAAAGAACTGGCTGCGGAGGTCACCCTATTGGTGCGTCAGGAGCTGGCGCGCTCGGCCGTGCCCGGCGTCCAGCCCCGGCTGTACGACACCAAGCAGGCGGCTGTATATCTGGGCAGGTCTGAGCAGGCTGTCCAACATCTCATCTTCGACAAGGCCATCCCAGTCGTGCGCATCGGCAAGCGCGTCCACCTTGACCGCGAGGATATGGATGCCTGGATCGAGCAGAACAAGTACTGAGGAGTAGGGGATAAAAACTAAGATGTTGTAGGGCAGGATCACTGACACGAACAACGTTTATCAGGACTACTCTTCATTGGGAAAACCTATCTACAGCGCTATGGTTCTTGAGCCATCATCGCTTGCCCGCTCACAATCAGTTGTCCTTCGGAAGTTGAGTTCGCCATGTGCCTGCCGGATCTGGACCATAATTGGCCCCGTTATGTCCTACCCGCTGGCGCGACTCTGTCGTTGACGGACGGGTTTCTTCCCGACCCAGACGGCCGTTACGAGCGATACTCCAATCCGGGCCAGGTTCGCCGGATCTCGCGAACGAAGCCAACTGTAAAAGCAAATAGGCGCGCAGCTGATCGCGTTTATCAGAGGGAAGCTTGAGATAGGCGGGTCCGGCCTTCTTCTGTTCAAAATAGATGCCGGCCTGATCATTCGGCATTATGGACGTCCTTTACTTGACCGCCGAGAGTTCTCTCTTCTGAATCTTCGCCTTCGGTGATGTGCGCGCGTTCACCACCGCCGTGCGGACCCGACTCTCATTTGCTCTGACAGCCCTGTCCAGATCTTCGAGGGAGATAAGATCGTTGCCTGCATCGATTGCCTGTTCGCGTTCCCGAAGAATCTCCTCAATCTCAGGGGACAAGATGTCCTTACGCACTCTCGTGCAAGGAATTAGCCTTATATCGGCCGGCCCGTGGAGCTGGATTTCGATCTGGTCCCCGGTCTGTAACTGCAGAAGTTTGACAAGCTTCGGGGGTAGGGTAAGCTGTCGCTTGCCTGCAAGATTGAGGATGTATCGGTTCATAGAAGCACTCCATTGTCGGAATTTCCGACAATCCGATTTTACACTATTCTGCGAGAATTCGCGATAGAAGTAGAAAGGCAAAACCAATGACGAGAAGGCAAGCCCCAATCCTGGCAAACCGTACCATTTTGTCTATCGAGGCCTGCTCGATTCTATGAGGGTCAAGTTGTCCACCAGCAGCGTCTTGGGCGGCGGGGCCGAAGTCCTCCTTTATAAGTCTCGCGGCTGCCAACTCGATCTGCTCCCGCTTCTTGAAGAGAGCGTCTATCGCAAGCGAGATGCCGCCAGCGAGGGTGAGGCTGTCGCCTGTGATTCCGATAGCTTTCGAATGACATTTGAGGACTTCGATGAGGGATGCATCCATGGATGGTCTCCGATCCGAGCTGGCCTGCCCAGAAATTTGCAAGAAGACAAGCGCTAGTGTAGCCCAGCTTTCAAGTTAATTCGGTAGCCCTGACGACGGCTATCTTTATTCTGAGGGCTCAGCTACAACTGAGCCAGATGGCAGGTTAGTATTTCGGCAGAAGCTAGCCCGAAGAAGGCCGCGAGGATTTTGCTGATGAAAAAGAGGATTTTCTGAGGAATAGGTTGTATCGGCATTGAAGCAGGCCGAAGTACGGGCGGCGTCCGCCGATGGCAAATTGCCATTGCACTCACCGAGGGCCGGTTAGTCCCGATAAGTCGGCTTCTCGTCGGCAATGATTGCGGGCGTAAACGGCGTTTACCGGGACGTATCTGTGGTTGCAAGGGGTTCATGCGATACCAGGTCTCAAAAGCGAGACCTGCGGTACCCGCAGTTGGTGGCTCAGCGAAGCCCGGAGATATGGGCCACCTGCACACTGGCCTACCCGCTCGAATCCGGTTGCCGAACCTGGTGATGAGAAGTAGCGTGCGTCGAAAACGATCATGGGCCATTTTTGAAGGCAGGCCTACGGCTATACTACGGATACTTTCGATAAAGTCGCGACTTTAGTGATTCGTTATGGCCAAACTAAGTGGAAAAGCCCGATTTCTGCTGAATCCGCACAGCGTGGTCACTTGGAGAATACGGTATGGCCGCAAATGCAAGCTGCTTATCGAGTCATAGTTCAGACAAGAGGAGTCATAGTTCAGACAAGATACTAGTTACGGGGGCGACCGGTCTTCTCGGCCAACATGTACTGCGCGAACTCAGGTTGAAGGGTTATTCAGTCCGGGCATTCGTTCGATCTCTCAGTCAACAACATCTGTTTCCGGAAGAAGTGGAAATCGCTGTAGGCGATATCAGAAATGCCAGCGATGTGCAGGCGGCGGTCGAAGGCTGCCGTTTCGTAATTCACACATGCTCCACTCATATATACAACGTTCCTGCTGAAGAGATGTGGTCGGTGAATTTCGACGGCACGAGAAATGTATGCGATGCCGTGGAGAGGTGCAGTTGCGAGAAGCTTGTGTTCACAAGTACGCTTTCTACTCTGCTTTCGACGGACGACGCGGTGGAATTTGATGCCGAGATGTCTCCGCGTCAAAGGAATTCCATGAACAAGCGGGCCGCCGAGGCAATAACTCTAAGCAGAGCCTCGCACGGGCTGCCCGCGGTGATCGTGAATCCTTCTTATTTCATTGGACCATTCGATTATTCGCCGTCGCCATTTCGGCTCTGGATTCCGCTAGCCGCGATTGGTCCGGTGCGGTACGTTCCGGCCGGCGGCTTCAACGTGATTGGCGCGCGTGACGTGGCGCGCGCTCATATACTGGCCCTGGAAGAGGGCCAGCCTGGGCAGCGATATCCCGTAACCGGCGAGAACATCTCGATGCAGTCATACGCGGCTATGGTGAATCAATCGGCAGGATACCCAGTCGTTCCCCGAATCGTCCCGACGAGGATATTGCGATGGCTCGCAAGAGGGAAGGTCTTCGATCGCTATGTCGCCGATCTTCTGGGACGCGCCAACTACGCGCCGGCAGCCGCTTATCATGGTCCTGAGCCGCAACCGCTCGGCGAGGTCGTCGACGAGACCGTTCGCTGGTTTAGATGCAGCAGCCCCTTAACGAAACCCTGCGCATTGATCGGTTATGTGTGGAACAGGTATTTCTGAGAATGGGAGAAGTGGCTATGAACACCTTCGAAGAGTTCATGCGGACCGCGTTCTTCGTGTATTGCATCTACGCGGGGTATTCCTGTCTCGTGATCTTTAATCGACCGAACAATCCGAGCGAGAACGATAAACTGAAAGGCTTCCGCATCCCGGTGATTGTGGTGGTATATTTCCTGCTCCCCTGCGCCGCTCTCTATCTTCTTTACAAGGCTTTCTGGCAAATCCACTCCACAGTCTTCTGGACTGGAACCGGATCCGTCTTTGTGCTTTCATTTTTCATCATGTTGTACTTTCTTACCGACGAGGAATGGCCGGTGGGCAAGTTTCTTCAGATGCACAAACTTTCTACCAATCTGATCCTGGTAATCCTCAGCCTTAATTTGGCCCTATCAGTGGTTTCAATCGGGGTCAGCCTGGTGGCTAGCCAGGCGCAGGCGGCGGTCTTGACCAGCACTACGTCGGGGGAAAAAGCACAGCAGTCCCTTGACCAGTTGCGCCAGGAGGAGAATGCAAAACAAGCTCAGGTGCGCAACATCCAGAGCGAGGCGACGGCCGCGGCGTTCACTTCGACGAGCAACGTCGTGACTCTGTTGACTGGGATTGTGACTTTCGCCACCAGCATGGTGGGCCTAATGGCTTCCCGGAGGAAGGGAAAGTCGGAATAGCCGGCACACGGCACGCCCGCTGCGACGTCAATGGATTTTCCGTGCTGTGGCAATGAAGCACCAGATTGTCGCCTTTGCTGGCAAGTGAGTGGGGTGAGCTGAAGATTCCTCCCGCAAGGTCGGCCAGTGTAGAGGCATTTCAGGAGCACGGCCCGGGACCGCCCCAAGCGGACTATTCGCGAATGAATTCTTCACGGCTCGGAACTGGTTTTATACTGGCTATCACCATCATGGATATCGCGGATACACCGATGGATCCGACGCCGAGCAAGCATTCGCGTTCGTTCGATTTCCGCTTGGCTGTAGCCGTGATTTTGCTTTTGCCGGCCATCTGGTTCAGTTGGAAGACTGTTGATGGCCTGGCCGCCCGCCGTCTCATCCGTACCGATTTGGCTGAGATCACCAACGTGCGCTACGGAATCCTGAGCGCCGACCAATGGCGCGCCATCATCGGCCCGATGCTCAACGCGCAAGTCGACAAGCTCGATCTCAGGGGACAGAGCAAGAGTCTCCGGCCCCAGGTGGCACGGGCGCTGAACGCGCTGCTGGACAAGATCGATGCAAACAAGCCCAGCGGGCTCCAGGGCATGATGGTGGGCAAGATGATCACCTCGCTGCGCCCGCAGGTGCCTCAATATACCGACATCGTGATGGCGCAACTCGTGAATCAGGGAACCGAAAAGAGCTTCCGGGACTCCATCCGCGGTGTCATGGCCAATGCAGTGGCGCAGACGTTCGGCCACACGGACATGACCACCTATAACGCCATCCTGACGCACTATGGGTGCTCGAACGGCGCCGCTTGCGAGGTGACCCTTGGCAGCAAGATCGCGGAAGCGGACACGAAGGTGAATCGCTACTATCTCACTGTGCTCGCATCGGCGGCGCTGGGATTCATCCTGCTGCTGGCCGGCAGGCCGGCGCTCTCGCGAGGCGCCGTTGTGGTGCTGATGTTGTTCTGCCTCACGATGCTCGCCGGCGGCGTGCTCAGCCCCATGCTGGAGGTGGAGGCTCGCGTCACAAGAATTGATGCCACCCTGCTCGGCACGCCCATCGAGTTCCGCGACCAGTCGCTCTATTACCGCAGCAAGACCGTGTTTGAGGTGTTTCAGACACTGATCCACATGGGCCGTCCGGAGATGACTCTTGTTGGCGTGCTGGTGATCCTGTTCAGCGTGGTCTTCCCGACGCTGAAGATGCTGGCGCTCGTGGTGGGTCTCTTCCGGCCGGCGCTCCTGCGCACGAACCGATTCGTCAAGCTGCTGGCCTTCGAGCTATCCAAGTGGTCCATGGCCGACGTCATGGTCCTGGCGATCTTCATGTCCTTTGTCGCGTTCAATGGCGTCATCGGCAGCGCGTTCGATGGCTTGCGCACTGTGCCGAACGTCCAACAAGTGCTGATCCCGACGAACGCTTCGAAGATCCTGCCCGGCTATTACTTGTTCATTGGGTTCTGCGTGGCTAGCATCATCCTATCGGGAAAGCTACGGCGCGGGATCGCTTCCAGTTCCGCCTCTGAATCAAGCTAGACTCGCTATTCGTACTGCGGCGTCCACGTCTTAAAGCGCATTACAAATTCACCGCGATGCTGAATTGGTATCGATAAGTCGGCTTCTCGTCGGCAATGATTGCGAGCGTAAAGGCGTTTGCCGGGAGTAATAGGAACTGGCACAGGTTTGTGCGATCCTAGGTCTCAGATTCGAGATCTTGGCACCCGAACCCCGTTGGCCTCCCAGTTCCGGAGTCAAGCTTGGAGCGCCCAATTCATAGCGTCGGGAGGTCACCTCTAGGTGGTGCTGTGGCTTTATACAACTGAAGAGAGTCATCTTTCAAAGGGATGCCCGTGAGTTGGCGGCGGCGCGCCTCCGTCAGATAGTAGCTCAGTTGCATGGCTGCAGTGATATAGCTCAGCCCCCCCACGCGGATGTTCGAGATGCAGTTGCGCTCGGCGTCGATCCGGCCGGGACCAGGGTCCCAAGTGATATAGGCCCCGAGCGAGTCGGGCGAACTGAGTCCCGGCCGTTCTCCGATAAGAACTACAGACAGTTGCGCCCCGAGCGCCGCGCCGATCTCGTCCCCGATTGCAACTCGCCCCTGCTCCACGACAGCAATTGGCGCCAGGCGCCAGCCCTCTAGTCGGGGTAGTAGTTGCTGAAGCAGCGGTGGGGCATGTCGCTCAACGGCAATCGCCGAAAGCCCGTCGGCCACGATCAGCGCCAGATCCCAATTGCCTGCAGGCAAGTTGGGGCGGCTGATCTCGCTAAGCCGCCGGCCCAGATCCGGACGCTGCAGATAGGTTGTCCTATCCATGGCTGCGGAGTGCATCACCAGCACCTCTTGGCCCGTGATGGCGGCCAGGTTTGCCGCCAGAGTCGAGACGTCCAGTCGTGCGTGTACAGCGTCGCGCGCTTGTGCATGCGCACGCTGAAAATCTAGCAGGTCTCCGGTCAGCTGGCTGACTCCTGTCCGGCCCAGAGCTACACGCGCGGGAGTCAGCGCGCGCAACCGGGCGGCAAGGGCAGCGGGCCGATGCAACGTCTCGCTCATGCGAGCAGCAGCCTCTCCGGATGTTGGCCTTCCAACGCCAGGCAATGAAAGTCATCGCCAGCCAGCCACCGCTCGAACTCCGGGGCCGGCCGTAGTCCCAGCACGCGGCGCATGTAAAGCGCATCGTGGAAGCTCGTGCTTTGGTAGTTGAGCATCACGTCGTCAGCGCCAGGAACTCCCATGATGTAGTTGACTCCTGCCGCGCCCAGCAATGTAAGCAGAATATCCATGTCGTCCTGATCGGCTTCGGCGTGGTTGGTATAGCAAACGTCACAGCCCATGGGGAGCCCCAGCAGCTTGCCGCAAAAGTGGTCTTCCAGGCCGGCGCGGGTAATTTGTTTGCCATCGTACAGATACTCAGGACCGATGAAGCCCACCACGGTATTCACCAGCATCGGCTGGTATCGGCGGGCTACGCCATAGGCGCGAGCTTCCAGGGTCTGTTGGTCCACGCCGTGGTGCGCGTTGGCAGAGAGCGCCGAGCCTTGGCCAGTCTCAAAGTACATGACGTTTCCGCCCACGTTTCCATCGGCGCAAACGGCGCCCCGCCGCAGGGATTGCCCCGCCCGCTGCGCCTCGTCGAGCAGAGACAGACTCACGCCAAAACTGCGGTTAGCCGCTTCAGTTCCGGCGATGGACTGAAACAGCAGGTCCACCGGCGCGCCCTGCTCGAGCGCCGCCAGTTGCGTAGTAATATGCGCCAAGACGCAGCTCTGCGCGGGAATCTGGAAGCGACGGCGCAGCGTGTCGATCAACCGCAGCATTTGTGTTGTGGTTGCCACGTTGTCGCCAGCGGGATTGATGCCGATGACAGCGTCGCCAGAGCCTAGCAGCAGTCCGTCCAGAATGGCCGCTGCAATGCCTGCCAGGTCATCGGTGGGATGGTTGGGTTGCAGACGCGCACTTAGCCGTCCGGCCAATCCAACCGTAGTGCGAAAGCGCGTGACCACGCGAATCTTTGCCGCGGCCGCAATCAGGTCCTGCACCCGCATCAGCTTGCTCACGGCTGCGGCCATCTCCGGCGTAATTCCCGGCGCAAGCGCAGTCAGCCGCTCGCCCGTTGCTTCGTCGGACAGTAGCCAGTCGCGCAACTCCCCGACCGTGAGGGATCGCACGCGCGCAAATGCTGCTGTGTCATGAGTGTCCACGATCAGCCGGCTCACCTCGTCGTTTTCATAGGGAACCACCTGCTCTGACAAGAAGTGCGCGAGAGGAAGATCGGCAAGGGCATACTGAGCCGCCACGCGCTCCTCGGCCGAACTCGCCGCCAAACCGGCAAGCGCATCACCGCTACGGAAAGGAGTTGCCTTGGCCAACAACTCGCGCAAATCCGCAAAACGGTAGCGCTTGTCGCCGATACTGTGCGCAAAGGCCATGCGAGTGGATATAGAGTAACCCAGCCGACTGCAGGCATTCATCGCGGACCGGAGGACAGGAACTCCCCAGGGCAAAAGAAGTGCATTAAGTTCGAAGTTCTGTTCTGGCAAGGGATTGACAGCGCAAGTGAGAGTTAAGCCAATCACCGGCTTTTGGGGGTATTGGGAAGTTGCGACGGAGCAGGACCGCTATGTCGGCAAGTGTCCGGGATTCCTGCAGTTCCGTTGGCAGCCCGATTTCCCGGCGAGATCGGCGTTTCCCGTTACTGATCTGAGTAGACTTCGATCAAAACGAGGCGCAACGCCAACGGTTTGCTCCTGCTGCCGGATGCCTGCTTCCGAAGCCGCGAATCTCATCCGGCGGATTCTGCTCGGCCAGTTGTGCCGAATCCATGCCGGCAAACGAAGCCGGTTCTCCCGATTTCCTTGCATCTTGACCGCAACGGGTCCTGCAGGGTTAGGATTGAGCCGTAGACTGCCAGGTCGGGCCCCTCAATGATCTCGCCGCACGATGGAAGGTGTTCCCATGGCCCTGGATATTGTCGCTTGGCACGACCGCACAGCTTCCGATCATCAAACGCAGTACAACAATGCTCGGGCTGCCGGGTACAGCACTCTGTCGCTGTGCGTGTATGGCGATCCGAGCAGTCCCCTGTATGCGGCCTCGATGGTGAAACGCGCGACGCAGACGGCAGAGCAGCACTTCCCATCGCTGAACGGCACAACGCTGCAGACCACGTTTGACGCCATGGCCGCCGCGGGATGGGGGCCGGAGATCATGAGCGGCACCGGTCCGACCGCCAACCCACTCTATGCCGCTATCTTTATCCAAACGAGCCCGATCCCGCTGACCCGAAACGCGCTTACCGCCTCCGATTTCACCGCGCTCAACCAGTCGCAGATGAGTTCCGGGTTCATCCTTCGCTGGTCGGATGTCTGGGGTGATCCTGGCGACCTGCGCTACATCGGCATCTGGGTTCCGAATACAGACAATCGCGCGTGGAACTGCGACGGCATCGATGACGGCAGCCCCACCATGCAGTTGCGGTTTAACGCGCTGGTGTCGGGGTTTGGGCGCCCGGTGGTCGTCGCAACTACGCCCGACGGCGGCAACCTGATGATGTACGACGACAGCCAGATGCCCTTCTGGCAGGAGTGGAACGGCATGACCAGCGCCGATTACCAGACGAAGTTCAACACCCTGTATCCGCAGGGGCTGCGTCCGATTCGCGTGAGTGCGAAAGGCGCGGGCAGCAATGCGCGGTTCGGCGTGCTCTTCTCCGAGCAGGAAGACGCGGGAGCGCGCGCGTGGACGATCAACGGACCGGCCGGATCGGCGGCCGTGGCCGCCATCGATTCGGCGATGGAAGCCGTGATGACTGCGAACATGATTCGCGGCGCCTCGGTCGCAGTCGTGAGCGGGACGCGGCTGGTCTACACGCGCGGGTATACGTGGGCTGAGCCTGGCTATCCGGCTGTTCAGCCGACGACGTACTTTCGGCAGGCAAGTTGCTCCAAGACGCTTACGGCGGCAGCCATCTACCAGTTAATGGACGAGGGAGCGAAATTGCCGGGGACCCAGAACGCGCTGACCCTCGACACGCTGCTGCAGAACGCCTTGCCCACGATCGCCAATGGGACGCCGGTGGCGAACTGGAACATGATTACGATCCGGCACCTGCTGGAGATGACCAGCGGTATTACCTCCAGCATCCTTGGAACTGATGCCAGCGTGTCCTCGACCCTGCCGATTAGCGCTTTGCAAATGGGGCAGTGGCTCTATCGGCAGCCATTGGCCAACACCCCGGGAGACACGACCAAGGCCACTTACAGCAATGCCGGCTACATGCTACTGGGAATGATTGTGGCGCGGATGCGCGGCGCGCCAGACTACATCTCGGGGCTGGCGACATTGCTGAACAGCTTACACATTACGCGGGTGCGGGCGGCGGTGTCGGTGGCGTCGGCACAGCCCGCGGACGAGGCACGCTATCACTCGCGCCCGCTGGCGACGGGGACGTCCGTCATGGCGACCGGGCAGCCATTCTGCGCAGAGGGATACGGAGACGCGAACCTCGAGAACGCTGGCGGAGGAGGAGGTCTATCTGCAGCGGCTACCGCCGTTGCCCGGGTGATGGCGGCGTTGAGCGTTGCCAAGAACAATCCGATGATGAGCGAAGCGATGCTGCAGACATGGCTGAACAATGCAGCCAACGCTACCAAGATCCTGACCGGCCCCGATGCGCATGGGTATCACGGCTTCGATGGTGTGTCTGTGGGACCGTCCCCATACCCCTTCACCGGAGACAAGGGCGGAAGCCTGAACACGAGTCAGAATGCGGTGTACTTCGAAATCAACGGCATCTCCACGGTGATCAACTGGGGCGGCGCAACGCCGACCGGTCCGCAGTGGTATCCAACATACTGGGCTGTGGTGAATGCGTCCGCCGTACAGAGCTGGGGCACAACGGACCTGTTCCCGACCTATGGCATGGCTGCGTTCCCCATTCTGCTGCCCATCCCCATCCCGCTCCCGGGCCCGAGGCCGCCGATCAAGCTCGAGACGGCATCGCAAATGCTTCCGCAGTCCGGCCCCCGCAAGAACATGTAGCATGACATCGACGAATCCGGAGCGGCATCGGTCGTTTGCTCAGTCAACGAGGTTGGCGACGACGCGCATGAGCGTGAAGGTTACGAAGCGGCGATGGTCCCATACAAGAATGAACCGGCCATCTTGTTCTCCGAGCGCCTGGGATTCACCCGGACCAAGCCGTAAAGAAACGATGCGTGTGTGATCGAGTGTGAAGTGTTACGGGCACCCTCTGAACGATGTTTCTGGGCAAGACTGTCAAAACGGACGGACAGAACTCCAACTTTGTCGTTAGCTGCCAAAACGTAGTAATGGATAATACCTGCGTCTGAGTCTCCAAATTAGTCCCAGCATGTCGGCTTTGCGCAAGTTTTCCGGAAGTAAGGGCGAGGCGGGCACTTACAAGGCGATCGTCTTTGACGAGCTTACTGTCTCGCTGCGCCTGGTGGCGGAGTTGCCGCGGCCGGCAAAATAGACATCTCACGACGAGCAGATATCGCAACCGACCCAAAAACAACCAGGAGAAGTTAGATGGACGTATTGATTCTCGATTGCGGCGATTCGATAAAAGGAGAGTGTTCGCTGACCAACTATGTGGGAAAAATTGAGTTGCTGTCCTATAGCCATGGCGTTGCCCAGCAGATCACAGGCGATCAAAGCAATGCCAAGCGCACCTCGGGAAAGCCCAATCACCAGGACCTCACGGTCACCAAGTACCAGGATCTTGCCTCGTGCAATCTCATCAATAACTGCAACACCGCTACGCCAATTCCCACCGTCACCATCACCGTTGGCCAGAACGATAACGGCAACGTGACGCCGATCTGGGTCTACGTGCTCACGAATGCTCTCATCTCCTCCATTTCGGTGGGAGGTGGTGGAGGCGGCAAACCGCTGGAGACGGTTACGTTCAATTACACCGCCATTTCCTGGACCAACTACATCCACTGATCCGGGTAACAACTCAACGCAAGCCGTATGTTGAAAGCGAGTCTGGGTTCCGTTTTGCCGGAGCAGACGGCGTTTATAGGGACTAGAGCTTTCTATAAAAATGGACTTGACTCTATATAGATTAGAGTCTATATTTATCGTCACCGCCGAATTCGCCGCATGGTACGAGGACCTCAGTCTGGCCGAGCAGAATTCCGTTGGTAGGGCGGTCGGCCTTCTGGAGGAGCGTGGTCCGACACTCGAATTCCCCTTCAGCAGCGGAATCAAGGGTTCGAGCTTCTCTGGGATGCGGGAGCTGCGGATACGGCACGGTGGCGATCCGTACCCCGTCCTGTATGCTTTCGATCCGATCCGACAGGCAATTCTGCTGGTGGGCGGCGTCAAAACCGGCAAAGGGAAACGGCGGTACGAGGAAGCAATCCGTTTGGCGGACAAGCTGTTCGCTGAATATCTGCGGGGGGAGTAGACGCCTCTTGCGTGCACCGGTGGCCACTTTGACGTAGCAATAACCTTTGGAGGCGACCGCCTCCGGAAAAAATGCAGTCATGAAAACGCTGGCATGGAAGGACCTAAAGCACAAGGCGTCGCCGGAAGAGCGTGAGCGCATCAAGCGCGAGGCGATCGAGGAATTCGACCGGATGGGCTTTGCTTCTCTTCGCAAGGCTCGCCAGCAGACGCAGGCGGAGCTTGCCGACAAGCTTGGAATCGACCAGGCGAGTGTATCGGCGATCGAGAACCGCTCAGACCTTCTGCTGAGCACGTTAGGCAAGTATGTCCGTGCCCTGGGCGGCGACGTTGAGATCCGCGCCGTCTTCCCGGAAGCGACGTTCAACCTCGAGCCACTCTTGACGGGCGAGATCGTGCCGGCGCCGGCGTCCGTCTCCAGCTCGTCCAGGCATCCAAGCGGAAGCCAGAAGTCGCAGGGCGGACGCCGCAAGGCCGCGGCTATGGCTAGGTGAGAGCTTCCTGAATGAGAAGCTCTTCCAGCTTGCGGATGAGGGTCTGGTGGTTAGCTACCACAGGACTCAGTATCTTGTCGTTTCGTTCGTCGACGGAGGGAGAAGGAGCGCTCTGGAGCATGGCGTATGCAAGTCGTGCTTGAAGGAGGCCAATCTCCTCAATACCGGGACTAGTCCGTGTGTCAATGACTTGAAGGTGCAGGAGTTAGCGTAAGTCATGTCGCGTCAGGCTCGATTCAAAACTCTTCACTAGATCCTCCACGGGGACATTTGATCGGCGACCTCGCATCCGAGAAACGATGCTGAATTGGTGGAGTCGGTAATTCGAACGATTGAAGAGCTTGATGGTCTTGACATTCGGGCCGGGCGGTAGCGCAAGTTCCAGATCTGCTGATTCGTGAATCTATCAAAGGCAGCGGGACCCTGGTCACACAATTTGCCTGCAAACCACACCGATTAGGAATGATAAGTCGGCCGGTGCAGCGAAAACACATAATCCGGTCGGGGCGGGAGAATCGGCCACTGCGGCGTTTCTCGTTACCGATCCCTGGGGAGGAAGGTGCGTAGTGCTCAATGAGCGCATTGCCCTGTTCTCGCCAGTTGAGCTTTCGCTGCCCAGAAGTCAGTAAACACAATGTGCCTTATCGGAACGACTTCGCAGCTGTGTTTGGATGAGTGGTGGACCGGACCCTCGTTGGGCCTCCGCGACGTGCCTGGAAAAAGTAAAACTGCCCGCCGAGCGTGTTCTTCATATTGACCACCGGTTTGCGCGCATGCAGCGTCTCAATACATACGAAGCAACAACGAACGCCAGGACGAGAATCGGATCAAATTTCTCCCAAGTACTACCACCGCCATTCAGCTGTGAATAGAACGCGAGTAAAAGATTGATCGTGAGACCGGCATAAACCCACTCAGTCAATCGAGGCACATTGGGAATCAGAAGGCCCACGCCACCAAGGATGTGGGTCACGCCAAGCAGAGGGATGATATAGAGCGGGTATCCGAGTTGCTGATTGGCAATCCTCCATTCGCCGGGATCGTGAATTAGATATAACCTTCCGAAGTATACAAAGCTGACGACGACAAGGCCGGTTATTGCCATCGCGGCTATTTGAGTTGCTCGACCTGCCCGCGAGGGTTTATCTGTTGTCTGTTCAGTTTTCATATTCAAAGCGATCCTCCTGTTGCGGTTTCAATGGTATAAATCGTTCTGCAATAAGCCGGCTCTTAGACGCGACTGCAATCAACGCGCTGCATGGGTGGGACGGCCTCCGGAATGGCCTTTCGCCAGGGCGGAACCGGACAACCAGCCGTCCGGTTCCGCACCCGAACAAGAACTTTCATGGTCGAGTTCAATCTTTCCTGACGTTAACGCCGCAGTTTTAAAGGAACCGGGCTGACTCAGTTTGCCGGGCTCACGCCTTGACGGCGTTCTTTGCAGCCGCAAACACATCGCGTGCGGACGTCGTACCCTCTACGTGCTCTGTACCCGCGATTCCGAGGCCCATCCATCCCTCGTTAATGCCCTCATACATTTCTTCGGCAGGTCCAGTGTGGCCCTTGGGGATCCCGAACTGCTCGAACGCTTCAGCCCACCCTGCACGCGGGATTGCAAAGGCTTTTACGTCGAGTTTCAGGACTTTACCCAACTGTCCGGCCACTTCATCCGCGCTTACCATCGAACCGAGCTCGATGACGCGATGCCCTGACCACGCCGGCCCGGTCAGAAGCGTTGCCACCTCTGCGCCGATGTCGTCTGACGCGACCATCATCGATTTCCGGTTTGTCGGATTGTAGAAGACCGGTAATGTTCCGCCCTGGGCGGCCTGTAAGCCGAAAAGAAAGTTTTCGAAAAAGCCGCCTGCGCGCACAAATGCGACCGGAGACGGCAGGCTACGAAGACCTTGCTCCAGAAGCGATAAGGCCGTGATCATCCCCACCCCGCCGGTTCTATGCGCGCCCGTCGACGAGAGCGCTACCACGCGCGGGGGCACTACCCTGGTCAGCGCCTCGACATAGTTCGCAATCACGCCCCTTGCTTCTCTGAAATCAGGCGACGGAGCCCATACAGCCGGCAACATAACAAACGCGCCCTCAACATCTTTGAGCGCCGCCGCTATGGCTGCCGCATCGTTCCAGTCTCCATCCACCAACTCCACGCCCTGGTCTGCCCACTTCGCCGCCTTCTCGCGATCGCGCACAAGTGCTCGTACCCGTTTGCCTTGCTTGATCAGATGCCGCGCGGTGGCGCCGCCAACTTTTCCAGTAATGCCCATGACTAAATACATGCTCGTTTTCTCCTTGTTAGAACGAAAGTGATGCTCCGATGCGAACGGCAGAGCTTGTAAGTTGCGCAGCTAGCACTCCGCTAGTCCCGTGAGTTTCCACAGTGATCTGTCGCATGAATCGTTACAGCCCGTTACACAGTTGATCGGATCGCCTCGATGAGAGAGGTGGTTGATTCTCGCGGAGGCCTTGCTATGTGGTCGTCACTGTCACGGCCTGACGCACATACCGGCTGCTTTCCAGTTGCTGCACCATGAAGGCTGCCAGATCGGCCCGCCCGATCTTGTGCGCCTTCTCGCCGCCCTCCGTGCTCAGCACCCTGGCAACGCCGGTCTTCTCGACGTCGGTCAACATCGGCGGCCGCACGAGCGTCCAGTCCAGGTCGCTGCCTTCGATCTCGGCCTCCATGCCCGCCTTGTCTACCAGCAGACCCCGCAGAAACGTCTTCATGAGCAGGTGCTCGTTGAAAAAGCCGGCGTTCTTGACGCTCTCGCCCGCACCGACCACCGAAATCTTCAGCAATCGCCGCACGCCATTGCGCCGCATCGCGTCCACAATATTGTGTGCCACGCTCGTTTCCCTCGTCGTCACTTTCCACGGCGTCTTGCCGCCCAGCGCGTCGATCACCGCATCCTGTCCGGCGACCGCAGCGTCGACCGCGTCCGCGTCCAGTGCGTCGCCCACAACAACTCTGACGTTCGCCTTCTTGTACTGCGCGGCACCGCGCACGAAAGCCGTCACCTTATGTCCGGCCGCCAGCGCCTCATTTACCAGCGCTTCTCCGCTCCTGCCCGCTGCTCCAATCACTAGAACTTTCATCGCTTCCTCCTTTTGCCTCGTATTTGGTCGCCCATCCAAATGAGCGATCTGCCTATTAGAGGATCGATATAACCAATGGTTGCAAAATAATCAGTGGTTTTATATCCAATGGTTATAAATCAACAATCGGTCGCAAAAAATCGTCAAAAGGGACTAAGCTATTGAAGTGACATCCACATCACCAAGTCGTCGGTTAGAGCGCAAGGAGAGGTTGCGGGGCGAAATCCTTGCAGCTGCAGGCAAAATGTTCGCCGATCGCGGATACGAAGCCGTGACGCTTCGTGAGATTGCTAAAGAGATCGGCTACACGCACGCCGTGATCTACCAACATTTTCCGGACAAATCACACATTCTTGCCGAGTTGAGCCGCGAGACGATCGAGCTGATGGTTCAGAACTTCGACGCGATTGCCGCCAATCATCCTGCACCGAAAGAACGTCTTTTTGCGACTTCACGCGGCTTGATTCAGTTCTGCGTTGCCCATCCACAGCAGTTCCGCAACGTCTTCTTCGGGCCGGAGAACCGAAACGGCGTCCGCGCTGGACAATACATCGACGACCTTGGCGCGCCGTTGTTCGAACGTTTTGTACAGCTCTTTTTCGAGGTTGCCAAGGATGAAGGATTGCCAAACAGGGATGACATCGTGATAGCCCACACCTGGTGGTTTACGATCTTTGGCCTCGCCATGCTCTTTGTTGTTCAAGGGGTTGTGCCTGGATTGTCTGACCAGACTCTCGTGATCGAGCAGACGATCGCAACGCTTTGGGCGGGCGTCCAGGCTGTTCCGCGATTGCCGAAGAGCGCAGTCTCCAAGCGATCCGGCCGATCCAGCGCCTCAAAGCGCTAATAACTTCCGACTACTGAGGAGTCGTAGGAGGTATGTCTGTGGAGTACCAGGAATCAACCACTTTTCCAAGGCCGTAGCCCTTCGGGTGACCGGGAGGTTCTCGTTTTACGCCAAATCGCCATATCGTGATTCCACGCCGATCGGCCTGGAAACGTGCAATGGCCGGTTAGCGTTCGCTGAGAAACAGCTTATTGAGGCTCCAACTTTTTCAAGCCCGTAGACCAATGTTTTGCTCTACGCGATCGACGGATGTCTCTTACCGAATCCCGTTGCCTGTTCAAACGCGTTCGCAAGCTGCAGGACACTGAAATCCTGCTTATCGCGGCCTACGATCTGCACACCGACGGGAAGGCCTTCGCCCGTAAATCCGGCCGGCACGGAGGCTGCCGGGTTTCCGGTGGCTGAGATGTACCAGCAGGCCTTCATCCAGTCGATGTAGTTGTTGAAGTGGACGCCGGCGATCTCCGTTGGATAGGGCGTGCTGACGTCGAACGGAGGCAATTGCGTGGTTGGGAGGATGAAGTATTCATACCTCTGGAGGAAGGCCTGGAACCGTCGCCACAGGAGACTATGGGCCATCTCGGCGCGGGCGATGTCCTGACCGGTGAGCTTCATCCCTGTCTGGATTTCGTCTTTGAGGGTGTCCTTGAAGGCGTCGGGGTGTTGCTCGAGCATCGCGCCATAGTTGACGGCGGCGGACCAGGCACGAAGCGTGCGGAAGGAGATTTCGGCGGGAGAGAAGTCAGGCTCGGCCTGCTCGACGATACAGCCGAGCGATTCGAACGTAGCGCGATGCGCATCGACGATCGTGCGGACACGGGGATCGAAGGGCACGCCGCCCAGGTCTTTGAACCATGCGACACGCACACCTTTGAAGCTGCGATCGAGCGGGCGCGCGAAGAGCTCGCCGGGCTCGTTGATAGCGAGCGGGGTGTTGGGGTCGGGACCAGCGATGGTGCTGAGCGAGAGTGCGAGGTCGGCGACAGAGCGGCCAAGGCATCCGTTTGTGCTGAGAGTGGACCATCCATTGCCCTTGGGGTTGGGAACACGTCCGATGGACGGGCGGAATCCTACGATGTTGCAGAACGCGGCGGGATTGCGCAACGAGCCGCCGGCGTCGGAACCGGAGGCGACGGGGACCATGCCGCAAGCCAGCGCGACGGCAGCCCCTCCCGAGGAGCCGCCGCAGGTTTTGCTGAGATCGTACGGATTGTGGGTTGCTCCGAAAACTGTATTAAAGGTTTGCGACCCGGCGCCGAATTCGGGTGTGTTAGTTTTGCCCACGATGATTGCGCCGGCGCTGCGCATGCGTTCGACAAGGATGTCGTCTTCGGTGGGGACATTGTCCCTAAACAGCGGCGAGCCGAAGGTGGTGCGGATGCCGCGCGTATTAATAAGGTCTTTGTGCGCGACTGGTAGGCCATGCAGCGGGCCCAGTTTTTCGCCCCGCGCCTGCATCTCGTCGGCGCGTGTGGCAGCTTCGATGGCCATCTCAGCAACCAGGGTTACGATCGCGTTCACCTTGGGATTGAGGCGGTCAATTTGCTTGAGGTGTTCGGCCAGCGCATCCCGTGCGGAGAGCTGTTTCGTACGAATCAGGCGGGCCATCTCGACGGCACTGGTGAAACAAAGCGGAGGGGCCGCGGAGTCGGCTCTTAGAGAACTACCAGCGAAGAGAGAAGCAGCGGCAATGCCCGTCAGGACTTCGCGCCGGGTCAGATTGTCTGAAATCATGTGGACGACTTTATCATCCCCCCTTTCCGGAACTTCGTTCCTCAGTTCAAGCTGCGGCCTGTTGGCGACAGTCGACATCCGGAGTTATGCGCGGCGAACCTTTAACGGCCGTTTCGCGACGTAGGCATATGGCGCAACCAAAGGCGCCTTAAGCCCGCTCCCAGACCAATTCATCCGTCGTGCCCGGCACAGCGCGAGTCAGCACCAGACGCGCTCCGTCCCAGCGGAAGTGCCTCTTCAGCGACGTCCCTACCCAACTCGGCACCAGGCTCGCCTCCACATGGTGGGTGACGGTCTGTGACGCGTCATCCACCTCATAGCTGCCGAAATATGCCACAAAACCGGTTACCGCTTCGCGTATTTCTTCTACGCTTGCCGCATCCAGCTCCAGCCCCGGAGCCACTGTCGATCGCCGCCCCGAACGCATCAGTAGAGCAAACACCCGACTTTCCTTGTCGTACTCAATGCGCCCTACTGGCTTCTCGCCAAACGGATATTCTTTGTGCCCATTGGCGAACGTCCGCACACAGCTATGCAGAGTCCACAGGCCAATCAGGCTGCCGGCCAGACCGGGCTGAGCAAACGCGAAGTTACCGGCCGACATCCCCATCAAAGCGACGAACTCTCTCCGCTTCATCCCCCATCGCCTCCGCGCAGTTCGCGTATTGCAAGTGTAAAGGCTTGGCAGGCGTCGGTCGCGGTTACCGTAGACCGGCGGTCGGCGTGAACGCTATTGTCGCGTCGCGGCAGCGCCGGCGCGGTGGATGTAACTGTCCATTCCGTCGCGGGTCTGGACACCATCCAGGACGCTCTGCGAGGCACCCTTCCAGGACCCGAGCCAAAGCTGATACTGCTCGTCCTGAACGAGGAGGCTATCGATCAGGCTGGCCGCGTCGTCGCGCTGGGCAACTGTGAGGTGAATGGATTCGCCCGTATCCAGTGGAGAGCCAACCCGCTCCTTGAAGGCGTCAACGCGCTTCTGGGCGGTTACGCTGGTCTGAACGAGATCGTTAAAGTGCTCGCCTTCGCCATCGACTCGATCGAAGACTTCGGCGAGGTTCTCCGGCAGAAGCTCAACCTTCCCACTAGCCCTTGCGACCGACCACACTGACCGGGATGGCGCGTGCATACCGCCATTTGGCCCACCGCCATTGGGTCCTGATGGCATGGTGACGGTGATGGCGCCGTCCTGTGGCCTGGCGCTGCGCAGGGCGGCAAGCGAAGACTGCTCCCATGCGATGTTGTGGTGAACCAGTGCGAGATCGCGGTCGAATACCTTCAGATTGTCGGCGCACTCGCGACGGAAGTTTTCGATGAGTGCGCGGCGCTCCTGAGCGTGGTGAATGACTTCCACGGTCTGCTCGAGACCAATGGCGATGAGGATCCCAAGAACGACGATGAAGAGATGGACGAAGAATTCGCGGCGGGTCGAGACGGTGTGGTGCGGCGGATGGATATCGATCATCGGTGCGGACTTCTCCACAGGGATTTCAGCTGGTTGCTGACTCACGACTTCAGGTGGATCCAGGCCAGGCGGCGTTTCGGAGGCAAGCGAAGGGGGCTGATCGGGATCGATCCGTTTCTCGGCTGCAAGCGGGATGGGGTCTTGCTCTTTCATGCGTGCATTCAGTTTGCGGGCTCGGAAAATACGAGTTTATCGTAAGGTAGCAATCGAGCCATCTATCAATTGTTGCCAAGTCGCCGATGCGTGGTTCGGGTTCCTTTGGAGCTGGAAGAACGCGTTGGCCTGTTGAGGTAAACCGACGACTAAGTGGAAGCGGATACGAGATGCCCGCTCTTATCAGAGAAGTCACTGCCGATTCTTTCCAGAAGACCGACTCGCGAGTACCGATCCCGCATGAGTGATTGAACGAATGCCGCTACCAATAGGCAAGTGGATCGGGGAGCACAGCGCCACACCTGCATTTCTGTTGCGGAGCTTCGACAGGAGTCATCTTGTTACAGCCAGGACAGCGGACGCGGCGTGGATTGAGGCGTCCTGGAACCCACACTCCGGTCATTCCGCCGTGCCCGAATTCCGAGGTAAAGTAGCGGCTGACCATAGAACGATGTTCTCCCTGCTTCATCAAGGGCGCCATAGAATCCGGGGTTTCCCAAGCGGTGATGGTCATCAGGCAATCTCCCACGACAGCTGAGACCATGCTGATGAACCCCGGCATGGATAGCATGTCCATCGCAATCTTGCGGCCGCCTTCCTGGATGATGGCTACCTCCTCTGCATTGCGCGCAAAGAAGTTGGTGATACTGAATGCACCGGGAAGTGCGGTGCTTCCATTGCTTGCCCGAACGCTGGTGCCGAATCCGAAAGGGCCAATCGAGGAGGGCTGCACGATGATGTCAAGTCCCAGTGCGCGCGGTACAGCGCTACCATCGAAATACCCCTGTAGGGAGAGGATCTTGCCGCCTTCAATGCGAGCGAAGTCGGCTCCGGCGAGCGCTACTGAACGGCCCGTAGGTGGCAGGCCCATCATGGGGCCCGTGTTGGTACCCTTCATGAAGCCACTCGGCTGACACCAATCCCTGATCATTATGGGTCAGACCTACCGTTTCGAAACTCAAGTCGGGAAAGGCGTCCCAGAGGGATTGTGCGTAGGCTGCTATTGCTGCTCCGGCAAGCGGGCCGGCGGTCGTTGGGTCGGTGTAGGTGCCGCCCTCTGCGAATGTGGCGACAATGCCAGCCGCATCATGCCGATTCCAGGCGTCGGTATAGTGCTGAAAGACTTCTGTTGGAGTCACGCACAAATGCTAGCACCGGAGTAGGGCAGAAGGCGAAGATAAGCCAGGTTGTCCGACGACGTTCTCGAATTCCAGGGGAGATGACGGATTGGTGTAAGCTCCGGAGCAAAAATAGACCGTATAACGCCGCGTGAGCGGCGTGATACGGCGGAGTAAAAGTAGACCACCGCCGGATTCAGGTTTCATGAGCTGTTGCGGAACAGCGGAGTTCATGGAACACCGGAGGGATGTACAAGGTGGAGCTCTACGGGCGTGTGCGGCGTGCGGTTCGGGTTGAGGGCAGGAGTGCCCACCTTCCTGCGCGAGTACGACAAGGTGGCCCGGCAGTGCGCCGCCGAGGATGTGGACTATCCCCGCTACCTGCTGCGTATGAGCGAACTGGAGCTGCTGGACCGCGAGCGCCGGGCCACCGAGCGCCGCGTCCGCCAGGCGAAGTTCCCCGTGGTCAAGAGCCTGGACAGCTTCGACTTCCTCGCCATCCCTTCGCTGAACAAGGCCATGGTGCTGGAGCTGGTCCGCTCGGAGTTCCTGCTGCGCCGAGAGAACGTGCTGCTGCTGGGCAACTCCGGTACCGGCAAGACCCATGTCGCCCGGGCCCTCGGCCTGGCTGCCTGCCAGCGCGGGCATCGCGTGCGCTTCACCACCGCAGCCGCGCTGGTCCATGAACTGATGGAAGCTCGCGACGAGAAGAAGCTGCTCCGCTTCCAGAAGCAGATCGCTGCCTATGAACTGTTGATCGTCGACGAGCTCGGCTTCGTGCCGCTGTCGAAGACCGGCGCGGAGCTGCTCTTCGAGGTCTTCAGCCAGCGCTACGAGCGCACCTCAACCCTGGTCACCAGCAACCTGCCCTTCCAGGAGTGGACCGAGATCCTCGGCTCCGAACGCCTCACCGGAGCCCTGCTCGATCGCCTTACCCACCACGTCCACATCCTGGAGATGAACGGCGACAGCTATCGCCTCAAGCAGAGCAGGCATAAACGCCCTCCCGCCAACCCCTGACCGCCGCCCCAGCAACCAAACCACCCCGGCGCAACGCGCCTCGGGGAGTATGGCGTCTTCCGCTACGCTCCAGACGCCACACTCCCCGCATATCCAATAACTTCCAAGCCATCTACTGGTCTACTTTTAATCCGCCACACTGGTCTGGTTTTACTCCGCCCTTGACAGATTGGGGACGACAAGTAGGCTCATCATGCAATTGGCAGAGTAGTCGCACGCCTAGCGTGTCCCTCGATTTATGCAAGATCGCCAATGCGCTCACCGAACTGGATTTGTCCTGATATGTCGGCTTGTAAGAAGTAATCTGATCTCACTTGAACGATTAGCGGGCACAGCGGAGGAGTGACCTTCAGCACCTCGGCCGGCACTTGTTGGTTAAGCCGGCTAGTGGGGATGGTCCGCCGCTTAGATAGTGGGGGTGCATGTTTTTCAATCTGTCCGATCCGGAACAAATACTGAGGCACTAGCCTTTTGGGGTACACTTGGCCGGATGGCAAAGAAGAGCGATCATTCCGGTACAGTGTATCTCCGAGGACGGATCTGGTGGGTCAAGGTCTATGCCAGCGGCCAGTCTATCCGACAGTCCAGCAAGTCAACCAAGAAGAAAGATGCCATCCACCTGCGGGACAAGTTGCTTGGCAGTCGCGCGCGCGGGGAACTCTCGGGCGGGATTCCTGACAGGGTTCTGATCAACGAACTGCTCGACGATGTCCTCAAGAGTGACATCGAAGAATCTACCCGCAAGATATGGAGGCTGGTCGTTGAGAAGAGCATCCGACCATTCTTCGGGAAGCTGAAGGCTGCCCGGCTCAGTACTGACAAGATGGATCAGTACCGAAAGAAGCGCAAGGATGGTGGGGTGACGGATGCAACCGTCAACCGCGAACTGTCTATCCTGCGAACGGCATTCCACAATGGGCGTAAGCGTACCCCGGCCAAAGTCAACATCGTTCCCTACTTCCCCATGGTCAAAGAGACGACCGTGCGCCAGGGTTTCCTGTCCGATGAGAAGTACGAGCGGCTACGCGACGAACTTCCGCACGAGTTGAAGGCGCTCTTTGTCTGCGATTACAACACCGGAATCCGCAAGAGTGAGTTGCTCGCCATCCAGTGGTCTCAGGTCGACTTTAAGGCTGGGCTCATCACCTTGAGCAAAGGTGAAACGAAGGGCAAAGACGCCCGCACCTGCCCTATCCTAGATGGCGACATGCATGACCTCCTATGGGCAGCCTACCAAGAACGGCAGAAGAACTGGCCGAAGTCACCGTGGGTGTTTAATCGCTCTGGCAAACAAATCAAGAGCTTCCGCGGCGCCTGGAAGAGTGCCTGCCAACGGGCCGGTGTTTCCGACCTGCATCTGCACGACATGAGACGTACGGCAGTTCGCAATATGCGCGATGCAGGCGTGCCTCAGTCGATCCGGATGCAGATCAGCGGTCACAAAACTGACTCGATGGAGCGGCGATACAGCATAGTGGACAGAGAGGACATCGTCATCGCGAAAGCCCTGATGGAGAAGAGGGTGCGGCGGTCGGAAATTGTGCCTGAGATTGTGCCTACGCAGGGATAAAACAGGATACTTTGCGATACAGGGCACAACCTCAAGTTACTGATTCGATACACCACGCAACTCACTGATACCTATGGACATAGCTTGAGGTGCTAGCGCCGCAAGGCATAGGGGTTCAAGTCCCCTCCTCCGCACCAAATTGATAACAATGGAGTTATAGGAGGCCAACCCAAGGCGGTTGGCCTCGTGATTTTGCCCTGCTACGTCCACGATTGTGCCCATCTTTGTCTAAGCCAACAATTTGGGTGAACGCTTGTTCTGCAGAAGGTGAACGCTTGTTCTGCAGAAATAGACGCCATTTAAGCGCCGGAATATACAGCAAACTATCCCATCCCCAGCCCCTGCGTGCCTTCGATGCGGAGGGTATAAGGCATACCTTGGATCGGCGGGCTGGCGGGAAGAGTGACCACCAGCGCGTCTGGCGTTTGCTGGAACTTCAGTGGCTGCGGGGACGGCCCAAGCAGCGAGACCTGCTCAATCTTTGCGGAAGTGGTCGAGAGTGATTTGATGGAGGCGGTGTTTGCGGCCGGATAGCGGTAGCCGAGGACGAATAGTTTGCCGCCGGCCGTCGTGAAGCGGTAGTTAGCTTCGGTGGTCTGGCTGCGGGGTGCGGGACCATCCTTGATGGCGGTGGATTGGTCGGCGGTTGAACCGCCTTTCCAGTCGGGTGGGACCTCGGTGGGCGTGCCGGGGCCTTCGCCGAGGATGCGCCAGGGATGCGAGTCGTAGATGCCCTCGCCATTGGAGCGGAGCCACTCACCCACGGCGACGAGCACCTTCTGCTGGTCCTTGGGGATGCTGCCATCGCCTTTGGGAGAGACGTTGAGCATTAGGTTGCCGCCGGTGCTGCAGTGCTCGATGAGCTCGGTGACAACACTGGCGGGGGTGCGGATGGACATCTGCCGTGGCGATTCGGTGTAGCCCCAGGTGCTCCCGATTGCATCGTCGGACTGCCAGGGATAGGGATAGATCCACTTGGGTGCACGCTGCTGCTTTTCGAAGTCCTGTACGGAGCCGGCGAGGTATGCCCAGTCTTTGGTGCCGAAGGTGACCTCTTTACCCCACTTAAGGGCGGAGTTGAAGTAGTAGACGGCGGCGCGGAGCTTGATGGGGTCATAGACACGGGGGTTGACACCGTTATCGAAGTAGATGAGCTGGGGCTCATACTTGTCGATCAACTCCTGCACCCGCGCCAGCCAGTCGTCCTGGAAGGCCTGCGACGCGCCCCCGTCATTCATGTCGCCGGGAATTGGCGGCCCATAAAACCCTGCGTAGCGGGGGTCAAACTCATCGTTGGGGACCCCAGCGGCTGGGTAGGCGAAGGTGTGGTGCTCCATGCGGTGCGTGGAGAGGCCAAAGACCATGCCCTGCTTCTTGACCGCGGTGGCTAGCTCACCTGTCAGGTCGCGCTTGGGGCCCATCTTGCCCGCACACCAAGGGGTGATGTCAGAGTTCCACATGGCGAAGCCGTCATGATGCTCGGCAACGGGGACAACGTACTTTGCGCCGGCATTCTTGAAGAGAGCGGCCCAGTCCTCAGGGTGGTAGTTGGGCACGGTGAACAGCGGGATGAAGTCCTTATATCCGAACTTGTCGGGCGGTCCGTAGTGCTGGGTGTGCCACTCCACGTCAGAGGTGTACATGTGCTTGATATACCACTCGTTAATGCGGGCCGGGATGGAATAGAGCCCCCAGTGGATGAAGATGCCGAACTTCGCCGGGTTGAACCAGGCCGGCGTCTGGTGCAGGTCGCGGATCGAGGCCCAGGTGGGCTTGTAGGGGCCTTCGGGGTCAGGCTTGGGCTTGGCGTACGTGTCGGGCGCGCCGGCGGGAGCGCCGGTCTGGCCGTGTAGACCGCGGGGTATCAGGGTGGAGGCCGCGGTGAGCAGAGAGGTTTGGGCGAGGAAGCGGCGGCGAGACAGTGGCATGGCGGCAAGGGTACCCTGCGGAGGGATGCAAGTTCAAGAAGTCTATTGCACATGACCATCGAGCATGTCCTCACCAGCTATCAGCTTGATCGACGCAGTTGCCTACGTGCGCACCGGAAGAGATCCTTCCCAGCGTCCTGCAACCACGCCCTTGCAACGACCACGAAAGGAAGTCAAAGGCCGGATCGTCGCCTGGGCGCAAAGAGAATAGCCGAAGACTGTCTCTGCCCTGGCACAGATATTGTGGCATTACACATAGCGGTCAAGAAAGAGCAGGTATTGGTCCCAGTCGTAGGGCATCACATCGTGGCCGCCCGCGCGAATCTGGTAACTGACTCGTCCGAGGAGCGGCGAGCCGGGGTCGGGCATGGTAGACGAGGAGAGGCCTGCACTCCCGAGAAAGCGGTAGACTTCGCTGGCGAGAACAGCCGAGGCAAATTCGCCCGGCGGGTCGGAGAGAGTATCGTCGACTGCACTCGCGACAAAGAGCGGTCGCGGAGCGATGGCCGACAAAATCAGGTGCTGGTCAAACGGTAGCTCTCGATCCATGCCGACATAGTTGCGAAAGTTCCTGCAGAACCAGTGTGGGAAGACGGTGTTGAGCCGTTGGATATCCTCACCTACGTCGCGCCTGAACAGCTTGGCGCCGCCCGCTCCGGACTCGTGACTGAGTACGGCCGCAAAGCGTGAATCGCACGCACCCGCCCACACAGCCGCTTTGCCAAGGCGCGACCAACCGAAAACTGCGGCTCGTCGTGAGTCGACATGCGGATCAGTTGCGAGATAGTCGAGCATGCGGCATAGCGTCCAGGCCCACGCCCCGATGGCGGCAAAATTGTCCCTGCGCTGACTCAGCTCCGGGTATGCACTGCGCAAGCCAGGAATACTCTCGTCTGCCTGATCCGCGTCAATATCTCCGCGATACACGGTGCATAGCGCGTAGCCGCGCTCAATCAACTGTTCAACCGGCCAGCGGCGAGCGTCGATGCCGCGGCACGCCGGTGTAGCGCGGTGGTCCACTACGCAGGAGAGGTCGACAAAAATGTTCCTGCCTGACTCGACCCATGAGGTCGGAAGCAGCACTTCGGGATCGGCGCTGAGAGTATGATTCCCCCAGAAATTGAGTCCAACGATTACGGGAGCATGAGGGATATGCCGCGGCGAGTATAGCAGCAGATTCGCCGTGGGACCATTGGCGCCAGCCTTGAAACGCAACTGCACCTGGCGCCGAAGTGCTTTGCCGCCGAAGGCAGATCCGCCCTTCTCTTGCACAACAAAATGAAGGCCGGCGGGGGATGGTCCCGTGCCATACATCTGCGTCGCTGCGGTATGGAGAATCTCCACGCGCCGAGGAGACCACTGCGCATGGTTCTCCACGGTTTTCCCGGAGTCGAATATGAGCGCCTGGGGAAGCGAAGGGGAAGGTGGTAGCGGCGCGGCGGCTGCCGTGGACTCCCGTCTTGCGTCCACCCAAGTCGCGGCGTTGGACCTCGCCGACAGCGCAAGGGCTGCTGCCCCAACCTTCGCGAACTCGCGGCGCGTCATCATTCCTTGCATCTTGCACCCTAAGCCAGTCGATGTCATTGGCGATTTCGACGCGATCGATGCCGTCGTAGAGGGAAATATCTTGGGCAAATGTGCTCGATCCCCAGTGACGCTTCACGCGGATCGTCGCCCGCAACGGTCCAGCCTCAACGACTTGGACAGAATCGGCGTCGGTAATCGGTTTCATTGTAGCTAATGCATCGGCGTCGATGTTCCACGCGTCGTATCTCTTTGGATTGTCCGTGAAGGTCTGAAGTTGATTGCCACAACCACCGGGAGCAATCGAATCGACGCCGGAATGTTTGTCGACCAGATGCAGGATGCATCCGTTGCGTGGATCAACCTGGACGCGAAGGTGCGCATTCTCCAACTCGGTTCCCTGGGTGGTCAGGGCACAGCCGCGCAGTCCGACCACTCAATCTTCAACCATCAGTGAGTGATGGCCCAACTGCTGTAGACCACCTGGGTCTGATCTCCGGCGGGATTGTTGATGTGGTTGGCTCCGCTGTACGCTCCGAGCTTGAAGTATTGGCCCTGCGATGACCATGAGCTATCTACAGCGATCGTTTTGGTGCCGAGGCTGCTGTTGGTCGTGGTGTCCGTCGCGAGAACCGTGATGGTCCCCGCGCCACTGAGTGAGGGAGCGGAGTATGTGAGACTGTAGCTGATGGTATCGCCCAGGCTGACTCCAGTGACCAGCTCGGTACGGGTGCTCGAGGTAGCCGCGCTGGTGTTTTCGACCTGGATCTCAATGTCGCTATATCCGGGCCGGTAGAGAAGGATAATGAACGGGTTGTTCTGCCCGTGAATCTGCGCGAAGTACCCGGCATCCGTATCCACCGAGACAGAATTGAACTTGCAGATGCCGGTCATGGTGCCCCCGGCGCCACTGTCCGTATCGCCATACCAATCGCTGTTGCTGTCTGAGCCCGGGCCGCTGTACAACTCGCGGAACTCAGAACGAGCGTCGTTAGTCCCGGCACCCGGCGTGGTGACCGCGCCGTCGGACGGTGCGGTGAAGACGATCTGGTTGCTCGAGTTCAGATAGTAGTAGGGATCAGAGAAACCCGTGAGTGACGTCACCTCAGTGGATGCAAATTGAATTTGGTTGGTACCGCCATTGCCGCCGTAGATATCCACCGGCAGCTGCACTTTCCAGGTGGTCGGGCTGGTCAGGTTGAAATGAGTCGATGGTGGGGTGATATAGAACGGCGGATTTGTGCCGGTAAATGGGGGCGCCGTGCTGGTGACCTGATCGGAGACGCTTACCAGCGTGGTGGGATAAGGGGTTATGCCGGCACCTCCGGTTGCGCCGGAGAGCGTTAGAGTAAAGGTCTTGCTCGCGGTGTAGTTCGTGGAGCTAGTCCAGGGAACTGTGATGGTCCGCACGGAGGTATCGCCGCTGCTCCAACTCAAGGTTCCGCTGGTCGATGTGTAATCGGTGCCGGCGATCGCAGAGCCATTGCTGGTGGCATAGCTGACGCCAACTGTCCCGCTGGAGCCGCCAATGCGTGTCACCAGGAAGGAGAGCGATCCGCCCTCCTGCAGGGGCGAGTAGGCGTTCGTCTGCAGCGATATATACCCTGGTTCCACGGGTACAGTGCCGCCCGGCGATGCCGGGGTGAAGCTGCAGCAGCCCAGGTAGTTCCCAGCGACAGCAGCAGAGAGCGGGGTAACCACCGGGGTGGCTGCCCCGACAAGTTCCATCACGAAGGAAAGATTGGTACAGGTGGAAGAGGATCCGCAGCCGGTGATCCAGACATTACCCGAGGGATCCACCGCAATGCCGCTCGGCGAGGGCGCATTGGCCGTGGTGGTATGGGCGTAGCCGCCGGGGATGTCAGGGGTGTTACTTGAAGTGGCTTCCGTAATCGCGGTGCCGTTGTTGGAAAACTCGCTGACGGAGACATAGTTTGTTCCGGAGATCGTAGAGTACGCAGAGTTGGCAACCCAGATATTGCCGCTGCCATCGATGGCCAGGGCGCTGGGGCTGTTCAGCCCCCCTCCGGAAAAATTGCTGACGGTGTATGAGCTTCCGCTCTTCACCAACTCGCTCAAGGTTGAGCCGGTAGCAGTCCATAGATTGCCCGCGTGATCCACGGCGATGCCATTGGGACTGGAAGCCAGGCTGTAGGTGATTGGCGCGGTCGAGGGAGTGAAACCGGAAGGAAACTCGGATACGCTGTTGGAGCCATGGTTCGCCACCCAGACGTTGCCGCTGGTATCGACGGCCAATGCCTGGGGCGATGAGCCCACAGCCTGAAACTGAGTTGCGGCGCTGGAGTAGACCGGCGAGGTGACACTGCCCGTGTTAGCAAACTCAAACAGATTGGTAAAGCCCGTGCCGCCACAGGCAAAGTAGGCATTATTAATGCCGTCAATAGCCACCGTCTCAGGAAGACATCCGCTGGCGGCTATATATGTGTTGAAGGTCGAACCGCTGCCCGGAAAGGAGACAAGATCGTTGGCCGAACTGCCATGGTTGGCGATCCAGACATTGCCTAGCGTGTCCGGTGCAACTGTCCGCGGCCCGCTGAGCGGCGAGCTGGAACCGGAGAGAAATGGGCTCCCGGCAGCCGGCTGACCGTTCGTGCCCAATTCAACCAGGCCGTTGTTGGGCGATCCGGGGGAGTTTGCAATCCATACGTTGCCGCCGGCGTCGGCCGCAATTTGATAGGGGATGTTCAAACCACTGCCGGCATAGGTAACGGCCAACGTCCAGTCAAATGGCTGGGTGGTAAGGTCGGGCAGAAAGGGCGCACCGATCGCAGGGGCAAAGCTATAAATCTGGGCCACGTTGTTGGCAGGATTCTGCGCCATGTAGAGCGCAGCTTGAATGGTGTCGCCGGGCGCGGGGTCTCCGCTGGGCGTCACAGCAGCAAAGAGGTCGGCGCAAGTACCGGTGCCATTGCTGTTGACGCAAACAGAAAGTATGTTTGCGATCGTGTTGATCCTGGCGCTCTCAAGCGTGGCGTTGGAGAAATTGGATGTCGCCAACCCCTGGGAGAGCGTAACCAGCACCGGAACTGTGGAGAAGGCATTGATCATGCCGGCCGTGGACTGGGCGAGGGTGTTGACAGCGATGTCTTCCGCGCCGGCGACCCCGAAGGTGGCCCCCATGAATTGCTGCAACGCCCACACCGAAGCCACGGTCGTTACCTCATTGACAATGACGTAAGTGGAGGGCGAGAGCGAACCGCATGGGCCGAGTGCCGCCATCAGGCCGAGAGCGGCGTTATTCCCTGCCCCAGGATTGCCGCCCGTAACCGTCAGGTAGACCTGTGTCGATGGCGAAGGGCACCTATAAAGTCCGGTCAGGGTGAAGTAGCCATTGATGTCGGTAGTTACCGCCGAGGAAAGCATGGGAGCAGCGCCTGACCCGTCGGTGTTTACCTGCCACAACTGAACGGTGCCTCCGTAGACCGGCTGTTGCCCTCCCATGGCGCGCCCGTTGGGGCTGGGCGTCTGCGGCGTGGCCGCGATTGGATTGGTTGTGACAGTGCCAGGAGCGCTGCCGCCGCATCCGGCGAGAGCGATCAAGAACATTCCGGCAACCAAGGCGATGGGGAGGTGATAGAAAAACCGATGTGGCAAGCTGCCAAACCTGAACATAAACGACTGGCCCTCATTCATTCGTACAATCTGCGGAGAAGACACACGCAATCCCAGAATGCATCTCTACGTTCCGCGAACCGCGGAATTGCGCTGCTAATGACTTTACGATGGTGCCAGCCCGCCTTGAAAGTGCCCGGGCAAAATCTCGTGCGAGATCGTCAGCCCCGAGAGCAAATGAGCGGTGGGTACTGCGCCCGCCAATCAGGATCCGTCTCCAGTGGCGGCACCCGTCGGCCAGGGGCTCGTCCACCCCAAAATTAGCTTTTTTTTCGATGCAGAAACTGATAGCTTTCTCCGTGAGGTTTGACATGATTAAACTCGGTCGTATTCCGTTTGTTCTGTGCACCATGGCTGGCAGCGCTCTCGCGTTGGCACTCGCAGGATGCAGCTCATCCTTATCGAACATACAGAGCCCTGTCGTCGCGCCTGCAGCTCGGGCCGGACAGATTACCGGCGTTGTTCATGGCGGCCAATCGCCGATTGTGGGCGCGACCGTCCAATTGTGGGTGGCGGGCACCAGTTCAGGCTATGGCAGCGGGGCGACCAAAGTTGGCACTTCAGCCCCGACGGATAGCAACGGAATTTTCAACCTCAACATTGGCGCCGGCACTGTGTCCCAATGTACCGCAGGTCAGTTCAATTACATCACCTCTACGGGAGGCGATGCGGGCGCAGGGAACAACAGCTATGCGGCGCTGATGCTGGCATTGCCGCAGCCCTGCAGTTCCACCACGGGCGGACTGAGCGTGGTCGTCAACGAGGTCACCACCGCCGCCTCGGTCTGGGCGCTGCAGCAGTTCATGACCATCAATCCGGGCGGATCGCCGGCATGGCAGATTGGCGCTCCTTCGACTAACTTGATCGGATTGCAGAATGCCTTCCTTCAGGTGGCGCAGCTGGTTTCCATTTCCACGGGCACATCCAGTACCTCCACGGTGACGAACACCGTCACGTATCCCGGGCCCGCAACGACCACTTACACCACCACCGTCGCGCCGGATTCCGCGCGACTCTACATGATCGCGGATATTCTTTCGGCTTGCGTCAACACCATGGACAACCAGGGCAACACGGGGTCCGCGGTTTGCACCAACCTCGCCGCCGACGTCAGCACCGCGCAGACCGGCACGGCGCCGGCTACGCCCACCGATACCACGCAGATTGCGTATGACATTGCCAATGCTCCTGGCGGAATCGTGATTGCCCCGGTCAACGGCGCGACCACAGGCGCTGTGCTCACCAACGCCGCCAAGAGTCTGACCGTTCCTGCCGCGCCGCAATCAATCGCCTGGGCCTATTACCTGTGCAACCAGTACGTTGGGGCGGTCCAGCCGTTTGTAACCTCGGCGTGCGCGACCGGCAGCAGCTCGACAACAGCCTATCCAGCCGACTTCACAATCGGAGTCAGGTGGTCTGCCCTCGACGGCGCTGGGAATCCCTATGGCGACCGCTCCGGCATCGCTGCCGTCGATTCCGTGGGCAATGTGTGGACCCTTGCCTTCGAGCAGGCCTCATCGGGTCCTTCAATTACCGTGCCTGTCACGGAGTGGGATCCGACCGGACGCGTGGTGCAGACAGTGAGCGGAACCGTCACGGTTCCAGCCAGCAACCTCAACGTCTACGAGACAACGACGGCCAACGTACCCTCCGCCACTGCCACCCCGATCAGCACGCCTGCAATCCCGGTCACGCTGCCTCCATACATTGAAAATACCTCCACACTTCTGACAAATCTGCTTGCGATTGATACCAACAACAACGCCTGGTTTACAGACTTTGGCGGCTCCAGCTCGAGTTCCCCAGCCGATATAGGATCTTCCAGCGCAGGCAACGGGTTCTTTGAGGGTCTGCTGGTGGAGGCCACTCCGGCGACCATCGCTCCCTGCTCGCCTCTTCCATGCACGACCGGAACCTCTACCGCCGGCACAGTGAGTGGCTACATCACGGGCGCATTTCCGGGGGCCATCGCGATTGACGGCGCCAATAATATTTGGGTCATTGCCAACGGCGTGGCAAACAGCAGCAGCGGCTCCAACCTGATGTTTCAGACTGCGGCCAGCGGCTATCTGAATCTCTATGAAGGCCAATACTTCTCCGCGAACTCCTTCCATGGCGTTGCTGTGGACGGACAAAACCACGATGCCTGGGGCTTCCTGAAGACGACCACGGCCGGAAAGGCTGTTTACCGAACCAACCCTGGCGTTCAGGACTCGACCGCGAACCTCACCTCGCTGAACATCACGGGCGCCAACTACACTTCATCGCCAGCCCTGGTTACAACCTATGGAACCGTGGACAAGCTGGGCAACGTCTGGACCGGCGAGGGCAATACCAACCTCGGCTCTCTGGCCTTCTTCAATGTTGCGGCGGCAGGCCTCACTTCCACCGGCGGCGCCCTTCCCCTCGCGGACCTGACGGATACGACGAGCACCACCAACACCGGCGGGACCATAGCCGAAAACACGTTCGCAGGGCTCGACTCTCCGACTTCCATGTCGATCGACGGCTCCAATAATGTCTGGGTCGGAAACGGTGTGACCTCGACAACGAGTGGCATCTCACTGCTCACCAACTCTTCAGGAACAAATATTGCGCTGTCGCCCGACCTCAATGTGGACGGTTCCTACGGCTTCAACACGTATACAACCGATGCCCCAACTGCCATGGCGATTGATCCGTCAGGGAACATCTACATAGGTTCTGGTCGCAACAGCTATTCCGTTCACACCGTCGGTGCCGCGGCTCCCGTGGTCACACCCCTTTCCGTCAACTCCGGCAAAGGTGCCATCGCCGCAATTACAGGGTGGAGTATCGATGCCACCGGAGCTATCGGGACATTTCTTACCAGTACCCCGCCGGCGGTTGGCAGCAGTGTGGTGCTGTATGGTTTTGGCACCAGCACCTTCTTCAATGGTCAACTGATCACGGTTTCGGCGGTCACAGCTGGCACATCGTTCTCCGCGACCGTTACCGGTGGCACGGCAAACGCCAGCGCAACGGAAGCCGGATCGGGCAGCTATATACCGCTCAATAACGGCAAGATTGGCACACGTCCTTGACACAACTCTTTAGCGGATCGGCATGTCCAACAGCGACGGTCCGCTTCAGGAGTTTTGTTCGTGGCAGTAAGTTTTTTTGATCGAAGCTCAGGAGTTGTTCATGAAATCTCTTTCTCGCATCCTTCTTCTCATCGCGTTCTTTGCCTGCGTGCTACCGTTGCGCGCCCAGACGGGATGCACCGATTCACCGGAAAACCCCACTGCCCTCCTTGCCCTAATCGGCGTTGCCGGCGCATTCATAGCATCGGCACGCGCGCGTTTTTCAGGCCGGCGCTGAAGCAACGAACTGCACCCGGCCGACCCCAAAACAAATGCGCCCACAACAAGGTCAGGCCGGGCGAGCACCTTCTTTGATGAGTAAGCTGCTGTCCCGATCGCTTCCGCAACATTGGCCGCGCTGTTGGCACGGATCCCCCCACCCCCTACTCTCGGTTGATTCCTCCGGAGATTTGCCCGAAGTCACACGGTAAGACCTGCATTATCTGCCGCAAAAGCTGGATTGGAACCTCACAACCAGCGTTCGTTCCTTGCTTTGTGGGGCCACAACTTTTACCATCAAAGATGGAACATGCTTCCGGTGTCCGGACGGGAATCCCCCCTTCGCACCAAATCCACAGTTTTAGCCGGATAGACCCGGCCCGGCGCGTCATACCGCCGCATCCCAGTTCCCCGAGGTCGCAAAGCAATCGCAATGATCTATTTTCTGGTTATCATTCACGTCATTGTCTGTCTATTCCTGATCGGCGTGGTGCTGCTGCAGCAGGGCAAGTCGGCCGACCTGGCCGGTGCCTTCGGTGGTCAAGGTTCGCAGACCGCGTTCGGGCCGCGCGGGGCAGCCAATCTCCTCACCAAGCTCACTACCTGGGGCGCAGTAATCTTCATGGTGGTCTCCATCTCGCTCACCATCCTGCTCGCGCGCTCCAACGGGGATAGGTCGGTCCTCTCCGGAACCGCCTCCACCCACCAGACGCCGTCCAAGAAGTAACGCCTTCGCATTCCCGTTTCCCACCCGGATACGACCGGGCCGATTCCTCGCGCTTGCGTAATCTTCCCGCCGGACGATAATCAGACCATGCAATCTCTCGCCTGCCCGCCCCGCGGCTCGTTGGTGCGAATCACCCCAGCCGGGTACGACTGTCCAGGCGCTCTCCTCTCGCAGGTTGCAGCCAGATGATCCACGAAATCCTCCCCGTCGGCGTACTGCAATGCAACTGCTCGATCCTGGGCGACGAGATATCCGGCGAAGCCATTGTCGTCGATCCGGGCGACGACATCCCGCGCATCATGGCCCTCCTCCAGCGGCACAAACTTACCCTCAAGCAGATCCTCATCACCCATGCCCACATCGACCACATCGCCGGAGCCGCCCGCCTGAAGAAGCTTACCGGCGCGCCCATCCTCTACAACCCCCGCGATCTGCCTCTGGTCAAGATGATGGACGTTCAGGCCGGATGGCTGGGTATGGCAACGCCGGAAGTGCTCCCGCCCGACGACACCCTTGAAGAAGGCCGCGTCATCGCCATCGGAGCCGTGAGTGGTGGCCCATCGGCTCTCACCGGCAACATCCTCGCTACCCCGGGCCATACCCAGGGCAGCGTCTGCCTCTATCTCCCGGAGAAGAACCTGCTGCTTGCCGGCGATACCCTCTTCGCGGGGTCGGTGGGCCGCACCGATCTACCCGGCGGCGACACACGCACTCTGCTCCAATCCATCCACTCGCAACTGCTGCCTCTGCCGGACGCAACCGTCGTCATCCCAGGGCACGGACCGGCGACGACCATCGGGGAAGAACGCGACTCCAATCCATTCCTCGCTTCGATGTGAAACTATAACTATTTATATTTCAGTTGTTTATTTAGTACAGCAAATGTACTACTTGATAGAGCCTGATGCTTTGTTTATTACTTGTGTTCATTTGAGCCTTCAACGTTTTCCGCCTGTGGATAACTCCGATGCGGCCCGTCGAATGCCTTCCTCAAATTCAGCGGAGGGTCCAATGAGGCTGACCACAAGTCGATTGCGCTCCGCCATGCCGTAGAACGATCCGGGATGAACGATAACGTCCCGCTCCCGCACCAGCCGTTCCGCGCAGTCTCGCTCGCCGGCGCACCGTGGCAGGCCCAGCACCGCGCTCCATCCCGCATCCACATCCAGCAGTTGCAACAGGCCCGGGGACTCCTCTGCAATCCGCCGCAGTACCGCGAGGTTGCCCCGCGCGCGTTCCAGAATCTGCGCCTGAATCCCATTCCGCCCTGCCAGCCAGCCCGGTAACGCCAACTGCACTGGCGCGTTCATCGAGAGGAATGTGTCGGCCACAATCTCCAGACGCCCCAGCGCCTCCGCCCGTAACTCCGCTGGCCCCAGCGTGGCGATCCATGCCGCCTTCATCTGCGGCAGCCCGGCGATCTTGCTCATCCCGCTCAGCACAAAAGTCAGCGCAGGATGGGCCCCGTAGGCAAAACTCCGCGCCGCCGACTCCGATGCCTCGCGCAGCGGGTAATCCAGGAACACCTCATCCACGATCAGCGCCAGCCCTCGCCGCGCGCACAATTCTTCCAGCAGTTCCCTCTCCACCGCGCTGGTCCAGTGACCCGTCGGGTTATTCGGATGCACCACCAGCACGGCCCGCGTCCGCGGCGTAATGGCCCGTTCCAGCTCAGCAAAGTCGATCGACCAGCCGTGGTCATAGAACAGCGGATACGGGCGTAGCCGCACGTCGTCCAGGTCCGCCAGAAAGTCGAACAGAGGGTAGCTTGGCTGCGCCACCAGCACCTCGTCGCCCGCATCGCACAGCAGGCGGAAGAGGTAGCTGTAGCTCTCGCTGGTACTGGTCGTCAGCACCAGGTCGTCGGGCGAAACCCCCGCCCCATGTCCCGCGTAGTATTCAGCAACTGCCTCGCGGGCCCCCCTCATCCCGCGCGGATCGGGATCGTAGACCAGCGCACGCGGATCGGCCAGCGCCCCCAGCAGCGCCTCCGCATCGTACGCGAATCCGCAGCGCGTGGGATTCGACAGGGTGAGGTCGTAGATGCGCCCGCCGGACGCCCGCGCCTCGCGCACCGCCGCCGCGTAGCTGCTCTCGCCCACATCCCACGAAGTCCGTGCAGAGAATCGGCTCACGGATTCCATGTTAGGGCATTCGCCCACACCAGCAATTCTCCCCCGCCAAATCTCTAGAGCCGGTACGCCTTGCGCACCAGGTTCACGGCCAGGTCCTTCACCACTTCGAACGCCTCGGCCTCGTCCAGGCGATGTTCCGCCACCAGCCGTCCAGGAAGGCGGAGTCCACGCGCCGCGCGACATCGTGCCGTGCCGGAATCGACAGGAACGCCCGCGTGTCGTCGTTGAAGCCGACCGTGTTGTAGAAGCCCGCCGTCTCCGTTGCGGTCTCGCGGAAGCGCATCATGCCTTCCGGCGAATCGTGGAACCACCACGGCGGGCCCAGTTTTACCGCCGGGAAATGTCCGGCCAGCGGCGCCAGCTCGCGCGAAATCGTGCTCTCGTCCAGCATGAACAGGATCAGCGTAAAGTTCGGCTCGTTGCCGTACTTCGAGAGCAGCGGCCGCAGCGCGCGCACAAATTCGGTTGGCGAGGGAATGTCCGCGCCCTTGTCGCGGCCGAACTTCTCATATACCTGCTTGTTGTAGTTGCGCACCGCGCCCGGATGAAGCTGCATCGTCAGCCCATCCTCCACGCTCATGCCTGCCATCTCCGTCAGCATCTGCGCCTGGAATAGTTCCACATCGCCCGGCTGCGTCTTGCCGGTATAGATGCGCTCATACAGCCGCTCCGCCTCCCGCAGCGGAAGGTCGGCCGTCTGCGCGGTAAGGTGGCCGTGATCGGTGGCAGTAGCGCCATTCTGCTTGAAAAATGCCCGCCGCGAACGCAGTGCGGCCAGGTAGCCCTTCCAGTTGGACACGTCAATCCCGGACACCTCGCCCAGCTTCTTCAGGTTGTCCTGGAAGCCCGATGTACTCCGCGTCGACCACCGCATCCGGCCGGAACGTCGGCAGCACCCGGCCCTTCCATCCTGAGGCTTTGATCGCCTGGTGATACTCCAGCGAATCGAACGCGGCGTCGGTTGTGGAAAGCACCTCGATGTTGAACCGATCGAACAGTGCGCGCGGCAGGAACTCCGGCGTCTGCAGCTTCTTCGCAATCACCTCGTAGTATTCGTCCGCGTTTTCCGCCGACAGGCGGTCCTTCAACCCAAAGTTCTCCGCAAACGAATAGTCGATCCACAGCCGTGTAGGCGTGCCGCGAAACAGGTAGTAGTTCTTCGCGAAAATCCGCCACACCTCGCGCGGATCGGCATGTCTCCTTGCCGTCCACCTGCGGAATTCCCAGCGACTCCAGCGAGATCCCCTGCGAGTAGAGCATCCGGAAGATGTAGTGGTCGGGCTGGATAAACAGCGCAGCCGGATTCGGAAACGGCTTGTTCTCCGCAAACCAGCGCGGGTCGGTGTGGCCGTGCGGCGAAATGATGGGCAGGTCGCGAACGGTTTCATACAATTTCACCGCCACTGCGCGCGCAGTAGCTTCGGCAGGAAAAAGCCGGTTTGCATCCAGCATGGGGTCCCTTGCTCCTCTTTGATGCGACGCGCTTACCAGCCTTCGCATTGTATTCTTGCATTCGCCGGATAAATCCAGCGCCGCTCTAGCCGGTATATGCGCCGACAGAGAAGTCTACCGACCAGTGAAACGCCAGGTCAACCTGCGCGGAGAATCGCATCAGCCGGATCAATCGTCCGAGGAAGAGTCGTCGGAATAAGCGTAGGTGACCTTGCGCCTCTTCGGGTCGAGCACCCCATATCTCACATAGGTGTACGCCGTCAGATAAGCCAGCCACACTGCAAATGTAACGTCATAGATCACGCGATGGTGCAGCCCCGCGAAGGCCAGCGACGCAACCACAACAAATACGCCCGATGCAGCAATGCGCCCTCCCCGGCCGCTTCGCCTCCGAGGCCGCTTCCAGGGCAGCGTCAAGGCCATCAGGAAGACGGTGAACGCCAGGGCCGCCCCAACTCCCACCGCAACCGTGAAAATTTCATACCCATCCAGATCTGCATCGATTCCACGGAATCGCAGCACGATGATTGGATACTCCCACATAGTGGCGTAGAACCCCGCCGCTCCCCCCAGCGCAAGTCCAATCAGCGAATACACAATCCGCGCCGGCAGTCCCGTTGCTTTCATGCGGTAAGCATAGTACCCGGGCAGCAAAATCGCATGGGAATTTGTCAGTCGGTCGCCATCCCGACTCAACCTCGACAAGCCCGATCAGTCTATTTGGGCGGAGCAAACTCCAACGCCACCGCGGTCTGCACATCCACCGGGTTACCGTCTACCAGGTACGGATGATAGTTCCATTGCTTCACCGCCGCGGCAGCCGCATCGCGAAAGCGCGGCGGCCCGGACACGACCCGGACATCGCTCACTGCGCCCGTCTTCCGGATCGTTGCCAGCAACAAAACCGTCCCGCGGGCATCCAGCGCAATTGAGTCCGCCGGGTAAACCGGCTCAACCCGCTTGTCCAGCATCCCCGCCATCACGCGGCCGGAGATCCTCATCACTCCCGGGGGCGCCTCAGGCAGCGTCCGCGCCGGAACTGGAGCCGAACCGGGCATCGGCTCGGTCGCCTCGCTCGAGGTCGCCGCGCCATTGGACCCCATCGTGAAGTTCATCGTGACCGTGGTAGCGGCAGCGGTTGCCACGCCATCGATGCGAGCCGGTTCGAATTTCCACTTGGACACGGCGCTCAGGGCAGCCGGTACCAGCATGGTGTTCCCACTCACCAACTTCACGTCGGTCAAGCTGCCATCCTTCGCAACAGTCGCCGTCATCACTACCGGTCCCGTCACGAAAGTCCGCTTTGCCTGTCCCGGATAAACCGGATCCACGCGCTGGATCAGACGCCCGGGCACACCCTCAACCGGCTGGGTCGCGTTGGTAGCAGCCTGCGTCCCTTGTGCTTGCGCCTTTGGCTGCGCATCTTGTGCTGCAGCCCCTACCACGACAATGCCGATCCACCCCGCCAATACCGCGTATAACAGCCCGAACTTTCTCACGACGTGCTCCCAACGGTTCACTGAACCGGAACCATCTTACATGGGGCGCGGGACGCAGTCTGCAAAGCGTTTCTTTCACTCTCTCCGCGCTCGACACGTCGAAGCGCGTCCCGCCTACCCGGCCGAGATCAGTAATTGACTGAATTCGCCGTCGCCAACCCGGAGATCTTAAGCACCCGCCGCGTCAACGTGTCAGTCGCCCAGATGTTTCCCCCACTGTCGACTCCCAGCAGGCTCGTATACGGGCTTGCAGCAACGATCGCAGTCTCTCCGGTCACATTCGCCGATGCATTCATTCCCAGCCCCGCGGGCTGATATCCATAGACACTGCCGCCGGCGTTGTATGGCGACAGTAGGGCGCCACTCGGGCTGATCTCAACCAGCCACGCCGAATAGTTCACCGTGCCATTGAACGTGGTAAGCCCTGTGGCCGTCCCCGTGGCAAACGAGCCACCCGTGCTGAGCCACAGGTTTCCCCCGCCATCCAGCGCCGCCGAGTTGATCAGAAGGGCGCTCAGCGAAACAGGGTTCCCAGGAGTCAAAATCGAAAACGGCGTCGGAGTAATCGTTGGAATCGTCGCCGGAGTCGCGTCGCAGAACGACGCTGTCCCGCCGTCACTGATGACCCCGGCACCAAGCTCCGAGTATCCCCAGACCTGGCCCTCGACCCGGTCGTAAGCCAGCGACGTCGTGGTGGCGTAACTCGAGCTGGCCGAGGGAGAGAAGCAGCCGGTACTGGTTGGCGCGGTTGCAGCCACGTTGCCTGCGGAGTTGGCCTTGACGATGCTCGACGAACCAGACGCCCACGCATTGCCCGACCCATCTGGGGCGCCCGCGCCCACAATCGGCGGCCCTAAAGTCGTGCATGCCGCTTCAGTCGCCGGAGTAATCACCGTCCCAGTCGAGTTCATCTCGAAATAACAGTTCCCCATTGAACTCGGTACCTTCCCCCAGATAGTCCCGGCCGCATCAATCGCGATCGGTCCCGCCTGGACGGAGCTGGTCTGGTAATTGTCCCCTGTACCCGTCCCCGTGAAGACGGTGGCAACGCCCGTACTCCATCCCCCCGCGGGAGAGATCGCACCTCCCGAGGAGTTAAACTCCGAGATGGTGTTGTTCGCATTCACCGCGTACACATGCCCCGAGGAATCCGCCGCCATGCTGTCCGGATAATAAAGTCCGCCGGTCCCCGCCGACACTGTAAAAAGCTGATTAAAGTTGTTGTCATACACCGTAATCACGCCAGGTACATCCGTGCTAGTATTGGCCACCGTATCGTAGGTCCACCCACCTGTATAGAGCCAAAGGCGACCATTCGAATCGAGGGTCCCAGCCCGTAAATTCGCAGGATACGAGAATCCGACACTGGTTACGAAATCGGAGGGCACACCAGAAAAGTAGGGTTGGAACGGCGGTGTCCCAGTGATCAGCCCATACAGAGTGGACGCGTTGATCCACGGTGATTGCGTCATCTCGATCGCCGCCGTCGTCGTGTCTGTTCCGCCCGTGGCCTGCAGCAGCTTGCCGCAAGGGGACCCGTCTCCGCTGGTCCCGCCGGCGGTGTTCACGCACGCCGCAAGAATATCGGAAAACGTATTCAGTTCCAGGCCCGACAGCGAGGAACCCGACGCTACGCCGTTAGGATCGTTGGCAAAATTCGCGGCACTTGTAAACCACGACGCCATGGCGCCGGGGTTCGTCGGCGAGGCCCCGATATGCGTTGCGTCCCGCATAAATGGCGCCACCAAATAGGCCATACCCACAGTGGAGAACTCGTTGATCACCACATAAGTTGAGCTCGTCAGGTTGCTGCACAACCCCAGCGACGCTGTCAGCACGATATCTGAATTGTTCACGCTGCCGCCCAGGCCTGGATTCCCGCCCGTCGCAACCAGGTACACCGGCGGATTTGTCAGTGGACACGTATAGTCATTCGTGATGCTGAAGCTGCCGGTGCCGTCGTTTGCGGTCGTTACCGTAGTGTTCAGCAATGGCATCGATGCGCCCATGTCCGTCGTCATATTCGCCGCATACAACTGAATGGTCGCCCCGCCGATCGCCTGCTGCCCGCCATGCACAATGCCCGTAATCGCGGCTGGCGGCGGCGCAGCCGTCGTTGGCGCTATACTCAAGCCCCCGCTCATCGCGCATCCGGAAACCAACGCACTCAGACAGAGAAGAAGAGTTGCAGGAACTGCCTTGCGGCTGGACACGGCTAGATACCTCCCCATAACAACCTTGCGGCAATCGGGGCCCGTTCAAAACAGAGTGCAGATTTTCGATTGAATCACATAGTCCGCGCGTCGTCCAGACCCTGCCTTTCCCACCCCCAGGGGAGTCCAGTTCGGAGATCTCCCGTCCCAAATCCTTTCCACCAATCGCGCAAAACTTTGCAGCTTACGGTTTGATCACGATCTTCATCGAGTCAGCCTGCGGGTGCGAAGCCAGACTCAATCGCCTCAACCGCCTGTTCCAGCGGGAATCGGTGCGAGATCAACTGCGTCAAGTCGAAACTGCCGTCGCGATAACCCGAGAATACCAGCTCCGCCACCTCGTCATTCATCATCACCGACGAGGAATACGACCCCATCAGCGTCTTCTCGTCCATGCACACCGCCGCCGGATCGAACGGCGCCTCGCCGTGCTGCGTCGAGGCAAACAGCATCACCCGCCCGCCCGGCCTCGTCGCCTGCATCGCCGTCGCAATCAGTGCGTCCGCGCCCACCGCAACCAGCGCAACATCCGCGCCTCTGCCCTGTGTCGCTGTTTTCGCCGCCGCCACCACATCGCCCCGCGCATCCAGCGGATGGTCCAGCCCAAACTTCGCCGCAATCGCATGCCGCTCCGCGATACAGATCGCTCGTCAGCACCGTCGCTTCCGACCGTCGTGCCAGCGCGGCCAGCAGAATCCCGATCGGGCCCTGGCCCATCACCAGCACCGTCTCGTCCGGCTGCAGGTTCAGTAGCTCAACCGCCTTATAGCGTCGTATTCACCGGCTCAATAAACGATGCCTGCTCAAACGGAATGTCGTCGGGAATCTTCACCAGCCCACCCATCGCCACAATCCAGTCCATCACTCGTATGTACTCAGCGAATCCTCCACCCGCGGGCGCAAACCCAGCCGTGCAACCGACCTTCTTGTACGTCTCGCACTGCGCAAACGTCCTCTTGCGGCAGTAATAGCAAGTCCCGCACGGAATATGGTGATACGCCATCACGCGGTCGCCGATGGCGAAACCCATCCACGCCCTCGCCCACCATCGCAATCGCCCTGCCATCTCGTGCCCAAAAATTCGCGGCGCACTGTGCGATCCCGTGTGGATCTTCTTCAGGTCCGTCCCGCAAATCCCGCACGTATCGATGCGCACCAGCACCTCCCCGCGGCCCAGCGTCCCATCGACATTCAGCGGCACCGGGACCGTCTCCACCCGCACATCGTTCACCCCGCGATACACCGCCGCCCGCATCGTCTCCGGAATCGTTGGCATCGTCACAATCGGCTTCGCGCTGATCTTCGCCGCGCCGATCGGAGCTGCGCTGATGCCCTCCGCATGGATTGCGTCTGTGCCGATGCTACCCGCAGCCAATCTGCTCTGCGTTGATTGCCGTGGCACTGATCGGCGCTGTGCGAATTCGCGCCCCCGGTCCACATCCATCTCGCAAACTAGTCAGCCTTACTGAATCCATCAATATTTTCCGCCCATCGCAAACATTCCGTTTCGCTCTCAATCCAAGTCTAGCTCGCCTCGCAGCGCGTCCGTCAACGCTTGTATGGCCTTGTTCGAGTTCCTGGCCAATGCCCGCACCTTGCCCCACATCGCCGGCCGCAGCGCCGCGTGCAGTGCAAACGCCCCCTCGCGAAACTGACCATCCTCCGTTGCAAATCGTGATAGCCAGCCCATCTCGAAATCCGCTTCATCCGACATTGCCTTGATCGCGCGGAACCCAAGGCCGTGCTCCCTCGCCAGCCGCCCCACCGTCGCCGCCTCCATATCCACAGCCGCTGCGTCATAAACCGTCCACAGATTCCTTCTTCTCCGCGACACTCGCAATTTCCTCCGCCGTCACCAGCACGCCACCGAATCTCGAATCCACAAACCTCTCTCGCGTCTTGCGATCGATCACCACCCCGGCTCGCACCACCTCGCCCACCCTCAGTGCCGGATCGCAGGCCCCCGCCAGCCCCGCCGAGATCACCTCCTCCACATGGAACGCCCGCGCCGCCTGGACCGCCCGCGCCCGCTTGCGCGCCGCCCATTCCCGCGCACGCCACCACGTCGCGCCCATTGCTGTAAACGACGAGATTCCCAGCCTGCTCGCTCTTCCAGCCCCTTCACCAGTTGCTTCACCTCGCGAGGCAGCGCTGCGATAATCACCCACCGGCGGTCTCATCGCGCTTCGCTCGGAAACGGCGGCGCATACCCATGCGCCACAAACCACTCAATCGCCGCACGCATCGCGTTGTAGATCGGCAGCACCTGGAACCCCAGCTCGCGCTCCGCCTTCGCCGACGAAGCAAACATAAACTTGTTCGCCATGCGCACCTCCTCCACCGTCGCGCGCGGCTCCTTGCCCAGCAGCCGTCCCGTAATCGTCTCGTCGAAGAACGCAAACCCCAGCGCCACCGCATGCGGCACCTTCATCGTCGGCGACGGCAGCCCCGTAATCGCCGACATGCGGTCCAGAATCTGCTTCAGCGTAAGGTTCTCCCCGCCCAGAATGTAGCGTTCGCCCGGCGTCCCGCGCTCCAGCGCCACCACGTGCATCCGCGCCACCTCGCTCACATCCACCAGGTTCAGCCCCGTATCCACATACGCCGGAAACTTGCGATTCAGGAAATCCACAACGATCCGCCCCGTCGGCGTCGGCTTCGCATCGCCCGGCCCAATCGGCGTGGTGGGATTCAGAATCATCACATGCTGCCCCGCCTTCGCCGCCGCAATCGCCTCCTGCTCCGCCATAAACTTCGACCGCTTGTACGGCCCAATCATGTCGGCCAGCGAGACCGGCGTCGTCTCATCCACAATCGCTGCCGTCCGTTGAAGCCCATGGTCGCGACGCTCGACGTGTACACCACCTTCGCCACGCCTTCTTCGCGCGCAATCCGCAGCAACTCGCGCGTGCCATCCACGTTGGCCGCATACATCTCCTTCGGATCGCGCACCCACAGCCGGTAGTCCGCCGCCACATGCACCAGCGCCTCGCACCCGCGCAGCGCCGTCCGCAGCGCCTCCGACTGGCGCAGATCGCCCACCACAATCTCCGAAGCCAGCCCCTCAATCGCCGCCAGCTTGCTGGTCGATCGCGTCAGCAGGCGCAACTCCGCGCCCTCGGCCGCATACGCCCGCGCCACATGGCTGCCGACAAACCCCGTCGCTCCAGTAAGGAAGACTTTCATTCGGATAATGCTACGCGAGTCGCATCGGTGTTCGGTCAGTTTCTGGTTTCCTAACCCGAAGCGTCGACAACGGCACAAATGCTCACGCGAATTACCGAGAACGGCGCAAAGTGCCTAGTCCAGCTTCTCCGGCTCGATCTGAATATTCTTCTCGCCGGCCGCCTTCTTCTCCCAGTACTTCTTCACCCAAGCCTCGAAGGTCTTGCCCGCTGCAGTGTCACGCCCGGTAAATGCCAGCGCCGCAATCTCCGAGTACGCAATGTTCACGCTGCCCCGATCCGTCGCTCGGCATCATCCGCACCAGCGAGTCCGCCAGCGTCGTTCCCGTGCGCCGGTCGTACAGATATCCCTGCACCTTGCTGCCGTCCTTGCGCGTAATCGTAATGTCGCCGCGATAGTCGAACGCCTTCTCCAGCGCTTCGCGCACCTCGGCCTCGCCCGCCAGCTCAGGCACCCAGCCCTCAAGCTGCTCGCGCTCGCGGCCCGCCGCAACTTCAATCTCGTCCGGACTTCTCATGCGCCAGCTGGTCCAGCTTTGCCGCTTCCTGCGTCTGCGTCGACATCCTCAGTCTCCCGATACTCCTTGCAACTCGGAACTCGTCTCACTCGCCGCGCCAATGCCATCGGCAATCTGCACCAGCGGGGCCGCGATGCGCCGGCTTCCACTCATTCAGCAGCTTCATCGCGCCGTCGTCCGGATACGTGTCAAAGAAGATCGCCCGCGCCGTCTCCAGCAATCCCTTGATCGAGCCGAACGTGTAGTTCACCCCGCTCGCCTCGTAGCCGGAATGCACCATGCAGTTCGCGCACTTCGGATTCCCCGACTCCGTCCCGTAGTTCTGCCACTCCACCGTCTCCATCAACTCCTGGAAGGTATCGGCGTAGCCATCCTGCAGCAGGTAGCACGGCTTCTGCCAGCCGAAGATCGAAAACGTCGGCATGCCCCACGGCGTGCAGGTCAGGTGCTTCTTGCCCATCAGGAATTCCATGAACATCGGCGACGCGTTGAACCGCCACGTCTTCTTCCGGTTCGACAGGATCGAGCGGAACAGCTTCTTCGACCGCGCCCGCCCCAGGAAGTGCTTCTGGTCCGGCGCCTTGTCGTAGGTGTAGCCCGGCGACACCATCATGCTCTCCACGCCCGCCGCCATCAGCTCGTCGAAGTGCGCGCGCACGCTGTTCGGGTCCGCCCCATCAAACAACGTCGTATTCGTCGTCACCCGGAAGCCCGCCGCCACCGCGGCCCGCACGCCCTCCATCGCAATGTCGTATCCGCCTTCGCGGCACACGCTGAAGTCGTGGTGCTCGCGCTGTCCATCCACGTGTACCGAAAACGACAGGTACTTCGACGGCGTAAACAGGTGCAGCTTCTCCTTCAGCAGCAGCGCATTGGTGCACATGTAGACGTACTTCTTCCGCGCCACCAGCCCGGCCACAATCTCCGGCATCCGCGGATGCAGCAGCGGCTCGCCGCCCGGAATCGCGACCATCGGCGTGCCGCATTCCTCGGCCGCCTTGAAGCACTCCTCCGGCGTCAGCTCCGCCTTCAGAATGTGCGCGGGGTACTGGATCTTGCCGCATCCGGCGCAGGCCAGGTTGCAGCGAAACAGCGGCTCCAGCATCAGCACCAGGGGATATTTCTTGCGCCCCTTCAACTTCTGCTTCAGCACGTACGTTGCGACGGTCCATGCTTGCGAGACAGGCACTGCCATTCAGAAACTCTCCTTATCGACCAAAACTCTCCTCACCACCACGGGCTGCTCACCGCACCCACTGACAACTGATCACTGACAACTGCTCTTTAGCCGCTTCTCGTTCCATCATCCGCTTGTACGTCGTCAACGCCAGCAGCGGGAAATAATCCCGATACAGGTGATACGCCAGATAAAACACCCGCGGAAATCCCGTTCCCGTATACACCGCCTCGCCATTGCGTCCTTCAGCCGACTCGTCCCAGCTTCCATCCATCCGCTGCTTCGACACCAGCCAGCGAATGCCCTTGGCCACCGAGTCCGATCGCGTGTCTCCCGCCGCCAGCAGCCCCAGCACCGCCCACGCGGTCTGCGATGGCGTACTCGGCCCAATCCCGCGCTGCAATGGATCGTCATAGCTGCCGCAGGTTTCGCCCCATCCGCCGTCCGCGTTCTGCACCATGCGAATCCACTCCGCCGCGTTCACCACTGCCGGCTCGTGACTCCACACGCCCATCGCCTCCAGGCCGCGCAGCACCAGGAACGTCCCGTACAAATAGTTCACGCCCCAGCGCCCGAACCAGCTTCCGTCCGGCTCCTGCTCCGTTCAGCACAAACTGAATCGCCCGCTCCACCCGCTTGTCCCGCCGGGTGTAGCCATAGTTCGCCAGCATCTCCAGGATGCGCCCCGTAATGTCCACCGTCGGCGGATCCAGCATCGCGTTGTGGTCGGCAAACGGAATGTACTGGAAGATCATCTTCGTGTTGTCGCGGTCGAAGCTCGCCCATCCGCCGTTCTTGCACTGCATGGCGAAGATCCAGTCCAGCGCCCGCTGCGCACACCTCATGCTGATACCGCTCCCGCGGATTCCGCACCTGGTTCAACGCCAGCAGCACCTGCGCCGAATCATCCACATCCGGATAAAACTCATTGTTGAACTCGAAGTACCAGCCGCCCGGCGCCACGTTCTTCACGCTCACCGCCCAGTCGCCCTTGTGCCGAACTTCTTTCGACAGCATCCAGTCCGCCGCCTTCAGCAGCCGCGGATCGTTCTTCGCTCACGCCCGCCTCGCCCAGCACATACACCGCCTGCGCCGTATCCCACACCGGCGACATGCACGGCTGCATGCGGAAGGTCGGCGTCGGGTAATCCGGCTCGCCCTCCGGATTGTCGATGCCCAGCTTCTCAAACTCGTCCATCGCGCGGATGAACTGCGGATCGTCCAGCGTGTACCCCAGGCACGCCAGCGCGACAATCGCATTCAGCATGGCCGGATAGATCGCGCCCAGCCCGTCCGACATCTCAAACCGCTCCAGCAGCCACTTCTCCGCCTTCTTCAGCGCCATCTTGCGCAGCGGCCGGATGTGGATGCGCTCGAACCAGTGCATCATGCGGTCCGTGAACAGGAAGAAGTTGCGCCAGCTAATCGGGTGCTTGCGGTCCCACTTCAGGTGCAGGTCGGCATTTTCGCGCCCACCCACAAATAACTCGTCGATTCCCTGCTCCGGCGGCAGCTTCTTGAATGGCTTCTTCGCATAAATAATCGAGAGCGGCACCAGGATCGCCCGCGACCACGCCGAAATCTCGTAGATATTGAAGTAGAACCAATTCGGAAAGGTAATAATCTCCGGTGGCACCGCCGGCACCGCGTCGTATTCGTACTGCCCCAATGCACACAGGTAGATCTTGCTGAACGTATTGCATAGCGGTCACACCGCCATTGGCCAGAATCCATTTCCGCGCCTTTACCAGCACCGGATCGTCCGCCGACCAGCCCATCAGCTTCAGCGCCAGATACGCCTTCACCCCCAGCGAAATATTCGACGGGCCCGTTGGGATAGATGCTCCACCCTCCGTCCGCATTCTGGTGGCGCAGAATCTCGTTGACCGCCCGCTCCATCTTGCCGCGATCGCCCGTGCCCAGCAGCGTATGCATGAAGATGTAGTCGGACTCCAGCATGGAGTCCGCTTCCAGCTCGCCGCACCAGTAGCCCTCGGGATGCTGCTGGCCAAGCAGCCAATCCGTCGCCCGTGCAATACCTTCAGACACCTGGCCCAGGCCGACGTCCATGCGGCCATATCGAGGCTGCACGGGCTTCGCGGGCGCAGCCTTCGGATTCCGTGGAAATGTGCTCATCTATCCCGAACTCTCTGAGATCTCCTGGCTGCAAATTGATCTTTCGCCCGGCCGATCTGGAATCGCAACTCGCAGGCTTCTCGCGAACTTCCGGCCTGCGTAGATTTGCGTTCTACTGCTGGGTCGGCGGTGCCGACGCAATCGCCTGAACAATCTCCGGAGGAAGCCCGAAGCGCACATTCTCCGGCATCACTTCCACCTCGTCGACCGACCCGTACCCCATGTCCTGCAGATAATCAACCACGTGCTGCACCAGCACCTCCGGAGCCGACGCGCCCGCCGTTACCGCAACCGTATTCACGCCCTCCAGCCACTCCGCCTGGATCGCATCTGCCCCATCGATCAGGTAGGAGTTGGTGCCCAGGTTCTTCGATACCTCCACCAGCCGGTTCGAGTTCGAGCTGTTCTGCGAACCCACCACCAGCACCAGGTCGGCGCCATGAGCCACATTCTTCACCGCAACCTGCCGGTTCTCCGTCGCATAGCAGATGTCCTGCGCGTGCGGCCCGGCAATGTTCGGAAACTTCCGCTTCAACGCCTCAATCATGTGCTGCGCCTCGTCCAGCGACAGCGTCGTCTGGGTCAGATACGCAACCTTGTTCGGGTCGGGAACCACCAGCGCCTCAACCTCTGCCACGGTGGACACCACCTGGGTCACCTCGGGCGCCTCGCCCTGCGTCCCTTCCACCTCTTCGTGGTCGCGATGTCCCACTAATACCAGCGAATAGCCCTGCTTGGAAAACTTGATCGCCTCCAGGTGCACCTTGGTCACCAGCGGGCAGGTCGCGTCGATCACCTTCAGCTTCCGTTCCTTCGCCCTCTGCCGCACCGCCGGCGAGACCCCGTGCGCCGAGTAGATCACCCGCGCGCCTTCCGGAACCTCATCCAGCTCGTTCACAAAGATCGCGCCCTTCTTCGCCAGGTCGGTCACAACATAACTGTTATGAACAATTTCCTTGCGCACGTAGATCGGGGCGCCGAACGTCTCCAGCGCAATTTGCACGATGTCGATCGCGCGCACCACCCCCGCGCAGAAGCCTCTGGGCTTCAACAGCAGAACGCGTTTAGTAGCAGTCGAGGGGTTGTCCAGATCTACGTCGGAGGGGGCTGGGGCGATTGTCGTCACCATATTAGTATACCGCGTATCCCCTGCCGGCAACACTCGCCGGGTATCCGCCCAGGTGCCGGTTTCACGGCGTCAAATACGCCCAACCTCAACCGTTCCGCAGACGGCGGAGGGCTTCACTCGGCCGAATTCCAATCCCGCAGAGTGCGGCCGTGCCCGCCGCCGTCAACTCGTTCCCCGCCTTGGCTTTGCCGAGGGCAGGCTCAGGCTTTCTCGTCGCAGCCGTGATGACCGCAATGGCAGGTAAGGGTGGTCATACCCTTTGCATCTTCGCAATGCGTGGAGCAGTATTTCTGCCCCGCGGGAGCCATACAGTTGCAGGCCATATGAGCGCATTTGGTTGGTGTAGTCGACGACATGGGGTCCCTCCTCCAGGTTCATAAGCTCCGGTGCTCCCGAAGTGCCGAACATTCTACTCGCTCCCTCGAAGCCTTGGCACAGCGAAATTCGTTGAGCGCCCGCAAAATCGAAGAATCCGCCTCGCCGCCTCACTTCCCGGGAATTATGTTGGACGCCGAATCCGGCCCGGGAGCACACTTGGAGCCGCTTTAAGAAAGCAGGGTCCCGTTCATGGAAATCTTCAGGACGTTCAGCATCAAATGGTGGCAGGCTGGCATCTTCAAACTCGGCATGTGGGCCATCGGCATCGCCGTCGGCGCCTGGTTCCACACCTTCTTTGCCGACTTCTATCCCGTCCTCATCGCCATTGCCGTCCTCTGCCTCGGCTACACCACCTACGTCTGGCTGAACCAATAAGAGCCTTGTCACATTCTGAGCGTAGCGACGCATCCCCGTATTAGCCTTTTCGCGCCACCGGCGACTCGCTTCGCCGTCTACCGGCTGGACTTCAGCAAATTCCGCGCATGCTCCAGGCTGCTCTCCGTCACCTTCGCGCCGGACAGCATCCGCGCCACCTCGTGCGCCCGCTCACTCTCCTCCATCCGCCGGATGCTGGTCTGCGCGCGCCCACCCTTGTCCGCCTTCTCAATCAGAAAATGCTGGTCCGCAAACGCCGCAATCTGCGGCAGATGCGTAATGCACACCACCTGCTGCCGCTTCGCCAGCGTCTTCAGCTTCCGCCCCACCGCCTCCGCCGCCCTGCCTCCAATCCCGATATCGATCTCGTCGAATACCAGCATCCGCGGGGTCGGCAGGTTCGCTTTCTTCTTCCCCCGCCCCGCCGCCCCGGCCGCAAAGCTCTCTTCCACCGTCACCTTCAGCGCCAGCATCACCCGGCTCATCTCCCCGCCCGACGCAATCTCCTCCAGCGGCTTCAGCGGCTCGCCCGGGTTGGTCGCAATCAGGCACTCAATCCGGTCCCACCCGTGCGCCGTCCAGTTCGCCGGCTCCTTCTCCGGCGTCACCGCGACCTTGAACTTCACCTGCATTGCCAGGTCATTGATCTGCGCCGTCGCTAGCTTCTCCAGCCGCTCCGCCGCCGCCGTCCGCGCCGCCGTCAACGCTTCCGCCGCCGTCCGGTACGACCGCTGCATCAACCGCCTCCTGCGCCTTCAACTCCGCCAGCAGCGCATCGCGGTTCTCCACCTCGGCCAGCTTCCGCGCCGCCTCCTCGCCAAACCGAATCACCTCGCCCAGAGTTGCCCCATACTTCCGCTTCAGCCGGTCCAGCGCCGCCAGCCGGTCCTCAATATCCCCCAGCCGCTCCGGCGACGAGTGCACCTTGCCCGCAAACTCCCGCGCCTCCGCGCTCACATCCTCCACCATCGCCTTCGCCGCCGCCACCTGCTGCGCCGCCTCCGCAAACTTCGGCTCGTACCGCGCCAGCTCCTCCATGTGCTTCAGCGCCGCACCCAGCGTCACCTCCGCCGACCCCTCCGACTCATACAGCAGATCGTGCGCGCCCATCGCCGCCGCATACAGCTTCTCCGCATTTGCAAGCACGCGCTTCTCCGCCTCCAACTGCGCGTCTTCGTCCTCGGCCTCCAGCTCCGCCTGCGCAATCTCCGTCGCCTGGAATCGCCACAAATCGGCCATCCGCAACCGGTCCTGCTCGGACGCCTGCAACTCCGCCAACCGCTCCGTCGTCGCGCGCCACGCCGCAAACGCCGCCGCCACATCCTCGGTCGCGATCCCGCCAAACCGGTCCAGCAGCAATCCGCTGCTGCGCCTGGTCAAACGAACCCAGCGTCTCGCCCTGCGTGTGGATCAGTCCCAACTCCGGCGCCAGCTCGCGCAGCACCGCCACCGTCGCCGGCTGGTTGTTGACAAACACCCTGCCCTTGCCGCCGCTGGCAATCTCCCGCCGCAGCAGAATGTCGTCGGAAAACGCGCCCGCATCGATCCCATTCGCCTCCAGGATCACCGCCGCCCCCGGCGTCGACTCAAACACGCACCCCAGCGTGGCCTTCTCCGCTCCATGCCGCACTACATCGCTCGATGCTTTCCCACCCAACAGCAGCGCCAGCGCGTCAATCAGGATCGATTTCCCCGCGCCCGTCTCGCCCGTCAGCAGATTCAACCCCGGGCCAAAGCTCGCCACCGCCTGGTCGATCACCGCATAGTTTTCCGCCCGCAACTCCAGCAGCATCCGCTCGCCTCACTCCGTCAGCGAAAGCGTAGCACGTCCCACCATCGCGCCGGTTGCGACGCGAGGTGCCCCTCCAAAGAAGTGTCCTCCCTGAACAAAGCGCGCAGCCCGAAGTCGAAGGACCCGCGGGCCAGTCTATCCTGCTTGCTGCGCCCGCGCGTTGAACCGCCTACGCACGACATAGGCCAAAGGAAGCAGTCCTGTCCCCAGGAGCACCAGCGAAAACGGCTCCGGGACGACGCTTGTCCCGACCAGGTCGAAGCCCAGAAAGCCCCCATTCACCGTAGGCTGGATCGACCCGCCGGTGCCGGAGTAAGAACCCGGCGAATAATAATCCAGATTCACCGCATTGTTTCCAGCACAAGGCGAGTCACACGCAAGCCCAATTACAGAAAGATCGTAGGTCCCAGCTGCCAGCGTCAGGTCGGGCGAAAACACACCCGTCGACACTGGACCAGAAGACCACGAATCCACCATCACCTCCCAGCTCTCGCCGGCGAAGCCTTGGTTCCCGTAGACAGGATCTACCCCCACGTAGATACTCGTCAGGGTTCGTGGTGGCGCTCAAGGTGAACTGCTCCGAAACTTCCCCACCTACAGCCACCGTCGTCTCACCATAAAGATGGCCCCCTGAAATCAGGTCCACGGTGCTCGCAAATGCCGGAGTCACCACCAGAGCCGACAGGAGTACCCCTACCATTTTTGTAAGTTTCACTTTCGCAAGTCTCCTCATCGGTATCCCCTTGTCACACCGGGTTCCCGGATTCATTTGATATTGACAATCGACTCACCGCCAAGCGGATGTACCAAATAAAACAACTCTTTTTGATGCCACTTGCAGGTCGCGTGACCTGCCGAAACGCCCGTAACTACCCAAAAATCGAAATCTGTCCTGACATCCCGGCATCCGCGCTACAGACGCGGCCGCCGCGGAATCAGCCGTGGACACGACATCGCACTCGCAGTTTTGCTGCTTACAAAGTGACCGCTATCACGCCTTGTGACTAGTGGAGCGGAGGAGCTGCGCCATGGCGCAGCCTGGTGCATTCGTTCGGCGCGCCCTCTTCGAACAGGTCCGGCGAGAATTCATCCGACGAATGGGTTGAGCCTACGCCGGGCGCAAAATATCACAATCACCAAAACGGGTCATAACTGGTTTCTGGAGGCCAGCTTATCCATTCTATTTCGCCGCGGGCTGCCTCGATTGGCCGCGCCCTCGCCCGCTACCACCTTGGTTGTACGCGCTCGCGCGTTGTGGGGATTATCGCGCCCGTGCGTCGATTGTAGGTTTGGATTGTCGACTCCGCAGGCGTGGCGCAGCCTTTGCGGGCTGCCCGCGATGTCGCCGTGCGGAGCGATTCGTGAGGCAAATGGTCTGCTTGCAGTCCCAACCCGTTTGCCATCGAGTGACCGGACGCGCTTCTGTGTCCAGCGGAAGGCGGTCTGGTTGATGCCGGTTAATGCCCATTCTCCGATCCCGAACGAGGTTCGACCTACAGATGACTGACACAGAAATCCCCGACTACTACGAGTTCCTGGAAATCAGCCCCAATGCCACGCAGGAGACAATTCACCGTGTCTACCGGTTTCTGGCGTCTCGCTATCATCCGGATAATGGGGGAACCGGGGATCTGGACAAGTTCGCCCAACTAACCGCCGCCTACAGTGTTCTCTCCGACCCCGAGGGTAGAGCTGCCTACGATGCCCAGCGATCCACGCGTCAACCTTTGGTTCAAGACCCAATGTCGAGCACCATCGACTTTATGGACCAGGTCGAGGGCGACCTGAACCGCCGGCTCGCGGTCCTTGCCATCCTTTATTACCGCCGGCGCATGTACCCCAACGAGCCCGAAGTGCCTCTCGCAGAAATCGAACGTCGCATGGGTTTTCCCCGCGACTATCTCGACTTCACCACCTGGTACCTCAGAAAAAGAGGGTATGTCACCAAGGCGGATAATGCGGACTTCGCCCTGACCGTGGAAGGCGTGGACCATATTGAAACGCAGCGTGCAACCATACCGCTCCTGGACCGGCTGCTGACAACCGGATGTCACTCCGACGACAAGAACGGGCACAGCCACCTGCCTGCCTGGCTTCCCTCTCCATTCAATCCAGGTAACCAGGAATCCACCACCCTGTCGAGCAACTAAGAGGTTGTCTGCCAGTTGTAGAGACCACTCCCGGCAACTGGAAGCCACTCAAGCCAACCCAGTGCAGGACGAATACCAGCCGACCTCCAGCAACATGACGCTGCACTGGGTCATGATTACGTCGGCGAAGATAGAGGTGGCTCCCGATGGCCATTCGGCAACGCTGACCAGCAACGGACGCACCCTTCGCGTTGATTTGCTGGAATCTGGAGATTTCCATCAAATCCATAGCCCCGCCCCAGGCGCCTCTAAAGCGCAACTTCAATGCTTAGAATAGCTTGCAGCTCAGACCCAATACCTGAAAACAAGCAGCAAGCCCACAGGGCGTGCGGAGAGGGTATCGCCCAGGTAGTCAGGATACCGGCGTTTGCCAACCGGGGGGAAGCATATTGCCGGAACCAGCAACGGTTCTCTCATCAATCCATCCCGCCGCAGCGTCTTACAATGGAGTCAATGATTTTGTCGACTATCGCCTCCCCACTCGCTCTCGCACTCTTCTTCTTCCAGGATGACGCCGCCGCGCCCCCAACCCTGGTCGGGTCGCCCGGCGCCGCGCTGGTGGAGATGGTCCGCAACTCCGGCGCGGTTGCCCAGGGCGTGCTGGTCATTCTGCTGATCGCCAGCGTCTTCTCCTGGGCCATCATGCTCTCCAAGTGGCGCGGCTTTGCCCGCGCGCGCAAGGAGAGCCAGCGGCTTCCTCAAAGTCTTTCGCAAATCCGGCCGCCTCTCCGAAATCGCCGCCGTCGCTGAAAAGTTCCAGCCCAGCCCGCTGGTCGCCGTCTTCACCGAGATCAACGACGAGTACCAGCGCCAGACCGGCGGCCGCGGCCTGCCGCGCAACCCTGCCGCGCTGGAACGCGCCGCCATGACCGCATCCTCTGAGGCGCTTACCACCATGGAACGCCGCATGACCTGGCTCGCCACCATCGCCAACGGAGCCCCCTTCGTCGGCCTCTTCGGCACCGTCATGGGCATCATCGACGCCTTCCACGGCCTCAACACCGCCGGCGCCGCAACGCTTCGCGCCGTCGCGCCCGGCATCTCCGCCGCGCTCATCACCACCGCCGCCGGCCTGGCCGTCGCCATCCCCGCGCTCGTCGGGTACAACCAGCTCACCGCGCAGCTTCGCGAGTTCGCCGCGCGCATGGACGACTTCGGCCGCGAGTTGCTCAACGCCATCGAGAACGCTGCCATGGTTACGCCGCCGCCTGTCGTCGCCCCGCCGCCCGAGGAAGTCGCAGCGCCGGCCCGCCGCAGGAGCTTTTAGCGATGGCCTCTCTCCATCCGCACCGGCGGCCAGATCCGCACCCAGACCGCGCTGGCCGAAATCAACATCACGCCGCTGGTCGACGTGGTGCTGGTGCTGCTCATCATCTTCATGCTCACTGCGCCGGTGCTGCAATCAGGAATCGACGTCCAGGTGCCCCACACCCGCTCGGTCACCAACTCACGGAGCAGCGCACCGTCGTCACCATCGACAAGAATCAGAACGTCTTCCTGCAGGCGAGCAATCGCAACAACGGAAACGACACGCCCATCAATCTCGACGATCTGACCGCGACCCTGCGCAACGACAGCAAGGGCAATCCCGCCAATCGCACCATCTACGTCCGCGCGGACGAGCAAGGTCCCCTTTGACGCCTTCGCCTCGGTCATGGACGCCGTCAAACGCGCAGGCATCACCAACATCAGCATCGTCACCCAGCCGCTCGAGTCCAGTACTGCGGACGCGTCCGGCAAGTAGCTCGCGGCGACTATCAACTGATCAACCACGTGACGACCTCCCTCACATTCCGCAGCAAACGCCTCGCCGGGATGGATGGCCGGTTCGGCGGCGGATTGGCGGGCTCGTTCGCATTGCACGCAGCCGTCGCCGCGCTGCTCCTCAGCTGGGCGTTCGTCTCGCACTCGGGCCAGAACTGGGGCGACGCTAACGCCACCGCCGGCGCCATTCAGGCCACCATGGTCAGCGACCTTCCCGCTCTCCGCCCACAGGCCCCTCACGAACCAGGACAACGTCCTCGCCACCGGAGACCCCTCGTCCCGCGCCCGCGCCGCCCGCGCCCAAAGCCGTCGAAGTTCCCTCAGCCCGACGCGATCCCCATCCCGTCAAACCCACCAAGCCCCTGAAGATCGCGGACAAGACCACGCCGCCCCCGCCGCTGCATCCCCAGCCCACCCAGCCCAACCCAACAAAGCGCCCTCCGGCGAAGCGGCCGGCATCAGCATCCCCATGAGCAGCATCGCAGACTCGCGCCGGCACATTTCCGTGGGCGAAACCGACGCCGCCTTCGGCACCCGATTCGCCTACTACAACGAGCAGATCAAGCGCAAGCTCGAAGCAGCAGTGGTATACCGGCATGCTCGATCCGCAGGCCGCGGGCCATCGCGTTTACATCACTTTCACAGATCGAGCGCGACGGCACTCCTTCGAACATCCGCATCGCGCAGCCCAGTGGCGACGCCACGCCTCGATCAGACGGCGCTCAGTGCCGTGCGTCACGTCGACACCTTCCCGCCGCTGCCCGAAGATTACACCGGCAGCTACATCAACGTTCACTACTACTTTGATCCACCCCCGCGCCATTAACCAGCATAGACAACCAACGCCGCGGCTTTTAGCATCTACGATAAAGAGATGGATCGCAAGTTCGGAAAACCGCGCCACACGCCAACTCGCCGCCGCTTCACCCTCATCCTAACCATCGCTCTCACTGGCCGCATCGCCCTAGTCTGCTGCTCACCTGCCAGCGGCTCAGGACCAACTCACCGGCGGCATCAACAGCGGCGTTCCCACCATCCGCCTCGCCGTCGCCGACTTCAAGCCGCTCGCCGCCGACCCGCAGACCGCCGCCTTCAAGACAGACCTTCGACACCACTCTCTACGCCGACCTCGCCACCGCCGGCATCTTCGACATCGTCTCCAAGAGCCTGATGCCGCCCGGCTCGCCCGGCGCGCCCTCCGAGATGCAGTTGCAGAGCTACTCCAACGCGCCCGCCAGCGCCGCCTTCGTTGCCTTCGGCTCGCTCGGCGTGGTCGGCGGCAAGCTGGTCGTCAACGGCTATCTCTTCGACACCAAGAATCTCCAGTACCCGCAGGTAATCGCCAAGCAGTACAGCGAGGACCCCACCGACGACTCCGCCCGCCAGATCGCCCACCGCTTCGCCGATGAGATCATCCTGCGCCTCGGCGGCGGCATACCCGGCATCGCCGAGACCAAGATCTACTACGTCAAGATGTCAGGCGAAGGCACCAATCCAGTCAAAGAGATCTGGGAGATGGACTACGACGGCGCCAACCAGCACCCGATCACCCATCTCGGCACCATCTCCATCTCGCCCGCGCATCTCGCCCGACAACTCCCGCCTCGCCTTCGCCTCGCTCGGCAAGTACGGCTTCCAGATCAAGATGTACTCGCTCCTGCTCGGCCGCTACGTCAACTTCCCCAGCGGCGGCGACCAGCGCCGAATCGCCCGCCTGGTCGCCCAGCGGCAACGAAATCGCCTACGCCGCCGCGCCCAGCGGCAACTTCGACATCTGGATCGCCGACGCCAACGGCAATCTCGCGCCGCCGCATCACCAACTTCACGCGGCGGCAACGTATCGCCCACCTACAACCCCAAGACCGGTGCCCAGATCGCCTTCATCAGCGGCCGCACCGGCCTGCCCCAGCTCTACATCATGAACTCCGACGGCTCCGCGTGCAGCAGATGACCGACGGCGGCTACGCCTCCTCGCCCTCCTGGTCGCCCAACGGGCAGATGATCGCCTTCGCCTGGGACCGCAAGTACGGCCCCGGCGCTCCCGGCGGTCAGGACATCTACGTCATGGAGGTCGCCACCAAGAAGTGGTGGCAGCTCACCCACGATGGCGGACGCTGCGACTTCCCTTCCTGGTCGCCTGACGGCCGCCACATCGTCTACGCCAACTCCGCCGACGGCCGCGCCGACCACACACGCATTTGGACCATGCTCGCGGACGGCACCCAGCGCCGCCCGCTTACCGGCCCCGGCGCCGACATGCCGAACTGGAGCTGGAAATAGGCCACCGACTTTCCCGGCACTGGTACCTCGCACGGAACCTCCCGGCCGCTGACGCTTGTTTTCGGGAATAACATGGAACTTGGCAATGCAGGAGAGAAACGATGACACAAAGAGGAATGACACCATCAATTCAGCTTCAATCTTTTCGGACCAGGTCGGTTCGTGCCGCGCTCTGCCTTGCGGTCGGCCTCGCTGCCATCACCGGTTGCCACAAGAAGACGAATCCCGTGAATCCTGCCAGCCTCGGGCCCACAGCCGAGGCGCCCACCCCCGCGCCCACCGCGACCCTCACCGCCGATCCGCTCGCCATCGATCTTGGCCAGTCCGTGGTCCTCAACTGGCGCACCACCAATGCCACCTCGGTCTCCATTGACGGCATCGGCCCGGTCAACGTCAACGGCACCCAGACCGTCTCGCCGTCCAACTCCACCAACTTCCACCTGGTTGCCAAGGGCGACGGCGGCACCACCGAAGCCAACGTCCGCGTCACCGTCCGCGTTCCCGTCGCGCCCACGGCCCCCGCGGAGATCGGGCGGCGAAACCGCCAACATGGGCTCCGAGGAGGTCTTCCACCAGAACGTCGCGGACATCTTCTTTGACTACGACAGCTACGACGCTGCGTCCCGAGGGCGAAGCCTCCGCAACCAAGGCCGCGGCCTACCTCGTCTCCCACCCCGACATCCGCATCGTCATCGGCGGCTACTGCGACGACCGCGGCTCCGCGGAATACAATCTGGCCCTGGGCGAGAACCGCGCCAACGCCGCCAAGACCGCGCTGGTCAAAGCCGGAGTTGCGGCCAACCGCATCCGCGTCGTCAGCTACGGCAAGGAAAAGCAATTCTGCACCGAAGACACCGAGTCCTGCTGGCAGCAGAATCGCCGCGCCCAGTTCTCGCTCGACCGCTAACCAGGACGCCGGGCAGCGATGCCCGGCGTTCGCTCTTCAACTCGTCGGGAACACTCTCCCCTGAGGTACGAAACGTATGATCAACCACCGCGCCTTTAAGCACACCCGATTCGCCTGCGGCCTGTTCGGGCTCGCCCTGGCCGCCACCCCAGCCTTCGCCGTCAACAAGGACATGGTCCAGCTCCAGACCGAGGTTCAGGATCTGCAGGCCGCCGTCGCCCACCTGCAGCAGTCCAACGACGAGCGCATGGGCGTCCTCACAAATCTGGTGCAGAAGCTGCCGACTCCGTCAACAAGATGTCGCTCTCGATCGAAGCCCTGCAGAAGAACCTCGCCAGCCAGCAGGAAGCCGCCAGCGGCAAGGTCGACCAGGTCTCCGGCCAGGTACAGGCGCTCAGCGACTCGGTCGACGAGGTCAAGGCCCGGCTGAACACAATGGAGAAGGCGCTTGCAGTCCGTCCAGAGCCAGCAGCAGTCCATCAACGCCGCGCTGCAGAACATGACTCCTCCGAACCCCGCCAGCCCCGCTAACGGCGCTTCCGGAACAGGTGCCCCTGCCGACGCCAGTGCAGCAGCGCCGCCTGCCGGCTCCAGTCTGCCGCCCATGCAGGCCTCCAGCATCTCCCGATAATCCCGGCAAACCCTCCGGCGGACGTGCCCTTTCCCGCAACCCAGGGCCCCTACGCCAACTCCACCCCGCAGGCGCCAACGCAGCCTGCTGGAGCCAACGCTCCCCCCGTAGCCGACTTGTATGGAGCAGCCCTTAAGCGACTACATGGCCGCCAGAAACACGCTGGCCACCAACGAGTTCACCAGGTGATCCAGAGCTACCCCGACGACTCACTCGCCGGCAACGCGTATTACTACCTGGGCGAGATTGACTACCGCTCCGGCAAGTTCGCCGCGGCCATCAAGAACTACGATCATGTCATCGACCAGTACCCCGCGAATCCCAAGATCCCGGTCTCTCACCTGCACAAGGGCTCAGCCCTGCTCGCGCTCAGGCAGCGCGAGGCCGGCATCGACGAACTGCGCGCGCTCATCCAGCGCTTCCCCAACTCGCCCGAGGCCGCCCAGGCCCGCACCAAGCTCAGCGGCATGGGCGTCCCCTCCGTCGCCGCCCGGCGCCCGTCCTGACCGGCAGCCCTCGCGAGAGCGTGCCAAGCCGCTGCCTGCTCGTCTAAGCTATAGAGGTTGAACGTGTACCGACGCCGAAGACACATTGCCGGAGAAACAAGGCCCGAGTGAAGGATCCCATTCGCAGACTGGACGGAAACGCCAACTCCAACAGCAAACCTCTGCGGCTGGTCGTTGTCGCCCTCATTCTGCGCCAGGCCCCGCTGGAAACTGGCGGCGGCACCGAAGTCCTGGTTTGCCAGCGCCGGCCGGACCAGCCCATGAGCCTCAAGTGGGAGTTCCCCGGCGGAAAGATCGAGCCCGGCGAGACCGCCGAACAGGCACTCACCCGCGAACTGGACGAGGAACTTGGCATCGCCGCCGTCATCGGTCCCCGCATCGCCCAGTTGCGTCACCGCTATCGCAACGGCGGCGCCATCGACCTTCAGTTCTTCACCGTCCGCGACTTCTCCGGCGAACTGAACAACCGCATCTTCAACGAAATCCGCTGGTCTCCCCTCACCGCGCTGCCCACCTACGACTTCCTCGCCGCCGACTTCGGCCTCATCCGCGATCTCTCCGAAGGCAAGCTCCTCTAGCGCACTCCTTCACGCAGATTTTGAGTTGTCATCCCGGAATCTCCGTCCTTCAAGTCGTCATTCTGGACGAACGTCCAGAATCTCCGTAGTTGTCTTTCGGCGCGCCATTGACCCTCGGCATTCTTCCTAGCCGCCCGTCGCCTGGTTCCACATCATCACCAGCGACAGCACGATCACGATCACCGCCGTCACCCAGGCCACCACGTTGAACCAGCGCGAATTGGTGTGCTGCCCCCATCAGCTCATGCTTGTTGATCAGCTTCAGCATGAAGATCATGATCACCGGCAGCAGCACGCCATTCAGCACCTGCGACAGGATGATCACCTTGCACCAGCGGAAAGTTGGGCCACAGCACCACGCCCGCGCCCAGCACAATCAGCGCCGTGTAGAACCAGTAGAAGAACGGCGCCTCCTTCAGGCTCTTGTCCACCCCGCTCTCAAAGCCCATCCCCTCGCACACCGTGTACGCGGTCGACAGCGGCAGAATCGACGCCGAGAACACCGACGCATTGAACAGGCCCGCCGCAAACAGGATGAAGGCGAAGTCCCCCGCCAGCGGCTTCATCGCGCCCGCCGCATCCGAGGCGAACTCCGATGTCGCGCATCCCGTGCATGTACAGCGTCGCCGCGCAGGCCACAATGATGAACCACGCCACAATGTCGGTGAAGAAGCAGCCCACAATCACGTCCAGCCGCGACGCCTTGTACTGCTCGTATCGTAATTCCCTTTTCTACCACCGACGACTGCAGGTAGAACTGCATCCACGGCGCAATCGTCGTTCCGATCACGCCGATGGTCATGATAAATGTAGCTCTTGTCGCTCCACACGCAGCGCGGCGGCAGCGTAATGGTCTCCTTCAGCGCCTCGTGCCAGTCCGGGATGGCTCACCACGCCCGCCGCGATGTAGGCGAGGTAAAACACGCTGGCCACCAGAAACACCTTCTCCACGCTCTTGTAGTCGCCCTTCACCACCAGCAGCCACACCAGCCGCCGCGCAGATCGGCACGCTCAGGTACTTGCTGACGTGAAACAGCTGCATCGATCCCGCGATGCCTGAAAACTCCGACAACCACGTTGCCGTAGTTCACAATCACCAGCAGGATCATCATCACGAACGTCATGCGCAGCCCGAACTCTTCGCGGATCAGGTCGCTCAGTCCTTTGCCCGTCACCACTCCCATGCGCGCGCACATCTCCTGCACCACAATCAGCGCCAGCGTCATCGGCAGGATCGTCCACAGCAGCGTGTAACCCGAACTGCGCGCCCGCCTGCGAGTAGGTGAGGATGCCGCCCGTATCGTTGTCCACATTGGCCGTGATAAATCCCGGCCCCAGCACTGCCAGGAACAGAATGATCCGAACCCGCCACTGCCGCCACAACGACTTCATCCGGCCACCTGCGCTTTCGGCCGCTCGGCACGGCGATCTCGCGCTGCACCAGCGCATAGAGCCGGCGCGCCGGGGCTTCCAGGGCAGCGTCCCCGGCCACTTCCACATTGTGCCGGATATGCTCCGCCCGCTTCGACGAAAACAAAATCACGCTCTCCGGATTCTCATCGAGCGCCGCCTTCAGCATCAACGCCGCCAGCACGCCACGATCGGCCAGGTCGGCGCCCAACTTCGTCCGACCATTCCGCACACCGCTTTTTCTCCCGGGCCAGTTGAACCTGCAACCCGCCAACGTTCTCCGTCAGCGCGCGATGATGGATGCGGAAGCTTCTGCATTGCGCGCACCGGAGCGTCCAGCACCGACCATTCGAACTGCACCGTGGGGCAATACTCCGGACTCGCGGCCAGCAACGCTTCAACCCTCTTCCGTTCGCTGCCCACTCCGAAGGTTCCGATCTTACCCGTTGCGACCGCGTCCCACAGCAGGCGCAGCAATGCAACATCGTGCAGATCATCCACGCGTGGCCTCGTGCAGCAGCCACACGTCGATGCGGTCCGTTCGCAACTCGCGCAGGCTCCGCTCCAGCGATTGCTGCGCCTCCGTCGCCGTGAAGTTCGCTTTTCCTGCCGGCTCCGCCACCTTGCTCCGCCACAGTCTTCAACCCTCGCTTCAGTCCCGGGATCGCCTTGATGACCGGCCGAGATGCCGCCCGAGCTGCCGCAATCCATCCTTGATTCTTCGCTGGCGGAATCCCGTACTTCGTCGTCACCGTCACTTCCGCGCGATGCCGTCCGAGGAACTGCCCCAGGCAACTCTCCGCCTGGCCGAATCCGTACATGGGTGCAACGTCGAAGTGGCGAATGCCGGCGTCGAACGCAGCCTCGAGCATCGCCAGGGATTCCTTGCGGCCCAGCGCGCCCATCAGGCTGGAGCAGCCGAAGCCCAGGCGAGTCGTCGTTTTCCCGTCGTCCCCAGATCGATTCTCTCCATCGTCGGCAAACATTCCCCTCAGCCAGTATCCCATCGCCGGCCTTGTCCAACGTCCTCGAAGTCTCTCTATTCAATGTAAATTGTGATGCTTGGACGGGCCCTTCCGCAGCACGAAGAAGGTACGCTTCCGCATTAGCCTGCGGCGGCCTTTACCTTGGGAAGAATCTCCAGCGCCCGCTCCATAATCAGCCCGACTTGGCGGTCGTTGTGATATCCGCAGCGCTCTGCCCGCTGCCCGGCCCGCGGCGGCAATCCGGCTTCTCGCTGCCTCGTCCGGCAGATAGCGCCGGATCTTCTCGACGCACTCCTCGATGGTCGAAAAGAACACCGCTTCCTCGTCCTCGATGAACCGCTGCAGGTGTCCCTCCGACCGCTCCGCCAGCAGAAAGCCTTCGCACGCCGCAATCTCGAAGCTCTTGTGCGCAAATTCGTCCTGATTTGAATGGGTCAGAAAGCTCAGGTTGATCTTCGACTTCCAGATTCCCTCGCGATACGCGTCGCGAAACAGTTCCCCATTTCCCCGGTAGATCCCCGCCACCGCCTCGGCGGACAGATGCCGCTTCCACACCAGCCCGCCCGACACCGTCACCGGCGACGCCAAACTCCTTCCACAGCCGCGTCAGGAACTCGCCGCGCCGGTCGTACGGCGTGCCAATGAACGACACCTCGCGGTCCCGGTCGGCATCGCTCCATCCCGCAGGCGGCGGAAAATGAAGGGTCGGCTCATACGCGGTCTGGATCTTGATCACGTCGCGCGCGCCCCGCGCCTGGTAGTCGCAATATTCGCGTCACGCTGCACCACGTGCAGATCGTAGTGGGGAATGTCCTTCATATACAGCCGCCAGCCTGGGTCCTGGCGCGTGCCGAACGGGTTGTCGATCATGTAGCTGACCGTCGCAATTCCCATCGCGCGCAACCGGTCCAGCGTCTTCGGCTGCATCCCCAGCAGCTTGTCCGTCCACACCAGGTCGGGCTTCTCCCGCTCCGCCACTCGCAGCAGGTCTCGGTTCAGCCGCTGGACTCCCGGCCCCGCCGCCAGCCGGTAGGCAATCTTTTCCACCAATGCGATTCTTCGGCAGATAGTCGAAGCGCATTCAGCGGCACCACCCGATGCCCAAGCCGTTCCAGCGCCCACAGCCGGTACAGCGACGAGTCGTTCGGCGACAGCCCGGCTGCATAGACAATCTTCAGCGGTCTCGCATTTCCCGAATCGTCGCGGGGATAGGCGCACAGAAGGCGCCCTTGGCGTGCCTGCGCTCCGGTTTCATCGCCAAGCTGGAATCTTCGCCCCTCATCTCAAATGATTCGTCCGCAACTGCGCGATCACCTGCTCCGCGTAGATCACGCCGGCCAGCTTCTTTTCCGTCGTCCACCACCGGCAGAGCGCGCAGGTTGTACTTGTCGAACAACTCCGCCACCTTCTTCCCGTTGTCATGAATGTCGCAGGAGACAATGTGGTCGTCCGCCAGCATCGCCAGTTCCATATCCGCGCGGCGCCAGCAGCACCTTCACCAGCGGCACCACTCCATGCAGCACCTCCTGCTCGTCCAGCAGAAAGACGTGGGTCAGCGTCTCCAGATCGCCCTCAAAGTCGCGCAGCGCCGCCACGGCATCCTTCACCTGCGCGCCCTGACCCAGCGAGATGTAGTCCCTGGTCATCTCCCCGGCAGCCGAGTCGCCAGAGAACTCCAGCAGGTCCTCCACGTCCTGACGCTCTTCCGGGTCCATCTCCTCCAGAATCGCCTCCGACCGCTCGTCCGGCAGTTCGGCCAGGAAATCCGCCGCCGCCGCCGGATCCATCTCCTCCACAATTCCCGCGATGCGCTCCGAGTCCAGTGACTCGGTCAGCGACTTCTGCATCCTCGGCTCAATCTCTTCCAGCGCCTCCGCCGCGACGTCTTCGTCCAGCGACTTGAACAGCGCCTGCCGCTCCGCCGGCGCCAGATCCTCCAGAATGTCGGCCAGGTCCGAGGGATGCATCTTCTCCAGCCGGTCCTGCTCGATCTTCAGCCGCACCCGGCGCGCCGGATCGCGATCGATCAGGTCGACAAAGTCCCACGGAATTACGCTGGTCCGGAACCGCGCTGAAATCCGGTCCACGGTCGCGACAGGGAGCCCCTTCAGCAGCCGGCGCACCGCGCCCCGCGTCCCCACCTCTACCTCGGCAATGCGCAGCGACAGCGTGCACCCCGCCTTCAACTCCCGCGCGCTGCAGACTGTTCCATCGGCTGCGCCGTCGCCGACCGCCTCCCACACCAGGTCCACGTCGTTCACCCGCACCACCTTGTGCCCATGCACGTCGATGATCTGCTGGTCCAGCAGGTCGCGCTCCAGCAGCAGATACGAATCTTCCTCCGGCATCGGCGTGGGCGTCGCTTCCCCGCGCATGCGCAGGCCCGCCGGCCGCGGTCAACTCCAGGTCGCCCACCGCGGCCAGCGCCATCCGTTCGCTGCGCCCCGCGCCAGCCCGCCTCAGCACCAGCCCCTGCACATGGTTCGCATCCACCGGCGGGCTCACCGCAAACTCGCGCACATGTCCCAGCGTCCGCCCGCTCGCATCCGCGACCGTCGCGCCCATCAGCGCGGAAACACTCGTCATCTGGTTCGCATGTTTGGTCATTCCGTGCCGATCATCCGCCGTTCGCGCGGGCATTACTCCTTACCCGCATCCTAACCCAGCCGGACGCACGGCCGCTGCCCAACCGACGATTTGCACCAGGCCGTCACCCACATCGATACTCAATGGAGATGCGGTAACCGCCCAAAACCTTGACATTCGCGGAATCCCCAAGCACACTGCCAACATTGACTCAGTCCGGCTGCCGTGCCGGTCGGTATCGACTAAGGGACCAGATTGCCTGATTCCACCACAAGCCGTGTCTCCCTGACGCTCACCTCCTCTCTGGAGAGCGTCGACACCATCGAGCACACCGCGCAGGAGTTCGCAGTGCGCGCCGGATTCGACGAAGACACCGTCCCCAATATCGCCATGGCGGTGCGCGAGGCCGCCGATCAATGCCGTCCTGCATGGCAACGCCTACAACCCCGCCAAGCAGATCACCGCCTCCTTCGAAACCAATTCCGACGCCCTGGTGTCGCGCATCAGCAGACCAGGGAACCGGCTTCGACCCCGGCGACCTCCCTGACCCGCTCGCCCCGGAAAACATCCTGCGCGGCTCCGGCCGGGGCATCTTCCTCATCAGGGCTTTCATGGATGAGGTACACTTTCGCCAGTTGCATCCGGGCACCGAACTTACTCTTATCAAACATCGAGCACCGGCCCAGCCGGCCGCTTAAGCCCTAAGGAGACATACCGAATGAGCATGAAAGTCGCAACCCGCCAGGTGGATGGAGTCACGATCCTCGACCTCAGTGGCCGCATCACCCTGGGGGAAGGCAGCGTCACGCTGCGCGATGCGGTCCACGACGTGCTCGCCAAGGGATCGAAGAAGATTCTGCTGAACCTCGGCGACATCAGCTACATCGACAGCTCCGGCATCGGCGAACTGGTCAGCGCCTTCACCTCGGTCAAGAACGCGGGCGGCGAGCTCAAGCTGCTCAACCTCACCAAGAAGGTCCACGACCTGCTCCAGATCACCAAGCTCTATACCGTCTTCGACATCTGGGACAACGAGGCCAGCGCCATCAGCGCCTTCAAGTAAGCCGTCTCCGTGCCCGGCCATAGCGAGGCCGCCACCTGTTCCTGCGTCTCCGCGTCGAAACAAAACGGCCGCCGATCGATTCGGCGGCCGTTTCACGTCCAGTCTACCTGTTGGGAGTCGAGTTGCTCGGAGCCGCAGGAGTCGAGAAATCCACCTTCGGCGCTTCCTTCGAACTCGCATCGGCCGTATAGTACTCCGTCTTCGGATGGAAGCCCGCGAAGTTCCCGCCCAGATGCTGTTGGGGAACTGCTCGATAAACACGTTGTAGTCCTTGATCGCCGCGTTGTAGCGCTGCCGCGCCACCGCGATCCGGTTCTCCGTTCCCGCCAGTTCGTCTTCCAGCCGCATGAACTGGTCGTTGCTCTTCAACTGCGGATAGTTCTCCTGCATCCGCATCAGCGGCAGCAGCGCCACGCTCAGCCGGTCGTTGGCCGCAAGCTTCTCATCGGGCGTCTGCGCCGTCATCAGCCCTGCACGCGCATTCGCAATGTTAGTCAGGACCGTCTCCTCAACATTCGCATAGCCCTTCACCGATGCCACCAGGTTCGGGATCAGGTCGGCCCGCCGCTGCAGGTCCACGTCGATGTTGGAGAACGCCGCATCCACGTCCGCACTCTTCTGCACCATCTGGTTCTTCGCGCTGTACATAGCTGCCGACGCTGAACAACGCCACCAGCACAATCAACCCCAGCACGCCCAGCACAACCCACAAAGCTTTCATAGTCCCTCCCTTTCCGTTCCGTATTCTGATCGCTCGCTCACTAACTCCTGATCCCTCACAACCCTGCAACTATCTTCTCAGAAATCTCGCGCCCCCGCCGCCGGAGCCTCCTCCGCCAAAACCGCCAAAACCGCCGCCGCCTTCATCGCTCACCTCCGCCAAACCCTCCGCCACCCCGGCCGCCGCCGCCAAGCAGGTTGAACAGCAAGAAGAACAGCAGCCCGATGTGGCCGGTAGCGATCAGGATCGCAATCACCACCAGCACGATCCCGCCCGAACACGATCGCCGGAACGCAGGCTCCCCTGCAGGCTGACTGCTCACCGGAGGACTGCGGCATCGGCTCTCCACCGGCTTCCTGCCCCAGACTCACCCCCGCGTCCGCTGGCGATATCCTGCGCGATCTCGATGTACGCCCAGGGATACCCCCTGGTTGATGTCGCCGCTGACCAGGATCGGCTTCATCGCCCGGCCGATGTCTCCTACCTTGCCGTCGTGCAGTATCCCTTCCAGCCCGTAGCCAACTTCAATGCGACCGTGAACCGGCGGAGGCTTCATCACAAAGATCATCAGAACGCCACGGTCGGTGCCTTTCTGCCCCACCTTCCACTTGTCTTCCAGCGCGGTCGCAAATTCCTCAATCGTCGGGACCTCTCCCGACTTATCGGCGTCGATCGACTTGACCGTCACCACCGCGATCTGCGCATGCGCCTGCTGGTCCACCTGCGTACACAGGTCTTCCAGGCTTTGCCGTGTCTCCGGCGTCAGCACCCCCGCAAAATCATTGACGTAGCCCGTCGGCGCCGGCAGCCCCGCTACCGTCTCCCCACGCATCGCCGGCCCAACTAAGGCCAGCACCAAAACGAACATCACCCAGCGAACGATCCGAAGCATCACGAATCATTCTACGCGTCAGCGCTCAGACCAGTTCCTGTCGCGGACAACGAAAAGAGGGCCCGAAGGCCCTCTGGCCCGAAGGCCCTCTGAGAATGTTGACAAATGCGCTTTTTCGTTAAGGGCACGGATTTATCCGTGCCATAAGAGCCACAGAATCAGCCGGGCTTTAGCCCCCTGAGGTCTGCTTTCCTGCGCTGAGCCGCCTTTTTCATCACCCTCAGAGGGCCCGAAGGCCCTCTGTTCATCACACAATGCCTTTCCTATTTCTGCGCAGTCGTCTTTACTGCTGGCTGGCCTGGACGCGGTGGACGCGGCGGCAGCGTAATCCCCTCGTCCTGAGCCGTCTTGTTGATCAACCCTAGGTGCTGATGCATGGTAAACATCCCCTTCACCACTTCCGTTTGCAAATTGGTGTCGGCCGCCACCGAGGCTTCCATGTAGTAGGCGTGGAGGTTCTGCCAATGCGCCTTCACAATGTAAGTGAGGTATTCCGTGTCAAAGTCCTTGCCGGAAAGGCCGTTAAGCTTCTCGTACTCCGCCTGGTCCTCCTTATTCATCTTCTTCGGGAGCATCACCCCCAGCGAGTCCGCAACCTCTGCCATGTCCTTATTCATCGTTGTGTGGTCGTCGACCATCTTCTGGGCCAGGTCCTTCACGCCCGGTCCACCTTTCTGCTCAGCCAGCGTCCCCAGCTTACATCCGCAATGCCGCCCTGCACCACATTGCGCAGAAACTGCCTGATCCAGCATCTGCTGGCCGGTAAATCCAGGCGCGCCCAGCGAGTCCCGCATCGAGTTGGCAGCCGGCGTTTGCGCTCCAGTGACCGGCGTCGAGCTGCCGGACTGGCCATTCGCCTGATTCAGGCCCTGGGGCGACTGGGGATACGGCATACCCACCGGATTGCCGTTAGCGTCCACCTGGGACTGCGCGACCAGCGCCGGCGGCAGCAGCGCAACCCCAGCTGCAACCACCGCAATCCATACGCGATTCCTGTACATAAGTGAGCCTCCTCAATCGGTCTTTTCCAGGCTGCGCCGCATTCAGACTCACCGGACCTGTCCTAGCGGCCGGCCGGAAATGATACATGTCAAACATCATCCTGCCGTTTTGGATCACAGGACAACTTGCCTGGGTTGCCACCCTCCGCCTGCGCTCCCTTACTTGGAGCGTTATCCTATGCCTATAAACTAACAAGTGGCAATATCCTTTCCACCGTCTTCGAACCGATCCATATAACTCAACAGGAATCAGCCGAAAAGCATTCAGGAGTCCCACCCAGGAATGTCTCATCCTTTCGCTACTATCGAATCCACCTCCCCGGCAAAGCCGCCGGCAGCCCGCCGCGACCCCACGCCCACCACGCTCCACGGCGTCACCCTCCACGACGACTACCGCTGGATGCGCGACAAGGAATCCCCCGAACTCCTCGCCTATCTCAATGCCGAGAATGCCTACACCGCCGCGGTGATGGCCCCCACCGCCGAGTTGCAGGCCAAGCTCTACGACGAGATGCTCTCCCACATCAAGGAGACGGACGAGTCCGTGCCCTACCGCCTGGGCGACTGGTTCTACTCCACCCGCACCGTCGAGGGCAGCCAATATCCCATCCACGGCCGCCGCGCTGCGGCCAACCCCGACCCCAATTCGCCCTTCGACCCCACCCAGCCCGAACAGGTCATCCTCGATGTCAACATCCTGGCCGAGGGCAAGCCCTTCATGGCGCTCGGCGGCATGGCCATCAGCCCCGACGGCAACCTGCTCGCCTACTCCACCGACTCCACCGGCTTCCGCCAGTACACGCTCCATATCCGCGACCTGCGCGCGATGAAGGACCTGCCCGACACCGCCGAGCGCGTTGGCTCACTCGCCTGGGCGGCCGATTCCCGCACCCTCTTCTACTCCACTGAGGACGAGATCACCAAGCGCCAGGACCATATCTTCCGCCACACCGTCGGCACTCCCACCGGCGAAGACGCAATCGTCCTCCACGAGCCCGATGAGCGCTTCAACGTCGGCGTCGGCCGCACCCGCGACGGCCAGTACCTGATGATCGAAGCCGCCAGCCACACCACCAACGAGTACCGCTTCCTCCCCGCCGCCAATCCCACCGGCGAATTCCAATTCCTCGCCCCGCGTCTCGACGAGCAGGAATACTACCCTGACCATCGGGATGGCCTCGTTCTACATCCGCACCAACGACACCGGCAAGAACTTCCGCGTCGTCACCGCCCGCGTCGCCGCGCCCGATCGCGACCACTGGACCGAACTCGTCGCCCTCGACCCCGACCATCCCCTCGAAGACTTCGACCTCTTCCAAACCTTCGCCGTAGCCACGCGCCGCAAACTCGGCCTGCCCACCGCTCGAAGTCCTCCGCTTCGCCCCTGGGAACGTGGGTGCCTCGCATCCCGCTTCTCAGACCTGGGTTCCAACCCTCGAACCCCCCGTCGCCATCACCTTCCCCGAGCCCACCTACTCCGCCGCCCCGCACGTCAACCGCATCTTCACCGCGGACGTCTACCGCTACAGCTACCGTCTCTCGTCTCGCCACCCTCCGTCTACGAGTACAACGTCGCGCGCGATTCCGCCGCATCCGGCATCGCCATCGGCCAGTCCAAGCTCCTCAAGCAGCAGGAAGTCCCCGGCGGCTTCGACTCCGCCCTCTACGCCTCCGAACGCATCTGGGTCGACGCCCCCGTCGGCGATCAAGCCCCGGGTACCTCATCCTATCCGGGTTCATCCGATAGGGTGGAAAGTACAATTCCCGTCCCTGTCTCCATCGTCTACCGCCGCGACTGCTTCCACCGCGACGCCACCAATCCCCTCTACGTCTACGGCTACGGCTCCTACGGCTACCCATTGCCCGTCGGCTTCTCGCCCACACGCCTCTCGCTGCTGGACCGCGGCGTCGTCATGGCCTACGCCCACATCCGCGGCGGCGGCGAACTCGGCGACACCTGGCACGACGCCGGCAAGATGCAGCTCAAGCGCAACACCTTCACCGACTTCATCGCCGTCACCGAAGCCCTCACCGCACAGCGTTCGGCTGACCCGCCCGCGTCGCCATCGAAGGCGGCAGCGCCGGCGGCCTGCTCATGGGCGCCGTCACCAACATGCGCCCCAACCTCTTCCGCGTCGTCCTCTCCCACGTCCCCTTCGTCGACATCATGAACACCATGCTCGACGCCAGCCTGCCCCTCACCGTCGCCGAGTACGAAGAGTGGGGCAACCCCAACCAGCCCGAAGCCTTTCGCCACCATGCTCAGCTACTCACCCTACGACAACCTCGAGTCGCTCTCCGGCAAAGCACCATCCCCGCCATCCTCGTCAAGACCAGCCTCAACGACTCGCAGGTCATGTACTGGGAGCCCGCCAAATACGTCGCCAAGCTCCGCACTATCAAAACCAACTCCACCCCGCTCCTCCTCCACATCAACATGGACGCCGGCCACGGCGGAGCCTCCGGCCGTTACGACTACCTCAAGGAAATCGCCTTCGACTACGCCTTCCTCCTAACCCAGCTCGGCGTAATCTCCACTACTTGAGCGCCAACGGCGCGCTCTATTTTAGCCTAGGGCGAAGCCCTAGGTTCGTATTGAGCGCCAACGGCGCGCTCTATCTTAGCCTAGGGCGAGGCCCTAGGTTCGTATTGAGCGCCAACGGCGCGCTCTATTTTAGCCTAGGGCGAGGCCCTAGGTTCGTATTGAGCGCCAACGGCGCGCTCTATCTTAGCCTAGGGCGAAGCCCTAGGTTCGTAGCTCAAGAGAGCCTAAGGGCTGTAAGCCCGCGCTAACAATCTTTGCAATCCCCGACCGCGTCTTTCTGGGCTTCGCTCAGAATCTCCGTCGTTCGTCTTTGTGGGCGGATATGTTCTCTTTGCCGGCGGATATGCCAAGAGGCTCCATCGGCATCCAACTTTCCGCCTCCAGGACCACCCTCTCAACCACCACATCCGCAGCCAATCCGAAACGCTCCATCAGCGCCTCGATCTCTCCAATGGCTTCCGGATCCTCAAGAACTGCTGTCGGAAGAGCGCTTGATTTTCTCGCAACAACAGGAAGCTCTTCACCCTTTTCCCAAGTAGCGTGCTTTACCCCGCCGTCGTCTCTTCCTCTTCTTCCACCTTATCCCCCTCACCCGGCGCCAGAAACAAATTCGTCTCCAGCCCATGCTGTCGCGTGTACAGGTCGTAGTACCGTCCACCCAGCCGGTACAGCGACTCATGCGTCCCGCGCTCCACAATCAGCCCACCCTCGATCACCAATATCTGGTCCGCGCGCCGAATCGTCGACAGCCGATGCGCAATCACGAACGTCGTCCGCCCCTTCATCAGGAAGCTCAGCCCGTTCTGGATCATCGCCTCCGACTCCGAGTCCAGCGAGCTGGTCGCCTCGTCCAGAATCAGGATCCGCGGGTCTGCCAGGATCGCTCGCGCAATCGAAAGCCGCTGCCGCTGCCCGCCGGACAGCTTCACCCCGCGCTCGCCCACAATCGTCTCGTAGCCTTCGGGAAACTTCTCCGCAAACTCATCCACCCGCGCAATCCGGCATGCCTCCATCACCTGCTCATCGGTCGCATTCGGCCGCGAGAACTTCACATTCTCCCGGATCGTCCCATCGAACAGGAACGTCTCCTGCAGCACCACGCCCAGCTGCTGGCGATACGCTGCTCAGCTGCATCGTCGCCAGGTCCACGCCATCCATCAGGATCCGGCCCTGCGTCGCCGTATGGAAACCGCAGATCAGGCTGATGATCGTCGACTTGCCCGACCCCGACGACCCCACCAGCGCCGTCACCGTCCCCGGCTTCGACTCGAAACTGATGCCATGCAGCACCGGCTTGCCCTTCTCGTACTCAAACTCCACGTTCTCGAACGCCACGTCGCCCACGAATTTGCCCCGGCCGCCTGCGTCCGCGCCGGCTCTGAGTCTTCCTCGCTGCTCATTCAGGATCTCGGTCGTCCGGTCCAGCCCCGCCAGTCGCCTCGGTCAGCTGCGTGCCGATATTCACCAACTGCGCAATCGGCGCAATCATGTACGCCAGCAGCATCGTGAACAGCACATATCCGCCCGCGTCCAGGCGGTGCGCCGCAGTCTCGTGCGCGCCCAGGTACATAACCAGCCCGCCCACGACTCCCAGCACCATCGTCGACGACAGCGTCATCAGCGACTGCGCCGTCAGCGAGCTGATCACGTTTTCCAGCAGCCGCTTCACACCCGCCGCAAAGACCCTCGCCTCGCTCTCCTCCGCGTGGTAGCCCTTCACCACGCGCACGCCGCCCAGCGACTCAGTCAGCCGTCCCGTCACCTCGGCATTGATCTTCGCGCGCTCGCGAAAGATCGGCCGAATGGTCTTGAACGCCTTTTGCAGAATCCCCCCGAAAACCACCATGATGCCGAACGTCAACAACGTCATTCGCGCATTGATCCGGATCATGAAGGAGAACGCAATCACTGCCGAAAGGATTCCGCCGACAAAATCAATCAACCCTGTCCCCACCAGGTTGCGCACACCTTCCACATCGGTCATGATGCGCGCCACCAGCGTGCCCGTGCGGTTCTCGTCGTAGAACGACACCGGCAGCCGCCCAATATGCGACTGCACCTGCATCCGCAGTTGCGAGATCAGCTTTTGCCCCTCGGTCGACAGCAGTTGCGTCAACGAGTAAGAGGTAATGCCCTGCACCAGCGTCGCCACCGCCACCGCCCATATGATCCTCGGCAGCAGATGCATATCGTGCGGGCCCGACATCACCTTGTTGATCAGCGGCCGCACCGAGAGCGGTAGCACAAACGACGTTACCCGGTTAATCACCATCAACACAAAGCTGCCCGCAATCAGCCACTTGCGCGGCCGTATCAGAGCCCATACCTCGGGCAGTACCTTCTTCAGCGGGGGCTTGGGTCGGCTGGCGGTCATATCGGCGCTGGCGGCGCGCCCGGCTCCCCGGCTCGGCCGGTCTGCCGACCGCATGCCGTGCCCACCCATGCCACCGCCCATGCCGGCCGATCCAAACGAGGAAGCCATACCCAGCAAGTGTACGCTGTGCCCCTGCTCACAGGCACCCTTTATCCGCCTCGCAGACCGCTGGCCTGTCCTTCCCAGCAGCGGGCCGCTGTCGCATACCAATCGGAAAGCCGTTCGTCTCACAAAAGATAGGAAGGGAACGACCTGCATGGGGATCGGATCGGCAAAGAGCGCTCGACTATGCCTTTTGGGGGTTATTACGGCAATTCTTCTCGCGGAGGTTGGTGCCAGCGCCCCAGCCCAGGTGGCGCCGCTTGCGCCTCGATGGCTGGCAGGAACGCCCCCTCCGCCGGTGGAGACCTTTGCGGACGCACTCCAGCGGCATAACGTTGCCCTAACCGAACCGGCCCTGATCGCGGCGCTGCGCGATCCGAGCGGAGACGTGCGTGGCCTGGCCGCCGCGCAGCTTGCCGCCATGGACGACCATCCGGCGCTGCCGCAGATTATGCGCGCCTTGAGCGATGAGCGCGATCCCCAGGTCGAAGTCAACCTGGCCGGCGCGGCAACCTGGCTGGGCTCAACCCACGCCCTGGACCAGTTGCAAACCCTCTGCCAGGACATCAACGTGCCCGCCACAGCGCGCTTGGACGCCGCCCGCTACGTCTCCAACAAAGAGCTGCCCGGCTGTTTCTCTTCCATTCAGCAGATCGAGGGGACAAACGAAGACGCAGCCATTCGTGTACAGGCATTGGCAGCCGCAGCCAGTTACCGCGGACAGAAGGAGCAGGCGCAGAACCTGGCGATCTCCGCCTTGGCCGACCTTGATCCAACAGTTCGAATCGCAGCCGCAGATGCGCTGCGCACCCTCCACGCCCCCAACGCCATCAGTGCGCTCAACACCGCGCTGAAAAGTGAGCTCGACGACACGGCGCGGGAGCATCTCCGAGACGCAATCCGCGCTCTTCAAACCCCCGTGAGCCAGGAAAAGGACTGAGAAGGAGCCTTGCCGGTGCCCCATTCAGTCGCATCGCGCCGGGTGGGGCGCTACCCCTCCAGCTTCCCGCCCCGCCGCGCCGCGATAAACGACCGCACGCACAGCCCCACAAACCCCAGGCAGATTACCGCCATCGCCAACTGATCCATGGTCGCGACCGCCATCTCCCGCGAGAACGGTCCTCCATGCGCCTTCACCAACTCCACCACCGCCCGCGATCCCGCCCCCAGAAATCCCAATAGCCCAATCGTTACCGCAACATGCATCCACAGCTTCCGCCGGCCTTCATTGGGTGAGATCGCCAGAGCCCCAGACACGGCCAGCGCCAACCCAAACCAAGTCGGAATCAACGCTGTCGGGTGCGCGCTGCCCGTCCCGAAGAAACCCCAGGCCCCCAGCCCAATCAGCACCACGCCGACCCAGATCGTCAACTTCGCCATTTGTATCCTCTCTTGCCACAGCAAGTTACAGAGATTAATCTTCAAAAACGGCCAAAATTAGCGTGTCAAGCCCCCAAATCGCATATCTACCACAAAGCACGCCAGATAACCAATGCAGATGAGTTGTTCCCGTCTGTTATAATAGAAGGAATCGATGTTGAAGGACAGGGAGTTGAGATTTTGACCGCCCGGCCATTGCGCCGGGCTCCGCATTTGGGTGGAACGCAAACGCGAAAGTATAGAAATTGGCATATACATCGAATGCTGGCGGTCCGGCCAGCTTGGCGCTTGGCTTGGCGTTTGGAATCAGACGCCAAGCCCGGAAAGTATGTACCAATTAGTATCTACCCAACCTCAACTCTTTTCACATCAACGAAATCTGGGGTATATACCCCCCCCGGGGGGGGTACCCTGGGGCGCTATGCCGTGGCAGCCGATTTCATCGCCACCAACACCTCCGCCGGCGTCCACTCGTTCGTCGGATACCAGGCAGCCACCCTGCCGTCCCGTCCGATCAACACCGTCGACAAGGAGTGGGTCAGCGTTCCTCCATCTCCCGGCGTCACGCCTACGTCGAAAAACTCCAGCAGCGGCGCCAACTCGCTCGCCGGCGGTACGGCAAACTCCCAATGATCGAACTTCGCCCCCGCACCCGCGTACGCTTGCCCATAACCCTTCAGCACGGCTGGGGTATCGTCTTTGGGGTCGAAGCTGATCGTCAGCAGGTGCGTCTTCGCATACAGTGCCGGGTCCGCCTGCAGCGCCTTGTCGATCTCTGCGAAGTTGTGGTTCATCCGCGGACAGTAGTCCGGCAGCGGGCAGCGCGTATACACAAACGTCAGCAGCACCGCCCGTCCCTTGAATTGCCCCATGTGGATGGTGCGCCCATCCTCGTTCACGAGTTTGAAGTCCGGCACCGCATCGCCCGCGGTTGGCACGTGATACTGGACGGCCGGCTTGTAGTCCGGCCTCGCCTGCGCCGTTACCACGATCTCATCCAGCACGGGGTCCTGGAAGTCATCCCCCACCTGGCGCACCAGCAACTTCGCCGTAATCAGGTCGCCCGGATGCAGTTCGCTCGCGATGCCCGGATCCTTCAGCTTGTACGTCATCGTCATTGCGTCCATGAAGCCCGGGATGGCGCCATGCTCCAGCAGAATGGCCCCTTTCGCCGCATCGACGCTGATAACCTTTCCGTGAATCGGAAACGTCTTCAGCACACCCGCCGCCGCACCGCCGGACGAGCCCGCAGCGCGATTCGACTGCCTGCAACCCGTCACCAACACCGGAATCAACACCAGCCAGACCGCGATTCGCAAGGTCGTTCGCAAAGGCATCCCCCCGACTCCATGATACGTCGCCGCCCACGCCCATTCCAACCCTCCACCCCTCCACGCCTCTGCCGCCTCGCCATCCGGCCGACGCGGCTTGCTTTGACTTGCTGACTCGTTGACTCGCGAACTCACCGCTTTTCCGCCGCCCCAGGCGTATAAAAGGCGTATGCCGTCACCCGTCGCGCTGCCTTCGCAAATTGAGCAGGCGTTGATGCGCAGCTGGACCGTCCTCACGGCCAACCAGCGTGCCGCTCGCACCCTGCGCCGTGACTTCGATCTGCAGCAGCGCGCCCTGGGGCTAGCCTTCTGGCAGCCTCCGGCAATCCTGGCCTGGGATTCATGGCTCAGCGATCTCTGGCGCAGCCTGCTGCTCGGCGGCCACGCCTCCGACCTGCTGCTAAACCCCACTCAGGAACACACCCTCTGGCGCGCAATCATCGCAGCGGACGCCGCTACAACCAGCCTGCGCCCCGTGGACGCGCTCGCCCAGACCGCCGCCGACGCATGGCTCCTGCTGCACGCCTACCGCGGCCGCGACCGGCTCCGCAGCTATGCCGGCAACTCCGACACCGAAACCTTCCAGGAATGGGTCGGCAAGTTTGAACACCTCTGCGCCCGCACGGACTGCCTCACCCAAGCCGAACTCTCCGAGCGCCTCCGCGCAGCCATCACTACCGGGACCATCGCTCCTCCCGCAGGCCTGCTGCTGGTCGGCTTCGACTCCCAAACGCCTGCGCAGACCGTCCTCCTCGAAGCCGTCGCGGCCACCGGTACGCCGGTCGAAGCGTTCAACCTCGCCGCCTCAGGCGCCTCGCGTATCACAGCCGAGCCGCAAGCGATAGAAACGAAGCAACTCGCCGCCGCTCCCAACGAACCCGCCGAGCTGACTGCTTGTGCCACTTGGCTGCGCAAGCAGCTCATGCAACAGCCTGACGCCCAGATCTCCGTCATCGTTCCCACAATCGAAACAGCCCGCGCGGAAATCGATCGCGTCTTCCGCTTGGTCCTCGCGCCCGAACTCAACGACATCGCTGCGCCCGCCGGCTACGGCCCGTACGAATTCTCCCTGGGCGTCCCGCTTGCCTCCACGCCCATGGTCGCGGCGGCGCTCGATCTCCTGCGCTGGGTTGCCTCACCGCTGCCGCTCGACCGTGTCTCCGCCCTGCTGCTCTCGCCCTACTTCGCCGCCGACCCTTCCGAACTCCTGGCCCGCGCGGAGTTCGACGCATTCGTCCTCCGCGACCATAATCTCCTCCAACCGCAAGTTTCGCTCGACGCCCTGCAAGATCTGGCCTTCCATCGCGGCCGCCGCCAAGACCTTCCTGTCCTGCTCAACCATCTACGCGCCCTGCGCCCGCTCTTCCGCCAGCGAGATATGGCTACCGCCGAACGCACGCACGCCGAATGGGCCGAAACCATCCACAAACTGCTCGAAGCGGCCGGATGGGCTCCGCCGGCTCTGCTCGACAGCACCGAGTTCCAGACCCGGCGCAAGTGGGAGGGCGCGCTCGACGAACTCGCGACCCTTGACTTCGACGGTGTCCGTGTTCGCTTTGCGGATTTGCTCGCCGCACTCGAGCGCATCGCCAAGGAAACGCTGTTTGCTCCTGAGTCGCACCACGCGCCGATCCAGATCATGGGGCCGCTTGAGTCCGCCGGCTCCGCTTTCGATGCCATCTGGTTTCTCCATGCCAACGACCAGGCCTGGCCCACCCGGCCATTGCCCAATCCCCTGCTCCCCTGGCAACTGCAACGTGCCCTCGACATGCCCGGGGTAACTCCAGCTTTCGACACAGCCCACGCCCGCCGCATCACGGAACGCATCGCCCGCAGCGCTCCAATCGTCATCTTCAGCTATGCGTGCGAGACCGCAGACGGCCCGCAGCGCCCGTCTCCGGTCCTTGACGCCCTGGCGCTCGAGCCCCACAGCACTGGCGATATCGCTCACGCGGAACCCCGCCCCACCCCCGTGGTACTCGAAACGGTTACCGATGACGACCCCATTCCGCCTCCTCCAGACTTCGCCCTCCAGGGTGGCGCGGCTATCCTGCAGTCCCAAGCCGCGTGCGCGTTTCGCGCCTTTGCCGAAAAGCGCCTGTACTCCACCACCCCCGGAACCGTCGAACTTGGCCTTGACGCCCGCGAACGCGGCAACCTGGTCCACGACAGTTCTGGATCATTTCTGGGGCGAGGTGCAAACTCAGGCCAGCCTCAGCGGCATGAATACCGCCGAGCGCACCGCCCAACTCAATCGCTCCATCGACCCCGCCTTCTCGGGTGACTACGCGCATCCCGCCTCCGGATGGCCGAGCGCCTACATCGACGCGGAGCGCCAGAGACTACTGCGGATTCTGCTCGATTGGCTCGAATTCGAGTGCACCCGCACGCCCTTCGAGGTCAAGCTGCGCGAAGAGAAGCTCCGCGGTGTTACCATCGGCCCGCTGCGCCTGGACGATCCGCGTCGACCGCGTGGATGTCAATCTCAGCAACGGCGAGCCCGCTGGCGACATCATTCTCGATTACAAAACCGGTGCCGCAGCGCCCAAAGACTGGCTCGGCCCAGCGCCCAGATGCCCCTCAACTTCCGCTTTACGCGTCGTCGCGGGCAGCCAAGACCTCGCCGCCGTTGCCTTCGCCAGCGTGCGCCCCGGCAATCTCATGGGCATTGCCGGCTACGAAGCAGGAGGCGCCGGCCGGAGCGGCATCCTGCCCAAGGCCGCAAAACTGAAGCGTCCAGCCTCGCAGCACAGGTGGAGGAGTGGCGCGCAGTCCTCACGTCGCTCGCTGAGGAGTTTCATGCAGGAAACGCCAGCGTCTCGCCCTAAGCACTATCCGCAAACATGCCAGTACTGCGAGCAGCGCCTGCTCTGCCGTCTCAATCCCGACGACCCTCGATCCCGACGTGCTCGAGGAGATTCGAGGACGAGGCCGACGCGTTCGGCACGGAGGAGGACGAGTTTGTCTAAGGTCCTTCCCTTCCTTCCCCTCTTCGATTCGAACCGGCTCCAGAGCCCGGCACGCCCCTGTCTTCTGCAGACTGGCCCTCGAATGAGCCCCAGCCGCCCGACGCCGCAGCTCGCGCCGAGGCCCTCGACATCCGCCGCTCCTTCATCGTCGAAGCGCCCGCCGGTTCCGGCAAGACCGGCCTGCTCATCCAGCGCTTCCTCAAGCTTCTCGCCGACGAGTCGGTCACCGAGCCCGAGCAGGTCCTTGCCATCACCTTCACCCACAAAGCCACTGCCGAGATGCGCGACCGCGTGCTCGCGCACTTGAAGGCAGCCCACGCAGAACTCATGCGCTGGCAGCCGCCAACAGCTTCGACCGCCAGACCCGCGAGCTTGCCTTCGCCGTCCTCGAACGCGACCGGCAGCCTCGGCTGGCGCTGCTCGATCAGCCTCACCGCCTCAACATCCGCACCATCGACTCCGTCTGCGCGGAGATCGCGCGCACGCTTCCCGTGCTCTCCGGAAGCGGCGGCCGGCTGACTCCCGCCGACGACGCCGGCTCCGCTCCACCGCGAAGCCGCACGCCGCACCCTGCTGCTCCTTGGCAGCGATGAGGCGGACTTCAACGCCGCCCTGCGCAACCTGCTGCTCCATCGCGACGGCAACCTCGCCGACTGCGAGGCGCTGATCGCCAACATGCTTAGCCTGCGCGATCAGTGGGGCAGCCTGATCCCCTTCGCCGCAGCGCGAGCTCGACGACGATTAGCTGGACGCCGATGTTGTGCCCCGGAAGCTTGAACTCGCTCTCGATCACGCCATCTGCTCCCAGCTCGCGCGGCTCGAACAGGTCTTTCCCTCGGATGTGCTCGCCGAACTCAGCCAACCTCGCCGCCGAACTCGGCGAGTGCGACGGCTACCGCGGCGACCCATCTCCCATCGCCGTCTGCTGCCGGCCGCAACCAGCCGCCGGAAGCCATCGCCGCTCACCTCGAACACTGGCTCGCGCTTATCCACATCCTGCTCACCCGAGCGGCAAAGGCTGGCGCAAAAGCTTCACTTCGCACAATGTCGAATTTGAGCATGAAAAGCGGCACCAACGCCCAGCTCAAGCGCCATCGTCGATCAGCTGAGCCATCGACGACGATCTGCTGCAGAGTGCTCCTCACAGTTCGCGGGCTTCCTCCTGCCCGCTATCCCGCCGACCAGTGGGCCGTCGCCAAATCACTCTTCCGCGTCCTCAGCCGCGCCCTGGTCGAACTTCAGTTCGTCTTCGCCGAGCACAGCCAGTGCGACTTCACCGAGCTTAGCCTGCTCGCCCGCCACGCCCTCGGACGAAGAGTCCGGCGCCGACGACCTCGCCGCTGCGCTCGGCGCGCGCCTCCAGCATCTGCTCGTCGACGAGATGCAGGACACCTCCACCGGCCAGTACGACCTCATCGAGATGCTCACGCAAATCCTGGGACGGCCACTCGCAGACCGTCTTCCTCGTCGGCGATCCGCGCCAGTCCATCTATCTCTTCCGCCAGGCGCGCGTCGAGCGCTTCATGCGCGCCACTCGCACCGGGCTCCTCGGCGACACTGCCTCTCACCCGCCTTCAACTCACCGCCAACTTCCGCTCGCAGGGCGACCTCGTCGCCCGCTTCAACCAAGACTTCGCCCTCATCTTCCCGCAGCCCGTCTCCGCCGATCCCTACGCGCTCCCCTATGCTCCCGCCGACGCCACGCTTCCCGCATCGCCGAACGCGCGCGGCCTGGTCTGGCATACTCATCCACTGCGATACGTGGCCCGGGCGAACTCGCAGCACCAGAAACCCCGAGCGCTTTCTCCAACGTCGCCCAGCTTCGACACCACCAGGCTCAGCGCGACGCCCGCGAGATTCGCCGCATCGCGCAGAGTGGTTTGCCAAGCCGCTGCCCGGCCGGCCGCACCAAGCCGCTGGAACCTCGCCGTCCTCGTTCGCAGCCGCAGTCATCTCGCCGAGATCGTCGCCGAATTCGAGAGTGAGAAGCTCGGCAAGATCCCTTACCGCGCCGTCGAAATCACTCCGCTGAACGAGCGCCAGGAGGTCCTCGACCTCACCGCTCTCACCCGCGCCATACTTCACCCCGCCGACCGTGTCGCCGCGCTGGCCGTGCTCTGCGCGCCCCATGGTGCGGCCTCTCGCTCGCCGACCTGCACACGCTCACCGGCGCCGACGACCCCGCCACCAAGCGCCACTCCATCCTGCGCCTGATCGCCGACCGCGGCCATCTGCTTCGCCGCCGAATCCTGCCAACGCCTCGCTCGCGTGCAGGACGTTCTCGAGGCCGCGGCTGCCCAGCGCGCGCGCCTCACCACCGCCCAACTGGTCGAGCGCGCGTGGCGGTCCCTCGGCGGAGACGCCTGGCTCAGCGCCACCGAACTCACCAACGCCCGCCGCTTCTTCCAACTGCTCGACACGCTGGAATCTTCCGGCAGTCGGCATCGACCCCACGCTTCTCAACGAGCGCCTGCAAAAACTCTACGCCGAACCCAACTCCATCCCCGCACGGCACCCCCTGCGTTGAACTCCTCACCATCCACAAAGCCAAGGGCCTGGAGTGGGACGTCGTCTTCATTCCCGGCGCTCGAACGCATGCCCGGAACCGACCGAAGCCCGCCTGCTCCGCTGGGCAGAGGTCGGCTCGCCCGACGACCTTGAGGACGACGCTGCCCACGTCATGCTCGCGCCTATCGCTGGACAAGGGCGAGGAGTCGCAAGACTCTGTACAAGTGGCTTGGCCGCGTCGAATTCGCCCGCAACGCGGCCGAGCGCAAGACGCCTTTTTTACGTCGCCTGCACCCGCGCCCGCGAAGAACTCCACCTCTTCGCCACACCCGAAACTACGCGCGGCGGCGACAATCAATCGCAATACACTCAGCCTTTTGAGTGCGGCATGGCCCGCCGCCGCAGCTCACTTCCATCCAACCGCTGATGACGCTCTCAAACAGTCGGCCGCGCCGGTCGAGTCTCCGCCATTGGCCCTCGCCGCTGCGGGAGACTGGCCACGCCCGACCCTCCAACGCCTACCCATCGCCTTCGATCCCACCGCGCGCTTTGTCGAGGCCCGCGACCACAGGCTCCCACACGGCGATTACGACAGCGCCACTGCCAGCCAGGCGCTGTTCCTTCGCCCCGAAGGCTCATTCGCCGCGCGCTCTTTCGGCAACGCCGTCCACGCCTCGCTGGAGATCCTCGCCCGCCGCATCGCCGCCGGCGAATCCCCGACCCGACTGCTCGCCGAACTTCCAGCATGGACTCCGCGCATCGCCGCGCTCCTGCGCGCCGACGGACTTCCCCGCGCCACCGTCACGCGCCTCACCCGCGAAACCCGCGCCGCCCTGGAAAACGTACTGCGCGACCCCGACGGGCTCTGGCTGCTCGCACCTCACTCCGGCGCCGCCAGCGAATTCGCCCTCACTGTGTGGTCTCAATCTCAAGACATCGCAAGCCAGCAGCCGTCCGGCCCGCCTCAGTCCGCGCCGACCGCATCTTCCAGGCCGGCCCCGAACCCCGCGCCCCGGGCGAGGATTCTCTCTGGATCATCGACTACAAGACATCCACGCACAGCCCCACCGGCCTCGACGGGTTTCTCGCCGAACAGCGCGCCGCCTACGCCCCACAGCTCGAAACCTACGCCCGCATCCTCGCCCCGGCACGGTCCAAATCACCCAGCGAGGTTCGCCTCGCCCTTTACTTCCCCACCCTGCCACGCCTCATCTGGTGGAAACCCACCATGCCGCCAGCCACTAGCAACTGAGCTTAGACCGCCGCCGCGTTGTGGTGCCGCACGTCCTTGCCGCGCACCCAGAAAATCACATCCTCGGCAATATTGGTGGCATGGTCGCCCACCCGCTCCAGGTTCCGCGCGATGATCAGCGCGTTCAGGCTTTGCGGCGTCAGTTCCGGTTTCTCTTTGATCAGCGAGCTCAGCGAATAGAACGCCGCGTCGTTCATCTCGTCCACCTGGTCGTCCAGCTTCAGCACCGATTGCGCCATCTCTGCATCCGCCTCAATAAACGCCTGCAGCGCCTTGCGCACCATCGCCGAGGCCAGCGACGCCAGCTTGGGAATATCCACCGGCAGATCGAAGTTGGCGAACGCCCCCATCTCCCGCACCCGCACCGCAATGTTCACCGCCTGGTCGCCCACCCGCTCCAGGTCCGCATTGATGCGAATCACCGACAGGATAAAGCGCAGGTCGATCGCCATCGGCTGTTCCATTGCCAGCAGGTCCAGCGCCATCTGGTCGATCTCGCGTTCCAGCCGGTTGATCACCGGCTCCGATTGAAACACCAACTCGCAGATCGAAAGGTCGCGCGTGCGATAAGCCTCAATGGACCGCTGGATCGCCTGTTCCGCCATCCCCGCCATAATCAGCAGGCGTTCCTTCAAGTCGTCGAGGTTCTGCTGAAACTTGATGCGGGTTGCCATTCTCAGCCGAACCTCCCCGTGATGTAATCTTCCGTCCGCTTGTCCTTCGGGTTGGTAAAAATCTTGTGGGTGGAATCAAACTCGACCATCTTGCCGTTCAGGAAGAATCCCGTATTCTCCGCCACGCGCGCCGCCTGCTGCATGTTGTGGGTCACAATCACGATCGTGTACTGGCTCTTCAACTGGAAGATCAGGTCCTCGATCTTCGACGTCGAGACCGGGATCCAGCGCCGACGCCGGCTCGTCCATCAACAGTACCTCCGGGTCGACCGCCAGCGCGCGCGCAATGCACATCCTCTGCTGCTGCCCGCCGGAGAGGCTTGCGCCCGACTTCTTCTTCAGGTCGTCCTTCACCTCTTCCCACAGCGCCGCCGACTTCAGGCTCCGCTCCACCGTCTCGTCCAGCACCGCGCGGTTGCGAAAGCCATTCAGCTTCAGCCCGCTGGCCACATTGTCGTAGATCGACATCGTCGGAAACGGGTTCGGCCGCTGAAACACCATCCCCACGCGCCGCCGGATCTGCACTGGCTGCGCGTCCTTGTAGATGTCCAGATCGCCCATCTTCACCACGCCGGTCGCGCGCGCAATCGGGTTGGTCTCGTGCATCCGGTTCAGGCAGCGCACAAACGTACTCTTGCCGCAGCCCGACGGCCCAATCAGCGCGGTCGCATGGTTCGCGGGTATGTTCAGGTTGATGTCCTGCAGCGTGTGCGTCGTCCCGTACCACGCGTTCAGGTGCTCGACATTGATCCCGACTCCCACTTAGCTTGCCCCTTTCAGCACTCCGCGGGCCGCGTAGATGCGCACCAGCGTCACCGCCACCATGATCATCACAATCAGCACCAGCGAGCCCGCCCACGCCAGCCGGTGCCACTCATCGTACGGCGACATGGCATAGACGTAAATCTGCAACGGCAGCGCCGCAATCGGCTCGCTCAGCTTGAAACTCCAGAACTGAGTTGCCGAATGCCGTAAACAGCAGCGGCGCCGTCTCGCCCGCAACCCGCGCAAACGCCAGCATGCAGCCCGTGATAATCCCGGGCGACGCCGTCTTCAGGCTCACCGACAGCACCGTCCGCCACTTGGGCACGCCCAGCCCCAGCGCCGCTTCGCGGATTGAATGCGGCACTGTCGCCAGCATCTCTTCGGTCGTCCGCGTAATCGTCGGCACCATCATAATCGCCAGCGCGACGCCACCGGCAAACGCGGAAAAGTGGTGCTGCCGCATCACGATCAGCGAATAAATCGCGAGGCCCATCACGATCGACGGCACTCCGTTCAGCACGTCTGCCGTAAACCGGATCGCCCCCGCCAGTGGCTTGCCCCGGCCAAACTCCGCAAGATAAACGCCCGCCGCAATTCCCACTGGAATCCCCATCAAGCTGGCCAGCGCCAACACAATCCCCGAACCCACAATCGCATTGGCCATGCCGCCGCCCGGCTCGCCCACCGGCGCAGGAATCTGGGTGAAGAACGCGAGATTCAGCGAACTCGCTCCCATGTAGAGCAGGTAGACCAGAATCGCCATCAGCGGCACAATCACCAGGACCGTGCTCAGCACCGCCAGCCCGGTCACCATGTGATTCACCAGGTGCCGCCGGACCGTGTTCAGCCGCCTCCACCGAGTCTGATGGTTGATCGGGCGGCCGTGACGGCGTGTCACCTGTCAGGGGCGGAGTGTGGAAAGGATCGGCGCTCATCTAGTTGACCCTCGCCGGCGCGCCGCGCGTCACTGCCCATACCAGCGCGCGCGCAATCGCATTCACAATAATCGTCACGATAAACAGCGCCAGACCGATCTCAATCAGCGCACTCAGGTACATATCGCCGGTGGCTTCGGTAAACTCATTCGCAATCACGCTCGCCAGCGTATATCCCGGCGAAAACAGGCTCTTCGAGATCACCGCATGGTTGCCAATCACCATGGTCACCGCCATGGTCTCTCCCAGCGCGCGTCCCAGGCCCAGGATCACCGCGCCCACAATCCCGATCCGCGCATTCCGCAGCACCCCGGTGCGGATCATCTCCCAGCGCGTCGCCCCCAGCGCCAGCACCGCCTCCCGCTGCGAGATCGGGACCGCCAGCATAATGTCACGCGTAATCGAAGAGATGATGGGCAGAATCATGATCGCCAGGATGATGCTCGCCGTCAGCAGGCCCACCCCGAAGTTGTAGCCCTCAAAAAATCCGGTCCATCCCAGGTACTTGTACAGCACCGGCCCCAAGCTGGTCGCGCATCATGCGGCACCAGCACAAAGACAGCCCACAGTCCATACACCACGCTCGGAATCGCCGCCAGCAAGCTCGGTCAGGAACGAGATCGGAGCCCGCAGCCTGGCCGGGCAGAGTTCGCTAAGAAACATCGCGACCCCAATGCGCCAGCGGCACCGCCATCGCCAGCGCCAGCAGCGACGTCGCCAGCGTGCCAAAGATAAACGGCAACGCGCCAAAGTCTCCGGAGACCGGGTCCCACGCCGAGCTCGTCACAAAGAAGCCGAACCCGAACTGCGCCAGGCTCAACTTCGACCGGTCAATCAGAATCGCACAAAATAAACAGCACAATGGCGAAGATGCTCAGAGCGCACAACAGCATCAAGCCGGCAAATGCCTTGTCCGCAAGGCCTCCGCTTCCCCGCGCCTGCAGGTACTGGCGGATCACCGACGGCTGCCCTTCGGGTGCGGCCGGCGCGGCGGCAGCGACAAAGTTCGTCGGGGCGGGCGGCGTCAGTTGCGTCGAAGGATTCGGCTGTTCGTCAAGGGACATGGTCGGAGGAGTCACGATACTATATGGGTCCCACTTGGGCTCGACTTGGCCCTGAATGCTCGGCTGGAAAGGATTGTAGCTGGCTCGGATGAAAGTTGGATGCCAGGCCCCAAAAACAAGTTCGCGCGGCCCCATCTCCTGGAGCCACGCGACCGCCAACGTTATTGAATCTTGTTGATCGCCTGCGCAACCTTTTCTGCAACGGGCTTTGGCAGGGGCGCGTAGCCCATGCTCGTAGCTTCGCTCTCTCCGTGCGCCAGCATCCACCCCAGAAAGTCCTTCATCGCCTTGCCCTTCGCAGGGTCGGCGAACTGCATCGGGATCAGCAGGTAGGTGAAGCTCGAGATCGGATACGAAGTCCGCGTCCCGGCGCGTTCGTGATCGATACCCGGTAGTCGGCCGGCATCGTCTTCGCGGCGGACGCGGCAGCCGCCGTCACCCCTTCCGGCGTCGCCTTCAGGAACTTGCCGTCATGACTCTTCACCGTGCCATAGTCGATCTTGTTTTGCAGCGCGTAGATCAACTCAACATAGCCGAATGCTCCTGGCGTCTGCCGCACCATGCCGGACACGCCTTCGTTGCCCTTCTGCCCCGATTCCCGCCGGCCATTCACCGACGTGTTCTTGCCAACTTTGCTGGCCCAGTCCGGGCTCACCTTCGACAGGTAATCCGTAAAAATAAACGTCGTGCCGCTCCCGTCCGAACGATATACCGGCAGGATCGCCCGTCGCGGCAGACTTGACGCCCGGGTTGTCTTTCACGATTCGCGGGTCGTTCCACTTCTTGATCTTGCCCAGATAGATGTCCGCGATCACGTCGCCGGAGAAGTTCAGCGTCTGGCTCACGCCGGGAATGTTGTAAACCGGCACAACCGCTCCCAGCACCGTCGGAAGATGTCCAGACCTTCACCTTGGCAGCCGCAATCTTGTCGTCCGTCACTGGCATGTCGCTCGCACCAAAGTCCACTGTTCCCTGGGAGACCTGCAGCAACCCGGCGCCCGAGCCGAGCGACTGATAATTGATATGCACGCTGGGATGCGCCTGCGCGTACTCCGAGAACCATTGCTGGTAGATCGGGTTCGGGAACGTCGCTCCCGCTGCGTTGATGTTCTGGGCCGCCGCCACGCCTGCCATCATCACTGTCACAACTGCCTGCAATCCATTTCAATTTCACTCGTCTCTCCCTCGCACCAAGGCTCGCAGCCTGTCGCGCATCGACCCGTTCGATGCGTCGGACATTCTCCATATCCGGCCTTTGTATGCCGCTAACAGTCTCCTGCCGCTGTGTTACGGGAAGGTTACATAGCAGTGAAAGAGAGAATAAACCCTTACCCAGCAGTCGATAAGCGCCCATCCGTCGCGGCGCGTTTGCCGCCGCCGGAGGCCCATTCATCCTTTTACTTAGAGCCGACCGATGCACCCCACTCCGGCGGCCGCCGCAAAGGAATTTGAGTCAGCGCAGGTTCTGAGGCCTCGGCAGGGTCACCAGAAAATTGCTCCCCGCGTTCAGCTCGCTCTCCGCCCGGATCGTCCCGCCCTGGGACTCCACCATGTGCCGCGCGATGGACAGCCCCAGCCCCGTCCCCCCCGACTCCCGCGACCGCGCCTTGTCCACCCGGTAGAACCGCTCGAAGATCCGTCCCAGGTGTTCCGACGCAATCCCCTGACCAAAGTCCCGCACGCTGAACTCGCACCCCGTCCCCCGGCTCGGATACCTCCCGCGCGCTCACCACCACCCGGCTCTGCGCCGCATTCCGCGCCCGCCCGTACTTGATCCCGTTCTCGATCAGGTTCCCCAGCACCTGCAGCATCGAGTCCGTGTCCGCGAGCACCTCCGCCGCGGTCGTCTCGCCAATCTCCAGCTCCGCCTCCTCGTCCTGCACCAGGCCGCGCATCGCCTCCACCGCATCCCGCATCAGCACGTCCGCGCGCACCGGCGCCGGTGCATCTCCGCCTCCTGCGAATCCACCCGCGCCATGGTCAGCAGGTCTTCGGTCAGCCGGTTCATGCGGGTCGCATTCTTCAGAATCGTCCCCAGAAACTCCCTCGCCTGCGGGCCCAGCGATCTCTCGTGGTCCAGCAGCGTCTCCACATACCCCGTGATCGAGGTCAGCGGCGTGCGCAGCTCATGCGACACATTCGCCACAAAGTCCCGCTGCGTCCGCTCCACCTGCTCAATCCGCGTAATGTCGTGCAGCACCGCTACTGCCCCGCCGCCCTCCATCGGCGATGCGTTCACTTCGAAGATCTTTCCCGGCACCATCGTCGTCGTCCGCCGCTCGCACACGGTCCGCTCCTCCAGCGCGGTCTTCACGCACTCCAGCACCTCCGGATCGCGCACCGTCTGCACCAGCGCATGTCCCACCCGTACCGGGCTCTGCACCGACGATCCTGGAATCAGCCGCTGCATCTTCTGGTTGGTCCATTGGATCCGCCCCGCCGCGTCCACCGCCACCACCGCGTCCTGCATCGAGTCCAGCAGCGCTTCCAGTTCGTGCCGGCTCTCCGCCGCCCGCTGCCAGCGCGCGTCGCGCCTTCGTCGAAGCGCCCGCAATAGCGCTCGCGAGCTCGTCGAAGTCGCTGTACGGGTGCCAACTCCAGATCATCCAGGTTCGGCGCCTGCTCCGGAACCGTCTCCGCCAGCTTCTGCAGCGGGGCCAGCGCCGCGCCGCACCAATTGGCCCATCGCCAATGCCGTCACCACCGCAATCAGCAGGGCTCCCACCACAATCGTCAAAACAACGTCCAAGCCCAGCCGCTCGCGAAATACCACCACCGCAACCCCTGCCAGCGGCAATACTCCGAGCATCATTCGCAGAAAGGACGCCAGGAAAAAACTTCGCTTCACTCCGAGGCCTCCCGCGTCTAAGCCGGCTCGGTCTTTGGTATCTCGAACCGGTAACCAGCTCCGCGCATGGTCTTAAGATACCGCGGAGTCTCCGCGTCCGCCTCAATCTTCTCCCGGATCCGGCGCACGTACACGTCCACCGACCGCGGAGTCACAAACCGCGCGTCGCCCCACACCGCATCCAGCAGATGGTCGCGGCTGAACACCCGCCCCGGATGCCGCGCCAGGTAGTCCAGCAGCCGGAACTCCGTCGCCGTGGTCGTCACCAGCTCTCCATCCACCCGCAGCTGCATCGCGTGCGCGTCAATCTCCACATTCTCGAACTTCACCAGCGATGGCGTGGTCGGCCGCTCGAACCGCCGCAGCACCGCCTTCACCCGCGCCACCAGTTCGCGCGTCCCAAATGGCTTGGTAATATAGTCGTCCGCGCCCAGCTCCAGCCCCATCACCCGGTCATTCTCCGCGGCCCGCGCGGTCAGGAAGATGATCGGCACCGTGCTCAGCGCCGGGTTCTTACGCAGCCTCCGGCACAGATCCAGCCCATCCCCGCCCGGCACCATGATGTCCAGCAGAAACACTGCCGGCGGCTGCCGTTCCGCATCCGCCACAATCTGGCCTACCGCCATGTAGGGCCGCACCGCGAAGCCTGCCGCCTCCAGGTGATACTGAACCAGCCGCAGAATATCGGCGTCGTCCTCCAGCACAAAAACTGTCTGACTCAATGCTCAGTCCCTCGCTCTTGCGCGTTCAAGATACCAGATGAATGTTGTAGAAGCCCTGCAGCACCCAGATGCCACGCTTGTCCGCTCAAGTTAACTCTTGCCACTGCGCGCTGACCCTGTCAACGCCATCCCAGAGCTGCCAAAACCGCGGACTATTGCCCAGGTCGATTGCAATCGCCTCTGGAGCGGCTTCCTTGCATCTGGCGCAGCAGAAACCAGCTTAGCCCACGCTTGTGCTCTCTTTTGCTAACGTCCGATGAATTCTTCGCGACCTTCACCCGCACGCCGTCCGCCCAGATGGTTATACTTAAGCCTGCGGCCTTGGGAAGTTCCCGGAGAGTCCTGAATCGTGGAGAACAAAGCCCATCTGGTTCTGTGCGTGGACGATGAAGTCGTCGGCCTGCGGGTCCGCAAGATCCTCCTCGAACGCGCTGGCTACCACGTCCTCACCGCCGCCGACGGCCACTCCGGCCTCGAACTCTTCTCCACCCACCCCGTCGAAGCGGTCGTCCTCGACTACGCCATGCCCGGAATGCATGGCGGCGAAGTCGCCAAAAGGATGCGCCAGACCAAGCCCGACGTTCCCATTCTCCTGCTTTCCGCCTATGTCGGCTTGCCCGACGAGGTCAGCTCTTTGGTCGACGTCTACATGACCAAGGGCGAGGGAGCACCGGCACTGCTCGATAAGCTGGGCAACCTGCTCGCGCTCCAATCTGCATCTCATCCATCAGCCGGGACGATCGACGGATAGAACAGCTCCCAAAGAAGGACGCATAGGCTTGGAGCTCAAACGATTCAAACGAACTCTCCGGCAAGTCCTGATTCTTCCGATCGTCGCTTGCCTTGTCCTTGCGGGCGTGCTCGTCTGGCAAATCGCGCAATCCAACTCCACCGTTACCCTCATCGAGCGATCGGACCGCCGAATCGCCCTCGCCACCAGCATCGAGAAGTACGTCGTCGATGAAGAAACCGGCCTGCGCGGCTACCAGGTCACCTCCGACCCCCGCTTTCTGCAGCCCTACCTCGACGCGCAGGGCCCCATGCAGCAGGCGGTCGCAGAACTCCAATCCATCACCAGCCCCGAACAGGAGCAGGCTCTCAACCAGTTCCTCAGCGAGCACCAGACCTGGCGCGAGGGCTTTGCCGAGCCAGTCATCGCCACCATCCGCGCCGGAGGCAAGGCCAACGATGACGACGTCAACCTGACCGGAAGGGCTAGGATGGACACCATGCGCGCGCTCCTAGACCGGATTGTCCAGGCCTCGCAACAGAGCAGCGCCGATCGCATCACCATCTGGCGCCAGCAGTGCTACCTGGTGTACGTTGTGCTCGTTATGCTCACCCTGGCCGTCGGCATCATCATCGGCCTCTTCACTCGCGACCGCCTGGAGGCCGTCTCCCTCGCCTTTCGCCGTTCTCTCGACCTCCAGCGCCACCGCGCCGAAGAGCTCTTCCATTCCGAGCAGAACCTGCGCACCACGCTCTCTTCCATCGGCGATGGAGTCATCACCTGCGACGCTCACGGCCGCGTCCAGATGATGAATCCGGTCGCCCAGGAACTCACCGGCTGGCTCGAATCCCAGGCCCGCAACCGCCCGCTCGATGAGGTCTTCCACATCCTCAACGAGACCACCCGCCAGCCCGCTCGAGAATCCAGTCGCCAAGGTCCAGCGCCTCAATCAGCATCGTCGCCGTAGCCAACCACACCGTGCTCATTCGCAAGGACGGCTCCGAGATCTCCATCGACGACAGCGGAGCGCCCATCCGCAACGAGGCCGGCGAACTCACCGGCATCGTCATGGTCTTCCGCGACATCACCATGGAGCGCCGGACCCGCGCCGCCCTGCTCGCCAACGAGAAGCTCGCCGTCGCCGGACGCCTCGCCGCCACCATCGCCCACGAGATTCACAACCCGCTCGACTCGGTCGCCAACCTCCTCTATCTCCTGCAGCACGATCCCAAGGAGGATGAGGCCAAACACTTCCTCGAGATCGCCCAGACCGAACTCGCCCGCGTCACCCAGATCAGCCGCGCCATGCTCAGCCTCTATCGCGAGTCCAAGGCGCCCGTCCCGGTCAATCTCCGCGACATGCTCGACGATCTGCTCCTGCTCATGGAAGGCCGCTTCAACACCCTCGGCGTCCACGTCTCCACCGACCTCCCTCCCGGAATCACCGTCGACGGATTCCCCGCGGAACTCCGTCAGGTCTTCACCAACCTCATCACCAACGCCGCCGAGGCCGCGGGCCAGGGTGGCGCCGTCGCGCGTCCGCATCATCCCCCAGGCCGCGGATCCCTCCCCGTCAGCGCGGCGTGCCCGCGGGAGCCATCGTCGAAATCACCGACAACGGCCCTGGAATCGCCCCCGATATCCGGGAACGCCTCTTCCAGCCCTTCTTTACTACCAAGGGCGAACGCGGAACCGGCCTCGGCCTTTGGGTCTCGCAGGGCATCATCCGCAAACACGGCGGCTCCATTCACCTCGACAGCCGCAGCCGAAGGCTCCGACCACGGCGCCATCGCCACCGTCTTCCTCGCCTCCAAACCCATCCTCAATCCCGGCGGCGACTAGGTTCTTAATCCCGCCGACCTATTCAGGCGGCGGGTGAGACGCTGTTCGCCACACCTATTTCACCCTTCATTCTTCGCCAACGAACGGCAGTGTCCCCGAGCTATAATTTGGTGTAGCGTCTCTCATTGCCCATGCATCCTGAGGCTATCGTTCACCGGCCCTCGAGTTGTTCGCGAAATGAGGTCGGTATCTGAATGAATGACAATGACCTCATCCTGGTGACCGGTTCAACCGGCTTTCTCGGCGTGCAGTTGGTCCGCGAACTGCTCGAGCGGCAGCCCGGTGCCACGCTGGCGCTGCTGATCCGCGATCGCCCCGGCCAGTCCGGGCAACAGCGTGCCGATTCGATTGTTCCCCCCGGCGAACGCTCCCGTGTCCAGGTCTACTCGGGGGATGTCAGCCAGCCGAACTGTGGGCTGGACCCTTCCGTGTATCAGCGCCTCTCCGCCGAGACGACCCGCGTGATTCACTCTGCCGCCACCGTGCGTTTCGACCACACGCTGGACGAGGCCCGCGCCATCAACGTCGAAGGCACCCGCCGCCTGCTGGATTTTGCCGCCGCTGCGCCCCGGCTACGCAGCCTGGCCTACGTCGGCACGGCCTACGTCGCCGGCGAGCGCACCGGCCTGGTGCGCGAAGACGAGCTCGCCGTCGGCCAGACCTATCGCAACACCTACGAGCAAACCAAAGCCGAGGCCGAAGCGCTGGTCCGCTCGCGGCTTGGCTCCCTGCCTGGCGTCATTCTGCGCCCCAGCATCATCGTCGGCGATTCCCGCACCGGCGTTACCTCCAGCTTCAAGATGATGTATTGGCCGCTGAAGATTTATTCGCGCCGACTGTGGCGCACGGTCCCCGGCTTTCCCGATGCGGTGCTGGACGTCGTTCCCGTCGACTTTGTCGCCGCCGCGGTAGCGCGGCTGACCTTCGATGAAGCAGCCCTGGGCAGCACGGTCCATCTCTGTGCCGGGCCCCACGGCAGCGCTACCATCCAGCAGATCGCCCGACGCGCAGCGGATTACTTCCAGGTCCGCGAGCCGCGTTATGTCGATCCAAAGCTCTTTTTCGCCGCGATTCGGCCGCTGCTGCATCTGACCTTGTGGGGGCGCAAGCGGCGGGTGCTGGTAGACGGCGCCGCCTACCGCGACTACTTCACCATGCGTATGCAGTTCGATACCAAGAACGCCGAGCGCCTGCTGCAACCCACGGGAGTCTGTCCACCGCCGGTGCTCGACTACCTCGACCGCCTCTTCCATTACTGCGTCGCCAGCGAATGGGGGCGCAAGCAGGTTGCCACGGAATGAGCCTCCTGAACAACTACCGACTCTCGCGCGACCGCAGCGTCACGGTTGCCAATCTTGTCGACGAGTTGGTGCGTCGCAAGGGGGATTGCGATGTCGCCGCCGGCGAGAACGGACCCGGGCGCCTCTCTGAACTGCACGCCGATATCTGCGCTAAGGATGCCTTTCTGCGTCACTGCGTCGGTCTGCGGCCGGGTCAGCCCGTCGCCATCTATCGCAGCAACGACCGGCAATGCTTTCACTGGTTCCTCGCCGTCATCCGCGCCGGAGGCATTGCGGTTCCGCTGAACCCACAGCTCTCCCTCCACGAAGTTCGCCGCATCCTCGACGACAGCGGCACTGAGATCCTGGTCACAGACAGAGCCGTCTTCGAACGCCACATCGGTGACCGCCGGGCGCTCAATGTCGAGACTTGGATTCAGGCTGACGATGAGATGAACACGCTGGATGGGTTCATGCGCGCTGTGAATACCGGGGCGCCATTTCCGCCGACGACCATCGATTCCGCCGCGACCGTCGCCGTATTCCACACCTCCGGCACCAGCGGCTTTCCCAAGGGAGCCGCTCTTTCCAGCAACGCGCTGCTGGGTGCACGCTCGTCTACGGTTCTTGCCGGAATCTTTCTGGGGCCGAAGGACCTTGCACTCGTCGCGCTTCCCTGGTCTCATATCATGGCCGTCAGCATCGCCCTCTATGGGCTAATGGCCGGCATTCGCGGATGCTTCCTCGATCGTTTCGAGGTCGCTGGCGCACTGGACCTGGTCGAGCGTTTTGGGGTGACCACCATCATCGGCGTGCCCGCCATGTTCGCCAAGCTGGTCAACAGCAATCCTCCGGCGGCCCGGCTCGCCAGCGTGCGCGTGTGGCTTTCAGCCAGCGACCACCTGCCCACTGAGGTCCGCCACAGCCTTCGCCAGTATGGCGCTCTGCTGCGACTGCCCCGCGGCCGGCGCATGCCTCCGGTTTTGTTAAACGGCTACGGCATGGTGGAATTGGGTGGCCTCGCCATGATGGGCGTCGACTTCTCGCTGTTGCCCGGCAGCGGCGACTTGTGCTTCCCCATGCCTCCGTTCCACATCCGCGTGGTCGGCGAAGATGGCCGGCCGGCGCGCGCGGGTAGGACGGGCGAGTGCCAGATTCGCAGGCGCGGTCTCGCTCCCCACTACTGGAAGGACACCGGCGACACCCAGGGCTTGCTGACCAGCGATGGCTGGCTGCGCACCGGCGACCTGGCCACGCGGAATCGCCTCGGCCTTATCCGGCTGGTGGGACGCATGAAGGATGTCATCAAGTCAGGCGGGTACTCGGTCTACGTCCGGGAACTTGAAGAGGCCGTGCTGGCCCATCCAGCGGTGGCTCGCGCGGTCGCTTTTGGTGTGCCCCACCGCGAGAAGGGCGAGATTCCCGTCGCGGCGGTCGAGTTGCACCCGGCCTCGCGTGCCCGCGAACCGGACCTGCTGGATTGGTGCCGCCAGAATCTCGCGGCCTACAAGGCGCCACGCCGCATCTGGATTCTCTCGCCCGGCGGCCTGCCGCAGAACCCCAACGGCAAAGTCCTCCGCCAGGTCCTGCGCGAACGCTTCTCCGCAGAAATGAAGTGACGGAAGTTGCTTTAGACGTCAGTGAAATCTATCGATCGGCACATCGAGGTGGACTGCGGCGAGAGGCAATCGTTTTTTTCCCACCGCCTTCAGACTGGGAGAGGAAACTGCCAAGCCCGTTTAGGCTGGCTTTACCCGGAATCCCGAATTTCTCGGGAAAAACCGCTGACCCAATTGGATGAACCCGTTGGGCACAGTCCGCAGATAAAATAAGATGGTCGTGGAAAAGTGAGGGCTGCACATGAGTAGAGGGACTGCGCTGTTGCCGAAGCTGCTTCTAAAAGGCGCCCAGCGCATCGAGAAAGTGGCGGCTTATGTGCAAGGAAAGGGCTATGGCGCGTCATCGATCCGTCAAGAAAACGCACTCGTTCGTAAGCTGTTGGACAGGCAGCCGCAGCTTCTGATCGACATTGGCGGGAACATCGGCAACTACACTGCAGAACTCAGAAGGCGATACCCCCTCGCGGAGATCCATACGTTTGAACCCTCTTCTACAAATGTTGGAAAACTCAGAGACAGATTCAAAGACGACAAGAACATCTTCATAGTTCCATTCGCAGTGTCTGATAACGTTGGCGCGGCAACGTTATATTCAAACGACCCAGGTTCCGGCTTGGCTAGCCTGACTCAGCGCAAGCTGGACCATTTCGGGACTGGCTTCAATGTGAAAGAGTCAATCGAAACCATTCGGTTTGAGGATTACTGGATCAAAGCTCTCAACCGGCGTCATCTCGACATCGTAAAAATTGACATTGAGGGGCACGAATTGGCCGCGCTGAGGGGACTTGGCAGCGCGGTATCTTCAACCAGCGTGTTTCAGTTTGAATTTGGTGGATGCAACATCGACACGAGGACCTTCTTTCAGGACTTCTGGTACTTCTTCAAGGAGGGGTTTGAGATATTCAGAATCACTCCACTCGGCCTGGATCGAATTACGCGCTACAGAGAATTTGATGAGGTCTTCTCAACAACTAACTTTATCGCCGCGAAGCGAAATTGAAGCCCCGCATAGCCACTGGGTTGACCTGCAACTCAGACGTCGCTTCCCGGTGGAGCTTTAGGCCTCGATCCGGCCGTCGCGGATGCGGATGTGGCGGGGCGCGCAGTTCGCAATTTCATTCTCGTGCGTGATGACCACCAGCGTCATGCCGCGCGAATGCTGCAACCCCGTGAGGATCTCCATAATGTGCGCGGAGTTTACGCTGTCGAGGTTGCCCGTCGGTTCGTCCGCCAGCAGTAGCGAGGGGCTATTCGCCAGCGACCGCGCAATCGCCACCCGCTGGCGCTCTCCTGCGGAAAGCTCGTTGGGATAGTGGCGGATGCGGTGCTCCAACCCCATCTCGCATAGCAGCGCCTCGGCCCGCGCGGCGCGATGATTGACGTCCTCGTTCACCGCCAGCATCGCCACCTGCACATTCTCCAGCGCGCGCAACGTCGGCAGCAGGTAGAACGCCTGGAAGATGAATCCCACGTGGCGGGAGCGGTACTTGTCCAGGTCGACGGCCGACCCCAGCGCCGCATTCTGGAACAGCACCTCGCCGCTGGTGGGTGTGTCCAACCCGCCCAGCAGTTGCAGCAACGTCGACTTGCCGCTGCCGCTGGGCCCGCTGATGGCCAGGTACTCGCCGGCGTCAATCGCCAGGTCCACCCCCCGCAGGGCCTGCACTCGCCCTTCGTCGTAGCTCTTGGTCAGGTTCCGAACTTCTAGAATGGGGTTAGTCATGGCGCAACGCTTCCACCGGCGAAAGTTGTGCGCCGCGCCACGCCGGAAACGCGCCCGCGACCAGCCCGGCCAAAATGGCAATCCCCAGCGCCTCCGCCAACAGCGGCACCGGAAATGACGCCGAGACGATACTCGCGGTCTGCGGCAGGATCGACAACACATGCAGGAAGCACCAGCCCAGCGCGATGCCCACGACTCCGCCACTCACACCGAGCACACCCGCCTCCACCTGGATCAACGCCAGCACCTGCAGCCTCCTCCAGCCTAGCGCACGCAGAATGCCGATCTCCTTGGTGCGCTCGAACACCGACATCGCCATGGTATTGGCAATGCCCAGAATGCCGACCAGAAGCGCAATCGACGTTGTACCCCACGCGGACGCATGCGCCAGCCGCACAAACTGGTTGTTGCTGGCGCGCTCGACGGCGGGCATCGCCCGCAGCCCCGGCAGAGCAGCCTCAATCTGCGCTTCCGCGCGCTTCAGATAATCATCCGGGGATTCCCCGGCCGGCACCGGGCGCAGCCGAATGTGAAACGTCGACACCTTGCCCTCCGACCCGCTGATCCGCTGCAACTGGTCCAGCGGCATCACCACCGCATCGGACTCCAGCGCGGAGCCGCCGTGGTAGATTCCTACCACGTTGAACCTGGAGCCTTGAATCTCCATCGTGTCGCCGGGCTTCTTGTTCATGTTGCCGGCTAGGAAGTCGCCCAGCATCACCTCCGCCCGGCCATCGTGAAACGACCGCCCGGACTTTAGCTGCAGCGACGGAATCTCGTAGGAACCCGCCCGCCAGCCAAACACCAGCGCATTGATCTCCGGGGTCAGGTCCATCAGGTTGAAGATCGCCGGCGTCACCTCAGCCACAAGAGGCAGCGTCTTCAGCTTCTCCTCCGCCGATTCATCCACCGAAGTATTCAGAAATGTCCCCTGGATCACTGCAATGTCGGTGCCACTGCTGGAGTAGATGCGCAGCCATTCGTGCTCGAAGGCGCGGGCAAAACCCACCAGGCCCACAAATGCGCCAATTGCCATCCCAATGCCGCAAAGGGTCAACAGAGTCCGTAGCCGGCGGCGCCAGAGATTCTTGCATGCAAATGCTGTGAACGACAGTTGTGAAGCCATGAGCCTGAAGGTATATTCTCACACTCCCCACGGAGAGCGGGTCGCCAAATCGCCGAGGCCAACTATCGGCCAGAGTGGTTGTGCGATTCCGCGCCGGCGAGCGCCAGAGTTTGTTCCGGTGGGTTATTACCAAATTGCTCCAGTGTGTTTTGCATCTCCAACAGAAGTTCGTCCGCCATTGCCTTGGTAAAACCATGGCGGATCAGGATGCGCTGAATTACGAGGTCTTCGCGGTCAGGTGGCATGGAGTACGCAGGAACGAGCCAGCCGCACTCGCGCAGGCGATCGGCGAAGTCGTACAGGGTGAAGCGCGAGGATGCGGGGTCTTTCAACTCCCAGCAAAGACCGGGAATTCCGCCGTGGCCGTCGTAGATGATCTTGAATGGTCCCAACTCGGCGATCTTGCCGGCGAGATAGAGGCCAAGAGCCGCACACTCCGTTTGGATTGCCCGGTAACCCTCCTTGCCCAGGCGCAGGAAGTTGTAATACTGGCAGATAATTTCGCCGCCCGGCCGCGAGAAGTTCAGCGCGAAGGTAGGCATATTGCCACCCAGGTAGTTCACGTCGAAGATCAGTTCTTCGGGAAGGTCGTGCTTCTCGCGCCATAATGCCCAGCCGACGCCCAGCGGGGCCAAGCCAAATTTATGCCCGGAGGCGTTGATGGACTTCACCCGCGGCAGGCGGAAGTCCCAGATCAGGTCCGGTTGCAGGAACGGTGCCAGAAACCCGCCGCTGGCTCCGTCGACGTGGATCGGGATATCGAGCCCGGTCTCGGCCAGCAGTTTGTCCAGTGCCAGGCTGATCTCGCCTACCGGTTCGTACTGCAGCGTAAACGTAACGCCGAGGGTTACGATAACGCCGATCGTATTTTCGTCGCAACGCTTGAGAACTTCCTCCGGAGTCAGCAGCAGCCGGTCGCCTTCCATCGGGACTTCGCGAATCTCCACGTCGAAGTACCGGCAAAACTTGTGCCAGCAGACCTGAACCGGACCCATAATCAGGTTCGGCGTATCCGTCGACCTCCCTTTGGCTCGTTGGCGTTTCCGCCAGTTCCACTTCAGTGCCAGGCCGCCCAGCATGGCCGCCTCGCTGGAGCCCGTGGTGGAGCAACCAATGGTGCTGGCGGCTTCCGGCGAGTTCCATAGATTGGCCAGCATGTGGACGCAGCGCTCTTCAATGGCCGCGGTCTGCGGGTACTCATCCTTATCGATCATGTTCTTGTCGGCGGACTCATCCATCAGCGCCTTCACCTCGGGCTCAATCCACGTGGTGCAGAAGGTGGCGAGGTTTTGCTGGGAGTTGCCGTCGAGGACGAGTTGATCGTGGATGGTCTGGTAAACCACCTGCGAATCCTGCTTCGACTCGGGAAACTCGTAGGTCTGGGTCTGGTCGTTCAGCGCGGCAGATTCAATCGGACTGGTGGGCGCGGCCTTCAGCTCGTCGGTGTTGTGCAGAGGCATAGGTCCTCCCGGCTGGGTGAGAGTTGCAGTCTACCGTTCCTGTTTGAAATTGCCGAGAAGAGCCGCGGGCGCAGCCCTTTGCGGCTGGCCCGGCCTATGGCGGCAGATCGATTCCCTCTGGTACTGTTGACGTATGCCTTTCCGCTCCGTGGCGGAGCCAGGAAGGCCTAAGCAGTGGATGCAACCAACGCGCCCGTAGCTCAGCTGGATAGAGCGGCAGCCTCCGAAGCTGTAGGTCAGAAGTTCGAATCTTCTCGGGCGCACCACTTCCCTTCACTCACTAGTTTCCGCTCGGCCTCGCGTGCGTCGCAGCCGCCATTGCTGCCTCGGCAGCACTGGCCTTGGCCGCCCAGGCTTCGTAGGTCAACTGGTCTTTCATTGCCGTCCAATCAGCGTCCGGCAGCACCATCAGGTCTTCGCGCTTGATGTTTGGCAGCCCCAAATCCAGCGCATCCACCCCGCCCTCGCGCTCCTCGCGCATCTCGCTGGTACCGACCGTGACGTTATTCGCCTTGGCCCACTCTGACACCTTCACCGTCGGCATCGCCTCAATCTGCTTCTCCGTCCATATCCCGAAGTGAATGTTCGTCTCCAGCCACTCCGCAGCGTCGCGGTTCTCCCAGCTCGGGCGGTGGCTCGCCCCCGGATAGAACACAGTCGTAAACATGTCCTTGTCCGAACCCCGCACCGCAATCGCCCGCGCCTTCACCGCGTCGAACCAATCCTGCTCATGGTGCGGTATATCCATCACGGTGTCCACCGTTCCATTCATGATGTACATCGGCCCGCGCTGCGCATTCAGCCCATATAGAATCGCGCTCCGGTCGCCAATGACCTGCAGCGCCCGGTACGGGGGCCCCTGGCACGGCAACTGGCCCGAATCAAAATACCCGCCCGGACCATCGAACACGCCGCCACCGCTCAGCACCACCGCATGGATCCGCGTATCGATGGCCCCGGCAATCCCAGTCACAAACGACCCCATCGAGTACCCCAGCACCGCGATCCGCTTGGGATCGACCTCCGGCTGCGCGGCCAGGTAGCTCACTCCCTGCATCAGGTCCACCTGCATCAACCCGGCCACCCGCTGTCCCCAGTCCGTCGCCGGCACCCCCGCGGGCGGGGTCACCCGCTTGTCGTGCGAGTTGGCGCGCGACTTCTTGTCGATGTTCCGCTCGCCTTCGCCGATCATGTCGTACGTCACCACCACCGCGCCGGCCTTGGCATACTCCATCCCCGTGTACATCGCGTACCAGCCGAACTTATCCGAGCCGTGCCCATTCACCATTAGAATGCCCGGCAGCTTGCCCTTCCACTTCGCCACCTTGGGGTCCGGCCGGTACGCGATCGCGGTCACCAGCATCCCATCCATCGTGTGATAGGTTACGCGGTCGGCCAGCACGCCCGGCGTCGGCGAAAAAGTCGACCACGTCTTCGCATCCAGCGCCGGCAGCTTGTCCGGCACGTACAGGATCTTCCGGATCTGCCCCCGCCACGCCGCCAGCCGCGCTTCATTCTGTTTCGCCGTAAAATCCGACTCCGGCTTCTCTGCCGGAACCGCAGCGCCCACCCCGCCAAAGTGCCCACCGGCAGCCGGCGCAGCCGCTCGCGGTGCAGAAGGCGCCATACCTGGCGCAGCAGCAGGAACCTGCGACCAGCCCGGTCCCGTTCCCAGCAGAAGACTGAAACCCAGCGCCACCGCCCCGATCCGTAGATGCTTCATGCGACCCTCCCGGAATTCCACAAACTACCCTAAATCAACTGGCCTGCGGTCTGCTTGGGGCCTCGCCCGTGCCGGTGAAGAACAACACCGCAACCGAAGCACTCAGCAGCGGTCCTGCTATGCTGAACAGCGCGCGGCCAATGGTCCCGGGCTCTCCTCCGTAGTATGCGTCCAGCGCAAATGCAGCGACACAGGTCATCTCAGTCGCAACCCTCCAGTTGCGCGGAAAGCACTTCAACCGGAAGAGCGACAGCGGCAGCAACCAGAAGAAGATGTACCAGAGATTTCGATCCGCAAAAGAGTGAAGAAAATGGGAAAGATACGGTGAATCCCCCCGCAGCTCCAGCCCAAAACGCCACGGCGACCGGAACACGTGGGTAATCGACCATTGCAGCAGGGTCAGCGAAGCCAGCGCGGCGCACCAGGACGCGGCCATCCGCGCTCCCGCGTGCAGTTGGCTGCGCAGCGCCCTCCGCGAGCACAGCCACCACGAAAACGTCAAGACTATGAGGAAAGGGACAAAAGACTCCTTGGCCGTCGCCCCCAAGACTCCCCACATCGGCAACATCCAGTAGCGCTCCTCTGTCAGGCTCCAGACCACCAGCATCAGGAAGAATCCTTCGCCCGCATCCACAAATCCGGCGAGCCGCAGATTAGGCACCGCAAAGTTAAGCAGATAGAGCAACGCCGCGCCCAGCGCCACCGGATAACTTCCCAGCGTGCGGCCCACCACCATCAGCAAAACTGTCACCGTCCCCGCGACAAAGAACGAGTTCACCACCAGCAGGCCGAACATGATCGGATCCCACGTGCCGATGTGCCCCTTCGCCACGCGATAGATGGGCCTCGCGAGATACGGCACCAGCACCCGGAACTGCACATGGCTCGACGTATCTGGATTCGGCGCTGCGACCACCATATTCGCATACTGGACCACATCTTCCAGCCCGCCCGGCGCCTTCCGCCAGTCGACCCGATTCAAACTGGGATAGCCCAGCCCGCAGCAGATGCAGAAGAACAGCAGGAACAGCAGCACCAGCCTCCGGCGCGGAACCGTCGTGGTGCGGCCGGTCCCGTCTGGCGTTGCTGACGCGCCTGCGTGCATCCTCACATCTTACCTGCGCGCTGCCGCCCTTCCCTCCGCGAGAACGGTCAAAGCAATCATCCTTCCTCCGTGAATATCTCTTCGATCGGCATCGCGAATAGCCGCGCCAGCCGGAACGCCAACGGCAGCGACGGATCGTACTTCCCCGTCTCAATCGCATTCACCGATTGCCGAGACACCTCCAGCCGGTCCGCCAGCTCAGCCTGCGACCATCCCCGTTCCGCGCGCAGCACACGTAGCCGGTTCTTCATTTGCGGCTCCGGTAGTAGACGTCCAGGCCGATCCGTGCGATTGCTGTGCAGATTATGAAGAGAGTGAAGACCCAGAAGAGAGGCGAGACCGGGGGCGAGGTAAGGTGGACGTGGGCGAACGTCTCCAGGAAACCCCAGGTGGAGGTTGTTGCCAGCGTCCCGCCCATGCCCCAGAGGAGAGATCGCTCGAATACTGCGCGCTGGAATTCATCTTTCTCTTCGGCGATATAGAGACCGATGACAACAATGCTTCCGATGATGGGTATTGCGGGCAGAAGCGCAAGGAAGTACACGATGGGGCCGGTTGGGCGGACTTGGGCGAGATAGTGGACGAGGGCGAGGGAGATGATGACATAAACGCCCGTCGTCGATAGGAAGCGGATTAGATAGCGCCGCTTTGCGGGATTCATTCCTGGCATGGTCATTTTCAACTCTCTTCAATCACTTGGAACGCTAGGTACCTATTCAACGGGCAGCGGATTGGCAATCTTGTACGTGATCTTCGCCACAATCGCGGCGAAGCAGAACGCGAACAGCTCCATGAACGGAGGCGTCTGCCCATGCCAGCCGAAGAGCCGCAAAAATCCCGCAATCACATTGACCGAGAGGCAAGCTCCCGCCCCCGCCAGCAGGCACCGCATCACCAGGTCGCGCTTGAAGTCGTCGCGTTCCGCCTTCAGATACTTCCCGGTCAGGTAGAAGATCTCGATCAGCGGAAGCGACGGCAACACCGCAAATGCGAACAGTTGCCAACCTGTGGGGTGCAGCCGGTCGACCAGGTAGTTCGTGCCAATGAAGACCACGAAATATAGGCCCAAAACTGTAAAGCTCCGTTTCTGGTAGGCGCGCGTCGCTGGGGATTTCATGTCCTCTCTCCTTTGCTGATGACAAGGACACTTTACGTCAAGTCTCCTTGTCATGTCAAGCATACTTGTCACATTTATTTTGCTCGCCTTGGCCGCTCCGCCCCGCATTGATACGCTTGAACCTATGAACGTCAACTTCGCCGAGCGCGCGCACAACCATAACTGGAAGCTCGACCCCATCGTGCGCTCGCTGCTGGACACCGACTTCTACAAGCTGCTGATGTTGCAGTTCATCTGGAAGAACTTCCCGGAGGTCCACGTCACCAGCGAAGTCGTCAACCGCACGGCGCGCGTCCGCCTTGCCGACGAGGTCGACGCCTCCGCCCTGATCGCCCAGATGGAGCACGTCCGCGGCCTGCGCTTCCGCCGATCCGAGTTGATCTGGCTGGCCGGCAACACCTTTTACGGCACCCGCCAGATCTTCGAGCCGGCGTTCCTGGCGTGGCTGGAATCCGATTTCCGCCTCTCCGACTACGAGGTCGACGAACGGGACGGGCAGCTCTCTCTGCGCTTCTCCGGCTTGTGGACTGAGGTCACCATGTGGGAGATCTACTCGCTCGAGCTGGTCAGCGAGATGCGCACCCGCGCCGCGCTCGCTCGCCTCAACGAAATGGAACTGGACGTCCTCTACGCTCGCGCCAAGACCAAGCTGTGGGACAAGATCGAGCTGCTGCGCACCGTCCCCGATGTGCGCATCTCGGAGTTCGGCACTCGCAGGCGCCACAGTTTCCTCTGGCAAGAGTACGTCATCGAGGCCATGCGGGCGCGCCTGGGCGCCAGCCTCTCCGGTTCCTCCAACACCTTTCTCGCGTATAAGCATGATCTTGAGGCCATGGGAACCAATGCGCACGAGTTGCCCATGGCCATGGCTGCTTTGGCCGACGACGATCAGGCTCTCCACGCCTCGCAGTACCGCGTGCTGGAACTCTGGCAGAAGAGCTACGGCGGCGAACTGCTGATTCTGCTGCCGGACACCTTCGGCACCACGCAGTTTCTGGAGAGCGCGCCCGACTGGGTCGCCGACTGGACCGGCCAGCGCGTCGACTCGAAAGATCCATTCCTTGCCGGCGATGAGTACATCCGCTGGCTGCTCTCCCGCGGTCGCGATCCTCGACGCAAGCGGCTCATCGCCTCCGACGCCCTGGACGTGGAGCGAATCCTCGAGCTGCAGGCGTACTTTGATGGCCGCATCCGCTTCTCCGCCGGCTGGGGCACGCTGCTAACCAACGACTTCCGCGGCTGCCATCCGCGCGGCGAGCGCGACCTGGAACCAATCAGCCTGGTCTGCAAGCTGATGACTGTCGAAGGGCGGCCCGCCATTAAGCTCAGCGACAATCCGCGCAAGGCGACCGGCCCGGAAGACGAGATCGAGCGTTATCGCCGCGTCTTCGGCACCGCTGCCGTCGAGGAGACGGAGGTCCTGGTTTAGCTTCAGTGGGTATACTACGGGTCATGAAAAGGACCCTTGGATTCGTTCGTTTGGCGGCAGCGGTAATCCTGCTGCCGGTCATGTTGGTGCAACAGGGCTTTGCCTGGGGCAGCGATGGCCATAGCATCATCAACCGCCTGGCAGGTGCGACGCTGCCGACAGACATTCCCGAATTCCTCCGCTCGCCGGCGGGCTTGGATGCGCTTCAATATTACGGGCCGGAACCCGATCGCTGGCGCTCGCCGGCCGAGCCGGAGCTGGACGCGGCGCAGGCTCCCGAACATTTCATCGACCTCGAATGGGCGGACCTGGCTGGTCCGCTTCCGCGTAACCGCTACGACTTCATTCGCGCCCTCGCGGTTGCGCAAGCCAAGCACCCGGACATTGTCCTCACCCCGGAGAAGGTCGGGTTGCAGCCCTGGGTTACCAACGAGGTGTATCAGCGCCTGCAGAGCGCGTTCCGCGACTACCGCGCGCTGGTGGCCGCTAAGAAGGACACCAAACCATCTGAGGCCGAGATCGTGTTCCTCGCCGGATGGCTTGGCCACTATGTGGGCGACGGATCGCAACCGCTGCACACTTCCATCCAGTACAACGGCTGGGTCGGCCCAAATCCGAATGGCTACACCACGGAACATCACATCCACTCGCTCTTCGAGAGCACTTTTGTGCACGCGAATGTCACGGCTGCGGACGTCGCTCCGTTGATTCCGGCCAAACCCGAAGTTCTCGGCGACGTCTTTAGCGACTACCTGAAATATCTGCGCCACTCCAACTCGCTGGTGGAACAGACCTACCAGTTGGAGAAGGCCGGCGCATTTGCCGGCGCGGGCACGCCCGCAGGTAAAGCATTTGTCGACGAGCGGCTGGCCGCCGGCGCCACCGAATTGCGCAATATGATCTACACCGCGTGGGTGAAATCGGCGGAACCGGTGCCACCCTACCACGGGAACTGACGCTCCCGTTCCCGCAGCGCCTACCGGTGGGTTGCCACAACCGGGTACTGATGGCGCTGGACGCGGGCGCGAACGCGCTCCAGCAGCGGCGTCAGCGCCAGCGCAATCAGCGGCGCCGCCAGCAGCGCAATCCCCCCCCACAGCAGCAAAGCATGCCACTCCCATAGCCACAGCTGGCGGGTGAGCTCCAGCGGCGCAGTCCGCGCTGCGTGGAAGAACACGCGGGGTGACAGCGGCATCGGCGGCGTACGGAAGACCAGCGCGCCCAGGCGGATGAACGGAATCACGAGTGCCAGTTCCAGCGGGAACATGGCGTGATTGGCAATCTGCGAAGCGACGACGTTCAAGCGGAACAGGAATGCCGCTGCCAGGCAGAGCAACGTTGTCGTGCCGACAATGGGGTTGACTCCGATCAGCATGCCCACAGCGATGCTCCATGCCAGCGCGCGCGGCGTCGCCCCCATGCGCAGCAGCGCCAGGATGGGCAGGACGCCCCGGCGATAGAACCAGTTGTGGTGCGCAGGCTTGGAGGAATGAGGCACCGTCACAGGATAGACTGTCGATGGGTACAGGAGAGAGTGGCCTTGGTTCGATTGTTGCGCTCGGTTGGCAGATTCCTGAAACTCGCGGCTATCTTCGCTTATGGAGGGGTGGTCCTCGTCCTCAAGCGGCCGGCTACGCGGGCGCAGAGGGCCGAATGGCTGCATCACTACGCTGCGCTGATGCTGCGGTCCATGGACATCACAGTCCGGCACGAAGGATGTTTTCCCGAGCGCGGCGCGCTGATCTCCAACCACATGGGCTACCTCGACATCATGTCCATTGCCGCGCTGCACCGCGTGGTCTTCGTCTCCAAAGCCGAGCTGGCTACGGTTCCCGTCATCGGTTGGATGACGACCATGGCTGGGTCGGTATACGTCGAGCGCGGACGCGGCGGCTCGGCCGCGCGCGCGCGCGAGGGGTTGCAGTCCGCGGCCGAGGCCAAAATACCGGTGGTGTTCTTCCCGGAAGGAACCACCAGCAACGGCACATCGGTGGCGAAGTTCCACAGCGGCATCCTGGCGCAGGTGATGGAGGAGGGGGAGCCGGTGACCGCCGCGTACGTGCGCTATCGCCTGACCGAGGACAACGGCCCCGAGGTGTCGATCGAGGACGACCTGGCTTTCTGGGGCGACGAGGTGCGGCTGCTCCCGCACATCTTCCGGGTGCTGGGGATTTGCGGAATCGAAGTGACGGTGCGCATCGCGGACGCGCCCATCGCCTTTTCGGTCGGCGCGCGCGACCGCAAGATCGCAGCGGAAGAGGCCCGCGCCGCGGTCCTGGAATTGGGCGGCATCATCGAACCTGCGTCTGTCAGTTAGCAAGGCGTTGGCCCGCCTCCGGCCCAAATGGGTACCCCCCGGGGGGGGGGTGGGGGGGTGGGGGTGCTAACTTGATTCGATTCAGCGATATCCACTTTAAGACACCCTCTCCATATAACAAAACAAACGAGTTACTCGCATAAATCAGATTCCAAACGGCTTACGGACACGCTCCTGCCACGAATACGATTTGAGTTACGGATGATCCACCCTTCCGGGGCCAGAGACAGACCGGAGAACTTTCTCCTCCGGTACGCTCGCGCAACCCTCTCTTTCTATTCTAGTCCTGTACGCATAACTCGCCGTCTATTTAGACTGCTCATTCTGAATGGGTTGCGAAATTGTTGTTGACAGGTTCGCAAAGAGAGATGCGCGTCACCTTCAGTGCAAGGCGGGACCAACGGAAAAACCAGCGAGTCCGGGTGCGAGTCCTTTGAACGGCACACGGTATCAATTCGGGGCTATTGTCCTGAGTTCGTCGAACTATGTGTCGGGCCTTCAGCCCTCTGCATCAACGCTGGAACGCAACCTGGGCCTTCGGCCCAGGCTCTATGTCGGGCCTTCGGCCCTATTCAATGTCCACGCATTAATGACTCAGGACACTATCTGGTCATCTGGGGAGCATGAGGCCGGTGCGCTGCATGCACTGCAGGATCTGCTCCACCGACCAGTCCAGCGCATCGGTACCTTCGACGGTGACGGAAGCGCGCGCGGCGGAGGGCACGACGTACAGGTCGGCCATAGGCTGCGCGGTGGCGTGGAACTGCTCGCGTACGGACGCTTCCGTGCGGCCGCGTTCGCGCATGTCGCGGTAGATGCGGCGGGCGAGGCACACGTCGTGCGGCGCGTGCACGTAGATCGAGAAGTCGTAGAGCGGCACCAGTTGGTCGAAGTGCAGTGCCAGAATGCCTTCGACGATGACCACACCGGTTGGCGTGATCGTGTCGAACGCGCCCGCCACGCGGGAATGGATCCTGAAGTCGTACACCGGGCGCTGGATGGGCTGCCCGTTGGCCAGCGCGCGCACATGCTCGACGATCAACTCGGATTCGAGCGAGTCCGGGTGATCGAAGTTTTGCTTGTGGCGCGAGTCCAGGGGAAACTGCGACAGGTCGCGATAGTAGAGGTCCAGCGGAAACAGCGTCCCGCCCAATTGTTGCGCCAGCTCCGCCGCCAGCGTGGTCTTGCCCGAGCCGGAACACCCGCCAATGCCCAGCACAACTGGACGGCGCGGCAGCGATAACTGGACGGGCAAATCGCTCATCGATCCTGCTGCAAGTGTAAGCGCCGTTTTTTGCGCGGTGAAGGAATCGGCGTCGCGGTCGTCATGCGGTGACAACCTGCGGCACGAGGGCTGTGAGCAGGCCGGTGAATTGTCGCTCGACACGGCGGCCGATTTCCATAACGTCTTCGTGGTGGATGGTTTCGCCGGTAACGCCGGCCGCCATGTTGGTGACCAGCGAGAAGCCGAGCACTTGGATACCCATGTGGCGCGCGACGATGACCTCGTGCACGGTGGACATGCCGACCAGGTCCGCGCCCAGCGTGCGGAATGCGCGAATCTCCGCGGGGGTTTCGAAGCTGGGGCCGAGCACGGCGAGATATACGCCCTCGGTGAGCGGAATGTTCTGCCGTGCGGCTTCGGCAGCGGCGAGCTTGCGCAGATCCGGCGAGTAGGCCGTGGACATATCGAAGAAGCGCTGCCCTGCGCTGGGCACGCAGGCGAAGCGCTCGTCGTTGGGCCCGGCTGCGGCGTTGCGGCCGGTGAGGTTGATGTGGTCGGAGATGGCGACCAGAGAACCCTGCGGGATGTCGGCGCGGATGCCGCCCGCGGCGTTGGTGACGATCAGTTTGCGGCACCCCAGCAGCCCGAGCACGCGCGTGGGAAACGTCACTTGCTCCATGGTGTAGCCTTCGTAGGCATGCACGCGCCCCTGCATGACGGCGACGCCAACGCCCCCAATCGTCCCCACCACCAACTGCCCCGAATGTCCGGCTACCGTCGATTGCGGAAAGTAGGGAATGTCCTGATACGGAATCGACGTCGCGTCCACCACCTGGGACGCGAACCCGCCCAGCCCCGAACCCAGAATGATGCCGACGCGCGGAGGCAGGCCAACATAGGTAAAGATATGGTCGACCGCTTCCTGCGCCTTGCCGTAGAGATCTGCCATGCGTGCTCCTAAACCTGTTCCAGCCAGTGTACGAAAGTCGTATGCGGGGCGCGTATCTGCAGCCTCATTAAGGTGCAGCAAGACCGGCGCGGCTTTTGCACAGGGCAACCACGTTGCAACTTCGCGATCTGCTGGTTTCTCGGGAAGCGGTGCTATTCTTCCTCGTCCTCTACCGGCTGTTTCGCTGCGGCAAGAATCTTCTCTGCGATGGCCTGCGGCACAATGTCGTAGTGGTCCATCTCCAGGCGGAAGCTGCCCCGGCCCTGGGTCATGGCGGTGAGCGAGGTGCCGTAGGTCAGCACCTCGGACATGGGGACCTCGGCGCGAATCACGGTTCCCATCGAGCCGCTCTCCATGCCCTGCACGCGTCCGCGGCGGCCGCTGAGATCGCCCATCAGGGCCCCGGCGAACTCGTCCGGCGCTTCGATCTCGATCTTCATTACGGGTTCCAGCAGCGCGGGCTTGGCCTGCTCCATGCATTTGCGGAAGGCGATGCGGCCGGCCAGCTTGAACGCCATTTCGCTGGAGTCGACGTCGTGGTAGCTGCCGTCGAAGACGGTGATCTTAAAGTCGACTACGGGGTATCCGGCGAGGTAGCCGCGCGCCGCCGATTCGCGAACGCCCTTCTCCACCGCGGGAACGTACTGGCGCGGAATGGAACCGCCGAAGATCTCGTTGGCGAAGACGAAGCCGCTGCCGCGGGGCATGGGCTCAATGCGCAGTTTGCAGTCGCCGAATTGTCCGTGGCCGCCGGTCTGCTTCTTGTGGCGGCCCTGCGCCTCGGCGCGCCCGCGCACGGTTTCGCGGTAGGGGACTTTGGGAGCCTTCAGGACAACGTTGGTGTGATAGCGGCGCGCGAGTTTGGACACGAGCGCCTCAATGTGGGGCTGACCCGCGCCAGCCACCAGGAACTCGTTGGTCTGCGGATCGCGGAAGAAGCGCACCATGGGGTCGTCTTCCATCATCTTGTGCAACGCGGGCGCGAGTTTGTCCTCGTCGGCGCGTGACTTCGGTTCGATGGCGTAGGTCATTGCAGGCTCGGGCATCAGCGGCGTGTCCAGGTAGATCTCGCGGCCTTTCTCGCCCAGCGTGTCACCGGTCAGCGTTACGTGCAGCTTGACGGCCGCGCCCAGGTCGCCCGCGTGGAGTTCCTGCACTTCCACCGGCTTGCGGCCCTGCATGATGTACAGGTGAGTCAGCGACTCGGACTCCTGCCGTGCGTAATTCTGCACGGCCGTGTCGGTCTTCATTTTTCCGCTGATCACCTTGAAGAACGTGACGCGGCCGGTGAATGGGTCGGTCATCGTCTTGTAGACGTAGAGCGCCAGCGGCTCCTTGTCGTCCACTTTGCGCGTGACGGTCTCTGCCGGCGCTTCGGCGTGCGCGCCATTGCCATTGGCCCCCGCGGCCTGCAGTTTCCCCCTGGCCGCCACCGGCTCGCGTTCGGTCGGCGCCGGCGCATAGACCTTCAGGAAATCCAGCAGATGATCGGTGCCCACGTTGGTCAGGCCGCTGGTGTAGAGCACCGGGAACAGCCGGTCCTCGCGAATCGCCTCGTGGATCGCGGTGACCAGATGCTCTTCCGGGATGGTGCCTTCACGGAAGAACTCCTCCATCAACTCGTCCTTGCCTTCGGCTACCAACTCCACCAGCGCTTCGTGCGCGGCCCTGGCATCCGCAGCCACTCCCTCCGGAATCTTCGCCACCTCGCCGCGCCCGCTGCCGTCCGGCTCGTAGAGGAACGCCTGCATCGTCACCAGGTCCACGACGCCGTGGAACCCCTTCTCGTCGACGATCGGCAACTGCACCGGAACCACGTGCCGTCCCCAGCGCTCCTGGAACTGCTCAATCATGTGCTGCCGCCCCAGGCGGGTGTCGGCCTTGGGATGGTCTACCTGGTTCACCACGACGATGCGCGGCAGGTTCACCTCGCCGGCATACTTCCACACGCGGTCGGTCACGGCTTCCGCGCCGGTCTGCGCGTTCACCACCACCAGCGCAGCTTCCACCGGCAACATCGCGGCGCGAGTTTCGTGCAGAAACATGTGGAAGCCGGGGGTGTCCAGCAGGTTGATCTTCACCCCATTCCACTCGGCGTAGGCGGCCGCATTGGCCATGGTGGTGCGCCGGGCAACTTCTTCTTCGTCATAGGCGGTGACGGCGGACCCATCTTCTACTCGGCCACGCGTCGCCGTCATTTTTGCGGCTTGCAGCAGGGCTGCAATCAACGTCGTCTTGCCGCTATGCGCGTGGCCGGTTACCGCTACGTTGCGGACGTCCTGTCCGAGATAGTTTTTCATTGAGCCAACTCCTCTTCTATCGACTGCTTCAACCACCGAATGTTACAAGAACGTTGCTGGCCGATGTGTGACGCAAGGCACCGGTCATCTCCTTCCATCAGCATGCGTCGCAAGCCGCACGGTGTGCGGTTCAAAGCGCACGGCCGGACGCATCCCGCAGAATCGGCATGCTATCACAAACAGGCATGTTACCGGCAGATGGCGCGACCAGCCCAGCCACAGCTCCGCGGCGCTGCCGCAATCGTTGGTCGCCGGTCTACATCCCTGCACGAGTTATAATGAAATCAGTTCTTTGAGTTGCCACAGCAAGTCATTGCCAGCACCCACAATGGGGGCGTCACGGCTTCGACGGGATTGCTAGCGGCAGAGAGGCATGCCGGGGTGGGTACACCCGTAATCGCGCCCAAAACCATAAGTGCCGAACCTCAATTCGCACTCGCAGCCTAATTAGTTAGACTGCCGATCGCTCCCGCTTCGCCTACGGGCGGGTACCGATCGTCGCACAGTAGGCTGGTCAACGCTGTTCCGCCTGGACGGCAATGACGAGACCAATCAGGCTGGTCGTCATCGTTTCTTCGCCCGTTCCTAGCGATGATGACGAGACAAAATTGAACGCGGAAAAGCATGAATGCTCTCTGTTGAAGGTAGTTTCGGACGCGGGTTCGACTCCCGCCGCCTCCACCACTTATAACTCCTTTATTTTCAGCATAAACATGACGCCATTGAAGATCTATACTCAAATTGTGCTCAGTATCAATGAAAAAGGCACAGAATGAGCACAATACGAACACAACTCAAGCTGAGCACACCACAGCACATCGTCATCATGTATGCGATGGTGGCTCATCCGACATCCGCAGGCAACGAAGGACCGCGATGCCGTGATCCACTTTTGAAAAGATGTCGTGGGATTACGTCCGGGTAACGGAGACGATAGACGGCGAAAGGATAAGCGCCGTCTCCTGCCAAAGCACTCCGACATTGTGACAGACCTGGAAGAGAGGTGCATGTTCTTTGCGGACGAGGCGGAGATCGCGAAGAAGCGCATCCGGCGCGGCCGCTCCTTCAACCTGAGCGTCTACTTTCGCAAGGACTGACTGCGCTGCATAGAGATTGGGTTGGATCTAGTCCGACCTTCCACAGACGCAGGGACAATCAAAGCAGCAGTCGATCCGCTGGTTGGTGCCGCAACAAGGCACGCCAGATGGTTTCTGGCAGTAACACTGGTGCTGCCGACCGCAGCTCAGACAGATGTGGATGAGCGAAACCGGGATCGGTTGGGTCTTGTGAACTGGCATCGGAGAATACATGGATTCTCCTTTCTTAGAGTGCTGAGGGCTCTGAAAATGTGCTACCGGCGGCTACGGGTGCGCACAGACAAACAGGCCGGGGTTTTCCACCGGTTTCGAGCCAAACAAAGGTAGCCCGAAGCCGGAGTGGAATACCGTGATAGCGGTCACAGGTGATGAGCCAGGCGCCAAGCGGGGTCAGGACGCAGTCAGTCGTTCACTGACGATGTTGACTCGGCTTGATTGCCGCTGCCGCAGCGCGCTGCACTGCGGCCGTCGGCCAGCCCTTCTTCCACACCAGGGTTGAGACCTGGAGCGCCGGCCTTCCGGTGACGGCGTCATACGCGTGGTAGACGATGATGTCCGGGTCGCTTCCCTTGCCCAGCAGCACCGACTCGCCACCCGGCCCTACCCACGTCTCATTCCCCACCAGCAACTCGGAACCGCCTCCATCGCTCATCGCCTTGCCGGTCTTGTCCAGGTAAGGCCCGGTGATCTTTTTAGCGCGGCCCACCATGGTGCGGTAATTGCTCTGCGCTCCCTTGCAGCACAGGTCCCAGGACACGAACAAGTAATAGTAGCCTCGGTGCAGCACGATGAAGGGCGCCTCTACCGCCTCCCAATCTGCCGGCAGGTTTGGCCGGGCGGGCGCAGCGTTGGGCGGCTTAGTGCGTGTGGCAAGCGCATAGCGGGTGGGGTCGCCCGCAGCGGGCTTTCCCGTTTTGCGGTCGATCTTCAGCAGCTTGATGCCCGTCCAGAAGCTTCCCAGCGCCAGCCAGGGCTGCCCGCTCTTGTCGATCGCCAGGTTGGGATCGATGGCGTTGAAGTCGTCGGTTGCCACCGACCGCAGCACAAAGCCCTGGTCGACCCACTGATAGTCCGGTCGGCTCGCATCGAGCGTCACGTTCGTCGCCAGGCCAATCCCCGAAGTGTTTTTCCCAAACGCCGAATACGCATAGTAGAGATGGAATTTGCCGTCGTGGTAAGAGATATCCGGCGCCCAGATTCCCCGCACGTGCGGCACCCCCGGATCGTTTGTAATCCAGTCCGGCAACTGTGCGAACACACTGCCGCATTGCTTCCATGCGATCAGGTCCTTCGAGCAGCGAATGGGGATGTGGCCTCCGCTGTTCGGCGCGCGGCCGGTCGCAAACACATACCAGGTATCGCCCTCCTTGATGATCGAAGGGTCGTGCGTGCCGCCAAAGTCTCCGGTCAGGTTGTAGGCCTGCGGTTCTGCCTGCTTCGCGCCCTGGGCAGCGGCGTGGTTCGTGACTACTCCGCCCGGCAACATCGAAAGCACTCCCACAGCCAGCGCCGGGACACGAAATGAGGAGGTTATTTGTCTCAATGGATTCACGCCGAAGCCTCTTTGCCCAGCCCGCACAAACCGCGAGTCTGACGTCGGGAAAAAGCATATCGCAAAGCGCCTGCGTGCAGACAAATCGGTAGTGGTGCAGGTTGGCGAGCGGGCCTTCCCTCGGGGGCTAAAGCCCTCCTCTTCTAACCGCACTTATTGGCGCGGCTGAAACCGCGCCATTTCAGGGCAAGCGAAACTGCAGCAGTACCCGCAAACCGTATTCTTTGCGCGTCCTTTGCTTCCTGTGGAATGATGGACGGGGAAATTTATCCCGATCTGAGGTCAGCGCCATGGCAGCGAATGCAAAACTTCGGTTTCTCGAGGACAAGTGGGACGAAGCGGTCGCGGCAAAGCTTGACCCTCCCGAGCTGTTGCGTTATCGGTCGAATCTGCTGGGCTCGGACCTGCGCATTACCAACTTCGGCGGCGGAAACACCAGTTCCAAGCTGGACCAGGTTGACCCGCTGGACGGCGCAACCCGCAAGATTCTCTGGGTGAAAGGCAGCGGCGGCGACCTGGGCAGCATCAAGCGCTCCGGCTTCGCGACCCTCTACCTGGAAAAGCTGCTGGAGCTGGAAAAGGTCTATCGCGGCGTCGAAAACGAAGATGAGATGGTCGAGCTCTACTCGCAGTGCACCTTCGGCAACAATCCCGTAGCGCCCTCTATCGACACACCGCTGCACGGCTATCTGCCCTTCGCCCACGTGGACCATCTGCATCCCGACTGGGGCATCGCGCTGGCCGCCTCCGCCAACGGCAAGACCAAGATGGAGGAATTCAATAAGGAGTTCGGCCACAAGCTCGCGTGGCTCCCGTGGCAGCGGCCCGGATTCGAGTTGGGCATGATGCTGCGCCGCATCGTCAAGGAGACGCCCGGATGCGACGGCGTTGTGCTGGGCGGCCACGGCTTGTTTACCTGGGGCGACACCCAGCGCGAGAGCTACCTGAATACCATCACCATCATTGACCAGATCGGCCAGTTCATCGATCGCCATGCGCAGACGCCCGGCTACAAGCTCTTCGGCGGGGGGCGGGTAAAATCCCGCGAGCCCGCCGCCCGCGCTGCCATCGCCCTCAGCATTATGCCGCACCTGCGCGGAGCCGTCTCGCGCAAGCAGCGCGTCATCGGCAGCTTTACCGACTCGCCGCAGGTGCTGGACTTCGTTAACTCCCATCAGGCGGAGGCGCTGGCGCATCTGGGCACCAGTTGTCCGGATCACTTCATCCGCACCAAGATCCGCCCCATGTTCGTCAAGTGGGATCCGGCCAGCGAGTCCGCGCAGCTGGATGAGTTGATCGACACCGCTCTGGAAACCTACCGTGCCGAGTACGCCGCCTACTACAAGGCCCATGCGCTGCCCGATTCCCCTGCGCTGCGCGACGCCAGTCCCACCGTAGTCCTGGTGCCCGGCGTGGGTATGTTCAGCTTCGGCAAGAACAAGACCGAGTCGCGCATCACCGGCGAGTTTTACACCAACGCCATCGGCGTGATGCAGGGCGCGGGCGCGCTGGGTGCAGGGGTGGACTGCAAAGACATTCCCCAGGCTGGCCCCGCCGCTGCGGCCGAGGAGTTCCAGACCCACGCCAACTACGTTGCCCTGCCTGCCAGCGAAGCTTTCCGCATCGAGTACTGGAAGCTCGAGGAGGCCAAGATTCGCCGGCAGCCGCCGGAGAAGGAATTGAGCCGCCGCATCATGATGGTGGTCGGCGGAGGCAGCGGCATCGGCCGCGAAGTGGCCCTGCTGGCGGCCCAGCGCGGCGCGCACATCATGGTCGCGGACCGCGACGTCAAGGGCGCCGAACGCGTCTGCGAAGAAGCCAGGGCGATTGCCGGCAAAGAGGCGGTGGGCTTCACCCCGATCGACATCCGCGACCGCAAGACCATCCACACCGCGCTGGACGCAACTATCCGCCAGTTCGGGGGGCTGGATATCCTGATCAATACCGCGGCCATCTTCCCCTCGTCGGCCGACGGCGTCATCTCCGATTCGATGTGGGGCCTCACCCTGGAGATCAACGTCACGGCCAACTTCATTCTCGCCGATGAGGCGAGCAACGTCTTCGATGCCCAGGGCATCGACGCGAGCATCGTGCTTACCAGCTCCGCCAACGCGGTGGTGGCCAAGCGCGGCACCGAGGCGTACGACGTCTCCAAGGCCGCTCTCAGCCATCTGGTCCGCGAACTTGCCGTTACTTGTTCCCCCAGAATCCGTGTCAACGCCATCAGTCCCGCAACCGTAGTGAAAGGTTCAACCATGTTTCCCCGCGATCGCGTTATCGCCAGTCTGAAAAAATACAATCTGCTCTTCGACGAGAAAGGCAGCGACGACGAACTGCGCGACGAACTGGCCAAGTTCTATGCCCGCCGAACGTTGACCCGGCAGGCCATCGACCCCAGGGATTGTGCCCAGGCAATTCTCTTCATGGCCGGACCCAATACCCCCTGTACCACCGGCCACATCTTCCCCGTCGACGGCGGCTTGACCGAGGCGTTTCTGCGATGAAGAGTTCGCTGGGACGACCCCTCAAGCCAAATGATCGCCGGGCCTCCATTGCTGTTGACCTTGGTGCGGAGAGCTGCCGGGTCTCGCTGCTGCGCTGGAAGGATGGCCACCCAACGATCGAGCTGGTGCATCGCTTCCCCAACAACCCGCGCGAGATTGACGGTGGCCTGCACTGGGACCTCAGCTGCATCGTCAATGGCGTGGAACAAGGCCTGCGCCAGTGCGCAGAAATCGCCACCGAGGGCGTTCGCTCCATCGGCGTGGATGGCTGGGCCGTGGACTATGTGCGCGTCGACGCAGCCGGCAAGCCGGTCGCCGACCCGTTCTGCTATCGCGACCCGCGCACGGTCAAGTCGGAACGGTCGGCCCACCGCAAGTGCAGCCAGGAGCGCATGCGCGAGCTTACGGGCGTCCAGATCCTCTCTCTCAACACCGTCTATCAGCTATACGCTGACATTCTCGCTGGCCATCCCGACGCCGATGCCCACCAGTGGATCAACCTGCCCGAGTATCTGCTGTCCCGCTGGGGCGGCGGCCGCGTGGCCGAGTATACCAACGCCACCCACACCGGTCTGGTCGAGCTATACAAGAAGCAATGGTGCCGCGAAATCTTTTCGGCCCTCCGCCTCGATCTGGCCAACGCACCCAAGTTGGTTCCACCCGGCACTGACGTCGGCAAGCTGTCCGGCCCGCTCGCCGAACTGGCCGCCTTTGCCGACACCGCGCTGATCGCGCCCGCCTGTCACGATACCGCCTCCGCCATCGCCGGCATTCCCGCAGTGGGCAACGACTGGGCCTACATTAGCTCCGGAACCTGGTCGCTGGTAGGCACGCTGATCGAGCAGCCCCGCAATAACGCCGCCGCAGCCGCGGAAAACTTCACCAACCTCGGCGCTGTCGGCGACCGCATCTGCTTCCACAAAAACGTCAACGGCATGTGGCTGATTCGCCAGTGTACAGACCAGTGGGTGCTCGACGGCAAAGCGTGGCCCGTGGCCGAGCTCTGCGCCGCCTCTGAACTTGTTCCCTGCCCCGACGGCCTGCTCGACGTCGACGACCCCGACCTGCTGCTACCCGAACGTATGCCGCAGCGCATCAACGCGCAGCGCGTCAAGCGCGGCCTTGCCCCGCTGGACGAATCTCCCGCCAACGCACCCGCTTTCGCCAGCCTCATCTTTCACTCGCTGGCCGCGCGTTACGCGAAGGTGCTGGACCACGTCGCGAAGCTCACCGGCAAGCGCCTGAAACGGCTCTTCATCGTCGGCGGCGCGAACCAGAACGCCTTCCTCAACCGACTCACCGCGGAGGCCACTCGCCTTGAAGTCTTCCTCGGTTCGCCGGAAAGCTCCACCGTCGGCAACTTCGCTGTGCAGCTCGCTACCCTCGAAGGCAGCCGCGATGCGGTCACAGGAGCCTATGCAGAGCCCGTCGCGCGCTGGGCCGGCCTCTTCATCGACGCCCTCCACGCCTCCCCCGAACCCGCCACCGACTAACCCCGCGCACTTCTCTGCGCGTGAGCCCGTCGTCTTACGATAATGATCACAAGGACCGCTATGGTTCCGGCGGCGCAGAAAAAGACTGGCCCAAGATTTTGGTCGGCAGCTCGGACGAAACTGTCGAGTGAGCTTGTCGTGGGATCAAGAGGGTCGTAGTAGACCAGTACCCGTTGCCCAATTTCGTATTCGCGCGCCGGAATTTCCCAACCGGTATATGGCTTTCCATTCACGGAGAATTCGTAGGCGAATCGATTGTGGTTTGCAGGCTCGTGTGCGCGAATGATTCCGTATGTCGTATGTTCGCGACCTGCGATCGCCTGATCTGAGACGGAGGAGTAGAGGAAAAAGATCAGGCCGATCACCCAGGGCACAGTAATAAGCAAGTTCCGCCAGGAAGGAGGACTCCAATATCTGGAGGTCCGGTTTGTCAGTTCGTCGATGACATCGCTTATGGCCATGCTTGGTTCTACGGTCCCGAGGGCTGAAGTAAACCGCTCTGACCATCACTTACCACTTATCACTTGCTACTTACCACTCGTCTCTCCCACCAATCCGCGGTCCTTCAGCATCGGGCCGGTGCTCGGCTCTGCGCCCAGCCACGCGGAATACGCCTTCGCCAGGTCTTCCGTGTTGCCCTTGGACAACACCATCGCGCGGAAGCGGTCGCCGTTCGCCCGCGTCAACCCGCCGTGGTCTTCGAACCACTGGTAGGCATCGTCGTCCAGCATCTCGCTCCAGAGGTACGCGTAGTATCCCGCCGCGTAGCCGGTGCTCCAGATGTGCGCGAAGTAGCTCGACCGGTAGCGCGGCGGCACGGTCGTCAGCCAGATGTGCTTCTTCTCCAGTGCCGACTTCTCGAACACATCGGGATCCTCGACCGGGGCTGTCGCCGGCAGCGTGTGCCACTGCATATCCAGCTCCGCCGCCGCCAGGATCTCCGTCAGCGAATATCCCTGGTTGAACTTCTCCGCCGCGCGCACCTTCGCAGCCAACTCCGCCGGCATTGGCTCGCCGGTCTTGTAGTTTTTTGCGAAGTGGTTGAACACCGCCGGATAGCTGGCCCAGTGCTCGTTGAACTGCGACGGGAACTCGACAAAGTCCCGCGGCACGTTGGTGCCTTCAAGATACGGATATTCAGCGTTCGAAAACATCCCGTGCAGGGCATGGCCGAACTCGTGGAACATTGTCGTCACGTCGGTAAAGCTGATCAGCGCCGGCTCGCCCGCGGCCGGCTTCTGGAAGTTCGCCACGTTGTAGATCACCGGCAGCGTGCCCAGCAGCCTGGATTGCTGCACAAAGTTATCCATCCACGCGCCGCCCGCCTTGTTATCGCGCTTGAAGTAGTCGCAGTACCACAGCGCCAGCGGTTTGCCGTTCGCGTCAAACACCTCGAACACGCGCACGTCCGGGTTGTACACCGGAATGTCCTTGCGTTCCTTGAAGGTGATCCCGTACAACTGGTTCGCCGCGTAGAACACTCCATTCTGCAGCACGTTCCACATCTCGAAGTACGGCTTCACCTGGTCTTCGTCCAGATCGTACTTCGCCTTGCGCACCTGCTCGGAGTACACATCCCAGTCCCAGGGCTGGAGCTGGAACCCGCCCTTCTGCGCGTCAATGACCGCCTGAATGTCCTTGCCTTCCGCGATCGCCTTCGCCGTCGACGCCGGCACCAGCGCATCCATAAACTTCTCGGCTGCCTCCGGAGTCTTCGCCATCTGGTCTTCGAGGTTCCACGCGGCAAAGTTCGCGTACCCCAGCAGCGCACCCTTCTCTGCGCGTATCCTGGCCAGTTGCGCTATGGTCGCGCGCGTATCGTTCGGCCCGCCGCGCTCGGCCCGGTTCCACGAGTCCTCAAACACCGCCTGCCGCGTCGCCCGATCCTGCAGCGAGACCAGGATGGGCTGCTGCGTCGTGTTCTGCAGCGGGAGCACGTAGCCCTCAACCTTGCGGTCCTTCGCCACCTCCACCGCGGACTCAAGTTGCGCATCGCTCAACCCCTTCAGCGCAGACTTGTCCCTGGTCGTGTACGCCGCCGCCTTCGTCGCGGCCAGCAGCTTCGAGCGGAAGTCGTTGCTCAACGTCGAGTCTTCCTCATTCAGCTTCCGCAGCTTCGCCTTGTCCGTCTCGGAGAGGTTCGCCCCCTCATGCACAAACCGCTTGTAATACACATCCAGCAGCCGCCGCGACTCCGCATCGAGCCCCAGCGAATCGATCTTCCTGTAGAGCGTATCCACCCGTTGGAACAGCTTCTCATTCAGGAACATCGCATCCTGCAGCGCCGCAATATTGGCCGCCTCCGCATCCTGCACCCTCTCCAACTCCGGGCTGGAGTTCGCTTGCGTCACCGCGTCCATCACCGCCTTCACGCGGTAGTACAGCTGCCCGCTCTTCTCCAGCGGCACCAGCGTGTTCTCAAAGGTCGGCGGCGCCGGATTGTTCGCGATCGCCTCAATTTCCTTCCTCTGTTGCGCCATCCCGGCCTCGAGCGCCGGCTGGTAATCGGTGTCCTTGATCTTGTCGAACGGCGGCGCCTGGTAGGGCAGCGTGCTCGGCGCATAAAACGGATTGCTCGGCCCAAATGCCGCCGCTCCCGCTTTTCCCTGTCCTGCCGCAGCCGCTCCGCCCATCTCCAGTGCCGCCGCCCCTGCCAACATCATCATTGCCATCCGCAAAACTCTCCTGTTACTCATCCGGCCTCTCATCCTTGATACAAAAGTCATCTCTTCGACCCATTCATTGTAGTCGTTTGACCGCAGCAGGTGCCGGGCGCCGCACTATTCCCTGCTAAGGCCAAATAGCGCCGGCGTAATATCCACCCGCGTCGCCGCGAGCCTGCCCCTCGAATCTCGGCTCTTTACTTCGAAGATGTGGAAGTGCTATGTTTTAGCTCCTCCCCGACACCGGAAGCCAGGAGAATCGGTATGTTTTGCGCCCGATGTGGAACCCAGTGCCTGCCGGAACAGAAGTTCTGCAAAAACTGCGGAGCTGCCCTGGGGGTTCAGGGCAGCACGCACGACGTTCCCCTGGCTCCTCCACCTCCAGCCGTGGCGGTCGCTCCCCCTCCGGCTGTGCAAACCGTTCCGCCGCCGCCGTATCCGGTGCCGCCGCCGCTGGTCTACCAGGGCGTCCCCCAGCCGGCGTATTACGTCAGCCCGCAGGCGGCGGTGCAGTCGCACCATCTACAACAGGTGCATGTGCTGCATAGTCTGGAAGCGCGCATTCAGAGCCTCGCCTCAACCGAAGACCTGGAAGGCTTCAGCCTCGGTCAGATGTTCTCTGAAGTCTTCAAACGGCGCAGCGGCGATGATGTGGAAGATTACCTCCTGGTTGGCACCTCGAAAACCACCCCACTGCTTGAAGTGGTGGAGACCGGCTGGCCCAAGCCCTGGCTCTTCTTCCGGCTGCTGGCCGCGCTGGTTATCGCCTACGCCGCGCTCACCCTCCTGTTCATGGGGACGGGCAACACCAACTGCATCCCCGGCATGATGTTCCTGGGCGCGTTCGCCGTTCCGGTCGCTACGCTGGTGCTCTTCTTCGAGCTGAACACGCCGCGCAATGTCTCTCTCCATTTGGTGGGCAAGCTGTTTCTGGCGGGAGCAGTCGTCTCTTTGGCCGTCGCTTTGCTCGGGTACACTCTGCCCATCTTCGATTTTGGCACCTGGGAGGCGGGCATCGTTGAGGAAGTGGCCAAGCTGCTCACCGTTGTCATGATCATGCGCAGCGTCCGCTACAAATACATCCTCAATGGAATCCTGTTCGGCGCTACGGTCGGCGCGGGCTTCGCCGCGTTTGAAACCTCAGGCTACGCCTTGAACGATGGCTTCCTGGCGGGCCTGATCCCGGTTGTGGTGCAGCACGGCGGGTTATCCGCTGCCGCCATGAACCGGGGCGTCAGCGCGATGCTCTCCATCCTGTTCCTGCGCGGAGTCCTGACGCCGCTCGGCCACGTTGCGTGGACGGCCATCGCGGCGGGCGCTTTCTGGCGGGTCAAGGGCGACAAGCCGTTTCGTCCGTCCATGCTCTTCGACCATCGCTTCCTGCGGGCCTTCTTCATTCCAGTCGCGCTGCATGCCATCTGGGATGCGCCCGCCTGGGCGCAGCTACCCTTCTATGGCAACGACATTCTTACCGGCCTGGTGGCCTGGTACGTGGTCTTCGGTCTGGTGCAGCAAGGCATGCGCCAGGTGAAGGATGAGCAGAGGACGCATTTGCAGGACGCTTTGGCAAAAGTGGAAGCTTCGCTGCAGCCCCCGGGAGCGGTGACCGTTTAGCCGGCGCCGTTCCCGCTGCGAACAAGGTCAGCACCATCAGCATTGCGAGGGGAGAAGGATATGACATTCTGCAGCAATTGCGGCGCACCGTTGGAGCCCAATGAGCGCTTCTGCGTCAAGTGCGGAACTCCGGTGTCCGCAAGTGGACCCGCAATTCCGGTCGCGTCCATGCCGGTTCCCCCGCCTCAACCCATGGGGGGGCAACCCATCGCGGTCGTCCCCGGCGCGTATCCGCCGCCTCCTCCGGGAACCATTCCTGTCGCCATGCCCATGCCACCGCAAGCTCCCGCCCAATCCGGCGGAATGATGTGGATCGGGATCGTCGTCGTTGTCCTTGCCATCGGCGGGTATTACTACTACTCGCATAGGCCTCCGGTAACTCCGGCCGCGCCGGCTCCTTCGGCTCCCGTAGCGCCGACGCCTCCGGCGCAGGGACAGGAAGCGGCACAGGTGAAGCAACAGACATTCAATGCCCATTGGCAGACCGTCGGTGGATTCATCCAGATATCCAACGGCGTTTGGATAAATAACGCCACCGTCGCCCTCCAGTCATCAACCCTGGAGTGCGACCAGGTCGACTCCGACAACAACACGCTCGATGAGATGCGGACCACGCTGAATGGCCCGGTGCAGCCCGGCGCCAACGCCACCTTCAATCCATTCAACATGGGAGCGGTCGCGGCCCGCATGACCAAGGTGAACTGCTACATCACCCACGTCAAGCAGACCGCGCAATAATCGCTCACATCGAGCCGGACATCGCCCCATCGTCGCGCATTGCCATGGCACTCATGCTCTGTCTGCCCCGCTTTGGCTTGCCGATCGGCACGCTGCTCGGGGCCATAGCAAACATGGTCTTCATATTGCACGCCAGCATTCGTGCCATCGCCATCGTCTCGGACGACACCGTTCCTCTGTAGCAGTTGATGGAAGCGTATTTGTTGGTCACGCCGATGGGCAGCACATAGTGGTACGCGCCCGCGGGAAACTCCGGCGTAGGGCTGGTGATGCCGTTACACGCGTCCAGTTGCGACGTGGTTACGATATTGCCGTTGACGTCGCGCCCGCCATAGATCGGGAACCCATCCAGCGCGATGCCGATGATGTGCGATGGCCCCGTGCCCGTATCCACCTGCGAAGTCACGCAGTTTGGGTTGCCGTGGGCATGCCAGGTCATGCCGTTGCTGTGCGAATCGCATTGGTCGAGGAAGTACGCCGTCTGCACCGTCCCCGTGCCGTCGGTAAAGGTATACGAAGCATTATCCGCGACCGCTGCGGTGCTCGCATCCATCTCAAACGGGTTGAACATCGCAGTGCCGGAGATCAGGTAGCCGATGGCGCCCAGGCTGGTGGCGGTGGTGCTCGATGCCTGTGTCGGGCAGATGTTGACAGTCGCCGACGAACCCTTCAACGTCGGCGCAATCACATTCGCATACGAGACCACCATCATCGGCGTATCGGTCATCGCCGAATACGCGACCACCGCCTGGCCCGCGCTCGCCGGCGCCAGGTAGTACGCGTTCGGCGTGTAGTCCGGCTTTCCCGTGGTCGTCAGCGTCATCTCGCAGGTGCCGGAGAAGGTCACTGTAACCGTAGAGCCCCACGACATGGCCTTGTACAGCGTCGTATATGCGTTCGGCGTTCCGGTTGACGTCGACGCCGTCCCCGTCGACGAGCCGGCGCTGCCGCAACCAAAGACTAATATCGTTGCGAACAGGGCTGCGAAGACGTGAGACTGCGATCTGGAGTTTCCACCGGCAGGCATAGATACGGCAAGCAATCCATCCATGGCGTCGTCCTTTCCTCGGGCACATCTGCGCCGCTGCCCCGCTGTTCCGGGACGAGGTCGCTAATCGCACACACTGACGTGCCCCCGCGGTGCGCGGTTTACTTGCAGAATGGATTTTGTTTGTTGAACCCTAAGCTGCCCGGCGCAGGGTCGGCTGTGCCTGGGGCTTTTCCTCAGGCTTCTCGCTGTCCGCCAGGAATCGGAGTATATCCCGCAGCGCAATCATGTAGCCGTACTGCCAGTACGCGCGCTCCCGGCTGCCTTCATTCAGGTGGCGCTGCTCGCCGATGCACTCCGCTGAATTCTCGCAAATCGAGCCTGCCAACTGGTCGGCCCGTTCGCTGATGCTCCTGAGATTCTTGAAGTCCGTCATCATTTCCACCCCGCAGATCAGGCCAAAATGGGCGCAGCAAATCCATCGAACACCCGACAGTCCACTAGCATTTGACCTTCCATAGTCAAAGCTACTGAAAATAAGCGGCTTGCGAGGTACGCCATAACGCGGTGACGGAAAAACCTCCGCGCCAGAAACGCAAGAACGAACCGTAGGCAGGGAAGTTCTTACGCAGAATCGAAGGTGACGGCCCGAACTGGGCGAGGTTCGCCTCCGCAAGTTTGGAACTCATAACTCACGCCCCAGGAGTGATTTTCGCCGTATGCTGGAGCAGACCATGAACGAACCTATCCACATCGGCTCGCGAGGCTCCCAACTCGCTCTCTGGCAGGCAAACCACATTGCCGCCGCGCTGCGCAACGCCGGCCACGCCGTCGAGATCGAGATTATTCGCACCACCGGCGACCGGATGCAGCATCCCGATGCCGAAAGCCCGGATCCGCACACCGATGGTCTGCCCTCGCTGGCCCCACTGCCCGATGGCAAGGGCATCTTCATTAAGGAGATTGAAGAGGCACTTGCCGACGGCCGGATCGACCTCGCCGTGCATTCGCTCAAGGACCTTCCCACCGAGCTCGATCCCCGCTTCACGCTCGCCGCCATCCCGCCGCGGGTGGACGCCCGCGACGCCTGGGTCTGTGAGCGGTATTGGGCGCTGCACGCTCTGCCCTCCGGCGGCCGCATCGGCACCACCAGTCCGCGCCGCAAGGCCCAACTGCTCGCCCTCCGTCCTGACGTCACCTTCGTGGAGATCCGCGGCAACGTTGACACTCGCCTGCGCAAGCTCGCCGCCGGCGATTGCGATGCCCTGGTCTTAGCGTCGGCCGGCCTCGACCGCCTGGGCCGCGGCGAATGGGTCCACCAGCGGTTTCCCATCGACGAACTCTGTCCCGCACCCGGCCAGGGAGCACTCGCGCTGGAAACCCGCGCACCGCACTACGCCGTCTTCGCCGAGCCTGCCCGCGACGAAACGGTACGCCGCGCCGTGGCCGCGCTCGACCACGCGGACACCCGATTTTCCGTCGAAGCCGAACGCACCGTTCTCGACGCCCTTGGCGGCGGATGCCAGATCCCCATCGGCGTCCACTGTTCTCCGCTGTGCGACGAAAGCTCCACTTTCGCCTGGCGCATCCACGCCCAGGTGCTCGCGCCTGACGGCGAACAGATCGTCTGCGTCACCGCCGAAGCTCCGGTCGGCATCACCGCCGCCGAACTCGGCCTGCAGGTCGCCGAAGACCTGAAAGCCCGCGGCGCACTTGACCTGTTGGCGGCAGTGTAGCGCCCATGCAATCTCTTGTATTTCGCCCTCGCCTGCGGTTGCAGCCGCTTAAGGTTTGCTTGTCTTTGTGTGCACAATCACGATCTGCGTGCTGCCCTGCCCATTCGGGCTCACCGTGACCACGATGCCGTCCTTCACGTTCCCGTCCACTGTCGCTGAGCTAAGTGTGCTCGACATGCCGCTCTGCGACGTAGTAGGAGTCGGAAGCTTTCCCTGGTAAAAAGCCACCACGTCGGCTACCGAATCGCTGGTGGTGTACAGCGCGCTGACCACCAGGTTGCCGGCAAGGTTCATCTTCATGCCGCCGTTCGCGCTGCGGGCCGCTCCGGGATAGGTGGCCACACCAAGGTCTGAATCGGAGACATCGGCACCCTTGCCCAGGGAGAACGAGTTGCCCGCCGTATGCAGCGCGCGATATCCCAGATACCCCGCAATTCCGACGAATCCCACGCCGAGCACCACGACCACCGCGACAATGATGAGGACAATCTTCAGCGTGCTGCCCGACTTCTTTGGCGGAACCGCAGCGTAAGCTGCCGGTGGAGGGCCAGCGGGCGCCGCTGCATTCGCCGGGTCCGCAGGTGCAGCTTCGTACTGGGTGCCGCAGGATGGACAAAATCCAGAAGTGAAAGGAACAGGCGCACCACAATGCTTGCAGAATCCAGCCATCGACTCTCTCCTTGACGTGCCTCCTTCTATCGCGCACAAATACACACGCCTTGCGTGATGTCGGGAAGCCCGAGCCTATCCGATATCCCATTTCGGAGTCAACGGAGAACCGCTGCCGTTCACCTTTTGCCGCTCCCCCGCCCGCAGCCGCTATCTGCCGCTGCCCGGGAGCCGGAAGTCAACGCCCGCTTCCCGGTTCACCTTCTGAGTGGCAGCCAGATCCAGATCGGCCACTGGAATCTCGCGCAGACGAGCCCCTTGCACATACAGGGTCGTCCGCGTCAGCAGGTAGTTGTGAATCTCCTCCGTCGGGCGTCCATCTTTGAACACTAGGGTTACGGCGTTCTCGGGAGCCGGCTCCGGCTGTGGCCGCTGGTACCCCGGACGGAACGAGCCGTCCGGCGCTACCTGGGCCTGTTCCATCGGCCCAGGACCATACCCGCCCGGATAGGCCGTCGGAGACGGCGGGGCAGCGTATCCAGAATCGGTATTGGCGTAGGCAGCGTTGTTATCGCCGTAGGTTGGATCGTAGGAACCGTCGTCATAGAAGCCGGAATCCAGGTATCCCGGGTAGTTTGTATCGACCCACCCGGAAAGCCCATACGGATATCCCAGCCCGTAATAGGAGATGTAAGGCCGGCGATAACGGTCCGCGCCATACCCATAGACTGGCCGCCTGACGTCAACCCCAGGTTCATTCCGCGTCGGACCACGACGAAACACAGGAGGGGCAGCCATCCGGCCGCCGACCCGCGGCGTGCCCATAAAGCTGGTCCGTCCTGCGGATGTGAAGCCGCTCCGAAGCGAAGGCGCGCTGCTGCGAAAGGACGGCGCGCTGTGACTCGCGAATCCGCCGCCGGCAAAACCGCTGCTGTGCCCCACGGAACCGCCGCGAGCCCCGCCGCCGCGTTGGGCACAAACCGGCAGGGCGACTCCACCTACCGCTAAAACCATCGCGATAAGGCGCTTCAGCATGGGTGTCATTCTACCCCCGAACCCGCCAGGTCGACCGCTCAACAACGATTAGACGCACACATTCCTCCGCCGACTCATGGCACGCGTGCGGCCCGGCTCTGTTTCCTGGCTCTGGCCCGGCGGCCTGCCGATCCCCTGCTAGAATCAGTGGCCGGAGAAACCATGTCTGAAGACGCAGCCTCTCCGTCGCTGCCGCTGGCCCATCGCCGCATTCTGGTCACGCGCGCGCCGCAGCAGGCCTCGCAGCTTGCCGACCGGCTTCGCGCGCTGGGCGCGACTCCGGTTTTGATCCCAACCATCGAAATTGCCCCTCCCAGTTCCTTCGCTGCCCTCGATGCCGCGCTCGCCTCGCTCTCCAGCTTCGACGTCGTCATCTTTACCAGCGCCAACGCAGTCGACTCCTTCCATCGGCGCGCTGAACTGCTCGGCATCGCTGCGGCGCCCGGCCGCATCGCTGCCGTCGGCCCATCGACCGCGCGTGTGCTGGAGTCCATCGGCCTGCACGCGAGCATCGTTCCCACCACTTTCACCGCCAAATCGCTCGCGGAAACTCTGTGCACAGAGGCACCCGGCAAGCGCTTTCTGCTGGTGCTCGCGGAAGCTGCACCCACCACCCTGCGCGATGGGCTCGAAGCTGCGGGAGGCCGGGTTACCGTCGCCGCAGCCTACAGCAACCGCATTCCGGACTCGTCGCTCGAGGCCGTCACTTCCCTCTTTGCAACTCCGGCCGGATATCCCGATGCCGTCACCTTTACCAGCGCCTCGACCGCACAGAATCTGGCCGCGCTGCTGGAAGCCGCCGGACTCGCGCTACCCGCCGCCGTTACCCGAGCCTCCATTGGCCCCATCACCTCGCGCGCGCTTGCCACTCTTGGTCTGCCTCCCCATATTCAGGCCGCCGAGTTCACCATCGACGGACTGATCGCCGCGCTTACCGCCCACTTCCACCCGGTGGGGTGACTGCGTATCGCAATCGTCTTTTGCTGAGACACATGTGCCTCAGCCGAGAATCTCCGGCATCCACGAGGCTGCGCGAAAGTTGTATCGTCGCGACCTGCTTGCGCGGGTCCTAATCAGGCTGGGAGAGTGTTACCGTTTTGCTATGGCAGATGCGGTTCTGACAACTGACCTTGGTACGCTGCCCCTGATCGCACGGGGCAAAGTTCGCGACATTTATGCGCTGGGCGACGACCTGCTGTTTGTCGCCACCGATCGCATCTCCGCGTTCGACCACGTGCTTGGCTCGGGCATCCCGGACAAGGGCAGGATCCTCACCGGGATTTCCGCATTTTGGTTTGAATTCCTTAAGAGCACCGTCGCCAACCACCTGCTCGCCACCGAACCATCGCAGATGGCTGAGGTGCTCGCGGCCTACTCCGACTCCATCTTTGGCGAGCACCTCACGGCCAACCGAATGGATGCACACCCGAAGTTCCAGCAGCAGATCGCCGGGCGCAGCATGATCGTCCGCCGCGCGCGGATGTTTCCCGTAGAGTGCGTGGTGCGCGGCTACCTCTCGGGGTCGGGATGGAAGGACTATCGCGCTACGGGCTCAGTCTGCGGCATCCGGCTGCCGCCCGGGTTGCGCGAATCAGAGCGGCTGCCGGAACCGATTTTCACTCCTGCCGCCAAAATCAACACCGGCGGGCACGATGAGAACATCTGCTACGCGCAGGTTGAGGGAATGATCGGTGTCGAAGCGGCCGCCGAGCTGCGCCGGCTGACGCTCACACTCTATGCCAAAGCGTCTGCCTACGCCGCCGCGCAGGGGTTGATCCTGGCCGACACCAAGTTTGAGTTCGGCACGGTGGACGGCGCCGGAATCGTGCTGGCCGACGAAGTCCTGACCCCGGACTCGTCGCGCTACTGGCCCGCGGCCGGCTACGCGCCGGGTGGCCCGCAGCCCAGCTTCGACAAACAATTCGTGCGCGACTATCTTGAATCCATCGGCTGGAACAAGCAGGCCCCCGCGCCCGGGCTGCCGGAGGACGTTGTGCACAGCACCCGACAGAAGTACCTGGAGGCGTTTCGACTGCTGACGCGCCGGCAGAAACTCGACGGATTCGGGGAGCCGGCCGGGCACGTGGTTTCCCCCAGGGTGCGGCGATGAGGGTCGCGGACTTCAACTATTTCGATTGGTTCCTGGTCGCGATCGCGTTCGTCTCCGTGGTGCTGGCGTTCCAACGCGGGCTGGTGCGCGCCATCTTTGGCCTCCTGGGGATCGTCGCCGGGTTTCAGTTTGCTGCCTGGAACTACAGGATGGTCGGCGACTGGATCGACGCGTCGCGCCTGCACGTATCCCTGAGTACAGCGCGGGTCATCGCCTTTCTGGCGATCGTGGTGGTGGTGGCTGCGGTACTCGAGCTGGCAGGGCGATTCCTGCAGAAATTCCTGCGCCACATGGGCCTGGGCTGGTTCGATCGCACCCTCGGAGCCGCCTTTGGCCTCGCCCGCGGCTGCATCATCGGCATCGCTGTGTTGATGGCGGTTACCACCTTCGCGCCGCAATCCGGGGCGGTCACCACGTCGGAATTAACTCCCTATTTATTTGCCGTCGCGCATGATGTATCCTTCCTCGTACCTCAATACCTGCAGGAGCTGATGGTGGACGGCGCAATCGACTTCAGGCAGGGCGCGCCAAACTGGATCAACGGGCATTGAGTGGTCTACAGTAGGAAGCGATTAAAGTACAGACAAGCAAGCGAGGTAACCCTTTGAAGCGCGAACTGGACGCCCTTATCTCTCAGATGCATGCTGCTGGCATTTCTTATGCCGACGCTATTCGACAGTTTAAAAAGCGCTATATTCTCGAAGTGCTGGCACACCATAAGGGCAACCAGTGTAAGGCTGCGACCGAGTTGGGAATGCATCGCAACACCCTGAGCCGCACGCTCGCGGAACTGCATATGGACACCGCCCAGATACGCAGAGGAATGCGCCGTCCGGTGATGAGCGAGCGGCCGTTGCTGCTGAACCAGCGCCCGGCAGTCGGCGAACGCCTGCGCCCGCAGATCGGCCCCGGCGGCCGCCAGCCATAAAGCTTTCGCCACTTACAAAGCCTGCACAGCGCTTTGCCCGCGCGAGTGCCAGGTTGTGCGGGTTATTTCGCGGCCCTACGCGATTCGCCGGCCCGCGCGTCTAAGATAGCAGTGGGAATGATCCGCGCAATCCAACTTCGCGCTGCTCTCAGCGGCCGCCGGCTTGGCGCGTGGACGCTCGGCTGCGCGCTGCTCGCGGCGTGCGGCGCGGCGATTTCAACGGCTGCGCAAACGCAAACCCAGCCGGTGCGGGCGCCAGACACCGTCCAGGAGCAACCAACTCAACCCGGGCAATCTCAACCTGCGCCGGATCAATCGCAGCCAGCCTCAGACGCCGCCATGCAAGCGGTTGGGGATGGGGGGTCGGGCACCCCTGTGCTGGCGCTGCCTTCTGCCGCCGAGCCTCATGCAGGCAAGCGTCAGCAGCGCGAAGCTGAGGCCGCGTACCTTGCCGGCGCAAAGAATCTTGAGCATGACGATCTGGATGCTGCCGAGCGCGACTTTCAGCGCGCGCTGAAGCTCAATCCGCAGAATCGCACCTATGCCCTGGCGATTTCAGTCGCACGGGAGCACCGCCTGACCGAATTGGTCCAGCAGGCGACCAAGGCCAGGCAGGCCGGGGAAGAGCCCAGGGCGGAATCCTTGCTGGCGCAGGCACGGGCCATCGACCCCAACGATCCCCTCGTCCTCGAGCACATTGAGCCGGTTCTGTCCGTTCCCGCCCGCTCCGGGCAAGCGACCGCCGCGACGCAGGCCCCCGCAGAACCGGGGAACAAGCCCACAGGCACAGCCGGCGACCCGCTGGCGGATCGCACCCGGATGATGGCGAACACCGAGACGGCTCGCCCCTGGTGGATCGATGCGCCGGTGCTGGCCAGCGCGATTGAGCTTGAGCCATCGCATGAAGTGAAGAGCTTCAGCCTGCGCGGCACCTCCTCGGACGTTCTGCACAGCGTGGCGACTGCGTATGGCATCAATGTAGTCCTCGATGACTCCATCCTCCAAAGGAATGTGCGCTTCGACCTGGAGAATGTGACGTACGCGCAGGCCATGCCAGTGCTGCTGACCATGACCCACACCTTCGCCGTGCCGCTGGACTCCACCACCATCCTTATCGCCGACGACGACCCGGGCAAGGCGCACCGCCAGCAGCTGGAACGGCAACTCCAGGAGACCATCGAAGTGCCAGGGGCGACGACGGAACATCTCACCGAGCTGGCCAATATCGTCCGCACCGTCTTCGGCGTGAAGCAGGCCACCGTCCAGAACGGCCTCGGCACCATTGTCGTGCGTGCTCCAGAAAGCATTTTGACGCCTTTGAATGAGGTCCTCGCCGGGCTGATGGAGCCCACCGGCGAAGTCATGATCGAGGTGAAGCTTTATGAGATGAGCACCACGCGCAGCACCGACGTCGGCGCCGCGCTTCCCACCCAGTTCACCGCCTTCAATGTCGACCAGCAGGCAGCCTCCATCGTCACCTCCAACCAGACACTGGTGCAGCAGGCGATCGCCCAGGGTTATATTCCGGCCAATGCGAGCAACCTCACCATCGCGCTCGACCTGATCGGCGCCGGACTGGTGCAGAGCAGCCTGGCGTCGAACCTGGTGGGGACCATCGGCGGTGGAAGCGTCCGCACCGGTATCTCGGCTTCCACCAACACGACCTTCAACCTGGCCCTGAATACCACAGACACGCGGGCCCTTGACGACCTGCAGATGCGGGTGGAAGATCGCCAGGACGCGACCTTCCGCGAAGGGAGCAAGTACCCGATCGTCTCGTCAACCTATTCCTCCGGCCTGTCGACCGCCGCGTCCGCCCTCAGCGGCGCCAGCATTAACGGCGTCAACGTCGCCAGCCTGCTGTCGCAGTACGCCGGAGGCACCAGCGCCACCATTCCCCAGGTTACCTACGAAGATCTCGGCATTACCCTGGAGGCAACGCCGGTGATTCAGAAGGGAGGGCGCATCAACTTGAAATTGAATCTCAAGATTGAGGCGCTTTCCGGCAGCTCCGCGAATGGCAATCCGATCCTGGAAAGCCGGCAATTTGCCTCCGACCTCACGCTGGGGGAGGGCGAGAGCGCATTGATGGTCAGCAATGTCAGCAAGACCGAAACCGCGGCCCTCACCGGCCTTCCCGGCCTCAGCGAGCTGCCAGGCTTCCAGATGCCAACCCTGCGCACGGGGGAGAAGGACACCTCGCAGCTGGTGGTCATCGTGACCCCGCGCATCGTACGCAGGCGGTCCGAGGAACTCGTCGGGCCTCGCATTCCCGTGCCCAACGACGCTACCGATTAGAGTCCGCCTGTTCCTGTAGCGGCCGCGCTTTGCGGGCTGCAGCTGCGGCAGCAGGGCAACCAGTTCCCATAGAGCATGCGCGTTGACCATCCCTCGCATGGGCCGCTATACTTCAATCTGTACGAGCGGGAGTAGCTCAGTGGTAGAGTGCTTCCTTGCCAAGGAAGATGTCGCCGGTTCGACCCCGGTCTCCCGCTCCAATTTCACCCTCGTCTGCGATACACTCTTCCTGATTTCAGCCGGGTGTGCGTGAGAGCGCAGACCCCGCGAGGCGCGGTACCCAAGTGGTAAGGGAGAGGTCTGCAAAACCTTTATGCGTCGGTTCGATCCCGACCCGCGCCTCCATATTTTCAATAGTTTAGAGCGTCCGCCAGAGAAGAGCGAAAAGGCCACTGTGGCGGAAACTGAGGCGGGGCGCCCGCCTCTTCTCACTGAATCACCCCTTCTGCCGTTCCCCTGTTTCAACGATAGCTCTTCCCTTCTGCCTAGAGATAATGGGCCATTGTTCTCACATGGCGTCCGCTTTGGCAGAATTGGAGTGTCCCTATTCAATTCCGGCGGAAAAGTTCACACGATGAAGGTCCCCTACGCGAAGGAGTGGCAGAAGGAAACCCAACAAGCTGCGCAAAATCGCACTCGACTGCGATCTGACGGAGGAACTCAAGTGGGGCAAGCCCTGCTTCACGTTCCTGAGGAAGAACGTGGTCGTCGTCATCCCGCTCAGGGAGTCGTGCGCGCTTGCGTTCTTCAAAGGCGCGCTGCTAAAAGACGCGAAGCATATCCTCACGAGGGCCGACGAGCATACACAGGCGGGGCGCCCACGCCACGCAGGCAGCCAGCGAATTTGTCCCGACGCGCAGCGAATTGAAGCAGAGTGGTGCGCGCGCACCTGTCGGATGGGAGCGACGCAACCTTGAGGGGATCATAGAGACCGCTGTGATCAATGGTCCGGTACGCCACGCTTACTGGGGGCTGAGAGGGGGTAATCGTAAACCAATAGAGAACCAATTTTTCGGTTGACAGCCATCTCGCTCGTTCGGCAGAATACGCCTGTCAATCGCGACAACCAGCTCAGCAGTCACTTGGGAGCGAGTCGTCTCGTGGCAACGCCTCTGCAGAGCAAATGCGGTTAGGGCGTACAAGTCGCCTGAGGAGAACGCAAAGCGAATCCCTGCCGGTTTTACAACCATTCACCTGGGGCATAGAATTCGGGCCGGGTTTTGGCAAAGTCTCTGATCACGTTCTGAATCATATTTCTGAATTTTCTGAATAGTCGGGCTCGGCGATAAATGCGGCATATCGGCCTACGGATGGCGTTTGTCTGGCCGGTTCACGCAAGAAAGGCTTTCGGAGACAACTCATGACAACATTTCTCAGATCAGTCGTTTCGCTTGAAGGAATCGGCGAAGCGTGGACCCGCGTCGTTCTAGCGACCCTGGCGTTTGCATTCTGCGCGGTATGGGCATTGACGCCAGCCATGGCGCAGACCGGCGGTACAGGTTCCATCGAAGGTACGGTTGTCGACTCGTCGGGGGCGGTTATCCCGAACGCCACGGTGACCGCTACAAATACCCTTACCGGTGTCAAAACCTCGGGCACTACGACGAGAGCTGGGTACTTTGCTATCCCACTGCTCAATCCTGGCCCATACAGTGTCACGGTTACCGCAAATGGCTTTCAGAACTTCACCCAGCAAAATGTGGTTGTGGATGCGCTCGCGACTGTAGCGGTCAATCCAAAGCTGGTCGTCGGGTCGGCAGCCGAAACTGTCACTGTCACCTCCCAGCCGGCACTGTTGCAGACCGAAGATGCCAATCTGGGATCAAATCTTGAGAATGATACCTATGACGCCCTTCCGCTCGCGATGAACGCCTCCGCCCGGGACCCGAGCGCCTTTGCCGGACTGGCCGTGGGCGTGGAGGGTTATAGCGTTCAGGCGGCCGGTCCATCCACCGGTTCCTTCAATGGCGGCCAGACCTATGAGAATGAAACCTACATCGAGGGCCTTCCCCTCACCAGCCCCGGCTATGGAGGCGGCGATACGCGCAGCCTGGCCTTCGGCATCTCCGTTGAGGCGGTGGAGCAGTTCCAGGTATCCACGGCTGGAACTCAGGCAATGTACGAAGGACAGGGCACGGCGAACTACGTGGTGAAATCGGGCACCGACAAGTACCATGGCGGAGTTTACGAGTACTTCCGCAACACGATCTTCGACGCCAAGCCCTTTTTCTCTCCCACCTCGCCGACCCCGGTCGAGCACCAGAATGAGTTTGGCGGTTTCGTCGGCGGTCCTATACCGTTCTTCAACCACAAACTTTTCTTCTTCGCCAACTACGATGGATACCGCTACGACTCGGTCATAGGGCCCGCCTACCAGGACGTTCCCACGCTTGCCGAACAGGGGTTGGGCACCGCTTTTCCCGGCGCGGCCGACTTCAGCGCGGCCGGGTACAACATCTACGATCCGCTCACCTGCCTGACCTGGAACAGCAGCGGCACTTGCACCAGCCGCCAGCAGTTCTCTTACCTGGGCACGCCGAACGTGATTCCGCCCTCGCGCCTCTCCGCCGTCTCCAAGTCCTTCGAGTCGTATCTTCCGGCTCCAACCAACAGCAATCAATTTAACAATTACCTTGCGCAGGTGCCCAACCTGGTCAACAACGACAATGGGATCCTGAAGGTGGACTACGATGCCTCAAGCAAGAACCGCATCTGGGGATTGTTCAGCAGGGGCAGATACGCCAACCCAGTGGTGGGCAGCCTGGCGGCGCCATCGCAGTTCTCGAACTCCGCTCTGCCTATTCCGTATACAGATGGCAGGACTGTTCTTGAGATCTCCACGACCGTCCAAGTCCACGACACATACACCATCAAGACAAATATGGTGAACGATATCGCCTGGGGCGAAAGCCGGCTCTTTATTCCGCTGGTCAGCAACACTTACGGCGGCAACTACCCCAGCAAAGCGGGGCTTAAAGGCCTGCCCCCAGGAGTGGCAAGCTCGGGCTTCCCCGACATCACCTTCAGCGGGACCAATGCGGTTGACTACCCGGTCAGTTGGGCCGGAACCAACTCTCACGCATTCAATGAGACTCCGAACACGTTTGACGTGCAGGACAATTTTCTTTGGACCAAGGGCAAGCACCAATTGACGATCGGCGGCCAGTGGCAGGCGATTGAGGACAACGAGAATACTCCGCTGACAGGTAGCCAGGCAGGCTTCACCTTTGCCGCAGCGGAAACGCAGAATTTCAACTCTTCCGGGGCGCTCATCACCAATACAGGCGCCCCCTACGCGAGTTACATGTTGGGCGTGGTCGACAGCGCCTCGGTAACTCAAAATTCCGTAGCTGAGACCGGTGAGCGCTGGAAGACGATCGCGCCCTACATTCAGGACAACATTCAGGTCACGCCAAAGTTGACGGTGAACGCGGGCCTGCGCTGGGACTACTGGACTCCCGGGACGGAAGTGCACGACCGCATGTCATTCTTCAATCCGACTCTCCCCAACCCGGCGGCGGGCAACGCACTGGGCGCGCTGGAGTTTACGGGCAGGGGCGTCGACAGTTGCGGTTGCAGAACTCCAATTGCATCGCATTACCACAATTGGGGACCTCGGATCGGGTTTGCCTACAGCATCAACAACAAGACCGTCATCCGGGGCTCGTACGGCATCTACTACGGGCACGCCGGCGCCGTGGCCGGGCACAATGGAAACTCGCGTCAAGGCATTAGCCAAATTGGATTTGACAATGCCGGCTCTCTGACCAGCGTGGCTACCGGGCAGGGCGCGCTTTTTGTCGCACCCGCCGCCGGCACCAATCCGACGGGCCCGGTCAATTCCAGCGGGCAGGTCATCGATGGGTCATGGGACAACGGCTACCCTGGCAACCCCACCGCCCCACCCTTCATCAACCCCAGTTACGGCACGGGCAACATCCTTTCGCCGGGGCCGGTCGGAAGTGCTGCCAATCCGATGGGTTTAGGCCCGAGTTCGGCACAGACGCTGGTATGGCCGGACACGAAGACGGGCGCTCAGCCGCCGCAATACCAGAATTGGAGCCTTAACATCCAACGCTCATTGTCTCCGAGCACCACGGTGAGCGTGTCCTACGCCGGTACAATGGGCCACTACCTGCCGGGCGCGGGCGTAGCCGGACCATTCACCAACCAGATTCCATTGCAGTATCTTCCGCTCGGAGCAACACTGAACAGCACATTGGTCAACACCACTACAGGTGTCGAGAGTGCATCGACGCTGGCGGCGGTGCAAGCTGTGTTTCCCGGCCTGTTATCCACCCTCCCCTTCCCGAACTTTGTAGGGACGGTCGCACAGGCCCTGAAACCATTCCCGCAGTACACGAGTTTGAGCAATCCCTACCAGGATGTGGGGAACTCTGAATACCAGGCATTGCAGGTTTCATTCATCCGGCGTATGACAACTGGCCTCACCTTTATGGCCAACTACACCTACAGCAAGGAAGAAGACGACCTGGCGGGCGTCCGGGTCCCGGGCGAGGACAACCTGGAATGGTCCGTGGGCGGCGTTGATCAAAAGCACGTGTTTGCCGGCACATTTGTGTATCAACTCCCCTTTGGAACCGACCACGGATGGAGGTCCGGAAATACAGCGGTGGACAGCGCCATTGGCGGATGGCAGTTCTCCGGCATCGTGCAGGAGCACTCGGGAGTTCCAATGACGGCAAGTGGCAGTTGTACCGGATACAGCATCATCGATGCTTCCTGCTACCCGAACGCCGCACCAATCGGAAATACGGTGACGATAGGAACAGGGGCAAGTGCAGTCACGTACACCTGGAACGGAGGCAGCCCGTGGATAGGCGGCAGGCCTACCACGGCTGCTGCGGCCTCGGCCCCCACGTCTCACTTTGTCAACCCTGCGGCTTTCATAAACGCCCCGGCCGGCACCTATGGAAACGTCGCACGCACGGCTCCGGACCATCTGTTCACCCCACGCTACGGAGATGTTGACCTGAGCATTCGCAAAACAGTTGCGCTGCGGGAATCGCTGAAGCTTGTGATCCAGGCGGACTCCTTTAACGTCTCCAACTCTGTCTACCTCTCGGCTCCAAACACTACCGTACCCACGTTTGTTGGGGGCAACGTTGCTTCAACGAGCTTTGGAACATACTCATCGCAGGCTAATCTGCCCCGCAAGTGGCAGTTCAGCGCCAGGCTTACTTTCTAGCATGCCGCGGGTAAAGAAGAGATGCGCTGGCATGGCCTTCCTTGAAGGCCATGCCTAACCATGACACGGTCTTGCTGAACGAATGTGCCTGGTTTCCCGGCACCGATCTCGCCGCAGGAAGGACATCTGGCGCTTCCATCTCGACTCCTTCGGGGATCAAGCGGAGATTTAGGCTTTCGTCATCCTGATGACTGCCGAGGGGATGGCCGCATCGCCGGGATCAACAACAGCTTCGATTCAGCGCCATATCCAGTTCAGGATCAGACACGCCGCGAGAAGGACGGCGGACAGGACCCAAAGCAGCCCATCGCCGTCCTGACGCGGGCCGAACTTCCGGCGGAAGACCAGCACATTTGCAGAGAGGCGAGAGTTGTCCGGCCGCGGTGTGCTGACCAGCCATCCGACGAAGCAGGCGGCCGAGAAGGCGTAGATCGCGCCGTGGAAGTTGGCATTCATCACGCTGCCATAGTGCAGAAGGCCAAACGCGGCAGCGCCTAGATGCAGCAGCGCAACGATGGTTCCGGTGAGGAATCCGGCGATTGCACCCCTCTCGGTGGTTCGCCGCGTGGTCATTCCCAAGAGAAAGATGGCCCAGAATGGCGCCCCGAATATCGAGAAAATGAGCTGCACGTGTTCCATCAGGCTGCCGAACAGGAAATCGAGGTACGAGGTTATCAGACTGATGGCGACGGCCGCAGCAGCTGCGATGCGGCCAACCCGCAGGTAGTGGTGGTCCGGTGCGTGTCTTACGATGCGGCTGCGATAGATGTCCTCCGTCCAGATGGCCGCAAACGCGGAGACGTTGGCGGCGAGGCCGGACATGAGGCTCGCCAGCAGTGCCGTGAGTCCCAGGCCAAGCATCGCGGGGCCATACCACATGGTCATCATGGCGGGAAGCGCCTGGTCGAATCGCTGCGAATGGCCCAGTCCGGGAATGAGACGGTATGCGGCCAGGCCGGGCAATACGACAATCATGGAGAACAGCAGCTTTCCGAATCCGGCCCACAGCGGCACCTGGCGCGCGGCGGCTTCAGTGCGCGCGGTAAATGCGCGCTGCATCAATACGAAGTCAGTGCACCAGTAACTGAAGCTGAGGACAAAGCCGAGACCAACAACTACTCCCAACGCATCGAGCGGGGCGGCCCGCGATGCGATGGGAGTGTTCGTCCACAGATGCCAGCGAGCGACGTTCGCGCTGCCCTCGGGCACAACGCCAGCGCGAAAACTGCGGATAGCGAGCGGCACCAGGCCGAACAGCATCAGCGCGAGTTGGAATACTTCGTTGTAGATGGTCGCCTTGACGCCGCCGAGAAGCACGTAGACCAGCACCACTCCGGCAGACAAAAGAATGCTGGTGGAGAAGCTGAGGCCGACGACGACGAGCAGGACCTGCGCCATAGCGTACAGGGCGATCCCGGCAAAGAGCAGCATCATGATGGCCAACACACATGCGTTGAACAGGCGCAGGCCGAGCCCGTAGCGCAGCTCAAGATACTCAGGAACACTGCGCAGGCCGCTGCGCCGGTACACGGGCATCAGGCAGAGCGAGAGAAAAACCATTGCCGGAATGGCACCGATCCAGTAAAAATCAAACGCCTGCACGCCGTATTGCGCCGCCATCGCACTGAGGCCGATGATCTCCAGCGCGCCGCAGTTGGCGGCCAGGTAGGCCGCAGTGACAATCCACAGCGGCAGGGAACGGCTGGCGTTGAGAAATGCGTTGGCGCTGCCGCTCTGCCGGCGGGCCAGCCATCCGATTGCGATGGTCACAAGGAAGTAAAGAGGAAGAATCGCAAGCCCAGCGGAGAGCGTCAGCGATCTTCCAGGCAATGGAGCGGTCGTAATGACGGCTGCGCTGAGGAGCACTGCAAAGGACATGAGGGAATCGTTCGCTCCCCGGCATACTACAGCATTGCGGGCGCGACCTGCCATACAACAACAGCGACGGCGTGGCTACTCGGACACGCGCAGGAACATGACGCCATGCGCCGGTATCCGGATGATGTAGGGCGAATCGAGTCTTCCCAGATCCTTGTGCGACCAGAGGTCTTTTGCCTTCACGGCGTGGCTAAAGCCCAGGGTGCGAAAGTCCACGGTGGCAGTAAGGGGCAACTGATGGCGATTGAAGATTCCGACAGCCTTCGATCCATCCGCCAGCGGTCGGGCCCACACCTCGATGGGGCCCTCGGCGGTGATCCTGTCGCCCTCTTTGCCGGCGGCGTCCTGGTCTATTGCGATAACGTCGCGGTTGGTGAGCAGCGCGATGGTCTCCGGAACCATGGTTGTGAGGTCGTTGCCCGCGAGCAAAGGCGCGGCGAGGATCGCCCATAGACTCATGTGCGTCCGGTATTCATCCGCTGTCATGCCGCCGTTGCCCACTTCCAGCATGTCGGGATCGTTCCAGTGGCCAGGGCCGGCGAAGCGTGCGAGGCCGGCCTGGCCAAACCCGATGTCCGCCATGCTGGCGTACTTGTCGGAGATGTCGCCGGTGGTGCGCCAGAGATTGCCGCCAACACTGGCGCCCCACTCCCACACGGCGTCGTTGCCGTACTGGCAAATGCTGTACACAATGGGACGGCCCGTGCTGCGCAGGGCGTCATCCATCTTCTTGTACGCATCCACCATGATTTTGTGGGCCGCCTCCGGCGACGGAGCCGCGCTCATTTGCTCGCGCAGGCCGCAGAGGTCGTACTTTAAATAGTCGATGCCCCACGTGGCGTAGGTCTGCGCATCCTGCAGCTCGTGGCCATAGCTGCCCTCGTATTTGGCACAGGTCTTGGGTCCGGGCGAAGAGTAAATGCCTAGTTTGAGGCCCTTACTGTGAACAAAGTCCGCCAGCGCCTTCATGTTGGGGAATTTGCTGTTGGGCTGGATCCTGCCGTCGGCGTCCCGATCGCCTTCCCAGGTGTCGTCAATGTTGATGTAGGTGTAGCCGGCGTCGCGCATGCCGCTGGAAACCATGGCCTCCGCCTGCGCGCGAATGGTGGCATCGTCCACCTTGCTCTTGAAATGGTTCCAACTGTTCCATCCCATCGGGGGTCGCGCGGCGAGGCCGTCCTGTTGCGCTAAAACGGAGTGGCCGGAGGACACGCAGACGATGCACAGCGCAACCAAGATCAAGCGGACCATTGAGAATTTCATAAGACGCGACTCCGAACGTGTGGGCTACAGAGCTTTTCGCCGCCAGCTAACTACGTAACGGGCAAGGGTGAATCCATGCCGGGGTAACTGTCCTGCGACGGGATACCCGGCCTGGAGGGAGTGAGGCACTTTGCTCAAAACGAAATGCGCAACGCCAATTGCATGTAGCGTGGAGAAGCGGTGCCGGTTTTCTGTCCATAAGTGCTGGGAAGAAGGGGATTGTTTTGATCCGACGTGGTGTATGGAGCGGTGGCGTTTACGCCGTTGAACTCAGCATGGTTGAAGGTGTTGTAGGTCTCGACGCGTAACCGCGCTGTGGCCTTGCCCTCGAAGAATGGCCAGTCCTTGAACAACGCGGTATTGAAGTTAGGATAGCCCGGCTGATAGAAGTTGATCTTCGGAGACCAGACCCCAGCCCCCGTGGACGCCTGGGTCCCCGAGGGATTTGCTGCAGTGCCGATGGAGCCAGCAATCGCGGGTACCGCGCAACTAGTATTGAACCACGAGTAGAAGATTTTCTTCGCGCCGTGCATGGGATCGCAGAGGAGAACAGCTCGCGAGCCGTCGCCGCCACCGGTCACATTTGTACTGGTGACCAGGCTTGTCCCAATCGTACCCGGCAAACCAGTAGTGAGTTGCACGAAGCCCGATAGCATCCAGCCATCCATCATTTGGCGGGTGGCAAAGTTGTTCCAGAGATGGCTGGCCTTGGGAATGCTCCACTGATAGTTGATATTGATCTGGTGCCTCTGATCGGTCGCTGCGGGTCCATAGTTCCAGGCGCGCAGGTTCTGGTACGTGGCAACTGTACCGTTGTAACTGTCGGTGTAGTCCATATTCTTGGAATAGGTCCAGGCCAGGCCAAACTCAAGCCCCCTGTTGAAGCGGCGCGTGGCCGAGACCTGCAGGGAGTTGTAGTTGGAGGTCAGGTTGAAATATTGCATGTTGATGGTGCTAAGCCCGGGGTAGGGACGGAAGAAATTGTCGGGAAGAGTTCCACCACTGCTCTGGTGCGAGAAGAGGAATTCCGCCCCGTAAGGGACCTCGTTGATGTTGGTGTAATCGGACGCATGCTTGGTAAAGGTACCCACGTAGGCCACGTCGAGGACGACGCCTGCAGGAAACTGGTGCTGGACTCCGATGCTCGCTTGTTCAGTGTACGGTATCGACACGTGCAGAGGAATGGCGTGGCTGACGCTAAAGGGGCCACTCAGGTTACTGATGCCGCTGGCGGCGTAGTAGCCAGCACCGTAGGTGTTGTTCGGGTTGGTGCTGGAGTAGTACTGAGTCGGGCCATTGGTGGTTGGAGCATTGTTGGTCAGATCGCCCTCCTGCCCGGAGCGCGCGCGAACGTTGTAAAAGAGACCAAAGCCGCCGCGAATAACGGTCTTCGGGGTAACGGAGTAGGCAAAGCCCACGCGTGGCGCCCAAATTAAGCCATCGCCGTAGGTTGTCCCTTGCGGATAGCCCGGGGTATTGACGTAGACGATGCCGTTGTTCAGGTTTCCGGTATTGGGGACGAACAGGCCAACGTACGCCTTGGGATAGGTGGAAATTCCGGTTGTGGGATCCATGGCGTTCTTCCCATTCGCGGAGTACTGGTAGAGAGCCGGGGCCTGCGCCGCGGTGTAGGTGGAGGGAACGAAGTTGTTGCCGGCGTGGAGGCGCTGCGCCATGTCCCATGAGTTGCGGACGCCAAGATCGAGGACGAGTTTGTTGTTGACCTTCCAGGAGTCCTGGTAGTACCACTCGAGCGCATTGGTTCGCGGATCGTAGTTCAGCAGCTGTGTGTCCTGGCTATATTGATTCAGGACGCCCATGAGGGCATTGGCGTAGCCCCAGTTGCTGTCGTTGGGATTGCTGGAGTTCACGCTGGTGTTGAAGGTCCCAACCCGGTTGTGGTTCGCCTGTAAGTAGGCATCGGTCTGTGCGTCGACGCCGAACTTGAACGTGTGATCGCGCCAAACCCAGGTTACGGTGTCGGTGGCGCTGTAGGTATGCACCTTATCAGCAAAGGGGAAGCGCGAATCCCAGCCGTAGTTTGCGGGATCGGTTCCGCCAAAACTAGTGGTGGGAAACAGGTTGAGTGGGTTGACGCCCGCGTACAGGGAAGGAAGATTGAAGCCACCGGCGCCCAGCGTGACCTTAGCCACATCCGCTTTGTTGTATATCGTATTCTCGTTCCATCCTGCCCACCCGACGTTGAATTCATTCACGACGTTTGGGCTGAAGGTATAGGTGACGTTGTAGACGAAGTTGGGATTGAAGGTCTGGTAGTTGTCCGAGATCAACCAGGGCAGGTCGTTGGCGGTCGAGGCGTAGCCGGTGTCATTGACGTGTGTCAGATCGCCGCGACCAAACATGTGCAACTTCTGCGTCGGAAAATAATCGATGCGGAAGATCAGCTGCTGCACAGGCCTTTGCGAGGAATTATTGGTCTGGTAGTTGTAGTTGTTACTCGTGAGGGCGGGGTTATTGGGTACGTAGAAGCCGACTCCTCCCGTCGGCGCACCGGACGGCGCAGTCGGATCCTGTGCACCCAGCGTGTTGTCATGGATGATCTGCTCCAAGATTTTCATCTGGGGATCGATCATATTGGCAGGAACGATGTTGCCCGGGAAGCAGCCTGTGCCTGGGGTCCCGCTTGAGGCGCAAACGCTCCCCGGAGTCGGGTTCTTGATGTTGAGCAGGATGTTGGTCGTTTTTCCCTGGACATAGGTTTGCGAGAAATTGCCATTGATCTCAGCCTGAGTCGGAATCCTGTAGCTCTTGACTCCGTCCGGCGAAGTGGTCGGATCGTTCTCGTAGGAGACAAAGAAGAAGAGCTTATCCTTATTGCGGTTGAAGTGGCCGGGCCAGTAGACTGGGCCGCCAATCGTGCCGCCGGCAGTGTTGTACCGGTAACGGCCCCGGGCGATAAATGTAGATGGGGTACGGTTGTATTTATTGAAGAAACTGTTGGCGTTGAGGTCTTCGTTGCGGAAGTAGTAGTAGAGACCGCCATGGAATTGGTTGGTACCGCTTTTGGTGACGTAAGTGATGTTGGCGCCCGCCGTCTTGCCGTAAGCGGCCTGATAGTTCGAACCCAACAGACTGATTTGCTGGACGGCGTCCTGATTGATTTCGTCATCCATCGTGCTCAGGCCGCGCGTGTTCGCGGTGACGCCGTCGACAGTGACCAAGTTGTATTCATTAAGCACACCGTTAACGGTCGGCGTCCCGGTAGTGCCCAGTGTGCTTGCACCGCCGCCGCCATAGACCCCGGGCAGGGTCTGGAGCAGACCCATGACGTCGCGACCGAGCGTGGACAGGTTTTCCACCTGCTTGTCGTCCAGCACGCCGGAGCGCTCGGAACTGGTGGTCTGAAGGGGCGTGATGGCTGCAGAAACGACCACGGTTTCGGTAACCGTCCCTACCTGCAGGACGAGTGTTCCGGTGGAGAGGTTCTGCGAAGCGCTGAGCACAAGATTCTGTTGTCGCAGCTCCTTGTAGCCTTGCCCCTTAACGACGACGGTGAAAGTACCAGGCTGCCGATCGGGAAAAATGAAGTCACCGCTTCCATTGGTGTGTGTCGTGACAGAAACGTTGGTCAGCTGGTTGATCAGGCTGACTTCAGCATTAGGCACTGCGCCATTGCTTTGGTCGACTACATGGCCGCTAATGGTGGCGCTGGACGTTTGCGCAAGGGCTGACGAAGCGACGAATCCGAGCATGGCCACGAGTGCGACTAGCCTCAAAAGGGATCTCATGTTCACTAACCTCCTAATTACTTTCATTTGTGCGGCGCGTACGCTGTTTAGTGATCAAGGCCGGCGCGCGATGAATACGTATACAACTGCTTGTGAATACGTATACATTTCGAGGGCGGAACTGATGCTATGGCACGAAAAGGAGAATTGTCAATTGAAAACGCGGAATTATTTGACCCGATGAAAGCTGCGCCCGGCGGGATCGGGCATAATAGTCCGCGCTCGACCGGCCCACTCGCGACTAGCTCACGTAAGCCGGGATGCCTGACGCCGATGTGTATCGCGAGCCAGCCAGACTACCGGTCAACTCCGTCTTTTCGCCGGGCCGGTGGAACTCCGCACCACCAGCGACGTCTTGACGTTGTAGATTCTGCCTGGGGCATGGGGGTCCTTGGCAGAAGACTCCAGGGCCGCCGCGAATTTCTCGGCCAGCTCGTGGCGAGGCAGCCGGATCGTCGTCAACGGCGGGTCGAGGACCTCGCATAGCTCAATGTCATCGAAGCCGATGATCGAGATATCCTGCGGCGCGGATAGCCCCGCCTTGCGGAGAGTGCGCAACGCGCCGATGGCGGTGAGATCGTTTGCAGCCAGGATTGCCGTCGGCCGATCTTTCATCGCCAGAAGGTCTTCCATGGCGGCCTCGCCACCGCTGATCCTGTAGTTACCGACCAGCAGGAACCTCGGGTCCGCCTTAAGGCCCACTCGATCCATGGCCTTCACAAAGGCGTGGATCCGATGATCGGAAATCGTCAGACCTGACGACCCGCCTACGTATCCTATCTTGCGATGGCGGAGTTGATGCAGATGTTCAACGGCCTGATTGATGCCGGTAGTGAAGTTGATGGATATGTCACTTAGCCCCTGGCCTACCAATCGGCGGTCCATGGTCACCAGCGGCACGCGGTTGCGAATCAGCGTTTCGATCGGCTCGGTTTCGATCTCCGACGCGAGCAAAGCTACGCCATCCACCTGACGGACCAGCATTCGGTGGATGGTGTCCTTCATCCGGGAGGCTTGATGATCGGTAAGCGCCATCAACATATCCTGGCGCTTGGCGACCAGGATTCCCTCGAAGCTGCGAATGAACTCGGGGAAAAACGGATTCGTCATGTCGGGGATGATGAGCCCATAGCTACCGCTGCGGCCATACTTCAGCGTGGTGGCGCTCCCATTAGGCACAAACTTGGTCTCTGCGATTACCTGGCGCACACGCTCCGCGGTTTCCGGCCGGACAAGGTTCGATCCATTGATAACCCTCGAAACCGTCGCGCTCGACACGCCGGCGATCTTCGCAATCTCGCGCATATCCATCGCTTCCTACCCCTCGTCAGCCGGACGAACAGTTGGCCTTGAGACGCAGCAACTTTTGACAGGCGCTCCACCGTCCACTCTGCTCGTCCGCTGTTGACTTGATCAAGGTACCATCCATCCGGCGGTGCGTCTGCTGCAATCGCGAGGCGTCGTGTGCCCGCTCATTTGAAAATTGTATACGAATACATGTAACGTGGTGTCTGTATCAAGCCGCCTTCCAGGACCCGCCAATGACTGCTTCTTCCTTTGCCCCGCGCCTGCTGCTGATTGGCTTTGCGTTGCTCCCCTGCCAATGCATTGCTCAGATCCACGTGTCTCTCAACGGCAATGATGCGAACCCGGGGACGCAGGCACGGCCGGTTCGAACGCTGCAACACGCTTTCGCCCTGGCTCGTGTGCAGGAGAAAGGTGCGACCAAGGATGTAACGATCCTGCTTGCCGGTGGGCCCTATAGACTGGCGCGGCCCCTTGAATTGAATGCCGACGATTCGGGCGGCAATGGCCACAATCTGGTGGTTTCCGCCTTGCCGGGTGAGCATCCCGTTTTGAGCGGCGGCGTGCGAGTTACGGGCTGGAAGGAGGTCGACAAGGCAAGGAACCTTTGGGTGGCGCCGGTTCCTTCTTCCGTGACGGATTCGCGCCAAATGTACATCGACGGGGTCCGGGCGACCCGCACGCGAGGGCGTCTGCCGGTTGCAGTGACCATGACTGAAACGGGATATACGGCTGGCGACGCGTCGATGGCTGCATGGAAACATCCGTCGCAGCTTGAGTTCGTGTATACCGGCGGCAATTCCGTCTGGTCGGAGACCGGCGTCGGTCTGGGGTCGTGGACCGAGCCTCGCTGCCCAGTCGCGAGTATTGAAGGCACCACGATCACAATGGCCCAACCCTGCTGGAATAACTCCACCCGGCGCGCGATGCTGCCGCCTGGGCCATTCAAGCGCACTGCGAATCTTGTGGGACCTGCGAGTGTCGGCAAGGCCCCGACCTATGTGGAGAATGCGTATGAGTTGCTGGGCGCGCCGGGGCAGTTCTATCTCGATCGCAAATCCTCCCGCATCTACTACGTTCCGCGCGCCGGGGAAGATTTGACCAAGGCGGATGTCGAGCTGCCCATGCTGGAAAGCCTGCTGAAGGTGAATGGCACAGCAGCCAATCCCGCCCACAACATCATCTTTTCCGGCTTGCAGTTCTCTTATGCAACGTGGCTTGCGCCGAATGGGCCGGATGGCTTCTCGGAGATTCAGGCGGGGTATCAGGTGACTGGGCCGGAAGGCTACTCGAAGCAGGCGCTATGCATGCTGGTGCCCGGCGGAACGTGCCCGTATGGCGCGTGGACGAAGGAGTCCGCGAACATCGAGCTGAGCTTTGCCCACAACATCAAGTTCATTCGCGATGCCTTTGTGCATCTAGGCGCGGCGGGGCTGGACCTGGGCGAAGGTGCGCAGACTGACGTTGTGGAGGGCTCGATCTTTACGGATATCTCAGGCAACGGGTTGGAGCTTGCGGGTGTGGACGAGCCGCTGGCTCCGGATGCGGAGTTCGCGAGCGACAACCGGATCGACAACAACGTCTTTGAGGATGTGGGCGCAGAGTTTCGCGGCGGCATCGGCATCGTGATCGGCTATGCCCGCCACACTCTGGTGACCCATAATCAGATCGATCATGTGCCTTATGCGGCGATTTCAATTGGCTGGGGAGGCTGGCCGGACAAGATTCAGATGGCAGGCCAGGCGAATCGGTCAACCGGGAATGTGATCTCGGCCAATCTGGTTCACGACCTCATGCTGGTGCTCTCTGACGGCGGTGGCATCTACACGCAGGGGCGAACGGGCGAGACGCTGGCGGATGGCGAACGGGTGGCAGACAACGTGATCTACGACCAGTACAGCTCCGGACATGCCATCTACACGGACAACGGCTCATCGATGATTACGGTCAGCGGCAACGTGATGTTCCACACTGACCATGACAATTGGGGCAGCCGCCACCGCGACTGGTATGACGGGCACAAGGGCGAGAACTACGATCCACTGCTGATCGATAACAACTACTGGCAGCAAGGTGACGCCGATTCGGCAAAAGAGAATGTCACGGAGCAAGGGAATCATCTCATCAACTCCCTGAGCGAGGTACCTCCCGAACTTTTGCATGGCGCAGGCCTGCAGCCGACTTTCCGCGATATCGCTGCCTTGCGATTCGCGAAGGCTGCGCCCCCGAGGCGCCGAGCCGCGTCGCCGCATGGGCCGGCAATGGACTTGCGTATGTTACCTGGAGCCCCTCGATCGAACAGGGCGGGTCGCCGGTGGAGTCCTATGCGGTGCGATCGTCCGCCGGAACCGAGGCACGAATCTCAGCCGAGGAGTTCCGGAAATCTGCCTATGTGAAGGTCAGCGGCCTTGCGAATGGTCAGCCTCTCACCTTCACGGTCACCGCAACCAATCGTCAAGGCAAGAGCGTCGATTCGCTGCCGTCGCGGCCGGTTACACCGCAAGAGCGCCGCATCGAGCCGCCTGCTGCGCCGCAAAATGTCAGCGTGCATGTTGGTAAAGGCGCTGCAAGCATCCACTTTCAGCTGCCGCCTGCACAGCCCGAGGGCGAAGCAAGCCCTGTCCTCGCCTATGCTGTTACGGTGAATCCGGGTGGGCGCAAAGTTCTCTTTACTGGACGGAATGTCGTCGTACTCGAAGGCACGCATTCAACTTTCAATGTTGTGGGCGGGCTCACTTCAGGCGCAACCTACACCTTCCGTGTTGCCGCTGTTAACGTAACCGGTGAAGGAGCTCCGACCATCGTGGGACCGGTGACCATTCCATAGAGGGAGCGGCGCGGACTCTCCGTTCGATAGAGTCTCACTGTGTCGTGATGAGATCGTCTACGGCCGGGTCGAGTTCGATGGTGACATCCTTGTACTCGTCGAAGAGGCCGGCATTGTGCATCTGCCAGGCGATGGGTCCGGTTCTTCCGGCAGACGGGTCTTTGAAGTCGAGCACTTCGACGGCCTTGCTGCCCAGCGGTTGGGCAACTGCCATTCGAGCCACTCCGTTTGCAGCGTCAGCCAGGATTTCGACCCGGCTCCATGCATGAACATCGAACTGGGGCTTGGTCACGGTTGTAAACTCCGTGCCGCCGGCGGTATTCCTCCCGGGGCGGTAATCCCAGTGTCCACCGTTGGGGACCTGGAACTGAATTCCGCCCAGTGCATCGAGCGGCTTTTCGTCAGCTTGCGGACGAACGCAGAAGATGAGCACGCAAGCCTGATGGTCAGGATTGCCTGTAACATGCCTCATGGTAAAGATAAGACGATAGCGGCTGTAGTCTTTCGCCGTGCAGATCACGCCACGGCCCGATCCCGTGCTGGCCATAGCGCCGTCCTTCACTATCCATCCTGCTGCCGCGGGCTCGCTCGGGTCGGCCGGGTGAGCCTCGATCTGAATCCAGCCATCGAGCGTCTTTCCGTCAAACAGCGGCACCGTCCGATTCGATTGTCCTTCCAACTCGCCCGCGCATACCGCGGAGGCGGCCACTGCTACTCCGGCGAGCCTGACGAACTCTCGTCGACTGAAGCGGTTCGTCTCGGTAGCCATCGCGTTTCTCCTCCTCAGAAGAATCTACTGCTACGAAATATTTCGCAGCGTTACGGCCTTTTCCGTCGCGCCATTCTTATACGCAACCGGCGCAGCGGCTTTAGAGAGGTCGCCGCCTTCGACGATAATACCCTCGTTGGCTGCTCCTTCCAGTTGCAGAAAGGTCGGAGAGGGCGTGAGCACGCGGGTCGCCGTCAGCAATGCCTGCTTTGAGTCGATGAACCGCAGCACCGATTCTGCCTCGGTATTGCCCTCGACGCTGAAGCCGTTGATGGCAACGTCTTCCACGTGGTCGAGAATCATGGCGGGGCGCAGGTCCGGCGTGGCGACCTGAAAGCGCACGTTTTGCAGGGTGATGCCGCGCGCGTTGCGGGCGTAGAGTCCATACGCCGGCATCGGCCCCAGCCGGAAATACTCGCCGAAGATCTGCGGCACATCGCGCCGGGCAGCGTCCTCGGCCGTGCCTCCGCCGCCAAAGGTGAGGTGAATATTGTCGAACGAAATGTTTTCGAGGATCGAGTCGTTGACACAGTTCAACACAATGCAGGAGTGGACTTCGCCTGGGTTGTAGCTACTGGTCACCGACGCTTCCGAAAGCTGAGCGGGATTCGTGGTCACGGTCCCGTGGATATTGGTGAACGAAATATTCCGCGCAATCACGGGCGCCTTGTCGTTCGGCGGTGGCAACCTTCCGCCAATGCTGATGCTGATAGGGCCGGTAACGTCCTGCAGCACCAGGTTTGAGAACGATACGTTCTCGAAGATCGATCCGGGATCGCCCTGGAACTTCATTGGGCAGCCATCAACCTCGTACAGCAGGCAGTTGGAAATGGCGATATTCTGCACGTGACCGCCGCCGAAGCGAAAGACCGACCAGCGCGTGCTGAACGATGAGTTAGTGATGGTGATGTTCTGGCAGGAGCCAAACATGGCGCAGGCATCGTCCTGTGACTTCACGATGCAATTACTGACGGTCACATACTGGGCGCTGATCAGATGAAAGCCGTCATTGTTGCCGTTCACTCGATTATGGATGTAGATGCTGTCAAGGTGGACGCGCTTGCTCTCAATAATGCGAACGCTGTGGTACGCGCAATCGAGCAGCGAGATGTTGCGAACTGAGACGTCCTCGCATTGATAAACGAGGATGTGGTAGGGGCGCTTGTTCCCACCGATGCCGCTGGGAGGCGGCGTACCGCGAACAGCCGAATGAAACTGCGCGCCCTGACCGTCGACCGTGCCCGGCCCTTCGATGGCGACCTTCTTTGCGCTGACCGCGAACAGCAGCGCCCAGTTGCCGTCGTTCAGTGTCGTATCGCCCCGCAGGGGGATCGCGTCGACCGCGTGATATTGCTTGCCGTCAGCGCTGCCCAACAGTTTTCCAGCGGCTGCAATATGCAGCGTCACATTGCTCTTCAACTCTGTTGTGCCAATGACAAAGGTGCCGGCGGGAACCAGCACAGTGCCGCCGCCATCCTTGTTGCAGGCGTCAATCGCGGCCTGCAACGCCGCCGTGTCGACAGTGGCGCCGTCACCTTTCGCGCCATAGCTGCGAATGTCGTAGGTCCGGGCGCCGAGGTCATTGTTGCTTGTGGCTGGCTTGGCGGGCGCAGCGGCAGCGGCTTGCCGCTCCAGCATTCCCGCACCCAAAATCGCGCCCGCAGTGGGCAGAGCCAGCTTCCCCAGGCATTCCCGCCGCGACAGACTGCGGTTTTCGTTGTTTGCATCGAGTTGGTTAGTCAAGGCGAATCCTCTTTTCACAGGTTCTTTTGGTCGGCATTTTCCAGTTGGGTGTCGGGTACGTTACGCGACGCGGTTACCCTGAAGTCCGCGACCTTGTTGAGCGCGAAGACGGGTGTGGAGAGCCCCTTCGGGGTCTTGATGCGGAAGAACTCTGCGCCGTCCACGTTGTTGAGCGAGAAAACCGGGCGCGCATCTGGCTGGCTCCAGGCAATCTCGATGTTCGAGAATTCGATATTCTTCACGTTGCGCACATAGAATCCGTTGGCGGGAATATCGCCGAACATAGTCGGCTCGGGGTAGGTCTTCTCCTGCTCGGCGGGTACGCGTGCCGCCATCTCCGCGGTGCCCTCGCCGCGATGGTCCATGTAGAGGTCGTGGATCTTGATGTCCTCGATGGGATGGTCGACCAGCCCGGCAATAATTCCGGCGCCGCCCAGCCGCGCCGCGGAATTGTAACTGACCACGTTACTGATGATGATCCGCTTCACTGTACCCACGGGGACGCCCGTCCGGCCCGCGCATGCGGCGCCCCAGGCGAAGGAAGATCGGTGTGTTGGTGCATTCGCGCATGGTGATGCCGGTAAACGTGATGTCTTCCAGCAGTGCGCCGTCCACGCTTTCCAGCGCGAAGCCTCGGCAGCCATCGAAGACGCAGTTGGAGATGGTGATGTTCTTGAAGCCGCCATTCGACTCGGTGCCGCACTTGATGCGCCCCGTGGGACTGGTCACCTTCGTGTCCGTTGGCCAGGGCTTCCAGGTGCCGTCCAGCATAGTGCCGACCTGGTATGCGCCGGTGACATAGCAGTTGGTGATGGTCACATTCTCGGTGGCGCGCGCATAGCCCAGCGCGAACGAACTCTTCGGGCAAATGCCGTCATCGTACGGCGAATTGACGCTGCAGTTGGAGACGCGAACATTGCGACAGCAGTCGATGTCCATGCCGTCGCGGTCGGTGTCGATCTTCAGGTTGTCAATCGTGAAGTTGTCGACACCGGTGGCGAGAATGCCGAACCAGCCACCTTTGAGGATGGAGAAGTCGCGCAGGATCACGTTGTAACAGTTCTTCAGCGCGATGGATTTGTTCGCCATCCCGGGTGCTTCCGCGGCCTTCCCTCCGCGCGGCAACGCCTTGCCCCAGATCAAACCAGGCCCGAGGATGGCAATATCATGAATCGCTTCGCCCCAGATGAGGCTATTGTGCCAGTGGTTGTGGCCGTAGTCCTGGTAGGCGTCCCACGCGGTCTTTGGCTCTGCTGCGTCGTAGCCGCCTCCACTGGCGGCAACCGCATCCGGAACTTCTGCCGCGACGATGGTCGCGCCTTGTTCGAGGTACAGCGCAACATTACTCTTCAGCCGGATCGAATAGCAGGCGTACGTCCCTGACGGCACGCGCACCGTTCCGCCACCATCTTTGTTGCAGGCGTCGATCGCCGCCTGGAGCGCCGGTGTGTCGAGCGTTGTGCCGTCGCCTTTGGCCCCATAGGTCCGAATGTTGTAGGTCCGTGTGCCCAGGTCTCCGCTGCTCCTGGCTGGCTTGGCCAGCGCAGCTGCACCCGCTGGCCGGCCGAGCATTCCCACACCCAGAAACGCGCCGGCGGTTGGCAGCGCCAGTTTTCCCAGCCATTCACGTCGCGACAAGACTTCGCCGTTACTCTCTGAATCAGGTCGGCTATTCAAAATTTGCCCTCTTTCGCGCGGGTGAACCCTGCTTTGTTCCAGACTGCTGTCGAAAGGGCGGCTGCCATTCTCGTACCCCATACAGCGGCCCGTCCCGCAACACAGAAAAAGAATACGTATACATTTTCATGTTTGTCCAGCACCCCAGAAGCTTCGCCCCATGGAATTTATGCTTCCAGCGATTGCATGAGCCTCGAATATACCCGTAGCAGAACGCGAAGGATTGCAGCCCATGCTGGATCCTGCGCTCCCCGACCCGCGCCTCCATCATTTCAAAACAGGTTAGCGGCTCTGCGGTTTGTTGCCGTTTCAGCAGTAAACTCGAAGCAACCGAGTCGCCATGGAGACTGCGTACACCCTTGTCCTAACCACCGTTGCCACCGACCAGCAGGCCACCGAGCTCGCTCAATCGATCGTCGGTGCAGGCCTGGCTGCGTGCGTCCAGATTCAGTCGCTGCGCAGCGTCTACAAATGGCAAGGCGAACTCCGCACCGACCCGGAGCAGCTGCTGCTGATCAAGACCACGGACAAGCAGTATGACCGGCTGGAGCAGCACATCAAGGCCCATCACTCCTACCAGACGCCGGAAATCGTGAAGCTGCCCATCACGGGCGGCTCGCGCGAGTACCTGGCCTGGATCGACCAGTGCCTCGGCTAAGCTCGGCCACGCCCGCGAAATTCCGTTTCCGCCGCGGCGCCTCGAAGTGTAAGCTGTTTAGCAACTTACACGGAGACCACGGAATGGTCCACAGCAGTCGCGCATGCAGCAGGGGAGTTCGCGTGCCCAACCGCAGGCCGGTCTGCTCGGAGGCACGCCCCTAGTGGAAATCTACCAGCACCTGCCGCCCGACGCCGTGAAGATCGTCCTGGTTCTGTTCCTGTCTTTCCTGATTGGTCTGGAACGCGAAGAACACAAGGCCGAGGGCAACTCCTATTCCTTTGGAGGAGTGCGGACTTTCCCGCTCATCGGCCTGATCGGCTACTCCCTTGCCCTGGTCTCCGGGAATCAACTGCTGCCCTTGACCATCGGATTCCTGGTCGTCGCCGGATTTCTTCTGCTGTCCTACTGGCACAAGCTTTCCACAACGCAAATGCCGGGCGTCACCTCGGAGATGTCCGGCCTCACCACCTTCCTGGTCGGTGCGCTGGTCTGCTACGGACATCTTTGGATTGCAACCACGCTGGGCGTCGCCAGCCTGCTGCTGCTGGATCTCAAAGAGAGGTTGGAGAACCTTTCTGTCAGCATCCCTCCACGCGAGATTCTTACCTTTGCCAAGTTCCTCCTGCTCACCGGCGTCATCCTGCCAGTCCTGCCGCGGCAGGAATTCAGCCGATTCCACATCAACCCCTTCAAAACCTGGCTGGTCGTGGTCGCCATCAGTGCCATCTCCTATGGCAGCTATGTCCTGCAGAAATTGACCAAGGGAAAGGGCGGCATCGAACTGGCGGCCCTGCTGGGCGGAGCCTATTCGTCCACCGTCACCACGGTAGTCATGGCGCGCCGTGCCGCCCGCGAGCATCGCCCCTGCCTCTTTGCCGGCAGCATCCTGATCGCCTCCGGCGTCATGTATCTGCGCTTGATCGTCCTGCTGGCTCTGTTCAACCGGCAGTTGATGTCCTTACTGTGGCTGCCCTTTCTCGTGTTCGCGGGCCTCGCCATCGGCGGCGGCTGGCTTTGGACGCGCCGGGCAGACCCATCAGACCAGGCGGTCCAGCGCGACTTCGAACCGAAGAATCCGCTGGAGCTATTCACCGCGTTTGCCTTCGCCGCCTTGTTTCTGGCCATGCTGATCCTTACCCAGTTGGCCGTCACCTATCTCGGACGCGCCGGAGTCGACAGCCTCGCTGCGGTCATGGGCGTCACCGACGTCGACCCGTTCATCATGGGCATGACGCAGGCGGCAGGCGCGCTCACCCCGTTGAAAGTTGCGTCAGGCGCAGTGCTCATCGCCGCCGCCAGCAACAACCTGGTCAAGGGAGTCTACGCCTTCAGCCTGGCCGACCGCCGCACCGGCGTACAGAGCCTTGCGCTGCTGGCCACCCTTGCCGCTATCGGCCTGGTCCCACTGCTCTGGCTGGGCTAGTAATTTAACGTCGGATTCTCTTCAGTTGTTTATGCTTAATGCTATGCGGATAGGTTCCTTCCCGACGGCGCTCAGTCTTGTACTCTATTGCCTCACTGCATCGTTATTCGCCCAGCAGCCGCAGGCGCCCCGGCCCCACAACATCATTCTCTTTGTCGCGGACGGATTCAGGCGCGGCTCGGTGAACGAAACGGACACGCCCACCCTGCTGAAACTGCGACAGGAAGGCGTGGACTTCCAAAACAGCCACGCGGTCTTTCCCACCTTTACCACCGCGAATGCCTCCGCCATCGCCACCGGGCACGGCCTGGGCGATACCGGCGACTACGGCAACAGCCTGTATCCCGGCGTTTGGCTGTCCCAGCCGGATCAGCCCGCTTCCACTGGATACCTGATTCCGTTTCTCGAGAATGACGAGGTTCTCGCCAACATGAACAGCGCCTTCCAGGGAAACTACCTGGGCGAAAAGACGCTGCTCGGCGTAGCCCGCGAGAAGGGCTTCAACGTGGCTTCCGTGGGCAAGCTGGGGCCCACCGCGATCCAACTCAACCAGTCCATTGGCTGGGACCAACTCGGTCTCCTGAGTACTCAGGGAGCCATCGTCGTCGACGACTCCACCGGGCAGCCGGCCGGCTTTCCGCTGCCGCCGGAAACACTGGACGCAATCGCCAAGGCAGGCTTGCCAACGGAAGCACCCTTGCGTTCCAACGGCTTCTCCGACAATTCGAGCTGGAATAACGCCTTCTCCGGGGACGCCATAACGGCGGGCACGCTGGCGGCAAATCGCGTCCAGGAACAGTGGTTCGCCGACGTGACGACCAAAGTCCTTCTACCCGGGTTCGCCGCGGACGACAAACCCTTCGTGCTGCTCTTCTGGTCCCGCGATCCGGACGGCTCCCAGCACAACCAGGGTGACAGCCTGCAGCAGCTCACCCCCGGCATCAATGGCGACACCTCCAAGCGCGGGCTGCAGAATGCTGACCATTGCCTGAAGCAACTGCTCGATTGGCTCGACGCGCACCCAGCCATCAAGGCGACTACCGACATCTTCGTCACTTCCGACCATGGCTTTGCCACCATCAGCCGGCGCGAGCTTGCCGCCGACGGCACCCAGACTTCGGAACCCTCCGCGGCGCTCACCTATGAGAACCCCGGCAAGGAAAAGCCGCAGCCACCCGGAACCCTGCCCACCGGGTTTCTCGCTGTCGACCTTGCCATTCGCGCGCACATGCGGGCATTCGACGCTGGAGTGCGCGCGGCCACGGGCCCTTCAGTCTTCGCGGAGCTGGCTCTCGGCGGGGAGAAGTCGCAGCATCCCTCCGGCGGCAGCGCGCTGCTCGGCGATCCCGTGAAGGCCGTGGATGGTTCGGACGCCAAGGTCATCGTGGCAGCCAACGGAGGCTCCGATCTGCTCTACGTGCCCAGCGGCAGCCCGGAGGTTGTACGCACAATGCTCGATATCCTCACCCAACTTGACTACGTCGGCGGTATCTTCGTGGACGATCGCTTCTGCGCCCATCCTGCCGACTGCCCCGGAGCTCTGCCGCTCAGCAGCATCGGGTTGGTCGGCTCCAGCCGCGTCCCCAGGCCCGCGATTGTTGTCGCCTTCAAGGCTTTCGACAAAGTGCCCGGTGACCTGCAAAGTGCGATTCAGATTGCGGATACAACGCTGCAGGAGGGCCAGGGCAATCATGGCGGCTTCGGACGCGATCAGACCTTCAACAATATGGCCGCCATTGGACCGGATTTCAAGTCAGGATTCGTCGACCCGTTGCCTATGGGCAATATCGACATCGCGCCGACCCTGGCGAAGGTCCTGGGATTCGACCTGCCTTCGACCGGCAGCCTGAAAGGACGGGTGCTCCAGGAAGCACTCGTCCACGGCGAAGCCGGCAAACCTCCGGCCGTTCAGATTCTCATCTCCGCGCCGGCGTCAGGCGGCATCAGCAGCGTACTCGAGTTCCAGGAGTTTCAAGGGGTCCGCTACTACGACAAGGCCTGCATGGTCTCGCCCGACGCTGCGAAGCGCTGCCCCTGAACGCAGTTCGGCGCTCGCGCCAAACGCAGTCGAAGGACCTGCGGTTTGGGTTACGCCATCTCCTTGTTCCAGCCGCCTGCTCGCCGCACCGCGTCCTGCCACTTCGCCTGGCGAGCCTCCATCTCTTTCCGCCCAGCCTTCGGCTCAAACACCGTGTCCGGCCCACGCAGCTTGGCAATTTCCTCCACGCTGCCCCAGTAGTTCACAGCCAGCCCGGCCAGGTACGCTGCGCCCAACGCCGTCGTCTCCAGCACCGCTGGACGCCGCACCGAAAGCTGCAGCAGGTCGGCCTGGAACTGCATCAACATGTCATTTGCAGCCGCGCCGCCATCCACCCGCAACTCACGAAAGGGCTCCCGCGTGTCCTTGTCCATGGCTTGAAGCACATCCGTCACCTGGAACGCGATACTCTCCAGCGCCGCACGCGCGATGTGGCCGATCTGCGTGCTGCGCTCGATCCCGATGATCATGCCGCTCGCGTGGGGGTCCCAATGAGGCGCGCCCAGCCCGGTAAACGCCGGAACAAAGACGACGTTTTCCGCACTATCAACCGACGCGGCGATGCTCTCCACATCTGGCGCCGCGGCAAAAAAACGCATGTTGTCCCGCAGCCACTGCACCACCGCGCCACCCACAAAGACGCTGCCTTCCAGCACATACTCCAGCTTCCTGGCCGGGCTGCAGGCCAGCGTTGTAATCAGCCGCTCCTGCGACAGCGTGAATCCGCCGCCAATATGCCGCAGCAGAAAGCAGCCCGTGCCATACGTGTTCTTCGCCAAGCCCGGTGACACACCGAGTTGCCCAAACAATGCTGCCTGCTGATCGCCCGCGATGCCCGCAATCGTAACCTCGCCCAGTCCCAGCGATGCCTTCGCCCGCCCCATCAACTCGCTCGACCAGCAAACCTCCGGCATCATGCTCTCGGGAATCCCGAACAGCCGCAGCAACTCCTGGTCCCAACAACCGTCGACGATGTTGTACAGCATCGTTCGGCTCGCATTCGTCCGGTCGGTAATGTGGCGCTTCTCGCCAGTCAGATTCCACACCAGCCATGTGTCTACCGTGCCGAAGGCCAGCTTGCCCCGCTCCGCCTGCCCGCGCGCGCCCGGCACGTTGTCCAGAATCCAGGCAATCTTCGTCGCGGAAAAGTAAGGATCGATCACCAACCCCGTCTTCCGGCGAACCATCTCTTCCGCGCCGTCCTCCGCAAGCCGCTCGCACATTGGGGCCGTGCGCCGGTCCTGCCAGACAATCGCGTTATACACCGGCTTTCCGCTGTCGCGCTCCCACACCATCGTGGTCTCGCGCTGATTCGCAATCCCCAGCGCAACCACGTCCCGCGGCAACACCTGCGCCTTGCCCAGCACCTCCACGGCGGAGCTCAGCTGCGAGGTCAGGATCTCGTATGGATCGTGCTCCACCCAGCCAACGCCAGGGTAGATTTGCTTGAACTCGCGCTGCGCGATCCCCACAATCGCGCCGTCCTGTCCAAACAGAATCGCCCGCGAGCTGGTCGTACCCTGGTCGAGAGCAAGCACGCATTGCATCGTGGTAGCGACTCCGGTGCTGATTCACCCGCAGAGGGCGCTGAAAAAGCCGTGCAGTTGTTGTCTTTCCGGATTAGCCAGCGGTAAAGAGTCAATCTAAATCAGTGGCCTTTAGCCCCGGGCCTTTCGTTCGGCGAGGCGGTCCGGCTTCTCATTCCTCGCGCTAAACCTTCGGCTCCCAGCCTTTCTCATACGTGCGCCGGGTCATCGCCTCGGCCTCTTTATCGCCAACGATCTTCCCCGTCGCCGGGTCGAGCGTCAGTTTGCGCCCGGCAAAGTACGCGATGTTCGAATACTGCAGCATGGTCACCGCAACATTTCCCTGCGCCACCGGCTGGCGCAGTTTTTCGCCCTCCCGGATGGCGTTGATCATGTTCAGAAAGTGTGCATCCGTCATGCTGTCTGCGCCCACCGTATCCGACGACGCGGTCGCTGCATGCCCCGGCACCCGAAACTCGGCCGTCTTCTTGTCCTGGATGTCGTAGACCTCGTATCCAGCGCGGTCAATCAGCACCGAACCCTCCGTCCCGTGGACCACGACCCCGCGCTCTCGATCGTAGATTTTCTTGCCGCTGCAGCAGTCGCCCTGCCACGTCAGCAACTGGTCCGAATACTCGAACGACGTCATCAGCGTGTCGTAGAATTCCCAGTCGTCTTTCGCCGCATAGCGTCCTCCGGCCGCAGTCACCGTCTTCGGATAGTCCGCGTTCAGCGCCCAGCGCGCAATGTCCACCTCGTGGGTTCCATTGTTCAGCGTCTCGCCCGTTCCCCACGTCTTGAACCAGTGCCAGTTGTACGGATGCACATTGTCCTTGTAGGCCTGGCGCGGCGACGGCCCCTGCCACAGGTCCCAATCCAGCGTCGCCGGCACCGGCACCACTTTGCCCACGCCGATCGGCTTCCTCCGGTTGACATACCACGTCTCCGCCCAGTAAGCCCGGCCGATTAAGCCCTCGTGAATCTTGCCCACAATCTCAATCGTGTGGGGCGACGACCGCTGCTGCGACCCCATCTGGCACAGCTTGCCGTACTTCTTCTGCGCCGCAATCAGCATCTCGCCCTCTTCGGGATTATGCGAGCACGGCTTCTCCACATACACGTGCTTGCCCGCCGCCAGCCCCAGGATCGCCATCGGCGTGTGCCAGTGATCCGGCGTCGCAATCGTGATCACGTCGACGTCCTTCGCTGCCAGCACCTTGCGAAAATCCTTCTCCGCCTTAGGTGCGTCGCCCATCACCCTGGCCGCCTTGCCGGCAAACTTGTCCAGGATGGTCGAATCCACATCGCACACCATCGTCAGCCGCGCGTCTTTCTGGTTGCTGTGCAGTGCGGAAAGGTGCGCTCCGGCCCGCCCATTCAGGCCAATCACCGCGAAGCTTACCCGCTCGTTGGCGCCCAGAATCTGCGCATAGCTTTTGGCCGTAGACCGCACCGCAAAACCCGCAGCCCCTGCCGCCACTCTTCCCACAAACTGACGTCGAGATAGCATCGTTTCTCCTGTCGCAGTCCATCGTAATGGAATCCGTGCAAGCCCGTCGGACATGCCAATACCGGTTGCGCCGGGTTCCGGTTCAACCACTTTCCGGTACTAGAAAGTAACTGGTCTTTCCTGTGAGCCGGATTTGGGCTATAGTACTATGTGATCGTTATCACATCGGAATTTCTGCGAGGCTAGGTCTGGGCCTGCCATGAGCAGGTTGTCTCGGATGGAGTCTCAGCGACTTAGAAATCCGAATGGAGCTTTATGGGTCCTCATACTGAGCAGCAGCCTTCGTTTGCCGACGAGTTCATCATGCACACTCGCAACATCTCACAGGCCCTCGTCAATCTGAACCACCTCACCTGCGCGCACGCGGAGAGTCCGGCCCTGGTGCGGTCCTATGCAAATCTGGTAGAGCAGAGGCTCCACGCACTGCGAGACCTGCTCGGCTCACTCGCGCCCGAACTGTGACCACACGGGAGACCGCGGTCGTTCCCCAATAGCCTGGTTCGCCCCCCGGGTTTATAGCGGCAGAATCCCCTGCTCCGCCGCGGCCAGCGCTCTTGCCAGCATCTCCGGCCCATTGTTCCGCACATTGTTTACCCTCGGATTGGCCTCGTGCATCTCCATTGCCTGAGCCTCGAACGGTCGCAGCAGGTCAAGCGGCAGCCGTTCCGTCTCTGCGCGGTTCAACCACCGGTCATAGTCGCGTGCCTGGAGAATCACCGGCATCCGCGGATGAATCCTTGCCATCAGTTCGTTCGCCTCCGTGGTCACAATCGCGAACGACCGCAGCCAGCCGCCCTGCTCGTCCCGCCACGCGTCCCACAGCCCCGCAAACGCAAATGGATTCCCGTTCGCCAGGCCGAAAGCATACGGCTGCTTCGTCCCTTTGCCGTCTTTCGGCCACTCGTAGAACGCATCCGCCGGAACCAGGCACCGCCGCTTCCGGAACGGCTCGCGCCACGTCTTTGCGGTCGCAATCGTCTCCGCCCGCGCATTGATTGTCGACAGCCCCTTCACTTCCTTCATATCTTTCGTGAAGAACGGCACCAGCCCCCAGCGTGCCACAATCAGTTCTCGCTCGCCCGTCTCTTTACTCTGCCGGATAATCGGCTGATGGGTCGTCGGCGCCACGTTGTAGTCGGCATCCGGCATCGGCAGGTCGGAGAGCTTGCCCTCGGCGTGAAACCACTCGGCAATTCTCTGTTTGTCGCTGCGCCGCACATAACGACCGCACATAGCTACCCCTCGGCGACGACGCGCCTTCGCTTCACCCGGTAGAGCAACGTCAACGATGTAACCGCACCGCACGTAATCAGGCTCGCCGCCATCCCCAGTGTCAGTGCCAGGTCGTGCTGGTAGAGCCCATGCACAATTGAAATCGCCTGCAGCACATTAAAACCGCCAAACGTGATCAGGGAAACGCCCTCCGCGCTCTTCTTCCGCCACAGCGCCAACGCCTGCGGAACAAACAGCGCGGCATTGCCCATTAACCCCAATCCAAACAACACGGCCACGATCTGCTTCATCGGCAACCCTTCTCCCACGCCCATCCGCGGCTACACCGGCGGCTCAGATCATTGTAAATTTGCGGTACTGGTCAGCCTGAAATTTACAGCGGTCGAAGCACCGCCCGCTAACGCGCATTGTGCCGCAGCCAGTGGCGAAGAAGCGTGGCCCATATAAGAAGCTGCCGCATAGTAGCATTGTCGGCATGAAACTAGCCGCAATTCTCGCCTTGCTTGTTGCCACCGTTTCGGGCGCATGGGCAATCAACGATTTTCACAATAACGAAGAGGTAAGACGGGATTTCGCGCGACAAGGAATTACCTATCTCGATTTTCGGACCGACGCGGGAGAACCCGCCCGGTTAGACGTGCGGAAAATGTCCGACTACTATGAACGCCATGATGCAGAGATTGGCGCACTTTCCATTGCTTCACTTATCGGTTCGGCTGTTCTCTTTTCACGAAGAAGGCGCGTGACGGGAAAATTTTAGATTGACCCACCACCCAGAGTTGCTGCGACGTAGAGGCACTTGCCCGCCGCACGTATACTGGTTCGTCCGCACGAAAAGGAACACCGCAATCATGAGTTTCTCCCGCACCACATTCATTGCCTGCATTCTCCTCACCCTTGGTCTCGCCAATCCCGTCAACCTCGCCCTTGCGCAAGCGCCTGCCGGCCCCGCTAAACCTGCCTCGCAACCCTGGATGAACCCCTCGCTCGATCCCGACACCCGCGCCGACCTGATGATCCACGAGATGACCCTCGACGAGAAGATCCAACTCGTCCACGGAGATGGCTGGGGCGTGCTCCGCGCCGGCGCCTTCGTCAACACGCGTCATAATGGCGGCGCCGGCTTCGTCCCCGGCATTCCACGCCTCGGCCTGCCCGACATCAACCTTGCCGACTCCGCCTACGGCGTCCGCATGGCCGCCCTCCAGAGCCGTTATGCCACCCCACTCCCCTCCGTCCTCGGCATGGCCGCATCGTGGGACCCGGACGCCGCCTTCCTCTTCGGCTCGGTCATCGGCCGCGAGCTGCGCGCCATGGGTTTCAACATGTCCATCGGCGGCGGCATGGACCTCATCCGCGAGCCCCGCAACGGCCGCAACTTCGAGTACGCCAGCGAGGACCCCATCCTCTCCGGCGTCATGGTCGGCCACCTCGCCATGGGCGTTCAGTCCAACCACATCATGGGCGACATCAAGCACTACGTCCTCAACGACCAGGAAACCGGCCGCAATACCTACAACGCCATCCTCGATCCGCGCGCCATGCGCGAGACCGACCTGCTTGCCTTCCAGATCGCCATTGGCCTTGCCCACCCGGCCGGCGTCATGTGCTCCTACAACCGGATCAACGGCGATTACGCCTGCGAGAACGACTACACCCTCAACCAGGTCCTCAAGCGCGACTGGGGGTTCAAAGGCTTCGTCCTCTCCGACTGGGGTGGCACCCACTCCACCGTCAAAGCCGCACTGGCCGGCCTGGATATGGACCAGCCCGGCGACGACAACTTCTTCTCCGCGCCTCTCAAGCAGGCCGTGATCGCCGGCACCGTCCCGCAGGCGCGCCTCGACGACATGGTGCATCGCATTGTGCGCAGCATGTTTGCCGCCGGAGTGATTGACCAGCCGCCCATGCCGCGCTCTGTCGTCGATCCCTTCCGCGGACGCGATGACGCCCAGCATATCGAAGAAGAAAGCCTCGTGCTGCTCAAGAACGCCGGCGGAATCCTTCCGCTCTCCGCGCAAAACATACGCAGTATCGCCGTCATCGGAGGCCACGCGGACGCAGGCGTCCTCTCCGGCGGCGGCTCTGCCCAGGTCGATTCACCCGGCGGCAACGCCATCGATCCCCGAGCCGGCGGCTCCGTCTGGGGCAAGGCCGTCTACTTCCCTTCTTCCCCTCTGCGCTACATCCGCGAGCAGGCCGCGCCCGACGCACACATCACCTACGACGCCGGCACGGATCCCGCCGCAGCCGCCAAGTCCGCCGCTGCCGCCCAGGTCGCCATCGTCTTCGTCACCCAGTGGATGTCCGAGGGCGCAGACTCCGCGACCCTCAGCCTCCCCGACAAGCAGGACGCGCTGGTAGCCGCCGTCGCCGCCGCCAATCCCAACACCATCGTGGTCCTGGAAAACGGCGGCCCGGTCAGCATGCCCTGGGCCGCCAACGTCAAGGGCATCCTCGAATCCTGGTATCCCGGCATCGGCGGCGGCCAGGCCATCGCGCGTGTCCTCTTCGGCCGAGTCAACCCCTCCGGCAAGCTGCCCGTCACCTTCGCCGCCTCCGAATCCGACCTGCCCGCACCCGCAGGTCACCGGCCTCACCACAAGACCGGCAACAACGGCGCCGACGCGGCGCAGCCGCGCGCAATCAAGCCCGCAACTTCCCCGTCGACTACAACGTCGAAGGTATGGCCGTCGGCTATCGCTGGTTCCAGGAGAAGAACAAGCAGCCGCTCTTCGCCTTCGGCTTCGGCCTGTCCTACACCCACTTCGTCTACTCGAACCTGAAGGTCGACCCCACCGCAAAGTCCGTCACCTTCGATCTCCGCAACACCGGCGCGCAGGCTGGCGACGAGATCGCCCAGGTCTACGTCACCCTCCCCACATCCGCCGGAGAACCCTTCCGCAAACTCGCCGGGTGGAAGCGCGTCTCCCTCGCCCCTGGCGCATCCCAAACCGTTGAGATCCCCATCGACCCGCTCTATCTCGCCATCTACTCCCCCACCGATGACAAATGGACCCGTCCCACCGGCAATTTCCTCTTCGAAGCCGGAGGCTCCTCAGCGGATCTGCCTCTTCATCAATCGATTGCTTTGGATTTGACGAGGTCGGCCGCCGGCAATCTACCCAATCAGTAAGATCGCAGCGTGCAATCAGGCGGCAACTTCGATGCTGACAACTTCGGTCGAGACCCTGGGAACTGGCTGGCCGGTCTCCCTCATGTAATCCAGCCAAAACGACACAGCAACCCGTAGATCTGCAAGCGCCGCATCCTTGGTTTTCCCCGTCCCCACGATGAGTGATGGACTCAACGTGTAAGCGCTCCACGAGCCGTCGTCGCCCTCTTCCAATATCGCCGTGTAGGTCGCCATTATCGTAACCCCGCTTGCCTTAGAATAGCCTGCTTCAGACCGGTCGGCACGTCATTGCCGAGGCTGTGTACGGGCACCGGCACGATCCCAGGCTTGGTTGGGTGCTTATAGATGCGGTGACTGCCATTTGTTCGGACGAGAACCCAACCGTCCTCTTCAATCAGCCTGATGATTATCTCGATACTTCATCGGCTATTGAGTCTCATCTTCTGGACTGCCCCGTATTCTCCGTCCGAACAATCTGCCCAAACCACATATCCAATTGCCCAGACCATCTCGCAGACATGATACTTATTGTAGTGGTCTGAGGCATCCGTTTTGATGGAATTTCACATCTCCCGCGGCGTTCGAGAAAAAGCCGAGATCGACGAGACTCTCTTCGGCTACACCGGCAACGTCGTCTTCGCCAATGTTGCGGCCAGCCGCAAGCTGGCGGACGCGCTGAACAAGGCACGCGGCCCCAACGCCGACCCTGCCGGCACCATCAACGCCGGCGCGCTCTTCGCCATGGGCCTCATCGACGAGCTCAGCCACGCGCTCGTCGCCCGCTATCGCCGCACGGTGGATCCCAAGGTCCTTTCCGAAGCCATTCGTTGGTTCGCTGCGCAAATCGACCCCGGCAAGCTCGAACAACTCCTGCTCGCCTTCACTCAGCAGTTCCCCAATGCTGCAATCTTCCGCGGCGAAATCACCGCTGCCCAGTGGCTCAAAGGCACCACCGACGGCCGTCCCAACCGCGAAGCCGCTCTCGAAGAGCTGATGCTCCTCTGGATCGCCAACAGCAATCCCGCATTCAAGCCCTTCCAGCAGCTCTTTGAAGACGCCGGCCTGAAGCAGCAAACCGTCTACCCGAACGTCACCGCCGCCTTCCCCGACTACTTCAGCACCCGCCCCAAGGTCGCCCCGGAGATCGGCACCCTCGTCGACGCTCTGCGGGCGCCCTTCCTGGCCTCGCCCGATTCCCTCACCGGCCAACTCGACTTCATCCGCGAGCGCTGGGCTCCCTACGTCGATGTCGACCTCAACCGGCTGCTCCTGGCCATTGACGTCCTCCGCGAGGAAGACCTCGCCATCTGGATGCGCTTCCATCCGCCCGGCCCCGACCAGTTCCGCCACGGCGCGCCTACCTGGGGCGACCAGGGCTTCGTCGGCGACGAGTTCATCGGCTGGGACGAGTTCAAGCGAAAGAAATACGCCCGTGGCTACCAGGCCCCGCTGGACGAGTACGAAGCCTTCTCCGCCGACCAGGCCTGGATGCCCAACGTCGTCCTCATCGCCAAGAGCACCTACGTCTGGCTGGAACAGCTCTCCAAGAAATACCTCCGCCACATCTATCGCCTCGATCAGATTCCCGACGAAGAACTCCGCCTGCTCGCCGACCGCGGCATCACCGGGCTTTGGCTCATCGGCCTGTGGGAGCGCAGCGTCGCATCGCAAACCATCAAGCGCCTGCGCGGCCATCACGACGCCGTCGCCTCCGCCTACTCGCTCAAGAGCTACGACATCGCCCAGGACCTTGGCGGCTGGGAAGCCTACGACAACCTCAAGCATCGCGCCGCCCACGCCGGCCTGCGCCTCGCCAGCGACATGGTCCCCAACCACATGGGCATCGATTCCCCCTGGGTCATCGAGCATCCTGACTGGTTCATCTCCCGCTGGGAGAGCCCTTTCCCCGCCTACAGCTTCAACGGCCCCGACCTTTCCACCGACAGCCGCGTCGAGATCAAAATCGAAGACCACTACTATGACCAGACTGACGCCGCCGTCGCCTTCCGCCTGCGCCACTACCAGAGCGGCGAGACCCGTTACGTCTACCACGGCAACGACGGAACGACCTTCGCCTGGAACGACACCGCCCAACTCGACTACTCCAAGGCCTACGTGCGCGAACACGTCATCCAGACCATCCTCCACGTCGCGCGCCTCTTCCCCATCATCCGTTTCGACGCGGCCATGGTCCTGGCCAAGCGTCACGTCCAGCGCCTCTGGTTCCCACTCCCCGGCGCAGGCGGCTCCATCCCCTCGCGCGCGGAAAACTCCATGTCGCAGGAGGATTTCGATGCTCTGATGCCGCACGAGTTCTGGCGCGAAGTCGTCGACCGCGTCGCCGCCGAAGTTCCCGGCACCCTCCTGCTCGCCGAGGCCTTCTGGCTGCTGGAAGGCTACTTCGTCCGCACGCTCGGTATGCACCGCGTCTACAACAGTGCCTTCATGAACATGCTGCGCGACGAGGAAAACGCCAAATACCGCAGCTACATCAAGAAGACCCTCGAGTTCGATCCCGACATCATGAAGCGCTACGTTAACTTCATGTCCAATCCTGATGAAAGAACGGCAATTGATCAGTTTGGCACGGGCGACAAGTACTTCGGCTGCTGCACGCTGCTCGCCACCCTCCCTGGCCTGCCCATGTTCGGTCACGGCCAGATCGAGGGCTTCGGTGAGCGCTACGGGATGGAGTTCAAGACCGCCAAGATGGACGAGCGCCCCAACGAAGGCCTCGTCGCCCGCCACCAGCACGAGATCGCTCCGCTGCTCAAGCGCCGCCACATTTTCGCCGGTAGCTCCGATTTCACCCTCTACGACTTCTGGAACGGCTACGGCTACGTCGACGAGAATGTCTTCGCCTACTCCAATCGCCTCGGCGGCGAGCGCTCGCTGGTCGTTTACAACAACAAGTACGACCGCACCGGCGGCACCATCCACATCTCCAGCGGGTTCATGGACAAAGGCAGCGGCCAGATCCGCCAGCGCAGCCTCACCGAAGGCCTCGCCCTGCCGACCGGCGAAAACATCATCCTCGCCTACCGCGACACCCACGGCCTGGAGCACCTTCGCCGCGCCACCGACATCCACTTCCACGGAATGCACTTCGATCTGCGCGGCTTCCAGTGCGTCGTCCTGCTCGACTGGCGCGAACTGCACCCCAACGCCGACTGGCCTTGGGACCGCCTCTGCGACTCGCTCGCCGGCCGCGGCGTCGCCGACGCCCACCAGGAGATGGCGATGTTCCGCCTGCGCCCGCTGCACGACGCCCTGCGCGAAGCCATTGGGCCGGCGGCCGTCCACGCTCTCGCCGCGATTGCCGACTCCCTCAGCCCCGCATCGCCGCGGCAGAAGGAAGCCGTCGCCAGTGCAGCCCCAACCGCCGCGCCCGCTGCGCCGCATCCCGATCTCAACCTGCGCGAACTCTCCGACCACTGCCACATCTTCTTCGAGCGAATTCTTGAAGCCCTGCCCGACGATAGCGTCGCCGAGACCAGCAACTCCGACGCCTCCATGACATCCAGAACTGTGACGGACACATTGCTCCAGCGTCCCGCACCCTCCTGGCCTGACTACGCCGACGCCGTCCGCTCCATGCTCGCCGCTGCGGCACGCCTTCCGCTACTTGCGCAGTCCTATTCCACGGACTGGCCCGCCGCATCTCGCCCCATCCTCCCCGGCGCCGAGCCCATATCCCGCCAGACCCGCGTCTGGGCGCCCATCCTCGCATGGATCGTCCTGCGCAATCTTCCCTGGCAGCGCGCTCCCCAGGGCGATCTCGCCGTGCTCTTCGATCGCCTGCTCCTCCGTCACGCGCTGGCTGACATCTTCCTTGCCATGGGCATGGAAGGCGAGTCGCGCTGGCAGGCCGCAGCACAGGTCCGTTTGCTGCTCACCAAGCCGGCCGCCGCGCCCGGCGCCATACGCTCCGCCGACTTCTGGGCCGACCCCGACGTGCGCTGGCTCGCCGGCGTCAACCAGTCCGGCAGCGATACCTGGTTCAACAAGGAGCAGTTCGAAGAGTTCCTCACCTGGCTCCAGCTTCCTACGCTCATCGACCTCGCCCGCACCAACGGCCAGCCATCCGCCGCTCAGCTATCGCCCGCTCAACTCACTGCGCTCGCCCAGGTCGAGGATGCCGTCACTACAGCTCGCGCAGCCGCCGCAGCCGCCGGCTACAACCTGGACACCTACTTCGCCAACGGAACTCTCACTCCACCCGACCCGGCCACGCCAAAAGAAACCACGAAGGCCCGCTAGCGCAATTCCTGAGTGACGGTATCCCGAAGCCACTGCGCTCCAGTCGGCGCGACCCTCGGGGGGCGACGACCTCGCACAGAACAGGAACAGGCCATTCGCCGGGTTTGGGACTGCCGCCGCCCCAGGTGCGCTGGGTTCGTGGACATGTGCCGCCGACGCGCCGCACTGGGTCAATTCGCTCCAGGTCGCTCCACCGCATCGATCACCAGCACATCTGCTGGCGCCTTGACACGTTCCAGTTTCAGCCCGGCCTGATCCTGAATGGCCGTAAACAATCCCGGCGGCGCATCCGGCGCCGTGGTCTGCGCCTCATCCACCGTCCATTGCAGCTTCAAATCGTACCGTCCTTTGAGCCCGGTCTGGTCGACAACCGGCCGGTCAACATGAAACTGCAAAATCAGCGCCAGGTCCGCCATGGACGTATTCTTGAGTGCTTCCACATGCCGGCCATTGGCGGTTCCGTTCTGCTGGTCAAACCATCCGTTCGGGTCGCTCGTATTTGCAATCATCTTTGGGCCGCCCTTGGCCACCGTCAGAGCAAACACCGGCATCTCCCGCTGCTCGTGGTGCAATTGCAACCCGAACCGCTCAGCCAGAATCTTCCGCATCAGCCCCTGCAGTTGCCTCATGCTCGGCTCACCCTCCACATCCGGCACACCGTCCACATCCCAGCGCTCCGTCTTTATCCAGTCCGGCTCGCCCGCAAGCTGGCTCTTCTGCACGCCGTAACCCAGCAGCAGAAACTGTTCCACCGTCGTGTCCAAAAGCAGTACGTGCCGCCCCAGCAGGCGAATATGCTGGCCATTCATATCGTTCGGGTCGCTCGGCTTCACCGTTGCAACCTCCCAGTCCGGGTCCGCGGGCTTCGCCATCATCTTCGCCGTTTCCTGGGCGCGCGCCACCATCCCCGTTGCCAGGAAAAGCAGCGCCACTACGGCGAAAACCACCGCGCGCCATCCCACACCGCTCGCTCCAATCGATTCTCTTCGCATATCCATACTCGCAGTCGCCACGACACACGCCAGTTTTGCGGCCCGCATTGCTACCCCGTGATACGCAGGCGACCAGTCATGCAGTTGCAATTATCTTTCACGTGTCCGCAACGCCGCACATCGCAGGACTGCCGCGCTTTGACCGAATCGACAGCCGTCTCGGTCCCTCGCCACCCAACTGGGCTCACATCGCGTTTTTAGCGCCCAGCTTGGTCCGTCAAGACCCCAAATCTCTGGAAAGCCAGTCCAATTTCAACCAAGCAAGCGACTTCATAGATCTCCCCGGAGTGCTGAGTTATGCCCAAACGCGTATCATTTAAACAGGGGAAAGCAGCCAAACTCATCCTGTGATCTACCCTGCCAACCCGTGTGCATGCTTCGCGTCCCCCCGCGCGGGGCAGCAACCACCTGCCGCTAATCCTATGAATCGACGCCAGTTCCACCCGAGATCCCCAGGAGGAGCGGGGGAGCGCCCCGACACCCGGTCAGCCTGCGAGCGGGAGTGGTCGTCATGACCGCCCGCCTCATTCTCAACGCCGACGACTTCGGCCTTACCGCCGGCATCAACCGCGCCATCGGCGAACTCCACGCCGCCGGCGTCCTCACCTCAGCCACGCTCATGGCCGCCGGCCCAGCCTTCGACGACGCGGTCGCCGTCGCTCGCGCTCACCCAACCCTCGGCGTCGGCTGCCACATCGTCCTCACCGATGGCACGCCTGTCTCCCCACCCGAATCCATCCCCAGCCTGCTCGGCCCCGACGGAAGATCCTTTCGCCCATCTCTATTCGATTTCCTGCAAGCCCTCTTCCGTGGCCGCATCCGGCAGGACGAAGTCGCCCGCGAAGCGCTCGCCCAGGTGGAGAAGTTGCAGCGCGCCGGCATCGTTGTCACCCACTTCGACACCCACAAGCACACGCATCTCTTCCCCTCAATCGCCAGTCCGCTACTGGAGGTCGCCGAACGCACCAAGGTTCGCGCCGTGCGCAATCCATTTGAGCCGCACTGGAGCCTCGCCCTCAACCAAGGCAGCGCCTTGCGCCGCAGCGGCGTCCGATTGCTTGGCGGGCTGCGGTCTCGCTTTGTCGCGCATCCCCAGGTACGCAGTGGCCGAGTCTTCACCACGGATGGCACCGTCGCCATCTCCGCCACCGGCCAACTCAACTCCGCCAGCCTGGCGCAGGTGCTCGATGCGCTTCCACCCCACGGGACCTATGAGCTCTGTTGCCACCCCGGGTACAATGATCGCGACCTGGACCGCGTCACCACCCGCCTGCGCGCCCACCGCGACATTGAGCGCGACGCGCTGCTCAGCGAAGTCCCAAAAACTCTCCGCCGCCCCAACCCTCCCGCTCTAATCAACTATGGCGGGCTCGGCTAAACAGACTCACGCATAACATTCCTCGCTGACGTCCGGTGCAGGCGGACAATCGTCGCAACCGGTCAGCAGCAGGTCAACCACGTCTTTGGCGCTGTAATCGAAGCGCCCCGGCTTCAGGAACCGCGCCACCGTCACCAGGTCGTCGCCCGCGGTGATCAGCGGCAGCTCCGTCCGCTTGCCGTTCCGCACTTGCGGCAGCCCGATGTTCGCCAGCAGTCCATTGCACACGCACTTCCTGCCGGCGGCATCTTCCACTTTGCCGTCCTTGGCCAGATACAGGCTCACCGGCTCTGCGGCACAGCGGTAGCCAATCTCGCCTTCTGCTGTGCGGTACGGCTCTCGCAGAAAACCAAGATCGCAGATGCGCGGCCGTTCCGCGTACCCCTCCGGCTCCGAATTCGTTCCCTCGAGCTCCGCAACCTTGAACGGAAATCCCGTGGGCGATGCCAGCGGATCGGTGAACACCCGCGCATTCCCGCGAACCACCCTGGCCAGCAGCGCTTCCTTGTAGTCCTCGCGCAGCCCGGATTCCCACGCAAACTCGAATGCCGTCCCCACCTGCACGCCCGCCGCTCCCTGCGCCAGCGCTTCCCGCACTTTCTCGGGATGCCCGTATCCGCCGGCCAGCCAGAACGGCACGCCCAGTTCCCGCAACTTGGCAATATCAATCGCGTCCCGCTCGCCGTAGATCGGTTCGCCCATGTCGGAGAGTTGCAGCTTGCCGCGCGGCGGTGCGTTGTGCCCGCCGGCCGTTCGGGTTTCAATCACCAGTCCGTCCACGCGCCCGTTCGCCTTCTTCAGCATGGTCACGGCCAGCGTGTTGGAAGAGACGATGGGCAGAAACTTCGGCCGGGTCAGCGGGCGAAGCTCGCAATCCATATACTCGCGCGGATCGAATCGCATGGTGGTGTCGTCGCCTTCCTGCGCACCATGCACATGGATCGTATACTCCGCGGCCTGGTGCTCGACATACCGGTCCAGCACGCCGGGAATCTTCAACGGAATGCCCGCGCCCATCACCACGTATTCCACCCCGGCCAGCATCGCGCCGTAGATGCATGCCAGATGCGCTGTCTGAATCTTCTCCAGAAAGTTGATCCCCACCGGATTCGAGTGCCCCTGCCGCGCCAGGTACACTTCCACGAAATTAGCCACGATGCACAGTTCAACCAGTTCGCGCGGATTGTCTTTGCTCAGCGGCGGCAACCGCCCGATACGGAGTGCGTTCGCCCTTGCCTCCGGGAATGAAGTACTCGCGCCACACCCGCTCCGCCATTGCGCGATCCGGAAACGCATCCAGCCCCCGCCGCGTGTGGCCGCCCGAATCGCCGTCCTGCAAACGCCGCGCCAGAATCTGGTCCAGCGCCGTTCCCGATACCAGTCCAAGTTGACCCAAACGCGATACTGCCTGGGCCAGGCGCCAATTGGAAACGCCCGCACCCATCCCACCCTGAATAATTACCGGTTCCCTCATGTCTTCGTTAGTCCTCTGCTGCAAGCAATTATTCCTCTGCTGGCGGCAGCCGATCGTATTAGTTTTGTAACTCTCGTGCGTGCGTGTGTTTGGCCCAGCGGCGACCCGATAGCCAATGATCCTCACCTTACTCTGAGGGCATCATCACACACCCCTCACAGGTTCGATGTGACGAACGTCACTGCAACCCCTCCCACGAACGCCATACCCTGACCCTGGAAGTAGCCTCCAACTGCAACAGTACCAACGCTCGCAGCAACGCAGTCACTCGCAGCACAACAGCACCTTGATGGAACGCGTGATGGCCCAATGAACCATACTGTGATCATCGGCGGCGGCATTGCCGGATTGGCAACCGCGTTCTACCTGCGCGAGTCTGGCAATACCGCATTCACCTTGATCGAGCAGTCGAACCACTGGGGAGGAAAGATCACCTCTGCCCAGCAGGACGGCTTCATGGTGGAAGGAGGTCCCGATTCCTTCATCACCCAGAAGACCGCAGCTCTGGACCTTTGTCACCGGCTCGGGTTGAGCGATCAGTTGGTCGGCTCCAACACCGGTAAGAACTCCACCACCTACGTCTGGAGCAAGGGGCAGCTTCATCCCATGCCAGAGGGCATGATGCTGATGGCTCCCACGATGGTCCTTCCCTTCCTGCGTTCGCGGCTGATCTCCTGGCCCGGGAAGCTGCGCATGGGCATGGAGATGCTGGTTCCCAGATCGTCCGGCGATCAGGATGAGAGTCTCGCCGGCTTCGTGCGTCGGCGTCTCGGCACGGAAGCGCTGAACAAGATCGCCGGCCCGCTAATGGGGGGCATCCATGCGGCGGACCCCGAAACGCTCAGCCTAAGGAGCACGTTCCCCATGTTTCTTGAAATGGAGAAGAAGCACGGCAGCCTGCTCCGCGGCATGATGAAGCGGCCGAAGCGGACGACCGCGAATGGCGCCAGCCGGCCCCCAATGTTTATGTCCCTGCGCGGCGGTCTGCAGCAACTTGCCGATGCGCTGGTCGCCCAACTTCCCGCAGGCGCGTTGCGCGCAGGCAGCGGCGTCCTGTCGGTCAGCCGGCTGGCGGGCCTTTACAAGGTTGTCTTGAGCGACGGAACCTCCATCATGGCAGCCAACGTTGTCTTCGCCACTCCCGCTTTCGTAACGGCCGGCCTGGTCGAGAAGATCGACCCCCTGCTGGCGTCCAGGCTGCATGCAATCCGGTACGTCTCCACCGCTACGGTGTCGCTGGGCTTCAGGCGCAGCGACATTCAGCATCCGTTGCAAGGCGCAGGCTTCATCGTGCCGCGTACCGAGGGTCGCAGGATCACCGCCTGCTCCTGGTCCTCAGAGAAATTCGCGAATCGCGCTCCGGAAGATTCTGTTCTTCTCCGCGTCTTCATCGGCGGCGCGCTCGTAGAAGACCTCGCCGAGCAGGACGAGTCGGCGCTGATCCAACTCGCCCGCGAAGAACTGCAGGTCATCATGGGAATCGCCGCAACCCCGATTCTTGCGCAGGCCTACCGCTGGCACAAAGCCAACCCGCAATACGAACTCGGGCACGAACAACGAATCATCGAGCTGGAACGAGTTCTTACAGAATTTCCCGGTTTGCAACTGGCCGGCGCCGCCTACCGCGGATCCGGTATTCCAGACTGCATTCAAAGCGGCATGAAGGCCGCACGGTCGATCCTTACCGAACGAACCCACGCCGACAAGCCATACCGGGACGAACACCAGCAAGTTTGCATCGGAAGCCTTGGATCCTAGGAGAACACGCGCATGCCTTTCACCGACATCAGAACCCTCGCCCCCAGCGCACACCCTCATGCGCATCGCGCCGGCAAACACGACTACTCCCGCAACCCCATGCTCGTCTACTGGGAGATGACGCAGGCCTGCGGGCTGGCATGCCGTCACTGCCGCGCCGAGGCCATGGCCGCCGCACATCCCGATGAGTTGAATCACGCTGAAAGCCTGGCGCTGCTGCAACAGATCGCCGCGTTCGACACCAAGCCGCACGTCATTCTGACGGGTGGCGACCCGCTGCGGCGCGCTGACCTATACGAGATCATTGCCGAGGCCCGCAGCCTGGGCCTCACCGTCTCCATTACGCCCGCAGCCACCGCCGACCTCACCGTTGCGGAACTCTCCAAACTTAAGCACGCCGGCATCGACAGCCTCGGCCTCTCGCTCGACGGCTCGACCGCCGCCCGCCACGAGGCTGTTCGCGGAGTCGCCGGTTGCTACCAGTGGACCATCGATGCCATTCGCAACGCCGCCGAGCTCGGCTTCCCCATCCAGGTCAACACGCTCGTCTCAGAGGAAACCGCCGACGACCTCCCTGCCATCTACGAGCTCTTAAGGCAGTACAAGATCATGCGCTGGAGCCTCTTCTACCTGATCGCAGTGGGCCGCGGCAAGGAACTCCAGCCCGTCACTCCGGAACACGGCGAGGAGCTGATGCACTGGACCTACGGCCTCACCCACGAAGCGCCGTTTGCCATCAAGACCACCGAGGCGCCTTCCTATCGCCGCGTCGCCCTGAACCAGTTGCGCGCGGAAGGCCATACAGGCAGTGAGATCGAACAGACCCCAGTGTACCGCGGCTTCGGAATCCGCGACGGCCACGGCATCATCTTCGTCTCCAACCAGGGAGACGTTTATCCCGCGGGCTTCCTGCCGCTGGCCAGCGGAAATGTGCGCGTCGATAACCTGGTGGGCATCTACCGCGACTCGCCGCTGTTCCAGTCACTCCACACTCCCAGCATGTTCCGGGGCAAGTGTGGCCAATGCGAATATCGCGCCCTCTGCGGCGGTTCACGTGCACGCGCCTTCGCCTATACCGGCGATCCACTGGCCAGCGATCCGTTCTGCGCCTATGAGCCCAGGACCAGTGCTGGAGATCACACGGCCAGGGAGGCCGCGCAGAGTATCCTTGCCGGTGCGTACTAGGAGCTGTCTCATTCGGCGCCGGGCTGCAGCCGGCGCCCTCGAATAAGAAAGTGTAAGCTGCGATGCCTGCTTCCATTGCCGCGGAAACCCGCGAACACCTGCTCGATATTCTGGCGGGAAACTGGCAAGCCGAGATCGGCAATTACTACACCTACAGGACCCTCGCCGAACGCGAGCCCGATCCGCATCGGCAACGCGCGCTGCACCTGCTCGCCACCGCGGAGCAATACCACGCGCAGCTATGGGCCAGGCGCATCCGCGACCTGGGAGAAGACGAGCCAACCTACAAAGGTCCGGACACCGGCAAGGCCGACACCCTTGTAAACCGGGTGGGCGGAGACGACCTGGTGCTGCGCCGCATCGAGCGCGACGAGATCCTCGAAACCGAGCGCTACACCGCGCAACTGCACGATATGACGGACGAGCAGAGCATCGCCGTTCTGAAGGAAGTCGTCGGCAGCGTGCAGGAGCATCACCAGATGCTGCTGGACCTGATTCGCGATCGCCGCCCGCTCGCGCCCGCCTTCCCTGAAGAAGCGCAGCTCGCGCTTGACCAATTGATGACGGCTCGCCCGGGCGCGCGGCCCAACACCCCCGACTGGATTGGCGATGCGATCTACGGCGTCAACGACGGCCTGGGTGCGATCTTCGGTATTGTCTCCGGCGTCTCCGGCGCCACCCTGGGCAACAGCCACTTCGTCCTGTTGGCCGGCATGGCCGGAATGGTGGCGAGTGCTTTGTCCATGGGCTCCGGCGCGTATCTTTCCGCCAAGAGCGAGCGCGAAATCTTCGCCGCGGAGTTTGCCCGCGAGCGCGCCGCAGTGGAGTACGACGAAGCGGAGGCGCGCCAAATCCTCTCGCTCAGCTACCAGGTTCGTGGCCTGCCCGCCGCCGAGGCCAATCGCTTTGTCGAATACCTCGCCCGCGACCCTGAAACTTTCATCCGCACGCTGGCCCAGGAGCGCCTGAACACCACCGCGGACCGCCTGCGCAAGCCCTGGCGCGCCGCCGTCTCCGGAGCGCTGTCCACCGCCATCGGCGCGGCCATCCCCATCGTCCCCTTCTTCTTCATGAGCGGAATCCGCGCAGTCCTCTGGGCCGCGGCCATCTCGCTCGCCGCGCACTTCGCCGTCGGCGCGTCCAAGTCCCTCATCACCATTCGCTCCTGGTGGTCAAGCGGTCTGGAGATGACGCTGGTCGGCGCCATCGAGGGCGTCGTAACCTACGCCATCGGCATCGCCATCGGCCACATCTAGTGGGTGTCTCAATAGTTCATTCCATAATTTAGGGTGTCATCCTGAGCGCAGATTAGCGCGTGCTTCGCGCCCATCGTAGTCGAAGGACCCGCGGTTAGAAGCCTCGACGTAAGCAATGAACGACAGGGGCACCACGCTAGGAACGAACGCCTACGCTACCGCACGCCGTTCCCGATCGCCTTCGCGCCGACCGCTCCGTCCCGCAAGATTCACGCTGACCACCTTCGACACTCCCGGCTCCTGCATGGTGACGCCGTAGATCACATCTGCCTGCTGCATGGTGCGCTTCGAGTGGGTAATCACCAGGAACTGCGTCTCGTCCGCCATCTCCGCAATCAGCTTGGCGAAGCGGCCCACATTGGTCTCATCCAGCGGCGCATCCACTTCGTCCAGCACGCAGAACGGCGCCGGCTGGAACTGGAAGATGCCCACCAGCAGCGACAGTGCCGTCAGCGCCTTCTCGCCGCCCGAAAGCAGCAGAATATTCTGCAGCTTCTTGCCCGGCGGCGACGCCACAATATCGATGCCGGACTCGACCGTATTCTCCTCGTCCGTCAGCTTCATAAACGCCTGGCCGCCGCCGAAAAGCTTGGAGAAAGTCACGCCGAAGTTCTCGTTGATCACCTTGAATGCCTCGTCGAACTTCACGCGCGAAACATCGTCGATCTCCTTGATCGAAGCCTGCGTATTCTCGATCGAGTCCATCAGGTCCTTGCGCTGGGTCTCCAGGAACTCGTGCCGCGCGGCCGTCTCCTTGTATTCCTCCAACGCCATCATGTTCACCGGCCCCATGGCTTCCAGCCGCTGCTTCAACGCCCGCGCCGTCTCTTCCTCCGCCGCCAGCGCCTCGCCCTCCATGCGCTCAATCGAGGCATCCTCACGCAGCGCCCCGGCCTGCACGCCAAGTTCGTTCAGACACGTCGCCTCAATGTGCTCAATGTCCGATGCCAGCTTGGCCGCGCGCGCCGCCAGGTCCGCTCGCTGCTCGCGCAGTGCCTCCGTCTCATGCCGCAGCGTGCGCAGCCTCGCGTCCAACTCCGCCATGCGCGCGCGCATCTCATTCGCCGCTTCGGTCAGGCGAACGCCTTCGGCCAGCGCAGTTGCCCGCGTCTCGGTCAGCAAGCTGTGCTGCGCCGCCAACTCCTGCGTCTCCTGCTCGCGCCGGGCTTTCTCCCCAGCCGAAGCCTCCATCTGCTGCTCGATCTGCGCGATTCGCGCGCTTTGTCCGGTCACCACCCGGTTGGTCTGCTCGAAGTTCGCGGCCGCATTACGCCGCCGCTCCTCCAGCCCCGCCAGCGCGGCCGAGGCCTCCGCCGCGGTCTGTTGCAGCGTCTCGCGCTGCGCCCGCAGTCCATCCAACTGCTGCTGCAGCTCCGTCAACCGCGCTTCCAATCCTTCGCGCTCCGCCTCAAACGCCGCAGCCGCGTGCTGCCGCTGCGCAATCAGCTCCTGCTTCTGGGTGCGCGCCTCGCGGTTCCGTTCGCTGGCCAGCGTCCATTCCTGCAGCCGCCGCTCAATCCGCGCCGTCTCCTGTTCCATCTGGTGCAGCGCCGCGCCGGAGTTCGCCGACTCCCGCTCCGCGTCTCTACGCTCGTGCGTCTTCGCCTCCAGCGCCGCGGTCAATTCTTGCACCTCGCGCTCCAGCCCCGCCGCCGCCATCTCCGCCTGCGCCAGTGCGGCCTCGGTTGCTTCCAGTTGCTCACGCACCTCGCTCAATTCGCGCTTCAGCGCCAGCGGCCCCTGCGCGCGTACTCGCCCGCCGGTCACCGTCGCATTGTGGAAGGCCTCGCCGCTTGGGCTCAGGAAGAATCCCCGCGGATGTTCGCTCGCCAGCCGTCGCGCTGTCGCCGTATCCTCCGCAATGAATCCATCACGCAGCTTCGGCAGCATCCCCTCCAGCGAATTGCCAAACCCATTCAGCACCCGCACGCAGTCCTTCAGCGCAACCGCTCCTTCCACCGCACCGGAATCGCTGACCGCTGGTCGCTGATCGCTGATCGCCGATTCCCGTCCCCTGTTCTCATTCTCCCCATGCACCAAAAACGTCGCCCGCCCGGCCACATCGCTTGCCAGCATGCGCACGCCGGCATCCGCCGCGTCCCAGCTCTTCACCACCACAAAATTCAGCTCGTCACGCAGGAACTCATCCACGACGCCTTCGTACTGCCCATCGACCTCAAGAAAATCTGCCAGCGTGCCCACCGGCGACAACCCATTGCTGCCGCCATTGTGGTTCGCCTTGAAGATGTTCTTCACCGTGTCGGTCGAGTAGCTGTGCTCGCGAATCAGTCCATCCAGCGAACTCCGCCGTCCTTCCAGCGCCGCGCGCTCTCCGCGCAACTGGTCGCCCCGTCGCTTGGTCGCGGCCTCCTGCTCTCTCGCCGCGCCAATCCTCAACTGCAACTCCCCGATCTCCGTCTCCAGTCCCTTCAAACGCGCAGTCACATCGCCGAACGTGATCGCAACCTGGCCCCGTTGCACGCCCAGGTCCGCCAGTTCGCGCCGTGCCGCGTCCGACTCCGACAGCAGCCGTTCCGACTCGCTCTCCAGCCCCGTCAGCGCCGCCTCAGCCTGCGCCTGCTCATTCCGGCTCGCAGCCGCCTGCTGCAACAACTGCATTCCCCGGCGACGGTTTTCTTCGGTCTGCTGTTCCGCCCCGGCAACCGCGCGCGCCGCCTCCTGCGCCTGCCGCTGCTGCGCCTGCGCCGCATCGCGCGATGTAGTCGCGTCCGCCGTGGCATTTTCCAGGAAACTCCGCTGCGTCTCCAACTCACCCGCCAGCGCCCGCAATTGTTCGCGTGCCTGCTCCAGATCGTTCCCGCCGGCGGCAATCCGCGCCTCCAACTCCACCACGCGGTCAGCATTCGCCGCCATCCGCGCCGTCACTCGCTCTAGTTCCACAGCGGAGTCGTTCGCCTTTGCCCCTGCCTCGCGAATCTGCCGATCGAACTCATACCCCTGCTGCACGCCGGCCGTGTGTTCAGCGTCCATCGCCTCCACCGCCGCCGACTGCTCAGCAATCTGCGCAGCCAGAACTTCGATCTGGGCCGCCACCGCGGTCCGCTCCGCGTCCAGTTGCTGCATCCGGCTCGCCAGCACGACCCGTAGCCGCCCGCGCAGTTCATCCCGCAGCAGCCCGTACCGCTCCGCCTTCGAGGCCTGCCGCTTCAGCGAATTCATCTGCCGCGTCACTTCTTCAAAAATGTCGTTCACACGCGCCAGATTAACCTTCGCCGATTCCAGCCGCAGCTCTGCCAGCCGCTTCTTCGTCTTGAACCGGGTAATCCCCGCGGCCTCTTCCAGAATCGCCCGCCGGTCCATCGGCTTCGAGCTCAGAATCTGCCCAATCCGCTCCTGCCCGATGATCGCGTAGGTCTCGCCGCCCAGGCCGGTCCCCATAAAGATGTCCTGAATATCCCGCAGCCGGCAGATCTTTCCATTCAGCAGGTACTCCGAATCGCCCGACCGGAACAGCCGCCGCGTAATCGTCACCTCGCCCGCGCGCACCGGCGATCGCCCAAACTTCCGCCGCCGCACCTTCAGCACCACCCCATTCGGATCGGCCACTGCATCGGGTGCCCCCGGCCTCGCTTCTGGGACCTGGGACTCCACTAAACCTTGACCCTCCATTGGCGTTCCATCGATCCCGACCACCACCCCCGGCTGTGCCTCGCGCACCGCCTCTTCCGTCTCCGACGCCTGCATCTGCCGCAACTCGGTTTCGTCCCAGTCGCCGGCCAGCGCCACTTCGCGCTCACTGCTGCCGTCGCTGGACCAGTCTCCCCCGGCCGCATCATCCCCCAGCGCTGCCCCGTCATATACGTCAGGATCGACCAGCGTCAGCGACACCTCGGCCATCCCGGTCGGCTTCCGCTCCCGCGTCCCCGCGAAGATCACGTCCTCCATCTTCGATCCGCGCAGGCTCTTCGCCGACTGCTCGCCCAGCACCCACATCACCGCGTCCGAGATGTTCGACTTGCCGCACCCGTTCGGACCCACCACCGCGGCAATCCCGCCGCCTGACAGATGGATCTCCGTTCGGTCGCAGAACGACTTGAATCCCAGAATCTGGACCTTCTTGAGCTTCAGCAAACCGCACCTCCTGCTACCGCAATAGCCCTACAGAATCGCACGCACACACAGAGAGAGACTCGCGCGTCACCCCTCTCAGAATGACGCACCACGCTGTGTCTAATTTAGTCGTTCCCAAACCCTCGGATCAACAAAGTTAACCCCACCTATTGTGGATAAGTCCTCCCTAACCCCACAAATGGGCCGCTTACGCCATTATAGCCGCCTTTTTCAGGCCCCTCCCACCTCCGGGGCAAGCCCAAATCGGCGCCCGGCGGGGTCGCCACAGATGGTACCGGATTCAGCCTTGGGAACCTCACCACGCCGGCCCAGCCCATCCCTCACCGCAGACTTGTGCCCACGGTCACATACAGCCCTCCATTCGCGGCCATATGAATACGATTGTCGGTTGCCGTCCACAGTTTGCCAGGGCCCAGTTACTTCCGGAAGGACATTTCGCTCGATGAATCGCTTCAAAGACATAGGCCACCTCCTCCGATTTGCCTGCCTGTTCGTCCTCGCCTTCGCGGTGTTTCTCGTCATTCGCCACTTCGTCGTGCCCAAGAGCTTCGGCGAGTACGGCCACTACCGCGGCGCCGCCATCGCCGAGATCGCCGCCAAACCCGTCAAATTTGTCGGCCATCAGAACTACGGGAACTGTGAAACTTGTCACTCCGACATCCTGGCCGCGAAAAAGACGGGCAAGCACGCAGGCGTCAACTGCGAAGCCTGCCACGGACCGCTCCAGACGCATCTGGACGCGATGACCAAAGATGGCGCTCCGCAGATCACTCCGCCCAAGCTCGACACCGCCGTCCTCTGCATTCGCTGCCACGCGGCCAGCGCCGCCAAGCCAAAGGACTTCCCGCAAGTCGACGCCGACCAGCACGCCGGCGGCGTTCCATGCGAAACCTGCCATCAGCCCCACAGCCCCGCCATTCAGGCCGGAGGTGCCAAGTGAACGTCGACCGCCGTCATTTTCTCGTCATGCTGCCAGCGGCAGCCATCGCGTGGAAGTACGTGCTTGCCGGAACTCCGGAAGCATCGCCCAACTACACCATGTCTGAGCACTGGTGGTCCATGCTTATCGACATCCCCAAGTGCATCGGCTGCGGCAACTGCGTCCGCGCCTGCGCCCTGGAGAATGACGTGCCCGAGGGGCACTTCCGCACCTGGGTCGAGCGCTATCACGTCACCGACTACGACATGGTCAACCCCCAGGTCATTTCCCCCGACGGCGGCAAGGAAGGATTCCCCTCCGTACCCGAAGATGCGGGCAAGTATTTCTTCGTTCCAAAAATGTGCAACCACTGCGCGGATTCGCCCTGCACCCAGGTCTGTCCTGTCGGCGCCACCTTCGTCACCCCAGATGGCGTTGTCCTGGTCGACCAGACCTACTGCCTGGGCTGTGCCTACTGCGTCCAGGCCTGTCCTTACGGTTGCCGCTACATTCACCCCGAAAAGAAAGTCGCGGACAAGTGCACGCTCTGCTATCACCGCATCACCAAGGGCCTCACCACCGCATGCGTCGAAAACTGCCCCACCGGCGCGCGACAACTCTGCGATCTGAAAGATCCCAACGATCCCATCCACGCCTTCCTCAAGACCCATCACGTCCAGGTGCTGAAGCCGCAAATGGCTACGGGCGCAAAGGTCTTCTACAACGATCTGGATGGCTCAGTCCGCTAACAAATTTAATTCTGATCAAGGCTTGAGTTTCACGCAACGGAGAAACGCGATGAACGGTGTTGAAGGCTACATGTATCCGAACGAAGTCAACCTCATCTGGAGTGTGTTGATCGTTCTCTATCCCTACATCACGGGGCTGGTCGCGGGCGCATTCATTCTCGCGTCGCTGGTCCGCATCTTCAATGTCAAGGCCGTAGCCCCCACCTATCGCCTCGCGCTGCTCACCGCCCTCGCATTTCTCATCGTCGCCCCGCTGCCGCTGCAGCTCCATCTCGGCCACCCGGAGCGCTCGCCGGAGATGTACTTCACACCCCACTCCACCTCCGCCATGGCCATGTTCGGCTACGTCTACCTGTGGTACCTGATGGCCGTCCTGACCTTCGAAATCTGGCTCGATTATCGCCGCGACATCGTCCTGTTCTCGCAGTCGACCACTGGATTCAAGCGCCTGCTCTACCGCATCATGACGCTGGGATCCGACAACATCAGCCCGCGCGCCCTTGCCATCGACCACAAAGTCGGCTGGATCGTCACTCTGGTCGGCATTCCCTCCGCCTTCATTCTCCACGGATACGTCGGCTTCATCTTCGGCTCCCTCAAGGCAAACCCCTGGTGGAACTCGCCGCTGATGCCCGTGGTCTTTATCTTCTCCGCCATGGTCTCCGGCATCGCCGCCGTATTGCTCATCTACATGGCGACGGCCAAGTACCGCAAAGTGCCCATCGACATGCCCTGCGTAGACACTACCGCGATGTACCTCTTCTATATCTTCATCATCGACTTCAGCCTGGAGATGCTCGATCTCATCCATCGCATCTACGAGGCCGACGAGTCCTTCCGCAGCCTCAACTTCATGGTGCACACCAAGCTCTACTTCTCCCAAATTGTGCTCCAGCTCCTTATCGGAACAGCGGTCCCGCTCATCCTGCTCGGCATCGTTCAGGTCACCAGGCTCAGCCCAACCGTCCGCAAGCGTATCTACGTTATCTCGGGATGCCTGGTCCAGGTCGCAGTCTTCTCCATGCGCTGGAACGTCGTCATCGGTGGCCAGCTCTTCTCCAAGAGCTTCCTCGGATACACCACCTACAAAATGACTCTCGTCACCAAGGAAGGCTTCCTCGCGGCCGTCTTCCTCAGCATTCTGCCCCTCATCATTCTGGCGGTTCTGGTAAAGCTGCTGCCTCCCTGGCCTGACAAAGAGCTCGACTCTATCGAAGCCGCCGCCACGCCGGCAGCGTAATACGTCCTTCGGTCGGACATTGCAAGCGGGTTGCGCGATGGACAATCTTCCCGAAGTCCTAAACCGGCTGAACACACGGCTCGACGCCCTTGAAAACCGCGTCGCCCTCCTCGAACACACGTCCGAGGTCTCCCCCACGCTGCCCGCGACAGCGGCCTTCTCGGTCGCGCCGCCGCCGGACGGCGAATCCTCTTCCCTCTCCCAGGCCGGCGCGATGTTTCCTGTGCTGGGCAAGGCCATGCTCGGCATGGCGGGCGCCTACGTTCTGCGCGCCGTCGCGGAGTCGGGTTCGTTTCCCAGGCTGGCGGCCGTTGCGCTGGCAATCGCTTACGCGGCCGCGTGGCTGGTGGGCGCGGCGCGGGTTCCAGCCAGACTGCGCTTCGCAGGCGCAACCTATGCCGCCACTTCCGCGCTCATTCTCGCTCCCATGCTGTGGGAGGTCACACTGCGCTTCAATTTCCTGTCGCCCGCAATGACCGCAGGTGTGCTGGGCGCATTCGTGTTGTCGGCCTATGCGCTCGCGTGGAAAAACCAACTGACCGCCATCGTCTGGGTAGCCTACCTCACCAGCACCATCAGCGCGATTGCCCTGTTGATCGCCACCCACGAAATACTGCCATTCATCGCGGTGCTGCTCCTGATGGCCCTCCTCAGCGAGGTTGCCGCCAATCGCAATCGTTGGATGAGCCTCAGGCCGGTAGCGGCCGTCGCCGCCGACTTCGCGACATGGGCACTGATCGATATCTACGCCAGCCCAGCGAGCAGCCGCGTCGACTACACAAATCTCAACAACAGCGAACTGCTGGCGCCGGCTGCCATTCTGCTGTTGATTTACGGAACTAACGTAGCGCTGCGCACCATCGTTCTTCGCCGCCAGATCACCATCGCCGAGGCCGGCCAGGCCCTCATCGCGTTCCTGCTTGCTATCGAGGCCGTATTTCATTTCGCGCCCGCCGTCGGCATCACGGCGTTCGCCGTCTTCTGCCTCGCGCTCTCCGCAGCAGGCTACGCTGCGCTCTTTACGCGCTTCTCCGGAATAGCTGACCATCGCAACTACGACGTCTTTGCCCTGTGGAGCGCGGCGCTGCTGCTGCTGGGCTGCTGCTTATGTCTTAACCCTCGCTGGCTGGCCCCGTGTCTCGGCATCGCCGCCGTGGTGGCCACCTCCGTCGGTGTCCGCGTCGCTCGCCTCACCCTGGTCGCGCATGGCTTCCTCTATCTCTTGGCAGCGGCCTTCGCGTGTGGATGGGCGCAGTATGGTGCACATGCGTTGGCCGGTACCTTCCCCGCGCCGCCGTTGGGAATTGCCTGGATCATTGCCGCTTTCACCGTGCTTTGCTATGCAATCGGCGGACAACTCGCGGAAGAATCCTGGAACCATCGGATCCTTCAGGTTCTCTCCGCAGCCCTGGCCGTCGGCACGCTGGCAACCGCCCTCGTGTCTGCGCTCGTGTGGATGATGGCCGCGATCATCACTCCCGGCGCTTCCCACGTTGCCGTCGTCAGGACGCTCGCCGCCTGTTCCCTGGCCCTCGCACTCGCCAGCCTGGGTCCCCGCTGGCAACGCATCGAACTGGTATGGCTCGCCTACGCCACCGTCGCGCTGGTCAGCGCCAAACTGCTCTTTGAAGACCTCCGCCAGGGCCATCCGGAGTTCATCGCCGCTTCCATCTTCCTCTATGCCGTCACGCTGATCATGGTGCCTCGACTCGCGCGCAGGGCAACGCGTTCGCCAGCACCGACTCCCGAAATCGCCGCGGCTGTTTCCGTCGAAGCCAGGCGCTAGCCTACGCCCGCCGCCGATACCGAATCGCAAACTCATAATCCGGGTTGGGCGGAAACAGCTGCGCCACCAGCCTTAGCCGTTCCGCCAGCGCCTGCGGCGCAAGCAGCGGATACTCCCGCTCGCGCAATTCGGAGTAATCAAAATCCACCGCGAGCGACAGCATATAAATCGCAACCGCGTCCGAAAACGCAGCCTCAATAAAAACGGTCTTGGCCTTCTCATCGATCCGCGCCTTGCCATCGCGCACCGCATTTCCACCACCACCCAGCGCCTGTGAGCGGCTCTCCCACGCGTCCTGGCTGGTCTCTCCCCGCACGTCGGCCACCGCCTGGGTCCAGGCCAACTCGGCGAAAACCTCTGAGACGCCCGCCTCGTCGACAAACGCATGGCCCACGTTGATGAAGAACTCAAACGCCAGCGAGAAGCGGTCGCTCAGCAGCCGCGTGGAGATGAACACGCCCTCGCCTCCATCCCCGCTGCCGCCGCTGCCGGCCTCCAGCGCCACGTTGCGATGGCAGATGGCCAGATCGGCCAACTCACTGGTATAGGCAGGCGAAATCATCGTCGTCGCCTCATTTCCGCTGCGGTGCCCGGAGGACTCACCACCCCGGCCTTCGGCCATCGCCAGCGGCACAAAGTAATACGTCTTGTGGGCAAGCGCCGCCGCAATCGTGGACGGGACTGCCTGCACCATCCGCGCCAGGTCCACCTCGTCCAGACCGGTCTCGCCAAACCCAGCGAAGCAGATGCCATTGGCGGACCGGCTCACCGCCGCCTCCCGCGCCACCTGCGTCGCCAACACCAACCCGCCCTGAATGCTTTCTGCCATAACCCTCACACCTTCTGCCTCAACCAGATATTCTACCTGTATGACGCAAACTTCCCCCACCCGTGCGCCCGCAAATCCAATTCCGATTTCAATTCCAAAGACCTTCGCTGCGGGCTACCTCTTTGGCGTGCCCCTCGGCAACCTGGGCTGGTTTTCCAGCCTGCTCATTGCGCTCGCATCGGGCTTTATGGCATTCTTCGCGGCCACCTTCTGTGCCATCGTCTTCATCCTCGTTTACAACGCCGCCGCTCATAGCTCCATCGACTTCGCACTCAGTTACCGGCGCGCGGGTCTGCCTGCTGGCTTGCTGGTGATGGCAACTGCGCTCGCCTATCTCGGCACGCTCTGGTGCAAGCGGATCTTCCGGCGGAGCTGAGCGCACTCCATGCTGCCCGCTCGCCCTTCGCGCACCGCACTCCGTGTGGCCATGCGCCGCGCCGCCCACCAGCTCTACGACGCCCAGCCGCTGGTCTTCGACGACCCTCTCGCCATTGCCATCCTCGGTCCGCATGCCGAGGAACTGGAGCGCACACCCGGCCGCAATTCCCTGCACAAGCCGCGGCCCCACTCCATTGCCCTGCGTGCCTTCCTGGTCGCCCGCAGCCGCTACGCGGAAGATCTTCTCGCCCAGGCGGTCGCCCGCGGCATCACCCAGTACGTCCTGCTCGGCGCCGGGCTGGACACCTTCGCTCATCGCAATCCTTACCCATCGCTGCGCGTCTTCGAAGTCGATCACCCGGCCACCCAGCAGTGGAAGCGCGACCTGCTGCGTGGCAGCCGCCTTTCAATGCCTGCAAATCTTGCCTACGCGCCGGTGGACTTCGAACGGCAGTCTCTCCCGGAACAACTCCACGCCGCCGGCTTCAACTCCGCTGCCCCCGCTTTTTTCGCCTGGCTCGGTGTCGTGCCGTACATCACGCTTGCCGCCTTCCGCCTGACCCTCGCCTTCATCGCCGCCCAGCCGCGCGCCACCGGAGTAGTCTTCGATTACGGCCAGCCGCGCTCTGTCCTCACCCCGCTCGAACAGCTCGCCCACGACTCACTTGCCGCCCGTGTGCATCTCGCAGGCGAAACCTTTCAGCTCTTCTTCACTCCTGCGGATGTCGCGGCCGAACTGGCTGCTTTTCGTAATATCGAAGACCTCGGCTCCGCGGAAATCAACGCCCGCTATTTTGCCGGCCGCAGCGACGGCCTCAAGCTGCTCGGCAGCGCCGGCCGCGTGGTCAGCGCATGGATATAACCCGCTGAAACTGCGAGCTTAGTCGAGCGCTCGCAGTCAGCATTTTCGCAGCCCGATTCCCGGGCGGAAGGTGGATTTTATGCATCTCATACAGGATCGCGGCTGGTGCAGGCAAGTGGACGTATGCGTCGCCCGACTGGAGGGTGGAATGGTATTGCGAGCCTCTTCGTTTCTTCTGGCTCTTTGTGCGCCGGCCATGCTGCTGGCCGCACAAACCCCGTCCGGCAATATGCCGGCAGCAAATGGAACCTCACCCCCAAAGGCGTACCTCCAGACCGGCAACATGCCGGCAACGGACCCGCCTGCCCGCGCGAATCCTCCATCCGCAATCCTGCGGCCGTCGCTGGAGATCCTGCACACCGCGCTCGGCGAGATGAGCACGGACAAGTGGAAGGCTTCAGCCGCCATACGCACCGAGGCGGATGGCAATCTCCGCTCCGTCCAGCGAGATTTGCAGTCGACCCTGCCGCCGCTGCTCGCCGCCGCCGACGCCGCACCCGACTCCGCAGCCAAGGCCGTACCTGTGTTTCGCAACGTAGACGCGCTCTACGACGTAATGTTGCGCCTGGACGCCGCCGGCCGGCTGGCCGCTCCCAGCAACCAGATCTCCGCGCTCGACCAGGCGCTGGCCGCTGTCGGCGACGCGCGGCGCGCGTTAGGAGACCAGCTCCAGACCAATGCCGAAGGTCAGGAAGCGCACGTCATCCGCCTACAGGCCGCGCTCAAGGCCGTCCCGCCACCAGCGCCGCCTCCGCCTCCGCCCGCTGCAGTCGTGTGTACGCCGCCCCCTGCGAAGAAGAGAGTCGTCAGGAAACCTGCCGCCAAGCCCACGACACCGCCCACGAATTCGCAGAACTCTTCCACACCTTCGCACTAACCAGCGGCTAGTGTCCTGATTCTGAAGTAAGCGGCATAACTCTCTCCACTTTGTCATTCTGAGCGCAGCGAAGAATCCCCGTATTTCGCTCCTGCCCACAAACCAATTTCAGGCTCCCACTTATGTCTGCAACTTCAGACTCAGGACACTAGCTCGTATCGACATAGGACGCCGAGATAACTCGTTGATGGATAACGTCGCGCTGAAGGCGCGTGATATCGTAGCCTGGGGCAACGCCCCAGGTCGTCCGGCCGAAAACGCGTGCGGGCTGAAGGCCCGCGCTAAAAATCACCAGAAAACCAGGTTTTTGATCGTTTCTATATGTCGATACAGCCTAACTTGCCACGCTTCCCGCGGCTGCACTGCCGGCGGGAGACATCCACGTCAGCGCCTGCACCAGGTAGGCCTTCAGATCTTTCCGCCCCACAATCGCGTCCAGGAATCCATGCTCCAGCAGGAACTCCGCGCGCTGAAAGCCTTCGGGTAGCTTCTGTCGCGTGGTCTGCTCGATCACCCGCGGGCCTGCGAACCCGATCAGCGCGCCTGGCTCGGCGATGTTCAGGTCGCCCAGCATGGCAAAGCACGCCGTTACCCCGCCAAAGGTTGGATCGGTCGCCACCGAAATGTACGGGATACGCTCTTCCGCGAGTTGCGCCAGCCCGGAGGCAATCTTCGCCAGTTGCATGAGCGACACGATGCCCTCCATCATCCGCGCGCCGCCCGATGCCGCGACGATGATCAACGGATGCCGCGTCTCCAGCGATCGGTCGATCGCCCGCGCAATCGTCTCGCCCACCACCGCGCCCATGCTGCCGCCGATAAAGCCGTACTCCATCGAACTCATCGTCACCGCGTGCGGCCCCAGCATCCCCAGCGCGTTCACAATCGCGTCGTTCAGTCCCGTCTTCTTGCGCGCCTCGGCCAGGCGATGCTGGTAGCGTTTCAGATCGGTAAAGTCCAGCGGGTCGGTGGAGCGAAGCTCCAGGTCAACCAACTGGTAGCCCGGCTCCAGCAGCAGTTCGACGCGGCGACGCGCATCAATGCGGAAGTGATGGCCGCACTTGGGACAGACGTTCAGGTTTTCCTCCAGGTCCTTCTTGAAAATCGCCTGGCGGCAGCTTCCGCACTGGATCCACAACCCTTCAGTCCGCACCGTCTTGCTCCTGGCGTTAATGATCTCGTTGTCTTCCCGCTTGAACCAGGTCATGCTCAGTCCCTCGCGGCATTCACCGCATCCGGTCTATTGTAGCGGGATTCGCTCCGGGTGGACGTCTTACGCGCGCGGAGGATTCTGTATGCGGTCGCCCCAGTCAGGCGCGAGCCCCTGGAAATGCGCGAGATCGTATGTATAAATACGATCGCACTTCGCCTGGGCAGCCGCATGGATGTGGACCATGTCGTGGATCCGGCCGCCCTTCCATCCCGCGTTGCCGCAAGCCGCAATCGCCGCCAGATAGCTCTGCCGGTTTACCTCGACAATCTCAAACGTCGGCAAAATGCTCTGCTCGATCATGGCCAGCGCTTCGTCTGGATAGACCGGAGCCACAAAAGGCGTGCGCGTAAGTACCGAGTAGATTTCCGTCAGCGACTGCGCAGAAGTATATCCTGCAAATTCACCGCGGCGAACGCACAGCACCGCCGCCAACGACCTCGCATGATGGGTATGTTCGGCTTTCAGTGCAGCCACCAGAACGTTCGTATCGAAATAAACTTTCATGCTTCGGCGATATGCCTTATCCGTTCCTCACGCTCATCTTCCACCAGCGTGTCCCAGTTGATATGGCTGTTGTCGCCCCCGCCACGATGGATCAGCACACCGTCTTTCATCATCAGTCCCGACTCCCGCCGCACCGGCTTCAGCAGAATCCCGTCCGGCGTCTCCTTCACCTCCAACTTCAGGCTCAGGCCCACCCCCAGATGCTCCCGTATCTTCTTGGGCAGCACCACGCGACCGAATTTGTCGACTTTCAGTTCCATGGCAATTAGTATGGCAGATTGCCATAGCCTATGGCAATCCACTATTTTTCAGGATGATAAATAATCCCGAGCGGAATCTGCACCCACTCGTCTTTGCTACAGAAGGAAAAATGGTGGCGATCGGAGAACAGAGCTTGCGGTGGTTCTCGGCAGAAAGGGCGGTGGCAGCGCCCGATCTGGCAGTGCTGGTACGCGATTACTCTCCCCTGCTCTATCGCGTAGCGCTTTCCCTGCTCCGCAATTCCGCCGAGGCCGAGGACGTAGTCCAGGACGTCTTCCTGCGCGTGCTTCAGCGCCAACGGGAGTTGGCCAGCGTCGTCGAAGTAAGACCCTGGCTGGTGCGCATCGCCTGGAACCTGGCCATCGATCGCATTCGCCGCCTGCGACCGCAGCAGATGGATGATGCCTTCGCCGCCGCCCTCGTCTCCGCCGACCTTCCCGCCGACCAGGCGTTGGCCGAGTCCACCCGCATCCGCCAGGTGCTGAATGCGATGGAAAAACTGCCGCAGCGGGAACGCCAGGCCCTCCTGCTGTCGGCCATGGACGAGCTGAGCACCGCGGAAATCGGCGCCGTTCTCGGCAAGAGTGAATCGAGTGTCCGCTCCCTGCTGTTTCGCGCTCGCGCCCACCTCCGCCAGCGCCTGGAGGGACAATGAATCGCCTCGCTACCGCGTCACCGCTTCTAGGTAGGCCAAGGCTTCAGCCTTGGCACTCCCCGGACTAGCAAGAATTCGGGCTTTAGCCCCTGGGGCAAAATCCGGAGACGCCGCAAAGAATCAGGAGACTATATGCAGGACCAACACAACCAGCCCGACACCGCGATCGACAAAACACTCGCCGCCCTCAACGCCGCCATGCCACCAGAAGGCATGGAAGGCCGCATTGCCGCGCGCATCGTCGCGCAACCCTCTCCAGCCTTATCTCGTTGGCGCGACCTGTTCACCGGTTACTCGCTCGCCGGCGCGTGGTGGCGCGGCGCACTCACCGGAGCTGCCGCCGCAATCCTTGCCGGTTGCGCCGTGCTGCTGCTTCATCATCATTCGCAAATGGCGCCGCCGCAGATGATGCAGAACAATGCTGCTGCACCGCACACTGCGACGCCTGTCCCCGCGACACCCGCCGCCCAGGTCAAGGCCGACACCACCAGGCCCGCAGCCAATCCCTGCCCGCCGGCTCCAGGCCCAATGCTGCGGCACGCAAATTCCACTGCGAAACCTATGCTCCTCCGCGTCGCCGCCCCAGTCCACCACCCGCTCCTGACCGAACCATTGACCGCGCAGGAACGCGCCCTGCTTCAACTCGCGCGCACCGCCGATCCGCAGCAACTCGCCATCCTCAATCCTGAGACGCAGGCAAAGTTAAATGCCGAGGATGCCGCCGAATTCGACAAGTTCTTTGCCCCGCCCCCGCGGCCCACGCTCGGTAGCGAGAACGAAGGAACACGAACCACAACGCAAGAGGGAGACAAACTATGAAGCAGGCATTTGGTATTCTCGCAGCCGCATTGGCAATAATCTTCCCTGGATCGTCCGCATCGGCGCAGACTGCCCCCGTTCCCGCCAAGCCCGACTCAGCCCCCACTGTGCGCGCCTTCTACCTCAACAGCACCAGTACGCAGAATAACGATGAGATCAGTACCATCCAGTATGCTGTCCGCAGCTTGATGCGAGACCAGGGCACCACGGTGGTGTTGGACGCTGCCCAGAACGCCATCGTCGTTCGCTCTACCAACGCCGACGACCTCGCCGTCGCGCAGAAAGTCATCGACGATCTCGACCGCCCCCACAAAACCTATCGCCTCACCTACACCGTGACGGAGATGGACGGCGCCAAACGAATGGACAGCCAGCACTTCGCCATGGTCCTGGCTCCCGGCCAGAGAACCACGCTTTCGGAGAGCACAAAGGCGCCGGTCGCAACCAGTTCGGGAGGCGGCGTCCAAACTCAGTTCTCCTACTACGACGTCGGCGTGACCTTCGACGCCACCGTGACCGAAATGGGCAAGGGGGTGCATCTTCTGTCAAGGGTATCGGAGACCAGCGTTGCCACTCCCGATCAATCCGATGCGCAGGCAAGAACCGACATCGTGCTCCATCCGGTAACGCGCCAGGCCAATCTCGAAGGCGCAGCCTTTCTCACCGCGGGCAAGCCGCTGGTCCTCGGTTCGCTCGACATTCCCGGCAGCACGCGTCATCTCGAAGTCGAAGTGGTAATGGAAGAGGCTCATTAATCGGGAACGAGGCATCGCACGCTCCGGTGCCTCATTCCGCACTCCAACGAAAAAATAATTTCGAAATCGCGTTGACCTTCTCTCCTGCGTATTAGTCCTACATGCATCGGCAGCAACACACAGGAACGTGGCAAGAAGGAGAGAAAGATGACGCTAGTCCGTGGAATTTTTGTGTCAATTTTGGCCGTGGCAGTCGGTGGATCGGGCGCATGGGCCCAGAAGACGCCCGCCACCCTCACCAGGCCGCCCGTGACCGTTCAGCTCAAGCCGACCTCCAGCGCGCCCATCAGCCTCCATCTCATGGACGACAGTAAAGCCATCTATCTTGCCATCGGCAAGCTCGCCGGGCTCAACGTCCTCTTCGACCCCGACTACGTCTCCAGGCACGTCCAGGTCGACATCACCAACGCCAGCCTCAGCGATTCCCTGCTCGTCATCGGCCAGCTCACCGGGACCTTCTACAAGGTGCTCACTCCGGACACCATCTTCGTCGCGGCCAACACTCGCCTAAAGCACGCGGACCTCGATGATCAGGAAATGCAGATCTTCTATCTCAAGAGCGCCGCGCAGGCCAGCGACGCCAACGAGCTTTATACCGCTCTGCGCAACATGCTCCCCGCCGACGTCAAAAGCTACCTCATCCCAAGTCAAAGCGCCATCGTCGTTCGCGCCACTCCGGAGATCCTCGAGTTGGCGCAACAGCTCCTCAACGACCTCGACCGTCCCCGCAAAACCTATCGCCTCACCTACACCGTCACCGACGTGGACGGCGCCCGCCGGGTGGGTTCGCAGCACTTCACTTTGGTCGCGGCCTCAGGCCAGCAGGCGACGCTGAAACAAGGCAGCAAGGTGCCGGTCGCAACCGGCTCGTACAGTCCCACGGGCGCTGCTGCCACCACCGGCGCCAGCGGCGCAGTCCAGACCCAATTTACCTACCTCGACGTCGGCATGAACTTCGACTCCACTCCAACCACGCTCGGCGACGGAATCAGCCTGAAATCCAGCGTCGAGCAATCCAGTGTTGCAGACGAGAAGTCCGGCGTAGGCCCCGAGGATCCCATCGTCAAGCAATCCTCGCTCAGGAGCGTCATGTCCGTGCCCCTCGGCAAGCCTCTGGCGCTTGGCTCCATCGATCTCCCCGGTACCACGCACCATCTCGACATCGAAGTCTCGGCGGAGCAGCTCCCTTAGAAGCGTCTGGAAGCCCTTTCGTGCACCGCCCGTGACAGACATCGGAAACAAAGAGGGCCGAAAGAAGGTGCTGAAAAACTCGCCTTTTGAAGGGGCACGACCGAAAAACTCGCCGTTTTGAAAGGGCACGACTTCAGTCGCGCCGCAAGCCATTTCCCTTGAGCCTGGCTTTAGCCACCGAGGGAATTATCCGCGGCCGCAAAAAGCTTTTTCAGCACCTTCAAAAAACCCAGCCCAACAACATTCACCCTTCAGTGTCCTCCGTGTCCTCTATGATTCGCTTTTTCCCTCCCGCTGTGAGAGATGTCAAGGCCTCTCACCTGTGCATAACCCGTCCTCAATCCACAACCCAAACGACATCAAAAATCGCCCCAAAGTACAGTTGAGTTATGGAGTTTTTGCTATCATTAACTTAGTGAATTAAACAAAGAAGACTCGGCGTCGCGCCGGGTCTTTGCATTTAAATCACCGGGCAAATCTGCCAATCCGGACATCCCCGAATCGACCCCGGATCCAGCACGGATCAGATCCAGATCGAACCGCTGTCGAATGAGGATTTTGGGACCGGGATCCCGGAACCCAGGGGGGGTGGGGGGGTGGGGGGCGCCAGGGTAACGACGGGCCATCCCGGCGCATCTTAATTTCCAGCGATGCTGACCAACGCCAACCCGGCCGCCGAGCCCCGAATCGATGCTGTGCCCGATGCAGTCCCCTCAGATCGCAATGTCCGCGAGATCGTAGCCATATGCGCAAAGCACGACCTCCCCTCTGGCGAGCCGGACAACCTCGCCGGGCTAATGCGCGCGCTGCACAACGATAAATATTTCGCGATGGACTTCTGGTCCGTCGCCGCTCGGCTCACCAGAACTGGCGCAGAAGCCTCCCGCCCGGACTGGCTCCTCGCTATCGTCGTGGAGGGCGTCACCGGGCGAACAGTCGCCGAGGTTCGCAGCGCCGATCCTGCCAACAGCAAGCTGGTTGGTAAGCTGGCCAGAATCCTCGCGGGCGAAGACGACGTCTCGATCTCCGAGTCAAAACTCCCGCCCCAGCCTGTCCGCGATTCGAGCGTCCCTTCGCCACGCGAAGAAAGGCCGCGCCTGAACCTTACGTTGGACCCCGAGCCTGCCGCATCGGTTGCGTCAGCCGCCGATGCTCAAGGGCCCGCACAGGACCCGCAGGACGAACCGCAAATCGTGATTCCTCTTGCCGCCTACGCGGATCGAGAGCGCGAGCGACGTGGGGTTGCAACGCTGCTGGTCGGCGCACTCGCACTCGCGCTGATAGCCGCCGGCGGATTCTGGCTCAGAGTTGATCGCGGCCAGCGGCTGAGTGTTGTAGCCCGTGTCGGTTCCATCTGGAAGCGAACCTTCGTGCATCAACCCTCCGCGGATGCCCCGCAAGTCAGCGTACCCGCCACCAGCGCCAACCCGCTCGCGGCGCCTGAGCAACTCCCCGTCCTTTCGCAGAGTTCCTCTCCAGCCGCGCAGACCGAGCCGCCCCAGGCCAATCCCGCGCAGGCCGAACCGGCGCCGAACAAGTCTCCACAACCCGAAGCTGCCCGGAACAAGCCGGTGCACGTCCCAGCCAGACCTGCTGCCGCAAACCATCATCAGGCCGTCGATCCAGTCGTGCTGCAGGCAGCCAGGGAGTCCCAGCAAGACTGAATTCCCAAGACTGAATTCCATTGACCATTTCATTGATCCGTTGCCCGGCTCTCCCGCAGGCCCCTGGGAATTCGCGCTTTCATTTCTCGTTGACTGGAGCGGCCGGTTCTCGCTCATTCGCCCCGGCGCCAATGCGGTACCCTGTAGCAGCACAACGCCCGCAGGAGTATCGCCGCACCATGACCGTCCCCGCATACCGCATGCCCGCAGAGTGGGAGCCCCACGCCGCTACCTGGATCGCCTGGCCGCACAACCCCGACGACTGGCCCGGAAAATTTCGCCCCATCCCCTGGGTCTACGCTGAAATCGTCCGTCACCTCTCCCGCGTGGAAGATGTGCACATTCTGGTCAATGACGTCGCCGCCGAACGCGCCGCCACCAGCGCCCTTCGCCGCGCTGGCGCCAACCTCGCCCGCCTCCACTTCCACCAGTGGCTCACGGACCGCGTCTGGCTGCGCGACTCCGGCCCCATCTTCGTCAAGACCCTGCGGAACGACCTCGCCGTAACCAACTGGAAATTCAACGCCTGGGCCAAGTATGACAACTGGCGCCGCGACGACCTGGTCCCGCACCACGTCGCCAAACTCTACGGCATCCCCGAAATCAAGCCAGAGGTCCCACCGCCTCCAGCCGCACCCGCAAGCATAAAACCTCACCGCATCGTTCTCGAAGGCGGCTCCATCGACGTCAATGGCGCTGGTCTTCTTCTCACCACCGAAGAGTGCCTGCTCTCTGGAGTACAGCAGCGTAATCCCGGCCTGGGCGATGAAACATCAACCCAGCGCGCTCTCGAGCAGGCCTTCCACGATTACCTCGGCATCGACCACACTCTCTGGCTCCATCGTGGTTGCGCCGGCGACGACACCCACGGCCACATCGACGATATCGCCCGCTTCGTGCCCGGGGCTGATTCTGACGATCCAACCAACACCATCCTCGCCTGCACGGAACCCAATACCGCCGACGAGAACCACCTCCCGCTCGCCGAGAACCTCGACCGCCTGCGCTCCGCCCGCAACCGCACCGGCAAAGGTAAAGCCAAGCCCTTTCGCATCGTCGAACTCCCCATGCCGTCGCCAGTCGTCTTCGAGGGCCAGCGTCTCCCCGCCAGCTACGCCAACTTCTACATCGCCAACGCGCTCGTCCTCGTTCCCACCTTCAACGACGCAAACGACCGCCACGCGCTCAACATCATCGCCAACTGCTTCCCCACCCGCGAAGTCATCGGCATCCACGCCGTCGACCTCGTCTGGGGCCTCGGCACCCTCCACTGCCTCACCCAGCAGGAACCCGCATGAGCACCTGGCCGCCACCCCCCGACCTCGATTCCCTCAAGGAACTCTTCGCAACGGCCGACGTCGAAGGTCTCATCGCCGACGAATGCCCGATCGACGAGTACGACCCCGAAGCGAAGCACTTCTACGGAGACACAAAGGGACTGCCCACCGCCCGATTTACCGCAGAGCAAACTCTTCCGCTGCTGGAACGGCTATGGGTAAAGCAGTTCATGTTGAATGAGGAGCAACTGGCCCAACGCCGACCCGCATTGCAGGGCCTCGCCGAACAGATCGCTCGCTTCTTCGGCCCCGGAGCCGCGCCGCAAGTCCGCAACTCAACCCCGTGAGGCCTCTATGAAGCCTTCTCGTTCGCCTTCATATACTCCCGCAGCGCCGCATTGATCCGGCTCTGATAACGCGCCCCCGTCTTCTTGAAGAACTCCAGCACATCCGCATCCAGCCGCACCGTAATTTGCTTCTTGTTCCCCACCGGAACCAGAGCCCCCGGCCGCGTCCACACCGCGTCTGGCGGCGAAGGCGGCGCATCGCTGTAATCGATATCCTCGTCCTTCATCTCCCGCAGACGATTCCGCTGTTGTTCCGTCAGCCTAGGCGGGTTCTTGGGATCCAGCTTAAATCTCACGATTCCAGTATTCTTCTCGTTCATATCGACTCGCCTTTCTCGCAGAGATTAACCGCGCCACTTCTCCACGCCAGGTGTAAACGACAGAGACCTCAAACCCATCAGCCAGCCCAATCGCGATCCAGCGCTCGTCTTCCAGGAACCGGATGTCAAGACGATCGATCCGGTCATCGTCCTCAAAAACTAACGTAGCAACTTCGAATGGAATACCATGCTTTCTTTCGTTGCTTTCTGCTTTTGCGGCGTCCCACTCAAATTCCACCCCTCCAGATTACTACATTTGTAACTACATGCGGAATCATGCTTAGCTATTACTAAATGGACGACCTCACCCACCTCCGCGCCGCCATCGCCGAAGCCCGCGCCGCCGAACTCTCCGGCGAAGTTCCCATTGGCGCCGTCATCGTTCATCGCGGCGAAATCATCGCCCGCGGCCAGAACCGCGTCCTCCGCGACCACGACCCCACCGCCCACGCAGAGATCGTCGCGCTCCGCCAGGCCGGGCGCGCGCTGGAAAACTACCGTCTGCTCGCCGGAGACGAAGGCTGCACCCTCTACGTCACGCTCGAGCCTTGCGCCATGTGTGCCGGCGCCATCCTGCACGCCCGAATCGCGCGTCTCGTCTACGGCGCCCCCGATCCCAAGGCCGGCGCCTGCGGCTCCGTCCTCAGCGTCATGAACCATCCACAGCTCAACCACGAAGTCGAAGTCGTCTCCGGCCTGCTCGCCGACGAATGCGGCGCGCTCCTCACCACGTTCTTCCGCGCCCGCCGCTAGCGATCAAACACCTGCCTGCCCTCGCTGCATCTCACTTCAGTGACGGAGGCAACATCATGGCAACCCGCACCGCTCACAAATCGGCAACCAAAACCTATTCCACCAAATCCGGCAAGCGCTCCACCACGCCGCCCTCCAAACGCTGGTCCGCCAAGGTCAAGACAGACTCCACCAAGCCCGGCCCTGGCCTCTTCACCAAAAGTGCGAAGAAAATCGCGGAAGAAATGACCAGGAAGAGCGTCTCCCCCGAAGGCCCGGGTCAGGCCATGCGCATGCTGAACTTCTACGAGAACCGCGCCGGCAAGAATCTCTCCTCGGAACGCAAGCACGCCATCGAAGGCGCCAAGAAGATCGTCCACGAAAAGGTCGAGCGCAGCGGCAGCCGCTCCCACCACAAGTCCGCCGCATGAGCCCCGTGCCAGGACCGCTCTCAGGTAGAGTCGCCATCGTCACCGGCTCCGGTTCAGGCATCGGCGAGGCCATCGCGATCCGTCTTGCCCAGGAGGGCGCCAGCCTCGTCGTCGACGTCCGCGGGCATCTCGACCAGGCAAAGGAGACGCAACAGAAAATCGCCGAGGCCGGCGGCAAGTCCATCCTGGTCCACGCCGACGTCACCGTTCTGGCCGACACGCAGAACCTCGTCGACCAGGCCTGGGCCCAGTGCGGTTCCTGCGACATCCTCGTCAACAACGCCGGCATCGAGATACGCGCCGACTTCTGGGACGTCACCGAGGCCGACTACGACGCCGTTCTCAACGTCAACCTGAAAGGCGCGTTCTTCCTCACACAAGCCTTCGTCAAGCGCCTCCTCGCTGCCAAAAAACCTGGCCGCATCATCAACATCTCTTCCGTGCACGAGGACATGGTGTTTCCCCACTTCGCCAGCTATGCCGCCTCCAAGGGCGGTCTGCGTATGCTCATGCGCAACCTCGCCGTCGAACTTGGCCCGCACGACATCACGGTGAACAACGTCGCCCCCGGCGCCATCGTCACGCCCATCAACCAGAAGCTCCTGCAAAACAAGCCCCAACTTGACGCGCTGCTCCGCAACATCCCCCTTGGCCGCATGGGCAAAGCGGAAGAGGTCGCCGGTCTCGTCGCCTTCCTCGCCAGTGACGATGCCGCTTACATCACCGGGTCCACGTACGTCATCGACGGCGGCCTCATGCGCAATTACAACGAGCAGTAGCTACTCACCCGGAGGCCCACCGCCGCCCGGTCCGCCCCCACCTGGACCACCGCCAGGCCCACCACCCGGCCCACCATCCGGTGGCGGCCCATCCGGAGGCCCATCGTCCCCATCGTCCGAACCGCTGGCGTCACTCTTCGCGCGCTTCGCCTCGTCTTTCGCGTACTTCGTCGCCTGCGCGTCGGTCAACTGCCGCTTCACCTCCGCCACCGTCTGCGCATGCACCTTCCGCACTTCACCCGCCCACTCCTGGTCGCTCAGCGACTCATCCTCGCCCAGCGCATGCACCTGCTTCTGCTGCTCCAGCAGGATCGCCTGTATCTTCGTTTGCTGTTCATCGGTCAGCTTGTAGACCTTGGTCAACCGCGCCAACTCTTTCGCCGCGTCGTATCGTCTGTTGCCCACCGTCAGTGACTCCGCCTTCGCCGTCTCGCCGGACCCATCCTTCGCCGCCCCCGCCGGCAGCGCCGCATTCGTCTCCGTCCCGGCCTGCGCCGCGCTTCGATTCTTCAGCCCTCCTGCTGGCGCGGCCGCGTTCTGCGCTACGCTCGTCGTCGTCATCATCAGCACCAGAGCCCCTAACCCAAGCACCACTTCAGTCCTGCGTATCGCGTTCATGACCCCATAGACGCCACCTGCCTGCAGCGGATTACCTCCGTTACGAATCGTTACCATTCGTTACAATTCCATCCTTCCTACGCCCTTCACGTAAAATGGAACTATGGAACTGATCGTCTACTCGGCCGCCTGGTGCCGCGATTGCCGCACCGCCAAGCGTTTCCTCGCAGAGCACGCCATCCCCTTCACAGAAGTCGATATTGAGTCCACTCCCGGCGCCGCCGACGAGCTCCTTGCGAACGTCGGCAAGCGTGCGGTCCCCCAATTCGTCCTCGACGGCAAATGGATCCAACCCTACCGCCCCGGCCGCGGCTTCCTCTTCGAAGAGATGTCCGCCCTCTTCGGCGTGGCCGTCCAATGATTCCCCGCGACGCCTCTTCGCTTGTCATTCTGAGCGCAACACCTTTTTTGATTGTCATTCTGAGCGCTACACCTTTTTTGATTGTCATTCTGAGCGCAACACCTTTTTTGATTGTCATTCTGAGCGCAACACCTTTTTTGATTGTCATTCTGAGCGCACACCTTTTTTGATTGTCATTCTGAGCGCAGCGAAGAATCCCCGCATTTGTCTTTCAACTAACAACTATCAACTGGCAACTATCAACTAGCCTATGATCGCCCGCTACACACGCCCTGCCATGGGCCGCATCTGGTCCGACGAAAATAAGTACCGCTGCTGGCTCACGGTCGAAACCGCAGCCTCGCAAGCCCTCGCCCGCTTCGGCCTCGTTCCCGCAGTCCGCTGCCGACGCCATCCGTGACCGCGGCAACTTCACCGTAGCCCGCATCAACGAGATCGAGGCCGAAGTCCGCCACGACGTCATCGCCTTCACCACCACCGTAGCCGAGCACATCGCCGACCCCGAAGCCTCGCGCTGGCTGCACTACGGCCTCACCTCCACCGACGTCGTCGACACCGCGCAGTCCCTCCAGCTACGCGAAGCCTCCGCGCTCATCCGCACCGGCATCGAAACCCTCCTCGCCACCCTCAAAAATCGCGCACTCGAGTTCAAGCACACCCCCATCATCGGCCGCACCCACGGCGTCCACGCCGAACCCACCACCTTCGGCCTCAAGCTCCTGCTCTGGTACTCCGAGATGCAGCGCAACCTCACCCGCTTCGACGCCGCCGCCGAAGACCTCCGCGTAGGCAAACTCTCCGGAGCCGTCGGCACCTTCGGCCACCTTAAACCAGAACATGAAGAAGCCATCTGCAAAGAGCTGGGCCTAAAGCCAGTAGCCGTCGCCACCCAGGTAGTCCAGCGCGACCGCCACGCCGCCTACATCTCCTCCCTCGCTATCCTTTGCTCGACCCTCGACAAGATCGCCACCGAAGTCCGCCACCTCCAGCGCACCGAGGTCCGCGAAGCCGAAGAGTTCTTCTCCGAGAAGCAGAAGGGCTCCAGCGCCATGCCGCACAAGCGCAACCCCATCACCTCCGAGCAGATCTCCGGCCTGGCCCGCGTCGTCCGCGCCAACGCCCAGGTCGCCTTCGAGGACATCGCCCTCTGGCACGAGCGCGACATCTCCCACTCCTCCGCCGAACGCGTCATCCTTCCCGACTCCACCATCCTCGCCGACTACCTGCTCAGCAAGACCGACAACCTCATCGCCAAACTCCTCGTCTACCCCGCCCGCATGTTGAAGAACCTGGAATCCACCGGTGGCCTCATCTTCTCCGGCCAGCTCCTCCTCGACCTGGCCGAATCCGGCATGTCCCGCGAAGACGCCTACCGCCTCGTCCAGACCCACGCCATGCGCTCCTGGAAAGAAGGCCTCACCTTCCGCGACGAGATCGCCCGCGACCCCGCCATCACCTCCCGCCTCACCCCGCAACAGCTCGCCGCCGCTTTCGACTACACCCGCCAGTTAGCCAACGTAGACGCCATCTTCACCCGCGTCCTCGGCAGCGAATAGCGCCACGAACTCGGGTACCCCATCCAAGCTCCGCTTGGGTGGGTAAGGATCGTCATTGCCTCACCGTTTGTCATTCCCGAAGGGAATCTGCTTCTGCCTTTTCCCCTTCGCCCCTGCCGTTGCCTCACCGTTTGTCATTCCCGGAGGGAATCTGCTTCTGCCTCTTCCTCTTGTCATTCGGCCCCTGAATCCCCGCATTTCGCTTTCGCCTTCGCCTTCGCCCCTGCCGTTGCCTCTGAGATAGATCCGGGCTTAGCCCGGACATCACATCCTAACGGTGTCCTTCTCGCCGTTAGGATGGGTTATCGCGCAACGCGCGACCGCTTCGCCTCTTCTGGCCCTCCGTTCACCTCTCCGGTTCAGTTGAAAGACTATGCTTTCTACGTCTCAGCAAAGGAGCGCATTGTGGACTGCTCAAGGTTTGACCTTACACCGCAGGAAGCGAAGAAAATCGCCAGCTTCTTAGGCTACGGAAGCCCAGAGGCGCCTGTGTGGTTCGTTGGCTATGAAGAAGGACTTGGGAACATGTCCGACGACGAGGCCATGAAGAATCTGAAGGTACGCGGAGGCTTTGACAGCGTGATGGACCTCCGTGAAGCTCACCTGCAACTCCTGGAAGAAGGTAGGCATATAGACATCGAAATCAACCCACCATCGACACTCGTGTGGCGTTTTATGGCCAAGATCGCGCTCGCTCGAAATGGGTGCGCAGATTGGCAGAAATCGAACACAGCCAAGGATTATGTCAAGGGTAAGCTCGGCCGTAGGAAGTTGGGCCATGGCGGCGACGACACATTCCTGACCGAGCTTTCGCCAATCCCCACGGGCAGGAACAGCGACACCAGATGGATGACGGAGATACTCAAGTGCTATCCCCAAATCAAGGGCGTGATTGAAACTCGAAAGGCCGAGCTCAGAGAGCGAGCGAAAAAGAGCCCTCCACGCTTAGTCATCTGCTACGGAGAAGCCAAGCGGGCACAGTTCGAAGAATTCTTCCAAATCGAATGGAAATCAGTTTTCCCCACTGTTCACTCGGCCATCGATTCGGGGTATCTATTACTCCCATTCTTCGGACGGGGATACATGAGCAAGAGCTTGATCGCAAGACTCCTCGATTTGGGTCTACTAAACAGATGCTAAAGTTAATCCAGCGGAGGTCCCATGGCTACCCTCACCATCGCAATCGACCCCGAACTCCTCGAAGCCGCCAAACTCGAAGCTGAACGCCGCCACATCACCCTCGACGAATTAGTCGCGGACAAGATCAGAGGCATCTCTCGGTCGCGTCTTACCGCAGAGGAGAAAGAGGCTTTGATAGCTCTCATGCGTGAGGGACCGCTTGGAGACCTTGGACCACTTCCCACCCGCGACGAGATCTACGAAGAACGCACCCAATGGCCGCGTTCGTAGATACCAACGTCCTCCTTTACGCCTTCTCGAAAGCCAGCACTGGTGACCCCGCTAAGGTGGTGGCCGCCAATGAACTCGTTGAACGCCTGATACGGTCAGAGACAATTGTCCTGAGTGCTCAGGTACTCAGCGAGTTCATCTCCGTTGCGATGAGAAAGGGAAAACCGCCGCTGACTCTCGATGAGGTCACCCAGATCGTTAGGAGACTCGCTCGATGCACCGTCCACCCAATCGACGCCTCCCTCGTCCAACTCGCCCTCCAGCGCGTCCAGCAAAGCCACATCAGTTACTGGGACGCCCTCATCGTCGAAGCCGCCATTCGCTCCGGCGCAACCATCCTCTACACCGAGGACATGCATCCCGGTACGCACTACGGCCCGGTCGAACTCCGCAATCCGTTCCTCGCATAAACCGGGTGCCGGGTGCCCCATCCTAACGGCAGCCTTACCGCCGTTAGGATGGGTTGTCCCGCCTAGCGCGACCTCCCACTGGGTCACACAATGTCCACCCTCATCCAAATCGTAACCGCCGCCCTCGCCTCCGCCACTCTCCGCAGCGGCGCGCACCTCGTCTGCCGCCCCGGCTGCACCCAATGCTGCATCGGAGTCTTCCCCATCGCGCAGCAGGACGCCGCCCGCCTCCGCGAAGGCCTCGCCTCCCTCACCCAAACCGACCCCGCCCGCGCCGCTCGCATCGGCACTCGCGTCGCCAGCATCCCTCGCCCGTCTCGGCCCATGGCTTCCCCGGCGACGCCGCAACCGGCATCCTCTCCGAAGACGACGACAGATCGACCCGCCTTCGAAGAATTCGCCAACGACGAGCCCTGCCCCGTCCTCGACCCCGCCACCGGCACCTGCGACCTATACTCGCATCGCCCCATCCTCTGCCGGACGTTCGGTCCCCCGATGCGTACGCCCGACGGCAACCTCGCCCACTGCGAGCTCTGCTACACCACTGCCACCACCGACGAAATCGCCGCCTGCGAACTCGACCCCACCCTCCCCGAAACCATCCTCGCCAGCGACGAAGCCTTCGACGCCGCTCACCGCCTCCACGGCGACGCGGTCCCCAGCGAGAGGTCTTCTTCGTCCGGGCAGCAAACCCTCGTCGCCTACGCCCTCCGGTGAAAACCGTCGTTGCCTTGCGGCGCGCCATCCTCCACCCTCCCCGGGGTTGGTTCCCTTGCGCCAGCCAGCGCGCCCGCCGAGGGTCACGAAGGATGTCAACCAAAATCGCAGAACTCCTGCAACAACAGCCAGATACAAATGACTCGAGTTTCCACCATTCCCATATCATAGAAAGAGGGGGGCAAATCATCCATGAGAGTCGGCGGAAAGTCCTGCCTGAACGAACACCAGCCCACCCCGAGTCCTCTTCGGATAATAACTACTCCGTCACTCCCCACCGATAAACCCTTCTGTAGCAATCTCATCACCCGGAGACCCCCCGGGGGGGTATCCCGCACCCTGCTGTTCGCCCTGGCCCTGTTCGCCACGGCTCTGCCGCTCCTGAGCCAGACGCAAAGCCCGGCCCAAACCCCGCCTGCCGCACCCGCGGCAGCCGCGGAAGCTCCCTCAGCCCTCAGCCCGGACGCCGCCACCCCCACCCTCAAAGTCCAATCCAACCTCGTCGCCGTCTCCGCCATCGTTCGCGACGCCGCCGGCGCGCCCATCTCCGGCCTCACCCGCAGCGACTTCCTGCTCCGGCAGGACGGCAAGCCCCAGCCCATCACCTACTTCTCCCAGGGCTCCGACCTTCCCCTCACCCTCGCCCTCATGGTCGACACCAGCGGCAGCCAGCGCGCCTACATCACCGACGAGATCGTGGCCGGCCGCGCCTTCTTCCCCGCCATGCTGACCCAACCTGCGGACCGCGCCGTCCTGGTTCAGTTCGACTCCACCATCCTGCAACTCGCCAAAATCACCAACTCGGCCACCACCCTGCAGCACGCGCTCGCCTATCTCACCCAGTCCCACGACGACTTTGTGACCGCAGCCAACAGCCGCGGCAACGGCCACGGCGGTACGCTCCTCTACGACGCCATCTGCGCCGTCTCAAAGCTTGAACTCGGCAACCAGCTCGGCCGCCGCGCCATGGTCCTTCTCACCGACGGTGGCGACAACGGCAGCCGCTTCTCCGCCAAGGACGCCATCCGCGCCGCCCAGGCCGCCGACATCATGATCTACTCTGTCTTCTACTCCAACGGAGGCGGCGACCTCGGCGCGCTCAAGGACCTGTCCAAAGCCACCGGCGGACGCGTCTTCACCGTCAGCCCCACCATGACCCTCCAGCAGATCTACGCCTCCATCGCCGCCGACCTTCGCCAGTCCTACGAACTCGGCTATGCCCCGCCGGACACACGCCCGAACAAGTACCACAAGATCGACCTCGCCACCCCCGGCAAGAAGCTCATCGTCCAGGCCCGCGAAGGCTACTTCACCCCAAAGTAGCGTTCACGGTGTCAGCCGTAACTCAACGAATCCATATGATTTGCCCCCGAATCTTATGACGAAATCATGTGGCCGAAGTCTTACTTCGTTGAGCCTCGAACGCATCTTACTGAATGCCCGGTGGTTTGGGGGAAAATCTGTGGGCAGTTCTAGAATCCGAACGGCAGCCGCGTTGCTGGCAATCCTCTGCTCGTGCTCAGCGCTCGGCCAGAGCCTCAACAACCCTGCCGATCTGCCCGACGCGCCGGTTCCCGCCGCCCAGTTGCCCGCCGAAGCCCAAGGAACGGCTCAGGTCGCCGGTGCCGTGCTCGATTCCGGCGGCGGCAGCGCCGTTCCCGGAGCCGATGTCGAACTCTCCGCTTCGGGCAAACTCGGCGCGCGCACCGCGACCAGCGGCAGCGACGGCAGCTTCACCTTCACCGGACTCCCAGCCGGCGAGTATCGGCTGATCGTCAACGCCCGGGGTTTTGCCGCCTACACGTCCCCCGAGTTTGCGGTCAGGCCCGGCGAAACCACCGCCGCGCCAAAGGTCGTGCTCGCCGTCTCCACCAGCGCTACCGTCACCGTCATCGCAACGCCCGACCAGATCGCCGTTGCCCAGGTACATGAAGAGGAAAAGCAGCGCCTCTTCGCCGTCTTCCCCAACTTCTACACCAGCTACATATGGAACGCCGCGCCGATGCCTGCCGCCCTGAAGTACAAAATGGCGACCCGCACGCTGCTGGACCCCATTCAGTTCCTCACCGTCGCCGGAACGGCCGGCGCCGAACAGATCGCCGGCACGTACTCCGGCTACGGCCCCGGCATTCAGGGCTATGGCAAACGCTACGCCGCCACCATGGCGACCGCAACCAGCAGCCGCATGCTCGGCAGCGCGGTGTTTCCCGCGCTCTTCCACCAGGATCCGCGCTACTTCTACCAGGGTTCAGGCGGCTGGCGCTCCCGCGCCTTGCACGCCATCGCTTCCACCTTCGTCGCGCGCGGCGACAACGGCAGGAACCAGCCCAACTTCGCGCACCTGCTTGGCAGCCTCTCCGCCAGCGCCATCGCCAATACCTACTTGCCCGCATCCGATCGCGGCGCCGGAACTGTCTTTCAAACCTTCGCCATCGACGTAGCAGGCAACATCGGGGAAAATCTCTTCCGCGAGTTCATCCTCCGCGGCCTGGTCCCGTCGGTGCCTTCCTTCGCCAACGGCAAGCGTTCGACTCCTCCATCGCCGCGGCCGTCCGCGCCCTGGACTCCGCCCCAGCCAAACTGAACTTCTTCGCTCGACGTGCAGATTCTCGCACCAAACCGTCAAGGGCAGCCCGGAGTGCGGGCCGCCCTTGATGGTTTGTGATCCAGCGCTCAGTCTAAGGCAGGTAGTAACGGAACGAGGTGAAGATCATGTTGTCGTCGCCGTGGGATCCGCCCCCTGGGTTCAGAGTGCCGCCCGCTCCGGACCAAAGGTCGCGCCGTATGAGGCTGTACTGAATGCCCTGGCGCAACCGACCCTTGGGGCCGTTGTAGAAGTTGAACCAATAACCCGCTGTGAACTCCTGCACGTCTTTGTTATTACCCTTGCAACCATTCGCAGAGGTGCCGGGGGTCGTCGGGTCCGCACTGGGATTCGCCGCAGTCGAGGCAGGCTCGATAAGGCAGCCCGACATATCCGCGTTACGAGCACCGTAGCCGACTTCGGTTGTGCCGCTAAACCTAAAGTCGCGGCCGATGTAGTCGCCGCCGTAGTCGAAGTACAGCGACATGCGCTTCGTCGGATCCAGCTGAATTCCGCCGAGGGCTGAAAAGCCATGCAGCGGCGAGATCGAACCGTCCGGGCGCAAGGTGATGTCGCCGATGGTCGACGAACCATAGCGGCCTACGCCGTCGCCATACAGGCCCTTCAGGTAGATAGTCGCTTTCTTTCCGGCGAGCGGTCCGCGAAAACCGCCGCCCACGCCGCCGCCGACCGTCTTTGTGTTGTAGGGCGTGCCAGTCGTCGGATAGATGCGGTCACGGAAGGTGCGCTGGATGCCGTAGAGCTCCCAGTGACCCCAGCCCGGCTCGACCGCGATCTTGGCCACCAGGTCGGGAGCATAGTTGAAGGAGTAGTTCGCGCCTGCATTGTAGTGGCCTCCGCCCGCGCCGGCGGAACCGATCAGCACGTTGCTGGGCAGATTCTGTCCGCCCGGGTTCAGAGTCTCCGCGTTTTCAACCGAGAATCCCGCAAAAACATGCTGTCCGATATTCTTGACGACGCGGAAACTGAACTGCCGCGTCCACGCGAAACCCGCCTCGTACTGTGCATCGATCGTCGCAGGCAGAATTTCAGTTCCGCGCGTTAATCCCTGCGTCGTCTCGGCTACCAGGTCCCAGCCTGTGCCGGCCGACACATCCCAGCCGCTCGCCATCTTGGCTTCGCCGAACAGGACCCGCTGCCGCAGGGTGTAGCTGTTCGACTGGTTGTTGTTCGAGTCTGCGCCGGCGCTCAGCCAGTCAGCTTCCCAATGACCGGTCAGAGTCATGTTGGCGAGTTTGCCCACACCCGTCAACGCGATGCGCGACTGGCGGCCGGTGCCGTAGAACTCACTCAACTCGCTCGCATCGGAATAGTTCAGCGGGATTCCAGTAAATGCAGTGTTGATGCCGGAAGCTGCAGCTGTGGTGCGGTTCACTGTTTCGGCCGCGATGAAGCTGCCCCCAGGCGAAAGGGTGACCCCCTTGTAGTGGATCGAATCCGGCGAGTTGATCGCGTCGTTCAACTCGGTCTTGGTGGTGTTGATGGTTGCTGCAAGACCGGCATTCGTGCCCTGCAGGTCCGTGACCGTGCTCTTCAGGCCATTCACCGCGTCTGCCTGCGACTGGGCGGCAGCAGTGGCGCTCTGGGCCTGTGCGTTAGCCGTCGCGGCCTCAGACTGGGCGGTCGTGGCAGTGGACTGCGCGGCGGAGAGCGCCGCGTCCTTGGCGGCGTTCTGCTGCTTCAACTCGTCGATTTCCGCCTGCTGGGCCGCCATTTTCGCCTGCAAATCGCGGATGGCCTTCTGTTCCTCGGTCTCTTCAACCACTTTCGGTTTGGCTGTCTTGGTAGTCTTGACCTTCTTGGTCGTCGTGGCCGTCGGATCGGACGCGCCGGTCTGCGCATGCAGCGATAGCGCACCAAGCATCAGGGTCGCCGCAATCGCCGTTCGTAGTTGTTTCTTCATGGAACCTCGCTAAACACAGGTTGGGAGGCAGAAACGCTCACGGCGATCTCCAGGCGATTACCCGGCCCGTACTGCTTCTCTGCTCGTTCTTTCGCCGATCTTGTCAAACCTGTGTTAATACAGGAGAAAATTCGCCGGTTGCTGGGGGGAATTCACAACGCGTTAATAGTCGCCGGCGAGAGTGCATGTCTGGGAACGCAGAACGAGTCCGTTGGCCGCAGCCGGTCCGGCTGGTTTACCGTAGGGTCATGTCGATATTGCGATCCGGCGGGGTTCTGCTAGCGGTCTCACTCGGGTTAATCGGTGGACTCCCTCCTCACAACGCTGATGCCCAGGCGCTCAAGCTGATCCCGATTCCGCGTGAGGTCACCCCAGCTTCCGTGCAGTCGCTGTCCGGCGGCCTGCAGATCAACTGCGCGGCCACCTGCCCGCCCGAAGACACCTTCGCCATCGACGACCTGAAGACCTGGCTCGCAGCGAGGCGCAGGCGTCCCGGTAAACACGACCTCGCCGGTGAACATCCTGGTCACGCGCTACGGGACAACCCTCTCCAAATCCATCTACACGGAGAGCCTCACACCCGGGACCGCGGCTGGCGCCACAGCAGCACCCAGTGGAAGCGACATGCCCGACGAGATGAAGCCCGAAGGCTACTCCATCATTCCCGACGGCCGCGGGCTGGCGATCACCGCGGCCAGCGATGCCGGCATTTTTTACGCGCTGCAAACCGTGAAGCAACTCATCACCGGATACGGCGCCAACGCTGTGCTGCACACCGCCAGGATCCGCGACTGGCCGGCGATGAAATACCGCGGGCTGGATGACGACCTGTCGCGCGGCCCGGTGACGACCCTCGAGTTCGAGAAGAAGATGATCCGAACCATGGCGGCCTACAAGATCAACCTCTACTCACCGTACTTCGAGCACACCGCCGAGTACGCCTCGAATCCCCTGATCGCGCCTCCCGGCGGCGGCATCAGCGCGGCAGATGCGGCAGCGCTGGTGGCCTACGCCAGGCCCTACCATGTCACCATCGTGCCGGAGCAGGAAGCGTTTGGCCATCTGCACAACGCGCTGACGTGGGAACAGTACGCACCGCTGGCGGAGACGCCGCACGGCGCGGTGCTCGCGCCCGGCCAGGCTGGCTCCATCGCGCTGATCAAGCAGGAGTTCTCCGAGCTGGCGGCCGAGTATCCCGGGCCGTTCCTGCACATCGGCGCAGACGAGACCGCCGACCTGGGCCTGGGCCAGACCAAGGCTGACGTGGACGCGCGCGGTCTGGCTGCCGTGTATCTGGACTTCATGCAGCAAATCGTCACCGCGCTGCAGCCTCTCCATCGCAGGCTGCTGTTCTGGGGCGACATCGCGCAGGACTCGCCGGAACTCCTGAAGACACTCCCCCAGACCTTCAAGGATTCGACGATCGCACTCGCCTGGGTCTATAGCCCCGAGCCCAAAGGCTATGCGAAGTACCTGACGCCGTTCGCCAACGCCGGATTCGAAACCTGGGTTTCGCCCAGCGTGCACAACTTCCGCGTCGTCTACCCCGACTACGATTTGGGGCTCAACAATATTCAGGAATTCACCCGCGACGGACAGCGGCTGGGATCGACCGGCCAATTGAATACCATCTGGAACGACGATGGCGAGGGCTTGTTCAACCAGGATTGGTACGGCATTCTGTTCGGCGCGGCCGCTGCCTGGCAGCCGGGTGAGTCGTCCATCGAAGCGTTCGAACACAGCTACGGCCAGGTGTTCCATGGCGACAGCACCGGCGCGCTTGACCAGGCGCAACTGGAGCTGATGGCGGCGCACGATCTACTGCGGCAGCAGGCGAAGGTCGGTAATGCTACCAACAACCTCTTCTGGCTGGATCCCTGGTCGAAAGATGGCCAGAAGATTGCCGACGAGATCCGCCCCTACACGCACGACCTGCGCCTGCATGCCGAGGCGGCTCTGACCCTGATTGCGCAGGCTCGCGCCGCGGCGGGACCGAATCCGTCGGCATCGCGAATCACGCAATCGGATGTGGGCTCGACCTCAACGCTCTACGACGCGGCGAAATACGGCGCGGCCAGCAGTGGGTTGCGCGAGCCGGATGCGGTCGACGCCATGGAACTGGGCGCGCGGCGCATGGATTTTATCGGCCTGAAGTTCCAGCTTGCCGACGAGATGGCCGAAGGCTACGCGCGCGCGCTGGCCGACTCCGCCAGCCCCGACCGCAAGACGCGGGCCAGCGTGAGCCGTGAACTCGGAGACCTGAATGGCGTCAACGGCCGCATCCAGGACATGCGCAACGGATACACCCTGCTGCGCGACTTGTTTGAGTCCGCGTGGCTGCGCTCCAACCGTCCCTACTGGCTCCGTAACGTTCTGGAACAATACGACTACACCACGCAGATCTGGCTTGCCCGCGCCGACAAGGTACACGCCGCCCAGCGCCAATGGAGCGAATCCAAAACTTTGCCGACCTTCGAGGAAATAGGAATTCCGCATGCGCTGCCACTCCCCCCAACCCAGGAAACCACGCCCGTAGCGCCAGTGACCGCACCATGACGACTCAACTGACGGCACGGCGACTGATCACGGCGGATGGCGCCATCGAATATCCGCGCATCGAGATCGATGCGGACGGCACCATCGCCAGCATCGAAGCCGGCGAACCAAACGCCAACGAGACCACTGCGACCGCCGCGTTCTTCGACATCCACGTCCATGGAGCGGCCGGCCGCGATGCGATGGAGGGCTCCGTGCAGGCGCTCGGCTGCATCGGCACCTATCTCGCCAGCAGCGGCGTAGCGCACTTCCTTGCGACCACGGTTACCGCACCCATTGACCCAACTCTGCGCGCGCTGGAAGGCATCGCCAACGCAATCGAGGCCGCGCAGCACGAGTCAGCGGCGCTCGCGGCGCGGCCCGTGGGCATCCACCTCGAGGGGCCGTTTATCTCCCACGCCAAGCGCGGCGTGCATCCTCCCGCGGACATCCAGCCGCCCTCCATCCCGTTGTTCGAGCGGATGCAGCAGGCTGCGCGCGGACACATCCTCCTGATAACCATCGCGCCGGAGACACCGGGCGCCATCGATCTCATCGAATATGCAACTGCCGCAGGCACACATATAAGCCTCGGGCACTCCGACGCAACCGCCGCACAAACCCGCGCTGCGATCGCCGCCGGAGCCGGCAGCGCCACCCACACTTTCAACGCGATGCGGCGCCTGGACCATCGCGAGCCGGGGATCGCCGGCGTGGTGCTCGATGCTGAGGCGCTATACGCGGAGTTGATCTGCGACGGTATTCACGTCGCACCGGAGTTTGTGCGCCTGTGGCTGCGCGCCAAGGGGGGAGAGCGCGCGATCCTGGTCACCGACGGCATCTCCGCGACCGGCATGCCCGACGGCAACTACATGCTTGGCGAACTCCAGGTGACGGTGCGCGACGGCCGCTGCCTTTCTACCCGCGACCTGGCAGCGGGCGTGGAGACGCTTGCCGGGTCGGTGCTGACCATGGACCGCGCCGTCGAAAATCTACAGCGTTTCACCGGCGCCAGCCTGGTGACCGCAGTCCGCCTGGCCAGCCGGAACCCCGCACGAATGCTGGGTCTCGACCGACTGGGCGCGGTCGCCGTCGGCCAACCCGCCAACTTCAACGTCTTCTCGCCGCACGGCACCCTGCAGCAGACGATTCTGCGCGGAAACCTGGTGCCGCGGGGACACGGCTGAGTTATGGCGTTTGCAGCCGGCGCAGACACACCCATCGACCCCCTCACGCGCGGCTGGAAATTCGCCGTCAGCTCATCGGTCCTGGGCTGGGTGCTGGACGCATTCGACTTCTTTGTCGTGGTGTTCTTGTTCGACACCCTGGCCGGCCACTTCCACGTATCCAAAGCATCCGTGGTCTACACCCTCACTCTCACACTGGCGATGCGGCCACTGGGCGCCCTGTTCTTCGGCGCACTGGCGGACCGGTTCGGGCGCAGGCGTCCGCTCATCGCCTGCGTCTTGTACTTCTCCGTCTTCACTGTACTCACGGGTCTCGCGCCCAGCTTCACCGTCTTCGCCATCTGCCGCGCGCTCTACGGCGTCGGCATGGGCGGCTACTGGGGCATCGGCGCGTCGTATGCCATGGAGAGTTCCCCGCGCAGGTTCCGCGGTGCGCTCTCCGGAATGATTCAGGCCGGTTATCCCACCGGCTATCTGCTGGCTTCTGTGGCCATGCAGACACTGGTTCCGTCCCTCGGATGGAGATCGGTCTTCTTCGCCGGTGCGCCGGTCGCGCTGTTGATCGTGGCGCTGACCCTGTTCGCACCCGAGTCCGTGGCGTGGAAGCAGAGCCGCCCAGCCTCGGTCGGACAGATCTTCCGCTCACTGCTCGCTCACCGGGGAATGTTCCTGTACCTGCTGCTGATGATGACGGTGTTGCTGGGACTCTCGCATGGCGCACAAGACCTGTACCCCGACTTCCTCAAATCGATTCCTGGCATCGCGGCAAGGTCCGTCTTCGGGATGAAGGCGTTGTACGGCATACCCATCGTCTACAACATTGGCGCCATCGTCGGCGCATTGTTCTTCGGCCAACTCTCGCAGAAGCTGGGCCGGCGCAACGCCGTCATGCTGGCCCTGTGCATCGCGCTGCTGGCCATTCCCGCATGGGCATTTGGAGCCTCGCTGGGCGTATTGGCCGCCGGCTCGTACCTCATGCAGACCGGCGTGCAGGGAGCGTTCGGCGTTATCCCGGCGCACCTCAACGAGCTTTCGCCGGACGCGGTGCGCAGCTTGTTCCCTGGAATCGTGTATCAACTGGGAACGCTGCTGTCTGCGCCCGCAACCGCAGTAGAATTCATGTTGCGCGACCGCTTTGGATATCCTTGGGCGTTGACCGTGTTTGAAGCAGCCGTGATCGTGCTGATGATCGTTATCTTCTGGCTGGGACCGGAAGCGCGCAATCGCAGCTTCCTGCGCAAGACGGAGCCGACACAATGACCCACCGATGGATGCCGCGGAGACAAGCATGAGCCAACGGCGGATTGGCATCATTATGAACGGCGTCACCGGACGCATGGGGCTCAACCAGCACCTGGTCCGCTCCATTCTCGCAATCCGCCAGCAGGGCGGAGTCTCGCTCGCCGACGGCTCGCACCTGATGCCAGATCCCATCCTCGTCGGCCGCAATGCCACCAAACTTGAGCAGATCGCCAATCAGCATGGTGTGCCGCGCTGGTCCACCGACCTCCGCGCCGCACTCGACAATCCGGACGACTCCATCTACTTCGACGCCCAGGTAACCGCAATGCGCGCTCCCAGTGTTGAAGCCGCGATTGCCGCCGGCAAGCACGTGTACTGCGAGAAGCCACTCGCCCAGGATTCCGCCACAGCCCTGCGGCTGGCCGCCCAGGCCAACGCCGCCAGCGTCAAGCACGGCGTCGTCCAGGACAAGCTCTTTCTCCCCGGCCTGCGCAAACTGAAGCGACTCATCGACAGCGGCTTCTTCGGCCGCATCCTCTCCGTTCGCGGCGAGTTCGGCTACTGGGTCTTCGAGGGCGACGACCAGCCGGCGCAGCGACCCTCCTGGAACTACCGCAAGCAGGATGGCGGCGGCATCATCATGGACATGTTCTGCCACTGGCGCTACGTGCTGGACCACACCTTCGGCCGCGTCCGCGCCGTGCAGTGCCTCGGCGGCACGGTTATCCCGGAACGCCTCGACGAGCAGGGAAATCGCTACCGGTGTACCGCCGACGACACCGCCTACGGAACCTTCGAACTCGACGGCGGCATCGTCGCGCAGATCAATTCCTCATGGTCCTTCCGCGTCTACCGCGACGAACTCTTCACCCTGCAAGTCGACGGTACGCGGGGCAGCGCAGTCGCTGGTCTGCGCGAATGCAAGACCCAGCCCCACGCGCAAACCCCGCGCCCGGTCTGGAACCCGGACATCGACAACCCCTTCCACTTCCGCGACGATTGGCAGGATGTGCCCGACCATCAGGTCTTCGACAACGCGTTTAAAGTCCAGTGGGAGCTTTTCCTCCGTCACGTTGCGCAGGATGCGCCGTTCCCCCATGACTTTCTTGAAGGCGCTCGCGGCGTGCAGCTGGCTGAGCTCGGCCTCAAGTCCTGGCACGAGCGCCGCTGGATCGACGTCCCAGAGTTAGGGCTATGACCGTGACCGCCTCGATCAAACTGGTGCGGCCCGATGGATCCATCTACAGCTACGCTCTCTCCGGCAACCCGCTCGCGCCGACCCAACGCGCCAGCTTCCAAACGCGCGTCGCCTTCGCGGCCGCGCATGCCGTCGTCGACCCCCTGCGCACTGCGCAGCCGCTCACCTCCCCGGTCATCGACTGGGACGCAACCCTCGCCTACCGCGAATACCTCTGGTCGCTGGGCTTTGGCGTGGCCGAAGCCATGGACACCGCGCAACGCGGCATGGGGCTCGACTGGCCGCTGGCGCTCGAGTTGATCCAACGCGCCACCGCCGCCGCCAACGCCCGCGGAGCATTGCTCGCCAGCGGCGCGGGCACGGACCACTTGCCGCCAGGAAAAACCTGCACCTTGCAGGAAGTCACCAACGCCTACCTGGAGCAGTGTGCTGCAATCGAAGCCGCAGGCGGCCGCATCATCCTGATGGCCTCGCGCGCGCTCGCCGCCGTCGCCCGCCATGCTGACGAGTATGCCTCCGTCTACGCCAGTGTCCTCGCCCAGGTCCAGGCGCCGGTCATATTGCACTGGCTGGGACCCATGTTCGACCCCGCCCTCGACGGCTACTGGGGCGCGCGCGACATTCCCGTCGCGATGCAGAACTGCCTCAGCATCCTCCGCGCGCATCAGAACAAAATCGACGGCATCAAGATTTCTCTGCTCGACGCAGACCTCGAAATATCCATGCGCCGGTGCCTGCCGCCAGGCGTCCGCATGTACACGGGCGACGACTTCAACTACGACCGCCTGATCCGCGGCGACGAGCAGGGCCATAGCCATGCGCTGCTGGGCATCTTCGATGCGATCGCTCCAGCCGCATCGCTGGCGCTGGCCGCACTCGACGCCGGAGACCTCCCGCGCTACCACCAACTGCTCGCGCCCACGGTCCCACTCTCCCGCCACATCTTCGCATCGCCAACCCTGCACTACAAAACCGGCGTCGTTTTCCTCGCGTTTCTCAACAACTTTCAATCTCACTTCCGCATGGTTCGCGGCGCGGAGAGCGCCAGATCAGTCACACACCTGTGCGAACTGTTCGTGCTCGCGGACCAGGCCGGAGTGTTGCGCGACCCTGAACTCGCAGCGCAACGAATGCGCAGCTTCCTGCTGCTGGCAGGTGTCGCATGAGCCTGCTCGAACGTCTCAGCTTCAACCAGATGACCGCCGATCCGTGGTCGCTCGAGCAGGCCGTCCGCCACTGCTCCAACAGCGGCATCGCGCAGATCGGTGTGTGGCGTCACAAAATCGATCGCGACGCCACGCACGCCTCCGCAATCATCCGTAACGCAGGCCTGCGCGTCACCAGCCTGTGCCGCGGAGGCTGGTTCTCCGCACCCACCCCCGCCGAGCGCCGCGAACGCATCGCCGACAACCGCCTCGCCATCGAACAGGCCGCACAGCTCGGCGCGCCGGTGCTGGTCATGGTCTGCGGACCCGCCAGCGGCCAAACCCTCGATGACGCGCGCGCCACCGTGCTGGACGGTCTGCGCGAAGTTCTGCCCGACGCGGAGAAAGTCGGCATTCTTCTCGGCATCGAGCCGCTCCATCCGATGTATGCCGCCGAGCGCTCCGTCGTCGTCACCCTGAAGCAGGCCAACGACATGGCCGACCAGCTCGCAAGCCCATCCGCCGGCGTCGTCATCGACGCCTTCCACGTCTGGTGGGATCCTGACCTGTGGCAACAGATCGAACACGCACGCGGCCGAATTGCGGGCCTCCACGTCTCCGACTGGCCGGTGCCGCTGCCCGGAATTCTGATGGGCCGCGCCATGATCGGCGACGGGGTTATCGAACTGCGCCGGTTGCGTCAGGCCATCGACGCCGCGGGCTACAACGGGCCCATCGAAGTTGAGATCTTCAACCAGGAGATCTGGCAGCACGCGGACGAACGTCTCCCGGAACTCATCCAACGGCGCTTTGCGGAACACATGTGAAGCAACCCAGCTATCCCCCACCGCATCAAACCCTGCTTCTTCGATTCGCCAGGCCCACAGGCTTCCGCAGCACTCCTGGGTCCCGAAACAGGCGCTGACGCTCCGATTCACTATCGAAGCACCGCATTAAGGGAGTACGCCATGTTCCTCTCCTGCAACGCAAGCCCCTGTGGCATCCTTCGTCTATCCGCCCCCGCGCTGGCGGCAGTGCTTTGCGTCGGGCTCAACGGCTGCTCGTTTACGGCAGCCGCGCCCTCGACCAGCCCGATCTCAGGTCCGGCGCTCCGTGGCGGAGTTTACGGCGGCCAGCAACCCGTCGTGGGTGCAAGCGTCTACCTCTTCGCCGCTGGCATCACCGGATACACATCCGCCCCCAAGTCGCTGCTCAACACCTCGGACGCCGGCGTCTTAACCGACGGCAGCGGCAATGGCTACGTCACCACGGGCGGCAGCGGCAATTGGGGCATTACCGGCGACTATATGTGCCCCACCCCTTCCAGTCAGGTCTACCTTCTGGCCGTGGGCGGAAACCCTGGCCTCGCGATGGGAACCAACAACCCGGCTCTGGTCCTGATGGCCGCATTGGGATCTTGTTCTTCGCTAACTTCTGCCACCTTCGTCAACATCAACGAGGTCACCACCATCGTCTCCGCCTACGCGCTTTCACCCTTCGCCACTTTCTCCACTCAGGGCATCGCAACCAGTTCCACCAACACTCTCGGCCTCGCCAATGCCTTCTCCACCGTAGGCAACCTCGTCGACCTCTCTACCGGCCTCGCCCGCACCATCACTTCCAGTGGACTCGGCCAGGTTCCGCAATCCGAGATCAATACCCTCGCCGATATCCTTTCCTTCTGCGTTAACTCCAACGGCGTTACCGGCGAATGTTCCAGCCTCTTCACAGCGGCCACTCCCTCCGGAGGCACCGCGCCCACAACCACGTTGCAGGTGGCACTCAACATCGCGCGCAATCCGGCCTCCAACGTAGCCACGCTCTTCAATCTTCAGCCTTCTTCGCCGCCGTTCCAGCCCGTCCTGCCCGTCGGCTACAACTCCTTCACCGGAACCTATACCGGCGTTCCCAACGATTGGACCATCGCTGTCGTGTATGCCAGCAGTTCGTGGAATTCGCCCAACGGCATCGCCGCCGACTCGCAGGGCAATATCTGGCTCGTCTCCGGCGCCACCGTCGCCAGGCTGGACCCGCTCGGCAATCAACTGGAGACCGTCACCGGCGGTCAGATCGGCGCCAACAACTACAACCAGACCATCGCCATCGATCTCAACGACAAAGCCCTCATCGACGACAATTCGTACTGGGTCTCCGAGATTGACTCCCTCGGCAACAACACCACCCTCGCCGACCCGCCCCCGCCCTTCGACGCTGGAGCCGCCAACATCCGCGGCTTTGGTGGCGTCGCCGTTGACGCCTCCAACAACTACTGGGCCGGCAGTGCGGACAACAATTCCTCCGCGGTCGTCACCTTTAACACCGCCAGCGGCGCCGGCATCAACGGCAGCTTTACCGGCGGTGGCCTGGTCAACCCCATTGGCATCGCTATCGACTACAACGGCAGCGTCTGGCTCACAAACTCCGCCAGCGGCTTCGCCAATCCCGGCACCGTCACCAAGTTTTCCAGCGGCGGCGTGGTGCAATCCGGCACCACCGGATTCTCCGTCGGCGGCATGGATGGCTGCGCTGGCATTGCCATCGACAGCTCAGGCAACGCCTGGATCACCCTCACCAGCACCAACACCCTCGCTCAGTTCTCCAACGCAGGGTCGCTCAACCCCAGTGGTCCATTCTCCGGGGGCGGCCTTAACTATCCCTCCGCCATTGCGATTGACGGTGCGGGCAACCTCTGGATATCGAACTTCCGCAACAGCGACATCAGCGAGTTCTCCTCTTCCGGAACCGCTCTTTCTCCGTCGCTCGGCTTCTACGACGGCCTCAGTGAAGGGGCCTCAGGCGACATCGCCGTCGATGCCTCGGGCAACGTCTGGGTCTCCGACTGGTCCGGCTACATCTCCGGCGAAAGCATCACCGGCGGCGTCACACAGATGATCGGGGTCGCTGCTCCAACCGTGACTCCCGTCGCCGTTGCCCTCAAGAACCACACCATCGGCACACGTCCATAAGTCTCTGGCCCAACCTGCTTTGGCGAGCCGGAAGCCTCCGCGCCCCCGGACACGCTACTATAAAAAGGACCGGGGAAGATACGCTAACCCGATCCCGAATTTGCAAGGCGCGAGAGTGGCGGAATTGGCAGACGCACCAGACTTAGGATCTGGCGGAGAAATCCGTGGGGGTTCAAATCCCCCCTTTCGCACCATCCTGAAAACGCCAGTTTGAGATTGGAGGCATCATGACCCGGCAATGCGTACTCGCAATTGCAGCAACGGCTCTGCTGCTGGTCTCTCTGGGATGCCATGGAGATCAAGGAGCCAATCAGAATCCAGCACCGGTCGCAGCCTCTCCGGCGCCCCCAGCTTCGCACAAACACCACCAAATCATGGTGGACACCGTAAATGGCATGAAGGACTCCGCCGCGGCAGACGACACCATCGAATGGGATTTGAAAGGGGGAGATAAACCTCCCTTCGTGATTTGCTTCCCTAAAAAAGATCCTTGCCAGGAAAAGTCCCCGCTGGATGGTTCCAGTGGGACGGCCACCTGTACTGTCAAAGATCCCCCCATCGCAGGCACATACAAATATGACGTGGGAACCGATTCCTGCCCGAAGCATCCTGGCAAACCGGGCCAGTTTACCGTCACGCCCTGCCGGGGATGTGGAGAGCTTGATATAACCGATAGCGTCGCACAGTGAAAGATCTATGACCCAACCCAAACAACCCTCCGAGCAACCCAACGTCACCGTCAAGCGCGGCGACCAATACCGCGACAGCTACGCCAACAGCGTCCAGGTCCGCATGAGCGTCTGGGACTTCCGACTCATCTTCGGCACCATGCAACAGGATTCCGCCGACGAAGTCACGGTCGAAAATTTCCAGGGCATCTATCTCAGTCCGCAGCAGGCCAAGGCGTTGCTGAACATCCTCGGCCACAATCTCGCCCAGTACGAGCAGACCTTCGGTCCACTTGCGCTGGAGCCCCATTACGCGCCGCCGGAAGGCCCTGTCCACTAGCACGTGACCACCTCCGCGCCTTTGCCGTCCTCGGTGCCTGGGCCGCGCAGCCGGCGCGCCCCGCTCCCGCTGTGGAAGCTCTACCCGGTGTTCTTTGCCGCCGTTTACTTTTCTCATCTCACCCTGCTCCGCCTCCCGTATTTCTGGGATGAAGGCGGCTACTACATCCCCGCCGCGTGGGACTTCTTCCGCACCGGATCGCTGATCCCTGTCACCACCGCCAGCAATGCGCATCCGCCGCTGCCGTCCATTCTGCTCGCCGGATGGTGGCACCTCTCGGGCTTCGTTCCCAGCGGAACGCGCACCTTCATCTGCATGGTCGCGGCCGCCGCGCTGCTGGCCGTCTACCGGCTGGCGCGCAACCTGCTGGGCGCTCCGGCTGCGGCCGCCACCACGCTGCTCACCGCCGTCTATCCCATCTGGTACGCGCAGAGCACGCTGGCCCACGCCGACATCTTCGCCGCTGCCTTCACGCTGTGGGGTCTGTCGTTCTACCTCCAGCCCGTCTGCCTCCCGCGCACCAGGCTTTACGCCGCAATCCTGTTTTCGCTGGCCGCGCTCTCCAAAGAAACCGCGATCATCACGCCGGTCGCGCTGGCGCTGTGGGAAGCGTTTCTGCTCTTGCGCCGGCCCCGCGCCACCGCATCATGGCGTACCTACGTTGATTGGATCGCCACGTTGCTCGCGCCCATCCTTCCCCTGGCTGCCTGGTACGCGTACCACTTCCATCGCACCGGCTACATCTTCGGCAACCCCGAATTCCTGCGCTACAACGCCACCGCCAATCTCGACCCGCACCGCATCGCGCTCTGCCTGTATCACCGGCTACTGCACCTCACCATGCACATGAACATGTTCGTGCCGGTGCTGTGCGCATTGGCTGTGCTGCTTATCCCTCCCATCGCCACGCGCGTCCGGCTTCCCCGCCGCACCCTCAACGCCATCGCCGTCATCCTTATCGCCAACTGGATCGCCTTCTCCGTGCTCGGCGGCGCATTACTCACGCGTTACCTGTTGCCCATGTATCCGCTGGTCCTGCTGGTCTGCGTAGCCCAGTGGCAACTGCCGCCTGCGCCGCTGGGGATGGATTGCTGCAATCAGCGTCGCCGCATTGATCACCGGCATCTGGGTCAATCCGCCCTACGCCTTCGCGCCCGAGGACAACCTCACCTACCGCGACATGATCGTCCTGCATCAGCGCGCGATCGCCCTCATCGCCCAGCGCTGGCCGCACGCAACTGTATTGACCGCGTGGCCCGCCTACTCCGAACTGGAGCGGCCGGAGCTGGGCTACACCAGACAGCCAATCAAGGCATTCGCCATCCAGAACTTCTCCATCGAGGAAATCGAGAAGGCCGCAGCCGATCCCGGCGACTACGACACTGCCCTCATCTTTTCCACCAAGTGGGCTCCGCCCCAGGGCCGCGTCGACCTCAGCCGGCGCAACCGCACCAGCGACGAGCGCTATTTCGACTTCCACCAGGATGTGCGCCCCGCCCAAGCTGCGGCAATCCTCCGCGGAGAGATCGTCTGGCAAGCCTCGAAGCGTGGCGAGTGGGTTGCCGTACTGCGCTTTCCGCGCATCGTGAACGCAAGCCTGGCAATGCGCTAGCGCCTCAGCACGCGACCTGGCGCCTACTGCGCGGCCGTCGACTGCGCTTTGGCGACCTCGACGGCGAAGACGTAGCTGGGGCCGAGCATGTCGCCGGTGAAAATAACCCATTTCTTGTCGGGGCTGAAGCGGGCGTTGGGTTCGAGCGTATAGTTCTGCTTCGCCATGTTGACGAGATGTTCGGACTGAAAGAACCCCGATAGCACCAGTCCGGTTTTGTCGATGTCCTCACCGAGCGGAGTATCCCTCGGATTGAATAACTCAATCCATTGACCATTTTTCGATTTGGCGACCTGGGCGTAATCGCCGCCGTCGCCGCAGAAGATGCTGTCGTCCGATGCTGCATTGTAGTGGATCGACCATGCGTCTCGTTCTACCGAGTACCATTTGCGCGCCCCCGTGTCAGTGTTGTAGCTCGCCACATAGAAATTCTGGCCGCGCGGAATCTGCAGGTCGTACCAGATGGTGACGCCGTCGGCGTCCCAGAACTCGTGCCCGGCGATCTCTCCGTCCACGGTGCGCTTGTGGATGAGTTGGTTATGCGAGCCGTCGGCGCGGATGGCCCAGATGCGGTCCACCTTCCACCACAAACCCTCGTGGCAGTACATCAGCAGGTGCGGGTCCTTAGGCGAAAACTGCACATGGCTGATCCAGTCCGTGCTCTTCAGCACGCTGCGGACCTCGCCGGTTTGCAGGTTGATGGTGAAGAGAACCATGGGAATGTGCGCGGCGAGCCGCTCGTCCATCTGGGTTGCCCTTACGGAGCTTGGTTTCAGGTTTGGATCGATTGGGTGCGCGGGCAGGTCGATCTCCGTGTAGGTGCCAGCGACCAGCGTGCAGTCCGCGTTCACGCCGGAGATGGTCGCCCGCTGCGGCAGATCGGCAATCTAAGTAACTGTCTGGTGTCGATTCCGGCAGCATAGAGGCCGTTATTGCCTGGCCTCATAAAATAGACCACCGCGCCCTTACTCCCAACCACAAGCGAGCTTATCGGTCCCGCCACCACCCGATGTGACTTGTAGGTGGCCAGGTCGATCGCCTTGACGTCCGGCCCAGCCGTATAGATCATCTGCTTCCGTCGGGCGAGAAGGCGTTTGATAAGTAGAGCCCGCGTGCGCTCCGCTCATTGGTCAGCTGAAACACCCGGTGGCCCGTGTCCGTGTCGATCCAGCTGTGCGGCGGGCTGGGGGCCGCACTGTCCTGCGCGATGCTGCTGAGGGAGAACATGAGTGCTATAGACGCGCAGCATGCGGCCGTAATTGCGAAACTTCGCATGGAGAAGATAGTCATCTTTATCGTCCTCTTACAAATAGCTCGGTTTCCTTTTGCTTAACTCGGTACTTCGTTTAGCGGCCACTATCAACACTCGTTCGAGCATACGTTGCCATAAACGCAGCACTCGCCATCGCAACAGTCGGACGACGTGCTGCAACCCGCGCCAACTCCGCCGCAGGACCCGCCACCGCCTCCGGACGGGGGCTCACAAACGTCCGCAGCATCGCAAAAGTCGCCGCCACAACAGGAAGCCGACGAACAATCTTCCCAATCTCCGGCGCAGGAGCCGCTGCCACAACATGGATCGGAATAGTTGTCGCAACCGCTGCCGCTACCTCCGCCGCCACCGCCTCCACCGCCGCCTGGCGGTGGGCAATTCATGCCCTGACAGTCGCAAGAAAAGTTTCCATTCGTATCGCAGACTGGGTCATCGCAGATATCGCTGCACCCGCATGCGTTGTTTACTAGGCAGACCAACCCGCCGGGGCAGTTGTTGTCGTCGCCGTTGCACCCGCAGCTACTCTCATCCCACTGCCCAGTGGACGCGTTACATGCGGCGGTAGCGCAGTTAGGGTCAGTCGCGCTACCGCAGGGAAGGCTAACAGCCACGCAGGTTCCCTGAGCCACACCGAATCCGGTAACACACGTGGCGGCCCCGCAGCAGTCGGAAAGTGTTCCAGGAACACGCCCCGTATTGCCAGTAAGAGTACAGTCTCCGTCGGGCCCCTTTTGGTTTTGCACGCACATCCCGGGTCCATCTGGGTTGCTGCATGTGGATCCGGCTGGACACGACGGCAAGTCTAGATCCGTGGGATCGCAACCTGTGTTGTATCCATTGCACCCAAATTCGCTGTCGGTTACAGCCAAATACTCGCCCTGGCTGGCGGTAGGAAACTGACAAGCTAAAATCGTTGAGTCACATTCGGTTGGGTCGACTAAATCCATGGTCCCGCTAGATCCCGGAGTCGAGGTTTGGATCCAGTTACCACCGCAACCATCGCAATACACATCGGCGTTGGTGGGCGCATTACATGGAACGTATACATGCTGATTCGAATTTTGCGCCAAACCTAGCGGACACAAGGTTCCCGCGATGAATATGAGCGACCGCAGACCGCAATGTCTCATGGCATCCCTTCTAATGTTTCAATGGCTCGAATTCTGGGCCGGGCCCATAATGCCTGAGGGATCAGTAGGGATGTACCTACCCGGGGTAGTCGGATCGACCCGTCTGAAGTTCCCAATATTCCAGTGCAGGTCCCCATCGAACCAGAATCCGCCATAGTCGATCGTGACCGAGGTTGCCTGCGAAAGGGGCGCTCTAGCCACAATTTTGGATCGAATAGCCTCGTAGTCATTGGCAAACGAGATCTTGAGATATTCGCCTGGTGCAACCGAGATTGGCGTCTCCCCAGCCCGTCGGGTTCCCTTTATCCCCGATGGCGAATACAGTTGGTTGTCAGGCACCATTCCAGCTTGAACATAGTAGACCACCATGGGATTGGTCACTAGTGTGGTGAAAGCTAATTGCAAGGTTCCGGCTACGATAGTTTTTGCGCTTGTATTCTGGATCGTAACCGTGAGGTGCTTCAACCAATCATCGGGAGCATCAAAGGGAACTCTGTTGTTAGGGATCACCTTACCGTCATATCGGATAACCATCTCGCCCACCGGATAGTTTTTGTTCGGTATTGCGGTTATGATCCTTCGCGGGGCGATGTGCGCATCTGGAATGGATCCAGGCGGCTCCTGCGCACTTTGGATATCGCCCTGGGCCAAAGAGCCGTGGCCAGCAATAATCAAGCATGCGACCCCAAGCAACGGGAGGAACTGCATTCGCGAATGGATTTGATATGACATATACGTATGTCTCCTCTAGGGTTTCTGTGGCTCGTGACCGATGGTGTTCCATCCCTCATGACCGTCCCCGCCACCACCGCCGCTTGGCGGAATGGGCGGCAGCTGGCAAGTGCTGGGGGCGCCGTTAGTGCCGGGGGTGCACACGCCTTGGCAGCAGCCCGTAAGGGACCCCTCCACACAATTGTAACCAAGGGGCGTACAGACGCCGCCCGTCTGAGTCGGTACACACATACCCGGGCCGCTAGTCGTGCTACAGGTGGACCCAGCCGGACACAAGGGCGCGTAAGGATCGCTGCTATCGCAGCCGCTGAAGGTGCCACTACAGTTCCAGGAAGTGTCGGTGACGGCCCCATAGAAACCGTCGTCGTGGGTGGGCATCGCGCAAGCTTGCACGGACGAATCGCATTCAGGGGGGTCGATAAGATCCATATTGCCCGCGCCTCCAGCGGAGCCCGCTATAACTGTCCCATTGCCACAATCCGTGGCGCACTGGTATGCGTCCGATGCTAGTGTCGAGCATGGGACATAAACAGTTTGATTGGAGTTCTGCGCCACACCTGGCGGGTGCGCCATGGCGATCGCAAGTATGAGCGAAAATGGGATGCGGAATTTCACGGATGACCCTTCCATAATGATCGGTGTCCTGACAGTCAGCGGCTAGGAGTTTGCGGCCTGCCCAGTAACTCTTCTGGCGCCATTGGCGCGTATTTGCCCGGTATGGTCGGGTCAGCGCGCCTAAAGGAGTTTATCGACCAGCGCATATCGTCGTCGAAGTAATAGACCCCGTAGTCGATCACGCAGGTAGTGGCTTGCGACAAAGGAACTCTCTTTTCGATTGCGCTTCGAATCGAGTCATAATCCGTCGCTAACGGGATCCTTATATAGCCACCGGGGGGGACGGAGGTCGCGGTCTCCCCACGCGGCGGCTCAACCTTTTCCCCGGAACCGGTAATCAGCTGGTGCTCGGGCGTCACCCCAAATCGAATATACCGGATGATCATCGGGTCGCCCCCGATTCCGGGGAAGGCCACCTGTATGCTTCCCGCAATCAGGTTCTTAGCGCTCTCATTCCGGATAGCGATTGTGACATGCTTTAGCCAGTCGTCTGGAGCATCAAAGGGGACCCTATCTAAGGTCGGCCTGCCATCGTAGAGCACGATGATCAGCCCCATCGGGTAGCTAGACGATCCTCGGGCCGTCACGATCGTCCGCGCAACAATATGCCCGCCGGAACCGGTTGCGGGCGCAATTTGGGCCCCGCCACGAGCCTGAAATGTCATTGCGATAAGCGCTAGCAGTGCTAAGAGCGTCGTACCTGAATAATTTGGTTTCCGCATGTGTGCCTCTCCCGTTGTTGAGCGGCGGATGGAGGAGCTGCGCCGCTGAGGTTGCTACTTTGCCGCAGCCACTTTCGCGTCCGGCTGCTGCGGGCTGCGTATGCCGGCGAGGATTGCCCGCAGCGCGGCCGCGTCCTTCGCTCCTTCGTACTTCGTTCCGTTGATGAACAGCGTCGGCGTGGCATGGACACCATTGGCGTTGCCCAGGTCGGTATCCTGCGCCACACCCCCAACGGCAAGCTTCTTATCCAGGCACATCTGGAACTCCGCCTTGTCCACGCCCGCATTGGCAAGCGCAAAGGCTGTTGCATTTGCCCGCACATTGTCTACGGTGAGCGTCGTCTGGTTTTGGAACAGGTAGCCGTGGACCTTCCAAAAGGCGGCATCGCTCTGCAGGGCCGCGCAGCCTGCCACTTCTGCAGCATCCTTGGCCCACGGATGCATCGGTAGAGGGTAGTTGTGAAAGACGATGCGTATGTCCTTGCGCTCGTCCGCCGTAAGGCCATTTTCAAGGACATCGGTCATTCGCTTGCAGAAGGGGCACTCGAAGTCTGAAAACTCCACAATCGTAATCGGAGCATTGGCGGCGCCCAGCGACGGTGGATCGCCGGCTTCGAACGCCTTCATTCGCTTCTCAGCCGCGGCCTTCTCCTCGGCCAAAGGATCGACGCTGAGATCGTAGAGGCTGGGCACAAGATACTTGCCGTCCGGCGTGAGATAAAAGGTGGTCTCGGTCTTCGAAGAGGAGTCCCTGTAATGGAGCCTCCAATAGCAGGCGTCATTCGCCGGCGCGCTTTCCAGTAGAACAAGCTGGCTCGTGGCGGCGAAGTGGCTCCGCTTTACAACATAGGCGGACAGTTCCGCCTGCTTCTGCGAAGTTGGCGCTATGCAGTTCTGGGCGACACATCGCGCTGCCCCCGCAGTCGCCATCGTTACGGCTACTACTACTACTGCCGCACATAATCCGCGGCCTGCCGTGCTCTTCAGCGTCGTCTTCATCTTTGCCGGCCCTTCAAACGCCCGCGCTTGATTTCGAAAGCTAGGCTGCTCCAAACCGGGCGTTTCTTTGACGGTTTGGACGATACGCCCCAGTGCCCCCCCCCCCGTCAAGTTAAAAATTCGCTTTTCGGCCAATTTGGGCGGTAATCGAACAGGCATCCGAAAATTGGCCATTTTCCTGTTCCCGAATCCAGGGCCGAACGAGATCGCTCGTGCAAGAGGCGGGCTGGCGCCTGCCCTGCTGCGGTCAGAATCACCCCCGCCCCTACAGGCCCGAAAGCGTCTCCCGCGCGAATCTGACTTCTTCCGCCAGCACCTTCAGCACCTGAAACGCCACATGCGGCTCTTCCATCAACTCCACAAAGTCCGCGCACGTCACCATGCTTAGCTCTGCGTCTTCCCTTGCCACCGCGGTCAACGAATACGTCTTGGTCCCAACCACCGCAGGCAGACCCAGCAGCGACCCGGCGGGCGCCTCGACCGTCAGCACCGTCTCTCCATTCGACCCGCGCGTAAGTAGTGCCGTTCCCTTCCACACGATGTAGACACCGGTAGGCTGGTCGCCCTCGCGGAACAGAACGCGATCCTCACCTAGCGCGATGGGCGTCGATCGCTTCTCCAACTCTTCCAGCAATTGGGGCTCGGCGACAAATGCGGACGAAAACTGCTTCATAAGAATCTCCTGAGAGTTGTATGTCTCATTGCGCTGACTATGACCCAGGCACCAACCACGCCGGACCGGAATGGCCCCCAGCAACTGGCCACGGACCAGCAGCACGAGATTGAAGTATCTCATCGGGCAAACCGGGAAAAAAGTGACCGGGGTCACGGTTGTGGCGGACGCTCGGTAAGCGGAATCGAGCGCGCCCACCCACCCGGCTTCTATAATCGTCAAACAGTGGTGAGAATTCCCCTCAACTTCCTCCTCCATCGTCCCACCCCCGCGAGCAAGGCCGCTCGCTGGGCGCCCCGGCTTCTCCCCCTGGCATTCCTGCTCGGACAAGCAGTCGCAATCCCTGCCTGTCCCGCCCAGCCCCCCGCCCCACCTTCGGCCCAAACCGCCCCGCAGCCCGCACCGGTGAGCCCGGCCCAGGCGCAGGACGCAAACCCGAACCCTGACTCCGCCGCGGACATTCGCCAGTCCGGCGGCCGCCTGGTGCTGGTACTGCCCTTCGATAACCGCTCCGGCCAGCCGAATCTGGGTTGGATCGGCGACTCCTTTCCCTACACCCTGGACCAGCGCCTCAACTCCGCCGGCTTCCTCACCATCGGCCGCGACGACCGCGTCTACGCCTTGCAGCACCTCGGCCTGCCCGACGACTTCCGCCCCAGCCGCGCGACCACCATCCGCATCGCACAGACGCTGGACGCCGACTACGTCATCCTCGGCAGCTTCACCGTCGTCAACAGCGGAACCGCAACTCCCCGCATCGAAGTCCAGGCGCAGGTGTTGGAGGTGAACCAGCTCCGCATGTCCGAGCCGCTGAAGGACTCCGCCGAACTGCCGCGCCTCTTCGACGTGGAGAACGCCATTGCCTGGAAAGTCGCTCAGCACATGGACCCGCACTTTGCCGTGGCGGAGCAGACATTTCTGGCGGCCGCCGGCGGAGTCAAGCTCAGCTCCTTTGAAGATTACATTCGCGGCACCTCCGCACCCACCTCCGACGAGCGCCTCAAGCGCCTCGAGGCCGCCGTCGCCGAAACTCCCGACTACACCGCCGCCCTGCTCGCCCTGGGCAAGGAGCAGTATGCCGCACTGCAGTACGACGCTGCCGCCGCCACGCTGGCCAAGGTGCCGCCCAACGACCGCGTGGCCCTGGAAGCCGGCTACTATGGCGGCCTCGCGCGCTTCAACGTAGCCAAGTACGCGGAAGCGGAGGCGGCCTTTGCCTTTGTAGCCAGCCGTCTGCCGCTGCCGGAAGTCGTCAACGACGAGGGCGTCGCCGCCAGCCGCCAGGGCAAGGATGCCGTGCCGCTGTTTCTGCAGGTCATCGCCGCCGACCCCAACGACGCCGACTACCACTTCAACCTCGCCGTCGCCCTGCTCGGCCGCAGCGACATCGCCGGAGCCACGCGCGAAGTGCAGGAGGCCCTGAAGCTGCACTCCGACGACCCCGAGGCGCAGGAGTTGCTCACGCGCCTGCAGGCCACCCACGGCTCTACCGCCAACTTGAAAACCATCCTCGGCGCCGAAGGCTTCGACCCCACCACGCGCATCCGCCGCACCTGGTCGGAGGCGTCGTTCCGCCAGATCGTCTTCCAACTCGACCAGATGCGCGCCATCCAGATGGCCGCTCTTCCCCCCGCGCAGCGCGCGGTGCAATACTCCCAGGTCGGCCAGCAATACCTGGCCCAGGGCCTTATCCCCGAGGCTGAGCAGGAGTTCCATAGCGCGCTCTCCGCGGACCCGAAGAACGCCATGGCGCACGCAGGCCTCGCTCAGGTGCGCGAGCGCAGCGGATCGGCCGACGACGCTCGCGCGGAGGCACGGGCCTCGTTGAAACTGTCGCCCAACGTAGATGCGTACCTCGTCCTGGCCCGTCTCGATCTGCAAGCCAACCAACTCGCCACATCCGCCTCCGACGTTGCCGGCGCGCTCCGCCTCGAACCCGCCAACGCCGCTGCCCTGGGCATGAAGTCTGCACTCGCCACCCGCGGCCAATCGTTGCCCTGACGCGGCCGCTCGTCGCTCCCGCACCCCCTCGCATGATGCCTTCCTCGGTGATCCCGAATTCCTAAACGTGGCGATGATCTGAGGGCCGAAGGCCCGACGACATACCAGCCTGGGCCGAAGGCCTGGGTTGGCTCACGGGAAAGAACCAGAGGGCCGAAGGCCCGACACACAGAATTCCTGCCGCGATCAACATTCTGCCGTATCGTTAACACGCGGCCACCAACCGCCCCGGAGCCCGCTCGTGTTTCGAACCCCAATCCTCGCCCTCGCCGCGTTCGCACTGCTTCTGCCTCTCCACTCGCAGGCCCAATCCCCGCTGGTCGTCAAGCTCACCATCCACGACACCATCCAGCCCATCACCGCCGAATACCTCAAGCGCGGCCTGGACGTCGCCGCCAGCCGCCACGCCGCGGCCGTACTCATCTCCATGGGTACCCCCGGCGGCCTGCTCGACTCCACCCGCGAGATGGTCGCCGACATCGAAGCCTCGCCCGTCCCCGTCATCATCTTCATCGAGCCATCCGGCAGCCGCGCCGGCTCGGCCGGCTTCTTCCTTCTGGAATCCGCCGACGTCGCCGCCATGGCGCCCGGCACGGAAGCCGGCGCCGCCCACCCCATCCTCGAAGGCCAGACCATGGACCCCGTGCTCAAGGAGAAGCTTGAAAACGACGCCGCGGCCTTCCTGCGCTCCTACGTCCAGGTCCGCGGCCGCAACGCGGCTGCCGCCGAGGACGGCGTGCGCAATTCCAAATCCTACAGCGAATCCGAAGCGCTCAAGCTCAACCTCATCGACGCGGTCGCGCCCAACGACGACGCCCTGCTCGCCCAGCTCAACGGCAAAACCATCAAGCGCTTCAACGGAGCCACCGTCAAGCTCGACTTCACCCACGCCACCATCGACCCCCTGCCGCCCTCCACCCGCGAGCGCCTGCTCACCCGCCTCACCAGTCCCGACCTCGACGTCCTTCTGCTCATGGGCGGGGGCCTGCTCATCTACCTCGAATTCCACGTGCCCGGAACCATCGTTCCCGGCGCGCTGGGCACGCTCATGGTCCTGCTCGCCATCTTCGGCCTCAACCTGCTTCCGGTCCAGCACACCGCGGTGCTGCTGCTGTTCGCCGCCATCGCGCTCATGGTGCTGGAGGCCAAGTTCGCCAGCCACGGCATCCTCGGCGTCGCCGGCATTCTCTGCCTGGTCTTCGGCCTGGCCACACTGGTCAACGGCCCCACACCGGAGATGCGCGTGCACTTCGGCGTCGCTGCTGGCGCAGGCATCGGTTTCGGCGTCATCACCTTCGGCCTGGCGTGGCTCGCCTTCAAGGCGCGCAGCGCCAAGCGCCTCACCGGCCCACAGGCCCTCCTCGGCCAGCCCGCCACCGCCATCACTGCCCTATCCGCACCCGGCGATCGAATCCCCGGCCAGCCCACCCCCGACTACGCCGCCGGCCAGTCCCACATCGGCCAGGTTGAAGTCCGCGGCGAAATCTGGCAAGCCACCCTCGCCCCCGGCGCGCAACCCGTCCCCGCCGGCACCCAACTCACCGTCCGCGCCGTCGACGGCCTCACCCTCACCGTCGCCCCCTAAGGATCCCAAAAACCCGCCGCGATCCATCATCGCCGGCTCGCCGGGTGCCCCACATCTCGCCTCCGAGATCTGGGATTCGCGCCACCCCTACTCCGCGTGCGTCAAATACTCCTTCAGCGCCAACTGCACCACCGCATTCAATTTCAGGTCGTGTTCATCGGCATACAGCGCCGCCCGCTGGTGCAGGTCCTGCGGTATCCGCACATTGAAGCTCCCCTTGAAAGGCACATCCGGCGTCTTGCCCTCAGCCGCGCAGAACGCCAGATACTCATCCACTGCGCCGCGGAAGTTCTTCTCGATTTCGCGGATACTTGCACCATCGTAAAGAACCATGTCGCGGGTCCCGAGGATGCGACCGTGCAGTAGCCTGTCTTCGGCGCTGTACTCGACCGATCCGTCATATCCCTTGTAGGTAAGTGTCTTACTCACTCTATGTCCCCCTGTCGCCGCAAAAACTCAAGAACGCCACGGACCTGGTACGGCTTCAATATATTCTGCGGGTGCGGCTCATGGATAAAGAACGCAATGCCGGAACGCACGAACTTCCTGCTCGAACCACCTGAGGTCTTGAGTTCGTATCCAAGGCCGGTCATAACAGACTCCAGCTCGTCCCACGTGAAATCGCTCGGCTTAGAAACAAGCCTTTGGAGCGCCTTACTCCGCTTGCTCATCTTGCAACTGATTTTAGTTGCAACCCCACCAAAAAGCAAAAGCATTCGGAAATGGCTGACAGCCGGGTGCCCCACATCTCGCCTCTGAGATGTGGGATTCGAACCACCGTCCGCCGTCGAGGGCCTCACCCTCCCGCTTGAATTGCATTAACCTTATAAAACGGTCACACCATGGATGACGAAAAAGACAAACCGACGAGCCCCGACCCGCCCCAGGCCGAATATCCGACAGAGGAGCAGACGGATGGGTGCTTCAACGCCTGGAAAACGGGCGGAGAAGAAGGCATCCGCCAATGGCTGGAAGCCGAGCGCGCCAAGCGGGCCTCAAACTGACGCCCGGTTCCGGGTGCCCCACGCTCACCGAGCGGATCTTGGCTCAGAGACCGGGCGATCTACCTGTCAAGGGTGGGGAACACGATTTACGTATTGCACTGCTTTGAGAAGGAGAGCCGCAAGACTGACCGCAGAGACATTGAGGTTGCTAGTCAGCGCCTCAAGCGAGTCAGGCGACGATTGCAGGAGCAGAGGGCACATGAAAAGCGCACCGGAAAATAAGCCGGCCCACATCGTCAAGGGAAACATCTTCGACTCCCTGGGCTTCTCCGCGTCTGAAGCCAGCGCGCTGAAAATCAAGGCGGAGATTCTGTCCGCGATCCTGGAGCATGTACGCGCCAAAGGCTACACCCAGGCGCAGCTTGTAGACATTCTGGACGAATACCAGCCGTCAGTGAGCAACCTGCTCAAGGGCCGAATCTCCCAGGTGAGCATCGAGAAGCTGTTGCGCTACGCCGACCGGCTGCATTTGCAGACGAGCATCGCAATACGCCCCATCGAGAGCCGAAGCCGCCAGGCGCCACACCTCTCGCCTCCGAAATATGGGACGTAAGCCGGGTACCCCACATCTCGCCCCCGAAATGCGGGATTGCGCCACCACTATTCATGACAACCCCGCCATGAATAATTGGCATTGCAATCACTGCGTTTAGCGAATTCCGTACCCACTTCTCCACAAACTTCGCTTGACACCACCCCATATACTTAACTTAAGGGGCAAACAATGCCCAGCGTCGTGTCCAAGCCGCACCGGACCGGACCTGGAGCCACCTGGGGCAACAACCGAAGGAGGGATCGACAAAAGTGTGGCCACGAGTATACACACCGCCACAAGCCATTCAAAATCAATGAAAAAGTGTGGCATTTTGTGGACACGCAACAACAACCCATTCAATATCAATCACTTAGTATTTGATACCCCCGGGGGGGGGTACCCACACCAGCTTTATTCGAGAATCCGAGCCACCACATCGTAATCGTGCGACTCAGTGATCTCCGCCCGGTAGAACGTCCCCGGAACCAGCGTCTCGTGTGGGCCAAAGTCGTTGATCAGCACCTTGCCGTCGATCTCCGGAGCGTGCAGCGCAGTCCGTCCCTGCCACAACAGTTCGGTCTCCTCGCTCTCACCCTCCACCAGCACATCGACCTCGCGTCCAACCCACGCTCGCTTGGCCTTCGCGCTGATCTTCTGCTGCAAGCGCATCAGCCGCCGCCGCCGCGCCTCGATCGTCCGCTTCGGCGCCTTCAGCGCCGAGTCGAGCTCAAACGCCGCCGCGCCCTCTTCGTCCGAGTAGGAGAAGACGCCGAGCCAGTCGATCTTCGCCGCCGCCACGAAGTCGCAGAGCTGCTGGAAGTCCTCGTCCGTCTCGCCGGGAAAGCCGACGATGAACGTGCTCCGCAGCACAATGCCAGGAACCGTCGCGCGCGCCTTCTCGATCAGCCGCAGGAAGACCTCGGGAGTTCCACCCCGCTTCATCCGTTTCAGCACGCTGGGCGACGCATGCTGCAACGGCACGTCCAGGTACTTCGCAATGTTGTCGTGGCGCGCAATCGTTTCCAGCAGCCGCGTCGTCACCTTGTTCGGATACGCGTACAGGAAGCGCAGCCACTTCAAACCCGGCAGCGCGGCAAGCGATTCCAGCAGCGTCGCCAGTCCGTCCCGCAAGCCCAGGTCTTCGCCGTAGCAGGTTGTGTCCTGGCCGATCAGCGTAATCTCGCGAACGCCCTGCGCGATCAGCTTCTCCGCCTCGGCGACGATCGATTCCAGCCGCCGCGAGCGGAACTTGCCGCGTAGCTGCGGGATGATGCAGAAGCTGCACGGATGGTCGCAGCCCTCGGCAATCTTGATATACGCCGACGCTCGCGGCGTGCTCAGGATACGCGGCGTCTCATCCGAGTACAAGTATTCCGGCAGCGCCGCAGTGGCGCCGTCCCAGTGCTCGCGCGAGAAGCGCCCCTGGCGCTCACGCAGATCGCCTTCAGGCCTGGACTGCACGCCTGCAAGCTGCGCCCCGACCTCCGTCGGATGCGAGTGCTGATGCACCGCGCTGGGCGCCCTGCTGACAAGGATGTTGAACGGAGAGCTCTGCGCCGCAGCTTGCGGCTGCGGCACGAGCCCGGCGGCTTCGAGAATCGCCTCCAGTTCGCCCGTGCCCACCACTGCATCGACTTCGGGAATGTTCCGGCGAATCTCGTCGCGATACCGCTCCACCAGGCAGCCGGCCACGATCAGCCGCTGCGCCTTGCCGCCGTTCGCTACCTTGTGCTGCACCATCTCCAGGATGGTGTTGACCGACTCCTGCTTGGCCGAGTCGATAAAGCTGCACGTGTTGACCACCAGGATTTCGGCGTCCTCTGCCCGCGGCGTCAGTTCCCCGCCCGCTTGGTGCAGCAGCCCCATCATCACTTCGGAATCGACCAGGTTTTTGGGGCAGCCCAGCGACACAAAGCCGACGGTCGGCCGCGCGCCCGCGGGCGTCACAGAGGCAATCGAAGCTTCGCTGCTGGAATCGACCAGGGAGGGCGGCACACTCCCATTTTACCGGCTTTTCGAGGTGTCTGCGGCCCGCCGAACCTAGCCCTGGTCTGGATTCCGGTTCGCTGTCGTCCTCGCCCTGAACCGTGCGAACAGCCCTTCGGCGACCATCCGTGCCTGGTTCGCCATGGCCGCCATCCGCTGCACCGGCACGCGGATACCGTTGGCAACCGCCTCCACCACTTCCGTGGTCGTGGTCAAGGCAGCGGTGATCATGCCGTCGACCCTGGCAACCTGCCGCTGCGTCCGCAGATTGGCGTCGCTGATCGTCGTATCGATCTTCTCCACCGTCGAGCGCGCAACCTCGCTGGTCTTCACCAGGTTATCGGTGATGACCCTCACCTTCGGGCTGACATCCTCCAGCAGGGCCTGGCTGGTCTTGCCGATCTGGGTCGCCGAGTCGATCAGCGGAAGCATCCTGCCCTTGACCTCCTCGACGGTCGAAACCAGACCCTTCACAGCCTTCGCCGACGTCACCGCCAGGACGACCATCGAGATAGCCATAATCAACATCGCAACTGCTACCAGGCCGATAAAGATCGTGATCAGATGATTGGTCCTGCTGAGATCGGGATCCTGCAGCCACATTGCGAAATACATCGTTGCCATTGCGAACCTTCTTCACTTTCTATGCGCGGCGCGACATGGCCTCTTCGGCCAGGATGCGGCGTTACCCTGTTGCCGGCTTGCTTTGCGGCGGCGCCGTCCAGTCTGCGCCGCCTCTCGGCATCAATACTTGTCCGGCTAGACTTGCGTCTCTACCGTGGTGTTCACGTAGGCGTCCTTGGCAGCGTCCGCCGCGGCGCTCACTTTGGCCTGCTGCTCGTTCACCAGGGCTTTGCCCTTTTCGGCGTACTGGGTCCACTGGGTGCGGCCCTTTTCGTAATACTCGCGGCCTTTGTCGATGCTTGCGGCCGCCTGCCGCTTGCCTTCCTCGACCATTTCCGCGGCCTTCTGCTTGCCCTGTTCCACGTACTGCTTGCCCTGCTCCATGTACTCGTTCGCCTTTTGCCTGCCCTGCTCGACGAGTTCCGCAGCCTTTTCCTTCGCTTCGCGCGCGGTGTTTGCGATATCCTCGCGGGTCTCTTTGCCAGCCTTCGGCGCGTACAACACCCCAATCAGAGTGCCGATCCCAAGTCCGGCCAGAAACCATCCAAGGCCGCTCGCTCCGCCATTATCGTCTGCCATCGTTTTCTCCTGTTCCTAACCTACTGGTTTGGGCGAAAGCTCTCGGTCTCTCGCAGATACGAATTCTTCTGGAATGTACCACCATCGCCGCCGTCTGTCGCGCAATTCAGCGCCGGCAACGCAATGGCCCTCTATCCAAGATAACCTGTGGGTCGGATGCCGCGTCTGCGCTTCAGGTTGCGCCAGAATGGGGACGGCGCGGCCCGTCTTCCCTCGGGAAGCTAAACGATAGCACCTTCCCGACATTTTTTTCACGGGAATGCGTCCAATGAGCAGGACGCAAAACACGTGCCTCGGCAGAGCGAACGCAGGATGAGGAGAGCAGTGCAACCCCGGGGGAAGGGACCAGCCATCGCCCGGATTTGCACCTGTAGAACACAGTTTCGACGAGTAGTATGGTTGCATCGCAAGCAACCGCACGAGAGGGAACACATGGACGCTTTCAGGAGTCTGCGAACCGCTGTAATTGGATTGTCGCTCGCAATCGCCGTTACAGGCTGCAAGAGCGCTCCTGCCCCGGACGACGCCAGTCTGAACACTCAGGTGCAGAAAGCGCTGTCCTCTGACAAGAACCTCAGCGGGCAGCCGATCCAGGCCTCGGTGGCCAATGGCGTTGTCACGCTGGATGGAACGGTTATCAGCGACACCGCGCGCACGATCGCGAGTGGAGACGCGGCTCAGATTGCAGGTGTGCGTACGGTAGTCAATAACCTGGTGGTCCAGCCGCCGTCACCGTCCATGACTTCCGCGCTGGTTGCTCCACCTCCGCCGTCCGGGCCAGGTAAAAAGGGCGCCGTCCCGGACAAGGCAAAGAAGCCATCGGCGGCGACCCCGCAATCTACGCCGTACCAGTCAGCGCCTGTCGTGCGCAACGCCCCGGCACCGCCCCCGCAACAGCCTCCTCCGGCCGCGGTGGCCCAGGTTCAACCTCCACCGCCGCCGGCCCCACCGCCAGCTCCGGTACGGCATGACATTATCCTGCACGAAGGCACATCGATCCCCGTGCGCATTACCCAGACGCTGGACAGCGCGAGCACGCAGAGCGGCGACAGGTTTGACGGGGTGATTGCCTCCGACATCATCGAGGACGGCATGGTCGTGCTGCCGCAGGGAACTCCGGTCACCGGCCACGTGGACGCGGCGCAGGATGCCGCGCACTTCAAGGGCAACTCTTTGCTAACCATCTCGCTGACTTCAATCAACCACAGAGGCGAACGCATCGACTGCGCCACCGAGCCGTACACCAAGCAAGGCGAAGGCCGTGGCAAGAATACCGCCGAGAAGGTGGGCGGCGGTGCGGCCATCGGCGCGATCCTGGGAGGAATTATTGGAGGCGGCAAAGGCGCTGCCATCGGAGCAGCGGCGGGCGGCGGCGTGGGAGCCGGCGCTAACGGCGTTACCCGCGGCCAGCAGGTCCAGATTCAGTCGGAAACGGTCGTGCGCTTTAAGCTCTCGGACGCCATCGTCGTCCACGTAACCACGGGTGGGAGCGCGTCCGAGAGCTCCGGCCCCACGCTCGAACGGCACGACAACCAATGACGCCCCGGCGCATCCAATCGACACGACAGACCGGCGGAACGAGAGCGGGCAGTCCAAGCGCAGATCGAAGCGCCACTCGCCCACCTTGGAAACAGAGTTGATGTAGGCTACGGACAATCGCGCAAGACTTCGGGGCATTCGATCCCCGGGGTGCGTCGCCCCTTCCTTGAAGCAACTCAAAAGATAATTGCGGACCGCAAGTAGCCGCTGAGCCTTAAATTCTCGAGGTCGCGCTTGCCCAAGGTAAACAAAACTCCCGCAGGCTTTCTCGCCTTCACGTTGCACGCCCATCTGCCCTATGTGGTGCATCACGGTACGTGGCCGCACGGCATCGAGTGGTTGCACGAAGCTGCCGCCGAGACCTACCTGCCGCTCTTGCGCGCGCTCGGCAACCTGGAGCGCGATGGCGTTCCCGCCAACTTCAACATCAGCCTGTCGCCCATCCTGCTGGAGCAACTGGCACACCCCTTCTTCATTGCGGAGTTCCCCAAGTACCTCGCCCGCAAGATCGCCGCCGCGCGCGAGGACGAGGCCTACTTCATCCAATCCGGCGATCGGCATCTGACCGAGACAGCACGCTTCTGGGGCCAGTTCTTTTCCACCGCGCTCGAAGATTTCAACGCCCTGGGGGGTGACCTCATTCAAGGCTTCCGCCATTTCAGCGAGGCTGGTCTCATCGAGATCATCACCAGCGGCGCGACTCACGGGTATTTGCCCCTACTGGGCACCGATGAGAGCGTTCGCGCCCAGGTCCGCACCGGGCTGGCCTGCCATGTCCGCCATCTCGGCACGCCCCCCAGGGGCATCTGGTCACCGGAATGCGGATATCGGCCCGCAGGCTTCTGGAACTACCCCGTCCTGAATGGTTCGACCGAGGAGCACCACGGATTCGACCGCATCGGCATCGAACAGGCGCTCTCTGAATCCAATCTCGATTACTTCTTCGTCGATACCCATCTGGTGGAAGAAAGCCGGCGAATTCCCTCCCCTTACGGACCAGCGGAGAGCCGCCTGCCCGCCGATCCTCAACTCGAGCGGGCAACCCAGAAGCCGCAGCGCAGCCTCTACCAGCCCTATTACGTCGATGGTCCCTACGACAAGCGCTTCGCCGTCAGCGTTTTCGTTCGCGATCCCGGCACCGGCCTGCAGGTTTGGTCCGGCGAAAACGGCTATCCCGGCGATCCCAACTACCTCGACTTTCACAAGAAGCGCTTCCCCGGCGGCCACCGCTACTGGCAGGTCACCGGTCCCGCGGTCGACATCGGGGACAAGCAGGTCTACTGGCCGCAGCAGGCCGCCGAGCGAGTGAAGGAACATGCCAGCCATTTCGTATCCCTTGTCTACGCGACGCTCGAGCCGGGATTCCACAATGACATTCCCCCTGTGCTCTGCGCGCCCTTTGATGCCGAACTGTTCGGCCACTGGTGGTTCGAGGGGGCGATGTGGCTGGAGGCTGTGTGCCGCACCCTGCACGACTATCCCGCCGGCATCGCCACCATTACCTGCAGCCAGTATCTGGGTCGGTATCCGCGCGCCAGTTACATCGCCATGCCCGAAGGCTCGTGGGGCGCCGAGGGCAGCAACCAGGTGTGGATGAACGCGGAGACTTCCTGGACCTACACCCACATCTACGCCGCCGAACTCTTTGCGCGCGAAGTATGCACCGCGGGTGAGTGGCAAGAGTCGGAGTTGGGCAAACGCATCGTGCAGCAGCTCTGCCGCGAACTATTGCTGCTCGAATCCTCGGACTGGCAGTTCCTCATCACCACCGGCGCGGCCCGCGACTACGCCGAGATGCGCTTCCTCACGCACAACGACCAGTTCCTCGAACTGAAAACCATGTGGGAGGCATTCGCGCACGATGGATCGTTGAATGAGCACATGCTGTCGCGTCTCGACGAAATCGAGCGGCGCGACAGCATCTTCCCCGACATCGACCCTTCGCTCTGGGCCTCTGGCGCGCACGCCAGCCGCGGCTCCGACACAGCAGAGGGAGAGAAAAACGTCGAGGTTGCCCCGTCGGATTCCGTGGTTAGTTCGGAGACGGCTTCTCTACGTGATCGATAACAAGGACGTCAACCGGAGTCTTCTCTTCGGCCAGTTTCAGTCCCATCTGCCGCTCAACCGCTGTAAACAGGTCAGGCGCATCCGGCACATCGGACTGCGGCAGTTTCGGCAGATTCCCATGAAACTGGGTTTGATCCGGGGTGAACGTGACGCTCTCGTCGTACCTGCCCGTGATGCCGGTCTGGTCAACGACTGGCTTGTCCAGCACCAGCATCTGCAGAAAATCGGTGAAGTCCGTCATGGTTCCATTCGCCAGATGGAGGGTCAGCCCGCCGGCTCCGGGCGAAGCGCCGAACCCTGGCAGCGGCCCTTTCATCTGCGAAGGCGTCAGCTTTTGTCCGGTCTTGCCCACGGTGAGTACATAGGCCGCCATCTCTCGCTTCTCGTGATGGAACTTCAACTGGAACCGATCCGCCAGGAGCTTCCGGAATATGCCCCGCATCTGCTGGAGATTCGGCGTGCCCGGTTGATCGGGCAATGCATCGATGTCATATCGATCTTCGCCGGACCATCCCGGCGCCCCCGCAATCTGCTTAACCTGCACCCCGTAAGCAAACGTGACGATATCCTCAAGCGATCCGTTGACCACCATCATGTGGCGGCCCTTGGGATACAACCCCTGCAGGCTCGTCCCTCCCGAAGGATTCGGCTTGATCGTCGCCACCTCAAATGAGGGGTCCGCATCCGCTGCCATCGGCTTCTCCGCCGCCGGAGGGGTTGGAATATCCCATGCCGTCTCCGGCGTCGCCAGCACCAGAATTAGTGGAAATGGCTGCGTCCCCTGTGTCCAGGTCCCGGTGATCGTCTTGCGGTCCGGACTGATCCTGCCCTCGTAGCTTCCGCCGATCAGGTCAACCTTGAAACTGAGTGCAGAACCATCGACCTTGATCACCGAAGTACTGAACGGCTGCGGCGTCTGGTCAATGCTGTACATCTTCCCGCTCCAGCCATCCTTGTCGCCTTTGAAGATATTCACGATGATCCGCAGATCCTTGCCGCCGGCGTGGAGCGTTCCCTGCCAATTGCCGGAAAGGTCCTGCGCGCGCAGAGCGGGCGAGAACAATGTTGCGAGCGCAATAACGCACACCATCCACTTCTTCATGAGACCGTCTCCCAGAAACCTGATTCGTACCCCAGACCGGAAATCCCCGCCCAGAGGCATGACCATCCTATCGGCTCCGCGCTCAGCCCGGGTAAATATCCTCGGACCGCCTGCGGATTCCATTTCTCCCGAAGACTGAGGACCGGGGTTACAATTCCAGCCAGCCGTCCCCACGCAACAGACGTCGCAGGCATCAGATTCCTTATGGCACCGCCCCGTGGGTTCGCTGTCTCGACGATATTCCTGGCATTCTTCTTAGTGCTGTCTTGCCGGCCCGCCGGGGCCTACTCCGTCCTCACCCACGAGGAACTGATCGATCTCACCTGGTACGACTCCATCAGGCCGCTGCTGCTGAAGCGCTTTCCCGACCTGACCCCCGCCCAGCTCACAGAGGCCCACGCGTACGCCTATGGCGGATGCGTCATTCAGGACCTTGGCTATTATCCCTTCGAAAAGCCGTTCTTCTCCAGCCTGCTGCACTACGTGCGCACGGCTGACTTCATCCGCGCCCTCTTCCGCGAATCCAAAGATGCCGACGACGTTGCCTTCGCCATCGGCGCGCTGTCCCACTACGAGGGCGACACCATCGGCCATTCCCAGGCCGTCAACCTCGCGGTCGCCAATGAGTTCCCCGATCTTGCAGCCAGGTATGGCCGCAACGTCAACTACGCCGAGGGGAAACACCAGCACGTTCGCGTCGAGTTCGCCTTCGACGTCAACAACATCGTCAAGCACCGCATGGCCCCCGAGAAATACCTCAACCACATCGGCTTTGCCGTCCCCATGCCTGCGCTCACCCGCGCTTTCTACGATACGTACGGCCTCGATCTGGCCAAGGTCCTCCATCAGAAGCGCCCGCAGGTGAAAGGCTACCGCTACGCCGTCCGCACCTTGCTGCCGCGTGTCGCCTACGCGGAGGCCATCCTCGACCGCAAACACATGCCTCCTGACGTGCCCAGCCCCGCACTGGACGACTTCAACCGGCAGATCCGCGAAGTTGCCACCCGCGAAAACTGGAGGGGCTACCGCGGCCACGCGGGCCTTGGCACCCATGTCCTGGCCGGTTTCATCTTCATTCTGCCCAAATTCGGGCCGCTTTCCGATCTTGCGCTGCGCGTCCCCACCCCCACCTCGGAACAGGATTACCTCGACTCCCTGATGAAAACCGCCGACGAGCTGCGCCAAAGACTTAATCAGGCCACCCGCTCAGGCACCCTGCCCAACAAGGACCTCGACACCGGCGACCTCGTCCACCCCGGAACCTACTCGCTGGAGGACGACGCCTACGCCAATCTGCTCCACCAGCTGACACTCGATCCCACCATCCCGATCCCCTTTGGCATCAGGCGCGACCTGCTGGCCTATTTCGCGGATCCGGCCAAGGCTACGTTCATCCAGAGCAATCGGAAGCTGGCTGCCCAGGTCCAGGTCGACCTATCCGTTCTGAAGCGAATCTCCACCAGGGCCGAATATCCCCAAACCGCCTTTCTCCCCGAACCCGAGGCCGACAAGCCAGACGCCACGGTCCCCACCGCCACCGAGACCATCCCTGGATCTACTCCCGCGACTCCAGCCCCCACTGTGGCCCCATCCACTCCGCCGCCTCACGCTAATCCCAACCTTCCTTAGTTCAGCGAAGGTGTCCCTTTCGGCAGCGGAGCCGGGGCCTGGTTCCCGGCATGGGTGCGGGGAACCGTGCTGATCGTCAACGAACTGGCGATGCCCACCATCGCGCGCGGATTCTGCTTGCCGTCGGTCGCCTGGCGGACCGACTGCTGCAAATACGCGAATAGTTCGCCTGCGGTGACCACGCCGTCGTGGTTGCGGTCAGCTTCGCCCTGCAGTCCGCGCAGCAGGAAATAGGTAAAGACGCCGTGACCATCCCCCCACTTGGCGTCCTCAAAGGACGACTCGCTGATGTCGCTCGCGGTAATCACCGCGCGCTGCCCCTTCGAGGCGTAGCGCTGCAGGTACTGGTTGATGAGGTTGTTCGCGCGCTTCTGGCCCGGGCCTGCGCGCACTCCGCTAAAGCCATAGCTGTGGCAGGTATCGGCGAAGGTGAGCACCCGTTTCGCTTTAAGTATCCGATCAAATACGTCCTGCATCTGCCACATTGGAAATCCGGTTCCGCCCATGTCATCCGGCTTGGTGTCGGCCGTAATCAGATACAGGTTGCGAGGATCGAGCGGGTCCGGCGCGCCATGTCCGGCAATGTAAATCACCACCGTATCCTGCTCCTGCGGCTTCGTCAGAAAGCTGAAGAGTGCATGCCGCACATTCTCGGTCGTCGCATCCTGATTCAACAGCAGCAAAGTGTCGTCGTCCGTCAGCCCTCCTCCAGCTGGCGTCTTCAGAAAATCGAGCATCGACTGCGCGTCCCGGTCGGCGTAACGAAGATCGTTGATCTCGCCATTCGATTTTGCGTAGTGAGAAATTCCAATCACCACGGCAAAAAGCCGGCCGGCCCGCTTCTCAGGAGCGCTCTTGGTCGGAATCACGTCGAATCCACGGCCGCCTGGGCTGGACGGATTCGAGAAATCCAGCAGAAAGTTGTAATACTTGGCCCTGCCAAACTCGTCCTTGTATTCGAGTTCGACCGAATTGCGCCCCGGCAGCATAGGAAACCCTCCAGCGCCGGTCAAATCGACATTCAGCGTGAACCCGTCCAGGCCGTTCGTGCTCTTCATTGCCACGTCGGCGGATTCCGTATTCACCTTGGTGTGGATGCTCCCGTAATTGATCCGCGATCCACCGCCCGGGATGTGCAGCACCAGTTGTTGAATGGAACCCGGCACCTCGTTCAGCGCGATGGTACTGTCGACCGCAACACGCTGGCTAGCCTGGGGCAGTTCCAGCCATGGCTCATTGGCCGGCGCGGGCTGGCCTGCCTCTCCTCCCACCGAGAGCAAGAATGCTCCAACTAAAGTAACCAGCAAACCGCGGACAGTCGTAACCATGCACCACCCCTGCTCCGAAACCAGAGTTTTTGCGCAGTTCTATGCGCAGTCTTGTGTGCAGCCTGCGAGAGCAGTATTATACTGCTCATTCACCGGGCCCAAATTACTTCAATATCGCTGCAAGGGAGTCTGTCGATGCGGACCTCTTCCCGAATTCCCCTCGTGCTCTTCGCGCTGGCGCTAACCGCTGGCTTTCCCTATTCCCAGGCTCAGAAGCCAGCCGCTCCCGCGTCTGAAAAGACCCCGAGTTCGACCGCGCCCACCTTCTCCGACGAAGATAAGAAGAAGATGGCGGAGATCGAGCAACGGCCAGAGATCAAGGAGGCGATCCAGGCGGCGTGGGACGCAAAGCGCCGCGCGGACCTTAACTACATCTATAACGTGAATCTGTCGGCGCACTTCGCAGACACGTCCGGCCCGGAGTTCGCGACGTTCCGCGACCACTATGGCGAGCTGTACAACAATCCCATGCTGCAGCGATACCTGAACAACATCGGCCAGAAGCTGGTGCCCAAGGACTCGCCCAATACCTACTCCTTCAAGCTGCTTCTGGACCCGATCCCGAAGGCTGAGGCGCTGTCGACCGGGACGATTCTGGTCTCCACCGGCATGGTGTCCATGCTGGACAACGAGGCGCAACTGGCCTACGTGCTGGGGCATGAGATCGCGCACGTGGAGAAGAACCACGCCTACCAGATTGTGCGCATGAGCGTCCTGGAGCCGGCGCTGAACCTCGAGAAGGAAAAGGAAACCAAGGAGAAGCGCGCCATTGCAACCGCGGCGGTGACCTTCGCCACCGGTGGCCTGGGCGGAATCTTTGGCGGCCTCAACGGAGCAGTCGGTGGCGGGGTCGCAGGGCTGGCCGGAGGCCTTCTGGGCAGCAGTCTCATCTTCCGCGACCACACTACGGTAACGGAATGGGACGACATCTACGAGAACGATGCCGATGAGACGTCGCTGAAGTACATGCTGGACAACGGCTACGATGTCCGCGAGGCGCCGCGGCTATATGCGCGACTGCAAACCGAGGCCACGCGCGACCCGCGCATCGGGCTGGGCTTCATGGCCAAGGAGTCGCGCATGAAGGCGCGCACTGCCCACATCCAGACGGTGCTTAATGGCGACATGAAGACCGCGGTCGAGGCCAAGCTCAAGGCGGGCGGGCTGACGGGATCGAGCGGCGAGTTCGCCCTGATCATGTCCGCACTCAAGCGCGACAACGGCATCACGGCCATCGACTATGACCTGTTCGCCATGGCGCGCGACAACCTGGAGGAGGCGGTCGAACTGCGATCCAACGACCCGCGGGCGCAACTCTACCTGGGCAAGATCATCTCCCTGACGGCGCGCACGCCCGAGGACCGGCAGGCCGCCGAAGATCACTTCATGAAGGCAATTCAGCTGGACTCCGCGCGCGGCGCTTACCCGGACCCGCACCTGGAGCACGCAATTCATCTGATCGCGGAAAACGGCGACAAGGCCGAGATCAACAACGAGATCGAAGCCTATGTCGCGTTGTATCAGCGCGAGCACATGGGAGCGCTGCCCAACAACATGGCGATCCTCTATGACTATCTGTCCCTGGTGGGCGACACCAACTGGTACGCTGCACCGGCGGCAGTGGTCTCAACAAGAAACGTGGACGCGATCCGCATTAACTCATCGGGCAACGCAACACCGCTGAACGGAGAGCAGGTCATCTCCGCTGCACTGGGCGGAGCGCCAGGCGCCGCGACCCCACAACCGGCGGCTCCCGTACCAGCGGTGGCCACCCCACCCCCGCCGGTCAAGAAGGCCAGCGTGAAGAAAGCCTCCACGGCATCACCGCGATGAAACTGAGAACGTTCGCTGTTGGGTTCATGTTGACCGCGCTCGCTGCGTCTCTCCAGGCGCAGCGGATTGCGATCGGAATTGCGCCAACCTATGACGCCGGTGGCGACGAGTTCGGCGATGCGGTAATACAGCATCTGTCGCTGTTCATCTACCAGGGTTTGGTGGATTCAAAGCAGTTCGCCCCCCGGCTCCTGACCCCCGGCGGAGTCTACACGCCGCTAGACACCAGTTGGCTCACCGACTACGTGCAGGACCGTCCGGAGTTGGACCTGCTGCTCATCTCCACGCTCAAGCCTACGGTGACCGACAAGAATGGCTCGACAATCTCCGTCGAACTCTCCCTGCTGGATGCTCATACCGGCGACAACAAGGGCAGTTGGACGGTCACCGACATGACCAAGACAAAGAGCGCGTGGCTGCAAAAGGGCGAGTCGATGGTGACCTCTGCGGTGACCGGCCGCGGATCGCAGTACGGCTACTCCTACACCCCATCCACCGACTTTCAGAAGCAGCCGATTGGCAAGACCACGGCGCACTTGGCGCAGGAAGCGCGCGACACCCTGCCCGCACACCTGGCAGGGTTCACCAAAGCCGGCGCTTCGGCGGACGCTCCCGCGGCCGTCGGCGGCCCGTGCGCAATGCATACCAAACTGACCTACAACTACAAACACAGCGCCTCGCACTCGTACAACCTGATGGTCAACGAGCTGGACGAGACGACGACGATCCAGGACGGCATCGGCACCTTCCAGGCGCCGGCGGGCCCCATCGTCCTGCAGTTCACCATCAATGACGCGCCGTACAAGTTGGCCAGGGAGAACCTCTATCAGCTATCCGCAGTCCATAGCTGCGCGGCCGGCGCGCCCAGCACACTGGTCATCGATGTGGGGCAGGGCGGCGACGCGCACGACCGCTGGGAGTAGTTGTCCAACCCGCATCCTCACCCCAGGCGACCAGTCCGGAGCCGCACGGACTCCACCTAATGCCCAGCGGCATCCTTCGGAATGCTGCGCAGGCTCTTGACCTCGATCCCCCAGTTGGTCGGTACTTCTACTTCGGCGCCCAATCCCCGCGATCCGCTGCTGGCGCTGGACAGAAGCTGTTCCAATGCCGACTTGACGCCGCGCGTACTGCCGCGTGCCACGCCCTCGAAGTTCAGCACTGACGGATCGGGCAGGGGCTGAGCCGTACTCAGTAGGATCATCGTGTCAACCCCGTAGGGCGGCCCGACTTTCAGGACCGGCGCATTACGCAGAATAATCTGCTGATCGTTGTCCCCCGCACTCGGATACTGATTCTCCGAGTAATTTTGCGGGTAAACCAAGCTCCCCTTGCCATGGCAATCGATGTCCAGAATGTAAACCCAGCGCTGCTCCTTGACGGCAGTGTCCGACCGCAACGCTAGCCTGTAGCGATCGTTCTCTGTCACAGGATGGTTCGGGTCAACCGGGTTGGTGTTGGTCATGGACACCAGCGTGAGCTGAAAGTAGTTCGACTCCGAAGCCCCCGCCACCGCGTTGTTCGACAATTGCAGCCAGCCGTGGATCTTGCCCAAACGCGAGGAATATGTGTTGAGCGTCCCCGCCGCAGTCGGCGCGGTAGCACTGTCCGCAATCGTCACCCAGTCGCTGCGTACCGGATAGGGCGAAGAGGTGGAGCAGCCGGGGCTGTGGTCCGGGATCGCCGAAACATGCGGCACGGTCGCGGACTCGTTCTTATGGAACCATGTGTAGCCGGCGTCTCCTTTCACCAGAGAGCCCGCCAGCACATAGCTGGCATCGCCGATAACAGCCGTCGCCTGGGCCTCGCTGCTCGGGTCGGACAGCTTCAGGCCCTCCGCCAGTTCGCGCGATGCAGGCAAATCGGCCCATAGTTTCGTCGTCGGAGTCACATGCGCCTTCAAGGCGTCCGCGGTGAACTGCACTCCAAGAGTCACCGTCGCCGGCTTCTTCTTTTGAAAACTGAAGAAGGAGTGGCTGGAGGGCGCGCCGTCTACATGATGCAGCGTCCAGGCCGTACCGTTCCAGCTGAGAACGTCGGTGTAGGGCTCCTCCGCTGGATCGGAAATCGTCGCCACGCCAGACGCCTTAATTTGTTCCACCGCTGTTCGAATCTCGTCACTGGAAAGGTTTGCCGGACCGACCCAGAAGCGGAGTGGACTCGATTGCGCAGGAACCAGGCGGGTCAGTTCAAAGACGTCTCCTGCCTGAACCTTCGCCCCGGCCGGGCTCAGGATGGTCGCGCTGGTCCGCCCAATTCCAAGCGCCTTGTCGACCCGCAACTTCACGGGAGTCGCGCCCGCCGGCGTGACGATCGCGGTGAACTCGCTGCCCGGACCAATTCCGGCGACCATGCCGATGTCCAGCCAGACGCTTCCGTCGTCGTCCACCTTCAGCGCCGCGGTCCGCACCTTGCCCGCGTCGCCTGTGCCGGCAGTACCGCCAAACAGCGGTTGCGCCCTCCGCGCCGCACTTGCGTCCAGATCCGGCTCCTGGTCAGGAACTCCGTTACCCTCCAGCTCGGCCTTTACCCGTTGATACACCAGCGACGCCGGTGCGTCCGCCGGCAGCACCTGCAGCGTCTCTAGCAGCGCCTCGGTAAACGCGCCGTGCGACTCCGGCACAGTCGGCGTGGGGTCAGCCTCGTTCGCGGCCTGGTCCTGCTGCACCGCCGTAAACACCAGCGCGGGATTGTCCGTCCGCTCCGTGGGCGAAGGCGCGCGCTCTCCATTGGCAAGCGTGTCCGACGGGTCCGTCACCGGTCGCGGGTCGTAGGGCAGCGAGCGCTGGCGCATCGCGCCCAGGCCCCGGGTGGTGCCGCCGCTGTGGCAGCTATCGAAGATGATGGTCAGGTGGACGCCTTTATCCAGCGCCGCGTTGAAGATGCGTGTCATCTCGCGGTCGCGCACATCGTAGCCGCCTTTGTAAGCGTCGGATGGAACCAGCGTGCTGTCCACGTGCACTAGGTTGCCGTTCTCGTCGCGCACGGTCAGCTTATTGCTCGCGGTGTTCACCCGTAGCGATCCGTGGCTGGCATCGTAAAATACGACCGTATCCCCGGGCTGCGGCACATCGACCAGGTACTTCTTCATCGCCGCCAGAATGCCGTCGCGCGCGGTCTGATCGACGGAAAGAGTAACCACTCCAGGGCGAACCTTGCTCGGAGCAGGATCGGTCAGCAGAGTTACGTTGTTCGCCGGAAAGCCAAACTTCGGGCTGGTCAGCACGTCCGCCATCGACTGCGCGTCGTTCACCGAGCCTTCCAGGTTTTCGAAACTCCCCAGTTCGCATCGGCCATAGGCGCAGCCGGCGTCGTGCGTTGCCGTGGTGCCCGCCGGCTGATAAAGATCGATGCCGATGATCAGGGCGCGCTTGGTTTGGGCGGACGCACTGCCCAGCACGCACAGCGACATGCAGAGAAGGAAAACACACCGCTTCATGGGACCTTCACCTCACCCTTATGCAAAGACTCTTGCCAGCACTTGATGCCGCGCGGGCCCGCAGCGATATGGTCAGGCGGAATCGCACACCTGCGCAGGCATAACGCCCTCGGCCGCCTGCCCCATCTTGGCACAGTGAATTGCGGCTTGCCCGTCCAACGACTCTCCTCCAGGTCGAACCCTCCGGTCAGGATATGTTCAGAGGCTGGGGTGTGATTGGCGTGAATCCAAGCGTTGCCGACAGATACGTAATATCCGGCTTCAGCCCCAACGCCAGGTCGATGACCGAGGAGTTGGTCGGCGATCCCTTGGGCACCAGATATCCCTGGCGCAACTCCAGCTTGTCCAGGGCAGGCGTCAGTTGGTCGGTGTACAGGTGTGGCACCAGAATATAGTCGCCGGAAACAAAATTAAGTCCCTGCTGCGTCATCGCGAGTTGGCGAGCCTGCTGCGTAGCGAACGCCAACTGCGGGAAACTGTTCAGCAGGAAGGTCGTCCGCTGCTCAAATGCGCCCCACAGGCTGCTGAACCCTGACAGCGCCTCCACACCAATCTGTGGCAGGCCGACGATCGGCGCAAACTTGCCCGCGTTGCTCGCAATTGACTGCAAGACACTGCAGAAAGCGGACTCCTTGTGGGCCATGGAGAGATTCACTGCCCATTGTCCCGAACCACCCGGCAGCACCACCTGCTTCATCTTTGCCGAGGCCGCGCCCGGATCGAAGCTCAGGTTTTGCATCGGCGGCAACTTCCCATCATTGCCGGGGAATAAGGAGGCCAGCGACGTCCACCCCATCGGATCAAGCAGATTCTGCATCAGCGACTTCGACTGAACCACATCCAGCCGTAATTGCGCCGACTGCAACTGGTTAAACGTGGCGCGATCCTCCGCCGCCATGCGGAATCCATTTACCTGCAGACTGGCAGTCACATCGCCGCCATGGTCCAGCAGCTCCTTCGTATCGATGCTGGTGGCAAAGCGCAACGAGCTATCCGCGGCGTTGTAGTGGAAGAAATCGATCTGGCGACCCAGCGCCGCCGTACTGGTGTCCGGCTTCTTGTGGGAAAACAGGCCGCGCGTCCGGTCGCCGCCGGATGTCGGGGCGGGAACCAGCGAGCTGCCAAAGCTCTCCCAGAACTTCTGCGAGTCATGCGCGCCCGTTGGCTGGGCAACGGCTGTACTCTTTGACTGGCTCGCCATCAGTTGCGCAAAAAGTTGTTTGCCGGATGCGGTTGCCATGAGAGGAGCAAGCGCTCCGCCCACTAAAGCTCTTTGCAGGAAATCCCGTCGACTTGCACTCATATCCACGTCTCCCGTTCTTCGAAACACCTTTCGTTCGAATACATGGCCCGTGAAACCAGTCCGGATCCTCTGGCGAACCAGTCCGATCAGCCTTATGGAAGGCGTGAGCTTAGCCCATCTGCGCTACGGAAGTCCAGAAGTTCCTTACAACTCCCTCAAAATAGATCGATTTTATCTGGTGCCGGGAGGGGGGGTCGAACCCCCACGACCTTGCGATCGGCGGATTTTGAGTCCGCTGCGTCTGCCAGTTCCGCCATCCCGGCGCTGCTCTCAATTCTATCAGCGCCCGCGCAGCTTCACTGTATACGCAGCTCCCGCTAAAAGAGACGCACGCCCTACTGCACCGTGCCTTGGGGCCGCAGGCGGCGCAGTTCGTTCGCGCATGCGATCGCGTTAAGGGCAGCAAGCTTCAGATTGTCCGCCGCCAGCCACAGCCAGAAACGGCTCGATGGTTCGTCCCCTGTCGTAGCCGCGGCGATCCGTACCAGAACGTCCGGCTGTCCGACCGCACTCAGGTTGCTCGGTGGGTCGGATTCCCCGACCACCAAGTCCACGTGGTCGCCCTGCAGCGCCGCTTCCATCTGCGCCGCTGTGGCCGTCCCTTGCAGCTCCACCAGCACCGACGCCGCGTATCCATGGAACACTGGCGCCTGGATCAGTTGCAGATCCAGTTCAGGCCCGGCCTCTGACGTCAGCGTCCGGTAGTGGTCCACGATGCGTTCCCGGGTCGCCGCCAGGTGCACTCTTGCCGCTTCCCCCAGCGAGGGCAGCAGATTGAAGGCAACTTGCGCGTCATACTCCTGGCGAGGCAGCGCCTGGAACGAGAGCAGGCTCACCGTCTGTTGGTGCAACTCGTCCATGGCCGCTTGGCCATGTTCCGACGCAGGCTCAAAAACGGTCGCCGAGATGCTTCGCATCGGATACTTTGCCCGCAACCGCTCGGCAACCAGCAACAACATCAGCGCAGCGGGATGAGCCGCGACCACAGCCGGAGTGGTAAGGTCGGGGCCCCCCGCCTTTGGATCCATGGGACTCACGCGGCCGCCGCCCGGCGTCGCCGCGGATAGGTCCGCCCAGGGACCGCGCACGACCACACCCGGTTCACTCTCCAGCGCGTAGCTTAGGTCGATGATGCTTGCCCCCTCCTGCCGCGCGGCTCTCCATAGCCTCCCGGTCGTCTCTGGATCGCCGGCAAAGAAGACAAAGTCGATACCCACAAAGGATTCCGCGTCGATCTTCTGGATGATGGAGGGCTCGTCGCCGGCCGTGGTAATCTGCCCGGCTGCATTCTCAGCGTCCAGCAGCACCACATCGCACGCCGCCAGCGGCGACTCCGGCAGCGCGTCGCTCAACTCTTTGCCCGCCAGCGAGGCTGCTCCGACGATGCCAATCCGATAGGGTCTGTCTGCAATCACATCCACTCTCGATTCGTTTCCGATCTGCCTGCCGCGCACCGGTTCCTGCCCGGCGCACAATTCGTCTCGACCCGCAAAACAAGCCTACGCTGCCCCCGAGTCACGCGAACGGCGCCGCCTCCGCCCCCAGGAATACGCCAGCCGCGCCAGCACGCCCGACACCAGGTATCCGAGCGCGATGATCATCAGCATCCACTCTGAGTTCCACGCGATCAATGCGCCGATCAAAGCCATCCACGCAACCAGCTGGAAGGGATGGCGCCCACCGGAGGTCAGTTCCTTGGCACTCCAGAAACGCCAGTTGCTCACCATCAGAAAGCCCGTGAACAAGATCAGTGCAAGCCACACCACCGCAGTCCGCGAGTCGTTGATGGGTGAGCCTCTGAAGAAATGGATCGTGGCGGCAATCACGCCCGCTCCGGCCGGAATCGGCATCCCCACGAAAAACTTCTTGCCTGGCTTGCCCGGGTTGCGCGGCTGCGGGTTCACGCTGATGTTGAACCGCGCCAGCCGGGTCGCCCCGCAGATCAGAAACAAGAAACACACCAGCACCCCGGCGTGAACCACATTGTCCCGAAGTTCCGGATAGATCGGCACCGGGAGCATGCGGAACCCCCAGATATACGCCAGCAGGCTCGGCGCGACGCCAAAGGTAATCACGTCGGCCAGCGAGTCCAACTCCTTGCCAAAGTCGCTCGCAGTGTTGGTCATGCGCGCGATGAATCCATCCACGCCGTCCAGCAGCGCCGCCAGTCCTATCGCCAGCGCCGCGTGGTCGAAATACCACGGCTCGGCAGCCGTCCCCTGTACGCTTTGCGTGATCGCGTAGTAGCCGGCCGCGATATTGCCGGCCGTCAGCAGCGATGGCAGAAGATACATGCCGCGGCTGGGCCGCCGTTTCGCCCGGACGACATCTTCGAAGTCCTCGCCGGGCAGCTCCAGTTGTTCAGGCGCCATCAGCCCACCACCGCCGCGGCGGCCTCGACGCTATCGCCAACCGGCTGCGGCAGAATCGCCAGAATGGTCGACCCGCCGTGCACCCGCGCGCCGGACTTGACCTGCGGCACAGCGTCCGCGGGCATCAGAACATCGGTCCGCGAGCCGAACTTGATCATGCCCACGCGCTGCCCTCGCTCCAGCCGGTCCCCCACCTTCACCCGGCACACAATGCGCCGCGCCAGCAGCCCTGCGATCTGTTTATAGCTGACCTCGTAGCCGCCCGCGTCAATCACCACCAGCGTCTGCTCGTTCAGGATCACCGACTCAGGTTTCATGGCGTTCAGAAAACTGCCCTCGCGATACTCCACAGCCTTCACTACGCCCCCAACCGGCGCGCGATTCACATGCACGTCGAAGACGTTGAGGAAAATACTCAGCCGCAACCGGCTTCCCGCCGTGGTTTCAATCCACTCTGCTTCGGTCACAACCCCGTCTGCCGGCGAAACAATCTCTCCCGGCCCCGCGGGAATCCTACGCTCGGGATCGCGGAAAAACCACAGGAAAAACATCGCGAACAGTATCGGCAACGCGGTCAGGACGGCTGAGTGGGTCAGCAGCCACACCACCACGGCGACGCCGCAAAACCCTATTCCATAGAAGATCCCATCACGCACCATATCCTTCTCATTATAAAGCTTTCGCGGCACGTCCCACATTGCATCGAACCGGGTAACGCAGATAGCCTTATCCTCACCCGCGCTCGCCTATGGACACCCACCGCCCGCGCCTTAGTCTCGCCGCCTGCCTCGCTTGCATTGCAGGATCATGGCTGCTCGGCCTGCTTGCGGCTGCGCAGGCCCAGAGCCCCATGCACGTCGCCGGCCGGGTCGCGGATACCTCCGGGCAGCTCGTGCAAGGCGCAACCATAGTTGCCGACGGAGCCCGCGGGGAGGTGTCCACCGTCTCCGACGCCGCGGGCCATTTTGCCCTGGACTATCCGGCGGCCACCGGCACCCTCACCGTCCACGCAGCCACTCACTCGATGGAATCAGCCCCGCTGCAGATTTCTGCGTCGGCCGCCGCTGGCGAGATCACCCTCATCCTCCATCCCTCCGCCGTAAGTCAGCAGATCACCGTGACAGCCACCCGCTCCTCCATCGACATGCCCGCAACAGCAAACACCATCTACGCGCTCAGCGCCGGCGACCTCGACAACTACCCCGCCATCGCGCTCGACGACAAGCTCCGCCAGCAGGCCGGCTTCGAACTCTTCCGCCGCTCCAGTTCGCGCGTCCAGAACCCAACCAGCCAGGGCATATCCCTGCGCGGCCTCGGCTCCACGGCCGCCAGCCGCACCCTCGTGCTCCAGGAAAACGTCCCCATGAACGATCCCTTCGGCGGATGGATTCACTGGGACGAGCTCCCCGCGGAGGCGGTAGACGCCGTCACCATCGCCAGCGGCGGCGGCTCCGACCTCTACGGCTCAAGCGCGCTAGGCGGCGTCATCGACGTCGTCCCCGCGCGCCCCACCACCCGCCGCTTCGACCTCAGCGCCCTCGGCGGTGGCCAGTCGACCTCCTCCATTGACGCACGAGGCGACCTCGGCAACGCGCAATGGCGCCAACTCCTCGCCGCCGATTCCTTTCGCACTGCGGGCTACATCCCCACCGCTCCCTCGCTCGCCGGCCCGGTCGACGTCCCCGCCAACGTGCATTACCAGGCCGCGCGCTCCGAAACCGACCGCAGCTTCGGAGGCGGAAGCCGCAGCGCAAGCCCCAACCGCGCCTTCCTGATCGGCAACATGCTGAACGAGGCACGCAGCAACGGCACTCCCATCCAGACCAACGCCACCCGCCTGTGGCGCTACATCGGCGGCGACGACTGGGCCGCAGGCTCACTCGCCACCGGCCGCGTCCGCCTCTTCGGCAGCGACGAGGGCTACCGCCAAAGCTTTTCCTCCATCAACACGCCCCGCACCGTCGAGATCCTCACCAAGCTCCAACACGTCCGCACCCAGGAACTCGGCGCCTCCACCGACGCAACCTTCGCCCTCTCGCCCATCGCCCTGGTCGTCGGCGCAGATGTGCGCGACATCCGCGCCACCGACAACGAACTCTCCTTCACCGCCGGCCCCACCACCGACACCACCTCCCGCCAGCGCTTCCTCGGAGGCTTCGGCGAAGCGCTTGCCAGCGGCCGCACCGGCCTTTTCCGCAACACCTCCGCCGCGCTCTCGCTGCGTCTCGACTCCGTCTCCAACTTCGATACGCAAATCATCGGCATCACCGGTCCTTCCACTCAAACCACCTCCACGCCCAACCGCAGCGAATTCATCGCCAGCCCCCGGCTCGGCATCGTCCGTCAGATCGCCTCCGCGGCATCTATCCACGCGTCCGTCTTCCGCGCCTTCCGCTCACCCACCATGAATGAGCTCTACCGCACCGGGCAGGTCGGGCAGGAAACCACCCAGGCCAACTCGCAACTCCTCTCCGAACGCGCCACCGGCTGGGAGATTGGCGCAACCTACGCCTCGCCCGCCAACCTCATCGCGCTCTCCGGCACCTGGTTCTGGACCGAGATCAATCGCCCCGTCTCCGCCGTCCTCATCTCCAGTACCCCAGCCTCCATCCTCGACAAGCGCGAAAACCTCGGCCAGATCGTCAGCCAGGGCACAGAGCTGCACCTCGACATCGCACCGCGCAAAGCCATCTCCGCAACCCTTGGCTACCAGTACTCCCATGCTGTTGTCACCCAGTTTTCCGCGCAGCCCTCGCTGGTCGGCAACTGGATCCCCGAAGTCCCGCGCCAGAGCTTCACCGCTCAACTCCGTGCCGAACGCGTCAGCCTCGGCGAACTCACTCTCGCCGCCCGCGCCAGCGGCCACGCCTGGGACGACAGCGCCAACACCTACCTCCTCAACAGCTTCTTCCAACTCGATCTCTCCGCGCGCCATGACTTCGGCTCCCGCTGGACCGCCTCCGTCATCCTCGACAACCTGCTCAATCAGCGCCCCGATGTTGCCCGCACTCCCATCCTCACCCTCGGCTCACCGATCCTCGCCCAGGCCGGCCTAGCCTTCCACTGGAATGGAATCGCAGCCCACTGATGCGTTATCGTTAGAAATGCCCCGCGCCAATTTCGGTCTGTCATTCTGAGCGGTTTTCTAAGTTTGTCATTCTGAGCGGTTTTCTAAGTTTGTCATTCTGAGCGGTTTTCTAAGTTTGTCATTCTGAGCGAAGCGAAGAATCCCTGTAGTTGTCTTTGAGCGGCCACCGCAGCTTTTTGGATCGTCATCGCAAACTTTTTTGCATCGTCATTCTGAGCTGCAGGCTCAGAATCTCTGTAGTTCATGGCTTCACCTCTTAACTGCATGAATCGAGCCTTTGCATTGACAACAACCCACCTTTGCCGCGCTTTCGCCTGCGCTTCGCTGTCCCTCGCGGCGGCCCTTCCGCTTGCCGCACAGCTCACGCCGCAGCAGGACCCCGCCAACCTCGCCGGCGAGCGCGTCTCCGCCCCCGATCTCGCGGACACGCTGCCCCTCAACCACGGCGCGCCCGCGCTCGAGCAGCTTCTCCGCAAACTCCGCACCCGCGCCTCCTTCATGCTCATCGTCGCCCACCCCGACGACGAGGACAACGGCGCGCTCACCTACCTCTCCCGCGGCCAGGGCGCGCGCGTCGCCACCATGACCCTCAATCGCGGCGAAGGCGGCCAGAACCTCATGTCCGCCGACTTCGACGACGCCCTCGGCCTCATCCGCACTCAGGAACTTCTCGCCGCCGACCGCTACATGGACGTCGACCAGTTCTTCGGCACCGAGGTCGACTTCGGCTTCTCCAAAACCAAGGAGGAGTCCTTCGCCAAATGGGGTCACGACCGCGTCCTCTACGATGTCGTCCGCGCCATCCGTCTGTACCGGCCGCTCGTCATCGCCAGCGTCTTCATCGGCGAAGCCTCCGACGGCCACGGCCAGCACCAGGTCGCCGGCCAGATCGCCCAGGAAGCCTTCAAAGCCGCCGGCGACCCCAGCGTCTTCCCCGACCAGATCGCCGCCGGCCTCCAGCCCTGGCAGCCGCTCAAGGTCTACGCCCGCTCACCCTTCGGCCGCATCGACGCCCAGGGCATGTACGACTACGCCACCAGCCAGTACGTCCCCGCCCGCTTCGAGAATTATGTAACCGGAAAAGTTACTACTACCGTTCCCAAGGCCAACGTCGTCGTCCCCGAAGGCGATACCGATCCCCTCCTCGGCGGCCAGTCCTACGCGCAACTCGGCCGCACCGGTCGCGCCCTGCAGAAGAGCCAGATCGGCGGCGGTGGCGGCGGCTTCGGTGGCCCCGGAGGCCGCGCCGACGTCAGCTACCACCGCTACGGCTCCGCCCTCAACCAGCCCGACGGCGACGACTCCGGCCTCGAATCCGGCTTCTTCGACGGCATCGACACCACCCTCCCCGGCATCGCCACCCTCGCCCCCGAAGTCTCCGACAAATTCCGCCCGCTGCTCGAAAAGATCGACCAGCAAATCGCCGAAGCCCAGCGCCTCTTCGATCCCGCCAAGCCCGAACTCACCGCCCCACCCCTGCGCACCGCCCTCAGCGGCCTCGACAGCTTCCTTCGCGAACTCGGAAACGTAAGCATCAACGACCTCCCACCCGCCGAAACCTACAACCTCCTCCACGAACTCCACATCAAGCGCGTCCAGCTCAACAACGCCCTCGTCCTCGCGCTGGGTCTCTCACTCGATGCCACGGCTCCGGCATCGGATATCACACTCAATTCCAAAACGGTCGTTACCACGCAACTCGCCAAAGCATCAGCCGAGCCTATAGATGACGTTTCGTTAGGTTTAGTCAGCGCAGGAATGACCGGCATGGGCGAAGGCCATAGCCAAGGAAACATTCAACTTCCTTCTCCGGGCAAACCGTCCGAGCGTACCTGGCAGGTTGGACCCGATCTTCTTCAGCCAGCAACGCGCCCGTTTTTCTTTAGAACGGACATTGAGCAGCCCGTCTATCAACTCCATGACTTATCGCTCCGGGACGCTCCTCAGACACCGCCAGCCCTGGTCGCAACTGCCGACATCAAATACCGTGGGGTCACGCTCGAATTGCGAACTGCCGTGCATCATGGACCACAACCGGTTAGCATCGTGCCGGCGTATAGCGTCACGCTATCTTCATACGTAAAGGTCTTGCCTCTTTCCCAGACTAGTTTTCTGCTTGGCGAAAATGTTGTTCCTCAAATGCCGAGCGCGAATCTCAAGATCGAGGTACCGGCAGGATGGGATGTTCACCCCGATCCGCAGTCAAATCCTCCAAATGAATTGACTTGGTCGTTTGACCTGATCACCATCAAACATTCGCCGACCAAAACTGTGATCATTCCCGAATCCGCAACAACGGTGGACGGCAAGACCTACACGGAAGGATTCCGTGCGGTCGGATATGCCGGAATCCCATATACGAACTACTACACTCCCGCCAGAGCGCGCGTCGTCCCCGTCGACGTAACCACCGCCCCCAACCTCAACATCGCCTACATCCCCGGCACCGGCGATGACGTCCCCTCCGCCCTCGACCAACTCGGCGTTCACCCTCACGTCCTCACTACCGCCGGCCTCACCCCCGAAACCCTCAAGCCCTATGACGCCGTCATCCTCGGCGTGCGCGCCTACGAGCATCGCGAGCTCGCCGCCGCCAACGCCGCCCTCAACCAATACGCCGCCAGCGGCGGCGTGGTGATAGCTCAATACAGCACCAATCGCCTACCGCAAGGCACAGGCCCTTACCCACTCGATCTTGGCGGCGGCGAAAAGGTCGTCGAAGAGGACGCCCCGGTCCGCATCCTCGCGCCCGACAACCCGCTCCTCACCTGGCCCAACCGCATCACCACCGCCGACTTCGACCACTGGGTCGAAGAGCGCGGCCACGGCTTCATGGCCACCTGGGACCCTCACTACACGCCGCTGCTGGAAACCCACGACGCCGGTCAGCAGCCCCAACTCGGCGGCCTGCTCGTCGCCCGCACCGGCCGCGGCGCCTGGATCTACCTCGGCCTCGCCCTCTACCGCCAGCTCCCCGAAGGCGTCCCCGGCGCCTACCGCCTCTTCGCCAACCTCATCAGCGCTGCCAAAAACCCCGCATTCAACGCCGCCGCCAGCGCAGCGGCGGCGATCGCCGAGTTCCCCAAATAACCTACGCCACGAATGAGTTTCTCGCCGACCGGGAGACATGCCCAACCGTGCCCGTCGCCAAGCGCCAACGGCGCGCCGCCATCTTAGCCTGGGGCAACGCCCCAGGTACCGGACCCCCACGAAACCCGAGGGCTGAAGGCCCGCTCAAAATGTGGATAGGGAAAGCCTAGTCCCTGCTCCGCTTCTTGATCTCCACGTTCAGCCGCTTGATCTTCTGGTTCAGCGTGCTCAGCGGAATCTTGAAGTACTCCGCCGCCTCGGTCTGGTTCCAGTGGCAGCGCTCAAGCCGGTCCGCGATAATCCGCCGCTCGATCTCCTCCATCAGGTCGAACAGGCTCGCATCCGGCCGGTGGTCCAGCAGGTTCGCCGAGTAGGTGTTTCCCGTCAGCGCTCCAGGCAACAGGTCCGGCGTAATCGTTCTGGTCGTCGCCAGCACCACGCCGCGCTCCATCGCATTTTCCAGTTCGCGCACGTTGCCCGGCCACTCGTAGTCCATCAGGATGCGCATCGCCTCCGCCGAAAGCATGGGCACCGGCACATCGTTTTCGTCCGCATACAGCTTCAGGAAGTGCGCAGCCAGCAGCGGAATATCCTGCCGCCGCGCCCGCAGCGGGGGCAGTTCCAGGCAGATCACATTCAATCGGTACAGCAGGTCTTCCCGAAAGCGGCCTTCCCGGACCGCTTCATTCAGGTCCACGTTGGTGGCCGCGATAATGCGCACGTCCACCTGGATCTCCTGCGTCCCGCCCAGGTGCATAAAGCGCCGGTCCTGCAGCACGCGCAGTATCTTGGCCTGCATGTCCTGCCCCATGGTCCCAATCTCGTCCAGGAACAGCGTGCCCCCATTGGCAATCTCAAACAAACCCTTCTTCGCCGCGATGGCCGACGTAAACGCGCCCTTCACGTGTCCGAACAGCGTCGACTCCAGCAGGTCCGACGGCACCGCGCCCGTGTTCACCGGGACAAATGGCTTGTCCCGCCGCGGCGAGTTGGCGTGCAGCGCCTTGGCGATCAACTCTTTGCCCGTGCCGCTCTCGCCCTGCACCAGCACGGTGGAGCGGCTCGGCGCCACCTGCGTCACCAGGTCGAACAGGCGCAGCATCGGCTCGCTCTTGCCTACAATGTTCTCGAAGTTGTAGCGCTGTTTCAGTGCTCGTTTCAACTGCACTACTTCTTCTTCGGCGCGGTGCCGCCCAATGGCGGCGCGAATATCCGCCAGCAGCTTCTCGTTGTCCCACGGCTTCTGGACAAAGTTCTCCGCGCCTGCGCGGATCGCGTCCACCACATTCGCGACCGTGCCAAACGCCGTAATCATGATCACCGGCAGGTCCGGCTGCATATCCAGGATGCGCGGCAGCAGATCGATGCCGCTCTCGCCTGGCAGCGCCAGGTCCAGCAGCAGCAGGTCGAACGCGCTGTGCGCCAGGTGCTCCAGCCCGGACGGGCCGTCTGTCGCCAGCGAAACCTGGAAGCCTTCCATCGTCAGCAGCGCTTCCAGCGATTCGCGGATCGCCGCCTCGTCGTCGATGATCAGCACGCTCGGCGCACCCACCACGCGCGCATCCGATCCGGCCGGTCGCGATGCAGTTACTTCGGAACTAACGGGAATTGTTGCTTCAGGCATAGGCCCTCTTCCAACTCCACATGCAACCATTCCTCCCGGTCCGCACCGCAACTCTCAACATCGATCTAGGCTGTAGCGACATAGGATCCCGAGGTACGCTGCTAACCGACAAAATCGCGCTGAAGGCGCGTGCTATCTTAGCCTGGGGCAACGCCCCAGGGTTGCTGACCCAAACCACCTGCGGGCTGAAGGACCGCGCTAAAATCACAAGGAACACCGCATCCCTGGCAATCGCTGTTTGTCGATATGGTCTAGTGTCCTGAGTCATTAACATTTCTATTTCCAAGGCCCGACATATACCAGCCTGGGCCGCAAGGCCTAGGTTGGGCCAGGGTAGTAGAACCAAGGGCTGAAGGCCCGACATACACCTTCGACGAACGGATGCCGATCTAGACATGGACCTCGCTCCCGGCATCGCGAGGTGCCGCATCCTCTTTCGCCGCCGCTGGCAGAACACTCGCTGTCCGCACCGCGCCCAGCGCCGCAGCCGGCGGAAACTCCAGCCGGAACGTGGTACCCACACCCAATTCGCTTTCCACCTGCAGCTTGCCTCCATGCTCCTGCATAATGCCGTAGCTCACCGCAAGCCCCAGCCCGGTGCCCTTGTGGCCGCCCGCGCGCGGCTTCGTCTTGGTGGTGAAAAACGGGTCGAAGATGCGATGCAGATGCTCCGGCTCGATGCCCGCGCCAAAGTCCTGCACCACCACTGCGACGCGCCCCGCCTTCTGCTCCGTGGCGATTCGTATCCGTGCGCCCGGCAAGCCATGCATCGCATCGCGCGCGTTCAGCAGCAGATTCAACACCACCTGCTGCAGCTTGCCCTCGCTCCCCAGGATGTGTGGCAGATTGCGCATCCAGCTGCGTCTCCACCACAATCTGGTTGGTCTTGAACTGGTGGTCCAGCAGCGTCACGGTATCGTGCAGCAGCCGGTTCAGGTCGACCGAAGCAAACTCCGTGCCTCCCGTCCGCGAGAAATTCAGCAGCCCATTCACAATCTCCGACGCGCGAAACGCCTGCTGCGTGATCTTCTCCAGCACCGGCGCCAGCCGCGCGTTCTCTTCCATCAAGGGGCGCATCTGCTTGGCCAGCATCTGCGTATAGCTGCTGATCACCGCCAGCGGCGTATTTACCTCGTGCGCAACGCCCGCCGCCAGCAGTCCGATCGACGAAAGCTTCTCCGCCTGCGTCAGTTGCGCCTCCAGTTCGATGCGGTCGGTAATGTCATCCACCAGGATGATCCGCCCCACCACCGTGAAATCGCGCGTCAGCAGCGGGGCAATCGCAATATTCGCCACCCGCGACTCGCCGGTCGGCAGTGCCAGCCGCATCTTGTAGAACGTGTGCGTCCCCTGCTCCCCGCGCACGCTGTCGAAGTGGGCCATAAACTCCGCCGGGAAGATCGTCGCCAGCGGCTGGCGCAGCGCCTCCGCCCGCGACTTCGCGTACATCACCTCCATCTGCGAGTTCCAGCTCTCGATCCGGTCCTCCAGATCGACCGCGAAGATGCCGATGTGCACGCTCTCGACAATGTTCTCGTTGAACTCCTTCAACTGCTCGAACTCGCCGATCTTCTGTTCCAGCCGCCGGTAGAGTTGCGCATTCTGAATCGCAATGCCAATGTATCCCGCCAGCGATCCCAGCACCTCCATATCCTCGCTGGACAGAAAATCGCCAACATCGGTACGCCCCAGGCCCAGAATCGCAACCGTGCGCGTTCCGCCGCCCTCCCGGTTCGCCACGCGGCAGGGCAGGTAGTAGTTCAGGTCCAGCAGGCTCGCGCTCCGCTGCTGGGCGTTGGGCAGACGCAGCACCTGTTGCGGATTCTCCAGGAAAATATGGTCATTCGAACCCTTGCGGTCGAAATCGAGGAACCGCACGTCCAGCGTACTCAGGTCCGCCGCCGCCAGGTTGGTCAGCCCATGCGAGGCAGCCAGCTCGAACGTGCGCTCGCCATTCGCCGCGCCGGAGCCGCCAGGCTCAGCCGCCAGAAACACCGCCACCCGCGTCACCAGCAGCGTCTGCGGCAGCCGCTCCACAATCGAGTCCACCAGCGCACGCAGGTCGGTCTGCGAGTTCAGGCTGCGGCCAAAGTTGATCAGCGTCTCCCGGTAATCGAAGCTCTTCTGATCGAACACGCGATCCACCCGCGCCTGGATCATCCGCTTCAGAGGATCAAACGACAGCCCCACCACCATGATCGCAACAATCGGGCCCCACACCCCGAATCCCGGGTACCTTGTATGAATCACCTCGGACGCAATACCGACCGCCCCGAAGTAAAGTCCCGCCAGCGCCGCCGTCACCAGCGTGTAGGTCACGCCGCGCTTGAAGATCAGGTCCACATCCATCAGCCGGTAGCGCACAATCGCCCAGCTGAACGTCAGCGGCAGCAGCACCAGCGACAGCAGCACCACCTTGGCCAGCATCCCCGGTACCGGCAGCCCGCAAAGATACAGCAGCGCATACACCGTGAACGGCCCGACGGCCAGCAGAGTTCCCCGGGTCAGCCACTTCAACTGCTGCCGTTCCAGCGGGGCCGACGCTCGGACGTACCGCGAGTGGAAGACCACCGCAGCCACCGCGTAGTACAACGCCATGTAGCCCACGCCGATCTGGTCCAGCCGGTGGCTCAGCAACTCCGTCGCCGACCAATTCAGGATCGCCCACACCTGCAGCCCGACCAGAAATGCTCCCGGCACATACAGCAGCACCGCCAGAATGCGCCGGCGCAGCCGCATCGGAATCCGTTCCTCCACCGCGTCGTCGCCAGTGTCTGAGAAGCTGATGGCGAAGTGCAGGAACAGTGCCGGCTGCAGCATGCTCGCCACCAGGTTGCCCCAGTAGATTGCCTGATCGAACAGCCCCGGCTGCCCTGTCATCTTGAACGCATACAGCACAAACGAGACCAGGCAGAAGACAAAGAAGTGGGTGGACTTCGGCGCCGTCCAGCGGCGAAACAACACATACAGCCCGATCAGCAGATAAACCAGCGCGATCAGCCGCGAACCCCACTCCGTACTGCGGTCCTCCGGTTCAGGGTAGACCTTGATATCCAGCTTCGCGCTCTGATTCAGTGCCGGCACGCCGGCAACCGGACGCAGCACCGAATAAGTGACGGGCGACCACACTCCCACCCGGCTCATCTCCCGTTCCAGCGGCGCAATGCGCGGCGTCGACAGCCCGTCCACCGACTCCAGAATGTCCCCCGTCCGAACCCCCGCACGCCCCGCGGGCGAATCCGCCGGAACCCGCTCCGCACGCAGCCCGCCCTGCGCCTCAACCCATACCACACCATCGGTCGGAAACTCGGTGTTCAGCTCCTGCGACAGGTTGAAACCCGCCAGCACACACACACCCAGCGTCGCAAGCGCAAGCGCGACGGCGAGAATTCGCGTCTGGAAGGCGTTTCTCATACTCGTTGGAGCGAACTGCACCAGTTTCGCAACTTGGATCGCTTGGTTCTCAAATAGCTAAGCTAGTACCGGACTTAAGCAAATCAGTAGCCAAACTAGGAAGGCATGGATTCCCAAGAATGCCGCCACTCGCACTTACATTCACCTACCGATAATCATAAGCACTTCCATTAATTGGGGAACGCTCGCCACAAGAATACCAAATGCCTGGCCCCGCAATCACCTCCCGCTGATTCGACGAGTCCTCCCGCCCGCAGCCGACCGGCTCCCCGCACGGCAGCGCAGCCCTGAACCATTTTCACCACCCCTCCGGCCCCTCGCGGTCGTGGGTCGTATCATCACCATAAGGACCATCCAGGACTATCGTGACCACACTGCCAACCCTCCCTGCCGATTTCAACGACTTCATCGGCAACACCTCCACCGTCGAGTCGCTCCGTACCGCCATTGCCGCCGGCCGCCTTCCCCACTCGCTCATCCTCGCCGGGCCCTCTGGCGCGGGCAAATACACCCTCGCCCTCATGCTCACCATGGCCCTCCAGTGCGAGCGCCAGCCGCGCGACCTGTGGTCCGACGGCCAGACCCTTGCCGGCTTCTGCGGCCACTGCGCCAACTGCACCCGCATCGCCTCCGCCGTGGATCTCGAAGCCCAGGTCGCCGCCGCCGTCGCCGCCCGCGAGGAACTCCGCGAAACCGACAAGAAGGACACCCGCGTCCTCATCCAGCCGCATCCCGACGTCCTCATCCTGCCGCCCGACCCGCCCCAGCTCCTCATCAAGCTCGGCCAGATCCGTACCCTCATCCAGCAGGCCCACTACCTCCCCGCGGAGGCGCCTCGCCGCGTCTTCATCCTCACCGCCGCCAACATGATGAAGGAAGCCGCCAACTCCCTCCTCAAAATCCTGGAAGAGCCGCCCGACACCGTCAACATCGTCATCCTCGCCGAGAACCCCGGCGAACTCCTCCCCACCATCCGCTCCCGCTGCGCCACCGTCCGCCTCGGCGCCTTGCCCGTCGAAGAGATCGAGTCCCTCCTCGCCTACCGCCGTCCGGATCCCGAAGTCTCGCCCAAACAGCGCGCCTTGATCGCCCGCCTCTCCCAGGGCGCCGCCGGCCGCGCGCTCTCCTTCGACCTCGAAACCTACACCGCCGCCCGCGCCGACGCCCTCATCTTCCTCCACAACGCCGCGGGTGCGGGTGCCCCATTCGCGACAGCATCATCGTCACGAGTGGGGTCGAACGAACCCGACCACACCGCCCTCTTCAAAATGACCGAAACCTACCGCGCCGGCGCCGACGGCCAGCAGAAAACCACCGCGCTCCTCCGCGCCCTCTCGCTCCTGCTCGAAGACCTCCTGCTCCTCGACGCCGGCACCCCCGAACTCCTCCGCAACATCGACCTCCGCCCCGAACTCGAGCGCCTCGCCGCCGCCCTGCCCTTTAGCTGGGTCGAGCGCGCCAGCCATGCCCTCGACCAGGTCCAGTCCGGCCTCCGCCGCAACCTCCTCCGTTCTCTCTCCCTCGACGCCTTCGCCGCCCAGCTCACCACCCAGCCCTAGCCCCGCCGCAACCGGGCCGCCATCCCGGAAGGGCACGCGTTCACGCGTGCCACAAATCCGCCGTACCGGATCAGCAGCGGACTTTAGCCCGCAGTACGCCGGGTGCCCCATCCTTTCCGCGCCCTTGCGGAAAGGGTGGGAATGTAACCCGCCCGCACCGCTTTTGTTTCTCATTTTGGCCGGTGGCCCACTTCTTAACGAGCCTCCACGAAAGCGGGTGCCCCACATCTCGCTTCTGAGATGTGGGAAGGACCACCCCAAAAGCCCGGGTGCCCCATCCTTTCCGCGCCTTTGCGGAAAGGGTGGGATGTAAACCGCCGGCCGCCTTGTGCTGCCACGGCTCCGCGCGCTGAAGGCGCGCAATATACCAGCCTGGGTCGGAGCTTCTGGCGAACTTGTTCGCCGGGAGCGCAGGCCCAGGTAGGACCACCCCGACCCCCGCGCGCGGCCTATCCTCTCGACCGAAACCCATCCCGTCCCGCCGCGCGCAATCTCATGCTCCTCCCCCGCCGCGCGCAATCTCATGCTGCTCTCAGGGCGAATCCACGCCAGCCACCCAGGTTCCGCTGGGCCCGGGTGCCTTGCGCCCCACTCTGACCCCCCAAAAGCCCGGGTGCCCCATCCTTTCCGCGCCTTTGCGGAAAGGGTGGGATGTAAACCGCCGGCCGCCTTGTGCTGCCACGGCTCCGCGCGCTGAAGGCGCGCGCTATACCAGCCTGGGTCGGAGCTTCCGGCGAACTTGTTCGCCGGGAGCGCAGGCCCAGGTAGGACCACCCCGACCCCCGCGCGCGGCCTATCCTCTCGACCGAAACCCATCCCGTCCCGCCGCGCGCAATCTCATGCTGCTCTCAGGGCGAATCCACGCCAGCCACCCAGGTTCCGCTGGGCCCGGGTGCCTTGCGCCCCACTCTGACCCCCCAAAAGCCCGGGTGCCCCATCCTTTCCGCGCCTTTGCGGAAAGGGTGGGATGTAAACCGCCGGCCGCCTTGTGCTGCCACGGCTCCGCGCGCTGAAGGCGCGCGCTATACCAGCCTGGGTCGGAGCTTCCGGCGAACTTGTTCGCCGGGAGCGCAGGCCCAGGTAGGACCACCCCGACCCCCGCGCGCGGCCTATCCTCTCGACCGAAACCCATCCCGTCCCGCCGCGCGCAATCTCATGCTCCTCCCAGGGCGAATCCACGCCAGCCACCCAGGTTCCGCTGGGCCCGGGTGCCTTGCGCCCCACTCTGACCCCCCAAAAGCCCGGGTGCCCCATCCTTTCCGCGCCTTTGCGGAAAGGGTGGGATGTAAACCGCCGGCCGCCTTGTGCTGCCACGGCTCCGCGCGCTGAAGGCGCGCAATATACCAGCCTGGGTCGGAGCTTCCGGCGAACTTGTTCGCCGGGAGCGCAGGCCCAGGTAGGACCACCCCGACCCCCGCGCGCGGCCTATCCTCTCGACCGAAACCCATCCCGTCCCGCCGCGCGCAATCTCATGCTCCTCTCAGGGCGAATCCACGCCAGCCACCCAGGTTCCGCTGGGCCCGGTGCCTTGCCCCACTCTGACCCCCCAAAAGCCCGGGTGCCCCATCCTTTCCGCGCCTTTGCGGAAAGGGTGGGATGTAAACCGCCGGCCGCCTTGTGCTGCCACGGCTCCGCGCGCTGAAGGCGCGCAATATACCAGCCTGGGTCGGAGCTTCCGGCGAACTTGTTCGCCGGGAGCGCAGGCCCAGGTAGGACCACCCCGACCCCCGCGCGCGGCCTATCCTCTCGACCGAAACCCATCCCGTCCCGCCGCGCGCAATCTCATGCTGCTCTCAGGGCGAATCCACGCCAGCCACCCAGGTTCCGCTGGGCCCGGGTGCCTTGCGCCCCACTCTGACCCCCCAAAAGCCCGGGTGCCCCATCCTTTCCGCGCCTTTGCGGAAAGGGTGGGATGTAAACCGCCGGCCGCCTTGTGCTGCCACGGCTCCGCGCGCTGAAGGCGCGCAATATACCAGCCTGGGTCGGAGCTTCCGGCGAACTTGTTCGCCGGGAGCGCAGGCCCAGGTAGGACCACCCCGACCCCCGCGCGCGGCCTATCCTCTCGACCGAAACCCATCCCGTCCCGCCGCGCGCAATCTCATGCTGCTCTCAGGGCGAATCCACGCCAGCCACCCAGGTTCCGCTGGGCCCGGGTGCCTTGCGCCCCACTCTGACCCCCCAAAAGCCCGGGTGCCCCCATCCTTTCCGCGCCTTTGCGGAAAGGGTGGGATGTAAACCGCCGGCCGCCTTGCGCTGCCACGGCTCCGCGCGCTGAAGGCGCGCAATATACCAGCCTGGGTCGGAGCTTCCGGCGAACTTGTTCGCCGGGAGCGCAGGCCCAGGTAGGACCACCCCGACCCCCGCGCGCGGCCTATCCTCTCGACCGAAACCCATCCCGTCCCGCCGCGCGCAATCTCATGCTGCTCTCAGGGCGAATCCACGCCAGTCACCCCCTCCAGGCTCCCCGGGGGTATGCCTTCTTCCACTCCCCGCGCCTCACCCCGCATGCTACCCTCATCCACAATGCACGCCGAGCCTTCCGCCCCGAAGAACACCCTCTACTACGGCGACAACCTCGCCGTCCTCCGCGACTACATCCCCTCCGCCTCCGTCGACCTCATCTACCTCGACCCGCCCTTCAACTCCCGCCAGGATTACAACGTCCTCTTCGCGGAAAAGGACGGCGCCCGCTCCGCCTCCCAGATCACCGCCTTCAAGGACACCTGGGAGTGGAACCAGGAAGCCTCCCGCGCCTACGAAGAAGTCGTCGAAGCCGGTGGCCGCGTCGCCGAAGCCATGCGCGCCTTCCACACCCTCCTCGGCGGCACCGACATGCTCGCCTACCTCGCCATGATGGCCCCGCGCCTCATCGAACTCCGCCGCGTCCTCAGAGACACCGGCTCCATCTACCTCCACTGCGACCCCACCGCCAGCCAGGCCGCGTGAATCAGCCGCGAAAATCGCGCAGCTCAAGTCTCCCGCTGCCATGTCTCGCTTAAGGGCACGGCTTCAGCCGTGCCGTAGAAAGCCGGTCGCAGACCCGCACCGCTCTGCCGAAGGCCGGAGTGAAGCGCGTAGCGCGCAACGACTGAATTGCATTCGCCCACGCCGCCGACCGTCCGCGTCGCGCACCGCCGCCCAGTGCATCGCACCCCGCTACTGCAACATTGACCAGTCCAACGCCACAAGAGTTCTACCGATGGGCGGGCGCGGTAGTGGGATTTGGAGGAGGAGTGGGCGCGGGCAATGCCGAGAACTGCTGCTGTCGAATCGCCTTCAGCGCGTCGCAATCCAGCAGATCAAGAATCTGTTGCGCAGGTACCACCATCGCGACGCCACTGTTGGCGATCACAGTGCCAGCGTAGGAGGCAACTGCCTGAAGCTTGAAATCCGACGTCTCTTGGACGTAGCCACTGATAAGCCCGAGCAAGTGATAATCGAAGCCTGCCATAAGTCCGTTGTCCCGCTGCCCACCCAAATTGACGAGCATGGGCGAGCCGCTGTTCCCGCCAAATACATGCGCGTCGACAAGATAGACATTGCCCAGTACGCGAAGCGTCGTCGGAACCTCCTCGTCTGGGATCATAGCGATCTTGCCTTCGCGTACGATTGGCTCCGACTTCACCTGCCCGATGAATTGAACGAATATTCCGGTGAACAGAACCGAATCGCCCTCGACCAGGCGATTCTGTTTTGCTTGGTCAGTTGTAAGGAAGAGCGCCGAAGGAAAGGCCAGTTGTGAGTATTTCGAAAAGTCTAAACCTATAGGCGTAACTGCCAAGTCGATAGCGGGGTCAGATGGGTAAACCCAATGAACTCCCGGCCCGCCCGACGATACCTCCGAATAAGAACCGTCGGGGGCGGCATTCTTCAGGTTCAACCGGACCTTTTGATCCAACACTTGGCAGGGAGCATGGTCCTCAATCCCAGGCATAGCCACATGACGGTTTGTAACAAGATAGTCAGACCCCTGGACAGCGGGAAATCTCGCATCATGATGCATCACTAGAAAACCGGTTCCGAGTCAGGACTATCTTCGTCGCTCCCGCGCCGTCTGGGACAACACAGTCCGTCTCTACAAGAACAACCGTCTTCTTGAATTGTGTGACGATTGGCTCAGGATTAGGTGGAGCGGCGGCGCTGGCCACGGACGTGGGAGCCGCCCCCGCGCTGCCGGTCGGCAGCTGAGCCGGGGTCGCTAAGGCGAAAGAGAGCAATAACAACAGAGCCGTTCCCAGTTTCTTCATGTCGTCACGCCTCCGGATTGCATTTCCCCTCACACACAATTTGCTCTCGAACGGCGGACGCACACCACCTTGCAGGAGATTTTCTCGGTGTCTACATCTCCTTCGCCAAACCCACCCGCGAGATGCGCCGCGAAGCCGCCGAAGCCGGCTTCTACACTCGCCCGGCCTCCGCGCCGCCGGCACAAATACCCCCGCATCCAACTCCTCACCATCAAAGACCTCATCGAAGGCAACCAAGCCGTCCAGCGCCCCCTCCACGTCCGCGATGTCACCTTCCGCAAAGCTCCCCGCTCCCCGCCCCGACACCCCCGCCAACCTCACCCTCAACCTCACCGGCGACTCCGGTAACTGAGGACTGTGATTCTGCCGGGTGCCCCACATCTCGCCTCTGAGATGTGGGTTTGCCACCCCAGAATCACAGGGGACCCAAAAAAATCCTGTCAACCCCCTTCACCTGTGCAAAACCCGTCCTCAATCCTCAAAACAAACCAAATCGAAAATCCCCCAAAACTACAGTTGAGTTTCGCTCAATTCGGTACAATTAAAACAGTAAGAAAATAGAGGAAAGGCCCAGCCTCCGCGCTGGGCCTTTCGCATTTAACCCGAAGGAGCCTCGTCATGTCCGCATCCCGTCCCACCTGCCATCACGCCAAAGCCAACGGCCAACCCTGCGGCTCGCCCGCCCTCCGCGGCGAGCAGTTCTGCTTCTACCACCATCCCACCCGCCGGCGCCCCCGGGCAGCCGGGAGAAAGCCAAGACTCCCCGCCTTCCACTTGCCCAACCTCGTAGACCGGGCCTCCATCCAGCGCGCCCTCGCCAAAGTGGCCTCCCGAGTCCTCAGCGGCCGGCTCGATCGCCGCACGGCCCGCCTTCTCACCTTCGCCTTTCAGGTCGCTAACCAGACCCTGCCCGGCGACCCCCACCCCCTCGGCGCCCTCATCCAACAGGCCCAAATGGCGCTCGGTCTTCCTCCAGTCGACCCGCTCGCCGACCTCCTCTGCGACCGCCGGCCGCCCCGCCCTGCGCACAAAAAATGTACAGAGTCCAAGGCTAACCCCCTTAGAAACACCACATAGATGGGTATATACCCCCCCCGGGGGGATATCGAACTTACTTCGTCCGCTACTTCGCCCGCGCCGCTTTCTCCAGCCGGTCGCGCAGCGCTTCCCCCAGCCCGCCGCTCATCGCCGGAACCGGGCACACAATCAGCTTCGCCCCGCGCTCGTCCAGGTTGCGCAGCCCGAAGTACAGCAGCCGCGCCAGCGTCTCGGCATCGCCCCACGGTCCCCAGCGGAACACGATACCCGCGGCGCCCTGGTCCCAGTCATCCGGCTGCATCACGCCAACCTCAGCCGCAGGGTGTTTGGCGATCTCGTCCAGCATCTGCTGCTGGCTTTCCACCAGCACCAGCCGCGCCTGCGGAGCATAGTGCCGCAGGCCCATCCCCGGCGAAGGCAACGCCTCCAGGGCGGCGTCGGGTTCTCCATGTCCCGCTTCTCCGGCATGGGTCACCACTGCAACCTCGTCGCCAATCACCCGCGAAATCATCGCCGCCGACACCGCTCCGGGCCGATAGATGGCTCGCGCCGCCAGGTCCAGCACGGTGGATTCGACCCCGACCGTCGTCGGGCCGCCGTCCAGCACCGCATCGATCCGCCCATTCAGATCGGCCAGCACGTGCGCCGCTGTCGTCGGGCTGGGTGCGCCAAAACGATTGGCGCTCGGTGCCGCCAGCGGAAGATCCGACATCCGGATCAGCTCCCGCGCCACCGGATGCGCAGGCATGCGCACGCCCACCAGCGGCCGCCCCGCCGTCACCGCATCGGGCACCTCCGCCGTGCGCGGCAGCAGCAGCGTTAGCGGCCCTGGCCAGAACGCGTCCATCAGCGCCCGCACCTGCTCCCGCAACTCGGGAGGAACCGCCGCCACCCGCTTCAGCATCGCGGTGCCTTCCACATGAACAATCACCGGGTCCCAGCCGGGCCGCTGCTTTGCTGCAAAGATCCTGGCGACGGCCGCAGCATCCAGAGCATTCGCTCCAAGTCCATACACGGTCTCCGTGGGAAACGCGACCGTCCCGCCGGCCCGCAGCAACTCAACCGCGCGCGCCATGCCGGCCGCGCCTTCCATGCCCGCCGGCTTCAGCCGTTCGGTCTTCACCGGCCGCACCGGTTCCCGCTGGATCTCGCTCGCGCCACCGCCCCTACTCTGTTCGCTCATGGCAAGCGTCCTCCTGCTCCTCATCCTACCCCGGTCTGGCCTCGCCACCGTATACTCTTCGCATGCAGAGCGCCGAGATCGAACTCAAGTTTCCCATTCACGATCTCGCCCGCCTGCAAGCGCGTCTTCCCGGCCTCGGCTTCCAACTCGACACTGCCCGAACCTTCGAGCAAAACGTCCTCTACGACACACCCGGCCGTGCACTCCGCGAATTGAAGCAAATCCTGCGTGTGCGCCGCTACGGCAATCTGTGGACCGTAACCCACAAGCGCCAGGCATCGAGCGGCGGCGACGACGGTGCAGCGCGCTACAAGGTCCGCCTGGAAACCGAGACGCGCGTCGACGACGGCCCCGCGCTCGGCGCCATCTTCGAACACCTTGGATACGCGCCCGTCTTTCGCTACGAAAAATTCCGCACCGAATGGTCGCAGATGACTTCGAACTTTGCCGTGCCGCTCTTTGCCGGATCGGAAGCCGCCGTACCCGCGCCCCGCAGCCACCTGGTGCTCGACGAAACTCCCATCGGCGACTACGCCGAACTCGAAGGCCCTCCCGCCTGGATCGACGAAACTCTCGCTCGGCTCGGAGTCGACCCAACAGTCTGTCTCACCGAGAGCTACGGCCGCCTCTTCCTCGCCTGGAAGGAACGCACGGGCAGCCCTGCCGAGAACCTCACCTTCGACGAAATCCCCAACCCCGCGGGTCTTCAACTGCAACCCATACTTCCTTAAACACAGAAAGCCAGCAAATCCGCGACTATTCCACCGTTCGCTGACCTGCTGGCTCGCCAAGTTGCTCAAAAAATCTGGAAATTTACCTCGACATTCAGCTGCACAGGAACCGGCTTGCCGTTCTCTCTTGCCGGCTTGAAGCGGTACTGCTTCACCGCCTCGATCGCCTTCTCGTCCAGCCCCATGCCAACGCCGCGCAGCAGGTGCACATTCTGTGGCATGCCGTTCTGGTCAACTACCAGATTTACCAGCACGATTCCCATAAACTTGGCCTTGCGCGCCTCTTCAGAGAACTCCGGGTCAACCTTATAGACCAGAATCGGCTCTGAAACGCCGCCCCCAATCTTCCTCAATCCTCCGCCGAACCCGCCTCCGGTTCCCGGCCCAAGTCCCGACCCGTTACCCGATCCCATTCCCGAGCCGCGTCCATTGCCCATGGAACTCCCCATCAGCGGTGAATTCGGATCACCCAGATTGGGCATGTTATTGTTCGCCATCTTCAGGTCGGTCTGCACTTCGATGGTCGGATCCGGCATGCGAATCTTCGGCTCTTCCGGAGGAGGAGCCTTGGGAGGCGTGATCTGGTCCTTGGCAAACTTCGGCAGCTGTCCCTTGCTTACCGGAGTGGGCCCGCGCTGTCCGCCGCCGCCACCCATCACATCCTTCTGCGGCGCCATCGGTGGCGGGGTGGTTACCTGCGTCAACATCATGATCTGGTGCTTCACAAAGGGCACGTGCTCTTTGACCGCCCATGCGATGAGCCCAATCATCAGACCGTAAATGACGATGGACGCAGCAGTCGCCCGCGGGTCCTGCTTCGTCTTCATCTTGTCGACGACTGGGATCGGCTTCGACTCCAGAACCAGGGGAGGCAGTTTTACCGGGAAGAATACTTCACGAATACTTGTCCACAAAGAGGCCAGTGTGCCCTCTTCGTGCAGCATCATTCCGCCCTCGCTCAGCGAAGACTGAACCCCAGCATGCAACACCGGGCCTTGTTTAACCCGATCATCCTTCGGCACTATCTCAAATTCAGACAAGTTGGTTTGCCTCAGCGGCAGAGCTCGGACTCGGTCGCTCTGTCATTTCTCTCGAATCTCGTGCGCGTCCAATCTCGGGAAGCATTTGCCGGTCTGGCGCCGGTCTGTTCCATGCTGCGCACGGTTCCTGGCCCCACCAAACATTCTACAAAAGAATTGCCCGCGGCACTCTCCTGTTTCTTTGACGCAATCCCTGCCCCGGAAGTCTCTAATCTGCCCAACCTAATCCTCAATCTACGTGCTTCCAATGGCTAAAGTGTCACAGCCTCTCCTCAATTACGTCGAAATGATGGCGTTCGGGTGCATTTCTCTGGCGAATCAACGAGAAAATCCAGCTGCGACCGGCCCTTCCAGGTTCTCATCCGTTGCCCGACGCGCCCGGATACAATAGACATTTGGTCAGGATTCAGAGCGGTTTAGCGCCGGGTGTGCCGGGAACAAACCTCTAGCGAACCCGCCGCAGACCTGGAACCACGCAGCACCACGAGGAACGAATGCCCGAAGCACCCGACACAAGAACTGCAGTCGCGCAGACAGCCGTCAAGGAGCCTACGACCCAGGTGAAGCCGCTCAAATCCACCCTGAACCTCCCGCAGACAGGCTTCCCGATGAAGGCCAACCTGCCTATCAACGAGCCGCTGCGTCTTGCCGCCTGGGAGAATTCGGATCTATATGCCCAAATCCGGGCTGCCTCCGTCGGCCGGCCCCGCTACATCCTGCATGATGGCCCGCCTTACGCCAACGGCTCTATCCACCTGGGCCATGCGCTCAACAAGACGCTGAAGGACTTCGTCGTCAAGACCAAGACCATGGCCGGATTCGACGCCCCTTATGTCCCCGGCTGGGATTGCCACGGCCTGCCCATCGAAATCAAGGTCGACGAGCAACTCGGGCGGAAGAAGCTGGAGATGGACCCGGTCGCGGTCCGCCGCGCCTGCCGCGCGTACGCGCAGAAGTATCTTGACCTGCAGCGCGAGCAGTTCATCCGCCTTGGCTGCTTTGGCCGCTGGGCCCAACCTTACTCCACTATGGACCCGGTGTACGAGGCCCGCATCGCCGAGACCTTCTTCCACTTCTTCGAGAACGGCTTCGTCTACAAAGGCCTCAAGCCCGTCTCCTGGTGCATCCACGACTGCACCGCCCTTGCCGAGGCGGAGGTCGAGTACGAGAATCACACCTCGCCCAGCATCTACGTGCGCTACAAACTCACCAGCGACCCCGCAAAGATCGCACCAGAGTTGGCAGGGAAGAAGGACATCTACACCATCATCTGGACCACCACGCCGTGGACTCTGCCCGCATCGCTGGCAGTCGCCTTCCATCCCGACTTCGACTACGTCGTCCTGAACTCCGCCGATGCCTCCTACATCGTCGCGGAAGAGTTGCTTGAGTCTGTCGTCCAGAATTGCCGGCTCATGTCGCCTTCGGGTGGCCTCGCCACCGCCCGGGACGTTGTGGCCCGCGTCAAGGGCAGCGCTCTCGACGGAACTACCTTCCAGCACCCGTTCCTCGACCGCACCGTTCTCGGCACCAATGCCACCTATGTCACCGCCGACCAGGGCACCGGGGCTGTGCACACCGCGCCCGCCCACGGAGTCGACGACTTCGCCACGGGCAAGCGCTACAGCCTGCCCGAGGTGCAGTATGTCGACGACGCCGGCCGCCAGATGCACACCGAGCGCTTCGGCGGCGGCACCGCGCAGCCCTACGAAGGCCTCACCGTCTTCAAATCCAACCCGGTCATCCTCGAGCTGCTAAAAGAGAAAGGCGCGCTGCTTTCTGCCACCAGCTTCGAGCATTCTTACCCGCACTGCTGGCGCTGCCACAACCCTGTCATCGTCCGCGCCACAGAACAGTGGTTCATCGCCATGGACACCCCTATGCCCGCGCCCGACGGCACTGAGAGCACCCTGCGCCAGCGCGCACTCGACGAGATCAAGCGCGTGACCTGGGACCCGGCCTGGGGCCAGGAACGCATTACCAACATGGTGACCACGCGGCCGGACTGGTGCATCTCGCGCCAGCGCATCTGGGGCGTGCCCATCGCCGTCTTCCTTTGCCGCAAATGCGGCGAGCCTTTGCGCTCGCCCGAAATTAACAAGCAGATCGTGGCACTCTTCATGCGCGAATCCGCCGACGCCTGGTACATCCACACGCCGGAAGAGATGCTGCCCCCCGGAACCGCCTGCGCGTGTGGCCACACGGAATTCCGCAAGGAGATGGACATCCTCGATGTCTGGTTCGAGTCCGGCTCCAGTTCCCACGCCGTCCTCGACTTCGACCCCGATACCATGCAGGTTCCCGGAGACCCCGGTCCCGCGAACATCGACCCCCGCGCAGACCTTTATGCCGAAGGGGGCGACCAGCATCGCGGCTGGTTCATGTCTTCCCTGCTCTGCGGGATCGGCATGCACAACCGCGCGCCGTTCAAGTCCGTCGCCACCTACGGGTGGACCATCGACGAGAACGGCAAGGCGCTCTCCAAATCCATGGGCAGCACCATCTCCGACGAGATCACCGGCAAGCTCGGCGCGGAAATCGTCCGCCTCTGGGTCGCGTCGGTCGACTTCCGCGAAGACGTCGTCGCCAGCCTGCCCCTGCTTCGGCGTCTCGCCGAGGAAATCTATCGCAAGTTGCGCAACACCTTCCGCTTCCTGCTGGGCAGTCTGCGCGAAGTCGATCCCGCCACCGGCGAAGCCCACGACTTTGACCCTGCCACCGACTCGGTTCCTTTCGACCAGATGCAGCCGATCGACCAGTACATTCTGGCGCGTACCGCCGAGTTGACCGGCAAGATCACCAAGGCCTACGCCGACTTCGAGTTCCACCGCGTCTACCACCTGCTGAATGAGTTTTGTAACTCAGAGCTCTCGGCCTTCTACCTCGACGTCCTCAAGGACCGCCTCTACACCTACCCGGTCAAGTTCAAGCCCGGCAACGTTGAGCAGGAGCGCCTCTACGTCGCCCGCCGCAGCGCGCAGACTGCGATCTACAAGATCACCGATGCGCTCGCCCGCCTCACGGCACCCATCCTCAGCTTCACCGCCGACGAAGTCTGGCAATCGCTACCCCACACCACAGGCAGCGTTCACCTGCAACTCTTCCCCACTCCCGAAACCCTCGCACCGACCGCTGAAAGCCGAAAGCTGATCGCCGATTGGGAAAACCTGCTTCAGAAGCGCACGGAAGTCCTCGCGAAACTCGAAACCCTCCGCGCCGAGAAGGTTATCGGCAAGGCGCTCGAAGCCGTCGTCACGCTCTACATCGGAGAGACAGAGAAGAATCTGGCCGAGAAATATGCCACTTCCCTGCCCGAACTCTTCAACGTCTCGGAAGTCGACATCCTCACCCACGATTCAGAGCATCTCCCTACCGCAAACGTCGAGCGCTCCGTCAAACACAAATGCGACCGCTGCTGGCGCTACGTCCCAGACGTCGGCTCTGACGGCCGCTACCCCACCGTCTGCCTCCGCTGCGCCGAAGCCCTCGACGCCGTCGCCTTCCCACCCTACCCCTCCACGGCAATCTAACGGACAACGAACAACGGAGAACGTACAACTAGAATGTCTCTAGCTACCATGCCCATCGAAGCCACTCCCGCCCAGTCAACCATATCGGTCACCGCGGCAAAAGACCGCCGCCCATGGCTCTTCCTCATCACCGCGCTGGTCATTGTCGCCGATCGCCTCTCCAAAATGTGGATCATCCACCGCATTCGCCCCGGTTACACCATTCCAGTCATCCCCGGTGTCTTCCACCTCTCGCACGTGCTCAATACCGGCGCCGCCTTCAGCCTGATGGAAAGCTGGCCGCCCAACGCCGTGCGTATCGGACTCATTGCGTTCTCGGTTTTCGCCGCCGTGCTCGTCTTCGCTCTGCTGTGGCGCACCGGCCGCGCCATCACGCTCACCTCCGTCGCGCTCGCCCTCATACTCGGCGGAGCGCTCGGCAACCTCTACGACCGCATCCGCTTCCACCACGTCGTCGACTTCCTGGCCGTGAACATCTACCACTACCACTGGCCGGACTTCAACGTCGCCGACTCCTGCATCGTCATCGGCGCCTGCCTGCTGCTGTTGGAGATCTTCCAGCCCGCACCGAAACAGGCCTGACCGGGCCACCAGACCGCTACTTTGGCGGATCAGAATCGGTCTTCGTCGATGTCCCAAGTGCGCGCCCCACTTTGCGCGCCGAAATCCCCAGTGCGTGAACCGTCCTGCGATAGCTGGTGCCCAGCGCGTTGCCCGCCGAACCTTCTGCAACCGAGATCGCGCCGCCTGTAGAGTCGGTCGCCAGCCCGAGCGAGGAAGTCGTCTTTCCCGCGGTCATACTGCTAATCGCAATCACGCCCTGGGCCGGATGCCTTCCCGGATTGAACCACGCAATCTCCGTCGGAGGCAGCCCTTCCAGACGCGCCACGGGCTCCTCCGGAAAGTTGCTGTGCTCCATCTTGTATTCCAGAGGCCATGCGCGCGACGCAATAAACAGCGACCCGTTCATGGGGTGCCCCGGCTCGCCCAGATTGATCACCTGCCCCGGCGGCAAAGGCGCCATGCCCTGACACACGTCCGCACCACAACCTTTGTGGCAAAGCCTCTCGTCCAGGTACGACGCGTGCTTCCCCAACGAAATCCACACCTGTGCGCCTTTGTCCTCCGCGTGCAAAGTGGAAGCGCTCGCAATCTGGCTCACGTCACACACCGTCTGCTCGTGGGCTGCGGCATACCAATAGAGCGCCTTCCAGGTAGCCTGGGTCGTATCGCTCTGCGAAGCCTGCACCAGCACCGCGACATGCTCCGTGTCCAGTGGATGTGGGTGCTCCCCGCAGTCCCGCCGCCACAGATGGTAATAGTGCAACTCGACCTCGGGCCCCGAACTGCCCACCACCCGGACTGTCGCGCGCATCGCGGGAAATGCCTGGCCGTAAATCGTTCCGTCCTCGGCCTCAACCGTGGGCACGCTCAGGTTGGGTGCAAACTCCGCGGGCACATTCGAGCAGTCGTTCCGCCCCACCATGAACTTCGGAGCAAACTGCTCCAGCAACCGCTGTTCCAGCGCATCGCTGAGGCCGTCCCCGTCGGAATCGATAGACGTTGGGACAGTCTTGGCCGGCATTTGGCCATGCGCAGCCTTGAGCGTCGAACAAAGCAGCACTACGGCAGCCAACCCCCAAACCAGGCGCATCTGCAGATTGTATGCCTTTGCCTCGCCCACCTCGATTCGCATTCCTCCAGCATTTGTCCGACAATGAAGAGTGGCCTTGATCGACGAAATCTCAGAATTGAACCCCGCCGCGGAAGCCCCTTCCGCCGCAGCCCCACCGACCCCTACCGACGCAATCGTCATCCGCGGCGCGCGCACTCACAACCTCAAATCCATCGACGTCGACATCCCCCACAACGCTCTCACCGTCGTCAGCGGGGTTAGCGGCTCAGGCAAGTCCTCGCTCGCCTTCGACACCGTCTACGCGGAGGGTCAGCGCCGCTACGTCGAGTCGCTCTCAGCCTACGCGCGCCAGTTCCTGGAGCGCATCGAAAAGCCAGACGTCGACCACATGGATGGCCTCGCCCCGGCCATCGCCATCAAGCAGAAGAATCAGACGCGCAACCCGCGCTCGACCGTCGCCACCGCCACCGAAATCTACGACTACCTCCGCCTGCTCTACGCCCGCTGCGGCACTGTCACCTGCCTTCACTGTGGCGGCATCGTCTGCCACGACACGGTCGACGAGATCGTCGCCGCCTTGCTCACCCTGCCGGAAGGCACCCGCGCCTATGCGCTCTTCCCCATCGTTCGCGCACAGGTTAACCTCCAGCCGCTGCAGCCAGCCAGCGCCGAAGTCATCCCCGAAGAGCCCGCCTCAGTCAAACCGGCGAAAAAGGCGCCTAAGAAATCGGCTGCAAAGAAATCCGCGTCATCCCAAGTCGATTTTTCGGCGCTTACCGACAGCCTGAAAGACCGCCTGACCGAGTTGCGCCGCCGCGGCTACAACCGCCTGTATCAGGCCGGCAAGCTCGTCGAATTCTCCACCCCCGAATCTCTCCTCGAACTCGACTTTAGTGCGGCCGCAGGCGCTTCGCAGCCCATCTTTGTCCTCATCGACCGCCTCGCCCTCTCGCCCGACATCCGCTCCCGTATCGTGGATGCCATCGAGACAGGCTACCGCGAGTCCGGCGAGGTCCAGTTCCACACGGTCCCGCGCGACGGCGAGGGCGAGCCACACCACTTGCGGTTTTCGGCCGCCTTCGAGTGCTCCACGTGCCACCGCGCCTACCGCGAGCCCGAGCCCCGCCTCTTTTCCTTCAACAACCCATACGGCGCCTGCCCGCGCTGCCAGGGCTTCGGCAACACCATCGACTTCGATCCCAACCTAATCATCCCCGATCGTTCGCGAACCCTGCAGCAAGGCGCCATCGCCCCGTGGACGACCCCCAAATACCGCCCCTTCCACGGCGAAATGATCCGTTTCGCCAAGTCCGCCGCAATCCCCACCGACGTTCCCTGGTACGATCTCGATCCCCCGCAGCAGGAGCTGCTGTGGGAAGGCCGCGGCACCTACCCCGGTATCCGTGGCTTTTTCGCCGCGCTGGAGCGGAAGAAGTACAAGCTCCACGTCCGCGTCTTCCTGTCCAAGTACCGCGGCTACGCGCTCTGCCCCGACTGCCGCGGCCAGCGCCTCCGCGCGGAAGCCCGCGCCGTCCTCATCCAATCGCAGGATGGCCCACCGAAGAACATCTGCGAAGTTTCTGCCCTCACTATCTCCGCCGCGCGCGATTTCTTCGACCAACTGCAACTTTCGCCGTCGCAAATGGAAATCGCCGGCAAGGTCCTCGAAGAGGTTCGCCAGCGCATTCACTTCCTGCACGAGGTCGGCCTCGACTACCTCACCCTCGACCGCCTTAGCTCCACGCTCTCCGGCGGCGAATCACAGCGCATCCAACTCGCCACCTCGCTCGGCTCGCGCCTGGTCGGTGCCCTCTACGTCCTGGACGAGCCTTCCATCGGCCTGCACACCCGCGACACGGCCAAGCTCATCCGCATCCTCTTCTCTCTGCGCGACCTCGGCAACACCATCCTGGTCGTCGAACACGACCCCGACGTCATCCGCGCCGCCGACTACCTGCTCGACCTCGGCCCCGGCGCCGGCGAACTAGGCGGACAGCTCCTCGCCGCGGGCAGCGTCCGGGAAGTCACCGACAACCCCCGCTCCATCACCGGAAAATACCTCTCCGGCCGGCTGACCATCCCCGTCCCGCGCAACCGCCGGGAGCCGGGCCGCGAGCGTCTCTCGCTTACCGGCGCGCGCATCCACAACCTTCGCGGCGTCGACGTGGAAATCCCGCTCAACCTGCTCTGCTGCGTCACCGGCGTCAGCGGCTCGGGCAAATCCACGCTGATCCACCAGGTCCTGTACCGCGCGCTCATGCAGTCGCTCAACCGCGAACCCAACTCCGGCGAGCCCGAGCCCACACACCTCTTCCGCGCGCTCTCCGGCACCCAGCACCTCAACGATGTCGTCCTCGTCGACCAGTCCCCCATCGGCCGCACGCCGCGGTCGAATCCAGTGACTTACATCAAGGCCTTCGACGATATCCGTGCGCTCTTTGCCGCCCAGCCCGACGCGAAGCGCAAGGGCTTCACCCCCGGCAGCTTTTCCTTCAACGTCCCCGGCGGCCGCTGCGATGTCTGCGAGGGCGACGGCACCGTCACCGTCGAAATGCAGTTCCTCGCCGACATCGAACTCCCCTGCGAGGAATGCAACGGTACACGTTACAAATCTTCCATCCTCGACATCAAGTACAAAGGCCGCAACATCCACGACGTGCTCAACATGACCGTCAAGGAAGCGCTCCACTACTTCGCCGGCTTCCCCAAAATCGTCGACAAGCTCTACGTGCTCGACGAGGTCGGCCTGGGCTACGTCCGCCTCGGCCAGTCCGCCACCACACTCTCCGGAGGCGAAGCCCAGCGCGTCAAGCTCGCCTCGCACCTGGCTACCGCGCGTGCCATCTCCAACCGCAACGCCGCATCCGAGTACGCCAGCCGCGCCCGCTCACGCACCCTCTATATCCTTGACGAGCCCACCACCGGCCTCCACTTCGACGACGTGCACAAGCTGCTCAACGCCTTTCGCAAACTTATCGATGGCGGCGGCTCCCTGCTCGTCATCGAACACAACCTCGACGTCATCAAGTCCGCCGACTGGGTCATCGACATGGGCCCCGAGGGCGGCAACGCCGGCGGCGAAATCGTCGCCACCGGCACCCCCGAACAGATCGCCGCCAACCCCGCCTCCCACACCGGCCACTACCTCGCCCGCGTTCTCGGCCTAACCCCACCCACGCAAACACGTTCGTCATTCTAAGCGCAGCTCAGAATCTCCCGTCGTTGCTTTTTTGTTTGTCATTCCCGCAGGGAATCTGCTTCTACGTATGCGCTTGTAATTCTGAGCCGCAGGCGAAGAATCCCCGCTTTTCGCATTCAATCGGTGCCATCGGTGCAAATCGGTCTTAAGCCTTTACCACCTCAATCCGCACACGCGCGTCTTTCCCCACTTCCATTCCCACCGTCAACGCCAAACACTCAAATCCCGGCACCAAGTTGAACGTCCGCTCCTTTGGCACCGCCTCGAACCCACCTGGCGAATCCGTCTTCACCACCAGCGTCCCCTGCGCCTTGGCAATCCGCACAGTCCCCGCATCCGCCCGCACCACTGCCTCGCCACTCCGCGAGATCACCGGCAAAATAAACCGCACTCCCTCCGCCGAAGCCCCATCCACCCGAGCCACAATCGCTACTCCACCAGCGCTCAGCGTGTACTTCAGCGAATAACGCGCCTCGCCCCCAGCAACCGGCTTATGCAAAGCCGTCAGCAACCGCCCCTGCGCCTCAAACCCAACTTCCCCGCTGGCCTCCGAAGCTGTAACCACCGCCTCAAGATCGCTCAGACTTGTATACGTCCCACCCGAACCCGGCCCCAGCACCAATTCAATCCGCGGCGTCAGCGGCATCGTCGGCCCACTCCGCACCACCTGCTGGTTCGAAATCTCGATCAGCTTGTACTCCGTCATGCTCCCCGTCAGCACAGGCCCGAGCCCCCGGTGATACAGCATCGTCAGAGCACCGCCCGTGGCGTGTCCTCCGCCCTGCCCGCCGCCCGCCTGCACGGTTTCCACATATTCGTAATCGTTCTCCGTCACCGTCGCGCGCCACTCGCCGACTGACGCCAGCCATGTGCCAATCTCATCGAAATGCTTCACCCCGTATGCGGCATCGCGCGGCAGCAGCGTCCCTACCTCCGCTGCAACTGGCCGCGAAATGCCATCCAACTGGTCGCTCCCCCGATCCAGCACGGTCGCCAGCGCCTTGGCATGCGTAAAGGTGTGGTGAATGCACGGCAGGTCCCCGTGCGCGAAATAGTCAGGCCCGCCATACAGCAAGCCATCCTGCGTGCATGCCGCCATCAGCGCAAGATTGCGCCGCGCGACTTCTGCAAACCGCGGGTCGGCTTCCGCCATCAGCACATATGCCGGATGGCACCCATCGCTCGTTCGGCTGCCCCACCAGCTCCATTTGTAATTCCGCGTCCCCCAGCTGTTATCCCACGCACCGTCCGGCAGCAGGAACTCCATGTGCGTCTTCAGCGCCGCCACGGTCGCATCGCGAACCACCTTATCGTCTGTAAGCCTTGCATACAGGGCCAGCGCCGGCAGCGACTCTTCTACGTTGTACCCCAGGTCCACCGGACGGCAGCCCTTGCGCGACACGCCGTCCAGCGGATGCCCTTCGCCAGCGAGAAAATGGTTCGCGGTAAAGTGCTCGATCCCCGCATGCGCCAACGCCCGGCCACGCTCGCCATAACGCGTTTCGCCCAGCCCTTGCCCGCACAATGCGAAGGCGTACGACGCCGTCACCGGATAATTGATGTTCCCCGTCTCAATCGTGATGAACCCATCGAGGAACTTTGCCGCCCGCGCCAGCCGCTCCATCCACTGCTTCCGCGTCGCCGCATCCAACAGCTCGCCATGATGATGCAACGCCTCCGCTAAGGCGATCGCGTGAAAAACCGTAATGCCCTGCCACGAACTCAGCGTTACATCGTTGACCCAACTACCGTCGGGGCGGCTTACCTGTCGCTCCGACCAGTCGTGCACCAACACAGCCGCGTGCACGTACTTGCTGTCACCGCTGCTCCGAGCCATCCGCAGCAGCGGGTACACTGCATCGCCGCATCGTCCGTGGATGAGCCCACAGGCCGGGCACAGCAGCCCGCCGCGCGCAGCATCGTCGCGAATCTCCGTTACTTGATGCGCAATCAGCCCATCGCACCAAGTTTGAAGCAAAGCTGCATACGGCTTCGCGCCCACAGGCTCAGTTCGCAGCGCGGCCGCACCTTCCCCAACACCGCCGCCCGCAAACACCGACGGAAAAGCTGCTTTTGCGCTGAGCAAAGTCGCCCCGGCAGCCGACAGCCGAAGCGCTTCTCGGCGAGTTACAGTACGAACCTTCACTTCACCTGCACCGGCTGCAGCCACGCCCCATCCCCGGCCGCATCCCACACCGCCAGCCGCACCCACTTCTTCCCCGTAGCGTCGAACGGAATCCGCAGTGTCTTCGTCCCGAACTGGGTCGTGTCCGTCAGGCTCACAATCTTCCTATCGACGGTTGTCCCATCGCTCCACACCACCTCCGCAAAGTCCAGCGGGAACGTGTACTCGATATTCGCGGTGTAGACGCTCTTCGCGCCCGAGCCCTCAATCGCCCAGTTGTGGAACAGTATCTCGCCGGTCGTCCCAAAGAAATTTCCAGCGCGAATCCCCTCTACAATCGGCGCCCAGCTCTCGTTGTAGGCCGGCACCTTGTCCAGCTTCAGATAATTGATCGCCAGGAACGGATACGTGTCGTCATCCGGCCGCTTCATGTAGGTGTCGCCCTCGGCCAGCATGAATTTCGGCTTCGGCGCCCAGTTGCTCATGTCGTCGTTCACGCCAAAGCAGCGCACCTCGCACAGCCGCGCCTGCGACTGGTCCACCGGCAGCGATTCCCAGGACCCGCCGATAAACCGATCGCTCAGAAAGAAATCCTTGTCCTTATACGTATCTGGAAACAGCGCAGAACTCTTGGTCCGCGGATGCGCGACCCACAGGATGCTCTTCGTCTCGTTCACAAACTTCAGCACATCGTCCGCCGACCCAAGATGGTAGACGGTCCCGTACTTCGGGTCAGTTTCCTCAAACGGCGTGCCCGCCGCCAGCGTCCTGGGATGCGTAAAGTAGATCGGTTTCGGAGTCATCAAGTACCAATGCCCATCCAGGAACGAGTTCACCTCTTCCTGCGGCATCACCAGAAAATTCTTGTCGGAAAGCTTTGCCGTCGCCTCGAAGTACAGCCTCTGCTCTTCCAGCCGCTTCGGCCCCGGATCTCCCGGATCGGAATCGTCATGGAAGTCCCCGAGGTACACAATGTTGATCCCCAGCCCGCGAAACACCGGAACCCACGTCGGGCTGAAATCCGTCGTCCCCCGGTCGCGCGCCATCTCGTTCAGTTCCAGATGGAAGTGTCCGGTCACAGTCTTGAATCCCGGCAACGGCTTGTAGGTATCGTCGTGCGTATACGCCAGCACGGCCTGCTGTGTCGCATGGCTGCTTGCCGGGCTCAGGTAGTAGTACACCGCCATGCGCTGCACGGTACCCGGTGGCGCGTTGTACAGGGCATAATTCAGCACTTGCTGCCGCGCCACGCGCTCGCGCCGGTTCCACACTTCGTCGGTCACACCCCACGGTTTGTAACCTTCACCCCGCTCCGGCTGCATGATGCCCAGCGAGAAGGAGTTGTCACTGTCCTTGCGATAGTACACATAGCCCAGGTTCACCTCGTTCTCGCGCGCGAAGAAGAACTTGTGCGGCGCCGGAAACACCCCCAGCGAACCCGCGCCCGTATCCAGAATCTCCAGCCGGTTGCGCGCCTGTACGTTCACCGGCGCCTGGTTCACCTCGCCGCCAAATTCATTTTCCTGCCAGACCTGCGAGGTATCCTCCCACACCACCTTGCTTTCGTTGGTAATCGGGAAGCCCTTCAGCCCAGCCTTGTAGATGAACGCCACATCCTTGGCCTGCGTGCTGGCCAGCGCCTCCTGCCGCAGCAGGTTCGATCCCTTGTACGCCGTAAACTGCAAGTCGCCGGAGAACAGCCCCAGGCTCAAACCGTTGAACCTCACCATCACCCGATCGCCGTCCGTCTTCACCGTGCACGCGTCGGATTTGTAACTGACCTTGGCTCGCGCAATCTCTGACTCCAACCGCGGACCGCCGATCAGGTGGCTCGGATCGGTTCCCGGTACTGCCAGCGGAGCGTCCCAGAACACGTTCCACTTGTACCGCTCCTCGTTTTCCGGCGTGTCCTGGTGCAGCCGCACCAGAATCTCTTTCTCGGTTCCCGACATCCGCCGCCGCCCTGTCGTCACCTCAAATTGCGGCGTCAGGTCCTTTCCCAGCACAACCCACGCGCCGCCTGGCTTCCGTGCAGCCAGTTCTGCCACCACCGGCTGGCCATCGTGCAGCGCAAACTCCGCCCGCAGCTCCTGCTGCGCTTCGCCCTGCCAGGTGAGGGTCACGCCGTCGCGCGTCGCCACAGCCGTCAAACCGTCCACAGTTTTGTACCCTTGCATGTTGCAGCGCACGCCCTGGCCAGCGGCGGCCACCGACAACAATCCCAAACTCAACACCACGGCGAGTGATTTCATTGGCTCTTCCTGGTTCGTTCTGCGGCTGGTCGCAACCGAATCCGGCAGACGGATTTGCAAAATCCCACGCCACCCCCGACCGGGGCGTGAAAAGAAGCAAAACCAATGTACGCTCCCGACCTGAATCTTTGCAGCAGTCGACCGATCTCCGCAGGTGGAAGCGCCGGCACACCCCACCCCGCCGTCCAAGCCTCCGCGAAATGGACCAGGTGACAACGGCAACGGCGGGCGTGGCGGCGCTGGTGGTTTTCCCCGGATTTCTGCATGGCGGCTGCGGAAATCGACACCGCTAGCCCTCCGCAACTCATAAACCATTTTCCCTCTATCAGATACAACCTTCGTGGGAGTGGCACCGGGTGTGCTCCCGAGATAATTTGGGTTCAGCAGAGTCACGAAAGGACCGGTGAACCCCCGTGACCCACCGAATAGGACCTATGAACGCACCGGAAGGCGCAGTACTGCCATTGGCCCGCTTGTGGACGGACGAGTCAGGACAAGACCTCGTCGAATACGCGCTCGTCGCCGCGTTGGTCGGCCTCGCGTCGGTCACAGGCATACATGGCATCGCGGCCGTAATCGCCAGTTCGATCAATGCCGTGGTCAATAGCTTCAACAACGTCGTCAGCGCCGCCATCTAGCTCCGTGCCCCCTGTTACAATTGCATCAGCAGCGAGACCCGGCTCCATGCCGGGCTTTCGCATTTAACTAACCTTGCGGAAGCTGGCCCGCGCACCCTGTCTCGCCATCTCCCGACCGCACCCTCTGGACCTGACCGTACCCATGCATCGCACTGGAACCATCCCCCGCCAGCCCTCAATCTCCATCTCCGGTTCAATGCCGTTTCCTATTGCCCGTTCTCTGTTCACTGCCTTCCTGTTCCCTGTCCTTCTCCTTGCCAGCGCACTGCCTGCGCAGGACTTGTCGCAGCCTGACACAGCACCTGCACCCCAGGCCGCCCTCATCCAGAAGGCCAACGACGCACTCGCCGCCGGTAACTACCGCGCGGCCCTGGCCCTGCTCACCAACCTCAACGTCCAAACGCCTAATAATCCCCAGATCCTCTACGACCTGGGCATGACGCTCGATGCCCTCGAAGTCGAATCGCCCAAAGCTTCCGTCGCAACCCCTCCGAATTCCACCCTCCCCGAAGCCCCAGCCGCTCCCACCGCCGAGTCTTGTTACCGCCAGGCCATCGCCGCCGACCCATCCTTCGCCGCGGCGCACGTTGCGCTCGGCTTGCTGCTGGCACGCACCAACCGCGCCGCCGAAGCCCACAGCCAACTCGCGCTCGCCACCACGCTGCCTGACGCCGCTCCAGCCTTGAAAGCCCGCGCCTTCCGCGCCCTGGCCCGACTCGACCAGCAATCCACGCCTCCCGATCCAGCCGCCGCATCCGGCGAACTGCTCGCCGCCCTCAAGCTCACGGCGGAGCAGCCCGACGACATCCTCCTCTCCGCGGAGATCGCCGAAGCTTCCGCCGACTTCCCTGCTGCCGAGCAGGCTTACCGCCGCTACCTGGCCCTCCCCGCGGGCGCAGGCGACACGCAGGCCACCATTGGGCTGGTTCACGTGCTGCTCGCCGAACATCACACCGCCGACGCCGAAGCCCTGCTCACCACGGCCCGCGCCCAGCATCCCGATAATCCCGCCTTCACCGCGCAACTCGCCCAGGCGTATTTGGACTCAGGCGACCCCGCCAAGACCTCGCAGGCTGCCCCGCTGCTGGAAAAGCTCCGCACCGCCCACCCCGACGACCGCAATATCACCCGCCTGCTCGCCCGCGTCTACGTCGAGACCGGCCACCCCGACCAGGCCGATCCGCTCTACGCCTCCCTGATTGCGAACGCCGCCGCTCCGCCTGACCCCACCCTGCTCGACGATCGGGCCGAAGCGCTCCTCCGCATGCACCGCCCTGCAGAGGCTGAGAAGCTGCTGAAGCAGGCCGTCGCCGACCGTTCCGCCTTCCCCACTCCTGCCGCGTTTGCCGACGCCGCCACCCACCTCGCCTTCGCCGCCGCCGAGATCGACGATCCCAGAACCACCTTGCAAGCGTTATCGCTTCGTGCTACAGTCCAGCCACCTTCGCCATCGTCACTGTTCCTGGAGGCAACGGCGAATGATGCATTGCATCAAAGCAGCAGGGCGGTCGTGCTGTACCAGCAGTTCCTGGCGTCCGCCGCAGGAAGCTTTCCCGATCAGGAGTCGCAGGCGCGCCAAAGGCTCGCCGAACTCACACACACGAAGTAGCACAAGATCACCTCGAGGTGACTCATGAGCTCTCTTCCTCGTCGACTCAATCGTCCCGCACTTCGCTTCGCTCCGGCCCTGCCCCTCGCCACGATCGGCCTTTTCACCACGCTGTGCCTCGGAGTCCCCGCGCACGCCGCCTCCAACGACGAAGTGATCCCCAGCCCGGAAGCTCTCGCCCAGCTCGAGCTCCGCGCCAGTGAAGCAAACCCCCGCGAGCAGTGCTTCCTCTACACCGAACTCGTCCACTCCATGACCATGAGGGCCGGCCAGGAGATCTCCGACGGAGACACCGATCAAGCGGCAGTTACGCTGAAGCAGGTGAACCACTACGCACACCTCATCCATCTCAATCTGGCCCGCGACACCAAGCGGCTCAAGGACGCCCAGGTGCTGATGCACCGCACCACCTACCGCCTCGGCCAGTACCTGCACCTCGTCTCCGGCAACGACAAGCAGACCGTACAGGACACTCTGAAGCAGCTCGACCAGGTCAACGAAGAGCTGCTCACCCAGGTCTTCCAACACTGAGGCTGGTAGTAGTAATAGGGTGTGAGCCCCAAAATGCCGTTATCTCGCATTGCTTGTCATTCCGCAGCCCGGGGTTCCCGGCGGGCGGTCTTTGCTCGTTTGGGTGGAGCGCAGCAGAGGAATTTGCTTCTGTTTTTGTTGCTGGCCACGCTCGCCCTGCCGCTGCGCGCCCAGATCCCGCCGTCCGCTCTCTCCGCCAAGGAAGTCGACGACGTCCGCGAGGCCCGCTATTTCCCCACCGATTGCATCCTCCTCTTCGTCAAGTTCGACGACCTGCGCGTCAAAGAGATTCAGGATCTCTTCGCCAAACCGCGCCGCCCAGGCCGCGAAGAAGACACCCGCGACCTGCTTGGCCAGCTCACCTCCATCGCCGACGAACTCTCCGATAACCTCGACGACTACGGTCCGCGCCACGTCGACCTGCGTAAGGCGCTGCCCAAGGTCATCGAAGCCGCCGACCGCTGGTCCTCCGCCCTCAAGTCTGTTCCCGACGATGAGGGCTACGCGGTGGCCCGCAAGCTCGCCCTGGAATCCCTCCGCGACCTGCGCGAGGATGCAACCGAACTCGCCGCCGAACAAACCGCCTGGTTCAAAGCCCACCCGCCCGCCAAAGAAGAAAAAACCGGCGAAGCTCCACCCATCGACATTCCCCGCTAGCTTCCGCGCCTTAGCGACTATTCTGGAGGTCGATGCCGTCCTTCCTCGAACTGGAACACGTCAACGTCGCGCGCGGCGAGAACACTGTCCTGCACGACATCAACCTGAGCATCGACGCCGGCGAGCACGTCGCCATCCTCGGTCCCAACGGCTGCGGCAAGTCCACGCTGATCAAGACCATGACCTGCGAGTGCTATCCGCTGGCGCTCGAAGGCACGCGGGTCAGCATTTTCGGCCGCGAGCGCTGGGACTTGACCGAACTGAAGAAGCGCCTCGGCGTCGTTTCCGCCGAACTTCCCGGCAAACCGACGCTGCGCACAACCGGCCGCGATGCCGTGCTCACCGGCTTCTTTTCCAGCTCGACGCTGTGGCCGAACCTGACCGTAACGCCGGAGATGCGGACGCGCGCCGAAGAAGTGCTGGAACTGGTCGGCGCAGTTGCCATCGCCAACAAGCCGGTCGGCGAAATGTCCGCCGGCGAGCAGCGCCGCATCATGATCGGCCGCGCGCTGGTCGGCTCAGCGGCCAGCGCCGCAGAGGACAGCGCTGCGCAGGGCGCGGGCAACCAGATGCTGCTGCTGGACGAGCCTTCGAACGCGCTCGACCTGGCCGCGCAGCAGGGTTTGCGCACGATGCTGCGGCGGCTGGCGCGGCAGGGCACAGGAATTCTGCTGATCACGCACCACATCGCCGACATTCTGCCGGAGATCCGGCGCGTCATCCAGATGCGCGACGGCCGCATCGCCGCCGACGGGCCAAAGGAAAGGCTGCTGACCGCGCCGGTGCTGAGCGCGCTGTTTGGCGCGGAAGTCCACGTCATCGAGCGCGACGGCTTTTTCCACGCGTGGTAAGGCTGATATCGTCGATATAGTCCCATGCTTCGCGTTCCCTACACCGATCTTTATCACGCGCTGCAGCAGGCGATGGAGCATCTTGGCCTGCGCGGCGACCGTGCCGCGCTGTGCGCGCGCCTCTTTGCGGAAACCACGCGCGATGGCGTTTACACGCACGGCCTTGACCGCTTCCCGCGCTTCGCGGCGATGGTGGCCAACGGCTGCATCGACGTGGCGGCCGAGCCGACGCGGGTCGCCGGATCGGCGGCGCTGGAACGCTGGGACGGACATCTTGGTCCCGGCAACCTGAACGCCTACGCGGCGATGGAGCGCGCGATTGCGCTGTCTCGCCATTACGGCGTTGGCGCGGTTGCGATGGCCAACACCAACCACTGGATGCGCGGCGGAAGCTATGGCTGGCTGGCCGCGGAAGCGGGCGTGTTCGGCGTGTGCTGGACCAACACGCTGGCCAATTTGCCGGCGTGGGGCGCGGCCGAACCCACGCTGGGCAACAATCCGCTGGTGATCGCTGTTCCGCGTCCGAACGGCGAGCACGTGGTGCTGGACATGGCGATGTCGCAGTTTTCCTACGGCGCGCTGGCCAAGTACGCTGCGCTGGACGTGGAACTTCCAGTTCCCGGCGGCTACGATGGGGCCGGCGAGCTGACGCGCGATGCGGCGGCGATTGAAGCGTCGAAGCGGGCGCTGGCCATCGGCTACTGGAAAGGCTCGGGCCTGTCGCTGGTGCTCGATATGCTGGCGGCTATGCTCTCGGGCGGTTTGGCGGCGCACCAGATTCCGCGGGACTCGCTGCGCGAATCAGGGGTGAGCCAGATTTTTCTGGCAGTCGATCCCCTCGCGCCGGCCTCCCTTGCGCCTGCCTCCCTTGCGCCTGCCCCGGTTGCGGCCTCGGCTCCGTCGGCCCTGGCCGCGCGCGAGGAGCTGGACCGCATCGCCGACGGCATTCTCGGATCGCTGCGGGACGCCGTTCCCGTCGATCCAGCCAAGCCGGTGCGGTATCCCGGGGAACAGACGCTGCACCTGCGCCAGGAGAACCTCAGGCTGGGAGTTCCGGTCGATCCCGCGGTCTGGGCGAAGCTGCGGTCGCTCTCGTTCTGAGCCTTGAGGGGATATCCCCCTCCCCCCCATATCTACCCATCAACTCGCACTTTCTAAACTGGTTAGGCTTGGACTTCGTACATTTTTGCGTCGTCCTGGGCTCGCCGGGGCCAAAGAATGCGCCCGGCTTTCCGCACCGAACCCGGTCCCCACCCGGCCGCGGCGGGCTCTTTTCTAGATACCACCCCCACCCCCCCTCCCCCCGGGTTCCCGGATTCCGATCCTAAAATCCTCTTTCTGCCGGTAGTTCGGTCTGGACCCGGTCCTGGTTCGGTCCGGGGTCGGTCCGGGATCAGTCTGCGCAGGTCCGATGGCCGAAAAGACGAAGGCCCGACGGGGTGCACCGAGCCTTGCTGTTCCTTAACCCCCCTATCTTTAATGGTACCGAATGGGCCATAACTCAACTGTACTTTTGGGGGAAATTTGATCTGGTCTGGATCGTAGATTGTGGACGGCTTTTGCACAGGACGGGGGCCTTGACATCTTAATTAGGCGCGAAAGGCAGGCACCCAGGGATGGCCTTTAGGCGGGCCACCGCCTTTTGCGGGGTTAGCATCGCCGGGTAATATAGGCGGTACAGGAGTCCAGTTCACCCATGAATGCTGGGCCGCCGGTTCATCCAACAAGCAGGGATCCAGATCGTCCACGAAATTGGATCAGGCCCCATTATGGCTGCTTCAACGGGCTTCGCGGCCTCGCGATTTTGCTCGTTTTCGTGGCCCATTATGGGGGCTCACTTACGGCTACAACCGAGCAGACCTGCTGGGTGGGTGTCGATCTGTTTTTTGTACTTTCCGGGTTTTTGATCACGGGAATCCTGTTCGACACTCTGGAGAGCCCACACTACTTCCGCGATTTCTACGTTCGGCGGGCTCTGCGAATCTTTCCGGTGTTCTATGGATTTTTTTTATGCTTCTTTGTGTTGACGCCTGTGCTGCGCCTTCACTGGCATTGGAATCTGCTGACGTTCACTTTCTACTTCGGGAACCTGGTAGTGCCGTGGGTCGATCTGAATAAGCACAATCCGACCCTGATCTGGATCATCCGGCACGGCGCTCCAATGCAGGTGGGCAATCTCGGTAGCCTTTGGAGCCTTTGCGTGGAGGAGCAGTTTTATCTGGTGTGGCCCGCGGTCCTATTCCTGGTGCGCGACCGGAAGAAGCTGATGTATCTCTGCGCGATTGTGGCCGTTCTAACGCTGGCGGGACGAATTGTGCTGTATCGGTATGCAAGCCCGCCGGCGGGAGGAGTTGTGCTTCTTTACTGGAGCACCTACACGCGGTGCGACACGCTACTGGTTGGAGCCTGGCTGGCGCTCTACCTGCGGGGCAGGCAGATGTCTATCCGGAAGCTTCGATGGACCGCGACCACCCTGTTCTGGATTCCGGTCGCCTTCCTGGTGATTGGGGCGCGTTCCTACCCTGGCGTGTTCACGGTCACGGTCGGATACACGCTGATCGCGCTGGCGGCGATGGGACTTCTAATGCGCGCTTTGGACGAGCATGGGTGGTTTGCCCGCATCTTTGAGTTCAAACCGCTGGCCGGTCTGGGGCTGATCAGCTACGGCTTTTACCTCTATCACTCGATTCCGTCGCCGGTCTGGAATCACGTTGGAGACGTGCACCCGAAGCTGCTGAACGTGATCCCTTTTGCGGCATTTGCGTTTACGCTGGCCCTGGCCTGGACCAGCTACCGGTTCTTTGAGACTCCATTCCTGCGGTTGAAAAAGGTTCTTGCTCCGCAGCGGACGGAGGAGAGGCTGGAAGACACGGCGCTGCCTGCCGGGTTCCACGTGTCTGAGCCGCATACGGATTCGCAGGGTTGAACGGCGCGGCAATTCCAAGGACAAATGCGGGAATTCTTCCCCAAGAATGACAGACCTTTGGATAGGCGAACGGAGCCTGACCGAGGCAGGTTCTCACGAGGCCATTTTGCTGGGCGTCGGGGTGGGCCATCGCTGCCTCAGCGAGATGACAAGGAGAACGACCAGAAGGATGGCCTTAAGCTGCCCGGACAGCCCGCGGCCATGGTGAATGATTTCGCTTTCCGATGAAACGAGGAGTGCAAGGCAGACAAAGGCGGGGATCAGGCTTCGCAGGAGCTGGGCGTCTCCGGCATTCCTAAGGGCAAACAGCACGAGAAGCGCCCAGGGGAGGTACAGGTAGAGCAGCGTGTAATCGTGCGAGGTGGGCGGAAGCAGAATGGAGAGGATGGAAAGGGAAAGGATTTGATTCAAGAGGGGCAGGCGGCGAATCCAGAGGAAATACAGCGCGAGGCCGCCGATGGTTGCAAGAGCGAGGTATAAGGTTAGCGACCAGTCAGGGAGATAGAACGTCATCAAGGAGTGGTGGCTTGCCTGTTTGATAAATGCGAATAGGGAGTGGTCGAACCCGGTCTCCCATAGCAGATACCTGAGCATATAGCGGTGGCGGAACTGGTTCAGGCCCCACTCTACCCCGCGGTAGGAGACGGCCAGGGATGGACAGAGAAGCCAAAGCGACACCAGATTCGAGACGAAGGCAACGCCTATCGCGTAGACGAGCTGGCGGTATTGTCTTCTCGAGAAGAACAGGGCGAGATAAACGAACGGGAATATCTTCAAAGAAATGGCAAGACCGATGAGGCCAGCGGCGAGGTAGAGGCGGTCGTTGAGAAAGGCGATGAGAGCAAAGGAGACGATGAGGAAGACGCAGATCTCCATGTTGCCAAGCGTGAACTCGAACCAGAGCGGATAGGAGGCGAGAATCGTTGCAATGAGGAATATCGCGGTAACGAGGGGCCTGGCGCCCGCCCGAACCATGGCCCTTCCCAGTACCAAGGTGAGCAGCGCGGTGAGGGAACCGGTTACTACCGCGAAGGCCAGCAGGCCGTGTGGGCCGATGAGGTAGAAGGCCTGGTATAGCATGGCGACCGGAGCCGGGTACATAAAGGGGTCGCCTACCCTGGGTGCGTTGGTGAAGAAATCCAACTGGTGAAAGTGTTGGAATGCCGCGCGAAACAAGCGGAAATCTATCCACTGCTTGAAGGGGAGAAAAGGGAAGTTGCAGGGGTAGGGGTAGTTGTACCTCTGCGCAATGATGTAAGTGAGGAAAGAAATCGCCCCCAGGGTGAAGTTGATAGCCCAGAAAATGCGGACGGGACGCGGGAGCGGGGTTGAAACGCGAGGTGCTGCAGCAAACACTGCTGCTCCATGACTCTGAGTGGCCGGCGTATCGTGCTTAAGGCTCGACATGCAGCTCCTCTTCGATGATGCTGAGGGAGCGTTTCTTCATCTGCATGTAGATTCGTCCGAGATACTCGCCGAGGATGCCGAGCAGCATGGCATTGATGCTGAGCGAACCGAGGATGAGGACGGTGATGGTGGTAAACCCGGCGGGCGCGCGGAAGCCGACGGTGAAGTAGGCGACGAGATAGCCGAGGATGGCGAGCACCGTGAAGAAGGACACCGCGACCCCGATATACGTGGCCACGCGCAGCGGGATGACCGACTGGTTGATGATGCCGTCGAGTGCCAGTTTGACGTTGTCGTAGATGGAGAACTTGGTGGTTCCGCGCGCGCGGGCACCGCGGTGGTAGTCGATTCCGAGCTGATTGAAGCCGAGGGTGGCAATGGTGCCGCGGAGGTAGGGGCGGCTGTCGTCGATGCGGCGCAACTCCTCGATGACGCGGCGGGAGATAAGACGGAAGTCTCCGGCGTCGAGGGGGATGGGGTCCTCGGCGAGAAAATCCACGAGCCAGTAGAAGACCCTGCGGGCCATGGACCAGCGCCAGGGCTCGTGGCGCGACACGCGGGTGCCGTAGACGACGTCGTAGCCGGCGCGCCAGTTCTTCAGGAACTCGACGATGAGGTCGGTTGGGTCCTGGAGGTCGCAGTCGAGCTGGATGGCGGCGTCGCCGCGACACTTGAGGTAGGCGGTGAGGATGGACCGCTGGTATCCGAAGTTGCGGGAGAACCGGTAGGCGCGTATGCGGCGGTCGGCGCGGGCCAGTTCGCGCAGGAGGTCCGGCGTTTTGTCGGTGCTGTGGTTGTCGGTAAAGATGAACTCAAACTCATACTGGTCCGCGAGGGGATCGATGACGCGGCGCGCGTCCGCGTAGAAGGCCATGACGTTGTCTTCTTCGTTGTAGACGGGAATCACGAGCGAAACCAGCGGCTTTCCGGGTTCCATTGCCACATCCAATCGGTAGAAGCTGAGTTGCGTTTGGGTTGGGCCGGCGGGCGCAGAAAGCGCGTCCGCAGCGTTCGATTCCGGTCAGCCGGGTGCGGGTTGGAGCAGGAGGAACTGCTGGAACCGGCTGCGGCAGTCTTCCAGACTTTCGGCGAGGGTACGCATGGTGAGGCCGGGAAACTGAAGGCGGAGCTTGTCGATGGAGAGGCCGGCGGAGAGGGGGCGCGGCGCTTTTTGGCCGAGCGCGCTGGTGGGTGTAGCCACCAGCAGACTCTGGTCGAGCCCGAGAAATGCGGCGACCCTGCGCGCGAATTCCAGGCGGTCCATCCGCTGGGGGCCGCAGACGTGGTAGATGCCGGTGGCGCCGGACTGGGCCAGCAGAACCGTGGCGCGGGCCAGATCGGAGTTGTAGGTTGGCGTGGATACCTGGTCGCTGGGCACGCGGATGGATTTGCCGGCGCGCAGTAGCCGCATGAGGGTGTAGATGTAGTTCTTCTGGCGATGGTCCTGCCCGTAGACCACGGTGGTGCGAAGCACCAGCGCGCGGGGACACACGGAGAGGATGGAGAGCTCTGCCTGGCGCTTGCTTTTGCCATAGACGCTGAGCGGATTGGTGGCTGACTCCTCCATGTAGGGGCCGTTATATCCGTCGAAGACGTATTCGGTGGAGAAATAGACGAACGGGATGGCGCGCTGGGCGGCCACGCGTGCCAATACCGCAGGGCCACGGCAATTGGTGGCGAAAGCCAGGTCCGGCGTGTCTTCGCAGGCATCGACGTTGGTCATTCCGCCGACGCAATAGATCGCGGTCAGGTCGTGGTTGCCCAGAATTCGCTCCGCGCCAGCGACGGATTCCAGGGAGGCGAGATCGAGGGCGAGTGCGGCCTGGGAGCTGGGAGTGCGCAACGAAAGCAGGCAGTTGCCGGGGCCCAGGAGATGCAGCAATTGGCTGCCAACCTGCCCGGATGCGCCGACCAGGAGCGGCATTGGATGGCTCGCGCTCATGACTTTGCCTCTGCGTTGGAGGCTGTCCGGAGCGGCTCCCGCAGATCGAAGCGAAACGGACTTTGAAACTGGGCAAAGGGTGTGAGGGCCTCGTCGCGCTGGGAAACTACGGGCGCGCTTTGCAGCCAACTGGCCCCGAAGGAGTCCCAGCGAATCCCCTGGTCGTGCGCCGGGCTGTGCTGGGAGGTGACGTGATACATAACGACGGCGGGCGCAGAGAGCACAAGGAAGCCATGCGCGATGCCCCGCGGGAGATACGCTGCGTTATTGTGTTCGGCACTGAGGCTGTAGGCTTCGTGTTCGCCGAAGGTGGGCGATCCGACGCGGAGGTCCAGGGCCACGTCGTAGATTGAGCCGGAGACACAGTACACAAGCTTTGCGTGGTCAGCGGGTGGGGCCTGGAAATGCATGCCGCGCAATACATTTTCGCCGGACTCGGTGTAGAAGGACTCGGTGAAGTCGGACTCCAGGCCGCGCTCGGAGAATGCGGTCCGCTGGAAGGTTTTGACGAATAGACCGCGATGGTCGCGAAAGTTGGGGAAATCCACCAGAAAACACCCCGGAAGGCGGCACTCAGTGAACTGAATGGTGCGGGCGGAAGCGTCACTTCGGTCTCGTCTTATGAATGGGTCCATGGGAGGGCCGAGGCGTTCGATTTGTGACGGCCGTGGATCGAAGTGTGGAAGGTTGCAAAGGCGGTGCGGTTCCTAATCTATAGAAACTATATCTGTTAGCCGCGATGGATGTCACGGAATGCGGCTTGCCGGTACAGGTGGACTACGGCGAAGGAGAGCCGGGATCGCCAGCGGTAGAGGCGGTGGTGTTGGCGACGTGCGGGTAGTAGCCGCTGCGGGTGCGGACGGAGAGATGGCTGTAGCCCTTCTCCTTGGCTTCGACGTGGATCTGGCGATATCCGCCGAGCGTGGGCGACTTGGTGGAGTGGTAGGCGATGGTGTACTGGGTGCGGATGTCGTTGGCGACTTCCTTGGCGATGCCATCGACCTCCTTGAGCGACTTGGGGAAGTAGGCCTGGCCGCCGGTCTCCTCAGAGAGCGTCTCCAGGACGCGGCGGGCGGTGCGGACCTCGCCGCGGTTGGTGTCGTCGCCGAAGAGCAGGCCGATGGAGTAGATGACCGGGCCGTCGAGGTCCTGAATGCGGCGGATGGCGGCTTCCAGGGTGGCGCTGGAGGCATTGTCTTCGCCGTCGGTGATGACGAGCAGGACCTGCTTGGGGTGCTTGGCGTTTTTGGCGAGGTAGTCGGCGGAGGCCACCAGCGCGTCGTAGATGGCGGTGCCGCCGGAGGATTTGATGTAGCTGAGGCCTTGCTGGAGTTTGCCGATGTCGCTGGTAAAGTCCTGGTCGATGAAGGCCTCCCAGGAGAAATCGACGACGAAGGCTTCGTCTTCGGGGTTGGAGAGCTTGACCAGGTCGAGCGAGGCCTCGTCGACGGCGGCGCGCTTGTCGTACATGGAGCCGGAACTGTCGATGAGGATGCCGAGGGAGACGGGAAGGTCCTCGTGGCTGAAACTGGCGATGGTCTGGGGGACGCCGTCCTCGTAGACGCGGAAGGCATCCTTGTCGAGGGTCTGAATGCTGCGGCCGGTCTGGTCGAAGACAGCGGCGTTGAGGCGGACCTCGTAGGCGTCTTCGCGGAGGGTGTACCTGCCACCGGGGCCGCGGCCAATGGCGCCGATGGGAGCAGGCGGAGTGTTGCCGATGGGCTGGGTTGTGGGGTCAGGGTCGGGCGACGGGCTGGGATCGCGGTCTACGTCGAGCGATGGCTGGGCAGCGGACGAAGGCTGGGCGGCAGTTGCGGCGGGCGCTGCGGGTTTCTGCGCAGGCGCGGGAACAGACTGGCGGGCGAAGACCGGCGTGGCAGCGAACAGCAGCAGCGCTGCAAGGGCCAGGGCTGCGGCGTAATCCGGAAGCCCGCGTTCTTTACTGCGAAGGGGCATAGTACCTTTCTGGCGCCCACGCAACGAATTTGGAGCCGTCGTGCGTCCTGGCGAAGCCGATCTGGATCTGCCGCTCGCGGCCGTCACGGGCTTCGGTCGCGGTGGTGTAGGTCAAGAGATAGACGCGCTGCATCGCGGCATTGAGGTTATCCAGCGATGCGTTCATTTCCGCGGCGTCTCCTGGGAAATAGGATAATCCTCCGCCGATTGACGTTATCCGCTGAACAGCCTTCTTTTCGCCCGCCTCCTCGCTGGGATAGGTTGCTCCAGCAGCCGGTGGAGGGACGCGAACGACATGCACGACCGGGCTGCCGGGGGATTCCAGCAAACGCCTCATCTGCTGCTCATCGGCGTCCGAAGCGTTGTCCCCGCCGTCGGTGAGCACGAGGATGGCGCGCTGCCGGTTTTTCGCGGACGCGCGCATGTACTCCGCCACGCCGAGCAGAGCGTCACGCAGCGAGGTGCCGCCCTGGGCGCGAATCGCCTGGATGCCGGTGGCGATCTTCGTTCGGTCGCGGGTGAACCTCTTGCGAATGTGCAGATTCTCCTGGAAACTCGCGAGGCAGATTTCATCGCCGGCGGGCAGGATTTGCAGCAGGTGGGCGGCGGCCGTCTGCACATCCTTCATTCGGCTGTACATGGAGCCGGAGCTATCGATGAGGATGCATACGCTTTGAGGCTCGGATACCGGTTGCAGATCGAGGACCGCCTGGAGCTTGCCATCCTCGCGCAGGAGGATGTTGTTGGCGGCCGGCCCGGCAAGCGGATCTTTGGCACCGGTGATGAGGAGCTCAACCTGCACTTTGGGCCAGTTTGAAAGGTCCATCTGGCCGGGCGCTGAGGCGCAGACCACGGCGAAGACCAATGCAACAGAACTGACAATTCCGGCGCCTCTACTCCGAAGGTGCATAGTATCCCTGGCGAAAATGTACGGTCAGTGGCGGGAGGCCCGGCGGGGGCAGAAGCCGTACCTTCAACTTGCGCCAGTTGCCATCGTGCCTGGGATCGGAAGGCGTGTAGCCGATGACGTACTGGTTGCGCAATTCGGCCGAGATGCGAGTGGCGATGTCCTGGAGATCGCCGACGTCGCCGCCGACGTTGAAGAGGCGACCTCCGGTCATCTCGCAGATCTCGTTGAGCAAGGTGGGCCCAAGCTGCTCCTCGGCGGTGGGGGCGTAGTTGTCGAAGATGCCGATGGAGTAAATCTGCACGTCGCTCTCGCGGACGACACGGCGGAGCTCGCCCTCGGTGTAACGGCTGCGGTTGTCGCCGCCGTCGGAGATGATGAGCAGGGCCTTACGCTCGTACTTGGCCTGGCGGAGATGGTCGACGCCCAGATATACGGCGTCGATGAGCGCGGTGCGGTTCTCCGGCTTCAGCATCACCATGCGGGCTTCGACGTCGTCGGGGTCGGAAGTGTAGTCGACGATCACCGCGGGCCGGTCGTTGAAGCCAACGACGAAGAACTCGTCCTGGGGGTTGGAGGTGCGCAGGAACTCAGTGAGCGCCTTGCGCGCGCGGATGAACTTGGACGACATGCTACCGCTGAGGTCGAAGACGATGCCGATGGTGAGCGGCGCATCCTCGCTGGAGAAGTACTTGATGGTCTGGCCGGTGTTGTTATCGAAGAGCTGGAAGTTCTCCTTCTCCAGGCCGGTGACCAGGCGGTTCATGGGGTCAGTGACGGTGAGGGGAACCTGCACAAGGTTGACGTCGATGCGGAGGCGCGAGTCGCGGTGCGAGGTGGCCTCGGCCGCCACGTTGGCGCCCCCCTCGATGACCGGCTTCTGGTCCTCCGGGGACTTTGGCGGCGGCGGAGGCGTGGGTGTCTCGACGTTGTCGAGAGGGTTCTCCTGAGCGGCGCAGAACACCGGCATGGAAGAAATCGCGAGGCCAGCAAGACACAGGAGCAGCATCCGCCGGACCCACACCGTCCGACCGCGAAAGAACGTCTTTGCTGCTGCATACCGCATAATTGATCCCATGCAGCCCACGAGACTTCTATTTTCTCTCATTCCGCACCCGCGCACTCGCGCAGGATGGAGAATTTGATGCACGCGGCTGGATTCCCGGCAAATACCCCCAGCGCGAGCCAGAAGCTTACACCCTTTGCATCTGACTCGGCACGAACGAATAAGGAAAGCGGCGCCGCCGCCGGAACCTTTGCCGTGCTGGCGTTGGGAGCCGCAGGGATGGCCTGGATGCTCGCGCTGATGCCGGCCGGCGGACACGACCAGCTCTGGTTTTTGTTGATGGCGCAACGTTGGCTGCACGGCGCGCAGCTGTATGGGCCGGAGATCTTCGACCCGAATACGCCGTGCATTGTCTGGCTTTCGGCCATCCCGGTGGCGGCAGCGCAGGCATTGCACCTGGGGCTTCCGTTCACGGCAAAACTGCTTTTCGCGCTGCTGGAGGGTTTGATTGCGCTCTTTTCGCTGCGAATTTTGAAGAGAGTCAGTTCAGGGCTGAACAGACCGCAGCGGTACTTTCTGGTGTTCAGCTTCATCACGCTTTTCGCGGTGGTACCGGCGCGCGACTTCGGTCAGCGCGATCTGCTGACGGCCCTGCTGTGTTTGCCGTACGTGCTGGCGGCGGCGCTGCGGCTGGAGCCCGGCGAAGTCCCGGGGCGCGCCTTGGTGGCGCTGCTGGCCGGTGTGGGTGTGTGCGTGAAGCCGCAGTTGGCGCTGGTGCCGCTGTTGTTGGAGATCTCTCTCGTGGTGCGGGATCGCGGGCGAAGCCTAAGCCGACGACCCGAGCCGTGGATTCTGGCTGGGATTGGACTGCTTTTTACCGGGGCGGTACGTCTGCTTGCCCCACGGTACTTCTCAGTGGCGCTGCCGACGCTGTTTTCGAGCTATTGGGCGATTGGGCATCTGAGGCCAACCCAGTTGCTGGCGGAAGCGCCGCAGTTGCATGTGCTTGGAACCTTGGCGATTGGCGTTTTCCTATGGCAGCGGGCGCGAAGATGCAGCCTGAACCCGGCCATTGCCGCGCTGTTGCTCGCGGGCTTTGCAGGGACGCTTTCCTATTACTGGCAGGCGACGGGGTGGTATTACCAGCAGTTGCCCGGGATCGTCTTTTTTGGCTCCGCGCTGGCGTTGGAGATTGTGGCAGCGCGGGATGCCTTGGCGATCCGGTTGCCGTCGTGGTCTCCGGTGGCGGCGGGCGCGCTGGGATCTGTTGGCGCTGGTCCTGACGTGGCATTTCTCCGGCTATCCATTCAGCCGCGAGGCCTTTTCGCCGGACAGCACCTACGCGATCACATCGCCGGACCCTTCGTTTTTCCGCGACCTGGCGCCGGGCACACCGGTCGCAACGCTGACCACGTCGGTCGACGACGCCATCATGCCGGTCTTCCGCTACCAACTCGATTGGGCGCAGCGCACGGATAATCTTTGGCTGTTGCCGGCGATTCTGCGGAACGAAACTCCGGGCGGCTGGCCCGTCCCAGCCGGGCATCGGCTGACGCCGGAGCGGCTGGCTGAACTCGAAGCATTGCAACGACGCTGGGTGGTGGAAGACCTCGCGCGCTGGCATCCGCAACTGATCCTGGTGGCACGCTGCCAGGACCCGGCGGTTCATTGCCAGGAGTTGGAAGACCGGCACGACGATCTGTTGGCGTTCTTCCTGGTCGATCCCGCCTTCCGCGAGGTCTGGCGGCGCTATCGACCGCTGCGCAGCGCGGGCAATTACGATGCGTATGTTCTGGCGGACTAGAGCAAGTTCCCGAGCCTGAGTAGGTGATACTCCAGGCTGGCTCGGTTCGCCGAAACGGAAGGGCCGCGGCGAAAGCCCTTTGCTTCTTGTTTGGGCCGGCACCCGCAGCCTGACGGCCGCGGCTATCCGGAAAGGCAACGAAACGGCTTTTCGGCAACTCTTCAGTGCCGGGGCGAGTTAGCGGGGCTTCATCGTCTGCCCGTACAATCGAGCGAGATAACCTACAGGAGAACCGATCCCGAGCATGGCCCGCCTCTATCCGTTCCGCGCTCTTCGTTATGACACATCCCGCGTCAAGATGGAAGACGTGGTCACCCAGCCTTACGACAAGATCACGCCAGAGATGCAGCAGCGCTACTACGAGCGCAGCCCGTACAACCTGATCCGCATCATCCTGGGCAAACGCGAACCCGGCGACACCGAGCCGCAGGAGTTTCTGCCGCCCGGCGAGCAGGCGCATAACTGCTACACCCGTGCCGCCGAGACGCTGAAGGCGTGGCGGGCAGAGGCGATTCTGGCAGAAGAGGCCGAACCGGCGCTGTACGGATACTCGCAGACCTACGTGGTGCCCCATTCCGCGGAAGTTCGCGAGCGGCGCGGATTCATCGCGCTGGGGCATCTGTACGAGTACGCGGACAAGGTGGTCTATCGCCATGAACAGACCTTCCCGAAGCACAAGTCGGATCGGCTGGCGCTGTTCAAGGCCACGCGCGCGTATTGCGAGCAGGTCTACATGCTGTATTCGGACCCGGGATTTACCGCGGAGAGGCTGATCTTTGGCACGAAAGGCCAAGGCGGCGGCAGCGGGCGCGACGGCAAGGACACCCGTCCTGCCGACCTCGCGATCACGGACGAGTACGGCGTGGTGCACCGGGTGTGGAAAGTGACCGATCCGGGGCTGATCAACCTGATTGTGACGGCGATGGCGGACAAGAGGCTGATCATTGCGGATGGGCACCATCGTTACGAGACGTCGGTGGCCTACGCCAAGGAGCGCTCGGCGCAACTTCGCCTGCCGCTGGGCGAGCCGATCGATCCGGATGAAAAGATCAGCGCGAGTCACCTGCCGGTGCCGCCGTTTCCTGAAGCCGCGATGATGATGACGTTTGTGAATATGGACGCGCCCGGCATTACGATTCTGCCGACACACCGCGTCGTCTTCGGCTTGAAGGACTTCAACCCGGCGGAATTTCTAGCAGAGGCCGGGGCGTACTTCAGCGTGACACCGCTGGCCTCAGCCGACCTGCAACCGCTGACAGCGACCCAGGGGACAGCATTCCTGGTGGTCACGCGCGACGGCAACAGCCTGCTGCAGCCGAAGCCCGAGGCGGTGAGGGAAGCGCTGGCAGGAGTTCCCGTGCGCCAGGCGCAGTTGGACGTGGTGCAACTGCACAATATTCTGCTGGACCGCGTTCTGGGGCTGAAGCAGGAGACGATCACCCAACTGGGCAATGTCCACTTTATCCGCGAGGCGGCGGAGGCCGTGGAGATGGTGCATTCAGGGAAGGCCGATGTTGCGTTCCTGATCAAGCCGATTACGCTCGATCAACTGCGCGATGTCTCGCTTTCGGGGGATGTGATGCCGCAAAAATCGACCGATTTCTATCCCAAGCTGCTGAGCGGGCTGGCGATCTATGCTCTTGACTGAGGGGCGTTCTCCGCATGTACTTGGAACTCGGTTGAAGACGATCCGTTGAATCCTACTCGCAAGGTCGCTGCCGTCCTGCTTGCCGTGCTGGCTGGCGTGGCGGCGGCTGTATTTTCGGTTCGGGCGCAGCCGCAAGGGCAGCCTCCGCAGGCTCCGGGACTGAGCCCGATGAACCTGAACCTGGTGGTGGTGGATCCGGCGCACGGAGGAGCGGACGCCGGCGCTGTGCTGGGCAGCAATGTGCTGGAGAAGGACGTGACCCTGGCCGTGGCGACGCGGCTGAGGGCTGCGCTGGCGGCTGCGGGGTTCACGGTGGTTGCGACCCGGGACGCGAACACTGACCCGGCGACTCCACTGTCTACCGACCAGCGCGCTGAGATTGCGAACCGCGCTCACGCGGTGGCGTGCATCGTGCTGCACGCGACGAATAGCGGGTCGGGGGTGCACGTCTACACTTCCGGCTTGACGCCCTCTGATTCCGGGGATGAGGCCGGCGGGGAACCTTCTCCGGCGTTTGCCCCGGTTCCGTGGGAGATGGCGCAGGCGGGATTGGTGCGGCAAAGCGTTCAACTTGCGGACGACCTGAGGTCCGGCGTGACAGCGGGCAATCTTCCTGTGGTGGTGGGAAAGGCTTCGGTGCGACCGCTGGATAACCTGATGTGTCCGGCGGTCGCGGTGGAAGTGGCTCCGCTGGGTGGCGGAGACAGCGACGCCACCGCGGTGACCGACGGCGACTACCAGCAGCGCGTGGCGGACGCGCTGGCTGAGGCGTTGCGCAATTGGCGCGCCCAGGAGACGCCGCAGGTGCCGCAATGATTCCCCGCTACCAACGCGTGCTGTTCTGGATTCTGGCCGGTGCGAGCCTGCTGATGGCGCTCGTGCTGCTGCACGGATGCGAACAGGCCCGCGAAAAGCTGACGCGGCATCGCGATGAGACGCCGCTGGCCGCACCGGTCGCGACTGCGAGCGAGACGGTACAACTGGCGCTGGCCAATGACGCCGATGGCACGATCCGCATGGTGCAACGCGAGATCGCACTACCGGGGGAGCCGACGGCGAAAGCGCAGGCGCTGCTGGCCCGGCTAATTGCGGAATATTCGTACAAGGATTCGGCGCACCCGATTGAGAGCGGGCCGGCAATTGACGATGTGTTTCTGCTGGACTTGCCGCTGCATCCGCCTGGCTCCTCAGGCAGTAAGACTGAAGCCGACGATAAAGCTGCGGCCGCGCTGGAGCGTGCGGAGGGCGGCGCGGGGAGTGGGGATTTGACCGCCGAGCCCTCTGTTCCTGGCGGACAATTGGCGGTGGTGAACCTGCACGGGAGCTTCGCCGATCATCACCCGTCCGGGATCGAGCCGGAAACGCTGACGATTGACTCGATCATCGGCACGCTGTTCGCGAATTTTCCGCGAATCGAGGAGGTTCGCTTTCTGGTGGATGGGCGGGCCCGCGAAACCCTGAACGGACACGCCGACCTGCTGCGGACCTACCCGGTGGTGAACACCCAGACCAAGCCCGCCGGGCAGGGAGCGCAGGAGTGAGCGAGACCTTGCGGGGAGCTACGATCGGCGTGTTCGATTCGGGCTTTGGCGGCCTGACTGTGCTGCGCGAGTTGCTGCCGCTGATCGATGACGCGCATTGCGTCTACCTGGGCGACACGGCGAGGCTTCCCTATGGGTCGAAGTCACGCAAAACCATCGTGCGCTATGCCGTATCCAGCGCGCGCTTTCTGGAATCCCGGGGCGCGAACCACCTGGTGATCGCCTGCAACACGGCCACCGCACTTGCGCTGCCGGAGATCGTCGAGGCAGTCCGGATTCCCGTGACCGGAGTGATCGACCCGGTAGTGCAGATGACGCGCGAGCGCCATCCGAATGCGGAGACGCTGATTCTTGCCACCACCGCAACGGTGCAATCGCACGCCTATCGCACCTTTTGCGAGGAGCGCGGATTGCGGCCGACGGAGAAAGCCTGCCCTCTGCTGGTGCCGCTGATCGAGGAAGGCTGGGTGGACCATCCGGTGACGCGCGAGGTCCTGCGCATCTATCTGCGCGAAGCTCTGGACACGTGTTCCCCGGAGGTCGTCATCCTGGGATGCACGCATTATCCACTGATTGCGCCGCTGGTCGCGCAGACCCTGAAGGAGCTTGGCTCGGGCGCCGAAGTGGTGGATTCAGCGCGGGCCACGGCGTTCGTGGTTTCGCAGGGGGTTCGAACGAACGCGGGGCAGGAGAAAAAATGCGGCGGCGCAACGTTCCAATGCTTTGCTACGGACTCTGTGGAAAAGTTTGCGCGACTTGGCGCTCAGTTTCTCGGTGAGCCCATCCCGGTGGTGGAACTCCTCGACCTCGGCGGCTAAACTAAAAGCCGTTTCCCGTTGCCTGTTCCAGGAGGACCTGATGCCCTATCTGCTGAAGACGGAACCGACCAAGTATTCCTTCGACGACCTGCTGAAGGACGGGGAGACGACCTGGGACGGCATCTCGAACCCCCAGGCACTCAAGAACCTGCGCAGCATGAAGCCGGGCGAGAAGCTCGTGATTTACCACTCCAACGAAGGCAAGGCCGCGGTGGGAACGGCCAAGGCCGTGTCGGTGAACGCGACGGATCCGAAGAATCCGCTGGTGCGCATCCAGGCCGTCAAACGGTTGAAGCGCGAGAAGACGCTGGCGGAGATGCGCGACGCGCCGGTGTTCGAGGGTTCGATCCTGTTTCGCCAATTTCGGCTGTCGGTTGTGCCGCTGACCCCGGAGCAGTATGACTGGCTGATCGCGGGCGATCGCAATTCCTGAGTAACTGTATCCCGAAGTCACTGCGCTCAAGTCGGCGCGATCCCCAGGGAGCCACGATCTTGCACAGAGCATGAAGAGGTCACAGCAACTCAGGAATTGCCTTAGACGTTGGGGGATGTTTGCGCGAAGTTCGCGCGAAGTTCGATCTTCGTAACCCCTACGATCGTCGCGCTTCCTACAACTTAAGTGCCCTTCTTTGCGACCTTTAATCTGACTAGTATTGCCACAAAGGTTGGGCACGCATGTACGCTCTTTCGTGGCTGGATAATCGGACCCTGATTGCATGCGACTTCATGTTGGCAGTGGCATTTGCCATCGTATTCTTCAGCATGAAACGCTCATACCCGATCCTGCGGGGAATCAATACAATTGGAGTTAGTTTTCTGCTGGGCGTTCCCGGCACCCTGCTGCTCGCTTCACGCGGGGAAATCCCATACTTCCTGTCCGTCACAGTAGCGTACTGCTTTGTCTTCGGCTCGTTTGTTTTCCTCTACCGGGGCATCCTCCGCTTCCTTGGCAGCCGGCGCACTTCCCTTGTGCCCGTGCTTATTTCCTGCATCTCGCTTGCGGTGCTCTGCTATTACAGCGAATTCCAGGACAGGATTGTCCCGCGCATTATAGCGGTCTCGGTGACCATCGGGTTCGTGCGCGGCCTGATCGCTCTTGAACTGTTCCGGAAGTCCCCGACTTTCACCAGCCCAAAAGCGATGCGCATGTTTGCTGCGGCAATGTCGTTCTTTGCTGCCACGACGGTGAACTCCGGCATTATGGCGTTGTTCCACGGCGCGCCCCAGAATGCGTTTGAGAGCAACGTGGGCAGCTCGACCCTGTTCCTTGGGGTAGTTTCAGTCTGCGTCACCGGACTCTTCATCCTGGTGCTGGCCTGCAGTGAACTGATCGCCCGCAGCCGGGATGAGTCGCAGAAGGATTCCCTTTCCGGAGCATTCAACCGGCGCGGCATCGAAACCAAACTGGCCGCGGAACTGAAGTACATCCAACGCGGCAAGCACCGGCTCTCCATCGCGCTGATCGACGTCGACTACTTCAAATCCATTAATGACATTCAGGGCCACGCTGCCGGCGATGCGGCGCTGCGCGATGTCGCGGAGACCATCTCCACCCACCTGCGCGGGCGCGACTACCTTGGCCGCTATGGCGGCGATGAGTTTCTGCTCATCCTTCCCCAGACTCCGTGCAGCGTGGCTCTCGGGGTGACCGAACGGCTGAACCAGGCGGTCACCAACCTGAGCCAAGCCACTGGAAGCATGCCCCTGACCCTCAGCATCGGACTGACAGAAGCTGTGGCCGATGACAACGCCGTGACCCTGATTGCGCGCGCGGACAAGGCGCTGTACCAGGCCAAGAGCGACGGCCGCAATTGCCGTCGGGTGGTTACCGCGAGCGCCGACACGGCAAGAAGCGAAGCCCCTCCCCTGGGCGCGATGATGATCCCACCAGTCGAATCGTCACTGCTGCAGCGATAACGCAGTTCCCCCATCCCTCGAACGCTCCCACGGAAGTCATTTCCGCCCGCCGTATGCTTCTGCTGCAATCGGCTGCTATCCTAAACCTTGGAATTCAGAGCATCCTCCCAGCAGGCGACGAGCGCCGCGGTAGTCCTGTGCGTTTTTCCCAGGAATTGCCGAACACCGCGACGTCGGCGACACCTGCTGTGAGAATCTGCTTGAGGGAGCGTAATGATCGACTTGAAGGGAAAAGTGGCCGTAGTCTTCGGCCTGGCAAACAAGCGCAGCATTGCCTACAGCGTAGCCCAGAAGCTGGCCGAGGCCGGCGCGACCCTGGTGCTGTCCTATCAGTCGGACCGTCTGCAGCGCGAAGCAGAGGAACTGCTCGGAGATTTGGGCCAGACCGGCATCGGGCGCGCTTTTCAGTGCGACGTTTCCAGGGATGAAGAAATCGACCGGCTTTTCACGCAGGTTGGGGCTGCATTCTCGAAGATCGATATCCTCATCCATTCCATCGGATTCGCTCCGGCCGACGCACTCAAAAACGACTTCTTGCTGACTTCCCGCGAGGACTTTCGCATCGCGCACGACATCAGCGTCTATTCGCTGATTGCGCTGGCGCGCGGCGCGGCGCCCCTGATGCCCGAGGGCAGTTCGATCCTGACCCTGACGTACTACGGAGCTGAAAAGGTTTTCCCCAACTACAACGTGATGGGCGTCGCCAAGGCCGCGCTCGAATCTGCGGTGCGCTACCTTGCCGTCTCGCTGGGGACGAAGAACATTCGCGTCAATGCAATTTCAGCCGGTCCCATCAAGACGCTGGCCGCGCGCGGCATCAGCGACTTCAGCCAGATTCTGAGCGCCGTGACCGCGCGCGCTCCCCTGCACAGGAACGTCGAGCAGATCGAAGTGGGCAACACGGCACTCTTCCTCTGCTCGCCGCTGGCCAGCGGCATCACCGGCGAAATCACCTTCGTCGACTGCGGCTTTAACGTAACTGGAATCTAAACCGAGGAGCCCTCAATGACTACCGCCGAATTGCTGCTGCAGGACTACGACATCGAAGTCGCCATGACCCGCCGCATCCTGCAAGTCGTCCCGGAAGGCAATCCCGAGTACAAGTGCCACGACAAGTCCATGCCGCTCGGACGCCTCACCATGCATGTCGCTACGTTGCCGGTGTTCGGAAAGACCATCCTCACCACTCCCGGCATGAACATGGCCGATCCCAGCCACAAGTGGCCCGACCAGACATTTACCACCCGCGAAGCCGCGCTCGCCGCCTTCGATGCCAACGCCGCCGAGTGCCGCGCCGCGCTTGCCTCACTCTCCGACGCACAACTGGCCGAGCCGTGGAAGTTCTCCTTCGGCGACCATGTCATTTCCTCGAGCCCGCGCTCCCTCGCCTACCGGCACATGTGTTTCAACCACCTGATCCACCACCGCGCCCAACTCGGCGTCTACCTGCGGCTCAATGATGTGCCCGTCCCCGGCGTCTACGGCCCCTCCGCCGACGAGCCATTCAATGCCGGCAAATAGCAACTGGCCAAGCCGCACCTGCGATGAGTTTCACGGCCGGCGATAGATCGTCCCGCCCTTCATCACCAGCGCCACTTTCGTCACCGCCGAGATGTTTTCCAGCGGATTGCCGTCCACCGCGATGACATCGGCGTAGTAGCCCGGCTTGAGTTCGCCGATCTGGCCGGCCCAGCCCAGCAGGCGCGCTCCGTTCAGCAGGTCGGCGCGGAGCACGTCCGCGGGCGGCATGCCAAATTGCACCATCAGTTCCAGTTCGCGGGCCTGGGTGCCGTGCGGGAATGGGCCGACATCCGATCCAACCGCGAAAGGCACGCCAGCCGCAAGCTGACGCTTGAACTGCGCGGCATGGAGGGCGAGCATCGCGTTTCCCCAGCCCGGCGGTCCGTGGCTCTGGGCCTGCTTGCCGAAGTATTCCATAATGGCGAAGGTGGGCACGGCGTAAATCTGCTTCGCTTTCATTTCTGCCATGGTCCTGTCGCTGAGAAAATACGCGTGGTCGATGGAGGCGACGCCGGCGGCGACCGCGTATCCTGCAGCGGGCTCTCCCGTGCAATGGACGCCGACACCCATCGCGGGCGACAACCGCGCCTGTTCGACCACGGCGGCATGGAGTTCTGCCTCGGTGTATTGGTAGGGCGTGGTGAGTACGCCGTCCTTCAGCGTGTCCGGGCCGGTCTGGTAAATCTTGGCAAAGTCGGAGCCTTCCTTGTGCTGCTGGCGCATGACGCGGATGAGGTCTTCGGCCGTGTCGGCGTAGTCCGCGTTGGAGGGAACATGCGCGGCAGGATTGTAGCCGATAGCGTCCTCGTGGCCGCCGGTGATGTCGATGGCGTTGCCGCTGATGCGCATACGCGGGCCGGGGATGAGTCCGGCGTCGATGGCGTTGCGGATGGCGGTCGAGGCGGATCCTGCGCCTTCGGTTCCCATGTCGCGCTCCGCGGTGAAGCCGGCCAGCAGGTCAGCCCTGGCGGCAAGCTCTGCCTGGATCACGCGCTGAGGCACGCTTTCCTCAACCGTCTGCAGGTCTTCGGCTCCGGGATGCAGGAACAGATGGACGTGGGCGTCGATGAGGCCCGGCATCAGCGTGCGTTCGCCCAGGTCGATGACCTTGCCCACCTCGGGGCTTATCTCGGGGACGCGCTGGGGCAGATCCAGGATGCGGTCACCCTTCACCACCACCACGCCGGGAGAGACGGCTGTGCCCGCCTGCACGTCCAGGATTCGCGCCGCCTTCAGCACGATCACCGTGCCATCGCATTTTCCCGCGCAGTACTGCCAGCCGCTTGGACCGCCTTGGCCAACGGCAGACAAGGAACCCGCCAGGAGCAACCCGATCGCAATCGTCTTCTTCATGATGCAAGCAGGATAGCAGCGAGCGGGCAGACTTGGTCCGGCGTGCCAACGTGTACGGCCGACTCGCCATCCAACTCTTCAGGCGGCATGGATCACGCGCCGCGAAGATCCACAAAGAGGCGACTCGATGGCAACCAATCACAAATCTCAGTTTCACACTTCCTCGCACGATACTCCGAACGCGCTCGACACCGAAGAGCGCAATGCAATGAGCGACAGCACTTACGCCTTCCCCAAGCAGCGCAAGGAGCCGCTGAACGATGCGTCGCATGTGCGCAATGCGATCGCCCGGTTCGACCAGGTGAAAGACGTTTCCGACCAGGACCGCGACGAAGCCTTCAAAAGGATCCAATCCGCGGCGAAAAAGTTCGGCGTGGAGATGACGGAGACTCACTGGAGAGAGCTCGGCAGCCATCCGCATACATCCAATGCTGCGCATAGGAAGGCGAGCTAGCCGGCTTTCTCCGTCAGTTCGGCCCAGCGTGCGTAGAGCTCGTCCGCGGCAATCTGCGCCTGCTCCATCTCGTGGAGCGCGGCGGTCAGCGCGGCTGCGTCCGTGGCTACGCTGGGCTCGTCAAGCAGATCGCGGGCGGCGTTCAGGCGGTCCTCGGCGGCTTGTACCTTGTCCTCGATGGTGGCGTACTCGCGGGCTTCCAGGTAGGAGAGCTTCTTTTTGCCGGTCTGCGGCGAGGCGGCTTGTTGCCGGGGCGTTGCGGTCGCTTCGGCGGAGCTGCCGTCGCTGTTGGCGGAGCCCTGCTCGCGCTGCCATTGCTCCCATTGGCTGTAGTCGGCGAAGGTCTCGGCGTTGCCATTTCCGTCGAGGCCGAGGACGATGGTGGAAACGCGGTCGAGCATGTAGCGGTCGTGCGTGACCAGCACCAGCGCGCCGGTGTATTCCAACAGGCTTTCTTCCAATATTTCCAAGGTCGCGATGTCGAGGTCGTTGGTGGGCTCGTCGAGCAGAAGGACGTCGGCCGGTTCGAGCATCAGCTTCGCGATAAGCACGCGGGCGCGCTCGCCTCCGCTAAGGCGTTCCACCGGCTGGTTGAGTTGCTCGCTGGTGAAGAGGAACCTGGTGGCGTAGCTGGCGACATGGACGACGCGGCCCTGGTAGACGACCGAGTCGGAGTCTGGCGCGAGTGCGCGGCGCAGCGTCACGCGCTCGTCCAGCTCGCGCATCTGGGAAAAGTAGACAATCTTCAGCGACGCGGCCAGCTTGATGGTGCCGGAGGTCGGTTGCAGTTCGCCGGTGAGGAGACGAAGCAGGGTGGTCTTGCCGCTTCCGTTGGGGCCCACCAGCCCCACGCGCATGCCGTTGGTGATGAGGAAGTTCAACCCCTCGACAATCTTCCTTTCGCCAAAACTTAGCGACACATCTTCAAACTCCACCAGCCGCCGGGTCTGGCGATCGGTGGCCGCAAAGTCGATGCCGGCAGTCGAGGTCTGCGTGCGCTGGTTCACGTCCCGCAACTGCCCAATCAGTTCGTTTGCGTTGTCGATGCGGGCCTTGGCCTTGGTGGCGCGAGCTTTGGGGCCGCGGCGGAGCCACTCGACCTCGGTCTTGACGCGGTTACGCAGCGATTCCTGCAGCTTCGACTGGGCTTCGAGGTAGGCTTCGCGGCCTTCGAGGAACTTCGAGTACGTACCTTGGACGCGCAGCAGGCCCTCGGCGTAGACGCGGTTCAGTTCGACGATCTCAGTGGCGACATTCTCCAGAAAATAGCGGTCGTGGCTGACCATGACGCAGGCAAACTGGGCCTGATTGAGCAGGCCTTCGAGCCACGCGATGCCGGCCAGGTCGAGGTGGTTGGTGGGCTCGTCCAGCAACAGCACGTCGGGGTGGGTGACGATGGCTTCGGCGATGGCGAGACGCTTGCGCCAGCCGCCGGAGAGCGTCGCGGCTTCCGCTGCCAGCGAGGGGAAACCGGTGCGGCCGGCGGTCTCGTGCAGGCGGCCATCGTGCTCGGCGTCGGCGAGGCCCGCGCGGTCCATGGCGGCTTCCAGCACGTCGCGGACGGTGATGCCCGGGGCGAAGTTGGACTCCTGCCGAACGTAGGCAATGCGGGCACGCTTGCGGGTAGCAACGTCGCCGGAGTCGGCGTCCTGCTCGCCGGCGAGGAGGGCGAGCAGGGTTGATTTGCCGGCTCCGTTGGGGCCGATGAGGCCGATACGGTCGCCCTCGGAGACGGGAAAGCTGATGTCCTGAAACAGCGCCACCGCGCCAAATCGCTTGGTCAGGCCCTGTGCGTTGAGAATCGGCGGCATCTCTCCATTGTAGTTGCAGCAAAGTTGGGAAATTGTCCCCTCAGGATAAGCTAGGGTGTATACACCTATGAGGCATAGGTTATTGACAGATATAGAAGCTGTCATCCTGAGCGGAGCCTCTCGCGGCGCACCGCGAGAGGCGAAGTCGAAGGACCTGCGTCCAGTCTTGCAGAGCCGATACGTTTTACCGTTCTCGGCGGCTGACCCGTCATCGTCGACTCTACGGCGTAGGCATGGGTCACTGACAAATATAGAAACTGTCATCCTGAGCGGAGCCCCTCGCGGCCCCACCGCGAGAGGCGAAGTCGAAGGACCCGCGTCCAGTCTTGCAGAGCCGATATGTTTGCGCGGTTTCTTCTTCGCTGCTTTCTTCGTGGTCAAGTCTAGGGTGCGGGAAAGAGCGCAGTCATGGTGTTTTCAAAAATCTTCAGTGCCTTTGGGCCTTCGATATATTCACGTTCCTTCATCCCTTCCTTATTGTGGCCTTCAACCCAACACTGTCTCCACCGAACCACACCCCTTGACTAACAACGAAGTCGAGGGTGTTTCCGGATTCAAAATACTCTTTAGGACGCGAAAACGCCTTTGCTGAGGGGTCTCCCCCCACCAACTTCGCCTGCCATAACTTGACCGAATTTCGCATGATACACACTTCGGCCTCTGCATCCTTCTGGTTATCCAAGCCTTCACATGATCCCTCTATGGTGTAAATCCCGTCTTCAGGACACTGCCAACGGATCACGGCGCAATACCCGCCCTCCCCTGGATGCATATGTAGCATATCTGCCCGAATTCTGTATGAATTCGTATCTCCCGCAACAGTGGAATCAGTTCGATTGTGCATGACGCCCAAAGCGTTGGGCATCTCTGGACAAAACCATCTATCCACTCCAGTGGCCCAATCAGATTGTCGAGCCTTGAAGGGGCTGAAGCCGTTTCCAATTCCGTGGCTGTAGCCATATTTCCACGGCCCCAACCGGTCTTCGCCCATTGAACAATCGCCAACAACGTCATAGAAGGTCTTGCGTCCGATTTTCTCCCTCCTGAGCTGCCATTTTCTGTGAAGCCAATTGATTCCAACGATCAGGACGATCAAGCAAAGGGCCGCGCAACAAGCCAATACAAACGCCAGCGAATAATCGTAGATGGTCGCCTTTGGCATAGCTACAGGCTCCGCTGCATGGAGGCTGCTTGGGTGCATACTTCTATAGGCGACGTAGCCACAATAGACTGTGAACGGAAGCGCCATCGCAGAGAGAACGACGCCAACGATCGCGCAAACCAAGAAGACATAGTGGTGCTTAGGCGTAGTTTGACTATCTCCGACCATGCTTCATTGTCCCCCTGTGGACGAGGCGGGGCAAAGCACTGATTGAAGGTCCTGGCCGCGCCTCGGATAACAGTGCCCGGGCACTGTAGCTGCGTCACGCATATTGTTGCGGTCATGAATCGCGCAAGACCTAGTTTTCCAAACTCTCCTTCCACCAGGGCAGTGTACTTACGCTGGATCACGCCCGTAAGAGGTGTGTCCCAGATCACAGACTTCCCTCGCCGCACTCGCCTACACTGAAGCAAGAGCAGAACTGTGCCCAGCGGCTTGCCCTAAGCAAGTCGAACCGTCGTGTCCAGTCAGATCCCCGCCAGCTTGCCGGCTGGGGCAGAACCGGACTGGACCTGGTGCAAGCTTCCGCTCAGGGTGAACCACGTGAGGAATACCGTCAGCGCCAGCTCCACTGTCGCACCATCACGTCCCCGACGCCGCCGGCGTGCGCCGCACTCCTGCCAACGCCAGGGTCAAAACGACACACAAATCCCCACATCTTCTGCCCGTAACCCCTTTGTTTGCCATCTCGTTCAAGCTAAGTCCTTTGTTTCTAAGATCATAGCATGTAACCAGTTTGTTTTCTTGATCATGCAGAAACAGGGGGGGGAGGGGGGGCCACGGGAGCGCCGCAAGCTACAGGAGTGTCGCATGCAGGTCGCGGAAGGAAGCAGCCGCCCCCAAGGTCGTCAGTCCAGGTCGAAGTCGCGGAGGGGACGCTCGGTCATAGGTTTTTCCTTGGCCTTCTTGACCGCCTCTTCGAACTTCTTGGCCATCAAGTCGTCCTTATGCTTGTGCGCGTCCACGCTCTGCGCGAAGATCGAATCTCGGCGCGCATCCGCCTCCCGGGCTGCCTTGGCCGCGTCGGAAAAGTCCTCGAACATCCGTTTCCTCGGCGCCGCCGTATGTGCAATGATCGCGCGCGTTACCGGGTCGACCTTGAGCGTCGCTCCACAATCCGGACAAAATATCTCAAACGCCTCGTCGCTGATTCCCATGGCCCGTTCTCCTCTTCCGGGAACCATTCTAGAACGGTTGTACGTTCTTCGTGCTGCGTTCTCCGTCTCGAAACGAACAACGAAGAACGGAGCACGGAGCACGAACACCGTTTACAGCCGGATGACGATGTGGCCGGGGCACTGGCTGGCGGCTTCCTGGACCAGGCGCGCGATGAGGCCGGCGCCGGGAGTGGCGGATTCGGGGTGGGCGGCTTCGTAGGCGGCGAGAAACCAGACGCCCGCGAGGACGCGTTCCTGGGGATGGCCTTCGGGGAAGAGGTGCAGCGTCATCGCGTCCGCGTGCTTGCGCAGGCTGGCTTCCTTGTTGAGCTCGTAGGTGGCGGCGAGACGGCGCAGGCGGTCCATCTGGTAGCGCATCTTGGAGGCGGAGACTTCGGCGGATTTGCCGAGGCTGGGGTCTAAAGTTCCGAGATATTTTTCCGCTGCGGTCAGGGCTTCGTCGAGCGCGTTGCCGGCGGCGGCGAGCCGGCGCTTCGCCTCGATGGGCATGGCGCGCGCGCCCAGGCGCTGGGCGAGCTCTTCGGTGGGAACCATCGCGTCGGGCAGGCTCACTTCGTGCTGCGCCATGATGGCGCCGATGGCCGGCTCAATGAGCGTGGCCGACAGGCGCGGCAGGATCGGCGTGATGCGGCCAAGGGAGCGCTGGTAGATGACGGCGCTCTGCGCGAAGTACGCGACCTCCGCCGGGCCGCCGATGTAGGCGGACGTGGGAAGGATGGTGTCCTGAAAGACCGGGCGAAGGATGGCGTTGGGGCTGATGCGCTCGGGGGTTTCATCGAGGATTGCCAGCAGATCGGCGGTGCTGTACGAGGTCGCCGAGTTCCCTGCACCGGCCTTGCCGCCATTGCCTGTTTTCCAGGTTCCGTCAGGCAGGCGGCGCAGCGGTTCGCGGTTCTTCAGGGATGGGGTGCCTTCGACTGCGCTGACCAGAAACAGGAGCGACGCGCCGGGCTTGACCAGGACCTGGGCATGATAGCCAGCGGCTTCGAGTTCTGCTGTGCGCGCGAGCAGCGCGGCTTCCAGTTCGTCGGCCTGCTCGATGGCGTAGCGCAGCGCGGGTGCGCCGAGGGCGTGGAAGTCGCGGCCCGCGGCGTCCATGACAATCAGGCCCTGCTCGGCGAAGAGACGGGTGATGAGCCGGGCGAAGGCGCTGCCGAAGGTCGGGTGCTTCTGTTCGGGCTGCGTGCCGTAGCACTCGCGCAGCAGGTCGCAGATGGGCGCGTGGCCGAGCAGATCGGCTGCCTGATCGAGCAGGCCGTCGATGTGCTGGTCGAGCACAACGTCCCCAACCGGCGCCTCCTGATGAGACTTTGCGTTCAGTCGCAGGGTTTCGACGGAGGCCTTCGTCAGCAGGGAGACCTGGTCGACTTCTTCGAGGTCGTGGTCTTCGGTGGCGAGCCAGAAGACGGGGACGTGCTCGATGCCGGTTGCCGTCGTTGCCTGGCGTGCGCGGGCGATGGCGGTGGCGACTTTGAGCAGCGTGAGCAGCGGACCACCGAGCAGGCCGACCTGCTGGCCGGTGACGACGGCGCGGGCCCCGGCGCGGAGTTTGGCGATGTTGGCAAATGTCGCCGGACCTGCGCCAAAGGTGGCGCTCTGGCGGTCGAGCGCGTCGGCCAAGGCGGAAGGGTTCGCGCCGACGGCAGATTTTCCCATCCAGGCACGGCCCAGCGGTTCAGCTCCGTACCACGCGCGGACCGGTGAGGCGGCGCTATCGCCCATCGCGAGATAATCCTGCAACAGCCTGGTGGTGTGGGGCAGCGTTGCGATGGGATAACACTCAGTGCTCATCAAGAATCCTCAAACCTCGGCCCATTTCGCTGGGTAAATTCATTTTCATTCAGGCGGCGTGACGATCCCGACGATTCCACCAAGAGGCAAGGCTGCAGGCCATTGGATGCACTCTATTTTCCCCCCGATGCAGGATGATACCGTAGACGCATGACTGCAAAGAGAAACAGGCCCAGAGTCCAATCTACAGCCAAGGACAGCGTCGGCACGAAGGCAGCGGCCACAAAGAAGTCCCGAGCAGGCAAGTCGAAGATGCTCTCGTCGAAGCTTGTGTTCAAGGGCAAGGTCTTCAACGTCTATGCCGACACGCTGATTGAGCCGGGCGGGCATAAGAATACGCGTGAGGTGATCCGGCACAATGGGTCGGTGGTGATCCTGGCAATCGATGAGCGGACCAACGCGGCCGACCCTGATGTGATATTGGAGCGGCAGTACCGGCACGCTGCGGGGCAGTACCTGATCGAACTGCCGGCCGGCACGCGAAACGCCGGCGAGGCTCCGCTGGCCGCGGCCAAGCGCGAGATGATCGAAGAGACCGGGTACCGGGCGAAGAAGTGGACGATGCTGCAGAAGTATTTTGCCAGTCCCGGATTTCTGGGCGAGTGGATGCAGATCTACCTGGCGCGCGATCTTCGCGAAGGCGAGGCGAAGCTGGAGGTGGACGAGAACCTCGAGGTGTTCCGCATGCCGCTGTCGGAGGCGATGCGGATGGTCGCGGCGGGCAAGATCCACGACGGCAAGACGATCATTGGGCTGTCGCTGTATGACGCAGCGCGACGGGATGGGCGGCTGTAGCGGCCCGGGCAGGGGCATGACAACGATGACTACAGAGATTCTTCGCCTTCGGCTCAGAATGACAGTTCATGCGTAAAGGGTATGTGCGGGCGGCTAGCGGGGCGTAAGTTGCTTGGGGGTGAGCTCGGTGGCGATTTCTTCGGCGACTTCGTGGGCCGGTTCCAGCGCATCGAGGTCCTCGTCGGTGAACGTCTCGCCGAGGCCGCCGAAGCGGCGTTCGCGCTTCTGGTAGTTCTGGATAGCCTCCAGCAGGTGGATGCCGCGGAAATCGGGCCAGAGGCGATCGGTGATGAAGATTTCCGAGTAGGCGATTTGCCATAGCAGGAAGTTGGAGATGCGCTGCTCGCCTGAGGTGCGGATGACCAGGTCCGGGTCGGGCATCTGCGCGGTGTAGAGCGCATCGGAGATGTGGTGCTCGTCCAGGCGGGCCTCGAGGCCGTCGACCTGGATGAGGTCTTCCAGCGAGCAGCCACGTTGGTGCGCTTCGGCGATGAGGTCGGTAATAATTGCGCGGGCTGCGTCGACGATCTCGGAGCGGGAGCCGTAGTTGAGGGCGAGCGTCAGGGTCGTACCGGTGTTGCGGGCGGTCGCCTCCGACGCCCACTGCATGGTGTCCTGCACCTCGCTGGGGAGCTCGTGGATGCGGCCGATGTACTCCATGCGGACGTTGTTGTCGTTCATCCGCTTGACGTTGCCGACCAGGTAGCTGCGCAGTAGCTTCATGAGGAAGTTGACCTCGGACTTGGGCCGGCGGAGGTTGTTTTCCAGGGAAAAGGCATAGAGCGTGATGAACGGCAGGTTGATGCGGGAGGCCGTTTCCACGACGAATTGGACGCTTTCGGCGCCCTGCTGGTGGCCGAGGAAGCGCTTGAGGGCGCGCTTGCCTGCCCAGCGGCCGTTGCCATCCATAATGATGGCAACGTGTTGCGGGATTTTGAGTGGGTCGAGTTGCTGGTAAATTGCCGTCTCTTCCGCCGAAAGTTCATGCAGGCGGGAACAGGGCTGAAATGCGGGCCTAGATGTAATTGCGCGCAAAGGCGACCTCGACCACAAGGGTATGACGCTAGCATACGCCTCCGGGGTGTGTAATCAATACGGGGCGGGCGAAGGCGGTTTTAGGGCTTAGGAGAACTTTTACGCGCGGGTGAATCCTTTTCCGGGAAAGGGAGCTCTGTCTCTGTAGAGGGCCAAAACAGACTGTCATGAGCACAATGCAATGCACGGAGATGATTGAAGTTGGGCAACTGAGCGAGGCCGCCGGACGTGGCGGCAGTGCGTTGAAGTGCGCTCGGCTACCGAGTTCGCAGCGGGCCACATTCCGGGAGCCAGCAACATCCCGATGGAGACATGGCTGCGGCGGTGAGCTAGTGGCAACCCGGGAGCGGCGACTTCGCTACACTAGACAGTGAATGTCCACGCAAATCATTCGTCCCGCACGCACGCTGCAAGGATCCTTAACCGTACCCGGGGACAAGTCCATTTCGCACCGTTACGCCATGCTAGCCGGGCTGGCCGAAGGCACGTCGCGCCTGACGAACTTCTCCACCGGCGCCGACCCGCACTCGTCGCTGGGCTGCATGGAGGTGCTCGGCGCCAAGGTGGTGAAAACGGGCTCAGGGGCTGCGGCGGCGGTTGAGGTCACCGGCGTTGGCGGCGCTTTTTGCCAACCGGGAGGGGCGCTGGATTGCGGTAATTCCGGGTCGACCATGCGCATGCTGGCCGGGCTGATTGCCCCGCACCCGCATACGTTTACCCTGATTGGGGACGACTCCTTAACCCCGCGCCCGATGGAGCGTATCCGCATTCCACTCAGTCACATGGGGGCAAGGATTGATCTAGTGGATGGACATGCGCCCATGACTATCCATGGTGGACCATTGTGCGCCATCGACTTCACTACACCCATCCCCAGCGCCCAGGTGAAAACTGCGGTTCTCTTCGCGGGGCTGCAGGCCGAAGGCATCACCAGCCTGACCGAAACTATCCGCACCCGAGACCACACTGAGCACGCGCTCACGGCCTTCGGCGCAGCCCTGACCCGAATCGGAGCCCGCAGCCCGGGAGAGCCAGCCAAGCTGTCCATAGCCGGCGGCCAGAAGCTGAAGGCGATCGAAGCCACAGTTCCGGCAGACATTTCCTCCGCGGCTTTCTTCCTCTGCGCCGCGCTGCTGTTTCCGGATTCCAACCTGGTCCTCGACTCACTCGGCATGAACCCCACGCGTGCCGCCCTGCTGGACGTCATCGCCGCACTGGGGGGCCGCATCAAGATTTTGAACGTCGAGGAGCACCATGGCGAACTGATCGGCAGCATCCAGGTGAATTGCGCCCCGAACTCATCCACGGCCGAACCGTTCCTCATCAGCGGCGCACTTACCGCCCAGGTCATCGATGAACTTCCGGTGCTGGCTGCCATCGCGCCATACACGGCCGGCGGCTTGATCCTGCGCGACGCCAGGGAACTTCGGGTGAAAGAATCCGATCGCATTGCTCTGGTTGCCAGGAACCTGCGCGCCATGGGGGCTGAGCTCACCGAGCAGCCTGACGGTTTCGAGATTCCCGGTGGACAAGTGCTGCACGGAGCGTCCATCGATTCTGCCGCCGACCATCGAATTGCCATGGCCTTTTCGATTGCCGCACTGCGGGCCGAAAGCGACACGGAGATCCGCGGCGCTGAAGCCGCAGCAGTTTCCTTCCCTGAGTTTTTCACCGCCCTGGACTCGCTCGCCAAGCGCTAACTTATGCCTCATGCCGACCTATCTGCTGACTCCCGCCCGATTGTCATCACGGAGATCGAGCAGTTCGGCGGCGCCGAGCGCAGCGTGCTGGCCCTGATGCGCTGGCTGGAACAGCGTGGTCTGTCCAGCCATGTGGTGACTTATGCGGACCACTGCGGCCTGGCGCAGTACGCAACCCACCCGCTCGCGGTGGTCGAATTGCAAGCCACGGGGACGCGCAACCGCATCGCCGCACTCCGGGGCTGGTACAAATCGCGCCCGGCAGGCGCGCCGCAGGTTCTGCTGTCGGGATATCAACCCGCGCTCCATGCCACGCTGGCGGGCATGCGGCGCTTTCACAATCTGATGCACGATACGCCTTCCCTTTTTAGTGATCCGGCGACGCGGACTTTGAAGAGCCGAGCCCGGCTGGCCGTTTCGAACCGGATCGTCGCCCTGGGCCTGCGCAGCGGCGGCAGGACGATTGTGACCAGCGAATACCTGCGCGCGGAATGCCGCAAGGATTTCGGCATCGATGCGCAGATTGCCCGCATGGGCGGCCTGGTGTGCTGCGATCCGGGAAGCCGCTTCCGTATTCGCCTGGCCACCAACGAGCTGCGACTGCTGTCGGTCTGCAGGATCGAGGCCAACAAGCGCATCGACTGGCTGCTGCGCTCGCTGGCGGAGTTGGAGCAGGCAACGCCGTCGCTTTCTTCGCGTATGGCCTGGCGCTTCGATCTCGCGGGCAAGGGGCCGCAGGTCGCTCCGCTCACGGACCTTGCCGCCTCTCTCGGCCTGGCCGACCGCGTCCATTTCCACGGCTTTGTGCCGGACGCCGAGCTGCAGCGCTTCTATGACCAAGCGCATCTGTTCCTGATGCCTGCGGTACAGGGATACGGCATCCCGGCCATCGAAAGCCTGCAGCGCGGCACTCCCGTTCTGCTGCACCGCGAGTCTGGGGTTTCGGATATTCTGCTCGAGACTCCCTGGGCGACGGTGCTGAGGGGTGGCCAGGAGGGCATGACAGCGGCGCTGGCCTTCGCAATCGACGGTGTGCTGGCAGGCCGGCACCAGGATGTTCCGTTACCGGCTCTGCCCACGGAAGATGAGTGGGCAGAGCAAGTGGCGCGCCTGTGCGGATGGGTGGGATAGCCATGCAAATCATCCAGGCAGTCTTCGGGGTCTTCCACCACTTCGAACTTGCGCACCAGCTCCATCGCCGCGATCATCTGCGCCGTATTTACTCCACCTGGCCCTGGGCGAGGCTGCGGCGCGAGGGCTTGCCGCGCGAGCTGGTCCGCACTTTTCCGCTGGTCCACACCACGGACACCCTGCTGCGCCGCACTCCTCTTTACTCCTCCGCGCTGGATGCACGTTTCAACCAGTGGAACTCGCTGAGTTTTGACGCGTGGACTCGCCGCGTGATGGAACCCTGCGACGCTTTTATCGCCATCTCCGGTGCAGGCCTGACGACCGGGCCGAAGGTACAGGCAGCGGGGGGAAAGTTCATCTGCGACCGAGGCTCGACCCATCAGCGCTTCCAGGATGAAGTGCTGGCTGAGGAATACCGCCGCTGGGGTGTTCCGTACACCGCGCCGCCCCGGCATATCGTCGCGCGCGAGGAGGCAATCTATGCAGCAGCAGATGCCATTACCGTACCCTCCACGGTCGCGCAACGGTCGTTCCTTGCGCAGGGCATCGCCGCGGACAAAGTCCATGTGATTCCATACGGCGTGCGGCTGGACAAGTTCATGCCGACAAATGCTCCATCGCTGCAAACGTTTGATGTTCTTTTCGCCGGCCAGGTGAGTCTGCGCAAAGGCATCCCGTACCTACTGGAGGCCTTTGCCCGGCTGCGCCATCCGCACAAACGCCTGACGCTGGTTGGAGCCATGCAGGAGGACGCGCGCCAATTGCCGGCCACGCTGCCCACCGATCACGTGACCTTTGCCGGCCTGCTTCCACAGCAGGAGCTTGCCGACCGCATGTCGCGCAGCCATGTACTGGCGCTTGCCAGCGTGGAGGAGGGGCTCGCGCTGGTGCAGGGTCAGGCGATGGCGTGCCGCTGTCCCGTGGTCGCCACAGTCGCGACAGGAGCCGAGGACTTATTCACAGACGGCGTTGAAGGTTTCATTGTCCCCGATCGTGACTCCACCAGCCTAGCCGACCGCCTGCAGCAGCTGGCGGACGACGCTGTCCTGCGCGAGCGCATGGCCGCCGCGGCGCTGGCGCGCGTCCAGGCGCTGGGCGGCTGGAACCGTTACGGCGAGCAATGGGACGGTCTGCTGCACACACTGACCGGAGAACCGATGGACCCGCAATGATGATCGACAGGGCGTTCCCAGTAAGGGTTTCGCATGGCCGCCAGTTTGAAATAAGGTAGAAGAAGCTACTGCAATGGACCATACCGTGGAGCAAACATAACGATGCGGCGTTTTCTGATCGCTACAGCTGTTAGCCTGGCCCTCTTCTCACAGCCATTCGCAACGAAAGCCCAGTTCCTGGGAACGGGCCCGCGCGATGATTTCCGCGACACTACGATTCTCAGGCCTCCTGCCGGCAGCAAGGTCGCGCTGATTGTGTTCGAGGACCTGGGATGTCCTGCGTGCGCGAGGGCCCACCCGCTTGAAGATGCGGCCATTCAACAGACCCACGTGCCGCTGCTGCGTTACGATTTCCCGCTCGAACAACATATCTGGACCTTTGAGGGCGCAGTGTGCGCGCGCTATATTCAGCACACGATGGGACCAAGACTGGCCGATGAATTTCGCAGTGACGTGTTTGCATCGCAACGATTGATTAACAGTAAGGACGATATCCATCAGTTCACTGCCGCGTGGCTGAAGAAGCACGGGAGGCAGATGCCGGGGGTGATTGACCCGAACGGAACGCTGGCGAAAGAGGTGCAGGCCGACCTGGACCTGGGCAAGCGGCTGAACGTCGGGTTCACGCCCACTGTTGTGGTGGTGACCAGAAACGAATATCAGCTGGTATGCGGCGCTAAGGACGGGGCAAACGACCCGGCTCAAATTCTTCCGGTACTGAAGGCAGCAATCGCAAAGGCGCATTGAGCGCGACCTACATTTTGTAGCGGCCCATGTCGTCGTCGTTCAGATTCTCAAGCCAGCGTCGCATCTCTTCGGAATCTGCTTTCTGGGGACCTTCCGCGATCTGTTTCGCGTTTTCGAGCACGGCACGGCTGGCATAGATTGGGCAGTCCCAGCGCAGCGCCAGCGCGATTGCGTCGGAAGGCCGGGAATCAATCGCGACCGTCTCGCCATCCTGCTCCATCCAGATAACCGCGTAGAAGGTGTCGTCGCGCAGTTCCGAGACCACGATCTTCCGCACCGCCGCATTCAATCCTCGCGCCATATTGCGCATCAGGTCATGGGTCATCGGCCGCGGTGTCGTCGTCTTTTCCAGTTCCAGGGCGATGGCGTTGGCCTCAAAAATCCCTACCCAGATGGGCAGCACAGTATCACTGGCCACGTCCTTCAGCACGACGATCGGCATATTCGTCAGCGGGTCAATCATCAGGCCGCGAATCTGCATCTCCACGTCAGCCTTGGCTGCGGCAGCCTTTCCGTCGCCGTGTTCGGTTCCGATCTTCATTGGCCCGCCAGTGCCTTGCCCGCCAGGCTGTTGGGAAATGTCTGCGTAATGGTTACCGGCAGATAACTGCCCATCGCCGGCAGAATCGGCTGCCCAACCGTAAAGTTCACGGTTTTGTTCTGCGAACTGCGCCCAACCACCTGCGCACGGGAGTGATTGTAACCCTCCACCATCACTTCCATCACCTGCCCCAGATGCCGCGCATACGCTTTTCGCTGGATCTCGCGCTGGCGATCCAGAATAACCTGAAGGCGCCGCGACTTTTCCTCATCGGGAATCGAGTCCGCCATGCCGGTCGCCGGCGTATTCGGGCGAGGCGAATACTTGAAGGCGAAAATCGCATCGTAGACCACGTCTTCCAGCAGCGTCGCCGTATCTTCGAGGTCCTGCTCGGTCTCACCCGGAAAGCCGACAATAATGTCCGAGGTCATACTGATCTCGCGCCTGGCCGCCTTGATCCAGGAGATTCGCTCCAGGTACCACTCGCGCGTGTACTCGCGCGACATCGCCCGCAGTACCGCGGTCGATCCCGATTGCACGGGTAGATGCACATGGTCGCATAAGGTGGGCACCGCGTCGATCGCGTCGACGATGTCTCGCGTGAAGTCGCGGGGATGGGAGGTGGTAAAGCGCACGCGACGGATGCCCGCGATCTGCCCTATGGCCATCAGGAGTTCCGCAAAGGTCATTTTGCCGGAGGGGTCACGGTAAGAGTTGACGTTCTGGCCGAGCAGTTGAATCTCGGTGTAGCCTGCGTCGGCCATCCTGCGAGCCTCAGCCGTCACCGAGTCCGAGGCGCGCGAACGCTCCTTGCCGCGCGTATACGGCACTACGCAGTAGGCGCAGAACTTGTCGCAGCCTTCAACAATGGTGATGTAGCCGCGATGCGGATTCGAGCGTGACGTGAACTCCGTGTCGAAGGTCTCCTCCGTCTGGCGGTCATCCAGGCCGGTAATGCGGCGCTCGCCCGCCTCCAGCCGCACCAGCATCTGGGGCAGGTTGCGGTAGCTCGCCGACCCGCTGACCAGCGAAACGTACGGAGCGCGCTCGAAAATCTTCTCGCCCTCCTGCTGCGCGACGCAGCCGAGCACAGCGAACTTCTTGCCTTCGCCCTGCAGGCGCTTATATTCGTTCAGGCGGTGGAAGACCTTCTGCTCCGCTTTGTCGCGGATCGAGCAGGTGTTGTAAAGGATCAGGCCGGCGTCGGCCTCGTCCTCGACGCGCACGTAGCCTTCATGCACGAGCGTCCCAATCACCTTTTCGGAGTCGTGGGCGTTCATCTGACAACCGAACGTCTCGATGTAAAAAGTCCTGGTCACACCCCAGTATCGCGCGGAACGCGGTTCCAAGGCTAGAGCGGCTCCTTCGGCAAAAATAGTGCAGCGCGGTTTTCCTTGATAGAACCCGCGGGAATACCTCCTGTGGAACCAATCGAGTCAGCGGGCTACCGGTTGCGAAGCGGCTCAATCACCGACGCCATGTCTTCCTCGCCAAATCCCTTGGCCACGGCGAGTTCAAAGAGCTTCCGTGCCGTTTCCGCGGTCGTCAGTTCGAGGTCGCAGTGAGCCGCCTCGGCCTGGGCATAGAGTAGATCCTTGGCCATCAGCCTTAGCAGAAAATTGACCCCGTAGATCTGGCTGACCATGCGCGCCGAGATTGACCCGATCAACGGACTTCCCCCGGCTCCCGTCTTCAGGAACGCCAGCGCTTTTTCGCGATCGAGTCCGCTGCGCTCGATCCAGGCCAGCCCCTCCGCGAGCGAGGCGACCTGAACGCCGCAGAGAAAGTTATTGATCAGCTTCAATTTTGCGCCGTTGCCGACCGGCCCCATAGGAACGATTTCTTTGCTCATCGCCTGCAGCACCGGCCTGACGGTTTCGAGTGCCTGCTCGCTGCCGCCCACCAGGAAGGAGAGTTGCCCAGCCGCAGCCTGCATCTTGCTACCGGTGACGGGCGCGTCCAGAAGCTCCACGCCGTGCTGCGTCGCCCGTCCGGCGAGCTCTGCAACCCACGCGGGACTCACCGTGCTTGACTCAATCAGGATGGTGGCCGGGGCGGTGGCGGCGAGAGCGCCGTTCTTGCCCAGCCAGACCTCTCGCGACGCATTATCGTCGGCCAGCATGCTGATCACGATCGATGCACCCTGCGCGGCGTCCGCGGGGGTGGAGGCGAGCCGGGCACCACTGCTTACCAGCGCCTGCGCCTTTGCCGGCGTCCGGTTATATACGGCCAACGGAAAGCCTGCCTTCAGCAGGTTCGCAGCCATGCCGCCGCCCATAGTGCCCAGCCCCAGGATTGCCACCGATTGCTTTGTCATCTTGTCTCCTCCGTTTCAAACCATCGCCAGCACGCTGACAGGTGAGCTCAGCTTCGCATCTTCGCGGATCGGATTTCGGAGTGCGCGGCCGAATCCGTCGAACCGAACCTCCGCGATATCTCCATTCTGCAAAACCACGCCATCGCCGCAGGAGAGCGCGTCTGCACCGAAAAAATGCACATGCACACTACCCGGTTGGCGATGGCCGGCGACCTTGAAGTGATGATGCTCCAGGTTGTCCAGGCTGTGACACATATTCGTTTCGCCACTGGCGACCTTCCGCTGCCAGAGGGTCGCGCCTGCGCGCTCGATCCGCACCTCGCCGCGCACGTCGGCAAAATCCGGAGCGATAACCAACTCCGGGCCAATACTGCAGGTGCGCAGCTTCGATCCGGCCAGGTTGAGGTAATTTCGCTTCTCAAACCTGTGGTCGGAGAACTCGTTTCCGACCGTCATCCCCATGCGGTGGGGGTTGCCCAGGCTATCGATCAGGTATACGCCGGCAATTTCGGCCTCCTCGCCGCCGTCCTCCGCATGGCTGGGAATTTCGAGCGCCTCGAAGGGGCCGCGCAATACCGAGCCATCGCCCTTGTAGAACCATTCGGGCGCAACGCCGATCGCCCCATCGGCCGGACGCCCGCCCTCCACGCCCCACTGGAACATGCGCATGCTGTCGGTAACTGCCTGCTCGACCTTGGGCTCATTACCGCCCAGATGCATAGCCTGTCGCTCGCGTGCGCTGCCAAGGTGAGTCAGGCCGGTTCCGCTGACGAGGAGGCGAGAGGGTATGCCGGGAACGTCGATTGGGCCGAGGAGTTTCCACTCGGAACGGCCCGCGTAGACGTCGTCATACGAGAGCGATTCGCCAGTCGCCAGAGTGCGGACAGTTTCAGTCAGAGATGTGCCCTTGGTGAGACATTGGTGAGCGAGGCGATACACGGAGACGATTCCGGTCAGGCACACAAGGTGCGGCTCCTGCACGAGGGCGACCCTGCGGGCGGAGCGACTGGCGATCTGGACCAGATGGATGGGCATGCTGTCCTTGTTACTCAATGATCTTGAATCGCTTTAATGATTCTTCGTTGACCGTCAGGCCGAGCCCTGGCTCGTTTTCGCCCAGGTCGATGTAGCCGTCGACCGGTGTCGGCTCTCCGTCGAAGATGTACCAGAACAGTTCGTTGCCCACTTCCACGTCGACCTTGGGGAAGAATTCGGCGATGGGCGAGTTCAGGCTCGCCATTACTACGTGGAAGTTGTGCATCTGCCCGGCATGCGGAACGACGGGAACCTGGTAAGACTCAGCCATTGCCGTGATCTTGCGAGCCTGGCTGATGCCGCCCACGCGGTTGGTGTCGAACTGAATGTAGTCCACGGCATTCGCCTCCAGCAGGTCGCGGAAGCCAAACTGGGTGAACTCGTGTTCGCCGCCGGCGATAGGCACGCGCCCGTAGGCCTTCAGCTCCTTGTAGCCGCGGGTGTCGTCGGGGATCACAGGCTCCTCCAGCCAGCGCAGGTGGAACGGCTCCAGCAGCGGCAGCATGCGCTTGGCGTAGTCGAGTGTCCACCCCATGTAGGCGTCGGCCATGACGTCGATGCCGTCGCCAACGACTTCGCGCACGGCGCGCACAAGTTCGATGTTGCGCTGCATTCCCTTGGCGCCGTCCACCGGCCCCCAGCCGAAGCGCAGCTTCATTGCCGTGTAACCCTGATCCTTGTAGCGCTGGGCTTCCACACGCAACTCATCCAGCGGCATGCTGTACAAGCGGCTGGCGTATACCGGAATGCGCTGCTTGGTCCGGCCGCCGAGGAGGCGGTACACGGGCTGTTTGGCCGATTTGCCCAGCAGGTCCCATAGCGCAATGTCCACCGCGCTGATGGCCACCATGCCCACGCCCTTGCGCCCGAACGCCATGATCCGGCGATACATCTGCTGCCAGAGGAACTCGATGTCCCACGGGTCGGCCCCAAGCAGCAGCGGCTTCAGGTAAGTGTCGATACAGGTCTTGGTCACAAGTGGCGACAGTGCTGCGTTGCCCAGCCCCACAAGGCCGGCGTCCGTGAAAACCTCCACGAGCACCCAGCCATGGAAGGCGAAGTTGCCCATGGAGGCTTCGCGAAAGCTCACCAGGTCCATCGGGTTGGTGCAGAAATGGGGCGGCAGCGGAACGGTCTTGCCTTCCCATTGAACGACGCGCGTGCGCACTTCGGTGATCTTCATCTCTCAACTCACCTTTGGAATCAAGGCAATATTAATTCTGGGGCCTTCAGTGGGTGCAGCCTGCCTGCGAGCAATAGGATGGCCAGGAACCCGATCAGATGGAACGTTCCAAAGATCAGGAATAGTGTTCCATATCCGAATCCGTGGCTGAGTAATAATCCGGCCACCACGCCAAAGATTGCGCCTCCAATCGCCCCGCCAAATCCTATCATTCCCGACACCGAGCCCACGGTGGACAGCGGAAATAGGTCCGCCGGCAGCGTCATGATCAACCCCGACCATGACTGCTGGCAGAAAAATGCGATGCTGAAGAGCACAATGGCCCAGCCCACCGGCACATGCGGCACCAACATTACGATCGGCATAAACAGCGCGCTAAGCCCCAGCGCAGCCTTGCGCGAGAAATCCAGCGATCGCCCGCGGCTTAGCAGCGCGCTCGAAAACCATCCGCCCAGAAAACTTCCCACGCCTGATGCCGCGTACGGAATCCACGCATAGTAACTGACGTGTTTCACGTCGAAGCCGCGCACATCGTAGAGATACTTGGGCAGCCAGAACAGGTAGAAGTACCACGCCGAGTCGCTGAGAAACTTGGCAAACACCAGTACCTGGACCTGGCGAATTCGCACCAGGTCCAGCAGCGAAAGCCGCTCGGCGGCTATCCGCGCGTCCAGCGAAGCGACGGACGCCGGACTGCTGCCCCGATAGCTCGCCCACCACCATACCACCCAGGCCATGCCTGCGGCGCCAGACGCGAAGAAGACCACTCTCCAATTGCTCATCGCCAGAATGACGCCGATCAGGGGCGGCGCCAGCACCGAGCCCACCGCGGTTCCCGCGTTGATGATCCCCATCGCGGTCGAGCGCCGCTCCAGCGGGATCCATTCCGCGACCACGCGCGTCGCGGCCGGAAACCCTCCACCTTCGCCCATTCCCAGCAGGCAGCGGGCGGCCAGCAGGAATCCGAAGTTCATCGCGAGCCCGTGCAGCGCGCAGGCCGCCGACCACCACAGCATAATCAGCAGAAAGCCCCGCCGCGTGCCCAGCAGGTCCAGCAGGCGGCCACCGCCCGCGTACAGCAGGGCATAGGGGATAAGAAAGGCAGATTGCAGCCATGCGAATTGCTGATTGCTGAGCGGAATCGTCCGTTGGATCGCCGACACGGCCACTGGCAAGGTTTGGCGATCGAAATAGCTGATGGCAATTGCCGCCGTTACCAGCGCGACAAAGTACCAGCCCGGTTCGATTGGGCCGCGAACCGCATCGGGCCGAATTGTCTTTTTAGTATCGTTCAATCGGGCAGCCAACGACTCAACCTTTCAATCGCGTCCACTGATGTGCCATCTTATACGGATGCCGGAACTGCCGGATATCGCCGCATATCTGACCGCACTGGAGGCCCGGATTGTCGGCCAGCCGCTGGATAAGGTGCGCCTGGCGAGCCCATTTCTGCTGCGCACAGTGCGGCCGAGAATCGAAGAAATCGAAGGTCATACTGTCCGCGAGCTGCGCCGCATCGGCAAAAGGATCGCCCTCGAATTCGACAACGGCAACTGGGCGGTGCTGCACTTGATGATCGCTGGGCGGCTACATTGGCGGCCAGTGGGGGCAAAACTCGGCGGGCGAAACAATCTTGCAGCCTTCGACTTTGCCAATGGGTCCCTGGTGCTGACCGAGGCTGGGGCCAAACGGCGCGCGTCACTGCATCTCTTCGCCAGCGAGGAGGAGATGCAGTCGGTCGATCCGGGTGGCGTCGATGTTTTTGCCGCCGACCAGGATGGATTCCGTGCGGCGCTCACGGCAGAAAATCGCACATTGAAGCGAGCGCTGACCGATCCGCGCATCCTGAGTGGCATCGGGAATGCGTATTCGGACGAGATTCTGCACGCGGCGAAGCTCTCACCAATCCTGCTGACACACAAGTTGACGCCAGACGAGTGGGAGCGCCTGTTTGTCGCGACCCGCGAGACGCTTCGGTTGTGGATCGATCGGCTGAGGTCGGAGGCCAACGATAGTTTTCCCGAGAAGGTCACGGCCTTTCGCAAAGACATGGCTGTTCACGGGAGATTCGGTGAACCCTGCCCGCGCTGCGGACAGCCGATCCAGCGCATTCGCTACGCCGATAACGAAACAAATTACTGCGCCCTATGCCAGACCGGAGGAAAGGTGCTGGCAGACCGCAGCCTGTCCCGGCTGTTGGGCAAAGACTGGCCGCGCACCCTGGATGAACTGGAAGCGCTGAAGCGAAAGTAGCTCGCGCTATGCCCTGGTAGCCTGCTGCGCGAAAATCTCTTTCAGCGTGTCTCCTGCGGCAGTGAGATTGGCCAGCCACATCTCGACGTACTCGCGGGACAGCACCACGCCCTCGGCGCCCGCGTTGAATGCGGCGTGCAAGGCGGCCTTCACATCGTCGGGATGAGTGCGCTTGTCGGTCGCAGCGGCACCCGCCAAAATGGGCACGTCGATGTCGATGCCGGGATAGATTCTGGTCTGGCCGGCGACGCCGACGAGCGCGCGCTTCGTCTCCTTGGCCACGTAGTCCGGCGACAAGCCTGTGCTGGCCAGTTTGTCGAACGGGGCTTCGTTGTAATTCATGATCTTGTAGTAGAACTGGGTGAAATCCTGCGGCGTGGCGTCTTTGAAGATGCCGCGACTCAGGCCGGTCAGGAAAGTCGCCAGGCGTGGGCCGCCGGCGTTGTTGTAGGTGGCGATCTTGAAAAAGTCCGAATAATTACGGCGCTGGGTGTAGTCCTCCTCGGCGCGGTAGAACGGACTGAAGGTCATGTTCTGCATCAGGTGAAAGCCGAAGGGCTTCTGCGGCGCAATGGCTTTGGCGAGGCCGTAGAGCTCGGCTTGCGCGGCCTGGAAGCTGTCGGTCCACAGAGATTCCCAGCTTAGGACTTCGGGGTAGCGGAGCAGAATGCGCCAGAAGCTGCTGAAGTAGCCGTCGGCTGGCGCGGTGGGGCCGGAGGATCGGAAGACTTGCGCGATCTCGCGAAAGCCAGCCTGCGCGCGGGGCATGGAGATGCCGAGGTCGCGGGCCTTGGCCTGGCAGAACTGGCAGAAGCAAGTGGCGTTCTGGCCGCCGGCCATCATCCCATTCAGCGGGCCCATGCGCTCGCAGCCCCACGCGATGCCATCGACTTCGCTGGGATAGCCCATGAGCAGGCTCTCAATCTTGCCGTTGAGGTAGGCGCGGTAATCGGGATTGTTGAAGCAGGGATTGGTGGTGGGGCGGCCGTTCAGGTCGACCTCGCCGGCCGCGGCGTAGTTGGGTGAGGTGTGGGCCAGTGTCGGGCTGGGGTTGTTCAGGTCCCAGGCGAAGAAGTCCATGCCGCGGGCCTTGGCCTTGGGCGCGACCTGCTCAATCACGTTGAACTTGCCATAACCGGTCAGACGGAAGTCCTTAATGCCGGTGTTCTGGAAGTACTTCAGGTCGTAGTCGTAGAGGGCGCCGGCATTGATGCCCGCATTCGCGTCCGAGAGCGCTTTACCGTGGTCGGGAAGGCCCGCGCCCGGACGCAGGCGCTGCTCGCCATAGGCAAAGGTGTAGGCCCAGACGGTGTTCACTCCGCCCCTGTTCTGCAGATTGTCCAGCACCTGGTCGATGCCTTCATCCACCCATGCGAAGCCGCGGACCTGGGCGCCGACAAAGTTCTTTCTGCCGCTGGCTGCTGGACCGCGCCGAATGCCGCGAGTCCCGGGTGCTTGTGCTGGGCGCGCCGGAGCCTCCGTCTGCGCGGCTGGAGTCTGCGGGCTCGCCGACTGCGAGAATAGTGCGGCAGTTGCTGAGGCCAGGCGGAGAAAGGTCCTGCGGTCCAGAATCGATTTCATCGGGTACGTCTCCTTGAGAAGAGCATCCAGGCCACGTTCCATGGCGGCGGCCGTCGGTTGCGTTGCCGGTCAAATCACCGGTTGATCCGATGAAAGCGGCACAGAAATACTCTCCGCTCCGGAGTAAATAAGCAAGTGCGATAGACGTGCGTTGGGGGTCTCCGACTGCAATCGCTCATGCGGCATGGGCTGCGTGAGGGGCTGCGGGCGCCTGCTGAGTCGTCTTCTGCTGGATGCCGGCGGCAACCGTCTTGGCGTAGACAACCAACACCTGAAAGCGCGGATCGCCATGCAGCACCTTTAGATCCGGGTCTTTGTCGATCTCCAGATCGATCCACTTCTCCAGGCCATGGTCGACAGCGTCGCGAAGCATGGCCAACGCCTCCGTGCGTTTTCCTTCGTGCGCCAGGACGCAGGCCAGGTTGTAGATGGAGAGCGCGGTGTCGGGAGAGTTGGGTTTCAGGACCCGGCGCTGAATCTCCAGCGACTGCGTCAGCAGCTTTTCCGCGTCCTGCCATCGCCCAAGCTTGCCCAGGCTGTCGGAGAGGTTGGTCATCGCCCTGAGGGTAAGCGGATGTTCCGGGCCAAGCACGCGACGGCGAAGGTCCAGAACCTCTTCTCCCAGCTTTTCGGCTTCCACGTACTTCCCTTCCTTGCTGAGGATCGCGGTGAGGTTATTCAAAGACATGATGGTCTCGGGATGTTCCAGTCCCAGCACCCGCCGCTGCGCTTCCAGCGTGTCGCGGGTCAGCTTCTCCGCTTCGACGTCCTGGCCTTCGCGATGCAGGACGTTGGCCAGGTTGGTCATCGTTTGCAAGGTCAGCGGATTGTCCGGCCCGTAGATACGCAGCCGGTCGGCCAGCACCTGGCGGTCCAGTTTCTCCGCCTCGGGGTACTTCGCCTCACGCCACAGGACATTGGCGAGATTGTTATCGCTGGACAAGGTGTCCGGGTGGTCCGAGCCCAGCAGGCGAGTGCGGATTGCAACGGCCTCGCGACTAAGCTTCTCCGCCTCCGGATAACGCCCTTCCAGTTGCAGAACGGTCGCCAAATTGATGATCGAGGCCGCGGTATCCGCGTTTTCCGATCCGAACAGGCGGCGGCGAATCTCAAGCGTCTCCCGCTGCAGCGTCTCGGACTCGGCGTAGTGGCCTTCATCGTTCAGCACAGCGGCGAGGTCGGACATGGTCCGGAGGGTCTCTGGATTTTGCGGACCTAACACGCGCTGCTGGCTGGCCAGCACCTGCCGTTGCATCGCTTCGGCCTGGACGTACTGACCACGGCGCTCAAGATTCCAGGCCAGCGCCAGCAACGCGGTCAAGGTATCCGGCGCCTCCGGTCCAAGCACGGCGCGGCGAATGTCGACCGTCTTTTGCAGCAGCGGCTCTGCCCGCGAGTACAGGCCGAGATTGTCATAGACGGTACCCATGGTCAGCATCATCTGCCCCTGCAATTCGGGGTCCTGCGCCAGGCCGGTGCCGATCTCGGCGGAAGCCTGGTCGAGGATTTCGCGCGCCGTAATGCTATTGCCGCGCGCCTCGCTGGGATCCGACACCTTGAACATCCCGGTCATGAATGCGGTCTCGCGGTTGGCCCGATCGCGCTCGCGGGCCGCCCGATCGCGCTCGCGGGTAATGCGCCGGAGCTGAATTGCCTGCACCACGGCAAACCCGGCCAGCAGAAACGCAAGCGACGCGGCCATGGCCACTGCCAGCCGATGCCGGCGCACATATTTCCCCAAGCGATACCCGGTGCTGGAGGGACGCGCCACTACCGGCTGGTGCTGTAGATAGCGCTCGATATCGGCGGCCAGTTCGGAGGGCGAGCCGTAGCGGCGCGTCCGCTCCTTTTCCATGGCCTTCATGGTGATCAGGTCCAGATCGCCTTGGAGCAGCCCAGCGAGTTGTTTCGGTTGCGTCCGGCGGCATTCCGCTTTGGTTACCGAGTCTTGATGCCCACGTTCGATTCTTGTGCTCGGACGCAGCGCATCTTCCTCACGCAGACGGCGCAGCATCTGGTCCAGCGGCTGTTTCTGCCGGGTATCGAAGGGAAGACTTCCGGTCAGCAGTTCGTACAGAATCACGCCCAGCGAATAAACGTCGGTGCGGGTGTCGATGTCGGAGACGCCAGGCTCAGCCTGCTCGGGACTCATGTACGCGGGAGTTCCCATCACCACGCCGACGTGGGTCAGCATCGCCGAATCGGACGCAACCGGCGTGATGGCCTTGGCCAGGCCGAAGTCGATGATGCGGGGCACGGGCGCGCCATCCACCTCGACCACCAGGATGTTTGCCGGCTTCAGATCGCGATGAATGATGGCCTTCTGGTGCGCGTGCTGGACTCCGTCGCAAACCTTGAGGCATAACTCCAACCGCTCAGGGATCGTCAGTCGCTTCTGGTCGCAGTACTCGGTGATGGGAATGCCGGCCACGTACTCCATCACAAAGTAAGGCTGCCCATCGGGGGTCGCGCCGGCGTCGAGCACTTTGGCGATGGCCGGGTGATCCATCAGGGCCAGTGTCTGGCGTTCCGCCTGAAATCGGCTCAGCACCGTGTCGTCATACAGGGCGCCGCGAATCAGTTTCAGGGCAACCTGCCGGCGCAGCGGTTCAATCTGCTCCGCCAGCCATACCTGCCCCATGCCACCACTGCCCAGCTTGCGAATCAGCCGGTAGGGGCCAATCGCGCTGGGGACCTCGATCTGCTCCAACAGGTCGAGCGGCTGCGCCTGTGAGAGTTCGACACCCTGGTCGAGCGCGGCGATGAGGGATTTAACCTCGGCGAGCAGCGATGGATCCCCGCCGCAGGCCTGGCGCAGGAAGTCATCGCGCCGCCCTGGCTCCTGCTCCAGCGCCGCGTAAAACAGATCCTTAACTGTGTGCCACTGCCTGGTCTCTTCCATTTGCGTCTTTACTCATGGCCCGCGTCAACCAAGCCTTCGCCATCACCCAGTCGCGCTTGACGGTGGCGGCGGAAATGCCCAATGCCTCCGCGGTCTCGTCCACCGTAAGGCCACCGAAGAAGCGTAGCTCCACGATCTTTCCCTGCTGCGCATCTCGCTGCGAGAGCCGACTGAGCGCCGCATCCAGTTCCAGGACGTCGACGCCGGCCTGGCGCGGCGTGTGGTAGTTCTCGTCGAACTCGATACAACAGCCGGAGCCGCGCTTTGCGGCTCGGCGCCTGCGAGCGTAATCGACCAGGATCTGGCGCATGACGGATGCCGCGATCGCCACAAAATGGGCGCGATCCTCGGTCGAAACCGGATTCTGATCGACCAGCCGCAGATACGCCTCGTGCACCAGGGCTGTGCTCTGCAGCGTGTGATCGGGACGCTCACGCCGAAGATAACGGTGCGCGATGGCGTGTAATTCGTTGTAAACCATGGGCAGGAGGGCGGGCAGCGCTTCGCTGTCTCCGGTTTTCCAGCGAGCCAGCAAAACACCCACGGACTGCCCCGAGTCCACCACCTTGGCCTCCCTGTCGATGCGGGTCCGAACCGTTGCTGTGGGTCTGACCATAGTTCAGCGCAGAAGGGCGAGTCAATAGGTTTTGAGCAGCCCGGTTTTGCCGTCGATGGGGATCTGCTTATCCGTGGATCGCCCGGCTGCAAAAAAACTGAAAAAAGTTGAGCTTCTTTCCCGCGCGATTTCGCCATTACCAAGTGAAAGCCGAATCTGAGAGAGCGGTTCGGGGAGCAGCCCGGGGAGAGACCGGTTCTCTTGGCTTTCTGCCGCAAGTCGAATTCAACCTTTGATTCACACAGGAGCCACGCCATGAAATCGCATTTCACCTTGCCCGCCACCCAGTTGAGCCATAGGACCAGGCGTTCCAGCAGGCCAATCCTGCTGGCAACCTTGACTGTGGCTGCCACGCTGTTCCTCACCAACACCAACCGTGCTGTGGCGCAGACGCAAGACGCCGCAGCGCAGCCGCAAGCGACGACCTCCGTCGCGAACGCACCGTCCGCGACTCCGGCACCGGCAGCCGTGCCAGCCCCTGCGCCGCAGGAAGCGCAGCTGATCAACCCGATCGACAACACCCGCTTCGTGCTCCGGCCCGCGGCTGACGGCAGCCAGGGCAACTCGCTGACGACCGCGCCCGCGCAGTCTCCGCATCATGGGCTGGCCAAGACCGGAGCGATCGTTGGAACCATCGTCCTTGGCCTCGGCGTTGGAGCCTTCGCGTTGGCTGCGGGACACTGCAACGCCTACAACAGCGGTCCATGCAGCGCTTTCCACTACGGCGGCATCGGAGCGATGGCCGGCGGCGGCGCGCTGGCTGCTACAGGTTTCTATTTCACCTTCCGCAAGTAGCGGCGGGCGTTGCACTCTCCGGCGCGTTCTGTACAACCTGGGCGCCAGGAGAAGAGTGGTCCATTTTGGAGCGAAAGGCCGGCGACGGTTTTTCGCTTTCTTTTTTGTGGGCTGGTCAGCTGAATGCGGCGCGGGGGTCGTGGCGGGCGAGGCGGGCGAGGAGATAGTCGACCTCTGCCTTCGCGGTGGCGGTGAGTGAGCCGGCGGGCGCGCGTTGCGTGTCGCAGGCGATGGCGCCGCGCTGCTGCAGGACGTACTTGCGGACGGCGAGGCCGATTCCCTGCTGCTGCTCGTAGCGAATAAGCGGCAGGTGCGGGTCGAAGCGGTCGTGGGCGGCGTCGCGGTCGCCGGCCTGCGCCAGCTTGACGACGTCGACCAGCATGTCGGGGAAAGCGTAGCCGGTCATGGCGCCGTCTGCGCCGCGTTCCAGTTCGAAGTCGAGGAAGAGCGCGCCATTGCCGCAGAGGATCGAGAGCGGACGAAGTGAGCCGTCACGCTGGAAGCCGCGGAGCGCGGAGATTTTTTCCAGGCCGGGCCAGTCTTCGTGCTTCAGCGTCATACAGGAGGGGTTGTCGGTGACGATCTGGCGGATGACTTTCGGCGTCATCTGGACGGTAAGGACTAATGGATAGTCCTGGAGCACCCACGGAACGTCGGGGCCGACGGCGGCGGCGGCCTGCGCAAAGTAGCTGACGATCTGATCGTCGGTGCGCAGGGAGGGCGGGGGGGCGATCATCACGCCGGCGGCTCCGGCGTCCATTACGCCGCGGGCGAGCGAGCGCATGGCGGCGAAACCTGGGGCGGAGACGCCGACGACGACAGGGACGTTGGCGCGGCGGACGACCTGCTTTGCGATCGCCAGGGCTTCGGCTGCGTCCAACTTCGGCGCTTCACCCATCATGCCGAGGATGGTGATACCGGAGACGCCGCAGGACAAATAAAAATCCGTCATGCGGTCGATGGATGCGGTGTCGACGGCGCCGTCTGGGAGAAACGGCGTAACGGCGATGACGTAGACACCCTGGGCGGTGTGATCGAGCAGCATGGTTCCTTTCCGTTACGGATCAGGATAGCAGCGGGGATACCCCCCTCCCCCCTATATACCCCATCATCTGCTGTTTCCACATGGCTTAGGGGTGGACTTGGTACATTTTTTGTGCGCACGCTCCGTTTTTGGACGTTGTTTTGTTCCCCCCACTTGGCTGAGTGCCAGCAGGCTCCAAGTCCGGTCCGGTTCCTGCTGGACACGACGCTGGGCTCTGTCTGGGCCTTTCTTTCATTATAAAGTGTGTGTCAAGGAATGGCTGTGGATAAGTGGGTCGTTATTGTGGAGGCGGAGGCTATCCCGGGAGGTTGAGTGGCGGGAGGGCGGCGATGATCTGCTGGGTTTCGAGCGAGACGGTGATGACCTGGCCGATGAGGCGGAGGATGTATTTGGGGTCGTCGGGGCGGTTGGGGTCGTTGACGATGCCGGAGCGCGGGTCGGTGGAGACGCGGTATTGGTCGATGACCCATTCGAGGGCGGAGCGGTTGCCGAGGCGATAGTCGAAGGCGGCGGCGGGGATGCCGCGCAGGAGCAGGAAGTCGTTGTAGCGGAGTTCGGATTTGTCTTTGGAGAGCTTCATGCGGTCGACGCGAAAGGAGACTTCGGCGGTCGGGGATTCGATCTGTTCGAGGGGGATACTCGGGCTGCTTCTCGTATTCGATATGAAGTTCCATGAGGCGCTTGCCGGCGGCGGCGAAGGCGTGGAAGTCGGGTGGGAAGGGGATGCGGGGGAGTTCGCGCTTGAGGTTGGCGGAGTAACGGGCGCCGATTGACGGCGCCCGTTACTCCGGCTCTTCTATATCCTTCACCTTTACATTCAAGGTTGGAGCAACGGGGACAACCGCGGCTACCGATTTCGTCTCGTGGATTACCGTTCCGACCGACTCGACGAATTTTAGGGTAATCTTCGGGTTGTTAATGTCTTTCCCGCCCGATTCTTTCCACTTTTTCTCCCATGCAGAGAAGTAAGGCTCCAATGCCTTTGCAGGCACTTTGTAGAGCACAATCAACTCGATGCCTTCGTAGACCGCAAAGTACCAATCGACTTTCCGATAGGTCGGGCCTTCAGCCCTTGGGTTTTGGGGGGCATGCTTACCTGGGGCGTTGCCCCAGGCTAAGATGGCGGCGCGCCGTTGGCGCTTGTCTCGTTGGCGGCAGGATAGGGCTCGGATAGGCGGGTCTTGGGGCTTCAATCCCACATGGAGCGGGTCAATCTCACATGGAGCGTTCGTCGTGTTCGATTCCGTATTTGCTGAGGAAGGCGCGCAGAGGGTGGGTCGGGCCTTCAGCCCTCGGGTTTTGGGGGGCATGCTTACCTGGGGCGTTGCCCCAGGCTAAGATGGCGGCGCGCCGTTGGCGCTTGTCTCGTTGGCGGCAGGATAGGGCTCGGATAGGCGGGTCTTGGGGCTTCAATCCCACATGGAGCGGGTCAATCTCACATGGAGCGTTCGTCGTGTTCGATTCCGTATTTGCTGAGGAAGGCGCGCAGAGGGTGGGTCGGGCCTTCAGCCCTCGGGTTTTGGGGGGCATGCTTACCTGGGGCGTTGCCCCAGGCTAAGATGGCGGCGCGCCGCTGGCGCTTGTCTCGTTGGCGGCAGGATAGGGCTCGGATAGGCGGGTCTTGGGGCTTCAATCCCACATGGAGCGGGTCAATCTCACATGGAGCGTTCGTCGTGTTCGATTCCGTATTTGCTGAGGAAGGCGCGCAGGGTGGGTCGGGCCTTCAGCCCTCGGGTCCCAATGATGTTTGCGTACCTGGGGCGCTGCCCCAGGCTAAGATAGCGGCGCGCCGTTGGCGCTCGTGTCATTGATGGCCGGAATGGATCGGCTGGCGCGGTCCACGGTTTCAATCCCGCGCTGTTCGATGCGCCGCCGGGTCCCACTGTTTCAGTACTCTTCTCAATCCCACATGTAGCGTTCGTCGTGTTCGATTCCGTATTTGGTGAGGAATGCGCGCAATTCGTCCTCGAAGGTTTGCTTGTGGTGGTGCTTTTCCTGGATGTCGATGTAGTTCCGCAGAGCATCCAGATCGGACGGGCCGACGGAGAACGCGGCATAGCCTCGTTGCCACGCAAAGGTGGCCAGGGTGGGCGATTGCGTCTTCAGCCATTTTGAGGATGAGGTCTTGAGCTCTTCGACCAGTTTTGCGGCGGTGGTGATGCGCGAGAGGCTGATGGCGAGATGAACGTGGTCCGCTACACCCCCAACGCGAAAGCATTCGCATCCTGCGTTGCGAGCGACTGTGGCTAGGTAAGCGTGGAGGGCGGTGCGGATTGATGTATTCAGGAAGGGTGTTCGATCCTTGGTGCTGAAGACGAGGTGGACGATGATGAGGGCGAACGATTGAGGCATTGCCGCAAGTATAGTGGCACGGGAAGATGGATGGGCCGGGCCTTCAGCCCTCGGATTTTGGGGCATGCGTACCTGGGGCGTTGCCCCAGGCTAAGATGGCGACGCGCCGTTGGCGCTGAAACGCATGTCGCTGGGGTCGAGAATGTGGACGCCGGAGTCGGAGAGCGGGTGTTGCTTCGGTGGTGTGGCCGTGGAGGTGGAATTGGGCGAGGGCGGCGTAGTAGGCCTTGACCGGGGCGTGCGTGGCTTTCAGCGGGAAGAGGCTCATTGGGCTTGAAGTCCAATGTACGCTTTGCGCGGGTGGGCGGGGAGGATGGGCGTGCGGGCGCATCTTCGGGGTCACGATGGGGCAGGTGAACAGGTGCGCGGAGGTGCGGGCGGTTTGCATTCCCACCCTTCGCAGAATCGCGAAGGATGGGGCGCCCGGGCGTTTGGGGAAAGGCAAATACGGGGATCCTTCGCTGCGGCTCAGGATGACATATTTGTGGGGCGGACCCGGTGCTGCGGCGACTCAACTACAGGGATTCTTCGCCTACGGCTCAGAATGACAAACATAAAAACCAACACACTACGACGGGAGCGTGCGGGCTAGAGGGTGATGCCGACGGATTTGTAGACGGCTTCGAGGGCGACGAGGTCGGCGAGGCCATCTTCGCCGGGAGTGGCGGGGGTGCGGTCGTGGAGGATGCAGTCGGAGAAGTGGTCGGCCTCGCGGGCGAACTGCGAGGGATCCTTCTCGGTGCTGGCGATGTCGACTTCGATCCATGGTGCTCCCTGCTGAGGGCGGGAGGCGTAATGGCCGGTGAGGTGCTGGCCCTGGTAGGTGAGGGACGTCATCTGCAGCCATCCCCAGGGGCCGTGGGCGCGCCAGTAGCCGCCGAGTTCGACGCCGTAGCTGCCGGCGCCGGAGGCGATGGCTCCGGAGGGGAAACGCTGGAGCCACTGGACGTTTTCTTCGACCTCGCGGAAGCGGCCGTCGCGGTCGGGGGTGGAGATCATTGCCTGGAAGGCGATGGGCTGCTGGCCGGTGATCCAGCGGAAGAGGCTGAGAGGGTAGACGCCGTGGTCGAGCATGGGGCCGCCGCCGCCGAGGGCTTTGGTGAGGCGCCACTCGTTGGGGTCGTGGATGTTGGAGCCGTGGTTGGCGTCGAGGGACTGGATGAGGCCGAGCTTGCCGCTGTGGATGAGGTCGAGGGCCTGGATGTGGGTGGGCTCGTAGTAGAGGCGGTAGGCGATCATGAGCTTGACGCGGGCGGCGCGGCAGGCTTCGATCATGCGGCGGCACTGGGCGGAGGAGACGTCCATGGGCTTCTCGCAGAGGACGTGCTTGCCGGCGCGGGCGGCGCGAATGGTGTATTCGGCGTGCATGCTGTTGGGGAGGGCCACGTAGACGGCGTCGACGGTGGGGTTGGCGACGATCGAGTCGAAGTCTTCGTAGGAGTAGATGGAGGCGGTAGGGACGTTGTACTGGGCGGCGATGGCCAGGGCCTTGTCGCGATGGCCGCTGACGAGGGCGGTAATTTTGGATTGCGAGGACTGGGCGGTGCCGCGGAGGAAGTGATTGGCGATACTGCCGAGGCCGATGACCGCATAGCCGATGCGGCGGTCCGTAGAGGGCGGGAGGGTTTGGGCGAGGGATTGTGGGCTGAGGCGGGCGGCGGCGAGAGCGGCGGCGGAGAGTTGGGTGAAGTGGCGGCGGGTAAGGGGCATCGGAGACGGGCTCCTATGGCTTGGATTTGGGGTCGGGCGGGTGCGGGCCTTCGCGGAGGAGGAAGTCGAAGTCGCAGCCGCGGTCGGCCTGGAGGATGTGGTCGTGGAAGAGGCGGGCGTAGCCGCGGGTGGGTGCGGGCGGCTTGGAGGCGGAGTTCCAGAGGTCGAGGCGGCGGGCGATCTCTTCGTCGGGGATGAGGAGGTTGAGGGTACGAGCGGGGACGTCGAGGGCGATGGTATCGCCGGTCTGGACGATGGCGAGCGGGCCGCCGATGGCCGCTTCGGGCGCGATGTGCAGGACAACGGTGCCAAAGGCGGTGCCGGACATGCGGGCGTCGGAGATGCGAACCATGTCCTTGACGCCGGCGCGGGCAAGTTTGAGCGGGATGGGCAGATAGCCGGCTTCGGGCATTCCGGGCGCGCCGACGGGGCCGGCGTTGCAGAGGACGAGGATCGAGTCGGCGGTGACGTCGAGTGAGGGTGAGTCGATGCGGGCGGCGAGGTCTTCGAGCGAGTCGAAGACGACGGCGCGGCCGGTGTGGCGGAGGAGATGCGGGGAAGCGGCGGATTGTTTGATGACGGCAGAGCGTGGCGCGAGATTGCCGTGGAGGATGGCGATGGCGCCTTCGTTTTTCAGCGGCGTGGCCAGGGTGCGGATAACGTCCTGTTGGGGGACGGACTCGGCTTCGTCGACGATTTCGGCGAGGGTGAAGCCGGAGACGGCGCGGGTGGAGGTGTCGAGGAGTGGGTTGAGTTCGCGGAGAAGCGCGGGCAAACCGCCGGCGTGATGGAAGTCTTCCATGTAATGCTTGCCGGAGGGTTTGAGGTTGAGGAGAACGGGGACTTCGCGGGAGAGTTGATCGAAATCGGCGAGGGAGAAGGGGACGCCGGCGCGGTTGGCGATGGTGGTGAGATGAATGAGGCCGTTGGTGGAACCGCCGATGGCTTGCAGGACGATGGCGGCGTTGCGGACCGCGGCGGCGGTGAGGAGGTCGCTGGGCTTTGGTGTGCCGGCGGCTGCGAGTTCGGCGGCGCGTCCTCCGGTGGCTTCGGCGATGCGGCGGCGGTCGGCGGAGACGGCGGGTGCGGTGGCGGACATGGGGAGCGCGAGGCCGAGGGCTTCGACCAGGCAAGCCATGGTGCTGGCCGTGCCCATGGAACTGCAGGTGCCGACGGTGGGGCAAAGGCGGCCGGAGATGAGTTCGGTTTCTGCGACATCGATTTTGCCAGCGCGGTGTTCGGCCCAGAGGCGGCGGCAATCGGTGCAGGCGCCGAGGATTTCGCCGCGGTAATGACCGACAAGCATGGGGCCGGTGGGGAGGACGATGGCGGGGAGATCGACGCTGGCGAGGGCCATGACCTGCGCGGGGAGATTCTTGTCGCAGCCGCCGATGACGACGACGGAGTCCATGGGCTGCGCGCGGATCATTTCCTCGGTGTCCATGGCGAGGAGGTTGCGTAGGAACATGGAGGTGGGGTGGGCGAAGGATTCGGCGATGGAGATGGTGGGGAAGACCATGGGGAGCGCGCCGGCAAGCAGGACTCCGCGCTTGACCGACTCGATGAGGTCGGGGACGTTGCCGTGGCAGGGATTGAAGTCGCTGGCGGTGTTGGTGATGCCGACGATGGGGCGGTCCAGGGCGTCGTCGGAGTAGCCGGCGGCCTTGATGAAGGCTTTGCGGAGGAAGAGGGAGAAGTCGGCGTCGCCGTAGGCGGTGAGGCCTTTGTGGAGGCCGGTGGCGGGTTTGGGGGTGTCGGGCATGGTTCAGGTTCGAGGTTCGAGGTTGGAGGTTGGAGGGAAAAGCTAAAACAAAATGCGGGGGTTCTTCCCATTCGCTACGCTCAGGGTCAGAATGACAAGCGCCTACCTGGAGAAATCGTAGTGCATTGCGAGGTTCATCGGTTTACCAGTTTGGCCGGGACGAATCCGAGGATAAGAACCGATGAAGCCAGCATGCATCCGGCGACCAGGAATAGTCCAGAGTTGAGTGTGCCGGTGTGGGTTTTTAGAAAGCCGATGATGGCAGGCGAGAAAAAGCCACCGAGGTTGCCGGTGCAGTTGACGAGGGCGATGCCGGCGGCGGCGGCAACGCCTCCGAGGAATGATGTCGGGAGCGCCCAGAACATGGGGACGGCGGTAACGACTCCGATGACGGCGAGGTTCATGCCGATCATGGCGAGAAATGGGCTGCGAGCCCCCTGGGTGCAGAGTACGAAGCCGACGGCGGAGATGAGACAGGGAACGACGATGTGCCAGCGGCGTTCGCGGGTGCGGTCGGAATGGCGGCCGGTGAGGATCATGAAGATGAGCGCGAAGGTGTAAGGAACAACGGTGCGAAGACCGATCTGGAAGGTATCGGTAATGCCTGTGAGGCGGATCATGGTGGGCAACCAAAAGCCGACGGCATAGGAACCCATCTCGATGCAAAAGTAGATGGCGCCCATGAGCCAGATGCGGGGACTGAAGAAGACGGCGGCGACGGTGTGATGGGTCTTGACGCCGGCCTCTTCGGTGATTTCGGCAGCGATGGCAGCTTTCTCTTTGGGAGAGAGCCACGCGGCTTCGACGACGCGATTGTCGAGCACAAAGAGGATGATGACGCCGAGGATGACGGCGGGGAGGGCTTCCAGAATGAAGAGCCATTGCCATCCGGCGATGCCGAAGGATCCGGCGAGGTAGCGCATGATGTAACCGGAGACGGGGCCTCCGACGATGCCGGCGATGGCGCTGCCGGTGAGCAGGATGGCGACGATCTGGGCGCGGCGGTGGGACGGGAACCAGTAGGTGAGGTAGAGGATCATGCCGGGGAAGAAGCCGGATTCGGCGACGCCCAGAAGGCAGCGGGCGGTGTAGAACTGCCATGGGGTGCGGACAAGCGCGGTGCAGCCGGAGACGATGCCCCAGGTGATGAGGACGCGGCAGATCCAGACGCGGGCGCCGACGCGATGAAGGACGAGGTTCGAAGGGACTTCAAAGAGGAAGTAGCCGAGAAAGAAGATGCCGGCACCGAGGCCGTAGACGCTCTCAGAGAACTTGAGGTCACTGAGCATCTGAAGTTTGGCGAAGCCGACGTTGATGCGGTCGACGTAGTTAATGATGTAGGCGACGAGCAGGATGGGCATGATGCGCCAAGCGACCTTGCGGTAGAGCGCATCGGATGCGTTGGAGGAAGTGTTGGTCGGCACGGCGCTCGGTGCTGGTGACAAGCTCCCCTCCGGAGGACAGCCGCTGCTTAGAGTTTGGAGCTTTTGTTGCGGAAGGTTTCGTAGCGGGCTTTTGTTTCCGCGCTGGGGGGATAGAGGCCTGGGAGTGGAACACCGGATTGAACCTCGGTGACGATCCACGCTTCGAAGCGCTCCTGCTCGACGGCGGCTTCGACAACATCGTTGAGCAGGGCTTGCGGAATGACGACGGCGCCGTCGTCGTCGCATACGACGATGTCGTCGGGGAAGATCGCTACGCCGCCGCAGCCGATGGGTTGCTGCCATGCGACAAAGGTAAGGCCGGCGATGGACGCGGGCGCGGCTGCTCCGCTGCACCAGACGGGCAGACCGGTGTGGAGGACGCCGGCGAGATCGCGAACGACGCCGTCGGTGACGAGGCCGGCGACGCCGCGCATGTTCATGCGGCCGACGAGGATGTCTCCGAAGATGCCGGCATCGGTGACGCCCATGGCGTCGACCACGGCGACGCAGCCAGGCGGCATGGCTTCGATGGCAGCGCGGGTGGAGATGGGCGAGCCCCAGGATTCCGGCGTGGCGAGGTCTTCGCGCGCGGGGACGAAGCGGAGCGTGAAGGCCGGGCCGACGAGGCGGGGCTGGCCGGGGCGCAGCGGCTTCGGACCGCGCATCCAGACGTTGCGCAGATTCTTCTTGTGCAACACCGTGGTGAGAGTTGCGGTGGTTACACCGGCGAGCGCTGCGATCGTCTTTTCGTCGAGTCCCATGTTTTCTCTCAAACGCTGGGGATGAGGCCACCGTCGACGCGGATGACGGAGCCGGTGATGTAGGCGGCACGGTCGCTCGAAAGGAAGGTGACAACGTCGGCATACTCCTCCGGCTTGCCGTAACGGCCGAGGGGGATGACGGCGGCGCTTTCGGTGGAGACCTCTTCCACGCTACGCCCTTCGCGCTTAGCTTTGGTTTCGTCGAGGAATTTTGTGCGACCGGTTGCGATGCGGCCGGGGACGATGATGTTCGCGGTGACGCCGTCCTTGCCGACCTCGCGTGCGAGCGTCTTGGACCAACCGACCAGCGACATGCGCAGCGCATTGGAGATGCCGAGATTGGGTATGGGCGCGATGATGCCGGACGACGTGCTGGTGACGATGCGGCCCCAGCGGCGCGCGCGCATGCCGGGCAGCACACCGTCGGCGATGGCGATTACCGACAGGACCATCGCCTGAAAATGTTTCGACCACAGGACGGGGTCCTGGCCGGCGGCCGGGGTTGGCGGTGGGCCGCCGGTGATGTTGACGAGGATATCTACGGGAGCAAGTTCGTTTTCAATGGTAGAGACCTGCGCGTCGATTTGCGACAGATCGGCAAGGTCCCAGATGAGGCCGAGGTATTTGGCGCCGGCATGGGCGGCGATTGGGGCGAGTGCGGCCTCGGTTCCCGCGATGGCGTCGGGCGCGATATCGGCGAAGGCCACGTTTGCTCCTTCGCTTGCCAGCGCGATTGCGATTGCCCGGCCCAAGCCGCCGCCGCCACCCAGCACCAATGCCGTTTTGTTCTTAATTCCGAGATCCATGAATCAGGTTCCGTTCACGCCATCATATCGGATAACGCGGGATGACCGATGTGAAACGGTCGGAGGCCGCTTTCCTTTCGGAATCTGCAAATCGGTCCGCCCGCATCCCCAGGATGTAATCTGGCCATGAGCGAGAAAGCGGATTTGCGGGACGGTGTCGAGCCCGATAGCTGGCTGCGGATCGATACCAAAGTCCAATAGATTTCGCCTTGCTCCTGGGGTGTGATTCTTATAGCGAGCAAAATGCAAGAGCGAAAGGAGGGATGCCGTTGACCAGAAACCGCGAACAGCAACAGGCGGATAAGTTGGCGGACGAAAACCGGGCCGGTGCAACGGCTGAAGAGATTGAGGTTTCGTTCCGCGATCACATGACGCGTAGCGTGGGCAGGCCGTTGGAGTTGTCCAACTCGATCGATAAATATCATGGACTTTCTGCGGCGGTTCGCGATCGCCTGATGGATCAATGGCTGGAGACGATTGAGACCTACAGGCGGAAAGATGTTCGGGTCCTGGGGTACCTGAGCGCCGAGTACCTGCTGGGGCCTCACCTGGAAAACGATTTGCTGAACCTGGACTTGACGCCGGAAGCGGAGCAGGCGCTGAAGCGGCTGGGGCTCGACCTGAAGACCATCGCTGCCGAGGAGCCTGAGCCTGGCCTGGGTAACGGCGGACTGGGTCGATTGGCTGCGTGCTTTCTGGATTCGCTTTCGACGCTGGATGTGCCGGTGATCGGCTATGGTCTGCGTTACGAATTTGGCATCTTTCGCCAGGAAATTGTGGATGGTTGGCAGGTAGAGAAGTCGGACAAATGGCTCCAGTTTGGCAATCCATGGGAGATCCATGCCTCCACTTCGCTGGAAGTGGGGCTGTTTGGGCACACTGAGACGTACACGGACGCCAAGGGCGCACTCCGTCACAGATGGGTGCCGGGCAAGAGAATAAAGGGCATTCCGTTCGATACGCCGATCCCGGGTTATAAGACCCGCACGGTGAACCGGCTGAGACTATGGAAGTCCGAAGCCGTGGATTCGTTCGATCTGGGCACGTTCGATAGCGGCGATTACGCGGGCGCGGTGCGCGCCAAGACGGAATCCGAGACAATCAGCAAAGTGTTGTACCCACCGGACGAAACGGTTGAAGGCAAGCGCCTGAGGCTGACCCAACAATTCTTCTTTACGTCGTGCTCCTTGCAGGACATGGTGCAGCTGCACCTGGAACTGGGACAACCGCTCACGGAGTTTGACAAAAAATGGACTGTGCAGTTGAACGACACGCACCCTTCGATTGGCATTGCCGAGCTGATGCGACTGCTGATGGACGAGCACGAGATGGGATGGGAGGATGCGTGGCGGGTGACGCAGGCTACATTTGGTTATACCAACCACACGCTTCTGCCCGAGGCGCTGGAGCGTTGGCCATTGGATATGTTTGCGAATCTGCTGCCGCGACATCTGGAGATCATCTTCGAGATCAATCGCCGGTTTCTGGATGAGATGCGCGCGCGCTTCCCCAACGACGACGCGCGGATGCGACGCATGAGCATCATTGGGGAGGACGGTGAACGCAGCGTACAGATGGCTCATCTTGCAGTGGTGGGCAGCAAGGCGATCAATGGCGTTGCGGAACTCCACACTAAGCTGCTGGAAACCACAATACTGCGCGACTACTACGAGGCCTTTCCAGAGCGTTTCAGCAACAAGACCAACGGCGTTACACCACGCCGCTGGTTGATGCTCTCCAATCCAGAACTTACCGGATTGATCAACGAGACCATCGGCACAGGCTGGCACAAGGACCTGTACAGACTGAAGGTGCTGGAGCCGTTTGCGAAGGACAGGGGCTTCCTGGATCGGTGGCGAAAAACGCAGGAAGCTTCCAAGAGCCGGCTGGCAGCCTACATCAAGAATACGATGTCGATCAATGTGGACCCGACGTCGATGTTTGATGTGCAGGTAAAGCGGATCCACGAATATAAGCGCCAACACCTGAACGCGCTGCACATCCTCTCACTGTACTGCCAGATAAAGGGCGGTACGATGAAAGACCTTGTACCGCGAACCTTTCTCTTCGGGGGGAAGGCTGCGCCCAGCTATACGATGGCGAAGCTCATCATTAAATTGATCTGCCAGTTAGGCGAACTGGTTAATAATGACCCCCAGGTGAACGATATCCTGAAGGTTGTCTTCCTTCCGAACTACTCAGTTTCGCTGGGGCAACGCATCTATCCTGCTGCCGATCTCTCCGAGCAAATCTCCACTGCCGGCTTTGAAGCAAGCGGCACCGGATGCATGAAGTTCATGATGAATGGAGCCGTGACCATTGGCACACTGGACGGCGCTAATATCGAAATTCGCGAAGAGGTGGGGGAACAGAACTTCTTCCTTTTCGGCCTGACTGCGCCGGAGATCATGGATCTTCAGAAGGCCGGCTACGACCCACAAAGCTACTACCGTAAGAGCCCACGGCTGCGCGAGGTGTTGGACGGCTTGCGCGACGGACGGTTCTCAAACGGCGATCGCGGGCTATTCGCTCCGCTGGTCAATGACTTGATGAATTCCGACCGCTATTTTGTGCTCGCCGATTTCGACGCCTATGCGACGGCGCAGCAGGAAGCCGGTAAAGCGTATGCCGACACTTCACGTTGGGAGACCATGTCGCTGCTGAATACAGCGCGTTCAGGGAAGTTTTCGTCCGATCGCACGATCCGCCAATACTGCGAAGATATCTGGAAGCTACCGTTCGCGGACGAGTAGCCCCAACGTATCCGTCATCAGGACGATCGAACGAGACTGAACGGTGTAGGTGGTCTGACCCTGGGCAAGAGCTTCCTGTTCCAGGAAGTCCGACGGCGCGTCCTGATAGGTGTCGATGAGCCGGCGCCATGGCCCGCAGCCGTCTGGGACAGGAGGTAACGAGAAACACAGAGACTCCCAATAGGCATTCATCATCAGGTGGAACCCGGCTCCGCTCTCGAGGTAGGCAGTCGCGGCGAGGCTATGAGAGTCCGACGAAAGATCCGGCGCCCACAATTGCACACCGTGCCACTGGATCTTGGCACGCTCGATGAACTCGGCGAGCGAAAGCGGGTTTCCCCGTGAATTCGCGGCAAAACCCTGGCGCAACTTAATCAGCAACTGAACGAACCTGTGCAGGCCGGCATTCCTCTCGCAGAGACTCCAGTCGAACCAGCTCACCTCGTTGTTCTGGCAATACGCATTATTGTTGCCGAGCTGAGTCCTTCTCACCTCGTCTCCCATCAACAGCAGCGGAGTACCAACCGCGAGCAGATTCAGCGTGAGCGCGTTGCGAATCTGACGGGCCCGCAGATGCTCGACATCGGGATCATCGGTGAAGCCTTCCACTCCGCAGTTCCACGAGTAGTTTTGCGAGCTTCCATCGCGGTTGTTCTCTCCATTCGCCTGGTTGTGCTTCTCATTGAACGAGACCAGGTCATTGAGTGTGAAGCCGTCGTGACAGGTCACGAAATTGATGCTTTGCTCCGGCGGATGGCTGGGGTTGGTATAAATATCGGGACTTCCGATGAGTCTTTGCCTCAGGTTGAGGACGGTGTCGCGGTCCGACTTGAGAAAACGGCGGACGTCGTCACGAAAACGCCCGTTCCACTCCTTCCAGCGGTCTCCGCCGAAGGCACCGACCAGGTAAAGTCCTCCTGCGTCCCACGCCTCCGCAATCAGCTTTCTGCCCGCAAGCACAGGTTCGGTATCAACGTCCCAGAGGATAGGGGCATTATGAACCGGCCGGCCGTGTTCGTCACGGGTGAGCACCGCAGCAAGATCGAATCGGAAGCCATCTACATGCATCTCGGAGACCCAGTAGCGAAGACTGTCACCAATCATCCGGCGGACCACCGAAAAATTGCTGTTGAGCGTATTCCCGGTGCCGGTATAGTCCGCGTACTGCGAGAGGTCATCCGATAGAAGGTAGTAGAACCGATTATCCAGCCCTTTGAAGCACAATGTAGGTCCGGCCGCACCGCCTTCAGCGGTGTGGTTATACACCACATCGAGAATCACCTCGATGCCGGCCTTGTGAAGTGCTTTCACCATGTCACGGAACTCGTCCAGGCATCCCAACGGGTCACTTCGGGAGGAATATCCACCGTGAGGCGCAAAGAAGGACATGGGACTATAGCCCCAGTAGTTCTCCAGACCTGGCGGCGCATCCTGGGCATCGAACTGGAAGACGGGCATCAATTCGACTGCCGTGATCCCCAGATCCTTCAGGTACGGAATCTTCTCAATCAGGCCCGCATATGTGCCCCTCTTCTCTTTGGCGACTCTGGAGTTGGGGTTCCGCGTGAATCCGCCGACGTGCAGTTCATACAGGACGGTGCTGGAGAACGGATGATCGAGAGGCCGATCGCCTTCCCAGTCATACGCGCTGAGATCTGCGACAACACTCTTCGCCGCGGTTCCCACGTTGTTCCCGGGCTTGACGGCAGCACTCCGTTGATAATTTTTTGAGGAGATGGCCCTGGCGTATGGATCGAGTAGCAGCTTCTCAGGATTGAATCGGTGCCCCAGAGCCGGCGCGAACGGCCCACTTATCCTGTAGCCATACAGCTGGCCAGCCTTTATCCCAGGCAGGTGAACATACCAGTAGCTCGAGGTGCGATTCGTATCAGGAACGAGATCGATAATGTCGCTTGGCTGGGTAGCCTCCTCCGTGTCGAAGAGAAGCAACTCAGCACGAGTTGCATGGTAGGAAAATACGCTGAAGTTGACGCCCGTCGCCGTAACACTTGCACCTAGCGGGTATGGGCTCCCGGCTGTCTTCATGTTCCATTCCTCAATCTCCGCGCCACGCCGGACGCGCTGATGGCTGCAAGAGATCGCTCAACCGCATCCATTTGCGCATGGTTCCAAGGCATTTCGGCGGAGTCGCCTTGAACCGACCTCATGCGACGAGAGCGCGCTCAGGGCGCAGCTTTGTGGCCATTCTAACCAGGTCAGCGAAAGACTCAGCCTTCATTTTCTGCATCACCTGACCGCGGTGCGTCTTTACCGTTATCTCGCTGATGCCGAGCTCCGCCCCGGCCTGCTTATTCAACAGTCCGGAAACCACCAGGGCCATGACCTGCCGCTCGCGGTGGCTGAGCCGCGCGTAGGACTCGCGGATTGCGCGTGTTTCCGCGTCACGGCGAAGAGCAGCGCGACTGCGTTTGAGGCTTTCCTTGATGGCGTCCAACAAGATGCCGTCGTCCAATGGCTTGGTGAGGAATTCAACAGCTCCAGCCTTCATGGCCCGGACCGTCGTGTATACATCAGGCTGGCCTGTGACGAATATGATCGGCAGGTTAGGACGGTCAGCGGCAACACGCTGTTGCAGCTCGAGGCCACTGAGGTCCGGAAGAAGAACGTTGAGCACCAGACAAGTTGGAACAGCCGGCTGCGGCCTGGCGAGGAATTCATGAGCGAAGGCGAATGTTTCCGGCCGCCATCCGCCACGGCGAATTAGCGATTCGAGCGATTTGCGGTCAGCCCTGTCATTGTCCACGACGAAAACGATCGGCTCCGGGGCTGATGCGAGTGAAGGCCCCGATTGATGGCACATCGCGTGCGCTAAGCTCATAGCGATACCCCCGAGACTGCTCTCCCGTGACTGATTCCGATGCAAGGCTGCCGAACCGCCGGCATTCTTGCAGCTATCGTGCCGAATGGATGGTCGCGCCGCCTGATCGGTGGCTCCAGTGCCCGTCCCGATACAAGGTGAAACCTTCAAGTTTCCGAAGCGGTTCACGAATGTGCTCTGCAGTGTTGATGACGCCTGCCCCGTTTTGGCTGAGTTAATCTTGCACAGTGGAGTCGGTCAATCACGTGGATTTCGTGCCGTTGTTGTGATAAATGCTGAACGAACCGTTTGCAGCAATTGCTCGCTGCTGAAAGGCTTGCTAAGGAATGCAACAGCACCGGCTTGCATCGCTGGCCCGCGAGAGTCTTTATCGTCGTAGCCGGTGATGAAAATAATGGGAATGCAGTAGCCTGCGGCAGCGAGCGCACTTTGGAGCTCGAGTCCGTTCATATTTGGCAGTTGGACGTCGAGGATGAGACACGAAGTATCAGCCAGTTGGCTCGACTTCAAAAAGCTCTCCGCGGCCCCGAAGGCTGCCGCGCGAAAGCCAAGCGATTCGATGAGTTGGGTTGTGGTGCGACAGATGGACTCATCGTCGTCGACCACCACGATCAGACTCTTTGTCGCCTCGAATTCCCCGCGTAACGCTGAACGGATAGCCTGGAGCAGGTCCTCATCGTTAAAAGGCTTTCTCAAGAACGCCACCGCGCCTGCTCGCATTGCTTGCTTACGGGAATCCTTGTTGTCGTACGCGGTGATGAAAATGACGGGAATGCAAAAGCCAGCGGCCGCCAGCTCACTTTGTAGCTGGAGTCCGTCCATGCCCGGCATCTGAACGTCGATGAGGAGGCACGAAGTATCGTGCAATTGGGCAGATGTTAAGAGACTCTCTGCAGATTCAAACGCTGCAGCTCGAAAGCCGAAAGACTCGACGAGGAATGTCGTGGTTCTACGAATGGACTCATCGTCATCGACCACCGAGATAAGATGTTTTGTCACTTTTCAGCCCCTAGTGAACACAGCGTATCCCCAGACGGAAGAAGAGTCTATTGGATGTTGGGATATGCCGTAGGCCAAAAAGGAGTATGGGAATAAGCTTTCGTTTATCGGGCTGTTCCCGGGTGGCCTTTAAGCTTCTCGATCATTCGTATGAGATCGACGAGGGACTCCGCGTGCATCTTCTCCATTGCCCGACTGCGCTGGACTTTCACGGTACTCTCCGCGGTTCCCAGTTGGTCGGCAATCTGTTTGTTGAGCATGCCGGAGGCAACCAGCGAGATCACCTCCTGCTCCCGCGAAGTCAATGTGCCGAAGCGCCGTTGGAGCACCGTTGCGTCCTTTTCCTGCTCCCGCCTGACACGATCCCGCTCCAGTGCGATGCGAATCGCATCGAGCAGATCCTGATCGCGGAATGGCTTGGTGAGGAATTCGACAGCCCCGGCTTTGATGGCGCGAACACTCATAGGAATATCGCCATGGCCGGTAAGAAAGACGATTGGAATGCGAATGTTCCTCACTGCAAGCTCGTGTTGAAAATCGAGTCCGCTCAACCCAGGCAGTCTGACATCGAGCACAAGGCAGGTCGGCGCATCGGGCTGCTCTCTGAGTAAGAACAAATCCGCCGAGGCAAAACTTTCAACCTGTAGGCCCACTGTGCTTAGCAGAAATTTCAGCGAGGAGCGCACCGACGGGTCGTCATCCACGACAAAGACAACCGGAGCAGCATTCATGAGGCACTCCCCCCGGTCGCCGGCAGCGTAAAGGAAAATACAGCGCCGCTGGGAAGGTTGGGCGTGGCCCAGAGCCGGCCACCATGGCTTTCCACAAGCGAACGACTGATTGACAAACCCATTCCCATACCGTTCGCCTTGGTTGTAAAGAAGGGAGTGAAGACGCGATCGGCTTCTACATCCAAGCCAGTACCGGAGTCGCTTATCGCAACGAGTACGTCACCAGATTCGTCCTTTCGGGATTTGACCCATAGTGACCGAGGTTGCATCGTCACGGTGGTCATGGCTTCGATGCCGTTCATGATCAAGTTCAGCAAGACCTGCTGCAGTTGAACGCGATCAGCCAAGACAAGGGGAAGACCCGGCGTCAATTGGCGGTCAAGCAAGACTTGATTCTCATGTAGCTCGCGCCCAGCCAGGACCAGCACCTCTTGAATCACTTCATTCACGTCCAATGCGTTTTTTTCCTCGGGCTGTTTTTTGATGAATGCGCGGATCCGCGCTACGACATTGCTCGCGCGGGAACCATCGGCGATGATTCCTTCGAGCGCCCGACGAAGAACATCAGGTTCAAGATTACGATTGGCAAGCAACCTCAAACACGCGCTGCCGTTATTGACGACCGCAGTCAAAGGTTGATTGACCTCATGAGCGATCGAGGCTGCCAGTTCGCCCATGGTGGTGAGCCTGGAAACGCGTGCAAGCTCCGCTCGTGTCGTCTGCAGGTTACGCTCGCTCTCGCGCAGCTCATCTTGAGTATGCTTGCGTTCAATACCGTTTGCGATCAAGTCCGCAATGGACGCCAGTGCTTCTGCTGTTCCCGCTGCAAGCGGTTTTCGAGAAAACATTGCCATCACACCGAGGGTTCGCGTTCCCACAAGCAGCGGGTATCCAGCAAAACTGGCCATTCCCTCATTGGCCGCCCATGTCTTATCGCTGATTCGAGGATCATTGACGATGTCGTTGGTGAGAACGTGTTTCCGATCTCGTGCGATCTTCCCGATTTTGAGTTTGCCAATCGGTATGCGTGAATGAGCTCCATTGAGGTGTGTATAAAGGCCTGCACTGGCTTGCAACTCCAGCGTCCTCCCGTCAGGACTGAGCGTCCAAATCCTCGCAAAAGCTGCATCGAGATGCCGCACCATGGATTCCGTGCAGTCATGCAGGATCGCCTGAAGGCTCTCTTTCTGCCCAAAAGCCAGGCTCACATCCGCGCGGACCGCGACGTGACGGGTCTGAATCGCGCGCAATGCCTGTTGCGCTACCCTCCAGTCGTGCAGGTCAACGACGGTTCCGAACCATCTGATAACCTTCCCATCCAGATCGTGCAATGGCACGGCGTTGGAAATGCACCAACGGTAGGCGTCCGGCGTCCGGCGAAAGCGAAACTCGCACTGAAATGCCTTGCCGCTGGTAACGGATCCCAGCCAGGCACGAGTTGCCTTCTCGACGTCGTCCGGATGAACTGCTGTCAGCCAGCCGGACGCCCGCACTTCCTCAGCAGAAAGCCCCGTGTAGTCGAGAGTGCGCTGGTTACAATAATTGACCGTGCCATCTTCCTCGGCACTCCAGAGCATCTGAGGAATTGTTTCGGTTAGTTCACGCAGGCTGCGCTCGCTGGCGCGAAGTTTATCCGCGGCCTGCCTTCTTTCACTGATATCGCGGATGAAGCCGGTGAATACTCTATGCCCACCTCTGGTTAGTTCACCAAAGGAGACTTCTATTGGGAACTCTTCGCCATCCTTGCGCAGCGCGGTCAACTCTGTGCCTTGCCAGTTGATGTGCCGGTGGCCGGTGGCGAGGTAGCGGCTGAACCCATCGTGGTGAAGGTTCCGCATGAACTCCGGCATGAGCACGGTCAGCGGCTTTCCAATCAAGTCCGTTGGGGCATAGCCAAAGATTCTAAAGGTGGCAGGGTTGGCAAACTGAATTACGCCAGAGTCGTCAATGCTGACTATAGCGTCGGGGGCCGTTTCGAGCACGAGGCGATGTGTGTCTTCACTGTAACGGCGCGCCGATTCCTCCTGCTTGCGCGCCACATTGGTTCCGTCCCCCGGCTTTGTCCGGTTGGCTTCAGCGCTCATGTTTGCAAACCTTAGTGCAGGAGGTGAGTGCTCCTTGGCCCCGAGTACTTGTATTCTCGTGATGTATCCGACAAACCGCAAGGGGAAGCGGACCAACCGCGTTGGGTGCTGGACGCCCGCCAGCGGTATTGTGCCGGAAAAGCGCACAATTACATAGGGATAGCGAGAATGGCCGGTGTCTGAGTCGAGGATCGAGGGGTAGACGGCCTGCCGGATGCCGGAATTCGCATCGGCGAAGGGTGTGCCATTCATCAGGAGTGAGTCATGTGGCCGTCTATGATCTTGCGGCCCTGGGGCCGCTAACAAATGGGTTTCCCACCTCAAAAAACCGCAGCAACCGGCCAACCTCGCGAGTGATGCCGATGCGCACACTTGTGCCAATTTGCCCGGTCTTCCGAACCCCCGCGCCAAGCCAAAGCGGCCCATCGGCACACAAATCGACTCCGTCCAGCGCCTGGTCGATCTGCAACGCCACCGCAAGCCGCCCCGGGCCTCTCGCCAAGTCCATTAGCCTATCGGTGTTGCGGCGGCGCTCCATCAGCTTGATTCCCTCAAGCGGCTCTATCGCGCGTAACAGCACTCCCGCACCAACTCCCGGCGCTTCTGCTGTGACATTGAGCATGTACGACGTCCCATAGATGAAATAAACATAGGCAAACCCCCTGCCCAAAAATAAGGCTTGGTTGCGTGCCGTTTGTCCGCGGTAGGCATGCCCGCTCGAATCACCCGGTGGATACGCCTCGGTTTCGACAATGCGGCCGGCCATCCTGCCTCGCCCGACGTTGCGAACGATGGTTTTGCCGATAAGATAGCGGGCCAGCTGAGCCGTGTCGACTGGCAAGCTGGACCGCGAGAGCCGCCGGACATCGTGTGCGCCTTGCTCCATACTTTGCAATTCTCCATCCATCGCTTGCGAGAATCTTTCCTGTCACCGCTTGTCCAGATAGCCGGATCACCCTCGATGTTGCCACAAAGGCAGCGAAACTCGAACAAGCGAGGTGCACAGAGCAGGTTTGTAAAGAGATCCTATCGGACGCGGTCAGAGTTTTCGCCAGTACCAGATGCGGGTATTATCTGCGGCTATTGAAGAGGCGCGGACGGCTCTCGAGCAAAGGCGATTCGCCGATACCGATTTGGGCGGCATCACCATCCAAGGTGTGGCTGTAACGAAAGGTCTGGCCGAGGTTGGCGGATTCCGCGGTGCCCCAACGGGTGGTCCACGCAAGTATGGCTGCGCCGATGGTTGGGCTGACAATGGGGCATTGCCAGACTGTGCCAGCTGAGATGCAGGCGCGCGTGAAGGTGGCGCCGTGCAGCCAACTATAGAGTGTATTCAGCGCGCGGCCGGCAGGAGTGAGCCCGACCGGGATGACGGGATCGGCTGAGCAGGGGGACATTTCGCGCAGAGCGGCTTCGGGGCCGAGGCCATACAGCGTGCCCCAGCATTGGTTGTCAGCCTCATACCAAAGATTGACGGCAACCCCCCGATTGGCAAGCAGGATGGTTTCGCGCGCGAGGAAGGCCTGGCGCAGATGCCAGGTGAAATCGTCGGCATGACCGTCGGCGTCGACTCCGTGGAAGAGGACCTTGTTGCCGTTCCAGCCGGATTCGGTGTTCCAGATGGGCATATTGGCAGGCAAGTAGGGGCGTGCAGCGAGGATGCTGCGAACGTGGCCGGGCTGATCCACGATGGCGACGTAGCAGGAAACGTTGGGGACGTTGGCGACGGTGCAGCGGGCGTCGTTAAGGGAGACGTTGGTTTCCGGAAATGGCGGGAGGCTGATGTTGGTGCGCGCGGGGTAGGCGTGAAAGCTGACGACGTCCGGCAGGGAGGGATGCGGCAGCGCGTGCCAGGCATCGAGAAACTCACCGAGAGCGATGTCGAATTTGCCAGAGCCCATGGGGCCGTCACCCGGACGGCCGGTACCTCCAGCGGAAGTAGAGCCGGCTACGATGGTGCAGTCGCCGCAGTAGGCGCGAACGATAAGAGCCATGTCGTTGGACATTTTGGCGAGGTGGGCGAGGGAGTCCTGCCAGAAGTTGGCGGCATTGAACTCATTCCACGCTTCAAAGATGCGGATGGCGCAGCGGCCGGTGAGCGGATGCTGGGGCTGCGCGGTGACGCCGCAGTCCTTTTGCAGGAGCGCAGTGGCCCATTCCTTCCAGATGCAGTCGCCTTCAGCGCTGGTAACACCTGCAAGGGGAGCCAGGCAGGGTTCGTTGGGTGAGTCGATGTCGTAAGGCGCGGAGAGTGCTGCGCCGGCGCCAGGTTGGCGCGCGGCCCAGCGCGGGACAAGTGGGGGATGAACCGCTGCTGTTGCGGGTAGAGTCTACCGCGGAGAGTTACAAGTTCTCTTTCGCGCCGGACGGCGGGGCTTGGGTTGAGTTGGGATCAGGCGACGAGCGGCAGATCGCGAGTGAAATTGCGAATGTCTGGAGCGGGATGTATATCGCGATGTTTGCAGTGAGCCCGGCGGCCGAGCGCGCGGCACCCGCTGATTTTGATTGGTTCGAGTACAGAACTCCTGACCAGGCTCCATGAAGATGCAGCCGGGAAGGCTCATCATCCTGACTTAACGCAAGTCAACTCGCTGATCCGCTGGCTTTCTGTTTCAGGGCGGCTGCGTTCTGTGCCATTGCCTCAGCTACCAGCTCGCTGTCATTGATGCGAACCAGAATCGCTTTCAATGCGGTCACCGCGCCCTCGAGGTCGTTGTAGTCCTGTTGGCTCACCTTGCCCTGGTCGCGCTGTTTTGTCACCATCGCCATATACTGATTCAGAATTCCGGTCAGCGACAGATCGGCCTGAATGACCGTCGTCTCTGCCTTCAGAACCTGAGGCTCGTTCTTGACTTTTTCCCAGAGCGCTTCGAACTCTGTGAGATTCATATGGGGCACGGAGGTCCTCCTTATTCGGCGCGCCGCGCGCCATGATCGTGGCTCACAATGTGATGTTATTCACATTGATCTGAGTAATGTCGATCGCACCCAGGTTGATGCCGCGAATATCGACGGGCACGCCAATACTCTCTAGGATGGCCTGGGTCACAGAGCCGGACAGTGATACGCCTTGCAGCACCAAGGAGCCAATGCTGACAAATGCGGTGGGAGTAACGTTGATGGTACCGCCCAGCACACCCAGGTTGAGCGATGCCCCCTGCGGGCTTGCGTTGCCGGTAAAGCTGATGGCTGTTGTAGCCTGAATGTCCGCGGCACTTGCCGCTGGAATCTGAAGAGGGCCAATGGTTGCGCTCGGCAGGACGACGTTTGCGTTGGGATGAAAATCCTGAATCGCGACTGCGGCTACGGTTGCCTCGGGAACCTGCGCATTGGCAATACTGACGGCCCCCAGTCCCAGGCCGGTCAGCGTAAAGCCGTTTTTCGGAATCGCCGCGTTGGTTGCGGTTATCCCGGTAAAGACGCCGCCTCCCAGATCGAGCGACATAACCGGGGGAATTACCGCACTCAGGTTGGAGAGGACGACGTTTGGAATCGACAAGGGAATATTGTTCAACGAGGGGATCGCAACATCCCCGAGACTCAGGCCAAACGAGAGGCTTCCAATGTTCGCGGAGCCGGAGTCGCTCCAGAACCCGAGATTGATCCACCAGTTGAAGGTGAAATCCAGCGTGATGACGATCCGAACATTTGCGAGAGAGGCGCTGCCAGAGGCGATATCGACCGAAGTTCCCTGGAGGCTAAGCTGGCCGATCGTCACGCCGCCGAGCACGATCTCGTCAATCTTGACGTCGGCGACCGATCCGCCAGCAACGGTTACCTGCGCGATATTGAGTGTTTGAGCCGTATTCCACTCCCTTCAGGATGGTCTCTCACAGGATAGGTGAATCAAGCAGGCCCGAATCGTCAACACATCTTTGCCCGGAAGCAGCTAAAAGACCAACTTTACAGTGGTGACGAACCCGTCATATTCGTTTCTAGCCACTGGGTTTTCCGGGATTGAGGATGGAGACATCCCCTGTCGTGGGATTGTAGTGCCGCGTGGGCTCAGGAGTACAGAATAAATTCGTGGAATAAGCGGATGCGGGAGCAGAAAGAGGTGGATGATGCAATCATTTCGTCCCAAGGGCCTTATTCGCGGCGGCGCGCCTGGGAGCGATTCAAGCGCCCTTTTTACCGGCTTGAGCCGGCCTCGCAAAATTCTTCAAGTAGCTGTGAATAAATTGGTTATCAGCCATTATGAGGATCGGCATTGCACCCCGCCAAAACACCACCTGTCCTAGGAAGGTCCAGTTTCACCTTTTGAAATCGTCGATTTGGACTCCAGGCTCACGGGTTTTCGCCTTCGGGGTAAGAATTTCAGGAAGCAGATCGTGACCGGGAGCGCAGAATCTGCCGGGTCGGATGGAGTTGTGGGAGACACAAAGCTCACAAGCGCAGGTTATAATCGCGAACAATCGGGCCAGATTCATGAGTTGCGGAGGTGCTATGTCCGCTTGCGGCCTTAACAATTTGCGATCCATGGGAACTCGAATTGCTGCACGAGCAGCGATCGGAGGATTGCTGTCTGTATCAGTCGGCACGCTTGGTCAGCAGGCGTCCAGCCCAAACATCCATTACGTGCCTCCCGCAACCGCGGAGCAGAGACCGACGGCAACCCACAACGCAGACACGACAACCGGCCAGACGCCTTCCGGCATGAGCGGTGGGGAAAAAGCCGGCATCATCGCTGGTATCTTCGCTGCCGGCGTAACCACGGCTCTCCTTGTCCACCATGCCGAACACAAACAGCCAAGCACCAATGACCTTTTGCAGAAAGGTCCGCAGGTGCCGCAGAACGTTCTGATGAGCCACCTCATTGTCGATGGTTTGATCGGACCTGGATGGCCGGTTGGCCTCGACTTTCAGCTTCAGGGAGCGGGCAACGTCACTCTCGATATCACCACCGCGGACAAGGTTCAGTATCATCAGGTGCTGACGGCCAACCCCAATGGCCGGGGAATTACCATCACCTACCCCGACGGTCTCCCGGACAAACTGCAGGCCGCCACGTTCGACGTCGAAGCCGTAGCTCCTGCGGGAAGCAGCGCTGCACCGCCGAGTCTTCGGGTATATGGAATGGCCGCGGGACCTTACGCCGTTGGCTCAATCGCCATCGATCAGGTCAAGTTTGGCCCTTCCCAAGTGAAGATGCAGCAACCGGCTCAGTATGGGTTTCATTCGCATTCGGACTTCAGCAATGTTTGCGCGGACTTTATGTTTACCGGCCTCAAAGACAACCATATCGTGATGAAGCAGGACAACGAGACGCCGTTGAGCCCGGTAACTCCGAATGAACACGCCCAGGGATCGCTGCAAAGCAAAGGAACCATCGGCCAGCATCTGCTGCAGATCAGGGCCTGGCGTGGCAACAGCGGTGATTGGGTGGTCGCCTGGTCGCCCGACTTAGTGGACCTGACCAAGTAAGTCAGGAGGTCAGGCCAGCGATGCGGAACATCTGGCGTGAGTCGATACTATTCAGGCGAGTTGTCGCCATTCTGGCGCTGGCATTGTCAGTGCTGGCTGTGTACCTTGCCTCGAATATTCCTCAGGCTGCATCGCTGCCGAACGACAGTATCGACAAGTTGGCAGCCGCCCAGGCCAATGAACGGCTGCACATCGACAAGCCCCGAATCGATGTCGGTGACGCCGCGCTGTCGTTTGAAGGAGCGGCGAATGTGGGCGCGGAAGTCTGGGTGCAACATGCCACTTTGACCGGCAGTTCCATGCGCTTCGCTGCTCTTGCTCCGCAGGGTCCGGTTGCGGCCGTTTATGCGGCGCCCGCCGAGGAGGCCAAAAACACCAGCAAGGACTGTCGCACCATGCTGACCATCAGCCGCGCCGACCCGAGCAGCGCACCGCAGACCTTGCAGCTATGGCAGCCAGACACCAATCGCGATGATCAGCCGTTCCGCAACGTGATCGTGTCCTCCCCGGAAACCGATCTAATCGTCGAGGTCAGCACAAATTCGCCACAGCCCGCGCAGGCGATGTGTCCGCGGGTACTGACCATGGGGAACACCGCGATCCCCGTGCCGGGCGGACCGGTTGACCTGCTCGTGCCGGCCAGCGAACCCATCACACTGCTCTTCAGTTCCATCGATCCCAAGGTGACCTTGTGGAAACGCAAGACAGACACCTTCGATGGTCTATCTCTCGGAGACGGCGATCTAAAGGCAGACGGGTTCGACGTCGTTTCTACCAGCGGGAACAAGATTCCGCTGCTCCATGTCGTGCCCCATACAGGCACCGCGGGAATCACGCTGCACGATCTGAAGGTGGGCGCGGAGCAAATCGGACTCTCAGTAGGAGAGGTTACCGAGCAAGCCGATGCGTGGGCCAACGGAAAGCAGTTTCCCACCTTCGACCTGGTCGACACGATTCAGAAAAATCCAGTCCTGGCGTTCCTTCTTGCGGCTGTTCTCATCCCGGGGCTCTGGAAAGGAATTCAGCTACTGTGCTTTCCAAAAAGCGCGACTGCCGCGGAGAAAGATAGAGTGCGCGAGCCGGAGGAAGGCTAAGTATTAGCGGGCCCACACGTGACTGGGGTCTTGTTGCCAGCAGCCGCAGGAGGTGTCTATCCGCGGTTGGTATAGACGACCTGAATCTCCTCCAGGGTTTGATTGCGAGTTTCCTCGACTGTGGTGCGCACAAAGAGGAAGCCTGCGATGCAGACAACGCCGTAGCTGACGAAGGTCCCCGAGGAGCCGAGCACTCGTTCCATAATAGGGAAGGTATAGACGAGTACGAAAGAGGCCGCCCAAAGCGCAGAAACAGCGACTGACACACCAAGTCCGCGAATGCGGTTGGGGAATATCTCCGAAATGAGGACCCAGGTGACGGGCGCGAGCGACATGGCGTAACAGGCGATCGCTGCGAGCGTGAAGACGAGCACAGGCAGCCCGTGGAGGTGCAGATGGTAGGCGAGCGCAACCATCAGGTGGGCAATGCCGACTCCGAGGCATCCGAAGAGCATCAAGGAGCGACGGCCGATGCGATCGACGAGGGCCATTGCCAGGAGGGTGAATAAAAGGTTGATGGTTCCGGAGATGACGATATTGAAAAGGATGTCGGCAACGCCGTATCCTGCGTCGCGGTAGACTTCCTGGGCATAATTGAAGAGGACGTTGATGCCGCACCACTGCTGGAGCACGGCGAGGCAGATTCCGATCATCAGGGGTCGACGAAGACCCGCGGAGAAAAGCTCAGAGATGCCTGCGCGGGCTTGATTCGTTTCTGCGGCGATCGAGGCCTGGACAGCGGCAATCTCAGTTGTGGCGTGTGCAGCGTCTGCAAGGCGGGTGAGAACGCGCCGGGCGGCAGAAATTCGATTGCGTGCAATAAGCCAGCGGGGGCTCTCAGGCACGAATAGCGCGGTGAGGAAGAATACGGCCGAGGGAAATGCGACGGCGGTAAACATCCATCGCCACCCGTACTGGACGGGCCAGGAGGTGAGGCTGAGGGAGGGGTCTGCGTTGTGTAGTGAAATGCGCCAGTCGACCACCTGGGCGAGGAGAATGCCGACCACCAGCGCGAGTTGGTTCAGGGAGACGAGACGGCCACGCCAGCGTGCCGGACTGATCTCCGAGATGTAAACGGGGGACACATTGGAAGCGAGGCCGATAGCGACACCTCCTGTGATCCGCCAAAAGATAAAGGCAGGGAAACTGTGAGCCCATCCTGTGAGGATGGACGAGACGGCGAAGAGGATAGCGGAGGCAATGAGGACAGTGCGCCGACCAAGGCGATCGGAGAAGGCCCCCGCGATGCCCGAGCCGATGAGGCAGCCTACCAAGGCGCAGGCTGTGGCCCATCCGATCAGGGCGTCGGCATGCGGACTAGCGGGAAGGTTGAAGTAGACCTCGTAAAAGGGCTTGGCTCCGCCGATCACGACCCAGTCATATCCAAACAGGAGACCTCCGAGCGCGGCGACGAAGGCGATGACGCCTGTATACACGGGGCGAAAGGGGACGGAGGGTGAAGAACGCGTATCGGGTTCGGCGGTAAACGGGGCGGTCATCTTGATGGATCGTCTCCTGCGCGCTTTTGAGTGGAATCCTCCCGACAGCCAGACGCAGCTTCGACCGTGACAATCATCAGGAGGCTACCGGCGAGAGCTGTCTCAGGAGGCTGAAGGATCCGACGTGGGAGGGGTCGAGGGCGAGGACCTCGCGAGCGAGTGATTCTGCTTCGGTGGGATGATGGAGGCCGAAAGCGGATTGAGCCCGGAGAAATAGAGACTCGATGCGATTGCGGAGGGAGAGGTCGTCGTTGAAGAGCAGCATCGTGGGGAGCGATGTGGCGAAGTAGTCGACGACAGGGCGCTGATGTTCGAGAGTTAGGGCGAAGCTGCGGATATTTTCGAAAAGCGTTACGGCCTGGTCGGCGGCCTGCTGGGCGGTGAGCGGGTTCGGTTCATGCTGCCTAAGGGCTTCCATGCAAGACGCAGCCCAAAAGGTATTGGCGGAGACTTCAGTTACCGACATTTTCTGGAAGTCAGAGGAGGCGCGAGCTCCGTGAAGCCATAGTTGACGCGCCTCGGAGAGATTGCCGGCGGCAGCTGTGGCGAGCCCCAACCAGTAAAGGGGCTCCGACTGGTTGGCGAAAAAGTGCCAGGACTCGCCAAGCGAGTGGGGCGGCGTTAGAGTCTGCGCGAGCAGGTCGCGAGCGCGTTGAGGCTGGTCGGCCGTGAGTGCTTGTTGGGCGAGAAGTATGCTGGCGCGGACGAATTGCGCGAGCACTAGACCTTCCCCGCCCTCCCAAGGCTGGAAAGTGCGCGAGAGAATCAAGTCGAGCGAGTGCGCGGGCTGATTCGTGAGATTGAAGAGCGTGGCAAGCTCGACCGAGAGGTCATCGCGCTTAGGTGGAAGCTCCGAATGACGAAGGAGTTCGGCGAGACGGGTTATGGGCGGAACGCCGGTCCGCTTCCAAAGCTGATCGCGCTCAAAGAGAAGCCGCGCGTTGGTTGGGTCGGCTGCAAAGGCGCGATCGAACGCTGCGAGTGATCGGGTGGGGTCGTGGCTGACGTTGAAGTAGGCGATGCCCAGATTGCGATGCGCCACGGCCAGACTAGGGTCGAGTGCAACGGAACGCTCCCAATAGGCGATGGCTTCGGCATAGCGACGTCGGTCGTAGAGGAGGTTGCCGAGGTAGAGTGGCGCACGGGAATCATGCGGGTTCGCCGCGACGGCGGACTCAAGCACCTGCAACTCTTCCAGGCGGTTGGGAAAAACGTAGGCGGTACTAACGGCTGCAGCCTCTGAGAAAGCTTGCTCGCTCGCTTCAGCCGCGCCAAGCTGGAGGAGCAGGGCAGCATGCGCATAGGCAAGCATGGCCCCCGAGCCGTCATTCTCGGCAGGCGGAAGCGGGGCTGCCAGGATGTTGACGGCGTCGGAGAGCAGGCCGCAGCGGGCGTAATCGAAGGCGAGGTCGAGGCGGGACTGGCCATCGGGTGGTAACGTGCCGCTCAAGAGATTGCGGGTTAGGTGGCTAAGAGGATCGAGCGCGATGGCTTCGCCCAGTTGAGCCTGAGCCTCCGCCGGGCGGTTTAGCCGTTGCAGAACGATGGCTCGCAGACACTGTGCGTTCGGGTTGTCGGAATCGGCACGGAGCGAACGGTTGATGTGGTCGAGCGCAACCGGCCAGTCCTGCTTCCGCGCGTCCAACTCCGCCAGGACGCGATAGGCGGGTCCACGCCATGCTGCGTTCCACGTCGATTTGTAGAAGGCAGCGTACGCATCAACGTAGCGACCCTGGTAGCGCAGAGTGAGACCGAGTTGGTAATAGGCCTCGCCATCATACGGGTTCGAATTGCGGCGGGTGAGCCGGGCGATTGCGCGCCGAAGATACTGTTCGGCCTCGGCGAACTCGCCACGCTCAAGGCAGCGCACTCCAATGGCAGTATTGCAGCGCGAATCGGCTGGATCACGCCGAAGAGCTTCGTTCCAGTAAGACTCCGGACTCCGAGTAGCATGGCGATACTGCGCGAGATGAAGGCCGGTAATGTAGAGCTCATCAGCGGAGGTAATCTCCGAGGGCGAAGGAGGTTCCGTCGCGGATTCGGGCGCCGGGGCGAAAGTGACCTCGCCAGGTGCGTAGCGCAGGATGGTGTGGCCGTTCTGCCCGAGCACGACATCGAGCGAGGCTTCCGGCGAATCCGCTGGCAGGCTGAGCGCGGCGAGGAACGGCTCCGCAGCCTTGATTGTCCGAGTCCACTGCTCAAGGAGCCTGCCACCGCTGCAAATGGTTATGTGCGCGACCGCAAGGTCTTCGGTGACACATATCCCGATGTAGGCAGTTGCAGCATCTTTCCGTAGGCTGAGCGCCGCCCGGAGGTTCGCAGCCTGCGGAACTCCGATCCTGCGAATCGGATACCAGAACTGGCTGAAGGTCTTGGTCTCTCCGGGAGCGAGGAAGGAGAAGTCCGGCTGATTGTCCGTATAGACGCCGGCCATCAACTCGATATATGGGCCGTAAACGCCGTTGGAATCTGGATCAGTGAGGCAGCGATCCCAGTTGTATCCGAACTCGTGATTGCCCCAGGTCCACTGCTTCTTCCCGGGCGCGATATGGTGGTTGGCGACGTGGACGACTCCGGCCTGAGCGGCGTGGTCGTATCCGCCAAAGAAGTCGCCGGCAGTTGCTGTGATCATGTAGCTGGTGGGAACTGGGATGTTCGCGTACCAGCTCAAGTCATCGGGCGAGTAGCTACCGTCGGGGCGAAACTGTCGAGGAAGTTCCTCGGCCGGCACGCCGTTCGCGGCGCGGCCAGGGTAGTCCACGCCATAATAGCGACGATCGCTGTGGGGAAAGCTGGTAACCGCGCGCTTGGCGTGGTCCGCGACGGAGCGTACATCGGTCGGAAAAAATGACTGGTAGCGCTCATGGACACGGGTGGCGACGTTAGCCCACCAAAGGAAGGTTTGAACCTGCTCTGTGCGGTTGTAGAGGCGGGCTTTGAGTTCAACGATCGCGCGACCTGGATGCAGGCAGATGCCGTGCATGCCCTTCATGTGGGAGAGTGGATCGTGTTGCGAGCACCAGACCGTCACCGACCCATCTTCGTGGCGCTCGATGCTTGTCTCGCAGGACATGTAGGTAGCCGGCCGATGATGCTGCGGCCAGTTGAACTCAACCCCACCCGAAAGCCATGGACCGGCGAGCCCCACCAGAGCGGGCTTAATGATGTTCTGACGATAGAAGAAGTCGTATCCGTTGACCTTGTCGAAGCCAATATGGATGCGGCCTCCGATTTCGGGCAAGACCATGATGCGGAGCGATTCGTTCTCAAGATGGATCGCTTGCCAGGCTTGCGGAAGGGGTTCAGAGTCGATGCGCTCAATGACAGGCAACGGATATACCCTGCCGCTGGAGCCCTGGTAAACGCGGTTTTCGAGAAAGCTGGGGAATGGATCGGCGGTCTGGGTACGGTACGTCGGCATCGTCACAGTTTCCGACCATGCCTTGACCCCGCCAGTCTCGGCGGCAGGAGCAGGTGGAAGATGGATTTTCTCGCAGTCCTTGACCGATGACGACTCATGCATGAGAAGAGCTTCCCAATACCTCACGTGCCTGCAAATTGCATTCTACCCGCAATCGAACAGCGCCCCTCATGATTCATATAGATATTGAAAGTCATCACAAACATGCGGACTTTGGGCGCACGTCAACTTCTCCTAATGGGTGTTGCTATTGTCTGTACAGGTTCCGCAGGTACTGCCTGTATGGGCCTCGATAATCCCGTCCGCTGGACGAGAATGGGTCCCTGTTCTGCCTCCATTGCCGCGAAATCGAACGCCCCACCTTTCGAATCCGGCACCCTGGCTGCTCTCTGGTCTAAGCTGGAGCTCCAACTTACCGCCATTCTCCTGATCAGCTGGTCGCGCTCCTACCGGAGTTATCACTGAATGGTTCAGACGATAAACGCCACCCGAGTTGCGGACGATATATCCGCAAGCAGCCAAAGTACGAAGGATGCGGTAGATAGTGGTTCGGGCGAATCCAGTCATGCTGCAGAAATCCTCGACGCGGAGGCCGGTGCCAGTCTCACGGAGAACCTGAATCATATGAACCGCTTTAAACACACATGGCACAAGGTAATTGGAATTTCTGGGAAGTCTCGATTCGTGAAGCATACCTATGAACCTCCGCGCAGGGGTTTTCCGTTTGGGCACTCTCGTGCGCTTTCCACAGCCGGAATCGTGGCAAAGATGCCCCCTCCCAGTCCTGGTCTTACGAGTACTTGCCGGCGATTCGCAGGCAGTGCGGAATTCTTCTTGAGCGCCTCAGCAAATGAGGCCCGGATGCAGCTACGGCTGAGCATAGACAGCATCCGGGCAAGGTCATGCAGGCGAGTTAGAAGTTAACGTGGCCGGAGAACTGCCAGTCACGCGGGTTGCCGCTTGCACCGGTGACCTGGCCAAACGTAGCTGCCGGTGCCAAGCCCGGGCCAGTGGTCTGTCCCCAGCTGCCGTTGGGGCCGTTGAACGTCACCTTGTTCCAGACATTGGTGCAATCCGCCTGGAAGATGAAGACCGCGTGCTCGGTGATTGGGAAGCTGCGCTGCAGTGAAGCGTTGAAGTTCTCCGTGCCCGGATTCCTCAGGCCGAGCGGCGCGCTGCGCGGTTCGTTTCCAATCAGGTACTGGTGGCTCCCCGTAATCACCGAAAGATCCGCAGGCTGCGCGAAGGCGAGAGGAGTGACGTAGTTCATCGCCGTACAGCCCTTAAGAGCGCCGATATTGCAGGTGTTGAACCCGTTCGGTCCGCTGCCATAGCTCCCATTGATGCGAGGAGAACCGCTGAATGCAGGATTCAGGGAGGCCTGGCACTGGCCTGCATTCGGGGACGCGCCGGAGCAGTTTCCGTTTTGGCCCCATGTGACTACGACCGGGCTGCCTGAGGAGTAGGTGTAGATGCCCGACAACTGCCACCCTCCGATCAGCTCCCGCGTGAGGAGCGAATTGCCACCCCAGTGCCCAGTTGTGCCAACAGGAAGTTGGTAGACTGCGTAGGCGTTAAGCAACTCGGGCAGCGACACTGAGGTCCACGAGCGATCGATGCGGTTCTGGTGCCAGTTCTGACCATGGCCGTCGATGGTCGCCGCCGGGATGTTGTAGCCGTTACGAAACGACCCGTCATCTCCGATATTCTTAGAGTAGGTGTAGTTCACGTTGAATGTGAGTCCATGCGCAGTGCGCTGCCTCAGCGTGATCTGCAGCGCATTGTAGGAGAAGTTATCCGTATACGCGCCGCCCAAACCATCCTGCAGACTGCTGTACTGCGGGAACGAGGTCAGCATCTGGCCAACTGTGAGCGCGCTGTTGTTTGGGGACGCATTCGCCGCGTTGATAAAGAACTGAGGGTTCGGTGCGTTGGAAAGCACACCGTCCAGAATCGCAATATTGGCAGAAGTTGCCGGAGCAAGCAGCAACGGAATGGAGTTGGGCTTCCCTGCTGAATTGGTTCCCGCGATGCCGCCGAGAGCAGCAAGATAGGTCGGATTCAACTGGTTGTTCCAGTACCCGCGCGCGTTCTGCGAGTTGCCATCGAACGCGTGATGCGATTCATCTCCTGCATAGTTCACTTCCAGCGTCATGTCCTTGGTGATAGTCCGCTCAAATCCGGCATTCCAGAAGGTGTACATCGGTGCACGGCCACCGGAATACGGGTCCATGTATCCCATTGCGGAGGCGGTAACCACTTGGTTGCTCGAATTCAGGTAGTTGCCCGCATCCAGAATCGTGCTTGCGGCTCCGGGTGCAGGCGCAGCCGGATAGGGCGTGCCGCCAAACAGCGCGGTGTTCGAATTGGCACCCAAATAGCCACTGTTGCTGTTTAGCCAGAAGGATGGCCCCGCGGATGAGCCGGAGAGGACGTCGGGATTGGAGACCGCTGTGGTGTTAAAGCCGAGGGCCTGGGCTGCCCCGTTCGAGCCGCCGTTGCCGCTCACGCGTCCACCGCCCGTATCCCCGCCCTGCGAGTACACGATGGCAATCGCAGCCCGGAACACAGTCTTGTCGTCGACGGAATAGTTGACCCCCAGTCTTGGTCCCCAATTCTTCCAGTATGTGTTAACTGGGGTCGTGCAACCGCAGCTTACTGCCGATCCGCCATAGCTTCCAGCAAACTCAAGCGCGCCGGGCGTTCCTGTGGCCGAGTTCGTGGCCGTCGGATTTAGAAAAGTGAAGTGATCGAACTTTTCGTGGAGCGGCGGGAGGTAATCGAAACGAAGTCCGAAGTCGACCACCAACTTCTCGGTAACCTTGTAGCTGTCTTCCGCGAAGGGCGCGATTGTCTTGATGCGGCTATAAATCGTCGCGACGTTCTGCAGCGGAAGCGTGAGCGGATCCACCGCGCCAAGCAGGAAGCTGGCGTACCCATAGCCAGTCACCGAGGTATCGATGGAGTTGCTGCAACCTTGTACCCCAGCGGCGCAACCGGTCGCCCCCGTGACGTAGCCGGCGGTCGGCGACTGGTTGAAGGGAAGTGAAAGCACGCCTGTAAACGTGGCCGGATTGGCATTGTTCAAACCCTCGAATTGATAGGTCATGCCGAAGGTAAAGAGGTGCTTGCCCTTTAGCCACTGCACATTGTCGACCAGGGCGTAGTTGTTCGGAATCGTGAGCTGCGTCGACGCTGAGTTGCTGTTCGTCGTCCAGGTAGCGAGCCCGGTGCTCGCATCCTTCGAAGTTCCGAATGAAACGCCCGGAAACTCAGTTCCCGCCTGGCCGGCGGGCAGATTCGTCACCCCAAATGCGCCGATCGTCTGCGATGTGCTACCGTATCCAGCTGCAGTGTCGGTAGGATTGATGATCGGCATGTAAAACCGCGTATAGCCCCACTTGAACTGATTGGTAAGGTGCGGAGTTATGGTATACGCGTCCTGAATGTCGTACTGCTTGGGAACGATGACTGCGTAGTCGCCTACCTCGTATGGGGGCGGAAGATACGGCGACCCGAAGTTGTTGGTGTAGACGACATGCCCCAGCGCTCCAACCGCGGAGATGCGGTTCTTCGAGTTGAGATCGATGTCCACACGGTAGTCATATAGGTGGTTGGTGCGTCCGCCGATTCCCGTGCTCAGATAGTTGTTTGCCAGCGTGGCGGGGTTGTAGTTCGCAGCCGACGCATTGTTGTAGTTCGGCCAGAATGACTCCATCGCCTTGGTGATAGGTGAAATGTCACCGGAAGGTATTACGTTGTTGGTCGCAACGCCATTCTTCATTCCCTGAAACGGCTGCCTTGTGCATCCACTGGAGGTGCAACTATTGGTCATTGGATCGAAGAGGAATGCAGGATTATTCGAACCAGTTCCAGAGAGCCCGGCTCCGACCGAGCCATTGGCCTCCGTGAAGTCGCCGCCCATCATCAGAGTGCTGGGAATCGTGGTCAGCACCGGATTCTGGGTAAAGCGGGAGTAGTACCGGTCATATGCAAAGAAGAAGAAGACCTTGTGGGCCGCGTGGGGAACAAACCCACCGATGGACGCGGAATACTCGGACGGATGCTCGATTCCCTTCGGCCCCGGCTTCGTCGTGGATACGCCGTTCACGATTGCCGGAACGGTCACGGCCTTCTGCGTGAAGGTCCAAGCCTCAAACGCGGTGTTGCGGAAAAAACCCGATGCCTGGCCGTGCCACTTCAACCCGCCTGACTTCATGGTGAAGTTCATCGAGCCGGCGCCCATGTACTCGGCCGGGGGCACGCTCGTATTCACCTGAAACTGATCGACCGCTTCGGGGCTCATGTTCAGCGCAACCGTGCGATTGTCGCCCTGCTGGTTGATCGTCTCTGATGGCACGCCGTCCATGTAGAGATATCCGTTGTAGTTCGCCGTGCCTCCGATGACCGGAGTGCGCGAGCCGCCCTGTGCACCCGGCACCAGTGTCGCAAAGGCGGTCGGATCGCGCTGCTGCGTCGTCGACTGGAAGAGTGGCAGATTAGAGTAAACCGTGTTCTCCATGACCGCGCCCAGCAGCGCGCTCTCCGTGTCCAGCACGGGCGGGGCGGCGGTAACCACAACGTTCTCAGTCGCCTCGCCGATGGCCATTACAGGGTTGAAGCCGAGAACGCCGAGTCCAACGACGTCGAGATTCTCCTGCTTTAGCGTCTTGAAGCCCTTAGCCTCCACGGTAACGGCATAGGTCCCGGGCTCGAGGGGAGCGATGGTGTACAGGCCGTCCTTTGTGGTGGTGCGGGTAGCCGAGACATTGGTTGCGATGTTGGTTGCGGTAACCGTTGCGTCGGCGATGACGGCGCCAGTATTGTCGGTGACCGTCCCGGTGATGGTGCCTTCGCCGGCGGTTTGCGCGAACGCCCCGCTGGGAGCCCAGACAAGAAAAACAAACAGGCTTAGAACGAAGAGTCGCGCGGTGGCGCGGAGAAGGCAGGGAGTCCGCTGCGGCATGGTGTTGTCTCCAAGTGGATGTTGGTGGAAGAGGCCCGCAGATTCTCCGCCAGGGCCCAGGGTCCACCGACAAATCAGGTTCGATTGGGGGAATGTAGACGCGCCCGGAACAGTCTGTCAAGATAAAAATGTAGCGTTACCGTTATCGTTACCGATAACGAGTATCTTTCAATTACTTAGCGCATGGCGAGGGCTAAGTCAGGCCTTGAATTGGAGGGCTCTTGTATGGAGAATTGCGTGAAGGAGCTATCAGCCGTGGCCGTTGCGCATGGCGGCCGCCCCTGCTCGGCGCAGCGAAGAGGCGCGGATTACGAGCGATGGCTGCAGCACGATCTGACGCGGCGGGTTGGAGGTTTTGTCCTTCAAGCGGCGGATCAACATCTTCGCGGCGCGCTCACCAACCTGGCTGCTGTGGTGATCGACGCTGGAAAGAGGAGCTTTGAGGCTCTCGTCGTAGTGAAGATTGTCGCATCCGATGAAGGCAATATCTTTGGGAATACGCAGCCCCGCTTCCAGCACGACATCGACGGCGGCGATCGCCATGGGGTCGTTGTAGCAAAAGACGCCGTCGGGGGGCCTACCCGCGAGCAACGTCCGCATTGCACGCAGACTTTCCTGCCAGTCTCTTCCGTCTACGTTCATGTACGGGCTGACTAAGTCCGGATCGAACTTCATGCCGTGCTTCTCCAGCGCAAGCCGGTAGCCTTCGAAACGGCCGACCCCCGTTGTGAAAGGAAGCCCGCGAATGTGGGCGATGCGCTTGCATCCCATCGCGATCAGGTGCTCCGTCGCAATTCGTCCGACGGCGCGATCGTCGACGCCCACAAAATCGGTGCGGAAGTCTGGGAAAAAACGATCGATCAGAACAAAGGGGATCCCCTGCTCTTTAAGTTGCTTAAATTTCGCCGGAGAGGAGTTGCAGGAAGCAACGATCAAGCCATCCATGCGATGGCCGAGGAGTTGCTCGATGGCGGCCTCTTCAACAGCGGGGTCCTCCATGGACGACGAGATCATAACCGCATATCCCGCCTGCTTCATGGCGGAGGAAAGTCCCTCGAGCACCTCGGCGAAGAAGGGATGCAGCAATGTTGGCACGATGACTCCTACCTGACAACTCCTGCCGGTGACCAGGCTGCGCGCCGTAAGATTTGGCCGATAGCCGAGTTCCTGCGCCTTGGCCAGCACACGCTTTCGCGTCTCTGCGGCAACGTCCGGCTGATCTCGCATGACTTTGGACACGGTAATGACCGAGACGCCCAACGCCCGCGCAATGTCTTTCAGAATAACCGGCATACCTTAGCTTCATCGTACTGCAATCACAGACAAGCTCCAGCGGTTTTGGAAAGATCAGGCTGCTGTCGTGCTCGATTTCGGCGACACTATGCCCCGAATGGGATGCCCAGTTCCTGAGGAATGATGGCCTCGGCAGGTTTGTCGAGACTCGACGCGTCGTATCGCAGTTGCCACTCCAGGCGCATTCCGTAATAGAGCGCGGTGAATCCCCAGAAGCGCGTCTGCCCGAGTCCCAGGCCGGTTTCCGCGTCGTAGTATTCGCGCAGGACAGGGTTTTTCTCGACGGCCATCTCGAGCAGGCGGTCGGAGAGCGTCTTCGCTTCGTCGGTGAAACCGTATCGCATCAGACCCTGGAAGATCATGTAATTTGTGGGGGCCCAGGTTGGTCCACGCCAATTGCATTCATTGTGCGAGCCCTGATAGTAGTCCGGCTCGGTTTTCGCGTAACTGGCCACGGGATATGCGAGCCAGAATTCTTTTTCGTTGAGCAGATGCTCTTTCACCACCCTTTTGGCCCGCTCCGGAGTTGCAGCACCGGCAAAGAGCGGCGTGAAGCAGGTAGCGGATTTGACTTTCACGAGGTTGCCGGTCTTCTCGTTCCGGTCGTAGTACATTCCATCGGTCTCGTCCCAAAAGGTTGCGTTCATCAGGCGGATAAGGTTGTCGGCGCGGCTGTTGTAGCTCTTGGCGTCGTCGACAAGTCCGAGATGTTGGGCAATTACCGCCATTGCCCGTAGCTCGCGCACCAGATACGACGCCAGGTCCACACCCTCGACGGTGAATGAGGACAAAGCGCCGCCGCGGCTCCACTGATTGTCGGTGCCAGCTGCATCGGCCGAGTTCCAGACAGGCAGGCCGTTCTTGTCGCCATCATAGGAGAACCATTTCGTGAGGTACTTATCCAAGCGCTGGTAATAGTTTTCCCGTACCCACTCGTAATCGTTCTTGTTCTGCTTGCAGCCAAGCACTACCAACTGCGCGAGGAATGGTTTGAAGTGCTGGCGATCGCGCTGTTTGATGAGGCTGCGGTTCACATAGCCGTCGGGCTGCTCGCGGTCGAGAAACTGACGCAGGTTGGTGAAGCAGTACTGCCAAACGCCATAGTAGGAAAGGTACAGGTTCTCGAAGTACAGATCCCAGTCATAGAACTCGTTGTAAGGATAGCCGGTGAGCAGGGTGGCATTGACGCCGGGGATGGTGCGCAGTCCGTGCGCTCGAATGTCGGCGTTGACCGCAGCGAGTCGCGGAGGCAGGTCACTCCATATCTTGTCGCCGATGGCTTTTGCAAACGCCCTGCCCGCAGCGGTGGGGGGGATATCCAAACCCGGGGAAGGCACTTGTGTCCAGCCGCCGCGCACCGTTGCAGCCAGTCCGAGCGCGCTCGCTGCTTGTCCAACAAATGATCTTCTGGTTAGCGACATATGGCCTCCGGTTCTTCGCGCGATGTGCGCAATAGAACCAAACGCTAGCACATGCTCGCCCGTTTCGCCTACGGGAATTGAGGCGATTGCATGCAGGTTCGCAGAAATATTCTTACGAATTGCCAAATGTGACAGTTTGCAATCAGATTTGGGATTTATTGCGAGTTTCGTCGTCTTGCGCAAGCGCAATAGTTGTTCTAGCCTAAGTGACCGTTGGCTTCTTCAACCAACCACAGGGGGCTATTCATAATGAGCCGCATACTCACCCGCCGCCTTTTCACCCGGATGACGGCTGCCGCAGCAGCGGCGAGCCTCGCCCGCGCCTCGCGAGCGGCAGAGCGGCTGATGCAGAGCCCGCCTTCGCAGGCAGAGGACCCCACAGTGGCAAAGCCCGAGGGAGTGGCGGGCAAGCCCACGTCGAATGCGCCCGGAGATCCATGGTCCGGACACGATTCGCCGGAGCTGGTTGCCGCTGCGCTGGCTGGTCTGCCAGCTATACCGCCGGGCCCATTCCAGCCCACATGGGACTCCATCCAACAGAACTACAATGACCCGGACTGGTTCCGCGACGGCAAGTTCGGAATCATGATGCACTGGGGCATCTACTCGGTGCCGGCGCATGCAAGCGAGTGGTACGTCCGCTATATGTATGGCGGCAATGCCGGCGTGATGCAATGGCACACCGAGCACTATGGGCCGCCGACCAAGTTCGGCTACAAGGATTTTCTGCCGATGTATACTGCGGCGAAATGGGACCCCGACGCGTGGGCCGATCTGTTCAAGAAAGCCGGCGCCAAGTATGTTCTCGCACCTGGGGAGCATCATGACGGCTTCTCCAACTGGGACAGTGCGATCAATCCATATAACGCGGTGAACTACGGGCCGCACCGCGATCTGGACGGCGATCTGATCAAAGCGGTGCGAAAGGTTGGACTGAAGACGGGAATCTCCGATCACTCCGCCTTCCATTTCGTCTTTATTCCAGCGCTTGCGGGCAGCGATGAATATGACCCGAAATGGGCCGCCTTCTATAGCGTCGCCGACCGCAGCAACGGGGCGCGAATCAAATTCATGCACGACTGGGTGGCAAAGAGAATTGAGACCATCGACAAGTACCAGCCCGACATGCTGTGGTTCGACATGAACACGGATCACTGCCTGGGATCCGCTGAAGACGGTCGTGGCTGCGTATTACTACAACCGTGGCAGACAGTGGGGCAAGCAGGTAGCAATCAGCGCCAAAACAGGCCGCCTGGGTAACGGGACAGATCATGGACTACGAGCGCGAGGGCCGCGCGCCGCTGGAACTGGTCAGCTGGGTGTGGCAGCCCGACGATCCGATCACAGACAAGTTCGGCTACGTTACGGAGCAGCATCCGTACAAGCCGGACCAGTTTGTCTGGAAGATCGTGGAGAACTCGAGCAAGAACGGCAACCTGCTGCTGAACATTTCGCCGCGCGCGGATGGAACGATTCCTCAGGAGCAGCAGGATGTGCTGCTGGCCATTGGCAAGTGGCTGGAGGTGAATGGGGAGGCTATCTATTCGACGCGCCCGTGGATGAAGTATGGAGAAGGCCCGGTGGCCGACGCGGTGACGGCCGCGATGGCCGCGATACGGGCGAAGGGAGACTTTGCAGGCCGGATCAACGGTCAGAACCTGGGCGGCACCGGGGTCGGCGGCGGCGGCATCTCGCGCAATGGATATACGGCGAAGGATATCCGCTTTACGACACGTAGTGACACGCTGTATGCGACCGTGATGAACTGGCCGGGGGATGCTCCGGTCACGATCACCTCGCTGGCTAAGGGCCAACCGGTGCAGGGGAAGGTCAAGAAGGTTGAGTTGCTCGGCCATACTGGCCCGCTGAAGTTCACGCAGGATGCGGAAGGTTTGAAGGTGATGTTCCCGCCCGATAAGCCCTGCGACTTTGTCTATTCGCTGAAGATCACTGGACTGAGGCTGCCGCCTCCAGCTCCAGTCGTGAGCAGCTAACCAGCAGCTAAGGCAGGAGATGCACCATGACTCTATTTACGCGCCGCCAATTTGCCAAACTCTCAGCAGTCGCAGCGGCTGCCTCACGCCTTTCGTTCGCTCGCGGGCAGGCCGCGGGGCCTGTCGCGCAGGCCGCGGAGCCTGTTCCATCGATTGCGCTGGGGCCATTCAAGGGTTCGCGCGAATCGCTAGCTGCGTACCACATGCCTGATTGGTTTGCGGATGCCAAGCTGGGGATGTGGAATCACTGGGGGCCGCAATCGGCGGCCGAGTACGGCGATTGGTATGCGAGGCGCATGTATGTGCAGGGCGAGCCGCAGTATCAACACCACCTGGAGCATTATGGGCATCCTTCGAAGACGGGCTTTGTGGATGTCATCAAGTCGTGGAAGGCGGACCGGTTCGATGCGGACCATCTGATGAGTCTCTACAAGAAAGCAGGTGCGAAGTACTACGTTGCGATGGGCTGCCATCACGACAACTTCGATATGTGGAACTCGAAGTTTCAACCGCGTTGGAATGCGGCCAACAGCGGCCCGAGAAAAGACATCCTCGGCAGCTTTGGCAACGCCGCGCGGCAGCAGGGGCTGCGCTTCGGCGTGAGCGAGCACTTGTCGAACAGTTTCTGCTGGTTTGGTACGGCGCATGGAAGCGACAAGACCGGGGCGCTGGCGGGTGTGCCCTATGACGGAGGCGGTCCGGAAAATGCGGACCTCTACCACGACTACAGCCAGATGCCGAAGGATTTCGTCGACAAAGTGGTGAATGCGCCGGCGAAGGGAGCGATTGCGATGAGCCGTGAAGGCCCGGATTCATGGCGCATCAATTACTTCAATCGCATTTTGGATGTGGTGAACCAACACCAGCCGGACCTGCTCTATACCGACGGCGGCATTCCGTTCGGCGATGACGGACTGGCAATCGTCGCCCACCTCTACAACACCAGCATGAGCCGTCACGGCGGCAAGGTCGAGGCGATCTATACCAGCAAGAGCCGGCCCGATGCAGAGTCCGGCATGTGCATGCTCGACGTAGAGCGCGGCGTGGTGGACGGGATATGGCCCCGTGCCTGGCAAACGGACACCTGCATCGGCAACTGGCACTACGACACACGGGCACACTACAAGACTCCGAAGCGCGTGATCGATATGCTGGTGGACATTGTGAGCCGGAACGGGAATCTGCTGCTGAATTTTCCGCTGCCGAACAGTGGCATGCCCGACGATAAAGAACTGGCAATCCTGGACAGCATTACCGCGTGGATGGCGGTCAATAGTGAAGGCATCCATGCGACGCGGCCGTGGAAGATCTTCGGCGCGGGGCCGGGCGCGGAAATCACCGCTGGGAATGCGCAGTTCAATGAAGCCAACCGGCAGGACCTGACCGCCGAGGACGTTCGCTATACCAGGAAGGGCGATGCGCTGTATGCATTTGTGATGGGATGGCCGGGCAAGAAAGCGGTGATCCCGACGCTGGCAACTACGGCGAATCAGGGTGTGGGCAGAATCCAGAACGTGGAGTTGCTGGGAGCGGGCAAGATGAAGTTCACGCAGGATGAGACCGCGCTCACCGTCCAACTTCCAGAAAAACAACCCAGCGAACATGCCATCGCGTTCAAAATCGTTGGCGCGTGAGGAAGACCGCCATGAACACCAGCTTCTCTCGCCGCCACTTTGCCAAGCTCACGGCCGCAGCCGCAGCGGTGCTGCGCCTTCCCCGTCTCTTCGCGCAGAACACGCCGCTGCCGCGAGTCATCGCGCCCGGTCCGTTCAGGCCGACCTGGGAATCGCTGACCACCAACTGCAAAACGCCCGAGCGGTTTCGCGACGCCAAGTTCGGCGCTGACGTCGTTGTCAATGGCAAGCACACCCTTCCGGAGCACATTGGCTCGTTTGTCGAGGGCATCGAACGCAGCACCGCCAACGCCATCCGCCCCGAACCCTGGCAAACCGACACCTGCATCGGCGACTGGCATTTCAGCGGTGCCATCTATGAAGAGAATCGATACCAGACCGTCCCGCCCATCGCCTCCATGCTGACGGATATCGTGAGCAAGAATGGCAACCTGATGCTGAACATCCCGCTGCGCGGCGACGGCTCCATCGACGATAAGGAGGAGGCCTTCATCGCCGGCTTCACCGCATGGATGGATGTGAACTCCGAGGGCATTTTCGCAACGCGGCCGTGGAAGATCTACGGCGAAGGGCCCTCGACTACCGCGCCTCCGCCGCGTGCCTATGGACCGCCCGGCCCTCCGTACACCCCGAAGACACTTTCAATTACCCACAATTCTTCTCTGACTTTGTGCGGGTATTAATTAATCGCATTCAGCCTCAAGTCAGGCACTTACGGCGGAGAGCGTGTGCGTGGCGAACTGTTGTCTATGCGGAAGCCGCGACCGATTCAGGCCACGAAGGGCCAGGATGCGCCGAATTTCCTGTCAGATAAATGGATAGAGAATGAAGTGGTGGGATGCCACTTCCAAGATTCCCGCCATGGCAAGCGACTGCGACAACTTTTGGAACAGTTGTCAGGTAGAGTAGGTGCGACCACGCCGTGGGCATGTCAGGACTGGGCCAACACCAAGGCGGCCTACCGCTTTTTTGACAACGAACGGATCAGCGAATCCAATATTCTCGCCGGTCATTTTGCCTGCACGCGAGAGAGATCCGCGAGCAGTAGCTTCCCCCTTCTGGTTCTTCACGACACGACGGAATTGTCTTATCGGCACGAAGATACCGCATCGATCGGGATCCTGAAGAAGATACCTGCAGGCCACAAAGGGCGTGCAGGGCTCTACACCAGTTGCGGCATTCTGATGCACTCTAGTTTGGTAGCTACCCGCGAAGGGCTGCCACTGGGTCTGGCGGCGATCAAGTTCTGGAATCGAGACAAGTTTCACGGCGCGAATGCACTGAAGCGACGGGTTAATCCGACGCGTGTGCCGATCGAAAAGAAAGAGAGCATTCGCTGGCTGGAGAACCTCAGACAGTCAACGGAGTTACTGGCAGACCCTGGACGCTGTGTACACATCGGAGATAGGGAGAGCGACATCTACGAACTGTTCTGTCTGGCACAGCAGCTAGGCACCCATTTTCTGGTGCGCACCTGCGTTGACCGGCAGGCCGGAGACGGAGGACATACGGTTCGCGATGCAATGAAACAGGCTCCAGTTCGGGGACTGCATCGTGTTCAGGTGCGGAACAAGCGAGGGGAATTTTCTACTGCAGTTCTTGAACTTCGCTGTCGACGCATGGTGGTCCGCCCACCCATCGGCAAGCAGAAAGACTATCCGGAACTGATCCTCACCGCGATCCACGCCAGGGAGAGAGATACTCCGAAAGATCGCGAGACAGATCGACTGGAAACTGCTTACCGATCTACCTGTGCGCACGCGTCAGGAGGCTGCCGAAAAACTTGACTGGTACGCGCAGAGATGGAAGATCGAGACTTTCCACAAAATCCTGAAGTCCGGATGCAGGGCGGAAGAAGCGAAGCTGAGAACGGCCGAGCGCCTCGTAAACCTCATTGCGATCCTATGCATCCTGAGTTGGAGAATCTTTTGGATCACCATGCTGAATCGCACACGGCCCGGAGCATCGCCTGACGAGGCCTTTACAGAACTTGACCAATTTCTGTTGGACGAATTGGTGCCCGATAAACCTGCTCGGAATCAAACAGCACCTCTTGCGCACTACATCACAAAGCTTGCCCGATTAGGCGGCTATCTCGCTCGCGCACACGATCCTCCACCGGGCAACACCGTGATCTGGAGAGGTATGTCGCGACTCACCGACATAGAGTTAGGCATCATGATCGGAGCGCAACTTGTGGGTAATTGAAAGCCGAAGACATCCGCTTCGCCACCAAGGGCGATGTGCTCTACGCATTCGTCGGTGCGTGGCCGGAGTCGCGTGTCGCGAAGATTAAGAGCCTCGGCGCTGGGTCGCCGCAGTTGGGCGGCGCGAAGATCGCAAATATCTCGCTGCTCGGCTGTCGCGGCAAACTTGCCTGGACGCAGGGTGCAGATAGCCTGTCCGTCAACCTGCTGGAGATGGCTCCGAGCGAGCACGCAGTGACGCTGAAGATTGATGGACTCCCCTCGGCATAAGGAGTGCGAACTTTATGAGAACTCTCAAGACGTACGTGCTGGCTGCGTCCGTTTGCTTTACGATTTGTCTCGCGGCTGTTGCGTCTGCACAGGTCCAGCCGTCCGCGCTCTTCAGCGATCACATGGTATTGCAAAGCGGTATGTCTGTGCCCATCTGGGGTACGGCCGATCCCGCTGAGAAGGTCACGATCAAGTTCAACCGCCAGATCAGATCCACAACTGCCGATTCGAGCGGCAAGTGGATGGCCCGCCTGACGAAACTCAAGCCGGGCGGTCCGTTCGAGATGACGATTACGGGCAACAAAGCGGGCGAGACTCAGATCGTGATCCAAGACGTCCTGGTGGGCGAGGTGTGGCTCGGGTCGGGCCAGTCGAACATGGACTTCACCGTCGGCACGACCCCCAGACACTACTTTGCCGGGGTGAAGAATGAGGCCGAGGAGATTGCGGCCGCGAACTACCCACAGATCCGGATGTTCACGGGCGCATGGAAGAATGGCTACGAACCGCAGCCCGACGTTTCCGGCGTATGGCTCGCCGTGACGCCCGAAAACGTGAAGGAGATGTCCGCCATCGGATACCTATTCGCGCGTGACATGCAGAGGGAACTGAAGGTGCCCTTCGGCATCGTCACGGAAGCCTTCGGCGCCAGCACCGCCGAAGCCTGGACCAGCCGCGAAGCGCTTTCGGCAAATCCACAGTTGAAACCGCTGGTTGATGCGTTCGACGCAAAGATCGCCGCATACAAGTTCAACCCGCCCGACATGACCGCGGCCCTGAAAGCATGGCAGGAAGCTGCCGATAAAGCTAAAGCCGATGGCAAGACCCCTCCGCGACGACCCGGCAATGGCAACCCCGTGAGCGACCAGCACAACCCAACCGTGATGTACAACGGCATGATTGCGCCGGTCATTCCCTACGCCATCCGGGGCGTCCTCTGGTATCAGGGCGAAGCGATCAATGGCGGTGCTACCGGCTACAGACTCTACCCGCTGCTGCAAGCCACGCTGATTAAGGACTGGCGCCAGCGCTGGGACGAGGGGGATTTTCCGTTCTACATCTGCCAGCTCGCTCCGCTGAAACCGTGGCCCAACCGTCCGGACACCTGGTACAACAACCCAGATGTTCGCGAAGCGCAGGCGACCGTTCTTTCCCTGCCGAACACCGGGATGGCGGTCACCATCGACATCGGCGATCCGGTAAACATCCATCCCAAGGACAAAGAGGATGTGGCCGACCGGTTGGCGCGGATCGCGCTGGCCAAGACCTACGGTCGCAAGATCGAGTACTCCGGCCCGATGTACGACTCGATGAAGGTCGAGGGTGGTTCCATCCGCATCAGCTTTACCCACGTCGGCGAAGGTCTCGTTGCTAAAGGTGGTGACCTCAAGACCTTCGTCATCGCCGGCAAGGACGGCAAATTCGTTCCGGCAACAGCCCGGATTGACCATGACACTGTGCTGGTCTCCGGCCCTGAGGTCCCTGAACCTGTCGCGGTACGCTACGCCTGGGACAACTATCCCGAAGGCTGCAACCTCTACAACTCGGATGGCCTGCCCGCGGCGCCATTCCGGACGGACAAGCTATAACCGGAGAGAACGGCGGCGCTCTGGCGCTCGATGGTCCCACCTTCGTCGCCACCGAGGGCTGGGACTGGATTCCCGGGGTCCGCGACCGTAACAGCGGAATCTGGCAGCCTGTCACCTTGCGCATCACCCGCAGCCTCAAGATCGGCGACGCGCAGATCGTTACCTCATTTCGCAATCACGACACCTCGCAGGCTGCCGTGGAGATCGATGTTCCGATCACAAACCTCTCTTCCGGCCCGGTGGACGCGACGCTCAATGCTGCGATCGAGCAGATCACTGTGCGCAAGAGCGTAACCCTGCCGCCCGGCGAGTCCCTTGTCAAACTCACTCCGGCGGAGTTCCCCCAGTTCAACCTGCAACACCCGCGCCTCTGGTGGCCCAATGGCTACGGCCGTCCCGAGCTTTACCATCTCAAGCTCACCCTCCAAACCGCCGGCTCAACCTCCGATACCAAGTACGTCCGCTTCGGCGTGCGCGAGATCAGCTACGAGCTAAGCCTGCTCGACAGCACCGGCCATCTGCGCCGCGTCGAATACACGCCGGCCAACGCTCAAGGCGACAAAGACCCTCTCGTCGACGTGAGCCACGATGGCATGCGCGAGATTCCGCTTCCCGAAACCGAGGCCGCCAACCTTCCGGAGGAACGCCGCGCTAATGCAACCTCGCACGTTGCCTCCCTCGCCGACAGTGCCGAAAACTCGCCTGCCATCGAGCCGCTCACCGACCTGCGCGCATCGCCCTACCTCGTCATCCGCGTCAACGGCATGCGCATCGCCGCTCGCGGCGGCAACTGGGGCATGGACGACTTCCGCAAGCGCGTCTCCCGCGAGCACCTCGAGCCCTTCTTCCGCCTCAACCGCGACGCCGGCCTCAACATTATCCGCAATTGGGTGGGCCAGAGTACCGAGGAGACCTTCTACGAGCTGGCCGACGAGTACGGCATGATGGTCTGGAACGACTTCTGGGAGTCCACCGAGAACTACAACATCGAAGCCGAAGACCCGCAGCTCTTCCTCGCCAACGCCGCCGACACCATCCAGCGCTTTCGCAACCATCCCTCCCTCGTCATGTGGTGCGGACGCAACGAAGGCGTGCCCCAGCCCATCATCAACCTCGGCCTCGACAATCTCGTCCGCACGCTCGACGGCACCCGGTACTACTCGCCCAGCTCCAACGCCGTCAACCTCCAGGGAAGCGGCCCCTATCGCTATCAAGCCCCGGCGCAATACTACACCACGCTCAACCGCGGCTTCTCGGTGGAGACCGGCACGCCTTCCATGTCCACGCTCGAGTCCTTCCAAAGCACCATCCCCAAGCCGGACCAGTGGCCCATCGACGATGTCTGGGCCTACCACGACTGGCACCAGAGTGGCAACGGCGACGTCGCGCCCTTCATGGCCGAGATCCAGGCCGAGTTCGGCGCGCCTACCAGCCTGGAAGATTTCGAGCGCAAGGCCCAAATGCTGAACTACGTCTCTCACCGCGCCATGTTCGAAGGCATGAACGCCAACCTGTGGGCGCCCAACAGCGGCCGCCTGCTGTGGATGACCCAGCCCGCCTGGCCCAGCACCATGTGGCAGATCCTCAGCACCGACTACGACACCCAGGCCTCCTTCTACGGCGTCAAGAAGGCCTGCGAGCCGCTGCACGTGCAGCTCAACCTGGCCAACTACCGCGTCGATATCGTCAACACCACCACCGCAGCCCATCCCGGCCTCACCGTCAGCGCCAAGGTCTACACCCTGGCCAATGCACTGCTGACTGAACAGACCGACCACAAGGACGTTGCCGCCGACTTGACCACTCCCAGCCTGCGTCTCGACCTCGGACGATACTTCGCCCAAGGCATGGTGTTGGTGAAACTCGAACTACGCGATGCCCAGGGTTCGGTAGTCTCGCAGAACCTCTACTGGCTCGGCGCCCGGCCGTCCTCCTATCGCGAATTGAACAAGCTCGCGCCCACTCAACTCCAGGCCTTGGCGAGCTCGGCCATTACTGGCAACATGGTCAAGGTCACGGTGCAGCTCACCAACCCTGCCGCCGTCGCCAGCCTCGAAAACAAACTCACCCTGCTCAACGCGAGCGACAAGACGCGCATCCTGCCCGCCTACTACTCCGACAACTACATCTCGCTGCTTCCCGGCGAGTCGCGCACCATCGAGGTCGAGTACCCCGCAGGCGCCGCCCACGGCCCCGCCGAACTCACTCTCCGCGGCTGGAACGCCGTCGCCCAGATGCTCACCATAGAGTCGGCTCGTCGCTAAGGCTTACAGGTGATCGTCCTTCAACACATTTATATCTGAGATACGTATTATAACTGTTTTCCCTCCGCGTCGGGCTTTCAGCAAGGGCGGGCGGGGGCAGAACAGGTACTTTATGACGATCAGACAGACGGTGAAGGTGTATTGACCGCAACCCAATCAAACTCGTCCGTCAAAGTGCGAAAAGGGAGAAGGTGCCTGAGGTTCTCGAACTTTTCGAGCTTCAACTCCTTCTCAGCAAGTTGGCGGTCAGGGAGCGTACGTTGGCTCTACTCGGCGCGGCTACTTGCATGTCACCGAAGCCAGACTGCACGCCACGGCGAGTCCGCTCGACGACCTGCCGATTCACATTGTTCGAAGTGCCCAGGGAGGTGACAGAACCGCATGACCGGACATCGGCTCGAAGTGGCCGATGTCTTTCACGCTCACCAGAACCAGTTCCTTCAACGCTGGGGCCATGTCCTCTCCGACCAGCAGCGCAAGGTACTGCGCGACATCGGCCGATGCCGAACGGCAGCCCTCGGCACTCATCTCGAACGATGCGATCGCTGTGACTATGAGACTGTCGCGTACGACTCGTGCCGCAACCGGCACTGTCCCAAGTGTCAGTCCTCAGCCCGCGATCGCTGGCTTCTGAAGCAGGCCTCAAGCCTGCTGCCGGTGCCCTATGCCCATGTGGTCTTCACCGTGCCCGCGCAACTGGAGCCGCTCGCACTCCGCAACCAGCGTCTGTTTTATAACCTGCCGTTTCGTTCCGCTTCCGAGGCCCTGCTGGAGATCGCCGCCGATCCTCGCCATCTCGGCGCTCGCATCGGCGTGCTTGCTGTGCTGCACACCTGGTCGCAGAACCTGGGACATCATCCCCACCTGCACTGTCTCGTTCCCGCAGGCGGACTGGCGCCCGACCGCTCCCGCTGGGTTCGATCAAGGCGTAACTTCTTTCTCCCCGTCCGCGTGCTCAGCCGCATGTTCCGCGGCAAGCTGCTCGCCTTCCTCAAGCAGAGCTATCGACACAACGAACTAGGCTTCTCCGGTACGCTGGCTGAACTCTCCCAGCCAGCCGCATTTCATTCCATGCTCGGTGCACTGCGTAATAAGGAGTGGGTGGTCTACTCCAAGCCTCCCTTCGGCGGTCCGGAACACGTGCTGAAGTACCTGGCCCGCTACACCCACCGTGTCGCCATCTCCAACGGGAGACTGCTCGACCTCTCCAGCGGACAGGTGCGCTTCCGCTGGAGAGACTCCAGACACAACAACCGCAGCGGCATCATGAAGCTCGACGCGGTCGAGTTCATCCGCCGCTTCCTGCTCCACGCCCTGCCCGCAGGCTTCGTCAAGATCCGCCACTTCGGACTGCTGGCCAACCGCAACCGCCGTCAGGCCCTCGCCCTGTGCAGAAGCCATCTCCACGCCACCACTCCGGACATCAGCACCCTGCTGACTGAACCACAGAAGTCCGCACTCAACCGATCCTGTCCCTAGTGCAAGCGTGGCACCCTGCACGTGGTCGCTCGCCAACTATCCGACGTGACCACCAACTCCTGCGCCCCGCTCGCCTGCGCGCACTTCGACTCATCCTGAGGATGATCATCGTGACCTGCATGCCAACCCGATTCCTCGCATCGACCGGCGTTCATCCCGCCAACGCTATCCCATGGCTCGAATCGGCTCCGCATGACCTCGATGCCAGTCGCAGCCTTGTCATGCAGACCGCAGATGCAGCCCTGAACGGCTCCGTTCAGGGCGCCGACATCCCATTTCGTGCTCAGCCAGCCGCGTTAGCCCACCCAAAGCAGCTTTCAATCCCCATACTTTTACCGCGCTAGCGGCTTACTGCAAATCGCCGTATCCGCACCGCTCCGCACCTGCAGCGCCGGAGCTCGAGAAGTTCTCGCCGCGGAGCACTGCCGATACGGCACTAGAGATTTCGCACTCGTCCAGACGCATCCCCCGAGAAGGGCGTTAGATTTACTTGCCAAGAATCAGGGGCACATAGCTTCGGGCGTCTTGCAGCAATTGCTCGCGCGCAATACCAACCTTGGCGCGAAGCTGCAAACCCTGCAGCAAGTCGACGAGCAAACGGCCTCGCACCTTGGCAGAGGGCGTGCGCGTCAGGCGCCCCGCCTTCATCTCCTTTTCGAAACGTTTCGCGAAAATATCAGCGGCAGCGGTGAGGCTCTTCGCGGTACACAAACGGATCTCCGCTACGCGCTCCGACTGTCCCAGCGCGGCTGCGGCCATCATGCAGCCTCCGCGAGCATCGCCGGTAGCGGTGTTGACGACAGCCTCGCAAAAGGCGGTCACGGCCTTGTGAATGTCCGGCTCCGCTTGAAATGCTGCCATTCTGGGAGCCCCATACGTCAGCCCATAGCGTTCGACCGCCCTGAGCAGCAGGGTGGACTTGTCTCCGAAGGCTCGGTATAGCGCAGGTTTGGTGACCTTCACGGCGCGCGCGATCCGATCCACGTCGACTCCTTCATACCCATGCTCCCAAAACATCTCAACGGCACGGTCAAGTGCTTCGTCGGGGATAAAGCCTTTTGGGCGTCCTGGGGGGCGCTTCGCAATATTAGTTACCATCGCGTACGAAACTCCTTGCATCGCATCTGTTTGTATCGTACTCTCGCGTATGTAACGCTGCAAGACAGGTAAATACAGGACACAACATGGATATGTTTAAACATTCGATCGCTCTGGTCACCGGCGCCACCTCCGGGCTCGGTCACGCCGCAGCCCGCTTGCTCGCCGCCGAGGGCTACCGCGAGGTCATCGTCACCGGGCGCAGCCTGGCCGGGGCCCAGCAAGCGGTCGCTCAACTCGCGGCTGAGACCAAAACGAAGATATTCACGCCACTGGAGCTGGATCTGAACGCGCCGGCCAGCGTTCAATCCGCCCTCGCTGAGTTGGTCAGGCTAGGTCGGCCGATCGATTTCCTATTGCTCAACGCCGGTTTGGTCCCTACCAAGGCGCGCGTGATCACTGCGGCGGGCGTCGAGGCTTCTGAGGCCCCGCTGATCGGCCATCATCAACTGACTGTCGGATTGCTCCGTGCCAACCTGCTGAGCCCCAACGCGCGGATTGTTATCGCCGGCGCGGAGCCTGCCCGCGGGGGCGTACCCATGTTCAAGTACACCGACGTGCCAGCCTTCGCGGCCAAATACTACCGGGGCGACCAAACCTCGGCTGTTGAAGCCCTGCTGCGCAACGGGCCGAACGTGAAGTACGTGCCCAACAATGCGTATGCTGACGCGAAGCTCATCATCGCTTGGTGGACCGCGGCGCTGGCCCGCCGGCTGCCTGCCGGCATGGCCGTGTACGCCGTATCGCCCGGTGGGGCGACCGACACCAAGGTGGTGCGAAACGCTGGCCCGTTGTTGAAGTATGTGTTTATCCCAATCGTGAACCTCATTCCCGGCATGAATCAGACGCCGGAGACCGCGGCCCGTCGGTACCTCCAGGCGTCGGAGTTCGGAACCGACGTCTCAGGGCAATTCTTCGCCTCGGCTCAAGGGAAGTTCTCAGGCCCAATTGAGGCGCAGCGCCACCCACACCTCCACGATCGCGCCAGCCAAGAAGCCGCGTGGCAGGCGGTGGTCAACGTCTCCGGCGTGGACTTGTCTTACCCGCATCCTTGAACGCGAGGTCCTGAAGGAGCGCTGATCGGCGCGTCACTGGATGCAAAACAACATTGCCAATTCCCTAACTTGGAATTACGGCGACAGAACGAACAACAACCAGTCACCAGGAGAATAAACATGAAACGGTACGAAGGTAAAAAGGTGGTAATCATCGGCGGCACGAGCGGTATGGGGCTCGCTACGGCGAAGATGCTCCTCGATGGAGGCGCGCGCGTTGTGGTGACGGGTCGCTCGAAGGAAGGGCTGGAATCGTCCCAGAAAAAACTTGGAAATGACGCCATCGTGGTTTCGAGCGACGCGCGGTCGTTGACGGACCTTGATGCACTCGCCTCTCGAGTGAAGGCCGAGTTCGACACCATCGACCTGCTGTTCGTCAACGCCGGGTTCAACACCCGAGCGCCTCTGGAGAGCATCACCGAGGCCATCTACGACGAGATGTTCAACTTGAACGCCAAGGGCCCCCTTTTCGCGGTGCAGAAGTTCGCGCCGCTAATAAACCGTGGAGGCTCTGTCGTCCTCACGACCTCGATCGCCAACGTCAAGGGAATGGCTGGCAACGCCACATACGGAGCCGCCAAGGCCGCGCTACGATCATTCGCTCGGACGCTCGCTGCTGAGTTGGTTCCTCTCGAGATTCGCGTCAACGCGGTGACGCCCGGTCCCATCGACACGCCGATCATCGAAAAAGCGTTTCCCGGTGGCGCAGCCTCTCAGATCAGGGAGAAGATGCTCGGTATGGTCCCGATGAAGCGCTTGGGGACGTCGGAGGAAATCGCGAAGGCCGTCCTCTTCCTTGCATTCGATGCGACCTTCACGACCGGCGCCGAGCTTCCGGTCGACGGGGGATGGTCTCAACTCTAAGGCTTGAACCTCGCTTGATGAACTGACCGATGAGTATCGGCGCTGAGATGCAGGCCGGTAAAGGGAGTATGAACATGCACAACCTGATAGTGAGCTGTTTGGTTGCTGCTTATCTCGCAGCGAACGTGTACGTGCTTGTGAAGGTTCGAGTGTTTGAGTTAGCCCGTTCACGCAAGCACCTCCTACTCTATGGCATCCCCTTCATATTGTGGGGCTCTCTCATCCTGTTGGGATGCAAGCTCATGGTGATCTTGCGCCGATTCGATGAATGGGGCGCCTGACCAGGCGTTCCCAACTGAAGACTACAGGGCATACCGCGTTTCCAGAACCTGCATTTCTCGAATCCAGCAATGGCGATAATGCACGCTTTGATGATCCGTGTGAGACGGTGCCAATTATCAGAGAAACCGAATCTTTTCTCCGAACACTCTTTCGTCATATGCCAGGGACTAACTCCCGGTCAGTCGACAATCCGGTCGCAACTCGGTGCGGAACCCCCTAGTAACTCGTTGAAATTCGCGCGATCAGTAGCGTAGCTTGTTGCTTTCTCCGGTGTCTTGGTTGATTCGCTCGCTCGAAAGGCGCATTCCTGTCACTGTTTACGCGGGCTTTGGAGGCTCGGGAAGGCAGCTTCCGCTCTCCGGCCGAACTTCAGGTGCATTGCGGCCTGAGGCCTTCCTCAGCTCTTTGGGCGATCAGTTTAGGCAGCCGCATCAGGTCGTAGGCGGCGCAGGCTGAAGACGGACAGCCTGTCGACCCTTGTGACTTCAATGATCGGTGCTCTGGTAAGAAATGGTCAATTGGCTGATGATACTGCTATTTCCGGTACGCACGGTTCCGGACCAGTACACGCCCGTTCCGCCAAATTTGTTCGGGACGATCGGTGCCTTCAGTGACAGAGTTTCGCTGTCCATGGTGTTCGCTGCTCTGGCCGTGAATGTGGATCCCATAATCGAGAGGATGAAGGTTGTGTTGGGCTTGAAGACTCCCGTCAATTGCGGCGCGCCCAGCGGCGCGCTTCTCCCGTTGTCGATCCGGTATAGCTGAAACATGCAGCTGCCAGCCGATTCAAGTGTATGCCAGAAGCGCAGCGAATACCCTGTCCGGGTGCGCGGATCGTACTTGATGAAAATGTCCGCATGCTGCGAGCCGTCGTCAGGCGACCCCGGAGATCCGAATCCCTGGTAGCCAAACCCATCGCTCACCATTTTCTCCGGAACCATCACCATCTTCACCTGCATATCGCCCGTCGGGGCATCGCTCTGATACAGCAGCGAGCCTCCTTGCGTGTTCACTCTGAGGCCGTATCCATCCGCCAAATCATCGCCGGTCGTGGACTTCCAATACACAAGATCATCATTAGTAACAATTTGCCAGTTTCCCAACACAGTCCACATACCGTTCACATATTGGTCATTGGGCGCTTCGACAAAGCTTCTAAACTCCGGCGACACCGTATCACTGGTAATGTCACTCGCGGCAATCGACTTTGTGGAGACAACCGCAGCCAATGGGCCGGGATCGCTTCGTTCGCGCTTCGGCTGTACCTCCGCCTCCACATACTTACCGATCGCTCCCATGCCCAGCTTATAGCTCTTCAAGGGCTGGTTGCCGCGGCTTACGGCCACCTTGCGCCGTGCTGCACACTGTGCGTCGTCACACAAATACCACGTCACGCGCGACTCGTCCTTCTGCCCTCCCAATTCGAGGGTGTAGTCCACCGTGGCCGAGCCATTCTCGACCACGCCGAGCGCCGGAGACCTGGCAAAGGTGGGCGGCGGAAGTTGGCGCGGCTCAACATCGAGTTGGATGGTTGTGAAGAACCCATTGGAGGCGGTCGCTCTCACGGTCGCGTGCTCCACATGGTCCGTGTTGTTGCGCGCACTCACCCGTACGGTCTTACCGACCGTCTTGTCGAGCGTGATCAGTTTGGAGTTGGTGGACCACACCACCCGATCGCTCTGAACGCGCGCGGGAAGGACAAGGGCGGTCAACGGGAGTGCAGGGCCTCCCATGCGGACTGTTTGCGTGATCGACGCTTCAGAGTAAGGCCGCTGGTTCCCGGGATATCCGTGGGCCACAGATTCTGTCGCATTGGGTCCCAGCACCATCCTAAAGGGAAGACTTCCATGCGAGGCATACATGTCCTTCACGCCGGCGGGGTCCCAGCCGTCGGTGACCCCGGTAGGAGTAGCCTTAAGAAGATTCCACGGATTGAATGCGGCGGCTTCCTGATCCGACAATTCACGGGAGAGTGCGAACGTGGGCGGTCCGACGTTGCTATCGAAGATGACAGCTGGCTTCCCTTTCGCATCTTGTGTGTGGTACGTCAGCGAGTAGAAAGTTTGTCCCAAAGGCTTTGCCGCCAGCATCCATGACACCGGCGATTGCGGAGTATTGACTGGAACCACGCAATCAATCAGGACGGTTGGCGTGTTGAATGGTTTATAAAACGCAAAGCCATGCGATGCCTTGAAAACGGTATGCACAAAAACCGCGCCAGGTGCAAACATAACGCCGCTGCCGGTGGGGAAATAAACCTCGGAGTCTTCCCAGACGCTGATCAGGCCCGATCCGATGCCGAGAAAGTCTTCATTGCCCTCAACGTAAACGTTCGTAAAATAGGAGCGCAGCGTTTGCAGGTACAAGGTGTCGTGTAGGCCCAGGAAGGCAACGTGGGAGAAGATCTGCTTATCTCCCCGCATCGACATCGCGACTGCTTGCGCATCGAAGGGACTTCGCATTTTGAGGTTTTTGGATGGGTCCCCTGGATACTCATAGTCGGTGTTGCAATAGTTGATAAAGGTTAGGTTCATGGCCGTGAAGCCGACCGAGTCAACCGTGATCATGTACCCATTGTCAGTCGCGCCCTCCATGTGGCCACGGTCGTCCGCCAGCACAACCTTCCGCCGATCGTCTGTCAGGCCCAGCAATGTAATGTAGTCTTTCTTGATGGCGAGCCCCGGCGTGTTCTGGGTGCCGCGAAGGAAGTACACGTCCGGTTTGATCCCGATTACCGTTGGCTTGGCTGCAGTGCCCTCGGGCGCCGCCTCATAGGCAGCCTGGACGGTGCGAAATCGCTTGTCTGCCGGATCGTCTTGGGCAAGGCTGCTGTCGACCAGATAGTCATAGGAATAGCCTCGGGTGTCAAAGGGCACGCCGGTGTAGCCGTTGACAGGCTCAGCGGAAATCAGATTGTCCTGCGCTCGCGCGACAACGGGAAGCAAGGCGGCAAGCAGAATCGTCAACGCACAGGTAGCCCATCGCCAGTGATTCGCTCGAGTAGGAATCCTCATAGGGTCATTCCGCCAAACTATTCTCAGCTTGGCCTTTGGGATCGCCAAAAGAAATCTAAAAAAGAGATTAAATGTGCCGGCAAAGCTGCTCTTGGTCAGTCGTCAAGATCAATGCGTCTCGCGTCCGCAGCACACTTGCCTTCCTTGCCCTAGAGTCCATGGCAGCCGCTGGTCTGTATTAATGGACGGTGTATTGACCATCCAATTCCCCGTCATGTATACCCTTGGGGCCGGGTATCCTTGCACGCTATCTGCTTACTCGTCAGATCGCCCGAGACATGGGCGGCATGGAGGAGCCATGACACATTCGTATGTCTATGAATTTGGACGGTTTCGATTTGAGCCGTCGGAGCACACCCTAGTCCGCGAGGGGCTCCCGATTGCGCTGACCGAGAAAGCGTTCCAGGTTCTAACCGTCCTGGTGGAACGCGGCGGCCATCTCGTAGAGCGCTCCGAATTGGTAAATGCGGTCTGGGGAGACACGTTCATCGAAGAGGGGAACCTCACAGTTACCATCTCCATGCTGCGCAAAGCGCTCGGAGACGACCGTGGCAAGAATAAGCTCATCGAAACGGTGGCGAAGAGGGGCTATCGATTTCTGCCGGGCGTCATCCGCCTGCCCATTGCGGACCCAGCATCGCCGGAAACGACAGAGACCGTACCCCAGCCGGGCAAGAGTGAGCCTTGGCGCGTTCCCTTTGCCCTGATTCAGTTCTGCAAGGCGCACCCTGGCACAACCGCACTCGTGCTCGCACTGCCTATTACGGCCGGTTTCGTTGCCCTACGTCCGCGCCATCACAGCTCAGCGGCAAAAACAATGCCGCAGGTGCAGCGGTTCGTCGCCGTCGCGCCATTCATACTGACCGGATCAAGCGGAACCAATTCGCAGATCGGGGCCAATGTGACAGCAGACTTGGTTGGTGGAATTGGCAAGAATGCCGGGCTCAGGGCCCGTTCCGTGACAGAAATGTCCAGATCCTCACACGGCAGTGAGGCAAGTTTCCCTGAAGCGACTGCGGAGGTCGACGCGCTCTTGACGGGCCTCATCGACATGAAGCAGGGTGAAGCAAGAGTCAGTGCAAAGCTTGCGAATGCTGAGGGTAAGACACTTTGGTCAGGTTCGTACACCGGCGCCCTCAGCGAGATACCGCAGCTCGAGGGCGAGATCGAATCCACCGTGAGCGAACGCATGCTCGGCATGACCCCGGCGCCGCAGTTGACGAACTCTAGTCACAATCTGGAAGCGCAGCGCCTCTACCTCACAGGCCGCTATTTCTGGAATGAACGCACCGAAGTGGGGCTGCGTCGTGGAATCGAGTGCTTCCAACAGGCCATCATTCTTGACCCCAACTTCGCCGAAGCGTATGCGGGGCTCGCCGATTCCTACGCCATGTTAGCGTCGTACAGCGTCGAGACGCCCGCTGAAGCGTATCCCAATGCAAAGGCCGCGGCGCAGAAAGCGCTGCAGCTCGATCCAGGGCTCGCCGAAGGACATACCGCACTCGGAATCGTCGCCCTCTACTACGAGTGGAATTGGAAGGAAGCAGAGCAGGAATTCAAAAAAGCGATCGAACTTTCGCCGGGCAACTCGGGCGGATACTCCTGGGATTCTTTCTATTTCGCCGTAGTGGGCGATACGTCGCAGGCGCTTCAGCAAGCGCTGAAGGCGCAGGAAATGGATCCCATGTCGATGGGCGGCATTATGCATCTGGCGTGCGCCTATTACTGGGATAGGCAATATGCCAAGTCAGAAGGAATGTATCGCTACGCTCTCGCACAGAATGCAAACTACGCGCGGGCACATTCGGGCCTCGGAATCGTCTTAGCAGCTGAGAAGGATTACTCCGGGGCGCTCCGCGAGTTTCGCGAGACGGAACGCCTGTCCGGTCCCGACGCTTACATCGATGGCCTCATTGGCTATGCCGAGGCGCTGCGCGGAAACGCGGCCGCCGCACATAAAGTGCTGGATGAGCTGACAAAACGCTCTGCGCACGAATATGTTCCTCCGTTCAGTGTCGCCTTTGTCTATCTCGGCCTCGGAAATCGAGATATGGCGCTTGACTGGCTGGACCGTGCGCGCCAGGACCGCTCTACGTTTCTCATCTACGCCAAGGTCGATCCGTTGCTGGACCCGCTTCGATCGGATCCACGGTTTCAAAGGTTGCTCACAGACATCGAGCTTACCGCGCAAAGGACCGCTCGCGACAACGAGATCGCCGAAGCAAACAACGTCGCCAGTCCTTCCTTCGTGCAAGTCAGTTACTAGGCTGACGCTGGCCGATAATCTGACGAGCTCAACATACCCGCTGCTTTCCAGTCCACGCTCAGTGATATGAAATCTCGAACTCGCTGACCGTACTGCTGTTGCCCATCCACACAGTGCCCGGAATCGACACCCCGGCTCCGCCGAACTGATTCGGAGCGATAGTCGCCTGCAGCGAGAGCGTGTCGCTATCCATGCTGTTTGCGGCGCGCGCGGTTAGAGTCGATCCAGCGACTGACAGAATGAATGTGGTGCTCGGCTTGTAGACACCTGTCAACTGCTGGTCGCTCAATGGAAAGCCCTTGCCGTTCTCGATCCTATAGAGCTGAAACATGCACGTGTTCGCCGACGGAATGGTGTGCCAGAACCGCAGTGCATATCCAGTCTTGGTTCGCGGGTCGTACTTGATGAAGATATCGACGCGCTGGATATCGTCGCCATCGTCGGGTGTGCTCGGCGCACCAAATCCATCTCCTCCAATCTTGTCTGGCGTAAGCACCACCTTCACTTGCATGTCTCCTGTGGGCACATCGTTCTGGTACAGCAGCGAGCCACGGAGCAGGCCACCTGTCGCCGCCGCCACCTTCACGCCATATCCGTTCACTAGGTCCTGTCCCATGGGTGACTGCCAGTAGATCAGGTTGTCATTGCTCACGGACTGCCACGGGCCCAACACCGTCCACATCCCGCTCACATAGGTCTCACTGGGCGTCTCGACAAAGTTCCTGAAGTTGGGCGAGACGGTAGTTCCTATCAGGTCGCTGGCCGCGATCATTCGTGTAGAGATCGCTTTTACCGGAGCGCCTGTTTCACTAAGGTCTACCCGCGGTTCAACTTCCGCCTCGACGTAGCGCCCAAGCGCTCCGGCAGGGAGCAAATACTCCTTCAATGGAACATCGCCGCGGCTCACGGCTACCTTCCGTCGGACTGCACACTCTGCGTCCTCGCATAGGTACCAGGTAATGCCCGAGATATCCTTAGCTGCAGAGCCCAAGGCGTAGTCGACTCGGGCGTTGCCGCTCGGAGAAATGGTGAGCGCCGGCGGCTTCGCGAAGCGGGGTGCCGGAAGATACGCGGGTTCCACCCTAATTGTGGTTGTGATGTAGAACCCGTTCGATGCAGTAGCTTTTACGGTCGCATCCACCACATGCTCCGTGTGGTTACGTGCCGTCACCATCACAGTGGGGCCTGTGCGCTTATCCAGCGAGATGGCGCTGGAGGTGGTGGACCATGCGATAGCATTGCTGCCAACGCGCGCAGGATAGACCAGCGCGTTCAGCCTCGCGCCTGGGCCTCCTGTATGAATCGCTGGAGGGACGAACAGCCCAGTGTAGGACCGCTGCGGAGTAGCCGCATCTTTCTCTGCAGCCGCCAAGTCAGCAACGAAGCGCATGCGAAACGCATCATTTCCATGCGATTCGTTCTTTGGCCTGGCACCGGCTGGATCCCAGTCATCGACATCCCCTGTGGTGGTAGCCCTGAGAAGGTTCCAGGGGTTGAATGCAGCAGCTTCCCGGTCTGAAAGCTCCCTGGAAAGTTTGAATGACGGCGGGCCCACGTTGCTATCGAAGATGACGGCCAGATTCCCCTTCGCATCCTTGGTGTGGTACGTCAACGAGTAGAAACTTGCTCCTTTGGGCGGTCTTGCCAGAAGCCACGACGTCGGCGTTTGCGGCGTGCTGACCGGAATGACGCAGTCAATCAGCGCGACTGGGGTGGTAAAGCCTTTATAGAACGACATCTGGTGCGAAGCTTTGAATACGGTGTTGATGAAGATGACGCCGGGTGCAAACATCACACCGGAGCCGGTCGGGAAATAGACTTCTGAATCCTTCCATTCGCTCACAATCCCGGCGCCAACACCCAGAAAATCCTCTGTGCCCTCGACGTAGACATTCGTAAAGTACGAGCGTAGAGTCTGCAAGTAAATGGTGTCATGGCGGCTGAGGAAGGCGACGTGAGAAAAGACATGCTTGTCTCCTCGCATCTGCATGGAGACCGCTTGTGAGTCGTATGCAGTTCTTCGCTTGAGGTTCTTAGTGGGGTCGCCTGGGTACTCATAGTCCATGTTGCAATAGTTCACAAACGTAACGTTAATGGCACTGAAGCCGGTGGCGTTCACGGTGAACATGTACCCGTTATCTTTCGCTCCTTGCAGGTGGCCGCGATCGTCTGCAAAGACCACTTTCCTGCGATCATCGGTCAGTCCGAGAAGAGTGATGTAGTTCTTGGTAATCGTCAACCCGGCGGTTGTTTCCGTGCCGCGGATGAAGTAGACATCCGGTCGGATGCCTATGACGGTGGGTTTGTCCGGAGTGCCCGCGGGCGCCGCCGCGTATGCCGCCTGCAGTGTTCTAAATTTCCTTGCCGCGGGATCGTCGCTGGAAAGGCTGCTGTCGACCAGATAGTCATACGGTTGGTTTCTGGTATCAAACGGCACCCCCGTATAGCCGTTGATGTTTTCTCCCGTGATTAAGTTGTCCTGCGCATGGGCGAGCATACCCTGGGAGGCCATAGCCAGTACTACGATCACTGTTTCGGCGACGCGCATCTGCCCATTCCTCCCCTAAATCCAAGCTCTTTTGGATTTTCCCGACATGGATAGACCGGACCTAGAAATTGATTCTGGCGGCCAATTGAATATCGCGCGAAGCATTGGCTTGGCCGCTCACTTCGCCAAACGTCCCCGAATCGATGTTCAAGGAGCTAATGGAGAACTGTACGTTATTCGTAACGTTGTAGATCGACACGTCAAACAGCAGCTTCACATCTTCAAATAGGGGAAAGGAGCGCTTTACGCTCATGCTGAGGGTGTCAGACCATGGCCCCCGCAACCCATCCGGCGCGCTGCGGCCTAGGTTGCCAGTGGAGTAGGCCGGCGGATCGGTGAACGCCGCCTTGTTGATGTAGGCCGGAGATGCGATACCCCCAAGAGCTCCCGCACCCCATTTCCCATTGATCCGGGGGGATCCGGAAAAGCTCGCTGCATAGTTAGGCATGCAGGTGCCGCCGTCGGGCGTTGTGCAAGTCCCTGCAATTTGCAATGGAAGGCCTGAACTGAAGGTGTAGATGGCGGATACCTGCCAATCGCTCACCAGCGGTCGCACCACAAAATTCTTAGCGCCAATGGCGTGGCCCGCGCCGAACGGCAGATTGTCAACAACCGTCAGATTGAGTATTTTGGGAGTCTCCTCGGTTCCCAGTGACCGGTCCGCGCGAGGCGATAGATAGCCGTTTCGATATGTACCCTGATTGTCGATCTCATGGGAAAACGTGTAATTCAAGTTGCCATTCAGGCCATGAGACATCCGCTTCTTCAAGACGAGTTGCAACGCGTTGTAGTTCGAGTTGGCGACGTCGCCATAGGAGTCCGTGACGCCGGCATATTGCGGAAAGGGGCGCAGCATCTGCGCGATCGTCCCTCCGGTCCCTCCGAAGGTGGGGTATGGAAGCTGGATGCCTGGGATGATTGCCTGCGCGGCAGCCAAGTTGGCGGCGCTAGGGGTGGCATTTAGCAGAGTTCCTAGTTTGTAGTAAATCGGGTTCAACTCATTGGCCCAGTAGCCTCTGGCGCCGTTGCCCGTGGGTGGCAGGAAGTGAGCCTGGCTGCCAACGTAGTCCGCCTCCGCTGTTACATCCCATGGAAGCTGACGTTCAATGCCCACATTCCAGTTTATGGCGTAAGGTGCGCGAGATCCTACGTATGGATCAGAATAGGTAGGTGAAAGGGGGGTGGTGGTGATGGTGGTCGAGTACCCCGTTCCGAATGAGGGAACGAGGAAGGGCGGTGCCTGAAACGCAGGGAACCCGCTGGCGAGAGTGAAAGCTGCGACGCCGCTGGAAGGACTCACGGGCGCGACCGTTTCGCCGAAGCCTAGATTGGATGGTCCTGATCGGCCAATATTCTCCGCGCCTGAGGAATGGGAATAGTTCAGCGTATAGGCGCCACGGATCACGGTCTTGGGGTCGAGGGCATAAGCAATACCGAGCCGTGGAGCAAAGTTTTTGTGCCACGTGTTGAGCGGTGACTGGCAGTTGCACCCATAGGTACCACCGCCCGCGAACACCAAAGCGCCCGGATAATCCACTGCCGGATTGTTCAGGTTCGGATTCAACCAGGACAGGCGGTTCTGTTTCTCGACGAATGGGGGGAAAAGGTCCCAGCGCAATCCCAGGTTGATGGTGAGCCTGGGAGTCATGGCGTAATCGTCCTCGGCATACACAGACCAGGGGTACATTCGCCCATACGAGGTAACGACCGCAGTGTCCGTCATCGATGCATGATCCACCTGACCCAGCAGGAAGCTGGCCATTGCATCACCTTGGGCCGTTGACAGCGTGCCTCCGGAATTGCCGGATATGGGCGTGAATCCACCTGTCTCTGCATTGCTCCAGCTCAGCGTCAGCGGCGAGGTTCCAGTGACGTAAAACGTGTAATTATCTTCCAGCCACTGGTGAAGGCCGCCGACGGTGATGGAGTGCTTGCCATGTACATACTGCGCGTTATCTAAAATATCGTAGGTGTTTGTCACCTCATTGTCCGCCTTGGCCACGGCAAAGGATGAATTCGCGTTGGGGCCCGCAAAGGTGCTCTCGGGATAGCTTTGAGATACTTGGCCAGGGGGGAGACCGGTAATGCCATACGCGGAGGCTGCGCCGTAGATTGGGTTATAGGTAGGGGCGCTTTGATCAGTGATGGCGCGAAACAACCCGAACTTGAGTTGGTTCACCGTGTGAGCGTTGATCGTATAGCTGTGTTCAATGAGTACGTTCTTGGCGTATGCGTTGGCGATTTGGGCAGATACCCAGGGCACTGGCAACGGAATCCCGAACGTGGGAAACGGCGTATATCCGTATGGATAGGACTTATAGGCTGAGAGCACGAAACCTGCATGCTGCTTTTGGCTGATGACTGCGTCAACTTTGCCAGATGCCCTCCAGGTATACGTACTCGTGATGGGTGGCCCGAACCAGTTGTTGGATACCTGATTGGGGTTCGTCGGCAGGGGAAGGCCGTTGATCAGCGCTTTTGCAATGCTGCTGATTTCGTTGGGCGGAATGACATTGTTCACACCCATGTAGGAGAACTGCTGCCGGGTGCACTTCCCGGAAACACAGGAAGTAGTCGAAGGGTCGTAGATGCTCTGGCTGGCTGGCAGGTCGGTGAAGTTTCCTGTACGTTCTAAGGCAGTTGGGACGGTACCCAGCTCTGCGTTACCCCAATCAACATAGCGATAGCCATCATAGCCTCCATAGACGAATAGCCGGTTTTTGATAATCGGGCCGCCGACCACCAGGCCAAACTCATTCTGATGCTCGACCGGCTTCTTCGGCTTTCCAGTCGCAGGATTGATGACGGACGACGATCCCCAACTCCAGGTGTCCAAGGCTGTATTTCGAAAGTATTCAAACAGCGCCCCGTGTATCTGATTCGTTCCGGACTTGAGTACGTAGTTCTGAACGCCGATCCCTTGGTATTCAATTGGGGCCCCGCCTGTCAGCACCTGGAATTGATCCACGGCCTCAACTGAAATTGAGTTGGCAACTTCGCGCGGATCGCCCTGCTGGGCTACGCGCGTAGCCGGAAGGCCTTCCAAAAACAGCTCGTTGATATTTCCGAAGCTGCCTGTCCCGTCGTAGATGCCAGCGGAACCATTGGAAGCACTCGCGGAAACGCCGGGTTCCAGATAGGCAAATTGGGTAGCGTTCCTCGGAGCGCCGTTCATCTGCAGCGGTAGAGCAGTATAAACGTTATTTTCGATTGTGCCGCCAATCGTCGCGTTGGCTGTATCCAGGGTTGGCGGAGCGGCGCTTACTTCCACATTCTCATTGACGGAACCAACCTGCAGACTCAGATTGAGGCCGACAGCCTGCAAGGCATCCACAGTGATTTGATCCTGGGTAAGTGTCTTGAAGCCTTTCGCTGCGACAGTGACCGAATATGTCCCCGGATCCAATGGAGATAAAACATAGTAGCCGCTCGACGTTGTGCTCCGCTCTGTCTTCGCGTTGGTGGCTGTATTGACGGCAGTCACGTCAGCATTTGCCACTACCGCTCCCGTCGGATCGGTGACCGTCCCAGTAATCGAGCCGGCGCCGCCGAGCTGGGCGGTGGCAAAACCGTGGAGGAGCGATAGTAAGGCAACTGGCAGTACCAGCCTTGTCCATCGTGAGCTGAGCATTCGATCGAGACCGTTGCTTATCATGTGATCCCTCCCAGAACAAGACTGCCTTGTCGCCATCGGCGAAGACGCCGAGAATGACGTTTTAGGTCCGGCTTGCTCCATTGAGTCAACTAACTACCCTGGTGGCACAGCCCGCCCTTTGGGATCACGAAAATTGTTCTTAAATAGATGTTAAAGTACCGCTCGACCAGAGAACGGCGCCTTAAGTGAGGCTTTCGGGCTCGACGCGCAACCGGGTAGCCCCAAAGCGACCAGAAACGAACTTGCTGTGAGGAGATGCCGCCCCGGCTCTCAACGTCCTATTGGCTGAAATGTTTCGCGGACCGCCATCGGTTCTTGCACTAACCAAATCTGACTCTTCTCGCCTGCTTTTCCGTACCGCTACGGAGTAGTCGCGCCGCTTGCGTCGATGGGGTCGAGGATGGTCGCCCGGTTACCCAACGACGCAACAATATCCGGCAAATCGAAATGCAGCAAGGCATCTGGAAGTATGGTCTCTGAAACGTTGCGGTGGAGTTGGGTATCCACTACGCTGCGGTAGCTACTAAGCGTGTGGTCCACGGTAATATGAGCTAGACGGGAGTCGAGAAGTGCAGCATAGAGCAGAACTGTTCCGTATGCGCCAGATCCCGTAGCGGAAATGCTGGAACAGTCGGCATAGGATTGGCGGCACAAGCCATTGAGGACTGCAAAAACATCATCCATGCGCAACCCAAGAAGCGTTTTGTCCACAAGCATGGCGCGCTGGGCCATCAGATAGAACGGACCCAGGTACGTGGGATTCATAGTGGTGCAGGAGTTCCCGTTGCTGTCGACGCAGTGGGCAGGCTCGCCGCCTGTCGGCGATGGCCGAAGGCCCAGAATGAGGACGACGGAGTCGGCGGGCCCGTAGAAGTCCACCTCTGCAGCGCTGGGTTGGCTGTCCAGAATTAGCTTTACTGGATGACGGCTGCCGCCGCTGGGAACTGAAAGGACGGCCGGCAGGGCGCTGCCCTGCTGTTCGATGCTCAGCACTTTCACTACGTGATCGTGACGATTCTCTGTTTCGATGATATCTGCCAGCGACGCGGCCTCGCCAGATCCGGCAGCGACAGAAGTGCGAGTCAGTGAGCGAACGCCCGCGAGCAGCTCCGCATGGGTTGGCGCGGCGCGGTGCGCCAGGATCGTATCGGCAAGCTTCCGGTTGATGGAATAAACCGTCTCTCCGCCAAGCGAGGTCGCCACTTGCCGCGTCTTCGTGCACAGTTGTGCCTCCTTGGGCGGGGCCGTGATAGGAACGATCTCCGGCTTGGGCGCCGATTCCGGTTCCCCCTTGAGCGACTGAAGGAAGAATGCAACTATCTCTGGCATCAATGGACCGAGATTGCCGTGGCGGCCGGGTCCGGTAATCCAGTGCAGGTGCGCTTCGGCACCCATCACGGAATAGAACCGCTTGGACTCCTCGTAGGTGGTTTTTGCCCCTGCAAAGGGAAACATGTCTTCCGTGGTCGAAACGATTGCGTAAGGCTTCGGCGCGAACAGTTCCACCCAATCAGCGAAATCGAGACCGTCCGCGATGAAGCCCGGGATGCTTTGTTCGGCATCCTGCGGACCATGCGAAACCAGCAGTTGCTGCTCCGAGGTCAAATAGCACCCAACTCCAGCCGCCTTCACCCTCTCATCCAAAGCCGCAAAGTAAGCCGTCACAGTGCCCCCGCCCGAGCAGCCGTACGCGCCGATGTGGTCCGGCTCGATGTCGGCCCGGCTCTGTAAATAATCGAGGGAGCGCATCGCGTCCCACACAAAATAGCGGGAGATGTGCTGCCCCAGCAGCATGGTTTGCACGCCTGCCTCGGCGTGTTCGTCAATGGTCTGGTTGACAATGGAATTGCCGGAGGCATCCGGATACTGCAGGCGTTCACCCTGCCCGAGAACGTCATACACCAGAACTGCAATGCCGTTCCGGGCGAAGTTTCCTGCGAACTGGTAGGAACCAAGCTTACCTGTAGCTCCATGGCCGGGTGAACTGATGATCGCGGGAAAAGGACCTTTGCCTTCCGGCAGGTAAAGATTCGCCGTGACGTGGAAGCCAGGCAGGCTGTCATAGATGATTCGTTCCAGGCGAAAACCATCGCCTTTCCACGTACCCAATGACTGGGCGTGCAGCGGCGCTCGCTCTTTTGGCAGGCCGCCGATCAGGTGCAGAACTCTAGACCGGACAATTTCCTGTCGATTCAGAGCCGCTGCCCTCGTTCGAATCTGTGCGACGGCCTCCGCGCGCATCGAGGTATCTCTATAGGCGATCCGGTTTAGGCTATCGGCTAATTCCTCCCGGGCAAGGATAGTCGGATTGCTCGGCTCGTCCGAGCGGTTATGCGCGAAGGTCAGCGGAACCGTTTTCAGACCCGACGCTGTCGGATCCGCGGGCGAGATTAGCGCCCCCGCATACAAAACGACGGCAAAAAAACATGCTGAGAACCACGAGCAGCAATAAACCGTCCAAGAACGACGATGCATACTCACTTCTGACCGTGAACTAAGACGATGAGACACGCAACCCCCAGTTCTCTGCTCCCAATATCATTCAGCGCGGGTCTCCCTCGTCCTTGCATATTGCGAAAACTATTCTTAAAAAACCATTAAACGCACCAACTGCGAAGCCTAACGGAGCAAGAGCCAAAGTCGTCGACGATAGGATTCGAAAAATGTCGGCGCATTATCTCTGCCTCGCGTTCGCGACGATGAGACGGGAGTGCCTAGGAAGAAACGGTGGCAATTCTGGAATAGTGGCTCCAGGGCTTAGCACTCATCCGGGGTCACTCTGGGTACGTTCTTGAATGGCCCACCACCCTGCCATGCGCGGTTCGAGGACCTCTACCAGATCGGCCTTGAGGCCGGCGCGATCGCGGGCCGGCGCAAGGGGCGGTTCAGCCAGGCGATCTTCCAGGGTGGCATTCTTGAGGCCATCATCGAACTGGGGCGCGCTCGACTCGCGCTGGAGAACGGCTGCTACCAAACGCTGCTGGGAGACAAGAAGGAGGACAGGAGGATCGTGCAGGAGATCATGCGTCATGCTTCGGGAAAGATGCTGGATGTCTACCAGCACGGCAACATCGAAGCCAAGCGCTCTGCACTGAACCACGCCTCTGGCATCTTTGTCGTGGCCGCCAAAGCTAGCTAATCGTTGTCGCAATATGAAAGGGCTCCCCGCTCTGGGGAGCCCTTTTCAATGTCTATTGCCACGTGGGCCGAAAGGGGCTATTTTCTTATTGTGCCCTTTTTGTGCCCTTGTTTTTCTTCGCCAAACACTCCTAAGTGCTTTGGAATGTATGGCGGGGACGACGGGGCTCGAACCCGCGACCTCTGCCGTGACAGTTAGAAGCTGAATCGCAACCCATTGATTCCAAAGCGCACTGATGGCTCAGAAAGCGCACAAAACTACCCGAAAACATCCTTCAGCACCCTGATCGAACCCTCGCGTGCGGAAGAAAGCAGAGGTCTCGTGATGTCCCCGCCCCCCAGTTCAAGTTACCTATAACCCCGTTTGAACTAAGCCTGCGGCGTGGCGGCTGCTGCCTTTGGGGCGGTGGGGAGATTGGCATAGGCGGCATGATCTGAGTCATAGGAGGTATTTCTTATGACTCAGCTGAGAGACCGGATGCTCGAAGAACTCGAGCGTCGCAACTATGCCCCTGGGACCGCAAAAGCCTACTTGTTTGCGGTTGAGCAGTTTGCCGAACATTTCCATCGTCCTCCCGACCGGCTCGGCGCGGAGCATATCCGCGAGTATCAGCTCTACCTGTTTCGCGAGCGCAAGCTGGCTGCGAAGACGGTGTCGCAACGAGTGGCTGCGCTGCGCTTCTTCTTCGTCAAGACGCTCAAGCGGCATCACATGCTGGAGCACCTGCCGTTCCCCCGGTTGCCGGAGAAGCTTCCGACCGTACTCAGTCGTGAAGAGGTTGGCAGATTGCTGGCCGCCTGCGCTAACCGGCTGCACCGCACCATGCTGATGACGATGTACTCGACGGGTGTTCGCCGGGCCGAGTTATGCCAACTGAAGACCACAGACATCGACAGCCAGCGCATGATGGTGCATATCCACCTGGGCAAGGGCAGGCGCGACCGGGATGTGCCACTTAGTCCGGCGCTGCTGGAAGAGTTGCGCGGCTACTGGCGATGGATGAAGCCGAAGACCTTCCTGTTTCCGGGTGTGGTCGATGGCTGGCGAGCCGATGTGCCTATCAGTGACAAGGCCGTCTGGTTCGCCTGCCAGAGGGCAGCGCGAGCTGCCGGGATCGAGAAGCACATCTCTCCTCACACCCTGCGGCACAGCTATGCGACTCACCTGCATGAAGCAGGTGCAGACCTACGCACCATCCAGGTACTGCTCGGTCATGCTTCGCTCGATCACACCAGCATCTATCTGCACCTCTCCCGGCGGCATATGGATACGGTCCCCAACCCGCTCGACACGCTCGCGATTACAGCTGCGGCCAAGAGCAACAGAGACGGGAGGCTCAGGAAGAGATGAACCGGCCCACCCTCGAGGTGGCCGACATCGTCCGCGCAGCGGGCAACAGCTTCTGGGAGAAGTACGGATCGCATCTTGCATGGCCCCATCGCAAGGTGCTCGATGCCATCGTCCGTTGCCGAACAACGGCACTGGGTGGGCATCTCGATCAGTGCATCCGCTGTGGCCATCAGGCCATCTCCTATAACTCGTGCCGCAACCGGCACTGCCCCAGGTGCCAGGCCAACGCGCGTGCCAGGTGGCTGGCCGCGCGTTCGGCAGAGCTGTTGCCCGTGCCGTACTTCCATATCGTCTTCACCCTGCCTCACGAGTTCTCCGCGCTCATCCTCCAGAACAAGCAGCTGCTTTACGATCTGCTCTTTCGCACCAGTGCCGCGACCTTGCTCGAAGCTGCCCGTGATCCACGGTACCTCGGCGCGGAGATCGGGTTCCTCGGCGTACTGCATAGCTGGGGGCAGAACCTGGAGCATCATCCCCATATCCACTACATCGTTCCTGCCGGCGGTCTTGCTCCCGATGGTTCGAGATGGATCGATTCCTCTCCCCGCTTCTTCCTGCCCGTCAAGGCACTCAGCAAGACCTTCCGCGAGAAGTTCTGTGATCAGCTCGATGAGCTCTTCCAACACAACAGGCTGCAGCTGCATGGATCGCTCCAGCAACTCGCCTTGCCTGACACCTTCGGTGACTTCCTATGGCAGCTCAGTCACAAGGACTGGGTCGTCTATGCCAAGCCGCCCTTCGGCGGTGCCGAACATGTTCTCAACTATCTGGCCCGCTACACTCATCGCGTCGCCATCTCCAACCATCGCCTGGTGGCTTGCGAAAACCAGCGCGTCTCTTTCCGCTGGAAGGACTATGCCCACGGCAGCAAGAACAAGATCATGACCGTCACCGCTCATGAGTTCCTGCGCCGATATCTTCTTCACGTTCTACCGAAGGGCCTGGTTCGCATCCGCCACTTCGGCCTGTTCGCCAACCGCTGCCGTGCCACTTCGCTCGAACGTTGCCGCTCGCTCCTCGGCTCAGAACCACGCCTCGATCCGTCCGGGCCTGCTGACAACCACACACCATGCCCCGTCTGTTCCGGCCCTATGACGGTGGTTCAACGCATCACGCCTCAGGATCTGCGCTACGCGCTGATCCCGGTGCTCGAACCTCCGCGTGCGCTCGACAGCTCGTGAACTCACGTCGAGATCCGCTGCCTTATGACCTGCTCGAACTCCAGCCCGATCGTCCCACTCATGCGTGTTCCCGCACGCCACGTCTCAGCACGTCTTCTTCCCCCGCTTCGAACCCCAGCCAACCTCCTGCGTGCCACACCGAACACTCAGACGTCAGTCCCAACCGCATCCAAGTGTGGTAGCACCCGCCCTCAGACGCCCACGCCTCGGCTGCAACAACCATCCCGCCTGATTGAAATCCCATAGCAACCCACCGCATCCGCCACGCCGCAGGCTCACTTCAAACGGTTCTATCGTAACCGCCCCACACAGCTACGCCCACGCCACCCCCGTCGCAGGACGGTCACGATAGAACACTAACGTTTTTCATGCTCGACGACGGAGCGGCGAGTTGGCGGAGCCACTACAGATCAGGAGCTAGCGAGTTGGCATGCGGACATGCAGGAAGCAGACATTGTGCGGTTTCGGCGCTCTCGCACTCGCGTCCTTTTGCGCCACCTGTTCGGCCTGATCGCTCTCGACCTGCCGGATCAGAGCAGCGCCATCTATATTGCAGGAGCCTACGACTTCATATGCCAGGAGATAACCATCCACTTCGGGGCGCGCGGCCAGTGGCTCAAACCCGGAAGAGGACGGCAGAGAAGAGATATGCGTGGCGCGGTGTGTGTCGAGGTCAAAAGCTTCCATGCCTCTGCCGTCGTACCAGAAGATCGCCTTACCGTCGGATGACGCCGCAACAACGCTCTCCGCTGAATCCGTGAGCCGATATCCTCTTCCCGTTTTCAGGTTCTGCACGACAATGGAGCCTCCGCATCCCCGGCAACTCGGCCCCATGGTCACGCTATACTCGCCAACCGTTTGCGTATCCGATTCTTCATCTGTAATCATCGGCCCGGCCGCCAGAGTGTCCGCTTTCAGATCGTATTTCCAACCCATCTCGGGGCCGCCATGGTCGCCGTTGAAGGTTAGGAGTTGAAGTGAATTCCCATCGGCAGTAAATGCTGCGGCTCGAAACTCCACGTAGAGGCGCTTGTCCCCATATGCGGTCGTCAAAGCCCTATCGTTCATCTGCGCAGGGATTGCCGCCGGTGCCATCTTAAGGTCAACGGAGATCGCTTCTCCGGCGCACGCATTGCAGCCCGCCAGCGCAGGGACAAACCCCGTGTGTGCGGCTTGAATCCACTCAAATCTCTTGGAGATGTTTGTAAATCGGTAGCTGCCATCGGCGGCTGTCGTCGTCACCGGGACATGCGCCGGCAGTTTGGAAAATGCGCCATCGCACCCCACGCAGGGGGCAAGAATGACAGTAGCCCCTTCGATAGGCTTCCCATCGTCTGCCCGGGTAATATGTCCCGAGAAAGTAATGCTATCGACAGCTGCGCCGCCGCCGGTGGGAGCCTGAGAGTTCGCCAGCGTCGAAAAAAGAAGGAGGGGAAGTAAAGCCTTCATAGAACCTGCCCTCACCGCTACAACACGGCCTATTCTAGCTGCGGCGAACCGGTCACGCGGAACATCCTGAAAAGTCTTAGGGCTGTATCTGGATCGCCGGCGTTCGACATCTGATGGCGGCACGCCCTTGTGCGGGCGATGCAGATACAGCGACTTGAAGGAAGCCGCTCTCCGGGTGGGGCTATGTATTTTCTATCGGGCTGGGGTGGATTCTATGGATCGCAGGGCTGGTGTTTGGGCCCGTGTGGTTCGATTGCCGACGTGGAGTGTGTAGAAATGGGTGTTCTTGAAGCGGCGTGGGAGGGCTGCTGAGGTGGTCTTGTGGAAGGCACACGCTTGATGAGACGCAGCGGGGTGTTCATGCCGGAGCATGCGGAGAGATCGAGGCTGGAGTGGTTGTCTCATGCGGCGCATAGATGGGTAAGAGGTGGAGAACGGGGCAACAGTTCAGCTGCGGAGAGCCGTTCGACGACATGCATCGTGCCACCGCAGACGGGACAGTTCCAGTAGGTGGACGAGCTGGGATGATCTCGAGCGGGCGATGTTGTTGGAGGCGGGACGTTGGCAGCACTGGCGAGCATCAGGAAGCAGAGTGGCAGCAACTGAGCACGTCTCCGGTTGGCGAGGAAGCCGAAGTTGCGGATGCGCACGAAACCGCGCGGCAGCAGGTGCAGCAGGAAGCGGCGCAGGAACTCGTCGACCGGCAGGCTCATGACACGCTGCTTGTTGGCATGGGCGGAGTCTCGCCAGCGGAAGCTGACGTTGCCTTGCTGGAGTGCGACCAGTCTGCGGTTGGAGATAGCGATGCGGTGGGTGTAGCCGCTGAGATAGCGCAACGCGTGTTCCGGGCCGCCGAAGGGAGGCTTGGCATAAACGACCCAGTCGTGGCGGAACAGGGATCGGAGCCATGCGGCGAAGGTTCGCGGTTCGGCGAGCGGCGCGAGATGGCCGTGGAACTCAAGCTTGTCCTGGTGGAAGGCGGTCTTCAGTCCGGCGACGAACTTGCCGCGAAAGACGCGGCTGAGCACCTTCACTGGCAGGAAGAAGCCCTGGCGCGAAGAGATCCAGCGCGTGTGATCGGGAGCGAGGCCTCCGGCAGCAGCCACGCAGTGGACGTGTGGATGAAACTGCAAGCGCTGATTCCAGCTATGGAGCACGCTGAAGAAGCCGATCTCGGCGCCCAGGTGGCGGGGATCGCGGGCGATCTCAAGCAGGGTCGCGGCACTGGCCTCAAAGAGCAGGCTGTAGATCACGCGCTTGTTCTGAAGCGCGAGTGGAGCGAGTTCGCGCGGCAGGGTAAAGACGAGGTGTACGTAGCGGGTGGGCAGCAGTTCCTGCTCGCGTGCCTGGAGCCAGCGCACACGCGCGTTCGCCTGGCATCGGGGACAATGCCGGTTGCGGCACGAGTTATAGGAGATGGCCGAGGTATGGCCGCAGGCCGAACAGCGGTCGCGGTGGCCGCCGAGAGCGGCGGTACGGCAGCGCGTGATCGCGAGCAGGACCTTCTGATGTTGCCAGGTGATCCAGCGTCGGCTGCGCTCGATGAAGCCCTGCCCGGCACAGCGAACGATATCGGCCATCTCCAGCGGAGGCCGGTCTATGCGCTGCGTATCGCTTCCCCCGGTGCTCCAAGCTGCAGCATGTCAAGTGGGCTTGCGGTTGCGCTCAGATGCTTCTTCGAGAGGTGCAGGTAGATCGTGGTCTCTTCGAGATCGCGATGTCCCAGCAGCATCTGGATGGTGCGCAGGTCGGCTCCGGCTTCGAGCAGGTGTGTTGCAAAGCAGTGGCGCAGCGTGTGCGGATGGATGTGCCTGTGCTCAAGACCGGCCCGTTCGGCGGCGTGCCTGCAAGCCAGCCAGACCACCTTAGTGTTGATGGGCCGGTCCCAGGTACGCCCGCACCCGCCGGGGAACAACCACGTAGAAGGCTTGTGCTTGAGTCCGCACCAGTAGATGCGCAGCGCATCGAGTAGCTTCTGGCTGAGCATGACGTCGCGGTCCTTGCGCCCCTTGCCACCCCGGATGTGGATGATCATCCGCTGGCTGTCGATATCGCCGATCTTCAGATGGGCCACCTCGGCCCGGCGGCCACCGGTGGCATAGAGCGTCATCAGCAGCATGCGATAAACCGGTGTCCGGGCCGCATCGATAAGCTGAGTGACTTCCTCCTGGCTGAGCACCTGCGGCAGGTGCAGCACCTTCTTCGGATAGGGCGTCTCGGCAGTACTCCAGGTCTGCTTCAACACCTGCGTGTAAAAGAAGCGCAGAGCGCCCAGGCGTTGCGATATCGTGTTCTGCGCAAGCTTCCACTCGCGGAACATGGCTGCCTGATACCGACGGATATGTTCCGGGCCTAACTGGTCTGGCGGACGATGAAAGTAACCGGCGAAGTGCTCGACGGTGCGAATGTAACTGCGAATAGTCCCAGGGGCGTAGTTGCGACGCTCCAACTCTTCCAGCATGATCTGACGTAAATGGGTCACAGAGATACCCTCCTCTGCGACACAACCTACGCCAACGACACAGCCGCCTGTTCAGCCGCACGCGAATGCGTCCGCCGCACAGCGGCTTCGTTCAAGTCACCTTTTCGGTAAAGATCGGTTTCGACGAGCAGTACAGCCAAAGGGGAGCTTATAGCTCCCCTTTGGCCTGCTGGTCTTCTGGTAGGGCTGAACCCACATCGAGCCGCGCGACTCCGTGCTCAACGGATGTCGTAAACCCAATCACCACTTCAAGTAACTCTGCTACTTGGGGATAACCCGAAAGGACACCTATGTCAACAAAGAAGACCAATCCCAGACAGAAAGTGACTGATATGAAACAGGCGTCGATGCCGCGTGAGGATTACGACTGGAGTGATCCGCGCTGCCCTCAGTGTGGCGAGGAGAATTTCATATTCCGATGCGCCGAAGTGAAGCCTGTGCGCAAACTCACGAAGCGGACCCTCGCAGAAGCCATCGCCACCGGCCTGCTCGTAGAGGATGGAAAGTACTTCCTGCAGAACAAACTCTATTGCGTTGAATGCAACACGGCTACAAGGTTCACAGATCCTCCTGGCACCTTCGTTCCTCGCAAGAAAAGTAAACCAACGGGACCAAGCCGGCCCTGATGGCGGGCTCCAAAGGCGGTGTCAGCAAGGAATCGTCGAATGTAAGCGACTAAGGTGTTTTCCTCTGTCGATCTCAGGGGGTCACCTACTTACGCCATCCCCAAGGCCGCCTTACTCTTCCATTTAGCAACAGGAAGTTCGGACATTCTCCGCTTGGTTCAGCGCCGGTACTTGGCATTCCTGGCCTGGCGGTACTCTTCTCCGACCCACCTAATTGCAATTCAACCGGTTCGCCCAACGAGCACCCATGGTGCACGCACTCGACGTGTGTTCGTTGGGCGGCCTAAGGAGACACATTGAACCACCAAGAGAACACCGCTCGCTACCCGATGCTTGAGGAAATCCTCGCGATGAGGAACCTGCCCCTTCAGCCGATGTACACGACCCGCACTGCAGCCCAGATCTTTGGCATCACAGCTCGCGCACTGCACAACTGGATCACCTCCGGCCGGATCGCCGCTCGGAAGCTGCCAGGACGAGCTCGGTTCCTCAGTGGGGACCTTGAGGACTTCCTGATGTCCAGCCGCGAACAGGTCCCTTCATAGGGTTGCAGGTTCACTCTGCTGCTTTATACCTCCCGGTTTTGCGCGGACAGTCAACAGGTTCTCACGCCCTCACCGGCGTTCCAGGAACTTCGCACTTTATAGGTTATTTCAGCCTTCACATAGACGCAATTTAGGGTCAGAAAAAGGATATAAAATGTGCACCACTAAGAAGAACGGCACCACAATTGCAGTAGATGCGAAGCAAGAGGTATCGGCACCACTGAAGACCATTGCAGACCTCCTAGCCAGAATTGACCGCAGGATTGGATCACAAGAAGGGATGCTCCACTCAGTGGCAGCGCGCTTCGTAGAGTTCACGAGATCCGTCCCGGAATCGGTCGAACTCGAAGCGATGTACCGTCAGAAGGCAGCCTTCATCACTCATCTGGAGGGTGGCCCTTACAAACAAGGATCGATCAAAAGCTATCGACTCTACTTCAATCGGCTGCTTCGCCGCGCCCAGGAGCTAGGGTGGGCTCAACCAAGGCTGCAGATCCCATCGGAATGGCAGGAGATTCTGAATGCGCTGCCACGTAGCTTCACGAAGAAGATTGTTCACTTTGCCATTCGCTCCGGCAAATCCCCGGCCACCTTCAATGAAGATGACCTCAAAGCCTGGTGCAAAGAGATGTCAGAGGCCGGGAGATCTTTCATCAACGCGTCGAACGAATGCGCACGATTTCGAGCCGCCATCGTTCGGGCCGGCTTGTCTGAAAAGATCCCATTTCTAAAACATCGAGATAGGCAATACGGAGTTTCCCTCGGTGCGATGCACCCCCATCTCCGACAGGAGATCCAGCGGCTTGTCGCGTGGAAGCAGAACGAGATCGAAGATGATCGGCCAAAAGAGGCGGCTCGAATCCGACCAATCAGCGCAAAACGCATAGTCGATATGTTCGCTCAGCTCACGGGGTACGTCCAGAACATTGAGAGTCGCCCGCAGGTTATAAGCGTACGAGAGCTCGTCACCCAAGTCGGCGGCTTCACGAACTGGGCTAAGAATGAACGCAAGGTGAAGGGTCAGTCCTTGGTGAGTGGGCTCGGGATGGTCTACGCCGCCCTGAGATACAACCCTGTCTATTCGGACGTCGACTTAAGTTCGCTTCCGCGGATCCTCAGTCAAATCACCGTGGAGACGCAAGACGCCGTCGCCGAGCGCAAGGAAAAGAAATACATCCCTTATGATGTTGCGGACAGCATTCCCCGACTGATTCGAGCGAAGAAGGCAAATTTGAAGCACCCCACGGCCCATCTGCTCGCGCTCTACGCGAGGAACGAACTGCTGATGCTGTGGATACTGTTACTACCGTGGCGGCAACGAAACATAAGAGAACTCAGGATCAGTGGCGACAATCCTAATCTGATCAACGCCAAGATCCGGAGATACAGTACCCTTAGCAGACCGAGGTGGGTTGCGGAGTTAGAAGCAAGTGACCCAGCAGCTAGCTTCTGGCAGATCCGCTTCGCATCGCACGAAACCAAAACAAAGCAGCCGGTGCAGATGTTCTTGCCGGCAGAGCTGGTCTCGCTTCTCGATGACTATCTGTCAGTTCACAGGCCAGTTTTGGTGGGAAAGCAGCGCGATCCAGGAACATTATTCGTGAACAATAACGGAACCGCGCTGAACATGGACGGAATGAGGAACCTCGTAAAGAAACTAGCATTTGACTATGCCGGTGTTGCAGTAAATCCACACCTGTACCGGGACATTGTCGCCTTTGAGTGGCTCAATACGCACCCCGAGGATTTTTTGACGGTCTCAAAAGTCCTTTGGCACCGAGACATCAATACAACGATTCGCATCTATGGCCGTCGCTTCGACGAATCTACGGGTGTGGCTCGTATGGATGATTGGCGGTCCGGCCGCTCGACAAATACCAAATCCTAAGGAATTCACCCGGCGGTGCGGGCCTGCCCCAGCCCCGTACCGTCAGGGTAGTTTGCTCCGCCAGCCCAGCCATACATGCAACCACAACCCCTGGAGTTCATCATGTCAGCATCGCCCCAGGCGTCATCCCGTCCGATGACGCCCAGAGAGGCCGCGGCTTATCTCGGCCTCGACGTCAAAACCATCACCCGCTGGGCCCGCATGGGCTACCTACCGGCTCATCCACTCGGCGAAGGCAAGCGCAAGTTCTGGCGCTTCCTCCTGGACGAGTTGACTGAGTGGTTGGGATCGAAGACGAACACGAAGAAGGGCGAAGAATTGTGAACCCGTTCGATCCATCTGGGCTCGTTGTAGACTCGACGGAAGCCATCAGTGCGCATGCAAAGGAGATCATCCGTATGCAAGCGCCACGATACCAACGAGGTTCCCTGAGTTTGCTAAGAACGCAAGAGCCAACCCGACGTCTGGGTCTTCCGATACTACGCCGAAGAGAAGCGGTCGCCGTGCCTACAAGAAGAAGATTGTGGGCACGGTGATCGAATTCCCCAAGCGTAAGGACGCGGAAAAGGCTGTTGCCCAGCTCAGGGTCGACGTCAACGACGGAGCGGCATTCGCTCCCATGAACCTGGAACAGCTCGTCGCGCATTACAAGCGCGTTGAGCTTCCACTCAAGGCCCATTCCACTGCTGAGGGCTATAAGAACTATCTCACCCTCCACATCGTGCCGAAGTGGGGTAAGCACAGTCTCTCAGCCATAAAGAGCGTCGAGGTCGAAAGCCTGGCTTCGAAACCTGAAGAAGTCAACGGCAAGCCGGCGAGTCCCGGCACCAAGACCAAGATCCGCAACCTGATGTCCGCGCTGTTCTCCCATGCAATTCGTTATGAGTGGGCAGCGAGGAATCCCATCACCGCGGTACGGACTTCAGCCAAGCGGCTCCGCACCCCGGACATCCTCACCGCCGAAGAGTTCCAGGCGCTTCTCCTGGAACTATCTCAGCGCGAGCGTGTCATGGTGCTGATCGCCGCCATCACCGGTCTGCGCCGTGGAGAACTCATCGCTCTCCGCTGGCGGGACATCGACTTCGAATTGATCCAGGCGAACGTCACACACTCCGTCTGGCGCAACGTCGAAGGCGACGCCAAGACGGAAGCTCACGTAAACCTGTACCACTTCCCCAGTTGGTGATTGAACAACTGAAGCAATGGCGGTCGGTAACCCTCTACCGCGCCGACACGACTACCTCTTCCCCTCCGTCGCCAAGAACGGGTCGCAGCCGCATCTCAGCCGGACATGATCCTCAAGCGTCACATCCGGCCGGCGCTGAAGCGAGATTGGAGTCACGAAGCGGATCGGCTTGCACTCGTTCCGCCATGGGCTCGCAACCATGCTGCGGCAGCAGGGCGTCGACCTCAAGACGGCTCAGGAGCTGTTCGGCACGCCAACAGCCGGATCACGCTGGAGATCTACCAGCAGGCTGTGGGTTCGAGGAAAAACGGGTAGCTCAGGACCTTGCTGTGCGGGGTCTGCTTGAAGGGGGTTTGACTCAGCACCCTTCAGCACCCTCGGAGGCTGCATGAAAGAAGCAAGTCATTGCCATAAATCACTATGTTTCTAAGGTTTATGGCGGGGACGACGGGGCTCGAACCCGCGACCTCTGCCGTGACAGGGCAGCGCTCTAACCAACTGAGCTACGTCCCCAGGTTGTCTGGCGACAACTTGAGTTCCTTACTGAGTCTACCAGACCAGTGACAAATCCGGTGGACAGTTGGAGCCGATTCAAAGGCCCCCGAGCCAAGAGAATCGCATGGTAAAGGCCACAGCGGGCCAAGCGGATTTGGCAAGGTCTGCGCGGTAACGCAAAACCTAGAGATGCGCTTCCATCAGTGCAGCCAGGACCTCACGGCCCGGGCGTGTCCGTGTCTCGGGCAGCGTGGCCAGAGGCTCGTCCACCATGTTGAGCAGCGCGGTGAAGTCCGGCTTTTGAGTGTCCACATAAAACACGCCAGTCAGGACTTCGCCCTGGTAATGTGCTTCCATCAGCATCTTGACGGAGTTGACCTTGTCGGTCGGATCGTAGTCGTCGTGAAGCTTGCGCAGACGCATGTGCGACCCATCATGCAGTTGCACGTCGACCGTGGTGTTGGGGTCGTACTCGACTGCGATGTCGTCGAAGTAGGGCACAAATCCTACTTCGCTCACCTCGTCTTCGTGCTCCTGCATGTATTTGTAGCTCTTGGTCGAACCCTCGTGATCGTTGAAGGTGACGCAGGGAGAGATTACATCCAGCAGCACTGTTCCCTGATGCGAGAGCGCGGCCTTCAGCATGGTCGAGAGCTGCTTCTTATCGCCGGAGAAGGAGCGTCCGACAAAGGTCGCGCCCATCTGGATGGCAAGCGCGCAGATATCGATAGGCGGCAGATCGTTGACGACGCCGGTCTTCAACTTGGACCCAATGTCGGCGGTGGCGGAGAACTGTCCCTTGGTGAGTCCGTATACGCCGTTGTCCTCGACGATGTAAATCATGGGAACATTGCGGCGCATCAGGTGGACGAACTGCCCCATCCCGATGGATGCCGTGTCGCCGTCGCCGCTGACGCCGATGGAACGCATGGTTTTATTGGCCAGCAGCGCGCCCGTCGCCACTGAGGGCATGCGTCCGTGCACCGAGTTGAAGCTGAAGGAGCGGGACATGAAGTACGCCGGCGATTTGGAGGAGCAGCCGATGCCGCTCATCTTCATCACGCGCTCAGGCTGGATGCCCATCTCGTAGAAGGCCTCGGTAATCCGCTCGGAGATGGCATTGTGCCCGCAGCCGGCGCACAGCGTAGTCTTGCCGCCGCGATAATCCAGGATCTGGAGCCCGATGCGATTTGTCTTGATTGGCTTGGGTGTAACTGGCGTGGTCGACATGGCTACTTGGTTGCTCCTTCTTGAGCGAGCGATTTGGGAGGTGATCGAGCGGGCATCGATGGGCAGGCCGTTGAAGTGCAGCACAGAACGCAGCTTTACCACCTGCACCGGGTCAAGATCGACCTTCAGCAGATTCAACATCTGCGCATCGCGATTTTGCTCGACCACGTAGACGCGATCGTGCCGAGCGACAAAGTCGCGCGTCTCCTGGGTAAACGGGTACGCGCGTACGCGCAGATAGTCGGTGGGAATCTCGCATTCGCGATCGAGCTGATCGCGGCTCTCGACCATGGCCCAGTGGCTGGTGCCGAAGGCGATGATGCCGACTTTCTGCCGCCCGTCGCCCTCAAGGATCGGCTTGGGCACCAGCGTCGCGGCTGTCTCGAACTTTCGCGATAGTCGCAGCATATTGTTCTCGTAATCCTCGGGGCGCTCCGAGTACAGGGCCTTGTCGTTGTGGCCGGAACCGCGGGTAAAGTATGCGGCCGCGGGATGGTCCGTTCCAGGCAGCGTGCGATATGGGATGCCGTCTCCATCGACGTCTTTGTATCGGGCAAATCCGCCAAGTTCCTTCAGCTGGGCCGCGTCTAGTACCTTGCCGCGGCGAATTGGCTTCTCCGGGTATTCGAAGGGCTCGGACATCCAGTTGTTCATGCCCAGGTCGAGGTCAGAGAGAACAAAAACCGGCGTCTGCAACTGCTCCGCGAGATCGAACGCATCGATGGCGAACTCGAAGCACTCCTTCACCGACGCCGGCAGCAACATGACGTGCTTGGTATCGCCATGGGAGAGTCCCGCGACGAAGGTGAGGTCGGCCTGCGAGTTGCGCGTAGGCAGGCCAGTGGAGGGCCCAGTGCGCTGAATGTCGAAGATGACACCAGGAATCTCAGCGTAATAGCCCAGCCCGGCAAACTCCGCCATCAGCGAAATGCCCGGGCCGGAGGACGCCGTCATCGAGCGCGCGCCCGCCCAGCCCGCGCCCAGCACCATACCGATCGCAGCCAGCTCATCTTCCGCCTGCACGATTGCGAAACTCGCCTTGCCATCCGGCTCGACGCGGTAGCGCTTCATCAGGTCGATCAGGTTCTCGACCACCGAGGACGACGGCGTGATGGGATACCACGAGACCACGCTGACCCCGGCGAACATCGCTCCCATGGCGGCGGCGGCATTGCCATCGATGATGATCTTTCCGTCGGTGGCATTCATCGGCTCCACCACGTATGGGTCCTGCTTGGCCAACGTGCTCGCGGCATAGTCGAATCCGACGCGAACGGCGCTCAGGTTCAGTTCGGCGGCCTTCACTTTCTTCGCAAACTGCTTGCGGACCGTCTTCTCCACCAGTCTCCATGTCGATCGATAAGCAGCTGCGCCGCAACGCCGACATAGACCATGTTCTTGATCAGCTTGCGCAACTTTGCATCCGCGCCCGTTGCCGTGGCGAGCTGGTCGAACGGCACCGCATAATAGGCCACGTCCGTGCGCAGCTCATTCAGCTTGAGCGATTCGTCATAAATGACGGCTGCGCCGGGCGCCAAGGACAGCACATCTTCGCGCGCCGTCTCCGCATTCATCGCGATCAGCACATCGATGTCGGTCCTGCGCGCGACCCAGCCGTCCTTGCTGACGCGGATGGTGTACCAGGTGGGAAGTCCGGCGATGTTGGACGGAAACAGATTCTTCCCCGAGACCGGCACTCCCATGCGGAAGATGCTGCGCAGCAGAACGCTGTTAGCGGACTGCGAACCCGAACCGTTGACCGTGGCAACCTGAATGGAAAAATCATTGACGATCTGCTTTACGCCACCCACAAGTCCCGAGGTGGGTTGGCCCTGGGCCACAAGCTGACTGGTAGTCATTTAAGAATGCTTCCCTTCCCTTTTGTAAAACGCTTTTGTCGCAAGCCCGGACACGCATTCAGGTCGCCACGCTCGTACCCCATGCTGTCTTCGACTACGCGGCTATCGTCGCGAGCCTGACCTATCCTCGGATTTTGCGCTGCGCTCCACCTGCTGTTAATTGTATTCCAGCCACGAAGACCGAATCGCCAAAGTCCGGTAAACGATGGCAAATGCTAAGTTTACTCCAAATTAAGGAACCGTAGGCGTGCATACGATACAAAAGCTATGTGATGCTTCGCCAAACTGCGCGCGGGTGCTGATGGAGCTGCAAACTCCCAACCCGTCGCAGGCTCTTCTCTAACTGCCACGTGCGAGAACAGAGATCGCGCAACTCAATCGGCAGTTCACCGTATCTGCGACATCTCCCCCCGAAAACATCCCTGGGGTCTAAATCCTCCTGTTGTTTATGCTTGCGATGTGGCCTGGCGCAAGGTGTAACTGCTGAGGGTCTTGATGTAGTTGCCGCGTTCGAAGGCGGACGGGTCGGGTACGGCCCGGCGGCTGAGACTGCCGCGCATCTGCCGGATGGATTCGTACTCGTGCTCTTCCATCCAGCGCACCAGATCGGCCTGGATTGCGGTCAGATGGGAGATGCCATGGGACAAGCAGGGACGACGCCGTCATGGCCACCTGCGCCCCGGCCATCACGGATTTCAGAACGTCCTCGGCGCTATGGACACCGCCGGTGACGGCAAGGTCGGCGTGCACATCGCCATAGAGAATCGCAACCCAATGCAACCGCAGCAGCAACTCTTCCGGCCGGCTCAGTGTGAGCTTGGGGCTGACATCGAGGTTCTCCAGATCGAAGTCCGGCTGATAAAAACGGTTGAACAGGACCAGCCCATCGGCGCCGGCATGATCGAGTTCCATGGCCAGATGAGGAATGCTGGTGTACTGCGGCGAGAGCTTGACCGCAACAGGAATTCCAGTGGCCGCCTTGACCTGCCGCACCAGTTGGACAAGTTCCTTTTCTATGGTTGCGCTGCGTTTCGCCAGGCTCCGTTGCCAGCGAATAGGTGTTGAGCTCCAGCGCGTCGGCCCCGGCCTGTTCGATCTCCTTGGCGAACCGCACCCAGCCTCTGGCCGTGGCGCCGTTCAGGCTGGCCAGCACGGGAATGCTGCAGGCGCTCTTGGCGCGCTGAATCTGGCTCAGGTAGGCATCCTGCCCCTGCCGGTAGTCTTCGTATGCTGGGAAATAGCTCAGCGATTCGGCAAACGATTCCGTGCCGCGATTGAGGTCGCGGTCCAGGGCATCGCTCTCCAAGGTCAGTTGCTCCTCGAAGATCGAGGGGAGCACCACGGCCGCAGCGCCGGCCTCCTCCAGCCGCTGAATCTTCTCCGGCGATTCAGTCAGCGGCGAGGAAGAAACCACCAGCGGGCTCTTCAGCCTCAGGCCAAGATAGGCGGTGCTCAGATCAATCATGTCTAGCTCCTTCCCGATCCCAGAGGCGCAACCTTGCCCTCGGGTTCGGGCGGCGCGATGTTCGGCGTTGCGGCGCGTCCAGCCATGGCAGCGCGGCCGGAGTAGACTCTCCACTCGCGCTCCACATCGTCCTGCGCTTCCTGCAGCAGCTTCTTCGCAACCTCCGGCCGGCTGCGCGCCAGCATGGTGTAACGCGCCTCGTGGTAGCTGTACTCCTTCAGCGCGATCGACGGCGCCTTGGAGTCGAGCTGGAACGGATTCTTGCCCTCCGCACGCAGCGCGGGGTTGTAGCGCATCAGCGGCCAATAGCCGGAGAGCACCGCGTTCTTCTGCTGCTCCATGCCGTAGGTGAGGTCGTAGCCATGGGCAATGCAGTGGCTGTAGGCGATGATGATCGCCGGGCCGTTGTAGGCTTCCGCCTCCTGGAACGCCTTCACCGTCTGCATGTCGCTGCCGCCCATCGCAACCCGCGCCACATAGACCGAGCCGTACGCAACGGCTTCCATGGCGAGGTCCTTCTTCGCGTTCGGCTTGCCGCCTTCCGCAAATTTGGCCACCGCGCCGCGCGGCGTCGCCTTCGACATCTGTCCGCCGGTATTCGAGTAGGTCTCGGTGTCGAGTACCAGCACCTTGACGTTCTGTCCCGAGCCCAGCACGTGGTCCAGACCACCAAAGCCGATGTCGTAGGCCCAGCCATCGCCGCCGATGATCCATACGCTCTTGCGCACCAGCGAGTCGGCGACCGTCAGCAAGGCGCGAGCCTCGGCAGAGTTTACCGCTCCGCCAGCTTTCCCCGGACTGCCAGCACCCGCTCCCGCTGCGCCTCAATCCCGGTTTCCTTCGATTGATCGGCGCCTAGAATCGAGGTCACCAGGTCGTCGCCGAGCGATCGGCGCCAACCGCTCCAGCAGGATTCTCGGCATAGCCTTTCTGCTGATCGAGGGCCAGCCGCATGCCCATGCCGAACTCCGCGTTGTCTTCAAACAGCGAGTTCGACCAGGTGGGGCCGCGTCCACTCTTATTCTTGGTGTAGGGCGTGGTCGGCAGGTTGCCGCCATAGATCGAAGAGCAGCCGGTGGCATTGGCGATGTAGAGCCGGTCGCCGAAGAGCTGGGTCAGCAGCTTCAGGTAAGGCGTTTCGCCGCAGCCCGCGCACGCTCCCGAGAACTCAAACAGCGGGTCAAGCAGTTGAATGTCCTTGACCTGCGTGTGCGACAGGCGGCTGCGATCGACCGTCGGCAGCGCCTCAAAGAAGTTCCAGTTCTGCGCTTCCGCCTCGCGCAAGGGGGCCTGCATCTCCATGTTGATGGCCTTGTGCTTGGCTTCGCTCTTGCTCTTCACCGGGCAGATCTCAACGCACAGCGTGCAGCCGGTGCAGTCTTCCGGCGCCACCTGCAGCGTATAGAGCTCGCTGTCCATGTTCTTCCACTTCGGCTTGGCGCTCTTGAAGGTCGCCGGAGCGTTGTTCTGTCAGGGCGGCGTCGTATACCTTGGCCCGGATCACCGCGTGCGGGCAGACCATCACGCACTTGCCGCACTGGATGCAGAGTTCCTCATCCCACACCGGAATCATCTGCGCAATGTTGCGCTTCTCCCACTGCGAGGTACCGGTGGGGAACGTACCGCCGGCAGGCAGCGCGCTGACCGGTATCTGATCGCCATGCCCGGCCGCCATCATGCCCAGCACGTCGCGAACGAAGGCGGGCGCCTCCTGCGGCAGCATGGGCAGAATGTCAAAGTGCGCGGTGGCCTTCTCCGGCACCTTAACCTGATGCAGATTGGCAATCGCCGCATCCACTGCGGCAAAGTTCTGCTGCACCACTGCGTCGCCGCGCTTGCCATAGGTCTTCTTGATGGCCTTCTTGATCTGTGCGATGGCCTCTTCGCGCGGCAGCACGCCGCTGATGGCGAAGAAACAGGTCTGCATGATGGTGTTAATGCGGTTCCCCATGCCTGCCGCGCGGGCCACGGTGTAGCCGTCGATCACGTAAAACTTGATCTTCTTCTTGAGAATCGTCTCCTGGGTCTTCCTTGGCAGGTGGCTCCAGATCTCGTTCGGCCCGTAGGGAGTGTTCAGCAGGAAGACAGCTTCCTGGTCCGCCGCTTCAAGAATGTCCATGCGCTCCAGGAACTGGAATTGATGGCACGCCACAAAGTTGGCTTTGCTGATGAGGTAGGTCGAGAGGATCGGGTCCGGCCCGAAGCGCAGGTGAGACGTAGTGACCGAACCGGACTTCTTTGAATCGTAAACAAAATAGCCCTGCGCGTAATTCGGCGTCTCCGAGCCGATGATCTTGATGGAATTTTTGTTCGCCCCCACCGTCCCGTCCGAACCCAGCCCATAGAAGAGCGCGCGCACAGTGCGCGGGTCTTCCGTGGAGAACTCCGGATCATAGGCCAGACTGGTGTGGGTGACGTCGTCGTCGATGCCGATGGTGAAGTGGTTCTTCGGGTGCGCCTTCTTCAACTCGTCAAAGACGCCCTTGACCATCGCAGGGGTGAATTCCTTGGAAGAAAGGCCGTAGCGCCCGCCGATGATGCGAGGATGCGCGGCAAAGCGCGACTCGCCGTTGGAGAACGACTCGCTGAACGCTGTCACCACATCCTGGTAGAGCGGCTCGCCCAGCGAGCCCGGCTCCTTGGTCTTGTCCAGTACGGCAATCGACTTCACTGAGGCTGGCAGGGCGGCAAGGAATGCATCCGCAGCAAACGGCCGGTACAGGCGGACCTTCAGCAGACCAAGCTTTTCCCCCTGCGCATTCAGGTGGTTGATCGTTTCTTCGACCGCGCCGGCGCCCGAACCCATCAGAATGATTACGCGCTCGGCGTCGGGAGCGCCAACGTAATCGAACAGATGGTAGGCCCGTCCGGTCAGGCTGGCGAAGCGGTCCATTGCGTCCTGCACGATGGTGGGGCAGGCCAGGTAATAGGGATTGACGGTTTCGCGCGCCTGGAAGTACACGTCCGGATTCTGCGCAGAGCCGCGCAGAATGGGCTGGTCGGGGGTCAGCGCGCGCTCGCGGTGGGCAAGCACCCGGGACTCGTCGAGCATGTCGAGGATGGTCTCGTCGGAGATGGCGAGCGCCTTATTAATCTCGTGCGAGGTGCGGAAGCCGTCGAAGAAATGGAGGAATGGGACACGCGACCCCATAGTGGAGATGTGGGCGATCGAGGGCCAGGTCGGCAGCTTCCTGCACTGAGTTGGACGCGAGCATTGCGTAGCCCGTCGACCGGCAGGCCATGACGTCCGATTGGTCGCCAAAGATCGAGAGCGCATGCGTCGCTATGGCGCGCGCGGTGACGTGGATGACGTTCGAGGTCAGCTCGCCAGCAATCTTGTACATGTTCGGGATCATCAGTAGCAGGCCCTGGGAAGCTGTAAACGTGGTGCTGGTCGCACCCGCCTGCAGCGCTCCATGCATCGCGCCGGCCGCGCCGCCTTCGCTCTGCATCTCGGCCACCACCGGGATGGTGCCCCAGATATTCTTTTTGCCTTCCTCTTTCCACTGATCGGCCCACTCCGCCATGGTGGAAGACGGTGTAATCGGATAAATCGTGATGACTTGCGCCAGTCGGTACGCTACGGAAGCGACAGCTTCGTTGCCGTCCAGAATCACCGTTTGTTGCTCTCTCATTTTTTCCCCTTCGAACCCTCCAACATTCTGGGGTGTCAGTGCCCAAGAAGGATGTGAGCCTCATCACAAAGCAGCACCCGGTGGTCTGCTACAGTAAAAGCCAGAAGCTATGACTAACGGCCTCTATTTGCCGATCATTGTGCTGTTGCTGGCGGCTGTCGCGTTCGCCCTGACGCCGCTGCTGCTGGCCTGGCTGTGGGCAAAATCGTTTTCCCCGCACAAACCCGGCCCCAGCAAGAATGCTATCTACGAGTGCGGGCTTGGAATCCGAGGGAGACGCCTGGATCCAGTTCAAACCGGGCTATTACCTCTACGGGATTATCTTTCTCGTTTTCGACGTCGAAGCCGTGTTTCTTCTGCCATTTGCCGTCGCCTTTACCCGCTTGAGCGCAGGCGCAGCCATCGCCATGCTTGTCTTCCTGCTTCTGCTGGTGGAAGGACTGGTCTGGGCCTATCAGAAGAACGTTCTGGTCTGGACGTAGCATCTTAGTCTATAGAAGCCGTCGGAGTGGCAGGTCCTTAGCAGCACGATCAACTTGTTCGGAATCAGGGATTTCTAGGGTGGATGAGAAGCTAAAAGTCGAATTGAGCAAGCAGGGCATCTTCGCTACGTCCCTGCAGGAGCTCTATAACTGGGGCCGCAGAAGCTCGATCTGGCCGCTTAACTTCGGCCTGGCCTGCTGTGCCATCGAAATGATCGCGACCACCATGGCCCGCTACGACCTGGCGCGCTTCGGCGCCGAGGTCTTCCGGCCCTCTCCGCGACAGGCGGACCTGATGATCGTCGCCGGCACCGTAACCAAGAAAATGGCTCCGCAGGTAGTCCGGCTGTACAACCAGATGCCGGAGCCCAAGTATGTGATCTCCATGGGCGCATGCGCCATCTCCGGAGGCCCATTCAAGCAGGGCTACAACGTCCTGAAGGGCATTGACCGTTATATCCCGGTCGACGTGTACATTCCCGGCTGCCCGCCGCGGCCGGAGGCACTAATCGACGCGTTCCTGATGTTGCAGAAGAAAATCGATGAGCAGCAGCTGACCGGCCAGGAAAGGCCCCGGCATTTGACCTCCGGCGAGGCCAGTGAGTTTGTCGTTCCCCGGTTTGGCGCACACGACCTGGAACCGACTCAGAACCCCGCGGTATGGCATCCGCCACTGGTGCAAATTGCGAATGCCCCAATTTCCAAGACGGGACCCGATGGATCTGGAAGAGATTAAATCCGAACTCGAAGCAAGGGTTCCCGGCTGCCGGCTGGAGGTGGTCGCCAACCTCAGCCCGTCGGGCCAGCACTCGCTACTGGTCGATGCCGAGCACGCCTTAGCCGTTGCCAGCTGCCTGCGCGATGCCGCCGGCTTCAACTACTGCTCGAACGTGACCGGCGTCGACTGGCCGGCCAAAGAGATCTCCGAAAAGGTAAAGGTTAAGAAGATAGTGGGCGGCATGGAGACGGAGGTCGAGGAGGTTCGCAAGACCGCGATTCCCGGCTACCTTGAAGTGGTCTATCACCTCTTCTCGATGGAAGAGAAGCTCGGCCCGTTGCCGCTGCGCATGCGCACCCACGATCGCGAATCCGGCGTTCATCTTCCCTCGCTGACCCCTGTCTGGCGCAGCGCTGAATTGCAGGAGCGGGAGATCTTCGACCTCTTTGGAGTCATCTTCGACGGGCATCCCGATCTGCGGCGACTGCTGATGTGGGACGACTTCGTAGACCATCCGATGCGCCGTGATTACGTGAATCCGGACGACTACGAATACGAGCCGACCGCGCATGACGAAGTGATGCAGCGTGCCAATCGGCACCTGAGCCAGGCGGGAGCGAAATGACCGCCGCAACCTACCCCATAGCACTGCCCATCCTGGAACCGGCTGCCGATGGTAGCGACGACCAATTGCTGGAAATTTCCATGGGCCCGCAGCACCCATCGACCCACGGCGTCTTTCGCATGAACGTCGTGCTCGACGGCGAACGCGTCGTCAAGCTGAAGCCGATCTTCGGGTATCTGCATCGCAACCACGAAAAGATCGCCGAGAACGAGACTTACCTCGGTTCGATGCCCTACACCGACCGACTGGATTACATCTGCTCGATCACCAACAACTGGGGATATGCTCTGGCGGTGGAAAAGCTTGCGGGCATCCAGGTGCCGGAACGAGCTGAGTACCTTCGCGTCATCACCGGCGAGCTGACCCGGCTACAGAACCACGCCAGTCTCCTCGGATTCCTGCTGCAGGACATGGGATCCAGCGGGACCCCGCTGATGTACGCGTTCCGCGAGCGCGAGAAGATCCTCGACTTGTTCGAGGCGCTCACTGGCTCGCGCATGATGTGCAACTACATGCGCTTCGGCGGCTGCCGGGTCGACCTGCCCGCCGGCTGGCTGGAGCAGGCGCAAAAAGTGGTGCAGGAGTTTCCCCGATTCCTGGACGAATACGAAAACCTCCTGGTGGGCAATGAAATTCTGATGGAGCGCACCCAGGGCATCGGGTACTCTCAAACGAACTGGCAATCGACTCCGCGCATCAGCGGCCCCATGGCGCGGGCCAGCGGCGTCAACTACGACATTCGCAAGGTGGACAACTACAGCATCTACGGCCGCTTCAGCTTCCGCGTGCCGCTGGGCAGCCATGGCGACGTCTACGACCGCTACATGATCCGCTTTCTGGAAATGCGCGAGTCGCTGAAGATCCTGAATGAGGCCATGCGCGACATTCCCGGCGGCCCAATCGTTGACCCCAAGATGAGGATTCGCGGGTTCCGGCCGAAGCCGGGCGAGGCTTACGGAAGAATCGAATCGCCCAAGGGCGAGCTCGGCTTCTATCTCATCAGCGATGGTTCACCGAATCCATATCGCTACCGGGTGCGGCCGCCCAGCCTCATTAACCTCACCGTCCTCGAAGATCTCTGCCTCGGGCGGAATGTGGCGGACGTCGTGGCAATTCTGGGTAGCGTAGACATCGTGCTGGGCGAGGTGGATCGATGAGCCCGATGGAAACGCACGTTTGGAGGAGCAGCAGTGGTTGGTGAAGGCATCCTGAAAGGATTGGCGGAGACGGCCCGGAACTTCTTCGGCAGCTACGTCAGCAAAGACCGGCTCACCACGGTCGCAGTATCCGGAGCAGCGCCTGCCTCAGTTCGAGGCGGCGCGCAACTTCCCTTTCCTCGTCTTCGACGGCAGCGACTGGCAAGCCGGCCTGCGCTGCGTCGCCTGCCAGATCTGCGAAAAGGAATGCCCACCCAAGTGCATCCTCATCGAGAAGAGTAAGGACAAGAAGCCGGACGCCGTCGGCAAGCCGCAGTTCTACCCGGCGGTATTCGACATCGATATCTCCGTCTGCATGAGCTGCCAGATCTGCGTGGAAGTCTGCCCGTTCGATGCCATCAAGATGGACGTGGTAGTCGATCTGCCCACCGACGACCGCTTTGGCGGACTTCTGCTGGACAAGCAGCAGTTGGCAAAATCCAACGAGTACTACCACCAGATTCACCCCACGGAAGCGGCGGCCGTAGACGCAGCGCTCGCCGCAGAGCGGGCCAAGGCGGCTGAAGCCAAGGCCAAGGCCGCCGCAGCGGCCAAGCCGGCTGCCCCGGCAAATGCCGCTCCCGCGCCGGAAGCGCAGCCTGTGGGCGGTGAATCAAAATGACCTATGTGCTCTTTCAGGTTGATCAGATCTTCGTCATCGCCAAGCACTGGCTGCTGGGCTTCGTGCCGGCCGGCGCGCAGCCGCTCGCCTCGGCGGTGTTGTCCATCGTTCCCGTCCTCATCGTTTTTCCGCTACTCTTTGCATTGACCACCGTCTTCGAGCGCAAGGGCCTGGGCCGAATGCAGAATCGCTACGGCCCGAATCGCGTTGGGCCTGCCGGCTATTTTCAGCCTATCGCGGACGCCATCAAGTCCCTGACCAAGGAAGATATCGTTCCGCTCACCGCCGACCATATCGTCCATTTCCTGGCGCCGATTCTTCTGGTCGCGGCGGCGTTTCTTGCTTACGCAGTGCTGCCCGTCGGCCGAAACATGGTCGTCGTCAACCTGAACGCGGGGGTCCTGTTCTTCTTTGCTGTCGGCTCCGTCGTGGAACTGTCAGTGTTCATGGCCGGCTGGTCCAGCCGCAGCAAGTACTCCCTGCTGGGCGCCATGCGCGCTATCGCGCAGATGATCAGCTACGAAGTTCCCCTGGTGCTCGCCTCCGTAGTGGTAATTATGCAGGCAGGATCGCTGTCCACCGTGACCATCGTCGACCAACAGGCTGGCTACACCGGCATCTGGCCGCACTGGTTCGTCTTCACGCCGTGGGGGTTCGTCGGCTTCGCCCTCTTCATGATCGCGGCCACCGCCGAATCCAACCGCTCTCCCTTCGATCTTCCCGAAGGCGAATCCGAGATTATTGCCGGCTACTATATCGAGTACTCCGGCTTCAAATTCGCGCTCTTTTTTCTGGGCGAATACCTCGGGCATGTTCGCCACCAGCGGCATGGCCATCACCCTGTTCCTGGGCGGATGGGCTGCGCCCTTTTCCTTCCTCACCTGGATCCCGTCCTACGTCTGGTTCTTCCTCAAGCTGCTGGCGCTGATCTTCGGCTTCATCTGGATTCGCGGAACTCTTCCCCGCCTGCGCATGGACCAGTTGATGAACTTCGCGTGGGAATTCATCCTCCCCATGGCGTTGTTCAATATGCTCGTCGCCGGCGCCTGGCATTTCCTGCCAGCCGGATTCACGCGCTGGCTGGTATGCATTGCCATGATTGCCACTCCGTGCGTCCTGCTGAGCATGGGACTGAAGCGGAAGAAGAAGCTGCAGTTGCGAACGTACCACTTTGCCGAATGAGCGTGATGCGGATCGATCGAAGCTGTTCGAAGTGTTAGTGTTACCTGCGGCAAATGAATGTACCCGGAGAATAAGGCTAGATTCACGATGACAGCGTCCTTTCTAATCCTCGCCCTGCTCACCGTTGCCGGAACCGCGGCAGCCATGGGCCTGCGCAACGCCGTGCATTGCGTCCTGGCGCTCACCGTGGGTTTTGCCGGCATCGCTGCGCTCTACCTGCAACTCGGAGCGCAATTCGTAGGACTCACGCAGATCATGGTCTACGTCGGCGCCGTGGCGATTCTCGCCGTCTTCGCCATCATGATGACCCATAAGCCCGGCGTGACCGAGGCATCCGTCTTTTCTTCGCACTGGATCGTCGGAGGCGTCGTGGCCGCGGCTGTCTTCGCGGTGCTGGCATGGGCCATCAGCTCCAGCGCGGCATCCACGCAGGCCTTGCCGCCGCAACCTGACGTCACCGTGCAGCAGATCGGCGATGCGCTGATGCATCGCTTTGTCCTGCCGCTGGAGATTATGGGTCTGCTGCTGACGGCCGCACTCATCGGCGCCGTGGTCATCGCGATGGACCGCAAAGAGGAGACGAAATGAGCTCTCTGCAGGGTTATCTGCTGCTTGTCCGTCGCTGCTCTTTGCCATCGGTCTCGCCGGCGCACTGACCCGTCGCAATGCAATCCTTGTTCTCATCGGAATTGAGCTGATGCTCAACTCCGCCAACCTTAACTTCATCGCCTTCTGGCGCTTTGGACCAAATCCCTCGGCTCTCACCGGAATCATGTTCGCCATCTTTTCCATCAGCGTCGCGGCAGCAGAAGCGGCAGTTGGGCTGGCGATCATCCTTGCCGCATACCGTCACTCCCGCACCACCGACCTCGACGAGATGAATTCACTGAAAGGCTAGCGGAACCTCACCAAGCTTCCTCTGTTCGCTGAGACTCAATGATCTGGATCGTGCAAAACCTGTGGCTGATTCCTGCGTTGCCGATGCTCGCGGCCGGAATCAGCGCCCTTTTGAAGCAGCGCAGCCGCATCGCTGCTGCTTCCCTCGCCATTGGGTCCATGGTGCTGTCCTTCCTCCTCTCTGTCCTCGCCTTCGCACACGTACTGGGAAGCCGCGGTGGTGCGCCGCTCGTCTGCAATCTTCCCTGGTTCCAGTTCGGCACTGAGTGGCTCAAGCTCGGCTGGATGCTCGATCCGCTGACCGCCGTGATGCTGGTGATGGTCACTTTCGTCGGCCTGCTGATCTTCATTTACAGCGTCGGCTACATGCACGACGACGAGAACTTCACCCGCTTCTTCTGCTTCCTCGCACTCTTTGCTGGCGCCATGCTCGGCGTGGTCATCGCCAACAGCCTGCTGCTCCTCTTCATGTGCTGGGAGATCGTCGGCCTCACCTCCTATCTGCTCATCGGCTTCTGGTACGCCAAACCTGAGGCCGCGGCCGCCGCGAAAAAAGCCTTCATCGTCACCCGCATCGGCGACCTCGGATTCCTGATTGGCATGGTCTGGCTCTACGCCCAGTCGCACACCCTGCTCTTCTACGATGGCGGCGCCGGCTGCCTCGAGCAACCATCCCTCGCACATCTGGTCGCGACCACGACGATCCTCGGCCTCTCCACAGCCTCGGCCATCGGCATCCTCATCTTCTGCGGAGCCGCTGGCAAATCCGGGCAGGTCCCGCTCCACGTCTGGCTGCCCGACGCGATGGAAGGCCCCACACCCGTCAGCGCGCTCATCCACGCCGCTACCATGGTCGCCGCCGGCGTCTTCCTCATCGCCCGCATTTACCCTCTGATGGCCGCCGGCGCTTCGCTCGACGCCAACCGATCGCCCTGCAAGTCGTCACCTGGGTCGGCGCGATCACTGCCGTCTTCGCCGCCTTGATCGCCGTCGGCCAGTGGGATATCAAGCGCATCCTCGCCTACTCCACCGTCTCTCAACTCGGCTACATGATGATGGGCCTCGGCGTCGGCGGCCCAGCCGTCGGCATGTTCCACCTCATCACCCACGCCTTCTTCAAGGCGCTGCTCTTCCTCGGCGCAGGCTCCGTCATCCACGGCTGCTCCGGCGAGCAGGACATCCGCCGCATGGGCGGCCTGCGCAAGTACATGCCCGTCACCTTCGCCGTCTACGCCATTGGGATGCTGGCCCTCTGCGGCTTCCCATTCTTCTTCTCCGGCTTCTGGAGCAAGGATGCCATTCTTCACGCCGCCCACAACTGGAACATCTCCCAGGCCCCGTTCTATATGGGAGCATTCGGCGCTCTACTCACCGCGTTCTACATGACGCGCCAGGTCTACTACGTCTTCGCCGGGAGCAATCGCCTCGCGGCATCCAGCCACGACGATCCGCGACTTGCCGCACACTACGAGGACCCAGGCCACCCCACCGCACATCACCCACACGAGAGTCCTGCTGGTAATGACCATCCCGCTCATGATTCTCGCCGCATTCGCCGTGCTGCTTGGGCTTATCGGCACGCCCGCGTGGCCGTGGTTCCAGTCCTTCCTCGATGGCACACCGCCCGCCTTTAGTTTCGCGGCCTTCTCAGAACCCGGCATCATCCCTGTCATGGTCTCCTCTTCGCTGCTGGTCTTTCTCGGTCTCGGCCTGGGCTGGTGGTTCTACGGCCGCAAGCCGATCGCCACCGCCGAATCGCCCGATGCCTTCGGCAAACTAGCACCCGCCGTCATTCAATGTCCTCGGCCATGCCTTCTACGTGGATGCGCTCTACGGCGCGACCCTGATTCGCCTCAACACCATCTGGTCGCACGTCTGCGACTGGTTCGATCGATTCATCTGGAACGGCGCCGTGCAAGCTCATCTCCTACCTCTTCCTCGGCGTCGCATGGATCGACAGCTTCCTTCGATACCTACGTTGTAAACACCAGTTTTGACGAGCGGCTGCTCGAGCGTTTCGCGCAGCGGCCGGATTCTCGCGTTGTTTCAGAGCGGCCGCATCCAGTCGTATCTGCGCATGATCGGTCTGCGCGCTGGTTGCCCTGGTGATCTTCCTGCTGTGGGGAGCAAAAGCATGAGCACTTTTCCGATGCTGACGCTCCTCACTGTACTGCCCGTTGTCGGCGCGCTTGTCATCCTCGCCCTCGGCAAGAACCTGGCCCGTGCGGCCGCCTTCGCATTCAGTTTTGCCGCGCTCGCGCTCACTCTCATTCTCTGGCTTCACTTCGACGCAGCCTCCGGCGCACTCCAGTTCCAGGAAACCCATCCTTGGATTACGCTTGCGGCCCTCAAAGTCGATTACCACCTCGGCATCGATGGCCTCGGTCTCCTGATGCTGCTCCTCAGCCGCCATCGTGGTTCCCATCGGCATAGCCGCCTCTTCGCAGATTCAGCAACGCGTGCCGCTTTACTACGCGCTCATTCTGCTCCTCCAGGCGTGCCTCTTCGGGACCTTCACCGCACAGAATTTCTTTCACTTCTTTCTCTTCTGGGAACTCAGCCTGATCCCCGCATTCTTCCTCATCAAGCTCTGGGGCGGACCGCGCGCGCACTAAGGCAGCCACGCAATTCCTCGTCTACACCATGGTCGGTAGCATCGCCATGCTGCTGACCTTTCTGGCGCTATTCCTCGCCACCCACACCTTCGACTTCGCTCAACTCGCCGCGCTCGCCCAGAACGGCCAACTGATGCCCGCCGTCGTCGACAAGCTGGCCTGGCACCGCTTTACCCCGCAACACGTCGCACTCATCCTCTTCGCCGGCGCGTTCCTGGGCCTTGCCGTCAAGGTGCCGCTTGTCCCATTCCACACCTGGCTGCCCGCTGCCTACGCCGAAGCTCCCACCGGAACCACCATCCTGCTCACCGGTGCAATGTCGAAGATGGGCGTCTACGGATTCCTGCGCATCCTACTCCCCATCTTCTTCCCGCAGATGCAGGTGGTTCTCACTCCGCTGCTCTGGCTCGCGGTCGCGACCATCGTACTCTCCGCCTACGCCGCGTATGCTCAGACAGATCTGAAGCGCATCTTCGCCTACTCCTCCGTCAATCACCTCGGCTACTGCCTGCTCGCGATCTTTGCGGTGGCAAAATTCACCGGCGCTGACGCCGGCCTGACCACTGAAAAATATGCTGCCATGAACGGTGTCTTGCTGCAGATGTTCAACCACGGGCTGACTGCAGGCACCATCTTCTGGTTTGTCGCTCTGCTGGAAAAACGCAGCGTCGGCCTCCGCGGCCTCGACGATTTCGGCGGCCTGCGCAAGGTCGCGCCTGTCTTTGCCGGCCTCATGGGCATTGCCCTCTTCTCGTCGCTCGGCCTTCCTGGCCTCAACGGCTTTATCGGCGAGTTCCTCATCTTCAAGGGCTCCTTCCCGCTCATCTCCTGGGCCACTTCGATCTCAGTCCTCGGCCTGCTGATGACCGCGCTTTTTATCCTTGACTCTTATCCAGCGCGTTTTCTCCGGCCCGCTCAATACGAAATGGGCCGCTTTCCCCGACCTCACCGCCGGCGAACGCATTGCTCTAGTCCCCGCGCATTGGCCTCATGTTCGTGCTGGGCCTTTACCCGCAACTCATTCTCGGAGCCGTCAACAGTACGGTGATCCAGATGGTGCAACAACTCAAGTTCTGATTGGTAAGTCTTTTTGAAGTGGTGCTTTGAAATTATGCTTGCTTGGACGATCTACATCTCGTTTCTCGGTGCTGCCGCGATGTTCCTGCTGCCCAAAGGCAGCGTGACCGCGGCGCGCATCCTCGCGCTGCTCACAGCGGTCGCCGGATTCGCCATCGCGCTGACGGCCTTCGTGAACCACCGCACCGGAGAGATGCTGACCGTCACCGACGTGCCATGGATTCCCACCCTCGGCATCCATTATCACCTTGCCGCGGACGGCATCAGCCTTTACCTCATTCTGCTCACCGGCATCGTCGCCATTACCGGCATTCTCTTTTCCTGGGACGTCGAACATCGCACCAAGGAATTCTTCGCCTTCTACCTGCTGCTCATCGGCGCCGTCTACGGCGTATTTCTCAGCTACGACTTGTTCCTTCTCTTCGTCTTCTACGAGATCGTCATCATCCCCAAGTATTTCCTGATCGCTATCTGGGGCTCCACACGGCGCGAGTACGGCGCGATGAAGCTGGTGCTCTACTCCTTCGTCGGCTCCGCGATGGTTCTGGTCGGCCTCATCGCCGCATACGTCGTCGCCGGCTCGCAATCTACGTCCCTTGGCGACCTCGCGGGTTACCCGTTCTCGCCGCACTTCCAGATGCTTGCGTTCCCCTTGGTCTTCGTCGGGTTCGCCATCCTCGCCGGCCTGTGGCCCTTTCACACCTGGGCTCCCACCGGCCACGTCGCCGCGCCCACGGCCGCTTCCATGCTGCTCGCCGGTGTGGTGATGAAGCTTGGCGCCTACGGTTGCCTGCGCGTCGCCATGACCCTTTTCCCGCTGGGCCTGGTCACGCCGTGGAGCCACCATGTGCTCGGCCTCGGCTCCTGGCGCGACGTCTTCGCCCTGCTCGCGGTCATCGGGATCTTCTATGGCGCACTGGTCGCGCTGGTGCAAAAGGACTTCAAATTCGTCATCGGCTACTCCAGCGTCAGCCACATGGGCTTTATCCTGCTGGGCCTGATGACGCTGAACCAGATCGGCCTTTCCGGTGCGGTCTTCCAGATGTTCTCCCACGGAATTCTCGCCGGGCTACTCTTCGCTGTCGTCGGCCGCATGGTCTACGCGCGCACCCACACACGCGAGCTTGCCGCCCTCGGCCCGATGAACCTCAACCACGTCATCCCGTTCGCCGCCGTCACGTTTGTCATCGCGGGAATGGCCAGCATGGGCCTCCCCGGCTTCAGCGGGTTTGTCGCGGAGTTGATGATCGTCCTCGGCGCCTGGCATGCGTTCCCAGCCCTCGCGGTTTGCGTGGGAATCGGAATTGTCATCGGTGTCGTCTACGTCTGGCGCGCCATGCAGAAGGCGTTCTTCGCGGACTCCCGCAGCGAACCTACCGCTCCCGACCATCCGCTGCCGCCGATCTCACTGCCCGAACGCCTTGGCGCAGTCATCCTCATCGGCGCCAGCGTGCTGGTCGGCGTCTATCCCCAGTTGCTGCTGAACATCATCGTTCCTGCCTTGAATTCTCCGTTGTTTGACGGCTTGCGCAAAGGGAGTTGGCAATGATCGCAATCAACCATGCGCAAATCGATTACGCCCAGTTGCTGCAACTCGCCTGGCCTGAAATCATTCTCGTCGCTGCGGCACTCATCGCGGTCGCCATCGATCTTCTCGTTTTGCGAAAGCAGGCAACTCGCCTCCGCTTCGCCGTCGCTGCCTCACTCGGCTCGCTTGGCTGCGCCGGCGCAATCCTGCGGCTTCTGCTGGCTCCGATACAGGCGAATCTCCTCGACGGAACGCTGATAGCCAGTCCGCTTACGCAACTGGTCCAGATTGCAGTCCTCGTCCTCACAATCTTTATCCTCCTACTGTCTGTCGACTCTAGATTCACCGGGCACGTCGGCGAGTTCGTCCTGCTCGTCCTGGTCGCAACTACGGGAATGATGTTTCTCGTCGCATCGCAGGATCTCCTGATTATTTTCATCTCGCTGGAACTGCTGAGCCTGTCGCTCTACATTCTCGCGGCCTTCAGCAAACGCAGCTTGCAATCCTGGGAAGCCGCACTGAAGTATTTCCTCTTCGGCGGAATGTCGGCCGCGTTTCTGCTGTTCGGATTCAGCCTGCTCTACGGCCTCTCCAATTCCACGAACCTAACCGCCATCGCCGGCGCCATTCACGGTCCATCCCTCAACCCGCTGCTGGTGCATCGCCATCGTCACTACCGCCATCGGCCTTGGCTTCAAGGTCGCCGCCGCGCCGTTCCATTTCTGGGCGCCGGACGTATACCAGGGAGCGCCCGCGCCCAGCGCTGCATTCATCGCATCCGGCTCCAAGGTCGCCAGCTTCTTCATCTTTTTCCAGTTAGCGGCCCTGGGATTTGCCGGCGCGGAAGGCACCGCCGCATTACCGCATCTTGTCCGCGGCTGGGTTCCGGTGCTGGCCCTGATGGCCGTTGCATCCATGTTGCTGGGCAACCTGGTCGCCATTACCCAGAGCAGTTTGCGCCGCTTGCTTGCCTACTCCGCCATCGCGCACGCCGGCTACATGCTGCTCGCAATCGTCGCCCATACTCAGCAGAGTCTCGCCGCGCTCCTCTATTACGTCGTCACCTATGCGCTCGCGACCATCGGTGCTTTTGCCGTGATCGCCGTTGTGGAGGAGCAAAAGGGCAGCGACCAACTCTCCACCTTCAATGGGATCGCCAGGCAAGCTCCCGTGCTCTCCTTCGGTCTGGCCATCTTCATTCTCTCGCTGGCCGGAATTCCCCCACTCGCCGGATTCTTCGGCAAGTTCTACCTGTTTGTAACCGTGCTGGAAGCATCGAAGAGCCTCATCTGGCTGGTTGTTCTGGCCATCGCCATGAGCGCCGTGTCGCTCTATTACTACCTGAAAGTCCTCAAGTACATGTACGTTGCGCCTCTTGCTCCCGATGCAGCGAGATTTGAATCCCCGGTTCTCAGCCAGATCCTTGTGGCTGTGCTCGCCGCTGCTGTAGTGCTGCTGGGTTGCGCGCCGCACCTGCTATTGCGCTGGATCGAAGCGGCAGTTCAAGCCTCCGGCCTCTAGTTCGAATCACTGTCGTCGTACGCTTTCCACATCTCCAGGTACGACATCAGTTGCACCACGTGGAACAGGTCCGCCGCAATCAGATACAGAATCGTTACAAACACATACCACCAAGTCATGAACTCCGGCGTCGCCACGCTCTGGAAGGGCAGCGGACATGCTGATAGCGCCATCGCCAGCACAATCAGCATGATCCTCACGATGCCCATTACCAGGTTGATCTCGACCAGCTTCGACCGTACCGGCCCAAGCTGAAACGCCTGCGCCAGGCTAGCGCGCGCGCCAACATTGCGCAGCATTGCCAGCAGCGGCGCCATCGACAGCGCCGAACTCGCCGCCGCCCACAGAGCAAACATGCCCAGCGTAATTATGATCGCAAGTGCAAAGTACAGCACCAGGTTCGGCTCCTGCCCTGCCGCAATCGGCGCGTTCACCGTGACTCTTCCGGCCGACGCGCAAGCATAGAAACCACGCCGCAAAGGAGACCACCAGCGCGGCCATCCGCGCCGCCTGCAACACTATCAGCGTCATTGGCCGCGCGTGCAGCCGCGCGTCGACATGGCGCAGCATCACGGTACGGCCAAACGAAGAGACAACCGCCCAAGCCACCAGCAGCAATGGGGCCAGCCACTCCGCAACGTGCAGCAGAGGAGGTACCAGTGTGGTCGCCGCCTGCGCCAGTGTGGCAGCGGTATCGGCGGGATTCAGCAGCGACATCTGCGTTAGCGCCCTAACATCCACCGGCGTCTCGCGCAGCACACGAAGCGCTTCGTAAGCAATCAGCGCCGCCGCCGGCGCGCCAAACACCCAGCGCCACAGCCACCTCCAGCGCAGTCAGCGAAGGCCGGTGCCAGCACGCCGACAGGGTATGCACAAACGACTGCGTCCCGCGAACTGTTCCGGCCCTATTCTGCGTTTCCACTACCTCACCACAATATTCACAAGCTTGCCCGGGACCACGATCACCTTCGCCACTGTCTTGCCCGCAATCCGCGCCGCCACCTTCTCGTGCGCCAGCGCCGCCTCGCGGATCGTCGCCTCGTCGCTATCGGCAGGCACCTTGACCACACACACCAACTTGCCGTTCACCTGCACCGGAATCTCAATCTCGTTCTCCCGCGCCAGTTCCGCGTCCGCGGCCGGCCACGCAACCCGAAACACCGGCCCCTCGCCGCCCATCGCCTCCCACAATTCCGCCGCCAGAAATGGCGCGAACGGCGCCAGCATCAGCGTCAGGTTGCGGAATACCTCGGCTGCGACCGCCGCCGGTACTTCTCCGGAATCCATCTCCGCCTCACGCGCGACGATCGCGTTGACCAACTCCATAATCGCCGCGATGCACGTGTTGAAGTGCCAGCGTCCACTGAAGTCCAGTGTTATCTTCGCGATGGTCTGGTGCAGCTTGCGGAGCAGTGCCTGCGCCGCCGCGGTCTGTGCCAGGGTATTTGCCGGCTTGCTGACTTGCCGCCCCGCTGACTCGCTGTACTTCATCGTCAACCGATACACGCGACTGAGGAATCGGCTGATGCCCGCAACCCCATCCTCCTGCCAATCGAGGTCGCGGTCCGGCGGCGCCGCGAACAGCGCATACATTCGCGTCGCGTCCGCCCCATAGCGCGCAATCATGTCGTCGGGCGACACCACGTTACCCTTCGACTTCGACATCTTCGCGCCGTCCTTGATCACCATGCCCTGCGTAAACAGCCGCGCCGCCGGCTCATCGTTGCGGATCATGCCCAGATCGCGCATCACCTTCGTCCAGAAGCGCGAGTAGATCAAGTGCAGAATCGCGTGCTCAACCCCGCCGATGTACTGGTCAATGGGAAACCAGTAATTCGCCTTCTCGCTGGCAAACGGCGCGGTCGCATTCTTCGGGCATCCGTATAGCGGTAGAAGTACCAACTCGAATCGACGAACGTATCCATCGTGTCCGTCTCGCGCCGCGCCGGGCCGCCGCACACCGGGCAGGTCGTATTCACAAAATCCGCCACCCGCCCCAGCGGCGATCCGCCCTGCTGCGTAATCTCCACCTGCGCCGGCAGCACCACAGGAAGCGCGCTCTCCGGCAGCGGGACCACTCCGCCAGCTTCGACCGCAGGCCCTCCGGGCTCAACTCCGGCGTGTCCGCGCTCGCAATACACCATCGGAATCGGCGTGCCCCAGTATCGCTGCCGGCTCACTCCCCAGTCCTTCAGCCGATAGGTAACCGTTGCCGAGCCAAATCCATTCTCCGCCGCAAACGCAGACATCTTCTGCTGCGCCGCAACGCACGATTCTCCCGTCCACTCGCCGGACTCCACCAGTACCGAATCGTCTTCCGTCGTATAAGGCAGCTCCGGTAATTCCCCTGCCCGAGGCACAATCACCCTGCGCACGGGAAGCCCATATTTCACGGCAAACTCGAAATCCCGCTCATCGTGCGCCGGCACGCTCATAATCGCGCCCGTTCCGTAGTCCGCCAGGATGTAATTCGCAACCCAGATCGGCACCCGCTCGCCGTTGTACGGATTGATGGCAAATCGCCCGGTCGCAACGCCGTGCTTTTCAATCGCGCCCACGTCGCCCGCCTCGCGCGCAGCCTTCTGCTGCGCCAACATCTCCTCAATCTGCCCGGCCAGCACGGCATCGCACGCCGCAAAGCTCTTCGCCACCGGATGCTCCGGCGCAAGCTGCACGCTGGTCGCCCCAAAGATCGTATCCACCCGGGTCGTGAAGACCGTGATCTTTTCCGCAGCACCATCTACAGCAAAATCCACCAGCGTCCCTTCGCTCCGGCCAATCCAATTCCGCTGCATCGTCCGGACCTTCTCCGGCCATCCCTCCAGCGTGTCCAGTCCGCTCAGCAGTTCATCCGCATACTGCGTAATCCGCAGGAACCACTGCGTCAGATCGCGCTGCTCCACCAGCGTGTCTTCGTGCCGCCAGCACCTGCCGTCGATCACCTGCTCATTCGCCAGCACCGTCTGGCACTCCGGACACCAGTTCACCTTGCTCTTCTTGCGGTACGCCAGCCCCCGCTCGTACATCTTCAGGAAGAACCACTGGTTCCAGCGGTAGTAATCGGGCAGGCACGTGGTCACTTCTGTGGCCCAGTCGTAACTCAGTCCCATGCGCCGCATCTGCCGCCGCATCGCGGCGATATTCGCCAGCGTCCACTCCGCCGGCGGCGTGTTGTTCTTCAGCGCAGCATTCTCCGCAGGCAGCCCGAACGCGTCCCAGCCCATCGGATGCAGCACGTTATATCCGCGCATCCACATAAACCGGGCCAGCGCATCGCCAATCGCAGTAGTTCCGCACATGACCCATGTGCAACTGGCCGCTGGGATACGGCAGCATCTCCAGGCAATAGAACTTGGGTTTGCCCGCATCGTGCGCCTCCGCCGCATATAACTGCTCGTCCGCGTCCCACCGCGCCTGCCACTTCGGTTCAATTTCCGCCGGGTTATACCGCTGCTGCGCTTCACTTGCGCTTCGTGCTGGGTCTGACATATCTAACGATTGTAAAGAATTCCAGCACACACACGAATCGATCGCGACCGTTTCCGCCGCCGAGCGGGAAAATGGCCCCACATCTCAGCAAGTGGGGCCATCCGCTTGCGCGCTACTTCGAGAAGATCGTGCTTCCGGGTATGTTCTCCTCGTTGTGCGAGAATCCGGTTCTGCGCGCGCTTGGCAGCCTTCATCGCCACCTGATCGATCTTCTGCTCTTCGGTCTTGCCCGCTCAGATTTCTGGATACCAACCTTATTCTCGACCGCTGCCATGCGAAGGCCGTGCCGCACGTTTTGTTCGAATCCAGTTCTTGTCTCATACAGCACCTCTGTTCCATAGGAGCCTTCAGTTCGTCCTCAGGGTTGCTCGCGCGCTGCTCTTCCCCGTTCGAGTCAAGCTCCCGATTCCAGGCAACCAGCTACACTGAATGCTGCAACAACCTGAAGAAAATGACGATGTTTTCCGCCAGCCCGCAGGACCCCACTCAAATCCACGCCTCCGCCCTCGTGATCGACTGCCACGCCGACACTCCGCAGCGCTTTGTCGACGAGGCCTGGGACTTCGCCGCGCCGCTCGCCGGCGGCATGCTGAACCTCGGACAGCGCCCGCCAGGGCAACCTCGCCGCCGAGTTCTTCGCCATCTGGCCGGAACCCACGGCCTGGCGCGGGCCGCTTCGCGCAGCGGACCCTGCGCACTGATCGAAGGCGTCCTGGAGCAAGTTCGCCGGCACTCCGACAGCCTCGCTCTGTGCACCTCGCCGGCCGATATTCTTGGCGCGCGCGCCGCCGGCAAGTTCGCCGTTCTTATGGGCATCGAGGGCGGCCACGCCATTGAGAACTCGCTTGCCCTGCTGCGCAACTATTACGCCCTCGGCGTCCGCTACATGACGCTGACCTGGGCCAACTCCAACGACTGGGCCGACTCCTCCGGCGATCTGGACGATCCCGGCGTTTCCCACCACAACGGCCTCACTCCTTTCGGCCGCGAGGTGATTGCCGAGATGAATCGCCTGGGCATGATGATCGACGTCTCTCACGTCTCCGACAAGACGCTTGCCGACGTTCTCGCCGTGACGCGTTCCCCGGTTCTCGCTTCGCACTCCGCCGCCCGAGCGCTCACGAATTCGCCGCGCAACCTTACCGACGATCAACTCCGCGCCATCGCGGCCAACGGCGGCGCCGTGATGGTCAATTTCTACTCAGCGTTCATCGACGAGAACTACCGCCGCGCCGTCCTCGCCATCCGGGCGGAACGCTCTGCCGCGCACGACGCACTCGCTGCCGAATATGCCGCCCGCGGCGAGCCCGTGCCCTTCCACGTGTCCAACCAGATCGACCGCGACTTCGCGGCGCGCCTGCCCCGCCCGCCCTTCGAATCGCTGATCGACCACTTCGACCACATCGTCCAGGTCGCGGGGATCGATGCCGTCGGCATCGGCTCGGACTTCGACGGCATGTCGTCGCTGCCGGAAGGGATCGACTCCGCCGCCGACCTGCCCAAGATCACTGCTGCGCTGCTCGCCCGCGGCTATTCTGCCGAGGACCTGCGGAAGATTCTGGGCGGCAACCTGATGCGGGTTTTCGCCGCCGTCCAGAAGCAGCGGGATTGACGGGCGGGGCACCCCCCCTACCCCCCCTATCCCAAATCGCTAAGATCAACATTTCAAGCTAGTTAGCGATTTGCCATTTTGGTAAGCAGCTCATTCCAGGTCGTTTATTTCCCATGATATCTGGAATGAGTGACTTAGCTCAAAATCCTTGCCGATCCACAGGGCCAGGCACGCAGTCACGGGGGCCAGACACACAGCCGCGCTCCTGGAATCCCAAGCTTGTCTCCAGCTCTATCGGGCATTGCGAGTGCCGTAAGTGATCGCGGTCACTTGTCTGCGAGGATTTCCATTTTCTCGATGCGCAATTCGGCGGCGTTCGCGAACAGGTCGGCGGCATTGGCCATGAGCGCCTTGGCGATCTCGCCGCTCAGGTGCGCTTCGCGGCCCGCCTCGTCGTCGAAGGTGTCGAAGACGCCATACATGCCTGGGGCGACCTTGACGCCGTACCAGTTGACGGTTTTCGGCTCGTCCTTGGCCATCACCGCGCCCTGCTTCAGGAACGCCTCAACGTCTGCTTCCTTGCCCGGCTTCGCCTTCAACATCACCCAAATCGCCAGTTTTGCCATTTGGTCGCTCCTTTGGTTCGGGGAATGGTGATGAGGATACGATGCACAAAGTTGGGTGGCAAAGTCGAGATTGTGGGTGGATTGCGCGCGGGTTCCAGTGGTGGACTTCTAACGCGGGCCTTCAGCCCGCTAACATTTGTGGCCGGCAACCTGGGGCGCTGCCCAAGGCTAGAATAACGCGGGCCTTCAGCCCGCTGGGGTTTGTGGGTGGATCTGGGGCGTTGCCCAGGCTAGATTGACCTGGGGTGTTGCCCAGGCGAGATTAACGCGCGCCTTGAGTTCGCCGGCGAAGGGCGGGAAGCCCGGCCAGCCCGGTGAGCAGCAGTGCCAGCGAAGCTGGCTCAGGAGTAGGCGCGACGACGCCGGGGGTGTAGTTGTAGATCAGGGTGCTTCCCGGAGTAAAGGTCGCGCCGGCTGCGGGCCCGGATAGATCTTGCACATAATCGTCAATGCTCGCGGTTCCGGTGCCAGTGAAGCTCGCAAGGTCCGAGGGGTTGGAGTCGGAGAAACTATCCGTAAAAGCATTGGCGCCCGTTTCAGCATTGGCGTTCGGCGGAGAGAAATTAACGAAGCCGCTGGTCGTGGGTGTTTCAAAGAAGGTGGCGAACCCAACAAAACTTGCGCTAGTGCCACCGATCGATCCGCTGATGCTGACGGAGACCGAAGTCAGCGTTCCCAGCGCCGGATTGAATTCAGGAAAGAGCGATGATGCGTAGGCCGTATTTGGCGACTGCGGCGTCGGAAGGGTGAATGTCTCGGTGAGCGTGGTGGCGCGCGCTGCGTGGCTGAAGCAGACGAAACCCGCGGCGGCGAGAAGGCCGGAACCGATCATGCGTTGTGTGCGTGTGAACATGGCATTCTCCTGGGAATTGCTGGGATGGGGGCGCAGATCGTATTGAGAGTCTGGTTGGATCGGATTTGCTCGGTTTCGGTCCATGCCGAGCAATCAATCTGCCAACCCACCATGCGGTGAACCCAGCAAATACACAGGCTGCTTTTATCGAAGCTCTCTCCCACCGCAATACTTTGCACTCAAATGGGAACATTTATGCTCTGCACGTCTCTCCGATCCCCCAGGCCCTCGCCCTCTCAGTTGGCAAGCTGGATGATCTTCTGAACCGCCCGCAATGTCCTGTTGCCGGCAAGTTCCGTCTTTAGATTGCCCGTTCCGGGTCCTGGAGTGGATTCCGCGACGGTATTTAGCGAGCGATATGTGTCGGGCCTTCCCTCATCGCATCCGGCCTCACATACCTGGGCCTTCGGCCCAGGCTGGTATATTGCGCGCTTTCAGCGCTTTACCGCATGGCCGACCAAACTGGACGAGACAGACGCATCAGTATTTGGCTAGCTCCAGCATGGCGCGGTACAGGTCCTGGGGCTGGGGGAGGATGACGTCCTCCAGCAGGGGCTGGTAGGCAACGAAGGTGTCCATGCTGGCGACGCGGCGGACGGGGGCGTCGAGTGAGTCGAAGAGTTCCTCGCCGATGCGTGCGGCGATTTCCGCGCCGTAGCCCCAGCTGAGCATGTCCTCGTGCGCGACGATGACCTTGCTGGTCTTCTTGACCGACTCGGCAATGGTCTCCCAGTCGTACGGGCTGAGCGTGCGCAGATCGATCAGTTCGACATCGACGCCGGTCTCGCGGTGCAGCTTCTCCGCCGCCTGCAGACCGCGCGGAACCAATGCGCCGTAGGTGATCACGGTCAGGTCCTTGCCGGGGCGCACGATCTTCGCCTTTGCGAATGGAATCGCATACTCCGGTCCGGGATACGCGCCACGGCCAAACGTCTCGCGGTAGAGCCGCTTGTGCTCCAGGAACAAGACCGGATCGTCGCAGCGGATGGCGGTACGCAGCAGGCCCAGCGCGTCCAGCGCGTTCGATGGCATAACGACGCGGACGCCGGGCGTGTGGGTGAAGATGCTCTCGCCCGATTGCGAATGATAGATGGACCCACCAGTGAGGTAGCCGCCGATGGGCACACGGACGACGACCGGGCAGGACCACGTGCCGTTGGACCGCCAGCGGATGGTCGACAGCTCATTGCGCATCTGGTGCATGGCCGGCCAGATGTAGTCGAAGAACTGGATCTCGACTACGGGCTTCATTCCGCGCACAGCCATGCCGATGGCGCGGCCCATAATGTTGGCCTCGGCGAGGGGCGAATTCCAGCAGCGGTCCGATCCAAACTCCGTCTGCAAGCCGGCGGTGAGTTTGAAGACGCCGCCCTTGCCCTTGATCTTTCCTGCACGCAGTGCCTCATCGCGCGTCGCGTCGGCCACGTCCTCGCCGAAGACGACGACGCGCTCGTTGCGGCGCATCTCGTCCTTCAGGCAGAGATTGATCAACTCGGCCATGGTGCGCTCGCTGGCGTCGGCAGTGGTCTCCGGCTGCGTGGCGAAGCGGGGGTCGGTGGGCTTCAGGTCCTCGGAGTACTGATGCAGCAGAATCGCCTCCGGCCTGGCGCTGGGCAGCACTGCCTGCAGGGCGCGATCGGCCGCGCGCTGGACCTCGTCGTCCACCTTGCGCTCCAGCCGGTTGATGCCCTCGGCGTCCAGGACGCCCTCGCGCAGCAGCCACATCTGCATGCGGGCGATGGGGTCGCGGGCGTTCTCTGCCTGCACCTCTTCCTCGCTGCGGTATTGGCGCTCGTCGTCGCTGAGGGAATGCGAGTACGGGCGGACGACGTGCCCGTGAACCAGCGCCGGCCCATGTCCCGCGCGCGCGTACGCCACGGCTTCGGTCATCGCTGCGTAGCAGGCCTGCGGGTCAGTACCGTCGATTTCGGCGAAGTGGAAGTTGGGGAAGTTCGCGATCAGCCGCGAGATGTTTCCGCCGGGCGTATTCACCTCGACCGGCGTGGAGATGGCGTACTCGTTGTCCTCCACCACGTAGACGACGGGCAGTTTGCCGTTGCTGGCGGTGTTCAGCGACTCCCAGAACTCGCCCTGGCTGGTCGAGCCTTCGCCGATGGAGACGTAGACCACCTCGTCGCCGTGGAAGGAAACGTTTTTGAAGTCGCGGTAGTCGCCCCATCCGCCCGCGGGCCTGGGGCCGGCAGCCGCCGGGTGCCGCGCATAGAACCGTCCCGCCTCCGCGCAGCCCACCGCATGCAGACACTGGGTCGCAGTCGCCGAACTCGGCGTGACGATATGCAGCCTGGTGCTGGACCAGTGCGAGGGCATCTGGCGGCCGCCACTGGCCGGATCGTCCGCCGCGCCTACCGCCTGCAGTAGCTGGTCCTCGACGGTGTTGCCCAGCGCCAGGCAGATAGCGCGGTCGCGGTAGTAGGGGAAGAACCAGTCGTAGCCGGGGCGCAAAGCCATTCCGGCGGCCACCAGCAGCGCCTCATGGCCCGCGCAGGAGATCTGGAAGAAGATCTTCTGCTGCCGCTTCAGCACAATCTCGCGATCGTCGGTCCGCCGAGAAAGGTACATCAGCCGATAGAACTCCACCAACTGCTCGCGGCTCATTGCTGTGCCGACGACTTCTCCACCGGCGGCGTCGGCTGCAATGCCGGCCGCCGCCCTCCGCACCTCAACGCTCGATCCATTGCGCCGCGCCATGCTTGCCTCTCGACAGCCCGTTCTCTGCTGCCGTCAAGATTCTACCCCCAACGCTGCTTGAAATCCTCAAACCATTTCGGCTGCGGCGACCCGGTCGGCACGCACACGCTCGCGCAGTTCTTCCGGAGCCAGCACCTGGGGCCGCGGGCCATAGCCCAGCACGACAAAATGCGCCTTCTCCGTGGGCTCTGCGATTCGCTCCTGCTCTAGTGTGGTGTCTCTGAAGTTGATTGCATAAGTCAAGGTTTCGACCTCAGGTCCTTCGACTCCGATTGGCGCAAACGCGCGCCAATCTGCGCTCAGGATGACAATTCAATTCGGGAACAAACTTCAGAGACACCACACTAGTGCTTGACGACCTTTACCACCAGGTAGGTGATCTGGGTTCCGGGCGCGAGGAAAAACTGGTGTGGAACGCCAGCGGGAATCTCGATGATGTCCCCCGGGCCGACCTCATGTTTCACGCCGCCCTTGATCCCCGAGCCCTGGATTTCGTTTGGTCCGGTCTCCTTCGGGTCAATGACCTCGCCGCCCGTTACCAGCGTCGCCGTTCCGGTCTGAATCACGATCACATCGGCCTTCACCTTGTGCAGTTCGGCACGGCCGTCGGCTTCGCGATGTGAGATCTCCAGCAGGTGGTCGCCAAAGTCGGCCCGCTCTTTGATTCCGCCTGGAGGCATCCCGTTCTTCCACACCGTAATGCCGCCATCCTGCGCCAATCCCGCAGAACACCCGAACGCGATTGCCAGAACCAACCCGCAAAGTCTCATCCTTGCTCCTCGTAGCACAAGCCTTCAGCCCCGGGCGCGAAACCGGAAGCGACTGCTACGTCGCATTCTTCATCTTCTCTTTCACGCTGTGGGCCAGCTTCTCAATCTCGTCCGCCTTTTTGACAACGTCGAGCGAGAGCGTGTCCTTGTTGGTCTTGTCCACATCCGCCTTCAACTCATTCGCCAAGGCCAGCAGTTTTTCCGTATCTTCCACCAGTTGCTTTTGCCGGTCCGCGTTGCGCAATTTCGTCTGTTCCTGGGTGATCTGCGGGGGCAGGTCCACGTCCGGCCCCGAGGGCTGGGTTGGTAATTGCAGACCTGAGGGACCGCCGTGCAGGGCTCCGCCTCCGCTTCCGGATCCGCTTGCGGAGCCATTTCCGGAGCCATTTCCGGAGCCATTCCCGCTTCCGCTTGTCTGGGCCCAGCCGGTGTTTCCCAGAACCAGCATCAACCCGCCGGCCGCCGCCCACATCCCAACTCTCCGAAGAATCCTCATTTCCAGCCTCCTTCGACGTTCGCCAGTGTGCATCCGGCCTGGTATGCCTGTGCCGCACGTGCCCCTGACGAAAACTGTACCGAAAAGACACGTGCAGACGCGTGCCGTCTCGCCCTGGCTACCCCCTGCAGCTACTCGAATCTCCGCATCCAAGTATGAGGATCGCGAGATACTTGTTGTGATCCACAACCCAGGGCCGAACCAAAGCTACGGAGACTTTTCCATCATGTTCCTTTTCACCCTTGCTCCGCAAGATGACCTCACCCAGGTCGATACAACCTTCGCTGACGTCCTGCATCACTGGCACCGCGACGCGCTTGCCTTTATCCATGCCGACCTACCAAAGCTGGTTGTCATCCTCGTCATCGCGTTCATCCTCGCACGTATCCTCAGCTTCTTCGTCCGCCGCATGCACAAGCTGGCCGACCACCATGCGGCCACCAACCCCCAGCGCTCCTCTGAGATACGTACCCTGGCCGCCGTCCTCCGCGCCACGGGTTACGCACTGATCGGATTCGTCGTCCTGCTCCACGTCCTGTCCATGCTGGGCATCCCGACTACGTCGCTGCTGGCTTCCGCCGGCGTGGTCGGCGTCGGCATCGGCCTGGGCGCGCAGTCGCTGTTCAAGGACATGCTCAACGGCATCTTTATCCTGGTCGAAAACCAGTACAACGTCGGCGACACCGTCAAGCTTGCCTCGCTGACCGGCACAGTCGAAGACCTTACGCTCCGCCTGACCAAGCTGCGTGACGGCGATGGCACTCTCTACTTCATCCCCAACTCGCAGATCGCCACCGTCTCCAATCTCTCCCGCGACTTCGCGGTGGCCACGCTCACGGTCACCGTGGACGCCACCGCCGACCCGGACAAAGTTCTCAGGGTGCTTCGCAGCACCGCCCTCGCGGTGCGCAACGACCCCGCGTTCAAGGACGTTGCTGTCGCCGATCCGGACGTTCCCGGTGTAGAGGCAATCTCCGGCCGCGTTGTTAGCTACCCGGTCAGCATCCGGGTTCGCATCAATCAAAAAGATGGAATCCTGCGCGAGCTGCGCCGCCGCATCCTGCAGGCCTTTGAGGAAAACGAGATCCCGCTGGGCACGGACCCGGCCAACATGCTCATCATGCACCACGCCGACCCCACCGCCCCGCCCGCGCAGCAGCCCCTCACTGGTCAGTGAGTAGTTGCGACTCCTGCACTCGACCGAAGATTCAGTTCTCTGTTGGGCGGTCGATCGAGTCGATAACGAGCACCTCGATGGGGTCTTTGGCGGGAACCAGCCTGATACCGAGGGTCTTCTCGAGCGCACCGGTGAGCGAGGGGGCATCGGGTGCGCTGGTGGCGCTGGCATCGCCAAGTGGCGCCCATTCGAGGTCTTTGACGTCGAAGTAGCCGGTAAAGCCGGTGTGGTCGACGATGGGACGGTCGCCCGTTTCGGTGGCGCCGGAGAAGCTGATGGTACGGGCCAGCGACTGCATTCTGATCCCGCTTGCGCTGAAGGCGCGGAGGCCGTTGCTGTTCATCATGGTCATCGAAGAGCCCGGAGGGGGTGGGGCGCCGGGATGCGGTGGAAGCGGCGGCGGATCGCCGGGCTTGCGCTCCGGCGGCGCGGGAACCTCGGCGACTTTGAGGCCGCCTTTGGCGGGCACGAGCTCGTAGACGGGCAGGACGCGGGTCTCAAAGTGGGCCTTGAGGTGGAAGCGGTCGGCGAGCAGAGCCTGCTGCATGGCGCGGTTCTCGCTGAGACGGTCCGCGTAGGTCATCTTCTGCATCGCGGCTTCGACATCGTCGGGGGCCTTGCCGTTGATGTTGTAGGCGTCCTTGTCGAGCCAGTCCGGCCCGCCGACGATCTGCGCGGCGTAGGAGGCGCCGTAGGCGTTCATGATGTAACGGCGGATGCTGAGCGGGTTGAGAGTGGCGCCGGGGGGCAGCCTGATCATGTTGCTGGCGGTGCTGGCGTCGATCGGCTTGACGGTGGCGACGTCGTAGGAGAGCGGAGCGGTAGGGTGGTAGAGGAGCAGGTCGGGTTTCGCCTGACCGGTCTGGGCAAAGCCGCCGGCGAGATCAAATGCGAGTGTAAGGATAAGCGTGCCTGCAAGACGCATGGTAGTTGGACCTTCCCCAGGAGCATACGCCCGCAATCGAACTTAAGTTGATCGCGGAAAAACGGACCTATAGGCTCCGCGCGAGCAGCGCAGTCAGTTCATCCACCGTCTGCACCGGAGGCTGGCAGGTGTGTCCGCTGCACACTACTGCGAAGCTGCCCTTCACCCTGGGCAGACGCGGCAGGGTCGTCTCCAGCACCGGCGGCAGCGCGCCCGTTCCAACCCGCCCGAACCGCACCACGCTCTTGTTTACCCCATAGCGCGCCAGTGCGGCGGCTTCCAGCGCCTGCGCGTTCGCGTCGTCGCCTACCACGCACACCTGCACCGGCTCCCGCACCAACCGCTGCAATGCCAGCGCATAGGTTGCGGCGTAGAGGCCAAAGTGCTCCACCACGCCGGCAAAGGTCTCCAGCGTCTCCTGTGCCTTCTCTGCGTAGTCGAGTCGCCCATTCAACTCGCCCATGCGCATCAGCAGCGCGGCCGCCACGGGGTTCCCCGCGGGTGTCGGCGAATCCTGCAACGGCTTCCGCCGCGCCCCCAGAACTCCCAGCCTGCGCTCGCCCTCCGCCGGTTTCTCCGTATCGAAAAACGCGCCCCCCGCCGCATCGTAGAACCGGGTCAATGCGCTGTGGGTCAGCGCTGCCGCTGCGTCGTAGTAGCGAAACTCGCCGGTTGCCTCCCACGCATCCAGAGCGGCGTGCCCCAGAAACACGTAGTCGTCCAGCACGCCGGCAACGCGCGGGGCTGTCACTCCCGGCTCGCCGTACGCCACCACGTGGGCCAGTCCGGCCTCAGCATGCCACGCCTTGCCCAGCACCCGGTCCAGCGACTTCAGCGCAAACGCCTTTGCCTCCGGAACATTCAGCACCCTCGCGGCCTCCAGGCAGGCCGAAATGCACAGCGCATTCCATGCCACGTAGAGCGTCCTGTCCACATACGGTGTAGGACGCAGCAGCCGCGCTGCGTACAGCTTCCGCCTGGCCGTCTGCAGCAGCTCGCGCGCCTGTTCCACGCTCATCCCGAGCTTGTGCGCCATCGCGTCCAGCCCATACTTCACATGCAGCACGTTTTTTGCCACATTGTGCTGCATGTCGCCAATCTCGCCGATGTCGTAATATCCCGCCGCGAGCGCCAGTTCGTCCGGCGTCAGCACCTCAACCGCCTCATCGCGGGTCCAGGTAAAGTAATCGCCATCGTCGTCGAGGGAAAAATCGGCATCCTGCGACGCGTAGAATCCGCCCAGTTCGCGGTCGCTTAGCCACTCGTCCATCCAGCGCATGATGTCCCGGGCCACCTGCGCGAACTCCGGTTCGCCAAACGCCTGGTAGGCGTGCACGTAATTCTTCAGCAGCTCGCTGTTGTCATAGGACATCTTTTCGAAGTGCGGCACCACCCAGTGTTCGTCCACCGAATAGCGGTGGAACCCGCCAGCCAGGTGATCGTAGATTCCACCCTTCGCCATCTTGTCCAGCGTCTGCAGCACCGTTTCCCTGGCCGCTGCCGCCACCGTCATGGCTCCCTGCCCATTCAGCTTCACCCTGGCGGACCCGCCGCGCGAGGCCACATCGATCAGCAAATCCAGCGCGCTGGAATGGGGAAACTTCGGCTGCCCACCGAATCCGCCGTGGCGCAGGTCCGCGTTCTTCAACACCGCCTCCGCCATCTTCTCCACCAGCTCCGGCCCTGGATTGGTCGCCCGCCCGGAGAAGGACTCGTTGTGTTCAATCGCGTTCATCACGCTGGCTGCGGACTCATCCACCTCGGCGCGGCGGCTCGCGAACGCCTCCGCCATGGTCAGCAGCACTCGCTGGAAACTCGGGCGCCCGTGCCGGTCTTCCGGCGGAAAATACGTGCCGCCAAAATACGGCTTGCCGTCCGGCGTGAGGAATGCAGTCAGCGGCCATCCACCCTGCCCGCTGATCGCCGAAATCGCGGACTGGTAGCGCGTATCCACATCCGGCCGCTCGTCGCGGTCCACCTTCACCGCAATAAAATGTTCGTTGATGATCTGTGCGGTCGCTGGGTCCTCGTAGGACTCGCGGTCCATCACGTGGCACCAGTGGCACCACACTGCGCCAATGTCCAGCAAGATCGGCTTGTCTTCTTTGGCGGCCCGATCGAACGCCGCCTCGCCCCACTCCATCCACCCGACCGGCTGATGCATCGCCGAACGCAAATATGCCGAGGCCGCCCCGCTCAGCGCATTTGTCCGTCCATCTCCCATATTGTTTGCATAGTCGGTCTGCTCCGCGTTTACCGTCCCGCACCACTTCTCGTTCATAAATCCCCGGGGTCCTTGCAACTTCTCTTCGCTTCAGCACACTTGGAGAAAAGTCTAGTCCCCACAGCTAAATAGCAAATACCACACAAGTTCCATCCCTTGCCCGCGCGTGTGACCCTCGGGCCTTAGATGCACAGAACTCATCCCCCAAACGGGCTGGCAGCGAAGGACTCCCGCCACTGACGTCGTTTTGCCGGTGCTGCCTACTGCGACGGCGGAGGTCCAACCGAAATGGGCTTGACCGGAGCCGGTGAGGTCGGCGCGGTCAGTCCTGGAATCACCGGCGCCGTAGTCACCACACCGGTCGCCGCATCCGTAATGCTGATGCCGTAAGCATCCAGCGTGGTCGAAGTCAGTTGCCGCAGCGCCGCGCGGTCCTTGGCATACGCCGCGGTTGCGGAGATCAATGTGTTCTCTGCGCCCGCCATATTGCGCTGCTGCTGCAGCACGTTGGCCGAGGTGGAGGCCCCCAGCTTGTACTTCTTCTGCTCCGCGTCCAGCGACTGCGCCGCATAATCGCGCCCTGCCTGGGCCGCCTTACCTGCGCGCGGTCATTGGTCAACGCATACTGCGCATTGATCACCGAGATCCGGATCTGCGTGTAGAGCTGCTGCAGCCGCATCTGCGCCTGACGATACTCCATTTGCGACCGCGCCTGGTCCGCCTGGGCTACCCGGTTGCGCAGCGGAATGGTAATGTTCACGCCCACGCCCTTGTCCGGCGCCGTGCTGTTGAACAGATTGCCGACTGCTGTGCCATAGCTGATCGCGGGAAAGTTTCCCGGCGGATAGGTCTTACCTGTTGAGAAATCCAGGGCGCCCGGGTTCTGCCCGCCGGCCAGCTGCGCTCGCTCCGTAAAACGCGTACGCATCCACAACCGGCAGCATCCCGTTCTTTTCCGCCTTGATCGTGATCTCGTTGTTCTTCATGCTCAGCACGGCTTGCTCAATCTGCGGATTATTGACGTACGCCTGCTGCACCAGTTCATCCTGCTTCATGTCCTCCTCCGGCAGCCGGTCCAGCCCCACCCGGTCCGTTGGGATTACCGGGGCATTGGTCAGCGCCGGATCTTCCAGGTTGCGCGCGATCGCCTGCTTCATAATCAGTTGCTGATACTCCAGGTTCGACCGTGAAGCTACCAGCGCTTGCTTGTCCGTCGCGACCGCCGAATCGGAGTTCACCACATCCAGTGGCGCCAGCGTTCCAATCTGCAACTGCCTGCGGTTGTCCTCGGTCAATTGCGTCGACTGGGCCAGCGCGCGTTCCTTGGCCTGCTCATCCTCGTACGCGCTCACCAGTCCCCAGTAGATGTTCTCGATCTGGTTCACCGTGTACAGCAACTGCTGTCGGAACGCCGAGTCCGTAATTCTGCGGTCGTTCTTCGCCTGGACGATGAATCGCCCGTTGATTCCCCAGCCAAATCCCTGCAACAGATGCTGCGTCGCAGTCGCGCGGAAGGTCGTGGTGATATCCGGGCTGTAATCGGTGAAAGGATTATTGGTGCTCACCCGCGAGTTATTGAACGTCACCCCAAGCTGCGTGCCGGTCAAGAATCCCTGCTGATAGCCGAAGTTGTACGTCGACGTGTCCGTGTACAGACTCGGCAAACCGCCGCTGAACAACAGGTTCGACTGCTGCTGGTTCAACGATTCGTACTGCATCGTTCCCGTCAGCGACGGGTCCAGGTTCTCCGGATGCGGGCCCGCCGCCATTGGTGCTCAGCACCAGTCCATTGGCGCCCGCGCCGCCGCCGCCCGCGCCGCCGGACGTGCCGCCCGGGCCACCGCCGCCGGTTACCGTCGTGCCAGATCCGCCCAGCGTATCTGTCACCAGGCCGGTGGAAACACCACGCAACCCCGCACCCGCTTTCGCCCGCAGAATGTCGGTATCCGCAATGTCCAGGTTGATGCGCGCAATCGCGATGTCGAAGTTGTTCTCCAGCGCCAGCAGCACCGCATCGGAAAGCTCAGATAGATCTTCCCATCGCGCAACAGCGAATCCAGTCGCGGCGTGTTCCCTAGCCGCGGCGCGCGGAACATTGATTGGCGTGTAGAGCTTAAGAGGATTTGGGAAGAATGGGTGCAGGTGCGTGTAGTCCGTTCCCGTATCGCGCAAATAAAGCGGCTCGGTCAGCTTCGGCGCCGGAACAGGAGGCAGAGTTATTCTGGTCGGCCCCCGTCGCCGGCTGCGTGGCTGGCGCCGTTGGATTCGTCTGCTGGGCCGAGCGCACTTGGCGCAACTGCCGTCTGCGCCAGTGCCGGTTGCATGTTTCCGCTGATCAAAAGCAGCACAATCGCCGCTGCCGCCTGCATGTCCCTGATTCTCACGTTGATACTCTCCCAGCTTTCCTTCCGGAGTGCCGCGCGAACCCGCGCAGTCTCCGGCCACAAATCCGATGAATTCTCTTGCAACCCCGCCGCGCGGAGTCGCACGCATTCATTCGGGGGTTCCAGTTAAGACGCTACAGCCGATGAAGCGATTCTTAAACGCAGCAGCAACAAGGCCCTGAATGGCCATCGCGGTTCGGAAACCGCACTCGCCGCCGCACATCTTGCTACGAAGTCCGAACGGCGCTTGGTTCCAGTCGCCGGGACTCCAATTGCTCGCGCCGCTCTCCGAACGCCCAAGTATACCAATCTCAGTTCAGTTGCTAGTTGTTCGTTGCTGGTTGTTAGTTCCCAGAGCCGGTCGGCCGGCGCATAGTGACCTGCACTCCGGCCCCCGACCCAAGCATCGTCAACGCCTCGCCCAACTAGCAACTAACAACTAGCAACTAGCAATCGCCTTCTCCGTGTTACCGTGCAAACGGGGTCCCCGGCCAGTTTGCTGGCCGGGGCGGAAAGTATCACGATGCAGCAATGGAAGCTCATCCTCGCCTACGACGGCACGCCCTTCCACGGATGGCAGGTCCAGCCCGGCCTATCCACCATCCAGGGCTTGCTCGCAGATGCGATTCATCGCACCGTGGGTGAACGGGTCCTTCCCCAGGGCTCCGGCCGCACCGACACCGGCGTTCACGCACTCGCCCAGGTTGCCTCCTTCGCCCTCGCGGCCCCGATTCCCCCCGCCAATCTGCAGTGCGCCCTCAACCGCTGCCTGCCAGCCAGCATCCGCATCCTCAGCGCCGAGGTTGTTCCGCCGGACTTTCACGCCCGCCACAGCGCCCTGCGCAAGACTTACGAGTACCGCATCTTCCCGCTGTGCACCGCGCCCAACGGAGAACGGACAGCAGAGAACGGACACCTCACCATCTGCCCGCCCACTCTCGCCCCGTACGTCTGGCCCTGCCCCTGGCCGCTCTCGCTGGATGCCCTCAACCAGGCCTCATGCCACATCCTCGGCACTCACGACTTCACCACCTTCGCGGCCGCCGACCCGGACCTTGCCACCCGCTCGGCGATTCTCGGGAAAGAAGCCGTCATCCCCACAGGAGACGGCGCACTTGCCCTCGAACTGGAGACTCCGCCGCATCTTTCCGCCGCGCAGCCGCGCACACCCATCCGCACCATCTACCACTCCCAATGGCACGCCGCGGACGAACTCCTGATCTACCGCGTCACCGCCAATGGATTTCTTCACCACATGGTGCGCAACCTGGTCGGCACCTTCGTCATGGCCGGCGCGCATCGCCTCTCTCCCGATTCCATCCCAACCCTTCTCGCCGCCCACAACCGCGCCGCGGCCGGTCCCACCGCACCCGCCAGCGGCCTCTTCCTGGTTAACGTCGAGTATCCTCACCCCGAACCTCGAACCCCGAACCTCGAACCCGGCTCATGACCGCCTCGGCACAACTTCGCATCGCGCAACTCGCCGCCACTCCGGCGGTCCATCGCGCCTTCCACTGGCTGCATCTGCATCAACTGCAACTCCGCCGCTGGCAGTTAGAAATCCTGCGCATTCCCGCGCCACCTTTTGGCGAGCAGGCGCGCGCAGCCTGGTTCCTGGAGCGATTCCATCAACTCGGCCTGGCCAATCCCCACCTCGATACCGCCGGCAACGCCCTCGCCCTTCTGCCCTCAATCAACGAAGAACGGACAACGGAGAACGGGCTACCTCCCCTGATCCTCCTCAGCGCTCACCTCGACACCGTCTTTCCCACCGGCGTTTCCACCGAACCCGTCGAGCAGGAGGCCCGCATCGTGGCTCCCGGAGCCTGCGACAACGCCGCCGGCCTCTCCGCGTTGCTCGCCATCGCCGCGGCGCTGCGCCACGCCGGCCTCGCGCCCGCCGTTCCCATCCTCTTCGCCGCCAACGTAGGCGAAGAAGGCGAAGGCGACCTCCGCGGCATGCGGCATCTTTTCGATTCCGAAGCCAGCCCCTACGCCGGTCGCATCGCCACGGCCATCGCCCTGGAGGGCGGAGGCTCCAACGCAGTTGTCACGCGCGCGCTGGCCAGCCGCCGCTTCCGCGTTACCGCCACCGGCCCGGGAGGCCATTCCTGGCTCGACGCCGGCGCCGCCAACCCCATCCTGATCCTCGCCCGCGCGCTGCTTGCGCTCGAGTCGCTTGACCTGCCCCACGCCGATCCGCGTACCACCCTCAACGTCGGCCAGATCGCCGGCGGCACTTCCATCAATTCCATCCCCGAATCTGCAACCGCCTGGATCGATTTGCGCTCCACCGATTCCGCCCAACTCCACGACGTCGAAGCGGCCCTGCGCGAAACCCTCGAGCATTGGGTCCTCAATTCACCCCCGAACGCTCGGGTGCCCCAACCTTCGCAGTCTCATCGCGAAGGGTGGGATGTACAAAGCCTCGTCGCCCCCGACGGCAACTCCGCCCTCGCCATCGAGATCATCGGCGACCGTCCTGGCGGGGCGCTCCCCGACGACTCCCCGCTGCTTGCCACCCTCCGCGCGGTCGACCGTCACCTGAACCTCCGCACCGAGCCTGGCCTCGGCTCCACCGACGCCAACATCCCGCTCTCGCGCGGCCTTCCCGCCATCGCCATCGGCACCGGAGGCCTCGGCGGCGGCATCCACACCCTGCAGGAGTGGTACGACCCCACCGGCCGCACAGCCGCCCTGCGCCGCATCCTGCTCACGCTGCTCGACTCCGCTCACCTCGCCGCGCAACCCCTCTAATTTCTTTGCCCCTGCCAACACTTTCGTCGCAAAAGTGCGTCCAATTCGTTTGCATAACGTCCAAAGGAGCTACGGGTCCGCACCACTGGCAGGCGCTTGGCTGGGCGGACTATACTCAAACGGATAGCCCGGCTGCGCTCCAGCCACATCACGAACCAACGCGCAGTGCGGCACCCCCAGTACGAATGAGGATCGAAACATCCATGGACACATCGACGCACGCCCCACGCGATTTTTTCGAACGCATCCGCAGTCACCGTCTTACGGCGACCTTCGCGCTGCTGGCCACGCTCTCCGTTGGCATCCTCGCCGGCTCTCTGCTCACCCGCAGCGTCAGTGGCAAGGAACAGACCGTCGATTCCTCCGACGCCCGCCCGCTCACCGTGCCCAGTCCGGTCATACTTTCCAACGATTTCTCCAAGATCGCCAAGCAGGTTGGTCCCGCGGTGGTCAATATCAACACCATCACCCTGCCCAAGCAGTCCGCCACCCGACGCTCCCGACGCGGCCAGAACACACCCGACAACGGCGACAATGGCGACCAGGCCCCCGGCGACATGCAGGACTTCCTGAACCGCTTCTTCGGCGGCCAGGGTGGAATGGGCGGCGATGACAGCCCCGATACCTCCACCGAGCATGAGGCGCTCGGGTCCGGCTTCATCGTCGATTCGCGCGGCTACATCATCACCAACAACCACGTCGTCGACAAGGCCGACAAGATCTACGTGAAGCTCTCCACCGACGGCGACAATCCCACCGACCACGGCCGCCCCGCGCACGTCATCGGCGTCGACTCCGAGACCGACATTGCCGTCATCAAGATCGACGCGCCCCCGGGCCTGCCTACCGTCAAGCTGGGCAATTCCGACGGCGCCCAGGTCGGCGACTGGGTGCTCGCCATCGGCAGTCCCTTCTCGCTCACCGAGACCGTCACCGCCGGCATCGTCTCCGCCAAAAACCGCCCCATCGACGAGCCCGGCCCCGACGGCCGAGTCAGCCAGTTCCAGCGCTTCATCCAGACCGACGCCGCCATCAACCCCGGTAACTCCGGCGGCCCGCTCATCGACATGGCCGGCCAGGTTATCGGCATGAACACCGCCATCTACACGCAGTCCATGGGTTCGCAGGGCGTCGGCTTCGCCATGCCCTCCAACGTTATCGTCGATGTCTACAACATGCTCATCGGGCCGGAGCACAAGGTTGTGCGCGGCTCCATCGGCATCAGCTTCCAGGGTGCGGAGCCGCCTGCGGTCGCCCGTGAGTACGGCTTCGCCAATGGCGGCGTCCTGGTCAACTCCGTCACTCCGGGCAAAGGCGCAGCCAAGGCCGGCATTCAACCCGGCGATGTCATCCTCTCCGTCGACGGCAAGCCCATCAAGGATGGGGACCAGCTGGTCGGCGACATCTCCGCCCGCAAAGTGGGTTCCACCGTGCAACTCGGCTACAAGCGGGACGGCCAGGAGCACACCGCCAACGTCCTCATCGGCGACCGCAGCCAGCTTGAGTCCGACGTCAGCAGCAACGGCAACGAAAATGCAGCGCCCGCCCAGCCCGACGCCGGCGAAGGCAAGCTCGGCATCACCGTCTCCGCCATTCCGTCCGCCCTCGCCTCCAAACTTGGCGTCAAGGGCGGCGTCATCGTCAACAGCGTCCGCCCCGGTTCTTTCGCCGACGAGATCGACCTGGCCCGCGGCACCGTTATTACGGAGATCAATCGGCATCCCGTCACCGACGAGGCGTCCTACCGGGCCATCGTCTCAGCCCTCAAGTCCGGTGACGACGTCGCCTTCGTGGTGCGCGAAGCCAACTCCCCCAACGGAGGCAGCCCCTCGTACGTCGGAGGCACCCTCCCGTAACCCGGCTCGTCAGAGAGGCACGGCTGCAAGAACTGCGCCGTGCCTCTCTTTCCCTCCGCGTTCTCTGTGGTTTACCCTCCATCAACTCCCACCCCCATTTGTGTATTGCAATCTCGCGAATCTCCGGTATACGCTGATTTCATTGTCACCAGACTCGGGTCCGCTCCTGGTCGTCGAGCAGGCATGAGGTTTTTCTCTACGATGCGGCTTGGTACTTTCGCCCTTTACACCGTTCTCCTGTCGACAATCCCGGCGCTCGCCGCAACCACGACGCGTGCCCACCGCGGTTCCACTGCGGCGCACAAGACGCTCGCCAAACACAGCGCCAAGCCCAAGCTGGTCGGCCAGCGCACCATCGACGACGAGCGCGCCACTGAAATCCAGGCCGCCCTCATCAAGGCCGGCTATCTCTCCGGCGAGCCTAGCGGCCACTGGGACGCCGAATCCATCGCCGCCATGACCAGGGTGCAGGCCGACAACGGCTGGCAGACCAAGCTGGTCCCGGACTCGCGCGCCCTCATCAAACTCGGCCTCGGCCCCGCGTCGGCATCCAGCCCCGCATCCGGCGCCAGCCCGGCATCCCCCCCCGCCGCCAGCTCATCGCTTCTTGTCCGCCCAGCGCAGCCTATTCCCACCCAGCCCAGCACCGTCGCCCAGCGCTAGTTACCGTCCGGCCTCAGCGACTCCCATATTTGTCTCCTGAGATGTCAGTTTCACTGTCCCGACTCAAGATAGGTCGGCACAGGCGCGCCCTGGAGCGTAACAAAACGCTCCGGCCGGCAACACGCTTTGCTGAGTTTGGTCAGATCCAGTTGCATCTCGCGGTCCGCCTTCAGCGACCGAAGCGTGGCATCCAGTATCTCTGCTGCTCCCGCATCCGCGGGACGCTCCAGGCTGTAGTGCATCCATTTCCCCTGGCGGCGTGCAGCCGCAATCCCGGCTCGCCGCAGATAGGCAAGGTGCCGCGAAATCTTTGGCTGGCTTTGCCCCAGGATCTCGACAAAGTAGCAGACGCACACCTCCCGCCCGTCCATCAGATTCAGCAGCCGGAGACGGGTGCGGTCGGAGAGCGCCGCAAATAACAACGCCAGGTCAGACGATTTGGCAGTACGGCCCATGCCTCCATAATATACGCATTGACAGATATGTCTAAGGCAAGATACATTTGCTTTGACGTATATGAAATGGCCACACCGGAAAGAGGACCCAATGCCAGCCGCCCCCAATGTCAAAGACGAAGTGAAAGAGAAGTATGGAAGCGCGGCCCGCGCCGTCGCCGAGTCAGGCAGTCTGCAGGCCTGCTGCGACCCCGCCCTGCGCTGCTGCGACCCCATCACCACCAATCTCTACACCGCCGGGGAGAAAGGCCTCATCCCCGACAAGGCCGTGCAGGCCTCGCTCGGCTGCGGCAATCCCACCGCCCTCATCGAACTCCTTCCCGGCCAGATCGTGCTCGACCTCGGCTCGGGCGGCGGTATCGATGTGCTGCTCTCCGCACGCCGAGTCGGTCCCACGGGCAAGGCCTATGGCCTCGACATGACCGACGACATGCTTGCGCTGGCCCGCGAGAACCAGCGCCAGGCCGGCCTCACAAACGTCGAATTCCTCAAGGGCGAGATCGAGCACATCCCGCTCCCGTCGAACTCCGTCGATGTCGTCATTTCCAACTGCGTCATCAACCTCTCCGCTGAGAAGGACCAGGTCCTCCGCGAAGCCTTTCGCGTCCTGCGCCCAGGAGGCCGCTTTGCCGTCTCCGATGTGGTTGTCCGCGGCGAGGCCCCGAACGCCGTTCGCCAGAGCATGATGCTCTGGGTCGGCTGCATCGCCGGAGCGCTCGAAGAATCCGACTACCGCGCCCGACTCGTCTCCGCCGGCTTCGCCGACGTCAGCTTCGAACCCACCCGCGTTTATGACATCGAAGACGCCCGCACCTTCCTCACGGAAGCCGGCGTCACCGTCGACGAAATCGCGCCGCTCGTCAAAGACAAGTTCCTCAGCGCCTTTATCCGCGCCACCAAACCCGCCGCCGCATGCTGCGCGCCCGGCTGCTGCAACTGAGGTAAATCCCGTGCCCCACTACAACGTCCTCTTCCTCTGCACCGGAAACTCCGCCCGTTCCATCATGGCCGAGGCACTCCTGAACCACAAAGGCAAGCCGTTCTTCACTGCCTACAGCGCCGGCAGCCACCCCTCCGGCTCGCCGCGCCCCGAAGCTCTCGCCCAGATTCGATCTGCTGGGATCCCTGCCGAAGGCCTGCGCAGCAAATCCTGGGATGAGTTCGCCGCTCCCAACGCCCCGCAGATGAACTTCGTCTTCACCGTCTGCGACAATGCCGCCAACGAGGCGTGCCCCTACTGGCCGGGCCAACCTATGACCGCGCATTGGGGCATCCCCGACCCTGCCGCCGTCCGCGGCACGCCCGAAGAGATCGCCCGCGCCTTCCGCGATGCGTACGTCATCCTCGATCGCCGCATCGGCCTCTTCCTTGCCCTGCCTATCGCTACCCTGGGCCAGTTCGCCATACAGAAAGAGATTAACGAGATCGGACGCTCTTAATCCATGGCCACCACACCTCAAACGCAAGGCGGACTCTGCGCCCCCGCAGCGCGCAAGCACCTCTCCTTCGTGGACCGCTTGCTTACGCTCTGGATCTTTCTTGCCATGGCTATCGGGGTCGCCATCGGCCACTTCGTCCCAGCCTCGGCGACCTTCGTCAACCGCTTTCAGGTCGGCACCACCAACATCCCCATCGCCATCGGCCTCATCATCATGATGTATCCGCCGCTGGCCAAGGTGCGTTATGAAAAACTCGGCGAGGTCTTTCACAATCGCCGCGTTCTGGGCCTGTCGCTGGTGCAGAACTGGATCATCGGACCAGTGTTCATGTTTCTGCTCGCGGTGCTCTTCCTGCGTGGCACACCGGCTTACATGCGCGGCCTCATCCTCATTGGCATCGCCCGCTGCATCGCCATGGTGCTCGTCTGGAATGAACTCGCCGAAGGCGATACGGACTACGTCGCTGGCCTGGTTGCACTCAACAGCATCTTCCAGGTCATCTTCTACAGTTTTTACGCATGGCTCTTCCTCACCGTCGTCCCAGTCTGGCTTGGGATGAAGGGCGCCGTGGTCCACGTCGGCATCGGCGACCTTGCCAAGAGTGTCGGCCTTTATCTCGGCGTGCCCTTCGCCGCGGGAATCATCACCCGCTTCACCCTGCTGCGCCTGAAGGGCGAAACCTGGTACCGCGCCCGCTTCATTCCCCGCATCAGCCCGCTCACACTCATCGCGCTGCTCTTTACCATCCTGGTCATGTTCTCGCTCAAGGGCGACCTCATCGTGCGCCTGCCACTCGATGTGCTGCGTATCGCCGTGCCGCTGGTCATTTACTTTGCCGGGATGTTTCTGGTCAGCTTCTGGATGGGCCGGCGTCTCGGCGCGAACTACGCGCAGTCGGCAGCGCTTTCCTTCACCGCTGCCGGCAACAACTTCGAGTTGGCCATCGCCGTGGCCATCTCTGTCTTCGGCCTGAACTCCGGTGAAGCATTTGTGGGCGTCGTCGGCCCTCTCATCGAGGTCCCGGCACTCATCGCCCTCGTCAACGTCGCCTTCTGGTTTCGCGCCCGCTACTTCCAGCCGCACAAGGCTGACGGGCCACCCGGGATATCTGGCCCAAGGACAACCTAACGCCCAGCGGCCGGCGTCATGCCACCATCTTCCGAGTCGCCTTCGCAGCCGCATGCGCACCTAACTTCGCCGCGCTGTGGTTCCGCAAGCCCGTCAACGCCGCCCGCAGCCGCAACACCGCCGACGAGTGGATCTGCGACACTCGCGACTCCACCACCCCCAGCGTCAGCCCGATCTCCTTCATCGTCAGCTCTTCGTAGTAGTAGAGCGACAATACCATCCGTTCTTTCTGCGGCAGTTCCTCAATCGCGTCCGCCAGCCGCTGCTTCATCTCCCCCTGCAGGCACCGGAACAACGGGTCCTCGTCCGGCGAACCCGGAATGTAGGCCAACTCCTCGTCGCCCGAGTCCTCCATCCGTTCCATGTGCAGGCTGCCGATTTCCAGGCCCTTCAGCTCGCCCAGCAACTGCTGATACTCGCGCAGATCCAGCCCCATCTCCTGCGCAATCTCCTGCTCCAGCGGAGCGCGCCCCACTCGCTGCGTCACCGCCCGAATCGCCTCTTCAACAGCCCGGCCCTTGCGCCGCAACTCGCGCGGACTCCAGTCCAGCGTCCGCAGCGAATCCAAAATCGCCCCGCGGATGCGGAACTGTGCATAGCTCTTGAACTGCACCTTCTTGCTGTGATCGAACTTCGCAAGCGCATCGATTAGGCCCACCACGCCCGCCGAGATCAGGTCGTCCAGCTCAACATGCTGCGGCAGCCGCTCGTGGATCCGCCGCGCCAGGTAGCGGACCGTTGGCAGATGCTCCAGCAGCAGCCGCTCCCGGTCCGGAACAGCGCCGTCCACCATCGCGCTTGTCCCGGGCAGATTTGCCACCACCAGCGATTGCGGCAGCACACCCGCAATCCCGGCGGGCCCACCCATCTCATCCAACATCCCACGCGGCGTCTTGGCCGAAAAAGCCGAATCGTGCATCATTGCCACATCTCCTCGTTCCCAGAACGTGCCGATCCCGGTTGGGTCCGGTCTCGTGCCTGCGCCGCGCCGATCGATCGCCGGAACTTGTGCAAGCTGCACTGGGAACAAAGGCATGGCGAGGGCCATGCTGGCGGCATGATTCTTAGTTTTCTTTCAAGCTCTCGGGATCGACCCGAACTCGCCGCACCCACCGCAGGCGCGGCACCGTGAACCAGCAAAAAACCCAGCAAAATTGCGCTCTTCAGGCGCACAGGCTCGCGTGCCAATTTGGGAAGACGTGCGGCAGCACCTGCGAACGGTCCTTCGTTCGAATTGGAATGTTCTTATACGCGTTCCATTTCGGAACTCCGCGTCCCAATTTGGCGTTCCATTTCGGAACTCGCGGTCCCGCCCAGACCCCAAGGGATTAGCGGCTTCTCATCCACGCTCCTGCAGCGCTGGGACACTTGCGTCCCGCGTCGCCCGGCGATAGCGAATCTCCGCCGCGGCAATCTCCGGACGCGTGCCTGCCAGAATCGCCGCCCGCTCCAGCACGTGCATCAGTTCGCGCACGTTGCCCGGCCACAGATGCTCCCCCAGCTTTCGGAGCGCCTCCGGCCGCAGCCGCTTCCGTGGATACTCCTGCCCCAACTGTCCCAGAAAATGTTCCGCCAGGGCCGGAATGTCTTCCATCCGCTCGCGCAGCGGAGGCACCTGGATCGGGAATACCGCCAGTCGGTGGTACAGATCCAGCCGAAACTTTCCTTCCGCCGATCTTTGCTCCAACGGCTGATGCGTCGCTGCAATCAAGCGCACGTCCACCAGGGTCGCATCGTTGTCGCCCACGCGCTGCAACTCGCCCGACTCCAGGAAGCGCAGCATCTTTGCCTGCATTCCCAGCGGCATCTCGCCGATCTCGTCCAGCAGCAGCGTTCCCCCATGCGCCGCTTCGATCCTTCCCATGCGCGACTGCACTGCGCCGGTAAAAGCCCCGCGCGTGTGGCCGAACAGCTCCGCCTCCAGAAGCGACTCCGGGATCGCTGCGCAGTTCAGCACCGCAAAGGGCTTGGCCGCCCGCGGGCTCAGCCGATGCAGCACCCGGGCGATCACTTCCTTGCCGGTGCCCGTCTCGCCCTCGATCAGCACGGTGGTGCTGCGCGGCGCCACCAGCCGCACCAGCCACGCCACCTCCCGCATCACGCGGCTCCCGCCAACCAGTTCCGGCAGCGGATCCATTTGCAGCGCGTCGCATAGATCGCTGTCGATCGAAGCAACTCCCAGGTTTCCCGCCGACGCCGCCCGGCTCTCCCTGGGGATCAATCGATCCGCCGCCGGCCCGCCGATCCCGTCGCTCTCTCCGAACTCGCCGGCAGAGTCCGTTGCTCCGCCGCCGGATTTCCGCGCGTCAAGCGCTGCGTCTCGAGCCCCCTGCATCGCATACAGCAGTTCGTTCCGCCGCGGGCTCAGGGCCCGCCCGTCCCGCCCTCCGTAGCCCGGCGCTCCGTCCCATCCTCCGGCCGGCTCGCCGTCCCACAGCAACAGGTCCATCTCCGGATACAGCAGCCGCGCCTGCTCGGCAAACTCGCCCACCTCCAGGTCCGGCAGCCAGTGGTCCACCACCATCGCCTCCGACCCCTGTTCCTCCAGCAACATCATCGCCTGCGCGCCGCCGGTTGCCTCCCGCACCCACCAGCGCAGCCCCGCCAGGCTGGACGCCAGCCGCTGGCGCAGGTGCAGGTCCGGACTCACCACTACCACCGTGCGCGCCACTGTGCGGCTGCGGTCGTTGCCCGGATCCGGCATTCTAAGACCCCTGCGCGCCGCCTCGCCTGTTTCCCGCGGCTCCTGCCTCGTCGTACCCGGAGGGCTGCCCATCACCGCCCAACCCCGGCCTCTTCGCCCTGTTCCGTTCCCGCCGCGCGCGTCGCGGAGCGCACAATCTCGCGCATGGAATCCACCGCTTCCACCAGCCGCGCGCACTCCGCCACTCCGCGATCGACCGCCTCGCGATACGCCTCCGGAGTGCCTCTCAAACCTGCCAATTCCAGCCGGCAACGCAGCATCGTCAGTGGTTGGCACAGATCATGCAACACCGCGTCCATCTGCATCATCCCATCCCGGTTCGATCCCGGCTCCACTAACCAGCCCACTTCATGCATTTCCGTCTATCCTCCTGCAAACCAACAGGGACGCACGATCCTGTCCCTCCGCGTCGCCCAAATTGTCCTTAGGACTCTCTTATCGGCTGAGATCGGGATTTGATCTGTGGCGACGCTGACTCGGGTCGAACGGGAACCATAGTTACAACCTTCTAACCTGCTCCGCTTCCTTCCACTCTCCTTCGCCACCACCACGCGCGCAATGGTTTGCGCCGCTCGTCCAGCGCAAGCTTTCCCAAATCGGAAATCGCACATTGCAGCGCACACAGCGGCTTCGCGCATGACAACCCCGTGCGCATCGCCTCGCCCGCTCGTGTCCCGGCAAGGCCGGGAATTGTCTTCTCGCCCTCAGACGAATACCATGCAGAAGGTGTCAATAGCCCGGGTTCAGACGCGGTGTAACTTCCGCATCCTTTGCTCTGACTGGCCGCACCGGTTTTCTAAATCCACGCACCGCAGGCGATCTCAGAGCCCTTTTTCGAACGTCCGCCGGAGCTTCACCTATATGTCGAGCAACACCGCCAGCATTCGCGACCCCGGCTTCACCACATCGGCCCCGCAGAGTTCCAACATCCGCTGGTTCGTCTGCGCCTTGCTCTTCGCCGCCACCACCATCAATTACATGGACCGCTCGGTCTACTCCTTCATCGAGCCGCTCCTGCACAATGTGCCCTTCATGGGCTGGAACTTCCACGCCGACCAGTTCCACCAGCCCGTCTTCGACAACAACTACGGCAACGTCATCATCTATTTCCAGATCGCCTACGGCTGCGCTTTCCTGATCGCCGGCCGGGTGATCGACAAGCTCGGCACCAAGACCGGTTACGCCCTCGCCATAGGCATCTGGGCGCTCTCGTCCATGAGTCATTCCCTGGTGACCTCGGTCGCCGGCTTCTGCATCGCCCGCGTCTTCCTCGGCATCGGCGAGTCCGGCAACTTCCCCGCCGCCATCAAGGCCACCACCGAGTGGTTCCCCACGGAAGAGCGCGCCAAGGCCGTCGGCATCTTCAACTCAGGCACCTGCGCCTCGTTCTTCCTGGCACCGCTCCTGATCGGATTTGCCACGGCGCACTACGGATGGCGAGCCGCATTCCTCGCCACCGGTTCCATGGGCATGCTCTGGCTGATCGTCTGGCTCAGCTTCCCCTACAACCGTCTGCGTCGCGGTTCCACCCAAACGCAAGTCAACCTCGCAGCCGACTTCGCCTCGCAGACGCAGTATGGTGGCAACATCCCGCTCTCGGCTCTGCTCCGGCGCCCGGGCACGTATGCCTTCGCCATCGGCAAGGGGCTCACGGACGGCGTCTGGTGGTTTTACCTCTTCTATCTGCCCCAATACTTCAATCGCAACTATGGTCTGGACCTGAAGCACGCCTATTGGTGCATCGTCACGATTTACGTCGTCTCCACCATTGGATCCATCTTCGGGGGAACCCTCTCCGGCTGGCTTATGAAGCGCGGCCACTCCGTCAACAACGGACGTAAACTAGCCATGCTCTCCATGGCTGTCATCGTCCTCCCGCTGGTCTTCGTGCCCCACATGGCAGTACTGTTCCCGTCCAACGCCTGGCCCGCCACGCTGATCATCGCGCTTGCCGCAGCCGCCCACCAGGGCTGGTCCGCAAACCTCTTCTCGACTCCCGGAGACATGTTCCCCTCCACCGCCGTCTCCACCATCGTGGGCATCGGCGGAGCCGCGGGGGCTGCCGGCGGCGCGGCCTTCACCTGGTTCGTCAAGCACTACTTCTCGCTGCATCCGCTGTTCATCTTCGCTCTCGCGGCCGCGGCTTACCTGGTCTCGCTTGCCATCTTCCAGTTGCTGGTTCCCCGCCTGGGACTCACCCGGACCGGGGCAAGCACCACCTGACCCGCGCAATTTCGCCCCGCTCCTGTGATACGCTTCCTCACGAAACATTGAGGCACCTAAAATGCGGCGCGAAGGGTCCAACGACGGAACGGTACGACGCACCAAGAAGCAGGCAAAGCAGGACACAAACGGCCACAGTCAGCTGACCATGCAGGTCGTCGACCATGTGCGCGGCCTCATCGCCAGCGGGGCGCTGCACCCGGGCGATCGCCTTCCGCCCGAGCGTGAACTCGCCCTCGAACTGAAAATCAGCCGCTCCTCGCTGCGCGCCGGCATTGGCTTTCTCTCCGCCATGGGCGTGCTCAAGAGCCGTCACGGTGCCGGCACCTTCGTCTCCAGCGGGCCGCCCGCGCTCGATTCCAGCTCGCTCAACGTCCTCGGCGCGCTTCATGGATTCCTGCCCTGGCAGATGTTTGAAGCCCGCCTGGTCATTGAGGCTTCCGTCGCGTCACTCGCCGCCGAGCGCGCCACCGACGAGCACATTGCCGAACTCGCCGAGGAAGTCGCCGAGATGTACGCCTCGCTCGCCGACCCGCATGAGTACCTGATCCACGATGTCCGCTTCCACCGCACCATCGCCCGCGCCGCGGGCAACCCCATCCTCGCCGCGCTGATGGAGACCATCACAGCGAACCTCTACGACAACCGCCGCCTGACCGTGGAGAACTCCCAGGATCTGAAGGAATCCGCCGAGATGCACCGCGAAATCTACCGCGCGATCCGCTCGCACAATCCGCCCCAGGCCAAGCTCTCCATGGAGCAGCACCTCAACCTGGCCCGCATGGCCCAGGCTGCGGAAGCCGGTACTCCGCAAACCGTCACCCACACCCCGGCGGACCCGGCCGCCAAGCGCTAAATCCTTCACCCGAGGAGGCAAACCGCGTTGGCGACCAACTGGCCCTCGCAACTCGTTCCGGCGGCCTGGGGCGGACTCACGTTCGTCGCCGGAATTCTGTGCAAGAACCTCCTCGACGCCTACTTCAATCGCCAGGCTGAGGCCCGGAAGTTTCTCCTCGACAAGCGGACCCAACTGCTCGAAGCCCAACTGTCGCGCTTTTACTGGCCGCTCTATCTCCGCCTGCAACAGGACAACATGCTCTGGGAGCGACTGATGGAGCGGGATCAGGACCCGGAAAGTCCCCAGTCGAAGTTGAGCATGCTGATTGAGCGCGGCAACCTTTTGCCCATCCATAAAGAGGCGGTTGAGGTCATCGAGAGCAATCTCCATCTTGCCGGAGATGAAGCCACGGTGGAGGCAGTTCTCCGATACCTGCGCCACGTCAAGGTATACGAGATGCTGCGCGCGGCAGGTCTCAAAGACGATCCGATCTCGCACGGCGAGCCTTATCCAAGGGACATCTTTCCCCTGATCGAGAAGCGCGTCCATGCGCTTCAGGCCGAATACGATCGCCTCATCGCCTGACCAGCAGGACCCTCCGGGCCTCATCCTGCTAAACTGGCCTTTCCTAAGCCGATGCCTGACACCCCGCCAAAGTTCTACCTCACCACGCCGATCTATTACGTCAACGCCCGCCCCCACATAGGCCACGCCTACTCCACCATCGCCGCCGACGTCATCGCCCGCCGCCATCGCCTGCTCGGCGACGACACTTTTTTCCTGACCGGCACCGACGAGCATGGGCAGAAGGTCCAGCGCAGCGCCGAGAAGGCTGGCGTGCCCCCGCAGCAGTTCGCCGACCAGGTTTCGAAGTCGTTCGAAGACCTGTGGAAGCGTATGGGCATCACCAACGACGATTACATCCGCACCACCGACGAGCGTCATAAACGCGGCGTCCAGCACCTGTGGAAGGTTCTCGAACACCGCGGCGCCATCTACCTCAGCTCCTACACCGGCCAATACTGCGTGTCGGAAGAGATGTTCGTCGATGGGCCGCCCGGCACCATCGGCCCCGACGGCAAACCCACCGAAACCGTTACCGAGGAAAACTACTTCTTCCGCCTTTCCGACTATCAGGAAAGACTCATCAACCTGATCGAGAGCGGCGAACTCCACATCCAGCCGGAGACCACGAAGAACGAAGTGCTCAGCTTCCTCCGCGGCGCAGCGCCCTCGAAGAATGAAGCTGTCGTCCAGAGCGAAGGCGGCGTGGCCGCCGAGTCGAAGGACCTGCGGTTCTCCGCCGCCGGCAACCCATACATCCCGGACGCGCTCAAAGACCTCTCCATCTCGCGCACCACGTTCGACTGGGGCATCCCCGTCCCCGGCAATCCGAAGCACGTCATCTATGTCTGGCTCGACGCCCTGGTCAACTACATCACCGCCGTCGGGTATGGCTCGGACGACGATGCCGACATCGCCAGATTCAACCGCTACTGGCCTGCCGACCTGCACCTCGTCGGCAAAGAGATCACGCGCTTCCACTGCGTCTACTGGCCGGCATTCCTGATGGCCGCCGGCCTGCGCCTGCCCAAATCCGTCGTCGCCAACGGCTGGCTCCTCTTCGAAGAATCGAAGATGTCGAAGTCCCGCGGCAATGTCGTCCGTACTGAAACCATCCTCGACGCCTTCGGCCCCTTGTGTCCACCCGTACCTGTCCCGCAAGCCCCGCAAGCCGCCGCCTCGGACCCCGCCCCAGAAGTTGTCATTCTGAGCGAAGCGAAGAATCCCCGTAGTTCGCCTGCACTGCCACAACCCTCTGCCACACCCACCAAAGCCCAACAAGACCTCTTCGCCGCCGACGTCCTCCGCTACTTCCTGCTGCGCGAAATCCCCTTCGGCCAGGATGGCAGCTTCAGCTTCGACGCCCTCATAACCCGCTACAACGCCGACCTAGCCAACGGCTACGGCAACCTGGTCAGCCGCACGCTGAAAATGATTCAGCAGTATTTTGGCGGTGCAATCCCGATTACCGCAAGTGTTTAGACCGTTAGATAAAACGATCATGCCTGATTATTGGGTCAGCGATCCACTCGCGATGCAGGCTAACTTCTATGGAGAGTCCAAACCAGATCCACCTCTACAGTATCGCTACATAGCGATTCGCGATGCGCGTAAACAGGTTGGCCTCTCGTTGGATACTGAACTTGTAGTCCATCAAGGTAATTACTTCTATCCGGTAAACGAGGGACTGAACATTTGGGAGTTCTTCCAAGTGGCGATTGATCCACTGCTTCGACTTGCGAACGAATCGTCATGGATGAAAAATCTGACGCGAGTCGTCGAATTCATTTCTGAACAAATAAAAGTGGTAGATGAGTTTCTAAGCCTCTCGAAGCCATGGAAACTTTCCGACGACGATCCTGGGCGAGCATACATCTTAGGTGTAGCTGCAGAGTACGTTCGCTTGCTGACGGCTGTTCTATACCCATTTATGCCCTACGCCACCGCCTCCGTCTGGGCGCAGCTGGGCCTTGGAAGCATCGAACAAGCAGCACAGAACGGCGACCTCAAGAACCTCCAGTGGGGCGGCCTGAAACCGGGAACAAAACTCGGCCCGCTCGCCCCCATCTTCCCCCGAGCAGACAAAGGACTCGCCCAGATTATGACTGACATGGAAAACCCCAACACCCCACCGGCCCCTGCACCAGCACCCGAAGCCAAGGCCTCCGAACCCACCGCCGAGGCCCTGAACGCCGTCAACCCCGCCTCTGCCCCAGCAACGGAGAACGTAGAACGGACAACGGACAACGCCGCATCCGCCGCACCTGGTACCTCGAACCCAGCACCTGGTACCCCGACCATCACCATCGACGACTTCGCCAAGGTCGATCTCCGCGTCGCGCAGATCGTCGTTGCCGAGCGCATCCCCAAGGCCGACAAGCTGCTCCGCCTGGAAGTCGACCTCGGTCCCAGCTTCGACCCGCCGCGCCGCCAGATCCTCGCCGGGATCGCCGAGTACTACACGCCCGAATCGCTCATCGGCCGCAAGGTGGTCATCGTCGCCAACCTTGCCCCGCGCAAAATGCGCGGCCTTGAATCCCAGGGCATGATCGTCGCCGCCTCGGTCGGCCCCAACGGCGCGCCCGTCCTCGCCGGTTTCCTCGAAGACGTCGAACTCGGCGCCCGTCTGAAATAATTCTCTACCTCGACAAACGTCCGGGTGGCCCATCCTTCGCGGCTTTATCGCGAAGGGTGGGACGCAAAACATCCGCACAGCCTCACTTCGAGTCGCCCGCCAGCAACCCCTGCGGCAGGTCCGTCAGTGTCGCCTTTCCACCCACATAATCAATCCGCCATACCCGGTCGAACTGCGTCTCCGGCCACGGATCGTACGGCGGCACCGCACCCAACGCGCGCGCAAACCCCGGAATCGAACCGTGGTGCCACGCCACCAGCACCACCTTGCCCGCATACTTCCCGCTCAGCAGTTCCTTCGCCAGCGTCGCGAAATCCTTATCCGCGACCTCCGAGCTGATCGCCAGCCCCAGCGCCACACTCAGCGGCGTAATCGTCTCCACCGGCCGGTTCGAATTCTTGCTGACATGCGTGGCAAACAGAAAATCCGGCCGCGGCAGGTTATGCGGAGCAGCCGCGCCCGATCCACCAAACAGTTGCGGAATCAGCTTCGCCCGCTCGAACCCGATCGTCGAAAGGTCCGGCCGCCCATCCGTCAGCTTCTCGGCATGGCGGATCAGCAGAATCGTCGCCGGCGGTTGCGGCGCCTGGGCGGGAGCCGCCCAACCACTCAACCCGCAACAGACCAAACCCAGGAGCGCAAGGATCATGCTCCGTCGACTAGAAGACTCAATAGGATGCATCCCCACAGCATCGCTCAATTCCGGCCTCTTTTCTGTGAACGCCCGATAAAAATCCACGCCACTCCAACCGCTCAATCTGGCCGCGAATCACCCCACCGCCCGTAACTCTCTGAATCATTGTGATGTTCGTCACAAGCGCAGACCCTCTCAATCGCGTATATTAAAAGAGGACTAAGTTGGTCTGATATGATCAAGACGAAGGTCACCGCTTTGAGCGACGCGCAGATTGGCAATACCGGCATTGTGGAGTCCGTCGATCTGCCCTCCGAGGTCAGCGACTACCTCGCACATCTTGGCTTCCTGCCCGGCACGCGCGTGGAGGTGGTGCACCGCGCCCCCGCCGGCGACCCCACGGTCTATCGCATCGACGGTGTTGAGGTTGGCCTGCGCAGCGAGACGGCCCGGCACATCTTCCTGAAACTTACGAAAGGAAAGGTCGCATGAGCTGCCACGCACCCGTTCTCGAGCCTCTGGAACCGACGCCCCCCGCGGTGGCCGGCGCACGCTCGCGGCTCAAGACGGTTGCTCTCATCGGCCCGCCCAACTCCGGCAAATCCACGCTGTTCAATCGCCTGACCGGTATGCGCCAGAAGGTCGCCAACTATCCTGGCGTCACCGTGGAACACCATTCCGGCCGCATGAAGTCGATCGGCCGCGCCGACCTGACGCTGATCGACCTGCCCGGGATCTACTCGCTCGCCACCTACTCTGAGGATGCGCGCGTTGCCGTGGACGTGCTGACCGGCAAGATGCCAGGCGTGCCCCGTCCCGACTGCGTTCTGCTGGTACTGGACGCGACCCACATGAACCGCCAGTTGATGCTGGCCGCGCCGGTGTTCTCCATCGGCCTGCCCACCATGGTGCTGCTGAATATGTCCGATCAGATGGACGAGCGCGGCGGCAAGCTGGACACGCTGGCCCTGGCCCGCGAACTCGGCCATCCGGTGGCGCTGGTCAGCGCGGCCAAGGGCACCGGCCTCGACGTCATTCCCGATTTTCTGCTGCGTGCGGACAAGGTCCTGGAGAAGTCGCCGCGCCCCGTCCAGCTTCCCGTCCTGCAAACCCCGTCCGAGTGCCGCAAATGGGCCATGCAGGTCACCACCCGTTCCGACTACGAATCGCCTGCCGCCTCGTTATGGACCAGCAGGCTCGACGCCATCCTGCTGCATCGGTGGATTGCTCCGGTGGTCTTTCTCGCGGTTGTGTTCGCCGTCTTCCAGGTGGTCTTCACCATCGGCCAGCCGCTCTCCGATGGCCTCGGCACACTGCTTACCAAACTCGGCGCCCACGCCGCACTGCTGCTGCCTGATAACTGGCTGCGCCTGCTGCTGCGCGACGGCCTGTGGAACGGCGTGCAATCCGTCCTGGTCTTCCTGCCGCAGATTCTGCTGCTCTTCCTCTTCATCGGCGTGCTGGAAGACTCCGGCTACCTGGCCCGCGCCGCACTCATCGCCGACCGCGTCATGCGCTCCATCGGCCTCAACGGCAAAGCCTTCATTCCCCTGCTCTCGGCCTACGCCTGCGCAGTGCCGGCCATTATGGCCACGCGCACCATCGAGAACAAGCGCGAGCGCCTGGCCACCATCCTCATCGCGCCCTTCATGACGTGCTCGGCGCGCCTGCCCATCTACACCCTCATCATTGCGGCGTTCATTCCCAACCGCCTCTTCCTCGGCGGCGTCATTGGCCTGCGCGCGCTGGTGATGATCGGCCTCTACGCCCTGGGCTTTCTCGCTGCGCTGGTCACCGCGAAGTTGTTGAACTCATCCGTAATGAAGGCCTCGCCCGCGCCCTTCATTCTCGAACTGCCGCAATATCGCTGGCCCACCGTGCGCTCCCTGTCGCTGCGCCTCTACGACCGCGGCAAGCTCTTCGTCAAGAAGGCAGGCACCGTCATCCTCGGCGTCACTTTCCTGGTCTGGGTGCTGGGCGTGCTGCCTATCCATATCAGTCAGACCGGCGTCCAACTCTCCGGCCTCACCAACAGCATCATCGGACACCTGGGCCGCTTCATCGAGCCGGTCATACGCCCGCTCGGCTTCAACTGGAAGATCGGCATCGGCCTGCTCAGCTCCATCGTCGCGCGCGAGGTCATCGTGGGCACCCTGGGCACACTTTACGGCGCCGACGCCGCCACCCACTCCGTTGGCCTGCAAGCCGCGCTGCGCCACGACATGACGCTCGGCGGAGCCATTGCCCTGGTCGTCTTCTTCGCCTTCGCCATGCAGTGCACCTCCACGCTGGCCGTCGTCCGCCGCGAGACCAACAGCTGGAAGTTCCCTGTGCTGCAGTTCACCTACATGACCTGCGTCGCCTACTTCGCTGCACTCATCACCAACCAGGTCATCACCCGCTTGTTTTGACACGCGAGCGTGTGACCTCGAGCGCGCAAGACATCGTCAACTATTTATAGGCGTATTGCTCACCGCCCATGCGCCTCTTGCTTCACCCGCTGAATTGCTCATTCCCGCCCCCCCGAGACGGACGGCTCGTTAGATCTTGATCCGATGTGTATTGGACACGAATGTTATCGTCTCCGCTCTTCTATGGAAGGGCCGACCCAATGAGCTTCTCAACCTCGGTTCGAGCAAATCGGTCCCTTGAGGATAGGCGCCCTCCGGAGGAATCGTCGGCGGTGGCAATTGCAGTCAGAACGGTTATTCCGGCACGCTCACCCGCCAGTAATCAGCCGCGCTTCTTCGCCGCACATCTGTGCTCTCCGTCACATCTTCGCCGACCCGCCGGGCCTAGGATTCCCGCCAAGAGGTCCATGCCATGGCCCATCTCAACCAAAGAGTTGTCATCATTGGCGGCGGAATTGCCGGACTCTGCGCCGCAGTCTATGCCCAGCGGTGCGGCTATCAGACCGAAGTGCTGGAAATGCACGACACTCCCGGCGGCCTGGCAACCAGTTGGCACCGCGGCGGATACACCTTCGAGACCTGCCTGCATTGGCTGCTCGGCTCCAGTCCACAGGGAGCGATGTATCCTCAATGGGCCGAGGTCTTCGACATCGAACAACTCGACTTCCTCTATCCCCAGGAGTTTGTGCGCTATGAGAATGAACGCGGCGAGTGCTTCAAAATCTACTCTGACATCGAGCGCCTCGAAGCGGAGATGCTGCGCCTCGCCCCCGGCGAATCGAAGGAAATCCATCATTTTGCCGAGGCCGTCCGCAAGCTCTCAAGATTCACCCTGCCCGACCCATCGGTCGGCCTGGCCGGCAACTGGCGAGCCTACCTGCACGACATTCCCTATCTCCCGCTGCTGCGTCACCTCTCCAGCGTACGCAGTTGCGAGTACGGCAAGAGGTTCGCCCACCCGCTGCTGCGAGGATTCTTCGGCGAAGGCGACACCGCCAGGATGTCCGCTCTCGCTCTTTTCTTCTCGCTTGCCTGGATGAACCAGCGCGACGCCGGCTATCCTATTGGCGGATCGCAGGCCATCATCCGCCTCATCGTGCAGCGGTTCCTTGCTCTGGGTGGCCGGCTGCGCCTCGGCGCCAAAGTGGAGAAAATTCTCGTCGACCACGATGCGGCTGTGGGCGTAGCGCTAGCCGGCGGCGAAAAGATCCCAGCCGACTGGGTGATCTCCGCCGCCGACGGTCATGCCACCCTCTACGATTTACTCGGCGGCAAATACACCGACGTGGCTGAAGAGAGTGTCTACCGCCATTTTGAAACCTTTCCCTCCTACCTGCAGGTGTCTCTCGGGGTGGCGCAGGATTTGTGGCAACATCCGGGCTTCTTCGCGCGTCTGCTGGACACGCCGCTGCAGGTCGACCCCATCACCGCGCTCAACCAGCTCTCCTTCCGCATCTTCAACTTCGATCCCACCTTCGCGCCCGCCGGCAAAACTGCGGTCACCTGCTTCCTGCCTACCCACAACTTCCAGTACTGGGTCCGCCTCAGCCAGCACGACAACGCGGCATACCAACAGGAAAAGCAGCGCATCGCCCAGGCGGTCATCGCCATCCTCGAACGCAGAATCCCAGGCATCCGCCGCGCAATCGAGGTTATTGATGTCTCCACTCCTGCCACCGTCATCCGCTACACCGGCAACTGGAAAGGCAGCATGGAAGGCTGGCTGCCCACCCCGGCCAGCGGATTCAGCCCGCTGCGAAACACGCTTCCCGGGCTGTTTCAATTCCTGATGGTGGGCCAATGGGTGATGCCCGGCGGCGGCCTGCCCTCAGGCCTGATGACCGCGCGCATCGCCGTCCAGGCCATGTGCAAACGCGACCATGTGCCCTTCCATCGTGAACAGCCAGGCGCAGGGGCAATTCCGCCCCTACCTACCGCTCGCCCCACTTCAGCTTCGACCGCAGCACATTGAACAGCCCGTTGGCCTTCAGCCGCAGCAGCCGCACGCTATAGGTGCTGCGGCAGCCATGCACCTCGTCGCCCACGTGGATTGGCACTGCTTCCTGCCCGTCCACCGTCAGGTAGGTCTCGTTCGGCACGCCCACCACTCGCACGCTGATCGCCGATTCGCCCGGCACCACGATCGGCCGGATGGTCAGCAGGTGCGGGCAGATCGGCGTCACCATCATCGCGTTCACCGAAGGCATCACGATGGGCCCGTTCGCCGACAGGTTGTATCCCGTCGATCCCGTCGGCGTCGACAGGATCACCCCATCCGCGCGAAACGCCGCCACCGGCATCCCGTCGATCGCTACGGAAAAATCTGCCATGCGCGCGATCGTTCCCTTCGCCACCACCACATCGTTCAGCGCGTCCCACGTGCGCTTCCGGCCATCCGCACATGCCAGCTCGGCGCGCATCATACTGCGGACCTCAACCAAGGCCGTCCCGTCGCACCACGCCTGCAACGTGGCATACAGATCCGCCAGCGGCACCTCAGTCAGAAAGCCCAACGACCCCAGGTTCACGCTCAACAGCGGAATGTTGGTATGCGCAAAGGCCCGCGCCGCCGCCAGCAATGTGCCATCGCCACCCAGCACCACCACCAGGTCCGGCTTCAGCGCGGCCATCTCCGCGCGCGGGAACCCCAACAACCTCACCCGCGCCCCATCCTGCGACCCATCCGACAGGTAAACCGCGCTTTCCAGATCCAGAATCGAGTTCCACCCGCGCGCGTTCAGCCACGCGCGCAACTCCGGCAGGATCGCCCCCAGCTCCGCCTTCTGCGGCTTCGAAATAATTGCAGCTAAGGTCATCGCCAACCAGTGTACCGCCCCGGCGTCAAGCTTCTGCCTCTTTCCCGAACCACGCGTGCAGCAGATACTCGCGATTCCCTTCCATCCCGGTAATGGGCGACTCAATCACTTCAACCCCCGCACCGCCCAGCCCTGCCACGCACTCCTTCACCCGCTCGATCGCAAACTCCCGGCCGGCCTGTTCGCGCACAATCCCGCCCTTGCCCACGTGCTCCCGCCCCGCTTCAAACTGCGGCTTGATCAGCACCACCGCCTCACCTCGCCACCTCTCACTCTCAGTTGCCAGCGCTCCCAACACCGCCGGCAGCACCAGCGTCGCCGAGATGAACGACACATCCATCGCCAGAAAATCAATCTCCGCCGCGGCGCCTTCAACCGACATCGTAGAACGGACCACGGACAACTCGCCTCTACCCAGCAGCCGCGCATTGCATCGCTCCATCAACTTCACCCGCGGATCCACCCGCAGCTTATGCGCGATCTGCCCATAGCCCGTATCCACCGCCAGGACGCTCGCCGCGCCGTGCTGCAGCATGCAATCCGTAAACCCGCCTGTCGACGCACCCACATCCACGCACGCGCGCCCCTCCAGCGAAATCCCCCAATACTCCAACGCCCCCTCCAGCTTCAGCCCGCCTCGGCTCACATACTTCAGATCTTCGCCGATCACCCGCAGCGCCGCATCTTCGGCGACCGGCGTTCCCGGCTTTTCCACGCGCTGCTCCGCCACCAGGACGCGCCCGGCCAGGATCAGCGCCTGCGCCCGCTCCCGCGACCCCGCCAATCCCCGCTCCACCAGCGCCTTATCCAGACGAATCTTCATCGATACATCAAGAGTAGCCCCGCCCGGGCGGCGTCTCAGGATAAAGTAAACTGGTTCCAATCCGCCCACCCACTGGGCGCGTTCTATGGATAGAGAGATCGGGGTCGCAGACATGCCGCAGCCAGCCATCGAGGACGATGCATCTCTCCTCGCGCTGGTCCAGTCCGGCGACGAACACGCCATGGCCTCTCTCTTTGACCGGTATTCCAAGGTCGTCTACTCGGTCGCGCTCCGGGTCCTGCGCGATCCTGGCTCGGCCGAGGATGTCCTGCAGGAAGTCTTCATGCAGATCTGGCGCACTCCCGACAGCTTCAGCGCAGCCCGGGGAAGCCTGGGCGGATGGCTCGCCGTGGTCGCGCGCAATCGCTCCATCGACGCGCTGCGCCGCAAGCGCCCCTCCACCAACGTCGACGACATCGCGCTCGCCTCGTCTTACAACCTCGCCGACGAAGCCGAGCGCACCTCCCTGATGGAGCGCGCCCGCACCGTCATCCTGAAGCTCCCTCGCGAGCAGCGCAAGACCCTGGAAATGGCCTTCTTCGACGGCCTCACCCACTCCGAAATCGCCGAGATGACCGGCGACCCTCTGGGTACCGTCAAGACTCGCATCCGCAGCGCGCTGCTCACGCTGAGAAAGGCGTTTCAGTCATGAGCGCTAACCAGCCCCTCATTCCGCAACCCGGCTCTGCCAATCCCGGCGGCCCGCGCCATCCTCAGCCCGACGACCTCGTGCTCTACGCCATGCAGTTGCTCGCCCCGGAAGAGGGCGCTGCCATCGCGAACCACTTGCCGCAGTGCGCGGAGTGTCGCGCCGAACTCGCCCGCATCCATGCCGATCTCGCCGCATACACCCTCACCGTCGACCTCGAGTCGCCCGCGCCTCTCGCCCGCCAGCGCCTGCTCAAGCAGGTTGCCCGCGAGAAGAAAGTCGTCTCCATCGTCCCTGCGCCCTCCGCCGCGCCGCAGGCCCGGCCGCAGCCCGCGCTCGGCTCCTTTGGCCGCAGCAGCTCCGTTCTCGGGAAAGAGGACGTCCCGGCAAAGCCTCGATCGCGTCACTCCATCCTTGCCTGGACGGGCTGGGCCGTCGCCGCCGGTCTCGCCATCGCCGTCACCCTCATGGTTCGGGACCGTCAGACCCTGCGCGACAACCTCGTCGTCCAGGATGGTCTCATCCAGCGCCTCAACGCCAACGCCGCGGCCTCGCATCAGCTCATGGACGCGCTCACGGACCCCCGCGCCACCCGCGTTACCCTCCTCACCAAGTCCAGGTCCGGCCCCATCGGCAACGTCACATACAACGCCGACAAGGGCGCCCTCGTCTTCCTCGCCAGCGACCTCGACCCGCTCCAGCAGTACAAGACCTACGAGCTTTGGATCATCCCCCAGGCCGGCGGCGCTCCCGTCCCCGCCGGCACCTTCCATCCCGACGACCAGGGCAACGCCAGCATCGTCATGCCCGACCTGCCCCGCGGCATCCCCGCCAAGGCCTTCGGCGTCACCGTCGAAGACGACGGCGGCGCGCAAACCCCCACCCTGCCCATCATCATGGCCGGCAGCTAGTGTGGTGTCTCTGAAGTTTGTTCCCTAGTTGAATTGTCATCCTGAGCGCAGATTGGCGCGCGTTTGCGCCCATCGGAGTCGAAGGGCCTGCGGTTGGAACCTCGACCTATGCAAGCAACTTCACAGACACCACACTAGTGCTAGCTGTCACTTGTTAGTCCCTCCCGACGCTCGTAGTTCATCGCTCCCAAAAAGGAAACCCACCTCCACAAGGTGGGCTTTTGCCTTCAACTAGCGACCAACAACCAGCAACTGCCTTTAAGGCGCCGTCATCCGGACGCTCACGCCATTGCCCTGCAGCGGCACCGTCGTGCTCACGGTATCCGTGTCCGTCTTGATCACGGTCATCACCTGCGAGTCGTTGCACACCACGTAGACCTTGCCCGTAGGCGTCGCGGCGGACGTCACAATGTAGACGGGATGCCCGTTGATCGGAATCGTCGCCGTCACTGTGTTCGAGGTCAGGTTCACCACCGATACCGTGCAGGTCGTCGTCGTGGGCGTAGCCACGCCGGTCGGCGAGCACGGCAGATTCGCCTGCCCCGCGTTGGCCACATACGCCCGCGTATAGTCGCTCAGCACCGACACCATGATCGGATTGATGCCCACGGGAACCGTCGCGATCACATGACCAAAGGTCGTCGAATCGATCGGGTTGGACGGATCGCAGTTCGGGTTGGTCGGCAGTGCCGAGGCCGGGCACAGCGATGTATCGATGATGGACACGGAGCCCGGCGTGGTCCCGGTTCCCTCATTGGCGACCACCAGCTCATTCAGGCCGGCTGCAAGGTCCGCCCAGATCGGCCCGGTACCCACCGGAATCGGGTTCGGATTCTGCGGCGTGTCCAGCGCGTTAGTCTGCGCGTTGATCACCGAAACCGTGCCGTCCGTGTGGTTCAGAATGAAGGCGCGCCGGGTATCGGCCGTCATTACCCCATACACGGGCCCACGGCCCACAGGCAGATTCGCGGAAATCGTGTTCGCGCTTACTTCAATCGCCTCCGCCTGCCCCGGGCCACCGTTGGTTGCCGGCGCAATCTCATACAACCGAGGCGCGCCCGAAACGCCCACCAGGTAAAGCGGCGAGTACCCGCTGGGAATCGGCAATTCCTCCTTAAGCGCCGCCGGAGTCCCTGTCATTTGATCAATCGCGCTCACCCCTGGATCCGAGATGTAGGTCGCCGACGAGGTTGCCAGCAGGCTCACGGGGTTCGTCCCCGACGGCAGCGTCGACTCCAGTACGTTGCTCGAGATCAGCGAGGTGCTGACATCAAACGAGGTCACCGTCTTGTCGCTGTTCAGCGTATAGCCCGTCGTGCCCGAGTTGCTCAGGGCCAGGTAATACGGGTTCACGCCCATCGTCGCCGTCACCAGCACCGTGTCGCCGGAGAAATCCACCATCGTCATCAGCCCGTTCGAGGTCGGACTTGGGCTGGACACCGCAATCGCATACTTGGTCGGCTGTCCCGCCGGCCCCACCACGCCAATCGTGGCCAGCACTGGCCGATACGTGTTTCCGCACCCTGCCAGGACACCTGTGCATGCAGCCAGTCCCGCCACTGCCGCCCACCGCATGGCCCTTCTTCCGATCCCTGCTGACTGCGCCTGCTCTGATTGCAAAACTTCTCCCGCGTCACAGCTAATGCTGACTATGCTCAAGGCTTGATTGTAAATCAACCCAACCCAATCCAGCGATGCCGCCTAAACTGTTTGCATCGCCAATGACTTCCCCGCCCAACCTCCAACCCCGCACTGCCGCCGTCCCGGCCAAGGCCATCCCGCCCACCCGCGACCGCCTCCAGTCCCTCCTCCTCGTCTGGACCGGCGCCCCGCTGATCCTTGTTGCGTTGGTTCAGACCATCTACTTGACCCATGCCTACCGATGGGAGCTGCCTCTTGCGAAAGCGATCGCTGTCAGCGTCGCATTCTCCCTCGGCGCATGGCTCCTCCGCGCAGCAACTCCCGCCGCCGCCATTCTCGGAGGCATGATCTGCACCTTGCTCACTTTCTGGACCGGATCAACCGTTGGATCTCCACTGAAATCTGCCCTCGCCCCTTTGCTGGCGCTCTTCGCACTTACTTTTCTGGCAACCCGTGCCGGCAGAGGACAGAAAGCTAAGTATGGCCTCGCAGAGAGCCACCAGGGCCGCCGCGCTTCCCAAGTAATCGCCAATCTGGGCGTGGCCGCCCTCGTATCGAATTTTGTGGGAGATCAGGCAATCTCCTGGCTAGCACGAAATCCCGGAATCTCCGATCTCGATAACCTCTGGGTTTTACGCGTTGTAATTCTGGCAACTCTCGCCGAAGCCACCGCAGACACCGTCTCCTCTGAGATCGGTCAGGCGTTCGGCGGTAAGCCTGCCCTCATCACTACCTTCCGCAGAACTGAGCCAGGCATTGACGGCGCTTTCACTCTAGTAGGAACTCTCGCGGGCATCCTGGCCGCCGCAGTCGTCTGCGCAACTGGCGTATGGTCCATGCATCTGGACGGGTTTTCCTTCAGTATTGCCATTGCAGCAGCCACCCTCGGCCTCTTCTTCGACTCCCTCCTCGGAGCCACCCTCGAACGCCGCGGCTATATCGGCAACGACCTGGTCAACTTCACCTCGACCGCCTTCGCCGCCGCCCTTAGCCTCCTGGCCATTCGCTTCGCCCAGGACCATCCCTTCCGCTGACCGCGCCCTTCACTGCCTACTGCCTACTGCCTACTGACTACTGACTACTGCCTTATTCGACCTTCTCATGCAGCCAGTCGAAATTCAGGTGCAGCCGCAGCGCCGTATAGCTCAGCATCTCGTGCCCGTACCGCTCGGCCAGGTCCCACCCATCGATATGTCCCAGCAATGCGCGCGGCGACGTGTACACCACCAACCCGGCGTCCTCGCACAGTTTGCGGATGCGAAACAGGTGCGTCCCATCGCTCACCACCACGATGCTGCGCAAACGCCGCTGCCGCGAAATCTCCGCGAGCCGCTTCACCTGTTGCTCGGTGTCCACCGACGTCGTCTCCGCGATGATGCGGTCGTAGGGAACGCCGTTCGCCAGCAGATAATCGCGCCCCACCCCGCCCTCGGTCATTCCCGCATCCTCGCTGGTGCCGCCGCCCAGCGTGATCACCAGCGGAGCAATCTGTTCCCGGTACAGGTCTACCGCGTGGTCCAGGCGCGCGTGCAGCACCGGCGACGGTCGCCCCGAATACTCTGCCGCGCCGAACACCGCTATCGCATCCGCCGGCCGCGCCTCATCCCGTCCCGCTACTGCCTGAATCTGGAAGTAGAGCCAGCCAAACCACCCTAGCGCCGCCAGCAGCGCCACGCCCAGCAGGCGCCGCAGCCACCGCCGCGCCGTGGATTCGCGACGCCGGTTCGGACTGTACGTTCTTGAACTCATGGCAGAGGAACTCGAGGGCAAACGTCTACACGGCAGCAGCGTTCCCAGTACTGCTCCAGGAATGCAGGAAGAATGCGAAACATCCGCGCATCTATCAGTATGCCTCCTTCTGACCTGCGAAACTAGTACCGAAGCTTGGGTTGTAGCGGATCAATTTGGTTTCGCCTTCCGCACGTCGTCTCCGCAGAATATCTGCGGCCCTTAACCCCTGAGCGATATTCCGGCCAAATCACCTGCTGCCAGGCCCCTCATTCACGCCGCGCACCCATAGCCTCTGCGTTCTCTCCTGTCGCTCCTTCGCTTGCTTTGTCTTCTCAACTCCTCCCCCCTCAGAGGTATGCTAGGGATGCGGCTTTGCGTTGATCCCGCGTGAAATCGCCGCAGCCTCACCCTGCGACAGGAAGAATCCAGGAGAATTCATTGACGGCCGAGATCCTCCCCATTCATCCCACGGAACCCGAACCCAACCTCATCGCCCGCGTCGTCCAGTCGCTCGCCGCCGGCAATGTCGCCGCCTTGCCCACGGACACCTTCTACGGACTCGCCGTCGACCCCGTCAATCTCCGCGCCGTCGATCGCATCTACGAGATCAAAACTCGCGCCCGCCATAAGCCGCTCTCGCTGCTCATCTCTGAGACCGCACAGGCCTACGGTCTCGCCCGCCAGATCGACACCGCCTTCGATCGCCTCGCCGAGCGCTTCTGGCCCGGCCCCCTCACCATCATCGTCAAGGCCGGCGCCCGCCTTCCCCTGCGCGTCACCGCCAACACCGGCAACGTCGCCCTGCGCGTCCCTGAAGCCCCTATCGCCCGCGCCGTCGTCGCCGGCCTCGGCCTGCCCATCACCGCCACCTCCGCCAACCTCCGCGGCATGCCCGAGTGTACCGACGCCCACTTCGTCCGCGCCCAGCTCGCCGACCAGATCCCCCTCATCGTCGACGGCGGGCCCACCCCGCGCTCGCTGCCCACCACCATTGTCGACCTCTCCGGCGGCGGCAACTCCTGGATGATCCTCCGCGAAGGCGCGGTCCCCACCCACGAGATCGCCCTCACCCTCCAGCACTAGCCCGCCGCCCGCCCGTCCCGAATCAGCCCTAATAGAGGACCGCGATCTAATCGTGGTGGTGCTTTCGCCAGTCCCAATAGGCCTTCTGGTCGGCTGCGTTGCGCTGCTCCCATTCAACGTGGTCGCGATGCGTATCATGCTCCCACTGGGCATAATAGGTCGTCTCGCCCGGCCCCCACACATAAACCTGCCGGTGTCCGGGGCACCCTGCGGCAAACAGCGGAATCGTCAAGACTGCGGCAAGCAAACCGCGATTCAATTTCCCCATTTGTTTCCCCTTCCATTTCACCTGAACATCAAGTGATCTGGATGCGGAGCGAACGCAGGGCGTTGTTCCTCTGCGGCGATTTTGCTGCTTTTCAACCACCTGCACGCCTATGGGGCGCAGCGCCTGCGATATGCCTTCGACTTTCAGCATCCCCTAGTGTCCTGAGTCACTAATTCGTGGACATTGAATAGGGCCGAAGGCCCGACATATACCAGCCTGGGCCGAATAGGGCCGAAGGCCCGACATATACCAGCCTGGGCCGAAGGCCCAGGTTGCGTTCCAGCGTTGATGCAGAGGGCCGAAGGCCCGACACATAGTTCGACCAACTTTAGACTCAGGACGCTAGTCGCCCGTATAGTACCCGTCCCGCGTCTGGATATACAGGTCCTTCGGGCTCGACTTCGTCAGCGAAAGATCAATCCGGTGGTATCCCGCTGCAGCGGTGTCCTTGTCCGGAGTAAACGCCAGCCGATACTGAGCCCGCAGCTCCTCGCCGATCTGCTTATAGATGTCCGCCACTGTCTGTTTCTTGCTCACCTCAAACAGCCGCCCGCCCGTCTCATCCGCCATCCGCTCAAGAATCTTCTTGCCGTCGACGCTCGCGCCGCCGCCAGGTCGGCCTTGGCCGCCGCGTCCCCCACCTCCGCCGCCCGGATACCCACCTCCGCCGCCAGGCCATCCACCGCCGCGCCCACCCCCCGGATAGCCGCCGCCGTGCCGTCCGCCACCGTCCTGGCGCTGATACCCGCCCTGGTCCGTCCCCTTGAAGTAAATCGCATACACAATCGTGTCCGTCCGCTGCGCCGCTTCAATCGACTCCACCAGCGACTCCTTGCTCCCGCGATCCACCCCATCGGACAGAATCACCACCGCCTTGCGCCCGGTCTGCTTCTTCATCAGCTCGTCGGACGAAAGGAACAGCGCGTCATACAACGTCGTTCCCCCGCCTCCCCGTCCTCCGTGGCTTCCGCCCGTATTGGAGTCCGTGTCCGTGTCCGACGCTCCCTGTGTCCCCGGTGTATCCAGTTGCTGCAGCGCCGCCTGCAGTTTCGGTTTGGAACTCGTAATGTCCTGCAGCAGATCGGTGCGCTGCGCAAACTCAATCACAAACACCTTGTCCCGGTCCTTAGGCCCGTTCAGCATGTCGTCCAGAAACGCCTCGCTCGCCTTCTGCTCGTCCTCAATCACGCTGCGCTGACTCAGGCTGGTATCCACCACCAGCCCCAGGGTCAGCGGCAGATCCTTATCGATGTTGAAATACCGAATCGTCTGCGGACTCCCGTCCACCTGCAGCACAAAGTTCTCTTTGCCCAGGTTCTGCACCAGCGCCCCTCGTTTGTCGTGTACCACCACCGGCACATTCACCAGCCGCGCGTCCACCTTCAACGTCGACCCGGGAGCGGCCGCAGCACCCCCCTGGCCTGGCTGCTCGGACGATTGCGCCCTCAGCGCCCGTCCCCCACTCCCAACCAGCGCCGCAGCCAAAACAGCAGAGGCAGCAACGCGCATCCCCATCGTCATGTGACGATAGACGTTATTTCCAACCAACAGTTGCGCCTGCTCCCCTAAATTCCCAGGCGGAATCCCCGCCGCCACTCGCCCAATGCCGCCTTCACCTTGGCTTAAGCCGGATCGCGTAACATTCTCCTGCGCATCGAACAAACCCAGGAGAACCGACTTGCGAACACGAACCTTCGTACCATCTTTGGTCGCGTTGCTGATCCTCGCCGCCGCCCCCGGTCTCACGCAATCCAGCCTCGCCCAGTCCAACTGGTCCGTCCTCAACACCTTCCACGTCGGCGGCGAAGGCGCCTGGGACTACGTCACCATTGACTCCCCCAACCACCGCCTCTTCGTCACCCGCGCCACCCACACCCAGGCCATCTCGACCGACTCCGGCAAAGTCCTTGGCGACATCCCCGGCCAGGTCCGCTCCCACGGCGTAGCCATCGTCCCCCGCCTCAACCGTGGCTTCATCACCGACGGCGGCGGCAAAGGCGCCATCATCGTCTTCGACCTCAAGACCTACGCCGTCCTCGGTTCCATTCCCACCATGCCCGACTCCGACGGCATCATCTACGACGCCAAACAGAACAAGGTCCTCGCCGTCTCCGGCGACGGCAACGCCCTCATGGTCTTCCCCCCGGACATCGACCCCAAAACCGGCAAGGTAGACACCATCGCGCTCGGCGGCGCGCCTGAATTCCTCGCCACCGATGGCAACGGCAAAGTTTTCATCAATCTCGCGGATAAGAACCTCGTCGCCGTCGTCGACCTCAAGTCCAACTCCGTCACCGCGCGCTGGCCCGTCGCCCCCGCCGGCCGTCCCACCGGCATGGCCATGGACCCCTCCGGCAAGCATCTCTTCATCGGCTGCCGAAGCCCGCAGGACCTCGTCGTTATGGACACCGCCGACGGCAAGTTTGAGGCCGCCCTGCCCATTGGCGCAGGAGTGGATGCCACCGCAGCCACCGCAACCGAAGCCTTTGCCAGCACCGGAGACGGCAAGCTCACCGTCGCCACCGACAACGGCGGCAAGTGGGCGGTCGCGCAGACCGTCACCACTCCCGTCAGCGCCCGCACCATGGGCCTCGACCCCGCCACCCACCGCATCTATCTTGCCGCCGCCGAAACTGAACCCGCCGCCAGCCCCGGCGCCCGCCCCCGCATCAAGCCCGACACCTTCATGATCGTCGTCGTTGGCCAGAAGTAATCCCACGCCCTAATTCGCGCTCGGCCGCTCCACCTGGTCGATCACCATCACATCCACTGGAGCCTTCACCGCCTCCAGCTTCAGCCCCATCTGTTCCTGCACCGCCGTAAACAGGCTCGGCGCGGCTGTGCCGTCCGTTGGCGCCCGCGACTCATCGAACGTGTACTGCAACTGGAAATCGTACCGCCCCGTCAGTCCCGTCTGGTCCACAATGGGCCGGTCCACGTAGAACTTCATCAGCAGCGCGAACTCCGCCATGGTCGCGTTGGTCATCCGCATAAATCTCTGGCCGCCGTTTTCGTGGTCATTCTCGCTCATATTCGCATTCGGATCGCCGGCGCTGGCGGTCAGCTTCGGGCCGCCCTTCGCGACCGTGATCGCATAGACGGCCATCTCGCGGGACTCGCTATGCTGCTTGAATCCAAACCGCTCCGCCAGCAGCTTCCGCACCAGGCTCTGGTACTGTTGCACGCTCGGCTGGCCGGGCGCATCCGCCACCCCCTGGATGTCCCAGCGCTCGCTGCCCACCCAGTCAGGCTCGTTGTCGATCTGCTTTTTTTGCACGCCATACGACATCTTCAGCATCGACTCCACGGTCATCCGCTCGATGTGAATCCGCCGACCCTTCAGCTGGAATCCGGCGTTGGTGTCGTTCGGATCGCTTGGTTTTACCGCCGCCACATCCCAGTCCGGGTCGGCGTCTTTCGCCATCATCGCATCGGGCTTCGGAATCTCCCACACTGCATCGCCTTCCACGCGCGCCAGCTTCAGCGGATGCGGGTCCCCACTCCCCTGCTTCCACGCACCAACCATCGACGCCCCATCCGCGCTCAGCTTGCCCTCATAACTCACATCCACCGGCGCAATCGCCAGCCGCACCACCCCGCTGTCCAAACTCATCTGCGTCGTGTTCCGGCCCTCGTACGCCATGTCCGCGTCCAGGTTGTAGACCACCCCTGCCCAACCCGCGCCCGCCTTCGCAATCTTCACTACAATCCGCTGACTCTTACCCCCCTCCGTCGTTCCCTGCCACGTCCCCGCAATATCCTGTCCCGCCTGCGCCGCCTGCGCCAGGGTTGCCAGTCCGCACGCCATCAGCACAGCCACAGCGCGCCCAGCCTTGCCCAATCCTCTAGGTCGAATCAAACGCTCTTCCATACCCGGCTATACGCAGCCCTTGGCCGCGGAGTTCGCAAAGAAACAGTTTTGGCTGATAGCCGATAGCCGAGAGACTCAAGCCGAAAACCAAAATGGCTTTGCCCTCCTCCGTGGCCGATGGTCCGTGCCTCCTTGGACCCGGGTAGTGGCTCAGTTTGAACTTGAGGGGTACGGCGGGGGTGGGCAGTAACTCATTTCCTCGCGGATTCTTTCGGCCTCTACTACCGCACTCAGTAAGTCCGCCTTCACTTTGACAATATGCGGATGGTCGAGACTCAGGTGTAGTGCCTCCGCTTCCTCTTCGACGGCTTTTTGAATTTGGCTAATTACGTCATCAGGAAGATAAGGCTTGTGCATGATATTGCCTCTCAGATTTGAGATGCAAAAGCGAAGGCCCTCCGAAGAGGGCCTCCTCCGAAGAGGGCCTGAGAATGTTGACAAATGCGCTTTTTCGTTAAGGGCACGGATTTATCCGTGCCATAAGAGCCACAGAATCAGCCGGGCTTTAGCCCCCCTGAGGTCTGCTTTCCTGCGCTGAGCCGCCTTTTTCATCACCCTCAGGCCCTCCGAAGAGGGCCTGAGAATGTTGACAAATGCGCTTTTTGGTTAAGGGCACGGATTTATCCGTGCCATAAGAGCCACAGAATCAGCCGGGCTTTAGCCCCTGAGGTCTGCTTTCCTGCGCTGAGCCGCCTTTTTCATCACCCTCAGGCCCTCCGAAGAGGGCCTGCTTACTCCTCATCCCAATCAGGGATGAGTGACCGTTTCAGGGCCTTTATTTTCTCGCTGTGAACCTCTTCATCATCAAACTGGGCCACTACCTGGACCCGCGAAAATGCCGCTTTTGCTTGACAGAGGTTGTAAAATAGAAGCAGGGCAAACCGAATCCACCAGTCGCAGGATTGTGTTTCCACTCACTTCAAACCGGGAATCTAAGTCCAATGAAAGCCGAATCTTACGAAACACGTCCGCCTGTTTTGAATAACCAGGAGATCGGATTTGAATCTCGCCCGTATCTTGATCCGAATCTAAACCCTGTGTTTTGGGTATTTTGAAATCAAAATCCGGGAACCCGGAGCCCCCCCCACCCACGCCCACAACGGCCGGGAAGAAAGAAGAAGGATTATGCTGGACGGCAACCTGCGCACCAATAAGGACACGATCTTGAGATTTATTTCCACAGCCGCCGGAACCCTCGCGCTCGCCGTTGCCTCCACCGCCTTCGCCCAGATCCCGTCCGCCGCCACGCCCGCGCAGAAGATGGCCGCCACCGTCATCCAGCAGTGGCCCGCCGGCTCCACCAATCCCTCCGGCACCGGCCAGTGGGCCTATGAAGAAGGCGTCCTGCTCGACGGCCTCTCCGCGGAGTGGCACGCCACCGCCGACGGCGCCGACTTCGCCTACGTCAAGGCCGCCGTCGACAAGTACGTCACCGCCGACGGGACCATCACCGGCTACAAGGCCTCCGGCCACACCCTCGACGACATCGAGATGGGCCGCGCCGACCTGCTCGTCTACCGCGTCACCCAGCAGGAAAAATACGCCAAGGCCGCCAAATTTCTGGAAGACCAGCTCGCCATCCAGCCCCGCACTGCCAGCGGCGGCTATTGGCACAAGCAGACCTACCCCAACCAGATGTGGCTCGACGGCGCCTACATGGCCGAGCCGTTCCGCGCCGCCTACGCCGCCACCTTCCAGCAGCCGCAGGACTTCGACGACATCGCCAAACAGCTCCTCCTCATGGACCAGCACATGCGCGACCCGAAATCCGGCCTCCTGCGCCACGGCTGGGACGAGTCCAAAGCCATGCCCTGGGCCGACAAAACCACCGGCCTCAGCCCCGAAGTCTGGGGCCGCGCCATGGGCTGGTACTGCATGGCCCTCGTCGACGTGCTCGACTGGTTCCCCGCTGACCATCCCCAGCGCCCTGCGCTGGTCGCCGCGCTCAACCGCGTCATGGCCGCCGTCGTCAAAGTGCAGGACCCCGAGTCCGGCCTTTGGTGGGAGGTCATGACTCGCCCGCCGCACACCGGTCCCCTGGCGCAGAAGCAGCCCGACGGCAGCATTCGCGTGGGAATCGCCCACACCGGCAACGGCAATTACCTCGAAGCCTCAGCCAGTTGCATGTTCACCTACGCGCTCGCCAAGGGCGTCCGCCTCGGTTACCTGCCCCGCTCCGATGAGGCTCCCGCCCGCCGCGCCTGGGACGGCATCCAGAAGCACTTCGTCACCACCAACCCCAACGGCACCGTAACCCTCCACGGCACCGTCCGCGTCGGCGGCCTCGGCGGCACACCCTACCGCGCCGGCGACTTCGCCTACTACCTCAGCGAAAAGGTCGTCGATAACGACCCCAAAGGCATCGGGGCCTATCTTCTCGCCGGCTCTGAGATGGATCAGGCTACCGCTGTACCAACTACCTCGCAGCCATCCGGCTCGTTCGATTCCAAAAAGTATCAGGCACGCGACGAATCCCACCCCGCAAAGATCACCGCCCTCGTCGACGCCTGGTTCAACTCACAGACCCGCAAGAACGCCTTTGGCCAGACCGAGCTCTTCCACTACAAGTGGAACGACGACTCGAACAACGGCTATTCCTTCTTCGGCCGCGCCTTCCGCCGTTACGGCGTCACCCTCGCCACCCTCCCCACCGCGCCCACGCGCGCCTCGCTCGCACAAGCCCAGATCTACATCATCGCTTCGCCCGACAATCCCTCAAAGAACCCCAACCCCCACTACATGGACCAGGCCAGCGGCGACGCCATCGAGGCCTGGGTCCGCGCTGGTGGCGTCCTCCTGCTCTTCTCCAACGACCGCGACAACACTGAATTCACCCACTTCGACACTCTCAGCGACCGCTTCGGCATCCACTTCAACCCGGTCCTGTCGCACCACGTCGTCGGCGACGACCATGCATCCGGCGAAGTCGTCATCCCGCCCGGCACCGGCATCTTCGGCCCGGGCTTCACCGCCTACATGAAGGACACCAGCACCATCACGCCCACTGGCCCCGCCAAGGCGCTCGTCACCGACCATGGCGACGTGATGATCGCCGTCTCTCACGTCGGCAAGGGCGTTGTCCTCGGTGTCGTCGACCCCTGGTTTTACAACGAATACGCCGACGGTCGCAAGATGGGGCAGTACCGCGGCTTTGAAGCCGCGCAGGACGTCGCCGCCTGGGCCGTCCGCGAGGCCAAATGAAGCTACCCCTCGGGGAACACCGCCGCTCTCAGTTCGGAAATCAGCGCACGCAGCCGAGTCGGATCGGGGGCGCCTTCGTCCAGCAGAGCGTCAATCTGGCGCGAGATCCGCGTGCCCTCATCGTAGCCGTACATGCCCAGCGCGCCGGCCAGTTTGTGTGCCGCGCTCTGCGCCTCTTTACGCTGCACGTCCGCCAGCGAGCCCGCAGCAGCGGCGGCGGCGGCCCCATCCAGCAAGGCCAGCCGTTCGTCCACAATCGGGCGGTTTTTCAGCCACAGGTTTGCCAGCAAAGCTGCGGTCTTATCCTGCGCGTCGCTCATGCGTTCAGTCGTACACTGGGAGCAATTCGCGCACAGTTTAGACCATAAGCCACCGCAAAAACTTGCGCACTCAGTCTTTCCAGCCCAAAGCCGCAGAAATCTGCGCGGCCAGCGTCAACGGATCGAATGGCTTGAACAGCACCCCGGCAACCCCCAGGTCGGCAAACCGGCGCTGGTCCACGCCTTGCACCTTGGCCGTCAGCAGAAGCACGGGGATCCCCGCGGTATCGGGGTTCTGTTGCATCTGGCGAAAGGTGGTAGGACCATCCATCCCAGGCATCATCACATCCATCAGGATGGCATGGGGCCTGCTTTTAGGGTTGGCCGCTGCCTGGATTCCGGCCGCGCCCGAGCAGGCGGTAATAATCTCCCAGCCGGCTGTCGCCTCTAAGGACAGTGCGGCTACTTCGCGGATATCGTCTTCGTCGTCAATAATCAGAATCTGGCGCATTTACCTGTATTCGTTTCTCATGCGGCGGCAACCGGCGCGCCGGTTGAATTGCGTAAACGGTTAACCATCCCCAGCACCAGCTCTTCCACTTCGCTGGGCTGGACCTTGGCCTTGTTGAAGAACTGAGTCGGGCCTAAACGCAGCTTTCGCATCTCGGCCTCCGACACCTCGCGGCTGGAATAAACAACCAGTGGCAGCGTTTGCAGCGCCGGTTGCCGGCGCAGCCATTCGACCAGCGAAAAACCGTCCCCATCGGGCAGCGTCAGGTCCAGAATCATCAGGTCGGGAGCGGCCAGCAGGCACCGATCCACCGCCTGTTGCAGCGTGGAGGCATGGTCCATCCCAACGCCGGCTACCTCGAATCCAGTCCGAATCTCCTCGGCCAGCTTCTGGTCCTGTTCCACCAGCAGAATCCTGCCCGGACCTCCTTTCATGCGCAGCACGCGTCCCAGCTCAGCCAGCAGCAGGTTCTCGTTGAAGGGCTTCTGTACCCAGCCCTGCGCTTCGCCGGCCAGCGCGCTCCGCTCGCTTGCAGGAATCACGCTCAGCACCACCACCGGAATCGACGCGGTCGCGGGCGACTCCTTCAGCCGCTGCAACGTCTCCCAGCCGCTTAGCCCGGGCATGTAGAGATCCAGCAGCACAGCCGAAATCGGCGGCCCGGAATGGTCGCGCGCCCTGGCCGCCTGCTGCCTGGCAAGGGCGATTACCTCTTCGCCGTTACCCGCCTGCAGGATCTCGTACCCATGCTGGCGCAGTTGCTCGGCCACCACCTCGCGAATGCTGGGATCGTCGTCGCACACCAGGATCAATCCCTCGCCCCGCTCGCCCGGCCCCGCAATCAGCGAGGGCAAAGCGGTGTCGGATGCCCGTGCCGACCGGGAGAGCTGCATCCATAGGGTCGTTCCTGGGCCGGACTGGTTCGGCTGTGCCCAGATTGCGCCGCCATGCTGCTGGATGATGCTGCGGCAGATCGCCAGGCCCAGCCCGGTGCCGCCTTTCTTGCTGGCGTCCGAAGACTCGACCTGCTGGAACCGATCGAACACCGACTCCAGTTTGTCCGCCGGAATGCCGCGGCCGCGATCGACCACCTTCAATAGCACCGAGTTCAGGTCCGAGTCGATCTGCACCGCGACCTTGGAGCCTTCCGGGGAGAACTTGATCGCATTCGACAGAAGATTGGTAAGCACCTGCATGATGCGGTCGGAATCGGCGTCAAAGTAGATCGCATCGCGCGGCGCGTTGCACGTCAACTCCAGGGGAATGCCGGCGCCATCGGCCATCGGCGTCATGGTGTCCACCGCTTCGCGTGCCAGTTCCAGGATGGAGCAGCGGCGCAGTTTCAGCGGCGCCCGCCCCGACTCCATCCGTTCCAGGTCAAGAATGTCGTTGATCAGCCGAATCAGGCGCTCGGTGTTGCTGGAGGCGATGCGCAGCAGGCTCTGCGCCTTGGCGTCGACATTGCCCATCATGCCGGCCGAGAGCAGCCCCAGCGCTCCCCGGATGCTGGTCAGTGGAGTCCGCAGCTCGTGGGAGACGGTGGAGATGAACTCATCCTTCACCACATCCATGTCGGAGCGCTGCTCCAGTTTGCTCTTCTGCTGCTCGGCATATTCCTGGCTGCGCTTAAGCTCTTCGCTCAGCTCCCCAATGGAGCGTTGCTGATTGCGAGCGCGCCCCGCCAGCCTCAGCGTAACAGCACCAAGGAGAAACACGGTCAGCAACAGCATCCCGAACACAATCGATGGAAGGGCAGTCAATGTCATTTGGCCTTGTCAAAACTAGCAGACTCGACCCAAGGAGAGGAGAAGGGGAATTGGTGCAGTTGGATCACGTTCCACTATATCCCAGGAACTGCTCAGGCAGACACAGGTTCGTTAACGCTGTTGAGTACTCTGGTCCATCGTTTACCCGACCGACCGGCAGGTGCATGCTTGTGCAGCGCATAGCCTGCAATCAACGGCAGCGCCAGCGTGGCCTCGGCATACACCATCTGCTCATACGTCGTGTCCACCTTGCCCCAGGAACTTGCCTCCTTAAGCGTGGAACCCGACAAAGCCCCATCGCGCGAATCCGCTACCGTCACCTGGATCGCGTACTTGTGCATCGGCGCATCCACGCCCAGCACTTCGGCCGCCACCACAATGTCCTGCGCAAAGTTCTTGGGGACGCCGCCGCCAATCATCAACAGCCCCGTCGTGGGATTCGCAATCTTTAACTGCGTCAGCTCGTAAAAGTCCTTGGCCGAGTCGATGGACACCATCGGCTTGCCCTGCCGCGCGTGCTGGTGCACCACAAAGCCAAAGCCGGCCGAGCAATCCGAGAACGCCGGGCAGAAGATCGGCACATCCTTCTCATACGCCGCAAACACGATCGAGTCGTTATTGCCGTTGGCCGGCGTCCGGCCTTCCCGCTCCAGATAAGCGCCCATCTCCCGGATAATTTCGCGCGAGCTGTAAGGCCGCGGCGCCAGCGAGTTGATAATCTTTTCCGTCGTCTCGTCGCAGATGCGCAGCTCTTCCTCGTCGATGAACGTGTCATAGATGCGGTCGATCATCAACTCGCGCAGTTCGCCGTCCCCATGCCCGTACTTGTACTCGTCGCCCGCGATGTAGTGGCGAAAGCCCAGCGCCTCAAAAAAGTCCTGGTCCACGATGTTCGCGCCGGTCGACACAATCGCGTCCACCATATTGTTGCGGATCATGTCCACAAACACCTTCTGCAGGCCGGCAGAAATCAGCGACCCGGCCAGGCACAGGATCACGCCGCAGTCGGTGTCGCGCAGCATCATCTCGTAGATCGACGCCGCCCGCGCCGTATCGCGCGAGGTATACGCCATCGACGCCATCGCGTCCACCAGCGGAACTACATTGTGGGCCGTGATATCGATGTGCCGGATGGGTGTTTTGAGCAGTTCTTTTTTGGTTGCCATAGTCGTTATTTAGTTTATCGCGACAACGACGCCGATATTAATCCCCGACTGTGAATTTTCAGAAAGCTGAACTGCGGTGACGAAAGGAGGTGTATTCTCAATCCGATTTGAGAATGAGGCGCAGATGAGACTTATTTCCTTTCTCATGATTTGTCCGGTTTTTACGTGGCATTGCCAGGCGCAGTCCTGCCTGACGATTCATGGTCGGGCCCGCTTCTATTCCGGCGATAGCCAACTTCGCATCTGGCACATCGGCACGCACCACGAGTTCGCAATCTACGACGACCCGTCCTCCGACATGCTTTTCAAGTATCTATGTTCGCCGAAATATGCCTGTACCCTTGAGAATCCGCCCAAGTCGCTGTACGCCGATTTCACGCTGTGTCCGACCGAAAAGTTCAAGCAGGGGGCCGCTCAGCCAGCTACGGTAAAGAGCATCGCACACGCCAATGTCGTGCGGTGGAAACAGGACAATTAACGGCAGCTAGCTCCCGTGGCAGGGTTTCACCCGCACGTACGGGAAAACCACTACGCTTACGCCGCCTTCAGCTTCCTCAGCTTGATCCGGCTAGCCGGCACCTGCGCCAAGTCGTAATATGCCTGCTGCACCATCCAACTTTGCGCGCTGCCGCCGAAGACCTTCGATATCCGTACGGCCATCTCCGGCGAAATTCCTCTCTTCTCATTGACCAGTTCCGAAAGAGTCGTCCGCGTGACCCCGAGCGCAGCGGCAGCTTCCGTAATCGTCAACCCCAAGGGCTCAATGCATAGGCGCAACACGACGCCTCCTGGATGCGGCGGGTTCTTCATCGGCATACGATTCTCCCCTTCAGTGATAGTCCACGTAATCGACATCGAAGGCCTCAGCCCCCGAAAAACGGAAGATGACTCTCCAATTTGCTCGCACCGTCACCGCCCACAACCCCTTCAGATCTCCCTTAAGCGCGTGTAACCTCAGGGCCGGCAAGTCCAAATCGGATGGAGCTTCCGCATGGTCCAATCGGGTCAAGATGTCGCGCAGCCTTTCAGCATGCTCGGCCATCACGCCACGCGGATCATCCTCTTCGTATAGCCGTCTCAGCCCTTGTGACGAATCGTGCGGATAACAATTAACCGTAATGCGTTACGTAACACATGTCAATTAAAAGTCACCCTCCGTGGCAGTGCTTCGCCTTGCGCCCACTGCCGCACGGGCAAGCCTCATTGCGCCCCACCTTCGCCGCGTCGGCCCGCCATTGCTCATCCCGCATTGCGTACCAGCGCATAATCTCCGCCGGCGGCCGTTTCGCCTCCAGCAGCCGCGCCATCAACCGCATCGGCTCGTCCACATGCCGGAAGAACGCCATGTACCCCGCACACAGATAGTTCAACCCCGGCTCACCCTCAGGCGTCGTCGCGAAGCGGTCCTTCGGGCAACCGCCGTTGCAGGCAAACCGCACGTCGCACTCGCGGCAATACCGCGGCAGCGTGTCCCGCTTGTCCATGCCGAACTTCCGCTGCCGCGCCGAAGCCACCATCTCCGCCATCGTCGCCTCGCGAATATTCCCCAGCAGGTAATCCGGCTCCACAAAGTGGTCACAGGAGTAGAGGTCGCCGGTATGCTCCAGCGCCACCGCGTCCCCGCACGTCGGCGAAAACACGCACAGCGAGTACTGCCCCAAATGCGCACCCAGCGTCACATCAAACAGTTGCACATACACCTTGCCCACATCCTGCCGCACCCATTCGTCGAAGATGTCGATCAGAAATCGCCCCAACTGCTCCGGCTTCACCGACCGTTCCGTAACCCGGTTGCCGGCCTGGCGGTAGAGTGGCCGCGCGCCACCGGCCCGCACTCCCCACCCCAGGTTCGCCAGCGGAACCATATTCGCGTTCACCCGCTCCACAATCGGAATGAACTGCATAAATCCCGCCCCCAGCGTGTCGCGGAAGAACCGATAGAGCGTCAGCGCGTGCCCGGCATTGCCCGCATGCACGGTGCACAGGATGTTGCACTCCACCTCATGCTTCTTCAGCAGTTCCCATCCCCGCATCACCTGGTCGAACGTGCCCTTGCCCCCCTTGTCCACCCGGTAGCGGTCGTGCAACTCGCGCGGCCCATCCACACTCAGGCCCACCAGAAACCCGTGCCGCTTGAAGAACTCGCACCACGCGTCGTCCAGCCGCGTCCCGTTGGTCTGGATGGTGTGTTCCACCCGCTGCCCCGGTCTGCGATACTTCTCCACCAGCGCCACCGACCGGCGAAAGAACTCCAGCCCCATCAGCGTCGGTTCGCCGCCCTGCCACGCAATCGTTACTTGCTCCGGCTGCGACTCCACCAGCTGTCGGATATAGATCTCCAGCAGGTCATCGTGCATCCTGAAGTCGCTCTCCGGATACAGCGCCTCCTTGGAGAGGAAGAAGCAGTAGGTGCAGTTCAGATTGCACACCGCTCCCGTCGGCTTGGCCAGCACGTGAAAATAGCCGGGTGTGTGGCCCTGGACCGATGTGCTCGATGCCGAACTCGACGTGTCCATGGCGGCCGCCTGCCTTTCCATCCTTCCATGCTACGGCCTGGACGCGCCGGGCCGTTCCCCTGCCTGCCCGCCGTCCATGGGAGTAAACTCCTGCCATGCAATTGCCCCCGCAACGCCCTAAGAGCGCCCCGGTCGCCGACCCCGTCCCCGATCCTGAGCCGGCCAGCCCATCGTTGCCCGAGCCGGACCCCGGCGTCTTCCACCACCAGCCGGATTCGCCCGGATGCGAGCCTCCTGGCTGCGAAATCCTGCCCGGCAATTAGCCGGATTGCAGCCGTCTCGCGGCTCCGGTCACCATTGGCCTACAATGTTGCAAAGCTATGAATCTCTTTATCCTGCGACACGCCAGCGCCGGCGTCAGGCGCCTCAACCCTGCCCTCGACCGCAAGCGTCCACTCGACAAGGACGGCAAGCGCCATTGCCTCCAACTGGCGCAGGTGCTTACCGCCATGAATCTCCAGTTCGATCTGGTCGTCTCCAGCCCACTCAAGCGCTGCATGCAGACGGCGTCGCTGGTAGGCACCGAAACCGGCTACGAGGCTAAGATTCTGACTTCCACCGCGCTGGCCCCGGATGCCACCTTCGCCCAGTTCCAGAAGCTGCTGAGGGACTGCGCGGAATCGGAGAATCTGCTGCTGGTGGGCCACAACCCCAACCTCTCCCTGTTTGTGGGATCGCTGCTGACGCCCGCCGCCAACGGTCCCGCCATCGGCCTGGAGAGTTCGAACGGCCTGGCCCTGGTGCGTCTCCGCAAAGGCTCGCTCGCGCGGCTGAACTTCACCCGCGGCCCGGCTACGCTGCAGTGGCTGCTCGATCCCCGCACCGTCCGCGCGCTCTACGCCACTTCCACCACCAAATCCCGGTCGAAGACCTCACGGAAGTAGTCCGCCTCTTTTTTCAGCGACCACGCCTCCAACTCCGCCCCGCCGCGCCCCGGCACCAACTCCAGCACCACGCGCTTCGGGTAGACGTACGTGCGCATCTTCACCGCCGCGCTGGCCCGGTCCTGGTTCAGTGCCACCGCCAGCCGCAGCAACACCACTGCCCTCACCACGTCGCTCTGATCCTCGGCCGGCACCATGCGCATCGGCCGTTCCATTGGGTCAGGCCGGCTCTTTCCCAGGTAGCGCGCAATCGCGGCCACCACGGCGCGCTGCTCCGGCGAGAACCCGAAGATTTCCGAGTTCGCCACAATATATTGCGTGTGCCGATGATGCCCCTGGTGGTTCATAAACTTGCCCACATCCTGCATCATCGCGGCAGATTGCAGCCACAACCGGTATTCGGACGGCAGCTCATGCACCCGCAACAGTTCGTCATACAACTGCGCCACATGCTCGCGCACCGGCTCGGCGTTATGCTGATCCACACTGTAGCGCCGGCACACCTCCAGCACGCCTGCCCAGCGTTCCGTCTCGATCTTGCGGTGTACCGACGCCCGCAGATCCACCTCGCCCAGCATCTGCGCCAGGATGCCGTCGCGCAGCCCCAGCGGTGAGTAGCGAAAACCCTTCAGCCCCAGCCGCTCCAGCAGGTGCGTATACACAATCGCGCCGCTGATGATGATCTCCGAGCGCCGCGGTCCAATCCCCTGGATCGACGCGCGCTGGACGTTGCTCATCCTGGCCAGCCGGTCGGCCATCCGGCGCACTTCCTGGGTCTTCACCAGGCTTGGCTTGGCGTGACCGCGCCCGCGGGGTCTGCCCTTGCCGACCAGCGTCACGCTTGCCTCAGACAGCGCCGCCGCCGTGCCCGAGGTCGCCACCACCAGGCTCACCCGCGGAATCCCCAGCTTGCGATGTGCCCGCTGCAACTCGCGGTCGACGTACTGTTTCAGCCGGGCAATGTCCTGCTTCGCCGGTGGATCGCCCCGCAGAAACTCCTGCTGCAGCCGCACCGCGCCCAGCGGCAGGCTCACCATCTCCTTGATCCGTCCCTGGTCGGAGAGCGTGATCTCGCAGCTTCCGCCGCCCAGGTCAATCAGCACGCACCGTCCCTTCGCCCCCGCCTCGTGCGTCACCACCCCCAGGTGGATCAGCCGGCCTTCCTCCAGCCCCGAGATTACTTCCACCTTCCATCCCGTCGCCGACTTCACCCACGCCGTAAAGGCCGCCGCATTGCGCGCATCGCGCATGGCGCTGGTCGCCACCACCCGCACCCGGTCCGCCACATGCAGCTGCACTGCTTTCTGAAACCTCTTCAGCGCCCGGATGGTGATGGCCATCGCGTCCGGCGAGATCACTCCCGTCTGAAACACGCTCTCGCCCAGCCGCACCACCTCGCGGTCCTCGTGCAGCGTCTTCAACCGATGCTGGTGCACTGTCGCAATCTTCAGCCGGATCGAGTTGGAGCCAATATCAATAGCGGCAAATGTCGGCATAGGTAAAACAATACAACCTCTACTCTCACGCCACTTCGCACAACCTCAAGGGATCGACTTCACCGCATTCCATGCCGCCAGCGCCTGGCTGAACCGGCCCTGCCCCAGTTCCACCGTCAGCGTATCGCCATTCATCCGGATCGGCTGATTGGGTGCCACATCGTTCAGCCACAGGTCCGCGTAGTCCGTGATCTGCTGCATCTGCGCCGCCTCCAGCGCATCCATTGGCACATTCGCCAGCGTGTTAAATTCGTCCTCCGTCATCGCCCCCGGAGCAGCCCACGCGTTCGCTGTCGCGTCCCACACCGGGCTGATCATCGGGCTCATCCGCACAATCTGGCTGTCCGCCGGCGCCGGCACGTTTGCCCCGCTACCCGTTAGCACGTGTGCAATGAAGCTCGCCATATCCGGCGGATCATCCAGAATCGCGCCCGACACCTTCTTCAGGTCGTTGGCCAGCCCCGTATTGCTCGGCTTGGCCAGCAGCGGCGAATCCGCCTGCCCCGGCTGCGGCCAGGGCAGCTTCACCGTTCCCGTGCCCAGGCTCAGCGCAACCACCTTGGTAAATTCTTTCGTCGCCGTCACCGCTTCGGTCACGCCCACCAGCACGGGGTTGTTACACCCGGTAATCGCTCCATCCCAGTAGCGGTATCCGCCCGGCAGCTGCGCGGGCGCGTCGAAGTAGTTCACCGGCGCGTTGGTCGACGCGTCGATCGCCGCCGCCAGCGTCACCCCGGACACATCGCCCGTCCCATAGGCCGCACCACCCGCCGCCGCCGACCGGAAGAACGTCGCCACGCACCGGTCATAATCGAACCCCACAATCAGCAACCGCACCGGAGCGCCCGTTCCCTGCTGCCCCAGGCAGCCGGCAATCGCATCCGTCAGCGTCTGTGCGCCGGGTCCTGCCAGCACGCCCTGCAGCGCCGTCAGCTTGCTGGCCGCGCTATACTTCGGCCCGAATCCCAGCAGGGTTTCCAGAACCCGGTCGCCAACATTTGTTGTGGTCGAAAACATCTTCTTCCGCTGCGTCTGGTCCATAAAGAAAGCCAGAATCTGGCTTAATGGAAAATTGGCCACCAGGCAGCCCAGCACGATGCTGCCACCGGAATTCGCCGCCACCAGGTCAAAGTTCCGCAGCACGTCCCAGCCCGACGTGTCATCTCCATACATCTTCATCAGTGCCTTCACTTCTATGGCAGCCCATGGGCCGCCGCCGTCAAGGGACAGGACTCGATACGCCATCGTCTTCGCTCCCAATGCTCATGTAACGTACAGCGGCATCCTCGCGCGCTTGCGGGCAGTCTAACGTAATCTGGACTTCCTCGGGAACAACCCAGGCTCCCGCCCTCCACCACACACCTGCAACCTCCTTCCAAGTATGCTGTTAGAGCAAGCAATTCCATGACTCTGATCGCCTCCCCGGAATCCGTGACCACCCCCGCCGCCGCCGCGGCGCGGTCGACGCAGTCGCGTGTTCTTGCCCTGCTCGGCGTCCTGTGGCTTGTCCTCTTTGCCGCCTCGCTCTTCTCCCCGCCGGTGCTGGACGACGCCGACGGCACCCACGCCAACGCCGCCCGCCAGATGGCGTTCTCCGGCGACCTGGTCACGCTGCGCGTCAACAACGTGCGTTACCTGGAGAAAGCCCCGCTGCCCTACTGGATCGTCGCGGCCACCATCCGCGTCTTCGGCTGCAACACCTTCGCCGTGCATCTTCCCCAGGCGCTCGCCGTGCTGCTGCTGATGCTGCTGGGCTATCGCTGGGCGCGCGAAGCCTTTGGCGACCGCGCCGCCCTTTACACCGGCCTGGGAGTGCTCACCTCGGCAGGAGTCTTCCTCTTCACCCGCGTCTTTTTTCCCGACTCACTACTCTCGCTCCTGCTCGCCGCCGCCCTCTACTGCTTCCTCAAATCCCTCGAACCCACCTCCACGTCACGGACAACGAGTGACGGACACCGAACAGCCGCCCTCTCCCCCTACGCCATGTGGGCCGCGCTCGCCCTCGCCGTCCTCACCAAAGGCCTGGTCGCCATCGTCTTCCTCTTCGGCGCCGCTGTCGTCTACCTCGGACTCACCGGCGAAGTCCGCAACTGGCGCCGGCTCAAACTCTTCACCGGCCTCTTGCTCTTCCTCGCCATTGCCGCTCCCTGGCACATCCTCGCCGGCCTGCGCAATACCGGCGGCATGAACGGCCACGGCTTCTTCTGGTTCTATTTCATCAACGAGCACGTCCTCCGCTTCCTCGGCGAGCGCATCCCCCGCGACTACAACAAGCTCCCCGGCTACCTCTATTGGAGCCTGCACCTGGTCTGGCTCTTCCCATGGAGCCTCCTGCTACCCCTCTTCTTCGTCGACGCCACCCGCCGCTGGCGCCGCTACGGCCTCATCCATCCGGACAAACTCTACTTCTCGACTCCCTGGATTCTCGGCGCCTTTATCCTCATGACCATCGCCATCTTCGGTACCGGCAGGGGATTCGCCGCAGCCTTCATCTTCGCCTGCCTGCTCGCCTGGATGGCGTGGCGCAATCGTCGCCTCGGCCCCTGGTACGCGCGCAACCCGCAGCCGCTGGCCGACCTTACTCCAGTGCAGAAATCCTCCCTGCTGCTCACCATCTACTCCTTCCTGGTGCTTGCCTTCTTCTCGCTTTCCACCAACCAGGAGTACTACACCTTCCCCGCCTACCTCCCCATCCTGATCCTGCTCGCCGCCGCGCTCGACCGCGCCGAAGCCGCCTACTCCGGCTTCGACCCTGTCGCCAGATCCTCCCGCCGCTGGATCACCTTCGCCCACGCCGCACTCACCACCCTTGGCCTGCTCATCGCCGTAGCCCTTAGCTACGGCCTGTGGATGTCGCGCCATCTCGCCTCGCTGCCCAACGTCGGCGACCTGCTCGCCCATCGCGGCATCGGTGACTACACCCTCTCCATGTCCAGTCTCTTCGACCTCACCGGCCCCAGTTTTGCCGCGCTGCGTCTGCCCGCCGTGCTGGCCATGGCCGCCTTCGCCATTGGACCCGCGATTGCCTGGGTGCTGCGCGCCCGCCGGCAACACCTTGCTGCCACCACCGCCATCGCCCTCACCTCGGCTGTCTTTCTCCTGGCGGCCCACCTCGCTTTCATCCGCTTCGCCCCCATGCTCAGCTCGCAGGACTTCGCCCAACGCATTCAGCAACTCGAAGCCTCCGGCGCCATCTCCCCCGACAACACCCTGCTGCTCTACGGCGATCAGGCCTACGGCTCTTCGATCCCCTTCTACCTGAACCGGCCACTATCCCACCCTGCGCTTCTGGTCGATGGCCGCTCGTCCTCTATGCTCTTCGGCAGCACCTTCTCTGACGCGCAGCAGCTCTTCCTGACGCCCGCCGAACTGCTTGCCCAATGGGGCACCGGCCCGCGCAAAATACTCTTCATCCCACTGGAACGCCGCAACGATGTAGACCACCTGCTCGGCTCACGCCAGATTGTCCTTAAGGAGACCGCCGGCAAAGCCCTCATCACGGACAGGCCGCTCGACCGCTAAACAGCGTGGAAAGCCTCCTCGCCACCGTGCGAAACTAACCGAATCCCACACCCCACGTGACTCAGACCGCGCTCCATGCCGAATCTCCACCCTCCGCCACGCTCCCCCCTGCGCGCCGCTGGAATCCACGTTCCATCGGGCTGATCGTCCTTGCCTGGCTCGTCCTGCACATCGGCGGTCTGTTCACCCCGGGGCTGCTGGACGACGTCGACTCCGTCTACCTCGAGATCGCGCGCGAGATGCTCCGCCGCCACGACTACGTCACCCCCTACATCGACGGCATCCGCTTCTTCGACAAGCCGCCCCTGATGTATTGGCTCGCCGCCGGCTCCATGCATCTCTTCGGAGTGCATGACTGGGCCGGCCGTCTCCCGCTTGCGCTGCTGATGCTCGCCCTGCTGCTGGCCACGTATGCCCTCGGCCTGCGCCTCTTCGCCGCCATCTCGCCCGCGAGCCACCCCGACCGCGCCGCCCTCTACTCCGCCCTTGCGCTGGCCACCTGCGTCGGCCCGTACCTCTACACCCGCTTCTACATCCCGGACATCGTCGTCGCCCTCTGGATGACCCTCGGCATCCACACCTTCCTCATCGCCCTCGACCGCATCGCTTCTGGGACCCACAACTCACAACTCACAACTCACAACTCGTCTCTTCTCCCGTGCTTGATCTTCGCCGCCGTCCTGGCCCTCAACGTTCTCACCAAAGGCCTCATCGGCCTCGTCTTCCCGCTCGGATTCGTCCTGCTCTACCTCGCCATCACCCGCCAACTCCGCCTGTTTCCAAAACTCCACCTCATCCCATCCACGCTGGTCTTTCTCGTCATCGCGGCACCCTGGCACATCCTGGCCGCACTGCGCAATCCTCCCATCGCAATGCCTGCCGGCCTTGGTCTGCCCGCGCACGCCGGCTGGGCCTGGTTCTATCTCTATAACGAACACATCGCCCGCTTCCTTTCCCGTCGCATCCCCCACGACTACGGCCAGACGCCCATCTGGCTCTTCTGGCTCTTCACCCTCATCTGGATCATGCCCTGGGGCGCATTCCTGCCCGGAGCGCTCCGCCAGCACTTCCGCGACCTTCGATCAAAGGTTGTCATTCTGAGCGGACTAATCATCAAAGGCTGTCATTCTGAGCGGACTATCATCAAAGGTTGTCATTCTGAGCGAAGCGAAGAATCCCCGCATTTCGCCTTTGTCCTTGCCCTCCTACGAAGCCGCAATCACTCTCTTTCTCTGGACCGGACTCATCCTCGGCTTCTTCACCCTTTCCGCCCGGCAGGAGTACTATGCCCTGCCGGCTCTTCCTGCTCTCGCCCTGATGGTCGGCGGCTTCCTGGCCCGGGCAGAGCGATTCCCGACTGGACGATCCATCTCAGATATACCTGCCGGCGCACCCTATGCCGTTCCTGACCCCGCCTCCAACCGAATGGCCCTCACCCTCCATCGCTGGATTCTGCTTCCACTCGCCACGCTGATCGCCGTCGTCTGCGCCTACTTCGCCCTCACCGCGCCCCACCCCGCACCCGGAACCGATCTCTCCACCCTCCTCGCCACCAACCCTGACCTCTACAACCTTTCCCTGGGCCATCTCTTCGACCTCACCGGCGCCGCCATGGGTCTCTTCCGCGGTCCGCTCACAGTTGTCGCGGTCGGAATGGCCGTCATCGGGGTGCTCAGCTACATCTTCCGTCGCCGCAACCACACCTACGCCGCCAACCTCGCCATCGCGGCCGGCATGGTTCTCACCCTCATCGCCACCCACTCCGCCTTCGTCCGCTTCAATCCCATCCTCGGCTCAAAGGGCCTCGCCGACGCCATCCTCACCGCCCAGCAAGCCGCCCCTCGCCCCAATGACCTGATCCTCATCGATGGCGAGCTCACCTCCGGTTCCACCCTGCTCTTCTATACTGGCCAGCCCGTGTACCTGGTCAACGGCCGCATCAACGGCCCCTGGTTTGGCAGCTTCTGGCCCGACGCGCCCGCCGTCTTCGAGACCGACGCCTCCCTCCGCCAACTCTGGGCCGGCCCCCGCCGCATCTTTCTGCTGACGTATCACCCCGACCAGCGCATCCCCGACCTCAGCCGCTTCGGCGCCATCCACACGCTCGCCTCCGCCGGAGGCAAATCCATCCTCACCAACCGGTAATGATTACTGTTGCCGATTGGTTGGAGAGGTATGTACCGTGTATTGCATGGCACTCAATAAAGAAGAGAAAGCACTCTTGGACGAAGCGAAAGGCCTCGCTAAGCGCTATCGCAAACGATATAACAGACCGCTCGGAATAACAGGTGAAGTCGCGGAACTCGAAGCCGCACACCTTTTGCACCTTAAGCTCATGCCAGCTCGACACCCTGGATATGACGCTATTGAAACCGTGGGGGGAGTTGAACGACGACTACAGATCAAAGGTCGCTGTCAACTCGAAGGGTGCAAACCCGGACAGAGAGTCGGCTCAATTAAGATCGATAAGAAATTCGACGCGGTCCTCCTAGTGTTGCTCGATGAAGATTTCAACGCTAAATTCATCTACGAGGCCACTCGTGTTGCGGTGAAGAAAGCACTGCAAGCCACCGGATCGAATGCAAGGAATGAGCGTGGGTCGCTGAGTGTCGAGAAGTTCAGGTCGATCAGCAAAGGCAATGTTCGATGGCCTCCATCGGCCTCGTAGCGAGTCCACCCTCGCCACTCATTAAGGTCTACTTGCCGCGCACCGTCGCCCCGGGCAACTTCCCCTCCGGCATCTTCGCGCCCTCCGGCCTCGCCTTGTGCGCCACGGGCTCGAACCGACCACCCGCGCCAAGCGAGTACGCCCCGCCGTGGTATTGCATGGTGTCGCCCATATAGCTGGCCACCCACACCACAAAGCCCAGCAGATCGCGCAGCGGATAGAGCAGCGTCGGCTTGCCTGCCTGTTCATCTCCCAGCGCCCACAGCACCACCCCTGCCATCACCCATCGGTTGACGCATGTCGCCAGCAGCCACAGCAGCCCAATCACCGGATGCCCCGCCGCCAATCCCCACGCCAGTCCCAGCAGCCCGAACGGCACCGAATACGTAAGTCCCGTTCCCAGGTGTCCTGCCGGACGCGACCGGCGCGTGCTCTTCATCCAGCGCAACTGGTCCCGGAACGACCCTCGCAACCCCTGCGGCAGCACCATCAGTCGCACCACGTAGTTCGCCATGCGCACGCCATAGCCCGCCGCCGCCAGCCGCTGCCCCAGCACAAAGTCCTCGGCATAATACTGCCCCAGGTCCTCGTACCCTCCCGCCTTCACGAACGCGCCCCGTCGCAGCACCATGGTTACACCCAATGCGAACCGCGTGCCGCCTTCCACCATGTTTGCCACCAGGATCCCGCCCGACATCTCCACGCTCTTGCCCACCGCGTCCAGTTGCGCCCAGAAGCCTCCCGACGTCCGCCCCACGTACAGGCACGACGCCAGATCCCTGCGCGGGTCTTTCAACTCCTGCACGCATCGCTGCAGGTAGTCGCGGTCCACGCGAGCGTCCGCATCGCTGGTCACCAGCGTGTCATATGCCGCCGCCTCGCTCAGCGCGGCCATCGACCACATCTTTGCATTGGGAAACTGCGGCTCGCCGCAGGTCAGGAATCGGCTGCGGATGTGCGGGTAATCGGCTGCGATCCGCTGCGCCATCTGCAACCCTGGATCGTGCGCATGGCGCGCGCAAAACAGCACCTCAAACTCCGGGTAGTCAATCTCGAAGATGTGCCGAAGATTTTCCTCGAGATCGGGCTCGGTCCCATGCAGCGGCTTCAACACGCTCACCGGAGGCAGAAAATCCATCGGTTCGCGCTCTTCGCGCCGTTTGCGCCGCGCGAAACCCAGCGCACCCACCAGCACCATCCCGCAATAAATCGTCGACGCCACCGTGCCGGCAATCGCAATGTAAGACAACATCCGCAGGAACAAACTCATCGCACCTTTTCACACGTACGCCCGCACCAACCCGCGTGCAGCGCCTATATACGCGCCGCTTTCCAGTCTAGAGCATCGCCTCGCCGCCAGCCAGAGCGCAAACGCCCGGCCGCCTACCTGGCCTTGCCCGCCTTGGCGCCACCCTTCCCGGCCACAATCGTGCTCTTCACGGCAATTGGCCTGCCCGCCGGCCCCCGCGGAACAATCATCGGCCGCGATACCGGCACCAACCCCGCACTCGGCTGTTGCTGTTGCTGCATCTGCGCCAGCATCTCCGTCCGCACGTAGTCGACGAAGCCCTGCATCTGACGGTTCATCTCCTCCATGCGCTCGCGCATCTGCAGCACAATCGCAATCCCGGCAATATTCACTCCCAGGTCGCGCGCCAGGTTCAGGATGAACTCCAGCCGCTCCAGGTCCTCATCCGTATACAGCCGCGTGTTGCCCTCGCTCCGGCTGGGCAGCAACAACCCCTCGCGCTCGTACAGCCGCAGCGTCTGCGGATGGATGTCATACATCTCCGCCACTGCCGAGATCATGTATGCGCCTTTGCTCTTACGCTTCGTCGTCATTGTCCCGCGCCTCGTTCCCGCCAAAAGGATACCGCGAGCGTGCCTTCACCTGCATCCAATGTTTCCATGGGAATCCTTCGCAAGACTACCTTTCTCGCCGCAGCGGCGGCCGGCGGCGCTGCCGCAGGGGCTGTTGTCGTCGGAACAGCCGCCACCGTCGCCGCCGCGACGCTCCTGGTCCGGGCTCTTCGTAGCAAGCCCGTCCCCGCCAACGCCGTGGTCGTAATCACCGGCGGTTCGCGTGGACTCGGGCTGGCCATCGCTTCACGATTCGCCCGGCGCAGCGCCCGCGGCCAGGGAGGAGAAGTCCGCCTCGTCCTCGCTGCTCGGGACCGCGACGAGCTGGAGCGGGCGCAGAACCATCTACTTTCGCGCCACCCGCACCTCCGGCCCGAGGATTTCTACCTGGTCGCCGGGGACCTCTCCCAACCGGCCGGGTGCGACCGTCTTATCGCCGAAGCTTTCGCCCGCTTCGGCCGCATCGATGTCCTCGTCAACAACGCCGGCATCATTCAGGTCGGTCCCATTGAGGCGCAGACTACCGCGAACTTCGAACGGGCCATGCGCATTAACTTCTTCGCCGCACTCTATACCACCTTGGCCGCGCTCCCCCGCCTGCGCCGTCAGCACGCGCTGCCGGGCTGGAATCGCCGCGCTGCGATCGTGAACATCGCCAGCATCGGCGGCAAATTCGCCATGCCGCATATGCTCCCTTATTCCGCCGCAAAATTTGCCTTGGTCGGCTTTTCGGAAGGGCTACATGCCGAGTTGCGCCACCAAGGTATCCGCGTGACCACCGTTTGCCCTGGCCTGATGCGCACAGACGGAGAGCGCCATGCGCACTTCGTCGGAGACGCGGTTGCGGAGCAGAAATGGTTCAACTTTGCGGCAAAAACTCCGCTCATCGCGGCTTCCGTCGACCACGCCGCAGGTCGCGTCTACCGTGCAGTCGCAGCCGGCTGCGCCGAGATCACGATAACGCCGCAAGCCTGGATCCTCGCCCGCAAGCACGGCCTCATGCCAGGCGCCACTCAGTTCGCCGCAAGCCTGGCAAACCGCTACCTGCTGCCGCAAGCTCCAGGCGAGGAAGCTTGATCGCAGCGGAAACTCTGCAGGACTAAATCTCTTTCAGCAACTTCTCCCGCGGATCCTCCGGATTCAGCTTCGCCAGCTCGCGCAGGATCTCCTTCGAGCGCTCGTCCTGCACCTTCGGCACCACAATCTTCACTTCAACAATCTCGTCGCCGCGCTTGCCTTCGTGCGCCGCGCTGGGCACGCCTTTCTCCCGCAACCGCAGCTTCTGCCCGCCCTGCGTCCCCGGCGGAATCTTCAACTGCGTCCGCGCGCCGCCGTCGTGCGTATCGATGGTCGGCACCTCGATCTTCGCGCCCAGCGCCGCCTCCGCAACCGTAACCGGAACCGTCACATAAATATCGTCCGCCACCCGCGTAAAGACCGGGTTCGTCCCCACCTTAATGATCAGGTACAGGTCACCCTGCGCGCCGCCTTCCGTACCCGCGTTGCCCTTGCCCGCCAGCCGTATCCTTTGCCCATCGCGCGTACCCGGCTTGATGCGGAACTCCAGCGGCTCGCTCTTCGTCACCACGCCTTCGCCGTCGCAGGTGGCGCACACATTCTGTATCTTGCCCGTGCCGTTGCAGCGCGGGCACTGGATGTTGAACTTCATCCGTCCGCCCATCTGGGTCACCTGGCCGGTCCCTTTGCACTCCGGGCACTCGATGCTGCCGCCGCTGGTCGACTTCCCTTTGCAATCCGGACAAGTCTCCTGCCGTTCAATCTCCAACCGCGCCACGCCGCCTCGCACCGCCGACCAGAAGTCCACACTCACCTGGTACTCCAGGTCGGTTCCTGGATGCGGGCCATGCGCCGCCGCCTTGCGTCCGCCGGAAAACATCCCGCCAAAAATGTCGCGGAAGCTCCCACCGAATCCGCCGCCCTCGCGTTCCTGCGCGCCGCCCCGCGCCCGTCCCCCGCTTTGGAAGTCGGAAAAATCGAAGCCCTCAAAATCGAACGGGACCTCCTGCGCTCCCCGTCCGCCGCGGCTTGCACCGCCTCCAGGAAATCCCCCCGGGAACCCGCCGCCGTAGCCTCCGCGCGCCGCCGCCTCCGCTGCCGCCGGATCGATGTTGTCCGAATAAAATCCCAGCTGATCGTAGATCTTGCGCTTCTTGGCGTCGCTCAGCACATCGTTCGCTTCGGAGATCTCCTTGAACTTCTCCTCTGCCTTCTTGTCGTTCGGGTTCACGTCCGGGTGGTACTTGCGTGCCAGCTTCCGGAAAGCCTTGCGGATATCCTCCGCCGTCGCCGTCTTCTTCACCCCCAGCGTGCTGTAGTAGTCCTTCGTCTGTGTCGCCATGCGAACGCTCTTTCGCCCCTCAAATCATTCCTGCAAGCTTCAACCTTGTTTCCCGAACCGGGGTCCCCAACGAACTTGTTCGCTGGGGTGGAGAAAAAAGGCACGGCCGAAGCCGCGCCTTTTTCCCTCACTCGCCAACTTCAAACCTTGCCGCAAATCCATCCCTTCAGTTCCATACCTGCCGCGCGTCCACTGCTTCGATCGAAATCGTCTGGTCTGGCTCCATCTCCCGCATCCGGTTCATAAAGCGCTCGGCTTCCTCGCGCGTGTCGAACATCATCCGGTTGTAAAGCTGTCCAGCGCGAACCTGATCGCATCGCCACACGGTCTCATTCATCCGCTCGCCCTCCAGGAATTCGATTGAGTTCCAACCCTCTTGTCTTCCGTCTATGCCCAGCAACTCCGCTTAGCCCGCAGCGTCGTGGTTCCCTTCAAGAGCCCGGGGTCCCGGCGATCAACGATCGCTGGGGTGGAAGAGTTTCAGGCGTGCAGGAATTCCACCTCCAGATCAGTGCATCCACTGTCTCACGTCTTCCGCCAACTGCATATCGGAGATTTTCGAATTCGTGTGGGGAACCAGCCCGTATTCCCTCGCCCGGCTGCCGGGGCCGTCAGTTCCACACATGCTGTATCGGCATGGGCTCAATCTTGAACACCAGGTCAGGAGACATTCCCGCCAGCTTCCGCGCAAACTCCCGCGCCTGCTGTTCGCTCAGGAAGACATTCTGTTCCTTCACCTTCCCGCCCAGCCACTGTTCACACTTCCAAACCATCTGTTCGGTCATAACCCACCTCCGCATGTCCTCGCCCGGCCACCACCAAGTCTCCGGGTGGAATACAGCAAGAGCGCTCCAGCCGTTCAAAGCGCCCTTTCCTTGCCGCCGTCTTATTAGATGCCGGACCGATCCGCCATGATCTGCGACCGGTCCGGCCATCCGCTTACTTGTCGACGTCCACGTACTCCGCGTCGATAACGCCTTCGTCCTTCTTGCCTTGTTCCTGTGTTCCAGCCGGCTCGCCCGCAGGCGCCGCCGTGCCTTCCGCCGGTGGAGGAGTCGCCGCAGCCGCCTTGTACATCGCCTCGGCCAGCTTGTGGCTGGTGCTGGTTAGACGTTCCTTCGCCGCGTTCAGGTCGCTGGCGCTCGCGTCTTCGTTCAACTTCGCCTTGGCATCGGTCAGCGCGGTTTCGACTTCAGACTTGTCCGCCGCCGTAACCTTGTCGCCCGAGTCCTTCAGCATTTTCTCGACGTTGTAAACCATCGAGTCCAGCCCGTTGCGCGCCTCGACCTTGTCGCGCGCCTCCTTGTCCTCGGCCGCGTGCGCCTCGGCGTCCTTCGCCATCCGCTCGACCTCTTCCTTGCTCAGACCCGAAGAACTCGTAATCGTGATCTTCGCGTCCTTGCCCGTGGCCTTGTCCTTCGCGGTCACGTTCAGGATGCCATTGGCGTCGATGTCAAACGTCACCTCAATCTGGGGCACGCCGCGCGGGGCCGGCGGAATGCCGCCCAGCTTGAACTTGCCCAGCGTCCGGTTCTGCGCTGCCATCGGCCGCTCGCCCTGCATCACGTGTACTTCAACCTCGGTCTGGTTGTCCGCCGCAGTCGAGAACGTCTCCGTCTTTTTGGTCGGAATCGTCGTGTTGCGCGCGATCATGCTCGTTGCCACTCCGCCCATCGTCTCAATCGACAAGGTCAGCGGAGTCACGTCCAGCAGCAGCAGGTCTTTCACATCGCCCGCCAGCACGCCGGCCTGCACCGCCGCGCCAATCGCCACAACCTCGTCCGGGTTCACACCCTTATGCGGGTCCTTGCCGAACAGCTTCTTCACCAGTTCCTGGATGGCCGGCATTCTGGTTTGTCCGCCGACCAGCACCACTTCGTCAATCTTGCTGGCATCGATTCCCGCGTCCTTCAACGCCTGTTTGCACGGCCCAACCGACTTCTGCAACAGGTCGTCGACCAGGCTCTCCAGCTTCGCCCGGGTCAGGTTCCGCACCAGGTGCTTCGGCCCGCTCGCGTCCGCCGTAATAAACGGCAGGTTGATCTCACTCTCCTGCGCCGTCGACAGCTCGATCTTCGCCTTCTCCGCGCCATCCTTCAGCCGCTGTAGCGCCATCTCGTTGCCCTTGGCCCGCAGGTCCAGCCCGGTATCAGCTTTGAACTCGCTGATCAACCAGTCCACAATCCGCTGGTCCAGATTGTCGCCGCCCAGGTGCGTATCGCCATTGGTCGACTTCACCTCAATCACGCCTTCACCGACTTCCAGGATGGAAATATCGAACGTCCCGCCGCCGAAGTCATACACGGCAATTGTCTCGTCCTTCTTCTTGTCCAGCCCATAAGCCAGCGCGGCCGCGGTCGGCTCATTCACAATGCGCTTCACATCCAGACCCGCAATCTTGCCGGCGTCTTTTGTCGCCTGCCGCTGCGCGTCGTTGAAGTACGCCGGAACGGTGATCACCGCCTCCGTCACGCTCTGGCCCAGGTAGTCCTCCGCAGCCTTCTTCAACTTCTGCAGGATCATCGCCGAGATCTCCTCCGGCGTATATTCCTTCCCCTGCGCGACCACGGCAATCTTGTCGCCCTTGGCCACCACCTTGTATGGCACCATCTTCAGCTCGTCGCCAACCTCATTCAGCCGGCGCCCCATAAACCGCTTGATGGAGTAAATCGTGTTCTCCGGGTTGGTGATCGCCTGGCGCTTGGCTACCTGCCCCACCAGCCGCTCCCCGCTCTTGGTAAACGCGACGATAGACGGCGTCGTCCGGCCGCCTTCCTCATTCGGGATGACCTTTGGCTCGCCGCCCTCCATTACCGCGACGCAGCTATTCGTCGTCCCTAGATCAATGCCTATAATCTTCCCCATACTCTCCGCTCCTGAACTTCAAAAAATCCGGTTAAATCATTGAAAATAATCGGTAACCATGAAACTCACAGACCCAGCCGCTTCGCTGGCCTTCTGGCTTTCTTACCCAGTCTCACATGTGAGTGACTTACTGTCAATGTATCTGATGCTTTTTCTGTGGTGAACGGTGCAGCCGCCGCCCAGAAAAAATCCTCCGCCGCCCTGCACGTACCGGTGTAGGATGCTGTCCATGTTCGCCAAGCTCCGTTTTCTCTTCCTGGTTCCGGTGGCCACGCTCCTCGGTTGCGCTCTGCCAACGGCCAGCCCGACCTCCCCGTCCCAGCCCCTCACTGGCACCTGGACCAACTGGCAGATTCAGGCCGGAACGGCCCTCACTTCCCCGCCCAACACCTACCCCTACTTCATCGGCGCGCTCCAGACCTCAGGGTCCCAGTCCGCCGCAGTTTTCGCCGCCGCCACTGGATCATCCGCCCAGGTACTCGACTTCCTCGGAACCTACAACTCCTCTACCGGCGCCGTCGCTCTCTTTCCTGCGACCACCGGCTCCGCCGCCTATGGCATTGGTTTCACCCAGCCCTCCACCAACACCGTCATCCCCGTCAACGTCTTCGGTGGCTGCGTCTACCCCTTGAACTACACCGGGGTGGAATGCCTCGCGCTGATCAATCTTGACCCCGCCGTCGGCGTCGAGATTGCCCCGCTCAACGGTACCTACGTCGGCACGCTCACCGCCGCCAACTCCCCCACTCTCAGCGGCACCGCAACCCTCATCCTCACCCAGTCCGCCACGCCCAACTCCTCAGGCCAGTTCCCACTCTCCGGAACCATCACCTTCCCCAGCGGCAGCGGCTTCGGCACGGTCCCGCTCGGAGGCACCATCGCCGGCGAAGGCATCTCCCTCGGCGACTCCTCCGCCGCGCCCAACGCTCCCACCGCCAACGTCACCGCCTCCGCCAGCCCCGACGGCTCGCAGATCACCGTCTCCAATCTCCTCTACAGCAACTTCGGCCCCGGCGCCGTATTCATCTACACCGGCACCCTCACCCGCCAATAGCGCGGGTGTCCAGCGCTCGCCTTTGAGATGTGGTTTCTCGCCTGCGCTCTTCAACTCTGCACTGCGATCCCCACCGCGTCACCAGTCCGCCTGTGCGTCAGGAAATACGTCAGCAGAATCGCCGCCCCCGCCGCACCCACCACCGCCTCAACGCCGACCAGGCCGCGTCCGCCCCACTTGTCGCCGCCCCATCCGTCCAGCCGCAACATATACAGCACCGGCACATTGCCCAGCGAATTGATGATGGAGTAGCGGCCGCTCCCGCTCTTGCCGGAGTGCCCGAGAAACTCCAGCAGCACCGCCGTAAACATCGCATAGCAGGTGCCAATGCTGAACAGGTAAAGAATGGTGCCCACAAAATAGGTGGACGGACGCAGCGGCCCCAGCCACAGCACGCACAGTGTTCCGCAATTGACCAGCGCAACCACCATATACATCACACTCGCGCGCACCCGGGTTGGCAAAAGCGACGCCGACGCCGATCCCGCGGCCATCAGCAGTCCGCCCAGCGCGCCATTCATCCACGCCACACTATTCCCATTCACTCCATATTGCTGCGCCACACCCGGCAGCAACGAGATCGCCGCGCCGCTCGCCATGGGAAACACCATGCACCCGGTATAGGGCAGCGCCTCCCATCGCCAGAAGGTCGCCTTGCACTCCGCCCAGATCCGCTGCATGGTCCCGGCGAACGTGCCCGCCGAGATGACCTCCTGCTTCGGAGCCACCAGTCCAAACAGCGCCGGCACCCCAATCATCGCTGCCGCCGTCAGGCCCAGCACATCCTGCCCCACGCCGGAGTAGCTCAGCTTTACCAGCGCCCACGCCGCCAACGCGCCAAATCCCATCGACCCTGCCTGGTAGAAGCTACTTCCCAGTCGCCGCGACCGCTCCACTCGCATCGCGCCCAGCATGCCTCCGCAACTCGAAACCACCAGTTGGCTGAAGCACGCACTCATCAACATCAGCCCCATCGCGACATCGGACGACAGGTTCCGCTGATGAAAACCCGCCGCCATCAGCACGGCAGCCAGCAGTCCGCCCCACAGTAGCCACGTCCGCCGCCGCACAAAAAAATCTGTAATCGGACTCCATAGAAAATACAGGCTGGTCGGCAACGCCAGAATCTGAATGATGCGCGACTGCCCCCCACTGCCGATTCCCTGCTGGCTCAGCAGGTAAGCCAGCGCGCCCCCCTGGACCACGCCGTTCATCATCACTGCCGACGGTGCAATCAGGAAGGCATAAAGCCACGGCCGCGCCTTCTCCGCAGTTCCACTCTCCACCGGCGGCGCCTGCAGCAGCACTTCTTCGCCGACGGCCTCGATCTCGTTCATCCCCAGAATCTACCACGCCAGGCCCCCACCCAAGACCGCTCCCCACTCTATTTCGCTGAAACCATGGACATTCCCATCCACGCACGCCGGTTGACCCACATCTCGGAGTTCCCGGCGAGCGGTTCTGGCTCGCTGGGAAAGCATCTCGCTCTTCAAATGTGGGGTCTCACAGCAACCCGAAGCCTCCCGTAAATGCATCCTCAACCCTTCCGCCACCCTCTATATCCATACGGCCGCGTGTCGCAAATCCTGATCCAGCTCAAAGGAGCACCTCACCCGCATGGCTGCAACCGCTACAGCCCCGCCTGACCGGAGTGCCCAGGTCACCCAGGGCGTCAATCCGTGGCTCATCGCCGCCGCCGTCATGCTGGCCACCTTCATGGAGGTGCTGGATACCGCCATCGCCTCGGTCGCGCTCCCCTACATTGCCGGCTCGCTCTCCGCCACCACCGACGAGGCCACCTGGGTCCTCACCAGCTATCTCGTCGCCAACGCCATCATCCTCCCGGCCAGCGCCTGGTTCTCGCTCAAATTCGGCCGCAAGCGCTTCCTCATGAGTTGCGTTGCCATCTTCACCGTCGCCAGCTTCGCCTGCGGAGCCGCTCCCACGCTCGCCTTCCTGCTGCTCGCACGCGTCATCCAGGGTGCCGGCGGCGGAGCGCTGCAACCCCTTTCGCAAGCCATCCTGCTTGAATCCTTCCCACCCGCCAAGCGCGGCGCTGCCATGGCCGTCTTCGCCTTTGGAGTCGTCGTTGCTCCCGTCCTCGGCCCCACCCTCGGCGGCTGGCTTACGGACACCTACTCCTGGCGCTACGCCTTCTACATCAACATCCCCATTGGCATCCTCGCCTTATTCATGATGAACCGCTTCGTCCGCGACCCGCCTTACATCAAGAACGCCAAGGTCCCTCCCTTTGACAACATCGGCTTCGGCGCGCTGGTCGTCTGGACCGGCTGCCTGCAGATCATTCTCGACAAGGGCCAGGAAGACGACTGGTTTGGCGCCACCTGGATCCGCTGGGCCTTCGCCTTCCTGCTTACCAGCTTCGCCCTCTTCGTCTGGCACTCCTGGCGAAAGCACCAGCCGATGGTCGACCTCAAGCTCCTCAAGGACCGCAACTTTGGCGTCGGCTGCCTGCTCATCTTCCTCTTCGGCATCGCCATCTATTCCACCATCGTGGTCCTGCCCCTCTTCTATCAGGAGTTGCTCGGCTACACCGCCTTCACTGCCGGCCTCGTTGTCGCGCCGCGTGGCATTGGAGCCATCTGCGCCATGCCCATCATCGGCTACTTATCCAACAAGCTCGACCCCCGCTACCTGCTCAGCTTCGGGTTCTTCGTCTTCGGCTTCACCACCCTCTACTTCGGCAGCATGACTCTCGACATCTCGCCCAGCACGCTGCTTGTCCCCATCCTCATCACCGGATTCGCGCTCTCCTTCGTCTTTGTCCCCATCAACATCGCCGCCTACGGCACCCTGCGCAACGAGCAGATCGGCAACGCCAGCGGCCTCTTCAACCTCATGCGCAACGTCGGCGGCTCCATCGGCATCTCTCTCGCGCAGACCCTCCTTACCCGCCGCACCGCCGTCCACCAGAACGAAATCCTCAACTCCGTCCCCATCACCGGCCAGCAATTCCAGAACTCCCTCGGCGCAGCCCAGCACTCGCTCACCGATTCCTTTGGCCCGGCCAACACCCTCCACCCCGCCCAGACCCAGCTCTACCAGCAACTCGGCCGCCAGGCCACCCTCTGGTCCTTCGTCGACGTCTTCCGTTGGCTCTGCCTGCTCTCCTTCCTGTGCCTCGCAGTCGTCTGGCTGTTCAAGAAAGTCAAGCCCGGCCGTGCCCCCGCCGCGGCACACTAGACAATCCCCCGGCCCTCCTTGAGTCGTTAAGAACTTGGCCTTATCCTTTTGAGTGGACACAAAGTTCAACACGTCAGGCGCTGCCTTGCTTGTCACTTAGCTCACTGGCCGGCGCAGAGACGAATTTATTTCTCTCTGCGTCGCCGCCTGCTCAGTGCACCACGATGCCGCCGCAAGTCCCATAGGCATGCCGCCAAGAGCATCCACGCCCCGGTTGCTCCGATCATCACCCACACCGCGTTGTGCGCAGCGATCTCCAGCCACACAACACAGGCAAATCCAATCAGCCCGATCGCGCCCAGCGAAGCTCCTGCCGCGTCGACGCCCGCGGCCTGTCTCCCACGCCGTGTCCCATCCATACCGGCCGCGCGCTTGCGCCTCTCTTCGTGGCTCTCGATCAGGCTTGCTCCAGCCGGAAAGATCGCCGGAAACGCCAGAAACAGCCCGCCCACACCTGCTCCAAACCGTTTCGCAATCACTCCCGCCAGCACCGTGCAAGCGCCGCCAAACAGAAATCGGACCGCGTATTCCCGCGCACCGGTTTGCTTCAGCGAATTCAGCTCGATCGAAACCATCCGCAACCCTCCGCGTCACCTGCTCCAGCCGAGCAACACACAGCCCCCAACGGCTGCGCACAGCCAAATCGGGATCAACGCCAGCGTCGCCTTCAGAGACGACCACTTGCCTCCCATCAGCACCCGGCTCACGCTCGACGAGTACACAGCAAACGCAGCCGCCCCCAGCATCATCGACCGCGCCTCGACGGCTGCGTACGCCTTCCCGTCATGCGCGATTGTCAGTCCCAGCGTAGCCAGCGCAATCGATGGTGCGGCGCCAAACAGTCCGGCAAAGCTCTTTGGCCGAAACACATCTCCCAGCATCGCGAACAGGCTCACCACCACCCCGCCAATCGCGAACCGCACCAGGTACTCCGTCATGGCTCGCGCCATCCGCTCACGCCGCAGCCTTCCGCGACTGCTTGATCAGACGCATGCCCGTTTGCTCCCCTTTGCAGCCCAGCAGTTTGTATTGCTTGCCCTGCAACCTGTGGTAGTTCACAAAAAACTCCTCCAGTTCTTCCAGCCATTTCCCCGGCAAGTCCGCCACCCGCCGCACCTTCGCGTACCTGTGGCTCGACCCCGCCACCGCCAGCAAGCGATCGTTCCTGATCCTCTTCTTGCCCGCCACCTGCTCCCCTTCGATCACGCCGATCAGACGCGCCTTCACTGCGCATCCTGGATACGCCGGCTCATCCATCAACAGCAGCACATCGATCGGATCCCCGTCCGGCGCCTTGGTCTGCGGCAGGAATCCGAAGTCGTAGGGAAACACCATGCCCGCCGGAAGCACCTTCTTGAGCGAGAAGATCTCCTGCTCCGGGTCGAAAGCAAACTTGTTGCGACAGCCCGCCGGCGTCTCCACAATCACCTGCAGCAAGCCGTCCTGCTTGTCGATGGGTTTCAACCGTGTCGGATCCGCCAGAGACTTCTTTCGCTTTCCTGCCACCACCCTTACCTCATTTGTTATCGCCGGATGAATTCAGCTATAGGAGGCCCGTCGCCGCCCGCAGGTTGTATCCCATAGCCACTCGCCCTTCGGGCCGCCCGCTTGGCTGCTCCTGCGGCAGCGGCCGTGCATCTCAGAATCCATCCGCAAAAAACACCGGGTTTCCCCCGAATCCCGCGCCGCTCAGATACCATCTCATCTGCGTCGTGCCCAATCCAACTCTGAAAGGAACCTGAATGTCGAATCCCTTTGTCCACCTGGAACTCTGTACCTCCGACACCGCCAAAGCCAAAGCCTTCTACTCCGGCCTGTTCGGCTGGGAATTCACCGACAATGACATGGGCGGCGGCATGATCTACTCCACCTTCAAGCCATCCTCCGGCCCCGGAGGCGGCTTGTACTCCATGCCCAACATGCCCACCTTCTGGCTCGCCTACGTCGGTGTGGAAGAGATCAACGCCGCCACCGACAAGGCCAAATCGCTCGGCGCGACCATCCACAAGGGCCCAATGGAAATCCCCGGCATCGGCTGGATGACCATCCTCGCCGACCCCACCGGAGCCACCATCGCCCTCTTCCAGCCCAAGCCCGGCGGCCACATGTAACCCGGTCCCGGCCCGGTCGCCCTGCCCCATTCATGCGCAGCCTTATCGCGCATGGGTGGGGTTCTTCGTCAGCCGAGACATCCGGTCCGCGCGCTTGGTCTATCGCAATTCCTGGGTAGCTGTATCCGAAGTCACTGCGCTCAAGTCGGCGCGCCCCCAGGGAGCGACGACCTTGCACCCAACATGAAAAGGACCCAGCAACTCAGGAATTGCCTTAGAATTGCACCCACCATGAAAGCCACTCCATTCCTGCTCGCCGCCATCGTCGTCGCAACGCTTTCCGCATCCGCCCAGCCCACCCTCCCCAGCGCCGACACCGTCATGGCCCAGGCAAAAGCTCAGGCCGCCGCGGAGCACAAGAACATCCTGCTCATCTTCAGCGCATCCTGGTGCGGCCCCTGCAAGATGTTCGAAGCCTTCCTCGACGATCCGCAAACCGGTCCCATCGTCAACAAGAGCTTTGTCACCGCCCGCCTCGACGTAGGCGAACATCCTGACGACAAGCGCCACGCCAATTCGCCTGGCGCCGAAGCTCTCCGCGCGTCGCTCCACGGAGCAGACGCCGGCTACCCGTTTCTGGTCATGCTCGACCCCGCGGGCAAGCCCATCGTCAACTCCTTCTGCCCCGCCCGTATCCAGTGTGACCCTCCCGGCGAAAACATCGGCTACCCCGCCACCCGCGCAGAGATCGACTGGTTCATGAAGATGCTCCAGCAAGCCGCGCCCGCCCTCTCCCCCAGGCAGGCGAGCATCCTGCAAAGCTGGCTGCTGCAACGCGGCCGCAGCTAGGCTGTATCCACATATGACGCCGAGATAAGTCGTTGATTGATACCGTCGCGCTGAAGGCGCGTGATATCGTAGCCTGGGGCAAGGCCCCAGGGGTTGTCCGGCCGAAAACGCGTGCGGGCTGAAGGCCCGCGCTAAAAATCACCAGGAAACCAGGTTTTTGATCGTTCCTATATGTCGATACAGCCTAGTTTCGCGATCGTAGCCTTGCTGCCGATCTGTCCCCGCCGCCGCTGAGATATATTGGCTCATAGCGAACATCGTCTCCGGCCAAGACCCCTCAATGAGCGAAAAGTGGCAGATCAAGTGTGTCAAGGACAGCGTCAAAGCCGTCGTCCCCTTCCAGCGCCAGATGAGGCGGCTTAAGGACTCCCTGGTCGGCTACAAGCGCGAACCGGCGAAAGATCGCAACACCATTCGCGATGGCCTGCGCCTCATCGACTGGATTGGAGATCTCGCCGGCGCCAGCGTAGTCGAGATCGGCAGTGGCTGGCAGCCGATGATCCCCATCCTGTTCTCGCTCGCCGGTGCCAAAGTCTACCTCACGGACATGCATCCCCTCATGCGCCTTGACACCTTTCGCGCGGCACTCGATTCGCTTCGCGAAAACCGGGATGAGATTGTAGCGCACCTGCGCATCCCGCCCGACGCCTTCGACCAGGCCACCCGGCCCTCCGGCGATGGCGAGATGGAACAGCGCCTCAGCGAACTCCGGCTCGTCTATCTCGCCCCCTGCGACTGCCGCAGCCTGGCCCTCGAACCCGGATCGATCGATGTCGTCATGTCGCGGGCTGTCCTGGAGCACGTGCCGCCGGCCGTAATCGAGGGCATCTTTGTGGAAGCCCATCGGCTGCTCCGGCCCGGCGGCATCTCCATCCATCTGGTCGATCACTCCGACCACTGGGCCCACCGCGACCGCCGCATCAACGCCGTCAACTTCCTGCGCTATCCGGATTGGCTCTTCGCCCTCACCTGCATCAACCCGCAGGACTACCAGAACCGGCTGCGCCATCCCGAGTATCGAGCCATGCTGGAATCAACCGGCTTCGTCATCAAATCCGAGGAGCGTACCGTCGACCCGGTCTGCCTAGCCTCGGTCTCCAGCATGCCCCTTGCGGAGCGATTCCGCCGCTTCAATGCCGAGGACCTCGCAACCGTCAACAGCATCTTGCTCGCCGAAGCCCGCTAGGCCCCAGCCGGGCACGGCGCCTCACTTCTTCTTCTGACTCGGCACAAAGTCCTCCATCACCGCCTTGCGCAGCAGGTCCGGCGGCAGCAATCCCTGCCGCAACAGGAAGTCGTGGTACTTCTGCTGATCGAATCGCTTTCCCAGCGCCGCCTCTGTATCCTTGCGCAACTGCAGCAGCTTGGTGAAGCCGTAAAAGTAGCTACTGGCCTGCCCCGGACTAAGGAACGTAAACCGCTGCACCTCTTCCGTCGCAAAGGCATGGCTCAGCACCACGTCGTTCTCCAGCACCTTATAGGCCTCCGCCTGGGTCACCTTGCCCGTTTGCAGTTCGTAGTCCAGGAAGGCACGCGCTGCGCGCAGCAGCCGCAGTTGCAGTGTGATCAACTTGCCGTCGGCAGGCTCGTACGGTTCTATCATCCACTCTGCGTACAGTCCCCAGCCTTCCACGTTGGTCGAATTGAACGCATACTCCGCCCGCGCCAGGCTCACGCCATTCTCCACCATCGAATCGAACTGCAATTCGTGGCCCGGCCGCGCCTCATGCGCCGTCACCGGCCACGCCGCCGCGTCGAACGTAAAGTCGTCGTACCTCTGCGCGGCTCCGCCCGCGGACGACGGACCATTCAGCGGCAGCACAAACGCGCCCCGCTGCCCGGTATTGTGCAGCAGCGGCGGCGACACCATGTGCGGCGCCGGCTGTTGCGCCGTCTCCGCCGCGGTTGCCAGCCGAATAATCGCCGGCCGGTCGGGCAGCGTCAACAGCTTCTGCGCCACAATGATGTCTTCAATCGCCTTCAGCCGCGCCTTGTAGAACTCCAGAACCGCATCCGCCGGAATCTGTTTCTGCTTCAACTCGCGGATCACATCGCGATAGTCCGTCGCCTTCCATCCATGTTCCTTCGCCACCTGCGCGGCCACCGGCGCCATCTCCGCCTGCACTGCCGTGAATTCCTGGTGCGCCATCGCCGCCAGTTGCGCCGGCGGGATATCGACTCCGTAGTTCTCCAGCGCCAGCGCATACTCCTCCGGTGCCAGCTTGAAGTCGGTCCGTGCCTTGGGCAGCACCGTCGCGCGAATCCAGGTATCGTAGTCCGCCAACTCCTGCCTCAGCTTGGCGAACGGTTCCTGCCATCCGGTCAGCTTGTATTTCTCGAACAGGCTCTGCATCCCGTCCACGTAGTTCTTGTCTCGCCCCAGTTCCGTCTCCATCTCGCCCACCGACGGATACACCACTCCGGGCTTCGCCATCTGCTCCATCTCCCGCTGCTTTAGCAGATCGGGGAACGGCTTGAATCCCGGTTCCAGTCCCGCGTACTTGCGCAGCCGAAGCACCGCCGACGACCGCCGCGCCGCCGGCACTTGGTCGTCCAGCAGCGACTGTAGCCCCATGTACACCGCCGCGCTCGCATCGATAAACGGCACCTTGTGCGCAAGCTGGTAATCCTGCTCGCGAAACTGGAGCGCAAATGTCTTTTGCAGAATCTCAAGATCTTCGCGTACATGCTGGTTCGTTTCCTTCTTCTCCGCATCCTTCAACCTGGCCAGCACGCCCTCCAGGTCCCTGCGTTGCGCCATCTCCGCGGCCAGTGTCGGGTCGGTAATCAGCGCATCGTACTTTGCCAGCCCTTCCCGCGACCCACCCTCCGGTGAGTATTTCAACTGCACATCCACCAGCATCTGCGTGTACTGGTTGCTGGTCGCCACCCACGCTGGCTCAGCCGCTGCGGCTTTTGCGGCAGCGGTCTGGCTGACCGCGGCAGAACTCGCGGCGCCCAGGCACGCGACAAGAATCGACGAAACGGCACTACGGTACATCGGCAACTCTCCAGAACAAGGGATACGCCCAGCATACGGCCTGGGGTTGAACGACTCGGCGAATACTCAGAATGCGGCGAATTGGGAATCTAAGGCTGCGTGGAGAAACCTCCCGGAGCACTGCCCGTGCCCGCCGGGCTGTTTGGAGTGGTTCCGCCCGGCTGCGGCCCGAATCCCCCTCCTGGCGTTTGGCCGAACCCTCCCGGCGTCTGGCCAAAGGACCCCGGCGTTTGCCCCATTCCGCTCGTGCCCGACGATCCCAGCCCCGAGTTCATAGCCTGCTTCACCTTCAGCAACTCGACCCGCGGATCGTACAGAAACTCCCACGTCTGGTAGGTCGTCTGTCCATTCAGCACAACCAGCGAATTTCCCGTCGCGTTCATGCCCACGCCCATAATCGGTCCCGTCGATGCCCCAAGCCCCTGGTCGCCAAACATTCCCGCGGTCCCAGTCCCGCCAGCCCCGCCCGCCGCGCCCGGTGCACCCGGAATTCCGCTCGAGCCCGCCTGCGTACCACTCGCCCCTCCCGCACCGCCCGCCGCCGTCGCCGCGCCGCCGCCCGAGATCGCACCCGAGCCGCTGACTGCGGTCGTTGCCGCCGTCCCGCCCAGCCCTGAAGACTGCAACCCTGCCGCCGAACCAAGCCCGGCACTCGGCGGACCTTGCAACTCCTCGCCGAAAAATCCCTTCACCGTCGTCTTGTTCTGCCCCACGGCAATCAGCCGCCAGTCGTCCTTGCCGGTGATCGGATCGATGTACCGCTTGCGCAGAAAGCGAATGTTGTTCGTCTTCTCCAACTGCTCGAGTGACCCCGGATAGTGCTGGTACTTCACGTAATACTCGCGGATGGCCCGCACATACTGGTTGCCCCGGCGAACCGTCTCCACCTCGCGCTCCCGGCGAATGGCGAACGCCGCCTTCGACGCAGCCACGCCCAGCGCCAGCGTGATGATAAAGATCGCCACAATCAGGCCCAGCAGCATGTAGCCCTGCTCCCCTTGCGGGAGCGGGCACTCTTCCTCGAACCTCGAACCTCGAACCTTGAACTTGATCATCATCATCAATTCGCCAGCAACGGCAGCGTCTGCGTATTGTGGTTCTGCATGTCTTCTACCTGGATGGTCTTCGCGTCCACCACCAGTACCCGGTAGCGCCGCATCACCACGTCGCCCGCGGATGCCCAGTACACATTGTCGCCCTGCAGCAGGCACGCTTGTCGCGTCCCATCCGGCGAAATCTTGAGCCCGAAAAACTTCAGCGGGATCGGCGGTGGTGGCGGAGGCGGTGGCGGGGGCGGACAATTCGGCGGGCACGGTACCGGAGGCGGTGTATTCACCCGTGCCTTCGCGATCGGAACCGGAATCGCTGTCGGCGGCGGCACCGACGAAGCCGAAAAAATATTCCTCCCGCTCCCGGCGTATTCCAGCGACTCGCTCACCAGCATCGCTTCCATGTGCAGCGTTGGGTCCAGCGATGCTGACGCCAAAACCTGCTTCGCATTCGCCGCCGCCGCCGGCCTTCCTGCAGGCGCCGTCGCAGCCGGCGCGACCGTGGGGGCCGTCGGCGGAAAGAAATAGGGCGCGGCCTCGTACCACCCCAGCCCCAGCGCAAGCACGAGAAACACGCCAATCGCGATCTTCTTTTTCCGTTCTTCCGAACCGCCGCCCGAGGAAGGCTTCATCGTCCCTGTCCTCCCTTCGCCGCTGCCGGCGCCGTGGCCTCGGCGCCCGTCCTGGTCTCCGCCGGCTCGCCTCCCCGCAGATAGGTCGTCAGTCCCAGCCGCAGGTTCACCGTTCCGCTCTCCTGCCCGGTCAGCGTCACGCTGTCGATGACGAAAAACATCTTGTCCCGCTCCAGCGAGTTCAGAAACACCACCAGCGGCCGGTAGTCGCCGCTCAGGCGCGCGTCAATCTTCATCTCGGTCAGCTCGCCCGCCGAGCCCGCCAACACCACCGCAGGCACATACTGTGCCCCGGTCAGCCGCACGTTGGCCTTCTTGGTCAACTCGCCCAGCTCGGCCAGCACCTCCGAGTCCTTTGCCGGAAGCCGCTCCCGCGAAAACCTGTCCGCTTCCCCCGTAGCCGTGGCCAGCTTCGCATCCAGTCCGCGCAACGGCTGCACGTTAACCCCGGCCAGCCGCAACTCCGTTCGCTGCGCCGCCATGGCGTCGGCGCTGTAGTTGCTCGATGCGTGCCACAGGAAAAGCATCTGCGCTACCAGGTACACATTCACCAGCACCAGCAATCCCACGCCCACCCAATGCAGGTTCAGCGGACTCAGCAGGTCGCGGATCCGCCCCACGCTGAACCGTGCGCCATTCCCCGCTCCGTTCTTGACCGCCGCGGCCGTCGGCTTCTCCATGGTTGCAGTGCTCAAGGGACCACCCCCGGCGCACCGGGATTGCCCGGCCTCTTCACCACCGGAGCCTTACCCCCACTGGCCCCAGGTTTGCGCGCAACTCCTGGACTCCCCGCAACTCCTGGACTCCCCGCAATTCCTGGACCCATAGCTCCAGAGCTCGCCGCCTTGCTCTTCCCCCCCGCAGCCATGCCCGGCGCCGCCACAGCCTTGTGGACTCCAGCCTTCGCACTCGGAACCGCCGGCTTGCCTTCGTCTGCCTTGCGGCCCTCTGCCGCCTTCATCCCCGCGGGCAACGGAATGTATCCGCTCAGAATGTCAAACTCCACCGCGCCCGGAAGTCCCATCTGCGCCGCCGGCACCACCTTGCCCTGCTCGGACATCTGCGACGACTCAGTCGCCAGGCGCGGATGCAGAAAGCGCTGGCTCTTCTCCAGGTTGCGCACCAGGTCGACTTCCAGGTCCCGTGGCCCGTTCACGCGGAGTCGTATATTAATGTCCCGTTCCGGCGTAATCGACGGCTCAATGCTGGTCACCTGCACTCCCCCCGGCAGCACGCCTTCCAGGTCCATCATCACCGCGGTCCAGCTGAAGCTCTTGGCCGCAAACAGTGCGTTCAGGAACTGCGAGCGCTCCAGCACCGCCCGGTTCTGCGGCTCGCCCATGCGCGCTTCGTTATTCTGCCGCTCCAGTTCCAGTGCGCGAGTCTGCGCCTTCAGTGCGTCCATCTGCTGCTCCGCCACCTGCGCCCGCTTATTCAGCCCGTGCAGCGTGACCCCCAGCGCGACCGCCAACAGCGCCAGTCCTGCCATCAGCAGCCGCAGCCGCGCAAACAGCGGCCGCAGTTCCACAAACGGGCGGGTTGCGAGATTAATCGAGATGCGCATCAGTTCGCCAGCGCCCCCCGCACTCCTGCCAGCCACCCCAGCGGAACCCCGCCGTACAGTCCGGCTTGCCCCGCTCCTTCGCCCAGCATCTGCCGGCTCACCATCTCCTGCACCGCCACCGGCCCCATCCCAATGCCAACCCTCGACTCGTCCAGTACCGCCGTCAACGCTTCCGCGCCCAGAGTCCCCGCCGAAAGCACCATTGCCGGCGCTGTCTCCAAGGTGTCCTCAAAATACGCTGCCGCCACGCTCACTGCCTGCCCCACCTCGTTCGCGCTCCCGTCCGCGCTGCTCGCTGCAACCGCCAGGGGCGCACGTTCCACCGTAGCCGCCGGTGCCCCTGCCGCTGCCTGGGCCCCAACTGCCTTCATCCGCGCCGCAATCGCCGCAAAGCTGGTGTCCGCAGGCGTCTCCTGCGCCGCCACGGGAAGAACCGCGGCCGCAGCCGTCGCCGGAGCAGTCGCCGTTACCGCCGTAGTCGATCCGCCGCCCAGGTCGACGGTCCGGTGCAGCAGCAGTACCCCGGACTTCACAATCGCCGTGGTCACCGCGTCCCGCCCGGCATTCACCACCAGGGTCGCCATCTCGCCTTCGTCCAGCCCAGCCAGCGCAGCCAATGTGCTGGGCACAATTGCGCCCGGCTCAAATCCCGCCTCGCGCACCATGCCTTCATACTCCTCCTGCACCTCGCGCGGCATCGCCACCGCCAGCACCTGCAGGCCGTCCCGCGTGGTTGCCATCACCTGGTAGCTCACCGCCGCATCGTCCGCGTCAAACGGCAGCAGCTTCTTCAGCCGGAAGCGCACCACCGGCAGCGCCTCTACCGCCTTGGCCGGAAGCGTATCGAAATCCAGCAGCAGCACGCGCACCGCCGCATCCGGAACCACCAGCGTCACATCGCGCGTCCGCTGGCACGTCTCTTCCAGCACTCTGCGCAATGCCGCCACCACGGTTGCCCGGTCCGCCGCGCTGCCATTCGCGCCCGCCACCGCTCCGGTCGCCGCACCGCCTGGTTCGACCGCACGCATCTGCGGCAATCCCGTTCCCTCCGCCAGCGGAACCCGCGCCACCGCCAGCAGCACCGCCGTTGCATCCTCGGCTCGCGCCGCCACAACCCCCTCGGCCCGCACTTCGCACGCCAGCCGCGGCCGCGTGCCCATCGATCTCGGCAAAAATTCCATCCCGTCCTAGACTACCCGTTCTTCCGCGAACCCACTCCGATTTTCGCCCACCCACCACTGACTACTGACTACTGACTACTGATCCCCGTTCTACCTTCCCGCCTCAATAAACGTGACCTTATTAATCTCCTTCAAGGTCGTAATCCCCAGCCGCACACGCTCAATCGCCGAATCCCGCAGGAAGCTCATTCCCTTTTCTCTCGCCTTCTTGCGAATCTCGCTCCCCGGCTTCTTCGCCAGCAGCATCTCGCGAATCTCGTCGTCCAGTTCCAGCAGTTCGTGGATCGCCGACCGCCCGCGGAAGCCCGTGCCCGCGCACTCCATGCATCCCGGCCCTTCGCGGAACGTAAACCCGCGCCATTCCTCCGGCTCCAGTCCGCTCTGCCGCAGCTCCGCATCCGTGTAATGCACATCTTTCACGCAGAACTCGCATACCGTCCGCACCAGCCGCTGCGCCAGAATGCAGTTCAGCGCACTCACAAAGTTATACGGCTCCACGCCCATATTCAGGAACCGCCCCAGCACGTCGACCACGTTGTTCGCGTGCACCGTCGTAAACACCAAATGCCCGGTCAGCGCCGAGTTGATCGCAATCTGCGCCGTCTCCGCATCGCGGATTTCACCCACCAGGATCTTGTCCGGGTCGTGCCGCAGAATCGACCGCAGCCCGCGCGCAAACGTCAGCCCCTTCTTCTCATTCACCGGAATCTGCGTGATCCCGCGAATCTGGTACTCCACCGGGTCCTCAATCGTGATGATCTTGTCTTCCTCAGACTTGATCTCGTTCAGCGCCGCATATAGCGTCGTCGTCTTGCCCGACCCGGTTGGTCCCGTCACCAGCACCATCCCGTACGGCTCCTTGATGTACCGCCGAAACCGCTCCAGGTCCTTAGCCGCAAACCCCACCACGTCCAGGCTCAGCTTCTTGAACTTCTCGCTCATCGACTCTTTATCCAGCACGCGCAGCACTGCATTCTCGCCATGCACCGTCGGCATAATACTCACGCGGAAGTCAATCAGCCGACCCTTGTACCGCACCCGGAAGCGCCCGTCCTGCGGCACCCGTCGCTCCGCAATATCCAGTTCGCTCATCACCTTGATGCGCGACAGAATCGTCTGGTGGTGCTCCCGTGCAATCGGTGCCATCGCCTGCTGCAGCACGCCGTCGATGCGGTACTTCACCATCAGGCAGTCATCGCACGTCTCCAGGTGGATGTCCGAAGCGCGCCGTTCCAGCGCTGTAAATATCGTCGTATCCACCAGCCGGATAATCGGCGAAATATCGCCTTCCCCGGTCAGGCGCTCAATCGAGATATTCTCCTCGGCGTTCTCATCGCCCGAGAGCACATCGAAGGCCAGCCCTTCGCTCGCCTCGTCCAGCACCCGTTGGCTCTGTTCGGTCTTCTTCAGCAGATCGGTAATCTGGCTCAGCGTCGCCACCCGCGTCACCAGCCGCTGCCCCAGCAGCCCCGAAATCTCGTCCAGCATCATCAGCTTCGACGGGTCGCTCACCGCAATCGCCAGCCGGCCCTCCAGCTGCTCCAGCGGCACAAAGTTGTACCGGAACATCATGTCCACCGGCACCGTCTTGAACAGCTCATGCGAAATCTTGAAGTTCTTCAGGTCCACAAACTCTGCGTGGTACCGCCGCGCCAGCGCCTGCGCGCGCTCCACTTCGCTCATCCCCATTTCGCTCACACTGAGCGGTACTGCAATCGGTGTAGCCATAGATTCTCTTCAAACTCCCGTGTATCTGTAAGACTCTTCTCAGACTCGTCCGTTACCGTCAAAACGGTCCGCTAACACAAAAGTCCGCGAAGGCCCCTTCTGCCATCCTCCCCACCCCGCCCGCATCCGCCAATCCCCCGTCCAGTGTAGCCCCCCATCCCAAACGGTCTGGAGTCAACCCCCCACCCAATCCCGCAGGACGTATCGACGATACTGCCACTTGGGCGGAATTTCTCGCGACTCCATTGCCGGAAGTAGAGTCGAAGAGCCACTGGAGACCTGGCGAAAGGACCTGCGCTTTCGCGAAGATCACGGAAGCGCCGGCGTCAGCGCCTTCGCAATCAGCTTGGTCGTGCTGAAGCCTTCCACAATAGGAACGATCTTCACCACGCCGCCCCAGGAACGGACTTCCTTCGCACCCACCACGGAATCCTCGCTGTAATCGCCGCCCTTTACGATGACATCCGGCCGCAGCGCCTCGATCAGGCGCAAAGGGGTTGGATCGTCGAAGGTCACCACCGCGTCGACCGCCGACAGTGCCGCCAGAATGCGCCCGCGTTCCTGTTCCCCAACAATCGGCCGCGAGGGCCCTTTCAGTTCGCGCACGGAAGAATCGCTGTTGATCCCCACCACCAGCCGGTCTCCTTCGCGGCGAGCATTCTCCAGCAGTGTGATGTGTCCGATATGCAGCAGATCGAAGCAGCCATTGGTGAACACGATCCGTTGCCCCGCCGATCTCCATGCTGAAACCCGCTCCCGCAGGCCATCCAGCGTCAGCACCTTTTCTTCCGCCCGCAGTTCGATCTCCGGCATCAGGGCGATCAGCAACTCATCGCGATTCACCGGCACCGTTCCCACCTTGCTCACGGCGATGGCGGCCGCGATATTGGCAAGCTGTACGGCCACTTCCATGGGCAATCCGCCGGCAACCGCCAGGGCCAGGGTCGCAATCACCGTATCGCCGGCGCCGGAAACATCGAAGACCCGGCGCGCCGTCGCGGGAGCAATAAACTGCGAGTCTCTGCGCAACAGCGCAATCCCTTTTTCGCTCATGGTTGCCGTCAGGCATTCCAGACCAAGATCGATCACCATCTTCTGTCCAGCGCCAAGCACCGCATCCAGCTCTTTCTGGGGAATCCCGGCGGCGATGGAAAGCTCCGCCAGATTCGGACAAATCGTCGTCGCGCCGCGATAACGCGCAAAGCTCCGCTGCTTGGGATCGACCAGGACTGGAATCCCGCGGTTCTGAGCCATCCGGATGGTCTGTTGGCAAACCTCCTCGCTCAGCACACCCTTCGCATAGTCGGAAAGCACCACCGCGTCCACAGTCGCAATCGCCGACTCCACCTTCGCCATCAGGGCGGAATAGGCTTCAGCCGGATGTCCCTCCGTCGTCTCGGTATCCAGCCGCAGCATCTGCTGCCGTCCTCCCACCACCCGCAGCTTCGCCGTGGTCGGATGGGTTGTCACCGCAATCAATTCCGCCTGCACGCCGGCCCGCTGCAACAACTGTTCCAGGCAACGTCCGTCCTCGTCGTCGCCGCGGAACCCCATCAGCGTTGCCTTGGCACCCAACCCCACAAGGTTCATCGCCACGTTGCCCGCGCCGCCCGCTTGCTCGCTCTGGCGCGCCACCCGCACCACCGGAACCGGCGCCTCCGGCGAGATTCGTTCCACATCGCCCCAGATATAGCGGTCCAGCATCAGATCGCCAACCACCAGCACGTGCGTGTTCCGCCACTCACCCTCAATCAGTTGGATAATCCGGTGCAGGTCCCTAATCATCGAGAGATGGATTCCCCTTCCGCCGGCGGCCTTTCGCACAATCTGATCGCAAAATTGGCACGCATGTCTGCCTGGCTTAGCATGGGTCCCCGTTCCATTGCGATACCGATCATAGACCCCAGCCCCATCCTTCGAAGTATTGCATGCCCGACTCTGTCCAGCGTCATAAGAGGATGGCATTTCGGCATCGCGGCGCCGCCCCTGGGCCTGCAATTCTCCCCGCCTGCAAATCCGCTTCGCCAATCCGCTCCTCCTCGCGGCTCCCCCACGCCACTCCCGCCCTCCCGCCAAACCGTGCCGCCGATAATTTGCCGCCCATTCTCTCCCGAATCGGCTAACATCTTGGTTCAGTCCACATTCCGCCGGAGGTCGTTCGTGTCGGACAACGCCCCCATCGCCTTTATCAGCTACAGTCGCCACGATTCCGAGTTCGTCATGCGCCTTGCCAGTGACCTCAAAAAGGCCGGCGCCAGCGTCTGGCTCGACCAGCTCGACATCTCGCCCGGCCAGCGCTGGGACCGCGCCGTCGAGGGCGCGCTGGAAACCTCGCCCGCGCTGTTGGTGGTCCTCTCCGCATCCTCTGTCGATTCCATGAACGTCATGGACGAAGTCTCCTTCGCCCTCGAGAAGAAGAAGACGGTCGTGCCCATCCTCATGGAAGACTGCCCGATTCCTTTCCGCCTGCGCCGCATCCAGCATGTCGATTTCCGCAGGGATTACGCCCGCGGCCTCACTGCCCTGCTTATCCATCTCGGAGTCTCGTCCCCGGAACACCCCCCGGCCCCGGCCCCCAGCGAACTCGACGCCGCAGCCGAGGCAGCCGAGTTGAAGCGGAAAGCGGACGCCGAGCGCCAGGCCCACGAAGAAGCTGAGCGCCAGGCCCACGAAGAAGCCGAGCGCAAAGCCCATGAAGAAGCGGATCGCAAAGCCCGCGAAGAGGCCGAACGGCGAATCCGCGAGCAAGCCGAGCTTCAGGCCCAGGCGGCCCACCTCCGGGAGGCCCTGTCGAACCTCGAGCCTCCGCCCCCGCCCGCCCCAACCTGGCCCACCCCAACTCCTGTTCCCCCGCCCTTCTCGTCTCCCGTCACTCCGCCCTACGCGTCTCCTGTCACACCGCCACCGCCGGCCCCTTACACTTATCCCGCACCCTTCTACACCACGCCGCCCGCTCCGGGACCCCTCCCGCCACGCCGCGGGCCCTTCGCCTGGCGCAACATTCCCCCGTCCCAGCGCAAGGTGTATCTCATCGTCGGAAGCCTCATCCTTCTGGCTGTAGTCGGTCTGTGGATCGGCCACATCTACTCCGCCAACATCGCCAAGCAGAAGGCCGACGCCCTGGCGATGGAAGCCGAAGCCGAAAAGCTGTGGAACCAGGGCAGCTACACCGACGCCTTTCCGCTCGCCAAAGGCGCATGCGATGCAGGCGTTGCGGACGGCTGCGACTACGAGGGCGTCATGTACCAGAACGGCACCGGCGTCACGCAGGACAACTCCCAGGCAGTCGCGCTCTATCGCCAGGCCTGCGACGGAAACTCCATGGCCGGTTGCCGCGATCTGGGCTACATGTACCGCACCGGAACCGGCATCACCGAAGACGACTCGCAGGCATTCTCGCTCTACAGCAAGGCCTGCGACGGTGGCAACGCGGCCGGATGCAGGGGCCTGGGTTTCCTCTATGAAAATGGCACCGGCGTCGCCCAGAACAACACCCAGGCCGTCGCGTTCTATACCAAGGCATGCGATGGCGGCGACCCGGAGGGCTGCTCCAATCTCGGTGGAATGTATTGGAACGGCTCCGGTGTCGCCCAGAACCACCCCGAAGCGCTGGTCTGCTACCGCAAAGCCTGCGACGGCAAATACCAGCCCGCCTGCACGTTCCTCACCCAGCAGGGACAATCCAACTAATGTGGTGAGTCATTAATTCGTGGAATTGAACAGGGCCGAAGGCCCGGCATATACCAGCCTGGGCCGTAGGCCCAGAGAATGTTGACAAATGCGCTTTTTCGTTAAGGGCACGGATTTATGAGAATGTTGACAAATGCGCTTTTTCGTTAAGGGCACGGATTTATCCGTGCCATAAGAGCCACAGAATCAGCCGGGCTTTAGCCCCTGAGGTCTGCTTTCCTGCGCTGAGCCGCCTTTTTCATCACCCTCCTGGGCCGTAGGCCCGGCATATACCAGCCTGGGCCGTAGGCCCAGAGAATGTTGACAAATGCGCTTTTTCGTTAAGGGCACGGATTTATCCGTGCCATAAGAGCCACAGAATCAGCCGGGCTTTAGCCCCTGAGGTCTGCTTTCCTGCGCTGAGCCGCCTTTTTCATCACCCGGCCCAGGTTGCTTTCCAGCGTAGATGCCGAGGGCTGAAGGCCCGAGATATAAGTTCAACCAACTTATGACTCTCTCGAAAATCCTCCGAAATGATTATTAAGTTAGCCCAGGCGAAACAGCAAAGCGCTGAAAGCGCGTCATATACCAGCCTAGGCCGAACCGGGGCCCCCGGCGAGCTTTGCTCGCTGGGGCGGGAAGGCCTAGGTTGGTTGCAGGGAAGGCGGACTAGGGCTGAAGGCCCGACATATAAAGCCTTATCAGGCTAAGTCGTTCGTGTCCTTACCGGCTCCCTCGCACAAGCCTGAGATTTTCATCCTCTTGGGTGGGCCCAAAGGCCCATCCAAAACTCAGCACGCGAGGCCGTCTCCACATATGGCCTGGGCGCAACCAATTGCCAAATATAGAAGCTGTCATCCTGAGCGCAGATTGGCGCGCGTTTGCGCCAATCGGAGTCGAAGGACCTGCGGTTGGAACCCTGTTCATAAGTGGACGACCTAGCCCGCCCCCAGCGGCGTCAACTACTTGACCATTTATTTCCAATGCAACCAAAATCGGTCATCGTCGCCAACCGTTTGGCCGATGGCTGACCGCCGACCGCTGACAGCCGATCAGCTGATAGCTGATAGCCGACAGCAGACAGCATGTCTCGGCGCTTTATTTTCCCCCATCAATGCAACAACATACCCCCGATTTCCACCGCAATCTCTTGACGCCTGACCTATAATTAAGAGTAGGGAAGAGACCGAATCCACCGCCGCAGGATTGTGTCCCTTTCAGCTCCAAAAAACCATAAACCTAGTGTTTTGTTGATCCTGCAAATTAACTGGCTTGTTTTCAGCCATTTGCAAAATCGCCAAACCGGTAAGTGGTTTGTTTGGTTGATCATACCGAAATCAGATACCCCAGGGGGGGCCAATGTCATTCGCCGTGCCTAACATCGAAACCGATCTCCAGTGTCATTACATCCACGCTCCCGCCGGCAATCGCTGCGGCTCGCCCGCCATGCGCGGCGAGTACTACTGTTATCACCATCACCTCAAGCACGCCAACCGCGCCCAGCGCCGCGTCCTCATCGACCCTGAGGTCACCCGCCTGGAGCTCCCCGTCCTCGAGGATCGAGCCTCCATCTTCACCGCCATCGCCGCCGTCATCCACCGCCTCGGCGAGAACACCATCGACACCAAACGCTCCGGCCAGATGATCTACGGCCTCCTGGCGCTGCTCCACGCCCTCCCAGCCCAACCGGCCGCCAAGCCCGCACCCGCAGCGAAAGCCCGTCATCCTGAGCGGAGTTCGGCGCTTGCCCCGAACGCAGTCGAGGCGCACCGAGAGACCCCGCCGGCCACTGCCGCCGACACCCCTCCGCCACCGGACGAAACCGCTCCCGCAGCTCCGCCCAAAACCATCAACATCACCAAGCAAAGCCTGCTCTACTTCCTGCGCTCGCGCCACTGCTACAACTGCAACGCCGAGCTCTTCCCACCCGAAGAACTCACCGAGCGCCGCCATCCCGGCGCGCCTCCCGAGGTCATCCCGGAGGCCACGCGGCCTCCTCAATTGCCGGGTCAGTCTCCCGCCCTGCCCGCCCCAACCGGCAACCAACAACCCGCATCGGACAATGCCGCCACCATCCCCACCCTGCAAGCCGTCGCCCTATTGTCCGCCGACTCCGCCGCCTGTGGTCGAGCTCAGGTTGAAGATCGGCAAATACAACGCAATCAGGATGGTCACCACCACCCCTCCCATCACAATCAGGATGGCCGGCTCGATCAGGCTCATCGCCGCCGTCAGGTTCGTCTGCACATCCTCTTCAAAGAACTCCGCCACCGAGTTCAGCATCTGCGGCAGCGCGCCGGTCGACTCCCCCACCTCGATCATCTCGATCGCCAGTTCGGGAAACACCTTGGTCTCCGCCAGGCTCTCCGACAATCCCTTGCCTTCGCGCACCGTCTCCACGCTCTCGAACACCGCATTGCTGATCTGTCGCGAATCAATCGACCGCGCCGCCGTCTCCAGGCTCGGCACCAGCGGCAGGCCCCCCTTCAGCAGCGTCGACAGCGTCCGCGAGAACAGCCCAACCTGGTATTTCAGCCACACCGAGCCGATCAGCGGCAGCGCAATCCGCACCCGGTCCACCAGCGTCGCTCCGGAGTCCGTCTTCGTCCAGCGGATGAAAAGAAACACCGCCAGCGCCAGCGCCGCCGCCACGTAAATGCCATAGCTCTGCGCGTTCTTGCCCAGCGCCAGCAGAAACGTCGTCAGCGCCGGCAGCTTGGTCCCCAGTTGTTCGTACAGTTCCGCGAACCGCGGCACCACAAACGTGATCAGGAAGATGAACAGCAGGCAAACCATCACCACCAGCACCGCCGGATAGACCAGGCTCGCCGTCAGCTTCTTGCGGAACGTCAGGCTCACCCGCTGGAAGTCGAGATAGCGTTGCAGCACCTCTTCCAGGTTCCCCGACCGTTCGCCGGCCAGCAGCGTGGTGGTATACACAACCGGAAATCCGCCCTGCGCTTCAAACGCCTCCGAGATCGATTCGCCGTTCTTCACCCGCGTCGCAACGTCTTCCAGTTGCGCCTGGAAATGCGGCAGTTTTTGCCTGCGCGCCAGCAACTCAATCGCGCTCAGAATCGGCAGCCCGGCCCGGATCAACGTCAGGAATTGCTGGTTGAAGACCAGAAACGTCTCCAGCTTCACCTTCTTGGCTTTGCCCGCCCCCGCCAGCAGGCCGCGCGCCTTCACCGAATAGACGTAGTATCCGGCCTGCGTGAATCGCGCCCGCAGTTCTTCTTCCGTAGCCGCCGAGAGCGTTTGCTCCTGCACCCGTCCGCGCTCATCCGCCAGCCTGACTACATACTCATTCATAGGGCTCTGTCCATCTTAGACGTTTCCCGAGGACATTCCGCTATGCCAGCCGCTAACTCCTGGCCGCCACGGCCGCTTTCTTCTCGTTCTCGGCCACGTACCAGGCAATCGTCTTCCGCAGCCCGTCGCGGAAACCGACCTTCGGCTGGTAGCCCAGCTCATGGGTCGCGCGATCGATGTTGGCCAGCGAGTGCCGGATGTCGCCCTCCCGCGGAGGCCCATAAATCGGCTTCTCCTTGAACCCAAGCTCATCGGCGATGGCTGCGTACACTTCATTCAGCGTCTCGCTCCGCCCCGTCCCGATATTGAAGACCCGGCCCGTTGCCACCGCGCTGGGAGCCACGCAGGCCAGCAGGTTGGCGCTCACCGCGTTGTCCACGTAGTTGAAGTCGCGGCTGGTCAGCCCGTCGCCGAAGATCGTCGGCGTCTCCCCTGCCAGCATCCTGTAGGTGAACTGGGCAATGACGCCCGAATACGGCGAGTCCGCCGCCTGGTGCGGACCGAAAATGTTGAAGTAGCGCAGGCAGACACCTTCCAGCCCGTAAGCAAGGTAGAAGGACTGGATGTAGTACTCGCCGGTGAGTTTCTGCACCGCGTACGGCGACAAGGGCAGCGGGGCCATGTCTTCCTGCTTGGGCTGGGTGGGCTGGTCGCCGTACGCCGAAGACGATGCCGCATAAACAACCCGCCGCACCTTCGCATCGCGCGCGGCAATCAGGAGGTTCAGCGTGCCATTGATATTGGAGTCATGCGATCCCAGCGGATCCTTCACCGACCGGGGAACCGACGCAATCGCTCCCTGGTGGAGCACGAAGTCCACCCCGTCGCAGGCAGACCGCATCGCGTCGAGATCGCGCAGATCGGTTTGCTCGAAATCGATTGCCTCCCGGATGTCGGCAAGGTTTTCCAGGCTTCCAGTGGCAAGGTTGTCGATTCCTCGAACCTCGTGTCCCTGCTCCACCAGGGCGTGCGCCAGGGTCGATCCGATAAAGCCTGCAATTCCGGTGATCAGATATCGGGCCACTTGTCCTCCACTCGGCATGCGCTGCCGAGTACTGTTGAATAGTATCGCTGTTTCCGGAGGTGCTTTCGCCACGCTGGAGCCTTCGGAACCCGTTGCTGCACAGTTACAACCAATCGGCGTGAGCCTTCAGTTTCGCCAGCGAGGCGCAGCTCCGTCGATGCAACTTTCGTGCAGGCCGGCTGCACGACGCGAGCAAGGCCGCAGCTACCTCGGAACCATCGGGTCAACCCGCGCCGAGTCGGTCACGAACGGCCAATCCGACTCGTCTACAGCCTCGAAATCACTGCCCTTTACGCTCGTCAGGTTGTGCAGATCGTCGTCGTTCCAGCGCGAATCGCCTGTGCCGGAGACAAACCACGCGCCTCCGTTGTCGGCTAGAAACATTCCATACCGCTTCAGTGCCGTGAGGATGACCTGGTTCGTCTTGGAGAAACCGGAGATGTCGAAGTTGGCGCGCAGCCGAAAACGGACGCCCATTGGCGGGTATTTGAGGTTGGTGATGCTCGACGCAAAGTGACGGGCCGGCCAGATATAGGCTTGCTGCGTCTTGGGGGCGGTGAAGCGAAGCGCGTGCCGGATTTCGCCGGACGCAACTTCGTCATAGCGAACCAGCCCGGGAAGGATGGGCAAGCCTGCCGCGTCGGCTGAGGTCTTGCCTTCTCCCCGCAGTGCGTTGCTGTTCAGGTCCATCTTGATGCCGGAGCCAGCCTTCCAGGTGCCATCCCGCTGGCGCTGTGTCGCCCACAACTCGGCAAGCATGCAACGATCTTTGTCCACCAGAAGGATGTGGCGATCGGTATCGCCAGGCGCCCCGGGGCCGCCTTCAATCACGGCGTTGGGCGGAATCGGGTAGCTGCCCAAATCACTGTCGTTGTATTCGAAGGTGACTTTTACGTACTTCACATTTCCATCGATGATGTTGAAGGGGATTCCGCTGTTCGGGTCGACCCCGAAGTCAGGGTGCAAAGGAAGGGCGGCGCCGATGGTCGCAACGTAGTCTTTCGAGCGCGGGTCGAGTGGAAGTTTGTCGATGGGGACGTTCCAGACATTGTCCGCCGGGAACAGCGGGCAACCGGCGATCTGCGGCCCCGATTGCGTTGCCGGGGCTTCCTGGCCCGCGACGGTGGGTGCGCCGACGGCTCCGCAGAGGATCGCCGCAATCACTGCGGCGTTGCGAAACCTTGCGCTCTTCACTGCTTTGACGAGATGCAATGACATGGCGAACTATCTCCTGTTTCAGCGCCTGCTCGCTCAAATTGTACCGCTCCGCCCCGTAACAAGAAGCTGTCTCGAGCGCCTGACTTTGCGAACACGTGGTCGCATGAGAAACCCGAAATCAATGAACTCGGATGCAATAATCGGAAATATGCCAAATGCCAGCGAAATGGTTCTGCCCCAGATTGCCCGGGAACGTCTCCAGCGCCTGGAAGCTCGTACAGCAAGGATTGGGGTGATCGGCCTCGGCTACGTGGGGCTGCCGCTATCGCTGCTCCTTTCTGAGGCCGGGTTCAAGGTTACGGGCTTCGATGTCGACGGCATCAAGGTAGCTGACCTTCAAGCCAGCCGGTCCTACATCCTTCGCATTGCGGCGACGGAGATTCAAAGCGCGCGGCAAAGGGGCTTTTCAGCGACGAGTGACTTTGCCCAGTTGGCGGCCCAGGACGCGATCATCATTTGCGTTCCTACTCCCCTGACGGAGCATCGCGAACCAGATCTGAGTTATGTGGAGAACACAGCCAGATCCGTCGCACCATGGATTCGCGAAGGCCAGCTGGTGGTGCTGGAGAGCACGACCTACCCTGGGACGACCGAGGAGCTGATGATCCCCGTCCTGGAGGCCGGGAATCCGCAAGCCCTACGGGCGCAGCGGCAAGGGACGCCAGCGGAGCATGGGGTTTTCTATGTCGCTTATTCGCCGGAACGCGAAGACCCCGGCAATGTGACAGTGGCTCGCCGAGACATTCCCAAGATTGTTGGCGGTCACGATCCGATCGCGACAGAGCTCGCTGCGGTCCTGTATGAAGGGATCTTCGCCCGGTCGGTGCGTGTTTCATCGACACGTGTCGCGGAGATGACCAAGCTGCTGGAAAACATCTACCGCTGCGTCAATATCGCGTTAGTCAATGAGTTGAAGCTCCTGTCGCTGCGCATGGGGATAGATATCTGGGAAGTAATTGATGCGGCGGCAACCAAACCCTTCGGTTTTCAGGCGTTCTATCCCGGGCCGGGGCTTGGAGGCCATTGCATCCCCATCGACCCTTTCTATCTGAGCTGGAAAGCAAGAGAGTACGACTTTAGTACCCGATTCATCGAGCTTGCAGGAGAAGTAAACGGAGCTATGCCCACGCACGTGGTGCAATATGTCGCAAAGGGTCTCAATCGGCAAGAGAAATCGGTGAATGGCGCACGCATTTTGATACTCGGAATGGCATACAAGAGAGACATTGACGACCTTCGCGAGTCGCCGTCGTTGAAGGTTATCGAATTGCTCCGTGGACAGGGTGCTGACGTCTTCTACCATGATCCTTTCTTCCCCACGGTTGGCCGAGGTCGCCGCTATAACTTGAACATGACCTGCACGCCGCTCAACACTCTGGAGCAGTACGACTGTGTTCTTATCATGACCGATCACTCCAGCTACGATTACCAGGAAATCGTGGATCAATCGCAACTTGTAGTCGATTCGCGAAATGCAACCAAGGGAATCCAGTCGTCCAAGATTATTCGCTGCTAGACGCGGCTATTTGAACATGAATATTGGGCAAACGGTCCGCTGGCCGGAGGGGGCGGAGTTAAGCGAAATACTCTAGTACTATGGGTTACGGCCGGGTCTTAATGGCAGGAATCCAGCAACCCAGAGTGAAAGAATGGAGCCTTTAGCGCGCGATGCGAATCGTACAGCTTGTCAACAATCTCGATATGGGTGGACTTGAAAGGCTGGCAGTCGACCTTGCATATTGTCAGCTTGCCGAAGGCCATGTGCCGATACTCTATTGCCTCACCCATCCCGGTCGAATTGCAGCTGAAGCGGCCTCGGCAGGTGTATGCGTTCGATCGTTTGAGAAGCCCGCTGGGCCACACCTCGGCACCGTGTGGAAGATGGTACGGCAACTGCGGCGCGACCGGCCTGATGTTCTTCACACACATAATCACCTGGTCCATCATTACGGTGTCGTCGCGGGTGTTCTCACCGGCGTTCCCGTGATTGTGAACACACGGCATCGGGCAGAATTTCGTTTTGTGGCCGGACCGGAAGGATCGCAAAATACAACCGAGTCACCCGACAAACAAGCCGACCGGATCTTCCGGGCGACACTACCGTGGACGGGCTGTGTGGTCCTGATTTCCGAAGCGACGCGCCAGTTCTTCATTCGATATCGCGGGATACCGGAAGCCAAAACCCGCGCAATACTAAACGGCGCGCATCTCGAGAAATTTCTAAAAACGCCCGCGCATCCAGGATCCAACCTTCCCCGGGTACGGTTCGGAATGGCAGCCCGGCTGGTCGGCGAAAAGGATCATTTCACCCTGCTCCGTGCTTTCGCCATCGTTTCCGCCGAGATTCCGGAAGCCGAGCTGCAGATTGCCGGAGATGGCCCGTTACGGGAGAAGCTCGTCAGGCTCGTGCAGGAGTTGAACCTGACAAATCGTGTTACCTTTCTCGGCGCGCTACCTGACGCTGCGCACTTCCTGAGTGAGTTGGATATTTTTGTCCTTAGTTCCCTGAACGAAGGCCTGCCGCTCGCACTTCTTGAAGCTATGGCCGTTGGCCTCCCCGTAGTAGCCACCAGGGCAGGTGGGGTGGAAGAAGCGGCGCGCGATGGCTACAGTGCTTATCTCGTAGAACCCGGCGATTCAGACGGCCTCGCCCAGGCGATGATCCGGATGGGTCATGAACCGGATATGGCCCGAATCGGTGCGCTAGGCCGGCAAATCGTTCAGGATCGCTTTCGCATTGAGGAAACCTGGCAGGAGTATTACAAGCTCTTTCTCTCGCTCGGAGCAAAGGCGTAGCACCTGCTGCAGGTAACCGGTTTGATTGCGCATCACCGAAACAGATTTCCGAGTCGAAGGACAACGTATGTCAGCACCAGCAGCGAGATAGTGAAAACAGCTGTAATGCGTAGCAGACGAGCCATCGGCAACCGGGGAATAATCATACCCCGACGCAGAGCCATTTCGAAAATTACCTCGACAATGCCGCCTAATACAAACAACGTCATGACGAAGGCGCGCGACAAGAACCACCCTGTGACTAGAAAGCCCGTGAACGACAGGACCAGGAGACGTCCCAACCTGTTGACTTCCGCCTTGTCGATCTCCTCGATCTTGGTCGTTTCCCGGAGGTATGGTAGCTTTTCGACTACTATCGGCTCGCCTTCGGTTACTTTCACGGGAGAAGCCAGGGCCAATGTGTCCCTCAACGTAGGAAGCAAGAACAAAGACCAAAAATACAGACCGATCAAACCTAGCTCGGCTGCGCAGACCACGATTGAGTTGTGAGCTGTTTGGCCAACCTCACCCTTCATACTGTCGAATCCAATTCCGAACATTGGATGAGACTTCAACAGTTGCAGGCCATCGCTCCAAAGGTCCATGCGATCTGTCCCTGAATCGACAGAAATATCTCGTCCACCGGTGAAGTGCAGCGCAGTTGCGCCAACATACAGCACGGCCGCCAGCAGCACGGCAGGCACGGTTCCGATGCGTCGCCGTCCTGCCACGATGGCAATTGCCAGGATGGCGATAACTGAGCCCCGCGAGTGCGTCAGATACGTTCCAAACAGCAACACACACACCGGCAACATGACAAACATGATGTTCTTAAAGTCTTCTTTGGCTTCCAGAAGATAAACACGAGCGGAATTACGCTGACGATCAACTGCGCGAAGTCGTTCGGGTCGTTGATGAAGTCCAATCCTCTAATTCTGTAAAACCATTGCCCCGCATCGTTCAACTGCGCCAAAAGATAGTCGCTATCCATGAATCCATGCTGTAGGTCGTAATCCGCATGCGCAATTACGAATAGACAAACAGATAACAACAAAATGATCAGAATCTGCACCCGTTTCTTCGTGGTGCAGTGCAAGCACACAAGAAAAAATGCGAAGCCATTCGGAATAAAGTCGAGAAATGCCTGGACGGCCCCACCGGCCCAGCCGTTCGTCAGGATCGACAAAAAGACTGCGAACGCGAGACCGACAAGGGCCAGGGACTGCGGCGCCTTCCATATCAATGATCCTTGCAGCCTGGGCACCGAGATGATAACGAGCACACCAGCAAGAATCAACTCCACGTGAATAGAGGCGAGCGGTCCAAATATAGTGCCCGGCGAGAGATACGCTGTGAGGAGATACAGGAGTGATAAAACAAATGGCATTCGATTGACCGAGCCTAACTGTTTTATTTGCGAATTGCGAAAGCCACTAGAACCAGACCACGCGTATGCTGGGTTAAGAGATAACAAACCGAGCAACCTAGCATCGGCTCATTGTAGCAAGAACAACTTCAAAACTACGTCTGCACCAATTCAATCAGCAGTCCTGCACCCGTCATAAGCCAGGCTATTTCTTTCATCGCAAAGGCGACCGCGGGGACCGGGCCGCTCAGCAGAATCGAGCCCTGTTCGGTAAGGTGAACGATCGCCGCACCTATGTCCGAAACTGCGTAGCAAATATGGTAGGGCCCCCCGCCCTTCTGCAGCGTACGAGTGATCGGAGAGTCCGGTCCCAACGGTGCGACAAGTTCGAGAGTGGGGTCTCCTTCGCCGCGACTCAAGAAACACACCGATACCCTCTGGATGGGATCGTCAAATGGGCCGGAGACCATCTTGTATCCGAAGAGATTTTCGAGGTTGTGCGCGGCCTTTTGTAAGTTACGGACTGCTACGCCGCAATGATGAAAAACAAACTCTTCCATGAGCAATTGGTCTCCTCCTATCACGCCGCACCGCGAGGTATCCTACTGGAGCGAAGCTCTAATGGCCACTATCTGCGTCCAGGTGTTGGCAAAAACGAATAGGGAAAGAGAGAAGTAGACAAATGTCACCACACATGCAATCGAACTGATTAGCTTGCTATTCCTGTAGGCTGCGAACCCTTCCCTTCCCAGTTTCTTTTTTAGCCACACGGTGTAATAGTGTACGGCCGCGATGCCGACGCCTTGTGTGACGCCAAAGAGTAAGAAATTTAATCCTGTGCCATGCCAGATACCAACCACAAGAAAAGAGATAAAGATTGAGGCCGCGATAACGTTGTTTGCCGATTTTGGCCCAAATCGGCGCATCATTGCCTTTGTCATGGGGGTAAACATCAGATCGCGAATCCATGCAGATAGGGTCATGTGCCAGTGATTCCAGAACTCTTGGAGGTTGCGCCTCTTAAAGGGGCGATCAAAGTTCTCGGCAATTTCGATCCCCAGCAAACCGGATACGCCAATCACCATGTCGCAAAACCCGGAAAAATTACAATACAAATAGACGGTATATGCTGGTATTGCGATGATCAAATCGACTACATGATGCGGATGTCCATCTCTCAGTAGTCCAGCGTAGGTGAACTGCGCAATCAGCGAGCCGAGAAAAATATACTTAGTGAAGCCTACTATGATGCGCAGCAGGGAGCGCAACACCGGTGTTTTTTGCCGGTCAGGAGTTCTGAGTGACCCAATGAACTTGCTATAGGGATTGATAGGACCAATTGAAAGAGTGGGCACATAAAACGCAAACGAGAGATACTCCCAAATATTGGGCATCTGGACCACTTCGTTGCGCACTTCCTGAACGAGGTGGACAAGTCGGAAAGACAAATACGATATTCCGATAAAAAAAGCCACAAATCGCGTCAAGCCAACAGCAGCCAGCACCGACGTGAACGGATCCAGTGAGCCCGGTGCATATTTGATGTAGGCCAGAAAGACGATCGGCGCCAGAAAGGCCACCGTAGGCCAAATTGTGCCATCGCGGCGACAAAGTCGAAGCGCGCCATAGTTCAACAGCACAAATCCCAAATAGATAAGAAAGAACACGAGGGCCAGTTTGCTGTACGACGACGCCATATTGAACCGAATGCCGGTTGCGCCACTCAACCAACATAGTGCCGCCAGACCAGTAACGTTCAAGAGAGTAAAGATCTGGATTCTGATTCGCTGCGGGAGAACCCTCAGGATGATCCAAGCCGCAATGGGATAGAGGATGAAGCTGAGAATCAGCGGATATAGCGGAAAGCGATCAACAACATCCATCATTTGGGCTAAAACCCCTGGTATACGGTGTCGACACTGATCGACTGGGTAGGGATCAGCAAGATTAACCCGCAGCAGACAAGGCACAAAGCGACGGCCACGCCCACAGCGGCAAGGAAGGTTCTACTATTCTCAGGCGCCGTGAGCTTGTCCTTCCCTGAGTCAATCATGCTACTCCCCATCGTCATAGGCCTTTAAGAGCGCGGGTAGCAAGCTGCGCGTAAAGAGCAGGCTGCCGTTCAAATTCAAGTGCTGATCGCGATAGTAATCATGGAATTGCGTCTTATCCACATCCTGAAAAACGACGGATGAAGCTGCGCCGATCAAGGGAACTCCGGTTTGAAGCGGGCCAACCCATCTGACTCGCTCCGGCAAGTAATCCAGGCCCTGCTCGGAGTCGATCGGAATATGCAGTAAAACAATTCTGGTGTGTTTCTCTTTGGCAAGTTGTAGGATTTTTTCTGCAAAGTGCTCCTCATACGGCGTCAGCGGCTTTCCGGCGATATGGACGAGAGGATAGGGCGGAACCTCGTACGACTGCTCAAGGGTGGGGACTATCGACGCGTCAGTCGGCTCGGGCACAAACGGTCGCCCGTAATACCCTGTCTTTTCTGGACGCAACTGATACTCAATCTCCTCCTTGCTGAGCAAGTTCGGGCGGAGATGAGAAAGCAACTCTCTAGGTGCCCCCAACACCATGTCGCTATAGAGTGCTAACCGATATCGAAGTGGCAGCCCCGACAATGCGTCCGAATACTCGCCGAAACGGATCCAGCGGAACGCCTCGACATGCGGTTCCAGATTTCGCGCACCTGGAACGGGAAGGTTCCAGACGACCAACTCCGGGTGGTGGTGGTTCAGGTAGTCACGAAGAAGGAAATACTGCAGATCCAAACCTTGCCAGTTCAGCGAGAGCATCTCAACGTGCGTGGACCGGCCCAGATGTGAAGATAATGCCCGCTCCACAGTCGGCTCGTCAATTCCAGCTCTCACCAGTGAACTACCCAAAAAAAGTACATCTGCATCGGAGGGGTCGCGGAAGATCTCGCGTACCGTCGGGCCAATAGGCCCAGCTTCCACTGACATGCCGGCATACGCCTGCTCCCGTGGTGGATGTCCTATCCACAAAGTCACGAGCGGCAGACAAAGCAGCCCGATCAGCAGGCCGCAAAAGCTCGCAACCGAGCGCATTGATCTGAATACTGGGAGCATTTGCGATCAACCTTGCGGCAGGCGCTTGACGATAAGATCAGCAAGGTCGCCCAGGTTCTTCGTCGCTTCAACTTCTCCAACGCGAAAGCGAATGCCGAAGGCCTCCTCAACTGCAAGTATCAAAGAAACATGCGTCAAAGAGTCCCACTCTTCGACGTCCTTTGCGGACAACTCTCTGCTCACTTCCACCTTTTGCAAGAAGACTCCATCAAACACGTCCTGCAACCTAGTAAATACTTCCTGCTGTTGCATAAGTCTCCCGTTTCACATTGATTTTGGTCGGTCTGGCCTGATAGCGGGCTACATCCAATTCATAGATTTGAGCCCCTCCGTCTTTTTCTCCCGAGTGCGTAAACCCCAGGTTGGGATACAGCTCGCGTACCATGTCGTTCTTTGCTGTAGGGATATAGATGCCGGTGACCCGTATGCACCCACGAGCTCCCGCGAGACGAACAATCTCGTTCAGGACTTCCTCTTCCACCTGCCGCTTCAGTACTCGGCAGCTCATCAGCCACGTATCAATCGTGAACTCCACACCGCACACATTCCCGATCACGATTGCAATCAGGCCGTGGTCGCCGAACCGATCGGACAGCCGCATGGTAAATGCGCAGTACCGATCATCGTCGACAATGTCAAGCACCTCAGCTTCAGTTCTACGCCGAGTCGTAAGATTAAACTGGTTGCTCTTACCGATCAGCTGGGCTATACGAGGTGCGTCCATTTTATCAAATGGTTTAATGGTTCCCATCATCTCCAGCGAATCGAGATAAGACCCCATGTCTGTGCTTGCGCTGAGAAGTTGCTGTCGCTCTGACTCCTGCTTGTATTGCTGCACCCGCTGAACGTCTTCCGTCGTGATATTGCGAAATTCGAAAAATCGGGAATCTCTCAATTTCGCGGTGAATTCCGATGGATCGTCTCCAGCCCAGATGGTCGATACTTCCGGAACAAATTGATTCACGATTTCAATCTCTGCCCGGTTGTCATCCATGAACACCAGGCTATCGATACCAAGGTTCAGCTCGCGAGCGATTTGCCGTATATTTTCTGACTTTGGTTCCCAGTTTGCTTTGAAACATGCGATATCTTTGAGGCGAAGAACCATTTCCGGATGCTTTTCAAACGGCTCAATTGCCTTGTCGTGGTCATTCTTGCTGCACACGGCTAGTAGGACACCGCGTTTTACCAGTTCCAGCAGATACTGCTGAAAGTCCCTATAGGCCTCGCCACGAGGAGATGTCGTTCCCAGCTCGATTCCCTCTAAGCCATCATCACCCACTACTCCGCCCCAAAGGGTATTGTCGAGGTCCAGCACCAAAACTTTCTTTGCCGCGCTGGTGAGGTTAGAGAGAACATGGGCATATTCGCGTGCCACATCAACCAATAGACCCGCTGCAAACGGTTGCTTGCTCTCGAACCAGGTTCGATCATCCACCCCGGAGAGATTGCCCCGGCGATTGCTCAGAAACTCAATGTCGCAGATGTGGGCGTAACTCGGCAGCCTCGCTCCAAGCTCCAGATTCACAAATTTGCGAAACGCATAGTCCGAGATCAAGCTCGTGCTCCGCATGGGCCCTGGATCAAAGTAGGGTGACAGGCGAAAGTTGCCAATCACGACCTCAGATCCGCACCGCGCATGCACACTCGCGCATAAATCGAGCAATTCGTCGGCCAGCCGGCGCCCGGCAGCTTCCTGTTCGGCCCGCGAACTTGCCAGAGGACCGCCGTAGATACATCGCCGTTCAGACGGTAATAGCAGAACTGTGTCTGGTTTGAACTCGTAGAGTGGACTCTCATCAGCCATGATTTCGGCATGGTAATTGTCGTACTCTCCGGTCCAGATGTCGCAGTTGACGCCCTCCGACACGGCCGCAAAGTGTTCAATGAAACTGACGAGGGGGCGCAGGTTTGCGCCTCCCACGATGGCCACACGCCGAATCTTTTCCGGCCTGGCAATCAGCCCCTTCGTGAGAGCTCGCTTACGGAGCGTGCACAACTGAAGAACCTCAGAGAAGCCCAGAGATCCTCTCGTCTTCGCTATCAACTCCGCTTCAAATGTCGGGCTCGCCAACTCAAGGTGCTTCTTCAAGGACTGCATGTCCATAGCCGCACACATATTGGGTTTAGGTTACCAGTGCAGTGACGCGAATGGCAAAAAGAAGGGCTATCAAGAAAGAGTCAGGTGTTATTCGATGGTTAGGGTGAGGTTGGTGTTCGGCGCCAGATCTCCATGCGCGGCGATTATGCTGACTGTAGCCTGGATCGGAGACGTGACGGGCGCGCCACATCCAGTGCAAAGCCCGATCCCCAGGGCGGCTATGGCCAGCACCAACATCTGCAAACCGCGCCGCTTTCTCCAGCCAAAGCAACAGAGCGAAAGAGCGAGAGCCGAACCTGGAAGTAATGGGCTATAGCCGGAGTTGGAGGCTTCGAGCAGTGGAGTGGTAGTGACCGTAAGTGTTGACGACGCTGTTGAACCTGCAGGGGTCACCGTTGCGGGGGCAAAGTTGCACGATGCCCATGAGGGCAATCCCGAGCAAGATAGCGAGGTGTCCGAAGCGAACCCGTTCTGCGGCGTTACAATCACCGTGGTTGTTCCGCTTTGGCCCGCCGGGAGCGCAAGCGACGCCGGAGTAACATCGACTCTGAAGGTCGGTGAGTTGCCAGTTGCCTGGCCTACAGTGTAGCTAGCGGAGGCTACCGCGCTGGTTGAGTAGCCGCTGGCTACGGCGATGGCCTTTACCGTCTCCGTTGAGGCGACCGTAATCGACCCGGTGTACACCGCCGAACTGGTCGTCGGAGTCGAGCCGTTTGTCGTAAAGTAGATCGTCGCCCAATGCGACGCTGAGATCTTCACCGTTTGCGCCGAGGTGTAGGTCCCGCCAGCTGGACTAAAGGTTGGCGTTACCGCTGCGGGGAGGTCGATGACATAGCTCGCCGAAGCCACCGTGCTCGGAGAATCGCCATTGACCACAGCGATCGCCTGCAACGTCTCCGTGGAGGAGACAGTGATGGGACCGGAGTAGACCGCCGAGCTGGTCGTCGGGGTCGAGCCGTTTGTCGTGTAGTAGATATTTGCTCCGTGCGAGGCGGAGATGTTTACACTCTGCGCGGAGGTGTAGGTCCCGCCAGCCGGACTGAAGATCGGGGTCGGGGTCTGGGCCTCCAGCTTGATGGTGTAGCCCGCGGAACCCATCGCGCTGGTGGAGTAACCGCTGGCCACAGCGATCGCCTGTATGGTCTCGGTGGCAGAGACAACAACGGGACCAGAGTAGACCGCCGAGCTGGTCGTCGGCGCCGAGCCGTTCGTCGTGTAGTGGATCGTCGCTGAAGGCGTAGTCGTGCTGATTGTTACCGTCTGCGCCGAGGTGTAGGTTCCGGCCACGGGGCTGAAGGTCGGCGTAGCCGCAGTGACCAGCCTGATGGTGTAGCCCGCGGAACCCATCGCGCTGGTGGAGTAGCCGCTGGCCACAGCGATCGCCTGCAACGTTTCCGTGGAGGAGACAGTGATGGGACCGGAGTAGACTGCCGAGCTAGTCGTCGGCGCCGAGCCGTTTGTTGTGTAGTGGATCGTCGCTGAAGGTGTAGTCGTGTTGATGGTTACGGTCTGCGTCGAGGTGTAGGTTCCACCGGCCGGGCTGAAGGTTGGCGTGGATGCGGGCAGGTTGATCGTGTAGCTGGCCGATCCCGCCGTGCTGGTGGAGGAGCCGCTGGCCACAGCGATGGCCTGCAACGTCTCCGAAGCCGAGACAGTGATGGGACCAGAATAGATCGCCGAGCTAGTCGTCGGCGCCGATCCATTTGTCGTGTAGTGGATCGTCGCTGAAGGCGTAGTCGTGCTGATTGTTACCGTCTGCGCCGAGGTGTACGTTCCACCCGCGGGGCTGAAGGTCGGCACGGATGCCGGCAGGTTGATCGTATAGCTGGCCGATCCCGCCGCGCTGGTGGAGGAGCCGCTGGCCACGGCGATGGCCTGCAAGGTCTCCGTGGACGAGACAGTGATGGGACCAGAATAGATCGCCGAGCTAGTCGTCGGCGCCGATCCATTTGTCGTGTAGTGAATCGTCGCTGAAGGCGTAGTCGTGCTGATGGTGACTGTCTGCGCGGAGGTGTAGGTTCCACCGGCAGGGCTGAAGGTCGGCACGGATGCCGGCAGGTTGATAGTGTAGCTGGCTGATCCCGCCGCGCTGGTGGAGGAGCCGCTAGCCACAGCGATCGCCTGCAACGTTTCCGTGGAGGAGACAGTGATGGGACCGGAGTAGACTGCCGAGCTAGTCGTCGGCGCCGAGCCGTTTGTTGTGTAGTGGATCGTCGCTGAAGGCGTAGTCGTGCTGATTGTGACGGTCTGCGCCGAGGTGTAGGTTCCGGCCACGGGGCTGAAGGTCGGCGTAGCCGCAGTGACCAGCCTGATGGTGTAGCCCGCGGAACCCATCGCGCTGGTTGAGTAGCCGCTGGCCACAGCGATCGCCTGCAACGTCTCCGTGGAGGAGACAGCGATGGGACCGGAGTAGACTGCCGAGCTAGTCGTCGGCGCCGATCCATTTGTCGTGTAGTGGATCGTCGCTGAAGGCGTAGTCGTGCTGATTGTGACGGTCTGCGCCGAGGTGTAGGTTCCACCCGCGGGGCTGAAGGTCGGCACGGATGCCGGCAGGTTGATCGTATAGCTGGCCGATCCCGCCGCGCTGGTGGAGTAGCCGCTGGCCACAGCGATGGCCTGCAAGGTCTCCGTGGACGAGACAGTGATGGGACCGGAGTAGACCGCCGAGCTGGTCGTCGGCGCCGATCCATTTGTTGTGTAGTGGATCGTCGCTGAAGGCGTAGTCGTGCTGATGGTGACGGTCTGCGCGGAGGTGTAGGTTCCGCCGGCAGGGCTGAAGGTCGGCACGGATGCCGGCAGGTTGATAGTGTAGCTGGCCGATCCCGCCGCGCTGGTGGAAGTAACCGCTAGCCACAGCGATCGCCTGCAACGTTTCCGTGGAGGAGACAGTGATGGGACCGGAGTAGACTGCCGAGCTAGTCGTCGGCGCCGATCCGTCTGTTGTGTAGTGGATCGTCGCTGAAGGCGTAGTCGTGCTGATTGTGACGGTCTCCGCCGAGGTGTAGGTTCCACCGGCCGGGCTGAAGGTTGGCGTGGATGCGGGCAGGTTGATGGTGTAGCTGGCCGATCCCGCCGCGCTGGTGGAGTAGCCGCTGGCCACAGCGATCGCCTGCAACGTTTCCGAGGACGAGATTGCGATAGGACCGGAGTAGACCGCCGAGCTGGTCGTCGGCGCCGATCCGTTTGTTGTGTAGTGGATCGTCGCTGAAGGCGTAGTCGTGCTGATTGCTACGGTCTGCGCCGAGGTGTACGTTCCGCCCGCAGGACTGAAGGTCGGCACGGATGCCGGTAGGTTGATGGTGTAGCTGGCTGATCCCGCCGCGCTGGCGGAAGAACCGCTGGCCACAGCGATCGCCTGCAACGTCTCCGAGGCCGAGACTGTGATGGGACCGGAGTAGACCGCCGAGCTGGTCGTCGGCGCCGAGCCGTCTATTGTGTAGTGGATCGTCGCTGAAGGCGTAGCCGTGTTGATTGCTACGGTCTGCGCCGAGGTGTAGGTTCCACCGGCCGGGCTGAAGGTTGGCGTGGATGCGGGCAGGTTGATGGTGTAGCTGGCCGATCCCACGGCGCTAGCGGGGTAGACAGTGGCGATGGCAACAGCCTGCAACGTCTCCGTGGCGGAGACAGTGATGGGACCAGAATACACGGTCGACTTGGTCGTCGGTTGCAAGCCGTTCGTTGTGTAGTAAATCGTTGCCGAGGGCGTAGTCGTGGCAATCGTCACTGTCTGCGCCGAGGTGTACGTTCCGCCGGCGGGGCTGAAGGTCGGAGTAGCCGCGGCAAGCGGGTTGATGGTATAGCCCGCCACTCCCGCCGCGCTGGTGGTGTAGCCACTGGCTACGGCGATAGCCTCCAACGTCTCCGTGGAGGAAACAGTGATGGGACCAGAGTAGATCGCCGAACTTGTTGTCGGTGTCGAGCCGTTTGTCGTGTAGTAAATCGTCGCTGAGGGCGTAGTCGTACTGATTGTTACTGTCTGCGCCGAGGTGTACGTTCCGCCGGCGGGGCTGAAGGTCGGCGTAGCCGCGGCAAGCGGGTTGATGGTATAGCTGGCCGACCCCGCAGCGCCGGTGGTGTAGCCGCTGGCCACGGCGATAGCCTCCAACGTCTCCGTGGAGGAAACAGTGATGGGACCAGAATAGATCGCCGAACTTGTTGTCGGTGTCGATCCATTCGTTGTGTAGTAGATCGTCGCTGAGGATGCGGTTGTACTGATAGTCACCGTTTGCGCAGAATTATAGGTGCCTCCAGCCGGGCTGAAAGTTACCGTTGCCGTTGGCATGACGGTAACCGCGGCCTGGGCTTGAACGCTGCCGTTGGCAACAAGAATATTTGTCCTTCCCTGTGCCATTGCGGTTGCCAAACCGGAGGAATTGACGGTCGCCATTGCCGTGTTGCTCGACGACCAGGTAACGGACGCCGTTAAATCTGAAGTGCTCGAATCGCTGTAGGTTCCGGTCGCCCTGAATTGCTGGGTAGTGCCGACCGAAACTGTTGCGGATGCGGGTGTCACTGCGATGGACTGCAGCGTTGGAATGGGGACCGTGACCGCAGCCTGGCCCGTGATGCTTCCGCTGGTGGCAATGATATTCGCACCGCCCTGGCCCACACCAGTCACCACACCGGAACTGTTGATGGTTGCCACACTCAGCACACTGGAAGCCCAGGTTACCGAGGACGTGCAATTTGAGCTGGATCCATCCGAATAGCCACAGGTAGCCGTGAACTGCTGGTTGCCTAGAGTAATCACGGATGCCGAGGAAGGGGTAACGGTTATGCTGGTAAGATTGACGGAGCCTGACGCTCCAGCGCTGACGGTTATATTGCCTGTACCAGCGTCAGCAAACGTCAACACTCCCGCATTGTCGGTGGTGGCGCTTGCCGGGGTTCCAGCACCAGTGATCGTGTAGGTTGTGCTCGGTGCCAGATCACTGATATAGATCGACGTTGCGCCCGAAGCTGGAAAAGTTGTGCCGGCGAACGCCGCGGGATACGTCTGACTAAACATGACAAGGCTCGACCCAATGGTCGTTCCCTGAAAGCTCTGTCCTGAAGACGAACTGATGCCCCTAGTCGTGGTGCAGGTAAAGCTCGAGGAACCCCACTCCAGGGTGCTCAGGAAGGCTGAACTTGTCACCGTGCCTGCGCTTAACTGAAGTGTCGTGTACGGCTGCCAGTCCTCGGCCTGAGTAGGAAGATTGCCGGTTGGCAGGCCCGCGTCAGTTAGACTCCCTCCGGTCCCTGTATAGCAGGCTTTCTGGTTTCCAGAGCGAGTGGGCCAGGTTGCGGTATTTCCATTGATGGTGAGTGGCCCGGTGGTGATCAGAGAGAGGTAGTGTGCTTGGGGAGTTGCGGTGGTACCCCGGTCGTAATACACAACCTGATTTGTAGCTCGCAGGTAGACCAGCGACCGGCTGGCAGAGGGAACCGAGGTGAAGTAGGGATAGCCGCCAACCAGATTGGTATTGTAGACAGGGGTCAGATCAAGATTGGCTCCCACATATCCCGGAAGCTCGGAGTGATTCAAACTCAAAGTCCCATTCTGGATCGCGTGCCAGATCTCGCCGCCGCCAAGATACGCTCCGTATTGAAAACACCCCCAGCTGGAACAGCCCGGATTGGCGGGCTGCATGTAACTGGCCTCATTATTCGCATTGGCGGCAGCCATCGCGTAGTTGTAGTCCACAAACACGATGCGGCCCTTGGTGATGTACTCGCCATTGGAGTAGATGTCGAACCGTCCCGCCAGTTCATCCTCGTGGTCGATTGCCGTATTGGGGGCATAGTAGGAGAACGCGGTTCCGGTGGCCCCGGCGGTGCTCCATCCTGAACGCACCAGGATGTGCTGATTTCCAGCGTCGTACCAGTCGGTCGGGAAGTTGGGTCTGGGGTCGGCGGGCGGAGCTACGGTTGGGTCAGTCGCGGGCAGGGAGAACAGAAAGTCGAAGATAATGTTGTTGCCAATATCGTTCGACATGTTCTGGACAAAGCCGCAATAGGATGTGCAGCCAGGATAAGTCGTTCCGTTCGGGCCACCCCCAGCCACATTCAGCGGTGCCCACTCTAAAGCTGCACTGCGGTCGCTGCGTCCGGTCATGGTGTCGTAGGACAAGGTTGCGGCCAAATCCCAATAGTCGTTCGGGCTGCGCCAGCTTTGGTAGGTGTCCCCGGTGGTGAAGTTATAGAACGCCTCGCCCATAGCGTTGGGGTTGTGACCTGAATCAATGCCGGTCAGAAAGGAGAGTTCCGCGATGTAGTGCAGATCCCACCAGCTTGACGTGCCGTAACTCATCTGCGGCCCATACAGGATGGGATCGTCGTAGCCGGCCGTGTGAAGGATATTGAGGAGGTAGCGGGTACGATAAGTGGAGTACCGGTACCAACTGCCTTCCGGCGACTCGCCTCCGCGATTGATCCCAAAGCAGGGAGTTGTCCCGCTTCCCCAAGTGCTGCCGCAGGCAGGCTGCGTAGAGAGGTTCCCATAGGCCGCTTGATAGGCCGGCACAGTCACCCCCGGATCTTCAGTCGCTGCCCAGTCAAGGTACATATCCCCGCCAACCAGGAAGTTGAAGTAGGAGTGCAGGTTGTATGCCGTGCCATCCGGGCAGACCACGCCGGGCGCAGCAGAGCAGGTGTTCGCCAGGGGGGGATCGTCGGTCGAATTATTGTCAAACGTCAGTGCAGCAGCGGCAAGAAAGATTTCCTTGGAACGCGAGTAGTTATTTCCTCGTGCTCGCATCGCACTGTAGTCCCAGATGCTGCCCGTATGGAATTGCTGCGGGCTATTGTAATTCCCAATATAGGCAACGGCTCCGGTGCCGATCGCATCGGTACTCATCTCCTGGCCGATGATGGCGAAATAACGCCGTGCCACGTTCAGGTCGGAACTGCTCAAAAAGCCTCCCGCCATCAGCCAGTCGGGAGTCGTGGTCCACGCCACCGTGTTGTCGGAGCCGCGATTGCCGGTCAGCCCGTACAAAGGATTATTACCGTCAATCGGTTCATTCGCGTTATTCAACAGCGCATTCATCATGTAAACCATGATGTCGCGGCCGTAACATCCCCACTTCGCCCGGTTGCTGGCCGAAGGATCGATCAGCGACATGAGAGCGAACAGGTGAGCATCTCCTTCCGGCCAATTCTGGGTCTGGTCTGAGGAGGGGAGGCCTGTGCCTCCATTGCAAGACCACGACCAGATGGCACTGTCATTGGCATAGGAATTGTTCGCGGCTGTTTGCAGCGTGGTCCACATCGGATTTGTTGATACAGCCTTCGCCTGAAGGGCGGTCACCATCGACGGAGTTAGCAGCAGACGGGGATGACCCACTGTTGGGGCAGGCGAACCTGTCATCGTGATGGTACAGCTGCCTGCCAGAGACCCGTTGGCCAAGCTTGTGGCCGTCACCGTATAGGTCCCGGCTGTCGTCGTATAGAGTGCAATTGTCGCTGGCTCGTTGGCGGTTGAGGGATTAACTCCGACCAGCGTCCCGCCCGTTGTCGTCCATGAAACCTGCTTGGCGTTCACGCCGTTTACAATCGCCGTGCAAGTCTGATAGCTCCCACGCGGAGCCGTGACCGTCGCCGGATAGACGTACATGCTCTGCGCAACCATTGTCAACGGAAACAAAACAGCGAATACGGGAAGTGCTTTAATAACGTTCGATATTTTCAAAACTCACCTCTGGCCCGTGTTGATCAAGCCGACCTGTTGGCCGCAACAATCCCGCACAACTGTCACTGCGAATGCTTGTAATGCGCCCTCGAATCAAACACTAACTGCTCAATTTGCCCCGCAAAAGTACCCAAAGGTGGTTCCATCTGCGACTTTTTGGTCACGGTAATACAGCGAAAGTAATTGCCTGAATTCCACCGGAAGATCTTCGGGCAGCCCGGGCTCGTTGGGAGAAAGGCCCGAACACTCCTCTGCAAGAGTGGGAGACTTATGATTCCGCCGAATCTGGTATCGGGCGGAGAACACGCATTGGCTATGGATCGAAAGCCTGATCTACGAACACAAGGAACTGTCTGCCGACAACACGTCGCGCCTCGACTTGCGGCTCGCCGTCACTGAACGGCGTTGGCGATAAGGAGCCTCCTGCGACCGGCGATCGAACCAGGGCGACAGTGGCGCACGACTAGATCTGGCCAGGCCGTAGATGCAAGCCGTAGCTCCCGGCGATCACCAGTTAAGCTAGATTGGGACGGTGTGAAGGTATGGGAAAAGATGAATATGGGTGCACGCCCTGTCATTTTGGTCGAATCCATGACGCGCAAGTGGTCATTGTGTTTTTCGCTTGCAGAAACCGCCGCGTCTCGTAATACTGCTGGGAAGTGGCGCGACTAGAACATCCCCTGCTTAAAGATGTAGCCTCTTGTCTTTGTGTGTCGAATTGTGGCTTGCGGCCGGTTGGAAACCGTACTGATTCACCCTCACTGTGAAGGATCCTGGAAAGGTTTACGCGATGACTGGTAGTCCTGACAGTAATCAGAGTGTTTCTCCCCAAATGAAGCTATCGGTTGTCGTACCCGTCTACAATGAGCGCGCCACGCTGCGCATCATGATTGCCCGGGTGCTTGCGTTGCCATTGGACATCGAGATGCTTTGCGTCGATGACGGGTCGAAGGATGGTACGGTCGAGATCCTCGGAGAGATCGAGAAGGAATACCCGCAGGTCCGGGTCTTCCTGCAACCGCGCAATATGGGCAAGGGAGCAGCATTGCGTCGGGGCATTCAGGAAGCAACCGGCGACTTTGTCGTTATTCAGGACGCGGACTTAGAGTACGATCCGAGCGACTATCAACAATTGCTTGAGCCTCTTCGCAATGGGAAGGCCGATGTCGTTTATGGTTCACGATTCATGGGGGGGGAGGCGCATCGTGTGCTGTATTTCTGGCACTCTGTTGGCAATTGGCTGTTGACTCTTCTTTCTAACTGCCTTACCAACCTCAACCTCACCGATATGGAAACATGCTACAAGGCCTTCCGGCGCGAGATTATTCAGTCCATACCAATCGAAGAGAATCGCTTTGGATTCGAGCCGGAGATAACGGTAAAGGTAGCTCGCCGGAGACTAAGAATCTACGAGGTAGGGATCAGCTACGCGGGCCGTACTTACGAAGAAGGTAAGAAGATCGGCTGGAAAGACGGAGTTCGCGCCCTATATTGTCTTGTGAAGTATTCTTTGAAAGAGCCAAAGGCAAGGGCGGCGCCGGCTAAGTAAGCATCTTGCACGCTAGACACCGTCTCTGCGGCAAACTCGGTTTCATTCTGCTTTTCAATGCAACGGTCAGTGAACTGAACCGCCCCCGCAAATTCGTTGCTCGGCGATGCGACAGAATGTCGATTCAAATGCTTCACATGCGGTAACTTCCGCATACACTATCTGTGTGGTGGTGACAATGTTTGGGCGGTTATCCCTCACGGGAGATGGCGCACTGGGGTCGTCGAGTGAAGATTTTGGCTCAGGGAGTAACGCGGATCCTGCTCGAACCGCCGCAGCCCGGTGGGCATAGGATTGTAATGACGAGGTTTCTATTCATCCTCGCGCTTCTGATACCTTTGCCCGCTATTGCGCAGAGAATCTACGTTTACCCGGCAACAGTGACGGCTCCGCGCGGCAGCTACCAGACTTGTACGGCGATTGTAAACGGCTTGAACGCCAAGCAGGTTTCGTGGACGACGACTGGCGGAAAGCTGGTCGGGGTTAATCCCTCGACCGCGAATGAGCCGGCGACAATTGCACTCTACTCGACGACAGCCGGGACCTATACGGTGACGGCAACAAGCTTGGCCAACGGGTCTCTCGCAGGCACCTGTACCATCGCCATGACGGCTTCGCCGACCCCGGCATCCGGCCATCCGCGCCTGCTGCTGACTCCATCGATCGTGACCGCTCTTCAGGCGAAGGCTGTACCGGCGAATCCGATGTGGACCACCCTCCAGACGATGGCGGACCATTCATACTCGAATGATCAGAATATCTGGAGTTTCACCTACAACGGCGGCAATGGTCGGCCCTTTCAGTGGACAACTACGAACATCACAGAGTCTTCCGGTAGCGTCGTCACGGTAGCCGTTCCGAGCACTCCTGCAACCAGCATTCTTTCAACCGGCTCCGGCAGCAATCATCAGATTGATGTTTCTGGCTGCACGATGGCGACGTGGCTGAACGGGAAGTATCGGATCGCTGTGTCCAGCATCACCTCGACCAGTATCACTTTTCCCGACCCAACCTCTCATGGTGCTTTGTTTTCAATTGCGGACACGTGCTTGATCCAGAATGACCAGACCCAGAATTGGCCGGAAGGAGATGCTCACCTGTTCGCTCTCATGTCGCTGATCGATCCTTCGGCCAGCAACCGGGCGAAGTGGGGCAGCCTGGGACGCGACATTATGGTTTACATGATGAATGCGCTGTTGAATAACGCGAATGAACCGATTGACGGTAATAATCCTTTGTACGGGCTGACCGGCAATCGCGGCTCCGACAACACGGTGGCGTGGACCACGACTCCCGACTGGCTGATGGCGGGAGGCTTTTTGAGCAGTTCCGACCTGAACGTGGCACGGCGTTATTTCGCCATCATCGGCCAGGAGATGAGTACCGATGCGATCGGCACCGGAGCCGTTGCCTATATTGGGAATTACAATAGCCCGCAGCAATTCCATACGGGCAGCATCTGGGACTACAGTGCGATGCGAGCACGAGGAAATAACTACTCGCGTTCCAAGGAAATCTTTCTTGCCGCTGCTGCACTGACGTTTGACAATAATTCGACCGACGATCCCCCCCTGGCGAACACCTGCTCTGCTGCGCCCGGCGTGGTCTGCCCGGATGGCACGGCATACAACCTGCACTCCTACTTCAACTTCCTGGTTGGCGGGGATATGTACCTTGACTGGGCAGCGACTGAAGATCCGGGGGTGACTGTGCCGGCCTATCAAGCGGCCTATGGGAACCTCTCTACGCAGCCTGCCTGCGGCAGCACTTGGGGAAGCGGGACAACTCCCTGCTTTGGGATCAATCGCGGAGGCGAGTCGCCGGAAGGCAGTTGGTACCGGTACTCCACTTATCGTACCCGCTACCTCCTCAATATCCTTCACACGGCCGGCTACGACGATCCCATCCTGTATGGGCCGCAGATGAGTTACGGCACGTCAAGCTGGTGGGATCTGCACTACATCGCGGAACTCTCCTTTCTGACCGGCATTGATTCAGGTCACAACCCCAACGCTATGGGCGAGGCGTTCTATAACTTCACCACCGGGGACACCTACCAAAGCTGGCGCAGCCCGAACGACTATTGGGATTTGGCCGCAACCTTGTCCTACGACACCATGACCGGACGCAGCGACCGCAGTGCAGCTTTAGAGTGGGCACCGCTGAATGTGGCTGGGGGTGGCCCGAACGGAACGACTTATCCTGGCTGCACATCCTATTGCGGCTTTGTCCAGAACATGTCGAACGATATTGGCAACAACATTATCTTCGACTTTCTGTTCTCCCTGCCCGCGACTGACCCAACCGTAGCTCCGCCCGCCGACCCCAGACCCAACTTCCCGACCGACTGGTACGACGCTGGAAATCAGCACATCCTGGTGCGTTCAGGATGGAGCACCGCCGGGGCCACCGGAACCGCGTTCTCCTACTATGCCCCCAATACGGCAATCGACCACGAGGATGAACTGGCGGGACGGTTCGACATCTACTCCAATGGCGAGTACATCACCAAGGGCCGCATCGTGTTTGTGGACTACAACTACGCGATGGCTGCCGCCAATGCGAATAATGAGGCCAGTTACATGCAGCCCGCCAATCCGGGCTGTTCCAGCTGGGGGTGTTTTCAATACGGAGCGTATCTTGGCGGCGGCGAGATCTGGCACGCGATCCAGAATGGGACTTTGAGTTTGAATCACTCCGAGCTTCCGGGATATGTGGGAGCCAATCTTGATCTGACCCCTGTCTACAATACCAATCTGGTTGGCGGCTATCCCTACTTCACCTCGGTTCCCTCTGCCAGCCGGTCGCTGGTCTACCTGCGAGCTACAAATCAGGTTGTGTATTACGACCGGGGTACCACCGCAACTCCCCAAGCACACTACCTCTCTCTGATCACCACCGGGCCACTCACCATCAATGGAAATACCGCAACCTGGCCCACTCGCTCTGGAAACCAGAAAGCCTGCTATACCTCACTGCTCGGCGGCACTCTAAGCGATGCTGGCCTGCCGACCGGCAGATTACCAACACAGAAGGAAGACTGGCAGCCGTACACGACGATCAGGGTCAGTGCAGGCAAAGTAATCCGCTCGACCTTTCTGAGCACAGTGGAGTGGGGAGCGTCTTCCTTCTCCTGCTCGGCTACCAGCCTGATCAACTCTTCTGCCGGGCAGACGTTTCAAGGAGCCATGATCGGGTCGAGCCTTGTCATGTTTAGTCAGACGTATCCCGCGGCCTTCGCCGGCACAACTTTTCCAGCTTCGGGCGCAACGTCGATCTATATCAGTGATCTGGCACCGAGCACAACCTACACGATCACTGGTGCTGGAACCCCGGCAAGCGCCATCACCGACACCGCCGGAGTCTTGACCTTCGCCGCCGTCGGTACTGGGAACATAACCGTCAATCGAAAAAGCAAGTCCGGCACTCTGCCGAACGCGAACCAGAGAGGGGATAGGAGCGTAATCAAGCCCATCTTCTGGCTGTCACTGAGCGGCGTTCTCTACACCTACGTCGGTTATCCGACCATCATGTGGATGATGTCCAAACTTCGACCGAAGCCTTGGATCGCCACTCCCGTGATTCCAAGCGTTAGCATTGTTCTTGCTGTTCACAACGGCGTGGCTCTGCTCCCCCGCCAAATCCAGCATCTTCTCGCGCTGGACTACCCGCACATCAGCGAGATTATTATCGTATCTGACGGCTCAACCGACGGCACGGGAGAAGTGTTGGCGAGCCGGCAGCATCCACAACTTCGTACTATCGTTCTCAAGGAACACAGAGGCAAGGCGGTTGCGGTGAACGCCGGCGTGGCGGAGGCCACGGCTGACGTGGTCGTATTCGTAGACATTCGACCCGAAATAGCTCCGGGCGCGATTCAACAATTGGTGAGCAACTTCGCCGACGCCAAGGTTGGTTGTGTCTCTGGCAATCTCAAACTGCGTGATGAAGGCCACGACGCGACTTCAGCGGCAGTCGGCGGCTTCTACTGGCGCTACGAACAGTGGCTCAGGACATGCGAAGCTGCCAGCGACTCTCCTGTCGGAGTCTATGGAGGCTTTTACGCCATTCGCCGTACGCTCTACGTGCAGCAGCCAGCTGGGATCATCCTCGACGACATGTTTCAACCGCTCTCGATCATCCGGCAGGGCTACCGCTCCGTTGTTGATCCCCGTGCCTACGTCTACGACACGTGGCCGAAGGAATCCCGGGCCGAGTTCCATCGCAAGGTTCGAACGCTCGCCGGAAATTTTCAGCTCTTTCAACTTATGCCGTGGACTCTGACGCCGCGGAATCGACTTCTATTCCAACTCGTCTCGCACAAGGGGATGCGTCTGGTTGTGCCTTACCTGCTACTTCTTTTGCTGGTATCCGCGATGCTCCTCTCGCCGGGTTCACCGGCCTTCACAATATTTGCAGCGATTCAGATCGTTGGCTGGGCCCTTGCAGTCGTTGCCTTGCGTTATCGAATTCCAGGGTTACATCGCGTCGCAGCTCCGGCCAGCGCATTCCTTATGCTTAACGCTGCCGCTGTGGTTGGATTCTACAAGTTTCTCTTCACGCGCGGCCCGCTCTGGAAGATATGGAATGCGGGAAAGCCACAGAACCGTACCTCGAGTATCACTGTGTTTGACGCAGGCACGAACTCATGCCATGATTCACCTCAACGAGAGGACTTGAAACCTTTATGATCCACACCCTGAGCGGCCTTAGTGTAACGAGAAGAGGTGGGGAATATCTTCACAACTCCTGTGCTATGAATAATGTTGATGCAACGCTTTTCTGGAGGCTGCGCTCTTGCAAATGACTTGTCTTCCCAGTAACGAGCATCTTGTGCCATCATTCGCTCCCGCCTTCGAATAACATCTTAAGCGTTGGATTTGGTTGCAGTGAGGCGTCAACACAATGCTCCTGGATACTTACATTCTCAAGATCAAACGTGCGGAAACTCCCTTCTACGCACGCTTGAAGAGAATCGGAAAGGCAGTCCTGACTTTCCAACTCCCTGTACCACGCGCTCTCGATCCCATTTACTCAATGATCCACTTTTTGCGAGTCTTAAAGTACGAAACCGAGGAGAGGATTAACTCGGCCTGTTTCGACTTTCCGATTCTTCGCTCAAAATGCGTCTCGATCGGCAGGCGCCTGGAAATGGAAAGCCTGCCGTATATCACCGGTCCGGTGAAGGTTTACATAGGGGATGATGTGCGCCTTTCAGGATCGATTCTCGTTTCGAGCGGGCGCATCTTTGACGAGCCTGAATTCAGGGTGGGGAATAGAAGTTTCATTGGTGCCGGCTGCATCTTCTCAGTTGCCAGGTCCATCACCATCGGCGACGACGTCCTTGTCGCTGGCAACTGCTCCGTCTCTGACTACTCGGCCCACCCGCTCGACCCCGAAAAGCGCATTGCCGGTGAGCAAGTCGATCCTGCAGATGTGCGCCCCGTGCATATCGGGAATAAAGCGTGGCTTGGTAGAGGCGCAACAATACTCCCTGGAGTCACGATCGGTGAAGGCGCGGTAGTAGGTGCCGCTGCGGTGGTAACCAAGGATGTTCCAGCGGGGCACATCTGCGTTGGAAATCCTGGCAGGCTCCTCCCGCGGACGGTCTATGAGCCCGCGGTTAGGCAAGATGCACTTTTACGCTAATGCTGTGCCAGTTGAATAGTTCGCTTGCTGGAGCATTGAGCTAAGCTTGATATCATGCATTAGTCGCTCCCTAATTCTACCTAAAGGCATTTAACCCACGGTGAGGATGACCAATGAAGATTGGTGAAGATGTTTGCTCCAATGACGACGCAAACAACAGCTACTCGCGTAGATTTATTGTTCTCACTCTTTTGCTTCTTCTGTTTATAGGACTGGGTTCTCGCATCGCGTTAAATGCTCATGAAGGTTGGTCCATACCTCCCGTACCTGGCACCGACGCCAGCGAATACGACATGTATGCTTGGAGCCTCGCCCAAGGTCTTGGATATAGCGGCATTAGCCCTGATGTAGTTGGACCGGATGGAAATACGGTGGCCCATTTAACAGCGTATCGCTCCCCGGGGACATCTTTATATTGGGCCGGTCTGTACCGGGTATTCGGGCATCGATACAAGGTTGTTAGATTGTCGGAATGCCTCATGGATACGATAACCATCCTGCTCGTCTATGGCATCGGTCGTAAGTGCTATGGCAGGACAGTCGCATTGTTCGCAGCTGCAATCTACGCTCTTTGGCCCACGGCGCTCCTTTATACTACTCAACTACTATCAGAGACACAGTACACGCTTTTGTTCTGTTGCTTTATTCTGCTCTCATTGCAGTTTGCTGAGAAAAAGACGTGGGGATGGGCGCTTGGCGCAGGAGTTTTTCTCGGTTATGACATGCTTATTCGTGGAAACGCAATTTTTATGGTTGCCCTTATGATTCCCTGGTGCCTATGGCAATTCCGGCGAACTCCCTCAGTGATTGTTCGCGGGTTGGCCATTCCATTGGTAGCATTACTTATGCTCATACCGTGGACGGTGCGCAACTATAGACTGTTCCACGCATTTGTTCCCTTCCAGACAGGGGGCGGAGATGTTCTACTTGGCAGTTACAACCGGATAACAGCGTCTGATCCTATCTACTACGGATACTGGGTATATGCTGTGGCCAGCCTGCCGGAATACCGGAACCAGATTACCGCTCCAAATAACGAGGTGATTCGTGATCGTGTGGAGACGCACCTCGCAATCCAGTGGCTCCGTAGTCATCCGGGTACATGGTGGTACTTTGCCGAATCGAAGTTTCGTCGCGCGTGGTCACCATTCCTGCAACCCAAGACCCCTTTGCTTTACCGGGCGGGCACATTAATCTCTTGGGGACCAATTTTGCTTCTCTTCACTGTAGGGTTCCTCCCCACTGCTATTTGGTCTCTAAAAACAGGCTCTCCCGTTTGGCTACTCCATCTCGGAATACTCCATTTTGTAATTACCGCCGAGGTCTTTTGGGGATCAAACCGATTTCGCTATCCCGTCGAGGGCTTGATTATCATCATAGCCAGCAAAACTATGGTCTGGTTATACGAGTATTTTAAGGAACGGTTTCTGAGAGCTGGATCGAAACAACAAATACATCGCCTGGCTCCGGAGATATCTACCAACTGAAACTGGGCCATGTTGCAATTGACTCCTTACGTTGCTGTTCCTTATCGAAAAGCCGGGGGTGATGAAGTCAGCATCACCGTATCCCCAATGCGCGCTGGCTCTCCGCTTTTATTGCAGAGCCTCTGTTTGGCACCCATCATTGTGTCACCTCTAAACCTTATTGTGATTCTCCCGTTTGCTGCCTGTTGCCTTTGTTCACCGCCTCTCGCATCGCCAAGCTGCATGGGTGACATCGAGCTGCATCCTTCCGCTTAGCGCACTGCCAGTGAGATTTCTCCGACATGCCCCAGCCCGCTTGGTACATCCCACTTATGCGGTAGCCCCGGACCTTCGAAGCACTCAAATCCTATTGCAACAATGCTACGATGAAGTCCAAGAGAGCCTGTAGCCAGAAGCGCATCGCTCAACGCTCTCGTTTGTAGCCGTGTACGGTATTGCAAGCAGCTGACCGACCAAACGCTCATCAACATGTCAAACACCAAGACCATAGCCCGGAACACCGGTTGGTACGGCCTCGAAACCGTCGTCAGTAACGTCTTCACGATGGTTACTTCGATCGCAATTGCCCGCACCCTCGGCCCCGAGAAGATGGGCTACATCATTTATGTTGCATACCTCGCAGGCGTGGTCAGCAGTCTAGGCAGTCTCGGCATCCCCGCCACCACCCAGAAATACATGGCGGAATTCATCGGTATCGGTGACCGCGGAACGGCACGCTTCATCTACTTCCGTACGCTCTACCTCCAGATCGGCCTGGCAACTGCAGCCACCGCCGGCATTCTATTTTGGGTGCTACGAGACTCGCCCCAAGGCTACAAATTGGCCTCCGCGCTTGTCGTACTCAGCATCTGGCCGACAATGGTCAACTTCGTCCCGGCAATGGCCAATTCAGCGGCAGAAGAAATGGCGGCCAATGTCCCCGCGTCCGTAATCTCAATATCCGTGTTCTTCGTCGCCATTCTCGCAACAGTGATGTTCAAGTGGGGCGTCGTAGGCGTCGGTGCATCAATGCTCATCACCCGAGTGATCGACTTCTTGGTGCGCCTTTTCCCCAGTCTCAAGCGCAGCCTCGCATGGGAGACAACTCATATTCAACCCCCCGGATTAGCGCAGCGAATGATCGCCTTCTCGTGGCAGAGCGTCGCCACCATGGTCGTCGCCTTGATTGTCTGGGACCGCTCGGAGTTATTCCTGCTGAAGCACCTCTGTGCGGATATTCGCCAGGTGTCTTATTATTCCGTAGCCTTCAACATGGCGGAGCGCCTCTTGGTCAGCTCGGCCGTCTTCGGATCGGCGACTGGTGCGACCATTTTTGCGCAATACGGCCGCGACAAGTCAAAGCTTCCCGCCATCACGGCATATACATTCCGTTACCTTGCCCTCACCTCGATTCCGCTGCACTTTATCTCTTGCGCGCTCGCGTTTCCAGCACTCTTACTTCTCTACGGCAACAAATACCGGGACGCTGCTCTCGTCGTGACTTTGGCACCAATACTGTGCTTGGCAAAGGCCTTCATCGGCCCCATTCAGAATCTCTTCCAGAGCTTCGAACGACAGGGCTACGTCATCTCTATCACAGTATTTGCAGGCATAATCGATATGGGCGTGGCCTGGTACCTCATTCCAGCCCACGGCGCCGTTGGCGCATGCATCGGCAGCGGAGCGGCTCAGTTCACCGCCGTTGGATTGATCTGGGGTACAGCTATCTATCTCTACAAAATAGAACTCCCGTGGCTACAAATAACAAAGATCACCTTCGCCAGTATTCTGGCAACGCTGGCCGCGCATTTCGTCGCGACACATCTCGCCCCGCTGTGGGCCGTTCTATGCGGCGGAATCGCTTCGCTGGTCGTGCTCTTTGGGCTCGTCTACCTGATGCGCATACTCGAACCCGAGGATGGTACCCGTTTCCGCATCCTGACTGGAATGCTGCCTGCGCCGATCGCCGGCGTGGCGGATAGGTTCGTGACACTTCCTCATTGACCGAGACTTCACCGACATAGACCTCGACCAGCGTTTAGAGAGGCCAATCAGGCAGCGCATTTTCTGAGATGTGTCCGAGCAATTATTGCAACTCCCATCGTGGGAGGTAGACCGAGATCGAAACAAGGTAGGGTATGAAGATCAGTGTCGTGATTCCGGCTTATAATGCAGCGCATTTTCTGCCTCGCTGTCTCAAGTCAGTATTCGCGCAAACCTCAAGCCCGAGGAAATTATCGTGGTAAATGATGGCTCGCCGACGACACAGCAGCAGTAGCGGGGAACTGGGTGCGAAGGTCGTCAGCCGGCCTAATGGCGGCCTCTCGGCTGCCAGGAATACAGGCATCCAGAATGCTTCAGAGGGACTGGATCGCGCTGCTGGACGCCGACGATCATGTGGGCGCCTGGAAAACTCGAGCGCCAGGTCGCGCTGCATTCTCCCCGAAGCAGTGCTCATTTACACGGGGATCAGGATATTCGACGACAACGGCGTCCGAGATGAGTTGCCTGCGGTCGACCCAGCCGCTGCAAGGAGGATGCTGCGCTACCGCAATCCCAATACGCCATGCACGTTCATCGTCAGGCGGGACGCGGTCATGAAGGACGGGGGTTATCCGTGAAGATATTCGCGCCTGTGAGGACTGGGAGATGTTAGTTTCGGCTGCAATTACTCGGGCAGTTCGGGGTCGTGCACGAAGCTGTTAGTGGACATTTACTAGTACATCCGAACAGCTTGAGCGCAAATCCGGAGAGAATGCTGAAGGCGCTGGACCAAATCATCGATACTACGCTGGTGGCTGATCTACGTGGTATTCGATCGCTGGGCCTGGCGGCGAAAGATTCGCGCAGCCCAGATATCCAGCGCTGGCCTGATCGCACGCGACAATGGACTCGACAGTGAGCTCTCCTACATGTTCCAGTCGTTGCGAGCTTGGCCGTCACCGTTCTGGGAATCGGAACGCTTCACAAGGTTTGCTGTAAGCGTGGGTAACAGGCTTCGCCGGCGGAACGGAGCATCATGAGCCGGAGCCGTACTGGGGCGCGCGATTGTGGATGGAAGCCTTGCAAGCCTCCTCAGAGTTGACTCAGCGGCCTGGGTGTCAGATCGAGGATGGCGAGGTTGGTGTCCTGAATGCGGCGCACAGGATGGCCGGCCTGGATCATCTCGAGGAGCCAGCGGCTGATGTCAGGGTGGCCTCGGTCACAGTCATGCCAGAGAAGTGTCTTAGCGGAGCCCGTCGCGAAGGCTTTTTCGGTGTCATTACGAACGTAGGAGTAGGTGTGCGAACCGTCGATGAAGAAAAGGTCGGCAGCCGGGAAGGGATACTTGGCGGTGTCGCCGAAGTGCTGGGTGACATTGGTGATGGAGGGATCGGCGCGGTATTGCGCGCCGACGCGCCGGGACTGGATAAGGTGCCAGTCGTCTTTTTCGGGGCCATCGCCACTGGGCTGCTCAGCAGGGGTTCCAGTGAAGTCTTCAGGCAGGTCGACGGTGTGGATTTGAGCATTTGGAACATTAAGCGCCATCAGTCGCGTGGTGTGGCCGTTGAAGGTGCCGATCTCGAAGACGGTGCCCGGCGCTCGATCCACGACGACACTTAGAAGGGCAACGAGGTCGCAGAGGGGGAGAGAGCCTTCGACATAGGTGTATGAGCCATCGATGCGGATTAGAGGTCTCGCAACTAAGTCGGGGAGGGGTACTTCGGGAATCTGGTCAAGAAGTCGCTCACCGAGAGGCTTGGAGAGGTAGCCGAGATCGCGAAGCTTCCAAGCGATGCCCGTAAGGCTGAGATCCATCAGCCGCTTTCTAAGGGATTTGGTCGACATTCAACCCATTATAGCCACGGATTTACGATGGTGAAGCGAGCCGAGCGGCATGGACTAATTGTCGCAGGGATCTTACTTGGTTCATCTCCGATGCATGGACGGCTGTCACAAACCGGGTCCACCAATCAAAGGACTTGCAGATGAATTTTCCGGGCAATAGCTTCGTGAATCTCACAACAGGCTCGCTGATTAATCCCGCAATCGCCAACTCAGCCAGGAGAAAGCCTGGTTTGTCTTCCAATGCATGATATTATCGGCCCAATAACATGGCTCCCCAGGAACCACCGATGTTAGGCCAGAAACCACCTCTACCTGTGCGGGCTATACGGTGGCTCCGACAACATAAGGAAGAAGCCCTGCGTGGTGTTTATGGGCGCTCGGGACCTTGGGCTCGACTGGCTCGGTTTCCAATTCCGCTTCTTGCGCCTTGGCGCTCGAATGAAGTTCATGCACACCGGGTCGGCACGGGAATCGGTGATGTCCTGCTCTGTACTCCCGCGCTCCGGGAACTGAAGGCCCGGAATCCCGCCTGTAACCTCCACTTCTATACTCAACTCCCGAGCCTCCTGCGCGGGTTGCCCTATATCGACGAGGTTCACGATGCGGGTGACGCTCAGGCTGGCAGCCTGACCTTAACCTATGCAAACGCAATACCGGCACAAGTCCACCTTGCCCGCCTGATGGGGGACGAGTTGGGATTAGAGGTGTCGGATGTAACCCCGGACTGTGTGGTTGATGCAGCGCTCGTTGAACGCTGGTTGAGTGCTTGGCGCTATCTGCCTCGACCGCATGTTCTCATCCTGAGACGAGCAAGCGACTGGACGCCTAACAAGAACTGGCAGGATTCGTCCTGGGTCACCCTGGCCAGTTCTCTCTCGCAGTTTGGGACAGTAATCGAGATAGGCGCTATGGATGACAAGGTTCCGCAGCCTCGGGGTTCTTACCAGGACCTCCGCGGGCGCACCAGCCTTGAGGAGTTGGTCGCAGCAGTTGCGGCCGCGGACTTGTACGTTGGACCGATCTCGGGCCCAATGCACATTGCAGCAGCGACAAAGACCCCCGCGATTGTGATTGTCGGTGGATACGAACACCCGCGAGGAATTGAATACAAGTCACAGACTTACCTGTATTCTCCGGTTCCGTGCGCTCCATGCTGGTTGCGGGAGCCATGTCCATTCGACCGCAAGTGTCTGGCCGCAATTGCACCGGCCACAGTCGAGCGACTGGTAAAGGAGCTCTGGGCAAACGCTGGCAAATCAACGCGTGACGCGGCGCCTACGATATTGCATTTCATAGATGGCGTGTCGGCATGAATGTCGGCATGAATAAGAATTGTCCCTGTTCTCGTGAGCAGACAGGCGGTCCTTCGGATGCCGACCTTCGTAAGGTATTCCGACCTTGGATTGACTGATCAACCAGCGCTTGGGACTGATCCGCGGAGTTTTGACCTGTGTGTGCTCGTGTACGCGATTGCAGCACCGATATGATAGATTATGAGGAAAATCACCCCGAGCCATATCAGTTGTGGCATATCCAATATTCTGGAGCAGCGGCATGACCGCAAATGAAGGTACCACGGGAATATCGGATTTCGACCCATCCCACCCATCAAATTCTGTTTCAGTCATTGTCCCCGTCTACAACGGCGCAAAATTCATTGCCGAGACGCTGAAGTCAATTTTGCAGCAGACTGTTCGCCCCTCTGAAGTGATTGTCATCAACGATGGCTCAACCGACAATACCGCATCCGTTGTCGAGGAGTTCGGGAACTCCGTCACTCTAATCAACACCGAGAACCAAGGCGCCTGTGCAGCCCGAAATACAGGAGCGTCCAATGCCACAGGCACCTGGCTTGCGCTATGTGACGGAGACGACCTGTGGCTTCCTACCAAACTCGAGAAGCAACTCCGCCTGGCAAACGAGGTCCCCGGCATTCACTGCGTCATAGCGGACTACGTGCCGTTCACTGATGGCGTGATCGCGGACCGTAGCCACATTTCTTATACCCCCGAGGGGTATTGGACGCCAGAACAACACAACGGCGGCTTCGTTGTCCGCACGCCCATCACCGGGAAACTAACAACCTACCATCCCGGAGGTACCTCCACTCTGGTCGTGAAGCGGGACTTCTATATGGAAGTCGGCGGATTCGACGTGGAGGCCACCAACTGGGCGGATGATACATGCATCCACTTTCGCTGTTTCAGTGTAGTGCCTTTTGGCGTCGTGCCCGAAGTGCTGGTGCACTACCGCCGCCATCCTGGCTCTCTCAGCGCAGACAGCCTCAAGCAACTCCGGGACACGGTCCGCGTCTGGGAACATATCATCGCCAAATACCCTCAGGCGCAGCCCTATCGGGCCGAGTTGCTTCGCGGTCTCGATGCCATTCGCAAGGAGGTCGTGGAGACCACGCGCTACCGGAGACGGCAGAAGATCAAGCGCCTGATCGGATTGAAATGAATCGCTTGCGCCGGTATACCGAAAAGATGCAGGATCCGAAATGTCTTTGACATGGATTAGAGGCTCCTCGATACTTGAAGTCGGTGCCTTCGCTCCTGGCGCCCTCTCAGACGCGCGATGGCCATAAACGAAGGGCAGACTCTTCAATGAAGCTCCCTCGACATGCAGAAATCTGGCTGGTTCCTTATTTGAAGGACCGGCTTAGAAATAGCGCGCGGACGAGAAAGCCGCGCCGCGTTTGGGTCGCCATCACCGATCACTACGAGCCCTGGGGCATGGGCGCATCCGTCGAAACAGCGCTCGACCGCGTCGCTCGCTGGCGCGACAAGTGGCCCAGAATTGCCAACGACGCGCCTCGCGACGCCACCGGCCAGCGCCCGCAGTACAGCTTCTTTTACCCGCAGGAGGAGTACCGGCGCGACCTGCTCGATGGCATTGCAGAAATTGTTGCCCTTGGGGTCGCCGACGTCGAAGTCCACCTGCATCACGACAAGGAACAGCGCGACTCCTTCATCCGGAAAGTGACTGAGTTCTGCCGCCGCCTCACCGGCGACCACGGCTTGCTCCGCCGGCAGGATGGACGAACCGTCTTCGGCTTCATTCATGGCAACTGGGCGCTTGATAATTCACACCCGGATGGCAAAGCCTGCGGCCTCAATGGCGAGATTGCGCTGCTGCGCGACCTCGGCTGCTATGCCGACTTCACCATGCCCTCTCTTCCCTCCGCAACCCAGGGACGCATCCTGAATCAGATCTATTGGTGCACCAACAATCCCGACAATCGCCCGCGCTCCTTTGATCACGGCATCGAAGCCACCGTTGACGGCGGCCCACAGGGCGACCTGCTGATGATCACCGGTCCGGTGGGTCTGCGTCGCGGCAGGCGCCTGATGCCGCGCGTGGAGACCGGAGAGATTGCCGGCTATGACCTCCCCACGCCCGCGCGAGTGCGCCATTGGCTCGATCTTGCTCCAATGATCGGCGATGATCTCTTCCTTAAGCTCTACACCCACGGCGCCCAGGAGAGGAATTCTGATCCCTTGCTCGGCGGCGGATTCAGCAACCTGTATCGCTGGCTCGCTGAAGAGGCAAACCGTAGAGGCATCGAAGTCCATTGGGCGACTGCCTGGCAGATGTACCAGGCAGTGGACGCCCTGGTTCATGGCCGCATGCCGGTCTCAGCCGACCTGAATCCCCTCGCAGGGACCACCCGATGACGGCCTTGAATGTGTTGTTGGTCACCTACTCGTTTCCTCCGGCCGGAGGCGTTGGGGTCCTCCGCGCAGCAAGCCTCGCACGCTACTTGCCGGCCGAGGGCATTCGACTCGACGTGCTCACCACTCGCAATGCGTCCGCCGTGGGCACTGACTCGGCGCTGCTCAAGGACATCCCCGACGAAGTCACGGTCCATCGCACCGTTACACTTGACCTTCCCTTCGGGATCAAGAAGTGGCTCAAGAAGCGGATTATCCGGGCAAACAGCCCTGCTGGCGGGGCCCCAGCCACTCCCGCAGCAGGCAACCCGAGTTTCCTCAAGCGAGCGCTGCAGGATGTACTGTTGCCCGACCCCCAGGTCACCTGGCTTCCCGTACTCACCCGCGCAGCCAGGCGAATCGTCAGGGCCCGCAACATCGATCTGGTCCTCATCACGGTTCCGCCGTTTTCCAGCGTGCTTCTGGTTGCCAGGCTCCGCAAGAGTTTCCCCGGCTTGCCCATCGTGGTCGACTTCCGCGATGAATGGCTCTCGACCACGCTTGACCTGGTTAGCTTCAGCCGCAGCGAGCGCGCCATGACAGTTGCACGCGACGCAGAAGCGACCGCGGTGACCAATGCCACTGCGGTAGTCGCCGTCACCGAAGCCGCGCGACGCGAGATTCGCAGCCGCTATCCGCAGGAACCCGACAGCAAGTTCCATCTCATTCCCAACGGATTCGACGCCACGCGGTTGCACCGCTCCGCCAACTCTCCCCCATCGCAGCCCCAGCATCGGCTGGTGGTGGCCTACATCGGCAGCGTCTACGGTTCCACGGAACCCAGCACGCTGGTTGAAGCGCTGCGGTCGCTGCCGCCCGAAATGATGTCTGCATTCAAACTGCGTTTCATCGGCCGTATCGAGGAGCCGCGCTTCCGCGACGCTCTGCTGCAACTAGGCGACATGGTCGAATTGAGCGGCTTTCTACCGCAACAGGAGGCTTTGGCTGCGGTAATCGAAGCAGATTATGCACTACTGATCACCCACGACCCGCTGAACGTTTCCGCCAAATTCTACGACTACATCGGTGCAGGCAAACCCATCCTCGCCACCGTCCACCCTGACGGTGAAGTACGCCGCCTGCTGGAGGGCCTGCGCGCCGGATGGTGGGCGGGCAGCCGCGATGTCGATGCCATCCGCCAGCTCTTCCTCGATGCTGCGAAACGCGGCCACGCAGTCCAACTCGACTTCCACCCGGACACACAGAAGATCGCACAATACGAACGCAGGATTCTCGCCGTCCGGTATGCCCACCTGCTGCGCTCGATCGCTGGGCGGACCACTCAATCCGATGCACCGGTGCCCGCAGTTGCCGGAGAAGCCGGATGACCACGCCCAGGATTGCCGTGGTCACTCGTTACTTTCCCAGTTCGGCGGAACCGTGGCAGGGCCGGTCGGCATATCAGACGCTACGCGTCCTTGCCCGCGATGCCGAGATCGAGGTCTTCTTTCCCAATGCCGCATATCCATCGTTGCTCAAGCCCCGGAGCCGAATCTATAGCCGGCTTGACCCCTCCTACAGCCCGCCGGAGGTAAAGACAAACTACTACGACTACCCTGCCCTGCCCCTGGTTTCCCGACCTTTCAACGGGCGTATGGCCGCCCGCGCTCTGATGCCTCACGTGCGCAAGTTTGCGCCGGACTTGATCTTCAGCATCTTCCTCTATCCTGACGCGTACGCCGCGCTGCACATCGCCAGGGCCCTGTCAGTGCCGGTCGTTGCCATGAGCATTGGATCCGACCTCAACAACATCGGCGACCGAATCTCGGCCATACACACACGCACCGTGCTGCGCGAAGTCGACTTTCTGATCACCGTCAGCGACGACCTGCGCCGAAAAGCCGTCCTGATGGGCGCTCCCCTCGAGAAGACGCGCGCCATCGTCAATGGCTGCGACCTCTCGGTCTTCCATGTGGGCGACCGCGCACAGGCCCGCCGCCGCCTGCAGCTTCACCCGCAGGCGGAGGCAGTCGTCTATATTGGCCGCATGGACGTAAGAAAAGGCCTGCGCGAGTTGATCGATGCAGCGGCTTCGTTGCGCCCGCTGCGCCCGAACCTGCAGGTGTATTTGATTGGCGAGGGGCCCGACAGGCCGCTTCTGCAAGCGGCTATTCAGGCACACGCCGCCGGCGAGTACATCCACGCTCTGCCCGGCTGCGCGCCCGACGAGGTCGCTGGCTGGATGGCGGCCGCCGATCTGGTCACCCTGCCCAGCTACATGGAAGGTTGCCCCAACGTTGTGCTGGAGGCACTCGCCTGCGACCGCCCGGTCGTCGCCAGCAATGTCGGCGGCATCCCGGAGATCATGAGCGATGCCTGCGGACGGCTGGTGCCTCCACGTGACTCGACCGCTCTGGCCCAGGCCCTGGCTTCCGTGCTGGACACAACTTGGGATGCAGCCGCCATCTCCGCGCATTGGAGCCGAAGCTGGAGTACGGTTGCGGCGGAACTCCTGGCCGTCTTCGAATCCGTCCTCTCCAACCGTCCGGCGGCACACCTGCCCAGTCGGAACGTGACCGCATGAGCGCTATGCACAGCGCAGGCCGATGGCTGAGCCGCCTGTTTGCGGCAATCGGTCTCATCACGGTGCTGGCGACGGTAACTCCCATCGACGCATGGTGGGCCCATGCTTATTCCGGTCCCATTGAACAGCCAAAGGGCGACATCCTCATCGTGTTGAGCGGCGCCAAGGACGACGACGGATTCATCTCCTACTCGTCCTACTGGCGCATCCGTTATGCATTGCTGGCCTGGCAGAGCGGCGGCTTCCACAAGATTGTGATCAGCGGCGGCGCGGGCCCGGGCATCGCCAACTTTCTCATCGCGGAAGGCGTTCCCCGCCAGGCGATTGTGGCAGAGTGGCAATCCACAAGCACTCGCGAGAATGGAATCAACACCGCACGCCTGGTCGCGGGCATGCCGGGCAGAAAAGTCCTGCTTACCAGCGACTTCCACATGTATCGATCAATCCGGGTTTTTCGCAAGCTGGGGGTCGACGTCACCCCCATGCCCGTCCCCGACGTGTTGAAGTCTGCGAAACACTGGAATGCGCGCTTTCCAGCCTTCGAAACCATGGTGGTCGAAACGACCAAGATCGTCTACTACAAACTCCGCGGTTGGATTTAGTTGCGGCCAGTGGCTGCTCTGAGCCGTACACTTTCGAACTTGTCATTCTGAGCCGTACACTTTCGAACTTGTCATTCTGAGCCGTAGGCGAAGAATCCCCGTAGTTGGTCCCGCCACCGCCCATGCTCTTCGAACTTGTCATTCCTGCCGGCCGCGCTTGCCAGGACGCTTTCATGCCTTGGGCTCCACGTAACTCTCGGCGAAGGATTCGTCGGGAGAGGTCGCCGGCCAGCCTGCGATGACGAAGAAGACGTCCAGCACAAAGAGCGCGACGGCAAGGTCGTTCAACAGCATGGCGCAGCGTGCTTCAGACCAGAACTGGTTTGCCGCCCAGAAAAGGAAGGCCAGCGCCAGCAGCAGCGCCTTGAACAACTCCGCAGGGCCGGGCCGCCGGATGGACTGATAGGCCAGGTACGCGAGCGCGATCAGGGCCAGCGGGAGCGCGCCAAGGACGTGATGGGCGTCAGCGGGAAAGAGCGCCGGAAGCGCGTCCCATACCAGGAGCACAACAACGGAGACGAGGGTGACCCCACCGAGCGCCACGGGAATTGCTCGGTGAGTTCGACCTGGGTACGTTCTCATCGGATGAGCCTTCTCCTTACGTGCTTTGTGAACTGCTGAGAATAGTGCGGTTAGCGACGGGAGGATTTTCAGTCGATCCGCGCCCTTAACGCGGAAAGGCCCGGGCCGGAGCCGGACCTTGCCTTCGTTAATCACCACTTTAGTCGATCCCTGCTTCAAAGGATACTGCCGCAGGGAAGCTCAGGCTGGCTGGGCCCGCAGACGAGCCAGCGTCAGGGCGAGAAGCCCCAGCCCAATCAGCGCCAGGGAAGGTGGTTCCGGGGTCTCAACGATCTCGCCGAACAGGCCGCCCATCTGGTGGTCCACGCCGGCGGTGAAGTAGAGTGCGTCGGGATCGGTGTCGGAGGCGCCACCGACGCGGAAATCCAGGGCCCAGAGGTTTGGATTCACGATCGGCACGCCGTCGTCCTCCAGAACGCCTTCGAACGTACCACTGGTCGAGTAGGCATCAATCTCGCCATTGCCGAAGTTGCCGATAAGAAGGTCATTGCCGAAGGCGCCGAAGCCGGAGGGCGCCAGGGTAATGCCCCAGGGGGCCACCAGCGAACCGCCGCTTGCCAGCCGCTGCACAAGATCGCCCGAAGTGTCGAAGACATCCACGTAACCGCTTGATCCCGGCACCGCGGTGCCATTGGCCTGCAGCTCGGCGTAAGTGACGTATAGGTCGGAACCAATCAACTGGATATTGAAGGGAACATATCCAGCGGGTAGATTGGGGTCGACAAAGCCGCCCCCTAGGGTTACCGGCGCGAACGAAGAATTGAATACATTGATCCCGCCGGTCCCCGCGGAGTTTGCAGCGTACAGATAGTTATTGCCGCCGCTGCTGGCCAGCGCGAGACCGGTGTAGACCGCCCCCGGCGTCGTAACCACTGTCGTCGCGGTCGAGCCGGTCGTACGGGCCGCAATCGTCCCGTTCAAGGTGTCGAAGATAAAGTTGGATGCGACGCCGCCAACCGCGAAGCTGGTGGTGCTGTTGAATACCTGCCCGGTAGGACCGGAGGGCGGACCCCCGCCTGGCACGGTGACGACCAGCGGCGTGATGGCGCCGACCCCGTTATACAGAGTGGAAACACCGCTCCCCTGGTCCGAGATCCAGAAGGGTGAGGTGGCGGAGAAAGCCATGCCCCATGGGTTGATCAGGTTGGGATCGATCGTAATGGCCGGCACGAAGCCGTTGGAGACGAGGTTGATCTGGGTGTATGAGTCTGCGAAAAGGGAGACCGGGGCCAGCGACAGCGCGAGCGCGCTGACGGCCACGGCGACCAGGCGTACGGTGCGTTGAGTAGGCATGGACGGAAATCCTCTCTTTGGATGATCTGATTTTCCTGGGCAAATTTTTTCCGGGGTATGCAAAGTCTTGGACTTGAATCCCTATAGATAGCAGGCGGTTGCCTGCGGTTGGCCGGCGTTTTGTAAGGATCTTGTCAATTCTTTGTCACGCATCGGTCGCGTCCGGTTCGATACGGGCCCCACGGGGATGCAGCCACGTTCGCGGACGCTAGAATTCCGCCGCTGGGAACAAAGGAAGGCTCGGAAGATCAGGCGTGGCGCGCACGCCACAGGGCTCCGTCCAGCGAGTCGACGGCATCCGGGCGAACCCGAGCCCCGGGAAGGGTGACGGCGAGGCGGGCGACCATAGCGTCCCGCACCGGGGCGATAAGCGCCAGAACGCTGCCCGTGAAGGCAATTTCCAGCCTCGCGACGCGGGGTCCGAGGTTCGCGTTGGGCGAGAGACCAGCCCCAGCCGGAAGGTTCATTTTGCCGGCAACCAGCCCGACAAACTCGGCGAGTTCTTCGCCGGCTCGCTGCAGGATTTCAGCTGCCAGACCGTCACCCTGGGCAGCGCAGCGGGCGACCACCGGGGCGAGCGCCGCGAAGTCGGGCGGCGCTGACGTGGAGGATGGCGCACGAAGGTTCGCCAGGGCAACCAGATCGCCCAGCGAGGCAAGGTGCCAGTGGGCTTGGATCTCGCCCAGCAGGGTGGAGGGGGACGCGTCGGGATTGGCGCAGCCCGGCGCACGGTCCTGCGCACGAAGAGCGCCGCGGATGGCTTCAAGGCCGATCCAATAGCCGGAACCCTCGTCGCCGAGGACCGGGCCCCACCCGCCTGCGCCGCAGCAGCTCCCGTCGGCGGAGCGCCCGATGGCGTTCGAGCCCGTTCCGGCAATGATGAGGATTCCAGAGCCTCCGGCGAAGGCCGCGTCGAGGGCGATCTCCTCGTCGCCGCACAGAATCAGCGAGCCGCCGGCCAGCGCGGAGATGGTCCCCGTGGCCCAATCCCGAATCGCGTGGCTGGAGAGGCCGGCGAGTCCAACGCAGGTCCGCGTGACATCGCTGAGGGAGATGCCCGCTGCCGCCGCAACCTCCTGCAGCAGCGCCGTGAGTCGCGCAGTGGCTTCGCTCTCAGACACACGCTGGAACTTGACCGTGCCGCTTGCGGCGCGCGCGAGGATCTGGTCATCGTCGGCGAGGACGCACCGCGTCTTCGTGCCGCCGGCGTCGATGGCGAGGTAGAGAGGCATTGGCAGCAATGATATAGCTCCGAGGTTCGAGCGGCGAGCTTCAAGGTTCGCGGGGCCGGCGACGTGGCTATACTCAGGCAATGCCGGTAAGGTTACATGGGTTCGATCTCGGTGTCGTGGGGCTGTACCTGGTTGGGATTACGGCGTTCGGCCTGCGCTTCGGGCTGGCGCGAAAACGGGCCGGCGCAGCGGCGAAGGACAAGTCCCTCCGCGGCTACTTCCTCGCCGACCGCACCGTCCCCTGGTGGGCCATCGCGCTCTCCATCGTCTCCGCCGAGACCAGCACCCTCACCATCATCGGAACCCCGGGCCTCGCCTTTGAAGGCGACTTCGGCTTCCTGCAGATCGTCATCGGCTACATGCTCGGCCGCATCGTGGTGGCAACCATCTTTCTTCCCAAGTACTTCCAGGGCGAGATGCTCACCGCCTACCAGCTCATCGACCGCCGCTTTGGCCGCACACTCTACAAAGTCACCGCCGGCCTCTTCCTCCTCACCCGAGCCGCAGCCGAAGGCGTCCGCGTCTTCGCCGTCTCCATCGTTGTCGGCATCGCCATCGGCACCGGCGACGTCCTCTCCATCGCCATCATTTCTGCGCTCACTCTCCTCTACACCTTCGAGGGCGGTATGGCCGCGGTCATCTGGACCGACGTCGTCCAGATGGCCATCTACGTCGGCGGAACTCTCGTCGCCATCTGGTCGCTCGGCCAGCACGTTCCCGGCGGCTGGACTGCCATCCACACCGTCGCCGCCGCGGCGGGCAAGTTCCATATGCTCAACTTCGCCTTCAATCTCACCACCACCTACACCTTCTGGGCGGGCGTCCTCGGCGGAACGTTCCTCACTATGGCCTCACACGGGACCGACCAGCTGATGGTCCAGCGTCTGCTGGCAGCGAAGAACCTCCGCGAAAGCCAGGCCGCGTTGCTCTCCAGCGGCGTAGTCATTTTCATCCAGTTCACCCTGTTCCTGCTCATCGGAGCGGGCCTGTTCGTGTTCTACGGGTTGCATCCAGCGGCGCTCACGGCGCTGGGCGGCGCGAACACCAACCGCATCTTCCCCGCCTTCATCGTCCAGGAGATGCCCGTCGGCGTCGCCGGCCTGCTGGTCGCAGCCATCCTCGCCGCGGCCATGTCGAACCTCAGCGCCGCGCTCAATTCCCTCTCCTCCACCACCGTAGTCGACTTCTACATGGGCTGGCGCCCCGCCGCGCTCGGCCGCGAGCGCATGTTCGTGTCGCGCGCTTCCACGGTCCTGTGGGCGCTGGTGCTGTTCGCGGTCGCCGTATACGCGGTGCACACCGGCGGCAAGGGAAACGTCGTCGAGGTCGGCCTCTCCATCGCCTCCGTCGCATACGGCTGCCTCCTCGGCGTCTTCCTCCTCGGCACCCTCACGCGCTACGCTACACAAGGAGGAGCAATCATCGGCATGATCACCGGCTTCGCCCTCAACCTCGCTCTCTGGCAGTTCCCCGGCAAGAGTGCTTTCCAAGGCGATCTGATGTATGACTGCGGCTCATCGACCGGGCAGGGAATGTTCTATACATCGATGATGGGCTGCAAAGTTCCCGCAGTTCGCTATCCCCCATGTCGCCTGGACCTGGTACGTCCTCATCGGCGCGCTCGTCACCTTCGCCGTTGGCTCCCTCGCCAGCCTCATCATCGGAAGGGTTGCGCCTACCCCTTCGCGTCCGGCTCCAGCGCTTTGAGTCGCCGAAACGCCGAGGGCCGAAGGCCCGACAACATACCAGCCTAGGCCGAAGGCCTAGGTGGGCTGCAACCCGGAAAACAGAGGGCCGAGGGCCCGACAATATACCAGCCTAGGCCGAAGGCCTAGGTGGGCTGCAACCCGGAAAACTGAGGGCTGAAGGCCCGACATATACTCAACGTGTTGGCGAACGGCCTATGGAGCGGAAGATGAACAAGACGGCCATTGCACTATTGGGATTCTTACTCACCGCGACTCTGACGGCGCAAACCGCCGTTCCGCCTAATCCACACTCCTACGACTTCTCCGCCGCCTCCGCCGCCATCAACACCGCCATCGCCCAAAAGAAACTCCCCGGCGCCATCCTCGTCATCGGCCACAACGGCAAAGTCGTCTTCGAGCAGGCCTACGGCGTCCGCAAATACGCCAACGAACCCGGACTCGACGGCAAACCCTCCCCCGCCGAGCCCATGACCCTCGACACCATCTTCGACATGGCCTCGCTCACCAAATGCCTCGCCACCGCAACCGCCGTCATGCAACTCGTCGAGGCAGGGCAAGATCGACTTCGACGCGCCCGTCATAAAATACCTTCCCGAATTCGCCGCCACTCCCAGCGCAAACTCCACGCCCACCCCCAACCCAAACTCCGCCACCACTCCCGACCCAAACTCCACGCCCACCCCCAACACAAACCCTGCCACAGCCCTGAGCGCCAACGGCGCGACGATATACCAGCCTGGGGCGCAGCCCCAGGTGCAGGCCCAAAATAGGAACCAGAGGGCTGAAGGCCCGACATATAACAAAGCCTCGGTAACCATCCGCGAACTCCTCACCCACTACTCCGGCCTGCCCCCCGACGTAAACCTGAAAGACCCCTGGGGCCTCGCCGCGCCCGACAAAGCCGAAGGCCTCCGCCGCGCCATGGAATCGCCCCTCACCCACGCCCCCGGAACCCACTTCGAATACTCCGACATCAACTTCATGGTCCTCGGTGCGCTCGTCGAAAAACTCAGCGGCCAGCCGCTCGACGTTTACGCGCAACAGCACATCTTCACCCCGCTGGGGATGGCGCATACCCAGTTTCACCCGTTTGCCAAGACATGCGGTCCAGCGGATCGAGTTGGGTCAGCGGTCTATCCGGGGGCAAAGCCGGTAGGCCGGATTCGCATGCAGTGTCCGGTGGGGACCTGGGGGCCGTTCGGGTTGGACCCGGTGACCGCCCCCACCCAGCACGACAACGAAGGCACCCCCGAAACCAATCCCGACTTCGACCATCTCCTCCGCGGCACCGTCCACGACCCCACCACCCGCCGTATGGGCGGCGTCGCTGGGCAGGCAGGCGTCTTCTCCACGGCCGAAGACGTGAGCAAATTCGCGCAGGCCCTCCTCGACAAGCTCCTCCACAACACCGGCCCGTTCCCCCTCAAGCAGTCCACGCTCAGGCTGATGACCACGCCCGAGCAGCCCGCCACCGCGGAGAACACCGCAACCATCTTCACCGCGGACGGTCAGCCCGCCAAGGGCGTCGCCCTCCGCGGCTTCGGCTGGGACATCAACTCCGCCTACTCCCGCCCGCGCGGCGCAATCTTCCCCATCGGCAGCTTCGGCCACACCGGCTTCACCGGCACCAGCCTCTGGATGGACCCCGCCAGCGACACTTACATCGTCCTGCTCGCCAACTCCGTCCACCCCCGCGGCGCATCCCCCATCTCCCCCCTCCGCGGCGAAGTCGCCACCGACGTCGCCCGCGCCCTCGGTCTCGCCTCCCCCCAACCGGCTGAACGCCGATCGCCGACCGCTGAAAGCTCATTCCTGAAAACAGGAGCGCCCGGCCCTCGCACACCCGGCGTCGAGGCCCCCCACACCCTCACCGGCCTCGACGTCCTCGAATCCACCAACTTCGCCACCCTCAAAGGCCTCTCCGCCGAGCATGGAAGCCACCTCCGCATCGGCCTGCTCACCAACCAATCCGGCCTCGACGCGCAGGGCCGCCGCACCATCGACATCCTGCGCGCCGCCGGCCCCAGCATCGAACTCGTCCGCCTCTTCTCCCCCGAGCACGGCATCTTCGGTGCCAAGGACTCGACCAACATCGGCCAGGAGGTCGATCCCACCACCGGCCTCAAGGTCACCAGCCTCTACGGCCCCAGGGACGCCGACAAGCGCCCGAAACCCGAAGACCTCAAAGACCTCGACGCCGTCGTCATCGACCTCCAGGACGCCGGCGTCCGCTTCTACACCTACGAAACGGTCGTCGGCTACTTCGTCGAAGCCTCTGCCTGCGAAGCCGCTCACGGCCACAACCTTGAAATCGTCGTCCTCGACCGCCCCGCCCTCATCGGAGGCCTCGCCGTGCAAGGCCCCGTCTCCGACACCGCCGCCTCCTACATCAACTACATGCCCGAACCCGTCCGCAACGGCATGACCCTCGGCGAACTGGCCCAGTACATGCGCACCGAGCATCCCGGTTCCTGTGCCTCCACACCCGCCAACAGCACCTCCGCAAGAGACCAAGCCGCCACAGCGAGCACGAGCACCCAGGTAACCCAAGGCTTTAGCCTTGGGCCTCAGTCCGCCCCAGCGAATAAAGGGGCTTTAGCCCCTGGGGCTTCGTCGTCCGCGCTCGCCCACCTCACCGTCGTCCCCATGCAGAACTGGCATCGCGCCGAATTCTACGACCAGACGGGCGTTCCCTGGGTCAATCCCTCCCCGAATCTGCGCAACGTCCAGGCCGCCACCCTCTACCCCGGCGCCGGCATGCTCGACTACGCCAACATCTCCGTCGGCCGCGGCACCTCAATCCCCTTCGAAGTCTTCGGCGCAGGTACCACACGAGCAGGCGGCGCCGCTCAGTCCCGCACGGTCAGGTCGATGCGCGCAATTGCTGACGCAAACAGCCATGGAGGATCGTCAGCCGCGAATGAACCTTGCACCGTAGAACTGCCTTCTAAGGTGGAGGATGGTTTGTATATTTTGAGGGTTAAGGTTCTCTCCACTGGCCCGACCGACGGCACCTACACCGATGAGGGTTTAGGGCAGGGCGAATTTGACACAGTTCAACTCCAACAGGTCCTAAGAAGCGCAATTCGTTGGACTCCTGGACACATCTTCCGCGTTCACCCTTTTCCGGGCATCCGAGACGCCAGTCATTTTGTCGCTCCTGAACATCTGCTGCCCGGCCATGAATACATCCTGGTCTATCCGTTCGGTCTCGATAAACAGCCGTCGGTTTCAAGCGGATCAGATCTCATTGGACTCACGCGCTGCGGCGCGTTTGATAGCACACCGGAACTCATATCGCAGTTCACTGGTGCCTCCAGTCGTGAGGATGGTGCCTGGTTCGACGGCAAGGCAGTAGCCGCCTACCTCACTGCCCGCCACATCCTCGGAGTCACCTTCGCCCGCACCACCTTCGCCGTCGCCGACGACGCCAACCACTATCCCTACCACGGCCAGACCATCGAGGGCGTTCGCCTCGCCGTCACCGACCGCGTGGCCCTCGACTCCCCCGAACTCGGCATCGAAATCCTCTCCGCCCTGCACCACCTCTATCCCACTCAGTTCAAGCTCGACAAAGCCTCCGCCCTGGTCGCCAACACTGGGACCATGGCCGCCCTCGCCCGCGGCGACGATCCCCGCGCCATCGCCCAAAGCTGGGCTCCGGCCCTTGCCGCCTTCAGCAACCGCAGGGCGAAATACCTGCTCTACCCCTGACGCGCCTGTTGTCAATAGAAATATTTCATCTCATTCAAACTAAATTGGTTAGATCCGCCCTGAACGCGGCATGAGTTTCGCTTACCCTGCTAGAATAGAGATACGCATTGGGAAAAGAGGGCGGGGACTGCTCGCGTTGCCGTCCTGCAAGCGATGGATATACCTCACGTATATATGTCGCCGTAAGTCATTTAGAATGGCCAAATTTGTTTACTTCAGAGTAACTATAGAAACAACAACTCCTCTGAAATGAACGAAGTATACTGGTTTGATACTCCCCCCGGGGGGTATCCCACCCCCAAGCCGGCTTTAGGTGGAGTAGTCGGCGTTGATACGGACATACTCGGCAGTGAGATCGCAGGTCAGGAATCGGGTGACCGCGTCGCCTTCGCCGAGATCGAGGGTGATGGTGTACTCGGGCTGGAGCATGACGGCGTGGGCGGCGGCTTCGTCGTAGGCTGCGGCCCGGCCGCCGTACTCGAAGACGGGCTGGTCGCCGATCCAGATGCGGCTGCGGTCCGGCGAGAATGCCGCCCCACTGCGCCCGGCAGCAGCGATCAGCCGGCCCCAGTTCGGGTCGCCTGAGGACCACGCCGTCTTGCACAGCGGGCTGTGCGCGATGGTGCGGGCGACCAGAATGGCGTCTGCGTTGGTAGCTGCTCCGCGGATGTCCAGCGTAACTACGTGGGTGACGCCTTCGCCGTCGGCGATGATCTGGTGCGCCAGCGACTGGCAAACGTCAGCCAGGGCCGAATCGAATGCGGGCGTCAGTTCCCTGTCGAGGCGCACGCCGCTGCTGCCGCTGGCCAGCAGCAGCACAGTGTCGTTGGTGGACGTATCGCCGTCGATGGAGATGGAGTTGAAGCTGGGCCCAACCGCGGCGGCGAGCGCGGAGCGAAGGTCGGCAGCGTCGGCGGCAACGTCGGTGAAGAGGTACACGAGCATTGTGGCGTGAGCTGGCGCCGGCGCTGTTCCGGCGGGCGCTCCCAGCGCCGGGCCGATCATGCCGGCACCTTTGGCGCAGCCCCAGAGGTGAACTGCCGCGCTGGCGCTGGCATCGCCGCCGGCGACAGGTATTTCGGCATGCGCCGTCTTCAGGCGCGTGTCGGTGGTCATAATGGCGCGGGCGAAGGATTCGGCGTGGTCGGCAGTGCTGCCCACGGCGGCCTTGAGTGCGGGCATGGCGGCGACGACCTTATCCGCGGGAAAAGGCACGCCAATGATGCCGGTGGACGAGGGAATGACCTCGTCGAAGATGCAGCCGAAGCTCTGGGCCGCGGCGACGCAGGTAGAAACGCAGCCATCCACACCTGCGGGGCCGGTGGCGCAGTTGGCGTTGCCGGAGTTGACGAGGACCGCGCCGACGCGGCCTCCGGTGGAGAGCAGATGGCGCTGCCCCACGGTTACGGGAGCGGCGACCATGCGGTTCGAGGTATACATGGCCCCGCCGACTGCGCAGATTCCCGCGGCGTCCCGCTCCGTTGCCACGGCGACGGCCACGTCCGGTTTGCCGCTGACCTTGATCCCCGCGCACGCCGCGCCCCAGACGAATCCGCCGGGCAAGACCGCCGTTTCAATTGCATCGTTGCTCATTCCCCTACTTTATCAAGCGCGGCCAGGGGTTGCGGGGTGGGTCGTCACGTGTAATCCGCATCTCCGGCGAGGTTGGTGCGCGCGTTGCGAACTGCCTCAAGGAATCGACGCGCCAACTCGGCGATCCACTGGTCCTGCCGATCGATGAGCGCCTTTCTGGGCATCAGTTCCGAGCCGATGCCAATTGCCGAAGCGCCGGCGGCGATGAAATTCGCCGCGGTGGCCTGGTTGACGCCCCCGGAGGCGATGAGGGGAATCTGCGGCAAAGGAACTTTCAGCGTGCGGATGTACTGGTCTCCGCCCATGTGCGAGCAGGGAAAGACCTTCACAAAATCGGCACCGGCCCGCCACGCTGCAATCACCTCGCTGGGGGTAAGCCCTCCGGGGATGACGACCACCTGGTTCTTGAGCGAGAACTCGAGCACGTCCGGAATTAGCCCGGGGCTGGTGATGAAACAGGCGCCTGCGTCCAGGCAGTGTTTTGCGGTCTCCGTATCCAGCACGGTTCCCGCGCCGACGATGAAGTCTGGGTAATTCCCGGTGAGCTGGGCGATTACGTCGATTGCGTTGGGCACGGTATTGGTGATCTCAACCACCGGAATGCCCGCTTCGTATACAGTCTCGGCGGCGAAGAGCGCCAGTTCGGCCGCAGAGACGCGGACACTTGGCATGATGCCAATCTCTATGATGCGTGCGGAGACTTCTTTCTTGCTGATCATGCTGATCACCCCGGTCCGCAATCCTTGCCGCTGATGCGGTCGATTGTAGACCGTAACCTGCGGCGGAGAAAGCGTACCCATGAAGCCCCGCGACGATGGCCGAGATACAGGGCTTCAGCGGTTTCGGATTTACCAATTCTTAGCGGATTTCCTACCCAATCTTTACGGCGAAAAGCGTCTGATCGAGATTGGTCAAGGGACAACAGACAGCGGCCGGCGATCGACCGCACCCCGGGTGACAAACGATGAAACACTCTCGAAAACGCGGACATGGAGTTGCGAAAAAGCTGTGGCAAGCGGGATGGGGGCTGGTGTTTGTCGCCGCGATGACGGTGCTTTCCGTAGTCGGTTCGGAATGCTCCGCTCATTTCGCCATTGCAAAGGCATTGATCTCGCAGGCTGGGGCGAGCCAGGCGGCGCAGCGGTAACCCTCACCGGAGCGACGAGCAGCGCTGCGGTTTGCTGAATGAAGGTGGACGGGCGCGGGCTGCATTCCTGCGTTTACTGCGGGGCGGCCGCATCATGGTGATCAATATCCCCTGGTACCTACAGCCGTCGCTGGACACTGCCAACGAAGAACCGATGAGGTAGTCTTCTTGGCAACGAGGTTTCTTGCAAATGAGTGGAATCTGGCCTCAGCCGTACTATCTCTTTGGCCGGGGCCTTGGCTTCTCGGCAGGGCTCGCAATCCTGCCCACGCTGCTGCTGTTGTTTCTACTCGCGGTCAAGCGCAAGCCCTCGTGGGTCGCGGCGCTGGCGGGGCTGGCGGCGACGCTGGCGCTGGCGATATTTGGGTATGGCATGTCGGTGGGCCACGCGGTCGACAGCGCGGCGTACGGCGCGTGCTTTGGCATCTTTCCTATCTCATGGATCGTGTACTGGGCCCTGGTGCTGTACGAGGTTACGGTGACCACCGGCAAGTTTGCGGTGATCAAGGACTCGATCGGCTCCATCACTTCAGACAAGCGGATGCAGGCGCTGTTGATCGCGTTTGCGTTTGGGGCGTTCATCGAAGGCTGCGCCGGATTTGGCACTCCTGTCGCCGTAGCGGCGGCGATGATGGTCGGACTGGGCTTCTCTGCGCTGTACGCGTCGTCGATCTGCCTGCTGGCGAATACCGCGCCAGTTGCCTTTGGGTCCATCGGCATTCCGGTGATTACGCTGGCCGCGATTACCGGGTTACCGCTGGCAAGGGTGAGCGGCATGGCGGGGTGGTTGAGTGCGCCCTTCTCGCTCTTGTTGCCGGCGTACCTGATTCTGGTGACGAGTGGACTGGCAGCGATGCTGGAAGTGTGGCCCGCGGTGTTGACGTGCGGACTGGTTTTTGCGTCCATCCACGTCTATGTGTCGAACTACATTGGGCCGCAACTGGCGGACATTCTCGGTTCGATTGGGGCGATGGGCGCACTGATCCTGCTGCTGCGGTTCTGGGAGCCTTGCCACACCGAGGCGCATGATCGCGAAGTCGATGAGCCCATGAAGGTGGTGACCGATGAGTTGCCGGTGCGGTCCCACGACGTACGGGTAGGGCCGTACTCTTCCGCTCGCGAGATCTGGCTGGCATGGATGCCATATGCGCTGCTGGTAGTGTTTGTGCTGGCGTGGGGAGATCAACATGTTCTGAAAGGGCTGAACAGCGTCTCCAGGTCCTTTGCGTGGCCGGGGCTGCACAATCAGATTCTGCGCATGCCGCCGGTTGTTTCCACGCCGGCGAAGTACGCGGCGATGTTCAATTTCAACTGGCTGTCGGCATCGGGCACGGCGTGCATGTTTGCGTCGCTGCTGGCGGCAGCCTTTTCCGGAATGGGACCGCGTGCGCTGGGCAAGGTGATCCTGTCGGTGGCGCGGAAGCTGATCTTCCCGACGATCACGGTGGCGTCGATGCTGGCCATGGCGTACCTGATGAACTACAGCGGCGCGACCGGGACGCTGGGGCTGGCGTTCTCGGCTACGGGCCGCGTGTTTCCGTTCTTCAGCCCGATCATGGGATGGCTCGGCGTCTTCCTGACTGGGTCGGATACGTCTTCCAACGCGCTGTTCGGCAACCTGCAGGTGGTTAGCGCGGGGCGGCTGGGGCTGGATCCGGTGCTGATTGCGGCGGCGAACTCGGTGGGCGGCGTGATGGGCAAGATGATCAGCCTTCAGACGATTGCGGTAGCGGCAGCGGCAACAGGGATGTCGGTTGCGGAACAGTCGAAGCTGTTCCGATTCACGCTGAAGCACAGCATTTTTCTTGCTTCGCTGGTGGGCGTGGAAGTGATGCTTTGCGCCTATGTCTTCCATCTGCATTAGCCCCGCGAAGGCGATTGCTTGGGGCCTCGCCAAAATTCCATCGGGACCGAAAAGCGTGGAATTTGACACAGCGGGTTCCACTGTTAGGCTCCCGAGTTTCGCACAGGATGGGGGCTGGTCCGCGTGGATTTAATGCCGAGGCCCTTGCTAGTACTGATAACCTCTTCGCTGAAGTTCTTGGCGCGGTCAAATATTAGATACTTGGTTGCCGGGTCATACGGAAAGGCTTCTCGCAGCTGCTGCGAGACCCAAGCGCTCGTCGGATGTCGGGTCACGTTGAAGTGCAGTATGCGCCTTCGGTCATGGGAGATCGCAAAGAAGCAGTAGAGTACGCCGAATGGGAGTGTCGGCACAGTAAAGAAACCCATCGCGGCTATCGCTTCTCGGTGGTGGCCAGGAACGCCGCCCATCTATTTGCCGACTCAGGCGATCTCGGTGCCTTCCGCATCCAGCGGGGGTAGGTGCGGTTTGACACGAAAAGGCCGGCTACACGTCTATCTGTCTGATTAATCGGCAGATCGTAGTTTTGACAAGGCAAAGCTGGGATGGAAAGCTAAGACACTAAAGGCCGACGGAGTTTTGGCGAGGCACAGCCGCCGCTGGTTCTTCTTTACCGTAAACCCGCGGGAAGTTCGGATCGAGAAAGAGCATCAGTTGAGAAGATTTACAGACTTAGGGATTTATTCTCGTACAATCTGTCATCGCAGTTTGTTTGCATGGGGTGCCCGTGAGTCAGGTCAGAAAGGACGTTTTAAACGGCTGGAAGGAGATCGGGAGGTATGTCGGCCGTGACACACGCACTGTGGAGCGCTGGGAGAAGCTGCGCGGACTTCCAGTACGCCGAGTGCCTGGGGCGGGTCGCGCCACGGTATATGCGCTAATCGCAGAACTGGACGAGTGGCTGGAGAACAGCAAACCTGAAAGGGCTGAGTTCGCGTCGTGCAACCCAGCAGCCGAGGTCTCTCCCACTGTTACATCCAGTCCAACGGGAGCCGAGCACCTTCCCGCCATCCCCTCGACTCAGTTCCCACCCCGGCCGGACGACGCCGGAGCTACTCCAGCGGCGCTCGATCTACGCCCTGGCTTCCGCGGAATCGCGCAGGCCTGGCTCACTTCGGGCCGCCGACCGCTGTTAGCGCGGATCACAATCGCGGTAGCCGTGGGCTTACTCTGTGTGCTTGCCTCACCGGCAGTCCGGAGTCATGCGAACCCCACGGTCCAGCTTCTAGAGTACCGTTCGGATTCCGGCGAACGGTTGTCCGCAGTCTCCTATCGTTCACGAATCTCCGGCGTGGATGAGCTCTATCTGCAGGGCGTTTACGCTTATGAGCAGCGCTCACCCGAATCGCTTCAGCGCGCGCTCGATGGTTTCTCCAGTGCGATCGCAAAGGACCCGGATTACGCCCCGGCCTATGCCTCCCTGGCGATTACCTACAACCTGGTTCGCGAATATTCCGTGATGCCCGATGCCGAGGCCTTTCCCAGAGCACGGGCCGCTGCCGAGCAAGCGGTCGCGCTCGACCCCAGGTTGTCCGACGCGCATGCGGCGCTTGGCTTCACCGACTTCTTCTGGTCATGGGATACAGTGGGCGCCGAACGTGAGTTTCGGACTGCGCTCGCGCTCGATCCGTCCTCGGTCCTCGCACACCACTGGTATGGCTCGATGCTGACGCATGAAGGAAGATACGAAGAAGCAATTGAGCAACTGGATATTGCCCAACGGCTTGAGCCAACCTCGGCCGCAATTCTCAGCACCCGGGCGCTCGCCCTGGGCTTGAGTGGTCACCGGGGCGAGGCGGTCGGCATGCTCCAGGATTTGATTAGCGAAACCCCTGGCGCCAGTTCGCCGCACGCCATTCTTTCAACCCTCAGCCGGGTCGAGCCGCAAGACCCGGCCTGCTTTCTCTTTGAGATGCGCGAGGCCGCGGAGTTGCGTCATAGCGACGAGATGTTGCAGGTGGCCACAGCCGCCGAGCCTGCACTGCGGTCCGGAGGCGAGAGCGCGATGTGGGCCTCCATCCTCGCCACAGAAGAGCAATTACATTCAGGAGCTTCGCAGCGGACATTTTTGATGATTGAGGCGGAGGCGGCTCTTGGCCGCAACGAGGCAGCATTCACCGACCTGGAACAGCTCGCGCAGCGGCGCGATCCGGCCATGATGGGAATCATTCTCGATCCCACTCTCTCCCCCTTGCGACGCGATCGGCGCTTTAGCCAGCTTGTTGCTTCGGTAGGTCTTCCGCCTCCGCCGAATTAGCACTTCCCCGCGCCTCGCCGTTTCATCGCCATACCAGGTGTACCCGAATCCTCACGGTCAGTCCGCTGACGTTCTTGATCAAGCGTGGCCTCGCCCCCACAAAGGCAGGTGGAACCGGGCGGCCAATCCGGCATATTGGGGCCCAATAGCGGCAAATCACGACAACCACTCGCACACGCCTTGACAGTACAGGATCTGGGGCCACATCCTCATCCAACTCGCGGGGGGCGATGGTCGTCGCTTTCCCACATTTCTTGATGCCCGCATACTGTCCTTTTGGAGCCTGCATGCGCCCCTCTCCTGGTGTTGTGTTTCTTCCCCTGGCCGGTTTTCTTCCGCTAGTTCTTACCGGCTGCACGCTGAGCACTACCGCTGCACCCAAACCTGAGGCAGGGCCCGCGATCAGCGGCGTGGTGCATGGCGGGCAGAACCCGCTTGTGGGCGCCCATGTGTACCTGTTCGCCGCGAATGCCGGTGTCTTCACCCCCAATGCCAATGGCTACGGGAACGCGTCAGTGTCACTGCTGACGGCTGGGACTGGCAGAACGCAGGACACCACCATGGGCGACCCTACCTTTGGCGACTATTACGTGACTACCGGCGGCAGCGGCAACTTCAGCATCACGAGCGACTACACCTGCACCGGCGGACAGCAGGTGTATCTGTACGCGCTGGGCGGCGACCCGGGCTTAGGGTCGGGGACAAACCCGGCTGCGGGGCTGCTGGCGACGCTGGGCCCCTGTCCGGGGACGGCGGGCGCGACCGGCCAAACCTTCTCCTCGGGGCTCACCGTCCTCATGAATGAGGTTTCGACGGTGGCGGCGGCGTATGCGTTCGCGGGGTTTGCGTCGGACGCGGTGCATTGGTCGAGTTCGGGGACGGCGCAGGCAAAGCTGGGGATCGAGAATGCGTTTCTGAATTCGGAGGTGCTGCAAACATCGGGTGTGGCGAACGCAGCTCCTCCGGGGCTACCGACGGGGAGTGGTGGGGGCGCCGCACCGCAGACTGAGGTCAATACGCTGGGCAATATTCTGGCTGCGTGCGTGAATTCGAATGGGACAGGTTCGGCGTGCACGACGTTGTTTGCGAACGCGGAGAGCGGCGGGACCACCGGAACCCCGCCCACCGATACGGCAACGGCGGCGATCAATATCGCGCATAACCCGGTGGCGGCGGTAGCCACGCTCTATGGCTTGTCCAGCGCTTATGCGCAGTTCGCCCCAGCGCTGTCGGCCCAGCCAAATGACTTCACCCTGTCGATTTTTTATGGCGACCCCGAACTCTATGACGAGGGTGGGCCGTTCGCGGTCGATGCTTCCGACAATGTCTGGGTCGCCGCCAATTCCGTATTCAAGTTCAACGGCCAGGCCTACGACTACACCGGCGGTACCGGCTGGAGCGGATTCTATGGCAATAACCTCGCCATCGATGTGAACGGCAATGCGTGGGTGCTCAACTCCAGCGCGGTCGGCAAGTTCAGCAATTCGGGAACAGTCTCGCAATCCGGCGGCTACAGCACCGGGCTTGGCATATCCTTCCCCACATCCATCGCCATGGACTCATCCAGTAATGCGTGGATTGGCAATAGCGGTGACGGGAACGTGGTCAAGGTGACGAGCACCGGTACGCTGTCCGGTACGTTTTCCGGCAGCGGACTCACAACTCCCGGGCCGGTGGCGATCGACTCATCCGGCAACGTCTGGATCGCGGACCTGAGCAGCGGCGCAATCGTTCACCTGTCGAACGCCGGCGTCGCGCTCTCCGGAACCGGCGGTTACACCGGATCGGGCCTGAGTACGCCGACGGGCATCGCCCTCGACCATACTGGGAATGTCTGGGTCTCGAACAGCGGCGGCACCAGCGGCGGCGTCGTCGAGATCTCCAAGACGGGAGCCCTCATTTCTCCTGTGGCCGGTTACACCAACAGCGCCCTCAGCAATCCCAAGGCGATCGCCATCGATGGCGCGGGCAACGCCTGGGTCGCAGGCGGAAACGCGACCAGCGAGATTTCTAACGGTGGGTTGTTCCTCTCAGGCAGCACCGGGTTCGCAGCCGCCGACGGACTCGTCAGCGGCATCGCGATCGATGGATCGGGCGACGTCTGGGTTAACTATGACCCCTACAACTTCCTCTTTGGTTACTCCTACTACATGCAGGAATTGGTCGGCGCTGCGACGCCGGTGGTTACGCCGGTATCCCTCGCAGCAAAGAACAATACCCTGGGGGCAACGCCGTGAAGACGGGCGGTAGGGATCAAGGCGACAGTTCGAGTTGGAGAGGGAGTAACTTTATGAAAAAGTCGAGTCTTCTGTTCTTTGGGTGTGCGCTGATGCTGTTGGCGGCTGCTCCGCTCTATGGGCAGACGGGATGCACCGATTCGCCGGAGAACCCGACGATGGTGCTGGCGCTGGTGGGCGGCGCGGGAGCGTTGTTCTCCGCGGTGCGTTCGCGGCTGAAAGAGCGGCGAAACTCTTCGCAGCGCTAAACCCAATCCTTGAGCCAAGCTGTGCTTCGCCAAAATGCCGTCCGGAGCCAAAACTACCGGATGATCATCTCTCCTCTGATGGACGCGGTGTTGAAACTTGAGGAGGAATACCCGCTGGTGAAGATTGCAGTACTGCTGTCGGAGTCGGCTGGTGCGACCATGGTAGGAGTACCTCCTCCACAACCAGCGAGTGGTCGGCGCTGGCGAGACCGTAATAGTTGCGTCTTGTGAATCGATGAGCCCACAAAAGTGCTTGCGCGGGAACAGCAGAGCTGCTCGCGAGAGCCAGCGACATAAGAGCGGTTGCGGTCTTTGTAGAGTTCATATCAACCGCTCCGGGTTAATGACGCCGGTTATTGCTGCGGGAAGGGTGCGAACATGTCCGCGCAGCTGTCGGGTTTGCTCTCGGTGGGTTTGCCGGTGATGGTGACGTCGGTGGCCGGCGTGGGTAGCTGGAGATTGCTGCCGCCCGCGCCGTAGGTGATGTCCGCGTAGTCGAACTTGTAGGTGTAAGGCGTGGGCGAGTTGGCCGCGTCGGTCAGCCAGACGCCGTCGAGGGTGATCTGAACGCGATGGTCGTGGTCGTAGCCGTCGAAGAGGATGCCGCCGCCACCCGAGACGCGCACGTTACGCAGAGTGACTTCGCGGAAAGTCGGCGGCGACGGGCCTTTGACTGGACCATTCGAAGCATAGGCCATGGTGATGTCGATGGGGCGTTTGACGGCGTTGCGGATACAGATATCACTGTAAACCACGTCGTGGACCAGGCCGCCGCGCGTGCCCATGCTCTTAATGCGGATGCCGGAGTCGGGGCCGTCGAGCGAGAGATCGAAGACGCGCAGCTTGCTGACGCCACCGTTGGTCTCGGACCCGATGGACATACCGTGGCCCCAGTAGAAGTGGTCGTGGCTGACGGTCATGTTGGTGAGTTCACCGGGACCGCCTCCCTTGATGGCTACGTTGTCGTCCCCCGCGCGGATATAGCTGTGTGTGATGGTGATGTTCTTCGCGCCTTTGCCGGGATCGATACCATCGGTGTTGGGGGACCCACGTTGCTGCGTGTCGATCTTGACTCCCCAGACGGTGAAGCCGTCGCCGCCGTTATAAACAACGTGAAAGTTGGGGGAGTTCTTGAGCGTGATGCGGTAGAGCGTGAAGTTGTCCGCGTGGTTGCAGACGATGAGGCGGGAGAGCGGCCCGCCGGCGTGGTCCCACGCTCTGATGGTCTTACCGATGTACTTTTCGCCGCCGCGACCGTCGATGGTGCCGTCGCCCATCACGCCGGCGCCGGAGACGTCGGTGACGCTGATAAGGGGTGGCCCCAGCAAAGACTGGTCAAGCGTCTGGAAGAGGGTCGCACCTTTGTCGACCACAAGGGTGACGCTCTCGCGAAGCTGCAGCGGGCCGCTGAGGAACGCATTTGCGCTGCCATGCACCTGGAGCACAACAGCCTTGCCTCTGCCGCAGGAGTCAATCGCCTTCTGGATGCGGTCGGTGTCGAGTTTGGACTCGTCGGCCGGGGCGAGGGTGTTGAACTGCCCGTCGAAGACCGAGGTAAGGCTGGCATCGAGCTTGGTACAGGCGGGTGGGATCTTCGGCTCGGTGACGTTGCGGGTGTCCTGCGCCAGGGCAGTGGAGCAGATCGCAGTCGCAATAAGAATGACGGACGGCAACAACCGGCTCATCGAGGCTCCTTCTGCTTAAATTTGCTTGCTTCTTTCGATTCCAATGGTCTGCTCCCGCGAGGAAGCGGGAGGTCTCAACGGAATCGGCTTTGTCATCCATGGTTTGCTCAAACCCGGCGACGGACCAGTTTGTACTACAAATCCAGTATGGTCCTCAATCCGGACCAAGCCAAGTAGCCTTTCTCGCGTATCCGGGCCAGGATGCTGCGGTATCCACCACAAGCATGCGGCTACTCAGGAAGGCTAAGGTGGCTCCGGGTCAATCGGATGTACCCGACTATCTCGATCTCTTTCCTCCGGGATACCCGTCGCAAAGAACCGCATTGGCTGGGTATCTATAGCAGATGATCCAGTAAAGGGTTTTGGCTCACGAGTCACCGCCAATTCGGAAGTAATCCGAACTACCCCTAAAGTCTCGCCTCGAGCAAATTCGAGTTGGCGTTTCCGGGCTGGGTGAACTTGGCGAAGACGCCTCTTAAAGGAAGCTCGACAACCCCTAGTTCGCCGTCGGGCGCTCCACGTGGTCGATCACCAACCTCTCCGCCTGACCCTTGGCCGGCTCCAGCTTCAACCCAAGGTCTTCCAACGCAGAAGGGATAGAAGGCCTCAGGTCCGACGCATCAGGTTGTGCGGACGGTCCCCCACGGCAGACCTCTGCAGCCGGAAGTCGTACCTGCCAGCGAGACCGGTCTTATCTTGAACAGGGCGCGCCCCTACCCAGTTCGACAACAACGGCGTCAACTACCCCATCGAGACTACATAGAAATGCATCGTGTGGCCTTCTCACTACCAGCGAATAGACCGATTCCCGCACCGCCAGCTTGCAGCATCACCTTCTGCTCGGCTGGATTCTGCCACTCCGCCCTGTCTGCATCGGAGATCCTCGTCTCGATGTCGTACCGCTCATTCAAGGTCCACTCCGGCTGTCCCCGGACCTGCTTCGCTGTATAGATCGCACCGCCGCCAGTTTGCGAGACGTAGGCAGTCAAGATCGCAAGTGCCAGCGTCCCACGGCATGTCGTGGTTCACAACGAGGTTGCAGAACTGGAGATTGATGTCCTCAGCGGCGGCCTCAGTCGCGATCATGATGCTGGCGCCGTCGGGGAAGTGCTCGATCTTCTGGTCTTCGTAGGCCCTTCTGTGCGTTCTTCATGTCCGAGTAGGTGACCTCGGTCGCGTTCAGGTCGTCGAGTACACCGACATGATCTCCGGGGCGAAGGCCCGCCGGCCGGTGCCCGCCGGGGCCAATTCGACGTCGTGATGGTATGGGCTTCGGATCGGATCGCGAGGTCGCCCTGCCGGTGTCGGCCGCAACAGTATGCAGGCCAACGACACCTCCGATATAGATCTTCAGTGGGAGCATGAATTCAAGCTCACAAAAGCGAAGGACGACGACGGCAAGGTAATTTCCATCGGCGTGTCTTCCTTCAACGTCCTCAACCACCCCAACTTCTCCGGCTACATCGGGTCCATCAACTCAGTCGATCCCATCACCGGCGCATCTCGATTCATGCAGCCCACCTCCGCTTCAGCCGGTCGCCAATTGCAGTTCTCAATCGGATATCGATTCTGAGGATATTGGATCGCTGCTCTACAAGTCTCTGGGTCATACGAGGCTTCTTCCCTGTTTCTTAACCCACACTTTGTGGAACAGCCGGATCAGTGAGATCCGGCCCTGATTCCGTGGGGTTTACGCGGCGGGTTTTTCCACCCCTTTTGTAACGGGCCGGATTTGCTCGCCCAGCACCCGATGGATGGTGGTGCGACTGACTACGTGGGCTTTCGCCAGTTTTCCCAGGCTCTGGCCATTCTGCCGGCCGCGGAGGATGGCGGTTCGATCGAGAACCAGTGCCTTCCGTCCGATATGTCGCCCCTCGAGCTTGGCCCGCCGCATGCCGGCGCGCACATGCTCGATCATAGGGTTGCGTTCGAGTTCAGCGATGGCGCCGATGATCACGACAACCGCCCGACCCAGTGGACCGACAAGGAAGTGTTTCACTGACCTGGCGACCCGGTCGAAGGCCCAGACCATCACGACGTCGAACCGGCCGCGGCGGCATCGTGTATCATGGCATCGAGACCGGGCTGGAGTAGGCGTCTCCAGCACCGTAGCCCTCGTAGTGCTCATGAGACGATCGCGCCTGCCGCACGCTGTTGGCGAAAAACAAACCAGTCGTCCTCGTGGTCGTCTGTGAATACCCAGTACAACTTAACCGTCTGCTTGCTCGCCATCCGTAGGCCCTATCCCCTGGCCCGCCGAGTAGACACCCGGCAACGGAGATACCGCGTATCATGTATCTCAGATATGAATGAAGACCAGTCGTTCCTCAGCGTGTCTATTCGCTCGTCGCCAAGTTGTTAATTCCCTCCCAACAAACGATTTGTCGGGCCCTCACCTAATTGCGACAAGTGGAGGGTAAGTCGGAAGTATCGGCCAGCCAACCGGTGATACAGGAGCGATCCGGTTGCCTTGCAGCACGATCGCGGCTTCATCGGCCGATACGGGCTTACTGAAGTAGCATCCTTGGCTTTCATCGCAACCATGCTTTCGAAGGAAGGACATCTGGGTTTCGGTTTCGACGCCTTCGGCAATTACTTTGAGGTTCAGGCTCTTCGCCATACTGATAATAGCGACTGTAATAGCTGCGTCATCAGAATCCGCAACAAGATCCCGAATGAAGGCGCGGTCGATCTTGAGTTTGCCCACCGGGAACTGCTTTAAATAGACAAGGCTGGAATAGCCAGTCCCAAAGTCATCAATGGCCAGCTGCACCCCCATGTCTTTTAGGCCCTGGAGTGCCGCAAATACGCCGTTTGCATTGGACAATAGTAAACTTTCCGTCAGTTCAAGTTCGAGATACCTCGGGGAGAGACCGGTTTCATCGAGGACTCTACCGATGAGAGTGCGAAAGTTGTCTTGGCGAAACTGAACGGCAGACACGTTCACCGCCATCGTTATCGTCGGAAGACCGTCGTCCCGCCACTTCTTCGCTTGGGCGCAAGCAGTTCTCAAGACCCACTCGCCGATTGGAAGGATCAATCCGTTGCTCTCTGCAACAGGTATGAACCTGTCCGGTGCCACAAGGCCCATCTCCGGGTGTTGCCATCGAATCAGAGCCTCAAATCCAACGATCCTCTGTGTCTCAATCTCGATCTGTGGCTGATAGACAAGAAAGAATTCCTCTCGGTCGAGCGCACGACGCAAATTCCTGTCCATGGTCAGCCGTTCGGCCATCTGGGCATTCATGTCATCCGTGAAGAATCGTACGTTGCCGCGCCCGCTCGCTTTCGCCGAATACATGGCTGCATCTGCATTTTTCATCAAGACTGCGCCGTCCGCGCCGTGGTCAGGGAACATGCTGATGCCCATACTGCAACCTATTGTGAGCGATTGCCCCTGGATGTCGAAGCTTGGTTTCAATGCGCCGGCTATCCGCTCTGCTGCAACTACGGCATCGGCGACGTCCTTTATGTTGTTGAGCAGGGTGACGAACTCTTCGCCTCCGACCCGCGCCAACGTATCCTGCTCCCGGGAACATCCTCTTAGCCGTTCCGCAACTTCTTTTAGCACGAGATCGCCAATTGAGTGTCCAAACGTATCATTGATGATCTTGAAATGGTCCAGATCGAGAAATAGCAATGCGACCTTTTCATTTCTCCGGCGCGCATTTGCCAACGCATTATCCAGGCGGTCCTGCAGGTGAACCCGATTGGGCAATCCCGTCAGCGCATCGTGATGCGCAAGAAATTCGATCTTCGCTTCGGCGGATCGGCGGTCCGTTATATCGCGGAAGTACCAGATTCTGCCTCGGTATCGGTTTTGCGAATCAACCAAGGGTGCAGAATATCGATCAAGGATCGTGCCGTCCTTTAATCTGAGCTCGTCCCTGCTCTTTTCAGTCCGATTGCGGTAGAGTTGCTCGACCCTCTTCCGAAAGCCTTCCGGATCCTCCACGCTATTGGTCACGTACGCCCGGACGAGTGCATCATCCCGCCTACTGACCAATTCTTCCGGCATTCCGAAGCAGAGCATGAATTGTTTGTTCACCAGGACGATGTGGTCTTTTTCGTCGACGGCGAGGATGGCGTCAAGTGTCGTTTCCGTTTCGGCCTCCAGCAGCGCGGTCTTGAACTGGAGCGCTTCGCCGGCCCGAATGCTCTCTCTGTACCGTCGCGCGGCGAAAGCCACAAGCCCCAGAGCCATGATTACGGCAAGAAGCAATGCCTCATCGAGATCGATGGTCCTTTGATGCGTGTTGGCGTCACGGGTGGTCGGGAAGAGGTCGAATGCATATGTGATGTAGAGGCCCGCAAGAAAGACCGAGACCAGCACCGCAACATCCGTGATAACAGCTCGGTTCCTAACCACGGCACCCCTTGCGCAGCCATCCATTGGTATAAGTCTATGGAATTGTGCGGTACTGATCAGTACCACTTTAGCTGTAATCCTGATTGTCGGGTCCGGCCGCCGGGCTATCATCACCCTCACATAGTTACTGTGATTAACGTCACAGGACGGCCTGCGACTTTGGGTTGATTGTCTATTACAGGCGGTGCACCAACACTGAATCTGTATCCATGGCTGTCACGGATGCCGTATTCGAACCACTGACAGAGCGCTGGTGCTGCAATACCTCCGGAGACGGCGGGTCGAGTTACCGAGCAACGGTCCTCTGGGATTGACCTCAAGCTCTGAATGCGGCCCGGTATTTCGATATCAGGATTCGCATTCGGAAAGAGCGTAATCAAGATGGCGAAGCTACTGATTGTCGATGATCGACCGGAAAACCGTACATTGCTGGCAACATTGCTCGGCCGCCGCGGCCACCATCTGCTGCAGGCAGCCGATGGCGCCGAGGCGCTGGCCGTCGCCAAAGCTGAGCAGCCGGACCTGGTTATCGCCGATATTCTGATGCCAACCATGGACGGATACGAGCTGGTTCGGCAACTTCGTTCCGACCCGGCGCTCGCGCAGACCCCTGTGATTTTCTGGACCGCACACTATCACGAGCAGCAGGCGAAAGCCCTTGCCAGCAAATGCGGGGTCTCGCAGGTCATCACCAAGCCTGCGCGAGGAGAAATGGTCCTGAAGGCCGTGGAAGCAGCCCTGGGGGTCAACCGTCCAAAAACCGCGCCGCCGGTTTCCCTACAAGGGTTTGAGCGGGAGCACCGTGACTTGCTGATCGACAAGCTATCGCAAAAGACCGAAGACCTGACAGCGAAGAACGAGCGTCTCTCGGCGCTACTTGAATTGGATATGCAGCTTGCATCCGAAACAGATATGGGCAAGCTGATTGAGACGTTTGGCCACGCTGCGCGGCAGATTTTCGGAGCGCGCTATTCCATCACTGGAATTCTGGCCACGGACGGTAAGGGGTTCAAATCCCAGTTCATAAGCGGCATCGCGGATCAGGCTTCCGCAGGTATTGCCGCACCTAAGCCGGGGGCCGCGCCTCTGAAGTCCATTCTGCGCGATCGCCGCAGTCTCCGGCTCCGCAATCCCGGAGGCGATCCCAAGGCTCTGGGATTTTCCGCACAGCATCCCCCCATCCATGCGTGGCTGGGGGTGCCCATCGTCTCGCCGACCAAGATCTATGGTTACGTTGGTCTGATCAACAAGCTGGGGCTGGATGAGTTCAGCGAAGAGGATGAGCGCCTGGCGACGATTCTTGCGGCGCAGGTGGGCCGGATCTACCAAAATGGAAGCCTGTCCTGCGAAGTACTGCGCCAGGCAGCGTGTCTGGAGCGCGAGATCGCATGTCGAGAAGAAGTGGAGAACACTCTCGGCGAGCGGGTGCGCCAGGCAACACTGGTTTCCGAAGTGCACACTGCGTTGACCCAAAGCGACACCCAGACCGAGATGCTCGAACGCTGCGCGCAGGCGCTAGTCCGCAATCTAGATGCCACCAGCGCCGCGGTCTGGACTTGCAAAGATGGCGAACAGGTCTTGGAACTGAATGTGGTTGCCGGAGTGGATACGGGACGACCGGATTCCATTAAGCGTATTCCGTTTGGAGAGGGTGCGATCGGCAGAGTAGCTCAAGAGCGGGTGCCCTACCTGACAAACGACTTCGTCAGCACTCTAGCTGGCGACAGAAAAGAATGGGCGAAGCGCAACCGGCTTGTCGCCGCAGCCGCTTACCCCATTCTGATGGGGGATCGCCTAATTGGAGTGTTGGCAGCTAACAGCTGCCGTCCCTTCAGTGCGGCAACCACCAACGTCGTTGGCGCGGTTGCCAACAAACTCTCGCTTGGCCTCGAACGCTTCCGCGCAACATACATTCTGCGTGAGCGCGAGGAACACATTCGGCTTGTGCTCAACTCCATGAGCGAGGCAATTTACGGGATTGACCTTGAAGGGAGATGCACATTCGCCAACTCCGAGTGCGCGCGGTTGCTTGGCTACAAAGACGCCAACGAGCTGCTGGGTCAGAATATGCACGAACTGACCCACCACACCCGACCTGACGGAACGTCATATATGGCGGCGGAGTGCAGAATTCGCGGTGTGTTACGTGGAGATCGCGGCAGCCATGTGGACGACGAAATCTTCTGGCGCGCCGACAGATCGTCTTTTCCTGTAGAGTTTTGGGCTAACCCGATCTACAGCGATGGCAGGCTGACGGGGACCGTGATCGCGTTCCTCGATATCACCCAGCGCAGGCAGTTGGAGGGCGATTTCCGCCAAACTCAGGAGCGGCTCCGCCAGATCGTCACTTGCAATCCTACTGTCCTGTTCACGCTGCCAGTCGTCAGAGAAACGCCGTGCAGAATTAGCTGGATCAGCGATAATCTGCGGGAGATCTTGGGGTATCCGCCAGAAGTAGCTGTTGAGCCCGGGTGGTGGGATTCCAATGTCCATCCGGAGGATTTGGAGAGCGTGGAGGCCCAGGTCGTCGCCGATCTGCTCGCACGCGGGCAAAGCACGCATGAATACCGGTTTCGCCACGAAGATGGCAGCTACCGTTGGACTCGTGCCCAACTTCGGCTGATTCACGACGACGCCGGGGAACCTCGCGAGGTGGTTGGAGCATGGTCGGATATCTCAGAACTTAAGCAAGCGGAGGAGGAACAGGTCAAGCTTCGCGTGCAACTGGAACAGAGGATGAAGCTGGAAAGCATTGGACAGTTGGCCGGCGGTGTAGCGCACGACTTCAACAACCTGCTGGGGATCATCATCGGCTATGTTGAGATTATCCAGTCCGATCTGCCGGGCGACTCCAAGCTGCGGGAACACGCGAATGAAGTGCTAATTGCCGCCGAGCGAGCCGCCGACCTGACGAGACAGCTTCTTGCTTTCAGTCGACAGCAGGTGCTTCAGCCCAAGGTGCTTTCGCTGAGTGCGCTGGTCGGAGACTTCAAGAAAATGTTGCGCAGAATAGTACCAGAGAACATCGAGATTCGCACCGTGCTGAAGTCGGTCGGGAAAGTTCGGGCCGATGCAGGACAGATTGAGCAGATCATCATGAATCTTGCTGTCAACGCCCGCGATGCGATGCCGGGAGGCGGCCGGATGACCCTCGAAACCCGTGACGTGGAGTTAGATGAGCTGTACATGCAACAACGCTTGACTGCGAAGCCCGGACCATACGTCCTGCTGGAGGTAAGTGATACGGGCTGTGGGATCACCCCCGAAGTGATGACCCGAATGTTCGAGCCGTTCTTCACTACCAAGGAAGTGGGAAAAGGGACAGGGCTTGGTCTGGGGACAGTGCATGGGATCGTGAACCAAAGCGGCGGGTTCGTCCATGCGTATAGCGAGCCAGGGTTGGGCGCAACCTTCAAGGTCTACCTGCCGCGACTCGAAGGTGCTGCATTTGTATCCGTCAAACCCCTTTCGGTGGATGCGACCCGGGGCACCGAGACGATCCTTCTCGTCGAAGACGAAACCAGTCTGCGGAGTCTTGCTTGCGGAACCCTTCAAAAATTAGGGTACACAGTATTTACAGCTGAGAATGGAGAAGATGCTCTGCGTGTGGTCGCCGCCCATGCAGGCCCCATCGACCTCCTGGTAACCGATGTCGTCATGCCCAGCATAGGCGGCCACGAACTCGCAGACCGCCTTGTGAAGGCACGACCCACGCTCCGGGTTCTGTATATGTCGGGATATCCAAACGACTCGACCATTGCCGAGCGAGTGCTCTCGGAGCAAACTAACTTCCTTCAAAAACCAGTTAGCCGCATTGAACTAGCACGCAAGGTGCGCGGTGTGCTGGACTCAAGCACAATTTAATTGACAGCAAAAGAAGGAAAGATGCTGCCTAGCACGATTCTGGTCGCAGACGACGAAGAGGCAAATCGAAGACTGTTAGAGAACCTGCTGCGACGCGAGGGGCATGAGGTTCTGCTCGCCAAAGATGGTAACGAAGCCGCCGAACTGCTCGCGAGCCAGCACGCAGACTTGGTTCTCCTGGATGTGAGGATGCCGGGCCGTACCGGATTTGACGTCTGCCACATGATCGAGATGGATGCCAAACCCGCCTGATCCCGGTCGTTTTGATCACCGGCCTCCGCGAGCATGGTAATCGGCTCCAGAGAATTGAATGTGGCGCGGGTGACTACTTGCACAAGCCATTCCCCAGCGAGGAACTACGGGCACGAGTTCGTTCGCTCCTGCGGCTCATGCATTTTACCGATGAGCTCGAGAAGCGCGGATTCCGTTCTCTTCAGCCTTGCCAGCAAGTATCGAGGCAAAAGATCCCTATACCAGAGGGCATTGTCAACGCCTGTCGAAGTACGCCGTCGACCTCGCAAGCGCGCTGCATCTTCCAGAGGAAGAATCCACAGCACTGCGAAGGGCCGGAATGATCCATGATATCGGTAAGCTTGCTGTGCCCGAGTCCATCTTGCTGAAGCCTGGATTTCTAAGGTCCGACGAATTCGAGATTGTGAAGCGGCGCCCTGTCGTGGGCGAAAGAATCTGTCGACCCCTGAAGTCATTCGCCTCGGTGCTACCGATTATTCGTCACCATCACGAAAAACTGGATCGGAGCGGCTATCCATGATGGCTTGAAGGGCGAGGCTATTCCCTTTACTGCTCGAATCATGGCGGTGGTGGACGTTCATGATTCCCTGACTACGGACCGCCCTTACCGCTCAGCGATGCCCTCCGCCGTGGCCCTTTCGCTTATGGAGGAGGAAGACGCCAGGGGCTGGTGGGATGGACACTTGTTTCAGGAGTTTAGGAATCTGATCGCGTGCCAGAACCTTGCGTTGTCTGGACCGCAACCCGTCAGGCCCCGGACTGTGCGCTGGCAGGTACTGGTAAGTACAGAGAGGAAATCCGGACAAGCATCACTTTCGAGGTACCTCCAGATTAATTGACCTCTCGACCGGGAGTTCGATATCCGCTAGACTCGAAACCTAGTGTCATCTCAAGTCTTAAGATTCGGCCCGAAGCGCGCTCCTATCCGTGCCGGTTTATTTGGTTCGCTTTATCCCACCTTGGCGACAGGCGTGACTATATGAAACCTAAGCCCACGGACCCCGAGCCCGTCGATGCGGACGAGCGCTTCGATCGAATCGCAGCTGCCGCTCTGGACGTGTTCTCGGAGTACTCGTTTCAGGATGCCACAACCGATGAGATTGCGCGACGCGCACGTGTCTCTAAAAGAGATATCTATTCGAGGTTTTCTAGTAAACACGATATCTTGCTCGCCGTCATCCGAATTGTGTTGCAGGCGGACGAAGAAGGATTGACAGAAGTAGTTTCGTTCACCCGTGAGTCTACGTCATTGCGAGAAAGGCTTGAAGTCATCGGCCTTGCGTTGATTAACCAGGTGCTGTCACGGGTGACGGGCTCTCTCACCCGGGTCGTTTTGTCAGAGGCATTCAACCAGCCCCAAATCGGATCTCTCTATTTTGAGAAATGGTATGCAAACCGCACCGAACTTGTCTCGGGGGTTTTGGCGCACCATACCGCGGATCGGCGTGAACACTCAGCTAGACCCTTGGACACCAGTCAGGCCGCAAAGCACTTCGTAGCTCTGGTAATACACTTGCCTCAGATGATGGCGTCCGTCGGGATGCGCGATTCGTGGAATTCTAAGCTCGTACAAACGCACGCCAAAAGCGCAGTTAGATGTTTCCTCGATGCTTATCCCATACTGCCCGACGACTGAGCCCGTGGTTTCGAACGTCCGGGCCAAAGCCACTTCGTAGCTCCCCTCTCCGGCGGATATCCGTGACCGTGCATTGAGCGACTCGGAGCGATTAGCTCCTAGGGCTTCGTCGCCGCTGGAAATGAAAAGTCACCACCCATTGAGTCGACATAGGGTGCAGGTGTCCGCCGCAGCTCCCCCCAGGAGCATCTGGCTCGTCACCGGCTCGTCTCAACATGCTGATTCTCCTGAAGACTAGTAGGACGGATGTGGAACTGTGAATGTTTGCCAACTGTAAGCGTGCGCGCCAACCTGGGTCGAAAGACTTCAAGCCCTGAAGTACGCAAACTCGGTGGGCCGAGTCGAGCCGCGGCATTGAAGACGACACCTCGTGACTCACCCCAAGAGACCTGCCCCAAACCTGCTCCTACGTTCATGGTCAGTTGCTTAACTATGGCTATCGGAAACGCCAGCCAGAAGCGCATTTAACTCGTAACTGGGACCTCAACGTAACCTTTCCGCCTGCCTGAAGTAATCCTACATCATTTGTGGTACTGACTAGTACCATACCGCGCGCTATTGTCGCTCTATATTGCTTGACCTTTTAGATTTGGCAGGAGCGAAACAGTGGCAGCACAGATAGAAACCCTTACATCACCCTGGATCGGTTGCAACAGGCGCCTCTCCTGCGATTCGAAAGCCTGCGCACAGTACGGGGTGCTCAGAAAGCAAGTCACTGTTTTCAATGACAACCCCATAAACGGTGTGACCGACCGGGGCGATCTCCAGAAATGTAGCTCGCTGACGGTGGGCCGTCCAAGGGAACTAACACATCGCGTCGTTCGTCGGAACATGCCGTCCATAGCGGTGAACGAAGGCCGCCTTCCAGCAAAGCCCGCAAATTGGAAGCCGGCCGAGTGTGTCAACAATTACGGCCACGAAAGAGCGCGTGCAGAAACAACAGGCCGCGTGAAGATCGGAGTGGTCCCGATTGACCCCGTGACCATCTCCGGCGCGGTCTGCCGCGTGTCCGAACACCTTGCCGCCCAAAGCAGAGACCAGTTCATCGTCACAGGCGCGAACGCGCAATTCGTGAATCTCGCGGAAAAGGATCCTGATCTGGCGTCATTTCTCCAAAGTGCTGATCTGAACGTCGCGGATGGAGTGTCTCTCTTGTTGGCGGCGCGTGTTCTCGGCGCGAAACTGCCCGAGCGGGTTACCGGCATAGACCTGATGGTCGAACTCTGTGGCCTCGCAGCGGAGACAGGTCGAACGGTATATCTGTTTGGGGGGATGGAAAAGGCGGCTGAAGGAGCAGCCACCTTTCTATTGAAGAAGTTTCCTCACCTTAAGATCGTTGGTATCGATAGGCCGCCAGTTGGACGCGAGTTTGACCCTTTGGTTGTATCGGGCGTGCGAAGTCGAATCATGGAAGCCCGGCCTAACTTTCTCTTTGTATGCTTGGGGGTGCCGCGTCAGGAAAAATGGATTAAGCAATTTTGTTCTGGCCTTCCGGTCAACGTCATCATGGGAAACGGTGCAGCCTTTGATGTCCTAGCCGGATTCTTTCATCGACCGCCAATGTGGATCCAGAATATCGGCTTTGAGTGGTTCTACCGGCTATGCGTGGAGCCAAAGCGGCTTTGGAGAAGATATCTCCTCGGCAATGTCCTGTTCGCAGAGCAGATTCTTGCACAAGGGCTTGGCCACACATGGAGGTCCTCGTGAACCTCGAGAACCGCGACCCCATCGAGGTTTGCTGTTCCCACAAGGAATTGACCTCACTGAACGCAACTGTTGACGATATTCGCAGGACCGCCGGAGGGGTTTCTCTTCCGTCGCCTTCGCGGTTTCGTAACTTCACAGACGGTGTCCCGACACTTGTGGATCTAGGACAGCCAAGCGAGTCCGCTAGCCCGCCCAAGTCACCTGACTTATCGAGGAAAGAGAACCCTATCGTCCGATCGCGGCCCCCGTTACGATTATCTGTAGTAGATTCCGAATCCCAACTTCCACGCCCTTACCTGATCTCCTCAAGAGCCGCGCGGCGCATCCTCGACTTCGCGATTGCTCTCTGCTGTGGTTCGGTGACCATCCTTGCGCCAGAACGGCACCTTTTACCGCTGTTGTCAGGACTTACAGACTCTGCGAGCCTCCGGACACCTTTATTCTCCTGCATAGCAACGATTGTGTTCGCCGGCTGCGTCACGGCGCTATCAGGTATTTTTGAATTGCATCCAACCGAGTATCTCCGCACCATATCTTCCGAGCTGGTGCTGGTCACGCTGTCTGTCTCTCTCTCTGCATATGGAGTCGCCGGCGCCTTGGGTTCTCTGGTCACAACGACTTCACTGGCCACGCTTCTAGAAGTTCTATTGACCAGCGGCGCACTCTTCTTGAGCCGAATTCTCTGGCGCAGATATCAGGATATTAACTTCCTGCAAGATGTCGCCAGAAGAAATGTTCTGATCGTCGGAGCCAATCCGACTGGGCGCGCCGTAGCGGGCTATCTCTCCTCCATGCCCTGCTTAGGGTTTCGACCTAAGGGATTTGTCGCCTTACGTGAGGACACAGAAGATGCAATTGCGAGCGGGGACAGTCCGATAGCAGGAGGCGTCGAGAATGTGGTCGCACTAGCGAAGTCGATGTTTGTTGACGAGATCATCTTCTCTCACCGGCCAGCCATGCCTAACGTTATCTCTAGCGTTCTGGCCCGGGCGCAGGCCTCAGGAATCGATGTGCGTTTAATTCCGAGTCTGTCAGAAACTCTAAGGGGCCGGTCCGATATCGAGTATCTCGGGAATCTGCCGACCATTGTGATCCATCGCCGTGAAAATCATGCAGTATCTAACTTGCTGAAGAGGGTTGTTGATGTTGCATTGGGAAGCTTGGGAATTATCGTTTTATCCCCCCTGTTTGTAATTATCGCCGTCCTCATCAAACTTGAGTCCTCGGGCCCCGTGTTGTACAGAAGCAAACGCGTTGGCTACAAAGGGGCGACATTCTACTGTTACAAGTTTCGTTCAATGATTGAATACGCTGATTCTGCGCAGGAGCGGCTCGCGCATCTCAACGAGCGGAACGAGATATTGTTCAAGATTGCGAAGGATCCAAGAGTCACGTCGGTCGGGGCGTGCTTGAGAAAATACTCGCTAGATGAATTGCCTCAACTGTGGAACGTGCTGAACGGGGACATGAGCCTAGTCGGGCCGCGACCTTCCATCAGATCGGAGGTAGCACAATACAAGACCGACCACCTGCGACGGCTAGATGCAGTTCCCGGCATGACTGGTCTTTGGCAAGTTGAGGCGCGCCAGGATCCCTCTTTTGAGAGGTACGTAAGTCTAGATAGCAAATACGTCAGGGATTGGTCCATCTGGCTGGACATTAAAATCTTGGTTCGCACGTTGGGGGTGGTCCTCAAAGGAACCGGAACCTGATTCCTCCGGGTCGCACAGATACTGTGTGCACCGGAAATGATGCAACTCTAACCCATCGGTGGAATACGACCTCAACTTAAGTCACACAGACAAGTGGTAAACGAATCGAATAGTTTTGGAATGGTACTATGTGGTACCGCCACTCAGTCGCGCTCTTTATTTAGTTTCAGATCGAGGACACCTTGAAATCGCTTGCAGAATCCGGTCTTAGGCCTTCCGCCAATAACAGCAGTCAAGAGCTCACAATCGCTGATCTGTGGAAAATACTGGTGCGGAGACGCGCGATCGTCTTTGGGATAATTACCCTCGCCTTGACCCTCGGGACACTTGCCAGCGTCTTCGGTCCCCGACGTTTTGAGTCATCGGCGCGAGTTGAAGTTCAAAAAGAGTCAGTCGACGGCCTCGGGCTCTCCAGCATGATGGGAGATCCTGCTGCAACTTCCGATGCGCTGGATGGCAACATTACAATCCAGACGCAGGCGAAGATTCTTGAGTCCGACACCCTGGCGCTGAGGGCCATCAAGGATCTGAACCTGGAGGCAACTCAGGATTTCAAACCGAAGTTCAGCTTGATGGGCTGGATTAAGAGCCATCTTGAGGCAGCAGGCCCTCGTGACCCCGATCATGCTTCCCTCGAGGAAGCGCCGGCGCGCCGCACCCATGCGTCACTTGTGTTCTCTCAGAACCTAAAGGTCGAACCGGTATCGGGTACTCGTCTTATCGAAATCAGCTACTACAATTCAGACCCCAAGATCGCTGCCGCCGTGGTCAATAACCTGATTCAGGGGCTCTCCGACTACGGTTTCGAAACTCGTTTCAACGCTACGTCGCAAGCCTCTCAATGGCTAAGTGGACAAATGACCGATCTGCGACAACAGAGCGACGACTTGCAGGCAAAGGTGGTGGAATTGCAACGCGATTCTGACATTGTTTCCCTGGGCGCGGGAACCCAGCTCGACGATAAAACGTCGCAGGGTTCCGGCATGTACAGCAGCGCCCTCGATCGCCTACAGCAGGCGACAACAGCGCTGACCCAGGCACAGTCCAATCGGATTCTCAAAGGAGCCGTGTATCAGGCCGTTCAGTCTGGCGATCCAGAGTTGATATCGGGGCTCGCGGGGAACACGACGCTGACGGGATCATCCTCCGGAGTTGCCAGCTCGCTTTCCCTGATCCAGAGTCTTCGACTGCAGCAGGCAACTCTACAAGGTCAGTTGGACGAACTCTCGGCAAAATTCGGCCCAGCCTATCCAAAGCTGGATGAAGTCCGGGCAAATCTGGCCGCCCTCGATGTGGCTATCAAATCCGAAGTCGGCCGCGTGGCAGCGCGCGCCAGAAATGATTTCGAGGTTGCCCAGACGGTCGAAGATAGTGCCCGCAAGGTCTTTGACGACCAAAAGCAACAGGCAGATGGCTTGAGTGGCAAGGCAATGGAATACGCAATTGCACGCCAGGAGGCAGACCAGAGCCGAACTCTTTACGAAACCCTTCTAAGCCATCTCAAGGAAGCCGGAGTACTGGAGGGAATGCGGCCGTCCAACTTCACTGTCGTGGATCCTGCACGAATTCCATCGAGGCCGGCTAAACCGAATGTGCCGCTTTATCTGGCAGGTTCAATTATCTTCGGGCTGTTCTTCGGCTGCGGTGCGGCCCTCGTGATGGATCTTCGGGACCATAAAATCCATGACTTCATGGAAATTGAGTCAAAAACTGGGCATGCAACTTTCGGCATCCTTCCATATTACGTTACGAAACAACCGAGACTCAATCGAAGCAGCTTGATTGCACTGGATCAGCCTCAATCTCATTATGTTGAGGCGCTCCGCGTACTTCGCACTCAGCTTCTGCACCCCCGGGACGAAAAAACACCGAAGGTCGTCCTCATAACGAGTTCTATCGCATCTGAGGGGAAGACGACACTCGCTGTAAATTTGGCGATCACTCTTGCTCTGCAAGGGAAGAAAGTCCTGTTGGTTGATGCCGACCTGCGCCAGCCGACGCTGCACCAAATGCTGAATATGCCTGCGGAGATCGGACTCAGTTCGCTTCTTTCAGGTGAAGCCGTCTCGGATATCCTTCCGGGCATCGTGCCAATCGAGAGACTTCCGACCCTGCGAGTCCTTGTCTCAGGTCCGGTCCCTGCTTATCCATCTGAACTGCTTGGATCTGCCCCAATGCGATCCTTGATCGAAGCGTGGCGCGAGCAGTTCGACTTGATACTCTTGGACGCGCCTCCGGTATTGCCCGTTACGGATTCACTCATTCTGAGCTCACTGGCAGATTACACGCTGTTAGTCGCGAGATTCAATCTCACTGAACGGCAGGATTTGGAACGCAGCTACGGTTTGCTGGAAGCGGAGGCCCGACCTGACCAGGACATCGGCGTCGTTATGAATGCAGTTAAGCACACGCGCAAGTCATATTCCGGTTACTACGGGCCATCCATAGTAGCGAGTAAAGAGCCCTCCGGAAGGCGTGTTGCATGAACGCAGATAAAGCTGAGTCAATTTCGTTCGGATATGCCGGATGCTACCACTCCTGGAGTTTCGGTTACCTTACTGCTGATGTGGTCGCTTTCCACTGTATGAAATGGAGTTATCTATGAGTAAGTTAATCCTTTGCTTTCTTCTTTTGACGTCTCTCGCCAGCTCCGGATTCGCGGCTACGACGGAGACACTTTTGATCGGCCCCGGAGACCGGTTGTTCATCCATGTGACCGATACGCCGGAGGAAGACCAACATCCCAATGTAACCGATGCAGGCGAGGTCCCGGTGGTTGGAGTAGGGAATGTCAAAGTCAGTGGGCTTACTCCTGCGGCCGCCGCTAAGCTCATTCACGACCGCCTTATCGCTGCGCATTACATGAATCACCCTGAAGTTACAGTTTCAATCGACCAATACGCGACTCAGAATGTCTCAGTATTGGGCGAGGTGAAAACGCCTGGTGGATACCCGATTGCGACGCCTCGCTCAATCCTCGACGTTCTCGCACTTGCCGGGGGATTGAACGAGGATGCCGATCGCAACATCCTAATCAAACGGCACGGAGACTCGCAGAGCACTAGCCGCTATTTCTTCTCGAACAATGCCGAGCGTGCTGTCTCTGAAGAGACGATGGTCAATCCTGGCGATACCGTGATCGTATCGAAAGCCGGCATCGTCTACGTTCTTGGCGACGTCAATCGCCCAGGCGGCTACGTGATGGCCAACAACGAATCGAAGATGACCGCTCTTCAGGCCCTCGCCATTGCGGGAGGTTTGACCAGGTCGGCCAAACTCAGCCACGCGCAACTGCTGCGAACAGAACCGAATGGGACGCATTCCGAGCAGCAACTTTCTGTCGGCGATCTTCAGAAGGGTAAATCACCTGACATCGCTCTGCTGCCCGGAGATGTGTTGTATGTTCCCTTTAGCTTCGCTAGAAACACGGCGACCATGGGCGCGGCGGGCATAGCTTCCGCTGCAGCCGCGGCCGCCGTCTACACAATCCCCTAACAGGCATCTATCGAACAGGCGAGTCTATTAATGTCCGCGCTTCGACAGGTTTCCTGGTCAGTTTTTCGCCGCCTGACGGGAGCTACTTTACGCCAGGCGATACATGACGTCCGGAGTTGCGAGATACATTGTGCGGGTAGCGATCCTAAATCCGTGGTTTTTGGTCGGCGGCGGAGGGTCGAAAGTCGTTAGCGTTCTTGCTTCCATCTTTCCAACGGCAGAGCTGTTCACGCTGTTCTACAAAGAGGAAAGTTTGCCGGAAAACCTCCGCGGCAAATCTGTTCATACCTCCTTCCTGCAGCGAGTACCGTTCATCAGACAGGTTTATCGTACGTTGCTGCCGCTATTTCCGCTTGCTGTGGAGTCCTTGGACATGCGCGGGTTCGACGTCGTCATCAGTTGCGACGCCAGCGCTGTGAAAGGTGTAATCGTCGATCAAAATGCACTTCATATTTGCTACTGTCATACCCCTACACGCTATGCATGGGACCTCTATAGAACATTCGGTGAGCAGACGTCCGCCTTGGCGAAGCCTTTCTTCCACCTCACGGCTCACTATTTGCGCCAGTGGGACTTCTTGGCGGCGCAGCGCGTAGACCATTTCATTGCGAATTCGGACTACATTGCTCGACGGATCAGCACCTATTACCGCAGAGAGAGCACCGTGATTCACCCCCCTGTAAATACTAGCGCCGGCTATATCTCGCGAGACACCGGAGACTACTATCTCTCTGTTGGACGTCTAACTCATACAAAGCGCTTAGATCTGATCATCGATGCCTGCAATCGTCTCGGCCGCGTCCTTCTCATTGCTGGCTCTGGAAGAGAAGAGCGACGTCTGAAGGCTAAGGCTGGGCCGACGGTCAAGTTTCTTGGCCGTGTGGCAGATCAAGATTTACCTGCTCTATACGCCGGATGTCGCGCCTTCCTCTTTGCGGCAGACGAGGACTTCGGAATTGTGCCGGTCGAGGCGCAGTCGTTTGGCAGGCCCGTAATCGCGTATGGCCATGGCGGCGTGCTTGAGACGGTGCGAGGCGCTGGCGTCGACCATCCCACAGGAGTCTTCTTCCGTGAACAGACGACTGACTCCGTCTTAGATGGGATTCAGCGATTCGAAGAGATCGAAGCTGAATTTGATCCACTGTTCATCCGGGCGCACTCTCAGAGATTTGACACTTCTGTTTTCGTTGAAGCGATCCAGAAGTTTGTTGAGAAAGCGTATGCCGGACGATTCACCGGAGGCACGCACCAATGATACGCATATGCGCAATGGATGCCGCCGGCTCGCTCTCGGCTCTCAAATTGCAGTTGAAAGCCATCCTCGATCTTTTCGATCCAAAAAGTCGGATCTTTTACATCGATTACCCCGTGCACAGTAATATTGGCGATTTGCTGATCAACCTGGGCACGGAACAATTCTTTCAACATTACACGGTGCCGATCCATCGGCGATACTGTGTAATGAATATGCCGCACCTCTCCAGTCTAGAAGTGGATAGGAACACCACGCTTTTGTGCCATGGAGGAGGCAATTTTGGGGATCTTTATCCTAAGCACCAGGACATCCGTGAGGCTTTAGTCGATTGGTTTCCGCGCGCGCGAATTATCTTCCTGCCGCAGTCGCTCCACTATTCCTCTCAGGAGACGCAAGGTCGATCTCTTGAGAGAATCGCTCGGCATTCGAACTGTCACATTCTCGTTCGCGATCAGCAGTCGCTCGACGCACTTCGTGGTGGAGGGGTCACCCAGTCCTCGATGATGCCGGACATGGCACATCAACTATGGGGAACAATGGAGACAGCGAATACAATAGCTCCGCGGGGTCACGGGCGTGACATGTACTTTCTTCGACGCGATCAGGAGGAAACAAGCACTCCGTGTGAATTGGCCCAGGTATTTGCAAATGGCTCCGTCGATTGGAGCGATATAGTCTCAGCACCGCACAGAGCATATGCTGGCGCCGTCTACTGTCTGCTAAAGGCTGCGGGCCGTGTCCCTTCATGGCGGTTGGCTAATTCGGCGTGGTACTACGCTCGTGACCTCATGGTTCAAGATGCTGTCTCATGTTTTTCCCAAGTTGACTGCGTCTATACGAATCGGCTACATGCGATGATCCTGGCCCTCCTCCTTGGTCGCGATGTAACTGCTTTCGATAATTCATATGGGAAGCTCAGCCGCTATGTGGGCGCGTGGTTGGCCGCAGGCGTACGATCCACTGCGGCATAGCGAACGAGACGGGAGGTACAGATGCGCAAAGCTCTACTCATCGCGATTCCAATGCTATGTATTGGCTTCACTCTAAATGCGGATGTTCCAGCCGGAAGATGGAAACTGACATTCTCCGAAGAGTGTGACGGGACCACCCTGGACGCTACCAAGTGGAGCGCGGTGAGGACCGATCCAGTGAGCGCTGAGCACGGAAGCCAGGGATTGCTTTCAACGCGACTCCCGGAAGATGTTGTCCTCAGCGACGGCATCTGTCACTTGATTACAAGAAAGGAAGAGCGAGTTCGCGGATTTCCGTGGACGACGGCGGCAATCTCGACACGCAACTTCAGCCAGCAGTTCGGGTACTTCGAGGCGAGAATCCGGTATAACACCGCACCCGGACTAAACAACGCATTCTGGCTAGATGCTGCTTCTCCGACTTCGGTTCACTTCGAAATCGATGTGAATGAGGGCCATTACCCAAGTCAGGTCAATATAACTCTTCACAATTGGACAGGTAAGCACACGCAAGCTGGAGCTTCACTCGTTGCAGGCGACGATCTGAGTCTTGAATACCATCTGTACGGGTTATTGTGGACGCCGGACCAGTTAATCTGGTTCATGGATGGCAAACCCATCCACACTGAACCGGCCTCGCAAGTCCGAGGTAAGATGAAAATCCTTCTGAGTACAGCTGTATTGCCCTGGGCCGGGATCGCCGGGGACAAACTGGACGGAACCAGCATGGACGTTGACTGGGTACGCGTTTACCAGAATGTCGGCCTACCATGAAACGCCTTTTGGTGGTCAGCTTGGCGACCCGATTTGGGGGCGGCGAGACTTACTTGGAGCAACTTGCTCCCATTCTCCGCGATCGAGTCCGCCTGTCCGTCTTCTGTATTCATTCTGAACTCAAAAACAGATTGCAGTCTGTGGGTGTTCACACATTCTGCTTGAACCTCGCAGGACAATGGACGGACGTCTTTCGCATTCCTCTCAGCATTCTAGTCTTGCTTTACTTCCGGCTCTTTCACGGCGTAAGACACGTTATCCTCAACGGGCACGCACCGGCAGCCCTTGCTCTCCCCGCTCGCCTTCTCGGATATCGAGTTTTCGTCGTCGCTCACCTCAATCTCACAGAGCGTAAGAGCCTGTTCCAAAGACTTCTGCTTCACCGTCGCTACCTTTTGAGCTTACGCTTCGTCGATCGAATCATCTGCGTCTCAGAGCCCGTCGCCGCCGAATTGCGAGTCATCTTTCCACGCAAGGATATTGTGGCGATCCCCAACTGGATCTCTGATATTCCTCCCATTTGCAATCGCCGCCCAGGTTCGGACGGAAAACTCAGACTGCTCTTCGTTGGCCGATTGGTTGAACTGAAGGGCCTTACTCTGCTGCTCGATGCAATGCGTCATATACCCCTGATCAGACTCACGGTCGTCGGAGAAGGGGAATTCCGAGATGTGTTGCAAGACATGGCGCTGGAACTTGATGTCGAATTCGTGGGGTTTCAGAAGATCACAGGGCCCTTTTTCGAACGCGCAGACATATTTGTCAACCCGTCGCGCGGCCCAGAAGGGCTTCCAATGGTCTCCCTTGAGGCCATGGCGCACGGCCTGCCTTGTATTCTCAGCGACTTGCCTGTGCATGTCGATATCAGCCAGAACCGGAAAGCTGCCGTGCTGTTCAAGTGTGGAAGCGCTGAGGACCTGACCATTAAAATCTCCGAGCTAATCTCGAACCCGCTCCTGCGCGATCAATACGCGCTGCAAGCCCGCCAGGCAATATTGGATCATTACTGCGCGTCTATCGCGACCAAGAAGTATCTTCAAGCGCTTGAGATTGAGTAGACAGGATGCCCAGAGCACTAATCTTTACCGACAAAGTTCTATCACCGACGCAGACCTTCGTTCAGTCGCAAGTCGCAGCTTTGCGAAACTTCAGCCCGCAATTTGTCGGCCTTAGTCCTTCGGTGCCAAGCCTGGAGATATCGGGCGAGCCAATCCTAATGACGACGGCTCGGGCCGGGGCGGGTTACTGGAAGAAAGAGCTCTACAAGTGGACGGGTATCGCGCCTGAGTTCCACGCACGGGTAAAGGGAACTCATGCAGATCTGATTCACGCACACTTTGGAGAAAACGGGACGGCGGCAATGTGGCTTGCGGAAGCGACAAAGCTGCCTTTGATTCTCAGCCTGCATGGCGGAGCCGAGATCCTTCCCGACGCTACCCTCCGCCGTGAGCGGTATAACCTGCCTTTCTACGTGCTGCGTTCACGTTTGTGGCGCCGGGCAAGCCTGTTCATTTGCGTCTCGGAGTTTGTCCGACAAAAAGCTCTCGAGCATGGCTTCCCTCCAGATAAGCTGCAAGTCCATTACACGGGAATCGACTGCTCTATGTTTCAGTGCGCACCTGAAGTAAAAGATGAGAACCTGGTGGTCTTCGTAGGCCGGTTGGTCCGCTATAAGGCCGCAGACCACTTCATCAAGGCCATGCAAATCGTTTGTAAGAGCCTCCCGAATGCCCATGCGGTTGTCATTGGTGATGGACCTCTAAGATCTGAGCATGAACAGATGGCGAGGGGGATAGGTTTGAACTGTAGCTTCCTTGGGCATCAGCCATCGTTGATAGTCCGGGACTGGATCCGGAAGTCCGCCGTCTTTTGCGCACCCAGCCAGACGAGCGTCGCCGACGGAAGGAGCGAAGCTCTCGGGCATGTGTTCCTCGAAGCCCAGGCCATGGGAGTTCCGGTCGTCAGCTACCGGCATGGCGGCATTCCAGAAGCAGTGTGCCATGAAAAGACGGGGTTGCTGGCGTCTGAAGGGGACTTATCCGAGTTGGCAAGCTACATCCTTCGCTACCTTGAATGCCCCGATTATCGCCACGCGGCCGGAGAGCGCGGGATCCAGTGGGTGCGGGCGAATTTCGACGTTCACAAGCAAACCGTAGCTCTGGAACAGTTGTACTCACAAGTGGTCGAGCGTCATGATGTCGCGTAAAGTCATCAGGACATCCTGCTTTGCGCCAGGTGTCTTTGTATCTTTTGTTCACACAAAGGTTTAGCCGCGGCGCGGCGGCTGGGTCAATCGGCGCAGTCACCTGAAGGTGGTACTGACACGTACCCTCGATTGCACTATGGTCATTCTAGGCGCGGCAATGGCTCGACGTTTGCCGGCCGCCCCGGCAGTATTCACCATTGCACGTTACGGGTAGTGACTCTTCCGGCGCCAACCAAACATGGGCCGCAGCAGCGAGCATTCCTGGTTTGGTAACTCGAAACAGAGGAAGGTCGCGACACATGGAAGGCCATTCGACATCGATCGCGTCCAACGAAGGCCTCTCCGATCACTCTATTCGGTCCACCGCGGTCTGGCCCGAAGTGGCGACCTATGGAGTCCTACTTCTGCTGCTTTATTTTGCCGTGGGTGGAATGTTTTCGTTCGAGGTGGGAGCACGCAACTCGGCGATTGGGGCGGCCACTGCGGGGATAAGTAGCGGCGACTCGGCATCTTTGTTGAAGGAACGCACCGTATATCTGGCTCTTCTCTTTTTGACCCGTTCGGTGTGGGCAGATCTCATATTCTTGGTTCGACGGTATGTCTGGGTCTTCGCGGTCGTGGCCAGTGCCATCGTTTCAAGCATCTGGTCGCAGGACCCCAGAACGACGTTTTCGGCGGCCCTTCGTTTGCTGCTCGACGTTCTCTTTGTCATCTACCTCTTTAAACGCTACAGTCCGCAGAGGCTTATGCGCCTTCTCGTGCTGTTCGGCTGGATTGTCGGTATTGCCTGTGTAGGAGTTGTGCTTCTTCTTCCCAAATTCGGCATCGACAATCAGGATGCCCATGGCGCGTGGCAAGGCATATTCAGTCACAAGAATTTCTGTGGCTATGTGCTGGTGTTCCTCATGACCCCCGTCTTCTTCCTGCGCCGACGCGGCGTCATCGACCAGATCCACGGCATAGCCTATTGCGTATTCTTAAGCCTCATCATTGTTCTGTCGCAGTCTCGCACCAGTTGGACGATGCTATTCGTGCTCTTCGTCCTCGTGACCATGTTTCAGGTCATCTGCAGGTTCCGATATAGAGATGCCGCTGTTTTAGTATCCTGCCTGTTCCTCATTTTGGGGGCGGTCGCCTGCACTTCGTTCAATCTTCTGCCCAATCTTTTCGCGATGATGGGCAAAGAGGCAACCCTCAATGGTCGCGTAGAGATCTGGCAGCCCGTGATGCTTTCCATCATGAAACGCCCGCTCACTGGGTACGGCTACTGTGCATTCTGGAGGGGCCTATCGGGGGAGTCTGGAGTTATAGCGAGCATTGTGGGATGGGTTCCACCCCACGCGCATAACGGCTTTTTGAACGTCGCGCTCCAAGTCGGAATCCCAGGACTCATCGTGCTCATCGCAGCTTGGTTTGTAGGCGTTCGAGAAGCCATCCTGCGCTTCCAATTGGGAGAAAGACGAGAGGCCGGCTGGTACCTGACACTGCTGATGCTGAATATGATTGTCAACATCAGTGAACCCACACTTCTTTTCTACAACAACCTTGTCTGGCTGATGTTCTTGATGGCATGCATAGGCGCCGCGAGAACAAAAAAGGCCCTGAAACACTCGGAGAACTTCCGATGAAAGACCGCAAAGTCTTTCACATTCTTCCTGCGGATGAGCCCTTTTCCGAAAGGTGTGGAGGCGCGGTTTCACGCGTTGTCGCCAACCTTGTCCACGCCGATGCCGAAGCGGTAATAGTTTGCCCAAGTGCCGATGAGACGTGGGGGTTTTCTCCCAGGCAGATCCGCGCATCCAGGTTTCTGCGTTGCTGTGCGAAGAGTTCCATCTTGCGCCGCTTTCTGCTGAAAGCCAAGCCGCTCTTGCGTCGACTGCTGAGCAATCTTGTGAAGGAAGCGGCGACGGGCGATGTCGTCTGGATACACGGCAGTCTTGGATACGCCTTACTCCTCGCGGAGATATCTTCAAAGCGCGGATTCAAGCTGGTGCTTCACATGCACAACCAAACTGGCTGGAAGCCCGAGATGGCTGCCGTCCTCCGCGAAGTAAAAGTTGTCTTTGTCAGCCAGGCATTAGCCGACGTTGCGTTAGAAGCTTGCCCGGATCTTGCGCAAGTGGAGATCTTGCTCAATGGCGCGAACCCCACGGTTTACTTTCCGCGGCCGGAGTCTGGGTTGAAGTCTGACGGCCGCGATATCGAGGTCTTATTTGTCGGCCGCCTGATCTCCGAAAAAGGAGTCCACGTCCTCGTCGACGCCATGCGGCGTCTAAACCGGCGATCCGTGGCCGTGCGTGCTCGCATTGTCGGCTCTGTCGGTTTCGCGGTGGGGGGTAAATCCAGCTATGTGGGTAACCTACTAAAGGATGCGCCGGGAAACGTCGTTTTTGAAGGCTACAAGAGCGGAACTGCAGTTGCGGAGATCTATCGGGAAGCGGATGTGTTTTGCTGCCCCTCGGTCTGGTGGGAGCCATGCGCGCTTGTGTTGGGTGAGGCCATGGCAACAGGAGTTCCGATCGTCGCGACCAGCGTGGGAGGAACTCCTGAAATATTGGCGCAGGGCGGTGGGATCATGGTCCCCCCGAACGATCCAGTAGCCCTTGCAAATGCCCTGGAGTCGCTTGTACTGGACAGCGACCTGCGCATAAGAATGGGCAACCAAGCCCTGAGTTCATTCAAGAGAAACTTCTCTTGGCAAGCGGTCAGGGAGCGGTATCGGATGATACTCGACACCCTGTGAGCTGGATCACCCACGAGTATCAGCGCATTCGCAAGAGTTCTCTTGCGCGAAACGCTGGATGGATGTTTGGTGGGCAGGGACTCGGCCTCGTCCTTCAAGCTGGCTACTTCATCGTTCTGGCGCGTCTCCTCAGCAGCCGGGAGTATGGCATCTACGTCGGCGCAACGGCGCTCGTAACCATCGTCAGTCAATACAGCGCACTTGGATTCGGCGTCATCTTCCTCCGTTATGTAAGCCCAGAGCCGCGACGGTTCTCTGAGTTCTGGGGCCATATCCTCATGGCAGCCGGCTTTGCCAGCATATTGCTTGTCGTTGGCCTCTATTTCGCTGCACCTCATCTGATTGGTCCGGAAAGCGCCAGGCTTATCGTGCTGGTCGGTATCGCGGAGTGTGTCTGCAACAATCTCGCTGTCTGCTCGGGGCAAGTATTCCAGGCATTCGAGCGGCTGCGCTATACGGCGATCTTGAATCTTGTTACCAACTTCTTGCGCATGACGATTGCCGTCGTTCTCCTGGTGACAGTCCATCACATCTCAGCTCGCCAGTGGACCGTGGCTGCGGTCAGCGTGTCGATTTTCGGAGGAATTGCTGCGGTTGGCACCGTATCGAAGCAGTTTGGCCGTCCGTCGTTTCGCCCTAAGCGTTTCTTGAAGCTGCTTCCCGAGGCGATTCAGTTTTCCATCTCGGGATCGACAACGTCGCTCTACAACGACCTCGACAAGACGATGCTGAGCCACTATGGAATGAACGTTCAGAATGCCATCTACACGGTGGCGTATCGGGTCGTCGATATGGCTACTATGCCCGTTCGATCCATCATGACTGCAGCCTCACCCCGCTTTTTCCGGGAGGGCGCGAAAGGCGTCGACCGTACACTCTCATTCGCGCGCACAATCCTCAAGCGCACCGCGGTGCTGGGAGCGCTGGCCGCGGCGGGTATGTGGCTGATCTCTCCGGTCCTCCCTCACTTGGCGGGAAGGAGTTTTGCCGAAGCCGCGCCGGCGTTGCGTCTGCTCTGCCTGATTCCTTTTTTTCGCAGCTTTCATCTCTCTGCCGGCGATGCCTTGACTGGCGCAGGCCTTCAACGCTACCGGCTCGGATCTCAGGTTACGGCAACTGTAATAAACTTCGCTCTCAATGTCTGGCTCATTCCAAGCCATGGGTGGCACGGAGCAGCATGGGCCAGCTTGGTGACGGATGGTTGCTTGGGATGCTTTAATTGGCTAATCCTTTGGATCGCCTCTTGCCGGCCCTTTGCGGCGCTCGATGCCGAGTTGCAAACGTAGGGCCGGGAATACTGGACACTGGGCTGAGATCCCGCTGCTTGCAGCTTCGACGCTAACGTTAAAACCGATAGAATCGGTGATCGAGAGTGCGAATGATCTCGACTTTCAGGAGATTCGATGATGGGTATTTCGAATGTCTGGCGCCTTGCCACCTGGGTTGCTCTTGTCATGGGTCTTGCGCAGGCTACACTTGCCGCGGATATCCTGATCGCTGACGCGAAGTCGCAACCGGAAAGTTTGACGGTGGCACCGGGCGGCGACGTGATCGTTGGCAGCGCCAGCAGCCCCTTTGTGTATAGGGTCCGTCCCGGTTCTTCCACCGCCGAGAAGTTTATCGATGCCAGTTCCGAACCTGGCGGGACTTTTTTCTTCGGCATGCTGGCGGATGCTTCGACGAATACATTGTGGACCTGTCAGTTGACTCCGGTGCCCGACAGCACTCCGCTACGGCGGCATACCGCGCTGCGAGGCTTCGACCTTTCCACCGGAGCGCCGAAGATGCGCTGGAATCTGCCGGGCGACAACAGTACCTGCAACGATTTTGCGATCGGGCCGGATCGAGCGCTCTATATAACCGACACCGCAAACGGCAGGATATTCAGGCTGCCGGCAGGCGCCACTGCCGCGGAACTTTACCTGGAGCACCAGGTGCTGGTGGGCGTCGATGGCATCACGTTCCTGGATGGAGCGCTCTACGTGAACAACGTGTTCTTCAACAAGCTATATCGCATTCCCATCGACGATGCCGGCAAGCCGGGGACACCCGTCGATATCTGGATGGACCAACCGGTAAGCAAACCGGATGGCATGCGTGCGGCCAATGGGAAGCTCTTCGTTGCCGAAAATGGCAGCGGCATCATCGCTGCTATCACCGTCCACGGAGACAAGGCAAGCGTTAGCGTCCTCAAGGACGGGCTGAAAACGCCAACCGGAATCCAACCAGCGGGTGACACGCTCTGGTTCACCGAGCGCGGCGCCGGCAAGGTCGATTCGATTCCTATGCCCAAGTAGTTCGCTGACAACTAGAGCAGAAGAATGCAAGAACCAACTGCCCCGGAACGACTCCTGTACTTTAATTCTCTATGCCCTGCCCCGTCCTGAAGCTCGCGGGATCGATCTCGGCGCCCCAACGATCAGGTCCAGACCCACGAGAAGAGCATTCGGCATCAAAAGTTGAATTTCACCGCGCCCTGCATAATTCGCGGTGCCGCCGCGCCGATGACCTCTCCGAACGTCGAGCTGCCAATATTGCCATCGACCGAACCGGGGCCGCTGAATTGCGTGTGATTGAAGACGTTGAAGGCCTCAATGCGGAAGAGCAGCGATTTCGCTTCGCTGAGCGGAAGGGTCTTGGCGATTGCCATGTCGAAGTTTTCCGTGCCCGGGCCGTAGAAGAAACGCCGCTTCGCGTTGCCCGGCGTGCCCAGCGCATTCATGCTGAACACAGTCGTATCGAAGTAGCTGTTCCCGTCGGTACGCGGATTATGGTTCAGGTGGAGAGAGCCGCCGTCGTAGTTCGGCTCGTCGATGCTGCTGTTGTTGACCCCGTTGGGATTGGTCCCGATGAGGGAGTTGTCGCCGTTGTTGGTGATAGTCACGGGAAAGCCGCTGGAAAAATGAGTGATGCCGGAGAGCGACCAGCCACGGCTAAGCCGATTCGGATGGAAGAACTGGTCGAACGGAAGCTGGTACTCATAGCTGAGGACGAAGTTGTGCCGGACATCGAAGGACGACAGCGCGTAGCTGAGGGCCGGATTGAAGGGATTCACCTCTTCGCCGATGTTGGAGGACTGGTCCATCGATTTGCTGTAGGTATAGGCTGCCGAGAATTCGAGCCGGCCGCTGGTGTGGCGCGCGCTCAGTTCGAGCGCGTTGTAGCGGGCGTGGCCGATGGTGGATTGGAGCGCGTTACTGCCGAAGTTGGAGCCGAGCGGTCCGCGGGTGCCCTCGACCTGGCCGCCGGCGATGGGATAGTAAACCGTGTCTTCGCCGCCCGATCCACAGGTGAGCGTGCCGGGCTGCACTTCGCTGGGCTGACTCAGGCTGAGGCACAGAGCCGGGTTGCCCGGATTCGCCTCAATCAGGACAGGCTGGCGATGGCTGGATGTGCCCAGATAGCTCGCACTAAAGACGGTCTTCGGCCCCGCCTGCCGCTCAATAGAGAGCACCCACTCCTCGGTGTACGGCGTGCGGTTGTGGATGTCATACCCAGGGATGCCGCTGATCGGCTCGTAGGTCGCCCAATCGATGTCGGGGTCGGGGCGGCCAGCTGAGGAGTTCAGCGGAGCAAATGTGTAAGGGAACGGCTGGCCGTTGTTGGTGCCATCTGCCGCCGTGATGAATGGAGTTGCGAACAGCGGCGGCGCAGGACTGGTGTAGGTGGTGCCGTACGGCGCGTTCGCGGCCAGAACGCTGATGGAGAGTGCCGGAATGGCCGTATAGAAATTGCCAACGCCGGCGCGGATGCTGGTCGCCCCCGGAGCGCCCACGATCTTCCCCAGGAGAGTGCCCGGATCTCCCTGCGGAGACCAGGCCAGCCCTAGGCGGGGCGCGAAGCTTAGATTGCCGATGGGCGCGAGCGTGTTGGGAATGCCGGCATCGCCGGGGTAGAGGATGCCGGCGGGAGCTCCAGAAAAGACCCCCGACTGGGCGCCGGGAACAAAGGTCGAGATCTGGTTATAGCGCTCGCTCCAGGGTGCGATGCGGTCCCAGCGGACACCATAGTTCAAGGTCAGGCTGGGCAGCAGGTGCCAGCTATCCTGGGCGAAGAGACCGGCATATTTGTTGCGGGCATAGAACGGATTCAGTTGGCTCTGGTTGTACTGACTGGGCACGCCGATGAGGAAGTCGGCAAAATCCATCCCCGTCTCGCTTCCAGAGAAGACAAAGCTGCCGTTGAACTGCGCGATGGGCGCGGCATTCACCTGGTCGGCATGCAGCTCGCCACCAAACTTGAGGGTGTGATTGCCAATCACCCTGGAGAAGGTGTCGGAAACCTGGTAGATGTTGTTGGTCTGGAGCAACTGGTTTGCGGCGGCGCCGGTGGAGTAGCCGTTGAAGTTGAGGTTTTCCACGCTCTGCCCTTTTGGGTCCAGGGCCACAATGCTGTCGCTGCCATCGGCATTCACAAAGCCCTGCGACGCCAGGCTGACGCCACGGCCGCCCACCGGCTGGCCGAGGTCGTTCGCGTCGCGCATATAGCTCACGTGGAATTCATTGATCGAAGCAGCTTTGAAACTGGCTGTATCGCTAAGCGACAGCAGTTGCGCGCGGCCTGTGGATAGCGCGTCGAAACCGGGGACGCTGGCGCCGCTCTGGGCCACCGCGTAGGGGTTGTCCAGACGGAAGCCGTCAATAAAGTAGTAGGCGGACAGCAATCCCCAACGCGAATTTGCGTCCAGCCGGACTGCTCCTTTGTCGTCGCGGAGGGTCTGGTTATACGCCGAGGTGGCAAAGCCGTTGGCAGTGTTGGGGGCGGGAATGTACTGCAGCATCTTCTGCGCAGGCGTCGACCACGCACTTTGCGGAATAACAGCGTTAGCAAAGACACACGACGCAGGCCCGACGGCGGTGCAGCCGGGGTAGTAGTAGCCCTCGCCGGCGGTGACCGTGTAGCCCAGTTTCTGCGTAAGCAGGCTGGCGAGATAAGGCCCGCTGACCATGGTCACAGGCAGGCCGGTGTCTGGATTGTAAAAGCTTTGGGCAGCGTCCAGAAGGTTTCCCGTACGATCGGCGTTCGAGGGCACGCTGATCGTCCCGGTATCCACGCCCATGGTCTGCCGCGTTCCCTGGTAGTCGGTGAAGAGGAATGCCTTGTCGTGGCGGATGGGGCCGCCGAACGTGCCGCCAAACTGGTTTTGCTGGAAGACCCCTCGCATCGGAGAGAAGTAGTTGCGCGCGTCCAGGTCGGTGTTGCGCAGGAACTCGAATGCGTCGCCGTGAAAACGATTGTCGCCGGACTTGGTGATGACACTGATCTGGCCGCCGCTGAACTCACCGTACTCGGCATCGAAATTGCTCGTGACGATGCGGAACTCGGCAACGGCGTCGAGGTTGGGAATAATCGCCGTGCCGGCATTGACGTCTTCCTCCACATCGCTGCCGTTCACGCTGAAATAGTTGGCAAACTCGCTTTGCCCGTTCACCGATAGGGTGCCGGGATTCAAAGTCCCCGAAGGACTCAGGACGGTCGCGCCCACATCCTGCACCGTGTCGGAGGTAATTGAGGTCGCGGGAGCTACGCCCGGCTGCAGCGAGAGTAGATCCGTATAACTGCGCCCATTCAGCGGAACGGCCGTAATCTGCCTGCCGCTGATGACCTGCCCCATCTGTGTGCTGATCGCTTCTACGTGCAGGGTGTTGTCGGTCACGGTGACTGTCTGGTCTACCCTGCCCACCTCGAGCGATACGTCCAGGGTCAGGGCGGCGTTGGTGTCAAGCACAATGTCTTTCCGTTGCAGGGTGCTGAAACCGGGGGCCTGCACTTCCAGGTCATACTGGCCCACCGGCAGCACCGGCAGAACGTAATAGCCCTTGCCGTCGCCGGCGGTCCGATAAACCAGCCCGGTGCTGACTTGCCGCAGCGCAATCTTCGCCCCCGGGACCACCCGCCCCGAAGGATCTTTGACCGTCCCGGAGATGCTGCCGCCCACGCTGGCCCACAGAAGGGTGCTGGACAGAAATCCAAAGACACAGAGAGTTCTGCCAAGCCTGCGCGACAGGTAACTAATTATCTTCAACATGTCTTGTATGGATCCTCGTTTCAAACCGCGTGGTTGAGGCCCTCCATGGCAAATGGGAGTCGGTACGCTCATGGACGCAACCGGGTATTTGCGATATAGGACTGATTTGGTCTTATCTACATTGGCTAATATACGATGGATTCAGTCGTATATCAAGCCCTGCGTATTACCCCTGCTGTATCTGTATGAATCGGTGGTGCCGCAAGAAGTGCGCGATTACCACGCACAACTATCCTGGGTAACTGCATCCCGAAGTCACTGCCCTCAAGTCGGCGCGACCCTCGGGAGCGACGACCTTGCACAGAACATTAAAAGGTCACAGCAACTCAGGAATTGCCCTAGAACGTGAACCGCGCCGCCACCTGGATCAGCCGTGGTGCCGACGCCGTCTGGATCTGCCCAAAGTTCGCGCTGGAGATGTTCCCATTCACCGCATTCGCCCCGAAGAACTGGCCGCGGTTGAATACGTTGAACACCTCCACGCGAAACTCCACCGCCGTCCCTTCGCGCAGCGTCGTCTTCTTCGAAACCGCCAGGTCGGTATTCTCCTCGCCCGGCCCATCGAAGAACCGCCGCCGCGCATTGCCCAGCGTCCCCAGCGCCGGCATCGCGAACAGCGCAGTGTTGAACTCGCTCGCCCCCGGCCGATGCCGAATCTCCAGGTTCCCCGGCGTAAACTCAGGCTCATCCACGCCGTTATTGTTGATGCCATTCGGAGCCGTCCCGAGCAACGAGGTGTCATTGTTATTCACCAGCGTCACCGGCAATCCCGTGCCCAGCCGCGTCAGCCCGGAGATCTGCCATCCATCGGTCACCCGCTCCCGCCCATGCACCCACCGCCCCAGCGGCAACTCGTAACGATACGTCGCATTGAAGTTGTGCGTCATATCGAACGCCGACAGCGCCCGGCTCAGCCCCGCCCCGCCCGCGCTATCCGGATACACCGCCTCCGCCAAACTCGACGACTGGTCAATCGACCGGCTCCACGTATACGCCAGTTGCACAAACAGTCCGCGGCTCGCATGGCGCAGGTTCAGTTCCAGCGCATTGTCGTGCGCATTGGCTATCGTCTTCTGCAGATTCACGCTGCCAAACGCGCTGTTATACGCCGTCCGCGTCCCATTGATCGTCACGGTAGGGTTCGCCGCGCTCGCAAACGTGCTGCTCTCGTTGAACGGCCCGCACGTCGCCGAACCCGCCGCAACCTCGTCCGGCTGGCTCAAAGCCAGGCACAGCGCCGGATTCCCTGGATTCACCTCCTGGATCACCAGCAGATGGTGCGCCCGCGTCCCCACGTAGCTCGCGCTCACCTGCGTGTGGGCGCCGATCTGCCGCTCCACCGCAACCGTGTAATTCTCCGCATACGGCGGCACATTGTTCTTCGCGAACGCCGGAATCCCGGTTAGCGGCTCAAAGTTCGCCCAGTCCACGCTGCTCACCGGATGCATCGCCGATGCACCGAACGGAACATCCTGCAGCGGAAACCGCTGCCCCACGCTCAACCCCGTCGCCGCCGTCACAAACGGCTGATCGAACAGAGTCGGCGCCGCGCTCGTATCGGTAAACCCATACGGCGGATTCCCGCTCATAATTCCTGCCGACAATCCCTCAAACGCGCTCGAATACATCCCATAGCCCACGCGAAAGACCGTCGTTCCCGTCGCACCGCTAGCGCTGCCCGGCGACCACGCCAGCGCCACCCGCGGATCGAAGTTCGTGTACCGCGTCGGCGAAATCGTCCGCGCCACTCCCGGATCGCCCGGGAACAGAATCCCCTGCGGCGCATTCGGAAACACCACCGACTGCTCCGCCGGATCGAGCGTCAGCAGCTGGTTGTACTTTTCGTACCAGGGCGGCAGCACATCCCAGCGCAGTCCATAGTTCAGCGTCAACGTTGGCGTCGCGTGCCAGCTATCCTGCGCATACAGCCCAATGTAGTGGTTGCGGTTGTAGAAGTTCCGCCCTTCGCCCTGCGTATAGCTCGAGTCGACGCCCAGCAGAAAGTCCGCAAAGTCCAGCCCCGTTTCGCTGCCGTTGAAGCTGAAGCTGCCATTGTCGTACACATCCGGATGCGTGTTGATTTGATCCACGTGGAACGACGCGCCCACCGACACCGTATGCGCGCCCAGCGTCTTCGAGAAGTCGTCCGTCGCCTCGGAGATGTTCTCTGCCTGCCACAGCCCGGTCACGCCGGTGCCCATCGTAAAGTCGTTGAAGATCACATTCTCCACGCCCTCGATATTCGGCAGCAGCGTCACAATCCCTGAAGTATTCGCGCCCGTCACAAATCCCTGCGAGGCCAGCGTCGTCCCCAGTCCGCCCACCGGTTGGTCCACCGCCGCCGCATTTCGCATGTAGCTCACGTGCGCCTGGTTCACAGCGGTCGTTCCCAGCGTGGTGGTCAGGTTCGCCGCATACAACTGCGCCCGGCCGTCGTCGCGCGCGTTGAAGCCCGGAACGCTCGCGCCGCCTTGCCCGGTCGGATACGGATTCAGCAGCGAATAGTTGTCCACAAATCCATACAGGCTCAGCGCGCCCGGCCGCACCTTCAGGTCCAGCCGCAGCGCGCCCTTGTCATCCTGGATTGTCTGCGCGTAGCTCGAGGTCGAGAACGAATTCGTGCCCGCATTCGGCAGCGGAATATATTGCAGCAGTTGCTGCGCCGGCGTCGACCACGCACTCACCGGGATCTCCCCCGTCGGAAACACTTGCGCGTACGGTTCACCCTCGATCACCGTCGTCCCCAGCCGCGCACTCAACTCCTGCGCCCAATACGCACCATTCACCTTGCCCGTCAGCGCCGCCACGCTGTCGCTCAGGTCGCCCGCACGGTCCGCCAGCGACGGCACTGAGATCAATCCCGTGTCCATCCCTTGCGTCTCCCGCGTTCCCTGATAATCCGCAAAGTAAAACGCATACTTCCGCCACGCCGGCCCGCCCAGCGTTCCGCCGTACTGATTCTGGTGGAACGGCGCCCGCGTCGACGAAAAGTAGCTCCGCGCGTCCAGCGCCGTATTGCGGAAGTAGTCGTACGCGCTTCCATGTAGCCGTTCCGTCCCACCTCGCGTCGTCACCTGGATCTGCCCGCCGCTGTGGTTGCCCAGTTTCGCGTCGAAGCTGTCCGTCAGCACGTTCAACTCGGCAATCGAGTCCAGCGTCGGCACAATCGCGATGCCCATATTCACGTCTTCCTGCACATTCGCGCCGTTCACCCGGAACGCATTCGCCGTCTCCCGCTGTCCGCTCACCGACAGCGCCCCAATATCCAGATCGCCCGACGGCGGCGTGCTTGCCACTCCGCTCATCACCACCGCGCCCGGTTGCGCCGAACTCACCGGCACCACTCCCGTCGTAATCGCCAGCAGGTCCGTAAAGCTCCGGCCGTTCAGCGGCACATTCGCCAACTGTTTCTCGCTAAGCGTCAGTCCCACCTGCGTGTCCTGGGGATCGATGGCCGCCGATTCCGTTCCTTCCACCGTGATAGCGTCAGAAACGCCCGCCAGTTCCAGCCGTACCGGCGCGAGCGCCTCCCCGCCTGGAATCTCCCCCGAGTAGGTCGCAAAGCCGGCGAACGCCACCGTCAACTTGTACGTGTGCCCCGCCGCCAGCATCAGCCGGAAGCTCCCCGTCGCGTCCGTCTCCAATCTCATGGCCGGCCCAGGGCTCGCCGTGTCCTCCAGCGAGACCTCCGCTCCAGGGATTGGCGCGCCATCTGGATCCACCACCGTAGAGGTCGCCGCCACCATGGCAGCAGGCTGCTGCGCGAGCAACAAGCCAGGCAAGAAAAGAAGCATAGCAACAACGGTCCAGCGTACGAACTTCAGCGGCGGCATCCCGAATCCTCGCAATCGATAACGACGGAACAGGAGCTACGCCCTTGAAAACAAACGCCATAATGGGAAACATATCCCGAATTGGGCTGCGGCGACGCCCCTGTTCACTGTCAATATAGGACACTTTCAGTCCTTATTGCGGTGACATCGGTCACACGTCAGCGGTTCACGGCAACCCGCTGAACCAACCCAGCCGCCATCCACCTGAGGTATCGGACTATCGCAATCCCTGCGGAACCACAGCAACTCGGGAATTGCCTTAGTAAGACGCTCCACCCGCATAATCGGCGGTGATTGTGGTTTCCAGCGATTGCACGCTGGCAGGATCTGAGATCCACATGCCCAGCTCGCGATTCGCTGTCAGGGATGCATTCGAGTAGTTGATCGATCCCATATAGACGTTCTGCGTCGGAAGGCCATAGTCGGCCACCACCGCCTTGGCATGGATGTAAAAGCCGTTGGGATTGTTGTACGTGCTCAGCTTGCATCCCGCTGCCTTCAGCGAGTTGAAGTCGGTCACATAAGAACTGCTGTACTCCATCGCAATGTTCACCTTGACGCCGCGCGTACAAGCTGCATCCAGTGCACTCACGATGGTGCTCGCGCTCATCTCTTCATTCTCAACCAGCAGCGTCTTTTGCGCGTTGCTGATGATCGAAACCATAGCCGCCTGCGCGGTCGTCGGGCTCCAGATCAGATCGTCGCCCGCGCCGGGCTGGTAACTGAACTCCGTCTCGTTCTTCGTGCCACTGGCAGCATAGTCCTGGTTGAAGGTAGCTTCGATCGCCGCAATATCGGCGGGATCGTTTTCGATCATGGCAAAGTCGCGCGTGGTCGAATAGTACTGCGTCTGCAGGTTCAGCGACATGATGGCGGTTCTGGCAGTCGCAAGTGCGCCGTCGAGGGTAATCGTCTTCTGATGAGTATTGGTGAAGGCCGAGTTGGAATCGACCGCACTGCAGTTGCTTCCGGCGCTGTTGAGTGCGGAATAGGCTGTCGCGCTGGAACTGGCGATGCTCGAGGAGAAGATAACGCGCACCCGAACGCCCCTCCCGCACGCGGCCACCAGGTCGGCGGTGAAGGTCGTGTCCTGCATCTCGTACATCGTCATGTCGATGGTGGACGTCGCGCTATTGATGAACGCGTACAGCGGCGTCACGCTGTTGTCCGCCTCCGGGAAGGTATACAGCGTGTAGGTCAACGCGGGCGTTGTGCTGACCGAGGCAATCGGCAGTGCCCAGCTGCTGGGTGCACTGGAGAGTGCCGGGAACGGCGGCGTCGCGCTCAGTAGCCCGAAAAGCTGCGGCACGTTCACCGTTGGCTGCCTCAGAATGTCCAGCGTCGCTCCAACCGTATCGGACGGAGCCGCGCTACCCGATGGCGTCGCCAGGGTAAACAGCTGGCCGCAGGCGCTGCCATCCCCCGCTGCCCCGCCGCCGGAGTTTACGCAGGTCGCAACGATATCCGCGATCGTCTGCAGCGAGCTGCTGGAAGCCGTAAAGAAGGTCGGCAAGGTCGCCCCTGGAGCCGCGCCGCTCACCGTGTTCGCATACAGGTTCGCCGTTAGAAATGCCGTTTGCAACTGCGCGCTGTCGCTGGAGCCAGAGCCTACGTTGGCATACGAACTCATGAAGTTCGAGAGTGCGGCAACCACGCCCACCGTCGTCACCTCGTTCAGAGCAATATAGGTCGATGAGGACAGGTCCCCGCACGGTCCCAACCCCGCCATCAACGTCAACGCGGCGTTATTGGTCCCGAAGCCCGAGTTTCCACCCCTGGCCACCAGGTAGACCTCCGATGGAGCAGATGGGCAGGTGAAATCCCCGGTGAGGGTGAAGGATCCTGTCGGCAGGCTATTGTTCGCGTTGCCCGCGTTGGCATTGCTGTTCGCTTGCCCGCTGCCATCGCTCGTGGTCACGTTCGCGGAGATAAGTGCCGTTGCCGCCGAGCCGTCTCCCGTCGTTCCCACTGCATACAGTTGAAGCGCACTGCCGCTGACCGGCTGCTGCCCGCCGAAGACGGAGCCGGAGACGCCGGCCGCAGCCGCGGCTGGAACCGAAGGCGCCAGGCCGGAAGACTCTGCCGCCTGACATCCGGTAAGGCTGAAGGAGGCTGATACAAGAACAAGGATGGGCCAGGAAACGCGGGGTGCCTTGGGAAACATAGTGCATTCAGAATAGGGTAGAAACGGGCAACAGCGCTTAAGAAAGTGCCGGAACCGACAGCTATTTCTCACCACCGGAAGCCCCCGCCGTCCAGTGGGGCAGTGGCCGCATCCTGCGTCGTTTCTTCATATATTGATACGATCCACACGCACCCTTGGGGTATGATTCTGCTACATATACAAGCGACTTTCATTGGTGCCTGGATTGAGACGAGTTCCAGTCGAAGTCGGTTTGGAGGCATTTTCCATGTCACATCGTGTTTCCCCGTTCCTTCGACGCACCGCGCTGCTTAGCGTGGCTGCTGTGCCGTTCGCGTTGCTAGCCGGATGTGCGATGAGCAACAGCGGGCCTTCCGACACCATCCTCCCGCAAATCTCGGGAGTCGTGCATGGCGGTCAGAGCCCCATTCAGGCCGCCACCGTCAATCTCTATGTGACCTCGAACGCCGCCACCGGATATGGGCAGGCCGGGACTCTGATCGGCACCAGCCCTACGGATGTGAACGGGAGTTTCACCATCTCGCCGTCAGCGACCTCGACCAACTGCCCCTCTGGGCAGCAGGCCTACATCATATCCGCCGGTGGATATCCCAGTGGCTCTCCCGCATTGGCCAATACCAGCATCCTCATGATGGCTGCGCTGGGAGATTGCACGAATATCAGCTCAAGCACCAGGGTCACCATCGATGAAGTGACCACCGTGGCTGCTGGTTACGCCTTGTCAAGTTTCATGACGACTTCGGGTAGCGGCACCGCACTCACCGCCAACGTCAGCGCCCCCGCGGCCAACCGCGCTGCCGCCGGCTCCGCGACCACGACTGCTGCTTCGGGACTCGCTCACGCGTTCCTCAACGCCGCCACGCTGGCCAGCTACTCTGCCGGAGCGGCCAATACGCAAACCGCTAATATTTCCGCCGGAGGCACCACAGTCAACGGGATCGTGCCAACTGTCGAGATCAACACCCTCGGCGACATCCTGCAAAGCTGCGTAAATGCGGCAACCGGGAACGCCTCCTGTGTTAGCTTGTTCGGCTTTACCCCATCCATCTCCGGCGTGGCCCCGACCAACACGCTGCAGTCGATGATCAACCTGGCGCGCAACCCCTACCCCAGCGCCGCCGCCATGAATGCAACCACCGGTTTGTTTAGCCTCACCGCAGCCTCCGGAGCATTCGAGCCTCAGCTGACAACTCAGCCCCCCGACTGGAGTCTCGCGATCGTATACAAGAACGCAACGCTCTTTGGCACCTCCGACTACTTCATCGGGATGGATGCCAATGACACCGTCTATGCCGGCTGGAATGCCACTTCTTCCAAGATCGCCGGCCTGAGCGCCTATGGCATCTCCACCCCCTCCTTCGCCGCTGCAGCCAGCGGGACCTCGTCTCGGCAGATCGCTCCTGATGCCCTCGGCAATATCTGGTGGTCCAACAATGCCCTCCTCCTGGAGCAGTCCTCGGCCACCACAGGAGCAATCATAAACACCTACACCTTCCCCACCAGCAGCGAGGTCTACGGCATAGCCGTCGATAAGGCCAATAACGTCTGGATTGGAAACGCAGTCTCGACCACCCCCAATCTCACCGAGATGGCCTACCCGGGCTACGCCACCAACTACACCGCTACGGTGGCCAGTGCGTTCCAGCCCGTCGCCGTCTTTATCGACGCAACCCAGAACATCTGGACCGCCGATTACTACACAAATGGCAATCTGGCTTCGGTTGTGCCGAACCTCACCCCTGGAGGCACGGCCACCTACGCCGTATCGCCCAGCACAACTGCCACTCCCGTCACCGCTACCTTCGCCAGCAGCGCCATCAAGCCCATCGGCGTCGTCGCCGATTCCAGCGGCAATGCCTGGTTCGGCATGGTCGGAACCACCAACAGCCCGACCATAACCGGTGTGGAAGAGGTCATTCCGGGACTGACCAGCTCGGTGATCACAACGCTCAACCCTCAAACTTTGGTCACGGGTACCACACTCAACGCGAGCGCTACCGGGATTCCTTCCATCGACGGGGCCGGGACGCTTTATCTGTCGGACAACATCGGCGCAGGTGCGCTCGGCATCCATGCCTATTCCACCGTAGCGGCTACCAGTAGCGACACCGGCGGACAAGTCCTCTCGCCGCCATCCGGTTATCTGGCCTGTTATCTTGCAACCCCCACCACCACAACCTGCGGCAGCGGCACCACCTCCGCGGTCTACAATCCGCGTGCAAGCGCGGTCGACAGCACCGGCTCCGTGTGGGCGGACATCTCCACCACAGGTGGGCTGACCCAGCTGATCGGCCTGGCCGCTCCTTCCTGGCCGCTACTCGCCACCGGCAAGCCTGGCCTCTCGCCCGGCCTCTCGGCGCCCGCCCCGCTCCCGTAGGAAATCGCCAGCGACTCTCCAGGTTGAAAGGACATTTGCAATGAAGAACAGAATTTACATCTCGAAAAACACCCTCCTTCGTGCCGCGCTCATGGCGATCGCGGTACTCGCAATTCCAACTCTGGCTCACGCCCAGACTGGCTGTACCGACTCGCCCGAGAACCCGACCGTCGTTCTCGCGTTGGTTGGCACGGCCGGGGCGTTGTTCTCCTCCGTGCGGACGCGCCTGAAGTCTCGCCGCAAATAGTCCGTCTCGCGTTAGCGCAGGCCAGCGCGGCCGCGCTGGCCTGGGTCGTACAGCAGTTCGCAAACCGGCACGTGCTGCCTGGGGCCATCAGGCCCCAGGCACGCCGCCTTGCCCGCGAGAACCTCCCGCACGTTTTTTAGCTGATAGCGGCTAATAAACCAATAACCGGAAAATAAAAACTCGCTTTCGTTTCAGGTGGATACGCGCGTCTCTGTCTTCCTGGAGGAGCGAAAAGCTTGACATACTACGTACAATTAAAGAAGGGCCTCCTGGCGTCGTGTCCATCCCATCGGACCGGACCTGGAGTCTGCTGAAGCTCACGCGCAGGGTGGAGAAAACGACAACCGATGCGGCAATGTCCAAAGTGCGTCCAATCGACCGTGCCCCCATTCCCGCGGCTCTCGACGGCGCGGGCTCTTCTCCCACCCAGGACACAAAAATGTACCAAGTCCACCCCTATCCCATTTAGATCGAGCATTTACTCGGTATATGGGGGGGAGGGGGGTATCCCTCCGCGCTTGGCCAGCGGTAGGTCAACCGACCCCATATTCCCCGTGGCCGAGTCGCGCACGATGAAGCGCAGGGTAGTCGCTTTCGGCGCAGCCGTGGCAGTAATCAGGAAATCTGCGGTCCTGCCAGGATCGCTCAGGCTCACACCAGGCTTCGCCTTGGCCGTCATGTGCTGCAGCGAGTGGCCGAGCATGTGCTCCTTCCGGTTGAGCGAGACCGCCATCACGTAGACTGAAGCCGTCGCCGTTCCATCCGGCTGAGGCTTCCACGTAAGCCCCGCGGCTCCGGTATGGACCATATAGTTGTCGGCGCTCGCATTTGCTGCGCCGGACCGCGTGACCGAGACGCGCAGAGCGCGCAGCGGGACCGGGCTTTCCGCAGCGGTGGTCAAGTCGTACGCCGCCGTGGTCACCGGGTCGGGCTGGTGGGCCGCACCGGAGTAGTAGCCGATGCGCGTCGCGGCCGTAAGGCCCTGACGCAGGCAGACGACGCGGATCTTGCGGAACTTCGCGGCGTCGGTGCTGTTCGAACTGGGCGTGTAGGCGATGGTGTAGAAGTGCGCACCGCTTTCAACGGCGGAGGCAATCTGCACTGCGACATCGTTGCGGGCGCGGACAACGCGGCCTCCGCTGAGCGGGCCCAGCCGGTCGAAGTCGTCGGTGGAGCTGAAAGGATCGGAGCCGGCAGCGAGCGCATCGCCGGCCAGCTCGGCGAACTCCAGTTGAGTCGAGTCCGTGATCTCCGTCATTCCGCCGGCGGAACTGCTGGGATCGACCGCAAACAGCGTGACGTGCGTGTCCAGCAGCACATCGGTCACGTGCCGCAGCGCGTCCTTCACCTCTTGGGCGTCGCCGCGGTCGATGGTGCTGGGATCAAGCGACGGAAACCCGCCGCCAACCCAGATGAGATTCTTGCGACCGGGAATGCGGGCATAGGATTCGGCAATCTCTTCCAGCGCGCGCAGGCTCTGGTCCAGCCGTTCAATCGGGCCGTAATCGGCCTTTCCGTTCACTTCCAGCTTCCAGGCGTATTCCGGTGGAGCGGCTGCGAGCGCGCGCAGCAGCGTGTCGCGGCCGCGCGTGAACGGCTGAAGCGTCTTGAAGCCCCCGTCTGAGAGGCTCAGTAGCGTGGTTGGCTCGGGCAGCAGGGCTGGTTGGGCGGCGAGATAGTCGCGCAGGCTGTTGCGGGCGAAGGAACTGTCCGCGAAGTGCGTGTTGAGCTGGTCGAGCACCAGCACGTTGACGGGCGAGCGGCCGAACGCAGCGGGAGCGGCCGCATCGAAGTTGGCCAAAACGCCTTGCGCGAGAGCCGCGGCCGGCAGCGCGTGAGCAGCGGGCGGTTCGACGGACTTGATCTGCTCCAGCTTGCCGTCTTCATAAACCTGGAAGTCTTTCGCGGTGAGGCCGTCGACCGGACGGCCTGCGCTGTCAGTAACGGCGACATCAAGCACGACCAGGCGGACATTCACCGTCACAACGCGGTCAAGGGCCGGTCCGCTTTGCCCGGTTTGCGCCAGGGTTGCGCTCGCAAGGAAAGACGCCAAGGCTGCGCAGACAATTGCAACTCTACGTGTTATTTGCAAAGCAGCCGGCAGGGGGTAGCATTCTGGCATGACTCATTCTAATAACAGCGCGCCGCGAAAGAAATCTACTGTCGAACGTTTGATCAGAGATGCAGGCGTCCTGGCTGTGCTTCTATTCCTGTTAACGCCACAACGTGCGCGGGCCTGGGGGCGGGAAGGACATCGCCTGACCGCCTTGGTGGCCGAGCAGTACCTGACGCCAGAAGCAAAGGCGCAGGTAGCGGAGCTGCTGGCTGCCGATCAGAATGGCAAAGAAACGCTGGCCGATGTCGCGCCATGGGCGGATGAGTACCGGGCCGGACATCCGGAAACGGCCGCATGGCACTTCGTCGACATCCCCAGCACGGCTGCAACCTTCGACCGTATGCGCGACTGCCCGGCTTCGGCGAGCGATCCGAAGTCACCGTGGCGGGACTGTGTCACCGACCGCATTCTCTACTTCGAAGGCAGGCTGGGCGATGAGTCGCTGAGGCCGGCCGACCGCGCCGTGGCGCTGAAGTTCCTGGTCCATCTCATCGGGGACATCCACCAGCCCTTCCATACACTGGCCGACTCACGGGGTGGCAATGACATTACGGTCAGCTTCCTGGGATCGAGTCAGTGCGACACCTATCACTGCAACCTGCATGGCGTCTGGGACGACTCGATCATTGCCGAGCAGGGTCTAAGTGAGCAGAAGTATCTGGAACGACTCCTGGCTGAGATCAAGGCCAACAACTGGGATCGCCTGGACGGCGGCGCTCCGGCAGCGTGGGCGAATCTCTCCCACGAGTACGCGCTGCGGGCGATGGCACCGAACGGTGCCCTGCTGACACACGAGTACGTGACCGAAGAGACCAAGGTCGTCGACTCGCAGCTGGCTCTGGGCGGTTTGCGCCTGGCGCATGTACTCAACCGGATCCTGGGTTCGCAGAATGCCGCGGCTCAGCATACACCGTTGCCAACAGCGGAACATCAACCAGTCGGAGCGGCGCCGCAGCATTAGGATTAGGCAGATCGGAACCGCCTAAAAGTGGAAGCGGGCGGAAAGTTGAACCTGTCGCGGGCTATAGGTGTAATTCGAGTTGGAGTTGGTGTAGGTGCCAAAGTTGGCGAACGGAGTAAGGGTGGTGCCGGAAAGAGTGTAGGCCTCGTCGGTAACGCCGGTGATATTTTGGTGGTTCATGACGTTGAAAACCTCGGCGAACAGCTCCAGTCGGGAGCCCTCAAAGCGTGCGGCGTGCAGGTAGAAGTTCTTGCTCAGGCGGAGATCGGCCACGATGGTGCTGGGGTTGTGGTAGGTGTTGCGGCCGATCCAAGGCAGACGATCGGCGCTGGAGCCGGTGCCGTTCAAGCCGGAGTTCGCCGGAAATACGGAGCAGCTGGCAGCGCCTTTGGAGATGGTTGAAGTGCAACCGTCGGTGCCGTCATCGGGGACAGAGATGGGAGTTGTGCCGGAGATGGACCCACTGACGTACGGCGTCCAGGGCAAGCCGGTCTGGGCCTGCACCAGGGGCGAGATGCGCCAGCCGCCAAGTAGCCAGTCCTCGGCACCATGGAAGTTGGTCTGCGGTTGGTAGATAAAGGCCGCGACGAAGCGATGGCGGACATCCGTATTGCTGTTGCCGTAGTCGGCGCGTGGGTTGGTGGGATCGAGCGCGGAGTAGGAGGGCACGACCGTGGACTCGTAAGGGTTCTCGTCAAGTGCGTGCGACCAGGTGTAGTTGAGCAACATGGAGAAGCCCCGGGAATAGCGGTGCTCAAGCTGCGCGGCGAGCGCATTGTAGCTCGAGTTAACGCTGCTCTTGACGTCGAGAATCTCGTAGTAGGCGGGGTTGGGGCGCGTCCCTTCAGAGGATCCAACCGGCTGCAGGAAGACCTTGGTGGTGTAGGTATTCGAGGCAAGCAAGGGAGACGCGAGGCCGCCATGCGGAAGGGTGACATAGCCGGACTGGGGCGGCTGGGGATAATTGGAGTAGCTGCTCGGAGCTTCAGAGTTGGTGCTGATTGGATACGAGGTTGCGGCACCAGCGGTCTTGGGCGCAGTGATGGAGAAAACGACGTTGGCGGTTGCGTTCGCGTTGAAGTTGGTGTCGATGGCGGTGGGCAACTCGCGGCCGAGCGACATCATGTAGGTGAGGCCGAAAACAGTGTTATGGCCCAGGTTCTGCTGAATCGCCAGGTCCGCCTCATGCACTTGCGGATTCTGCATATGAGGATCGAGGTAAGCAACGGTAGAGGTAGCCAGAGTGACGCTGTTCTGCGCAATGCAGGAGTAGACCGAGGCGGCAGAGGCGAGCAGGTTGGGCCACACAGGACCGCAGTTGTTAGTGGTGGCCGGAGAGGTGATGGCGGGAGTGGGGGCGAGCGGGTGCAGGTTTGAAATGCTGATCTGACCGTTCGGCGCGCCGGACTCCATATAAGTCTGGAGGATGTTCGAGTTGATGATCCGCCCGTAATAGATGCCATAGCCTCCGCGTAGGATGGTCTTGCCGTCCCCATAGACGTTCCAATTGAAGCCGAAACGCGGGGCGATGTTGTTGCGGTCGTCGGGGCGGTCTGCCGTTTGCGGCAGGGCAGTCTGCGAGACTCCGAGCTTAAGTGCTGACGCGAGAGCCGGATTCCCGGTATTCACAAAGGGACTCGGCGGAACATACTCGTAGTCGTAGCGGACGCCGAGGGTGAGGGTCAGGTTGGGCTTGATGCGCCAGTCGTCCGTGGCATAGCCGGCGTATTCGCGAGTGGCGATCTCGCCGGCCGGGTTGCCGAAACCCTGCCCGTAGCTGTAATAGAGCTGGTAGTAACCAGAGCCGCCGCCGTTGCCGCCCGGCGCAGTGGCAACGGGGCCACCGAGGCCGGTGACGAGGTTCAGATAGTCGGCAATGAAGGTATAGCCATAGTCGTAGGAGTAACCGCCGTTGCCGTTGTAGAGATTATTGACATAGTCGGAGACCCGGTTGAATTCCAGGCCGAATCTGGCGACGTGGCGACCGTAGGTCCACGTGAGACCGTCGAGAAGCTGCAGGCGGCGTTCGTCGGGGTCGGCAAGACGGGTGAGGTCAGGGTTGGCGCCGGCGTAGATGCCGGAGTTAAGGTAGTAGCCAATCTGCGTGCCGGCGGCGGCACCGTAGGAATTATGCGCCATGGGCAATTCGTTGGGCAGCGGCGGGTTCTGGTAGGTGTACTCGAAGTCGCGGCCATATTGGACGAGCGCGTCGTTGACCATGGAGGTGGATAGAACCGAGGTGAGGCGGGCGATGCCGAAGTCCTCCTTGATAAAGTCCTCGCCCCAGCCAGAACGGCCCTCATTCTCTGTGGAGGGTTGATACAGCCCATTCGGCGCGGAGTAGCGCATGCGGTTGTACAGCACCGACAGGCGCTCGCGGTCATTGATCTGGTAGTCAAGCTTGGGCAGGTTGATCACCTGGTCGCCGGAGCGGGGAACGGTGCCGAGGAAGGAGTTGACGATACCGAGGCCCTGCGTATAGTAGGCGGCGCCGGCAGAATAGGAGACGCCATAAAGCGCAGCCAGGGCGCATGCGTTGTAATCGCCTTCGGTTGAGACCGTGAGGGCGGACGTGGTGAAAGCGCCGCTAGTGCAGGTCTCACCGCCAGGCAGCACCGCGTTGGCAGGCGCGAACAGGTCGGAGGGGTCTGTGGTACGCGCCGTGCCAGGGAAGTTTCTGCGGGACTGGTCGTAGGCGTAGAACCAGAAGAGCTTGTCGCGGAGCAACGGGCCGCCGATGCCGAAGCCCCACTGCTTGCGCCAGTCCGTGGGCTTGTACGGCGTGACGGTGAAGCCGCCGGAGTTGTTCGGGATATTGAGGAGGGTATAGGGATTGATAGCACCACCGAGCGAGTTATCGCGGTCGTAGAAGAACAGCTCGCCATGCAGGTTATTCGTTCCGCTCTTGGTGACGGTGTTGATCACGCCGCCGGCAGAACGGCCGTACTGGGCAGAGTAATTCGAGGTATTGACCTGGAACTCCTGCACGGCGGCCTGGGTTATGGAGTAAGACGCGCGGGTGCGGCCGCGGGCCTCAGAGAAGTAGGCCTGGTTGTCGTCGGCGCCGTCGACAGTATTATCGTTCAGCAGGAAGCTGATGCCGCGGAAGCTCAGCAGGCCGTAGCCGTCGGCATTGGAGACAACGCCAGGTGTAAGCAGTGCGAAGTCCGACCAGCGGCGGCCATTGATGGGCAGGTTGTCGATGGCGGCCTGGTCCAGGGTGGTGGTGATCGCGTTGTCTTCAGTGTTGAGCACGGGATTGCCGGCGGTGACTTCAACCCTCTCCGTGACCGAGCCGATCTTCAGTTGCGGGGAAACGGTTGAGAGGCTGCCGACGGTGACGGCGATGGAGTTCTCCAGGTAGGTTTCAAACCCATCGGCGGTAAAGCTGGCAGAGTACGTGCCGGGCTCGAGCTCGGGGACGCTGTACTCACCGGAGGCATTGGATTTGACCGAGCGTGAGGCGCCCGTCTCGCTGGAGATGACTGTAACGGTCGCGCCGGGCAGCAGGGCCCCGCCGGTGTCCGACACAACGCCACCGATTGCGCCCGTCGTGGAAGACTGGGCAACGGCGGCGTTGGGGCTGGCGACTGACGCGATGAGGACGGCGGCGAGCAGAGCCGCGAGGGTAGCGAGCTTCCTGCGCGCGGAGCATGGCAAAACTGAGTTTGGCGCCGATTTGCCGGATTGACGAATCATAATAGACATCCCTGTGAACCTGTATTTCATGTTGCTGCTGCGAAACTGAAACGGAAATTGCGGGCGGATGATACGTGCAGGATCATCCGTGGCGGACAGTTACTGGACCTTGAGCGGAACGGTGAAGCTGGAGGTCGGGCCCGTGGTGCCGGTGGCCGTGACGGTGACCGTGTAAGAGCCAGCCGGTGTGGCAGGCGCGGACTTCACAGCGACCCCGTTGCACGCGACTAGGCTGGACACGGTCGCAAGCAGCGCCAGTGCGATCCAGAGGCGGCCGAGGCTGGTGCGGCGCGCGCGCACACCCACCAGCAGTGCGAATCCCAGGCTGCAGAGCAGAGCGAAGATCGACCAAGGACCGCGACCGATGAGGCCGAGAGCGCTTGCCACCACGGTGCCGCTGCGCTGGGTAAGAATGCTGAGGCCGACGGTGGTGGTGGTAGAGCAGCCACTGGCAGTGACAGAGTTAGTGGTAAACGCGCAGGTCGAGTTGGCCGGCAAACCCGAGCAGGAAAAAGTGATGGTGCCGGTGTAGACCGTCTGGATGACATTGAAGCTGTAGAGCGCCGTCTGACCGGCGGTGACCGCACTGGACTGATACGCAGTGACGGCGGTGGAGAACGCGGGCATGGCGGCCGTCACCGAGACAGGCGCTGTGCTGGTCGACGCCTTGAAGTAGCTATTGCCGGCGTAGGCCGCGGTAATAGTGTAGGTGCCCGGCGTGGTAAAGGTGTAGGAGAGCGCCGCTCCGTAGACTGGATTGCTCGCAGTTCCCAGGTTGGAGACCGCAACCCCGGCGGTGGGCGCCAGCGCCACGCCATTGGCGGAGAAGATGATGTTGCCGGTGGGCGCCGATGGACCGTTAGCGACCAGCGTCGCAGTAAGAGTAGCGGGCGTGGTTGTGGCGTATGTGCTGCTGCCGGTGCAGGTCGCGGTGTTAGAGGCTGAGACGACCGTGCGCGTCACAGGACTCTGGACGAAGTTGCCACTCAGCGGGAAGGTTGCGATGCCCCCGATCTGCGCCTGTACCTGGAGCGTCCCGGAAAAGGCCCCCAGCGTGGAGGGCGTGGCGGTGACAGGCAGCAGGCAGTCTTCCGTGTTATCGCTGTTAACGGTGCAGGCGGGACTGCCGATGGAAAAGATGCCGGATCCTGCGCTGATCGAGAAGGCGCCGCTGGTGGCGGGCGAATCGTTGGCGGCGAAATGGACCTCGACGGTGTCGGTCTGCGTAGCGCCAACGTTGCCAAATTGTGTGCCGGAGGCAATCTCGCGAATCAGGCCAGTCTCGGTGTCGCCGAAGAACAGGTCCGAGTAGGCGTCGACGTTGACACCGAATACGCCTGGACCGGGGGCAGTCGTCGTGGCGAAGTTGCCAGTGCCGGAGGAACCGAGCTTGGCTTGCAGCGCGGGGCAGCCGTCGCCGTAGGTGTCGATCGCGGCGGAGCAAACCGTGGTGGCTCCCCCGGCGACGACATACATGGTATGGCCGCTGCCCGAGTCGACGCGCCAGATGAAGCCGCTGGAGGCGTCCGTGATGTAGAGGTTGGCGGTTGCATCGGCCGCGACGCCAAAGACGCTGCCGACGGCGAAGCTGCCGGCTGCGCCGCGGGTATTCTTCTTGGCGGCGGTGCCTTGGATGCCTGCGAAGGTGCTGATGATATTTGCGGGAGTGACCAGTCCGACGTTGTTGTTGAATTCGTTGGCGAAGTAAACGTTCCCCGCCGGATCGACGGTAAGGGAGTAGCCGGCGTCGAGATTGGAGTTGACGCCGAGCGAGCCGTTGGTGAAGTTGCCGAAGTAGCAGCCGCCGCGCGCACTGGTAGAGACGAAGTCGGGGCAGTCGCCACTGGTGGCGGACTTGGCCGCCAGCGAGCCGTAACCAACGAATTTGGCGATGGTCCCGGCGGGAATGGTCATGCCCTGGATGGATTCGCTCGCACTGGTAAGGTTCACCACTTCAAGGGCATTATTGCCCTCATCGGCAATGTAGAGGTTGCCGGCCGCGTCAAAGGCGATGCCGTATGGGAAGTTCAAATAGGACTGCGTGGCGGCATTCACCGGCGAGGACGCGGTGTTGTTGACGTTGTAACCGTAGGTGCTCAGGTTGCCCGCGACGTTGCTGATAACACCGGTCGTGGCGATCAGGCCGTTAGTGGCGGCAATCTTGCGAACATCATCAAACCCGTTGTCCGTAAAGTAGAGGTTGCCATTGGCATCGAAGGCCAACCCCATGGGATGGGAGAGCTTGACCGCGGTGCCCAGGCAGCCGTCGCCGTTGATGTCCGTCGAGCTAAGCGAGCCACATGCCGCGCCCGTGGTGGGATTCGCACTGGCGCCGCCCGCAACCACAGTGACCACGCCCGTAATCGGATCGATCCGACGCACGAGGCCGTTGGTGGCGTCGGAGAAGAAGATGGCGCCTGTCTTGTCGGCGACAGCATAGCGCGGGCCAGTGCCGGTGCCGTTCGTGGCGATGTTGATCTCGGTGGCAAAACAGCCATCGCCGAAGTTGTCGGTTGCAATGAATCCGGAGACGGGGCACGCGGTTCCACTTGCGATGGTCGAGCCACCGCCGGCGACCAGCTTGGCGGCATAGGGCAGCAGCGAAGGCGCGTTTTGCGCCGAGGCACTGAAGCTCAATCCGATGAAGGCGAGGCAGAGAGCCGCTAGGGAAACGCGGCGGACGAATGCAAGAAAACCCGTGATCGTGGACACCAGGAGAAACTCCTTCGACTGAGGGTGCTCGGCGAAAATCATTCACGCATCAAGGCTTACAGAGCGGTGAGACGGAGCGCCGAGCAGACTGCAGAGACAACAAGAAACCTATTGATGATTAGCAAACATAACACTCAGGGTGGGCGTCCACAAGCAGATTAATAGCGGGTCAAAATCAGCATCGGAACCCAAGCCAGGACCGCCATTGTTTCGCCTTAGGCTCCACGGCCCGTAACGATGGATGCGCGGGTAAAGTTGCTTCATTCAGCCACGCACAATCCTTCGTGCCTGTGAAGCCGCGCAACGTCCGATATCCTCCCCTTGCATGCGCAGCCATAATGCTGCGGCGGGTCTCAAGCTATGGAAGTTGAAACCTTCCGATAGCCATTGCGCCACGGCACAATCCATACTATGATCGCCGCCTAAGTCAAATAACGTTACGCGTCGAGGTCATTGTGCGAGCGCTGCTCCGTAAGACATCTACCTCACGATTCCCTGCTGCATCCCTATGCAACACCATCCTCGCCGTCATCGTGATTTTCGCTGCCGCTACTGTCACGCTGCGCGGTGCCTGGCGTCTGATCGGACGATAACGTGGCCCCGATTCCGGAAGACAACGGGATACGACTTCCCGCAACGCTCGCCATCGGCTTTACCGGCCATCGCACCCTGCCCAGTGAAACGGAGTGCCGAAAGCAGATGCTCCATCTCCTGGCACAGCAGAAGGCAGCATTCGCGGGAACGGTCTACGGCGTATGCAGCGTTGCCGCCGGCGGCGATCTGCTGTTCGCGGAGAGCTGCGCCGCGCTGGGCATTCCATTGCGCATATTACTGCCCCTGCCGATAGAGGACTTCGGCGCGGACTTCGATCCATCCAACTGGGCCCGTGCGCAACACGCGATCAGCAACGCCATCTCCGTCGATGTGGTTGGCAGCGCCGAGCCCCGCAATGAGCGCTACTACGAGTGCGGTCTGGAGACGGTGCAACAGAGCCAACTGCTGTTTGCAATCTGGAACGGCCAGCCGGCCAACGGACTAGGTGGAACCCAGGAGATCGTGGCCTTTGCCTCGCGAATGGGGCGGCCGGTAGTGTGGATCCACAGTGACACGGGAGCCGTCCAGACTCTCAATCAGCAGCATCTGCATCGGATCGGCCACGACCCGGAGCTGGCGTTTCTCAATAGCTTGCCTCTGGCGGGCGCAGCTCCAGCGGATAATTCTGCCAAAGACATCGCCGAAAATTGGCTGGCCAAACTTGACGCGAATGCAGTTCAGGTCGCGCCGCAGGTTCGCAGACTGGCCGCGTTTCCCATCATTTGCACTGCGCTCGCCGCGTTTGTCAGTGCTGCAGGTCCCCGCATGCGCTCCACCGGTCTATGGCTCGGCGCGGGCGCAGTGCTGGGACTCCTGGCTGCGCTGCTGCCGGCTGTATTGCGCTTGGGCAAGCGGCAGGCGCTGTGGGTTCGCATTCGCACCGCCGCTGAGATCTCTCGCTCCGTGCTGGCGCTGTGGGACACGCCCGCTCGCTATCAAGTCGTTGGTCCGGAGATCCTGCCGGAACTAAGCGGAATGCTGGAGTCGCTAAACCTGATGAAGTCGCAATCGCGCCCTGCTGCCGCTGCCACCATCGTCGAGTTCAAAGCGCAGTATCTCAAATCGCGGCTGCTCGATCAGAAGCACTATTTCGCGCAACAGTCCATCAAGTCGGCAAGACAGGCCAGGCGTTACCGGCTCATCATCAAGCTCTCTAACGTTGGCGCCATCGTCATGTCGGCTTGGATGTTTGTGGGCCGCTCGCTGTTCAAGGCCACTCCCACGGCTTCCGGCGGAGTGTGGCTGCCGCTGCTCGCTTCCGCCTTGTTTCAGGTCGCGACCGTCGCCGGCGCCCTGGTGGTGGTCCACGATTGCGACCGGCGGCAGCGGCGCTATGATGAAATTCGCCAGTCGCTCGCCAGATGGGAGGTGGAATTGGAAGCCTTCCATAGCTGGCACCCGGTCATTCAGGTGGTCAACAACATCGAGCGAGCGCTGCTGGTGGAGTTGCTGGAGTGGAGAGCGCTGCTGCAGAACCGCAAGATGCCGAGGAGCTAGGAGACCATGAAACGAATTCTGGCCTTGGACGGTGGGGGAATACGAGGCGTCTTCAGTTTGAAAATCCTTCAGCGCATGCAGGAGCTGCTGCGCGCATCGTCCGGCAATCCAGACCTCGTGCTCGCCGACCACTTCGACTTCTTCGCAGGTACCAGCACCGGCGCAATTATCGCCACCTGCCTCTGCTGGGGAATGACCGTCGAAAAAATCCTCGACCTCTATGTCAATTTTGGCGGGACGATGTTCACCCGGACTCCTTGGTATAACCCAAGGAGATATCTCGTCGCCCGCTACGATCCCAAGCCTCTTTCAGACTTTCTGCTGCGCCTCTTCTCCGAGGAACACGACGGCCAGATGGTTCCCGCGCTGCTGGGCAGTTCTCACCTGCGGAAGAGGCTTCTCGTCGTCGTGCGCAACCATACCACCGGGTCGGCCTGGCCTCTGACCAACAACCCCGAAGCGATCTATGCGAGTTCGAATCTACCCGTCCCGCTCTGGAAAATCGTCCGGGCCAGCACCGCGGCCCCCGTCTACTTCGATCCCGAAGAGATCACCATCGAAGGCCGTAAGTTTCTCTTTGTCGATGGATCGATCACGCCCTATAACAACCCGGCCCTCATCGCGGCCCTCACCGCCATATTGCCCTGCTACAACATGAACTGGCAGCGCGGCGCGGACCAGATCCGCCTCGTCTCGCTGGGCACCATGCGTTTTACTTCTCGACTCCCTAAGAAGGCGGAGAGGCTCTGGCTCGGATATCACGCCGCAAAAGTCCCGGCCGCGCTCATCCAGGGGGTGGCCTGGCAGCAGGATTATCTTTGCCGCTGCCTCGGGCAATGCCTCTACGGCGAAACTCTGGACTCGGAGATTGGCGGCCTACTGGGAGTGACCCTGTCCACCGATCCATGGTTTAGCTACGTTCGCTACAACCGGACCTACAAGGCCCAGGAGCTGGAAGACCTGCTGACCGCCAACCCCGAACTGGCGGCGCTCGATGCGGTCCGCGCAATTCCGTTGCTGCTCGATGTCGGCGAGAGCTATGCCAACCAGCACGTCAAGTTGGAGCACCTCTAGCCAAATCAATTGGCTCAACCAAAGGTGTCGCTCGCTTTCGCGGATATGCAAAACTCTTGCCCGGAATTGTCGAAATTGCCGCACCCGGAATATCCTGCTTTCCACGGAGGTCATGGATGACCATGAGGAAAACGCTCTGCCTGGGGTTGCTCTGCGCCCCTCTGTTCGTACTCAACGCTCAGGCTCCCGCGGGACGCTTCGACGGCACCTGGACCACCACTGTGGCCTGCGACGCGAGCAACCACATGCCCGCTTACAAATGGACATTCAACAGCACCGTCGCCAACGGCAACTTCCATGGCCAGCACGGCGAAGAGGGTGGCCCCGGTTATCTACTCATCGACGGACCGGTCAAAGATGACGGCAGCGCCAAGCTGCACGCCAAGGGCACCGTGCAGCCCGGAAAAGCCGGTCTCATCACCCAAATGAAAGGCAACAAGTACGACTACTATATCGAGGCCAGGTTCACGGATACGACCGGAACGGGAAAGCGCGACGAGGGCGCGGGAATTTTAGGCCGGCCTTGCACCTTCGAGTTCACCAAACAGCCCGACACCCCCGCGGCAGCGCCCCCGGCACAATAGCCAACAATCGCCGCGACGCGCAGCCTATTTGGGAGCGATCTGCGCCCCTGCCGGTACCGTTGTCGCCGCCAAAGGAGTCAAACTCCCAACCTTCGAAACCGGAATCTCGACCGCCCCATAATGATCGGTTTCCAGGTCGTGAATCGAGGTCCGCAACGTGTACTCCCCATGCACCGGCACGCTGATCTCCTGGTGGAACGGCACTCCCGTGTATCGCATGTTGGCATAGCTCGACGCGGAAAGATTCCCGCGCGCCTTCAGTGCCGCTGTGTCGATCACGCTGCCGCTCGCGTCATACACAAACGTCAACATCTCCACCGAGAATTGGTAGCGGCCGTCGGGCGTAGGCGTGATCTTGATGTCTCTCGCATCGGCCGCAATGTCGATCGCGTAACGGCGGAATGGCCCCTTGAACTCCAGCTTCGCAGCCGGCGTCGCAGCGACCGCGTTGCCCGAGGCCACCACATCCTCCGTCGCGTTGCTAACCGGCGCCACCTGCAGCTTCAGCAGGATCTCCGTGGCGTCCGGAGCTCCCTGCATCATCACCGCCGCAGCGGCGCTGGTCGCGGCCTGCTCCGGTGGGTGCTTTCCTTTGGCGCCTGGTTCGCCGGCATAGTATCCGTTTCGATATGTCAGCGTCAGCCCTTGCTCCGCCAGCTTTACCTGGATAGCGCGAAACTTCCCGTCCGCGTTTTGATTCGTCGGCGTATACGACAGCGTGTAATAGTTGGACCCATTCTCGATCGCCTGGTTCACCGCCTGGCTCAGCCCGCTCGTATTCAAGTAGGCATGACCACCGGTTTCAGCGGCAATCTCATCCATCGCCGCAGTGTTATCGAACTCGGTCTGCGAGAAACTTGCCTGCGCTCGCGTCGCCGACCGTCCGCCCCTCGGTGTATTCGTCGCCGCAATCGCGGTTTCCGTGGTCGACAGTCCACTCGCTCCAACCGGATAAACCGCGATCTGGCTCCGGGCCAGCAGGTTTACCGTCTGGCGCATCTCGCCTTGCGATTGGGTATCGAACTGCAGCGGGAACGAGCCGGAAAACCAGATCAGATTCTTGCGCCCCGGAAATCCTCCCAGGTAATGCGCCAGCTGGTTCATCGCATTCAGTGTGGTCGTCACCCGCAGGTTCGCGTCGTCCGTGCCCTGCACCGCATCCATCCGCTGCAGGCTCGCAATCACCTGACCCATGTCTGCTCCGGCAACGGTCCGTATCGCCTGCGCCGCGGTCTGCGTTCCGCCGTTGCCCACGTTGTCCGCCAGCAGCGCGGAGGGGCTTGTATCCGCCTTCTCGATCGCCGCCTTCAGCAGTGCCGGGTCGGTGGTAAATCCCTGCAGCAGAATCAGGTGATTATTCAGTCCAAAGATGGCAACCCGCGTTCCCGCCGGTGTGTTCTTCAAGTACTCGCGCAACTGGTCGCGAACGTACGACTGGTCTTTATCCTGCGTATTCAGCGCATCCAGCAGCAGTACGTTCACCGCGCTGTCCTTGGGCGCAGGCGTGTAGTTGGTGAATATCCCCGCAGGCAACGGACGTATGGGAGCAATCTTTGCAGTCTCCCCTTGCGCCCGGTGTTCTTCGAATCCCGTGATCTGCTGCCGCGCGCCGTTCTCCAACACCGTGAAGTCACCCAACTTCAAGTCATGGATCGGCGCCTGTTTGGAGTCGGTGACCACCACATCCACCACCACCAATTGCACACTCGCCTTCAGCGTCGGTATCGGTCCCTGAGCTTGGGAGGCTGCCGGCTCATCCGGCGCCGCTGAGGCCGACGGCGGACCGCCGCGCGAGCCCCTCTGACCAAGCCCCGGCGCAGCAGCCAGGGCAACAACTCCCGCCAGCAGAAAAGCGACCCCGCCACGCAGCATTTTTCCTCCCTTTGCTGATCACTATATCGGAACCCCTGCTATCGGATAGGCCAGCACTTTGGTGCCGCATGGAGGTCGGCATAATTCCAGGAAGCGCCAAACGAACAGCACGTCCCGGAGACGCAAGCAGGACCTGGAAAAAGTCCCACATATGTTGGCCGATGCGTGAAACGCTGCGGCTGGAACAAATTGGTGAAATACTTGTACTGGTTCCAAAAAAACTTTGATGCGTCCTTAGCAGGATTTGCGATCCGGAGAAAGCAATGGAAAAAGGAAGTTGCGATATTGGCTTGATTGGCCTGGCGGTGATGGGCCAGAACCTTGTTCTGAACATGAACGACCACGGCTACAAAGTAGCGGTCTTCAACCGCACCGTCTCGAAGGTGGATGACTTCATCCAGAATGAAGCCAAGGGAACGCAGGTAGTCGGCGCGCACTCCATGGAAGAACTCTGCGGTTTGCTCAAGTCCCCGCGCCGCGTCATGATCATGGTCAAGGCCGGCGACGTCGTCGACCACACCATCGACCAGGTTCTTCCCTACCTCGAAAAGGGCGACATTATCATTGACGGTGGCAACTCCCTCTTCACCGATTCCAACCGCCGCACCAAGGACCTGGCAGCCAAGGGAATTCTTTTCATTGGCACCGGCGTCTCCGGCGGCGAAGAGGGCGCGCGCTTCGGCCCGTCCATCATGCCCGGCGGAAATCCGGCGGCCTGGCCCCACGTCAAGGCGATCTTCCAGGCCATCGCGGCCAAGGTCGAAGACGGAACCCCATGCTGCGACTGGGTCGGCGAAGACGGCGCGGGCCACTACGTCAAGATGGTCCACAATGGCATCGAGTACGGCGACATTCAATTGATCTGCGAAGCCTACCAACTGCTCAAGGACGCGCTCGGCCTCACCCCCGACGAGCTCCACGAGATCTTTGCCGAGTGGAACAAGGGCGAGTTGGACAGTTACCTCATCGAAATCTCAGCCAAAATCTTTGCACTGAAGGACGAGGATGGCTCCCCGCTCATCGACAAGATCCTCGACACCGCCGGACAGAAAGGCACCGGCAAGTGGACCGCCATCTCCGCGCTCGACCTCGGCATGCCGCTCACGCTTATCGGCGAAAGCGTCTTTGCTCGCTGCCTCTCCGCCCTCAAGGACGAGCGCGTAGAAGCCTCCAAAGTCCTCGCCGGACCGCCCAAGACCAAATCCATCACGGATCGCAAGCAGTTCATTGAAGACGTGCGCCGCGCGCTCTACTGCTCCAAGATGGTCAGCTACGCGCAGGGCTACATGCTGCTCCGCGCCGCCGAGAAGGACCAGGGCTGGCACCTCAACATGGGCGGCATCGCGCTCATGTGGCGCGGCGGCTGCATCATCCGCAGCGTCTTCCTCGGCAACATCAAGGCCGCGTTCGACAAGAATCCCGACCTCGCCAACCTGCTGCTGGACGATTTCTTCTCCAGCGCGCTGAACAAGTATCAGGGCAGCTGGCGCAAAGCGATCATCCATGCCATCGAGATCGGCGTGCCCACGCCGGCCTTCTCCACCGCCCTGGCCTTCTACGACGGCTACCGGACCGAGCGCCTGCCCGCGAACCTCCTCCAGGCGCAACGCGACTTCTTCGGCGCACACACCTACGAGCGCGTCGACAAGCCGCGCGGCCAGTTCTTCCACACCAACTGGACCGGCCACGGGGGCCGTGTCGCTTCCGGCGTCTACAACGCATAGCGAAAACGGAAGAGCCAGTCTCGCCCACGCAAGACTGGCTCTTCTTCAGTTCAAAAACTCAAGGTTCGGAGATCGACCTTTCGCAGCGCGGCGCCTTACTGCTGGATCTTCTGCCAGGCATCCCAGGTATAGATGGCGATGATGACCACAGTCATGATCGCGGACAATGTACCCAACGCGCGAATGTACGGCATCGTCCGATTGACTTTGCGGACGATGGCATTCTGCTGTTGCTGTTCGTTCGCATTGATGTCGGCCAGGAAGAGCTGGTTCTCCTCGTAGCGCGTCACAGTTCCGTTGTAGGCGAGCAAGGCGAGGAACAGCGCCGTCAAAATGGCCCATATGACGATTAATACCGGTAACATGCTCATCATGGGGGAAGCCTCCCTTACTGGGCACTGCGGAAACAGAACGACCCGTTCCCAGGAGGCCGAATCGCCAGACACCTCGCGCACAGGCCACCGCCCGTATGATACGCCCGGCTGCCAGCGGATCACCAGAAATTTGCCGCGCCATAGATACAACTTCCGTGGCAAAGCAGATACCCGGATTCAAGGGGTCAGGAGGTCCCGCAGCAACCACGCAACCGCGATCAGCAACAGCAGCAAGGCAAACAGCATCAGCGCGATAAACCGCCCAGCCCTGGCTTCGGTTCCGGGCGTCGGCTCCGTAATGCCGAAGGTGTTGACGAAGATGCGCACAAGGGTACCCAGCGGGTTCACACAGGATTTGAGTCCGAAAACGCCCGCAGGATGCAGATTTCAGACAGTCTGCATCCCTCCCGCCGCGCGCCCCATCTAACACGTACATACGGATTTGCTTGCGGCGACCGGAATGGTCGCATATACTTGAGAAGCAGGAATTCAAAGGAGACTGACCATGTCCACCGCAACGGTTACCCCCACGCCTGAAGTCGTCACCGGCGAGCCGAAGTCGCAGCCTGTCAACCTGACCCCGGCGGCGATCGCCAAGGTGAAGGAGATCATGGCGACGCAGGATCCGGTGCCCGCAGGACTGCGCATCGGCGTGGTCGGCGGCGGATGCTCCGGGTTCCAGTACTCCATGTCCTTCGAGAACCAGAGCGGCATGATGGACAAGGTCTACAAGTTCGACGACCTGAAGGTCTTCCTCGACGCGACCTCCGCGATGTACCTGAAGGATTGCACCGTAGACTACGTGGAGACCCTCGAAGCCGCCGGCTTCAAGTTCGAGAACGCCGCAGTGAAGAGCACCTGCGGCTGCGGCTCCAGCTTCAGCGTTTAGGCGAAGTAGGCTAAGTCGAGATTATGCAGCATGAGGCGCCCTTGCGTGGGCGCCTTTTCTGCACTGGATTTCCGTCTCGAAAGTGGCTGGCTGGGAGCATACTAAGGCATGGCCTCTCCGGGCACTGTTCGCGAATTGATCTCTGCGGAGGACCCGGTTCCAGCGACGATGTCGCTGCAGCACTATCTGCGCTCGATTTTTCATCCGGATTGCGACTTTGTGGATGGGCGAATCGAGGAGCGGAACGTGGGTGAGTACGAACACAGCATGGTTCAGAAGATGCTGATGCGGTCGTTTGAAGATCGAGAACGGGAGTGGGAAGTCATTTGCGTGCCGGGATGCCGGTTGCAGGTTGCGGCGACCCGCTGCCGGGTGCCCGATGTGATGATATTGCGTGGCGGGAAGAAGTATAGCGGAGTGATTCAGGACGCGCCGCTGCTCTGCATCGAAGTGCTGAGCCCGGAGGACACATGGGCGCGCATGAGGGAACGGCTGGACGACTACCTCCGAATGGGCGTGGAGCACGTTTGGTGCTTTGAGCCGGAAGCGCGAGAGGTGCGGCGCTACACTGCGGAGGGCTTCGTGAGGGTGACAGACCCGGAATTGACGGTTGCGGGCACGGCGATCCGCGTCAGCATTGCCGAGGTCTTCTCGGCGCTCGATCAGGATTAGGCTCAAGGTTTCGCCCCGGTGGGGGCGATTGCTTGCGGCGCGGACGTCAACGCCCCCGCCCGGAGCTTCCCAATTCGCCCTTGCGGCCCCACCACAAACGGCAGCGACAGCGCATTCCAACGCTGGTCGGCGTCGGGCGGGTCGTTTGCGCCGGGGCGGAGGGCGCGCCAGTTGCGACCGTCGTCGGTGGAAATGTCGGTGCCGTTGGGGCCTACAGTGATCCAGGTCTTCGAGGCGGCATCGTAAGCCACGGCGGAGCGGAAGCCGTGGGGTGGGGTGTGAGCTGCCCGAGCCGTCCCCGAGTCACCCCGAGACAGTAATGATCTGAACCCCACAAAATATACCGTCGCACCTACCCCGTTAGTGGCGTCCGGGTGCTTATAGTCGCCGCCCACAATGACGATTGTGTACGGAAATTTCAATTGATTGCCATAGTCAGGCAATATTGCCATCGCAAATGCGCCAGAGACTTCATTCCCGTGCGCCAAAGGCAGATGAACGGTGCGTGTGGAACTGAAGCACAATAATCCGTCCAAATCGCATCCACTGTCATGGTAAAGAAGACGGGACACACTTCCACCCGTAATCAATAGCATATGGTCGGAGTTATCAGGCATAGTGACAAGTGATTGGTTACTCGCTGCAAATGCGGCCTCGCCTGCTTTTGCCACATACTTATCCGGGCTGCTTAGCCATGTACTCCCCCTATCGCAACTATGAAATGTGCGGAAAGTGCCATCGACGGGATCGCCGAGCAGATAGCCACATTCGCCAAGCACATGGCGCTCTACATCAGGATGATGTACGCGAGTGCGAAGTAGGGGATTGCCAGGATGGTTAAAATCGACATGATCCGTCCCAGAGAAGCTCAAGGCGTCAAAGAAGCCGTCTTTATCGGGATTCGTGAAAACAAGTTTCCAGGTGGCGCAACCGTCGGTAGTTTTGTAGAGGCGGGACAGGTCGCCCTTGCCGCTGGACATGACGATGGCGGTTTGAGCGTCGAAGGCCTGGATGCCGCGGAAGTCGAGGTGCTCGGCATCAGGTGGCCTGGCGCAACGCTGCCAGTGGGCTCCGTCGTCTGTGGTGCGGAGGACGGTGCCTTCGGTCCCCGACGCCCACGCGACCCCGTTGCCGAGGGCGTGGATGCCGCGGAGGTCGGCGGTGCTCTCCGATGGCAAAATCTCCCATTGCGCCCCTGCACTTCCCGCCGTCAGCAACAGCGCCAAAGCCAGCCCCGCATTTCGCATACCCGCCACCATACTCCCTAACCCCCAAAATGCCTGAAATGCTTGACACCCCGACTACAATGGATACAGGGGGCTTTCCACAAACCATTGCATCCGTGTGCCGCCGCGCCCATCCTCAGGGCGGCATTAACCGCAATGGATGCAGCGTCTTGCAGTTAAATAACGTGTTTTCTTGATCATAGCTATAAGTCGTTTGTTTTGCCGATCATGCAGATTTAGGGGGGGAGGGGGGTGGGCGTCTTTTCAGAGCGCGAAAACTCGCAGATCGCAGCTATGTGCCGTCTCAGCGAAACCCCATGTGCGGTATTCCTGCCACACCCAAAATATATTTTCTCCCCGCACCGCAGTATGCTGGTCGCGCCGAAGAATCGGTCGAGGTGAAAGCATGAAACTGACGGGCGTTGGAGGCGTAGTCGGGTTGGCAGTGCTCCTGGTAGCGACGCAGGGTTTGGCACAGACAACGACGCCGCCTGTTCCGGCGCCTCCTTCAGCCGCAGCCGCGCCGGCCGCCGGACAAGGCCGACAGCAGATGGCCGCGATTGGCGTGCCGGTGCTGGGAATGCCGGCGGTACACGATCCGTCGACAGTCGTGCGTTTCCACGGCAAGTACTACGTTTACGCGACCGGGCGCGGGATTCCGTTCTACTCCTCGCCGGATGGCGAGACGTGGACGCGCGAGGGGCAGGTGTTCGACAAGATCCCCGACGACGTGCACGCGGCGGTGCCGAAGAACGACGGCTCCGGTGTGTGGGCGCCGGACATTATCCGCGTCGGCGACCAGTTCTATCTCTACTACGCGGTGTCATTCTGGGGATCGTTCCAGTCGGCAGTGGCGGTGCTGTCCAACCCGGTGCTGGACCCGAAAGACCCGGCGTATAAGTGGATCGACCGTGGCGTGGTGGCCAGTTCGGACGGCGTGGAAGACCTGAACGCGATCGACCCGGGCGCGATTCTTGCCCCGGATGGGACGTTGTGGCTGTGCTACGGGAGCTACCACGGGACGATCGACCTGGTGCAACTGGACCCGAAGACGGGGCAGCGGATTTCGCCCAGATCGCCCATCACGATCATCGCCAACCGCAGCGAAGGGACCGACCTGATCTTCCACGACGGCTATTACTACCTGTTCGTAAACCACGACAGCTGCTGCAAGCAACAGAACAGCGAATACAACATCCGCGTGGGACGGTCGAAGGCCATCACGGGGCCGTACCTGGACAAACATGGCGATCCGCTGACGAAAGGCGCAGGCTCGCTCTTTCTGGCGGCGCACGACCACCGCATTGGGCCTGGACATTTTGGGCTGGTAAGGGATTACGACGCCAGCCCGGACGGCAGCGAGGGCGGGCCGGAACGCTTCAGCGTGCACTACGAGGCAGACATGACGCGCGGCGGGCGAAGTGTGCTGGACATTCGGCCTCTGCTCTGGTCGGTGGACGGATGGCCGGTGGCCGGTGACAACCTGGCCGAGGGAACCTACCAGATTGTTTCGCGGCAGAGTGAATATACGCTGGAGTCGCATGTGACAACGGCGCCTCCGACGCCGCCCGCGGCGGGCGCTCCTCCGCCGCGTGGGCCGGTGCGGGATGTGCCGGCCACGCCGATTGGGCCGGCGGCACTGCGGCTGTCGCGCTACCTGACGCTGGACACGCAGAAGTGGACGATTGCGCCGGTTGGCGGAGGGTTCTACAAGATTGTGAACGCAGCGACGGGCGATGCGATTGGTGCGGGAGACGCTGCGATGGGGATGGTTTCGGGTTTGGGTGCGGTGATTTCGCTCTCCCCCTATACCGGCAAGGATTGGCAGTTGTGGCGTCTGGACCAATTTCCCGATGGCGGCTGGCGGATCCGGGACAAAATTCATGGGCTGAGCCTGAAAATGATCGAGGGCGGCGGCGTGGTGCTGAGCCCGGGCCCGTTCGTGCGCGACGACCTGCACCTCTGGACGATTACGACGCCGTAGGGTCCGCGCCGGCGGCCGTCTGGTAACGTAGCAACCATGCCCACGTCTGCTCCGCCAACCACCGACTCCGCATCCGCGCGACCCGCGATGGAGGAGCCGGTGCAGGCGGACCGGGATGGCGGCTCGGCTGGTTCAACGTGGCGGACAGCACTGCGGCTGCTGCGCTTTGCAGCCGGCGTTGATCCGCGGATGTTCTGGCTGACGGTGGCGACGGCGCTGGCGGGATCGCTGACTGAGGGGTTTGGGCTGGTGCTGCTGCTGCCGCTGCTGGCGGTCGCGGGGATGAACTTCACCGGGTCGTCCGCGGCGGACCGCTTGGGCACGGTGGCGCAGCAAGTGCTGAGGATGGGTGGCGTTCCGCAGTGGCTCTGGCTGCCGGCGGTGCTGGGTGTGTTTCTGGTGACGGGGGCGCTGCGCTCGCTGCTGCGCCGGTCGCTGTCGACGATGGTGAACGCCACGGTGATCCGCGTGCACCTGGCGCTGAGCCGCAGGGTGTATGCGTCGGTGGTGAAGGCGCAGTGGGGCTTTCTGGTGCGGCAACGCGCGGGGCGCATGACCCATGTGCTGACGGCGGAACTTAGCAATGTGACGGACGCTGTCAGCTTTCTGCTGTCGCTGATCAACCTGGGCTGCCTGACGCTGTTGTATCTGGTGGTCGCGCTGAAGCTTTCGGCCGCGATGACGCTGCTGGTGCTGGCGCTGGGCGGAGGGTTGATGCTGCTGCAGCGGCGGACGCTCGAACGGATGCGGGCGAGTGGGAGAGAGTTCTCAGAGAGCGTCGGCGAGGTGTATGCGGCGACCGATGAGCATCTGCTGAACCTGAAGAGCGTAAAGACGTACAACAACGAGGAGCGCGATGTGCAGCTGTTCGCGGACTTGTGCAGCGAGGTTGCACGGCACACGGAGAATAATGCGAAGCATCGCGCGGCGGCGGACTTCCGGTTTGAAGTGGGATCGCTGGTGGCGCTGGGCGCCGTGATTTTTCTGGCGCTGGGAGTGCTGCACGTCCAGGCGGCGACCATGTTGCTGCTGCTGGCGATCTTTACCCGGCTGATGCCGCAGCTGGCCGGTATGCAGAGCCAGAGCCACCAGGTCGCGGGCATCCTGCCCTCGTTCGATCATGTGCTGGCGATCGAGGCGGATTGCCTGGCGCATGCGGAGCCGAGAGCAACGGCAATGGATGCAGCTGCGCCGGTGTTGCGGATGACGCGTGAGTTTCGGCTGGAGGATCTGTGGTTCGCGTATCGGCCGGTGAGCGAGGCGGCTGGGCAGAACGCGGATGGACCGGAGTTTGTGCTGCGCGGGGTGGACCTGGGGATTGAGGCGAGCAAGCTGACGGCGGTGGTTGGGCCTTCGGGCGCGGGCAAGAGCACGATTGCCGACCTGACCAACGGGCTGCTGTTGCCGACACGCGGACGCATGCTGCTGGATGGCCGCGCGCTGGACCCGGCCGAGACTCGCCAGTGGCGCCGGCAGGTGGGATACGTGGGCCAGGAGACCGTACTCTTCCATCAGAGCGTGCGCGATAACCTGCTGTGGGCGCGGCCCGATGCGACCGAGAGCGACCTGCGCGAGGCGCTGGAGCTGGCTTGCGCCGCCTTCGTCTACGACCTGCCGGGCGGCCTGGAGACCGTGGTGGGTGACCGCGGGATTCTGCTGTCGAGCGGGCAGCGGCAGCGCATCTCGCTGGCACGCGCACTGCTGCGTAAGCCTATGCTGCTGATTCTGGACGAGGCCACCAATGCGCTGGATGTGGAGAACGAGGCACACGTTCTGGATGGGATTCGGGAGGCGATCCGGACTTCGAAAGCGGGCACGGGCCATGGAGGATTGACGGTCCTGATGATCGCGCATCGGGTGAGCGCGATTCGCCGCGCCGATCGCATCTTCGAGCTCGAAGACGGTCGTATTGCGCGGTCGGGGACCTGGGAGGAGTTGAATGGCCCGGCCTGACGCGGGATTCGGTTAGTGCTCCTTGTTGTGGTAGCGGGACACACCGACGTAGAAGGTGTTGGCGTCGGTGCCGGGGTTGTGGATGCTGATGTTGGCGTTGGAGAGATGCTGGTAGCGGTAGCCGATGGTGACCGCCTGGCTCCCGTGATGAAAGATGTTGAAGCCTGCGCCGTAGTCAATGGTGTACATGAACTGCGAACCCTGCGTACTGAGCACTCGCTGGTCAAAGTAGAGAATCCCTGCATCCATGGAAAGGAAAGGCTCCACGCGGTGAAGCGGCAGAAAGTCCCACTGGAAACCGACCGGACTGACTCCGCCGCCGAACGCGCGCTCGCGGGGACTTTGACTGGTGACGGTGTTGGTGGCGGGGTCCGGCTGCGACCAGTCCATCATGGCCAGCGCGGTGCCCTCCGGCGAATAACGGACGGCCCATTCGTCCTTGTGGCGCGCGAATTCGTAGGAATAGCGCACAGCGATGGGCATGTACTTCACGTCCCCGGCATAGCCCCAGATGTGCCCGCTGATGGCCGAAAAACCCCACCAGGCGCCGAATTCGTGGCGGCCGCCGGGGCCCTCCCAGCCCGACTCGCCGTCCGCCGGCTGCTGGTTGGCCGCCTCGGGAGCCACTCCGGCCCCCTGGGCAGAAGCCGGAACGGTCCACACCATCATGCAGCCAAGGGCCAGTATGCCTGCTAAACGAAACATGAACCCACTATAGTGGCAAGTCCGTCTTGTTTCGGCGATCCCTTCACCTCCCGTTCCTCTTTGGGAATCATTTCCAACGGTGTTCTCGCTCTGCTAGCATGGCGGCGATATGAAAACCGTTGACTCCACCCGCCGCGACCTTTTGAGACTCAGCAGCATCGGTCTTGCCGCCTCCGCCGTTTATGCCATACCAGCAATCGGTGCTACTAAAAGGGCCGCTGCGCCGCCGGTATCGCCGTTGATGTTCGACGTGCGCACCTATGGGGCGACCGGGGATGGCAAGACCGTCGACTCGCCCGCGATCAACAAGGCGATGGAAGCCGCTGAGGCCGCGGGTGGAGGGACAGTCCTATTCCCCGCTGGAGTCTACATGTCGTTTTCCATCCGGCTGAAGAGCCACGTGGACCTGTACCTTTCGCAGGGAGCTACGATCCTCGCGGCAGACTCGCCCAAACCCGGCGAGACGACCGGCTATATGGGCGGGACCTACGATGCGGCCGAGCCGCAAAACCCGGCCATCGAACCCTACCAGGATTACGGCCACAATCACTGGCACAATTCGCTGTTCTGGGGCGAAGGCATCAGCGACTTCTCGATCACTGGGCCGGGACTGATCTGGGGCAAAGGCCTTAGTTTTGGCGCAGGCCCTGGCCGCGCGCCTGGACCTCCCAGGGACGGCTTCGGACCCGGCCGTCCGGGCGGTGCAGCAGGGGCCACAGGCACGGCGGCCGGATCAGGCGCGGCCGGCACACCTGCAGCAGCCGGCGCAGCCACACGACCCGCGGGGGCCGGCGGGCAAGGTGGAACCGGCGGGGCCGGATTCGGCGGAGCGCGCCCGGGCCGCGGGAACTATACCCAGTTCCAGGCGGAGCAAGCCGGCGTGGGCAACAAGACCATCGGGCTGAAAAACTGCCACAACGTGATCCTGCGCGATTTCTCCATTCTCAAGGGTGGGCACTTCGGCATGCTGGTGACCGGCGTCGATAATCTGACCATCGACAACCTGAAGATCGATACCGACCGCGACGGGATGGACATTGACTGCTGCAGGAACGTGCGCGTGTCCAACTGCACGGTGAACTCGCCATGGGATGATGCCATTGTGCCCAAGGCTAGTTTTGCGCTCGGCTACAACCGTGCCTGCGAGAATATCGCCATCACCAACTGCTACGTCTCCGGCTGCTGGGAGTTGGGCAGCGTGCTGGACGGCACCTGGAAGCGAAGGGCCAACGGCGGCACCGGGCGCATCAAGTTCGGCACCGAATCCAACGGCGGCTTCAAGAACATGGTTATCTCCAACTGCACGTTCGAGGGCTGCCAGGGACTGGCGCTGGAGACGGTCGACGGCGCGCTGCTGGAGGACGTTACCATCACTAACATCGCCATGCGCGACCTGCTGACTTGCCCCATCTACATGCGGCTGGGTGCGCGGCTGCGCGGGCCGAAGGGCGCTGCCGGCACCAACCAGAGCACCGTGGTGGGCACGCTGAAGCGCGTGGTGATCTCCAACATCACGTGCAACAAATCCGCGTCGCGTTACGGCTCCAACATTACCGGCATCCCGGGATATTTCGTGGAAGACCTCAAGCTCTCCGACATCTATGTCGAGAACGAAGGCGGCGGCACAGCCGAGTGGGCAAAGACCGTGGTGCCGGAAAAGGAGAACGCCTATCCGGAGCCTGGAATGCTGGGCACGCTTCCCGCGCACGGCTTCTACCTACGTCATGTGAATCGGATCGAGATGGACCACGTCGAGATCAAACCGGTGGCACCGGACGCTCGACCGGCGATCTACACCGACGACGTTCATCGCGCGGATTTCTTCGCTATTACCGCGCCGACCGCGCCGCCGGCTTTCTCCTTCAACAACTCCAGCGACATTCGCGTGCTGTGGAGCCGCGCCGCACCGGACATGGTGATTCCGTAGCGTCGCTGCTGCGAAAGGCAACTACAGAAATTCTGACTCTACGAGTCAGAATGACGATTCCCTGTGGGGCGTGCCGTTCCGGTCACTCCTGCGGTGTGGGGCAGGCCTGTTAATATGGCCTTTGAAGCTCAGTGCGCGACCGGAAACGGCCTGCGCGCATAAAGGCGGGCGCAGATTGCTCTATTGGCTGCTGTACCAGAAACTGTATCTCTACTTTCACGTTTTTCGCATCTTCCGGTACCTGACCTTCCGGACGGTATTTGCGAGCCTGACGGCGCTGCTGATCGGGCTGCTGATCGGTCCGTTCGTCATTGAGCGGCTGCGCGAGTTCCAGATTGGCCAGTACATTCGCGACGACGGGCCGCAGAGCCACCTGAAGAAAGGCGGCACGCCGACCATGGGCGGGGTGCTGATCGTCATTTCCATCGTGGTGCCGACGCTGCTATGGGCCGACCTGTCCAATCCAAGCGTATGGATCGTGGTGGGGTCCACCCTGGCGTTTGGGGCGATTGGGTTTGCCGACGACTACATCAAGGTGGTGAAGAAGCGGAGCAAGGGCCTGACCGTATGGCAGAAGCTCGGCTTGCAGTTCGCCGCCAGCGCCGCGGTGGCAATAGCGCTGCTCCAGATGGAGGGCCGGACCTATTCGACGCGATTGATGGTGCCCTTCATCAAGAAGTTCCGGCCGAACCTGGTGTGGGACTGGATGGGGCACATTCCCCACATGCATTGGCTGGCATTCCTGCCGTTTGTGCTCTTCGTGATGCTGGTCATCACGCTCACCAGCAATGCCGTGAACCTGACCGACGGGCTGGATGGGCTGGCCATCGGCTGCACCATCATCGCCGCGGGAGCGTTGGCGGTGCTGACCTACGTCAGCGGGCACGTGGTCTTTGCCGACTACCTGGAACTGGACCGCATGCCGTTGGTCAGCGAGGTGACCATCTTCTGCGGGTCGATGGTGGGCGCCAGCATCGGCTTCCTTTGGTACAACGCCCATCCGGCCGAGGTGTTTATGGGCGACGTAGGATCGCTGGCGCTGGGCGGGGCGATTGGTACGGTCGCGGTGATCATCAAGCAGGAATTGCTGCTGCCGTTTATCGGCGGCGTGTTTATTCTGGAGGCCGTCAGCGTGATCCTGCAGGTGGGGAGTTATAAGCTGCGCGGCGGCAAGAGGATCTTTAGGATGGCGCCGCTGCACCACCACTTTGAACTGCTGGGGTGGAGCGAGTCGAAGGTGATTACGCGCTTCTGGATTATGGCGCTGGTGTTCGCGCTGTTCGCGCTGACGACGCTGAAGCTGAGGTAGAAAAGGCTTAACACCGATGGATACCGATTGGACCGATTTTCTTCTGGATAGTGGGTTAGATTTGTAGGCATGGAACTGAACACGAAAAATGATCACGGTATCGCTCAGGAAGCGACTATCGAGGCCCGATTGAGGAATTGGCGTCGAGGTGCTGTACTCCTGACCTCAATCCTCGCTCTCAATATCGTGGCGGTGGTTCCGTTTCTGGCTGGTCATAGTCTTCACGAGTACTGGGATCAGGCGGGAAGGTATCTAGTCCTCTTAGCCATGGGTATGCTAGTCGCTGCCGCATGGACCGATGGAATGGCCTATACATTGTGGAAATATTCGAGAGACATCAAGCGAATAAATCAAGACTACGCATCGCCTGGGCAAAAGAAGTATCAGTGACCTGTAGGGGAACAATGGAACTGAAGAATAAGCGCGTGCTGGTGGTGGGGTTGGGGAAGAGCGGGATGGCGGCGGCGCTGTTTCTGCGCGACCAGGGCGCGCGGGTGACGGTGAGTGACACCCGCAGCGCAGTGGCGCTGGAGAAGGAGATTCCCACGCTGCTGGACGCGGGCATCATGGTGGAGACAGGCGGCCATGGGCTGCTGACCTTTCGCCGGCAGGACCTGATTGTGGTCTCGCCGGGCGTTCCGTACGATACGCCGGAGTTGAAGCAGGTGCGGGCGTACGGGCCGCTCGGGCCTCCAATCATTGGCGAACTGGAGTTGGCGAGCCGTTACCTGCAAGGGCAGGTGGCCGCGATTACGGGGTCTAATGGCAAGACGACGACCACTTCCCTGCTGGGCAAAATCTTTGCCGACAGCGGACGTCCGACGCTGGTGGGTGGGAATATTGGCACGCCGGTAATTGATTTAGTGGCAGAAAGCGTTCGGCTGTCTCGCCGCTCTGGAGTAGACGCAGGTTCTTCGACTACGGCCGGCGCAAAGGACGCGCCAATCTCCGCTCAGGATGACAGTTCGGTGGAGGGTGTGGGAGATTTGTGGAGCGTGCTGGAGGTGTCGAGTTTTCAGTTGGAGACGGTGGAGGGATTCCATCCGCACATCGCGGTCGTCCTGAACATCACCCCGGACCACCTGGATCGGCATGGGACGTTTGAGAACTACGCGGCGATGAAGACGCGGATCACGGAGAACCAGACGGCAGAGGATTTCCTGGTCCTGAACGCGGAGGATAAGCCGACGCAGATGGTAGCCGCGCATACCAAGGCGCAGATCTTCTGGTTCAGCGGGCGGCGGCCCATCAAGCAGGGCGCGTTTGTGCACGGGGAGAGTGTGGTGTTCGTTGCGCGGGAGGGAGCGAAGGCCGAGCCGGTGATGCCGGTGGCGGAGATTCCGCTGAAGGGCGCACACAATGTGGAGAATGTGCTGGCGGCGGTGTGCGCGGCGCGGCTGGGCGGGATTGCGGCGGAGAGCATCCGTGCGTCGGTCGCCAGCTTCAAGGCAGTGGAGCATCGCCTGGAGTTTGTGGCGGAGGTGCGCGGGGTCGCCTACTACAACGATTCCAAGGCCACAAATGTGGACGCGACCAAGAAAGCGTTGGAGGCGTTTCCGCGGGGCGACGTGCACCTGGGCGTTCATCTGATCCTCGGCGGCAAGGACAAGAACTCGGACTACACGGAATTGAGCGATTTGCTGCGCGCGCGGTGCAAAGTTGTTTACACAATAGGTTCGGCGGCGGAGAAGATCGAGCGCCACCTGGCGGGAGTGGCGAAGATAATCTCAGCGGGCACTCTGGACGCTGCGGTGCGCACGGCTGCGCAACAGGCGGTGGCCGGCGATGTGGTGTTGCTTGCGCCGGCCTGTTCGAGCTTCGATCAGTTTGAGAATTACGAGCAACGTGGGCGTGTGTTTAAAGAGATTGTGAAGCAGCTACTAGCTGCTGGCTCCTAGCTTCCAGCTAGAAGCTAAAGGCTAAGAGCTAGAGGCTGGTTTTGCATGGCGAAGCGGGTTGGGGTCGACAAATGGCTGTTCGGGACAGTGCTCCTGCTGGTGCTGTTCGGGCTGGTCATGGTGTTCTCGGCGTCGGCGGTAATGGCCAAGGAGACGCTCGGCTCGCCGTACGCGTATGTCATCCGGCAGGCGCTGTGGGCGCTGCTGGGAATGGTGGGGCTGTTCGCGCTGATGCAGGTTGACTACCGCCGCTATAACAGCTATCCGGTGGTGGTAGGGGCTGTAGCCGTGACTACGCTGCTGCTGGCGGCCGTGTTTCTGATGGGCGGGACAAATGGCGCGCATCGCTGGATCCGGCTGGCCGGGACGACGCTGGAGCCTTCGGAGCTGGCCAAGCCGGTGATTGTGCTGTTCCTCGCGTACTTTCTGCAGACCCGCATTCACGCGATGGACGACTGGAAAGGAACGATCCTGCGGGCGGTGCTGCCGCCGCTGGTGTTCATTGCGCTGATCTTGAAAGAACCCGACCTGGGGACGGCGCTGGTGTGCGCGGGCGTAACGGCGCTGATGCTCTACCTGGCCGGCGCGCAGTTGAAGTATTTTGCCATCGGTGCGGCGCTGGCCTCGCCGGTGCTTTACTACATGCTGTTCCACGTGGCGTTCCGGCGCGCACGGATGCTGGCCTTCATCAACCCCGAACTCGATCCCAAAGGCGCGGGCTTTCACATCCTGCAATCGCTGATCGCCGTAGGCACGGGCGGCATTTGGGGACGTGGCCTGATGGAGGGCGTGCAGAAGCTGTTCTATCTGCCGGAGCCGCATACCGACTTCATCTTCGCCAACATCTGCGAGGAGCTGGGCCTGATCGGGGCGCTGGTAGTTGTCGGGCTGTTTGTGTTCCTCGGCTACCGCGGGTTGCGCGCGGCGGTGCGGTCGACTGATCCGTTTGCGCGGTTCCTGGCATTTGGGATCACGTCATGCATCCTGATCCAGGCGTTCTTCAACATCAGCGTAGTGCTGGCGCTGGTGCCGACCAAGGGCATCACGCTGCCGCTGATCTCTTCGGGCGGGACGTCGGTGTTCATCACGCTGGCAAGCCTCGGGATCCTGCTGAACATCACGCGCGAGATTGATTGAAAGACAGCTGTTAGCTCCTAGCTTTTAGCCGTTAGCTAAGAGCGAAGAGCTAAAGGCCAGGAGCCAGCCTTGAGAGTCCTGATTGCGGGCGGGGGAACCGGCGGGCATGTGATTCCGGCGCTGGCGATTGCGCGGGAACTGCGCGATAAGCACGGGGCGGAGGTGCGCTTTGTCGGGACGGCACGCGGGCTGGAGACGCGGCTGGTGCCCGATGCGGGGTTCAAACTGGAGCTGGTGCGGTCGGGGCAGTTGAAGAACGTCAGCCTGGGAACGCGGCTGCGAACCATGATGGACCTGCCGCTGGGGGTGATGCAGTGCGTGCGGATACTGCATACGTTCCAGCCACAGGTGGTAGTCGGCGTTGGCGGGTATGCGAGCGGGCCAGGAATGCTGGCGGCGATCCTGCTGCGCGTTCCTACGCTGGCGTATGAGCCGAATGCGGTGCCGGGAATGACCAATCGGTGGCTGGGACGATGGGTGAGCGCGGCGGCCGTGAATTTTCCCCAGACGACGAAGTACTTCCGCAACGCGCAGGCAACGGGCGTGCCGGTGCGGCCGGAGATCTTCGCGCTGGCACCGCGGCCTACGGGCGCAGATGCCGGCGCTGGCCTGGGGCTGCTGGTGACGGCGGGCAGCCAGGGAGCGCGGATCTTCAACGAGGCGATGCCGAAGATTGCGGCAGAGTTGCTGACCGCGGTGCCGGGGCTAACGATCGTGCACCAGGCCGGTGCACGCCACGTGGAGGCGACACGGACCACGTACGCAGGCAGCGGAGCAGACGCGAGCCGCTTGCGCGTGGAGGCTTTCCTGGACGACATGCCGACACAGTATGGCGCTGCGGACCTGGTGCTGGCGCGGTCTGGAAGCACCGTCGCGGAGCTGTGCGCCGCGGGTAGAGCGTCGCTGCTGGTACCGTTTGCGGCGGCGGCGGACGATCATCAGCGGAAGAACGCCGAGGCGCTGGTGCAGGAAGGCGCGGCAGTGATGTTGCTGGAGCGGGACGCAACGCCGACGGCTCTGCTGGAGGGATTAGGCGGGCTGCTGCGCGATTCCAAGCGGCGAGCGGAGATGGCTGAGAACGCCCGGCGACTGGCGCGCGCCGGTGCGCTAGAGCGGATTGCCGAGATGGTGATCCAGCTCGCACAGAGTGGTTCACCAGCGGGTTCGTAACTCAGGTGAATGAAACAAAAAAGTGAGGGCTGGGGATACGTTCCCCAGCCCTTTGGAATTTCTGTCCGATGACGGCTTACCGGCGGCCACCGCCACTACCGCCGCGTGCGCCGCCACCGCCACCATGGAAGCTGCCGCCGCCGCCGGAGAAGCTGGCGTGGGGCTGTCCGCCACCGGAGAAAGAGCGGGCCTGCGGGGCTGCGAAGTTGGCGTGGGCCTGGCCGCCACCGGAGAAGGAGCGAGTTTGCGGAGCCGCATAACCTCGCGCGGGCGCCAAGGAGTTGCCGCCGGCGAAACTATGTGCCGCGCTGTTGTATTGTGGCCGCGCTCCGTTGGCGGCGACACCACTGCGGAAGCCGGCCTGCGCGGTACCGCGGTTGGCCGCGAAGGAGTTGCCTCCGCGAGTTGCGAAGTTGCCACCTTCGCGAGTAGCTATGCTCCTGCCGTTGATCCCGGCGCCGCGATTGAAGGCCTGAGTCCCCGCCCCGCCAGGGCGAGCGAAGGCTGCTCCACCGGGACGTCCGCTGAATCCGGCAACCGGATGGTTGTAGACGAAGCCATTGTGGAAGCCGATGTGGTTGTAGGCATCGTTGTAGAAGAAGCGGCCTCCGTGCCAATAGCCGCCATAGTAGCCGGTACCGAAGTAGCCGAAGCCGTAGTTAATGCCGCCGTAGAAGCCGACGCTCAGGCCCCAGTACCCGGGGTACCAGAGGTAGGCGTCGTCGTCCCAGCCCCAGTAGCCGGGAGTCCAAAGCGCGCCGTCGTATGGCGGGAGCACCCAGGCGCCGTCGACCCAATAGTAGCCGTCAGGGCCATATGCCCAATAGCCCGGGGTCCAGATGTAGCCATACCCGGGAGCGATCGGTTGAGCATAGATCGGAATGGCCGGAGGCGCGAAGCCTACGGAGACGAACACCCGCGCACTCGCAGTGGCTGGAGCCAGCAGAAGGGCACCCGCGATTACCGCCGCGACGATCGTGCTTTGCAACACCCGTGTGAGTTTCATTGCCTTCCCTTGCCCGCCTATCCTTCGCTTGCCCGGTCAAGCTTTACCGCAACGGGTTGCGCGGATTGCAGGGCCAAAATCTTATCGAGTTCATGGATCCACGCTGCTGCGGACGGCCCATGAACTCCTGGTTGATTAGACACAGCCTGCGCCGATTTGTTGCAGGAATCGCGCTGCCGGCCCCTCCATCGAAATAATTTCATGGGACTTAGCGCCCTCTTCCCTTCTGCTGCGTCACTCATCTGGGATAAGGTGGCACGTCACTAGCCGCCAACCCGGGGCTAGCAATCGTATGAAGAGCTCAGTCAGAAATGTACCGAGTGGTATTGCCCTCCTTCTAACCTTGGTTTTTCCGCTCCAGCAATTCGCGCAGGCCACAGCTTCTGTGAATCCATCCGACGCACCGACGACCAACCAGCTTCCACCGCCGCCGGCCCAGATCGCCTCAGCCCATACCGTCTTTCTGACCAAGGCCGCTGACGATCCCAACTTCCCTATCGACCCGTCGCAGAGCTACAACGATCTGTACGCCGCGCTGAAGGCGTGGGGACACTATCAACTGGTCAACTCGCCCGATCAGGCGGACCTGGTCTTCCAACTCCACGGTGTCGCACCCATCAGCGGTGTCGCCGGCGTCAACGGCACGGTCGCCTCCTATAACAGCCCGGCGTTTCAGCTCACCATCCGCGATCCCAAGAGCAATGTCGCGCTGTGGACCATCACCTCGCCGGTGACGGTCACGGGGAGCAGCAAGGCCTATGCCCGGTGGGTTTCGCTCTCCGAGACGAACCTGGTGAGCCGGATCAAGGTGCTGGCCGGGCAGCCTCTCAGCGCGGCTGAAACCAACGACCTGACCACCTACCCGAAGTTCCATACGGGGCGCAATGTGGCGATCCTCGTCGGTGCGTTCGTCGGCGCCGGCGTGGGCGGCGGACTGCTGCTGCACCACTTTTACGAGAACGGCCTGGCCAACCAGAAGGCGTCGCAGGACGCGTTCTGCGAGGCCCACAACATTCCGCTGTCGGAGTGTGCCGGCGGCTGAGCGATTCCGGCTGTCTCGGGGGTCGCCCCCGGGGCACCCCCCCCGGGGGGGGTATCTCCAATAAAACACCTGATTCTGCAAAGGTTAGTTTAGGGGAGTCCCTTTCTAGTTATTTTCTTTGCGGTTAATCCCCTCCCCACCGATGGCTATCTCGTGGCTGGAGCACCCACTCCGGCTGGATGTCGCTTTCTTAATTGTACGTGGGTTGTCAAGCGGGGCGGTGTGGAAAACGGGGTGAACGAAAGGATTGGCGCTTAGAAATTTTGCCAAGGAGTGCGAAACGGGAAAGGAGGGGTCGACTCACTCGCTGCAAGGAGGCGGTCCCGAGAGGACGGGAAACGGGATGATCCTGGCGGTGTGCCGGCCTTCGGTAATGGAGTGGAGGACGGGCAGCGTGATTTCTGGGGACGAGGGTTGGGAGGGTTGCCGGTGGAGTTTGGATCGGGTGCGACGGAAGACCGACGCCAACGCAGCACCGAGGAGAGAGTGCTTCCCATGTCTTTGCCCAGTCATTTTTTGTTCGCTCCGTCGCACCGTACTCTCTTCATCGGCGGCGGCGGGTGCGGCATGAGCCGAATAGCAGACACTCTTGCAATGCATGGCGGCGGCGGTGGACTCCAGGAGAAACGCCTGACCCCCAAAACATCAAGGCCGGAGCCGCCACCCGTTTTGATGGCTGCATCCGGCCGAGATGATGACAAAAATTGCGACGTCCAGGCTAACGAACGAAGCGACGACGGAAGGCTCCGGCAACTCCGACCAGGCCGGTGCCGAGGAGCATCAGGGTACTGGGTTCCGGCGTGGCGCCTCCGGAGGTGGTTACGTCCTGGGTAATGACGTTGAATGTCAGGCCCGACTGGGTGTTGTTCATATCCACGAAGAAGACCTCGAGGGTGTGAGTGCCGGCGCTGATATCGAACGGCGTGACGCAGGTCCCGGGGGAATCGCCATGGATTCCGCCCAGGTCGCAGACAATTTGTCCGTCGAGGTAGGCGAAGGCCATGTCATCGGCGCCGATCGAGAAACTGACTTGTTCCGTCTCGGGGGCGTCCAGGGTACCCACCAGGGTTGCGGCCTGGAACCCATTTTCGTCGCTCGATCCCCCACCATTGGGAGGAAAGAAGTTGCTTGGATCGTTGAACGGAAGCGTAACGGTGCTGGAGCCGGTGAAGGTCACGTCCGAAGTGTTGCCAGCTCCGCCATTGCTAAGAGTTGGACTCCAGTAGGTGATTTCGCCGTTCGCCAGGACGTCTGTCGGGGCGCCGGCGGTGGCGTAGCAGTCGGTTACGCAGCCGTAGGCTGTTGTGTTGAGGACGGGCAAACCATCCACCCCAAGATTGGCCTGGACTTCATTGTCGAATGTCCCGCCGGCCAAGTGGTTGGCATCTCTGTCAGTCTCGGCAACGGTGTAATAGTTGATGGTCAGGGTGCTGGCATGGGCTCTGGCCAAGGGCGCAATGACCAAGGCAGTAAGCGCCGAAAGTGCCAGAAATTGCGTGCGGGGAAGGTGCATCATTGGAAGTTTTCTCCTTTACGATCTGTAGGAACTGAGTCTTAGGGAAAACCGCTGCTCGAGCCGAGGTAACAACTCTGCCCGCCGAGGGTGGAACACTGACAAGCCCATCGATAGGCCCCCACAGGTGCATTTTGGGGGCCATCCTATGAATGAGTAACTATCAGAATATTCAGGAGATAGAATCGCCCGACCGGAGCCTCGCTGCACAACTTTGCGCAATTCTGGGTAAAGTTGTCGCCTCGCGCGCGGTAGATTGAAGGGTATGTTCTTACCCAAGCACTTTCTCTTGGAGCCGTCGCAGCGGATTCACTTTATCGGGATCGGCGGGATCGGCATGAGCGGAATTGCGGAGATTCTGCTGACCATGGGATATGCGGTTTCGGGGTCAGACTTGCGGCGGTCGGCGATTACGGATCGGCTGGAGGGGATGGGCGCAACGATCTTCGAGAGGCATGCAGCGGCGAACGCGGCGGCGTCTGACGTGGTGGTGACCAGTTCGGCGGTGGCGGCGAACAATCCTGAGGTGCTGGAGGCGCGGGCGAGGAAGATTCCGGTGATCCAGCGCGCGGAGATGCTGGCCGAGCTGATGCGGCTGAAGTATGGCATCGCGGTGGCGGGAATGCACGGGAAGACGACGACCACCAGCATGATTGCGGCCGTGCTGGGAGCGAGTGGCGGCAACCTGGATCCTACCGTGGTGGTGGGCGGACGGGTGGACGCGCTGGGGTCGAATGCGCGGCTGGGGACTTCGCAGTACCTGGTGGCGGAGGCGGACGAGAGCGACCGGAGTTTTCTGAAGCTGTCGCCGGTGCTGGCGGTGGTAACCAACCTGGATCGCGAACACATGGATTGCTACCGGGACATGGCGGACGTGGAAGACGCGTTTGTTACCTTTATGGACCGGGTGCCGTTCTACGGGGCGACGACGGCTTGCCTGGATAATGCGCTGCTGCGCGGGGTGCTGGATCGTGTCCACCGGAAGGTGTACACCTACGGCGAATCGAGTGAGGCGGATTTCCGGTTGCAGTTGATTGAGAATCCCGTGAAAACCCAGGTCTTAGATACACCCGGCTCCGGAGTGGGCCATTGGCGGTTCGAGGTGAATTATCGCGGGCTGGTGCTGGGACCGTTCACGCTGCATGTTCCGGGGCGGCACAATGTGCTGAATGCGACGGCGGCGGTTGCGATTGGCGTGCAGCTGGGGGTTGCGCCGGATGGAATAGCGCGCGGGCTGGAGAGTTTTCGCGGGGTTGACCGGCGCTTTCAGGTGCGGGGAACGGTGCGCGGCGTGACCGTGGTGGACGACTATGGACATCATCCGACCGAGATCCAGGCGACGTTGCGGGCGGCACGGGATGCGGGATACAGGCACGTGCATGTGCTGTTCCAGCCGCATCGATATACGCGGACCCGCGATCTGCAGGCGGAGTTTACGCGGGCGTTTGCGGATGCCGATTGCTTGCAGGTGCTGGACATCTATGCGGCCAGCGAGGAGCCGATTCCGGGCGTCGACGCGAAAGGGTTGGTCGAGGCGATTCGAGGGACAGGGACGGTGCGCGGAGGGGTGGAGTATGCGGAGTCGATGGCGGCGGGGGTGGCTGCGCTGGTGGACGTGGCGCGCCCGGGCGACGTGATCCTGACGCTGGGCGCGGGGAGTGTTTCGCAGGCGGGAGCGATGCTGCTGGAGGCGCTGTAAGAACAGTTGTCAGTTCCCGGTTGTCAGTTGGCGGAGAAAACCTGCGCCTGCGGGGTGAGTTGCTGAGTGGGTACGTGGGGCAGATAAGGGTGGAGCAGCAATGGGGCAGACGGTATGATGACGGTGGCGATTCCTCGCGACCTTGCTCAGGCCGTGCGATCAGGCAACCTGTTTTCGAACCGTGAAACAACGGTGCTGGATGCGCCGGAGCCGGGTCATGTCTCGATGGGAGTTAGGTCGGCAGGGTTCAAGCGAGGGGCGGCGGTGACGGAGATGCCGCTACGCCGCGAGTCCGCCCACGCGAACGACTTCGCGAGCGGGTATGGCGACGGCCTGGACGCAGACCCCGAATTTACAGGGCGATCGCGGCGGCGGGGAGTGCGCCTGTCTTTCCGCGGGGGCTTGGTGCCGAAGACGCTGTGGGGCAAGATCGCGGCGGGCGCGGCGCTGCTGGTGCTGACCGGAGCGACCATCGCGGCGGCGTTCTGGGCGCGGAACTTTCTGCTGCACGATGCGCATTTTGTGGTGCCGAACTCGGAATCCATCCAGATCGCGGGCAACAGCCACCTGACGCGAGCACAATTGCTGAGCGTGTTTGGCGAAGACGTGGACCGCAATATCTTCAACCTGCCCCTGGCGGAGCGGCGGACCGAATTGGAGAGTTTGCCGTGGGTGGCCCACGCAACCGTGATGCGACTCCTGCCGAACCGGATACGGGTGGCCATTGTGGAACGGAGTCCGGTGGCCTTCGTGCGCCAAGGCGCGCAGATCGGGCTGGTGGATGTGAATGGGGTGCTATTCGACCTTCCGGGACCGGAGAGCTACCCCAGCGAGCCAGGGCGCCTGGCCGGGGACCCCCTGGAAGACGCCGGCGGGCGGACGGCTGTGGCGCGAAATGCTCCGCATTACTCGTTTCCGGTGCTGACGGGGATTTCGGCCGGTGAGCCGCTTTCGACGCGGGCCGCGCGGATGAAGATTTACCTGGACTTTATGGCCGCGCTGGACGCCAGTGGCGAACACATTTCGCAACGGGTGAGTGAGGTGGATGTATCCAACCCCGAGGACGTGAAGGCGATCCTTCCGGATGGAGGCGGTCCGGACATCCTGGTGCATTTCGGGGAGGAAAAGTATTTGGAGCGCTATCACGTGTACCAGGCCCACCTGGCGGAGTGGCGAACGCAGTATCCCAAGCTGGCATCGGTGGACATGCGTTACGAGCGGCAGGTAGTGCTGCAGATGCAGCCGGGCACGGTGGTTCCGAACGGAGACGCTGCTCCGGTGGGTGCGGTGGCGCAGGCGGCTGCAGCGGCTCCGGCCAAGGCCGCCGCTGCGCAGCAGGCCGGTGTGGCCGCCAGGAATGGGAAGCCTGGAGCGGCCAGAAAGAAGGCCGTAGCTGCAACGAAACTGAATGGCAAGCCCGCGGGCGCTGCCTCGCAGGGGGCGCCGCGATGAATGCGAAGCACGACAACCTGATCACCGTGCTGGACGCGGGCAGCAGCAAGGTCTGCGTGCTGGTGGGGGAACTGCAGGACGGGGTGCTGCGCTATCGCGCCCACGGCATTGAGCAGGCGCGCGGGATGCGCAAGGGACTGATCGCGGAGCTGGGGCCGGCGGCGGAGGCGATCAACAGGGCGGCGCTGACGGCGGAACGCGGGGCGAGAGAGACGATCGAGACGGCGGTGGTGGGCATCGGGGGAACGCATGTGCGCGGGGTGAACAGCCGCGGCGGCATCTCGATGGGCAGCCGGATGCGCGAGATTACGCGTGAGGAGGTGCGGGCGGCGGTGGATCGCGCGCGGTCGGTGGCGCTGCCGCCGGACCGCGAGGTGCTGCACCTGCTGCCGCAGGAGTTTATCCTGGACGACCAGGCAGGGATTCACGATCCGATCGGCATGGTGGGGAACAAGCTGGAGGTGAACCTGCACCTGTCCACGTGCTCGGGCGGCGTGGCACAGAGCGTGGTGACCTGCGCCAACCGGGCAGGGCTGGAGGTTGGGGACACCATCTACGAAGGGATCGCCGCGGCCGAGTCGGTGCTGTCCGCCGATGAGCGGGAACTGGGCGTTTGCGTGGCGGATATTGGGTCGAGTACGACGGAATTGGCTGTGTTCTTCGAGGGGTCCATTGCGCATACAGCGGTGCTTCCTATCGGCGGAGACCACTTTACCAACGACCTTGCCGTGGGGCTGCATGTGTCCGTCGAAGAGGCGGAGGAACTGAAGCGGCTCTACGGGAATTGCGTGGTAACGGCAGTCCCGCAACACAATGAGATTGAGGTGGGAGGCAACCTGGCGCTGGGGTCGCTAAGCGGGGCGCAAACGGGGGGCGGACAGCCGGTGCGGCTGGTGCGGCAGCGCTTTCTGGCGGAGATCCTGGAGCCTCGCGCGCGGGAACTATTCACCATGCTGCGCGACAACCTGCGGCAAGGCGGAGTGCTGGAAGCACTGGGCGCGGGATGCGTCCTGACCGGTGGTGGAGCGCTGCTGGCCGGACTGCTGGACAATGCGGAAAGTCTGCTGCGGGTGCCTGCGCGAGTGGGATCGCCGGTGCCGCTGTCGCGGATGCCGGCCGAGCTTGCCCGGCCGGAGTTTTCCGTTGCGATCGGGATGCTGCTTTACACCCACCGCACCCAGGTGCGCCGCGCCAGCGAGGAGCAGGGCTTGCGGTCGAAGCTGAAGGCGATCTTCGCAGGGAGTTACTAGGCCAGCTCTCGCGAAGAAACCGCGATGGCAGTCCTTGCCCGTTTGCCGGAACCTTCGGTACCGATCCGGGCTCGCGCTGGCGGGCCGAACAGGATTGTAAGCGTCGCGGTATCAGGATTTTGTCTGACCTTCGCAGCTCGTGGGTGTAAGGTTGGTTTACCAGACGGCTTTATTCTGCAAGAATGGCTAGCCAACACGCGAGAAAAACCAGTATGTTTGGGGATGCTGTCCGGTGGCCGCATTTGACTGCTCGCCATAGAACAGAGCATTCATTCGGGAGTTCGATTGGCAACGAGCAAACAGTCCATGTCCTCGCGAACCAAGGTGGTTTTGGCGCTGGCGCTGTTCGCGCCCACGGCTCTGATTATTCTGACGGGGGCACGTCCCAGCACGGTGCATGAATATATCTCCGGTTGGGGAAACGGCCCGTGGGCACAGTTGGGACACCGTGCACTGGTGCTCTCGCTGATTGGCGATAGCGTGGCATGGATCTTGTGCGCAGCCGCTTGCATTCTGGTGGGGCGGCTGGCGTACCGCCTGCGCGAGCGCGTGCCTTTTGGCCTGACCACTTCCGTTCTTATCCTGTTTCTGGTCTGCTTCGGCCTGCAGCGTCTGATGGGGTACGCGTTTTGGGCCCCCCTGGGCCGCATCGGCCCGGAGCTGGAGCTGATTCGCGCGACGGCGCTGGTTGTCGTGGCCATGGGCGTAGCTGTGCTCTACCCCTACATACGGGCGATGTTTGCCACGCTCCTGTCGGCCAGCAAGGAGCACGAGAAGTTTGAGGTCGCCGCGGAAAGCAGCCTGGATGCGTTCTACATTCTGGAGAGCATTCGTGACGAGACGAAGAACATCGTGGATTTCCGTTTCACGTATGTGAATGCCAACGGCGAGCAGCGGTTTGGGGGGCCTCGGTCGGAACTGCTGGGTAAGCTGCTGAGCAAATTGCTGCCCTATACGGTCTCCTCCGGCCTGCTGGAGCGGTACAAGCAGGTGGTGCAGACTGGGCTGCCCTTCACCGACGAGCATGAGGTGATCCGCGACGACATAGAGCCATATTGGGTGGTGATGCAGGTGGTGAAGCTGGGCGACGGAATTGCGGTGACCAACCGCGATGTCACCGAGGAGCGCGCAGCCCTGCACCAGATCGCAAACCTGAACGAGTTTACCCAGTCGATGATCGAGAATGCACCGTTCAGCATTATCGCCACCGACCCGGCTGGAACCGTGACGGCGATGAACGCGGCGGCAGAGAGCCTGACCTTCTACCGCAAGCATGAACTGATTGGGCAGCACTCCATGGTGATGCTGCACGATCCGGCGGAGATGAGCGCGCGCGCGGTGCAGCTGAGCAAAGACCTGCACCAGCCGGTGCAGGCCGGATTCAACTCACTGATTGCGAAACCCAGACAGGGGCAGACCGACGAGCACGAATGGACCTATGTGCGCAAGGATGGGTCGCGGATCTGGGTGAACCTGGCGATGACCGCCCTGAAATCCGAGGGCGACAAGATTGCCGGATATATTGGCATTGCCTTCGACATTACCGAGCGGAAGAAGCTGACGGAGTACGTGAACCACCTGGCGCACCACGACCAGTTGACCGGCCTGCCCAACCGCGTGCTGCTGGAAGACAGGATGCGGCAGGCCATCCAGCGGGCCAAGCGCAACCGTCAAAAGGTTGCGGTGATGATGGTGGACATCGACTACTTCAAGCGGATCAACGATTCGCTTGGCCACACAGCGGGCGATAACCTGCTGGATGCAGTCGCCAAGAAGCTGTGTTCGGCAGTGCGCCAGACGGATACGGTGGCGCGCATGGGCGGCGACGAATTTGTGATTGTGATGCCCGAATTCCGCGATGAGAAAGATGCGGAGCGGTGTGCGGAAGCGATTATTCAGAAAGTGGCGACACCGACGATGCTGGGAAACCGCGAGGTCAACGTGACGGTAAGCGTCGGGCTATGCATTTTCCCCGACTGCGCGGCCGATGCCGACAGCCTGTTGAAGAACGCCGACGCTGCCCTGTACGAGGCCAAGGAGAGCGGACGCAATGCGTTCCACGTCTTCAACCAGAGCATGGTGGTGGCGACTGCGGACAAGCTTGAGTTCGAGCATGATCTGCGCCACGCACTGATCAACGGCGAACTGTCGCTGCACTATCAGCCGCAGGTTTCGTGCGTTACCGGCGAAGTGATTGGCGTGGAGGCGTTGCTGCGCTGGAACCACCCGCGGCGAGGCATGATCCCGCCGGCGCAGTTTATTCCGCTGGCTGAGTCCACTGGATTGATTGTGCCCATTGGCGAGTGGGCGATCCGCACCGCGTGCTACGAGGGAAGAGAATTGCAGGATAGCCTGGGGCGCGAATTGATGATCGCGGTGAACCTGTCGCCGCGCCAGTTCAGGCAGAGAAACCTGGCTGCGCGCGTGGATGCTGCGCTGCGCGAGTCGGGACTGCCCGCGCGCAACCTGGAGATTGAGATCACCGAACAGACGCTGATGTCCAGCACGGCGACCACCAGCGAGACGCTGATGCAATTGCGCAAGCTGGGCGTGAAGATCGCGATCGACGACTTCGGGACCGGCTTCTCCAGCTTCTCCTACCTGCTGCAGTACGAAGTGGACCGGCTGAAGATCGATCGCAGCTTTGTTAATCGGTCGGCCGACGATCCCAACGCAGCGGCGATCGTGCGCGCCATTATCTCCATGGCACACGGGTTGAACCTGAAGGTGGTCGCCGAGGGCGTGGAGACGAGCGGCCAGTTGAACTTCCTGCTGCACCGCAGGTGCGACGAGGCCCAGGGCTTCTACTTCGGCAAGCCGGTTCCCGCCAGCATGGTTCGCGAGGCTGCACGCCTGATCGCCCTGCAGCGCGACACGGAGCCGGAGCGGGTGGTCGCCAACTTCTAAGCCTCAACCAGGACTAGCGGGTGAAGTCCCGGGCGCGAACGAGGGCAACAATTGCCTCAAGCGCTGCGCCCCACTCCTCGAATGCAGCCTGCCGGTCGGCGCCAAGCGCTTTGACGTACAGGCTCACTGCGAAGCCCTCTCGCGGGCCATCCAAATCGATCACCGCGGGACGCAACACGCAATCCAGCGCGGCCATGGGACGATCGAGCGTGGCCGCCCGGCGCGTGAGCCGGCGCAGCAAGCGCTCGTGCCGAGGAAACGATGCAAAGAGGGAGCGCTCGCGGCAAACCATATCGACATAACTGGCGAAGCCGGCAGGAGCTTCCGCGGGCGGGATGTCCAGACTTTGCTGCAGCTCGCCTTGTTCCTCGCCGTCCAGCGGCCACGCGTCGCACTTGGCGGTGAAGACCGGGGAGCGGGTCGCATTGAGGGCGCGCAGGGCCTGCATCAGCGGCGGATACTGTTCCGCCTCGGGGATATTGTCGAAGTCGTAGGGATTGGAGCGGAGATCGATGAAGGCCGCGGAGCCATCGGGGTTCTTCCAGGGGACGACGAGGACCGGGTCCTCGAGAGCGCATTCGACCGACCACTCGGCGAGCATGGCTCCATTATCTCAGCGCCCGGGTCCGCCGTTCAGGCGTGGGCGAGCACGAAGCGGAGGAGCGTGGTTTCGGCCCAGTAGCCATCGTCTCCGTTGGGGCGATCGGGCGGAGCAAGGAAGGCGCAGTGGCCTCCGTTGTTGGTTTGCAGGAAGGTGATGTGCGGGTTTGACTTTAGCTTGGCAATGCTTTCGGGCGTGATGTGGACGAAAGGATCGTCCAGCGCATGCAGGATGAGGGTGGGGACAGCGATGCGGTCCACAACGCGCGCGGCGGCGGCGCGGTAGTAGTAGTCCTCCGCGGACGCAAAGCCGGAGTAGAGTGCGGTGATGCGGTCGTCGAAGTCGCGCAGCGAGCGGAGGCCGGTGGCGCGGTTGGGATCAAAGGCGCGCGGAAAAAGCCGGACCTTGCAGCGGAATCGCCGGATGAGGTTGCGCAGGAAGCGCCGCTCATAGAGGCGATTCTCCGGCCGATGCAGGGCGGTAGCGGACGGTCCCAGGTCGATCGCCGGGGACACGCCCACGACCGAGCGTAGTTCGCGCGGAGCGTCTGCGCCCAATTCGCCCGCGAGTTTGAGCACCAGGTTCCCACCCATCGAGTAGCCGACCAGCGAGATGCTCTCGAGCTGCTCGCGCTGGAGGAAGAAACGCATCACAGCATCCACGTCGGCGGAAAGCCCGGAGTGGTAGAGCGTTGGCGTGAGCCGCTCTGTACCGCCGCAGTTGCGCATGTTCATGCGAATCACGCTGGCCCCCGCGCGCCACAGCTTGTTGGCGTTGCCCACGATGTATTGCGAATCCGACGAGCCTTCGAGGCCGTGGACCAGGATGATCGCCGGCCGCTCTCGCCTTACTTCGACCGGCTGCCAGTGACTATGGCAAAGCACGCTACTGGACATCTGCGATTCTCTGGCGGGCGACACTTCCACCAACTCCACCACGGGGGCGGGCAGATGATTGCGCCGGGGCAGGAAATTGCCGGCGATTGTCTGCAGATGACCATTGCGGAGGAAGCGGCGCGGCTGGAACGGCCGCAGATCAAAGGGGGACTCGTCGATGGTCCGGCCAGCGGCGGACGGCTGGCCGACGGCTTCCGTATCGCTCATTGCTTCCCTGCCCTGGCGGCGCAGGCTGCGAGCAAAGCGACGGCGTTCAGTGCGCCGGTGGGGTCGTCCTCATGCTTGAAGTAGACGAAGACATCGCGCGTCTCGGCGAGCGTGGAGAATCTCTCCGCGAAATTGGCAATGTCGTCGGCTGTGTATCCGCCGCTGCGGCGCAGGCGATAGCAGGCGTGGGTGCGGGCGCACTGGACATCGGGCGTTTGCAGATCATCGCTTTCGGCGACACACAGCGCGGCATTGTGCAGGCGCATGACGGCATAGGTTTCTTCCGCAAACCAACTCCGGTCGCGGAACTCAAACGCGACCAATGGCGCGGCCGGTCCGGAAAGAGCGGGCGCAGAGAGAAAATCCGCGAGCAGGGTCGGGTCGGCCTTGAAGTTGGGCGGGAGTTGAAACAGCAGTGTGCCGAGCTTGCCGGCGCCGCGCATCGGTTCGAGTACGTCGACGAAGCGGCCGACGGACTCGTGGCAATCGCGCAGGCGGCTGAAATGGGTGATGCGCTGGGGTGCCTTGAAGCTGAAGCGGAAGGTTGCGGGCGTAGCAGCGATCCAGCCGGCAAGCGCCGTCGCGGTCGGGAACGCGCGAAATGTATAGTTGACCTCGACCGAATTCAGATGGGACGCATAGTACTCCAGGAAGCGCTTTGCCGGCAGCTTTTCCGGATAGAAAGCGGGCTTCCAGAGGGGGTAGGCCCAGCCGGAAGTTCCAGCGTGAATATGCGGGGGTAAATGGGCCTGTGCGGCGCCGATTGCATCTGACCCAGATGCGATCGATGACACCGGCGGCTGAGCGGAGTTCGGAGAGCGGGGCAAGGTTTTGACTCAGGAGCAAGGCTCGTACGGCAACGAGCGTTCGGATCGAGCACAAATTGGGGCGGCTACTGGGGGTCGAACCCAGGACATCCGCTGCCACAGAGCGGCGTTCTGCCACTGAACTATAGCCGCCGTATACTGGAGATTATAGCATTTAGGGCGGCCGGCGGGATGGGTGCGGTCGCGCGGTTTGGTTCCCAGGAGGCTGCCCTGCATCCAGGTTTTCAATAGCACGATAGATCGTTTCGACAGGGCCGGACGATGAGGATTTGATGCCGATAGCCGCCAACCCGGAGATTCTATTGCCGCGCACGCGCCGTGCGGGCAAGGTATTCGACGACGAGCACCTCGACCTGCTGTCGCACCTGCTGGATGACTTTATCCGCATCCCCGGCACACCCATTCGCTTCGGGCTGGACGGCATTGTGGGCTTCATTCCCGGGGTGGGCGATGCCATCGGCGGCATTGCATCGTGCATCATCATCATCGCGGCGTGGGCGCGTGGCGTCTCGTACGTCACCCTGGCGCGGATGCTCGCCAACTGGGGGATCGAGGTGCTGCTGGGCACCGTCCCTGTGCTTGGCAACCTGTTCGACATCGGCTGGAGAGCGAATCGCCGCAACTACGCGCTACTCACCGACAGCCTTGCCGATCCGCAGGGAGCCAGGCGCCGCAGTTGGATCTTCTTCGGCGTGCTGTGCCTGCTGTTGACCGCGCTGCTGGTGCTGCCGATGATGCTGTTCGGCTGGCTTTCGGTGCACCTGCTGCACTTCCTTGCAGGGCATTGAACGCGCGCACGGCGCATGCGCGGCCGAACTCGATCCCGGGAGTGCGATAAGATTGATGAAGTCGGGGCGTAGCGCAGCCTGGTAGCGCATCTGCTTTGGGAGCAGAGGGTCGTCAGTTCGAATCTGACCGCCCCGACCAATACGTCCCTATTTGCCAGCAAGTTTCTCGGCAGCGTGCCGGCGGCAGGTAATATTCTTCTGGGCCTCAGATGCCAGACCTCCGTTCCCGGAGCGATTGTCCTATTGAAGCCTGGGCTGCCAGCTGCTGGGAGATTCGCCGTGCAAGCATTCCGGATTGGCCGATGGTCGGGACTTGCGTTCCTGCTTCTCGCCGCCGCCCTCGCCTCCGCTGCCCAGCAGAATCCGTCCCCCATGGTCGAGCACACCCGCGCTCATCCGAGGCTGGAGAGGACCGTTCCGCCGGGGCGACGAATCGGGCTTGAACTGGGCACATTATTTCTTCCGGAAAAGATGCATAGAGCCGACCAAGCCGGGCTCCTGTTCTTCTTCCACGGCGGCGACTGGATTCCCGAGCTTGCTGCATCGAGACAGCGGAATATGGCAGTGATTCGGATTCAGGCGGGGGCGGGATCCAGCAGCTACGAGCAGCTATTCGCCGACCCGGCGCGTTTTCCCAGCCTGATCGCTGACGCGGAATCCAGGAGCGGACTCAGATTCAGCGAGATCGACCTGGGCGGTTGGAGCGCAGGTTGCGGCGCGCTGCGGAAGATTCTCAACGATCCTCCTTCCTACAGCCGCGTCAACCGCGTCCTCTGCATCGACGGAGTCCATACGGACTACGTCAACGGCAAGCCCGGTCCGCAGGAGTCTGAGATCGGGACCGGCAACCTGCAAATCTGGCTTCGCCTGGGCCGCGACGCCATCGCCGGCAGGAAGCGGCTGATGATCACCCACACTGAGATATTTCCCGGCACGTTCGCCAGCACCACGGAAACAGCCGACTGGCTGCTGCACGAGTGGGGACTGACCCCACATCCAGTCGTCCGCTGGGGCCCCATGCAAACGCAGATTCTGAGCGATGTGAGCACGGGAGGATTGCGGGTGGTGGGCTTTGCCGGCAACTCCGCCCCCGATCACGTCGATCAGCTTGACTCCCTACCCGAGTTTCTGAGCTGGCTCGAGAAGAGATAGCCGTCAGACTAATCTGAGCCCGCGGAGCGTCGCTCCGACTGCGCTGAGATTCTCGGGCCTCATGGCGGCGTGGCTGGTGGAGAGCACCATGCCACTGCCTCCGGCCCTGAAGATGGCTTCGACGCAGTCGCGAACGCTTTCGGGAGTGCTGTTCTTGAGTTGAACGTCGATGCCGAGACCAGGGCAGATTTGCGTCTTGGTGCCGGCGACGCGATCGACTGCGCGTTTTGTTTCGCGGTACACGTAGTCACTGGAGAAGCGCTCAAACTGGCCGCGGGGGGTACCGTTGATTGGCTGCTGCCTCAGTTGGGCCTGGTAGTCCGACTCGGACTGGCCGATGAGCTGGGCGTATGTTCCTTCCTTCAGGTCCATCACGCGATATTCGAAGTCGAGCATCTGCTGTTTGCTGAGATCTCCGAAGATGTTCTGGGTGAGACTATCGACAAACGAGGCCATGCGCTCGCCGGCGGGATTGTCGTAGAGCGCCGGCTTGAGGAAATCGGCGTACTCCGTGTAAGGCTGGTAGTCCTGCTCGGCGCGGTAGATCGGGTTGAACGAGATGTTCTGCCAGATGTGATAGCCGACGGGGATGCCGGGCCGAATGGATTTGGCGCGCGCGGAAAACTCCCGCTGCATTTCGCGCATGCTGTCTGACCAGAAGGTTTGCCAGATGAGCAGTTCGGGATGGCGCAGCAGGATCCGCCAGTATTCGACGTAATATCCATCGAGCGGACGCTTGCCCGCGCGTCCGTTGCGGACGTAGGGCTCAAGCGCGAGAAACGCCTTCTTGACCCGCTCGAAGTCGATGCCCTGTTTGGCGGCCTTGGCGGCGCAGTATTCGCAGAAACAGGAGGTGCGCCCGGGATCGCTCTTGGCGCCATGATGCCACGCGCCCAAAGCGTTGCTCATGGGGCCCTGGCGTTCGGAGCCACGCTGCAAGCCGTCCACGTCGTAGGAGCGAACGAAGTCCTCGACCTGCGCGGCGATGAGGTTGCGGAAATACGGATTGTTCAGGCACGGGCCTCCGGGATGGGCGGTGGTGCGGCGGCCGTAGAGATCGACTTCATACAGCTCGTCCATGCCCTCGATCGCCGGGCGCGCGCGATTGTCTTCCTCCATCCATGGGATGATTTTGACGCCGCGCTTCCTGGTTTCGGCGGTGATCTGCTGCATGGCGTCGGGAAGGTTGAAGTCGCCCGCACTGAGGGGTTGCGGCTTCATGTTGATGTCGCGGTAGTACTGCGGATGCGCGGTGGCAAAGTTGCCGACGGGATTGTTGGCCTTCTCCAGGCCGGCCCAGGACGCTTCGAAAGGGTTGCCGTGCAACATCAGCGTGTTGACGCTGGCACGGCTCTGTACGTCGTCGAGAAAGCGCGCGATGCCGTACTGCAGCAGATAGGTCACTTCGGCCTGAAATCCGATCATCGGAATCGCCTTCGCCGGCGCGGCCTGAGGTTCGGCATTGGGCGCCTGCCCTTTGGCAGGGTTCAGAGCGAGGCCGGTGGTCATCGCGGTTGCTGCCAAAGAGGCCGATTTGACGAAGTTTCTGCGGGAGATTGACCCCTCATTGCTCATGCCGGGAATGGTAGCATGCGAGCGGAAATGCAGGTGGACGGCCGATTTCCTTGCAAAACTCTCCGAGTTTCCGATGTTGCGCGAGCGGGGGACTGCCCGATCGGAGACTTAGAGGTGGCGCAGCGCATCAATCGGGATTGGCGGCTTGGTGGCTTCGCTGTCCTGCGGGGGATCTGTAGGCGCTGTCGCATTTTTTTCAATGGAGCGACTGACCAGGTCGCGGGACCCCAGGCCGATCGCCAGGGCGAGCGTCAGGACGATGCCGCCGAAGAGGATGCCAAACGCAAGATCAACCACCGTACCGCCAATCTGCAGATGGTCCAGCACCATCGCCGCGGTGAGCACCAGCACCAGCCACTTCACCCCTTCTGAAAGCATTCGGGCATAGTGAAGGCGCGCATTGACGGCACCGATGAGCACCGAGCGCGACAGGAAGCGAGCAATGAGGTTTCCCGCAAGCAGCAGGATGACGGCGCCGACCGCATGGGTGAGATAAGGAAGCAGCAGCGATGAAATCTCGGAGCTGTTGGAGTACGACGCATCGAACGCGGCGATCCCTATGATGAAGCCGAGCACAACGCATCCCCAGAAGACCGCGCGGCCAAGCAACAGGGTGGGGCTATGGGAGAGTGACCAGTTCTGGATGTTTGTGTTGCCGGCAAATGCGTGGCTGCGAGAGAGACGTTCATCGAATCGCAGGGCAACCAGGATACGACGCAGCAGGGCGGCCAGAATAGCGCCAACCGCCGTGAGCAGCAGGACCGCCACCAGCATCGCGAGCAGGCCGGGTAGAAAGCTGGCGAGCTTGACCAGTACGCGGTGGGTTGATTGGCTGAGTGCGGATTTAACTTGTTCCCACATAATGCCACTCCTTTCAGGGGTTGCGCCGACTGCGAACTTTTCCTAGGGATTGAAGCGATCCGGCCAGCGCCAACGCGAGACCAGGTACGGTTTGTCGCGTTCGAAGGCGGCGGCGAGATCTGTTACGTGCTGCTCCGGCGCGGTGCCGCTGCCGGACAGCAGGATATGCGACGCGACCCAGGCGAGATAGAGCGGGGTGAGCGCGCCGAGGAGGTGCCCGCGATTGATGGTGCGGAACCGGTACGCGAGGATGAAATCGTACACGATGCGCGTCCATAGTTCGTCACTCATACGGAAGGTTGCCGGGGACATCAATGAGAGGTGCTTGAGGCCAAGCAGCGAGTTAGGCGGCAGCACCAGCCCCCATATTTCCTGCAGGTTGGTATAGGCGACACGGAAGGCATCGAGCATGGGCGTGACGTCGGGGAGTGTCTCCGCGGTCGAGGGTATTTCAGAGGTTGTGTTCGCCGCAGCGACAGTACGAACGCGCTGCCAGACGCTGGCCTTGGCTTCGATGTCGGCGAAGAAGGAACCGGCGATCTCGGCGAGCAAGGCGTTGAGATCGGTAGATGCGGGCTGTGGGAGCCCGCGCGGGCCGGCGTCCAACTCGACGACCTGCCAGTTCGTTGCGGCCACCTCGGCGACTGGCCAGACAATGGCATTGCTTTGCCCGGCTGCGGTAAAGTGTTGCGCCGCCCCGGCCAGGCGCTCGGCCATCCGCAGCGAAAGTCCAATGTCAATGGCCTGGGGAAAGCGCGGATACTGACCATAGAGCGCGCGGGTGACGGGGTACAGGATTGCGGAGTTCACGAGGCCGGTGCTGGGCCCAAGTTGATAGCGCGGCATTGCGAGATCCGCACCGGGAGAACCGAGGACGGCGGCAGCCAACTGACGGACGGCGGCGCGGCTGAGGCTTTGAGACTCCGGACCAAGCAGAAGACACGCGCGGGCGTTATGCTCCTGGGCCATTCTGAAGGCGTTCAGATAGTCCGTGGCGGTCAGGAAGAGTGCGCTAACGGTGGGGGCGTATGGCAGCAGGCGCAATGTGCCGAGGGAGCCACCGGCGGACGCGGATTGGCCGCCGTCGGGGATGGCGACAAGAATGTTTCCGGCCATATCTTGTTCCGGGAATGCCTGTGCCAGGTTTTCGAGCGCGGCCTGAAGCGCTTCGGGCGAAAGCGGTGTCAGGTGTATCAACAGGTCGCCGGTCGCCTGCGCCGACTCGGCCGCAGTTGGGGCAGCTTCCGCGACAGCTTGTTTCATCTCGACATCGCTGGAGGTTGGGGCCATCGGATTATTCGATCACGTCGCGCATAAAAGTTCTCGCTCAGATAGCGGCCTGCCCCGCTACATCTTATTCGATGAGTCAATTGGCTGCATCATGCTCAAAACCTCCGCTTTATCTTGCGAAGAGGCGGGCGGTCGCGGGGCCTCCGGCTTGGGTTGCAGTTCCAGCCAGAAGAAGGAATAGGGCGCAAGGGTGAGTGGGTAGGGACGTTCGGTAATCGGCGGAAAAGGCACATAGCCGATCATCTCGACGGGAACCATTCCCGCCAGGTGGGCAAGGTCAAGCTCCACAGGCTGCGCAAAACGCGAGAGGTTGGCACAGCATAAGACCGTCTCGCTGTGGCCGTTCGGGGCGTCGTAGTGGCGTATGTAGGCAAGTACCTTGCGATTCGCCGGACTGAGGAACTCGAGCGTACCCCGCCCGAATACCTGGAACAATTTGCGCAAGGCAATCATGTTGCGCGTCCAGTGCAGCAGCGACGACTGGTCCGCAAGCTGGGCTTCGACATTGAGCGCCTGGTAACCCCAGATGGGGTCCATGATAACGGGCGAATAGAGTTTGGCCGGCACTGCGGTAGAGAAGCCGGCGTTCCTATCTGGATTCCACTGCATCGGGGTGCGGACTCCGTTGCGGTCGCCCAGGTAAATGTTGTCGCCCATGCCGATCTCATCGCCATAGTAAACGATCGGAGTTCCTGGAAAGCTGAGCAGAATTGAGTTCAGCAATTCGATGCGGCGGCGGTTATTGTCGACCAGCGGAGCCAGCCGGCGGCGAATCCCCACGTTGACACGCATGCGCGGGTCCGCCGAGTACGCGTAGTACATGTAGTCGCGTTCGTCGTCTGTGACCATCTCCAGCGTCAGTTCGTCGTGATTGCGCAGAAATAGAGCCCATTGACAGCCCTCGGGGATGGTAGGCGTCTGGGCCATGATGTCGGTGATCAACAGCCGGTCCTCCTGGCGCAGAGCCATGTACATGCGCGGCATTAGCGGGAAGTGGAAGGCCATGTGGCACTCGTCGCCATCGCCAAAGTAAGGCCGCACATCGGTCGGCCATTGGTTGGCTTCGGCGAGGATAATGCGATTGGCGTAGTCCTCCTCGATTGCGGCGCGGATCCTCTTAATCGCGATATGAGTCTCCGGCAGGTTCTCGCAGTTGGTGCCCTCGCGCTCGTACAGATACGGAATGGCGTCCATGCGCAGTGCGTCCACCCCAAGATCCAGCCAGAAGCGCATCGCCTTCAGTACTTCTTCCATCACGGCGGGATTGTCGTAGTTGAGGTCGGGTTGGTGAGAAAAAAAGCGGTGCCAGTAGTAGGCGCCTGCTGTCTCGTCCCAGGACCAGTTCGACTTCTCGGTATCGCTGAAGATGATGCGGGCGTTCTTGTAGCGTTGATTATCGGGCGACCAAACATAAAAATCGCGCTCTGTCGATCCAGGGGGCGCGTGCCGCGCGGCCTGGAACCAGGGATGCTGGTCCGAGGTATGGTTGATGACGAGTTCGATCAGCACTTGCATCCCCCGCTTGTGCGCCGAGTCGAGAAACAGTTTGAAGTCATTCAATGTGCCGTAGCAGGGATTGACATCGACATAATTCGCGATGTCGTAGCCATCGTCCCGCAACGGCGAAGGGAAGAATGGAAGCAGCCAAAGGCAGGTGACGCCGAGGTCCTGGAGGTAGTCGAGTCGCGAGATCAGGCCGGGAAAGTCGCCGATGCCGTCAGCGTTCGAATCCTGGAAGGAGCGCACGTGCAACTCATAGATGATGGCGTCCTTGAACCAGAGAGGATCAGTTGTGCTGGCGGCTTTCTTCACTCACTCATCCATCTCTTTCGCGTGCAAGAACTCTGCGCCCAACTGCTTGCCCAATCCAGCCTGACCATTCTCGGCATCAGGGCTGTCCATTGGAAAAGGTGTCCTATTGGACAGATGCAGGCCGATGAACCGGCGTTTGCCGGTCTGCCCACTGTTTTGCGAGATGTGCCTGGGGCGGCCTCACCTGCATCCTAATGAGGTCGCCATCGGCAGAGCAACCCCGGCCGGTCGATGCGCTTCTAAACAGCCATCTGCGGCACTGTCGGACTTTAGCCGGACGGGATTGGTTTGATGAGTTATGCCACGTACCCCGACGTCCACTTACCGCCTGCAACTTCATAAAGACTTTACCTTTTATGACGCCGCGGCCATTGCGCCCTACCTGCGCGAGCTCGGCGTGTCCCACGTGTACAGCTCGCCCTATCTGCAGGCGGGTCCGGGCAGTTTGCACGGCTACGACATTGTCGACCACCAGCGCGTCAACGCAGAGCTGGGCGGCGTGGAGGGGCACGAATATTTCTGCAGGCGCCTGGGCGAGCTTGGGCTGGGCCAGGTGCTCGACACGGTGCCAAACCACATGTCACTCGGCCGGGAGAACCGGTACTGGTGGGACGTGTTAGAGAATGGCACATCGAGCCGGTATGCATCCTTCTTCGACATCGATTGGCAGCCGCAGGAAGAACGCTTGCGCGAAAAGGTGCTGGTCCCTGTCCTGCCCGACCAGTATGGCCGCGTGCTGGAGGCCGGTGGCATCAAGGTCCTGCGTGCAGGCATCCACTTCCAGGTAGAGTGTGCGGAGCACCTTCTACCGCTTGCCCCCAACACGCTGCCTGCAATCCTGATGCCTGCGGCCGAGTACGCCCGGTCGGACACCCTCAGCTTTCTCGCCGCGTCGTTTGGCCGACTGCCCGCACCCGAGTACGTCGACCGCCGAACCATCCTCGCCCGGCATCGCGACAAGGTCGTGCTCTTCAAATTGATGGAGCGGGTGTGCGCGGAAGAGCCCGGCGTCTGCAATCAGATCGATCGTGCAATTGCGGAGCTCAATGCAGATCTGGACGCGCTCGACGACCTGCTCAACCAGCAGAACTACAGGCTTTCGTATTGGAAGGCGGCGGACCAGCAACTTGGCTATCGTCGTTTCTTCGACGTGAACACATTGATCGGCCTGCGCGTCGAACGGGAGCATGTCTTCGAAGAGACCCATGCACTGGTTCTCGATTGGCTGAAAAGAGGTGTCCTGGACGGACTGCGGGTCGATCATCCGGACGGTCTGCGCGACCCGCTCGAGTACTTTCAAAGGCTGCGCAGCCGCGCGCCGGATGCCTGGATCGTTGCCGAGAAGATTCTTGAACCGGGCGAGTTTCTGCCGCAGAGTTGGCCCATTGAGGGCACCACGGGTTACGACTTTCTCAATGTCGCCGCCGGCGTCCAGGTGCGCCCCGAAGGCATGGCGAAGCTCGACCAGATCTATGCCGATTTTGTCGGCGGCACTCCCAGCTACGGCGAGATTGTGCATGAGAAGAAGCTCAATGTCCTTCAGGAGTCTCTTGCCAGCGACGTTAACCGGCTGACTTCCCTGTTTGTTGAGATATGCGAGCGCAACCGCAATTACCGGGACTACACCAGCGCGGAGATTCGACGTGCAGTACGCGAGGTGGCGGCCTGTTTCCGCGTGTACCGGTCCTATGTTGTCCCGGCGAGAAACGAAATTACCAAGGAGGACCTCGACGCGATCTCACAGGCAACAGAGTGCGCTAAGAAAAAGCGCCGCGACATCGATAGCGGCCTGTTCGACTTCATGCGGGACGTTCTCACTATGCAGACGACCGGCAAGTACGAAACTGAGTACGTTATGCGCTTTCAGCAGTTCACTGGGCCGGTCATGGCGAAGGGCGTTGAGGATACAGCCCTGTACTGTTACGACCGCCAGATCGGCATGAACGAAGTCGGCGGCGATCCGGCCAGAAACGGCGTGAGTGTCGAGGAGTTTCACGCCTATTGTGGCCGAATGCAGTCAACCTACCCGCTGACCATGACCACACTTTCCACCCATGACACCAAGCGCAGCGATGATGTTCGCGCGCGGCTTGCGGTTCTAACCGAGGTGCCTGACCGGTTCAGTTCCGCTCTCCGCCGCTGGTCGCGCATGAATGCGGAATTGCGGGGCGTGCAGGGTGACGGCACTCCCATGATCGATCGCAATACTGAGTACTTCTTCTATCAAACGCTGATTGGAGCGTGGCCCATCGACGCGGATCGACTGACGGCCTACATGGTGAAGGCTACTCGCGAAGCGAAACAGCGGACCTCGTGGGTGTCGAACAACAAGCAGTTTGAGGACGCGCTGAATCATCTGGTTGCTGGCACGCTAGCCAGCGCTTCGTTCCTTGAGAAGCTCAATCAGTTTGTCGACTCGATCAAATACCCGGGCTGGGTCAACTCGCTCGCGCAGACGCTAATGAAGCACACTGCGCCTGGTGTGCCGGATCTTTACCAGGGGGCGGAACTGTGGGACCTCAGCCTGGTCGACCCGGACAATCGCAGGCCGGTGGACTACAAACGGCGGTGCACCCTGCTCCACGAGATGCAGACGATGTCAGCGAGCCAGATGATGCAGCGGGTTGACGATGGTTTGCCCAAGCTTTGGACGATTCACCATGCGTTGCATCTGCGCCGTGAACATCCGGAGTGGTTCGGTGCGGAGAGTCGCTACCAGCCGCTCGAAGCCGCCGGAGTCAATCGAACCCATGTCGTAGCGTACTTGCGCGGCGACCACGTCGTCACGGTAGTTCCGCGGCTCACTGTAGCGCTCAAAGGCAGGTGGGGGGACACTGCGCTCACGGTTCCCGAGGGTGAATGGAACAATCTTCTGTCCGGTCAAACGGTCCACGGCGGGAAGATCCCCATCGCCGTGCTGTTCCAGGATTTCCCGGTGGCGCTGCTCATACGGTCCGAGCAGACTGGCGAGCCAGCATTGGGGGAGGCGTATGCATGAGTTCACCGTGTGGGCGCCGCACGCCAGGAAACTGGCAGTGAAGATAGGCGATACCCTCTATCCAATGGAGGGACCGAACGACAAAGGCTGGTGGCACATCAACGTCGAAAATGCCGGCCCCGGCACCGATTATGCTTTCCTGCTGGACGACGACCCTACACCTTACCCCGACCCGCGCGGAATGTGGCAACCAGACGGCGTGCATGGCGCTTCGCGGGTAGTGGACCACAAATCATTCCAGTGGAACGATGGGGCATGGCAGGGTCTTTTACTGGGCGGCGCCGTTATCTATGAGCTTCACGTCGGGACCTTCACTAAGAAAGGGACCTTCGACGCAGCGATTGAACACCTGCCGTACTTGTTCGATCTCGGCATCACTCACATTGAGTTGATGCCGGTCGCTGCATTTCCGGGCGAGTTCGGCTGGGGCTACGATGGAGTGGCTCTCTTTGCAGTACGTGATCTGTATGGTGGGCCCGAAGGACTGAAGCGCCTGGTCAATGCCTGTCACCTGCAGGGGATCGGAGTGATCCTCGACGTGGTTTACAACCACTTCGGGCCGGTGGGAAACTACGCTAACAATTTCGGTCCCTATCTCACTGCCCGTCACTGCACTCCGTGGGGCGAGGCGGTGAACTTCGAAGAGGAAGGCAGCGACGAAGTGCGCCGCTTCTTCTGTGACAACGCGCTGATGTGGTTGCGCGACTATCATATCGACGGCCTCCGTCTTGACGCAGTACACGAATTCAACGACCGGTCCGCCATCCATTTTATGGAGCAGCTTTCCGCTGAGGTCGAGGTCTTATCTTCAACTGTGGGGCGGCGTCTGGCGGTCATCGCCGAGAGCGACCTCAATGATCCCCGCCTGGTGACTCCACGCGAAGCGCGTGGTTATGGCATGGACGCGCAGTGGAATGATGACTTTCACCACGCGCTGTTCACCATCATGCATAGCGAGCAGGGAAAGGGCTACTACGACGATTTCGGCTCGTTTGAGAATCTTGCCAAGTCACTGACCCACGTCTTCGTTTACGACGGCATTTACTCTCGCTACCGCGGCCGCTCGCATGGACGCCCAGTCGAGGGACTCTCATCGCATCACTTCGTTGGCTTCATCCAGAACCACGACCAGGTTGGCAATCGAGCCATCGGCGACCGGCTGGAACACATCGTCGGGTTCGACCGGGCCAGGGTGGCTGCCGGCATCGTCCTCACTGCTCCCTTCATTCCCCTCATCTTTCAGGGTGAAGAGTTCGCTGCATCCTCTCCCTTCCAATACTTCGCCCATCACGAAGATGGCGGGCTCGCCAAGGCCGTCTCCGAAGGCCGTATCCGCGAGTTCGCCGCCTTCGGGTGGAGTCCTGACCAGGTGCCCGATCCGGTGAAGCGCGAAACCTTCGAGCGGTCCAAGCTGAAGTGGGACGAGGTCTACGAGGGCCGCCATGCAGATATGCTGGCCTGGTTCAAGGAGCTTATCCAGTTTCGCCGCCACTCTCCGTCCCTGAACGACGGTGACATGGGCCACGTTCACGTCTCATTCGACGAAGGACGCCGCTGGCTGAAGGTGGAGCGAGGACTGGTCACAGTCATGTGCAATCTAGGAGCCGAAACGGTGGATTTTGACAATCCCGGCCGCTTCCCTTTGCTCCACGCATCGCGTTCCGATGTTCGTGCCGGGGAGTCGAAGGTGACACTGCCGCCCAATACTCTGGCCATCCTCTCCGGGGAAAAGGTTTGATGCGACGCAATGCCGCTGGATGGCCTGCCCCGGGCGCTGCTCGACCGCTCCCGCCTGGATCGCCTGCAGCGTCATGGGGACATCGCCGTAACCTGTGAACCGCCCGTCAACCTAGGCGGCCTTCTGCGGCTTACTCGCCTTTTCGCGCAGGAAACTCAGCAATTCGGTATTCACTTCCTCCGCGTGCGTCCACGGAATGCAATGTGGACCACCCTTCACCACTACCAAACGCGCGCCCGGGATGAGTTTGGCGGTGCGCGGGCCCGTGGCCGCGATGGGCAGAATGCGGTCCGCATCGCCATGTATCACCAGTGTGGGAACATCGATGCGGCCAAGGTCCTCGCGGAAGTCCTCGTGCCAGGTTGGCACGCACGCCAGGCTCGCTGTTGCCGAGGCGCCAGCTGCGACGTTCCAACTGGCCTGAACAACTTGTTCGCTCACCCGCTTCCCCAGAAACACGTCCGTGTTGTAGAAGTCCTTAAAGAATTCGGTGAAGAATGCGTAGCGGTCGCCGGCCACCGCCTTCTCGATCCCGGCAAATACGTTGCCATCTACGCCATCCGGGTTGTCGGCCGTCTTCAGTAAGTACGGCGGTACGCCGGAGAGAATGACGGCCTTGCTCACATCTTTGGAGCCGTATTTTCCGATGTATCGCGCCACCTCGCCGCCTCCCATAGAGAAGCCGACCAGCGTGAACTCTTGCAGCTTAAGCTGGATAACCAGTTTGTGCAGGTCCTCTGCGAAGGTGTTGTAGTTGTAACCCGCGGTGGGTTGGCTGGATCTGCCGAAACCTCTGCGGTCGTATGTGATGACCCGGTAACCCGCATCCAACAAGACGGGGACTTGCTTCTCCCAGGACGCGCCGCTCAGCGGGTATCCGTGGATCAGGACAATCGGTTTGCCTGCGCCGTGGTCTTCGTAATAAAGCTCGATGTCACCTGAGTTTTCTTTTCCGACTGAAACATAGGGCATTGCGTATCTCCTTTTCTTCGTGGCGATTAAGCTGTTTTCCAAGGGCACCCGACAGGCCTCCATTGCCTCCGGTCGCGCTCTTCGGCAGCAGCATGAGCCACTCCACTCCGACGGCGCAATTGTCCTTTGGTATTGGTCTGCCAATATCCGCAGTAGGCTGCTACGCAGGGACTTGGATAGCCCGAATGCCATGCGCCGTTGCCTGTGCCGCGCGGCTCTTGCAAAAAACGCCTCTTTCGATTCCCGCGCTTCTGGCACTGGGGGCCTTTGTTACGCAATTGTGAACGAGCTGGTTACGTGGGCAATACCAAGGTATCAACCAATACCTTCGTCCCATGGATTCGCGCTTAGGTTCATGGTCTTATCGTCTTCCTGAGCCTTGCCCCCAAACCCCCGGCTGCCGTCAGGGACAGTCGCGGAGACAGGAAACCAGCATGGAGAAAAGAGAACCGGTCTTGTTCCCCGCGGCATCGTCATCGCCCACGCGGCGCAGCTTCGTTCGCAGCCTGGCAGCCGCGGGCGCGGCCGCCGGTTTTCTCTTCGCCGCTCCCAGCCCGGCCGAAACCACTCCAATCGCCGGCGCGCAGACGCTTCTCGACGGCCATCCCGCAGCGGGCGGAGACGCCGCAATCCACCCCTTCCCCCGGATTAGCTTTCCGGAGGAGGCGCTCGTTGATCTCCGTCGGCGGATTGCCGCGACCAACTGGCCGGAGCGGGAGTTGGTACCCAATGCAACGCAGGGCGTGCAGCTTGGGACCATGCGCGAACTTGCGCGGTATTGGCAGACCGAGTACGACTGGCGCAAAGTCGAGGCCAGATTGAACGCGCTGCCGGAATTCACGACGGACATCGACGGGCTTGACATCCAGTTCATTCACGTCCGCTCGAAGAACGCGAATGCACTGCCCGTGATCATCACCCACGGATGGCCGGGCTCGGTGATCGAGCAGATGAAGGTCATCGGTCCGCTGACGGATCCAAAGGCCCACGGCGGGAACGCTGAAGACGCATTCGACGTCGTGATTCCGTCGCTGCCGGGCCATGGGTTCTCGGGAAAGCCCACCGCGACTGGCTGGGACCCTCAGCACATTGCACGCGCCTGGATCGTACTGATGCAACGCCTGGGATACACGCGCTACGTCGCGCAGGGCGGTGATTGGGGCAATGCAGTCACCGAGCAAATGGCCCTGTTGACGCCTCCCGGATTGCTGGCCATCTCCACCAACATGCCCGCCACCGTGCCGGACGACATCGGCAAGGATCTCGCGGCCGGCCTCCCCGCGCCTCCCGGCCTCTCGGCCGACGAGAAGCACGCGTACGAGATGCTCGACTTCTTCTACAAGAACGGTGTTGGCTATGCCGACGAAATGAGTCACCGCCCGCAGACTCTCTATGGGCTTGAAGATTCACCGGTCGGCCTGGCGGCCTGGATGCTCGACCACGATGCCGCCAGCGAAGCGCTGATCGCGCGCGTCTTTCAAGCTCAAACCGAAGGCCTTTCGCGAGAGGACATCCTTGAGAACATCACTCTTTATTGGCTGACGAAGACGGCAGTCTCTTCGGCCCGTCTGTATTGGGAAAGTAAGCTCAACTTTTTCGCGCCGAAGGGCGTCACCCTCCCGGTCGCCGTCAGCGTCTTTCCAGATGAGATCTATGCGGCCCCGCGCAGTTGGGCGGAGAAGGCGTATCCCAAACTCATCTATTACAACCGGCTTCCCAAAGGTGGGCACTTTGCCGCCTGGGAGCAGCCGGAACTATTCACGGCCGAACTCCGCGCATCGTTCAAATCGCTGCGCTCCTGATTCAACCCTGCCTTGTCGGAATACGGGGATCCGGGAGGGCCTTCGATTGGAGAGGTTATGGCTGACCAGCAATGTCGGGAGCGCTTTAGCCCATCGCCCGCCGGCGCTGTTGCGTCATCGGCTCAGCGCCCGACCAGCGCATTCGATAGCGGCCCGCGGCATGATCAGTCAGGACAGGCAAGCGAACAGTATTGGCAGGAGCGTCTGCAAAGTTTGCAGCAGTGGGTTTGTGAGCTCCTCATCCAGAACCAACAGCTCAGAACGTCGTTGCTGGAGTTGGCAACCAACCGTCAGGCCAAGGGGACGAGCGATGAATAGAAACGAGACATCGATAGAGATCGATCACAACCGCCGCCGGTTTTTTGGCGCCGCCGCCATGAGCTTTGCCGCTGCCCAACTCGGCATGTTTGGCTCCGCAAACGCACAACCCAGCACGGGAAATCCGGAAGCAGGCCGCGGCACGCACACGTCCTTCGCTTCTCTGAAACAGATCCATGCGGGCCTGCTCAACGTCGGCTACGCGGAAGACGGCCCTGCCGATGGTCCCCCGGTGATCCTGCTCCACGGCTGGCCCTACGACATCTACAGTTTCGTCGACGCGACGCCTGTGCTGGCGGCGGCGGGCTACCGCGTCATTGTCCCCTGGCTGCGCGGCTACGGCACCACCAGCTTTCTCTCCAGTTCAACCGTGCGCAACGCCCAGCAGTCCGCAGTTGGCCTCGACATCATCGCGTTGATGGATGCGCTCAAGATCCAGAAGGCCATCGTCGCCGGCTTCGACTGGGGCGCGCGCACAGCGGACGTGATGGCCGTGCTATGGCCGGAACGCTGCAAAGCCATCGTTTCCGTCAGCGGCTATTTGATCAGCAGCCCTGCGGGCAACCAAACACCCTTGCCGCCCCAGGCCGCATGTGCATTTTGGTACCAGTATTATTTCTCGACCGAAGTCGGCAAGGCCGGCTATGCGAAATATCTCGACGATTTCAATAAGTTCATCTGGCACCAGGCTTCACCGAAGTGGAACTTCGACGATGCAACCTACACCCGCAGTGCCGCCTCCTTCAATAACCCAGACCATGTTGCCATCGTGATGCACGACTATCGCTGGCGGCTCGGCCTGGCCGATGGCGAACGAAAATACGACGACCTCGAAAAACGGCTGGCGGCACTTCCTGTCATCACGGTGCCGACGATCACCATGGAAGGCGATTCCAACGGCGCAGCCCACCCGCCCGCAGCGGCGTATCGCGACAAGTTCTCCGGCAAGTACGACTACCGCCTTATCACCGGTGGCGTCGGTCATAACATTCCACAGGAAGCGCCGCATGCCTTTGCGCAGGCTGTCATCGATGTCGATGGCTTTGCCCGGGCCTAGCCGCTGTCATCCTGGCAGTAGCCTTGTGTTGTTCACTGCATCTCCAACTCAGCGGATAAGAAGGAGGAACGTGGCGAACCCAACGCAGAAAGCCCAGGAAAAGGACGCCAACAGTGTCGCGAGAGATGGGAAAGTCGATCTGAAGCTCGAGGTGCTGGTCATCCCCGTCGGGGATGTCGACCGCGCGAAGCAGTTCTACGGGAACCTCGGCTGGAGGCTCGACGCCGACTTTCCCTTCGATAACGGCTTCCGCGTCGTTCAGTTCACGCCGCCCGGCTCCGCGTGTTCGGTGCAATTCGGGGCAAAGATTACATCCGCCGCTTCCGGCTCCGCCCCGGGCTCCTACCTGGTCGTCTCGGACATCGAGGCCGCGCGCGCGGAGTTGGTCGCCCGCGGTGTCAAAATCAGCGAAGTGTTCCACGCCGGAACCCCGGGCGCGCAGTTCCAACCCGACGGCACGATCGGCCGGGTCAGCGGGCCTGCAGCCGATCACACCAGCTATGGTTCCTTCGCCACATTTCGCGATCCTGACGGCAATGGATGGTTGCTGCAGGAGGTCACGACTCGTCTGCTTGGGCGCATCGACCGCGCCGGCGCGGCGTTCGCTTCGGCGAACGATCTTGCAATCGCGCTTCGGCGTGCGGAGGCCGCGCACGGCGAGCATGAGAATCGCACCGGGCAACGCGACGCGAACTGGGCGGACTGGTACGCCGAATTCATGGTGCGCGAGCAGGCTGGCGAAGAACTGCCAAAATGAACGACCGCTCGATCCCGGCGTCCAGGCTTTTTCATTCACGTTTGGCTTGCACCCGCACGCGGAAAACGACGGAGGCAATATGGCAGAAAAGGAAACCGTCATTGTAACTGGCGCTTCGCACGGCATTGGCGCGGCCATTGTCCGTGCCTTCCTGGAACGCGGCTACAATGTCGTGGCCACCTCACGCAGCATGTCCACAGCCGGCTTCGCGCTTTCTCCCCACCTCACCCTGGTCGACGGAGACATCAGTCAGGCAGCGACGGCGGAGAAGGTTACGCAGGCCGCGATCGCCAAATTCCGCTCCATCGATCACGTCGTCAATAACGCGGGCATCTTCGCCTCGAAGCCTTTCACGGACTACACTGCCGACGAGTTCCGCGGTTTCATCTCCACCAACCTGGAAGGCTTCTTCTTCGTTACCCAGCTGGCGGTGAAGCAGATGCTGGCGCAGGGCCGCGGTGGCAGCGTCACCACAATCACCGCATCGTTGGCCGATAATCCCATCGCCGGCAGCCCGGCGTCAGTCCCGATGATCACCAAGGGCGGACTCGCCACGGCCACTCTCAGCCTCGCAAATGAATACGCGAAGAAACACATCCGCTTCAACGCGGTCGCGCCTGGCGTGGTTGACACGGCTTTGCACCAGGACGCGACCAAGGCTTCGTTGGCGGCCCGTTCCCCAATGGGCACGGTCACTGCACCGGAGGACATCGCGGAGGCTGTCCTCTATTTGACGGAAGCCAGTCACGTAACCGGGGAGGTGCTGCACGTGGACGACGGTGCGCACGTGGGCAAATGGTAGCCGCGCGGGCTGCGCAGCCCACCGGCGCCGAATACCGGCTGCAGGAGCTTGGCATTCAGCTCCCAGCGGCTCCCGCGCCGTTCGGCACCTACGTCGAAACGGTGCAGACGGGGAATCTGCTTTTCTTCAGTGGCATGCTTCCGGTTGTCGACCACAAGCCGAAGTATATTGGTCGGCTGGGCAAGGAGCTCGACGCCGAGGCTGGGCGGGATGCCGCGTATACCGCGGCGTTGAGCGTCCTTGCCGCCGCAAAGCAACATCTTGGCTCGCTCGATCGAGTGACGCGCGTCGTACGGCTCGGTGTGTTCCTTGCGACCTCAGGAGACTTTTTCGATCAGCCTCGGGTCGCGGACGCCGTCTCGGACTTGTTTCGCGACGTCTTCGGCATCGAAAAAGCATCGGTCCGGCTGGTGATCGGCGTAGCCAGCCTTCCCCTGGGCGTCCCCATCGAGCTCGACGTTATCTTCGAAGTAGCGTAGAACCAACCTCGCGGAAAGGAATCTCCTATGCAGCCTCCGACCTTCTATCGCACCATCCAGATCGATTCGCTCTCCATCTTTTACCGTGAGGCCGGTCCCAGGGATGCTCCCGTCATTCTCCTGCTCCATGGCCTTCCATCGTCGTCGCGGATGTTTCAGCCGCTGCTGACCCGGCTGGCGGACAGCTACCGGCTGATTGCGCCCGACTACCCCGGCTTCGGGCACAGCGACTGGCCCGACCCCAGGCAGTTCGCATACACCTTTGACCACATCGCGCAAGTGATCGGCGACTTTACTCAGGCGCTGGGCCTCAACCGCTACACGCTCTACATGCAGGACTACGGCGGGCCAGTGGGCTTTCGCATGGTCCTGGCGCACCCGGAGCGGGTGCAGGCGCTCATTGTCCAGGACGCGGTCGCGCATAACGGCGGGCTGGGCGCGGCTTGGGCCACGCGACGCGCCTTCTGGGCGGACCGCCCGGCGCAGGAAGAAGCGATGCGCAAGAACCTCCTCTCGATGACAGCCACCAAAACGCGCCACCTTGGCGACGACCCCAATGTCGAGCTCTACGATCCCGATCTCTGGACCGATGAGTTCGCATTCCTGAATGCGCCCGGCCAGGCGCAGATACAAAGCGACCTCTTCTACGACTACCGCACCAACGTCGATGCCTACCCAACCTGGCAGGCGTGGATGCGCAAGACCCAGCCGAAACTGTTGGTGCTATGGGGCCGGCACGATCTCTCATTCGATCCGGGTGAGCCGGAACGCTACCGGGAGGAAGTACCCGGCGCCGAGATTCATGTCACCGAGGGAGGGCACTTCGCACTGGACACCAGGGCCGACGAGATCGCTGCACTGGTGCGCGAGTTCATGGCGCAGTCCAGTCCGGATGAGTCTCGCGCCTGAGGCCGACGGTGCCGGCGCCGTCTCGGAACCTGAGGCGTTTTGCCCAGGCGGTGCACCGCACCCCCACAACGCTCCCTTCAAATTGCTTGACATCCGCACTGATGAATCGCTAGCCTTCTGTTCCTACAGAAGAATAGTTTCTCGATGCAGCGCCTAAAGAAAAAGCGACTCCAGGTAAGAGTCGCCGGTTCTATCAGCCTGCAGCAACCATCAGAACGGCGAGCGCGATCTGGCCAACACCGTAAAACACCGTCATTCCTTTCAGAGAGGTCTGCAAATGTCCGCCGAACGCATTACTCGCCTTTGCTTGTTTTCTGCTCTTGGTTCGCTTGCCCTTGCTCTCACCGGCTGCGCGTTCTCCCGCGGTCCAGTCGCTGCCAGCGCCACCACAATTGCGGGCGGCTCGACCACCGGCTCGTCGACCGCGAAGACGCTGGGCGGCCGAGTGTATGGGGGAAATCAGCCCATTGTAGGGGCGACCGTCACTCTGTGGGGCGCCGGCACGGCAGGCTCCTACGGCACCGGGGCAAATTTCATCGCGGCCACATCGACCGATGGAACCGGCTCGTTCAGCTTCAACAGCGGGACTGGCGGAGCATCCGCCTGCACCGCCGTGGGGCAGAATCTCTACATCACGTCGGTTGGCGGGAACCCAGGTGGCGGGACCAACCAGTATGCCGCGCTGATGGCCGCACTGCCGGCTCCGTGCAGCACGGGCACCGGGCCTAATACCACTGCAGCCACCTATGTTGTCGTCAACGAGGTGACGACGGTCGCCTCGGTCACCGCGCTGCAGCAGTTCATGAGCATTGCACCTGGCAACTCCCCCGCCTGGACCATCGGCGCGCCGGCGGTCAACGCAACCGGCCTGGCCAATGCGTTCACCCAGGTCGGCAATCTGGTAAGCATTTCGACGGGCACGTCCGGACCCACGACAGCGACCAACGTCGTCAGCACCACTACATACACCACCACAATCACACCGGACTTCAACAAGATCAACGCGCTCGCCGACATACTTGCGGCTTGCATTAATACGGCGGGCAGCGCAACTTGCACGTCCTTGTTTACGGACACCACGCCTGGAACCAGTGCCGCGCCGACCGATACCATCCAGGCGGCATACTACCTGGCGACGAATGCCGGTGGATTGAGCCTGCCCGCCTACAGCACCGCACAGGGGGAACCTTACTATCTGTGCAGCACGTACATCGCCGGGACCCCTCCGTTCCTGCCCTACAGTTCATGCACCAGCAGCAGCTATCCGACCGACTGGACCATCGATGTGAATTGGAAGACCTCCAACGGCACCAGCACGGTGGGAACGGCGAACGCAGCCAGTGTTGCGATCGATGGCTCCGGGAATATCTGGACTGCCGCTCTCAACACCACTTCCACGGGCCTCGGGATTACTGAATTCAACCCGGCCGGCCAGGTTCAATTCACACCCGCCACTACGGCTATCGTTGCAGGGGGCTGGGATTATTCCAGTTGCAGCGCGACCACCTGCTCCGCCGCCTTCCCTGCCAACCTGGGAGGAACCCATCAGGGAGACGCACTCGCCATCGATACCAATGGCAACGCGTGGGCCTCGTCATACAGCGGTTCGGCATATGCAGATGGCAGTCAGCCTTTAGGCGTCGTTGCGCGCGTCGCCCCCGGAACCGGAGCCACCAGTGCCTACCTGGTGGGTTCCCAGCCAGCCGGTGTGGCACTTGACGGAAGCAACAACCTGTATGTCGGCGACGATTCCAGCACGACCACCAACCGGTATTATTGGGCCGAACTGCTGGCCTCAGGCACCCCGGCCTACGGCACCTTCGAGACCGGAAGCGGCCGTACCGCCGGAAATGGCGACTACTATATCGGCGGCGCCGTCGACGAGACCGCAAACCAGTACGTGTGGCCGTGGAGCACCGCTTGCCAGGCCACAATTCCCCGCCTCACCAACAGTCCAAGCGCGGGAACGGCTTCCGTGGTTGGAGGCACCACTGCCTTGCCTGCGCTGGCCTGCTACATTGCCACGGACGCAAACGGCAACGCCTGGGTGTCTACGGCGACCACGACCTCCGGCGCGACCGCGCTAATGTACGTCAACGTTCTAAATGACACCACCGCCGGCATCGCATCGCCCACCGTGACCCAGTATGCAATGGGAACGAACGGCAGCCCAGGAACTGGGACCAATCCGCTCGGCGGCGGGATTTTCAACCCGCAGGGAATGGCCATCGACGGCACTGGTGATCTGTGGGTCGTCAACGCCAACGGAACCGGAAGTTCGGCAACCGGCGGCGGAATTTCAGAGTTTGCTTCGAGCAATGGAACCTCTCTGGCGCCTCTATCGCCCTCAGGGGCCGGGCTGTGGGGATTCTTCTCCAACACGACTATTGGCGCTCCTACCGGGGCCGCAATTGACGGCTCCGGCAACGTTTGGTTCAAGACCAGGAATGGAAGCAATCTGTACTACCTGGTCGGCGTGGCGTCCCCGGTGGTGACTCCGATTGCGCAGATGGTCAAGACCAGCTTTATCGGCGTGCGCCCCGGCGCCCTGGCGCTGGCGACGCTGAGCCCCGCGCTCACCTTTAACACTGTGGCGTCCTCCGGCGAATCCCTGATGGCGACGCTGACGAATACCGGTACGGCTCCCGTGCAGGTTGGCACAATCTCGTTCAACGGCGCCAACCCGGGTGACTTCAGCAAGACAGGCACCACCTGCGCATCGACGCTCGCTATCGGTGCGAACTGCACCATTACGGTGACCTTCAATTCGAGCACGGCGGGCACGTTTACCGCTGCGTTGAATGTGGCTACGAATGCCGCCGGCAGTCCGCAGTCGGTCAACCTGACCGCCTCCGCCGCCGCAAATGCCGGCACCATCGATCTGGCCGCCGGCACCATCCCGCCCTCGGGCGCCCCGATCGCGTTCGGAACCATTGTGGCAGGCAGCACCACCTCGCCCCAGGCAGTCGTTTTGGCCAACACCGGATCGACCACGATGAACCTCGGGTTGGGAGTGTCCGGCGCCGGCGCAAACCTGTTCCCGGAAACGACCAACTGTGGAAGCACGCTCGCGGCCGGGGCCCAGTGCTTTGTATCGTTCACCTTCGGACCCAAGGTAGCGGGCAGCTATTCCGCAGGGCTAAGCCTGACCAACGACACCGGCACAACGCCCAACGCAGTCTCGCTGTCCGGCGCCGCGACATCCGCTACGATAACCCTGAATAACAGCAATGCGGGCACCTGGGTCATCAACAACGGAGCAATCACCCTCGGCTGGAATTCGAGTTCAGGAAATCTGAACAGTTGGGTTCTGGATGGCTACACCGATCAGTTGACAGACACCACCGCTTCTTCTTCCACGATCGGGCTGTATATGGACAACACCGGCTCGCTCGACAACGCAAGCGTCCCGACGGGTGGCACGGCAGCAGCGTCTACGTTCGCCTGCACCATCGTTGGCGGAACTCAGGTGGGAACGCAGACTACTCCCTGCACTGTAGCCAGCGGATCGACACCCTACGTCGACTGGTCGGTGACCGTTCCGGATTCGGCCAATTCGGGCAATACCTACACCTTTGTCGAACACTGGGTTGTGTTCCCGAACGATCCCGGTGTGCACACCTATGTTGAGCTCGTACACAGTACAAGCGACGCTGCGGCAAGTGTAGGTCAGATCCAGTGGGTCTTCCGCGACAATCTTTCCACCTTCACCAACACCTATTCCGTCAACGCCGGACTCGGCATCCTCGGCGTGCAAGACATCCCGCAACCGCCGGTGGCCGATACGTCGTCCACCGATCCAGGCCGCACGGTTTCTAATGCCGTCGAAGATCTCCACGGGTTCAGTAACCTTCCAACTGGATTTACCCGCGAGTTTTACACCAAGTACGACTACGCCGGTTACGAATATCTCCACCAGGCCCATGGCGTCTATGGCACGGCCTCATCAGGCACGACCTACGGCATCTGGACGGTGCTGCCCAAGACGGAGACCTTCGTTGGCGGCCCCACGAAGCAGGATCTGTTCTTTACAAACAACATCGACATGATCGAGGCGTACTCGAATCATGAGTTGAATAACATGAACCTGAATACTGCGGCCAATGTAGCCTACAACCGCCTCTTCGGACCGTACTACATCCACGTCAATACCCTGGGAACGTCCTACAACCAGACCGGCACTCCGCTCGCCACCCAGGCCGACATGTATGCGGACGCCATCTCGGCCGAAGCTGCGTTGGTCCCCAATTACGATAACGAAGCGCAACTCGTGGCCGCCGGCTATGTGCCCTCCTCGGCGCGCGGTTCGGTCTCCATCCAGGTCACTGGCCTCTCCGGACTGCCGCTGCCGCAATATACGGCCTGGGCGGTGCTCAGCGATCCGAACACCAACTTCCAATACTCCTGCAACGGCATGGAGTACTGGGCGGATATCAGCAGCGCGGGCTCAGCGACGTTCACCGGCGTGGTCCCGGGGACCTACCGGCTCAGCGTCTATGTGCTTGGTCAGTGGGGTGAGTATCGTCAGGATGGGATTGCAGTCACGGCAAACAGCACCACCACGGTGCCCGCCTTCACATTCCAGCCGGAGAACTTCTCCGCAACCAACGGAGAGACCATTTTCACGATCGGTACGCCGGACCGCTCCTCGCGTGAGTTTTTGCATGGCCATACGAGCGGCGGCAATGACGACCGCGAATTTGATGCGGCCTGGAATTATTGGCAGGATTTTGCCGCAAACCAGGGCGCCGTGGTTTACTACGCAACGGCAGTTGGCTCGACCCCGGCCACCAATGATCCAACGAAGTGGAACTACGTCCACTGGAATCTATTCAATCCGGGCCTCTACGCCGGAGTCTTCAGTAGCTCGGACGATACAACCGATGGATATTCCGCCTATCCGGGGCAGACCTATTCGGGCATCTCTGGGCGCGGCGCCGAATCCGCGATTCCAACCTATGTTGCCAACCTGCCAGGGGCCACGGGAACAAATGGGGCATCCACACCCACGCCGGCCTGGCAAGTTTACTTTGCCACGCCGAATGACATCGCCAACTACGGTTCAGGCTATGTGCAGCTTTCCGTGGCTGCCGCCTGCGGGTACAGCAGCTATGTCGTCACGCTCAACCCCTCGGCGGCAAACGTTCAGCGCATATGGCATTACACCAACTACTCCGACTGCATGGTCCGAAGCGGCCTGTCTGGTTACACGCAATGGTTTGTGATGGAGTTCCCGGCCAGCGCCCTGAACCAGACACCAGGCGGGAGCAACGAAATCACGATATCCATGAGTTCTTCGGGCGATGGCGTTGAGGACGACGCCTTGCGGCTGGAGTTAACCAACGGCACCTCAAACCCGACCACTACCGGATGGAACGACTACACCTACATTATCGGGACGGGCACCCCAGGCACAGGCACGGCGAACTCTTCCGGGCTCTACAACAACGACGCGATTCCAAACCCATAGCCCCAGTCACCTAACCAGCAAATTCGATGCCCCACGTCTCGCTCCTAAGCTTCGAGCGAGTCGTGGGGCATCCTGTATCGGTGCATGGAGTCGCTTCAACTGGCACAGGGTGGCAAAAAAGACCCGATGCAGACTTCCCCCCTGGCAGAATGTTAGAATTTCGCCTACTCCACGTGCAGCTGCGGGATTTGCTATGTTGACAGCCGAAACTCAGGAAGTTTCGATATCCAGGATCAGTGCCGGAGCTATCCGGGAGCAGCTCGATTTGCTGGTTCAGGATCCCGCGTTCCGCTCCAGCAAGCGCTCAGTCCAATTCCTGAGTTATGTGGTGCAGCGGACCCTGGAAGGTGCCACAGATCAAATTAAAGAGCGGACCATCGGTGTCGAGGTCTTTGGCCGAAACCCTTCCTACGACACAAATCTGGATCATGTAGTTCGCACCGCAGCGATCGAACTGCGCAAGCGGCTCGCCATGTACTACGGGGACGAGCGGCACCGCTCTGAACTGCATATCAGCCTGGTGCCGGGATCGTATATTCCCCATTTTGCGTTTCCTTCCCACAACGGAGGGAGCGTCGCCAAAAACGAGGGGCCACATCGCCCGTTGCAGGTTGTGCCGCCCCTGGTAGACCTCGGTCTTCCGAACCAGGCAGAGCTCTCAGCGTCACCTTGGCGCCGACGGCGGAATCTGGTTGTCTTCGGGGCGACCGCGTGCTGCGCGGCCCTGCTGGCCATCCTTGGATATCAATGGTTCCATCGCGCGACTGCGCAGGATCTCTTCTGGAAACCTGTGCTGGAAACACCGGGATTCGTATTGTTAGCAGCCGGCGATGTGCCCAATGGTCCTCCCCGCCCTTCGACAGCCGCCGGCGAGCAGGGTGTTCCCTTGCCACTTGTGCATAAGACATCCGCGCCAACACTTCCTTTTGCCGACGCCGTCACCATGGCGCGTGTTCTCGGGACCCTGGAATCGCGCGGGAAAAAGGTTGTCATCCGCCAGGAGGACGCGAGTTCGTTCTCCGACCTCAGGGAAGGCCCTGTGGTGTTGATTGGTGCGTTCAACAACGAGTGGAGCCTGCGCCTGACCCGGCGGCTGCGCTATTCTCTGGCCCTTGACCCGGAGAAACACCTTATCTATATCCTGGATGCGAAAAACCCATCTGCCCGCACCTGGAGTTGGGCAACGGACCAGCCGACGGACCACCAGGGCGCGGCCGGCGCTCCTCCCTTGCAGGACTACGCTCTGATCTCCCGCATCTGGAACTCCGATACCGGCCACGCGGTCATCGTTATCGGTGGACTCTACACCTACGGCACCGAGGCCGCCGGAGAGTTTCTTGCCGATCCCCAGATGATGCAGGCCATCTCCCGGCAGGCCGCCCTGCAGAATTCGCACGGCAACTTGCAAATCGTGCTGGGAACCCGCGTCACCGACGGCACCGCAGGCCCTCCGCAAGTGCTCGCCGTCTCCACCGAATAGCCACTTGTCGCGCTGACAAACATCCTATAATCAATGAGTTGCTGAATTCCTGACGGTCAGGAACCGTACCTGTCTAACCGGTGCCTGCCGGAGGTCAGTACAAGCACTCCTATGTTTCACGCCAAGGGCAAAAAAGTGAGCCCGCTCTCAACTTGAAAATGGGCGGACGCGACTAAGGAGCCTTCTTCCCAAGGACACATTGATCTGGTTCTAATTCCGCTCTCCGAATTCCGCCAAGCGGACTGGTTGGTTCACGTTGTCTCTTCCTACGGTCGCTATTTCCAATGATTGATTGACGTTCGAACAGTAACCAACTTTATTTCAGCGGATTACATTGACACGTCAGGGGCGAATTACTACGATCGCTCACATTTCCAACAGGCCAGATATTCACCGGCGATCTTGCCGGCGAGAACCGAATTTGTGAGGGAGTCAAGATGCGTACGAAGGTCAAGGTACCAGGCGTGAACCATATGAATCGAACCATCGCAACCGCAGTTGGTATTGTCAGCTACTCCCTGTTTGCAGCCGTTCTCTGTCTGCTGCCGACGGGCAACGCCGTCGCCCAGGGCTACGGCCGCATCTCCGGCACGGTGACGGACTCAACCGGCGCCGTGATACCGGACGCGATCGTGACCGCAATCCAGACCAGCACTCAGACGAAGACTGAGGTCAAAACCAACAACGTGGGCGAGTACATATTTCCGTCTCTTGCGCCTTCGGTCTATAACCTTTCGGTCACTGCATCCGGGTTTTCGAAATTCCTGCAGGAGAACATCCTGCTGCAGGCCGACGGCGCCGTGACCCAGAACATGACCTTGAAGCCTGGCGACACCTCGCAGACGATTACCGTAACCACAACGGCGGCGCAGATTGACACCACCACCGGCACGCTCTCCCAGGTGGTGGATACCGCCCAGGTCAATGAGCTCCCCCTCAACGGGCGCAACGCTGCCGCACTCACCACTCTGGTAGCCGGCGTTGTGATCGCTCCCAACCAGGGCGCGGATCAAGGCAGCCAGAAGAGCTTTCCTGAGGTGGTGACCATTTCCGCGAATGGCACGCGCGCCAACCAATCGAACTACATGCTGGACGGAGGCAACAATGTTGACGAGTACACAAACGTCAATGCGCCTTTCCCAATGCCCGACTCGGTTCAGGAGTTCAGCGTCCAGACAAGCAACTACAACGCGGAGTATGGGCAGAATGCCGGCGGTGTGGTGAATGTAATCACCAAATCCGGAACAAATAGATTTCACGGGGACTTGTTTGAATACGTTCGCAATGCCGACCTGAATGCAGCCAATTACTTCGGGTATGCCCAGCCCACACCCAGCTCGCCGCTGCTGAAGATTCGCGATCCCCTCAAGCGCAACCAGTTCGGCGGTACCATCGGCGGCCCTATCCAGCGCGACAAGTTGTTCTTCTTCTTCGGCTACCAGAAAACCATCAGCAACACAGCATCCAACTCGGCTACCCAATCGATTCTGCCCACGACGTCACAGCTGGCCGGCCAGTTCACCAATAATGTGTTTGACCCTGCCACCTGCCCACCGGGTGCAACGGCAGCGACTGCGGCCATGGGCTGCACGCAGTTCACAGGCAATTTCATCAACCCCACCCGGTTCAGCCAGGTTTCTTTGAACCTGCTGAAGTATTTGCCCGCGCCCACTGCTTCGGGAATCGTTCTGTTCAAGAAGCCTGTGGACCAGGATTTTGAGGAATACACTGCGCGGGTCGATTACACCCTCGGCTCCAAAGACCGGGCGACCGCGCGGTACTTTCTCGACAAGTTCTCTCAAACCCCCGTGCTCAATCTGGCGAACCTGCTGACGTATGCGGATGGATCGCAGATCCAGTACCACAACTCACTCATTTCGGAGACGCATAACTTCACCGATAACCTGGTGAATATCTTCATTCTGAGTTATCAAATCGACGACTCCGTTCGCGGACCTGCTTCCGGAGCCATCAACATGAGTGATCTTGGAGTCAACGTCTGGCAGCCGGGCTTCAAGTCGATCCAGTCGATCAGTGTCAGTGGCGGCTTCACAGTTGGTGACAACCCCAAGGCATTTTTCAGTCGCGCGAACTATACGCTTTCAAATGATTTGCACTGGACAAAGGGCACTCACTCCCTGGCTTTTGGGTTCCATGGAGAGATCTCCAAGAGCGACATCAACAACGAATCCAATCAGCCAGGCACCTACTCCTTCGCAGCGTCCACAACGGGCGATGTCAATGCGAGTTTCCTGCTTGGGTACCTTTCCTCGTTCGTCCAGGGTTCGGGTCAATTCCTGAATAACCGCGACAAATTCTACGGCTTCTATGGCCAGGACAGCTGGAAAGTCACCCATCGCTTGACTCTCGACTACGGCCTTCGTTATGAACCCTTCCTTCCGTGGAACGAGAAATTCCATCGCATTGGCAGCTTCAGCCCGGCGGCCCTGGCGGCCGGCCGAACCTCAACCTTGTACCCAAATGCGCCCCCGGGACTTCTGTTCTCGGGCGATCCCGGTGTCCCGGTCAACGGGATCAACTCAAGCTTCACCGACTTTATGCCGAGGGTCGGATTTGCCTACGACGTATTTGGCGACGGCAAGACTTCCGTCCGCGGCGGCGGCGGCATGTTCTTTGATACGCGCCTGAACGCCGTCTGGAACAACGGCTTCAGCAACGTCCAGCCATTCGTTACATCCGTGAGCCAAACCTATCAGCCCGGTTATTACTCGGGATTCACCATTGGAAGTTTCGCCAATCCATACACCGCATCCAATCACCCCATCACGAATCCGTTTCCGGCGGTACAACCGCCGCCGTCGACAACGGTATTCAACCCGAATTCCTGGATTGTTTTCGATCCCACCGGCCATTTCCCGGTACCAGTTACCTACGTCTGGAACATAGCTCTGGAACAGCAACTCGCGCCCGCTCTGGCCTTGCGGCTGGCCTATGTGGGTTCGCACGGCAGCCACAATTTCACCTCAATTGACATCAACCCGACGTTCAACAACGCCAACGATCCCGGCGCGGGCGGTCTGGCGTCCAACGTAGGAAAGCGAGTCTACGGCGTACAGAACGCCGCCTATGCCACCAATCAGATTACGCAAACCGAGATGAACGGCAACACGCATTATCATTCCCTCCAGGCAACACTCGAGCAGCGCCTTCACCATGGAGTGTCGCTTGTACTGAATTACACCTGGTCGCACGCTACGGATGATCTGCCCTACAACACTGGCGTCACCAGTGCAGGCGCGGGCAACTCGTATGTCCTTCCGCTCTATGAGCCACACTATAAGTACCTGGATCACGGATCGTCGGACTTCGATCACCGCAATGTGATTGTTGCCTCGTATGTGTGGGAATTGCCCAAAGTCAGGAATGGCTTCAGTGCCGAAAAGCTTGTCCTCAACGGATGGCAGATGACGGGCCTGGTCCAGCATCGCAGCGGCGATGCTCTCACGATCACTTCGGGCACCAACAACTCGGGTACGTCACTCGGCCGCGATCGAGCGGTCTACGGCGGGGCACAGCCCTATGGCAGCGCGGCGTGTGCGAGCGTCACCACTGCCTGCCGCGGTTGGCTCCTGCCTACAGCGTTCGCAACGAACCCGGCCTATGCAACCAACCCTGCACTCGCGTATGGCAATGTGATAAAGGGCTCGTTCACAGGTCCCGGCTATACCGATTGGGACGCGGCTCTCCACCGGTATTTCCCGATAACGGAGGGGATCAACCTGCAGTTCCGCGCGGAGTACTTCAATATTCTGAACCACACCAACTTCGGTGACCCGGGAACGTCGCTCAGCAGTAGCAGTTTTGGTCGCATTACCGGAACCACCGGAAACAATGGCTTCACCAACGATCCGCGCATCGCGCAACTATCGCTGAAGCTCAACTTCTAGCGACATCCAGAAAAGCGGCCGCAGGCGCAGCGCAGCCGGCAGCGCCTCAGCCCCTTTTCGCCTTCAAATATCGGTGCGACATGCACTCATGGGGCCGAAATGACATCCACACGGCGGGCACTTCTAAGGCAAGGCTGGATTACGGCAGCGATTGCGGCGTTAGGTCAGTCTCCGCTTCGACTTCTTGCGGCTGCGAGGCAACAACCTCCAGCTTCGTCTCCGCCCGGGCCTGGTAGCGGCGCCCAGCCAGCTGCGAATAGTGCGCCTCCGCCGGAACACTATCCTCCGCCGAACTTCGGTCCCCCGCCTTTGACTCTGCCTCCCGAAGCGAAGGCGGTCGGGGGCAGAAACTCCCTCAAGATACACGCCCGGCGTCGCGGCCTGCTGGCAGGCGCGGCCGTGGGTGTGCGTACGCTGCAGAGCGATCCCGTGCTGCAGGAGTTGGTCGCGGAGCAATACGCCATCACCGTGCCCGAAAACGAGTTGAAATGGCGCGCCCTGCGCCCAACCTCCACCAGATACGACTTCTCCGCCAGCGACGTGCTCTTCGCGTTTGCCGCAAAGCACGGCATGCTGGTCCGCGGCCATACGTTGGTGTGGCATAACTCTGTGCCGGACTGGCTGCAGGATGAAGCTGCGCGGCTGGACGTTCGGCAATTGCTGATCGAGCACATCCACACTGTTGTGGGCCGCTATCGCGGGCGAGTGCATTCATGGGATGTCGTGAATGAAGCCATCCTGCCCGCGGATGGTCAGCCCGACGGCCTGCGCAAATCCTTTTGGTACGACACGGTAGGTCCGGACTATATCGAAGTGGCCTACCACGCCGCGCGCGAAGCCGACCCGCACGTAAAGCTCTGCTACAACGACTACGGCGTGGAGTACTCGAGCGACGAGGATGCTGAGCGCCGCAAAAACATCCTCGAACTGCTGCGTCGCCTGCAACGAGACAAGGTCCCGCTTGACGCGGTAGGCATCCAGGCGCACATCAAAGCCGCGTCTCCTTACCTCATAGGTCAAGGCATTACGGACTACATCGAGAACATCCGCGCCATGGGGCTCGAAGTCTATCTGACGGAAATGGATGTCAATGAAGATGATCTATCGTTCGACGATGTAGCTCGGCGCGATCAGGCAGTCGCTGACACGTACCGGCAGTTCCTGGATGTTGCTCTTGCCAATCCGGCGGTCAAGCTGATGCTCACCTGGGGAGTAAGCGACCGCCGCACCTGGCTCAACGATGGCCCAACCCATCATCGCAAGCAGCCAAACCGCCCACAGCGATCGCTGCCATTCGATGCCGAGTACCGCCCGACTCCCGCATTTCTCGCCATCCGTGAATGCTTCGACAGCGCCTCGGTTCGCTCGTAAGGAAAGGAAACCAATGCAGACCGCCTCATCGCGCTTTCACTGCAGGATGCTCGCGGCCGCAGCTTTCATGGTTCTTGTCTCGCCACTGCCGGCGCAGGCGCCTGCTCCCCGCGATGCGTACCTCGATCCGTCTCTCCCGCTGGCGCAGAGGGTCGCTGACCTGGTCAGCCGCATGACGCTGGACGAGAAAGTGTCGCAGATGCAAAACGACGCGCCGGCCATTCCCCGGCTGCATATCGCGGCCTACAACTGGTGGAACGAAGGCCTCCATGGAGTTGCGCGCTCTGGAGACGCGACTGTCTTCCCTCAGGCCATCGGTCTGGCAGCGACCTGGGACACGGACCTCATCGATCGCGTGGCTGACACCATCTCGACGGAGGCCCGCGCGAAATACAACCAGGCCCAGCGAGAAGGCAATCATTCGATCTACTATGGCCTCACCTTCTGGTCGCCCAATATCAACATCGATCGCGACCCGCGTTGGGGACGAGGACAGGAAACCTACGGCGAAGATCCGTTCCTTACCGGCCAGATCGGTGCAGCCTTTGTGAAGGGATTGCAGGGTTCGGATGATCGCTACCTGAAGGTCATTGCCACGGCAAAACACTTCGCGGTTCACAGCGGCCCGGAGTCGCAGCGCCACACCTTCGACGCCGTCATTTCCCCACACGATCTCGCGGATACGTATCTTCCCGCATTTCGCAAGTTGGTCGTCGACGCCCACGCCGACAGCGTGATGTGCGCTTACAACTCCGTCGACGGCTCGCCGGCTTGCGCCAGTCAATTGCTCCTGCATAGTACTTTGCAGAAGGAATGGCGCTTCGGCGGCTATGTTGTCTCCGACTGCGCTGCCATCACGGACGTCGCGGTGGGTCATAAATTCTCGCCCGATCTGGCTCATGCCGCCGCATCTTCGGTGCTGGCGGGGGCTGACCTGAGCTGTGGCACGGAGTTCTCAACCCTCGTCGATGCTGTAAATCAGGGGCTCCTCGGCGAGGCCGCAATCGATGCCGCCGTCAAGCGCCTGTTTACTGCCCGCTTTCGCCTGGGCATGTTCGATCCCCCCGGCCGGGTGCCCTACACAAAGATTCCGTTTTCTGAGAACGATTCGGCGGCACATGCCGCACTTGCGCTTCGCGCCGCCCGCTCCTCCATGGTGCTGCTCAAGAACGACAAAGCGACGCTGCCCCTGACGAATTCGATTCGAGCAGTCGCGGTCATTGGCCCAAACGCGGCGGCGCTGGCCGCTTTGGAAGGCAACTATAACGCCATTGCCTCCCACCCCGTCACTCCACTCTCTGCGCTTCAGGCCCGCCTGCCCGGACGCATCCGTTATGCCCAGGGCTCACCTTACGTCGCAGGAGCTCCCGTTCCTGTTCCCGAGACGTTTCTTTCGTCAACCCAGAAGGGTCAGAGGCACGTAGGACTGTCCGCCGAATACTTCAACGGCTCCGGCTTCGCCGGCAAGGCCGCCTTCCATCGCATCGACCGCCACATCGATTTCGATTGGAACGGTGCCGCCCCTGCGCAAGGCGTCTCCAGCAAGAGCTTTTCCGTACGTTGGACCGGCTCATTGACTCCACCCGCTCCTGGAACCATCAGCTTTAACTTTTCCATGGCTCACTGCAGCACCTGCAATGATGCTGAGACCATCCGGGTGTGGCTCGACGGAAAGCTGGTCAACAACTTCCGGCAAGCAGCAACCCGCGGCCGCCACGCGACCACCCCTTCCTTCGATCTAACCTTCGCGGACACGCTGCCCCATGCAATCCGGATCGAATACACGCACGATGCGCCCCTCTTCGGAGCGGGACTCACCTTCAACTGGCAGCCTCCGCTCGACGCCCTTCGCCGGCAGGCTGTCGCCGCTGCCAGGGACTCCGATGTAGTTCTTCTCTTTCTCGGCCTCAGCCCCGAACTTGAAGGCGAAGAGATGCCGGTTCACGTCGATGGCTTCGACGGCGGCGACCGGACGAAGATTGAGTTGCCTCCGGCACAACAGCAACTCGTCTCCGCGCTCGCGGCGACGGCCAAACCCTTGGTCATCGTTCTGATGAACGGAAGTGCCCTGGCCCTGCAAGCGGCCGCCCAAAGCGCAGACGCCATCCTTGAGGCCTGGTACCCGGGAGAAGCTGGCGGCACCGCAATCTCCGACACCCTCTTTGGCGACAACAATCCTTCCGGGCGCCTTCCCGTCACCTTCTACGCCGCAACGGATCAACTCGCTCCCTTCGAGGATTATTCCATGCAGAATCGCACCTATCGCTACTTCACAGGTGAGCCGCTCTACTCGTTCGGATATGGCCTCAGCTATACGCGTTTTCTCTACTCGAACGGCAAGTTATCGACCACAAACCTGGAGGCAGGCAGCCCAATCACGCTCAGCGTCGACCTGCACAACGCCGGGGAACGCGATAGCGATGAAACCGTGGAGGTATACCTCATCCCCAGGAACATGGTGGGCGCGCCACTTCGCGAGTTGGTGGGATTCCAGAAAGTGCATCTCGTCAAAGGCGCTTCTACGACCGTGCAGATCACCGTCGATTCCCGCCAGCTCAGTTTTGTGTCTGCGATCGGTCACAGAAGTGTGCGCCAGGGCGACTACGAACTCTATGTCGGTGGCGGCCAGCCATCTGCCGATGCAGGCCTGTTTCTGCCGTTCCGTATTGAAGGGTCGGCCGCGATCGCTCCCTAGATGACTCACCTCAGTCTCATCGTGCCATAGCCGTAAGGCCTCCAGCAGCAAAGAGTTGCCCAACCGTGGGCCGGAAATTGTCCCCGGCGGCAGGGTAAGGTAGGATTTTGATAGTGGTTCTTACTCCTGCAATGTCGGCGATGGGTGCCATCCTGGGCTTTTGTGGCGTCATGATCTGGCGCGTTCGCGAAGGCCAAAGCGCAGTCACCAGCCGCAAGATACTCATCCCACCCCTGGGCATGGCAACCGGATTTTGCATGTTTGTCGTACCCGCCTTCAGAGTCCCCTGGCTTTGGGCGGCAATCGCCTTCGTGATCGGGGCGGTGGTCCTGGCATACCCCCTCATCCGCACATCGCGACTGGCAATGGTTGGCGATGTGGTGATGATGCACCGTTCCAGCGCATTCTTTGTGGTCGTCGTGGTGCTAGCGGTCGTTCGCTATGCAGCCAAGGGCTACTTCGATAAGCTGCTCACCCTGGAGCAGACCGCCGCGTTGTTTTTCGTGCTCGCATTCGGCATGATTCTGCGCTGGAGAATGAACATGTATCTCGAGTATCGCCGGCTGACCTGCGCCTAGACCCTCATCGCTGGAATTGTTGGGCCTGACCCCGTCCGGACTGTCCTCGCTCGTGCCTTTGAGTTATGGTCGTAAAGGACTTCGACTCAAAGGAAACTGGCGCCATGCGTATCGTTGACGTTCGCGAGGCAACCCTCCCCATCGCCTCTGCGATTGCGAATGCCTATATCGATTTCTCGAAAATGACCCTGTCGCTGGTCGCCGTGGTCACCGACGTCCTGCGCGACGGCCGCACCGTGGTCGGCTATGGCTTCAACTCCAATGGTCGCTACGGCCAGGGTGGTCTTATCCGCGAGCGCTTTGCCCCTCGCCTGCGCGGGGCGGACTCCGCATCGCTACTCAACGACTCCGGCGACAATCTCGATCCGGACCGCATCTGGCAAACCCTGATGCGCAACGAAAAGCCCGGCGGCCATGGCGAGCGCTCCGTCGCCGTCGGGACCATCGACATGGCGGTTTGGGACGCGGTCGCCAAAATCGCCGGCAAGCCACTGTTCCGCCTGCTCGCGGAGCGCTACGGCCACCAGGCCGATCCTCGCGTCTTTGTCTATGCCGCCGGCGGCTACTACTATCCCGGCAAGGACCTCAGCGCGCTCCGTGCCGAGATGCGCAGCTATCTCGACCGCGGCTACACCGTGGTCAAGATGAAGATTGGAGGTGCCTCGCTCGCCGACGACCGCGAGCGCATTGAAGCTGTGCTCGCCGAGAGTGGCAGGGACGCACAGCTCGCCGTGGACGCGAATGGCCGCTTCGATTTGGAACAGGCCATCGCCTACGCAAAGATGCTGCGCGAGTATCCCCTGTTCTGGTACGAGGAGGCAGGCGATCCGCTCGACTTCGCGCTGCAGGCCGCACTGGCGGAGTTCTACCCCGCACCCATGGCCACCGGCGAAAACCTGTTCAGCCATCAGGATGCGCGCAACCTGCTGCGCTACGGCGGCGTGCGCGCCGACCGCGACTGGCTGCAGTTCGACTGCGCGCTCTCCTACGGCCTCTGCGAGTACCTGCGCACGCTGGACGTCATCCGCACCGCCGGCTGGTCGCCGCGCCGCTGCATCCCTCACGGCGGCCACCAGATGTCGCTGAACATCGCCGCCGGTCTGGGCCTTGGCGGCAATGAAAGCTATCCGGATCTCTTCCAGCCCTTCGGCGGATTCCCCGATGGGGTCCGCGTGGAGAATGGCTACGTAACCATGCCGGAACTGCCTGGCATCGGCTTCGAAGGCAAAGCCGAATTGATCCGAGTCATGCGCCAGCTCGCGGAGTAACCCATGGCAGTTGCGCAATCCGTCGCCGATTCCGATTCCAATTCCGATTCCAAAGCCCGCAAGTCCCGGCCCCTGCTGGGCCCTCTGTGGCTGCAGATCATGGTCGGCATCGTGCTCGGCATCCTTCTGGGCGCGCTGTTCCCGCGCTTCGCCGTCACACTCAAGCCGCTGGGCGACGCCTTTATCCTGCTTATCCGCATGACGCTGGCCCCGATCATCTTCGCCACCGTCGTGGTCGGTATCGCCCGCATGGGAGATCTGCGCGAAGTAGGCCGCGTGGGCGTCAAGGCGCTCCTCTACTTCCAGGTCGTCTCCACCATCGCACTCGGCGCCGGCCTCATCGCCATTAACCTGCTGCATCCTGGCCGCGGTATGAACATCGATGTCGCCAGACTCGATCCCTCTGCCGTCTCCGGCTACACCGCGAACGCGCAGCACATCGCCTTCCTCTCCTTCCTGATGGGCATGCTGCCGTCCAGTGTGGGCGAACCCTTTGTCAGCGGAAATATCCTGCAGATCATCCTGCTCGCCATTCTCTTCGGCCTTGCCCTTGCGCCCATCCGTTCTACCGCCAAGCCCCTTGTCGACCTGCTCGACCTCATCCTCAAGGTCATGTTTGGCATCGTCCGCATCCTCATGTACTTCGCTCCGCTCGCCGCACTCGGTTCCATGGCCTACACCGTTGGCCAGTATGGCCTGGCGAGTCTGCGTCCTCTCATCCTTTTCACCGCGGAGGTCTGGGCCGTAGCCGCCATCTTTGTCGCCGCTGTGCTGGGGCCCATTGCGCGCCTCGCCGGCTTCAGCCTCACTCGCCTGCTGGTTTATCTCCGCGACGAACTGCTCATCACCGCCGGCACCTCGTCGTCGGAGGCCGTCCTTGCGCCCGTCATGTTGAAGCTCGAGCAACTCGGCTGCTCGGAGCCAATTGTCGGCATGGTCATGCCCGCCGGCTACACCTTCAACGCGGACGGCACCTCCATCTACCTCAGCATGGGCGCCATTTTCCTCGCGCAGGCCACCAACATCCATCTCGGTCTGCGCGAACAGATCACCATTATGCTGGTCCTCATGCTCACCTCAAAAGGGTCGGCAGGCGTCGCCGGCGCCGGTTTCGTTACGCTCGCTGCCACGCTCGCCTCCATGCACTCCATCCCCGTCGCGGCGCTGGTGCTTCTCCTCGGCGTCGAGCGGCTCACCAACGTCCCGCGCGCCGTCGTCAACGTCATCGGCAGCAGTGTAGCCACGATCGTGATCGCAAAATGGGAAAACGCATTCGACTCTGCCCGCGCTAAGCTCGCTTTCGCTCGGACCAGCACAGAAGGCGCGGAGTGACCGCGAACGTGACCGACCTCAAACCACTCGCGCGCAGCATCTTCGCCCAGGCGCTTGCGGACTGCAGCATCGAGCGATCCTTTGCCCGCACAATGCACATCGCAGCCTCCGGACAGGGCGCCCGCCTGGTCCTCGGCGGAGAGGACGTCATCGCCCTCGATCGCCTGAAGCGCGTTCGCATCCTCTCCATCGGTAAGGCCGCTGCTTCCATGCTCGACGCCCTGCTGTCACGGCTGCCGCTTCCGCCCTCTTGCGATCTGAAGGGCATCCTCATCGCCCCCGGGGAGCGCCCGCCCAAGCTGCACGGAACCATCCGGTTCTTCTCCGGGGGCCATCCGTATCCCAACCAGGCATCGTTCGACGGAGCCTCCGCAGCTCTTTCCCTGTTGCAATCCCTCGGAAACGCCTCCGCGGACGACACTCTTTGCATCTTCCTCATCAGTGGCGGCGCCTCCGCCATGATGGAACTTCCGTTGGACGCCGCCATCTCGCTCGACGATACTATCGCCTTCCACCGCGCTTTGGTTGGCAGCGGCGCAGCCATCGTCGAAATGAACTGCGTGCGCAAGCACTTCTCCGCCGTCAAAGGCGGCCGTCTCGCTATCGCCGCCGGTAGCGCGCAAAAGATCTCGCTGCTCGTCTCCGATGTGCCGCCGCAGCATCTTGACGCGCTCGCCTCCGGCCCGACTATTCCCGACCCCACCACCATCGCGCAGTGCCGCGAAATCCTCGCACGCTATGCCCTGATGGACCGTTTCCCCGAATCAGTCCGCCGCTTTTTCGCATCGCCAAACTTACCCGAGACGCCCAAGCCCAGCGAACTAATCTCCCCGTGTTGGAAGCTTCTCGACGCTGGTGAAATGGCCACGGTCGCGCAAATCAACGCCGCCGGCCTTGGCTTTCACGCCGTCGTTGACAACACCTGTGACGACTGGAGTTATGACGCGGCTGCAGACTACCTGCTCGACCGCCTGCGCCAGCTTCACCGCGAGCATCCCCGCGTCTGCCTCATCTCCACCGGCGAAGTGTCGGTGAAGCTGCCCGCATCGTTGCCATCCACCGCGAGAGGCGGCCGCAATCAGCAACTCGCGCTCTACCTTGCAACCCAACTTCGCCCCGACGACCCGCTGATTGCCGTGCTCTCGGCAGGCTCCGACGGCATCGACGGCACCAGCACCGCCGCGGGTGCAGTCCTCGATGACCACACCCTGGACAAAGCATCGCTCCGCGCAGACGCCCTCCGCGCCCTGGAGACCTTCGACTCCTCGCCTTTGTTGGAGACCCTCGGCGCCACCATCGTCACCGGTCCTACCGGTCACAACCTGCGCGATCTGCGCATCCTGCTTGCCGACTCCGTTTCCTAAGTCACCGGACCCGCCCCCGGCCCCCTACTGCTGCAGCACCACCTGGTCGTCCAGCTTCAGCCCGCTCACAATCTCGGTCACCGAGCCGTTCGAAAGTCCCACCACCACCGCGACCTTCCGCGTGCCATCCTTCTGCTTGCTGTCCGGCACCTGCACCGACGCACTCTTGTTGCTGTCGTAGCTCACGGCATTCTCCGGCACCGTCAGCACGCCCTTGTGCTCATCCAGCAGGATCTCCGCGTTGGCGGTCATATTGGCCTTCAGCTCTCCACCGGGATTGTCGATCGAGACACGCACCTCAAAGGTGGTCACATTGTCCTTCTCCACGCCCAGCGGCGCAATCTTGGTCACCTTGCCATTGAAGGTGCGGTCGCGGAAGCTTTCCACCTTGATCCGCGCCGGCTGCCCCATGTAAACGTGGGCAATGTCGGCCTCATCCACCTTGCCCTGCACATACACCTGGTTGATGTCGCCTTCGGTCATCACCAGCGTGGCCGTCGAACCCAGCACCAGGATCGAGCTCACCGCATCGCCAATCTCCACGTCTCGCGACAGGATCACGCCGTCCATCGGCGCCACAATTGTGGTGTAGCTCAGCTGCTCTTCCAGTTGCTTTAGGCTCGCCTGGCTCTGCAGCACCTGGGCCCGCGCCTGCTTCAGCCGGGCCATGTCGACGCCGATCTGCGCCTTGGCCGAATCCCGCCGCGTCAGCGCCGCCAGGTAATCCTTGTTGGTGTCGTCATAGGCCTGCTGGCTTACAATCCCTTCCTTCTTCATCTCCTCATTGCGGTCCCGCGTCGCTTTGTACATGGGCAGGTCCGGCGCTGCCGCATTCACCTTGTCCTGATCGATGTTTGCCTCGTACGACGCCACGTTGGCTTCGGACGAAGCAAGTTGCGCCTTCTGCGCGTCTACCTGGGCCAGGATCTCCTGCTGGTCGAGCTGTGCCAGGGACTGCCCCTTCGTCACCTTGTTGTTGATGTCCACGTACAGCTTTTCCACGATGCCGGAGGCCTTGCTCTTAACCTCAACCTGGGTAATCGGTTGAATCTTCCCCGTCGCCACCACCGACCGCGTCACGTCGCCACGCGTCACTTTGGCCATACGGTTGGGATCGATGGCCGCGCCCTTCACCAGCCGCGCCAGCGCAACTCCGGCAACAGCCACAATCACAACCGCAGCAATGCCCAGCCAAATCCAGAAACGCCTGCTCTTACGCGACCCGGCCAAAACTATCCTCCCACTCCTCAACGAAACTCCAGGATATGTCCTGGCGCAGAACAACCGCTCCGATAAAGGTATATCAGCTTCTGCGACGCAGGCTCGTTCTACTTGTCTTCCTCCCTCACATACGCAACCCGTTGCCGCTAAGTTCCATATCCGCGGGCGCCTCCTGCCGGAACCGAACCCCGCGCCGTCGCGTATCATCCATGGTGGGACTGCTCCGCTTCCTGCCCGCAGTCGTTGCAATATCATGCAGAGCTTCTCTGACATCCTCGGCCAGGTCTTTCGCGCCATTGCCGCCAACAAACTGCGCAGCTTCCTCACCATGTTCGGCATTGCCTGGGGAGTTGGCTCGCTGCTGGTTCTGGTCGGTCTGGGCGAAGGCTTCCGCGAAGGGCAACACCGCCAGATGTCCAATCTTGGCAACGACATCATCATGATGTTCAACGGCACCATCCCTGCGGTGGCGAATCAGCACACCGGGATGCGTCCCTACGAGTTGACCCTGGGCGATGAGGAGGCACTCCGCCACTTGCCCGAACTGCGGTCCACCACCATAGAGTTGTCCCGGTCCGATCTGTACCAGGTAAGCGAATGGAGCAACACTTCCAGCCGCGTCATCGGCGTCGAGCCCAACTACTCCACGGTAAAGTTCCTTCCCCTCGTAGAGGGCCGCTTCCTGGACTCAACCGACATGGCCGATCGCCGCCGCGTCGCCGTCCTTGGCCTCAAGGCTGCCAAGCTCCTGTTTCCTGGCCGGCCCATGATCGGCGAAACAATCGCCATTAACGGAACTGCCTTCACTGTGGTTGGCCAGGCCGGCAAAATCAGCCGCGGTACCGATGACGACGCCGACCAGAGGCTCTACATCCCCATCACCACCATGCAGGAGTTCTTCGCACTCAAGGGCGACAACGTTCCCCACGACGCGCTCACATCGATCCAGTTCCAGCCGACCAAAGTGGGAGACTCTGTGGCCGCCGTCGCCGCAGCCGATCGCGTCATCGCCCAGCGGCACGGCTTCGATCCGTCGCTCAAGGACGCCTTCGAACAATGGGACACCATCGAGGAACAGAGAATGATCGGCGGAATCTTCAATGCCATGGACGTCTTTCTCGGCGGTGTCGGCATCGTGACCCTGGGCCTCGGCGCGGTGGGAATCATCAACATTATGCTGGTGTCCGTCACCGAGCGTACGCGCGAGATTGGTATCCTCAAGGCCATCGGGGCCACCAAGCGCAGCATCGTCGCGCAGTTCTTCTGGGAGGGTTTGTTGCTCACCGGCATCAGCGGCTTGATCGGCATTGCAGTCTCCGCGGGCTTCATGTGGCTGCTCCAGCAATTCCTCACCGACAAGATGCCGGGCTTCGACCCTCCGCGCCTGGTGCCGTGGTCGGCTGCCCTGGCCCTGGGATCGCTGGTGATCTGCGGTGTGGCCGCGGGCCTTTATCCCGCAACAAAAGCCGCGGAACTGGACCCCATTGAGGCTTTGCGGCGCGAGTAGATGGAGTTAGCGAGGAATAAGAGATGATCAGGGACATCCTCGGCCAGGCCTGGGAGGCGATGCTCTTCAACCGCCGCCGCACCGCCATCACCATGGTCGGCATGGCCTGGGGCATTGCCACCGTCGTTCTGTTGTTGGCTTACGGCAACGGCTTCAGCCGCGCCTGCGAGGCCATCTTCGCGGAATGGGGCACGCATACCATCGGCGTCTTTCCTGGCCGCACCAGCGAACAGGCGGGCGCTGACAAAGCCGGCGTGCGTGTGCGTTTCACGCTGGACGATATCGACCGCGCCTCCGCCGGCGTCTCCGGTATCGGGCGGATCTCCCCGGTGGTGTGGAAAGATGTACCCGTGCAGAACGACCTGCATACTTACACCTGGAGCGTCAACGGTGTCCGCCCTGAGTACCAGGACATCCTGAAACTCGATACCGATCAGGGACGATTCTTCAACGGCGCCGAAGACCAGCAGCGCGCTCATGTCTGTGTCATCGGCTCAGAGGCAAAAACCAAACTCTTCTCCGGCGAATGGGCGCTCGGCCAAAGTATCCGCCTCAATGGGGAGTCGTTCACCATTGTCGGTGTGCTCGACCCCAAAATGCAGGAGACCGACGACGACGTCAATCGCCAGATCTACGTCCCCTTCAACACCATGAGCGACATCAAGGACACAAACTACCTTGACGGCATCTGGTTCAGTTACTCCGGTGACAATGAGCTCGCCGAGAAGAGCCTGCGCGCATCCCTGGCCGCGGCCCATCACTTCAGCGCGTCGGACCACAACGCCGTATACGTCGCCAATCTGATGACCGAATTGCGCCAATTCAAGATTCTTTCGCTCGCCTTGCAGGTCCTCCTCTCGCTGGTGGGCGCGTTCACCCTGGGCATTGCCGGCGTCGGTCTGATGAACATTATGCTGGTAGCCGTGCAACAGCGTACCCGCGAGATCGGCGTCGAGAAAGCATTGGGCGCACGCCGCAAGCACATCCTGCTGCAATTTCTGGCCGAGGCCATGGCCATCACCGGCGTTGGAGGAGCCTGCGGCATCGCGCTCGCCTATCTCATCTCCGCGCTGGTCGGGCGGATTACCTTCTACAGCGCCCTCGCCAAGAATGCCGAAGCCGCCGACATACGACTCCTCATCTCGCCCACGTCAGTCGTTGTGGCCACGGTGATCCTCGCCGTCACCGGGCTCATCAGCGGCATGATTCCTGCCTTCCGCGCGGCCAACCTGGACCCCATCGAAGCGCTCCGCTACGAGTAGTCCTGCCCGCAGAATGCGGTTACTTCTGCGCTCCCGCAATCGGATGAAGCAGTTTAGGAAATGCTCTGTTCCGAAGCCCCAGCCGTCGAGTCGGCGCGACCATCAGGGAGCGACGACCTTGCACGATTTGGAGGGGGGACACACTATTTTCCTAGACTGCCGTAACCCTGCCACACGTATTCCAGCGCCTCGGGCAACGTCTGCGCGCGCACCGCACGGTCGGTATGCCCCGCATTCCGCGCAAACACAAACTGGTAGTGATAGCCCTTCGCGGCCAGCACCTTCGCCATATTTTCATTGGCGATCACCCAGTCGTGCATGTTGTCGCGCATCGTGTTCTGGTTCAGATTGTCGCGATCGCCCACTTCCATCCAGATGCGCAGCGGCTTCGCCGGGCTGTTCGCAATCAAGCGTTCATGCAGCTCCCACGCGCCATGCGGAACCTTCGGATCGCTCGGCCACTGCTGATTCACAAAAGTCCCGGAGACAGTCAGTACCCGGTGATACCACTCCGGGTGATACCACGCCATGATCATCGCCGCCGACCCGCCTGAGCTCGCACCCATCGTCGCGCGCCCATCGGGGTCCTTGGTCAACTTCACGTTGTACTTCGACTCCACCAGCGGCAGCACCTCCGCTTCCACAAACTCGGCGTACTTGCCGGACATTGTGTCGTACTCCAGGCCCCGCTCGCTGCCCTGCGCGTCACCGCCGCCGTTGCCGATAAACACTCCAATCATCACCGGCAGCCGATGCGCGGCAATCATATTGTCCAGCAGCGTCGCCCACGTACGATCCATTCCGTCCGCCCCAACGATAAACGGCGCCGCCGTGCCCGGAACATATTGCTGCGGGATATAAACCGAAACGTGGCGCGTATATGGACCGGGGTGGCTGGTCGGCACCAGCATCTTCGCAGGATCGCTCGGGTCCGGCATTCCGAAGGTGTTCGCGTCCCGCACAATGCCCGGGTAGAACTTGCTCTCCGCCGAACTCATGGTGAACTCTTCGACCCTCCCCTTCGGCACACCGTCCTGCACATCGAATTCCGGCGCGCGAGGATGCGTTGGCCCGATGATGAAATTCCCGTCGGCGTTCGCAGGGGGGACCGCACCGTCAGGCAGCTCCTTGGCCAAAACATAGCCAGGCGTATGCGGATCACGCGTGGGATTCGGTGGACGCTGTCCCGGTACCGGCGCAGACGACGCCGCAGGGACGGGCTGCGCGGCCGGGGCCTGGGCCATCGCCGCACCCACTCCCATAACCAGGCCGATCGCGAACAAGGTGTACAGAGGACTCGACATAGAACTCCTTCTTGTTTTGATAACGCTCGGCAGGCACCGCCGCGAGACTCATACTCTGCCTGGAGAAAGCCGCTCCAGCCGCACCCTTGGCGCTTCGAAAGCCAGCCGGGGAACTATATCACTCGCAGCCTGCGGCGCGCGACGTCCCTTCGATTCCAACCCCTGTGCTGTTGTAAACTTGAGGGCGTCCCTATCGTCTAGTGGCCCAGGACTCCGCCTGTTCCCGGCGGCAACACAGGTTCGAATCCCGTTGGGGACGCCAATTTAGATTCCGAGCCGCTCGGTGCGTCCAAGGTGCAGCGGCGGACACACACCGGTACCCAATTGGCCGACTTTCATCACCTTCCCCAGCCGTTGTCTTTCTGCCCCGGCAACGCCTGCGCGTTCAGGGACATAACGAATCGCCGGTCTTGAGGAATGTCCCGCCGCCCGCCACGTCGGAGACGACTGTCAACGCCTGAGGGCTTAGTCTCCCAATGAGACGGGAAACTAACGTATACTTTCCGCCGGGGGCACGGCAATGAATCGTGGTAGGACCAGGTTTTGTCTCGTGTTCTGCCTTGCGACAGGTCTGATGACGGTGCAAGCGCTCGCCCAGGGCGACCCGCAGCGCGCCTTCGATCCCGCGACCGCCGCCACACGCAAGCCTGGCGCAACCATCCGCATCGACCTGATCGGCGATTCCACCCAGACCGACCACGCCGGCTACGGCCGCGGCTTCTGCGCCAACTTCACCGCGCAGGTGGACTGCGTGAACATGGCGCGCGGCGGTGCCAGCACACGCACCTTCCGCGAGCAGGGCCTGTGGCAGCGCTCGCTTGAGACCAAGCCGGACTACATGGTCATCCAGTTCGGCCACAATGACATGGTCAATCCCACTGCGCCTCAGCCGCGCCAAGTCCCGCTGCCCGAGTACGTCGCGAACCTGAAGCAGTACATTACCGAGGCCCGCGCCGCCGGCATCGTGCCCGTGCTGTGTACGCCGCTGGTGCGCCGCTTCTGGCATGACGACGGCAAGATCCACTCCAACCTTATCGAGTACTCCGCGGCTATGCGCTCGGTTGCGGCGGAGATGCACGTGCCGCTGATCGAGCTGCACGACGAGAGCATCGCGTATATCGAGAAGGCCGGTATTGACGAGAGCCATTCGCTCTCCATCACCAAGAAGGACGCCGACGGCAAGACTGTCTTCGACGAGACACACCTGGACTGGAAGGGAAGCTACGTCTTCGGGAGGATGGTCGCGGTCGATTTGGGCAAGGCCGTCCCCGCAGTGAAGAAGTACGTGCTGCCCAGGGCCGCGTTGCTGCCGCCCGAGGGCGTGCGCGCCATGCAGGTCATCAACGGCGGCCCGGTCAAGATCGTTCTGGTCGGCGATTCCACCGTGGCCACCGGTGGCGGCTGGGGGCCCGGCTTCTGTGCGGTGATGACGCCCAACGTGACCTGCGTTGACGATGCGCTGAACGGCCGCAGCTCCAAAAGTTTCATCGACGAAGGCGCGTGGAAGAAGGCGCTTGCCGAGCACGGCGACTATTACCTCATCCAGTTCGGCCATAACGACCAGAAAACCGACGCTGCGCGGCATACCGACGCAGAGGGCAGCTACAAGGACTACCTGCAGCGTTACATCTCGGACGTCGAGGCCATGGGTGCGGTGCCCGTGCTGGTCACGTCGCTCTCGCGCCGCACCTTCAAGGATGGACGCGTAGTCGAGGACCTGAAGGACTATGCGACCGCTACGCGCGAGCTGGGCGCGAAGGACTTCATCACCGTCGTCGACCTCAATCAGCTCTCCACCGCGATGCTGAACCGCATGGGGCAGGAGCAGGCGGACAAGTTCAACGCCGTGGGGCAGGAGCAAGAGCGCGAGGCCGTCGGCAAATCTGCCACCGACCGCACCCATCTGAATCCTTATGGACAGAAGACCTTCGGCCGTCTCGTTGCCGACCAGATCGTGCGCACGCAGGTCGAGCTTGGGCCGGACGTGATCGGCGAACCCGGAGGCCGATGACCGGGCGGACCAGCGGGATCGAGGCCGGTTCCAGGTCCGGTGCAGCCGGTCGCCCATCCGGGCGGAAACTGACACCCTATTGCTGCAAAGGCGCAAGTGATCCAAGAGGAGGGCCAGGTATGATGTTTCTTCGCCCGGTAACATTCCGCCGCAACCGCCTGCTGCTGATCACACTCCCAGTCTCTCTGGCCTGCACAGTTTGCATTGCCGCCGCACAAACATCGGCCCAGTCCTCCAGCCCCGCCTCCCGGCCACCCGGCTACGCCCAGGTTCCCATCGTCCACGACAGCGACGCAGCGCCGCTCCCCGAGCCTTTCAACCCCGCGCTGCACAGCATCTTCATCATCGGCGATTCCACCGCCGCCTACCACAACGACCGCATGCACGAGGGCTACGCAGAAGCTCAGGGATGGGGTCTCTTCTTCTATGCCTTCTTCGATCCCGACAAGGTTAACGTCGTCAACCTCTCGCGCGGCGGACGCTCTACCCGCACCTACCTCACCGAAGGCCTATGGGATAAGGCCGTCGCCCAGTTTAAGCCCGGCGACGTTGTTCTCCTTCAACTTGGCCAGAACGACATCTTCGCACTCAACGACCAGATCGCTCGCGGCACCATCCCCGACATCGGCGACGAGACCGAGGAGATCGACAACAACGCCACTCACAAGCATGAGGTCGTGCACACCTTTGGCTGGTATCTGCGCAAGTTCGTCCGCGACACCAAGGCCACCGGCGCGCAGCCCATCGTAATGTCCCTGACCACCCGTAACGTCTGGAAGGACGGCCACGTCGAGGTTGGCGTCAACAACTACCGCGAGACCTCCTGGAAGATCGCGCAGCAGGAGGGCCACGTCGACTTCGTCGATGTCAGCGCCCTCGTCGCAGAGCAGTATGAGAAGCTTGGCCAGGAGAAGACCTTCGGCATGTTCCACGCCCGCGAGCCGGTGCACCTCGACATCCCCGGCGCCTTCCTGAACGCGCGCTGCACCGTCGCCGGGCTCAAGGGGCTGCCCGACGCGCCCGTCTCGAAGTACCTCTCCTACATGGGCCTGATGGTCGAGGCCGAGCCGCCGCCCGCCGTCCCACCGGAGTGGGCACAGGACCTCACCCACGTCACGCCCGTAGCACCTAAGGCACCCGCGGCACCTGTGGCTCCCGCAACCCCCTCAGGCAAGTAAGCCCACAACCGCAACACCATAGGCCTCTCACGCTGCTCGCTCGATCCAGACGAAGGACAATGAAAACGATGAACGCTCTTCTGCTCACATTTCTATTGCCTGCGACCGTCTTCGCGCAGAACGTCGCGCCGTCGGTATCGCAGCCCCCGTCCGCAGCCTCGCAAACCGCGGCGGCAGCACCCGCCGCTGCCATTCCTGCCTCCGCCGCGGCCCACGGCGAGATCTATCCGCTGCCCCATGCTCTGCGCATCGTCCTCGCCGGAGACTCCACCGTGAACCACACCACCGGCTGGGGGACTGCCTTCTGCGAGCGCCAGACCACGGATACTGAATGCTTCAACAGCTCACGCAACGGCCGCAGCGCCAAGAGCTACCGCGAGCAGGGCCTTTGGGATCGCGCCCTCGCCGTCCACCCTGACTACATCCTCATTCAGTTCGGCGCGAACGACGGCCCCGGCAAGGGTCCGCTGCTTGAGGACATTCCCGCTACCACCTTCTCCGACTACATGCGCGCCGACATCCGCGAGGCGCGCGCCGCCGGCGCGATCCCCGTCCTCGTTACCCCGCTGCCCCAGCGCAACTACAAGGACGCCAAGCACGTTCGCACGCTCGAAGACTACGCCTCAGCCATGCGCGCAGTCGGCAAGGAGACCAATACCGTCGTCCTTGATCTCAACGCAGAGGCTAACGCTGCGCTCGACGCCATGACCGAAGAGCAGGCCCACGCGTTCAACAACAATCCCGCCGATCCCAACATTCCCGGCCGCGATACCACTCACCTCAATGCCAAGGGCGGCGAGTTTTTCGGCGCCATGGTCGCGCGTGAGTTCGCAGCAGCCTTTCCTGCCGTCAAGGTCAACACGCGCTAATTTCGGCACGAATCCAGCGCCATGGCGCGGGCCGAGAGCCCCAGGGACGCCAACTCTGCACCGCCAGGGCCGCCTGACCCCACCCGCCTGCCCACCGTCGCTCTAGTGGCAAGTCGGCTCATCCTGGAACTGCTTTGTCGATGCCATTGAAATCAGCGCTCGCTCGCAGCTCAGGATCTTCGCGTCCTGCGAATTGCTGTCGAAACTGTCCGGCGAAATATAGTTCACCTTAGCCTGCATCTGCAGGAATTGGTCGCTCATCGTCTCCATATTCGCAAACTCATTCTGCAGTAAAGCCAGACCCTCGTGGTCAGGTTCCGTGGTTGCCGCCGCCACTGCGAGTTGCAGCTTGCTCGCGGCCGACCGGCGCAGCCGCCCCACCCAGCTATCCGTCACCGGATAATTGTTCTGCACCGAATTCACCAGCGCCGCGCGCCATTCCCGAATCTGCGTCAGCGCTTCAATCTCTGCGTTCAGGAACCCCTCGGAGAGCTCCGGAGGCTTGTTTGCTGCGGCCGCCGTCGGCGCGCTCCCAGTCGCCGCCCCCGGCAGACTCAGGATCGTCTGGTTTCCCTGGAACCGCACCGACCCGTGCGTGATGCGGGCCAGCGACTCAATGTCCACGTACGACTTGCCGTTCATTCGCACCAGTGCGGCCTGGTCGGGTTGTCCTGCGATCATCAGAGTTCCCGCCTGCTGCGGAGACTGCCCCCACGCGACAAAGGGCAGTGCCACCACCGCCAGCAGGGCCCGCTTTGTCAGTAGGCGCGCAGATAGGTCATTCATGGGTCGCTCCTTAGGCTCACTGTTTGGATGCCCCCGGAGAGCCGCAAGTCGCTTGTCATAATCGCCACGCAGCGCTTCCCTGCCGCGCTCAGGCGCCCGCTCAGCGGCGGATCGACCGCTTGATCTGCGCGTATTGCAGCAGAATAAAGCTGTCGGTCATGCCTGCGATATAGTCGGCTACCACTCGCGCCAGCCCCTCCGTCTCGATCTCCTCCACGTAGCTCGAGGGAAGTTCCTGCGGCTCGCAGATCCAGAAATCGAACAACTCGCTCACCACCTGCTCCGCTTTTTCATGCTCCAGCGACAGGGCATGGCAGGTATACAGCGTGTCGTACAGATACCGCTTCTCCTGCTGCCGTTGCGCTTCGATCAGAGGAGAGAAGGTGGCCAGTCGCGTCGGATGGTCCCGCACCTGCTCCAGGCTGGTTGCCCCAATCGCCTGCGTGTTTCGCAGCGTCGTCGCAATCAGGTCGTCCGTCAGCACGTTCTGCATTAACTGCAACGCCTCGGCGAACAGGAACTTGGCTTCGACGCCGCTGTGCTCCCACTCCACCTGCGCATAGCTGCGCGCCAGGATGTCCACATGCCCACGGATGTGATCAATCTCCAGCAGGCCCGACTCCACCCCATCGTCGAGATCCGCGGTCAGATACGCAATCTCGTCGGCCAGGTCGATGATCTGCGCTTCCAGCGGAGGCCGCTGCACCAGTAGGTACTCGGAAAGCTCCGGGTGCTGGTCAGCGCTGTAGTCGCGCGAGTGCTTGATGATTCCCTCGCGCACTCCCAGCGTCAGGTTCAGCCCGCGATGCGCCGCATAGCGTTGTTCAAAGTGCTCCACAATGCGGAGCGCGTGCAGGTTGTGGTCGAAGCCCAGCCCGTGCCGCTTTAGGCATTCATCCAGCGCGCGTTCCCCAGCGTGCCCAAAGGGCGGGTGGCCAATGTCATGGACCAGCGCCAGCGTCTCCGCCAGGTCCTGGTTCAGCCCCAGCGCCTCGGCCACGCTGCGCGCAATCTGCATCACTTCGATGGTGTGGGTCAGCCTGCTGCGAAAGTGGTCGGAGGCGCGGCTGGTGAACACCTGCGTCTTGCCCGCCAGCCGGCGAAACGCGCGCGATTGCACAATCCGTTCCCGGTCGCGTTGGAACGCCGTCCGCGAAGGCCGCTCCGGCGCCGCGTAGGCCCGCGCCGTCAGCACATCGTCCGTGCTGCGGGACACCGCGCAAAGATGCAGGTCGAAACTTGGAGTCGCCTCAATCGTCACAGTTGTAAGTGTAAATGGGCGAGAAATCCGGTATCTGAGAGAAACCCCGCATCGGATAAGACGGCACTTCAGTGCCCGCATCAAAGCCGGCAAAAGGAGCGCGGGCTTCAGAGGATGCTGAAAGACTCGCCGTTTTGAAAGGGCACGACTTCAGTCGCGCCGCAAGCCATCTCCTCTGATCCCGGCTTTAGCCAGCGAGGGAATTTCCGCGACCGCAAAAGGACTTTTCAGCAGCCTCTTTAGCCCCTGCAATGTGCTTTCGCGGCAATCCAGGCCCGGCAGCCGCTACTTCGCGTCCTTGTCGGCGGTGGTGTTCAGCTTGGCCAGCTTCACCCGGGCATTTTCCAGCTTGTGCTGCACCTTCTCCACGTCCTCGGGATCGGCATCGGCGGGCAGCGAGTGAGCATATTCCGTCATCGACCGCTCCCACTGCGCCACTGCCAGCTTCAAGTCGCCGGTCTTCTCATATACCTCGCCCAGATGGTCGAGGATCGCCGGATCGGTGCTCGTGCGCTCAATCGCCTTGCGCAGGTTCTCTTCCGCCAGCGTGTACTGTCCGCTCTTGAAGTAGACCCAGCCCAGCGAGTCCAGGTACGCCGCGTTCTGCGGATCCAGGTCTACTGCCTGGCGAATCATCTTCAGCGCCTCCGGCAGCCGCTCGCCCAGGTCCGCCAGCATGTACCCGAAATTGTTCAGCACGCCTGCATTCTGCGGGTCAATCGCCAGCGCCTTGCGGTATTCCGCCTCCGCCTTGTCGTACATCTTCTGGCGGTCGTAATACTCGCCGCGAATGTACTCCACTTCCAGCTTCTCCATCGGCTTCGTGGCCAGCGCCTCGGCCTTGTCCAGTTGGTCGCCCGCTTCCTTGTAGCGCTTCAGGCGAATGTAGATTGAGGCCAGGTTTTCCAGCGTCTCGCGATCCTCCGGGCCGCCCGTCAACTGTGCCTTGGCCAGGGCCAGCGCCTGGTCCACCTGCCCCATATCGGCCAGTTGTTCCGCGTAAACCATCTGCACGGCATGGTCCTTCGGTTCCGCCTTCGCCGCCGCCGCCGCCGCCGCAAACGCATCCTTGTACTGGTGCGCCTCGCGGTATGCATCCACCTCGCCCTGGTATCCGTCGTGCGCGTAATCGCCCCCCAGGTCGGCCATCTGCTTGTACGTCGCTACCGCCTCCGCCGTCTTGTTCTGTTCGGTGTAGAGGTTTCCCAGGCGATTCAGGAAGGTCGCGCGGTTGCGCTTCTCATCCTCCGTATACTTCCCATCCGGCCGCGCGGTTGAATCCAGAATGGTCGTCAGCACTCCGACCGCCTGGTCGTACTTGCCCAGCGCATCGTAGATCAGGGCTTCGTTGTAGTTCAGTTCCAGCGAATCCGGGGCCTGCGCCTTGGCCTTTTCCAGCGTCGCCAGTGCCTGGTCGTAGTGCCCCTGCTGGCGTTGTATCTCTGAGATGTGAATCTGCGACTGCGCATCCGTGGGATCGGCCGCCACTAGCGTCTGCAGCAGCGCCAGTGCCTCATCCATCTGGTCGTCTTCCATCAACGAGTTCGCCAGCGCCTTCTGCACGTCCGGATTGTCGGGTTCAATGTCCAGCGATCGCTTGTAGGCCGCCGCCGCGTCCTTCGGCTTTCTCAACTTGTCGAAGTACGTCCCCAGGTTGTACTCCATCCGCGCAGTCCGGTCTTCCGCCGGAACCGCCAGCAGCGTGTCCGCCGCACGCTGGGTGTTGTCCTCGTCGTCATACAGCCGCGCCATGTTCAGCATTACGTCTTCTGAATTGGCATCCAGCTTCTGCGCTTCCTTGAACTCCGCCTCCGCCTTGGCCGAGTCGTGGTTCATCGCATAAAGCTGGCCCAGCAGCACCTTGGTGTCCAGGTCGTCCGGCTTCAGCCGCGCAATCGTCTCGTATTCGCCGATCGCCGCCTGCAGCATCTGGCCCGATTGGGGGCCCTGCGCATCGCTCAGCAACCGCAGATAAACCTGCCCCAGCAGCGTGTGTGCCTCAATATCGTCCGGATTGCGCTTCACCTGCTCCTTGGCCGCAGCCACCGCGTCCTGGACGCGCCCAAGCTGGTAGTCGAGATCGGCCAAACCATCCTGCAACAGCTGGGAATTCGGATCTGCGTCCAGGGCAAGCTTGTACTGCTCGATCGCCTGGGTCGCGTAATCCGGCCGGCCGGCGCTCTTGGCCATATCCTCGTACAGTTGCGCAAGAGCGTAATGGTAGTAAGAGCTGGAGCGGTCGGGCGTAGTCTGCTCCTGCGGCGCGGCCGGCTGCGAGGCCTTCCCCCGTCCCTTCGTCGAGGCAGGGAGCTGCTCCTGTTGCGCTGCTGCCAGAATCGGCGTCACCAACAGCAGGGCAACCACGAAAACCAGCCGGAAGTGGCAAATCCGCGAAACGCGCGACAGCATTGTCATTGGGCAAAGGTTCCTATCCGGCGGGATGAAGGACGCAGACACTATGTTTTTAGACGGACAAGGGGTTCGATTGGATGCTGGGCCGCGGCGACGCGTACACCCCAGCGGTTTATTATAGCCGTTCCTCGCCCGGGCCTGAAATAGGCCGCCCCAAACGCCGTACCGCCGCCCGCAGGCGTCACCCGTGCCGGAAGTGCCGCACCCCGGTAAACACCATGGCCATCCCCAGCCGTTCCGCCGCAGCAATCACCTCGGCGTCGCGCACTGACCCTCCGGGCTGGATCACCGCCGTCGCGCCTGCCTCCGCCACCGCCTCCAGCCCATCCGGAAACGGGAAGAAGGCGTCCGACGCAGCCACCGTGCCCACCAGCGGCAACACCGCCTTCATCGCGCCAAACCTCGCTGCATCCACCCGGCTCATCTGCCCCGCGCCAATCCCCACCGTCTGCCCATGCCCCTGGCTGTAGCGTGCGTACACAATCGCGTTGGATTTCACATGCTTGCATACCGTCCACGCAAACCGCAGCGCCCGCATCTCCTCCGCCAACGGCGCCCGCTTGGTTACGACCTTCAAATCGCTCTCCGCAACCCGCAACCGGTCCGCATCCTGCATCAGGAACCCGCCCGAAACCTGCTTCAGCATCCGCGCCGGCTTGGTGCCACCCGCATTCTCTGCGCCGGTTCGGCTTGGCACGATCTCCAGCAGCCGTAGATTCTTCTTCGCCCCAAACCGCGCCACTGCCTCCACGGTAAACTTGGGCGCCACGATCGCCTCCACAAACAGCTTCGCAATCTCCTCCGCCGCCTCCGCATCCACCTCGCGGTTGATGCCGATCACGCTCCCGAACGCCGAAACCGGGTCCGCCTCCAGCGCCCGCTTGTACGCCTCCAGCACCGTGGCTCCGGTCGCCGCACCGCACGGATTCGTATGCTTGATAATCGCCACCGCCGCATCCTGCCCGTCAAACTCGCTCACCAGCTCCCAGCACGCGTCCAGATCGACAATGTTGTTGTAGCTCAGCTCCTTGCCCTGCAACTGCCGCGCCGCCGCCACGCCAAATCCGCTCCCATCCACGTACAACGCTGCCCGCTGATGCGGATTCTCCCCGTACCGCAGCACCGTCTTCTGTTCCTCGATCACACGCAGCACCGGCGGCATCGCCTCCACCTCGAACACCGCCGCGTCCGCCATGCGCACCCGGCGCGGCCATACTCTCCAGCGTCGTTGCAATCCCCGCGTCGTAGGCCGCCGTCGTCGCAAACGCCGCCTTCGCCAGCCGCCACCGCGTCGCCCGCCCCAGGCTCCCGCCGTTCGCCGCCAATTCCTCTGCAATCGCCCCGTAATCCCCCACGGCCGTCACAATCGCCACATCCTCAAAATTCTTCGCCGCCGACCGCACCATCGACGGCCCCCCAATGTCGATGTTCTCGATCACCTCTGCAAACTCCACGCCCGGCTTCCCCGCCGTCTTCTCAAACGCATACAGGTTCACCACCACCATGTCGATCGGCTCAATCGCATGTTCGCGCACCGCCGCTACGTGCTCCGCATTCCCGCGCACATGCAGAATCCCTCCATGCACCTTGGGATGCAGCGTCTTCACGCGTCCATCCAGCATCTCCGGGAAGCCGGTCAAGTCGCTGATGTCGCGCACCGCCAGCCCCGCGTCGCGCAGCGCCCGCGCCGTTCCGCCGGTCGACACCAGTTCCACGCCATGCTTCGCCAGCGCCCGCGCAAACTCCACCAGGCCCGTCTTGTCGGTTACCGAAAGCAGTGCTCGCCGAACCGTCTTCAGCCCGCTCATCGTCTCAATCTCAGGGGAGGAAATCGTCTCTATGCTCACACCCCAATTCTAAGCTGTCCCGCCCGTTGAAACTTCGCCCAGTCCCTCGACGCCTGGCGCCTCGGCCTCACCGGATCATCGCCCCGGTCAGCTCGCTCACATGCGCCACCTCGTGCCCCGCGCACCACTTCCGCAGCCCATTCGCAATATTCTCCACCGCCCGCGGATCGGCAAAGCTCGCCGTACCCACCTGCACCGCGGTCGCGCCCGCCAGCATAAACTCCACCGCATCCTCGGCCCTTACGATCCCGCCCATCCCCACCACTGGAATCGTCACTGCCTGTGCCGCCTCGTGCACCATCCGCACCGCAATCGGCCGGATCGCCGGCCCGCTCAACCCGCCCGTCACATTCGCAATCCGCGGCTTCCGCGTCTCCACATCGATCGCCAGCGCCACAAACGTGTTCACCAGCGATACCGCCTGCGCCCCCGCCTCCTGCGCCACCTTCGCCATGCGCGCAATGCTGGTCACATTTGGCGACAGCTTCACCATCAGCGGCCGTCCCGCCCGGTCCGCCGCCACTGCGGCAGCTGCTTTACCAGGTCATACAGCAGCGACGGATCATTGCCAAACATCATCCCGCCATGCGACGTATTCGGGCAGCTCGCATTCAGCTCATACATCGCAACGCCTTCCGCCTCATTCAGCGCCTGGATCACCGCGACATAATCCTCAATCCCAAACCCAAACACATTCGCAATCACCACCGCGCCCGGTATCTTCCGCAGCTTCGGCAGCTTCTCCGCCACAAACGCCCGCACCCCGATATTCTGCAGTCCCACCGCATTCATCATGCCCGCCGGCGTCTCAATAATTCGCGGACTCGCGTTCCCCGCCATCGGCTCGCGCGACAACCCCTTGGTCACAAACGCGCCAATCCGGTCCAGCGACACAATCTCCTCGAACTCCACCCCGTACCCAAACGTGCCGCTGGCCGCAATCACCGGCGAGCGCAGCCCAATCCCCGCCACCGTCACGCTCATGTCAGGCTTGCCATGCATGCCTACAGTGTACCCACCTTCCCATGCCGTCATTCTGACTCGCCCCACGACCGTCATGCTGACTCGTAGAGTCAGAATCTCCGTCGTTGTCTTTCAAACGGCCACCATCCGATCCCCGCCCGCCTCCGGTAAAATCGTCCCAATGCTAGACCTCGCCTTCGTCCGCGCCAACCTTCCCCTCGTCGAACAAAAACTCCGCGACCGCAACATGGACCCCGCCGCCGTCCTCGGCGACTTCGCCTCCATCGACGCCAATCGCCGCGGCGCCATCACCCAGCTTGAAACCCTCAAAGCGCAGCGCAACAAGCTTTCCGCCGACTTCGGCCGCATCAAGCGCGAAGGGGCCGACACCTCTGCGCTCACCGCCCAGCTCGCCGACCTCAAATCGCAATCCGACGCCCTCGAAGCCGCCGCCACCGCCGCCGACGACCAGCTCCGCGCCATCCTCCAATCCATCCCCAACCTTCCCCAGGACTCCGTCCCCATCGGCGCCGACGAGCACGCAAACTCCGTCCAGAAAGTCTGGGACGCCGGCGAAAAGCCCCTCGACCACATCCCTGCCCCGCTCGACTTCCCCGCCCTCGCGCACGGCGACATCGGCGAGCGCCTCGGCATCCTCGACTTCGAACGCGCCGCCAAAATCTCCGGCTCACGCTTTGTCGTGCATTATGGGCAAGGCGCACGCCTCGAGCGCGCCCTTGCCAACTTCATGCTCGACCTGCACACCCGCGAGCACGGCTACACCGAAGTCCTGCCGCCTTACATGGTCAACTCCAAGTCCCTCTTCGGCACCGGCAACCTCCCCAAGTTCGCCGCCGATCTCTTCCACTGCGACGACAAACCTTACGACCCTGGCATCTACCAGGACAGCGACCACTGGCTCATCCCCACCGCCGAGGTCCCCGTCACCAATCTCTTCCGCGACGAGACCCTCGACGAGTCGCAGCTCACCACCAGCTTCTGCGCCTACACCCCCTGCTTCCGCTCGGAAGCCGGCAGCTACGGCAAAGACGTCCGCGGCATGATCCGCCAGCACCAGTTCCAGAAGGTCGAGCTGGTCAAGTTCACCACGCCCGCCAAGTCCAACCAAGAGCACGAGCGCCTCACCCGCGACGCCGAGCGCGTCCTCGAACTCCTCGGCCTGCCCTACCGCCGCATGCTGCTCTCCACCGGCGACATGGGCTTCAGCTCCTCCAAAACCTATGACCTCGAAGTCTGGCTCCCTGGCCAGCAGCTCTACCGCGAAATCTCCAGCTGCTCCAACTTCGAAGCCTTCCAGGCCCGCCGCGCCAACATCCGCTACCGTCCGGCCGGCGCCAGGAAATCGGAGTTCCTCCACACCATCAACGGCAGTGGCCTCGCCGTCGGCCGCACCTACCTCGCCATCCTGGAGAACTACCAGCAGCCCGACGGCTCCGTCCTCATCCCCGAAGCCCTCATCCCTTACATGAACAACGCCACCCACATCACCAAACGCCCCTCCCGATGAAGCGCGAGTACGATTTCTGGGTCTATGTCCTTTCCAATCGCTCACGCTCTCTTTACATCGGTATCACCAACGAGCTCCGTGTTCGCGTTCACCAGCATCGTCAAGCGCGTCCCGGTACACACACCGCCCGATACAACATTCACCGCCTCGCCTACCACGAGCATTTCAAGTACGTCAACGATGCCATCGCGCGCGAAAAAGAACTCAAACACTGGACCCGCGCTCAGAAGATCGCCTTGATCGAGTCCCGCAATCCAACCTGGGACGACCTCGCCACCACCCTCTGGCCCGATCTGCCGCCGTATCCGCGCATAGGCGACTAGCCACATGGCCCCTCGTTTTGTCATTCCCGAAGGGAATCCGCTTCCCTTTGTTTGTCATTCCCGAAGGGAATCCGCTTCTGGGTCTACCCTTGCCGCTGCCCTCGCCTTTGCCGCTGTCGTTGTCCTGGCCCCTTTTGTTTGTCATTCCCGAAGGGAATCCGCTTCCCTCTTGTTTGTCATTCCCGAGGGGAATCCGCTTCCCTTTTGTTTGTCATTCCCGAAGGGAATCCGCTTCTGTACTTGAGAATGTTGACAAATGCGCTTTTTCGTTAAGGGCACGGATTTATCCGTGCCATAAGAGCCACAGAATCTGCCGGGCTTTAGCCCCTGAGGTTTGCTTTCCTGCGCTGAGCCGCCTTTTTCATCACCCTCGTACTTGCCTTTGCTTTCCCTCCCACCCCCCCGCCCAGCCGGTCACTATCGACATCTTCCGCATCCTGCACACCTGCGACGCCGAGGCCTGCAAATTCATCGAACCCGCGGTCAAGGCCGATGGCTCGTCTACAAAATCGCCGCATTCAAGCCCATCGCCACCAGCAAGGACGGTTCCTTCCACCGAACCCCAAAAGACATGTGACCGCGAGCACATCGGGAATCCGCTCGCTCAATTAGAATCAGGATCGAAAAGGAACTGCAGGAGCGCGACTTCGTGCCTGGCCCTGTTTTCCAATCGCTAATACGGTGGATATTCCGGCAACTGTTTGATTCCAGATATACTTCCATTTTAAGCTGCCTGGAATCAGCGAGTTGTAAGATTGTCGAAAATCTAGCCGCTGTGTTTTGTTGATCATACGGGTTTCGATAGGGGGGTGGGGGGTGGGGTACAGTAATGAAGAGGATCGTTCCGCAGTGGTCAAATTCTTCAACAATTATTTCTGGTGGTCCTACGAGCGCGGCAGCTTCCACTACGACATCATGGTGACGCTGATCCTCCTCTTTCTGTTCGTCTCGCCCCACGTCATCGACTTCAAGGATCGCCCCGTCGAAACCGTCGCCATCCAATCCAGCCAGGTGCTGGTCAAAGAAGACGGCCAATCCGATGGCAATCCCCGCTTCATCTATCAGATCCGTGCCGACATGCCCGGCGGTCCCCAGGTCACCCAGACCGAGCCCGAACGCCGCGACGCCATCCTGCGCGTGGTCGAGCCCATCTCCGGCGAAGTCACCATTCAGGCCGATGATCCGGTGCTCGATTCCCACGGCAAAGTGGTCGCCTACGACGTCAAGGCGGTCCGCTGATGCAGCCTCCGCGGCGGAGTTGGCGTCTACCGAAGCAGCGTCCAACCGCCGGGAGATCCGCTGCCATGCCGGTTTCCAAATCCCGCCCGGTCACGCGTTGGCTCATCCCCGGCGCTGCCCTCGCGCTTGCCCTGCCTCTTGCCTTCGCCGCGCAGGCCAACAGCCGCCTGCAGCAGGTGCTCAGCAAGATGGACGCAGCCAGCAAGAACTTTCACTCTGCCGAGGCTGACATCCGCAAGGAACACTTCGAAAAGCTGGTCAACGACACCTCCACCGACACCGGAACCGTCTACTTCCTCCGCAACGGCAACTCCATCCAGCTAGGCGCAAAATTCAACCCGCCCGACGCCAAGACGCTGGAATACAAGGACGGAAAGGGACGCCTGTACAACGCCGGCACCAACCACATCGACGAATTCTCCACCACTGGCGCCAACCAGGCGAAGTTCGAGACTTTCATCACCCTCGGCTTCGGCGGCACCGGCGCCGACCTCAGCAAGCAGTGGACGATCTCGGACAAGGGAAGTGAACAGATGAACGACGGCGGCAAGCCGGTGCAGGTGGAACAACTTGACCTCCTGCCCAGGGATCCCACCGTGCGCAACACCTACTCGCACGTCACCATCTGGATCGATCCGGTGCGCGACGTCACCCTGAAGCAGGAGTTCTTTGCGCCCTCCGGAGACACTGACACCGCAATCTACAACAACATTCGCCTCAACCAGCCCATCGACCTGAAGGCGTATGCCATCAAGTGCCAGGGTAAGTGTGGCTGACCGCAATTAGTCGATCATTCCGCAGCTGTCGGCACCAATCCCACCCGCACCCGTTCCACCTTGCGGTCCGTCGATTTCAGCACTTCCAGCCGCAGCCCGTCCTCTTCAATCACCTCACCGGGATGCGGAATGTGGCCCGCAATTTCCGAAACCAGCCCGCCCAGCGTCGTCGCTTCGTAGTGCGGCGGCAGATGCAGCGTCAAGCGCTGCGCGCCGTTCCTGCTTTCCGCTTCGCCCACGGATTCGTCGCCCGCGTCCGCGTCCTCCTGCGCGTGCGGCCCGGTTTCCAACTGGTCCGCGAACAGCTCGCGCAGCCGTGACACTTCAAAGCTTCCCGGCACGACGAACTTCCCGTCCGTCTCGCGCACCGGCTCGTCCACATCTTCGGCCTGGTCGTGCTCATCCGCAATCGAGCCCACAATCGCCTCCAGCAGATCCTCGATCGTCACCAGCCCGGCCACGCCGCCGTACTCGTCGATCACCATTCGCATGTGCTGCTTCTCCTGCTGCATCTCGCGCAGCAGCTCGGCCACCTTCTTCGTCTCCGGCACGAACGCCGTGGGCCGCTGCAGCTCTGCGACCGTCCGCTGCGCTGCCTCCGCGTCCAGAACCTGCAGCAGGTCGCGCGCGAACACAATTCCCGTAACATGGTCCAGCGTGCCCGCAAACACCGGAACCCGTGAGAACGAGTTCTCCTTCAGCATTTCCAGAAGGCTCTTCAGCGTCAGCGTCTCCGGAACGGCAAAGATCTCCGGCCGCGGCGTCATCACCTCGCGCACCACTTTGTCGCCAAACTCCACCGCCGACCGCACCAGTTCGCGGTCGCTCTCCTCCAGAATGCCTTCCTCCTCGCCCGCTTCCAGCAGCGCGTCCATCGCCTCGGACGGGTGCTCTTCCTCTTCCGCGTCTTCGGGCTCCGCCAGCGCCACAATCGACAGCAGCAGCCCCAGCGTCAGAGTAACCGGCAGGATCAGGTAGAACAGTGCCTCCAGGAATAGCCGTATATGCGCAATCCACAGGCCGCGCGTCCGCGCAAACAGCAGCTGCGGAATCAGCCGGTCGAAGAACAGGATCAGCAGCACCAGGAAGAAGCCCGTCACCGCGATCTCCTCCGCGGTCGGCACCCGCGCCAGCGCTGTGGCTTTCACATGCACGTACAGGCGCAGCCCCGCAATCAGCGCAATCGCCGCCAGCGTAAGCTGCCGCAGCACCGACGCAGACAGCGCAATCGACTCCCGTCCCAGCCGCAGTCTTGGCTCCACGGCGCGCGTCCAGGCGTCGATGTTGTCCTGGTACTCGCGCGCCAGAAACTTGCCCATCTCGCTGTACACCCGGTCCACATAGGCGGCCAGCGCCAGGATCACCAGCAGCACGGCCAGGGTCAGGTTGTAATAGACCCCGCTCATGCCCGCACCCGCCCGCGGGCCTTCGCCTGAGCCTTCGGTTTGCCATTCTGACCCTGAGGCGAAGCCGAACGGGGAAGAATCCCCGCATTTGGCTTTCGCTGGCCCGCGCCGGCCCGCGCAATCAGACTCGTTGGCAGCCCCAGTTCCGTCCGCAGCTTCGCCTCGCGCGCAGCCATCTCGCCCACGTCCTGCTCGTGGTCGAAGCCCGCCAGGTGCAGCAGTCCGTGCAGCAGTAGCACCCGCACCTCGTCGCGCAGCGAGTGTCCAAACCGTGCTGCCTGCCGCGCCGCCATCTCCAGCGAAATCGCCAGGTCGCCCGCCAGTCTTGGACCTTCCGGCTCGCCGAAGAAGGCCGGGCCGGTCGCTGCCGGAAACGACAGCACATCGGTCGCCTTGTCTTTGCCGAGAAATGTCCGGTTCAGCCGCCGCAGCGTCGCGTCGTCCGCCAGCAGCACATGGACTTCGCCCTCAAGCCCAACCGCAACCCGCGCACGGGCAAGAAAGCGCGCCAGCCCCGCCGGCGACAAACCCGCCTTCGGCCACGGGTTCGCCTCGCCGTCCATGCCTCGCGGAGGTTGCAGGGTGATCATGCTTCCTCTGATGCTACTAGACCTTCCCGGATGAGTTCTTTGCCGCCCGCACCTTGCCGAAGTGCGTAGCCATCTGAATCGACAGCAAGAGCGCTCCCAGGCCGACCGTTGTCCAACCCGCCTCACCCGATCCGCCCTGCGGCCAGAAGAAGTGCAGTAGCAGCACGCCGGCAAGAAGATTCGCGAATCCCCACACTACGTTGATCACCGGCGATGACTCGCCGACACCCGGCGGCTTGGCAAAGGGCGACTGAAATGGGTTACCGCTGATCCCCTGAACAAAATGAGGAACCCCGTTGGCCAGAAACGCCCCAGCCAGAAATTCCAGCAGGTAGAAGTACCAAGGCATGCTACGTTCCTTCGGCGCCTATTGCGGCTTCGAGATCGGCTTCGGTGACGCTTCCGCGCCCTCCGCGGCCTCCAGCCCCGGAGTTGCCAGCCCCGTATCACTCATCTCCAGCGGCAGCTGCTGCTGAGCGCGGCCATAGCTATCGTAAGCCCGCACAATCCGCTGCACAAGATGATGACGAACGACGTCGACATCTTCGAAGTGGCAGAACCGGATCCCTTCCACCCCGTCCAGCACCTGCAGCGCCTCGAACAGACCCGATTTCTTTGGATTGGGCAGGTCGATCTGGGTCAAGTCGCCCGTAATCACCGCCTTCGATCCATTGCCCATGCGGGTCACGAACATCTTCATCTGCTCGTTGGTTGTGTTCTGCGCTTCATCCATGATGATGAAAGCGTCCGACAGCGTACGCCCGCGCATAAACGCCAGCGGAGCCACTTCAATCACGTTCCGCTCCAACAGTTTGTCCACCTTGTCCTGGTCCAGCAGGTCGTACAGCGCATCGTAGAGCGGCCGCAGATAGGGATCGACCTTCTCCTGCAAGCTGCCCGGAAGAAATCCCAGCCGCTCGCCCGCCTCCACCGCCGGTCGCACCAGGATGATCCGGCTCACCTTCTTCGCCATCAGCGCCGACACTGCCATGGCTACGGCCAGGTACGTCTTGCCTGTTCCCGCCGGCCCGAGCCCGAAAACCATGTCGCCCTGCTCAATCGCCTCGACGTATTTCCGCTGGTTGGGCGACCGCGGTTGCACCATCCGCTTCACCCCGGCCGACCGCTGCTTGCCCGAATCCACCAGCGACTTCAGTGTGATGCCGGGGTCGGCGATCACCAGCTTCAGCATTCCCTTCAGTTCGCCGTTCTGCAGCGCTACACCCGACTTGCGCAGGGTTTCATAATCAAAAAAGATGCGTTCCACACGTTCCACGCCTTCTTGCGGGCCGGTAATGTGGATTGCGTCCGATCGAAGATCGATCAGGACCTGAAGTCCGTCTTCCATGAGCCGAAGGTTCTCGTCGCGGGTCCCGTACAGGGGCTCAATGCCAGGCGTGATCTCGAGGGTCTTTTTTATCAAGTGGTCGTCTGACCTCCGTCAGGACATGCAGGGTTGGATGCTGCGTAAGCAACTGGGAGATTTGAATTTGTCAGGGAAGATCGGCGAATATGCCGCGCAGCACCGTGCATCCTGTGTGGGCTTGCGATCGGATTGGCGAAGGTTGCCAATAATTTGCCGAAGTTGCGCACAGACTAGAACGCCTTCTGCGCACAGTCAAGCCAATTTTTGGATGATGGCTGCACCCCGAAAGGTGCAGCCCAGGATGACCCTCTGGCCGGTGGCTTGCCTGAGTGCCATTCCTTGCTGAGAAGTCACGGGGTCTTCGAGCCCTCTCGCCCTGCGAGGGCGGCTACGACTTCACCCTGAGCTTCAGCACCATCGGCCAACTGCAAACGCTCCGCCGCCGCCGTCGAACGATCCCACCGCCAAAAACTCCGACCCGAACGGCGGACTATCGCTCTTCGACGCAATCTACAAGCAGATGGGCCTGAAGATGGAGAAGGTGCGCCGCCCCGAGCCGGTCCTCGTAATGGACCACATCGACGAGAAGCCCACGGACAACTAACCGCTCGGCTGCCGGGCCCCGCATTACGCTATCATTCAGCCTTGCCAGGAAGGGCGGTTCGAACCAATGAAGCGTGTCCTCGCCGGAACAGCACTCGTCGTTCTTCTCTCCAGCGCACTGCTCGCCCAACCCACCGCGGCGCCCGCATTCGAGGCCGCCGACGTCCACGTCAGCCCGCCGCGCCTTCATCCTGCCATCCACGGCATTTCCCACGCCGGTCGCATTTCTCTTCGCGATGCAACTGTAGCCGACCTGATCGCCGCGGCCTATGATGTCGATCCCGCCGATGTCTTCGGAGGCCCATCCTGGCTGGACTTCGATCGCTTCGATATCAACGCCAAGGGCCCAGCCGCTGCCTCGGACGATGCCGGCAAGGCAATGCTCCGCACCCTTCTCGCCGACCGCTTCAAGCTTGTCCTCCACACCGACAAGCGGCCACTGCCGGCCTATGTCCTCTCCGTGGGCAAAGCCTCCAGGCTCAAGCGCGCCGCCGCTCCGTCGGCCGAAGCGAGCGACAACAGCTTCCTCGGATGCGAGTACCAGCAGCCGGCTGCGAATTCCGCTCCGCCTCCGCCCGGCACACCGCCGCCGCCCATCAAATTTTCCTGCCACAACGTCACCATGGAATCCTTCGCGGAGTTCCTGCACGACGTCGCCTCGCCCTATCTCACCCGGCCTGTGTTCGACCAGACCGGCCTGAAAGGCGGGTGGGACTTCGATCTCCAGTGGAACTACCAGAAGTCCAACGACGGGTCCGGCATCTCCATCTTCGACGCGCTCGACAAGCAGCTCGGGCTCAAGCTCGAGTCCAAGCCCTGGCCCACGCCCGTTGTCGTCGTCGACAGTGTCAATGAGAAGCCCACTCCCAATATCCCCGATTTAGACAAACTTCTGCCGCCCCCGCCGCCTGCCGAGTTCGATGTAGCCGTCATCCGCCCGGCCAACCCAGACGAGAAGAGATTCAACATCGAGATCGAGGGCAACAGAGTCAAAGTTCTCTACGCTACGCTGCAGACCCTCATCTACAAGTCCTACAACGTCCAGCCCGGACTGATCGACAACAAGCCGAAGTGGCTCAATGACGTTCACTGGGACGTCATCGGCACAGCATCGACCGGCAACGCCGCGTCACCTATCCCCGGTGCGGTCCGCGACCTCGACGTCGAAGACGTCAACGAGATGCTGCGCTCGCTGCTCGCCGACCGCTTCAAACTGGTGACCCACACCGGGTCGCGGCCGACTACGGTATTCGCGCTGGTCGCCGCCAATCCGAAGATGAAGAAAGCCGACGCCGCAAATCATCCGACCTGCTTCGAAGGCCCGCTTCCCGGCGGTAAGGATCCTCGCATCGACAATCCCCTGCTCGCCCGCCTCATCTCCTGCCAGAACATGACCATGGCGCAGTTCGCCATCGAGTTGCACACGCTCGCCGCAGGCTACGTCCCTGGATCCGTCATTGACTCCACCGGCCTCACCGGGGCCTACGACTTCACCCTGAGCTTCAGCCGCGGAGATGCACTCAAGAGTGCCGCAGCAGCACCAATTTCGGCCGGCGTCGACGCCGCAACCATCGCCGCGGATCCCGGCGCCGCCATCTCCCTTTTTGACGCCCTCGAAAAGCAACTCGGCCTCAAGCTCGAGAAGAAGGATTCAGTCCCCACGCCTACCCTGGTCATCGACCACGTCGAGGACCACCCCACCGACAACTGACCGCCCAGAGAAGGCCGCGATTCCCGGTTGACCCCGCCCCCCCGACTCCAATAGACTTAGTAGTTGCAGGGATGCGGTGCGTCGACCTCCACCTGCTCCCAATCCCGCCCCGGCGGATCCAGAAAAGAGTTTAGATTTCCATGGCAAATCATGTCTCATCGCTGAAGCGCGCACGTCAGACCGAAACAAAGACAGGCGCAAACCGCGCCAACAAGACCAAGCTCCGTACCAGCCTGCGCGGCCTGCGCGAGGCCATCACCGCCGGCGACAACAAGACCATCACCGCCAACTACAGCGAGACGGTCTCCATCCTGGACAAGAGCGTCCAGAAGGGTGTCCTGCACAAGAACACCGCCAATCGTTACAAGGCCCGCCTCAACGCCCGCGTCAAAGCGCTCGTTACCGCAAAGAAGTCCGCCTAAGCAAAAGTTCTTTTGCCGCACTGCCAGCCCGGGTCGTATCTCCGAAACCCGCGGCTGGCCTTTTTTGTGTCCGGACGCTGCCTATCGCGGCGCTGTAGGCGGCTTCTCGTCGGGTCCATACAGCGTCGGCGGCTTCCGCGGTGTGGTCGACTCCACGTCGCCCACATTCGCCGCGGAATCTCCATCGGCCGTTCCAGACCCGCTCCCGTCGCCGCTCGCAGTCGCGGTTCCTGCCGCAGTCGGCGTGCCCTGCGGTTCCGCTGCCGACGCGCTCGCCGGCCCAGAAGCCGCCGCACCTCCCGCCGCTCCGCCGGCGCCCTTCGCTGCACCCGCCGCATCGATCGGCGTCGCAACCCGCGCCAGCGACAAATCGATCCTCGCCCCGGTGTCCGCCGGAGCCAGCGCCTGTGCCGCCTTCACTTCAGCTTGGTCCTTATCCGTAAGCGGAGGCAGCGAGTACACCTCCACGGCGGTCGATCGCTCGGTATACGCGTCGTAGTCCTTGGTGGCCGCATGCCGCACCATCGTCTCGCGCACCACCGCCAGCCGCAGCCCGTCTGCCGATAGCGCGAAGTTCTGCCCCGCCCGCTCCACCGGCGAGCAATCGATGCGAAACACCTGCTTGCCGTCGTAGCTCTGGTACACCCGCACGTCCTGCCCGGTGACCGTGCTCGCCGCCAGCGGCGAATCGGCGTCCATTTCGCTACTGACGATCGTCCGGCCCAGCGCGAACCTGCCCGCCGCTGCAGCAAACGCAAACGTCGGCGATAGGTAGCTGTCCAGAAAGTTCTGCTGCCACATCTCCTCGCCCTTTATGTTGAACCCGGCGAACACGTGCCGGTCATCGCTGCCCCGGCACCCGAAGGCGACAAACTCACTGGATCCGACGAAGGTCGCGCGTGGAGCGCAGGAGGTATACCACTCCGCCAGTTCGTGTACCTTGCCGGCGTGCTCGTCATAGTTGAACATCCAGAATCCTTTGCCGCCGTCCAGCACGTCCAGAAATCCGGCTCCCGTCATCGGCAGCGTGCCTGCCTCGCGGGTGCGAATCGCTCCTGCCGACACCGCCACCAGCTTGTCACTGGATCCTTGCGCATCCACAAGCCGGTAGAAATTCAATTGCACCGGCGCAGGATCCCCGGGTATCAGCGGCCCACCATTCTCGTCCGTAGCTTCCCCGGCCCGGGCTGCCCGGAGCACTGTCTCCACCGTCAACAGGCCACCGTCCGACGACACCAGCACCTCCACAATGTGCCGTTCAATCCGCAGCAGCGGAGTCCCCTCAAACGCATCCCCGTGGTCCGAGGCCTCCATCGGGCTAAATACCGTCAGGCTGTCGCGCACCCGCAACAGGAACCGTCCGTGGCCCAGGTTCCACAGATATCGCCGGCGATCATGCTCCCGCCATTCCGTCCGCGCCAGCACCTTGCCCGACGGCAACGCCACCAGAAACGCTCCAATGGTCCGGTCATCATCGTCCGGCGGCGGATCCAGCTCGCGCTTCATCAGACGACGCACGCCGAAGGTAACCAGCAGATGGTCGTTATCCACAAAATCGACCGTCAGCATCGGGCTGCCCGCCAGCATCAGGTCAGACTGAAGCGGCTCATATCCCATTGTTTGCAGCGGGATGCGCAGCGGCGGCTCCGGATCCCGGGCCGTCGCCGTGCCCGCCGCCAGCGCCGCCCATGTTGTCAGCATGGCCACCGCCGCGGCCGTGCGCCGCCACACTCTACCACCGCACAAGCTTCCAACGCCGGCATCGACTGCACTAACCGGTTCGAGCGTTCGCGCTGTACCGCGTAACATGGTGGCTGAGAATTTCCCCGAATTGCCGTCGTGACCCTACTCTTTCACAGACGCACCAGCCTCGCCAACCGTACACGCCCAGTTGGCGGCGTTCGTCGGCGGGCCCCCCGGAGTGATACAAGAGACTGTATCGCATGGAAAATGGGAAGCCGCACCCTTCCGGATTTTCGCTACCGAATTTCATCGCATGGAGACTCTGCAATGAGCAAAACACCTGAAAGCATTACCCCGAAGCGCCCAGCGCTCCTTCGCATTCTGTCTCTGCTCGCCGCTGCCGCTCTCATGTCCGCCGCGCTGTCTCCGGCAACCGGAGCTGCCCGCGCCCAGCAGGCCGCCGCGCCCGCCCCGCCCGCTGCGGAGAAGCCCCTCCCCGGCATCGACCTGTCCTCTATGGACCTCTCCGTCGACCCCTGCACCGACATGTACAAGTTCGCCTGTGGCAAGTTCGATGCCAATCACCCCATCCCCCCCGACCAGCCCGACGTCGACCCCTTCTACGTCCTCTACAACGTCAACACTCAGGAGCTGAACGGCATCCTGGAGAAAGCCGAATCCGGCGGAGCCGGCCGGTCGCCCGACGAGCAGAAGATCGGCGACTACTTCAAGGCCTGCATGAACACCGACGCCATTAACGCCGCCGGCCTCAAGCCCATCCAACCCCTGCTCGACGAAATCGATGCCCTCGGCAACGGCCCCGCTGGCCGCGCGCAACTCGCCGCCCTGCTGGGCAAACTGCAGCGCGACGGCGTCGACGTCTTCTTCGGCTACGGGGAGCAGCAGGACTTCAAGGACGCCACCAAGCAGATCGCTGAGATCGGCCAGGGCGGCCTGGGGATGCCGGAGAAGGACTACTACCTGCGCACCGGCGACAAAGACGTCAAGCTCCGCCAGCAGTATGTCGCCCATGTCGCCAAAATGCTCACCCTCGCCGGCAGCACGCCCGAGCAGGCACAAAAGGACGCCCAGAACATCATGACCCTGGAGACTGCGCTGGCCAAGGCCTCACTCGGCGTCGACGACATGCGCGAACCCGAGAAAACCTACCACCTGCAGCCCATCGCCACCTTTGCAACGTACGTGCCTGGCTTCAACCTCGGCGCCTTCGACGATGCCATCCATTCCCCGCATGTCACTGAGATTAACAACTCCACGCCGGACTTCTGGCCGGCAATGATGCTGCAGTTGAACTCAACCGACATGGCCACCATTAAGGCCTATTTGCGCTATCACTTGCTCACCACAGCCCACAGCAACCTGCCCAAGGCTCTCGACGACGAGAACTTCGACTTTTACGGCCGCATCCTCAACGGGCAGCCAGAACAGCGCCCCCGCTGGAAACGCTGCTCCTCCGCGGTCGACGGAGCCATGGGCGAGGCGCTCGGCAAGGTCTACGTCGACCAGTATTTCGCCGGCGACAGCAAGGCCAAAATGCTCCAGATGGTGCACGACATCGAGGCCGCAATGGGCCAGGACATCGATCAGATCGACTGGATGTCCCCCGCCACAAAAACGAAAGCGCGGGAGAAACTCGCCGCCGTTGCCAACAAGATTGGTTATCCCGACAAATGGCGCGACTACACCAAACTTGAAATCAAGCCGGACGACGCCGTCGGGAACGAGCTTCGCGCCAACGCCTTCGAAAACGACCGCCAACTCAACAAAATCGGCAAGCCCGTCGACAAGTCCGAGTGGGAGATGAGTCCGCCGACCGTCAACGCCTACTACGACGACAGCATGAATAACATCAACTTCCCCGCCGGAATCCTGCAGCCGCCCTTCTACGACCGCACCCAGGACATCGCCGTGAACTACGGCCACATCGGCGCCGTCATCGGGCACGAACTCACCCACGGCTTCGACGACGAAGGACGCAAGTTCGACGCCAAGGGCGACCTCGACAACTGGTGGACTCCGGAAGACCTGAAGAACTTCGAGGCCCGCACCGACTGCCTCGTCAACGAGTACCACTCCTTCACCGCGGTCGATGACGTCAAGATCGACGGCAAACTCACCCTCGGCGAGAACACCGCCGACAACGGTGGGGCGCTGCTGGCCTTCATGGCCTACATGCAGCGCGCCAAGGACGACCACCTCGACCTCAACGCCAAAGTCAACGGCTTCACCGGCCCGCAGCGTTTCTATATCGCCTACGCCCAGAACTGGTGCCAGAACATCCGCCCGGAAGCCATCCGCTCCCAGGTGCTCACGGACCCGCACTCGCCCGACACCTTCCGCACCAACGGCGTCATCGTCAACCAGCCCGGCTTCGCCGGCGCTTTCAGCTGCAAGAAACCAACTCCCATGGTCCCCGCCAACAGTTGTCGCGTCTGGTGAATACACGAAAGGCCCGCACCCTCGGATTCGCCGCCTGCGCGCTTGCCAGCTCGCTCTGGGGGTGCGGCTTCTTCTTTGGCAAGATCGCCCTCCTCGAGATGGGCGTCGGCGCCATGGTCTTCTACCGCTTCCTCTTTGCCACGCTCGCCCTCATCCCGCTGCTCTTCACCCACAAGCCAACCTTCAACCGCAGCGAATGGGGAACCCTCCTGCTCTGCGCCTTCCTCGGCGTTCCGCTTCAGTTCCTCATCCAGTTCTCCGGGCTCAACCTCACCACCGTTTCGCACGCCTCGCTGATGGTTGGCACCATGCCCGTCCTCCTCGCCGTCGCCGCCACCCTCTTTGCCCACGAGCGCATGGACGCAACCGGCTGGTTCGCCCTGGTTGCCTCCACCATCGGCGCGGCGCTCATCGCTCTTGGCGCCCGCCACGCGCCGGTGCACACCTCGGGCCCTGCCGGTCCCACCCTTGCCGGCGATCTCCTCGTCGTCCTCTCGCTGGTCGTCGCGCTCGGCTGGGTTCTCATCAACAAGCACCTCGTGGAGCGCCACTCCGCCATCGCCGTCACCGCCTACGGCATCGCCGCCGGAACCGTAATGCTTCTCGTCTGCGTCCCGCTGCTCTACGGCCTGCCGCCCATCCATCACATCTCGCTCCGGGCCTGGCTCGCCCTAGCCGCCATGGGTCTGCTCTGCACCGCGTCCACCACCCTGCTGTGGAACTACGGCATGACCCAGGTCGCCGCATCCCAGGCCGGCGTCCTGCTCAACATGGAACCGCTCATCGGCTCCATCCTCGGCGTCTACCTGCTGCACGAAACCCTAGGCCCCAGCGCCCGCACCGGAGGCGCGCTGATCCTCGCCGCCGCCCTGCTCATCACCACCCGCTCCCGCACCCGCACCCGCGAGCAATTGCCCAACACGTGAGCCTTCCCCTATTCCCTGCTCATCCGCGCAAATCCGCAGTCGCCCTTGTCCCCTCGCGTCGCACAGTCCGCCCCCACACGGTAATCAGACTCACCCCCGCAATCAGCAGCCCCGCCGCCAGCCCAATCCACAACCCCACCGCACCCAGCTTGCGCTGGAACCCCAGCCACAGCCCCAGTGGCAGACCCACCACCCAGTAGCCGATCAACTGCACCACCAGCCCCGCATGCGTGTTCCCCAACCCGCGCAGCGCGCCCGTCGCCGTCACCTGCACACCATCGAAGAACTGAAACGCCGCGCCCACCAGCAGCAGCGGCACCGCCGCGGCAATCACCACCGGGTCATGCGTAAATCCACTCGCAATTCGCCCCGGCACACTCACCAGCACTGCCGACATCGTCAGCATGAACCCCGCGCCCAACCCAATCGCCGTCCATCCCGCCGCCGCGGCCTCGCTCGCGCTCCCGCGTCCCACCGCCTGACCGACCCTCACCCCCGCCGCCGCCGAAATCGCAAACGGCACCATAAACGTGCAACTCACGCAATTCAGCGCAATCTCGTGTCCAGCCAGCGGCCCTGGCCCCATGGTCCCAATCAACGCCGTCACCAGCGCAAAGATCGCAATCTCCACAAAGACCTGTCCGCCCACCGGAGCCCCCAGCCGCACCAGCTTCCGCAGCCGCTCGCCGTCGAATCGACCCCGGCCTGCACGCAAACCCCTGCGAAGTCCATAGCCATGCCGCCGGTCCAGCCACCACACCGAAGTACCCACGAATGCCGCCAGGGTCACCCGCGCCAGCGACGTCGACACCGCCGCGCCCACCACCCCATACGCCGGAATCCTCACCACCCGCCCCGCCAAACTGAACTGGTGCCCAAACAGCAGCAACCAGTCCAGCCCCGCATTCACCACGTTCGCCGTCACCACCGCCGCCGCAATCGGCCGCACGTGGTTGAACGCCTGCAGATATCGTCGGAACGTCATGTACAGAAACAGCGGCAGCGTCCCCCAGTTCAGTGCGCCCAGAAAACGAATCGCCTGCCGCATCACTTCGCGTCCCGAATCTCCACCTCCCAGCGGCAGGCGCACCATCGCCGGCGGCACCAGCCACACCATCCCCATCAGCAGCGCGCTCAGCATGCCTGCCAGTACCACCCCGCTCAGCAGCCACTTATTGGCATCGTCCCACTCACCTGCTCCGTGCGCCTGCGAGATGTAGGTATCCAGCCCCAGCAGCACGCCGCCAATCCCGAACGCCAGCGTGTTGTACAGCACCTGCCCCAGCGCCACCGCCGAAATCGTAATCGCGGGCCGCGGCAGATGTCCCACCATCACCGTATCCACCACGCCCATGGTCATCCAGCCCAACTCCGCCAGCACCAGCGGCAGAGCCAGTCTTACCATCGGCCCAATCTCGCGGCGTATCGACATCTACTTTCCCCCGGCCATCTGCTCCGGCCGAATCCGCTTCAGCAACTCGATGGCCGCGACGTACCCCATCCCCGGCTGCACCGGCGAAAAATGGCTCGCCTCCTGCGTCATCTGGTAGCTCAGCGGCTTCACCAGCAGCACCTTGCCGTTTACATGCATCGTCATCCTCGTCAATTCCCAATCGTTCCCGCCAATATCTGTCTGCTCCAGCCTTACCGTGCCGCCCTTATACACCTTGCCTATCAGGCCCAGCCCAACGCTGACGTCCGAGATAAACTGCGCATCCAGCCGCGTCAGTCTCTCCTCGCCTTGGCTGATCCACGCCTCGCCCGCCACTCCGCGAAAGAAGCTCGACTCCAGATCCGGAGCCTCCCACTTTGGATTCGGCGTGAAGCTCAACCGGTAGCACCGCCCCGCCGCACAGCTCTCCACGCCTTCCATGCGAAAAATAAACGCATCCGGCAGCATCCCCATCAGCCGGTCGACCCGCGCTGCATCCTTCTGCTCGCTCCTTTTCCGCTTCTCCTGCATCTCCGGGTGCGCTTTCAGATACTCCAGCCGTTCCAACTCCGCCTGGTTCGCATCCGCACTCAGTGGCTTCCCGTCGATCGCCACCAGCCGCGCCACATCGCCGTCCTTCGTCTCCACAATCACCTTCGTCGTATCGTGCCGCTCATCCTTCCTGCGCAGCACATACTCCATCGGCCGATGGCTCCTTTCCTCCGCCAGCCTCTTCTGGATAGCCCGCCGCACCAGCGCCGTTGCATCCATCCCCGCCGGCGCAGCTTCCTGCGCAACCATCCCGCCCGAACCGAGCGTCGCCAGCACCAGCGCAAGCGCCAACCTCATCCCACCCCTTGCAACACCATCAGCCCGCAGAACTCCCATCCCCCGATGCTACCAATCTCCGGCTCCTCGTCGCAGAAGCACTCCGGGAGTACACTGACTCGTTCCACCGAAGAGAGGCTCGCCTTGCGCTTTGCTCCGTGCTCCACCCTTCTGCTCACCCTCGCAACCATCGCAACGATCCCGTCGTCCGCAGTCCCGTCCGCAGCCCAAACGGCAAGGCCCCGCGCCCGGACCAGTGCATCCGCACCCGCCAACTCCACTCCTGCCGCGGCCGCGCCAGCTGCGACCACCCCGGCCGTCGCGCCTGTTCCATGCGACTGTGCCGTCACCCAGCCGCAGCGCCATCTCCCGCCATACAGCGCAAAGCAGGAAACCAAAACCGTGCAGACCCTCGCCGACGGCACCACCATCACCCACATCACCCAAACGCTGCTGTGGCGCGACGCCGAGGGCCGCACCCGCACCGAGACCCTCCGCACCCAGCCCGACGGCGCCGACATGCACTTCGTCAGCGTCTATGACCCAGTCGCAGGAGTGCGCATGACCTGGATCACCGGCGGACCCGCAACCACGCCGAAGGTCGTCAACGTATACTCCCTGCAGCCAACCCCGCAGCCCGCACCGGCGGCCACGCCCACACCGCAGCCCAACCGCCGCTATTACCCCTACACCCAGCAATCCCTGCCGCCCACCACCATCGACGACCTCTACGTCGAGGGCTACCGGTACACCCGCACCACCCCCGCCGGATACGACGGCAACGACCACGACATCACCGCAACCACCGAGTATTGGACTGCGCCCGACCTCGGCCTCATGATGCGCCGCATCTCCGACGATCCGCGCTCCGGCAAGTCAACCACGGACATCACCGACCTCCAGCGCACCGCCCCCGACCCCTCCCTCTTCAAAGCCCCCGCCGGCTACGAGGTAAAAAGCCAACCCCTGGCCGCGCCCGCAAGCACCCGCCCATAAACTGTCTTCCTGAGCGAGCGCAGCGCGCAGTCGAAGATAAAAAACTTGTCAAGCCGATTAATCGTGTAACCCATTTATTTGCAATGAGTTCCATCTGTCAGGTTTCCCGTCCAATCAGGTATAATAGAAGTAGAGGCAAAATTGCCTTTTGCCGGTTTTCAAACTGCCCGGGCGAAGGCGAGAGGGTGTTGTCGAATTGGTGACTCCCCTCTGCTAAACAATTTATTTTCATTGACTTGATATTGGGATACCCGGGGGGAGGTAGAAGCTGAAGACGCCGCCGCAAACCAGCTCTATCCGCCTGATCGCCATCGACATGGACGGCACCCTGCTCGGCGACGACGGCCGCGTCAGCCCACGCAACCTCGCCGCCATCCACGCCGCCCAGGCCGCCGGCATCGAGGTCGTAGTCGCCACGGGCCGCCGCCACTCCTACGCCATGCACGTCCTGCGCCCGCTCGGCCTGCAGCCCGCCAGCCTCCTCATCAGCTCCAACGGCACCGTCACCCGGACGCTAGGTTCCCACTCCCCCGGCAGCCGAGTTCGTCCCCTCCCAGCTCATCGCCCGCACCTACCTTCCCCGCCCCACCGCGCTCTGGCTTTGCGGCCATATTGAAGAGTTCCGCAACGCCCTGGTTCTCACTTTTGATCGCGTCGGCCCCGACGGCGACGACGTCCGCGGAGCCCTGGTCGTCGAGCACCTCGACGAACTCAACGCCAGCATCGGCCGCTGGATGGCCGCCAACGAACCATACATCGCCCACGTCAATCCCATTGAGCGTGCCCTCGACCAGGCTAGCTCCGACGCGCCCATCCAGGCCATGCTCTGCGGCACCATCGAGCGCATGCGCCGCGCCGAAGCCCGCCTGCTGGAGCACCCCGGCATCGGCGCCTCCGGCCATCCCTCCGGCCGCTCCGGCGCCACCATGAACGGCGCCGGGTCGGAAACGCCATCGAGCCCCAACGGCCCGGGTGCCCCATCCTTTGCAGTCTCATCGCAAAGGGTGGGATGTACGAACCCCGACGCACCCGAGCGGAGCGCCCAATCGAACCGCCCGGGTGCCCCATCCTTTGCAGCTTCATCGCAAAGGGTGGGATGCACAAATCCCGGAGAACCCGAACCCATCATCACCCTCAACCGCACCGACTACCCGGCCCGCGACCTCTCCATCCTGGACATCCTCCCCGCAGGTTGCTCCAAGGGCGCCGCGCTGCTCTCGCTCGCCCACGCGCGAGGCATCGTCCCTGCACAAATCCTCGCCATTGGCGACAACTGGAACGACGTCTCCATGCTGGAAGCCGCCGGCACAGCCATCCTCATGGATAACGCCCCCGACGACCTCAAAGCCTTCGCCCGCACCCGCGGCTGGCGCATCGGCCCGTCCAACCGCGCCGACGGCGTCGCCGACGCCATCGAAGATCTCCTGGCTGTAGGCGTTGAATGATCAACGATCGGATCAGGAAATCGTCGACGGCGCGTGGCCCAACTTCTCCAGCGCCTTCGGCAGCTTCTCATAAATCCCGCCGAACCCACCGTTCGACAGAATCGCCACCACGTCGCCACACCGCAACTCCGCCGACATCGCCGCGACAATCGCGTCCGCATCCGCATACACCGCCGATTCCTGCCCGCGCGCCCGCAGCGCCGCCACCACGTTCTCTGGATGCAGCCGTTCGGCCGCCGGAATCGCCTCCGACTTGAACACCGCCGCCAGCACGCTGCGGTCGGCCAGCGCCAGGCTCTCCACCAGCGCCTGCTCGAAGACATTCCTCCGCAGCGTGTTCGACCGTGGCTCCAGCACCGCCCACAACCGCCGCCCCGCATACGCCGTCCGCAGCGCGCGCAGCGTCTCCCGAATCGCCGTCGGATGGTGCGCAAAGTCGTCGACGACCGTCACGCCGCCGACCTCCGCGCGCACCTCCAGCCGCCGCTTCACAGATCGGAAGCTCCCCAGAGCCTCCACAATCGGGGCCGCCGGAACGCCCTGCCCAGCCGCCAGCGCGGCCGCCGCCGTCGCGTTCAGCGCGTTGTGTTCGCCGGCCAGCGGCAGCCGTAGCTTCGCAAACGGCTCGCCCGCGCGCAGCAGCGTCCAGTGCGAATCCGCGCCCTCATACCGCAGATCGGCAATCCGCCACTGCGAATCCGCGCAGAAGCCATACCGTTCCACCGCGCAGAAGGCCTTCGCCACGCACTCGCTCACGTTCTCGCTGCCGTCGAACGCCACCACGCGCCCACGCCGCGGAACCAGGTTCACCAGCCGCTTGAAGGCAGTCTTCACCGCGGCCAGGTCAGGGTAGATGTCGGCGTGGTCAAACTCCACGTGCGTCAGAATGGCCGCATCCGGGAAATAATGCAGAAACTTCGGCCCCTTGTCGAAGAACGCCGTATCGTACTCATCGCCTTCCAGCAGGAACGGCCGCGTCTCCGCCCGCACCATGAAACTCGTCCCGAAGTTTTCCGCCACACCGCCAATCAGAAACGACGGCGCAAGCTCCGGCCGCGTGTGCGAAGCCAATTCGTAGATCCACGCCAGCATGCTGGTCGTTGTCGTCTTGCCATGCGTTCCCGCCACCACGAGCGACTCGCGCCCGGGCAGGAACTCGTCGTGCAGCACCGCTGCCATCGACGTAAACGGAATGCGCGTGTCCAGCACATGCTCCAGCTCAACATTGCCCCGCGAGATCGCATTGCCCACAACGACCAGATCTGGCCGCGGTGTCAGGTTCGCCTCCGCATACGGCTGGCGCAGCGGAATCCCCAATCCCGCCAGCACATCGCTCATCGGCGGGTAGGCCGCCGCGTCCGAGCCCGTTATGTGGTGCCCGCGCACCTGCAGCATTCCCGCCAGCGAAGCCATCGCCGTGCCACAGATTCCAATCAGGTGAACGTGTCTTGCCGTCGCCATCGATCTTAACCCTTCACCGCAACCGCGGCTTCCAGAAACTCCATTTGCGGATTCTCCGCCTCCCGCAGGTCCAGACGTACCCGCACGCCGAGCGGCACCGTAATGTTGGGCGTATCGACATGGCCCGAGCGCAGCCCAATCGCAATTGGCCCCGCAAAGCTCCGCAGCGCGTGCAGAATCGACTGCTCCACGGCAGATTCCTCCTCAACCGGCACGCACTGCCGCATATCGCCAAAGGCGATGCCGCTCACATGCGCAAGCATTCCCGCATATCGCAAGTGCAGCAGCATCCGATCCCACTGGTACGGCTTGGTGCCAATGTCTTCGAGATACAACACCCGCGGCTCATCCTCCTTCGCCGGCAGCGGCGCATACGGCGTACCCAGCGATTCAGCAAATATCGACAGGCATCCGCCCGCCAGAGTCCCCTCAGCGATTCCCGGGCGCAGCACGCGCAACCCATCGTTCCCCGTCAGCGACCAGCCGGAGTCGCCGCCAAAGGTGTGCTGCCAGCTTGCCGCGTCGAAGCCGTCCGGCCGCCCAAAATCCGACGCGACCATGGGTGCGTAGAAGGTCACCAGGTTCGCCGCGCGTGCCAACCATACATGCAGCGACGTGTGATCGCTGTATCCCACAAAGACCTTCGGGTTCGCGCGAATCAGCTCCGCATCCAAATGCGGCAGCAGCTCCGCCGAGCCCCACCCGCCGCGCGTGCACAGAATCCCGTCGATCTCCGGATCAGAAAACGCCGCCAGCAAATCCGCTGCGCGCTGCTCCGCCGTTCCCGCGTAGTACAGCGGCCCGCGATCCAGCGCATGCGGATACAACCTGGCCCGAAAGCCGAGCCCGTGCAGGCAGTCGATTCCCGCCTGCACCGGTTCCGGTTTCGGAGTGCTCGCCGGTGAAACCACCGCCAGCATCGCCCCGGGCCGCAGCGCAGCAGGCTTCACCATCGCACTCGCCGCCATGCTCAAAGTGCCCTCGCCTCATGCGCGTTCCCCGCCGGATCGACCTGGAACGCTTCGCCCCGGCACACGATCTCCGCGGGCCCTGTCAGCAACATCTCTGCGTCATCCGCCAGCCACGCCGTGCGCTGGCTGCCACCCTCGGCGATCGCCGTCAACTCACGCGCTGTTCCGCGCAGCGCCATTGCCGCAGCCGACGACGCACAGGTCCCCGTGCCCGAGGAAGTCGTCGGCCCGCAGCCGCGCTCGTAGATGCGAAACCCTATCTCGCTCGCCGACCGCACCTGCACAAACTCAACATTCGTGCCGTGCGGAAACAGTGGACTGCTGCTGATCTTCGCCCCCAGTTCCTGCCAGCTCATTCCATGTGCGCCGAAGTCCTCGCGCTCGACGAACAGTACGAAGTGCGGATTCCCGACGTTCACCATCGCCCCCGCCACATCTCCCACGCCCGGCAATACAATCGCTCGCGGCATCACCCGCGGTACGCCCATCTGGCTCTCAATCAGATAACGTGTGCCGTCAGCCAGGATCACGCGGCACGTCCGCAGCCCGCCATGCGTGCCCAGCGCAATATGCTTCAGGCCTTCACTGTGCGCGAGCCATGCGGCGACGCAGCGCGTTCCATTCCCCGAAAGTTCCGCCTCGCTCCCATCCGAATTGAACAGGCGCAGAAAAAACTCCCCATCCGCACGCCGTTCCAGGAACTCGATCCCATCCGCCCCGATGCCCGTATTCCGGGCACACAAATTTTGCGCCAGCCTGGCATGCTGCCGCCCCGCCACGGCCTCCTCCAGGATCAGGAAGTCGTTGCCGCACGCATGCGCCTTCACAAAAGGGATCATCGGCGGCTCACTCCTCCTCTTCGTCGCGGAACGCAGACACTTTGTCCGAGGCATCGCTCGCGGCCAGTTCGGCCAGCAATGCCTTATGTCGCCCGCTGCTCGCGGAGACAGTGAACGTCACGCGCCCTAGGGACCCCACCTGATCACGAGTCACAATATTCAGTCGCAGATTCTCCCGGTCCAGCACCGCAAGGATACCGGCGAACATGCCCTGCTCGTCCTTCCCGCGCACCTCATACAACATCGGGTAGCTCTTCCAGTTGGCTCGCGACTCGATCAATCCAATGAACTGCAACGCCACATAAACAATCACCGTGGCGACCGCGGCCACCAGATACAATCCCGCGCCGCAGGCCATCCCAATCGCCGCTACTACCCACACCGAGGCCGCGCTGGTCAAGCCTAGCACGCGGTTGCGCGTATGCAGGATCAGCCCCGCACCCAAAAACCCAATGCCCTGCACAATGTTCGACGCGACCTGCCCCTTGTTCGTGCCAATCTCTCCCGCCAGCACCGGTGAGAGGAGGGTGAACAGCGCAGAGCCCATACAGATCAGCATGCTGGTGCGAAGGCCTGAAGCCTTGTGCCGCCACTCGCGCTCCATCCCGACGATGCCGCCCATCGCGCACGCCATCAGCAAGCGCGCAATCGCGCCCTGCGACAGCGCCATCTGTTCGATCGTGGTGAAGTGAGTGGGTAGCGTAACAAACATGAGTTGATTTTGGTCTTCGCTGCGATGGTAGCACTATGGCAAACCGGGACTCTGCTGCGCAGCCGGCGACTTGGAGTTCGCGCTAATCTCGGCTTGGTATACATGCGCGCAGGGCTGGCCCGTCCCGCACAGAATCGACAACTCCTGCAATCCCTGCGGATGCGCGGCAACGGCCTTCGCAACCGCATCGCCGTCAAAGGCAATAACGTATGCGGCGTGGCCAGCCGGGTCCTGGAGCGCCGCATGCCAACTGTCGTAGTCGCTCTCGTTGAACGTCTGCCGCAGCGGAATGCCCGCGTCCTGCAGGGCCCCAATGTGTTCCGATTCCTCCATCAGGATCGGCGCACCCGGCGGTAGCTCCTCCAGCACCAGCGCCACATCGCGTTCGAATGGCACTCGCGTGGTCGCATTCACCAGCGCCTCCTTCAGCACCAGCGGCGGGCTGTAAATTGCCAACGCAGTAGATGGGCGACGTCGTAGCAGGCGCACCGATCGCTGCACCAGGGAGGTGCCATAAATCATCACCAACGGGTTGGCAACCGCGAGCGCCAGGGCCACGGGGTAAAGCCATTGTGCAAGGGTCCGTCTGGATTGGCTGGGCTCCTTCGCGGCGTCGTTGGGTGCGGCAGCCTCGGACTTCTTCAGCTTCTGCTCCAGTGCCGCCGCAGCCACGCAGGCAAACAACGCCAGTGCCGGCAACAACTCCATGCCATAACGCGAGTTGTAGTACGAATGCGGATAGAGCTGCGGAATAAAGATCGGCACCGACCCATATGCCACCGAATAAACATAGAAGACCAGCGGCACCCACAGCAGCAGCGACGCGCGGCTGAGCCGCCGCCGCATTGCAATCCACAATCCGGCCAGCGCGGCCGCCATCACCGCAAATCCTGTCTCCCACGCCGCCGCAACCACCTGCGCGGTGCGGGTGTAGAAAAGCAGCGCCCAGCCCGGATTGTGCCAGCCGCGATAATGCCGCGATCCGGGGGGCGAAGTCCTTTTCTCGATCGCCGGCGCAGAGTATGGCCCGCGCATAAAGTCCAGCGGATCATGGTAGAAATGCAAGTTGTACCACAGCCATAACAGAGGCCCGCTCACGGCCAGCAGTGTGAAAATTGCGAACGACGGCAAGACCCGTCGCCCGAAGTCGCGCGCACGCCACAGTTGCCACGTCACCACGCACCACACTGCCGCGCCCATCACCCATCCGTCGTAGCGCGTGAACACGGCCGCAAAAATCAACAGGCCCAGCCCGATCAATCGTCGTACCACTCTCGCCTGGTTCGCCGCCTTGATATCGTCGATGCACTCGACAGCGAGCAGCGTCATCCACACCATCAGCGCGAGAAACAGCGGCTCCGTCATGGCGGTGGTCGATAGATACAGCAGGTTCGGATTGACAGCATAAAATGCAGTCGCCACCAGCGCCCATCGCGCCAACAGCATGCGGCGGCACAGCCGATAGAACCCCGCGACTCCCAGGATGTAAAAGGCCAGCGAAGGCCACGCCCCCGCCAACCCGCTCTGCCACCACGCCATCTTCTGCGCCAGTGGCGCCATAATCAAGTGCGGCAGCGGTAGCCACACTCCGCCCAGCTGAACCAGCCCAGGGTTGCGCGAATCCAGGATCCGCCGCGCAATGCCCAGGTGCGCCACCGCATCGCCGTACAGCAGAACATATCCCCTGGAAAAGCACACCATCAGCGCCACGAAGCCGAGCAGAACGGAAAACATCACCACCGGCTGCATCTCAGCGCGGGTCGCCGGTCGCACCTCATCCCAATTGATGGCGTCGACATCCAGTGCGTTGGAGCGTCCGAACCGCGGGGTCCGCGATCCGCGCCAACCGGTCGGACTGCGATCTGTCTTAGACCGCGGAGTCAAGGTGCGAGATCTCCCGGAACAGTTCAAACCGCGCGTCAATCTCGTCGCGGGTCACCGCCTGCAAGCGCTCGGTGCCGAAGCGCTCCACCGCGAACGACCCCATCACCCCGCCATAGAACATCGCCTTGCGAAAGACCGCGGGAGTCAGCTCCGGCTGCGACGCGAGGTAGCCGTAAAATCCGCCGGCAAACGAGTCGCCGGCGCCGGTCGGATCCACCACCTCCGCCAGCGGAAGCGCCGGAGCCCGGAAAGGCCTGGGAACCTTGGCCGTGCCAAAGAAGGAGCGATCGCAGAAAAACGCGGTCGCGCCATACTCTCCCTGTTTCACCACCAGTGACTTCGGACCCATCGCCAGCACTTTCTCCGCTGCCCGCACCGAATTCTGCTCGCCGGAGAGCATCCGTGCCTCACCATCATTGATCAGCAGTACGTCAAGTTCCCGCAGCACCTTGGCAAGGTTCGCAGAATGGTCTTTGATCCAGTAGTTCATGGTGTCGCCGCACACCATGCGCACCTTCGGCATGTGGCTACGCACGCGTGCCTGCAGCACCGGGTCGATGTTCGCGAGGAAAAGATACTCGGTATCTTGATAGGCGTCGGGAATCTTCGGTTCGAAGCGCTCAAACACATTCAGATCCGTGCCCAGCGTCTGCGCTTCGTTCAGCGTCCCGGCGTAGGAGCCGGTCCAGTGAAAGCTCAGCCCCTTCGCGCGTTCGATGCCTCGCGTGTCAATGCCGCGCGCCGCAAACACCGCCTCATGCTTGGGCAGAAAGTCTTCGCCCACCACCGCGATCACGCGCACGTCGGTAAAGTAACTCGCCGCCAGCGCAAAATGCGTCGCTGCGCCTCCCAGGCAATGGTCTACTTTGCCATGAGGTGTCTCAATACTGTCGAACGCCACCGACCCAACTACTAGAATCGCCATGCTCCCACTTTCTCAAAACGAATATGTAACTCGCAAACAAAGCCCGGTGTTCTCTATTTCTCTGTGCTCTCTGCCATTCGCTCCTACATCGCTGCTTATAAGTATTTGCCCACCAGCAGGCCCAATTTCTCCTTCGCCGCGTCCGGAATTGCCTTGCGGTCGGTCAGGATCGCGTATTTCAACGCGCTGGCACAGGCGCAGACCCTCTCTGCGGGCATCGCGGCTACCGCCGCCTTCACCACTTTGCCGGCGTTGTCCGCGTTCTTATGCAGCACCGCGACAATTTGATCGATGGTCACATCGTCGTGGCCCTCGCGCCAGCAGTCGTAGTCCGTCACCATCGCAAGCGTGGCGTAGCAGATCTCCGCTTCGCGGGCCAGCTTCGCTTCCTGCAGGTTGGTCATTCCAATCACGTCCGCGCCCCAGCTTCGGTATAGGTTGGACTCCGCACGCGTGGAGAACTGCGGGCCCTCCATGCACACATACGTCCCGCCCCGCTTGCCCACCACGCCCACAGCCGCGCAGGCCTGCTCCAGCGCCGCCGCCACCGTGGCGCACACCGGGTCGCCGAATCCCACATGCGCGACGATACCCTCACCGAAAAAAGTACCCACCCGCGCAAACGTCCGGTCGATGAACTGATCCGGAATCACAAAATCCGTCGGCTTGTGCTCTTCCTTCAGCGAGCCCACTGCCGACACCGAAAGTATTCGCTCGACTCCCAGCTTCTTCATCGCAAAGATGTTTGCGCGAAAGTTCAATTCGCTGGGAAGCAGCCGGTGCCCGCGGCCATGCCGCGCCAGGAAGGCCACCTTTCGGCCCTCCAGTTCGCCCATGATGAACGCATCCGATGGCTCGCCAAAAGGTGTTTCGACGCGCTGTTCGCGCACATTGGTAAGTCCAGGCATGGCATACAGGCCGCTGCCTCCGATAATGCCAATCTCTGCCTTCTGCAAGTCCCTCGCTCCTCTGCCGATCGCGTTCTTTTTGCCGAAGTCCCCGCTCAGGCGTGTTCGCTATTGCCCGGACAAAGCACCAGAGAAAGTATATCCCCGCGCCCCCGAGCCTGCGCCCGGCCGCGCCTGCGTGCCCGCCGCACCGTCAGCGACTGCACCACGGGGGATCAGGCCGGTCTTCATCATTCCACAGGATGCCATTAGCCGCACCAATTCCAGCGCTGGATCGCCGCCGGTGGCAACCGGCACCTCGCTCCTGTTCAACCCAGCCACTTGCAGCGGCGCATCCGATTGCACGCTCAGAATGCGGTCGCGCAGCTTACGCGCGAGCTCCAACGGAAATCCTTCGCTGACGAAGACCCTGGTGCCCGACTGCGTTAGCAGCACGTCACCTTCATTGGTTGTGTAGACCTGCTCGTCGCTGTCCACTTCGTCTTTCTTCCGCTGCACCACGCCGGAATACTTGCGCGGCAGTTCTTCGGCGTAGACTCGCAGGAACGACAGCGCCGCATTTTCGTTCTTCCACTTCGACTCATACAGCAGGCCAATCGACGCGGTCGATGCCTTGGCCTCCTCGGTCACCGCCGACTTGCGCTGCGCCGCGTAGTAGATGCCGCCGTTCCACTCTGGAGCCAGCGCACCGGCGATCTCTTCCCCGCCAAACAATTCGGTCAGGATGCGCACATCGATCTCGCCCATCACGCCCACGTCGTACGGCGTGTAGTCGGCGTCGATCAGGGGATGAATGTCCGCCAGCCGCAACACCGGCACCGGGACGTGGGCCATGTACGCCGCCGGATTCATGATCTCAAAGCTTGAACTCGGCGGATTCTCCAGCACTGCCGGGAACGCCGCGTCCTTACCATTCTTCACCAGGATCGCGTCCTCGAAGCTCAATCCTTCGCTGTAGGGAAACAGCAGCGACTGCTGCAGCAGCAGCGGCGCACGCGCCAGGATTGGCGACCCGCTGGTATCCGATACCGACTGTTTCAGCTTATTCAACAACTCGGGAGCATTCTCCAGGGTCTTACCGGTGGGCTGTAGTGTGTAGTCCAGATACACCACCATCGCCTGGCCCTCCGCCACCGCGTCGCGCGCCGTGTCCGCCTCGTCGGTCTGGATGTGCAGGTTGTCCTCCTGCACATTCTTCGCTATATCCTCCGGCCCCACCTCCGACCATTTGGTCAGACCCACTTTCTGGTCCTGCAGCGCATGGGTCAGTTCGTGGGCCAGCACCGGCTTCTGCTCTTCCGGGTCAATCCAGTCCAACAGGTTCACTGTCTTGGTCTTGTCGTCGTAGAATCCCGCCACCTGCTCCGTCAGCAGCGAGATCATGAACGGCTCCAGCTTGAAGTCGCGATCCAGCAACCCGAACTTCTTAAGCACAATCTCTGACCGCGCCAGCCGCTTGGCTCCCGCGTCCTCATTGAACTTGTCGCGCAGATACTTGTTCACCTCATCGCGCGTAATCAGCTTGCGCTTTACGCTGTGAACGATGGGCAGATCCGTATCCTTGCTCGCGAAAGCCAGGATCTCGTCGACCGAGCGAAACAGTTCCTTGGCCTGGTCCTTGGTCAGCGGAGGATGATTCGCATTCTCCGGCGCAGCCGGGGTTGTGCTCTGGGCAGCCTTGGTCGCCTCGGAGCTGGGCGGCAGGTCGCTTAGTACAATGGCCGGCGCGCTGGCATTCACAGCCGGAGAGCCGGCAACTTGTTTCTGGCAGCCCGGCATCGCAGCCAGGGCAATGCCGGCCAGCAGCGCCACGCCCTTGACCCGCCAAACCCTGCGGCCCTCTTCCGGTCCAACTCGACTCCAAACCAACCCCACCCGCACCTCCGCGCAGCCGCTCAGTGCGGTCGCTATAATCAACAGTGTACGCAGTTTCCAGCCTGTTCCGATATGGCCACGACACTCCAATCCGGCGCCATCCCCACATCCAACCCGGATTCCGCCCCGCAGTTGTCCGCCCAGTTGTCCGCCATCCTCACCGGCGTCGCCACCGCCCCGCTCGACGACACCGGCTGGATCCGCGTCACCGGCCCCGACCGCGTCCGCTGGCTGAACGGCATGGTCTCCAACGCCATCCAGACCCTCGCCCCCGGCGAAGGCTGCTACAACTTCGTCCTCAATGCGCAAGGCCGCATCCAGGGCGACCTGACTGCTTGGATGCAGGAAGACGCAATCCTGCTCGAAACCGACCGCGCCCAGATCCCCGCGCTCCTCGCTCACCTCGACCACTTCATCATCATGGACGACGTCGAACTTGCCGACATCAGCGACTCGCGCCACGGACTCCTCGTCGCCGGCCCGCAGGCGGCCAAACTTATCGCAGCAATAGACATTTCAAGCGAAGACGACCTTGAAGCGATGGAGTTGGTTCATGTGACCCGGCATTCGGCTTCCATGGATCTGATTCGCGCGTATAGTCCGCTCATCCCGAAATTTGAAGTATGGAGCGATGCAGCCACACTTCGCATCGTTCGGGACCAGTTCCTGATTGCCGGAGCCTCGAACGTTGCCCCCGAAGCCCTCGAAGCCCTTCGCATCCTCTCCGGCACTCCCCGCTATGGCACCGACATCCGCAACACCGACGCCGCCCACGACCTCCCGCAGGAGACCGCCCAAACTCGCGCCCTGCATTTCTCCAAAGGCTGCTACCTCGGCCAGGAGATCGTCGAGCGCATCCGTTCCCGCGGCAGCGTTCATCGCACCTTCCACGGCTTCGAACTCACCGGCGCACTCCCTGCACCCGGCGCCCCGCTCACCGCCGAATCCTCTCCAAGACCCGTCGGCGAACTCACCAGTGTCGCCGCCATCCCGCTCCCCGAATCTGCCGCCGCGCCCGCCCGCACTGTACAGCTCGCGCTAGGCTACGTCCGCCGCGAAGCGCTCGACCGCGCCCTCACCCTGGAGTACCCCGGAGGCACTGCGACCCCGATCGGGCTGCCTCATCCAATCCCCTGATCTCGAGCCAGTCTGTCGAATCCACCTTCTGCATCCGCGCTTAGTCGGGCGGAATCTGAAATTCGAACCGAAGAAGAGAGTGTGACGAATGTCTGAATCGAACAAGCCTTTCGTAGTGACCGACCGCCGCAAGTTTACCCTCGACGGAACGCCTCGCCCCGACGCCGATCCGTCGCCCGAGCCCGAGTCGCACGAGATTCCTGCGGCGCCTCCTGCATCCGGCCCTCCCCTGGAGTTCAAACCTACGGCCGCCGCGGCCAAGCCTGAGCCTGCGCCACCCGCGTCGGCAGCCAGCCAGCCGCCCGAGGCCGAGCTTCCACCCCAGCCAACCGCCAGCGAGATGGAACAGGCAAACGCCGCCTATCAACAAACCTCTGAGCGCCTGGACACCGCCGTCCGCGCCGCCAATCCCGGCATGGATCACCTGCCTCCGATGAGCTTCGACCAGATCGTCCAGTCCATCTACATGACCACGATGCTGCAATTGGGGGGAGCCACCCAGGAGGGCCAGCAACCCAAGATCGACCTGATGGGCGCCCGCCAGAGCGTCGACATGCTCGCCATCCTCGCCGAAAAGACCAAGGGCAACCTCACCCCGGCCGAGTCGCAACTCCTCGACAATGCGCTCTTCGAGGTCCGCATGGGTTTCCTCGAGGTCACCCAGGCCCTGGCCCGTTCCGCCGCCAACCGCCAACCGCCGCCTCCAGGTTCCGGCGCGCCCGGCAGCGGCCAGCCCGGCCGGCCCACCATCGTCAAGTAAACCAGATGCAGGCAACGCTTACCTTCCTCGGCAGCGGCACCTCAATGGGCGTCCCCACGCTCGGCTGCGACTGCGCCGTCTGCACCGACGCCGTGTCGCCCGCCGGGGACCCGCGCAACCGCCGCACCCGGCCTTCAGTCCTCATCTCCTGGGAAGGCCACAACGTCGTCATCGACACCGGCCCCGACTTTCATGCGCAGGCCATCCGCGCCGGCCTGCGCCACATCGACGCCGTCCTGTACACGCACGGCCACGCCGACCACGTCCTGGGTATGGACGACCTACGCCCGCTCAGCTTTCACAACTCCGGCGATCTGCCACTCTACGCCGACGAAGCCACCGCCGACACGATCGAGCGCATCTTTGATTACACCTTCCGAACGCACGATCGCTACGCTACCAGCGCCCGCGTCCGCCTGCATCGGCTATCGTCCGCTCCCGGCACTCAGGTTGACCTCTTCGGCGCGCACTTCCTCTGTGTCCCCGTCACTCATGGCCGCCAGACCATCACCGGCTACCGCTTCGGCTCCGCTGCCTACCTCACTGACCTCAGCGACATCCCGGCCGAAAGCCTTCTCTTGCTTGCCGACCTCGACGTCCTCATCCTGGACGCGCTTCGCCGCCAGCCCCACCCCACGCACTCCACCCTGGACAACTCCATCAAGCTCGTCGAGCAGATCAAGCCGCGCCGCGCTTTTTTCACCCACATGTCCCACGACCTGGACCACGCCACCACCGACGCCGCGCTCCCGCCTCACATCCGCCTCGCCTACGATGGCCTCCAACTTCACTTCAACATCGCCACCGATGCTTCCGCCGGAAAAGGCGCTACTCTTCAATCTCCACCGTAGAGGCATTTCGTTTTTCGACTGACAACTGACCAACTGCCTTTGAACATCTACCGCCAACTCGACGAACTCCCGCCCGCGACGGGCCCCGTCGTCGCCACCATCGGCAACTTCGATGGCGTGCATCTCGGTCATCAGGGCGTCATTGCGGAAGTCATCGAGCGCGCCCGCTTCCTCGGCGGGCTCTCGCTCGCCATTACCTTCGATCCGCACCCCGCCCGCGTCCTTCGCCCGGAGCAGCCGCATCTCCTCATCACGCCGCTCCCGCGCAAGCTTGAACTCCTCGCCGCCACCGGCATCGACGCCACGCTCGTCCTTTCCTTCACCGACGCGCTCCGCCACCTGCATCCGCGCGACTTCGTCACCAGAATCCTGGTCAACGCCATCCACGTCACTGAAGTCCACGAGGGTGAAAACTTCCGCTTTGGCTACCATGCCGAGGCCGGCATTCAGGGTCTCGAAGCCCTCGGCCGCGAACTCGGCTTCGGCGTTACCATTTACGCGCCGCGCATCGTCCGCGGATCGGCCGTCTCCTCCAGCCGCATCCGCAAGCTCATCGCCGCCGGCGACGTCAGCCGCGCCCGCGCCCTGCTCGGTCGCCCCTTTTCCGTCGAGAGTACACCTGCGCCCGGCCGCGGATACGGCTCTCGTCACACCGTCCCCACCATCAACCTGGCTCCCTACGCCGACCTACTCCCCGCCAGCGGCGTCTACGTCACCACGCTCGCCGTCGGCCCCGACCCAACCGCCGAGACCTTCGACGCGGTCACCAATGTCGGCAATCGCCCCACCTTCGGCGCGGACTCTTTCGCAGTCGAGTCGCACCTGCTCAACTTCCACCCCATTAGACTCAACGAAGCCACGCCCCTGCGCCTCACCTTTCTGCGCCGCCTCCGCGACGAGCGGCGCTTTCCCTCCACTGAAGCCCTGCGCGACCAGATCGCCCGCGACGTCATCCGCGCTCGCCGTTACTTTACTCTCTGCCGCGAAATCGCGTGACGAATCCGCTGCCCCATCACGCGACCCGCGCAAATTCCTGTCCATCAGGCCCGAAACACCCCCTATAATTTTTGGGCGAGGATAAAACAACCCATGGGATTTCTGACGTCTCTGTTCTATCCCTGGGGCCTTATCCTGCAGGGCCTGGCGATCCTGCACTTCCTCCGCCGCCGGCCTGACACCTGGTGGATATGGATCATTCTGTTTCTCGGCCCCATCGGCGCAGTCGTCTACCTCTTCGCTGAGGCAGTCCCCGACCTTGGCCTGTTGCGCGGTTCGCTCAAGGTCTTTCCCCGCCGCAAGCGCATTCGCGAACTCGAGATCCTCGTCCGCGACAATCGCTCTCCCGGAATCTTCGAAGAACTCGGCGACCTCTACATGGACGACGGCAAGCTCGCCCAGGCGCGAACAGCCTTCGACAACGCCATCGCCGCCCGCGCCGACACACTCGATCCGTTCTATCGCCGCGGCGTCTGCGCCGTGCTCCTCAATGAGCCAGCGCCCGCCGTCCCCGACCTCGAGTATGTCGTCACCAAAGAGCCCCGCTACGATTTCGACCGCGCCGCCGGTCTTCTGGCCCATGCCTACGCGCAAACCGGGCAAACACAGAAAGCCTTGGCCCTCTTCAGCCAGGTCACGGACAGGTCAACCTCGTCGGAGACTTACCTGAACTATGCCGACCTGCTGGTCGCCCAGGGCCGCACCGCCGAAGCCCGCGAGTGGGCACAAAAAGTCCTGGACAAGCGCCCCGTGCTGCCCGGCTACCAACGCCGCCGCCAGCGCCCGTGGTTTCGCCGCGCCCGCAAGCTCCTCAAACAACTGCCCGCCTGAGCGCAACTCTCCATCGCGGGTGCCCCACATCTCGCTTCTGAGATGTGCGATCGAACGCCACCGGCTCGCCCGCTGCCCACACCCCGCCCAGTTGTCATCCTGAGCGTAGCGCGTAGCGCGGAGTCGAAGGACCTGCGGTGCCACCCGCACCACCCCATGCGACTTGAACCTTTTTCACAACAAAACCGCCGCGCCGACCTTGTATAACGTGCATGCCGCCACGGCTTGGCGGTCGCGCGCTGCTAACCGTCATTCTGCGGGAGCGAAATAGGCGGGAAGCCCGTAGATTTTCACGTCCTTGACCGGGAGTCGCACTTCGAGCTTATGCTCCTTCCCATCGCGCGCCGCGTCCGCCGCGCTGAATTGCAATACGTGCTGACTGCGAATGGCGGCCACGATCTGGGCGGCAGCAGCCGCGGGGTCGGGATCGAGATTAAATGTCGAGCCGCCGCCCATCTCGGCGAGAAACTCCAGCATTTTATGCCCGCGAGCGGATTCAATCAGGTCATTCAGCGTTCTTCGCGGGTCGCGGACCCTACACGCGTAAATCGTCGGCGCGCCAGGTAGCAAGATGCCTCGCAGAGCTTTCCCTGCCGTATTGGCTGAAGCGTTATCTTCGCCATCGCTTAGAATGACCAGCGCCCTTCGCGCATACTTTGCGTTCCCAACGAGATAGTCCTCGGTTGCAACGACACCATCCAGGAGCGGTGTGAGTCCGTTAGGCTGCAACCGGTCCAGAAAAGAAAAGTCAACTTTGGAAACCGGGGTGAAAGGAAGGTCTAAATAGGCTACGTTTGAAAGTAAAATGCCCGTGACCTCGCTGTCAGCCGGCAGCGCCTTGATGATCGCGGTAACTGCGGAGACGATCTCCGGCTTCCGCTTGTAGATCGAGCCCGAGGAATCGATAACCAGCGCAACCGACACCGGCGAGTCCGCTGAAGCCGGAAAACGCAGCGTCCGCTCGGCGCCGTCTTCGAAAAGCTGAAACGCCTGCTCCTCGATCGTCCGCGGCGCGCCACTCTTGTCCAGCACAACTACGTTCAGATTGACCTCAGGCCAGGATCTATCAATGGCGGCAATTGCAGGATCTGATGCAACGACATGGCTCTGGCCTTCCAACCTGTTCGCGCTTGCCGCGAGCACCACCAGCAACATCACCGCTGCGCCCCGCGGTCCAAACCTCTTCCGGTTCCGCATCTTTCTCCACTTTCACGAGACGGACTTACGAGAAGGCTGCCCCGCTCGTTCGCAACAAAATCATTTCGCCCAAAGCATACACCTGTGGTTGCCGAGCGCCTGGCTAGGGCGGAGGAGATGCCCCACTCGCCGGCTGGCTGGGAGCGGCAGGCGCAGCACCGGCCCCTGGCGCATCCGGCTCGGCCGCATCCGGATCCGTCTCCGCCGGCCTGGGAATCTCCTTCATCACTGGCGAGCCCGGCGGCGCCGGCGGTGACACATCCAGTTGCTTCTCCGGCTCATTGCCCTCGGGGAAAGCCTCATTCGGCTTGCCGGCAATGGCCGCGCGCATAAAGTCCATCCACATCGGCAGCGCGGCCTTTGCTCCCGTCTCTTTTTCCCCCAGCGACTGGTGGTTGTCGAACCCGATCCACGTCCCGCACGTCACCGAAGGCGAAAACCCGATGAACCACGCATCCGAGTAGTCATTGGTCGTTCCGGTCTTGCCGCCCAGCGGGTGATGCAGCTGCGCGGCTGCCGCTCCCGTGCCGATGCGCGTCACTGCCTGCAGCAACTGCATCATGGTCCGCGCCGTTTCGACGGAGATCACCTCGCTCACCTGCGGCGGCGGCTCATCCATCGGCAGTCCATCCGCCTGCGTCAGCTTGCGAATGTAGTGCGGCTCAATGCGAATCCCGTCGTTCGGGAACACGCTGTACGACTGCACTTGCTCGTACAGCGTCAGGTCCGCCGCACCGATCGCCACCGGCAGAAATGCCGGAATATTGCTGGTCACCCCAAACCGGTGCGCCGTCTCGATCACCTTGCGAATTCCAACGTGGTCCGCCAGTTTCAGCGCGGGAATGTTACGCGACTCGGCAAACGCATTCAGTAGCGTCATCGGGCCTTTGTAGTCGCCCTCGTAGTTGTGCGGTGTGTAGGGTCCGTTCGGCGTATAGAAGCTCACCGGCCCGTCCACTATGATGTCCGTCGGCTTCGCTCCCGCCTCCACTGCCGTCGTATACACGTACGGCTTGAACGACGACCCCACCTCGCGCTGCGACTGAGTCGCCCGGTTGAACTGCGACAGCGCAAAGTCGCGCCCGCCCACCATCGCCAGCACCTCGCCGCTGGCGTTGTCTACCGCCATCATCGACGCCTGCACGCCTGAATCCTGCTCCAACTGGGCGTGCATGATCCCGTCCGTCGAGTTCCCGCCCAGTTGCACATATACCACATCGCCCACGGTCAGAAAACTGTCACCTCGTGTCTGCTGGGTCCACACCCAATCCGCCGGCGTCATCACCGCTCGCACCGATCCGATCTTCACCATCACCCGCGCCGGCGACACCTCCATCACCAGCCCGTGGTAATAACCGCCCTTCTCGATCGCCTGCCCCCAGTCGGGATGCTCATACTTCTCCGGGTCGATCCCCTCCGCAACGATGTTTTCCAGATGTCCCTTCCACCCGTGGCGCCGCTCATAGGCCGCCGTGCCATCCAGGATCGCCTGGTTCGCCACGATCTGCAGATCCAGGTCCAGGGTCGTATACACACGCAGCCCTGCGCCGTGCACCTCCTCCGCGCCGAACTCCTTTTCCAGTTGCCGCCGCACCTCCTCCACAAAATATGGCGCCAGCGAGTTCGGTGGTGGCTCAATATTCAACCCCAATGGCGTCGCCGCGGCTGCCTCTTCCTGCGCCCGCGTAATCTTTCCGTCCACGCGCATCTCATGCAGCACCAGATTGCGCCGTGCCAGCGCCCGATCAGGAAAACGGGTCGGCGAATAGTATTCCGCGCCCTTGGGGAGTGCCGCCAGCAGCGCCGCCTCCGGCAGCGTCAAGTCGCGCACATGCTTGCTGAAGTAGTACTCTGACGCCGCTTCAAATCCGTACGTCCCGTGCCCCAGGTAGATCTGGTTCGCGTACATCTGAAAGATCTGGTCCTTAGTGAACACGCGCTCAATTTGCACCGACAGCAGAATCTCCTGCAGCTTGCGCCCATACGTCTTCTCATTCGACAGGAAAAGATTCCGCGCCAGCTGCATGGTCAGCGTCGACGAGCCCTGCGCCCGGCTCCGCGAATGCAGGTCGCGCCACGCTGCCCCCACCGCGCGAAACAGGTTCACACCCCAGTTCCTCTCGAAGGTCTTGTCCTCGATGGAGATAATCGCCTGCCGCAGTACCGGTGGAAACTCCGTGTACGGCAGGACCACTCGTCGCTCCAGCGCAAACGAGCCGATCTCTCTCCCGTGAATATCCAGCAGCTCAGTGGTTGTATTCGGACGGTACCGCTCCAGGTCCGCCATCTGCGGCAGGTCGATAGAGTACACCAGCATCAACCCGCACATGATCCCGAACAGCGAGGACAACCCCAGCAGCGTAATAAATGTCGCCCGAACCGCAATTTTCCGCGTCGGATAGGCCGGCCCATGCAGCACATGGAACCCATCGGGGTGGCCTAGAATCCGCCGCCACCACGGCAGTTTCGTCCACTCCGCGGTCTTGCGCTCGTCACTGGATAAGCTCGGCAAGGCACTTTAACCGTAGCATGCCACAGCGGCGTGTCGTACCAGCGACTGACAACTGATCACTGGCAGCCGACGACTGTCTTTATGCCGCTTTGCCCTTAAGAATCTCCAGCGCCCTGGTCAACTGATCGTCCACCTGCACACCCGGTTTCTTTGCCGGCGCAGGTGCCGCGGTCCCCGGCCCCTCCTCGTCAGCGCCCAATCCTTCATCCAGGTCCGAAGCCACCAGCACACCTGGCGTAACCCCTTCGTCCTGCAGCTTCTTGCCCGATGGCGACGCGTACTTCGCCACCGAGAGGATCAACGCCGCCCCATCCGGCAACTCAAACGTCTTCTGCTGCGTCCCCTCACCAAACGTCTTTTCACCCACTACTTCGGCGCGCTTGTCATCCAGCAGAGCACCCGCCACCAACTCCGCCGGCCCCGCCGTCCCGCGATTCACCAGCACCACGACCGGCGCCGTTCCCTGGATCGTCTTGCCGCTGTCGGCCCAGAAGATCTGCTTCGGAAACTTCTGCCCCTCCAGCGTCGCGATCATCCCGCCATTCAGCAGGAAGTTCGACAGCCGCATGGCCTCTGCCATGTCGCCGCCGGCCACGTCGCGCAGGTCCAGCAGAATCTTCTTGTTCCCCGCCTTCTGCATTCCTTTCAGCTTCGCTTCCACTTGGCTGACGTGATCGTGATCCAGAATCTCCGGCTTCAGATACAGAATCGACGAATTCTCATACAGCGTCTCAGCCACCGGGGGCACCACGGTCACGCCGCGCTGCATTGCAATCTTGTCCGGTTCGGCCTTGCTCGGACGCACCACGCCGACCGTCAGTGTGCTACCCGGAGCGCCCTCCAGCAGCCGCTGGATCATCGCCAGCGAGATGTTCCGGGTGTCCTGTCCTTCAATCGATTCCAAAATATCGCCGTCCACCAGGCCGGCCTTGTCCGCCGCGCTTCCCGGGACCACGGAGACCACGCACGCGTACCCGTATCGCTTCGAAACGTTGATGCCAACCTGCGCCTTGCCGCCCTTGTCCGCCTTGTAGACCTGGTAGTCCGCAGGCGTCAGGTAGCTGGAATCGGCATCCAGCGACTCCAGCAGCCCGCGCAGCGCCCCATTCGTGACATCGGGAATATTCGGATCGACCACGTAATCGGTCTGGATGTGCCGCAGCACCTCCGAATAAACCTTCATTTGGTCGTAGGCGCCATCCTGCCCTGCTTGGGCGGCGCTCACCCCGCTCGAATTCACGCCCAAAAAGACGATGAGGATAAGGGCGACGGACGCTGCTAGCAGCAGAATCTTCGGAATCTTAGGCATAAGGCGGGAACACTCCCAGAGAAATGTCTTACCAAACCACCGGCACAGTTTAGACGCACCCCGACCGCACCCCGGTATCCAAAATCATACACTCTCGGCGACCGCAGCGCCCCTTGCTGTCGCCCCCCATTGACCCTGAAAAACTGACCACGAACAACTGAATCTTTTAGTGGCGGCGGGCAGAATCCCCAACTAAGGAGGAATCCGCAACCCTCACCAGGAATCGAAATGGGTCGGTGCATGAGACATTGAAGGACATCGGCTGCGCGCTACGAAAACTCTCGGAAGAGGTGGCATAGCAATTGCCCAAAGAGAAGAATTGATTCAGGTACCAGTGTCCGGCCATGTGATCCATGTTTTCGGTGCACCGGCGCGAGAAACAGATTGCGGTGAAAGAGCTTCTCCCTCCAGCAGACTGTCAGTGGCCGGCATACCCTCATGCGTGAGTGGCTCGAAATCCTCCAAGAGGCTATCGGTGCCGTTAGTACTGCTGGTAGGCATAAGCTCGACCCAGGGACGGCCTAGTTGCTTCGCCTTAACGCACAGATCCACGAAGCCCGCGAGTCGGCCTTTGAATTTCAAAGTATCGAACGAGCGTGCGTTTGATCGTATCCGGACCGGATCGTATTCGTTCATCGTCGTTTCAAAGTGGAGCATTGCGCTCATCAGCGATTCGGTAGTTTGCTCGTTGAAGTGCAACCCCGTGACCTCCGAAATGACCGTTTCTAGTGCGCCTCCACGACCGTATGCGATGACCGGCCTTCCATATGACTGGCATTCCAGGGGCACAATCCCAAAATCTTCCTGAGCGGCAAATAATAGTGCCCTGCAGCGAGCATAGAGACGGGCCAAGCCTTCCGTCGGTACCCTGCCAGCGAATTCAACGGTGGGCCCAGCAATTCTTTTCAGATTCGCCAGTTCTCTACCAGTGCCTACAACGATCAAGCGTCTTTTCAGCCGGTTACAGGCCTCAACCACCAGATCAACGCGCTTGGAAGCCACTAAGCGCCCCACGCAGAGATAATAGTCTTCCACGTTTGTGTCGATGTATCCGCCGTCCGTTTGCACCGGGGCGTAAACGTTCTTGCTCTCCAAGCCATAGTAAGTGCGCACGCGTTTCGATATGTATTCTGAATCTGTCGCAAAGCCGGTGACCCGTTGTGCGGCAATGTAGTCCCAGATACGTATACGATGCGCCGACCGTTTGAAGATGGGCCTTACCGGCCAGGGCATGGAGTCTACATACTGCCTGTACTGGTCATAAAGGCAGCGCATCGGGCTGTAGCATAGACAAACGTGGGTCGTCTCATCGTCAACCAGGACTCCCTTGGCAAGGCAGGAGTCACTGGACAGAACAAGATCGTATCCCCGAAGGTCAATTGACTCAAAAGCCATCGGGTAAATCGGAAGTAAATATCTGTAAAACCGATACTTCCATGGAAGCCAGTTCCACTTTGAAGCAGTTATTTTGCGACCAAGGAGTTGTCGCGGCAGGCCGCTCTTCTCGTAAAACACCGTGAAAATATCTGCATTCGGGTACATCTCAGCCAGGACACCCACAGTTTGCTCGGCGCCACCTAATGCCAGAAACCAAGGATGGACGATTGCAATGCGCATGATCGAGCGTGCTCCTTCACGGTATGCTGCCCCACCTAAGCGTCCCACATTTTAGGTCAGGTTACAATCATTTCGATTGTCACCGGGACAATATTCGGGGCCTCCTCGATGGGCTGAGACCCATGAAAAGTGTTATTATTCAATGAGTTGGACGGAGAATAGTTGCTTCAAGCCCGGTTACCAAATGGCATACCGGGCTGCATCGCTGCCGTAACGGAAGGAGGCAGCTCAGTCTCAGCCAAAATGTTCGGCGCTTCGTCGCACGCCGATAGCCAGCCAAACCAGTCGGTCGGCTCACAGTGAATTCAGAATATCGTCCGATGTGACTCCTCTTATGCAAGCCATGTGCTCACAGCCGCCGATCATGCCGCACGGTGAACAAGGCACATTAACCGTCCACACAGTAGACAGGTTACTTTCAGGTCGCCACCGTGCCACACCGGCCGTCCCACTATAAACCACTGTGGATCGGGTCCCTACCGCTGCGGCTATGTGACCCGCCATGGACTCTACGCCATACAGCATCTCCGCGTGGCGCACTGCGGCAACAAAACCGCCCCAAGAGAGTCTGTCGCTGGCATTGATGCAACTGCCGAGGCCCTGGATTACTTTCGAGATGTTGCGCCCCTCTCTTGCGCCTTTTCCGGTAAACACCAAAGTATGATTCTTCGACAGCTCAATCGCAACCTCGCGCCATATCTCCAAAGGCAGTTCCCTGATCGGCGCGCCTGAACTCATGTGGACGATCCTATACCGGCACTGGGTCAGATCCGTGACCTTCAAAAGACTGCACAACTCTTGTATCGCTGCACAGCCATCGTCGCTGAGAGTCGCCTTCCGCTTCCGCAAATGTGTGGACGCAATTGGGAGGGCGCGTAGCAATTCAGCCAAGCATTCTCCTTGATGAAGGAAAGGGCTATCTGGATAACTAACTCGTATGTTAGCGCGGGGCGCAAAATAGCTTTGCTCATAAGCGACTCGAACCGGAATTCTTGCCCGCCATGCCAGATCCAGCAGGTCTGAATAATACGCGTGAAGGCAAAATGCGATGTCGTAGTTACATCCCTTGATTTCCTTCAGTGCCTGGTCACGCGTCCTTCGGTACTGGGCAAACTTTCTGTGGATTCCTTTTGTGTCCCTATTCAGCCACCAGTGGTCAACGACATGGACGTACTTGACGTCGATATGGCCACTCACCACCATCTCCGCCCAACTTCCAACCACAAACCCAATTTCGGCCGAAGGGAAAGCGCTTCGAAGTATCGGGAGTAGGGACGTAGAGATCACCACGTCGCCAATGTGGGCGCCGTTTATCAGGAGTATCCTCTTTGGGTTGGTCACCAAAGCTGCAGGGTAATCAGCCGGCTTCTCCCGCAACAAAACCCGCAGCGCAGTCCGAGTCGAAGATTTGAGGATGTTCCTATACTCTGCCTTCATCGCACTCGCCTTCCCTGCCAATCACATCATCAATCCAGTTGGCTCACCAAGTCGCCATTGCCATCGTTCCGCGGCTCAGTCAAAGGTCCCTGCCGAAGCAATAGATTTCTCGCTGGTGCGGCCTGGTCTCTCCATTTCCAGTAATTCAAAATATAGATAAAAATGAAGAAAAATTGTTCTGGTTGGTAATATTCTCCCGATCGAATCAGCTTTAGGAAAAAACATGTCAGTATTCCATTACTGATCGCGGCACGCGCCCCTCTGCCGCCAACGTGAAAATGAAACACAAAAACAAGCACCCCTAGAAACCCTATTAGGCCAAACTCCGAAAGTACGCGCAAGGTTAGGGATCCAGCCTCGGCCTGGTTGAGGTTTTGTATGTGGTTTTCGCTAAAGAAGTCCGGGACCCCAAGGTAAGCCAGAAAGCGCGCGTGAGATACAGGATGGGACCCTAGTCCATTCCCAAACAGAGGGCTTTCTCTGAGCACATCCGCCGTGACAAGCGCATTGGAGATAAGCGAGTAGGCACTGAGGCTGCTCCCGGTGATGTCTTGCGTTCCGGATTCTCCTAGGGTGGTGCTCAAGTCGCCCGTGTAGGCCGCGATAAGGGTCTTATCGGCTCTCAATCGAAAGTAAGGAGACGTCGCGTAGGTCAGCCCCAGCAACGCGCAGGCTATGAAGGGAGCGACGAGCAGCGCTCTCCTGCGCTCCGATAGAAGAAGCACAATCCCGAATGCGACGCTCAGGTAACCAAGAGACGACATCGAAAGAGCCACGGCAAGGCTGAGAACGGCAACCTCGACAGCATTCTTGCGAGAGGTGAGGAACCGGTCCGCGTACCAGTAGTAAGCGGGCAGAACCAGAACGCAAAACTGAGCAGGCTCGGTGGCGAGTCCCTTCAGGCGCACGTACATGCCTGCGGCGATGCACGTACCTGCCCATAGAGGAAGTGCAATCACAGCGAACCAAAAGGCAAACTTTGCGTAGGTGTAGAATGCCCGGTCGGAGTCGAAGTGTATCAGCCTAAAGAAGTAGTAATAGTAGAGAAGACTAATAACGGTTCCCCGGTATTGCAAGTAGCACCAGGGTAACGCGTCCGTGCCCCGGGCTACCCCGATGACAAGGCTCAGGGTTAAAAGTAGAGTACGAACCAGAGCATCCATCGAGGAATACGTGTGACCTTTACTACTAGGCACATCAGAAGGAGGTTGACCTCTATTATCTTAGTGATGCCAATGCCAGAAGCACCCATCCAGAGGAGGCTGAATACGTATATCAATGTTGAATAATAGAGGTAATTGCGCAGCCACTCACTGACCGTCGCAGCAGCGGTCGAAGTGTGCGCAGTCGACTTCTGAAGGGTATTCAAAGGTCGCCACCAGAGTTCATCGCGTCGCAATCCTGCCTACGGCGCGGCGAAGCGGACGGAGAAAGAATTTGGCGTTTGCGATGCAAAGTTCCAACTGGGCCAACATCACGCTTCGGCCCCCAGTGAGGATTTTGGCGCGTGTCGCATCGGCGAGTGCGACGCGGTCATCGGTCATGCCGCCTGCCCGCATCATTACTGTGATGGCGGACGTATGCGCGGTCTTGAGTGAGGCTCGCGCCCGCAGCAGCAACTCGTAGTCGGCGGCCATGCCGAATGAGAGGTCATAAGCGCCGAGGCGGTCAAACAAGGAGCGCCGATGCATGCTGCCGACGTGCGCCATGAACATCTGTCGCATGATACCCGGCCAGGTCCAAGGCCTGCCCCTGATTCGCTCGTAGCCATTGGGATGTACCCACCGCTCACGCGAATTCAGATACTCAGCCTCCGGTTGCCTGGCGGCGAGTGTCATATACGCAGTGACCGCTCCAGGAAGGAACTCATCGTCGGCGCCCAGGAAGCAGATCCATTCTCCGCGCGCTTCTGAGAGAGCTTTGTTCCACGCGTCGTAAACGCCCTTGTCCGGTTCACTCTTCCAAAGAGCAATTCGATCGTCATATTCCCGCAGCACATCGAGCGTTCCGTCGGTTGAGCCACCGTCCAATACGATGTGCTCAATATTGGTGTAATCCTGCATCAGCACGCTTTCGAGGCATTCCGCGATGTAGGACCGGCCATTGAAGACTGCGGTGACCACGGTGACCAGCGGAAGACCCAGCATGCTCTGCGCGATGACACCCTGCATCCGTTTTCCGCCGCAGATGGCCTCGTGAACAGTTTGCATTGCGACTCCCCAGGAACAAGTCCATTTATAGCGCAACATTTGCCCAGGTGGTTGCGGAGCCAGGCGTTGATGCCTTTTGGTTCCCCGGCAAAGTGCGTCGATTGCATTCTACCGAACGAAGCATGTCGCTGAATAAAACGCTTTGCCGCCATTCGATCGCCTTCAATCGGCTGGCTAGTTCGATTCGTTCGAAGACGGTCTGCGCTGGCCGAATACATGATCCTCAAAGCCAAGCAGATACCACAGTCCTCCGCTGAGCTTGCCGGTAAAAAGCCTATTCAACAAGGCCCAGGGAAGACGCAGTGCTCCAAGCAGCGCTCTTAGCGTATCTCTGGATCTGCCTGCGTGGAGGATCTTCACCCCGTTGGCTAAGAGGATATTCGAAATCTCCCGAACATCGGGAACATAGATATGACTGTCGTCGTCGCAGAACTGGAGGCATCCCTTTGCCTGAGGCAGCGAAAGGCTGCGTATGGACGGGAATGCAATCCAGATGCGACCGCCCGGTTTCAATTTGGAGCAGATGCTGGTCAGAATCGGCAGCGGCGCTGGCATATGTTCGACAACGTGATTCAGGATGACAAAGTCAAAGCTGTTGTCCGGAATCGCGTCGTAACCGGAACCGTTCATGCCGAGAGGATAAAAAACGTCAATTGCCGCAAGGTCCGCGTCAGTATTGCTATATTGCTGAATATCTGCGCCCGAATAGTGGCAATCTGGAAACCACCGCTTGGTTAGGGTAGGCGAACCATTTCCGCAGCCAATATCCAGAATGCGCAGTCCCTGCGTCGATAGTCCGCGCCGCGCGAAGCGAAACTTCGGCGGGCAGATCAGCCTGCTCATCAGCAAAGACTTAATCTCCTTGTGGCCAAGACGCCACTGTCTTTCGGCCTGCCTTCGTTTAGCTCATTCATGGAATGACGACCTCTGATGCCCCGTACCCTATTCATCATATCTCAGCAGAGCTTTTTAGGACCGCTGCGTCGCATGAGGAATGTCCAGGACCACCAGCTGCGTCAAGCCGGCTCGTCTCGCAGACCTCCCTTAATTACACGTTACGGAGTACGTGGCACCCCATCCCACTCCGCTTGGATAGTTCAGTGTAAGGGTGTTGGTGCCCACTGTGTACCAAGGCTGAACTCCCGCCGCAATCGAATTCGTCGGGGTGAAGCTGCATAGCGAGGGCGTGGGGACGCCCCTCACTCCGGTCAGCGTAAAGGTGTCCGAGCCGCTAACGCTACCTGTCAGCATGACGCTTCCTGTGATCATAGCGATGCTGTTCCAGGGCGGCCCGGCCAGCCCGCCCGCCAGCGCCATGTTGCCGACGCCGTAGGTATTTGTGCCCGCGTCTGAGCTCGCCGGCCAGATTACGCTCGCCAGGAAGGCCGTGCCAAACGCAGTCAAGGAACCTGGGGGACGCAAGGGTCTGAAAGGCGCCTTGGCTGGCAAGAACCACGTTGTTAACCCCGCCAATCTGCACTCCTCCTTGTGGGGGCGCACTGTCTGCGTAATACCCATTCAGAAGGTGGCGATCGCCCAATATCTGTGTGGGAACTTGTGGGCCCTCGTCAAGTATGTTGTTGAACGTGACGCCCATGTCCTGGCAAACTGGGACCGGCCCCAAAGTACAGTTCTGGTAGACGTTCTGATGATTACCGGAAAACTGGCCGCCATTGATAACAACGCCGAAAGCCTGTTGGAGGTTTAACCCGACCCCTGGCGTCGCGCCCAAGCCGCAGCCTGAAACGGCCGGCATCGTTAAGGCGAATTGGAAAGACGGGATCGTAGTACCGGTATTCGACGACGGCCCGCTGTCGAATGTGAGCCCATTGACACAATCGGGCACTCCCACCGGGCTGAAGACTGCGGGCCCACAAACAGGTTCCTAAGGTCGGTTAAGCCGTTCCATGCATTGCCGCCAAACGACGAGAACCATCCGCCCGCGAAGGCCACATTATCCATGTTTGATGGCGGCCCCACGGAGATACCGTGGAACGCATACTTGGCGTTGATGTTCGCGGCAATACCGAGGTTTGTGATGTCCACGGCAGCAAGCGTTTCGGGAGGCATATTATTCTCAACGTGGATCGCCGCATCCACCGAGGCGCTCCCGCTGTAGACAATGAGGTGACCGCACTGTCGCCGCGGAGACAGAGAGGGGCGGCTGCCGTCCCGGAAGGCGTGAGCATATTGTTCCAGTTCAACTGAGCGGCGGTTTTGTACACGCCAGCCGGGAAGTATATGCAGCCGCCGTTCGTGGCCATGAACGCCAGGGCATTCTGTATCGCCGCCGTGTCGTCGGTGGTGCCGTTCCCGGTGGCGCCGAATAGCTTGACGTTCGCCGCTCCCGCCACTGCCAGCCCAAAACTCGATCCGTTCCATGTGAGCGTCTGCCCCACCGTCGGATTCCCGGAAATGAAGGGCTGTGCCCAATAGGCTGTAGCCGTCGCCGGGTTCTGGCCTGTGTTCGAGTTCTGTATGCTGATATACTGCGACCCGCTATAGGTCACGACCTGGTTCAGTTGGTAGGTAGTCGCCGGGGCCCACGCTCCGGTAAATGTCACCGGCGGGCAGCTTGCCGTCGGCACGTTGTAGACTTGACACCCCCCGGGCCAGTTAAACAGCGTCGATTGCGCCTTAGCCAAGGGGACGAAGACGAGCGCAAGCGCGCAAGCGCCCATAAGCGGCGTCCTAAATTGACCGAATAGCATGATGTCGCTCCTCTTGTGCGCACAGTTGAAGCCAACCGTCGGTGGGAGTCCAGCCAACCTAAAGGTGGGGATGTCCTCCGCGGCAGACTATAGTTGTCCCTTTTGCGGCAGGACGGAATCACACTTAAGTTGAAGCTGAGAGGGGAGTTTGGCTTCAAGGATGCACGAAGCGACGTTACCTGCACCAAGGAGCTGAAGGTACACAGTTCCACATGCCGGTCCAATGACGGAAGACGGGGAAGGCGACTACGATTTCATTACGATTTTGCGCATTGGCTTTCAATCTCGATTATAAGGAGATTCGCCCTTGCGCGTCGCCGCATCGCACATTCGAGCAATGACGCCGTCGACATCAACTGCGAAGACCAGCCCAGCGCGATTCTGCCCTTTGATGGTCGGCCCGCCCGATCATGATATCGGTGGGACGCAGTAACGACTGGTCGATTTTCACATGCTCCTCCCAGACCAGGCCGAAGTGGCTAAAAGCTCTTTCTATGAAGTACTTGAGCGATACAGTGCGTCCTGTCGCAATCACATAATCGTCCGGCTCGTCGACATTGAGCATATGCCACATGGCCTCGACATAGTCCGGCGCCCAGCCCCAGTCCCGTTGGATCTCAATGTTGCCTAAGCCCAGTTTCTCCTTGCTGCCGGACGCAATGCGTGCGGCTGTGCGGACAATTTTCTGGGTCACAAAGCGCGCTGGGCGAAGCGGCGACTCATGGTTGAAGAGAATCCCAGTGCATGCGAACAGCCCATAGGCTTCCCGGTAATTGTGGACCATCCAGTGAGCGGATGACTTTGCAACGGCGTATGGGCTGCGCGGGCGAAATTGGGTCAGTTCATTGGCCGGATGATCGCCGGTATCCCCAAAACATTCGCTCGATCCGGCGTTGTAGAACCGGATAGGGTGGTCGACGAAACGAATGGCCTCGAGTAGGTTGAGCGTCGCAACGGCGATGCTCTCCATGGTTTCCACGGGCTGTTCAAAAGAGAGGCTTACGGAGGTCTGACCCGCCAGGTTGTACACTTCGTCGGGCATGAAATCCTTCAATCGCTGCAGGACACTGCGAAAATCGTTGATGGCCATAGACACCGTTTCGACTTGATCCAATATGCCCAGATACTGCAGGGAACTGAAGGACACCGTCATCGCATCGCGAGAGGTCCCAACTACTTCGTAGCCTTTGCCAAGCAGAAGTTGCGCGAGGTATGCGCCGTCCTGCCCGCCAACTCCACAAATCAGAGCCTTCATTGCATCACCTTGGAGTAAACGTCCATCGTCTCCTTCGCACATCGCTCCCATGAGAACTGCTTGATGCGCTCGCGGCCACGGCGATCAAAACATCGCGCCCGCATCGTCCCAGCCACCCGTTCAATCGCCCCGCGCATCGAGTCTACGTCAGAAGGGTCGAACATTTCGGCCGCGTCCGCAACGACCTCCGGGAGAGAACTCGTGTTGCTGCAAACCACCGGACAATCAAAGCTCATAGCTTCCAGCGGGGGATACGCAAACGTTCATACAGGGAAGGATATAGGAACGCCCGGGCAGAACTGTAAACCTTGGCCAACACAGAATCATCGCCCGCGATATGACGAATTCGGTCGGAAAGAGCAAGCCGTTGAAAAGTAGATTCCTCCGCTGAACTGAACTTTCCCCCTCCGAAGCAGACTACGTCGAATTCAGTGTGCAAGGAGCTGGAAGAAGCGTACGCATGAAGCAACCCCTCAAAGTTTTTGTACCCATCGCGCTGCCCGACGTAGAGGAGAAACGGGCGCCTGTGGGGGGCGTCATCAAGGGCTTCTTTAGCTCTGTTCATTAAGTTGAATCCGAGGTGGATTACGGAGACTCGCGATGGATCCGCGTTCAGGATGTCGAGAACGTCCTTCCGAGTTTGCTCGGAGATGCAAATCACATGGTCCGCCCGCGCCACAGAAAGGGCCTTGTCTCGTCGTGTGCTGTCTCGTTTTGAATATTGGCCGGGAAATCTTTCATGGATCATGTCATAGACCGTCAGCACAACCTTCGCATTAGCCGGAGCTAATCGCCTTGATGAATAATAAGTCTCGTGAACGATGTCAGGCCGAAAGCTCCTGAGTGCCGGCCAGGCAAGCATTGGATTGGCTGCCCGGTAGAATCGAGGAGTCTTAGGCAGCGCGGGTACCGAGATGCCCATTAGATGGACGTTTTGCGGGGGATGGGGGAGATAGCGGTTGACGTAAAGAGGCGCGATGATCGCGACTTGATTTCCGGGTTAGTGCAAGTTCTCTCGATAGCTCATGAAATACCGGGAAACGCCGCCATACGGCTGGAAGCCGAATACCTGATAGTCAAACGCAATTCTCATCTACCGGTCTCAGTCATTCTCATAGGTCTTGCGTTTATTATAGGTTCGATCCATTGCGCGGCAAACGCCAATGAGTTGATATCCCGATTCGCCCGGTTGCCCAACCGCCAGATTCTTTGCCCACGCGATTTTGCCCAGGTCCGAGACGGGCCTGGGCATCGCTTAGGTACACCATCGTTTCACCGGCAATTTCGGCGGCGTCAAGCATGATCGGATTGCCGCTGCAGTTGAAGTTGATTCCATGTGAATCGCACATCTCTTCGACGCCCTGGCAAGCCCCGATCTGCCGCTTCCGCAAACAGCGTTTTGCGTACAATAAGGCAAGCTCAAAGTGTCAGGCTCTTCACGGATCACATTGGACACTTCACAGTGCAAAACGCCCGTCGTCTTCATTGTTTTCAACCGGCCCCAACACACCGAGGCTGTTTTCCGTCGCATTGCCCAGGCACGCCCGCCATGTTTGCTGGTCGTTGCGGATGGCCCGCGCCCCAACAAGCCGGGAGAGGCCGCATTATGCGCAAAAGTTGGCAGATTGCCACACAGGTGGATTGGCCCTGTGAAGTTCTCACCAACTTCTCGGATGTCAACCTGGGTTGCGGCAAACGTCCTATCAGCGGTCTCAACTGGGCATTTGAGCAGGTGGAAGAGGCAATCATTCTGGAAGACGACATCCTTCCCGACTCTCCTTCTTTCGTTTCTGCGAGAGATGCTCGAACGTTTTCGCGATGACTCACGCATCTCGATGGTACCGGGTTCAACGTCGTTCAGGATCATTTTCAGATGGACTGGAGCTACTACTACTCCCGGCTCTCACACTGCTGGGGATGGGCTACGTGGCGTCGATCATGGGTTCGCTATGACGAGCACCTGAGGGACTGGCCTGCCATCAAGACTGCCGGCCTAATGCGGGAGTACTTCGCCCGGCCGGAACAGCGACGGTTCTGGACCCACATCTTCGATCAAATGCATCAGCACACAGGGCCTAGCACTTGGGATTATCAGTGGTTTTACACCAATCTCATCCATCACAGCTTGGCAGTGGTGCCGCGAATCAATCTGATCGAAAATATCGGTTTCGGCGCCGACGCTACACATACTCTTCTGGAGCAGGACGCCCCGGGGGCTAAGCCGGGGACGCTGTCCTTTCCACTGGTTCATCCGCCGGCGATGACTGCACTTCGCGAGTTGGACGAACTTGATGGCAGGTTGAGCGGTAGCCGCACCCCGGATTTTCGGCAACGGGCAATTCGCAGGCTAAAGCGCGAATTCTCCACAGCTCAAAAACGGAGCGGGAAGCGGATCTGAGCCAGCGTGTGTTCTAGACTCTAGCGTGATGAAACGACCGGGAGAGAAATGATTTCTTGGTCAACCAGGCATTTTCGGCCCATCGATTTTAGAACCCGTTTTCCTATGTTTGGGGATACTAAAAATATTTTGGGGGAAAAAAAAAAAAAAAAAAAAAAAAAAAAAAAAAAAAAAAAAAAAAAAAAAAAAAAAAAAAAAAAAAAAAAAAAAAAAAAAAAAAAAAAAAAAAAAAAAAAAAAAAAAAAAAAAAAAAAAAAAAAAAAAAAAAAAAAAAAAAAAAAAAAAAAAAAAAAAAAAAAAAAAAAAAAAAAAAAAAAAAAAAAAAAAAAAAAAAAAAAAAAAAAAAAAAAAAAAAAAAAAAAAAAAAAAAAAAAAAAAAAAAAAAAAAAAAAAAAAAAAAAAAAAAAAAAAAAAAAAAAAAAAAAAAAAAAAAAAAAAAAAAAAAAAAAAAAAAAAAAAAAAAAAAAAAAAAAAAAAAAAAAAAAAAAAAAAAAAAAAAAAAAAAAAAAAAAAAAAAAAAAAAAAAAAAAAAAAAAAAAAAAAAAAAAAAAAAAAAAAAAAAAAAAAAAAAAAAAAAAAAAAAAAAAAAAAAAAAAAAAAAAAAAAAAAAAAAAAAAAAAAAAAAAAAAAAAAAAAAAAAAAAAAAAAAAAAAAAAAAAAAAAAAAAAAAAAAAAAAAAAAAAAAAAAAAAAAAAAAAAAAAAAAAAAAAAAAAAAAAAAAAAAAAAAAAAAAAAAAAAAAAAAAAAAAAAAAAAAAAAAAAAAAAAAAAAAAAAAAAAAAAAAAAAAAAAAAAAAAAAAAAAAAAAAAAAAAAAAAAAAAAAAAAAAAAAAAAAAAAAAAAAAAAAAAAAAAAAAAAAAAAAAAAAAAAAAAAAAAAAAAAAAAAAAAAAAAAAAAAAAAAAAAAAAAAAAAAAAAAAAAAAAAAAAAAAAAAAAAAAAAAAAAAAAAAAAAAAAAAAAAAAAAAAAAAAAAAAAAAAAAAAAAAAAAAAAAAAAAAAAAAAAAAAAAAAAAAAAAAAAAAAAAAAAAAAAAAAAAAAAAAAAAAAAAAAAAAAAAAAAAAAAAAAAAAAAAAAAAAAAAAAAAAAAAAAAAAAAAAAAAAAAAAAAAAAAAAAAAAAAAAAAAAAAAAAAAAAAAAAAAAAAAAAAAAAAAAAAAAAAAAAAAAAAAAAAAAAAAAAAAAAAAAAAAAAAAAAAAAAAAAAAAAAAAAAAAAAAAAAAAAAAAAAAAAAAAAAAAAAAAAAAAAAAAAAAAAAAAAAAAAAAAAAAAAAAAAAAGGCTTGGTCGTCGTTCCGCATCGGGCTCCGGGCACTGGTTTCTGCTATCATCGAGGCATAGTCCAAACATCTTCCGGAGCTGGTCGCGAGGGCTTCAGGCGAACAGCCGAAGGGCCAGACTTGAAGCGCCTGCGAAGCATCGTTAGTGTCATTCTCAGCAGACAAATCCCCATCACCGGGTTTGATCCGAGGGTATTGTTCAATAGTTTGAGAGGAACTCCGGCCTACATTGCGGACTGGCTACGCTACAGCAGGCTCGGTCCCCCTCCCACCTTTCAAATCGGACTGCGCTATGCCACGCCGATGCTCTACAGACCGCTATGCCAGTGCGGGGTCAGCCGGCGGACACTACTTCCATCAGGATTTGTGGGCAGCGAAGAGAATCTATGAGCGCCGCCCAGGAGCGCACCTCGATATCGGGTCCCGCGTCGATGGCTTTATCGCGCACTTATTGACGTTCATGCCTGTGACCATCGTGGACATTCGTCCGCTGGTCAGCAATATCGAAGGGCTTCACCCTTCTTCAGGACGACGCGACGAAGTTGTCCACGGTACCATCGAACAGCATCGCGTCCTTATCCAGTCTTCACGTGGCAGAGCATTTTGGGCTCGGACGGTATTCCGATCCGGTCGATCCTCAAGCCTGCTTCAGATTTATGGGATCACTCGCGAGGGTGCTCACTCCGGGCGGACGCCTCTATTTTTCTGTGCCCCTCGGGAAGGAAAGAGTTGAATTCGACGCACACCGCGTTTTCAATCCGAACACGATTCTTGATAGGTTCTCGGGTTTGCGTCTTGAGTCGTTTTCCTATGTGGGCGATGACAATGCTCTCTATCTGGATACCACTCCTGACCTTATGCCCGCGAGCAATTTCGCCTGTGGGCTTTTTGAATTCACGAAAGCCTAGTAGGACGAGTTGTCTTGTCAGACAAAGGAACGCCAGCGCAGATGGATGTTCAACAAAACGCGATCTCAGCGATGACCCAACCGATGCTCAGCCGACAGTCTCACCCACCTGGACAAGGTAATTTCTCGCTGTTATTCTAAAGCCCGATAATGCTCACCACCTCGAAACGGCTGCTTCGCAAAGTGTTCTCCGATACATTCGTGTTGGATCTTCGCGAAAGGAGCAGAACAAGAACCGCGATCGCCGCTGGATGGCTGCAGGCAAGCCTGTGCCTCCACCGCATGGCGTTAAGCGAGCTACCCTCGCTGAATATGGGTCAGCCTTCAACTTAGAAATTCTAATCGAAACGGGAACCTTCCAGGGCGATGCCATCTACGGTTTGAAAAGCCGCTTCAAGAAAGTCTATTCCATCGAATTGAGTTCTGAACTCGCGGCCAAGGCTCAACACCGCTTTCGATCTAACCCACATATCCAAATTTTGCAGGGCGACAGCGGCCAGTTGCTGTCCCAGGTTCTAAGCGGGATTTCCCAACCGTGCCTCTTTTGGCTGGACGGCCATTACTCCGGTGGTCCCACTGCCCAGGGCGATATGGACACGCCGATTCTCAAGGAATTGCGAACCGTTTTAGATCATCCCTGCAAGGACCATGTCATCCTCATCGACGATGCCAGGCTCTTGGATGGGACGAAGGATTATCCGACAATCGATGACCTGCACGTGCTGTGCGAGGCGCGGCGTCCCGACTATGACTTCTCGGTCGCCAACGACATAATCCGGATTCACCCGGCCCGGCCAGTCAAGACCACCTATTGACGTCAGCTTCCAAAATAAGCCGGAGTACCACCGCCTCAAATACCGCGCCACCTGATGCATATCGGTGTCGCTCCCCAAAGTCTCTTGTTTCAAGGTGTATCCAGCTTGCATAATGCTGATCCCAATGAACGTCAGTCAGAGCTGGGAGCGGCCGCGATATTAGGCCTGGAGACTGATCCTCGCACGAACTCCGCATTTTTGAAAATCCTGCCGCGCTTTCTGCGCGATAAGCTGGCTGACCGACATATTCTCCAGTCGGTTCTGGGCAATAGCAGCTGGCTCTTTTGGGACAAAATCATCCGATTGGGATCGGGCCTGGTTGTCGGTCTCTGGATAGCCCGCTATCTGGGACCGGCGCAGTTCGGTCTCCTCAATTATGCCATCGCGCTCACAGGGCTCTTCAGCGCAGTTGCAACCCTGGGAATGGATGGCATCGTCGTCCGGGAATTGGCTCACTCTCCTGAGAAGAGAGATGAAGTCCTGGGCAGCGCCTTCGTTTTGAGGGTCTTCGCCGCGCTCATCAGTTTTGTCCTTGTGGTGGGCAGCATCTTCATGTTGCGGCATGGCGAGACGCTTATCATCTGGGTCGTCGCGATCACTGCGGGCCAGTTTATTTTTCAATCGCTGAATGTCATCGACCTTTACTTTCAATCGAGAGTCCAGTCCAGATACACAGTCTACGCAACCAACGCCGCCTTTTTGTTGATGGCCATGGTGAAGGTAGGATTGCTGCTGGCCACAGCGTCACTAATCGCTTTTGTATGGGCTGGACTAGGCGAATTTGTACTCGCCTCCGTCTTCTTGCTCATCGTCTATCGGTCAAGAAATCTCAATGTGGCGCTATGGCGGCCGAAACTCGGTGTAATGCGCGATCTGCTCCGAGATAGCTGGCCGCTGATTCTAAGTGGTATTTCTGTTATGATTTCCGTCCGAATCGACCAGGTCCTGATTGGCCAGATGCTGAACGACAAGCAGGTAGGGATTTATTCGGCGGCCGCACGAATTTCAGAGGTTTGGTACTTTATTCCTTTTGCACTTACCAGCTCCTTTTTGCCATTGCTTGTAAAGAGCAAGAAAACAAGCGATGCGCTCTACTATGACAGGCTACAGAAGTTTTGTAACGTTCAGGCGCTTATTGGGATTGTATTTGCCTTGCTCATTACCATTGCGGCAGGCTTCTAACCAGGCTGCTCTATGGGCGGTCTACACTGGCTCTGCTGGCGTACTCAGAATTTTGGTATGGGGCGGGGTCCTGATTCCCATTGCCGGAGGCTGGGGAACTGGATGTTGCTGGAGAATCGCACAAAGACGATGTTCAATTAAAATGTCTTTGGAGCAGCGGTGAATGTAATCCTGAACCTTGTGCTAATTCCCCGCTTTGGCATTGTAGGTTCAGCTTATGCAACATTGATCTCATACAGTGCCTGGGTCTTTGTGCTTTGCCCGTTTATGAAATCACAGCGAAAGATACTGCTCATGATGTTGAAGTCTTTGTCGCTTGTTTGGTTGTTCCAATTGCGAAAGAAGTAGCGGCCATCGCAGGCCTGCGCAGGGCTATTGGGAGTGAAGTAATGCAAGGTACTACGCTGCAACGCTTGATCGTCCGTTGTAATGGCGGATTGGGAAACCAGATCTTTCAATACGCTGCGGGCTTGTACTTTGCTCAACGCGCTTCCGTGCCGCTCAAATCTTGCGTCCGCCTGGCTCGCCGGACGCCTCTGCTCAAGGGATTTGCTCGGCCTTTTCGACTAGACAACTTTTCTTTCGAGGTCAAGAGTCGCCCGGCTGCATTCGTCGACCGATTTTATACCTCGCCGAAACTCGCGTTTCGCTCTATCCGGAATGCGTTTCGCGATATTGCCAGAACGCAATTGATTGAAGAGCCGTCGACCAATCAATTCTGGCCCACGCTTCTTGACCAGGTACAAGCTCGCGCCATATACCTAACAGGGTTTTGGCAGGCCGCGGGGTATGCTGAAGCGATTGCTGATCGGCTAAGGGATTATTACGACTCCAAAGCCAGCCGCAGCAGCGGAACTTGGAATATGGGGAGGCAATCCGCGCGCTCAACTGCCCGGTGTCTGTGCATATACGAATCGGGGACTATGCCCTACATACTTCTACCAGATTTAACCAATGGCAAGCAGGTCACCTGGGTCCTGCGCAAATCGTATTACCGCGAGGCTATCGCACGCATACGAGCAGTGTTTCCGGAGGCCGAGCTGGTTGTCTTTTCCGATGATCTCTCCGCAGCACAAGCGGCGATGGATGGCGAACGAGTCAGCCTTTGGGTGCAGGGAAACACCCCCCTCAGCGCCTTTGAGGAACTGTGGCTGATGTCTTGCTGCAAACATCACGTGATTGCGAACAGCACTTTCTCTTGGTGGGGTGCCTGGATGAATCCCGATCCAAACAAAATCGTCCTGGCGCCTAAGTATTGGTTCAACACGCAGGACTCTTATTATCCCGATCTTTTTCCCGCAGGCTGGGACGTGGTAGATAATTTGGTCTCTATAAACCCGTAAATTCGCGTGGAATTCAAAAGTCCGGATCGCTTCCTGGCCGATATGTTTTCCGCGCCAAGGATTGCACGGCTGGAAAGGAATTCGACGAGATCGCCCGAAAACACCCAATATCTGAAGCGAGGCGGGCGTTTGCGTAGAATGGGGGCTAAGGTGGTGTGCGACCGATTCAGCGGCCCCCTTGTGATCCCCCACGGGCACTGACCGGGTGCTTGGATTGCAGGGTTAACTAAACTATATAACGAGGTCTGAAGGAAAGCAATGGTTGAATACGAACCGGATCAAATGGATGTAGTGAGGTTCTCTTCAAAGCGAGCGGTGCCTATGGAAGAGGACGATGATTCCATAGACCTCGTAGCAGTATTCCGTACGCTTCGTCGGGAGCGGTGGTTCATCTTCCGGGTGACTTTGGTAATTCTCGCAATTGCCACGGTCGTTGCATTCATCCTCCCCAAGCGCTATACCTCAACCGTGTCGTTCATTCCGCCAGCTCTCACCAGCGGCAGTTCGCTCGCGGGCCTGGTCGCCGGTCAACTTTCCACATTAGGAGCGAGCGATCTTCTTGGCAATGGAAAGACCTCGGGCGATCTCTACGCTGGAATCCTGGCGAGTCGGTCCGTCGCCAGTGAACTAGTCGCCCGGTTCGACCTCATGCACGAATATAAGGTCACAAAGGAGAGCCTTGCGGAAAAGGATCTCGCCTCATATACCAACGTTACCGTGGATCCGAAGTCGACCATTGTCACACTCACCGTGTCCGATGAGAGCCCCGAGCGCGCTCGCGACATTGCAAACGCCTATATGGATTCCTTACGCGAAACGAATGGGGATTGGCACTCAACCAATCCTCGCAACGCCGTCTGTTTTTCGGTCAGCAGCTCGAAAAGGAGAAGAACGATCTGGAGGATGCCGAAGTCGAGTTGACGAAAACCGAAGAACAGTCGGGCCTGATCGCGCCCAGTGGTCAAACAGAAGCTGAAATCAGGACCATTGCCGAGACTCAGGCCCAACTCGCCAGCCGGCAAGTGCAACTCGCCGCCCTCCGCGATTCCTCCACGGAACAGAACCCCGACGTGATTCGGCTGCGCAGCGAGATCGCTGACTTGCAAAGTCAACTGTCCCGTCTGCAAAAAGGGAGTGATCGGGCGTCAACAGAGGCTATTCCGATTTCCAAGGTCCCGGAACTCCAATTGGATTATGTCCGCAAAGAACGTGAAGTGAAGTATCACGAAGCGCTCTTCGACATACTATCGAAACAGTACGAGGCGGCGCGCCTGGACGAGGCGCATGATGCTCCAGTCCTGCAAGTGCTCGACTCGGCTTCGTATCCTGATGCAAAGTCTTCCCCGAAGAGACGCTACTTTATCCTTGGCGGTTTGCTTATTGGGCTTTTCGCAGGGAGTGCCTGGGTCTTGGTGCGCGAGCGTCTCCGGGCCCTTCGTGCTTCTCTCGCTCCAAATGAGACGGCCCCGAGCCCCCTGCAAACGCAGGCGAATGTGACTCGCTGAGATGCTTCCTGACCTGGCTCAAAGGGTGTCTGGCCAGCGACGCGTGCCCTCGCTAAGGGCGTCGGCGCTGGCCGCGGCTGTAATGTTCGCATGCCTGGTGCAGGCGGCGTGGGTGCAGTCTGGGTTCCCCCATGTAAGACCGGCCCCGAGAGCGCCCGGCCAGCCGATATCGATGTCCCGATAGACAGTTGGGTGTACCCCGCCCTGGACAGATTGCATGGCCTTGGGTTCCTCGACACTGCATTCTTAGGATTGCGGCCCTGGACCAGGCGAAGCATTCAGCGGATGCTCGACGAAACCTCGCAACAGGGGAGCATCCAGAGCAATCCCCAGGCATTCGAGATTCTCGCCGCGCTGCAACGCGAATTTGGCGATGAAGACGAAGATGCCCGTGGCCTCTCCTACGGATGTGAGACCGTTTATACCCGTCTCCAGGGCATCTCCGGTTTGACCTTACGCGACAGCTATCATCTGGGACAGACTATCGTCAATGACTACGGCCGGCCCTACCAGCCCGGCCTCAATACCGTCGATGGCGTGGCTGGCAGCGCGGAGTTTGGCCGTTTCAGCCTATACGCGCGCGGGGAATATCAACATGCGCCCAATGCCGCGGGCTATTCACCAACCCTTGTCGGGATCCTTGCCAACATCGACAACCCCAGTGGCTCTGTGTATACCTATGCGACGACGCCAGTGTATGCAACCGTCCCTGCCGGACCCGTTGCCACAGCCAATGATTTCCGCATTCTCGAGGCGAACCTCTCATATCGTATTCTCAACCACCAGATTTCGTTCGGCAAAAGCGATCACTGGCTTGCGCCCACGGTCGGTGGCGCCTTTATGTACAGCAACAATGCGGAGAACATCTATGCGTTTCAGATTGACCGTACGGAGCCGTTGTATATTCCTTTGCTTTCGCAACTGACCGGGCCGTTCCGGTACGACTTCTTTGTTGGCAGCCTGAAGGGGCACACAGATCCCAACGATCCTTGGTTGCATGTGGAGAAAATCAACTTCAAGCCCACCTCTAACGTCGAGCTTGGATTTGAACGGTCCGTCATCTGGGGCGGCGAGGGACACGAACCGATCACCATCAAGTCCTTTCTCCGGAGTTTTTTCAGTACGACCAACGTTACCCAGGCAATAAAGCTTTCTCGGCAGGATCCTGGAGCCCGCTTCGCTTCGTTTGACTTCAGTTGGCGACTTCCCTGGCTCAATCATTGGCTGACTCTGTATTCGGATTCCATGATCCACGATGACGTCAGCCCGGTGGATGCTCCACGTCATGCGGCAGTGCGGCCGGGAGTATATTTGTCACGCTTTCCTGGAATTCAGAGGCTCGATCTAAGGGTCGAAGGAGTCAACACCGACCCCGAGACCCCAAACAGCGTGGGCGGCGTCTATATGTATCACGAACAGGTTCAGGTGCAGGGATACACCAACAAGGGCTTCATCATGGGAGACGCCATGGGCCGCGAAGGAAAAGGGGGCCAGGCCTGGTTGACGTACCACTTGTCCCCGCGCGAACTCGTGCAGGTGTCGTTCCAACACAAGAAGGTTGCCAAAGACTTCGTCCCTTCCGGCACCAGCCAGAATAGCTTCGACATTCACGTCGTCAAGCGGATTCAGAACAATCTGGAGCTTTCCGGGGAACTCCAGCACGAGTGGTGGAAGGCGCCGATCTACCAACCCGGAGAACAGACCGACACGGTGGCTACGTTCCAGCTCACCCTGTATCCGGAGCGCAGCCATGGTCAGTGAGGAAAAATCTGCTTCCGCCACAGACAAGGACGCACATGAGCATCGTCGGGAAATCGGTCTTCGCCTTCATCGCTGGTTTCTTCCTGGTCGCTTCTGCCTGCGCCCAAACGCCAATTGCCACGAAGGGTAATGCGGGCGCGGCCATCGGCATTCAGTCGCAGACAGACGACTACCCGGCGGGAATCAGCGTGAAGCGGTTTGGCGCCGTCGGCGATGGAGTTAGCGATGATACGGCGGCACTTCAGAAGGCCTTCACTTCTATGGCGGATTCGGGACGGTGTCTTTATTTTCCCGCTGGCGCGTATAAAATCACCGCCGAGCTCGACTGGATCAACCAGGCGAAGACATTGTGTCTACGCGGAGAACACTTCTCAAAGTCTTACATTATCTATCTTGGAACCTCGAGGGTAGATGCGGCGATTCACGCTGGTGAGGCCTCACCAGTCAGGTTCACCGGAGTCGACATATCAAACCTCGGTATCGCGGCAAATGCCTATGCCAGCTACGCCTTTCACGGAATCCGCATACAACCCGGGGATATAGACAACGTAGCTTTCATGGGCGGCTCTGTTTCGTCCTTTCAGGGAGACTTCTGGAATGGGATCCATGATCTGAGAAACTTGACTGTTTTCAACTCGGAATTCAATCCGCCCGGTGCATCCCCCTGCGTCAATGGAATTACCTTCGGGGCTGCTCCCTGGCTTGATGGCTACGCGCCATCCAGCCAGTTCACACTCACCTCTCCGGTAGCGGTGGGTTGCACCCACATTGGCCTCAACCTTGCGCAAGCAGAATTGATAACCGTCAACAACGGACAACTCTCAGGAAACGGACAGCAACTCTATCAGGCATGCAGCCTGCATCCAGGTTGTAACGCGATCGGAAATGCTTTCAATGACGTACTGATTGAGGAAGGCGACATCAGGAGCATCCCCAGCGAGATCCACGGAGAACACAATACCTTTCTCAACCTGGCGTCTAACTCTCAGGTGCTGAAGATCTATGGCTGGAGCAATAAATTTGAGCAAAGTGTCGGCATCTACGCGGTCCAGCCGCGCGCGATTGGAAATGAGTTTGACAACAACTACATCGATTCGTCTTCCACGGATGCGGGCACAGGGACCTTCGGAAGTGGAAACTATGGCAATTCGGGAGCGCCTTCACCACCGCCGTGGAATCGGGCATTCGCTGCATCCAACGACGCGACAAGCCAGCATGGGATCCAGGTCAAGTTGCCGATTTGGCCACTTGCAGCAAACTCCTGCACCGTTCCAGTGACCACTGCGATGGACGGAGTCACCACCGCTACCGCCTTCACGGAGACGTTTGCGGCTAATCCAAATGCAGCAAACGGATGGGGCGCACACGGAGGTCTAAGCGTCACCCTGTGGCCGACTGCGAACGCGGTGAATTGGTCAGTCTGCAATCAGACCGCGGCCACGATCACACCAGGTGCAATGACGCTGAATGTCACGGCGAGATAAGACGCGGCTGGCCCTATGGGGTGTAGGGTTTGGCTAGATCGTACATTTTCATGGACGTCAGAAAGGTGCGCAGGTCCTGAGTCAATTGCTGACGGGCGGCTTCAGGGGACAGCGTCATGTCCAGAGTCTCCGCGCGCACCAGTATGGGGACTGACTGCTGCACACCCTGGCTCAGCAGAGACCCGGGATCAAGACGGCTGTAGACAAAACCTAGGTGGGTCCGTTCAGTGGAAAACTCTCCGCAAGAGTCTCCATCACATTGCGTGGACGCCTCGAGGTCCTGCGTTACGCCATCGTTGTAGAAGGCTGAACTGAAGCTTATGGGAACAGCGTCGGCGGTCGCAATTGTCGTTTCACCTTGCCAGATAGGGTGCTCGCCTCGCGTGGCATGGCAGATCAGTGTGTCGTGTTGCCAGCCCAGCAGGGGCGACACCCCCAGGGAAATCGGTGTACCTCCATTGGCGGCCGCATACTCCGCCCAAACGTAGACCACCGGCCCTGTATCCAAAGCTTCGTTCCAGGACCGAACCAGGGTGTACGTGCCGACGCGCTGAGGAAATCGCTGCTGTGCCAGAACGGCGACTCTGGCGTTGGGCAGAGGGGTGGTGGTTCGGGCTTGTGCGAATTCCACACAGCCGAAAACGGCGATCGCTGTCATTGCGGCTAGCCGCGCGTAGCGAATTCGCGGCCCGGTGGCTTGGCCATCGTCGCATATCGGAATCCCTTTTGTTTCAGACGCTTTCAGCTTCTGCGTATCACGCAGGTGATGAATCGCGGTAAACAGAAGGATCGTGGCCAGAAGAAAGAGCGACGCACCGATTAGGTAATCGGCGTTCTCCGCTTTGTTCTGGAGCGAAGTGAAGTGCAGGGCGACCAGGTAATACAGGACCAGCAGGCAAAGCCGCAGCAGGTTGAACACATACCCCAAAAGGACGGCCCCGATTACGACGCTGGCGTTAATGTACCAGCGGAATCGATAGATATAGCCGGCGATAAGAGCGATGAAGCCCATGGTCAGCGAACCGCGAATGCCATTGCATCCGGGAGCGATGAACATGCCGAAGTCGGGCGTGAACATGAGCCGAAGGTGATCCGGTGTCAATTGTTGCCCCAGGTGCATTGCAAAGGCGCGCGCGATATAGGCGGAGGCACTCTGCAACGGCAAATCAACCCACAAGCTAAACACGTGAGGGACGGGGTTCGCGAACCAAAGCAGCAGGATGGGAAACAACGCGGCTCGGTACAGTCGCGTGCCGCCAAACAGCAGGACCACTCCCGAACCGTAGGCCAGAAGCTCCAGCGACGGAGGAGGCAACGGGGTAGCCCAGCGAGGCGAGATCACAAATAGAAGAACCGCACGCTGCTGCATCCACGCTGCCGCAATCGTGACCAGAAGAATGGGCAGGCCCCACCATGTTCCCTCTGCTTCCCAGCCCAGGTTGCGCCATGCCCTCAGGATGAGAACCAGGCTCACCGCCGGGATGATCATTCCAATCGACTTCAGCGCGTCGGTCAGCCACATTGTCCAAAGAGAGAGAATGGAGGGCCAGATCGTCGTGAGCCCAAGCACGGCGGCCGAAGTTGCAAGCGCTGCATATTGCGCCGGCGAAAGTCGTCTTAAATGTGAGACCGGCAAAACAACTTCGGAATCCGGAAGAGCTGACATACCTTGGTCCCTCTAGGGCCAGAAGTGAGGGAATGCAACTCCCGGCAGCGAATAAGCTGCGGCGCCCTCAGTTGGGCACAAATGCTGGAAAACAAATCCGGGGAACCGAGACGGCCAGAACAACGGCTGAAGTCCCTCTGCGAGTGATCGCATCCCCCTCACACGTCTAATTTAGCAGACGTTCTTGAGGGGCCTATTTCAAACTCAGCCCTGGTATATGCCCCCAGAAGGACCGTCTCAACCGGAAATCGAAGCGCAGGCCCGCTTCGGGGCGACACCCATCCGCAACCACCAGAGCATCGGATTCTGAGGTTCCCGCGTAGAGTGTGATCTTTTTGGTGGCGGCGGGCAGAATCGAACTGCCGACCTACGGGTTATGAGTCCGTCGCTCTAACCATCTGAGCTACACCGCCTGGGGTGAAAGGGTTGCCAATCAGGCAGGAAGCGTGCCCGGACCCATTCGCGGCCTCTCCGGCACATAAGCCGCAACTTCGCCCACTCCTTAGTTATGATACGTGAAACACCCAGACGAGTGAAGCCGCTCGCGCGGCCGCACGCAGACCGCCCAAACACCGCCCATGCCCAATCCCTCGCCAACCCACTTCCGCCGCATTCTCCCGGCAGCGGCGTCCACATTCCTCGTATTCCTCGTGTTTTTCCTCCTCCCCTGGATCCTGACGCTCCCCGGCCCAGGCAACGAACGCCAGGTTGACTTCATGATCCTCCCACCCTGGATAACGCCCGTGGCGATGTTTCTCTTTTGCGTACTTGCAATCGGCCTGCCCATCGCCTTCCTCACCGGCTACGCGGAAGGAAAGGAGCAACGCATCGACACCATGCTGGACAGAAAATAGCCGCGGGCCCGCAGCGCCCACGGCAACCATGCGCGGCTCGACGGGCACGCCTAAACACGCTATAGTTCCACCCTATGCGCATGCATACCTTCCAGAACCTTCCGCGTCTCGCGTTCTGCCTCGCAGCGCTTTCCCTCAGTGCGGCCCAGCTCCGGAGCCAATCGCTCCTGGTCGTCAACCAGGGTGACGCCACCGTCAGCATCGTCTCGCCCGCCACCGGTCAGCAGGTCGCTACCATCGCGGAAAACCTTCCCGGCGTCCACGGCCACGAGATCGCCGCCTCCGCCGACGGCCGCACCGCCTTCCTGCCCATCTACGGCAGCACCGGCGTCGGCAAGCCCGGCATCGATGGCCGCCAAATGCTCGTCATCGACCTGCCTTCGCGCAAAATCACCGGCACCGTCGACTTCGGCCACGGCGTCCGCCCGCACCAGCCCACCCTCTCGCCCGCCACCGGCCTCCTCTACATCACCACCGAACTCGACAACACCGTCACCATCATCGATCCCAAAACCCTCCACATCGTCGGCACCGTCCCCACCGGCGCTCCACAGTCCCACATGCTCGCGCTCTCTCACGACGCCCGCCGCGGCTACACCGCCAACGTCGGCCCCGGCTCCGTCTCCGTCCTCGACATGGCCGCGCGCAAGACCATCGCCGTTATCCCCATCGCCAAGGAAGTCCAGCGCATCTCCATCTCCAACGACGACCGCCTCGTCTTCACCTCCGACTACACCACCCCGCGCCTCGCCGTCATCGACACAGCGACCAACAAAATTAAAACCTTCGTCCCGCTTCCCGGCCTCGGCTACGGCTCTGCGCCCACGCCCGACGGCCGCTCGCTCCTCGTCGCCATCCCCACGCCGCCGCAACTCGCCGTCGTCAACATCGCCACGCTCGACGTCGTCCGCACCATCCCCCTCCCGGCCGCGCCGCAGGAAGTCCTCATCCCACCTGGCGGCCACACCGCCTACGTCTCCTGCAACACCAGTGGCAAAGTCGCCGAGATCGACCTGACCCAATGGAAGGTCAAGCAACTCATCTCCGCCGGCCAGGGTGCCGACGGTTTAGCATGGGCGAAGTGAAACCCGAACCTCTGCGCACTCTCGGCGTCATCCCCGCCCGCCTCGCCTCCACCCGCCTGCCCCGCAAGGTCCTCCGCCAGGTCGCAGGCCGTCCGCTCCTCGCCTGGGTCGTCGACGCCGCCCGCGCCTGCCCGCAACTCGACCAACTCCTCGTCGCCACCGACTCCGACGAAGTCGCCGCTCTCTGCCGCGATCTCGACGTCCCCGCCCAGCTCACCTCTCCCGATCTCCCCAGCGGCACCGACCGCATCCACGCCGTGGCCCAGCTCATCGACGCCGAAATCTACGTCAACATCCAGGGCGACGAGCCCTTCCTCCGCCCCGAACACATCGCCGCGCTCCTTCGTCCCTTCGCACACCCACACGTCGACGTCACCACCCTCAAAGTCCCCTGCACGCCCGAGAACATCGCCAATCCCAACGCCGTAAAAGTCGTCACCGCCGCCGACGGCCGCGCCCTGTACTTCTCCCGGGCCACCATCCCCTACCGCCGCGACGCCGCCCTCAATCCAACCACAACGGGGGGTGCCCCAGGTCTCGCTTCTGAGACCTGGGTCCAGCCCGAACACTGGAAGCACATTGGCCTCTACGCCTACCGCCGCGCCGCCCTCAACCGCTTCCCCACGCTCCCCACCAGCCAGCTCGAGCGCACCGAGCGCCTCGAACAGCTCCGCTTCCTCGAAAACGGCCTCAGCATCTACGTCGAGCCCACTGACTTCGACACCATCGGCGTCGACACCGAAGCCGACCTCCTCCACGTCGAAGAAATCCTCTTACGCCGCGATCGCAATTCCTGAGGAACTGTATCCCGAAGTCACTGCGCTCAAGTCGGCGCGACCCCCAGGGAGCGACGACCTTGCCCAGAACATGAAAAGGTCACAGCAACTCAGGAATTGCCTTAGCAACGCCACGCCCCAACCTCTGTCCACCCCGTTGCATCCAACGGTCGAGGCGGTCGGTCCACCGGCACGCCCATCGTTCCGATCGGAGTTCCTCATGCTCATCATCCTTCTCATCGTCCTCATCCTCGTGTTCGGCGGCGGCGGATACCGCTTGGGCCCCGGCCTTGGCTACTACGGCGGAGGAGGAATCTCCCTCCTGCTTCTCATCGTCCTCATCCTCCTTCTCCTCCACGTCATCTGACCCCCGCGCCAGCGCAGCCAGTCGCTCTCAGCGAATGGATCGCTCTCGCACCCGCAGAATTGTCAGCCTGAGCGAAGATTTCATCGCGATGCAGCGCTGCACTCAGACGAATCTCATGCCCCCTGGCCGCCATGCTTTTTGAAATGCCATTGTGAGCGGTAGGCCGCATGTTTTTTGAAGTCCCCGTCATTGCCCCGAGCCGTCGCCCATGCTTTTCGAATTGTCATTCTGAGCCGTAGGCGAAAAATCCCGTAGTCGTACCACCTCCGCCCCCCGCCCCCGCCCATGCTTTTCGAACTTGTCATTCTGAGCCGTAGGCGAAGAATCCCCGTAGTCGTACCACCTCCGCCCCCCAACCCCGCCCATGCTTTTCGAACTTGTCATTCTGAGCCGTAGGCGAAGAATCCCCGTAGTTCGTACCACCTCCGCGCTCCAGCCCGGCCACCCGCCGCATGGTTCATCTTCGTCGCATTCGAAGGACTGCCCTGGGCTCGTCGAAGAGCCTACCCTGAGCTTGTCGAGGGGCCGCGCCCACCAAAGTTGTCATCCTGAGCGAAGGTCGCATCGCGACCGCAGTCGAAGGACCTGCGGTTGTCTTCGCCAGCCACCATCGCCCGACCCATTTTTCAGACCGGCAATTCCCATCTTTCGCTCCATCTGAATGTCAACAGGCTAACGCCGTCGACGCCGCCGCCACATCACGGCCGCGTCCCCAGCTTGCTGCTCCCATCCGCCGTCGGCGTGGCTGGCAGCCCCGCCGCAATCGGCGTAATCACCGGCGTCGCAACACCGATGAACTCGACGATCTCGATGATACCGCCGCCCTGGCTTGCCGCCCATAGGTTGCCGGAGCCGTCGAGGGCGATGGCAAAGGGACGAATCAACCCGGTGCGGATGTAACCGCTGGGACCGGACATCGCGACGCCAGAAGAGCTGAACCCGCTGACACTGTTGCCGTTGGCGTTCGTCGTCCAGATACTGCCGGAGCCATCAATGGCGATGCCATATGCCCCATTCAGCCCGCCGCCGGTGTAGCCGTTGGCGCCGGATAGGACTGAACCGGAACTGGATAGCTTAACAAGGCTGCTGGTTGCGCTCTGGGTGGTGTTGGTGATCCACACATTTCCCACGCCGTCGATGGCGACACTAATGGGCCCGCTCAATCCGCCACCGCTATAGCCACCTGAACCGGAGATGGGCGCGCCGGAAGGTCCGAACTTGGCAAGGCTGTTGTAGGAGTTTGTTACCCACACATTCCCCGAGCCGTCGATGGCGAGACTACCGGGATACATATTCAATCCGCCACCGGCGAAGCCAGCGGCGGGCGAGATCGCAGTGCCCGAAGAGCTGAGTTCGCTGAGGTGGGTGCTATTGACCACCCAGACATTGCCGGAGCCATCAATGGCGAGGCTGTAGGGGTAAGACAGGCCGCCGCCGGTGTAACCGCCGGAGCCGGAGATCACCGTACCGGAGGGAGCAAATTCGCTGACGCTGCCTTGGTTGTTGGCGGCCCAGACATTGCCAGAGCGGTCGATGGCGACTCCATAGTTGCTGTTGTTAAGGCCGCCTGCCGGATATCCGTTGGGGCCGGAGAGAGCCGCACCCGAGGGACTGAGTTTGATGAGGGAGTCGGCCGACGAGTAATCGGCCCAGACATTCCCGGAGCCGTCGATGCTGATGCTCACAACCCCATAAGGCCCGATGCCGGTATAGGCGATGCCAACCGTAAAGTCATTCGGCTGTGCAGTCAGCGCGGATGCAAACGGCGGCGTCGAAGACGGAAGCGCATACAAAGTCGCAATATTCACTCCTGGATTATGCGCAACATTAATCGCCGCCGTCGCCGTATCCGTCGGCGTCGAGCCCGTCCCCCCGCCGCTCAGCGCATAACCAAGTAGCAGGCTGCATCCATTCGACGAAGCGGCGCCCGTGCTCGTACAGTCCGCCAGAATATTCGCCAGAGTATTAATCTCCGCCTGCGGCACCGTCCCGTTGCCCGCCGGAGTCGTCGCCAACGCCAAGCCTGTACCCAGCGTCTCCAGGTTCCCCGCATTGGCAAACGAATTGGCAATGCCGGTCTCCGCCAGCGCCGTCCCCGAACTCCCCACATGCGTCGCATCGGTCGCGAATCCCGCAAACGCATACGCCGTCGCAATCGTTGACACCTCGTTCATCACCACGTACGGCGTCGCGGCAAAAGTCCCACCGCTCGGACACGCGCCCAGCGCGGCCAGCAGCCCGGTCGCGGTGTTCGTCCCCGCGCCGTTCGAACCTCCAAGCGCATACAGGTACACCTGGCTCCCCGGCGTGCAGGTGTAATCCCCGGCGATAAAGAAGCTCCCGTCCGCACCCGTCAGCGCATACGCTCCCACTTGGTCGGACTCGCCCGTCTTCGCCGCGCTCAGCAGCGACACCGATGCATTTGCGCTGGACGCCGCCAGTCCCATCCCTCCATAGCCGGTGGTGTTCGCCGCCATCAGGTACACGTGCGCCCCTGCGATCGCCTTCTGGTTGGCATATGCCCTGCCGTTCGGCACAATCACCTGCGCCGTCGCCGTATTCGCCAGGTTGTTGCTGTCGGTCACCGTCAACTTGGCCGTGTATGTCCCCCAAGCGGTATAGGTATGGGCGGGGCTTACCCCAGTTCCAGTGGTGCCATCGCCGAAGTCCCACGCATACGTCAGTGTCAGTCCCGTTGGACCCGAGGAAGCGCTTCCGTTGAAGTTCACCGCGATCCCTTCGATGGCCGCGTACGGGCCGCCTGCATTCGCCACCGGCGTCTGGATTACATACGCCGCGATCGCCGCCGCGCTGTCTGCGTATCCGCTGGCAACCGCAATCGCATCCAGCGTCTCCGTATTCGACACGACGATGGGCCCGCTATATGTCATAGCCGGCAGGCTCGGATTCGTGTGGTAATAGATGGTCGCGCCCGGCGTCGCGTCCGTGATCGTCACCGATTGCACCGTCGGATAGATCCCCGCCGCTACCGAGAAAGCCGGCGTCGCCGCAACCGGAGACGTCGAAAGGCCAGCCGTCCCATTCCCGAAGTCGCAACCCGCCAATCCCAACAACCCACAGACCGCAATCGCAACCACAGGCCCGACCCGCATAATGCTCTCCTGGGAACTTTCGCCGATGATACTACCCCCGGGCACCGCACCGTGTGTGCACCGTCACACCGCATCACCCCGCACTCGCCGCCAACTTTAAAGCCTCCAGCCTGAGCCTTGGGCCGCATGCTTTTTGAAGTGTCATTCTGAGCCTTGGGCCGCAAGCTTTTTGAAGTGATCATTCCGAGCCTTGGGCCGCATCCTTTTCGAACTTGTCATTCTGAGCCGCAGGCGAAGAATCCCCGTAGTTCGTACCACCTCCGCCCCCCGGCCCCCGCCCATGCTTTTCGAACTTGTCATTCTGAGCCGTAGGCGAAGAATCCCCGTAGTTCGTACCACCTCCGCCCCCCGGCCCCCGCCAATGCTTTTCGAACTTGTCATTCTGAGCCGCAGGCGAAGAATCCCCGTAGTTCGTGCCACCCCCGCCCTCCAACCCGGCCATTGCTTTTCGAAGTGTCATTCTGAGCCGCAGGCGAAGAATCCCCGTAGTTCGTGCCACCCCCGCCCTCCAACCCGGCCATTGCTTTTCGAAGTGTCATTCTGAGCCGCAGGCGAAGAATCCCCGTAGTTCGTGCCACCCCCGCCCTCCAACCCGGCCATTGCTTTTCGAAGTGTCATTCTGAGCCGTAGGCGAAGAATCCCCGTAGTTCGTACCACCTCCGCCCCCCGGCCCCCGCCCATGCTTTTCGAAGTGTCATTCTGAGCCGCAGGCGAAGAATCCCCGTAGTTCGTACCACCCCCGCCCTCCAACCCGGCCATTGCTTTTCGAAGTGTCATTCTGAGCCGCAGGCGAAGAATCCCTGTAGTTCGTGCCACCCCCGCCCTCCAACCCCGCCGCCCACCGAATGGTTCATCTTCGTTGGAACTTTCCGCTCGGCGCTACCCACGAGGCAGGAGGTTTCCAGCCAATGTCGCCATAAAATCGTGCCCTCCAAACTCAAGAAGCTGTCAGCTATCAGCTCTCATCCTTATAGCTCTAGGGCGTATCGACATATGACGCCGAGATAAGTCGTTGATGGATAACGTCGCGCTGAAGGCGCGTGCTATCGTAGCCTGGGGCAACGCCCCAGGTTGTCGGGCCGAAACGCGTGCGGGCTGAAGGCCCGCGCTAAAAATCACCAGGAAACCAGGTTTTTGATCGTTCCTATATGTCGATGCAGCTCTCGAATCACGCCTCTATTAGTCCTGCCGGATTTTCAAGTGCGATTGCCCCCGAGGCTGTGGAAAACGCACTTGACACCCTGTTTTATAATTAAGCTAGAGCAAAATAGCAGCGCGCCCTGCGTCGTGCCCATAAGGACAGGACTGGGAGCCTGTCACGCTCGAGTGGGGAAACAGACAAATGGTCCTTCACCGAACCTGCGCGCCAAAGCAGCACCAAAACATCCGTGTTCAATTTCGTCGGCCCTGCGATGTATATTCCCGGCGTATATACGTCGCTGTAAGCCTTTTAGAATTAGGCGAGAAAAGTAGATATAGAGCCGTAACTCATTTGGAATGAACGAAGTTTACTAGTTTGATAAGGGGGAGGGGGGTAGGGTGCCAAACGTCGTACCGAGCCACCCGAAGCGCATTCTGCTCAGTTGGAGTGGAGGCAAGGACAGCGCCTGGGCGCTTCATCTCCTGCGCCAGCAACCGCAATACGAGGTCGTGGCCCTGCTCACCACCATCAACCAGGAGTTTCGCCGCGTCGCCATCCACGGCTTCCGCGAGGAACTCCTCGACCAGCAGGCCGCCGCCGCCGGATTGCCGCTCTGGAAGGTCGATCTCCCCTTCCCCTGCTCCAACGCCGACTACGAGTCGCGCATGGCCCAGGTCTGCGCCCGCGCCGCCGCCGAAGGCCTGCACGGCATCGCCTTTGGCGACCTTTTCCTCGAAGACATCCGCGCCTACCGCATCGAGAAGCTCGCCGGAACTGGCCTCGAGCCCATCTTCCCCGTCTGGTGCGCAGACTTGCAGCGAACCACCGCCGAGCTCGCCCGTCAGATGATCGCCGCCGGCCTTCGTGCGCATCTCACCTGTATTGATCCGCGCCACCTCACCCCGTCCTTCGCCGGCCGCACCTTCGACGCTTCCCTGCTCGCCGACCTGCCCGCCGCCGTCGATCCCTGCGGCGAGCGCGGCGAGTTCCACACCTTCGCCTTCGCCGGCCCCATGTTCTCGCGTACCGTTCCCGTCATTCCCGCACAAACGGTGGAGCGAGACAATTTCATCTATGCCGAACTCCTCCCCACAGCCGGTGTCGCATGACGTGGCTACTCTCCTCACCCGGCGCGCGCGCAAGCCGCTCTCCATCGCCCTCTGCCTCGCCGCCGTCCTCGCAGCGGCCGCGCCTTCCTTTGCCCAGATGCTCGCGCCGCCCGGCTGGAAAGGCGCCGGCCTCGACACCGGCCCCTGGTGGCAGCGTGCCATCTTCTACCGAATCGATTCCCCGGCAGCGCAAACTTCTTCCGTCGACTTCAAAGACATCGCCGGCCGCCTCGATTCCCTGCGCGCCCTCGGAGTCGATGCACTCATCCTGCCCGCGCCCGAACTTCCCCCACCGGGTTCCAACGGCGCTATGCCCAACCTCGACGACCTCGGCAACCTTCTTCGTCAGGCCAGCGCCCACAGTATTCGTGTGGTGCTCACGCTCCACGCCGCGAATGGCAAAGCCGACCTTTCCGGACTCGCCCGCTTCTGGCTCAGCCGCGGCGTCGCCGGCCTGGAGATCGCCACTCCTCCGGGAACCAGCCCCGAAGACACGCAGGCTCTGGTCCAGACGGTGCGCAAGTCGGCCTCGGGTGCGCTCGGCCAGCGCATCATCCTCTCCGACCTTGACCTCGCCCCGCCCGAGAGCACCAGAGACGCGCATCCGTCGACGAGCAATGCGACTTCCGCCCGCGCCTTGCGTAACTCCGCTTCCTCGGCCGCGCAGTTGCAGATCGACTCGCGCCTCAATCGCCTCCCCGTGCTCGACGCAGCCACGCTCCGCCCGCTTCTGGTCCAGACCATTGCCCAGCCTAACCTTCTCCTCGACATCCGCCCGGATGCGCACTCACAGCTCGCCGATGCGATTGCCGCAGTTACGCTGATCACTCACCCCGCCGCACTGATCGACTCCGGCGCAAATCTCGTCCTCGAACCCTCGCCCGACCAGCCTGCAACTCCCGCTTTGCCCGAACAAACAGCCAAGCCCGCATCGACGCCAACGCCGGCACCGCTGCCGCCGGGAACCTACGGGTCTTACGTCCCGTTCGTCCCGCCGCCGCCCAAACCGCGCCCTGCCGTTGCGCCCAAGCCCAAGCCCGCCGACCCGCTCACCAACTGGTACCGCCAGCTCTCCGTGCTCCATCACGACAACGCCGTCGTTCGCACCGGCAGCAAGATCTTCCTCGACTTCGACGCGCAGAGCGCCCTCGTCTGGGTCAACCGCCCGGCCTCTCCGTCTCTGCTCAACCCGCCGGTCGTCGTCCTTTGCAATCTTTCGGCGTCGCCGCTGCAGTTATCGCTGACGGACGCAATCAAGAAGCTCAATCTGCGTGGCTTCTTCCTGCGCCCGCTGCTGCGGTCCTACGAAGCAATGGGCGCGCAGCCGGTGGACTCCGTCACCTTGCCGCCCTACGGCGTCTACATCGGCGAGCTTCGGTTTTAGGGCCACGGACCGATCATCAGCGTTCCTTCTCAAGCCGCTTGATCTGGTCGGGGTCCATCTCTTTGCGAATCTGAAGCAGCATGTGGGTCGTCGCCTTCTCCAGGTCCGCATGGGCTTGGGCGACGTGGTCGATCTGCGCGAACAGGGCGCCCTCGTCGGGCGCTGGTGAGTTGGAGATCTGTGCCATCTGCGTCTCTGCCTGCCGCACATTGTCGAGCCGCGAGAGCAGCGTGGCGCGGTTCTGTTCAAAGATGGCGTCCATCTTTGCCTGCTGCTCGGGACGCAGCTTGAGACTCTTGGCGTATCCTTTGTCGTCCCACCAGCGCTGTCCGGGAGGGCCGAGTTGCAGGCCGGCCCGCGGGCCTTCCGGCTGTTGGCCTCGTGGTCCCAGCTGAGGAGGCGGACCTCCTGCATTACCGGGCCCTCCGGAGCTGGGGCCGCCAGGAAACTGCGGCCCGCTCATCCCGCCTCCGCCCATTCCTCCTCCACCCGGACCACCGCCGGGTGGCGGACCGCCTCCGCCGCGGCCCTGCGCGTGCACGGTCGAAGCGCCCACGGCGAGGCAAACGCCGGCGACGGCGGCGCGCAGGAATCTACCCTGGCTTCTCATTCGTTCGCGATCCTCTTCGAAGACTTGACCCGAACCCCGCCGGAGTTTCCGTTCAACCCATACATGCCGGCAGTTGCGGACTCATCGGCCCGCAACTCGCCATCGATGGCGGTCAGCAGATCGTTGTCGGCCTTGAGAGTGGTTGGCGGGACTGACCCTGCAGGCGTGACATTGGCGACGGCCGGTTGCTGCGGCGGCCGCCGGTGCTCGACGCGCAAGGAGATGCCGATGGCCAACGCCAGCGCCAGACCTGCGGCTGCCCATGCCTGGGGTCGATGCAGCCACCCGAAGGCTGTCTGCGAATTGGGATGGCGCAGCGGGAGTGCAGCAGCCCGGCGCTCCGCCCAAAGGCGGCTCTGCGCGGAGAAGGTGCCGATGGCGCTGGAGACCCGCTCAGCCTCCTGGGAACACTGCGGGCAGGCCGCGAGATGCGCCTGAACGACGGGCGGGATGGCGCCAAGCAGTAAATCTGTGAACTCCTGGTCCGTAAGGTGGCTGTCGCGATGATTCTCCATCAGACTCCTCCTCCCAGTTTGATCCTGACCGCTTTGACCGCGCGGTGCAGATGGGTCTTTACCGTACTGAGCTGCATCCCGGTGGCCTGGCATATCTCCTGGATTTCCATCTCTTCGATGAAGCGCATCAGGAAGATGGTGCGTTGATTCACGGAAAGAGTTTCCAGCGCGGCCGACACCTGCTGTGCCCGCTCGCGCGCCAACATCTGCGACTCCGCCGAACTGTGCGGGCTGGGCAGAAACGAGGATAACTCACTCAGGTCGGGCGCTGTCCTGTGCACCTTTCGCCAGAACTGAAACTTGCGGCTGCGCTGCTGGTCGCGCACCAGGTTGGTGGCGATATGGGCCAGCCAGGTGTAAACGCGCAGTCTCCGCGGAACGACTCGCGGCTGTTGTATGCCTTCAGCAGGCAGTCCTGCACGATCGTCTCGGCGAGATCCTGATCGCCAGTGGAATAGGCGACGAACCGCAACAGGCGAGACCGGTACACACGATCCAGCGCCTCGATGTCGTACAACTCGGTAAGGGCGGCTTCACCCGTCACGCAGGGGATCATATCGGGATCGAGAACAAGCTGCATACGAAACGTAGACGTGGTTCTTTCGCACTGCGGTTACGTCCGCAGAAAAGATTCCTGACGGATGGATTTTGAATCGCGTAGTCGCGCGCCAAAGCCCCCCGCCGCAGCGCCCTCAGCCTTTACCCAGAGGCCAAATACCTGTACCCCCTTCCCCTATCGAATTCCGTATGATCGAGAAAACAAACGAGTTAAAGGCTATGATCTAGGAAGTAAACGACTTACCCGTAAGTCATTCTTATCATTGGAGTAATTTCGACACTTTCCCGCCTGATTGCGCCACCTGAGTCGAGCGAGACACAATCCTGAAGCTGGTGGATTCTGTTCCTGCTCGTGCTTAATTATACGCCGGGGTGTCAAGCAGAAGATTGGTTTTCAAGGGTGGGTCGGTCTGATGTCGGGGCCTGACGTAGTTTCCGAGAACCCGTATTACGAGAACTATGAGCGCGCTGTTCTATTTTCGGTCTATGGGCATAACCACGGGTGCTAGAGTGCTAGCAGAATCAGCGGCAAGCCGGGTTCGTGCTGGTCCGATTCGGAAAGGCAGACTTGTGCTTCGCCTCCGAAAGCTCATCGTTCGATCGTTCTGGTTCGTTTCCATTGTGTTTGGCATCGCTGCCGTCTCGGGACATTCCCTCTTCCGTTTGGTTCAAAACTCGTCAGGTCCTGCATATGACGATGGCGCGTTGGGACCTGAGCAGGTCGCAATGTTGTGGGTTACCCGGCTGTCGCTGGCCGTCATTGCGATTTCGCCCGGAGCGATCTTCATCACCAGCGCATTGGCGGCTGTGCAGTTTTTCCGGGGAAAACGGAGCGGCAGAACCTGGGCTATTGCGTGCGGCGTCGCCTTTGTCGCTCTTTCCATCCCTATTTTTGCCGCATCCGCGATGCTGGCTTACTATTCGGACCGAGTTTCTGGCGGATGGCTCGCAATTCCCATCTTCGGCCTGATTCAAGCGGCAGCAGGAATCCTTATTCTGGTTGCTTTTCTCCCGCGAGATTCTGCCGATCAACTGGTTCTTCAAGAAACGCGCCCCGGCCGCATCAAAGGCGACGGTACCACTCGCCTTTCGCTCATCGTTGCCGTGGTTGTCATGATAGGAGCAATGCACCTGGGCACCTCACTCTGCCAGAACTGGGCTCGGCGAGTGAATTTGCAGACCCACTGGAGCTTCCTTCACCTCCAACTGATCTTGTTCGGCGCATTGGCGCTAGCGATTGCTGTCCATGAACTGGGACACGTCGCTGCGGGGCAGATGGTTGGAATGAAGCTTCTCTCATTCCGCATCGGCCCGCTCCACGTCGCGCTCGAAGACGGTAGATGGAAGTTTGTGCTGCCGCGCTCGCTGAAGTCCATGTTTGCCGCTAGTGTGAGCATGATTCCCCAAAATCCTCTCATTTATAGCCGCTGGCAGGCGATCGGTGCCGCATCCGGGGGAGCATTGGCCAATCTCGTCGCGGGGGCCATCGCCGCTCTCGGGGTGTTGACCGCCAAGGGATCCGCCTATGAGGCCTATTGGGAGTTTCTCGGCACGGCCGCAACCATCAACCTCGCATTCTTTCTGGTCAATCTCATCCCTGTGCAAGAGGCGGCAGCATATTCGGACGGTGCCCGAATCTATCAGATTCTTACCGGAAGCGTGGTTGAGGATTACCGCCGCATCGTGGCAATGGCGCAGGCGACGACCGTCTCCGCCCTCCGTCCAAAGGATCTCGATATTCAATTGATTGAAAGGATCGCGGCAACGAAAACGCTGAGTTTCGACCAGCCATTCTTGCTTTTTGTAGCCTGCGATTACTACTTCGACAACGGGCAGATGGAAATCGCCAGCCTCAAGTTTCGAGAGGCCGAAGCCCTCCTCGACCTGGAGACAACTTATTGGGCTGAACGTTGCGGAGATATCGTGCTGCGTGCTGCGTGTTTGCTGGCGGACCGCGATATGGCAGCGAAGTGGTGGCAGCGCAGCCTGTTCGCAAAGAGCTTCCGTCCCGGAAAGAAGAACCAGTTTCCCGCCTGCGCCTATTTCGTCATCACCGACCGCCTGCCCGAAGCCGAAGAAGCTTGGCGAGCTGAATTTGAACGCGCCAACCGCGCACCCGAATCCGGCGGGCGCGCCTTTGACCTCTTCTATCTTGGGCGCTTACGCGAAATGCTGGATGAGGCAACCTCGGAAAGCTCCTGAAAAGTCACGTCTAGGCTAAGTTGGGGAAAAACGGGCTTGCGGTAACTGAGAGTCCCCTGGGGCGTCTTTTATCCTCGCCTTTGCGGTAAGTTCGATCAATCGCTTGAAGTTTGACGCGACAATGACGCTCACCAGGTGAGGTGGAGGAGGGAGGTGGCTTCGCGGGGGAGGGTGGTGGGGATGGTGACGGAGCCGGCGGTAACGTCGAGCCACTGGGGTGAGGTGAGGGTTTGGAGCTGGCCGGCGGCCTGGAGCTGGGCGTACTGCTGGGGCGTGGGCGACTGGGGAGAGCCCATCGCAAGCCAGACGGTGTAGGCATCGGAGTGGGTGTCGTCGATGCGGAAGTGCGTGAGCAGGACCCGGCTGACGCCGGCGGGGATGCCGGTGATCTTGACGGTGACCTGGGTGGCGGGAACGGGGAGATCTTCGTCGTGGTAGTTCCAGAGCATGACGGCGGCTTCGTGAGCAGATTTGGTGGCAAAGGCGTCAATGTCCGGCTGGGCGCGGACGCCGGACCGGGCGATGTCCTCGGCCGGGACTTCGGAGGAACTGATGGCGGAGACGCGGTCGCCGGAGAAGAGGCCGGCCATGCGGAAGACGTTGAGGATGGGCTGGTCGATGCCGTTGGTGGAGAGGGTGCGGAAGCCTTCGAAGTAGTCCTTGCCCTCGAACTCGAAGGCCCAGGTGACCATGCCGATGAGGTTGACCTTGTTCTCGGCGGCGAGGTCGGCGAGGGCCTTCATGGCGGCGGCGGTGTAGGCGGGATAGACGGGGCTGTTGCGGTAGGCGTTGTTGGGGTTCTCGCGGGCGGAGCAGGCGGCGCAGCCTTCGGGGTCGGCCTCCGAAAGGATGATGGGGATGTTGTGGAATTTGGCGGAGGCGGCTACGATGCGGAAGCCGTTGGCGGCGGCGCTGATCTCGTTCTGCAGGCCCATGCGGATGTGAGCGGTCTCGCCGGGGGCGGGCGGGACAAGGCGGGGGCTGCCCTTGGGGTGGAAGGAGATGAAGTCCAGCGGGATGGGCTGGCCGGTCCAGGCGTTCTTGTCGGTAGCACAGTGGTTGAGGAAGTTCTGGAGAAAGGCGGTGGCGCGCGGAGGGTTGGGGCCGGTCGCGGCGGGACCGCCGACGCGGGCGTTGGGCAGCGCCTTGCGCACGCCGGCGACGGAGTAGTCGTAGAGCTTGAAGTAATCTGCAGGCGAGCCCTGCCAGTAGCCGATGTCGGGCTCGTTCCAGACTTCGAAGTACCAGGTGGCGACTTCCGCCCGGCCGTAGCGCTGGACGAAGTGCTCGACGACGCGGCGGCAGAGCTCTCCCCACATGGCATAGTCTTTGGGCGGGCTCTGCACGGCGCCTTTGACGGTATTGGGATAGGGGAACTCGTAGGCCATCTTGCCGGTGGCGAGGTCCCTGGGCATGAAGCCGAGTTCGACCATGGGGCGGACGCCGGCGCGCTTATATTCGTCGAAGATCTGGTCGAGGATGGTGAAGTTGTAGACGGGCTTGCCGGCGGCGTCGAGCGAGAAGACGTTGGTGGAGGACCACTTGAGCCTGGGCTGGCCGTCGCCGGTAGTGAAGAGGTGATGGGCGCGGATGTAGACGGGCACGGGCGAGAGGTCGTGCAGCTCGGGCAGCAGTTGGCTGCCGTATTTGCCGGTGGTGAAGTTGATCTCGTCGTAGCCGAACCAGCTGCCGATGTACTTGTATGGGCCAAGGGACCTGGCGAGATCCACGTTGATGGAAACAGGCGCTTCCGCGACGTTGGAGGGCGCTGCGGCGGGGGCTTGCGGCAGGGCGGGAATGGCGATGAGGCAAAGCAGGACGCAGGCGAGTCTGGTGGGCATGGAGGGCGCGGACCTCTTGAGTTGGGGATTGCAGCGAGAAGTGCGAGTCGCCGGACCGCACCATCTTACAGGGTTGGGAGTTTCCGTTGGATGCTCGCCAGCCTACGGGTTGGGGCGCTTGAGGTCCCCGCAGTCGGGGCCCCGGTAGGCGGAGACGGTTACCGCAGTCCACTCGATCTTGATTTCCTGATCCCTGGGGCGCATCGATCCGCTGAAGTGAAGGCTTCCTTTGCTGTGCTCGCCGTCGGTCCAGTTGACTGCGAGCGTCCCTTTCCCCGTCATGCGACCAGAGCAGACCATGTCCGCGGTCATTCCGCCGGACTTCTTGACGACGTTGGTTAACTGGCAGAGGTTGGAGAAGAACTCCGGCACGATGGCGCCGTACTTGTCGATCATCTCCTGGGTGAGGCAAGCCTGGATGGTTCGGGGAGGATAGCTATTTGGAGAAGGCGAGACGGTGGTGGTGGTGATGGTCACGTCGTAAAGGCCCGGCTTCCGGTTCTGGCAATCCGCCCCGGCAGCTGCGAGAAAGAGGCAACCGATTGCGATGCAGCTCTTCAGCGTTCGCATACTTTTCCTTTTTACCTGCCGAGGCTCGGAAGGCACGAATCGCCCGGGAAGCAACCAGGGTAGAAATGAAATCTCGTAGCAGGGAGTCTACAGCAGGGAGACGGCCGGAGTCAGCGTTTTCCGGTGCATTTCTTCATGATGGCGGTGTGCAGGCGCTCGCGCAGTTCGGTGGGGAACTCGTAGATCTCGTGCTCGCGATAGATGGAGATGGTCTGGCGGGTGGTATCGAGCACAACCTCGCAGTGGTGGCACTCGCGAACGTGAGTCTGGACCTCGGCGAGAAGTTCGGGTTCGACCTGGCCGTCGAAGTAATCGGTAAGCTGCTTGAGGAAATCGGTGCAGGTCACGGTTTTAGGCCTCGGTCTTTCTGCCGGAAGTAGCGGCTGAGCCGCTCCCGCAACTGCAGGCGCGCGCGCAACAATCTCGATTTGACCGCGGGAACGCTCAAGCCCAGTGCCTCCGCTGTCTCTTCGGTCGAGAAGTTTTCCACGTCGCGCAAGGTGAAGACGGTGCGGAAGCCGGGAGGCAGCCCCTGAATGGTCTTGCGCAGGATGTCGCCGAGTTCGCTCTGACCATACAGCTGCTCCGGATTCGGCCTCCATTCGGCGAAGTCGCGCGGGATGGAGCCATCTTCCGTCTGGACGTCCTGATCCATCGAGACGGTCTTGCTGGTCTTACGCTTGCGCAGCCGCATAAGACTCTCGTTCACGGCGATGCGAACCAGCCAGGTGGAAAACTTTGAGTTGCCCTGGAACTGATCCAGCTTTTCGTACGCTTTGAGGAACGCGTCCTGGGTAATGTCTTCCGCGTCCTCGCGATTCTGCGTAATGTGCTGCGCAACTCGGAAAATCTGCCGTTCATACTGCCGGACCAACTGCTCGAATGCCGCCGTGTCACCCTTCTTTGCGCGGTCTACGAGCGCAACGTCGGGGTGGATCTCTTCCGTGACTGGAGATTGGATGGCTGGCATAGGCAAAAGTTGCAATTGTCCCGTCTAAACCAAGACTGCCCGGCGGCGCGGGGCTGGGGGCTGTGCGGGGGTCGCTCTGCGCTGCTGCAATCAGTCTATATGCGCCGCCAGCGGGGGGCAACGGGCGCAGTTTGAGGAGACGCGGGTGCATTTGTCCGAGGAGCCCGGATGCGGACCGGGCCGGCGACTTCAGGAGCGAATGTATCTGCGCTGGTTCCCGCAAGCGCGGCACAAGCACAAATGCTGTGCGCGGCCTTAGAGTCAAAAGAGTGGGGTTTGGCTGCAACGTGGAGGGTCGTTGCTCCGTGCAAGCCAATGGTTGGAGCGTGAAGGAATGTGGGACCGAAGGACCTTGTATCCAGTCGCCGTGCTGTTGCTGTGTCTGCTGTGGCCGGGAAGCCTGCCGGCTGCTCAGAGTACCGGCGCGACGGCTCCGGCAACATCGGGCAAGGTGACGCCGGCCAAGAAATCACCGGCGAAGAAGAAGACGCCGGCACGATCGGCGACAGCCCAGAAGACCCCGGCTGCCAGAAGCAAGGCCGCGACCGCGAGCCGGAGGACCTCGCCCGCCGCCACCAGGGCCAGCCAGCGCAGACGGCCGGCCAGCAAGCCCACCGCACGCAGCATCAAGCTGACCAGCGCGTTTCACGCGTCGGAGCAATTGCGGCCGATGGCGCAGCAACTCGCCGCGACGCGATCGCCGGCAGCGTACGCCGGTGTGTTGGCCTACGCGAAGGGCCATCCCGGCGAGGGCGCAGCCGCCGCCTATCTTGCCCTGGGCCATGCGTACATGCTGGACCATCGCGACGCGGACGCAATCACAAGCCTCGCCCAGGCCAAGCGAGCCGGTGAGGCACTGGACGATTATGCCGACTACCTGGACGCGCAGGCGGCGATCCAGGCAAACCGCGCCGGAGACGCATACGCGCTGCTGGATCATTTTGCGGAGCGCTATCCGGACAGCATCTTCGTTGCCACCGCTCCCGTCCTGCTGGCGGACGCGCATCTGGAGCAGAAGGACGCAAAGGGCGCGCTGGCGGTGCTGACACCGCTGGTAAACACGCCGGAGGCCGCGCAGAGCAACTTCCAATATGCCCTGGGGCACGCCTATCAACTGGCGGGCGACAATGGCCACGCGGCGCCCATTTTCAGAAAGATCTATGCGACCCAACCGCTGGCGCAAGAGGCAGCCGAGGCAGCCGCGCAATTACAGGCGATTGGCTCTCCGCTGAGCGCGGGCGAGCGCAAGACCCATGCGGATGCGCTCTTCAATGCCAAGCGATACAACGAAGCCAGCGCAGAGTACAACGCCATCGGCAGGAACAATGCGCAACTAAGCACCGCCGATCGCAATGCATTGACCATCTACGCGGCCGTGTGCGACTTCAAACTGAAGCACCTGGACCGACGCGATGTGGAGAAGCTTCCAGAGACCAGCGACGATACCGCGGCGGCAAAGCTGTACATGCTGGCGGAACTGTCGCGCAACGAGGGCGACCGTACCGGTCACGATGCCATCATCGCCCAGATGCTGCAACGTTTTCCCAGCAGCCGATGGCTGGAAGAAGCGCTCTATTCGGGGGGCAACATGTACCTGCTGGATCACGATGCGCAGCAGGCCATTTACCACTACAGCATGCTGGTGAAGATGTTCCCGAGCAGCACCTACGCGCCTTCAGCGCACTGGCGCGCGGCCTGGATGAACTATCGCACGCGCAACTATCCAGAGGCGGCGCGGCTGATGGATGAGCAGATCGAGCGCTATCCCGGCGGCCAGGAGATTCCCGGCGCCCTGTACTGGCGCGGGCGCATCTACGAGGACGAGGAGCACAACTTTCCCCAGGCCGCGAACTATTACCGCAAGCTTTCCGCCATCTACACGGACTACTACTACGCGAACCTGGCCAAGCAGCGGCTGGCCGTGCTGGGCGCCCAACCCGCGACTCCGCCAGCGCCCGCACTTGAACGCGGCGCAGAAGCCGCCGGCGCCGGACCTGACGGGCGAGTTGCCGGAGAACGATACGCATCTGATCAAGGCGCGGCTGCTCGCCAATGCGGCGCTCAACGAGTACATCGGGCCGGAGATCCGTGCGAGTCCTACCTCAGACCAGTGGGGCGCGCTGGCGCAGGCGGAGATCTATGTCTCCTATGGCGAGTACACGCGCGCACTGCAATCCATGAAGCACAGTGGCATCTCGTTTTACACGCTGCCCATGGACCAGGTGCCGGTGATTTACTGGCATCTCCTGTTCCCCCAGCCATACTGGAAAGAACTGGTGGCCAGCTCGGGAAACAGTGGACTGGATCCATACCTGGTAGCGTCGCTTATCCGCCAGGAATCGGAGTTTAACGCCGGAGCCGTCAGCCCTAAGAGCGCGTATGGGCTGATGCAGCTGCTGCCCTCAGTGGGGAAGTCGCTAGCCCGAAAGCATGGGATGAAAGGGTTCAGCACAAATCAGCTGCTGGACCCTTCGGTGAACCTGGAACTGGGAACGGTGAACCTGAAGCAGGTGCTCGACCGATTTGGCGGACAGGTGGAGTATGCGCTGGCAGCCTATAACGCAGGCGACACGCCGGTCCGCCAGTGGCTGGCGAGCAACGATTACAAAGATGTACCCGAGTTTGTCGAGTCGATCCCTTACACCGAGACACGGGAGTACGTACAGTCGATTCTGCGCAACCGGGATATGTATCGCGCGCTCTATCCGGTTCGCTGACTGGCGGTTAGAGGGAACCATCTGGCCGTAACGACCGTGGGTTTACGATGTGAAAGGCAAACGCTATGCCCGGATGGCGAAATTGGCAGACGCAGCGGACTTAAAATCCGCAGACCTTAACCGGTCGTGGGGGTTCAAGTCCCCCTCCGGGCACCATATAATTACTTTTATATCAATATTATAGAAGAGGTATGGCCTCTCAGGTTCGAGAGGCCATCGGCGTGAAATGGGGCCTGGTGCATGTTCTGGTGCATGTTGGTTGCCTAAGAGGCTGCGGCACTGCGAGATGCCTGCTTCGTTGTGCTCGAACCCGTTCTCCCAATCAGGTTTACGACGGAGGACCGGTGTTTGGGAGATAGATGACTGTAGCGGGCAGCCATGGCAATGCTCTTGTGACCTGCGGCAACCTGAATGTCCTTCGTTGAGGCGCCGGCCATCGCTAACCAAGAACAGAAGGTGTGCCTGTTGCAATGCCACAGAAAGCCGGTCACCCTTGCCTCTTCCAAACAGGGCTTGAACCACGAGCGCGTAGAGAACGTGGCGCCTTTACGTGGGAAGACGCAGTCGCCGGGTTTCTGACCCGGTCGCTGAACGGACTTGATTGCGGCAATCGCGTCGTCATTCAAGTCGACGGTGCGGTCGGACCCATTCTTGGTCTTGGTGAGTTCGATTGCGCGCCGGTTGAGATGTACCTGGGACCACCGGCAGGTGTACTGCTCGGTCAGTCGCATCCCGGTTTTCACGCTGACCACGAACTCGGCGAGGTGTTCCGGGAAGCGCTCATCGATGACTTTGTAGAGCCGTCGGTATTCGTCTTCAGTGAGGTACCGAGCCCTGCCCTCCGGTTCCTTGCGATGGTCGACCGCGCGAGCAGGATTGGACTCAACCTTGCCGTTCCTCAGTCCGCGGCGGTAGCAGAGAGAGAAAAATGCTCTGTAACGGTTCCAGGTGGCAGGCGTCTTGCATCGGGAGCGCAGCCAGCGCTCGATCTCCTGGGGGTTAATCTCTGAGGCATCTCTCGATCCGAATGCTTCACGGACGATCTTGGCCTTGCTTTGATAACTGCGTGCGTCCTTGTGATCGGCGGTGTACTCCAGAACATCGTCAATAAGGCCTGAAAGTGTGCTGGTCTTGGTTGCGCGAAGCTCGGGCAACTTCCGGCCGACGGTGGCATCAGCTTTCCGTACGCGATAGAGGTCTATCGCGTCGGACTTGCGTCCAACCTTCTCTCGGTGCTGGTTGCCTTTGACGTAGTAATTGATCCACCAGACTCCACTTCCAGGAGGCCGCTCAAACAGACCGCGCGGATTCTTCTTTTTCTTCATGCTCAGTTCCTCGGTGCCTGTTTCATCGGATTATATCTCTGCGCAAATCCGATAAAACAGGCACCTGTGGATTAACCGTCAGGCAATCAACTTGGCCGGGGCTATACGACTGTAGTGATTCGAGGAGGCATAGCGGACGAGTTCGCTGTGGGGAATCATGACTTTCTTTCCGATCCGGATGGTCTGAAAGGTCTTCGCAGCAATTAGATAATCCAATGAGCGAATGCTGATCGAGAGCTGCCGGGCGGATTCTTTGCGGTCGTAGAGCAAGCGAGACCCCGGAGAGGGATTCTTCCGGGTATTTATTGCAACGACGTTGCCTTCAGACGTGGGGGTACGGGGAGAACGGGCGATCGGGATGACTGGGTTCAAGTGATGCTCCATGGATATTCGGGCGAGGTCCACTCCTGTTGGGGAATGGACCTTATTCTTTACTGCGCCAGCCTCCGACCTAACCGGACGCTGGTGTGATGCGCAACCTCAATTGCCTGCCATTGCCGCAGCTTCCACATCTTGTCTTGTCGCACCCTGCTGTTGCGGTGCATGCATTCAGATATAGATTTCTGCTGCCCATTGGGGAATCAGTGGAATGCCCTAAATGGTGCGGGTCTAGGACCTGATCCCAACCGCCCGGGGGTGTGATCCGCGGGCGGACATCCCTACCCATCCCGGGCCGCCTGCTGAACAGTCCTGTAAACGACGGCGGGCATCCGTACAAACTTGGCGCCATCCACGATGTACTCCACCGGTATTGACCCGCGGCCGGTACTGGGCTCGCTTCTAATCACAACATCTCGCTCTTGGGGTGACCTCCGCTTTTTGAGCGTCGGGCGGCACCGGTGGATCTGATTGGTGCCGCTGAGCCTGAGTCTCCACAGCGCACCCCAAGTGTCAAAGGCATGTCAAGCCTCGTTTCTTGCCCATTGCCCCGCAGGTCGAGGTGTTGCCTGTTCAGGTTCACAGATAAACTATTGCAAAATAATCACTTAGTCCATGATTTGCGCGCTTAGGATGATTGCATATATGCAGGTAAACCTGACCAAGTGCAAGCAGCTTCTACGGGCGATCGCCCCTTCCGGCAATCTCTTCCTGTTGCTGACATTGGAGGAACTTCGCCGGCAAGGGCTCACCTTTATCGCCTTCTATGCCCTGCAAAGGACAATAGAGCACTCGGGGTGCTACGAGTCGGCGCTGCGGCAGGAGACAGGGTTGGAGGACTATGAGATCAGCCGCGCCTGCAAGTTCCTCGACAAGAGCAAACTGGTCGTGAGCAGCCCGGATGAGAAGGACAGGCGAGCTCACGTGCTCAGGCCGACCAAACTCGGAATCAAGATCCACGACCAGGTATTGTTGGCGGCGGCTAAGAAATTGCAGAAAGATTTCTCATCTCGGGACGATCTCTTAATTCCCACGGAGAACAGGCGGCTGACGGAGGCCTCCGAATCCTTCCGTAAGGGCAACCGGACCCTGAGGGGTGCATTCCAGGCTTCATTTTTCGATAATCCTCCGGCGGGGCTGTAGGCGGCGGGTGGGATCGGTCGTCCGTTGCAATGACTCAGAACCCCCAGAGAGCCTTCTGGAACACCCTCAGGAGCCCTTCTGGCTCTTCGGAGGGCGCTTCTTCTGCCAGGGTTTGGCGGTGAGGCTACCGGGCAAGGAATCGGCCATGGAGCGGATGACTGAGCACTCGGCTGTCAGGAGCGCCTTCGCCGCCGCGGATCGCATTTCGCAGTACAACCGCGCGAGGGGGGCAACCTTGCCTTGGGCCGTGGTCGGCTCGGCTGTCGCTCGCACCTCCATCTTCTTGTAGGCGGACTCTCGGAGGAACTCAGCAGCGACTCGGCGGTCACCGCTGCCCCATATAGCCAACAGTGCCAGACGTAGATCTGAATCGAGGTCGCCGCTGGGACCGGCGTCGATCAGCGGCAGCCAGCCAGCCTTGAGCGCCCTGCTGCCGGCGGCAGTGATTTTGTAGTCGGTTCATACCAGTCAACCTGCGCCTCTGCCGCTGGCGGATAGCTCTGCGGAATGAAGACCTCCTGCCTGGTCATCCCCAGTTGCCGCTTCCGCAAGCTGACATACTCACGCACCCGCGACTGGCCCACCGGAAACTCAGGGCGCTCGATCTGGAGACGCTTGTAAATCCTCGCCGCCGTGTGCCGTTGCTTGCGCGGTGCCGACAGGTCGGCGGTCAAGATGTCATCGATGAACGGCATCACCGGCCCCAATCGGGGACACTCGCGAGGCTTATACACGCGCTCCGGAGGTACTGCGCTGGCCAGCGCCTGACGGACCATCCGGCGATGCACGCTGAACTTGCGGGCCACCGCACGGACGCTGCTCCCTCCAAACTCATGCTCCCGTCGAATCTGCTCGAATAGCTCCACCTTCGTTCTCCTGTCCACCTAGCCCTCCGTGAAAAGAGGGTAGGCCGGTTGCTCCAGGTGGGGCCAAATTTAGTCGGCAAGCTGGGGCCAAATTACGGTAGCAAAATCACGTGGTCTGCGCTGGAGTCGTTGGTGCGCCCGCACTATGCGAAGGCGGGCAACGGGCGGCAGCCGGTGGGGCTTTCGATCATGCTGCGGACGTACTTCGTGCAGCAGTGGTTCAACCTGTCGGACCCCGGGGTGGAGGAGCTCTGTACGAGTCTCCGGCGATGCGGCGGTTCGTCGGCGTCGATCTCGGCATCGCCTCCGCGCCGGACGAAACGACCATGCTGCGGTTCCGTCATCTGTTGGAGAAGCACGATCTGGGCGGGCTGATGCTGGACGCGGTGAACGTGCATCTGGAGGCCAAGGGCATCAAGATCCAGACGGGCACGATCGTGGATGCGACCATTATTCATGCGCCTTCGTCGACCAAGAACGCAGCGGCGAACGCGACCCGGAGATGCATCAGACCAGGAAGGGCAACCAGTGGTACTTCGGGTTGAAGGCGCATATCGGCGTGGATGCGAAGGAGGGCACGGTGCATACGCTGGTGACCACCTCGGCCAATGTGGCCGACTAGCACGGTGCTGCCCGACCTGCTGCACGGCGAGGAACGCAAGGTGTGGGGCGACGGCGGCTATCAGGGACAGACCGAGGCGATCCGAGAAGCCGCCCCGAAGGCTCAGGACATGACCTGCCGAAGGACGAAGTTCAAGCACTATGTGGATGAGTTACAGAAGAAGAAGAACCGGAGTAAGTCCAGCGTGCGGGCCAAGGTGGAACATCCCTTCCGCATCCTGAAGCGGGTCTTCGGCTTCGACAAGGTGAGATACCGAGGTCTTGCGAAGAACCATCACCGGCTGTGCGCGAACTTCGCCCTGGTCAACCTCTACCTGCACCGCAAACGCCTGGCAGTGCTCGGGTAGAACTGCGTCCTGAGCCCGAAAACACGCCTCGAAACAAATACAACCGCCCTCACACCAGCCAAAACGACCCATTTATCGTCAACACTCGATGCAGTCAAGAAATCACGACCCTGCGCAGAGGTTTCCTAAGGATGCAGCATGGACGCGGTTCGAGAATCGTCCGCATTACGCAAGTTAGAAGGTGTCGCTAACACACTAAAAATCAATACCATACCAGTATTCGATTCCCTCGCGTTATGCCTTGGCTTAAATATTTCACATGCTTGCCGTGTTGCGGTATACTACTGGGGATATCCCCCCTCGATCTTCGGAGACAGGGTGCGAGCCGCCTTCGGGCGGCTTTGCTTTTCCCCATGAAAAGAGTCCTGGCTCCTACGATTCCCATTCCGGCTACTGCACTTTCCCCAGCTCAATCTGGAGTAAGGGTGGGGGCTCCCCGCACCAACGTCTACGTTGATGGCTTCAATCTGTACTACGGTGCCGCGAAGAACACCCCATACAAGTGGGTGAACTTGGCTGCGCTCTGTGCCGTGGTGTTGCCGGGCATCAACATTCAGCGCATTCGATACTTCACAGCCCTCGTAAGAGCTACTGCGGCTGACCCGACTATACGGCAGCGGCAAGAGACTTATATCCGAGCACTTGAGACGCTACCCAGTCTAACCGTGCACTACGGCCACTATCTGCAGAGCACTGTGTCCATGCGCCTCGCGAATCCCCAGCCGGGGGGACCTCGCTATGCTGACGTGCTGAAGATGGAGGAAAAGGGCTCAGACGTGAACATTGCGACCTACATGCTGGTTGACGCCTTCCGAAGCGACTGCGACCAGCTCGTGGTGATTACCAACGACTCTGATCTTGCCGAGCCGGTGCGAATCATCAACAAGGAACTTGGGATCCCAGTCGGCATTTTCAACCCACAGACACCCGATACGGCTAAACGGACGAGCGCCAGGCTTGGACGCAAGGTCAAGGCGGCTCCAAGTATTACCCTTCGGCAGGTATCGAAGTTCAATCGGGACATCCGCTCTGATGGCCCAAATTGTCACATGGCCCTCAGTCAGTTTCCAGCCACCTTAGTCGACGCGGCAGGCCGAACTATCACCAAGCCCTCGACGTGGTGACCTAGTCGGCCCCTTCCCCGCGCACGGCCCGGCACCCCAGCGAGCCCTACTACCTCTTCGTCTCCCATCGGTCACTCAACAATTGACCACGTTCAAAAAACTTGTTGACTTCCAGGTTGCGGTGGTCGCATTATTTGAACATGGTCAAAAATGATCCATTGACGGACAAAGGCGAGCAGACCCGAAACCAGATATTCGAGAGCGCCCTCGAATTGTTTAGGAAGAGAGGTTTCGACTCCACAACGATGCAAGACATCGCAGCCCATGCCCACGCGGTGAAGAGCGCGGCCTACTACTACTTCCCCGGTAAAGAGGCGATCATTCAGGCGTACTACGAGAAGGTGCAAACGGAGCAGGAGCGCCTGTGCGATGAGACATTCGCGCAAAGCAAGGATCTGAAAGTTCGCCTAGCCGTGGCCATGCACTCGAAGTTCGAACTGGCAAAGAACGACCGCAAGCTGCTCGGGGTGGTTTTCCGCTATACCGGCGAGCCCGAACATCCACTCTCCTGCCTAGGACGGGGGACAGCGGAGATCCGTCGCCGCAGTATGCAGATTTTTCGAAACGCTATCTCGGGCGAGAAGCTTCCCAAAGACCTCCAGGAGCTTCTTCCGGTTGCGTTGTGGTCGCTCCAAATGGGCCTCCTGGTGATGTTCCTGTATGACTCGTCCAAGGACCAGCATCGGACGAGCCGCATGGCCGATGGAGCGCTGGGCCTCACCCTCAAATTGCTTAGCCTTGCGAAGTTAGCGGTGTTGAAGCCTATTCGAACCAGGATTCTGACACTCTTGCGAGAGGCTGACCTGTTGAACGAAAGCGGAATGGAGATGCGATGAGTGAGACGGACGAGCAAGCCAGGAAGATTCAGCCAGCCCAATGGGGCGTAGTGGCAGTTATCGTTGCCTTCGCAGCCGGGGCTTTCCTCTACAAGTTGCTGATGCATGAGCAACTTGGTCATAGCGCCGCGATGTTCCTTGGGGTACCGGCGGTCCTCGCGATCCTGCTCGCGCTTGCACCCAGAGCGAAGACGGCAACGGGAGGCATCCTCAAAGGAATCACGCTGGCGCTTCTAGTGGTGGCTCCCCTGCTCGGTGAGGGGTACCTCTGCATCCTGATGGCTTCGCCTCTTTTCTATGTCGTCGGCCTGGTGGTTGGACTGGCAGTGGACCGGCAGCGCAGAAAGCGGGATGCGACCCTCAGTTGCGTAGCTCTGTTCTTGCTGCCTATGTGCCTTGAAGGTGTCATCCCGCAGTTGACGTTCAATCGAACGCAGTCGGTTGAAGTCCGCAGCGTCATCCCGGCCCCTGCGGGCGCGGTTGAGCTTGCGCTGGCGCAAGGCCTGAATGTGAATGCACCTCTCCCGCTAGGACTTCGCGTCGGCTTTCCCAGACCGCTTCGGGCCTGGGGCGAGGGTCTCGCGATTGGGGATACCAGAACGATCCATTTCGCGGGGGCGGAGGGAGACCCACCGGGGGACCTTCTGATGCGAGTGGAGGAACGTCACCCTGGGTATGCTCGCTTTGAGACGGTAAGCGACGCAAGCAAGCTGACGCAATGGGTCCGGTGGACCAGCTCGGAGGTGGAGTGGAAGGCACTGGATGAGGGCCACACAACGGTGACCTGGCGCATCGACTTTGAGCGGCAGCTCGATCCGGCCTGGTATTTCACCCCATGGGAAAGAGCGGCAGTAAGGGAAGCGGCGGCCTATCTGATCGCCGCAGACGCAACGCCAGCGCGGAGGGACTAAATGGATCACGCCGATTGGGAGCGAGCTGCTGCGGTCTACCTTCCTCTGACAGCCGCCATCATAGCTAGACTGCTCAATGGCCGACAGCCCCGACAGTTCGCCGCTTGCTTGCTGAGCGTCTTGTGGACAGTACCTTCGCTGCTCGTTATTCAGCGGTTCAATGAATACGCGAGCTGGTGGGACTTCCCGGCAGGATCGGCAGTTGTGCTTCGCGGCATGCCGCTGGAGCTCTTCTTAGGATGGGCTCTTCTGTGGGGCCTTATTCCGCAATTGGCCCTGCCGCGCCTTGGCATTGCCTGGAGCGCTGCCGTAATGGTCGCCGTGGACTGTATCTCGATGCCGATGTGCAGCCCGGCAATACATCTGAAGCCCCATTGGCTGATTGGAGAGGCTGTCGGCGTCGCCGTGGTGCTGATACCCGCGCTTGCAATTGGAAAGTGGACCCGGGACAATTTGCATCTTCGACGGCGGGCGGCGCTCCAGATCGCAACGTCTGGCTTGTTGTTTCTGTTTTTCGTGCCTGAGATCATCTTCGCGCTACGGCCTGGCGCTGGCTGGGCTCCCCTTTTCAACCTTTCGAGTTGGGCTCGGCAGGTCGACCTTCAGATCCTCTTGGTGCTCGCAGTGCCTGGAATTGCTGCGGTCATGGAGTTTGCAGAGCGCGGACACGGAACGCCCATCCCCTACGACCCACCGCAGCGCCTGGTGACAAGTGGCATCTACCGGTATTGTGCGAACCCGATGCAGGCGTCCTGCACGTTAGTTATGCTGGGCTGGGCTGGCCTGCTCAGGAGCGGTTGGATATTGATGGCAGCCTGTGTATCAGTCGTATACAGCGCAGGAATCGCCGCGTGGGACGAGGGAGAAGACTTGGACCGCCGATTCGGGAAGGATTGGCGGAACTATCGGTCGGCGGTAGGAAACTGGTGGCCCAGGTGGAGACCGTATCATTCAGGACCGCTCGCACGAGTTTACATAGCCCGGAGTTGTGGCCCGTGCAGCGAAGTCCGATCTTGGCTTGAAACGAGAACACCCTTGGGTTTGCGGATAGCGGACGCAGAGACGTTGCCTGCAGGGTCGATCCGACGGATGCGGTACGACCCGGCAGATGGAAGCGAAGCCGTAGACGGCGTACGCGCGATGGGCAGGGCGCTTGAACATCTCAATCTTGGCTGGGCGTTGTGCGGCGCGGTACTACGGCTGCCCGGTGTATGGCAACTTCTCCAGTTGTTCATGGATGCGGCTGGTCTAGGTCCACGCGTGATCAGTTGCGAGCTGGACCTGAAACCGCAGCACCCCGACCAAGGATTGAACTTAACACGATGATCAGACTCGAAGAAATCACCATCATCGACGCCCCAATCGACCGATGCTTCGACCTTTCCCGCAGCGTCGAAGTCCATCTGGTCGCTAACGTGCACAGCGGCGAACAGGCGCTTGCCGTTGGGGGCGTTGCCTCAGGCCTAGTCGATCTCTCGCAGGAGGTCACCTGGCGTGCCAAGCACTTTGGTGTCTGGCAGAACCTGACCAGCAAGACCACCTCTATGAAGCCACCGTACTTTTTCCAGGTCACGATGATTCAAGGCATCTTTCGTTCCATGCAGGCCGACCATCTGTTCCGAACCCTCCCTTCCGGCGCAACCGAGATGAAGGATATTCTCTCGGTCGCCGCTCCCCTTCCCTTCTCGGCCCCCTGGCTGAAGCCCTGTTCCTGCGGCGCTACATGCTTGCTCTGCTGCGAGAGCGCAACGAAGTCATCAAGAACATTGCAGAATCCTCCGAGTGGCAGCAGTACCTGCCATCTCCAGCCGAGCGACAAGAGGGACCGGCGCGATGAAAATCATCATTCCGGGAGGTACCGGCCAGGTGGGGCGCATCCTTGCCCGCCACTTTCACCGAATGGGACATGATGTCACCATCCTCAGCCGTACCCCGCACAGCGCTCCTGGCGCGTGATTCCTTGGGACGGCGCTACCCTAGGCCCGTGGATCGGGGAACTCGATGGAAGCGACGTTTGCATCAACCTTGCGGGTAGAAGCGTCAACTGCCGATACACCCAAGCAAACCGCCGGTCTATCTTCGAATCGCGGGTTCGTTCCACGCAGATCCTCAACCAGGCCATCGTTTCGGTAGAGCGCCCTCCCCGCGTCTGGCTCAACGCCAGCACTGCCACGATCTACCGTCATGCGCTCGACCGTCCCATGGACGAGGCTACCGGCGAGTTCGGTGGCGACGAACCCGGTGCACCAGATACCTGGAACTTCTCCATTCAGGTCGCGAAGGCCTGGGAAGAGGCGTTCTTCTCCACGCCAACTCCCGGAACCAGGAAGGTCGCGCTACGTAGTGCGATGACACTCAGCCCCGACCCGGGTGGAGTCTTCGATGTCTTCCTCGGTCTGGTTCGCCACGGTCTCGGAGGCACCACTCTGCCGGGCAACCAATTCGTATCCTGGATCCATGAGACCGATTTCATCCGCTCAGTCGAATTCCTTGTCGAGAGACAGGATCTCTCCGGAGCCGTCAACCTGGCCTCTCCCCATCCACTGCCGAATCGCGACTTCCTCTACATCCTTCGCCAAGCATGGGGCACGCGCGTCGGTCTGCCTACCACAACGTGGATGATCGAGGTCGGCACGTTCCTTTTGCACACTGAATCCGAACTGGTGCTCAAGAGTCGCCAAGTCGTTCCCGGTCGTCTTGTTGACGCCGGATTCGAGTTCTCCTATCCCATGTGGCCGGAAGCCGCGAACGAGCTCGTCGCCCGTTGGAGGAGAACGCGACGCTGAGATGGAAATCGGGCTGACGCCCACAAGGTCAGCCCGGTGGCCCGCTGCTAAAAAGTTTGTCGCATTCTTGTCGCAAATATCGCCGATTGGGCCGGTTTTGCCGACTCAGCCGACTAATAAGTCCTTTGCCGTCAATATTTTGATGTTTGCTTCATTCCATGGCATGGAAGAGGTCACGGGTTCGATCCCAATCAAGTCCGCTGGCGGGGCGGATCCCGGGGCGAGCCTTATCCGAGCCGGGGGAATAATCGAATGTATCTTGGGGGAGACGAGGGCGAGGGTCGTCAGAGATATATTATATCTGAGATATGTGCTACACTGTTCTCACTTCGCGGCGGCTTTTCAATCGGGCGGGGGAGAGAGAGCGGTGTGTATATGGCAAGCAAGAAGCAGGTCAGGCTGTACTGGTGTACGACGGACGATCACGACGAGGATTGGTTTATCTTCGCCAACAGCGCGAGACAGGCACGATCGTTTCACGAGAACTACGAAGGTTACGGTAAAGGGGATGCCAGCTCCAGGCTGATCGTATCCAACGTGACCCTGGAGAAGTTCCAGAATGGAACCCCACCCTGCCACGCTCAGTTCCAGGACCTCTTCCAGATCGGCTTTCAGGATGCAGGCACGATCCCGGACCGGCGCAAGGTCCGCTTTGAGGGAAAGACCTATACGGGAGGGCATTCTCGAGTCCATCGTAGAGCTGGGACGGCAACAGATGGCGGTGAAGCTGCGGGAGAACATGGACCTGCAGCGGAAGGAAGTCGCGTCTGCACGGACGGAGCCGGAGAGTGCCCCCGGGGTGGAAGCGAGACCACGACTGGTGGGCTAGGAGCAGGGCTCGGGGCAGCTCCGCCGAAGCAGCGGCGGGCTGCCTGGTGACCGGCGCCGGCGGGGCGAAAAATAGAGGCGGCGGGGGAGAAAAGGGGTTGGAGTTGGAACCGGAATTCTACAACACAAACCGATCTCGAAAACCTGAATCCGCAGTTTGCGATCGAAATACCTATACTAGGTCGGGAATCGACCCCGGAAAAACCCCTGTTTTTGTGTCATAACTCTCAGTCATGGTTCCGGAAGTAACCGAATCCCTCCCGATTATGTAAATCGGTGTATGAGGCAAGTTGAAGTCGACTGCAACTATTTTCAGCTGATTATCGAGCTCTCCAGCGACCCTTGGGAGGGTGATTCCGGCCCAGGTGGAGATAGCAAACCGGGGTGCGGTGGAAACCCCTCTAGCTGACCTGTTCTAACGCCAATTACCTGCATCTTTACAACTAATAAACAGAGAACGGAAAGCCAGTCTGAGAACCTCTGCAAGCGACTATGGAGAGCTGCCTGGGATGCCATGCCGGATAGGGCTGGGAACGGGCGCTGAGGGGGAAGAGGCTGGACCCCCGGCAGGGCGCGCGAGGGGAGTTTTTGTCGGGTGCGGGATGGAGGGACCAGGGCTGGGCCAGGCGCGTGCGCGGATGTTTTTGTTCCGGCGGGACGAAGGGTCCTAGTCCGCCAGCTCTTCCGCACTCCCGGTCCGGAGACGCTCCGCATGAATCGAGTTCGACAGGTAGCGCAGGTTCGACTCCGAGGTCAGGTTCTGCTCGACCATCCTGGTTAGCGACTCTGCTTCCCGGGTGACGTTGCCCTTGCCGCGGCGGCGCCCGGCGTAGAAGCGGCGCTTCATGTTCTGGAACATGGTGAGGGCGATCTTCTGGTCTTCGTATGCCTTCTGGGCGTTCTTGATGTCGGAGTAGGTGACCTCGGTTGAGTTCATGGTCTGACGGTACTCACGCTGGGCGTTGTAGGTCGTGTTGCCGACAGTAGGAGTGTCCAAAGTGGGACCTTTTCTCTCCGGATCTGTACCTATCTCAGATATCATGGAGGCCTGAAAGGGCCTCAAAATGAAACGCGCCGCCTTGTACTTGAGGGTCTCCACCCTCGATCAGCACCCTGAGACGCAGCTCTATGACCTCCAACAGCTGGCCGGCCAGCGCGGCTACGAGGTGGTCGAGCAGTACACCGACCGGATCAGCGGGGCGAAAGCACGGCGCCCGGGACTCGATGGCCTGATGCAGGATGCCCGCCGCGGCCGGTTCGATGTCGTGCTGGTGTGGGCTTCAGACCGAATCGCCAGGTCGGTGAGGCACTTCCTTGAGGTGCTCGACGAGTTGAACCGGCTGAACGTGGAGTTCGTCAGCTTCCGCGAGCAGATCGACACCGGCGGTCCGCTGGGCCGTGCCATCGTCGTGATCATCGGAGCCATCGCTGAACTGGAGCGCAACCTGATCATCGAACGAGTGCGGGCCGGGATGCGCCGCGCCCGCCTCGAAGGGCAGCACATCGGGCGCAAGCCTCTGGTTCTCGATCGAGCCGCCATCCACCGCGACCGCCAGCAAGGCCACAGCCTGGGCCAGTTGGCGAAGAGTTATCGGATCAGCAGGACGACCGTCCACAGGGTGCTCGGTGAACAAATCCCGGCTGTTACAAAAGGGCTCGAAAAACCCGCCGCCTAAACCTCAGAGAATCAAGGGCCGGATCACCCCGATCCGGCTGTTCCGCAAAGTGTGGGTTAAGAAACAGTATCAAGTGACCCAAAACCCAAAAACTAAGCCGCTGTGAAGTTGAGGAATCGAAGCCTGTCGTGGTTCTCTGGAACGAGAGAGGAGAGCCTGAGATGGGGAAGCGTGGACACAGCGAAGAGGAGATTCTGCGGGTGTTGCGGGAGGCGGAGTCCGGGGACACGGTGGTGGAGGTCTGCCGCAAGCATGGCATCAGCCAGCAGTCGTTTTATCTGTGGAAGAAGAAGTATGCGGGCCTGGGATTGCAGGAGCTGCGCGAATTGCGGCAGTTGCGCGACGAGAACGCGAAGTTGAAGCGCCTGGTGGCGGACCTGAGTCTGGATCGCCACATCCTTCAGGAGATCGTCGCAAAAAAACTGTAAGGCCTCGTGCGCGACGCGAGCTGGCGGAGTGGGCGCAGGTCACCCACGCTCTGAGCCAGCGGCGTGTGGCAAGACTGATTCCGATCGAACGGATGACCTTGCGCTACACGCACCATCGCGATCCGCAGGAGGCCTTGCGCGTGCGATTGCGAGAGCTGGCCGGCAGCCGTGTGCGCTACGGCTACCGGCGATTGACGGTGCTGCTCAAGCGCGAAGGCTGGCAGGTGAACGCGAAGCGGATCTACCGGCTGTACGTCGAGGAGGGATTGATTGTGCGCACCCAGAAGCGAAGAGAACGGGCGCAGCGGCAACGCGTGCCGCTGGGACAGGCAGTGCGTCCCAACCAGAAGTGGAGCATGGATTTCGTTGCGCAACGGCTGCCGGACGGACGCTGGATCCGGGTGCTGACGGTCGTCGATCAGTTCACGCGCGAGTGCCTGACGCTGTTCGCCGACAACGCCCTCAGCGGCGAGAAGGTGGCCACGGCGTTGGATAAGATCGTCGTCCTGCGAAGCACTCCAGAGTCGATCACTGTCGACAACGGAACCGAGTTCGCAAGCAAGGCGATGGACCTCTGGGCCTACAAGAACGGTGTGCATCTGGACTTCATCCGGCCTGGTAAGCCAGTGGAGAACGGCTACATCGAAAGCTTCAACGGCAAGCTGCGAGACGAGTGTTTGAACGTGGAGATCTTCTTTACCCTGGCCGATGCCCGACGGAAGCTGCATCTATGGCGGCGGGACTATAACCACCACCGCCCGCACTCTGCGCTGGCGGATCGAACCCCGGCAGAGTTCGCCGCCAGATGCAGCGGTGGAAAAGACGGCGATGAAGCCGCCTTGGAAAACGCTGCGCGTTTCCCACTGTCCCACCGCACGACGACGACTGGAATCATCGCGAACAGAAGCAACCTCTCAACCCGGTTGCTTGAGGCACTCACTTGAGCTACACTCACCGCAAATCTGCCGGTCACTCCGGCACAAACCGAACCACACAGGCCGAAATCTCCAACCTCTTTCGGCTTAGTTTCCCGGTGCAGGTCAATTACGCGAGAACTCCAGTTCCGATTGGTAGAGATTTCCGGGGGCAGGTCAAAGGCCTGCTTAGCGGCTCATGGAGAACCTAGTGAAGCTCGTTCTGTAGCTCACACTGAGGCCAACAACCGCCAATTGACGGCTGTTCTCACATAATGGGATGGATTTGTCTGCCCCCCACCCACTGTTCTTCCGCCACGGAGAGGGCTCTCTTCGAGCTATTGCACGGTGACCACAACGGTACCGACCGCAGACAAACTGCCTGATGTCGCCGTAACAGTTATGGTGTAGTTGCCAGCCGTCGTACCTGGATTGCCAGTGGTTCCGCTACTGCTGCTACCTCCGCCGCCACACCCGACCACGCCCCCCGTGAAAACCGCGAATAAGACAAGCAGACCCAGCATTGTCCGCGATCGACGAGGGCGAACCGGAATGACGAAGAGCAAAAGGCAGGCCAAAGTCGTGCCGCCAATGGAGGTCCAGCCGGTACCCGGGCGTTTTGGAATTGTGAGATCGCCGGCGGTAGCGGCCGTGGTGGAGATGGTGAGGGTGGACGTCACGGCGGACGCGCCGGTGATATTTATGGTGCTACCCGGGCTGAAGCTAAATGTTGGCAAGTCTTGTGCGCCAATCGGACTGGCCGTGACAGAAGCCGCAAGCGTTACTGTCCCGGTAAATCCTCCAATTGGAGTAACGGTAATCGTCGATGTATTCCCGATCGTTGCCCCGGGGATGCTTATTGACACGGTGCTACTGTTGATATTGAAGCCGGGAGGTAGATTCACCGTAAGGGTTGCGGTAGCAGTCGCGGTCTTGTAATCCGTGGTGTCTGTCGGGGTGAAGGTTACGTTCAGAGCGTCCGCCCCGGCGCTAGGGATGGCTCCAGCAGCCGGACTGTAGACAAAGGTTCCCGGGACACTTGCACTTGCGTCGAGCTGGGTTGCACTTAGCGCTGTCCCATCGACGATAGGGGCGGGATTTGCCCATGTGATCATGGGTGTCGCCTTGTTTACGACAACCTGAACTGAGGTTGTTGCGGAGCTGTAGTCTATTGTGTCCGTTGGAGTGAACGTCAACGAGATCGTGTCCGTCCCCGCCGGAAGCAGAGTGCCCGCCGCCGGGCTGTAAACAAATTGACCTGGTACTGACGCTCCGGCGTCCAGCTGGAGTCCGCTCAACGCTGTTCCATAAGTGATCGCAGCGGGAGTGGCCCACGTGATCACCGGCTTGGCAGGCACTATACCGACGCCCGTCAAGGCGACGGTTTGTGGCGAGCCTGAAGCATTATCGTTGAGGACCAGTGTCCCGGTGCGAGTTTGACCGCCGGTAGGGTTAAAGGTGACCGAAATTGCACAGCTCGACTCCGCTGCCAAGCTCGACCCACAATTGCTGCTTTCACCAAAATCACCAGCATCAGCTCCAGACACTCCTATTCCGCTAATGGCAAGAGCGGTGGCACCCGTATTCTGCACCGTCACAGCCTGGGACGAACTAACCGAACCTACTGTCTGGCCTGCAAACTGGAGGCTTGTAGGAGTTGGGTTTGCAGTTGCAGCACATGCACTTCCGCAAAGACTGATCAAGATATCCTGGTCATTCGAATTGATTACTCCGTCGCTGTTGAGGTCCCGAGAATCAAAGGCTCCGACGGCATTGGTTCCGACGAAATCGCTCAGGAGATTGTAGTCATCCATGTTAACAACACCATCTGCATTCAGATCGCCCCGGCTACTTGCCGGTACCGAAACCTTAAGAGTCGCTTGAATGCTGCCATAAGAAGCCGTGATCGTAGACGTTCCGCTCGTCACCGCAGTGACAATTCCAGTCGTGCTGACTGTCGCCACTGAGGGCGTACTTGATTGAAACGTCACCAAGGAGGAGGCAGTTACGATTTGCGTCCCTGAGGAAAAAGTCCCGTAAAGGAGAAGCGGAATCTGTTCACCGCTAAATCGGAATGACAAATTATTCGGTTCAAGCTGTAAAGACGTTGGCTGATCGGTTCGCTCAACCTGAAGCTGAACAGGAGGGGAGCTAACCAATGACCCTGAAGCGTTGGCAAAGGCGGTGATCGAATAGGAGCCAGGCGATATCCCTGCCGGGATTGTTATTTGGAAGGAATACGGAGATGAAGGTAAGGACGCGACAACACCTGTCGGGTTCTGACCGACTAGACTTACACCAGAGGTGAAGTTGCCTGCTGGGCTTGCTGCAACGTTGACTGTGAGCGACTGGCCAGGACTCACGACTGTCCCGCTGTTTGGAGATGTAATCGACAAGGTACCCGTCGTTTGCGAGAAGGATGGCATGACGAATAACATGCTCACGAACGTCAGAGCAGTACGCGGTAATCGCAATGCCTTCGTCATACACATCACCTGCTGCATCTATGGAATGAGGGTAAAGAGAACGTTGTCTGAGACAGGCGTATTCAGCAGTGTCGCGACGTCCGCCGCGATGCCGCTAGTGCTTCCGGAGAGCGGGTCTAATATGTCAAATGCATTTTGCAGCTCGTAGGGGCCACCGAACCCGAGCCATAGCGCTCCCCGCGAGTGGATGGCGGCGAACGTGTTGGTAGACGAAACTTGACCATCTAACTGGCTTAATAATGGAACAATACCGTCACTGGCTCCGCCCATTACTTGATCCGTCCACCCCACGGAATTGAAGTTGCTCACCAGCGGAGGTAGAGTTCCCGTGGATGGATCAAGGCATCTAACGGCTAACAGGACTTCGGCGGCCGAACCATTTATGCCTGCTGCTTGCGCTGAGTTCATATCACCAGCGATGACTGCTGTTGGAACTAACAGCGGATTGTTCTGAAGAGCGGATATTGCATTTGTAAGATCAGTGCCGTTTCCAGGCGCTCCCAAGTCAGCCATAGCCCCTGCAAACGTCCCCGCTGTTGTCGTAACAGACGTGTATGCTCCATTTCCAATGGATTGGAAAACATTGCGTACGCAGGTATTGGCATCAGTGATTATCTGCGATGGCAACGGAGAGCCTAAGTGGGGTGTGCCTATCGTAATCAGCTTGTGGATATACCCTTGACCGAAGTTCGAATTCGCCTTGAAAGACGGCATCAGCGCCAGTTGCCGCGCAACGAGGCCGCCCATACTGTGTCCGAGGAAATCCGCTCGAACTGCTGCGACGGGAAGGGCAGCAACATTGTTGCCAGCCCGAAACGCGGTCATATCCTGACTGATTTGAGGCTCAACGACCTGCGCGGCGTATACGAGACCCAAAGCGTTACCATCCGTGGTTAAGGGCAGTGCACAGGGCACTGTGGAGGTAGACGTCGCGGATGGACAGGGTGTACCTGAGAGCAGTGGGATGGTTCCGTTGAAGGAGAGTCTAACTTGTGTAAAGCGCTGTGTTGAGGCACCTTGATCTAAAGTGAACCAACTGCTTGCATTATCCCAAAGGCCATGAATCATGACTACAAGTGGCCGAATGATAGTGATTGTCTGGTTCGCGATCTGCTGGCCGCTCGCCGTTATCGATAAGCTCACGGTTCTTTGCGGTGTCGAAGCATCGCCCGGGTTGTTGACCGTGACGTAATCTGAGGGTGCTGTGTACAGGGCGAAGGCCATTTTCGTGGACGGATCGACTGTCCCGCCGTCGATCATTTGGACTGATCCCTCATCGGTGGAGTTGGTTCCACCCGAAAGCGTGGCTGATAAGGTAGGGCAATTGCCGTGTGGATCAGTAACGGGAATCCGCACAAGTAGCTCGGCAACCCCGTCCGCCGCGACACCTTGAACGGGAGTGCCACCCGAAGAGAGCACGGTGGGGCTGGTTGACACGGATGCTCCATTCAAGAGCGCGGGGACAGGGTCGACCAAGGCAGTTGACGCTGCACATGGTGAACCCTCCAAGATTGTAAAGGTCTGTCCGGCAATGACGATTATTCCCGACTGTGAACCTACTGCTGAAGGTGAAACCGAATAAGTTACCGATCCGTCCCCGGTGCTTGAGGAGGGTGATACGTTGGTGATCCATGAATCACCAGAAACCGCACTCCAAGTGCAGGCACTCAGTGAGACGCCTGAAGGAATTGCATTGACAAGGAAACCTCCAGTGCCGCCTTGAGCCCCGTAGCCGGTCGGACTGGTCGCAGTCACTGTGTAAGAGCAACCGGGATTCGGCCCATCACCGACCGTGATGTAGCACGGATTAGGGTCGTTTCCCGTAAAAGATTCGCAAGATTGGGCAGGATTGCTTGTTGACCCTTCTTGTAGCGTAATCGTACCGATCTCATAAGACTGATACGGGTTAACCCCAATGGTCAGGGGTATCCAATAAAAATCCTGATAACTCGGGGCATTCGTATCGTCCATATATATGCCGCCGATGGTGACTATTGGGTTGGGCGGCTGAGTCAGGGTGACAGTCGGAGGCGGGCATCCTTTGTTTAGTTCCACCAGGATGATGTAACCACCTCCGTTGGCGGCAGCCCAAGGCGCGCTGCCTTGCCAGTCAAACTGAACATTGTATTCACCCACCGCGAAAGGAGTGCATTGAGCAGATGCAGTGCACTGGAATCCGAAAAGATACAACATTAACGCCGGCACTATCGGCCCGAGCCTTTGCACAAATCGAATTGCTGTTTTCAAGCCCATCCTCAAAGGGTGGACAGTTTCTGACGCAGCGTTCGGAGCTGAAGCGCTCGTTATCGGTCTCGCTCCACCTATCGAACGTTGGATTGTGAAGTTCATTTCCATCCTCAGCGCTCCTCAAGGCCGGACACCATTGGGTAGGTTGTGCCGATTCGTGTCACCGGTCAAATCCGAATCATCTCGTGGGTCGCGAACCGAGACGTTGTCCCGACTTGTGTCGAGGACGAGTGGTGTTGTTGTCGGGCGATGTCCGGTAAAGGACACGAGAGAAAATGCGGGCGTCATCGTCTTCCTGGGTTGGATGGTTTGAACCGCATCGGCAAAGCCATGCGGACACGTATCCATGCCGACGACGCGGCAAGGATCGAGCAAGTTTTCCAGAAAAGCTCTTGGGCACAGGGGCCGAGGTCGCACAAGATCGTCGTTTTCCCTTGTTCCAGATTAAAGTTCGGAATCTTAAGCAGGGGAGGTAGCCGAAAAGCTTGTGTCGACAATATCCAGCGCAGCAATCGCTGTCAAGGGAAAGATACGCTCGATAGTGCCGGGCAGCGCGCTCCACATAGGCGAAGTTGTAAGTTCGCGTAAATCTCACGAATATATCGCAGGCACCCTGAGGCGGGCCACTGGAGGGTATTGGTCAATGCAAGCTTGAGCACCACCCACGGGAGCCAACCAAGCTGCATAACAAGGTGCTGATCGAGCTATTAAGCGAGCCTTAACCTGTTTCTTAACCCACACTTTGCGGAACAGCCGGATCGGGGTGATCCGGCCCTTGATTCTCTGAGGTTTAGGCGGCGGGTTTTTCGAGCCCTTTTGTAACAGCCGGGATTTGTTCACCGAGCACCCTGTGGACGGTCGTCCTGCTGATCCGATAACTCTTCGCCAACTGGCCCAGGCTGTGGCCTTGCTGGCGGTCGCGGTGGATGGCGGCTCGATCGAGAACCAGAGGCTTGCGCCCGATGTGCTGCCCTTCGAGGCGGGCGCGGCGCATCCCGGCCCGCACTCGTTCGATGATCAGGTTGCGCTCCAGTTCAGCGATGGCTCCGATGATCACGACGATGGCACGGCCCAGCGGACCGCCGGTGTCGATCTGCTCGCGGAAGCTGACGAACTCCACGTTCAGCCGGTTCAACTCGTCGAGCACCTCAAGGAAGTGCCTCACCGACCTGGCGATTCGGTCTGAAGCCCACACCAGCACGACATCGAACCGGCCGCGGCGGGCATCCTGCATCAGGCCATCGAGTCCCGGGCGCCGTGCTTTCGCCCCGCTGATCCGGTCGGTGTACTGCTCGACCACCTCGTAGCCGCGCTGGCCGGCCAGCTGTTGGAGGTCATAGAGCTGCGTCTCAGGGTGCTGATCGAGGGTGGAGACCCTCAAGTACAAGGCGGCGCGTTTCATTTTGAGGCCCTTTCAGGCCTCCATGATATCTGAGATAGGTACAGATCCGGAGAGAAAAGGTCCCACTTTGGACACTCCTACTGTCGGCAACACGACCTACAACGCCCAGCGTGAGTACCGTCAGACCATGAACTCAACCGAGGTCACCTACTCCGACATCAAGAACGCCCAGAAGGCATACGAAGACCAGAAGATCGCCCTCACCATGTTCCAGAACATGAAGCGCCGCTTCTACGCCGGGCGCCGCCGCGGCAAGGGCAACGTCACCCGGGAAGCAGAGTCGCTAACCAGGATGGTCGAGCAGAACCTGACCTCGGAGTCGAACCTGCGCTACCTGTCGAACTCGATTCATGCGGAGCGTCTCCGGACCGGGAGTGCGGAAGAGCTGGCGGACTAGGACCCTTCGTCCCGCCGGAACAAAAACATCCGCGCACGCGCCTGGCCCAGCCCTGGTCCCTCCATCCCGCACCCGACAAAAACTCCCCTCGCGCGCCCTGCCGGGGGTCCAGCCTCTTCCCCCTCAGCGCCCGTTCCCAGCCCTATCCGGCATGGCATCCCAGGCAGCTCTCCATAGTCGCTTGCAGAGGTTCTCAGACTGGCTTTCCGTTCTCTGTTTATTAGTTGTAAAGATGCAGGTAATTGGCGTTAGAACAGGTCAGCTAGAGGGGTTTCCACCGCACCCCGGTTTGCTATCTCCACCTGGGCCGGAATCACCCTCCCAAGGGTCGCTGGAGAGCTCGATAATCAGCTGAAAATAGTTGCAGTCGACTTCAACTTGCCTCATACACCGATTTACATAATCGGGAGGGATTCGGTTACTTCCGGAACCATGACTGAGAGTTATGACACAAAAACAGGGGTTTTTCCGGGGTCGATTCCCGACCTAGTATAGGTATTTCGATCGCAAACTGCGGATTCAGGTTTTCGAGATCGGTTTGTGTTGTAGAATTCCGGTTCCAACTCCAACCCCTTTTCTCCCCCGCCGCCTCTATTTTTCGCCCCGCCGGCGCCGGTCACCAGGCAGCCCGCCGCTGCTTCGGCGGAGCTGCCCCGAGCCCTGCTCCTAGCCCACCAGTCGTGGTCTCGCTTCCACCCCGGGGGCACTCTCCGGCTCCGTCCGTGCAGACGCGACTTCCTTCCGCTGCAGGTCCATGTTCTCCCGCAGCTTCACCGCCATCTGTTGCCGTCCCAGCTCTACGATGGACTCGAGAATGCCCTCCCGTATAGGTCTTTCCCTCAAAGCGGACCTTGCGCCGGTCCGGGACCGTGCCTGCATCCTCAAAGCCGAGCTGGAAGAGGTCCCGCAACTGGGCGTGGCAGGGTGGTGTCCCGTTCGTGAACTTCTCCAGGGTCACCTTGGATACGATCAGACGGAGCTGGCATCCCCCTCGCCGTAACCTTCATAATCCTCGTGATACGCCCGCGCCTGTCTGGCGCTCGTTGGCGAAGATGAACCAGTCTTCGTCATGATCGTCCGTCGTACACCAGTACAGCCTAACCTGCTTCTTGCTTGCCATATACACACCGTTCTCTCTCCCCCGCGCCGATTGAAAACCGCCGCGAAGGGAGAACAGTGTAGCACATATCTCAGATAGTATATGAAGAGGAGAATTCACATCACACTCTCTCCAGGCGCACTCAGTTGTCCCCCCCCGGCTGTCCCGGACTAATCCACCCTGCCGGCCGCCCGGCTGCCGATCCGGTTGCCTCGCTCCTTGACCCAAGAGGCGTTTATGAGGAGTAATCCTGGGAATCGCTCTTAACGAGGCTTAATAAGTGACAAGCCCTGTTCTCGCCAATTGACGCTATGCTTGCTAAGTTGAGGTCTGGCTCCACGCAGGTCTGTTCCCAAACCGATTGGTATCGAGGATAATCGATGTTCTAGACCCGGCGAGATGCGATGTTAAAGTTCCCGATGGTCGCGACAACTCATGGTGACTGCGAGGGCATGCTGCGTCCAACCTTGCACAAAATGCTTGCAGGATAAGAAGCTAAGTGGGTTATGCGAAAACACTGTTATGGGCGGCGACATTCGCGTACCAGTGGCCAGAGTGCTTAATGATGCGGCGTTGGTCGCGGAAATCGACGTAGACAAGGCCAAAGCGCTGTGTATATCCCTCAGCCCATTCGAAGTTATCGAGGATGCTCCACGCGTGATAGCCGCGGACTCGCGCACCATCCTGAATCGCGCGCCGGAGTTCCACAAGATGGTCCCGGTAGTAGTCAATACGGCGCATATCCGGAACGGCGCCGTGGACGTCGGGCGCGTCAAGGTAACTCGCGCCATTCTCCGTGATCTCAATCACCGGATGTTTGTAGTCGCTTGAGATTCTGGTGACGATGTCGTAGATGCCTTTCGGCCAGACTTCCCAACCGATATCGGTAAGGGGGCCGCCATCGCACTTGCGTGTGGCATAGCCGAGCAGAGACTCTCCGTGGGCAGCGGGATACGGAGCAACATTCGTAATTTTCGAGCGGGAATAGTAATTGATGCCGATCCAATCGAGAGGGGCCTTCATGCGGGCCTCATCGCCGGGGCGGATACCTAGAGTCCGATAGGGTTCGTCGGTGACAAATGCTTTGGGATATCTTCCATTGAGCGCCGTTTCAAGAAACCACACATTGTTCATGGCATGGAAGCGTTCCGCTGCCGCGCGATCGGCATCGGTGCCGTTGAACGGCGCAGCCGGGGACATGCTGAAGGCGGTTCCGACTTCGGCGGTTGATGCGACAGCTTTGACGGCGCGGAAGGCATCGCCTTGCGCGAGATTGACGGTGTGGGTTGCCCGAAGGAAGTCATCGAAGTTAGTCCTGCCCGGTGCATGGCGTCCAGTCAGGTAGCCGAGACTAGTGAAGATGTATGGCTCATTGAAGATGGCCCACACGCGCACCCGGTCCGCCGAGTTCTTTAGCGACGACGGAAGCATAGTCGGCGAAGCGGTCCGCCGTTTCGCGATTAGGCCAGCCTCCACGATCCTCCAATGCCTGCGGCAGATCCCAATGGTAGAGAGTACACATGGGACGAATCCCTGCCTCCAGTACTGAGTCGATCATGCGCTTGTAGAAATCGATGCCCTTGGGATTGGCGGGACCGCTTCCGTTGGCTTGAATGCGCGGCCATGAGATGGAGAAGCGGTAGCTTTTGAGGTTGAGCTGTTTCATCAGGGCGATATCGGAACGATAGCGATGGTAACTATCGCAGGCAACGTCGGGAGTGCTTCCTCCTTTGATGTTAGCGGTGGCATGAGCAAACCGGTCCCAGACCGATTCCCCTTTGCCATCGAGATTCCATGCGCCCTCGACCTGTACTGCCGCTGTCGCGGAACCCCACAGGAATCCGTCTGGAAACGGATGGGCCTTTCCTTCGATTGGCATTGCTGGAGCAGAAAATGGAGTTGCCCCAGCAAGGCCCGGTGCAGCTGCGGCCCCTGCAAGAACGAGGGAGGAATGAAGAAAATCGCGGCGATTCATAAAGGGTCCTTAGTGAGTAAATTCGAAATCGTACACAGAGTCATATTTCGCAAAGAATAGAAACTGCTGATTTAGGGGGTAAGTTTTATAAACGCAGCCCCATAGCCGGCGAGATTTATCGTGAGAGTCGGCGTAACTGCAAAGGTTGTGGTTGCGGGACCTGTCACGATGTTGGTCTCGGAACCGAGCGTGACCAGGGTGCCGGAGGTGAAGCTTCCCAGCGCGGATGTATTGATCACCACGGTTCGGGGCTGGCCAACTCCGTTATCGTCGGTGGAGCTGTACACGAGCATGATCGACGACCATCAGGGAAACAGAGCTGTCGGCGTTCAGTACGGCGAGAATCTCAACGGTTGGCGTGGCTTCAGTCGAGCTGACAGGCAAGATCGTCGAACCGGTCGAACCTCCATTCCAGGGGAATGTCTGTTGCAGATATTTATCGACCCAGTAGGAGAGATAGGGCGCGGCATTGCTGGAGTTGACTTCGCCATACTGGTTGTTCCCTTCATAGAGGAAGTGATAAAGCGCCTGGTTGCCGGCCTTGCCCAGTTGCGAAAAGACGTAGGGGCGCCATGCGGCAAAGAACGCATCGGTTCCACGCTGATCGATGACAAAGAGCTGGGTTGGGTTGCAGTCGCTGTAGCCATTGGAGGCCGCATTGTCGGCGTTGACATTGTTCTCAGTGACCCAGATGGGAACGCTTGCAAGATCCGTGCGCGTCTCAGACTAGGAGCGGATGGACTAGACGTCAGTGACGAACTGGGCGGCGTTCGCAAAGACAACGGCGTCGGTGGTGGTCTGATTGCATGTGCCGTAGAAGTGGGTGGCCAAGGCATTGGGCATCGCGTCGATACCTCCGGATGCGACGGGAGCCACCATAGCCGGAAGATATGCGGCAACTGGCCGCGTAGTCGGAGAGTTCAAGCGCGGAGAACTTGAGCGTTGGGATCGACCGCGAGCATCGCGGGGACAAGGGTGTTGTACAACTGCACATACTGCGCGGCGGTGAGGCCGTTCAGATTCGGCTCGTTGAAGATGGCCCACCAAGTAATGGGGTTGGAACTGGCGGATTGAAAGTGCTGGCCGCCCCAGGTGAATCCGCCGGTATTGTAATAGCGCACCAGATTTGCCGCATAGGAGGCCAGCAAATTCAGGTTGGCGGTGGTGAATTGAATTGCCGTTGAGTTGGTAAGGAAGGTAGGCACAATGGCGATCTGGAAGATGGGGCTCTCGTCGCCGGAGTTGAGCAGGGGCTGGACGGTTTGATCCAGCGCTGTAAAACTCCAGTCGGTGGACTGCTGCGGGCTGGAGTTAGCCAACCAGGGAATGTCGCCGGTGACTGGCTGTAGGCGAATATGCTCGGCGTTGAGCGCTGCGAGGTTTGCAGTGCTGGGAAAGTTGACGAAGAAAGGGTTGTCATACGTGTCCGGCTGGAAGCCGGTGCTCATGAACTCCTCTAGATAGCCAGAGATACCGAGCGATGTATTGATGCTGTCGTTGATAGTAGCGACGACAGCGACAGTGACGGAAAGGGTTGCTGTCGGGGAGATGGTGCCGTCGGTTGCGGTAAGCGTAACGGTGTAGGTTCCGGCTGCGGCGGGAGTGGACGAGGTGACGAGGGAGACGGAGCCGGAGGAGCCCGTTCCAGGCTGGATAAAGCTGGCGGTCAGGCCTGCGGGAGGTCCGGAGGCGATGACGGTGATGGACTGGTGTCGCCACTGGGACGCACGATGGAAAACGCATCGCTTGCTGGCAGTGCCGTTCTGCTGAACGACGGGCGATGACGTGGAAGGTTGATGGCGAAACATATTGGGACGGGTGCCTACTTTGCCGTTCTTAATGGCGTAACGATCGGCGTGACAACAGGTACGGCCGCGCCCACTATCTCAGTTACATTGCTGGCAGAGGTACTGTAGTTGGACACCCAGACATTGCCCGCAGGGTCGATGGCTAGACCGCGTCCTGTATTGATGCCATGCAGCCCGTAGCCGATAGAGTTCGATATCAAGGCGCCGCTGCTGTTGAACTCGCACACGGTGAAGTTCGTGCCGCCGGTGCCGATACCAGTGCCGTTGGTCACCCAGACGTTGTCGTTGCCGTCGATTGCTATGAAGCGCGGTCCTGACAGGCAACTATTGGTAACGCCCGCGAATGTTCCGGACGATCCTGGTCCCGACAGATAGGCGATGGACGATGCGCCATTATTTGCGAACCAGATCCGGCCCTGGCCGTCGATGGCGGAGCCATAGGCGGTGCTCAGGTCCGATGATGAGAACGGACTGCTACTGACCTCGGTGTAGGCGTTGGTTGTGAACTCATAGACATCATTGCTCGGTTCCGCATGGAACATAGGCATTGCTGTTCGAGTCGATGGCAATGGTGGAGTTGGTGCAGTTACCTACGAGGCTGGCTTCCACGGTCATCGTGTTGCCCGAAGCGGTCGTGGCTGAGGTGGTGAGGATGTTGGCGGATTCGGCTGTCGCAAACACATTGCCCGACGTGGGATCGATCGCTATGGCGTAAGGCTCCGTGGTGCCCGAAGGCAGGAGGAAAGTTCCTTCAACGCCCGTGCTATTGTTGGCGCGGAACATATAGTAGTTGCTGTCGGAGGAGTTTTTCGCGAAGCCGCCGAACCATGCCTTGCCGTTCAGGTCGATGGCGACCTGCCGGGTCTGGCTGGCCGTGACCGAGCCCAGGGTGGTCCAAAAGCCGACCACGCCGCCAGTCACGCCAGGGATACCGCCGGCGACTCCCGTGCCGCCGTTGACCATGCGCAACGCCGCCGGTGTTATTGGCGTTGGAGAGCCAGATGTCTCCGTTGGCATCCACCGCGACGGAGGAGTTATAGCTGATGCCGGTTCCGGTGTAATTGATCGCGAGGGTCCAGTCGGTGGGGGCGGCGGTGAGCGCCGTGCTGTACGGAGCGAACGGCGGACTCGAGGGTAAAGAGGTTGTTGAGATTGGAACTGGAGCCGTTAGCGTTTGTACTGGTTGGGTTGAGCGACATATACACCGCGGCCTGAAACGTGTCGCTGGCCGGGGTTGCCGCTGCCGATGTGCTGAGCAGCGCGTAGGTTGGGGTCACATAGGAGAAAGATCGTTGCACCCGCTCGACGCGGGGCCGTTGGTGTTGACGCAGGCGGCAAGAATGTTGCCGATCGGAATTTAGCTTTGCCTGGTCGTTCGCAGTCAGGTAAAAGTTGGTGCCGGATGCGGCGAGTGGTCGGTGCCGCCGTGCCAGTGGCGGTGCTGACCAGATTCTCCGCCGTGGCAAAGGCGTTGGTGATGCCGATCAGGTTGGACGATGGTGCGCCGATCGTGTCCGGGCTGCCGGAGCCAAAGGTGGGAGTGAAGAACTGGCCTAGAGCGAAGGCTGCAGCGGCAGTGGTCAGTTCGTTGATGTTGATAAAGGTGTTGCTGTTCAGGTTTCCGCAGGCGCCCAGGGCAGCTACGAGGACGCTGGCGGTGTTGTTGACCGTACCGCTGAGTCCGGGATTGCCGCCCGAAGCGACGATGTAAACCAGTGAGACTGCGGTGGGACAGGCGTAATCTCCGGTGATGTTGAAACCGCCGGTCGGATTTGTGGCGACCGTATTATTTCCGAACAGATCATTGCCGGTGGCGTAGGTGGCGGCAGATCCATAGCCGGTACTGCCAGCCACATAGAGCTTGACGGTCGCAGCGCTGACGGCTGCTGTCCGCCATGGACGGTTCCGCGCATGTAAGGTATGGCGACGGTTCCACCATCTATGGTCGCAACTTTCGGGGCAGGCGCTAGAGCACAACCCGACAAGATTGCGATCGTATCCAGTAAAAGAAAAGCGCCAATACCATTGCGCCCACGGCGATGACAAAGCGGTGAAGATCTCCACGGCGTAGTCACGTCGCTCAAGGAGTTATTCTTCTTGATGCCAGATGTTGAGTACTGATGGCTGGCCGGAGGGTTGGCGACGGCGGGCACGGGTACGCATGCCAAAGTGCAAGCGGGTGGAGGGGGCTGAAGACAGTAGTTGATCATGCGCTCCATCGCAATCCAATGGGGAAGGCGGCTGCCGAATCGCCGACGTTTCTATTCTCTGGATCGACGAGGATGCTGCCGTTCCGTGTATGGGCCGACCGCAAGTGCGCGATTGGTCGGGTCGGAGCAGAACCTCACGGAGCACACGACGACTTCGCCCGCGTCCACGAGAGGGAAAAAATGCACGCCGGTGTGCAACAACATGGAAATGGACCGACTGTGACTCCAGAGACGAATTAAACCAAGCGGGCAGAGGCTATCTCTTGAGCCGATGCATTACCATCGCTCCAGCAGCGCTTACGAGTGCGAGCACGGCCGTCGGGCATTCCGGTGAGTCGGTGCATCCGCTCTGGGCTCGTGCAACGCCTACAGAACATAGGAGAATGAGGGCGATCAGGTAAAGTCTAGTTTTCAAGGCAGGCTCCCTTCAGAGCGATACTGGAATTTTGGCGAACGGACAAGGCCACAGCCGAGGTCGCATCGATTTGGAATAGCTTTTGTTTGAGCCACATGCAACTCCGGGGGTATTGCCCGGCGCGACTGATCATGGACGCTTCCCGATCGTGCTGTTCTTTACGGCAGCAGCCAACGGAGTCATCACGGGCACGGCCGCGCCTACGATCTCCGTAACAGAACTGGTTGAGTTCGGGTAGCTGGTGACCCAGACATTGCCGGACGGATCGATGGCGACGCCGCGCGGGAGAGTAGCGCCATGCGAGACATAACCGCCGGCAGGGGAGATCAGCGTTCCGTTGTTGCTGTACTCACAAACGGCCCCGGGAGTGCTGCCCTGAGAAGCAACCCAGATGTTGTTATATCCATCGACGGCGGGGTACCGCGGCGCATTGAGGCAGCCGCCCGAAACTGCAGTAGCGTAAGTCGTTCCGTTTAGGGTGAACAGCTTGTTGGCACTGTTATCGGCGATCCACAGGACTCCATTCCCGTCAAATGCGTTGCCATAGAAGCTTGTCGCGCTCGTATCTTCGGGATCGGACGTGTAGGCAGCAAGGGGGTTGGTAGAAAACTCAAAAGTGTACTTATTCCCATTCGTGGGAGCATAAGCCACGGAACTCGAATTGATTGAGATCCCAGTGGCGCCGGGATGGATGGTGCCCGATCCTTCCTGACCCTGCGCCCCACAGATTGCGGTTGGCGGGGTCTCACTGAAAGCCGAGCCGGAGATGCTGAGGACGATGTCTGTAATGCTGCCAATGATGATATTGTTGCTCGGATCGACAGCCACCCCATACAGCCCCGTAACGCCTTCTGTTATAGGCCCTGGCCAAGTGCAGGTAGTGGTGGCGGCAAAGCCTGCGTCGATGCCGATGCCGCTGGTCGCGCGTATCACATAGTAATTGGCAGTGTCCGTGCCGACGTTGTTCTTTGAGTTGTCTCCAAGCCACGCATGGCCGTTGAGGTCGATGGCCACAACGCGCGGCTGGTTCGGCTGCACCAGTGACCCACTCAACCCGACAGCCGCGGACTGATACGCCCCACCTGCCCCGATGACAGTGCCGGTGATTCCTGGCGTTCCTCCATACGTGCCCGTGCCGCCGTTCAACTCGACAAAGCCCCCGAGGGCAGTAGCCTGATTGGCAAACCAGATATCGCCGTTGGCATCTACTGCCGCGGAGGAGAGCTGCGTAATGTTCGTGTTGAAATAATTGACAGCGAGCGTCCAGTCTGTGGGAGCGGCGGAGAGCGCGGTGTTGAACGGATCGAAGGCGGACTGGAGGTTGAAGAGGTTGGTTAGATTGGTACTCGATCCAGCTGCGTTCGTGCTGGTTGGGTTCAGCGACATGTAGACCGCTGACTGAAGGGTGTCGGTAGCGACCGTGGCCGCTGTCGACGTCGTCAGCGGTGCATTGGTTGGCGTCACACCGGCAAAGAGAGTGCTGCATCCGCTGGAAGAGGGGCCGGTGGTGTTGACGCAGGCGGCGAGTATATTGCCGATGGTGTTGAGCTTTTGCTGGTCGTTGGTCGACAGAAAGTAGTTTGGATCGGCGTTGGTGGTGGGCACGGTCGTGGTCGTCGCGACGCCGGTGGCGACGTTGACCAGATTTCCCGCCGTGGCGAAGGCGTTGGTGATGCCTATGAGGTTCGTCGATGGCGCGCCGAACGTATCCGCACTGCCGGATCCGTAGGTGGGGGTGAAGAACTGGCCGAGAGCGAAGGCGGCGGCGGCAGTGGTGAGTTCGTTGATGTTGACGAATGTGCTGTTGTTGAGGTTTCCGCAGGCCCCGAGGGCAGCTACGAGCACGCTGGCGGTGTTATTGATCGTGCCGGTAAGCCCAGGATTGCCACCCGACGCCTCGATATAAACCAGAGAGTTGGAGCTGGGACACGTGTAGTCGCCGGTAATGTTGAAATTGCCATTGGAATCCGTGGTGATGTTGTCGCTGCCCAGCAGGTCGTTGCCGGTGGTATAGGTCGCGGCAGATCCGTAGCCGGTGCTGCCTGCCACATAGAGCTTGATGGTAGCCCCCGTAATGGGATTCTGGCCGCCGTGGACAATTCCCTTCATGGCCGGGAGCGAAACAGAATCTCCTGGGTCTATGGCGGACGTGACTCTAGCCGAGGGCGCGCCCGCGCAGCCGCTCAGAACTGTCAGGCCGGTGAAAGTCGCCAGTCCAAGGCATGCCGCCAAACCTCGGTTGCGAAAGCGCCTGGATATTGGCAGAAACACCGACGGAGCCGCTTCCAGGGAAAGCCGACGATATTTGGGAGTTTCGGCGATGACGGAAGGCGGGTCACTCTGTAACAGTGACGATGTGCAGGCGGCAGTACGGTGCTCCCGAATACGGATACGATCCATGAACGTCAGTTCCTTCCTGATTGCTCTGAGAGCCGGTTAGAGAACTCTTTACGAGCTGCGGTAAACATAGCGATGCGAAACGAGAATTGACAAGTGTTGTACGGTATAGTCCTCTGTAAATGACTGTAAATGAATAGTGTTGTGGGGCGAGCTGGCACATGTACGCTCCGTAAATCCCCGGTACGCATCGTCCGATTTCCGTCGAAGGCGGGAAACTCCCACTACCGCCCCGGGCGGAGGCGGCAGGTCGCCGGGGCGAATCAGACAGCCAAGGGTGCAAGTTTGACGCCGAGGGCCCAGATCGGAAGGGTGCAGACCGGACGCAAGTCGCCGGCAAACCGGGGAGCTCTCCTGGCGGAGCAATCTTCAGGCCTACTGGAGGGCCGGAGGTGCGGGCCTGCCTGGGGAAGAGACAGGCGGGGTGGGTTGCGCCGGATCCTGCGAATGGCTTTCGAAGAAGTCGGCTATTTGGTAAATATGCACATTGAGTTGGCGCATCTCTTGCAGCAGCGGTCCGTAGGGCTTGTACTCGAAATCGACAATGCCTTTGTTGGAGTCGAGGTTCGAAAGCTCCGCGTGAGGGATCCAGCGGATCGTTGTCCTGGTATTTGAACCAGTGCCATCCGACGCACTTACCGCTCTGGAGCAGGGTGAGGACGAAGTTCTGGTAGAAGAACCCGCGATCAGCCTGGCTATGTACGAGCCATCCTGCGCCGGTATGGTTGGGCATACCCGAATCCTCCGCCTTCACGTAGAACTCCGTGATTATGAAGGGTTTGCCGGATTCGTGTTCCCACATGGTCATCGATGCGGAGTCGGGTGCCCATCCACTGTAATAGTTGATGGAAACCGCATCGGCATATTGTCCGATCGCGCGAAAGAGTACCTGTTCCTCCAGTTGCTGGGACGTGTAGCGGCAGCCTAGATACATGTGATGGGGGTCATGTTTGCGAATGGCTGTCGATACGATGCGAAATACCGGTCCGCTTCAAACTCCAGGAAGGCGGCGCGGAGCCCGTCCGTTACTTTGGTGGCGTCGTGCTGCTTCATCCAGTTTCGCGCGGCAATGTTGCCGGGGTCATTGGCCGGCAGACTCAAGAATCCGTCGAGGTTCTTGCGATAAAGCGGGATCTCATTGTCCGAGAAGTAACCCACCAGATTGGGATCGTTACTTCCGCTCATCGATGCGTGGCGAGATACTGATCGGCAAACGCCACAAATTCGGGGTCGAAGACGAATATGGTGCTCTGTGGATAACCCTGGTGGCCGGAAACGGGATAGGTCCCCCCGCGATGTTTGCCATACGCGCTCATTATGTCCAGATTCACCGTGTAGGCAAGAGGATCCTTTGACTGCAGCGGCGAGCTGCGCAATAGCTCGACTTTGGACCATGCGCCCGCTCCGTGGATGCCATTTTGCAAGAGGAGTTCGTGGGTCTGCCGCATCCACTCCGCGGAGCTGCCGAAGGTCTTCTTCAGAGCAGCGATGTTGCGTTCCGACGGCCCCGGCTGCAAATCGACCACGGCATCATGCAAGTAGTAATGCCCCAGAGGATCGATCATCCACCATCGTCCGTCGATCAGTTGGGTGCGGAAGTAGCCCGTCGGAGATGATTTGCGGTCCATCCGTCCGCCATACATGTCTTCGTTCCCATCTGGGGCAGGGCCGGCAGCCAGGGCGAGTTGTTGGACGGTACGGACTGGATAGGCCGCCCAATCGGCAAATTGCGGCTGGCCTCCCGGATACAAGATTTTACGAGCCTGGACCGTTACGGGCCCTTGTCCACTGGAGTTCAAGCTGGGAAGAATAAGCAAGAAGGCAAATAAAGGAAGGACGGAGATCCGCATAGCGTCGGATACTATCACGGACTCCGGTACTGCGATCAAGCGAAGCGACTACCAGGTGCGGATGGCAACGATCCTGGGCGGCCCCGACTGGCCGTCGATGACCCTGGTTTCAATTACTGCCTCGAATCCGTTTGCCGGGTGTCCCGCCGCCTTGAGCAGCATGTCCAGATATCGCGGCGTAGTGACTGCTTCCCCAGCCGCGAGCGTGCCTTCCGCGGAGATGCCTGCAATCAGGACGGTAGGCTGGTCGGTGGTCGTGTCCGTGAAGCGCGCGACGATCCCATAGTCCTGCGGGATTTTGGCGTTTGGAACACTGAAATCTTCCGTCCACGAAATACTGGGATCTTTACGATCGACGATGCTGCCGTATCGTCTATCCTCACTGCGTTCGAAGGCAAAGGGCAACGACTGCGAAAGCCTCATGGTCCATACGTTGTCCAATGCTCCAATGAGCACGAAGGGACTATTCCTGAGATCGGACAGGGTAGCGGTAGTCGCGAGAACGAGATGGGAGTTGAAGTTGCGCAGCCTGAGCTCACTGCTGATGCGACTGGCAACTTCAGCGTCCTCAATTGCAACCGATTCAGCCTCAAAATGGTAGAGTTGGGCGGGTTGGGGCGCGCGAGAGAGCGCGGGCAGCACAATCAAAACCTGCTTGGAAGGATCGCTGAAGGTCTTCCAGAACTGATCCACGGAGGTTAGCCTGGTTGTGATGCGCCAAGCCGCGATCATGCCAACCAGCAACACTAGCGATGCTGCCAAGGACCACCGACCCCAAGCAAACGGCTGTTTGGAGGATGTGGCGACAACGGTCGCAGGCTCCGCTTTTGAGGGTTGGGCGGGGGGGCCGATTGTCGTTCCCACGAGGGCTGTAGCCGAAGAGACTTCGGAATGCGTGCAACGGAACCGCGGCATATAGCTGCCGAGCGGAACCTCGATTTGGATGCCTGAATCGAGATTCGCATAGTAATACTGCGCGAGCTTTTTGCGCACCTCGCCTGCGGTCATCCGGACTATCGGGTCGGCGTTGGTATCGTAATCGGCCGAACGGCCGAAAACGACGATGCCCAATGTCCGTTCTTTGATCTGTCCTTCGTGGTTGCCTTCGAGGGCTTCCTTGACAACATACCGAAGAAATGGAGGCAGGCGCTTGCTGTTGTTGAAGAGGGGGTCGGTGAGCATGTGTTCCAAGTGCTCCCGGACACGACGGCGTTCTTCTTGAGTTGCAGGATGGATTAGAGCGGGCTGTGTCTCACTTGCCGCGCCGAGTTCCACTATTTCAGCCAACCGCATTGTCCCTTCTTCGAGGAAGCTAAATTGTACAGACTGCCTGGTTCGCGTGTCTAGAAGAGACAGCACAGACGTATATTACGTCTCTCATTACCCTGTTGGTTTCAGACAGTTCGAGCTATTTCTGAAGTTTCGGAAGGACCATACCGTATAGCACTTGCTTGTTGTCTCCGCCGATCAATAAGGTTTGGCGGTGTTGAATAGTAATGTTCGATACCTCGCCCCTATTTCCACGCATAAGGTGGATGCCCCATACATCCGATGCGATTTGTAGATAGATTTCTGGGCCTTTCGGAGTGATCATGCGTTTGCGTTTCCTGCCTTTTCCCCACCTTGTCAGCTTGTCGCTGCTCCTGTTCCTGCTGGTCCTCACCTTTTCCGGGCAGCGTTGCTTTGGGCAGGCACAAAACACAGGAGAGTTGAGCGGCCAGGTAACGGATTCGGCGCACGCCCTGGTGCCTGGAGCGTCCGTGAGCCTCACCTCCGAGGATCGGGGCACCATATTGCACGGAACTACCAACGGCGCGGGTGGGTATGTCTTCAATGACGTTGCCGTAGGCAGCTACACGCTGGAGATCAGTGCAAGCGGATTTTCGACGTTTGTCTCGCACCATGTGACGATCGATTCGGACACGCGGCTTCGGATGGATGCCGAGTTGAAGCAGGGGTCCCTGTCCACAGATGTGGTGGTCAGAGCCAACGCCGCGGCCGTCGATACGCAAAGCGCGACAATCAGCCAAATCATTGATAACCAGCTGGTGGAAAATCTGCCGGTCGACGGAAACAATATTGTCGCGCTGGCGGCGATTCTTCCCGGGGTGATCAGCGTCAATGCCCCCAGTACTTTCACCGATGAGAATGGCGGACCGACACTGGTAGCCAACGGAGCGCGCAGCAACTCAAACCTGTTTTTGTTCGACGGTTTGCTGTGGAATAACCTTTACCTGAATACCGGAATCAACTATCCGAATCACGCCGCTATTGCGCAAGTCAGCGTGCAGCTGAATAACTTCTCCGCACAGTACGGACGCAATGCGGGCGCCATCATGAACGTGGTATCGCTGGGCGGCGGCAATACCATTCACGGGCAGTTGTTTCTGCACGTCATCAACTCGATGTTCGACGCCAAGAACTTCAGCCAGGACCTGAAGCCGCCGCAGTCGACGTATCAATTCGGCGGGGCCATCGGCGGGGCCATCAAGAAAGACAAGCTGTTCTATGAGGCCGAATACCAAGGCCTGACCGGGTACACCTCGAACCAGGCCAACGCGGAAACGCTATCTCTGGCGGAGCGCGGACTGAAGCCGGATGGCACTCCGCGTACCTGCGTGTCGTCGCAATTTGCCGGCATGACCTGCGCCAACTTTGCCACTGACTTTAAGCCCATCCCGCCAGGCACAACACCACCTGCAGGCACTCCAACTTCCATCCAGAACCTGGTTTATAACCCGGTCGTGGCGACCTCAAACACCGTTTACGGAACGATACCGAATACTGCGATCACCCAGTTGCAATCCACATGGCAGGCCGAAGGCAATACGGGCACAAGTCCCTGCATCACGCTGCTGAAAAGCCTCAATAACAGTTACCTGCCCAATGCCGAGGTGCCGAGCATATGCTTCGACCCGGTGATGCAGGCCGTCATCAATCGTGGCTATATGCCACTGCCCACCACGAACCTTGGCAACCCTCAATATCTGTTCGCTTCCGCGCAGACTCTGCGCCCGCAACGGGAGTTCGGCGGCTTCCTTCGCGGCGACTGGATCATCACACCGCGGCATTCGCTGGAACTGCGCTACTATAAGACGGACAACAGCGACTTCACGGCCAATGGATCGAACAACCAGAGCGTCGGCGTATCGACATACGAGGTGGACGCAAATGCGGCCTACATCACAGCTGCAAGCATCGGAGAAACCGCGCAGCTAAGCTCGAATCTTGTCAACGTGGTTAAGGTGGGCTACAAGCGCTACGACTACCAGGTGTATCCGACCGATACCACCACGCTGGGCGGGCTGGGCGCGAACTATACCTATCCCGGTTATCAGTCCCTCCCAACCATCAACGTGAACACCCGGTTTACGCTCGGTTCGTCGTCGGCCGCGTACACGCACTCGATCAACCAGAACATCGAGGCGTTCGATAACGTGTCCTACGTGCATGGCAACCACAATCTTCAGATCGGGGCCGATTATCTGCGGATGCAATATCTCAAGATTCTCGCAAATCCGGGCCGCTTCAATTTCGAGGGCAATCCCGGGTTCTCGTACTTGCAAGGATCGGACACCATCATGGGTCTGCTGTACTCGGAGACAGTGGGCAATCAGGCCAACATCGCCGCGATTCAGCACGCGTTGTACCTGTATGGGGAGGACACTTGGAGAGCCACCGCGCGGCTGACGCTGAACCTCGGCATCCGCTATGAGTTGCCCTGGATGTGGTTCCAGCCGGACGGCAAGGCGGCGACCTTCATCAACGGTTACCAGTCCGTAAAGTTCCCGACCGCTCCCGCCGGCGAAGCTTTTGTCGGCGACCCGGGAGTGTCGCGCTCGTTGACAGGGACCGATTACACTAATCTTTCGCCGCGCCTAGGTCTGGCTTACGACGTCTTTGGCAATGGCAAAACCGCGATTCGCGCCGGGTTTGGAACATTCTACGATGCCATTCCGGCGACCGTGGTGGGCGCAACGGAACCTTACACGTATTCGGCGTACTACCAGACTCCAAATGGCAGCCTCACCGATCCACTTCTCGGCCAATCGGCAATTCCGACGCCATACAACGGTGGGACGGCGCAGTTTACTACGCCTTACTCCATCATTTACCCCGGCAAGAACTACAAGAACGCCTACACCATAGGGGTGAACTTCGGTTTTCAGCAGCAGGTCAACAGCAGCGGAATTCTGGAGGTGAATTACATCGGGCGCTATTCGCGGCACCAGATGATTCCGCTCGACCGCAATGAAGCAATCGTCGATTGCAGCGGCGCGTATTACCAGGCAAATCCAACTACTTATTGTCCGGGGGGTCCGCGCGTCACCCCACTCGAACCGTACCCCGTGCCTGCCGATGGGAGCGCCCTGCTCGGCACGTACGCGCAGCGCGTGCGCTATCCGGGCTACAACTACGGTGGCGGGGGGGTGGTCGACCTGGTACCCGAAGCCACAGCCAATTACAACGCATTCCAGATCAACTACCGGCAACGTTCCTTCAAGAACCTGACCGTGTTGACGAACTACACTTATTCGCGCACGCTGGACGAGCAGACCGCGCTCTAGCGTAAGCAACAGCACGCCGTACGTGGACAATATCGCGCTGCAATACGCTCCTTCTGACCAGAACGCCACGCACATTTTCAACCTGGGGTTCACATTGCGCTCGCCGCTCATCACCACGGGAGAGCGATGGGTGCGCGCCATACTGAATGACTGGAGTTTCAACGGCATCTACAACGCGCGATCGGGGCAGCCGATAAACCTCACCTTCGGCGGCGATTACAGCGGAACCGATGAGCCAAACCAAAGGGTGTATTTGATTCCTGGGATGAGTCCGACCCTACCCACCGATCGCCACCGTGTGGATCGGATCCAGGAATGGTTCAACACGGCCGCATTTGAAAAGCCCACCGTATGGAACCTGGGGCAATGTTGGCCGCAATTCCATCATCGGTCCGTCCTATATCAGCGCCAATCTTTCCATCATGCGCAATGTGTCGCTGAATCGCTATCGCGAGGGGATGCATGCGCAGATCCGCGCGGAGTCTTTCAACCTTTTCAACACGGTCAACCTGGGCCAGCCGAACTCGGTTTATAGCTCGGGATCATCCACTTTTGGTGTGGTTACCGCCGGCAGCCCAGTCAACGAAAATCGCCGCATCCAGTTTGGATTGATCATCTACTACTAACTCAGTTTAAGGGCGCCGTATAGATTTCGCGAAACAGCGATTCGCAACTCAGAACCAGGTCGCCCAAAAAGGTAAGCATCTCATGAACACAAGTTCTCTTTTCATTCTTCATTGCTTCGGCCGGTTATTCTCCGGGCTCTGCTGGCAGCATTCTTGTGTGGAAGCGCATCGGCCGCCATGGCTCAGGCTGCAGCCGTACCGTTCACCAGCACAGCGGCAGGAGGAGGCAAGGTCTGTACCAATTCGCTCACGACCTACGCGCCGCTGGCAGCGAGCCAATTGACAGTCGGCGACGGCTGCCCGGCCGCCCAGTCCACGTTCAACACCGCGGTTGCATCGGCGATCGACCGTTTCAATAATGTGGTCATCGCCGACCAGACGGACGATCTGGTACGCGTGATCTACAACGGTGGCGCGGCAATGGCGGCGGCAATTACGGCGGCGAACGTACAGATGACCACCCCGATCGTCCCCCAGGTGGGCTACATCTACACCATTGTCGGAGGCCCGCAAGGCACTCCTTCGCAGTCCACGTTCTACTGCAATGAAGTAGGCAGCGGGATAGTCGGCTTCGATAAGCAACTGGATGGTTGCCCCGGCGGGTATGCCTACGTGCAGCCGCGCGGCATGGCTTTCGATAAGGATGGGAACCTATTCATATCGAGCCTTGCTTCGTCGTATACCGTGCGGGTATTGTATGTGGGAGGCACGGCGATCCAGAACCTGATTGCGCTTGAGAATCCAACGCTGGTCGGTCCCCCGCAAGTTGGATATATATATGAGATCGCAGGGACTGGCGCAAGCAGCAATGCCACCGGCGGCGATGGCGCCATGCGCAAGCAAGGCGACCATCGGCCAGCCGCGCGGCCTATGGATCGATAGCAACGAAAATGTCTACGTTGCCGATGCGACAAACGGCCTCATTCGCCGTATTGACGGAACGACCGGCCTTATCAGCACCGTGGCCGGCAGTTGTAACCGGTACCAGTTGCCCTGCCGTGGCGTCGGCGGGTGACGGCAATCCAGCGACAAGCTCAGCGGTCAAGATGAACATTGTGTATGGCGTTGTCTTCGACACCAACGGCAACATGTTTATCGCCGACGCGGGCTCAGGCACAGGGGCAACCGGTCGCATTCGCGTGGTGTATGCCGGCGGCACTCTGGCCGGAATTGCGAATCCGGTTGTGGGCGACATCTACACCTACGCCGGAGGCAGTGGAACCAGCGGAACCCAGGCCCAGCAGGCTACCTTCCAATACGTCGAGGGCGTGGGCATCGATGCCAACGGCTACCTTTACGTCGACGATTATCGCAACGCAACCAGTCCAGGCAGCAACCATATCTGGCGTGTCGACCCGGCAACCGGCAATATCACGAACATCGCTGGCAATGGAGGGTCAACCGCGCAGACTGCGGGGAGCTACTGCAGCAACTCGGCGGGTACGATGTCACTCGATGCCATGGCGATGGATGTCCAGGCCCACAGACCTATCTGAATGCGCCGCAACAGGGACCAGCCTTCGATAGCCGCGGTAACTTTTACATTCCCGAGCACAATGGCAACATCCTTCGTTACTTCTATTACAACAACACGTTTCCATCGACGCCCGTGGGAAGTATCTGTTAACCAGCCGCTGGCCTTTGCACTTCCCTTCGGAACAACCTCGACGCAATGCCACGTTCCTCATCGACGGCGCGGCGGGGACCGACTTCTCGGATGCGGGCAACGATGTTTGCGTCGGCGCGGGCTCGACCCCTCAGGAATCAGTCTGCGTAACCAACGTGAACTTCACTCCCGCGGCAGGAAATGTTCGTGAAGGGAGCATCACGCGACGCCCAAGCCCCGGCGACGGCCCCCACCGAAGCCCTCATCGGTGTCGGTTCGGCGCCGCAGTTGACCATCGATCCGGGCACGCCGTGTCGCTGGGCAACTCGATCAAGCCGCAAGGGGTTTCCGTCGACTTGCTCGGGAACGTCTATCTCTCGGACGGGACTGGCAAGCAGGTGTTGAAGACAACCTTGCGGGAGGGACGCCGACACCGGCTTGACCGGGCTAGGCTCGCCGCAGGGCACCACGACCGATTCCTTCGGCAACATCTATGTGGCCGACGCGGCTAAGGACGTGGTCGTGCAACTTTCCAATAGCGGCACCGTGAGCACCGTGATTACGGGCCTGTCTGCGCCAAGCGGCATGGCGGCCGACGTGCGGGGAGACGTTTACGTCGCCGATACCGGGAACAACCGCGTCCTGCGCTACTCCCCGCTGTCCGGAGTCAGCGAACCAGTGAATGTGTATCCGCAGACTCTCTCCGCTCCGACCGGTCTTGCGGTCGACGCTGTCGGCGACCTATATATCCTCGACTCCGGCAATAAGCGCATCCTCGAACTGCCGCTCGTCGGGCTTCCTCAGACGGTGACGTTGCCGGCGGGGGTGGTTCCGGCCGCGTTCGCAATGGATCACGCGGGCAATCTGTACCTGGCCGACACCACCTCGGATACACTGCTGGTTGCCAGCACTACAGGCTCGGTTGAGACACTCAGACCGGCTTAAAGACGCCAGTGGGCCTCGCGATCGACACCAATGGGGATCTCTTCCTTGCGGACTCCTCCGCAACCTCGGTGCTCGGGTTGAACCGTACTCTGTCAACCGATACGTTCGCCACGACCAATGTCAATGAGCGGAGCCTGCCTACGGCACTCAATCTGGGCAGCATTGGCGATCTGTCAGCCACTCTGGGTACACCCTCGTTTCTTACTGAAACCGGCAACAGCGCGAATTTTCCCACCACCAGCTCCGGAACAACGTGCAGCAGTGGCTTAGTGCTGGCGCCAGGGGCCTTCTGCGCGGAGAGCTTCGTCTTCGCGCCCACCACCGCGGGCGTGACGAATTCGGCTACCGTCACGTTCACGCCAGCGGCAGGCGCCCCCGTCGCTGCGAACTTGAGCGGCACGTCGGTCAACCTGATCTCGACGACATTGGAAATTACCCAGACGGCGCCGACGACAACAACCGTGAGCTACGGGCAGAGCACAAAGTTTGTTGCCAACCTGACCAGCACATCGACGTCCCCAGCTCCAACCGGCACGGTCACCTTTGTAGTCGATGGAGTCCAGCAGACGCCGCAGAGCATCTCCTCCAGCGGCAATACGCTGTCGGACAATCTCGCCGTCGGCACGCACATCATCGCGGCCAGTTATTCGGGCGATTCTGTCTACGCAAGCAGCAATGCGACCTTCAGCTTCACGACCAACAAGGCAGCGACGACGATCACAATCAACTCCTCGCAAAACGTGCAGGGAGTCAGCCTTTCCGCAGTCGTCACCCCGGCCTATACCGGCGCAATCGGCATGACCGGTACCGTCACGTTCTACATCGACAACGTGTCGCAGGGAGCGCAGCCTGTGGGCAACGGCACGGTGACTCAACTGGTCTCCGTCCAGGACGGAACCCACAGCATCTACTCTGTCTACTCAGGGGATGGGGACTATGCGACCAGCACCAGTTCAACCGGGTCCCTTGTGGTGCAGCGCATTCCCACTACCACCGCGCTAACGATTGACACATCTGCCAACACAACCACCGTTAGCCTGATGTTATCCGCCACCGTCGCTGGAGCAGGTGGGGTACCGGGCGGAACGGTCACCTTCTACAACGGCACAACCAAACTCGCTACCATTACTTTGAGTTCGACATCTACGGCCACATTGCCGGCTGCAGTAAGTTCCAACTTCCTCTACACAGCATCGTATTCCGGAAACGGCCTGTTCCAGCCGTCGACGGTTACGGTCACCGAAACTCCCGACTTCGCCGTGCTCGCGCCAAACACGACTCTGGACGTGCCGCAGGGCGGACAGGCCGAGGCGCCCATCACGGTCGAATCGGTTGCCAACTACACCGGAACGATGACCGCTACCTGCGCGAACCTGCCCACGGACAGCCTCTGCCGCTTCTCTACGATACCGCCTACACCTTCGGCCACCTGTCCAGGAGCGAACGGCGAACTCACGGTTTCTCCAGGGGTGAACGGCAATCTTTGCGTGGAGGTCTTCGTCGGGATCTCTCCGCAGATTGCGTCCATCGGCTCGCCAACGAGCGGCAACCGCGGCCTTTGCTTGCTCTCTCTGTTATTGGCCGGAGCCTCACTCGCCGGATTGCGAAAAAGTCGCGTCTCACGGCTGATGCTGCGAGGCTTGCTGAGTATAGCCGCGCTCTGCATCCTTGCAGCGGGAGCCGGAGGATGCGGCAGCCAGACTAGCCTGACGTACATTACGCCAATTGGCACCTATCCCGTTACGGTCAGCATCACCGATTCCAACAACGTGACCCACGCGGTCACACTCAACGTGCAGGTCAACAGTCAGTGAGAGCTAACGCGCCGGCAGGTGGCAAGGTGTCCAGTTTACCGCCTTGTATTGGCGGCTCGCTGGCCCGCATTGCAGGCCGGAAACAGGTTCCTAAAGCAGTCAACCTCTCAGGTGGCGAAGGGAAACAGGATGAAGACGATGAAGTGGCTTGTGTTGTTCACGATACTCTGCGCGAGTGCGGGCAGCGCAGTGAAAAGTTCAGCCCAGACTGCGGTGTACGGTGAGTTCAGTGCCAGCCAGTATACGGGTAGCCCCGCCGGAGATTATCTCTTCGGCGGAACGGCAGGAATTGTAATCGACGCTGCGAGTTTTGGCCGGCATGTTCACTTGCTGGCAGACGTGCAGGGCAGATTTGTCCAGAAGAGCGGGGAACAGGTCAACGGTCTGGCTCTGGGGCCTCGCTTTGCCTTTCCAATCGCTCACTTTGCCGGTATCACGCCATATGCCGAGCTTCTCGTGGGTTTCGCACGTTACGACGACCCGACCCACAATGGTCCAACCGACAGTACATTCCAAACCAATGCCGGCGTGACCAAGCGGCTTTCCAAACATTGGGACGTCGTGGGTGAGTATAGCTGGGCCCACTATGGAGCTTTCCAAAATACCTATAGCCCGCAAACCTTTAGTGCAGGCGCAATGTTCTACTTCTCTCGTTAGTCGAATGCGGCAGGACGTATCTATAAACTAGCGTGGCTGCGTGGAACGCGAATGCCTCTGCTCCGAATTATCCTTCTCGCCTCGCTTGCCACTGTGCTCCATGCGCAGCAACCGTCAGCGGCACCGATCGTCGCGGCGCCTAGCGTGGCAACACTCACGGTCTTCACCCGTATCGTTGTGCTCGATGTGGTTGTGACCGACAAGAAGGACAATCTCGCCCTCGACCGGTCTCAGGACGACTTCACCATCCTCGAAGACAAGGTGCCTCAGACCATCCGCTCGTTCGAACCGCCATCGGCCCACACCATGCCTGCCAACGTGGTAGTCAACGGGGCCAGGACCTCAAGAAGATTGGCGATGCGCCCGTCACCATTCTCGTCCTCGACGAGCTGAACACGCGTTTTGAGGACATGTCCTATGTTCGCAATGCCATGGTCAAGTATCTTGCCGCGCAGCCGGCGGTGCTCAAACAGCCGACCCTCTTGCTGGTCGCCACCAACACCCGCTTTTCCCAGATGCACGACTACACTCAAGACCGCGACGCGCTGATCAATGAGATCAAACACCGCGTGTCCAAATACCCTTACAAGATGATGTCCGGCAAGGGAGGCGCGTTCACCGTCGAACGCATTGCGCAGGGACTTGCGTCGCTCGAGCAGATCGCCCAGGCGTCCGGCGGGACTCCTGGACGCAAGAACGTGATCTGGGTCGGCAACGGTTTCCCCTCCGCCGATATCTCCGCCCTCGATGTCAAGACAGCCGCGACAATCGAGGCCGCGATCAAACAATGCACGGACATGCTGCTGGCGGCACGCATCACCATGTACACCATAGACCCCACCTTGAACTCAACTGTCACGCTCGAGATTGAAACTCCCGGCGACTTGGACCTGGCCGAGAGCGACACCAGTGGAGATCCATTCGCAGGGCTGGTCCGGTTCAGTAACTTTGCGCCGGCCACGGGCGGCCGCGTCTTCCTCTCGCGCAACGACATCAACAACGAGATAGCGGAAAGCATTTCTGCCGGTTCCAATTACTACACTCTCTCTTACGCGCCCACCAAAGGCACCGATGAAGCGGCCAAATACCGCAACATACGGATTGTCATGAAGGACCCTAGCCTCCACGCGACCACTCGTGACGGCTACTACCCGAGCAGCGTTGCTGCCGCCAACCCCGCTGCCGGCGAACCCCCGAAACAGGCCAAGGCGCAACTCGAACTCGACATTTCCAGCGCCATAAACTCCGCCATCAGCTACAACGGACTTAGCGTCATGGCCACGAAATCCACCGCTACAACCTACACGATCACCGTCAAAGCGACCGGCTTGAATTGGAGCGCCGTCGACGGCAAAACCGAGAGCACCGAGGCCACCGTTATGGCAGCGTGGTACTCGGATAAAGGCAAGCTGCTCGGCCACACAGGCAAGGAAATCGTCTCGACACGCGCCAAGAACACCGACGCCGCCAACCCGCCCGGCGTAACCTTTACGCTGCCGGTAAACCTGCCGGCCGGCGCAGCGCGGGTTCGCTTAGTCGTCCGCGACCCAGTCAATGGGCACATGGGCACCTTCGACATCAACAAGCCCTAGCATTTTTTCCTGGCCAACATGGCCTGGCTGGTGGAATCGAGGACTCAGTCCAGTCGGTGCAGCACGTGAAGGGCATAGCTACTCAACATTGAAACTAGAGCTAGTTGCATGAATAGTTTGAGGCAATGGATAAACTTTTCTTCCGGGGCTGAAGCCTTGTTGGTTACGACTTTCATGGCACAGCTAAAGCCGCGTCCACTTAAGGCCGGATTCGTGCAACTAGATTTAGAGCCAGCGCGAAATACATCTCGGAACAGCCCGTTTCGCCTGGAGGGTTTCTGAGATGATGCGAAATCGCCGAGTCACTCGTCGAGGCCTGACGAGTAACAAGAAGCCACTTGACGGAAGCAACGAACGATCCCAAGCTGCCCTGATGCCAAGAACCATTTAGCGCGGATCATCAGGACGATGCCTGAGACCAGAGCGACTGCACTGCCTGCGGTACCGGGTGCGATTTCTGGTGTGGGTGCGGGACTCGCCATGGCGACGCTGGTTGCACCTGCAACGAGCAAAAGAACTCCAAGCCCGATATGCAGTCTGCCATCGTCGCCAGCTATCCCGGCAGCGGTGACCACACCGTCCCCATCACACCCGCCAACTGGCAGACCATTACCGACGCCATGGCGCAAACCATGCTCCCGGGCGGCTATGATACCGGCGCGGCCGTCCGCCTGGACGGCATCGACTTCGCCGGCAAGACCGGCACCGCTCAAGTTGTGAACCACAGCATCGGCGGGAACAACTTGTTGGCCGGAAACGAAAAGGTCAACGCATGGTTCGTGGGTATGGCGCCGCGCCGAAATCCTGACATCGTCGTTGCCGTGCTCTGCGAGCATGGTGGCTGGGGGGCCGAAGCCGCCGCGCCGGTCGCCGCTCAGGTCATCAACGCCTTCGTCACCAAGCAGCGCAAGCGCGACAACAATCTGCGCGTCGCCGACACCCTTAAGCCCACGCCGACTCCCGCCGCCAGGCCTACTGCATTGACCCCGCCAGCACAAACAGGGCCCACACATTCACCCACCGGCAAATAAGCTCCCGCGCCCTCTGCGGCGAATCGGAACGAACTGCGCCCGTTCGTGCTACCGACCCCCGGCCCCAGCAGCTTCATGTACCGAAACCACGAGCCGCTACCTCAAGGAAGCGCGAATCGAAGACCGGTGTCCGAAGGCCAGCGCGCAGAGCGCCACGCCCAGCAAACTCCAGCTCGACGGCTCAGGTGTCGGTGACGGCGATGATGTCGACAGAGGGTCGGGGGCAAGGCCCCAGACGCTGCCTCCGGAGGAGTTCCCCGCTGTAGCCGCTCCAGTGGTCGTGTTGATCGTGTCGATCAGGTCGCTAACATCGTCCGCGCCGTAAAGGGTGCTACCAACTGTGACCAGAGACCCCATTTGTGCGGAACCGCCATATGGCCCTATTAGCGTTGCGGCGCCGGTGGTAAGGTTCAGCGAGTAAAGATCGGCCCCATTGCCAAAGTACAACGTACTCGAGTTGGTGGAGACATCGCGCCACGATCCCAGGCTGAGTCCCGTCGATCCAAGGTCCGTTGCGCTCCCGTTCGAGGCATTAATGGAGAAAAGATCGAGAGTTGACCCACCAGAGGCGACGCCCACTCCGTAGAGTCCGGTCAGCGTCGAGCCAAATCCGCCCAGATAATCGACTCCAGAGTTTCCAATCGCCGTGAGCGCGCCATTTGACGTGTTCACGGAGTACAAGGTTCCGTTGCCGTTGTACGACTCCGCGTACAGCGTGCCATTGAACACACCTAGCCCGGCGGGAGTCTGGCCCAGGCTGCCGAGCGTGGTGACCGCACCTGTGGTCAGATCGATAGTGCCGAAACTCCCGCCACCGTAGCCGACGTAGGCGACCGGATCCGCCCTTAAATCGCAAGCGAAAGCTGCGAAAACGCCGATCGCCAATAGCCCCTTCAGAGCGGCGGTCCTTATAGACTTCGTCATGAGGTGATCTCCTAAGTTCTGGCGGCAGTTCCGTGACATCCTCTCTCGATCCGGAGAGGTCTTGAGGCTGGACGTCAACGTTTGATCTCAGATGAGCAATCCTGGCGCCGTTGCGAATTCTGAAAGCAGGGTACTTGCCCTCAGAGACCGTAGAACAAATGCAAGGTTTGCCAGGGGATGTGGAATGTTTTTTCCCATTGGTCTCAGCACCGCGCATTCCGGGAGCGGGATTGGACTTTAGAGTTATATAGATAGATCGAGCGGCAGATAGAGCTTCCTGGGCGTCACAATGAGATAACCCGCGACCGTGCGGGTTCTGCACGTCGCGACTCTTCACTCAACAGAATCGCAAAGCACTGAAATATGTGCAGATTCTGGTGCATGTTCTGGTGCATGTTGGTTTCCTACCTTAGTGCAGGCTGCTGCGACGTCATGCGTTGACCATATTGCTTCTATCGGCAATAATATACTTGACTAATGATGCCATCCAAGAGCAAACTCGATAGTACGGTGACGGGGCAGCAAGGCGACGACTATGTTTTAGTTCCCCGAAAGCCGACGCCTGAAATGCTTTATGCGGCGGCGGATTGTCCATTGGCTGAAGATGCTGGGGCCGTGTGGGATGCAATGATCGAAGAGTATGAACGGTTAGGTGAGCAGGGGAAAATCGGAGATGGGTAGAGGCACACTGCCGCGCTTCCGGTATTCGAGGAAGCGGTTCATTATCGTCCACGACCTCTCTATGACCTCTTGGGAAGTGTCTTTGGGTATGTCGGTTCTGTCTCCGTGTCGTGGCCCGGTTGACGTGGTGGTTATGAATTCTCGATAGCTTCTCGTGATGTTCAGATTATTTTGGAGCGCAGCCCATCCTTGTTTTCTCTTGGGGTCGTTGGGAACCAGGATGGCTCTGAGTCCTTCGATTGCTTTGCCGCAGTTGACTGCAACTTGTCCAGGAATTGTGGCGGCTACTATCAAATCATTGAGTGCCAGGAATAGGGGTGGTTCGCGCATGACAAGCCGGAGCATCGCATCTAAAGTGCGATCAGGGGCGGCATCTGGCGATTTGCTGAAGGCCGTGCACAGCTTTGGCAGCGTCGAGTTTTTCGCTAGAATTCGCTCCACTACCCCAGCGGGGCTAATTACCTCTTCAAGGATTAGAGTTAGCCCGACTCCATCCACGAACGCGACGCAATCTACTAAAGAACGCGCAAGTTCGAATGCTCTGATGTGCGGCAGTTCAATGCTATCGGTAGAGCTATATGTTGGAACGGTACATGCCACTTCGACCACAGAATCTGCAATTCGAACGTCGAATCTCATATGGCCGGACTGATCTGGCTCCGGCCATAGTAATGTCAGTGGGCCAGCATCAACCCTGTAGGCGCGGCGAGGAATAATCGTGCCTCTAAACCGGATGATTGGCATACACTGTCTCCATGAAGGCGAAACCACAGTCCGAGGAATACAAAGCTTTTGAGAGCCTGTTGGGAAGGGTTCTCAGTGTATCGAAGTCGGAGCTACAGGAGCGACTAGCAAAGGAAAAGCGCGAGAAGAGACCTAGAGGCCGCGCTTCCCACGCTTCTGGCGATTCATCCAAGCACGATTAGTTTTGCGGATTACCCACCTTGCCGGTCAGTTCTGCATAAGTCAGTCTGCGTCCTGAGATCTGCGACAAAGCCAGCAAAAAGCGGTCGGAATCATCGAGGGGATTATCCTTCGTGCGCCGATGGTTGAAACGGAATGCCTGCTCATCTAAGTACGCGTCAAGGTGGAAGGGTTCAACTGCAACGTATGTGCCTTTGAGCGTCCGCTTGAGTAGTGACCAGAAGTTTTCGATGCCCTGAGTGTGGACGTTGCCGCGCACATACTCTTCAACGTGATTCACGGTCTCATGTACGAATTGTGCGGCCTTGAGGCCGTCGTATCCGTGCCAACCATCGGAGTAGACGGTAGAGCCGAAGCCGACACGATCAAGGATAGCGTTCTGCAATGTCTCGCGCTTCACGTTGGGAATGATCTTGGTGCGAACCTGGCGGGTGTCGCGATCCAATACGCCGAACACAATTGCCTTTTCAGAGTGTCCGCCTTTGATGCCAGCCTTTAGCTTGAGCCGCTTCTCCCGGTGCATGTTCTTGGGGTTGCCACCGATGAAGGTTTCATCAGCTTCTACGGGGCCGCCGGTGTTGCCCAGTTTGATTATGGAGCGATTCTTCATCGCCTCACGGATACGATGTAGCAGGAACCATGCCGACTTCTGTGTGACGCCGATGTGCGCTGACAGTTCGTAGGAGGAAATGCCGTTTTTGCAGTTCGCCACAAGCCACATAGCAGTGAGCCACTTGTCCAGTTTGATCGCGGAGTCTTCGAAGATAGTGTTGACCTTGACGGAATATTGCTTGCCGCAGTTCCGGCACTGGAACCGCTTCTGATTAGCCAGCCAGTGTTGGCGAGGGGAAGCCGAAGCGCAAACGGGGCAGGCAGGGCCATCGGGCCAACGCATCATGGCGACGGTATCAATGCAGACCTGTTCGTCGGCGAAGTATCTGATTGCATCTGAAAGGGTTTTGACTTCGTTCTTCATGGTAAGAACAGATTACAGAAGAAATCGTCATTAGTCAAGTATATTATTGCCCTTCTATCAAATTGATACACAAGCAGATATGCGAGGCAAAGCGAGTTGATGCAGCTTAGTGCAAACTTGTCAAAATGGGACTTAAAATCCGCAGACCTTAACCGGTCGTGGGGGTTCAAGTCCCCCTCCGGGCACCATAGAATCAATAACATACACATTGGCTCCGCAGTCGCGGCTCCATAAGTCCAACGAGGATTAGCAGGGATGATCCCTGCGTGCCTCATCCCTCAGTGAACTCGAAGGCAGGCATGGCAGAAAAGTCGGCATTCTCGAGGTCAGCGGCTAGAACGGCTACGCCAAGCTCCCCTTTATAGAGGCTGTCAATGCGAGAAGCCATAGAGTATTGGCTTTCCGGATGTCGATAGGCAAGTGCGGCTCTTTCGGCGAGCGTACAAGCACGGTACAGCCAAGCTCTGTCGTTAGTGCTTCGGTAGAGGGCCAGCAGAGCATATGCCTGGCCTGAGAGGCCACAGCACAGACTTCCGTTCTGGCTGTCGATCTGAGCAACGTGACATCCGGCTAGATTGGCGAGGACGAGATATCGATCATCCTTCAATGCGGCGTGTGCGGCTAGCCAGAGATGCACTTGGCCGGCGGTGCCGCCGCACCATCCTCCCATGATGGCCGTCGAGGTATCACCTGGCTCACCCGCGATGGTCCAACTCCAACTAGCCTGTCGCCCGGAACGGTGCGCTAGCGCTGCGAGTTGGTCAAGGCGCGCTTCCATATTGCGAGGCAAGCCAGAGCCGGAGGCTCGGCACCAACTAAGAGTCGCGTACAGGATCCCCGCCCAACCGTGGGCGATTCCCGAATGACGGATCTCGCGGCATTCGCGGATGGAAGCATAGGAATCAAGTTGTCGCCATATCGAAGCCATTGTGGTGTCGCCCAAATCACGTAACCTAGAAGTGTTGACCATGGTGGCGGAGCTCATTGTGGCGAGAAGATGGGCGGCGGCTAACAAGGTTCCGGAGCGACCAAGAGTAACATCAAGAGTGTCGCAATCGGTCTGAAGAGACTTGGCAATGAAACTGTCCAGGGCTTGCATTTGGGTGCTTACATCTCCCATCGAATACGCGATGAGGAATTTGACGAAGTGGACCCCAGACTCTGTGTGATATGGGGAGACGCGTCCGACCACGTCGGGTGTGATTTCGATGTCTGCACAGTACCATGCGTCGTCCAGTTGAAGCTCCCGAGTGGCACGCTCTCCCCAAAGATCGGCGAGCGAGAGCAGCTGCGGGTCCTGGCGCGCACATGCAATGCGGTGAAGGGCGCACGCGACACCCGCGCTGCCGTATGTAATCGAAGTCCTGGGGGCGTCCGGCAGGCCTGACAGCAATAGGGGTGCCCTCAAGCTTAGTTGGTTCAGTATCTTCTTCAGCGACTCCAGGGCGGTTGGGAACGAGGATTGGTTCCGATCGAGCAGAATGATCGGAGCAGGTGGCTCACCGACCGAGACGAGCGCAGCGGCGAAGGCGGCAACCGAACTGAATCGCCCTGCGGGGTCCTTCGTGAGGGCTTTGGCGAGAACATCTTCGACGGCCGGCCACGGAGGGATATTCCGAGACTGGAATGCAGGCGGGCTCTCCTCGACAATCTGGCGCAGCGCCTCGTCCCTTTCCAGTGAGAAATCGATATAGTGCTTTCCCGTAATAAGGAGATGAATCAACGCAGCGAGAGAATACTGTTCGCCCAGCATGGAGGAATAGGGTGGGTGAAGACCAGCGCGTTCGGAATTGGCATACTCAGGTTCGAAAAAGTAGCCAACGCCTCCGCGATGACTGCGGCGGAATTCGTTTTCAAAACCGGCAATGCGGGCGAGACCGAAGTCGACGATCCGTACGGAGCAGTCCCGATCCACAAGGATGTTGCGGGGATGCACGTCGGAATGAATGACGTTTTGTGCGTGCAAGCGGGCATACGCATCAAGGATGGCACAGCATAAGCGGAGAAGGGCTGCGAAGTCGCCGGAAGATCGAAGGCGAGCCGCGAAAGAGGCACAGTCAAGTCCGTCGCACCACGAAAGCAACAGATATCGGAGTTCGTTTTCAGTGTCGTCCGCCAGCAGGGCTGGGGTGACAGCGGCATCCAGATGTTTCAAGACAAAGGCTTCACGCTCAAACATGCGGCCGATTTCCGGACCGGCCGTGGACCGCATGAGCTTGAGCGCGGCGACTTCACCTTGCGCAGTTTGCACACGATACAGGTCGGTGTCCTCGAGGGTCTGGACGCACTCGAGGATCTCGACGCTGGCAAAGCGGGATCCGGTTTCGAGCAGGGGGCGGATGCTTTGGGTGTGGGGTGAATCGACCGCCACGAGGAGTCGTGCGTGTACGAGCCGCTCAAGCATAGGGAACGCCGCGTCGAGAGTTGATTCGGGGTCTGCCTTGGTGGCGGCGCAGTAGCGGATGACAGCTTGGACGACCGTGGTGGGCTGGCGAAATTCCTCAAGCAACTTGGCTGCATGGGTGTCGACGACGCGCGCCGGGGTTCGTGAGTTTGGGCGCGTGACGGCATAGTCGCCTTCCGTGGCCTGGATCTGGCGGCGTAACCCGCTGGGGAGCTGGTCCACGGGAAGAAGCACGGTGTCGGCTGCCATGACCAAGGTACCTGTGATTTCCATGCGGCTCCTTTAGGCCGGGGGAACGCCGAAACCCCGGGTTGGAGTCCATGTGCCCGTGTCGATATGTTCCAGACGTAAACGCTCCAGCGCAAACTGCCAGGGCTGGAGCGTCTCGGGGCAGTTCTTATGGGCTGCGGCAAGGGCACTGGCGAGTCGGTTCGTGACCCAGAGCCGCCAGCTTTCCGGGCCCTGCCACGAGAGAGCGTCCTTCTCGCGCAGCGGATCGATTCCCCAGGACAACAGGCCGTCGTCGCCGATTGCCGCCGTGAAGGGAACCCCGTGAACGGCATAACCGGATAAAGCGAGGGCAATGGCGCGAGCATCCCGCTGTAACGAATCGAAGTCGCAGAAATAGAGGACCAACTTGTCAGGCCGCAGCAGGCCAGAGGCACTGCGGCCAACCTTGAAGGAGTGCGCGCCGGAGTTGCTGAGAATCCTGACCACGGCAGGAAAAGCTGCAGGCAGGGCGTCTGGCTGCGGACTGACGTAGAGTTTATAGCCATGCCGGCGGGTGCTCCCGGCGGTGCGATTGCGGCGCGATTGCCACTGAAACCAGGCGTTGTGCGGGGCCGGACGTTCGACGCGGGCCCAGTTCTCATGAAGGCATTCAAGGTTGGATGGGCTCGAAATCCCGAGGAACTCAGAGACTGCGTCTTCCGATGGCAAGCGGCGGGACCAATGCGGTGTCAGGGGAATGCGGTTGTAAAAGTAAAGGCGGACCGACAGCCGGGCGACGTCGTCGATCGCGAGCGCCTGACCGTATTCGAGTGCGGCTCGAGAGAGGCGGGGCAAAAGGCCCTGAGGCTCCGGATCACGCGGGCTGGCGTAAATCAGAGGATAGGCTTCTGATCCGGAGACAAATCTGCCATTGTGCTTTATCTCGAGCACACCATCGAGCACCAGTTCGGCAACCGTTTGGTTCGAGTGATCACCCAGGGTCTGCTGCACATAGCGCGGCAGCGGACCAGGTTGAACCAGAGTACACACCAGCAGGGCAGTGTCACGCCCGACGGACTTAATGGTGCGGGCGCCCGGAGCGCGAGGGAGGAGGACTCCGTAGAAGTCGGGATCGTTGGTCAGATCCTTGAGGAGTTCTTGTTGCCCCATAGGGAGGCTGTCGAACGGCGCGAGTTGGTACTCTGGATTGGAACGAAATACGTGCTCCAGAATAGGATTCAGGACCACGCCATTCATCGCAATTCGACCCTCTCCTGCCTATTATTTCTTTCTCGGTGGCTTGGGCTTCTTCACCAGTTCGGCGCGGCGAGCCTTTAGCTCCAGGATCGCTTCGTCGAACTTCTTCATTAGCATATCGACATCTTCCACGGTTTGCGGACGCAAGCTGTCCTCAACGGCTGTCTCCTGCTTCTCGACTTCAGCGAGCTGTTTCTTGAGTTGGTCCTTGAGAGCAGCCAAAGCCACCAGAGAAGTCGCCGGCGGACGCCAATCGTGGGAGGCGGTAAAGCAGATATCAGGGGTGGCGCTTACTCCGTATGTGCACAAACCGCATCCGACGTGCGGGTCGCTCGCCTGGCCGCAATATTCCCGCCGAATTGCCAGTCGCGGCCCATCGGATGCGCCGCCACAACCATACCAAGTGACATAGGTGCACCAATGGAATGTTAGCGGGGGATCGGATACGGGTCCGCAATGCGCCGTGTAGCCGCAAAATGGTCCATCCGAGGCGGTAGCGCATACATCGGTAGTGGGGGTACACGCCAACTGGTCCTGTGGGTCCGAAGGCAACACATTGACCATCAAGTCTTTTATTTTAAATGGCATAGGCCTCTCGCCGTATGAGGGACTCGGCGGCAAGGCCACCGGCCCACAGGTCATGATCAAGAAAGAAAGACTGCTAGGCCGGGTGCCGCGATGAATCGGCTCTGGGTTGGAGGGTTCCAGAGAAAAACAACGTCAGTATGCTCTGTACCAAAGTCTGTGTCAACAAGCATTTTCGTTGAATAAAGTGAGTCTATTGATCAGGTTCCAAAGGTTGTAGCCGCTCGCGGACGAGCAAAGAATGACGGTTATGTGCGGCGGTTCATAAAGCAACGGCTATTCTTATGTAAAGTTGGCCCGTATTAGACTCACAGTCAGGCGCTTACCGTCATACTACATCCCAAAATGATCGATCAAATCATCTCTCACTATCGCATCGTGGAGAAGCTTGATGGTGGCAGCATGGGTGTGGTCTACAAGGCCGAAGACACTACGTTACATAGATTTGTCGCCCTGAAGTTCTTGCCCGATGAAGTAGTCAAAGATTCAATTGCACTTGCTCGATTCAAGCGGGAGGCCCATGCAGCCTCAGCTTTGAATCACCCCAGCATCTGCACAATTTATGAAATCGGCGAGCAAAGCGGCGTTCCGTTCATCGCAATGGAATTCCTGGACGGGATGACGCTGAAGCATTACATCGCTGGAAAGCCCGTTGAAATCGAAGTGTTACTTGGCTTGGCGATTGAGATAGCCGACGCGATGGACGCCGCGCATTCCAAGGGAATTGTCCACCGCGACATTAAGTCGGCGAATATCTTTGTTACTAATCGCGGGCATGCCAAACTTCTTGACTTCGGCCTCGCAAAGGTCGCACCACCAGTCGGTCTTGTCAGCGAACACGCCTCGGCTAATGCAAAGACCATTTCGATCGACGAGCACTATCTGACCAGTGCCGGTTCGACGCTGGGTACCGTAGCCTACATGTCGCCGGAGCAGGCACGCGCGAAAAAGCTCGATGCGCGTAGCGACCTATGGTCGTTTGGCGTGGTGCTATACGAAATGGCAACGGGTATGCTCCCCTTTCGCGGCGAGAGTTACGCGGTTATCTTTAAAGCCATTTTGGACAGTGCGCCCACACCACCGGTACGGCTGAATCCCGATCTGCCTCTGGAAATAGAGCGGATCATTACCAAAGCCCTGGAGAAAGACCGGAATCTGCGCTACCAACATGGCGCGGAGATGCGAGCAGATCTGCAGCGGTTGAAGCGTGACTTCGAAAGTGCCCGCAGAACCACCGCCGACACGGGAACGATGACCCTTACCAACGCTTCACGGTCTGGTCAAGACGCCTCGGAAGGCGCACGGGGTACCTCCATCGCGCATAAGCCATGGTGGCACCGCCGAACGATACTATCTGGGGGGGCAATGGTGGTCGTTCTACTTGCGATTTGGTGGGCACGCCCCTGGTTTAGGGATCGGCAGGACGCCCCCCACAACATCTTGACCGAGCGCCAACTTACCCATAACCCCGCCGAAAACCGCCTTATCCGAGCCGCGATTTCGCCAGATGGCAATTACATTGCTTATGTCGACCCGAAAGGACTTCACCTGTCCGTAATTGAAACCGGAGAGATTCATGACGTCCCGCTACCTGAGGATTTGCAAACGCACCTCTGGGACGTTACCTGGTTTCCTGACGGAGAGAAGGTAATTCTTTCGGCTGAATCGGACGAGGGGGTGCGTACCATTTGGGTGACTTCTGTTTTCGGCGGCGTCCCACGGATGCTGCGAAGCGACAGCCGGTGGCCGGTCATATCACCCGACGGCACGTTAGTGGCGCTTATTGGTGGGCATAACCACGAGATATGGGTGATGGGGGCTAACGGGGAGAATCCGCGAAGAATCCTCAGCAGCGAAAACGATGAGTACGCAACACCAGCGTGGTCACCTACAGGTCAGCGTCTCGCATACATAGTAACCCGAGAATATGCACCTGCGCCCACCATTGAAACCGTGCCGCTTGGGGAAGGAGAACCGAGCGTAGTGACCTCAGATCCTTATGAAGAACCCAATCTGCTTTGGGTTCACGACGGTCGTATGATCTTCTCCAGGGCTGAGGGAGTTTCCATCAACTCGGGAGCTAATCTGTGGCAAATCACGACCGACCCGCAAACAGGGAAACCCTCTGGGACCGCCGCGAAATTGACTGACTGGGGTGAGTTGGTCCCTTATTCGCCGACAGTTAGCCAAGACGGAACTCGTCTTGCCGTGGTCAAGCTACATGCTCGTGAGGACGTGTACGTTGGTGAACTTAAAGACGGAGGCATGCGCCTGGATTCTGTGACCCGCCTCACTGTGAGCGATAGCGCGGACTATCCAAGCGAATGGCTGGACGACGGCAAGACGGTCCTGCTTTGGTCAAATAGGCTCGGGAGAAACCAGGTATTCCAGCAACAATTGGGGCACGATGCCGCCGAGCCGCTGATTCAGGGGTCCGGCGATGAAACTGATGCTGAGATCAGTCCGGACGGTCGTTGGATTCTGTACTGGTCAATTGCCCATGGAAGCACACCACCGACAACAGCGCGATTGATGCGATTCCCGATGTCGGGTGGATCACCGGAAGAGGTCCTCGAAGTTCGCAAGGATGTCGGCACCGATTTTCACTGCGCGGCTCGGGCCGGCTACCCATGCGTCTTGAGCCGTTGGGAGCGAGGGCAGTTGATCTTCTACGCTCTGGATCCAGTCCAAGGCCAGGGTAAAGAGCTTGCAAGAAGCAACATGGGATTACCCCTCGAATTGAAATGGAGCATTTCATCGGACAGCTCTAGGATCGCCATTGCGAGCAGGGATCAACTTCCAGGACAGATCCGAGTTCTTGATACTCGGAATGGCGCGGGGCATGATATTCCACTTCCCAGCGGCTGGAGCGTCTGGAACCTCGGCTGGGCGGCGGACGGCAACGCCTTGTTTGTGGCTGCTCAAAAAACAGGGTATTTTATCGCACGCATTGGGTTGGACGGGGCGACCCACATCCTGCTCGACCGAGGGAGGGCCCAGTGGCTCGGCTATCCATGCCCATCCCCCGACGGCCGCCACTTGGCGTTTAGCCAGCGCACCTCCGAAAGTAATGTTTGGTTGCTCATGGGTTTCTGACAATGCTCAGTCTTCTCTGAGACAGGCTCAAGGGCGTCGTCTGACGGGCATCGGGATTCGCAACAGCGAAACGGCGAGCGGGCCATCCCGCTATGTAGGTCGGGAAAACTCATTTTGAAAAAAACCAAGCTGCATTCTAATTGACTTGACTCATCAGAGCAGGTCTGACTTTAGATTGAGGTTTCGCACCAGGCGGTGCAGGTACTTCGGGTGAATGCCGAGCAGCCGCGAAGCCTCGGGAAAGCTCCCCTTTGCCTCACGCAGCGAATCGCGAATCAATTCCTTTTTTGTCTCATTGAGCGCGTCATGATAGCGAGTACCGGCTACCACGCCGGATCTTTCCTCCAGGATGCTGTCCGGGAGATCCTCGGGAAGAATCTCCTCCGTCAACCCGAGCACTAGAGCGTGCTCGATTGCGTTCTCTAGTTCGCGGACATTGCCAGGCCAACTATAGCCAATCAGTAAGGCGCGCGCTTCCTTAGATATACCTTTGAACGGTCGCTTCCCGATTCCGGCGTGCTTTGCCGCAAAATACAAGGCAAGCAGAGGGATGTCGTCGCGGTGTTCTCGCAGAGGGGGTATGGAGACCGATACGACATTGAGCCGATAGTACAAGTCTTGGCGGAACTCCCCGGCCTTGATCGCCTGTTCCAGATCCTTATTCGTTGCGGCCAGGACGCGAGCTTTGAATGGAATGGAGTGGGTCCCTCCCACGCGCTCGAACTCCCTCTGTTGCAGAACTCGTAAGAGCTTCGCCTGCATCGCTGGCGCCAGTTCCCCGATCTCGTCGAGAAAAAATGTGCCGTCGCCGGTCGTCTCCAACTTTCCTTTCCTCATCCCGACGGCACCGGTAAATGCGCCTTTCTCATTTCCGAATAGCTCGCTTTCGAGAAGCGTCTCTGGAATTGCCGCACAGTTAATGGCGACGAAGGGGCGATCGCGTCGGGAACTGTTTTGATGAATTGCCCGCGCGACGACCTCTTTGCCGGTGCCGCTTTCTCCCCTGATAAGGACAGTCGAATCGCTATCCGCCACCCGCGAGATGAACTCCTCCACCTTGCGAATCTGCCGACTTTCGCCTACCAGTTTGCCGTTCGGGTTGAGTTCCTCTTTCAAGAGGCGATTCTCGCAGCGCAAGGCATCGAGGGCGAGCACGTTTTCGAGGGTGACGGCCGCAATGCGAGACACCGAGTCGAGAAAATGAATCTGATCTTCCCGGCATAGATCACCAGATTTGCTCGAAGCGAGATAGATGACGCCAATCGTTCTCTCCACGGCAACCAGCGGCATACAAAGCACGTTCTGCCCTGCGATTGACCCTGAAGTTGCATTCGTGAAGATGGCTGCTCGTTCCCAGATTGCACGACAAACCAGCTGACGCTGAATCTCTACCGGGTGATCCGCTCCATGCTGGCGGCTCCAGCTGCAAATGGAGCTTGGTTCTTCATCGGGGTCAGTCATCAGAACAACTGCCCCATCCTCGGCCGGGACTACTTCGAAAGTCAGTCGCAGAAGCTCGCGCTGCAGCAGTTGAGGGTCACGGATGGAGTTGATGACATTGCTGATTTTGAAAAGGGCGGCGAGGTCGCGCGCCATGCGACCCACCTCGACGCCAAAACCGGGGTGGCCTGCGAAACCATCGATGCTCATGGTACTGAGTTCGGAGACGGACACGGAGTCGCTGAGGTGGGTTTCCGTGTTGTCCAGTGTTTCTCCCTCGTGGGTCAGAAACACAAATTCAGAGTTGCCAATGCGGATGGTGTCGCCATGCCCAACGACTTTGCGCCTTACGGGAATTCCATTTACGAATGTACCGTTGTGACTGTCGAGATCGATGACCTCGAATTGCTCGCCGACCTGCTGGATCTGGCAATGCTTGCGCGAGACGAGGCTGTCGGTCAGGCATAAATCATTCGAGACGTCGCGGCCAATGGTGATCTGGCCCGCGGCCAAAGGCCGAATGCTACCTGTCAGTAATCCAGAGATGGCAAGGAGCCGCGGCCTCATCGGAGCCTCCAGTGCCTCACAGTGTAGCTGAGGCAGCCAAGAATCTCTGCTCAATCGGATTATCGAGGGCTGGGGGAGCCGAAGAGATACCCCTAGGTATCCGTTCGGATACCGTTCAGGCGCTCACCGCAAAGCGATGGTTGAGCCATAAGTCACTCCGTCGTGTGTATCTCATTGCAAGCACGCTGGCGAGGGCGCGCCGCGGGGGGAATGGAACAGCTTGGTGATCTTTGGTTACGCGAATGCAATATCTCTGGGCATACAACCTCCCGAAGAAAGGCTGGGAGTCCAAAGGGATCTGAAATAGGAATTCAAAAATTAAAGGAGATCGTCATGAAAAACATAGCTGCAATCGCATTGTTCATCGTAGCCACCTTCACCGCCGCCGGTCCTGCATCCGCGCAAGACCACCAGGTGAAGGCAACCGTTCCGTTTGACTTCACCGTCGGCGACCAGGCGATGCCTTCCGGCACCTACACGATTGGCTCCGGGATGACTTCCCCGAACCTTCTCGCGATCCGGAACTGGGACAAGAAGGTCAGCATCCTGTCCTTGGCCCAGTCCAATCAAGGCAACCCGGGGCATGACAACATGCTGGTATTCCACAAGTATGGCAACCAGTACTACCTCAGCGAAATTCGTTCTGAAGACGCCTCGATTGATGTTCGCTTCCCCGTGAGCAAGGCGGAGAAGAGAGCGAAGGCAGAATTTGAAGAGGCGGGGATTTCCGTCGATCATCCCGTCCTGATCGCGCTCAACTAGACCGACGAGCGCTTGCAGCACTTTGGGCCCGGGGATTCGTCTCCGGGCCTTTCTCCAGACCATGAAGCCAGCTTCCGGCAAGTGCTTCCGGCTCTGCCACCTCATAGAACTCACCTGCTCGCCGATAACTGTGCGAGCACTCAACCGAACCATGGAGGTACTAAAATGAGCGCGAAAATCAATATGCGTCACATGGAAGGCGTTACAGTTCTTGAAGTAAGCGGTCGTATCGTGCTGGGCGAGGGGGGAATTACCTTCCGCGATTCCATCCAGGATGCCCTCCGGACCGGCACCAAGAAGCTCGTCATCGATTTGGGCGGCGTAAACTACATGGACAGCTCCGGATTGGGTGAACTCACCAATGCGTATACCTCGGCGAAGGCCAGGGGCTGCGATGTGAAGCTTGCTCGTCTCACCCGGAGGCTGGATAACCTGATGCAGATCACCAAGCTGGCGACCGTATTCGACACCTACCCGGATGAGTTGGAAGCAGTCGCCGCCTTCTCCAGCTACGAACCCGCAATCGCGTAGAATGCTTTTCTAATAGGCCAGGCCGATGGACGTTCTGATGCTCTGCTATTCCGATGAAGACGGACAGCATAGGATCGCTCTCGAACGGGAGTTAACGTCCATCGGCCGTTCGCTCAGCCAAGACATTGTGATACGCGACCCCAGCATCTCCCGCTGTCACGCCATCATCCTGCGCGAGGACAGAGACTACACGGTGGTCGACCAGCAAAGCACCCACGGGACGTTTGTGAACGGCGCTCGCATTCAGCGGGTACTACTGAAGCCAGGCGACGTACTCCAACTGGGTTCGTTGAATGCTACCAGGCTCGAGTTTCAGATTGATGATGCAGTTACGCACCCCCGTCGCTCTTCTGTCAGCACTCTACTTTCTTCGCTGAGGGAAATTCGGTCGCCAGGCGAACTTCACCAACAGGGGCGCGAACTTGAACAATTGAATTGGTTGCTTCGCGCCGCCAGTCAGTTGAACGAGGGGCGTGCGATCGACGACATCGTGCTCGGGCTCCTCCAACTGACCCTGGAGCTTACCGGCCTTGAACGCGGCTTCGTCTTTCTCCGGAAAAACAGTCAGATGAAGCTTGAGCGTGGACTTGGGGCTGAGGGAGCCAACCTTTCAGAAGATTCGACCGTATCTCGCAAAGCGATGCGAGATGCGATCGAGAGTGGGTCGAAATTCTCGGTGAGCGATACACAAGAGGGCGGCATAGCGTTGGACTGGCCCAGTGTGCTGGAAAAGGGAATTCGCAGCATCTACTGCATTCCCTTGCGCAAGCCGGCTTCGGCGAGAGAGCCGGGCCAACTTCTCGGATTGCTTTACCTGGACAGCCTGATCGGAGCAGGCACCCTTACTGACGTAGATCATCGGCTGCTCGAGATGATCGCCACTGAGGCTGCCGCGCTGGTAGATCATGCATTACTTGCCGACGAGGAGTTCAAGGCTCGGCAGGCACGGGAAGAATTGATCGTGGCGGCGAAGATCCATAGCGGGCTGATGTCGATCGGGATGCCTGAGCTTCCATACGCGGAGGTCTACGCAAAGGCCGTTCCTTGTCTGGCCATCGGCGGCGACTTCTACGATGCTGTGGCCCTCGACGACTGCCTCTGCGTTGCCATCGCGGATGTATCGGGGAAGGGTGTTTCGGCCGCAATTGTCGCGGCAACCCTGCAGGGGATCATTCATGCGCAGTTTCTTGCCGGACAGAGCCTGCCCGAGATCGCCAAGGTGCTCAATCACTTTCTCTGTTCGCGCAAAGTCGACAAATACGCCACCGTTGTGCTTCTGAAACTCTTCCCCAGCGGCGAGCTTGAGTACATGAACTGCGGCCATGTTCAACCGCTCGCCGTCCTGGGCACAGAGGTCCGCATGCTGAAGGAGAGTTGCCTGATCGTCGGCCTTATCCCAGATGCGAGATATACGCCTTCCGCTTGCACGTTGCGGCCGGGCGAACGCATCCTGCTACCTACGGATGGCTTGACCGAAGCGGAGGACAGCACGGGAGCGGTATTTGGAGAGTCGCGGCTAATCGCTTGCGTGACACAACAGAATGTCGACGAGATCCTTGAGGAGGTTGCACAGTTTAGCGCGCCCAACCCTGCTCAAGACGACTGCACCCTGGTGGAGATCAAGTATGTTCGAGGGTTGTAAACTTTGTCTTCGTGCAATGCGCTAAATGCGGGGCAAAATATGGCAATACAGAAGCCTTCTTTCCGGTGTTCCGAAGAACCTTTGGGGGGCGGGTCAGGTCTCTGGTCTCGTGTTTGCGGAACCTAGCAATAGAGGTACGCGAGGCGACCCAGCGGGTCGCGGTAATCGTTCCCAGATTTTTCCTGCGAAGTATTGAACGGAGAAGCAGTTGAGGGGCTCGGTTATCTCTTGCTTCACCCCTTCGACCGAAGAGGAGATCAGGGTTTCTGCATTCGGCGGCAGGCTAGGCACCCAACGCCTGCCCGCAGCGTAGCAAATCCCTGAACAGCGAACTTCCGCAAAGCGGAAGTAAATCCATTTGGACGGGAAACGGGTGAGCCCTTTGCGTCAGCCGAAAGGTGTAGGAAGAGTGACGTCCGGCGGCCTGTTTACCTCGATAAATCCATGGCCCAGACCGCATCCAGTTGATTCTGATAAAGAATTGTTCCCGGCTAATGCGTTTCTATTTTGCCTCCCCGCATGGATGGAATTTTGGTGGCACAACAAGGAGGATTCATCCAATCAATTCAGGATTTACTGGATTGACAATTGTCTTCGCATTTAAATAACCTCCGCCCCGCAAAGCCATAAGACCAAGCTGTGCTTGACGGAGATGACCGCCGATGCGAAACGCATGGATCTGCCTGCTCCTGCTGCTGTGCACATTTACATTGTGTGCGAATGGCCAAATCAACAAGGGCACGATCACGGGACGCGTGATCGACCCAACGGGCGCGGTAGTGGTCGGCGCCAGCGTGGTGGCCACCGAAACCTCGACTGGCTCGAACTATACGGCGACGAGCAACAGCGCAGGTGAGTATACTTTCCCCTTTGTCGCGCCGGGGACCTATCGCGTGACCGTCACGACCAAGGGGTTCAAAGTCTACGTGCGCGAAAACATCGTCGTGGGCGCGAACGAACATGTCAGCGTCGACACGCCGTTGGAGATGGGTGCTGAGTCGCAAACGGTAACGGTATCGGTGGAGAACAGCCTTCTGGAGACGGCCAGCGCCTCGGTGGGCCAGGTGCTAAACCAGGAGGATGTGGACAACATGCCGGTGAACGGCAACACTCCGCTGATCCTCTCGCAACTGGCGATGGGCGTGATTCCGGACAACAATCCTCAGTTTTTTCACCCGTTCGACAACAGCGGGCCTTCCGGCTTTTCCATGGGCGGCGCGGCGCAGAAGAAGAACGAATTGCTAATGGACGGCGCGCCGGATTATCTGTTTGACGGGACGATTGCCTACAGCCCGCCGATGGATGCAACACAGCAGGTGAAGGTGGAGGCATTCCAGGCGGACGCGGCGTATGGACACACGGCCGGCGGGACCGTAAACCAGGTGACGAAGTCCGGCACCAACCACTACCACGGCACACTGTACGAGTATGGGCAGTGGTCGGCGCTGAACGATACGAACTGGTTTACCAAGGCAGCCGGCCCGACGGCGAAGAAGCCGGTGACGCGGACCAACCAGTTCGGAGGGAGCTACGGCGGGCCGATCGTAATCCCGCATGTGTACGACGGACACAACAGATTGTTCATTTTTGGCGCATTTGAGAAGTTTCTGGACAACACGCCTACGCCCAGCCTGACCACGGTTCCAACCGACGCGGAGAAGAGCGGCAACTTTTCCGCACTGCTGACGCAGACGCCGGCGACAACGCTTTACGATCCGTACACAGCGACGATCTCCGGCGGCAAGGTGACGCGAACGCCGATTTCCTACATGGGACAGCCCAATGTGATTCCACCGTCGTACATGAATACGATCGGCATGAATCTAGTGAAGTACTACGCGGAACCGAACCTTACGCCGAGCACGGTGAACGGTAACAACTTTTACTATCCTGGCAACAGCACGGACCGGTTCGACAGCGAGTTTGGCCGCATCGATGTAAACATCAGCGCGAAGAACAAGCTGTTTTACGACTTCCGGCACAACGACCGGTTCCACGCCTCGGGCAACGTCTTCGGCAACGTGGCGACGGGCAGCTACCTGATCCAGCCTAACTGGGGCTCGACGGTGGACGACGTACACATGTTCTCCGACAAAACGGTGTGGGACAACCGGTTCAACTGGACGCGCAACATCACTTCGCGTCCTCCGCCGCAGAGCGTGCCGTTGACTGCTCTCGGGTTCCCCTCGTCGGTGCAGGCGGAGTCTCCGCACCCGGCGTTCCCGGTATTCTCCATGTCGAGTTTTGTAAGTTTCGGCACATCAGGCGGGCAGTATGAGCCGTTTGACGGCTTCCAGATCTTCAGCATGCTGAGCCAGACCATCGGCCGGCACAACGTCGAGGTGGGCGCAGATGGCCGGCTGGAGAAAACGTGGTCGGTCAGCTACGGCAATTCGGCGGGTGGATATAACTTCAGTCCAAACAGCAGCAGCTCGAGCCTGGGTTGGGTGAATGGGCCGCTCAGTTCGTCGGGTGCGCAGTTTGGCCAGGACCTGGCAGCGATGGAGATGGGACTGCCGGCCAGTGGGCAGTTCGACCTGAACACGAACATCACCAGCAGCGCGAAGTATCTGGCAGTATTCGTACAGGATAACTTCCGCCTGCTGCCGACGCTGACGCTGAACCTGGGGCTGCGTTACGAGCACGACTTCCCGACGGTGGAGAGCGACAACCGCGCTGTGAATGGCTTTGCTTTCAGCTCAGTGAGCCCGATCAGCGCGGCGGCAGAGACGGCGTGGGCCGCACATCCCATCTCGGGCATTCCTTTCCCGTCGTCGCTTATGGGCGGCCTGGTGTTCGCGACGCCAAGCGACCGCGCCTTCTATTCGACCAAAGACGACAACTTCAGTCCGCGCCTGGGATTTGCGTGGACACCGCTGCGGGAGACCTCAGTCCGCGGCGGCTTCGGCATCTTCAACGACAACGTGGGGCGGCAGAACGCAATTGCGCCGGGCTATAACCAGACGACAGCGATGCCGATCACGACCAACTCGTACCTGTCGCCGGCGACCACGCTCTCGAACCCGTTTCCCAACGGACTGCTCGCTCCAACGGGTAACTCACTCGGGCTGGCGACTTTTCTCGGGCAGTCGGTGAGCTTCTTTGCGCCGGAGGTGCGTAACGACTACGCGGTGCGCTGGGACCTGGACATCCAGCACAACCTGCCGCTGAACACGCTGCTGGAGGTTGGATACGTTGGCTCGCATCTGGCGCGGCTGGCGGTGAGCAAGAGCATGGACTATGTGCCGGCGTCGTATCTGAATGTGGGCCAGGCGCGTGTGGCGTCGGTTGTGTCCTTCCTAAGCGCTACGGCTACCAATCCGTTTGCCGGACTTATTCCCGGACAGACCCTCAATAATCCGACGACGACTCAGGCACAACTGCTGCTGCCGTATCCGCAGTTCACCGGCGTATCGGAGTCAAGTGAACCGATCGGCAGCACGGTGTACGACATGCTGGAGGCGCGGATTGAGAAGCGCATGTCGCACGGAGTACGCTTCGTCGCCAACTACGCGCTTTCCAAGAAGATCGACCGCACCAGCTTTTTGAACCCACAGGACACGCACCTGGAAAAGCGCATCAGTGCCGACGATCGGCCGCACCACCTGGTGGTAAGCGGAACGTGGGAGTTGCCCTTCGGCGAAAAGCGCAAGTTCAATCCGGACATTCCGGTGGCTAGCTATCTGATCAGCGGGTGGGACCTGACGGAGATCTACACCTTCCAGCCGGATGGGCCGCCGTTCGCCTGGGGCGACATCATCTACAACGGCGGCAGCCTGAACAATCTGAAGGTAAACCCGCACAATGTCAGCGGTACGTTCAACACAGCGCTGTTCGACACTGCGACTGCGGACCAGCCCGTGACTGCGGACCACATCCGCACGCTGCCCACAATGGTGACGCACGCGCGTGCCGACGGCATCAACGAAATCGACCTATCACTGTCCAAGGCGAACAAGATCACGGAGCGGGTCAGCGCGCAACTGCGCTGTGACATGTTCAACGCGCTGAACCATCCCCAGATGGCCGCGCCCAACTTGACGCCGACCAGCGGGGCCTTTAGCACCATCTCGTCGCAGGCGAACCTGCCGCGGCAGGTGCAGTTGTCAGTGCGGATCTCGTTTTAGCCGGGCTGGCGCCGGGGGAACCTAATTCGGTAGAAGGCCCAGGATCCGAGCCCCAGCTTTGCTCATTCCAGTAGACCACCCTCGAAATCGGGAAAGTCGCTGAGCCCCACGGCGTCGACGGATACGAATCCGGCTCGGGAAAAGCCACCATTAGTTCCGGAGCGGTGAATCGATGCCGTTGGGTGTAGACTTGCCACCTTGGGGCCAAGACTAACAAGAGAAATCCTGATCGAGGAGGCACTATGGCACATCCGCCACCTCTTCCGCCGGTCGTCGATGGACCCGTATACAAGACCAGCACACAGGTATACGTCGACAACCTGCTACCCAACTCGACCGTCAACGTTTATAACGACGCGGCCAGCACGAACCTAGTTGGGACAGCTACCACCGCAGCAAGTCCGGGCGTTATCTGGGTCCCTATCACCAAGCCAATCAGCGCAGGCCAGCCGATCACCGCCCGCCAGCAATACACAGGCTCAGACCCTACCATCAAAGTCTCTGGCTTAAGCGGTCCTTCCAACATACCTGTGCCGGTTTTGCCGGTGCCTCCAGCGTTGCCATCGCCCATCTTCGTCTCGGGATTCTGTACCTGCATGGATTCTCTGTTGATGGATGGCCTCATCCCCGGAGCGACCTTGGCGGTTGAGATGATAGCGGGTAGTCCGCCGGTGACCACTCCTTTGGTGAGCGCGCTGGTGACGGAGACGCCCCAATGGTTCACAGTTGCGACGGTCACGATTCCTGCCAATGCCTTGCTGCAGGCATCGCAGAATATTGGAGCTTTGAAGAGTCCGGTGACGCCCGGCCTCTATCCCGTTCCAGTGGCGCCCCCCTTGCAGGCACCTGCCGTCACCAGCTTGCCGTTGCTGAATTGTGAGACCGCTATCGGGGTCTCCAACCTGGTCCCGGGTGCCGACCTGAAGATCCTCAACGCCGGCAACGAAGATACTGTCACCAATCCGTGGAACTCGTACACGCTCGACGGCCTCATTCCGCTGCAGGTCGGTCCGTTGACCGCGCAGCAGTACTTCACACGCTGCGATCAGAAAGAGCGGGGACCGGTTGCAACCTTCCCCGTTGCCAAGCAGCCCCCAAAGTTTCCCAAAGTTTCGTACGCTCCCTGCGCGAATGTAACCGAACTGAGCGTGTCCAATCTTCTGGCTGGTGAAATCCTGACGGTGAGTGTCAGCTACAGCACCACCTCCGGGCCCGTCGTGCAGGCGCTTGGGTCGCAGGGCGTCTCCAGCGGCACGTCTATGGTCAACCTGCCCACCCATTGGTACCCCAGCGGCGCCGTGGGCGTGGTGACGCTTCAGATCGCCGTGTCGCTGTGCGACAACCCGCTGCCCAGCCCCGGCTATACCTCGGTCGCCGTCGTAACCCCTCCGGGCCCCTTCCCGGCACCCACCGTCCAGGCCCCGCTCTACGCGTGTGCCACGTCTGTGTTCATCGATGGCGCCAATCCCGGCAGCGTCATTCAGGTGTTCTCGGGCTCGCTTGCGGTTCCGCGCAGCAATCCCGTCATCGCAACCGCCGCGAAGTTTTCCATCGGGCTCTGGTCCCCGCTTGTTGCCGGGGAGTCAATCTTCGCGTCGCAGACAGGCTGCAACGCCAACCGGCAATCGCTGCATGTCGTCGTCCTGTCTGTCCCCAAGCTACCGCTACCTGTTGTGGCGGGTCCGGTGCTGTCTGGCGCCACTTCCGTGCTGGTGAATGGAGTTGTGCCAGGGGCGCAGGTCGTACTGTTCGTAAATGGAGCGCCGCGTGTGGGTGTGGACAGCATTGCAGCGGAAACGAGCGCCCCTTCCGGTTCGCCTCCACTTATTCAGGTCAGCATAGCGCCCGGCTTGCCTGCGCTGGCTGCAGGCCAAAGCCTCACTGCGGCCCAGTCCTTGTGCGCGGAAAAGGCCGCGCCTGCCGTGGGCCAGGGCGGCGGTGTAATCGTTCAGGCCCCAGTGCCCGCCCCGAGCACGGGCCCTGGCGAACCTGGCGGCGGCCTGGGAAGCAACAACAACTACTTCATGTATTCCCCTACTGCCAGCGGCTGCGCGAACCTCATCAACGTATCGGTTACGATCCACATCACCACACCCATGGTGTGGGTGTCATCCGGCGGACCCAATCAGTGCCCCGGCGGGTCTGGATTGACCAATGGATTCAGTTTCCAGTTGAACTGCTATTCGCCGAAGGGCCAGTCGGTGGCCTGGCAGCAATACATCATCAACCTATGGGGCACGCAGCTGAATGGGGCCATTAACAACTGGCCCCTGACCGGGAAGATACCGATTATCTTCCCCAGCGGCGAATACACCTTGAACCTGGGTTCAAGCCTGCCCAGCACCGCAATCCCTGCCGGCTATACGCTGTCCATCAATCTGGGCAACGACTCCAGCGGAAACGTCAACAGCGTTCAATGGGTCGTAAACGGGACGGCGTATCCGTCGACCCCGCAGAACATACCCGCCCTGCTCACCGCGAATGGCCAACCGGCGACGGATGTGGCGCCCATCGTCGGATTCACACTTGGGCTGGTCGGGCCGGTGTGCGGAGAAAGTGCAGTACTTTCCTCCGGCGGGGGAACCATTACATATTCAGCCTCCCCGTCGAGCCCGCTTACGGTGACGAGTGCGGAGCCCACCCTATGCGCGGAGTCAACTGTCTTTACCGCTGAGACAGCCACCACTTCCTACGGCGTTTTGCCGGCCAACCCGGGTAACCCGTTTACGCAGACCTTCGCCGCGAGCTCCACAACGCCGCTGATTCGCAGGTTCGGAGAAAGCCTCCTGACGCGTAAGTAGCACTGCAGCCAGTTGCTACTTGTGCTGTGGGGTAAGGAGCAGGAGCCAGTCGTTGGTGTCGGGTTTGGTGAATGTGGTCAGCGCGGCGGTTGAGGCGAGCGCCGTGTCCTGGCCGGCTCCGGTGCGGGGATCGAACCACATCGCCTTGTAGCTCTGGGCGGGCAAGGGTGCGGCCAGAGTAATGTCTGTGCCCGAGAGTGAATAGATCAGCACCGGTTCGGTCGTGCCACCGGCTAGCACCCAGGTATGCTCGGGCGACGCTACCCAGCCGTCTTTGGGCGACATCTTCATCAGGTCGTGCACCAGGTAGGCATGCACAAACTGCTCGAGGATGCGGTCGGGGTTGTTTGCGCCGCGGCCTGCGGTTGTGCCGGGTGTCGCCGCGCGCGTCGGATACATGGCAGAGGCGACCTGCTGCGAAGTTGCAGGAACAGGGGGGCGTCCGCCGACCAACGCGGATTGCGACGCCGCGCCGCCCATCAGAATCGGGATCGGGCCCGCGCCTTCCTCCATCGGCATCAGCGCGATGCTGGGGTACTTGTCGCGGTACTCGCGCGTCTCCCTGTAAACCATTTGCGGTGTGGTGGCGGGTGGTGTGTCAGTGTAGCCCGGAAACGCCTGCGAGATCAGTTCGCGGAAGGCATGGTTCTCGCCGGCCCTCGGCGCGAACAGCGTGCCGTCAGGCTCGTACTCCCAGTAACGCATATCGACCATGGCGATCTGCTTTGAGCGGACGGGGTCAGCGAGGATGGCGTCCGTGGTCTGCTTGCCGGTGGTAAGCGCAATGCGAATGTGCTTGCCGGGGTGAGCGGCCTCCCATTCGCGCGCGGTGTCCTGGAAGAACTGCTCGAAGGCGAGGGGGCCGGCGTACTGGTAGGCAATCCCGAAGATGATGTTAGGAAAGTCGGCCATCTCGTCAAAGGTATGCATCATGTAATCGTGGTGCAACTTGCGCAGCGGCGCGTAATCGACGGAAAAGAACTCGTTGCCCACGTCGTTGCGGCCATGCGGTTTGAAGGGCGGAGGCTCGGGCAAACCGGTGTCGTTGATATTGTTTGCCGGACGCCAGGGGAAGTCGATCCAATGCGGGCCGATCTCAAGGACGTTGTGGTCGTTGTAGAGATCGTAGAAGACGAGGATGCCCGCCTCACTGGCGTCCTTCGCAAATTCGCGCTCGCGCTCAAAGTACCAGGGGTTGTACTTCGATACATCGAACTTGCTGAGGCCATCCCAGGCAGTGCCTATGCCGCTGCGCGCCCAGGGCATCTCGTAGAACGGCGCCCACACATCGCCATCGGCACGCCGCTCGACAGTATGCGCATCGCGGCGATGTTCGTACCAGAGGCCCGGATTCACCTGGATGGAAACGGTGCCGCGAGTCTTCATGCGGGCGGCCATCTCGCCAAGGTCTTCCGTCTCGCCGGGCGCGGTGACTCCCGGCATGAACCGCGTTACGCTGGAGCCGGTGGAGAGCGCAGCGGTGTAGACGGACGTGTCGCCACGCCACCACGCCTCGGTCTGCGAAGGTCCCCAGACGATCTCACCATCGCGGACGAAGCGCCCATTGACGATCTGGACAGGATGGTAGTCGGGCGCAGGTTCGGCGGCGGGTTGGACGTCAGCGGCGCGATACTCGGGAATGGCAGCGGACGCCGCAGGCGCAGGAGCATCTTCGGGCGGATGCGCCCCGGTGCGTGCCAACAACTCCGCCTCATACAGGGCATGGGGAGAATTGACCACGAAGTTGCGAGCGCCCGGAGGGCCCACGGCATCGATGCTCTGCGCTATCGAGTTCCAGATCAGCGAATTCGCCGCGGTCCATCCGGCGCCCTGTGCGCGCGAGAAATCGTAGAGCAATTGCAGCCGCGCGGCAGGCACGTGCACCCGCTCATACAACACGCCGGAAGACCATCCTTCAAAGGCGCCACTCGCCTCCAGCGATCCCTTCGCATCGCAGTCAAGAAAGACGTTCGGGCCGCCGGCCAGCATGCCGCTGGCGAAGTCGTTCATGCCGGCTTCGCTGTGGCAGTAGTGAACAAGCACCTGCTGCCCGTAGACCAGGAACGCCTGCCTACGATAGCCGCCCTCCTCGGACACGGGCGCTTCGCTGCGGCACCGCTCCACGGTGATGCGGCGGCCGCGCAGATTGACGCGTACCGCCGAACTGACAAAGTGACGCGCCGTCACATCGCGTACCCACGCGTCCTCGACATGGTCCAGAAGAATCGCGATCCATGAATGATCTTCGTCCTTGGGTCGGCTGCTGTCGTAGCTGCTCTCGAGAACGAGGTTCTCAATGCCGATATGCTGTGGCGCGGCATTCTCTCTGACGCGCGCCACTGTCCCGCCGCCGTACCGGTGCTCCAGGGCGGTCGTAATCGGCGCATCGATCTTCACCTGGTTGCTCTGTGCATCCACGGCAGTAATGGTCCGGTCCCACACCAGGTCATGGGATCCGGGCTTCCAGTCCAGCCGCTGATTCGCAAATGTTCCTGGCAATCCTGTCATCCCGATGTCGCTGATCCACTCCTCAGTACTGGGACGCCGGACCACGGCATGATCGCCCACATGCAACCCGGCAATCGAGGCCAGATGCAGGGTCTGTCCGCCCGCCGCCACATCATCCTGAACGGAGATGGCGGGTTCAAGCAGCACATCCTGTTCGGCGCCCACCTCGATCAGGGGCCTACGGCGAATCCCTTCGGCAATGAGAGTGGTGCCATTCGGGCCCGGCCCGTAGCCCCGCAGAACGACCCCGCTGACCCGCAGGTGAAGTTGCCCATTCACGCGGAACCGGCCGCTCGAAAGCAACACGGCACCGCGAAATCCGTCGGCACCGATGGGTCGCGCCGCAACCCCGTCCAACGCTCCCTGAATCAGCGCGGTATCGTCCCCGCCCGACGGATGGACCAGCAGCACAGCCTTGACGGAGGGGATGGCGTGGCCGCCACCTTCGTAACCTGCATACGAGAAATCGATGGGCACGGGACTGTTGGCCGATGCGGGGGGCTGCGCATGGATTGCCTCAGCCAGCAACAGCGTCAAGACGATACAGGACGGGCGGGAGATTCTGGTATATCGGTGGGCGGCAGGCATTTATGTTGCTCTCCCGGGAGCGTTGGGGGAACAGGCTGAACTGAAAGACTTGGGTCCAGATTCTACCGAACGACTGACAGTTTGCGCCGCGATGTGTCCGGCTGTCAATAAGAAATCGAGGACGGACGCTCGTCCCCAGGGAGTCTGACAGCGGCACTTGTTTCCCCATCCGATTGAAGCCGAAGAAGCCTTAGGCTAGGCGATGCGACGAGCCTGAGCGATGCCTGTCAGGTAGACATCCGCGAGGGTGCGGCCGAGGTCGACCGGCGAAACATCCACCTCCGGCTGATACCAGGAGTAGATGTTGGTGATCATGCCGAAGAGGATGAGGCTCAGGAACTTTGGCGAAATATCGGAGCGCAGAATTCCTGCATCCTGAGCGTCACCGAGGATGCCGCGGGCCATCCGTTCGTACTCGTCGCGAAGCGCGATCACCTCGCACTTCCGCTTCGGGGAGAAGGCATGCATCATCTCTTCGTTGGCTGCGGCGTGCCAGTTCTGGTGCGATAGCAGGCTGGCCACATGGGAGATGATGAAGGTGTAGAGCCGCTCTTCGGGACCAGAGACCTGCGCGAGAGCCGTCTGTACATTCGCGGTCAGGTGCTCATGAGCGCTCTTGGAGATCTGGTAGATCAGATCTTCCTTGCTGGAGATGTAGTAGTAGAGCGAGGCCTTCTGGATTCCCATCGCGTCGGCAATCTCGCGGATCGATGTGGCGAAATAGCCTTTACGCGCAAACAGCGTGCAGGCTGTATCCAGCATGCGCACGTAGGTCTCGCTGGTGGCAAACTCCGCCGAACCCGCGATCGGCGAGGCCAGGAGTTTCAGGTTACGGCAGCTGGCCTCGGAACTGTGGCTGCGTTGATAGTCCGGCGTGGCCGTCCCCTCAAAAATCACGCGGTTGAAAAGCGCGTCCAACTCTTCGACGCTGAGGCCCTTGCCGGCGCGATACCACAGAGACGCCCAGTTGAGGGTGCAGATGATGGGCGTGCAGAGGTACTTATTCGGCAAGTCATCACGGATCAGGCTCGCGGCCTTCGCCTCGTCCATCACTTCATACGCAAACATGAAATAGCGGGACCACAGGGCCTCTATCTCGGCGCGATAGTCAGGGCCCAGTTCGCGGCAGTCCAGCAGCGCGACGGAGAACTCCTTTTGGTAGGCCAGCGTGGTAGCCAGGTGGCTGCGCGCAATCTCACGAATCGCGTCCCGCGGGTTTGAAGCGCCTGCGGCTGCTGCCTCCGCGTTTTCCACCACCTGCAGCATCGAAGAGTAGCAGATGCCGTGCAGCAGGTCTTCCTTGTTCTTCATGTGGTAATACAGGGACGCTTGCTGGACACCCAGAGCGGCGGCTACATCGCGGGTGGTGGTGGACTGGTAGCCCTTTTCCCAGAAGAGATCGAGCGCAACCTGCTGCAACCGCTTGCGGGTGATCTCACCCGCGGTCGGGCGGCGATTCGGGATTGCATCCGGCGCCGGATCAACCTTCTGGTCGAAGCTGCTAATGGAATCTCCTTGCTGGCCGCACCTGCAAGCTCGGACGTGCGGAAAGGGAAGCCTTCACCAGAATACTAATGCATTTTGTTGGAAACCCTAACTATCTTTGGTAATTCGACCAGCTGCACCGCGGACGACGCAGGCGCCCGGGCACCCGTTGACCTGAAGAAAATGCCGGCGCCCCTGGACGTCTGGGCGCCGGCCAAAGTACTTCACTCTTTTGACGAGGCCTCGTCAGTAGTTGATCCTGAGCGCGAGCTGGATATCGCGCGACGCGTTCGACTGACTGCTGACCTGGCCAAATGTCGCGGGACTGCCGACGTTGACCGCCGGCCCGCTGAAGATTGTGACATTGGTTACGTTGTAGGCTGAGATATCGAACACCGCATTCCAGTGCTCGGTCATCTTGATGTTCTTCTTCAGGCTCATGTCCATGTCATAGCTCGTCGGGCCGCGCAGGTGATCGGGGGCTGTGCGCTGCACGTTGCCGAAGGTGTAGATGGCCGGGGTGCTGAACGCCTGCGGCGCCAGATAGTTCACCAGGTGCGTGGCCGTCTGGCCGCGTCCATAACTTCCGTTGATGCGAACCGGACCTCCGAACGTGGTGTTGTAATTGGGCATGCACTGCCCTTCATTGGGTGTTGTGCAAAGGCTGGACACAACTGCCAGCGGAATGCCGGAGTTGTAGGTATAGATGCCAGAGACCAGCCATCCCCCCGTGAGTTCTCGCGCCACGGGATTGCCGCTGCCCAGAGCATGCCCTTCTCCGAAGGGAAGCTGATAAATCGCTGTCGCGTTAACGATGCTCGGCTCGTCAATGATGCCGCGGCTACGCTCCACCTTCAGCGGGAGATAGCCGTCGCGGTAGGTGCCGTTATCGTCCTCTTCCTCGGAGAACGAGTAGTTGAAGTAAAAATTCAGGCCATTCGACAAGCGTTCCTTAAAGATGACCTGGCCCGCGTTATAGGTCGAGTTGTCGATGTTGTCGTAGGTATCGCCAACGCCGGAGTATTGCGGGAACGGAAGCAGCATCTGCGCGATACTGCCGCCGGAGTACGTTGCGTACGGAAGTGCGACGGTTGGATCAATTGCCTGGGCCGCGGCCAGGGTTGCTGGGCTATACGTCTGGCCCAGCAGACTGCCCAGGTTGTAGTGGATCGGATTCAGCGCGTTGTTCCAGTAGCCTATCGCGCCGCCGGAGTTCACGGGCAGAAAATGGCCCTGGCTGCCTACATAGTTCACGTCCACCGCCAGGTTGTTGGTGAGCTGCTGCTCGATGCCGACGGTATAGTTGTTGGCATAGGGAGCACGATCCCCCACATAAGGATCGGGATACGACATTCCAACCGCTGATCCGTGTGGCAGCGAAGTGTAGAACGTGCCATAGCTGCCGCTGATGATCGGCGGTGGGGTATAGGCCGGGATTCCGCTGTTCAGGTTGAAGGCTGGATCGCCGGCGGTCGGTACCACAAATGTGGGGACGGCCGCCAGGCCTGCGACGCCGGTCCCAAGGTAGGTCGCATTCCGCACGCCGGTGCCATGCGAATAAGTAATGGCAAATCCGGCTCGCAGTACGGTCTTGGGCAACACGTTGTAGGCAACACCGATCCGCGGACCAAAGTTCTTATACCAGCTCACGATCGGCGTACTGCAGTTGCAATAGGTGGGCTGCGCGCCCCGGCCGGCATAGACCAGAGCGCCGGCGTTCCCGGTAAGCGGATTTGGGGTGGAAGGGGAAAACCAGGTTGAGCGGTTCTGCGCCTCTTCATAGGGCGGATAGAAGTCCCAGCGCAATCCAAGATTGACCGTGATCTTCGGGCTCACGCGCCAGTCATCCTGTCCGTAGATGGATAGATTCCTCATGCGCGCAGCGGTGTCCACAAAGGAGAGCTGAGTGAAGTTGGCTTGGTATACGTCCCCAAGAAACAAACTGGCGAACGAGTTGCCCGTGTTGGCGTTCTGTACCGAGCCAGTCGGAAGGCCGGTAGCGCCTGAGATCGTCGGAACGAAGAGCGCCGTTTGCGCGGCGTTGTACTGCAACTGCAGCGGTTGAGTGCCGGTGGAGTACTGGAACTCATTCAGTTCCAGCCACTCCTTGGTAAAGCCAAACGTGAACGAGTGCTTGTCGTGGACCCATTGCGCATTGTCCAGTAACGTGAAGTAGTTCGTCATGGCGTTGTAGTCCTGATCACCACTCCACTGTGTGTTGTTTACCGTTCCCGCAACGCTCGATCCACCCGCGAACGTGACCGTGGGGAAGGATTGACTTGCTTGTCCGGGAGGCAGACCGGTCACCCCGCCGTTGGTCCCAATGCCGAATCCCGGCGTCCTGTAGTCGGGGTTATAAACCGGTCCCCAGAAGCGGGTATAGCCGTACTTGAGTTGGTTGATCAGGTTCGGCGTCGCCGTATAGGTGTGTTCGAGCAGGAATATCTTGTTCTTCGTCTCATAGCCCTGGCCGGAGGTATAGGGCAATGGGCCGGGATTGCTGCCATTGGACTGGTAGCCATACGGCGCACCGCGCTGTACTGCGAAGACAGCCGCAAACGCCTGCTTGTCGTTGATCTTCCAGTCCACGCGATTGGTATTCGCCCAATGCGACGTGAAACTGGGAATCTGAGAGAGGTAATTGTTCACCAGATTGCTATTGATCGGCGTCGGCAGAAACTTGGTCATAAACTTTTCTACCGAACCCTCTAGCGATGGATTGATATTATTCAAAATGCCGTTGTAGTCGAAGGGCGTACGAACGCATGTGCCCGAGGCTTGGCTGCCGGCCGGGCATGTAGTCGGATCGTACAGGCATCCTGCCGGCGGCGTCGGATTGGTGGAAGCGTTATAGACACACTGGTTGTAGGTCGTGCCTCCGGGAAGCAATTGGCTGAAATTGCCCTGCGCCATCAGCGTCGTGGGAAAGGTCGTGTAGGTGGGATTGTTGTCCTTGTGGTAGTAAAAACCGTCGTAGTTGCCAAAATAGAAGATCTTGTCTTTCTTGATCGGCCCGCTCAAGTCGACACCGTATTCGCTCTGGTGCTCATTCGGCTTCACCGCCGTGCCAGTCACAGGATTGATGGTGGAAGGAGCGAAAAATCCCCAGGTGTCCAGGTCAGTGGTGCGCATGTACTCAAACACGGAGCCGTGGATCTGGTTGCCGCCGGACTTGATCACGTAGTTCTCCAGGCCGAGACCCTGGTACTGCGCCGACTGGTTTCCCGTCACTACCTGGAACTGGTCAACCGCCTCCACCGAGATCGAATTGGAGACGTAACGTGGATCGCCCTGCTCGTAGATGCTGGTCTGCGGGAACCCGTCGATGTACACCTCATCCACCCGCCCCTGGCTGCCGGTACCATTGAAGATGCCGGTCTGCACGGCGACGCCGCCGTGCGAAACGCCGGGCGTCAGGTACACGAAGCTGGTGGGATTGCGCACGCTGCCATTGATCTGCAATGGAAGTTGCGTGTAGTCCTCGTTCTCCATCACAAAGCCCGTAGTGGCATCGGTCGTATCCAGCTGCGGCGGCGCGCCGGTGACGGTTACCGTCTCGTTGGCGGCGCCAATGCTCAATTGCGATTTCAATCCGGTAGTCTGCAAGGCGTCCACGGAGACATGCTCTTGCGTGAACGCTTTGAAGCCCCTCGCGGTGATCGTGATCGTGTAGTCGCCGGGGATCAATGGCGACAAGACATAGGTGCCGCTGCCGGAAGTATTTTGGGTCGCAGTAACGTTGGTCGCCGTATTGGTGGCAGTGACGACAGCACCACTGACAACCGCGCCAGTCTGGTCCGTCACCAGTCCGTTGATGGAGCCTGAACCACCGATCTGTCCCTGCACCGGGCCGGCCAAACCGAAAAAGCAGCCAAGAAGGAGTACGGCGGCGCTCCGCCCGATCAGCACGCGAATGGGATTTCCTAGTCTTTGCATTTGGCCTCACGCTTTCTGGATTGAGATGAAGTGCGAACCCCTGCGTTCGAGTGCCCGGATGAATTCTACCTACCGCCCGATAGTTTCACCGTTGACGAATAGAATTGATAGACGGTTCGGCCAGTGGCTGTCAACAGGGAAACCCTAAAAAAATCATTCCCCCGGAATTTTGGCAGCCTTCTCGACGCTGCCGCCATCACAATCGGCGCGTCCTCCTAAGTAATTGATGCTGCGATGGTTTTCTGCGGAAGCACACAGGATTCGGAATGCTGCGGCCGCGCCCACAGTGACAATCGAGATACCGGCTAGGACAGGAGGATAACCAAACCGCACGAAAGCGATTCCCGCGACGGCCGCACCCGCTGCCTGCGAGACTGAGACCACCAGGTAATTCATCGCCGTTGCCCCGCTCCGCTCCTCGGCCGCGACACAGTCCATTAGGAGGCTCTGCATACCCGGCTCGCACATATGCTGTGCCCCCAAAAAAATGCAGAAGATGACCTCCTCGCGGAGTAGGTCGTGACCGGTGGCCAGTAAGCAAATTGCGGCCGCAGTTACCAACTGCGCAACCATGACGCCCGAGACCAGACCCATTCTCCGCAGCACGATTGGCATCAGCAACACCGCTCCAGCCTGGAGAAGTTGTGCAACCGAGAAGAAGTTGCCCAGATGGGCTGTTTGGACCCCCAGGTATCGCACAAAAAAGACATTTGTGAACGGATTGAAGGCCCCCAGGGCCGCGGCCCACAAGGCGCTGGCCAGCAGAAACCGCAACAGGAACGGCGACGGACGCTGAGCCCATCGCACCGACTGCGACTGCGCCTCAGTGGTCAAGTGCCGAATTGGCCACGCTGCTAGGGCGGGAAGGAAGCATGCAGCGAGGAGCGTTATTCTCTTTGCATCCACGCTGCTAAGGGCGATGCCCCCGAAGTGCGCCCCCAACTGTTGGCACCATCCCGGCATATGGCCGCCAATCAGTCCGCCCAGCGAACCGGTGGCGACGGCAACGGCGAACAGCACGCTGAAAGCCGACGGCCTCTTAGACTCATCCACGACTGCCGCGACCGCCGGTAACAGGCACACAACCCAGCCGCAGAGCGTCACTCCGTCAAGGAATGCAAAGGCGATCTGCGCCGGATACCAAAACAGAAAGACTCTCGCGCCAAAGGCTGCCGCCATCAGGAGCAAGCAAAGGATCAATACCCGTTTGAGCCCGAATCTTCGGGCGAACAGCCCCATCGGAATCGTGCCGGCCATGCTACCCAAAGCCATCGCACTGGACAAGACGCCCAGCGATCCCTCCCGATAGCCCAGGTCCAACATAAACAGGTTGTAGAGGAAAAAGAATATCGACACTCCGAGGTTAAACAGGAAAGTCGCGATCACCAGCACCCAAAACTCGCCATGCGGAGCGCCGTCCGCCCACCATTGGCCCAGTCGCGGAACCAGTCCGATCTGCTGCGAATCCTTCACGTGTGCATCGCCAAAATCGATTCCGAGAGCCGATACCTTGAATTGAACCAGAGAGAAGAATGTATCTCCCCCAAACCTCAGAAGCAATTCAGGACCATGCGGTTAGGCGGAATTGATAAGGTCTAGGTATGGCTCATCCATTGCGATCCCGGGCGCAAGGTCTCCTTCTGGCTGCTTCGCTCGTTCTCTCCGCGCCTGCGCAGCCGCCAGCTCGGGTGCGATCCGCACCACCTTCCAATCCGCAGCTTGTCTCGCCTGCTATCGAGCGCCGGGTGGACGCGCTCTTGCGCCAGATGACGCTGGCAGAGAAACTCGGTCAACTGGTGCAATACAACACCAATGGAGCGACATCAGCCACCGTGGCCGCAGGCGCCGCAGCCGATTTCGCCACGAACCCGGAGGCCCGCTACCACATCGACTCCATGCAGCTTGCGGAGCGGGGCCTGCTCGGGTCCATGCTTAACGTCTCCGGCGGCGCGCGCATCTTCAGTTACGAGCACGCTGCAGTCGATAAGAGCCGCCTGCACATCCCGCTGCTGTTTGGCGCGGATGTCATTCACGGCTACCGCACCATCTACCCCATTCCGCTGGGTCTGGCTGCCTCGTTCGATCCCGAACTCGCGCAAAACCTTTCGCGCATGGCCGCGGAGGAGGCTACCAGCGCCGGCATTCGCTGGTTTTATTCACCCATGGTCGACATCTCGCGCGACGCGCGCTGGGGCCGTTCTGCCGAGGGCGCCGGCGAGGACGCCTACCTGGGAGCAGCCATGGCGCGGGCTTACGTCCGCGGCTACCAGGGAAGCGATCTCTCCCGACCCGACAGCGCTGCTGCTTCCGTCAAGCACTTCGCCGCCTACGGAGCCGCCGAGGCCGGCCGCGAATACAACACCACAGACATGAGCGAGAGTCGTCTGCGCCAGGTCTACCTGCCTCCGTACCACGCCGGCGTCGCAGCCGGAGCTGCAACCGTTATGAGCGCGTTCAATTCGCTTAACGGCGTTCCTGCAAGTGCAAACCCGTATCTGCTCGACACAGTTTTGCGCAAGGAATGGGGCTTCGACGGTGTGGTCGTCAGCGATTACACCGCCATCATGGAACTGATGCATCACGGCATCGCGCTTGACGCAGCCACCGCTACAGAGAAAGCGATTCGCGCGGGGGTGGACGTGGACATGATGTCGCATCTCTACGATGCCGAGTTGCCTTCGCTCATCCACTCAGGGCGTGTGCCCATGACAGTCGTCGATGAATCGGTCCGGCGTGTGCTGCGCCTCAAGTTCGCACTCGCCCTCTTCGAGCATCCCTACCCGTCCGTCCCGGAAGTGACCGCGGCAGTCCCGGAACACCGGCCCCTGGCGCGTGTGGCAGCCGAGGAATCGTTTGTTCTGCTGCGGAATGAGCCAGCTGCAGGAACGCCGTTGCTTCCCCTGGAGCCGCGCAGTAAGGTGGCGCTGATCGGCCCGCTTGCCGATGCCGCCAACGAAATGCAAGGCGCCTGGGGCGGAGCGCATCGCGCCGAAGATACCATCACGCTGAAGGCCGCTCTGGAACAGCGCGTGCATGAGACTGGCGGCTCGCTGACCTATGCAGAGGGAACCGGCATCGTCAGCACATCGGAAGACGGATTTGCAGCAGCCGAGACAGCCGCAAGGAATGCCGACGTCGCCGTTCTTGCACTTGGCGAATCCGCGGCTATGAGCGGCGAAGCTGGATCGCGCGCTCATCTTGACCTTCCCGGCAACCAGCAACAACTGCTGGAGCGCATCGTCGCAGTGGGCAAGCCCACAGTCCTCATCGTCTTCTCGGGGCGGCCGCTGGTGCTCACTTGGGCGGCCACCCACGTTACTTCCATCCTGGAGGCATGGTTTCCCGGCGTCGAGGCGGGTCCGGCACTCGTGCGCACCTTGTATGGCGATGCCGTGCCCAGCGGTAAGCTGTCAATGAGTTTCCCGCAGACTGAGGGCCAGGAGCCCCTCTACTACAACCAGCTTCCCACCGGCCGTCCGCCCGGCAATGCGAACCTGAATATCCCGCCCACGTCCGAGTCGCGCTACGTCTCGCGATACATCGATGCGCCTAACGCCGCGCTGTTTCCCTTCGGCTTCGGCCTCTCCTATACCACGTTCGAGTATTCGAACCTGCGGCTGTCGCGGGAGGGGGTCTCTCTCAAGGACACACCATCCAAGTCCAGACCGTTGATCGTTGCGACGGCAACTGTGACCAACAGCGGCAGTCGATCGGCCACTGAAATCGCCCAATGTTATGTCCGAATCCGAGGTGCGAGTCTGGAGCAACCGGTTCGGAGCCTCAAAGGCTTCCTTCGAGTGAGGCTTGCACCCGGGGAACGCAGAGAGATCAGCTTCCCGCTCGGTTTCAACGAGCTCTCCTTCTTCGACAATTCCGGGCGCGAGCGGATCGAGCCGGCCGAGTACACCGTTTGGGTTGGCGGCGACTCGCTTGCTAGCCTGCAAGCCCAGTTTCGCGTCGTACCCTGATCGCCTGAATCGCGTGCTCCGTCCTTCTCATTTCCGCGTCGGCGAGTCGAATACGTGGATCGCAGGCAGCGCTTGGTGCTGATCGTCGAATAGCGCGCGCTTCGCGATGCCGCCGGCGGCCATCGGCTCCCACCAGAAGATGCCTCGAACTTTCCCTCCCGGAGCTTCTCGCACGACGCGGTCCAGCGCCGCCAGAAAATCGCGCTGCCCTTCCGGCGTTTGCAGAAACGGCGCCGGCTTGCCCTTGAAGTCCTCACCCGTTCGCCAGTCATATGCCGTCTCCGCCACCACTACGTCCTTGTGGTAGGTGTTCCACACAAATGCCAGGTTGTCCCGCAAATCGTCCAGGCTCCCATGCCACCATGGATAAAAGGATTGTCCCAGCACGTCGAACGGTACGTGATATTGCGCGAGGTGGTCCAGGAATGACTTGGTCGCCGCCTGGTTCCCTCCCTTGTCGATATGGATCATGATCAGCGGACGCTTACCCCATCCGCGCCCTTTATCCACGCCGTGAATGCCCGCCAGCAGCAAGTCCGCAAAGTTCTGCCACTGCGCCGGCAGTCTCCCATCCGGCCACATCATGCCGGCAGTAATCTCGTTGCCTACCTGCACCATGTCGGGCAGCACGCCGGCCTTGCGAAACGCCTTGATGGTATCGCGCGTGTAGACGAGCGTCTGGTTCACCAGTTCCGCGTGCGACATCTTCGCCCAGGCGCGCGGAACCCACTGGTGCCCCGGGTCCGCCCAATCGTCCGAGTAGTGGAAGTCCAGCAGGAACTTGAAGCCGCGTGCCTTCGCGTCCTTCGCCTCCGCAATCGTGTAATCCAAATTATTCGGCAGCGAGATCGGATCGACCATGATGCGCAGCCGTATCCACGTATAGCCATGGTTCTTCAGAATTTGCAGCCCCGGCTCGGCCACGCCCGCATCCTGGAACACCACACCCCTGCTCTCCATCTGGCGCAGATACGAGACATCCGCACCCACGATCATATTCTGCGCATGGGCGCATTGGGCGCAGAGAACCAGCGCGCCGGCAAAAAGCCTGAAAATCCTCATCGCAACAACCTATCAGTATTCGAGTTGTTCCGGTTCGAGGAAATCGAAGCGGCGCCATTTATAGATGGCGATGGAAACCACCCAACTGAGGACAAAAAGTCCAACGATGCCGTAGCCCAGCAAGCCGAAGTTGCTGTTCAGCGTGCGAATCAGGTTCCAGAACGCGCCCTTCGGTTGCAATTGCCCGGCCAGCAGCCCCAGCGCCTCAATTCCGCCCACTGCCAGCGCCACCACCACCGACACTGCCGTGATGGTGATGTTGTAATAGAGTTTGCGCAGCGGCTTCACATAGGCCCAGCCGTAGGCTCCAAGCATCAGGATGTTGTCCGTCGCATCGATCAGCGACATGCCGGCCGCGAACAGTACCGGGAAGACCAGGATCGACCACAGCGAGAGCCCTTTGGAGGCCTCCGCGGCGGAGATGCCGAGCAAACCAATCTCCGTGGCCGTATCAAATCCCAAACCAAACAACACGCCCAGCGGATACATGTGCCAACTGCGCCGGATCATGCTGAAGACCGGGCGAAAGAGTCGCGTCAGGAAGCCGCGATTGCCCAGCAGCAGATCGAAATCCTCCTCGACGTAGGCTCCGCCGCGCCGAACCCGCACAAAGGTGCGATACACCGAGCGGAGAACGATCAGGTTCACGATTGCGATGCCGAACAGGAACAGGCTCGACACAAGCGTGCCGATCATCCCGCCAATCTCACGCACCGTGTCGATGCGATGCTGCAACGCCAGCGCTGTCGCCGCAATCGCGATCGATCCCACAACCACGATTGTGGAATGCCCCAGCGAGAACATCAATCCCACAGCAACCGGGCGCTTGCCCTCCTGCATCAGTTTGCGCGTAACATTGTCGATGGCCGCGATATGATCCGCGTCCACGGCGTGGCGAAGCCCAAAGCTATACGCAAGAAAAGCGGTGCCCAGCAGCACCGGATAGCGGTGAAACGCAATTACCGCCCACGCCCAGGCCCCCAGGTTGAACCCTATCAGCAGCGCATAGATCGCAATGATCTTGGCTTTGGTGCTGCCCGGCTCGTCGTTGAACAGACTCTGCAGGAGGGAGAGCATCGGGTTCCTTTTCCGCGGGAACCACGTGGCTGTGAATTTCAGGCCGAAAAGCTCCCTCTTCAAAGTAGCACGATTTTCAAAAACATGTGAAAACTGATGCGCCTGCCAGACCGGGCACTCTCAGTGCGAGTGGCTATGGTGGCTGGAATGCTTCAGGTTCTTGCCTGAGTTGGTCAGCACCAGCTTGCCAAGTTCAACCCCGCGCAGGGCCAGCATGCTGTCCGCAATCGCCTGAATCTCCTTGCCCCGGCCCTTCATCAGGATGACCTCCAGGCAATAGTGATGATCGAGATGGACGTGCGTGGCTGCCAGCACCATTGTCCCTGCGCGGTGCTGCACCCCGGTCAGCTTCTCCGCCAAGCGCGGAACGTGATGGTCGTAAACCAGCGTCAGCGTGGCCACCACAGGCTTGTTCGATACCACCGTTTCAGAGAGCAGCGCCTCGCGAATCAGATCGCGAAACGCCTCAGAGCGGTTGGCGTAGCCCCGCTTCGCAATCAGCCGATCGAATTCCTGCAGCAGATCGTCGTCCAGGGACACGCCGGTTCTGCTCAACTTGGACATCGCTCGTCTCCCCCCCGATTGTAATTCCTTCGCACATCTGGAATCCTAGGGGCCACTATGGCGACCACGCCCATCATGTCCGCACGGCGCAGGCACATTGAGGTGCGGGGAATTGTGCAGGGAGTCGGGTTTCGCCCCTTCGTGTACAAGCTCGCCCACGCGCTCGGATTGACCGGCAACGTCTTCAATTCATCATCCGGCGTAACCATCGAGATCGAAGGCGGTGAATCCGCCATCCAGACCTTCCTTGATACCTTGCGCGACAATCCCCCGCAGCTGGCGGCAATCACCGGAATTGCAGTCTCTGAAATCGAAGCGCGCGGCGAAACCGGCTTCTCCATCCTTGAGAGTCAGGAGGAGCCCGGAGGATTCTCGCTCATCTCGCCGGATGTGGGCACCTGCGACGCCTGCTGGAGCGACTTCGGCGATCCGCAAAACCGGCGCTACGGCTATCCCTTCACCAATTGCACCCATTGCGGTCCGCGCTACACCATCATCCAGGACATCCCCTACGATCGCGCCTCCACCACCATGGCGTGCTTCACCATGTGCTCGGCCTGCGCAATGGAGTATGCCGACCCAAACGACCGCCGCTTCCATGCGCAGCCCAATGCCTGCGCGGCTTGCGGGCCGTCGCTCGAGTTGGTCGCCCCGGGCACGTCCGCATCCGACCTCTCCTTTGCGAACAAAGATTCGCTCGCCATCATTCGCTCGGCCAGGGCGCTGCTGCGCCAGGGCAGAATCCTCACCGTAAAAGGCCTCGGTGGCTTTCTGCTGGCGTGCGATGCCGCCAACGATGCCGCAGTGGCTGAATTGCGCCGGCGCAAACGCCGTTCCGCCAAGCCCTTCGCCCTGATGGCGCGCGACGTAGCCTCGGTCCGCAAACTGTGCCTCGTCTCCGCCCGGGACGAAGACGCGCTGCTCGATGTGCGCAGGCCCATCGTCGTATTGCCGCGGCTTGCCGGATCGCCGGTCTCCGCCGGGGTCGCTCCCGGCAACGACACCCTGGGCGTGATGCTGCCCTATACGCCGCTCCACTATTTGCTGTTCAGCGATTCGCCGGGCGCTGACTCCGAGTTCCCTGCCCTGGTGATGACCAGCGGCAACCTCAGTGAGGAGCCCATCGTGGTCTCGAATTCAGAGGCTTTGCAACAGCTCAACGGCGTCGCAGATTCCTTTCTGCTGCACAACCGCGCAATCTGGACGCGCGTAGACGATTCCGTCGTCCGCACCTTCGAAGGCCGCGAACGAGTGCTCCGGCGTTCCCGCGGATTCGCTCCACAAACCATCGACCTCGGCAGCGAGCTGGACCAGGTGCTGGCTTATGGCGGCGAACTGAAGAATACCTTCTGCCTCACCAAGGGTCACTTCGCCATCCTGAGCCAGCACATCGGCGACCTGGAGAACTACGAGACGATGCAGTTCTTCCAGGAGACGCTTGGCCGCCTGCAGCCGCTGTTCCGCGTTTCGCCGCGGGCCGTCGCCTACGATCTGCATCCCGGTTATTGGAGCACCCGGCTTGCGCTGGAGTCGGACGTCCCCAGGAAGTTCGGGGTGCAGCATCATCACGCGCACATCGCCAGTTGTATGGCGGAAAACCATCTCCGCGGCCCGGTCATCGGTGTCGCTTTCGACGGCACTGGATTCGGCTCGGACGGCAAGATTTGGGGCGGCGAATTCCTGGTCGCGGATTTTGCCGGCTTCACCCGCCGCGCCCACTTGCGCTATGTGTTGTTGCCCGGTGGCGACGCTGCAGTGCGCCAGCCCTGGCGCATGGCTCTTAGCTATCTGCGCGATGCGTTCGGCCCGGAGGTTCCTACGGAACTCCTGCGCTTCCCCGGGGTGACGCCCCGCCAGATCGAGCTGGTCGACACCATGCTCTCCAGGCAGATCCAGACCGTCGAGACGTCCTCCTGCGGCAGGCTGTTCGACGCTGTCGCCGCCCTGCTCGGAATCGCTTCGGAAGTCACCTTCGAAGGGCAAGCCGCAATCGCTCTGGAGACCGCCGCAGCGCGTGCGCCTGAAAAGCCGTCCGGCCTCCAGGCCGCCGAACCCTACCCTTTCGACATCGCCGCTGGCGACCCGATGGTCCTCGATCTGCGCGCCACCATCCGCGCCCTCGCGAACGACCTCGCCCGGCTCACAGCAGCGCAGGAGATATCCGCCAGGTTTCACAGTACATTGGCTGCGGCCATTGTGGAGACGTGCTGCCACATCCGGGCTAGCGACGGACTCCACCGCGTCTGCCTGAGCGGCGGCACCTTCCAGAATCTTTTTCTTTTGGAGCGTACATTAGTAGAGTTGCGGCGGCGCAACTTTGCCGTGTTCGTGCACGCCCTGGTGCCCGCAAACGATGGCGGAATTGCGCTGGGGCAAGCTGCTATCGCCAGCGAACTGCTGCGGCAAGATGGATGAAACGAGGATATCCCTATGTGTCTGGCAATTCCGGGGAAGGTGATCGACACGTACGACCAGAACGGCCTGCGCATGGCTAAGGTCCAGTTTGGCGGCATCACGCGCGAGGCCTGCCTGGAGTACGTGCCGGACACGCAGACCGGCGAGTATGTGCTGGTGCACGTCGGCTTCGCCATCAGCAAGGTGGATGAGGCAGAGGCCGAGCGGACCTACCAGGCGCTGAAGGAACTGGACCAACTCTCGGAGTTGGACTCGCCCGTCGTCGAAGACTTCCAGGACTCGGATACGTCGGTCCTGATCCCGCCGGCCAAAAGGAGCAACGGCAATGAAATACCTTGACGAGTATCGCGATGGCGACGTTGCCGCCAGAATCGTGGCAGAGATGCGCCGCGTCCAGACTCGGCCCTGGGTGCTGATGGAAGTCTGCGGCGGCCAAACCCACTCCATCGTGAAGAATGGGCTCGACCAGCTTCTCCCGGAAGGCGTGGAACTGGTGCATGGCCCCGGATGCCCGGTGTGCGTCACGCCGCTCGAAATGATCGACCGCGCGCACGCTATCGCCCGCCGCCCGGGCGTCATCTTCTGCTCTTTTGGCGACATGCTGCGCGTGCCCGGCTCCAATGGCGACCTCTTTACCATCAAGTCCACAGGCGGCGACGTGCGCGTCGTTTACTCCCCGCTGGACTGCCTGAAAATTGCCCGCGCAAATCCGGAGAAACAGGTCGTCTTTTTCGCCATCGGCTTTGAAACCACCGCCCCCGCCAATGCCATGCTCGCCTGGCGCGCACACGAAGAGAAGCTCGGCAACGTCTCTCTCCTTGTCTCTCACGTCCTCGTCCCGCCGGCCCTGGAGGCGATCCTCGCCTCATCTGAAAACCGTGTGCAGGGATTTCTCGGACCGGGCCACGTTTGCGCCGTGATGGGCTACAGCGATTACCTTCCCATCAGCGCGCGCTACCACGCGCCCATTGTGATCACAGGCTTTGAGCCGCTGGACATCCTTGAAGGTGTGCTGATGACCATCAAGCAGCTCGAGCAGGGGTGCGCCGTAGTAGAGAATCAGTACTCGCGCATACTCGACCAGACCGGCAATCTGCCCGCGCAGAAGCTCATCGCCAAGGTCTTCGAAGTGAGCGACCGTAAGTGGCGCGGCATCGGGACCATCCCCAAGAGCGGTTACCGCCTGCGCGCGGAGTTCGCCGCGCACGACGCCGAGAGGCTCTTCGATGTTGCCGAGATTGTTACGCTCGAGCCCGAGATATGCATTAGCGGCGAGATTCTGCGCGGCATCAAGAAGCCGCATGATTGCCCCGCTTTTGGCACCCTGTGCAACCCGCAGCATCCGCTGGGCGCAACCATGGTTTCCGCGGAGGGCGCCTGCGCCGCGTACTATGCGTACGGCCGCCACCTGAAGCCGCAGGGCCCGGACAAGCTTCACCCGATCGCGCCTGGTGCAGCAGCAGCAACCGCTGCAACACCTGCCAACGGAGGGAGGGCATAACGCGATGGCAATCACAGAAGATACGGCCAACCAGAAGGCGCACGACGCGGACCCTCTCGTCTCTCCGCTGTTCGGCTCCTGTCCAATCCCGATCTACGAGCATAAGCAGATCGTGCTGGGCCATGGCAGCGGCGGCAAGCTTACCTCCGACCTGATCGACAAGGTGTTTCTCCCTGCCTTTCGCAATCCTGTGCTCGACAAGCTGGACGATCAGGCCGTCGTCACCATCGGCGGCGCGCGCCTCGCCTTCACCACAGACTCCTTTGTGGTCACTCCGATCTTCTTTCCCGGCGGCGATATCGGCCGCCTTGCCGTGCACGGCACCGTCAACGACCTCGCCATGAGCGGAGCGCAGCCGCTGTATCTCTCCGCCGCGTTCATCCTCGAAGAAGGCCTGCCGGTCGACGATCTACGCCGCATCGTGGAATCCATGCGCGCCGCAGCCGCCGACGCCGGAGTGCAATTCGTCACCGGCGACACCAAGGTCGTCGACCGTGGCAAGGGCGACCAGGTCTTCATTACCACCACCGGTATCGGTGCCGTCCCCGTTGGCATCAACATCTCCGCGGACCGCGCGCAGCCTGGCGATGCCATCCTGCTGAGCGGCTACCTCGGCGATCACGGCATGGCCATCATGTCGCAGCGCGAAGGCCTGGAATTCGAAGGCGCCATCGAGAGCGACTGCGCCTCGTTGAACGGCCTGGTGGCCGCGATGCTGGCAACTCCATCCGCCAATGGCGCCGACTTCATCCATTGCCTGCGCGATCCCACGCGCGGCGGCGCTGCCACCACGCTGAACGAAATCGCCAGGCGCGCGGGGGTCGGCATGTTGCTGCGCGAGTCTTCCATCCCGGTGCGTGAATCGGTCAGGGGCGCCTGCGAAGTCCTCGGCCTCGATCCGCTCTACGTCGCCAACGAGGGCAAGCTGCTTGCCATCGTCCGGCCCGAGATGGCGGAAGCCGTTCTGCGCAGCATGCGCGAGCATTTGCTCGGACGCGACGCCGCCATCATTGGCGAAGTCGTTGCCGACCATCCCGGCATGGTACTGATGAAAACCGGAATCGGCGGCACGCGCGTGCTCGACGTTATGTTCGGAGAGCAACTACCCCGCATCTGCTGATTTGCTGCTCGCCAAAGAATTGTCATCCTGAGCGAAGCACATCGCCTGCGATGTGCGCAGTCGAAGGACCTGCGGTTCGCTCCATAGATGCTCCAATGCTCGCGCCTACAACGATACGAGCCGCTTCGCTTTCACATGCACCACGCCATCCTGGTTCTGCAACACACCCTCCACTAGCAGAAACTTGCTGCGCACCACCGTCATCCGCTCCCGCTCATACAGATCCGGCGTAACGATCACGTTCGCAATCCCGGTCTCGTCTTCCATCGACAGGAAGATGAAACCCTTCGCCGTCCCTGGCCTCTGCCTTGCAATCACGCATCCGGCAGCCTGCACCAAATCGCCGTCCTTCGCATGTCGAAGCTCCTCCGCCGAACGCACACCACTCCGACGCAGTTCATCCCGCCGGTAGTGCATGGGATGCCTGCCCACAGTAAGCCCTGTCCCCGCATAGTCAGCCACCAGGCGCTCTGCGGTATTCATTCGCTCCAGCGGCAACGTCTCTTCTGCCTCGCGCAGCCACTGGCTATTCTGCCGCAGCAGCGGCCCCTCCAATTTGCCCGCGCGTTCCACCTGCCACAGCGCATCTCTGCGATGCTCAATTCCATCCAGTGAGTTCAACGCCCCCACCCGGGCCAGCAGCGTCAGTTCCTTGCGGTTCAGGAACGGCACCCGCAGTGCAAGATCTTCCGCCGACTGGAATCGCCCCAACCGTTCCCGCGATTCCACCAGCGCCTCCGCCGCCTGCCTGCGCAGTCCCTTCGCGTACCCCAGCCCCATCCGCAGGCTCAGCCTCCCATTACTCTCCTGCTCCACCGTGCATGCCCACTCCGACCCCTGCACGTCGATCGCCTTCACTCGCAGCCCATGCCGCTGCGCATCCTTCACCAGCACCGCCGGCATATAGAATCCCATCGGCTGATTGTTCAAAATCGCACACGTGAACGCCGCCAGGTACTTCACCTTCAGATACGCTGACGCATAGGCAATCAGCGCGAAGCTCGCCGCATGCGACTCCGGAAATCCATACAGCGCAAACGAACTGATGTTCTCCACAATGGTGTCCTGCGTCTTCGCATCGATCCCATTCGCGGTCATGCCAGCTCTTAGTTTCCCCTCTAAATTCTTCATTCGCTCCCACGAACGCCGCATGCCCACGGCTCTGCGCAGTTCCTCCGCCTCCGCGCCGGTAAAGTTCGCCACAGTCATCGCAATGCGCAGCAGTTGCTCCTGAAACAGCGGCACGCCCAGCGTGCGCCGCAGGGCCGGCTCCAGCGAAGGATGCGGATAGCTCACCTCCTCTTTCCCCTGCCGCCGCCGCATGTACGGGTGCATCATCTTGCCGACGATCGGCCCTGGCCGGATAATCGCCACCTGCACCACCAGGTCGTAAAACCGCACCGGATAATTCCGCGGCAGCGACGCCATCTGCGCACGGCTCTCCACCTGAAACATCCCTACCGTATCCGCCCTTTGCAGCACCCTGTAGACGTCATCGTCCTCCGGCAACTGCGCCAGATCGATACGTTCTCCATAGTGCCTCGGGATCAACTCGATGCAGTCCTTCAGCACCGCCATCATGCCCAGCCCCAGCAGGTCCACCTTGATAATCCCCAGGTCCGCGCAATCTTCCTTGTCCCACTGCACCACTGTGCGCCCCGGCATCGACGCCCGCTCCAGCGGCACCACACAGTTCAACTCGCCCTGGCAGATCACCATGCCGCCTGAATGCTGCCCCAGGTGTCGCGGCAGGTCCTGGATGCGCATGCAAAGCTCAAGATACTTCGCGATCCGCGGGTGCTTCAGGTCAAACCCCGCGTGTTGGAACGAGTGCGCCATCGTGTCCGTCTTGCCGCGCCACTCCCATTGGCTTACCAGCCCTGACAACCGGCCCAGCGACTCCGCATCGAAGCCCAGCGCCTTGCCCACCTCGCGCGCCGCGGACTTGCCGCGATAGCTGATCACGTTCGCCGTCATCGCCGCGCCGAGCTCGCCGTATCTCCGATAGATGTATTGAATCGCCTGCTCGCGCTTGTCTTCCGACGGTAGATCGAGATCGATGTCCGGCCATTCGCCGCGGTTCTCGCTCAGAAATCGTTCAAACAGCAGTTCCATCCCCACCGGATCGACTGCTGTAATTTCCAGCGCATAGCAGACCACCGAGTTCGCCGCGCTGCCCCGTCCCTGCACCAGAATGTCGTGCGTCTTGCAGAACTGCACAATGTCCCACACGATCAGGAAATATCCCTCAAAACCCAATCGCGCAATCAGATCGAGCTCGTGTACGGCCTGCTTCTTTGCGCGTTCCAGCAACTCGCGATCGCTCTTCGGCCCGTATCGCCGCATCACCCCTTCCGCTACCCGTTTGCGCAGAAAACTGTCCATCGTCTCGTTCTCAGGCACCGGATAGCGCGGGAATTTGTAACCGAGATCGCCCAGCTCAAACCGCAGTCGCGCAGATAGCTCCAGCGTGTTCTCCACCGCACCGGGCACATCGCGAAACAGCCTCGCCATCTCCCGTGCCGCACGCAGATGCCGTTGCTTGTTCAAAGCCAGTAGCCGCCCGGCATGATCAAGATCCGTATGCTGCCGCACCGCCGTAAACAGGTCGAGCACCTCGCGATCATAGGCGGTTGCGTGGCGCACGCCATTGGTTGCGACCACCGGCATCCCTAGCGTCCGCGCAATCCGCAGCGCAGCCTGGTTGCGCCACTCCTCTTCGCGTTCCTGGTGGCGCTGCACCTCGACATACACGTTTGCGCTTCCAAAGATTTCCGCCAGCCGCCCTACAACCTCGCGGCCCGCCTCTTCGCCATCGATTGCCAGCGCAGCAGCCAGCGGACCTTCATCCCCTCCCGTTAGACATACCAAGCCGGACGAATACTGCCGGAGGTCATCCCACGTCGCCGCACCCTCACCCTTCTCTTTCTCCCGCAGTTTGAACTGCGTCACCAATTGGCAAAGATTCTGGTACCCCTTGCGCGACTCGCATAGCAACGCCACCCGCGCCGATTCAGCCGCGCACCGATGCGGAAGCCACTCCGCCGGCGCAAGCCGCGCGCCAAAGCTCGAAACCGCAATCTCCGCGCCAATATGTGCCCGTACACCATTCCGCTTTGCGCTGGTGTGGAATCGCGTTGCTCCATACACGCCGTTGCGGTCCAGCAGTGCCATCGCCGGCATTTCCATCTCGGCCGCCCGTTCAATCAGCGCTTCCGGCTGCGATGCGCCTTCCAAAAAGCTAAATGCACTCGCAGCATGCAACTCCACATACCCGCTCATGCCGCACCCATCATTGGAAGTGTTGCTCCGGTCATGGCGAGTAGCGTGCCGAAGGTCCGCGCTATCGTAGCCTGAGGCAAAGCCCCAGGTCTGCCGCCGCGCTCGGCGTGCGGGCTGTAAGCCCGCGCTAAATGCGCGCAGTGCCACATACGCTCGACCTCAGTCATACAAAGCCGCCATCTGCCACTCCTGCCGCATCCGATCGCACACTGCGCAGCAGCACAGCATTGTCCCATCCCTCGCCCGGGCAATCAGGTCCCATTGCGCAACACCCCATAGCGATGGATTCCACCAGTCACCGCTCATCACCCAGGGCCCATACGCGTGCTCAACCTCATACTGTCGCTCGCGAAAGCGAAATGCAGCCGGCTGCTGCCCGCGCAGCATCACCGTTATCTTCTCTGCCGGGCGAAGCTGCCGCATCGCAGCAACAGATTTCTCCTGCCGCTCCGCAACTGAGCCTGCGACTGGTTTTGTTGCAACGGAAAATTGTTCCATGTGAAAAGCATCCGGCCGATGCGTATCCGCCAGCACGGGCCGGCCCACACTCTCCTCGCCCACAATCGCGCGAATTCGCGCCAGCGTCACATCCAGTCGCATCGGCTCCGGCAGTTGTGGCGAGAACAGTCCGAGCTGCACTTTACTCGTACTCCCCGGCTCTGCGTGCAGCGCCAGCCCGACGATCGCCGCCTGTGGCGGATGTGCCTCCAGATCAAGATGGATCAGCTTGATCCACATCTGCCGGTCGTTGCTCGGCAGCGCGGGACGAACCGTGCGCGTGTGCACCACGCCGCCTTCCAGCTGCAGCGTCACGGTTACCGAAGCCAGCGCTAACACCCGCGCCGTTGCCCGCAGAATCAACTGTTCCAGCATCACGCCCACCACAAACAGCAACGACTCCAGCAACTCCACCGGCGCATCCAGTTCCATCCGCTCCTCCAGGCGGAACTCCGGGTCGCGCGGAACAAACAGATGCGGCAACTCCCCCCGAGCCAGTTGGCGCAGCCGTTTTCCCTCCTGTCCCAGCCGAGCCACCAACTCCTTCTCCGGCAGCGCCGCCAGCGCACCCAATGTCTGAATTCCCCACCACGCAAATATCTCTGAGTGCTCCTCGCACAGATCGAGCACCCCCACCGGCAGCGGAGCAAGTGCAATGGCCTCGACCCCGGGTGGAATCACCGCCGTCTGCATTGGCCTTCCCCGCGCATTCGCGATTGCCGCATCGAAATTGCTGCTCACGGAAACACACGCAATCACACCCAGCGCCCGCACCCTGCCCAACAAGGCTCGTGCCAGCGTAGCCGCCGGCCCAAACAACTTCTCCGTCCCCGCAATATCAATCACGCACAGGAACGCGTTTGCATCCACGCACTCCTCAACCCGCGGAGAAAAAGTTCCCGCGCATTCCAACAGCACCGCTCTCGCCGCAGCCTCTTCCGCAAACGAACGCGCCAGCACCGTTATCTCATCAAACGTCTCCACTTCCACCTTCGTCATCCCCCGCGCAACCCCCGCCCTGCGCGCCCGCGCATTCAGGGAACACACAAACTCGATTGGAGGGTCGCCCTCCATTACGGAGACCGCCTTCTCGCGCAGCTCCGGCCTTAGCCGCAGCAAAGCCTGCGCGGGAAATTCTCTCGCAAACAAACACGCGTACAGTTCGTGGCCGCTCATCGCTGTACCGCCCATGTCGTCTGGCTCCGCCACACCGCAACTCCTGCCCGCTGCGGCGGCTTGCGAATCGGCACTACCTTCTCCGCGCTCTCCGGACCAGCAAATCGCTGTCGCGAGACCTCGATCCGCCGCGTGAACCCTGCCAACACCGTCGCTTCCTCTGCCAGCGCCTCGCCGCCCCCGAACCGCAGTACCAATCCTGCGCTGCTCTTTGCACACGGATGCTGCGTCAGCAGCAGCACGCTTACCTGCGTCCGTTCCGCCGCCGCCCGATAGCGAAACCACGTCGCCAGCGGGATCCGCAAAACCTGTTCCGGAGCAAGGCTGCCCATATCCAGAACAATCGCCCCAAAGCCACTCGCCTGCAGCAACAGGTCGGTCGCCCGCAACGCCTGCTCAATCCGCGCCCATGGCCTGCCCACTCCGCACGAAACTCCGTTTCGCTCCCCTATCCTCATCCACGGAATCGAAACAGCCTCGACAGCCCCTCTTTCTTCGCGCACCTTCTGCTGCGGCTCAGCGCATCGCGCCGTCACATCCGGCTGCAGCAGCCCGCTCACCGCTGCCCCCATCCCCCTGGCCTCGCCGCGCGGATGCCCGCCCATCCCCCCGCCATGCAATCCCTTGATCCCCGGCTTCGGCACAAAATAGTTCTTCGGAACCGAGAAGCCGCCTTCCATTCGCTCGTGCAAAACCGGCCGCACGTTATCCAGCCGTGTCACCCCGCAGCGCACCCACAACAGCCGCGCCAGGTCCACCCCACACGCCGCCGCGGATTCCGGATTCAGCGCATCCGATGTATCCACCCACGCGCAAACCTTTTCAGCTCGCGTCACCTGCGCGACAAAAGATAGCGCCAGTGCCGTTCGCCCCGAACACTCCGCTCCCACCAACTCCGTCACCGCACCCACGGGCAACCCGCCCTGCAGCACCTCGTCGACCGCGCCAATGCCCGTCGGCATCACCGGCCGAATCAGCCGCGGCATGGGCGTCAGTGCCGACGGAATTCGGTCTGCCAGGGAAGCTTCAATTTGCGAACGCAAGGCGAATGCAGTGGCCATAATCTTCGCCTTATATTCGCCTATACTCGCCGGGGACACAACCCCTTATGCCCTCAAAATAGTGCAGAAAGCCTGCAATCCCCAGACCGGCAATCGCTTACAACTCACAACTATTTTGCAGGCCACACCACTCGCGGTTTAGTACCCATTCGCCAGCAGATACTCCACCGTCAACTCGTGCTTCCCAGCCTGCGCCCGCTTTCGGCTCTCCGCATACTTTGCCAGCACATCCACCTCCAGGTTCACACCCATTCCCGGCTTCAATGCGTGCAGATTGGTCGCTACATACGTATGCGGCAGGATCGCAATCCATATCTCATCGCCCGCAATCCCCGCCACCGTCAGGCTGATCCCCTCCACCGCAATCGATCCCTTTTCCACCACATACCGCGCCATACCCTCCGGCAGCCGCACCCGCAGCACCCAATCCGACTCGGCGCCAGCCGTCACCGGATCCAGCGCCAGCAGCGTCCCCACGCCGTCCACATGTCCCTGCACCACGTGCCCGCCCAGCGGAGTCCCCGCCGGCGTCGGCAGCTCCAGGTTCACCATCGACCCCGGCTCCAGCCGCGACAGCGTAGTCCGCGCAATCGTCTCCGCCGCCAGGTCAGCCGAGAAACGCGGCGGAAATGCATCCGGCTCGATCCCCAGTGCTGTCAGGCAAACCCCGTTCACCCCTACGCTGTCGCCAGTCCGCAACCGTGCCGCTATCGACGGCGCCGCGATCGTCAACCGCGCTGTAGCGCCACCCATCCCAGGCGTAAACGAAATCACCTCCCCCGCCGTCTCAATCAAACCAGTGAACATCTTCTTAGCCTAGCTCATCCTCAGTCCACGGATCCCGCAGAGTTCCGCTCACACGCACGTCCGCCCCAAACATTGTCCGTGTCCCTTGCGTCATCGACTGTTCCAGCAACAGCGGAGACCCCACTCCCTGCGCAAACGGAACCGCTCCCGCGCCCAACTCCGTCTTCGCATAGAACAGCACCACTTTGTCCACCAATCCTTCCGCCAGAAACGCCCCATTCAACTCCGAGCCGCATTCCAACAGCACACTCAATATCTTCCGCTTCCCCAGCACATCCAGCACTGCAGCCAAATTCAGCCGCCCACGCACTCCCGGCACCCGCGCCACATCGATCCCTGCCTCTTCGAACAACTCAACCTGCGCCTCTTCCGCCTCGGTGTCACACACCATCAGCACATCCCCGCTCGCCGACCGCACCAGTTGCGAATCCAGCGGGGTCCGTAACCGCGAATCCAGCACTACACGCAGCAGCGACCGCCGCCGCGGAAGCCCGCTCCGGTCGGTCAATGCCGGATCGTCCGTCAGCACCGTGCCCAGACCGGTCAGCACCGCATCCGCCGCATGACGCATCCCCTGCACTTCGGCTCGCGCCTCCACACCCGTAATCCAATACGTCTGCCTCTCCGCTCTCACGGCTTGCACCGGTGCCAGCATTCCATCCGCAGACAGTGCCGCCTTCAATATCACCAACGGTCTTCCCGTCCGAATCCAGCGGGCAAATCCCTCGTTCATCGAGCGCGCCTCGGCTTGGCAAACGCCAACCTCAACTTCAACGCCTGCCGCCCGCAGCTTTGCAATCCCCTGCCCACTCACCAGGGGATTCGGATCGGCCGTTGCCGCCACCACCCGCCGCACCGCCGCCGCGATCAACGCATCCGCACACGGCCCAGTTCGCCCATGGTGACTGCACGGCTCCAGCGTGACGTACGCGGTGGCCCCGCGCGCCCGTTCTCCAGCCTGCTTCAGCGCGACAATCTCCGCGTGGTCGAAACCGTCATAGAGATGCGCACCTTCCCCCACCGTTTCGCCATCCCGCACCAGCACGCACCCCACCTGCGGATTCGGCGAAGCCAGCCCCACCGTCGCCCGCGCCAACTCCAGCGCCCGCCGCATGAACCTCACATCGATCTGTGCCTGAGCTTCCGTGCCGATCACCGCCCACACCGCGCCCTCAACTCACGACTCACAACCCACAACTCACAACTCACAACTCACAACTCACAACTCACAACTCACAACTGAATCTACTTCACCATCGACTCCACAAACGCACCGCTGTCAAACGGCAGTATGTCTTCCATCTTCTCGCCCACGCCGACAAACTTCACCGGCAGCCGCAGCTCCGTCGCAATCGCCAGCACAATGCCGCCCTTCGCCGTCCCATCCAGCTTGGTCAGGACAATCCCCGTCACTCGCGCCGCCTCGGTAAACAGTCGCGCCTGCTGCAGTCCGTTCTGCCCTGTAGTCGCGTCCATCACCAGCAGCGTCTGGTGCGGAGCACCCGGAACCAGCTTCTCTGCCGTGCGCCGCATCTTGTCCAGTTCCTTCATCAGGTCGGTCTTGGTGTGCAGCCGCCCCGCCGTATCCACAATCAGCACATCGGTCCCGCGCGCCTTGGCTGCGGTACACGCGTCGTACAAGGCAGCCGAAGGATCGCCGCCCGTCTTGGTCTTGATCATCGGCACTTCCGACCGCGCCGCCCACACCTCCAGCTGTTCAATCGCCGCCGCGCGAAACGTATCCGCTGCGCACAGTAGCACCGTCCGGTCCTGCCCGCGGTAATACGCAGCCAGCTTGCCGCTGGTAGTGGTCTTGCCCGTGCCGTTTACGCCCACCATCATCACCACGGTCGGCGGCACGCTTGCAACCACATCCTCCGTCGCAACCCCATCCAGCACCTGTTTCAGCTCGATCTTCAGCAGCCGCTTCAGTTCTTCGCCACCCTCGATCCCCTGCCGCAAACCCCGCTGCCGCAAGTTCGACAGGATCGTCCTTGCCGTCGTGCTGCCAATATCCGCCGCCAGCAGCACTGCCTCCAGCTCTGCCAGCGAGGTCTCGTCGATCTCGCGCGTCAGCGCCAGCACGCTCCCAATCGACTCCGAGAACGAGTCGCGCGTTCGCGTTACCGCCTGCTTCATGCGGTCGAAAAAACCACGCTTCTCGACCGCCGCCTCACCCTTTACAGACGCGCCTTCGCGGCCTTCTGTCTTACCCTCTTCTTCTGTCTCGGAATCGGGCCTGCGCTTGCCAAACAGTGAAAAAGCCATACTTTCACTAGTCTACCAACCCGGGCTTGTCACCCAGCTCGCCGGTTCTGCTGGCCCACCACCAGGTGCGACGCCGGATGCCTGTCCGGATACACCGGCCGGATATGTCCTCCCGCGAACCGCACCACCAGCAGTGCCAGTACCAGGATCACCATGATCGCCACGCCCGCCACCACGACGACGCGAGAAAACGACTGCTGGTCTCGGCGCTCAAGTTCATCGTCTTCGGGTGAATGCAATTCTCGGTCCATGTTGCATAAGATGCCCCCAGGCCATACGGAGTGACCTGCCCCGCCGCTTGATTCACCATTGGCCACCAATCGCTGTCCTACTCGTCCCGTCCCGGCCGCGCCATCAGCTCCCGAATCGCCTCTTTTGGGCTCTTGCCTCGGTGCAGGATCGCGTCCATCTGCGCTGTGATCGGCATCTCCACCCCGTAGCGTGCCGCCAGCCCCAGCGCCGCCGCCGTGCTGCGCACTCCCTCGGCAACCTTCCCCTGCAGATCGAACAGAATCTCCTTGAGTTCGCGGCCTTTGCCCAGCTCAATCCCTACCGTCCGGTTCCTTGAGAGCGATCCCGTGCAGGTCAGCACCAGGTCCCCAATCCCCGACAGCCCAGCCAGCGTCTGCCTGCGCCCACCGCACGCCACCGCCAGCCGCGTCATCTCCGCAATTCCGCGCGTGATCAGTGCGGCCCCGGAATTATACCCCAGATCTAACCCATTCACCACGCCCGCGGCCAGCGCAATCACATTCTTCAGCGCTCCGCCCAGCTCCACGCCGGCCACATCTTCGTTGGTATAAAGCCGTAGTGTCGGCGAGCTGAACTCGTTCTGGATCGCCCGCGCCACCGCCGGCGTTCCCGCCGCAACGATTGCGGTAGGAATGCCCGCCGCCACCTCCGCCGCAAACGACGGTCCGCTCAACACTCCGCAGCGGTTCTGTGTCATCGACGCGATCACCTGCGACATCCGCAGCAGGCTTCCCGCTTCCAATCCCTTGGTCGCACTCACCACAATCTGGTCCCGCGTCAGCAGCGGCGCAACCTTCGACATCACTCCGCGCATGTGTTCCGACGGCGTCACGCACAGCACCATGTCCGCCCCCTGCACCGCCGCCGCCAGGTCCGTCGTCACCCTCACATCCGCAGGCACAATGTAGCCCGGCAGGAACTGGAGATTCTCTCCCGTCTCCGTAATCTCTTTCACCTGTTCCCGCGCAAACGACCACAGCGTAATCGCGTGTCCCCCGCGCCGCGCCAGCGAGATCGTCAGCGCCGTCCCCCACGCGCCCGCACCCAGTACGACAATCCGGCTCATGCCTCCGCCTTCCCTGTTCCAGCCTTTTCACTCATGGATCGCTTCCCGAACCGGCTCTCCGTCCCGTGCAGCAGCCGACGGATATTCTCGTGGTGCTTCACAATCACCAGCAGCGGAATAAACAGAAATCCAAACACCACCATCGGCGTCCGCTGCGCCACAAAGTGGAACCCAAACAGCGGAAAGGTTGCCGATCCCACAATGGACGCCAACGAAACATACCGGGTCAGTGCAAAGATCACCGCAAATACCACCAGGATCGCCACCGCCGAGGGCCAGCTCAGCGCCAGGAACACTCCCAGCGCGCTGGCCACGCCCTTGCCGCCGCGGAATCGCAGCCACACCGGAAACACATGCCCCAGTACTGCCGCCACGGCCGCGGCCACCTCAATGTCGTACGCATTCCCCAGTCCGGCCGCAATATGCGACGCAACTATCACGCCTGCATACGCCTTTCCCAGGTCGAGCAGCAGCGTAGCCACACCCAGCCCTTTTGCCCCCGACCGCGCCACGTTGGTCGCGCCAATATTCCCGCTGCCCTGCTCCCGTATGTCCTCTTTGCGGAAGATGCGAACCAGCAAATACCCAAATGGTATCGACCCCAGCAGGTACGCAATCGAAATAGACAGGATCCAGGGCTTCATCGTGGGCGCAAGTGCCTTCTTTCTCCGAACCTAGAGTCTACCAAGCCTACCTGCCCGCTTGTCATTCCCCTCCCGCTTGTCATTCTCCTCCCGCTTATCATTCTCCTCCCGCTTGTCATTCCCCTCCCGCTTGTCATTCTCCTCCCGCTTATCATTCTCCTCCCGCTTGTCATTCCCCTCCCGCTTGTCATTCCCCTCCCGCTTATCATTCCCCTCCCGCTTGTCATTCCCCTCCCGCTTGTCATTCCCCTCCCGCTTGTCATTCCCCTCCCGCTTGTCATTCCCCCCGCTTGTCATTCTGAGCGCAGCGAAGAATCCCCGTATTTGCCTTTGCTCTTGCTCTTGCTCTTGCTCTTGCTCTTGCTCTTGCTCTTGCTCTTGCTCTTGCTCTTGCTCTTGCTCTTGCTCTTGCTCTTGCTCTTGCTCTTGCTCTTCAACTAACAACTATCAACTGCCCCTACGTTCTCTCCAGCAAACTCCGCCTCAGCAAGTCCAGCGCATGCTGGCTCGCCCAGAATCGAATCCGTTCCCGGTCGCCGGTCAGATTCAACTCCACCACCTTGGTTGCTCCGCCGCCCGTCTTCTTCTCCCCGGCAAACGACAGCCCCACATACACCAGCCCAATCGGCTTGTTCTCATCCGGTCCCGGCGCACCCGGCCCGGGTCCTGCAATCCCCGTAATCCCCACCCCTACGCTCGCGCCCGTCCGCTTACGAATCCCCTCCGCCAGCGCCTTCGCAACCAGCTCGCTCACCGGCCCCTCCGTCCGCACCATCTCCTCGGGAACGTCCGCGAATTCCGTCTTCAGGCTGTCCGCATACACCACTGCACCGCCCAGAAAATACCGCGAGCTGCCCGGCACCGCCGTCAACCGTTCCGCCAGCAGGCCGCCGGTACAGCTTTCCGCCGCCGCCAGCGTCATCTGCCGCAGGCCCAGCATCAGCAGCACCACCTCCTCCAGTTGCTCTCCGTGCGACGAGAAGACCGCCTCCCCCATCTCGGCCTCAACCTTCTCTGCCAGCTCATCCACCCGCGCCTGCGCCTCCGCATCGCTCGCCTTCACGCACTGGAAGTGCAATTGGATCTCACCCTGTCCCGCAAGAATCGTCGTCTCCACGTCCGCGTACTGCTGGTAGATCGGCGCCGTCCGCGCATCCACCTGCGACTCCGGGATCAGCGCCATGCGCAGCATCCGCTTCGCGATATGCCGCTCCGGCAGCGACGCCGCCAGCCTCGGCTGACACTCCACCTCATACATCGCCTTCAACTCCTTCGGCGGCCCGGGCAGCAGAATCACGATCTTCCTGTGCCGCCCCACCACCGTGTCGATGTACTGCCCCGGCGCGCTTCCATTCGCGTTCGCCAGCACCTCCGCGCCCTCCAGCCGGTCTGCCTGCTTGGCATTGTTCGGCGGCATCACCATGCGTCGCACGGCAAAGCGCTTGTACATCGCGGTCAGGATGTCATTGTCGCGCCGCAGCGCCAACCCCAGCGCCTCCCCCACCGCTTCGCGCGTCAAGTCGTCCGCGGTCGGCCCCAGCCCGCCGGAAAAAATCACAACATCCGCGCGTGCGATCGCAATCTTCGCCACGTCCGCCAGGTTTCCCAGGTTGTCGCCGACAATCGTCTTGAACGCCACCCGCACGCCCAGCTCATTCAGCTTCGACGTCAGATACAGCGAATTCGTGTCCTGCCGGAATGGCGTCAGCATCTCCGACCCGGCAGCGATAATCTCAGCGATCATGATTTACTTTGCTTGTCATTCTGAGCGTAGCAAAGAATCGCCGTATATTTAGATCCCGCCACAGAACGCCGTATCAAACCAGCCTTCTTCCCTCAATCCCCAGCGCCACATGGTACAGCGCATCCCTCGTCGCCAGCGCCGCGCACCCATCCTCCAGAAACGCCAGCCCCACCAGATTATTCCCCGACACCGCTAGCGACGCTTCGCGCTGCGGCGTGATCCGCACAATCCCGCGCTGTCCCGCGAGCGATGCCGCAACGTATAGATTCCCATCCACGTCAAACGCCATCCCCTGCGGCCGCCCCAGCCCCCGGTAGAACACCGTCGTCTGCCCATCGCGGTCGATCGCATAAATCGACTGGTGGCTCGAGGTCGTCGGCCCAGTCACAAACAGCACCCCGTCATCGTTGAACGCCAGGTGATAGGCCGCGATGCTCGGCTCCAGCGTCGCGTACACGAACATCTCCTTGCCCCCCATGCCGCTCCCCAGGCTCCCGCCGCTCGCCACGCCCCGCTCCGGCCCCACCTTGAAGATCGTTCCCTCCCGGTCGCCCACATACAGGTTCCCATCGCGGTCGAACGCGATCCCCGTCGCGACGCCCATCCCCTCCGCATAGGTCGACACGGCACCCTCCGGCGACACCCGGTACACCGTGCCCTCCGCCCGCGAGCTCGCATACAGATATCCATCCGGCCCGAACGCCAGTCCGGTTGCATTCAGCACATCGCGCACAAACGGCCGTACCTGAAAGTCGGGCGCAATCGAGAAGATCGACACGGGAACGCTTTCCCCGCGTCCCCCACTCACCGTCGCATACACCGTGCCGTCCGCATCCACCGCAGGGTTCGCCACCGGGTGCAGGTTCTCCGCCATCGGCACCGCAACCCGCAGCCCCAGCGCGTTACTCATGCTCGCCAGCTTCGGCCCCTCGCCCAGCGCCAGCACCACGTCGCCGGAGATCGTCCCTTCCGGAATCCGAATCACCGCTCGCCCCGCCCGGCTCAACGCGAGATACGCAGGCGTGTCCCCCACCAGCACCGACGGCAGCGCGCCATTACGGGCCTGCAAACCGCTGCCGCTCAGCTCAACCTCGCCACCCGGCATCGCCGCCGGCGGCTGCAGCCGAACCAGCCGCGGCGCGTCCGTCTTCGAACCATGCAGCAGTGGACTCATCTCACCCCAAGCCTACACCGGTTCCGCGGTTGATGTACCCAGGGGCCAGGCCCTCCGCGCGGTTTTCCCTCAAGGAAAACCGCACTTCGATGAGCCCCGCCGAGGACGCATATACCGTGGAACCGGTTAACCCGCTGCGCGCCCCAGCGCAAACCCGATGCCCTTGCCAACACCATCCTCGCCCCATCACGACTGTCGCGGCACCACATAGAACAGCACCGCAAAATAATGCGCCACACTTCCCGCCAGCACAAACAGATGCCACAGCGCGTGGAAATAACGCACCCGGTCAAACGCGAAGAAAGCAATCCCGGCCGTGTACGCCAACCCCCCAGCGGCGATCCACATCATGCCGTGCCACGAAATCGCGTGCAGCAGCGGCCGCGCCGCCAGCACAATGAACCACCCCATAAACAGATAAATCATCGCCGACGCGACGGCGAACCTGCCCGTCGCCAGGCTCTTGAACACCACCCCGGCAATCGCCAGTCCCCACACCACGCCAAACAGCACCCAGCCTAACCGTCCATGCAGCGACACCAGCGTGAACGGCGTATAGGTCCCCGCAATCAGCAGGTAGATCGCCGAGTGGTCGAGCACCTGAAAGACGTGCTGCGCCCCCGTCCGCACCAACGAGTGGTAGAGCGTGGAGCAAAGATAAACCAGCACCAACCCCGTCGCGTAGATGGAACAGCTCGCCACCGTCCAGGCCGTCCCGCGTGTGGATCGCACAATCAGGTACGCCGCCCCCGCAATCGCGAACACCGCTCCCACGCCATGCGTAATTGCATTCGCCAGCAAGTCCCCGAGCCGGTACCGCGCTTCCACACTTTCCTGCACACCTCAAGCATAGCCCCCGGTTCCTTTCGGCTCGGCGATCGCAACCAAACGCGCTAGCCGCCTACACCTCTGTCATTCGCTCTTGACTAGACCCACCGCGCCAGCGCCAGCCCCACCGCCAGCGCCAGCACTCCCGCCGCCACATCGTCCAGCACGATGCCCGTCCCTTCCGGCAGCGCCTCCAGCTTCCGAATCGGCCACGGCTTCCAGATATCGAACACCCGGAACAGCAGCAGCGCGAACACCGCGTGCCGCCAGTCCGGCCGCACCGCGATCAGCGCGATCCACTGCCCCGCTACCTCATCGATCACCACAAATCCCGGGTCGTCGCGCCCGGCCTCGCGCGCCACAATCGTCGCCGCCGAAATCCCAATCAGCGTCGCCGCCAGCGCCGCCAGGGCAGTCCCAACCGCCAGCCCCACCCCATCCGCATGCAACCCGTGTGCCGCGATGTACCACAGCAGAACCGCCGCCCCCGACCCATACGTCCCCGGCCCCGGCCGCAGCAACCCAGTGCAGAAAAACGTCGCCACCGCCCACGCCCACCTGGTCTTCGGGTGCCCCACATCCCGGGGTCCCCGGCCAGTTTGCTCGCTGGCGTCGGCATCTCGATTGTGCGGTGTGGGTTCGCGCTTGGCCACTACTCACTATCCCCGGACTTGCTCCCGGGACCCGCACCAGTTGAGATCCCGCGGTCCCGCAGCCCTTCCAACTCGTCCAGCAACTCCGGATCATGAATCGGCGAACGGATCACGTACCCTCCGCTCGCCCATTTTCCCAGGTCGATCCGCCGGCACCGGTCCGAGCAGAACGGAAAGTCCTCGCCGCCCGCCAGCACAATCATCTTGCAGGTCGGGCACCGCAGCGTTTTCACCTTCTTCGCCATATCGGCATTTTAGAAGCAAGTCCGAACACAATCCAAACCTTGTCGGCTGCTCCTCTTCGCCCGTCTGCAAAGCGCCGCCTTAGTTGGTGAAGTTCACCGTCCGCCAGTCGCTCAGCGCCACCTGGCCGTCTTTTCCAATCGCCCACACCCGCCAGCGATGCGGCTGCACCCCAATCCCGAACGGCTCAGGGATGCGCACGATGTTGCCATAGTCGATGGCTGCATAGATTGAAATCGTCGAGGGGCTGTAGCTTGCCAGCTCGCCGGAGCGCTGACCGAAGCTCCATTCCACGGCATAAGCGGCAGGTCGAGGCACATCCTGTCGCCAGGACATATACTCCTTCGGAGTTCGCGTTTGCTGCCCTCCGTCGAACGGCAAAAGAAGCTCTGGCGCATCCGGCGCGTAGCCCTCGGCAGTAGCAAGGTGCAGTTGATCGAACTGACGGGCAAAGCCTGCCGCCTGCTCCAGCGTCACACGCGGCGTCAACAGCATGGCCTTCCAGCCCTCCTGGCGCTTGCGCAACACCATGAAGGTGTAGATCAATCCGCTGCACTGAACGCTTCCGCCGGCGGAGATTGCTTCCGACGCAACCGCAGCATAGGCAAGCCTCCCGTTTCCGAACAGAAACCGGGTGACAGGAAAGGACATTCGGGAGATTTTGCCGCAGGCGGTTCCCCAGCCGAAGGTGAACAGCTTCAGAGCGTCCGGATCCATCGCCGGATCCATTGCTCCCGCGGCGGCCACAGCAGCAACAGCAAGGAGTGCGGCGGAGTTGGCCTGCTGTTGGTCCGGCCCAGTCATCCCGTCGGCTGACAACCGTGGAGGCTGCCAGTGTGGATTGTCCTCCAGCCACCGCAGAAAAGCCTGAGCCGTCGCCGGGTGCGCTCCCTCGCTCATCTGAAACCACCACCCGCTCGCCAAAAAGCGGGCATGCCCCATCATTTCCACCACTTTTTGCTGCGCTACGAGTGGTGCGCCCTGTCGCCAGTTATCGACAAAGACGACATCCGGCAAAGTTTTGCTTTGCTTCGCCGCAGTCGTCTCCCCAATAAGCTCATCCGGATCCACGACGCGAAAATTGACCTGCAAGTCGGGGAAATCGGCTCGCAGCGCGTTTTGGATGGTTGCCCACCCCAGCAACACTCCACTCCCGGATTCCCACACCGTCAGCTCGCCTGTACGCAGGCTCTCGAACTCGTCACCAGCCGATCCAACCATGCCGGGCGCGCGTTGCTGCCCAACCGCAAACAGGCAGAAGAGAGAGACTAAAGGAACACCAAACCAGCGCAGCCGTAAACCCAAAACCGATCCGTACATGGGCTCTCCATTCAGCCGACAACTGCGTCAGCCAAATCGACGCCCCCAGCATACTCCTGCCATCGGCGGGCACACGCAAAAATTACAGCCCATACACCTCCACCGCCGTACCACCAAACACCTGTGCCCGCTCTGCCTCGCTGAACCCCGCAAAATACTCCCGCAGCACCTCAAACCACTGCGCATATCCGCTCGCCACCAAACACACGGGCCAGTCCGAGCCAGCCATCAGCCGCTCCGGCCCAAATGCCTCCACCGCAACGTCCAGGTAAGGCCGCAGCGCCTCCGATTCTGAAGCCCACGTGTCCCACTTGGCCTCGGTGACCATCCCCGACAGCTTGCAGCTCACATGCTCCCGCTGCCCCAGCTCCCGCATCCTTGTCGCCCAAGGCTCCAGAACTCCACCCGCAATCAGCGGCTTGGCCACATGGTCCAGCACAAACGGCTGCTCCGGATGCTCGTCCACAAAATAGATGGTGTCCGCCAGGTGACGCTCGTAGATCAGAATCTCGTACACCAGCCCGCTGCCGGCCATCGTCCGAATTCCCGAATTAAAATCCTCGCGCAGAATGTAGTGCTCATCCTTCTCGCCCTGGATCACGTGGCGCAGCCCCTTCAACTTCTCGCGCCCGTCGAACTCCTCCATGCACCCGGGAAAGTCCTCGCCTGCAATCGGCGCCCACCCCACTACGCCCCGAATCTCCTCATTCGCCTCCGCCTGGTCCAGCAGCCAGCGCGTCTCGTCCAGCGTCTGCCGCGCCTGCACCGCCAGCGTCCCGTCAATCCCCGCCGTTGCCATCGCCGCCTTCAGGTCCGCCGGTAGAAAATCCCGCCGCAGTGCCTGCATCGTCTCGTCGATCCACCCATACTCCGCCGGCGTGTACCGCCACAGATGGTGATGCGCATCAATCGTCCCGGTCCTCGCCATTCCACTTCTATCGTCGGTTGCCACTCGTCTCCATCCTCAAAAGCGCATTCAAAGTGGTGCCAGTCTACCGCACCGGTCCAGCCTCGGACGGCGATTCCGCCGTCGATCGAAGCCTCTCCAAAATAATTCCTCCAACTCCTGACACGCCTCAGGTTTTCGCGATATGATCATCGCCATATCAGGGGCGGCTGCACCCATTGGGCGACCTGAAATCCCTTTGCCCACGAGGCGTTCCATGGCTCCTCAAAAGAAAACCGCGAAATTTTCTGCCGAAAATCGCCTGCTGCTCAAAGGCAGCGAAAAAGCCGCGTTCCACGTCCCGGCCGAAAAGCCCGCTACCGGCAAAGTCACCGTCTCGGTCGTCGTCCGGCGCAAGAACCGGATCGACCCCAAGCGCCTCGGTAAGGACCGTGTCACCCGCGCCGAATACACCCGCAGATTCGCCGCCGACAAGGCCGACCTGAAGAAAATCCACGCCTTCGCCAGGGAGTTCGGCCTCACCGTCGAGAAGCATACCCCCAAGCCCGAACGCCGCACCGTCCTGCTCACCGGCAGCGTCGCCGCCATGCAGAAGGCCTTCGGCGTCGAGCTGAAACACACCACCGTCGGCGGCACCACCTACCGCATCCGCGAGGGCGGCATCCACATCCCCGCCAGCCTCTCCGGAATCATTGTTGCCGTCCTTGGTCTCGACAATCGACCGCAGGCCAAGCCCCACTTTCGTGTCCGCCCGAGCGCCGCGCCCGCCGGCGGCATCCGTCCCCGCGCGGCCACAACCGAACCCACCTACACCCCCGTCCAGGTCGGTCAGCTCTACCACTTTCCCGCCGGCGCAACCGCCGCCGGCCAAACCATCGGCATCGTCGAGCTCGGCGGCGGCTTCCGTCCCGCCGACATCACCGCCTACTTCAAAACGCTCGGCCAGAAAACGCCCACGGTGACCGCCGTCTCCGTCGACAAGGGCAAAAACGCCCCCACCAACGCGAACAGCGCCGACGGTGAAGTGATGCTCGACATCGAGGTCTCCGCCGCCGTCGCCCCCGGCGCCAACATCGTCGTCTACTTCACTCCCAACACCGACCAGGGCTTCATCGACGCCATCTCCACCGCCGTCCACGACATCACCAACAAGCCCAGCGTCATCTCCATCAGTTGGGGTGGGCCGGAATCCACCTGGACCCAGCAGTCCATGACCGCCCTCGACGAGGCCTGCCAGTCCGCCGCCGCCCTCGGCATCACCATCACCGTGGCGGCCGGCGACGACGGCTCCACGGACGGAGTGAAAGGCAGCGCCAGCCATGTCGACTTCCCTGCCTCCAGCCCCCACGTCCTCGCCTGCGGAGGCACCAAGCTCATCGGCTCGGGCAGCACCATCACCTCCGAGGTCGTCTGGAACGAGACCGCCTCCAACGAGGGAGCCACCGGCGGAGGCGTCAGCAACGTCTTCCCGCTACCCACCTGGCAAGCCAATTCCAAGGTTCCCGCGCCCACCCAGTCCGGCGGAGGCCGCGGCGTCCCCGACGTTGCCGGCGACGCCGACCCCGAAACCGGTTACATCGTCCGTGTCGACGGCAAAACCAGCGTCATCGGAGGCACCAGCGCCGTCGCCCCACTCTGGGCCGGCCTCATCGCCCTGAATAACGCACAGAACAGGACCACCGCCGGTTTCCTACAACCCACCATCTACGCCGCCAAGGCCAAATCCTGCTTCCACGACATCACCTCCGGCAACAACGGCGCCTTCACTGCCGGTCCCGGTTGGGACGCCTGCAGCGGTCTCGGCTCCCCCATCGGCTCCGCCCTTATCTCGCTTCTCGGCAGCGCCGCAGGCTCGGCAAAGAAAGCCGCAAAGAAAACCCCAAAAAAGAAGGCCCCCCAAAAGAAGACCGCCAAAAAGAAGCGCTAAGCGCCGTCGCCGCGAAGCATCACAGCCTGGGCCGAAGGCACAGGTATGTCTCCCTGCCGTCTCAGCGCTCTTCAGGCCAGCATCTCATTTACCCTTAGAAGCAGGGTGCATGCGACCCCGGCGGAAGTCTCCGCTCGCCAACCCCGCCCTATAAGGACCCCCATGGCTGCACTGATCGATGCCATCGAAGTAAAGCGCAAGATGTTCTTCGAATTCGAAAACGCTCCGTTCCGCTGCCTGGACGTCGAGGTCTCCACTCCCACCGCCCGCGGCGGCCAGACCCTCGTCCGTCTCAAGATGCGCAACCTGCTCACCCGCGCCGTATTCGACAAGACCTTCAAGGCCAGCGACAAGTTCCGCGAGCCTGACCTCGAGACCGTCGAAGCCACCTACCTCTACAGCGACGCCGACGGCTCCTACTTCCTCGACCAGAGCACCTTCGAAACCCTGTCCCTCGGCCGCGACATGGTCGGCGACGCGCTCGAATTCCTCCTCGAAGGCACCCTCCTTCAGATCGACAAGTACAACGGCAATCCCATCGGTCTCGAATTGCCCATCCAGGTCGAACTCGCCGTCACCTACACCGAACCCTCCGTCCGCGGCGACACCGCCGCCGGCAGCGTTACCAAACTCGCCCGGCTGGAAACCGGCCTCGAAATCCGCGTGCCCACCTTCATCAAGGAAGGCGAAAAGATCAAGGTCAGCACCGAAACCCGCGAGTTCGCCGGCCGCGCCTGATCCCCTCCGCCTCACGGCTGCGCCCGGGCCTTCGAACCCTATTCCCATACGGCCCATTTCGTTCTATCCTCATCGGATACCCCAAAGCGCCTAACCAAAGCTTCCAGCCCTCCGTCTTTCTAGCTGGAAGCTGCTAGCTGAGAGCCCGTAGCTGCATCTCTAACCCGCATGCCTGAACCCGGCTCCATTCTCGGTACGTCGCCCATCCGCAAGGAGGGCCTCGGAAAAGTTACGGGCCGCGCCCAATACGTCGACGACATCACCCTCCCCGGCATGTGGTATGGCGCCACCGTCCGTTCCACCATCGCCCGCGGCCGCATCGCCTCCATTACCTACGACCTCTCCGTCGACTGGTCCCAGTTCGTCATCGTCACCGCGGCCGACATCCCCGGCGAAAACATCATCGTCCACCTCGGCAAGGACCACCCCTGCCTCGCCGTTGAGCATATCAACCACCAGGCCGAGCCCATCTTGCTTCTCGCTCACCCCGACAAGGCCGCCCTGCACGCGGCCGTCGCCGCCGTCCACATCGAGTACGAGGAACTCCCCGGCGTCTTCACCCTCGAAGACTCCGAAGCAGGCGCAGCCGGAGACCAATCCAAAGTCATCTGGCACGGCGACGACCCGAAACACCACTCCCCCAACACCTTCAAGACCTACCACATGCAGAACACCTCGCCCGCCGAGCGCGAGGCCGCCTTCGCCGCCGCCGACTTCGTTGTGGAGGGAGAATACAGAACGGGAGCTCAAGAACAGCTCTACATCGAAAACAACGGCGTCATCGCCCAGGCCTTCCGCACCGCCGACGACGCACTCGAGTCCGTCACCGTCTCCGGCTCCATGCAGTGCCCGTACTACCTCGTCCATGCGCTCTCGCTGGTCTTCAACCTGCCCCAGGAAAAATGCCGCGTCATCCAGACGGAAACCGGCGGGGCCTTTGGCGGCAAAGAGGACTTCCCCAGCGTCATCGGCTCGCACGCCGCCCTCCTCGCCCTCAAGTCCGGCCACCCGGTAAAAATCTGTTACGACCGCGCCGAAGACCTCATCGCCACCACCAAGCGTCACCCCTCCCGCACGCGCCACCGCACCGCCGTATCCAGGGACGGCAAACTCCTCGCCGGCGAAATCGACATCGCCATCGACGGCGGCGCCTACGCCACGCTCTCGCCCGTCGTCCTCTCCCGCGCCACCATCCACGCACCAGGCCCTTACCTCTGGCCCAACATCGAGATCCACGCCCGCGCTATGGCCACCAACATCGCGCCTCATGGGGCTTTCCGCGGCTTCGGCGCGCCTCAGTCCCTCTTCGCCCTCGAGCGCCACATGGACAAGGTCGCCCGCGTCGTCGGCCTCACCCCGGAAGAGTTCCGCCGCCGCAACTTCCTCTCCACCGGCGACCACACCGCCACCGGCCAGCTTCTCTCGGACCCGGTCGACATGCAGCATCTCCTCACGCGCGCTCTCTCCGAGTCCGGCTACCACGCCAAGCGTGCCGAGTTCGACCGCACCAATCCCACCTCCACCGTCAAGCGCGGCGTCGGATTCGCCTCTTTCATGCACGGCTCCGGCTTCACCGGCTCCGGCGAGCGCCGCCTCAACTCCCTCGTCCAGATCGAACTCACACCCGAAGGCCGCCCGCGTCTGCTCGTCTCCTCCACCGAATTCGGCCAGGGCACCAACACCATCCTCGCCCAGGTCTGTGCCCAGACGCTGCACATCCCCTACGACGAAGTCCTCGTCGCCCAGCCCGACACCAGCATCGTCCCCAACTCCGGCCCCACCGTCGCCAGCCGCACCGCCATGATCGTCGGCAAGCTCGTCGAGCAAGCCTCCGCATCCCTCCTCGCCACCCTTAGTTTGTCATCCAGCAGCACCCCTTTGTTGTCACCCCCCAGCACCCCTTTGTTGTCACCCCCCAGCACCCCTTTGTTGTCACCCCCCAGCACCCCTTTGTTGTCATCCCGCAGCGAAGCGGAGGGATCTGCTTCTCCAGCCACAGACGCCCCTTACACCCCCGCCGACTTCCGCGCCGCAGCCCTCGCCTACCTCCGCGGCCACGGATCTCTTATCGCGGAAGCCCGCTACCAGGCTCCGCCCAACATCTTCTGGGACGACGAACTCTACCGCGGCGACGCTTACCCCGCCTACGCCTGGGCCGTCTACGTTGCGGAGGTCGCCGTCGACACCCGCACCTACGCCGCCGAGGTCACAGACTTCTACTCTCTGCAGGAGGTCGGCAAGGTGATCCACCCCATCCTCGCCGCCGGCCAGATCGAAGGCGGCATCGCCCAGGGCATTGGCTACGCCCTCTACGAAAAATGCGTCTACGTCGACGGCCTCATGCGCAACGGCCAGATGACCAACTACATCATGCCCACCTCCGCCGACCTGCCCCCCATCCACGTCCAGTTCGAAGAAACGCCCTGTAGCCACGGTCCCCAGGGCGCCAAAGGCATCGGCGAACTCCCCATGGACGGCCCCGCCCCCGCCATCCTCAACGCCATCGAGCACGCCACCGGCATCGCCTTCACCGAGATCCCACTCCTCCCCGAAGACATCTTCGAGTGCATGACCCGCACGCCAGCCTCCGGCACCGAAGACCTCACCTCCACCGACCGCGACACCCGCGTCGAAACCGAGGTCCCCGCATGACCACCATCACCCTAACGATCAACGGACAACGGTCAACGGTCAACGCCCCCCCCATGAAGCGCCTCCTCGACGTCCTCCGCGAGGACCTCCACCTCACCGGCGCCAAGGAAGGCTGCGGCGAGGGCGAGTGCGGCTCCTGCTCGGTGATCATGAATGGGGAGCTGGTCAACTCCTGCCTCGTCCCCATCCTCCAGGCCGAGGGCGCCACCATCACCACCATCGAAGGCCTCACCCCCGCCGACAGCGACCGCCTCCACCCCATCCAGCAGTGCTTCCTGCAAGAAGGCGGAGCCCAGTGCGGCATCTGCACCCCCGGCATGATCCTCGCCACGCACCACCTCCTGGCCAAACACCCGCATCCCACCCTCCCCCAAATCCAGGAAGGCCTCGCCGGCAACCTCTGCCGCTGCACCGGCTACATGCGCATCTTCGCCGCCGTCCAGCAAGCTGCCACCGCCGACAGCCCCTAGCCAGTGATAGCTGATAGCTGATAGCTGATTAGACAAAAACATACGCTCCGCTACAGCAATTCATTCATGAGAAGCAACGTCGCCGAATACGCCCTCATCGCCCCACCCACTCTCACAGCGGTGTTGGACACCCTCGCCGCCGACCCTAGCCGCTACACCCCTATCGCCGGCGGCACGGAAATCATGGTCGCCCTCGCCGCCGGCCGCCTCGCGCAAAAGTCCCTCCTTTCCATCAACCACCTCCGCGAACTCCGCTTCATCACCGTCACCCCAACGGAAATCACCATCGGCTCCGGCACCACTTACACCGACATCCGCCGCCACGCCGTGCTCGCCGAAGACTTCCCCCTGCTCGTCCAGGCCGCCAGTTGGACCGGCAGCATCGCCAACCAGAACCGCGGGACAATCGGTGGAAACATCGTCAACGGCTCGCCCGCCGCCGACTCACCCCCCGCCCTGCTCGCCTACGACGCCACTGTCACCCTCATCTCCGCCGCCGGCACCCGCACCATGCCCTACAGCATGTTCCACCTCAGCTACAAGAAATCCGCCCTCGCCCCCGACGAACTCCTCTTCAGCATCACCCTCCCGCGCAAATTCGCCGGCTACCGCAGCTATATCCGCAAGGTCGGCCCCCGCAATGCCCAGGCCATCTCCAAGGTCGCCCTCGCCTGTGTCGCCCTTGTCTCCGAAACCCACGTCTCCGAAACCCAGCCCCGCACCATCCAGCACATCCGCATCGGCGCCGCCTCCCTCCGCGAAACCCCCACCCGCTGCACCGCCGCCGAGGCCGCCCTCCTCAACCAGCCCATCACGCCCCAGACCATCGCCGCCGCCCGCGCCGCCCTCATCGCGGAGGCCCGGCCCATCGACGACATCCGCTCCACCGCCCGCTACCGCGCCGCCATCGCCGCCAACCTCCTCGAGGAGTTCCTGCTAACCCTCTGAGACCTTCGACTTCTTCTCGCCATCCCGGGATTTTCCACTCTGTCTCACCCAAGGGGTTCAGCCCAATCGAAAATCTTGTCAAGAGCCCTCATCGGTGCAAAACCCGTCCTCAATCCACAACCCAAACGACATCAAAAATCACGCCAAAGTACAGTTGAGTTTTGCTCAAGTTGCTATCATTAAGGTAGTTGAATTAATGAAGAAACCCGGCGTCTGCGCCGGCTTTTTAACGCATCACGAACCCATCCAGGAGCTTCCTTATGCCGTCGCCAATCCCCATTCTCGAAATAGCGTGTGCAACCTGCTCCTCCAGTGCGTGGAATATCTGCCGGATTTATCCGGACCTGAGTTCGGACCAGATCCGGACCGAACTCTCATCCTCCGAGGAATTTAGGACCACGATCCGGGAGCCCGGCGGGGGGGGTGGGGGGTGTGTCCTTAAGGATGGGGGGCCAGGCCCTGAGGCCAGAGGGCCGGTTGCAACAAATGGTATTAACTCGAAAGGGACTTCCCTCCGCTAACTAGGTTTGTTTCCAGCAAAACGCGGGGGGACACCCCGGGGGGGTGCAACACCCAACCTCAGCCGAAAAGCCGCTCCGCCGCAGCCCGATCGTGCGGATGATCGACATCCAGCTCCCCGCCTGCCAACTCTATCGCCGGAGCCTCCCGCAGCAGTTCCCTAGCTCCGGCGTCGCCGGTCAGCTTCATCAACTCCCCGAAAGTCGCCGCCGGAAAGTACGCCGGCACTCCCCGCCGTCCCGCGTACGCCGAAGCTGTCACCTCGCCGGCAGCCATCAGCGCCCGCAGGTGTTCCACCGTCACCGCAGGCTGGTCGCACGTCATCAGCACCACGCCCTCTGCCTCCTTCGCCACCAAGCCGAGCGTCCGCACGCCAAGCCCGATGGAGGTAGCCATGCCCTTCTGCCACTTGTCGTTGATGACCGGAATAGCGTCGCCGAGAGTACCGTATGTACCCGCCAGAACCTCCCCATACGACGCGCCGAGTACCACCACAATCGGTTGGCAACCCGCCTCGCGCGCAGTTCGCACCGCGCGCTCCAGCAGCGTTTCCCCTGCCAGCATCACCAGTTGTTTCGGCTCACCCAGCCGCGTCGAAGCTCCCGCCGCCAGCACCACCGCGGCTCTCATGATCCCAGCGCACACTGCGCCTGTGCATACCGCACCGCCGACGCTCCGCCCTTCTCGATCTGCTGCGCCACCCGCTCCGCCGTCAGCCTGCGCGAATCGCCCAGCTTGCCTTGCCGCCACGCCTGCACCTCGGCAATCACCGCCAGCGCAATCGCCTCCGCACCGTCGCCGCCCAGATCAAGCCCCACCGGAGCCCAGATCCGCTCGCAACATTCCGCCACGCTGCGGCCCAGCTTCGCCGCCGCCTCGCTCACCAGCAGGCTGCTGCGATGCGCCGCCCCCAGTAGCCCGATGTACCCGGGAACCTCACTTCCCCCCAGCAACTCCGTCAGCCGCGCGCGGTCCTGCTCATAGCTGTGCGACATCAGCACCACCGCATCGCGCGCCCGAATCTCCAGCTCCGCTGCCGACTGGATCGCAGCCACCTGCTCCGCTTCCGGAAACCGCTCCGGCAGCACCAACTGCCCGCGCCCATCGGCCACCGTCACCCGCCAGCCCAGCACCGCCGCCACCGTCACCACCGGCTTCGCATCGTCGCCCGCACCCAGCACAAACAGCCGCTGCGGCGCAGCCAGCGTCTCCAGGTAAACCTGCGAATCCCCGGCCAGAATCACGCCATCCGCAGCAACGCTCACCGCAGCAATCTCTTCCCCACCCAGCGACTTGCTGGCGAACTTCAGCCCGCCGTCCGCGCCAAACACGGCCCGCGCCAGCGGCCTTCCGTTGGCAGGAAGCCACGTCGCCACGCGCGCTTCAACTCCCGCCAGCGTCTCCTCCATCGCCTCCAGCAACGCCTGGCACTCCGCCGTCTCCGCCGGTTCCAGCAGCAGGTCCACCACTCCGCCGCAGCCCAGCCCAAACGGAATCTCCGCCGTGTCGTCGAACAGCGTCGAGTAGCGCTCCACAACCGCTCCGTCGCGCATCATCCACGTCGCCTTGCGCACCACCTCGGCTTCCAGGCAGCCGCCGCTTATGGTCCCCGCGTACTCCGCGCCATCCGCGCCAATCAGCAGGTGCGCCCCCGGCCTGCGGTACGACGACCCTTCGGCGCGCACCAGCGTCACCAGCACCCTGGCTTCACCCTGCCTCCACCGCCGCACGATCCGTCTTCGGTCGACCATCGCATCCCTGCCCGCGAGAAAAGTCTATACCTTCTCGGAAAACGTATGGATGCCGCACTCCAGCTTCTTGCCGCCCCAACGGCCGCTGCGCGCGTCCGCGCCCGCTTCAGGAATCGCCGTGCACGGCTCGCACCCGATGCTGGTATATCCCCGCGCATATAACTCCAGCTTCGGAATCCCGTGCGCCTCTGCATATGCATCCACCTGCGCCATCGTCCAATCGGCCAGCACGCTCACCTTCTTCATCATCTTGCCCGTCGGCAGCTTGTGGTCTTCCACCTTGCGCAGCCCGGCGCGCGTCGGCGATTGCTCCCGCCGCAGCCCGGTGAACCACCAGTCGAACGGCTCCAGGTTACGCATCAGCGGTTCCACCTTGCGGATCGCGCAGCATTCCGTCGGCTGCACGATGTACAGGAGTCCGAACTTCCCCTCGTGCTCCGCCAGCGTCGTCTTGGGCAGAGCATTCACCAGGTTCAGCCGCCACTCCGCGGTCATCCGGTCGCGATACGCCAGCAGCTCTTTGAAGTGGTATCCCGTCTCTAGAAAAATCACCGGTACATCCGGCAGATGCTGCCGCAGCATGTGCAGCACCACCATGTCTTCAGTCTGGAAGCTGCTGGTCAGGCAGATTGGCGCACCCGCTGCTTCGCGGACGACCCGCTCAATCAGGGCTTCGGCGGAGAGACCTTCGTAGTCTGCGTGCGATTCGTTGAGGAGTGGGCTCGCGGTCATAGAAATCCGATGCAGTCAGGCCTGAAGGTTAAGGTCACGCAGGTGGTGCTTCATATGGGCGACGTAGTCCTCGATGATGAAGCCGAGGGTCAGGGAGTGATTCTGGTAGTGCCAGATGTGGGGCAGCGTTGCCGGATCGAGGTGCTCAACGGTGTGCGCCAGGTGCTGATTCAGGGTGCGCCAAAGCGCGGTCACCTGCTGCCACGGAAGTAAGTCGTAGTGTTGCACGCGCACCCAGTCTTCCTGATCGTAGCCAGGAAGATCGAGAACAGACTGCAGGTGAAGGCGCACGATGCGCTGCTGGTTGTTCATCGCGGAGTCGCACAGGTGGCCGATGACCTGCTGCACACTCCACTTGCCCGGCGCAGGCGGCTGGGCAGCGGCTTCCGGCGAGAGAGCTTCCAACGCAGGCGAGACCTGTGCGATGAGGTCGCGAATCTCCGCGGCCAAAGCAACCGGATCGAGCGCAGCGAGGTCGGATGGCTCGGTATAACCGGCATATCCGCCGGTGGCGACGCGCACGGATCGATCCTCGAGTGCGCCGACAATCATGGCCGCGCCTACAGTCGCATTCGTCAGCGCATCGATCAGGATCAGTGACCCAGTCCACCGGCACGCCTGGTAGCTATCGAAAAACAGCGGCAGGTTGGTCTCAAACTCCACCTCCGCAATCTCGTTCATCGCTATCGAGTCCGACGCCAGATGGTCGAGATCGTTCATATTCACCCGGTAGCGGATCGCGCGCGCCGTCGCCCGCACCGTACGCGTCGTATGCTTCGCAATATAGGTTCTCCCCGCCACCAGCGGATCTTCATGCATCCACACCACCATTGCCCGAAAACGGTTGCTCACATCGGGCAGCGCCTCGCCGGCCGCTTCGGCAGCCACCAGCATCTCGCCCCGGCTCAGGTCAATCTCGTCTTCCAGTTCCACCGTAACGCTCTGCGGATACGACGCCGCAGCCAGGTCGCCGTCGTACGTAACAATCCGGCGAACGGAGGTCTCGCGTCGCGAAGGCAGCGCCATCACCCGGTCGCCCGCCCGCAGCGTACCCCGCGCCACCTGGCCGGCAAAGCCGCGGAAGTTCGCATCCGGCCGCAGTACCAGCTGCACCGGGAACCGCATCGGCCCAGTCGTATCCGCCAGCGCCAGCGGCACCGTCTCCAGATATTCCAACAGCGTCGGCCCCTGGTACCACGACATCGCAGCGCTCGGCGTCACGACGTTGTCGCCCTCCAGCGCGCTCACCGGGATTACCGTAACGTCGGCCAGCCCAAGCCGCGCGCACAGCGCTTCGAATTCCTTCCGAATCACCTCGAAGGTCTCCTGCGCGTACCCCATCAGGTCCATCTTGTTCACTGCGGCCACCACATGCGGAATCCCAAGCAGCGAGGCGATGTAGGTGTGCCGCCGCGACTGGGGCAGCAGGCTGCCGGCCTTGGCAAAGGCATTCGCGTCAATCAGGATGATCGCCACGTCCGCGGTTGACGCGCCAGTCGCCATATTCCGCGTGTACTGCTCGTGCCCCGGCGTATCCGCGATAATGAACTTGCGCCGCGCCGTCGAGAAGTAGCGGTACGCCACGTCGATCGTGATGCCCTGCTCGCGCTCCGCCTTCAGCCCGTCTGTCAGCAGCGAAAAATCGACGTGGCCTTTGGCCGCCCGATTCACCCGGCTCTGCTTCACCGCCGCCAGTTGGTCCTCGTACACGCTCTTGGTGTCGTGCAGCAGCCGCCCGATCAGCGTCGACTTGCCGTCGTCCACGCTTCCCGCCGTCGTAAAGCGCAGCATCTCCTGGCCCAGATGCGCTTCCAGAAACTCCTCGAACGAGCGGGTTGGACGAGTTTCTTCGAGCGGTGCCGTAACCTGTGCGCTCATCAGAAATACCCCTCCCGCTTCTTCACTTCCATGGAGCCTTCCTCGTCATGGTCGATCGCACGGTTTTCGCGCTCGCTGCGCCGGAAGGTAATCAACTCCTCGATGATCTTCGGCAGCGTGTCGGCGTCACTGCGCATCGCACCCGTGCAGGGTGCGCATCCCAGCGACCGCATCCGTACCTTGATCTGCTCCACCTTCTCGCCGGGAAACAGCTTGAAGTCTTCATGAACAAATGTGAGCGCCCCACCCCGTGTGACGATGGGCCGTTTCTTGGCGAAATACAGTGGCACAATCGGAATCTTTTCGGCGTACAGATACAGCCAGATATCCAGCTCCGTCCAGTTCGACAGCGGAAACACCCGGATGCTCTCGCCCTTGCGCAGGCGCGAGTTGTACAGGCTCCAAAGCTCCGGCCGCTGGTTCTTCGGGTCCCACTGTCCCGTGGCGTCGCGGAACGAGTAGACGCGCTCCTTGGCCCGGCTCTTCTCTTCATCGCGCCGCGCCCCGCCAAACGCCGCGTCGAAGCCGCCTTCCTCCAGCGCATCTAGCAGGCTGCGCGTCTTCAGCAACCCGCAGCAGTTCTGCGTGCCCAACGTATATGGATTGGCACCGTCTGCAATCGCCTTCTCGTTGCGATGCACAATCAAGTCGGCGCCGATCTCGCGCGTGTACTCGTCGCGGAATCGAATCATTTCAGGGAACTTATAGCTGGTATCCACATGCAGCAGCGGGAACGGAATTTTACCCGGATAGAATGCCTTTTGCGCCAATCGCAGCATCACCGACGAATCTTTGCCGATCGAATACAGCATCACCGGCCGCGCGAACTCCGCCACCGCCTCGCGCAGAATCGAAATGCTCTCCGCCTCCAGCGCCTGCAAGTGATTCAGCCGGGCCGAATAGATCTCCTGCGTCTCGGATTCCGTCGATGCCAGGGTGGTCATATAGGTCGCTGTCTCCGTCGCGGCGGCTTAAACAGATGCAGGCCGCGACTGCTAAGAATCAAGAAGATTTAGAGGCAAGGAGAGATGAAATCGCTAGAGGCGACACAGGTCGCCCGAGGTCGTCGGGCAACAACAAGCGCGTTCTGGGCTGCGATTCATACTCCTTCATTATATCCGCCCGGCTACCGCGTCGCAACGGCGCGGCATCCCCCCGGCCAATCTCTGCTAAACTGCTTATGTCGGTATGCGATCCGGCGCCCGCCAGGCTCACGGATCGCTCCCAACACCGGCATCCATCCGCAACAAGTCGGGGCGTAGCGCAGTCTGGTAGCGCACCTGCTTCGGGAGCAGGGGGTCGTTGGTTCGAATCCAATCGCCCCGACCAATTCTAAAAAGAAATAGCCCTTTGACGATTGCCAAAGGGCTTTATGTCTTAAGAAATGACCGTTCCAGACGCCAGGCTCAGGGGTTGGTTTGCGAAGCCTGAATCGCGCAACCGTGTGTGCCTGAATCCTTTGATCCATTCCCCGCGCAAGTTGCCGCCCCTTGGGTCGTGTAGTAGATCTGCGACTCGCCGGTTCCTGTAGCCGAGTTATCGATGATGATCCCGCTGGTGCCGCCAGTGGCCGTCTGGCCGGTTGTCACCGCGCCCGTCGTGCCGGAGTTCAGAACATTGAAGTTGTACAGGCAAGCGCCGGCGCATCCAGTACCCGTTCCCAGCGACGCGACGCTCAGATACAACCAGTCCCCGCTAATCTCTTGGACGCTATCGGGAGCCGTATGAGTAGCTGCCGCCGAACCCAACTGACCGCGGGTCACGTTCCAGGTGGTCCCAGTCGTGTTAGTGCCAAGTTTCATCACCTCCGAGTCGACCTGAATGTAGTCACCATTCACGATCCCCGTGTTCGAACCAAGTGTGATCGTAGCCGAGCCGGTGGTCATCGAAGTACTGAGCGTCGTATTCGCCGCAGCCCCCAGAAATTCAGTCACTGGAGAACAGGTTGTCGTGCCGCTGACGGGTGTGTTATACGTGCCCACGGTGCCGAAGGTAGTCTTCCCGGTGATTGGGATTCGCACCAACGTCCCGGATTCGCAAACGTAGAGGTTTCCGGTCACGCCTGAGGTCGTATAGTACTCGTTGTCGAAAGTGCCCGCGTTCAGAGTTGCGGTTGTAACAGTTGTGGCCAACAGCGGCAACGCGGTGCCAAAACTTCCTGAGATCGAAGTCCCCGCTGGGAACCGATTGATGTATCCGGTGTGGGTTCCGGTCGCCGGGCAACTGACGCCAATAAACGCGTACACCAACTCCGTAGTCGAGTCGACCAGGGGAGGATCGACAAAGCCGCCTGTGCCGCAATCCATCTGCGAGGACGTCAGCACGGTTTCAGCCCCGGTGCCCGTGGTTACGGAGTGAAGATAGCCAGTCGCGTCTCCCACGAAGATCAGTTGCGATGTGCCGACATCGAACACAGGACTGGTCAGCTTGGGCGTCGTTTCCGTGCTTGCCGTAACCGGCCAGTTGGTGGTTACCTCGGCCGGCGTACCTGTAAAGACTCCAGTGAACTTGTGAAGCTTGCCGCTGTCGTCCCCGACATAAAGCGTGTCCGAGCCGTTATAGACGTAAAAGGGTGAGGAGTTGGTGTCGTTCGGGCTGCCGTTCAGCGGAATCGTCGTGAAGCACGGAGCGGAACAGCTCCGGTACGCGCCCACGGCCAGCGCCGACCCAATGCCGGTTGCCGGACTGCCCGCCGAACCGCCGGAAGACAACGACGGCTTCAGCAGCACCAGGCTCGCAACATTGGAAACCGTCTGGATATAAGCAATCTGCGCCCCGTCCCAATATAGGACCGGTGAAAGATTGGCCATGCCGCCCGTATTGTAAGCAAAGGCAATCGTCGGAGTCGTGCCGCCGCAGGTCGTCGCGTAGAGATTGTTGTAGCCGATGATCGTAGCCTGCGCCGCGCTGCCCGCAATCCCAGTGGTATAGGCAACGTAATCGTTCGCGCAGTTAGCCGTGGCGATAGCGCTCGCCACCGAGAACGAGAACTTCGCCGGGAACGCGTTTGGAGCCATCGCCCCTATGGTGGTCCCGCCGGACAAGCTCATGCTCCAGTCCTTCTCGACGGAAACCTCGGACTTGCCCTTCCCCGAACCCGCGCGGCCGCTGGTGGGGTCCGGAAACAGCGTATGCCGCTTCTGCTGCTGCATCGTATAGCGCGGCTCGCTCAGAATATTGACCCATTGGCTATAGTGGCCGGTCACCAGCGCATTCACCAGCGTGCCCGGCTCGGAGAAGACGACGTGATGAGTGGACCAATCGTCCACAACCCCCGTTGCGTCCGGCTTCTTCTCCTGCGCGCAAAGGCCGGCGGTAGCGAACGCGATCAGAGCGAGAGTGGTCGTCGACCACCGGATCCAGGAAGGTATTGCAAATGACATGTTGAGGGAGTCTCCGGCAAAGCATGTGCTGGTTCGGGTTACGAATCGACTCAAGGTCGCACCGACTGTGAAACTCAGCGCTTCGGTGGCGTGAGAAGAACTGCGGACGCAGCGACACGCTGCAGAATCTCGCGCGCGCTCGAATGATCTAAGCGGATTCTACTGAGTTCTGAAACCAATACAAGACGCAATTCGGCTCAACGCATGGCTATTTCGTGGGATATCAACGGCGTACGCGGTGGCCGCGGCAGAAATCGCGATGAGCGGGCAAACCCAGCGTCAGCATGTATGCACCATGCAGCGATCATTCATCTTTCGCGCCACCTCGATCGCGGCAACACGAGCGCCACCCCGCTGTCACCACCCGGGCCGCACCCATCACAAGCGCGCCAAACCCTCCGCCCTAGAACGAGCAGGATGGCACGCTTCCTGGCGTGGAAAATGTATTGGTCGTCACGCCGGTCCCCGTCGGCATAAGGCTCGAGTTGTCCAGCGAAATCGTCGCGTACTGCGTAGCCGTCGTCCCCGACCCCAACGAATTGCTATCCAGGCTCACATACGCCAGCGCCGCGCTGCTGGGAGCCCCGCTCGTCCCATAGAAATACGAATACGCCCCTGAAATTGAACTCGTCGCCAGAACGCCGTCCACCACGATGTCGCTAAACACCGGAGTTCCCGCCGTGCCGGAGCACGTGCCGCTGTAGTTCGTATAGAACGTGATCAAGTGCTTCACGCCCTTCATGCAGGTGTTCTGGTAGGTCACCTGGCTCACCGTCGTGGCGCAACTGGGGTCCTGTTTGATCACCAGCCCGTTGGCGTCGGCCGAGACATTCCCCACCAGGTCCGTCCCATACACATAGTTGTTCAGGAACAATACATTCGATACGCCGTTTTTCGGAACGCTCCCGATCGAGAGCCCATGCGTCCCGTACAGGCGGTTGTTGATGACCGTAATATTCGATGCCGAAGCGTTGTTCGGCTTCACCGCGACCCCGTCATCACCCGCCTCGATGGTCGAGTTGATCACGGTAGCGTCGGTCAGGCTGTCCAGATCGATGCCGTCGGCGTTCGCCCGCGTGGCCGGTGTCAGAATCGTCACGCCCCACACCGTTGCCCCGGTGCCTCCGGAAATGTAGAGATTCGGGTAGATCGACTGCTGCAGTGTGACGTTGTAGGCGATGAAGTTGTTTGCGCTGTTGGTCTGGACAAGCCGGTTCTGCTTCGTGTTGGAGAGCAGGTCCCCTCGACCATCCACCGTTCCCGGGCCCATCAGGGAGGAGTTTGTCCCACTGATCGAAATCAGCGGGCCGGAGACGGTGTTATACGATGCTCCGCCGTACAGGGTGACGCCGGGGTCGAGGATCAGGCCCTCGCCGGTCAGGGTGAGTTGCTCCGAATAGAAAGCGCTGTTCGTGCCGGTCGTGGTTAGCTCGACGCTCTCGCCTGTGTTTTTACATGAGGAAGAGTTCAATGCATTCTGGATTCTGGTGGTGTCGTCCGCAGCCGCAGCGGGTGGCGCGGATCGCTGCGACGTGGTGAACACCGCTTGAAGCGTCGCACACACCACGGGGTACGTGGGCTGGCTCACCGTGCGCGGGTCACCCGTCGCATAACTCAGCGCAGCCGCGGAAAGCGTAATGCCCACCGACCCGATCGCAGAAGAGGATACCGTGCTCTGCGCGCCGATCATCACCGGAACAGTCGGAGCGGTAGCTGGCGCCGTGTATTGGCCCACGGTCGGATCGGTATTGGAGATGGTGCCGACCGTCGCGTTGCCGCCGACTACGCCGTTCACCATCCAGGTAACCGTCTGGGTCGCCGTCCCGGTCACCACCGCCGAATACTGACCGGTCGCGCTCAGCAGCACATTCGCCGGTCCGCTCACCGCAACTGAAATCGGCGCCACGGTAACGCTCGCCGACCCCATCGCCGTGCTGGACAGCACGCTCACCGCCGAAATCGTGACCGCGCTGCCCGGCGCCGTCGCTGGCGGCGTGTACAGGCCCGCAGCAGAAATCGTGCCCAGTGTCGCGTTGCCCCCGCTTACGCCATTCACCATCCAGGTGACCATCTGGTTCGTGCTTCCGCGCATGGGCGCGCTTACCGCAGCCGAGTATTGCGCAGTCTGTCCGATCGTGACCGTCGACGGCCCAGCCACACTCACCGTCAACGAGGAAATCGGCAGCGTCCAGGTGGACGGGCAACTGCTCAGCGTCGGCTCAAACGGCGGCGAGCCGGCAGCGAGGCCGAAGATAGCGCAAACGTTCAGCGCCGGATTGTTGACGATGTTCAGCGTCGCCCCGATCGTATCGGTAGGCGCCGTCCCTGCCGTCGGCGTTGCGTCGGCAAACAGCGTGCCGCAGGGGTTGCCGTTCGCGGCGGTGCCATCGGAGTTCACGCACGCGGCAATGGCATCACCCAGCGTTGCGATCTCGTAGCTCGAGGCGTAAGTGCTGGCAGGCAACGCCAGTCCCGGCACAATGCCCTGCGAGACATCGGTGTACTCGCCGGCCGTGCCGAACGCCGCCTGCAACGCAGCAGCATCCCCCGTTCCCGAACCAATCGCGGAATAGGAACTCATGTAAGGCGCCAGCGCCGCAATCGAGCCAACCGTCGTCAATTCATTCACGACAAGATTCGTCGACGGGCCGAGGTTGCTGCACGGACCCAGCGCAGCCATCAGCGCCAGACTCTGGTTGTTGGTGCCGGCGGCAAGCCCAGGGTTGCCTCCGGTGCTGGTCAGATACGCCTCGGCGCCGGCAGGGCAGGCGTAATCCCCGGAAATGATGAAGAACCCCGCGGGAAGCGCATTGAAACTGTTGCCGGCGTTCGCATTCGAGTTGCTCGCGTTGCCGCTGCCGTCGCTGGTGGTGAATGCCCCGCTCAGCAGCGGCGTCGCCGCCGAACCGTCGCCCGTAGTCCCCACGGCATAAAGCTGAATCGCTGAGTCAGTCACCGGTTGCTGCCCACCGTGGACCGCGCCGGAGATGCTCAGCGTCCGTGCCGGGCTGGCGTGCTGGGTTCCCGCGCACCCCGCCAGCAGCAGAGTTCCCGCCAGGCAGAAGATACCCGGCCTGAAGGCCGCAAAATATCCCTTGGACAAAGGCGAGGTCAGGCAGTTGGAGTTAGCACATTGCAAAGATGAATGTCCTGTGAGCAAAGCACAACGGCGGCAATCGCTCTGGAAAATTGTGATTCAACTCCTTGTAACAACACCGACCGCTTTCGCTCTCGCGCCCAACCGTTTCGTCCCTGCGACCTCGACCCGCTTGGCCAAGCCCAAGCGTCAAACCTGTCCCCGCGGCTTCACCAGAACCACCCTCATCGCGAAGACGAATTGCGTCGCGCCTTCAGCCGTGCACGCACCATGGAGAACAAACCGCCCGCAGAGCCCACCAGGGCCAGAACCACCGTGGAATTCTCCGGAGAATCCGTGCAGCCGGTTTGCGCGTGGAGTGGAACAGCAGCGCACAGAATCAATCCAACCCAGAAGAAAAGCCTCGACCACTTATTCACAATTGCACCTCTAGCAAAAGCCCTGCCACGAACCGCCCCGTCCCCGGAAAACCGATGGTCCGACCACTATTCACAGAAATCCCCTGCGCGCAGCAGTTTACACTGATTGGCCGAGACTGCGATAGCCTCAAAGCAAAACCCATACATCCAGCCCAATCAGCTAAGTGTGTTTGCCTGGTCCTCCCGCCGCCGGTTCACCACCCGCGCGCCGCCAGGATCGACGGAGCGCCCGTCTTGCCATCAATCACATTCACTTTCAGGACGGCCTCGATATTCCGGTTGGAGATATCGCTTCCCAGCCGATCCCGCAGCAGTTGCATGTAGTGGGGACTGGTCGCGAAGTTAGCGGCCGCCTCCGTCCCATTGCGCCCCACTCCCGCCAGAACCACCACCCAGCCATCGGTCGTTGTATCGCGAAATCGCGCCACCAGCGCATAGTCGTCGGCGCTGGAATAGGGCAGCGACGCATCCCGTTCCCAGTGCGCGTGGGGCGGCGCAGCCTCCACAATCGACTCCGCTTGCCCTTGTCTCGTCTCAAAGTGGAACGGCAGTGGATCGAGCAGCCGCATCGTCCACTGGTTGTTATAGCCGCCCAGCAGGATCACCGGCCGGTCGCGAAGTTCGGTCAGCGGTGTCGACGCCGCAGCCTGCAGTTGCGTGGTCGCGCCATTCTGCTCCAACAGGCCGCTGACACTCGCCACCGCGGACGCGCTCTGCATGGAGACAAACGGATACTCGATATCCTTTGTCGCCGTATCAACCCCGGACAAATGGCTCTGCGAGAAGACCGACCCGCCAAGGCACACCATCACGGCGGACTGGTCGCGCACAACCGGCGCCCAGAAGTTGTTCAGCGGCCGGTTCGGGCGTCCCGTGTGGTATCGCCATCCAAACCCCGCCAGCGCCGCCACCCCAACGACCGCGGCGACTCCCAGCCACCAGCGCCGCTTGCGAGCCGCCGTACCGGCCCTCGCAGCATCCCACGGAGAGACGACAAACACCCCGTTTGCACGAAGACCTGCCCCCACTGGTTCCTGCATGGAACTCACGGGGTCATAGTTCAGGCCCGCTTGGGGCATCAGTCCCGCTGCCGGAGCGCCTGCATGGCTGGCCGGCTCATGAGGCTCCTCGGAGTGGAGAAACTCGGGAATGTACGAGCCCGCCGGAAGCAAGATCTGGATCAGCGGCTTCCGCTCCAGTTCGTGGTAGTACAGGGACAGCCGCTTACGCACCTCACCCGCCGTATAGCGCACCACCGTGTCGGTATTCGTGTCGTATGACGGTGGCCGGTCGAACACCTCGACACCCAGCGTCCGTTCCTTCAGCAACTCCGAATTGCCCGCCAGCGTATTTTCCACAATGTACTTCAGCAACGCCGGATAGCGTTTGCTGTTGCAGAAGTGTGGACTGGTCAGGACTTCCTGCAACTCCAGCAGGATCGCGTCACGATCCTGCCGCGTCTGCGGATGCCATGCATCCCGGATTGCGCTGCTTCGGTTCATTTTTGTCCAATCCCCGAATCCTACTCGCCCCTCCCCTCGACTCGCAAGCAACGTTTGGCACAAGCCAAAATAGACTCCCATATAGCACATTCTAAGTAGGATACCTTCCATCCAGAAACCAAACGGTGAGTCACTTGCCAGCCCGGGGGCGGGAGGCAGAGGGTTAGCCTGCTCCCGTAGAAGGCCTGAATGCTGTGTCCGTTTGTCACCAAAACGCCACGGTTCACAGGGCGGGGTACCTGTAGCACCAACACTTGAGCCTGCGCGTCGAGGCGACCGCATCGCTCCCAGAGGCCCTTGTTGCTTATTTCCTCCAGAAGGCAGTTCTTGCTGACCGCATCAATGGCAACCACCGGTGTCCTTCTCCGCCCACCACTGCGCGCCGTCGCAATGCAGTCGCAGCCCTCCCCAGATGGCGCCGCAGTGCCGGCCACCCGACTCGACACCGGGTGGCAATTCCGCCAGGGCGCGGTTGACGGAATCTGGGGAGCCTGGCGCACGGAAGACAACGACCAGTGGCAACCCGCTACGCTGCCGCACTGCTTCAACGCATCTGACGCCTGCGACCCCGATCGGCCCTACTTCCGTGGTCAGGGGTGGTACCGCACTCGTCTCGCCGTCGCCAACCCCTTCCCCGATGGACGCACCATCTTGCACTTCCGGGGTGCCGGTCAAACCACCACCCTTTGGGTCGGTTCTGAACTCGTCGGAACCCACAAAGGCGGCTACGACGAATTTGCCTTCGACATCACCGAAGCCATCGGTCGCCTGCCCTCCGCCGACGCCAGGCAGTCAGTGCCCATCGCGGTCGTCTGCGACAACTCCCCGGACCTCGAGCGCGTCCCCTCCGACCTCAGCGATTTCTGCCTCTTCGGCGGCCTTTACCGCCACGTGAACCTCGTCTATCTCCCGGCGCTCGCGCTCGATGCTGTCCACATCTTGCCCACCCTTACGGAGGACGGCTTCGCCCAGGTCTCCGTCAAAGCTCGGCTTTATAACCCCACCAGCCGCAATCTGCTGTGCACGCTCTCCATCGACGTCTTTGACCCTTCAGGCCGCTCCATCCACACCGCAACCCAGACCCTGCCCATGTGGGACGGCCTCGCTCAGCTAGCCACATTTCGCATTCCCGCACCGCAACTCTGGTCCCCGGCGTCGCCCAGCCTCTACCGTTGCCGCGTCACTCTGGTCACTCCGGCGGGGCAGTCCAGCCTGGAAGAGCGCTTCGGCATTCGCCACCTCGAGTTCGTCGAGCATGGGCCCTTCAAACTAAACCGCCAGCGCGTCCTCCTGCGCGGCACCCATCGTCACGCCGACCACGCCGGCGTCGCCGCCGCACAGAGTGACGATCTCGTCCGCCAGGAAATGAAACTCATTCGCGAGATGGGCGCAAACTTCATCCGCCTCGCCCATTACCAGCAGGACCGCCTGGTCCTCGACCTGTGCGACGAACTGGGCCTCATGGTCTGGGAAGAAGTGCCGTGGTGCCGCGCCGGCGTTGGTGACGAAGCCTTCCGCCAGAACGCCCGCGACATGCTCACCCACATGATCGACCAGCACTACAACCATCCCTCCATCATTCTCTGGGGGCTCGGAAACGAAGACGACTGGCCGGATGAGTTCCCCAAAGTCGATCAGCAGGCCATCCGCGGCTTCGTCACCGAGATGCGCGACTTGGCCCACGGCCTGGACAGCTCCCGGCTCACCTCCTTTCGCCGCTGCGACTTCGCGCGCGACATCCCCGACGTGTACTCACCCTCCATCTGGGCCGGTTGGTACAGCGGAAACTACCACGAGTACGAGCAGAGCCTCATCACCCAGCGCGACAAGGTCAAGCGATTCATCCACATTGAATGGGGAGCGGATAGCCAGGCAGGGCGCCACTCTGAAGATCCGGACGCTGTGTTGCGCAATGTTGCCACGGGTCAGGGGACCGCGGAAGTCGGCCTTGCCTACCGCAAGACCGGAGGCAGCGCCCGCGTCTCGCGCGATGGCGACTGGTCCGAAACCTACGCCTGCAACCTCTTCGACTGGCACCTGAAGACGCAGGAGAAGCTGGATTGGCTCACCGGTTCCGCGCAATGGATCTTTAAGGACTTTGCCTCACCCCTGCGTGGCGACAGCTGCATCCCGCGCATGAACCAGAAGGGCGTAGTGGAGCATGACCTCACCCTGAAGGAGTCCTACTACGTCTTCCAGTCCTACTGGGCGGACAAGCCCATGGCCCACATCTACGGCCATACCTGGCCTGTGCGCTGGGGCAAGCCGGGCGAGCTGCGCAACGTCAACGTCTACTCCAACTGCGACCACGCCGAACTCTTTCTCAACGGCAAATCTCTCGGCACCAAGCAACGCGACAGTCAGAACTTCCCCGCCGCCGGGCTGCATTGGCAGGTCGCGTTCGCCGACGGCCACAACCTCCTTCACGTAGTCGCCACCAAGGGACAAACGACCGTCACCGACCAAATCGAGCTCACCTATCAGACCACGCCGTGGGGTAAGCCGGCCGAACTGCGCCTCCATCAGACGCTGGTCAAAGAGGACGTCGCCACCGTCGCGGTAGCCATCTTCGATGCCCAGGGTGTCCCTTGCCTCGACGCCCGGAACACCGTCCGCTTCTCGCTCGCCGGCGACGGCAAGCTCCTCGATAACCTTGGCACCGCACGTGGCTCGCGTGAGCTGCAACTGTATAACGGTCGCGCACAGATTTCCGCAAAACGAAACGGCGGATGCACCGTCGGGGTCGCCTGCGAAGGCCTGCCCGCCGCATTCCTCAAACTCTTATAGCCCTGCCAGCCGCCGCCAGGGCCCGTACCAGGATCACTTGCAACATCAGGAGAATGGCCATGACGCTACATAATCCAGCTAACACCCTCACCTCGAAACTCCGCAGCACAATGCTCGCATGCGTCACCTCGACCACCATGCGCATTCTCGCGCTCGGCTCGGTCTGCATCCTGCTGCTGTTCGGTTCCGCCCCGCAAATGCAGGCCCAGCTCAGCACCGCCACCATGTTCGGCACGGTCGCTGACGCCTCCGGCGCAGTCCTTCCCGGCGCGACCCTTACCTTTACCCAGACCCTGACTAACTTCTCCCGCCAAACCCAGACCAACGGCCGGGGAGAATACCGCGCGGAGTTTCTCCCCGTCGGTCCTTACACGGTCAAGGTGGACGCTAAGGGATTCAAGCAGTGGGTGCAATCCGGCATCAGCCTGGCCGCCGCGCAGGAGGCAGCGCTCAACTTCACCCTTCAAATCGGTTCCGAGAGCGCAGAGGTGACCGTCACTGCCGACGTGCCCCTGGTCAATCAGGGAAACTCCACCTTGGGCAGCAGTATCGATAACCGCGCCATCGACAACCTGCCGCTGGTCGGTCGTGACGCCATGCAGTTGGTCACCATAACTCCTGGTGTTCAGAGTGAGAGCTCCGAGAACTCCATCGGCGTTCCCATGTATCACGTCATCATCAACGGCTCGACCGACAACATGGTTGGCCAGGTGACCTATTACCTTGACGGCGGCCTCAATATGACGGGCGTGCGCGACACCGGCAACGTCCTTCCCAACCCCGACGCGCTCGACCAGTTCAGCATCATGACCAACAACTTCAGCGCGGAATTTGGGCGCACCGGTGCCGGTGTCGTATCCGTGCTCAGCAAGTCAGGCACAAATACCGTCCACGGATCAGTCTTCTACTTCAACCAGGAAACCAACTTCAACGCGACCAGCTACCTCCAGGCTTCCAAGACCTCCTTGCACCGCAACCGCTTTGGAGCAACCGTTGGTGGCCCAGCCTGGCGCAACAAGATCTTCTTCTTCGGCACCTATGCCGGCCTGCGCGAGATCAATCCCGTAAACTTCAACACCGTCGTACCCGATGCGCTGCAGCGCGTTGGAAACTTCTCCGAGAACCTGCCCACCACCACTCCCGCCACTGGGCTCGGTGCCTGTGCAACCACCCTGAACGCCGCCGACAAGGCCAACGTCAACTACGGCGGCTCCTTCTTTGTCTGCGATCCAGTCACCCATCAGCCAATCGCAGGCAACCGCGCAGATCTTGATCCCAACTTCACCGCGGAAATGGATCCCGTGGCCCAGGCAGTGTTCAAAGCTGTGCCTCTGCCCACCAACACGCTGACCAATCGCTACGTCGGCAACGAGGGGCTTCCAAATACCTCGAACGAGTACCTCATCAAGGGAGACTTTCAGCTCTTTCCGCGGCATCGCGCTACGCTCTCGTACTTCCAGTCCATCGGCACTCAGGTTACGCTGCCTTCCGGTGGCAACCTGCCTAACTGGGCATTGAATAACTACAGCTATCGCCAGCAGAACAGCAATGCAAGCGATGTCTGGACCATCTCTCCCCGTTCGGTCAACCAGGTCTGGCTCAGCTACACTCGCATGCTCGCCGGCCGTATCAGCAATCCCGGCAAGTCACTGGCTGCATACGGCTCTGACATCAACGTACAGGGAGTCCCATCGCTGGCCCAGATCAGCGTCACCAGCTTCTTTACCCTCGCCAACGCCATCAGCGGCCCGCTCGCCGGAGATAACATCTACGGACTGCGCGATGTCTTCAGCACTACCCGCGGCGCCCACACCCTCAACGCCGGGGCAGAGGTCTATCTGGAAAAGGACCGCCTGGAGACCTTGCTCAACAACTACGGCGTCTTCGCCTTCACCAGTGCCACCGTCCCCAACACCACCACCGGCCAGTCCACTTACACGCGTACCGGCCAGGCCATTTCGGACTTCCTGATCGGCCATCCCAACACCATGAGCCAGGACTCCCCAGACGACGCCAACGAGAACTACTGGAACTACGGCTTTTTCCTGCAGGATGACTGGCGCATGATTCCCCGCCTCACCGTCAATCTTGGCGTCCGCTACGACGTCCAGACCGCGCCCACCGACACCCAGCGCCGCATCGCCGTCTTCTCACCCGGCACGCAATCCACGGTCTCGCCTCTTGCCATCCCCGGCCAACTCTTCCCCGGTGATCCCGGCGTGCCCGCCGGCGGTACCGCAACCAATTACAACCACATCTCGCCGCGCCTCGGGTTCGCTTTCGATCCCTTCGGCAGCGGCAGGACTGTCTTCCATGGCGCTGCCGGCTTGTTCTTCGACACCATCTCCGGCAACGAGTGGATGCTCTCCCAGAACTTCCAACCCTTCGCCGTGCGCGAAACCAATGCCTTCACCCACGTCAGCAGTCTCTCCAACATCTATCCCTCCGATTGCCAGGATTTCGCCGGTTGCGTCTCGCCCTTCCCCGTCATTTACAGCCCGGCAAACCCGCGCTATGTATCGCCTGCGTCGTTGGTCTTCGTGCAAAAGGGGATGCGCTGGCCCTATAACTTCCAGTTCAACCTCGGTGTTCAGCAGCAGTTCACCAACAATCTGGCGCTCAGCATCAACTACGTCGGCGCGTTCAGCCGCAAGATTCCCCTCTACATCGACCACAACGCGCCCGTCTACAACACCGCAAATCCAGCCTCCAACTCAACCGGCGATGTCAATTGTCGCCGCCCATACGACGCCCTGCCCTTTGCCACGGGCAGCACCACCACCTGCGCCAGCCCGGCTGTGGGTTCCAAATACTACAGCAACGCCTACGTCATTGAAGACGGCCAGACCGCCAACTACAACGGCCTTCAAGTCACTCTCGAGCAACGCCTCAGCCATCACCTCAGCGTCAGCGGCTTCTACGTCTGGAGCCACTCTCTCTCATCCGCCAACCTCGAGACGACCGGGAACATCGGTAACAGCGCGGCAACCGAACCCGAGGACTATTACGACCTCCAACTCGAACGCCAGCGTTCCGACAATGACATGCGCCAGCAGGTCTCCATCCACGGCGTCTGGAAGCCCGATTACTTCGGCAACTTCAACCCCGTGGTGCGAACCATTCTCAATGGCTGGTCCATCTCTGCCGTCGCCTCCCTGCACAGCGGCATCCCCTTCAACATCACTACCGGTACAGACGACAACGCAACCGGAAATACGAACGATCGCCCGAATGTATTCCTCAGTCAAACCGCTGGCTTAGTACCCTACAAGCGCTCCGTGTTTACGGCCACCACGCAGAACTGGTTCAACACCGCGGCATACTGCAAAAACGGAGCGGCAGGCTGTCCGACCGGCCTTGGACCTGCGGCCCTGGATGGCACCGTGCGCGCCAACGCGCTGGACGCCCCTGGCTACCGCGATGTCGACGCGTCGCTCTTCCGGGACTTCACCATTCGTGAGCGAGTGAAGTTCCAGTTCCGCGGCGAGGCAACCAACGTCTTCAACATGGTCAACCTCAGCGCACCGGGCGGCACCATGAGCAGCACCAGCGGCTTCGGAAAAATCACCGGCGCCTCCAGCATGCGTGTGCTACAGGTCGGCGGACGGCTGCTGTTCTAAATCAGCTCTCCCCACCCACCAATGGCAGCGCCGCCGGTCTCTTCGGCGGCGTCGCCATTTGCGTCAAGCCAATCCTAGGCGTTCGCGTAGTCTTCCCGCATCGGCGTAAAGATATCCAGCACTTCAGAATCCGCCAACGCGGAAGCCTGGTGCTCGACGCCCCCGGGAACCAGAAAGCTGTCGCCCGCCTTCGCCTCAAACACTCCCTCGGGAGACTCGAACCGAATTCCCCCGCTGACGACATACACCATCTGCTCGTGCGCATGGCTGTGCCGCGCGCCCACCCAGCCTCTCTTCATCGTGTGCCGCACCAGCATCATGGCGGGGCTGTAGGACATTACCTGGCGCCGAAGTCCCGGCTCCGGCGTCGACATCCCCTCTGCGTTGGAAGGGATGACTTGAATCGCGTTCGATGACATGAATCTTCCTTTGTTTTGAGCCGTGAACAGCAGGACAGAATCAACTACGAATGCCGCCCAAAGGCCCGTCTTGTTAAGGGCACGGCTTCAGCCGTGCCGGAGAATGTTGACAAATGCGCTTTTTCGTTAAGGGCACGGATTTATCCGTGCCATAAGAGCCACAGAATCAGCCGGGCTTTAGCCCCTGAGGTCTGCTTTCCTGCGCTGAGCCGCCTTTTTCATCACCCTCGGGCACGGCTTCAGCCGTGCCGAGAATATCACGCCTCCTGTTCGGCTTTAGCCGCTGAGGCCAACTTCTCCGTCGAGACGCAACCTTCGCAACTGCCCGCCGCCCCGATCAGAACTGCACGCGGTTGTTCATCTGCGTAATCTCCGGCAGCTTCCCGCTCATTTCGATGGTAACGCTTCCGCCCTTCCAGTCGGCGCCGGGCGCCAGCGGCAGCGACACCACCTCCGTCTTCGGGACCAGATCCAGAGGCGCCTTCAGCGGCGCCGCATTTGCGCTCACCAGCACTTTGCCCGTGCGATCGCGCAGCACCACCTTGGCCGCGGGCGCGTCCACTGAGCCCAAACTGTGCACGGTAACCTTCATGCGGTTGCCATCCACCTTCACGTCGTCCGCGCTGATGCCCAGGTCCGGCCGCAACCAGTACGGCACGCCCTTCTCCACCAGTTTCAGCTCCAGCACCGTAGTGGTATGCGGAGCAAAAGTGACTTCAACGCTGCGGCTACGTTCAAACTCCTCGGTCCGCGTGGTCACGTTCTCGATCGGGTCCGTATCGGCATCGCCCCGCGTGCCCTGGGTGATCTCCCACTTGCCCGGATCAATCTCCCAGCCCGTCATCTCAGCTGCCACCGGCGCAGCATCCAGGTTGTACACCATGATCTTGATGTGGTCTGCCGTCGCCTCCGGGATCAAAATCCCCACACTGCTCGGCGTGGCCGGCGCCATAAATCGCCAGCTCACCGCATTGCCCGGGTAGATATGGTTGCGCACCAGCGCCACGCCGCCAAACCGCGCGCGCTGCAGCTCCGTGTTCACGAACATCGGCCCCGCCGAGTCGGTCACGCGATCAATCCACAAGCTGCCTTCCGTATTGATCCACTCCCGGTTCGCCTCCGCCTCCAGTTGCGCGGAGTACAGCCGGTCCAGATACCGCGTGTCGCCGCTCACCTGCCACGCAAACGTCTCTGCCGATCCGGTCGTCGACTGCGCCGCCGTGACCGCCACTTTGCTTGTCGAAGGAGCCCCCGCTGCCGCCACCACCTGCTTGCCCCACATATCCCGCAGCCCCAGCGTATCCAGCGCATCGGAGCTGATATTCGCCAGCGCCGACGGCCCCGCGTCCATAAACGGTGCCACGTATTTCTTATCGCCGGTCCACTTGTACGCCGCCCAGAACATGAAGTCGGGTGTGCTGTCGCCGCCGGGTAGGTCCACATCCGTCTTAAAGTTGATGTCGGTGCGCGTCACCCACCTGCCGCTCGCATCCTGCTTGCGGTGTGCCAGCATGCCATCGACCGTCTCCAGCACCATCTTGCGCGTCTCCGGCGCCCCGTTGAACAGCACCAGATCCAGCGCCGGATGAAAGTCCATGTAGCCGCGCGCTTTCGTCCATCCCCATACGCCGCCCGTCGCCATCTTCGTGCCGCTGAAGTACGCCGACCGGATGTGCCGGTGTCCCGCCGCATTGATGCCGGTCAGATCTTCCAGCCGCTTCGCCGTCAGCATCGCGCGTTCCAGGTCCTTCGGATTGCCGAAGTCCATCATCATCGACTGGCCCAGCACATTAATCCCGTCTTCGTACGAGTGCAGCTCGTCATATTGCCCCGTCGCCAGTCCGTTGGTCCACATCTTGTTCTCGTACATCTCCTCCAGTTCCCTGGAGAGCGACTTCTTCAACTTCTCCGGCTCCGTCCCCATAAACGCCAGCGACGGAAATAGGTTCGTAAAGTCGCTGTCATCTCCCAGGCCTCCGCCGAATTCGCCGTCCCAGGCCTGCCGCTTATCCATGTAGAAATCCGCAATGCGCTGGAAGTAGTCCACATCCTTTGCCTGCAGGTATGCCCACGCAGGCACGCCCGCCGGTATCGTCGGCTGGGTATAGTCGGGCGTCAGCGTCTCCGGATTCCATTCGTGCCAATACTTGCGCCCCAGCTCATTGGTCGGATCCACCCGCAGCAGGTCGGTAATGTCCGCATAGAAGCGGTTGTACGTATTCAGCCGGCGGGTGTTCACATGCTCCTCCGTCATGTTGGAGAAGTTGTCACGCACCTCCGCCAGCCGGTCCGCAACATGCTCCGGAACCGCGTCTTTGTACGGCTTGAAGATCAGCCGCACTGACGCGCCTTCCAGGGCGTTGGCGTTGAACTCCGCGCTCGCCGAAGCGATCGTGATCAGCAGGCTCTTGTCGTTCGGCAGGATGCGGTCCCGCGTGTCCAGCCAAAGCGTGTGCGGCTCCCCGGGCTTCACGCTGAAGGTGAAATTCAGCATGTCGCGCATCGGCCATAGAGGGTCCCTCACTTCAATATTCATCGCAATAGAATCGCCGTGCGTGGGCTTCATATTCAGCGCCGGCAGATCGAGCGCAATGCCATCCAGGCCCGCACCAATGTCGTCCCACGTGTAGGAAGGCACATGCGTCGTAGTCGCCGGCAACCCCCGGAAATCCGCAGGAATGATAATGTGCACAATCGGCATCGCGTGGGCGCTCTCGTCGCCGCCCGTCACTGCTCTCCCCCGGGCGCCTGCCCCTGCTCCCCGCCGTCCGCCGCCACCACCCCCGGCTCCGCCCGGCGCACCCAGCATCACCGTACGTTCATCCGCTGGATAGCGATCATGAATGAAGTTGACTAACGGCGCCACACTCGGATTTTCTTCCACCCCATTGCTCGCCGCGATCCTGTATCGCAACTGCACCGTCCCTTCCGGCGGATTCCCCGGATGCACGTAGTACGCGGAAAACTCGCTAATCGGCGTCTCCTGTTCCACGTTCGTGAACCGCAGCTTCCCGCCCGTTATCGGCGTCGCAAAATCGTGGATGGTCGTCTCCTGTCCGCTGGGTCGCTCGAACAGAGTCCTCGCCGGCAGCATCGTCCCGTCCAGCCCGGCCCGCCGCACCTGGTCCTCGGAAACATCCGGCGTCAGCAGGTCCATCTTGCCAAAAGCTCCACCGCTGAATTCCAGGTGGTTCCATGGCTCCTCCGGCATCAGGAACGTCACCGTCTTGCCCGAGATCGCATAGCAATCCCAATCCGGCAGCTGAAAATAATCCCACCGCCCCACCAGCCGCGAGCGGTTATACACGCCCGGCCACGTCGTCTCCGGAATCCCATCAATCGCGCGATACCACCAGCGCCCGATATCGTACGCATCATTGATCTGCACCTTGCGCACCACCGTGGTGGCGGTCGTCAGCGGCGTAGGCACTTCCCCCGGTCGGTTCCAACCGTAGTGGAACCACCACTCCTTCAACGTGTCGGCATTCGCCAGGCTCCGCGCCGGCGCCGGAATGTCCGTAGGCGTTTCCCCCTTCGCCAACTCGGCCACATTTTCGTCCGAGAGCGCCCGGTCGTAAATCCTTAGCTCGTCAATATCCCCGCCGCGGTCATAGTTGTAACTGCTTTCCACGCCGGTCGGCCCGATAATGCGCGAGTGCGGCCCAAACTGATCCAGCGCCGCATCGAACATCCCCGTGGCCGCCTTCTCCGCCGCTAGCTTGCCGTTCACGTAGAACCGGATCCCCGTCGTCTCATCCCACGTCAGTGTCAGGTTCACCCACTGGTCCGGCTTAGGAAAGTCCGGCATGGTGTACGACACCCGCGTCCGTCCCAGATTCACATCGGTAACAAACGCATCGAACCCATGCCCGTTGTAATCGATCCGCAGCCACACCTGGTCCCAGCTCGAATGGTCGGCATACCCCACCCGGAAAACCGGAAACTCCGTCTCGTCCACCGGATCGCGCGACCGCCAATAAAACGAAAGCGTCCCCCGCTGCGCATAGATGTTTCCCGGAGCCCAGTAGGAAAGCAGCTGGTTATTCCCGCACTGGATGTACCCACCCTTCGCCCCGCCCGGCAGAATCCTCACGTCCGACTGGTAATTCGGCTCGACCACACCTCCAGCCGCATAGTCCGCGTTGAAGCTCTTATCGCCCGAGAGGTAGAACAACAAGCCCGGCTGATTCGCCGGCGGCGGCGGCCCAATCTTCTGCTCCAGCGGGTCCTGGGCACGCGCCGGCAGCACCAGCATCGCGCCCATCAGCACGACCACGAAAGACAACAAGCGCACACACTTCATAGTCGTCAGGCCCCCTTCGCCTCTGCTTGCATATTTTTTTTGATGGAGTTGCGCCGGCCTTTTCGCCGCGTCCCCCGTCTGCTCATTCGTAACCTTCAGAGTGGTCGAACCAGCCACGCGAGATTGTCCACCAACGCCATCACAAATGGCAACCACGCTACTCGTCGCTGGACGAAACCCGCCGCTGCCTTCCTGATAAGCAGCGGCCCCGGAACGCATTGAGAATCTCACGCCGCTGTTTTCCCGGATGTGCAGCGGTCCGTCAGGCCGCGGTAAACGGGCCACAAACCACGGGTGTTACCCCCGGGCCTAACCATCCCACTGACAGGAAGCCGCAGGCGCCGCGTCTAATTCGCCGTAACGGTCAACGTATACGTAGCCGAATGCACCAGGAATCCATCCGTCGCCGTCACGGTCACCGTATAAGTCCCCGGCCCGGTGTACGCGGAATTCTGCGTCGGCAGTTTCCCTGAGCAGCCGCTCAGCGCCAGCCCAATCGCCGCCAGCACCGCCATCGCCAGGCCCGACCGCATCAGCGCATTGGCGCCCTTGCGTTTCCGCCACAGCAGCCACCCGCTTCCCACCGCGACCAGCCACAGCCAGCCTCCGCCGCCCAATCCGCCGTAGCCGATCACCGTGTACTGCGACGTCGTCATCAGGTTCACCGTCAGCGAAGCCGGAGGCGTCTCCGGAGTCGTTGGCAGGTTACAACTCGATGCTGTCGCCGCCGTCGCCACCACGCAAGTCACGGACACCGGCGCCGCAAAGCCCGCCAGCGGCGTCAGCGTCGCGGTCGTGCTCGTACCGTCCCCCGCCACCACGTGTCCCGAGGCCGGATTCAGCACCACCGCAAAGTCGATGCCGTTCCCCGTCATCGTTCCGGTCAGGCCGCTATACAGCAAGCTGGTCGAATTCACCCCCAGCGTTCCACTCTGCGGCCCCGTCGCCGTCGGCAGGAAGTTCACCGTCACCGTGCAATTCGCACCCGCAGCCACGCTGCCGCCGCACGCCGACGCATTCACGGAATACTGCCCGGTCGTCACAAACGGTGGCACCGGCAGCGGCCCCCCAGCTGTGCTGGTCAGCGTAAACGTCTGCGCCGCGTGGTTCCCCACATCCAGGCTGCCAAAGCTGAAGCTGGTCGGCGTCATGCTGAAGCCCGGCGTTCCCGTCCCCGTCAGGTTCGCGCTCAACTGATTGCTCGACGACGACACCGTCAGCGTGCCGCTGCGCGCACCCAGCGCGGTCGGCGTAAAGTTCACCACAATCTGGCAACTCGCCCCGCCTGCCACCGAGCCGCAGTTGTTGCTCACCACGCTGAAGTCCCCGCTCGCCGCCGCCCCGGAAATCTGATACGTAAAGCTCGAGTTGTTCGTCCAGGTAAACGTCTGTGTCGGGCTGGTATACCCCACCGCCTCCGACCCAAAATCCTGGCTCGTCGGATTCAGCGTCGGCTGGCCGCCTTCTGCCGTCAACTCAAACAGCATGTACTCCAGCAGCTTCTCCTGCGGAGACATGCCCCCCGACGGAGAACAACCGCTCACTTCGTTGGCGAAAGTCCCAAAGCTCGAAGTCTCGACATGGTACTCGTTGTACAACACCCGTCCGCACTGCTGCCCAGCCGGAGCACCGATTGGCGTATCCCACACAAATTGCATCGCTACGCTCGGACTGTCCAGGGTCAGCCACGTCTCCGTCGGCGGATTCACTCCGGTTTGGTCTTCTCGCAGCGTATTCAGCGCCATCTGGCCAGGGGTCGTACTGGCGCCAACCTCCTGCAGCCACGTGCTCAGCGTCTGCCCTGCCGAGAAACCCGTGTTCACCGTCGCGTTCCCGTTCGGGGGATCGGTGATCGTAGTTCCGGCCCAGTCGGCTACGCCGTTGAACGGAACATTCTGCCACATCCAGCTATAGCTGTAGTGGCTCGAGTAGACTCGCCCGCCTGCGTTGGCAAAGCTCACTAGGTTCGCCTGCTCCTGCGCCGGCTTCGTATAGTCACCGCCTTCGCAGGGAAGCATCAGCAAGTCGTACTGATTCAGCGTTGCCTGGTTCCCTATCAGCGACGCCTGCGTCGGCGTGCCCGCATCAATCGTCACGCCGGATCCCGGCGCGCCGCCTCCCCCGTAAATGTTGATCCGCCCAGTTCCGCTGGGATCGGTGAACTCCGCCGGGCTCATCCCCATCTTCAGCAGCACGCACTCCACCGGGTCCGCCGAGCCCGTGGCAATCGCAATCTTCGGAATGTCTCCCTGGCTCTGGTTCGACGGCATCACCGCAAAGCTCGCCGGCAGCGCTGTATTCTGGCACGCCGTCGTCGCCGGGATCACCAACTGCCGCCGCCATCGGCCAGACACAATCACCAGCGGAATATTCACCCCCACCGGGACATCGATGATGTTGAAGCTGCCATCCACATTCGATTCCGTGCCTACCAGCGGCGATCCCGCCGGCGGCGCGCCGACCGCCGGGCAGCTCACCCCCGGCGTAAAGGCGTCCACCGGCGCATTCGGAATGTACACGGTCACGTTTGGCAGCGGGTCGGTGCTATTCGGCGCGTACACAATTCCGCTGATCGAGGTCGTCGAATTGCCCGGGCAGGTCGTCTGCTGGCATTGCAACCCCACACAGGCTTGACCGGCTGCTGCCGTGGCCCCTATCCCTAGCCCGAACATCGCGATCAGAACGGAGAACCTACCCATAGCAGTTAGCCAGTGATACATCAGACCCGGTTGAATGCACAACAGTTTACATCGCAGCCCCGCAAAAGTCGGGTTAATTCCGCTCCCCACGCGCGCTACTCCATTCCCGCCACATATATGGCCCGTACCGGCGTCTGCGATGATACTCTGGCCCAGCCGTGTAAACGGCATCGGAATGGGAGCGTCTATCCCAGGGGTTAGGAGAGAAGGATGAACGTCGGGTCGTTGCCTGACCGCGGGCGCCGGTTACGCCGAATCATCAACAGGTGTCTCGCGGCTGCAACTCTTTTCGCAGCATCTGCCTTCGCCGCGCTGCCCGCAGGTGCGCAATCGCTGCCCACCGCCAGCCGCATCGGCGACCTCCAGTTCGGCGGCGGCTTCACCATCGCCCACTCCGCCTATAACTTCATCCCCATCAAGCTGTTCGGCGAAACCGGCTATACCGACTTCGCCATGCGCCCCCACTGGGGCGGCGAATTCGACTTCCACCGCGTCATCTCATCCCAGGATTCCACCGTCCACGAAACCACCTTCGAAATCGGCCCGCGCGTCTTCTTCACCCGTGGGCGCCTCACCCCCTACGCCAAGATCTTCTACGGGCGCGGCGTCTACAACTTCAACCACAACCTCGCCAACATCGCCTACAACATCTACACCTTCGGCGGCGGCGCCGACATCCGCATCACCGACCGCATCAACCTGCGCGGCGACTACGAGTATCAAAACTGGATGTCATTCCCCCTCGGCACCCTCCACCCCAGCGTCATCACCATCGGCGCCGCCTACCACTTCCCCAAAGGCAAGCTCCCTCACCCCCAATAGGCCCGTCCCCGGGCGCCTCGTTCAACCTGGTCAGTCGCACCCCAAGCCGACAGCCGACAGCCGACAGCTGACAGCCGACAGCCGACAGCCGATAGTTGATAGCTGATAGCTGATAGCTACAAAACGAAACCGCACCCTTCTCCGTGCTCTCTGTGATTCGCTTTCTCACCCCACCGCAAAAATGACGTCAACCCCCTCCTTCTGTGCAAAACCCGTCCTCAATTCACAATCCAAACCCCATCAAAATTCTCGCAAAAGTACAGTTGAGTTTTGCCCCGGTTGGTATCATTAAGGAGTAGAGATTAAACAGAAGAAGAATCCACCAAACAGGCCCGGCGAACCATCGCCGGGCCTCCGCATTTAACCAGCACTTCCTGTTCCCTCGAACCTCGAACCTCGAACCTGAAAAGTATACACGCGCCGTATATACAAACACGCATCACATTCATTTATCAGCCACTTAGGTAGATATACCCCCCCCGGGGGGGGAGGAGCCACCATGCAGAAATTAGCCAACCTCGAGCCCTTCAACCCGCGCCAGCGCATGCATTGGCCCCACCCTCCACGCCGTCGCCCCATCAACCTCCGGCAACCACCGTAACCGCAGCCGCCTGCAAGCCCGCCGCCGATGCCGCAATCCGGATGCTCCCCGCCTTCGCCGTCGCCTGCACCACCGCCAGGCACAGCCCATTGAACGCCTTGCAGCGGTTTGTCTTGTAGCTGTCGTGGCTCTGCGGGTTCCCATTGTCCACGCCAATCAGCTTCCCTTCGCCCTGCACGTCGAACGTAATCTCGTTCTCCGCCACCGGCACCACCCTCCCCTGCTCGTCCAGAACCTCAACCATCAGGTGGGCAACATCCCGCCGGTCCGCGTTGATCTTCGTCCGGTCCGCCGTCAACCGGATTGACGCCGGTTCGCCCGTGGTCGAGACCTCCGCCGTCACCACCGCCACTCCGTCCTTCGTCCCCACCACCTTCAGCGTCCCCGGCTCATAGGGCACATCCCACGCCAGGTGCAGGTCGGCGGTTGTCCGCAGCGCGCGGTCCCGCGGCGCAACATTGCCGTATCGCCCCTGCATCCCGTAACGGGGAAACTCATACCCACGCACGCCGACTGACCGCCCGTTGAGGAAGAGCTCCGCCGTGTCGCAATTCGTGTAGCACATCACCGGAAGGAACTGGCCTTCCCTGCCCTTCCAGTTCCAGTGCGGAAACACATGCGCCATCGGCGCCTTGGTCCACTGACTCTGGTAGAAGTAGAAGCCGTCCTTCCTGAACCCGCACGTATCAATCGCTCCCGACGTCGCCGCCTTCGCCGGCCAACGCGCCTCGCCCAGGTAGTCGATGCCCGTCCACATGAAGTCGCCGGAAACGTAGTCGTACGCTCCCACAAACTTCCACAACTGCTCCGTATCAATCGCCCGGCCGATACCGCCCATCATCCGGAACGCCTGCGCTGCAGCGCCCGCCGCTGGAGCATCCACAGCAGCAGCCGGCAGCGCACCAACCAATCCGCGATAGTCGCCGCGGGTCCCGCCCATCCCGCCGCTCTCGGTCCCAACCACCGGCCGCTCCGGGAACGCATCGTGATCGATGCTGTAGTACAACTGCGCGCGTTCCCGCCAGCGGTCCACATAGTTGTAGCCAACGACATCCAGCTGCGCCAGAAACTCCGGCTTCACCGTTTCCGTCGCCGGCTCTGACCCAATGTGGTCGCATGCCACTGTCACCGGCCGCGTCGGGTCCATTGAGTGGAACACCTTCAGCAGCTTGCGCAGCGTCTCCGCGCCGTCCGCCGCCTGCTGGTCAGGAACCTCGTTGCCCGCGCTCCACAGCACCACCGAAGGATGGTTCCGGTCGCGAAGAATGAAGTTCGTCAGGTCGCGCTCGTACCACTCGTCGAAGTACAGGTGATATCCGCTCTTGATCCCCTTGGCATACCGCCACTCGTCGAAGGCCTCGTTCATCACCAGAAATCCCATCCGGTCGCAGAGATCCAGAAACTCCGCGGGATACGGATTGTGGCTGGTCCGGATCGCGTTGCAGCCCATCTCCCGCAGCAGCGCCAGCCGCCGTTCCCACATCCGTTCCGGCACCGCCGACCCCACGCAGCCCGCCTCCTGGTGGATGCACGCTCCATTCAGCTTCACGTGCTCGCCATTCAGCAGGAACCCGCGTTTGGCGTCGAAGCTCGCCTCGCGAATTCCAAACGGCGTCCAGTACACATCGTTTGCAGCTTGTGAATCCTCATGCACTTCGCTGCGAACCTGGTAAAGATATGGGTTCGAAGGCGACCACAGGTTCGGTTTGTCAACCGCAATTTGTTGAACAAATTCATAGTCTCCACCAGCCACAATCGTTTGCGAGACGTCCGCTCCGCGAACAGGTTTTCCATCGACGTCCCAGATTGTGGTGGTCAGCTTGCACTCCGCGCTCGTTTTCGTACTGTTCGCAACGCGTGTCTTCACTTCAACCACTGCCCCATCCTTGGCCACGCGAGGCGTCGTCACAAACGTCCCCCAATACGCCACCCGCAGCGGGTTCGTCTTCAGCAGCCACGTGTGCCGGGTTATCCCCGAGCCGGAGTACCAGCGGCAGTTCGTCTGCCGCGAGTTGTCCACCTTCACCGCAATCACATTCTCGCCGCCATAGTTCAGATGAGGCGCCAGCGCGTATGCGAACGGCACAAACCCGTATGGCCGCAGACCCAGATACTGTCCGTTGATCCAAACTTCGCTGTTCTGATACACGCCGTCGAACTCCAGCACCGCAACCCGCTCGCGGTCCTCGGCAGGCACGTGAAACTTCTTCCGATACCACCCAATCCCGGTGGGCAGGTATGCGCCTGACCCGCCGCTCGGCGCGTTCGGATCTGCCAGCCCCTCGATGCTCCAGTCATGCGGCAGGTCCACATCGCGCCAGCTGGCGTCTGCAAACCCCGGCATCTGCGCCCCGGCGGCGTCCCCCGCAAGAAACTTCCAGCCGAAATCGAAACTCTCCCGCGATCGCACCTGGTTGCTCTGTGCGACTAAAACCTGCGCCCGCCTCACCAAGGGCTCGACCGATACCACCACCGCTCCCATCGCCGCCTGGGCCAGAACCTCGCGTCTCGTCATCCAGCTTCCCATTTCTTCACTCTTCACCGTCATCGGCTTCGCTCCTGCCTCGAAATACTACGGGCCCCGCCATCGCTTGTCATTTGCTTTTGCAGTTGGCTTATCGCGGCTTCAGCCGATCCCCGGATCAAATACCGTAGTTGACATAATCAAAACACTTGTTTGACAAATTCAAATTGGTGTTTCATACTTGTGTTTGAATATGAGCAGCGCCCGCCCACAACTTAACCTCAAGAAGCCGCTCAGGCGCCGGCCCGCGACCTCCGAGCCCACTCGCGACAAGCTGCTCGACGTTGCCGGACGCATCTTCGCCGACCGCGGCTATCGCGCCGCCACCATACGTGAAATCTGCGTCGCCGCACGCGCCAATGTCGCCGCGGTCAACTATCACTTCGGCGACAAGCTGGGCCTTTACACCATGGTCGTGCAGCAATCCATGCAGGCCGCCGAGTTGGAAGGCATTCGCTCCGCCCTCGACCAGCACGCACCTCCCGAAGACATACTGCGGGCGGTCATTCGGGCGCGACTCAACAGCATCTGCCGGCGCAATCAGCCTGACTGGCACTTTCGCATTTTGGTCCACGAGCTCGCCCAGCCCACCCCGGCACTGCGCCGCCTCGTGAACAAGATTGGCCGTCCGCTCTTTCAACGCCTGCTGGAACTGATCGGCGGAATGATCGGCTTGCCTCCCGACGACGACAAAACCCGTCTTTGCGCCTTCAGCGTGATGGGGCAAATCCTGGTCTATATCCTGGCCATTCCTCTGCTGGAGGGCGTCTGGCCGGACCTGAAGATGACGCCGGCGCAGGTGGATCGCATCGCCGACCATATTGCAGATTTTTCCCTTTCCTACATCCATCAGTTCCGTTCCAACCCATTCGCTGCACACGCAAATGGCACCCCAGCAATTCCACCGAGGGCAAGCAAATGACACCATCCACGCCCCTGACTCCGCCGCAACCGGCCGAGCAGAGCACCACGCCGAAGCCCGCTGTCAGCACCAGGCCCGATACGCCTGACGAAGCCTCAATTGCGGGCGGCCAGCGCCGCCGCAAAGTCACCATCATCGCCGCAATGGTCGTCCTGATTGCAGTGGCCGTGATTGTATGGAAGGTCTTCTTCTCTACGCCCGCGCTGCCGGCCAGCATCGTTGCCGTCAGCGGCCGCATCGAAGGGGACGATTCAGCGGTCGCCTCCAAGACCACCGGCCGTATTCTGCAGGTCACCGTGCGTGAGGGCGACAGCGTCAACGCCGGGGACCCAATTGCCATCCTCGACGATGCACAGATTCGCGCGCGTGAGGACCAGGCCCGTGCCGCGTTGGCGCAGGCTGACGCCAAGGGTCAGGCCGCGCGCGCGCAGATCGCCACCCTGCAGCAGCAGTTGCTGCAAAGCCGGCTCCAGGTGGGGCAATCCAAGCTCGATACCGAAGGCCATGTCAAGCAGGCCGAAGCCGATCTGGCGGCCGCGCAGTCCGATCTCGCCCAGCAACAAGCGGCCTACAAGATCGCGGCGTTCAACAAAGATGCCTATGGACGGCTGGCCAAGTCCGGTGCAGTCTCGGAGCAGCAGGGCTTGCAGGCGGCAGCCACCGCCGATCAGCAGGCTGCCGCGGTAGCCGCATCGCAACGCCGGGTGGAGGCGGCCCAGGCGGAACTCACTACGGCCCAGGGAATGCTCTCCAACCCCAGCATTCACGAGTCGCAGGTTGCCCTGGTGCGAAGTCAGATTGCCCAGCAGCAGGCTGAGGTAGCGGGCGCAACCGCGCAGACACAGCAGGCCCAGGCCGACCTAGCCGAAGCCGAAGACAATCGCCAGGACCTCGTCATCCGTGCGCCCTTCACCGGAACCGTCGTGACACGCGCAGCAGAGCCCGGCGAGATGGTGACGGCGGGAACCGCCATCATCACGCTGCTGGATCTGACCAAGGTCTATCTACGCGGCTTTATTCCGGAAGGCCAGATCGGCGAGGTCAAACTCGGTCAACCTGCGCACGTCTTCCTTGACTCGAACCCAAAGCAACCCATCGACGCTTACGTCTCCAGAATTGATCCCCAGGAGACCTTCACGCCGGAAAACACCTACTTCCAAAGTGACCGCGTCAAGCAGGTCGTGGGTGTGAAGCTGCAGTTGAAAACGGGCTTCGGCTATGCCAAGCCAGGAATGCCCGTCGATGGCGAAATCCTCGTGCAGGGCGACAAGTGGCCCAAGGCCGCACATTAATGATCACTGCCACTCCAGATCGGGATGTTGCGGTCGCACGGAACAGAGATGAACTTCCCGCGATTGACGTGCGCAGCCTGGCCAAGAGTTATGGCCAGGTCGAGGCGGTGCGCGGCGTCGACTTTGCCGTCCAGCAACGCGAAATCTTCGGACTCATCGGTCCGGATGGCGCGGGCAAGACCTCGACCTTCCAGATTCTCGCCGGGGTTATGGAAGCAACCTCCGGAGGCGTCAACATCTTTGGCCGCCCGGCGCGCGAGATGCGCTCCCAGACCGGCTATCTCACCCAGACCTTCAGCCTCTACCCCGACCTCACCGTCGCGGAAAACATCCGCTACAGCGGCGACCTGCGCCGCATTGAGCCTCAGGCAATCCTCGAACGCGGCAACCAGTATCTGCGCATGTTCGATATGGACCGTTTCGCCAATCGGCTTGCCGGCAAGCTCAGCGGCGGCATGCGGCAGAAGCTCTCGCTCATCTGCGCTCTCGTTCCCCAGCCTCGTGTCCTGTTGCTCGACGAACCCACCACCGGCGTCGATCCCGTCTCCCGGCGCGAGTTCTGGGACGCCCTCGCCCATCTCTCTGCCGAAGGACTCACCATCCTCGTCGCTACGCCATATCTGGACGAGGCCGAGCGCTGCAATCGCATCGCGTTCATGCACCAGGGCCAGTTCCTCCACATTGGAACGCCCCGAGAGCTCCGTGCAGCCTTGGGCACGCGACGGCTTGAGCTGCGCACATCGGACCTGCGCAAGACCGAAACCATCCTCTCCAAGCTGATAGCATCGCACGTGGACATTCTGGACGTGCAACGGTTCGGCGATCGTCTCGACCTGTTGGTTCACGATCCGGACGAAGTGCAGCCCGCGATCCGCAAAGGCCTGGAAAACTCCGGCGTAACCATCGACGAGATGCGCGTCGACGATCCTACGCTCGAGAATGTCTTTGTCGCGAAACTGCGGTCGCTCGGTGAAAAACCGGCCACGGCCGAGTTTCCCGCAGCCGAGAATCACAGTGGCCTGCGCGGTAGCATCGCGGTCGGTGCGACCCATCTCGATTAAGCAATTCGGCGACTTCACTGCGGTCAAAAACGTTAGCCTGCAGATTCGCAACGGCGAAGTCTACGGCTTGCTGGGCGCAAATGGCGCAGGCAAGACCACCACCATCCGCATGCTCTGCGGTCTGCTGGAAGCAACCAGTGGAACCGTGGAACTGGCTGGGACCACGAAGAATCTCCGGTCCGCAAAGGTACTTAAGCGCATCGGGTATATGTCGCAGAAGTTCTCGTTGTACGACGACCTATCGATTCGTCAAAACCTCGACTTCTTTGCCGGCGTCTACGGCGTTCCGGAGGGGGAGCGCGAAGAGAAGATTCGCTGGGTACTCGCATTCTCCGGCCTCGAGGGAAAGAGGACCAGATCACCGGCAGCCTCCCCGGAGGCTGGAAGCAGCGCGTGGCCTTTGGCGCTGCCATCATGCACGAACCCGACATACTCTTTCTCGACGAGCCCACCTCCGGCGTCGATCCACTGGCCCGGCGCGCGTTCTGGACCATGATCAATCGCCTGGCCGACTCGGGCGCGGCCATCCTCGTCACCACGCACTATCTCGAGGAAGCCGAGCAGTGCAACCGCCTGGGACTGATGGTCGCTGGCGAGTTAGTCGCCGAGGGCACGCCCACCGGGATCAAAGCCCAGCAGTCCGGCCACCTGATCGAGTTCGTCGTCGACGAGCCCCAACGCGCGGCGGACTTGCTCAAGAGCGGCACTGACGGCTGGCGGGTCTCGCTCTTCGGCGAGCACCTTCACCTCATCACAGAAGAGGCGCCCGCTACCGCAATTCAGCAGACCACCAGGCAGCTGGAAGAGAACGGCCTCCATCTCGTCAGTGCCCGCGAAGCCCGCTTCTCGCTCGAGGACGTGTTTATCACCACCGTCGAGAAGGCACGCCTACAAGGCAAGAGCTTCATTGAGAAGTGAGGAGCAGGTATGAGACGAATCATTGCGCAGGCACGTAAAGAACTCACCCAGATCGTCCGCGACTGGCGCACGCTTGCGCTCGCGCTGGCGCTGCCTGTGGTTCTCCTCGTGCTGTTGAGCGTAGCCCTATCGCTTACCGTGAATGAGCTACCCATCGTCGTGCAGGATTTCGACGGCTCTTCGGCATCCAACAATTTCATCGACGCCTTCCGCGCCTCGATGACCTTTCATATCGTGGTCTGGCCGGTGAATAAATCGGCCGACGACGCGCTCATCTCCAACACAGCGCGAGCCGTGCTGATCATCCCGCCGCACTTTGGCCGCGATCTCGCCCGCGGCGTCAACTCGCCAGTCCAGATCATGATGGACGCCTCCGACGCAAACACCGCCAAGCTTGTCTCCGGCTACGCCACCCAGGTCACCAGCGCCTACAACCAGCAGATCACCGCGGGAACCGCCCCGGTGCAGACCGCCATTCGCCTGTGGTACAACCCTGGCCTTTCCTCGCAAAAGTTTTATGGCCCGGGAGTCTTTGTGCTCGGCCTCTCCATGTTCCCGCCGCTGCTTGCGGCCCTCGCCATGGCCAAGGAAGGCGAGCAGAAGACCATCCTCCAGGTCTACGTATCCAGCATCTCCGCATACGAGTTCTTGCTCGGCAAGATCATCGCGTTCATGGCCGTGGCGCTCGCGGAGGCCCTGGTCAATTCCGCCATTCTGTTCACCTACTTCGGCCTGACCTTTGCCGGAGATCCGACACCCTTCATCGTCGCGACCCTCCTCTACGCCTTTTGCGTCGCGTCGTTCGGAACCATGGTCGGCGCGATCATCCCCAACCAGGCAGCGGCCCTCCAGGCAGTAGCCCTCGGCGGATTCCTGCTCGTCTTCCTGCTCTCCGGCCTCATCTTCCCCATCCAGAACATCCCCGTCGAACTGCGCTGGATCTCCAACTTCGTCTGGGGCCGCTACTACATCGAGATCGTTCGCGATGCTCTCCTGCAGGGAGGCGGTTGGCCGGCTGTCTGGTACAAGGTCGCCGTCATCGGCGTCATCGGCGCCATCTTTTACACCTTGGCCTGGCGCGGCATGCGGAAGATGCAGGTGAACGCATGAGGAACTACTTCGGCCGCCTGTTCAACTACCGCATCCGCGCCCTCATCAAGAAGGAGTTCAACCAGATCCTGCGCGATCGCCGGCTGCAGATCTCGCTTATTCTCCCGCCGGTCCTGCAGTTGACGCTCTTCGGCTTTGCCCTCAGCGCCAACGTCACCAACGTGCGCCTCGCTGTCGTCGACGACAGCCGCACGCCCGAGAGCCGCGAGTTGATCGCGACCCTCACCCAGAGCAAGAGCTTCCAACTCGCCGGCTACTACGCCTCGGTGGACCAGCTCGGGGACGCCGTCAGCCGCGGCAACGCCGATGCCGGCGTGGTTATCCCATACGACTACGCGCGTGACCTCGCCCGCAAGCGTCCCACCACCGTCCAGTTTCTGCTCAATGCCACCAACGCCAACACTGCGACCATCAGCCGGGCCTACGCGCAAGGCGTCATCCAGAGCTACAACAGCGGCTTGAGCAGCCAAGGAATTCACGTCCAGGCCATCCAGACCGAAGCGCCGGACCTCGCTCGCCGCGGCCAGGTGCAGCTCAACCCCGCGTTTCTCTTCAATCCCGGTCTGGTCGATTCTTGGTTCATTGTCACCGGCGTCCTTGGTCTGCTGCTCATTCTCAACAGCTCCCTGGTCTCGTCCGCCGCCATGGTGCGCGAGCGCGAAGCCGGCACCATCGAGCAGTTGCTCATGTCGCCTTCCAGCACCACGGAGATCATCGTTGCCAAAATTGCCCCGCTCTTCCTGCTGCTCTCCCTGATGATGATCGTTGCCATCGGCGTCATCCGCTTCGTCTTCGGGGTTCCCTTTCACGGCGGCTTCCTGCTTCTGCTCGGTGCCGGCTCCATGTGCATTCTTTCCGGCATCAGCATTGGCACCGTCATCGCCACGTTCAGCAAGTCCGCGCAGCAGGCGCAACTCACCAGCTTCTTCATCAATCCGCCGCTTTCTTCTTTGTCCGGCGCGCTCAATCCGGTCGAGGCCATGCCGAAATGGCTGCAACCCCTCACCGTGCTCAACCCGGTCCATCACTTCGCGACTATCGTCCGCGGAAGCATGCTCAAGGGGAGCGGATTCCTCGACCTCTGGCCCAACTTCCTCGCCCTGCTCCTGTTCACGGTCGTGCTGGTCGCGCTCAGCATCTGGCGATTCCGCAAACAACTTGCTTAGCTCTAAGGATTCTCACTATGAAAAGTTCGCCGACAACTTCAACCCTTTCCATAGCCGCCGCCGCAGCGTTCCTTTGCCTGCGAACCCTCGCCGTCCCCACTGCGGCTCTTGCCCAGGGACCATCCTCATCCACCCAGTCGCAGCACGCGCAGGCGAACCCCATCCCGCTCTCCGGGCGCAGCGGTGGCAACGCCTCAGTCAACGCGGTGGAGGCCCCCATCGCCGGCACCACGAACAGCGTCACTACCATTAACCCCTCCGTTCAGGTGCAGGGACTCTATGCCGGAAGCTCCGCCGGCGCCGCTAACCAGCCCTTTGCCGGTAAGCTCTCCCTCCGCGATGCCGTCGCCCGCGGACTCAAATCGAACCTCGGCGGTGTAGGCCTCGACAACGCCGTGCGCCAGGCACAGGGGCAGACGCAGATCGCCCGCAGTGTCCTGCTTCCCAATGCCAGCGGCTATCTCGCCGAAACCCTCAACCAGGTCAACCTCGCGGCCGAAGGCTTCAGAATCCACATTCCCATCCCCGGCTTCACCTTCCCCACCCTCATCGGTCCCTACAACAACATCGACCTGCGCGGCAGCGTCTCGCAGTCGGTCCTCGACTTCACCGCATGGAACAACTATCGCTCGTCCAGCGACGCCTACCACGCCGCTCAGCTCTCCGCGCGCGATGCCCGTGATGCCATCGTCCTCGCGGTATGCGGCGGCTACCTGCAGGTCATTGCGACCACGGAGCGGGTCAAGTCTGCGCACGCACAACTGGACACTGCAACCGCTCTCCTGCAGCAGACGCAACAGAAGCGCACCGCCGGTCTTTCTCCCCAGATCGACGTCGACCGCAGCGAGGTCGAGCAGCTCACGCAGCAGCAGCGCGTCATCTCGCTGGAAGTGGAGTTGGCCAAGGAAAAAATCGCGCTGGCGCGCATGACCGGGCTCCCGCCGAATGAGAACTACGAGCTCACCGATCAAGTCCCTTTTGCCGCCGCGCCCAGCTTGCCCCTCGATGCTGCGCTCCTGCAGGCCTTCGCCAATCGCGCGGACATTCAGGCGGCCCAGGCGCAGATTCGCGCGGCCGAGCATGCCCTTACCGCCGCGCGCGACGAGCGCCTGCCTTCGCTCTCCGTCAACGGGAACTATGGAGCCATTGGAACTAATCCAGCTCAGGCCAAGGCAACGTACTCGGCCGCAGCTACGCTCAGCGTTCCCATCTGGCAGGGTGGCCGCACCTCGGGAGACATCAAGGTGGCAGAGGCTTCCCTGGCCCAACGGCGATCGGAACTCGAAGACCTCAAGGGGCAAGTGGAGAGCGATGTACGCAATGCGTACCTCGACGTCCAGGCAGCGACCGGCCAGGTAAAAGTCGCCCAGCGCAACCTTCAGGTCACGCGCGAGACGCTAGATCTGACGCGACAGCGTTTCGACGCCGGCGTCACCGACAATGTCGAAGTCGTTCAAGCCCAGGAGTCGCTCACTTCGGCCGAACTCGATGTCATCAACAGTGTCTTCGCCCACAATGTGGCCAAGCTCGCGCTCGCCAGGGCCATCGCCAGCGGCGCCGGCAACCTCCAGCAATTCCTAAGCCTTCAATAAGCGAAGACGCGTCATTCTGTCCTGTGATGAAGGGTCAACCCGACCCGCTAACGCATTCCGCTGGGTCCAGCTCCGCGGACTAGCCTCAACACCCGGCAAGCACTCGTTTCAACTCAGCGCACTCCAAAATCCCATTTGCCGGGATGTACAACCCCGCTGCAATTCTGCTCCGGGACCAAAATCATTTTCTGTGACGCGCAGCACAGACAACCATGGGGCCAAAAGGCGGACAGTAGTCGCGATTAGGAAATGTCGCGCGGCGGACTCCGATGATGCTTGACCCGCACGCGACTCAATCTGTTCGACTCTGTTGCTACTCCGAACGACTGAGCCTGCGTACCAGCCACCCACCTATCTGACCGCCTCCGCGGAGCTATCTCACGCACTACCAAGGAGCAGTCACAATGACACAGCAAGTTTCGCGCAAGGCGCAGGTTGGAACGCAAAGCGCAGTCTCCACCCCCACCAAGTATGTCTATTTCTTCGGCAACGGCAAAGCCGAGGGCAACGGACGCATGAAGGATGTGCTCGGCGGCAAGGGCGCCGGGCTCGCCGAGATGACCAATGCCGGTCTGCCCGTTCCCCCCGGATTCACCATTCAGACCGAAGCCTGCCGCGAATACATGCTCGGCACCCTCAGCCCTGAGGTCAATCAGGAGATGCTCACCGCGCTCAAGCACCTGGAGGAATTGCAGGGACAGCAGCTCGGCGCCGCCGAAAATCCGCTGCTGGTCTCCGTCCGCTCCGGTGCAAAGTTCTCCATGCCCGGCATGATGGACACCATCCTCAACCTCGGCCTCAACGACAAGTCGGTCGAAGGCCTCAGTAAGCGCAGCCAGGATCCGCGCTTTGCCTACGACTCCTATCGACGCCTCATCCAAATGTTCGGCTCGGTCGTCCTCGACATCAGCAAGAAGAAGTTCGAGCACATCTTCGACACCGTCAAGCACCGCGAGAAGGTCAAGTTCGACTACGAACTCAAGGCCGAAGCGCTCAAGGAGATCGTCGGTGAATACAAGAAGCTCATCAAGAAGGAGACTGGCAGGGACTTCCCGCAGGAGCCGCTGGAGCAGCTCGTCCAGACCCGCGACGCCGTCTTCCGCAGCTGGAATGGCGACCGCGCCAAGACCTATCGCCGCATCAACAAGATCGACGACTGGTTGGGCACCGCCGTCAACGTGCAGTGCATGGTCTTCGGCAACATGGGCGAGAGTTCAGGCACCGGCGTCGGCTTCACCCGCAATCCCGCCACCGGCGAGCACACCTTCTTTGGCGAGTACCTGATGAACGCCCAGGGCGAGGACGTCGTCTCCGGCATCCGTACGCCGCTTTCGATCAGTGAGCTGGAGCGCGCCATGCCCAAGGCCTACCAGCAGCTCCGCACTATCACCTGGAAGCTCGAAAAGCACTATCGCGACATGCAGGACTTCGAGTTCACCATCCAGGACAGCAAGCTCTACATGCTGCAAACCCGCAACGGAAAGCGCACCGGCCTGGCTGCAGTCCGCGTGGCCATCGACATGGTTCGCGAAGGCCTGATCACCCAGGAAGAAGCCGTCATGCGCGTCGAACCCAACCAGATTTACGACTTCCTGGTTCCCCGCCTGGTGGAGAAGGATGCGAAGGTTGAAGTCCTCGCCATCGGCCTGCCGGCTTCACCCGGCGCCGCTGTCGGCCAGATCGTCTTCAGCGCTGAAGATGCAGTCAAGGCGCACGCCAATCACACCTACAACGACATCATCCTGGTCCGCGGCGAAACCACCCCGGAAGACATCGCGGGCATGGAAGTCGCCTCCGGCATCCTCACCTCGCGCGGTGGCATGACCTCACATGCGGCGGTCGTCACTCGCGGCATGGGCAAGTGCTGCGTGGCCGGCGCCGGCGACTGCGTCGTCGACGAGGCCCATAAGGAACTGCGCGTCAAGGGTCACACCTTCCGCCAGGGCGACTGGATCTCGATCGACGGCACCACCGGCCGCGTCATCGCAGGCCAGCTCCAGACCACTCCGGTTCAACCCGACGATCCCGACCTCGTCAAGTTCATGGGCTGGGTCGATCAATACCGCAAACTGAAGGTTCGCGCCAACGCCGACATCCCCCGCGATGCCAAGCGGGCCCGTTCCTTCGGTGCAGAGGGCATCGGCCTCTGCCGCACGGAGCACATGTTCTTCGCGGAAGACCGCATCGAGCATATGCGCACCATGATCCTTGCCACCAATGAGAAGGAACGCCGCGAAGCACTTAAGAAGCTCCTGCCCATGCAGCGCGCCGACTTCGCCGGCCTGTTCAAGGCCATGGAATCGCTCCCCGTCACCATCCGCCTGCTCGACCCGCCGCTGCATGAATTCCTGCCCCAGCGCGAAGAGCTCCTGCTGGAGATCGCCCACCTCGAGGACACCAAGCCTCACTCGCCCAAGCTCAAGGAACTGCGCCCGTTGCTGGCACGGGTTCAGGAGCTGCACGAGACCAATCCCATGCTCGGCCTGCGCGGCTGCCGTCTCGGCATCGCCTTCCCCGAGATCACGGAAATGCAGGCCCGCGCCATCTTCGAGGCCGCTGTCTCCATCAAGAGCAAGGGCGGCGATCCGCACCTCGAGATCATGGTTCCGCTCATCGGTTCCATCGAAGAGATGCGCAACCAGGCTGCCATCGTCCGTCATGTCGCCGAACAGGTCTTCAAAGAAAAGGGCGCCACCGTCGACTTCATGGTGGGCACCATGATCGAACTCCCTCGCGCCGCCCTAACCGCCGATGAGATCGCCGAGGAGGCCGAGTTCTTCAGCTTCGGCACCAACGACCTCACCCAGACCACCTTCGGCATCTCCCGCGACGACATCAACAAGTTCCTCCCTGCCTACGTGAAGAACAGCATCTTCAAGGATGACCCGTTCGCCACGCTGGATCAGAAGGGTGTGGGCGCGTTGATCGAAATCGCGACTGCTAAGGGGCGCAAAACCCGGCCCACCCTCAAGGTTGGCATCTGCGGCGAGCATGGCGGCGATCCCGAGTCCGTCAAGTTCTGCCACCGCATCGGCCTCAACTACGTCTCCTGCTCCCCATTCCGTCTCTTGACGGCACGGTTGGCAGCGGCGCAGGCGGCCATCCAGGAGCAGCAGGCTGGCCCGGATCCTGGCCTTCTCCGCAACGGCGATTGGCTTACCGCCTAATCGTTCCGTGGTCTAAGTCGGCTGGAGTGCCCGGCAAATCTTGCTCAGTGGAAACATCGGAGACGCTGAGAAGAGACGAGCCGGGCACCCAGCCTTTTTCTTGCAGCCGCCGCCCGCTCATCGTTCCAGCAAACTGATGCGCGGATTTTCCATCACGTGCAGCCGCTGAAGGATCTTGCGCGTAAGGCCCGTTATCGGCATGCCCGCGAGCCGCGTCACCGGAACCCAGTGCAGGTCGTGGGTCTCTTTTGAAATCGCCCGGCGCAGATGCTGCATTTCAGCCCGCGCGCCTCGCACCCCACCCGGCGGCTCATTGCGTCCCGGCGAATACACCTGCACATAGTAGTTCGTGTTGGTGATGGCGTGACGCACGCGCAGCACCGGCTCGCGCCCCTCCACTGCCTCCAGCGCCAGCGGCGGCAACTCAAACATCGTCGGCATCACCGCGGTATTGGCCGCACGATGTTCCAGCAGCACCTCGGTCGCCGTTCCCCGCTTGCGCAGTTCCAGCAGGCAGGCCACCGGCAGGCTCCGCTGCGGCGCCCGCGGAAGCGTCTTGTGTTCGCCCCGGGTGCGGCACAGCGGGTGCACCGGGCACTGCAGGCACACCGGAGAACGCGGCAGGCACACGGTCGCTCCCAGTTCCATCATTGCCTGGTTATGTTCTCCGGCGGCATTGTCGGCCGCATGCAGCCGCGGCTCGTCGCCGCCCGCAACCGCCGTCGGGTTCGCACTCGCCGCCAGGGCGATGCGTTCGCTCGCATCCCACATGCCGGCGGGATGGAACCGGGCGTGCGACTCCCCGACCAACTCCGCCTCCACCTGTGCCGGCGGCACCAGCGCCTGCGCCTGCATGCGGATAAACGCTCGCGCCGCGGCGGTCGCCTCGTTCGGCCGCCCTGTCAGCCGCAGGATCACGCGCTCGACGTTCCCGTCCACCACGGCAACCGCCTCGCCAAACGCAATGCTCGCAATGGCCGCCGCCGTATACTCCCCGATCCCCGGCAGCGTCCGCAGTTCCGCCGCGCTTGCCGGCAGCTGGCCTTCCCGCTCCAGCATGATGAACTGTGCGGCCTTGTGCAGCATGCGCGCCCGCCGGTAATAGCCCAACCCTGACCACGCAGCCAGCACATCCGCCTCGCGCGCCAGCGACAGCGACACCAGCGTCGGAAAGCGGCGCACAAATTCGTTGAAGTGGTCGATCACCGCAGCCACCCGCGTCTGCTGTAGCATGATCTCCGAGACCCAGATGTGGTACGGATCATTCGAGCCGCGCCACGGTAGGTCGCGCGCCTGCAATCGGTACCATCCCATCAGCCGGCTGCTGAACTCGTCCGCATCAATCTCCGAAACCCATCCATCCGAGCCCGCAACCTGCCCGTCCGGCATCCTCGCACCTCCGGCAGCAACCTCCGGTTTTTCCGCGAATCCAGTCCCGGCCGGCACGCCCTCGGCTCGCTTACCTCGCGCGGCCTCCGTTCTTATGCGGTCCGGGATCATCGCGTCCACCAGGACGCTCCCGGCATCTGCTCGCTTCATCCTGTCAGTCTAGTCCGTGCCCAGCATCAGTTGTCTTGCACTTCCGGGTTACAGATATCCCCCGTCAATCGCCCGGCCTTACACTGGTTCGCATGAGAACCAGTCTCCTACGCCGCGATTTCCTGAAGCAGACCGCACTCGCCGCCGGCGCCGCCGCCCTGCCGTCCGCCCTCATTGCCGCGCAGCAGCCTGCAACCCCTCCTGCCCCCGCGCCCGCGCCCAACACCGTCCCCCGCCCGCATTTCCCCACCTCCGACCCCGCCTGGGCCACCACCTGGGATGCTGCCCTCGCCGTCTGTGCCGGCAACGTCCGCTCCATGCCGCGCTACGACCACCCCGTCCTGGTCGAGGGCAGCACCTACGCCGGCATCTGGCAGGAGTGCGCCCCGCAGGAAGGCCAGGTCTACGGCACGCTGCAGCAATACGTCGCCACACCCCACGGCCAGCCCACACCGCTCCAGACCGCCCGCGCCAACCACATGGCCTTCTTCGCCCAGCAGAAACCCGACGGCCAGCTCTCCGCCTCCATCAAGCTCGCCGACAAGGTCGGCACCAGTGCCGGCTACGGCCAGATCCAGATGGTCGTCCCCATCGCCGCCACCGCCTGGGACATCTTCCAGCAAACGCACTCCAAGGACGAGGAACTCCTCACCACCGCCTACGCCTCCTGTTCTCGCTGGGACGCCTGGCTTCGCCAGTACCGCGACACCCGCAAGACTGGCCTCGTCGAAGGTTTCTGCACCTACGATACCGGCATGGACAACTCACCCCGCTGGCATGGCGTCCGCAACCAATGCCCTGGCGCCGACGCGCGCGTCTGCCCTCCCGACCCCGGCGTCCCCCGCCTCTGCCCCGACCTTTCCGCCACCGTCTACGGCGGCCGCGTTGCCCTCGCCGCCATGGCCCACGCCCTCGGCAAGCGCGACGACCACGCCCGCTGGCTGGCCGACGCCGAGCACATCCGCCAACTCATCCTCACCAAGCTCTATTCGCCCGAAGACGCCGCTTTCTACGACCTCGACACACAAAACAACTTTGTCAAAGTCCGCTCCGTCGTCAACCTCCGCGTCCTCGGCGAGCAGGTCCTCGACCCCCACAGAGACAGGCACATCCTCGACGACCTCTTCTCCAGGCAGGTCTTCAACCCCAAAGCCTTCTGGGCTCCGTTCCCGTTCCCATCCTCCGCATTGGACGAGCCCACCTTCGTCCGCCCCATTCCGCGCAACTCCTGGGGCGGAGCCAGCCAGGCCCTCACCGCCCTCCGCACTCCGCGCTGGATGCCATACTACGGCAAGCAGATCGAGCTCACCCACCTCATGCAGCAGTGGTGCTCCGCCCTCATGCGCCATGTCCCGGAAGCCAGGACCCCCGCAGACCTCGCCAGGCTTTTCCGCCAGCAGATGGACCCTCTCACCGGCGAATTCACCGGCTACGCGCCGCCGAACGCTCCACCCGGCGGGCCACAGGATCCCGGCGGCTACTCCCCCTGCGCCCTCACCTTCCTCGACTTCGCCCGCCGCCTCAGCCACGGCTAGCGACCGATACCTTGGTCTAATTGCTTCGCCTGCCCTCGTCAGGCATAGTCGACACTGGCGTCAATCCCAACGAATCGGAGTCAACGAATGGCCACCCTATCGGAATTGGAGTCGACCAAAAACAGCGTAAAGATCGAAGACAAGAGCTACCGGATGCCGCCGCGGGAGGGGTTCAGCGTCGCGCATTTCCTTACTGTCGCCGACATCGACCGGTCAGCCCGCTGGTACCAGAAGGTCTTCGATGGGCAGATTCTCAGCACAGGCGACAGTAGCGGCGCGCCTGCCTATATCCGCATCGCAAATACGTGGCTGCTGGTCAACGTCGGCGGCGGCCCCACCCCCGACAAGCCGACGGTCACCCTCAGTACGCCCGACCCTAATCACATCAATGGCTTTATGAACATCCGCGTCGCCGACATTCAAGCCTGCTACAAGCTGTGGAAAAGTCGGGGAGCCGAGTTCATCACCGAGCCGATTCCCAAGTATGGCGAGATCCGCTGCTACATCCGCGATCCTGACGGCTACATCATCGAAGTCGGCCAGAGCACCGATCTTACGTACGGCTGACCGCTCGCCCCGGATGAGAACCGGATTCGATTGGCAGGGGTGCGCCCAGGCAAACCCAGGGATGTCGCGATTCGTTTGTTTCTTCGCTGGATCCCGGTTCTGCCTGGTCCGTTCCCGCGGCGCTCCTCGCTCACAGTTGGTAGCTAAAGCTGATACTGTTATGCTGATAGCTGATAGCTGATAGCTGATAGCTGATAGCTGATAGCTGATAGCTGATAGCTGATAGCTGATAGCTGATAGCTATAAAATGAAAAACCACCCTCGCGGTGGCCTCATCACGCTCCGCTTTCGTTAGGACCAGAGCGTGGCGCCCCGTTTCCAACAGGCGAGGCAAGGCGAGGCGGGCCAGCGCTTGACATCGCGCTTATAATTAATGAAAGGGGCAAGCAGCGCCCAGCGTCGTGTCCAGTCAGGGCTCCCGGCCAACCTATTGGCGGGGTGAATCCACCGGATCGGACCTGGAGCTTGCCAAAGGGTGGGAAGTTGAAAACCAACGCATCGACGCCGAACCTGCGCTTTGCCCCCGTGGCGGGCCTGGGCCCCGCGCTCGCGGCAGGCTTGCGCCCTCATCGCCGCAGATCGGTCTTGGCCCGCTCGAGCCGGAACCAGCCCGCGAATGCTAACTCCTTTGGTCTGTACTACTTCGTCACTCCGATGCCCAATTTTCCGGCTAAACCATTTGCTTTCAACCAAACTGCCTATGTACCAATTGATGACTCCCCCGGGGGAGGGGCGCCGCCGCCTCTCCGGCCAGTCTGCTCTTGTTAGAGAGTTCCATCCGCATCAATACACCTTCTCGTAGATGACGCGCTTCAGATACTCGCCGTAAGTGCTCTTTTGCATCCTTGCCGCCAGCGCCTGGAGTTGATCCGCATCGATGAATCCCTGGCGGTAAGCAATCTCTTCCAGGCAAGCCACCTTCAGTCCCTGGCGTTTCTCAATGGTCTGGATAAAGAGCGACGCCTCCAGCAGCGAGTCGTAAGTGCCGATGTCGAGCCACGCCATTCCGCGTCCCAGCAACTCGGTTGTCAATTGCCCTCGTTCCAGATACCAGCGGTTGACGTCTGTGATCTCTAACTCGCCCCTTGGCGATGGCTTGATCGACTCGGCCACGCCGACAATTTGGTCATCGTAGAAATAGATCCCAGTGACCGCATACCGCGACCGGGGTTTCGCCGGCTTTTCTTCGAGCGAGATTGCCTTCCGGTTCTCGTCAAACGAGACCACCCCGTAACGCTGCGGATCCTGGACCGCGTACGCGAATACTGTCGCGCCTTCCCTGCGCTCCGAGGCGGAACGCAACAACTTCGCGAGGTCGTGGCCGAAAAAGAGGTTGTCGCCAAGCACCAGGCAGCAGCCCTGGCCGGCGAGGAAGTCCTTGCCAATCAGAAAAGCCTGGGCCAGGCCGTCAGGGGACGGCTGCACCGCGTATTGGACGGAAATGCCCCATCGTTCCCCAGAACCAAGCAGTTGCTCGAAACGAGGCGTATCGGCCGGCGTTGAAATCACGAGGACGTCCCGAATTCCCGCCAGCATCAGGGAGGAAAGCGGGTAATAAATCATGGGCTTGTCATAAACCGGCAGCAACTGCTTCGATACCGCCTCGGTCACAGGGTGAAGTCGCGTCCCGGACCCACCCGCAAGTATGATGCCCTTCATTCGCCACTCACCAATTTTTCGGAGCCATAGTTTTCGTTGATTTGACCGCGATATTCGCCGCTGACGATCTTTGCCGCCCACGTGGCGTTTTCAAGATACCATTCAACCGTCTTGCGAATGCCCGAACGAAAGGACTCTCTCGGAAACCATCCGAGATCGTTTTGGAGCTTCCTGCAGTCGATTGCATACCGCCTGTCGTGGCCAGGACGATCCTTCACGTAAGTAATTAGCCGCCCATGTGGTGCGCCCTGCGGATGAAGTTCATCCAGAATTGTGCAGAGGACATTTACCACATCAATATTCTTCTGCTCATTCAATCCGCCGACATTGTATGTCTCGCCGAGTCTGCCCTTTTCGAGGGCGGTAAAGATCGCGTCGCAATGGTCAGCGACATAGAGCCAGTCGCGCACGTTCTGGCCGTCCCCGTAAACCGGCAACGGTTTGCCCTCGACGGCATTGTGGATCAACAACGGGATCAACTTTTCCGGAAATTGGTAAGGGCCGTAGTTATTGGAGCAATGGGTGGTCACTACGGGCAGATCGTAGGTGTGGAAGTAGGCGCGAACAAGGTGATCGGCCCCAGCCTTCGACGCAGAGTAAGGGCTGTTGGGCCGGTAAGGCGCATCTTCGTGGAACGCCGGTTCGTCCGGACCGAGTGAACCGAAAACCTCATCGGTAGAAACGTGAAGCAGGCGAAACGTGCTCCGTTTCGCGGCAGGCAGTGAGCGCCAATGCTGAAACGCAGATTCAAGCAAAGTGAATGTGCCGGTGATATTGGTTTCCACAAACGCAGTGGGCCCCAGAATGGAGCGATCCACGTGGCTCTCCGCGGCAAAATGGACGACTGCATCGGGTTGATGTCCGCTCAAAAGATTGCTTACGAGTTGGCTATCGAGGATGGAGCCGCGCACAAAGACGTGATCGGGATTGCCCTTGATGGACGCGAGATTGTCGAGGTTGCCGGCGTAAGTCAGTGCATCGAGATTGACAATCTTGTGGCCGCGGCGCACCCCTTCAAGCACAAAGTTGGAGCCAATGAACCCCGCTCCCCCCGTCACAAGTAGGACTTTTCGATCCATCGTTTCCTTTCTGGGCCGCCCTGACAACAGTTCAGAGGTAACTGGAATCGGGATAGGTCTCCGCGTCCGCAAGCAGCGAACCAACTTTGTCCTTGTCGGACAGGGTCGGATCGCCATCGAGAGGCCACTCGATGCCAATCGCGGGATCGTTCCAGAGAATCGATCGCTCGAAGGCGGGCGCGTACAGCGCGGTCGCCTTATAGGCGACCTCGGCAAAGTCGGTCAGGACCAGGAATCCGTGGCCAAAACCGGGAGGAATCCAGAGCGAGCGCTTGTTGTCAGCGCTCAGCGGTAGGCCGAACCACTGTCCAAACTGCACGGAGTCCTGGCGGAGGTCAACGGCCACATCGAAGATTTCTCCGCGGAGCGCTCGTATCAGCCTTCCCTGAGGCTGTTTCACCTGATAATGAAGCCCGCGCAGAACGCCCTTGTGTGAGCCGGAGTGGTTGTCCTGCATAAACCGCGTGGGCAAGCCTAACGTCTTGAAAGTTGCTTCGTTGTATGTCTCGAGGAAGAACCCTCGATCATCCCCAAAAATCTTCGGTTCCAGAATTACTACATCCTTCAGGGAAGTCGGAATCAATTGCAATGCAGAATCCTCCAGCGGCCCAATGTTGTAAATGAGCCCATCATGCAGCAGCGCGATGCTAATCAAAGGCGATCATGATCTTGGTATAGGCTGCCGGATTTTCGCTCCAGTCGCGGAGAATTGCCGGGCCCTCCTTCAGCGGCACGGTTGCGCTGATCGCATCTGCTGTGGGAAACCGCTTCTGCTCGAACATGCGAATCACTTCCTTGAAGTCCTGAGGCAAAGCGTTCCGCGAGCCGAGGATATCGAGCTCCTTCTGGACAAACAGACGCGTCTCGTAGCTGACATGATCCTTGGCGTATCCGATGTAGACGACGCGCCCCGTGAAAGCCACTTCCTCGACAGCCGCGCGAAACGTATCGGACCTGCCAATGGCCTCGATAATCACGTCAGGACCGTGACCGTCGGTCCTCTCCTGAAGCTTCGCATGAACATCTTCGCGGCTGGAGTGGATCACATGGCGAGCCCCGGCCTCTTGTGCGACGGCGAGTTTCTTGTCGTCGATATCGATCGCGATCACCTGCGCGCCACGAAATGCGGCCGCCGAAACCGCGCCGAGGCCGACTCCTCCACATCCATAAACGGCGACGGTATCGGCTGCGGCAACGCGACCGCGCGCCACGGCATGACAGCCCACGGTGAGCGGTTCTACCAAGCATAGTTCCTCAATGGATAACGGCGCTGCATAGAGCTTGGCAAGGGGCATGCTGATGCGGTCCATGAGCGCGCCGTCGCGTTGCACGCCAAGGGTCTGATTCGAACGGCACGCGTTAACCCGACCCTGCCGGCAAGCAGTGCATGCTCCACAGTTTGTGTAGGGCGACATGGTTACGTTCATTCCCTCGACCAACCCGAGATCGTTGGCTGGAACCCGTTCGAGAGTGGCGGCGACTTCGTGGCCGGGAATTCGCGGGTAAGTCACCAAGGGATTCTTCCCCAGAAAGGTGCTCAGATCGGTTCCACAGAGGCCAACACGCCGGATTCGCATCATGGCATCGCACGGTCCGGCGGCTGGACCTTCCACCTCAATTATCCGCGCTTCTCCGGGCCGGTCGATTACGAGCGCACGCATCAGTCCTCTTTATCCCCTCCAACTCTTCCGTGAGCAAGAGCTGCAAACTCTGACCAGTATAGTCGACTACCAGCGCCTTCCAGCGACGGTTCCGATGCGCCTATGCACACCACGAACTGCTTCATGGCTGCAAGCGGAGCGGTGGTTCTTTTCCAGTGCCGATCGAAAGCGGTACAATCCTAGTGAACCTCTGAGCGAAGCCGTCCGCGAGCATCACACGCCTCCAATTGTGATGCCGAGCCAACAGGTCAGGAGATTTGAAGGATTGAAGAAGGCTCTTATTACTGGAGTGACCGGGCAGGACGGCGCTTATCTCGCCGCATTTCTGTTGGCCAAGGGATACGAGGTTCACGGGATTAAGCGCCGCACGTCGCTTTTCAATACCGCTCGAATTGACAATATCTACGAGGATCCCCACCTCGCGTCGCGTCAATTTATCCTGCATTACGGCGACATGACCGACTCAACCTCCCTTATTCACATCGTGCAGAAGGTTCAGCCGGACGAGATCTACAATCTTGCTGCCCAGTCGCACGTTCAGGTTTCGTTCGAAGAGCCGGAGTACACGGCCAACTCGGACGCGCTCGGCGTACTCCGGCTGCTGGAAGCGATTCGCATCCTCGGCCTGGAGAAAAAGACTAGGTTCTATCAGGCCAGCACCTCTGAGCTCTATGGTCTGGTACAGGAAACACCGCAGAAAGAAACCACGCCCTTCTACCCACGCTCACCTTACGGCGTAGCCAAGCTGTATGGCTACTGGATCGTCGTTAATTATCGTGAAGCCTATGGGATGTACGCCTGCAACGGGATTCTATTCAACCATGAATCGCCAATGCGCGGCGAAACCTTCGTCACCCGCAAAATCACTCGCGGCCTCGCCCGAATCAAGTTGGGCTTGCAGCCGCAACTCTTCCTCGGCAATTTGGACGCCAAGCGCGATTGGGGTCACGCCCGCGACTACATTGAGATGCAGTGGCTGATGCTGCAGCAGGAGAAACCTCAGGATTATGTCATCGCGACGGGACGGCAATACAGCGTGCGCGAGTTTGTTCAGCGTTGCGCTGCACAGCTTGAACTCGATCTGACATGGCATGGCTCCGGCGTAGACGAAAAGGCGGTCGATAGGGCGGGAAACGTCATTGTGGCGATCGACCCGCGTTATTTCCGGCCGACCGAGGTAGAGTCGCTGGTCGGGGACGCCAGCAAGGCACAGCGTGAACTCGGTTGGGCGCCGCGCACCAGCTTCGATTCGCTCGTCCGCGAGATGGTCGAATCCGACCTGAAGGCCGCCGAACGCGATGCGCTGGTGCTCCGCCACGGCTTCGATGCCTACAACGTCCGCGAGACTTGACGACGTCAATTTGCAAGCTTAACCGCCCCGAATCCTCGCTGATCCAGGTTTCACGCTAAGGCACCGCCTCGTTTCATTTATACTGACATTTTTAACCAGGCGGCCTGGTGGGCGGAATTGCACTCCGCGAAGGTATTTGACGACTTGGTCGGTGGCCTTTTCGTTTTACCAGGTGGATTGAGTCGATATGAGAAAACGGGTCGTCGTTACAGGGGCCGCTGGCCTGGTAGGACAGAATTTGATCATGCGCCTCAAGAAGCAAGGCATTACGGATATCGTTGCGATCGACAAGCATCCCACGAATACCGAGATCCTGCAGAGACTTCATCCAGACATTCTGGTCCTCCAGGCCGACCTCGCCGACCCAACTTCGGCAAAGTGGGTCGACGAGTTGGCAGGTTGCGATGCTCTCGTTGTAGCCCATGCGCAGATTGGCGGTACCAGGCCGGAAGAGTTTGTCCGCAACAATCAAGAAGCTACAGAGCGCCTTCTGGAAGCTGCCGTGCGTCACAGAGTTGGTTTTGCTGTCAACATATCCTCATCGGTTGTGAACTCGGCGGCTGTCGATGACTACACTGAAACAAAGAGGATGCAGGAAGAATTGGTTACCGCAAGCGGAATCAAACAGGTGGTATTGCGTCCGACTCTGATGTTTGGGTGGTTTGATCGGAAACATCTGGGGTGGCTGGCACGATTGATGCAAAGATTGCCCGTGTTTCCAATTCCAGGATCGGGTCAGTACCTAAGGCAACCACTCTTCGCCGGCGACTTCTGCGAGGTAATCGCATCATCAATACAGAAGGAGACGACCGGGACCTATAACATCACCGGGCAGGAGCGGATCGACTACATTGATCTCATTCGGGCTGTGAAAATGGCGACTGGCGCTAAGTGCCGCATCCAGCGCATACCCTATGGTCTATTCGCGGCAATGTTGAAGGTCAACAGTCTCATCGACAGAAATCCTGCATTTACAGTAAAGCAGTTGAGGGCACTGATAACACCAGATGTTTTTGAGGTAATCGACTGGCCTGCCATCTTTGCCGTTCGGGCAACGCCGCTACTAGAAGCCCTGAATGCGACTTACCGGGACCCTGTTTACTCGAAAATCGTCCTCGAATTCTAATATTTTTCCGGGAACTGATTCGCGCTACTCCGAGAGAAGCAGCTAAATGGCTAAAGTGGTCGTTATTGGATCGGGCGCTATGGGACTGGCGGCAGCATTCCATGCGGCCAAACTTGGTCACTCCGTGGAGGTACTGGAGGCCGCTCCCGAACCTGGCGGTATGGCCGCGCACTTTGATCTGGCAGGCCTGTCCATCGAACGGTTTTATCATTTCGTCTGCAAAACCGACCGAGCAACTTTGTCGCTGCTTGAGGAGCTTGGAATTGGACACACGTTGCGCTGGCGCGCGACCACTATGGGCATATTCACAGGAGGATGCCTTTATCCGTGGGGTGATCCCATCGCCTTGTTGCGGTTTCCCGGTATCAGCATCCTCTCCCGTCTGCGGTACGGGCTCTTCGCTTTCGTATCGGTGCGACGTGAGCGCTGGGACGCAATCGAGACCGAGAACGCCAGGTCGTGGATTGAGCGGTGGTGCGGCAAGGAAGTCTACGATACGCTCTGGAAACCCTTGTTTGAGTTGAAGTTTTTTGAGGATGCGGACAATATTTCCGCCGCCTGGATTTGGACGCGAATCAAGCGGATTGGGCGCTCGCGAAAATCCATAATGCAGGAAGAACTCGGCTACATCGAAGGCGGAAGCCAAACGCTGGTTGATGCGCTGTGCTCGGCGATCCAGGCACGTCATGGCGTCATCCAAACATCTTGCGGCGCAAAGCAGATACTGACGCGGGATGGCAGAGTCATCGGCGTACAGACGCCGCTGGGCGTGGTGCCAGCGGATTCCGTGATCTGCACCGTCCCCACACCCTTAGTATCCCCGATCGTGCCCGATTTACCTCAGGATTGGAAAGACAAGTACGACGCGATCAAGAACATCGGCGTCTGCTGCCTGGTGTTCAAACTCAAGAAGTCGGTTACGCCGCATTTCTGGGTGAATATTAATGATCCCTCCATCTCAATACCGGGAATCATCGAGTTTTCCAACCTGCGTCCGGTGGGCGCGGAGTCTGTTGTATTCGTTCCGTACTACATGCCGCCCCATCACCCTAAATTCTCGTGGGATAACAAGACTCTGCTGGAAGAGGCGTTCGGATATCTTGAAGAGGGTCAACCCGTCCTTGACCTGCGAAGATATTGTCGCCAGCCACGTTGCGCGGCTACGGTATGCACAGCCGATATGCGAGCCAGGTTTTGCACGCAAGATACCACCGGTGCAAACTCCGATCCAAGGCCTACAGATTGCGGATACCTGTTTCTATTACCCAGAGGACCGCGGCATCTCTGAGAGTGTTCGCTTAGGGAAGGAAATGGTCGAGCGTTTGCCAAGCTGAACCGAATCCGGGCCATGCAACCCTCCGGGCAGTAGAATCAGGGTCATGGATATTTCAGAGATCCAGGGGGCACTGCGCGACGCAGGCCTTGACGGGTGGCTCTTCTACGATCATCACCATCGTGATCCGCTGGCATATAGCATTTTGGGTCTCGACCCGGAGATGCACGTTACACGCCGCTGGTATTACCTCGTGCCAGCGATAGGCCAACCGCGCAAGCTGGTGCATCGGATTGAATCGGGGCGATTGGACACTCTGACGGGAACCAAAGCGGAGTACTCCTCGTGGCAGGAGTTGGAGGCCCGACTGGAGGAGTTGTTGGGGGAGGTGACCCGCCTGGCGATGCAGTACTCGCCTCGCAACGCAATCATGTACGTGTCGATGGTGGACTCGGGCACGGTGGAAATGCTGCGCGAGATGGGCAAGCAGATTGTGAGTTCGGCCGATTTGGTGAGCCAGTTCGAGGCAGTTTTGAGCGAGGCGCAGATTCGCACGCACTTCGAGGCGCAGGAGAGGATCGACCGCGTGCTGGAACAGTGCTGGAAGCAGATGGGCGCGCTTGCACGGAATGGCGGCACGGACGAGTTTGCAATGGTCCAGTGGCTGAGCGAGTCCATGCAACGGGAAGGCCTGGTATGGGAGCATGGCCCAAATGTAAGCTGCGGCCCGAATTCCGCGGATTCGCACTACGAGCCGACGGCCGAGAATTCAACCGCTATCCGAAGCGGCAGTTTTGTACTGATCGATGTCTGGGGAAAGCTGGCGAAGCCGGAGTCAGTCTACTACGACATTACCTGGACAGGCGTGGTAGACCGCGAGCCGACGGAGCGAGAACAAGAGGTGTTCGATACGGTTCGGGCCGCTCGGGATGCAGCTATCGCAACAGTCCAAGGAGCATTCGCGGAGCAGAGGCTCATCGCCGGATGGGAGGCGGACGATGCGGCTCGCGGCGTTATCCGGACGGCAGGATACGCCGAGTGGTTCACGCATCGGACAGGACACAACATCGGCAGCAACATCCACGGCAACGGGGCCAACCTCGACAATATGGAGACGCACGACGTGCGTCTGATCCTGCCGAACACGTGCTTCTCGGTCGAACCTGGGATTTACTTTCCCGGCGAGTTCGGAATTCGCAGCGAGGTCAACATGGTGACGCGGCCGGGACGGGCCCAGGTAACCGGGCGAGTGCAGACTGAGTTGGTGCGGATCTAGGCTGACGAATGCGGTGCCAGCGACACCCCGATGCGGCTGGTATGATGGTAGAGGATGACGACCAAGGTACAGTCGCCTGCTGCGGCCGGCGCTATGGCGGTTGAAGGCAACTCGGTGAAACCCACGCCTCCGGCGCTCGCGCTGCTCGCGGGCTGGCTGGTTCCGGGAGCGGGACACCTGCTGCTGGGCAAGTGGGTTCGCGCGGGCCTGCTGATGGCTTCGATCCTGGGCATGTTCGCCGTCGGAATCGCGCTACAAGGTAAGATCTACACTCCAAACACGGGCGAGCCGCTCGACATCCTCGGCTTTCTGGGCGATCTCGGCGCCGGCCTGCTCTACGGCCTCGCCCGCCTCCTCGGCTGGGGCCAGGCCCCGGTACTCACCGCCGTTGCAGATTACGGCAAGATGTTCATCGTCGTCGCCGGCCTGCTCAACGTCGTCGCCGCGGTCGATGCGCATTCTCTGGCGAGCGGGAGGAAACGCTCATGACCATCTCTCACTTCGGCGCGGTGTTGCTGTTCTCGCTCTTCACTTCCGTCGTTTTCGGGATCACGCAGCGCGCGGAGCCGCGGATGATGGTGCGCTTCGGAGCGTTCTGTTTTGTGCTGTTCGTCGGTGGCACAGTCGCGGCGAGCTGGTTGATGTGGCTGATCAAGCATTGACGCGCGGCTGCGTTCGCGAAAAGCCCGGACCAAAGTGCCTTGACTTTGTTGATCCGGCATCGGGCTAAAGTGGATTGCTACTCCGAAAAGACCCGGCATTCTTAGACCTGGGCAGCCACAGAAGGCAGGTTTGCGGGCTTCGGTCCGCCAGTTGACTTCTGCACTCCTCCGTCGGATTCCGGACCGCCAGACGAGGGGGGTTTCTTCCCTCCACCCGATTCAGCCTTGCGCGAAGGAGCGAGGATGGCGTGCAGCGTGGTGCCTTCCATGCGCGGCATGAACTCCACGATGCCGTTGTCGCCCACGTCGAGAATTAGCCGATTGATGATCTTATAGCCGAGATCGCGGTGCGCCATCTGGCGGCCTTTGAAGCGCAGAGAGGCTTTCACCTTGTCGCCGTCACCCAGGAAGCGAATGGCCTGGTTCTTTTTGGTCTGGTAGTCGTGTTCGTCGACGGTGACCGAGAATTTCACTTCCTTGATGGTGATGACCTTCTGCTTCTTGCGCGCGGCCCGTTCGCTCTTGTCCTTCTCGTAAAGATACTTGCCGTAGTCCTGAATGCGGCAGACTGGAGGAACGGCGTTGGGAGAGATTTCCACCAGGTCGAGAGAGCGCTCGCGCGCCATCTTCAGGGCTTCGAAGGGAGGCATGATTCCGAGCTGCTCGCCATTCTCGTCGATGACGCGAATCTCACGGGCACGAATTCGTTCGTTGGTACGGATGAAGGACTTGGCGGAACGTTTATCAATCGGCGGAATAGGATACCTCCACAGCATGCCTTCCGGGCAGCCATGTCTCAGGTTGATTTGATCGCAAACCGTGTCTGCAAGTTGCGTATAGCGGAAAGTATAGCATTATGGCGGAGTTGGACGTTTTCACTTTGCCGCCGTCATCTGCTGTTGATAGTCGGCATACGGGCCTTTGAAGTCCTCGATGCGGAAGTTGGCTGGGCCGCCCTCAAAGTGCCAGATGCGCGTGGCGACTTCGTCGATCAGGTCGAGGTCGTGGGTGACCAGAAGGACTGTTCCCTCGTACTTCTGCAGGGCCAGGTTGAGCGCGTTGATGGCCTCCAGGTCGAGGTGGTTCGAGGGTTCATCCAGCACCAACACGTTGGGCTTCTGCAGCATGAGCTTGCAGAAGAGCAGCCGGGCTGCCTCGCCGCCGGAGAGCGCGTCGGTCATCTTGAGGCCCTCTTCGCCGCGGAAGAGCATCTGGCCAAGGATGCCACGGATGTCTTCCTTGGTGGCGTCCTCGTCGAACTGGTGCAGCCAGTCATTGACCGTCATGCCCAGTTCGATGGAGCTCTTCATGTCCTGCTCGAAGTAGCCGATCTGCGCCTCGTGGCCCCACTTTACCGTACCCGAATCGATGGAAAGGTCGGCGGCATCGACTCCCGGAGCGTTGGCGAGGAGCGCCTTGAGCAGGGTTGTCTTTCCCTGCCCGTTGCGGCCCATCAGGACGATCTTGTCGCCACGCATGCAGGAGGCGGAAAACCCATCGACCACTTGGAGCGGCGAGCCGTCCTGCTGGACATAGGCCTTGGAGACCTCCTCGATTTCGAGGATATGTCGTCCGGAGGGCCTTTTCTGCTCGAACCGGATATAGGGGCGCTGGATATTCGAGCGGGCCAACTCCGTCACCTGCAGCCGTTCGACTTCCTTCTTGCGGGAGGTGACCTGACTGGACCGGGTGCCCGCGGAGAAGCGGGCAATGAAGTCGTTCAACTGGGCGATTTTCTTCTCGCGCTGCTCGTTCTGGCTCTCGATGCGCGAGCGGATGGCGGTCTTCTGCTCCACCATGTCGTCGTAGCCGCCGTTGTAGAGGATGATGGTTTCGTAGTCGATGTCGGCGATGTGGGTGCAGACCGAATTCAGGAAATGGCGGTCGTGGGAGATGGTGATCAGCGTCCCGTTGTAGCGCAGCAGAAAGTCCTGAAGCCAGAGGATGGAATCGAGGTCGAGGTAGTTGGTCGGCTCGTCCAGCAGCAACGCCTGTGGCTCGCCAAACAGCGCCTGGGCCAGCAGGACGCGTACCTTCTGGCCGCCCTGCAACTCGCTCATCTTGCGCTCGTGCAGTTCGTCGGCAATGTCCAGGCCCTGCAGCAGGATTGCCGCGTTCGCCTCAGCTTCGTAGCCGTCCTCTTCGCCGACGATCCCCTCCAGCTCACCCAGGCGGCTGCCGTCGGCGTCGGTCATTTCGGGCTTGTTATAGATCGCCTCACGCTCTTCCAAGGCTGCCCAGAGCGGCTTATTGCCCATGATGACCGTATCGATGACGCGGAAGGCGTCGAAGGCGTATTGATCCTGGGACAGGACGCCCAGCTTCTTTGGCCGCACGACGTCGCCCTTCTGGGCGTCGATCTCGCCGGTCAACACCTTCATAAAGGTGGACTTACCGGAGCCGTTGGGGCCGGTGAGGCCATAGCGCCGGCCACTGGAAAAGGTGACCGAGACGTCCTCGAAGAGGAGCTTCTGGCCATAGCGCATTGTGACATTTGAGACTGAAATCATGGTATTCCTTCGAGTTTACAGGTAAGCCGGTCTGCCTTGCCTCACGCCGGTGAGAGAACCCGGGGTCAGGCGCCCGAAGGTACCCACCCCCCCCCGGGGGGGTATATCAAATCAAGTGGTTAATTCTTCAACCAGATACGCGTTTGTATATACGCAGCATATATACAATGTGCGCCCGACGATGAGGTTGGAAGATCCGCTTGTCGCTTAGCCCCTGTTTCTATTATATGGGATGTTCGAAAACTCGAGCGTGCTTCCCTGGCCCGATATTTTGTTTCTTTTGTTACAGATGGAAGAATTAAGTTGACACGGTCGGTGACGCACCCGAGTGGTGGAAAACGGGTACTAGTCGGCAAGTAAAAATCGGGTCATTCTCGTTGGCTGAATCAACGAGGTGGCGCAATCCCCGGCCACCTGCCCCCAAACAGATCCACACCCTACACTTGCCCGCTGCGTTGCCGACGAGATCTTCGATCTCCTGTGCAGGTTGGGAGGGATTCGGACAGGGTCCTGGGAGGATAAAACAGGCCGCCCCGCTGCTGGTTGGCGAGCGGGGCGCAACTGGGGTGACACTTTAGCGCGGGCCTACAGTCCGCTCGGATACGGTATGACCTATGCCTGGGGCGCTGCCCAGGCAAGAATTAGCGTGCGCCTTCAGCGCGATGAAATAGTTACCGACCGGGCAATTATTGGCCGCGGCGCGCTGGGCCGGAACGGCTGCTGCCGGAACGGCTGCTGCCGAAACGGGAGTTGCCGCCGGAACCGTTGCGCCCTCCGGAGCCGCCGGGGCGCTTGCGGAAGCCGTTTCCGGCAGGCCGGTAGGGTGCGCTGCCGGCGTGGTTTGGCGCGGAGGCGTCGCCTGACTTCCAGGACCGGGTTTCCAGGGCCAGGAGGTTGTCGGTGACCTTGTTGAGATCGAGGGGCTTGTTGCGCTCCTCTTTCTCCAGGTTCTTGTCGGCTTCACGCCAACCGAAGGACACTTTCAGCTCGCGCTCCATCTTGCGCGCGTCGGAGCGCTCCTGGGGCATGACGAAGGTGGTGGCGATGCCGGTTGCACCCGCGCGACCAGTACGGCCAACGCGGTGGACGAAGTCGTCCGATCCGTTGGGCAGGTCGTAGTTGACGACGTGGGCGATGTCCTGGACGTCGATGCCGCGGGCGGCGACGTCAGTGGCCACCAGCACGCGATGCTTGCCGGTGGAAAAGCCCTTGAGGGCCGCCGTACGCTGCGACTGCGAACGGTCGCCGTGAATGGCATCGGTGTCGTGGCCGAGCTTTTCGAGCTTTTTGGCGATGCGTTCGGCGCCGTGTTTCGTGCGCGAGAAGACGAGGAAGGTTCCGGTCTCTTCGCGCAGCATCTGGTCGAGGAGACCGAGTTTCTGGTCCGCCATGACCGTACATGCGCGCAGCTCAACCTGGTCGCAGGGCTTGGAGGTCTGGCCGATCTCGATGCGGACGGGATTACGGACGTAGTCACGGACGATCTCGCGGACGTTGGCGTCCAGGGTGGCGGAGTAACACATGGTTTGGCGGGTGCGGGGGAGAGCGCCGACGATGCGGCGGATGGCGGGCAGGAAGCCCATATCCAACATGCGATCCACTTCGTCGAGGACCAGCATTTCCACGGTGCCGATGTTGACGGCGCGGCGGCGGAGGTAGTCCTCGAGACGGCCGGGGGTGGCGACGACGAGGCGCGGGCCGCGGGCAAGCTGGTCAAGCTGAGTATTCTCCGACAAGCCGCCACAGACGAGCACAGCGTCGTTTTTGGCCCCGGGAACCAGCTTGAAGTAGGCTTCCAGGACCTGCATGGCGAGCTCGCGGGTGGGCAGCAGGATAAGGGCGCGGATGGGGCCGCGCTTGCCCTTGTGCTGAGAGCCGCCCGCGGGGATCGGGTTGCGATCCATGTGCTCGATCATGGGAATGAGGAAGCTGAGGGTTTTGCCGGTGCCGGTGGAGGCGGTGGCAAGGATGTCAGAACCGAGAAGGGCAGGCGGGATGGCCTTGGCCTGGACGGGCGTGGGAATCAGGTAGCCGGCAGCGCTGAGGCGATCTTTTAGCTTGTTGGAGATGTCGAAATCGTTGAAGAAAATGTCCTTCAGGTAGGGGAGGTGGGTCGCGGGATCGATTTGGATCTCGGAAGCCTCAACGTGGGTACTGGATGCGGGGCTCGGTGCGTCGCTAACGGGCGTGCGAGTGTTTCCGGCGATTGCATTGTTCATAAGAATTGTGGGGGCTACGGAAATAGCCTCAGGCTCAAGAATTGCGCTAGTCAAAATGTTCCTTTTCAATCAGGTTACGTGTTGCGGCAAGTGAATGCAGCGGTGCCGGGGGCACCTTGGAATTCTGTTCGTCAGCATTGCTTATTTTGGAAGCGCTGCTGCTGCACGGCGAGACTCGTCCATTTGACGTGTCTTCCAGCCAGAGCAACCAGCGCATCTTCCTTGTGCGCCTCGCGGTCGCTGTTGCGACGCAAAAGACGACTACAGAAGGGATGCGGTGGGGAGAGCAAGCGCAGTCTCTGGCCAGACTTCGGAATACTCCCCGAAGCTTGCCTGCGATGCCCGCGCTCGTCTCAATCGAGCGCAATACCAGTGTAACACATCGAAGCGGGGACGCCTGTTGGGAAGGGAGCCTCCGGGCCTGGGTTCGGACAGGCTGACTGATAAAGAAAACTGGCCCAAGCTATGTGCTTGAGCCAGTTGGGTTACAAACCGCGGCTGCGAGGAGTGTGGGTTAGAAGTTCTCCGGCTCGCTGGCCATGTCGAGATCGTCATCGTCGTCATCTTCGTCGTCTTCGTCATCGAAGTTGCCGAAGCTGGCGGCGAGGGTTGCGGCAGGAAGGACGGAGGTGGGTCCGGGAACCGGATTGCCCTGGTCGTCAATCTTCATGCCGAGGGAAAGACCCATCTGCGCGAGGATTTCCTTGATCTCATTCAGCGATTTGCGGCCGAAATTCTTGGTCTTCAGCATCTCGGCTTCGGTCTTCTGGATGAGTTCGCCGATGGTGGCGATGTTGGCGTTCTTCAGGCAGTTGTAGCTGCGCACGGAGAGCTCGAGCTCCTCGACGGAGCGGTTGAGGTTCTCGTTGCGCAGCGTGGGGCCGTCGACGGCGTCGTGACCGACCTCCATCTCCTCCTCGAAGTTGATGAAGATGCTCATGTGGTCCTTCAGCAGCTTGGCGGAGAGGCCGAGCGCGTCGGCCGGGAAGACGGTGCCGTTGGTCCATATCTCGAGGGTGAGCTTGTCGTAGTCGGTGATCTGACCGAGTCGGGCTGCTTCGACGAGATAGTTGACCTTGCGGACGGGCGAGTGGACGGAGTCGACGGGGATAAAGCCGAGGCCGAGGTCGGCGTCGAAGTTCTTGTCGGCGGAGATGTAACCGCGGCCGCGCTTGAGGCGCATCTCCATGTCGATCTTGCCGCCGTCGCTGACGGTGCAGATGTAGATGTCCTTGTCGAGGATCTCGACGTCGCCATCGGCCTCGATCATGCCGGAGGTGATGACGCCGGGGGCGTCGGCGCGGAGGTAGAGGGCCTTGGGACCATCGCCCGCGAGTTTGAAGGGGATCTGCTTGAGGTTGAGGATGATGTCGGTGGCGTCCTCGACGACTCCGCTGATGGATTGGAACTCGTGCAGCACGCCCTCGATGCGGACAGCGGTAACGGCTGCGCCTTCGATGGAGGACAACAGGGTGCGGCGGAGCGCGTTGCCGATGGTGGTGCCGAAGCCGCGCTCAAAGGGCTGCGCGGAAAACTTGCCATATTTTTCGGTGAGTGACTCGGTGTCGACGGCAAGACGCTTGGGTTTCTGGAAACCTCTCCAAAGCATGGGTGAATCTCCTTTCCGGCTCATTCGCGATGCATTTTGCGAAGGCGGGGTGGTTCGACTGCGGGTTAGATTGTGGTGGTGCGAATTCATTCGTGGCGCAGCGGAGAACAAATACGGGGATTCTTCGCTGCGCTCAGAATGACAAACAAAAAAACGGAATGACAAACTTTACGACGGTGAACGCTACGCGCTTACTTCGAGTAGAGTTCGACGATGAGCTGCTCGTTGACGGGCAGGTTGACGTCGGCGCGAGTGGGCAGGGCAAGGACCTTGCCCGAAAGGTTCTCGCGGTTGATGTCCAGCCACTGCACGGCACGCTGGCCGCTGGCGAAGTTGCCCGACTCTTCAAGGACGACCAGCTTCTTCGAAGCCTCGCGGATGGCGATCTCGTCGCCAACCTTGCACTGGAAGGACGGGATGTTGACCTTGCGGCCGTTGACCTGGATATGGCCGTGGCGAACCAGTTGGCGGGCCTGGCGACGCGACATGGCAAAGCCGAGGCGGTAGCAGACGTTGTCCAGGCGGGTCTCAAGCTGCTGGAGCAGGAGTTCGCCGGTGACGCCAGTCTTGTTCGCGGCCTTCTGGTAGTAGGCGCGGAACTGGGTTTCCAGGGTGAAGTAGATGCGCTTGGCTTTCTGCTTCTCGCGAAGCTGGAGGCCGTAGCCGACGACCTTCTTGACTTTGCGCGATTGGCCGTGCTGGCCCGGGGGGAAGTTGCGCTTCTCAATGGGGCATTTTTCCGAGAAGCATTTCGCTCCCTTGAGGAAGAGCTTGGTTCCGTCGCGGCGGCAGAGGCGGCAGACGGGTCCTGTATAACGTGCCATTGGTTTCTTCTCCTGACTTCAGGTGACGATCGGTTTACACGCGGTGCGCTTCGTCCCGATCCGATTTATTTGTACGTTGTTCGTGCTACGTTCTATGTTGCCGCTACAGCGAATTCGGACAACGCAGAACGTACAACGGTAAACGCGTCAGACGCGCCGGCGCTTGGGCGGACGGCAGCCGTTGTGCGGCATGGGCGTAACGTCGCGGATGCTGCGGACCTCGATGCCGGTGGTGGCGAGGGCGCGGATGGCGGACTCACGGCCGGAGCCGGGACCGGAGACGCGCACATCGACCGAACGGACGCCGTGGTCGCGGGCCGCGCTGGCAGCGCCAGCGGCAGCCTGCTGCGCGGCAAACGGAGTGCCCTTGCGGGAGCCGCGAAAACCGAGCGAGCCGGACGACTTCCAGGACAGCGTGTTGCCCGCCTGGTCAGTGATGGTGACGATGGTGTTGTTGAAGCTGGCCTGGATGAAGACGAGGCCAAATGGAACGTTCTTGCGTTCGCGCTTCTTGAACTTCTTGCCCTTGCCCGCAGGCTTGGCGCCGGATGCTTTGCTCTGTGTCTTCGCCATGGGTTATTTCGTCGCTTTCTTCTTGCCGGCAACCGTGCCCTTGCGGGGACCCTTGCGCGTGCGAGCGTTGGTGTGGGTGCGCTGGCCGCGGACGGGCAGCGATCGGCGGTGACGAAGACCACGGTAGGACTGGATCTCGATAAGCCGCTTGATGTTGAGCGAGACGTCCTTGCGCAGGTCGCCTTCGATCTGGCCCTGGCCTTCGATTACGTGACGGATGCGGTTCAGCGCGTCCTCGTCGAGGGCGCCAACCTTGGCGTAGGGATCGACGTTCGCCTCGGCAAGGATCTTGGCCGCGCGCGAGTCGCCGATTCCAAAGATGTAGGTAAGACCGATGCGCACCTGTTTGTTATTAGGGACATCGATTCCGGCAATACGTGCCATGGGGTTCCTTTTCGTTTGGGCTCGGGAGCGCTAATGGCCACAGGAGCGGGGTTTTCGGTTTGCGGCAGGGTCCGCCTGGTTCAACGCAAGCCTTAAAGTCGGCTAACTAGCCTGGCGGGGCCGGTGGTGCAGCTTCTAGCCTCTAGCCATTAGCTTCCAGCTAGAGGCAAGGAGCTAGCAGCTAAAAGCTATTTTTTATCCTTGACGCTGTTTGTGCTTGGCGTTTTCGCAGATGACGCGAACGACGCCGCGGCGGTGGATGACTTTACACTTGTCACAAATCTTCTTTACTGAGGCGCGGACCTTCATAAAACTCCTAAAAGCAGCCACTCGCTCCTAGCCTCTAGCTTTCCGGCTAAAGAAGAGCGCTGGCGCAGCTATAAACTCTATTGTTCAGCGAGAAGCTAAGAGCTAGAAGCTAGTAGCTAGAAGCTGGTTTTCGTTTACTTGTAGCGGTAAACGATGCGGCCGCGGTTGAGATCGTATGGGCTGAGCTCAATCGCGACGCGGTCGCCGGGGAGGATACGGATGAAGTTCTTGCGCATGCGTCCGGAGACGTGTGCGAGGGCCTGATGCTTGTTTTCAAGCTCGACCTTGAACAGCGCATTGGGCAGGGTCTCCACAACCGTTGCCATTACTTCAATTGCATCTTCCTTCGACAAACGCTCTCCCTTTTGCGGGCGGGGACGGTTCTAACGCGACCCGACGCCATGGTGCCGAATGCGTATGCACACAGCATCTTTGAGTATACCCCGAAGCGGGGCCTAAATTCCAGGCCATTTTCGCAGTCGCCGGGCGCGAAATGCTCAGCGGGTCAGCACCTGGGGGCCGTCTTTGGTGATGGCGACGGTGTGCTCAAAGTGGGCGCTGTAGCTACCATCGAGGGTCACTGTGGTCCAGCCGTCGGGCAGCACCTTTACCCCGGCCCCACCAGCGTTGATCATCGGTTCGATGGCCAGGACCATGCCGGCTTTGAGGCGCGGGCCCTTGCCACGGGAGCCGAAGTTGGGCACCTGGGGATCTTCGTGCATAGATCGGCCGATGCCGTGGCCGACAAACTCCCGGACCACCCCGAAACCCTCAGCCTCGCACATCTCCTGGACGGCGGCAGAGATGTCTCCGAGCCGGCCGCCGACCTGGGCCTGCTGGATGGCCTTGTAGAGGGAAGCTTCCGTGACCTGCAGCAGTTTTCGGGTGGCGGGCGAAGCTGTTCCAACGGCGTAGGTTACGGCTGCATCGGAGTAGAAACCGTCGATGATAACGCCACAGTCGACCGAGACGATGTCGCCATCGGCAAGAACGCGCGTGGGCGAGGGGATGCCGTGCACGACTTCGCTGTTGACCGAAGTGCAGAGAACCGCCGGGAAGCCGTGGTAACCCTTGAAGGCGGAAACGGCGTGGAGTTCCTCCATTTTGGCCGCAGCGGCGATTTCCAGGTCCATGGTTGAGGCGCCCACGACGACCAGCGGGCGGACGGCTTCGTGGACCTGGCGAAGCGCCTCGCCGGAGCGGCGCATTTTGTCGATCTCGGCTGTAGTTTTGATGAGGATGGCCACGTCAAACCCCTCGTGCCGCGGCGCAGGCTGCGAGACTGGGTTGGGCGCGCAAACGCTCAAGTTGCACACGAATCTCGCGGGTGACGGCTTCCACCGGCTGTAGGCCATTGACCTCGGCAAACCGGCCTTGCGTTTGATAGTGCGGAATCACCGGAGCCGTCTCCGCCTCAAAAACCTTCATCCGGCTCTCGAAGATTTCTTCGGTGTCGTCCTTGCGTTGTTCCAAGGGAGAGCCATCCACGTCGCATATGCCTTCCACGCGGGGGCGTCCGGTATAGGCGTTGTAGATATGTCCCTGGGGGCAAATACGGCGTCCCGTGATCCGCTTGAGAAGGTCTTCCCGGTCGGCGGTGAGACTGATCGCCACGACGGGACACTGCGACTTGGTCTGCGCCAGATGCATATCCAACCAGGCGGCCTGGGCAAGGGTGCGAGGAAACCCGTCGAGAATATAGCCGCGCGCGCAGTCCGGGTTGGAGAGGCGTACCGCGACCATCTGGTTCACCAGGTCGTCCGGCACCAATTGGCCAAGCTCCATCAGTTTTTCAGCGATCAGGCCTAGTTCCGTGCGCTCGCGACGATGCTGGCGGAACAGGTCGCCGGTCGAGATCTGAGGGATGCCAAACTCCGCCATCAGAATCTTGGCCTGCGTACCTTTGCCAACACCGGGGGGGCCTATAAGGAGAACCGGCCCGGGCAGGAAGGAAGCGTCTGCCGGGGCCGTCGAATGAGGTGCAGTATCTGAGTTCAACGTATCGTGCCTACCAACTTCTTCGGCCACGAATGCGACCGCTCTTGGGAGAGAAGCCGTCATAGTGGCGCATAATGAGCTGCGATTCAACCTGCTGTACAGTGTCCATGGCAACGCCGACCACGATCAGCAGCGAGGTGCCGCCGAAGTAGAAGTTGACGTTGAGTCCGTTGGTGATCCATGCGGGAAGAGCATCAAAGGCACGCCCGACCAGCCAGAGGTGATTGAGATGGATGCCGGTCATCATCATGGTTGGAATCATCTGCACGACGACCAGGTAAATGGCGCCAACCAAGGTGATCCGAGTGAGCACATCGTTGATGAAGTCCGACGTGCGGCGGCCGGGACGGATGCCTGGGATGAAGCCGCCATACTTGCGCATGTTATCGGCGATGTCGTCGGGGCGAAAAACGATGGAGATATAGAAGTACGCGAAGAAGATGATCGCGGCCGCGTTGAGCAGGACATACCAGGGCTCACCGGGAACGATATTGCGGAAGATGGGACCCAGGAACGAGTTGTCCTCGAGCTTGACGCCGCCGAAGCTCATCTGGGAAAACAGCAATGGCGCCGAAAGGATCGAACTTGCGAAGATGATGGGCATGACACCGCCCGAGTTGACCCGCAGCGGAAGGTGGGTGGATTGGCCGCCCATCATCTTGCGTCCGACGATTCGCTTGGCATATTGCACCGGGATGCGGCGCTCGGAGCGTTCCACAAAAACGATGAAAGCAACGACAGCCGCCATCACGACTACGAGGATGACGATGGCGATCGGGGTGAAAGGGCCCCAGGCAGCGTCGCGGAACTTCTCGTAGAGGTTATAGATACCGCGCGGCAGGCCCACCACGATGCCGGTGAAGATGAGCAGCGACATGCCATTTCCGATGCCGCGCTCGGTGATCTGCTCGCCCAGCCACATGATGAAGGCGGTGCCGGCGGTCAGCGTGATGACGCACATGGGGATGAAGGCGCTGCGCGAGATGGTGACCATGTTCGCGGAGGAACTGGTGAGGGTCAGCGAGATGGCAAAGGACTGGATGACGCCCAGCAACACGGTGACGTAGCGCGTCCACTGGGTAATCTTGCGGCGGCCGAGCTCGCCTTCCTTCTGCAGCTTGGCCAGCGGCTCATAGATGACGGTCAGCAGCTGGAAGATAATCGACGCCGTGATGTACGGCATGATGCCCAGCGCGAAGATGGTGAGCTTGCGCAGATTGCCGCCAGTGAACAAGTCGGCCAGGCCGAGCGCGGATTGCGAGTTGGCGTTGAAGAACTGATTCAGCGCATCGGAATTGATGCCCGGGGTGGGGATAAAGGCTCCCAGGCGGTACACCGCCAGCAGGCCGAGCGTGAAGAGGACACGCTTGCGCAGGTCGGGGATGCGAAAAATGTTGGCGATTTTCTCAAACATCAAAACCTCTTCGGTGTTGCCGGAAGCCAGGCCGCAGCCGGCCAAACCTCAATCGGAGTGAACCTCTATCCTAGTCGAAAGCCCGCGGCAGGTGCACTCCAAGAAATCCTTAGCCGATCAGGATGGCTTTGCCGCCAGCCTTTTCAATAGCTTCCTGCGCCGTCTTGGAAAATTTATGCGCGTGGATGGTGACTGGGCCGGCGAGCGCGCCGTTGTTGAGCACCTTGATCAGGCCGCCCTTCTTGCGCAGCAGGCCGAGTTCGATGATCTTATCCAGCGTGAATTCCGTACCCGGGGCAGCGGCGAGAATCTCAGCAACACGGTCCAGGCCGAGCAGTGTGTACTCGGTGCGGAAGATATTGTTGAAGCCGCGCTTCGGCAGCCGGCGGTGCAGCGGCATCTGGCCGCCTTCAAAACCGCGCATCAGCGAAGAACCGGAGCGCGAGCCCTGGCCCTTGGTGCCGCGGGTTGCCGTCTTACCCATGCCCGATCCCATACCGCGGCCGACGCGTTTCTTGTTTTCGTTCGCCTTCTTGGGGGCGCGGAGATTGGAGAGATTGCGGATTGCCATTTCGTGTTTCCTCGCTATAACGCCGGAGAAGCTGGCTTTTAGCTAATAGCCTTCAGCTATTAGCTCAATTGCTGCTTGCCGACTCGCATTATGGGCCGACTGGTCGTGCCCGGTGATTCCTGTGGTTGAAGCTAACAGCCAAAAGCGAATAGCTAAGGGCTGCACTACTCGACGACGCGGACAAGGTGCGGCACTTTGGCCACCATGCCGCGGACCGAAGGGGTGTCTTCCCGTTCGACAATCTGGTTGAGGCGCGTGAAGCCGAGTCCCTTGACGACCAGCTTGTGCTTGACCGGGGTGCAGATCTTCGAGCGGAAGTATTGCAGCTTGATCTTGGCGGTGGCGGTTTCTTTTGCCATGGTGAAACTCCTGATGAAATCGAACTTTTTGGTCCAGAGCGCGAGGACGAGCCTACATCTCCTCGACGGTCTTGCCGCGCAGCGCGGCGACTTCTGCCTTGTTGCGAAGCTGGGTGAGTGCATCGAAGGTGGCCTTGACCACGTTGTGCGGGTTGGCTGAGCCAAGCGACTTGGTCAGAACATTCTGCACGCCGGCCGAGGTCATGACCGCGCGAACCGTCTTGCCGGCAATCACTCCGGTGCCTTCGGGCGCGGGCTTCAGCATCACTGATCCGGCGCCGTAGTGGCCTAGCACCTGGTGTGGGATGGTGGTCTGGGTGAGGTTAACCTTGAGCAGGTTCTTCTTGGCCGCCTCGATCCCCTTGCGGATCGCCTGGGGAACTTCCTTGGCTTTTCCGGAACCGTATCCGACGACGCCCTCGCCGGGATCGCCGACAACCACCAGCGCAGCGAACGACATGTTCTTGCCGCCCTTAACGACCTTGGTGACGCGATTGATCGAAACTACCTCATCTTTGAGGTTGAGCCGGTTCGCGTCAAACTTCTTCTTCGTCAATGCCATAATGCCATCCATCTTTCCGGCTGCCCGCAGTTTTTGTCTGCGCCGGCGCGCCCAAAACTGAAACTAGAACTCCAGACCAGCCTCACGAGCCGCCTCGGCTAGGGCCTTTACCCGGCCGTGGTACAGGTAACCGCCACGATCGAAGACCACCTTCTTGATGCCCTTCTCCTGCGCCCGCTCCGCAACCAGCTTGCCGACGGATTTTGCAGCGGCCACGTTTCCGCCGTAGTGCTTGTCCTCAGTCTTCTTCCCGAACGAAGATGCGGAGACCAGGGTGACGCCGTTCTGGTCGTCGATGAGTTGCGTGTAGATATGGTTGAGCGAGCGGTAAATGTTGAGGCGGGGACGTTCTGCCGTTCCGGCCATCTTCTCGCGGATGCGTGCGTGCACTCGCTTACGGATAACGTTGCGTTCGCGGGGTTTCAACATACTCTTTCTTCCTTCCTAGTGGCGTCGCCAGAGTGCTGGGGACGTTCGGGTTAGTGTTCAGATCCTTCGTCGCGCTATGCGCTTCTCAGGATGATCGCGTCCGGCTCAGGACGCCGGACAAGCGCGATCACTTCGCGCCGGTCTTGCCGACCTTCTTCTTCAGCCTCTCGCCGCTGTAGCGGACGCCTTTGTTTTTGTACGGGTCGGGCTTGCGCAGCGATCGCATATCGGCGGCCACCTGGCCGACCTTCTGGCGATCGATGCCGGTGATGGTCAGGTGGGTCTGCTTGGGGTCAATCGCAACTTCGATGCCGCTGGGCAGAGGAAACTCAATCTGGTGCGAAAACCCGAGGGTGAATACGACGGTGCCCTTGCCCTTCAACTCCGCCCGGTAACCGATGCCGACGATGTCGAGTTCCTTGGACCAGCCGGTGGTGACGCCAGCAACGGCGTTGGCGACGAGCGCTCGGGCCAGGCCGTGGAAGGCCGCTTGACTGTCGTTTGCGCGTTCGGCAACCAGCGTGCTGTCCTTCTTGACCAGGGTGATGCCGCCAGGAAGCATGGCGGTAACCTTACCCTTGGGGCCTTCGACGAGTACGGTGTTGCCGCCTTCGCTTACGGTGTACTTCACGCCAGCTGGCAGCGGAATTGGCTTCTTGCCGATACGAGACATTCTGGATTCCTTTGGTGGCTTGCGAGTCGCGGAGACCAGCTCTTAACTGTTAGCTGAAAGCTCCGTTCCACTGCAGCCTTGTTGCGGTTGTTTCGCCTTCATCCCTTCGGCATGAAGGCGAAACAACATAACTACTGAGCCCCTTCTATGCCAGGGCTAAAGCCCTGACCTATCTGAATACCCCGGGCCGTTCTATGCCAGGGCTAAAGCCCTGGCCTATCTAAAACTGCGGCGAATTACCAGACCTCGCAGAGAATCTCGCCGCCGACGCCTTCGCGACGCGCCTGGCGCCCGGTCATGACACCCTTCGGAGTGGTCATGATGGAGATGCCGAGGCCGCCCTGTACGCGGCGAATCTCGTCACGACCCAGGTAGACGCGGCAGCCTGGACGCGAGACCCGCTGCAGGTCGCGGATAACAGCCTCGTTGTTGGGGCCGTACTTGAGGTACACGCGCAGAATCTTCATGCCGCCCTCTTCGGTCGGCTTGTAGTTTGCGATGTAACCCTCTTCCTTCAGGATGCGGGCAATCTCGCTCTTGAGTTTGGAGGCGGGCACGTCGAGTTTCTGGTGGCGCGCCCGGATAGAGTTACGGATGCGGGTCAGAAAGTCGGCTACTGGATCGGTAAGATTCATTCATTCTCCTTCATTCCCCGTTCGCTCGCCTCGATCTGGACGGCGAGAACCAGCGGAAACGTTACGGCTTATCTGTGTGAGGGACCTTGTACAGCGGTCCTTCGAAAACCAACTTCCTCCAGACTTCTGCAACCCTGACGGATGAGGTCTCTGGAAGGGTGGGACGAAGATGACAACCCCTTAAGTATACAGGTTGCCTCGCCAACTCCGCCTACCAGCTTGACTTGACGACGCCCGGAATCTCGCCCTTGAGCGCAAGCGCCCGGAAGCACAGACGGCAGACCCCGAACTTGCGCAGGAACGCGCGGGGACGGCCGCAGAGCTGGCAGCGGTTGTGCTGGCGGGATTTGAACTTCGGCTTCCTTGCGTCCTTGACGCGCTTTGCTGTAGTTGCCATAGTGATTGCTCTCTATCCTGTTACAAAATAAGTTCTTACGCGCCGGCCCGGAACGGCATGCCGAAGCTCTTCAGCAGAGCGCGGGCACCGTTATCGTCCGCCGCGGTAGTGACGATGGTGACGTTCATGCCCTTCAGCTTGTCCACCTTGGCATAATCGATCTCGGCAAAAATAAGCTGGTCGCGCAATCCCAGGGTGTAATTACCGCGGCCGTCGAAGCTCTTCGATGAAACTCCGCGGAAGTCGCGCACACGGGGCAGTGCGATCGTGATCAGGCGATCGAGGAATTCGTACATCTTGTCGCCACGGAGCGTAACCATCGCGCCAATCGGCATGCCCTCGCGCACCTTGAATGCGGCGATCGACTTCTTCGCCTTGGTGACGATGGGCTTCTGGCCGGCAATGGAGGCAAGGTCCGCCACCAGCGGGTCCATGATCTTGACGTTCTGCGTCGCTTCGCCAAGCCCCATGTTCACGACGATCTTTTCCAGCCGTGGGATGGCCATTGGGTTGGTGATGCCGAGCTCTTTGGCGATTGCCGGCCGAATCTCGCTCAGGTATTTGTCTTTGAATCGTGCTGCCATGGTATTGCTCGCTTTCTCCACGGTTTCCGGGGTGGGATGAAACCCGTTTACCGATTCGTGGGGTGAACCTGCCTTCGCTTCTAGCCAAGAGCTAAAAGCTAGTGGCTCGTTTTTGCTTTCTTCTCGGGAATCGGATTCCCGCTTACCTTGGAATATCGAACCCGATTGTCGCCTTCGAGCTTCCTGGCGACGCGGGTCTTATTGCCCTCGCCATCCACCAGCATCACGTTGGAGATGTGGATGGAGGATTCCTGCTCGGCGATACCTCCCTTGATGTTGCGCTGCGGGTTCGGCTTCACGTGCTTCTTGATCATCATCACGTGCTCGACCAGCAGGCGGTTCTTGTCGGCCATGATGCGAAGCACGCGGCCGCGCTTGCCCTTATCCTTGCCGGCTATCACTTCGACGGTGTCGTTGCGCTTAATCTTGATCCCTGCCATAAAACTAGCTCCTAGCTTTTAGCTTCTAGCTCCTAGCTAAAAACTCTCGGTCCACTTGAATCTGCCCCGACCGGTTGGGACTATACATTGTTCTTCCAAGCTAGGAGCTAGGAGCTAATAGCCAGAAGCCGTTCTTCAGATCACTTCCGGTGCGAGTGAGACGATCTTGAGAAACTTCTTCTCGCGCAGTTCGCGCGCGACCGGACCGAACACGCGGGTCCCGACCGGCTCATTCACGTCGTTGATGACGACGGCGGCGTTTTGGTCGAAGCGAATGTAGGTGCCGTCGCGGCGGCGATACTCCTTGCGCGTGCGCACGATGACGGCCTTGACGACTTTGCCCTTCTTGACCGTTCCGTCAGGCGACGCTTCCTTCACTGCAGCCGTCACCACATCGCCAAGACCAGCCTTCTTGCCCAGGCCGCCGCCCAGCGGCAGGATGACCTGCAGCTTGCGCGCGCCGGAGTTGTCGGCTACGTCGAGCATGGTTCTCATTTGTACTGACATGTTCGTTCTCCTGGGCCAAGAGGCCCGAGGCCGAAGCCCCTTGAAGCTCTCATCTGCTTCGTGCGGCTAAAGCCACACGCTCATCCCAAAACCACGGGGCTCAGACCCCCGCGCAAATCCGGCAAACCTACTTCGCTTCGGTGACCGGCTGCTCTTCCAGTTGCGCGAGTGACGAGCGGCGGACGATTTCCTCCAGCGACCAGCGCTTAAGTTTCGACAGGGGCCTCGCCTCGCGGATGCGGACGACATCGCCCACCCGCGCCGAGTTCAGCTCGTCATGCGCATAGAACTTCTTGTTCGACTTCATCACCCGCTTGTACTTGGGGTGCGCCTTGCGGATCTCGATCTCGACCACGATGGTCTTCTGCATCTTGGTCGAAACCACGAGGCCGACCTTCTCGTTGCGGCGAGAGGGCTGGGCTTCGGACGCTGCGGCTGTGCCGGTTGCGGCGGTCTTGGTTGTGTCTGCCATAAGTTAGTCCTTCTTCGCTTTCTTGCGTGCGGTGCGTGTGCTCGCGGCCGGCGCGGTAGGTGCGGCCGCAGGTGATGCTGTCTTGCCGGCTGAAAGGGTGCGCTCGCGGGCAATGGTCTGAATGCGGGCGATGTCGAGCTTGAGCCCGCGCAGCTTCTTGATGCCCTCGTTATTGCCCAGGCTCTTCTGGAAGCGCAGGCGGAAGAGTTGTTCAGCAGCCTTCTGCTGCTGGCTGGCGAGCTCTTCGTCGGTAAGGTTGCGGATCTTTTCGAGTTCCATGTTTTTCTTCTTTCGTTGCTGATTCTCTTGAGCCGTTCTGACTACTTGGCGGCCGCGGCTACCTTGGCGTCGTGGCGCTGAATGAAGGCCGTCTTCAACGGCAGCTTATGCGCCGCGAGCCGCATGGCTTCCTTGGCGAGTTCCGGCGTGACTCCCTCCATCTCGAACAGGATCTTGCCAGGACGCACGACCGCGACCCAATGATCGGGAGCACCCTTACCTTTGCCCATACGCGTTTCAGCGGGCTTCTTGGTGATCGGCTTGTCCGGGAAGATGCGCAGCCAGACCTTGCCGCCGCGCTTGATGAAGCGGGTCATCGCGATACGGCTGGCTTCAATCTGGCGGTCGGTGATGTAGCCGCACTCCTGCACCTTCAGCCCGAAATCCCCGAACGAGAGATCCGATCCGCGCCACGCCTTGCCACACATGCGACCGCGCTGCTGCTTGCGAAACTTGACCTTCTTTGGCATCAACATAACAAATACCCTCTAACTCTTCACTGCTGGTCTTTAACCAGCGCCGCAAAACTATCAACTAACAACCAGCAACTAACAACTGTTTCTAGAACACGCCGGTCGTGGTGCCCTGGTCGCGACGCTTCTTTTGCTCGTAAATATCGCCGCGGTAGACCCAGGTCTTGACCCCGATAATGCCGTAGGTGGTGTGCGCCTCGGCAAAACCGTAGTCAATGTCGGCGCGCAGGGTGTGCAATGGCAGCCGGCCCTGGAGATACCACTCGGAACGCGCGATTTCGTTGCCGTTCAGGCGGCCCGACACGCGGACCTTAATGCCCTTGCAGCCGAAACGCAGCGCCGAGTCGACTGACTTGCGCATGGCCCGGCGGAAGCTGACACGCTTCTCCAGCTGCAGCGCAATGTTTTCGGCGACCAGCTGAGCGTCGAGCTCGGGCTTGTTGACCTCGAGGATGTCGATGAAGACCTCGCGCGAGGTGCGCTTCTGGATGTCGGCTTTGAGCTTGTCGATCTCCGCGCCTTTGCGGCCGATGATGATGCCCGGACGCGCGGTGCGGATGATGAGCCGCAGCTTGTTGCCGGGCCGCTCGACTTCGACCGAGCTGACGCCCGCAGCCTTCAGCTTCTCGCGCAGCTCAGCCTTCAGCTTGACGTCTTCGACCAGCAGCTTGTCGTATCCGCGCTCGACAAACCAGCGCGACTTGCACGGTTTGTTGATGCCGAGGCGAAACCCATACGGATGGACCTTCTGTCCCATAGCTTCCCTTTACCTCGCCCAGTTCCGGTTGAGCCGGCGGGCATACTGCAAAACTCTTGGTTCACCGGAGATTCCCGGCACTGTTCCCTGAAACTCTACTTGGCCGCCTTCTTGGCTGCTTTCTTCGCCGGAGCCTTCTTGACTGCGGTCTTCTTGGCAGCAGTCTTGGCTGGCTTCTTCTTCGCCACCGGTGTCTGTGGCTCCGCCACTGCGGCGCTCGCCGATTTCTTCTCCGCAACCGTGATGACGATGTGCGCAAGACGGCGCTGGTAGCGGAAGGCCCGGCCCATCGGGGCAGGCCGGATGCGCTTCATGCGCGGACCATCGTTCGCAACCGCGGTGCGGACATAAAGGTTATCGACATCGATGTCCAGGCCCTGCTCCTGCGAGACATAGGTTGCGTTCTGGATGGCCGAGCGCAACACCTTCTCGACAATCAGCCCCAGTCTCTTGGTGGAGAAGTGCGCGGTATTCAGCGCCTGCTCCACACGCATGCCCTTGATGGTGTCGAGAACCAGCTTCGCCTTTTGCGGGCTGGTGCGCAGAAATTTGGCCTCGGCGCGGAACTCTCGAACTTTTTCTATTGCGATCTTCGACATAACTTTGATCCTTCAAACGAACTGTTCAATGACGCCTGCTGCCTGCTGCAAATCGGAAACCGCGGCCTACTTGGGCTTGGCGACCGTCTCAGCCGCACGCGCCGAGTGCCCCTTGAATACACGCGTCGCGGAGAACTCGCCGAGCTTGTGGCCGACCATGTTCTCAGTCACATAGACTGGGATGAACTTGCGGCCGTTGTGCACGGCAATGGTGTGGCCGACCATGTCGGGGAAGATCGTCGAGCGGCGCGACCAGGTGCGCACCACTTTCTTGTCGTTGGTCTGATTCATGACCGTGATCTTCAATTGAAGATGCCCGTCGATGAAGGGACCCTTCTTAGCGGAACGTGACATTGTGTGACTCCAAAATCCTGTTGCCGGTTACGGTGCTGTATACGACGAATCTCTCAGGTGCGAGACTTGGTGCTTCCCTTACTAAAACTGAAAATCCTTACTTACTTCTGCGGCTAACGATAAAAACATCGGTCCGCTTGTTGTTGCGTGTCTTGTATCCGCGCGTCGGCTGTCCCCAGGGCGTGACCGGGTGGCGTCCGCCGGAGGTCTTGCCTTCGCCACCGCCGTGCGGGTGATCCACAGGATTCATGGTGACGCCGCGGTTCGCGGGATTGATGCCCTTCCAGCGGTTGCGGCCGGCCTTGCCGATCGAGACGTTCTCGTGGTCGGTATTGCCAACCTGGCCGATGGTTGCCATGCACTCGACCAGCACCTTGCGCGTCTCGCCCGAGGGCAGTTTGAGCAGCGCGTAGTCGCCTTCCTTCGCCACCAGGTTCACCTGCGCGCCCGCCGAGCGTGCCATCTGCGCACCTTTGCCCGGACGCAACTCGATGTTGTGCACAATTGTTCCCAGAGGAATGTTTTTCAGGGGAAGCGCATTGCCAACCAGAATGTCGGCCTCGGGGCCGCTCATGATCTTCTGCCCGACCTTCAGGCCCACCGGTTGGATGATGTAGCGCTTCTCGCCGTCCGCGTAGTGAACCAGCGCGATGCGCGAGCTGCGGTTCGGATCGTACTCGATGGTCGCAACGACCGCCGGGATGCCGTACTTGTCGCGTTTGAAGTCGATCAAACGCAGCTTCTGCTTGTGGCCGCCGCCCTGATGGCGGATGGTCAGGCGGCCGGTGCTGTTGCGTCCGCCAGTGCGCTGCTTGACCGAGAGCAGCGGCTTGTACGGCTTGTCCGTGGTCAGGTCGTCGTTCACCAGCTTGGTCTGGAAGCGTAGTGTCGGGGTAATCGGTCGAAATGATTTAATCGGCATTTTTCTTTAGCTCCTAGCTTCTAGCTTTTGAGCTCTCAGCTAGTTCTCTTTCGCACTTCGTACTTGCTTCAGCAGTTGCTTTGAGCTCACAACTGACAACTCATAACTCACAACTGCTCTTACAGGCTGTTGAGGTACTCGGGCATCTTCTGCCCTTCTTTCAGGCGAACATAGGCCTTCTTCCAATCGGGGCGATAGCCGGTAAACTTGCCGCGACGGCGCTCTTTGCCTTCGACCGTGGCGGTGCGGACGCCGGTCACCTTGACCTTGAAGAGCGTCTCCACAGCGTGCTTGACCTCGGTTTTGGTGGCGTTCATATCCACCTCGAAGACCAGCGTGTTCTGGGTCTCTTTAACGCCCATACCCTTTTCAGTGATCAGCGGGCGGCGAATTACGGTGTAGAGGGTTGGCATTTACGCAACCTCCTTCTGGGCGTGCTTGCTGCGCCCCTCTGTTGCCTTGCTGCGTTTCGATACGAATTTCTTCAGCGTCTCCTGCAGCGCCTCGAGAGCATCCTTCGAGAAGACGGCATGCTCGTAGCGCAGGAGGTCGTAGGGATGCACCTCGGAGCTGAGCACCAACTCGACGCCCTCGAGATTGCGCGATCCCAGGTAGAGCTTTTCGCCCAACTGCCGGCTGGACTCGACCAGCAACGTGGTCTTGCCCGCTTCGAGCTTGTCCAGCGCGGTACGGAAGAGTTTGGTCTTCGGCTCAGCGACGTCAAACGACTCGACTACCGTAAGCTTGCCGTCGGCAATCTTAGCGGCGATGGCGGACCGCAGTGCGCCCATCAGCTTCTTCTGCGGAAAGGCGTACTCGTAGCTGCGCGGCTTGGGCCCATGCACCGTGCCGCCGGAGCGCCACAGCGGGCTGCGGATAGAGGCGATACGTGCGCGACCGGTGCCCTTCTGCTTCCACAGCTTGCGGCCCGCGCCGGAAACCAGCCCGCGGGTCTTGGTGGACGCGGTGCCCTGGCGCAGTGCGGCGCGGTAGTGCTTCACCGCCTCCCACAGGAGGCCGTCGTTGATCTCGCCGGAGAACACTTCGTCGAGGAGTTCAAACTCTCCGACCTTCTTTCCCCCGAGACTGACTACGTTGATCTTTGCCATCGTTCTTCTCTCTTCATGCCCGCCATCGATGCGGTGGGCTCTGACTTTGTTAGGCTGCGTAACCCGGTCTGTTCTCCGCGCAGCTTGTTACATTTCAATCTCTACTTACTTTTTCTTCGGCGAAGCCTTCTTGGAAGCCTTCAACGGATCGAGCGTGGTGCCGCCGGCAAATCCACGACGCTCGCGCGGTGGAGCTTTTGCCTTCGAAATCAAAACGTAGCCGTCGCGCGGGCCGGGAACCGCACCCTCGACCATCAGGAGGTTGTCGTCCAGATCGATGCCGCGGATGCGAAGGTTGCGGACCGTGATCTGCGCGTGGCCCATGTGGCCCGGCATGCGTTGCCCCGGAAACACGCGGGAGGGAAACGACGAGGCGCCAATCGAACCCTGCACCTGGAACATGTGGCCGTGAGCCTTCTGTCCGCCGCCAAAGTGGTGGCGGCGAATAACGCCGGCAAACCCGCGGCCTTTGGAGGTACCGATGACGTCCACAAACTTCTCATCGGAGAAGATGTCGACCATCACGCGATCGCCAGCCTTCACCGCGCCGTCCTCGCCTTCCTTGACGGCCTCGACCGAAACTTCCTTAATCACCTTTACGGGCGGCACATTCGACTTGGCAAAGTGGCCGGTCATGGCCTTGTTCACCTTGGAGGCCTTGATGAAGTCGACGTAGCCGATCTGTGCGGCGTCATAGCCATCTTTCGCCTGGGTCTTGAGCTGCGTGATGACGCATGGGCCAGCCTTCAGCACGGTCACCGGGTGAACGTCGCCACGGTCATCGAACAGCTGGGTCATGCCGATCTTCTTGCCGAGAATTCCTGTCACTGCCATCTTCGTTTCCTTTCCTCATCATGCCGACGGAAGCTTCGGCACTGCCGGTGGTGCGGATACCAAAAATCGAAAGACTCCTGGTCTTTAAGGCCAAAGCTTCTTACTTCTGAACCGTCTTAATCTCTACGTCGACGCCGGCCGGTAGATCGAGCTTCATCAGCGCATCCACCGTCTGCTGGGTCGGTTCAAGAATGTCGATCAACCTCTTGTGGGTGCGAATCTCGAATGCCTCGCGCGACTTCTTGTCCACGTGGGGCGAACGCAGCACGCAATACTTGTTCTTCATCGTGGGCAGCGGAATGGGTCCCGCTACTTGCGCTCCCGTGCGTTTCGCAGTGTCGACAATCTCGCCGGTCGAGGTGTCCAGCACGCGGTAGTCGTAAGCCTTCAAACGGATTCTGATTCTCTGTCCTGCCATTTTGCGTCTCTTTCTTCGTACTCAAAGATCGTTTGGAGTGGCCGCCAGTCATTTCCTGCTCACATCTCAATGGGCCGGCAGCCCTCGTTAGTCGTTTGCCCTGAAGCAGATCCTTCGCTGCGCTCAGGATGATAGCAGGCGGCTCAAACGCCGCCTAAGCGCTGTCACTTGAGGATTTCGCTGATGGTTCCTGCTCCGACGGTCCTGCCGCCTTCGCGGATGGCGAAGCGCAAGCCCTTCTCCATGGCCACCGGAGTGTGCAGCTCAATCTCCAGTTGCACGTTGTCGCCCGGCATCACCATCTCGGTGCCCGCTGGCAGCTTCGCAGATCCCGTGACGTCGGTCGTGCGGAAGTAGAACTGCGGACGATAGCCGTTGAAGAACGGCGTGTGACGCCCGCCTTCTTCCTTGCTCAGCACGTACACCTCGCCCTTGAAGTTGGTGTGCGGCGTAATCGATCCCGGCTTGGCCAGCACCATGCCGCGCTCCACATCTTCCTTGGCGATGCCGCGCAGCAGCAGGCCGGCGTTGTCGCCCGCCAACCCTTCATCCAGCTGCTTCTTGAACATCTCCACGCCCGTGCATACCGTCTTGCGGGTCTCGCGGAAGCCCACGATCTCGCAGTCCTCGCCCACCTTTACCTTGCCCCGCTCGATACGGCCGGTGACCACCGTGCCGCGTCCGGAGATGGAGAAGATATCCTCGATCGGCATCAGGAAAGGCTGGTCGAGAGCGCGCGTCGGCTGCGGAACAAAGTTGTCCACCGCATCCATCAGCTCGTCGATCTTGGCTTCCCACTTGGCTTCGCCATTCAGCGCGCCCAAAGCAGAGCCGCGGATGATCGGCGTGTCGTCGCCCGGATAATCGTACTTGCTCAGCAGCTCGCGGACTTCCATCTCCACCAGCTCGATCAGCTCCTCGTCCTCCACCGCGTCGCACTTGTTCAGAAACACCAGGACGTAGGGCACGCCTACCTGGCGCGCCAGCAGCACATGCTCCTTGGTCTGCGGCATGGGGCCGTCAGTGGCGGCCACCACCAGAATTGCGCCGTCCATCTGCGCCGCGCCGGTGATCATGTTCTTGATGTAGTCGGCGTGGCCCGGGCAGTCGACGTGCGCGTAGTGACGCTTCGCCGTCTCGTACTCCACGTGCGCGGTCGCGATCGTGATGCCGCGCTCGCGCTCTTCCGGGGCGTTGTCGATCGAGTCGAACGAGCGGAACGAATTCTTCGGGTTGTGCTTGGCCAACACCTTGGTGATCGCCGCTGTCAGCGTCGTCTTGCCGTGATCGATGTGCCCGATCGTCCCAACATTTACGTGCGGCTTTGACCGGTCAAACTTTTCCTTGCCCATTGCGATTCTCCATGTCCTGCTATGTCGTTATCTGCCAATCCTGTGCGCCAGTCAGCGTGAGGCCGGCGCAATTCAATTACTTGTCCTTGTCGTCCTTGCCCTGCACCTTGGCGATAATCTCTTCCGACACCGACCGCGGCGCCTCTTCATACTGCTTGAACTGCATTGAGTAGTTGGCGCGGCCCTGCGTCGCTCCGCGCATGTGGGTGGCATAACCAAACATCGTCGACAGCGGCACGGTTGCACGAATGGCCTGAGTGTTGCCGACCATCTCCATGCCCTCGATGCGGCCGCGACGCGAGTTCAGGTCGCCGATAATGGTGCCCATGTAGTCCTCGGGGACCGTGACCTCGACCGCCATGACCGGCTCCAGCAGGACCGGTTTGGCCTTGCGGGCGGCTGCCTTGAACGCAATCGACCCGGCGATCTTGAACGCCATTTCATTCGAGTCGACGTCGTGGTAGCTGCCGTCATAGAGCGAAACCTTGACATCCACCATCTCGTACCCGGCAAGCACGCCGCCCTGCATCGCTTCCTGAATGCCCTGGTCGATCGGCTTGATGTATTCCTTGGGAATGGTGCCGCCCTTGATGTCGTTCGAGAACTCGTAGCCCTTGCCCGGCTCGTTCGGCTCGATGCGGATCTTGGCGTGGCCATAGTTGCCGGACCCGCCGGTCTGGCGAATGTACTTGCCTTCCGCCTCGGCCTTGCCGCGGATCGTCTCGCGGTAGTTCACCTGCGGCTTACCCACATTGGCTTCGACCTTGTACTCGCGCATCATGCGGTCGACAATGATCTCCAGGTGCAGTTCGCCCATGCCGGCAATGATGGTCTGGCCAGAGTCGATGTCGGTGCGCACCGTGAAGGTCGGGTCTTCCTGCGCCAGCTTGGCCAGAGCCATGCCCATCTTTTCCTGGTCGGCTTTGGTCTTCGGCTCAACCGCAACCTCGATGACCGGCTTGGGGAAGTCGATCGACTCAAGCACTACGGGGTGGCGTTCGTTGCAGATGGTGTCGCCGGTGATAAGATTCTTCAGCCCTACGGCCGCGCAAATATCGCCGGCAAGCACTTCCGTGATCTCTTCGCGCTTGTTGGCATGCATCTTCAGCAGGCGGCCAATGCGCTCCGTCTTGCGCGTGCGCGGATTCAGGACCGAGTCGCCGGTCTTGAGCATGCCCGAATACACGCGGATAAAGATCAGCTGGCCGACAAACGGGTCGGTCATGATCTTGAAGCCAAGGGCGCAGAAGGGCTCCTTGTCGTCCGGCTTGCGCACGATCTCCACCGCCATATCCTCCGGATCGTGGCCGACCATGGGCGGAATATCCAGCGGACTCGGCAGGTATTCGACGACGGCGTCCAGCAGCGTCTGCACACCCTTGTTCTTGAACGCCGAGCCGCACAGCACCGGGAAAATGTTCATCGCGATGGTCGCCTTGCGGATACCGGCCTTCAACTGCTCCTCGGTCGGCTCCTCACCCTCAAGATAAAGGTGCATGATCGTATCGTCCGAGTCGGCGACAGCTTCAATCAGGTCGTGGCGGGCAGTCTTCGCGGTCTCTAGCAGGTCGGCGGGAATCTCTTCGACCGAGTATTCCGCGCCCATGGTTTCGTCGTGCCAATAAATGGCCTTCATGGTGACCAGGTCGATCACGCCGGCAAACTTCGCTTCCGCGCCAATCTGTATATTGATGGGCACCGCGCGTGCACCCAGTCGATCGACGATAGTCGAGGTCGCGTATACCGCATCGGCGCCTGACCTGTCCATCTTGTTGATGAAACATATCCGCGGGACTTTGTACTTGTCGGCCTGGCGCCAGACCGTTTCGGATTGCGGCTGCACCCCGGCGACCGCGTCGAAGCAAGCCACCGCACCGTCCAGCACGCGCAGGCTGCGCTCCACCTCGGCGGTGAAGTCGACGTGGCCCGGCGTGTCGATGATGTTGATGCGGGTATCTCTCCAGGTGCAGGTGGTCGCAGCCGAAGTGATCGTAATGCCGCGCTCCTGCTCCTGCTCCATCCAGTCCATGGTCGCAGTGCCCTCGTGCACTTCTCCAATACGGTGCGTGATGCCCGTATAGAAGAGAATGCGTTCGGTCGTCGTCGTCTTGCCGGCGTCAATGTGCGCCATGATCCCGATGTTCCGGCAACGATTCAGAGGTATGGTGCGTGCCACGGTGTCAATCTCTCTCGCTGCAAGGCAAAAGCCTTGCGGTTACGTCCTCGGCTGTTCTCTTTCCCTGTTCTCTAATCCCTGTTCACTACCAGCGGTAATGGGCGAACGCCTTGTTGGCCTCGGCCATGCGGTGTACATCTTCCTTCTTCTTCATCGCGGCGCCACGGCCGTTGGCGGCATCCAGCAGCTCGGCGGTCAACTTCTCCACCATGCCCTTTTCGCCGCGCGCGCGGCCATAGGTGACGATCCAGCGGATCGCGAGCGAGGTGCGGCGCTCGGGCAGAACTTCAATCGGCACCTGGTAGTTCGCGCCGCCCACACGCCGGCTCTTCACTTCCAGCAGCGGCTTGCAGTTTTCAATGGCCTTCTTGAACAGCTTCAGGGCCTCGTCGCCACCCTTTTGCTCCAGGTTGGTCATGGCGGTGTAGAAGATGCCCTGGGCGGTGGATTTCTTGCCGCCCCACATCATGGAGTTGACAAACTTCGTGACCAGGGTCGAACCGTAGACCGGGTCGGGAGCAACTTCACGCTTCGCGATGTAGCCTTTTCTTGGCATCTTCTCTCTTCTCTTCTTCCTCCAGCGCCGTAAACCTCTCAAGCGGCTGGACCTGAACTGCGTTGACCGTTCTACGTTGACCGTTGTCCGCTGCAAGCTCCCCACGTACATCGGAGAACGTACAACGAAGAACGCCGTCCCTTTACTTCCCTGCGGCAGCCTTAGGCCGCTTCGCGCCGTACTTCGACCGGCTCTGCTTGCGGTTGGCGACGCCGACCGAGTCCAGCGAACCGCGTACCACGTGATAGCGGACGCCCGGCAGGTCCTTCACACGGCCGCCGCGGATCAGCACAATCGAGTGCTCCTGCAGGTTGTGGCCGATCCCCGGGATGTAGGTCGTGACCTCAATTCCATTGGTCAAGCGCACTCGGGCGACCTTGCGCAGCGCCGAGTTCGGCTTCTTGGGGGTCTGGGTGTACACGCGCGTGCAGACGCCGCGGCGCTGGGGCGAGCCCTGGAGTGCCGGACTGGCGGTCTTGTAACGGGTGGGCGTGCGGCCCTGCTTGACGAGCTGATGGAACGTAGGCACTCGGAACTCCTTGTTAATTCCGGCCAAATGGCCGTACTACACTCAACAAACTGCCAACCAAACTCAATGCAGGCGAGAGGGTCGAGGTTCGCGTGCCCATAACACTTCGTGTGTGTCGTACACACGAAAAGGTGAGGACACTGACGTGCCTCGCGCGAAAATTGTCCCTTGCTTCCCGTCTGGAACACTCAAATCAGACGAACAACAGTCGACGGTGGCCGAGCGTCCCTTGCTTCCCCTGTCATGCCGACCAGAACTACTGGAAGTTGGAGTTGGCTCCGTTTCGCCTGTTCCGCCCCGCATAGCCCATCCACTTTGGATCCAGCTGGAATCGCTTCCGCCGGGTGGAGGGTGTCGCAGGTGCGATTGCGAGGATGTCACGCCGCAGCTTACTTATCCGATGCCTGCTCCCTGCGCACGGACCCTGCGGATTGAACTGCTCTTTCCAGTGTAACGTAATCGGCGGAAGCCTGCCCCACACTGGCCGCCTCCGTGCGACTCGCACGGCTGCGGGTTCCCGATTCACGCGGAACCTACTAACAATATCAAGGAAAGCAACGATGGGTCAAGTTTTTCCTGGCAAACTGCGCGATCCGCGCGAGCTTTTTCGCGAGCTTTTCATACCGTGCTAGACCGGTTTCGCAATTCCTGCGGCCTCCACGTGATTTGAGCAGTGCGGTTTTCCCTGATCGGAAAACCGCGCAAGCCCCATTCCCCCGGATACATCGATTGTGAAACCGGTGTAGCCTTTGGGGATGAATTTCCAGCCTGCGCACGCCCGCAACGCGGCTGTACGGCTGCTTCTTATCGCCGCAGCATTCTGCCTCTACCCTGCGACTCTCTGCCAAACTACTCTGCCTGCGCAGGTCTCAGCCCAGGACACCGCCGATTCCCGCATCGAGTCGCTGCTCCAGAACCTCAGCCGGGTCCGTGCTCCAGTCACCGCTACCATCTCGCCTGACGGCAAGACCGTCGCCTGGGCCGTCGTCGGCCCGCGCGGCTCGGAATTGCACGTGACGGCCATCGCACCCGCCGGATCGACACCGGACCGGATCATCTCACCCGACACCATCGGCGACGTAGCCAACGGTCGGCCCGGCGAGTGCCCCTCGTCCGATCCTGTCTGGTCGCCTGATGGGAAGCAGCTTGCGTTCCTTTCGGAGTGTTCCGGGAGTGGAAACGAATGGGGGCCGGAGAAGCAGAACAACATCTTTGTCTGGATCCCGGCGACCAACGACATGAAGCAGGTGAGCCATCTCCACGGTGCGGTCAACTCGCTCCAGTGGTCGCCAAACGGAGAGGCGATCGCCTTTCTCTACGTCGAAAACGCCACCCGCCAGGCCGGCGCGCTCGACGCCATGAAGCCCTGGAATGGCGTCTACGGTGAAGACGGTGTCGAAGTCCAGCGCGTTTACGCGGTACAAGTTGACGACGGGAAAGGGGCGTGGCTCACTCCGGAAAAGCTTCACGTCTATGAGTTCTCTTGGTCTCCCGCCAATCCGGAGATTGCTTTTGTAGCCGCCAATCCACCGGGCGAAAACAACTGGTGGGTCGCCAAGCTATACGTAGAAAGAGTTCGAATGTCGGCTCAGCAACCAACGAACCCAGAAGCCCCTGCCGGATTCGAGAGGATAGCTCAGCTTCGCTTCGACCCAGCCACCACCCCCAGCCCCCTCCACGGACTCCAAATCGCGGTCCCCCGCTTCTCCCCCGACGGCAAACAAATCGCCTTCATCGGCGGCCTCATGTCCGACCAGGGCTCAACCGGCGGCGACATCTGCGTTATTCCCACAACCGGCCTTAAGCCCGGCGAAGTGCCAACAGACGTCACCCCCGACATCGACGGAACCCCGGCTTGGCTCAACTGGGAGAGCGACCATACTGTCGGCTTTGTCGAAGACTGCCGCGGCCACACCCGTCTTAACGCCGTCAACACTCATGACCTGAAGATAACCCCCGGCGCCCCTGTCGACCTGGGCGAGGTCTCCATCAGCGGCGGCCCGATCAAGGATGCGATCGGCGTAGCCATTCCCCCCGCCGACCACAAGCACCCTACGCTGGCCTTGGTTGAGTCCGGCTTCGCCGCTGCCCCTGAGGTCTTCGCGGGCCCCGTAGGACACCTCCAGCAGATCACCCACCTCAACGACGCCCTGAAGCCCGCGTGGGGCAAGGCCGAATCCATCGACTACACCAACGATGGCTTCCCCATCCAGGGCTGGCTGCTCTACCCCGCCGGCTGGACCCCGAACGACGCAGCCAATGGCAAAAAATATCCACTCATCGTCAGCGTTCACGGCGGCCCATCGGCCGCGGTCACACCGCGCTGGCCAACCGCCAGCTACGGCGCGGTCCCGTTTTCCGCGCTGGGCTATTTTGTCTTCCTGCCCAACCCACGCGGCAGCTTCGGCCAGGGCGAAAAGTTTACCCAGGCCAACGTCCGCGACTTCGGCTACGGCGATCTCCGCGACATCCTCGCCGGGGTCGATCTCCTGGAAAAACGCTTCCCCATCGACCAGCAGCGCGAAGGCCTGACCGGCTGGAGCTACGGAGGGTTCATGACCATGTTCGGCGTCACCCAAACCACCCGCTTCCGGGCCGCGGTCGCCGGCGCGGGTGTGTCGAACTGGCAGAGCTACTACGGGGAGAACTCCATTGACCAGTGGATGGTCCCGTTCTTCGGCGCAACCGTGTACGACGACCCAACCATCTACGCCAAGTCCTCTGCCATCGACTTCATCAAACAAGTCAAGACGCCGACGCTGATAGTCGTAGGCGACCGTGACGGCGAATGCCCAGCTCCGCAGAGCTTCGAGTTCTGGCATGCACTCAAGGCCGAAGGCGTGAAAACGCAATTGGTGATCTATCCCAACGAAGGCCACCACCTCTCCAATCCGCAGCACCAACGCGACGTGCTGGTGCGCGCGCTCAACTGGTTCCAGGCGGAAATGCCGCCAAATTAGCGAATATCCGAAATCCCCGGGTGCCGTCTGGTAGCGAGCGTGGGGCAACCGCGCGAACCCCGCCCGCAAACCGCGCCGATTATTTGCGTACGGGTGTGCGCACCCTCTACACTGAACCTGAAGAAACTAGCGTCTGCGGGGTGACCGTTCAGCTCTGTTTCCGGGTTGGACGGGGAGGTTTAATGCGTCGGTTTGTCACGTTGTTGGTTTTGCTTCTGTTCTCGATTCCATTCGGTGTGTCGATCACGGGCTGCGCGAAAACCGCCTCGCCCACATTTTGCAATGGTGGCGACTCCGGCATTACCACTGGCCAGGTCACAACCATCACGTTGACCCCAATCGTGTACGGAATCTCCTTGAACTTTGCCGAGATAGGGCAGATCGGTTCCCCTACGGCGACGGACTGCAAGGGCGCATCTGCGTCTGCGGGGACCTACACCTACGGGACCACCGACATGACCATCGCCGACGTGCAGCCATCGTCGGGCCGTTTGTGCGCGGGAACCTGGAACCGCAATTCCGGCGGAGGCATCCCGGACTACACCTATTGCATACCTACCAATAAATCAGGGACGGCCTATGTCTCCGCCAGTGCGGGAGGCGTTACCAGCAATCCTCTGCCGATCTTCGTACACCCGGTGGTGACCAGTATTGTCCTTGGCGGGCCCTCGTCGAACTGTACGACCGATCCGACCACAGCCTGCTGTCCGCTGGCGACTGTGGGCGCGGTCACGGCGCCCCCGTACCTGGCTAACTCCTGCCTCTCCCAGGGAGCTACTGCCCAGTTGGTCGCGCGCATCTTCGCCGGCACTGGCGCGAACCAAACCAACATCAGCTGCCTGGCGGGCCATTTGCAATTCAGTTCGCAGGGCGGCACTTCTACTACCAACATCTCGCCGGTCGTCAGCATCGACCAGAACGGCGTAGCCACCGCCAATCAGCCCGGGTCAGTGCTGATCACGGCAAACGTGGCGAACGCGGCCAGTTCCGCGGGCTTCTTTTCCACCTGCCCACCCACGTCCATCACTCTCACTGCGCCCGGTACCTCGACAAATCCGGTGGCGGTAAACGAAAACAATCCCCAGCCACTGCAGGCAACCGCCGTCGATCAGAATGGCGTCGTCCTCACCGGTCTCAATCTCGAATACGTGTCCACCTCGCCGACGACAATTCCCGCCGGCTCAGGATCGGTGACTCCAATTCTCGCGGGAGCGACCTCGATCGCGGCGATTTGCCAGCCGCCGATTTGCAATTCCGCGGCTTATAACCAGATCGGCCTGTTCGGCAATGGCAAGCCAATCACCTCAAACTCGGTCAATTTCGCCACTCCGGGGACGAACAGCACCGTACTATACATGGCCAGCACGCAGTCTCTGTACATGGAAGCCAGAGACTTCACTCAACCCGCATCGGGCGCTCCCTTTCTGCTGCCGTACCTGCCGAATTCCATGGTGATCAGCGACGACGGCTCGACTATCTACATGGGCAGCGCAACCGCGCTGATGGTCGTCAACGCGGTCAACACGCTCAGCCTGACACGCACGGATATCACCTCGCCGGGCACCGTGCTCGCAGTATCGCCCGATGGCAGCGAAGTTGTGATCAGCGATCCGGTGAGGCAGATCACTACGCTCGAGACCTCTACCGGCAGCGTCGTCTCCACCTACGGAGGCACCGCGACCCACGCGGAATTCACCCCGGACAATCAGACTATCTACATCACGGCCGGCAATCAGCTGCTGGTTTATTCCGGCTATACCGGCTGGACCAGCATCACCCCGGCTACCTCCGGGGGTACGCCGGTCAACGACGTGGCCATCACGGTGCCCGGTGTAGGGGCCTACTTTGCCGGCCCGGTCACCACCGCGAGAGGCTATTGCCCAATTAGTACTCCCACTGGCCCCACCACTGAGTCCAACGTGTTCTATCCGCTGGCCGACAACTCCCCCGCAATCACCGATCGCATCGCCGCGACGAATGACGGGCTTCATATCCTGGGCGCATCCGTCACACCGGTGCCAACCTTGAGCGATCTTCGCGTCACCATTCCGGTCGGGGCGTGCCCCGCAGGGGGGTTGACCTTCTCGAACACGCTCTCCACCACCCTCCTTAGTCGAATCACGGCGACCCAGATCACCGGCGTTCTGCCGACTTCGGATTCCTCCCTCGCCTTTGTCACCTACACTGGCTCCAGCGGTCTCCTGCCAGCCTATGCGCCGGCTTCCAGCGGGCCTGGAGCGATCAGCTATATCCCGCTATCCGGTTCGGCGATCGCCCCCGTCGCGGGCGTGATCAGCGCGGACAACTCGACCGTCTACGTTGGAACCACGGGAGATAATCTGGTTCACCTCATTAACCGTGGCGGTCTGTCAGACACGTCGACGTTGGCGCCCAACCTGACCACCCCTGCCGGAGCCCTTGCGCCGGTCAACCTGCTGGTACAGAAGCCACGCAGGACGACCTAGGAGTGGCTCCTCACCAGTCGCTCTGGCGACTTGGAATGCCCGCTCTGCGCGCGGATCGCACCCCCCACGGAAGGCGGTACCTTCTTTCCGCCGGGTTTCCTGTCCAGGTCTCGCCGACACAGGAGCTATCCTTCCGGCTACGGCGGGGTTCCGTCCCGTTGCCCTGCTAAATAAAATGGTTCGCCTGCCGATAAATGCTCCTATGATAAGTGTGGGGTAACGGGCTTCCGTTGCTCGCTGGGAACAGCAGTTGGGCCATGGACTACGGAACGTTCTTCTTCACGAACATCGTCTCGGTCACCGTGTATACGGTGTGCGTCAGCCTGCTGGCCTGGTACAACCGCCGGGTAACCGGAATGAAGTGGTTTGCCGGCGGCTTGATGGTGGGTCTGGTCAAGTTGATTCTGCAGGGCCTGGAAGGCAAAGTGCCTCCTGCGCTCAGCGGCATGTTGGCCAACGAACTCTATCTGGTTTCATTCGTGATGCAAATGATGGGCCTGCGCTGGTTTGTGCATCGCGGCCCACTCCGGCATAAATGGCCCTTCGCCGCCATCGGGCTTGCCCTGCTGGCGTACACCGTGATGTTTTTCCTGAGGATTCCCTACGGCGGCAATGTCATCAACATCCCCAATATCGGGGTGTGCCTTGCCTCGGTCTGGATCCTCCTGAAGTACGGACGCCTGCCGGCCTCGCGAGTCTCGGCGCTCATCCTCATTGCGGAAGCATCTGTTATGTCCTACCGCGCCTGGCTGACCGACCTGCGCTATACCCGGCCATGGGAGACCGTCAATGCCCATGCCGATCCACGTTGGTTGTATTCGCTCGCCGCATTGGCCTTTCTCGCAACCTGCATGGTGATGTGTTACCTGTGGCACCTGGTCACCGAGCTAGGGAAAGAACTGGCCGATCAGGCGCGCACCGACTCCCTCACTGGCGCCCTGAATCGCAGGGCAATGGAGGAAGCAGCCTTGCGCGAGACCGCGCGCAGCATCCGCCATGGTCATCCCCTCTGCATGATCGTGATCGATGTGGACCACTTCAAACTGCTGAATGACACGCGCGGGCACGCCGCTGGCGACTGCGCCCTGCAGGCCCTGGTCCGTCAGGTAAAAACCATGCTGCGTGGGAACGATCTGCTGGCGCGCACCGGGGGAGAAGAGTTCACCGTCCTCTTGCCCGACACGTCCGCCGCCACGGGCATTGTGGCCGCGGAGCGGCTGAGGCAAGCGATCGAAGCGCTCGAAGTGCCGTTTGAGAGCCGGCCCATCCGGTTTACCATCAGCGCCGGCGTTGCTCAGTTTGACCACGCCCAGGGCGATTGGGAGAACATGATGCGGCGCGCTGACGCCGCGATGTACGACGCAAAGGAACACGGGCGCAACGCGGTCAGCCCGCAAGTGCCGAAAGGCGAAACAACGCACCTGGACACGGCTTACGTTCTCTGACCCGCCGCCCCAGGACGGCATTCGCGCAAAACTTTGCCAGGCTCGGCAAGCCGGCGGCTTCCTCGCATCAGTCTCGTGCCACCTGGCGTTCAGGCCAGGCGCTGCTTCAGCACAGTGCGCGCGACTGCGTCCAGAACACCGTTCAGGAACTGCACGGACTCAGGCGCGGCGTAGCGACGCGCAATCTCCAGCGATTCGTTGATGATGATGGCGGCCGGCGTGTTCGGAAAACCAAGCATTTCCGCCACCGCCGCGCGCAGCAGGTTGCGGTCGACGACGGCCATGCGTTCCAGTCGCCAGTTCTGTGCATGGGACTCGATCAGCGCGTCGATCTCAGGCTGGCGCGCCGCAGCCACCCGATACAGATCCTCGGCAAAGCCGCGCGTCTCTGCGTCAACATCATCCCGTGAGCGCCAGAAAAGTGTGCGCACTTCGTCCGGAGTCTGTTTTCCCAGATCGCCCTGGAAGAGCATCTGCATCGTCAGTTCGCGAGACTTGCGGCGTGTGCCCATTTATCCCTTCGCCGCCGGTTCGGGTTGGGTCGCCTGCGGCTTCCTTTGTGGCGCCCGCAGCTTTCTTTCTATCGACACCATCTCGATGGCCGCCACGGCAGCCTCGAATCCCTTGTTCCCGGCTTTCACCCCCGCGCGGTCCAGCGCCTGTTCCAGCGTCTCGCAGGTCAGCACACCGAACGCGTGCGGCACCCCGGTCTCCTGCTGCGACTGGCCAATGCCACGCGCCACCTCGGTATAAATCGCTTCGTAATGCGCAGTCTCGCCGCGCAGCAGGCAACCCAGGGTCAGCACCGCGTCGCAGGTCTTCGAATCGGCCAGCGTGCGCGCCGCGGCCGGTATCTCCCAGGCGCCTGGCACGCGCACAATCTGGATGTCGCCCTTGGCCGCGCCGCTGCGGGTTAGCGCATCGAGCGCCCCCTGCAGCAGGCGATCGGTGATCACCGCGTTCCAGCGCGCAACCACAATCGCAAACTTCATGCCCGCCGCGGATAAACAGCCCTCGACGGCGTCGGGCCTGCCGTGCAGCGGATTCTCCGACTCCCAGAATCCCAACAGCAGCGAAGGATCCAGCGCGACCGTAAACAGCCGCGAGTTCCAGTGGGTCGGCGCAACCGGGGAGAGCAATTCGGAAACCTCTTCCGTTCGGTATCCGGCAACCATCCACTGCTCCACCACCGCACGCACCTGATCCAACTGCGTGACTTCAATCAGGATCGGCGGCACCGCCGGCGCGCGGCCCGCAACCAGCTCAAGATTCCCCAGCGGCGCCACGAACGCCGCGCCGCAGCCGGTTTCGTCCTTCCAACCCTTGCCTGCCTCGAAGCCCAGCGCGGAGAGCAGGCTGGCGAGCCGGTCGAGCGCGGCCATCGAAGCCACCGGGGCTACCAGCGTCATTCCCTTGATCATAGTTCGATTGTATCGTCTGCAGGTGCCGACCACCGTTCCGCCACAGCCAGCGCATCACACCCGAAGTGATTGAGCTGTTATGGGATCTTTCGCTCACTCGATCTGTCGGAACAAACCAAGAAAGTCGACGTTGTTCCAGGACTCGACCATCTTTCCGTCCTTGACGCGGGTCATGGTCATCCCCGTGATATTGACCGAGCGTCCTTTGGGTGGTTTTCCCAGACCTTCCCCGGTGTGCGTCCCGGTGGCGACGAAGCGGGCAACTTCCAGATCGCCTTCGTGCACAATCTCCTGGACGTCGATCCGGATGTCGGGAAAGGCCGTGCGAAACGCATGGTAGAACGCCTTGAACGACTCACGGTCTGCGACCTCCTTGCCGTCGGGCCCAACCAGTCCATGCCCGAAGATGTCCGGAGCGGCGAGTTCATCGATGGTGGCTTCGCGGCCTTGATTCCATACCTCTTCAAACCAGCGCTTCAAAACGGCCATAGAAAACTCCTCTGCGTAAGATAGGTGCCGGAATCCGCTTCACTTCCCAGCGGAAGTGTGAGAATTATAGGGCTGATCTTGAGTCGATTTGTGATTCTTCCATAATTTGGATCATAGGGCTGAATTTCACCGCCGCAGAAGCATCGGAGGGCCATATGAATTACGAGACGTTGCTAATGGCGGTCGAAGCGCACGTGGCGACCGTTACGCTGAACCGCCCCAAGGTTCTCAATGCGATGAACAAGGGGATGTTTCGTGAGATGGACGAGCTCTTTGCCGCGCTCGCCATCGATCCCGCCGTGCGTGTAGTGCTGTTGCGCGGCGCGGGTGGCAAGGCCTTCGCGGCGGGCACCGACATTGGAGAGCTCGCCGATGCCGACGCGGCAACCGGCACACTAATCGCAGAGCGAGCGCAACGCGTCTTCCGCAGGATCGAAACCATGGGCAAGCCGGTCATCGCCTGCATCGAGGGTTACGCGCTGGGCGGCGGCTGCGAACTCGCTATGGCCTGCAACCTGCGCCTCGCCGGCGAATCCGCGCGCCTGGGCCAGCCGGAGATCAAGCTGGGCCTGATTCCCGGCTACGGCGGTACCCAGCGCCTGCCGCGGCTGGTCGGCCAGGGTGCTGCGCTGAAGCTGCTGCTGACCGGCGCGATGGTGGACGCGACGGAGGCGTTGCGCATCGGGCTGGTCGACGAGGTCGTTCCCGGAGACTCCGAGGCTCTTATGGCGCGGGCCAACGAGCTGGCGGCGCTGATCGCGGGAATGCCGCCGCTCGCCGTCGCAGCGGCCATCGAGGCGGTCCATCGCGGCGCCGATCTCCCGCTCGACGAAGCCATTGCGCTGGAGGCGACCATCTTCGGTCACCTGTGCGGCACCGAGGACAAACGCGAAGGCACACAGGCGTTTCTGCAGAAGCGCGCTGCGGTGTGGACGGGACGATGAAGCCTGCGAGGGTGGAAACCGCGTCTAACAACTTGATATGCTAGGAAACGTGCCCATGCGAGCTTCTATCTGTCGTTCCCGGCTTCGCGCGCGTTCGCTGCGCTCTTCCTCGCGAACAGCACTTGGCCTCGCCGCAGCCTGTTGCCTGACCCTTCCGGTTCCGATGCTGTTGACGGGCTGTAACCGCGCGTCTGCCGGAACCACCGTGACCACCCCCAGCCCGCAGGTGGTGGAATCCGCGCGGCAGCAGATGGAGTTGATCCCGCCACCCTCGAAGACCCGCTACATGGCGGTGCACAGCCTTTCCGAGTGGGAAAACCCGTACCTGACGGTGCAGGAGAACATGGCCACACTGCACGTAACGCTGGCGGACGCCAACCCGTCCGACCTGGGCACAGGCGGCATGCTGCGGCCTGTCGGCGCGCGGCAGCAGGACCTGAATGTGCGCGTCAGCGACCTGCCCGCGGCGCTGAACGCCATTCCGGAGAATTCCTGGCCATACGGTCGCGTGGTGGCGATCGAAGAGGCGCACGACGCGCCGGCGGCGGCCCGGCCCGCGGTTCGCCGCAACATGGAGGCGGCCATCAAAACCCTGGGCGACCTCGGCGTCGTGGTCTACGAGTGGAACGAAGGCGGAGGCCTTCGCTGAGCCGCGCGCCTGGCGTAAGGTGATGGCATGAGCAAGAGTAAAGTTGCGGCGGCAAAGCCAAAACAACCGAGAGCAAGGTCGCTGGCCAAAGGGCTGATTGCGGGTTGCATCGGCGGACTCGTCGGTGTGGTGGCCAAAACATTCGCGGAGCGGATGTTGCCGCCACAGCTCGAAGGCGGGCAGGAGCTGACGACGCCTGCCACCGAACAGGCCTTGGTTCCAGCGGAAAAGACCGCGGTAGCCGACGGCATTCGCTGGGGATTCGGCGCGGCAGCCGGCGCGGTCTATGGTGCGGTGGTCGAGTTCTATCCCGCGGCTACGGCCAAGGACGGCGCAAGCTTCGGAGTCGCGCTGCAGGCTCTCAGCAGCAAGGTTGCGTTGCCCGCACTCTCCCTCTCCGCTGAACCCGGCGAACCCGCCGGCGAAGTCACCTCGTACGTCGTCTACGGGGTCAGCACAGAGTTCGTCCGCAAGTGGGTGCGGAAGGTGCTGTAGGCTGATGGCTGACAGCTGATAGCCGTGCTCAAAAAACAGCCGTTCGCCGAGCCCCGGCCGGGTGCCCCATCCAAGCTCCGCTTGGGTGGGATGTTGCCACAAAACTCCGCCGAACCCCGTCCGCGCTCAGGCTTATAGCTCCTGAGGCTTTTGTCCTTGTCCATCTCCAACACGTGTGTCCCAGATCACAGCATTTCCTCGGTCACGACCCCTACAATGGAAGGAAGAGGAGAGTTGTGCCCAGAGTCGTGTCCCCTATCGGACCGGACCTGGAGCCTGCCTGGCTCAGGGTGAAAAGTGAAAACGAACAGACAAGAACCATGCCGCATGGGGCGCTTTGGCAATGCCGATCTGCGTCTCTCCGCCGCGACTTCGCGTCCGCGCAAAACTCACCGGCGTAACTCTATGATTCTGGCTATCTTGTGTGTAAGCCCAGCAGAATCTTATAGATGGCGCAGCCTACGTTGGGCCAAACCATTGCTGGGATGGCACTTCGGCCCAAGATGATAGGGGGCACCCCCCCCCAGGGCCGAGCTTGGGGCACCTGGCCGCGATCTTCCAGGTCGCATCGTCAATTGGCAGCGGGCAGGTGGTCGCGGTCCTGGGGCCAGTGGGCGACCAGCGTGTCCACGACGATGTGGCCGACGCGGTAGGCGGTCTCCAGCGAGGGCAGGTAGGCGCTGTAGTGGCCGAGCTTGGTTTCGGCCAGCGACTCGGCAGGGGTGAGGCCGTCGCGGGGTACGTCGTAGTTGCTGGCGGTGCGCAGGACGAGGACGCGGTCGAGGTCGACCCGGTGGGCCCGGGCGAGGAAGGTAAGGGATTGCAGCGTGCCGGTGTCCTCCATGCCGCAGATGGCGTAGGTCCCCTGGCCGCCGGTGGCGTACTTCACCCAGTTGCGCGCCCACTGCTGCAGCAGTTGGCCGTGCCAGAAGGTGCTGGCGGAGAGGTTGTCGCCGCGCAGGACGAAGGGAGGCCGATGGGCCATGGCGCCGGTGAACTGCATACGGAGTTGCTGCATCCCGGGCGGGTCGGGGAGGGCGATGTCTTTGGTGAGATTGAATGCCCAGTCGACTAGCGCGGAGTTGAGACGGTAGACCTCCATGCTGTCCGGGTCGGGCGGCTGCTGGTAGGGGAAGTCGCGGCGCAGGGGGACGTAGCCGGTGGTCCACCGGGCGCGCTGCTCGGGGGTTGCGTTGGGAATCTCACGGGCGTCGATCTCGTAGGCCAGGTCGCCGTCGACGATCCAGTCGGACCAGACGGCGGAGGCGAGCGAGCCGGCGGCGGGATCGATGCCGCCGATGCCGGCGACCAGGAAGTAGGCATGGGTAAGGTCGAAGCGTGGGTCCAGGCCCAGGGCCATGACCGATGCTGCCGCGCGCGCGGTCCCGACGCCGGTGAGCAGGCCGAGGACGCCGGTCGAGCGGTTGAGGCGGAGATCGTGGTAGCCCTGCGGGAACGGGAGTACCGTGTCAAGATGCTCGCGCTCGACCCAGTACTGGTACTCGCCGGGCGCGTCGCCGGTGTCGGCGCCCTGCTCGAACATGGCGAGGACGACGACTTTGATCTCGATGGGCTTGGTCGGCGGCGCGGGTTGAGCCACGGCGCACGACGACGCGGCGATCAGTAAGAATGCAAAAAGATGGCGCATAGGGAATGGTACATCTGGAGCAGGTGGGGGGTGCCGGATAGCGGGGCAATCTCAGAAATCTTCCCCAGGGGCTAAAGCCCACAATCATTTGGCATGGTTTACGTACGGGCTAAAAAGCCCGTACCTTTCAAAACGGCACCTAAACTGACCCACTACCAGGTTCGAGGGCAGGAATGGATGAGGTGAGGCTGCGGGAGTATCGGGCGGGGGATGCGGCGGCGATGTATGCGCTGGACGTCGCCTGCTTTGAGCCGGTGTTCCGGTTCAGCCGCAGGGCTATGCGCGGGTTCGCCGAGGCTGCTGGCGCAATCGCCGTGCTGGCGGAAGCGGGTGGGGAGCTGGTGGGGTTCTGCGTGGTGCAGATGGAGGGCAAGGTTGGCTACGTGGTGACGCTGGATGTGGCCGCGGCATGGCGACGGCGCGGACTGGCGCGGCGGCTGATGGCCGAAATGGAGACGCGGGCGCGCGCGGCGGGCGGGACGGGCATGGCGCTGCATGTGTTCAAGGGGAATGCGGCGGCGATGCAGTTCTACGAGTCAATTGGTTATGGACGCGTGAGAATGGTGGAGGGATTCTACGGGCGCGGGGTGGATGCGCTGGTGTATGGGAAGAAGTTCCAGGCTTGACGATTCGTTATTCGTAATACCGCGCGAAGCTGGTGTCGGTTTCGAAGATGGTGCAGTCTTTTATGCTGACGCGGCCGGCAGTGAGGGCCTGGAGTTGGAGGCTGGTCTGATCGTAGAAGTAGCGGGCGAGGTTTTCTGCCGAGGGGTTGAGCTGGGTGAAGGGCTCGAGGTCGTTGATCATCTGGTGGTCGAGGCGGTCGACGACGGGTTTGAGCAGGTTCTTGAGCAGCTTGAAGTCGAGCAGCATGCCGGTCTCGTCCAGTTCCGCGCCGGCCAGGGTCACCAGCACGCGGTAGTTGTGGCCGTGGGGATTCTCGCACTTGCCGTGATAGTTGCGCAGGTAGTGGCCGGAGGAGAAACCGGCTTCTACGGTGACTTCAAACATAGGTTGATTGTATCGCTGTGGTGGGTAGGCCCTGGCGTGATCGGCCGGGACACCTTCAGAACAAAGGCGAACCGCAGTCCTTCGACTCCACCTTCTCGCGCAAAGCTGCGAGAGGTTCCGTTCAGGATGACAGTCTTTCTATTCAATCAAACACGGGCACGGACACCTAGGAGCGGCGGCGGCGCTGATCTCGTTGTTCTTCTGTGCGGCGCTCGGCCTGGGCGAAGAGCGAAGAAAAGACGCCGGCGAGCGCGACCACCAACGCGATGAGAAAGAGCACCAGGCCCATGGTTCGCCACAGGGACGCGTCGCCGGGCGAGCTGGGCTGCTGGGCGATGTTGGTAAGGGCCACGCCGCAGGATATGAGGGCGAAGACGGTCAGTGAGGCAGCGAGGATGTAAAGATTACGGCCCATGGACGCGTTCGACCCTGACACGAGGATACGGCGCTGGGGCCATCCCAGTCATCCTATTCATCAGGCCCGCTGGGAAAGATCGGTCGGCTGACTGATATGCTGTTTTAAGCTCTCCGTAAATGGATACCGATACCCACACGACAAAGCGACCCTGGTGGAAGATTCCGAGCTTCGACCTGACGACCGCACTGCGGCAGCGCGAGAGCCAGGTCTTTCTGATTCTGTCGCTGGTCATCGGCGCGATAACCGGGCTTTTGGTGGTTGCCTTCATCGTGCTGACAGAGCGGATGGGCATGCGGCTCTACCCGGTGAGCGGCGCGCCATGGCGGCGTCTGCTCTTCCCTGTGGTGGGATCGCTAGGCATTGGCTACCTGCTGTGGCGTTTCTTTCCGAACGCGCGCGGCAGCGGCGTACCACAGACCAAGGCAGCACTTTTTGCGCGCGAGGGGCACATCTCGCTGCGCACAGTGTTTGGGAAGTTCTTCTGCACTTCTGTAACGCTTGCGAGCGGGATCCCGCTGGGGCGCGAAGGGCCTTCGGTGCAGGTGGGCGCGGGCATTGGGTCCGTGCTGGGACGCGCGCTGGGGCTGAGCAACGACCAGATCAAGCGACTGGTCCCGGTGGGCGCGGCTGCCGCAATTGCGGCCGCGTTCAATACTCCTGTGGCGGGCGTCATATTCTCGCTTGAGGAGATCATGGGCGACCTGAACGCGCCCATTATGGGCGGCGTGGTGCTGGCCTCGGCGACGGCGTGGATGGTGCTGCGCCTGCTGCTGGGCGACCATCCGCTGTTCCGTGTCCCGGCATACCACCTGGTCAGCCCCGCGGAGTTTGCGATTTATGCGGTCCTCGGCGTGGCCGGTGGCGTGGTTTCAGCGATTTTTTCCTGGCTTCTGCTGAGCATGCGGGCACGGTTTCTGCGCTTCCCGCAGAAGACGGTCTGGTTCCAGCCGGTAGTGGGCGGGCTGCTGGTGGGCGGCGTGGGCTGGTTTGTGCCCCAGGTGCTGGGCGTCGGCTATGGGTTTGTCGGCGACGCGCTGAACGGAAAAATGGTGTTCCAACTGATGGCGCTGCTGCTGGTGCTGAAACTGATTACCGTCACCACCAGTTATGCTTCAGGGAACGCGGGGGGTATCTTCGGGCCGGCCCTGTTCATCGGAGCCATGCTGGGCGGCACGGTGGGGACGGTGGCGCACCATTTCTTCCCCGCCTGGACGGCGGCTCCGGGAGCGTATGCCCTGGTCGGGATGGGTGCGGCGTTTGCGGGCATCGTGCGCGCCCCGATGACCTCCGTGCTGATCATCTTCGAGATGACCCAGGACTACGCGGTCATTGTGCCGCTGATGATTGCCAACCTGATAAGTTTGTTCGTGGCCTCGCGCTTGCACCATGAGGCGATCTACGACGCACTGGCGGTGCAGGACGGCATCCACCTGCCGACCGCAAGGACGCGGCATCGGTACGGCCAGCGCCGGGTGGCCGGCATCATGCGGGCCGCCAGCGCGCTGCTGCCCGCCGAAATAACGGTCCGCGAGGCGCTGCAACAAGTCAGCGCCAGCAAATCTCGCGCGTGGCCGGTGACCGACAAGCGGGGAGTGCTCGGCGTGGTGGATCTTTCAAGACTGCAACGCGAAGAGACGGAAGACGGGGACAAACTGCTCGGAGATCTGGTGGATCAGATGGTGTTTCCTCACGTCCACGCGGATCAGGGACTTGACCTTGCACTTGAGCGCATGGGCGCGAATCACCTCGAAATCCTGCCCGTGGTCAGCCGGGCAGACATCCGTCAACTGCAGGGCATTGTGACCCTGGAAGACGTGTTGGACGCATATGGTGTCGCCTCGCGACTGGCGGGAGGAGACGGTATTTAGAAGGAACAAGGTGCGGCGAGCACGGCCAGCCGTGTGCGTTCGGACTATCGTGACCAAAGGTAACTCAGTCGATTCCCCGCATCTCCATCACCCCGGAGAGTTTGTAACACTGGTGGTCCAGGGAGAGATTGATGGACCCGCGTTCTCCAAGACTCTACCGAAGCTTTCTGCTGCTCGCCGCCTCCCCAGTGATTTCTCTTCTTTGCACTGCCCAGGCCACGTCGGCGGGTTCACGCCCTCCCGGTCCATCGCGCGTTGACGTCTTCGGCACCTACGATTACTTCCATCCCTTCAACAGCGAGATGCTCAACCAGGAGTATGTGCCGATTACGGGCGGCGTGGCCGGCGGCGTCACGGATTACCTCAGCCGCTCGTTTGGCATCCAGGGCGAATACACCTATTTCTTCAACCATCCGGACTACTGCGCGTCCACGGTGCAGGGCGGTCCGGTGCTGCGGCATCAGTTTGGCCGCCTGGTGCCCTTTATGCATGCCATGGGCGGCGTGGCGCGGGTGGGGCCGACGTATGCCCACAGCGGGGCGGCAAGCCCGTGTAGTTGGGGATGGGTCGCGACCGGCGGCATCGGCCTGGATTACATTCTGCCCAGCGCAGCCCTGGGCAACCACGTCGCGCTGCGGCTGGTTGAAGGCGACTTCCATTACTCCGACGTCAAGTACGGCGCACAAACAGCGCCGGTCGCCGAGCCGGCCAGCGAGGGCCAGATTACCGCCTACCGGCTGAGCGCAGGCCTGGTGTTTCGCTTCGGCGATATGTCTCCCAGCCACCCGGCTAGCTTTGGCTGCGAGGTGGAACCGGTGCAGGTTTTCCCGGGCGACCCGATCACCGTCACGGGAAGAGTGATCAACCTGGAAGAAAACAGGAAGCAGTTGCCGGTGTACACCTGGAGCAGCAATGGCGGCCACATTACCGGCGGCGCCGGGGGAGCCACCATCGCCACCAGCGGCATGGCCGCGGGAGATTATGTCGTGACCGGCCGCGTCAGCGAAGGCAGCGGGCCAACCCAGCACGCCGATTGCACGGCATCGTTCCGCGTCGTAGCGTTTGAGCCGCCCACCATCGCCTGCACGGCCAACCCCAGCACTATTCTGTCCGGCGGGGTTTCCACGATCACGGCCGTCGCCCGCAGCCCGCAGAACCGCGCGCTCAATTACTCTTATGGCGCAACTGCCGGCCAGATCACGGGTACCGGCACGACCGCAACGCTGGCCGCGGCCGATGTGAGGCCGGGCACCATCAACGTTACCTGCAACGTCGTGGACGATCGCGGCAATTCCGCCTCCTCGAGCGACTGCCGTCGCCGTGGCCGCTCCGCCACCACCGCCGCCACCTCCCGCGCCCGCCTCGCGCAGACTGTGCAGTATCTCGTTCGACCGCGATCGCAAGCGCCCGGTCCGTGTCGACAATGAGGCCAAGGCCTGCCTGGACGACATTGCCGTCGAGTTGAACCGCGAGCCTGACGCCGTGCTGGTGGTGGTCGGCAAGCACGACCCGCAGGAGAAACCTGAGGCAGCCGCCGAACGCGCGCTGAACGTGAAGCAGTATATGACCGACGAGAAGGGTATCGTCGCCAATCGCATTGAAGTGCGCACCGGCGAATCCACCGGACGCACCGTCGACGACATCCTGGTCCCGCCAGGGGCCAACTGGGACGCCGGCGGCACCACCAGCTTCGATCCCAGCCGAGTGCAGCGCCACGGCGAGCCGTACGCCCCCAACCCGCATAAGTAACCGGCCCGCGCAAAAGAAAAGGAGGAGCCTGGCCGCTCCTCCTTGCTCTTTGTGGGTGGACTATTTCGCTGTCATCTGCGCGGCGATGGGGGGCATCGCGTCCCAGTCATCGGTGCGGAACGGCGCTGCCTGCAGGCCTGCGCCGTTGTACAGATTCGCGGTAGCGGGGTAGTTGTCCCAGGCGTAGCGCACGGCGACCGGCGCGGTGACCTCCGGGCTGCTAACGACCACCGAATCGCCTTCGATCTTCGCGTCGGCATCCACGAACTTCTGGTCCGCACCGGCAATCTGGAACCACTTCAGCGGCCCGTCCTTTGCGGTGAGGCCGGCGGCGTGGGAAAACTTCACGCGGATCGCACCGCCTTCGACCTTCGCCGACGCAAACACCGGTCCGGAATACTCGATCTTCCGGCCATATACGTTGGCCAGCGCAATCCTGGACAGGCGATCGCCCAGGGGCTCCTTGTTATGCGGGTGCACGTTCTTCGCCTCGCTGGTGTCCAGGACCACGGCCATCCCTGTATTCGGCAGCGACAGAATCTTCGCCTGCTCCTCGCGCACCATCGGGTTGTTGCTGACGTTTTGCTGGCCCGGCAGTTGCACCACGTAGAACGGGAAATTGCCCTCGCCCCACAGGCTGCGCCACTGTGTCACCAGCGTGTCCATCACGTGCCCGTAGAGCCGCAGGCCGTTCGCGCCACCGACGATCGACTCGCCCTGATACCAGATGGCGCCGCGAATCGCATAGGGAAGCAGCGGATGAATCATGGCGTTGAACAGCACGGTCGGCTGGTGCTGGTCCTGCGCCGGATCGCGCAGCGGACCAGGCCGGCCGGGGCGAGCATTAATGGTCTGTGGCGATGGGGGAGCGCCGGCATCGTTCGCACCGGGATGCGCCTTGAAGTAGTCCTCGCGCGCGTCCAGTTTGTCGAGCATCGGCTTCAGCAGCGGGTCTGCCGCCAGAGCATCGCGCGGCACCCACGCCTCCGCCGTGCTGGCGCCATACGCCGAAAGGATGATGCCGACTGGCAGCTTGAGGGCCTGGTTCAGGTCGCGCGCGAACAGGTAGCCCACGGCCGAGAAGTTCGCCACCGTCTCCGGGCTGCACACCTTCCACTCGCCCACCACGTCCGCCAGCGGCGTGTAGGACTTCGTGTCCTTGACGGTGAACATCCGCACCTGCGGGTAATTCGCGGCGGCAATCTCCTTTTCCTCGTCCAGCAAACCGTAGGGGGCATGGCCGGGGCCGTTCTTTGAGACGTAGAATTCCATGTTCGACTGGCCTGAGCCGAGCCACACCTCGCCGACCAGCACGTCCTTCACCACAATGGGAGTGTCGCCCGCTTTCTTGCCGGCAATGGTCATCTCATACGGGCCGCCGGACTTCAACTTCGGCAGGTGCACGGTCCACTTGCCATTGGCGTCCGCGGTCGCGGTTGTCGTCTTGCCGTTGAAAGTAACGGCAACTTTCTCGCCCGGATCGGCCATGCCCCAGATCGGCACCGCCATCCCGCTCTGCAGCACCATGTGGTCGCTGAACAGGGCCGCAGGCTTGACCTCTGCCGGCGCCAGGGTTGCGAGAAGGAACGTGCCGCAGAGAGCCGCGGCCAGCGAACGTGTTCTTACGAATCTCATGTGAGTCCTCAAGTGGAGACTTCCAGTCCGCCCGCAACGCGGCGAGCGCGCAGGCCGGCGGTTCAGCCATCTTATTGGGTCAGGATCGAAATCGACAAACGACCATTGCCGGAACCGAACCGCCGACGCGGCTGGCTATAGTTAAGAGAGCTGCGCGATGGGGGATGCGATGAGGATCGTCAAGGAGATTACGCGGGGCAACACCCTTGCGTTCTACGAGTACATTGTGAAATGCCTCGTCGGCGTAAGCATTGGATACCTGTTGATGCGGGCCTTCCCGCAGCAGAGTGGTCAGTTTTATTGGGTCCTTATCTCTGTGGTGCTCTCCATCACCCACGACAACAACAGCAAGGTCGCGTTCGACCGGATGCGCGGCAACATCGTTGGCTCGGTAGTGGGGCTGCTCGTTTACTTCCTGCACAATCCGCCCAACCTGCTGACCATCTGCATCGGCGTGGCGTTGGTCATCACGGCCTGTTTCGCTCTGAATCTGATCTCGGTCTGCCGGACCGCGCTGGTTGGGTTCGTCATCGTGATGATGTACGAAGCAGACCACAGCAGCTGGGCGGGCGCGATCTACCGGATGGTCACTGTCGTTCTCGGCTGTATGCTGGGACTCGGCATCAATTTCGCCTTCCGCAAGCTCACCACACCGATGTTCCAGAAAGTCGCGGCTGCCGGCAACCCGGAGGACGACGCGGCAGAATAAGAATGCACGGGCCAGAAGGCATTGGCGCGCGCTCCGTAGTAGATTGGTTGCCGGGCCGGATTCGCCGGCAGGGGATACGCTTTGAAACCAACTCCAGATGCGGCCCGGGCGATGCCGACGCGGCGCAAACTTCTGAAAGCTGCCGCGGCCGGCGCTGGAATCGCTGCACTTGCCCCGCTGCGTTCGCTAGCGTTCCAGACCAAGACCTCCGGCCCAGCGATCAAGGTATTCGACGTGCTCAAGTACGGGGCCGCCGGGAACGGCACGACACTGGATTCAGCTGCTTTCCAGCGCGCCATCGACGAGGCTGCGGCGTATGGCGGTAAAGCGCAGGTGCTGGTCCGCGGCGGGCACAAGTACCTGGTCGGAACGATTCAACTGAAGGGCGCGATTGACTTCCATCTCGCCGACGACGCGCAACTGCTGGTCAGCACACGGCGCGAGGACTTTCTCGGTGGGCTGGCGGGCTCGGTCTCCGGCGATACCATGGCCGCCGCGCTGGGCGGAGTCATTGTCGCAACCGGCGCGCAGGGATTGAAGATTACCGGCACGGGCACGCTCCAAGGCCGCGCCAGGGAGTTTATGAAGAGCTATGACGCGCCCAACGAGTGGTGGCTGCCCGGGCCGTTCCGGCCCAAGATGTTTGTGTTGACGCAATGCAAGGACCTGGAGGTTCGCGATATTACCTTCGCCGAGGCGCCGAACTGGGGCCTGCATCTGCTGGGCTGCGACGGCGTGCTGGTCGACAACGTGAAGGTGCGCAACCTGCTGGACGTGCCCAACTGCGACGGCATCGATCCGGACCACTCGCGCAATGTTGAGATTCGGAACTGCGATCTGGTTTGCGGCGACGACGGGGTGGTGATCAAGTGCAGCCGGCAGGCAGTCGATTACGGCGAATGCGCCAACATCCACGTACACGATTGCACGATCGAGACGCAGGACGCAGGATTGAAGATCGGAACGGAAACGACGGCGGACATTCACGACATCAAGTTCGAGCGCTGCCAGATCAAGACCAGCTCGCGCGGATTATGCATTCAGCTTCGCGACGAGGGCAACATCTATAACATCGATTACCGCGATATCACGTTTACTTCGCGTTACTTCTCCGACCCGTGGTGGGGCCGTGGCGAGGCCATCTCTTTTACCGCGATTCCGCGCACCCCAACCTCGAAACCCGGCGCGCTGCACCACGTGACCGTCTCAAACGTAGCCGGCCACGCCGAGAACAGTGTGCGCGTTTGCGGCAGCGACCAATCCCGCGTTCACGACATTACGCTGGACCACGTGTCGGTCACGCTCGGGCGCACGACGCAGTACAAGGGAGCGCTCTATGACAATCGCCCCACCACCGCGATTCCCGCCATCGAGCCGCACGATACGCCGGGCTTCTCCATCGAGCACGCGGACAACGTGACCCTGCGCGACTGCAAGGTGGCGTGGGATGCGAACAATCCGGAGACCTTCACCTTCGCCGTGGAAGCGAAGGACACGACCGGCCTGAAGATTGAGGGCCTCAGCGGCGGACCGGCTCACGCATCCCTCGGAAAGGCAGTCTCTATCTCATGAGAGCACTCCATCTGGCGACGTGTGCGTCCGCACTCGCCCTCGCTAGCTTTGCCGCCCACGCGCAGCAGCCGCCCGCGGCAGCGGCACCCGCGCCCAAGGTCACCTCTCCGCAGGACAACATGGTTGCGGCCACGGCCCCCACCCTGCCGCAGTTCAAGGTCTTCCAGTTTCCGGCGGATCAGATTCCTCGCATCGACGGCAAGGATGACGACTGGGCCATCGTGCCAGACAGCTACGCCATTACGCTGGCCGACATGCACGACGATCAGCATATTCATGCCAAGCCCGACCCCAAGGACCTTGACGTCAAGGTCAAAGTCGGCTGGGTGAAAGGCCTGAACCGCCTCTATTTTCTCTACGAGGCCTACGACAATTACTGGGACTTCGCCGACCCCGGCCTGCATAACGACACCTTCGAAGTGGTGGTCGACGGCGACCGCTCCGGCGGGCCGCTGATTCCGCGCTTCCGCAACAACACCGACCAGAATGAGTGGGACGCGCACTTCTCCATGCACGGGGTGCAGGCGCAGAACTACCACATCTTTACGCCGAGTGAGGGCAAGGACTGGGCGCTCGCCTGGGGCTGCCAGCCGTGGGACAAGGAGCTTCCCTGGGCCAATCACGCGCAGAGCTACAGCTTCCGGCCGGGTCAGTCCGGGCACTACGTCCTGGAGTTCTACATCACCCCGTTCGACTACGCCGGATGCGAAGGCCCGCAGCGCGCCGTGGAATCGGAGCTGTACGAGAACAAGATCATCGGCCTGTCATGGGCTGTGATCGACTACGATGGCTCGCCCGACGGCAAGAATAACGGCTTCTGGAACCTCTCGCCGGAACACACGATGTACGGCAACTCCACGTATCTGCGTGAGTTCCGCCTGATGCCGCTGGAGCCGCAGTTCCGCAAACCGATCCAGGCGAAGTGGAGCTTCAAGGTGCTGGACATGAACCGCCGCCTGGTCGCGTTCCAGGATGAGTCCGAAGGCGCTGTCACCAGTTGGCGCTGGGATTTCGGGGACGGCACCGACTCCTCCGACCAGTTCCCCATCCACAAATACAAGGATGCAGGCGAGTACGTAGTAGTGCTCTACGTCGAAGGCCCCGGGGGCAAGTCGCGTCTTTCCAAGATCTGGGACGTCTCTCTTCGGTAAGCGGCAAATCAGCGGGTTCGCGGCACGGGCGGCTGGCTGTCGCTTAAAACACGCCAAACGCTGTACACTTCCGCTCGCGAGTGAATCCGCGATCCGCCGCGTCAAGGACAGACCAGGAGACCTTACTATGTCGACATCCGAAACCAATCGCAGGGACTTCGTAAAGCTGGGCTCCGCAGCCCTCGCCGTCGCCGCCGCCACCGCGTCCCCTCGCAGCATGAGTGCAGCCAGCTACGCGAAAATCCCCGGCGCCAACGACCGGGTGCGCACCGGCATCGTCGGTGGGGGAGACCGGATGCTGGGCGGCGACGTGCCCGCCTTCGCGGCGAACCAGAAGGACATGAACTTCGAACTGGTCGCCGTCTCGGATATCTGGAAACTGGCGCGCGAGCGGGCAGCAGCTACGGTTGAGCGGGTGGCCGGAAGCAAGGTCGATATGGTGCGCAACAACGAGGAGCTCTACGCGCGCAACGACATTGACGCCGTCCTGATCGCTACCGCCGATTTCCAGCACGCGCGTCACGGCATCGAGGCCGTCAAGGCCGGCCGCGATGCCTACGTGGAAAAACCGACCGCGCACCGCATGGACGACGCGCGCAACTTCCTCGCGGCCGTCGAAGGCTCGAAACAGGTTATCGCTGTCGGAACGCAGCGCCGTTCCACACCCGCCTACATCAAGGCCGCCGAATACATCCAGTCCGGCAAGTTCGGCGACATCGTGATGGTGGAGATGACGTGGAACGTCAACCAGCCTGGGCGCTGGCGGCGCCCCGATGTCGTGCCCACGCTGAAAGAGGAAGACACCGACTGGAACCGCTATTGCCTGGGCGTCATCAAAGACAAGTTCGACGCGCGCAAGTACCTGGAGTTCCGGTTGTTCTGGCCGTACTCCTCGGGTATTCCCGACCAGTGGCTCGTGCACCAGATCGACACCGTGCACTGGTTCACCGGCCTGCCCCACCCGCGCTCTGTAGTTGCCAACGGCGGCATCTACCTGTGGAAGGACGGCCGCACCAACTGGGACACCATGACCGCCGTCTTTGACTACGGCCCGCTGGACGACCTGAGCAAGGGCTTCCAGGTGCAGTACACCTCGCGCTTCACCAACTCCGCCGGCGGCACCAAGGAGCTCTACTACTCCAACGGCGGCATGATCGACATGGACAAGCAGACGGTGTCGCCTACTGGCGGTCTGAACGCCAAGATGGCCGCCGAGATGAAGATGCAGCCCAACCTGCTGCCCAGCTTCAATCTGATGGACAAGGTCGAAAAGATGGACACGGACGCCGCACCGGTCCACGGCGACCCCCAGACTGCGGCCAACATGCGCAACTGGATGGAGTGCGTGCGCTCGCGCAAAACGCCCAACGCGTCGATCCGCGCCGGTTACAGCCATTCCATTGCCTTGTGTATGAACGTCGCCGCCATCCAGACCGGGCAGAAGGTGACCTTCGACGAGAAAACGCAGCACGTAATGGTCGGAGGTAGACCCTATGAGCCTGTATAGACTCTTGCTGCCGGCGCTGCTCGGACTCACACCCATGCTCCACGCCGCTACGGCCAAAGGCGTCGCCGTCACCGTGAACGAGGCCGCCCACCGCGTCGACATTACCGTCGATGGCGCGCCCTTCACTTCGTACCTGTGGGGGGGCAACCAGCGCAAGCCCATCCTCTACCCGCTGATCTCGCCCGACGGAGTGACCCTGACCCGCGGCAACCCGCCCTTGCCCGGCGAACGCACGGACCATCCCCACCACACCGGCCTCTGGTTCAATTATTCCAACGTCAACAACATCGACTACTGGAACAACTCCGACGCCATCAAGCCCGAAGCGCGCGCGAAGTACGGCTCCATCGACCACGACCGCATCGTCCTGGCGAAGAGCGGCGCAACCTCCGGCGAACTCGTCACCGAGTCCACCTGGTATCCGTCCTCCGACGTTCCAACCGTCGGCGCCAACCAGCAGCCGCCTGTGCTCCACCAGACCACCCGCTACGTTTTTTCGAAGATCACCCTCGGCGGCAAGCCTGCCTACTCCATCGATATGACCGTAACGCTCAAGGCCCTGTCGCCCGTGGTCTTCCACGACGACAAGGACGGCATGCTCGGGATGCGTGTTGCCCATTTCCTGGAGTCCGCCACCGCGAAGCCCGAAACCTTGCGCGACGCCAACGGCAACGCGACCCCGGTCGCGGCGCAGACCGCCGGCGCCACCGGCGTCTACCGCACCAGCGAGGGCAAGGTCGGCGGCGACGCATGGGGCACGCGCGGCAAGTGGTGCGAGCTCTCCGGCACAACTGCCGACGGCAAGGCCGAGACCATCGCTGTCCTCGACAACAAGGACAACCCCAACTACCCCACCTACTGGCACGCCCGCGACTACGGCCTGTTTGCGGTTAATCCGCTCGGCGTTCACGGCTTCGACCCCAAGGCTGCGCCGCTGAACTTCTCCCTCGATACAGGAAAGTCCGCGACCTTCCACTATCGCATCTTCCTGATCAGCGGCGACGTCACGCCGGAAGCGCTGAACCAACAATCCGACACCTTCAATGCCGAATCGAAATGACAACGCGCCGTAGTTTTCTCGCCTCTGCAGCCTGCGCCACGGCCTCGCTCACTGCGCCCATACGCGCCCTCGCGCAGAAGAGTTCGCCCTTCCGCATCAGCGTCATCACGGACGAGATTTCGGACGACTTCGACCACGCCTGCTCTATTGCCGCCAACGAGTTCGGCCTCGGCTGGGTCGAGATTCGCGCACTGTGGAAGAAAAACATTGCCGACCTCAACCCCGACGACATCGCACGCGCGCAAGCTGTCCTTGCCAGGTACAACCTGCGGGTCACGGACATCGGCAGCCCGCTGTTCAAAGTCCACTGGCCCGGCGCACCGCGTTCCAGGTTCGGTGGGGGTAACCAGAACAACACCACCAACAACGACTTCGACCGCCAGGACCAGGTCCTCGCCAACTGCATCGAAGTCGCAAAGGAATTCAAGACCGACAAGATTCGCTGCTTCGACTTTTGGCGCCTTGACGACGTTATGCCCTACCGCGCCGCCATGGACGACAAGCTGCGCGCCGCCGCCGACACCTGCAAGAAGCAAGGCATTGCACTGATCCTCGAAAACGAGCAGGAGTGCAATACTTCCACCGCGCCCGAAGCCGTTCGCCTGCTCGCCGCCGTCCCCAACCTCGGCCTCAACTGGGACCCCGCCAACGCCGTTTGGGCCGGCGAGCACGACGCCTACCCCACCGGCTGGGCCATGCTTCCCAAGGATCGCATCCTGCATTGTCACTGCAAAAACACGGTCCTGAGCGACGCTGGCAAGCCCGCGTGGTCGCCCGTCGACATTGGCCTCATCGATTGGGCGGCGCAGTTCCGCGCTCTCAAGGCCATCGGCTACCACAACGCCGTATCGCTGGAAACTCACTGGCGCGGCGCCGGCACGCCGGAAGCTTCCAGCCGCATCAGCTGGGCCGGGATGAAGAAGGAGCTCGCCGCTTCCGGGACGCTGTAGATTTCGGCTGGTCCGTCCCGTTCAGTTTCAGCATTACGTCCTTGTTATCGCTGAAGACCTTCATCGACCGTCCGCCCAGAATCACCTTCTTCCCCACCTTCGCTTCCTTGAATGGATCGTCAATGTTCTCCGTATCCATCACCTGGCACCACGGCGATCCATTTGGCTGCGGCGGCAATTTGAACTCCACGCCTTCGTGCGAGGCGTTCACCACGATCAGGAAGCTGTCGTCCTGCAGCGGATCGCCGTTCTCGTCGGACACCTGAAGCGTCTTGCCGTTCAGCATCAGGCCCATCGACCGCGCCCACTGGTTGTTCCACTCGTCTTCCGTCATCTCGTGCCCGTCCGCACCGTACCATGCGATATCGCGCACGATGGAATTTCGAATCGTCCTGTCCTGAAAGAACCTTCTACGGTGCAGGTTCGGGTGCATCAGCCGCAGCTTCACCAGTTTTCGCGTAAACTCCATCAGCCGCACACGCGAATCGTCCAACTTCCAGTCGTACCAGGTCAGTTCATTGTCCTGGCAATAGCCGTTGTTGTTGCCCCGCTGCGACCGCGAAAACTCATCGCCGCCGCAGATCATCGGGACGCCCTGGCTCAGCAGCAGCGTGGCCAGGAAGTTCCGGATTTGCCGCTCGCGCATGGTGTTGATCGCGGGGTCGTCGGTTGGCCCTTCCGCGCCCATGTTCCACGAGTTGTTGTGGTTTTCGCCGTCGTTATTGTTGTCGCCATTGGCCTCGTTGTGCTTGTCGTTGAAACTCACCAGATCGCACAGCGTGAACCCATCATGCGCGGTGATAAAGTTGATGCTTGCGTACGGCTTGCGCCCGTCGTGCTGGTAGAGATCGCTCGATCCGGTAAGCCGATTTGCGAAGTCCGATAACGTGCCTCCGTCGCCCTTCCAGAAGCGCCGCACCGTGTCGCGATACTTGCCGTTCCACTCCGCCCACAACACCGGGAAGTTCCCCACCTGGTATCCACCCTCGCCCACATCCCACGGCTCCGCAATCAGTTTCACGTCAGCGAGTGTCGGGTCCTGGTGGATGGTGTCAAAGAAGCCGCCCAGTTTGTCGACGTCGTGCAGTTCGCGCGCCAGTGTCGCGGCCAGGTCGAACCGGAATCCGTCCACATGCATCTCCATCACCCAGTAGCGCAGGCTGTCCATAATCAGCTTCAGCACCTGCGGATGGCGCACGTTAAGCGTGTTGCCGGTGCCCGTGTAGTCCATGTAGTAGCGGGGGTCTTCCGTTGTTCTGTAATACGTGGTGTTACATATTCCCTTGAAGCTAAGCATCGGCCCCAGCTGGTTGCCTTCGCACGTGTGGTTGTACACCACGTCGAGAATCACTTCAATCCCGGCCGCATGCAGCGCCTTCACCATGCCCTTGAACTCGTTCACCTGTCCACCCCGGTCGCCACTGGAGCTGTAGCGCGCCGCCGGAGCGAAGTAGCCGAGCGTGTTGTAGCCCCAGTAGTCTCGCAGGCCGCGGTCGACCAGGTGCCCTTCGTCCACCATCTCGTGGATCGGCAACAGTTCGACGGCCGTGATTCCCAGCGCTTTCAGATAGTCGATGCTGGCGGGGTGGGCTAATCCCGCGTAGGTCCCGCGCAGCTGCTCCGGCACATTCGGATTGCACTTCGAGAAGCCCTTCAGGTGCATCTCGTAGATCACGGAGTCCGCCAGCGGCGTCTGCGGCGGGCAGTCGTCGGCCCAGTCGAAACGATGTTCCACCACGACGCTCTTCGGCACGCCCGCCGCGCTATCCTGGTCGTCGCGCTTCAGGTCGTCGCCGCTGGCCACGTCATAGGGAAAGATGGGCGCCTTCCAATTCAACTGCCCCGAAATCGCCTCAGTGTATGGGTCCACCAGCAACTTATTTTTGTTGAAGCGCTCGCCCTTCTCGGGCTCCCATGCGCCGTCCACACGATAGCCGTAAAGCTGTCCCGGCTTGATCCCCAACACCAGCCCATGCCACACAAAAGCCGTGCGCTCGCGCAGATCAATGCAATCCGTCTGCTTTCCGGTATCGTCGAACATGCAAACCGACACGCTGGTTGCATGTTCGGAATACACAGCAAAGTTTGTTCCCTTGGAGTTGGCCTTCGCCCCCAGCGGGTAAGGCCTCCCCGGCAGTAGCTTGCGCTGCATCTAGTCCCCTCTCCTGGTGCGGTATCCGCTCAATAGGACGCGCCAAATGCTTCTGCAGTTGGTAATAGCTCCTTGGTAATCGGCTAACCCACCCCATTCGGGGGATTTTGCCCGCGCGGCGGTACCCCGTAGCATCGCACTATGGGGAAGACCACTCGCACTCCACGGCCCGGCATGTCCTTTATCACTATCGCAACCCGCGACCGTCGCCCCGTCTTCGAGATTGCTCGCGTGGCCGAACTCCTCATCGACACGCTGCTCCACTACCGCACCCTGGGCCACTACAAGCTGCACGCCTACGTGGTGATGCCGGATCATCTCCATCTGCTGCTTACTCCGCAGGCCATCACGCTGGAACACACTGTCGAACTCATCAAGAACGGCTTTGCCTACCGTCTGGACACCAATCTTCCCATCTGGGAGCACAGTTACAGGAGCTACCCGGTCGCCAACCTGCACGACCTGGAGACTGTTCGCTCTTATCTCCACCAGCTCCCGGTGCGCGCCAATCTCGCGCCGGCTGCCGAGTTGTATCCCCACTCCTCCGCCTACCGCCAGGCCCCATCGCCGCAGGCGGAACTTCTCGCCCTGCGCATGGAACTCGCCGGCCTTCCGGTCGGCTAAACCGCTTGTCCGCGGGTCTCCGCCGAGTCAACAAGAAAATCTGCCGGCATGCGTGCCAGATCGAGACGGGAGCAACCTCCTGTAGGTATGCTACTTGTGCTCACGGCCCGCGTTTCGGCGGTTTCCACCACAACTTCCTGCCGCAGATGCGCGTCCTATCCGGGAGTAGCTCAGCAGTTCAAGGAGAATGACTCATGAAGAAGCAGCTTCTCATCGCGGTCAGCGCCCTCTTCCTTACCGTGGGCGCGGCCAACGCGCAGATCGTCGTCCGCATTGGGCCCCCGCCGCCGCGCCCCGTTGAAGTCGTGCCGACTCCGCCGCGAGCCCATCGCGACTGGGTGTGGGTCCCCGGCTATCACCGCTGGGACGGCCACCGCTACGTCTGGGTTGCCGGAGCCTACCGCCGTCCGCCACATCGGGGTGCGGTCTGGGTTCCGGGCGAGTGGCGCGAGGAGCGCGGCGGACACGTCTGGCACGCCGGCTACTGGAAGTAATCCATCTGAAAGCTGGCGGGCTCCTGAAACAATTGGATGGCGAAGTCCGTCCGATTGCGAATTCAAGGGCCCGCCAAGCTATCATCGCAACATGACCGCACCTGCTGTGAATCAGTTCGCAGAAGATCGCGCGCGCCGCATTAAGGTCCTTGTCTTCGACGTCGATGGTGTCCTGACCGACGGCCAGCTCTTCTTCATCCCCGAAAATGACGGCCAGCCCGGCCCCGACGGCAAGCGGCATGGCCTGGAAGTGAAGGGCTTTACCGCGCACGACGGCCTCGGCATCACGCTCGCGCGCCTCGGCGGGCTCCGGGTCGGCATCATCACCAAGCGCGAATCCGCCACCGTTGCCATTCGCGCGCAGGATCTCCGCCTCGAGTTCGTCTACCAGGGCCAATCGAACAAGATGGTCGCGGTATATGACATCCTCGCCCGTGCCGGCATCGCCATCGAGGAACTCGCCTATGTCGGCGACGACGTGGTCGACCTGCCCGTGATGCGTGCCTGCGGCCTGGCCATCGCCACGGCGAACGCCCGCCCGCAGGCGCTGGCCGCCGCCCATTACGTCACGCCCAACCCCGGCGGCAGCGGCGCCGGACGCGATGCCATCGACTTCATCCTGGCCGCACAGGGCAAACTCGATTCGGCCATCGACGCATTCCTCGACAACGAAAACCCCGCCACCGCAGCCGCCGACATCGGTACTGGCAGGATGTAACCATCATGCAAACAACGTGTCCCAGTTGCGGAACACCCTTCCCCTGCAATCCCGAAGGCGGCTGCTGGTGCGCCGACCTTCCCAACCTGGTGCCGGTTCCCGCCCCCGGCACGGGATCATGTCGGTGCCGCAATTGCCTCGCCGCGAAGCTGCAGCCAGCGCCAAAGACCGCAGAATCAGCACCACCCGGCGCAGCGGATACGTAACGAAACGTTCGCGCTACAAGCGACCGGGAGGCAGCCTGGGATATGCTAGCCGGCATGGCGAACAAACGTCGAACAAACTACGCTACAATACCCCATGGCCGCCGCACCCGCACCAGATCTGCAACCAGACCTGCAGTCTGATTCTCGCCCGGACCACGCCCTCGCCTGGGCTCATCCCCTCGTGGCTGAATGGTTCCTCGGCAAGTTCGGCTCCGCCACCGAGCCGCAGGAACAGGGTTGGCCGGCCATCCTCCGCGGCGAAACTACGCTCATCTCCGCGCCCACCGGTTCGGGCAAAACGCTCGCCGCATTTCTGGTCGCCATCGACCAACTGCTGCGCCTCGCCATCGCCGGTTCGCTCGCCCCCACCACACAGGTTGTCTACGTCTCGCCGCTCAAGGCGCTCTCCAACGACATTCAGAAGAACCTCGACGGCCCGCTCGCCGAGATCCAACAACTCGCGGCCGCGCGCGGCTATCTCTGCCCGCCCATCCGCACCGGCGTCCGCACCGGCGACACGTTGCCCAGCGAGCGAGCGCGCATGCTGCGCAACCCGCCGCACATCCTTGTCACCACGCCCGAGTCGCTGTATCTGCTGCTGACGGCCGGTAAGTCCCGGGAGCACCTCCGCCATATTCGCACCGTCATCGTCGACGAAATCCATGCCGTCGCCGACGACAAGCGCGGCGCCCACCTCGCGTTGTCTCTGGAGCGATTGGATGCGCTGGTCTGCGGCGAAAACCGTCTCTCGCCGGGAGCGTTTCTCACTGGCCGCGGCACGCCGCCACAGCGCATCGGACTTTCCGCCACGCAGAATCCGATTGAGCTGGTCGGCGAGTTCCTGACCGGGACAACGCCCGGGTGCCCCATCCTTGCGCAGCAGGGATGGGATGGAAATCGTCCGCCCCGCCAACCCGCCGCAATCGTCCAGGTAGGCCAGCGCCGCGCTCTCGATCTCGCCATTGAAATCCCCTCCGATGAACTCGGCTCCGTAGTCACATCTGCGATGTGGACTGAGATTTACGACAAGCTGGCCGCCTTCGCCCTCGCGCACCGCTCCACGCTGGTCTTCGTCAACACGCGCAGCTTCGTGGAAAAGATCGCCTTCGCCCTCACCGAGCGCCTCGAACCCGCACTCGGCCCCGACTGTGTCGCCGCGCATCATGGCTCACTCTCCCGCGAGCTCCGGCTCGACGCCGAGCAGCGCCTGAAGAGCGGCGAAATTCGCATCCTCGTCGCGACCGCCTCGCTCGAACTCGGCATCGACATCGGCAACGTCGACCTGGTCTGCCAGATCGCCAGCACCCGCGCCGTCGCTGTCGCCATGCAGCGCGTCGGTCGCGCCGGCCACTGGCGCGGGGCCATCCCCAAGGGCCGGCTCTTCGCTTCGACCCGCGATGACCTCCTCGAGCAGGCCGCGCTCATCCGCAAGATGCGCGCCGGCGAACTCGACCGGCTCGAAATCCCGCCCCAACCCACCGATGTCCTGATGCAGCAGATCGTCGCCTGTGTCGCCGCCGAACCCTGGGACGAGACCGACCTCTTCCATGTCCTCCGCCGCGCCTATCCCTATCGCAATCTCACCCGTGCGCTCTTCGACGACGTCGTCAAACTGCTGAGCGAAGGGATCGAATCCACGCGCGGCCGCTATGGCGCGTATCTGCTTCGCGACGGCGTCCACGGGCAGCTCCACCCGCGCCGCGGCTCGCGCTCCATCGCGATCTCGAACGGCGGCGCGATCCCCGACACCGCTCTCTTTAGTGTGATTCTGCAACCGGAAGGCGTACAAATCGCCACCCTGGACGAGCACTTCGCCGTCGACTCCGGCCCCGGCGATGTCATTCAGCTCGGCAACACCAGCTGGCGCGTCCAGCGTGTCGAAGCCGCCGGCCGCGTCCTGGTCGAGGACGCCCACGGCGCGCCGCCGACCATGCCCTTCTGGTTTGGCGAAGCGCCCCAGCGCACGGCGGTCCTCTGCGACGGCGTCTCCGATCTCCGCGAGCAGATCTCCGCCCGCACCGCCAACGTTTCGCCCGCCGATGTAGGTCTCACCACAAGCGCACGGGTGCCCCATCCATCGCCGTCTCATCGCGATGGGTTGGATGAACAAAGCCCCGCCGGCCCACATTCCGAAGTTGCCGCCTGCACGGCGTGGCTCAAGGACGAGTGCGGCCTCTGCGCCTCCGCCGCATATCAACTGGTCGCGTATATCGTGGCCGGCCGCGCGGTCCTCGGCGCCGTTCCCTCCAAAACCACCATCATCGCCGAGCGCTTCTTCGACGAGGGCGGCGGCCAGCAGCTCATCCTGCATGCACCCTTCGGCGGCCGCATCAACAAGGCCTGGGGCCTCGCGCTGCGCAAGCGCTTCTGCCGCGGCTTCAACTTCGAGCTCCAGGCCGCCGCCACCGACAACGGCATCAATATCTGCCTCGCCGAGCAGCACAGCTTTCCACTTTCCGACGTGTTCCACTTCCTCACCGAGCACACCGCAAAGCAGCTCCTCGAACAAGCCGCCATCGCCGCGCCGGTCTTCAAGACACGTTGGCGCTGGGCCGCCAACCGCTCGCTGCAACTGTTGCGCATGTCCAAGGGCAAGCGCATTGCGCCGCAGATCCAGCGCACCCGCTCGGACGACCTGCTTGCCAGCGTCTTCCCGCAGGCCGCCGCTTGTTTCGAGACCATCGTCGGCGACATCCAGATTCCCGATCATCCGCTGGTCAACGAAGTGATGCAGGATGTTCTGCAGGAGGCCATGGATCTCGAAGGCCTCAACGAGATCCTGCGTGGCATCGCGGCGGGAACCATCCGCTGCCTCGCTGTCGACACGGCGGTGCCTTCGCAGTTTGCCCACGAACTCATCAACGCCAATCCGTACGCGTTCCTCGATGACGCCGGCCTGGAAGAGCGCCGCACCCGCGCCGTCAGCCTTCGCCGTACATTGCCCGACAGCGTTGCCGACGGCGCCGGCCGCCTCGACCAGGCCGCCATCGACCAGGTCCGCCGCGAAATCTGGCCCGACCTCCGCGACGAGCATGAACTCCACGACCTGCTGCATTCTCTGGTCGCTCTGCCCTTGTCTTTCCTCGAAGCCCGAACGGCGAACCACGAACCATCACCTGACACTCGGCACTGGCCCCACTACTTCGAGCGCCTGGTTGCGACCGGCCGCGCCCACACGCTGGACGTGAATGGCACCCCCTGTTGGGTCGCCAGCGAACGCCTGCCCTACATCGCCGCGTTGCAACAACAGGCCACAGGGGAGATTCCAAACGAAACCGCCATCAAGCAGCTTGTTCAGGGCTGGCTGCAAATTACCGGCCCCATTACTGCCCTTGCCTTTGCCGATCGACTTGCCCTCGAACCCGCCCCCATCTTTCAGGCCTTCCTTGCCATGGAGATGCAAGGGCTCGCCATGCGAGGCGCCTTCGAACATCCAACCACCGAGGATCCGCACGAGATCGAATGGTGCGAGCGACGCATCCTCCAGCGCATCCATCGCCTGACCCTGGCTACCGCTCGGAAGCAGATTGAAGCCGTGGCTCCCTCCCTCTACATGCGTTGGCTTCTGGGCTGGCAGCATCTCGCTCCGCAAACCCAACTCACCGGCGAGGAAGGCGTGCTGCAGGCCCTCTACCAGCTCGAAGGCTTCGAAGCGCCTGCCGTTGAGTGGGAGCGCACCTTGCTCCCCGCGCGCGTCGCCAACTACTCGCCCGCGTGGCTTGATCAGCTTTGCCTCTCCGGAGCCGTCGGCTGGGGCCGCGTGTCCCCGCACCCCGCCTGGTCTGAGGGGGACGGCAACGCACCCCGCCGCGTGATCCCCACCAACGCCGCGCCCATCACCTTTTACATTCGCGAGTCCGCCGAATGGCTGCCCCATGCCCTCGCGCAACAGTCCGTCGACGAGACACTTCTCGCTGCCGCCCTTTCGCCCGAGGCCCTCGTAATCCGCGGGCTGCTCGCCCAGCGCGGCGCCTGTTTCGCCAACGACCTGCAACGCACCGCCGGCTTCACCCGCCAGCAGACAGCGCACGCCTTGTGGGAGCTCGCCACCGCCGGCCTGGCCGCTGCCGACGGATTCGATCAACTCCGTGCGCTCATGGACCCGCGCCGCAAGGCAGCCACAGCGGAGTCTGCCGCCAAGCGCCCCACCCGCACCACCGCCGGCCGCTGGTCGCTGCTGGTCGAACCACAAAGCCCGGCTGCCCCATCCTTTGCAGTTTCATCGCAAAAGGTAGGATCGCAGGACGCCCGCACCGCCGCCGTGCAGGAAGCCCAAACGGCCGCCATCGCTCGCGCCCGCCGCACCGACGTCGCGCTCGAATCCTTCGCGCGTATGCTGCTCGCTCGCTACGGCATTCTCTTCCGCGACCTGCTCACCCGCGAGTCGAACGCCCCCAAGTGGCGCGACCTCCTTGGCATCCTTCGTCGCCTCGAGGCCCGCGGCGAGGTCCGTGGCGGCCGCTTCGTCACTGGCTTCGGCGGCGAGCAATTCGCCCTGCCCGAAGCCGTCGACTCTCTCCGCGCCGCGCGCACCCGCGAGTCCACCGACCTCATTACCGTCGCCGGCGCAGACCCCTGCAATCTCGCCGGCGTCGTTGTGCCCGGCGAACGAGTCCCCGCCGTCCCTGGCCGCGAAGTCCGTTACCGCAACGGTTCACTCGCCGCCGAAGCCTTCCCGGATCCTGAAGCCGTGGTCCCCGCGCCGCCCCGGCGCAACAGATTCGTCCCCGCCGTCCTGCCACGCATCGTCGCCGAACCCGTCCCGCCCCCGCCCACGCTATTCTAAGGCTGTCTCATGCCGGCTACCCCGCCCAACTCAACGCCGCCCACAGTCCCGACCACCGCGACCGAGCCCGCCCCGCAGCAACTTGCCCCGGAAGACTTTTACATGGACGGCCCTTACCTCGTCTTCACCGCTGCCTACCACCTCAAACGCGGCTACTGCTGCCATTCCGGCTGCCGGCATTGCCCTTACGGCGGCGAGGAATAACTGGCCAGTCCTCCACAGCAGCCCCGTTCGAATCCAATTCCGCCATTTACAATCAAATCCATCGCTATGTCCGAGATCACGACCCCCAACTCCACGCGAGATACCGTCATTCTGGGTTCCGGATGCTCCGGCCTTACCGCCGCCATCTACGCCGCCCGCGCCAACCTCAAGCCGCTCGTCCTCGAAGGCCACGAGCCCGGCGGCCAGCTTTCCATCACCACGCTGGTGGAGAATTTTCCCGGCTGGCCGGCAGGGATCCAGGGCCCGGACCTGATCGAGAACATGAAGCAGCAGGCCATCCGCTTCGGTGCAGAACTGCGCATGGCCCACCTCGTCTCGATCGACCTCAGCAAGCACCCGTACGAGCTCAACCTCGGCGCCGGCAAGGAACCGATCCATACGCGCACGCTAATCATCGCGTCCGGCGCCAGCGCCCGTTGGCTCGGCTTGCCCAGCGAGCAAGCGCTCATCGGCCACGGCGTCAGCTCCTGCGCCACCTGCGATGGCTTCTTCGCTTCGGGCAAGGAAATCGCCGTCATCGGCGGCGGCGATTCCGCCATGGAAGAGGCGCTCTTCCTCACTCGCTTCGCCACCAAGGTCACCGTTATCAACCGCACGGAGCGCTTCCGCGCCAGCCGAATCATGCTCGACCGCGCCATGGCCCACGCCAACATCCAGTTCCGTACCAGCACTGTAGTCGAAGAGGTCACCGGGGTCGAAGACAAGGAAGTCAAGAGCCTCCACCTCCGTGACACCGTAACCGGCGAGCGCAGCGAACTCCCCGTCTCGTTCCTCTTCCTCGCCATCGGCCACATCCCGAACGCAACCATGTTTCACGGCCAGCTGGACCTCGATCCCGACGGCTACATCCTGACCCACGGCAACGTCTTCCCTACCCACAACGGCCAGCCCGTCCCCGGCGTCTTCGCCTGCGGCGACATCCAGGACCGCCGCTACCGCCAGGCCATCACCGCCGCCGGCACCGGTTGCATGGCCGCTCTGGAAGTCGAGAAATTCCTCGAGGAACACGGCCGCTGACGGATCGGTTTTGCTTGCCGCTTGATTTGAAACTTAACCGCATGGTGGGCAGTCCATTCGGCCTGGGCTAGAATAGTCATCCAAGGAGGGCCATGCCGATGCCAGGTCTCCCTCGCTCGCGCTGCCTTTGGACCCTTACGCCTCTCCTGCTCGCATTGCTGTGTTCTACGCCGGCCAGCGCCCGCAATCCTGACCCATCCAAGTATCCTCTGCGCGTTCACGTGCTCATCGCTGACCAGAGCTACCGTACCCCACGCATGGGTCCCGGACTGGCCGCCGCCTGCGATTCCGTCGATGGAGTCCTTTCTTCCATTGACGTGGGCGGCGGAAGCCTGACTGGATTCGGCGGCGATCCATGCGCCATCGGCCCCGACTTTATCCGCGGCGGCATGTTGGACAATTCTGACGATGCGCCGGCCTTCTCCGGCTCGGGCCGTGGCGATCTGGTCTCTCCACCCAGCAGCACGCAGGGTCTCAGCTTCCACTACGACAACTGCAGCCGCGTGCGCGTGAGTCCCGGCTTCCATTCGCTCTATGCCCGATGGAAGAAGCCGGGAAAGAAGCTGGAAGTGCTGATCGCCTCCGACGCCATCCCCACCAACGACCGCCCGCTTCCCCTGGAGCGATGCACCTTCAACGTCACCCTGAACGAAAACGTGTATCTCCTGCTGCACAACGGGACGCTCATCCAGGTATCGCAGAAGGACTACTGGGCCAAGCCGGCTCTGCGCGTCTTCCTCAGCGGCGGCAACACGCCACAAGTCCAGCAGAGGCCGAAGCAGTACACCATCCCGGCGCACCCCGGCAGCTAGGCTGAGTCCCGGTATAGAGGCATGCGAAAGCGCGCCCCGTTAGAGGACGCGCTCACGGTTGCCTCGCATCTTCAATCGGGCGGGACCTACTGCTGGTCCGCGAACTTCTCTGCGTAGTTCCCGATCACCGGAACCTTCCACTTCTCGCCGCCATATGCCTTCACGATGCACATGATCCAGCAGACGAAGAGCACCAGGTCGCCGACGATTCCCACAATCCAGCCCAGAATCGGGATGATCATCAGGAGCCCCAGTGCAAAGGCACATACCGCCAGCCCGATGCACTGGAACGCATGGAAGCGCACGAACGGCCGCCTGTTGTAGTCCGCCAGAACCAGAAACAGGATTGCGGGGATGATGGTGATGTAGGCCAGCGCGCCGGCCATATTGTCGGCCAGTCCGCTGCCAGCGGCCGCAGCAGGGGGAGCAGCAGGAGTTGCTTGGGGTTCTTCCATGGTGGACTCTCCGGACTGAATTGAGGTTTAGGAATTGCAATGTTCAACTGTGTTACAGCCTGGGCCCAGGGGAGTGACTGTCAATATACTCCCGCGAGTTGACTGGCCGTCAAGCGCGCCCTAACCCCCGTAGGATCTTGCGCAATCGCCAGGTCGCTCCGCCGCCGCCCCGGGGGATATCGGAGAATGCTGCAACTTAAGCCGCCAAACGATGTCTAATAGAGTTAAATCTCTCTGGTGTGATCCAGGCTTGATCGGACGAGTCCCTCTGAAACCATTTTCATTCTTGGCTTTGCTTCTCGCCGCGACGGGTGCGCTTGCGCAATCCTCAGCCAGCGCGTCCCTTCCGGATGCGCCTTCGTACGTCCTCGTCGCGTCCCCCTCCGCTGCGGGGGAGGATCAAGCCCCTCCGTCCCAACCTCAAGCCCCGGAACCCGCACCCCAGGTCGATCGCGACGCCGACGGCAACGCCGTGCCGTTGGAGCATCAGCAGCCGAAACGCATCCTCGGCTTCATGCCCAATTTCCGCTCCGTCTCCACCGGAGTCGCCCCCCACCCGCTGAGCTGGGGCTACAACTTCAACGTCGCCACCCATCAGGCGACCGATTACTCCAGCTTCATCTTCCTCGGCCTCACCTCGCTCAGCGCCAAGGGCCTGGACGAGCATCCCTCCCTCGGCGACGGACCGAGCGGACTGTGGGCCTACACCTGGCGCGGCTTCCTGGACAAGACCGACAACACCTATCTGAGCGCCTTTCTCCTGCCCAGCATCCTTCACCAGGACACGCGCTTTTACGCCCTTGGCAGCCCTCACCACATCGCCACCCGAGTTCTGTACGTCATCAGCCGCCAGGGCGTCGCCCGGACCTACGGCGGCCGCCAGACCCCCAACATCGCCGGGCTCGGCGGCAAGGTGCTCACGCAATATATCTCGACGAACTACTACCCTGCCTCCTCGGAAGATTTTGGCGTGCTAGCCACCAAGTTCGGCTACTCCGTCATGCGCGACGTCATCTTTTCCTCTATCCGCGAGTTCTACCCCGACATCGCCGCCCACTACATCCGCCAGCATCGCGCAAAGATCCTCCGCCAACAGCAGCAGCCTGATTAATCGCGCCGGCATCATCTGCATTTGCTAATCTTAGGCGTCGACTGAATCCGAGTCAGGCTCGCCATGCTCAAGTCCCTTACTCTCCTGCGCGAACGCATCGCCAACCCCTCCGTCTACCCTTTTTCGGTCCCGGCGATCGCCTCTCTCACCCGTCTCGACTTCCACTCCCGTGTCACTTTCTTCGCCGGCGAAAACGGCACGGGAAAATCGACCCTGCTCGAGGCAATCGCCGCCCACATCGGCTTTGGCCGCGAAGGCGGCAACCGGGACATGCCGCACGAATCCACCGATTCAGTTCACGCGGTCGATCCGCTGGTCCGCGCCCTCCGGCTCTCCTTCGATAGACGGACTGGCGAGGGCTTCTACTTTCGTGCCGAAAGCCTTTACTCGTGGGCATCGCGCATTGATGACCTTGACCGCGATCCCGGGATCGCGGGTTTCATCCGGGATGCCTACGGCGGCATCTCCCTTCATAGCCGCTCCCATGGCGAAACCTTCTTCACTGTCCTCGACCATAAATTCCGCCGCTCCGGGCTTTTCCTTCTTGACGAACCTGAAGCCGCCCTCTCCCCACAGCGCCAGCTTTCCTTTCTCATCCTCATCCACGACACTCTCCGGGGCAACAAGGAAGCGCAGTTCATCATCTCCTCGCACTCCCCGATCCTGCTTGGCTACCCCGACGCGCGAATCATATCGTTCGACGACGGAACCCTCCACGAGATCGCCTATGAAGCGACTGACTCAATGCAAATCGTGCGCCGCTTTACCTCTGACCGAGAGAGCTTCCTCAGCGAACTCTTCCGGGATACACCTGACCTGTTCGACGAGTAAGTGGCACCGCCACGGCACATAGCGGCTGAAGGTCCTGGTTAGGGTCCTCCCCACCACCGCTCGACCCAATCCGATAGGCTCCTGTGCGAGCCCGATCGTCATCTGGCGCTATACTCACCCCAGCGAGGTTCTTCATGGCTACCGTTCAAATTCCAGACGAACTTGATGCCGAACTCCAGCAGGCCGCGGAACGCCTCGGTCGCAGCAAAGAGGACCTCGTCCGCGAGGCTGTCCTGGCGCGACTTGAAGAGCAGTTCGCCACCCAAACCGACTTCCCGGACGAGCAAATCGCCCACATGAAGCGCAGTATCGCGCAACTCGATCGAGGCGAGGTCGTCACCAGCGAACAAGTCGACACCTTCTTTGCTGATTGGCGTAAGGATTTGGAGAGTCGTTGAGTCGTTTCTTTCTCTCGCCGGCTGCGCAGAACGATCTCGAGAATATTCGAGCATACTGTTAATGGCGTTCCCAGCGGACACGCCAAACCCATTGCGATTTCGATTCAAGCCATGCTGCTGAGTATCGGGAGCCAGCCATTGCTCGGAACTGCGCACAGCCACCTAACCCGTCTGCTCGGGCAGGAAGTGCGCAGCCGCCTCGTGCCCCCATACCGGATCTACTACCGCCTCGGCGCGAAGATTCCTGCACGGCGCGCGTGACCAATCGTCAATCCTGACTCACCGCTTCCAGTAGGCGTCCTGCGCGCTCCCACCCTGCGGAAAACTAGCCCTGCGGAAAACAAGCATTTGCCCCCGCTCCGCATTCCTGCGATACTTAAACGTGCCCCACTCGCGTGGCCAATCCAGACAACTAAATATTCGGAGGCGGAGATGTCAGCGAAATACATCTTTGTAACTGGCGGAGTTGTGTCTTCGCTCGGCAAGGGTCTCGCCGCGGCATCCATCGGCTGTCTGCTGGAAGCGCGCGGCATCAAGATCAATCTGATGAAGTTCGACCCGTACCTGAACGTCGACCCCGGAACCATGTCGCCCTTCCAGCACGGCGAGGTCTTCGTCACCGACGACGGCGCCGAAACCGATCTTGACCTCGGCCACTACGAGCGCTTCACCCACGCCCGCCTCTCCCGCGACAACAATCTCACCACCGGGCGGATCTATGAACAGATCATCACCAAGGAGCGCCGCGGCGACTACCTCGGCAAGACCGTCCAGGTCATCCCCCACGTCACCAACGAGATCAAGAACGCCATGCGCAAGGTCGCCGCCGACTGCGAAGTCCTGATCGTCGAGATCGGCGGCACCGTGGGCGACATCGAATCGCTTCCCTTCCTCGAAGCCATCCGCCAGATGCGACAGGACCTGGGCCGCGACAACACCGTCTTTGTCCACGTCACGCTCATCCCGTGGATCGCGGCCGCGCAGGAGCTCAAGACCAAGCCCACCCAGCACTCGGTCAAGGAGATGCTCTCCATCGGCATCCAGCCCGACATCCTGCTTTGCCGTAGCGACCGCGCCGTCCCCCGCGAGATGCGCAGCAAAATTGCCCTCTTCTGCAACGTGCAGGAGAACGCCGTCATTGCCGCTCGCGACGTCGACAGCATCTACGAAGTTCCGCTCACCTTCGCCGCCGAACACGTCGACGAGCTCGCCCTGCACATGCTCCGCATCGATGCCAAGGCCCCCGACCTGACCAAGTGGCAGGAGATCGTTCGCCGCGCCTACCATCCTCAGGACGAGGTTTCCATCGCCATCGTCGGCAAGTACGTCGAGTACGAGGACAGCTACAAATCCCTGAAGGAAGCGCTCACTCACGGCGCTCTGTCGCAGAATCTCAAGCTGCGCGTCACCTGGATCGAGGCCGAGGGCCTGGAAACTCGCGACGCAGCCGATGGCGATACGCCTGGCAAGCCCAACCGTGGCTACGAGTCCCAACTCGCCGGCTTCGACGGAATCCTCGTCCCCGGCGGCTTCGGCAAGCGTGGCATCGAGGGCATGCTCAACGCCATCCGCTACGCGCGCGAGAACGACGTCCCCTTCTTCGGCATCTGCCTGGGCATGCAGACCGCCTGCATCGAATACGCGCGCAACGTCGCCGGCCTGGCCGGCGCCAACTCCGGTGAATTCGACCCCGCCACACCCCACCGCATCATCTACAAGCTGCGTGAACTCACCGGCGTCGAAGAGATGGGCGGCACGATGCGCCTGGGCGCCTGGGCCTGCAAGCTCGAACCTGGCTCGCTGGCCGCCAAAGCCTACGGCGCCACCGAAATCTCCGAGCGCCACCGTCATCGCTACGAGTTCAACCGCGAGTACGAGCCGGTCCTCACCGGCGCCGGCCTACGCCTCACCGGCACCACCCCCGACGCCACCTACGTCGAGATCGTCGAGCTCCCTGCCCACCCCTTCTTCCTCGCCTGCCAGTTCCACCCGGAATTCAAGTCCAAGCCGCTGGAGCCCCACCCCATCTTCCGCGACTTCATCGCCGCCAGCTACGCCAACCGCGAACTGCAAAAGGCCCAGCGCATAGTCGAAGCCGAAGTCCGGGCATAAGCGCACAGCCGATTTAAGCTTCCACTCCGCACCATTCCCAGCCCCACCCCCGATGGACTACTCTAGTGCATCTGAGGTCTCGTCCATGTCCACTGCCGTCCTGACCACCCCCGCCTCCACGCCTGCCTCTGCTCCCCGCGCCATCTCCCACTGGATCAACGGCCGCGCGGTCGCCGGAAATTCCGGCCGGACTGGGAATGTCTTCAACCCCGCAACCGGCCGCGTGCAGGCGCTTGTCGCCTTGGCTAACCGCGCCGATCTCGACGCCGCAGTCGCTGCCGCCACCGAGGCCTTCCCCGCCTGGTCCGCGCAGCCGCCGCTCCGCCGCGCCCGCGTCATGTTCCGCTTCCGCGAGATATTCGAGTCGCGCCTCGACGAAGTCGCCGCCCTCATCACTTCCGAGCACGGCAAAGTCCTCTCCGACGCGAAAGGCGAAGCCACCCGCGGCCTGGAGAACATCGAGTTCGCCACCGCCATCCCGCAACTCCTCAAGGGCGAATTCACCGAGCAGGTCGGCACCGGCATCGACTCCTGGTCCGTCCGCCAGCCGCTCGGGGTCGTCGCCGGCATCACCCCGTTCAACTTCCCCGCCATGGTCCCGCTCTGGATGGCCCCGCTCGCCATCGCCTGCGGCAACACCTTCATCCTCAAACCCTCCGACCGCGACCCCAGTTCCGCAAACCTGCTCGCCGAAATGCTGAAGGAAGCTGGCCTGCCCGACGGCGTCTTCAACGTCCTCCACGGCGACAAGGAAGCCGTCGACAACATCCTCGAGCATCCCGGCATCGCTGCCGTCAGCTTCGTTGGGTCCACCCCCATCGCCGAATACGTCTACGCCAAGGGCACCGCGCACGGAAAGCGCGTGCAGGCCCTGGGCGGCGCCAAGAACCACATGATCGTCATGCCCGACGCCGACCTCGACCAAGCCGCCGACGCCCTCGTCGGCGCCGCCTACGGCTCGGCCGGCGAACGCTGCATGGCCATCTCTGTCGCCGTCGCCGTCGGCAGCAAGACCGCCGACAACCTCATCGAGAAACTGCGCCCTCGCATCGCCGCCCTCACTATCGCCCCCGGCACCGAACCGGGCGCCGAACTCGGCCCGCTGGTCACCGGCCAACACCGCGACCGCGTCAAGGGCTACCTCGACCTCGGCCAGAAGGAGGGCGCCGAACTCCTCGTAGATGGCCGCAAAGACGCCCTACCCAAGGGAGAAGGCTATTTCCTCGGCGGTTGCCTCTTCGACCACGTCAAGCCCGAGATGAAGATCTACCGGGAAGAGATCTTCGGCCCCGTCCTCGGCATCGTTCGCGCCAGCAACTTCGAGACCGCGCTCGAACTCATCGACCAGCACGAGTTCGGTAACGGCACCGCCATCTTTACCCGCGACGGCGACACCGCCCGCGACTTCGCCCGCCGCGTCCAGGCCGGTATGGTCGGCATCAACGTACCCATCCCGGTGCCCATGGCCTTCCACAGTTTCGGTGGATGGAAGCGCTCGCTCTTCGGCGACCACTCCATCTATGGGCCGGAAGGCGTCCGCTTCTACACCCGCCTGAAGACCATCACCGCTCGCTGGCCCACCGGCATCCGCGCTGGCGTCGACACCACCATGCCCACGTTGGGCTAAGCGCTACTTTGCAGCCGGCGACACAGCCCGCAGCCCAACGACCTGGTCCATGATCCGGTCGGCCATCTCCCGCTTCGGCATCTCGGAGAATTCGATCGCCGCATCGCGCGTAATAAACGTCGCCGCATTGCGGTCTGAGTCAAACCCGATCCCGGCCTGCGACACATCGTTCAGCACAATCGCATCCGCGCCCTTGGCCTGCATCTTCTCCCGCGCGCGGTCGACGCTCGCGTCCGTCTCGGCGGCGAATGCGATCACCAGCGTCCCCGGCAGATGTGCCTCCGCAACCCCGCCCACAATGTCCTCAGTCGGCTCCAGATCGAGATGCAGCCGCCCCTCCCGCCGCAGCTTCTCCGTCCTCATCGACGCCATGCGGAAGTCGGCAACCGCAGCCGCGCCAATCACCACAGTGGCCTGCGGAAGGTGCTCCATCACCGCGACGCGCATCTCTTCCGCGCTGGTCACCGGCACAAACGCGCAGCCTGCCGGCGGCGTCAGTGCCGTCGGGGCCGAAACCAGCACCACGCGCGCGCCTCGCCTCTGTGCCGCCTCGGCAATCGCGTAGCCCATCTTGCCGCTGGACCGGTTGCCCAGGAAGCGCACCGGATCGATTGCCTCCCGCGTGCCGCCCGCAGTCACCAGAACCGTCTCGCCGGCCAGGTCCTGTTTCGTGCCCCTGCGGGTTACCCGCAAGCGCATCCATCACCACCTGAGCAATCGTCTCAACATCCGCCAGCCGGCCCGAGCCGGTCATGCCGCAGGCCAGATATCCACTGTCCGGATCGACGAAACGTACGCCGCGGGCTTTCAGCAGTGCTACGTTGTCGCGGGTAGCGGCATGGTTCCACATATTTACGTTCATCGCCGGAGCCACGATTACGGGCGCGGTGGTGGCGAGCAGCAGGGTGGAAAGGAAGTCGTCCGCCAGCCCATGCGCCATCTTGGCCAGGATGTTGGCGGTGGCGGGTGCGATGACGACCGCATCGGCGGCTTGCGCCTCGGAAATGTGTTCGATCTGGCCTTCATCGTCGAGGCCGGTGGCGGGCTGGCCTTCTTCGCCCCACATGGTGGTGACGACCTTGTGGCCGGTGAGCGAGGAGAACGTGAGCGGCTGGACGAATTCCTGCGCGGCCCGGGTCATGGCGACGCGGACGTCGATTTTATTTTGCTGCAGCAGGCGGACGAGTTCTGCGGCCTTGTAGGCGGCGACTCCGCCGGTAACGCCGACGAGCACGCGCGATGTTTTTCCGTCCATACGACCCCCTCCCCCCCCCTGGTATCTAACCTGCAATATCCAGATTGCAAAGGAGTTGCTTTATGGGAGTTCCTTTTCTGCTACTAACTACCTGGTACATATGGATCCACCCGCGAGCAACTTGCGCCTCTCTATCCATTATATGTGTGGTGTCAATAGGGCACAGGTGGCACAGGCTCTGCACAGGGTCGGCAGTCGCAGAGGGGTCGCTGGTGTGGCATCAACTGGCCCAGACTCGCTATGTTGGGACCTTGACCTCGGGCCAGTAACGGAACTGCCGGAATGTCGCTTTGCCCGACCCGCTGGCATAGATCGCTGGCCGCACATCCAGAAAGCCGCCCAGGACGTTGTGGTGCATGCCTGAGATTTCGACGGAATCCTCTGTCTTGACCCAGGGTTTGCCGGGGAGGCGGTAATAGAAGTCGACCTCCTGCCGGTCGTTGACGATGCGCAGCGTGGCGTGGGTGGCGCCTTTCTCCTGGCGCGAGTGAATGCTGCCGGTGGTGGAACGAGTGAAGATGCCATCGGTGGGCGAGATTTGCATGCCGGTGCCGTGTTGGGGGTTGTAGAAGAGGACCAGTCCCGCGGTGCAACTGGGGTCGACTTCCACGTCGATTTCGACGGTGTAGGAATGGCCGCCGACCGCCGTGGCGAGGACCGGGCTATCGGCTGACGACCGGCCGCGCGCGTCCAACACAAGCGCGCCGTTTCCGGTCTTGAAGCGAGTAGGGTCAAACTCGTGCCAGAAGGCCCATTGAAGGCCTAGCTCCGGTGTGTTGAAGTCGTCCGATGGATCTGCGAACGGCTGCTGGACGGTGCCGGCGATGGGCATGGGGATGGCGGAGTCCGCGGTGATTCCGGGCGGAACGCGAAACCATCCGTCGGCGGTCCATTCAATCGGCAACAAAAGCAGCTGTCTGCCCAACGTCCGGTAGCCGTTTTCGTAGGCGTGGACGGTCATGTACCACGTCCCGCCGGGGGTGTCGACCAGCCGGCCATGTCCTACTGAGAGCCAGCGATCGTCGCGCGAGCGCGTGCGGGCGATGGGGTTGTAGGGCGAGAATTCCCACGGGCCCTCGGCGTGACGGCTGCGAGCGGAGACGACCATGTGGCTGGTGGCGGGACCACCGGTGCCACCCTCGGCGACGTTGAGATAGTAGTAGCCGTTATGCTCGATGAGCTTGGGGGCTTCCATGCAGACGCATTCCACGCGCGAGCCGGGCGGGATGGGCCAGGGCTCGAGGACGGTGCGCGGCGGAGTCTTGACGGACAATCCGTCGGGGTTGAGCTCGGCCATGCGGCCGCCGGCCATATAGAGATAGCGCCGGCCATTCTCGGCGATGTGCGCTGGATCGATGGCGCGGATGCCAAGATCGATGGGATCGCTCCACGGGCCTTCGGGGTGGTCCGCGTGGACGACGTAGAGTTCGCCGCCGGCGGGGTAATAGATGTAGAAATGGCCCTGGTACTCGCACAGGTAAGGCGCCCATACGGTGCCGTGAAATCCGTGGAGCGCTGCGGCGACGGGATGCCAGTTGATGAGATCGGGCGAGTGATAGACGATGAGCCCGGGAGCGTAATCGAAGCTGGAGTGGGTAAGGTAGAAGTCGTTGCCGACACGGATGGGGCTTGCGTCGGGATGGTCTCCCCCAAGGATCGGGTTGCGATAGGTCGCGGCGCCGGCTTTGGCAAAGGCGAAGCGGGCGGATGGGAGCGCGAGGGCTGCGGACAGGGCGGCAGAGTTCGAGACAAAGCGGCGGCGCGTGAGCATGGCCGGACTAGTTTACTGCCACGGTCGAATCGATGCGTAAATCGGCAGGCGCTGCTATTTACTGACCGCCGATTCAGCGGAGACGAGGTTATCCGGCCGGATAGCTGTATGCGTTCACCAGCCTGGACAGTTCGGCACGCGCCGCCGCATGCTTCGAATCGTCGGCCAGGTTGGTCAGCTCCATTGGGTCGGCGTGCACGTCAAAGAGCATTGCGCCGTTCACCCCGTCCTTGCCGTACTCCGCATAGCGCCACTGCTCGGTACGCACCGCCGTGCCATGAATGGTCCTGCCGTCCTCGCTCCAGATGCTGTACGCCGTCGAATCCCACTTCGGCCCGCGCGGATCGTGCAGCAGCGGGACCAGACTGGTTCCTTCCACGCCCGCCGGCACCTCTAGCCCCGCCAGCTCGCACATGGTGCGGTAGAGGTCCAGCGATTGAACCATGCGTGTGCAGGGCCGTCCGTTGCCTTTTGCCCCCGGCATGTCGATGATCAGCGGAACGCGCGTGCCGCCCTCGAACAGCGATCCCGCCTTGGACCACTTGCCCTTTTCGCCAAGCTGGTAACCATGGTCCGCAACAAAGACGATCACGGTATTGTCCCGCAGCTTCAGGCGTTCCAGCTCCGCGACCACGCGGCCCAGGTTCCAGTCCGCCCAACTGATCGATGCGAGATATGCGCGAATCACCTGCTTCGCCTCGGACTCCGACGCGCCGCGCCCGATGAACAGGTCGGCGTTGCGCGGACGGATGGCCGCCTTGGGAAAGCCCGGGGGCACCGTCGGCCACGCCGCAAAGTCCGGCGGCAGCACGATCTTCTCTGGGTCATACATATCGAAGAAGCGCTTCGGCGCCTGCGGCGGGCTGTGCGGCTTGGAGAATCCGCAGCCCACGAAAAACGGCTTGTCCGGATCGACCGCTACCTGGTTCAGCATCTTGATGGCGCGGTCCGCCACCAGGTAGTCCCCAGCGCCCTCGCCGTTACCGTCGAGCACTAAAATCTGGTCCGAGTGCGCCGCCTGTGCGTTGTCCTGCGGCAGCGGCGGCAGCACGCCGTCGGGCCTCGGAATCTGCACGCGCGGAATCTCCATCCTGGTGCCCAGCGTGGTGGGGTGCATCGATTCAACATCGCCGTCAAAGTCCGTCCATGCCTCGTGGTCGTCGAGTCCCGCATGGAAAAGCTTGCCCGTACGCAGTGTGGTATAGCCCGCCTGCCGGAACAGGTGCGGAAAGGTGATCCACTCTGGATGGACCTTCACCACCGCTGTGTTGTTTCCCAGAACATTCGTCTCGCGCGGAATGTGGCCGGTGAACAGCGACGAACGCGAAGGGTTGCACAGCGGAAACTGGCAGTAATTGCGGTCGAAGCGCACGCCGCGGGCGCCCAGGGCATCGATGTTCGGGCTGTGTACGTTGAACCGGCTGTTGTAGCAGGCAAGCTCGGCGCGCATGTCGTCCGACATGAAGAACAGGACGTTCAGCGGGCGCTTGCGCTTGTTGAACGCAGGGGCCTTGTTGCCCGCCGCCGGCCCGGGCTGCGCTGCATTTTGCGCTGTCGAGGGCAGTGCGGTAGCCAGCGCCGCACCCGCCGCTTTGGTCAGAAAGCTGCGTCGGCTGGTGGTATTTGTTTCCTGTTTGCCCATGCTCATCACTCCCCGCAACGCGCACTGCAAGTTTACGCCGGCGCAAGGAAGTTACGAAGCCGCGCAGCAGCAAGCAGCATCAGTGGCCCGTGGAGCCCGGCGATGGGGCGGTCAACCCCGGAGTTGCGCCTTCGCTGCCCGGGATGGCCGTGGGCGCATGGAGACCCCGCGAACGCGGCGGCAACAGCGAGCACACGTCCGAACAGCTCTTGCCGACATTGGCCACGGAGTCAACCTGGATCGACGCCCCAGTCGATGCGGTTCGCGGCGTCAGCACTCCCGTCAGGTCCACCTGGTGGCCGGCAAGTTCATCCACTGAGACCTTGCCCGTCAGCGTCGCGCAAACCGTCGCACTGTTGATCACCAGCGTGGTGCTCGATCCCGCTGCCTTCTGCACGCATCCTGAAAACGCTGCCGGCGCGGGAGGCTTCGGCGGCGGGGGAGCACTCGGGGCTGTCTGCGCATAGCCCGCGGCGCCGGCAAGGCCCAGCAGGGCAACTCCCAGCATGATGTTCCGATTGACTTCACACCTGGCGGCCATCCGATCGGCAAGCCTGCCCATGGTTCCCTCCCTTGCTGCGCGATTCACGCTCATGAATGCTTCCCCTCGTCCCCGCCGTGGACCGGCGCATGTCCGGCTGGGTGCGCCGCCGCATCGTGATGGGCCGAGAGATGCCCCATCAGGTGCTGGCTGCGGTGGTGTCCGGTCGCCTCCAGGTAACGGAAAACCATAAAGACTCCAGCTCCCCACAGCGCCCACAGCGGCGTGAAGTAGCTCATCGTCACCAGCACCATAAAACTCACCAGCACCAGCACGGCCAGAACACCCAGGCTCCACAGTCCCGCCTGCTCCAGGGTCAGCCGCGGCTTGCCGTCTTTATCGTGGGCCCAATAGAGGCAATAGACGATAAACACATAGAGCACCAGCAGTCCCACCGTCATGGCCGCCGGAATCTCCAGCAGAAAGCGATGGTCCAACAGAGCTTGTACGTAATTGGCCTGCAAAAAGACGCCCGGCCGCTTTCCCGGGGGAAAGGGCGTCAGGTCGCTGGGAAACGCGTGCATGTCGGTGTCGGAGATGTCCCCGATCACGACCACCTTGCTGTCAAGATTCAGCTGCTTGCCATTCAGATCGTCCAGCGGTCGGACCCACGGCTTGCACAGGTCGTCGCCGGGTTGGCCATCAATCGGGGCGCGCGGGGAGGGTTCCGCGCTGCACAGCAAGGTCAGGCCCGTAATGTGCGGCAGGTTCAAAAAGGTGGTGTAAGGGGCCGCTTGCGCCGCCAGCAACTTCTTAAGCGTCGGGTTGGATTCAAGGTGCGGGTTCACCGCCTTGGCGGCAACCATGGAGAGCGTGTCGCCGCTCGCCGCAGGGAGCAGCGCCGGAGCCGGTGAGGGGTTGGACGAGGCCGGCTGGAAACCGGCTGCGGCGTTCCCGCTGCCGGGGTTCGCAAATACTCCGAAACGGATCGGAATCTGCAGGTCGTCGGTGTTCAGGCGGGTGATCCCGTAGAGCACCTTGGACGTCTTGCTGAACTCCAGCCGCGGGGTGAGCACAAGGCAACCGGCTGTGCTTGAGCTGCCGGTCAGTCCTTCCGTCTGCTGCCCAACCACGATCGGAATCCTGCTGCTCTCCATCGCCTTCAGGAATTCGGCATTCTTGTTCTGCTCCGCGCACCCGTTGGCGGAGTAGTCCTTGTCGAGGACGATGACGTGGGCGGAAACGGCATTCAGGTCCGTGATCAGGCGGGCGATGAAGGCACGCGAAGCGCAGGTATTGGTAATCAGATCGGGCGGGTCGTGCGATGGATCGATGTACACGATCGCAACGCTGGGCGAGGGAGTGTAGCGGAGCGCCCACTTGGCGAGCGGCAGGTACATTTTGGCCGAAAAGCTGCTCTGCGCAGCGTCGCTCAGCGGACATGGATTGGATTCAAAGGGCGAGTATCCCATGAAGTCGCCCAGATCCGACATCATCAACGCGAACAGGATGCCCGCCAGCGGGATGACCAGCCAGAACTGGCGCAGCCTGCGCCATGCCCAATGTTCCCCTGGGTTCGGCTCGCTCTGTGGCGGCGCGCTCATTCCGCTCCGCCTGCGGACTTGCCGGCCGACGGCGCCAGCGCGAAGTCAGTATCCGCTTCGCTCCGGCTCATCACCGGGGTCTGCTGCAGCTTGTATTGTTTGTACTCGGTCGCCACCGTCTGGCTTACGTGTTGCTGCGTGTAGTCGAATATCTTGCTCAGCGGCGCCGATCCGCCTACCGTCTGCAGCGCCTGCACCAGGTAGTACGTAAAGAACCCGTGCTTCAGCGTATCGCTCTCCAGCGACTCCTGCTCCGTTCCGCTGGCTGCGAAGACCATGCGCCCCGAGCCCTGCTTGATATGGTCCAGCATCTGCTTCGACGGCGCGGCGTTCTTGATGCCCGGGGCAATCATCTTCGGATCGTTCACCGCGGCATTGCCGCTGTAGCAGGTATCCAGAAAAATCGCCGCCCGCCCGGCTTTCACGCGCGTTGCGATCGCATTCGCAATGTCCACCATGGGCAGCGCAGTCGCATACAGGCTGTCCGGGTCGATCTTCGGGCCAATCTCGGTATCGTGCGTGATGATGTAGTTGACGCCCACCGTATCCAGGTCGCGCGACGAGCCATGGGTCGCCACGTATACCACCACAACATCGTCCGGCCCCGCACTGCGCGCCAACCAGTTCAAATCCATCTTGATGTTCTTCGTCGTCGCCTGGTCATCCAGCAACGCGCGCACGTGGTCCGCCGGGAAGTTCCCGATCGCCGGATCTTCCAGGGCTGCCGCGAAACTCTGCGCGTCGCTGGTCGTGTACCGCAGCGATTGAATGTTCGGATCGGCGAAGGAGCCGATGCCAACGATCAGAGCCCAGCGCTGTCCCGGAGGCCCTGCGGCGCCGGGGACCGCAGCTGGCGTGCCGGAGCCGGCTACCGCGCGCGAGCCCGGTTGCGCCACCGGCGTGGACAGCACAAACGGATTCAACTGCTCCGTGCTCGCGTCCGACGGGAATTTCAGCGCCTGGTGCATGGCAAAGTCAGCCGCCACCGTGTGCCGATTTTGCTCAGGGGGCCTGCTGGTCGAAGCCAGCTTGCGCTCCACCAGCGAGCGGTAATACCAGGCGTCCCCCAGTTCTGCGCACTCCTCGGACGCGCGCTTCAGCAGTTGGTCGGCGTCTTCAAGCTCGTCCGGCGTGCTGTCGGCGCGCATCTTCTCCAGCGCCTGCACGACCAGGTCCACCTCCACTCCGCATCGTCCTTGTTGCGCCCGCGCCCTGGGTGCGCCCGCAAATGCCACCGCCACCGCCAGTGCGATCGCCGCCTGACGCCACATCGCCGAAGAGGTTCCGATTCCCATGGGAAAGTCCTGCCCTGCCGATGGAGACGCAGCGCTATTGCGCCCCGCGAGCCTTCGTTTTCATCGCCGCGATGATGCGGCCGTTCACGTTGCCCTTGGCGAGGTCGATCTGACCCTTCGCGCTCAGGTCGAACTTCACTGCACTGGAGTGTTGGATGGTGTCGATTATATTGCCCTCGTCCAGCTTGGCGGCGACCATGGAAATCACATCCGCGTTGGTCAGGGCATCTGCCGCCGGGGCAGCCGCGGCACTCGCAGACTGGGCCATCGCCGCCGCCTGTCCCTGCAGCGTCTTGTAGTGGGCCAGCGCGGTGTCGATGCGCGTCTGCGGCTGCAGGAAGTACTTCTCCGCGGGCTTGGCGTCGATCGCCTTGCCATAATCGATGGAAGCCTCCTGCAGAAACTTCTGCGCTTTGACGACATCGTCTGCCTGATACCCCAGCGCCTCGTTCACCACGCCAAGGTCATACAGCCGGTAGGCATCCTGATCGGGCTGCGAAAAGGGCGTCATCGTCTCTAGTCCCTCCAGAGCGCGCGTCCACAGCTTTTGCTCCATCAGCTTGTCGTCGTCGTCCAAGCCTCCGCCCACGGCCAGCAGCACGTTCACTTGTTCGGACGTATTCACCAGGTGCGACGCAATCTGCATCGCCGCGGACTTGATCAGCCAAGCCTTCAGTTCGACCGGCGTTGGCGGCTGATCCCCCTCGCCGGCCCCCTGGTTCTTACCGGCCACTGGCGTCGGAATATGGGAGCCGAGGACTGAACTCCACGACGGCTTCCCCGAGGCGGCCGGCGGCGGCAGCAGGAACTGCTGGTCGTAATTCGCCTTCACCATGTTTGCGTCAATCGATCGGTTTGCACGCACGTCCTGTGCATTAAACGTCGCCGTCAGCATTCCAGTCACGTGCGTCATCGGCTGCGTGGGAGCAGGCTTCTTGCCGAAGCTGAGCCCCTGCTGCTGCGTATTCTGCTGCGCCTCGCTAAACGCCGTGACCTGCACGTTGATCACCGCGTCCGGATGCTCAGCCGGAGTCACCGACCGCAGACGCGTATCGTTGCTCACAATCAGGCTCTCCAGCGTAGTCTTCAGATCGACCAGCACATCTCCCCCCACCCCCCCGGCCACGTTCACCGCGAAGGTTGACCCGTCGATATGCCCGGTAGGTGGAAGCTTGCGCACCAGCACAATTTGCTTGCGCTGAAATCCCCCGAAGTTTTGCGCGCGCATCGGCCCGCAGAAGATTGCGGTCGTCCCTACCAGGAGAAACAGCAGCATTCCAGCCTTCGCTTTATCCATTGGGCACACCCGAGAAAAGAAGTCGACTCCAACCCTTGGTCTTGCAGGTTCAAACGACGCGGCCCGTATACCCTTGATCTATAGCGCATTCTTCGGCTCAGCGGCAACCGCCGCCAGAGCTGCAATTTCCTGCACGCCCCCGTCGCACAGCGACTCTCCGGACAGATCCGGTACGGAACGGGAGGGGAGGCTATGACTATAGCCGAATTCAGGCCGCGTTTCCTAGAGCGGGTCGGCCTGTTCCGGCGTACAAGCTGCCATCGGCCTTTCGGCGAGACAGTCCGCACACGCCAGCAGAATTCTGCTTGAGAAAGACGTACAGTTCGCAAAAAAGACGCTCAACCCTGCCGGCAGCCTCGGCAAGCACCAGTTCCCCGCCGCCCAGGCCCGCGTCAGTGCACCGCCAGGGCGGAGGCCGCAATCACCAACCCGGCCACCCCCAGGCACAATCCGCCCACAAAATAGCTCCGCCGCCGCGTGAAGAGTGTAATCGACGAGAGCACCACGGCGATCTGCAGCAGCGCCTCACCCAGGTCGTAGCGTCCGGCCTGGTGCTCCGCATGCTCGCGCTCGTGCTCGAAGTCCTGAGCCTGGGCCTGCGCATCCGCCAGATCCGTCTTCCACTTGGCAATGTGCCCCTTGTATTCCGTGATCTTGGCCGCCGTCGCCTTCGCATCGACCGTCGGCTGCAGGGCCAGCTGGTCGATCACTACCTCCAGGCTGTCTTCCCGGATCTTTTTGGCCTGATACAGGTTCCACTGGTCTCCGGCGCGCGACTGCATCAGCACCGCTTCCGTATGGCTGCGATGCCCCAGCACCGTCACCATGGCCACCAGCACCGCGAGGATCGAGATCGCCAGTGAAATGCTGGTCAGCGATTCTTCCCCGCCCTCCTTCACCTGCTTGGAGAATTCCTGCATTTCTGTTGGTTCCATGCGAGTCATTCTAGCTCGACGCGATCCGCTTGCGGCGCATCCAACTTCCCACAACACAGGAGGCCGCAATGCCTAAGACCGGGACTCAGAACAACATCAGACCCTCCGCGCCCGCGGGAAGCCGCGACTCGCTCGGCGCGGAGAGCAAGCGCGGCGGCCGTCCCGCCACCGACGACAACGTCGTCGAAGCCATCGACGAGGAAAGCCCGCAGATTCCCCGCCCCGACCCACAGGACAGCGATCAATAGAGGACGCCGCAAGCTCGCCGTTCTTTCGAAGGGCGAGCCCTCAGTCGCGCCGCGAGCGGCTCAGAATGGGAGCGGCTTCAGCCGCCGAGGGAATCTTCCGCCTTAGGCTCTCGTCCTCCCACCCCGGTAGTTGCTGCGACCCCGTAATCAGCCGAGCGCCATCGCGCAGCGTCAGGTACGTCCAGGCCCACTTGCTGAAGACGCCCAGCCGGTTCCTGAATCCGATCAGGAAATAGATGTGCACCATCATCCAGGCCATCCACGCCATGAAGCCGCTCCAGTGGGCCTTGAAGGGCCACACGATCTTTGCCACCGCGGCCTTGCGCCCGATGGTTGCCATATCTCCTTTGTCGAAGTAATGAAACGGCTTGACCGTGGTCCCCTCTGACCCCGCCTCCCTGCCGATCAGCATCCCAATCCGCTTCGCCGCGTACACGCCCATCTGGATCGCGGGTTGTGCGACCCCCGGCAGCAGCCGGCCGTTCTCCTCTACATGTGCCAGGTCGCCGCATACAAAGATCTCCGGATGTCCCTTCGGATTCAGGGACTCATCCACCAGAACGCAGCCCCTCTTGTCCGTCTCCACACCCAGCATCCTGCCCAACGGCGAGGCTTTCACGCCCGCTGCCCAGAGTGTCACCACCGCATCAATCCGTTCCTCTCCAACCATCACGTATCCAGGCTGCACGTCAGTTACGATCGCTCCGGTCCGCACCTGCACCCCCAACTCCTCGAGCTGTTTGCGCGCCTTTTGTTGTAAATCCTCAGGAAACATGGCCAGGATATGCGGAGAACCCTCCAGAATCAGCACCTTCACCTGCCTGGTATCGATGTGCCGAAAATTGTTACGCATATACAGCCGCGCAATGTCCGAGATTGCCCCCGCCAGTTCCACCCCGGTCGGCCCCCCGCCCACGATGACGAACTTCAGCGGCGGATGGGTTCCCTGTTCCAGCATTTGGCGCTCCGCCAATTCAAACGCCAGCAGCACGCGCCGCCGAATCTCCGTGGCATCTTCGACGGTTTTCAGCCCTGGCGCCAATGCGGCCCAGTCTTCGCGCCCAAAATAGGAGTGGGTCGACCCCGTCGCCACAATCAGGTAGTCGTACACCAGCACCGCGCCGGCCTTCAGCTGGACCTGCTTCAGTTCCAGATCCAACCCCACCACCTCGTCCATCACCACCTCGATGTTCGGGTGGTCGCGCAGGATCGACCGTATCGGCTGTGCCATGTCCGCCGGAGACAGCACGGCCAGCGCCACCTGGTAGAGCAGCGGCTGGAACGTGTTGTAATTCTTGCGGTCCACCAGCGTCACATCGACCGGCAGATTTGCCAGCCCCTTCGCCGCATTCAGCCCTGCGAAGCCGCCGCCGAGCACCACCACCCGGTGCCGCACTCGCCCCGCCGCAATTGTTTCCGCGCCATCCGCCATTGCCTGGCTCCTTAACCTGCTCTTACTTCTTTCGTCTCCTTTCAGATGCCGTATCGGGACGCTCGATGCAGACGCCGGCGGCCGGGAGCCCACAACAGAAGGCACTTTCGCCGCAGTTTTCCCTTTGTAGGGCGAGAAACCTCTGCTATGATGGCCACCTCCAAGGTTGCCTTAGCCGAGTTCGACCTTCCTCCCCGGATTGTTCGCTGTTGTGCGCTTCCCTCCCCGGATTGCTCGCTTTTCTGCGTTCCAAAGCCGCTGTACGGCTCTGGATGGGTGTTGTCCGGGGAATCTCGCCGGCAACAGGGTCCAAATCCGGCGAAAGCCGCAAACGGAAAGGAAGGTACCCCTTGAAACTGCTCCATTCTCTGCCAGTTGTTGGGATTCTCGCTGTTGTCGCCTTTTCCCCAATCGCCGCGTCTGCACAGGCGGCCAGCTCCGACGCCGGTTTCTACCCGAGCCTCAGACGCCCAGCCATCTCCTCCAGCAGTTCCCTCTCGGAGTCCTACTTTGCCGCACCGGCGCCGGCAGCCGCCTCCTCATCCTCCGCCGCGCCCGCGGCCCCTGCCACCGACGAAGGTGGGCCGTTCTCGGGCATCGGCGCGGGTTTCAAACTCGGCGTCGCCGGCATCGGCTTCGATGTCGCCACACCCATCGTTCCCACCCGCCTCAACCTGCGCGGTGGCGCCACCTTCTTCTCCTACAACCTCAGCGACACTACCTCGGACGGCGAGACCCGCCGGTACCCTGAAACTCCAGAACTCCGGAATCATGGTGGACTGGTTCCCATTTCGCGGGTCGTTCCGCCTTAGCGGTGGCGTAACCGTCTACAACAACAAGGGAGTCTCGGGCACAGTCACGTGTCCAACGCTAAGAGCTTCACGCTGGGCAACGACAAGTATTATGCTAGCGGCCCGCTTTCCGGCAGCGCAGTATATCAAACTCGGCGGCAATGCCGGAGGGCGGGTTTCCTTCGGATGCGGCAATCTGGTGCCGAAGAAGGGCCACCACTTCAGCTTCGATACCGAGTTGGGCATCGAGTTCGTCTCCGCGCCAACTGTCGCCCTCGGCTTCTCCGGCAATATCTGCACCAGCGCCCAGTGTCCAGGCAGCGAGAAGCACCACCACCGAGTCTGCCTCGACCTATGCCCCATTCTTGGCGGACGTCGTCACGGAGCAAAACAAGTCCAGAACGACGTGAATTTTGTGAAGTTCTACCCCATCCTCTCCTTCGGCATCGGCTACAGGATTCACTAACCCGGATGGAGAATCATCCGGCCGATCGATAGCCTCAGCCGGCCAAACAGGGACCCGTCAGCGCATAACACCGCGTCGATGGGTCCCTAAGTTTTTGTCACGCTTTTGTCACGTTTCTTACAACTCTGGCGCTGTCGCGTGATCGCCGTCGGGGATTGCCCCGAAAGTTGCAGGAACAAATCTGGATACTGCTTCCGATTCTCCATTCAAAACTGCATCCCCGGCGTGCCTTTCAACGTCTGTTAAGGCAGCAACATTCCGCGCACAAATCCGAAGAGATTTGGCATGGGTAGCAACTATTTCCGAGGGTAAGTGTTTTTTGCTATTTGCAGCACTTTTGCCATTTTCCATAGAGGTTTCACGCGCCGCTTCTCGTAGAGCGGCCCTTCACCGAGGAAAGGCTTTGAATGAGGCGACTTATTTCTTTTTCGCTCGCTATTTTTATTACCCTCTGCATGATTGTCGGTTCCGAACGCCGCGCGTGGGGATACGTCGATCCCGGCTCGGGATTGATCGCACTGCAAACATTCGCTTCGGTGGCGGCAGCTTACGCCTACATCGTTCGCCGCAAAATCCGCGCCTTCTTCCAGCGCAAAACCAGGGAATCCTCCACCGTCCTGCCCGTTGCACCCAAGCCAGGTGACTCCAGCGAAGCCGCATGACTTCGGCGTTGCCCGCTGCCACATTTCGCGATCCCGCCGGCTCACTGCGATTCGAAGGTGATCTCGTCATCCGGACGATCGATGCGTCCGCGCGCGCAGCTGTGCTCGATCTGCTCGATGCCTCCTTCTGCCGCTCCATGCAGGAGCGCGGCGACCTCATCGCCGCCATCGTCGATGATTCCTCCGCGGAGTTGCGTCTGCTCCACCCCAAGGTGCCCATCCCCACGTATCCGTGGGAGTGGACCCCGTCCCAGTGGCTGGCCGCAGCCGATCTCACGCTCGACCTCTGTGAGCAGGCCCTCGCCGCCGGTTGGATCCTCAAGGACGCAACTCCCCTCAACATCCTCTTCCGCGGCACGCGCCCCGTCTTCGTCGACATCCTCTCCTTCGAGCGCCGCGACCCGAAATCCTCCATCTGGCTGGCATACGGCCAGTATGTGCGCACCTTCCTGCTTCCGCTGCTGATGAACCGCATGCTCGGCTGGCCGCTCGCGCTCTCTCTCTTCAAGCGCGATGGCTATGAGCCCGCCGATTGCTACGCCGCCCTGGGCTGGCCCGCCCGCTTGTCGCGCAATGCCTTCTGGCCAATCACGCTGCCCACCCTCCTCGATCGCCGCAAGCACGCGGACGCGCCGGCAAAGAAGCCCATTGCCCGCGTCCCTGACCCAGCAGTCGCCACCGCCGTGCTCCGCCGTACCTTGAACGATCTCCGCCGCCGCACCCGCCGAGCCCTGCCCCACGCCGCATCCTCCAACTGGAGCGATTACCAGGGCACGCTGACCCACTACACCCCCGACCAAAGCCGCAAGAAGCTTGATTGGGTCCGCCACGCCCTGGAAACCGCGCAGCCCGCACGTGTGCTCGACATCGGCGCCAACACCGGCGAGTTCAGCGCTCTCGCCGCCGAAATGGGAGCGTCCAGAGGCATCGAGGTCGTCGCCCTCGAACGCGACCTGGCATCGGCCGATCGCCTCTTCCGCATGGCTCGCGAGCGCAGCCTCCCCATCCAGACCATCCATGCGGACATCGCGCGCCCCACGCCGGCAGTCGGCTGGCAAAACGAAGAATCCACCGCGTTGCTCTCCCGTCTCGAAGCCCAGTTTGACCTGGTGCTGCTGCTTGCAGTCATCCATCACCTGGTGCTGATGGAGCAAATCCCGCTGCCCGCAATTCTCGCCCTCTGTCATCGCCTCACCCAGCGCCATCTCGTCGTGGAATGGGTGCCCGTTGCCGACCCCATGTACCAGAGCCTGATGCGCGGCCGCGACTCCCTGTACGGCGCGCTCGCTGAAGCCGACCTGCTGGCTGCCTGCACCGGCCGCTTCCGCACCCTCGCCAGCATGACCCTCGACAACGGACGCATCCTCTTCCTCTTCGAGAAGATCCTCTAATGCTCAAGAAGCTCTGCCAGTGCATCGGAATTTCGTCGCTCATCCTCGTAGGCAACTACGGCGACCTGCTCGGCGGCGGAGCCGATGTCCGTATGCACACCCCGTTTTCGCTTACCCGTATCTGCTATGCCCAGATCGCGGACATCCTGGTGGTCGGCCTGCTCTTCTTCGTCCTCTTCGTCCTGTTCGCTCGCACGCGCCTTTATCCCTGGATGAGCCTGCTCTTCGTTATCGTCATTCCGCCCTACCTCATCCAGCGCACCCAATCCTTCTTCCCCTTTGACCTCATTGAAGGCGTCGTCACCATCGTCTTCATCGTCTGGGCCGGCATTCTCCTTCTTCTTCTGCTGCGCTATCCCAGGTGGTACCGCAAGCTTCTCCAGGTCGGCGGTATCGTCTCCGCGTCCCTCATCATCTTCGCGCTCTGCAGCATTGCGCAGCTCCTGTGGGTCGCCACCTGGAAGCCCGCGCCCAACCAGATCGCCGCTGCCTGGAACCAGCCAGACCAGCCGCTTCGCAATCACCCCCTGGTCGTCTGGATTATCTTCGACGAGCTGTCCTACGACCAGACCTTCGAGCACCGCGCCGCAGACCTCAACCTGCCCAACTTCGACGCTCTCCGCGCCCAGAGCACCCTCTTCACCGACACCCAGCCCGCCGGCTATCACACGGTAAAGATCATCCCCTCGCTGCTCACCGGCCAGATCGTCGACGGCATCCGCTACAACTTCCACAACCACCTGTGGGTCCACCACGAAAACGAGTCTGGCTGGCAGCCCATCGACGGCGCCCAGACCGTCTTCGCCGACGCCGGGAACGCCGGCTGGCGCACCGCCGCAGTCGGCTGGTACAACCCCTACTGCGCCATCTACTCCGACGCCATCCAGAACTGCTACTGGACCAACCGCGACATGTTCGATGGCCTCATGGCCCAGGACGTCTCCTTCGCCAACAACGTCTACATCCCGCTCGAGCAGGTGGTCCGCGAGATTCGTTCCCCCGCGGCCGCCGACCGCCACCTCTGCAGCTTCGATGTCCGCCATCGTTACCTCACCGAGACCGACCTCCAGGACCACGCATTCCAACTCCTGCACACCGATCAGGCCGACTTCGTCTTCCTGCACTTCGCCGTTCCCCACAGCCCCAACATCTGGAGCCGTATCCGCAACGACTACACGCAAAGCTGCGACAGCTCGTATCTCGACAGCCTCGCCCTCGCCGATCACATTCTTGGCCGTGTTCTCGGCACGCTTCAGGCGTCGCCGCGCTGGAATCAGACCACCCTCATCGTTCAGGGCGACCACTCCTGGCGCATCGACGCCTGGAACTGGCTGCCCGCATGGACCGCGGAGGACGACGCGGCCTCGCGCGGCTTCTTCGATCAACGCCCCGCCGTCATCATCCACCACGCCGGCCAGACCCAGCCCCGGACCGTCTCCGCGCCCTGGCCCATCCTCCAGGTCCACGGCGTAGTCGAGCAAATCCTCCACAACCAGCCGCCTGCCTTCTAGCACCATCGACGTCGTTCCTTTTGTCTGTCATTCCCGTAGGGAATCTGCTTCTACAGCCCGCGGGTGCCCCACATCTCGACTTCGAGATGTGGGCCTGCCGCCACCGATCTACAGCATTGGGTGGTGGCCACCTATACAACGACCAGCGGTTCGGTCAGCCAGTCGGCAGCAGTCACGATCAGTGGCAGTGGCACCGTAGTTGTTGGCCTTATCTACAGCTACAGCATTGTCCAGCCGGGCAGCGGTGCCAGCGGCTATGATTCGCATGGCAATATAATGGCTTACCAGGATTCGGTCAATGGCAATTGGAGTGGCATGGGCTACGATTCTTTAAACAGGCTGACGAGTGCGACCGAAGTTCCGACGAGCGGCTCGCCGCAGTGCTTCTGGTGGTCGTATGACTCGTTCGGCAATCGCACGGCCCAGTCATCCGGGGTTGCCACCCTACAAGGCAGCACACCCAGCTGCCAATCCTCTGCGCCGACCGCGATCTATAGCGTCGCCTACCAGCAAGGTAACAACCAGATTGCTCAGTCGCCTTGGACGTACGATGCGGCCGGCGATGTCGCCACCGACGACACCAACTCCTACCTGTACGATGACGAGGGGCAGGTCTGCGCGGTCGCAGGTCAGCCTCTACTTCCCGGATGGCCTCTCCAGTTGGTGCAGTACATCTATGATGCGGAGGGCCATCGCGTCGCCAAGGGGACGATCAGCACCTTCAGCTGTGACAACTCGATCAATCCCTCTACCGGCCTGCCCAACAACGGATTCACTGTGACCAAGGAATATGTGGTTGACCAGAACGGAGAGCAGGTCACCGAAATGGACGGCAGCGGCAACTGGCTGCACACCAACGTCTACGCGGAAGGGTCGCTGCTCGCCACGTATGATGGTGATGGATTGCACTTCCATATCACCGATTGGCTGGGCAGCCGCAGGGTGCAGACGGACGACGCGGGACGCGTTGAGGCGACGTATCAAGAACTTCCTTTCGGTGAGATGGTCCCGCAGAACAATACGATCTTCCTGGGCGCTACCGAGCAGCACTTTACCGGCAAAGAACGTGACACAGAATCAGGCAACGACTACATGTTCGCGCGGTACTACAACAGCGCAACAGGCAGGTTCCTGAGTCCGGACTGGTCAGCGAAAGATGAACCCGTTCCGTACGCAAAGCTCGACAATCCGCAGAGCGCTGAATCTGTACGCCTACGTCAGAACAATCCGCTTTTGAGAGCCGATCCGGACGGGCATCAGTCGGTTTCGGATCAAGCTGAGGCCATGATCGGGGAGGGGGAGCGGGAGGCTGAAGACCTTCGGAATCAGAAGCCGGAGTTTGGGGGATGCACAAATTGCGCGTCCCAACAACAGACGCCGTCGTGGGATCCATCACAGCCGCTACCGAACGATCCTAGCGGATTAGGCTCGGATTGGACTGAGGATTCCAGACATAGAGACCCGAATGGAGGAAGAATATTTGATAACCCAAATACGGGCGGGAAAATCGAATGGAATCCGGCGCAACCTGGGAAACCCGGCAGTAGAGGCAAGGATCATTGGCACTATACGCCGCCCGGCGGCAAACGAGGGACCAAGCATGAAGAGCCAGGCGATCAGGTCCAGAATCCGCAGTTTAGTATGCCGAAACCGGATCCAGCTACGGTAAGGAATAGCGCTACGGCTACGGGCGCAGGTGCCATCTTGATCTTCATTTTCTGGGTTGCACGAGCAGCATTAGGTTCCGATTGAAAATCACGAATCAATTTTTTAGGTGACCCGATGACACTATTTGAAATGGAAGACCAGTTTCCAAATGGATTTCACGATGCACAGCTGAACTATATCCACATAGACTATGAAACTCGATCAGCCCTGCTGGGCATTTCAGTAGACTTCAGCAACATCGAGCAAACCCGAGAGATCGAATATAGAAAGATCGAACTTACCGTTGCCGGTCTCTCGTCATTGACTATCGATGGTCCTGTTGAGTACAAGTCATCAGAATGGAAGGGGGGGCGCTCAGTATCGGGGGGGATTCACATGAGCATGCCCTTATCGCATCAGAGTCCAGAGTATGGTCCTACCGCTTCTTTGTGAATGAGTGGAATTCGTTTATCACCGTTCTTGCTGAGGACGTAGCCTACAAGTTCCTAGACGAAGCGAAGTAGCCTATTGGGGCTGCCCCGAGGATGTCTACGCTTGCCAAATCCGGCCATGCTTCGCATGGGGTTGAATGGGACACGTCACCCCCGAATGGGTGCTGTAGAGCAACCTAAGGTTGCTATATGGTAACCACTGAAAACAAGGCGTTTATCTTGGCTTTTGCTCTCTGGGGATATCGGCGGGTTACTCTCGGGGAACCTGTTGAGAACAAAGGAAAGCGCCCCTGAGCATCGGTGGCGGAGTACCCTCCGCTGCGGTGTCCGTCAAGGCTCTGCGCTTCGCTCCGACCGCTCACGCGGCGCTGGCGCGGTCTTGACTGCCGCCTCCGCTGCGGGTGTTCCCAGTCATGAGGAGCATGTCTGCTCCTCCGTTCTCAAGAGAACCGGAGTGCGACTGCGGAGCCATCGAGCGGCATCGGAGGGGCCAGCGGCGGCGCGGTAAGAGGGAGACACCATCCCTAAGCCTGACGGCTTACGAGCGGGCAGAGCGGACATCCAGATCGAACGCAAGACGAACAAGGCCGGACGCTGTTCGGCCTCGTCCGGTTGCGAGCCGGGTTCGAGGTTAGCTGGCGGCGCTGTTGAGGAAGTGATCGATGGTGGTGAGGATGGCGTCCTGCTTGCGGCGCGGGAGGCTCTGAATCTTCTCCAGCCGCTCCAGCACCTTGCGGCTGGGCTTGCGCTGAGGGGCGATCTCCGGCGCGATGTCGGTGTGGATGTCCCTCGCCACAATTCGATCCGGGCGTAAAACGGACGCGATTTCGTATTTGAGGACGGTTGTGGGAGCTAGCTTTTGCGGTGACACGAGGATCCGGCGGTCAAGAGAGTCGATGGAAACGATGTTGGGCGTGCCGCGATGGGCAGCCCGACGCGCCGCTTCCGCAACTTCTTTCAACTTCACCCAGATAATGCGCGAGACGGATGCTCAGGCAGCGAGATCGTAGCGATGATGCAAGCCGCCGAGTCTCGGCATCGAGGTACAACCGGCTCCGCTGGACTCGCAATTCGAACGGCTTCACGCCCTGCGGGGGTCTGCTTCTCCAACCGGAGATGGGTTCGGTCGTTATGGTAGTAGCGGACATACTCGGCCACCAGACGTTTGAGATGGTGCTCGTTGAGCACGATGACGTGATCGAGCAGATCTCTGCGGCAACTGCCCACGAAACGTTCTGCGACTCCGTTCTGCACGGGCTGCGGAAGCTGGTGCGTTTCGGCTCGATGCCGGGTGCCCCACATCTCGACTTTGAGATGTGGGCTTGCCGCCACCGATCTAATTCTCACGCTGTCTCACCCAAGGGGTTCACCCCACCGTCGAAAATCTTGTCAAGGGCACTCACCTGTGCAAAACCCGTCCTCAATCTTCAATCCAAACCAGATCGAAACTTTCGCAAAAGTACAGTTGAGTTTTGCTCCGGTTGGTATCATTAAGGAGTAGAGATTAAACAGAAACAAACAGGCCCGGCAAACCATCGCCGGGCGTCCGCATTTAACCGGCACTTTCCTGTTCCCTCAAACCTCGAACCCGAAAAGTCCGTATATACGGGCCGTATATATGAACACGCATCGCATTGATTCATCAACCACTTAGGTAGATATACCCCCCCGGGGGGGGGGTACCACAGGAAGATGGTACGGACCGAGGACAGTGGGCGGACCAACACGGGACAAGAGCGCTGAAGGCGCGACACAAACCCCGCACCGGGAAAGCTCGTCGGCCGCTCGCTGAGGAAACCCATCCTCCCCGGCGAAGGAATAGCGTATCTTTCAGGTAGCAGGCCTGTGCCCTCCCCCATCCAAATCGCGTCCGCCGAGCCCGTGCGCGGTCACGCCGACAAGCTGCCCAGCCTGCACGATTTCTTCTCGCCCAGCGGCATGCTGTCGCGATCGTCGCTCGCCTTCGAGCACCGCAAGGGCCAGTACGAGATGGCCAAGGCCATCGAAAGGGCCTTCGCCGACAAGCGCCACCTCATCGTCGAAGCCGGGACCGGGACCGGCAAGACGCTGGCCTATCTGCTGCCCGCCCTGCGCCTGGCCAGGGACCGGCAGCAGCGGGTCATCATCTCCACCGGTACCAAGAACCTGCAGGAACAGCTCTTCTTCAAGGACGTCCCTTTCCTGGAAAGCATCCTCGGCCCGTTGCGGGTCTGCTACATGAAGGGCCGCAACAACTACCTGTGCAGGCACAAGCTGTACGCCCTGCGCGACTCGCCGCTGCTCTCCGGGCTGGAAGAGATCTCGCAATTCCAAGCCATCGCGGCCTGGGAGAAAACCACCCCGACCGGCGACCGCGCGGAGATCGATGCGCTGCCCGAGAACTCCGCGCTCTGGCCCAAGCTCGACGCCCGCGGCGAAGCCTGCCTGGGACAGACCTGCCCGGACTGGGAAAGTTGCTTCATCACCGCGATGCGGCGCAAGGCGCTGGAGTCGGACCTCATCATCGTGAACCATCACCTCTTCTTCGCCGACATGGCCATCAAGCTGCAGGCCGGCTCGGCTGCGGATGCAGGCGTGCTGCCCGCCGCCGGCGCGGTCATCTTCGACGAGGCGCACGAGTTGGAAGAGACCGCCAGCAACTTCTTCGGTATCGGGCTCAGCACGCAGCGCTTCGATGAGCTCGCCCGCGACGTGGAAACTATGCTTCGCGCCAGGCACGCTTCCACCGCAGCGATCGAAAGCGCGACCGCAACCCTGCGCGACCGCGCACGAGTCTTCTTCGCCGCGCTGCCGTATGGACCCGCCCCTTCGCCTGCGAACTCCATCGCAGCGCTGGACGCGGCCTCTGCCCCCGCAGCCAGTCCAGCCCTCGGCCGCATGCCCTTCGAACAGCGCGCCGATTTCCTGGAAGAGAGCGGCGACACCTACACCGGAGCGCTCCACGCCCTCGCTCGTCTCGAAGCCGAACTGGAGCGCCTGAAGGATGTGGAGGAAGCCGCCGGACTGCGCAAGCGCACCGCCGACATTGCGATCCACCTGAAGTTCCTGCTGGAATCGCAGGACCCCAACACCGTCTTCTGGATTGAGCGGCGCGCAACCCACGGCATCCGCAGTCTCGCTCGCGGCGCCGGCCACGCCGGCCATCACACCTACCTGCAGGCCACGCCGATTGATGTCTCGCAGCTCCTCGCCGGCGCGCTGTTCGACCAGTACAGCTCCGTCGTGCTGACCTCCGCAACGCTGACCGTTGCTTCAGGTTCCGCCTCGGGAAGTGCGACGGCCGGGTTCGAGCACATCTCCCAGCGCCTCGGCCTTACCCTCGCGCGCGAACTGGTGGTTCCGTCGCACTTCAACTATCCGCGCCAGGCGCTGCTCTACCTGCCGCAGGGAATGCCCGACCCGCGCGAGCCTGACTTCTTCGTCCAGGCCGCGGAGCGCACTCGCCGCGTGCTCGAAATCACCCGCGGCCGCGCCTTTTGCCTGTTCACCAGCTACGCCCAGATGCGCGCCATGCACGAACGTCTCTCCGCCGAACTGCCCTACCCGCTGCTGCTGCAAGGCACCGCCCCACGCAGCGTGCTGCTGGAGCAGTTTCGCGATACGCCCGGCGCAATCCTTTTCGGCACATCCAGCTTCTGGCAGGGTGTCGATGTACCAGGCGAGCAGCTAAGCTGCGTCATCATCGACCGCCTGCCCTTCGCCGTCCCATCCGATCCGGTGGTAAAGGCGCGCATGGACGCAATCGCGTCCGCTGGCGGCAACGCATTCTTCGACTACCAGGTTCCCAGCGCCGTTATCACACTGAAGCAGGGCTTCGGCCGCCTGGTCCGCTCGCTAAAGGATCGCGGGGTGCTGATGCTGCTCGACCCCCGCATCCAGCGCCAGCGCTACGGCCGCATCTTCCTCGATTCGCTGCCGCCCTACCGCCTCACCCAATCCATAGAAGATGTCGAAGCCTTCTTCGCCAGCGCTCCCTAGCTAGTGTCCTGAGTCATTAATTCGTGGACATTGAATAGGGCCGAAGGCCCGACATATACCAGCCTGGGCCGAAGGCCCAGGTTGCGTTCCAGCGTTGATGCAGAGGGCTGAAGGCCCGACACATAGTTCGATGAACTTTAGACTCAGGACACTAGCAGGGAGCGACGACCTTGCACAGAACATGAAAAGGTCAGCAACTCAGAAATTGCCTTAGCTGGCCGTCGCAACTGGCGAGGGGCTTGGCACCTCACATCGCGCACTTGCCAGATGCGCCTCACTCCGGGTCCTGCGGCACACAGCTTCGCCCTCCGTAGATACCCGCGCCGGCGCTGCCTGCTCCACCATTCCGCGAATCATGTCGATCACCAGTTCCGGCTCATCCAGGTGAATCCAGTGACCGCTTCTCCGGGCAATCACCTGGCGCGCGCCAGGTCCGATGCGGCGCAGGTCATCGCCATACAGTGGCTGGGCGGTGCTTGGAGTCAGCAGCACCACAGGCATTCCCTCCACCGCCTGTGCGCCATGCATCTCGGCGACGGTGGCGGGTACCGCATCCAAATGGGCGACCAACCCACGATAGAACTGCGGCCGTGACCAGTGCGCTGCCACGATGGGCCATACCTCGCGCGGCATCTTTCCTACCTCGCAGGTAATGCGCTCCAAAACGTGAAGGCCGCCGTGTTTTGCGGTCGCACGGCTGAACGCCCGTGACACTTTGCCGGAGCGGCACAGCAGCGACGTCGTCGCCAGACGCGCCAGGCCGAATCGTGCAACCGGAATTCCGAACCCGGCCATGCGCGTTCCCCGCTCCAACATCGCGCGCTGCGTCTCATTCACCGGCGGCCACTCTTCCACGCGCATCGGATCTACCAGGACGACGCCCATCACCTCGCCGGGATACTCCGCCGCATAACGCTGCACCACAAGACCGCCAAACGAATGCCCAACCAGTACGTAAGGCCCCGGTATGCCCGCCTGCTGCAGCATGGTCCGGAGTTCCCGCGCAATGTTGGAAGGGGTGCGCTCTGAGTTGCATGGGCTGCTCCAGCCCAACCCGCCGCGATCGTAACTCACGGCGCGTGCATACCCGGCCACCGACTCCTGAACGCGCAACCAGTTCTGGCTGGTCGCCGCAATCCCTGACTCGAAGATCACCGTCGGGCCCGGCCCGGCCTCCGGTCCCATATCGGAGACGTATACCCGCCGCCCGTTCCCCACATCCACCAGTCGGCCCAGTCCGAGAAAGCGCCTTCGGTCGTTCAGCGCCCCAACCCATTGATAGATCATGCCCGCCGCAGGCAGCACCGGAATCACCAATAAGAGCCAGCCCAGCCACAGCAGTCGATCCATCTTACTTCTCTCCTTGATTTACAGGTTGGTCGAGGTCGAAATCCTTGCGTCCGAGCTTTGCCTTTTCCGTGCCGCTCTCGATCACCAACAACGAGGACCCCGGCTTTCCCTGCATCTTCACCTCTACCTGACTCGCCGACCAGACACCGCTGTTCTGGCGCAGGCCAAAGGAAACGAAATCCTTTTGCTGTCCCGTCCCGCGCAGCGTCTTCTCCACGTGCACGGGGTAAAAAATATCACGATCGATCCAGGAAGTGACAGACCCATAGTAGCTTCGATCCTCCGCGCCGGGCTCGCTCTTGAGCACGAAACAATCTCGTGCGCCATACCTCGCAGGCGTCAGAAGTTCCTGGTTCTTCCAGAAAAGATGGTCCTCTACCATGTCCTCGTAGGAGAAATCCGTGCCCAGCAGCGCGTCGTTCCAGTGCTCGAATGGCAACGGAATTGGACCTTTGCTCCCCGGCTCTACCACCTCCATGGTAACGCGCCCGCCGACGCTCATGTGGAGCAGCAGCCGCATCCGTGCGGTCGCAGGCTCGGTGATCTCGCACAGGAGGCGTAATCCATCGGGAAACCAGTGGCCCTTCATGGTGAGCTTGTAGGTGGTACGCTCGCCATTTGCGCCCACCCGGACCAGCTTGCCCGTGGCGCGAAAATCCGTCGTCTCGATCCGCTGCCGCGTTGCTGTCAGCACCGCGCTCAAGTCCGTGGGCGCGGCGACAGCCTGCACCGCACATGGCAGCGAAGACACCACCAGCAGCGCAGGTGCCCAAAACCAGGCCGGGCCCACCCTGACGCCGTAGCGGCCCAGACACATCTTCAGGTGCCTGCGCCAGACGTTCTTCCACCCAAAATTGGCCAGCTTCAACGTCGAGCTCACTCCGGGCCTGGTTTAGTTTCTGGAGACATGCCGCTGCTCCTAGACTATTCAACCAGCATCCCCCTGTCCACTGGCATTAAGCTGCACCGCAGTGCCGTGCAGTCCTTCCACCCAAAAAAGACCGGGCCGGACGCGACCCTGAAGGATCTTGTCCGGCCCGGTCGTCAGTACTTGTTAGAAGACATTGATAGGTACGGTGTACGACCGGGTTAGCGGCAGGGTCGCGGTGAGCGCCGTCGCTGTGCCACCCGAGGTTGCGTTCGCCGACAGGGTAATGGAGGTCGAGCTGACAATCGAGGCTATGGTCGTGCCCGAGGGGATACCGCTGCCTCCGATCGCCTGCCCAACCGCAAGTCCAACGGTGCTGGACACCGCCGTGACCGTCGCGCTGCCGCTAGCGGTCGTCCCCGTGAAGGCAATCGGTGTCGTGCCGGTAATATTGACAACGACATTTTGCGCTCCAGTGGGAATCGGGGTGTACAGAGCCTGCTGGTTGCTGCCGCAGCCAATCACCCCCGCGCTTACTGCGGAGATCGCGATCAGCATCCACAATACCTGGCTCAGTCTGCGCCGGCGCCGCACGCAGAAGGCAAGCAGGCCGAACGGCAGGAAGGCAAGTACCGTCCTGGTCGCCGCGGTCCGAAGCTGGCCCGTGCTGGTACCCAGCGGCAGCGTCGCCGGGGTCTGGACGGCGAGCACAACCGTTGTGGTGGTGACCGTGCCGGATTGCGCCGGCAGACAGTTGCCACTGGTTGTGGTGAGGCAGCTTGCCGTGGGTGTCATGGTGCAACTGAGATAGCTCGGCGATTGGCTGGTGCAGCCGACCGAGAGTGGTCCAACACCCAAGCCGGTGCCGCTGCCGCCGCCATTGAAGCTCAGGATCCCTTGAAGCTGCAGCGTCCCGGTTTCTGGGATTGCCGAGTTTTGACCAGGTGCCGAGGGCAGACCATTACCGCTGGGAACCGTGCCTGGGTTGACGTTGATCAGGGTGGTCAGTGAGGTTATGTTGAAGTCCGGGAAGTCTGCGACGAGTGGGTACGCCGTGGTTCCCGTAGTTGGGCACGATGCGGTTGCTGCGCCGCCTACCACGGAGCATTGGAAATCCCCTTTACCATCGCCGAAACCGGTTGGATCTCCGCTATAGGCGAAGCTGAGGTAGTGGATTCCCGGCGTGTTCTCCGTTGCCGGCAGGGCGAAGGTGGCTGCCCCCGCCGCCAGGGTCACCGACGTGTTGCAGTTGGTGGTTACCGTTGCCGAGCACGGAGGATAGGTGTTGTAGCAATAGCTGGTCACCGACGCGGAGCAAGGTTGGGCATAGCAATTCGCCGTCACCGTTGCCGAGCACGGAGTGTTGCATCCTGTAACGACCGTGGAGGAGCAGGGAGGACTATAGGTGTAGCAATTGGTGTAACCAGTGCAAACCGCGGCGTAGCAGTTGCTGGTCACCGTGGATGAGCAGGCCGGCATCCCCGACGCTGGCGCCGCAGGTTGCAGGTTGGAGCTGGTGTCAAAGAAGGTCGGCGTGATTTGGATGAAGTTATCCGTCACCGACACCGTGCCCGTGGCAACACCTTTGCCCGCTGCGACCAGGGTGCCTACGTTGAGCGTGAAGCTTCCGTTCTTGACCGCCGACGGGAGTTCGCAGGTCGCAGTCGCGTTGAAGTTTGCGTTGCAGATGCCCGCTGCCGCCGTGACCGAGATCGCCGCCGGCGCAAACGTAACTGTGTCGGTCCCGCCGCCTCCGGTATATCCTTTCGACTTAGCCAGTGTGCTGCTGGCGATGGTGATGTTGTAATTGCCGACCGGCTTACCCGTCACCGTCGGGTACACCTGGTACACGCCAACATCCAGAACCGACGAGTCCATGGCCCCAAGAACCGCTGGCGGCGGCGGTGGAACTCCATTGGTGAAGGTCGCACTCAACTTCTTCAGGTCGTTGCCCACGGCTCCCGTGATCACCAACCCTGAGTTGTAGTTGAATGTTGCAGCCCCGTACACTGTCGTGTAGTCGGGAACCGCAACTGTCAGAGGAGCCTTGTTCTCCGTCACCGTCGCGGCTCCGCCGGTATTGGTCGCGGCCGGGAAGCCATAGCTGCAGAAGCTCCCGCCACTGAAGACGACCTGGATTGGATACACGCCGACGTTGGAGAACTGGCTGGCACCGCTGGTGAAGCTGTAGGTCACCCCTGCTGGAGGAGCCGGTGACACGGTCCCAGTCAGCGCCGGAACCTGCTGACCATAGGTATAGGAGACAGAGTTCGCCGTTACCGTGATCGGTTGAATTCCGGGGACGGTGAGCACGATTGGCGCGGCGGCTGTCACGCCATCCGGATCGCCATTGGCCGGCGTGAACGTCGCGTTGACGGTGTAGACCAGGCCCTGCGCAAGCGCTGGCAGCGTGTAGCTCGCCTGGCCGTTGACCAGGGTGACTGCCCCTGATGTTCCGCCCGCTCCGCAAAGTCCGGCGTTTGCCGTGCCTGCATCAATCACGTAGGTGAAGGTGACCGTACCCTGGGGCGTGGCGCCCGGCGAGTGCGGCTGGGTTACGTTCGCCGTGATGATTGCCGTCGAGTTCGCGGCAGGCGTCAGCCCAACCGAAGAAATCAGGGAGATGGCAACTTCCGGGTTCCCTCCGTTGGCCGTCAGCGCAACCGACTGAGTCCCATTCACCATCAGGGTTTCGCTGGCGGCGGCATTGGTCGTCGGCAGGAAGGTTGGCGAGATCGTGCAGCTCTCTCCTGAGGGCAGGATCAAGTTGGTATAGAGCGAAGTGCCGCAGGTGGTGGCAGCGTTGAATGCGCTGTTTCCCGAGCCCGTAACGTTCAGGAACGCCGAGGCGATTGCTACGGGTTGGTTGCCGACGTTGGTCACTGTCAGCACGCCCGAGCATGGTTGGCTGCCTCCAGCAACTGGGCAACCCACCGGCGTACCGGCCACGCCCGACGGGCTGGTCAGGTCCTCCGGTACGGTCCCGAACGAGACGGTGGGATTCAGGCGGTTCACTCCTACAATCTGCTTGTTGCCAGAGTCCGCAACGTACAGGTTCCCGCTGGCATCCAGTGCAAGCCCTGCCGGAGTGCTTAGGCCGGTAAAGTTGAGCGTGTACGGGTTTCCATTCGGTGAGCCGCCAGTGGGCGCCACCCACACCAGGTTGGTCGAGCTGTCGGAGACATAGACGTTTCCGGCTGCATCCACCGCAACTCCGTTCGGGGTGGTGATGCCGTTGCCGCCTAACCCTGCCGTCCCGAGTCCGGGGATGTTGATCAGGGCGCCAAGTCCCACCACGCGACCAGGCTGCAGATCGCCGCCGCCCGGTGGTATTTGAATAATTGTGCCGGAGGGATTCCCTGTATCGGCAACGTAGATGTAACCCTGTGAGTCAACCGCGACCGCAACCGGAGTCACAAACGGTGACGCGCCGGAAGCCGTGCCGCCTACGCCGGTGTCGAACAGCAGCGGGAAGGCACCGCCCAGAACGATATTGGACGGTATCTCCACCACCGCATGATTGCCAGTGTCGGCAACGTATACGTTCCCCTTGTTATCGACTGCCAGGCCTTCGGGACCGCTGAAAGCATACTGCGGCGGAGCCGTCGTCCCCGTAACCGCACCGGGCGTTGGGTCCGGTCCCAGCGCCGCGACCGAAGCCACTGTCGTGGGCAGGGTGCAATCGCCTGCGGGGGATCCGGTAGCCGGGTAGCAAGTGGCTCCCGAAATCCATACATTGTTCCCGATCACCGTCTGTGTCCCATTCGGGGTCACCTTCAACACCCGATTGTTGCCGGTATCGGAGATGTACACGTTGCCCGCCGCATCGACCGCGACGCCCTGCGGCGCCTTCAAACCGGTCCCGATCGTTGTGGCGTTCAGGCCAGTGGTGGTGTCGAAACCGCTGGTCGGTTGCGCGACAACGCGGTTGTTCGATGGATCGGCGATATAGACGGTGCCGTTCGCGCTTACCGCGACCTGGGCGGTTGTGCCCAGGGCGGTCGACGAATTCACGGTGAGTGTGGCCTGCTGGCCACCATCAATCGCTAGCTGCCCGCCCTCGCCAAGACCGTTGAGCGGGAAAGTGTAGGTCCCGCCATTTACGGTGTTGGCCACCAACTCGGCTTGCCGCAACCCCGGAGCACTCGGATTGAAGGTCACATACACCAGGCAGTCGTAGCCGGTATCCGCCGGAACCAGCGAGATTCCCAACTGCGTGCAGGTGGGTAGGCCCGTCCACAGTTGGAAGTTGCCGCTGTTGGAGGTCGGAGTGTTGTTGAACACGTTCATGGAAGCATTGATCAGCGACCCCATGGGGAACTCAGGGGTGGTCGTGTTGATCGTAAAGTCCGAGGAGGGCGTGATCGAGAATCCTGTCACGGTATATCCAACCGCGCCGCCATCCGGAACATTTGAAACGGTGCTGACCCCAACCGGAGGGTTCCCCGCATCGAAGTGGATCTGAATCCCCTGCGTAATCGGATGCGGAGACGCCGCACTGGCTAATGCGGTCGCCGGGAATGTATTGCCCACCGCCAGCGAATGGATGAGGTTCCAACCGTTATCCACGAAGGTAACGTTTCCCTGTCCATCCGAGGCCATGTTGAACTTGCCGCTGCTGATGAATCCGAGTTGTTCGGCGCAGCCGTCTGCAGCCGGATCGAAGGTTTGCGGATAGAGCCCTGCCGGCTGAGCCAGGAAGTTGTTGGCGGCGCCGGAAGAGCCATAAACGCAGTACCACGGGTTCGTAAATGACGCAGCCGCGGCGTACACGCCGGCGACGCTGGCGGTAGCCCTGGGATGCTGTTCTCCAATCAGGCCGGTCACGACCGAGGTGTATTGGTCGATACGGCTGATCGTTGGATAGTGGTTGTCGTTGTAAAACACCGTGCCGTAGGTATCCTCGGACATCGCCGTCGCACGAATGAGCACATCGACGGCATTGATGCCATAGGCAACGGTATCGTTGTTCGGCAGCGTGATGGTCGGCGCCGCCGGGTTATCGATGACGACGTACCAGTCGCCGTAGATGAGCGGCAGCTCCGGCGGTGCCGCAAATGCGCCGGTCGCGAGTCCGTTCGGACCGTAGACCGTGGTCAGGAACGGCGCCTCCGCGGTAAGCAGAGAGGTGAGCGGAGCTCCGCCCGCATACGCTACCCCGGCATAGTAACCCGGAGGGGTTACGCTGCCCCCAGTCCCGTTCCATGAAAATACGTTGCCGTAGGGGTCCGTGTAGGCGCCTACCCACTGGTTGGTCGAAACAACCTCGTTGACCGGTCCGTTGATGCCGGTGCCGGCCGTGACTGAGGTCAGGGCCGGGCAGAGGATGGTCAGAGAAGCGCTGCAGTTCGTAATGGACCGCAGGTACCCGGGCTGCACCGTGTACTGGAAGAATGTCTGCGGGGTCGATTGGGTGTTGATCACCCGCACGGTTGCGTTCTTGACGTCCGAGATGTAAATGTTTCCTGCGCTGTCCAGGCTGATCAGTCCAGGGGTGCCCAGGCTGGCGCCAATCGCACCGGAACCTACCGTGGCGGAGTTCTCGAACGCCAGCGCATTATCCGACGTGACGCCGTTGTAGTTGGAAATGGCAGCGCAGGTGGCGCCGGTGTTGGTCGGAGAGCCCACATTAATCGTTCCCGCAATGTGATACAGGTAGCCCGGCAGCACTCCGCCGGCCACAGCTACCGCACCCGGATTGACCAGTTCAATAAACGCCGCGAGCTGCGCGCCGCCCTTGTAAATAACAGAGACTGTCGTCGAGGTGGCATCGTCAAAATAAACGTTGCCGTAGTTGTCTACCGCGATCCCGGCGATGGCGGCCCCGATTTTAGATCCGTACGCTGGAGTGCCGTCCGAACAACCGGTCTGGGCTTTCCCGCCCACCGGGGGTGTTCCCGCGATGGTGTTGATGATTCCGGTCGCCGCGTTCACCTCGCGGACGACCGCGTTGTTGGTGTCGGTGAAGTAGGTGTTCCCCACCGAGTCAACCGCGACCGCATGCGGCCCGTTCAGCTCTGCACCCGTCACCACGGTTCCCTGCTGCGAGACCGTTGGCGTGTAGACGCAGTTGGTGGTAATCGTCGCCGAGCAGTAGATGTACGAAATCGCCGGCCCCAGGTCTCCGGTATAGCCGTTCGGCGGCGCTGTGGCCGAGCCGATAAACTGCGAGTTGCCGGCCACCATGCCGAGGGTATAGGGCACCAGCAGCGGCGGATTGGGAGTGCCCGCGGCCACCGCGGTTCCCATTCCGACCACAGTGAAAACCAAGGCTACCGCAAGTTGGGAAAGCGTTCGCGTCGAGACGATGTTTTTACGGAAGAGCATCGGGGTCACCTGATCCTTGATAAGTACAGTTGCTGTCCGGCAGCCTGAGAAATGAAACCCCCAGACGCTGGCTGGTTTCCCATAGGAAACGGTTTCGAAAAATAAGGGGCATGATACGTTCTGATTGAAGACACATGCAAGAAAAATCTTCCTGCCTGCGTGTGGCGCGGAAATAAGGGCCTAATTGCCACCTTTTCCTCCAGGCCCTGGGGCCGTTCCAGCAGGCTTTTTCACCACGACCGGGATCTCCAGCGTGCCTGCCTTGTCGGCCACGGCATCCAGAATCCCCACCCGAAGAAAGATCTCCCCGGCCGGCAGATCCAGCTGTTGCAGGAATTGGACCGGCGACTTGAGCCGCTGCTGATACTGCTCGGGGGTCAACGGCCGAGGACTGATGGTCTGGCTCAGACCCGTGATGCGCTTCCCGTAAACATCGTAGGCGGCGATGTCGAATTCAAGCGAGCAGGTACGGGTGTCCCCTGGACCTTCCCGGAACGCGATCTGCCGCGAGGGCACCAGGTAGACAAACTCGTAACGCACCAGGGGCTTATCAACCAGCTTGGCATCGAGCGTGCCGAATACGGGTGGATCGTCTGGCCGCACCGGCTCGGTGCTGGGTACAACGCGAACGTCAAACAGGATCTGGCTCGAGGTGGGCACGCCCCGCCCCATGGAAGCCTGCATATTGTTTCCGTACGGCTCAGGAGCAGACGTGCTCAGCGGCAACGCCGGAGTGATGACATTGTCCAGAATGTCGTCGGAGTTGTACCCCCTCCGGTAGGCCAGATGGACGTTGGGCCGGTCCACTTCCACATCGATCGCATGGTACCTGCCGTCGAAGTTCAGGTCGGGAGGAACGTAGGACATGCTGTAATAGTTCGCCCCATTCCCGATCGCCTTTGCCACCGCGCTCTTCAGGTCGTTGGTGTTGTAGTACGCCGCGCCGCCGGTGGCCTCAGCCACCGCCTCCATGCCGAGCAACTCCGAGCCCTTCTTTTGCTGGAACGTCCCCTCGGCGGCCGCCACCTTGGCTGCTGTGCGCGTATTGATGGTGGCCACATGCTGGTCTGCCCCGGCGGCCGGATTCGAAAACAGCTTGCGAGCATCCACCGGGTACACCGCAACCTCGGCTGCCGTCAGCAAGTCGGCTGTCTTGCGCAGATCCTTGGAGTAGTCCGTTATCCCCTGCAGGTCGTTATTGCCTCCGCTGGGAAAGATGTTCAGCGGCATGCCCTCCGTAAACCAGATCAGGTTCTTTCTTCCCTTGATCCCGGCCACGTAAGCGGCAATCTGGTCCAGCGCTTCCAGTGTCATCCGGTTGCGTACGTCCTGCTGCTCGGTGGTGAGTTCGTTCTCGAACTGTTGGACCAACGCGGCGGCGTTGTCGCTCTCAACGTCGGGCGCATTGTCCGCCTCCAGTTGATTGTCCACCTGCGCGTCCAGTGTGCCGCCGCTGTCGTTGTCGATGAACGGGGACGGCAATGCCCGATTCTTCTTGCTGTCGACGACGGCAATCAGAAGGGACGGGTCGGAGGTAAACCCCTGCAGGATGCGGAGGCTGCTGCCCAGGCCCAGAACCGCGACCCGAGTCCCCCGCGGCATGCTCTTAAGGTATTTGATGGACTCCTGCTTCATGGCCACCTGGTCGACAGGAAGCGTATTCAGGGAATCCAGCAACAGGATGTTCACCGCGCTGGTCGTCGGAGCAGGCTGCAGGTTGGTGTAGACGTCGGCCGGCAGTTTGGGTAGCGGGCGATCCGCCGGCGGCGTATCCTCCCGGACCTCCTGAAAGCTGCGCAGCGGCTGCGCCTTGTCATCTTCTTTGACGATGAAGTCCGATTCCTTCAAATCGTGGACCGGCTGGCCTTTTACGTCGGTCACCGTCACGTCCAGCAGCGTCTCCCGCGAAGTCACCCGGAGCGTGACCCCACTGGACCCGGCCTGGGAAGCAGCCGCGGCGCTCTGGGGGCCAGCCGCGACGCCGGAATTGCCAGCCGCCTGGCCTGCCGGGGCCGACCCCGCCCCGCGCGCAGCAAGACCCACCGTGGCGGCCGCCAAAACACACGCCGCCAGCATGATTTTGCCCATCGGCACGGAGCCCTTCCGCCCACAGCGGAATGCCACAGGGTCACTCCCGCTCGAGTCCTCTGAGCGAGCATCATCGCGGTGTCGTTTACTAAGGATTTCGCTCTCCAGGCTTACCCCGGCCGGTCCCCACAGTGGTCTCCGAGGATGCCGCACCGGCCCGGCCGGATTTCACCCACTTTTCAATGGGAACACAAATTCTATGTGAAACTGGGCAAAAACAAAGTAGCATGTTGCGTGAAGCTTTGAAAACTTAAATCTTCCCGGTACCGCCCTGCTCGCTTCCAAGCGGGTGGCGCCAGAAAAGAGCCGATCGATGCGCGCAAACCGTTTCAACGGAAAAACATTTTCTTATTGACAATCACTCCCGTAAACAAATACTTTTTTCGCGTTCCGGCTCATCAGTATTTTTACGTTTCTAGTCACCGGCGCAAGGCTTTTTGGGGTGCATTTCAAGCCCGTTGCCTTCCCGCGCAAAATCAGATGGAGCAAAACTATGTATCGCAACACGACAGTTGGGTCTTTGCCGCTCGGGCTTTCACGCCGTCTCCTCACACAATGCTGCTCCTTCTTCGTCTGCCTGGCGGTCTTCTGCGGCTTGGCCCTGTGGGGCGGTCTTGCGCTGCAGGCCCAGAGCACCGCAGGCGGCGGCATTCAGGGCACCATCACCGATCCTTCGGGAGCCATCGTACGAGATGCTGTGGTCACGGCGACCAACACTGATACCGGGGTGCAGACGAGCCGGAAGACCAACGATGCCGGCGTCTATTCGATGACCCTGCAGACCGGTCCGTACAACGTCGAAGTGGTGGCCAAAGGCTTCCAAAGACTGCTCCAGGAAAACGTCTCCGTCGACAACGAGACCATGCTCGGCTTGAATCTGAAGCTCACCATCGGCAGCGCGGAGACGACCGTCACCGTCACCGACGCTCCCGCGTTCCTCGATACCACCGACGCCACCCTGGGCGGCACCATCGAGAACGATTTGTACTCCCAGCTTCCGCTCTCCATGAACGGCGGCCCGCGCGATCCCACCGCGTTCCAGTACTTGATGCCCGGCGTTCAGGACAATCCTGCCAACGCCTCCGGGCAGGGTGCCAACAACGGAAACTCCGGCATCTACGGCGGCACCGGCCAGACCAACCTCAACGAAAACTACATCGAAGGCGTGCCCGTATCCAGCATCGCCCAGCAGGGCAGCAGCGTTCCCGTCATGAACGCCGTATCGGTGGATTCGGTCAATCAATTCTCCGTGCAGACCAGCGGCGCGTCCACATCGTTCGGCGGCGCCGGCGTCACCAACTACACCATCAACTCAGGCGGCAATCAGTTCCACGGCACCATCTTCGATTTTGTGCGCAACACCATGTTTGACAGCTGGGGCTATTTCGCCAAGGTGGCTAACTCTGAAACCGGCCTCGCGGTGAAACCGGGCGAGCACCAGAACAACTTCGGCGGATCGCTGGGCGGCCCCATCTTCAAGGACAAGCTCTTCTTCTTCGGCAGCTACGAGGGCTACCACGGAACGAAGATCAGCAATACCCCGAATTACATTACCGTGCCCACCTGCGCGGAACGCGGCCTCGCATACGATGCCAAAGGCCACTGCACCATCCAGACCAACGTATACAACTTCACCGACGCATTGGGAACGACTACTGGGAATATCGGCGATCCCACCACCGGCGGGTACGGCTCGCGTCAGCTCTACGACGGGCTTGTGAATGGCATCCCGACGCTCAATGTCATGCCCGCGTCGGCGGTCTCCTCCATCACCCAGTATCTCGCGAGCGCTCTGCCCCTCCCCACCAATGGTTCCACCAATCTGAACTACCTGGCCAGCCTCCCCCTGGCCAATTCCAACTATGACATCGATGTCCGTCTCGACTACACCCTGAACACGCGCAATCATTTCGAGATCGTGGGCCTTGGCGGCCTGGTTGGATATGCCCAGGAGCCCTTCTATCAGAATCAAACTCAGCTCCCCATCCCCTACGCCAACGGCTCGTATACCAATCAGAAAACCGCCACCGGCATTATCGGATGGACCTACAACATCTCGAACGCGATGATCAATGCGCTCAAGTACAGCTACACCCGCAGTTGGGGCGAAGGCTTCTCGCTGACCGATGGCACCAACGCGAAAGCCGCCGCCAACAGCAGCTTCTGTTCCTTCGTCGGGCAAGCCAAAGCCACGCCATGCAATACCACCGCCGCGGGTATCAACAATCTGCCAATGGGCAATGCCGCCAACGAAATGCCCAATGTGACCTTCAACAACCGGAGCAGCGCCCCGACCACCCCGGCCAACTGGTCATCGGTCGCCAATACCGGCAGCACCGCGCAGAACAGCTTCACCGTCATCGACAACCTCCAATGGACCCATGGCCGCCACAATATTAACTTCGGCGTGCAGGTGCAGTGGCTCGAAGCCAACGGCGGAAATCCTTCCGTGGGCGGCCCCAGCAATACCATGAACCTCACCGCCGATGCCAACGACACCGCGACGCCGAACTGCACCAGTGCCACTGCCGGCGGCGCCTGCAACGGCGACTCGTTCGCCAGCTTGCTGGCCGGAGTGTTCTATAGCGGCAGCGTCAACTCCAAGGTCATCAACGAGGTCGGCGGGCGGTTCCGGCCGATGGCGCCATACGTCCAGGACAACTGGCAGGTAAGCCCCAAGCTCACCCTCAACCTTGGATTCCGCTACGACTACCTCCAGCCCTACCACGAGGTCAAGGACCGCATCGCCTTCCTCAACGTCAACAAGATCAACCCAATCGTGGGCATTCCTGGAGTGCTGGAGTTTGCCGGCTTCCCCACTTCCACCACCTCGCCTGCCTACGCACCGTATATCTGCCACTGCACCACTCCGGTGCGTCCGTACAACAAGAACTTTGAGCCGCGCCTCGGCTTTGCTTACGCCTACACTCCGTCCACCGTCATCAGCGGCAACTTCGGCATTCAGCTCACCCACGCGGGCGGCGCGGGCGGCGGCGCCAGCGCGGCCAACGGCACCGGCAACTCGGGCGAATATAACCAGACCACCAGCTATGGCCAGAACGGAACCAATAGCACTCCGGCTTTCTTCCTGAATCCCTCCATCCCCGGCAACTCGACTCCCCCCGCTCTTGAGAACAACCTGGTCGGGCAGGGTACGCAGCCGCTACTCACAACCGGCGTCGGTCCGGCGGTTCCCTGCGTCGCAGCCGGCACTTGCAGCGTATATTCCAACTTCCCTCCGTGGACCCCGGCCGGAATTACCGTCAATCCGCTGCTCTCCACGGGCAACTACAATTTCCAGAGCTACTTCCCGGACCACCTGAACGATTACAGTTGCGTCACGTCCGACTTGAAAACCTGCAATCCGCAGGCCGTCAACTTTGCCGACCCGTATTACGGCGGACGCGGTCCACAGCTGGTCACCTACGCCTTGTCGGTCCAGCACATGATCAACAAGAAGGCGGTCCTCACCGTCTCCTATTCCGGCTCGCAGACCCACTTCCTGGGCGGTGGCGCCGGCCGTGGCGCCGCGACCAACGGCTTCTCGGACGATTATGACAACATCATCCGCGGCAATTACAACGCGGGTGGGTACTATACCGGCCCTGGCCCGAATGGATATATTTCCAATCCTCCCTTCCCCCTCTACACCGGCACTGGCGCAACCGTGATGCAGTCCTTGAGGCCGTTCCCCCAGTTCGGCAGCATGGCTGATCTGTGGGGCGACACCGGAAACGCAAATTACAACTCGCTCCAGATGCTGCTGGTTCAGCGTCCCTGGCACAACCTGTCCGGTACCATGGAATACACCCGCCAGAAGGAGATCGACGACACTGGGACCCACCGGACCCAGTTCCCGGTCGGCCCGCAGGATGGCAACTTCACCCACAACTACAGCGCCAACGAGATCGATCGCGCTCTGGGAACCAGCAACCAGACCAACAAGGTCGACGTTACCTGGGTATATGCTTTCCCCATTGGCCGCGGTCAGGCCTTCTTCGCCACCAACCGCCTCATGAGCCTTATCGGTGGAGGCTGGAACTTCAGTGGCATCTACCGCTATCGCGATGGCTATCCGCCTCACCATCACCAACTACGATGGCTGCATGACGAACTCGATCCACGGCTATACCTGCCTCCCCGACTACGCTCCCGGCTTCGACAAGCGGCAACTGCGCATCAACGGGAGATGGGGCCGCGGTCCCGGATCCAACGCCGCCAACTTCAACAAGATCAGCTATATCAACTCGGCTGCATTCCAATGCCCCGATTCCTACGCTCAGGCCCCCACGTACACCTGCGGCGGGACGACCGAGCCCAACGTAACCTGGAAACTCGGCAACGTAGCCCGAACGGCTCCCTTGGGCCTCACTGGACCGGGATTCTGGGACATCCAGATGGGCCTCCGGCGCACCTTCATCGTTCGTGAGACCGCTACCCTCCACCTCACCTTCCAGGTCGAGGCGGACGTAGACAATCTCACCAACTCCACCTTCTTCAACATCGCGAGCAACGGCCAGGCCTGGGGCAACGCTTCTTTCGGCGAGGTCGGCGGCCAGAACCAGAACGTCGCGCCGCGCGATTGGCAGTTCGCCGGTCGCTTCCGCTTCTAACCCCTTACCCCGGACCCCCGGGTTTCACCTCAGCGAATGGCGGCCAACTTGGCCGCCATTCTCTTTGCCGGTTCGTCACGCGCCCCGTCGGCGATCGAGTGCCACGCCCTCTTTCAACCGCCGCGCAACATCCCGATGAGTAGCACCGCCAGTACAATCGCGCTCACCACGATGTAGAGACGATCCTTCTCCAGGGCAAACGCGATCGCCGCGAAGATCACCCTGCAGATCGGGGTCGCCACCAGCAGCAGGATGCCGAGCTGGATCACCGCCAGTGGGTCCCCGTGGGCGATCCCGCGCAACATCGCCGCCGGATGGCGCAGCCGCAGCGGCTGGGCAGCGAACACCCGGTAGTTCGACTGCGCACCCGCGTGCGTCACCAGATACAGGATCCCGCCCGCCAGCACCACGGTTGCTGCCAGCAGCACTCCCACCTGCAGCAACCGGCCCATGACCACCTCCATCAGCCGGTCGTCGAAGCTCTTCGCGAGCGTATGTAAATCGCGCTCCGCAGTTTCTCCTGCGGCGTCGGTCTCCTCCGGCATCGCAGAGTTCCGCTCCATCGTCACACCTTCCCCAGCCAGCCGTTGACGATCATCTCAATTCCCAGCGCCACAATCACGAAGGCAAAGATCGTTCGCAGCAACGACACCCGGCTCCGTGCCAGCACCTTCGCGCCCAGCAACGAACCCGCCAGCACCCCCAGCATCACCGGAAACACCAGCCCCGGATTGATATATCCGCGCGCCAGGTAAATGCCGGCGCTGGCCGTAGCCGTTACCCCGATCATGAAGTTGCTGGTGGTGGTGGATACCTTGAACGGGATGCGCATGATCTTGTCCATCGCCAGCACCTTCACTGCGCCCGACCCGATCCCCAGCAGTCCCGACAAAGTGCCCGCCCCAAACATCGTTGCGAACCCCAAAGGAATACGGTCGACCTGATAGGCCTGCATTCCCTGCTTTCCGTCGGGAAAAGAACGAGACATCCCCAATCGGTCCGACCAGGGGTTCGGCTTCGACTCCGCCGAAGCTGGCGCGCTCTCGTCGCGCGAAAGCCACGCCGAGTAGAGCAGCACCAGCCCAAAAATAATTGCCAATGCGCGCGTCGGCACCCGCGTCGCCAAAAACGCCCCCAGAACCGCTCCAAGAGTCGTCGCAACCTCCAGGAACATCCCCACCCGGACGTTTGAATAGCCCTCGCGAACGTAGGCCGCGGCAGCACCGGACGAAGTAGCAATCACGCTGATCAGCGATGCCCCAATCGCATAGCGCATGTCCACATGGAAGCCCAGAGTCAGCAAAGGAATCAGAACAACCCCGCCGCCCAGACCGGTAAGAGCGCCCAGCCATCCAGCAACAAACGACCCAAAGAACACCAGCGACGTAAACGTGAGCAGCGGCATCGGACCTCCGCACGATTATTCCACGGACGCACCTGCAGCGCAGAAACCGCGTCAAAACGTTACTTCGAAAGGCGCACGATGCGCACGTCCCGCGCCACCGCGCGCGACAGATCGAAAGCTTTCGGCGAACGTCCCACGCTCACGGAATAGCCGTCGGATCCCGCCGCGCTCTTCTTCACCCGCACCCGGGCGCCCGGCGTAATCCCGCAAGCCTCCATCAGCTTCAGGTTGTGCGCGTCCCGGTCCGATACGCTGTCGATCACAAACGTCCCCTCCCGTTCAACGTCCGCCAGCAGCATGGACTCTCGCGCCAGCATCTCTCCCTCCATCGTCGGAATCGAGTGGCCATGCGGATCGAAGTTGGGGTGTCCAAGTTTGGCGGCAATCCGTTCCTCGAAGCGCTCCGAGATAAAGTGTTCCAGCCGTTCCGCCTCCTCATGCACCTCTTCAATCGGATAATCCAGCACTTCATACAGAAAGGTCTCGATCAGCCGATGGTGGCGCACCACCTCCAGCGCCCGCCGCCTTCCCGCCTGCGACAGCACTACCCCGTGATGCCGCTCATACGCCACCAGCGGAGCCGGTGACGCAGCCAGCTTCTGCAGCATGTTCGTTACTGACGCAGGCGCGACCGACAGCCGTTCCGCCAGCGACTTGATGGCCACTCGTGACTCTTCGCGCCCCCCCAGGTACAGGATGGCCTTCAGGTAGTTATCCACCGATTCGGTGTTGCCGTTCGCCCGCCGGTGTGTTTGCATGTGCTTCTCCGAATCCCTCTTAGTTTGACCTAAATCTCTGAATTAGGTATACCTACTAATAAGTAGGCTAGCCTAATTTAAAGCTGCTGTCAGCCCCGGCCCCAGCAATCACCGGCGCAGGGGTTTGATCGCCACCGGGCTGGCTCGAAATCAGAATGACTGATATCCCCTCAATGGCGGCCCAGGACCGCGCCTCGCTGCAAGTTGCGGATGCGCCAATCGCAAGCCCGCCCCCCAGCGCGTGGCCTGCGCAGCGCGGCGTCCCGCCCAACTCGCATCGCAACGCAATGTGGACCTACTTTGGTCCCGCATTTGTCGCCTCGGTCGCTTATATCGATCCCGGCAACTTCGCCACCAACATCCTCGGCGGCACGCAGTTTGGCTATCGCCTGCTTTGGGTCCTGCTCTGGTCCAACGCCATGGCGATGCTCATCCAGTATCTCTCTGCCAAGCTGGGCATCGTCACCGGCCTCACCCTTCCGCAGAACTGCCGCAAGCACTTCTCCCGGCCCACAACCCTTGGTCTCTGGATCGCCGCTGAGATCGCCGCCATCGCCACCGACCTGGCCGAATTCCTCGGCGCCGCCATCGGCCTCGATCTCCTCTTCGGCCCCCTGCTCTACGCCCATGGCTTCACTGCCAAGGAGGCGCTGCTTATCGCGGCGCTCGTCTCCACCGTGCTGGTCTTCGCCATTCTCGCGCTGGATCTCGCCGGCTTCCGCTGGCTGGAGGGCGGAATCATGGGCTTCGTCGCTATCATCGGGCTCGCCTACGCCTTCGAGATCTTCCTCGTCCACCCCGACTGGAAGCTTGCCACCATCCATACCCTATTACCTACGCTCGATCGCTCCTCTGCGCAGAACTTCCATGACAGCATCTACGCCGCCGTCGCCATGCTCGGCGCCACCGTCATGCCCCACGTCGTTTATCTCCACTCCGCTCTGGTGCAGCCCCGGCTCAAGCAACTCACCGGCTCCGCCCTCCCCGCGACGGAAACGCTCGAAGGCATCGCAGCCCGCAACCAGCCCACTCACCTGCCGCGCCGCTCCATCCTCAGCCGGTTCCTCCGCTACGAACTCATCGACGTCTTCGTCGCCATGAACGGCGCCTGGCTCATCAACTCCGCCATGATCCTCATGGCAGCCGTCGCCTTCGTCCATACCAACAACCTGCAGCCCACCATCCAGGAGGCGTACCACACTCTCGGACCTCTCTTCGGGCGCGCCGCCGCAGTGGTCTTCGCCGTCGCGCTGCTCTGTTCCGGCCTGTCATCCTCCACGGTTGGTGTCATGGCCGGCCAGGTCATTATCGAGGGCTTCCTCGACATCAAGTTCCCCATCTTCCTGCGCCGCCTCATCACCGTCGTCCCGGCCGTCGCCATCATTGCCACCGGCCTCGATCCGCTCCGCATCCTTGTCCTCTCCCAGGTTGTTCTCAGCTTCGCCCTCCCCTTCGCACTCATCCCGCTGCTGCTGCTCACCAGCCGGGCGGACGTCATGCAGACCTTCGCCAGCGCGCCCCGCACCCGCATCGCCGGCTGGATCACGGTCGCCGTCATCATCGCGCTCAATGCCATCCTGCTCGGCCAGCTTGCCTTTAGCCGCTAAGGCAATTCCTGAGTTGCTGTGACCTTTTTCCTGTTCTGTGCAAGGTCGTCGCTCCCTGGGGGTCGCGCCGACTCGAGCACAGTGACCTCGGGATACAGTTACTCAGGAAATTGCGATAGCGTCAGAGTCTGCCGCAGAACCAGTTCTAACCTGTCGCAGATCCTGCTTCGCTTAACGGCACGGATTTGCCTGTGCCGCAAAACGCCGCGCGAACCACACGGCTTTAGCCGCTGGGGTCGGCTTTCAGATTCACCCGCAATTCCCCTTCTACGGATGCGGATGATCGTCCTTCTTCTCTTCCGGCCTGGGAGGCGGCGCCTGGTGTTGCGGCTGCGGCCTGGCCTGCGGCGCGGCAGGCTGAGGATGTGGTTGTGGCTGCGGCCGAGACTGCGGTTGTGGCTGGGCCGGCCGCGGTTGTGGCTGGACGGCCGCGCTTCCGGCGAGGTTGTGGCTGCGCACGATATTGCGGCTCGGCCGAACCGGCCGCGCTTCCGGCTGAGGTTGCGGCTGCGCACGATATTGCGGTTGTGGCCGAACCGGCCGCGCTTCCGGCTGAGGTTGCGGCTGCGCACGATATTGCGGTTGTGGCTGGGCCGGCCGCCCTTCCGGCTGCGGTCGTGCCCCAGGCTGTGGCTGGGCCACCCGCGCTTCAGGATGCGGCTGGCCACGATACTGCGCCTGCGGCTCAGCCGGCCGCCCTTGCGGTTGCGCCTGGCCAGGCCGCACCATCGGCTCAGCTCCGCGTGGCTCCGCTCCCCGCGGCTGCGCTGCCGGCGCGGCGGCAGCTACGCGCGGCAACGCAGCCGGCATCCGGTGGTCGAACGCAATCGCGCGTGCCGTCACTGCCACAGCCGGCCGCCCTTTGTTCTGGCTGTAAAACTGCTGCCGGTTCTGCGCCGATTGCTGCTGCAGTTGCACCTGTGCCGCCATGGGCGCGTTGCGCTGCTCATGCAGCACCGCAATCTCCGCCGGTCGCGGACGAGCCTGCAGGCCGCCGCGCCCGCCGTTATAGCTCACCCCGCCGGCAAACCTCGCGTTTCCTCCGTTGTACACGTACACATTGCGGACCACGTTCGCGTTCACACGGTTGTACACCGTGTTGTAGTAGAACTGGTTGCCGCGCCAGTAACCGCCATCGTAGCCATATCCGGTATAACCGCAGCCGTAGTTGATGCCGCCGTAAAAGCCGATGTGCAGCCCCCAGAACCCATGGTGGAAGCGATAGAACCCGCCCACCCATCCCCAATACCCCGGAGTCCACAGCGCGCCCACGTATGGAGGCTCAACCCACGCTCCCGGAACCCAGTAGTAGCCATACGGCCCCCACGCCCAGTAGCCCGGAGTCCAGATGTAGTTCGGGTCCGGATCCGCCGGTTGCTCATAGTCGGGCAGCGGGGGCGGCGGCTCGCTGGCCTGCTCGTCGGTCAGGTCGCTCACGTAGGCATCCTCGGCCTGCTGATCCGCGGCCGGCTGATCCGCGCCGCCGGCGTTTGGATCGTAGTATCCCTGCGGAGCCTGGCGCACAATTGGCGCGCCCTGCGGCTGCGAGTAGTCCTCACCCTGAGCCTGGTCTGCGACCTGCTCGTTCTGACCCAGAACCTGGGCGTTGGGCGATGCCATGTTGGCATTTGCCGGGTCATTCGCGCTCTGGGCCCCAGTCTTATGGCAGCCCGCGGCGCCCCACACCAGCGACATCCCCAGCCCGAGGCCAAGCAGCCTTCGCAGCCGCTTCCCCGGCCTCCGTTCGCGTTCCGTTGTACCTGCCGCAATCTCCTGCTTCATCTTCGGTCTCCGATCCCGTCTCATCGCAAATCAAACCCTGGCAACTGGATAAGTTAGATGCGGATTCAGCACGCAAAAAATACCCGGAGAGGGGGCAACTCGAATCCCCCTCCCGGGTTCCATGCACTTCGAGAACGGAACGAGGTGCCGAAGCAGCTACTTTGCGGGATAGTCCACGGTCGCGCCCGTCCGACCGTTGGTCACGGAAAAGCTGCCGTCCGCGTGTCCCGTCAGCTTGATAAAGTTCGCCGCGTCCGGAGTCGTACCGGCCAGGTTCGCAATGCGCGACTCCGCCACATTCTTCGCGCCCGGGACCTCGGCGGTATGCAACTGCCACAAATCCTTCAGCCGCGGGCTACCTTCAATCGTCTCGTACGTCGAGGGTGCGCCGCCTTTGTGGGGCCCGTTGTCCTCAATCGCCACCCGCGGCGCAATCGCCTCCACAAACGCCGGGCTCCCGCTGCGGTCCAGCCCGTGGTGCGACACGACGTACACATCCACCTTGCCCAGCTTGTTCACCGGACACATCAGCCCCCGTTCCTTCGCCCACGTCAGGTCGCCCATGTCCAGGATGCGCAGCCTTCCGAACGTCATCACCATACCAATCGAGCGATCGTTCTCGCTGTTCTCCACGTCCTTCAGCGGCGAATTCGCGCACGCAGCATTCTGCTCGCCACCGGCCGCCAGCGGCTTGCCGATCACCTCGCCGTCGGCGCTCACCACCTCCACATGCATCCCCTTCACCGGCAACACGTCGCCCGGCTTCGCCGTCAGGTGCTCCGCCTGGCTATTCGCCAGCACCTTCTGGTACGCATTGAATCCTGCAATCGTCGGCGCGCTTCCCTGGATGTCCGGCGTCTCGCGATTCGGCCCATGATCGATGAACCTGCCCACCGGAATCTGCGCCACCACTTCGGGCAGCCCGCCTACGTGGTCAACGTGGTAGTGCGTAATCACCAGCGTGTCGATCCTGGTCACCCCGGCGGCCTTGCACATCGCCACAATCCGCCCCGCGTCGCGCCCGCCGGGATTCCCCGTATCCACCAGCAGCGTCTCGCCGCCTGGCATCACAAACAGCGTCGACTGCCCACCCTCCACATCGATGAAGTAGACCTGCAGGCCGCCCTTCGCGCTCTTTCCTCCCGCGGCGCTACCATTCTGCGCACCCGCAACCGCACCCGTTGCCAACAACACCGCCAACCCCACACTCCATAGTTTCCCCATGCGCATAAGCTCCCTCAATTTCGCAAACTTCGCGACCCGGATTTCGCCGGCGTTCGCATCATCGCACAAATCACCCAGCACTTTCCCACGCGTTCTCTTTCCGCCCTGGCGCGCGCCATCGTATACTCCCCACACCTCCACTCCTGTGCAAGCAGAACCTCGGACTGAGAAGATCAATGACCCCACGCCTGGCAAGCTGCCTGCCCCGATTCGCTGCCGCCGTTCTCTTCTTTGCCTCGATCGCGCACGCTCAGCTCGCACACAAAGGCCCTGCCGCCAACATCGCTCTATCCAAAACCGTCCAGCCCTTCGATGTCGTCTCCATCAAACAAAACGTCGACAACGCCGAGACCGGCAACATCAACATCGATGACCACGGTCTATTCACCGTCACGAATATGCCCCTTTGGTGGATCATCGAGTTCGCCTACGATGTGAAGGAAGACCAGATTGCTGGCCTCTCCGGCCCGGTCAATGACGCCCGCTTCGACATCACTGCCAAGACCCTCCCATCGGGCTCCGGCCCGCCGCCTGTGCGTCCAGACGCCGAAATGCAGGCCATGATCATCCTCTTGCTTCAGGATCGCTTCCACCTCAAGGCCCATCTGGAGCCCCGTATCAAGCCAACCTATGACTTGGTTGTCGCCAAAGGCGGCCTGAAAATCCAGCTCACTCAGGACGAGATCACGTCCAACCACTGGGACATCAACGGGGAAAACACCCTGAAGGTGCTCACCTGTAAGGGTGCGCGCATGAGTGACCTCGCTGACGCACTCTCTGACGAGGCCGGCCGCAAGGTCTTCGACAAGACCGGCCTCGCCGGCCACGCTGACATCACCCTGAAATGGTCCGACGATGTCGCTGCCGAAGCTGGTGGCCCCGACGTTATCTCCATCTTCACCGCGGTCGAAGACCAGCTCGGCCTTAAGCTCCAACCCTCCAAAGGCCCGGTCGACACCCTCGTCATCGACCATGCCGAAATGCCCTCGGGAAATTAGCGATTCGGCCAGGTGGTCACATCCCCTCGCCGTTTATCCCGGAGAGGTTCCCTATTCGACAACGGCAGACCGACGCTTGGCCGCTATACTTTGCCAACAGCAATGACCGCATCCGCCAAAGCCGCGATTCTGCTTCTCGCCATCGCATCGCCGCTTGCGAGCGCGCAAGGCAATGACGATATTAACCCCGCAGCCAAGTTCATCGCCAGGGCCGCGAGACTTCCTGCATACGATGTCGTCTCCGTCCGTGAAAACAAACGCGACACCGGTGACTCGTCGTTCAATACGACCAAAGACGGCATCGTCATCGAGAATGCTCCTTTCCGGGAAATCGTTGAGTTCGCCTACAACCTCGCCAGCTTCGACCTGATCTCCGGCATCCCCGGTCCTGTTGACTCCGCCCGATTCGATATCAAGGCAAAACTTGCCGATCTCGACGGCGACCGGCCAACCAAACTCACCGACGATGACCTTCAGGCCATGACGATTTCTCTGCTCGTGGACCGCTTCCACCTCCGCGTCCGCGTTGTGCCAAAAATGATGACGGTTTACGAGCTCGTCGTCTCCAAAGGGGGACCCAAATTCAAGCTCGATGAACCTGACAATTCCTCGCTGACCATGAGTTGGGGCAAAGACAACACCCTCAACTCTAAGAAATCATCCATGCCCACACTCGCCGGCGTTCTCTCCGACAGTGGGTTGCATGGCCTCGTAGTGGATCGCACCGGCCTCAAAGGCGCGGGCAACTTCTCGCTCAAGTGGAGTTCCGATGAAGCCCAGGAAGAGGGGGGGCGGGACGTCGTCTCCGTCTTCACCGCCATCCAGGATCAGCTCGGCCTCAAACTCCAACCCGCTAAACTCCCTGTCGACACCCTCGTCATCGACCATGCCGAAATGCCCTCGGAAAACTAGCCGGCCCCCAACCCTTCCCACCGAAGACCTCCCGCAACAATTGGCGCATGGCACCAAATCCGTCCGTCACGCCTCCCGGGCCTTCGCGACTCGCGATTCCCGCAGGATCCTTCAAAATTAGCCGTATCATCGGTGAATCCCCACGGAGTGCGTCTTGCAAACAATCTTTATCAGCTACCGGCGAAGCGATTCCGAAGGCGAGGCAGGCCGCTTGTTCGACGATCTCGCCGGCCGCCTCAGCGAGCAGGCCGTCTTCATGGACGTGGACGCAATCCAGCCCGGGCGCGATTTCAGAAAAGCCATTGAAGAAAGCATCCGTTCCTGCAGCGTTCTCCTGGCAATGATTGGACAGCAATGGCTGGAGTCCTCCAACGAGCTGGGGCAGCGCCGCCTCGACGACGAAAACGACTACCTGCGCCTTGAGATCGCCTCGGCCCTCGAGCGTGACATTGCCGTCATCCCGGTCCTGGTGCGAGGCGCCCGCATGCCGCGGCCGGAGCAACTGCCCGCCGACATCCGGGACTTGGCCTATCGCAACTGCGTGGAACTGACCCATGCGCGCTGGAAGTCAGATCTTCAAGTCCTCATCCAGGCGTTGAAGCCTTATCTCGATCCCATCGCGGAAGTGTCACCCGCTCCCCACAAAACCGCCCCATCGCTTTCTCCACTTACGACGCAATCTGAGTTGATCGAGCATGTCAGCCGGGAACTGGCCCATTACATCGGCCCCATCGCCGATTTCGTGGTCAAGCGGGCAGCCAACCGTTGTCAATCCCCATCCGAACTCTGCACCGCCGTGGCCCAGGAAATCGAGTCGCCTTCCGATCGCGGAAAGTTTCTCGCTCGCTGCCCGAATTGACCTCCGGCGGCCGCAGCCTATTTGTCGTTCAACAGCGCAAGCGCCTTGGCCAGGCTAACCTGCATGCGGTTGAACGAGGCAGTCACCGCAGCAATCTCATCGCTGCCGGATACGACCAGCGGCGGCACCTTCCTCTCCCCTTTGCTCGCCCGGTCTGCTGTCTTTGAAACTGCCCTCAGCGGCCGAATCACAAGCCAGTAAACCCCGGCGTCGAGTGCCATCACCGTGATGGCCAGTGTCAAAACCAGATAGAGCAGCAGCCGATGGAAGGCCGTTCGCGCAATCGCTTCGGGGACTGACATCGGGACCGAAACAATCTGCGCACCCACCACCTCGTTCTCCTTCCAGCCGAATCCGTTTGCGGTGCCATAAACGGCCAGCATCGCCTTGGGTGCGGCCGAGGGAACACTATGGCACTCCAGGCAGGGATGCATGGCGACGATCGGACTAGCCAGGTAAAGCGACGCCCCGTCCATCGTCGCGCGCTCACCAACAACTTGCTTCTGGTCGGGATGGTCGCGCAGGGCGCGGACCACGTCCGTCTCCCAATCTGTCGCGCGATCCTCCAGATTGGTCGGGTTCAGCGTCGCTTCCTTGTACGTGTAATCGGGATACAGCACCCGCAGATTCTTGAAGGTCGTCGTGGCGCCATAGGCAGGCACGGTCTCCGCCAGAAACCGGACCCTGTGTCTGGGATTCTCCAGCAGCAGCGGCAACAGATCGGTCGAGGTGTAGTCGCGTACCGATTTGGCGCTGGCCATCATCAACTCCGCCTGCGCAAGCACCTCGCGCCGCGCGTTGCCGATAAGAAAACTGTAGGCCAGAAGCGAAATCACGACGCCGCTGGTTCCAAAAATCAGCAACAGGATCAAATTGAATTTGGCCAGCAGTTTCATAGCATCTCCACTCAAATGCTGCATTTCTATTCGCCAATCCGCTGGCTGAATCAATCGCCGACAGGCATCGAGCCTATCATCCGGCAAGCGCATCAGTCTTCTCGACGCTCCGCGATCTCTCGATCCGGAGGCCCGGGTTGTCGCCCCCGGCAAACTGGAAACCGCCCGGCGACGCCTCTTTCCCACTCCGCGCACCCCGGCGTAAAATATCCTCGATGGCTCAGACTCGTCCCAAGACGAAGCGCTTCCGCCACGGCCGCCGCGACCGCGGGCGTTCCTAAACCGCCCGGCGGGTGATTCCAACCCACTCCGCCCAAACTCCCAGAATTTTTGATAGGCTTTTCCTTCCCGCCGACTTGCGCCCAGCGCGCTCTCGGCCCCAGAATTCGCGCCCGGCGTTCGAACCCGGCGCCTAAAGCCCACACCCGGAGAATACTCATGACCACGCAGCCCGATTCCTTCCATAGCGCCGGAACCCTAACCTCCGGCGCGACCACCGTCCGCCTTTTCCGCCTCTCTGCACTCTCCGCCGCCGACAAAAACATCAGCCTCACCCGCCTCCCCTATTCCCTCCGAATTCTTCTCGAAAATCTCCTCCGCCACGAAGACGGCGACTCGGTCACCGCCGACGACATCAAGTTCCTCGCCACCTGGGATCCCAAAGCCGAACCCTCCCGCGAGATCGCCTACATGCCCGCCCGCGTGCTCATGCAGGACTTCACCGGCGTCCCCGCCGTCGTCGATCTCGCCGCCATGCGCGACGCCATGAAGACCCTCGGCGGCGACCCGGAGAAGATCAACCCGCTCCAGCCCGCCGAGCTGGTCATAGACCACTCCGTCCAGGTCGATGAGTTCGGCACGCCCAACTCCTACGACCTCAACGCCGCACTCGAGTTCACCCGCAACCGCGAGCGCTACGCCTTCCTCAAGTGGGGCCAGACCGCCTTCCGCAACTTCTCCGCCGTCCCCCCTGGCATGGGCATCTGCCACCAGGTCAACCTCGAGTACCTCGCCCGCGTCGTCTTCACCGCGCCCCAGCCAGACGGCTCCATCCTCGCCTATCCCGACACCCTGGTCGGCACCGACTCCCACACCACCATGGTCAACGGCCTCGGCGTCCTCGGCTGGGGCGTCGGCGGCATCGAGGCAGAGGCCGCCATGCTCGGCCAGCCCGTCTCCATGCTCGTCCCCCAGGTCGTCGGCTTCAAACTCACCGGCAAGCTCCGCGAAGGCGCCACCGCCACCGACCTCGTCCTCACCGTCACCGAGGCCCTGCGCAAGCACGGCGTCGTCGGCAAGTTCGTCGAGTTCTACGGCCCAGGCGTCGCCGAACTCCCGCTCGCCGACCGCGCCACCATCGGCAACATGGCCCCCGAATACGGCGCCACCTGCGGCATCTTCCCCGTCGACGCGGAAACCCTCAAGTATCTCCGCCTCACCGGTCGCAGCGAAGAGCACATCGCCCTGGTCGAAGCCTATTTCCGCGAACAAGGCCTCTTCCACACACCGGACGCACCCGAAGCCGAATACTCCTCCACGCTCTCGCTCGATCTCGCCACCGTCGAACCCTCCGTCGCTGGCCCCAAGCGCCCGCAGGACCGCGTTCCCCTCTCGCAGGCCGGCCCCAGCTTCGAGAAGCAGCTCCCATCCCTCCTCGGCCCCAACGGCAACCAGGACGAGCAGCGCCCGCTGGTCCGCTGGGAGGCTGAAGGCGGCCATCCCTCCGGCAACGGCAACCTCACCAGCAGCACCGGCGCGCCCAATGGCAAGGACTCCCACGCCGCCGCGGCCAGCAGCGTCGCCGCTCCTACCTCGGTCCAGGCTCGCTTCGGCGTCGATCCCGATCGGTACCTCTTCCACGGCTCCATCGTCATTGCCGCCATCACCTCCTGCACCAACACTTCCAACCCCTACGTCATGGTCGCCGCCGGCCTGCTCGCCAAGAAGGCCGTCGAAAAAGGCCTGCAGACGCCGCCCTGGGTCAAAACCTCCCTCGCTCCCGGCTCACGCGTCGTCACCGACTACTACAACAAAGCCGGCCTCACGCCCTACCTCGACGCCCTCCGCTTCAACACCGTCGGCTATGGCTGCACCACCTGCATCGGCAACTCTGGCCCGCTGCCCACCGACGTCTCCGCCGCAATCGAGGCCCACTCCCTCGTCGCCGTCTCCGTCCTCTCCGGCAATCGCAACTTCGAAGGCCGCATCTCCCCGGAAGTCCGCGCCAACTACCTCATGTCGCCGCCGCTGGTCGTTGCCTACGCCCTCGCCGGCCACATCAGCCACAACTTCTCCGTCGACCCCCTTGGCAAAGACCAGTCCGGCGCCCCCGTCTATCTCAAGGACATCTGGCCCACCCAGCAGGAAGTCGCCGACACCGTCAACGCCTGCATCGACTCCAGCATGTTCCGCAAGCAATACTCCACCGTCACCGACGGCGACGCCAACTGGCAGCACCTCAAGTTCCCCTCCGGCAACACCTACGGATGGGAGCCCGACTCCACCTACATCCGCAAAGCGCCCTACTTCGATGGTATGACCGCAACGCCCCCCGAAGTCACCGACATCCGGGCCGCCCGCTGCCTCGCCGTCCTCGGCGACTCCGTCACCACCGACCACATCTCGCCTGCCGGCTCCATCAAGAAGAACGGCCCCGCCGGCAAATACCTCACCCAGCACGGCGTCGCCCCCGCCGACTTCAACAGCTACGGCAGCCGCCGCGGCAATCACGAAGTCATGGTTCGTGGCACCTTCGCCAACGTCCGCCTGCGCAACTTCCTCGCTCCCGGCACCGAGGGCGGTGTCACCCGCCTGCTCCCGGAAGGCCTGGAAATGCCCATCTACGACGCCAGCGTCATCTATGCTGAGCGCGGAACGCCGCTCTGCATCCTCGCCGGCAAGGAGTATGGCTCAGGCAGCTCGCGCGACTGGGCCGCCAAGGGCCCCAAGCTCCTCGGCATCCGCTTCGTCATCGCCGAAAGCTACGAGCGCATCCACCGCTCCAACCTGGTCGGCATGGGCATCCTGCCCTTCCAGTACATCCAGGGCCAGTCCACCGCGTCCCTCGGCCTCACCGGCGAGGAGGTCTTCACCATCGGCGACCACCCCGGCCTGCTCCGCAAGATGCTCGACTCCAAATTCGCCGAAGGCCGCATCGTCCCCATCCTCGCTGAGAACGGCAAGGGCCGCACCATCGAGTTCTCCGCCACCCTGCGCATCGACACTCCCCAGGAAATCCTCTACTACCAGCACGGCGGCATCCTGCAATACGTCCTCCGCCAACTCGCCGCCAAGTCCTAGAGGTCGTTTCGCACTCTTGTTTGTCATTCCCGAAGGGAATCTGCTTCTCCTCCGCCGCGCCACAAACCCGGGTGCCCCATGATCGGCGCAGTTTCACCCCGCCTATCGTGGGGTTTCTCACTTCATTGCCTCACTCCACTGTCCCGATTGGCGACTTCCTTCCGAACTTGTCATTCTGAGCGCAGCGAAGAATCCCCGCATTCTTCCCGCCGGCCGCAGACCTGGGTGCCCCATGATCGGCCAAGCTTCACGCGTCAACGATGGCGACCACCACTACTCATCGGTCCAGAGATCGAGAATCTTCATCATCAAATTCATTCGTGGGATGAGTTGTACGTTCCTCAACTTCGGTCCGCCCTTTGCGAACGCCGCTGTGTACTTGCTCAGTTGATCGACGACCCACTCCTTGGTGAGTCCACGTTCGGCCATAGACTGGACGATCTTGCTCGTCAGTGACTCGGCGACGGCCTCCGTTTGCGCCACTGCGTCTGCCGCCTTACCCTCGCCCCAGCCAATCACTCTGCCCATCCCTTCCGAGTTCAAGGATTGGCCCAGGTCTTCTGTTGCCGATGTGGCTGCCTCGGGCACATCGTTTTCAATAGCCGGACCTACGCTGTCGAGCGCTTCTCCAACATCTTCAATCGCCTGCTGGCCCTGGGGCGTGGCGGCCGCGCCGACGACCGGGGCAGCCACCGTGGCCGTCGTCGTCCCAACGCCTGCTGCCTCTGCACCGATCTCCGCAGCGGCTACCTCCGGAGCCAGAGATGGAAGCAAGACGGCGCCTGCTATGCCACCTGCAATGTTCACCGGCCCTGGCCCGCCATCATAGTTCACATACGGGCCGGGATCATGACCAGTCTTGACAAACGTATCCCGGCGCTGGACCGCGTGGTAATGTCGACTGCTTCCCCTCATCGTGCGATCCACGTCAGCATTGAGGAGATGCAAAACAGCGTCGTGTAGAACAGCCTCGGCCTGCCTCTGCTCAGTTGCCTGTGCCTCCCTCGCTCGATCATCAGCCTCGCTCTTTTTCAAACCGGCATAGATATCATCGTCCGACAGACATTTTGAACCTCTGCAGTATTGCGGATCGTCGGACCGGGGGAATAACTCAACCGGCCGCGGCATCTCCATCGGCTTCAGCGCATCGAGGGCCGGCTGGATCTCTCGGCGATACGCCCCTCTGGCCGCACCTTGGAAATACGCCAGTTCGCTCTGGATCTTCGCCTCTGCTTCCTTGGAAAGCTTCCCATGGGTCTTGATTCTCTGCGCGATCAGTCGCCCACGGTAGCGAGCCGCCTTTACATCCTCCTTGAACCGCTGGTCGGTCGCAGGAGAGCGTTGAATCTTTCGCGAACCATCGCCCTGCTGCAGCACATGCGTCAGTTCATGCGCCAACAGCCCCTTCCCTTCCAGACTGGCCGGCGCGAACTCACCCTCCGCGAACACTACGTGGGGCGCCGCGGCATAGGCGCGCGCCTGAAGGTCCCACGCGGACTCCGTCGAGGCAGCGTCCGTGTGAATCCGGACCAGGCCGAGGTCCCGGCCAAAGCGAGACTCCATGAATCCGCGTGTCGGTGCATCCATGGGCCGTCCGATTTGGGAGAGCACATTCTGAACCGAGGGCGGAACAGGCGACGGCACAAACGGTTCCGCAAAACCGCAATGACCCACCTTACGAAGCTGAGTTCCCTGCCTTCCGCCGGCCACGCCCTGCGCCTCGGGCGATGGCATCCGCACGACCTGGGCCCCAACCGAGTTCGCTTCAGCTTCGAAAGAATCAGCCGAGGCCCGATCATCATGCCTGCCAAAGGTCCTCTGGGGAAAGAGCGACACCCGATCGAGTGAGTGAGAAAAAGCCGGTCCTGTACTCTGAATCGATTCGGGAGGCGAGTGGGAGGTCATCGGTGCACCGTAGGAAGCATCCACACGACTCGTCCTTCGAGGTGACGGCTTCGCGGCTTCCGGCTTTTTGAACGTTCTCAGATTCATTGTTGAACGTCTCCCAATATCCAAAGATAATCAATAATGGTGGCACTTATCCCGCCACCAGCGGCGGCCCCACATACTGCATGTCGTACTTCGCAAACATAGCCGCATCCATCGCCGGCCCGTTCCGCACCGCCGTCTCGCGAAAAAACGCCTCCATCTTCCCCGCCGGCGTAAACGCGATGATCATATGCGCCGGCTTCTCGCCCGCGCCCATAAACCCATGCGGAATCCCACGGGGCCCCAGCACCGATTCGCCCGCCCCGAGCGTCAACCGCTTGCCGCCGACCTGGAACAGCACCTCGCCCTCCATCACGTAGAACCACTCGTCCTGATGCAGGTGAAAGTGCACCGGCGGTCCGCCATGCCCCAGGCCCTTGTGCTCGATCACGAACAGCCCGCCGCTCGTCTCCCGCGGCAGCACCTTGAACAGGATTGTGCTGAACCCCAGCGAGTGCGTCTCGCCCAGGCGGTCCTGCCCAGCCCCCACCGGATGAACCCCACCCGCCGGTGCAGCCACCGGGCCGGCCGCAAGCGCCCCCAGCCCCGCAACCGGAAAGGCCGCAGCTGCAGTCTTCAGAAACGTACGACGCTTCATGAGCTATCTCCTTGAAAAACGACGCGAAAGACGGTGAAGTCCGCATCATACACCGGCCGTGCCGGGGAATCCCGCTCCACCGGAAATCTTGTCAAGACCCGGTTCCGTGCAAAAGCCGTCCACAACCCACAATCCAAACGAGATCAAAGTTCCCGCCAAAGTACAGTTGAGTTTCACTCAATTTGCTATCATTAAGGTAGTTGAGTCAAAGAGAAAACCACGCGGCAGCACGTGCAGAACCCACGAAGTGCCCCGGCGCAGCCCGTCGGGCCTTTGCTTTTTCGGGGCCATGTAGACCGCACGGACTTCAGTGGACCTGGTTCTCTGATCCCTGAACTTGAAGTCAGACTTGAAAGCTAACGTCCTGCCAGAAGGTCCGGCCGTTTGGCCCGTGCGGCTGCCGAAATGCGCAAAAATGTACAAAGTCCGAGCCTAACCGGCTTAGAAAGTGCCGCTTAGTAGGTAGATAGGGGGGAGGGGGGGTAACTCGGCGCGCTGAAGCCAACTTTGCCTTTCACCCGCCTCAGCCCGTCGAGGACGGTACCAGATACCGCGTCGAGAACGGCACGAAGTGTTTCAGATTCTTCCCGCCGCCCGGAGCGCCGCAATCTCGGCATCCGTAAACACCCGCGACCGGATCAGGAACCGCACGCCCTCCGAGTTGTCCAGCGAGAACATTCCGCCGCGCCCGGGCACCACGTCCAGAATCAACTGCGTGTGCTTCCAGTACTCAAACTGTGGCTTGCTCATGTAAAACGGCGCGCCCTCCACCGTCGCCAGCAGCACATCGCTGTCGCCGGTCATAAACTCGCCCAGCGGATAGCACATCGGCGACGAGCCATCGCAGCACCCGCCCGACTGGTGAAACATCACCGGCCCATACTTCGCCCGCAGCGTCGCAATCAGCGCCACCGCCGCCGGAGTCGTAACAACCTGCTGCGGCAGCGCCTCCGAATTTACTTCTAAATTCGGCGCTGCCGCAGCGGTCCGATCAGCTTCAACCGTCTCATGAACGCTCATGGTTTAGAAAAACCCCATGGCGTTCGGGCTGAAGCTGACAAGCACGTTCTTGGTCTGCTGATAATGGTCCAGCATCATCTTATGCGTCTCGCGTCCCACGCCTGACTGTTTGTACCCGCCAAACGCCGCGCCCGCCGGATACAGGTGGTAGCAGTTCGTCCACACGCGTCCCGCCTGGATGCCATGGCCGAACCTGTACGCGCGATTCATGTCCCGCGTCCAAACCCCTGCGCCCAGCCCGTACAGCGTGTCGTTGGCAATCTCCAGTGCCTCGTCGTCCGTCTTGAACGTCGTCACCGAAACCACCGGCCCGAAGATCTCTTCCTGGAAGACGCGCATCTTGTTATTGCCTTTGAAGATGGTCGGCTCAACGTAGTAGCCGCCGCTCAAATCGCCGTCCATCTTCGCCTGCCTGCCGCCGATCAGAACTTCCGCGCCTTCCTGCTTGCCGATGTCCAGATAGGAGAGAATCTTCTCCATCTGCTCGCTGGAAGCCTGCGCGCCCAGCATGGTCGACGAGTCCAGCGGATTGCCCTGCTTGATCGCCTTCACCCGCTTCAGCGCCCGCTCCATGAACCGCTCGTACACAGAATCCTGGATCAGCGCCCGCGACGGACACGTGCACACTTCGCCCTGGTTCAGCGCAAACAGCGTGAATCCTTCCAGCGCCTTGTCGTAGAACGCATCGTCCTCGCGCAGCACGTCTTCGAAGAAAATGTTCGCCGATTTTCCGCCCAGTTCCAGCGTCACCGGAATGATGTTCTGCGAGGCGTACTGCATGATCAGCCGTCCCGTCGTCGTCTCGCCGGTGAACGCAATCTTGTTGATGCGCGGGCTCGACGCCAGCGGCTTGCCGGCTTCCAGCCCAAAGCCGTTGACGATGTTCACCACCCCCGGAGGCAGAATGTCCTCGATCAACTCCATCAGGCACAGGATCGACATCGGCGTCTGCTCGGCCGGCTTCAGCACCACGCAGTTGCCTGCCGCCAGCGCCGGAGCCAGCTTCCACGCCGCCATCAGGATCGGGAAGTTCCATGGAATAATCAGGCCCACCACGCCCAGCGGTTCGTGGTAGTGGTACGCAACCGTAGTCGCGTCAATCTGGCCAATCGATCCTTCCTGTGCGCGCACCACTCCGCCGAAGTAGCGGAAGTGGTCGACCGCCAGCGGCAGGTCTGCGGCCATCGACTCGCGGATCGGCTTGCCGTTGTCCCATGTCTCGATCGTCGCCAGCATCTCCAGGTTGTCTTCGATCCGCTGCGCAATCCGCTCCAGCAACCTCCCACGTTCGGCCGCCGACGTCTTGCCCCAGGCCGCCTTCGCGGCGTGGGCCGCATCCAGCGCCAATTCCACGTCGGCTGACTTCGACCGCGCAATCTCGCACATTACCTGCCCGGTCACGGGCGTGACGTTCTCGAAGTACTCTCCGGAAACCGGCGGCGTCCACTTGCCGCCAATGTAGTTGTCGTAACGCTTCTTCAGGGAAACCGGGAATCCGTAAACACCCGGCTGAACCTTGGTCATCGTCGTCGGCATCGGTCAATGCTCCTTTTCGATTGAAATGAGCGACGAGTTCCGACCCGCCGCCCAACGGTCCTTGACGGGCGAATTGTAGACCACCCAGACGACGCCTGTCTGCCGCCGCCGCAAGCTCTTGATTTACAGCAGCGAGACCCCGGTGAAAATCTCGCACTCGCTCCACAGGCGCGCGGCCGCCCGCTGGTCCAACGCCTGCTGTGCCACTTTGGCGGGGCCCACATCGCCGCCGCGCATCTCCTGGAAACCCTGCGGCCCGTAGTATCCACCGCTCTCCGCCTCAGGCACGGTGGCCGCGAACAGCGTGGGCACGGCTCCGTCCGCCTCGGAGTTCAGCAGCGTGCCAATCGCAGCTCCGAGGCCGCGCCGAATCGCCCTCTCTATCGCCGAGTACTCGCCGGTCTGGAACAGGTTGGTATTGGCGACGCCCGGGTGCGCCGCCACGCTCATCACTCCCGACGCCGGCGGCCCGGCCGCGCGCAGCCGCCGGTCCAGCGTGAACGCAAACATCAGGTCGGCAAGCTTCGACTGCCGATACGCGCCCATCGGACTATAGTTTTTGGTCGATTGCAGATCGTCGAAATTAATCCGGCCCTGCTTGTGCGCAATGGAAGCAATCGTCACCACTCGCGGCCTCTGCGCCTGACTCGCGGCCGCGCGCTCCAGCGCCGGCAGCAGCCGCGCCGTCAGCGCGAAATGGCCCAGCACGTTGGTCCCGAACTGAAGCTCGAATCCATCAGCGGTCTCCTGCCGTCGCTTCGGAGCCATCACTCCCGCGTTATTAATCAGCAGATCGAGCGGGATATCCAACGCAGTCTCTGCTCCAGCAAATGCACGGATCGACTCCAGCGACGCCATATCCAGCAGCACCACTTCCGCGCTTGCTCCGGGGACCTCGGCTCGTATTTGCGCCAGTGCCGCGTTGCCTTTGTTCAGGTTTCGGCAACCCAGCAGAACGTGCGCTCCCTTACGCGCCAGTTCCAGCGCAGCGTAGTAGCCAATGCCGCTGTTCGCACCTGTAATCAGCGCACGCCGGCCCACCTGGCTGGGAATATCGGCCACGCTCCAGTCTTTGCCTATCGTCTGGTTCGTCTCTGATGGGCTCATCTGTCGTTCCGTCCTTGCGGTTTCCGGGCCGCTGGCCTTAGAACCGCCGCACATCTTTGTCGAGAGTGTAGTGGATCTCCAGGTACCAGGAAGCAAGGAAGAGAACCAGCATCAGGAAAACAGCCCAACAGAATATCTGCATACACAGCAAGCGGATCGGCCCCGGATTCCGTCGCTCCACAGCTGCCCACAGTCTACCGCTGGCGCCAGCTGCAGGGGCGCAATGAATCGCAGGAAAGCCCCTTATTGCAGACAACCTTTCTGCGCTGGTGCCCGCCACTGTTGCCGCTTCCGCAGACCACCATTGCTCTGCGTCGGGCATCGCACTTAACGGGGCCCAAACGCCCCGGGATTTGTTCTCCTCGCGCGTTGCACAATGCGGGAGACGCATCCTGGAATAGATCTTCAAGGAGATCTCAAATCATGAAAAACCGAAGAATGGATTTAGCGCCCCACGCGGCGCTCGGTCAGTTATGCGAGCGGCGCAAACGCAGTCCGTTCGACACCCTCGCCAAGCGGTCCTTCCCGGTTCTGGCCGTCGCCAGCGCGTTCGGCTTGCTCGCAGGCGCGCTTCCGCTGGCCGCAAATGCTCAGGAGCCGAACCCCATGGCGCAGCCCTCCGCCACGCAACCGGGAAACCCAATCACCGAGGAGAACGGCATCTACATTTATCGCGTCAGGGTAGTGCAACATAGCCTGGATTGTGTGAACTACCTGCATCGCAGCGGTCCCACCACCATCGGCTTTGAAGGCACACCGTTGCTCCCGAGAGCGACGGGTGAAGCCAAAGTCACCAGCGAGCGCGGCGGCATTACCATCGACGCGAAGTTCGACGGGCTCACTCCGGCCAACGGTTTTGGCAGAGAATATCTCACCTATGTGTTGTGGGCCATCTCGCCCGACGGCCGCGCGCAGAATCTGGGTGAAGTCCTCCCCGCCGGCACGAAGAGCAACATCCGCGTGACCACGGCGCTGCAGTCGTTCGGCATGATCGTCACCGCTGAGCCCTACTTCTCAGTAGCCGAGCCCAGCGACGTGGTGGTGCTGCAGAACGTGATCCGACCCGACAAGACCACCGGCGTTCTGGAGAAAGTGACCGCCAACTACTACCTGCTGCCGCGCGGTATCTACGCGGAGACAGCCGGTTCCCACACTGTCGCCAACCCCATCACGCGCAATGGGCGCTCGCCCCTGGAGCTCTTTGAGGCCGAGAACGCCGTACGCATCGCGCAGGATACCGGCGCGGACAAGTACGCGCCCGAAATCATGGCCAAGGCCAAGCTCGATCTTCAGAACGCGTCCGACCTGGACAATGGCAAGCATGACGACCAGAAGATGGAGATCACCGATGCCCGTGAAGCGGTCGAGCGCGCCGAAGATGCGCGTATCACAACCCTGCGCAAGCAGGCCGCGGAAGAAGCCCAGGCCCAGGTAACCGCCAAACAGCAGGCTCAGGTTGCCGCAGCGCAAGCCCAGGAGCAGGCCGCGCAGTCTCAAGCCCAGGCGCAGCAATCGCAACTCCAGGCCGAGCAGGCGCAGGCAGCCAAGGCGCAGGCCGACGCCGCGCGTGCCCAGGCCGAAGCCGAGGCCGCTGAGGCAAGAGCCAAAGCAGCTGAAGCCAGCAGGAATGTCGAAGACGCAAACGCAGTCCGCGAAAAGCTTCGCCAGCAATTGAACAGCGTTCTCGCCACCAGCGAGTCCGCGCGCGGGCTCATCGTCAACATGTCGGATGTGCTCTTCGATACGGGCAAATACACCCTCAAGCCGTCCACCCAGGTCAGCTTGGCCAAGGTGGCCGGAATTCTGCTGGCATACCCCGGATTGAGGGTCCAGGTGGAAGGCTACACGGACTCAACCGGATCACCCACCTTCAATCAGACGCTCTCGGATAAGCGGGCCGCGACCGTAAGGGAGTTCCTGGTCGCGCAAGGCGTCTCGCCAAACAACATCACGTCGCAGGGTTTCGGGCCGAACGACCCCGTTGCCGATAACACAACTGCCAGCGGCCGCGCACAGAACCGGCGCGTCAACATGGTCGTTTCAGGCGACGCAATCGGCATCAATGCAAGCACGGAGCCCCAGGGGCAGAATCAGCAGTCCCTGCAAACCTCGCGGTAAGCGCTGCCGCAGCCGCATACAGGAAGGGGCAGACACCTCGGCCCCTTCCGTTTTCCTGGGATTGCGGACACCAAATCTCAACGAATACAGCGGGCGTATCGCTTACAGATGGATCGTCCAGCCCAGTTCGGCCAGCTTCTCCTCGATATCCGCCAACGCGTTGGTCAGCGCCGTGCGCCGGTGCGGATTCGATGTGCGCTCCGACAAAACGCGCTCGCGCTGCAGTTCAAGCGCACGAACCTTGCGCTTGCGTTCCGATTCCTTCGCGTGAGCGACTGCCTTAGCGATTGCTGGGTCTACTTTGGGGGCATCGCTCTGCATCTGCTGCTCCTCCACGGATTTGCTCTCCCATCCACGTGCCATTTCCTTAATTTTACGCCTGACGCGCGTATTTGCACCCTTTTCGGCACGCCTCTCCCGCAAAACTATCGCAATTCCTGGGTAACTTTACCCGGAAGTCACTGCGCTCAAGTCGGCGCGACCCCAGGGAGCGACGACCGTGCACAGAATATGAAAAGGTCACAGCAACTCAGGAATTGCCTTAGGGGTGGTGCGCCTCGCCTCCCGTGCCTATAATCGAAGGACCCAAGACTAAGAAATTGACTGGAGAAGAGTTTGGCTGTGATCGTCCAGGTGGAAGACCTTCGCAAGGTCTACGAAGGCAAGCAGCGCGTCATCGCAGTGGATGGCATTGCCCTCGGTGTCCGCGAGGGTGAATTGTACGGTCTGCTCGGGCCCAACGGCGCAGGCAAAACCACTACCATCAGCATCTGCACCACGCGCGTTTTGCCCACGTCAGGCACCGTCCACATCGCCGGCATCGACGTGGTTGCTTCCCCCGCGCTGGCCCGCCGGTGCATGGGCATCGTGCCCCAGTTCAACACACTGGACCGCGCCTGCACCGTCTACGAAAACATCCACTTCCATTGCCTGTACTTTGGATTCTCGCGCGCCGACGCAAAGCAGAGGACCCATCAGCTGCTGCAGCAGTTCCACCTCACAGAGCGCGCGAACGCCTATCCCTCCCAGCTCTCCGGCGGCCTCGCCCAGCGCGTCCAGATCGCCCGCGCCATCTCCCATCGCCCCAAAGTGCTCTTCCTCGACGAACCCAGCGCCGGCCTCGATCCGCAGAGCCGCATTGCCATGTGGGACGCCGTCCGTCGGCTGCGCGAAGAAGGCATCACCGTCGTCCTCACCACCCACTACATGGAAGAGGCGGACGAGCTTTGCGACCGCGTAGCCATCATCGATCACGGCAGGATTCTCGTCGAGGATACGCCCGCCGCGCTGAAGAGCTCGGTCGGAGCGCAGAAAGTCTATTCCCTCGACCTGGGCAACCGCGAAGGCGTCAACCGGCTCATTAATCAGTTGGAGCGTATGCAGGGGATTCGTGGCGTCGAGGCCACACCCGTCGGCGTCCGCATCTTCGCCGACAACGCCAACGGCCTGCTCCCCGATATTGTTGACGCCAGCAACGCCTACGGCTTGCGCGACCTCACCATGACGGAAACCAGCCTGGAGACGGTCTTCATCCGCCTCACCGGGCACGACCTGAGGGAATAGAGACGGATGCCGACATTGGAAACCGAGATCGACGCAACTCACCCGCAGGAAGCGGCGCCCCGGCCTGCGCAACGCCAGAGGGTGCAATATGTGCGCGCCTTCGCCGGTCTCCTGCTCCGCGATCTGTACGTCCTGCGCCGCGAGACGCTGCCCTTTCTCATCCGCGTCTGCATGAATCCGCTGCTCTTCCTCTTCGTCTTCACCTTCATCATGCCGCACATGAGCGGCAATTCCGCCCTGAACCCCACCGCGGCGATGGCCGGAGGCGACTTCTCCACAGTCCTGCTGCCCGGCCTCATGGCCGTCGCCATCATGTTCTCAGGCATCGCTGCCGTCGCGCTTCCCCTGGCCCAGGAGTTCGGCATCACCCGCGAGATCGACGACCGCGTCATGTGCCCGCTGCCGGTAGCCGCGGTCGCCATCGAGAAGATCATCTTTTCCTCGGTGCAAAGCATGATTGCCGCTGCCGTAGTCTTCCCCATGGCCTACTATGTGCCCGCGACGCCGGTCGTCGCCCACGTCAACAATTGGCCATTCCTCATCCTCGTCCTCACTCTCGCCAGCCTCACCGCCGGAGCACTCGGCCTGGTCATCGGCACCACCGTCAAGCCGCAGCAGATCGGTCTCATCTTCGGCACCGTCGTCATGCCCATCACCTTCCTCGGCTGCGTTTACTATCCCTGGGCCCAGCTCGACACCATGCCGGTGCTGCAGCACGCCGTCCTCATCAATCCCATCGTCTACATGAGCGAAGGCCTCCGCGCCGCCCTCACCCCATCCCTGCAACACATGGACCCGGCGTTGATCGTGGGCATGCTCTCCTTCTTCCTGGTTCTGCTCACCCTCCTCGGCGTCAAGGGCTTCCTGCGCCGCGTCATCGGATAGCGTTCTGTCTCAAGAACTCGCGGCATTACGCGGCATAACTGAACTGTCATCCTGAGCGGACTTTGGCGGGTTTCCCTGCCCAAAACGGAGTCGAAGGACCTGCGGGAGTTTTGGATTGTCATCCTGAGCGAGCGCAGCGAGTCGAAGGACCTGCGGGAGTTTTGGATTGTCATCCTGAGCGAGCGCAGCGAGTCGAAGGACCTGCGGGAGTTTTGGATTGTCATCCTGAGCGAGCGCAGCGAGTCGAAGGACCTGCGGGAGTTTTGGATTGTCATCCTGAGCGAGCGCAGCGAGTCGAAGGACCTGCGGTTAAGGCCTTCTGCCATTCAAATCCGTTCCATGCCCATAAACAGGTAGTCCATTGGCCAGTCCGGCTTCACGCCCAGTTGCCGCACCAGTGTCGCCAACTGCGCATAGTGGCGGATCGCGTGCAGCGTCGCATGGAAGAAGATCGTCTTGCGCGAAGCCCGCGCCGGCCCCATCGACCGGGTGATGAAGTCGATGTGTTCCTCCCAGTCCACTCCGCTGGCCAGTTGCGCCCGCAGCAGTGCCATCGCGCGGTGATGCGTCGCATAGATCGCCTTCGCCGAATGGAAAGGAATCTTCGCATACTCCGTCGGCGGCATTCCGGACAACTGCTCCGCATAGCGCAACTCCACCGCAACAATGTGCTGCAACAAACCCGCCGCCGTGTTGACGGCCATCACGTCGCATGGCATGGCCAGGATTTCCGGGTGAGCCTCAATCAACTCGCGCCACTTGCTGGAAGTCTTATCCAGCCAGGCCAACACCTCGTCCGCCGTCAAAGCAGGTTGCGCCATCTCTCTCCCCCTTATGAATTCTACGGAATATTGCCGCCTCAAGCTTCCGAGCCGACCAATGGAAGGGCCACGCGGAGCGGTCACAGGCCGTGAACGCCCTTACAATCCGTCGCGCAGCGCTCGCCAGCCAATGTCGCCGCGGAACTGCATTCCGTCAAATGAAATCCCCTGCAGCGCGCCATACGCCTTGCCCAGCGAGTCCCACAGCGCCGAACCGCCCTTGGACGCCGGCCCCGAAGCCGACCCCGGCGCAACCGTGGACACCTGCGAAACCGCGGTCACTCCCAGCACCCGACCTCCCGCCGTCACCAGCACTCCATCCTTCAACGCCGTTCCGGAATGAAAGACCACCACATCCGGATCGCTCACCGAATCCAGCCCCGCAATCGGCAGCCCGGAAACATATTTGCCCGGATAGCCACCGCTCGCCGCAACCACGCATACGCTCGCGCCCGGCCGCATCCGTATCTTCATCCGGTCTGCCGTCCCGTCGATCGCGGCACCGAAGAGTTCCACAATATCGTTCTCCAGCCGTACCAGGATCGCCTGTGTCTCCGGATCGCCGAAGCGCGTGTTGAACTCCAGCACCATCGGCAAAGTCGTGCCATCGCGTTGCGGAACCATCATCATCCCGCAGAACAGGATGCCGTGGAATGGTGCACCCTCCATCGCCATCTCATCGACCACGCGCTGCGCGATGTTCTTCAGCAGCCACTGCTCCATCGGCTCGCTCAGCAATCCATCGCCGGTGTAAGCGCCCATGCCACCGGTGTTCGGCCCGGTGTCGCCCTCGCCCACGCGCTTATGGTCCTGCGCCGCCGCCAGCGCCACCGCATGTTTGCCGTCGCACAAAGCAAAGAACGAAACCTCCTCGCCTTCCAGGAACTCCTCAATCACGACGTACGTCTCCGCGGAGCCCAGCAGCGCGCCCGAGAACATCGCTGCCGCCGCCTGCTCCGCCCGGTGGTGGGTCTGGCAGATCACCACGCCCTTGCCCGCCGCCAGTCCATCCGCCTTCACCACCACCGGCACGGCAAATCGCGGCAACTCCTCGCGCACCTCGCCCAGCGTCGTGCACACCGCATGCGCGGCCGTGGGAATCTCATGCCGCTGCATAAACTCCTTCGCAAACGACTTGCTCGTCTCCAGCCGTGCCGCCGCCTGCGTCGGCCCAAACACGCGAAACCCCCGCCGCTGCAACTCATCCACCACTCCCAGCGACAGCGGCAACTCCGGCCCCACCACCGTCAATTCCGGCCGCTCCATCTCGACCACCCGCATCATTTCCGCCAGGTCGCCCACATCCACCGGCACACACCGCACTGGAGCCCCGTTCGCGCCAACGCTCTGCGCAATCCCCGCATTCCCCGGCGCACATACCACCTCCGTCACCCGCGCCGACCGCCCCAGCGCCCAGCAAATCGCGTGTTCCCGCCCGCCCCCACCAATCACCAACACCTTCATCGCTCCCAATCCCCTTTACGTATTCTTCATCGCTCCCAATCCCCTTTACGTCTTGTCATTCTGAGCCGTAGGCGAAGAATCCCCGTAGTCTGTCGCGGCGCCACCTCACTTCCGTCCCGCCTTCGGCTGCGCTACCACCAGCCCCCGCGGCGTCGGCAGCAGCACCACCGAAACCAGCCCTTCATCCTCCATCTTCAACGCCGCGGCCCGCACTACCTGCAAATGCGAACTCGCATCGTGCATCAAAATCACGCCGTTCCCCGTCATCTGTGGCAGAAACCGCTTCACCTCAGCCTCGCGAATCTGTATATCCGAATCCGAAAACAGCAGGTCGATCGTCCCCTCCACCTGCATCTCCAAACTCGACTCATTCCGCAATTCCATCCACTGCTTCAGCGGCGAAGCCTCCAGCCGCTCCTTTGCCTTCTCGTAGACCACCGTGTCGAACTCGCAACTGATGACCTTGCCGAAGCCATTCCGCTCCAGCCCCCGCGCAATCCACTCCGTCGACACCCCCAGAAACGATCCCGTCTCCACCACCAGCCGCGGCTTGATCGTCGTCACCAGCGTCGCAATGAACTCCAGCACCTCGACCTCGGCCGTCATCGAGTCGATCATGCTCCACCGCTGCGGCTCCGGACACTCCAGCGTCGCCCGATGGTATTCCGGCAGCAGCACGCCCGCCGCGCGCTCGTGCTGGAGCATCACCTTATGCTCCTGCTTCAACTTCTTCCTGAATAAACCCATGCTGTCTACTCTATAGCGACTGCGGCGGAACAGACGCAAAAACGCCCTCCCTCCGTTTTCTCAACGGAAAGAGGGCGTCAATCAGTCTTCAACTACGCGTTATGAACGGGCGCGTTGCGATGCACAAAGTGGTACGGAGGCCACGGGCCCGACAACTGCATCCGGCACTCCTTCAACTCCAGCGTCGCCGACGAATACTTGTTCTGGTACCGCTCCACCGTTTTGTTATCGATCAGGTGGGCGATGTCCAGCAGCATCTTGCCCGAATCCATCCGCTTGCAGGTAATCTCCTCCGCAATCGGCAGAAACATGCGATGCATCTGCACGCTCAGCGCGCGCGCCTTCGACTGGCGCTCCCGCTGCCGCGTCGCACTTTCGCGCAGGCTGGTCAGGTACTCCTGGCCAACCGTCATGTTGCGCGCGGAATTCCCCGGGCAGGTATCATCCACCAGCACCTTCAGGTGCATCTCCGCCTTGCCTCGCAGTCGCTCCACGTTCGCCGTAAAATGCCTCTGGTTGGAGCGCACAGAACGCCGTAATGAATCGTCGTCGGGGAAGGTCGTTCCAAAGCGGAAAGGAAGCACGGTAGAGAGCTTAAAGCAATCTGCAATCACCCGCGCGTGCTCTTTGGCTGCATTTTGGTCCATCCGGGCGGCGTCTTCGGGCGTGTGCTCCGAGACGATCACCGCCAGATCGCTGGCTGGAAATAAAAAGGTCTGGTTCCCGAAGAGACCGGCAACCCCGGTCAATGGCATCGGGCGGCGATGCCGGCAAAGTTCCGGAAACGAACTACGTTCTGCGATGCAGTAGGCGTACCATGCCATTGTCGTGGCTCCAAAGCGCAGTAATAACTACCCTTCCCTGGGGGAAGGGCTGTTTTTGAACAAAATATGCTGCCCGACCTTCGTTCCGGCCGGGCGTCGCACATGTCCAGGTAATTCCAACTTTGCCTCTGCTCCGGTATAGGCGCGAAACCGGCGCACCATACCAAACCGAGACGGATACTATCCCCACGGAATGACGATTGGCAAGACCAAATTTATTGGGATTCAGCGATTGGATGGGCCAATCAAACAACCTCTTCTCAGACACATGGTTACAAAACCTGAACCAGAAGAAGAGATGCCCGATAACCGGACATTTTAGCCCGGAAACAATTCCACTTGCAACTGGTCCCGCAACTTTCACGACAAAAATCTGACAAGACCGTGACCAGCCGGAGACAAAATCATTCAGCGCTGTCGCCTTCACTCACTCAGAATCGCCCGGCGGAAAATGCTTCCAGCCGCACGTCTGTAGTCTCCCCCAGCATCGCCTGCGCCATCACGTGGCCCGTAACCGGGGCCAGCAGAATCCCATCCCGGTAGTGTCCCGTCGCATGCCAGCAATGGTCCTTCTCCGCGCGCCCCAGGATCGGCAGCGTGTCCGGCGTGCCAGGCCGCAACCCGGCCCACATATCCATCTGCGCCGGCGCCTCGGCCTCCGGCAGCAGCTTCCGCGCCATCTCCGCCATCTGCCGGATTTGCGACTCCTCGACCGTCTCGTCGAACCCCACATGCTCAATCGTGGAGCCGATCGTCACCCGCCCATCCCCGCGTGGCACCAGGTAGATTCCCGGCGCGCGCACCACGCAGCGAAGGCGATCCGGCTCGCAGCGCAAATTCCCCATCTGCCCTTTCACCGGAGTCACCGGCAGCCGTCCCAGCCCGCGCTCCGCATCGGCCGCCCCATCGCCCGACCACGCCCCGCGGCAGTTCACAAACATTCCCGCCGAAATCTTCTGCCGCGAAGTCTGCACCGTCACCCCAGCCACCGTGCTCTCAACGCTCAGCATCTCCGTCTCTTCCAGCAGCGTTCCACCCGCCGCCAGAAACGCCGGCGGCAGCGCCTCGCGCAGGTCGTTCGGGTCCAGACTGCCCTCATCGAGCCACTCGAACACATGGCCGGCCGTATCCAATCCCGGCGCAAACTCCGCAATCTCTGTCGCCGTCACCGTGTCCCCATTCCGGCTTCGGTCGTCCCGCGCAGCGTCGACATACTGCATCGCCCGCCGCGTGCGCAGCGGCACCTTGCGGCCGGAAAGCTCCTCAATCCGCTCCAGGTACGCCGGATACAGCTTCCAGCTCAGCGTCGCAAGCGGCATCAGCTCCGGCGGATTCTGCGGATCATGCACTGCCAGCATTCCGCCCGCCGCCCACGACGCGGAACTCATCGCCTGCTGCCGCTCTACCACCACTACCTGGAGTCCCCGGCGCCGCAACTCCAGCCCCAGCGACAACCCAATAATTCCGCCGCCGGCAATGGCCACATCTGTCACAATCAAGCCGTTCATGCTTTCATTGTAGTCCTCAAAAAATCGCCGCTTCAGTGCGTGCGATCACCGGATTTCGGCTTCTGCGCATCGCGCCACGACGGCGGATCTCCCACACGCTTCACCTTCGGCGCCGAATCCTCGGGACTCGAAATTCCCACCAGGCGAAGCACCTTTCCAATCGCACGCACAAATGGATTCATAGCCAATGCCCCTCCAGGTAACGTTACGCTAGTGCGGAGTCCCCTGAAGTTTGTTCCATAATTGAATTGTCATCCTGAGCGCTGATTGGCGCGCGTTTACGCCAATCGGAGTCGAAGGACCTGCGGTTGGGACCTCGACTTATGCAATCAACTTCAGAGACACCACACGAGTATCCTTAGCCTATGAGCTTTCCTTCGAGACACCTGCCGCCCCCGGCCCTCGTGCAAGTTTTTCTCACCACCCTCCTTCTCTGCTTCGCCGCAACCCTTCGCGCGCACGCCCAGGCCACACCGCCGGCCCCAAAACCGCCGGCCGATGTCATCGTCTTCACCAATGGCGATCAGCTCACCGGCACGCTGGAACACGGCGTCGGCAACTCCGTCGTCTTCAAGAGCGACATGGCCGGCGAAATCACTGTGCCCCTCGACAAAGTCAAGGAACTCCGCTCCAGCGCCGGTTTCGCCATCCTGCGCAAAGACACCCCCATCAAGAGCGCTGCCGACGCCAAACGAGTTGCAGTCCAGGGCAGTATCACCTACGCAGACGGGAATTTGACGGTCACCCACCCTCCTGCCGCGCCTCAAACCGTCCCCCCAGCCCAGGTCGGCTACATCATCGATCAGGCCACCTTCGCCAAGGAGACCTCCGGCCGTTCCGGCTTCCTCAACGGATGGAACGGAACCCTTAACGGTGGCGCCACCATCGTGCGCTCCACCGACTACGGCGAGACCCTCACCACCGGCATCTCCATGGTCCGCACCGTGCCGCAGGTTTCCTTCCTGCCCAGCCGCAACCGCACCTCGTTCGACGTGCAGGAGACCTACGGCAAGCTCACCTCGCCGGTTATCCCGCAAACCACCCCGCCCAGCCCCGCCGCCGTCACGGAAACCAGCATCTTCCACGCCGACGCCGAGCGCGACGAGTACCTATCCTCCCGCTACTTCGCTCTGGGCCAGACCGCCTTCGATCACAACTATGCCCAGGGCCTCGATCTGCAGCAGATCTATGGCGGAGGCATCGGCTACACCCCTCTCAAGGGCTCCAGGCAGGAACTCGACCTCAAAGCCACCATCCAGTACGAGAAGCAGTCCTTCCAGACCGCCAGCAACAATGCCAACCTGGTCGGTTCCACCGTCTCCGAGACCTATCACCGCGACCTGCCGAGGAAATTCGTCTTCTCCGAGTTCGCTAACTTCATCCCCGCGTTCAACATTGCCACCGACTATTCCGCTAACGTCTCCGGAACGCTCACCCTGCCCGTATACAAACGCCTCAGCATCGGCTTCACCGCCACCGACAATTACCTCAACAACCCCTCGGCGGGCTACAACAAGAACAGCTCCCAGTTCGTCACCGCCATCGCCTACACGCTGAAATAGAAGCGTCGCGAAGTCGCCGCGCGCCCTGTTTTCCACAGCGTCCCTCTTGACAGCTCACGTAAAATTAAAGAAAGGGCTAAAGCAGTGCCTAGCGTCGTGTCCAGTCGGGTTCCCGGCCAGCTTCGGGATCCCCAGCAGTCTTTGATTGCTGGGTGGCTTTGCTGGCTTGGGGTGAATCCACGGACCGGACCTGGCCCTGCCAGGATGGGAGAGTGGGCATATCATTGTGAGCTGGTTCGAACAGAAAACAGCTGTTTACTACTTAGTGAATCCCTGCCCGGTATTTTGGATAACCCGTTTGTTTACAGCGAAACTGCCATGTACTAACTGAGAACTCCCCCCCGGGGGGGGTAGGGCGGCAGGATCGGAGAGCAATCCATGGAAAGGTCGCACGCAACCCGCACACATCGAACGGTCATGCGTCTGTTCCTGCCCGCGGCCGCGGCACTCGTGTTCGTCGCCGCCGCCCCCGCCCAGCAGCTTGCGTCTGCCCCGCACAGCTACCTCGGCTTCGACGCCAACGACTATCCCGGCGACGCCCTGCTGCCGAAATTGCACGAACAGTTCGCCTTCACCGGCTACTGGCTCAACAATCCGCCCGGCGCCACCAGCAACCCCTGGAGAGGCAAGCGCGACGCCCTGGTCCGCAATGGCTTCGGCTTCCTCATCGTCTTCAACGGCCGCCTGGACGCGCAGATCAAGAAGGCAAAGAAGCTGGGCAAGTCTCCCGCCGCGCTCGGCAAGCAGGATGCCGGTATCGCCGTCGCCGCCGCCAACCGCGAAGGCTTTCCCACCGGCGCAATTCTCTTCCTCGACCAGGAAGAAGGCGGCCGCCTGCTCCCCGAACAGGCGGAATACCTGCTTGCCTGGACTGAGGCCGTCGCCGCCACCGACTATCGGGCCGGCGTCTACGCCAGCGGCCAGGCTGTGCCCGATGAAGACGAGAACGGCAAGAAGATCATGATTACCACCATCGAAGACATCCGCGCTCACGTCGCCGCCGGTAAGCTTCACCAGATCGCCTTCTGGGACGCGCAGGACGCTTGCCCGCCCGCGCCCGGCTGTGTCGCAGATCCCGCCAAGGCGCCCGCACCCGACCTCAGCGGAACCGACGACCTTACCGCCTGGCAGTACGCCCAATCGCCGCGCCGGCCTGCCATCACCAAGGCCTGCGCCGCAACCTACAACCGCGACGGCAACTGCTACGCCCCCGGCATTCCCAAAATCCAGCTCGACCTAAGTTCCTCCGCCTCGCCCGATCCGTCCCATGGCCGCTGACACTCGCGGCCGGTCGATGAAGCCGCCGCCAGGCCGCGCGGCACCATTGGTGTCTGGGTTTCGTCAAATGCTTGTCACGGCTGAACCTTGCGCCCCGCACCCATCCGTCCAAACAAGCGAGGACCGGCAGCTGACGATGGCTGTCAGTGTCAAAGACCGATCCGGTCAAAGGTGGTTCGATGCGCCATGAACTCGCTGAGCAAGCCACCGAAACCGAGACCGATGTCCTGATCGTTGGCGGCGGACCTTCCGGTCTGGCCGCCGCGATTGCGCTACGCCAGCGCGGCATCGACTGCACGGTCGTTGAAGCGCGCCCGCCCGCCATCGACAAGGCCTGCGGCGAGGGCCTGATGCCCGACTCCCGCTCCGCCCTGGCCCAACTTGGCCTGGTGCTTTCTGAGGCGGATGGCCATCTTTTCCACGGCATTCGCTTCGCGAACTCCGAGCATAGCGTCGATGCAACCTTCCCCAGCGGCTCCGGCATCGGCGTGCGCCGGCCGCACCTGCACACGCTGCTTGCGGACCGCGCCAACGCGGCGGGCGCGCATCTCCACTGGAACAGCCGCATTCAACTGCCAGCGGCAACGGCGTCCGGAACCGATTCCCCGGTTGCACGGATCGCAAGGATCAACGGCCAGCCTGTCCGCTACCGCTGGTTGATTGGCGCCGACGGCCAGGCTTCCTCGGTGCGCAAATGGGCTGGCCTGGACCGCGTGCGCAGACGCCTGATGCGGTTTGGCTTTCGTACTCATTTCCGTGTCGCGCCGTGGAGCGACTTTGTCGAAGTCCACTGGGCGCGTGGCGGCCAGCTGTACATCACGCCGGTCGCGGCGGACTGCGTCTGCGTGGTCTATATCACACGCGATCCCAGCACCGACCGCAGCAGTCTCCTCGACAGCTTCCCGGAGGTTGCGCGCAGGCTTGCAGGCGCAGAGATCGTTTCGCAGCAGCGCGGCGCGGTCTCCGCGACCTGCAAGTTGCACCGCGTCGCGACAGACACTGTTGCCCTCATCGGCGACGCGTCCGGTTCCGCCGACGCCGTCACCGGCGAAGGACTCGCCATCAGCTTCCGCCAGGCGCTGGCGCTGGCTGATTCCATCGGTTCGGGCTCGCTCGAACCCTATCGCCGCGCTCACGCGCAGATTGGCAAAATGCCTTATCGCATGGGTTCGCTGCTGCTCACACTCGATCGCTGGCCCAGCCTACAACTTCGGGCGATTCGCGCCCTTGCCTGCACGCCCGGCGTCTTTGGCGAATTGCTGCACGCCCACATGAGCGAGAAGGCGTTGGCGTCGGTCATTTTGCACCGCGGCCCGCGATTCGGATGGAACCTGCTCGGCTGGGGTCGCGGCACCCACGGGATCCACGCATGACGGCAGCCCGTAGCTCGCGTCTGCGCAGGCTCGGCATACTGCCTTGTCTCGCCGCTTTGCTGCTGGTTTCCGTCGGCGTCTTTTCGCAGCAGCCAGCCGGCAATCGGGCCGCCGCCCTCGATTTCAGCTTCGACGCCGCAACGACCGCGGTTCACTGGACGCTGAACACCAACACACACGTCGTCCACGGCACGTTCAAGCTCAAGAGCGGCGCAGTGCATATCGATCCGACCACGGGCGACGCCTCGGGCTCGATTGTGATTGACGCCACCAGCGGCGAGAGCGGCGACTCGTCGCGCGACGCGAGAATGCACAGCGCGATTCTCGAGAGTGGAAAGTTTCCCACCATCGTCTTCCGTCCCACGCACATTGCGGGAACGGTGGACCTGAGCGCGACGGACTCGATCACGGTCGATGGAGTGATGAATCTCCACGGCCAGGACCATCCGATGCAGATGACGGTCAACCTTCACCCGAAGGACCCGGGCCTTGCGGCCGAGACGCACTTCACGGTTCCGTTTGTCGCCTGGGGGCTGAAGGACCCGAGCACCTTCATCTTTCGCACGGAGAAACAGGTCGCCATCGACATCGACGCCACCGCCATCCATGCCGCGGATGCCGCCGGCGCGCGATAGGCTGGGCGACAGCCTTGTGGTTACACTGAACCGGAGGTCGTGATGAGGTTCTGGTTCGCACTTGCGCTCGCCATGGTTCCCGCTGCGCTGGCACAAAGTCCGAACGAGAGTCCTGTGCCGCCGGATGAGGCTTCCACAACCACTCTCACGAGCCAGTCGGCGCTGGTGCTGGTGCCGGCGCTGGTCCGTGACAAGAACAAGGCCGGAACCCTCGTCTTCACGCTCACGGCCGACGACTTCGCCCTGACCGACGATGGCATCCCGCAGAAGCTTCACCTGGAGCAGGACACCGGCGGCGAACCGCTGGCGCTGGTCGTCGACATTGAGGGCGGAGGCGCCGGCGTGGACGAACTTGCCAAATTAGGTCCGCTCGAACCGATGCTGGATTCCGTCGTTGGCGCCGTGCCCCACAAGATCGCGGTGGTCGGCTACGACAGCTCGCCCGTTCTGGTGCAGGACTTCACTCCTGACACGGATCTGGCCGTGAAGGGGATTCAGGCGCTGATCGACGACAACAACGGAGACAAGGGCGCTGCCACGCTGGACTCGCTCGGCTTCTCCATCGACCTGCTGCGCAAGCAGCCCATTCAGTACCGCCGCGCCATCCTGCTGATTGCCGAGAGCCACGACCGCGGCAGCAAGCTGAAACTCGACGACGCCCTGCGCGACATCAGCGACACCAACACCGCCATTTATGCCATCGGCTTCTCGACCGGCACGTCCGAGGTGGGCCACGAGGTCGCCAAGCTCTCGCAGCCGGGAACGCCCGGCCCGGCGCATGGCTGCATGAGCCGCGACCCCAACGATCCCGCCGTCGACCTGACTGAGAACCCGCGCAAGCAGGCCTTCGACTGCCTCGCGCTGCTCGCACCGCCGCTGCGGCTCGCGACGATTGCGTTCGTCGCCGCGCGCGATGGCCTGGAGAAGAACATTCCCGAGACGGTCGCGCGCCTAACCGGCGGGGAGTACTTCAAGCTGACCAACGCCAAGAGCCTGGAACGCGACCTGGAGACCATCTCCAACCATATTCCCAACCGCTACGTGCTCAGCTTCCAGCCGCAGTCGCCGCATCCGGGCTTCCACGCCATCGCGCTTACCGTGCCCAACTACGTTCACCTGGAAGTTTCGGCTCGCAACGGCTACTGGGCGGAGACCTCGGGTACGCCCCTAAAATCGCCTGAGTAGGATTCGTCGATTTCGAGCCTCGCTTTCTCCCATCCGCGACCCGCCAATGGGGGCTCGAATTTATCACATTGCGTTGCGGAAATTCGCGGTTTATTTGCCCTGAACCATCGGGAAGCCTAGAATGGAGATTGTGACCCTTCCCCCGTCCGCGGCGACAATCGATCATAAGCTCTACTTCATTGAGAAGCTTGGCTTGTCCGAGAGGCTGATGGAGCGTTGTCTGGGCGAGGCGCTTTCTGCCGGCGGGGATTATGCCGACCTTTATTTTGAGTCGGTTACGTCCACTTCGCTGGGCATTGACGAGTCGCTGGTCAAGTCGGCCAGCCAGGGCATCAGCGTTGGCTGTGGGATTCGAGTGCTCTGTGGCGAGCGCACCGGCTACGCCTACACGGATGACCTGTCGTCCGACCGGTTGTTGCGCGCCGCCCGCACGGCTGCGTTGATCGCCAGCGGTCCGACCAAGGAGCAGGTTTCCGGTTTCCGCCACACTTCCGACGCCCCCACGCTCTACCCCATCGCCGGCGCTACGGCCGACGCGGAAATTGCCGCTAAGCTCCTGTTGATTCAGCGTGCCGACAAGGCCGCCCGCGATTTTGATCCGCGCATTACCCAGGTCCGTGCAGGCTTCAACGACGAGCTTCGCCGCATCCTGGTCGCTGCCTCCGACGGCACCTTCGCCAGCGATACCCAGCCGCTGGCGCGCCTGAATGTCTTCGTCCTGGCGCAGGACGCGAGCGGCAACGGCGGAGCTGGCTCGACCGCGCGCGGCACTTCCGGCGGCGGCGGCCGGGTGATGCTCGACTTCTTTGAAGGCAGCCACGCGCCGGAGTATTACGCCCGCGAAGCCGCTCGCACCGCTATCCTGCAACTTGAGGCGGCCGCCGCGCCGGCCGGCGAGATGCCCGTCGTCCTTGGTCCTGGATGGCCAGGCGTCCTGCTGCACGAAGCTGTGGGCCATGGCCTAGAAGCGGACTTCAACCGCAAGAAGACTTCCGCGTTCGCCGGCCTGATCGGCCAGAAGGTCGCCAGTGAGAAGGTCACCGTCGTCGACAACGGCAGGATGCCCAACCGCCGCGGCAGCATCAACCTGGATGATGAGGGCAACCCCACCCAAGAGACGGTGCTGATCGAGAACGGCATTCTGAAGGGCTATCTGTCGGACAAGCTTTCCTCCCGGCTAATGGGCATGCCGAACACCGGCTCCGGCCGGCGCGAGAGTTATCACCACATCCCCATGCCACGCATGACCAACACCTACATGTTGAACGGGACGGACATGCCCGAGGACATTCTCAAATCGGTCGGGCGCGGGCTTTACGCCGTCAACTTCGGCGGCGGGCAGGTGGACATTACCAACGGCAAGTTCGTCTTCACCGCTTCAGAGGCGTACCTGATCGAAGACGGAAAGGTTACACGACCGGTGAAGGGGGCAACCTTGATCGGCAACGGCCCCGAAGCGCTGAAGTACGTTTCCATGGTCGGAAACGACCTCGCGCTCGATGAGGGCATCGGCACTTGCGGCAAAGCCGGGCAGAATGTACCCGTCGGCGTCGGCATGCCAACCGTAAGGCTCGACCGCATGACGGTCGGCGGAACAGGACAATAAATCATGGCAATGGAACGCGAGAAAATGTACGAGTGCGAGGTTCGGCGCCGCCGGGTGAAGGCCGGCGGGGGATACGAGCCCTACTGGAAGGTCAAGAGCATCGCCGATGCCCTGGCGGATGAAGACACCGAGTTCCGCTGCAAGGATTGCCACGGCCCGGTGAAGCTGATGGGCCGCAACGGGAAGAACGGCGCGGTTCCCCACGTTGAGCACAAGCTTTCCGCAGACGCCGAGTTCTGCCCGAGCGGCCTGCTGTTCAAGAAGGCCACCGACGGCCGCGAACCGCGGTACTCCGCGCAGCCCGTCGAATTCGCCCAGCAGCACCAGCAGCACGCTTCCTGAATTGCGCAATGCGCAGCGCAATTTGCAACGCAATGCGCGGAGAATCCTTCATGGCCATTGAAACCGAAAAGATCTACGAGTGTCAGGCCAAGCGCCGGCGCCTGAAAGCCGGCGGAGGCTACGAGCCCTTCTGGAAGCTTAAGACCGTCCTGGAAGCTGTGGCCGACGACGATGCCGAACTGCGCTGCTCCGACTGCACCGGTGCTGTGAAACTCCACCGCCGTCACATCGCCGACGCGCCGCCACCCCATATCGCGCACAAATTCAGGAGCGACTCAGAGTACTGCCCCGCCGGCGTCTACTTCCGCAAATCCACCGACGGCCGCCTGCCCCGGATGTCCGCACATCCCGTGCGGTAAGTCGATGGTGTGGTTATCGACCGTGTCGACCTGGCCTTGGCGAACCAGCATCTACTGCCGCGTCCCGCATTGCCACCCGCCCCGCTCCCTGCGCCTAAAGCGATACACTATCTCTTGCACGCTACGCCAAGCGCGGAGACCTAACGTTGCCTGAGACGACAGCCATTACCCCCGACGAAAAGAGCACGCCCGCATCGCCCCCAGCAACGCCCGAGCACGAGGACAAAGAGACTGCCCTGGAGTCTCTTGCTTCCATCTGCACTGTTCTGGCGGTGGGCCTCTTCGTCATGACGTTCATTTTCCAGAACTTCGAGATCCCCTCCGCGTCGATGGAGAAGACGCTGCTGATCGGGGATCACGTGCTGGTTGACCGGATCAGCCTGGCGCCGCCATCCCACTGGGCGCCTTTCGTCCATTATCGCGACGTGCGGCGTGGCGACATTATCGTTTTTCTGAAGCCTCACCCCGAAACTCCCGACCTATACCTGGTGAAGCGCTGCATTGGCATTCCGGGCGATCGCATCCACCTCGAGCACGGGGTTGTCTACCTGAACGGAGTTGCACAGAACGAGCCCTACGCCGGCATGCCCAGGGACGACGGCGACCCTGAAGATGCCTATACCCCTTACCGCGATGATTTTCCCTCGGACCTGGCCGGCATCGAGCAGGCAGCCAGCAACAACAACGCGGCGCTGTGGGCGGTGGAATTGCCCAGCCACATCGTCAATGGCGATCTGGTAGTGCCCCCGGGCACCGTGTTCGCCATGGGCGACAACCGCACCAAGTCGCTGGATGGCCGCTTCTGGGGATTCGTGCCGCGGGAGAACATCGTCGGCCGGCCCATGTTTGTCTACTGGTCGTTTGAGACTCCCGCCGACGAGATCGACAAGACCGGCCTGGGCGACCGCATCGCCTTCATGGGCCACATCCTGATCCATATCTTCGACGAAACCCGCTGGAAACGCACTTTCCACATCATCCGTTAGCGATAGGAAGAGCCCTGTGAGCGGATTCCTGGCGGCGACGCTGCGGGCGATAGCAGTACTGCCCGACGCCTCCGCTGCGCGGACACGCTAGAATAATCCGTCCGCAGAGATCGATGCGCACCCGCATGAACAGCACTGACGCCCATTCCGATTCTGACGCCGAGATCGAAGTCGGCACGTCCCATCCACACCGCGTTCGCAACCGCCTGATCTTCGTCTTCGTCGTCCTGGTTATCATTCTCCTGCTGGGGTTCATTCCGCCGCTGCTCAATGTCAGCCGCTTTCAGAGCCGCGTCGACCGCAATATCAGCGCTACTGTTGGACGCCCCGTCCACTTCGACCGGCTCTCACTTACGTTGCTGCCACTGCCCGGCTTTACTCTGGACAACTTTGTCATTGACGAGGATCCCGCGTTCGGATCCGAGCCCACGCTGCGTGCCGACCAGGTCCAGGTCACGCTGCGGGTAAGCTCGCTGTGGCATCGCCGCGTCGAGTTCTCCAAGATCTCCCTCACGGAGCCCAGCGTCAACCTCGTTCACCTGGCTAATGGCAAGTGGAACATCGAAAGCCTGCTGCTGCAGGCGTCCCACATCCAGGCCGCGCCCACCGCCCAGCGCTTCGCCGGCGCGGCCCCGCGCTTCCCCTATATTGAAGCGACAGGCGCCCGCCTGAACCTCAAGCTCGGTCAGGAAAAAACTCCGCTTTCCCTCACTGAAGCCGATTTCGCCCTATGGCTGCCAGAGCCGCATCAGTGGCATCTTCGACTGGAAGCGCGCCCCATCCGCACCGACATCACCCCCGGCGAAACGGGGACCCTGCAGATGGAAGGCACACTGGGCATGCCGGGCGCAGCCGCCACCAGCGGGGCGGGAATCGGCACGCCCGGCGGCGGACTTGCCAGCTCGCTCGGACAAGTTCCCATCGACCTGCACGGCCGCTGGCAAGACGCACAACTCGGAGGCCTGAGCCAGCTTCTGTTCGCCCGCGACGCCGGCCTGCGCGGCGATGTCTCGCTCACCTTCAGCCTGGTGGGCGACATCGCGCAGAATGCCATCTCGGCCAATATCGCTGTGGTCAATGCTCGCCGCGCCGACTTCATCCCGGCCCACCCGCTCTCGCTTGAAGCTGAGTGCAACACGATCGCGCAGAATGCCTTCCATACGTTTTCGTCGATCGAATGCACCTGGCCGCCGGCCGCTTCCTCCGACCCCAGCGTTCTCATCCTGGCGGCGGACCTGCCTGACGTGGCCCACCCGGAATCCAGCTCCGGACAGATCACGCTCCCGGCCCTTCCCGCCGACACGTTTTTCAACTGGCTGAGCGTTGCCACCCCGAACCCGCCAACTGGCCTCGCCAATTCCCCGGGAACTCTGGCCGGCACTGTCTCCTGGGGGAGCGGCCCGCAATCGGACAACCACCAATTGAACTGGTCGGGCGAACTGGAGTTTTCCGGCGGGTCGCTCTACATCGGCTCTGCCAATCACCTGCCCGTTCCCCTCGGCGACATCTTATTGCGGTCCACTCCGCCGCCGGCTGCGCCGCCCCCGCACTCTCACCGGCAGACACCCCCCCGGGAGATCCCACCCGACAGCTTCGACTTGCTGCCTATCTCGCTTGTTCTGGGAGGCAAAGAGCCCGCGACCCTCGAAGGCCATCTCGACGACTCCGGCTACACGCTCCACCTGAGTGGCTCCGCCACTCCGGCGCGCCTGGTCGCCTTGGGCGACGCCATCCCACAATTGGGCGACGGCCTGAAGGCGTGCCTCCAGCAGTTGGATATCCTACCGCCAGCCGCAGTCCCCGAACCCAAGGTAGCGTCGCGAGGGGGCGTCCGGGGTGCTCAGGCTTCGCCCAGCGACACACGCGGCACAGCCCCGACCGAAGAGCAGCCTACCCACATTGATCTGACCGCCAGCCGCGTTTGGGGCCATCCGCAAACCTGGTGTCAACCCGCGCCCGCCCCGCCACACCCTCACGACCGGAACGCCAACTGACCCCTCCCCGGCGAAGACAACCCCAGCTTGGAGTATCTTGTGATCGAGGCTGATTCCAGTTGCATTTCAGCGCATCCAATGGATCGTTATGGCATTCAAATGGGAAAAACTGACGGTGAAGTCGCAGGAGGCTGTCCAAGCCGCCGCGGCGATGGCCGGCGAGAATGGAAACCCGGAAGTGCTGCCCATGCATCTGCTTGCCGCCCTGCTCGAGGACCGCGAGGGCGTCGTCCTGCCCGTGCTCGAAGGAGCTGGCGTCCGCGCGCAGGAACTTCTCGCCGGGGTCAATGCCGCAATCTCCAAGCTGCCGAAGGTCTCCGGCGCGGGCGCGCAGCCAAGCATGTCTGGGGCGCTGCAAAAGGTCCTGGAACGGGCCGCCAAAGAGGCTGAAGGCTTTAAGGACGATTACGTTTCGACCGAGCACCTGCTGCTGGCGCTGACTGAAGCCAAGGGCGACCCGGTGCGCGACGCGTTGGCCACGGTGGGCGCGAGCCACGAAGCGGTGCTGAAAGCACTCTCCGCGGTGCGCGGCTCGCAGCGGGTCACGGACCAGAACCCGGAAGCCAAGTTCCAGGCGCTGGAGAAATACGGCAAGGACCTGACCGATCTTGCGCGCAAGGGCAAACTGGATCCCGTGATTGGACGCGATGAAGAGATTCGCCGGGTAGTGCAGGTGCTCTCGCGCCGGACGAAGAACAACCCGGTGCTCATTGGCGAGCCCGGTGTCGGCAAGACAGCTATCGTCGAGGGGCTGGCCCGGCGCATCGTCCACGGCGATGTTCCGGAGATCCTCAAGGACAAGCGTGTCGTCGCTCTTGACCTGGCCAGCATGATCGCCGGCGCGAAATACCGTGGCGAGTTCGAAGATCGCCTGAAGGCGTTGCTGAAGGAGATCGAAGACTCGAACGGCGAGATTATCTTGTTCATCGATGAGTTGCATACCCTGGTCGGGGCGGGTGCGGCCGAGGGCGCCATGGATGCCAGCAACATGCTGAAGCCGGCGCTTGCCCGCGGCGGCCTGCGGGCCATTGGCGCCACAACCTTGAACGAATATCGGAAATACATCGAGAAGGATGCCGCGTTGGAACGCCGGTTCCAGATTGTTTACGTGGGCGAGCCCAACGTCGAGGACACGATCAACATCCTGCGTGGGTTGCGGGAGCGTTATGAATCACACCATAAGGTGCGCATCAAGGACTCCGCGATCGTGGCCGCGGCCACGCTGTCGCATCGGTATATCTCCGACCGCTTCCTGCCGGACAAGGCCATTGACCTGGTTGACGAGGCCGCCGCCGCGCTGGCCAATCAAATCGGCTCCGTTCCCACCGAGATCGACGATCTCGAACGCCGCGCCACCTCGCTCGAAATCGAACAAGCCGCGCTAAAGCGCGAAAAAGACGAGGCCTCGCGCGAGCGCATTAAGGCAGTGCAGAAGGAGTTGGCCGAAGTTCGCGAGAAGGCCAAGAGCCTGCGCGCGCGCTGGCAGAAGGAGCGCGGAGCCATCGGCCGTATCGCTGAACTAAAAACCCACCTTGAGGGGCTGCGGTTCGAAGCCGAGGAGCAGACCCGCAAGGGCAATCTCCAGCGCGCTGCGGAGTTGCAGTACGGCGAGATTCCCAAGGCGGAAGCCGAGCTGCGCAAGCTCACAGAGTCAGATCCGGCCGCAGCAAGCGACGCCAAGCCGTCCAAGCGCATGTTGAAAGAGGAGGTCGACGAAGAGGACATCGCCGCCGTCGTGTCGCGGTGGACCGGAATCCCCGTCGCCAAGATGCTGGAAGGGGAGATGCAGAAGCTGGTGCAGATGGAAGAGCGACTGCGACAGCGTGTGGTGGGCCAGGATGCCGCGCTTGCCGCGGTCGCGAATGCGATTCGCCGCAGTCGCGCAGGCCTGAGCGACCCCAAGAAGCCCATCGGCAGCTTCATTTTCCTGGGGCCTACGGGCGTCGGCAAGACTGAGACCGCGCGTGCGCTCGCCGAATTCCTCTTCGACGACGAGCAGGCCATGGTGCGCATCGATATGTCCGAGTACATGGAGAAACATGCGGTTGCGCGGTTGATTGGCGCGCCGCCGGGATACGTTGGCTACGATGAGGGCGGCCAGTTGACGGAGGCTGTGCGCCGCCGTCCGTATGCGGTCATCCTTTTTGACGAGATTGAGAAAGCACACCAGGATGTCTTCAACGTCCTGCTGCAGGTGCTGGACGACGGCCGGCTGACGGACTCCAAGGGCCGCACGGTCGACTTCAAGAACACGGTGCTGATTATGACCTCGAACCTTGGCGCGTCGCAGTTGGCGACTGCGTGGGCGGAGGGCGATGAAGGATTCGCCGAGGCCAGCGAGCGCGTCATGGGCGTGCTGCGCGAGCACTTCCGCCCCGAGTTCCTGAACCGCATCGATGATGTTGTGGTCTTCCACCCGCTGGGCGAGGAGCAGTTGACCCATATCATCGATCTGCGCCTCGCAGACCTGGAGAAGATGCTCGCCGACCGCAAGATTTCGATCACGCTGACGCCCGCGGCGCGCAAGGCGATCTTCAAAGCCGGCTATGACAAAGCGTATGGAGCCCGCCCGCTCAAGCGCGCCATCCAGCGGCTGGTCCAGGACCCGCTCGCGGTCAAGATCCTGGACGGCAGCGTCCTCCATGGCGACCACGTTACGGTTGACGCTGGCCAAGGCGCGCTGACCTTCGCGGTCGCTCTCGCTCATCCGACAGAGATGGCGGCCACCTCGTAGTCCTCCACGCGCGGGATGGTGAAGTGCAGCGCCTGGCCGCCCAGGGCGAAGGGCACAGTGTGCCCGTCCCGAAGCAGTTCGACCGACTTCACCTTTACCCCGGGCGGCAGTTTCATCCGGACCCTCTGCGGACCGAGTGGGTAGGTTGACTGCATCCAGCCGTGATGTGCGTTGGGATTGGTGTAGTTGAGCAGATGAATCGCGTATCCGGGCGCTGTCTCCCAGGCGAACATTTCGACGAAGCCGTCGCCTTGAACGTCGGCGATGCTCTCGTCGTGCGTGACCCAACGGATGGTGTTGTCCAGTAGCCGCAGCAGATCGCCGTGGCCGGTGATCCAGTAGGTGCGCTCAATGTCGCCGGGGAAATAAGCCAGGCGGCTGGAGCCGGATTCACGCAGCACGACTGCAGGCTCAGTGGTGTGCGAGACCGGCGGGTACGCCAATTCCGGCGGGTAACGCACAAAGCCCGGCACAACTGTGAGCACGGGGTCCTGCACTGGTTTCAGCGGGATGCGGTTCTGCGCGCCGGGAATCCAGTTGGTGTTGCTGAAGCCATCGAGGATTGGGTGCTGTCGCTCAATGCGGCCGTAGTAGGCGTTGCCTACGGTGCCGATCACGTTGCCGGCCTTGCTGATTCCAAGCAGATCGGCGAGGGCGAATTCGCTGCGTGGCTTTAGATTCTCGTCGTAGAGTCCGGTCTCGAAGCTGGCCATGATCGACCCGCCCGACTGCACGTAGTCGCGGATCTGTTGGCACTGGCGATCGCTGAGCATTGCGATATTCGGCAGCAGGAGTGCGCGGTACTTGGCGAGGGGAGCCGCATCGAGGCGGTCTTCATGCACGAAGTCGAACGCGAAGCGGCCATGGAGCAGTGCATCGTAGAGGCCTTGAGTGGTGTCGTGCATGTAATCCCGCGTGCGCGCAGCTGCGGAGCCTGGGCCAGGGTAGAGCAGTTGCGTACTTTGGCCGAAGACGACTCCGATATTGGCGATGGAACGACGGGTCCGAAAGTGCGCGTCGTGTTTGGCAGTCCAGCGAAAGTAGTCCTCGCCGGTCTTCTGCCAGCGGCGGTCCTCGCCTAGCCCGGCCTCGGAGCCGACGAAGTGATAGTAGGGGACCATGCCCGAGGCGGAGGTCTGAGCCATCCACATTGTGGCTTCTGCGGGAGTCTTCGACGCGTTGCGCCAAACGACGCCGCCGGTAGAGTATGCGGCGGTGACGTTGGTGGCGAATTTGCCGTCCATGATGGCGTTGCAGACGCGGCCCTGCAGGCTGCATCCCCACACTGCCGGGTCGCCGTTGGTGCGCCCCTGGTTGTCGGCCTGGAACCACGCGGCGATCTTGCCCAGGCGATCGAGATTTGGGCCGCCGCGGACGTTGCCACCGAGGTTGGCGAAGAAAAAGCTGTCGGGCTTCTTCTGCTTGGCGATGGCGTCGTACTTCTGCCAGAGTTCGAAGACGCGGTCGTCATAGGCGCGCCAGTAGGCCACGGTAGTCGATGGAGGCAGCGTGCTGCAGATTGCGCAGTGGCAATCGGGTAAGACACCCAGCTGCGGCCAACCGTTGGTGTAGAAACAGTCGACATCGCAGAGCCCGTTGATCTCGCGCATTATGGCAGGAATGTAGTCGTCCATGTAGCTGGAGAACATGCAGGTCTTGAAGAGCAGAGGCTCGTCGGCATCCGTCTGCGGAGAGCCGTCGCGGTTGCGCATAAACCACTCCGGATGGGCCGCCAATGCGTCGCCCCAGTTCAGGTCGGGGCTCATGCGCGCAACCACCCGCATACCGCGCTTGCGGGCGGCGGCCACGCACTCGCCAAAGAAGTCGCGGTTGTTCAGAAATTTGCCGTGGCGATGAAACTTCACCTTCGATGGATAGAACGCAAGAATGCCGGTGACACTGACGAAGACGATGTCCGCCTGGGCGGAGTGCCAGTAGTCGGCCCACTCTTCGACGTTCATCACGGCCGGATCGTGCTCGGTCATGTTGCTCTGGGCGACGCGGCGGACACGCTGCTGCCAGGGTTCGGTAGCCGGGTTGATGGGGGCCAGGCGCGCAGGCAACGTCGTCAGCCTTGCCGCGGACGCGCCTCCGGGTGCGAGGTCGACCTCTTGCGCAGGCGCCGGGGAGAGGGCGTTGAGTGTGGATGTCAGGGGGATTGCGGCGCCGGTCGTGAGGCCGGTCTTAAGGAAGGTGCGACGATTGAGCATCGGTACTCCTATGGTTTCTATGCGCAAGAAGTGTAGCCGCAGGCCGCAACATTCGACCAGCGTCGTTTGAATCCTCGTTTGACACAGATTGACGGAGACCCGGGCCTCAGTTCTATATCATTTTCTACGCGAACTAAATGGAAAACTCAGAAAACCCGCGGCCAACACAAGCGGGATCGGCATTTGATATCGCCGATGGATCAGCGGTTCACGATATAGTGTTGAAAGCGTCAGAAATCTAGGTAGCGTCCGCGGCATCGCAACGCCGGGAACGGCATGGACTATCGAAATGATCCGAGGGATGCAGAAAGTCGATCTCGCGTATGCGCATCTCGCCTCCAGTGAGATTGCCAGGGACATCAATCGCGACGTAATTCTGGAAGTGATCCGCGGCAATCAGCCTATCTCGCGCGCGGACCTGGCACGGATCTCCGGCCTTCAACGGAGCACGGTTTCCTTGATTGTGAACCAGCTTATTGAAGAACGCTGGGTGCGGGATGGCGGAACAGCCCACCTTCCCCGTGGACGTCATCCGACGATGGTTGGGCTGAATGACGATCTAGTGATGCTGGTGGCAGATATTCGGCCGAAGCTGGCCACCGTGGCGATCGTGGACCTGAACGGCCGTTTTCTGTCTCGCGCACAGCTCCCTGTCACTTCCGATCCGGAGAAGACGATCGCAGGAGTTGTAGAAGCGATGCTGCGGATGAAGGCGAACCACGCGCAGCGCTCCTTTGAGGGTGTGGGCCTTGCTCTACCTGGACGGGTTGATTCCGCAACCCAGCGGCTGCGGTTCGCACCAAACCTGGGGTGGAAGGATTTCGACATCAAGGGAGCCGTCGAGCGGGGCACTCGAATGGCGGTGGAAATGGACAACGCTGCCAACGCCTGTCTTTTGGCGGAGACCTGGTTCGGCGGCATGGACGGTGTGCGCAACGCGGTGCTCGTCACCATCTCCGAGGGGGTCGGAACCGGGATTCTGTGCAACGGTCAGCTTATTTACGGGAATCACGGAATGGCGGGCGAGTTCGGCCACATTCCCCTGGATGTCAATGGCCCCTTGTGCGGGTGCGGGGCGCGTGGGTGTTGGGAGGTTTTCGCCTCCTCGAATGCCGCGCTGCGGTACTACGCTGAGAGCAAGCCGAAAATTGCGGCACGAACCATCGAGGACCTGCTCAGGCTGGCGGGCGAAGAGGATGCCAAGGCCATCGCAGCATTGACCAAGCAGGCGGAATATGTCGGCCAGGGATTGCGAATCATCTCAGCGACGCTCGCGCCCGAGGTGATTCTTGTCGCGGGAGATATTGTTGCAGCGTGGGGCCGTTTGGCGCCAGTGATCGAGCAGGCTTTCGCAGACTCCATCGTGGCCGGCATAAAGCCGAAGTTGAAGGCAACCCACGAGGCCGAGGTAGCCCGCTTGCGCGGAGCCGCAATCCTGGTACTGCAGCGGCGGTCAAGCGCCGGCGAAGCGGCGGAAGGCAAACGTACGCCAAAGCGAGCAATTCCAGCGAAGATGAGGCAGGTGGCGCAGAGTATAGGTCGGCGAGCCGGTGCGATCAGCAAGTAGGGTCCAGACGGATGAACTCCACGTGCAGCCGAGAACCGCCCCGAGCTGCGCGGCCGGTTCCCTTGCTACCAATCCGTAATCGTGCCGTCCAGTTTGCGCGCTACGGGCAGATAGGCGCGCTGATAGGGATACTTCGCTGCCAGCGTCTCATTCAGGTCCACGCCTAACCCTGCGGCCTCGCCGGGATGCATGTAGCCTTTCGCAAAGCGATAGTGGTGCGGGAAGACCTCATCGGTCAACGCGGTGTGGGGCATGTGCTCCTGGATGCCGAAGTTGTGGAGGGCGATCCCCAGATGCAGCGTAGCGGCCATCGTCACCGGCGACAGGTCGGTTGCTCCATGGAAGCCCGTGCGCACGTGATAAAGCGCGGCAAAGTCGGCCGTCTTCTTCGCATGGGTGATGCCTCCGCCATGCACAATGGTCATCCGAATATAGTCAATCCACTGATGGCGAATCAGGTCGTGGGCGTCCCATACCGAATTGAACACTTCGCCGGTCGCGATCGGCGTGGTCGTATGTTGCCGGATCAGTTCGAATCCCTCCTGCAATTCGGCCGGGCATGGGTCTTCCAGCCAGAATAGGTGATAGGGCTCAAGTGCCTTGCCCAGCCTCGCGGCCTCGATCGGTGTCAGACGGTGATGTGCGTCGTGCAACAGGTGGACATCGGAACCGAGTTCCACACGCAGCTTTTCAAAGAGGCTGGGGGCAAAGTTGAGGTACTTTTCCGTCGACCACAGGCTTTCCGACGGCAAGCCCCGTTCCGCGGGCTCGTAGGGCTTGCCTCCCTTGGGTACCCCATAGCTCGCGGCCACGCCAGGGACGCCGCTCTGCGCACGCACCGCCAGGTAGCCCTCTGCCATATGTTTGCGAGCAGAGTCGAGGGTTTCTGAGATATTGCCGCCATTGGCGTGCGTATAGACCAGGACGCCATCCCTGCTCTTGCCGCCCAGCAGGTTGTAGACCGGTGTATTCAGGGCCTTGCCCTTGAGGTCCCAGAGGGCCACATCGACGGCGGCGATGGCGGTCATCGTGACCGGACCTCGTCGCCAATACGCACCCCGATAAAGGAACTGCCAGATGTCCTCGGTCTGGAACGGATCGCGACCGATCAGACAAGGCAGGACGTGCTCGGAAAGATAGCTTGCGACGGCCAATTCGCGCCCATTCAAGGTTGCATCGCCAAGCCCATAGATACCCTCATCGGTCTCGATTTTCAACGTCACAAAATTTCGATCGGGAGAGCAGACGATCAACCGCGCGGCAATGATCTTCATGACTGGGCCAAACCGCCTTTCATTGATTGACACCACTGGCGAGATAGCCACCGTCGACGGCGAGAATCTGTCCGGTGGTAAAGCGGCTCTCCGCAGCGGCAAAATAAACCGCCGCGCCAGCCACCTCATCCGCCGTACCGAATCGTGCCATGGGCGTGCGCAGGATGAGTTCGCGGCCACGGGGGGAATCCAGCAGCTTGCGGTTTAACCTGGTCGGGATAATGCCTGGCGCGATTGCATTGACGGTAACTCCATACCCGGCCCACTCGACTGCCAGCGATTTGGTCAACGCACCCACGGCAGCCTTGCTTGCGCCGTATGCAGCCACTTCGTGGAATGCGACAAAGGTTGACAACGACGCTACATTCACGATGCGCCCATATCCCGCTTCCATCATGGTCTTGCCGAATATCTGACATGCCCGCAAAGTTCCATTCAGATTCACATCCATGATCTTGTGCCACAACTCGGCAGAGCAGTCGAGTGATGAGACCCGCTTGGTAATGCCGGCACAGTTAACCAGGATGTCGAGGTGCCCAAAAGCTGCTAGCGTCTCATCGTGCAACCTCTGTAGGCTATCGCGGTTACACACGTCTGTCACAATGCCAAGCGTTCTTCGGCCCATGTGCTCTATCTGCGCAGCTGTCGCGGCGATGCTATCGCTGGATCGCGACGTTGCGACCACGTCAGCGCCGGCGCAGGCCAACGCCATCGCAATAGCTCTGCCGATTCCGACCGTGCCGCCAACCACAACCGCGCATCTTCCACTCAGATCAAACATCTGCTCCACACACCATTCAATGGAAGAATCACCACCAATAGATTTCTACTACAATTAAGTCCAGATGTCATCGTATTTGACACCGAGACTCCGCTGCAGTTGCTGGCAGAAGGGACAAAATCTCTAGTTTCCCCAGTTTGTGTGGTTACAAGGTACAAATGGGGGTGGGGAACGTTCTTGTCCGCATCCTGCCAACCTGGGATTAAACAGATATTGATCCGGCTCTCAAACAAAATGGAACCGAGACAAGCCCAACTCCTATTTTTTAAAGCGGTCGGGACCCTTGTTCCACGGCCGGGCACGGTCGGCCCGAACCGCCTATGCAATAAAATTCTCCAGTGTCCCGACGCCGTCGATTGCGATGCGGATCGCGTCCCCCGGAGCCAGCGCGAACTCATCTCCGGGCACGATGCCTGTACCTGTCATCAGGAATACTCCGTCAGGAAAACTGTTGTCGCGGAAGAGAAACTCCGCGAGTTGCGCCGGCTCGCGTTTCAACTCCGCAAGCGTAGTGCTCCCGGAAAAGACTGTTTTCGTCCCCCGTGCGATTTCCAATTGGATGACGGTCGACTTGCTGAGCGGTTCGGGCGATATTAGTACACACGGGCCCAGAGCGCAACTGCCGTCGTAGATCTTCGCCTGCGGCAGATAGAGCGGGTTTTCGCCCTCAATATCGCGCGCGCTCATATCGTTGCCGACGGTATAGCCGACAACCGTCCCGGCAGGATTGATGAGCAGCGTCAGCTCAGGCTCAGGAACGGACCAGCGCGCGTCGGACCTTATCCGAAGCGCGCGCCGGGGGCCAACCACTCGTCGCCCGGTCGCCTTGAAGAACAGCTCAGGCCTCTCCGCCGCATAGACTCGATCATAGAAGCTGCCCCCACCCGCATCCTTACTTTCCTCAATGCGCGCGTTGCGGCTGCGGAAGTAGGTCACACCGGCGGCCCAAACTTCCTGGCCGACGATGGGCGCAAGAATGCTGGAGAAGTCGAAGTCGTTGGCAGCCGGCGCCGCAGTCGCCGTGCGAAGCCGCATATCCAAGTCGACGCTACGGAGAAGTTCATCCCAGTCCGATGCGGGGACAAGATAGAATTGGTTGTCTTCTTCTGCATAAATGCCGCGAACTGTGCGATAGAGCTTCATCGAGCCGACCCCTCCCGGGTATCCGATTGCGAGGCGAAATGGATACGATCATCCGACATCGCGCCGTTGGTGAGCTGCGCAATAATGGCATCCGCGTCGTAGACGCACCCTCCCCAAACGCCGCCGCTGGCCTGGACCAGCGCCGCCCAAAGCCGGGTGTCCTCCGGTAAATCGGGATGGGGAACAAGATCGGGCCGCGGTGGCCGGCCCGCCAGCCGCCGCTGGCCTTCTTCTGCAGAGAAACGTTCCTCGCCTTCGCCTACAAAGTTGACCGTGCCATGCAGGGCATTGCGGTCGACCACAATCTGAATCGTGTCTCCATCGTGGACACGCCCAATCACGCCTCCAGCAAGCGCTTCCGGCGAAATATGGCCTATACAGGCTCCGGTAGAAACCCCGCTAAAGCGTGCGTCTGTTAACACAGCAATGTGCTTGCAAAAGGGCAGGCTTTTCAGCGCCGCAGTGACCTGGTAAATCTCCTGCATTCCGGCGCCCGCCGGGCCGCCGCAGATCAGTACGATGACGTCTCCATGACTCACTCGGCCGCGCTTGATTGCTTCGATTGCCGCTGTCTCTGTGACAAAAACGCGAGCCGGGCCCGCGTGGCGATAGATGTTGTCGCCGTCGATCAAAGAGGGGTCGATAGCTGTGCTCTTGATGACACTGCCTTCGGGTGCGAGATTGCCAGCCGGAAAGCAGATCGTCGAAGTTAGTCCTCGCAAACGCGCCCGATCGGGCGTGAGGATCACATCGTCCGCATCGATGCCGTCCAGGGCGCGAAGCCTCTTCTTCAATGCAGCGCGCCTCTCGCTCTGCTCCCACCAGTTCAGGTTTTCATTCAGCGTGTTTCCCGTTACGGTGCGTACGCCGCAGTCGAGCAGCCCGGCACGTCGAAGATGCAGCATCACTTCCGGCACTCCTCCGGCGAGAAATACCTGAACTGTCGCGAAGTTATTCGGCCCGTTCGGCAGCGCGTCTACCAGCCTTGGAACACTGCGATTGATCGCAGCCCAATCGGCCACAGATGGACGCCGCAAACCGGCTGCGTGGGCGATTGCGGGAATATGCAGCAAAAGGTTCGTCGATCCGCCGAAGGCCGCATGCAGCACCATGGAGTTATGGATGGCAGCCGCGGTGAGCACGTCGCTCGTCCCTATGCCGAGTTGATGCATGCGCAGGATGGCGCGGGCTGAGCGGGTGGCTGTATCGAGCCAAATGGGCTGGCCGGAGGGCGCGAGTGCCGCATGGGGCAGCGACAGCCCCAGCGCTTCGGCGACTACCTGCGAGGTCGCTGCCGTACCCAGAAACTGGCAGCCGCCGCCTGGGGTTGCACATGCGCGGCAGCCCACCTCAGCTGCATACTCCAGCGTAATCTGCTCCTGGGCAAAGCGTGCGCCAATGGACTGGACCTTGCCCGCATCCTCGCCGCTTTCGGGCAACAGTGTGACGCCCCCCGGAACGAGAATGCTCGGCATCGGGCCGGAAGACGCGAGCGCCATCATCATCGCCGGTAATCCCTTGTCGCACGTCGCCACGCCAATCACGCCGCTACGCGTGGGCAGGGAGCGCATCAGTCTTCGCAACACAATCGCCGCATCGTTGCGATAGGCCAACGAGTCGAGCATTCCGGCTGTTCCCTGAGTGCGGCCGTCGCAGGGATCGGTACATGCACCGGCAAACGGGATGCAGTGCCGGTTGCGCAACTCACGGGCAGCTTCGGCAACCAGCAATCCAACCTCCCAATGGCCGGTGTGGAAACCAAGTGCGATCGGAGTCCCATCGGGCGCGCGCATGCCACCGTGTGTACTCAGGATGAGGAATTCAGGATCCAGCAGGCGCGCCGGTTCCCACCCCATGCCGGCATTCTGGCTAAGCCCGAAGAGATTCCCCGATGGTCGCGTCAACAGCATCTCTGCCGTAATCGGAAGCGCGCCCTCGGGTCCCGGCGCATGCGTGCTGGTCTCGGCGAAAAGGCTCGCCCCGCCCTCCAGGACTTGCTCTGCTGCGATTCCGTTGGATGGGTGAACGGTCATAGTAGTTGGTATGCCTCAGGTATGAGCGAGGGGTCTGGCTTCCAGTTCAACTTTATCGAACCTCCGGCACACTGACGCAAGCACTGGCTGCCTCAGGCCTGGGCAAAGGTGTACGGTGCGCGTTGCGGACGGGACAGCAAGGCGTTGGCCGCTTCGTCGCCGATGAATTGTTCCTTCTGCGGGTCCCAATGCAGTTTCCGCTTCGCCTTCATCGCGATGTGGTGCAGAAGGCACGTCGAACAGGCTCGGTGTCCCATTTCTACAGGAGAAATTGGCTGCTGCCGGGAACGAATGCAGTCGAGCCAGTTGCGATGCTGATCCTTGCTGACATAGAGGTGCATCTCATCGGGGCCAATCACGGAATCGAGAATGCCGGGGTCGCTGGCGTCGAGGCCTGTTTGCTTCAGGCGTGGATTGGGAGCCGCGCCGCTCGCTGGGTCGCTGGCAGTCACATTTTCCGTGCGTGTGACGAAGATCCATCCCTTGGTTCCGTAGAATTTGATGCCGTTCGCAAAGTCCCCGGAGATGTCCATGGTCACGCCGTTCGCATAGACCGCATGGGTCAGGAATTTGCCGTGAACATCCCACAGTCCATGCGTGGGAAAATCCGCGGTGCCCCACAGCTCAACTGGCCCGGTGAACTCGGTGTCCATGCCCCAGTGGGCGCTATCCACGTGGTGGGCTCCCCAGCCCGTAATCATTCCAGCGCCGAACTGCTCGCACCGCAGCCATCCCGGGCGATCAAATCCGCTTTGCGGATGCGCCCGCATCTCGGTGTAGTAAACTTCCGGCGTCGATCCCAGCCACGCGTCGTAGTTCAAATTCTTGGGAACCGGCATAGGCGGTGCGTCCGGCCCGGAGGGATCGCCAGGAAGCCCGATCTCCACATGCTTGAGATCGCCGATGCGGCCGTTGCGAACGAGCTCTGCCGCGCGACGGAACTGTGTCGTCGACCGCTGCTGGCTGCCGATCTGCAAAATGCGTCCTGAGGCCTGCACAGTATCACTCAGATATCTGCCTTCCGCGATGGTCAGCGATGCCGGCTTCTGCAGATACACATCCTTGGCCGCACGCGCCGCCGCACAGGCGACGATCGCGTGCTGATGGTCCGGTGTGCTGATGACGACCGCGTCAATGTCCTTGTTCGCCAGCAAGTCATGGTAATTGTGGTAGCCCATTACGCCGTCGAAGGGTTTGCCAGTCTTCTTCGTATAGGCGCCGTTGATCAGCGCCTTGCCCAACTCAACCCGGTTCGCGTCCAGATCGCAGACAGCCATGATCTGGACATCGTCGTAGGGCCAAATACCCGGCAAATCATGAACGCGTGAGATGCGACCGACGCCAATGGCACCCACATTGATGCGATGGCTCGGCGCCATCTGTCCGAAGACTGACGGAGGCAAAATCGTCGGAAAGCCGGCCGCTACAGCAGCCGCTCCGAACGATGTCTTCAGGAAGCTCCGTCGCGAAATCCCACTCTTCTTCCTCATAGCGTCACCCTTGAATCGTAGCGTGCGTGGCGCTCTGCTGCGCCCGGATCACCAACTCCGCAGCGAGCAGGCATTGGGTCTGGTCCTGCGCAATGTGCGTCCGGTTCACAACATCGGCGATGAACTGAGGCCCGAATGGCAGCGTGATGTTGTTGCAGTCGATGTATCGTGCCTCCTTCGCATCCACGAGATACAGATGGTTGCCGCCCTTACGATCGGGCGTGGCCGCGACATCGATATACTTGCGAATCTCCATATAGCCATCGGTCCCCAGGATAAACAGTCGCCCATCCCCCCATGTTCCTAGTCCTTGCGGCGTAAACCAGTCCAGCCGCACATAACCGAAGCCGGTGTTGCCGCGCAGCATCATGTCGCCAAAGTCCTGGAACTTGGGGTGGTCCTTGTGCCGCACGTTTGCTACTTGCGAAGCCACCACCTCCGCCCTGGTTGATCCGGTATAAAACAGAAACTGATCCACCTGGTGCGACCCAATGTCGCACAGAATCCCACCGTACTTCTCGGGATCCCAGAACCACTCGGGCCGTCCATTTCCGCCTCCGGCATCGCCATGCCCCTGAAAAATCTGATGGGGTGCGATGTTGATCGTCTGAATCACCTTTCCGATCGCCCCCGCCTGCACCAACTCGCCAGCGCGAACGGCTGCCTTCACCTCCAGCCGCTCGCTGTACATGATGGCAAAGATCCGTCCAGTCTCTGCGATGGTCTTGCGAACCTCGGCCAACTGCTCCAGCGTTGTCACCCCAGGCTTATCGCTCAGGTAGTCCTTGCCGTGCTGCATCACGCGAACACCAAGCGGGGCACGCTCATTTGGGATCGTCGAACTGAGCACAAGTTGGATCGAGGGATCGTTCAGAATCTCCGCCTCCGATTTCGCGGCCTTTGCCTGGGGATAGCGCTTCAGGAATGCAACTCCGCGATCGGGTTCCGCGGCATACACACTCACCAGCAGGCCGCCTCCGCGAATCATGGCATCGACCATGCCGTAGATGTGATCGTGGCTCATCCCCGCCACTGAGAACCGGACGGAGTACGCCGGCTTGGCACCCTGATTTGGTTCAGGCTGCGCAATCTCCCGAACGATGCTGCCGCGGGACGGGGAAATCCCAAACGCTGCCATCGGAAAAGCCGTGGAAAGGCTTGCGGACCCCATCGTCTTCAGAAAAAAACGCCGATCCACTCCATCCATTGACATCAATCATGTCCTCCGGCGCCAATCATAGACGTTTGCTCAGCTTCTGCGCGAATATCTCGCCCAACTTTGGCAACGCCCGCCGCAACGAATTCCGCGGACCCGGGGTTACCAACATGAACGCGAGCATCACTCGCAGCCTCCCCATCTACCTTGAAAGCGATTTCCAGGTTCGCGTTGAAGCCTTCAATGTGTCCAACCACCCGGAGCTCGTCAGTAATCCCGACGCGACCGTGGGCGGCCGAACCTTTGGATACATCACCAGCTACGCCCTTTGGCAATGACGCCAGCCCGACACGCACGCTGCAGTTTAGCGGCCGCATCAGTTTCTAATTTCTGGCCTGATGTCTCGCTGGGTAGCCTTGCCTGGGCTGCCCTGTTCTTGGCCTCCCGCAAGCTGCGAGAATATAACCAGCCGTTAGGCTTCCGGCAAGGGGCGCCTGGGGACAAGGAGGGAATCTAGGTCATGCGGTACCGCGGTATTTTGGCTGTCTTCATTATCGCAACGGCAATGGGGGCCGTTCCGCTGTCTGCCGAAGACGGCTCCGCGGCGTGGTTGCGCTATGCACCTATCCCAAACGCCGCACGCTACGCAAATGTCCCTTCACACATCGTCGTTGCCGGCGAGTCGGCTTCAGAAAAGGCCGCCGCGGCTGAACTCGAGCGCGGCCTGTCGTCCATGTTGGGCCGGCTGTTCACCGTGGACGCTGCTGTCCAGAGCATTGATTACCAAGGCGATGCGATTGTGGTCGGAACCTCGGCACAAGCGGATCGGCTCTCTGCTGCCCCGCGGACCGGCGAACCCATTCGTGGCGAGGAGTTCCGGATCAGCTTCGGGCAGCACGCCGGACATACGCAACTGCTTATAGTCGGCGGAACGCCGGCGTCCGCACTCTATGGTGCGTTTCATCTGTTGGAGGAGATTGGCAACGAAAAGCCGATTCCCGCCCATGACCGTGAAGGCCCATCGGCGCCGATTCGGTGGGTAGATCAGTGGGACAACCTCAACGGCTCAATCGAACGCGGCTACGCCGGCCGCTCCATCTTCTTCGAGGGCGGCCACGTGCGCCAGGACCTCACCCGGGCCGGCGAATACGCCCGCCTGCTCGCTTCCATCGGCATCAACGGCTGCAACGTCAACAACGTCAATGCTGATCTCGATCTCCTGACCACCGAACACCTCCACGAATTCGCGCGCATCGCGGATGCCTTCCGGCCGTGGGGGGTCAGGCTTGCGCTTTCGATCGACCTCTCCAGCCCCCAGACCGTCGGCGGCCTCGGCACTTTTGACCCGAAAGATCCGGCGGTGATCGCCTGGTGGCAGGCGAAGGTGGATGAGATCTACTCCCTGATTCCGGATTTCGGTGGATTCACTGTGAAGGCCGACTCCGAAGGTCGCGTCGGCCCCTCAAAGTACGGTCGCTCCCCCGCCGATGCAGCAAACATGCTGGCCCGCGCGTTGCAACCCCACGGCGGTGTAGTCCTTTATCGCGGATTTGTCTACAACAACCATCTGGACTGGAATGACCTGAAAGCCGACCGTGCCCGCGCCGGAGTGGATAACTTCGCCAGCCTGGACGGCAAGTTCGACTCGAACGTCATCATTCAGATCAAAGAAGGGCCGATCGATTTTCAGGCGCGCGAGCCGGTCTCAGCACTCTTCGCGGCGCTGCAGCATACGCCTCAGGCCATCGAGACCGAAACAACGCAGGAGTACACCGGCCAGCAGCGCCACATGGTGTGGCTGCCAGCGATGTGGAAGTGGGTGCTGGACACCGACATGCACGCTCCCGGTCCGAATGGCAAAGCGCTTTACACGCCCGTCAAAGCCATCGTGGAGGGCAAGGCCTTTCATCAGCCAACGGGAGGCTATGTTTCGGTCGTCAACGTCGGCCTTGAGCCAAACTGGCTGCATCATCCCATGGCCATGGCCAACCTCTATGGCTTCGGCAAGCTGGCTTGGGACCCCGATCAGCCGCTCCCGGACATCATCGACTCATGGACGCGGCTCACCTGGGGCAACGACGCGAGGGTTGACCGCACCATCGACGCCATGCAACTCTCCTCCTGGCAAAACTACGAGAGCTACACCGGTCCGAACGGCATGGGGACACTGACCAACATCCTTGGCTATCACTTCGGCCCAGGAATCGAATCGGCTGAGCGCAACGGCTGGGGCCAGTGGTTTCGCGGCCAGAAGGACGGCATCGGCATGGACCGTACATCGGCCACAGGCACTGGTTTCATCGGCCAGTATCCCCCGGAGCTCGCCGCGAAGTATGAGTCCCTGGCGACCTGTCCGGACGATCTGCTGCTGTTCTTTCATCACGTCCCATACGATTACAGACTGCACTCCGGAAAGACGCTGATCCAGAGCATCTACGACGCCCACTACGCCGGCGCGCTTGCCGCAGCCGAATACGTTCCGCGGTGGGAGTCGTTGAAGGGACTCATCGACGACGAGCGCTACCAGAAGACACTGGACTTGTTCAACTATCAGGCCGGTCATGCGCTGGTCTGGCGCGATGCGGTCGACGCCTGGTTTCAACGGATCTCCGGAATCGACGATAAACTCGGCCGCGTCGGCCACGACCCCAACCGCATCGAAGCCGAGGACATGAAGGCCGTCGGCTACGTCGTGGCCGATGTCACTCCGTGGGAGACCGCGTCAGGCGGCAAGGCCGTCGTCTGCCATGGGCCTGGCGTCTGCACGCTCAGCACAATCCTCAAAAAGCCCGCGGGCAAATACGACATCGCCGTGCAGTACTTCGATATGTGGGACGGTATCTCGCACTACGATCTGCTGGTAAATGGCAAATCCATCGTCACCTGGGCCGCGGACGATACGTTGCCCCCCGCGCAGCCGGATCCTAACCTGGATGGTCAGGACAGTACCCGCTTCACCGCCCACGATGTTGCGCTAAGGCCTGGTGACACGCTCGAACTGCGCGGCAGTCCTGATCTACGCGAACTCGCTCCGGTGGACTACATCGAGATTGGTCCAGGCGGCCCAATCACGCCGCAATAATGGACGAGTTTGCATCTCCGGATACACCCTCGTACCCTTTCTGGTATGAAGTTCATGAACCGTCGCAGCTTTCTGGTCTCTTCCGCGGCCGCTGCAGCAGCGCTGCCGTCCTTCTGCTCTCTGGCACAAACCGCCACCCCGCAAGCCGCCACACTTAATTTCCATCCCGATCAACCGGGCCCCGCCGTACCGCACAATTTCGTAGGCCTCTCCTATGAAACTCAGCAACTCTCCGACCCCAGCTGTTTCTCGGCCGCCAATACTGGCCTCGTGGCGCAGTTCCGTGCGCTGGCGCCCCACGGCGTTCTCCGGCTGGGCGGAAACACTTCGGACTACGGCTTCTGGAAGCCCACACCCACGTCGACCCCACCCCCTCGGGCGAAGCGCGAATTCAAGGTTGGCGATCCGCCCCCCGATCTTTCGTACGCCGTCACGCCCGAGGCGGTCCATAATCTTCGCGCATTCCTCGATGCCACTGGGTGGACTTGCCTCTACGGAATTAATCTGGGCAACAACGCTCCTGCGCTCGCTGCCGAGGAAGCAGAGTTCGTAGCCAGGACCCTCGGCCCCGCACTCGAATATTTCCAGATCGGCAATGAAGTCGACCGCTTCGGCACGACCGTCCGTGACCCTCAAACCTGGAACGCCAACACCTACATCGACGAGTGGCTGACCTTCGTGAACGCAATTCTGAGCCGCGTTCCAGACGCGCATTTCGGCATGCCCGACATCGCTAGCAACGCGAAGTGGTTCTCCACCATCGGCGACCGTCTGGCGGACAACCCAATCCGCGCGCATGTCGCCTGCCTCACCCATCACTATTACTTCACCGGGCCGCCTGCCAACCCTAAGGCCAACATCGACGATCTGCTTCATCCCGACCCGCATGTGGCTCAAGTTGCCGGTGTCGTGCGCGCCGCGGCCACAAAACTCAGCACCACGTGGCGCATGACCGAGGGCAATACCTGCTATCGCGGAGGCAAGCCTGGCTTATCCGACGTCTTCGCGGCCTCGCTGTGGGCAGCAGACTACCTGTTGCTGCTGGCCTCGCTAGGCTACGCCGGAGCTAACTTGCATGGCGGCGACGGCCCGATGATCGCCAACTCACTCGGCGGCAAACTCCCAGGCGACGATCTGGTGCACGACGACCCCGCCCGCCATCCCCACCCGTACTACACACCGATCGCCCACATCGGCAGCAGGTACGTCGCGGAACCTGTCTCCTACGGGATGCAGTTCGCTCAGCACTTCGCCGGCGCTGCGATGATCGCTGTCGACTTCGATCCCGGTCCAGTGAACGCGACCGCCTACGCCGCCAAGCGACCCGACGGCAGGCTCGTCGTTGCCGTTATCAACAAAGACGCGCACGCACCACTAGAATTGAAACCCGGGATCGTTGCCCGGAGTCAATATCGCCTGGAAGCTGCATCGCTCACCAGCACTGACGTTTCGCTCAAGCCCGCGAAGGTTTCGAATGCCGCTGCAGATTCCGCATCTCGGTTTGTCAGCGTACCACCCGCTTCGGCGCTTCTCCTTGAAACCTGAAAGACAACAATCGCCACGCGCAGGGACAGATCATGCAGCAATAGAAGAGAATGAATGCAGCAGGCCGCCATGACTGACGACACCGTGACGATTTCACCGGGTCCGCGCCTTCGAGCTGCCATGATCCTCGCGGTCATTGCGGACGCACTCCAACTCGTCGTCTTCCCCTTGTTCATTGCGGGCGCGGAATCCCCCGCTGACGACATACTCGATCTCGCCATGGGAGCGGTACTCGTTTTCCTTCTGGGCTGGCACTGGGAGTTTCTCCCATCCTTCCTTGCCAAGCTCGTGCCTGGAGTCGACTTGGTCCCTCTGTGGACGTTGGCTGTTGCCAACGTCTACCGAAAGTCGAAACGGGACATCGTCACCACCGGCGGAGTGCGCGACGAAAACCCGCCGGCCAAAGAATCACGGAATTCTTAGTCCGCCCCTACGTTGCGGCGATGAACTTGCAGCGGCTTGGCCGAAAGACCAAGACTCGACGTGCCCCGGTTGACCAAAGTTAGGATGATTGGTTTGATGAGGTGATAGAGAAGAGCGAATTATCAGGCCACCATGTGATTTTCGAGGAGAATGCCGTGCGTCGTAGAACGTTTCTTGGCACACTTTCGCTGGCTGTAGCCGGATCCACCGCCCTGGCCCAGAACTCGTCTGGGGCATCGGCACCGGCCCAGGAGGCAAAGCCGGAGCCGAAGAAGTATCAGGCCCCGGGTGAGGAGATTTTCAACCGGCCAGACGTGCACGCCGGCGACCGCCCCTCGGGCGCCAGTTTTGCGTCTCGTTCAGCAGCATTAGGATGCTCCGGTGCGGCCGGGACTGCGCACCCCATCGCGACGCAGGTAGCGATTGCGATGCTGAAGCGGGGAGGTTCGGCAGCTGACGCGGCCATTGCCGCCAATGCGTGCCTCGGCTTCATGGAACCCGTCAGCGCCGGCCTTGGCGGCGACTGCTACGCGCTGGTATGGGACCCGAAGCAGGCGAGGGTAACGGGGATGGCGAGCTCCGGTAAGTCACCCAAAGCGCTTTCGCTGGAAACAGCGCGGGCGCGCGCCAAGAACGGAGTGCTGCCGCATCTGGGCGCGGTTACAGTATCTACGCCCGGCGCGCTGGATGGATGGTGGATGCTACATCAGCGCTATGGAAGGCTCAAGTGGGCCGAACTCTTCCAGCCGGCCATCGACTATTGCGAGAACGGTGCTCCCGTACCGCAGATTATCGGGTACTACATCAAGCGCAACCTGGCCGCATTTCTAAAGCCAGACTCCGGGGTGGAAGAGACCGCGAACGCGATGCACACCTATGCTCCCGGCGGGAAGGCACCGAACGAATACGACGTGTTCCGCAATCCCGACCTGGGGCGAACCTATCGCACGATTGCGGGGGGTGGACGCGACGCATTCTACGATGGCCCAATTGCCAAAACCATCGATGCCTATTTCAAACGTATCGGGGGTTGGCTCTCGAGCGAGGACCTGCGGGAGCATCACGGGGAGTGGCTTGACCCGCTGGTGACAAAGTATCGCGGCATCGATGTCTATGGCATGGGCGCGAATACGCAGGGACTCGCGACACTGCAGATGCTGAACATCCTGGAACAGTTCGATCTGCGACAGATGGGGTTCCAGTCGTCGGCATCCATCCATGTACAAGCGGAGGCCAAGCGACTGGCCTACGAGGATCGCGCCCGATACTACGCCGACCCTAACTTCGCGAAGATACCTGTTGAGTGGCTGAACTCAAAAGAATACGCAAAGCAACGCGCAAAGTTGATTCGGCTGGACCAGATTCTGCTTCCCGTGCATCCCGGACAGGCGCCCAGCCACGGGGATACCACCTACTTCTGCGTGGCCGACAACGACGGACTAATGGTGTCGCAGATTCAATCGAACTTCCGAGGTATGGGCTCGGGACTGGTTGCTGATGGACTGGGGTTCATGTTTCAGGATCGGGGGGAGTTGTTCTCCCTTCAGGAAGGACACCCAAACATCTATGCGCCCGGCAAGCGGCCGTTCCAGACCATCATTCCCGGCTTTGCGGCGATGGACGGTGTGCCGTGGCTGGCATTCGGCGTGATGGGCGGCGATATGCAACCGCAGGGGCAGACCCAGATCATTCTGAATCGCGTTGATTATGGGCTCGATGCCCAGGCAGCCGGCGACAGCCCTCGCTGGCACCACGAGGGATCGTCGCAGACCATGGGCGAAGACGCGCCGGGCTTGGGGCCCCGGGGCTTGCTGCGACTGGAGGCCGGCATTCCTACAGAAACTCGAAAGGCGTTGATTGCCATGGGCTGGCCGGTGGGTGCCAGCGATGGAGGCTTCGGCCGCTACGAGTGCATCGAGAATCGCAGGCGGGGGGCAGACCGCGTTTATGTAGCAGCAACCGAGATGCGCGCTGACGGCACTGCGCTCGCTTATTAGCCTCCGCCTATTGCCATGCGGACTTGACTCATACGCCGTCTAGCGCGCACGGCGGTTTTGCTGGTGTAGCATGGCAACGTTGTCGGCCAACCGAATCCGAAGGAGTATTTCGCGCTATGCATTCATTGGTTCGTGCCCGAAGCCGCAGTTTTGCCCTCCGCCCGCGCGTTGCCCTCGGTGTAGTTCTTACCGCGCTTGCCTCGGCCTCCACTCTTATTGGGCAAACTGGACCCGCGAACCCTCCCGTCGTCAATACCTGTTCCCCCAAGACCTGTGCGTATCTTGACCCATCGCTCGCTCCGGATTTGCGCGCCAAGGACCTCGTAGACCGAATGACGCTCGACGAAATGGTCTCCCAGACTATGGATAACGCTGCTGCGATTCCGAGGCTCGGCGTGCCGGCGTATGGCTGGTGGAACGAGGCTCTCCATGGCGTGGCGCGGATCGGCGAAGGGACTGTCTTTCCCCAGGCCATCGGCATGGCGGCGACGTGGGATGCTCCACTCATTGGCCGCATCGGCGATGTCATTGCCATTGAGGGCCGCGCCAAGTACAACGACGCCATTGCGAACGGCATCCACGAACGCTTCCTTGGCGTTACCTTCTGGTCGCCCAACATCAACATCTTCCGCGATCCGCGCTGGGGCCGCGGCCAGGAAACCTACGGTGAAGACCCCTTCCTGACTGCGCGCATGGGCGTCGCATTTATTCGCGGACTCCAGGGCGATGACCCGCATTACCTCAAACTCGTCGCAACGCCGAAGCACTTCGCCGTGCACAGTGGACCCGAGCCTTTGCGCCACGGCTTCAACGTGGACGTTTCCCCCCACGATCTCGAGGACACCTACTTGCCCGCATTCCGCGCGGCCATCACCGAGGGCCAAGCCGACTCCATCATGTGCGCCTACAATGCGATCGACGGCAAGCCGGCGTGCGCCAGCGACCTGCTGCTCAGGGATACGCTGCGCCAGGCCTGGCACTTCAACGGTTACGTCGTGTCGGATTGCGACGCCGTGGCCGACATCGACCGCGGCCATCACTTCGCGCCGGACAACACCCAGGCCTCCGTGGACGCGCTGAAAGCAGGCACTGACCTCGATTGCGGCCGCACCTACGCCACGCTGGTCGATGCCGTACACAAGAACCTGCTCAGCGAAGCTGAACTCAAGGCTACGGTGGTACGCCTATTTACCGCGCGCATGCGGCTGGGCATGTTCGATCCCCCTGAGCGAGTGCCGTTCTCCAGCATCACAATCGCGGACAACGATACGCCCGCACACCGCGCGCTTTCGCTTCAGGCCTCGCGCGAATCGCTCGTGTTGCTCAGCAATAGGCACCGCATGTTGCCGCTGCGGAACCCTGGCCGCATCGCGGTTGTCGGCCCGACGGCCGAGATCGTGCAAATCCTGGAAGGGAACTACACCGGCACCGCGATAGCGCCGGCACTTCCGCTTGCGGGGTTGCGCCAGCAGTTTGGCGCTGCCAACGTCACGTACTCTGCGGGTTCTGTACTGGCCGAAGGTTTGCCGACGCCCGTGCCTTCCAGTGTTCTGCATCCCTCCGCCGCCAGCACGGAGGCCGGCCTGCGCGGCGAATACTTCGACAACACCGACTTCAGCGGCGCGCCGAAGGTCGTCCGCGTCGACCCCACTCTCGACTTTGACTGGGACCACGTATCGCCTGCGCCTGGGCTGCCACACCTTGGCATCTCCATCCGCTGGACCGGCGTCCTCACCGCGCCGGGACCGGGTCACTATGTCTTCAGCTTCAATCGATCGCGGCCCACTGCGGCGTCCAGCAGCCCAGCGCATTGGCTGCGCGTCTTCCTCGACGACGAGCTGGTATACGACATCGACGATCGCAAGCCGTCGTTCGCGATCGACTTCGCCGACGCGCTGCCTCACACCTTGCGTATGGAATACGTCCGCACCGCGTTCGATCGCAACGTCAGCCTGCAATGGCTGCCGCCGGCTCAGCCCCTGCTCGATGCCGCCGTCGCCAGCGTAAAGCAGGCGGATGTCGTCGTGGCATTTGTCGGCCTTTCGCCGGATCTTGAAGGCGAGGAGATGAATGTTCACGTGACGGGCTTTAACGGCGGCGACCGCACTGACATCGCCCTGCCTGACGTGCAGCAAAAGCTCCTCGAGGCAGTCAAGGCAACCGGCAAGCCGTTGGTCGTCGTGCTTACCTCTGGCAGCGCAATCGCAGCCAACTGGACCCAACAAAACGCCGATGCAGTGCTCGAGGCTTGGTACTCCGGCGAAGAGGGCGGAACCGCCATCGCCGAGACCCTTGCAGGAAGCAACAACCCCGCCGGCCGTCTTCCCATTACGTTCTACCGCGACATCAAGGATCTCCCGGATTTCACGGACTACTCCATGCGCAATCGCACCTACCGGTATTTCAACGGGCCTGTGCTTTACCCCTTCGGCTATGGCCTCAGCTACACCACATTCTCCTATTCGAACGCCAGGCTCTCCAGTGCATCCATCGCAGCAGGCGCCTCCATTTCCCTGTCGGCCGAGGTGCACAACACCGGCCCCGTCGCGGGCGACGAAGTGACTGAGTTGTACATTGAGGCTCCCGGCGATCGCGGCGTTGAGCATCCATCCCTCGCTGGGTTTGCTCGCATCCATCTCGCACCCGGCGAGTCCCAGCGCGTGACCATACCGGTCGATCCGCGTTCCCTGGGCCGCGTCGATCAGGAAGGAGTGCGCCGGATCGCCGCCGGTGAGTACATCCTCTCCCTGGGCGGCGGTCAGCCCGGCACCGGCGAAGGCGTTCAGGCCAGACTGCGCGTCACTAGTTCGACAGATCTCCCGCGTTAGTTAAATTCGGGGTGAGCCGTAGGGAATTCTCTCACTGCTGCGAACGTGGTGTTTTCTGCTCTCCCACTCACCGACGCTTCACTGGCGGAGGACGATATCGAGTCCTTCCCCCAAGTCCGGAGTCATGATGATGAACCCCCTATCGCTGGACCTTAGAGTTGCACTCTTGCCGTTCACGGTGGCAGATGAGGGCCGTTTCGCGACACCGTCCACTTCTACTGAAACCTCTTTCCACCAAGCCGGGTAATCCCCCTCATGCTTGCCCAGGTGGATTGCGACTTCTTTCTTATCCGGAGACAACGTGCAGGTGAATCTCATGCGAAGAAACTCGCCGCGCCTATATCCGAAGCTTGTCCCGTCGTCCTGATAGATTTCTCCCGCGCAATTCGGACCTGGAAACACGCGCAGTGTGAGCGGCCCCAAGGGCTTTTCCTCAGTGTTCTGCACGGGGGGCTCGATGGGCAATATTGCCCCAGGACGAACGAAGACCGGCAACTCCGCCAATTCGGGGTGAATGCGTATCGTGGACAACCCTGGGCCCTTCCCGACGTCGGACTGCAGGCTGCCGCCAAGCCCTGGCGCGTGGACGTCATCTACGCGCTTCCCTGTCCAGAAATCGTACCAGCCGGCGGAAGGCAGCTCCGCGTCGAAGTCGTCCATCTTGTCCGGGAACGGGGGGGCGGCAACGAGCAGATCGGAGCCGACCATAAACTCGCCGGATGCGTTCAGATCCACATCGAGGGGATGACGGTCCGCAGCCGCTTCCGGAAAATCAAGAAAGATCGGACGCAGCAGCGGCAGGCCAGTGTGCGTGCCTTCCTCCATCACGGTATAAAGGTAGGGCAGGAGCTTGTATCTCTCCTGAATGAAGCGCCGGCGAATGTCTTCCTGCGCCGGGCCATTTGCCCAAGGCTCGTGATCGCCTGTGCCTTTCTCGGCGTGATCGCGGTCAATGGGCTGGAAGGCCGCAATCTCAATCCATTTGGTAAGTAGCTCCGGCGATGGGGTGCCCGCGTAACCGCCAACATCCGCGCCGGCCAGCGAGAACCCGCTGAGGCCGAGATTCTTCAGCATTGGCGTCGTCAGGCGGAGATGGTTCCACGTCGCCGAGTCATCCCCGGTCCAGGTTGCAGCGTAGCGCTGGCCGCCCGAGTAGCTGGCGCGGGTGAGCACAAAGGGCCGAACGTCAGGCTTCAATGCGAGTTGGCCATCAAACGTGGCGCGAGAGTTTTCCATTCCGTAGACGTTGTGAATCTCGCGGTCCGTAGCCGTACGAGCGCAAAACCCCGGTTCGTCGATGTGGTGGACTACTGTGTCGGGCATCGTCTTCAGCGAGTTGAAGACGGACGGCTCATTCATGTCGTCCCAGAAACCATCGATGCCGATTTTTGTGAATTGTTCGTAGAGAGTACCCCACCACGCCCTCGTTTGCTGTTGCGTGAAGTCCGGGAAGACGCTGGGTCCTGGCCAAACGGGGCCGACGTACAGCGAGCCATCGGCGTTCCTCAGGAAGTGATCGCCGGCTATGCCGCTGTCGAACGGAGCATAATTCTGGCCGGGAAGGTAGGCGATATGCAAATCCGTGATGGCGACTACATGAAACTTGTCCTGATGCAACCTCGCAACCATGCCGGCCAGGTCGGGAAAGGCTTCGTGGTTCACGGTGAAGGGACGGTTCTTGTCCTGGTAATCGATGTCGAGATAGAGCGCGTCTGCGGGGATGCCATCTTTGCGTAAGCGGTCAGCAATCTCGAGCACACGTGCCTGCGACATGTAGCTGTAGCGGGACTGCTGAAAGCCAAGTGCCCAAAGCGGCGGAAGCGGTGTCGGACCTGTAAGCCATGCGTAACTTCCCAGAACGTGTTTGGCTGATGGTCCGTAGAGCAGATAGATGTCCGCAGGGCCGCCTTCCGCACTGTATTGCAATGTGTTGCTTCGTGTCTTGCCGAAATCGAAAGAGGATGGCCAGGTGTTATCGATGAGGACGCCAAGCGAGACGCCTGCGCGGAAGCTGAGGTAGAACGGGATGCTCTTGTAGAGCGGGTCAGTCGATTCCTGCCACCCATAAGCGTCGGTATTCCACATGCGGAACACCTGGTCACGGCGATCGAAGGAACCAGTCTTGTCGCCGAGCCCGAAGTAGTGCTCATCGGCCGGCATCTTCTTTGCAATGCGGAAATGATCGCCCTGAATCTCGATCGGTTCAGCGTCCTCTTGGAGTATGTTTCCGGCGCGATCGAGCACTGTAATTTGGCCAGTCGCGCGATCGACGGTGACACGGAGAGTTGTCGTCTGGAACCCGACGCTTGTTGCGTCACTCTCCTGTGTGACTGCTACTGAGGCGGAACGCGCTTCCGGGAGAACCGCCCAGGAAGCATCTTCGGGGAGGGCTGCGTTCCCTGCTCGAATCCGTAGGACGTCGTCGCGCAGCGCTGTAATGCGTAGGATCAATGCACGGTCGCGCAGTTCAATCCCGTTAGCAAGCGGCGTTGCAGCGGTAACTCGGGCGAACGAAACACTGCCCGCAGGCGCGGATGCAGGCATTTGCCCATACAGAATAGTGACGGTTGCAATCAGGCCGAGGAGAAGGCAGGTGTGACGGGCCGGCGCGCGCATTGGCTTCTCCAGGATGATTTCATTGCAGGGATCGCGGTCTGAATGCCGACCAACGGATGAAAGCTTGGGAGAGACGGCCGCGGCGAGAAGAAACCGCACCGCGGCCTTCACGGTTCAGAAGTCAAACTTGAGTGACACCTCGGAGAGGCGGCGGCCGAGTTTCAGCGGAGCAGAGCCAAAGCCCTCGGTCGGATTGTAGGTTGCAGTCGCCGGAGTTGCGCCACTCAATTGCAGCGTGGTCTGCGACGCATACCCGGTGCCAAAGCTGTTCAGAGGGTGATTGAGGAAGTTGAACGCCGCGTAACGGAACCGCACACGTCGCTCTCCACCAATGCTGAAGCCCTTCTCCAGAGCAAGGTCTGAGTTGAAGAATGCGGGGCCGTGCGCGTAGGGCTCGATGTAGGGGCCATTGGTTCCAATCGCCGGCAGCGCGAAGCATGAGGGGTTGAGGTACTGATGCGATCCGAGGTTCGACCGCGGATTGCAGGTGAGCACCGGCTGCAGGTTGACGTCCGGTGTCCCCAGGATGGACTGTGATTCCACGCTGTACGGGTTTCCGCCGTTGGTAATGACCCCCTGCAGATAGTACCCGGGCGAAAAGCTGACGCCGGTCTGCATGTCGGGACCACTCTGGATGTTGGTGATGCCCGAGATCAGCCAGTTGTTGATGAAGCCGCCCAGCAGCCGTTCCTGCGTGAACTTCCCGGTTTGATACGAGTAGCTGAGGTTAAGCACCTGGCTGCGGTCAAAGTTCAACGGCCCATAGTTGTTGCCAAGGTTGAAGGGATCAACGCCTGCCGTATAGTTGAAGTCCGCCGACGAGCCCAAAATGCCCAGCGCCTTGGAGAAGGAGTAATTCGCGTTGAAGTTCAGATGACCGATCTGCTTGATCGCTTCGAACTGGAACCCATTGTAGTTGGCGTAGGTGTTGTGTTCGGGAACCAGGATCTGGCTGTAGTTGGGATACGGCCGCGCATTCTGGATCGACTTGTCGCCCGGATAATTGTAAATGTTATCGAGGCTTGCCGCCTGGGCAGGCGTGCATCCAGTTGCATTGCATGCCCCGGGCGCCTTTGCGTTGATGGCTGCCGCTGCCGCCGCCGTGAACAAAGTCCCGACCGGGATCGCGTTGACGTTGTCGAGAACCACAGCCTGGGTTGTGCCGTTGTCCATTAGCGAATTGCTGTTGTTGCCCACGTACGACACCTGCAAAATCCAATTGCCAGGCATCTGCCGCGAAATGCTGAGGCTGTAGTTATTGGTGACCGGCTCTTTGTTGTTGGTGGGGTCGAGACCGTATACGGTCGCCGGCGAGATGTAGGTCTCCGTGCTGCCCAGCCCGGTGTTGCCGTAAGTACTCGGATTGAGATGAAGCGTGTTGACACCTTCCAGTGTGTTGTCACCGAATCCCTGCAGGTCCGCGTAGCGCACATTCTCCGCCTCCGCAAACTCGCTGGTCACGTCGACGACCGAATCGTGGAAGCGGTAGATGCCCGCGCCGCCGCGGACCACCATCTTGCCGTCGCTAAAGACATCCCAGGAGAACCCGGCGCGCGGCTCAAAATAGAACGGGGGCGAGGAAGTGCCGGAGTTCGGAACCGATGCAGTGTTCGAATGCCAGGTGATTCCGGGCAACGGATTCGTCGTCGCGTTGTACGCCGACGTATACAGAGTTGGGTTCCAGATGGCGGCGCCGACTCCATGAGCATCCTGCCATGCGCCGAGCTTGGTAATGCGCACGCCGAAGGTAAGGCTGACGTTTGACTTCACACGCCACTGATCCTGGCCGTAAAAATCGGTGTTCCAGAAGTAGAGATCAGTGTATGGATTGAAGTTCTGCTGATGCCAATCCTGGATCTGCCCTTCAAAGAAGTTCGCCAGGGCGTTGCCGCTGTTGAAGTGCGGGTTGCCGTACGCAGGCGAGCCGTCAGGATAGGTTCCGTTGTAGTCGGCAAAATAGCTGCCGGCTCCGCCATAGTAGTAGTCCTGAACGATGCCGTTGGTCGATGGATTCGTCGCGGTTTGGTTGTTGGTGGTGCGCTGGCTGAAGATGCCCACTTCAACTGTGTGCTTGCCCCAGACCCTGGTGAAATTGTCACCAACGTTGGGTTGAAGTTTCTTCAACCGCAGCGGATTGTTGGAGTAGTCGGGCCACAGGCCCAGTGGCAAGCCGCCATATGTTGTGTATGTGCCGAGTTGCGGATATTGAGTATCGCCATTGTCGAAGGCGCCATTGTACGGATAGCTGATCGCACCCTTCTGCAGGGCCGCGCCTTGGCGCGCATCAAACGACTCAACAAAAGAGGTGAGCGTTGCGTAGAGTTCGTTGGTCATCGTCGGCGTCAGCACTGTGACAAAATTCGCCGCAGCGCTGTGCCCCCAGGTATCATTCAGGACGCCATAGCCGGGCGTATTTACCTCGCCCATTACACTGGTGGGCTCGTAGTAGGGGACCAGCGGTTGCCCCTGCTTCCCTTTTTCAAAGCTGTAGCGGGCAAAGAACAGGTTGCGCGGACTGATGGTGTAGTCCACGCGGCCGGCAAATTGGCTGACGTTGTTGTTTACCAGGTCGAGGCTGTCATAGTTGAAGCCGTCGAGGCCGGTTTGCGTGCGGGTCGGCAGCGGCAATGTGCCGTTGACCAGGGCCATGGCGCCAGGATTTAGAGACGCCGCGATGTTGCCGTTGACCAGCGTTCCGCCGCTGTCTCCCACCGTGGGCGCGACGTTGAACGTACCGTAATTGCCGTTGGTCAGGTTCGGTCCCAGAAAATTGGAGAGTGCCGCCGCGCTGAAGTCTCCTCCGCGCATCGCCTTGGTCGGAACCAGAGCGTGAATGATCGCACTGCCCGCGCTGTTATATGCATACACATTGCGCTGCGCGTCATACTCCGCGCCGGCAAAGAAAAACACTTTCTTCCTGGTGCCGGGGATCGGTCCGCCGATGGTGCCGCCGGGATAGACAAAGCGGTCATTCGGTCGCGCGATGTTGTTGTACTTCGAAAGCCAGTCGTTCGAGTTGAGCTGATAAGTGCGCGCGAATGTATACAACGACCCATGGAAGGTGTTGGTGCCCGACTTGGTTACTCCTGAAATCACAACCGGCCCGTTGGATTGGTCGGCGCCGAAGTTGGAGGTCTGCACGTGCACCTCGCTGACGAACGAATCGTTGATGTTCTGCAGATTGGATCCCATGTTGCCCGCGTCGGTCAGGTTCGCGCCATCCAGCTTGATAGTGATGCCCGCAACCGGTGCTCCATTGGAGGCGTAGGGCGTGGGCGCGCCCACCTGCACCTGGGAAAAATCGGGGGCGCTGTTCTGCGGTCCAAGATTACGAATCGCAAATCCTGGCAATATGCGCTGTAGCTCGGTCGCGTCACGGCCCACGGTGGACAACTGATCGAGATCCTTGGAACTGATGGTTGCGCTGAGTTGACCGCTATCGAGCGGCAGGCCGGCCAGTTCTGTGCTGACCTCGACCGTTTGGGTAGCTGCACCCACTTCAAGCCGCAGGTCGGCGAGAGAAAGGTCGTCGCCGGGATTTAGGTGGATTGCCTTGCGAACCAGCTGGCTGAACCCCTTTTGCCCGATCGTCAACGTGTAGTCGCCGCTTGGCACCGCCTCAAAGGTGAAGAAACCGGAGCCATTGCTGTGGGACGTGCGCAGGATTCCGCTTGCGTCGTTTTGCAAGGTGACAGTTGCGCCAGAAATCACTGCACCTGTCGTATCCTGAACCACTCCATTTAAAGCCGCCGCTCCGACCTGACCCCAAGCCACGTGGCAGATCAGCCCCAGAGAAAGGCAGATGACGAACAAGCATCGGACAATCAGGTTGCGGTTAAGTTTACGCGTGTCCATTGCTGCGCGAAAGCGATCCATATACTGCCTCCAGGAATGAGAACAACATCCCGTTTCGGGTAGATTCGGCCGAGATCAAACCGACCAGCCTCAAGCGGGTCCGTTATAGTGCGGGCTGCTTTGCTTGTATAGGGGCCTTGCGGTAAGTCACGTCGCTCTTATCATGATAAGGATCGGGCTAAGTTATTGGAAGATAAACCCATTGCCCTCGCGCGACAAACCATTTGCCGGAGGGCTATAATTCCGGCCAACCCCGATTCGCGGCGGCGTAGATGACGAGTTTGGAGACTGTTTACGGGGAAAGTCAGCGGGCAATGATCCAGCAGCAGCTGGATCGCTTGCTGGAGAACCCTCATTTTTCCAACAGTCGGCGCTTCCCCAGTTTTCTGCGCTACATCGTTCAGGAAGAACTCGAAGGCCGTGGCGACCACCTCAAGGAGCGCACCCTGGGCATCGAGGTCTTCGGCCGGGACCCGGGCTACGACACCACCTCCGACCCCATTGTCCGGGTTACCGCCGCCGAGATCCGCAAACGCATCGCGCAGTACTACCAGGACTCAGACAATCCGGACGAGTTGCGCATCTCCTTGCCGCCCGGCTCCTACGTCCCCCGCTTCGAGTGGCCCAAATCGCACCTGCCGGCTGACCTTTCCCCGTCGCCGGAGCCGCCCGCGTTCGAACCTGCCGCTCCCAGCCTTGCCGGTGAGGCACCTTCTCCTCTGCCCGGTCGTCCGCCGGCCGCATCGAAGTTCCGCAACGCGTGGTTGATCGCCGCTGCCGTGCTCGTCGTCGTGTTGGCCACGGGCGCGTGGTCCTGGATCCACTCGCGCCCATCAACGCTGGACCGTTTCTGGGCCCCCGTGTTGGACCCGGGTAATCCTGTCGCGGTCTGCTTTCCGCAAAGCAGCATCGACGGCATCACGCTCCGCGATGCGGTCGATCCTCTGCAGCAGAGACACCTGGAAGAGCAGATGAATGGCGTAATCATCGACGACCTGCAGCCGCTCGTTAGACTCTCCGGTTTGCTCGACATACGGCATCAGCGTTACAGCCTGATCGGTGAGAATGCCGCCACATTGACCGACCTCAGGAACGGACCAGCCATCTTCATAGGTGCATTCGACAACGCCTGGACATTGCGGCTCACTCGCGGACTCAGGTTTCGTTTTGGCAACGATCCACAGATGACCCACTTTTGGATCGAGGACACTCAGTCCGCGGAGCATACGCGATGGAGTATCGATCGCAATGTGCAGCAGTCAACCAACAACTATCGTGACTATGCGATCGTTGCCCGTTTCCGGGATGCGAACACCGGCGAATGGGCAGTGGTTGCGGCCGGCATCGCGCGCGGTGGGACGGTTGCCGCTGGCGAGTTTCTTACACAAGCCGGCGAGATGGACTCGATCAAGAGTCAGGCACCCGGCAACTGGGCGGCCCAGAACATGGAATTCGTCCTTAGCACAGAGATCATCGACGGCCGCTCATCGCCGCCAAAGGTCGAAGCCGCGTATTTCTGGTAGGACCTGTGGACCCTTCGCGCATTCGCGAAGTCTCCGAAATGCTCGGAACGAGGGCAGGTAACAGGCATGTGAGACTCCCGCCTGCGAAAACGTCCGGACTTCCCGTGACACTCCCAAACACCCGATAGCAACGCTCAAAACGTCTTGAGGAATTCGATCAGCGCCAGTTTATCCTTGTCGGGCAAATCGGCCCCGAAATAGTGGCCCCGGTCGAGCACAAAATCCGGACACTTGCTGATCTTCAGAAGATCAGGGACGAGATTTTCCAGGACCTTTCTCGACTCATCCTGGTTCAAGTGGCGCAACTCGATCTCGCCAAGATCGGCCTGCACTTTTCCAATCAGTTGGACGAGGGCGACGACCTTGGAGGGGCTGGACAGATCCAGGTCGGCGTTAGCCAGCAGATCGACTGGTGTTCCACTGGGTATGGGGCCAACTCGCAGGAATCCGTTCTTGGTTGCCGATTGCAGTTCGCTCGGTACAAAGGAAGCGGGAATCTCGATATAGCTCTCCATCGTGGTTCGTGCGATGGAGTCGAGGCCTCGTCGTTTCCCCGGCCAGAGCAGCTTCGTCATTGCATCGTTGAACGCCTTCATTCGGCCAGCAACCGACGGATCACCGTTGTAGTCGCCCACCGAATTGTTATGCAGTAAGGGCGCGCTGGCCCAGATCCCAATAAGCGATGGCACGCGATAATAGCCGGCCCCCCCGCCCGCCACAGGAAAACTGTAGGCAGATCCGTCGATCGGCTGTTGGACCTGCACTTTGCCTATAGACGGCAGGGTCTTGTAAGTCTCGGAGGAGAAATTGTCCCAGACGTTGCCCCTGATGGCGTTCGTGGCCAGGGCGCGCGCGGCGTTGGTCTGGACGACGTTGACGGGAATGCGCTCCTCCGTGGAGAGAAAGTTATTGTCAAGAAAATCCGGCTGCTGAACTTCGCGGCGCATCCAGTCGAGATACTCTTCCTGCGTCGCTGTGGAACCGGCTGGAGGTTGTTTGCTTGAGTGACAGCGGGCACAGTTCTCCGCGAAGACAATCTTGCCTCGCTGCAATTTCTTAGGATCTCGCGCCAGGAACGCCGAGCCTCCCGGTGCGTCCTGAAGGCGAGGGCCAGTCATCGTTTGCAGGAAAGCAGAGAGGTCGGGAAGACGTTGCGCAGTGGCTTGCCAGTAGGTTGAGTTTTGTTGCGCCTGGAGCACGCTAAAAGCGTGTTGTGGCGTGCCTCCAACCATCACGTTGTGGTCGCTTAACCATTGCTGACTGAACTCGCCAATGCTGACATAGACGCGGCTTAGCGCGCCGATGACGCCCACTGAGTCAGCGCCATCCTTCAGAATGTGCGGCACTGCCATCCGGGCTTGCTCACCGGGAAAATTTAGCGCTCCGCCCGCCATATCTTCCTGGTGGGCGACTGTCATGCGTGCAGCAATCGAGTAAATCGGATTGATCTTGCTTGGGTTGTTAATGTTGTCGGTTGCAAGGAAGGACGTGTCAATCGTTCCCCTCGCCCACGAGTGGAACACCTGGTAGGCATAGCTATTCGGAGGGGCAACCACACCAAAGATACCGCCGGCGTTGATGTACTGGTTTCCGATGGTGGCCGACAGGTTCCCCCACGCCGGCTTCTCCGGATCGGCCGGTGGCTTCAGCGGGTTGAACGCCACGTGGCAAAAGCTGCACGACATCCCGACCACATACGGACGCACCAGTGCGGGATCAGTCGAATACGCCGCATCGCTGTAGTAGCGGGCGGGATCCCAACGCTTGCGGGCGGCCTCGTCAAACTTCGGATTCGGATAAACCCGCAGCCCGATGATGCCCGATGGTCTTCCGTACACAGCGTTGTCCACGCCGGCTTCCTGCGGGCCCGTATCCAGCCACACGCCGAACTGGTCTGCCTGGGACGCCTGCTGCATGCCCGGCTGGTTGATCAAGCCCATGTCAGCGAATCTGGTGTTGTGGTGACGAGAGTCGATCGCCTTGAGCAGGTCGCCGAGGCCGCCGCCGTGCTGCGCCATGTAGTCCCAGAACACCTGGTCGCCGGCTGTCCACAGCAGCCAGGTGTTGCGACCCTTGCGCTGGTCCTCAGTTAGAGGTCGACCGCCGTCCATCTCATCGAACGCCCGCGAGTCGGTTGCGGGAAAATCGGCAGCGGTCTTACCGGCCGCTTTTGCGTCGTCGATAACGGCGGTATTTCGTGGGCGAGAATGCCACAGCGCAAGCGAAGCCACGATCACAATCAGCACGCCCGCGGAGAGCAACCCTTTTCTCATGGCATCATCACTCGGAACGGCGAACCGCTCCAGCGACACACGCATCGTCCTATGACCAGGAGCGAGTCTAGAAGGTCTTCAGGAATTCGATCAGAGCGCGCTTGTCGTCATCACTCAGTCCCGGCTCCTCCTGGAAATAGCTGGTGCCAAAATAATGGCCCCGGTTGACGATGTAATCTGGGCATTTACTTAGCTCCAGTAGCCCCGGCACAAGATTAGCAAACACCTGATCGGCTTGTTGGTCGGTAGCGTTGGCCGGCAATGCGGCCAGGTCATGCTTCATCTTCAGCAGTAGAGTCAACACCTGCTCCTGGTGCTTCAACTCATCTGCCGGAGCAGTCGACTCTCCCAATAGGTCAATGTTTGACAGCAACTCGACCGGCGTTCCCTTGGGTATAGGTCCAAGCACGACTGAGTCGTCCTTGAACAACCACGGCAGAAATCGTTGACCCGTGCCCAGCAACGGCCTTAAGTAGTCGGGCAGGTATCCAGGCGCGATGCGGATGTAGCTTCTCTCGGTGGTACGGTCGATCATGCCTGGAATCTTGTCGCCAAGAACAGAATCTTTGTCGCGCTTCTCCGGCCACAGCATCTTCTCGATCGCATCCTGGAAGGAGCCCATGCGCGCTGCAACGGCGGGATCCGGATTAAAGTTTCCAACGCTGTTGTTGAGCAGATACGGCGCCGTAGACCACACGCTGATAAGGGACGGCGGACGCGTGTAGCCGCGCCCACCTGCCGGCATGGTGTAGGTGCTCGCGGCGCCCGTGAAGGGTTGATAGACCGTAATGTTGCCAACCGACGGAAGATCCTTGTACGTCTGCGACGAAAAGTCGCCCCAAATATTCCCGTCGATTGCATTCGTTGCAAGCGGGCTGCAGGCGTTGGTTTGCAGCAGTGTGACGGGTACGCGCTGGTCCGTGGATAGATAGTTATCCTTCAGGAAATCCGGCTGCATCACGATTGCCCGCATCTTCGACTTGAAGTCTTCCGTCTTGGTCCAGGCCCAATACTTGTTCCAGCAGTCCATGTAGTCCTTGCCCGAGCATCCACCCGGATCGAGCCCGGCGGCCGGCGCAGGAATCTTGCTGGAATGGCATCGTGCGCAGCGCTCCGCAAAGACGATCTTGCCCCGCTGAAGCAGCGCAGCGTTCTTGGTAAGATAGGCCTCCCCACCGGGCGCGTCCTTCAGCAGGTGGCTCGTGGAACTCTTCAGCAGAAATAGGGCCACGTCCGGCGTCTGTTGTTCCGTAGCCCCCCAGTAGACCGAGTTCTTGTTCGCCACCGCTATCTCGATCGGCGTGATCGGCGCGCCGCCGACCAGGGGCCGGAAGTGTAGGAGCCACTCTTCGCTGAACAGTCCGATGTTTATGTAGACACGGTTCAGCGCCCCGAGAACTCCCACGGAGTCCGATCCGTCCTTCAGGATTCGAGGCGTTAGCACAGTATTCGGCGGATGAAAAAACTCCGTCAACGGCCCTTCATGGATGAAGTCGTTCAGCTGCTTATTGTTCAGATTGCCACCGGTTAGCGTCTCCGTGCCCCAGCGCTTGGCTTCCGCCATGCGGGCGGCCAGCCCGTAGAAGGCGTTCATGGTGCGCGGATTGTTGATATTGTCCGAGGAGATCAGCGATGTGTCGAGCGTGCCAGGCCGGTACGTCTGGAAGATCTGAACTGGAAAGCTGCTGGTGTCCGACTCCCAGGCGAGAATGCGGTCCGTCCAGAAATATTGCGCGCCCACGATGGAACTCAGGTTCTCCCACTTGGGACTCTCAGGGTCTGTCGGTGGCGAAGTAGGGCTTGGTCCCACATGGCAGAAGCCGCAGGACATACCTACTCGATAGGGCCTCACCAGGTTCTTGTCGTTGTAGTAAGTCGGGTCGCTGTAGAACCTCACCGGGTCCCACTTCTTAGCTGCGGCGGCGTCGAAGGCGGGATTGGGAAACAGTCGAAGCCCAACCACGCCGCTGGCATATCCGTAATAGGAACCGACAGGAATGTTCTTTCCGCGCGCGCCGATCTTGACTCCGGGGTACTTCGCCTCGTCTTCGAACGGGTCTGCCGGGCAGCTTGGATCGCGGGTATCCAGCCACAGGCCGTAGCGGCTTGGATCGGGACCGGTAGCCTGTTTGAAGCATGGCTCATTCACGAGTCCGAGATAAGTCCAGCGGTTGCCGCGCTTGGCCTTTAGTCCTGGATAGGACGAAAGCGTCTTGAGCAGATCGACGGTGCCAAAACTTGTCGTGGTTAGCGTGTCCCACATCTTGTCGTCGCCGCCGGTCCATGTGATCCACATGTTGCGGCCCTTGATCTCGTCCGCCGTCAGAGCGACTCCACCGTCCATGTCGTGGTAATAGTCTTCACTGGCCGCGGGAAATGAAGAAACATCCCGTCCGGCCAGTAATGCTTCATCCTTGACTTCTCCGGGCAGGGGTCCTTTATGGCAATCGGTCAGGCTCAGACACAGAAGGAGTCCGCAGAGCCCAACCGACCGGCATCTTGACTGGTTCATGACATTTCCTCTCAGGCGGAAAGTTCAAACGATGTCAGGCCCTGGGGTCAAAAGAACACGAATGCAACAGAAAAAGATATGATCGTGGCCAGAATTGTAACGCCCGGCATTAGGGCTTGGGGAATATTTAGTCAAGAAAACGGATTTTTAATCGCGGCATCGCTTTAGACACTGGGCTGATACGACAGCAGTTTCGTCGTGAAGTGCTTTGCATTTTTGGATAGGGACAACGTGACAGAAAGTGCACGGCAGCCCGATTGCGAGTATATCGTCGTTGGCTCAGGCGCCGGCGGCGGAACGGTGGCTGCTCGGCTTGCTGAGGCCGGCCACAGCGTAATCCTGCTTGAAGCAGGCGGCGATCCCCGCAAGTTGAACGGCGGCGATGCGGTCAACCCGAGCGTCAACCGATTGCCATTCGACTACGACGTTCCCTGTTTCCACCCGTTCGCCTCTGAGAACGAGGCCATGAAGTGGGACTTCTTTGTCCGCCATTACAGCGACGACCAGTTACAGCGCCGCGATCCTAACTATCGCGAGGAATGGAACGGCCAGCGGGTCGACGGCGTGCTCTATCCGCGAGCCGGCACGCTGGGCGGATGCACCGCCCACAACGCCATGATCATGGTCTATCCGCACGACGCCGACTGGGATGACATTGCGACCCTCACTGGCGACTCGTCGTGGAATTCCAGCCACATGCGCGGCTATTTCCAACGCCTGGAAAGGTGTCGGCATCGTGGGGTCTATCGCTGGCTTGCCAAACTCGGGATCAACCCCACACGCCACGGCTTCAACGGTTGGCTGCAGACCGAAAAAGCAATACCCATGGTCTCAGTCGGCAACCGCGACCTGCTCCGGACGATCTTCGACTGTGCTCTGGCCGCCATTAAGGACATCGGCCACGTTGCCGAACGGGCCCGCTGGCTGGTGGAGAGCGAACTGGACCCCAACGACTGGCGCACGGTGCTGGAGAACTCCTTCGGCATTCGCTACACACCTCTCACCACCCGTAACCACGCGCGCACGGGCTCGCGCGAACGCGTCCTGCAGGTTGCATGCAAACACCCTGACCGGCTCAGGATTGAGCTGAATGCGCTAGCCACGCGCGTGCTCTTCGACGAGACACAACGGGCCATCGGCGTCGAGTATATGCGGGGGGAGCGGCTCTACCGCGCCCATGCCCGGCCAAGTGATTCGATCCCGGAAATTCGCCAGTTGTTCGCCTCCAGGGAGATCATTCTGTCTGGAGGCGCCTTCAATACGCCGCAATTGCTCATGCTCTCGGGAATCGGACCGGCAGCCGAGTTGCAGCGACTAGGGATAGACCTTCGGGTGGACCTGGCCGGCGTAGGCAAAAATTTGCAGGACCGTTACGAAGTCGGTGTCGTCAACCGGATGGACTTTGAACGCTGGCACATCTTCGATGGAGCAAAGTTCGACCCCAGCGACCCTCAGTTTTATGAATGGAAACAGAGTCGGAAGGGGCCCTACATCACTAATGCGGGGGTACTTTCCATGTTCAAACGATCCGCCCCCGAACGCCCGCTCCCGGATCTTTTTTGCGTGGCCTTCCTGGGCCGATTCGAAGGTTATTTTCCCAACTACTCTCGCCTCTTTGTGGAAGAGCTGAATTACCTGACCTGGGCCGTCCTAAAAGCGCATACGAACAACCGTGCCGGCGAGGTGACTCTGCGTTCGCGCGATCCGCGTGATTTGCCGCAGGTGAACTTCCGCTACTTTCAGGAAGGCACGAAGGATATGGATCAGGACCTCGATTCCGTTGTGGATGGCATACGCTTTGTGCGCCGGGTCGCCGCGAAGCTGAGAGAGCAAGGGCTGATTGCCGAGGAGGTGCTGCCAGGGGAAAAGGCGCAATCGGATGAGGAGTTGCAGGACTTTGTGCGCACCCACGCATGGGGCCATCACGCCTCCTGCACTTGCGCCATCGGGCCGCGCGAAGCGAACGGCGTCCTGGACAGCGCCTTCCGGGTGCACGGGACAAGTGGACTGCGCGTGGTGGATGCTTCCGTATTCCCCCGTATTCCGGGGTTTTTCATTGCCAGCTCTGTTTATATGATCGGCGAGAAGGCGGCAGATGTGATTCTTCAGGACGCGAAACGTTCGGCCAGTCCGCGATAGTGGGTTGGTGGATCGCTTTCGCAATTGGCAAGCCGCAGATCCTCATGTGTCCGCGAATTTTTACCGATTTTTCGGCCGCATCCGTTGACAAAACCCCAGCCCGCGCCGATAGTAAGCTCCATTCCCAGGCAAAATGCTTCCAGGCCAATCAGTCGAATTCACTCAAGGCCGACCGACCAAAATTCAGGAGAGTGAGCAATGGCCTACACGGCGCAGCAACTCCTTTCGATGTCCCAAAAGGAGCTCGACGACCTTTTCTCCAGCAGCCCAGCTGGCGATATCCCCAATGGCGAAGCCGAGGGAACCGCGATCGTAGCAGGCGGGACCGTCTTTTGCGCCGAGATCGCGTCGCTGATCAACATCTTTGCCTGGCAAGGCAAGAACTTTGACGCTGTGCACGGTACGCTGACGAATCGCATCTCCGTGTTTGGGGTAGACGCGATTGTGGCCGAAGTCTACAAGGGATCGAGCTGGTTCGATAACAAGGAGTGCATCGTGCTCGACTACTCCAAGACATCGATCGCAGCCATGCACGTCCGCGATGAGATCCGACTGATCGCTCCTGGGCTTTATCTCGGCCTGGTGTATTGGAAGCAGACCCGGACGATTCACTTCGCGCTGCAATTCCCGGTCGGATGACCACGGAGTCCAATCCCGATCGCCCTATCCCAAAGGCCAATACCGGCTCAGCCCTGCCGAACTGGTTGTCCAACGCCTCCATTGCGTTTATGCATCTGGAGCGCCGGTTCGATCCGTTCTTCCGCCCGGCGTTCGATGCCGTGCTGCGCGACCCCATCGCGCGCGCAGTAACGGCACTGATCAACAGCCGCCGTCCCAACGACGGCCTCAAGATCGCCGAGGAGAAGCTGCTCCCCGATGAGGAGGCATACCTCGACTCGATCATCGACAGCTTCCGAACCCAGATGGGCCTGCTGTGGAAGCCTGGGAAGTTCGAGCGTGGCGGCAATACGAAAACTCACGGCATCGTGCGCGGCGAGTTTATCGTCCACGACAATCTGCCCGCGGAACTGCGCCACGGAATTTACGCCGAGCCGCGCACGTTTCCCGCCTGGGTGCGTTTCTCCGGGCCTGGGCCTTACATCACGCCAGACATTGACGACGTCGGCTTCATGAGCATCAGCATCAAACTGATGCGTGTACCCGGCCCGAAGCTCATGGAGGAGGAAAAGTCGACCCTGGACATGTTCGGCGTTTCCACACCTACGTTTGTAACGCCGGACACGATCGCGAACGCTCAGTTACAAGTCCAAAGCGTGAAGAACGCAACCATCCTTTATTTCCTCAACTTCCATCGATCGCACATCCTCGACCTCGTGATGCAATCCTTATGGACCAAGACTCAGAGCAGCCCGTTGGAGGCGCCGTACTTCAGTTGCGTTCCATATCTTCTCGGCGAAGGTCAGGCCATGCAATACTCGGTCTGGCCGAAATCGACGCGGCGCACTCCAATCCCGCGGCTGCCTCTGCGCCCTCCGGACAACTATCTGCGCGATGCCATGGTCGCTAGTCTGGGCCAGGGGGATGTCGAATTCGATATCCGCCTGCAATTGCAGACGGACCCACACCTGATGCCGCTGGAGAACAATGCTGTGCTGTGGCCGGAAAAACTTTCGCCGCGCATCTCCGCGGCCACCCTGCTTCTTCCCCGCCAGAAGTTCGATTCGCCCGCGCAGCTGGATTTCGCACGGCTGCTTTCCTACAATCCGTGGCACTGCATCGCCGAGCATCGTCCGCTTGGCAACCAAAGTAGGGCTCGGCTTCGGATGTATAACACCTTGTCGAAACTGCGCCATTCGATGAATGGCGTCCCCCTTTACGAACCGACTGGAGAGGAGGTCTTCGAGTAGGCGCGATGACTCCTCAGTCCAGCGTCATGATTCTGGCAACGATCATACCCGAGCGGGAAGCGGAGCTTCGCCGTTTGCTCGCCTCAATGAATCGCGAGCCGGGCAGCGTCGACCCGCTGAATTCCCTGGTCCCATTCGCGAGGTTGGAGCAACTCCACTTCGCACGGTTCGTAATTCTCGACGACGGGACGCTGGACGACATAACGGTCTATGGCCTCCCTCGCGTGGACTACCCCACCTACCTTGCGCTCCTGGGCGACCTCGACGGCACCGCAGATGCATTTCTTGCGGAATTGGTGCACCTCGCCGGAGACGGATTGCGCCACATCTTCTCGCAATGCAAAGAGTACCAACCCGACGCAGACCTGCTTGCGTGGCTCAAGTCCCAAAATGTCGCGCCGGCGGCCAACTATGTGAACTGGGTCGGGAGAACGGTAAGGCAGGTGCGCGAGGAAGAGGCGCTTCGTCAGCTGATGGAGAGCTTTCTTGAGCAAAACTCCGCCTCGCTTCGCGCTCTGGCGCCCCCCAAGGTAAGGGATGCGTTACGGCAATTCATCGCAGACGAGCGTGAGTCCGGCAACATCACCCTGACGCCGGAAGCACCCACACCACTGAGGTGGCGCCTGCGAAACTTCTTCAACCTCCTGGCCCTGCCGGCGCTCACGCTCCTGTTCCTTCCGCTCCTGTTGCTCTATCTCCCCATCTTTCTCATACAGCTTCGACGCCGCGAGAAATCCGATCCGGTGATCGCGCCGCGTGTCAATCGGGCCCACGCCGACCAGCTAGCTGCCATCGAAGACCGGGATGTGACGAACCAGTTCAGCGCCATGGGCAGTCTGAAGCCAGGCATATTTCGCCGTCTCACCATCGCTGCGGTTCTTATCGTCATCGACTACACCGCACGTCATATCTTCAACCGCGGCAGACTTGCCCGCGTCACTACAATTCATTTTGCCCGCTGGGTCTTTCTCGATAGTGGCAAGCGCGTCATCTTCGCCAGTAACTACGACGGCAGCCTGGAGAGTTACATGGACGACTTCATCAACAAGGTTGGCTTTGGCTTGAATGTCGTCTTCTCCGGCGGGATCGGATACCCGCGGACGAACTGGCTGATTCTCGACGGGGCCAAAGACGAGCAGCACTTCAAGGATTTCCTCCGCCGGCACCAGATGCCGACGCAGGTTTGGTACAAAGCCTATCCAGGATTGACGGCTCATGATCTGCACCGAAATTCGCTCATCCGTCAGGGCCTCGAGCAGGCATCCATGTCGGCCGCGGAACTTCAGGAATGGCTTCAGCTTCTCTAAGCCACGCTGATGCAGGTCGCGGCCGGGATATTGCACTTCGGAGTTTGCTTATGAACGGAAAAGAAATGAGTTCTCCCACTGTCGACTACGACGACATTCAGGGGTTGGTGCGTTTCGGGTACGGATCACTCACGGAAGCCTGCTTCCTACTGCTTAATATCCGCGATGCGCACGCTGCCCGGTCGTGGCTGTCCACGGCCCCAATCGCGACAGCGGTGGAGTTGAGCCAGCCGCCGAAAACCGCGCTTCAGGTAGCCTTCACGTGCGAGGGCTTGCAGGCGCTTGGTGTGGCGGCTGAAGTCATGGCAGGGTTCTCCGACGAGTTTCTCTCTGGCATCGCGGGCCAGGAGAGCCGCTCGCGCAGGCTCGGGGACGTGGGCGCCAACTCGCCGCAAAACTGGCAGTGGGGCTCAGCGGGCAGGGTGCCTCACGTTCTTGCGATGCTCTACACGCAGAAGGGCTTACTCGAAACGTTCAGGCAGACGATTCAGGACGAGCGGTGGAACGCGGCCTTCTCCATACTGGACTGCCTGCCGACGTCGAACCTGTTCGGCACGGAGCCATTTGGGTTCACGGATGGCATTAGCCAGCCCACGCCCGACTGGAAGCGCCAGCGCATGCCCAAGGGCGATCAACTCGAGTACGGAAACCTGCTCTCGCTGGGCGAATTCCTGCTCGGGTACCCCAACGAATACTGCAAATACACCGACCGGCCGCTGCTCAACAACGACGAACCCGCGCGATCGATTCTTCCCTCTGCCGAAGACGCGCCGGGCAAGCGGGACCTCGGACGGAATGGTACTTACCTCGTCTTCCGGCAACTGCAGCAGGATGTCCGCGGTTTCTGGAGATTTCTCGATCGCCAGGCCGGTTCCGACCCACAGGTGCGGCAAAATCTCGCCAGCTCGATGGTGGGCCGCAAGGCAAACGGCGATCCGTTGCTTCCAGCGGTAGCTCAACCCATCGAAGGAACTGATCCGAAGACTGCGTCGCAGAATCACTTCACCTACGACTCGGACCCTGACGGCATTCGTTGCCCGTTCGGTGCACACATCCGCCGTGGCAACCCCCGCAACGCCGACCTCCCGCCCGGCTCAACTGGCCTCTTCGCGCGCCTGCTCCACACCTTGGGTTTCGACAATCCCAGGCTTCGCGATGACGTGATCGCCTCGACACGTTTTCATCGCGTGCTCAGGCGCGGGCGGGAATACGGGCCTGCGCTCACGGCACAACAGGCCATCGCCGACAATCCGGATACAGGGGAACACGGCGTCCATTTCATCTGCATCGCGGCGAACATACTGCGCCAGTTTGAGTTTGTGCAGAATGCATGGGTGATGGGCACAAAGTTCGACGCGCTGACCGAAGAGAGCGACCCGCTGCTGGGAAATCGCGAGCCCATTCAAGGCTGCCCCTTCACCAATACCTTCTCCCTGCCGCAGCAAACCGGTCCGCGCAAACTCATCATGGACCTGCCCCAGTTCGTGACCGTACGCGGTGGTGGATATTTCTTTCTGCCCAGCCTCAGCGCCCTGCGCTACCTGGCGGCCGGGGCCCCGCATGTCCCATAATACCCCGCTTGACATAATCTCGGTCTACTACGGCGCGGAAAGCGACCCGGAAGCGGTCGCAACGCTTCAATATCATCGCCTGTTGACTTGAGGCGCCGGGCTCAGTCGTGCCAACTCAGCCTTCGCCTGCATCAATACAGGAAGTTCCGGGTCCGCATCGTTCCACGCGGTCAGGAAGCGGCGATAGCGCTCGGTCGCCTGTTCGATCAATCCCTGTTGCGCTAACGATCGCGCCAGTCCCAGTTCGGCCAGCTCTATCAACGGAGCGGGCGGATCGGCGGTCCATGGTTGCTCAGCAATCTTGCTGAACTCTGCGGCCGCCTCTTTCCCGCGGTGCGCCGCGAGGTACGCCTGTCCGCGCAGATACGGCACTGTCGGGTCACGGAGCTCATACGGAGATGCCGCCTGCAGCAACTGGATCACCTCATCTGGTCTGCCATCGCGCAGCGCCACCTCCGCCTGAACCGAAGGGACATACTCCATCGCCATCAAAGTGTCAGTCGGCGCTGTGGCCAGTTGCTTCTTCGATTCGTCCAATGCCTGCCGAGCCAGGCCCAACTCCGCTTCTGCGAATGCCTTGTCCAAGGACGGATCGTTGGGCGGTAGCGTCGCCAACAGTTCTCGTGCCTGCTCGTTCAGCCCCACTTCTGCCAGCAAGCGAGCATGATAGTCATCCAGATCGAGAAGTGTATCCGCGAGGTGGTCTCGCCTTGCCGCAGTTGTCGCTTGATCGAAGAGCGTTTCTGCGCGGCGAGCCTGCCCCGCGGCCAGTGCGGCCAACGCGGCTACCTGCAGCACATGCGCCTCGTTCGGGGTTCCACGCGCCCAGGCAGTTTGCGCATCGACACCGGGTTGATTGCCATCGTTCGCAGCAAGTTCGAGCAGCAGTCCATGGATTGCCGCGTCGTCCGCCTTGTGCTCCACGGCCATCGCATAGGGTTGCGCGTAACCTGTCCGGCATGTGTGCGTGATAATAGGCGCGCGCTTCAATCTCCAGCGTGATGCCGTTGTAGATATTGCGTCGGCTTTCTAGATCACGCAACGTCTCGGCATCCGAGGCGGCCTGCGCATACTGTCCTGTCCAAGTCTCAAAGTTCACCAGGTCCGCAAGCCCAAGATTGTCCTCTGGGTACAGCGCAGTCCATTCATGGAGGCTTTGCAGCAATGCGTGCAGGTCTCCGGTGATGCTCTGCGCATACCGCATTTCGATATAAAACCGTTCCCGCTCGTTTACGGTGTCGCGTAGCGCGTACGCCTTTGATGTGGCGGTCTTCGAGCACTCGGCGTCGCCGAGGTTGTAACACATACTGCCCATGTCCGCGTACGCGATCGTGAACTGCGGATCAAGTTCGATGGCATGGCGAAAGAGCGCGACCGAGTCTTTGTAGTTTCCGGCGTCGCCCATGCACTCCGCCTCCGAGTAGGCTTTAAGCGCCTCAAGGGATGACGTTTTCTCCTCAAAGAAGGGTTTGTCGAACTTGCGCAGCGACGCCCGCGATTCACCGGCATCGCGCCGTACAGACGAGAGCATCTCGCTGAACGCGGATAGAACGTCGCGCTTAGAGTCGACCTCCTTGCGCCGCGCCGAAAGCGCGTGACCATCCGTGCAATCGTTAGCAAGCAAAGCGATCAAGTAGTGCCCGTCCAGGCTGGCAATGCTGGGCGTCAGAAACATCTGCCCATTCACGCGCACGCAGACATCGCGAGCAAGTTGGTCGGTCAGGCGCACATCGGCCGGCTGCCCCATCTGACGATTGCCGCCGCGAGTATATGGATTGCCGTCGACCTCAGACGGCCGCAACTCTATCCGCATATCGATACGGTGATCGCCGACCTGGAAAACTCGACGGGCGATGCTGACTTCGATCACACGCTGAACAAAGTCCTCCAGATCGATCTGCAGCAGTCTCCATACTTCAGCGTGGTGAGCACAGGACGGGTGCACAATACGCTAAAGCTGATGATCTCGCCGGGACGCCTGACAAACAAAAGCAGGACACGCTCTGGGCGTATGTGCCGCCAGAAAGCGTCTGCCGGAGCACTCGTTTAACTCTGCGACGCTGGCAGCGGGTGAGTCATGTACGCTGCCCATCAGCTTCACCCCCGCGACCACCGGCAGTATCAGCGGAACGCTCAAGCTCACCGACAATGCCCTGAACGTCGGCGGGACGGTGCAGACGATCGTCCTTAACGGCACGGGCGTGGCCGCCTCCGCGCCGGCAGCATCGCTCTCGCCAGCCTCAATTCCCTTCGCCAATCAGACGGTGAATACGACCAGCGGGCCTTCGAATATCACTCTGTCGAATACCGGCAACGCGGTACTCACCGGCATCGCCATCTCCATCACTGGCGCCAATCCCACCGACTTCGCACAGACAAACAACTGCGGGACCACGCTGGCTGCATCGGCGGCCTGCACCATCTCCATCACCTTCACCCCGGCCACAGTCACAAACTTCAGCGCTTTGCTTTCGGTCGCCGACAGCGCCTCCGGTTCACCGCAAACCGCAGCCCTTACCGGCTCGGGCGCAGCTGTCCCTGCTTCCATCGCAAGCCTTACCCCCGCCGGTCTCAGTTTTCCTGGCACCAACGTGGGCGGCACCTCAACCGCGCAGGTGCTGACGCTGTCGAACACCGGCAACGCTTTGCTCAACATCACAGGCATCTCGATTGCCGGCGCCAACCCAGCCGATTTCACCGAGACGAATACCTGCGGCGCAACCCTGGCCGCCAGCGCCGGCTGCACCATCTCGGTCACCTTCTCGCCACTTTCCGCATCGAGTTTTACCGCTGCGGTTTCGGTTGTGGACAACGCCACAGGTTCACCACAGTCCGCAACTCTTGGCGGGACCGGCATGCCCGCGCCGGTCCCGCAAGTTGTTCTATCACCCGCCTCGCTCATCTTCGCCGGCCAGAACGCAGGCAGCAGCAGCACAGCGCAGACCATCACGCTCAGCAATCCCGGGGGAGCAACACTTTCCATCACAAGCATTACAGTCGCCGGATCGGGCAGCAGCGCCTTCGCCGAGACGACGACCTGCGGATCCATATTGGCTGCGGGTGCCAGCTGCACGATCTCGGTGACGTTCACGCCAACCACTGGAGGGGCGCTCGCGGCCGCAGTCAGCATCGCCGACAATGCGAGCGTGTCAGCCCAGACGGTGCCCCTCAGCGGCACCGGCATGACTCCGGCGACATTTACGATTGCAGCGACGCCCGCAACCCAGGTCGTCGGTCCCGGTGGCGCGGCGACCTTCACCATCAATGTCAACTCGTCGGGCGGGATCTTCAGTAGCGGAGTCGGACTCAGCGTATCCGGTCTGCCGGCTGGGGCCGCTGCGACGTTTTGCGCGACGTCCGTTACGCCCGGCGCTGCGGGCGGCTTCAGCATGCTAACCATCCAGACCGGGACGCAGTATGGCTCCCGTGTCCAATCGCGCGGCTCGCTCGCTCCATTGCTGGCTGTATTGCTTCTGTCGCCGGCCTGGTGGTTGCGGCGCAAACGTGGCTTCGCCCATCTGCTTCTGGTTGTGCTGCTGCTGGTTGGCGCGTCCTTAGGACTTAGCTCCTGCTCCGGCGGCTACTTCGGGCCGGCGCCGCAGAGCTTCACCCTGACCGTCACCGGGGCCGCCGACGTGATTCAGCAATCCACAACCGTCACCCTGAACGTGCAATAGGAGCCGACCATGAAACGCACCTTCCCGATCAAGATGCGCCTTGCCTTCACGGCTCTGGCCTTGGCACTGGTTCCGATGGCCAGCGCGTGTGCCCAGGCCATGGCGAACGATACGTCCACCAGCACTTCGATCGAGGCTGGCGCCACCTACTCGTGGCTGCACGCCAACGCTCCGCCGGCCCAGTGTGGATGTTTCTCGAGCAGCGGTGGGAGCGGCAACTTCGCGCTGAACCTGCCCCATTCCGTCAGCCTCGTCGGCGAGGTCAGCGGCTTCCAGGCCAACCGCATCTCCGGGACCACCCAGAACCTGACACTGCTGAATTATCTCTTCGGCGGACGCTACGCCATCGGCACGCATACGCCGCTCCGCCTCTACGGCCAGGCACTCTTCGGTGTCTCGCATGAGAACTCGAACTATACGTATGTCCAGTCAGTGAGCGCCTTTGCTCTAAGCGTTGGCGGCGGCGCGCGCTTGCCCGTTGGCCGGCACCTTGGCCTCAACCTCGTTCAGGCTGACTGGCTCCATTCCACCTTGCCCAACGGCGGCAACAGCCGGCAGAACGATCTGCGCCTCAGCGCGGGGTCTTACTTCGTGCTCGGCTCCCGTTGAAGTTCCAACCCTTTCCTTATTTGAGCCTTAAGGAGGTGCTTCATGAAGCCTGATTCGGCAGCCTTCCGTTCAATCCCTGCCCTTCTGTTCGCAGTTTCGCTGGCCACAGCAATGCTGGCCGGCTGCGGAGCGACGAATACGCTCATCTCGCCTCCCTCGCCGATGGCTGGGTTCTCGTTTGAGGGCCACGTGCATGGCGGTCAGCAGCCTGTCAGCGGCGCGCAGATTGAACTCTTCGCCGCCGGAATCGCGTCAGGCCTCAACGCCAACGCCACATCCCTGCTCCAAAGCCCCGTCTTTACCGACTCTACCGGATACTTCTCTATCACAGGCGATTACACGTGCCTCAACAGCGGTGCGGAGCTTTACCTCATGGCGCTGGGCGGCAATCCCGGCCTCGCCTCCGGAACGGACAATTCGGCTATCGTCCTCGTCGCGCCATTAGGACAGTGCGGCAACCTCACCGCTAACACCCACGTCATTCTCAACGAGGTCACCACCGTCGCCACTGCGTATGCCCTTGCGGGCTCTATTGGCAATAACGACGCCATCTCCTACGACCCAAACGCTCAAGCGGCCGGCATGGCCATCGACCAGTCGAACAACGTCTGGATCGCCAACGACGGGACCGACAGCATCGTAGAAATGGACTCTCAAGGGTTTATCCTGACTCCCCCTTCGGGACTCTATGGCGGCGGCCTCGACGGCATGACCTTAGGCCCTAACTACCCCTTTCAAGTGGCAGTCGACCCCAACGGCAACGTCTGGACGACCAACATGAATTCGGGCACAGTCAGCGAGTTTTCTTCCAATCGAACCGTTGTCGGCGGCTATCTGGTCGGAGGAAACCCGGTAGCGCTGTTCATTGACAGTTCTGACTCCCTATGGGTCGCACAGCCGCCTTACAACGAGATCGAACAGTTAGACGGAGTGGATCCCGTGAATGGGTATCTCAACCTCATCGACAATCCAGAGGTGAACGACCCTGCCGGGATGGCTGTAGATCCCTCCGGCAACCTGTGGATAGCCAACTTCGGCAGCGGGTTCTCGGGCAGCGTTACGGAACTGGTGGGCATCGCGACACCCACTAAGGCTCCGCTTTCGGCGGCGATGCAAACAAGAGGCTTCCTCCTCTAGCTATGTGAGGAGACGTGAATGGCGCAATTCAAGCGCTGTGTGCGCTGGCGCGCACGCGTCCTATCCTTTTCGGGGATCTGCCGCTCCATTGGTGCTTGAGATGACACCGAATCCTGATGATTCCCCGAGCGTTCGACACCCTCCCGTGCCGCGGTGTCAAGCTACAGACGAGCGAAACAGTGGCACCCAAGTAGCCGAGAAGTTTCTGAAATCGTTCGTTCTTCGCTATCGGTCAAAAGGCATATTTCAATGCGAATTGCGCGATACGAGGGCCAGCCCCATTCTCGCTCGACATGGTACCGAAGCTTTTTCGTGCCAGTTCTCGTAAGAGAGAGCGCACGAAAAAGCGGGCATTTCACTAGGAAAAGAGCTGCGTGAAGTACGGGTTCATCAGCCGGTTCCCTGGGTCAAACTGTTCGCGTGTCGCCAGAAACTTCGCTATCCGCTCCGGCCCGTACGCCTTGCGGATGATGGGCGCGGTGAGGTTGGGCGTCTGGTTGAGCAGCGGCACGCCGTTGCGGTCGCTGCACCACTGGTTATAGACATCGAGGAAAGGCTCCCAGCCGTCATTCGCCGTCGAGACCGGGTCGATGGTCATCACCCCGCCGTCATACGAGTAGGAGAAGAGCGATTTCTGGTCCGCGGCGATGCGATAACCCACGTAGAGCAGGTTGGTGCGATAGCCGGTCTGCTTGTAGTAATCCTGCACAAACTGCCAGAACTCGCTGAGTGTAGCCGGGTACTGTTCTTCGGGAAATGCGAAGAGTGTAAAGGTGTACCGGCTATCGTTAGAGACCGGCGGGTAGTAGATGGTCTGGTCGCAGGCGTGGGTATTGTCGCTCTGCACGATCGTTTCCAGAGTCAGCCGCCAGCTGTCGTTGAAGGCGTCGATGATGCCGTAGCGGACATGCGGCTCGGCGATCTTCTGCGTGATCTCGTAGCCGAACTTGGGCCCCGACGTTCCCCAGATGTGGTTGCGCAGCTCCCACGCAATGCGGTTGGGCGCGTCGGTGGTGCTCGGATTGTAATGACGGAACTCGACCGTGATGCGGTCGGAGAACGGAAACATGTAAAAGAACATCGAGTCGCCGCGGGCCTTGAGTGAGGGTAGCGCGGTAAGAAAGTCTCCCAGACTGAAGGTCTCGTGGTGCACGTGCATCGGGACCAGCGGCTTAATCGCGTACGTGACCTCGTAGACGATGCCAAAGAGACCGTAGCTCGAGCGCAGCACCTGCATCAGATCCGGCTGCGCAGCTTCGGTCACTTCCAGCAACTCACCGCTGGGCAACACCATTTTCATGGCAATGATGTACGAGCCCACCTGGCCGTACTCGCCTTCAAAGGACGCGTCTTTGGTCCCCGCAATCGCGGCGCTGCCGGCGGAGAGGCTGCCGATCTCGGTGTTCACATAAAACTGGAGATTTCTGGCTTCGAGCTGCTTGGTCAGGTCGATCAGGATGGCCCCCGCCTGCACCGTGAGTGTATCGTCGGTGATGCTGAGAACCTGGTTCATCTTCATCCGGATCAGCGTACCGTTCTCTGCCACGCCGCAGGGAGGGTTGGAGTGGTTCGAGCCAACGGCGCGCACCGGCGAGGGATATTTCACCGGGTCTTTCATGACGGCAACGATGTCTTCGACCTGATACGCGTCGACGATAACGGCGGGGTGCGAGATGACGTTCCCAAACCAGTTGCTCACGGTATTCGTGGACATGGCTGCTCCTTGAAGGGAATTTTTGGGGGCCGGAGACGGGTGTCAGGCGATGCAGAACTCATAGTGCACGCGGCAGGGCGAGCATATCAACACAATTATTGAAAAGAATGGAGGCAAGAGCAGCAGCCGGTTATTTACCCAGCAACGCCACAGCGGCCGCAACCACCTTGCAACCCCAGGTTTTGGACTAAGAATTTGCCACGACCCGAAGGTGCCACGTCATCCCAGGTCGCGGCATCGGCCGGCTCCTGCCCGGCTGCGGGCGGCGGCAGGGGCTGGCCGTGGCGTGATGGACCCTCCCTGGGCACAGCCCAGCCGGGCTTTCTCGCTCTACAACAGCCACTTCTTCCTCAAAGGCGGAGTAAATTCGAGCCCGAGAAGCTGCCTGAACAGTCACCCGTTGCCCAGGGTGTTCTGAGGGTGTGAGGACGCCCAAGGCAGTCGGTTTTATCCCAGCATGATTTTGTCGGGAGTGATCGGGTAGTCCCGGATACGCTTGCCGGTGGCGTTGTAGATGGCATTGGCGACTGCGGCGGCAGCTCCGGTAATGCCGATCTCGCCGATACCGCGGGCACCGGGCGGATTGAACTTTGTATCCGCTATATCGAGGACAGTGACGTCGATCGAGCCGATGTCGCGATTAACCGGAACATGGTATTCCGCCAGGTTGTTGTTGACGTAGCGCCCGTAGGTGTTGTCGAGGTGCGACTCCTCGTGCAGCGCGAAGCTGATGCCCCAGACGATGCCCCCGACGAGTTGGTTGATGCCGGTGGTCTTCTTCAGCAGAGTACCGATGTCATAGGTCGCGACGACACGGCGGACGTGAGGCATGCAGGTCGAGCGGTCGACAGCGACCTCGGCGAAGACGGCTCCCCAGGAATGTGAGCTCATTGAGGTGTGAGATTCGCCCGGTTCGGCAGAGCCCGTCGCCTCAACAGGCTGGCCGCCTGCGCGATTGATGATGGCGGCGAACGTGTCGGATCTGCCGGGCGAAGACCTGAGGAAGAGTCCGCCGTCTTTCGCGGCAATGTCCGCGACCGAGGCGCCATGCAGCGGAGATTGCGAATCACCGACGGCAAAGCTGTGCAAGCTTTAGTTTCGCTTGCTGGGCCGCGTCCGCGATGCCAGGGCCGATGCTTGCGGCGGATTGCGACCCACCGGAGAATAGAGCATACGGGTCTGATTTGCGCATGGCTCGAGGAAATCCTCCATGATGGAGGTATGAACGATCGCTTCGTGCGAGATCGCAGTCAGTTTGCCGTCCTGGGTGGCCCCAAGTTGGATATGCTGCACGGTCGTGGGACGCCCGCCGACCGGGCCCCACATCTGGGCTCGCTCCAGCGCGAGTTTGACCGGTTTCTGTACCACCCTGGCTGCCATGGCTGCCAGGATGACATACAGAAATCTTCAGATACCCGGACTAGCCAAACTTGACCGGAGGCTGGCTGCAGGGGGCCCCACCTTATCCATCTTTCATCGATAGAATCCTGACTGGACCGATCAACCCGGATGGCAGCAGGGGCGTTTGCGAATTGAATTTATGGATATTGGTTTCAGTCAACCGTGATTCTTTCGGCAGCCCTTCATCTCCAATCAGCCGGTTTGGCCACAGATTCACTACCGATATCTCGAGATCATTTCCTGTCGCCTGCAGGCCGCTGGTCACTTCGACTCGCGCAGGCTTCGTCCAGGAGACTCCCAGATCGATCCCGTTGAGACGCACCGCAGCAACTTCATGCAGCTCACCCAGATCGAGCAGCAGTCGTTCCCCTTTAGCCAGCGCAATCCTGATGTCAAACCTCTTACGGTAAACTGCAATGCCGGAATAGTACTTGATTCCGAACTCAGGCCGTGTCGTCCAATCAACAAGCTGGTCGAAGATCACTTTCTCCGGCCCACCCCATTTTGGGTCGAAGCTTACCTCCCATGGACCGGAAAGCGTGTGTTGAATGCCATCGTCCCTTGGGTAATTCGTCAGGCCTTTTCCAGTTGCGTTCGACGCGATCGGTTTGCGGAAGACTACAAACGTGGAGCCGCATGGGTCAAGCTCCAATGGGACGATCGTACGGCCGCCTTCCTGGCGAAATGACACGGCGTCGCGTATCAAACCCATAACTGGATCCCATAACTCGGGCTGCTTCCCGGATACACGAAAAGCGCACTCGAGTTTTTCTGTCGGCTGCCAATAGCTCGCGACGTAGTAGATGTCTACATCGTCGAGCCTGCGATGGATCCAGTAAAGCGTGCCATCGCGACTCAGCCCAGTTTGCTCGAAATCCGGTCGAACCCCGGCGTCCAGTAAAGTCTGCCTGGCGGACTGTCCTGAAACCAAATATCCAGCCCCAATTCGGCGCTTAACCGAACTGCTGTTGCTGCGACCGGTGCCCCATAGCTGCCCAACCTGAGCTTCAAACCTTGCCTCCTCGTCGGAACGGAGAGGCAGTCCTGCGAGTCCCGTGGGACGCGGGCCGACGACAGTTGCCCCGATTTCTATCAACTCTCTTACCTTCCGAAGTGCATCCAGGGTCATCGGTTGATTGTCCGGTAATATAAGGACCCTATAGCTCATACCATCTGGCAGGACGATGCGACCGTTCTTCACGCTCATCCTTGTCAGCAGCACGTCCGTGTTTGAACAATCGTAATCAAACCCATCCCCCAGAGTCGGGTGAATGACCTTCGTCGGCTCGCCATCTCCCATATCATCCCCGTTGAAGAAGACGGCATCTGCGACAAACTTCCCTTGCTGCAATAGGAACGAGCATCGTGCGAGGTACTGATTGAAGGCCGGCGTCTGTTCCCACCAGGTTATTCGCGGCTCATAGTGTGTTCCCGGCATATAAACATAGCCCGGTTTGGCGGTCAGGGAGGGCGAGTGGCTGAAGTTGTGGACACAGATCCGATTCACGCCGTCGCAGAATGCCTGATCGCTGACGGGCTTCATGCTGAAAGGAGTCTCTTCCCACTCCGGCCCCATGCTGGTGAATGCCTCGTCCATATTCACCGGCATTCCATAGATGTGGCTGGCGCACGCCCCATTGCGTGCGAAACGCTGGCTCTTCGGCGTGGGACGATGATAGGAAGGCATCCAGAACTCAGCCATTGGAATGTCGACCCGGCTGGTGTTTAGCAGCAAGTCAGAGGTATGCAGGTTAGGACCAGCGGCCTCCGAATAGAAAATCAAGCCGTTCTCTTTGCACAGTTTTTCGAGATGGCCGTAATGGTAGTCAGCCATAAGATCGCTGATGGTCAACTTGTAGTCGCGCAGAATGCGCCCCCGGGTTGTCGTATCTGCCATGTCAGCTCCCGCCAGCAAGGCGAGATACGGGATCAAATCGTACCCGCGACGCCGCTTGAATTCTTCAGGAAACATTCTTGTCCAGGTAAACTCTCCTCCTTCCCAACTGTCGTCCTCGATGCCGACAATCCCCCTGCGCTCTTCAGGGGACATTTCCCCGAGTAACGGCGCCACCGTGACCGCCCATGTTTGGTCGAGCGCCTCAGAACTCATGGCATCGGAGTAGTATCCAAATCCGTTGCGAGCTCCCGTCGGCACATACGAAAAGCGCAGGATTTTCCACTTTCCAATAGGCGGATCCCAGGTTAAATGTCCTGTAGAGTCCATTTTCATAGTGAGATCGATAACCTGGCTGACTGAAAAACCTGCCGAATCCGGAATCGCCAGTACGGCGATATTGCGGAGTTCGCGCTTTTCGGAGCCGTCAGCGCTGACAGAAAGACTGTTCGGCCCTGGTGCGACATCGACGCCTGGCGAGGCCAATGCTCCGTCAAACTTCGCTGGTCCGCTGGCTATGGTTTCGGTCCAGACCAATTTCTGGTTGCCATATTCCTCGGCTATCTGACCCGAAGTGCCAGCCAATCCCATGGCAAGGCAGAACTTCAGATCCAGGCGTGCTGCTTCTCGAGCAACGTAACGAATCCTCTCGCGCCAAAGCGGCGTCCAGGCCTCCAGCGGAGGAGACGGGATAGGAGTGGTGTAACAGCCGGTGTACTGACCAGTCTCAACGAACTGATACTCGAAGTCGCCATTCTTATCCACGAGAATCATTCTTGGCATGTTGCGCGGCACGCTGCCCGGTGGAGTGTTGTAGAGAATAAAGCCTTGAATCCCCGTTGCCTTCATCTGTTCAAGGTCAAATGTCATCGCCGCCGGTGTGGTGTCCACGTTTAACCACATCCAGTACACCCATGGCGCCGCCGATCGCGGCGGTCTGGCAAATCCATTCGCCAATTCTTTCTGGTGGGCGTAAATAGAGCCGCCTAACTGCCACTCCCCCGTCGGAGAATCTGTCAGTGATTCGTTCCCTGCGTTACCCTCACCACCGACCCCCGAAACAGCGCCGCGCATCATCGGAGAAGTCGCTGCCAATGATGCCGCTATCGCGATCTGCTCGAGAAACTGCCGCCTGTCCATACCCCGATATCCTTTCACTAAATTCGATCTACTCTGATTACATGGGCCGACCCATGCTATGGACGTTCGTCAACTGGATGGGGGGACGATCAGCGCCTCACACGCTAACTTCCTCAAGGGTATCGGTGATCTCAACGAAACCTAGGCACGCTCAAAACCCCCGCCGATCCAATGCACCCTCCCGCGGGTCAACATACCCGCACCGCTTTGATATTGAGCAGCGCGGCAAGTTTCTCCAGGCCTCCCGCTCGATGACCCACGCCGACCGCGCAATGATGAGCTGGTCCATGCGCATTCCACGCATTGGCGAAGCCTCGTGCGCCGACAGAAAAACGGAAGCGGCTGTTTGTATTGCCAATCTCCAGCCGTGGTCCCGCTTCAACCATCCCCTCGGCGATGAGTAACATGAACTTGCCGTTGCTTGTATCCTCCACCACAGAGAGCAGTGTTGCCGGCCCGTTGCGCACGGACATCTCCACCGAGAGTCCGCGGCCAACTTTGCCGTGATACACCTCCAGAGGGCGGACCAACGCCTTGCCCTCCGCGATGCCGATGTGCCCAGGACCGTCGTGACCCAGCAGCACTATGTCATCGGCAAAATCCAGCGCATAGAACTCGGTGAATGAACCTCCGGCGCCAAGTGCGTCCATGATCTTCATCGCGAGCACGTTCTTGACCTCGTACTCGCCGGCAACCGGAATGCCACGGGCGGTGAGCATGGACGTGCCGAGAATAATCGAACTCATCGTATCCTCGTTCGCAGGTACTCCGGTCCCCTTGTAGTAATAGGCCAGGGCGGTGAGCTGGTTTTGTGCCGCCATGCGATCCAACGCAACGGACGTCTTCGCTGCGCGCTCCACCTCGGCCTTCAGGCATGCTGCATCCATTTCAAAGTGGGAGCGGAAGTCCTGGACCCGGCCGCTCATCTCTTTGTCGGTAACGGCCTCACGCAGTGAGCTCAGCTCGTCCACCTCCAGCATCTCTACTACTCCGCCGAAGGTTGCGCAGAGCGCCGTGAGGTCGGTCGCGATATCGAGCATGCCGGAGTAATAGTGCCCCATAAGCCCGATGCGATTCTCCATCAGTGTGGACATTACGTTGGCAGCGCTCATCCACTCGGCCACTTCGTTCCAGCACTCCGGGTCACCTTCCAGCACTCCGGTGACCTGGTGCAGGGAGAATCCAGCGCGGCGCATCACGTTGGCGATTTCCGGAGTAGGACAGGCTCCGCACCAGGCCAGCCACTCTCCAGTCATCTGGGTCCTGTTACCGAGCAGATTGAACCCTGCATAATCGATCGCCTTTGCCGGCTGAAGGTTCAGCAGCAACACCGGAACGCGCGCACGCTGCACCATCGGCAGAACGTTGGAACTGAGCGCATAAGTCGTCGCATATACAACCAGCAGGTCGACATCTTCGCGCCTCAGCCGATGGCCGGCATCAACTCCTCTGGCCGCAGTGTCGACGAGCCCCAGATTCACGACCTCGACCCCCATGGCGGCCATCTTCTCGGCTACGTGTGCGACGTAGCCGTGCAGCCGTTCCTCCAGCCCTGGGAACTGCTCCCAATATGCTTCCAGCCCGATGCCCGCTAATCCCACTCGTGCTTTGATCGCGCCCAACGTATTATTCCCCCGTTTCTTCGTCCACCATATATTAGAGGCAGCAGTTCAACTGCGCACGTTCCCGATTCACAGCCTTTGCAAATCTCTGTGGCGCGTGCAGTGTTGAAACGGAATTGACTACTGCTAATGCTCAAACCCCAACGGCGGTACTGGTAAAGTTTGCTTTCCGCTCAAACGTGACCGGTACCCACGGAGGCTGTCCGGTTGACAAATGACTCAACAAACCACTAAGTTCCGTTGTAATAGTTTTGGTCTCGAAGTAAATCCGAAGTCAAACTTCGGATTCCCAATCGCTAAGGGTGGCTGTGAGTCCAGTCGCCGCATGTATTTCTCAGAGGATGTGATGCTTCTGCCAGTTCGATCCACCAGCAGTTTAACCGATAACGAATCGTCACGCCTGCGGTTCAGGCCCGCGGTTCTTTCACAGTCCGTGCGCGGTATCCCGGCTGTGCTTGCGACTGTTGGATTGTTCGCAGCGTGTTCAGTCGGCCTCGCGCAGACCCAGGCCGCTCCGAGCGATTATCCCCCCGTCGTCCACCTCACCTCCGAGCAGGACCATCAGCGCACCATGGACCTGCTGGGGATGAAGACCATCCGCAATGGCAGGGATGGAAATAACCCGCAGTCCTCCAACTACGCGAATTACGACGAGAGCAAGGCGAACCCCTATCCCGATCTGCCCGATCCACTCAAGCTGAACAATGGCAAGAAGGTCACCACCGCCAAAGTATGGTGGGACAAGCGCCGGCCGGAGATCGTCGAGATGTTCGACCGCGAGATATACGGCCGGGTGCCCAAGGTGACGCCGAAGGTGACCTGGGAGGTCACCGCAACCAAGAATGGCGTGAATGGCGATGTTCCCATCGTCACCAAAACGTTGGTGGGCCACGTGGACAACTCCTCCTATCCGCTCATCAGCGTCGACATCCAAATGGAACTGACCACTCCAGCCAACGCCTCAGGGCCGGTCCCCGTGATCATCGAGTTCGGCTTCATCGGCCCGTTCCCTGCGCGTCCGTTCGGCGCGGGAGGGCCCGGAGGTCCAGGTGGCGCGGCGAGCCCTGGAGCTGCGGCGCGGCCACGTCCCCCGGCTCCGCCGGTGCCGGCCGGTCCAACGTGGCAGCAACAGGTCCTGGCCAAAGGTTGGGGCTATGCCGAGCTAAGTCCCGCCAGCATTCAGGCCGATAACGGTGCCGGTCTCACCGAAGGCATCATTGGTCTCTGCAACCACGGCCAGCCGCGCAAACTTGACGATTGGGGCGCATTGCGCGCCTGGGCATGGGGCGCCAGCCGCGCTCTCGACTACTTCGAAACCGATAAGGCCGTGAACGCTAAGCAGGTGGGCATCGAGGGTCACTCCCGCTACGGCAAGGCGGCCATCGTGACCACGGCCTACGACCAAAGGTTTGCGATCGCCTACGTCAGCTCATCCGGAGAAGGCGGAGCCAAGCTCAACCGCAGAAACTGGGGCGAGGTCGTCGAGAATGTCGCAGGCACACAGGAGTACCACTGGATGGCGGGCAATTTCCTCAAGTATGCTGGGCCGCTGCAATGGAACGACCTGCCTGTAGATTCGCATGAGTTGATTGCCCTCTGCGCCCCGCGTCCGGTCTTCATCGGCGGCGGCGCAACCAAGGGCGACGGGTGGGTGGACGCACACGGCATGTTCATGGCTGCGGCGGCCGCGGGTCCTGTCTACAAGCTTCTCGGCAAAAAAACCCTCAAGACAAATGTCCTTCCGCCAATAGAGACGCCGCTCATTGATGGCGACCTTGCGTTCCGCCAGCACAGCGGCGGACACACACCAGTACCCAATTGGCCGACTTTCATCACCTTCGCCAGCCGTTATCTCTCTGCCCCGGCAACGCCTGCCCGTTCAGGGACGTAACGAATCGCTGGTCTCGAGAATGTCCCGCCGCCCGCCACGTCAGAGACGACTGTTAACGCCTAAGGGCTTACTCTCCCAATAAGATGGGAACGCCAATGAATGGTGGTAGGACCAGGTTTTGTCTCGTGTTCTGTTCCCTGCCGTGGACTACAAAGCGGCTTGGAGAATTAGCGAAGTTTGCGATCGAACCACCACGTTCAGGACGAGGTGTCGAAAAGTTTTGGCCGTGGGAAGAAGGAATCTGACGCCGAATCCCTATATCTGCACAACGACGTTCGGGAGTCGGTATAGGATATAACTCCGGCGAGTAGTGACCAATGAGGACGGGATTGGCTGCCTGGCCGATATTAGGAATAAAGCCATACGGCTGAAGGTCGCCGCTCCTGCCGAATTGTATTTGTGTCTTTGCATCCGAGGAAAGCCATGGCTCGGTATAAATGCTCGCCGCTCAGTTCTACCAGACGTGGATTACCCATCTAAAGTCGGCATAGTTTCTGGAATCTGGTTACCTGTCGTTGGTGAGGATCACCGTTACCTTGGCCGTTTCCCGTTACTTATCCGGATGAGCGACCTCTTTCCACGCGGGCACCGGAGAATGTGATCCGTCGTTCGCTCCCAAGGCTGGTTGGACGGAGGCGCCGGAAGCCGGGCTATGACTGGCCCACTCTCTGTAGGTCTTCTGCAGAACGAAAAATGCTTCCTTCTTTTCGCCGCTGTTCGAGATTAAGCCTTTCCGGTTGTATCCGTCCTGTATTCCCGGAAGTTGCCGCGTCGGCGACCGAAAGTCCATCAGTATCCACGGAGTCAACCCGCGGAACTGCGGAATCTTGGCGAGCATGGGAAGTTGATGCCGGAAAATACTGGCTTGGTATTCCTCAGTCCAACGCTCGGTTGGGGCACCGTGCAATCCAGCCTTTGCGTCCCCGCCAAATTCGCTGACGATGAGAGGCTTCTGGTACGCAACGTGCCATACAGTGGTGTCCGCGTCCTGCGGCGATTGCTCGTACCAGCCGATGTATTCGTTCATGCCGATCACATCCAGGGCCTCACCCAGCGGATCGTCGACATACTTGTCGTGTCCCACGGAGCGAACCAGCAGCGCCGCGGTGACGAGCCGGGTGGGGTCGAGTGCATGTGCGCCCGCGGCGAGAGTCTTGAGGAAAGCTGTCCGCTCTGGAGTCAGCGGCGTTTCGTTAGCGATGGACCAGAGCACGATGGAGGCTTTGTCGCGATCGCGGCGAATCTCCTCCCCGAGCTGCTGTTCGGCCTTCGCCAGCACGGCGGGGTCGTCGAAATGTTCCGCCCAGTAGACGGGAATTTCCGACCACACCATCAGCCCTAGGCGGTCGGCTTCGCGGGTCATCCGCTGATCGTGAGGGTAGTGCGCAAGCCGCACATAATTGCAGCCCAGTTCCTTTGCCCAGCCCAGCAATGTGGCCGCATCCTGGTCATTATTGGCGCGGCCGCCGCGAATGGGAGCTTCCGCATGAATGGAGATGCCACGCAGAAATACAGGCTTGCCGTTCAGAAGGATGTCCGTTCCTCGCACTTCGATCGTGCGAAACCCCATACTGTCGTCAAGGATGTCTTGCCCGGCCTGCAAGTGCACCTGATAGAGTCTGGGATGCTCCGGTGTCCACAGCGCAACACCGGCGGCAGACAGCGCGATGACAGCGCGGTTATCTGCGCCAAGCCTGGCGGAGACTGTGCGGTCCAATTCCGGAAGGGAGACGCTGACTTGCTCGCCTGGCTCGGCGCCTTCGACATGCACGCTACCTATGATGGCCGTGCGCTCCCGATTCAGATGCAAATCGTAGTCGTCGATGTATTTCGCCGGAAGATCGATCAAAGACACGTCGCGCGTAAGCCCGCCGTAGTTCCACCAATCCGTATTCAGCGTAGGCACGCCGTCGGCGAGACGGGTGTTATCGACGGCAATCACAATGAAGTTCTTGCCCCGATGAATACTGGTCGAGACATCGCAATCGAACGCGGTATACCCCCCTTCATGACGGCACGCCTCCTGCCCATTTACCCACGCAATTGACGTATAGTTCGCCGCTCCGATATGAAGGAATGTCTTGTGCCCTGCCGTCGGCTCGTATGTAAAGTCGCGTTGATACCACAACAGGCCTTCGTAGTAGAACAGCGAGTTATGTTGTGTGTTCCAGTCCCCGGGAACTTTCAGGGTCGGCGATTTGCCAAAGTCGTACTCGATCAAGCCATTGCTGCCGGTCTCCGGAGCACCGTCAAGGAAAAAGCCATCCTTCCGAATCTCGCGATGAAAGGTATACAGGCCGCCGTCGTATGGGTCGACGATATAGTGCCAGTCCCCATTCAGACTCAGCGCCCTCCGGTTATCAACGTCAACCAGAACCGTCGTCTTCGCTTGGCCCGCAGCAGGAATTGCAAACAACACGAAGGCCGTAGCCTGTATCCACAGGCTCTTCCACATCAGACGCTTCACCGCGAGGCTCCCCTTCCCAGGTTGTTCAGTGCAGGGGCGGAGTCACACCTGGTACCGCCGCCCCTGAGGATGAGTTAGAAGGTCAACCGGCCGCCCAACTGAATGATGCGTTGGGTGCCGTTGGCTGAGGTAATGGTGCCCTGAGAGCCCGACGTGATGTTTCCGGAGGACGGGTTGGCGAGACTTACCCAGTTCATGACGTTGGTGATTTCGGCGCGGAACTGGAACACCATTTTCCCCTCGAGGTTTACGTCGCGCAGCAGGGCCGCGTCCATATCCTTGAGGCCCGGTCCGATCAGGGAGTTGCGTCCCACGTTGCCATCGGCGCCGCCAGGTCCGATGCCGCCCGCTAGGCCGGGCCCGTTGGCTGTATACGAGGCGAGGCCAGCCGCAGTCTGGTAGTTGAACCATCCCCCCGTTACCGTATTCAGGCTCTCGCCACCAGTGTAACCACCGCATAAACGGCAGCGGTGTGCGTCGAACTTGGGATTAACCCCAGTAAAGTTGGGGCGGCTTGAGCCCTGGCTGTCAAAGTTCTTGTTGGATCCCGTGGACACAGAGAACGGCAGGCCGCCCTGCAAAGATACGATGGATGAGATCGTCCAGCCGTTGAGCACTCCCTTCATGATCCCGCTCGATCCGTGGAAGTAGTCGATGTTCCATATGCCGGAGATGGCTGCATTGTTGTCGCGGTTGTTATTCATCAGCCCATATTCTTCCCTAAGGCCCCCGCCAACGGCGCCCATGGAGTTGTTGCTCGCGGTAAAGGGCTTGCCAAAGTAGCCGAAATCCTGCGCGCTCTGCAGCCCATTCTCCACGAACTCCGCACTTTCCAGCGCACGGCTCCAGACATAGAAACCGCTGAGGGTGAAGCCACGTGACATCCTCTTGCTCGCCGAGACTTGCAGTCCGCTATAGTTGGAGGTCTGGTCTGAGATCAGGTAGGTAATCCCGCCCACGGTGCCAGGCGATAGGTTGATGCCGGCATCGTATTGACGACGTTGCTCGGTGCTTGCCGCTGCGGTGCTGAGTGCGCCGACCAACGCGCCGCCCGAAGAGTTTACCAGGGAGTAAGGCGCGTAGTTGGCGTCGACGAAGGTTGACAGGTGACGGCCAAGGGTACCTACATAAGCAGCCGTCAGACTTACCTTGTAAGGCAATTGCTGCTGCACGCTGAGGTTGAACTGGTAGACCGACGAGTCCTTGAAACCCGGGGGGATGGCTTCAATGCCTTGGCTGGGGTAGAACTTCGGAGCTGACGGCGAATAGGCGTACGGGAAGATGCCGCCACCCGGAGCTGTGCTCGGGAAACCGACATTGTAAATATTTGTGAGAGATGTTCCGGAGCCAAAATTGTTGCGAATGGAGAACGGCATGGCGTTGCCCGGCTGATTCCATTCATTGCCACTGACGGAGCCGTAGAAGATGCCGGCTGCGCCGCGAACCGAGGTCTTGCCCTCTCCAAACGGATCCCACGCGAAGCCAACCCGAGGCGAAATGTGGCTGAAGGACGTGGAGATTATGCCGCGATTGATGCCGCTGTCTCCTGGGAACAGCATGCCTTTCGGTGCCCCGGGAGAAACGGTTGATTGCTGGTTGGCAACAAACGACGCCAGCCTGTTATGGGCATCGACGGGAGGCGTATCGATGTCCCAGCGGAGTCCAAGGTTGGCCGTGAAGGTGGGCGTGATGCGGTAGTTGTCCTGCGCAAATACAGCGTAGTGCCAGGTGCTCAGATGCGTGGTATAAGGCGCGTCCTGCTCAAATCCGCTGAATTGGCCGGTCATAAAGTCCGCCAGCGCAACCCCCGTGCTGGTGGGCGCCGAGGTCGAGAAGGTAATCTCGCCATAATTATTCAGATTGGCAAGGAACATGGTCTTGTCCAGAGCGAACTCACCGCCCAGGGACAGGTTGTGCTTGCCCTTGGTCACGCTGACCACGTCGCGTAACTCATAGTTGTCGGAACCCGTCACCGGGCCGGCGTTCGGGTTTCCCGTGTTAAAACCAGCACCCGTTAGTTGGGGCAGCGCGGCCGGTCCCTGAATTTCGAAGTTCGAACCGAAACTGCCGAGGGTTTGGTTGGCCGGGCCGGTCACGGGGATCATAACGCGTCCGCCCATAGCCCGCGTGAACGTCAGCCAGGTTTGGTTTGCCAGGTTTGGACTGAAGGTGTGAACGTCGCTGATGTTGGCATTCGTCTGGGCCGCGGCGGACTGAACTCCAGTCCAGTTGACGTTGCCGCCTCCGCTGGGTGTTGACTTGGTCTTGATAAAGAAGTAGGTCACTCCCACATGGTCCTTGTTGCCGACGTTCTCGTCATACTTTCCCAGGTATTCGTCTGAGTCTGTCGGAGTGTTGTATATGGTGGAGTAGGTTGCGCCGCCAGTTTTTGTAACCGGGACGCCGTTGGGCAACGGAATGGAAACACCGGTGGCGGTATTGCCGCTTATGTTTTTGCCGGCTACGTTCGTGAGGTTGAGAGCGGTCGCGTCCAAGTCGGCTTGCGAAATGCAATACCCGGCGGTAGGGTTGCCCCCAGTTGTAACACCGGCAGAAACCTCCGCGGACGAGCAACCGGGGCCGGAGTTCGCTCCATTCTCGAGGATCGTTTTATTGCTGCCCGGCTTGTAAATTAGGGATGACGTCAGCGAGTCCCCGGTAAAGTCGCCCAGTCGCTCGTTAGCCGTGAGCACCGTAGCGCCTGTAACTGATGTGCCTTGTACCTGGCGCAGGCCGGCATAGCTGAAGAAGAAAAAGGACTTGTCGTGAATGATGGGGCCACCGAAGGTGCCGCCGAAGTTGTTGCGGTGGTAGGGGGCCTTGAAGGTAGGTTTCGGGATGCTCCAGGTATATGCATTGAAGTCGGTATTGCGGTTGAACTCGAACAAACTGCCGTGGAACTTGTTGGTTCCTGACTTGCTGATAACCGAAACCACGGCGCCGGAGAATTGGCCATATTCCGCTGCGAATGAGTTGGTATCGACGCGGGTCTCTTCGATTGCATCGGGGTTGGGGGCCGGGTTACCGTAGTTGCGCATTCCGGTAATGTTGTTGCCGCCGTCCAGATAAAATGCGACGGTTCCGTTGCCGGAGTCGAGCGAGCCGTTGATCTGGACAGCTTCGGAGGGCAGTCCAACGGTGAAATTGGGGGTGCCGGCGGGGTTCTGAGGTGACGCTGCTGCTATTGGCCATGATGCCCGGCGTGAGGGAGAGTTCGGTGTATACATTGCGATTGACCAGTGGCAGGCCGATGACCTCGGACTGCTCAATGGTTTTGCCCAATACCGCGTCAGACAAATCGACGGTCGGAGGCGCAGTCGAGACTTCGACGGTCTGAGACTGGACGCCTACGGTCATTGTGACGTCAAGCGTCAGCGTCTGGTTCACGTTGAGCGATATATTCTGTTGCACAAAGCGTTCAAAGCCGGGCGCCGACACCTCGACACTGTACTTGCCCACAGGAAGGTAATCGATGCGGTACTCCCCGTAACCGTTGGTCGGCGCCACTCGGGAGAACCCGGTATCCACATTGGTTGCCTTCGCAGTCGCCGTGCTGATCATAGCGCCGGTCGAATCTTTCACCGTACCGACGACGGACCCGGTTGTCTGCTGCGCATGGATCGAGGCGAAGCTCGCAACCATCAACACAGCCACCACCCACCAGCAGCGGGCGAAAAAACGCTTTGCAGAGTGGACCATCTCATTCCGGTTATTCGTCGACATCAGGTTCGTCATAAAGCCTTCTCCGTCGCTGGTTGCGTTCTATAGCGTTTCGTATGAAAACCGTGCCGATTCGCGGGCCCATAAACTCGCGGGCCGCCCATACCGGCGAACTTGGTTTTCATTTGCCCACACACCCTAGCAACCGTTCTTGGTCCTGTCTTGTGAATTCGAAGTGAATGAAGGTTAGCGGCGTTAGTTAGCTGATTCGCCCCGCGCGCGATTGACTGTTTTCATATGAGAAATGTTGAGGATGGGAATTGCTGCTTTTTCATTGTTAGCGTTTGTTAGTGATTCGCAACTCACTGCCGAATAAAAGGTTAGGGCAGTATGCGTCGGATACGGCAGGGTGAGATTGTGGCAAGCCTCCGCGTCAAACACCCCTAATTTCTGCATTGTGGACGATTGCTCATGGGGTATAGAATCGCCCTCCGTGGGAGCTGCTGGAACTTCCGAGTATGTTGCGTCCCCAGAAACGGGCGCCGAGGCCGAGCGACAGGAGCTCGATTGGCTCCTCACGTCCGGTGTGCTTGGCCGCTCCGGCAACTTGACGCGCGTGTTGAAGTACATCTGCGAAGAGCGCTTCGCGGGCCGCGGCAATCAGATCAAGGAATACACGATCGCGACTGAGGCCCTTGGCCGGCGGCCCGATTTCGATCCCAACTCCGACACCATCGTCCGCGTGACCTTCCACTCTCTTCGCAAACGTCTCCTCGAGGTCTACAAGAACGAAGGAGCAGACCGACCGATGCGGTTGGTCGTACCTCCGGGCCACTATGACCCATGCTTTGTCCTCGCGCCGCATCTGGCCCCGTCATCCACCGTGACACCACCGCAGGAAACAACACCCGCTGAGCATGATGACGAACGCGCCCTCGCCGTTCCGCCTCCCGAACAATCGGCCAGCAGAATCCGTCTTTGGGTCATCGGAATCCTCGCCTTGGTCATCGCATTGTCGACCGTGTGGGGGTTCCACCATCAGCGCGCCGGCAGACTGCATTCGATGGATTCAGCCTCCTCAGCCGCAGCCATGCCGCCCCCTTCGCCCCAAGCGACCATCCGAGCACTCATGGGCACCGGCCGCTTGCCATTCGAGGACCACTCGGGAATCACGTGGAGCGACGCAAACTATTGCCAGGGAGGGACGAACGTCAACCTTCCGCCGCAAAAGATCGACGGGACGGAAGACGCGCCTCTCTACCTGGGCGGGGTGCGCGGCATTGCCCACTGCATCTTCCCGGTGACGCAAAAACTGTACGAGCTGCACTTCTACTTTGCCGAAACCTCGGACTTGCCGGCGGCGACCCGTGTGGCCACGCTCGCGATCAATGCCGGACCGGCCATGAACGTGGATGTCGTGGACGATGCCGGCGGGGACGACATTGCAACGTCCACCGTAGTGACAGGTGTGGTGCCCGAGAATGACGGTGCGATTCATATCGACTACACCAGCGAGGTCTCGCTGCTGAACGCGGTGGAGATTCTTCCGGCGCCCTCGGCCAGCCTGCTGCCCGTGCGCATTGTGGTCGGCTCAAAGCCCTACGTCGATAGCGCAAATCAGTTCTGGTCGTCCGACCGCTACTTCAGCGGAGGGCGTCACGGCCTGCCGCCCGAATCAGCCAAGCAAGGAAACCTGGGGCTATACGAATCGGACCGCATCGGCCGCTTCCGCTACAGCGTTCCGGTGGTGCCGATGGCGCACTACCGCGTTAAACTTTACTTTCGCGAGCCTTGGTTCGGCAAAGAAAACGGGGGGATCGGCGGTCCCGGAAGCCGGGTCTTCGACGTCGCCTGCAACGGCGAGCTGTTGCTGAAGAACTTTGACATCCTGGCGACGAGTGACTCGGCACCCGTGGTGAAGACCTTCGACAACATCCAAGCCAGTGCTGGGGGCAGGATCGAACTCTCCTTCATCCCCGTGGTCAACTACGCCGTCGTGAATGCTATCGAGGTCCTTCCCGCAGATTAGTTCCGGTTTGGCCGGAAGATCAGCCGAATTCACCCCTTCAGTCACGCTCGTTGCCGAATCGCCACTCATTCAAGACCGGAAGGCGCACTATAGCCAATGCACTCATCGACGCAGGATTAGTATCCGGGAGTCGGACAGCGTCCCTTGATCTGATTACTGAGCTGTGTCAGGAAAATGAGCGAGAATGTCACATGGCCTTTGGAAACAGGGTGAAGGTTGAGCGACTGGAACCACGAATGGATCAGCGCCGGCCTGATATCCGACAGGACCATGTTCTGCCAGCGGGGACGGAGATGGTTCTTGATGATCGAAGTATACGAATCGCGCGTCGACTTGCTCGGTGGCAACTCTTCCGCAATGTATCGATCCAGCAGAGCCCCAAACGTTACAGCCACCGACCGGCTGGAAACAGTCCCAACCTTGAGATCCGGCACCCTTGCACCGACCGCTCGGCGAACGTCGGCTTCAGTCGCATACAGTTTGCCGCTGAAGGTCTGCATCTTGAGCTTCCGCTTGCCGTCTGAGGTGACGTAATAGCGGTACTCCCAAGCAAATCCTTTCGCTCTTGGAACCTTGCGAATGCTGCCTTGCTGGTATCGATTTCGAGTGATCTTCACGATGTCCTCGGAGGCCCTTCCGAGGACAGAAATTTTTTAAATAATGGTGTTTATGCTGTTAAAACCGAAACCCAAAATGTTGATAACCTCTTTATTTGTTGGAGCACCGAATGGGATTTGAACCCATGAATACTGGTTTTGCAGACCAGCGCGTTAGCCTCTTCGCCATCGGTGCTTCTTGCCGCCGCGCACCTCGAGCATCCGCTGCGTGGCGGGCAAATTGTCGTAGCTTGGTCTACTTCGGCTGGGCCGCGGTGCGCAGATACGGCTTCACCGTCTTGTAGCCAGGGAAGAGTTTGTCGGCTTCCTCATTCGATACAGCTCCGCCGATGATGATGTCCTCGCCCTGCTTCCAGTTGGCCGGCGTTGACACCCTATGCTTCGCCGTCAATTGAATCGAATCCAGCACCCGGATGATCTCGTCGAAGTTGCGGCCCGTGGACATCGGGTAGGCCAGCGTCAGCTTAATGCGCTTGTCCGGCCCAATCACGAAGACCATGCGCACCGTGGCATTGTCCGCCGGCGTGCGGCCCTCGCAACTTTCGCCGGCATCGCCCGGCAGCATGTCATATAGTTTCGCCACCTTCAGTTCCGTATCGCCAATTACCGGGTAATTCACCGCCGAGCCCGTCACTTCCTCAATGTCCTTCGCCCACTTGCTATGGTTTTCCACCGGGTCTACGCTAAGCCCAATCACCTTGGCGCCGCGGGCGGCAAACTGCTTCTCCAGTGCGCCTACCGCGCCCAGTTCCGTCGTGCAGACCGGCGTAAAGTCCTTCGGGTGAGAAAACAGAACCGCCCAGTTGTTGCCAATCCACTCATGGAAGTGGATCGTCCCCTGGGTTGTTTCAGCGGTAAAATCGGGAGCTATGTCATTGATGCGGAGAGACATCGTTTTTCCTCGTTTTGAGATTGTGATCCAAGCTAACCTCGTAAACCGGCAATGCAAACTAAAACCCACCTGGCTCGTTGGCTCTAGGTGGGTTCGCGGTACTCGAATCGAAAAGGTTATTTGCTACGATTCGCTTATGCGCACGCCCACGCCCTGCTACAGCAACAGCAAGACATGGAGTTCGCGTTCGGCGTTATCGTCATGGCTAATCTTTTGGCCGCTGCCAGCCGTGCTGGCCTGGAGCAGTTTCGCCCCATTGCGGTCTTTCTGAAACATACGTCTGAGGAGTCTCCATGTCAAATGCCCCGGATACAACTTCCGCACCTCTCACGGCGCATAAGGCCTTCGATTACGCCCAGGTCGACGTCTTCGCCGAGCAGCCCATGGAAGGCAACGCGCTCGCCGTTTTTACCGACGCGCGCGGCCTCACCACCGCCCAAATGCAGTCCTTCGCCCGCGAGACCAACCTCTGCGAGACGACCTTTATCCTGCCCCGCGACGCCGAGATCGAGCGCGAACGCGGCGTTCAGGTGCGTATCTTCACGGTTCGCGAAGAGCTCCAGTTTGCCGGTCATCCCACGCTCGGCACCGCGAGTTGGCTATATCTCAATCACCCCGTCTTCCGCGGCGCCCAGACCATCACTCTCGATCTCCCCGTGGGTCCCATCCCCGTAACCTTCCCGGAGCAGCAGGAAGGTCTGGGTGTCTTCGGCGCGATGCGGCAGAACGATCCCGCCTTCGGTACCATCCACTCCCCTTACCCGGTCGCCGCCGCGCTCGGACTCACGTTCAACGACCTGGATCCTAGCCTGCCCATCCAGACCGTCTCCACCGGCATGCCCTTCTGCATCGTTCCGCTCCGATCGCTCGAAGTCGCTGCCCGACTCGCCATTCCTCAGCCGGCCGCCCAGGCATACCTCGCTTTGAGCGACGCGAAGTTCTTCCACTGCATCACGCGAGCCTCTCCGGATTCTGGTGCCGATTGGCATGCGCGCATGCAGTTCTACGGCGGAGAAGATCCTGCTACCGGCTCAGCCTCCGGCTGCACCATCGCCTATCTCGTCCGCCACTCGCTCGCCGTCAGCGACCGGCTCATCGTCCTTGAGCAGGGCGTCGAAATCAATCGCCCCAGCCGCATTTACGTCCAGGCAGGCGCGGACAACCTCCGCATCTGCGATGTGCGTGTCGGAGGGCGCACCATTCCCATTGCAACCGGACGCTTTTTCCTGCCGTGATGCACTCGATTTCAACAGGACCGCCGCGCAAATGACCAGCAACGATGCGCTCTTTGAAAATTCGGTGAATGTGCAATCGAAATTTCCACCTCAACTTCGCCATGTATTCGCTGTTGTCAAGTTGGGTTCGTATCCGTACTGTTGGGGAGCGCTGAGAGACGAGAAATTGAACTCGGCAACCGCAGGCCCCGGCCAACTTTGACAGTTTCGTTCCACCAACCAGTAACACCGTCGTAGTAAAGGTTCCTTGTTTTACCACACAACTTGAGTTGAGAGAAGCCACCGGCTCGCAGTCGCGGCTTTCCCAACGCGCCGTTCCGCACTGCCCGAGCAGGTAAACTCGCCGTTGTCTTTGGACTCACTTCTTTTGACCCAAAGCCTCGCGATCATGGCTTCCTCGCCTCCGCCAGCCGGAACGAATGCGTTCCTCGGATTCCGCGTGGCAATCTGCGCCGCCACCGGCTCTCTCGAACCCGCGGTTCGTCGTCCGGGCATCAGCCCGTCCGGCACCCGGAAATCCGGCTCTTCGCGGAGCCGACAGGAGAGCTTCGCCCCGAAGGCGTGGCTTCACACGCAAGTCCCTCCTGCCGGCCCGTCGCCGGTTCCCGGGCATGTCGGAGCCAGATCGACCGGACCGGGCCGCGGGTAGAAATTTCGCCGCCTGCCAGCGCGCCCGCCAACCAGCAAACGCGCCCGCCAGGCCCATCCGTCAGGCTGCATCGCGCGATCCGGTTCTGAAGCCGGTCCACGCTGCATCCAGGCAGAACCGAGAAGCTATGCGCCCCAAGAAGACCATCCTCTGCGTCGACGACAATGAACAGATCCTCTCTGTCCGAACTTTCCTCCTCGAAACCCGAGGTTATCGCGTCATCGCTCTCCTCAGTCCGGTCGACGCCCTCGAAACTATCGCCAATTCGCTGCCCGGCGCACTCGACCTCCTGCTCTGCGACCTCGTAATGCCGCAGATGGATGGCAACGAACTTGTGCGCCGCGCCAAACAGATGCATCCCACCCTTCCCACGATGCTGGTCTCCGGTACGGTCGCCGCGTACGATCGCGCCGGCCGGGCCGACGTCTTCCTCCCCAAGGGCGCGTGCTCTCCGGCGGAGCTGCTCGAGCGCGTTCGCGTCCTGGTTGCCCGCAAACGTGGCCCTAGAAAAGGCTCGCTTGCGGTCCGGCTCTCTCCCAGCCTGGCCAACATCGCAGCCTCGGCTTAGCGATCGCAAAACCCATCCGGACCAACGCAGGAAAAAAGAGGCCCGCAGTTCAATGCGGGCCTCCGAGAATGTTGACAAATGCGCTTTTTCGTTAAGGGCACGGATTTATCCGTGCCATAAGAGCCACAGAATCAGCCGGGCTTTAGCCCCTGAGGTCTGCTTTCCTGCGCTGAGCCGCCTTTTTCATCACCCTCAGAGGCCCGCAGTTCAATGCGGGCCTCCTCCGTCCTAAAAGCGCGACTTCAGTCACGCCGCGTCGCTCAGCTTTGCTGCGTCGGCCGGTCGTGAATAATCATCCAGTTCGTGCCGAACTTGTCGCGCAACTGGCCAAAGCGATGCGCAAAGAACGTCTCGCCCATCTTCATGAACACTTCGCCGCCATCGGCCAACAGCCCATAGATCCGTTCTGCCTCTTCATTGCTGTCCACTGAAAGCGAGAGATACGCGCTGCGCATCGGCTGATAATTCGGTACGTCGCTCGCCATCAGCGTCGAGTCCGCCAATTGCATGCTGGCATGGAGCGTCGCCCTTTCAAACCCCGGCGGCATGTGCTTTTCCGCATCCGGCATCTGGTTCCATGGCATCGTAAACAGAACCTTGCCGCCCAGATGTTGTTCGTAAAAGCGGAACGCCTCTGCGCAATTCCCGCCAAAGTTGAGATAGGTAATCATCTTCATTGCGGTATTCTCCATTTCATTGGTTTGGATGTTGAAGCATGAGGAGACGGACCCGTCCCCCAGAAAAACCTGCGGACCTGCGGAGACTCACCTGGCTATCGGCATCTAACCCTCAAGTCGCGAACCTGAGACAAAATAATATCTGCTTGTACAAAAGTCGAATCAACCCAAACTCTAAAGGAAAATCCTATGAGCGCTCTGGAAAACTCTTCCCGCATCACGCCCTTCCTCTGGTTCGACAAGAACGCGGAAGAGGCGGTTGACTTCTACCTGGGCATCTTCAAGAATTCGCGCCGCCTCAGCGAGCTTCGCAACAACAGCATCGACGACCCCCGCATGGTGCCCAGGGGCGGCGTCCTCACCCTCTCCTTCGAGCTCGACGGCCAGCGCTTCACCGCGCTCAATGGCGGCCCGCAGTTCAAATTCACGGAGGCCATCTCCTTCGTCGTCCGCTGCGACTCGCAGGAAGAACTCGACTACTACTGGTCGAAGCTCACCGCCGATGGCGGCAACGAGGGTCAATGCGGCTGGCTCAAGGACAAGTTCGGCCTCTCCTGGCAGATCACACCCGCAAATATCGCCAGCCTCATCAAGAGCCCGAAAGCAATGCAAGCCATGATGGGCATGAAAAAGCTCATCATCTCCGAACTCGAGTCCGCCGCCCAATCCTAGCAAGCGCAATCTAAGGTCGGACCATAAATGGGTTGCCATCCTGAGCGGAGGTTGGCCCACTTGCGCCAAGCGGAGTCGAAGGACCTGCGTTGCGGCCCAAGCCTCTGCGATGAACCTTTGCTTTGCCCCACTAGCCCGCCAGCGCACCCCGGGCCGACTCCAGCACTCGCTCAACCTCCAGCGGCCCGTGCGCAGTGCTCACAAACGCGGCCTCGAACTGGCTCGGCGGCAGCCACACCCCCGCCTCCAGCATGCGTCGGTGGAATCGCCCGAATGCCGCCGTGTCGCTGGCCGATGCGGTGGCATAATCCATCACCGGCCCGCCGGTAAAGAACCAGGTAAACATCGACCCCACGCGATTTGTAGTCACCGCCACGCCGGCCTCCCGCGCCAGTTCCGCCACCCCTTCCGCAATCGCCTTCGTCGCGCGCTCCAGCTGCGGGTACACCGTCGCCTCATGCTCAATCAGGTACGCGATCGTCGCAATCCCCGCCGCCATCGCCAATGGGTTACCGCTCAGCGTCCCCGCCTGGTACACCGGCCCCAGCGGCGCCAGGCAATCCATCACCTCCGCTCGCCCGCCGAAGGCCCCAACCGGCAGCCCGCCGCCCAGAATCTTCCCCAGCGTCGTCAAATCAGGAGTGACCCCGTACACCTGCTGCGCCCCGCCCAGCGACACCCGAAAGCCCGTCATCACCTCATCCACAATCAGCAGCGCACCGTGCTTCGTACAAATCCGCCGCAACCCCGCCAGATACTCGTCCGCCGGCGGAATCGTCCCTGCATTCCCCACCACCGGCTCCACAATCACGCACGCAATCTCTTCCGGCCGCGCCGCGAACACCGCCTCCACCGCCGCCAGGTCGTTATACGGCAGCGCCAGCGTGTGCATCGCCGTCTCCGCCGGCACGCCCGCAGATCCCGGAATGCCCAGCGTCGCCACGCCTGACCCCGCCTTCACCAGCAGCGCATCCGCATGCCCGTGGTAGCAGCCTTCAAACTTCACCACAAAGTTCCGCCCGGTAAATCCGCGCGCCAGCCGGATCGCCGACATGCAAGCCTCCGTCCCCGAGCTGACAAACCGCATCTTCTCCACGGACGGAAAGCATCGCCGGACTAACTCTGCTAGCGCCGCTTCGCCGGCATGAGACGTGCCAAAGCTCGCCCCACGCCCTGCCGCCTCGCGGATCGCCTCCACCACCGGCGGAAACGCGTGCCCCAGAATCATCGGCCCCCACGAGCCAAACAGGTCCACATACTCATTGCCGTCCGCGTCGAACAAGTACGCGCCCTCCGCTCGCACCACAAACGGCGGATGCCCGCCCACCGCGCGAAACGCCCGCACCGGCGAATTCACCCCACCCGGAAAATACCCCTCCGCCCGCCGCTCCAGGTCCAGCGACTGCACAAACGGCTTGAACTCCTTCGTCTCCATTCCCATCCCCCAAGTATAGGAGACGCGCGGCCGCATCCCAGCCGCAACCGCCGCACCGATATGCCTAAGAGGGTGAAGATTCCCTCGGCGGCTAAAGCCGCATTCATTCGATCCTTCGCTTTCCCCTCTTAGCCAATCCTCAGTTCGGATGCACGTCGTACTTCGCAATATACGCACGCATCAGATCGCGATGTCCGGCCCGATACGCCACATAATCCTGCGCGATCCCCTGGTCCGGATGGTCCAGCAGGATCCAGCACTCCAACATTCCATCCGCGTCCAACTGCAGCAGCGTCTTCCATGTCGCATCCAGCTTGTCCGGCTTGATCTTCTGTTCCTTCAGCACCGAAAGCGCGGTCTGGATTGAGTCCGACTCTTCCGCCAATGAGTGACGGTACTGCTTCTCCTTGGGAAACGTCTGCTGGAATTTATCTCCCTGCCAAAGTGCCGCGGCCATCGAATAGGAGAGCACTGCCGAAGACGCAGGACTGTTCATCGCGGCCGGGTCCAGATTAATGTTGATCTGCGCCTTACCGTTCTTGTCCGTGCCGCCTGAGCTTGGTCTCGCCGGCAGTGTGATCGGCGGTGGCACCACGCGCGCATGGTTCGCATCCGCCCACTTCTTCAGATTCAGTCGCGTGGCCTGCGAGTACGGCTCTGCCACCACAGCCTCAATGAATTTCCCCTCCGCCTCCGCCTGTTCGCCCTGCTTCATCAGGCAATCGCCCCAATAGCGATACGCCGTCTCCCGATCGGGATCGATCGCAGCCGCCTGCGCATAAAACCGATCCGCCGCCGCACAATCTCCCTTCTTGAACTCCGTGTCGCCCGCGTACAACGGAGCCTCATACATCTTCGGATCCGCCGCGGCCGCCTCCTGGTAGAGCTTCAGAGCGTCGTCCAGCTCTCCGCTCGAAAACGCCCTCTCGGCGCGCTGAAACGCGTCGGCACCCGGGGACGCCGGCCCGTTCGCGGTGGACCGTACCGCCGCATCCATCTTCTCCAACACCACCCGCACCAGGTCGCTGTTGTCCCCCGCAGCTTGTGCATCCAGCAGCAGTTGATGAGCGCGATTCAGCGTCGCAACTGCCTCGGCCCCCTGCTGGGTGCCCGCGACCCCCAGCAGGCTCATCGCCAGCCGCTCGCGCCAAAGATTGCTTTGTGGCTCTTGTTGATGCAGGTCCTCGTAGAGAGGAGCTGCGGCCACCACGTTCTGGCTCCGGAACAGCGCATCCGCCTGCGCCGCCTCCTGCTGGATCTCCGCATCGGTCTTTGCGCCTCCATTCTGCGCCCATCCCAACCTTCCCCAACCCATGACCGCGCTTACCATCCCGGCCAACATCGCCGCTCTCAGCAGTTTAGACAACCTCATCGTTCACTCCCTTACAGCCCAGCCATCTTCGCACTCGCCCAGACCGGCGACAACGGAAATCGACCAGGGTTGCTCCGTCCCTCGTCACAAATATCCTCACAATCGGCTGTTAGACTGGGTATTCGATCCACCTCTGATCAGATATTGACCACCCAACCAACGAGAACTCGAGTGCCTGAACCCTCCCCAAACCCGCCCGCCCAACCCCTCGCAGACCATCCTGAGTCCGACGCAGCCCCCGCAGCGTCTCCCGCCGCCAAACCCTCCCGCGCCAGGACGCCTCAAACCTACGCCGGCGCCGGCGTCGACATCACCTCCGGCGACCGCGCCAAGCAGCGCATCAAAATGCTCGCGCGCAAGACCTTCAACAAGCACGTCCTCTCCGAAATCGGCAGCTTCGGCGGCCTTTTCGCGCTCGACCTCGAAAAATTTCCCCAGCCGGTCCTCGTCTCCTCCACCGACGGCGTCGGCACCAAACTCAAGGTCGCCTTCGAACTCGGCATCCACCACACCATCGGCGCCGACCTGGTTAATCACTGCGTCAATGACATCGCCGTGCAGGGCGCCACGCCGCTCTTCTTCCTCGACTACCTCGCCACCGGCAAGCTCCGCGAGCAGGACAGCGAAATGGTCGAGACCGTCGTCCGCGGTCTCTCGGAAGCCTGCCGCGCCAACGGCTGCGCGCTCATCGGCGGCGAGACTGCCCAGATGCCCGGCTTCTACGCCGATGGCGAATACGATCTCGCCGGCACCATCGTCGGCTGCGTCAATCGCCCCGACGTCATCACCGGCGAGCAGATCCAGGTCGGCGACGTCCTCATCGGCCTGCCCTCCAACGGCCTGCACACCAACGGCTACTCGCTCGCGCGCAAGCTCCTCTTCGAGGTCGCCCACTACGGCCCCGACTACTACGTCAATGAGCTGAAGGACAAGGCTGGCGCCGCCCTCATGCGCACCCATCGCAGTTACCTGTCCGTCATCCGCAAGCTCGCCGCCGCAGGCGTCGTCCACGGCATGGCCCACATCACCGGCGGCGGCATCACCGGGAATGTACCCCGCATCCTCCCCCGCGGAACCGGGGCCGTCATCGACCTCGCCAGTTGGACCGTGCCCCCGCTCTTCGAGCACCTCCAGCACCTTGGCGACGTCGAGCAGGACGAGATGCTGCGTACCTTCAACATGGGCATCGGCCTCGTCGTCGTCGTTCCCGCCGAGCAGGTCAAGAAGGCCAAAGCCGTCCTCAACCGCGCCAACGAACGCCATCACATCATTGGCCGTATCTCCCGCGGCGACCGCAGAGTCACCTATAACTAGCCGGTCACTCCGTTGGCGAGAATGTTGATAAATGCGCTTTTTCGTTAAGGGCACGGATTTATCCGTGCCATAAGAGCCAAAGAATCAGCCGGGCTTTAGCCCCTGAGGTCTGCTTTCCTGCGCTGAGCCGCCTTTTTCATCACCCTCTTGGCACCCTTATTTTTGAGGGGGAGGCGGCCACACCCCGGCGACCGGCTCCGTACGCTTGGTCGCATGAGCAGTTCCGGGAACCGTCTTCGCGCCACTCGCCGCCGCATTGGCTCTTGGGCCGCTAGCCTTTCCAGCCGAAGCACGCGCAGGGGAAACCGCCGGCGGTTGCGCAATCGCGCTCGGGGCCGGAGGCGCCGGAGTCGCACTGCCCGCATCGGGCTGAACCGGTACATTAAAATCCCTATAATCAATGATATACGTCGGGTGGAGCAGTCGGTACACCACCAATCCTGCCAACGGACTCGCCACCATCAAAACCGCGGCGATCAGCAGAATTGCGGTTTGAATCCTGATGCGGAAGCGGTCGGGCTCGGCGACCGAAGCCGATACCGCCGCAGCAGGCGGGCCCGGCGGGGCCAGAACTTCACCCACCGGATGTTCCACCAGCAAGGGCGGCGGCGCAACGGCGAATGTTGTAGGCATGGGCACAATCATGTCCGGCGGAAGACGCCGGCCCGGCTTCAGGTAAGCATGCCGCTCCAGAAAAGAGTCTTCCTTGTATTTCGTTTCCTCCGCCTCCATGGGCCACGCCTGCCGCGGAGCCGCGATGCCGGCCGTCTCCACTGGCGAAATCGACCCGCCAACCGTGGGCGCCACCAGGGACGGGCCGATTTGTGCCGCTGCTCGAAACCAATTCGCATCGCCAAAATCACGCGCCTTGTTCGCTCGTTCCAGGGATACATCCGGCAGCGCGCCCAGCCCATTCAACTCCTGAAAATGTGGCTTCACTCGGCTCATCCGGCGTTCGATGTCTTCCAGCAGTTTCGTCAACTCGCTGATCGTCAGATTCTCAATATTCACGCCCGCACTCGGCGCGCTGCGTGCCGGAAGTTCGAACGGCGTCTGCTTCCGCGCCATCAGCAGGGCTTCCTGAACCGTGCGCGTGCCAAGCCCGCGCAAATCAGGCGCATGGGTTTCGGTCTCGCCGAATTCGCCGCCATCACCCTCCACGGGCTGCGGAAAAGGAATCGGTGCGTGGCCGGCTGGCTCTCGTACCGGCGGCCAGGTATCGGGTTCATTCAGAGTGCGATTGCTCCAGGCCTCGTAACCAGTCAGGAATGCGGTCCTCATACTCTCGGGAAGTGCGGCCGCTCCGTCGGAGGCCTCCGGCATGCCCAGCGCGCGCGCAATCAACGTCAGCAGTTCCTCGCCGCACAGATCGGCGTCGGCCATGTGGCTGATTGCCGTGCACAGAGTAAATAGTTGGCTGCGGAAATTGTCTTTGGTCGCTAAACAGGACTCGAAACTCGCAGCACCGCCCGGGTCCCCGGACTCGATCCGGTGACGCTTGAACAGGCCCATCAGATCGCCGGCAAACTGCGCGTCGGAAATCCGTTTCGGTCGCGAAATCGAGCCCAAAGACATCGAATGCCCTCCGTCAAACGCGGCCCGTTTCCTGCGAAAGACTCTCAGGCGTACATAACTGTCTAGGCTATCGATGTTAACAAAAGGGTTACCATCGTCACCTTTTACAGTGAGAGGGGATATAGAATACACCGGCCTGAAATCCACCGCTACCCTAAAATTCTTTCCTCGCCATCAAAATCCGCCCGCAATCGTCCCCTGCCCGCGCCCCATGCCCAGATCCATTGCCTGGTTCGCCAGGCGATCGGCATCCTTGTTCTTATGCCGCAGCGCGTGGACGATCTCGAACCCCTCCAGCCGCGCAATCTTCTCCTTCGCCTGCTCGTACAGCGGCCGCAACCCCGGGCTCTTCACCTGGTACTTCCCTTGCACCTGCTTGACCATCAACTCCGAGTCCGAAATGACCCGTAGCCGCCGGTATCCGTGGGCAAGCGCGAAGTCGAGCGACGCCAGCAGGCCGGAATACTCCGCGAAATTGTTAGTCTGAATCCCCAAAAACTGCGACAATTCGGCCAGCACTCGACCCTCCCTATCCTGAATAAGCGCCCCAAACCCGGCCGGGCCGGGGTTCCCGCGGGCGCCCCCATCGCAATGCGCCGAAATCCACGCGCCGGAAGAAGGATCGGACGAAAGCCCCGAGGGAGGCTGGGACGCAGGAAACAGGCTGGCCGAGGCAGAACTTCGAGGCATATCCCGAGTATAGGACGCGCCACGGACCACCAACGACTGGCCCCCGGCTACTGACAACCGGCTACTGACCACTGACTACTGACTACTGACTACTGGCTACTGGCTACTGACGACTGGCTACTGACGACTGGCTACTGGCTACTGACTGACTGGCTACTGACTACTGACTACTGACTACTGACAACTGTTTTCCCCGCTCACCTTTTGCCGTCCCCAGCGGTCTATCCCATTGGATCCATTTCCTGACTCCGGAGTCGGAAACGATGAATGCAGAAGCTTTGAGCCTGGAAGCCGGCGGAAAGCTGGCCCCGGCACTTTCGGCTATTGCCGGCAGCGTACACCGCAGAAGCCTCGCCCCGTTTACCCCGGCCACGCGGCTCTCCTCACTGCTCGGCGCAGCGGTCGCGGCGCGCGCAGATCGGCTGGGGGCGATAGAATCGTCCGCAATGATGCCAAAGTCGGCGGCGCAATCCGGGGCTAAGCCTGAGAGGACCACAAAGCTGACCCAGGCGCAGATCGAAGCGCGCGCCATCCAGCGCACCGAGGACGACGACCTCATCCGCGAGGCCCAGCGCGGAGACCGGGATGCGTTCGATTCGCTCGTCCGCCGCTATGACCAGTCTGTCCTGCGCCTCGCGCTGCACATGCTGGGCAACGAACAGGACGCCCAGGACGTCAATCAGGAAGCATTCCTCAAAGCCTATCGTCACCTGGGAAATTTTCGCTTCGAGTGCTCGTTCTACACCTGGCTCTACCGGATCGTCACCAACCTCTGCCTGGACCATCTGCGCCGGCGCAAGAGCCGCCGCGAGGACCCGGCCACCGTACTCGATTCGCGCGGCGACGAAATGGATCTCCTGTCGAATATCTCCGACACCCGATCCATGGCCAACCCGGCGCGCGAACTTGACCGCAAGCGCATGGGAGAGTGCATCAAGGAGGCGCTGGACCAGCTCACACCCCGCGAACGCACCGTCTTTGAACTGAAGCACTACCAGGGACTGAAACTGCGGACCATCGGCGAAATGTTGAGCACCACCGAGGAAACCGCCAAGAACACGCTGTTCCGGGCGACCCGCAAGCTGCGGGCCCACCTGGCCGACTTAAAAGAACGCAAAGCTTGAAAGGATACTGAAACTTAGGCGGTTTGAGAACGAACTGTATTTGGATAGACCGGCACTTGATAGGTCGAAACTTTCATCCCGACGCCACAAGCGTCAAAAGAAAACCGGGCTTTAGCCCCTGCGGTGTGCTTGGACTTTTGCAACACCGCTTCCTGAAGCCAAATGTGGATCGATACATCGATAGATCGTTGCGGTACAAACGGGCAGGACACCATAGACCCGAAGACAAAGAGAATTGAAGGCCCCGTTGGCTTGCTCTTAGCTAAGAGCTGATCGCTGAAAGCTACAGGCTGTTTTCTTGAGGCTGGTTGAGGTAGAGCAATGAAGTGTGAAAAAGCGCAGCAGAATATCGTTCTTGTTACCTACGGCGAGCTGCCAGACGATCAGATGGCCTCGCTGGAACAGCATCTGGCGGAGTGCGACGGCTGCAGCCGCGAACTGAAGGCGTTGCTCGCCATGCACGAGGCCCTCGCCTACAGGCCCATGCTCGACCCCTCGCCGAATCTACTCGCGCAGTCGCGCATGCGCCTCGACGAAGAGTTGGACTCCATCCCACCCCATGGCCTGCTCACCCGTCTCCGCATCAGCATCTACGCCTGGCTGGGTCATCTCCAGGGCGCGCCGGCGCTGGCAACGCTGCTCGTCGGCCTCGGGTTCCTGGCAGGCAATTTCACCTACCGCTATCAGGTGGCGCATCAACCCAGGCTGCCGTCTCCGGTCGTTCTCAGCAATCCAACCAACGGCACCGTCGCCAACATCAGCGGCATTGTCCAGACGCCCAACCCCGAAATTGTCCAGGTTACCTACACGCGCGTGGTCCCGGAGACCGTCCAGGGATCGCTGGACGACCCCATGATCCGCAAGCTTCTGCTCATCGGGACCACGGCCGCCACCAACAATGGAGTACGCACGGATTCCGTCTCGCTGCTGGCCAATGAGTGCCGCATCGGACATCAGTGCATCGCCAGTCCCGACGGCGGCGGTATCCGCAACGGGCTTCTGGTCAGCCTGCGCTACGACAAGAATCCCGGCGTTCGCCTCAAAGCGCTCGAGGGCCTGCAACCGTATGTCGCCGAAGACCGCAGGGTCCGGGATGCGGTGCTCTATGCCCTGGCTAACGATCCCAGCGCGCAGGTGCGCACACGGGCCATCGGCCTGCTGGAGCCGGTCGAGTCCGATTCCAGCGTCCAGCAGGTCATGCGCACCGTCTCCACCACCGACGATAATCCCTATATCCGCACGGTAAGCACCCACGCGCTGGAGGGTATGGCGAACATTCAGTAGGGCCGTGAATCAAAGGGTTTGCTGCCGGCCAGATTCGGCAGCCTGAGACATACCAGAGGCAACGAAAGCGATGAACAGGGCATTTGCATACGGGTTGATTCTGCTCGCGGCTTCAACCGCCGCCACGCAAAGCGCGCGGGCGTGCAGCAGCGATGCCGGGAGTGCGGTCGGCGACGCCGCCCAGTTCCTTCTCAACGGTTCCGGAGCGGCCAACCTCGGCGTCGCACAGGGTTACTTCGGCATCGACGTGCGCGACGTCACTGCCGACCAGCTCGGCACGCTCAGGCTGAAGGAGGCCCGCGGCGCCGAGGTCATTCTTGTGGACCATGACGCTCCCGCTGGCAAGGTTGGCTTGCGCGAACACGACGTTATCCTGCAGATGAATGGCCAGGCCGTCGATGGCCGCGACCAGATTCGCCGCATGCTCCGCGACTCCCCTCCCGGCAAGACCATCACCCTCGTCATCAGCCGCGAAGGACAAATGATGACCGTCACCACCCAGATGTCCACCCACGAAGAGGTCGACCGCGAGGCCCTGGAGAATCGCCTCACCGTTCCCGAGCCCCAGGCTCCGCCGTCCGAGAGCGCCGAGAGCACCTCATCCCCTGGCACGACTGCATCCAGCGCCTCCGTTCGCGGCGGCAACAGCTTCATGGGTCCCATGGTGATGAATCCGGCCTACACCGGCTTGTATCTCCAGAAGATGACCGCGCAACTCGCCGGCTTCTTTGGCGTGCCCAATGGCGCGGGCCTGCTGGTGTGCAGCGTTGTGCCGAACTCCCCGGCCGCCGCCGTGGGCTTTCACGCCGGCGACGTCGTCATCCGGGTCAACGCCCACCCCATCCTCACCACCAATGATTGGGACAAAACCATCAAGAACAGCCACGGGCAACCGCTCAGCATCGTGGTCCTGCGCGACAAGAGGGAGCAGACCCTCACCCTGACTCCCGAAGGCAGGAAACATTCAAGTCTGGAGTCGCCCGTGGACGATTCCACCCACGTTGACCTCGCCCGCCTTGGTCTTTCCTGGATGCCGCGCTCCTAAGGTCGTATCGGCACAGAAGGCTCTAGTGTGGTGCCTCTGAAGTTTGTTCCCTCATTGAATTGTCATCCTGAGCGCAGATTGGCATGCGTTTGCGCCAATGGGAGTCGAAGGACCCGCGACTGGCCGCCGCAAAAGGAATCCAAAGGCATGGCGGGGTCCGCCGGCTGTCCGCGATTCTCCTACACCGGCGGCAAGCGGGAGAAATCGCGAAAACCCCGCGCCCCCCAGCCTGCCTTTGTCCTTCTGCACAACCACGTACCAACTAAGGTCCGCCCGGGAATCTCTCCCGCGCGGCAAGTCATTAGCCCCATAGATGCCTCCCACCACCATGGGTTTGCATCGCAAAAGCTTGTCTTTCCTGATCGGCGTGAGGTTGTCTCTCCGGATTAGCGTTGGATTTGCTCCCGGGCCCCTTCTACTGCGCGGTCAGAATCTTCATCACCGGGTCCGGCAAAGGCTGGTCCGCATTCTTCAGCAGCAGCGTCACCTGCCACATCTGCGTGTCGCTCAGCACCGGCGCAAACGCGGGCATCCCCGACAGCCGGATCCCGTTCGCCACCTTCCAATACGTCTCGCCCGACTCGTCGTCGCTCACTCCCACCACGTTGCCCCTGGCATGTTTCTTCCACAGCTGCGGCGCCACCGGATACATATGTTTCGCAAACGCCACATCGTGCCCCGGCGTCCCATGGCAGCCAGCGCACTCCGCCCGATACACCCGCGCCCCGCCTTCGTACACATCCTCGCCGATGCCGAATGGCGGCTGCTGCATCTGCCGCGCAATCCGCGCGTTCAGCGGCGCCTGCACAATCGCCCGCTCAAACGGAAATGGCTTGTCCGCGGTCGCCACCGGCGGCGAGCCCCAGCGCAGATAAACCGCCACGCCGCCCACCATCACCACGATTGCTAGCACAAACCCCAGCACGACCTTGCCCAGTCCGCCGCCCGAACCTTTGCCCTTTGCCATGCGCATCCTCTCGTTACCCCTAAAACTACGCCACTACCAGCGCCTCCGCGCCCCTCAAAGCCGCGCTGGATGTTCTAATAAGGAAGTGGCCGCGGACAGCACCTCCGCGCCGGCCATTCCGGCAACCTTGAGCAGGAGCACCAAACAGTAAGCCCCCGCAGGAGTCCCAAGTTGATGTTTCGATCGCCGTCCGGTTTTAAAGTGAGCATACAGGCTTTGGCAGCAATACTGATGGCCACCGTGTTGGCCGTTTCCTCCGGACAGGCGCAGACCACGCGCAGGGCGACCCGCGAGACCAATGCCAATCGCAAGGCGCGCACCGCCCGCCAGATCGCGGAAACCTACACCCATCGCTGGGAGGTCGGCGGAGGTGGCGGCTATCTCCGCTTCCGTTCCGGCCAAAACACCCAGAAGAACAGCGAAATCGATTTCTGGCTCAACACCTCCTACTATTTCAACCGCAAGCTCGGCATCACCGGCGAACTGCGCGGAAACTACGGCAACGCCAAACCCCTCGAAGGCGTTTCCAACGCTGACAATGTCGTAGCCTACCCGCAGATCTCCGAATACCCCTTCATGGCCGGCCCCACCTACCGCGTCCTGCTGCATCAGAGGTACGGCATCGGCCTCTTCGCCCTCGGCGGCACGGCCATTGGCAAGTTTGACGGCGACACCCATAACTTCCCGTCCACTCTGTTCGGCTTCTGGCCCTCCACCAACGCCCGCCCCGCATTCTCCGTAGGTGCTAACTTCGACGTCAACCTCTTCCCCAACCTTGCCTTCCGCATCGCCCCCAACTACATGGGCACCACCTTCGGCGGCGACCTCCAGAACAACCTCGGCGTCAACCTCGGCCTCGTCTACCGCTTCGGCCGCCAGAAGTAAACCCAAGGCTACTCCCAGTCGTCTTTTTTGAAGCTTGTCATCTTTTTTGAACTTGTCATCTTTTTTGAACTTGTCATCTTTTTTGAAGCTTGTCATTCTGAGGCGCAGCCGAAGAATCCCCGTAGTCCTGCCACCACGAATTTCGAAGAGTGCACCCTCGCTCTCAGCGATTCCCTCACCGCCCGGTCATATTCTCCGGTCGCAGAATCTCCCCAATCTGCTCCTCGCTCAACCACCCCTTTTCCCGCGCCACCTCAATCACACTCCTGCCCGTCGCCACCGACTCCTTCACCAACTCCGCCGCCTTCGCATACCCGATATACGGATTCAGCGCTGTAGCCAGAGCCACCGTGCTCTGCGCGTAAAACTCGCACCGAGCCTGATTCGCCGTAATCCCCCGCACGCACCGCACATCCAGCTCGCGCAGCGCATTCGTCAAAATCCCCACCGACTGCAGCACGTTATAAGCCATCGTCGGCATCATCACATTCAGCTCCAGTTGCCCCGCTTGCACCGCCATCGCCACCGCCGCATCGTTCCCCACCACCTGGAATCCCACCATCGCCGCCAGCTCCGCCAGCACCGGATTGATCTTCCCCGGCATAATCGACGACCCCGGCTGCAGACTCGGCAGCGCAATTTCATTGAACCCCGTATTCGGCCCCGAACGACATCAGCCGCAAATCATTCGCAATCCGGATCACCTCCAGCGCCAGCCCCCTCAGCGCCGCACTCACCTCCGCCATCGGCCCGCACGACTGCATCGCCCACCGCATGTCCGCCGCCGGCTCCAGCCTCTGCCCGCTGATCTCCGCCAGCCTCCGAATCGCCAGCTCCCGATACTCCGGATGCGTATTGATCCCCGTCCCCACCGCCGACCCACCCAGCCCCAACTCCCGCAATCCCTCCGCCGCCCGCGCAATCGACTCTTTCGCCTTGCCGATCGCCACCCCGTAAGCCGCAAACTCCTGCCCCAGCCGGATCGGCGTCGCATCCTGCATGTGCGTCCGCCCCGCCTTCACCACGCCATCGAACTCCACGCCCTTCAGCGCAAATCCCTCCGCCAACCCATCCAGCACCGGATACAGCCCCTCCAGCGCCAACAGAGTCCCCAACCGCATCGCCGTAGGAAACACATCGTTCGTCGACTGCCCGTAATTCACATGGTCATTCGGATGCACCCACTCATACTTCCCCAGCGCCGCCGCCTCCGTCCTTTCACGGTCGTCATTCTGCGCGGCGCGCAGAATCTCCGTAGTTGCTTTTGTGCCGCCACTACTCTGCGCGCTGTCGTCCTTCGTTAAGGGCACGGCTCAGCCGTGCCGTAAACGCTCCGAGAGGAATCGGGCTTTAGCCCCTGAGGTCCGCCCTCCTTCGCCCCGCCAACCCGCTCAGCGTCGCGCCCCTCGAACGTCGAACCTAGTACCTCGAACCCAGCAATCAACTGGTTCGCCCGATTCGCCACCACCTCATTCGCATTCATGTGGAAGCTCACGCCCGCCCCCGCCTGAAACACATCCACCACAAACTCCCCATCCCATTCCCCGTCAATCACCTCCTGAGCCGCCCGCGCAATCGCCTCCGCCCGCTCCTCCGTCACCACCCCCAACTCGCCATTCGCTTCGGCCGCGGCCTTCTTCACCATCCCAATCGCCCGAATCAGAAACGGACTAGCCCGCATACCGCTGATCGGATAGTTCTCCACCGCCCGCGCCTGCGTCTGCGCCCCATACATCGCCCCCGCCGGAACCTCCACCACCCCCAGCGAATCCTTCTCCTGCCGCGTATCAGCCATCCCACACCTCCGCCCAATCGATAGGATGTTACGCCCTATGCCGAGGAACCACCTCCGCGCGCTCGTCTCTTCGTCGCCCCAATCCCCCCGTCGTCATTCTGGCCCTGAGCTTGCCAAAGGGCCAGAATCTCCGTATTTATCTCATCCTCGCCCCGAACTTTCGCCACCGCGCATCAATCGCCACCGAGCTAAGCGCCAACGGCGCGACAATATACCAGCCTAGGTCGGAATCGGACCGGACGAGCTTGCTCGTCTGGGCCGATGCAGGCCTAGGTGTGCGCCCCCCAAAAGTTCGAGGGCTGAAGGCCCGACACAAGTTGCCGCCCATGTGACACCGGACACCTTCACCAATTCTGCGGCGCGCATAACATGGCTCGTGAAAGGCGGGTGCTCATTTGCCAAGCCTTGCGGATCGTAGGGTGAAGGGCCGTAGATCGGGCTGCCCGGTCCGACTGTTTGGATATTGGCTGCTGCCGTTCACCACCGCAGTCTTGCTTTCCACTGCAGCCGCGCACGCCCAGGTCGAACACAAAGGCCCCGCCGCTTCCATCGCCCTCGCCGCGACCCTGCCACCCTACGATGTCGTCTCCGTCAAGCCGAACATCTCCAGCGAATCCTATAGCACCACAGGAATTGGCGACGGTGCCTTCACCGTAACCAACAGCACACTGAAGCAAATCCTTGAGTTTGCCTACAATATCAGGGAAGACCAGATCTTCGGTCTCAGCGGCCCCATCAGTTCAGCCCGCTTCGACATCGTAGCTAAGGTGCTCGCACCCGAAGGTGGCGCTCCACCCAAGCTCAGCGATTCACAGCTGGCAGCCATGATCATCCCGCTGCTCGCCGACCGTTTCCACCTCTCGGCACACCTCGAAACCAAAACTTTGCCTGTCTATGAGCTTATCGTCGCGCGAGGCGGCCCAAAGTTCTCACTCTCCCAGGATGAAGGAACAGGAGGCGGCTGGGGCGCGGGGTGGAAAGACACCCATAGGTCTATCAACGCCAAGAACGGTTCGATACCCGACCTCGCCGACGCGCTTTCCGATCAGCTCCATCGCAAGGTAATCGACAAAACGGGTCTCACCGGCTTCGCGGATATCGCCCTCCAGTGGTCCGACGATGTCGCCGCGCAGCAGGGCGGCCCTGATGTCATCTCCATCTTCACCGCCGTCGAAGAGCAACTCGGCCTCAAACTCCTGCCCTCCAAGGGCCCGGTCGACACCCTGGTCATCGACCATGTCGAGATGCCTTCGGCAAATTAGTCGAATCATCGCCAGCTCTGCAATCGTTGCAGCAGCTTTACCCCTGCAAACCGCAGAGGCGCGTCACTCGTTGTGCCCCCCATCACCACCCCACCCGCCCCACAGGTCTAAAATTTACTCAGCACAATCAAAGGACCCCACGACCCCCATGGCCATCATCAAGCAGGACGACGTAATCCGCAGCGTAGCCGACGCACTCCAGTACATCAGCTTCTACCACCCCGCCGACTACATCGCGAACCTCGCCCGCGCCTACGAGCATGAGCAGTCCCCTGCCGCCAAGGACGCCATCGCCCAGATCCTCATCAACTCCCGCATGTGCTACGAGGGCCATCGCCCCATCTGCCAGGACACCGGCATCGTCACCGCCTTCTGCAAAGTCGGCATGAACGTCCAGTGGGAGCCCAGCGCCAAGCATGGCATGATGACCCTCCAGGAGATGATCGACCAGGGCGTCCGCGAAGCCTGGCTCAATCCCGACAACATCCTCCGCGCCTCCGTCCTCGCCGACCCCGCCTTCTCCCGCAAGAACACCAAGGACAACACCCCCGCCATGGTCGTCACCGAACTCGTCGCCGGCGACACCCTCGACATCACCGTCGCCAGCAAGGGCGGCGGCTCCGAAGCCAAATCCAAGTTCGCCATGCTCAACCCATCCGACTCCATCGCCGACTGGGTCCTCAAAACCGTCCCCACCATGGGCGCCGGCTGGTGTCCTCCCGGCATGCTCGGCATCGGCATCGGAGGCACCGCCGAAAAGGCCATGACCCTCGCCAAAGAGTCCCTCATGGACCCCATCGACATGCACGAACTCCTCCAGCGCCAACCCTCCGGCGCCGAACTCAGCAACCTCGAAAAACTCCGCATCGAGCTGTATACCAAAGTCAACCAGCTCGGCATCGGAGCCCAGGGCCTCGGCGGCCTCACCACCGTCCTCGACATCAAGATCAAGGACTACCCCACCCACGCCGCCAACCTCCCCGTCGCCATGATCCCCAACTGCGCCGCCACCCGCCATCTCCACATCCACCTCGACGGCAGCGGCCCCGTCCAGGTCGCCCCGCCGCCGCTCTCGCTCTGGCCCGACATCGCCTACGCCCCCCAGAACGCCCGCCGCGTCGACCTCAACACCGTCACCCGCGACGAAGTCCGCACCTGGAAAACCGGAGAAGTCGTCCTCCTCTCCGGCAAACTCCTCACCGGCCGCGACGCCGCCCACAAGCGCCTCACCGACATGCTCAACCGCGGCGAAACCCTCCCCGTCGACTTCCGCAACCGCTTCATCTACTACGTCGGCCCGGTCTCGCCCGTCCGCGACGAAGTCGTCGGCCCCGCGGGCCCGACAACCGCCACACGAATGGACAAGTTCACCCGCCAGATGCTCGCCGCCACCGGCCTGCTCGGAATGATAGGAAAATCCGAACGCGGCCCCGTCGCCATCGACGCCATCCGCGAGTTCCAGGCCGTCTACCTCATGGCCGTCGGAGGCGCCGCCTACCTCGTCTCCAAAGCCATCAAGTCCTCCAAGCGTCCTCGCCTTCCCCGACCTCGGCATGGAAGCCATCTACGAGTTCGACGTAGTCGACATGCCCGTCACCGTAGCCGTCGACCGCCGCGGCACCAGCATCCACCCCACCGGCCCCGCCGAATGGGCCACCCGCATAGCCCAACACCTCCCCGGCACCGCCGTCCTGCAATAGCGCCCAGCGACGAATTGCACGGCACGCAACTGAACAGCTAAGGCTGCTCACTCGATTACCTTCATCCGTATCGCATTTGCCTTGCCGATGCCTTGTAGCTATTATGTCTGCCAGCAACAACTCCTATACGCTGCAAGGTTTTCGGGTCCTCCGGAGGCTCTATGCGCTCGTGCTGTTCCTTTGTTTGGCTGCCGCTGGCCTCGTCTCTCTGCCTGCTGCCTGCCGGTTGTTCCCTTCAATCAACCTCCGTCCCCTCCCCCGATAAAGGCCTGACGATACAGGGTTCTGTCCATGGCGGACAGCAGCCCATCGTCGGTGCACACGTCTATCTCTTCGCCGCCAACACCACCGGTTACGCCGGGCCGGGCATCGCCGCTTCCACCGGCAACGCATCCGCCTCGCTGCTCAATTCGGCCTTCACCGGCAGCTCCGACTCCATCGGCGCGTACGTCCTCACTGACTTGAACGGCAACTTCACCATTACCGGCGACTACGCCTGCACGGTCAACACCCAGGTGTATCTATACGCCTTGGGCGGCGACTCCGGTTCCGGCGCCAACGCCGCGGCTGGTTTGCTCGCTGCGCTCGGCAATTGCCCGGCAGCAGGCAACTTCCTCGCCGCCACTCCCTTTATCTCGGTCAATGAGGTCTCCACCATCGCAGCGGCCTACGCCTTCTCCGGCTTCGCCACCGACGCTACCCACGTCTCCAGCTCCGGTTCCACGCTGGCCCAGGCAGGCATCAACACCGCATTCGCCAACGCCGCCAATCTCGCCGGCATTTCGACCGGCGCGGCTCTCGCCACCACTCCAGCCACCAATGGAGCCGTCCCGCAGACTGAGATCAACACGCTCGGCAACGTCCTCGCTTCCTGCGTCAACTCCGCCGGAACGCTAACTGGGCCCACCAACCCCACCGCCTGCTACACACTCTTCGCCAACGCCTCCTCCAGCGGCAGCACCGGCACACAGCCCACAGACACCGCCACCGCCGCCATCAACATCGCGCACAATCCCGGAGTGAACATCCCTGCTCTGTATGGGCTGGCGCAGGCCACTCCACCCTTCAGTCCCGCGCTCCCCAATCAGCCCGCTGACTTCACCATCGGAATCAAACTCACAGGTGCCGGCCTCGACGTCCCCGTCAATATCGCCATCGATGGATCCGGCAACGCCTGGGTTGTGAACTCCGTCAACAGCATCTCCGAACTCGCTAGTTCCGGCGCAGCCATCTCCCCATCGACCGGGGGCTTCTATGGCATCGGCGGCTTCACTGGAATTGAAGAGCCGTACGACGTCGCCATCGACACGGCCGGTAACGTCTGGATCAGCAATCCCAACAGTAGCTATGTCACCGAGCTGAACAGCTCCGCCGTCAACGTCACCGGTTCGCCCTTCACCACCGGTACCGGCAGCCGTCCCACCTATCTCGCCATCGACGGCTCCAACCATGTCTGGATCACGAACGCTCCGGGGGCCGGCAGCCCCAGCGTCGTCGAGATCTCCAGCGCCGGGACCATCCTCTCCGGCACTGGCTACACCGGCGGCGGCCTCAGCGGCCCTTACGGCATCGCCCTCGACAGCTCCGGCAACGCCTGGCTCGGCAACAATACCAGCGGCACCCTCTCCGAATTCTCCAGCTCCGGTACGCCAAATGCCTCGTCTCCCTACTTCGTCGGCAGCAACACCTTCCCGCACGGCATCGCGGTCGATGGCTCCGGTCGAATCTGGGTCCCCACCTACACCGGTACCATCGCGCTGCTCTCCAACTCCGGAACGCTCCTCTCCGGCACCGGCTACACCGGCGGCGGTCAAGACGACCCGTATTACGTGGCCATCGACGGCGCAGGCAATGCCTGGTTCGCAAACGAGGCCAACAGCACCGTCTCCGAATTCTCCGGCGCCGGCGCCCCCATCACCAGCATCTTTGGCTATGGATCTGCCAGTCTGCGCGGATCAAACAACGGCGACCAGGGCATCGCGGTCGACGCCTCCGGCAATGTCTGGATCGCAAATACCGAAAATAACGATGTCGTGGAACTCATCGGCGCAGCCGTCCCCGTAGTCACGCCACTCTCCGTAGGTGTCAAGAACAACACTCTCGGCACGCGCCCCTGACCCGACCACCGGGGCGCCGGGTGCCGCATTCATGCGCATGGCGCAGGAGTGGGCTCCAACCTCCGAACCCAACCCCTCACCCTAAGCCGCCCCAACCACCCTCACCCGCCCCGCACCGAGAGGGCTGAAGGCCCGACCTATACCAGCATGGGGCGCAGCCCCATGAAAAGCCGCGTCCGCAGGACGCAACCGCTCTGCCGAAGGCCGTCGTGAAGCGCAAAGCGCGCAACGACTGATCTGCCTTCCGTCGCGTCGCCACAAATCCGCCCGAACTCGGGGGCCCGGTATGCTAAAGTATCCATAGGTAACACCTATGACTACCAGCCTCAAACTCCTCCCAGAAACAAAAGACCGCGTCCAGCGCCTCGCCGCCGCCCGCCGCCGATCCGCTCACTGGGTCATGCGCGAAGCCGTCGAGCAATATCTGGAGCGCGAGGAAAAACGCCAGCAGTTCCATCAGGACGCCCTCGCCGCCTGGGCCGACTACCAGGCCACCGGCCTGCACGCCACCGCCGCCGAAGCTGACGCCTGGCTCGCCAAACTCGAAGCCGGTAAGGAAGCCGCACCCCCCGAATGCCACAACTGATCTGGACCGCACCGGCACTCGCCGATGTCGCCCGTCTCCATTCCTTCCTCGTTATCAAAAGTCCGGACTCCGCTACCCGCGCCGTCAAAGCTATCCGCCAGGGCGTCAAAATCCTCGCCCAGCATCCCGAGATCGGCCGTCCCATCGAAGACCTGCTGCCCGAGTTCCGCGAGTGGGTCATCGAATTAGGTCAGGGCGCCTACGTCGCCCTCTACCGCTACGATGGCAAACAGATCGTCATTTTGGCCGTCCGGCACGGACGCGAAGCCGGCTACTAAGTTGCGTCCGCCCAACCCACAAACGATCTTGTGTGCCCCACTCATGCGCATCGCGCATGAGTGGGCTCCAACCTCCTCGCCCCGCCCCACACCCTAGGCCGCCCAAACCACCCTCACCCGCCCCGGACCACAAGGGCCGAAGGCCCGCCGACATACCAGCCTAGGCCGAAGGCCTAGGTTAGCGCCCCCGAAACCCCCAAGGGCTGAAGGCCCGACACATAAATGCCCCGGGGAAACCCACAATTCACGACCGGCCCGATTCACGCACCCCGCGCATTCGCGGCCTCCAACCTCCTCGCCCCGCCCCTCACCCTAAGCCGCCCCAACCACCCTCACCCGCCCCTTATCCTTCGTCGCCGGACGAATCTCGATCTCCACATCCTGCCCCAGCGCCGTCAGAAACCGCATCAGCCGTTCCACGGAAAACCGCTCCAGGTTATATCCCCGCAGGTTCGACATCGTGGTTTGGTGGACTCCCACGATCCGCGCCGCCTCCGTCTGCGTCAGCCCCCGCTCCTCCACAATCCTATTGATGGCGTAGCTCAGCCGGGCGCGAGTCCCCGGCTCCTCAGTCTTCGCCAGTACCTGCGCCCGCGTAATCGTAATTCCGTGCTTCCTTGGTCGTCCCATTCCGCCATTCTAGCTCGCACCTGCCCCACATCCGCCACTCTCAACCGGCTTGCGTGTCCCCACATCTCGATTTTGAGACGTGCGGACCGCGTCCCCCACCTCAAACCCGCCGCTTCCCGGGCCGCCGACCCCGTCTGCTATCCTCCCCGGATGACCCACTCGCGCGCATAGCTTGGTATCCTCAAGCTGCGATGAAGAGTGAAGCGAAAGCGGAGCTTCAAACCCGGCCAACCGAGCGCGCTGACGGCGAAAGCAAGCCGCCCATCTACCTGCTGGACTCCATGGCCTTCATCTTCCGCGCCTATCACGCCATGCAGCGGCAGCGGCCCATGTCCACGCGCACCGGCATCCCCACCGCCGCAACCTACGTCTTCGTCAACATGATCAACAAGCTGCGCAAGGACTTCTCCCCGCAGTATCTCGCCGCCGTCTACGATCTTTCCGGCCCCGTCTTCCGCGACCAGCGCGCCCGCGAGATGAAGGCCACCCGCAAGTGGAACGTCAAGACCCAGCAGTTCGACACCGTCGACTACGCCGGCTACAAAGCCAACCGCACCGAGATGCCGCCCGACCTGACGCTGCAACTCCCCTACATCCGCCGCGCGCTCGAAGCCTTCCGCATCCCCATCCTCAGCTACGAAGGCTTCGAGGCCGACGACGTCATCGGCACCCTCAGCCACAAACTTTCCGCGCTCGGCCACCGCGTCTTCGTCGTCTCGTCCGACAAGGACATGATGCAGCTCGTTACCCCCCAGGTCTCCATCCTTAACCCCACCAAAGACAACCTCGTCCTCGATCCCGCCGGCGTCGAAGCCTCCCTCGGCGTCACGCCCCAGCGCGTCATCGACGTCATGGCCCTCCGCGGCGACTCCGTGGACAACATCCCCGGCGCGCCCGGCATCGGCGACAAAGGTTCCGTCGAACTCATCCAGCAATTCGGCACCGTGGAAGCCGCGCTCGATGCGGCCACCGCCGCGCCCGATTCCATCAAGCGCAAAACGTATCGCGAATCGTTACAAAATAATCGCGACAACATCCTCCTTTCCAAGGAACTCGTCACCATCCACTCCGAAGTCCCCATCGACTTCTCCATCGACGACATGCGCACCCAGCCTGTCGACAACGCCGCCTGCCGCGACCTCTTTTCCGAACTCGAATTCACCACCCTGCTCAAGGAGCTCGCCCCCGCCCCCGACAACGCCGTCCTCGACTACAACCTGAAACCCACCCCCGCCGAAATCGCCGCCCTCCTCACCCAAGCCCGCACCGCCAACGGACAACGACAACACAACGATCCGTCCTCCGGCCTGGCCATCGCCCTTTTCGAAGACGCCCGCGCCGTCTCCGAGGAAATCGCCGCCGAACCCGACCCCGAATCCCCCGAGTCCGAGCCCGAACCATCCCCCGCCGAAACCATGAACCTCTTCGGCACTCCCATCAAGCCGGGTGCCCCAGGTCTCGCTTCTGAGACCTGGGTTGGAGCGCCGACAATCTCCACGCCAGACCCCGCCTGCCGCCTCGGCCTCGCCGTCAACGGCGCCTCCGCCATGGAAGTCTCCCTCGACGCCCCCAACCTCCGCACCGCGCTCGAAGACCCGACCCTCCCCAAGCTCGTCCACGACCTCAAAGCCGTCCTCCGCGCCCTCGCCCCGCACAACGTCGCCCTCCGCGGCCCCATCACCGACGTCATGCTCCAAAGCTACCTCGTCAACCCCACCCACGCCTCGCACACCCTACCCGACATCGCCGCGCGTTCCACCAACCGCGCTCTCGTCCACCAGCCCACCAAGCTCAATCCCGCCGACCCCAAGCGCCTCCCCGAAGCCGCCGCCGTCATCGTCCGCCTCGCGCACGTCTTTGCCGAACAGATCGCCGAAAGCGACGCTGCCCGCACCTCCTCAACTCTGGGTGCCCCACATCTGGATTCTCAGATGTGGGAGGGTCCGCCCCAATCCTCTCCCCTCCACCACCTCTACCAAACCATGGACCTCCCCTTGGTCCCCGTCCTCCTCCGCATGGAACAGGCCGGCGTCCGCATCGACTCCTCCGTCCTCTCCGCCATGTCCACCCGCCTCGCCGTCGAGATGGACACCCTGGCCGAGCGCATCTACTCCGAATCCGGCCACCGCTTCAACATCAACTCGCCCAAACAACTCGGCGACGTCCTCTTCAACAAGATGAATCTCCCCAAGCCCATGAAGTACGGCAAGGGAAAAGTCATCTCCACCGCGCAGGACGTCCTCGAAGAGCTCGCCGAGCATCACCCCGTCCCCGCGCTCGTCCTCGAATACCGCCAGCTCGCCAAGCTCCGCTCCACCTACCTCGACTCGCTGCCCTCGCTGGTCGACGCCGAAGGCCGCGTGCACACCACCTTCAACCAGGTCGGCACCGCCACCGGCCGCCTCTCGTCTACCAACCCGAACCTGCAGAACATCCCCGTCCGCACCGCGCTCGGCCGCGAGATTCGCGCCGCCTTCATCCCCGCGCCCGGCAACCTGCTCATGTCCGCCGACTACTCGCAGATCGAGCTGCGCCTGATGGCCCACTTCTCCCAGGACCCGCTCCTGCTCAACGCCTACCGCACCGGCCAGGACATCCACACCCTCACCGCGTCGGAAGTCTTCGGCATCCCCGTCGCCCAGCTCGACAAGGAAACCCGCAACCGCGCCAAGGCCGTCAACTTCGGCATCGTCTACGGCATCTCCCCCTTCGGCCTCGCCGCGCAACTCGGCATCGACCAGCGCGAAGCCCGCGCCTACATCGACCGCTACTTCGAGCGCTACGCCGGCGTCCGTCGCTTCATCGACGAGACCCTCGAAACGGTCCGCCGCGAGCAAGCCGTCCGCACCTGGTTCGGCCGCGTCCGTCCCATCCCCGACATCCAGTCCCGCAACCCCAACATGCGCGGCTTCGCCGAGCGCACCGCCATCAACACGCCGCTGCAAGGCACCGCCGCCGACCTCATCAAGCTAGCCATGCTCCGCATCGACGCCGCCATCACCCAGCGCAACCTCCGCTCCCGCATGACCCTGCAAGTCCACGACGAACTCCTCTTCGACGTCCTCCCCGCCGAAGCCGAAGAACTCCGCACCCTGGTCCAGCACGAGATGGAACACGTCGCCGCCTTCACCGTCCCCATCGTCGCCGAAGTCGGCCTCGGCGAAAACTGGCGCGATATCAAGTAGCCCACGGACCGGTGCAGAAAGCTGTTGTATGCGCCGGGCCGTGCGACTAAGGTGGAAATGTGGGATCTAAGACCTTCGACGGCGTGTGGTTTATTTCGTATTCGCGCGACCACCTGCCGCCACATGTGCATGGGGAATACGCGGAAACGACCGTAATTGTCGATCTGCTCCCGAATGGGGTGGTTAGACGCTCTCGACGATGGGACTCCGTGGAGCCCGTCGACGCCAAGCGAAGCGACATACGGCGTATTCTTGAGGTTGCGGCAGCCCATGCCGCTGAGTTGATGCAGCTTTGGGAGAAGACTCATGGACCGGCATCCTAACGACCTAACTACGGACGAAGAGATCGACGCAGCGATTGAGCAGGCAAAGCAATTCGAAAATGAGCCGCGTATCGTTGACGCCGTCTACCGGCCTGAGCCGGAACTGGATCTTCTGATGTTGCGGCTGAGCGATGGTCGGCGGCTGCTCATCCCTCGCGAGGAATTGTCCGAGCTGAAAAACGCGACGCCGGAACAAGCGGCGGACTTTCGGGTGGGCCGGCACGGGAGGCATCTCTGGTGGCCGCAGTTAGACGACGGCCTCTACTTGCCAGAGTTCCTCCAATACCGCTGGGGCAAAGAGCTCAGCCGCGTCGCCGCGTAGGGCATCTCGAAGACCGGATACTGCGGCAGTCGTGCGCGATGCCGATGATTCCGCGCCCTGGTCCAGCACGAAATGGAACACGTCGCTGAATTCAGCGTCCCCATCCTCGCCGAAGTAGGCCTAGGCGATAATTGGCGCGACATCAAATAGAGACTTATCATGCTTGTCTGGCTCATCGTCGTTGCCGTGATCGTGGCTCCGCTAACCTTGCTATTCCTTCGAGGAGGCGGCTGGCGCAGAGCGCTGCGTGTCCTTGGCATCGCTACTACCTCTATCCTGGCGACGATAGCCGGCGCCATTCTTTTGCTGATGTGGAGTTGCCAGCCTCCGTCTATCGAGACACTGCAACGGCGATTTCCGAAGCAGCGTGCGGATCTGGAGACGATCCTCGCAATGTCCAACCAAGATACCCACATGCTGCGGATTGATCCGACGTGGTTGATGAACGACACGTCAGGGCAATTCCTGCAATATGATCCGAAGGCCGGGATCTCCCTGGAGCGCTGGAACGAATATCGTCGGATCTTCTCTCGGGATGGCATTACCCAAGGGATTCAACGCGAATCAGGATCCGACGATGCATTCATCATCGTAGATTCCGAAGGTCTGCTTAACGATGGGATATCGAACGGCTATCTATTCTGCGGAGCACGGCCCGTTCACCGCTACGCGCCCTGTACCTCATCTTCTGCAAAGGGCTCGCATCAATTCAGCGGTGTTGGTTCGAACGACGAGGGATATTCGTTCCTTAAACTCGATGGGGGCTGGTATGCCGTCAGCTTTGGTCCAAGCTAAGCGCATAAGCGCGTGCGCCGTATTATCGCGATATCAAGTAATCTGATTCAGCCACCTCATCCACGCCAATCACGATGCCCAATCCCAAGACCGCCATCCTGCTCATCGACTGCCCGGACCGCAAAGGCATCGTCGTCACCATCATCAACTTCCTCGTCAACCGCTACGACGTCAACATCCTCAACGCCGACCAGCACCAGGACGTCGAGGCCGCGCTCTTCTTCATGCGCGTCGAGTTCGCCACCGACGCCCCCAACTTCGACGAGCCCACCTTCCGCGCCGCCTTCTCGTCCATCGCCGCAGAGTTCAGCATGAACTGGCGCATCGAGTTCGCCGACGCCCCCCAGAACGTCGCCCTCTTTGTCTCGCAGTATCAGCACTGCCTCGCCGACCTGCTCCTCCGCCACCAGACCGGCGAATTCCGCGCCAACCTCGCCCTCATCGTCAGCAACCACGAAGACGCCCGCCCCCTCGCCGAATTCCACAACATCCCCTTCCACTACACGCCTGTCACCCCCGCCACCAAGCGCGCAGTCGAAGCCGCACAACTTGCGCTGCTGGCCAGCCAAAAAATCGATCTGGTGATATTAGCCCGCTACATGCAGGTCCTCTCGCCCGCCTTCGTCGACGCCTACCCACGCCGCATCATCAACGTCCACCACTCGTTCCTGCCCGCCTTCACCGGCGCGCGCCCCTACCACGCCGCCTTCGCCCGCGGCGTCAAACTCATCGGCGCCACCAGCCACTACGTCACCGAAACCCTCGACGAAGGCCCCATCATCGAACAGGACGTCGCCCGCATCTCGCAGAACGACCAGCTCCCCTCGCTCATCCAGAAAGGCCGCGACCTGGAGCGCATGGTGCTCTCGCGCGCCGTGCAGTGGCACCTCGACCACCGCATCCTCTCCTACGCCAACAAGACCGTCATCTTCGCCTAGCGTCGGACCCTTTCAAATAACACGTTGTCATTCTGAGCGCAGCGAAGAATCCCCGCATTTCGCTCCTGCCGCCACTAGTACCCGCACCGCAGCTCGGTCTGGGTCGTATCGACATATGGTCCTGCTCGACATATGGCCCGAAGAAAGCAATTGAATATGGCTCCGAGGAAAGCACAATTGACGGGTAGGGTCGCGCTGAAGGCGCGCGCTATCTTAGCCTGGGGCAACGCCCCAGGACGACCCGCCCAAACATCCCTGCGGGCTGAAGGCCCGCGCTAAGATCGCCACCAGGGGGATCGCCCCATGACCACTCCACCATCCGACCCTCACAACCTCCAGCGCTTCCTCGACGCCCAATCCCCCGTCTACTCGCAAGTCCTCGCCGAGCTGCGCGAAGGTCGCAAGCGCAGCCACTGGATGTGGTTCATCTTCCCCCAGATTGCCGGCCTCGGCTCCAGCCCCACGGCCGAGCACTTCGCCATCTCCGGCCGCGCCGAGGCACTCGCATACCTCGCCCATCCCATCCTCGGCCCACGCCTGCGCGAATGCGCCGCCCTCGTAAACCAAATCCCCAACCGCACCATCACCGACATCTTCGCCTACCCGGACGACCTCAAATTCCGCTCGTCCATCACTCTCTTTGCCGCCGCCGCTCCTGCCGAACCACCTTCCCGCTGCGCTCCTGACAATATTTCGCCGGCAAACCCGACCCCGCCACCCTTGCCCTGTTGTAAAGTTGCGCGCGTTACGCCTGCTGCGTCCTGGTCGAAATCGCCCCCAGCTGCGCCTGCTGCACCGGCAGCCGCTTGGAGGCATACATGCGCTGGTCGGCCAGCCGCAACAGCTTGGTCGCATCCTTCGCATCCGAGGGGTAAATCGCGTAGCCAATGCTCGCGCTCGCGACCATCGCCTGGTCGTTGATCGTCATGGGGCGTTCAATCGCGTTCCGCAAAGACTCGGTGAAGCGCTCCACCGAAGTCTCATTGGCCATATCCGTCGCCACAATGATGAACTCGTCGCCGCCCAGCCGCGCCACCGTGTCCGTGGCCCGAATGCTCTTGCGCAGCATCGCCGCAACCTCGCGCAACACCTGGTCCCCCGCGACATGCCCCATCGTATCGTTGATCCGCTTGAAGTCGTTCACATCCAGCACCACCAGGGCCAGGCTGGTCCGGTGCCGGTCCGTATGCTCAATCGCACTGGTCAACCGCGCCGCAAACAGGCGGCGGTTCGGCAGCCCGGTCAGCTCGTCGTGCAGCGCCAGCCACTCGTTGGTCGTTACCTGCTCCTCCAGCATCACCAGGATCATGCCAATGGAGATCAGCGACTTCTGCATGTTCCACACGTGCGAGGCAACATCCGCGAGGTTCGGGTGGTACGTAATGATGTACGGATGCAGCAGAAAGTTCAGCGCCCAGATGGAGAAGCCGGTCACGATCGCCAGTTTGCCGGTGCTGTCGCGGCCCAGTCGCCGCTGGAAGTTGATGGCCGCAATCGCGTACACGCAAGCCAGGCTCCAGTAAACTGCCGGCCGGATGTGCTGATGCGCAACCAGTAACCCGATCGCCCCCCAACCCGCAATCTGCAGCAGCGCATACCGCGCGTTGCGGCGGACCAGGATGGATGTCGCCACACCGACCACCATCCCCACCACAACCGCCGGAATGTATGCACCCGGGACACGAACATTCCAGCCGTACAGCGAAGTCACCGCCAGCAGGGTCAGCCCGTTCAGCGACAGGTAAGCCAGGCGCGAGCTGCGCGGCTCGTTCTGGTCGCCCGCCGCCCAGTTGAACACGAACCCTGCCAGCACGTAGCAATCCAGTACGACTACGTGCAGTACGCGATCCGGGATTCCCTGCGGCGCGTAAAGCGTATGCGCCGTCGCCTCCACCAGGGTGAAGAACAGGCCCAGCAACCAGGCGTCCGCGCGCGCATCGGAATGGCGGCGCCGCACCATGGCCAGAATGAAGACCAGGATCGCCAGAGCAGATAGATCTGGAAGAAATGCAATGTTCACGGTGCCTCCGGGAACCCGGTAGCTCTGCGGCGACTTAGGTTAGTCGGGTTCTCAAATCCTGTGCAAAGGCGGCTGACTCCTAGAATTATGCCCTATTGGACGCGGCTCATAAATAGAAAACGGTGACAATCCAAAAGAATCTGCGAGAATTTCACCTGCTGCCCAGGCCCGTTCAGCGGGCAGCATGCCTGGGAGATATATCTTAGCTATTAGCCGAAGAACCACCCCTAGGAGTTACCCATGCCCGTTGCGGTTCGCGCACACTTCCAATGGCGTCTGCGCACCCGCTCTCTCGCACTCGGCCCCCGGACGCTGCTCATGGGGATTCTGAATGTAACGCCCGATTCGTTCTCCGATGGCGCCCAGTTCCTCGAAGTTGCCTCAGCCCTCCAACATGCTGTGGAAATGCTCGACCAGGGCGCCGACATCCTCGACCTCGGCGGCGAATCCACCCGTCCCAGCTCCGTCCCCATCGCTCCCGCCCAGGAGCAGGCGCGCGTACTCCCGGTGCTCCAGGCCATCCTCAAGGCGCGGCCTGGCGCCGTCGTCTCTATCGACACCTACCATGCCGAAACCGCGCGCCTCGCCATAGAGGCCGGCGCCGAAATCGTCAACGACGTCAGTGGACACCTCTGGGACCCGCACATGTCCGCCACCTGCGCCGCCCTGGGCTGCGGCGCCATCCTGATGCATACCCGCGGCCGCCCCCAGCAATGGCGCACCCAACCGGCCCTGCAGCCCGGCGAACTCGTGCCGCTGGTCCTCCCCGACCTCCAGGCGCGCGCCGAAACAGCCCTCGCGGCCGGTGTCGCCCGCGATTCCATCGTCCTCGACCCCGGCTTCGGCTTCGGCAAACTCCGCGACGAAAACTACCCCCTGCTCGCCCATCTCGACCAGCTGCATCTGCTCGGCTTCCCCATCCTCGCCGGCGTCTCCCGCAAAAGCTTCCTCACCACAGGCCCGGCTGTCCCATCCTTCGCGGCGACCGGGGCCCCCGGCGAGCGGTCTTTGCTCGCTGGGGTGGCAGTGCGAAGGGTGGGAGATGCGGGCGAACCAGGATCGGGTGCCCCATCCTTCGCGGCCTTATCGCGAAGGGTGGGAGACGATGCCGCTCCAGCCGCAACGCCGGGTGCCCCACATCTCGCTTCTGAGATGTGGGATTCGACTCTTCCCACCACCGTCGCCAACACCGCTGCCATCCTGGCCGGCGCTCACATCCTCCGCGTCCACGACATCCACCCCGCCCGCGCAGCCGCCGCCATCGCCGACCGCATCCTTCTCGCCGCCACCCACAAGGATCCCTGAAATACCCAAATCCCGGGCCGCATCAACATACAGTCCAGCAGTCCAGGTCTTAGCAATCGATAGATATTGAAGCCGTCATCCTGAGCGGAGGTTCTCGCAGTTTTATCGCGAGAGCCGGAGTCGAAGGACCTGCCACCCAACCTGTCGCTCCGAGACGTTTGCTACCTTTCGGGCAACAATGCTCCCTCCGTCGGTCGATCCACTATTCGTCACTTTCGTCTTCGCCAGACTCGGCGGCAAGCGCAAGTTGCTCCTGAACCTCAGTCTGTCGAATTTCCTCGTCATCCGCGCCCGCAGCTTTCAGGATGTTTGCTACCTCTCCTGCAACCTTCTTGCCTTTTATTACCGACAACCGATTTTTCGCGCCGAGGTCCGTCAGATTGAGCGAGCTCTTTGCAATCTGGATTTCAACTCGCCGTTTACTATTTCCGAAGGCTTCGTTTACAGTGTCGAGAGCAAGGCCTAGCTTCACAAAATCTTCGATAAATGTGACGATCTCGCCATTCAGCTTCGAGCCTTCGTCCGCTATTCGCTGTGCATTTTGCGCAATCTTTTGTTCGTTCCAACCGTACTGGACGACTTTCAGCAATCCAATGAGCGTCCCGGGCGTAGCCACGAGGATCTTTCTCTTTAAGGCTTCTTCCATGAGCGTTGGTTCTTTCTCAAGCGCCATAGCCAAAAACGACTCGTTTGGGAGAAACATCACTACGAAATCCGGGCTCTCGGCCAATCTCTGCATGTAATCTGTCTTTGCTAGATCACCGACGTGTTTCCTGACAGATCGTCCGTGATTCACCAGGGCGGCTTGCCGCTCCTCGTCCGTGGACGCATCGATGTAACTCAAAAAATGGATCATTGGCGTCTTGGAGTCCACGGCGATCTTCCGCCCTCCAGGCATTCGCACGATCATGTCTGGCCTGAGGGCCTCATCCTCCGCACTGAGCGAGGTCTCTTGGAACTCAATGTCGCAGTGTTCTTCCATGCCGGCGAGCTCTACACAGTTCTGCAGCTGGACCTCGCCCCACCTTCCTCGCACGTTCGGCTTCTTGAGCGCGTCCTTTAACGCCCCCGCTTGCTTGGCCACTTCCGTGGCAGTGGTAACCGATTGTCGTAATTGCTCTTCGATCGTCCCGAATGCGTTCGCTCGGGTTTTCTCCATTTCCCGAGCTGCATCGCTCACAGCTTTGATGCCCTCCTCGATGGGCTTTACCAGGTTCTTAATCTCTTCCCGCGTATTGTCGAGGTCGTTCTCCGCCGCTTGGTGTTGTAGGGCGAGCCTCTGCTCCGCCAGGTCAAGAAACGCACCATTGTTTTTCGTCAATGCGCCCGCAGCCAGCGACGCAAAGGCGTCTTTCAGGGCATCTTCGTCTTCATTGCGCTGCCTCGCAGCTTCCCTCATCAGCTCAATCTGCGCTTCAAGGCGCGCCACCTCCTGCCGTGCTGTCACGGCAGCGGCGCTCTCACGGGCGAGCGCCTCCTCTCTCGTCCGCAGTGAACCCGTAGTCTGCTGCAACTCGCGTTCGCGCGCAGCCAGCCTTTCCTGCAGCACACCACCGTCCGCAGCGGCCCGCCCTCGCGTGACCAGCCAGCCGAACGCAACACCCGCAACCAATCCAACGCCTAACCACACAATCATCGCCATCTGCATGACAACCAATCTACGCCAATTCTTCGCCAACCCAACCCGGAAAATTCGCGCCCGCTTGTGGATAAATCGGTCATCGCCACCCGATAGCCGCCACCCGATTAGCCGTCACCCGATAGCCGTCAGCCGATAGCTGATAGCCGACAGCGGACAGCATGTCTCGGCGCTTTATTTTCCCCCATCAATGCAACAACATACCCCCGATTTCCACCGCAATCTCTTGACGCCTGACCTATAATTAAGAGTAGGGAAGAGACCGAATCCACCGCCGCAGGATTGTGTCCCTTTCAGCTCCAAAAAACCATAAACCTAGTGTTTTGTTGATCCTGCAAATTAACTGGCTTGTTTTCAGCCATTTGCAAAATCGCCAAACCGGTAAGTGGTTTGTTTGGTTGATCATACCGAAATCAGATACCCCAGGGGGGGCCAATGTCATTCGCCGTGCCTAACATCGAAACCGATCTCCAGTGTCATTACATCCACGCTCCCGCCGGCAATCGCTGCGGCTCGCCCGCCATGCGCGGCGAGTACTACTGTTATCACCATCACCTCAAGCACGCCAACCGCGCCCAGCGCCGCGTCCTCATCGACCCTGAGGTCACCCGCCTGGAGCTCCCCGTCCTCGAGGACCGAGCCTCCATCTTCACCGCCATCGCCGCCGTCATCCACCGCCTCGGCGAGAACACCATCGACACCAAACGCTCCGGCCAGATGATCTACGGCCTGCTGGCGCTGCTCCACGCCCTCCCAGCCCAACCGGCCGCCAAGCCCGCACCCGCAACGAAAGCCCGTCATCCTGAGCGGAGTTCGGCGCTTGCCCCGAACGCAGTCGAGGCGCACCGAGAGACCCCGCCGGCCACTGCCGCCGACACCCCTCCGCCACCGGACGAAACCGCTCCCGCAGCTCCGCCCAAAACCATCAACATCACCAAGCAAAGCCTGCTCTACTTCCTGCGCTCGCGCCACTGCTACAACTGCAACGCCGAGCTCTTCCCACCCGAAGAACTCACCGAGCGCCGCCATCCCGGCGCGCCTCCCGAGGTCATCCCGGAGGCCACGCGGCCTCCTCAATTGCCGGGTCAGTCTCCCGCCCTGCCCGCCCCAACCGGCAACGAAAAACCAGCAACGGACACCCAACAATCTGCAACCCTTCCATCCCTCCAGGCCGTCGCACGCGTGGATCGATTCGAAGGGTGCCGAACCTCGAACCAGGCCCGCCTGGCCGGAAAGCGCGTTCCGGACCTCGCAATCCTCACCACCGGCATCCGCTTTGCTTTACACTCGCCTAGGCGCTCGGTATCCTTGAGACTTGCGCGTATGTTTCCGGGGATCCTTGTTTCATCCGGCCAGGCCCGCACCAAATCTTGAACCAGAAGGCAAACAGGAGAACGAAATGGCAGCAGTAGATGAAAAAGTAAAACAGATTATCGTCGAGCAACTGCAGGTGGATGAAGCTGAAGTCACCCCCGGCGCAAGCTTCCAGGAAGACCTCGGCGCCGATTCCCTCGACGTCGTCGAACTGGTCATGCAGTTTGAAGAAGCCTTCGATATTCAGATCCCCGATGAAGACGCGGAGAAGATCAAGACCGTCAAGGACGCCGTCGATTACATCGAAAAGACCCAGAAGGCGGCCAAGTAACAATGGATGAAAGCCATGCAGTGGAGCAGCAGTCACGGCGGCGACGCGTCGTTGTCACCGGCTTGGGCCTGCTCTGCGGAGTCGGCCGCACCGCCGGCCAGGTTTGGGAAGGCTTGCTGGCCGGACGCAGCGGCATGGCCGGGATCAAAGCGTTCGACACCACCGACCACCCCGTGCGCTTCGCCGCCGAGGTAAAGGACTTTGACCCGCTCCTCTTCATCGAGAAAAAAGAGGCCCGCAAAATGGGCCGCTTTATCCACTTCGCCATCGCCGCCGCACAGGAGGCCATGGAGCACTCCGGCCTCAAGATCGATGAGTCCAACCACGACCGCGTCGGCGTGCACATTGGTTCCGGAATCGGCGGCTTCGACGTCATCGAACGCGAACATTCGGCCATGCTGGCCGGCGGTCCGCGCAAGATCTCGCCCTTCTTCATCCCCGGTTCCATCATCAACCTGGCCGCCGGCCACGTCTCCATCCGCTTCGGCGCGCGTGGTCCCAACGAGGCCACCGCAACCGCCTGCACCTCGTCGGCCCACTCCATCGGCGACGCCTTCCGCATCATCCAGCGCGGCGACGCCGACGCCATGATCGCCGGCGGCACCGAAGCCTCCATCACCCCCATGGGGGTTGGCGGGTTCGCCGCCATGAAGGCTCTCTCCACTCGGAACGACGACCCCACCCACGCCTGCCGCCCCTTCGACAAGGACCGCGACGGCTTCGTCGTCGGCGAGGGCGCTGGAATCCTCATCCTCGAAGAGCTTGAGTTGGCCCGCGCCCGCGGAGCCCACATCCTCGCCGAGGTCATCGGCTACGGCATGTCCGCCGATGCCTACCACATGACCGGCATGGCCCCGGAGGGCGAAGGTTGCTTCCGCGCCATGAACGCCGCCCTCAAGGTCGCCGGCATCACCCCCGACAAGATCGACTACGTCAACGCCCACGCCACCTCAACCCCGCTGGGCGACGCCCTGGAATCCAAGGCGCTCGAAAATGTCTTCGGCAGCCATGCCCTCGACCAGACCCTCATGGTCAGCTCCACCAAGTCCATGACCGGCCACCTGCTGGGCGGCGCCGGCGGCCTGGAGGCCGGCATCACCATCATGGCCATGCTCCACCAGATCGCTCCACCCACCATCAATATCGAGGAGCTCGACCCCCAGTGCCGCCTCAACTACGTTCCCAACACACCCAGGGCCGCCAGGATCGACTACGCGCTTTCCAACTCCTTCGGCTTCGGCGGTACCAACGGCTCTCTCGTCTTCAAGCGCTGGACGGAATAGCTCTGCCCTAACTCAACGCCGCGGTGGCGGCCACACTCACCAGCACAAGCAGCAGCCACCAGCCCACCACCACCGCCGCTGCAGCGCCCGTCGACGTTTTCGCTACAATCTTCATCCCCAGCACCGTCAGCACCAGCGTCCACAGCTTTACCAGGTCGAACTGCGCCAGCAACACCCTCAGCCACGGAGCCGGGTCTGAAAGGTAGTACGCCAGATTGGTCCCCACCGGGTTCTGCAGGTTGAAACTCTCCGCGTTGTTGCCGAACCATACGGTCACGAAAGTGAGCAGCGAAGTCAAAAGATACGGGAGCGACGCAAACACGCTCACTGCGAAAACCTGCCCGTACGTCATCTTCGCTCCCAGGCCGAACTTGAACGTGCCGAACAGAATCCCCGCATAGACAGCGAAGACCAGCAGCAGAAACACCGGCAGCCCGTAAGTAAAGTAACGGGTTCCAATCGCCCGCTTCTCCATCTGCGACGCGCGCTCGTCCGCGCTCAACTGCGCCAATTGCTGCTCCGCCGCTGGGCTCGCATGCACCTGATTCTCGGCGACTCGGTCGAAGCCAACATGGCGATCGATCGCGAACGTCGCCGCCGTAGAAAACACCACAATCAGCAGAAACGGCAGCCACCACGATGTGCTGCGCAGAATGTCCCGGAACGTCGCCGCCGGCGCCACAAACACATCCACCACTCGCTCCACCTGGCTCAGCCCACGCGTCTCTTCGCCCACCGCCGCAACTTCATCCATCGCGTTCCTCCTGGTTCGAACTGCCGCAGTCGGATTGTAGCGCCGCGGCGGCTTTACCGCAGCTTTTCCCATCCTTTTCCTGCAAGCCTTCGCCGCCCAACAGAAAAGCCTCCCGCACGGGGAGGCTTCACTGTTGCTGAATGGATGCGGTTACTGCACGGTTACGCCGCCGGTCGCTGCCTTCTTTTCCTTCTCGGCCTCATTCGCCTTGCGCGCGCCCATCGCCTTCACGCCCCACTGGTCGGCTATATCCAGATCTTTCTTGCGCGCGTCGTCCGCCTCTTTGCCACCGCACTCCATCTCCGCCTTCAGCCGGTAATCCAGAGAAATATACGACATCGCGTCGTCGTAATTCGGGTTCAGTTCGACTGCCTTGTTCAGGTACTGCAGGCTCTCGTTGACCAAATCCGTGTTCTGCTCCTGCAGTTTCTGGCAAGCGCCCTTGCTCTTCTTGGGGTCGCCGGTCAGGCCATTCACGGTGGGGAAGCCGTCCGCAGCCATAATCGTCAGCGCGTTCTTGTAGGCCAATGTCCAGTCCAGAAAGGCGACGATGTAGTACGCCTCAGGCTCGTTGGGCGCGGCGGCAATCACCTTCAGCTCATATTGCTTGGCTTGATCGAACTTCTGGATATTCCGGTCGATCGATGCAATCTGCTTTAGCGCCGTCAGGTCGGTCGGCTTAGTCGCCAGCACCGAATTAAACCCGTCGATGGCCTTCTGCGCGATGGCGAGGTTATCCGGCGTCATCAGGTTTGGCACCACCTGCGAGGCGTAGGTCGTGGCCAGGTACAGTTTGGCAGTATCGTTCTTCGGATCGAGCCTCACCGCATTCTGGAAGTAATCGGTCGCCTGCTCGTACTGGGCGTTCTTGAAGGCCGTAACGCCCTTGGTCAGTTGGTCGCGCGACTTCAAAAAATCGCATCCGGTCGATGTTCCCAGTAATGCCGCTAGAGCGACCAAAAGCGGAATACGTGCAGTCAATTTCATGGCGCGGTGAGTCTCCTTACGATAAGGCGCGTTATTCAGATGCTGAAACGCGCAATGGGGGTATTCTCGTTGTCCTAACGATTGTAATGTGAGAGTGCCCGCGCTGACCAGCAAAAGCACCCACTTCTAAGCCGCTGTTTCCTGCTCCTGCTCCCTTTGTGCGGGCAATTTCCTCATAGACGCGCCCAATCGCCGCATAGTTTCGACAATCCGCCAATCGGACAGGTGGTCCGATAAACGGATTTTCCCCTCCCTGAAAGCCGCTTCACACAATCCTTCCATCCCGGATATGCACCATCCGGCCGGCATACGCAGCTGCCTCCGGATCGTGGGTAATCATCAGAATCGTCTGCCCCGTGCGCTCATTCAGGTCTTTCATCACCCGCAGAACAGCAGCCGAATTCTGGCTGTCCAGGTTTCCGGTCGGCTCGTCCGCCAGCAGGATGGCCGGCCGATTCACAATCCCGCGGGCAATGGCGACCCGTTGCTGCTGCCCGCCCGACAGCGCCCGTGGCTTGTGCTTCAACCGATCGGTGATCCCCAGCAGGCTCAGCACCTCCTCGAATTCCGGCGTAAACGTCGTCGAGCGCCCTCCAATGTACTCCACAATTTTGATATTGTCTTCTGCGGACAGCGTGGGCAGCAGATTGTATTTCTGAAACACAAACCCTACCGTCGCCTTGCGCAGATTAGTCCGCTCCCGGTTCCCCATCCCGGCCAGGTCTCTTCCGTCAATCGTCACCGCCCCCGCCGTCGGCGGAGTCAGCCCGCCCAGGATATGGAACAGCGTCGACTTGCCCGACCCTGACGCCCCCACAATCGCCACGAATTCGCCACGCGCAATCTCCAAGTCCACGCCGCGCAGCGCATGCACGTCTACCTCGCCCACATGGTAGACCTTGGTCAGCCCGCGCACCTGGATGATCGGCTCCAACCTCGCGCCCATTGTCCCCGCTTCACTCATAGGACAGCGCCTCGGTCACGTCCTGTTGCACCGCCTTGATCCCCGGCACAATCGCGCCCAGCATCGAGCCCACGATCGCAATCGCCCCCGCAATCGGCCACCAGGCATAAACCGTCTCCTGCACCAGGCTGCCCGGCTCAAAGTGCTTCATCATCCACTGGGTCCCGTAAGTCAGCACGATCCCCAGCAGCGTCCCCAGCACCGCCAGCAGTATCGTCTCGCGCAGCAGAATGCTCAGCACCAGTCCGGACGAACCGCCGACCGCCTTGATAATTCCAATCTCCCGCGTCCGCTCCAGCACCGCCGTGTACATCGCCATGAACACCACAATGAAGCCCACTACCATCGCCACAAAAATCACCACGTCGATGAAGTCCCGCAACATCCCGATATTGCTGACGTCGTACGCACTCAGCAGCGCATTCATGGAGTAGATCTGGTCATCGCTCATCGCCGTCTTCAACTGGTCCGCCACCTGGTCCGCCAGGGCCGGGTCGTCCAGCTTTACGTAGATCATCGTCAGCCGCCCGGGAGTTCCCTCAATCGCCTGTAGCGTCTTCAGCTTCACGGCAATGCGCGCGCCTTTGCCGCTATGCATGACTCCGGAGATATTCCAACTATGCGCAATCAAGGCGATCGTGCTACCCACATGCAGATGGTGCTTCTTCGCGTAGTCCTCATCCACGATCATGTCATCGTCGTTTACCGGATCGCGGCCCGCAACGTAATCGAACCCGCCGCTCATCTTGTTGAAGGCTGCGAAATCGATCCCGAAGACCGAGTCCGGAAACTGTATCGACTGCGCCACCACACCCGTCACGGCCGTGACGTGCGGCTGCTGCATCAGGAACCCCAGATACTTGTCGCTCAACGGCGCCCCGCTCAGGCTCGACATTACCGACGACCCCGTAGGCCGCACCACAACGTCGGCACCAATTGCCTTGGTCCTGTCCTTGGTCGCGTCCAGCGTCCCATGACTCACGCCCACCAGCGTCAGGATCATGGTCACCTCGACCGCAATTGCCAGCACACTCAACAGCGTACGCACCGGACGATGGGTAAGATTCGCGAAAATCAGCTTGTTCAGCACCAGGTTCCAGTCTATCCCACTCCGCGGTGCTCACCCATTCTGTCTCAACCCGCCGGGACGATGCTATAGTCCAGCTACTTGCAACCTTCCGGTTCCGTCGCGGAGGCACCATGCCAATCCTTCCAGGCCCCGGCAACCCACGTTCCAACTTCCTGACCGTAGCCCTTATCCTGGGCATGCTCGCCGTGCCCGCAACCCTCACCCTGCGCACCGTTCGCGTCTCTGCAGTGGTCGATGTCACGGCTCCCAATCCGTCTCCTCACGGCTACACCGTCAGCCTGCTGCTGTTCCTCATTCCAATCCTTGTCATCGGTGGGTGGCTGGTTCCCCAGGACAACGTAAGCATCTCGAAGAAGTCCTTCACCCGGACCATCGCCCTGCTCTTTCCCCTCGGCTGTATTCTGGATTTCTTCTTCGCCCATCTCTTCCTCACGTTCCCCAACCCCGATGCCACCCTCCGTATCCCGGCCCCTGCCCTGGGCGACGCCGGCGCAGCATACATCTTCATCGGCAGCCCAGGGCATGTCCTCATCGGCAGCGTCCCCATTGAGGAATACATCTTCTACTTCACTGGGTTCGTCACCGTCCTGCTCCTGTACATCTGGTTCGACGAGTACTGGCTGGCCGCGTACTCCATTCCCGGACAGGACTCGCGGCGGTCCAGCTTCCAGCGCCTGCTCCGTTTTCACCCCGCATCGCTGATCCTGGCGCTGGCCCTCATTGCAGCCGCGATCGCGTACCGTCACTTCTTCGCGCCGAGTCCCCCCGGTTTCCCCGGTTACTTCGTCTTTCTCGTCGCCGGAGCCCTGGGTCCGTCCGCGGCTCTCTTCCCGGAAGCGCTGCCAGTCATCAACTGGCGCGCTTTCTCCCTCACTCTCTTCATGTTGCTGCTCACGAGTTTGCTCTGGGAAGCAACGCTCGCTGTCCCCTACGGCTGGTGGGGCTACCAGCCCGCGCAGATGGTGGGCCTCAACGTCACCGCCTGGAACCACCTGCCCCTCGAAGCCATCTGCGTCTGGATCGCCGTGACCTACACCACCGTCATCGTTTACGAGATCGTCAAGCGCTGGCAGTCCTCCGGCAGGAAAGCCCGGCACGCCCTGCTGGGATGAAGCGAAAACGTACCCGCCTCACTCGGCACGCCACCCGGCCCGTTACAGCGGTTTCACAATTGGTGTATCCGGTGCCAACACTGGTCGCGCGGTTTTCGCTCAAGGAAAACCGCACAGCAAAACGCATCCGGGGACCCGGTAATTGTGAAACCGCTCTAGAATGAACCATGCGCATCGCCGCCCTGGTCGCCGGCCTGCTCTTCTGCCTGGGTGCCGTCCTCGACGCCTTCCAGACCATCATCCTGCCTCGCCGGCCCACCGGCCGCTTTCGCATCACTCGGCTCTTCTATATCGTCACTTGGACACCGTGGTCTGCGGTCGCTCGGCGCATCCGCAACCCCAAACTCCGCGAGCAGTGCTATAGCAGCTTTGGCCCCGGCTCGCTGCTGCTGCTGCTCATGGTCTGGGCAATGCTTCTGGTCGCAGGCTTCGGGCTGCTCTTCTTCGGCCTGCGCACACCCTTCGGAGACGCACTCGCCGGCGCCACCACCCTCGGCCGTCTACGCACCGATCTCTACGTCAGTGGAACCACGCTCTTCACCCTTGGCATTGGCGATGTCCTCCCCCGAAGCCTCGCCGCCCGTGCCCTCATCGTCATCGAGTCCGGCACCGGCCTGGGTTTTGTCGCCCTCGTCATCGGATACGTCCCCGTGCTTTACAACACCTTCTCCCGCCGCGAGGTCTCCGTCGCCCTGCTCGACGCCCGCGCCGGATCGCCACCCACCGCCACCGAGTTGCTGCGCCGACATGCCTTTCCCGGCGGCCAGGAAGCCCTCGTCATCCTGCTCATCGAATGGGAACGCTGGTCCGCAGAGATCCTCGAGACGCACATCTCCTATCCCATTCTTTGCTACTACCGTTCCCAGCACGACAACCAGAGCTGGCTCTCCGCCCTCACTGCGGTCCTCGATAGTTGCGCAATGCTCATCTCCATCGCCCCGAGCACCGCCTCACGCCAGTCCCAGCTGACCTTTGCCATGGCCCGCCACGCACTCGTCGACCTGGGTCACGTCTTCCACCTGGAAAAGCAGGAAGCGAAGTGGCAGGCGCGCGATGGCCGTGACCGCCTGCCCGACAATCAGTTCGACCGTGTCTGCGAGTTGATGTCCCAGGCCGACCTGCGTCTGTGCGGCGATCCCGACGCGCCCGCCCGGTTGCACGCCCTCCGCGCGCTCTACGAACCCCACGCCCAGGCCCTCGCCGACTACCTCTGCATGCCGCTTCCCGGATGGATTCCCGCTCCACGCGCCAAGGACCAGTGGAAGACCGTCGAGGCGGTCCGCTCGCAGGCCGCCTCCGTCTTCAAGGGAAAGGAAACCTTCATCAGCGACCAGGCCGAAGCGGTCCGCTTACGATCCGGCGACGACCACTAAAAGGAAAAACGGCCGAAGCCGTTTTCTCTGTATCTCTTTCTTCCTCTGTGTTTTCTGTGATTCGTTTTGCCCTTATTGCGGCATTTGCAACTGCGGTCCCGCCGGCTCAGGATTCAGCTTCTCGCCCGCAATTTCGCCTGCCGGCCCCTTCGCGTCCTTGTCCTTCAAGGCTGCGTAAATCTTCTTCGCCGCATCGGCCTTGCCCTCCGCCTGGTACAGGTCAGCAAGTTGAAGCTGAGCCAGCCCATACGGAATCGTCGTCGTCGGCTTGGCGCTCAACTGGTTGTACAGGTCGATCGCCTGGGGATCGCGGCCGCTGTTGCGATACAGTTGCGCCAGGGCAAACTTCGCCAACGCCGCCAGATTGCTGTTCCATCCGCCCGCAACCTGCTTCAGCGTGTCCTCCGCCTGCTGGTTCTGTCCCGCTTCCATATAAGTCACGCCGGCAAAGTAACGCGCGTTCTGCCCGCTCGGAGTCATGCCGTACTTGTTCGCGACACTCAGAAACTCCGCGTTCGCCGCCTTGGCCCGCTCCGCAACCGAGGTATAGGCTTTCACGCCTGGTGGAACCGGCTCGCCGGGCTGGATCAACTCCGCCTGTTCCGTCTGCAATGCCGCACCGAACGCCGCAGCCGCGGAATCCGATCGGCTGTTGTAAATCAAGCTGCCAACGATCAGGATCAGGATCACCGCCGAAACGACCGATATTGTGGTCATCACCGATCTGCGGTGTTCAGCGGCCCATTCGAGGCTTTGGGTTGTGGTGGCGACGAACTTGTCTTTCTTGAGGGCTTGCCTGGTCTTTTGATCCACTGTGTTGTGTTCTTCCTTTTTAGGCTCGCGCCTGCTTTGGGGCTGGCCTTCGGCGGCGCAAGCAGTTCTGCCTGCGCCGGTCCATTGGCGCAGCACTCTCAAGTCTATCAGCGATGGACGGCAGAGCGAAGCCCATACGCGTCAGACCGGGCTCGGGCAGCGTAGCCCGCGGAAATGCTAGACTGCGCGCATGATAGCCCGGATCATCCGAGCCGCTCTGTCCTTCGCAGCCCTGGCCGCCCTCTGCCTCCCCGCAGCCACCCAAACCGCGCCTCCCGACGTCGCTGCTCTGCCAGCTCCCCGGCCCGCAACGTCCTCCGGACCCGCGCCCGGCCAGACCTCCCCATCAGCCCTCCCCTACGCATCCCTCCCCGCCCAGATCGCCAGCCTACTGGCCAACCCCGCCGTCGCCCGCGACCATTGGGGCATTATGGTCACCAACCTCGAGGGAGCACCCATCTACGCCCTCAACCAGGCCCAGCTCTTCCAGCCGGCCTCCAACGCCAAACTCTTCACCACCGCCGCTGCCCTGGCCATGCTCGGCCCTGACGACCGTTTTGCGACGCGTGTCATCGCCGAAGGCAAGCTTGCCCGCGGCACGCTGCACGGGAACCTCATCCTCCGCGGCGGCGGCGATGCCGACCTCGACACCGGCTACTCGCTTCCGTATCTCGCTCCTTCCCAGCGTCCCAAAGATTCGCCTCCCAAACCACCGCTGGGCGAAATCGACGATCTTGCCGCACAGGTCGCGGCCAAAGGCCTGCGCGTCATCGATGGCGACATCGTCGGCGACGATACCCTCTTTGACACGCCCTACGCCGAGAGCTGGAGCATCGACGACATGGTCTGGGGCTATGGCGCGCCCGTCAGCGCCCTCACCATCCATGACAATCAGATCGACGTCGCCCTGGCGCCGAGCGCTTCCGGCAAAGGTCCCGCCACCATCACGCTCACGCCCGACCTGCCCTATTACCGCATCAACCCCCAGATTCCCGGCTTCGCATGGACACCCAGCGTCCTGACGCAAAACTACGGCCGCGAAAGCCTTCAGACTTTCGACCGCGCCCCCGGCTCGCTCGATCTCCAGATTAGCGGCGACCTAAAGCCCGCTCAGCCCCCGGTTCAGGAGGAAGTCGCCATCCAGGACCCTGCCGAGTACGCCGCTATGGCCTTGCGCGCGGCCTTGCTGAACCAGGGGATCAAGGTGCTCGGCAGCGTCTCCGTACGCCACCGTGCCAATGGCAATCTACTGTCATTCTTCCAGGAATCTCACCAGCCGCTCGCCATGCCCCCTGCGATGCAGGAAAACATCTTCCACAGCGGAAAGATCGAATGTGAGGCGCAGCGTGTCGACAACGGCCCTGAGCCCACCGAAACCGTCCTCGCCGAGCATCTTTCGCCGCCCCTTATAGAAGACCTCACCCTCACCAACAAGATCAGCCAGAATCTCCACGCGGAAATCCTGCTGCGCCACATCTCCGAGGAAAAAGCCTGCGGCTCAACCTTGGGCCGCAGCGCGCAGCTCGTCCGTGCCTTCCTCATCAACGCCGGCATCGACCCCAATGACTTCGTCTTCTACGACGGCTCCGGCCTCTCCAGCCACGACCTCGTTACCCCGCGCGCCACCGCGAAGCTCTTGCAGTTCGCCACCACCCAGCCCTGGTTCGCCGCGTGGAAATCCAGCCTGCCCATCGGCGGAGAGGACGGGACGCTCGAATCCCGCTTCGCCAACCCACCGCTCAAGGATCACCTCTTCGCCAAGACCGGAACCCTCGGCGAAGCCCGCGCGCTCTCCGGCTATCTCGATTGCGCCAGCGGCCGCACCGTCATCTTCTCCATCATGGTGTCGAACCATCTCCCCGGCACCAGCGCCGACCGCGAAGCGATGGACAAGATCGTCGCCGCCATCCAGGCCGCGGAGTCGAGATGCGCAGCCTGGAGCGACGTTCCGCCGGATGCGACAATAATCCCATGAGACGGATTGCAAACGGAATGTTCTCGCTCGGTGTTGCCCTCATCTTCGCTGCCGCGGTGGGATGCACCAAGATCCCGCCGCCCACGCCGCTCTCCGAACTGAACCCCCAGCAGATGCGCGGCCACGATGTCTATCAACTCCACTGCGCCCAGTGCCACAACGACCGTACCAACGACCCGCTCCAGGGTCAGTCGCTCCGCGGCATCTTCAAAAAGCAGTATCTTGAGTCCGGCGCGCCCGCCAACGACGACCGCGTCATGGACGCCGTCCTCTACGGCCGTCCCATGATGCCCGCCCTGGGCAACACCATGACCCCGCAGGAGCGCGACGACCTGCTCGCCTACCTGCACACGCTCTAAGGCAGCTGGCGCAACTTGCCTTTACGGACAACCTAGCACGGTCAACGGACAACACCGCGAAGGAATCCTTGCCAGAGACAGACCCCAACACGAAAGGCCAGATGCTCCCCGGCATCGCCGGCATCTGCATCTTCATGGTCCTCCTCACCATGGCGAACGTGTATGCCGGGCTTACCGGCATATACGGCCACGGTGCTGCGAAGTACGCCATCCTGTTCCTGTGTACCCTGCTTACCGCCGGCATCTTCGGCCTGCTGCGCCTGGCCAAGTGGGGCTGGGCGCTGGTCACGGCGGGATGCCTGCTCCTCGCCGCCGGATACTTCTATGTCTATTCGAAAACCCACATCGGGTTCTATCTAATCCAGGGACTATTCTCCCTGCTGTTCTTCCTCTACCTCGCCCGCCCCGAAACCCGCGAGCGCCTCCGCTAGGAAGCAGTAACTTATGACAGACTGGTTCGCACGCCCCGTGTTCCATGTAAGGGATGTTGAGGCTTCGCTCCGCTTCTACACGGATCAGCTCGGCTTCATTACCCCCTGGCGCTACGACGAGGACGGTAGAGTGCACGCCGCACAGGTCGACCGGCAAGGCTGCGCGCTTATCCTGGCCGACACGTGGCCGGAGAAGATTGGCAAGGGGTTAGTATTCATTTCGCTCAACATCGAGTCAGCGTCGTACGAGGGCGCAATCGCCGCGTTGGATGCGTTGCGCGCGGAACTCGAAGCAAAAGGGGTCTCGGTAAAGGAGGGCTCGTGGGGCTACCGGCTTCTGGTGGTCGATGATCCCGACGGCAATCAACTTTTCTTCAACTACCCGAACGGGACTGCCGTTAGGGTCGCAAGCGATACAATTAATTTCGAATGACGCTGCCCGCCGCCGATCTTATCCAGATCGATCTCGCACCCCGCCGCCCCGTGCGCAAGCCGGAGTGGCTCAAGGCGCGTGCCCCCGGCGGCGAGACCTTCCACAACCTCAAGAAGCTGGCCCGCGACCTCCACCTGCACACCGTGTGCGAGAGCGCCAACTGCCCCAATCTCGGCGAGTGCTGGAATCAGAAGTCCGCCACCTTCATGATGCTCGGCAACCTATGCACCCGCCGCTGCGGCTTCTGCGCCGTCCCCAAGGGCAAACCCGAGCCCATCGACCTCGACGAGCCCCGCCGCGTCGCCTTCGCCGTTGCCCAGCTCGGCCTCGCCCATGCCGTCATCACCAGCGTCAACCGCGACGACGACAACCTGGGCGCCGCCCGCGCCTTCGTCGAAGTCACCCGCGAAATCCGCCTGCAATCCCCCGGCACCCGCGTCGAAGTCCTCACCCCCGACTTCCAGGGTAACGACGAATCGCTCCGCATGGTCGTCGCCGCCCGTCCGGAAATCCTCAACCACAACATCGAGACCGTCCCGCGCCTCTACGCCATTGCCAAGTCCGGCGGTCGCTACGCGCGCTCGCTCGAATTTCTCCGCCGCGCAAAGGAACTCAACCCCGCCCAGGTCACCAAGACCGGCATCATCGTCGGCATGGGCGAGGAGATGCACGAGTTGCTCGCCGTCTTCCGCGACCTCGCCGCCCGCAAGGTCGACATCCTCACCATCGGACAGTATCTCCGGCCCAGCCGCGATCACCTTGTTATGCAGCGCTTCTACACGCCGGATGAGTTCGCCTTCCTCAAGCACGAAGCTCTCGCGCTGGGGTTCCGCCACGTGGAAAGCGGCCCACTGGTCCGCTCCAGCTACCACGCCAAACAGCAAGCCGAATCCACCGGCCTCGCGTAACCGTCCTGCTTTACCCTCATTTCGGGCCGCCGCACCGATCGTGACAAACTCATGACACCGATTTCCCCCAGCGTCGGTTACACTCCTCGCACACGAGGTGGGCGCATGCGGCGCAATGGATCGCTCGGAAAAACTTGGCGCAGTTGGTTGGTGGTGGCAGCGCTGGGCGGCATTTTGTTCGCAACCTCCGGCGCCACCCGTGCCCAGGACGAACCGGACAACCCCCTCCACACCGCCTCGCGCATGGAACTCGACATCGTCAAGGCCGTCCTGGCCCAGGAGAAGGCCTGGAACGCCGGTGACATCGCTGCCTACGTCAAGGGCTATAAGGACTCGCCGGACACCCTCATCATCGGCAAGCAGATTTCGCGGGGCTTCAAGGAAATCCTCGAGGATTACGAGCACAACTATCCGGATCGCTCGACCATGGGCACCCTCACCTTCTCTGAGCTGGAGGTGCACCCCATCGACGACACCATCGCCGTGTGCGTCGGCAAATACCACCTCGACCGCTCCAAAAAGGATGGCGGCCCGGCCGACGGGCTCTTCTCGCTAGTCCTTCAGAAGACCGACGACGGCTGGAAGATCGTCCTCGACCACACTACCTAGGACGCTCCGGCCGGCAAGCAGTGCCTTCTTGCGACCATCGGGAGCACACGCGTCACGAGGTGCCTCACACCGTCATAATCTCTTTTTCCTTGGCCTTGAACAGTTCATCCACCCGCTTGATCTCGGCGTCGGTCAGCTGCTGAATCTCTTCGTTGGCGCGCTTCTCGTCGTCCGCCGAGATCAGCTTGTCCTTGGCCGCCTTCTTCACCTGATCGTTGCCGTCGCGCCGAATATTCCGGATCGCCGTCTTGTGGTCTTCCAGCGCCGCAGCCAGGTGCTTTACCGCCTCCTTGCGCCGCTCCTCGGTCATCGCCGGTACCGGCACACGGATCACCTTGCCGTCGTGCATCGGGTTGAAGCCCAGGTTGCTGATGCGGATGGCCTTCTCAATCGGCGCCACCATCGTCATCTCCCACGGCGACACCAGGATCAACTGCGCCTCCGGGGTGGAAATCTGCGCGACCTGCGAGATGGGAGTATCCGTCCCGTAGTAGTCCACCTTCACCTGGTCCAGCATGTGCACACTCGCCCGGCCCGTCCGGGTCGAGAGCAGGTTCGCCCGGAAGTCCTCAACCGTCTTCTCCATGCGCGACTTCATCTGCGCATAGGCGCCCTTCAGTGCCGGGTTACTTCCCATATTCGATGCCATCGTCTTGCACCCTCCAATCGCAATTCCGAAGCGCGCCGTCAACCTGCGCCTTCGACCTCGCTATTCTACAGAGGTCCGGGCAATTCAGCCCCGTCCGCTCGCCCTTGTGGCTCCCTCCAGGCCTGGACAGCGCCAAATCCCCTACCCCGGCACCACGCCACCTTAGTTGTATTTGGGGACCACAGCCAAACGTGTAGCTTTTACCAATGGATATCGCATTGACGTCTGAGCAGCGCTCACGCCTCGAGTTGATTGCCGTCCACGCCGGCAAGTCACCCGCCCAGATTCTTCTTGAAGCGGCGGTGTTTTTGCTGGATCGCGACGAGGCGCACTCCCGGCATCCGGACCAGGCTGAACCGCAAAAGTTCCTCTCCGAATCCGAGATGGACGCGCGATTCACCCGAATCCTCCGCTACTAGAGGCCGGCCAGAGCCACCTCAGCCCTCCCCAGCATCCTTTCCATCCCACGCCACCCAAACAGCCGGGCCGTGCCCTCGTCCTTGCAAGCATCTGTCTGCTCTAGAATGCAGGCAGGCATCCGCATTCCGCGCACCCGCCGCAATCGCGGTGACGAAAGGGCCGGCTTGAAGTACTTTGCATCCCTGCTGCTGCTTGCGCTGGTCGTGGCCGCCTTCGCGGCCTTTGCGATCTATTCTCCTGTCGGCCCGTCCGCCGGCGCCTCCAGCAGCAACGCAACCTACGTTGACATCGCCCCCGGCACCGGGACCATGACCATCGCCGCCCAACTCGAGCACGCCGGGGTCATCCGCAGCCGCTTCGCCTTCGACCTCCTCCGCCTCGTCAAGCGCGGCAAGCTCCTCGCCGGCGAATACCGCTTCGATCACCCCGCGCCCGCAACCGAGGTCTACAACCGCATCCTGCGCGGCGATGTCTACACCGTCTCCCTCACCATCCCGGAGGGCTACAACATCTTCGACATCGCCCAGGCGGTGCAATCCGCCGGCCTCGGCCAGCGGGACGTCTTCCTCGCCGCGGAACGCAGCCGCACCGACCTCATCGCCGATCTCTCACCCAATGCCCCCTCCCTCGAGGGCTACCTCTTCCCCGATACCTATCGCTTCTCCCGCCACGCCACGCCGGCGGAGATGCTCACCGCCATGGTGAAGCAATTCCGCCAGGTCGCCGCCCACCTCGGCCTTAACGACCAGCCAGCGGCGATCGCGGGTTTGGTGCTGGGTCCTTCTCAGAAGGTGATCCTCGCCTCCCTGGTCGAAAAGGAGGTCAACCAGGACGCAGAGCGTCCCTTGGTCGCGGGCGTCTTCCTCAACCGTCTCGCCCAGGGCATACCGCTGGCCACCGATCCCAGCATCGTCTACGCTGCCCTGCTCCAGGACCGTTATCGCGGCGCCATCTACGCCTCCGACCTCCAGGCCGATTCGCCCTACAATACCTACCGCAACGCCGGCCTGCCTCCGGGTCCCATCTGCAACCCCGGCATCGCCGCGCTCAAAGCTGCCATCGCCCCGGCCCAGACCGACTATCTCTATTTCGTCGCGGACGCCCAGGGCCACAGCCGCTTCTCCGCTACCCTCAAGGAGCATTCCCAGCAGGTCCAGAGCTACCGCCGCGCCCTCCATCACTCCGCCCACTGAACTTTCCCCGGGGCGCTGCGTAATTGCTATGCAGCCTCCGCCGGTCTACTGCATCTAATTCATATTGCAGAAGGTTTTGCCGCCGCGTCAGCGCCACGGGCTATACTTAAAGTTTGCACCCCATGAGGATTAAACAAGCTCTCGCGACCGGACTTCTGGCCCTGACTCCGGTTCTCACCGGATGTCTCTCCCACACGCACAGTGTGATCAAGACCCGCCTCCCCGATGTCGTTCACAATGCGACCCTCGACCAGCTCCTCAAGCAGGTCGACGACCGCTACGCGCTGATCAAGAGTATGCAGGCAACCGTCCAGATCACCTACAGCACCGGCAGCAGCATGCAGGGGGTAATCAAGGAATACACCAGCCTCAACGGATACATCGTCATCGGCAAGCCTGAAAACATCCGCGTCCTCATGCTGCTTCCGCTGGTCCACAGCGACATGATCGATATGGTCTCTAACGGCAAGAGCTTCAAAATGAAGATCCCGCCCAAAGACTGCGCCATCATCGGCTCCGACGTCGTCACCAACAGCGCTCAGAAGGGCCTCTACAGCCTGCGCCCCGCGATCATCCTCGATTCCCTGATGATCAAAGGCCTCCAGCCCAACCAGGTCGTCACTGTGACCCAGGACACTCGCCCCGGCTACCCGGACCCCAGGAAGAGAAAGCAACAAATCGTGGAGCCGGATTACGATGTCGAGTTCCTCTCGCAACCCCAGGGCGATGTTGCGCACTCCCTCCGCGTCGTCCACATCAGCCGCGCCAACCTGCTGCCCTGGCGCCAGGACATCTACAACGCCGACGGCAAAGTCGAGACCCAGGCCTTCTACGACAATTACAAGGCCTTCGGCGACATCCAGTTCCCCACCAAAATCCGCATCGAGCGCCCCCTCGACGAGTTGAGCCTCAACATCTCCATCACCAAGGCCAGCTTCAATCAGGAGCTTGATTCCGACTCGTTCACCCTGAATATCCCGGACAATTACACCATCACCAACATGGACGATCCTGCCAGTGCCGCTACAGCCCCGTGCGTTGCGCATGCAGCCCAATCGCCGCATTAATCTCCAGCGCCAGCTTCAGCGCCGTCCGCCCCTCTTCCACCGTCACCGCCGGCTGCGTCCGCATCCGCACCGCGTCCAGAAACGACTCAATCTCCAGCCGCAGCGGCTCGCCCGCCTCCACCGGAACCTTGCGCAACTCCATCCCCGGCGAAGGGTGTGCCACCAACGGCCCGGGTGCCCCATCCATGACAGTCTTACCGTCATGGGTGGGACGCAAAAGGCTCGCCGCCAGCTTCGCCATATCCATCCCCGCCGCCGCTGTCACATCGATCAGCAACAAATCCTGCCGTGCGAAATCCAGTGAGAGGTACTGGTGCGGCTGGAAAAACCGCATCTTGCGCACCCGCTCCGTGCTCACCCGGCTGGCCGTAAAGTTCGCCACGCACCCGTTCTCGAATTCCAGACGCACATTCGCAATATCCACCTTCTTCGACAGCACCGGCAACCCCACCGCGCGCACCTCACGCAAGGCATTCCCTGTGCCGGCCCCCACCATGCTCATCACCACATCCAGGTCGTGAATCATCAGGTCCAGCACCACATCCACGTCCAGTGAGCGCGGCGTGAACACGCTCAGCCTATGCACCTCGAAGAACATCGGCCGAGTCAGCAGCGCACGCACCGCACGCACCGCCGGGTTGAACCGCTCCAGGTGCCCCACCTGCACGATGCGTCCATGCTCCCGCGCCAACTGAACAATCTCATCGGCGTCCTTCAGGCTTGCCGCCAGCGGCTTCTCAATCAGCAGATCGAGGCCACACGCCATCAGCGCCCGCGCGCACGCCGCGTGGTGCACCGTAGGCACGCACACGCTCGCTGCATGAATCTGCCCCAAGGGCCCGGGTGCCCCATCCTTCGCAGTCCCATCGCGAAGGGTGGGATGTATGAGGCCCGCCGCCACGCACTCATCCACCGACGCAAAGCCACGCACGCCAAAATCCGCCGTCGCCCGTTCCCGCGCACCCGCATCTGGATCGACCACCGCCGCCAGCTCTACCGGGTAGCCCGCCCGCTCCAACTCGCGATACACCCGCAGATGGTTGCGCCCAAACGCCCCCGCCCCCACCACCATCACCCGCAGCGGCGCCTTCGGTTCGATCCCAGGAGCGTTCATCGCCGCTCCTCAGCACCGACCTGATTCCGGTTCTTCCTCGAAACTCGAACCGCGGACCTCGAACCTTCCCTCACTACTTCACCGGAGCCTCAACCGCCTGCCGGCACCGCCCGTACAGCGCCAGTAACTCCGTCACCTGGTCCTCCGGCTTGACCGAAGCTGTCACGCCAAACCCCGTCCCACCCGGCGACTTCGCACCCACGTGCGCCTGCGCAGCCACAAACTTCAGCAGATCCAGCGCAATGTCCTCGGTGCGTCGAACCCCATTGTTCCCTTCCGCCATCTTCCAACCCCTCTCATTCCAACCACCCCGATGTTAATGGCCACCCCCACATCGAAGCAAATCCCATACCCATCGCCGCACTGCACTGGCCAATCCTGAACCAGGCCGCTTCGCCAAAGCCCGGTGGTGCGGACCACAGCCTCGCTACCGCGCAGTCGCATTCACCGGCACAAACAGCGAGGGAAAGGCCCGGCACACAGCGTCCTTTGGAGCTTTCCACGTTGTGCCGTCCGCATAGGTGATCGCCGTAACATCCACCCAGCGCAGCGTCGCCACATTGTCCATCCACACTTCGAAATCAACCAGGCTCTTCTGCCCCGCAGCACGATGAAATTCGAAAGGCTTCGTCGCGTCCGGCTCCGGCAAGCCGGATTGGACAAGCAGCCAGCCGGGCCCAAACGATCGCGTCGCGTACAACGTGCCTGTCACGGATTCGATGGGCGATGGCGCATGCCGGAAAATGACCTTCAGCCCCTGCGCGAGTGGATCGCCCTGGTGGCTCTGCGTCATCAGCATCGTTCCTTCGGCGTCCCGTTGTGCAGTCAGCCACACCGGACACACCTCACCGCGCGCGATCACACGCGGAGTGCCGGCAGCCTGTTGCGCAAATCCGCAGGGAGCAGCCACCAGGAGCAAGGGAAGCAGAACGGATAGGCGGGGCATCGAGACCTCCTCAAACCTTAGAGTCGCGCGCAACCAAATGCTACTCCGAACGCCCCATGCCTCTCAACCCGTCGCGTCCCATGCACGCCTGCCTTTTTTCCAACCCACGATCGAATTCCATTGCCCCATTTTCCCTTGCACAAGGCATAATGGCTTGTTCGCGCCAGGCTCATTCCTCAACCAGCCAACCGCGACCTGGTTTCAGGAGTTCACTCACTCATGTTCGTCCCCGCTACGTTTGCCATCGCCCTTCTCATGACCATCCTCAGCACCATCTGCTGGGGCTCCTTCGCCAACACCTTCAAGGTCACAAAGAACTATCGCTTCGAGCTCTACTACTGGGACTATGGTCTCGGCATCTTCCTCATCTCGATCTTGCTCGCCTTCACCATGGGCAGCCACGCTGGCGGCCCCACCGCATTTCTCGCCAACCTCCATCAAGCCACCGCGCTCAGCCTGTGGTACGCGGCCATCGGCGGCTTCGTCTTCAACATCGCCAACGTGCTCCTGATTGCCGCCATTGAAATGGTTGGCCTCGCCATCGCCTTCCCGCTGTCCATCGGCATCGCTCTCGTCGAAGGCACCGTGGTCAGCTACATGATTCATCCCGCCGGAAATGCCTCGCTCCTCTTCGCCGGTGTTGGCATGGCGCTCCTCGCGGTCATCTTGATTGGTCTCGGCTACGCCGCTCGCGGCATCCCCGGCGCCGTGCCCACGCGCAAGGGCATCGTCGTCTGCCTCATCTCCGGTGTGCTGATGGGCTCATGGGCGCCGTTCCTGGCGAAATCCTTCGTGGGCACGGGCGTTCCATCCACCCAGGGTCTGATGATCGGCGGCCTCTCGCCATACACCGGCGCAGTCTTCATGACGCTCGGTGCCTTCCTCTGCTGTTTCGTCTTCAACCCCATCCTCATGAAGAAGCCCCTCGTCGGTGGTCCCGTCACCATGGCCGGATACTTCAACGCCCCGCCCAGCTATCACCTGTGGGGTCTCATCGGCGGATGCATCTGGGGTCTTGGCACCACACTCAATCTCGTCGCCGGCGGCAAAGTCGGCTTGCCCATCTCCTACGCCATCGGCCAGGCCTCGCCCATGGTCGCCACGCTCTGGGGAGTCTTCGTATGGAAAGAGTTTGCCGGCGCGCCCCCCAAGGCCAAGATGTACCTCGCCGCCATGATCGCCGCCTACGTCCTCGCGCTGGTCCTCATCGCCCGCGCCTACGCCGGCTAACCAAACGCACCCGTTCGACTTGTCGTGCAAACTGTCGACTTGTCATTCTGAGGCGTACGGGGTCCCGGCCAGCTTGCTGGCTGGGGTAGGTAGCCGAAGAATCCCCGCATTTGTTCTCGCATCGCGGATGCAGAAAGAGAAACGCAGATGAACCAGAAATCCGTAGTCGTCATGGGCAGCTACGTTGCCGATCTCGCCTTCCGCACCGAAAAACTCCCCGCCTGGGGCGAAACCTACATGGGTGCCAGCTTCAAACTCGGCCCTGGCGGCAAAGGCTCCAACCAGGCCGTAGCCGCCGCCCGCGCTGGAGCCGACATTCAAGTCAGCTTCATCTCGAAGCTCGCCCACGACCCCTTCGGCGACATCGCCCGCGCCACCTACCGCGACGAATCCATCGACACCACCTATCTCTTCTCGACCGCCACTCCCACCGGCGCCGCCGCAATCATCATCGATGCCAACCGCGGCGAGAACGCCATCATCGTCGTCCCCGGCGCCTGCTTCGAACTCACTCCCGAAGAAGTCGAACAGGCCCGCCCCCTCATCCAGCAGGCCGCCATCTTCGTCACCCAGCTCGAACTCTCACTCCCTACCGTCGAGTTCGGCCTCCAACTCGCCCACTCCCTCGGCGTGCCCACCATCCTCAACCCCGCGCCCGGCTGCGCACTCCCCGCGTCCATCTTCCAATACTGCGACTACGTCACGCCCAACGAGAGCGAAGCTGAGGTTCTCACTGGCATTCGCGTCACCTCCCTCGCCACCGCGGAGCAGGCCGCCGACGCCTTCCTCGCTCGCGGCGTACGCAACGCCGTCATCACTCTCGGCGCGCAGGGCGCATTCCTCAAAAACGCAACCACCCGCGCCCACGTCCCCGCCGTCGACGCCGGCCCCGTCGTTGAAACCACCGGCGCCGGTGACGCCTTCAATGGCGGCTTCGCCGTCGCCCTCGCCGAAGGCCAGGACATTATTGCCGCCACGCGCTTCGGCTGCGCCACCGCCGGCATCTCCGTCACCCGCCCCGGCACCGCCCCCTCCATGCCCCACCGCCCCGAAATCGACGCCCTGCTCCGTGCGCGCAGCTAGCAACAGCTGATCCTTCAAAGTTGTCATTCTGAGCGCAGCGAAGAATCCCCGTAGTTGCCTTTGTCGCGCCAACAGGATGAACGCAACGCACTATTAGGTGCCCGCCCGCACCCCGCACAGCATCTCATACGAAATCGTCCCCGCCACCTGCGCATGATCATCCGCCGTCACTCCATCCCCCAGCAGCACCACCTCATCCCCCACCCCCACACCCTCGATCCCGCTCACATCCACCATCGTCAGATTCATCGAAACCCGCCCCACAATCGCGGCACGCTTGTATTCACCGTCCCGCCCGCCGATCATCACCCATCCGCCCGGCCGCGCATTGGTTGAGCCCAACTCGCGCCGCAGCCCATCCGAATACCCCACCGGCAACAACGCCAGCCGCATCGGCCCCGTGGCCGTATACGTCGCGTTGTAGCCAATCGACTCGCCCACCCCCACCTGCCGCACATCGATCACCCGCGTCTTCCACGTCATCACCGGCTTTAGCTTTCCTCGCAGCCGCGAACTCGCGCCCACGCCGTCCAACGGCAAGCAATATCCATACAGCGCAATCCCGATCCGCACCATCGCCTGCGCGCCCATGCTCTTGCCCAACTCCACCAGCCAACGCCGCTCTTGCGCCGGGTTATCGACGCTCGACGAGCTCCCCGCATGCACCCACCGCGGCCTTAGCCCCTTAGCCCGCACCTGCAAGCACGCCGACTCAAACCGCCGCTGCTGCTGCTGCGTCATCTCCCCGCCCGCCACCTCCGCCGCGCAGAAATGGGTCATCACTCCATCCACCGTCGGCCCCTCCGCCTGCACCGCATGCAGCAGCCGATCCAACTCCGAACCCGGCCGCACCCCCTGCCGCCCCATGCCTGTATCCACCTCAACGTGCATCCTTAACGCAGCATTCCCCCCCAGCCATTCCACCTGCTCCGCCGTCCACACCACCGGCGTCAGCCGATGCTCCACCGCCGACTTCACATCCTCCGGCATCAGCCCACACATCACCAGAATCTCCGGCACCCCTCCCACAGATTCTGTCATCCTGAGCGAAGCGACCGAAGGGAGCGCAGTCGAAGGACCTGCGGCTGAGAATCCCGCCGCATCCAGCGCCGCCCGCACCCGCGCACCCTCCCGCACATCCGCCACACCCAGCCACTTCGCTCCCGCCCGCGCCAGCGCCACCGCGCACTTCTCCGCTCCATGCCCATACGCATTGGCCTTCACCACCGCCAGCACCTGGGTCTCGCCGCCGGCCTCCTCCGCCACCACCCGGAAGTTCCCCTTCAGCCGCTCCTCCGAAACCTCGATCCAGCTCTTCAACTTGCCCGTCCTGCTTCGGCGATATCCACCGCCTCCAGCACCGGTTTAGGATACCCTTGCTTCGCCACGCGCAGCATCGCCCGGCCCACCTGCTCCGTCGTCGTCACATATTTCGGAAACATTCGCAGCAGCAGGGGCAGCAACGGCGTCAGCACCATGTACGGAATGCGATACGCCGCCGTCTTCGACTTGATCCCATCGAGTGGCACAATCATCCCTGGCCGCAACATATAGGCTGCCTTGAATCCCATCGCCAGCAGCGCATTCTCCGTCTCGCCCTTCACCCGCGCCCACATCTGCCGCCCTTTAGCATCCGTCCCGGCGCCGGACACGTACTCAAACGTCATCCCCGCCGGATTCGCCCGCAATACCGCCCGCGCCGCTGCCATCGTCAGGTCGTACGTCACCCTCCGGTAGTCGGTTTCCTTCATCCCCACTGCCGACACGCCCAGGCAGAACAAACACGCGTCGTATTCCGCAAGCTCATTCTCAATTCCCGAAAAATCGTAGAAGTCCGCCGCCACCACTTCGCGAATCTTCCCACTCGCCCCCCACTGCCCCAGCGATCCCGCCCGCCGCACCACCGCCAGCACCGCTGTCACCTCCGGGTCCAGCACACACTCCCGCAGAGCACCCTGCCCCACCATCCCCGTAGCCCCAAACAGAATGACCCGCACCTGAATTCCCTTCATGCCTTGGTCCTGCCCGTCAGCACAGAGCCACGTTCGCGACCATCGGGAGCGCCACGCGAAGCCCAACACGCGTCACGAAGTGACCGCTCCACGGGCAGTGGGCCCGTCCGGCAGGACAACCCTTCGCCTGGTTCTTCTTGGTCCTCAGTATCCGCCCTCATCGCCGGTCGCCGGATTCGCGAACAGCGTGTAATCAGACAGGTAAAGCAGGTGCACGCTGCCCGTCGGCCCGTTCCTCTGCTTGGCCACGATGATTTCAGCTTTACCTTTCAAATCCTCATTTTCGCGGTCGTAGTATTCCTCGCGATGGATAAACGCCACCACGTCCGCGTCCTGCTCAATCGATCCCGACTCGCGCAGATCGCTCAGCAGCGGCTTCTTGTCGCCCGCCCGTTGCTCGCTGCCACGCGAGAGTTGGCTCAGCGCCACCACCGGAACCTTCATCTCCTTGGCCAGCGCTTTCAACCCCCGCGAGATCGAACTCACCTCCTGCGTCCGGTTCTCAAACCCCTTTTTCCCGCCCGCGTTCGTCCCCGTCATCAACTGCAGGTAGTCCACCACGATCAAATCCAGCTTGCCCTCCTGCTGGCTTAGCCGCCGCGCCTTCGCCCGCATCTCCGCCAGCGTAATCCCCGGCGTGTCGTCGATAAACATCTTCGACTCCATCAGCCGTTCCAGCGCGCTCAGCAGCTTTCCCTTGTCCTCCTTGGGCAGGAATCCCGTCTGGATCTTGCGCGAGTTCACCTGAGCCTCGCTGGCCAGCAACCTCCGCAGCAGGCTCTCCTTCGACATTTCCAACGAGAACACCGCCACCACCTTGCCATCCCGGATCGCCGCGTTCTGCGCAATATTGATCGCCAGCGCGGTCTTGCCCATCGAAGGCCGCGCCGCGATCACAATCAGTTCCGACTCCTGCAACCCGCTGGTCATGCGATCGAACTCGATAAAGTGGGTTGCCAGCCCCGTGACCTCGCGCCCCTGCTCATACAGCGCGTCGATCGACCCGAAGCTCGACGCCACAATCTCGCTGATCCCCGACAACCCGCGCTGGATCGCCGAGTCGGCCACATCCGCCAGCAGCGCCTCCACGTCGCCCAGCACCGTAATTGCATCTTCGCTCTGGTCGGCTGCGCGGATCTGCCCGTCGTGGAAGATGCCCATCAACTGCCGCAGCAGGCTCTTGTCCTTCACAATCCGGACATAGCTCTCGATGTTGAAATTCCGCGGAATCCCCTCGGTCAGATAAGCCAGGTACGCCGGCCCGCCCACCGAATCCAGTTCGCGCCTGCGCTCCAGTTCCGCTCGCACGGTGGTCAAATCAATCCCGTGCCCCTTCGCCATCATGTCCAGCATCGAGCGATAGATCCGCTGATGCGAGTCCAGCGAAAAATCCTCGGCCTTCAGTTTCGCTGTCGCGTCCGAGATCGCCATCCCGTCCAGCAGCATCGCGCCCAATACCGCAACTTCCACGTGGACCGACGCAGGTAAGCCTTCCGACAGATTCAGCTGAGCAATCGATGCCATAATCATTTATTCTCCACTCTCACACAGCCAGCCGCAACGCGAGGAAATGCCCGGATTCTCGTCTTTCAACGCCGTTTCCCACCGCACGCCAAGGTTATTCACAGGGGCGCGGACTTTATCGGTCCCTGAAACGTCTCGGTTGTAGAAGGAGTCCCGCCGCATGCCCTCCGCCAAACACCTCGACATCCCGCCCGCCGCCGCCCGCGACAAAGCTTCCTTCGAAGTCCTCCGCGTCTGGATCGCCGAGCGCGGCCAGCACGTCAGCATCCGCTCCGATGCCTGGGACGACCCCTTCGCCTGGGGCATCGTCCTCGCTGACCTCGCCCGCCACATCGCCCTCGCCCACCAACTCCAGCACCCCGAAGCCGACATCGACGCCTTCGCCGAACGGCTCCTCGAAGGCTTCCACGCCGAAATCGAAAATCCCACCGACGAACCCGAAGGCGAAATCACCCAGTAGGGCCGCACCGTCAAGCCCCCGCACTCACCCCCTGACTACTGACTACTGCATCTACTGACTACTGTCTACTTCCCCCGCAAAAATCCCTTCGTATCCATCCACTGCACAAACACGTCCGGCCACTCCGAAACCGCCCCATGCGCGCTCAGCCGAATCCCGAACCCGTGTCCCACCCCCGCATACTCATGCAGCTCCGCCGACACACCTGCCCGCTTGAACGCCAGAAATACCTGCGGCAGCACCTGCGCAATGGCCGCCTGATCGTCCGCCCCGCACAGCATAAACGCCGGCGGCGTATCCTTCGTAATCCGGGACGCAACGTCCGCCTTCAGCTCCGCCGGAGCGCCCGGCGTCACCGCGGTGCCTGCCGCAGGCGCGGCGTTCAGCCCGCCCGGATACATCAGCGCCTCAAACGCTGGCTTGTCGCTCAGCTTGTCGATTGCGTCGCCCCCGCCTTCCGTCGCGCTCGGCGCCGCACCTGCCTCGTGATACCGCGTCGCCGCCATCATCGCCAGCTCTCCGCCGGCCGAGAATCCCATCACGCCCACCCGCGCCGGATCGATATTCCACTCCGCCGCTCGCGACCGCACCAGCCGTATCGCCCGCTGCACATCGTCCAACTCATTCCCCTCCACCGTGTAGGTCGATCCCTTCTCCCGCGCCAGCCGGTACTTCAGCACAAACGCCGCCACGCCATGCCCGCTCAGGTACTTCGCCACGTCGTATCCTTCATGGTCGATCGACAGCATGTAATGCCCGCCGCCCGGCATCACAATCACCGCCGCCACCGGCGTCCTCGCCCCGCGTACCAAATATGGAGCAATCGACGGATTATTGACGCTCGTCACCGTGTGCTCGCCGTCCGCGTTCGGCGGAGAAATCACCTCCGGAGCCGTCTTGCCCTCGCTCCCCGGCGCCCCATCCGCCCACAACGCCACCGCCGCATGCGGATTCGCAGGCGCAGCCGGAGCCCCAGCCTGCTGAGCCACCACCATCGATGCCATTCCCAACCCCACCGCCAACCCGCACACCAACCGCATCGGAGTCATACGCATCGGAGTCACCTCGCTTTGCCCGAAACTATACCGCGCGCGTCCCCCGATGCGCCACCCGCGCACTTACCGACGACTGACTACTGTCGACTGGCTACTTGCCCTTGTAGTCCTGAAACAACTCCGGAAACTGTGCCTTCAGCGCATGCACCTTCGGAACATCGCAAACCTGGATATACGGATTATCCGGATTCTTCTCCGCATAGTCCTGGTGATACTCCTCCGCCTCGTAGAACGCATCCAGCGGCACCACCTGCGTCACAATCGGCTTCTTGAACGCCTTCGCCGCATCCAGTTGCGCAATGTAAGCCTTCGCAATCTTCTCCTGTTCCGGCGTCGTATAGAAAATCACCGACCGGTAGCTCGTCCCCACATCCGGCCCCTGCCGATTCAACTGCGTCGGGTCCGCCACCACGCTGAAGAACACCCGCAGCAGCGTCCCGTAGCTGATCTTCTGCGGATCGAACACCACCTTCACGCTCTCCGCATGTTTCGTCGTCTCACTCGACACGGCCGCATAATTTGCAGTGTCTTTAGACCCGCCGGAGTAGCCCGCCCAAGTCTTCTCCACGCCCTTGATCCGCTCGAACGTCGTCTGCACGCCCCAGAAGCATCCGCCCGCCAGCACCGCCGTCTCCATGTGTGCAGTCGGGTGCTGTTCATCCAGCACCGGCGCCGGTAGCCGCTCCGTCCTCGCCTGCCCAAAGACCATCGTCCTCACCCCCATCGCAACCGCTACGACCAACACAATTCCGGCCACCGCCGCACCAATCTTCGAGCCCATCCCTCACCTCCCAACCCAACCGCACCCAACGCCCGACAACTGCTCTTACACCGTCTGCCGTCTCGCCTGAATCTCAATAAAGCAATTCACCAGACTCACTGCCGCTGGCGTCACCCCCTGGATCCGGCTCGCCTGCCCCAGCGTCTTCGGCCGAACCTTCCCCAACTTCTCCACCATCTCCCGGCTCAGCCCGCTGCACGCCGCATAGTCAAACTCCGCCGGAATCACCCTTGCCTCATCTCGCTTCAGCTTCGCCATCGACTTCCGCTGCTGTTCCAGATACCCCGCGTACTTGATCTCCGTCTCCACCGTCTTCATCTCGTTCCGCACCCACGCCGGCAGCACTCGCGCGAGTTCAAAGGACTTGTCATCCTGAGCCGACCCCCCGTTGGAACTGTCATCCTGAGCGGAGTTTGGCGCGTCAGCGCCAAACGGAGTCGAAGGACCTGCGGTTGTCTCCACCCATGCATTCAACTCCACTACCTTCCTCACCAACCCCTGCAACTCAGGCCACAAACCCTCCACCGTAACCTCCGGCCGTTTCAACACCTCCGCAAACTTCATCCCCGCGGTCCCCGCCAGCACGTTGACCTGCTTGCTCGCCGCCTCGCTGACCCGCTCCCTGCGCAGCAGCCCTTCAAACGCCGCCGCCCGCGCCATCTTCGCCTCATACGCCGCCCACGCAGCGTCATCAATCAGCCCCAGCCGCCGACCATGCGGCGTCAGCCTCCGATCGGCGTTGTCAATCCGCAAATGCAGCCGGTACTCCGCCCGCGATGTAAACATCCGGTACGGCTCATTCGTCCCCTTCGAAATCAAATCATCGATCAGAATCCCCGTATATCCCTCCGTCCGATCCAGCCAGAACCCCTCTGGCCCCGAACCCCCGGGTGCCCCATCCTTCGCCTGTTTTTTCAGGTTGTCATTCTGAGCGAAGCGAAGAATCCCCGTATCTTGCTTGTCCCACCCCAACCCCCCGGGTGCCCCATCCTTCGCAGCCTCATCGCGAAGGGTGGGATGTAAACCCTCCGACCAACCTTTTTCCCACCGCGCCCACAGTGCCGCATTGATCCCGGCCATCAACCCCTGGCAAGCCGCCTCTTCGTACCCGCTCGTCCCGTTGATCTGGCCCGCCAGAAACAGCCCTTCAAATTTCTTCACCGCCAGCGTCCTATCCAGCTCCGTCGGATCAATCGCGTCATACTCAATCGCGTATCCCGGCCTTAGCATCTCCGCATGTTCCAGCCCCGGGATCGAATGCACCATCGCTGCCTGCACCTCCATCGGCAGGCTCGTCGACATGCCATTCACATACACCTCATGCGTATTCAACCCCTCCGGCTCCAGGAAGAACTGGTGCTGCGTCTTCTCCGGAAACCGTACAATCTTGTCCTCAATCGACGGGCAATACCGCGGCCCGGTCGCATGAATCTGCCCCGTGTACATCGGAGACCGATGCACATTCTCCTTGATCAGCCGCAACGTCTCCGGCGTCGTCGTCGCAATATAGCAACTCACCTGCCGCAACTCCGGCACCCACCCGCCAACCCCCAACCTTGAATTGTCATTCTGAGCCGATCCCCTCGACCCGTCATCCCCACGCTTTGGCTTGTCATTCTGAGCCGATCCCCTCGACCCGTCATCCCCACGCTTTGGCTTGTCATTCTGAGCCGATCCCCTCGACCCGTCATCCCCACGCTTTGAATTGTCATTCTGAGCCGATCCCCTCGACCCGTCATCCCCACGCTTTGGCTTGTCATTCTGAGGCGTAGCCGAAGAATCCCCGTAGTTATGCGCCCCGCGAACCTCGAACCCCGCACCCCGAACCCTCAACCCCGCCCTGAAACTAAACGGTGTCGGGTCCGCATCCCCCGGCTGCTCCTCAAACTTCGACCAGTCAATCGTCCGTCCATCCAGCCGTGGCGGCGTGCCCGTCTTCAATCGGCACTCCCGCAACCCAAGCCGCTTCAGCGCCTCGCCCAACAGAACCGAAGCCGGCTCCCCGCTCCGCCCCGCCGCATACTGCTGCTCCCCGCAATGGATCAGCCCATTCAGAAACGTCCCCGTCGTCACCACCGTGGCCTTGGCCTGCACCACCCGCCCATCCCGCAGCCGCACCCCCGTCACCCTCCGCCCCACCTCTCTCGAATTGTCATTCTGAGGCGTAGCCGAAGAATCCCCGTAGTTATTGTTCCCGCGAACCCCGAGCCCTTCCCCTCGAACCTCCTCCACCACCAGATCCACCACCTCCGCCTGCTTAATAAACAGTCCCTTCTGCCCCTCCAGCACCTCCCGCATCTTCACTCGGTAAAGAGCCTTGTCGCACTGCGCTCTCGGCGACCACACCGCCGGCCCGCGACTCGTATTCAGCAGCCGGAACTGGATCCCGCACGCATCCGCCACCTCGCCCATCACGCCGCCCAGCGCATCCACCTCGCGCACCAGGTGTCCCTTGGCAATCCCGCCAATCGCCGGGTTGCAGCTCATCTGCGCAATCAAATCCAGGTTCAGCGTAAACAGCGCCGTCCGCAGGCCCATGCGCGCCGCCGCCATCGCCGCCTCGCACCCGGCGTGCCCGGCTCCCACCACCACCACATCGAACTCTTCGGTAAACGCCATCCCCTCCATTCTACGTGCGAATACCGGCCCACCCAACCCCCGCCGCCGGCCCACCCAACGTTTGGCTTCTCTTCCTGGGCTGGTTTGTCATCCTGACCCTGAGCGACGCGAAGGGGAAGGGCCTGCTTTTGTCCCGCCACCTGCGAATCCGCTACACTGACCACCCCGGAGAGGACTCGCCCTATGCTCACCTGCAACCCCGTCATCGCCTTCATCCCCACCAAAGATGGGGACTGCGCTCGCGCCTTCTACGAGCAGAAACTCGGCCTCCGCTTTGTCGCCGACGACTCTTTCGCCCTCGTCATGGATTGCCAGGGCACCATGCTCCGCATCTCCCGCGTTGGCGAGTTTACCCCGTTCCCCTTCACCATCCTCGGCTGGCAGGTCGAGGACATCGACGCCACCGCCGAAGCGATGACCGCAAACGGCATTCAGTTCTCCCGCTTCCCCGGCATCGACCAGGACGACGCCGGCATCTGGACCGCGCCGAACGGCGCCCGCATCGCCTGGTTCAAGGACCCCGACGGCAACATCCTCTCCATCTCCCAACACTAGCCGCCACCCCCTGGCAGCAGACAGTCGACAGCCGGCAGCTAAAAAATAAATCGCTTTGCTTTCAATGGGATGCCGACGATTCTCCCCGAAAATACGGCTCCTGCGCTTGACACCCCCGCTTATAATTAAAGTAGGGGTAGGCAGCGCCCAGCGTCGTGTCCAATCGGGTCCCGGCCAGCTTGCTGGCTGGGCTGAACCGGGACCGGACTTGGAGCCTGCCAAAGGGTGGGAAATTGAAAATCAGATCGTCGACGCCGCACGTGCGCCTTATTCCGTCAAGCAGCGACCAGTGCGTGGGGGTTTACTACTTAGCTCTGTACTACTTGGTGAATCCCAGTTCAATTTTCTCGATAACCCGTTTGCTTTCAGTAAAACGGCTAGGTACTACTTTGATAATCCCCTCCCCCCCCGGGGGGGTGCATCCAAACCGAACCATCCCCCTGGAGACGCCAAAATCGCCTACTGGCTACTGCCCACTGGCTACTGTCTACTGGCTACTGTCTACCGTCTACTGCCTACTGCCTACTGGCGATCAAAACTCCAGCCCCAGTCCCAACTGCACCTGCCGCTCCCGAGCCTGGCTGGTCGCCGCCTCCGTATATGCGCCGAACGGCAGCACATTCAACCCCTCGCTCGCCACGGTTGCGGCGTCCTGGAACACCAGCGGTGTCACGCCCGGCCCCGCCGCCGCCATTCCCAGCGTCCCTGCCAGATACGCCCGCTGCGTTACGCCCGACAGGTTCATCCGGTTGGTTACGTTGAACGCTTCCACCGCGCCGCGCAGTTGCACCCGTTCGCTCAGCCGGAAGCTCCGGCTCAGCCGCATGTCCAGGTTCGCCGAATCGGGCAGCCGCAGCGTATTCCGCCCCGCGGTCGGCAGCACCGTCGAACCGCCCGACCCATTGATGCTCTCGCGGCCTCCCGCCAGCCGAGTGCCGCCAAACACTTCGTAGCTGTATCCGCGCCCGCTGCTCTCCGCAAAGATCGCCGCCACCGACCAGCCGTCGAAAACGGCCTGCCCCAAACGTCCGGGCGCCCCATCCTTCGCGGTTTCATCGCGAAGGGTGGGATGGAAAAAGCTAGGCAGCCCGCTCCACCGCGGCGACCACACCACCGTCGCCACCACGCGATGCGGAAAGTTCAGTGCGGACAGCCCCTTGTCGTAGCGCACGTTGAACGGATCGAACTGCCCGTTCGTCCGCGGCACCGCGCCGGCATTCTGCCCGTAGTCGATCGCCTTCGACCACGTCCATGCCGCGCGAAACTCCAGTCCGCGCCCCGTGCCCCCGCTGCCAGGCCGTCCGCCCAGTCCGCGCCGCGCCTCCAGCGTCAGCCCGTTGTAGGTCGCGTTTGCGTTCGAAACCAGGTCCGTCACCGGCCCGAAGCTCGCGCTCACGCGCTGCGTATAGACCGGGACCGCAAACGTCTCGCCGTCCTGCGCGCCGGCTTTGCCCGTCCCGCCCTGCAGTTGGAACTCGCGCAAATCCGTCGAAGGAGCGATGTTGATGTCTACCGAATTGGGCAACTGCCGATCAAGATTCGCCGCCACCTCCGCGCGCCCCAGCACGCCCCAGCCAACCTCGTGCTCCAGCGATGCGGTCGCCTGCTCGACCATTGGCAACCGGAACCGCCGGTCGAACACCATCGCCGAGGTCGTGGTCGCCGCCAGACCACTCGGCGGCCCCAGGTAGGAGCATGGGTACCCGAATCCGACCTTCGTATTCTGCGGACATACCGTCTCCGTCGTCGGCAGAATCCGGATTCGCGTCGTCGAACCCGCCAGCGCCGTATCCAGCAAAGCCGCTCCAATCGTCGCACCGGGCAGCTTGCCGAAGTAAAGGCCGTATCCCAGGCGAACCACCCCGCGCCCCACGCCAAACGGCTGCCACGCCACACCCAACCGCGGCCCAAAGTTATTCCTGTCTTCGGGAAAGACGCTGGTTGCGCCAATCGCGCCGAAGACCGCATCCAGCCCAGCATTCGGCTGCTGCGGCAATGGCAGAAACTCGTACTCATACCGCAAGCCCGCATGCACCGTTAGCCGCTGTCCCACCCGCCAGTCGTCCTGCGCAAAACCCGCCCACTCCTGCGTGGCGAAGCTCAGGCTCTGCTGCCCGAAGCTCTGCGAGTACGACCGAAAGCAGAAGTCATGCACCTCCGCGCTGATCGCCGGACATCCTCCGTTCGGATACGCGTTCACACCAAAGGTGTAGTCCGTAATCCAATCCACCAGGCCGCCCGCTTTGCCGCCGGTTGCACCGCTGTCATAGCTGAATGTTCCCTCCCCATTCGTCAGCGAATCGGTGAAGTCGCTCAGCGCGCTGAAGTCCGCACCAAACTGCACGAAGTGCCGCCCCTTCATCCACGCCGCCACATCCGCAGCCTCGAACCGCCGCTCGTCCGGATACGCCTTTTGCCCCAGCGCTGCCGGCGTGCCAAACACGAGCCCTTGCGGCCCAATCGACACCTCGGGAGGCATCCCGCCCGGCCCAATGTTCGGCTCCTGTGCCAGCGGAGCCTGCGGCGTCTCGTACTGCAACTCGCGCCCCAGCTGCACGCGCACCTCGTTGCTCAACCCGCGAGTCGCCATCTGCACCCAACGCGCCACGCCCTCATCCACCGCGCCGTAGCTCGACCCGACGCTCGCCACGCCGCGATCCACCACCGCTCCCGACCGCGCGCCTCCCGGCGAACTCCAGCGCACGTCGTTCAACTCCAGCACCAGTCGGCTGCCGCCCTTGCGGTCCCAGTCCAATCGCCCGAAGTTCACCATCTGGTCCGCCCGCCGAGCCAACGTCCCCGTCAGGCTGTCCAGATAGTTCAGCGCTGTCATGGTCTGCGCCGGCGATAAGCCACGATTCGCCAGCAGCGCCTCCTGTGTCGCCGTCAGCGAGTAAAAACCCGCATAGCCCGGCGCGGAAATCGCAGGGAAGTTCCGCCGCTGTCCGTCGAACGCGTAGAAGTAGAACAATCGCGATACCGCACTCGGTCCGACGCCTGTGGTCACCGAGTGCTCCAGCAGCGGCCCGCCCACTCGCCCGCCAAACTGCTGGCGCATATCCAGCGGCTTCACCAGCGCGCTGGTCACCACACCATCGGCATAGGTCGACGCGACCGAGAACGGATTGGTCGCCGCCCACGCGCTGTCGCGCACCGTGTAAAACGCCATCCCATGCAGCCGCGTCCCGCCCGACCGCGACACCGTCGTCACCACTCCGCCCACGCCATGCCCATACAGCGCGGAACCATACACCGCCGCATCCCCCTGCCCCTGCACGCGAAACTCCCGCACCGCCGCCTGCGAAAACGCATACGCCGACCCAGCCCGCCGGCCTCCGTCCGCCACCGAACCTGACCCGCTCCCCACCCCTGCAGCGCGATCGTAGACCGCATCCGCGCCCGCATCGCCTTCCTCTTCCACCCCCGCGCCTGCCGGCGTCCCGGCAAAGCTCTCGTCTGCGCTTGCCCCGTCCATTCGCGTGCTGTTCTGGCTCGTCGCAATTCCGCCAAAGCTCCCAGCCCCGGCGGCGTCGTCCGCTACTGCCGCGCCATTCGCCCCGGGAACGATCAGCGCCAGCGATCTCCACGCGCCCCCATCCACCGGCAATGCATCCATCTCTGCCGCTCCCAGCGCGCTCCCTGCGCCGCCGGCCCCAACTCGCAGATCCCGCCCGGCCCTCGAAGCAGGTACAGCCACACCCATCCGCGCCTCAATCTCCGTCACCTCGCCGAGCCCAACCTCGACGGGATCGGGCAGGCGAAACGCCGCGCCCGCGGCTTCCACCGTTACCGCATACTCCCCTACCGGCAGCCGTACCACCAGGAACTCGCCCCGCGTTCCCGAGCGCGCCCGCAGCACCAGACCCGTATCCAGTTCCCGCGCCTCCACCAGTGCTCCCGCCACCGGCGCACCCTCCGCGTTCAGCACCTGCCCACCGATCGCGCCATCCGTCGCTGTCTGGGCCCACGCCGCGGGCATGCCTGTCACCGGGCCCAGGGCGCACACCACCCCAGCCAACAGCCAGCCGCTCGATTTCCCTTTCACGCGCCCTCCGATCGAACCAGCGGGAGAGAAACTACGCGTCTTACCGCCCCGCAGAGGGCTGTCCGGGACGAGCACCGGCAGCCGCACGCTGCGGTTCAGTGGGCCGAAAAACCAAGCGTGAGGAGCAGCCGAAGATTAGCTCACTTTTCCCAATCTGGGATGTAATGGCGATCACAACGACGGAGATTGCCGGATGCGGGACTCTTTCGCTCAAAAGAAAGGGCGGCAGCCGAAGCCCGAGCCCCCGGCGACCTTTGATCGCCGGGGTGGGAAGGCTGCCGCCCAACAATTCAACTTCTGAAGTCTAGAAATTGAACTTCGCCGCGATCTCCACCTCGCGCGGCGTGAACAGGAAGCCGCTGTTGTTCGAGCTGGTAATCGCACCATAGGAGGACTGATACGTCATCGTGCCGGTCGTCGTGCCGGTGGAGGCCAACGCGAAAGCCGTATTGTTGATGCCATCGACGTTCTGGTGGTTGGCAACGTTGAAGACATTCAGCATCAGGTCAAGAGTGTAGCGTTCCGTGAACGGAATTGACTTGTCGATGCGAATATCGTCCACGATGTGCCGCGGATATTTGTAGGTATTGCGGCCAACCACGGGAACGTAGGAGCTGAACCCATCTCCATACCATCCCTGCAGGACTGCGCCACCGGAGTTGAAGGTGCTCTTCAGGGCTGCCGAGTACGGCAAACCGCTACCCGCCTGGAAGCTGTCGTCGATGCTCCAGCCATTGGTGACCCATTTGGCCGGGTTTCCGCTCGAGACTGCGTTGGGCAGCGTGTAAAGAACATAGCCAACCAGGCGATTGGGGATGTTGTAGTTGGAGTTGCCATAATTCGTCCGCTGGTTCGCGTACGGATCGAGCCAGTTCTCCGACGTTCCGGAAAGGCTGGTGGTCGCGTTCATGGCATAGTCCAGGGCATGCGCCCAGGTGTAATTCACGTCGAACTGCAGGTTATGAATCGAGCGGTCTTGCACCTCGGCGACCAACGCGTTATACGAGGAGTTGACGTTGCTGATCACCTCCGTAATGCCCTGGTAGCTGGCACCCGCCGCGCCAAACAGGGCAGCGTTGCCATATTTGGTATAGGTCGGAATGTTGGAGAAGACTTTCCCATTGGGAATGGGGCTCTTGCCGGTCGAATCGATGACGGTGATGGTGGTCTGCTGGATGGTGGTCGGGTCCATGTTGACATCCAGATAGTTCGGCAGTTCGCGTCCCAGCGTGCCCAGGTAGCTCGCCGAAAAGACCATTCCCTTCGCCATTTCCTGTTGCAGGACCAGGTCGAACTCATGCACCTGCGGGTTCTGCAGGTTCTTCGCCAGGAAGACAACGGCCGGGGTAGGCGGCGTGGTCGTATTGAAGTAGAGGTTCGGCAGGGTCGGACCCTGCAGCGTGGTTCCCGAGGCAGCCGACTTGAAGGTGGTGGTGTATTGCCCACCGGTCAGGTTGCCTGAGTTCTGGTAAGCCGTCAGGATGATGCCATTGGTGACGCGGCCGTAGAATATCCCATAGCCTCCGCGCAGCACGGACTTGCCGGTGCCGAACAGGTCATAGGAGAATCCGAGCCGCGGTCCAATGTTGTTCTTGTCGCTGGGCGCGTTGGAGGTCTCAGGAATCGCTGCGATCGGAATCGACGGCGCGGGGATGGCCTCGTAGTCGTACCGCAGTCCCAGTTCAAGCGACAGCCGCGGGGTAAGCTTCCAGTTGTCCTGCCCATAGAACCCATAGTCCGTGGTGGCAATGGAGAAGACGGGCTGCCCGTAGCTCTGGCCGAAGCTGGAATAGCAGGGGTCAGGTCCCACCGCAGTTGCAGTGGAAGTAGCAAACTGAGAGCCGGCGCTGTTGCAGGTATCGAGGACGCTGTGGTTGGCGTGGCTGTACACGTCCGCCAGATAGTTGCCGATGTAGCTGTAGGTGAAATAGCCGTTCGGGTCGTTGTTGAGCACATTGGCCAGATCGGAGTTATGCACCACGTCGACGCCGAACTTCAAGGTGTGCTTTGCTTTGACCCAGTACACGCCATCCGCAATCTGCCATTTCCGTTCGTCCGGGTAGGCGGTGCGATAGCCATAGTACGGGCCGCCCAGGCTGAAGCCGATCGAGGTGTCCAGCGCAACCTCGGTCGCAATCCCCGTTTGCCCGATCAGGTTGGACTGGGTGTAAGGGCTGTAGGGCTGCAAGCCTTCGTCGTTCAACTCACGGCCATACTGATACAGTAGTTCGTTGCTGATGTTGCTGGTGATCGAGCTTTCCAGTTTGGCCAAGCCGTAGTCAAGCTTCACAAAGTCCTCGCCCCAGGTGTCGATGGCGTAGGCCGCCGTGGAGCTGGTTTGCACGTCGCCCGGAGCGTCCCAGCGCAGACGGTGATACAGGAAGCTCACGCGGTTCTTGGCATTGATCTGCCAATCCACCTTCGGCGTGTTGATCTCCTGATAACCCGCGCGCGCCACCCGGCCAAGGTCCGGCAGGAAGCTGGCAAGACCGGTGGAGTAAGCAGCCGCGCCGGCGGCATAGCTGGACAGACCTTCCCGCGCGGCAAGCGTGCAGGCCGATTCGTCATTTGCGTTGGTGTCGCCGCTCAAATAGCCGGTCGTCAAGTTGCAGGTTCCGGTCGTAGTAGCGTTCGGCTGCGCGAAGAATGTCGCAGGCACAGAGGGATTGCCAACCCCGGGATTGATGTGAGTGTGCTGATCGTAGGTGTAGATGAAGAACAGCTTGTTCTTGATCAGCGGGCCGCCCACCGTCAGGCCGTAGATCTTGCGCAGGTCCTCGGGCTTGTAAGGAGAGATCGTGAAGCTGCTCGGAATCGAGCTGCCGCTGACGTAGTTCGCTGTGGTGTTGGTAGTGAAATCGTTGTAAGCGTTCCAGTTGCTCTCGCGGTCGAAGAAGTACACCTGCCCGTGATACTGGTTGGTGCCGCTCTTGGTCACCGAATTGATGACGCCGCCGGCTGCGCGACCATACTCCGCGGGATACACCGCGGTGTTGACCGCAAACTCGCGCACCGCCATAGCCGAAGTGGAGTACGCCTCGCGCGTACGTCCGCGCTCCTCAGCGAAATATGCCTGGTTATCGTCGGCGCCGTCAATCAGCACGTTGTTCAGAATCGGGCTGATGCCGTGGACGCTCACCAGGCCAAACCCATTCGAGTCCGAGACCACGCCAGGAGTCGACATCGCCATGCTCGACCAGCGGCGGTTGTTCACAGGGATATCCTCCATCGCCTTCTGGTTCAGATTGGCGGAGAAATCCCCAGACTCCAGGTTCAGCACCGGCGCCTCCGATGTGACCTCCACCGTCTGCGCTGCCGAACCCACCGCCAGATGCGCATTCACCGTCGTCACCTGGCCTACCTGCACAATCACCTTCTCCGCGCGAAATCCCTCGAACCCCGACGCCGTCACCGTCACTGTGTACGTGCCCGGATCAACCAAAGGCAAGCTGTAGTTGCCGCTCGCGTCCGATTTCGCGGCTGTCTGGGCGTTGGTCCCGGCATTCACGGCTGCCACCGCGGCGCCCGCAACCACCGCACCGCTCGCATCGAATACCGTTCCGCCGATCGCGCCCTGCGACGTCGACTGCGCCTCCATCATGGTGCTGGCAAAACACAGAATCAGAGCACACAGCCCCAGCTTCATCGTCAGCTTCATCAAGTTGCTTAACATTTTGGCTCTCCTGGAATCGCTAATGCTCGCCCCTGGCCCGATCGTCGCCGGCATACTATCGATCCTGCGTCCGGCTTGCCAGAGAATCAGACATCCTTGTCGTGCGGTTGAATGGCCCCGCGTCCATCCTGACACTCCCAGATTGATGGGAAGTTAACAAGACGAACATCCGGGCAAACTGAAATTAAGCTCCATGCGCGCAGGTCCTCGCCTGCCGGTCACGGGCTCCAAAATTCACTGTATGGAACAAGCCTACCCTGCTTCCTCTACACTGGAAAGAGAATAATGTTCATCGATGAAGCGAGAATCCGGGCCAAGGCCGGCGACGGCGGCAACGGTTGCATGGCATTTCGCCGGGAAAAGTTCGTTCCCCGCGGCGGCCCCTCCGGTGGTGACGGTGGTCACGGCGGAGATATCCTCATGTCGTCCTCGCTCTCCCACAACACCCTCATCCACTTTCGTTTCAATCCCGAGCACAAGGCCCAGCGCGGGGGCCATGGCCTCGGCTCCAACTGCTCCGGCGAAACCGCCGAGCCCACCACCCTCAACGTTCCCGTCGGCACCCTGCTCTACGACGACCAGACCGGCGAGCTGATCCACGACTTTGCCCATCCCGGCGAGACCATCGTCATTGCCCGCGGCGGACGCGGCGGGCGCGGCAACCAGCACTTTGCCACCCCCACCCACCAGGCCCCGCGCGAGCACGAGCTCGGTCGCCCCGGCGAGGAGCGCAGCTACCGCCTCGAACTCCGCCTGCTCGCCGACGCCGGCTTGGTTGGCTATCCCAACGTCGGCAAATCCACCCTCATCTCTCGCCTCTCGTCCGCTCGCCCCAAGGTCGCCAACTACGCCTTTACCACCCTCGAGCCCAACCTCGGCGTCGTCCAGGTTGGCGACTTCCCTCACACCGAGTCCTTCACCGTCGCCGACCTCCCCGGCCTCATCGAAGGCGCGCACCTCGGCCACGGCCTCGGCATCCAGTTCCTCAAGCACATCGAGCGCACCTCCGTCATCGTCCATCTCGTCGATGTCTCCGATTCCAGCGCCGCCGAAGGAACGGCCCGCCCCGACCCCGTCGCCGACTTCAAGGTCATCACCGCCGAACTGAAGTCCTTCGACCCGGCCCTCGCCGCCAAACCCACCATCCTGGTCGCCGCCAAGGTGGACGTCGCCAACCCCGCCAAGCTCAAGAAGCTCGCCGCCTTCGCCAGGCGCCGCAAACTCCCGTTCTTCCCCATCTCCGCCGTCACCGGCGAAGGCATCGAGCCGCTCAAGTTTGCCATTGCCGAGCTGGTCGCCGAGCATCGCTCCGCCGCCGTCGCGCCCCCCGCGCTCACATCCCCGCACCCCGCCAAAATCAAGCCCGCCTACCCTCCGCCCAAACCCAACGCCCGCGGCCGCGCCCGCTAAATCCGCCAGCAAGCTTCCCGCAAACGCGCGTCCGCATCCTACGGCTCACCGGCAATGAATTGGTAAACCGGCTGCCTTCGCGCACTTGCTTCGCGGTGGCAGAACTCGGGCAAAATGGGAACCCTATGAGACTCCGTTGGCAGGCTCTCCTTCTTGGTGTCCTTGGTGTAGTCGTCTTTTCCACTTCCGCCGTCGCGCAGGTCGGCATCTACGGCAACTTCGACGCGACCCGCCTCTCAACCGGCACGACCAATGTCTTCGAGACTCCAGGCTGGTATGAGGGCGGCGGCGCAGGCATTTATTACGACTTCATCCATCTCGGCCCCATCGGCCTCGGCGTCGATCTCCACGGAAATCTCCTCTCCGGCAATCAGCAAAAATTTCGCAGCGCGCTCGGGGGCCTTCGTCTGGTCGTCAAGCCGCCGATCCTGCCCATCCGTCCCTATGTTCAGGGCTCCGTCGGCGTCGGTGGGGGCACGCACGGTGGCCTTGCGAACGCGGGATCCATCTACAGCAATAAGCTTGAGTACCAGGTCCTCGGCGGGCTTGACTACACCCTTTTCCCCCACCTGGACTGGCGCGTAGTCGAGGCCGGCTACGGCAGAATCACGGGAATCAGCAGCGGCGCTTCGGACGCGCCTGTCAACCTCTTCACCATCGGCAGCGGCCTCGTTCTTCGCATTCCCTGACGCTCCGTCCCATGCCGCGAATTGCGATTCCGCCCGCGATCCCTCATGCTTTCGCAAATCTTTCTATAGACTTGTATCTGCGCCGTCCTGCGGACGGCGTCAGTGTTACTTTTTTTGAGGATCCCTAATGAAGCTTCGGTACCTTGCTACAGTCGTCGTTCTCGCCCTGACGACCGTCGCCGTTCACGCCCAGGTTGGCCTCTACCTTAACCCCATTGCGATCCGGGTCAGCAACTCGGTTGCAGACACGGGAGACAACGACAACGGTACCTATGCCTTCCTCGGCAAAGACTCAACCTCCAATGTGTTCTATGGCTACAACCTGGGCGGGTACTACGACTTCTTTCATGCCGGCAAGCTCGACACCGGCTTCGATATGCGCTTCTCGGACCTGCATGCCAACAACGCCATGCTGCGCAACTTCCTCGTAGGCATCCGCGTCTCCAGCAAGCCCTTCAGCCGCCCCTTCCGGCCTTATCTTCAGGCGTCCATCGGCGAGGGCACCACCAAGTCCCCAAACGCTACCGTGCACGTCAGCAAGGTCGATTACGGATTCTTCGGCGGCGTCGATTACTCCCTCAAGCAGCACCTCGAATGGCGGGTGGCGGAGATCGGCTACGGCTCCCTGTCCACGGTCTCCAGCGCCACCGTGGGCGCCGGGGGAAATATTGCGATTCCCCAGTCCAAGTTGATCAACTTCAGCACCGGTTTGGTCTTCCGCTTCTAGAAATCACCCTTTTCCACCGCAAAAACCCCCTCCGCCACGGTGCCGGATGTCCGGTTTCCGCCCGCGAAATCTTTCCGCTATAGAAATTTGTTGCTGACATTGCCCTTCCACTTCTATATGCTCATCGGTGCCCCAAACTCTTCGCAAAAGGAACACCGAATGAAACTGCGATCCATAGCTCTTGTTCTCGCCGTCGCCCTCGCATCCGCCGCTGGTTATGCCCAATCTGGAGTGTATGTCACCTTCGACGCCCAGCAATTCACTCGGACCGGGCTCTACGCAAATCCCCCCGCGGGCAGCAGCAATACCGACAAAGCGTGGCTCTATGGGCCTACCTACGGCGTTTACTATGACATTACCCATCTGCCTCGCCTCGGCAAGCTGAAAACCGGCCCCCTCGTCATCGGCATAGACGCCCGCGGAGACGTCTATCGCACCAACGAGAGCGGGTCCCAGATCGACCGCGAGGACGGCATCTTCAGCCTGCGCCTCGCCGCCAGGAAGCCCTTCTGGAAAGCCACTCCCTACGTCCAGGGCGGATTCGGCGTCGGCCACACCAGAATCCCGTATGCAGCCCACTACAGCAACAACCTGGTCTACCAGTTTGGCATCGGCGGCGACGTCAAGCTCTCCAGGAACTTCGACTGGCGCGTGGAAGGAACGGCTGGCTTCCTCGGCAACTACGGCGCCGGCTACGCCAGCAGCGGCACCATTGTCACTCCGCCGGGCGCGATCTGCGGCTACACGCTTGCTGGGGTGCCCATCCAATGCGTAGCCAATACCAGCTCTGCTTCCAGCAACTACCTGGTCACCTTCCGCACCGGCGTCGCCTACCGATTCAACTTTGCCGGCAAGTAAATGCTCTAGCATGGTTAGAATGCGCGTAGCCTTCTTCGGCGGCACATTCGATCCCATTCATCGTGGACATCTGGCGTTGGCCGCCGCGGCGGCCAACGCCTTTTCTCTGGACCGAGTCCTCTTTGCCCCGGTTGGTCGCCAACCACTCAAATCCGAAGCTCCCATCGCTGCCTTCGACGACCGCCTCGCCATGACCATGCTCGGCATCGCCGCCGCAGGCGATCCCCGCCTTGCCGTCTCCAGCATCGATGCCCCACGCCCCGACGGCACTCCGAATTACACCGTCGACACCCTCGCCGCACTCGCCCGCGAATATCCCGCCGCGACTCTCTTCGTTCTCGCCGGCGCGGACAGCTTCCTCACCCTGCGCGGCTGGCGCTCGCCCGAGCGTCTGCTCGACCTGGCCGAATGGATCGTTGTTAGCCGCCCCGAATATCCCCTCAGCCCAGACTCTCTCGATCTGCCCCTGTTCGCGCCGCTCGCACTCTCCGACGCCCAGCGCGCCCGCGTCCACCTCCTCACCACCGTCCACGAGGACGTCTCCGCCACCGAACTCCGCCGCCGCCTGCGCGCCGGAGATCCATGCCGCGGCCTGCTTCCCGCCACCGTCGCCGACTACATCCAGACCCACAGCCTCTACCGCTGAAAACCGCCTCAATCCGCATCTCCCCGAATACGCTATCCCGGTTTCACGGGAGACGCATCCAGGGACACGACACATCCACGCGGTTTTATCGGCCATGGCACATCTGCTTCGTCTCCATCCCCGCCACGCCTGCCAGACAGTAAGCCATCCACTCCTCTTCGCGATAGACTCAGCAACATGGCCCAGCGCGACGACCGGCGCGACAACAATCCACCTCCGACGACGCTGGCCGACCTTTGGCTGAAGGACAAACCCTCGCCAACGTCCCCACCCACGGCGGCATCCGAGCAATCTCGCGAAAAATCCCCCACGCCTGATTCCCAGTTGGACCTGCTCTTCTCCGCGCCATCCGCACCCTCCGCGCCGCTCCCGCATCCGGCCGCCCGCAGCCGCCACAAAACTGCCGCCCCCGAAGTGTTGCCTGCACCCCTTCCGCCCATCGAACGCCGCATCTGGACCATCCGCGACCTCGTCACCGGCGTTCGTCTCCGCGTCGAGCGCGAGTACCCGGACATCTGGGTGGAAGGCGAAATCTCCAACTGCCGCCCCGCGCCCTCCGGCCACATCTACTTCACGCTCAAGGACGGCGACGCCCAACTCGCGGTCGTGCTCTTCCGCAGCCAGGCGCAATTGCTCCGTTTCCGCCCGCAAGATGGCCTCGCCGTCCTCGCCCGCGGTCGCATCTCCGTCTACGAAACTCGCGGCCAGCTCCAACTCATCGCGGAAACCCTCGAGCCCCGCGGCTCCGGCGCGCTCCAACTCGCCTTCGAGCTGCTCAAGGCCCGCCTGCTCGCGGAAGGACTCTTCGACCAGGCCCGCAAGCGCCCCCTGCCCGCCTTCCCTCACACGCTCGGAGTCATCACCTCCACCGCGGGCGCCGTCCTCCACGACATCATCAAGGTCGTCCGCCGCCGCCACGCGCCCCTCAATCTGCTCGTCTATCCTTGCGCCGTCCAGGGCCCCGGCTGCGCCGCCTCCATCATCTCCGGCATTCGCTGGTTCAATCGGCGTCAGCCCAACTCCAACCAGAACCCCGTCGACCTCATCCTCATCGCCCGCGGCGGCGGCTCCATCGAAGATCTCGCCGGCTTCAACGACGAAGCTCTCGCCCGCGCCATTGCCGCCTCCGCGCTCCCCGTCGTCTCCGCCATCGGCCACGAGACCGACTTCACCATCGCGGACTTCGTCGCCGACCTCCGCGCGCCCACTCCCTCCGCCGCCGCCGAGATCATCACCGCCGCCCAGCACCGCATCGAGGAGCGCGTGCAGGCCTTCGACGCCCGTATCCGCCGCGCCATCCGCTACCAGCTGATGCTGGCGCGCCAGCGCTTCACCGCGCTCTCCACCGGCCAAGTCCAGAATCGGTTACAAACTCTACTCGGCCGCCGTGCCCAGCGCCTCGACGATCTGCGCCATCGCCTCGAATTCTCTGCCAGCCGCAGTCTGCGCACCCCCGCCGCGCAACTCGCCATCCTCACCACCCGCCTCGAACGCCGCCATCCCGCCATGCGCCTCGCCGCCGCCCACCGCCGCCTCGACGCCGCGCACCAATCCCTCGGCCGCCTGGCGCAGACCACACTCGCCGCGCGCTCCATGCGTCTCGACCGCGCCGCCGCCCGGTTGCACGCGCTCTCGCCTCTCGCCGTCCTGAACCGCGGCTACGCCCTCGTCTACAACTCTGCCGGCCAGCTCCTGCACCGATCCACCGACGCAAGCCCCGGCGCAACCATCCGCGCCCGCCTCGCCCAGGGCTCCCTCGAAGCCGAAGTTACCCGCACGGAAGACTAGAGCCTGGAGGCTGAGTACTGGATACTGGCTACTGGTAATGGGTAATGGGTAATGGCTACTGGCTACTGCATACTGGGTACTGGGTACCATTCCATCCCTGGTATCCAGTATCCAGTACCTAGTACCCTGTCCCTATGAAGAAATTGTTTGGCACCGACGGCATCCGCGGCGTCGCCGGTCAGTTCCCGCTCGATGCCCCTACCGTCTACGCCGTAGGCCTCGCTCTCGCACATCACCTGGGCATTTCGCCAAAGGTCCTCATCGGGCAGGACACCCGCGAATCCTCCGACTGGATCGCCGCCACTCTCACTGCCGGCCTCATCGCCGGCAGCGCCACCGTCGAGAGCGCCGGCGTCATCACCACGCCTGCGGTTGCCTTCCTCACCCGCGCCCACAACTTCTCCGCTGGCATCGTCATCTCCGCCTCGCACAATCCCTGGCAGGACAACGGCATCAAGCTCTTCGGCCCCGACGGCTACAAACTCCCCGACGCCACCGAACTCGCCATCGAAACCGAAATCTTCCGCCACCTCGAACCCGCCACGAAGTCGGGTGCCCCACATCTCGATTCTGAGATGTGGGATAGGACCACCGACGCCGCTCCGCCCTTCGTCAACGAAGCCGATCGCGCCGAGTACGTCCTCTTTCTCCTTGCCGCTGTCCCTGATCTCTCCCTCGACGGCCGCTCCATCGTCATCGACTGCGCCAATGGCGCCGCCAGCGCCATCGCACCCGAACTCTTCGCCCTGCTCAACGACCGGCACAACGCCAACGGCGGCGGCACCGTCATCCTTACCCACTCCAGCCCCAACGGCCGCAACATCAACGAAAACTGCGGCGCGCTCCACCCTGAAGTCGTTGCCTCCGAGGTCCTCGCCCGCCACGCCTCCATGGGCATCACCTTCGACGGCGACGCCGACCGCGCCCTCTTCGCCGACGAACGCGGCCGCGTCGTCAACGGCGACGCCGTCCTGCTGCTCGCCGCCCGCGACCTGGCCGAGCGAGGCCTGCTCGCCAACTCCACCGTCGTCGCCACCACCATGTCCAACATGGGCCTGGAAGCCGCACTCAAGCGCAGCAACATCAAAATGCTCCGCGCCCCCGTCGGCGACAAGTATGTCCTCGAACAGATGCTCGCCACTGGCGCAGCTCTCGGAGGCGAGCAATCCGGCCACATTATTTTCAGCGGTCGCAGCACCACCGGCGACGGCCTGCTCACCGCGCTGCTGCTGCTCGACATCGTCCACCGCTCCGGCCGAACCCTCGGCGAACTCACCGCCGACCTCAAGACCTTCCCCCAAGTCATCGTCAACGTGCATGTCCGCGAAAAGCGCCCACTCGATCGGATCCCCACAGTCGCCGCCGCCATCGCCGCCGCGGAAAAAGAGCTCGCCGACTCCGGCCGTGTCGTCATCCGCTACTCCGGCACGGAAGCCCTCGCCCGCGTCATGATCGAAGCCGAATCCGAACCCCTCATGCGCCACCACGCCAACACCATCGCCAACGCCATCCGCACCGAACTGGGAACCAGCTAGGACGCGAGAGCGTATCGCTCCTATATGAATGCCATCGCGAGAACTCTGCGGCTGCATGCGCGTATCGCGCGCACATATCCGACAGCGATGCTGCTCGTAGGTGCAACTTTCGCCCTGGTGCTTTACTACGGTTGGATCGAGCACCGCATCGCCCACGCCATGGGCTATCTCTTCGCGGTCTGGATCGGCGCTTTCGTCACTGACCTCGCCATTGTTCTCCATCCTCGCGTCGCAATCGGCTTCCCCATCAGGAAGCCGGTCTGGAGAGAGCTCACCGTCATCCTTACCTGCGCTGCGCTGGCGCTCGTCTTTCTCGGCATCCGTTTCAGCCCATTGTGGTCAGCACTGCATGGGCTTCCACGCATCGCAACCGGCTCCCTCATTGTTTTCGCTTATCCAGTTACTCTGGCGCTCGTCTATCTCCTTGGCTTTCGCTACCGGCCCTCACAACTTGGCGTCAATCTCCACTACTGGTATCTGCCGCTGTTCATTCATCTGATCGTCGGCGGCATCAGCCTCGTCGTCGCGCCCGGCAAGTCCCACTGGCACGCCGCATTCGCGCAGATGGGAGCATTGAATCTGCTCTTCACAGGCATCATCTGCGCGGCGCTGAGTGAAGAATTCCTGCGCATGCTTCTGCAAACTCGATTGGGCGAAGGAATTCACAACAAGGGGCTCGGTTTCGTTCTGGCAGCCTTCATTTGGTCTGTCATGCATCTTCCTGTCACGGCCCAGGGATCATGGTCTGCGTTCCGCCATCTTCTGTTCGGAGGCATGTGGACAATCATGCCCATCGGCTTTCTGTGGGGCTACATGACGCATCGTACAAAAAGCCTGCTACCCGCCGTCCTCATCCACGGCCTGAATTTCTGGGGACTTCAGAACCTCTAGCCCTAAGCCGCCTTCCGCTGCTCCGGCATCACTACGCTCCGCACCTTCTTCCGCTTCTTCCGCGAAGCCACCCAAAGGTCCCGCTGGATCTGCAGCCGCAGCCACAAATCCGCCTTTACTCCCAGCGCCCCCTCCAGCTTCAGGGCCATCTCGGCAGACACCGCCGCCCTGCCGTGGATCACCCGCGACAGCGCCGCCCGCGTCACGCCCATATGCTTTGCTAACGCCGTTACTGAGGTCCCCGTCTTCAGATTTCCATTCTCCAGAATGTCCGCAATCAGCATCCCGGGATGTGGCGGATCATACATCTGCATGGCCATTCTCCTAGTGGTAATCCTGATAATCGACAAGGTAAACATTGCGATCTTCAAATTGGAACGTCAATCGCCAGTTCCCGTTCACGCTGACGGCCCATAGCCCTTCCAACTCGCCATGAAGCCTGTGCAGGGCCCAGCCTGGCGCGTTCATTTCATCGATCGTCACCACGGTGTTGAGTACGCCAAGCTGGATCGTCAGTTTCTTGGCATGATGCGCCTGAATGCCCGCCTTCGACTTCGTGAGGAAGAACTTCTGAACGCCCTTGTGCCGGAAGCTCTTGATCACGCAATCATCGTATACCGAAACGCTACGCTATACGCATTTAATTGTCGCGGCGAAAGCATCGAATCCACCACGCCAAGCCGCCAGACCACCCTCGCCCGCGTCATGATCGAAGCCGAATCCGAGCCCCTCATGCGCCGCCACGCCGACACCATCGCCAACGCCATCCGCACCGAACTCGGCGCCTAGATCACGTTTTCGTCCACCACGTCGACCAGCGGATAGCCGTCCGCCAGTAACCCATCATTCAGCGTCAGGTTCCCGGGAGTGTACGTCAGTCCGTACTGCACTCGGATCGCAACACTATTTCCCACTTCCGCGTTCGCGGCAATCGGACGCTGGTGTGGCGGCCCAGCCACCGGCGTCCATGTTTGCCGAATCGCGTCCAGCGCATACTCCGCGGGCAGCGTCGCAAACTGCGCCGCCACTGTCGGGTCCATGGTCAGCCCGCACGCCTGCGCCTTGCCCGCCATCCAGCCCAACGTGATGTCGCACAGCCGAGTCCCCGCGTCCACTCCGCCCGCCAGCGCCGTTCCTCCGCCCACGTCCCCATGGCAGCCGGAGAACCACACCTGCTCAATCGTCTGCCCCGCCGCCGGAGTCGAGGTCCACAAAGTCGCCGGATACTGCGCACGCTGCTCATCAATCGCCAGACATTGATAGCCGTTCTTCACATCCGGATGCAGTCCCGTGTCCAGAAACCCATACTGCGACTCATCCACCCCGCCGAAGATCGCCGGTATCCCCAGCGCGCCGACGGTGTCCCACACCCCGACCATCTGGATCGTCGCATCGCCCAGTCCGCACGCCCCCAGTCCCGCCAGGATCGTCTGCCGGTTCACTGGATCGCGATACGCCGCAAACGCCTGGGTCACGCAGTTATCTGTGAAGTTCCCCGTCGGCAGGCCGCAGTTCGCGATCATCCCCCCCAGGCTGCGCGCCGTGTACGCCCCGCGGCTGAATCCAAACAGAAAGATCTGGTCCCCGGCCTCATACACGTGTGCAATTTTGGTATACCCATCCATCACCTTCTGCACCAGTCCTTGCCCAAACGCTCCTTGCAGCAGGTGGTCGAGCCCGGTGGCATCCGCACCCACGCCATCGTCGTAGAACGTTACCTGCTCGGCGGAAACAGTCAGCGCCTTGTACAGCAGATAAACGTTGGTGTTCACCATGGGTGTATCCCAGGTGCCATCCGCGCAGAAAACGATCCGTTTCGACATCGAGCACCTCCGCTTCCCTGCGTACCTTTTACCACGCCGGCGCTGTCGTTCGACACCCGGGCGGTCATCCTGGCAGGCGCTAGCTTGACAATCTCACCCCCCGCAGGTTCCCATGCCTCATGCCGATCACGCCGGACCGCCACCCCGCCTGGGCCTCCGCTCGCGTCTTCCGCCGCGCGTCCGCCGCCCTTGCCCTCATGCTGGTCGTGTCCGCCACCGGATGCCTCTCGTCGCTCAACAAACACAGCGTCGCCTTGTCGAATGCAATTACACCGGTGCTCGACCAGGCCACTCAGGCCTATCGCGACGCGAACACTCTCCACGACCAACGAACCGACTTCGACGCGATCCAGCAGTTCGATCAGACCTCACCCGTCTACAACCCGCGCAACGTCCAGCCCCTGCTCTCGGAGAAAGATATCCAGGTCCGGCTGGCGGTTCTTGCTGCATTTCAGTCCTACGCACAGTCCCTGGTGGCCATCACCAGCGGTACCGACTCCCCCGAACTCGACGCAGCCGCGGTATCGGTCGGCACCAATCTCACCGGCCTGGGCAATACCGTCGCGCCTTCCATCGAAGGCGTTCTCGGCATCGCCGCCGCTACCCCGGCCGCAAGCTCGACCTCGACATCCACCTCCACTGCCACCCCTGCCATCTCGACGACAGCTCAGAACGGAATCTCCACTGCCACCAATGCCCTCGCGCAATTTTTAATCAACAAAAAGGTCAAATCCCAGTTGCCCGGAATCATTGAGACCATGGACCCCAGCGTCCAGAGCCTCTGCGAACTCCTCGAAAAGGACATCGACGCGCTCCACGATATCGAGACTAAGGACAACGATTACGTCATCAACCAGGAGACCCTCTTTCTCCGCACCGCAACGATGGACCCCGAGTTGCGTCGGCAGCAGATCATGAAGTTGCCCGCTCTCGTGCGCCAACAACGCGCTGCCGACGAGAATATCCAGAATCTCAAAGCCTCCATTGTTCGCCTCGCGCTCACCCACCACGCACTCGCCGCGGAAGCTCAGGGCAACAATCCGGAGTCGTTGCTCGCCAGAATGGCGGAACTCCAGGCCGTCGCAGCGAACCTGGGCAGCTTCTACTCATCGCTGTCCGCCAACTAATGCCGCACAGGAGACAACCCCGTGTCCACCACTCCCCCAACTCCGCCCTCGCCGGCGATTCCACTTACCCCGGACCTGCGTGCAGCCTACCAGGATCTCTACGCCAAGCTTGAAAACGAAATCGAGAACTCCGCCGACACCGTCGCACTCCAGGCCCTCAGCGGCCCCTACTCAGGCGTGGACGACATCCTCGTCAAAGACGACGAGTACCGCGTGCATGCCGACACCGCCCTCTTCCAGGCGTTACTTGACCAGATCAATTCCACCAACGCCGACCTGAAGACGCTAAGCGCTCAAATCGCCGCAACCATCTCCCACTTCAACACCGCCGGCGACATCCTCGGAGCCATCAACAGGGTCCTCACTCTCATCCCCGGCGTCTGAACGCCACCGCTCCCATCCGCATGCAGCCGTCGCATGCCGCGGCGCTATAGAATCCCCCTATGGCACGCCCATCCACCCCGCTCGCCACCACCACCGGCGCGTCCTCCGTCGGCGCCCTCAGCGCCGGCGCGCTCGCCCTCGGTGCCTTGGCCGTAGGCGCGCTCGCCATCGGAGCGCTCGCTATTGGCGCGTTGGCGATCGGCAAACTGCGCCTCGGCAAGGGCAAGGTCAAGGAGCTCCACATTGACCGCCTCACCATCGGCCACCTCGACGTCCAGTCCACCAGCCCGGGGCCGTCGCACTAACACGCCGCACCCGGTACCTGTTTCCCTGTTATCGATTCCAGCATGCACCCAGACACCCCACCCACGTCCCTCACGGAAGCCGTCATCCTCGCCGCGCTGCGCGACTGCTACGACCCTGAAACCCTGTGCAACATCGTCGACCTCGGCCTGGTCCACAACATCCGCATCGAGTCCGACCCCAACGCCCCCGGAGCCGGCATCCCCGGCGTCCCTCCGCGCCATCGCGTGTCCATCGCCCTCACCCTCCCCCGCCTCGCCGACACCGCGTCCGACTTCGCCCCTCTCATCGCCCAGATCCAAAATCGTCTCGCCGCCTTCGAAACCGTCACCCGCACAGACGTCTCTTTGCTCAGCGACCCGGTCTGGACGCCCGACCGCATCTCCCCCGAGGGCTACGCCCGCCTCGCCAATCGTCTAACATCGAAGCAACCTGCGAATGCCCTCATCCAGATCAAAGCCCCCGCAAAAACCTAGCCTCTCGGTCGTGCCCTCACCCACTCGCCCGCGCGACCGCCTCCAACTCACGCCCTTCCCCATCCATCCCTTCGACCAGATCCACGGCGTCGACACCAGCGGCCTCGTTCCCGCCAGGCACCTCGCCACCGGCCACGCCAACGACGAGCACGTCACCGCCTACTACGGCGTTGCGCCCTCCATCCTCCGCGCCCTCATCGGCCACTGGCGCGACACCGTCCCGCCCCACTCCATCTCCAGCTACACCTTCCTCGACATCGGCTCCGGCAAAGGCCGCGGCCTGCTCGTCGCCAGCGAGTTCCGCTTCCGCAGCGTCATCGGCATCGAGCTCAATCCCGCGCTGGCCGCCGTCGCCCGCCGGAATGTCGCCCACTGGATCGCCGCCCACGCGGCCGATCCAACCTCTGAACCAATCGCGCCCATCGAGATCGTCGAAGGCGACGCGCTCGACTTCCCCCTACCCAACACTCCCCTGCTTCTTTTCCTCTTCCACCCGTTTGAGGCGCCCGTCCTCCGCCAGCTCCTGCGCCGCATCGAGACCCAGCTTGCCACCCGCCCAGGCACACTCGACCTAATCTACGTCAACGCCGAATGCGCCAACATCCTCGACCGCAACCCGGCTTTCACCCAGCTCTTCCTCGACAACGTCAAGATGACTCCGGAAGACCACGCCGCCGACCTCGAAGCCATCGCCCGCCAAAAGGAATACGGGTCCACCGGCGACGAAGAGTGCGCTATCTACCGCTACACCGGCCGCGCCAAAGGCCCCATCTTCACGCCCGCTGCCTAAAAGAGAGCCGGTCGTCATTAGAGAAAGACCGGTCGTCATTCTGACTCGAAGAGTCAGAATCTCCGTAGTTGTCTTTCAGTCCCCAGCCGCACAATGTTCGGGTGCCCCATGTCAGGCGCGGTCCCATCGCGTCTGACGTGGGAATTCCGGCGTCGTCCGCCCCTAATCCTTCAACCTCACAATCAGCCCCCGCTCATCGCCTTCCCCGTGCTCCATATAAATCTCTCCCGCGGCCCGCTTCACCACGCTCTCAAACCGCTCGCCCCACTCCACCAACACCAGCGAATCCGGATATCCCGCCATCTCATCCAGCCCCAACACCGCAATCTGCTCCTCGGTCTCCAGCCGATACAGGTCCAGATGAAACAACCGCACCTTCCGCCCCACATACTCATGCACAATCGTGAACGTCGGGCTGGTCACCTCGTCTTCTGCCGCCGCACCCAGCGCCGCGGCAATCCCTTTCACCAGCGTCGTCTTCCCCGCGCCCACCTCACCCCGCAGAATCACCACCATCGGCGGCTGCAGCATCTCAGCAATCTTCTCTCCCAACGCCAGCGTCCCCTCCACCGACCGCGTCCTGAACCGCCGTTCCCTCATCCCTCTCCTCTCAATATCTCTTGTCATACCGGGCTATATGTCTTGTCATTCTGAGCGCAGCGAAGAATCCCTGTATTCAGCTTGCATCGCCACCGCATCCCACGCAGGCCCATCTTCACTCATTCAAACCACAAATCCACGTCATCCCACCGGCATCCTTCACCCGATACCGGAACGCATCCGAAAGATGCGCAACCGTATCCGTAGCCAGCACCGCATGCTCGTCCATTCCCTGCGCCGCAAAATCCCCCGCCAGCCCATGCAGATACACCGCCGCCTCCACCGCGCACGCCACGTCGTTCGGAAATTGCGCCACCATCGCCGCCACAATCCCGGTCAGAATATCCCCGCTTCCACCCTTCGCCATCGCCGGATTCCCACTTGTATTCACCGCAATCCGTCCGTCCGGATGCGCCACCAGCGTCCGCCATCCCTTCAGCACCAGCGTAACCGTATGCCCCATCGCAAACTTCCGCGCCAGCCCAATCCTGTCTGCCTCGACGTCCTTCACTGTCATCCCCACCAGCCGCGCCATCTCTCCCGGATGCGGCGTCAGCACCATCACTCGCCCTTCGCCATTCAACTCCGCAGGCCGCCCCGCAAACGCATTCAGCGCATCCGCATCAATCACCATCGGCAGCTTCACCTTCGCCACCAGCTCTCGAGCAAGCTCACTCGCCTCGCCGCGCGTCGACAGCCCAGGCCCCAGCGCCACTACGCTGATGCGCTTCGCTGCCAGCAACGCTTCCAGCCCATCAGGCGCAAGATTCTTCAGCGTCACCGCGCCCTCCGCACCCTCCTTCAGCGCCGCCATCATCAACTCCGGCGCAATCGCCGCCACCGTATCCAGGCAACTCTTCGGCACCGCAGCCGTCACCAGCCCCGCACCCGCGCGCAGTGCAGCCAGGCTCGCCATCGCCGGCGCGCCCGACGTCCCATAGCTCCCGCCCACCACCAGCACCTGCCCATACATCCCCTTGTTCGAATTCACATCCCGCGCCCGCTCCGCAATCGTCTTAGCCGCCCCCGCCCAGGTCAATCCGCCCGCCGACTCAACCGCCCCCGCCGGCGACCCAATCTCCGCCACCACCACCGGCCCAAACGTCTCCCGCGTCAGGTGCCCAAACACATGCGCCCGCTTCGGCCGCGTAAACGTCACCACGGCATCCGCGCGATACGCTCCCTCCGCCCTCTGCTCCATCGAGTCCGCGTCCCACCCACTCGGCAGATCAACCGCCACCACCGCCGCATCCGCCTTTTCCACCAACTCCCGCAACTTCACCGCAACTCCGCGCAAGGGCGGCTTGAACCCCGTCCCCACGACCGCATCGATCAACAACTCCGCCGCCCCAATCGCCTCACCCGCCATCGCAAGCTCCGCCTCATCGACAATCGACCGAACCGCAACCTCCGGAACCTCCGCCCGCAACCGCCGCAGCGCTCCTGCCGCGTCGCCCCGCACCTCATCTTCGCGTCCCAGCAGCAGCACCTCCACGTCCACGCCCGCCATCGCAAGCACGCGTGCCGCCACCATTCCATCCCCGCCGTTGTTGCCCTTGCCGCACAGCACCACCACGCGTTCCGCAGCCGCGTACCGCCGCAGGCAGAACCCAGCCACCGCCCCACCCGCATTTTCCATCAGCGTCTCCAGCGGCACGCCGAACTCCTCCGCCGTCCGCCGGTCCGCCGCGCCCATCTCCACCGCGCTCAAAATTTCCATCTGTCCCTTCTACGCGCATTCCTCCGCCAACGCCAGATGCTAAGCGCACGGTGTGCTGCTTACTGCTTACTGGCTACCGTCTACTGTCTACCGTTTACTGGCTACTGTTTACTGGCTACTGTTTACTGGCTACTGTTTACTGGCTACTGTCTACTGACTTCTGTGTACTCTCCTCAGGCCGGCCGCGCCTTCGCCGCAAAAATCCCCGCAAACGACGCGCGATACGCATACACCAGAAAGATCTCCAGTGCGCCCGCCACCAGCGCCACTGGCAGAGTGCTCGGCGCCAGCGTCGCGTTGAACAGCGTGATATTCGTGATCATCGCGGCTAGCAGCGTTAGCCCCAGCGGCACAAACCGCCCGCTCAGCAGCAACAGGCCGCCCACCAATTCCACCAGCCCATAGAACATGAACCACTTGTGTGCCACCAGCAGACCCATCATCGCTCCCGCATCGCCTGGCGGAAACTTCATCGGCATCACCGGCACAACTTTGATGAACCCCGCAAATGCGAACAACAGCCCCAGCAGAATCCGTGTCACCACAACCGCTATTTTCATAGTCGCCCTCCGGCTTGACCTTGGCCTCTTCGCCGCTTGCATCTTTTATCCGATGTCGGCGACACTCAACCGATGCAGCAAGAAGTCTCACAGCATCAATCCAGCCCAGGCGTCTCTCTTTCTCTTGCCGGCCGCACCGCACTCATCACCGGAGGCTCGCGCGGCATCGGCGCGGCCACTGTTCGCCTCTTCCGTCAGGCCGGAGCCCGCGTCGCCTTCAGCTATCGCCAGGCCGCCGACCAGGCCAACGCGCTCGCCACCGCCTGCGGAGGCCCCGACCACTGCCTCGCCCTCCAGCAGTCCCTCGAAACTCCCGAAGACGGCGAAGCCCTCGTCTCTCGCACCTTGGATGCCTTTGGGGATTTAGACATCCTCGTCGCCAACCACGGCATCTGGCCGCCGGTCGAGACCTCCGTGGCCAACATGACCACCGCCCAGTGGCAGCGCACCATCGCCACCAACATAAACAGCGTCTTCGGCCTGGTCCACGCCGCCGCCGCCCACATGCTCACCCGCCCCGCGCCCACGCCCGTTCGCACCGCACTCGGCTCGCCCTACCCCACCGCGCCGACTGCCCGCGGCCACATCGTCCTCATCGCCTCTGCCGCCGGCCAGCGCGGAGAAGCCTTCCACGCCGACTACGCCACCACCAAGGGCGCTATCATCGCCTTCACCAAATCGCTCTCCTCCGAACTCGCCCCCCATGCCATCTACGCCAACTGCGTCGCCCCAGGCTGGACCCACACCGAGATGACCGCCTCCGTCTTCGACGACCCCATCGTCGCCGCCCGCACCAACCCCACCATCCCGCTGCAGCGCCCCGCCCACGTCGACGAAATCGCCGGCCCCATCCTCTTCCTCTGCACTTCACTGGCCGGCTTCATCTCCGGCGAAATCTTCAACGTCAACGGAGGCGCCGTCCTCGCCGGCTAACCGCCTTCCCGTTGCCGTTGCCCTTTTTCGTTGTCACGCCGTTGCCCTTTTTCGTTGTCACGCCGATGCCCTTTTGGTTTGTCATTCTGAGCGCAGCGAAGAATCCCCGTAGTTACCTTTGCCCTTTTGGTTTGTCATTCTGAGCGCAGCGAAGAATCCCCGTAGTTACCTTTGCCTTTTGGTTTGTCATTCTGAGCGCAGCGAAGAATCCCTGTAGTTGCCTTTGCCTTTTGGTTTGTCATTCTGAGCGCAGCGAAGAATCCCCGTATTAGTTCTTCCCCTTCGCCGCCCCCGCATCCGCCTTCTTCACCTCAATCCCAAACACGTAACTCGGCCCGCCCATGGCTCATCGCTCCCACCTCCCAGCCGGACGCCCTGCTCTCCCTCCCGGCGCAGCCATCCTACGCCAACCGCCCCACCCCAGCCCCGGCCGGCACACGCCGCACATCACCTCGGCCAAACGCAACTTGTTCAGCGAAGCCAGATGCAGCAGCACTGCGAGCGGCACCAGGAACACCGGAATCATCACCAGCGGAAACGCACTGATCATCACGTTCGGCCGGTCAAACGCCAGCATCTGAAAGCGCGACGGAGAGGAAAGAAAGCCGGTCGTCACCGCAACCATTAAATCCACCAGCCCTAGCAGATTCCAGGCGCGCAGCCGGCCCGCAGCCGCCCCCGGATTCCGCGCGTAGGTCGCTCCCACCATGGGAGCAAGCAGTCCCACCATCACGTCGCCAACCCCCGCCGGCCACGCAAACGCGCCCGGCAGCCTCCCCATCGCCAGCAGGACCAGAAAGATCGCGCCCTCCACGCGAAAGACCTGGACCCCCGCAACCCAACGCTGCGATACCGTCTCCACCACGCGTCGCAACAGGCCCCACCTCCAGAACAGCACCACGCCGGCCACAATCGGAAGCAACAACCCATACTGAATGGTCGGAACGCGAGACCCGCTCCCCTGGTACGCACCCAGCCGCGCCGTCGCCAGCGCCGCGACAAACCACGCAATCAGCAGCGCCGCAATACTCCCCGTCGCGCGCTTCCGATCGCGGTCCGCCCACCCCGCGCCCTTCAGCCCGCGCTGCACGCCGGCCAACACCGCCGCAACTGTGGCCACACTTCCGCCCAGAATCAGGAACGTTAAGAAATCGGACATCGGATCGATCATTTTGGCTCCTCTTGGGTCGTACAACGAATAGATGTAAATACATCTATTCCGACGCAAAAAAATCAACCTCTCGCCGCTGCCGTTGCAACCTCGCCCAGCACTTCCCCTAACTCCCGCCACCTCGCCTCGCCAACACCCGCTCGCAGTCGCGCCTGCGCCCGCTCCCAAAGCGGCTGTGCCCGCTTGAACTTCCGCCGGCCTGCCGGGCTCATGCTCCACAGCTTCTCCCGCCGGTCCTCGCCCGGCCTCACCCGGATCCAACCGCGATCCGCCAGCACGCTCAACGTCCGTGTCAGGGTAGTGCTATCCATCGCCAGCAGCCTGGCCAATGCCTTTTGCGTAATCTCGCCTGTCAGATCCAGCGTCATCAGCAGCGTGAACTGGCTTAGCTCCAACTCCGCGCCGCGCAGCTCCTCGTCATAAATCCGCGACACCGCCCGCGCCGCCCGCCGCAGGTTGGCGCATGCACAGGGCAATTCCGGCAACTTCCCTTTCGCTTTCCGCTCCACAGATTAGATGTATATACATCTTCATGGCCCTCTGTCAATCGCGCGCCCCACCCCTTACTCCCCCGCCGCGTACGAATCCCCCAGTTGCTTCGCCAGCATCTGCTTCAGCGCGCCTCGCCCCAGCCGCGACACGAACCACGGTCCCGGCCGCAGCGACCACCGCAACAGCCGTCGCGGAATCTGCCGGATCACCCGTTGCATCACCGCCTCAAACCGCGCCGCCACCAGCCACACCACCTCATCCAGATCGCTCTCCTTCATCTTGTACCGCGCCACCGGCGCAATCGGCTTCCGTAACTCCGGCGTGCACAGCGGAATCACCGGCAGCCACACTCGCTGCGATGCCGCACACGCCTCCGCCGCATACTCCATCGGCTCGCCGTCCGGCCCCTTCGGAGTCGCCCTTCGGTACTCCGCCACCACGCGCGCCCGCACCCCCTCATCCATCCCCGCCAGCGCCTCTTTCATCACCACGTTTTCTGCCGGAAAGATGAAGTGGTCCAGCAGAAACTTCTGGCAGTTTCGCCTTCCCAGCTCGTAGTCGTGCGCCCGGAATCCGCGCTCGAAGAATCCGCCAAACGCGGACAGCGTGGCGCACTGCAGCGCCTTCGGAATCGGCTTATGATGCACAGCCTCGTGCTGCAGTTCCTCCACCAGTTCGTGGTCCGACGGCGCCACCATAAAGTGGCTGAAGGTCGTTCCCCGCATCAGGTGGCTCAGGCTTTCGCCATAAAACCTCGACTGCGACACCAGCGCCTGGAACAGCCGCCCCATCACCCGCAGCACTCCCGCATTCGCCATCGGGTCGTAATCCACCGCGTAGCTCGCCATCGTCGGGAAGGGCGCAATGCTCACCACCGCGCGGTCCGCCTTGCACGGATCCCGCTCGAGCTGATGGTCCTCTCGCGGCGGATCCAGCGACGCCAGGTAGTCATACGCGTAGTTGTACGGATCGTTGTTGGTCACGCCGCCATCCACGTTCAGCGTCTCAAACGGGTCCGCCATCCCCGGCGGAAACGACGGCGCAATCGGCGCAGCATCGTCCTTCACCCCCGGCTCATGCGTCTCCCACAGCGGCGGCGTGTAGTCGCTGTGCCGTCGCTTTAGCACCCGCGGCGCCAGAAACACCGGGATCGCTCCCGTCGCCATCGCCGCATCGCCCAGCAGGCTCAGGTCCGCCCCCGGCGTCACCAGGTCCACCGCGTACGCCGCCTTGTCCAGCGGCCGCTTCGACTCCTTCCGCACCGTCTGGAACCGTATCCGGTCCCCAAAAAACGAGGTCGTCTCCTCCACTCCGCCCGGCGAAAGCCCGTTCAGCGAATACAGCACCCCACGCAGATTCGTCAGCGACAGGAACACTGTCAGGTCCGGTGACACATACGGTCGCGGCTCCGCAGGCTCCGGCCCGCGCGTCTTCCCGTAGGCAGCCAGCTCATCCAGCATGGTCGAGTCCAGTAGCGAGACCAGTGGCCCGACGCGCTCCCCATCCCGCTCCAGGTCCCGCGTCGTCAGCAGCCCGCGAATGTCCGTCTGGTTCACCCAGGCTTCGTAGAAGCGGTTCGTCGTCCCGCGCTTGGTCGCGTCGGCGACATGCTCAAACTCCTCCTGCAGCAGCAGCGCACTCAGCGCCGCACACAGCCCGCCCGCCGACGCGCCCGAGAACCCCTCAATCACCACCGCGTGCTGCGGAACCTCCGCACCCTCCGCCTTCGCCTTCGTCCACGCGTCCAAGGCCTCCGTCATAAAGTCCAGAACCCCAGCCGTATACGCGCCCGCCGAAATCGCCCCGGGCATATTAATGGCAATCCTGAACCCCTTCCCCGCCTCCGCCGAACCGTTCTGCCCCATGGAAATCCCGCCCGTCCCTTTCCACAAAGTCCTGCCCAACACTTTTCTTGGACTATATCCCACAGCCCTCAGCGCAGCGAGGAATCGCCTGCAAAAGCCTATCGTCGACGTCGCATCGTTTGGGCTGCTCGCACCCATTCGTGAGGAATCTGTTCCATCTGACTGCCCGCCGGCGGTTTCAATTTGAACCACGGAGGGGCTTAGCGCCAACGGCGCGCCGCCATCTTAGCCTGGGGCAACGCCCCAGGTAGGGCATGTGGCCCCAGGACCCGAGGGCTAAAGGCCCGACCCATCCCCGCCTCCCAAGGCCCCGCAGTCATGCCGTCCAGCGCCAACGGCGCGCCACCATCTTAGCCTGGGGCAACGCCCCAGGTAGGAGGGCCCCAGGACCCCGAGGGCTGAAGGCCCGGCCCATCCCCGCCTCCCAAGGCCCCGCAGTCATGCCGTCCAGCGCCAACGGCGCGCCGCCATCTTAGCCTGGGGCAACGCCCCAGGTAGGAGGGCCCCCAGGACCCCGAGGGCTGAAGGCCCGACCCATCCCCGCCTCCCAAGGCCCCGCAGTCATGCCGTCCAGCGCCAACGGCGCGCCACCATCTTACCGGGCAACCGAAGCCCCCAGCCAGCTCGCTGGCTGGGGTGGAGCGCCCCAGGTAGGATTGAACCACGGAGGGACTTAGCGCCAACGGCGCGCCACCATCTTAGCCGGGGACCGGGCCCCGGCCAGCTCGCTGGCTGGGGTGGAGCGCCCCAGGTGGGATTGAACGACGGAGAGACTCAGCGCCAACGGCGCGCCACCATCTTAGCCTGGGGCAACGCCCCAGGTAGGAGGGCCCCAGGGCCCCGAGGGCTGAAGGCCCGACCCATCCCCGCCTCCCGAGGCAGTCGAGGAAATCCTCCACGCCAATTTTGGCAAATTCCTCTCCGACTCCGGGCGTCCGCACCCTCGATCGCTTCACCGGAACCGGCACCTTCATTACCCGCATCATGCAGAATCTCTTGACACCCCGACTACAATAGATACAGGGGGCTTCCACAGAACATCAATCCAGGCACTTGCCGCGCCTTCACCTCAAAGCCGCGCCTAACTACAATGAATGGAGCGATTTACAACTAACTGACATGTTTTCTGGATCATAGATATAAGTCGTTTGTTTTGTTGATCATGCAGATTTAGGGGGGAGGGGGGTACATGCCGATAACAGCGATCCAGGCCGACGAAACGCACCGATCTGCCCGCCGCCAGCGTCCAACCAGCGAACTGCTGCCGCGCCCGAAAAATAAATCCCGCATGAAGCCTCTCGCTCTCATCACCCTCGCCGCCGCTCTCCTCGCACCCAATCTCGCGTGCGCCCAGGCCGCGGACATCCCCAGCGCTGCGCCGCCCACCGCCGCCGGCACTCCGGAGCAGCGCGGCCGCACCCTCATCAACCAGATGATCGCCGCCCTCGGCGGAGACGCCTGGCTCAACCGCGCCAGCATCGAGGCCGAAGGTCACGGCTCCGTCTTCTTCCGCGGCGCACCCGACCCCTACATCGTCGAATACAAGCAAACCGAACGCCTGCCCGGATCCGGCCAGCCCTGGGCCCTTCGCCGTGGCTTCCTCACTCCCCGCGGCATGATCATGCCCGGCAAAAAGATCGACGTCGTCCAGATCTGGAAGGACGGCCACGGTTACGAAGTCACCTACAAGGGCACCACCGATCTGCCAAAGGACCAGGTCGACGAGTTCTACCGCGTCCGCGCCCACTCCATTGAGGAGGTCGTCCACAACTGGATCAACCAGCCCGACGTCATGATCGTCGCTGAAGGCACCTCCATGGTCGGCCGCCGCCTCGCCGACAAGGTCACCGTCCTCACCGCCAGCAACGACGCCGTCACCCTCGAACTCGACGTCAACACCCACCTCCCCATGCGCCGAACCTTCCAGTGGCGCAACCCCCAGTTCAAGGACCTCGACGAATACTCAGAGGAGTACGACGATTACCACTCCTTCCAGGGCCTCCCCACTGCCATGACCATCACCAGCTATAAAAACGGCGACATGAGCGGCCAGCGTTACCTCACCAAGGTCACCTACAACCTCCCCGCCGATCCCTCCCTCTTCGACACCTCCATCGCCCTGAAGAAAAAATGACCGCGGCGGATCCCTGGCACCTGGCAACTGGCTACTGACTACTGACTACTGACTACTGACTACTGACTAGTTCGATATACTCAAGCCTGCCATGACAGAGCCCAACACCACGATGGACATTCTCGAAATTATGTCCGTCCTGCCTCACCGCTATCCGCTCCTCCTCATCGATCGCATCGTCGAAATGGAGCGCAAGACCCGCGTCGTTGCACTCAAGAACGTCTCTATCAACGAGCCCTTCTTCGAAGGCCACTTCCCCGACTTTCCCATCATGCCGGCCGTTCTGATGGTCGAAGCCATCGCGCAGGCCGGCGCGGCGCTCCTGCTCACCGAATACACGGCCGAAGAGCGTGCCTCCAAGCTGACAGTCTTCGCCGGCATCGACTCCGCCCGCTTCCGCCGCCCCGTCGTTCCCGGCGATCAGCTCCGCATCGAAGTCATCGTCCTCAATTGGCGCTCCAACGCGGTCAAGATGAAGGGCGTTGCCACTGTCGAAGGCAAGGTCGCCTGTGAAGCCGTCGTGATGTGCGCCCTCACCAACCGCAAGCCCAAACCCGCAACCCCCTCCGAACCTCCCGCCCGGGCCGCAATCGAGTGAGCACCGCCGCCAACATCCACCCCACTGCCATCATCGCCCCCGGCGCGCAGATTCCCGCATCCTGCACCATCGGCCCCTGGTCGATCATCGGCCCCAACGTCGTCCTCGGCGAAGACTGCCGCCTCATCTCGCACGTAGTCCTCGTCGGCGATGAAGCAGGCCATCTCACCATCGGCCGCGGCACCACGGTCTATCCCTTCGCCTGCCTCGGCGTCGCGCCCCAGGACCTCAAGTACGCCGGCGAACCCACCCGCTGCGAAATCGGCGAGAACAACACCATCCGCGAATACGTCACCATCTCCCGCGGAACCGTCGGCGGAGGCGGCGTGACCACCGTCGGTGACGCCTGCCTCATCATGGCCTACGTCCACATCGGCCACGACTCCCACATCGGAAACGCCTGCATCCTCGCCAACGCCGCCACGCTCGCCGGCCACGTCACCGTCGAGGACTACGCCGTCGTCGGCGCCCTCTGTCCCGTCCACCAATACTGCCGCATCGGCCGCCACAGCTACATCGGCGGAGGCACCACCATCACCCAGGACGTCCTGCCCTACTCGCTCACCTGCATCGAGCGCAACAACCACGCCTACGGCCTCAATAAGGTCGGCCTCGAACGCCGCGGCTTCACGCCCGCCCAACTCAAAGCGCTCCGCCAGGCGTACCGTTTCCTCCAGGCCAGCAAGCTCAACACCACGGACGCCCTGGCCGCCATCCGCGCCACCCTCCTCGAACCCTCCGATGCCTCCACCCTCGCGCCCGATCCCGCCGACACCGAGCACGTCCGCTACCTAGCCGACTTCATCGCCTCCAGCACTCGCGGCATCATCAAGTAGCCGTCCGGCCCTCCTTCGCGATCTATAGCACCTAGTGCTATAATTCAAGCGCGAGGTAGAGTTCGATCCGCGTCTTCAAAACCAAGTTGTTTGCGAGATTTTCTCGAAAGAATTCGATTCCTGACGTCGACCTGTGGAGTGCGGTGAATGAATTTATTGCCGGTTCGATCGACGCAGACCTGGGCTCTGGAGTTTTCAAGCAGAGGATAGCACGATCGGGCAAAGGCAAATCGAGAGGCTTTCGTACGATCATTCTGTTCCGCCACAAGTCGTCGGCTTTCTTCGTCTACGGATTTGCAAAGAAGGATGTGGCGAACATTGACTCAATCCAACTGCTGCAGTTCAGAAAACTGGCGGATTTCCTGTTCGCACAGGATGCCGCCTCGCTGGAGGAAGCAATCGCAGAAGGCAAGCTGATCGAGGTCATCCATGGCAAAGAAACAATACACTAGCAAAATCGCGGCAGCGGTCCATGAAACCGCGCAGGACTTCTATTCCAGCGGGCTCATGGACAAGAAGACCATGAAGGAGTTCGACGAACTTTGCCTCACCCCGGTCAAGCCCCTCACTCCCCGCCAGATCGCCCGCATCCGCGCCCGGGAAGAGGTCAGCCAGGCGGTCTTCGCCCGCCACCTCGGCGTCTCCCTTTCGCTTATCTCGCAGTGGGAGCGCGGCGAGAAGAAGCCCTCCGGCGCCTCGCTGAAGCTTCTCACCCTCGTCGACAAAAAAGGCCTCGACTGGGTCGCCTGATCTCCGCGCCCCAAGCCGCGAGACGAACGCAACGCGCCCCTGCTATCCTCCCCTGCATGAAATCTCCCCTTTTTTGTCTGCTCGTCGTTCCCCTCACATTCGCCGCCGCCCAGCCCCCCGCCGTCGCCACCTACGCGCCGCCGAAGGACCCCACCATCCTCGCCAGCACCATCGTCGATTGGGACTCGCTCGCCCCATCCCCAACGCCCGTCGGCGAAGTCCGCCAGGTCTTCGACAACCCCACCCCCACCCTGGAGAAGCTCGAAGTCCACGTCACCACATTGCTGCCCGGCCTGGAGTCGCACCCCATCCATCGCCACCCTTGGGAAGAGATTCTCCTCGTCAAAAATGGCGACTTCGAAGTCTCAATCAATGGCAGAAAGCAGCACGCCGGCCCCGGCTCCCTCGTCTTCTTCGCCTCCAACGATCCCCACAACGCCACCAACGTCGGCCTCACGCCTGCCACCTACTACGTCATCAACTTCGTCACCGGTCTCGTGCACTCGGTTCCTGACACGCCGGCCAGCGAACAAGCCGTCCCCGGCAAGCTCCCGTCCTCCGTCATCGATTGCAACAGTCTTCCTGCGACCCCCACTCCAACCGGCTCGCGCGTCAGCGTGGTCAACTCGCCGACCCTCACCTTCAACACCTTCGAGAGCCACATCACCACCCTCAACCCCGGCCAGAGCACCGCCAAAGACATGCTCGACGCCGGGGACGAGTTCGTCGTCATCAAGTCCGGCTCCGTCGAGGTCACGGTCAACGGCGTCGCCAGCCGCATCGGCGCCGGCTCCATGCTCTATTGGGCGCCCAACGACAAGCGCACCCTCCGCAACCTCGGCGCCACCCCCGCGTCCTACCAGGTCATCAAAGTCCTCTCCGCCAAATCGCCCAAGCCGCCCGCAAACTAAAGCGCATTAGGATCTGAGAAACCGGTACCGTGGCAATCAACTATGCATCCGAACACTCAGGGAATCCTGGAGTCCTCGCTCTACGTCGCCGACGTTGCTCACTCGGCCAGGTTCTACGAAAAGATCTTTGGCTTTCCCGTCATCAGTGATTTCGGAGAGCGCGGCTGCGCAATCCGGGCTGGCGACCGCGAGGTCTTGCTGCTGTTCAAAAAGGGGGCTTCCCGCGACATCGCATCGCCGCACGACGGCGATGGCGAGCTTCATCTCGCGTTCGCCATCGCCGCCGCCGATTTGACGCGTTGGCAAGCGTGGCTGGCCGAGAACGGAATCGCCGTGGAAGAAGAACGAACCTGGGAACTCGGTGGTCACAGCCTCTATTTCAGAGATCCAGACCGCCACCTCATCGAGATTGCCACGCCGGGAGTGTGGTCGATCTACTGACATCGCAAAATAGAGAACCGCCGCGGCCACTTACCCAACGCTACGGTACCTGCGCAGGCGCATACCGCGTGAAGGCGAAATCGCGAGAAGCCTTCGCGTGGCACGGAAAGCAGGTCCCCAGCGCAGCCGCACTGCCCGGCTTTCCGTCGGCGCCAAAGTGTCCAAATCCCCAGCCGCCGGTGTCTTAACGTTGATCCACTGAGCATCGCTCTCGCTCGACCTGGGAAACCCTTGGCTCTCGCAAAATTATTTTTCGCGTTTTTCCGGCCAAAAACCACTTGTCAAGCCCCCGAGTGGCTTAAGTGTCTGATTCGCAGCGAGATAGACATGTCATGGTTTCTTATCCAAAAGCGTAGAATTAAAGTATGGGGAAATATGCGCTCAGGCACGTCGCCAACCCGTACCAGCGACCCTCCCCGGCGCCGCTGCCGCGCTCGCCCCATAACCGGTTTAGATTCTTATTTTTGCCTCTAAGTCATTTGGAAAGTGATATTTACGAGAGGGGAAAAACGTAAATGGCTGATTCTCGACCAATTAGCCATACCCGCCCCCCACCCCCCCCCGGGGGGGGGTATTCGGTCAGACTCGGCCTCATCGCCGGCAACGGGCGCTTCCCCTTCCTGCTGCTCGACGCCGCCCGCGCGGAAGGCCTAACCGTCATCGTCGCCGCCATCAAGGAGGAAACCGACCCCGAAATCGACGCCCGCGCCGCCGCCGACCCCGAAATCCGCGTCCACTGGATGTCCCTGGGCGAGCTTTCCCGCCTCATCGAAACCTTCCAGGCCGAAGGCGTTACCCGAGCCGTAATGGCCGGCCAGGTCAAGCACACCCAGATCTTCTCCTCCATCCGCCCCGACTGGCGCCTCGCAAAGCTGCTCCTCAACCTGCGCACCCGGAACACCGACATGCTGCTCGGCGCGGTCGCCAAAGTCCTCAGCGACGAGGGCATCGAACTCATCTCCTCCACCCATTACCTGGAACCGCTGCTCGCCAGGTCGGGCGTCTTCACCCAGCGCGCCCCCACCGAGGAGGAGGCGAAGGACATCGCCTACGGTCGGACAGTCGCCCGCGCCCTCGCTACCTACGATCTCGGCCAGACCGTCGTTATCGCCGCGCAGGCCTGCGTCGCCGTGGAAGCCATGGAGGGCACCGACGCCACCATCGCCCGCGCAGGCGAACTCTTCCGCGCCCTCGGCGACACGGCCTCCACCCTCAGCCGCGCTCTCACCGTGGTCAAGGTCGCCAAGCCCGATCAGGACTTGCGCTTTGACGTTCCCGTCATCGGTGTCGCAACCATTGAAACCATGGCGCGCGCCGGCGCAACCTGCCTCGCTATCGAGGCCGGCCGCACGCTGCTGTTCGACGCAGCTGCCATCCTCGCCGCCGCCAATCGCGCCGGAATCGCCATCCTCGCAGAATGAGCATGGGACATGGCGATGACACACAGGCAAGCGCAAGCGGGTACTATAACCCTATGCGTGGCGTGAACTGGGCCGCCGCATGATCGCGATAAATCTCAATCGAAACCCAAGGAGACCACCATGATTCGCAAAGGTGTATGGATCGCAGTCATCATCGGCATCGGAGCTGCATGTGCGCCCGGAATCGTAGCGCGAGCTGCCGGCGAGATCCTGCAGACCGGCGCAACCGCGCCTGACTTCAGCCTGCCCTCGCAGGAAGATACGTCCGTCTCGCTCTCTCAGTACAAGGGCAAATGGGTCGTCCTCTACTTCTATCCCAAGGATATGACCACCGGCTGCACCATCGAAGCCCACAATTTCCAGCGTGACCTGCCTAAGTACGACGCTCTCAACGCCGTGGTGCTCGGCGTCTCGCTGGATACTGTCGAAAGCCACAAGACTTTCTGCACCAAAGACTCGCTCACCTTCAAGCTTCTAGCCGACCCAGACCACAAGGTCATCGACGCCTATGGCGTTCCCATTTCCGGCATGGGCCCAGTCAAGTTTGCCCACCGTGACACCTTCCTCATCTCGCCCGAAGGCAAGATCGTTAAGAGTTGGAGTGGCGTCAATCCCAATACCACCAGCGACGACATCCTCGCCGAACTTCAGTCGCAGCACAAATAGACGCAAAAAGGCCCGGACCTCTCGAGAGGAGTCCGGGCCCTTTTGCTTGCCTGGTACCGCGTGATTACTTCTTCTTCTTCGCGGCCTTCTTTGCAGCCTTCTTTGCAGGGGCCTTCTTCGCTGCCTTCTTGACTGCCTTCTTTGCTGCTTTCTTAGTTGCCAAGGTAGTACCTCTCGTTTTGGTTTTTTTAGTGCTCTTCTTGCCGGCCGCTCTTCTCAAAGCAGCCTTACCGCCGCGCAGAGCACTCGACTTCTTCGCGGCAGATTTCAATATCCTTTTCTTGGCAGCCTTCTTGACCGGCGCCTTCTTCGCAGCCTTCTTCACCGGCGTCTTCTTCGCCGCCGCCTTCACCGGAGCCTTCTTGGCAGCCTTCTTAACCGGAGCCTTCTTGGCAGCCTTCTTAACCGGCGTCTTCTTCGCAATCGCCTTCACCGGAGCCTTCTTCGCAGCTGCCTTCACCGGAGCCTTCGCAGGTGGGACAGCAGGCGCAGACGGCGGAGCCACTTCGATGACGACCGATTCCACCTGCGAGGTGCCCTGCAACAGATCCTCGACCTCATCCTCCAGCCGATCGAGATCTTCGTCATCGTCCGACGTTATCGCCACCACGACCTCTTCTTCTTCCTCATCATCGTCGAAGGAACCGCCATCATATCCATCGCCAAGGTCGTCACCATTGGCAGCAGTAGCGTGCATCTTGATGCCCTTATCCAGTCCGTCGAATCCATCTTGCTCATTGAACTTCATCGTCGCATCCTCTTAGTCGCTTGACCGCGATACTACCCTTGTACGCTAGTGCGCTGCAACGAAAAAAACAATTACATCGCGGCACGGATTCTAGCAACAGAATGCATCCGCGCGCCAGCGATAGCAAGCACTCTTTTTGGCGAGGTAGCTAATGCGGCAGCCATCGCGTCTCACGGCGTCGAGCTGGGATGCTTCGCTCGCGAAGTCTTCTTCGCCGACGCGCTGTGAGTGGACGCCTTCGCCGCGGGCTTGCTGGGTGAAGACTGCTTGGCTGTGGACTTCGCGGGCACAGACGACTGTTTCACCCTGGTACTGGTCCCCGCGTGGGAACTCTTCGCATGCGCTCGAGTCGCAGGCGCCAGACGGATTGGCTGAGAAACATACAGCGATCGGCGCGGCTGGATCTTGCTCGAGGAAAGATGATTCCACCGCCGCAGGTCTTCCACTGAGACATTGAATCGGTCGGCCACGGTGACCAGCGTATCTCCCACTCGCGTCAGGTAGTGCAACGGGTGAGGCGCCGCCACGGGAATCGGCACGGGAATCGCCAATTCATCGCCGGCGTTGACCAACGCGTCGGAGGCAATACCATTCGCCGAAGCGATCTCCGCGGAATGATCGTGAAAGCTGCTTGCGATGCTGTCCAGCGATTCCCCCGCACGCACAACGTGAAAGCGCCAACTGGTGCGCTTGTCCTCGGGAATCTCTTTAATGCGCTTCAAATAGACATCGCGCGTTCCCGCCGGGACATGAAGGTCAAAGTCCGTATCGCGCGGCGTGTCCATGTGCAGCAGGCTCGGGTTCAGCTCGACAATCTCTCCCAGCGACGCGTCGGTCACATCCGCCACCAACCGCAGGTCGATCGCGTAGTCGACGCTCACCGTATCGGAAACGACCGGCGGATCGGGGACCAGTTCTTCCAGGCCGTACTGCTTCGGATTCTTCGCCATAATGATTGCGGCGATAATGCCGGGCACGTAGTTCTTGGTCGCCGTCGGCAGCGAGTTTCGTTTGTATAGCTCCCAGAAATCGGCATATCCCGTCCGCATCACGGCGCGCTGCACATTGCCTGGGCCCCAGTTGTACGCGGCCATGGCGAGATACCAGTCACCGAACTGTTCGTAGAGGAACTTCATGTAGCGGGCGTAAGCCAGCGATGACTTCTCCGGATCGAAGCGTTCGTCCACCCACCCATTCCGGTCCAACCCGTAGGCGCCCTGGAAGGGCATGAACTGCCACATCCCGCCCGCGCCGCTGTGCGCGTTCAGGGCCTGCGGTTGAAAGCCCGATTCGGCCACGGCGAGATAGATCAGGTCCTGCGGCAGACCCGCATCCTTCAGGTCCTGCTCGATCATCCCCTGATATTTGCCTGCCCGCTCCAACGAGTGCATCAGGGTGGCGTGCCCCTTCTTCGAGTTGGTGAAGTAATTGATGAATCCAGCGACATAGTCGTTGACCACCAGCGGAAAATCCGACTGCGTTGTCTTCAGTTCCTCGGTGACCTTGGCGGTCAGCGCGGCATCGGGCGGAAAGGTCACCTCGTCAGCCGCATCGAGCGGCGCGGCCTCTATGGGCTCTGAGAATCCTGATCCCTGCTTCAGAGCGGTCATTTCCAGAGAGTTAATGGAGTTCAGCAGGTGCTCGAATTCATCGGAGAGCTGTGGGTCGGTCTTCAGATCCATGCCACTCGTCAGCATCGTGTCCACGGCCAAATCGAAGTCCGCCCGTGCGGCTTCCAGCCGTTTGCCCCGATAGTTGTCCACACCTCTGTTATAGGCGCCTTCCACCTGGGCGATGAGTTGCTGCACCCTGCGTGCCTTTGCGGCGGCCTCGTCTGCCTGCGCCTGGGCCGCGACCGACACCGGGGGCTCGGGTGCGGGAGCAGCAATCGTCGGCGCCGTGGTCTTGGCGGAAACTCCGCCCGGGGCGCCCGGCTGCTGTTGCTGCGGACAGCCCGTGAGTATCACCAGCGGCACCCATGCTGCTGCAAGTCCCCAACGCCATAATCGGCTCTCGTTGCGCCCGCTGGCTTTCTTCATCAATCCTTTGGTCCCCTCATTCGCCTGCGTTTGCCGCACCGATATCCGATGTCCGATGCCCAATCCAACGCATTCCCACTATGCAGGGCATCGCCCCAATTGTCTGCCGATTCGCTACGGCAACCCCTGCCCATTGTAAGACGTTTCGACCGCGCTTCGGTACGCACTCTGCTTGAATCCACGGTCCACTGGCTGACCGCTGCACAGTGATAGCATCGATGATTGAGGCAGTTCTCAGTCCGCATGGATCCAAACCACATCCGCAACTTCGCGATCATCGCGCACATCGATCACGGCAAGTCCACACTCTCCGACCGATTGCTGGAACTCACCGGCTCTCTCACCGCACGCGAGATGCAGGCCCAGGTACTCGATGTCATGGACCTGGAGCGGGAGCGCGGCATCACCATCAAGGCCCACACCGTGCGCATGATCTACCAGGCGCACGACGGCGAGACCTATCAACTCAACCTGATCGACACCCCAGGACACGTCGACTTCAGCTATGAAGTGTCGCGATCGCTGGCTTCCTGCGAGGGCGCGCTGCTGGTGGTGGACGCATCGCAGGGCGTGGAAGCGCAGACCCTGGCCAACGCCTACCTCGCCATCAACCACGGCCTCGAGGTCATCCCGATCATCAACAAGATCGACCTGCCCTCGGCCGACATTGAACGCACTCGCGAGATGATCGAGAAGGCCGTCGGGCTGCCGGCCGACGACGCGCTCGCCGTCTCCGCGAAGACCGGCCAGGGCGTTGCTGACATCCTGGAAGCGGTTGTCCATCGTCTGCCTCCGCCGCACGGAGATGCGGAGGCGCCGCTGCAAGCGCTCATCTTCGACTCCTGGTTCGATCCCTACCGCGGCGTCATCGTGCTCGCGCGAATCGTCAATGGGCGCCTGCGCCAGGGCATGAAGATCAAGATCATGTCGAACGGCAAGACATTCGACGTGGAAAGCATGGGCGTGATGACGCCTAAACCCGTCCCGCTGGCAGAACTCTCGGCCGGCGAGGTCGGCTTCTTCGTCGCGAACATCAAGAACGTTGCGGACTCCAAGGTCGGCGACACCATCACCGACACCGCGCGCCCCTGCACACACGCTCTGCCTGGCTTCGAAGACATCAAGAGCATGGTCTTCGCCGGACTCTACACGGTCGACTCGCACGAGCACGCGCTGCTACGCGATGCGCTGGAGAAGCTGCGCCTCAATGACGCCAGCTTCACCTTCGAGCCCGAGTCCTCGGTCGCCCTCGGCTTCGGATTCCGCTGTGGCTTTCTCGGCCTGCTGCATCTTGAAATCATCCAGGAGCGGCTGGAGCGCGAGTACGATCTCGACCTGATCACCACGGCGCCGGGCGTGCGCTACAAACTCACCATGACGGACGGCTCGGTGCTGGAGGTCGACAACCCTTCGCGCTGGCCCGATCCCTCCGAGATCGAGTCGGTCGAGGAGCCGGTCATCACTGCGAAAATTCTCACCAACGAAGAGTATGTTGGCGGGATCCTGAAGCTGGTGGAAGAAAAACGCGGCCGCCAGAAGAATTTCGAGTACGTCACCGCCACCCGCGTCATGATCACCTATGAGCTTCCGCTCAACGAGATCGTCCTCGACTTCTACGATCGCCTCAAGTCCGTCTCTCGCGGCTACGCCTCGCTTGACTACAACCTTTCCGGCACGTGGATATCGCCCATGGTCAAGCTCGATATTCTCATCGGCGGCGAGCCGGTCGACGCGCTCTCCATCATCGTCCACCGCGACTTCGCCTATGATCGCGGCCGCGCCCTGGTCTCCAAAATGCGTCAGCTCATCCCCCGGCAGATGTTCGAGGTCGCCATCCAGGCTGCCATCGGCGCCAAGGTGATCTCCCGTGAAACCGTCACCGCCATCCGCAAAAACGTCATCGCCAAATGCTACGGCGGAGACATCAGCCGCAAGCGCAAGCTGCTGGAGAAGCAGAAGGAAGGCAAGAAGCGGATGAAGCGCATCGGCAAGGTCGACATTCCACAGGAGGCCTTCCTCGCCGTACTCAAGGTGGGCGAAGAATAGCCGGCATTTTGGGCCAGTTTTTTGCGCTTTCAGCCGCCCGATAACTCTGCGCCCGTTTCGCCGTTCTGTGGAAAGCCCTTTATTTCCTGCAGTTGCAACGTACTTGTAACTAATTTAGTGAACTTTTTGTGTGCGTCTCTAAGCGCATGAAAACATGCGGCTTGGAAGTTCGGAATCGCGTGGCTACCGTCGGCTCGACAACAAGCTGTTCCCGTTTGTGAATTTCCGGTACCCGGGAATCCACAAATTTTTCCACAGGCGACGATGGCCCGGCAATTGCTTGTGCATAGGCGCAAAAAAGGAGGCCGAATAGGCCTCCTTCTTGTAAATCCAGCTCGCGCTACTTGGCGGGCGGTTTCGGCGCAGCGGTGTGCGGCGTCGTGCTCGTTGCTGGCTTCGGCTTGGCTGCCGGCGTGGGCGCCGCGGGCGGCGGAGGCGCAACACCGGACGAGGCGTTATAAGCCGCGACCACCGCCTCCGTGATGTCCGCGTTTGGGTTTTGCGAGGTCCACATGACCGGGCTCTGCTGTCCGCCCACATCAAGCAGCAGCGTATAGCCGTTCTTCTCGACATAGTCCCTCAGAACAACATCGACCTTTTGCATTACCTTGCTCAGGGCTTCCTGGACGTCGGCGTTGTAGGCGGTCGAAGCGTCGTCTGCGTCGCGTTGGTACTGCTTGTCCTTGGTGTCAATGGTCTTCAGTTGCGCAGCGCGTTCCGTATCGGAAAGCGTAGCCGGCGCGGCTTGCAACTTCTTCTTCAGCGTATCGATCTCGCTGGCCAGCGCGTCCAGAGCAGCCTTCTTCGGCTCGTACTTCTTCTGCACCTCGGCGATCGTCTGCTGGCCTTCGTTGGTCGAGATCACGGCTTGCTCAAAGGCAATCAAAGCGACCTTCGCGGGATACGCCGTCGGGGCAGGTGGGGCCGGTTGGGCCGCCGGCGCGGTTGCGGCGGGAGCGGTTGCTGCGGCCGGCGCCGCCGGTTGTGGTTGGGCGGGAGATGCCTGGGCTACAACCGCCACGGGGAGAAGGCCGGAGATAAGCGCGGCGAGAAGAACGAACTTGTGATTCATGCGGTGAATAAGCTCCTTGGAGAATTGTTAGGTTCTTGGACGTTGCGACCGCGCCAACAAAACAGACGGCCCGCTTCTTTCTCCCGATTCGATCCAGCGAATCAGCCCTACTGCTTCGGAGCTGCTGGTTTCGGAGCTGCCGGCTTGGGTGCGGCTGGACGCGGACGCGCCGCGACCGCAGGTGCGGCGACTCCCGAACTGACGTTGTAGGCGTCTACCACCGCTGCGGAGATGTTCGTTCCCGGACCCCACAGCATCGACAGTCCGCCTTGTTGCGCCGGACCTGTATTGTTCAGCAGCATCGTGAATCCGTTCTGCTGAACGTATTTCATCACTACCGGCCCAAGCTTTTCCTCAATCTTGCTTACAGCTTCCTGGACATCATTGGAGTACGCCGTCTGTGCATCCTCGCCGTCGCGCTGCCACTGCTTCTGTTTCGCGTCCAGGGTCCGGGCGCCCGAAGCCTTCTGGTCCTCGCTCATGGTCGCCGGCGGGTTCTGCAGTTGCTTGGTCAGCGTATCGATCTCTGTCTTCAGCGCGTCCAGCGCGGTCTTCTGCGGTGCGTACTTTTTCTGTATCTCGGCGACTGCCTTCTGACCTTCGTTGGTCGCTGCCGCGACCTCTTCAAACTCGATGATCGCGATCTTTGCCGGTACGGCCTGGGGAGGCGCTGGAGCTGTGGGTGTGGTCGTTGCTGCGGATGCCGTTGCCGGAGCCTGAGACCCTGCCATCTGGGCCATGCCTGCGGTGGTCATTCCTCCCGCAACCAGGGCGGAGACGAATACTAACTTAACGTTCATGTGCGGTGTGGTGCTCCTTCGGAATCCCTTGGGATCTTCCTGTCAACGAGGCAGACAGTCTGCCCGCCCTCGTGTCCCGCATCCACTCCACCCAAGGTCGCGTCTCAAGCGCAACCAGTGCCTATCTGCTTCGCCCGTCCTGCAACGAATCACATAGCAGCTGGAGGGGCTGCTACAACGAGTCTCATTATATGGTGCCCATCTTGGAGGGTCAAACACATCTACCGAAATTTGGAGCAAGTCGGGCCGATTCTCCTGATTATGGGCAACGCCACCGCGAGAACAACAGAAGAATTCAAGATTTGGCGCGCGCACCGCAAAGAGGGCTTTGGCATTCGGATTGCTCTAACTATCGGCAGAAGTATCCCCGAAATCTGCGGTACACATCACCGGAAAACGTGCATCCACAGCAGGTGCGCAACCGGGTTCTCAGATTCCACTCCCGCATGGGAGCCAATTCGGAGGCCTTTGACAGGCCATTCTGCCTCGAGCCGCTCCCTCCGGAGCGGCTCTTGCAGTCTTGCCGCCAATTTGGAGAATCGACCGCCGGCCCCCCGGAGTCACAGCCGTATACCCTGGCAAAGGTTTTTCTTGCCACGATATCCCTTTCCGCGTATCATTAGTCTTGCCTTGTGAACCGGCTGTGGGTGCCGACTGCCGTGTAATCGCTGGCTTTTGAGACAGCAGATTGCACCGTAATTTCAAGGATTTCGGTAACTCGTACTGGATTCGATGCATCGGGATGAAGACTTGGCCGGAGGGCTGGGTCTGCCAGTAAATCCTGAACGCGTCGCAAAACAGCAGCAAGGGTGAATGGATTGCCATAGCTGGCGATTACACTTCGGCGTTATCCGGAGCGGCTCCTGGCAAGTCAGGTGGCTTGTGGCAAACCAGGTGGCTCTGGGAATTCAGGTGGCACACAGGAGCAGTTTGCTGACTGGTCGCATCCTAACCGATGCATTGGAACGCATGTTCGAGTACAACTTGATACCGTTTCCACCGACGCTGCAAAACCCGGGTTGGTTCCATCTCCGCGACGCCGCGGGGACAGACGATACCTGCGGGCGTTGGGGAAGAAGCGCGAATCGCTAACCAGCAATAGGAAGTGGAACCATGAGTTCAGAGCAGAATGTGCCCGAGGTGCAGATGCACCAGGGTCCGCCACCGGCATCCGACCAATCGGATGGCCAGAATGGTCAAATCGACTCCTCCCAAGAAGCCGCCCACAACATACCCCACGGTATGGGACAGTCCAAAAGCAGCCGCCGGCGCCGCCGCAAGCGAAAGAACAAGTCCGCCGAGGCAGTCCAGGGTGCTGCCGGTCCGTCTATGGGAGAGATTCAGGGTGGCCAGGGCTTTGCCTCACCCACATCCCAGCCGCAGAATTTCCAGCCGGGCAGCCAGCAGCAAGCGGGTGGCGGTCCATCGACCAAGCGATGGAAGAAGAAATTCCGCGATCGCGACCGTCAGCGTCAGGGTGGCGACAATCCCGGCAACCAGGCTGGCGCAAACGGATTCGGCAATGGCAACGGAACGGGCTATCGCGACAAAGATACGCATCAGCCGGGCAACAATGCCGGCGGATTCAAGCGCAAGGGCAAGCAGCGAGAGCGCGGGCCGAGGAGCTTTGTCGGACCGATGGACCATAGCTACCGCGCCGTCAACGGCAACTTCGCCGACGCCCCGCCTTCCACCATTGAAGCGCAAGGCAACTACCAGGGCCGTGGCAACGGTGGCGGACGCAGCTACGTCAGCGATTCGCAGCCGATCGACTACTCGGTTGGCCGCCCGATCCCCATTCCCGAAGACGCGCCCACCAAGATCTTCTTCTTTATCGAAGATCTCTTCTTCAACGCCAAAATCACTGAGACCGCGCGCAAGCTCGGGGTCAAGGTCGCGTTCGTCAAGAATGACAAGGACGCCATCGCAGAGCTTACCGCCGGGGAGGAAGCGGACCGTCCCGGCCTGATCGTCTTCGACCTCAACAACGCAAACGTCAAGCCGCTCACGCTGATTCCCAAGCTGAAGGCGAAGCTGAAGAAGAGCACTTCCATCATCGGCTTCCTCTCTCATCTCCAGGGTGAGTTAAAGGCCAAGGCAGTCGAGGCAGGCTGCGACGCGGTGATCCCGCGCGCCGCCTTCTCACAAAACCTTCCCAACCTGCTGCGCCGCTACGGCCTCCAGCCGGACGAAGAGGAAAGCAACTTCAACCAGTAACCCGATTGCGAGTGAGTATTCGTGAGAATGGCCGGCGCACTTCGCCTGGCCATTCTCACTTCTTGGACACCCGGTTGCAGGGCGAGCAACTGTCCCAACGCCCGCTCACAACTCACGACGCATCGCTCACAGCTTCTTTGCGACTGCCTTGTGCACGGCCACTAGCTGTTCCAGCACGCCTTTCAGTTTGTCCAGACGCAGCGCGTTGGCGCCATCTGACTTCGCGTGGGCCGGATCGTCGTGCACCTCCAGAAAGATCCCATCTACACCGGCAGCGACCGCGGCTCGCGCCAGCACCGGGATAAACTCCGGCTGTCCTCCGGAGACGGCGCCTTCCGCCGAGGGGGTCTGCACCGAGTGGGTTCCGTCAAAAACCACCGGCGCGAAGTTGCGCATGATCGGCAGCGAACGCATATCCACGACCAGGTTGTTATAGCCGAAGCTGGCTCCGCGCTCGGTAAGGAAGACCCGGAACGGTTTACCATCGCTGCGGGCCACCGCCGACTCGCGCACCTTCTCCACCACATGCCTCATGTCGTGCGGCGCGACGAACTGCCCCTTCTTGATATTAATCGCCCGGCCCGTATGCGCCGCGGCAATCAGCAGATCGGTCTGGCGGCAGAGGAAGGCGGGAATCTGCAGTACAGCTTCGACGTCGCCCAGCGCCTTGGTCAGCCGCAGGCAATCTTCCGGCGTGTGCACATCGGTGAGGATGGGAAGGCCGGTGCTCTGTGCGATGGAGCGGAGAATGCGCGCGCCTTCAATCAGCCCCGGGCCACGGAAGCTGCGGATGCTGGTCCGATTCGCCTTGTCGTAGCTGGCCTTGAAGATGTAGGGAACATGCAGATCGGCGGCAATGCGCTGGATGGCCTCAGCGAGACTGCGCGCGTGCGTTTCGGATTCGATGACGCAAGGACCGGCGATAAGAAAAAGCTGGCCGCGGCCAACGGGCACCGGGCCGATGTTGAAGGAGTGGCTCACGCTGACCAGTATAGAGCGCGCTCTGCCATCATTTTCAGTGCGCAGCCGGAGGCAGGTATTTCTTACTCCATTCGGCGTATTTGTCTATGGTCGATTGCTCGCCGCCGCTCCACCAGGAGTAGCCGTTCCGGCGTTCCAATGAGAGATCGTTCACGTCGTCATGCAGCGTCTTATCGCGATCGCCAAAAATCGGTTTCTGTTGCGGAATGCTGTAGTAGCGCGACCATAGCGGTCCAGCGCCGGGAGTCGCCACCAGTTTGCGGCCGTCGGCGCCCCTTCCCGTGTACGTAAATCCGTACACTGCATGGTCCTTCAGCCACATCACCCCTGCCTGAATGGAGGCGATCAGCTCCGGCGAAGGATTCGGCAGCGTCATCATCCAGTTCAGCATGTCCGCGCTCTCCGACGCGGCCAGCGCTCCGGGCTCGTAGTTTCTCGCCGAAACCGGCGCCAAAGTCAGCGCGTCTTCCTGCTGCGCCCAGATGGTCTTTTTGCCGTCAATCACAGTCTGTGACACCAGAATGCACTGCAGCGCCCGGTCCGCCGCCTCGCCTGCCTGCTTGCGCATGGCCGCCGGCACAAACTCATACTCGTCCTGCCCCCCGGCGACGTCCTCCAGCGTCTCCGCCGATTCCGACACCGCATTGTCGTTGAACGTAATCGCGTCGTGGTATCCGCCTTCGAGCGGCCACACCTGCGGAAATCCGCCGTTGGGATACTGCGCGTCCAGCAGGTACTGGATGCCCTTGATAAAGCTATTGCGGTACGCATCGCCATCTTTGCCCGGCGTGTGCGCTTGAACCGTGGCGAGGAAGTGGAGCTCGGTATTGGTCGCGTCGTTGTCCAGCGTGCTCACGTAGTTCCACTTCGGGTCCTGGGGCTTATCGAAGTCATTCGGGTCGGGAAACGCATTTAGGTTATTGGCTGCGTAGGGTTGTCCCGGCAGGCGCAGCGCTCCGGAGAAGCCCATGTTCTTGCTCCATCCGCCCCCGGGAGTCTGGAAGCTGACGACGACATCCGCAATGTGGCGCGCCGGCGCAGTCCCGTAGTAGGCGTCGTCGTGGCGCAGCGATATGCCTCCGCCAAATCCGCCGCGGCCTTCCGCAGGCTGGGGCGGTGCGACTTGGCCGGGCTTCAACTCCGAGGCCAGTGTCGCCTTGTCGACGCGCATCTGCTCCTGGGAGCGCTTCAGATAGGCAGTCCAGGCTGCGCGGTCCTTCTTGTTGGGCAGCTTGTTGATCCGCTCCTGCGTGAGCGACTGCGCGACCACGTTGGTGCCGACCACGTTGGCGTCAAGCTTTAGCGTGGCAAATCCGAGCACGACGGCAAACAGGGCGAGCGGCAGGACGCGGGCGACATCGGAGCGATTTTCCATAGAGGACACTCTACTAGAACGAAGAGTGGTTAGACCACTCCCCTGGCAAGCGAAAACACGACCTCACACTGGTCGAGGTCATGAGGCCGCCTTCCCAACCGGCGCGGAGAGCGGGAACCGTTCCCGGACCTGCGCCAGGGCTTCTTCGCGGGTGGTCACCACGCGCTCCAGTTGGGCATCCTCAGCCAGCGTCAACATGGCTTTGAATTGCGGCGACGGCTGATATCCGGCGGCGATCAGGTCGCGGCCGGTCAACAGCAGGGTGGGGCGAAGATCCGCGGCGGGCGCGGCCTCGAAAAGGGAACGGGCGAAGTTGTACAGGGTCAGATCGCCGTGGGCAGATTCCACGTCCAGCCGGTGCAGCTCCAGATGCTGATCAAAGCGAGGCAGGCGCAGAAAGCGCTTGCGCGTCGATTCGCGCATCTCCAGAATGTCACCGAAGCGCATATGGTTCTTCACCAGCGCAATGATCTGCGCTGCATCCTCGTTGGAGAAGCGCAGCCGCCCCAGGATGACCTCCGCCATGCGCACACCCACCTCAACGTGGCCGTTGAAGTGGATGCGATCGCCGGAAATCGCCGGATTGGCAGGTTGGTAGGTAGCCGGCTTGCCGACGTCGTGCAGCAGCGCACCCCAGGCCAGCGTCGCTTCACAACCAGGCGGAAGCTTCTCCAGCAGCAGCATGGTGTGCACCCACACATCGCCCTCGGGGTGAAACTGGGGCGGCTGGGCGACGCCGCGCAGGCGCACTACTTCGGGCAGGATCCTCGCCAGCAGGCCAAGCGAGTAGAGCAGCTCGAAGCCGCGGCGCGCACTGCCCTCGGTCAGGATGCGGGTCAGCTCGTCGCGAATACGTTCCTGGCTGACCCAGGCGATCTCGGCGGCCTGGCAGTGGATGGCTCCAGCGGTCGCCTCGTCAATCTGGTATCCCAGACGCGCGGCAAAACGGACAGCGCGCAGCATCCTCAGCTTGTCCTCCGCGAAGCGCAGTTTGGGATCGCCGATGGCACGGACGACTCCGCTGGCGAGGTCTTCGCGGCCGTGGACGTAGTCGAGCACGGCGGCATTCAGGTCGCCGGTCTGCTCATAAAGCAGCGGATCGAGCAGCATGCCGTTGATGGTGAAGTCGCGGCGCAGCACGTCCTCCTCCGGCGAGGCAGAAAACCGGACCGCGTCGGGCCGGCGGCCATCGGAGTAGGCGCCGTCGTTGCGGAAGGTCGCGACTTCCGTCGCAATCTCAGCACCATTCATGGTGTCGCATACCAGGATGACGCCAAAGTGCGCTCCCACGGCAACCGTCTTTGGGAACAATGCGACGACCTGGTCTGGCGTCGCGGAGGTTGCCACGTCGTAATCCCTGGGGGCGATACCGAGCAGCAGATCGCGCACGCATCCGCCGGCGAAGTAGGCCTGATGGCCGTCGCCGCGCAGCGTGTGCGCAACGGCGAGCGCGGCTCGGTACTTTGGGTCCACATGCGGCATCCTGTGAGGGCCCCCCCCGGGGGGGTATATCTACCTAACTCATTTCACATCAATCAGTTTCGTGTTTATATATACCCTTTGTATATACGGATCCTGGCGGCCAGCCCCATCAGCCTTCGCAAATTTGCTCCTACATCTATTTTACGCTTTTGACCCAGGGAAACGGACAAGTCTAACCCTCTGTATTCATGGGAGATATGCAGTTCAGGGGCTTGACAACAGTTTTTTGGGCAGAAAACGCGGAAAAAGCGGATAGATTCATAGGGAGGACGCGGACGGAGGGGTCAAGGATGAAGGGATTTGCGCGGTTTGCGGCTAGGTTGGCGATATGGGCAGGCTGCCTGGGGATGTGCGTCGGAATCGCGGCAGCGCAGCAGGCGGGGCCGGGCGGAGGCAAGGCCGCGCCGGCGGTTCCTATTCCCGCTCCTGCTGCGGCTCCGACGGCGGGAGCTGCTGCTCCGACCGAACCGACCGTAAGAGCGACTCCGGCATGGTGGCAGATCAAGGGCGTCCATGGGACTTTGTACCTGCTAGGGTCGATTCATGTGATGAAGCCAAACGTCGATTGGGAGAGCCCCAGGCTGAAAGCGACTCTGGATGCGAGCGACGAGCTGTACCTGGAGGTTGCGAATGCGGACGACCCTGCAGCCGCGCTACCGCTGATGTTGCAGTTCGGGACGGACCCTGAACATCCGTTGTCGACCAAGCTTTCCAAGGATGATATGACTTTGCTGAATGCAACGGCCGGGAACATGGGGCTGCCGCTGGACCTGATGCAGCCGTGGCTGGTGTCCGTCATGCTGGAGATGGTGCCGATGCTCAAGGACGGCTACGATCCGGCGAGCGGAATCGATATGAAGATGCTCGCGCAGAGCAAGCAGGAGCAAAAACCAGTGAAGGGCTTTGAAACCGCGTCGGACCAGCTGCACATGATGGCCGATGTTCCCCAGGCCGAGCAGGTGGCGATGCTCCACGAGCAGCTAACCGAACTGGACAAGGCGGCCGCGGAGATGAACGATCTGGTGACGGCGTGGGAGCACGGTGACGTGGAGAAGATCGCCAGGATTGACAATGGAGAACTGGCAACCAAGCATCCGGCCGAGTACAAGCGGCTGGTGGTGGATCGCAACGTCCGCTGGGCGGCGACCCTGGACGGACTGCTGAAGGCTCCAGGCACGGGAACCGTGTTTGTGGTGGTGGGAGCAGGGCACCTGGCCGGGCCAGACAGCGTGCTGAAGATGCTGGAGAAGGATGGCTACAAGGTGGTGCGGGAATAGCGGTGCGGCTCGGCGTCCTGAGTCTAACGTTCGTCGAGCTATGGGTCGGGCCTTCAGCCCTCTGCATCAACGCTGGAACGCAACCTGGGCCTTCGGCCCAGGCTGGTATATGTCGGGCCTTCGGCCCTATTCAATGTCCACGATTTGGGACGGGATACGCCGAATCCCACATTAAGATGGAAGTGTGGCAAAGAACGCGCAGCACGGATTGATTCTTGGCATTGAAAGCTCGTGCGACGAGACTGCGGCAGCGGTAGTGCGCGGCGGCGGCGAGGTGCTGGCCAACGTGGTGGCCTCGCAAATCGCGCTACACGCCAACTACGGTGGCGTAGTGCCGGAGCTGGCGTCGCGGGAACACCTGAAGAACATTGTGCCGGTGGTGCGCGCCGCGATGGCCGAAGCCGGGGTTGCATTCGCCGATCTGGACGCGATCGCGGTCACCGAAGGGCCTGGGCTGGCCGGAGCTCTGCTGGTGGGCATCACGTATGCCAAGGCACTTGCGCTGGGGCTCAACAAACCGCTGATCGCGGTGAACCACCTGGAGGGACACATCCATGCCGTGCTGATGGAGGCCAGGCAAGGCCAGCAGACCATGGAGATGCCGCTGCTGGCGCTGGTGGTTTCGGGCGGCCACACGCATCTGTACCTGGCCGAGGAGGCTGGGGGCACGTGGCACTATCGCAATGTTGGGCGGACAGTGGACGATGCCGCGGGCGAGGCGTTCGACAAGGTGGCGAAGCTGCTGGGGCTGGGATATCCGGGCGGCCCATGGATGGACGCGCTGGCGGTCCATGGGAATCCGCGCGCAGTCGAGTTCCGCTTCCAGGAGATCAAACGGCGAGACAAGGGCGCGTCACAGAGGACATGCGGCAAAGAAGAGAACGCGGAGGACGATCGGGCTTTCGACTTTTCGTTTAGCGGAATCAAGACGGCGGTGCTCCGGTATGTGCAGACCCACGACATGCGCGAGCAGGTAGCGGCCCGGCGAGCGGCGTTGACCGCGGCGCTCAAGGAGAAACCGGCGTTGAAGCCCGCGCAGGCCTTGCGAGAGATGCCGGAAATCTTCGACAAACAGACGCTGGACCTGATTGCCTCCTTCCAACATGCGGTGTTGGGCAACCTGCTGCGCCAGACGTGGGCTGCGGCCGAGCAGTTCGGCGTGCGGGGAATCGTGGTGTCGGGCGGTGTGGCGGCCAACAGCGAGCTAAGACTGCGATTCCAGGCGGAAGCCGACAGGCGCGGGTTGCGCGTCGCGTTTCCGACGCTGGCAATGTCGACGGACAATGCAGCGATGATCGCGGCCGCTGCGTGGTCGAAGTTTGTGGCGGGAGAGTTCGCCGGGGATGAGCTGGTGGCAACGCCGCAGTTGCGGCTGGGCGGAGAGTCGCGGTGACCAGGCGCGGGGCTACGGCGAGGCCTTATGAATCTCGAAGTAGCTGGCGGCCATCGACTCGCTGGGAAAGCGGAGTTGCGCTGTCGCGTCGCCGGTAAGAATCATTTCGAGTTGGGGTCCGCGCGAGTCGAAGACCAGGCGTTTGCCATCGACCATGGCGCTGAGGATGGGCATCGAGTGCTCGGCGGTCGCGGGGGTGGTCGAGGTACAGGTGCCGGCGCCGTTGGCCGCAGGCTCGCCCAGCTTGATGTTGCCGAGGCTGACGGTGCCCTCAACCTTGTTAGCCACAAACCGAAGAGTAATCAGAACGAACGGCTTCCCATCCTGGCAGACTCCCTTCCAGGTACCGGCAAAGAGGGCCGGGTTTGGGGAACTCGCAGCGTCAACCTGGGCAGAAAGGCTCGAAGCCAGTGGGCCCATTAAGCTAAACCACAGGACTGTGGCCCACGCGATTCGCTTCGAGCGGCAAAAGCATCTTCCGATTCCGAGGCGCGGCTTCATAGGCATCCCCTGTCGGCGTTCGCTATAGTTAGACACCGTACTATGCGCCCTGGTTCCCAGATGATTGGCCGGTTGAGGATTGAAGGCCGAATTCAACGGCGGTGACTGTAGAATCGAGGGTGAGCGGTTCAAATGGAAATGGCAGACTGCACCGAGCTTAACGCCGGATGCGGCGGGTGAGTGAGCGCATTGGCGGCATTGGAACTTTTCAACACCATGAGCGGCAAGGTCGAGCGGCTGGCGCCTGAGGGCGCGGCGGCCCTGCGCATGTATGCCTGCGGACCTACGGTCTACGACTACGGCCACATCGGGAACTTCCGTACGTTCCTGCATGTGGACGTGCTGCGGCGATTTCTGCGCCAGCAGGGCATCGCGGTGGAGCACGTGATGAACGTGACCGACGTGGAAGACAAGATCATCCGCAACGCGCTGGCGGAGGGCAAATCGATTGGCGAGTACACCGCGCGCTTCGAGAAGGCGTTTTTCGAGGACATGGACGCGCTGGGGATCGAGCGGCCGGAGCACCTGCCGCGTGCGACCGAACACATTCCCGAGATGGTGACGCTGATCGAGCGGCTGGCGGCGAAAGACATCGCTTATAAGGCCGAGGATGGAAGCTGGTACTTCCGCATTGCGAAGTTTCCCGCGTATGGCAAGCTCTCGAAGAAGGACTTCGACGGCATTGAAGACGGCGCGCGCGTGGATGTGGACGAGTACGAGAAGGATGCCGCGCGCGACTTCGCGCTGTGGAAAGCCGTAAAGACCGAAGCCGACGGCAAGCCGGAGCCGCATTGGAACACGCCGCTCGGGCCGGGCCGCCCGGGATGGCACATTGAGTGCTCGGCCATGTCGTCGTCGCTGCTGGGCGATGGCTTCGATCTGCACGCAGGCGGCGAGGACCTGATGTTTCCGCACCATGAAAATGAGATTGCCCAGTCGGAATCGGCCTCCGGCAAGACCTTCGCCCGTCACTGGATGCACGTCCGCTTCCTGCTGGTCGAGGGGAAGAAGATGGCCAAGTCGGAGGGCAATTTCTACACCCTGCGCGACCTGCTGCTGAAGGGACAGCGCGCGTCGGCCATCCGCTACCTGCTGCTGTCGGTGCCCTATCGCCACCAGATGAACTTCACGTTTGAGGGGCTGGCCGCGGCGACGAATGCGATTGATCGGCTGCGGACCTTCCATGAGCGAATGCTGCGGAGCGTATTTCCCGCCGGCGCTGCGGATGCGGCGGTCACGGCAGCAACGGCAAAGGCGGCGCAGGATTTTACGGCGGCGCTGGCGAATGATCTGAATACCGCCGAGGCAGCCGCGGCGATCAGCGAGATGGTGCGGACGGCCAACTCCGCCGCAGACGCCGGCACGCTCGGCGCGGAAAACGCGGCGGAGATTCTGCGCGTGCTCAATCTGTTCGACGATGTGTTCGCGGTGCTGGTCGACCGCGATGCCGAGCTGACGCGGGCCGCGCTGGCGTGGGCCGAAACTGAAGGACGCATTGGCGAAGCGGCGCCGGAACTTGTCGCGAAGATGGGGCTGCGAGATGCGGAGATTGACGCGCTGGTGGAGGAGCGCACCCAGGCCAAGAAGGCGCGGAACTTCGCGCGCGCCGATGCGATCCGCGCAGAACTGCTGGCCAAGGGCGTGGTGCTCGAGGACTCGAAGGACGGCGTGCGCTGGAAGCGGAAATAAAGAACAGTTGTCAGTGATCAGTTGTCAGTTGACAGCCCCGCGGACATGCTCGGGCTTCACTCTTCGATGGGAACCTCCAGCATAGGGTCAGTCGGCGGCGGGGCCTTCTTCGTGCGCGACAGAATCACGGAAGCGACGGCGGCAATAATCAGCAGCATGCCGGCGAGTTCCGCGGGGGCAAGGCGCTCATGCAGCGTGGTGACGCCGATCAACACCGCGATCACCGGGTTGACGAAGGCGTAGGTGGAGACCTTGGTCACCGGAACGTGCTTCAGCAGGTAGGTGTAGGCGGTGAGCCCGACAACCGAGCCAAAGGTGGAGAGATAGAGGATGGCGAGCAGGCCGCTGCGCGTCCAGTGAGCGGTGCGGAAGCAACCTCCGGCGGTGGCGATACCGAGGTTGAGAACGCCGGCGGCGCCGATCTGCCACGCGGTGGCGACAAAGGCGTCCACGCGGAAGTGGAAGCGGCGCGAGACGACCGACCCGGCGGCGAAGGCAAGGGCCGCGACGACGAGGATGAGAAAGCCGAGCAGCCGCTGCACGTCGGGACCGCCGAAGTGACGCCCTGCCGAGACCGTCTCGCCGAGCTGCAGTGCAGGCCACAGCAGGACAAACATGCCGGCCGCGCCGAGCAGGGTGCCGATCCAGCCGCGCAGGTTCAATGTTTCGCCGCCGGGAAGCGCGGTTTCGATGACGGCAACGAAGATGGGAACCATGGCAATGATGAGCGAAGACAGGCCGGAGGGGACCTTGGTTTCGCCCCAGATGAGCAGCAGGTTGTTGACGGTCATCATCAGGATGCCGACCAGCGCCAGCCGCCATGCGGTGCGGCGGGAGACGCGCAGACTGGTTCCGCGCGCCAGGCAGATGGCGCAGATAATGACCGTGGACAGTAGCGATCGGATCGCCCCCACCAGCGGCGGCGCCAGGTGCAGCCCGGCAATGTGGATGGCGCCGTAGGTCGAGCCCCAGAAGAAATACACGCACGCGAAGGCCAGGGCGATCCGGGTTTTTTCCGACTGCGATTGGGGCATCTGCTGTCAAAGGTACAAGGTTCGAGCGGCAATGATGCCAAGCAGGTAAAACTGCGTCTAAAATCTGGGTGTGACCATGAACCACAGACGGCTGGCAACCTGGGGTTGGGTACTCGCACTCGGAGTGGCCTGCGCGGCAACCGGGATGGCCCAGCCCGCACCCAGGCAGCCATTGCCGGATGTGTCGCAGACGGCCAACGGTGCCCCGCCGCACCGCACACGGCTGATCCTGAAAGATGGCAGCTACCAGATCGTGATGAGTTACACCGTAAAGGGCAACGTGGTCAGCTACGTCAGCGCCGAGCGCGGCGAGACCGAGCAATTGCCCAACGACCTGGTCGACTGGGATGCGACCCACAAGTGGGAGCGGCAGCACGCGGAGACGGATGACGGGCAGGGAGCGCCGCCGGCCATCGATCCGGAGTTGCTGAAGGAAGAGGCCGACCGCAGATCGCTGACGCCCGAGGTTGCGCCGGACCTGCAATTGCCGGAGGAAGACAGCGTGCTGGCGCTCGATTATTTTCAGGGCACGCCGGAACTGGTGCCGCTGGTGCAGTCGCAGGGCGAGCTGAACCGCGTCACCAGCCACAACTACCTGAAGCTGGCAATTAACCCGCGTTCCGCTTCGCATGAGATTGAGCAGCTGAAGGGTGAAGAATCCGCCGTGCAGATGCACGTTCCGGACCCTGCGATTTTTATGCGCATCGGCGACGATACGGGGGTTGCGCGCGGCGGAACTCCCTTCACCGTGGACACGCACGGGGCCGGCGGAGTTAAAACGGACTCACCCGGCGGCGCCGCCAACAGTGGTTACGTCATGGTGCGCGCGGATATCCGCACCGACGCGCGCGTGCTCGCCAGCTTCAGCATCGGCATGCTGAACAGCGCCACCAGGCAGCAGGAAGATGTGGTGGAAACGAAGACCGAGATGCTGCCCGGAGGCCACTGGATGAAGGTGACGCCGGTGCATCCGCTCGACTTCGGCGAGTACGCCCTGATGGAGGTGGTCTCCGACAACGAGGTCAACCTGGGCGTGTGGGACTTTGGCGTGCATCCGGTGGCGCCGGAGAACCGCGACGTGATCAAGCCGGAACCGAAGCGTCCGCTCACGCTGGAACGCCGCAACCCCAACTAGTGTCCTGAGTCTGAGGTTGCAGCCATAAGTGGAGCCTGAAATTGGGTGTGGGCGGGAGCGAAATACGGGGATTCTTCGCTGCGCTCAGAATGACAAACCAAAAGGGCATGACAAAACAAAAAGGGCATGACAAACCAAAAGGGCATTGGCAAACCAAAAAGGGCATCGGCAACTACGGGGATTCTTCGCTGCGCTCGGAATGACAAACCAAAAAGGCATCGGCAAACCAAAAGGGCATGACAAAGTGGAGAGAGTTATGCCACTTACTTCAGACTCAAGACACCGATAGCCGTGCCCTTAGTTGTAAGGATGTTCTAGTGGTGGGCGGTCGCCGTCGCCAGGTCCGCCGCCAGCATGGTGGTCGGCTTGCCGGCGGGCAGTTGGGCGCCTGGCGCAGGGCCCGCAACCAGGCCCAGCCCGGCGACGGAAACGTTGTCGCGCGTGGTCTTGGCGTTATACATCATGGTGTCGGCGGCGCGGATGATGGCCTGAACATTATTGCCGTCCTCAGGGAACGTGGCCAACCCGAAGCTTCCCGCCAGCGCAAGCGACAGCCCCTGCGCGGTGAGGAAGCGTTCCCGGCGAAGCTGCTCCCACAGCCGCATGGTGGCGTCGATGGCCGCCTGCTTGCCCAGACCGGGCAGCAACGCCACAAACTCGTCGCCGCCGTAGCGGAAGCAGAAGTTGGACGCGCCCAGCGACCGCTTCATCAGGTTGCCCACCTCGGCCAGCAGGCGGCTGCCCACCAGGTGGCCGTGCGTATCGTTCACTTCCTTGAAGTGGTCCAGGTCCACAAACAGCAGGCTGAACTGCGATTCGCGATAGCTGTTCGCCAGCGCGACCTGCTCATCCAGCAGGGTGTACAGGTGGCGCGCGTTGAACAGGCCGGTGCAATCGTCCGTGATGGTCAGTTGATGAATCAACTTCACCGAACGCGCATTCTGGATGGCGATGGCGGCGTAATCGCACAGAATTCTCAGGAAGGAGATCGAGTACTCGCTCAGCAGGTCCAGCTTGCTGTTCAGCAACTGGATGACGCCCAGCGTCTTGTCGCCCGAACGCACCGGAACGCAGGCGATGGACTGAATGCGAAGCTCCGGATGCGCGCGCGAGAAGGCGCTCCACTGAACATCCAGCGAGACGTCCGGCACCACCAGTGAATTGCCGGTAGACGCAACCCAGCCGGCGACACCTTCGCCCAGCGGCACGCGCAGGCCTCTCAGGCTTTCCGCGTCCTCGCCCACCGCGATGGCGTAGTACAGCTGTTGCTCGTTCTGTTCGTCCACCATCAGCATGGACCAGCGCTCGGGCCCGAAGAACTGGGCCATCTTTTCCATGATGGTCAGCAGGATCTCTTCCAGCTCCAGGGTCTGGGTCAGCGCCCGCGCCACCTCGTGGAAGACGCGCAGATGGTCCATCTGCCGGCTTTCGATCACCTCGAATTGGCGTTTCGGCGCCAAATATGCACCTCAGGAATCAGAAGACCATACCGTGGTTACAAACTGGTATACCGCAAATGGGGTATGAAAAACGGAGCGCCCGGTGACAGAAGTTAACCCCCGATGTGTACCATGTTGCGGGAAGGCTTCTCGAAGCCGGGCTCGCCAATGTGGTGGCGGGCTTCCTTCTTCATCACCACACGCCTTAGATACGTCGCCAGCTGTTCATCGGTTCCACCGCGCAGCATTTCGCCGTACAGGTCGTGGTCCGATTGCGAGAACAAACAGGTGCGGACGGCCCCGTCGGAGGTAATGCGGACGCGGCTGCAATGGCCGCAGAAGGGGTGCGACACCGGCGCGATGATGCCGATCTCGCCGACGCCATCGGCAAAGGTGTAGCGGCGGGCCGTCTCGCTGGCGGCATGCGCGGGCAATGCCACCAGCCCCGCCGGGACGCCGCATGCCGGCCGCCAGGCGTTCAGCCGGGCGAGAATCTCATCCATGCGGACGACGATCTCGGGCGTCCAGCTGCGGTCTTCCTCCAGCGGCATGAACTCGATGAAGCGGACGATCACTCCCTCGCGGCGGGAGAACTCGGCGAACGCCTCAATCTGCGCGTCGTTGAACCCGTGCAGCAGCACACAGTTGATCTTCACCGGCCCCAGGCCCACAGCCTGCGCCGCGTGGACACCGGCCAGAACGCGCTCGTAGCTGCGCGGCACCCGGGTGATGCGGGCAAATGTGTCCGGGTCGACCGCGTCCATGCTGACGGTAACCCGGTTCAACCCGGCGGCCTTCAGCGGCGCGGCAAGGGATTCCAGCAGATGCCCATTGGTGGTCAGCGCAATATCCAGCCGCTGGCCGGCCTCGCCGGGCCCGATCTGCGTGCCGTCGTGCCGGTAGGCCGTTCGCATCTCGGCCAGCGCGGCAACCATGTCCGTCAGGCCCGAACGCAACAGTGGTTCACCTCCCGTCAGCCGCACCTTTTCGATGCCAAGCGACACCAGGATCCGCACCATCCGGAGATATTGTTCGATCGGCAGTTCCGTGTATTGCGCACCCTCGTTGCCGGTGCGGCAGTAGACGCACTTGTAGTTGCAGCGGTCGGTAACAGAGACGCGCAGGTCGGTGATGGCCCGTCCGAAGGAGTCGCGCAGGCGCATGCTGCCCGCCGTATCTGGCGCAGTCTCCACCCGCTCCAGCAGCGCAGAGGAAGGCGACGAAAGCGGCAATGGGGACCGAGAGGCGATAGGAATCTCCGTCAGAATTGGATGTCTTCCTGTCTCAGCGAGACGCGAACCGGCTACAACTTTCGAGGCATTCGACGCTGCGCGCCTTGCTGAATTGAGTATATTTAGTTTCAACAGCCAAAGGGCTCGAGTCCGCCGGAAGGTCTTGGCCCCGGCCCATCCCATTGGCGAAGGAAAGTGTGCGGCTGGGTCGGCCGCTTCCCCGTTGAGGAGATGCGCTTCCGGGTAACTTGTTATGTTGACTACACTTCAGCAGTGGCTTGGCGACCAGATCGTGCCCTTGGTTTTCATCGGCTTCGCCGTGCTGATGGGCCTCGCGCTGCTGTATTTCTCGGCTAAGAGCAGGCGATCCGCGCTGACCCGCGACCGCTCCGGCCGCACCGAAGAGACCTTCGTGGAGTTCCTGGCGCCCTACGGATTCGACCCGGAGATTGCCCGCGCCACCTACCGCTACCTGCGGGAGCGCCAGCAGATAGCCTTCCCCATCCTGCCCACCGACGACCTCGATCGCGACCTTGGCTTGAACGAGGATGAAGTCAGGATTACCGTCCGCGACCTGCTCGGAGAGATGGGGCGTGAGTACCTGCCCGGAATGCTGGACTCGCCCCTGGTCACCGTGGTGGATGTGGTGCGCTACATCCAGGCATCGCCCCGCCGCATCGCCTTCGCCCGCCGCCGCACCGCATAGTCAGCCCTTAGCCGCGAGGATGGCCTTGGTCAACTCCGGCACAATCTCGAACAGGTCTCCAGCCACGCCATAATCGGCGACCTCGAAGATGGGCGCGTTCTCATCCTTGTTGATGGCGATCACCATCTTCGAGCCCTTCATCCCGACCAGGTGCTGAATCGCGCCCGAAATCCCCACCGCAAGATACAGCTTCGGCGACACCGTCTGCCCGGAGCTGCCCACCTGCCGCTCGATGGGCACCCACCCCGCGTCGCAGATGGGGCGCGAGGCAGCGAGTTCCGCGCCCAGGGCGTCGGCCAGCGCCTGCACCAGCGGGATGTTCTCCTGCTCGCGGATCCCGCGCCCAACCGAGACGATCACCGGCGCACTGCTCAGGTCGACAGTCTGCGCCGATTCGCGGAACGGCTCACCGGCGGTAGTGCGAATTTGCTCAGGCGCAAGTTCGACGGCGATCGCCTCAACAGCGGCACTGCCTGCCTCCACCGCCTCCGCCTTGAAGCTACCTGCCTGCAGTGAGACAAAGCAGAGACCGGTTCCCGTATGCGCGTAGTCCGCGTTCAGCTTGCCCTGGAACAATTGCCGGACGAACGTCGGCCCGTCATGAATCGCAATCACATCCGACAGCAACACCTGCCCGAACCGCGTAGCCAGCGCCGGAGCGAAGTCGCGAACCTGGTAGGTATGCGGAAACAGAACGTAGTCCGGCGCGGTCTTCTTCACCACCTGTTCCAGCGCGCGGAGATATCCATCGGCGGTGTAACCCTTCAGCAGCGGATGCTCGACCGCGAAGACTTTGCTCAGCGCCTTCTCACTGACCTGCGTGGCAATCGGCCCAACTCCCTCGCCCAGCACCGCCGCTGCACACGCAACGTCCAGTGTCTTTGCCAGCGACTGCCCCGCAGCCAGAGCTTCCAGGCTGATACGGCTCAGCGAGCCGTGCTTGTGTTCGACGACAACCAGCACCCCGCTCATAGCACCCTCACTTCAGCCCGCAGCTTCTCCACCAGTTGTGCCGCGATCTCCGCGGGCGTGCCCTTCAGCATCTCGGTGTGCTTCTGCTTCTCCGGCAAATAGACGCGTTCGAGCGAAATCGTCGACGCCGCAGCCGGCGCGGCCGCCGCCACGGTGCGCGTCTCTTTCGTCCGCGCCTTCTTGATGCCCATCAGCGTGGCGTAGCGCAGCTTGTTGCCGCCAGATTGGATGGTCAACACCGCGGGCGCAGCCAACTCGACCTGCTGGAACCAGCCGTCTTCCAACTCGCGCTTGACCTTCAGTTTCATGGGTGACCCAGCTTCCACTTCCACGTGCAGAATCAGCGTCGCGTGCGGGATGCCCAGCAATTCCGCCAGCACCACCCCAGTCTGCCCCAGGCCCAGATCGTCCGACTGCAAGCCAGTCAGGATCAGGTCCGGCGACTCCGGCCGAATAGCATCGGCCAGCAACTGCGCCACCGCCAACGTATCGCGCGCGGCCAAATCCTCCGCCTGGATATGGATCGCCCGATCCGCCCCCTTGGCCAGCGCCTCGCGCAGCGTGGAGGCGACGCGTTCCGGCCCGGCGCACACCGCGATCACCTCGCCGCCATGCTTCTCCTTCAGTTGCAGCGCCTCTTCCAGCGCGTAGGCGTCCGGCTCGTTGATCCCATAGGCCAAGTCGCGCTCGTCGATCCCCTTGCCGCCGGGCGCCACGGCGACTGCCGCGTCCCGCTCCGGCACCTGCTTCACCGCTACCATAATCTTCATCTGCTGTGGCTCCGCATCCCATGGAGAGTGTAGCAGCGCAAGGCTTCAGCGCCGGGGATTCGCCAAGGGTCGTTCATTGAGCGTAATGTCATGATCTCGACCCACGGCGGACGTCGCTCAGGGTCCGAGCAGTCCGCTGCGTCCGATGCGATCAGCTTTTGCCATCTCCGTATTGTTGGCTGTAACCCTGTCGCCCGGTGCCAGGGCTCAGCAGTCGGCCGCTCGCCCGCCTGCGGGCAAGCCCAGCCCGCCGGCACCGCTTATCGTCATCGGATTTATGGGCGGCAACGTCCACGCCGGCAACCTCGTCCATCGCGAGGCGCTGGTCGCGCAGGAACTCCAACAACGCTATCCCCAGCGTCTGCGCGCCTTGGTGTTTGCCAACCACGACGGCGAGAGCGCCCTGCACACCGTGCTCCAACTGCTGGACGCCAACGGCGATGGCCGCCTCAGCGCCAGCGAAAAGGGCGCCGCGCGGATCGTCCTCTACGGCCATAGCTGGGGAGCGTCGGAGGCAGTAACGCTGGCCCGGCGGCTGAACCAGTTGCGAATTCCAGTGCTGCTCACCATCCAGATCGACAGCGTGGAGAAAGCGAATGAAGACGACGCCAGCATCCCGCCCAACGTGCGCGAGGCGGTCAACTTCTACCAGACCCGCGGGCTCGTGCATGGCCGCAAGCTGATTGCGGCGATGGACCCGGACCACACCACCATCCTCGGCAACTTCGAGTCCAGCTACCGCGACCACCCCATCTCCTGCGCCGATTTTCCCTGGTACGCGCGGGCGTTCATGCTCCCGCACATCGAGATCGAAAACGACCCGTCGGTGTGGACGAAGATCGAAGCGCTCATCCGCACACAGCTCCAATAAAGCCGCGGAAAGCTGCCCCCAGCGCCGCGCCTATTTCGCCTTCGCCCGCTTCAGGGTCATTTCGCCGCCGGGAAAGTCTCCCTGGTCGGACTTCGAGGTCAGCTTGATGGTGTCGCCCTCTGCACGGGCCACGAAAGTGCCGTCGTGCGTGATGGTCATCCCGTTGAACATCACCTTGAATGAGATCTTGTCGCCATCCACCTTGCCTTCACTGATCGGGAGCGGATCGCCCTGCGCTCCCTGAACTGTGCCGGTCAGCGTAGCGCCATCCTGCTTGAAGGTGAACGTAATCTGGACGCCCCCGCTGCCGTCTGGAGCTTTCATTTCCGTGGTCCAGGTGCCGGTAACGTCGGTGGCGGCATATGCGGTCAGGGTGCCAACCGCCATCATCAGCGCAGCGCAGATACAAATCAGCTTCCTCATAGATCGATCCCTCGCAGTCATTTCCCAGCGCAGAAATCATAGACGATTAAGCGATCCATCGTCCCTGGGTTGGGTTGTCAAGTGGCTCTTGCCGCGGATCCGTGCACTTTTGGCATTCCGTGCGCCCCAACCTTTATCATTAGCCTCTATGCCCGACAAGATTCGCTGGGGAGTTCTCAGCACCGCCAACATTGGTTTGAAGAAAGTAATCCCCGGCATGCAGCAGTGCGAACATGCCTCCATCGTTGCCATCGCATCGCGCGATCTGCCCCGCGCGCGGCAGGCGGCCGCCATCTTGGGCATCCCTACCGCCTATGGCTCCTACGAGGAGTTGCTCGCCGACCCCAACATCGACGCCATCTACAACCCGCTGCCCAATCATCTCCATGTTCCCTGGACCATCAAGGCCGCCGAGGCGGGCAAGCACGTCCTCTGCGAAAAGCCCATCAGCCTGACCGTCGCCGAAGCAGAGCAGCTACGGGCCGTGCGCGACCGCACCGGCGTCAAGATCGGCGAGGCCTTCATGGTCGACTGCCACCCGCAGTGGATCCGCCTGCGCGAGTTGCTGGACTCGGGGAGCATCGGCGAACTTCGCTCCGTCACCGGCTACTTCAGCTATTACAACGTGAATCCCGACAACATCCGCAACCGGGCCGACATCGGCGGCGGCGCCCTGATGGACATCGGCTGCTACATGATCCACGCCTCGCGCTACGCCTTTCGCGCCGAACCCTCCCGCGTCGTCGGCCTCATTCACCGCGACCCGCAGATGAAAACCGACCGCCTGACCTCCGCCATCCTCGACTTTCCCGCCGGCCAGTCCATCTTCACCTGCAGCACGCAATTGGTGCCCTACCAGCGCATCGACTTCCTCGGTGCCAAGGGACGCATCGAGCTGGAAATCCCCGTGAATGCCCCGCCCGATCGACCCACCCGCCTGCTCATCGACTCCGGAAGCGACCTCTTCGGCGGCGGCATCACCGCGGAAACCTTCCCCATCTGCGATCAATACACCCTCCAGGGCGACGCCTTCTCGCTGGCGATCCGCAACGGCACCCAGGTCCCGGTGCCGCTGGAAGACGCCATCCGCAACATGGCGGTCATCGAGGCCGTTTTCCGCTCCGCCGCCATCGGCCGATGGGAGACTCCGCACCACAGATGATGCCTCGAGGGACAGGAAACCTCGAAGTTGCAGGAATCGCGGCCCTGCCAAAAGGTGTCTAATCGGAGTGATGGCAACCACCAGCGTCCCCAAACCGGCGCCCGAAAAAAGCACCTTCGCCAGCACTCTGGAGAGTGCCCAGACCACCATGGTCTTCGGCGAGATCATCTCGCTGGCCGTGGACAGTTTTCGCGCCGGCAAGGCGCGCTTCCTGCTCACCATGCTGGGCATGGTCATCGGCTCGGCGTCGATCATCCTGGTGGTAACCGTAGGGCTCACCGGCAAGCAATATGCCCTGGGCGCAATCGAAAGTCTCGGTCCCAACAAGATCGAGATGCAGTATAGCGGCGGCAGCATCATCGGTCAGGACAATACCACCACGCCCGACTATATGACCATCGATGACATGCAGGCGGTGCTGGAGCGGTTTGGCCCCGACATCGTCGCCGCTTCGCCCATGCTGGAGGATCACGACCGCATCAGCATGGGCGGCGGGGTGACCAAAGACGCCATGATCCTGGGCGTCTCGCCGCAGTATAAGGACGTCCGCGGCCTGATCGTGGACGCCGGCCGCTTCTTCGACGATCAGGATGCCACCGCGCATGCCAAGGTCGCGGTTCTCAACCTGCCTTTGGCGAATGAGCTCTATGGCAGCGCGCAGGCTGCCATCGACCGGACCATCTCCATCCGCGGCATCCCCCTCACCGTCATCGGGGTCTTCCAGGAGAGCATCGACACCTACGGAACGTCCGAGATTAACGACGAGACCCTCCTGATTCCCTATGAGGTCGCCCACTACTTCACCGGAACCAACAACCTGAAGGAAATCTTCTTTAAGATGGCCAACCGAGGCCTGGTTGAGACCGATGCGGATCCAATCACGGCGTTCATCCAGAGCCGCCACCGGCCTAACAGCGTCTACCGCGCCATGACCCTCATCGGCATCCTCCATAACGCGGACAAGGTCGCGAACTATCTCACCTGGGTGCTGGTACTCGCCTCCTTTATTACTCTCGTGGTCAGCGGAGTCGGCATCATGAACAGCATGCTGGCCAATGTACAGGCGCGTATCCGCGAGATCGGCATCCGCAAGGCGCTGGGCGCAACCCGGCGCGAAATACGCCTGCAATTCCTCACCGAGGCGGTCTTCCTGTCGCTCTCCGGCGGAGTGATCGGAACCCTGCTCGGTCTCGCCGTTCCCGTATCGATCCGGTATCTGACGTCTTACCGGATTCCCGTAGGCTGGCAGTCGGCGCCCATTGCGCTGGCCACCTCAGTCATCGTGGGTGTCATCTTCGGCACCGTCCCCGCCAACCGCGCCGCGCGGCTGGACCCCGTAGAAACCTTGAAGTACGAGTAGCGCTCGCCGATCTCGCCGGCAGGGCGCACCTAGAGCTCGTCAAAAATACCGGGGCACCAGAACTCAAGCCCTAACAAAAGGCGGCTTACGCACATCGACCCCCGCAAAAAGGGGGATCGATCAGCGAAAGCCGTCTCTGCCGTCCGGCGCAAAAGCGGGACGGTCCCATACCCCAGGCGTACTCGCATCGGGTCGGTTCCAGGCCCAACCGCAAGACGGATCAGTCAACTAACCCCGTCCGCCGGCCAGTCTTCTGGCCGGGCCTTACGCTGCCGGTTCGGTCGTCGCTTCCGTCTCTTCGCCCTTCACTGTAACCTTCAGGTGCGAAGTCACCTCGCGGTGCAGCTTGATGGGCACATGGAACTCGCCCAGCGACTTCAGCGGCTCCTCCAGCGAGATTTTGCGCCGATCGATGGTGTAGCCCTTCTCTTCGAGCTGGTGCGCAATGTCGCCGGACGTGACCGAACCAAACAGGTGATCGTTCTCGCCCACTTTGCGCGTGAAGACCAATTCCACGGCCTCCAGTTGCTTCGCCAGCCCCTCCGACTCGACCTTTTCTTTGGCCAGTTTGCGGATCGCCGAGCCCTTCATCTGCTCGATCACCGCCTTGTTCGCAGGGGTCGCCTGGATGGCGAGCTTTCCCGGCAGCAGGTAGTTGCGCCCATAGCCGTCCGCGACCTTCACCACATCGCCGCGATGGCCCAGCTTGTTGACGTCTTCCTTCAGTATCACTTCCATGGCAATTCTCCGAAATTCCGTTCCGCCGTTCGCGGATGAGCTGTTCGCTTTCGCCTTTCAGCTTCTAGCTCACGGCTAAAAGCTGACGGCGACAAGCTGCTTTTAGAAGCGCGCGGCAAATGCCAGCAGGGCGATGTTGCGCGACTGCTTGATGGCCTGCGAGACCTTGCGCTGGTGACGGGTGCAGACGCCGGTCAAACGGCGCGGAACAATCTTGCCCCGCTCCGCGACAAAGCCCTGCAGCAGCCGAACGTCGCGGTAGCTGATGGCGTCAATCTTCTCGGTGCAGAACTTGCAGACCTTCTTGCGGCGGAAGAACTTCCGTCCGCCCGGCCCACCAGGACCGCCCGGACCACCTGGTCCACCCGCTGGACGCGGAGGACGCGGACCACCCGGACCCGCATAGGCGGGACGGGGAGTGTAGGGCCGTGCTGCTCTTGCTTCGGGGGCTGCGGGTGCGGACTCTGGTGCGGATTGCGGCGTGCTGGTTTCGTCAGCCATGTTTATTCCCTCTCATTCCTGACTTTCAGGAGTAGCTCTGGGCTCGTTAGCCGAGGGCTTCAGCCCTGGGTTTCAAGCGGTAAAGGATCGATAGAATCAAGGGCCTGAGCCCCGGGATTTCGACCGTTGAACCGAATCGCGTGTACGCAGCTTAGACCGCGGCTGCGGCCGGCTCGGCGGCCTTCGCTGCCGGTTCGGCGGGCGCTGCGGCAGCCGGCGTTTCCGCGGCTGCGGATGCTCCGGGCGCGTCGGCCGCAGGGGCCGCAGGGGCCGGAGCAGACTGCGGAGCGATCGGCTGTGCGCTGCGCTTCACGCGCGAGTCGCGCAGGGCCTTCACCTTGGCCAGCCGCTTCTCTTCCTCGTCCATCCGCACCGTGATGAATTTGATCACCGGCTCGGAGACGCGCAGGCGGCGCTCAATCTCGCCAATCAGGCTCCCTGGAGCCGCGACCGTCAGCAACACGTAAAAGCCGTCGTTGAACTTGCGCACGGTGTAGGCCAGCCGGCGGCGTCCCATCTTTTCAACGCCCTTCACCTCACCGCCGCCCGACGTGATGTTGCCGGAGAAGCCCTCGATCAACTTGTCGAGATCGGTTTCCTCAACATCCGGACGGACGATAAACATGATTTCGTAGGTACGATTCATTCGGTTACTTCTTTCTGCGAAGTTCTGCTTCGCACCGTGCCGGCGTATCTTCTGCCAACCCGGTCTGGAATGTTTGACTCGAAAGTCCTCAGTTGCCAGTTCTCAGTTGAGAACCGACCGATCGACCATCTGCGCTTTGTCTTCCAACTGACGACTGGGAACTGACAACTTACAACTCGCTCCTATTGAACTCACTCATCGCCGGACCAGGTCCCCTGGTGAGTATTGCCTCGACCGCCATGCGTACCCGGTCCAGCACTTCATCCAGCACCGCAAGCTCCTGCTTCCGCATCGGGCTTAGCAAATAATCCGTGCCGCCCGACTTGATCTCTCTGCCATCCGCCAGGGATGGTTTGCCCACCCCAATGCGGATCCTTAACCACTCCTCCGTACCCAGCGCGCCGGAGACCGAAATCGCTCCATTGTGCCCGTTGGCCGAGCCGCGCTCGCGTATGCGCAGCGTGCCCAGCGGCAGGTCCAGTTCGTCGTAGATCACGAGCACGTCTTGCGACGGAATCGGAATCTCGAACTCACGCACCAGCGCGGCTACCGACAGCCCGCTCAGGTTCATGTACGTCTCCGGCTTCGCCAGCAGCACTTCCTGCCCTGCCAGCATCGCCTTCGCCGTAAGCGCCCTGCCCCGGCGATTCGCTACGGTCACATTGCAATATTCCGCAATCCGATCCATCGCAAGAAAACCGGCGTTGTGCGGGGTGAATTGATACTCGATGCCGGGGTTGCCGAGACCGATGATCAGTTTCACGCCGCGTAGTCCTCTGTCTTCACTAGCAACCAGTACCTGGCAACCAGCAATTGCTTCTTTCTACTTCTTGCCCTTCTTATCGTCTGCCTTGGCATCGGCCTTGGCATCTGCTGCCTTGGCGTCTGTCTTGGCATCCGGTGCAGCCTCCGCCTCGCCCTTGCCCTTCTTTGCAACTTCGGGCTCAGTCGGAACAGCGGTTGCATCGACTGCCTCTGCCTCCACAACCTCTTCTTTGATCGCCGCGACGTGTGCGACCGTCAGGCCCTCGTCCGTCAGGAACTTGATCTTGTCCGAGTGCGGCAGGTCGGAGACGTGCACCGAACCATGCAGCGCCAGCGCGGACACATCCACATCCAGGTGGCCCGGAATATCGCCAGGCAAGCACTCAATCTCGACCTCGCGCAGCACATGCTCCAGAATGCCGCCCTCCGCCTTCACGCCAACCGGCACGCCAATCAACTGGATCGGCACCGAGACCTGCATCGCCTTATCCATCGCAATGCGCTTCAGGTCGATATGCAGCAGCGCGCCTTTGATCGGATCATGCTGCCAGTCCACCACCATCGCCTTCACCAGGCCCGCCCCGCTGACATCCAGATCGAAGATGGTGTTGTGGCCGGAGTCCGAGTGCAGAATCTTGGTAATCACCCGTGGGTCTACGCTGACGGCCACAGACTCCTGCCCAGCCCCGTAGACGACCGCGGGAATCCTGCCTGCCGCGCGCACCCGGCGAGCTGCATTCTTGTTGAACTTGCCCTCGCGGCGAGTGGCGACGACGGCGGAAATATTCGAGGTTGCTGCCATGATTGAATCTTCCTTTCGGGCACGAAGGACAGCTACTAGCTATTAGCTTCTAGCCATTAGCTAAAGGCCTTCGCTCCCTTTGCGGCTTTGCCGCTGAATCTCGCACTACGTTTTGTCTTTCAACGAACAACTAACAACCATCAACTAACAACTGTTTTGCCGCTGACTCTCGCACTACGTTTTGTCTTTCAACTAACAACTAACAACCATCAACTAACAACTTTCTCAATTGAACAGCGTACTCACGCTGGTCTCCATGTGAATGCTCTCGATGGCGCGGCCCAGCAGCCCGGCAATCGAAAGCACCTTGATCTTCGGCACCTGCAGCGCTTCCGTGCGCAGCGGAATGGTGTTGGTCACCACCAATTCTTCCAGCCTTGACGCCGCAATGCGTTCCACCGCCGGGCCCGACAGCACCGGGTGCGAAGCGCACGCGTAAACTTTCTTCGCGCCCTGCGCCAGCAGCGCGTCCACCGTTCCCACCAGCGTCCCGGCGGTATCGATGATGTCGTCCAGGATCAAACACGTGCGGCCTTCCACGTCGCCGATCACGTTCATCACCTCGGTCACATTCATGTCGGTCCGCCGCTTGTCCACGATGGCCAACGGTACTTCCAGCTTCTTCGCGAAAAAGCGCGCCCGCTCCACGCCTCCCGCATCCGGCGAAACCACAGTCAAATCGGGTAGTCCCAGCTCCCTGAAGTAGCCCACCAGAACCGGGCTGGCAAACAGGTGATCTACCGGGATGTTGAAAAACCCTTGAATCTGCGCCGCGTGCAGATCCACCAGCAGGGCCCGGTTTGCACCGGCCGTGCTCAGCAGATCCGCCACCAGCTTTGCCGTAATCGCTACCCGCGGCCGATCCTTGCGGTCCTGCCTCGCGTAGCCGTAATACGGCATCACAACCGTAATTCTCCCTGCCGATGCGCGCTTCAGCGCGTCAATCATGATCAGCAGTTCCATCAAATGCTCATCCACCGGGCGGCACGTTGGCTGAACTACAAACACATCCACGCCACGCACGTTTTCCAGCAGCTGAAAATAAACCTCGCCATCGGCAAACCGCTGCAGCTTGCTCTCGCCCAGCGGCACGCCCACAAACTTGCAGACCTCTTCGCTCAACGCGCGATTCGAGGATCCGCAGAAAATCTTGAAGCGCTTGTCTTCGCTCAGCTTCGGAGAGCGCTTCCGCTCCGTAACCGGTTTTGCTCCCTCGGGAGCAGCCTTGGGCGTTTCGCCCGCTGGCTTCGCGCCATCGGCGCCGGGCTTTGGTGCAGGCTGCGAGCTTTTTTCGTTCTCGTCAGCCTGCTCCGAAATAGGGGAAAGGACCGCAGTCGTGTCTTGGTTGTTCACGTCGAAACCCTCCAGGTTGGTTGACCTTGAATAGCTCCTGCTGCTGTTGTCTTCGTGCGCCTTGTTGCGGCGCCCGTTACTTCGCCCTGCGAAATACAAAGAAATCGACAAATCGAATTTCTTGAGACTGGCCCTTCAAACTTCTCACTTCTCCGTCCGCCAGTTTCGCGGACTCGAAATTCCATCCAACTTCCGCGGCACATTGCTGCCGCCAAAAGAACCCTAAGTTGCTCGTTCGCGTCTCTGAGTGTCCCGCGGCGTCGACTTTTTGGCTGGGCGACCAGGATTCGAACCTGGACAAAGTGCGTCAAAGGCACTTGACCTACCGTTAGTCGATCGCCCAGTGAAAGTGCGTCTCCGGCGTTCCCTACCGGTCCCATCGCAGCCGAGGCCGCGCTGGCAGATGCATCACTCTGCGAACATCGTGCGCCAATATTCCGCTCTCGGCAAGGTTTCCGTCAGGATCGCCTTGCAGCCAGAAGCTTGGACACGCTGTTGAGCTGCCCTTGCATCCGCCTCGGACCGGTAAAGTCCGAACAGAGCAGAGCCTGAACCTGAGAGCGCAGCGTACAAAGCCTTGCCGCTCAAGTCATCCGGACGGCCTTCGCGAAGCCCGTCAGCCGGTGGTCCCATCAATTCGTGCTTGATTTCACGCAGGAGGGGATACTGAGGAAAGACGACCTGTTCAAAGTCGTTTTCGATCCCGGTGCGGACAAGCGCGAGAAGAGTATTCCCGGCCAGATCATTCCATCGACTGCCCTGTTCAGAGGTGAAACTTGGCTCCTCTAAACCACCCTGTTTTGTCTCAGAGTTGGAGTTACCTTGGCGGTCATGAACAATACCGGATGTGTCAGCCGTCCGCTCTGGCTGGAGTCCAACCCCAAAACCAGGGTCAACCCCAAAAACAGACGCGTAAACGTGACTCAACTCCTCTAGCCTATCGGGTCCGGCATCCGAAGTCAACTCGCCGGCTTCTGTTCCCTGTTCCCTTTTCCCTGTCCCCTGTTCCCTGCATAGCCCATCCCACTCCTGAAATGCCCGCGGTGTGGACACCCCAACCTCGGGCACGGCAATCACGCATGCAGTCGCCGGTAGGTCCGGCATCTCCATCACCCGCTCGCCTCGCCCCATCCCCAGCACCGCGCCGCCCAGCAGGAACAGCGGCACATCCGAGCCCACCTCCACCGCGAGCTCCATCCGTTCCGCCTCCGGCAGCGCGAACCCCAACTCCCGTTCCAGCCCAATCAGCGCCGCCGCCGCATTCGCCGACCCCGCCCCCAGCCCGCCCTGCACCGGCAACTCTTTCTGAATGTGAATCTTCACCTCGGCCGCCACGCCCATCCGCGCCAACGCCCGTGACACCATCTTCCACGCTGTATTCCGCTCGTCCACCGGCACGCCCGGATGATTCGACGTCAGCAAAATCCTGGCTTCGCCTGAGCTTGGGTACTCCTCATTTCGCTCTTGAGGTGCGGGTCCACAGCCGCCGACTGTTCCCTGTTTTCCGTGCCCTGTGCCCCTGGCCTCCACCGTCACCATATCGTGCAGCGCCAACGTCTGGTACAGCGTCGCCAGCCCGTGAAAGCCGTCCGCCCGCACCGGCCCAATCGCCAGCCCCAGGTTGATCTTCGAATACGACCGTACACGCGTAGCCATCTACATGATGTTAGCCTGCGTTCCGGTCGAATCTCCCGCCAAAATCGGGAATTCACAACAACGGCCAGGAGCCAGCGCATCACCGCTCCGTGCCGCTCCGCCTAACCTGTTTACTATGGAAGTGACGGCTCCCCCCGCGGCATTCCGCCCGCCGGCCCGTCGCTCCGAGGAGTTTTGATGGCGTCTTTCCGGACCGGGCACGTTCTCGCTTCCAGCTTGCTCGCAGCGTTACTCACCGCACCGCTCTTCGCGCAGGCCCCGGCCTCGGCCTACTCCGCCGATCAGCCCATGGGAGCCACCGCACAGCAGCTTCCCTCCTATCTCGCCAACGCCGGCCTGGAACAGCGCCTCGGCCAGACCCTGCCGCTCAGCGCAATCTTCACCGACGAGACTGGCCGCACCGCACCGCTCTCCGCATTCTTCTCCGGCCGGCCGGTGGTACTCGCCCTGGTCTACTATCGCTGCATCATGCTCTGTCCCCAGGTGCTGCACGGCTTGGCCATAGGCCTCAGCCAGACCACCCTCACCGCCGGCAAAGACTACGACGTCATCATCGCCAGCATTGACCCCACCGACACTCCCGCTGACGCGCGCACGGAAAAGCAGCAGTTCCTCACCGAGATGAACGCACCCGCCTCAGCCGCGCCGGCCATCCACTTCCTTACCGCACAGCCGCCCAGCATCGCCGCCCTCAGCGGCGCCACCGGCTTCCATTACGTGCTCGTCCCCGGCCCCGACGGCAAGCTCGACCAGTACGCGCACTCCAGCGTCATCATGTTTGCCACCCCCGAGGGCCGGCTGTCCAAATACCTCTCCGGCATCGATTACCCGGCCCGCGACCTGCGCCTGGCCCTGCTGGACGCCTCGGCCCACCACATCAGCAACCCCGTAGACCTCATCATTCTCTACTGCTGCAGTTACAACCCCGTCGTCGGCCGCTATTCCGTCTCCGTCCTGCGCATCCTGGGTCTCGCCGGCATGGTCACCCTCTTCGCCGTCATCGGCATGATCTACCTGCTCACGCGCAAACCGCATCTGCGCAGCGCTGCCTGAGTCCCCCGTCCACTCAGGAGACGGGCGCGATTGGACACTCGACGCAAGACTGGAACAGCAGCCAGGTCCCCGGAAAAGTTCCCCACCCGGCGCAGATTTCCTTGCCAGCAGCCGGCCAAGTATTCTGTCTGCACTGGAGTCTAGTCATGCGCGCCTTCATTCTCGCACTGTCGGCCAGCTCGGTTCTGGCTCAGGCCCCTACGGCAAATCAGCCCAATCCCTACGCCATCGTCAGCCCGCCGCCCACCCGCGCGCAGCACGCCATGGTGGTCAGCATCCACCACGACGCCTCCGACGCCGGCCTCGAAATCCTGAAGGCCGGCGGCAACGCCGTCGACGCCGCGGTCGCCGTCGGATTCTCCCTCGCCGTCGTCTTTCCTCAGGCCGGCAACCTCGGCGGCGGCGGCTTCATGCTCATCCGCATGCACACCGGCGCCGCCCACTTCGTCGACTACCGCGAACAAGCCCCCGCAGCCGCCACCGCCGGCATGTACCTCGACCCGCAAGGCAAGGTCATTCCCGGCGCATCCACCCTCGGCTATAAATCCATCGGCGTTCCCGGCACCGTCGCCGGCCTGGTCTACGCAGAGAAGACCTACGGCCACCTCGGCCTCGCCCGCGTCATGGCCCCCGCTATCCGCCTGGCGCGCCAGGGCTACATCCTCTCCGCCGAGGAGGCACGATCCCTCGCCAACGCCAGGAACGTCGCCGCCTTCCCCGATTCCCGCCGCATCTTCCAGCGCGACGGCAATTTCTACAAAGCCGGCGACCGCTTCACGCAACCCGAGCTCGCCACCACGCTCACCCGCATCGCCGCCGACCCGAAGACCTTTTACAGCGGCGCGATGGCCGCCGAACTCGCCGCATCCATCCAGAAAGGCGGCGGCCTCATCACCACCGCCGATCTGGCCGCATACCAGGTCAAGGACCGCACGCCACTCGCCGGCAGCTATCGCGGCTACGACATCGTCACCGCTCCGCCCCCATCCTCCGGCGGCATCGTCCTGCTGGAGATCCTCAACATCCTCTCCGGCTACGATCTCGGCAAGATGGGCGACCGCACGCCTGATCAGGTTCACCTCATCGTCGAAGCCTTCCGCCGTGCCTACAAGGACCGCGCCGACTACCTCGGCGACCCCGACTTCGTGCAGATGCCCGTCCAGCAGATGATCGCACCGGCCTACGCCGCCGCCTGGCGCGCGTCGATCCAGCCCGTCGCGCCCTCGCCCTCGGCCACGCTCAAGCGCCCCGACGGCTTCCTGCCCCCGCCGCCCGCGCCCGCGGCGCCCGCGCATGAGTCAACTCAGACGACCCATTTCTCGGTTGTAGATTCGGAAGGCAACGCCGTCGCCAACACCTACACGCTCAACAATCTCTTCGGCTCGGGCGTTACCGCCGGCTCGCTCGGCTTCCTGCTCAACGACGAGATGGACGACTTCACCTCCGCGCCCGGCGTTCCCAACCAGTTCGGCCTCATCCAAAGCGCCAACAACGCCATCGCACCCGGCAAGCGCCCGCTCTCCGCCATGACGCCCACCATCATCGTCCAGCCCGAACAGTGCCGCCCCGGCCCCAGCCTGCAATGCAAGCCCGGCAAGCCGCTGCTCGTCCTCGGCTCACCCGGTGGAGCCACCATCATCACCACCGTCGCCAACGACATCATCTCAATCCTGGACAACGGCCTCAATGTCCAGCAGGCCGCCGACGCGCCGCGCTTCCACCACCAATACTTGCCGGACATTTTGCAAGTCGAGAAGGCGTTCCCGCTTGATGTTGTCGACAAGCTCCGCGCCACCGGCTACACCGTGAAGCGCGAAAACGAAGCTGACGAACACAACCCCGGCGTCTGGGGCGACAGCGAAATGATCTACATCGACCCCAAGACCGGCACCCTCCTCGGCGGCCACGACCAGCGCCACACCTTCGGCAAAGCCGCTGGCTACTGACCGGATCGGTCGCGCCTCTGTGTTTGTCATTCCCGAAGGGAATCTGCTTCTTCTGCTGTTGTCTGTTTTCCGTTTGTCATTCTGAGCGCAGCGAAGAATCCCCCTAGTCTCTCCGGAGCGCCGAAAACTCGCCCGCCTCAGTTTTCCGAAGGCATCTCCACGTGATCGATCACGGGAACTGGCACCGAAGCCTTTGCCGGCTCCAGCTTCAACCCCAGCTGCTCGCGGATCGCTTCCGCAAAGCTCGTCCCCAGCAAATCAGTCTGGCCGTCTACGACCGCCGCCGGTGCGCTCTTCGGCTCCGGCGTATATTCCATCGAGAAATCGATCGCCCCATGGATCTCTGTATGGTCCACGACGAAACGGCCGAGGTGGCCTACGTTATCAAAGAAGGCGTCCATCAGCTCCACCGTCGTATCGCGCGCTCCCACCAGCATCGTTCCGTCCGCCTGGTTGATCGCGAGCAGCAGGCGGCAGGGAAACATATCGAAGGTGACGGCCGCGCCTTGCGGGCGAGGCTTAACCACGTCGCACGCCGGGCCGTCCGCATGCAATCGTAGCCCCCGGCCCAGCTTTCCCGGCTTGGCCAGCGTCATCACCAGCACCGGCCGCTCCTCGGTCTCGTAATGCAGCGCCAGTTTGAAGCGATCCTCCAGCAGAGACTGCATCATCAGCCGCATCTGGTCTTTGGTCGGATGGGCCGCCGCCCGCGCCTGGATGGCAAAGTTCTCCTTCTTCGCCCAGTCCGGCAGTCCCGCCAGCAGGTTGTACTGGATGGGTAGCTTGTAGGCGAAGCTGATATACGTCGCCACATTTGCATCCGCCGTAAACAGGCCGCCCGTGTCCTTGAAGTCATCATCCGCGTCGAAGGAAAACGGCGGAGGCACCCATTTCCCAGACAGGTCCTCCCGCACCGACGCCACCTCGAACGCCATCTTGCCGCCCGCCGCCCCCTGCCACGCAGGAACCGTCTGCGCCCGCGCGATCGCCGGCACAACAATCGCGACAACCAGGAGGCGACTGAACGCGAACGAGCAAAACCTGGCTGCCATCCCAGAAACTCCCTTCCCCGTGATCGTTCTCGGCGTAGCTAATTTTCCGAAGGCATTTCGACATGATCCACGACCAGCACGTCGACCGGTCCCGTCTGCTTCACCAGCTTCAACCCGGCCTGATTCTTCAACGCCTCCACAAACGTCGGCCCCGGTGCTTCAGCCTCGCCGTCCGCGCCCACCGGCTGCGGTTTCCGCGACGGGCGAAGAAACTTAACGTCGATGTCGAAGCTTCCCTTCAGCCCCGTCTCATCCACGATGGGCCGAGGATCCAGACCTCCCATCAGCGGGGCGTCCCTCGCCAACTCCCCGGCGATCTGCTCCATCGTCCAATCATCGATTCGCAGGTGCACCATGCCGTTATCCGCCGGCCAAACGATCGGTTGACACGACGGCACAGGCGCTGACCGAGAACCGCTTGACTCGGCCGTCGCGATCTGGCCGGGCACCACATTGCAGAGTCCGTCGTCGGGATGCGGCTGCAGTTGCGGCCCTGGTTCACCCGGCTTGTCGAGCACCAGCGCATATATGGGAAGGTGCTGCGTCTCCGCGTGGACCTTCAGTCCGAAGCGGTCGGCGAGCAAAGTCTGCATCATCAGCCGCATCTGGTCCTTGGTCGGCTTGCCCGCCGGTCGCGCCTCAACTTGAAACTCCGTAGTCTGCGCCCACTTCGGCAGTTGGGCCAGAAGCCGGGGATACTCGCTCGCATCCGCGATCTTGTACGCGAACAGAATGTAATTCGCCAGCAGGCCGTTGGTTTTCACAACGCCGCCGGCGTAGCGAAAGTAGTCGGAGCCGTCGAGGTCGACATTGGTGCTGTAGTCGTACGGAGTACCCGCAGCTTTCGGCCGCACCGATGCCACCTCGAACGCCATCTTGCCGCCCGCCGCCGTCTGCCAGTCCGGCGCCTTTTGCGCTTGTGTCGCAGGCGCAACAATCGTCATCACGCAGGCGAGGCTCAGCGCCACCTTCCTGATTGAGCTCAGTTGACTTGTCACTGTGGATAGACGCACAGCAAAGCAAAAAGCGAAGCGCTCAAGTTTATTTCTTCGCCAGCGCCTTATCGATGCCCACCTGTGCCAGCGGCTCCATCAACGCATACCCTGCCGCGGTCGGATGCACGCCATCCTGGCTCAACCCCGGCTTCATCGCTCCATTTGCGTCCGCCAGCGCCGAGTAGTAATCCACCCACACAATCCCTTCGCTCCGGCACCACGCCTCCAGCCGCTGGTTCAGCGCCTGAATCTTCGCGGCTGGCTCCAGTCCCGGATGCCACAAGAAATCGGCTGCGGGCGGAATCGATCCCACCACCAGCCGGATCCCGTTCGCCCGCGCCATCTCCGCCATCGCGCGAAAGTTGTCCAGCGTCATCTCCGGCGTCATCGGCCCCGTGTTCTCCGCAATGTCGTTTGTCCCTGCCAAGATCACCACCACCGCCGGGTGCAGGTTCACCACATCCTGGTGGAAGCGCACCACCATCTGCTCCGTGGTCTGCCCGCTGATCCCGCGGTTCACATACAGTTTGCCGGGAAAGAACGAATCACCACGCCAGCCTTCGGTAATCGAATCCCCAAAGAACACCACGCGCTGCTCCCCCGCCGCTGGCGGCGCCAACGCTTCGTCCTGTGCCTTGAAGTGGTTCAACTGGGCCCAATCCATCATCTTCGCCTGCAACGTTGCCAGTGCCGCCTCAGTCTTCACCGGCGGAGGCGCCGGGGCCGCCGCAGGTGCTTGCGCCGATGCCGGCGCCGTCTGTGCAGCCCCTGCCACTCCAAACCACACCAGACCACTCGCCGCGACTACTACCCGCACAAGATTCATCGCAATCCCCCGCTGGAACATTCCGCGTCCCGATTCTACCCACCGGCAACCCCGCGAGCTACCCCTCTGCTGTACCCTTAACGCAACCCATGCAACCCGGACTCTCCACCTACGCCTTCTTCCAGCACCGCCTGCACCCCGGCCTCCTGGACGCCCTTCGCGACGCCGCCGCCCACGCTGGCGAGGCTATGACCATTGAAGTCTGCGCCGCGCGCCACCACTTCGACTACACCGACGCCGAGTCGGTGCGCGAGATCGCGGCCTGGTTCCGCTCCAACAACGTCCGCGCCGTCCTCCACCAGCCCATCTATCTCTCCGATCGCGCCGACGCCCAATGGTCGCGCCACGTCGCCGCGAACCTGAATTTGATCTCCTCCGAGAAGTCCCACCGCATCGCCGCCATGGATGAGGTCAAGCGCGCGCTGGAGTGCGCCGAGCAGGTCCCCTTCGCCGACGCCGTCCTCCACCTCGGCCTGCGCGACACTGCCTGGGACGAGCCCGCCATCGAGCACTCGCTCACCGCCATCGAGCACCTGAAGGCCTTCGCCTCGCCGCTCGGCATCCGCCTGCTGCTGGAAAACCTGCAAAACGAAGTCGCCACCCCGGAGCACCTGCTCTACATCCTTCGCGCCGGCCACTTCGACCGCGTCGACGTAGCCCTCGATCTTGGCCACCTCCACCTCGCCCAGCCCGCTACCGGCGCGCCCGCGGACTCTGGCCTGGCTGCCGCCATCGAACTGCTCGGCCCGCGCATCGCCCAGCTCCACCTGCACGACAACCACGGCCCGCTCGCCCCTCACGTCGACATGAAGGACGAGCACCTCTGGCCGGGCGAAGGCACCATCGACTGGAACGCCGTCGCACCCGGCCTGGCCTCGCTTGCCCCCACCACCCCCGGCATCCTCGAAGTTGCCTGCGATCGCGACGACCCTGTCGAATCCATCGCCCGCAAAGCCGAGAACGCCCTGCGCACCCTCGCCGACCGGCAATCCACGCGTAGTGCGCCAAATATGTAACCAGAATTGAACGAAAGTAGTCCATCCATGAGCACAAACGAACCAATCGCAGTTACAAATACAGGAAACCCCGCCCCCATCGCCACCATTTCCACTCTTGCCGCTCACGCAGGCGAACGCGTCGCCCTCCGCGGCTGGCTCTACAACAAGCGCGAGAGCGGCAAGCTGCTCTTCCCCATCTTCCGCGACGGCACCGGCACCATCCAGGGCATTGTGCCCAAAGCCGCCGTGCCGCCGGAAGTCTTCGAGCGCGTCAAATCCCTCACCCAGGAGTCCTCTGTCATCGTAACCGGCCGCGTCCGCGCCGACTCGCGCGCGCCCTCCGGCTTCGAACTCGACGTCGAGAACGTCGAAATCGTCCATTTGGTCCCCGAGGCGACGCCCTTCCCCATTTCGCTCAAGGAGCACGGCACCGACTTCCTCATGGAGCACCGCCACCTGTGGGTGCGCACTCCGCGCCAGTCGGCCATCCTGCGCATCCGAGCCACCATCATGCGCGCGGCGCAGGAGTACTTTGACACCCACGGCTTCATCCGCACCGACCCGCCCATCCTCACGCCCGCCGCCTGCGAGGGCACCAGCACGCTCTTCGAACTCGACTACTTCGGCGACCCCGCCTTCCTCACCCAGTCCGGCCAGCTCTACGTCGAAGCCACCGCGCTCGCACTGGGCAAGGTCTACAGCTTCGGCCCCACCTTCCGCGCGGAAAAATCCAAGACCCGCCGTCACCTTACCGAGTTCTGGATGATCGAGCCCGAGGTCGCCTTCATGGACCTCGAAGGCGACATGGACCTCGCCGAAGCCTTCCTCATCCACATCGTCACCACCGTCCTTAGCAACCACCGCGCCGACCTCACAGTCATCGGCCGCGACATCGCCAAGCTCGAAGCCGTCATCGCCCCCGCCGAGCCCTCCTCACCAAATGAAAGTGTCATCCTGAGCGAACGCAGTGAGTCGAAGGGCGCAGTCGAAGGACCTGCGGTTCCTCTGGCCAGCAAAAACGAGGCTGTCATCCTGAGCGAAGGCGCTTTAGCGCCGCAGTCGAAGGACCTGCAACCCTCTCAACCTGCCACAGTCGCTGGCACCATTCGGGCCACGAATCGTTTCCCCCGGTTGTCCTACGACGAAGCCCACGCCATGCTCGAACGCGCCTTCGCAGAAGGCAAGCTCGAAGCCCCGCACGTCTATGGCGACGATCTCGGCTCACCCGACGAAACCTACATCTCCTCGCAGTTCGACAAGCCCGTCATGATCCACCGCTATCCCGCCGCCTCCAAGGCCTTCTACATGCAGCCCGACCCCGCCGACCCCACCAAGGCCCTCTGCGTCGACGTGCTCGCTCCCGAGGGCTACGGCGAAATCATCGGCGGCAGCCAGCGCGTCGACTCCTACGAACTCCTCAAGTCGCGCATCGAGCAGCACAACCTGCCCCTGGCCGCCTTCGAGTGGTACCTTGGACCTCCGCCGCTACGGTTCCGTCCCCCACAGCGGCTTCGGCATGGGCATCGAACGCGCCGTAGCCTGGATCTGCGGCCTCGACCACGTCCGCGAAACCATCCCCTTCGCCAGAACCTTGAACAGAATTTACCCGTAGTCGGTCGCGGTCTCTGATAGATTTGCGGCATGAAGAAATTGGTTGTGATCGGCGCGCTATTAGTGGGCTCACTCCTGGGCGCGAACTGCCAAATCCGACGGACTTCTGCACCGATGAAGGATGTCCTCACCAAGGCTCTGCAGAAGTCCTCGCTCACGGAACCGGGCTCGCAACCGTTTCATATAAGGATCTCGGTGAGCGAGCCGGAAAACCCGCAGTCACCCTATCAAGGAGCAATCGAGGAATGGTGGGTGTCACCTCAGCAATGGCGTCGCGAGGTGACCTCGAAGGATGGATCGCACCAGACCATCGTTGTGGCAGCCGGCAAGAAGACCGAAGAAGACCAAGGGGATTACCTCCCTCTATGGCTGAACAGTTTTGTCATGGCCGCGTTCGACCCCGTTCCCGATGCGACCGCATGGTCGGCCTCCGGCATGCAGATTGAACAGATCACTATGCCCAACGGAGCCAAGTCGGATGCTTGCGCGCGGACGCAGGCAAAGTTGGGTTCGGGAGACCGCGCGGCGGATGTGTTTTCGAACGTCTGCTTTGACGGCGAAGGAATGATCAAGTTTTACGGTAGTCCGCGATACTCCATGGAATTCCACGACTACCGTCGATTCGGCAAGAAGCAGTTTCCTGGCAAATTCGTTGACGATCCAGAATCCGGGACAACGCTCGTTGGTGCCGTAACGCTGCTCGAGGAGGAGTCGAAGGCAGCCAATTCAGCAAACGTCTTCACCCCTCTGAATCGCGACGACAACTCGTTTGAATCGGCGCAGGTCACCTCTGCGCAATTGGAGCAACTGACCGCCAGCAACCCTCCGATGGTCTGGCCTCCGGTCCGCTCGGGCAATGTGCGCGGCCGGACCGCGGCTTATATCTCGGTTGATAAGAATGGGCAGGTTCGCGAGGTATGGCCACTGAACTCGGACAATGGAGAAATCTCGGATTTCGTACGCGAGCAAGTGGCTCACTGGAAATTGAAACCGACCCTGGACCAGAACGGGAATCCTGTGCAGATAGACGGCGGCCTTGGCTTCGCCTTTGAGACGAAGATTGGAGTCCCGCTTCCGCAATTGACCGATGCGGAAGTGCGAAGTTTGGCTACCAAGATTGTCGAACCTCAATGGCCCGCAGACCTCAAGTCAGGAACCGTCATTGAAGCCCTGGTAAGTGTCGATGAAAACGGCAAGGTCGCCGGCGCAAGCTTCCATGCCCCCGGCACCCTAACGGGTGGCGTGCTTGCGATAAATGAGGCATTGAAGCAGTGGACGTTTCGTCCATTAGTTCGCTATGGCAAGCCTCAGTACTTTCAAGGCACGGTCCGATTCACAGTGCCCTGACAACGGTCGCCGGGTGCCGGGTGCCCCACATCTCGCTTTTGAGATGTGGGATTGCCGCCGCGCAACTCTAAGCCGGGACCCGATCCGGAAGGGCACGGCTTCAGCCGTGCCTCAAAAGCCGCGCCGAAAGGCGCTTCCTCTCTGCCGAAGGCCGGAGTGCAGGCACAGCCGGAACGACTGCCTGCTTTCCTCTTCCCGCCAAATCGTCTCAAATCCGGTACGGCCCCCGCACCCCGCTCGTCCCCGCCGGAAAATCCTTCACATTCCGCGTCACCAATGTCCGCCCCGCCGTCTCCGCGGTCGCCAGAATAATCGCGTCCGGTAGTTTGATCCGTCTCACCCGCCGATCCTCCGCCGCCCGTTCCGCGACCGCGTTCGTCACCGGCAGGCATTCGAAGTTCGTCAGAAACGCGCGCAGGATTGCCTCCTGCGCCTTGTTCTCGGCCCCGGTCATCACCTCAATCCACGTAATCACGCTGATTGCCGGATCGGTGCTCGCCTGAATCTCCTTCGTCGCCCTCTTGATCCCATTCAGGTGGTCGATCAGGATGTTGGTGTCGAACAGCCGGCTCATCGTTCCCACTCGTTCCGCAGCCTCTCCTGGTACTTCAGGCCATCTTCGCCGCGCCCCTTCCACAGCCCGAACGAGTCCTCAATCCCCGCCCGGTTCTGCGCCAGGTACCCAGCCACCGCCCGCCGAATCAACTCCGCGCGTGAGGTTTTCCTGGAGCGGCTTAAAGCCGTCAACTGCTCCAACTCCCGCTCCGGCAAATCCACCAAAGTCCTCATCGCCAATCTCCCCGTGATATACACCGATGATATCACGTCGATTGCGCCGGGCGCCACCCCACTCCATGTACCCTTAACTCAATGCGCCTCTACCTCCGCCCCGCCGTCCTCTTCCTCCTCAGCCTCAGCCTCGCCGCCCAGCAGCAGGCCGCGCCCGAGCAGGGCATGTGGCGCGCATCCAGCCAGAATGCCCGCACCATCACCGGCGACATCGCCCTCTCCGGCCAGAAGATCGCCATCAACTTCCTCACCTTCACCATCGTGCGCACCCGCGCGCTCGACAAAGCCGAGCTGAGCGGGGCTTTCGATGCCGGCTCGGATCCGTCGGCCAGTGGCACCCTCTACCGGCTGCAAGTACGCGCCGACCAGAAGTTTCTCCACAAGAACACCCTCTGTGGCGAAGAGCAAACCGAATGGATGGCCACTGCCGTCTCCGGGCGTTCGCTGCAGGTCATCTTCTTCTCCGGCGAGAAGCCGCCGCAGCTCACCCTGGACGCAATGAACAACTCCACCAACGTTTGCGGCGCCTTCACCTTCACGCGCTGAGCGTGCCGAAGATCTTCGCCACCTACAGCTTCTTCTTCAAATCGTAGGCCATGTTCTTGTGCGCGGCCACACGGGCTTTGTCCTTCATCACCACCGCGCGAAAACTCGCATCCTTGGTGTCCTTCACCTCTTTTGTGAACGCGTCCAGCGCCTTCGTGTGATCGCTCACCAGCATGGCACAGCAGATCAGTTTGTTCATCGTAGTCATCGATTCGCTCTGCGGACATGCGCCTCGCCGAACCGGAGCTTCTTCCACCTAGCCTCTGAGTCGGTAAGCCACCCGCAGGGTTGCAGCCCCGCCCGGCAAGCTCCCGGAACTGTTTTGATGGCGCTTGAAAAAGTGTAAGAAGATAGAACCATGGACGGCGTCCGCATCGACAAATGGCTATGGGCAGCGCGCTTCTTCAAGACCCGCGAGCAGGCCTCCAGGGCCTGCGAGATGAGCCGCATCGACTCCAATGGCCAGCGCGCCAAACCCGCACGCGAGGTCCGCATCGGCGACGTGCTCCGCATCCAGAAGGAAGATGGCGAGCACGAAGTTGAGGTCCTCGCCCTCAGCCAGCAGCGCGGCCCTGCAGCCGTCGCCCAAACCCTCTACCGCGAGACCGATTCCAGCATCGAAGCACGCCGCAAAGCCGCCGAAGAGCGGCGCCTGCTGGGCCCCATTTATACCCCCGCGACCTCCCGCCGTCCCAGCAAACGCGACCGCCGCCTCATCCACAGCTTCAGCGGCAAGCGCTGAAACTCCTCAGGGCGAAGACCTGGCCGCGGCTTCGGCCCTCTCTTCGCCCGGCCGCCGCCTCGGCCGCACCGCTCTCGCGTGGACTCCGCATGCCGCCGGCACATTCGTCATCTGCTTCGCGAAGACGCGATAGCTCACCGTCCCCGGCTGCAGCGTGGACCAGTACTCGCTCCGCGACAGCAGCGGCTTATGCTCCACCACAATCTCCTGGTCCAGAATCTTCACTCCGCATTCCAGGTTGTTCCTCGGCTGCAGAATGGTCCGCGCCGGATCGCCCGCCCGCAGCCTCCGGTCCGCTTCCCAGTCGAAGTCGCAGCCATAGCGCTTTTGGTCCTCATACGCCAGTTGCAGCAGGCCTTCGGTGCGCCCTTGGACACCGGTGACCTGGTCCCTCACCTCCATCGCCGGCTGGTCGTGCCGCACATGCGAAGTCGGCTTCAGGCCGGCCTCCGCACCCGCCAGCGCCTGGAAAAAATAGGCCCAGAACTGGCGTCGATCCGCCTCACTCATCGCACTGAACCGCGGGCAAAATGGCCGCACGTCCCGCGCCACCCCGTTCGACAGCAGTTCGGCCGGCAACGCCTGTTCCACAATCTGGTCCCAGGCCGGGTCCCACATTGGCCCGCCGGTCTCCGCGCGCTTAATATCGATCGGTGTCGCTGGCGCTGGCTTTGTCACCAGTGCCTGGGTTGGTGGCTGCCCCTGCCGGCCTTTGCCACACCCCACCGCGAGCAGCAAGATCGCCAGCCCCGCCAGCGCTGCTCCGCCCCGCCCGTTTGCGTCCATGGAGTCCCTCCCGCAGGCCGCCGGTGCCCAAACGAACAGAAGCAACCTCAGGGTTCACGCACCTTCGTCGAGCTCGCGCTGTAAGCGGCCTTCCCCTTTGGGAAAACCCTTCGCGTTCCTCGGCCTCGGGTGCAGCAACCCTGAGATTGCTATTGTTTTAGGACGCTGTTTCCAGCCCGCCGGGATTCCTCCCTGCTGCATCTTTTTAGGGCAATTTGCCCGCACGGAGGTACTGGCGCGATTCCCCCGCGAGCTGGCGCGCGCGGCATCCACTGTCCGTTGCCGTAGTCTGGAAGCGACAGCCATGAAGAAGAAACTCCGCATCGGCATTCTCTTCGGCGGGCGCTCCGGCGAGCACGAGGTTTCGCTGCTCTCCGCCGCCTCCATCCTCAACGCCATCGACCGCGGCAAGTACGACGTCGTCCCCATCGGCATCGACAAGCAGGGCCGCTGGCTCACCGGCTCCCAGGCCCAGCGCCTGCTGGACTCGAACCCCCTCGCGACTCCAGCTCTGCCCAGCGGCGCCGGCGATTCCAGTGCCGATTCCGGCTCTGAAGCCGAGTTCGCCGCTGCGGCCGCGGTCCTGCGCAGCGGCGAGCCCCTCAACATCCCCCCGCTGCCGCCGCACCCGCACCTCCGGGAGTCCTCGCCCCTCGGCGCCGGCATCGAGCTCGCTCAGCCCGGCAACCCGCTCGCCGGATCGCTGGACGTCATCTTCCCCGTGCTCCATGGCACCTTCGGCGAAGATGGCACCATCCAGGGGCTCTTCGAGCTGGCAGACATCGCCTACGTCGGCTCCGGCGTCCTCGGCTCCTCCGCCGCCATGGACAAGGACGCGATGAAGCGCCTCTTCGCCGCCGCCGGTTTGCGCCAAACGCCCTACGTCCCCCTGCTGCGTTCTGCCTGGCGTGCCGACCCCAGGCCTGCCATCCGCCTCATCGAGAAATCCCTCGCCTACCCGCTCTTCGTCAAGCCCGCGAACCTCGGCAGCTCTGTCGGCATCAGCAAAGTCCACGCCCGCGCCGAACTCGCCCCCGCAATCGACCTCGCCGCCGGCTTCGACCGCAAGATCGTCGTCGAGCAGGGCGTCGGCGGCCCCGGCGTCAAACCCCGCGAATTCGAGGTCTCCGTCCTCGGCAACGACGCGCCCGAGGCGTCCGTGGTTGGCGAGATTATCCCCAACAAGGAGTTCTACGACTACGAGTCGAAGTACGAGTCCTCGCCCGAAAACCCCTCCATCCCCGTCATCCCCGCCAAGCTCTCCAAATCCGAATCAAAACAGATTCGCGCGATGGCTCTCGCCGCCTTCCGCGCCTGCGACTGCGCTGGCCTGGCCCGCGTCGACTTCCTCATGGAGCCCGCCCGTGGCGCCAAGGGCCGCAAAATCAAAAAGCCGCGCATCTATCTGAACGAGATCAACACCATGCCCGGCTTCACCAGCATCTCGATGTACCCCAAGCTGTGGCAGGCCAGCGGCCTCGCCTACCGGCAGCTCATCGACCGGCTGATCACGCTCGCGCTCGAGCGCCATCGCGAAAGGCAGCAAACGCGTTTCACCAAGCCCTGGCGGGATTCCTGAATAGTCCCTGTAGCCGTCTTTCCCGGACGCCAGCGGCTTTCAGCCCGCGGTCAACGACCAATTGAATTGAGAGGGCCTGAGCCCTGGGGCCTTTCGTCGCCGGTGCGAACTGAAAATGACGGTCCCGCCCACCGGTTTACCTCCAGCCACCACGCCGCTGCGCACACGCATCTATCTTCCAGACCGCTAAAAACGGAGGATGCTTTGCCGACCGCCGAGCCACAACTCGCCAAGTCGCCCGACGCACTCGAACAATTAATCTACGATTGCGTCTCGTGGCGGCCGCTGCGATCGCTATGGGACCTGCAAGGGGTCCCCGTCCGCGTCATCGCGACGCGCACCTGGAAATCCCTGTGGAGCGACAACGTCTTTGGCAGCGCTGCGGAACTCGGCTACTGGTTCCTGTTTGCCCTGTTTCCCACCCTGGTCAGCGCATCGGCAATCCTCGGCCTGGCGGTGCGCCATGCCTCGATCAACTACGACCGCCTGTTGCACTACATGTCGCTCGTCATTCCGCCGTCGGCCTACGGCATTGTCTTTCAGACCTTCAATCAGATCACGGCCAACTCGAACCAGCGAAAGGTCACCTTCGGGCTGGCGGCGGCACTCTGGGCCGCGTCCGTCGGCTTCTCGGCAATTCAGGACTCCATGAACGTCGTCTACAAGATCAAGGAGACGCGCCCCTACTGGAAAGCTCGCGGCGGCGCCGTCCTTATCGGCACGCTGCTCTCACTGCTCATCACCGCGATCCTGGCTGCGCTGCTCGCGTCCGACTACTTCGCCCGCCTGGCCGCACTCCACATCGTCCATCATCCCGTCGCGGACATTGTGGTGGTCCTCATCCGCACCGTGGGTTGGATCGTGGCCACCGCCCTGCTCGCGCTCCTGTTCGCCATGATCTACTACTGGGCCCCCGACGTGAAGCACAGGCAGTGGCGCTGGCTCACGCCCGGCGGCGCCATTGGGATCATCGGATGGCTGCTCGCGTCCGTCGGCCTGCGCGTCTACCTGCACTTCTTCAACAGCTATTCCGCCATCTATGGCTCACTCGGTGCGGTCATCATCCTGCTCACCTGGTTCTATCTCAGCGGACTCATGCTGCTGCTGGGCGGTGAGATCAACAGCGAGATTGAAGCCGCTGCCACTGAGAAGCGCCTCAGCACCCAGACCGAGCAGGGGCCATAAAGCTCGGTGAAGAACGCCGGCATTCGATAGGCCAGCACTCGAAACGCGGGAACTTGATAGGTAACTCGCGCCGTCGCGGCCTGCTGCTCGATCGCCGCGGATTGCACTAAGATCAAAGTGCCCTCAATTGGGACATAATCCCGGGAGCCAATTTTGATCAAGAACGTCATCTTCGCAGTCCTCCAATTCATCCTGTTTTTCCTCGTCTTCGCGGTGTTCAGCTTCCTGCCGCCGTTCCATATCATGCGCATCGTCTCCACCGGCGCGCAGGGAACCCGCATGTTTATCTGGGACGGCCTGCTCCTCTCCGCAGCTCTCTACGTGCTGATCCTCGTGATCGAAGCCCTGCGCAAGCGCATCCGTTCCGCCGCCCTGTGGACCACCGGGGCCTTCGCCCTCGCCATCGCCGCCGGCCTCGCCATCAAGCTCGGCTTCATGACCATCTGAGCCCCATGGCGCTATTCGATTCCCACCCTACAGAAATGCAGACCGCCGAATTCCTCGCGCGTCTGGGCGAGGCGCAGCGCCAGCTCGACGCCGGCTTCTCCCACTTGCCGCCAAGCCCACTGCCTCCGCTGGGCGGGGACGCCGCCGCCATCCTCCGCCAGGTTGCCCAGCGCCTGCACGACAACGATCCCTACCATCATCCGCTCTATGCCGGTCAGATGCTCAAGCCGCCGCACCCCATCGCGCGCGCGGCCTATGCCCTGACCATGTCCCTCAACCCCAACAACCATGCCCTCGACGGCGGCCGCGCCAGCTCCGCAATGGAACTCGAAGCCGTCGCCGCGCTCGCCAAAATGTTCGACTGGCCGCAGCATCTCGGCCACCTGGCCAGCAGTGGCACCTTCGCCAATCTCGAAGCCCTGTGGGTCGCAGGCCAACTCCATCCCGGCCGCGCGGTGGCCGCCTCGGACCAGGCCCACTACACGCATCAGCGCATCTCCGCGGTGCTCGGCCTGCCCTTCATCTCCATCCCCAGCGACGCCACCGGCGGCATGGACCTCAACGCGCTCGAAGACGCCCTTCGCACCCAGGACATCGGCACCGTCGTCATGACCCTCGGCACCACCGCCGTCGGCGCTGTCGATCCCCTCGACCGCCTCCTCCGGTTGCAGCAGCGCCACGGATTCCGCATCCATGCCGACGCGGCCTACGGCGGCTACTTCATCCTGGCCGGCAACCTCCAGTCCGAAACCCGCGCCGCCTTCGACGCCATCCCCCACGTAGACTCCCTCGTCGTCGATCCCCACAAGCACGGCCTGCAACCCTACGGCTGCGGCTGCATACTCTTCCGCGATCCCGCGGTCGGACGCTTCTACAAACACGATTCGCCCTTCACCTACTTCACGTCGAAGGAATTGCATCTAGGGCAAATCTCGCTCGAATGCTCGCGCGCGGGAGCCTCGGCGGTGGCGCTTTGGGCGACGCAGCAGCTTCTCCCCTGCGTCCCCGGCGGCCAATTCGCCCACGGACTCGAAGCTGGACGCACCGCCGCCCTCGCTCTCCACCGCCGCCTCGACGCGGACTCCCGCTTCGTCACGCCCATCGCCCCGCCCGCGCTCGACATCGTCTTCTGGGCCCCCAACGGCCGCTCGCTCGCCGAATCCTCTGCCCTCTCCCAGGCCATCTTCGACGAAGCCCGCCGCCGCGACCTCTTCCTCGCGCTGGCCACGCTTCCCACCCGCTTCTTCCCTGCCGGAACCTGGCAGGATCCGCCACCAGGCGACGCGCACATCACCTGCCTGCGTTCCGTCCTGCTCAAACCCGAACATCTCGACTGGATCGACGAGATCGGTCGCCGCCTCGACGCAGCCACCAACGCCGTCCTCAACGTATAAATCCCGGGATGTCAATACCCGGTAACGTGCAGGGAGCTAAACCGAAAGGAATCGGCCGCACATGGCCCGTCCATTTGCCATTTTGTTAGACTGGAACCTGTGAAACTGCCGTGAGAGCGGTTTCCTGCAGCAGTTGTACCAGGGTGAAAACGCGCATCAAACTCTTCCAGCAGCGGAACTTTTCGAGCCAGATTGAACAAACCTGCAAGCCTTGGCTCCGGACTTCTGGAACATTTGAACCTTCAAGGGCTTTCCCAAAAGGACGTAATCTTCGCATGAGCTTTCCCGCCGCCCCGGCTTCCGCACCCGCTGCTGCCAGTCTCGATCTGGCCGCTCGCCGCATCGCATATCTGTCCATGGAAATCGCTCTTTCTTCGGCACTTCCCACCTATTCGGGAGGCTTGGGAATCCTTGCCGGCGACACCCTCCGCTCTGCGGCGGACACCGCCGCGCCCATGGTCGCCGTCTCGCTGGTGCACCGCCGCGGATACTTCCGCCAGCACCTCGACGCAGCCGGCCAGCAGACCGAGTCCGACGTGACCTGGACGCCGGAGACCATTCTCCCCAGCGCGCAGAAGATCGTCACCGTCGCCATGCAGGGTCGCCAAGTATCCGTATGCGCGTGGCGATTCGACGTCGTCGGAACTGCCGGCCACGTCATCCCTGTCTTCCTGCTGGATACCGACGTGGAGGGCAACGACCCCTACGACCGCCGCATCACCGACCACCTCTACGGCGGAGACACCTACTACCGCCTCTGTCAGGAGACGGTGCTCGGCCTGGGTGGCGTCGCCCTTCTCCGCGCGCTCGGCATTAAGCCGGACGTCTACCACATGAACGAGGGCCATGCCGCCCTGCTCGGCATCGGCCTGCTGGAGGAGCGCCTCGCCGGCCTGCACCTGGAACAGGCGACCGAAGAGGATGTCGCAGCCATTGCCCGGCAATGTGTCTTTACCACCCACACGCCGGTCCCCGCCGGCCACGACCAATTCGGCCAGGACCAGATGTACACCGTCCTCGGCCACGAACGCGGCAGCACCATCGAGCGCTTCGGCTGTCTGCACAACGGCTTGCTCAACATGACCTACCTGGCGCTGCGCTTCTCCCGCTACGTCAACGGCGTCAGCATGCAGCACGGCAAGGTCTCCCAGCAGATGTTTCCCGATTACCATATCCGCTCCATCACCAACGGCGTCCACGCCGCCACCTGGATGTCTGAACCCCTGCAGGCCCTGCTCGATACCGACATCCCCGAGTGGCGGCACGACAACCAGTACTTCCGCTCCGTCTATGGGATTCCCCCCGCCAAGATCGCAAACTGCCACGAAATCTCCAAGCAGCGCCTCTTTGCCGAGGTCGCCAGGCGCACCGGGCAGCAGTTCAATCCCAAGATGCTCACCCTCGGCTTCGCCCGCCGCGTGGCCACCTACAAGCGCGCCAGCCTGCTCTTCCACGACCCCAAGCGCCTCGCCCGGCTCGCCAAGAAAATCGGCGGCCTGCAAATCCTCTTCGCCGGCAAAGCCCATCCTGCCGACCTCGCCGGCAAAGGCCTCATCCACGATGTCTTCGAATCCGCTGCCAGCCTCAAGGCCAGCGGCATCCGCATCCTCTACCTGGAAAACTACGACTGGGAGCTCGCCGCCATGCTCACCCAGGGCGTCGATGTCTGGGTCAATACGCCCCGCCGCCCCTACGAAGCTTCCGGCACATCCGGCATGAAGGCTGCGCTCAACGGCGTGCCCTCCCTCAGCGTGCTCGACGGATGGTGGATTGAGGGCTGCGCCGAAGACCTCACCGGCTGGGCCATCGACGACGCCGACGACGAAGACGGCGAAGCCTGCAGCCTCTACGACAAGCTGGAAGACAAGATTGCCCCGCTCTACGCCCGCCCCAGCGCCTGGGCGCGCATGCAGCAGCACTGCATCGGCATCAACGGCACCTTCTTCAACACCCATCGCATGCTCAGCCAGTACTTCCTCAATGCCTACTTCCCGCAGATGTCGGAGGAAGAGGCCATCCCCGTCGCTGCCGATCTCTTCGTCAAGGAGCGCCGCTCCCGCGGCCGCCGCGCCACCGACAAGTCCGAAGCCCTCGTCTAACCGCCCTCCGCACGTGAGGGTGCGTGCCCCACATCTCGATTCTGAGATGTGGGTGCGGACGTAGGCGGGGCAGGCGCAGCCCAGAATTTGCTTCCTCCCCAACTCACTTCCGGGCGTATACTTCTGTCGCGGCGAATCCACGCCCACACAGCGCATTTCTCACAAGGAGAAGCACGATGCGCTTCCATCAGTTCGTCCTTGCAACCTCGGCCCTGTTCCTCACGCTCACCTCCACCGCGCCGGCCGAGCCTCCCACGCCGCCACCCCCCGCAGCCGCGACCACCGTCGACTCCAACCTGCCCGACACAGGCTCCGACACCCCCGAATCGAAGCCCACCCCCACCGTCCGTGTCAGCGCCCGCGAGGTGATCGTCGATGTCCTCGTCACCGACTCCAGCGGCAAGCCCGTCCACGGCCTCCAGCAATCCGACTTCACCGTCCAGGAGAACGGCCATCCGCAGGTCGTCCGCAGCTTCTACGAATCCACGCCCGCCGCGTCCCCAAAAACCAAGCCGGTCCCGCTTCTCGCTCACGAGTACACCAACGGCCTCTCAGTGCCCACCCACGGCCCAGTCACTATCTTTCTGCTGGATCAACTCAATAATGGCCCCACTTTTGATGCTCCCGGCAGGATCACCAGCAATCTCCGCGCCATGGCCCCGGGTACTCAAGTCGGCATCTTCGTCCTCTCACCATCCGGTCTGCACACCCTGCAGCCAATTACCACCGACCGCGACCTGCTGATCCGCGCCCTCTCCACTTTCATCTACGATCAGGGACCCCCCGCAGACATTTTCGGCTGCCCGGGAGACGCCAGCAAAGAATGGACGCGTCGCATGACTACCCTTCGCGGGCTCAACCAACTCGCCGCCTACCTCTCCGGCATCTTCGGCCGAAAGAATCTCTTCTGGTTTGCTGCGAACCCGCCGCTCCTCCTCATGCGCGACGGCGGCCTCAGTTGGGGACTCGACGACCGCTCTCAAGACATGAGCCTCGTCCACCACACCATGGACACCTACGAAATGCTCACCGCCGCGCGCGTCGCCGTCTATCCCGTCATGTGGACGGGACTCGGCATGTGCTTCACCATGAGTCACCTCGAACTGGAGAAGATCGCCGAGGACTTCGGCTCCATCAACCTCAACGACAGCACGGACCCGAACGCCCTCGCCAACGCCGTCAACCAGGCCTCCCAGTACTACTCACTCTCCTATATTCCACCCAGGCAAGAGCTCGATGGCCATTACCACACCATTTCGGTCACCGTCGACAAGCCCGGCCTCACTCTCAGCTACCGCAAAGGCTATAACTCCGAGCGGACTCCCACCCTCCAGGACCCCGCCCCCGGCCCGGAGCTGATGAAGGCCTCCATGGAAGGCAACTCCCTTCCTGCAACCCAGATTCTCTTCGACGCCGCTATCCAGCCCGTCCGGCAGCGCGTCGCCGCCGCAAAGCCAGCCAAGGGGGCAAAAACTCCGCCGCCCAAAACCTTCCCCTACCAGATTCGCTACGGCTTCCCCGCCAGCCAGATCGCCTTCCTGGAAGACGAATACGGAAAGCTCCACGGCGCCGTCGAATTCGACGTTGTCGCCTACGACGTCCGCCGCACCCGGGTTGCCCTCCTCACCCAGACCGTCAACATGCCCCTCTCCATCGAACAGTTCGACCAGTTCGCCGCCGGCCCCTTCCAATTCACCCAGCAGATCGATCTGCCCCCCGGCCAGCTTTGGATTCACGTCGGCATCCTCGACACCGTTTCCAACCGGGTTGGCACCCTCGAGTTTCCGGTCATGGTCGAAGGCGCGAAGTCCATGGGCCGCGGTATCACCTTCGGTTCACCAGGGATCCCCATCCAGCCCGACAATCCGCTGCCTTGCCCGATGCCCTGCACGAATGGCGGTTACCAACCGGGCAGTGGCGTCTCTAGCGGCCCCACCCCCTGATTGCTCCCCATACGTTCAATGGGTCGCTCCTCGGATTGGGAGCCCGGAAGCAAAAAACGGCCCCTCTTTCGAGGGGCCAATCTGCCTTGGTTCTCTCTGGTAAGGAGAGCTTGTTTGCGGTCGTCGAACCCACCGCGAATCTCTTGGGGCGGTCCGGCGGGAGGAATGCTCTGGTTCCTCCCGCCGATTGCCCGCCAGCTAGCCCCGGGGAGGACTACTGATTGGTTTGCGGCGCCGGCTGCCCATTGTCATTGGGCATCGACTCCACCGACGGAGCAGCGCCGTTGGTCGACGGAGCGGCGCCATTATAAGAAGGAGTAGCGGCGTTCGAACCCGACTCCGTACCGCCCATGGACGCGAGACTGTTATGCAGCAGGGTCACGCGCACTCCATCGGTGATCGGCATCTCGTTCTCCGCGACCATCGTTCCACCCGCCGCTTCCGTAGAAGCAGCCGCAGAGGTAGAAGGAGCAGCAGTTGCCGTCGCCTCGCCTGCCTTGGGCGCTCTGCCCAGGCCCGTGCGATAGATCCGGTACAGCGGCACCTGGTGTTCCGTTACCAGGTAGCGGGCAACGGAGTCTGCCATGGCCTGCGAGCTCTGCACACCCGCCGGGCTGAAAGCCTGGATCTCGAGAATGTAGCCCTTCTCGTTCGCCAGCTTGGTCGCCATATCGTCAAGCGTCGACCTGCCCTCCGGCCCCAGCGTCGTGCGGCCGCGAGCGAACTTCACATCGGTCGAGCTAACCTGCTGGTACTGGTCCAGGTTGCTCACGGTGCCGTTCAGCGCGTCGGTCTTCGAGGTGGCCGTGTTCGCCGTAGTCTGCGCTGCATTGGCCCGGTTCGACGCATCCGCGGCATGCTGGTCCGCCGTGTTGGCAGCCATCATCGCGTTGTTGATGCCGGCCTGCGCCCGCTGGTCTACGTCCTTAATATCGTTGGCATTCTTCGCCTGCAACTGGTCGAGTTCGTTCTCGCGGTCGCGGATGGGATCAATCGCTCTCTTCACCCACTTTTTCCGCGCAAACGGATTCATGTGGCCCCAGAATCCCTCGTTCGACTGGCCCTCCAGTGGTTTGCCCGTCGCGTATGTGGAGCTATCGTTGGGGTTGGTCGCGCTCGTCGCGGACTGGCTCGCAGCCGGTTGTGTGGCAGCCGGAGGTGCCGATTGGTCGGTCGCCGGCGTCTGCGCAAGGACGGTGGCGCCCATCGCTCCTCCTAAAACCAGAGTGGAAAGACCTAGACTCTTAGCAAAATTGACCATGATTGAAATCTCCTGGGACCGAACACCGGGCGGTTGGCCCACCGCCCATAGGCATCCGGTTGTCCTCGACAGGTGCAAGCTCATGGCCAAACCGCCAGGATACATACAAACCATTTACGGTAAAGGAGATAAAGCCAACATAAGCCCGCTTCAGGACAGGCTCTGCACCCGCCGGAACCGGACAATTCTGCCCTGCCCGCCGGTAAAAATTACGTCCGCCCGCAAACCGACCGTTTCCACCGCCGGCCCGGACTCGCGAACCACCGATTCTGCTCGGCCGTCCAACTATAGCGTAGGCGCAAGTGACTGCTAAATATGGAAGCTGTCATCCTGAGCGGAGACTCTCGCGGCCTCACCGCGAGAGCCGAAGTCGAAGGACCTGCGTCCGGTCTCGCGCAGCCGAATTTTCCGTTTTCGGCGGCAGATTCGAATTCGTCGGGCCTGTTTATAGGTGGATACGCCCTAGGGCAGCAGGTTGGTGTGGATCACGCGGACCTCAGGCATCTCCTGGTTCCAGTTATCCGGTATCGCCTCGAAGGTCAGCCGGAATTCCCGATCGTCGCCGGGTTTCAGCGGATTCGCGCTCACCGGCTCCGTGTCGATATAAGGCTCTTTCATGCGGATCAGCGTCAGCGGAACCGTGTCGATCTGCGGAGCCAGGTCCTCATCGTTCCGGAACACAACCTGCACCGTCACCGCGCTCACCGTGCGGTTGCCCGCGTCGATCACGTGCCCATCCAGATAGGTCAGCTTGCCTCCGGACAGGTTCGCCGACTCGCTCATCGCAAACTGCGACAGCGGAAGGCTGGCCGCATACGCATCTGCGGGCTGAAGCGTATTGGGCGCGGGCTCCGGCTTCTTGCGCCCGGCGATCGCAAGCGCGCCAACCACCACGATCACAATCAGCGCGGCCACTCCCCACGCAACCAGGGGAAGACCGCTGCGTTCCTCCCGTTCCGGGGCGAAGATCGGGGAATTCGCTGCGTTCGGCGTCTCGCCGGCGCCGGCAGATGGACGTTCCAGTTCGCTCATAAGCGGAGATTCTATACCTGACCGCAAAATCCGCCGCCTCATCCCCCGAATGGAGAGCTGCCTGACCCGAAAGGAGGATTACCCATCGTGATACGCGTGGCCTACTTTCATATCGTCGTACCCCCGAAATCTGCTCGAAACTGGGCCGAAAAGGGCAAACCGCAAGGTTGCCGCTCACCCGGAGCGGCACCGGGGAGCCTCGCCATGACCGCCGATCCCGCAACCTGCACCGCTACACCGTTATCCGTTCTCCAGGCCGCATCCTGGAGCCGTCCCGACCCCGTCCGCGCCCGCGTGCATGTCGAGCCGCAGCGCACTAACTTCGAAATCCTTCAGGCAGATACCGCCCGGCGCTCGCCCATCCGTGAGCTCCGCCTGGGAGAACTCCCGAACTATTTGCCGCCGGATACCGGCGGTCCCCGCCCGCGCCGCCCGCATCCCGGCGACGTCGTCTATTGGGTAACCTGCCTCTGTGGAGTGGGCCTGCTCCTATTCGCGGGAACCCGATAGCAATTCGCCGCGGCCGAAACTCGCTCGCCCCAGCCTCTGCCGAAAATCTTCGCCGCGCATCTCTATCACCACGCACATCTCCTGCAAACGCGAGAGCATCCGTTCGCCTATCCGATCGCCCAGCGTCTCGTCCCGCATCGCGCGCTTCGCCGGCGTTTCCTGCGGATTCGTACCGGAGCTCATTAGGCCCGCTGCGTTCGCATAATTTGTAGTGATAATGGTAGTTCGCTGCTCGTTGTAGCGGGAGTTCAGAATCTGCGCCACCGTATCCCACACCCAGTCAGTAGGCTTCGCCGCGCCTAGTTCGTCAAGAACCAATACCTCAGCTTCGAAAACTGGCCGCAGGATCCCCAGCTCGGTCGCGGCAACTTCCCGGTTGTAGCTGTTCTGGACCTCTTTCAACAGCTCGCGGTAGTCGTAGAACAGCCCCGTTGCACCCCGCTGGGATATGAGTTCCTTAAGCAGCCCAACTGCAAGATGCGTCTTCCCAACACCAATGTCTCCGGTAAACATCAGCCCTTTTCCACCTGTTTCGACCGGATAACCTTCGACAAACCGGTCCGCCATCAGCCGGGCCGCTTTCAGGCTTTTGTCGGCCCCGCGCAATAAGTTGTAGCGCTCCAGTGTGCAGTGCTCGTACCGCTTCGGAATCCGCGCCCGCTCCAACATCCGAGCCGCACGTCGTTCCACCCGGCACTCGCAGGGCCGCGCCACCAGCCGCCCGTCCTGCTCCACCAGCCGCAGCCCCGACCCCTCGCACAAACTGCAAACTTCAACCATGTCCATTGCCCAACCCGTCCCGGCCTTGCGACCGGCCAGAACCAAGTATCGCCCATCCCGACCGCTCCGAATCGAATTGCCGCTTGTGGGAATCAAAGGTAAACTGAGGATAGTTAGCCATCGTGCCCCAGTCTTCCTGCAACCTGGGAAACGGCAGGGGCTCTGTGGGCGGCGCGACAGGCCAATCGATGTGACGGTGACTCCACCCGTTGCAAGCGAACCGCGAGCCGGCAGGCAACACTCCAGCGAAAAGAGAGAGATCCATGCCCAAGGAAGGGATTCACCCGAAGTACAACACAATTCAGGTCAAGTGCGCGTGCGGCAATCATTTCGAGACCCGCTCCACCAGCAAGGGCGACATCGTCGTCGAAATTTGCTCCAACTGCCACCCCTTCTTTACCGGCAAACAGAAGCTGGTCGACACCGCCGGCCGCGTCGAGCGCTTCCGCCGCAAAATCGCCGGTTCCGATGCCGGCAAGGCCGCAGCCGCCAAGGCCGCCGCAAAGTAACCGGACCGGTACGTTCCCCAGCGAGCGTGCTCGCTGGGGTGAAAGGCCTCCGGCAGCGGAGGCCTTTCCCTTTAGCATCAAAGTCAGTCCATGAAGAAGCGCTACACCCTCGAGCAGAAGAAGTGGGACTCGCCCGCCGACCACGCGATGCCCGAGCACACCCGCGTGCCCGCCAGCTTCACCATCGGCGATGTCCGCATCGCCCCCGCCACCGTCCTCGCCCCCATGGCTGGCGTCACCGACACCGTCTTCCGCCGCTTCATCAAGAACGCCAGCCAGTTTGCCTCGCCCACCAAACTGGGTGCCCCAGGTCTCGCTTCTGAGACCTGGGATCGGGCCACCCCAGATGTCGAAGCCGCCACCACCAACCAGCAATCCGGCTGCGGCCTCATCATGACGGAGTTCACCTCCGCCGACGGCCTCTCCCGTATGCGCGAGACCAAGCGCAAGCGCTACCTCACCTACTACGACGACGAGCACCCCATCTCCGCGCAACTCTTCGGCTCCAACCCCGAAACCCTCGCTGACTCCGCCCGCATCGTTCAGGACGCGGGCTTCGACCTCGTCGATCTCAACCTCGGCTGCCCGGCCAAGCGCGTTGTCTCCTGCAATGGCGGCTCCGGCCTGCTGCGCGACCTGCCCCAGATCGAGCGCATCTTCCGCGCCATCCGCGCCGCCGTCACCATCCCCTTCACGGTCAAGTTCCGTATGGGCTGGAACGACCACCACATCGTCTGCGTCGACCTCGCGCGCCTCGCGGAGGACTGCGGCCTCAACGCCGTCGCCCTGCACGCTCGCACCCGCGAGGACGGCTACACCGGCCAGGCCCGCTGGGAATACATCGCCGCCGTAAAGGACGCCGTCTCTATCCCCGTCATCGGCAACGGCGACATTCGCACCCCCGAAGACGCCGCCGCCATGGTCGACGCCACCCACTGCGACGCCGTCATGATCGGCCGCGCCGCCCCCGCGAACCCATGGATCTTCCGCCAAATCGCGCAGTACACCGCCAGCAAGGAAGCCACCGGCATCGGCACCTACGACATCCCCACCGATGCCGACCGCTACCGCATGATCCGCACCTACTTCCAAATGCTGGTCGACGAGATCGCCATCGAAGAAGCCGCCGAAGCCCAGCGCGCCCAAGCCAATCTGGCCGCAGGCCAGATGGCGCGAGATTCCAAAGCCCAGCGCCACCGCGACGCCCAGGGCAAGATGAAGCAGTTCGCCGCATGGTTCACCCACGGCGTGCCCAACGGCGCCCACCTCCGCAAATCCATCTTCGAAGCGAAGAACGGCAACGCCGTCCTCGCCGCCGTCGAGTCCTTCTTCGAATCCCGCGCCAACGCACCCGCCGAGCCTTACGCCCTCGAACCTGACACCGAACTCGAAGCCGTGCCCGCAGCCTGGGGTTGAAATTCAGCCTGTATGGCGCCTTACTTCGCTTCTCGCAGCATGGGAGTAAACGTGATGCCCAGCAGTAAGCCTTCGGGCGAGAGAAAACGGCTTACCGTTTGACCCCATGGTTCTTTCTTGTTCCTAATCAGCGCTCGGTATCCCTCCGCTTCGAGCTGAGCGGTTGCCTTTGCAACATCGTCAACGTCAAACTCAAGCCAGGCCTGCGGAACAGGAATGTCGTCGGGCCATGTAGAAGTTCCGAAGCAGGACTGCGCCGCCTGGGAGAGTGGCCAGAGAGCAAACGTCTTTGCTCCGTCAACTCCTTCGGTGTGAAGATAACCACCATCCTCTTCCTTCAGCTGAATGCCAAGCGTCTCGCTATAGAGCTTCTGGCTTTCGACAGTCTCACGAACAATCGGCCCGAAGCCCGCAATGAACGAAACCTCAATACCTCCCCTGCCTCGCATAAAAATTCCCCCCGTCGTTGACCCGATCTTGCCATGATGCTGTCTCGCTCATTCTCCTAAACCCCAAACCCTACCATCGCTCCCTCCACTTTCAATACATACGGCAGATCCCCCAACCCCCGCGGCAATTCACACACCAGCGCATCCTCCTCCTGCCGGAACTTCACCACCCGCCCGCCCTCGAGCAGCGTCACCCGCTCCACCTTCGCATTGCCCTTGCGAAACGTCGTCACCCGCGCCTCCGCCTTGTCGCTGTCCCCCGGCACCTTCAGCCCCATCGCATACAGCGCCCCTGCCTTGGTCGTAAACCGGAAATCCGTCAACCCCGGCGCCGGCGGAAACGTCCCGCGCTTCACCGGAGGCAGCCCCATCCCCGTCGGCCAGCCCCGCCAGTCCCCCGGAGGCTCGGCCGGCACTCCCGGTCCCTCCCCAGGCTTCAACCAACTTGTAGTCCCGTAGATCGCCTCGCCATTCAACTTCAGCCAGTCTCCCATCACGCCCAGGCTCGCCTGCTGGTCCGCCGGAATCGTCCCATCGGCCATCGGCGAAATATTCAGCATGAAATTCCCACCGCAGCTCGCAATCGCAATCAACTGCTGCACCACCCCCGCCCCCGGCCGCACCACCAAATCCTTGATGTAACCCCAGGAGTTACCAATCGGCGTATCGCACTGCCAGTCGCTCGGGTACGGCCACTTCGGCGACCCGCCCGCCGTCTCGAACGCCTGGATATTCCCAAACAGATACGCCCACTGCTTGGTTGCAATGCAGCTCTCGAACCCGAACTCCAGCCCGCGGTTGTACAGCCACGCCGCCACCCTTAGCTTCACCGGGTCATACGCCCGCGGATTCACGCCGTTGTCCATATACAAAATCTCGGGGTGATATTTATCGATCACCTCCTGCATCCGCGCCAGCCAGTCCAACTGGAACCCTTCGCTCGCATCGCCCGCGTTCATATCCTTACCCGGAATCGGCGGCCCATAGAACCCCGCATACTTCGGATCGAACTCATCGTTCGGCACGCCCGGCGCCGGATACTCAAAGTTGTGGTGCTCCATCCGGTGCGTCGAAGTCCCCCACACCAGGTTCTGCTTCCGCGCCGCCTTCGCCAGCTCTCCGATGATGTCGCGCTTCGGCCCCATCTTGCCCGCGCACCACGGCGTCAGGTCGCTGTCCCACATCGCAAACCCGTCGCTATGCTCGCCCACCGGGCAGAAGTACCGCGCCCCCGCGCTCTTCACCACCCGCACCCACTCGTCCGGATCGAACTTCTCCGCCTTGAACATCGGAATAAAGTCCTTGTACCCGAACTTGTCCGGCGGCCCATAGTGCTCCGTGTGCCACGCCACATCGGTCGTATACATCCAGTGCGCGTACCACTCGCTATGGTGCGCCGGAATCGCATACAGCCCCCAGTGCGCAAAGATCCCCACCTTCGCCTCGCGAAACCATTTCGGCGTGTGGTAATGGTCGCGCACCGACTCCCACGTCGGCAGCACCGGCCCCGCCAGATCAGCCTTCGGTTTCGCAAACGCATCTGGCGCACCCGCCGCCGCACCCGTCTGCGCAAAAGCACCCGGCATCGCCGAGCGCAACACCGACGAAGCCCCCACTACCCCCGCCGTCGCCAACAAATTCCGTCGCGTTAATTTCATGAGCGGAACTATACACGGCAGCGTGTTCTCAGTGGGTCTATGCCGAGCTTCGGTTGGTCCTGTCGGATTGAATATTTGAAGTTACCGAAGAGGCACTGCAGACAGTGCAGTTTGCTTCCGGGTAGGCGGCAATCTACCCTCAATAAGCTGCGGTCAGTCATCTTTCTGTGCTGTCTCAGTTCTCCGAGGGTTGCTCGACATGGTCGATGATGAGGGTCTCCACCTGCCCTTGCGACGGCACAAGCTTCAAACCGAGCTGATCCGCTCTCTCCCCCGGCGATAGTGGTGGAGTGGCCTGAACCTGGGGCGTCCCCGCACCCGGAGACTCCGGCTGGACGAGGGTGATATCGTACTTGCCGGTAAGACCTGTTTTGTCTTGGGCAGGACGACCTTCAGGGGACAGCATGGACACAATCTGCCCGCTTGAGAGGCCAAACCAGTGCGTCGTCACCCATCCGCCCTTCCTTTCCACCGAGATCATTCCCCCTCCCGGGGCCGGATAGGCGTCAGGATGAGATTCCCCGGGAGCCGATTCCTTGAAGTGAGGTCCTCCCTTGGCGACGACTAGCGAGTAAGTTCGCTCTTCTTTGGTGCTTCGGTGAACCTTCAGCTTCAGTCGATCAGCCAGCATGTTTTGCAGCATTGCCCGCAGCATTGCAGGCTGTTTGGCCGGATTCTGCCAATCGGGCAGATCAGGCTCGTCGACTTTCGCGTCAAGATCGTAGCGGTAGTCATCGCCGGTCAACCAGTTCTCCATCCCGACGACTTGGCCGTCCGAATAGTGGGCCGCACCTCCGGTGGCGGGGACGTAGGCAGTCACAATTGCAGCGGCGAGAAACATGTTCCGCATCTCGAACCCGTCGGGCGTGACTTTTCCAAAGATCTGCGGGCCGCCGAATTTGTTCCGGCGAATGGAAACGACCTCAAATCTGAGGTCCCTGTATTTTGCCGCGGTGTCAGTCTCGGAATTTGAAGCAGGGGAGATTTGCGCTATTGGCTGCTGGGCTGATGCGGTCTCGGACGCAGCCGGTGCGGAGACAGCGGGCTGGGCGAAGGCGGTGGATGCGCTGAGGAGAAATAGGAATGCGCAGTTCATGATGATTGAAGCATACTACATAGCCAACTACATAGCGGCACGAAGTGCCATCATCACTTCGCCGCCGCCTCCAACTCCTCCCACTCCGCATCACTCAACGTCACATCCGCCGCCTTCACATTCTCCACCAGATGCTCCACCGAAGAAGTCCCAGGAATCGGCAGCATCACCGGCGACCGATGCAGCAGCCACGCCAGCGAAAGCTGTCCCACCGTAACCCCGTGCTTCTTCGCCAGCGTATCCAGCTTGCCCCCCGCCTGCGCCAGTTTGCCCGCCGCCACCGGAAACCACGGAATAAACGCCAGCCCCTCGCGCTCGCAGTAGTCCAGCACCGCCTCGCTCTTACGATTCGCCAGGTTGTATTCGTTCTGCACGCTGACGATATCCAGCGTCTTCCGCGCCTGCTTGATCTCCTCGACCGTTACCTCGCTCAGCCCCACGTACTGGATCTTGCCTTCCTGCTGCAGCTTCTTGATCGCGCCCAGCGACTCCTCCATCGGAACCCGCGGGTCCACCCGATGCAGTTGCCACAAATCCAGCGTGTCCTTCTTCAACCAGCGCAGGCTCATCTCTACCTGCTGCGTCAGATACTCCGGCCGCCCCACCGGCAGCCAGCGATCCGGCCCCTGCCGCGTCAGTCCCGCCTTGGTCGCCACCACGGTCCCCTTCGAATACGGCGCCAGCGCCTCGCCAATCAGCCGTTCACTTACGGCCGGACCGTAGCTGTCGGCCGTATCGATAAAGTCCACGCCCAGCTCCACCGCGCGCCGCAGCACCTTCTTCGCGCCTTCGCGGTCCGCCGGCTCGCCCCATATCCCCTTGCCCGTGATGCGCATCGCGCCGTAACCCAGCCGATGAATCTCCAGTTCCCCGCCCAGCTTGAATGTCTTCGATACCTGCGTCGCTGTACTCATGTCCTGTTCTCCCCGAATCGTTGCAAGGCTGCTTGCGCCGTTGTTGTTTTGGATGGCTCCCACACCCTCCGCGACTCACATCGAAATCCACACACCACCGCCGCGTCATTCTGGAGCGCAGCTCCAGAATCTCCGTAGTTGCCGTGGTTCCGGTTTGACCAAACCACCCCTCCGCTCCTAAAGTTCCTCCCATGAACCAAATCACGCGCCTCGCCTGCCTTTGCGCTCTCGTGTCTCTGTTTGCCTCGCATTTATCGGCCCAGCCATCGGCCCGCCCTGCCATTACCGGCATCGCCTTCGCCCGCTTCTACACCACCAATCCCGAAGCCGCGCAAAAGTTCTACGGCGACACCCTCGGCTTCCAGCGCAAGGACGACGGCGGCATCTGGGTCTATCCCGTCAATCGTTCTCAGTGGATTGAAGTCGTCGATGCGACCCCGCGCTCCAACGTCCGCATGGCCGCAGTCGCCTTCACCACCCGCGACGCAGCCCAGCTCCAGCGCTATCTGGAAGCCCGTGGCGTCAAGCCCGAGACCGCGCTTGCCGACGGCCAATTCGCCGTGCGCGACCCCGAAGACAACCTCGTCATCTTCGTGCAGAGCGGCTCAGAAAAGATCGTCGCCGACGCCCCGTCATCGCCCAACGCCGCCAGCACCCGTATCATCCATGTCGGCTTCATGGTCGACAACCGCGAAAAGGAAAATGCGTTCTGGCAGACCATCCTCGGCTTCCGCCCTTACTGGCACGGCGGCCACGCCGACGACGTCACCGACTGGGTCGCGCTCCAGGTCCCCGACGGCTCCGACTGGATCGAATACATGCTGAACCCCGCCGCCGAGCCCACCCTCCGCCAGGCCGGCATGTCCGATCATTTCTCGCTCGGCGTGGCCCACATGCCGGACGTGGTCGCCGCCCTCGCCCGCAACCACTGCGAAGGCCCCAACTGCACTTCCAGTAAGGTTGGCCGCGACGGCAAGGTGCAACTCAATCTCTTCGACCCCGACCAGACCCGCGTCGAATTCATGGAATTCACGCCCTCACAGCAGCCCTGCTGCTCAGCCTTCACCGCTCAGCATCCCACCGCCGACGAGCCCAAATAGCTCAAAAAGTCAGGTGTGCCCGCCGCTTCGTTTCCGCCACACCACCTTCACCTGCTCCCGCCAGCGTTCGCCCAGCGCCACCAGTTCCCACTCCACTCGCGGCGACAGGTGCCGCAGCACCACTTCGGTCGCCGGATGCACCCGCAGCGCCGGCGCCACCAGGTACAGCCGCGGCGCGGCCTCCGCCAGCCTTACCCCGGCGAAATACCCATGCCGCTGGAACTCACCCAGCCCAAAGCTTCGCCCGCCGGCGGAATCCGCCGTTTGCAAATGATGCCACCGTACCCGCACCCAGTAGTCCAACCCCTGCAGCGCCAGGTGCAGATCGTCGTCCGCCTTCAGCTCGATCACCGCCAGTCGCCCATCCTTGTCCACGCTCAGCACGTCCAGCATGCCGCGGTCCAGCGCCGCAAACGCCGGCACCTGCGTATACACATGCGCCGCGTCCAGGCGTTCGTCGATCGCCGTCACATCCCGCCGCACCACACTCTCCAGCCATCGTTCCGGCTGCATCCGATACAGGGGATCGCGCGCGTCGGGGCGCGCCCCCTTTTCCCCAGCCGCCCGCCGCGCGAACAGCCGCGCCACCAGTTCGCGCAGCTCGCCCGCGTTCTCCTCGGTCAGCGTAGTCTCGTTCGCGCCTGCGCCAAACGTGATCTCCTGCACGCGGTTGAAGCCCATTCCCGCATATCCCGCACGCACTCGCGCAAACTCCAGCCCATGCAGCAGAAACGCCATCTCTGCGCTGCTGCGGGTCCGCTGTTCCACCGCTGCACGCATCGCCTCCGGAACCAGCGCCAGCACCCGCGCCGCCGCCTCGGCAAACCGCTCCCGCGCGGCTGCCTCATCCGGCAAATGGATCAGCCGCGTCGTCAGATTGCCGCAATCCGCCGCATCCCGCTGTTCCAGCTCCTCCGTCTTTTCGTCAAGCTCCCACAGCTCCCACTGCGCCGCGTCCGAGTTCATCCACGCCATCCGCGATGCGGTCAACGTCGCCATCCCCGTCGGCACAATCACCCGCAACCCGCGATAAAGTCTTCGCCCGCCCGCCGCCTCTCGGCAGTGCGCCAGCCACAGCACACCCACCGTCAGAATCCCGTCCACCGTGGCCTGCGTCTCCGCCGCATTCACCCCGATCACCGCCCACGCTTGTTGCCCCTGCACCAGCGAGCCCCGCGCATACGCTGGGCCGAAGCTCTTCTCCAGGTCCATCGCCGTGCGGAAGCCATCCGCCTTCCAGTCGCCCCAGCCATCGCCGCGCCCGCGCAGTATCACCCGCTCCAGCATGCGCAGGTAGCGCATCCGCGTCGCCTCGCGCGTCGACGGTGTCCGCCGATCCTTGTTCGCCAGCAGTTCCAGCGATCCCGGCCGCGTCTGCCCGAACCGGTGCGTTGTCAGCCGCAGCATCCGCTCCGGCGCAGTTCCGCGCACCACCGCTGCGCTCACCCGCCGAACAATATTTCGTTCCTCGCTCCACACCTGCAGCGCGCATCGCCCATGCTCGGTGTTCAGCGAGTACTTCGCCGTCCGCATGTCGAACAGCACCTTGCCGTCCTCCAGCACCACGGCCTGCGCATGCTCGGCGAGAAAGTTTTCCAGCGCCGCCGCAATCTGTTCGGGCGTCTGTTCTGCTTCCGCGGAGGTTTTGCCGGGGCGAACTCGGGTCGGCATCATCGCGCTGCAAGTCTAGCACTCCGCTCCCGGACCACCCTTGGCGCCGCCAATCCAATGCCGCCAAAGACCAGCTCGGCATCAAGCTCGACTCGCAAAAAGCTCCGGTCGACTACGTCCTCGTCGACCACACCGAGCATCCCTCCGCCAACTGACCGCGCTATTTCAGCTTCTTCGCAAAGTGAAAGCTGGTCACCCGCATCCCTTCGCGGAAATAAAATGCGTGCGCCTCCTGCCGCTGCGTGCCGGAGTCCAGGCTGAACGTCGCGCATCCCGCCTCGCGCGCGTACACCTCCAGCCAGTCCAGCAGCTTCTTGCCGTACCCCCGCGAGCGCCGCCGCTCATCTGTCACCAGGTCGTCGACATACAGCGTCCGCCCGGTTGCCAGCATCTCCATCACGCGAAATCCCGCCACCGCGACCACCTCGCCGGCAGCCTCGCCCGCGCCCTCCAGAAACGCCAGCCGATAGCCCTCAGCCTGCTGCGCCTGCACCCGTCCCACAAATCCCTTCGCCGCCAAATGCGGACGCAACTCCGCCATCACGGCAAAGCAGCGCGCAATCTCTTCGTCTGTCTCCGCCAGGCGCGCGCCGCCCGTCACCACCCTTCGCGCTCCCGCAGCCGCGTGATATGGGCCACGTGGTGCCGCGAGTGCCACGCATACATCTGCGTCATCGCCTCCAGCGTCGTTCGGCCGCCCTCCGGGTGGTTGTAGCCTCGCGCCCACTGCTCCTCGGTCAGCGACTCCAGCAGCATCACCCAGCGCGCGTGCATTTCCTCCACCAGCGCTACGGACCATCCCACGGGCGCGGCAACCGCATCACGCAGATTCGCCCAGGCCTTCTCGTCATACGGCTTGATCGTAGGCCAATCCTCGGTCAGCGCCAGCCGCACCCGCACATAGGCGTTCATGTGGCTGTCCGCGATATGGTGTACCAGCTGCCGAACCGTCCATCCGCCTTCGCGATACGGCGTGTCCAACTGCTCCCGTTCCAGCCCGTTCACCGCGTTGGCCAACCTTCTCGGCAGCGCCGCCAGCTCCGCAATCGCAACCATCCGCTGGTGTACCGACACGTTCTCCGGCCGCTTGAACTTGCCTATCGGGTACCTGAGATCTACCTCTGCCAACCCTGCAGTTTCGCTCATGGCGCTCTCCTTCTCGATTGGCCCGTAGGCAAGCAAAGGTAGCACAGCCGACATAGCCGAAAAAGTCCTTGCAAATCTCTGCACGGTTTGGCGTGAATCCTGCGCCCCGCTCCCTCTCCCGCGTCAGTCTCCAGCCGTCTGCAAGAGCGGTGCCGGCTGCGCGGCGGCAGAGCTCCGCCGCGTCCGCAGGTTGTCGATGGCGTAGTTGATAAACCGCGGTTCCAGGCCCGTCGGCCGTCCCACGAACCGGCACGACGCCACCACCTGGTCCATGATGAACCGGGGTTGAAACGCCGCCAGTTCCAGCTTCTTTTCATCCCGAATCCGCCGCACAATCGAGTCGAATATCTCGTCGGTCAGCGTCAACCCATACGGCTGGCACTCTTTCTCGAAAATCTGCCGGTAGATCTCCACGCTGGGCGATCCAATCTCAATCTTGTAGGGCAGCCGCCGCAGAAACGCCGGGTCCATCAGGTCCTCCGGCTCAAGATTCGTCGAGAAGATCACCAGTTCCTCAAACGGGATGCTGAAGCTCTTGCCCGTGTGCAGCTTCAGGTAGTCGAACCGGTTTTCCAGCGGCACAATCCACCGATTCAGCAGCGTGCCCGGAGCCACCAGTTGTCGCCCAAAATCGTCGATCACGAAGCACCCGCCCAGCGCCTTCATATGCAGCGGCGCCTCGTAAAAGTTCGATGCGGGATCATACCGAAGGTCCAGCATCTCCAGCGTCAGTTCGCCGCCCGCCGCCACAAAGGGCCGCTTGCACGGCACCCAGCGCGCGTCAATCGACTCCCGCCTCATAATCGACGGCGCCCCCTTGTCACCGCTCGCCGGCGGGTTCACCACAATCGGAATATGCATGCTCGGGTCGTAGATGCGGATAATCTGCCCCTCCACAATCACCGCATACGGCACGTAAATCAAATCCGTGAACACATTGGCCAGCCGCAGCGCAAACGACGTCTTGCCATTGCCCGGCGGCCCGTACAGCAACATCGCCCGCCCCGAGTTCAGCGCCGGCCCGCATTGTTCAATGAAGCTGTCGTTCAGCACCAGGTCGCTCAGGCTCTCGCGCACCCGCTCCGGAGTTACCACTTCGTTGGTCACCTTCTGCAGGTTCACCCGGTCGCTGAACTCCTCCAGCGTCACCGGCGCCGGTCCCACGTACTGCGACCGCTGCAGCGCATCCATCGCCCAGCGCCGCCCCTCCTCGGTCATGGAGTAGTTCATGTCCGTGATGTTGTCCGGCCGCAGCCCCCGCGTATACAGCAGCTTGCGCTCCGTCGCCACCTTCACCAGTTCCACCACAATGTGGTACGGCAGCTTGATCGCGTCCGTAAACTGCCGTCCGCTCTCCAGCCGCTCCGTGTAGATCAGCTTCATCAGCAGGCTCACCAGCTCGTTCTGGTCGATCCCCACCGCCCGGATATTGTCCGGCTCCGCCGGCGTGCGATGGATAAAAGCGTCCAGCGCCTCCTGGCTCATGTACCCCGCGGCCACCAGGTGATCGCCAAAACGCCCGCCTCGCTCGGCCTGGCGCTTCAGCGCATGGTTCGCCTGCTCCACCGTGATCAGCTTCGCCCGGACCAGCAGGTCCCCCAGTGTCATTCGCAGTGCGATGGCGTCCTCCTCGGCGGCGTCTCAGTCTTGGGGCATTTCTTCATTTCGCGCCATCTCCCCGCCTGAAACTCCAGCCGGTCTGATTCTCCCACAAGCCGCCCCTCTCCGAGGTTCGCGTCAGAAAAGAGCTGTCATCCTGAGCGAAGTTTGGCGCACCCTTGCGCCAAACGCAGTCGAAGGAACTGCGGTTGCCCCTCCGAGGTTCGCGTCAGAAAAGAGCTGTCATCCTGAGCGAAGTTTGGCGCACCCTTGCGCCAAACGCAGTCGAAGGACCTGCGGTTGCCTCTGCGCCTCCGCCCATGGGTTTCCATCCTGAGTCCACCTCCTCGTCTTTTCTCTTTTTCCCCCTTCGCTCTGGGATAATCGCACTAGCTCTGGCGGTTCCCGGCCCCTCGTCGATTCGCGCCGCGGTGTGCACCCTCAGGCGTGCATCCCGGCGCCGAAGCCAACGCTTGGTGCCGTCCCGCTTGTCCCCAATGAAACCACTCCGTCTGGTCTCGACTCCAACTCGCAACCGGCGCCTCAACGAGATCATCGGCCTCGCCCTGCTTGCCTGCGCCGCATTAATCTTCCTCGCGCTCGCCACCTACACGCCCACCGACCCCTCCGCCGACACCGTGGGCGGATTCGCCGCCGCCCACTCCGGCGCCGGCCTGGGAACCCGTCTTGGCGCTGAATTCCGTGGCTCCGCGCAGAACTGGACCGGCCTCATCGGCGCGTGGCTCGCCGACCTCGTCCTCCAGTCGATCGGCGTCGCCGCATTTCTCCTGCCCATCCTGCTCGGCCGCCTTGGCTGGTGCTGGATGCGCCAGCGCCCTGCCGGCTCCGCAACCGCGCGCTTCCTCGGCCTCGGCCTGTGGGTCATCTTCGCGCCGGCGGCCATCGGCCTGCTTCCCCGAACCTTCTACTGGCGCCAGGCGGTACCCCTTGAAGGCGTATCCGGCCGCCTGCTCGCCGACGCCCTGGTGCACTACCTCAACCTGCCCGGCGCCTCCATCGTCCTCGCCCTCATGGTCGCGATGTCGCTCTACCTCGCCACCACCTTCACCTTCCACACCGCCAGCGACTGGATCGACCGCCACTTCTCCTTCGTCCGCCGCCTCTCCGAGCGCTACCAGGACTGGAAAGTCCGCCGCGCCACCGCCCGCGAAGAGAAACTCGCCCTCACCCACGACTCCGTCGCCGAACCCGCTCCCGGCGTCTTCGCCAGCAAGCGCGAGCAGAGCCTCCAGCAGGCCGGCCTCGCCCTCGAACGCGAGCGCCAGGCCGCCGCCGAGGCCGAAGCCCCCGCCACCCTCCTCGGCGGATTTCTAGCCTGGTGGGGCCGCCTCCGCCGCCGCAAGCACGCCGCCCCCGCACCGCAGGATGCCGTCCCAGCCCAGCTCGCCGAACCCTCCGCCTCGGTCTGGCAATCCATGCCCCGCACCCACGTCGATGCTCCTCCGGTGACGCCGCTGGCCACCGCCGCAGCCGCAGCCGCACCCTTCGCCGAAGCCCTCGCAGCCGCCGCCGCTCCCCTTCGCAACCCAGAGCCGGTCGCCCCATCCACCGGGGTCCCCAGCGAACTCGTTCGCAGGGGTGGATCCTCGCGCAGCGAGGGTGGACTGAACCAGGCTCCCCCCCAATCCATCTCCTTCGGCAAGCGTGCCGACGCCGACATCAAGCCCGTCACCATCACCCCCAAATCCATCCGCGGCTACAAGCTCCCCTCCTCGTCGCTGCTCTATCGTTCCGACGAGACCCCCATCGTCCGCGAGCAGGCCCTCCGCGACGAAGCCCGCACCCTCGTCCAGAAATGCGCGGAATTCGGCGTCGACGGCCAGGTCACCCAGATCAACCCCGGCCCCGTCGTCACCACCTTCGAGTTCCGTCCCGACGCTGGCGTCAAATACTCCCGCGTCACCGGCCTCGCCGACGACCTCTGCCTCGCCATGGCCGCCGAATCCATCCTCATCGAGCGCATGGCCGGCAAATCCACCGTCGGCATTCAGGTCCCCAACCACGGCCGCGAAACCATCTGGCTCCGCGACGTCGTCGAGTGCGAATCCTTCGCCCAGTCCAAATCCAGGCTCGCCATCGCTCTGGGCAAAGACATCAACGGCCGCATCGTCACCGCCGACCTCGCCTCCATGCCCCACGTCCTCATCGCCGGTTCCACCGGCTCCGGCAAATCCGTAGCCATCAACGCCATGATCATGTCCGTCCTGTTCAAATCCACCCCCGAACAGGTCCGCATGATCCTCGTCGATCCCAAGCGCGTCGAGCTGGGCATGTACGAAGGCATTCCCCACCTCTTCACCCCCATCATCACCGAGGCCAAGCTCGCCGCCAACGCCCTGCGCAACGCCGTCCGCGAGATGGAGCGCCGCCTCAAACTCCTCGCCGCCAACCACGTCCGCAACATCGACCAGTTCAACAAGCTCTTCGACAACGGCTCCGACTACCTCTTCGACGACGCCGACCAGGAGCCCCTGCCCTACATCATCATCATCATCGACGAGCTCGCCGACCTCATGATGCTCGACCGCGCCAACGTCGAAGAATCCATCACCCGCCTCGCCCAGATGGCCCGCGCCGTCGGCATCCACCTCATCCTCGCCACCCAGCGCCCGTCCGTCGACGTCATTACCGGCCTCATCAAGGCCAACATCCCCACCCGCATCAGCTTCCGCCTCGCCACCAAGGTCGACTCCCGCACCATCATCGACTCCAACGGCGCCGAATCCCTCCTCGGCAAAGGCGACATGCTCTACCTCGCGCCCGGAACCAGCCGCGTCCATCGCCTCCACGCGCCCTTCGTCACCGAAAAGGAAATCTCCGCCGTCACCGAGTTCTGGAAAGCCCAGGGCGAAGCCGAGTACGTCCACGGCTTCCTCGAAGGTCCCAAAGATGAAGCCGGCAAAGATCTCGACTCCAACGGAGACTCCAGCCAGGAAGACGACGACCTCTTCGACGACGCCGTCCGCCTGGTCTTCGAATTCGGCAAGGCCAGCACCTCGCTCCTCCAGCGCCGCCTGCGCATCGGCTACGGCCGCGCCGCCCACCTCATCGACATGATGGAGCGCGACGGCCTGGTCGGCCCCGCCGACGGCTCCAAGCCCCGCGAAATCCTCAAAGCCCCCGACTACTACAAAGAAGTCGACTCCGCCCTGCGGTAGAACCTTTGAGTCTGTTCGTCATAGCTGATAGCGCATCCGCCGGGTGCCCCACATCTCGCTTCTGAGATGTGGGTTTGCCGCCACCACCGCTACCGCACACCCGCCCGCTCCTGCCCTTTCACTACCGGCCGCGCAGCCGCCGCCACATACTGCTCGTCGAGTGCCCGGCGCAGCAGTGTCTTAATCACCGCCTGCCGGCTGATATCCAACTCCTTGGCCTCGCGGTCCAGTTCCTCGAGCATGGAAGCCGTGAAGTCCACATTCACCCGCTGCACCGGCGCCATCATGCGCCCTGCATTGGTGAAGAAGCGCGACACGTCCTCTCCCTTGTCCGCCATTCTCGCGATGCTCTCCGCCGTCACCGCGCTCCTGCTACGAGTTTGCTTCATAGAGTCGCTCCTCCTCTCGTGTGGCCTTCCAACCCCACAACTGTCTCACCCAAGGGGGTCACCCCACAGATGTCAACCCCCTGAATCTGTGCAAAACCCGTCCTCAATTCACAATCCAAACCACATGAAATCTTCCCCAAAAGTACAGTTGAGTTTTGCTCGATTCGCTACAATTAAGTAGTAGAGATTAAACAGAAACAAAGGAACCGAAGCAGGCCCGGCGAACCATCGCCGGGCCTCCGCATTTAACCAGCACTTTTCCGGTTCCCTCTAACCTCGTACCACGAAGCTCGAACCTAAAGAGTCTAGACACCGCGTATATAAATACGCATCGCATTCATTTCTCAACCACTTAGTTAGATATACCCCCCCGGGGGGGGGAGGAGCCACCATGCAGGAAACCAACGAATACACGCTAGCCAAACTCGAGCCCTTCAAACCGCGCCAGTGCATGCATTGGAACTCCGACGGCATCCGCTGCCGCGCCTACGCTCGCCACAACGACCACACCTGCTTCCAGCACCGCGTCCCCGACGAGCCCTACCTGCCGGTTATCGCCAACGAGCCGTTCACGCTGCCCTCGCTGCACACCCACGACGGCATCCTCGACGCACTCGACGTCATCGCCGCCCACGTCTCCGGCAAGACCATCGACGACCGCCGCGCCAACCTCCTCCTCTACACCATCCAGCTCGCCTCCAACCGGGTCCCTCGCCCCGCCGCCGCCCTCGCGGACAGCCGGCAACGACCCACGGACAGCGCGCACCCCGGACCGCAAGCCTCGGACCTGGCCGAACCCGGGGTCCCCTCAGACCCAGCCATCCCGAGCCAATCGGCTCACACCGCGAGCCGCGCGGTCGAAGAACTCCCAGACACTCCACCCGCCCCAACCGCCCCGACCGCCCCAACCACTCAGCCACTTTCCCCGGAAGCCTCCACCCCAACGACCGGCGAGCAACCACCAACGGACAACGCCCAACCTGCAACGGACAGCCTGCAACCGCCAACCTCGAACCCACCCAGGGAATACTCCATTCTCGAAGAAATCTATCTCACCTTCAGAGTCGTGAAAGGCGAGAATCTCGCAGCGGCCCTCGCCAACCCAGATCGCCCCACGTCCCTCTCCGACGACGATATACGGGCCTATTACGCCTACGCCCGCCCGCAGCTCGACGCCGAAAAGGCGACGGCCGAACCCGTTACCCCAGCCGGCGACGACCAATCCGCAACCATCATCGCCCCACGTTCCTCGACGCCCGCAACGCCACCACCCCCAGCACACAGATCGCCACAATCAGCACAATCCACAGCACCTCTGGATGCCGCTCCGTAAACGGCAGCTCCTCTTGCGGCGGCGGCCGGTATCCCGGATTCAGCATCTCCGGGCCCAGCCCCACCACCAGCGCACTGCTCGACGCGACAAACAGCCGCGCATAGTCGTACACCGGCGCAACCAGCCTGGGATCGCCGTAGTCCAGCGTCAGTCCCGTGGCCCCGCTCGCCGGCCCGGCCCCTGCTGCTGTACTCGACGTGTCGAAGCAAAGTTTCCGCTGCCGCATCTCCAGCCGCACCGCGGCAATCGGCAAGGGTTGGTCGTCGCCGTTCTCCACGTCTACCTCCACCTTCGCCGGCCCTTGCAGGTTCGAGCCAAGGATCGCCGGAATGCCCAACTGTTCCGCGCGAATCTCCTTGCCCGTCTCGGTCGCGTGTACCCGCAGAATCGTGCCCGTAACCACCTCCGGCAGGGCCGCGCGGCCGTCGTCCTCCGCCGGCTTTGCTCCCGGCTCCGTCGTCGCAGTCACCCGCACATCGCGGCTGAAGTTGCCCTTGAAGCCCGGCGCCAGTTGGAAGAACACCCGCTCCACCGGCACCCGCATCGGAACTTCGAAGGTGGCGCGGCTCTCTCGCCCCACTGTCGCCACCGTCGCCGTCTCCGCCACGGTGCTGTACACAATCTGCGCTTCGCGGCTGGGAGGCACCTCCGCTCCCTGCACCATCGCCGGCGCAAACCCGCCCGCCGGGGCCGTTGCGCCCGGCGCGGCGGAAACGCTAAGCACCACATGGAGATAACGAAACGTCGATTCCTCGAGCGGCAGCGTCGTGTCCCGCGACAGATGCTGCGACTCCAGGTCGAACAGCGTGAACTCGCCCAGCGCCGTAGCCTTCGCCTTCCCATCCAGCGCGTTCAGGCCCGTAACCGTCGCCGTCGCCAGAAAGTCGTGGACCGCTGGATCGAGATCCAGCGTCACGCCCGTATACGCGCGCTCGGGCATCGCCAGATCGAACACGATCTTCGCACCGCCGCCCGACCCAAGGTTCAGCACCTTCGCCGCCTCCGTCTCTTCCGTCACCGCTTCGCTCAGCGTGATCGCGTAAGGAATGGGAATTGGCGGATCCACCATCGCCCCGGCAACGACAGGAACGGTCGGCGTGGTCTCAGGGACTGCGAAGATCCGCAGATCAGCCAGCGACGGCGCGGCATGTGGGAAGATCGCCGCATCCAGCACGGCGCACGCCTGTCCCGCGCCCGCCGGCACACTCAGCGCGCGCTGGTACCGCATGTATTGCGGCCACGCCACCGGTGGTCCGTTCGCCGGAATCGCAGCCGCCTGCAACAGCAGAAGCCCGAGCAACGCCGCGAACTTCATTGCGCGCCCTCATCGGCGCCCGCGCCTCGCTTCTCCACCCGCAGGTTCAGCCAGTCCTTCTGATACGCAAAGCTGATCGCCAGCAGCAGCGCGCCCAGCCCCAGGAAGCTGGCCACGCCGTAGCCTTCGCCCAGGTTGCGCAGGTCAAACGCAAAGGTCTTGAAGATCGTCACCACCAGCAGCACCAGCGCCTGCCAGCGCAGGAAGCTGCTGCGCTTCCAGAAGCCCACTGCCAGCAGCGCCGCGCCGTAAAGCATCAGGAAGCCCGAGATCGCCAGCGCCTGCTGCAGTGCCGCATCCGCACCAGCCGCCTGGCCCTCCCAGATCGCCTCGATCTCGCGCACCCCCGTCAACACCGCGATCAGGTTGAACGCGATGGTCGAGAGGACCGCGCAGTTCTTCCAGAACCCCTCGCCGGAGCGCTCGCCGGCGATCCGCAGCGCAACGGCGATCACCCCTGCGAAGATCGCCAGGGCAATCAGCGCGGAGAAGAAGTCCGCAGTCTGAAACGCAGGATGGGCGCCGCTCCAGCTCCAGCTCCACGATGCCAGCAATTCGCGCATCGTCAGGAACGCCGCGGTCAGCAGAATCAGGATGAAAGCGTCCATCGCCGTCCTGCTCCAGACCGGCGTGCGTCCAGCCCCATCGGCTTGCAGGCGGTTGCCGGCGTCAAGCGCGAGCCACGCCGCCCCGGCGAACGCCGCAATCCCGATCAGAGCCGTCCCGACGCCCCGGTTCAGCAGTGAAATCTGCGCCGATCCGCCCAGCCCGACCAGGTGCACGCAGATACCGCAGAACCCGAGCAGCAACGAGGCCAGTGCCAGCCAGCGCAACGCGCGCGCAGCGTAGCCGCTCCCAGCCTGCGATCCTTCGTCCGACGTTCCGGCCAGCCGCGTTGCCACCCACAGCAGCGCCAGCCCTTCCACCAGCCAGCTCACCGTAATCCAGTGGCCGCTCGCCTTCAGCGGAATCGCAATGGTCAGAAACACAACCGCCAGCGAGAGATGGATGGCCGAAGAAACCGCCGTCTGCGGCGCACGCATCAGGCCAAGGTACGACGCGGCAAGCACGATCATCAGCCACGGCAGCCACGCGTGGTGGCCTGAGTCTTGGAGCACGGAATAGAGTGCCAGTGCGACGAAGGCAGCGGTCGCCAGCGGCAGCGCGATATCTTCCAGCAGCGTGCTCAGCCGAATTCCACGCGCCGTCGCCGCCTGCGATTCCTGTTGCTTGTCCGCTTTTCCCTTGCCCCGCCGCAACGGCACCGTGGCAAAAGCCACACCGAACAACGCAATGTAGATCGCAGTCGCAGCCAGCGCGCTCGAGTCGTAGAACTGGGCATACCAGCCGACGAAGAATGCCACCGTCAGCGGAAACGCGCCCAGCAGTAAACGCGGCCACGCCCGCAGCCGCACCAGCGCTGCCATCGCCACGTCGATCGCCAGGATGTAGACGAAGAGGAAATTCTCATGGTTGCCGCCGGTTGAAAGCAGCATCGGCGTTGCGAACCCTCCGGCCAGCGCGTACGCGGCCAGCAGCTCTGAATTCTGCACCCACGCCATGTACGCATTCCATGCGGTCACCAGCAGCATCAGCGCCAATGCCACAGCGGTGCCGATCAGATGGAAGCGCTGGAACGCCGCCCACAGCGTCAGATAAAGCACGCCGCTTCCCACTGCTTTCAGTGAGTAGGAAAACGCCGCGAAGCCCTTGCGCCGGAAGCGCTCCGACCACAGCACCAACGCAGTGCCCGCGATCAACCCCGCAATCACTCGGCCGGTGGGGCTGGGGACAATCCACCCGCGATCGACCGCAAGCTTCAGAAAGTAGGCGGTTCCAATCAGCAGAAGCGCAATCGCGATCCAACTGAACACACGCGAGCCGAGTTGGTTCTCCAGCGAGTCGCGCGAGTCGGCCGCAGGTACCGCAGCCGGCCGTGGTGGGACCGCAGCCCACGCCTCGGAAACCAGGCGCTGGGCACCACTTACAGCCCCGGCCGGTGGTGGCGGTGGCGGCGGAGTTGCCCGCGCCGCGGGAGCCGCTCCTGTCGCTGCGATCTCAGTCGCCTCTTCACGGGCAACCCGGCGTATCAGTTCGGCAAGCTCCTGTTCCAACCTGCCGACTCGTTCTTCAAGAGTATTCAACTCGGAAGAACGGTCGTTCTTTTCAGATTGGCCCAGTTCTCTCGGATCGTTCTCGCTTGCCATGGCCACTACTGTAGTGCATTTTCCCTGTTCCAGGACATATTCCGTCTTCCCGTGCAGAAAATGCCTTCCCGCGCCGTTCTTCTTCCGAAAAGCTGCTGGAGCATCCCGGTTTTTGCGCCGCTGTGCAATCTGCGAATAGCAATCGAGCACTCCGCTTGATACTCTTCTCGGCAGCCATGACGCAGCCCCACACTCCGCTACGCGTGCTCGTCGTCGACGACGACGCAATGAGCCGCGACCTTCTGTGCGTGCTGCTTGAGGGTCAGGGTTATGCAGTCGAGTCGGCCGAATCGGGCGCCGCGGCCCTGGCTCTGCTCGCCTGCGGAGGTGCCGCGCCCGACCTTGTGCTCGCCGATGTGCAGATGCCCGGCGACACAGGCTCCCGGCTGGCAGGCAAGCTCCGCCGCGCCTGTCCTCCGGCCGCTCTCCTGCTGGCCATCAGCGGCAGCCGACCGCCCCAGAAAGCAATCTCGCGCTTCGACGGCTTCCTGCTGAAGCCTTTCACGATGGAAGAAGTCGCCGCCGCCGTGTCGTCTCCACGGCCCGTCACGAAAGAACTCACTGAAAAAAAAGGGACTCGTTCGATCGCGCCGCCTCTGTCGCCCTCGTCAGCTTCCCAGCCATCGATCGATGCCTCCGCGCCGCCGACTGCATCCAGACGTACTGTGGAGGGTTCTGGACAGGAGCTGCGAGCCAAACTGACCGCTGGTCCGGGCGAGAGCCCGGCACTCGACGAAACGATCTACCAGCGGCTTGCGGATGCCATCCCCCTCCCGCAACTGCAGGAGATGTACGCGATGTGTATGCAGGACGCACGCGAACGCATTGCCCTAATGCGCAGGCTCGCGGAGCAGCACGATCAGGCTCGCTTCCTACGCGAAGCGCATGCCCTGAAGGGCAGTTGCGGAATGCTGGGCGCGACCCAACTGCACGCTATGGCAGCGGAACTGGAACGGAACGGTCTCGAAACCGCCGCGCCTGAGGTTAACTCTTTAGATGAGCTGGCGGCTGCATGCGACCGGCTTGAGCGTATGCTGGGGTCACGGGTCTAAGGCAAAACGTCCCCAGCCGACCTGTGTGCGAGGTTACCCGCAATGAGTCCGCAAGCTGCAAAAAAGTCTTCTTCGCCTCCCGCCAGTAGTGGCGTGACCCCCATACGGATTGTCGTGGCCGACGACCACCCCGTGGTCCTTTTCGGCGTCAGGAACATGCTGGTGAGCGAGGCCGGGTTTGAGGTCGTCGGTGAAGCCAGGGATGGCGACGAAGCCATCACCCAGACGCTGGAGCACGAGCCCGATATCCTTCTGCTCGATCTCGCCATGCCGCGGCTTCCCGGCCTGGAAGCTATGCGCGCCATCATGGCCAAGTCGCCGCGCGTGAAGATTGTGCTGCTCACCAGCACCATTTCCACCCAGCAGGTGATTGAAGCCCTTCAGATCGGCGCGCGCGGAATCATCCTCAAGGATTCCGTCGCAGGCGACCTTTCCCAGGCCCTGCGCGCCGTGCTCGGCGGCGATTACTGGATTGGAGGCGAGCGGGTCGCCAATCTGCTGAAGGCACTGCAGGAATTGCAAGCCCAGGCGGCAGCCGTCCCCGAACGCAAGACCTATGGCCTGACTCCCCGGGAACTGGAAGTCGTTACCTGCATCGTCGAAGGATGCAGCAACCGCGACATCGCAACCCAGTTCTCGATCAGCGAGGAAACCGTAAAGCGCCACCTGTCCAACGTGTTTGACAAAACCGGCGTCTCCACGCGACTCGAGTTGGCACTTTTCGCCATCGCCCACAAACTAGTCGAACTCTAGGCCGGACGAAACCCAGCCGGGAGTCGGAGCCTCAGACCGGGAAGTGCTTTAGCCACTCGCGGAACGGTGGTCCCAGATCATCGCGCTTCAGGGCGAATTCCACTGTGGCCTTCAGAAAGCCCAGTTTGTCGCCGGCATCGTGGCGCTTCCCGTCGTAATGGAAGCCGTAGACTTTCTCGTACTGAAGCAGCGCCTTGATTGCGTCGGTTAGTTGCAGTTCGCCGCCGGCGCCCGGTTTAACCCCTTCGATCATCGCAAAAATGCGCGGCGTCAGAATGTAGCGGCCAATGATTGCGTTCTGGGATGGAGCGTCTTCGAACTTCGGCTTCTCCACCATGCCCTTCACAGCCAGTAACCGTGGATTCGTCGGTACCGGTGTGCAGTCCAGCACGCCGTAGGCGGAGATGGCCTGGCCTTCGATGACCTCGGAGGCCAGGATGCTCGACTGCGTCTCGTAGAAGGCTTCCACCATCTGCTTCATACAGGGAACCCTGGCATCGACAATGTCGTCCGGCAGCAGGACGCAGAACGGCTCGTCGCCCACGATTTCCTTCGCCATCAGGACCGCGTGGCCCAGGCCCAGGGGTTCGGCCTGGCGGGTGTACACGGTTCTGGCCAGCTTGGATACGGAACGGACCACGTCGAGCAGCGCTTGCTTATTCTTCGCTGCCAGGGCCGCTTCAAGCTCCGGACTGGAGTCGAAGTGATCTTCCATCGCTCCTTTGTCGCGCCCGGTCACGATGATGACCTCGGTGCATCCGGCGGCAACCGCCTCTTCAACGCCGTATTGGATCAGTGGCTTGTCGACCAGGCACAGCATCTCTTTCGGAATCGACTTGGTCGCCGGCAGAAAGCGCGTGCCCAGGCCGGCGGCGGGAAAAACTGCCTTGCGGATTTTGGGATAAGCCATGTAGAAAAGAGCCTCGCTGCTAAGTTCAGTCGATCCCGGCAAAGTGGTCAAGCGCTATTTGCGCGCCTGAATCGTTGGACCGCCGCCACCACCCTTGCGGCGGGCACGTTTCAACGCAATCTCTCGCATCTCGCGACCCAGCGACGTGCGATTCATGACGGCCTGCTGCGCGATGCCGATTACGTTGCCAACGGACCAGTAAAGTGCCAGCCCCGAAGCATACTGCCAGCAGATGTATCCGGAGAACACCGGCATGACGAACGCCATCATCCTCTGCTGCTGCGGATCGACGCCCGGCGAGGGCGTGTAGAACTGCACCAGGAACTGCGAGACCACCATTAGAATGGGCAGGATGTGAATGGGATCCGGGTTCTGCAGGTCGGGAAGCCAGAACCAGTGCGCCTGACGCAGTTCGATCACGCGAGGGAGCATCGTATAAAAGGCGAACAGTAAGGGCATCGTAATCAGCGTCGGGATGCACCCGCCGAACATATTGACGCCATTGTCTTTCTGCAACTGCATGATCTCGGCGTTCATCTCGTTCCGCTTCGGATCGGTCACCTTGTACTTCTTGTACCGCTCCTTGATTGCATCCATCTGCGGCTGAATGCGTTGCATCTTCAGCGCGCTCTGCATGGTCTTCACCCGGAATGGCAGCATCAGCAGGTTGATGATGACGGTCAGGAGGATGATCGCCCAGCCCCACGATCCGCCGCTCCAACCAGCCACAATATGCGAGTGGATGAACTGCAACGAAAGGAACAGGTACTTGCCGATGGGTCCCCAGAAGCCGAACTCCAGCAGTGGACCCAGCGTTACCTTCGGGGCCGCCGCATGGACCGCTCGGAGAACATTGATCGCCTTGGGTCCGACAAAGATGCGAGTCTGGGTCGATCCGCTGCTGTCGCCAAGGGCTGCGCCAAGAACCGGAACGTTCAGCGAACCAGTCGCGGGAGAACTTGAGCCAAACCCCACACGCTTGATGGTCTTCGCGACATCGATCTGGTGAGTGAACGTGACCACGTTGGCCTGCGCTGGAGAATCAGGCATAAAGACGGCGGCGAAGAACGCATCACTAACGCCGGCCCAGTCGAACGGACCGTTGATGGTTTCGCCCTGGTTGACCTTCTTTGCGGCGACGTGTTGGTCGCTTCCGTTGCGGTCGCTGTCGAACTGGGCGTTAAAGTACGCATTCCCCTTGGGGACTTCGTCCTGGTCGCCGAAGCCGCCCGGCCAACTGAGGAACGCGGGGACCGTCGTGCCCCCGCGCGACACTTCCGCCGTCGCGTGCAGCACATATGACCCATCAAAGGTGAAGATCTTCGTCGCCTGCACATTGCCATCCGAGTACTTGAAGGTCAGCGTCGCCGGAGCAGTCACCTGACCCGTCACCGAAGCAATGAACGACGCCTGGTTCAACTTGGCCGCGAGCGAGCCATCGGAGGAATAGAGCGAAAGCGGATACCCAAACTGCTTTGCCGCCTGGCCGTTCACCAGTTCGAGCGGCCTGCCCTGGTCGTCCTTGAATTGCTTCAGGATCCAGCTGGTCACCTGGGCGCCGCGGTTGGTAAACGTGATCCGATAGAGTTCATTCTCGACGACCGTCGTGGACTCCGCGCTCGCTTGCACCACAGGTGCGACTGGCGCGGCAGCATTCGCGGCTGCGCTGTCGGGCTGCGATCCTGCCGCGGCCGGCGGTTGTGGCGGCGTCTGAGGCGTGGCCGCAGGTGCGGCCGGTGGAGAGGTCGGCTGCGGGTTCAACTTCGAGCGAAATAGATAGCTGCCGAACAGGACGGCGACAAAGACGACCATCATCGCCAAAAGCGACTTGTTGTCTTGTCCGCCCTGTTGATTGGGGTTGGTAAACTCTGCCAAGTGATCTTTCCTATCCCGTGGGTAACTGGAAGCTGCAGCCAGACGCTTCCACCGTGGTCTTCTATGGTAAATGGTCTGCGTGTTTCTGGCCGGACTTGGATGAAACGAATGGTGTTGCGCGGCGGTCTGGAAACGAATTGGCCGGATGGAGGTCCGGCACCGGATCCAGCCCGCCCTTTCCCCATGGATGGCAGCGCGCAAACCGCCGCAGGGCCATCCACGACCCGCGAATCACTCCAAAACGGCTTATCGCGGTGTAGGCATACTCCGAGCAGGTTGGCAGGTACAGGCACCGGCTGGGCGAAATCGCATGCAGCAGTGGAGAAAGCGACGATTTGTAAATGAGGAAGACGAATCCAAATCCACGCTCTCTGAGCCGGCCCGCACTTGAGCTGCGAGTTCCCTCGTCCGCTGCCGGCTTCGCGTGAGTCATCGCACCCACCTCAATCATCCTCGGGCGATTGGGGCGCTCGCTGCCGTTCCAACTCCCGCTGGATCTGCTGGAACACCGAAGCCACCTCGCGTTGGAGGGTGGCGAAATCGACGTCGATTGCACTGCGCCGGGGATGAAGCACTATGTCAACCTGCGAGCACAGCAGTGGAAGCTGTCTCCGGACCGCCTCGCGCATCCGCCGCTTGATGCGGTTGCGATCGACCGCCTTTCCCATTGCCTTGCCAACTGTAAGTCCGATCCTTGGCCCGTCGGAACCCTCAGCGCGCAATGCACCTGCCTCAGGCTGGCGCAGCACATAGAAATAACTCATCTGCTTCCCGAAGCGCTTGCGGCTCGACGCGTACACGCGCTGGTAATCGCCGTGCTTGCACAGCCGGTAAGTCAAAGCGAACATATTGGGTTGATTAACCTGTCAGAAGGGTCTAGGAATCGCGGAAGCCGGCGCTCACAGCGATCTTATGGCGTCCCTTGGCACGCCGGCGGCTCAGCACTGCGGCGCCTGCCTTGGTCTTCATCCGGGTCAGAAACCCGTGGGTCTTCGCGCGATGGCGGCGGTTCGGCTGGAAGGTGCGCTTGGGCATTTGATTCGACTCCTGCTTAATCTATTTGCGAGTTGCAGCAGTCTTTCAGTATATCTCAAATCCCTGCCAAAACCCAAGGCGGAGCCGCGATGGACACTGGCGGTCGAGCTTCAACTGAGCGTCTCAAATTGGCGCGGAGCCATGGAGTTGATGCGACCCGATCGAACTTCACAAGGAATGGTGCAATAAAAATTTTTGTGTCCAGATCACTTGAAAGTGACTTGGTTTTCCGTGCTACTATCAAACCCGCTTACCAAAGACGAATTTCCATTCATTGGGTCTCGCACTTTGGTTCACGTTGTAGTTTCTCTTCGCCATGGGGTCGCTCAAAACCAGCGCGAAGGTCTCCAGCAACCAGTCTTGATCTCAGCCGCCTCTGGCCGGTAGGGGATTCTGTTGCCATTGCAGTTAAGAAACGCTTCCTTTTTGCCTTTCGGGCCGGGACCGCCATCTCGAACTCAGAAAAACTTGGAATCAAATCCAAGAAGGAATTAAAAGCATGTCATTTGTCCCCACGGCGACCGCCGTACTGAACTACTGGGTCCGCATCCTGGCGGCGCTTGAGAAGAAGATCAATCGTCAGTCGTTTGAGACCTGGTTAAAGCCGACCAGGTTTTCGCACATCCAGGGTAGGACCCTCTATGTGCGCATCCCGTCCTCGGAGTTCCAGGATGTCTGCGAGAAATACACCGACCTCATCCAGGAAGCCATCGATAACCTCGGCATCGATATTGAGACGGTGACCTTTACCACTCCACAGCAGGACCCCTCCGCGCCCCGCTTGCGCGAAGACGGAGGATTTGCACCCGTCCCCAGTCATAACTCCAACGCGCCAGTCTCGCACCGCACCTCCGGCTTGCCCGCCCCTGCGCCCGAGCAGTCGCGCTTCGACTGGAACACCGCCTCCCAATTGAATCCACGCTATCAGTTCGATGCGTTCGTCATTGGCAGCGGGAACCAATTTGCAATGGCTGCATCCCAGGCGGTTGCAGAGCGCCCGTCCAAGGCCTACAACCCACTCTTTCTCTACGGCGGCGTGGGTATGGGCAAGACCCATCTGCTGCATGCAATTGGACACGACGTGAAACGCCGTCAACCCCACGCATCCATCTGCTATGTCTCGGGCGAAAAATTCATGAACGAGATGGTGGACTGTGTCCGCTATCAGAAGATGACCAGTTTCCGCGACAAGTTCCGCAACGTGGATGTGTTGCTCATCGACGACATCCAGTTTCTTGCCGGCAAAGAGCGTACCCAGGAGGAGTTCTTCCATACCTTCAACACGCTGCACGAGAGCATGAAGCAGATCGTCATCGCCTCGGACCGCCCGCCCAAGGAACTGGCTGAGTTTGAGGACCGCCTCCGCTCGCGTTTCGAGTGGGGCCTGATCGCCGACATCCAGCCCCCCGATCTCGAAACCAAAGTTGCCATTCTGCAGAAAAAGGCTGAGTCGGAGCAGACTCAACTTCCTACCGACGTCGCTCTCTTCATCGCGAGCAACGTACGAACCAACGTCCGCGAATTGGAAGGCGCTCTAGTCCGCCTCATCGCCTGGTGCTCCATGCACGGCGTCGAGATCACGCTCGCGGTCACCCAGCAGTGCCTCAAGCAGTTCATCGACACCCAGGTCCGCAAGATCAGCATCGATCTCATCCAAAAGACCGTGGCCGAACAGTTCGGCATGCGCGTCGCCGAACTGAAGCAGAAAAACAACTCGCGGCAGATTGTCGTCCCCCGCCAGATTGCCATGTACCTGGCCAAACAGCTCACGGATGCGTCGCTGCCCGAGATCGGCCGTCAGTTTGGCAACAAGCATCACACCACCGTGATGCACTCCATCGCAAAAATCGACGAACATCGTCGCGCCGACAAGGATATGAACCGCACAATCAACAAGTTGATGGAAACACTCAGCTAGGGCGAGTTCTCCACAGCCGGAGCAAGCAACCCACCTGGCCAACTTGGTGTACCATACCGGCATCCAAACACTCATCCCAGCACAGGAGCAAACGCATGATCTACTCGACGACTCGCACAGACGAAGCGATGCGCAAGGGCGCGGTAGAACACGACGCTTTATACGCCGACTGTGGCCCGGGACATAATTCCTTCTCCGGGCAACTCGGACACCGCGACCAGGACGAGATGCTGAAGGACAACGATACCGATTTTCCCGAACCGGACGCTTTCGGGGAACATACCGGCCGGTAAGAAGGTTGGCTCTGACGCTTTGGCTTCCCCCGAGGCACGAGGTGCAGCGTCCGCAGTCGCGTTCGGCCCGAAAACTCCGCTTAGGTCAGGGTCACCCCCCTCTCGATTGAAGTGCGCCCCTCTGCTTCTTCCCCCCAAAGCGTTCTATCTAAGCGCTCACGGGTCAGGTTTGTGACCATAGTCACAACCTATGACATCGAAAACTGGTATAAGCTTTGTTCGTAGGGAAAGATACCATCATGGAAGATGTCACCCAGGCAGCCCAGACAATTGCGAAATTCCTTCAGGCATTTACCCTGAGCAGCGGGCTGCGGCTCCGTTTTCGCGTGAAGGTGCGCGGGGTGAAGTCGACCGACGGCAAAAGTGAATCCTCCGGAGCCTCAGAGGTCGCGTCCTCGGCTGCGGGAGGCGGGGAGAACGACAGTCTACGCACCCTGTTCGTCGAGTTCACTGGCCCGGATACTTCCCTGTTGACGGCGCACAACGGCGAGGTGCTGAATGCACTCGAGCATATCGCGACCAAGATCCTGCGGCTGGAACCGGAGTTGCACGATCAGGTGTCGTTCGACGCAGACCACTACAAAGCCAACCGCGAGCGTCGATTGAGAGAAGCTGCGGCCGCGGCGGTCGAGAGCGTGCGGACTACCGGACGGCCGCACCCGTTCCCGGCCATGACCTCGCGGGAACGGCGCATGCTCCACCTGATTCTCAGCGAATCGGGCCTGCCTACCGCTTCGAGTGGCGAAGGGCCTGGGCGCTTTGTCGTGCTCTATCCCGCCGGGACCGACGCATCCGACCCACAGGCCGCGGCGGAGCCTTCGCGCCCTCGCGACGCGAGTCACATCCGCGCAGCCTTCCGCCATCGGTAGCACCGCGGCCGGCTTCTCCTCTTGACAACTCGAGGCATTTGCCTCAGCCGTTTCGCCGGCAGTTAATCCAAACTCAGCGATTCCAGAAAGCTGCGCGTCTCGGCGAGGACGTCCGCTGCTTTGGCCGACGTCAGCGGCCAGCGCAAGACGCCCTGCGGCGTGAATTGCGCGCCGCGTTTCGCGTTGCGGGAGACCAGCTTCATCATTGCCACCGGGTCCACGAGCGTTTGGGTTGGGCCGCCTCCGTTCGCTTGCTGGGAGGTGTCAGCAGCAGCGGCGGCGAAGCGGATGTGCAACATTTCAACGAATTGCTTCAGCGGCTGCTTTCGGTTGCCATTGGGGTTGGGCAGCTCGATCTGGGTACGTTTGCGATCGAGTTGGGCAATGCCCAGGCGCTCGCAGCGCAGCCGCAGTTCGCCCGCCGCCAGCAGGTTGAGGACTGATTCGGGAGGATTCCCGTACCGATCTTTCAGTTCCGCCAAAACGTCGTCAAGATCGGCCCGGGTTTCGGCACCTGCGATCCTCTTGTACATCCGCAGCCGCTGGTTCTCCTCCGGTATGTAGCTCGCGTCGATGCGCACGGAAATGCCGAGGTTGATGGAAGTGCCCGCGTGTGCCGGTTTCTCCTCCTCACCTTTCATTTTGCGGACCGCTTCTTCCAACATCGAGGTGTACATCTCGAAACCGACCGCCTCAATGTGGCCGGACTGCTCGCCGCCGAGCATGTTGCCGGCGCCGCGGAGTTCCAGGTCCAGCGCGGCAATCTTGAATCCCGCGCCCAAGTCGGAAAACTCCTTCAACGCTGCCAGACGGCGGCGGGCGGTCTCCGTCAGTTCGGTTTCGGGCGGAATCAACAGGTACGCGTAGGCGCGGCGGTTGGATCGGCCCACGCGGCCCCTGAGTTGGTACAGCTCCGACAATCCGTGGCGGTCGGCGCGGTTGACGATGATGGTGTTGGCGAGTGGGATATCAAGGCCGTTTTCGATGATGCTGGTCGCCACCAGTACGTCGTACTCATGGTTCATAAAGGCGAGCATGACGCGTTCCAGCTCAGCCTCAGGCAGTTGTCCATGCCCGACGACAATGCGGGCCTGTGGCACAAGTTCTCGAATCTTGGCAGCCAACTCATAGATGGTTTCCACGCGGTTGTGGACAAAATAGGTTTGGCCGCCGCGCTCCAGTTCAATCTCGATCGCCGTGCGTACCAGCTTCTCATCGAACTTCGCGACGATGGTCTGAATCGCCATGCGGTCCTTCGGCGGCGTCTCGATGATCGACATATCCCGCAGACCCACCAACGACATGTGCAGCGTTCGCGGGATAGGTGTCGCTGACATGGCCAGCACATCGATCGCCGCACGCATCTTTTTCAGGCGCTCCTTGTGGCGTACGCCAAAGCGTTGCTCTTCGTCAACGACGAGCAAACCGAGGTCCTGAAATTTGAGATCCTTGGATAGTACGCGATGGGTCCCGATTAGAATGTCGATCTTGCCAGAGGCTGCCTTCTCCAGAATGTCCTTCTGCTCCTTCGCACTGCGAAAACGGGAAATCATTTCGACATTCACCGGAAAGTTGGCGAAGCGGCGCTTGAACGACTCGTAGTGCTGGAAGGCGAGGACCGTGGTCGGGGTCAGAACGGCAGCCTGCTTTCCATCCTGCACCGCCTTGAATGCAGCACGCATCGCCACTTCAGTCTTGCCGTAGCCCACGTCGCCGCACAGCAGGCGGTCCATTGGTTGCGGCGACTCCATGTCATGCTTGATGTCGGCGATGGCGGTGACCTGATCGTCGGTCTCGTTGAAGTCGAAGGCATCCTCGAACTCGCGCTGCATGTTGGTGTCGGGCGAGAAAGCCGTGCCGACGGCAGCCTTGCGCTGCGCATAAAGCTGGAGTAGCTCTCCGCTCATATCGGCCATCGCCTTCTTGACGCGCGCCTTGGTCTTTTGCCAGGCCTGAGTGCCAAGCTTGTTCAGCTGTGGCGCTGGTCCCGTATCCGTGGACCGGTATTTCTGGATCAGGTCGAGCCGCGTCAGGGGGACGTAAAGCTTGGTCTCCTCGGCAAATTCAAGAATCATCAGCTCAAGCGGCGGCTGGTCGGGCTCTTCGATAACGCGAAGACCGCAATACCGGGCAATTCCATGTTCCACGTGGACCACGTAATCGCCCACAGCCAGATCGCGAAAGTCTGAGACGAAGGCGGCTGTTTTCGATTTGCTGCGGGAGATTGGCCGCGCCAGGACGTCGGCTTCATCGCTCAGGTCCTGCGCCCCGAATAGAACCAATTGACGGGCAGTGGCGCGACCATCGGCATCGCGCAGATCCAGCACCTGCACGCCATTGGCGATCGCCGTCCTAACGACCACTGGCGTCCTCAGATCGCCGGCAAGATAACTCGATTCAGAATAGACGTTGGAGCTGCCCGGGGCCTGGGTCCGCGAACCGAGACGGTACGGGACTTGATACTCCTGCAACAGGCCGGCAAGCCGCTCAACCTCTCCCTGGTTCGGAGCGGTTATTAGGACCCGGGCGTCCTGGCCCATCAACCCGTTAATCGTCTCGACCAGCGCAGGAATGGACCCATGAAAACGCTGCGTTGGCCGAGTAGAAAAGTCAATCTCGGATAGGTCGCTGCGGTCGGCGTCCAGAACATCGACCGCGCCGAGTTGGTCGAATTCGATGCCGGAGAATTTGCGCAGCGCGTCGTGGAACTCCCACGGAGACACGTAAATGTCTTCAGGGCGCACCAGCGAGCCGATGCCGGAGCGGTCATGGCGTTGCTCGACCTTGCTCCACCAGCGCTCGCCCTGATTCTTCACCATGGCGGGCTCGTCCAGAAATGCCCGCGTGGTCGGCCCCAGCAGGTCAAGGAGCGTAATGTGCGCCTGTGCAGCGGCGGCCGCAACCGGCGCGAAGAACTCCCACCCGGGAAAAACCGTCGCGTCCCCGGTACGGGTCGCGACGTGGGTGCGGAGTTCGGAGGGTTCTTCGCCGCCTTCCAGTTGCGCGCCGGGAAGGCCTGACCGCGTAAGCCGCGCGTTGATGGCGCTAAGGATGTTCTCGGTGACCGGGGTCTCCGTCAGCGGCAGCAGGAGTGCCTCGTCCAGTGTCGAAGCCGAGCGCTGGGTGTCGGGATCGAAGCGCCGAATAGACTCCACCTCGTCACCAAAGAAGTCAACCCGGACCGGCCGGTCCATCTCCGGAGAGTAGACGTCCAGGATGCCGCCGCGCAGCGTGACCTGGCCGGGCATCTCGACCACATCGACCTGGGTGTAGCCAACTGTGAGCAGATGCTCAACCAGCATGTCCGGCAGATACTCTTCACCCCGCTTCAGATGCAGCGCAAGCGCAGCGTAATGGTCCCTCGGAAACAGCCGCATGCAGGCCGCTTCGATTGGCGCGATCACCAGGCGGGACGTGCCAGTGGCGATTTTCCAGAGCGTCGAGGCCCGCGTTTCCTGTATCTCTGGGTGTGGCGACAGGTTCTCAAATGGCAGCACATCGTGCGCCGGGAAGCGCAGGACCGACTCGGCAGAAAGGGCGCCGGTCAGTTCACAGGCGGAGAGGACGGCCGCGTGCAGGGCCTCGGCCGCCTTGTTGTCGGCGACCAGGATCAGGCAGGGAGCATTGGCAGCCCGGACAAAAAACGGAAGGTAGAGGGCGCGGGCGGTAAATGTGAGCCCGGACACACGTCTTCGCCCCGCGTCTCCGCTAAGATGGCGGCGTACGCGCTCGAAAGGGACAGAGTTCTCCAGATCCGCGAGCAATTCACGGACGAACGGCAGAATCATGCTGATTCAAGTTTAGATGAGTCGGGTATTCTCGCCCTATGGGTTTGGAGTAGTATCTGTGGCCTCAGGAAGATGGCGCGCGCCGCAGCCGTATGTTTTCGAGAGCCTGACTTGGTTGGAAGGAATTGCGATTAGGAGGATGATATGAGCATTTTGCACAAACGAGCGATCTTAGGGCTTCTCGCGGGTTCATTGGCCCTGCTTACCGGATGCACCCGGCACAGCAAGGACGAGCATTATTATCTGATCGCAACCAACACCAAGGTTCCTTACTGGCAGACAGCCGCGTCAGGCTTTACCGGTGCCGCCGCAGCGTATGGAGTTACGGCTGAGATGCAGGGTCCCGACGGATTCGACCCGCAGGCCGAGGTACAGGCGTTTCGTTCCGCAGTTGCGAGCAAGCCCGCAGGGATCCTGGTATCCGTGGCCGACGCGAAGCTGATGACGCCGGAGATTGATTCCGCTGTGGTGGCAGGAATTCCTGTGATCACTGTAGATTCGGACGCTCCGGAGAGCCATCGGCTCTACTTTATCGGCACCAACAACCTGGAGGCGGGTAAGCTGGGCGGAAACCATCTGGCCACCGTGCTGAAAGGAAAAGGGAATGTTGTGTTTTTCACGAATCCCGGTCAACCCAACCTGGACGAACGGCTAAAGGGCTATAAAGACGCCTTTTCCGGATATCCCGGGATCAAGATCGTCGACGTCTTCGACATCAAGGGCGATTCCGGCAACGCGATGGATAAGGCGCGGGAGTACCTTGGGCGGACGGGCGCAGAGAAAATCGATGCGATGGTGTGCCTCGAATCCGCTTCGGGAAGAGACGTCGCCGAAGCGTTCAAGCGAGAAAATGCGACGGACCGCGTATTGATTGCAATGGATGTGGACCAGGGCACCCTGGATCTAGTGAAGGACGGAACTATCGATTCCACCATCGCCCAGAAACCTTACACAATGGGGCTCCTTGGCCTGAAGGCGCTGGACGACGTCTTTCACTATCCGGTCAAGTCCATGGGCGAGAACTACGGTCCGGACCCATTCGCCCCGTTCCCCGCGTTCATCGACACTGGCACTTCGCTGGTCGACAAAACCAATGTCGATGCGATCCTTGCCCGGGTACAGGCTGCCGCGAAGTAGCGTCTACACTGGCGCAGATAGATCCGCCGCCTGGCACCGGGGCTCCGTGTTGCTAGAATCAAGGGTGAATATGTCTACCATGACTGCACTTTCACCTGAGATTCTTGCCAAGTACCAGCCGGTCATCGGGCTCGAGGTCCACGTTCAGCTCCTTACCGAGTCGAAGGCCTTCTGCGGCTGCATGAACCGCTATGGCGGCGAGCCGAATACGCACATTTGTCCAACCTGCCTTGGCCTGCCGGGAGCCCTGCCCGTGCTGAACCGCCGTGCCGTTGAGTTGGCGGTGCTGGCGTCGAAGGCAATCCATTGCGAGATTCGCGAGATCAGCATTTTTTCGCGGAAGAACTACTTCTATCCCGATTCCCCAAAGGGATACCAAATCTCCCAGTTCGATCAGCCGCTCGCGGAACATGGCTGGATCGACGTCCCCGACGCCGCGGGCGCATCAAAGCGAGTCGGCATCACCCGATTGCACCTGGAGGAAGACGCGGGCAAGAGTCTCCACGACGGCTTTGCCGACTCGGTCTCGCGAACCTACATTGACCTGAACCGCTGCGGCACGCCGCTGGTTGAAATCGTCAGCGAACCGGACATCCGCACTCCCGACGAGGCGTTTGAGTACCTCACCCGGCTGAAGGAGATTCTGCTCTACACCGGCGTCAGCGATTGCAACATGGAAGAAGGCAGCCTGCGCTGCGATGCAAACGTCAGCGTAATGCTGAAGGGCGCGGCCAAATTCGGCACCAAGGCCGAGGTCAAGAACGTCAACAGCTTCCGCTACATCCGAGCGGCTCTGGAGTATGAGATTGAGCGCCAGATTGAGGTGCTCGAAAGCGGCAACCGAGTGGTACAGGAATCGCGGCTTTGGAACAATGCGGAGGGCCGCACCTTCTCCATGCGTTCCAAGGAACAAGCGCACGACTACCGTTACTTCCCTGAGCCGGATTTGCCACCCCTGGTCGTCGGTGCGACGTGGCAGCAAGAGATTCTGAAGGCCCTTCCCGAGCTTCCCGAAGCGCGACGCGAGCGCATGATCGCAGAATATGATATCGGCCAGCAGGACGCCATGACGCTGACAGCGACGCGCGCGTTTGCCGATCGCTTCGAGGCGGCGGCCAAGGCAGCGAAGAGTCCCCGGCGGGTGGTCTCGCTGATTACCAGCGAACTGACCGGGCGGCTCAAGGCTGCCGGGCTGGAACTGGAACAGTCGCCGGTTTCGCTCGCAGGGATTGTGATGGCGGCGGACCTGGCCGAGTCCGGCGACCTGTCCAGCAAGATGCTGAAGCAGTTGCTCGATACTTGCTTCGCCGAGGGCAAAGACTTCGCCGAAATCTACGAGCGCGACAAACCGCAGCAAATCTCTGACGCAGGCGCCATCGAGGCGATGATCGACGAAGTGATCGCAGCCAACCCGAAGCAGGTCGCCCAGTATATCGGCGGCAAAAAGACCGTCGCAGCATTCTTTGTCGGCAACGTGATGCGCCTCTCCAGGGGGCAGGCAAATCCCACGCTGCTCAATGAATTGGTCACGAAGAAACTCGACGCGAGCGGCAGCAGTTCCTAGACGCCGAAGCAACGGCCGGTGCAACTGTCTCGCGGTTGCTGGCCTCCAAGCATTGATGGAGGCAAACCATGGCAACCAAAAAAGCCGCAAAGAAGACGACTGGAAAGAAGTCCTCAAAGAAGAACTCGGGCCGCAAGTACAGTCCCTCCGCCAGCAAGGATGTCGAGCGAGAGATGAAAGCGCTGAAGCAAGGCAAATTGAAGAGCGGGCGAAGCGGCAAGAAGGTGACAAACCCGAAGCAGGCGATCGCGATTGGCCTATCCGAGGCGCGCAAAGCCGGCAAGAAGGTCCCGCCATCGAAGAAAAAGTAGCCGGCTACTTCTTCTCGGCGGTCGGCGCAGAGGGCGAGGTTGCCGCCGACGCGGTTGTCGATGCAGGCGTGCTGGCCCCCGAACTATCCCCTCCCGGGGGAGTGCTCGATGCGCTCGAAGAAGCAGGCGACGGTCCGGCCCCGCTCTTGCTCCCGCTGTCTGAAGCCGCGGGCTTGGCGTTGCCGTAGCCGTCCTTGAACCAGCCGCCGCCCTTGAAGGCGATAGCAGGCGCCGAAATTACGCGCTCCAGAGGTCCGCTGCAGTAAGGGCATTCAGTGATCTCCGCATCGGAGAACTTCTGGATCTTCTCCGTATGGCGCTTGCACCGGGTGCACTCGTATTCGTAAAGCGGCATGAATGGTCTCTCTTCGATTCGTTACAATTTAGCTTTTTCCAACTCCACCAGGCGCACGCTGGCGATGGCCTCAACCTTGCGCAGCGCTTCAATGGCGGCCGCAGTGTGCCCATTGTCGTGCGTATCGATCTGGACCACGGCCAGCGCCTGGCCCTGGGGTACGCGCTGCGAACGGGTGGACCGGCCCAGCGCGAAGTTCGCGATATTCAGCGAGTGTTCGCCCAGAATCGTTCCGATGCGGCCCACAACTCCCGGAACATCGTGGTTGCGAATGGTCACCAGCGTACCCTGCAGCGGGGCCTCGATGTCGATGCCGTCGTAGGTGAGCAGGCGCGGCGAGGTCCGATGCAGTACCGTCGCCGACGCGCTGGCATCGCCGTCCGACGAGTGCAGCGTAATCTTCAGCGTGCTCCCGGAGCCTCCCGTCGTGAACTCCTTCTTGTCTTCCTGAATACGAATCCCGCGTTCCTGCGCAATCGCCGCTGCATTAATGCGATTGACCACTTCGGAATTCGCGAAGACGCCGCAGATCGCAGCATTGCGAATCAGTTCGGTCTTGCCCTGGGCGATCCGGCCGGCGTAGGTGATCTGAATATTCTCCAGATTGCCGGGTATTGCATGCGACAGGAACAGCCCCAGCCTCTCTGCCATGTCGATATAAGGCGCGATCTCCTTGTACTCCTCGTGCGAGAGCGACGGCAGGTTGACGGCGTTCTGCACCACGCCGAGCTTCAGGTAATCGCGCACCTGCATCGCCAACTGGACGCCGATCGCCTCCTGCGCCTCATTCGTGGAGCCGGCGATGTGCGGCGACATTAGCACATTCTCCAGTTCAAAGTACGGTGAATCCTTCAACGGCTCATGGTGGAAGACATCCAGCGCGGCTCCGGCGACGTGGCCCGAGCGGACGCCCTCGATCAGCGCCTGATCGACAATCAACTCGCCCCGCGCGCAGTTGATGATGCGGATACCCGCCTTCATGATCTTGATCGAGGTGGCATTGATCATCCCCTCGGTCTGCGAAGTCAGCCCGACATGCAGGGTAAGGTAGTCGGATCGCTTGAAAATCTCATCGATCGGCACCAGCGTGACTTCATTCTCCCGCGCGATCACGGGAGCGATAAATGGGTCGTAGCCAATCAGTTCCATGCTGAAGCTCTTCGCGCGCCGCGCCACCTCCAGGCCAATGCGCCCCAAGCCAACAATCCCCAACGTCTTGCCGCGCAGCTCTGACCCCTGTAGCGACTTCTTCTCCCACTTGGCCGCGTGCATGGTGCCATTGGCGCGCGGAATGGAACGGGCCATGGAAATCATCAGGCCGAGCGTGAGTTCGGCCACTGCAACCGCGTTGGCGCCCGGTGTGTTCATCACCACGATGCCGCCACGCGTTGCCGCGTCGGTGTCGATATTGTCGACGCCCACGCCGGCGCGGCCGATCACCCGCAGCTTCGGCGCAGACTCGAGCAGCTTGGCATCCACCTGCACGGCGGACCGGACGACCAGAGCGTCGGCTTCGGCGAGTTCCTTTTCCAGGCCGCCAAGGCCAAGCTTGGCAATCTGGTCGGCGGTAACGATCTCCCATCCCGGCTCTTCCTTCAATACCGCCAGCGTGGCCGGCGACACTTTTTCTGCGAGAACGATCTTCATGAACTTCCTTCTCTAAGCTGGGTTCTATTTCGTACGTTCGGCAAACATCGCTTGCGCGGCAACAAGACCAATGCCGAAGGCGAGATTCGGGAGTGGAAGCTTCAACGCAACAGCAACCTGTTCCAGCGCGCCAATCACGGCGATCGTGTCCATGTAGTCGAAGAAGCCGATGTGGGCGATGCGGAAAAGCGACCCCTTCATCTCACCCTGCCCGTCAGTGACGATGATGGCGAACTTGGAGCGGAGGCCCTTGACGATCAGGCCCGAATCCACGCCCTCGGGCGGAAGAATCGCCGTCGCAGCAGCGGCTTCGAAGCCCGTCGGAGCAAACAGCTTAAAGCCCATCGCGGTAGCGGCCGCGCGGGTCATTGCGGCGCAGGTCTCGGCATTGTCGACCAGTTTCTTGCGGCCTTCCACCAGGTTTCCGTCGGCCTGTCCGGCGATATAGTCCAGCGCAGCTCCCATGGCCGCGATCAGTGCGACTGAGGGAGTATAGGCCGACTCACCTTTGGCCGCGTTCTTGCGTTCCTTGCGCAGGTCGAAGTAGTAGCGCGGATTATAGGTCGCTTCCATGCGATCCCACGCGCGCTGGCTGACCGCGAGGTAGCTAAGGCCGGGAGGAATCATCAGTGCCTTTTGCGAGCCGCCGATCAGGATGTCGATACCCCAGGCATCCATGTCCAGGTGGGTCGTGCCAATGCCCGTGATGGCGTCGACGACGAACAGGGCCTCGGACTTTGCGTCCTTCAGCAGCCTGCCTATGGCCTGCACGTCATGGCGGACGCCTGTGGAAGACTCGGTCGCCTGGACGAAGACGACGCGCGTCTCCAGTTTCAGCGCGGCCTTCACTTCGTCCAGAGAAAACGTGCTGCCGTACGGAGCGGAGACAACGTCCACCTCGCAGCCGAACGCCTTGGCGATGCCGGTCCAGCGCTCGCCGAATTTACCGGCGCTAAGCACCAGCACGCGATCGCCGGGCGAAGTAAGGTTCGAGACCGAGGCTTCCATGGCCCCGGTGCCGGAACTGGCCAGAATCAGGACGTCGTTGCGGGTGTTGATAAAGTCCTTGAGTTGCCCGAGGACGCGGGTGTAGAGGGCACGAAACTCGGCCGTCCGGTGGTGAATGTCGGCCGCGGCCATGGCAAACTGGGCGGCAGGCAGCAGAGGCGTTGGGCCTGGAGTGTAGAGACGTGTCTTCCGGATCATACTTTTATTGTATCGAGCCTCGCGCTTTGCCGCGCGACAGGGCGGTTACCGATCAGCGACGGCCGGAGATCGACCGCGAGTAAGCGCAGATCGTTCTTCTACTTAGCCAATGCAGCCTTCACCAGGTCGGCGACAACCTTGCCATCGGCGCGCAGGCCGCCGGCCAGAATCCGCTGCTGGACGATCTTCATCGCTGCCCCCATGTCGCGGGGCCCAGGTTTGCTGCCACCGCTCGCGGCAAGGTGGGCGATGGCCGTCTCGACGATTTCGCGGACCTGGTCTTCGCCGGCAGCCTGGGGCATGTAGGCCTCAATCATCCCAATTTCGGCCTGCTCCTTCGCCGCAAGTTCCGGGCGGCCGCCCTTGGTAAAGCTCTCCACCGACTCCCTCCGCTGCTTCAGCAGGGTGGAAAGCACCGCGGTTTGTTCGGGGTCGCTCAGCGGTCCGCGCTTGTCGATCTCCTTGGAACGCAATGCAGACTTGACCATGCGTAGCGTCGTTACACGGTGCTCATCTCTTGATTTCATTGCGGTGATGATGTCCGCCCCGACCTTTTCGCTGATGCTCACTGTGTCTCCGTGCCGTCCGTTCTCGCGATTTCTCGACCACCTCAATTGTACGAGCCCGGGAGGCCAGTCGCGGGGTTGCGTTAGGATAGGGATAAGGAGCCTATGCGTCTTTCCGATATGAACCGTCTCCGCCAATTGGTCCCAACCCTCATCCTGGCGATCAGCCTTCCTTTCGCAGCTTTACCCCTGACAGCGCAGCGAACCGCCGGTTCGCAGCCCGGCGACCCCTTCAAGGATACGTCCATCCTAAAGCCGCCGGCGGGCGCGAGGGTGGCCGTGCTCGAGTGGGAGGACCTGGGTTGCCCAGCCTGCGCGCATGCATATCCGATTGTCCATGCGGCGGTAGCCCATTACAACATTCCGCTGGTGCGAAGAGACTTCCCCCTTGCACAGCACATCTGGACGTTTGATGCGGCAGTGTGGGCACGGTATCTGCAGGACAAAGTGTCGCCGAAGACAGCGGACGAATATCGCGGGGAGGTATTCAAGGCGCAGTTTGGCATCAACAGCAAGGATGACATGTTGTCCTTCACCCGGCAGTTCTTCAAGTCGCATGGTCTGGCGATGCCGTTCGTTCCCGATCCAACCGGGCAACTGACCAAGGAAGTGCAGGCGGACTACGATCTGGGGCAAAAGCTGGGAGTGCAGCATACGCCCACGATCATCGTGTGCAGTCAGCGCGAATGGGTCCAGGTCACCGACGTTAATTTGCTTTATCAGACGATCAGCGAGGTCGAGGCAAAGGCTCCAGCGGCTGGCCCGGCGACAACCGCGAAGAGGACGACCGCAGCAGCTAAGAAGAGCCAGTAGAGCGGTTTCCCGGGAAACCTGACGCCTCAATACCTCTTACGACGCGTGCCCACTCGCTCACTAGCAGCCGTCTGTTGCCAGTGCACCGGTCACTTGCAGAATGCGGTCGCGCAGCCGCGCGACTCCGGAGGAAGCAACCCTTTGAAGCGCCTTGGAATCCTGCTCTCCGGTCGTGGTTCGAACTTCATCGCCATCGCCACCGCGATTCGCGAGCGCCGCCTGCTGGGTGCGGAGATCGCGGTGGTATTGTCCAACCGCGCCGACGCCGGCGGACTGACCGCAGCGCAGGATCTGGGCCTTCCGGCGTTTGCCATTCCGTCCGCAGGACGCAAACGCGCCGACCACGATGCGGAGATGATCGCCAGGCTGCACCAGCATCGCGTGGACCTGGTCTGCCTGGCGGGTTACATGCGGATCCTCTCCGTCGAGTTTGTGCGCGCATTTCCCAACCGCATCCTGAACATCCACCCCTCGCTCCTGCCGGCTTTTCCGGGGCTGAATGCGCAGGCCCAGGCGCTGGAGTTCGGTGCCAAAGTGGCCGGATGCACCGTCCATTTTGTCGATGAGACTTTAGACCATGGTGCGATCGTGGTGCAGCGCGCGGTTGCTGTGCTCGATGACGACACCGCGGAGAGCCTTGAGGCGAAGATCCTCGAGCAGGAACACATCGCCTATCCCGAAGCAATTGTGCGCGTCCTAAGCGGCGATTTTCGCTTCGAAGGAAGGCGCTACGTGCATCGCGCCCGGCCGTCAACCCGCAAGCTGCACGGGCCCCAGCTGTGACCCCGCGCACACTCTCATTTGATGACGGGTTTAGCCGGATGGAAGATGCTGCCAATCGATCCGATCAGCCCAAAGTATTGCAACAGCCAGATGACGACCGCAATGATAACGATGATGCGAATGATTTGCTTGATCGTCCGATCCATCGGGATCAGTTCGACCAGGTACAGCAGCAGCCCAATCACAACGAGCGTGATGATAATGCTGACAATGCCGGACGTGAGCATACCAAGATGTCTCCTGTCTTGCTTGGATGCAGAAAAACTCCAACGTTGTCTCGGATTTACAAGAAAAGTTTGACGTCCCGCGGGCACCCGCCGGATGCGCGAAAACTTCCAGAAGTTGCGCGCAACGCCTCAGATCTCCAGAATCACCGGCATAATCAACGGGCGGCGGCTGGTGCTCTTCTGGATGTAGCGCTTCAGATCGCTCCGAATCTTCTCTTTGATCACGCCGTAGTCCGCCTTCTCTTCGTCGCTGGAGATCTCCAGTGTCCGCTGCACCACCTGGCGTGACTCCGAGATAAGATTGGGGTCGTCCACGGCAAATCCACGCATCACAACCTCCAGCGACTCCTCCACTTTTCCCGTACGCTTGTTAATGGTAATGATGGGCAGCACAATGCCTCCTTCGGAGATGTGCTGCCGGTCGCGGATGACGATGTCCTCGACCACGTCGATCGACCCGCCCGCATCAATGCACACGCGTCCAGCCGTGATCTTCCCGCTCTTCACCGCACTTTTCTTGTCCAAATCCAGGATCTCGCCGTCTTCCAGCAGGATCACCTTCTCCACGATATCCAGACCACCGGCAAGCTCTGCATGGCGCTTCAGATGCCGGTAGTCGCCGTGAATCGGCACAAAGAACTTCGGCCGCAGCAGGTTGATCATCAGCCGCAGCTCTTCCTGCGAGCCGTGTCCGCTGACATGGATCAGACCCTGGGTGCCATCGTCGTAGATCACCTCGGCGTCGCGACGCTCCAGGTGGTCGATCATCCGGTAGATCGACTTCTCATTGCCCGGAATCACGCGCGAACTCAGCACCACCGCATCGCCGGCGTCGATCCGGGCGTGCTTGTGGTTGTTCACCGCAGCCCGCGATAGCGCCGACATCGGCTCGCCTTGCGTCCCCGAGATCAGTACCAGCAACTTGTTGGCTTGCATCTCGCGTATCTGGCTGGGGCTGATGAGTAGCCCCGCAGGCAAGTCCAGATAGCCCAGGTCCTGCGCGATTTCTGTCGAATTGTCGATGGACCGGCCCACCACTGCAACCTTGCGTCCATGCGCCGCAGCCAGTTCCATCGCGATCCGGATGCGATGGATCGAGGAGGAAAAGCAGCTGAAGAATATCTTCTTCTTGGCTTGGCTAAAGATCTCGTCCAGTCGCGGCCGCACCGCTCGCTCACTCGGTGTGTAGCCGGGCCGGTCGACGTTGGTGGAGTCCTGTAGCAGGCACAGCACCCCCTCCTTCCCCAACTCGGCAAACGCATGCAGGTCAAAAGGCTTCGCGTCCGGGGAGGATAGATCGATCTTGAAATCCCCGGTGTGCAAGACCAGGCCCACCGGAGTGTGGATAGCCAGTGCAACGCAGTCCACCAGGCTGTGCGTCACCCGGATCGGCATGATGGAGAACGGCCCCAGGGTAAAGCGGTGCCCGGGCATGATCTCGATCAGTTCAGCATCATCCAGCAGCCGATGCTCCTCCAGTTTGCCCTCCACCAGGGCCAGCGTGAACTCCGTGCCGTAAACCGGGACGTTCAATTCCGATAAGATCCACGGCAGTCCGCCAATATGGTCCTCGTGCCCGTGCGTCAGCACAATCGCCTTCACCTTGTCCCGGTTCTCGGTCAGGTAGCTGATGTCGGGTACGACGATATCGACGCCCAAAAGCTCTTCTTCGGGAAACATCAGGCCGGCATCGATGACAATGATGTCATCCTGCCACCGGAGGGCCAGGCAGTTCATCCCGAACTCTCCCAGGCCCCCAAGGGGGATCATGCGTAATTTATCGTGAGCCATCCAGCCCCGATTCTACACCCCATAAGAATTGCAACCAGACAGCCATGAGATGGCCGTGACGGAAGCCAACAGCCGCGATGCGTGCGCTTTGCTCCTATCTCGGGCCGACGGACCACAATTTCTCCTCAAACACCACTGGCACGTAAATTACCGGATTCGCAGAGCGACCATTGCGAATTATTTGTATTGATTCTGCTAGGTTTATGATTATGTTCATATTTTCTTTGACAATCGTATTCTCGCTGAGTTATGGTGGTGACGGGTACCTTACACCCACTGGAGCCACCCAATGCGCCGAATGATTCTGACCCCTCTCGTTCTGCTCCCGGTTTTGGCCTATGCACAGGCCAGCACCCGGACTGAACCTCAGCCGTCCCCATCCTCGGTTAACCTTCCCGCCGAGCAAGCCGAACTGCCCGGCGATAGGTCCACGTCGCCCGGGTGGAAGCTCACCCAGCCCGCTGAACCCGCCAAAGATGCCATGGCGGCAGTACCTGCCCGCGCCACCACGCTCAACCCGGCAAGCCACGCCACCGTCCGCGAGTTCGTGCAGACCCGGATGACGGATGACTTTGCCGATGCCGCTCTCCGCCGCGGCGGAACCCTCGAGTACGTGATGTACGGCGGAGGCACGCCAACCGAGTCGTCTGCGCCTGCCCTCACCAGGGCGGTCGAAATCGACTTGTCGCAACAGGAGTTGGCTGCGCAACCGCCTCTAGCCAATGTCGTGGTTCGCGCCACGGTGGATGCCTACGGTTTCCCGCGCAACCTCGCGGTGGCCCACTCTGCCGGAGCGGTGCTGGACAAGAAGGCGCTGGCAGCGGTAAGCCAGTACCGCTTCAAGCCCGCAACGCTGGACAACCGGCCGATAGATGCATCGGTCTTGATCACCATCAGCATTCAGAAGCCATAACGCTGGCAAGCCGGCAAACTCGCGGCGGACAGGTTTGCGCTACCCCTCTCCGCAACTGGAGATCGGGCGCGCGATTTGAAGAGCACTCCTGCGCTCTCATCCTCCACAACCGGAGGATGAGAGCGCATTTTCGGTATTGCGTGCGCACTTGGGGGGCCAGGCGGGCCGATTCGGTCAGCCTTCATGCTGGCGCCTCAGTCTACAATCCTGCCTGTTCTCCGTCTGGATTGCTGTGAGCTAAGGGCCGAACTCATGGTCTGCCCGGGAATCGCTCGGTGGAAGGCATTGGCAGTCCTTTGCCGGCGAATCCGTGGCCTTTATGGACATCTTCCATATCTCGCGAAAGTACACAGCCCCAAGGAAGCTGCCGAACACCACCATCGCTGCCGTTATGTCGAAGACTGCATCGGTCGACATCTTGCGCCTCCTTAATGCAGATGCGAGAGTGTAGAGCCAGGTTGGCCTGGAAAGTTGTGACCGCGGACACACAGCAGCAGCTTGTGCATGGTGCAAGTTCCAAAGCGGCCACCGAGCCGGCGCAGGAGTTATGGATCGAACGTCACCCGAGTCGGGAGTCGTGCGAGTCGGCGGGAGGAACCGCGGAGCGTGCAGCCGTGCGGGCGTCGCGTATCAGATCCGGCAGTCCGACGCCGTCGAGCGCATTGCCCAGCAGGGTCAGGCCGGGAAGCGCACGCAAGCGTGACTCGAACTCGGCGACGCGTGCGGAGTGACCCACCGCGTACTGCGGCAGCGAGTTGGGCAGGCGGCGGACGACCGTGAGCACGGGCGGCGGCGCGGGCGTGGTTGCGTCGAGCTGCGTATTGGCGTGGAGTGCGCGGGCGAGTTCCAGCCGGGCGATGGCGGCGATCTCGTCGTTGTTGCAGCGGGCAATGCGATCGGCGGCAGCGCCTCCGAAGAATGCGCGGACCAGGCGGCCGTTGGCCGGAACGCGATGGGCGAATTTCTGGTCGACGAAGGTGCAGGCGAGCAGCAGACTGGCGGTTGAATCCAGCGCACGCTCAGGCTCGGAGAACCTCGGCGGGACCAGGAATCCGAAGCCGGGCGGCAGAGGGACGCGACTGGCGTCGTCGTAGCAGAATGCAACCAGAACGGCGGAACTGGATTCCGTCGGCAGAAGCTCGGCCGCAGTGTTCGAGAGCGGCGTCAACAACTGGCGCGCCGCATCCAGAGGCGTGGCGAGGAGGATCGCATCAAAGGTCTCGGAGCCGTAGTGCTTCCCGTGCTTGGTCAGGATGGTCCACGGCGGCGAGTCAGATTTGCCGATTTGGATCGCGGTGACGGCGGTGTTGCGGCGAATCCAATGCGCAGGGATGGCGGCGACCAGGCGATCGACCAAAGCACCCAGGCCGGAGCGAAGCGTAGTGAAGATGCCGTTTGTGGGTTGCTCGTTGCTCGTCGATCGCTGCAGCGCAGCGATCAGGGAGCCATGCTCGCGCTCCATGGCGACAAAGGCCGGCATGGCAGCGCGCACGCTGAGACGCCGGACATCGCCGCCGAAGACGCCGCTGAGCAGGGGGGCGGCAACACGAGCAAGCACCTCCGGGCCGAAGTGGCGCAGGGTGAAATCGGCGACGCTCTCGTCGTGCACGGGCGCGGAGGCGCGCAGTTCGGCGGCGCGCGCCGGCTCTGCGCGGTAAGCAGCGATGGCGGCTTGGGTCAGGAGCGGCGAACCCTCGAGGGCAGCAAGGTCGCTCGGCACCATCATGTTGAAGCCGCTGGGCAGGGGGACGAGGCGGCCCGCTGGATTCTCCGGCGTCGCGAGCAGAATCCAGGTCTGACGCTGGGCGTCGTTCGACGAGATCAACTCGTCGGCCAAGCCAAGTTCAACGGCGAGTTCGCGTGCCCATGGCTTGGCGGAAACCCAGCCGTCGGGGCCAGTTTCGACGGTGAAGCCGCCTTCGCGAACCGTTTCGATAAGGCCGCCAAGACGAGTCGACGCTTCAAACAGCACCGCCTCGACGGGCACGCCGGCGTGCGCCTGCTGCGCCAGTTCGTAGGCGGCGGTGAGGCCGGCGATTCCTCCTCCGACGATGGCGACGCGGTACATCAGCCGCCGGACCCGAGGTTCCTAGCGACGACGGCTGCGAGGGCTTCGGCGAGGAGCGGCGAGGCGTTGAGGCTCTCGGGGCGGTAGAGGCGCAGGCCGAGCGAGCGGGCGGCCTCGGTGAAGGCGATGTCGATGTCGTAGAGGATCTCGACATGGTCACAGAGAAAACCGATGGGCTGGAGAACGACTCCAGTGTGGCCCTGATCGCGAAGTGTCTTCAGCGTGTCCTCCACGGTGGGGCCGATCCACGGACCTCCGGCAACGCCCTGACTTTGGAAGGCGAAGACGTGGTGCGCAGGCGCGGCTGCTTCGAGCAGCTCAACGGTCTTCGCGAAGACTAGCTCGGCGGTGTTGCGCGCCTGATCCGCATAAGGATCAGGAGGCTGATCGCCGGTAGCGGCCAAGGTGCGCGCCGGAACGGAGTGCGCGGTGAAGAGCACGGGCAGGTTGGCTCCGACTTCGGCGCAGGCGCGCGGGTAGACGGCGGCGAGGCGCTGGGCGAAGGCCTCGATGAGCGCCGGCTCTTCAGGCCATTCCTCGACGAAGGTGACGTCGAGGCCGTCGGCGACCGACATCAATGCGCGGCGATAGAGGCCAATGCTGGTGCGCGAGTTCTGCGGCGCGAGGCAGATGGCGATGACGCGGGTGACGCCGTCGGCGCGCATCTGACTGACCACGTCGGCGATGTACGGGTGCCAGTTGCGCATGCCGACGTAGACGCGGAGCGGACGGCCGGCGCGGGCGAGCGCGGCTTCGAGCGAGCAGCCTTGCGCAAGAGTCCAGCGGGTGAGCGGCGGCGGCTCAGGCCCGGGCTTCTCGCAGAGGCCGATCTGCGAATAGCGGTGCTGCAGCTCTTCGACCACCTCCGCCGGGAGGGCGCGGCCGCCGGTGACCTTGGCGAGGTACTCGGCCATCTCGCCGAGGACGTTGGGGGTTCCGTGCGCGAGCAGGAGGACGGCGGCGTTTCGGTCGGGCGGAGTCGGAGTCATGCGAGTCCTACTATCCTAATTCGCCTCCGTCGCAGTGTCAGGTATGTCCCCGGTTCAATCTGTCAGGGATGTGCCCGGTCTGTACCCAGTTCCGGGATACCCCCCCTCCCCCTATATACCCAACTAAGTGATGATAACAAACTAGTTAGTCTCGGACTTCGTACATTTTTGCGGGTTGGTCAGCAGGTGGGCCTGTCTCCCATGCCCCCCCTCAGGATGTCAGGTATCTGCCCGGTCCGCACCTCAAGTAGCCCTTCCCCCCGCCGTTTGATGCCAAGATTCTGCCCTTAACGGACTCAGATTCGAATCAAGATACCGGTTTGACCCGGTATCGATCTGTCTTGGTCGTATCCATGCCGGGGCGCACCCGCCGACCCCCCCCCCGGGGACGCAAAAGGCCCAGGATTTCCGGGGCTTTTGCAATTCGACTAATACCATTATAGCACATCAAAAATAACTCAACTGTACTCGGAAGGAACTCTATTCCTCATTGAATCAAGGAGTTATAAAATATAGGGCTTGACATGTTTGGCACGGCTGCCACGGTGCCCTTCGGCAAGACTTCGCTTAGGCTGTATCGACTATAGGAACGATCAAAAACCTGGTTTCCTGGTGGTTTTTAGCGCGGGCCTTCAGCCCGCACGCGTTTTCGGCCGGACAACCTGGGGCGTTGCCCCAGGCTACGATAGCACGTGCCTTCAGCGCGACGTTATCCATCAATGACTTATCTCGGCGTCCTATGTCGATACGACCTAGGGGCGAAATGACAATCTCTGTTGCCAGGGTGGATCAGCCGGATTGTTTAATTTGCGCGACGACCTGGAGGACGGCGTCGACCGGGGTGTCGGGGACGATGCCGTGGCCGAGGTTGAAGATATGGCCGGGGCGGCCGGCGGCGGCGGCGAGAATCTCCGCGACGCGGGCGTGGAGGACTTCCGGCGGAGCGAAGAGGGTGATGGGGTCGAGGTTGCCCTGGACGGCGACATGGTAGTCGAGGTCGCGCCAGGTGCGGTCCAACGGAGTGCGCCAATCGAGGCCGAGGACATCGCAGCCGGTCTGGCGCATAAGGGGGAGGAGCGATGCGGTTTCGACGCCGAAGTAGATGACCGGGACACCGAGGGCCTGAATGCGGTGGATGAGTTCGGTGGTGGGAGCGAGGCAGTATTGGCGGTAGTCGGAGGGGGAGAGCGCGCCGACCCAGGAGTCGAAGACCTGGATGACGTCGGCACCGGCCTGAACCTGCTGGGCGGCATAGTCGACGAGGACGGTGACGAGTTTCGACATGAGGATGGGCCAGGCATCGGCGAGCGATGAGTCCACGGCGAGCGGCAAGGGGGGCGAACTGGGCGCGGAGGCGTACATCATTTTCTTGGTTTCGATGTAGTTGCGGGAGCTGCCGCCCTCAATCATGTAGCTGGCGAGGGTGAAGGGCGCGCCGCAGAAGCCGATGATGCCGAGTTGATCCATGCTTTCCGGGGAAGTGACCCCAGCGGCTAAAGCCGCGCTCGTGGCGGAAGCATGATACGGCACGGGTAAACCCGTGCCCTTAAGCGAAACAGCTTGGGGGGCGGACGGGTTGAAGCCCGCCCCTTTCAAAGCGGGTAAACCCGTGCCCTTAAGCGAAACAGCTTGGGGGGCGGACGGGTTGAAGGCCGCCCCTTTCGAAGCGCGTAACCCCTCTAAAGAGAGTAGGTGCTTCGAAGCGCTCGCCCCCTGCAAAGAGCGCGGCTCTTTTGGAGAAGCCAACGCCTTCGCTGCGAAGTGGTGTGCGACTTTCTCGATGGCGCGGGCTACGTAGCGGAGGTCTTCAGTGCGGTCGGTGCGCAGGGCGCGTGCCTGATGGGTGGTGCGGATGGGGGTGTGAATCTGGGGGCCTTCGTTGGCGACGAACTCGAAGTCGAGGCCCATGGGGGTGAGGGGCAGCAGCAGGTCCGCGAAGATGATGGCTGCGTCGACGCCGAGACGTTCGGCGGCGGTGATGGTGACTTCCGCTGCTATGTCTGGTGTCCGGCAGATGTCGAGCAGGGAGTGGTGCTTGCGGACGGCCATGTACTCCGGCATGTAGCGGCCAGCCTGGCGGAGGAACCAGACAGGGGTGCGGTCGACGGGGAGACGAAGGCAGGCACGAACGAAACGGCTGCCGTTGGCCCCGGCAGCCGTGTCAGGTTGGATTACCGCGGGTAACGCGGTCTGGTCCGCTGTGGTCACCGCCCGATTTGGCCCTTCGGGGTCGGCGCCTGAATTCACCACTCGATTTTGCCCATCGAGCGAGGTGAAGCCAGCCAGCGGCTCAGCTTGGACGCGATCGTCCCCGGGTAAATCGGATGCTGGTTTGTGTTTGCTCAAAGGGTCTGGTCTCCCAACCTTTCGAGCGTAGCATCCTTCGGGGGATCAGCGTGAATCCTGAAAAGTCGCATGCACGAGGCGGGATCGCCGCAGAGTGCATGTATCTAACGTAGCTTCCTGGAACCCTGCGGGTTATCCCCTGTGAGGACCAAAGGGCTACAACTTTTGGCACAGCGGGAGCTGCGAAGTAAGAGAAACGGGAGGGTTTTGAGGCCGGGAGGGCGCGGGGGAATCAGGGTTCGAGGCGGAGGGTGAACTCTTCGATGACGGGGTTGGTGAGGACCTCGCGGGCGATGCGCTCGATTTCGCGCTGGGCGTGGGCGGGGTCCGCGGCGAGCGAGTCCTCGAGGGTGAGTTGGAAGTACTTTCCCTGGCGGACGTCGGCGACGCCGGAGAACTGCATGCGGCGGAGGGCGCCGGCTACGGTCTGGCCCTGCGCGTCGAGGACGGACCGCTTCAATGTTACGTACACATGCGCCTTCATGAGGTCTGATTATAGACTTGTAGCAGCCAGTAGTCCGTAAAACGCGTTAGCCGACGCGAATCCAACCACGCTCGAAGAGATGTTCTTCCGACTGAGACGAGACCCAAGCGACTATGACGAATTACCTGGAACTGCCGGTCGGGGAGCTATGCCCCGAAGTGATCAACGCCGTTATCGAGATTCCGCTCGAGGGCATTAACAAGTACGAATACGATAAGCAGTTTCACGTGTTCCGGCTGGACCGGAATTTGTATTCGCCGGTGCACTATCCGGGGGATTATGGGTTTGTGCCCAGCACGCTGGCAAGCGACGGCGACCCGCTGGACTGCCTGGTGCTGGTGGATGCGCCGAGTTTCCCCGGTTGCGTGCAGTCGGTGCGCCCGATTGGCATGTTGGAGATGCTGGACCAGGGGCTGGCCGACGAGAAGTTGCTGTGCGTGGGCAAGAACAACCCGCGCTACAAGGACGTGTGGAACTACTCGGAGATCTACCCGCACATGCTGAAGGAGATTACCCACTTCTTCGCGATTTACAAGGACCTGGAAGGCAAGCGGGTGGAGATCAAGGGCTGGCGGGATGCGTCGTTTGCGCGCAGCAAGGTGCTGGAAGCGCAGCAGCGGTTCATCGACAACAAGACGACCCCGGAGCCGAAGCCGGTGCCAAAGTAGGGCGAGTCGAGGCAAAAAAGAAGGCTAAGGCAGGAAGGCCGCCTGTGCAGGCGGCCTTCTGAGGGTGATGAAAAAGGCGGCTCAGCGTAGGAAAGCAGACCTCAGGGGGCTAAAGCCCGGCTGATTCTGTGGCTCTTATGGCACGGATAAATCCGTGCCCTTAACGAAAAAGCGCATTTGTCAACATTCTCGGAAGGCCGCCTGTGCAGGCGGCCTTCTTGTGTTGTTCCGGAGGATTCTTCAGCAGCGCTCGTCTATTGAATGGTGATGTAGGCCACGTTGGTCTGCGTTGGGGCCAGGTGAGAGGCCAGGACGATGATGGGTTGATAGCCGGTGATGGGAATGACGGACGGCGCGGTGTAGAGACCGGTTTGGGTAATGGTTCCGTAGGGGCCGGGAACGCCGTTGACCATTCCACCTACCGTCGCGCTGCCGGGACCCGCCGTGGCATTCCCAACCGACCAGACCACTGTGTTGTCGGTGGTGTAGAGCGGGTCTCCTGGGGAGATCGCATTGCAAGTGGCAAGGGTATAGCAGGGCGTGGCGCCGACCGCATAGCCGGTGAACTGGAAGTTGGTATTGCGGGGAACCATGGCGACACTGGTGGTGATGCCCGAGGGATTGGTGGGGGTCTTGGGAATCAGGACGACGCTGGGGTTGCCCTGATTGTAGGGCTGAACCAACTGTTGATAGGTATACATCTGCGAGGGGTTCGACGGATTGCTGGGGACGGAGGCGGTAATCATGAAATCGCCTTGGGGAATGCCCAGGGCGAGCGCTTGCTGCAGCGCTGCGCCGCCGTAGGAGGGGGGACCATTCTGGCTAATGTAGGCGGTGTTGCCGCTGGCCGAATTGATGGTGCCATACGCGTTGCCCGATTCGCCGACGGGCGTACCGGTGCCGGTTGGCAGAACGGTGATATCGCTGAGGTCCTGGCTGGGCAGAAGAGCCCACGTGACATTGGGAGGCGCATTGGTGACCTGCGCGGTGATGAGATAGGTGCCGCCCTCGCCGGAGTTGGCCATATAGACCACGCTGCCTGCCGGAGCGATTCCGCCGCTTCCAGATCCGAGCGAGGACGTATACGGGGGAACGGGATATGCGGGGTTATAAAGCACGCCATTGGGGCAGTCGGAGCACGACATCGACAAGGCGATACTAATGTTCTGATAACTGAAGCTGGCAGGGCCCGCACATCCGATCAGAGAGTAGCTAGTTGCGGCGATGATGGCGACGGCGAGAATCTTCAAGCAGAGTTTCATTGGGGGAATCCTTTGTAATCCGGAACCAGAGAAGCATATCTCAAGTTATTGCGTTCGCGAAAGTCCTTTTTTTGGGGGCCAAGCAAGGTCCTGTCCGCAGAGGACGGGCCGAGGCCAGTTTGCTTTGAGACAGGAACTGTACCACCTGGCGTTACTATGCGCCAGAAGTATCTATAGACAGGAGCGATAGGAGGGATTCAGGGCCGCGGTTGGGGCAGGTCGCCGGGGGATGGAGGGTGGCCGCCCGACAGCCTTCGGGAAGAGCCCCAGTGGGCAAATGCATAGGCTAACGGCCCCGCGGCGGCAACCAGGGCGGCAAAGGCGAGAGCGGGGAGCGGGCCAACACGCTCCCCTCGGGCGGCATAGAGGGCGAAGGCAATGAGTAGCGCGGGGCCGACGCCAGCCAGTATAGAGGTAGTTACCCCGCCGGGGATGCGAAAGGGCCGGACCAAGGCAGGCTCACGCAGGCGGAGGACGACCAGCGCGACAAATTCCAGCAGCAGCGACGCGCCGTAAAGGACCAGGTCGATGGAGATGAGGCGCTCGAAAGAGAGGCGGAGCGCCAGCGCCCAGGCAACCGCGCAGACCAGCACAGAGGCCCAGGGTACAGGCGCGCGGGTGGCGGTTGGGTGCGTGGTGCGCGTGAAGAAGCGCGGCAGCAGGCCGTCCTGAGCAAGCGCGTAGGGGACACGCGCATAGCTGAGCATCAGGGCATTGAACATGCCAACGCCGTTGAGCATTCCACCGATTACAACAGCGAGCGCAAGGGTGATTCCGAAGGCGCCGGGGCCGGCGATGGAACGGGCAGCATCGGTCCAGGCGCCGGTGGAGAATCGGTCGGCGGGGATTCCGGCAAGAGCGACAGCGGCAAGTGGGACGATATATGTTGCAGCGACCAGAGCGGCGGAGATGAGCATGGCGCGCGGATAGTTGCGCTGCGGCGATTCAACCTCCTGGGCCACGGTGGAGGCGTTGTCCCAACCCATGTAGTTCCACAGCGTGACGGAGACAGCACCGGCGAACGAGGGTGCAGCAACCGGCGCCTGGAGCAGCGTGAGTTTGAGGCGGAGGCGGTCGCCGAAAGAAAGCGCGTGCGCGGCGAAGTGGTTTGTGGCAAGGATGGGCGCCGACGCAAAGAGCCCCTTCCAGAATCCCACCGCAACCAGAACAGCGAACGGTGCGAGCAGGACCGCAAACATGCCCACAGATCCCTCGCCCACGGCCCGAGCGCCGCGGAGGTTCCACGCAGCGCAGGCGAGGACGACGGCAAGCGCCCAGAGCGTACCGCGATATCCGAGGGTGAGAGCCGGCGCGACCCGCGAGAGGTAGAGAACGAAGATGACCGGATAGATGGCCATGTCGAAGATGCTGGCGGCAAGCGAGAGCCATGCCTCCTGAAATCCCCAGAAGCCGCCAAGGGCGCGGCGGACCCAGCAGTAATAGCCGCCTTCTTCCGGCAAGGCGGAGGCGAGTTCGCCAACCATGAGGGCAGTGGGCAGGCTCCAGAGAATGGGAATGATGAGCAGCAGGAGCAGCGCCCGGCCGTAGCCCGCATCGCCGAGGATGTCCTCAATGCCGTAAGGGCCGCCGGCAACCATGAAGTAGGTCGCTCCGATAAGCGATAGCAGCCGCATTTTGTTGTTGGCTTTGCGCAGATAACCGCCTCCCTGGAGATATTGCAGTAGAAAAGAATTTACCTGATGCAGGAGGAAACGATGCACGGGCAGGAGACCCCACGAGAGGTATGCGAAGCGTAGGGCCACTTCCCGGGGACATGCACCTGTGTGCGGAAGCATGCCTGGCGCGGCGCACACATGAGAATGCCGGTGGGCGTCGGGCAAAGAAACTACCCGCGGAGGCCTTAAGCAAGGCGCGGGCAGCGCGGACTGCTCTATAATCATGGTTCATCCCGGCGCTTTCTGAAAGTGCGGGGAGGTCGGAGAGTTGGCCGAGAGGCTGAAGGCGGCGGTTTGCTAAACCGTTATAGGACCAAAAGTTCTATCGGGGGTTCGAATCCCCCACTCTCCGCCAGTCAGTGTTAGCTGTTAGAATGTGCAACTTATATGTGATGATTCAGCCCGATTTGGCCGCCAAATCGGGCTTTCGTCTCTCTCTGGAGAATCTCTGCTGATGGGCGAGAGAGGCTAAACTCATGCCTGCGTTCCATCACTCCTCCTTGGTAAGGATCCAGTTGAATATCGATTTTCTGGTGGGCCGTGATCAATTCAAAAGCCCGACCACCGCTCAGAGCAGGCCGCCAAGGTTGCCGCGACGTCGGAGTTTAAGAGCTTCGACACTCTGGAGAAATGACCCAGTTCATTGGCATTCTCCGAATCTGTAGACAGGTACGAAGTTGGAGTTCCTAGATTTCCTTGTGTGCCCGCTAAACGGATTCAGCGGGCAGGGAGGCGTGTTTCAAGCTAGAAGGGGGAATACGGTGAGCCTTATCCGAGTGGAGCCGTAGGGAACCAGCGTGACCGTCTCTATCTCGCCTGAGCCTTCGGGTTTCGGCGGGAGAGAGGGATTTGTCTTTTCCGGAAGAGTCCAGGAGGGGATGAGTTGCGCTGGCGCCTGCAACTCGATTGGTGAATTGCCGGGATCCCACGGAAAGCCTGTGATACTCCGTTCAATCACTTTCACCTGCGAACCAATGTCGAACTCCTTCGCCTTGAAACCGTAGTTCCATGGCGACGCCGGCAGGATGTCCCATGCAGGGAACTCGGGCGTGGTCTTTTCGCCGGACACCGGCGTCGCGGCCTCGTCGATCTTCAGTGAAAACACAAGCGGCCCGCGCTCCACGCTGACTGCTTCAGGCCCCCAGAAGCGAAGCCGCAGCGGCATTGGAAACCGCGCCCGTACGGTGTCGCCATTGGAGAAGGTGCGCTGAATTGTTGCAAACGACTCAGGCTGGCAAAGTCCGGGCCATGGTTTGTCATTGACCGAGATCTCCGCCCCCGCCGTCCATCCCGGGATACGCACATACAATGGAAATGAAACCGGACGCGCACACTTCACCATCAGCAGCACGGTCTCGTCGAAGGGATAATTTGTCCGTTGCTCGATCGTTACCGGAATGCCCTTCACGGTCGTTCGGTAAACGCTCGCGCCGTACAACGCCGTCACCAAGCCGCCCTGCGGAGTGCGCATCCATTGCCGGAGTGCATAGTTGGGAAGAAAGCGATGAACGTTGCCGGAACAACATTCCGTCTTGTGTCCCGGTCGATACGCCACCCGGTTTACGTCGTTGTTCGTTATCAGGCCGTGTCGCGCAACCACCTGATTCGGCGATGAGTAATACTGGTGGGCTTTGAAGTCCTTCGTAATGGATCCCAACCCGGCATTGAAGGTGGCTTTTTCGATGTGGTCGGCCCACGTTGCATCCCCGGTCGCCATCAGCAGATAGCCCAGGCTCCACGCATAGTCGGAGACATTGCAGGTCTCGTGATAAAGCCCCGGATCGTTGCCGCGCAGGCTTTCTTCCGCGGAATGCAGTCCGCTGGCGAGCATGTGGTCGCGATCGATCTTGCGGTAGGCGTTCACGCTTGCATCCAGCATGGCCCGTTCGCCCGTCGCCAGGTACAGCACCGCGGGCAGCTTCGCCATCTCATTGAACGTCACGCCATGCTCCGCGATCGGCGCGTCATCGCATAGATGGGCCAGCCCGGTCTTCGGATTGGTGTCGTCGAAGTTGGCATAAGTTCCTCGCGCCATCGCCAGCAGCGCATCATCTCCAGTCGCCTCATAAAGACGAACGATCTCCTCGACGTTCGCGCTGTCGCGATATCCGCGCCCAAAACTTTCCGGCCGGGCTTGGTAATGCCGGACCAAGGCGACCGCAATCGCCGATTGCCCGGTGGCATCGTATTCGGCCAGCAGAGATCGAAAGTAAACCGCATGAGGCCAGTTCGTGTTTCCAATGTGGGAGGGTCCCAACGATCCATCTGCCGCCGGATGGTCGAGCACGAAGCGAAGATTGGACCGAGGCTCCTCGAGAATCGAGTCGTCGTCCATAACCAGGCCCAGCCGTTCCAGACCATCCAGCAGATACCCGGTCTGCTCGTATGGCCACCACGGCGCGCCATGGGTAGGCTGGGCAATCCGTCCTGCCCAAAGACAGGTGTCATAGGGATAACCGCTGGCGGCGTGGTGTTTTGCGAGGCCGTCGATCTGGCGCGTCAGCATCTCTCGCATCCAGCCACGTGGTGCAGCGGACTTTGGCGCGGTCTCGCGAAAAACTCCAAAGTACTTTGTTGGGGCGACCTTACCCAGGCCGGCCCCTTGTTGGCGACCGGCGAGAACCGCAGCGCCGCCCCAGCGCGAAATCGACGGTATGACCAGAGCGCTTGCAGCGGATTTGATGAAGCTTCTTCGTTCCATGGCATACCTCAATGCAGCTATCTTTCCAACTGGACGACGGCTTTCCTGGTTGCACCGTTGGCGTAGTCAACCTCATGGTCAAACGTGCCCGGACGATTCGAGCCGAGAACAATTCCGCTGGAAGTTGCGCCTTCGAGACGCACAAGAGCGGCGGCCTTTGGCGACGCATCCACTCCCGAGAGTTGCATGCCGGTGCAGTTCACCGCAGTGACTACAGCAGCCGTCGGCGGATCGCACGCGGCTTTGAATCCGGAGATAAGAGTGTCCGTCGAGTCGGAACAGAAGATTGCAGATCGCTGGTCTGGAGCGGCCAACTGAAAGGTGACATTCCTGAGCGTCAGGCCGTTTAGATGGCGGGTGTACAGTCCGTATGCAGGAGGAACTCCCCAGGTCGTTTTGTGATCTGTCCAGTAGCCATCCTTGCGGTAGTCGATCTGATCCATATCGACGATGTCTCTGCGATTCGCCTGCTCCACCGTGCCGCCGCCGGAGAATGTCACGTTGATGTCCTGGAGCAGAATATTTTCGATTGCGCTCTGCGGGTGCCCCTGGAAGAACATCGTGCTGTCGTCGTCGGGATGGGCGTTGGGCGGTCCGGGCCGCGTGACGGCGCGGATGCCGCGGAATTGCAGGTCGTGGATCTTGCCGGGCGGCATCATGGGAGGATGAGGGTCGGTAGACCCGATACTGGGCCAGGTTGCGATGAAGATAGAGAGTGGAGCGCTGACCTGGTCCATGACGAGATTGTCGAAGACACAGTTGCGGATGGTGGCGCCTTCGAAGACTCCGAGCTTGATGCCGCCCAGGTTGCAATCGTAAAAGATGCAGTTCGAGACCGAGATATCCTCGAAATCGCCCTTCGACAGGGGGCCGAAACGGATGCCCGCGCAGCGCGATTTCAGCAGGCAATTGGTAATGGTGATATTCCTGGCCGGACTGTCCTTAAGGCTTGTAATAATGGCGATGGCGTCGTCGCCGCACTCCAGATGGCAGCCTGAGATCGAGACATTCTGACAACTGTCGATGTCGAAGCCGTCCTGCTTCTCGTTTTGGATATGAACATTTGTGAGAAAGATCTCGCGACTGTTCTTCAGATGCATGCACCACGCGCCACACCGGTAGAGCGACACATCGCTGACGGAGATCTGGCTACAGGTGTCAAAGCGAATGAGCATTGGCCGCTCCTTCGTTGCCCTGCCTACCGCACCCGGCGCAGGCGTGAACGTGTCCTTGGTGTGCCCTACAATCTTCCCTTCGCCTCGAATACCAATATCGGTGACGTTCTTCGCGTAAATCAGGCACGGATCGATGGTTTCGGGGTAATACGGGTTCAGCCCCACATCATTGCCATAGTCCGCGAGGCTATCACTGCCCAGGATGGTGGAGTCGGGCTCGAGCTGCAGGAACACGTGGTCCTTGAGATAGATCGTTCCTGTCAGAAAGGTGAGCCCAGGCTGGAACAGTACCGCTCCACCACCGGCGTCGTGGCAATGATCGATCGCCGCCTGAAGCGCAGCGGTGTCGAGGGTCTGTCCATCTCCTCTTGCTCCAAAACGTCGAACGTCCCATCGCTGCAAATCCGCAAGAGGCGTATTGGATGCCTTATCGGACTGAGCAGATCCTGTCCGGGCTAGCCACGTCGCTCCTGCGACAGCGACCGCACCTTCGATAAGCTTCCTTCTTGTAATCACAAGCTTCTCCAGAGAACTATCTGATGGTATAAATGGCGGCCGTATCTGAGCCGCCGCTAGTAACGGACGAGATCTAGATCGAGGAACAAGTTAACCCACAATCTCGGCAATAGTGCAGGTTTGACTTAATAGTGCGTCGGGCACAGTCAAAACGAATTGCTCCACGGTACGCAACTTTTTACAGACGGTCTCACTCCCGAACAAGCTCCGCCTGATGTCCGCCTTCTTGACTTCTACGATAGCGCTAAAGTATAAAGTCTCCAACCTATGGGTCGTCAATGGCACCCGGAATCTGCTTTAGAATCTCGGTCACATAGATTTCGGTGGCGCATCCATAACATTCGGAACGAACGCCTTCGGCGTTGTCAGCAGTCAGGCGAATTTTCGCTGCCGTTTCCTCTCCCGCTTCTGCTATGGTGGTTTCGATTTCTATGCGCTTCTCTATCCTTGTCCTCGCCCTCCTTCTACCGTCCGGGCTTGCCCAAGTCCCTGGACCGCCAACGAACTGGCCCGCCGCGGATTCCGTCCCCGTCCAACTCACGGCTGCCGAAGACCATCGGCGCATGCTCGATCTGCTCCACATCACCGCGCTGCGTCCCGGCGTCTCCCAGAACGGTCAGGGTCCCAACCCCGTCAACTGGGATGAATCCAAAGCTAACCCCTGGCCCAATTTGCCCGATCCGCTCGTCCTGAACAACGGGAAGCCCGTCAAGACCGCCAAGGTCTGGTGGACGGAGCGCCGTCCGCAGCTCGTCGAGCTATTTGACCGCGACATCCTGGGCCGCGTCCCTGCCAACGTTCCCGCCGTTCACTGGGAGGTGGCTTCCACCACTGCTGGAACCTACAATGGCATCCCGACGGTCACCAAACATCTGGTCGGCCACGTCGACAACTCCGCCTATCCTGCCATCACCGTCAACATCGAAGCCGACCTCATCCTCCCCGCCGCCGCGCGCGGTCCTGTTCCCGTCGTCGTGGAACTCAGTGGAGCATATCCGCCCGCACCCCCTCGTCCGCCTCGCCCAGCCACTCCCGCGCCCGTCACCCCGCCGAAACCTCCCGCCGCTGAAGTCGGCCCTCCGATCAAGCAGCAGGTCCTCGCCAAAGGCTGGGGCTACGCGCTGCTCTACCACAACACCTATCAGGCCGATAACGGCGCTGGCCTCACCCAGGGCATCATTGGCCTCTGCAATCACGGCCAGCCGCGCAAGCTGGACGACTGGGGCGTTCTGCGCGCCTGGGCCTGGGGCGCATCACGCCTGATGGACTACCTCGAGACCGATCCCGCCGTTGACGCCCACCACGTCGCCATCGAGGGCCACTCGCGCCGCGGCAAGGCCGCTCTGGTCGCCATGGCCTACGAACCCCGCTTTGTCGTTGCCTATATCAGTTCCTCCGGTGCTGGTGGTGCGGACCTTGCCCGCCGTCGCTTCGGTGAGCAGCTTGAGAACATTGCTGCAACAGGCGAGTATCACTGGATGGACGGCAATTATCTCAAGTACGCCGAGCTCTCGCCCAAAGAAATCACCCCCGCCGAGATGCCCGTCGACATGCACGAACTCATCGCCCTCTGCGCTCCGCGCCCAGTCCTCATCGACGGTGGCACCTTGGAGGGAGGAGACGGCTGGGCCGACACTCGCGGCACTTTCATCGCCGAGGTCGCCGCCGGTCCCGTCTACAGGCTGCTCGGCAAGAAGTCCCTCAGCAACGACTCAGGACCAACCGACATCCTGCCCCCAGTCGGAACCCCGCTGCTCGCCGGTGACCTCGCCTTCGTCCAGCATCCCGGCGGCCACAATCCACAACCAAGCTTCGCAACCTTCGTCGAATTCGCCAGCCGCTACATGACGCCGCCTGCATCCGCAAGAACCGCAGCAGGGGGCTATTGAAACCACATTCCAAGTTGTGCCTCGACAAGACTCCATCCAAGAAATGGCAAGTCTTGACGGTTAGGAATCAACAGATCGCCTTGACTCATGCGACCATGCAAAGGCTATGCAACTAAAGGCTGATGGTAGTGTGGCGAGGCACACCCCAATTTCTGGAATCTGACACCACATCGATCGTGCTTCGTTGCAATCGTCGTTCTGCCTCTTAGATTGAGAGCTTTCCGCGGCTTCTCCACCGGCACCCTTACCCTCAGTCTGCTCTGCGCAGCACAAGACGAATTCTTGGATCCTTTGCCGGATTCACTGGCTTCCCCTCGATCTGGACGCTCGGGATCGTTCCGGTGAATGAGCGAATCGTGGCACTTGTCACCGCGTGGTTCTCCCAATCAATATCCACCTCATATCCTCCGCGCGCTCGCAAGCCCCGCACCTCTCCGCTCGGCCACGTGATGGGCAGAGCCGGCAGCAAATTGATCGCCCCGCTCTGGCTCTGTAGCAGCATTTCGCCAAACCCCGCCTGAGGCGAGTCGTACATCGCCGGGAATCTCGTGCCCAACGCCGCCAGCGCCTTGTCCCCCTCACCCAGCCGCCCCCATGCGGCGGCCTTGTCCGGGTGGTAACCGCCTGTCTTGCGCAGTTCGAGCGAGACCTTGGCCGCCGCAAACAGGTCCGGCTGGGCGGCCGTGATCTGGTTCAGCTCCGACACCGCCACCAGGTGCGATGCGTGCCGGTGGGTCGGCTCCCACTCCTTGAAGTCCTCCGCCCACTCCTGCAGTTGTCCCTGCGACCCAATCTGAAACGGCAGCAGCTTGGGCATGGTCTCCGCCAGCCGCGCGCGAAGCTCCGCGTCCACGCCAAGCACCTTCTCCGCTGCCATGGTGTTCTCAAACAACTGCCGCACCAGAGCCATATCCATCGTCGAGCCGCGGCCAACGGCTACGCGTTGGCCGGTTGCCGGGTCATCGAAATGGTTCTCCGGCGAGGTCGATGGCGAGGTTACCAGATATCCCTTGCCGTCCGGCACCAGCAAGTCCAGCGCAAACTCCGAGGCGCCTTTCAGGACGGGATATATCTTCGCGCGCAGTTCCTGCTTGTCCAGCCCGAACGCATAGCGGTCCCACACCATCTGTGAGAGCCAGAAGCCGCCGACTGGCCAGTCCGCCCAGCACGGATCGCCTTGCACCATCGTCGTCATCGCCCAGATGTCCGAGTTGTGATGCACGGTCCATCCGTGGAAGCCGTAGTCCGTTTTTGCCGTGATCGCACCGTTCTTCGCCAAGTCACCCACAAATTCGATGAGCGGTTCAACCGCCTCCCCGAGATTGGCCGGCTCGACTAAAGCATAGTACTTCTCGGGGTTCTCATTCAGGGTAAAGTTCGACGAGTAATGTGGCGCGAGATCATGATTCCATATACCCTGCTCGTTGCGCATTGCGCCGCTGCCCGGTCTCGACGCGGCAGTCAACAGATAACGCGCGTACTGGTACGCCATCGCATTCTTGTTCGGCGCGCCTGGCGTGTCGCCGGTGGCATGGATAGAGACCCACAGCCGGCGGAACAATCCACGATAGTCCTGCAGGTGCTCCTTCAGAAGCGACTGGTAAGGACGGGCGACCGCCTTGGCGAGAAAGCCACGTGCGATCGCATCGGGATCCCTGCCTTGGGTTGCCGGATCGTGGTCGAACCCGTTGAAGCTGGTCGCCGCGGAGATAACTAACATCGCCGAGTCCGCGTGCACAACCGAAAGCGTGTCATTCTCGCCTGTAGCAACCTCTCCGCCCTTTGCGCTCACGTGGAGGATCGCCTCGAGTGCGGTTCCTTCATGCTCGTCCCACTGGATATCCGCATTCGCGCCCGGCGCCGAGACATGCACCGGTGCGCGTCCGGTGACAACGATTTCGTCCGCCGTCACCGTCGTCTTGCCGTAATGCTGCTGCGTCGTCAGTCCCGCTGTGAAACTCAATGCCCCGGGTTGGCTTGCAGTCAATCGAAGTACGATCACCTGCGCCGGATAGCTGGCAAACATCTCCCGGGTGAAGGTCACGCCTGCTACCGTGTAGCGCGTGGTCACCAGCGCGCGGTCCAGATCTAGTGTGTTGCTGTAGTTGGTAAAGGTTTCATGACCTGGGAAGTTCAAGTGCAAATCGGCCAGCGGCTCGTAGAACTGAGTGTTCGGCCCCTCCATTCCCCGGACGAACCGATCTGCCTTGACGTAGTCGCCCGCCCCCAGCGCGGAGCGCGTCGCCAGCAAGGCCTCACGATGCGCCGGCGACTCAAAGTGTTCTGGCCCGGGTCCCGACCACAGGGTCGTATCGTTCAATGGGATCGTTTCGGCGGCCGTCGCGCCGAACACCTTCGCCCCGAGCCGCCCGTTTCCGATCGGCAGAGCGGCCCCGAAGTCTCTGGCATCATTCGGCGTAGGCTCGGAATTCACCAGCTTTAGTGTTTCCCAGGCCCCAGGTTTCTGCCGAATTCTAGAGTCGATGCCGCGGGATGCTACCGTCTGCGACGCGATCGGAAAGGCGCAGACAAATAACACGACGGAAGCTAAAACTGCGGGAATATTCAAAAATCTCATAGAGATCCTGGAGTCTCTAGTAATCGACAACCCTTCCGGCTTCAACCTTGGTTCTCTAACTTCAACAAATTCAGCCCAGTGATCTTCAGTGCATACGCGAAATCGCATGGCTTTTCCGCGGGCAGCTTGATCCTGAGCCCGGTCGCGTCCTGGATAAACGTTAGGTTGCCGGGGTGCCCCAGCAACTCGACCTTCGCAATCCTTCCCGGTGGCGCGGTTCCCACGGCCAGCGACGCGACCACGACTTCCCCGGCATCGGGCCACTTCATCACGACCGCGTACAGCGTGTCGCCGTTCCGAGTAAAACGGATGTCCTCAGGCGCATAGCCGTGCCGCGGAAGTCCGCCGCCGGAAACGTTCGCATCGCCCATGTTCTGCCCGTTCAACCGCCCGGCGAAGGTCCCGCTCGCCTTCACCTTGGCCATCAGCGCCGCCGCTGCCTCGGCCGCAGGTCCCTCGCCGTACTTGGTCCAAGGCCGCGTCTTGTAGATCGCCTCGCCGTTTACATCCAGCCACCTGCCAATGCCGAGCAGTGTGTCCTGCTGCTCCTGCGGGATGGTCCCGTCGGCTTTGGGAGAGATATTCAGCAGCAAGTTGCCATTCTTGCTGGTGTTTTCCACGATCTTCCAGACGAACTGTTCTGGCCCGAATACCTTCTGTCCCTCGACGTATCCGAACTTGTCTGTGATTGGGTCATCCGGCTGCCAAACCCAGTCCACCAACTCCATCGGTGAGCGCCCCTCGCGCTCGTAGTCCATAATCTGGCCCGAGACCCACGCAGCCCCCTTTGCGCTGATGCACACCGGCTTACCCCACTCGACTGCGCGGTTGTAGTAGTAGGCCGCCACATAGGTCTTCAGCGGGTCCCAGCTATGGTCCGTGCTCATGTCGAACCACAGCATGTCTGGCCGGTACTTATCGATCGTCTCAATCCTCTTTGCAACCCAGTCGTGCAGGAACTTCGTCCGGGCCGCCACACTTTTGTCTGCAACGTTATAGAAGTTGGCCCACTTCGGGTCATACTCATCGCTGCCCGGCAGCGGCGGAATAAAATTGAAGTGATAAGCCGAGTGGTCCGAAATCCCCGTCTTTAGCCCAACCTTCCGCAGCGCCTCGATCAGGTCGCCGTCAATATCCCGGTGTGGCCCATAGTTCACCGAGTTGTACGGGTTGGTTGCGCTGTTCCAGTTGGAGAACCCATCGTGGTGCTCTCCCGGGGCCAGCACATACTTCGCCCCCGCCTTCTTGAACAGCGCCGCCCACCCGTCCGGGTCCCACTTGGCCATTGTGTACATGGGCAGAAAATCCTTGTACCCGAACTTCGTCGGCGGCCCATAATGCTCCGTATGCCACTGCATCACGTCCTTGTTGCCGCCGTACATGTAGCGGACATACCACTCGCTGGCATGCGCGGGGACGGAAAATATTCCCAGGTGCATGTAGATGCCGAACTTCGCATCGCGAAACCACTGCGGGTCCTTGTAGTTTTTAGCGATCGACTCCCACGTCGGCTGGTAGGGCCCTGCCGGAATCGGCGGCAGTCCAAGCAGCGCCGCTGCCACTGACTCCGGAGTATCCCGAGTGTTCCATGGATCCGCCGTTGCGGCCGCGGCCAGAGCAATCGTTGGATCTTCATGCCCTATCGCCTGTGCTGGCACGGCTTGCGCCAACAGCGACGTGTCCACGGCCATGCACACTGCGCCGGCAGCCAGGAAGAGAATCGAGTCGCGACGCGTTGGCGGTGCCGACAGACTGATATCACACATTTTCTTCATCATCTTCCCGTCTCAGAACGATGTGGAGTGCTCCAACGCAAAACACCCGTAAGCGATGGCTCTTCGCAATTTGAATAGGGCGATGCCATTGCGCCGGCTCAGATTTAGCTTTAGCGCTATCTTCGGGGCAAAACAGTGATTCAATCTATCGCTTTTGGGGAGCATTTGACAAGCACAGTCCTCGATCGGTGGCATACTTGGATATGCCCGTCCGCATGAAAGACATTGCCGAGGATCTTGGCGTCTCCCTGATGACGGTCTCGAAAGGCTTGCGTAATGAGCCCGATATCGGAGAGGAAACCCGCAAGCGCATCTTGCGGCGGGCAAAGGAGTTGAACTATCTCCCGAACGGGAACGCGCGAAGTCTGGCGACAGGAAAGAGCAACCTGATTGGTCTGGTCGTCCCCGATCTGCTGCACCCATTTTTCGCCGACGTGGCCCATGGTCTAGCCATGACACTCCGCCAGGAAGGCTACTTTCTCATCGTTACTTCCTCGGAAGAAGACCCCGAGCTCGAAAAAAGAGAGATCGAGCAGCTGTTGACCCGAAAGCTGGACGCCTTGGTGATTGCTTCGGTTCGCTCGGACGCCAAGGTTTACCGGAACATTGCGGCGCAGCACACCCCCTATATTCTGATCGACCGGAAGCCTTCCGGAAATTCAGGACACTTCGTCGGCTGTGACGACACGATGATTGGTTTTCTCGCGACTGAACACCTGATACGGGCCGGCTGTAAACGGATCGCCCACATCCGAGGGCCGAGAAACAGTACCGGCAACGGTCGCGTGAAGGGATATACGAAAGCTCTCTTGCAGCACGGCATGAAAGTGCCTGAAAAATACATTGTCGATGGAAGGATGGCGGATATTGACGGTCGGCACAGCGGAGCGGCGGCGACCCGATATCTACTCAATCTGAAGCGCATTCCGGATGGAATCTTCTGCTTCAACGATCCGCTGGCGGTCGGAGCATTGAAGATGCTCCAGGAGCGTAAAATTCGCGTTCCGCAACAGGTTGCGCTCGTTGGTTGTGGCAACATTCACTATGGCGATTCGTTGGGCGTGCCGCTTTCCAGCATCGACCAGCAAAGCCACAGCATCGGCGAGCGAGCCGCCCTTCTGGCTCTTGACCTGATCAAATCGGGGAAGCCGGAGCCAAGCCGCAAGATACTCCTTGAGTCGAGGCTCATCGTACGAACGTCGTCGCAGCGCTAATGGTTGGCGGAAGACCGGGTATAAGCGCCGCCGCCGGCATTTCTCATTTTTTGACTCTAGCGATAGCGCTAAAGTATAAACTCTTCACGCGCGTGCTTAGCGATCGAGCTTTTGCGGCGCTACTCTGTTGGAATCGAACTGGGCGGGGTAGTGTCACTCGAATCCGGCAGTCGGCAGGGAAAGCAACTCGGGAGTGCGTCGTATGAAACGACATCAGGTTTCAGGTGGACAGCCTTCGCGCAGGAGATTTCTCGCCGACACGAGCATCTTTGCCGCTGGCAGCGTGTTCTTGCGCTCCGGGGTGCTTGCCCAAGTGGCCGCGGGGCAGCAAAGCGAGCAAGGGGCCCCTAAAGCTGGTTCGCCCACGACGACACCACTACCCGGCGGCATGAACGGCGTCGCCCCCGGCACGCCGATGCCCGCCGACGGCAAATCGCCCTACGCCTACTCCGGTATCAGCGGTCCCGGCTGGCCGGTGGACGAGGCCAGCGGTCACGGCGGCTATCGCTCCGGCTCCAGCGGCCTCGCCTATGCTGGCGAGCATCCCTACCCCTTTCCCACCCAGCCGCTCACCGAAAAAGACGCGACCGGCTCTGTCGTCGCCGCCGGTCTCATTCCCCCGCTGAAGCCGATCATCGAGGTGCAAGTGCGCGACACGATCGTCTGCAAGGGCGGCGACGGCAACTTCTATATGACAGGCTCAACCGGCGAGAATATCTGGGCGTACAACCGCGGCGTCGAGCTCTGGAGATCCTCCGACCTAAAGACCTGGCATTACCTTGGCCTGGTCTGGGATATGGACAAGGAAGGTACCTGGGAAAAGGCATGGCGCCCGCTCCACAACAAGCCCTGCCGCGCAATCTGGGCGCCGGAGATCCACTACCTCCGCGGCAATTACTACATCTGTCTCAGCGTCGCGCCTACCGGCATCTCGATTCTCAAGAGCACAACCGGCAACGCGACCGGCCCTTACGTTCACGCGTTTTCGCCGAACCAGCCGATCATCAACGCGATCGATCCCACGCTGTTTGAGGACTCGGACGGGAAGGTCTACTTTACCGCCAGTTCGGCCACTCGCATCGTGCAACTGAAGGATGACCTTTCCGGCATGGCCGGGGACTGGCACAACATAGTACTCAGCGACCCCGACCACACGCCATCGCACCATGCCGAAAAATGCACGCCGCGTGGTTCGAACGATCTCGGCACCGAGGGCGGGGTGCTCTTCAAGGCCAACGGGATCTATTATCTGGGCGCGGCGGACAGTTATGAAGGCCGTTACTCCACCTGCCTGGCCATGTCCGACAACATCTACGGCCCCTACCACACACGCCACGAGTCAGTCCCTTGCGGCGGTGGCACCGGCTTCTTCCAGGACCAGGCCGGCAGCTGGTGGTCCAGCTACTTCGGCAACGACACGCAGTCGCCGTTCCGCGAAAAACCGGCGATCGTCAAAGTCGACTTCGCCTCCGACGGCCGAGTGATCGTCGCTGCCCGGCAGCCGTTTGTGCCGGGCTGGAATCCGAAGTCGGTGCGCGGCTGAGCAACCCGTTGAAATTCTCTACTCGGTATTCAATTTAGGACGATTCGACTTCCTGGACCATTCCCGATATGCCGCTTACCAGACGCCGCTTCCTCGCCCAGTCATCGCTGCTCGCAGCCGCCTCCGCACTCGCGTCGCGTGCCCGCATCTACGCATACGGCCAGACCAGTGTTCCCGCTGGTGCGCCCCCGCGGACGCCGGCGCGGGACATCGGCGAGGGCGGAAACTCCATGGGCTTCGACATGGCCCCGGAGACGAACATCAATGTGGTAAACGCTGCCATGAAGCAGATCCCCACCAAGATGGCGCGCGGACCGTTCAAGCCCAACTGGGAGTCTTTAAAGCAGCACTACAAGGTGCCGGAATGGTTCATTGGCGCGAAGTTTGGCATCTTCAGCCATTTCGGGATCTTTTCCGTTCCGGCGCATGGGAACGAGTGGTACGAAAAATTCATGTATGCCGGCGGCGACGACAGCACCCTGAAGTCGATGAACAATCACGGTAGCTTCGTCGCTTGGCACACCGCGCACTATGGCCCCCCAGACAAGTTCGGCTACAAGGACTTTATTCCGATGTTCAAGGCGGAGAAGTTCGATGCGGATGCCTGGGCGGAGCTCTATAAGAAAGCGGGCGCAAGATACGTTGTCCCGGGCGCCCAGCACCACGAAAACTTCGCAATGTGGGATAGCAAGGTGACGCCTTACAACTCGATGAAAATGGGGCCGAAGCGCGATGTGATTGGCGAATTGTCGAAGGCAGTGCGCAGCCGGGGCATGAAGTTCGGAGTTGCGAATCACGGAATCGAGAACTTCCAGTTCATCAATCCTCCGGCCGATATGGCCGCCAAGATGAAGGCTGAGAAGGTCGATCTCTACGATCCCGCATGGGCCGACTTCTACAACGTCGCCGATCGCAGCGACGTCGCCTGCGAGAGATTCCTGGTCAACTGGTATGAACGCAACGTCGAACTGATCGACAAATACCAGCCCGACCTAATGTACTTCGACAACGGCATCGACCAGCGTTATCTTGATCCTCTCAAACTCAGCATTGCCGCTTACTATTACAACCGCGCGAGAAGCTGGGGCAAAGAGGTCTCGTTCACCACCAAGAAGGCCGCCTTCTCGCCCACCGGCAAGAATACCGAGACGATCGGTTCCATCCTGGACTTCGAGGGCGGCCCTCCTCACGGCCTTCGGACCGGATCGTGGGAGGTAGACCGTTCCGTCGGCAGTACTTGGGGATACACCACCGGGGAGCGGATCCACACAGTCAATGAGACGATCGGATACCTGGTGGATACTGTGAGCAAGAATGGAAACCTATTGCTCAACGTCTCTCCCATGGCCGACGGCACCATTCCGCAAGACCAGCAAGACACTTTGCTTGGGGTCGGCAAATGGCTCGAAGTCAATGGCGAGGCGATCTACGACACCCACTCCTGGATCAAGTTCCAGGAGCCCGGCGACCAGCATATCCACTTCACCGTCAAGGGAGATGCGCTCTATGCCATCGTTCTGGGCAAAAGCCCTAGGACCGACGTCGTGATCACGGCGCTGGCGACTGGTCAGACTCCCGCCGGAAAGGTTGTATCGATAACCATGCTGGGCAGTGATCGTCCTCTAGATTTCACACAGGATGCCGATGGCCTGAAGGTCAAGCAGTTGGACTCGGCTCCTATTGACAGCCCATACACCTTAAGGATCAACGGCCTCAAGATGAATCCCGCCACCTCGACAGTTTCCGGTAATCCAATGCCCGGCATTATCGTGCTGTGAAAAGCTAGGCCCCGTTTCACCCCGACTCCACCTATGAAAAGCGCCCTATCTCGCCGCCGTTTCCTCAAGCAGTCCTTCGCTAGCCACTGGAGCAGCCGCGAGCATGCCGCTCCTTCCATCTATCATCCACGAGTTGGCAGCACAGTCTGTAGCAGCGGCGCCCGCGACCACACCCGCACCAAGTCCACTGACCCTCGATGCCTCCTCTCGCCCGCCGGCCCCACAGGCCGGAGGCTTTCACATGGGCTCATCGGTCGCGCCCGGCGGCCACACCCTTACCCCGGATAGCCGCAGCCTGCTACGCGATGGCAAGCCTTGGATGCTCATCTCCGGCGAATTCCAATACTCGCGATGCCCCGCGGCGGAGTGGCGTGACGAACTGACACAAACACTAGGATCTCCCTGGGTGCCGGCCTAGCTGCCGCACTGAATCGTGCGGGATGGTCGGAGGAAGGATTACAGGGTTAGCGTCGACGTCTATTCGGGGCGCCGGCAAATCGGAGGCCGTCAATTGGAGACGCCCAACGGCGCCAGCGAAGGGTACGGTGAGCGGCTTCGTCGACATAGATAGGCCTCGGCGCCAAGCGACGTCCTATTTGAGAATGGAATGGGGGCACTCTATTGACGGGCGCCGACGGCCAACGGCTCAACAAGGCTTATTTTGAGAACATTGCCACAACGGAACTCGGCAACGCTCCCCCCGGCTCCCTTCGCCGCACGTTTGCATCGTGCGGGCCTTGGCAGCGGAGTTAGTCCCTCCGCTACAATGGTGATGCTATGAGGCCGTTTTCGCGATAGGACGCCGAGAATCACTTTTGATTGCGTCGGTGTTCAGCCCCGTAACAGGGAAACTCAATTCCCTGATATCGGGGGGAAAATTCCCTGCTCCCTTTTGATTCAGTGGCTTTCAGCACGCCACTAAACCGCACAAATCTCGGGGCTTGCTGGGATAACGACGCGATCGGCATGCCCCGTTAATCGGCAATTACCCTGATAAAATCCCTGTTAGCAGGGAAATGCAGCCAGAGAACGGTTCGCCCCAGACTGCATCCACCGCCAGTACTTCTAAGTCGCTTTAGAATCAGCAAATAACCGCTGTGCTACACATTGTGTGGCACTTTTGTACCCCGTTCCGCAGCGGTTTCTGAAAAGATATTGCGGGTCCTCGCTCTCCTTTGGGTATTTCCCTTATGGAGCCGCGATGAACTCTGCAGCCGCCTACTTCGAGGCCATTCCAAGCGATCAGAACCCTCAGAGAGCCTTTTGGAAGGCGGTCACGAGCCCCTGGGTTTCATGGGGCTACGAGTGTCCCGCTTGGCTTTCCCAGTGAGTTTAGACGGCAGACTGTCAGCCATCGCGCGGATGACAGAGCACTCTGCTGCCAGAAGTGCACTCGCGGCTGCGGACCGCATGTCGCTATACCACCGCGCGAGGGGAGCTACATTGCCAGTATCGGTGCGCGGCTGGGCAGTCACTTGCAGCTCCATCTTTTTGTAGGCGGACTCTCGGAGGAACTCCGCGGCGATTCCACGGTCACCGCCGCCCCATAGGGCCAAAAGCGCCACGCGAAGGTCGGAGTCGATGTCGCCGCTGGGGCCGGTTTCGATCAGGGGTAGCCAGCCCGTCTTTAGGAGCTTCCTGCCGGCTGCGGTGACTTTGTAGTCGGTTCGGCCGCGGGCACCCGGCTTCCCCTGGCGCACGAGCCGCGCCTCGAGCAAGCGCTGGAGCGCGGGGATCGTGGCGCCCTGAGAGAGGCCAGCAGCCCTCTGCAATCTGTAAGGGGTCGATACCCCGCCGTCGATCAACGCCAGGATGAACAGATCCAGATCGATCCTTCGGCGTCTATCACGGGTCTCAGACATGTTGCGATCAGTATACGAACCTCTGGGCTCGGGATTGAGCCGGGAGCAGGATTTGGCAACATACCTCGTCCTGCGGATCCAGGTGTCTGACAGACACAGGACCAGCCAGCGGGCGAACCAGTTGGCATACTGCTCCCAACCGGGACGTCATCTTTTCGCCCTTTCCGGGCGCGCCCAGACCATCAGTTCGTTACCGGACTGGCAAAGAATTACCCAGCTCGCATTGGCATAGGGTTACTACACCAGGAGCCGCGGAATAAGCAAACAGCCCGCCTGACGCGCGAGCGCGCGTGCTCCGGCACCACGTTCGCCGACCCTAGTTGCACTGAGGATATGGATCAGATCCAGGGTCGATGATAGACAAAGAGGATTCTGCATCCATTGTGGTGTTGCAGTTGGCGCTTCAGAAGCGACTCGTGATCAGGTCCCATCGAAATGCCTTCTAACGGCATCTTTTCCAGCGAATCTCCCCATCGTGCAAGTATGCGAACCGTGCAACTCGGGATTCTCCCCTGACGAGGAATACCTGACCGCCTTCATTGGTTGTGTGCTCGCAGTTTATCCGACTCAAACAGCCAGATTGCCCACAAACGAGCCCAACCTCGATCGTGGCCAAAGATCGACTTGGGACGCGGACGATTTGACTGACTAAGATTCATGCGCTTCGGGAGTTGCCAAGATGCTAAGGACCGGCTGTACGATTGAAGGCCAAGAAGCCTAGCGGTGACGGGACATCAGGAACAGCAATGCGAACAGAAGCAGTGGCAATATCAACGCCGCTGCGAATAGCAGTCTCCGGCCAGTTTGTACGGGCCTGTCCATCTCCAGTCGAGGCGACTCTGGCCGCCTAGTAACTCCAACTTGTTCAGGATGGCGGAGGTCATGGGCAAACTCGCGGGCGCTGCCATAACGATTCTTTGGCTCGCGCTCAAGTGCTCGATAGATAATCTCCTGCATCTGCGGGGTTATAGCAGGGTTGAGTTTGGTCGGCGGAATTGGATTTTTGTGAAGCCGGTCGTTCATTACCTCGAATGGGTTCGTACCCGGGAAAGGTACTGTGCCGGTCAGCATCTCGTACAAGATGGCCCCCAGGGAGTAGATGTCGCTGCGCGCCTCGCCGTGCTTGCCTTGGACCTGCTCGGGCGAGATGTAGTCGGGGGTGCCTAGGCTGGCGGAGAGATTGGCGAAGGTGAGCCGTCGCGCCCCGACCAAGGCCGCGAATCCAAAGTCGAACAGTTTGATCTGGTCCTCGGAATCGACCATGATGCTTTCCGGCTTCAGATCGCGAAGGACGACGCCATGTCCGTGAATGTAGTCGAGCGCATCGCATATTCGTATAGTCAATTTCGTGGCACGATCTGCCGGGAGCTTTCTGTCTTCTATCAATATCTGTCGTAAGGGTCTTCCCTCAAGCCACTCCATCACGATGTAAACCTGGCTACGATGGGGGTTCGAGAAGATCTTCATAACCCCGGGATGATCAAGCTTCGTTTCAATCTCCTCTTCGCGATAGAAGCGGTCTTGCAAGGCAGGGTCGCCCTCGACCTCGAGATGAGGAATCTTGACGGCGACCTGCTTTTGGGTGCGCGTGTCGAGGGCGCGGAAGACATCAGCCCTTACGCTCGATGAAACGAGGCTCTGGAGGTGGTAGTGATCCAGTTGGTCGCCGGGATGAAGTCGTACGTTCGGTGCAGGCATTGAGAGAGTCCAGTGCGCGGTCTGGCAGGCAAGCGGATAGCCTGCTCAGGCTCGAAGAAAAGTGACATGCCAACGTCCCAAATTCATCCGAAGCGATGCCGTCGAGGTTGGCTTGGTCATGTTATCCCCACGCCCATGCTGCGGCTACTTGACTCTAGAGGCGCGCTTTGCATAGGCCTTCCGAGGTCCTTTAGGTCGCGGGCGTTACCCGAAACCATCTCCGTAGCTGGCCATCCTGCAATAGGATCACTGACGCCGTTGGGCATATCCTCGTCGTCTTCGGCGCATTTCAGCTGAAAGGCTCCGCGAAGAGCAAGCGGCGTAAGCAGCGTTGTCAACAATACTACCGTCACCATGACAGCCACCTCCGGTTGGCGAAAGATTCCGGTTGCTGCCCCCATCGCGGTGACGATCAAGCCAACCTCGCCGCGAGACACCATGCCACAGCCGACCCGGAAGCTGCGAACGGTTCCCATCCCGCGCGCGTATGCCGCCGTGCCGCAGCCGATGAGCTTGCTTACAACGGCGATGAGGAAAGTCGCTGCCAGTAGCAACCAATGTCCTCCGAGCGAGCGAAAATTGCTTGCTAGCCCGATCGACACAAAAAACAGTGGGATGAAGAGTCCGTGACCAAGTGCATAGAACGTTCGTTCGATGTCAGCCTTGAAGTTCGATCCGGCAAACACGTACCCCAACAAATATGCTCCCGTGATTCCAGCGACGCTGCCGAGCCACTCGGCGAAGACGGCGTAGAGCAGGACCAGAGCTAGGACACAGCTGCTGACCGCTTCGTTGGCCGTGAGCTTGCGCAGTTGAAGGATCAGCGGATCGAGCCAGCGCTTGGCTGCTCCATAGGCGCTGAAGAAGAACAACGCTACGCACGCTGAGATCAGCAACATCTGAACAAGGAGAGCGTGGGCGGCCGCCCAGGGTGCGTGCTGCTGCAGCCAGAATGAGGTCGCATTCGCCACGCCGAACGATTGTGCACTGCCAGCGCTGGTAGATGCCGCGAGGAACGCCAGCACAAACAGCCCCATCACGTCGTCGATCACGGCAGCGCCGAGGATGACCGAGGCCTCAGGGGAGGCCATCTTCCCGGCGTCCATCAGCGTGCGAGCAGAGATTGAGACGCTTGTCGCGGTTAGCGCCCCGCCCAGGAAAAGGGAGCTATTCCACGGCAGCCCGAGCATATGCGCCGCACCCGCTCCAAGGAAGAACGGCCAGATGACGCCCGACAACGCGACAAGAAACGCAGTGACGCCGGCCTCGCGCATGCGGTCGATATCAGTTTCTAATCCGGCAATGAACATCAGTACCAGGCCGCCCATCTGTGCGAGGAGCATGAAGGCATCAGTCGCCTGGGCGCCGCGAAAGAGGCTTCGGTGGAGGAGGTTGAATGCTCCTGGTCCGGCAATCACACCGACCAGCAACTCTCCGAGAATCGCCGGAATCCCGAAGCGCGTGCATAATGAGGCGACGATTTTGCCTGCGGGCAATAGGATCGCGATCAGGAGCGCCAGTTGGAGTATGGGAGGCATACTACCGAGGGCTCATGGTTGTTATCTCCGCCGCGCGCTCCCCGGTCCGCCTTCTCTTCAAGAGGCCGGCAATGCGAGACAACATGCCGCTATATCCTCCTCGCTCGATCCCTTCGCGGCGCATGGTGCGAATCGTCGCTGCCTGTCGGCGGGCCAGCTCCGACTGCACGGGGTTTTCAGCGAGGAGCGCGGCCTGACGCGTGTGCTCCGCCGCCTGGTCGCAGATGCGAAGGCGCATCAGCAACTCGCCAAACTTCAATTGAGCCAGGAAACTGTCCGGGGCCATCTCGACGGATGTGCGCAGCACTTCAAGCGCCACTTGCGGGTTGTTGTCCACACAGAGCGTCATGCCCAGCAAGACGCGAAGCTCTGTAAGATCGGGTCGTGTCGCGACCAAGTAGGTGAGCTCTCCTACCAGTTCGGCCCGCTCTGCCTTCTCCAGTACATATGGGTCGCGAAACATCCTGGTCATCTGCGACTGCACAGAGGGAGAAAGAGCCTCCCGTAAGGCAACCTTTGAAGCAGGCAGCTGCGCCAGGAACAGCGTATCCCCGATCCGTATTTCTGCGGCCGAGTGGCTTTCCATTGTCCTCCTTTAGTGGTGCCAAAACTTCATGAGCGTGCTCAAGTGAGAAATACGGTAAGGCGTTGGCAGAACGCCTTACCGCCCAAGTGGCACCGAATGCGCCAGGAGGAGACTTATGCGATGGCAGCTCTCTCCGCGGCCATCAGGATGTCCGGCTCCGGTTTGAAGACGAACTCCGGATACCCAAGCTGTCCCATCTCCGGAATATCGAGACCGGCAACTTCAGTCTCGATAGAGACCCTCTGCCCCATGACGATGTCCAGCACCCAGTTCAGCAGGAAGCTGAAGGTAAAGACGAATCCGAGCAGCGTCGCAATGCCGATGAGTTGTGCGACCAGTTGGCTGGCGTCACCGTAGAACAGGCCTGTGACCGAACCTGTGACGCCGTTCCAACTGCCACCGTAGTTACTCTTGCCGTCGGCGAGAAGCCCGACAGACAGCACACCCCAGAGACCGCAGGTGCCGTGGACTGAGATCGCGCCGACCGGATCGTCCACCTTGAGCCTGTTCTCGATGAAGCTAACGCTCAGGCACACCAGAACCCCGGCGACAAACCCGATAATGGCGGCGCCGCATGAATTGACGAAACCGCTGGGTGCGGTGATCGCCACCAGGCCCGCAAGCAGTCCATTGCCGCTCATCGAGGCGTCCGGCTTCCCTTTGAATATCCACATGAAGAGCACGGCGCCGAATGTTCCCGTGCAGCCCGCCAACATGGTGTTTACCGCGACGGATCCGATGCGAAGGCAACCGGCGGCAGAGGCGCCAAGCGTGCTGCCTGGGTTGAACCCGAACCATCCGAAGGCAAGGATGAAGCAGCCAATCAGTACAGCCGATATATCGTGACCGATAATGGCGTTGCTCGATCCGTCACGGTTAAATTTGCCTATTCTCGGACCGATGATGAGTGCCACCGCAAGTGCGGTCAGGCCGCCCACAGCGTGGACCACGCCAGACCCGGCGAAATCACAGTAGCCCTTTCCCAGACCGACATTCGTTCCAAGCTGCGACAGCCAGCCGCCGCCCCATGCCCAGTTCGCAAACAAGGGATAGGTGAAGGCGCCCATCAGCACCGACGACACAAAGAAGGTTGCAAACTTCCAGCGCTCGGCAGCAGCGCCGGTGACGATGGTGAGCGCCGTGTCCATGAAGACCATTTGGAACAGGAAGATGACCATCACGCCGACATCGTAGGTGTGGCCAGCGAGAAACATGCCGTTCTGTCCGAAGAGTCCCCAGGTCTTGCCGAGGATGGTAATTGGGTGCTCTGTCATCAGTGGGTTCAGCCCGCCCAGGTTTCCGTTGCCGGCAGCGCCGCCCATTTGTATCGTGAAGCCGATCACCCAATATGCGAAGAGCCCACAGGCGTAGACCATGAAGTTCATCATGTAGGTGTGATTTGCGTTCTTCACGCGGCACAGGCCAGATTCGACCATCGCGAACCCGGCTTGCATGAACATAACCAGGAAGCCCGTAATCAACGTCCAGGTGAAGTTGACGGCGATCTTGTTTTGCCCCACCTGATTTGCGACGTCGGCCAGCGTCACGCCCACCTTTGGATCGGCTGTGGGAACGTCGTTAATCGTTCCGGTGAGGGTTCCACCCGGGTCACCTTTTTGCAGGTCGCTGGTTGTGGGCGCCTTCGCGGCAGCAGCTTTCAACTCACTGCTCGGCGTTTGCGCGTAGCCGTGGGCAACCGTGATTGGCGTCAGATTGAAGGCAAAGGCACACAGACAAATCAAACTTCGGATGATCTTCATCGTGTCGTCTCCATGAGATTAATTGGTCATCGCTGTGGTGAGGTTTGTTGATGCCTTACGCCTTCCAAATGGCGTTTTTATTGCAAGCGGAGGGGAGAATAAAACAAACGCCAGCCAGGATAATGGCGAGGCCTACGAGGGCGATAACCATTCGTCCGCCAACGCTCGGAGTTAGATGGAGGCCGACCAGCACTATAGCCCATCCCAAAAGGACGACGACTACGCCCACTAGCTTGGCTGCCGCTGGTTGCGCTCCAAGCGCGATTTTGCCCTCGAGAGGCTTGAGCTGAAAAAACTGCCAAAGGGAGAACGCGAGAATCACAATGCCCACGAGCAGGACTATAGTTCCCATTCCGCCGGACAGAAGTCCAAGTCCGGCACACGCCGTTGTCAAGCCGACAAGAAAGAGTGAAACCGACCGCCCCTGACCTTTGTTCGCTGCCATAGTTGCTGCCTCCTTCAATCTCAGTGAACACACCTGTCCACGTGCTTAATGTGCGTGGGGAACCATGGCCATCAGCACTCCGTCCGAAAACGAAAAGCGGAAGCCCAGCAAAATCGCCTGCATTACGACGGACCCGATCCGGGTTGGCACTTCGTCTTCACGACATACCGTGCCGGCCATGACAAGTTCTGGAGCTTCCTCATCTGAACGGCGGAACACACGCAATTCTGCGACCGGGATATCCTGGAATGTCGCAAACAGAAGTTCGCGGACCCGCATGGCGTCGAGAAACGCCTGCATCGACTGGTTATTCTCACGAACGTCTGCGCAGAGGTTGTCGTCCCACTCATCGGCTGGTCTCATATACCAGTCACACTTCACCATCGACTCCGTCACTTCCAGCCGAAGCAATTGCAGTGGAGCGCGAGACAATTCACCAAACCGCATCTTCCGGCGAATATCGCGAAGAAAGTCTGCTGCCTCGAAGATGTTCTTCATCGGCGGATCGCCGCCTCCATTCGGCCCTCGCGGCTTGGAATTGCCAGGAACAGCGCAAGAAGCACTGCAAAGGTCAGTTCAACAAATAAAGGCAGGCCCCATTGCACCCGAGCGATGATGAGAAGCAACACGATGGAACACCACTGCCATCTCGATCTTCGCAATCGTTCAATCCTTCCCCTAAAAGAGAGCAGATCGCTCAACCGCATGGGACTTTCACCAATCGGCGCCGATCTTGCGCGCATGCACGCGATTGCGAAAAACCCGGTCAAAAGCAGTTCGAGTAGGAATCCCTGAGTGCCCATATGCTCCCCCGATACTTTCCTTGGTTGTTACGCAAAACGTCCCTGTTTGCGTCAGGTCCGGCCCTGCGGCTGCGAGACGAGGCTCTCCTCATCAATCGCACGTGCGATTCTTGCGTGACTTACATATCCAGAGACTCTTTAGTTACTCGAGTGCTGCGAGAAGGAAAAGATCGCCCCAGTTGGCAGACATGACAGCACTGGATTGGCGAAAGCGTAGCGCCGTCCAGCTGATCGCGCAACCATACCTTGGTATAGTTTTTGCAAGCCAAATCGAGAGTGTGGGTTACGAAGGATCAGTTACGAAGGATTGGAAGATGGGCGCCGGTCCGTTCTCTTGACCGCATCAGCCATACGCACCAGATCGGCGAGCGAATTCGCGTGCATCTTCTCCATCACATGCCGACGATGCAGCTTGACCGTTATTTCACTCAAGTTGAGCGTCGCGGCGATCTGCTTATTCAGAAAACCTGCTGCTACCAGATGCAAGACTTCGCGCTCGCGCGATCTGAGCGAAGCATAGCAGGCTCGAATCGAGCGATTCGAGGCATCGGCCTGCCGTTGGCTGCGATCAATTTCCAAGGCGCTGCGAATGGCCTCCAGTAGCTCTTCTCTTTGAAACGGCTTGGTCAGAAACTCAATTGCACCGGCTTTCATTACTTTCCGGACCATGGGCACGTCCCCGTGGGCAGTCATGAAGATGATGGGGATGGAAATATCCGAGTTCAGAAGCTTCTCTTGGAATTCGACTCCAGTCATGCCGGGAAGGCGAGCGTCAAGCAACAGGCAGCCGGGCTTATCCTGCTGCCATCGAGCCATGAACTCTTCCGCGGATCCGAAGCGTTCAGCGTCGATCCCGACGGATTCCAGCAAATTGCACAGCCCCTCGCAAATGGCGGGGTCATCGTCAACTACGAAGACTGTGCTGGTCGTGGGTATGTCAGTGCCGCTGGGTTCGGTCATAGTCGTACCGGAATGGTGAAGTGAAATGAAGCGCCACCCGAGGTTCCGGGGGTCGCCCAAAGTTTGCCGTCGTGAGCCTCTATGATTGTTCGGCTAATCGAGAGTCCCAAGCCAATACCTTGCGGCTTCGTCGTGTAGAAAGGATCGAATATCCGCTGGAGGATCTCTGGGCGAATCCCTACACCACAATCCTTTACGCGGACTTCAACCTCTTCCGGACCGTTTCGATGCGAACTGATGATGAGTTCTCTCCGTGTTCGTTGCAACATCATCGCATCCATGCCGTTCGTCGCCAGGTTCGACAGGACTTGTTGTATCTGAACTGGATCGACCCTGACGCGGGGCAAACCGGCCTCCAGTTCAAGGCGAATGGAGACTCCGCGACGGATCGCATGGTCATGCAACAAGCGCACCAATTCATGAATCAAGCGATTGAGGTCGACTGAACCCCGTGAGTCCACCTCTTTCCGAAACAGTGCCCGTACACGTGCCACTACGTCGCTTGCGCGCTTGCTCTCCCGAACAATCTTCTCGGCTGTGAAGGATGCCTTTTCAAAATTGGGCGGATTGGTGCGAAGCCATTCCCGGCAAGCGTAAGCGTGTGTTGTGACTGCTGTCAGAGGCTGGTTCAACTCGTGTGCGATGGAGGCCGCGAGCTCTCCCATGCTGAGCCTGCGCAAAAGAAGCGAAAGTTCGGATTGCGCGTCGGCCAGCGCCTGCTCGGCACGGCGTCGTTCTTCCGTGTCGATGTGTGTCCCGTACCATCGTTCAATCTGACCATCCTCATTTCTCTGGGGAATGCTGCGAATCAGGAACCACCGATGAACGCCGTCAGCACCGCAAACTCGCCATTCGCCTTCCAGCTTTTCCCCCAATGCGCGGCTACCATCCCAGGATTCCCGAAATGTCGGCTCGTCCTCTGGATGTAGGATTCGATAGAAGCCCTCACCTTTCAGATCGTCCGTTCCGTAGCCAACGTACTCAAGCAGATGATTGTTGCAATACTCGATTTGACCGTCAACCCCGGCACTCCATATCTGCTGGGGGATTGCCTCCGTCAGGGTGCGCAGCCGGCGTTCGCTTTCTTGAATCTCGGCGTTTGAACGCTGAAGTTGTGCCGTCCGCTCCAGAACTCTCTGATCGAGTTGGTCCCTGGCTTCCTTGATTGCGTTCTTACCTCGCTTCTGTTCGGAACTGACCCAGCTCATTGCAATCGCGCACACAATGAAGGCGGCCCAGTATGTTTGGGCCACGTTGTTGACGCGGAATGAATAGTAGGGCGGAACAAAGAAAAAATCGACAAGGGTCGTCGATAGAACGACGGAGACCAGGCCCGCGATCCTTCCACCAAACCAGGCGCTTCCCATCACTGCACCCAGGAACAAGAAAAGGAACGGGTACGCAACGAAACGTTGAAGAGGAAACGTCCAGAGAAAGGCGACGAGAACGAAGAATCCGGCTGTCGCGCAAGGCCAGACGACGTATCGCATGAATCCCTGCGAGAGACTCGGTTCGCTATCTGCCGTCATGAATCAAATCATAAAGCCGATAGCTGGCTGTTCATACACCGTGTTCGCTCGGCGCGTTTAGCACCCTACTGGATCAGGCCCGCTCGGGCGACTCGGGGAGAATCGACCTCAATCGATGCAAGACCGCCATCTTTAGAGTAGCTAAATCACGATCTGCCAACCCGTCCTGTTCCTTAACCCACAGATTGTGGAACAGTCGGATCGGGCAGATCCGGCCATTGATTCCGTGGGAGTTAGGCGGCCGGTTTTTCGGGGCTTTTTGTGACGGCCGGGGTTTGGCCGCCGAGCACGCGATGGATGGTGGTGCGGGAGACCCGGTGGCTCTTCCCCAACTGGCCCAAGCACCGGCCGTTCTGCCGGCCGCGAAGGATGGCGGCCCGATCGAGGACCAGGGGTCTGCGCCGGATGTGCCGTCCTTCGAGCCATAAATAAGCTTTCGCTATGACACCAGCCACTGCTACCAAAGCAAGTCGATTCTCAGCCCCCCGACTTCGCGCGGCGGACCCTGGTTGACGGCTCAAGAATTACGAACTGTCCGGAGTGGCTGATGAAGATTGACTTGAACACTGACATCGGCACGACCCCATCCGCGTCCATACCAGCCACTGCCGTTGGCGCCATCGCCTGCAGCTTCGCCGCAGGCCCGTTGCCCAGGTGCAAGGTCACCGTTCGAGTGCAGACCGTGAACTTGCCGCCACCGCCCAGAAAGCTCGTCGCCGTATACTGCTTCCGCACCGCCTTATCACCCAGGGCTCCTGGCCCGCCGAAGAGCACCAGCGCGTTTGCGCCCGAGTCCAGCAGCAATGAGACTGGCTTGTCTCCCAGTTCCTTCGCCCGCCCGGACACAATCAGCCGGTCGTCGGTCGAGTGGTTCCCTTGCAGGCTACCGTGCAGGCTCACTGCCAGCCGCTCGCCGTCCAGCGCATCCGCGAGCCGGTTCGTCCCGGGGTCAAGCTGGATCGTCTTGTGATCGTAGTCGATCAGAACATCGAAGTTGCGCAGGAAATCCTCGCCCAGAAGCCCCCGCACCCTCCCGGGAAGGTTGGCAGAGTAGACGTCCAGTCCCTCAACTACCACGCCGGCCAGCGAAATCGACTGCGTATGCACCACTCCCGCATCCGCGTTCCCAAGAATCCCGCCTACGGTGTCATCGCCTACTTTGGGTAGCCTCAGCTGGGCGGCAAGCTTCTCGTCCAACACCGTCCGGTTCGCGCCTGTATCAAGCAGCAGGTCGAAGGGGCCGGCGCCATCAATGTTCACTCGAACAATGATCTTGTAATCTTCGACGATCTTGAAGTTGGTCCTGAAGTCCTCCGATATGGGGGTGGCGGCCACCGCTCGAAGGCAGAACAACAGACAGAAGACCCCGAAAATCCTGAACAGACTGCGGCGCGGCATAAGGTTCACCTCGACGGGTGAACGGTGCCACTATACATGGTTCTGGTCGTGACAGTCGCCCGCGATGGCGAAAAGGTGCTTCCTTATGATGCTCGTGGCTACCTGCACAGAAAGTCTGTGATTACTGTCACGTCCGCGCTCTACCGCGAGCTTGCCCCAAAACCGATCTTGAATCAGCCCGGGGATTGCAAGGACCATCGCGGGCAACTGAGAACGGACGATCTCCGGACCGTCGCAGGGTTTTCCCCGTAACTTTCTCATGTCGAACAGCTTACGCCGCGCGGGACAGGGTTTCTCCGAACAAACTGCGGGACCGCTCCTCGGGCTTGGCGCAGCTACCAGCCGCGGGTCTGGAGGAGGTCGCGTTCGTCGATGGCGGCTGCGGCGAGGCCTTTCATGGTGCCGGTGACGGTTTCGCTGGCTTCAGCGACGATCTTGGGATCGTTGAAGTGGGTGGTGGCAATGACGATGGCGCGGGCGCGGGAGACAGCCTCTTCGCGTTCGATGGGATTGTTCTCCACGTCGAGCGGGGTGGCGCGCTCCTTCATGAAGATGCCGGAGCCGACGAAGACGGTCTCGGCGCCGAGTTGCATCATCAGGGCGGCGTCGGCGGGCGTGGCGATGCCGCCGGCGGAGAAGTTGGGCACGGGCAGCGAGCCTGATTTGGCGACCATGCGGATGAGTTCGTAGGGTGCGCCATGAACTTTCGCGGCGTTGTAGAGTTCATCGTCGCCCAGGACGGTGAGCTGCTTCATCTCGCGCTGAATGGTGCGCATGTGCTGGACGGCGTGGACGACGTCGCCGGTGCCGGCTTCGCCCTTGGTGCGGATCATGGCGGCGCCTTCGGCGATGCGGCGAAGGGCCTCGCCGAGGTTGCGCGCGCCGCAGACAAAGGGGGTGGTGAAAGCATGCTTGTCGATGTGGTGGGCTTCGTCGGCAGGAGTGAGGACCTCAGACTCGTCGATGAAGTCGACGCCGATCTGCTGGAGGACCTGGGCTTCGACGAAGTGGCCGATGCGGGCCTTGGCCATGACCGGGATGGTGACGGCGGCCATGATCTGCTTGATGAGTCTGGGACTGGCCATGCGGGCGACGCCGCCTTCGGCGCGGATCATGGCGGGGACGCGCTCCAGCGCCATGACAGAGATGGCGCCGGCTTCTTCCGCGATGCGCGCCTGCTCGACGTTCATGACGTCCATGATGACGCCGCCTTTGAGCATCTCGGCGAGGCCGAGCTTGAGGCGGAGGGCGGAGGAAGCGAACGACGCAGGGGCGTAACTGCCGCTGTGGTTGCCATTATGGGATGGGTCGGCCATGGGAATTCTCCTCTTCAACCTGGGTACTGGGAGGCATTAGGGATTTCAAGCCGCGATGTCTGGCACGCCGGGCGCTTCTCTGTGGGGTCCCGCGTATTTCTTGTACGCATAGTGCAGCATGTATAACGAGGAACCGGCCAAAACCGCTGCCACGGCATTGACGGCCAACACGCCGAACACGGTGACGAGGAAGGCGCTGGCATCCAGGGGGTGCATTTTTCCAAGGCGTCGCCATGTACTGACGTCGAGAAGCGAAAGGCCCATGAACACGGTTACACCGGCCAGTGCGGCCATGGGGATGCGTGCCAGCGCGCCGGAGCCAAGACTGACCAACAGAATCAAAAAGACGACATGCATCACATTCGACATGCGGGAGGTTGCGCCGCAGCGAATGGCGGCTACGCTGCGGGCGGGAATCCCGACGCTCATGGGCGCGCCGAAGATGCCGGCTACCAGGTTGGCGATTCCGAATGCGCCTACTTCGGCATCGGAATCGGTGCGGCGAAGCGGCTTGTGGCGTCCCTGGAAATGCTCGACGGTACGTGAGGTCATCAGAAGGTTGATGGAGGATACGAAAGCCAGCATGAACCCTGAAGGAAGGAGGCTGAAGACGTCGTGGGGCATCCAGGAGAATCCGGCAAAGGGCGGCAGGGAAAGATGGAGCGAACCAACTTCGGCCTCGTGCGCGCGCAGCATAGTCGCCATCAGCCAGGAAACAATGACGCCGATGAGCGGCGCTGGCAGCCTGGGCGAGATGCGAGTCGTAACGAAACCCGCCCCGATGACGGCTCCGCCGAGCAACAGAGGCAGCCATCGCATCGCCGTCAACCCGCGGAGCACCTCGAAGAGCTGGATAAGGGGGACCGAGTTCGATGGCGCGTGGATGCCGAGCAGGACATGCAGTTGAGAGATGACCATGAGAGCGCCGATGCCAGCCGAAAAGCCCGCTACGATGATCGCCGGGACCTTTGATACAAACCGGCCAAGGCGCATAATGCAGAAACACATCATGAACACTGAAGCAACAATGGAGATTTTGGCGGCGCCGCCGATACCCTGCGCCCGGACTGCGGCCGAGATGAAGGGTACAGTTGCGCTTGCGGTGCCGCCGATCAGGAGTGGGTTTCGCCCGAGCGCCACGGTAATGGGAGTGGTCAGGATGGAGGTATAGACTCCCAGAATTGGAGGCAGGCCCATAAGCGCGGCCATCGACAGGCCATAGGGCAAGGCGATCAACGCGGCGATAAAGCCCCCTGCGCAATCGCCGGCCAGGCGTTCCCAGTTGTACTTTGCTGTGGAGCTGACCATGGCATATGCACTCTCTCAACCCAGGGGTTGGATGGGGCGGACGCCTCAAGTCACTGGAGCCAATTCTCCGCGACTCACGCGTCCGCCAAGCAGTTAGCGGGCATGGTTACGCGGACATCACCTTCTTGAACGCCACTTGAAATTTAGCCATCTCGTCTGCCGTCCCGACGGTGACCCGAACGTAGGTGGGCAGGGCCGGCCAGACGCGGCCTATGTACACTTTCTCCTTCTGCATGGCCAGTACCGTCTTTTGGCCCGGCGCTCCGGTATCGACCATGAAGCAGTTCGACACGGAAGGAATGTATTTGAAGTTGTTCTTCTCCAGGAAGCTGAAGGTGTCCTCGCGCACCTGGCCGATGATTTTCCGCCGCTTGGGCACCAGGTCTTTCACCTGCAGGCTGGCGGTGGCGCCGGCCATGCCGGTAATGGGCATCATGGTGGCTCCCCATCCGGCCAGCTTGGTGATCAGGTCAGGCCGCGCGATGGCGGCTCCGGCGCGGAGGCCGGCCATGCCGTAGATCTTGGAGAACGTCCTGAGCACCACCACATCCTTGCCTTGCGCCACCAGGTCGGTGTTGAAGGGAGCGCCGGCGATGTGGGTGTAGGCCTCGTCGATCATGACCACCGACCCTTCCGGCTTATTGGCCACCAGCCACTCGATATCCTCCTTGGGCGTAAGCGTCCCGGTGGGGTTGTTGGGATTGCAGATGTAGAACAGGCCCGGTGTCTTGCTGGCCGCGAGCATGGCTTTCACGTCGTGGGCATAGGTTGCAGTCAGCGGAACTTTAATGGTCGAAGAACCGATGAAGCGCGCAGCCCGCTCGCCGGCCTCGTAGCCGGGGTCTGCCGTGACCAGCGGGCGCGTCGGCGATGTAAAGGCAAGGACCGACTGATGCAGGCAGGGGCTGGATCCGTCGTAGACGTGTACGTGATCGGTTGGGACACATTCCTGCTCAGCCAATGCAGACTGCAAGGCATCGGACACCTTATAGAGGTAGCGTCCGCCCTGCACGACGATGTTGCGCACCGCCTCCATGGCCTCGGGACAAGGGCCAAGCGGATTCTCGTTGGCATTGATCATGACCGCATCGGGCGGTGCGCCCGATACCTTCGACAGCTGGGCCAGCGCGGGCTCGTTGTAGAAGGGCATGACAGATGCCCCCGCTACCATAGCCGACAAACGGAAGAAGCTGCGACGTGAGAAGCCCCGACGAATGTACTCGTTCTCTCGCTCTTTATTGAGTAAGGCCGTCATACAAGTCTCCTATACGAACCCGCGCTTTGAGATCAGGCTTCGCGGCGACGTCTCGCGTGCAAGTACATCGTTGGCAACCGGCGGACTCGCGCTGGCGAGCCGCAACGACTGGGCGAACTTCCCGAACCAACCCAGTACCACAGGAACAGGCCACGAACCCAAACAGATGTGGTGCTTGCGCAGGCGACCCGGATTCGGCCGCTTGCGCGTACTGCAGAAAGAATCGGGAACCCCGGGGTTCCCAGATTGGGGAGCGATCGTTTACGCGAAGTGCAACTCGGACGGAATATACAGATCTTCGCGCTCAAGCGACGCACTTACGGGCGCACTCGCTGGCATGTCCATGCACTTTACAAATGCGGTTTGGAACTTCGCCATCTCATCGGCAGTGCCGACCGTGACGCGCACGTAAGTCGGCATGGCGGCCCAGGTGCGACCGATGGCAACCTTTTCCTTGATCATGTTCTGAGTGAACTCTCTTCCTGGCCGTTTGACATCGACCATAAAAAAGTTTGCCTGAGAGCCGGGAACAATCTTGTAGCCTCCCTTATCCAGGAACTCAAGCGTCGCTTCCCGATTGTCGGTATTGATTTTTCGACGAGTGGGAACAAGGGTCGGGTCGCGCAGGCTGGCCCCCGCCATCGCCGCCGCAATCAAGGAGACGGATGCGACGCTCCTCAGACTGATATCGGGCGAGATGGTCTGGAACCTCTCGAGCAGATCCGGCCGACCGAAGGCAAAGCCGGCGCGAACACCCGCCATGCCGTAGATCTTCGAGAAGGTCCGCAGGACGATCAGGTCCTTGTCCGCGGCGACCTGATCGATGACCGATTCGTGGGTCGAAAAGTGATGGTAAGCTTCGTCGACGATCACAACGGAACCGGCAGGCTTGTTGTTGAGCAACCAAACGATGTCTTCCTTCGGCGTCATCGTACCCGTGGGGTTGTTCGGATTGACAATGTAAAATGCGCCCGCCTTCGGGTCGGCAGCCACCATGGCTTTCACATCGTGCGCGTAGGTGCTGGTCAGCGGCACCATCTTCAACGGCGGCGCCGACAGGTTGTGGGCGCGGGCAATTGCCTGGGCGGCGCGGGGACCCTGCTCGTAGCTCGGATCGGCGCAGACCAGGCCATGTTCGGGGGTGATGTTCGACATCAGGGCCATGTCCAGCGGACCGCCGGAACCCGGGTACAGTTCCACGTAGCCCGGTTTGAGGCCGAATTGTTCCGTGATAGTCGCAACCGTGGCGCGCGCCACGCCGGTCTTGTCGTAACGGCCTCCCAGCGGGCCTGCACTGACCATCTCCGCCAAGGCCACCGGTGCGGGTCCCAACGGGTTTTCGTTGGCGCTGATAATCACTGTGTCCGGCGATAGCTGGCGCATTTCGCCCATGTCGGCGCCACCCGCACGGCGGCGGCGGGGTGTTGTCGATGCAGGCGTGACAGATGTCTGCTGCGCAAAAGCAAGGTTAGGAAGCGTTGTCGCGATCGTAACTCCGGTTCCGAACAAACGCACGAAGTTACGACGAGATACTGAAGATCCGAACTGGTCGAAGCCCATATGAAATCTCCTCTCATCGGCCGTGACACCGATGCGTGCATTGTTAGAAGTCGCTGCTGTCACGTTGCTCCGGATGCGGCACATCCGTCTCACTCAGCTGGAACTGAGACTTGTTTATCGAGTCCTGGTTTAGGCCGACTGAACTCCAACGTGCGTTGGGCGCTGATTGATGCTGATTGATTTTCAAGAGTTGGGGTTGGACTTAACTGTAACGTTAATTGCTACGAATTGTTGCATGGATCGAAAATAAAAACAACTGCTTTCGCGGTTGTGGATATTCAAATTTATCCTCATGAGTTCCTTATGAGTCGCAAGCTCAAGAGGTGTGTCATCGAGTTGGCCAAGGACGGGCGGACCCGGGGCTCTCGGCGGCCGCATGTGCTTCTGTAGCAAGGTGGGTATTCTCTTGATCGAGGATTCGCAAGAGGTTCGGTAATTTTGGAGATTGACATTTGTTCATGATCCGGTTACATTCAGGCATCCACTTCCTAACCGAATGTTCCCAGCCCACGTTTCGAGGGACATAGGTCTATTAGCATGCAACGCTCGTCTCTGCTGTCTCAGCTCAGTTCGTAGCTTGTGCAGTTTGTTCATACTAAGCAAAAACCAATATTTCTCCAGTTGCAGCCCACGCTGTGACTCAGCATTCGTTTACCCCAGGTGAGTGCATCGGCCGCTTTATCTAACAGAGGAGTAGATAATATGCGCATCGCCCAATGGGTTAGAAGCATGGCGATTCCCATGTTTGTCTTATTGGCTGCATTGCCTCTTACCGCCCAGACGTATCGAGGCGGCATTGGCGGAGCGGTAGTTGACCCACAAGGCGAAACGATTGCCAATGCCAAAGTAGATCTAATCAGCAACGCAACCGGCGCTACTCGCGAAACAGTTACGACCTCTGACGGTGGCTATGTATTTCAGGATCTGCAGCTCGGAACCTACACCCTGACGATCACTGCGCCTGGCTTTGCCAAAGCGACACTGGAAAACATCTCCGTAAACCCTGGCGCTGTCACTCCAGTCGATCCGAAGCTGTCATTATCGGGGAACTTGCAGTTCCGTGCCGATCTCTTCAACCTCTTCAACATCGTCAATCCTGGAAATCCCAGCACAAGCATCACCAGTTCGACCTTTGGTCAGCAAACCAGCGCTCCCACCGGCATCTCGTCGGGAGTTCCATTCAACGTTCAGTTCGCTGGAAAGATCATTTTCTAGCCCTGCTCCAACCAGCGAAACGGTACGCACAACCTCAAAGGGCCGGGAAGACATCTTCCCAGCCCTTTGACGCCCGTCACAATCACCAGCCGGATTTCCTCGGAGGCTTTGAGACATGCCCCGTACCTGCCGCTTCGCACTCGTGTCATTCGTCGTCCTGGCTTTGTCGCTTGTTTCTGCTTCGGCGCAGCAGGATCCGCTCGTCCCACACTCCATGTATGAACCGCCGATGGCGGCAGCAGCCGCTACGCTCACTGCGAGTTCCGCCAATGTGCCGGCCGACTTGCTGACCACCGGTGAGAAGACCCAATGGCACCAGACAGCGCGTTACGACGAGGCTGTCCGTATTATGCGGCGTATGGCTATCCTTTCGCCAGAAGTCAAAGTTATCCAGTTTGGAACCACTTCGCAGGGCCGAGCCATGTATGCCATGATCGTGTCCTCCGACAGGGCGTTCACTCCGGCCGCCGCTGCCAAGACCGACAAGGCTGTCATTCTCATCCAGTCCGGTATCCACTCGGGCGAGATCATGGGAAAAGATACCGCTTTGATGCTGGTCCGCGATATGGTCATCACAAAGACCCGTGCGGCTTGGCTTAAGCATGCGATCTTCCTCGTCATTCCGGTCTTCAATGTCGACGGTCACGAGGACCGCAGCCCCTTCAATCGCGCCAACCAGAACGGCCCGGAGATAACCGGCACCCGCGCCCAGGCGCAGGGGCTCAACCTCAATCGAGATTACGTGAAGGCAGCCACTCCCGAAATGCGTGGCTGGCTGCGACTCTACCACGCCTGGATGCCCGACTTCATGTTCGACAATCACGTTACCGACGGAGCCGACTATCAATATGACGTCACCTGGGATATGGCCCACCACGAGGACATCGGCGAGCCTACCCGCTCCTGGGTTAACGAGCGATTCATCCCCGAACTCAATAAACGGATGGAGGACTCCGGCCATCTCGTCTCGCCTTATGGAGCGCTGCGCGGAGGCGGCAATGGTGAAGCCGGTGAGTTCCGTCCGGCCGCGGGCGCAGGACAACTGACCGCGACGGGCCAGAATGGACAACCCGGCGGTGGAGGGCGTCGTGGCGGGCAGGGTGGCCAGCGCGGTGGCGCCGGAGCAACCAGCAGCGGCAAACGTGAGTTCTTCGTCGAGGTCTTCTCCCCCCGTTACTCGCATCTCTATACAGCAGCGCTAAATCGTCCGTGCCTGCTGGTCGAGACCCACTCTCTCAAAGATCCGAAGACGCGCGCGTGGGCCGACTACGACATCATGGTTAACTCCATCAACATCGTTACCGAAGACCCCGATAGCCTGCGCACCGCCGTCCGCAACGCCGACGCCAAATACGCCGCCCAGGCCGGCGACCGCAATGCGCCGCCGATCTACCTTGCGGGCAAGACCAGCGCCGGCGGCCATCCGCTGCTGTATCACTCGCTCAAAACGGCAACATTTCAGTCTGAGATCACCGGAACGGCGGTCGTCCGCTACACCGCGGAAAAGGACGACTTCGAAACGATAGAGCACGATGGCATTGACACGACCGCAGAGGCGCAGGAGCCACTTGGCTTCGTTGTCCCGTTGCAGTGGAAGGAGATTGCGGACGAACTCAAGCTGCACGGTGTCCACATGGATGTCATCCCTAAGGAACTGGATCAGGAGTTCGAAACCTGGCGCTTCACGGACGTGAAGTACGTCACCTCCGGCGAGGCGGGCCAGATGATGGACTATACCCTCACCCCAGTCAAGGAGAAGATCGAGGTCCCCGCGGGCTCCTGGTGGGTTCCGATGCATCAGCAGCGAGCGCGACTTATTATGGCGCTGCTGCACCCGGCCGCTCCCGATGCTCTCATCCGTTACGGGTTCGCCGCCTCCGTCTTTCAATCCATGGGGCGCATCGGCGCGAACCCCTATCTCAGCGTTCCTATCGCCACCAAGGTCGCCGAAGAGCACCCGGACTGGTTGCAGGAGTTCGAAGCGAAGGTGAAATCGGACCCCGTCTTCGCCGCCGATCCGCAGGCTCGCATTAGCTGGTGGACGTCACGATCGAGCTACCAGCCCTCGGCGGTCAATCGCTACCCGGTCCTCCAGGTCTGGGAGAAGAATTGGTAGATGCTGAAGCCGACAACGATTGATTTCGTTGTCAGTTGTCAACTGTCAAGCGGGAGACAGCTAATCAATGAGGTCTGGGCTAGTTGTGGTCATAGAGGATGAAGTTTCGAACCGGAGCAGCTTGTGTGCCTGTTTGCGGCTTTTTGGATTCGAAACCATGGAGGCAGCACGCGCCGAGGATGCGATTTCTCTGGTACTCAATAACCCGTGTGATGCTGTCCTGCTCGACCTGGACATACCCGGCACGTCAGGTGCTGACGCCTGCAAGAACCTCCGTGCGATGTCTAAGGACATTCCTATCCTCGCGTTCACCGTGCGCGACAGCGAAGACGAAAAGGTGGAGGCGCTGGATGCCGGAGCAAACGACTGTATCACCAAACCATTCCCGCTGCGCGAACTGGTTGCGCGCATTCGCGCCGCTATGCGCTGGCCACGGATGTCGCGTGCGCAGGTGCCGCCTGTTCTTCGCATAGGCGATATCGAACTCGACACACTAAGCCATAAAGTGAAAAAGGCAAATCGTCCGGTTCACCTCACTCCAATGGAGTACACACTGACCTATCAGCTGATGATCGATGCCGGAAGATCCGTCCCGTACGCAAAGCTGATGAAGATTCTATGGGGACCTAAATCTGATAGGGGGCGTGACTCTGTGCGCACATTCGTGCACCAGTTGCGAAGGAAACTCGAGAGCGATCCGGCAAATCCTCAGTACCTCCTGACTGTCCCACAGTTCGGTTACCGTTTCGCGAAAAGAGTGTAGGCTCGGGCCATTTTCGTCGTTCTCATATTTACTGAACATATCGCGTCTAACCCGACGAGATAACTGGCGCGGGAAACTCAAATCACCGCGTGGCTTTTGAGGTTTCTCAAGAGCACCCCAACCAGAAAGCTTTCAGGCCTGATTGACATTTTGATCCTTCTACTGTTACGATTTGCGCAAGCTAGCTCACCCAATCAGCCATCTCTAACTTGCATGCCTTCCTGAGAAGTCCCTCATGGGAGCATCGGCTGCACCTTCGTCGCTGTACTTGGTGTCTTTGTCATCCTAACTGCGCCAGCGCGGAAGACTTCCACCGGTCGATATCCGATCCTTGCATCAAGCGTTTTTGACGCCAAGGGCTTCGAGCAGCACCACAACTGATTTCGGCATCGCGTAAGCTACGCAAGAGTCTGACCTGCATTCGCATATTCTTGGCACCGAGGAACGCACAGCGTCGTTTTCAAACATTCCTTTGGGGTGATCTGCCCGTGTCGACCATTCGTTGAAAGCGAGGACCCACATGAATCTGCTCCGCTTCAGACAGGCTACCGCCATGACGGCGGCTCTTTTGCTGCTCACGGCAGCAACCGCGCAGGAACTAGCGGGGGACAAAGTTGATCTGGATGTCCTGGCACAGATCAAGGGCGAAGCCTATCAGCATTCGCAAGTAATGGAAAACCTCTTCTACATGTCCGAGGTGTACGGTCCGCGCGTTACTAACAGCATCAATCATCGGGCCGCCGCCGAATGGGCGATGAAGCAGATGAAAGAGTGGGGACTCAAAAACGTCCACCTGGAAGAGTGGCCCTTCGGCTATGGGTGGCAGATTAAGAAGTTTTACGGTGCCATGGAGACTCCGGCCTATGCTGCGCTGATCGGGTTCCCGCTGGCATGGACACCTGGGACGAATGGCCCGATCACGGCGGACGCGGTGTGGGCTCCCATTCACTCGAAGGAAGATTTCGCCAAATACAAAGGCAAGCTGAAGGGCAAGGTCGTGCTGATGTTTGACCCGCCGACGCTCAAACTCCACACGAGGGCGGATGCGACGCCTTCGCCGACGGATGAGGAAATACTGGCACGCGGAGACGCGCGTGGCGGTGGCGGTCGCCGTGGCGGAGCGGGTGCTGCTGGTTCGGGTGCGGCTCCCGAAGCGGGCGGGCTGAGAGCACCTGGCGGGCCGGCAGGCGCTGGCGCTCCAGCCGCCAATGCCACGCCGCGGGGTCGGGGTAGAGCCGATGAGGGGTCGTGGGAATACACGCCGACGTCGCTTGCCCTGGCCGAGCCAAAGAACCACGACCTGCGCAACGAGGTCAACGCCTTCATGAAGGAAGAAGGTGCTGCCGTGGTACTGACGCCCGGGTACAACGGAGACGGCGGCACAATCTTCTCAACCTACGGTGGGTCGCAGGATCCCAAGGATCCGGTTCCACCTCCGATGGTGGCCGTAACGCCAGAGCAGTACAACCGCATCGTCCGCCTGCTGCAGCACGGGATCACGCCAAAGCTCACCTTTGATATCGCTGTCGACTATCAGAAGAACCAGAATGCATTCAACGTGATCGGCGAGATTCCGGGCACCACGAAGCCGGATGAGGTCGTGATGCTCGGTGGTCACTTCGACAGCTGGCAGGGCGGCACCGGCGCGACCGACAACGGTACCGGCGCCTCGGTGGCGATGGAGGCTTTGCGCATTCTGACTACGCTGCACAAGCCCATGGCTCGCACGGTACGTGTTGCCCTGTGGGGCGGCGAAGAGGAAGGTCTCTGGGGCTCCAAGGCATATGTGCAGCAGCATTTTGCTCCGCGCGACACCATGAAGAAAACTCCCGAGTACGACAACCTGGATGTGTACTTCAACGACGACGGAGGATCGGGTAGGTTCCGGGGAGTATCGGCGGGGGGCAGTCCGCAGATGGCGGCTATCTTCAGGTCCTGGATTGAGCCGATCAAAGACCAGCACATCGTCGCCATTTCGGGCACGGAGTTCAGGCCTACCCAAGAACCCGGTGGCACGGACTCGACCAGCTTCTCGTGGATAGGCCTAAATGGGATTGGTTTCCAACAGGATGGGCTGGAGTACGGCACACGTACTCACCATTCCAATATGGACCTTTACGATCGCGTGCAAAAGGACGACGTGATGCAGGGTTCCATGATTGAAGCATGGTTTGCCTACAATGCGGCGACTCGCGCCGACATGCTGCCTAGGATCCCAAGCCCCGAGCCTCTAGAGAAGTAACGAAGGGAACGGCAACGGCAGAAGGGTGAGGCGTAAGAACCTTGCCCCTTTGCCTCTGTGGAGAATATCCACTTCTCCGCGCATGGCTTCAGAATCAGTAGGTTACACTATCGACCACGAAGAACCTTATGCTCCCGTTACTCAGGCCTGATTGAGTTCGCTGGTGGGTCGATCTCGCTAATCTTGGACTACTGAGGCAAGAGAGCCTGCTGGGCAGTATTGAAATAGGAGACGATGTTCTTCGCGAACACGAGATTGATTTCGGCGTTGGTGACGAAGGGCGCGTTTGGATACTGGGCGGCGAGGAACGACATCAGGATGTCGGGGTCGCCGATGGGGAAGGTATCCAGCAGGCTCATGGACTTGTAAATCAGGACGTCGGAGAAGACCTCGGCATTGGTATTGAGGTTGGGCCATTGCAGGATGCCCTGAACCAGAACATATCCCTGGACCTGGTTGGCTGCGGCTTTGCCGGTGTGTTGTGCGGTGGCGACGCTGAAGCCGGTGTAGCCAGAGGACGAGGAGAATGGGACGAGGTTGGAGACGGAGGATTCGGCGGTCATGTTGGCGCTGATGCCGGAGATCAGGTAGTAACGCCACTCGTCGCCGGGATGGCCGAAAAGGTCGTAGTCGCCGAGCAGGCTGAAGGCGGACTGGTCGTAAGTGGAGGGCGGCTGGATATAGTACATGACGGTGCCGTCGGTGGTGGCAACGTAGTCGGCCTGGAGGGAGTGGAAGATCTTGCCGTCGAAGTATTGGATGGGGTTGCCGTTGACGTCCTGGTAGACGGTGACGCCGAAGTTGGTGGGGACGTTGACGGTGAGGCCGTTGGGATCCGTATAGACGGTGTAGAGAACGCCGCCGCTGACGGGGTCCATGACGGCCGCGGCCTTGGTGGAGCCGGGGAGAACGGACTCGGACATAGGCACAGTGTTGAGGCCGAGGGCAGACGTGACGAGCTGGCTGAGGAGTTTGGCGTTGGTGCTGTCTCCCCAGTTGGCGACCGTGGTGAACGTCTTGAAGAGGTCGAAGGGGATGACATTGTTGGGCAGGATGGGGATGCCTACGCTGGGACCGCTGGCGGGGACGGTGCCGGCGCTAAGACCGGAAGCGGTGGGCGCGGCGAGCACGACGTTGGCTTCGATGTCGTTGGCGGGATTATGCAGCGGGCTGGGGTTGGTGGGCTTCTGGAAGAGGAAGTCGGATGCGGGATTCAGCACCGGGACGGCCATGACGGGCGTGATCTGCGGAGTGACGACGGCCTCCGTAGAGATGGGGGGCAGGAAGCGCTGCGAGTAGGTGACGCGGTAGAGCACGCGCCAGGGCAAGGAGGCGCTGCCCTGCGCAGAGCGTATAGCTGCCGCATCGGGGTCCGGGCTGTTCGCGAGCCAGATGGGATCGACGACGGAGTTCCAGAAGTCGTCGGCGTTCTGTTGCGTGGGCTGCAGGAAGAAGGCATAGGTGCGGAAGAGGTTGGTCTTGCCGGGGCGGTCGTAGGGCTCTAGCGCGCCGGTGAGGCCGTCCGCGTTGCCGGAGGTGTAGGCGGGCTGCGGCTGGGTGTAGGTCTGGTTGGTATCGATGTTGTTCGAGAGCGGCAAGCCCGCGCCGGAGGTGACGGATGGGACGATCTGGTAGACCAGGCCATCGGAACCGATGACCAGGTTGAGGCCGCTCTGGTTGTTGGGGTTAAACATCGAGTTGAAGTTCATGACGAAGTGGGCATCGTTGTTGGAGCTGTAGCGCATCTGGGTATCGCTGTCGATGCCGTCGAAGGAGGCAGCGATATCGAAGGACTGGGTGCCGGTGGTGTTGTAGCTGTATTTGAAGGTCCCCTTGGTGGTGCTGGTCCAGGCGAACTTGACGTCGAGCCAGGTGATGTTGAACCCGTTCAGCTTGACGTTGAAGCTGAGTTTGACGTCGGCAGAGGAGCCATTGCTGGTGGTGTAGACGTTGTCGAAGGTGGTGGTATAGGTGTGTTTCACCTCCTGGGCACCGCCGCGCGAGGACCACACGTACTCGTTGTAGAAGTCGAGGCCGGGGGTGAGGCTGGAGTCGGACGGGCTGTCCTGCGTGTTGTAGGCGGTCTGGTAAAGGGCGAGCGCGTTGAATGCTTGCTGGTCGATGCCCTTCTTGATCTGGTAGGCCTCCACGACGCGCATGTAGCTGGCGTCGTGGCCGACCTCGCCGGGCGAGAAGTTGCCGTCGTAGACAGGCGTCATCTGGCCGGTGGAGGTAGTGTAGGTCTGCGCGCCGGTGGGCAGCGTGGCGGGATTGTAAGCATAGCCGATGACGCCATCGAGCACGCCGGGGCGGAGGTATTTGCTGTTGATGCGGAAGGAGACGATGTTGAGGTCGCGCGGAATCTGCGGATCGGGCACGCGCACAAACCCGTAGACGGTATTGGTCTGCACCAGCGTTTGCTGATACACGTCGAGTGTCTCCGAGGTGACAAAGGCGGTGCCGTAGGGAGAGGGCGTGTACATGCGCTGGCCGTACTTCTCCTCGGTGGGTGCCGTCTTGGGAAGAGTGGAGGGCGGGTTGGACGTGGTGAAGCCGCCGAGGTTGGGGTTGGGCAGAATGGCGGTCTTGGAGCTGGGGTTACCCGCCGTGTTGCTGGGCGTGGTGAGGGTGTTGAGTGTGCTCATGAACTGGTCGTTCGTGTAGGGTGCCAGCGTACCCTGCATTTTGACCGTGTACTTTTCGGACTCATCGAGCTTGTTGCTGGAGGTGGTTTGGCCGCCCGTGCCGTTGGTAGTGATCAAGCTGCCCGCCTCGGTGGCGCCGAGGGTGAGCTTTGCAATGGACGTCTTGGAGGCGGAGACGCCTACGCCGAAGGGCGCGATGTCATAGCCGATGCCAAAGTTGACGCCGATGCCGTCGCTGATGTCCCAACGTGTTTCGTTGGAGGTGTCGCCGGTGCTGGAGTACTTGAAGGTGACCGATGTGGGTGTGCTAAGGGTAATGGACGTGGCGCCGGCGTAGGAGGATTTGTTGGTGAGGTTGGCCATGGGCGCGGGGGGCGCGCCCTCGATGTAGCCGATGATCTGCACGTCACCCTGTTCCTGCGAGACCCAGCTGAGGACGAGGTCACCAACTTTCTTGCCCGCGTAGAGAGTGAGGACCTTGTCCTTGACGAAGACGTAGACCTCGTTGACTTCGCCGGCGAGAGTGCCAGTAACACTGTTGAGCGTGACGGAGTACGTGGTCATGTACGGGGCGGTGTCGCACACGGTAAGCGCGATGCCGGGCGGGGTGTAGAGGTTGGGCGTGACCAGCGGGCCGCAGACAGCGACCGCGGGGCAGCCCGAGAGATCCTGCGAGGAGTTCGCCAAGACCAGGCTGGCGAGCGTACCGGTGTTCTTGATCGTGACGCCGTCAATGAAAGACTTCATGGGCAGGATGGGACTGTCCAGAGACGGAGCCACGATGGAGCCGGGCAAATAGACGACGAGGAAGGGCTCGTTGCTGGTGACCAGGCGGCCGAATATGTCGTCGATGACCTGGTAGGGCTGCCGGGTCATGCTCCAGATGCTGATCTCCTGGATGCGGTAGATGCCGGCGTTGAAGTTCAGCAACGAGTTGCCCGCGGCGTAGGGCGTGATGGACGAGGGGATGGGGATAATTTTCCCGTCGACGAGGGTGAGCGGCATGGAGACGCCGTTGATATAGAGCGAGGTGCCCTCGAGCTCGTGCCCGGCGAGTGGAGCGAGGTAGGCCTGCGCGGAGTTGAGGGAGATGGCGACGGCAGACGGATCGACGGAGTTGTTGACGACGCCGTTGGGATCGTAGGCCGCGGCCCAGTAGCCGAGAATGCCGGCCTTGCTGAGTTCGGTCTGGGTGGCGCTGGCGATATCGACGATGCCGGTGTTGGTGGTAATGCCTTCGCGATTGATGGCGCTATTGAAGATGTAGAGGTCGCGGATATTGCCGACACCGCCGGAGGTGCCCCCCAACGGCATGGCCTGACCGCTGTCGTCGTATGCCGAACCGATCAGCAGATGGGCATTGCCGGTGGGGTTGACCGTGAGGCCGGAGGAGTCTGGCACCGTCCAGGGGGTGGTGGCGGGCGTCCAATCGCTGAAGGTGCCGTCGGGGTGGACGGTGCGAACGGAGATGGTGACAGTGTAACTCTGGGTGTTGCTGGAGGAGAGATTGTTCAGCACCACGTTGAGTTTGGAGGAAGAGCTGGTGTCGGCGGGCTGGATGCCGGAGATGGTGACCGGACCGCCGCCGCTGGGGAAGCCGGAGGATTTGACGTTGGCGCCGGACGAAGCTGCCTTGCTTACCTCGCCCGCGTCGAGCGGCGGGGCGTAAGGGTCGGTGCTGTCCGAACTGCCGGCTGGAGTGTCGGTGTGCTTGATGATGATGACCTGGTAGTACTGGTTGGGCTGAATGGTGGGCCCGAGGAAGAGCGGACTCTCATTGCCGGCGCCGTCGAACAGCTGCAGGTTGACGGTTCCCTGCCCTACGCTGACGCGGTAGGACGTGTCCAGTTGAGGTGAGGTATTGTCCGACCCGGTGCCTTTGTAGAGCAGGCCCTGCGACGTGTCGACGTCAGAGACGCTGAAGGTCATGGCGATGCTGAAGTCGCGGTTGAAGTCGTAGTTGGAGGCACCCTTGACCTCAAAACCGTTGCCCTGGCAGAGGATGGTGTATGGCTGCGCGTACGTGAGGGCGAAGTGACGCCAGCCGGAGCTCATGACGGGCGGGGTTGTGATGGCCTCCATCACGGTGTTGTTGATGGCGACGTAGATCTCCTGGTTATTTTCGAAGTCGACGTCGACGTTGTAGATGAGCGGCTTGGCCGTGCTGGCAGTGTAGGTGAATGGGTGGAACTCCTCCAGCGGGATGACCGGGAGCGAGTGCCAGAATTCGACGCTGAAGTCTCCCTGGGCCCCGATGAGGGTGTCGAGTTGGCCATCGGTCGAGACGATTGGCGCCTTGTACGCGGCGGCATAGCTCTCGCTGGGAACAGCGGTTTCGACGATGGCGGTGGTGAAGGCGTTGTAGCCGCCGGTCTCGAAGGTGAGCGGATCGGACACCACGAAGGTGAAGGGTGCGGCCTGCATGAAACTGGGCAACAGGCTTGGCACGTCGACCTTGATCATGTTGGCATTGGTGCCGGGGTTGTAGAGGATGTCGTAGAGCGTGATGTTGCCGCTGGAGCCGGTAACCGGGAACTGAAACACTCCGGAGGCGGATTGGATGACGGTGATGGGTGCCGTGGTAAATCCGTAGACCAGGCCGAACTGAACCTCCGGCGGATTAGAAGTGATGGCAGTGGCGGCCCACATGCTTGCAGGGTTGATGCCGCTGGGCGTGGGTGCGCCGGCAGTAGTGCCGTCGGTGACCATGTAGGTGTTCCCGTTCAGGTTGAAGACGGCAAGCTGCTGCTGGTTCGGTGTGGGCTTGGCGGCGTAGACCGTGTAGGACTTTTGGACGGCAACGTAAACACCCTCGGACGCCACCATGGCGTAGAGAACGTTCTTGTACTGGAAGAAATCGGCGCCGCCGGACTCCGGCGTGCCGGCGTAGAGGTTAATGGTGACGGCCGCGCCGGCGGTGATGGTGCCGATGGGCACGGTGGTGCCGGGGTAGTTGCCCGCGGCGGGCGGGGTTTTGGAGATGGTGAAGACCAGGCTGGAGTCCAGCTTGAACGTCTGTCCGGGCTGCGCAATCATGTAGCTCTTGGTGCCGGTGATGGTGAGCAGCGTGTGCGAGGCGTCCTCTGTGTACTTGTAGATGAGGCCGCCGAGGGTGAAGGTGGAGTTAGGTAAGGGCTGGCCTGCAATGACGGTGACGTCGGTGGAGAGTGGCGAGATATTGTTGTTGCCGACGATGGTATGTGGCGTGTGGTTGCTATCGATGACGTAGTTGAAGCCACCGATGCTGAACATGGTGGGGTTGGGCAACAGCGGGAAGGGGCGCTTGTTGTTATCCGTGACGATCAGGTTGACGGGATCCAACGTGTAGGTGGCGCTGCCGATGAAGAAGGTGGGCGAAAGGTAGGCGGTGAACTGGCCGACAACCGAGCCGGCGTCGTAGATGTCGAGGTCATCGAAGATGAACTTCGCCTTGGTGGAGTCGAAGGGATTGGTAAGGGTGAAGGCGGAGCCGCTGATGGCAATGGAGGCCTGGCCCTGGCCGAGCAGCGAGCCGGTGCTGACGGTGTTGTAGGTGATGATGTAGACGTCGTCGTTGACGCCAATAATGTCGCGGCTGGGCTTTACGGGGAAGTTGGCGATGACGGCTGTGGGCAGATTGTTGGCGCCGAGTTGGAGCGCGTAGGTAATGGTGGCGTCCGTGAGCTGGAAGGTGTTTGCGGTGAGGAACTTCTTCGGTGCCACGGCGTCACCGACCACCTGGCAGGCAGAGTAGTCAGAGCCTGTGGGCGTTCCGGTGATGGTGTACAGGTTTCCGTTGATCTCGAACGCATTGGCGTTTACGTTGATGCCGGTCGCGCCGCTGGTGGGGTCGACCTGGTCCACAAAGAGACTGAAGGTGTCTGACCCGACCGTGGCGACGCCCACGTTGACATTGGGGCCGGAGATGACGGGGAAGACGACGCCGACGTCGCTGTAATGGATGAGGTAGGTGTTGCCGTCGGCGGGCACAAAGGCGTACTGCGTGGTTTCGGGCACGTAGGAGAGCGCTTCCACGCGGTTGTCGGGCACGTCGATGTAGTAGGTGATGCCGCTGATGACGTCGACGAAGAAGTTGTTGTTGTAGACGAAGGCAGCGGTGATGGGGTTGTTGCCGCTGTCGTCGAAGGTGTAGGTGACATTCGTGACTGTGTCAGTGAAGGTGAGTTGCGAGCCTGAGACGGTGGTGGGGAAGGTGTTGACCGGGTGGCGATTGTCCGTGACAGAGGATGCACCCACGGTGTAGAGGACAGAGAGCCCATTGTAGGAGACGGTGAACTGCTGGGTGGCGGTGTTGTAGTCGAGACCAGAGGGCTGGGTCGTGACCTGCGAAGTCGTGCTGTTGAGGGCATAGGTGCTCCCGCCGGAGACAAGGGTCTGGTTGGGCACCGCGCCGCTGAGCGTAGCCTGGTTGGTGGACTTGACGACGTTGACGTCGTTCACCGTGTAGACGGTGTTGCCGTCGACGGAGAACTCGTCGTCGCTGGAGATGAGGTATCCCTTCACTACGTTGGCGCCATGCACGGTGTAGGCGAGGTTGGACTGGGGGGCAGTCTCCGGAACGACGAAGCGGCCGTTGACCATGGGCCAGTAGGGGCCAGTCGCCGCATTAGTGTAGGCGACGGGCACGTTGACTGCGTAGGTGGTGGTGCCAACCATGAACTGGTTATTCAGGACCGGGTAGACCTGCGCGGGAGTTTCGTTGTCGACGGCAAGAGTGACGGCGGTGGTGACGCTGACGGATGCGACCAGAACGTTGGTAGTGCCGGACGCGGGGAAGGCATAGATGGTATTGCTGGAGTCGACAAAGGTCGTGACGCCGGCGTCGACGACGCAGACGTAAGTGATGTTGGTGACGGGGTCGGTGAACTCGCCTCCGGTAAGTGCGCCGGCTGAAGCGGTGAGGGTGGAGATGACCTCCGACCCGCCGGGCAGTGTGACGGCCGCGACACTGACCGTGCCGCCGGAGACGGTGATGGTGTACTCGAGCGGCATGGTGAACTGGCCGCCCGAGATGGGAAAAACGCTGTAGATAGTGCCGCTGGCTGAACCTGTATCCGCGACGGCCACGTTGACGTAGTAGGTGGCGCCGCCCGGGACGGTGAAGTAGGAACCTGCGCCAAGGTTGCTGAAGATCTCGTAGCTGTTGCCCTGATTGACGGCCGTGTTGCCGCTGATGGAGTAGGTAAGGCCAGTGTTGGTGTCAGTGAACTGGTTGTTGGCAATAGCAAAGTAGTGGGCACCGTCGAAGGCGGCGATGTCGGTGGCGCGGCCAAAGAAGATGGTCTCACTGCCGAAGGTGAACTGGTTCGGGCTGAGCGGGCCGGTGGAGTTGACGATGTAGGTTTTGCTGGGGCCGGCGGCGATGGAGACGCCATCGGTGCGGATGGCATAGGTGTGCGCCGCGGTGGTGAACTGCGCGGGCGTTCCGGAGATGAGGAAGTAGCTGGCGCCATCGAACGCGGCTACGTCGTTGACGGTGTAGATGGTGCCGGAATCGGTGAAGGTGGAACGCGTCCAGGGCGAGGCGCCGGAGAGGGTGAATGGCGGCGGCACGGAGACGGTGCCGTCGAGGCCGATGTTGTAGGCGGTGCCGCCATCGACGAAGGTGCGGTAGGCGAGGATGGGATAGGTGACGCCGTCGCCGACGACGGTGGTGTTGTTGATCAGGTACTCGATGTTGCCAATGTTGACCGTAGTGGCGTTGGGTGCAGTGGTGACGGTAAAGCTCTGATTGGCGGTGGTGATGGTGTAGGTGAAGCCGGAGGTGGTGAGCGGATAGACGGTACCGTTGCCGACAATCTGGCCGTTGAGAGTGTCCAACTGGTAGACGTAGTTCTCGATAACGACCACGTTGGCCTGGGTGATGTTGAATTGGCCGGAGATGGTGGCACCGTTCAAAGAACCGCCCTTGAGCGTGATGGTGTACTGCACACCGTTCAGCAAAAACTGCGTGTTGCCCGCGGTCATGGAGTAGACGTTCCCGCCACCAACGACCGTGTTGGGCTGGACGTTGGTGTTGATGATGTAGACGACGCCGTTGATGGAGAACTGGTACGGGTTGATGGGGTTGGTCTGGCCGTTACCGGTGACGCTGAGGTAGTTGCCGAGATTGTCCTGGTTGAAGGTGTAGAAGTTGCCGCCGAGCGTGAACATCTGCGGCGAGGTCATGAGAGCGTAGGTGGCCGGCGCGCCCGTGGTGGAAGCAGAATACGGATACATGGGGCTTCCATTGACGATGTACTGGCCGTTGCTGAATCCAAGGACGTAGGCGTAGCCGCTGGTAGATGCGAAGGTGAGGCCGGTCTGCAGCGGAACCGTGGTGGTGGTTGTGCCTGCGGTAATGGTGACGGTTCCGTGGACGGGGTCGTAGGTATAGGTGCGGCCAATAACGCCGAGCACCATGTTGGTGAGGCCGCCGGGGTTGTTGAAGACATCAACCGGAGTGGAAAGGCCGCCGGCCGCGACGGAGAAGGGCGTGATGGTGATGGGGGACGGAGCTTCGCTGCCGGCGGGGGCATCGATGTCCTGGTAGGACACGGTATAAATGCCGCCGGCGAGCGGGTTGAAGGTGAAGGTGGTACGGTCCGCGGTGACGTGCGCGTTGTCTGGGTTGAACTGGTAGCTCTTGCCGCCGAAGACCACGGTGTAACGCGACGTGACTCCGTCGGTCAGCGTGGTGCTGAGGTTCAGCGAGTAGGTGTTGCCGTTCAGGATGAATTTGGGGAGGGTGACTACGCCGTAGATCGGATTGAGCGGGTCGGTGATGTCGATGAAGTATTGTGTGCCTGTCGCGGTTACAGTTTTTCCTGTGGAGTCGAAGGTGATATTGCTGACGCCGTTGAAGGTGTAGAAGATGGAGTCGTCGGCCTTCATGGTGGTGCCGGGCGTGGGATTGGTGGCAATGGCGGGCGGAATGGCTCCGGAGCCCTGAAAGGCGCAACTGAAGGGCGTTCCGATGAGCGCACCGAGGCCGGTGCCGCCATAGAGACCGGCTGCGGGGCCAGCGGGCACGGTTGTCCTGGGGATGAAGCTGGTGAGGTCCTTGGATTGCAGAATGGCAACGGAGATCTGCTTGTCCAAGCCGTGAGAGAGTGAGCCGTAGAACGGAACAGCCTTGGAGCCTTTGACGTTGAAGGGGATGATGGTGGTGGATCCGGCGATCTGATACGTGACAGAGCCCGAGTAAATCTGCGAAATCTGGACGGGTTGGTGGTTGGCGCCGAGGACGTTGAGCGTATAGCCGCTGAAGCCCGGCGGTCCGAGGATAGGCGCGGCCTGCACGCTGCCTCCGACGGCCTGGATGGGAATGTAGGCGGGGGGCTGGCCGGGGCTGGATGGGCCCATGGCAGCGTAGATGAGGTTGGAGAGCTTGTTAATCTGCGCGACAAGGTCTTGCGGGTTCACGTTGTTCGGAGTCTCCGGCGTCGCGGGGGTTGCGGTGGGGTTCGCGGGGGCGCCTAGCGTGACCTTGAGCGGGAAGCTCTGCGTCTCCAGTACGCCGCCGTTGGGCGAGTAAAGGACGTAGGTGTAGAGCTCGTAGTAGTTGCCGTCAGAGTCGATAAAGTAGCTCGCGACCTTGGTGCCGGTGCCGGTACCGTCGTCGACCAGGCACATGGCGTAGCCCTGATCGATGAGATCGAAGCTGGCGCCTTTCAGAGTCCAATAGTGGTCGCGCGAGAAGAGGAAGAAGTCGTATTTGGTGGGCAGGCCATACAGTGGGAAGGTGGTAGGGCCGCTGGGATTGGTGCCGATGGAGGCGACGTCGCGGTCGGCTTTCTTGCTGAGGAAGACAGAGCCGGTAACGCCATTCTGCAGGTGCAGGTTGGCAGAGACGACGGAGCTGTAAGTGTCCATCAGGCCGAGTTGCTGCGGGCGGACGGGGTTCTGGACTGAGAGAATGAGCGAGCGCGTGCGGTTAGTGAAGGTGGGATCGACCAGCGCAGGCGGGACGTTTGGAATATAGTTGGGCAGTCCGGCCGCGGTGAACGAGTCGTAGGCCAGGCTCCAATACTGTCGCGGCAAACTCATGTCCAGGTTGTAGAAGCCGATGTCCCAATCTTCGCCCATGACGCCGGTGATCTGGTCGAAGAGCGGAATTTGCGCGGGCAGCACGTCGTTGACATCGAAGTGGTCGGGACTGGAAAAGTTGTATCCCAGCGAACCGAGGTAGCCGTTGAGGAAGACGATGCCCTTGGTGGATTCGGTGGAGTTGTAGGGAGAAAGCGTGCCGAGGTCGTCATTGTCGTAGTCGAACAACACGCCGATGAGCATGTTGGATACGGTGGAAACGGCGGAGACAAAGCTGAGGCCGACCTGGTCGTTCTGCAGCAGCGACTCCTCGATGTTGTAGACCACGCCCGAAATGGAGCAGAAGCTGTTGACCGACATGCCCATGTAGCTGTCGCTGAGCGGCGTGGTGATCGGGCGATTGTGCGAGGAGTAGACGATGTTGGGGCGGTCCATGCCGTCCCCGACGGGCAGGATTTGCTGGGCGCTGACGTTGGTGGGTGGGTTGCGATAGGGTTGCGGATTGGCGGAACGCCAGCAAATGCCTTCCTGGATTTGGCCATTGGTCAGCGCGAGAATCTGCTGCTTAGGTTGCAGCGGATATTTGTGCGCGAGGTCGTTGGGGGTGAAGAGGACGGCAATGGGATCGTAGACGAAGTGCAGTTTTTGCAGGCTCAAGACGGGATTGCCTTCAACGTCGAGATTGAAGCCGGCGGGGTAGCTGACGCCGTTGACGGTAGCACCGGGCTGGGCCACGATCTCCGGGTAGACGAAGGTCCAGAGCTGCTGGCCGAGGAAGTTGGATAGGTTGGCGACGAAACCCTTGCCGGCGTCGAGCTCCGGGATGGGAACAAAGATGGTGGGAACGTAGAAGGTATTGCCGGTGATGTCGGTGAAATCGAGGGTGTCGAGCGTATCCACCATGGTGGTGGGTGTGTAAGTGGTGCCGAAGTATGAGAGGCCGCTTCGTTTGTAGCGCGCCGCCTGGGCCAGTTTCAGGTTGCCGGTGACGGAGGGAACGAACGTATCGATCAGCAGGCCGGACGTCGCGCCCAGGCCGCCGACCGCGCCCAGCGCGGCGATGTTGCTGACGGTGCGGATCATGTAGACGAGGTTGTTGTAGGGGATCAACTCGAACTGCTGTGGGAGCGCGTTGCCGCTGCTGTCCAGCGAGACGAAGCTGCCGGTGGTGATGCTGACGGTTCCCAGGCTGGTGTTTTGCGTGGCGATGGTGGTGAGTGTCGTGCTGGCTTGGCCGGCGATGTAGCACTCGGCGGGAAACTGCAGCACATGGTTGGAGCCGATCTGCAGATCGGCGGTGCCGGCGGTGGAGTCGATGGAGAGATTCGTGTATTGCGCGATGCCACCCTGCGTTGTAACTCCGACGATGTAAGGTTTGTTGGCGACGGAGATGGTTTTGACGTTGTCGTATTGCTGGTCGGCCAGGGTGTGCGTCAGCGCGTACATGTGCGCGGGTTGACGCTTGTCGACCGTGAAGGGCGCATCCAGGCGGAAGGGGACGAGGTCGCCACCGCCGTAGGCAACGTAAATAGAGGTGCCAGTGGGATTGGTGGCCTGCATCAGGTGGCAGTCGGTGTTCCAGTTCAGGCGCCGACAGACAAAGTAGGCCGGCGGAGTGGGCGGCAGGGTGAAGGCGATGAGGGTGGGATCGAACTCCGCCAGGACAAGGCTGCTGGCAGTTACGGTGTTAACGGCATTGAAGGCGTGTGGCGCCGCGGCTGCTGCACCACCGGAGAGTGCCGTGGCGCCGCCGCCGGAAAACTCGGCGAGGAGAGCGGTGGGTGCGAACTGTTGGTACAAGATGCCGGGGTTGAAGATGGCCGTCTGCTTGGCGGAGTACGGAATGTTGGTGAAGATGTAGGACTGCGACTTGCGCAGCTCGGCGCCCGCCGTTGCGGGATATGGAGTGAAGTCCAGGTTGTCAAAGTTGTTGGAGCCGTCGTAGAGCGAGTACATGTACCCCAGCGGGAGCTCGTCGGTCTTGCTGAGGACGTTGGTATAGGCCGTGCCCTGATACGCCCAGTTACCGTACTGGTCGTGGACCATCGAGGGCACGATGATGGACATGTTATAGGCGGTGAGCGTGTTCAGGAAGACGACGCGGACGTAGTAGGGATCGTAGTCCGCGTTCTGCGTGGGATCGGGAAGCTGGTTGGGGATGGTGAGGTCGGCATCGACCAGTTCGATGAGGTAGGCCTCGCCCGTGCCGGGATTGTAGACGGAGAAGCCGTAGATTGACTGGAACTGGCGAGTGCCGAAACTTGCGGCTCCTACGCTGGCCTGGACCAGGTGATCCTGGGTTACGTTGATCTGCGGCGAGAGACCCTTGGTGATGGCGAGATTGGCGGTGGAGACCTGTGCCTGCTGCGCTTGCAGGCTCAGATGCGCTTCCAGACTCGTAGGGATTGTGGTGGCGACCGCGCTTGTGTTCAGGTTGGTGACCAGCCGGCCGGTGACCGCGGGAGTGATGGAGGCGGGCGCAGCCGCGGCGCTGACCATGGGCGTGGAGTCCACAGTGGTTGCAGTGTCGGCGGTGTAGGGGTTGTTCTGCTGTAGCTGGCCGGGAACCAGGATCTGCTCGCCATCGAGCGGTCCAGGCGCCTGCGCCGGCGCGGTAGGTGGGAAGGTTGTTTGCAGAATGTTGAGAATGGTGCTGGTGATGACCTTGAGCTGGCCCTGGTCCACCGCCTGGGTCGAGGTGTCGAAGGGGAATTCGTAAATGGGCCACACGGTCATCTCGGTGGGGTCGGTGTCCAGGTACATCTGCATGGGTTCCTGCGCCTGCGCGGTGGCCAGGCCGATGCGTGCCACGTCGGACTGCGCCTGGGCGATGCGCGCGGCCTCAGTGGCCCCGGTGTAGCTCACGTCCAGATAAGGGTTGTGACGATTGGCAAACTGCCAGTATTGGTTCTGCGGCCAGTAAACCGGGGGGTACGGGCGCGAGTTGGGATCGACCGCGAGGCCTTCGAGATTGATGACGCTGAGCATGTAGCGCGTGCTGCCGATGACCACGCTGTCGTCCTCGGGCACGAAGACGTACTTCAGCACCGTGCCCATCTGCGCCTGGCGCACCAGTCCCATCAGCAACCTGCAGGGTGCGAAGGCGGCCGACGAGTCGTCGTCGGGCGCGGAGTTGATTACGGCGCTGGCAAGGTAGACGTTGTGGGAGCTAACCGATCCGATGGCGCTGGTGTCGACGTTGATGTTGGAGTAGACGAAGAGCGAGCTGTCCGTGATGGTGAGGGAGTAGCTGGGGACACCGCTGGCGACGGCACTAATCGTCATGCTGCCGTTGAAGCTCGCGCCCGTAAGCTGCGATGGTACGACGTTGAGGAAGACCGGGACCGACCACAACGTCATCTGCGCCGCGCCACCCAGGAACGTGCCGAAGTAGGCCGTGCCGGGCTGTGGTGCAGGCTGGGCAGTGGGCGTGGGGACACTGATGTTGGAGGCAATCAGCGACTGGCTGGAGTCGAGAAGATCGTACTGGCTGTCGTTTGCGCCGACGGTCAGGCGAACGCTGTACTGCGCACCCTGCAGAATGCCATTGGTTCCCACAGCCGGAGCGGCGAGCGTGACCTGGAGGTTGGCGTAGAGCGGAACCGAGGTCGTGGCTGCGGTATAGACCATGGCGCCGACATATGTGGAGCCGGCTGGCGCCCCTGCCTGCATGATCAGGCTGGTTGCCGTGGACCCATCGGAGCCACGCACCGTCAGGTTCGACCCCGCGAGCGAGAGCACGTAGGAGATGCCTGGAGTAAAAGTGACTGCGGAGGAAGCAATTTGCAGTGTATATGCCGATGGCCCGCCGGCGGGACTGGTACTCTGCGTCAGGTTGATGACAAATCCCTGGGTTGCTGCTTCGACCGTAGCGCCCGCGCCGAGCGCCTGCTGTGCGAATGCGGTGCCCATCTCAATGCCGGTGACGCCTGTGCCGACGAGCGCTTCCTGCGGGATAAACGCGCTGAGGCCGACCTGGACGACGACGGGATTCTGCGGGATAAGGATAGGGTTGTTGGCAGTATTGCCGATTGTGACGCCGGCGAGCACGGTGGAAACCCCAGTGACGACGCCGACTGGATTGTTGACAAAGGCGGCGGGCGGAGCCGCGACGGCAAGTGGCGGCGTTGCGGCTACCGCTTTCTTTGCAGGCGGCGCGGCGGCGATGGCTTCCACTGCCGCAGTTGGCACGGCTTCCGTGGTTGGCGCAGCTTCTGCCGCAGGCGCGACTGCGAGATCGACAGCCGTATCGACGCCTTGTTTGAAGATGGGGATTTGGAAAAGGGGCGGCGTGGTGGTGATGGTGGCAACAATGGGAATGGTGAGCTGGTCGACTACGCCCGCGGCGGGCGTGGACGTCATGTCGAAGTCGAGACCGGCGTCCGCGACGCTGAGCCCGGCGCCATTGCCGGTGCCCTTGGCCGCAATGGCAGTATCAAGAATGGAGACGAGATCATCGGTGGAGTACAGATATGTGGCCTGCGTCAGATTGCGGACAACGTGCTGCAGCGTGCCGCCGTTCAGGAACGGAGTTGTGGGGTCATAGATGGAGACCGGCGCACTGATGGCCGCGGCAGACGCGGCAAAGCTCGAGTTCTGCGATCCGTAGTCATAGATGGGAACGCCGAGGGATTTCCGCCACGTGTTGTCTCGGTAGAAGCCGAGGATCGTTTGGCTGGCGAAGGCACTTTGTGGTGAGGCCGCGGAACACGTCAGAGATTGCACTCCAATCTGAGCCTTCGGACTGAGCGTGGCGCTGGTGACGACAGTTGCGGTCTGAAAGGTATAGGTGGTAAAGGTCTGCCCCTGCACGTTGGTTTCGTTGGTCGTGTTCAGAGTGAGCGCCGTGGCGCTGGCGTCGACATAACCCGGCCCCCCGGGAAAGATGACGGTCTGGCCGCAATTCGCCATTGCGTTGCCGGATGTGGCCTGCGACTGCTGCTTGCTGACGTAGTAGTTCCCGGAGGTGACCTGGTCGCGCGAGTAGAAGGTGGGCAGGAAAAAAGTCGTGGCGCCAAGCTGGTTGTTCTGGGTAACGTCGTAGACCAGGGCAGTAACCAACGGAACGATGGCAGGGGCATCGTCATAGATCTGCTCATTGTGGGTCGCCAGAAAATCGTTGAGCGGCACGACCTGCGAGACGGCCGAGCCCAGCACGATGGTGCGCAGGCCAGTTGCGGGATCGTAGCCACTTTCGAGCGCAGAGGATTCGGCTGCGAAAGTCGGATTGGTGGGCACGGGGTTCAGGTCGGCGCCCAGGCGGCCAGGAATGTAGCAATACTTGACCGAGGGAAAGATGGAGCTCTGCGAGAGTGCGAGGTAGAGATCGCGGATGCCTGTATCCGTGTTGGGGTAAAGCGTGCCGGTGGTCTGGGTTACCGACGCGGTAGAGGCGGCGTTGGAGGCAAGCGAGAGCCGGAAAAACTCCTCGCGGAGTTGCGTGATGACGAAGAGCCGCGTGGATCCGAGCTGCGAGTAGGGGTCTACATCGGAGCCCATCAAATAGGCGCCGAAACTTTGGGAAACATTGCTGGCGTCGTAATATGACTTGCCGATCCAGGCCAGCGCACTATAAAACCACGCCGGTGCCCATTGCTGCGGAATTGGTCGGAAAATGGGGCCGCGAATGATCTGTAGCGGAGGCGTTTCGATGACAGTCCCCGACGCCGGGAGCACAATTTTGTTGACGGAGGGAACGACCGTATTGACGGAAGGAACAACCTTGCTGACGGACGAAGCGAGAATATTCGGCATGCAGTCTCTCCCATCCAGTTCGAACGGGGAAACCGTTCGCTGGGCACAGTACAGAATGGGAGAGACAAATGGTGCAACAATTCAGATGGCGGCAGAGACCTCGGCGGGCGGGAACTGACTTATCTTATTGGGACTTCTCAGTTTTTCGGAAGTATAGGATGCCTTGAGGCCGAACGCGCTGTCAAGCAAAGCCTCTGCTGGGTCGCCCAACTCTCGCCCAAACCGAAAGCCCCGAGGGAACTCGGTCTGTACCGCGCGGCTTATACTGAAACGCACCGTGAACGCCAGCGTGCCGAAGCCGTCCAGGTTTTTGCACCTGATCGGGGGCTTTTAGGAGGGGTTTATGAAGCCACTGACTGCAGATGGATCAGGTCGCCTTTCTCTTGATCGTCGCTCCTTTGTCCGTTTGTCCGGGGCGGCGTTGAGTATGGCGGCGGTACGTCCTGCGTTTGCCGCGCAGGGGGTTGGAGTATCGACGATTCCGCCTCCTGCCGCTGTATCCGATCAGGATGCGGCGCGTCTGCAATTGGTGAAGGACTACGCCGACACCGTATTGAAGGATGCAGCAGATCGCTACCATCCCCAGGATCCGTCTCCGCTGCTCGCCGGCGGGATCAACGTCTATACCAAGGAGCAGTTGAAGTGGATCTTTCCGGAAAGCGTCGATTTTCCTGGCGGCCGCGTCGCCGTGTGGTCGGACTTCGCAGTCCAGCAGAACTTCACGCGCATCCTGGCGGCGCTCACCAACCTGACGGGCGACCCGAAGTACAAAGACTCCGCCAAGGCCCAGTATGCGTATTATTTTGCCCACCTGCAGGACAAGAGTGGCCTGCTCCAGTGGGGCGGCCACCGCTTCGTGGACCTGCTGACGCTCTCCGGCGTCGGCATGCGCGACGGAGTGCCCGATAGTCCGCACGAACTCAAAAATGCCTTCCCCTACTACGAGCTGATGTACGAGGTAAATCCAGCGGCAACCGCGAAGTTCATCACCGCGTTCTGGAATGCGCATATCTACGACTGGCACACATTGGAGACCAGTCGTCACGGACATTACGGGATGGAGCCCGGCCAGCGCTGGGAAAATACCTTCGACAACCCCGCCCCCTTCTTCGAAACGCTCGGGTTGTCCTTCCTGGATGCCGGAAATGACCTGATCTACTCCGGCGCTATGTTGTACAAGTTCACCGGCGACAAGGGCGCCCTGCTGTGGACCAAGCGGCTCGCCGACCAGTACGTGAAGGCGCGCAATGCCAAGACCAGGCTGGGGGCCTACCAATTCACCCAACCGCGGCAGCAGCACCCGCCGCCGACGGACGAAACCCGAGGGGACTTTACGTTCTCAGAATACGGTGACCGGGCGAAGCGGCAGTTCGGACCGGATTTTCCGGGGCACCTGGTGCTGGAGGGGACCATGCTCCTGAGTCAGCAGGCGACGACGATCTACTGTGACAATGCGCTGATGCAGATCCAGGTGGCCAGCACCCTCGGTGACGCGGGCAAGGACATGGTGGACGCAACGCGGGTCGGCATGGACGCGTTCGTCAATCTGGCGCTGATCCCGGATAAGAACCTGCTGCGACCCATGCTGACGGACGGGACCGATCTATCGGGCTTCGAGATCAAGCGCCGTGGCTACTATGGCCCCAAGGGCCGGGTGCTTGAACCGTATCCGGCCAGCCCGGAGTTTATGCTCTCCTACGCCCGTGCCTTTCTGTTGACCGGCGATCCCACCCTTTGGAAGATGGCGCGCAGCAGCGCCCGCGCATTCGGCCTCGGCGACATCGGAGAAACCCCCGGGAAGCAAGTCCAGGTCAACCTCGCAACCGACAACGCCAACGCGGATGCGCTGTTCTCCGTGCTCGACCTCTTCCAGCAGACGCACGCCAATGAGTACCTCGACCTCGGTCGTGCCATCGGCAACAACATCGTCAAGCAGTACTACCACCACGGCTACTTCACGCCGTACGAGGACACCATCTACGCGAATATCAACGCAATCGAGCCCTATGCTCTACTCGCCCTCGACGCCGCCATCAAAGGTTCGACTGGTTACGGCGTCACGCCGGAGATGGTGCCGTACTTCATCAACGGGTTCGGGTTTTATGCGGGCTTTTACCGGTTTGGCCAGGGTCAGACCCGCGAGGTCAGCGAGGACTTCCTGTTCCGCGCCAGGAAGTCGGAACCCAATCCCCGACCAACCGCGTCTCAGTAAACATCCAGAGAAAACTGGGACCAATCGAAAAACTCAGTTGTCCCGTACCGCGGAGCAGATCGGATTTTGCCGCTAGGCCGGCACGCATCAGATCAACCTGGCCGGACACGTTTCTCTGCAAAGCGTGCCTAAGGAGACATTGCGTCCGGGATGACAATGCCCGCCCGCTTGTCCTGTCACGATGGATTGGCTGCGCAGGTGATTGATTCGACGAGGCCTCGGCCTGTGAGACTCTTCCCGCCCCTCGGCCAGTGCCCGGATTCCAGGGGAACAGTTCCCACTTTCAGGTTATTGCCCCTATAGATATCCCCCTATATATCTGAAGGCCTATGGAGACGAGTCCGGGATCCGTATGTGTTCACCGCCATAGATAGGGTCAGCCAAAACTCATGTCGATCCGCGCTTCTTTCGCACGCTTGTCCGCTTGTTTCCTGGTTATGGCCTCGCTTTCCGGGTGCGGCGGCGCTGGGGGTGGAGGCGGTTCGGTCTCCAACCCGGTTACCCCTGCCATCAGCGTTACCATCAGCCCAGTCAACCCCGTCGCCATGGTTGCAGGCGCAACCCAAACCTTTGCGGCGACGGTTGCGAATGACTCTGCCAATGCCGGCGTGACGTGGACGGCATCGGTTGGAGCGATTAGCTCGAGTGGGCTGTTCACAGCCCCGACGCCGGTCGCGAGCGTCTCGGCAGCGATTACGGCCATCAGCAAGGCCGACCCGACCAAATCCGCATCCGTCACCGTCACGTTGACGCCTGCAGGCGTCAATCCTGTCAGCCTGAATCCTATTAGCCCGGCGACGGCCAGCCTGGGCATCGACGGCTCGCAGAGCTTCACCGACACGGTTGTCAACGACTCGTCCAACTCAGGAGTGAGTTGGAGCATCGGCTCCGGCCCGGGAACGCTCAGCGCTTCGTCCAGCACCGGTGTGACCTACAATGCCCCAACCACCGGCATCGCCACGATGACGAGCGTGACCCTGACGGCTACCAGCATCAAGGACGCCACCAAATCGACAACGGCAACGATCACGCTGAATCCCATCTCGATTGGAGTCAATCCGTCCAACGCGGTTATGGGCGGAGGAGCGGCCCAGGCATTCGTGGCAAGTGTGGCAAACGACGGCACCAATGCCGGGGTCACATGGACGTCGACCGGCGGAGGCTCGTTCAGTCCCACAACTACCGCAAGCGGCGCGGTTACCATGTACACCGCCGCGAGCCCGGTGACGGGTGCTTCCGCGACGATCACCGCGACCAGCAAGGCAGACCCAACGAAGTCCAGCTCAGTTAGCGTTGCGCTCACACCCATCAGCCTGAACCCGATCGGCCCGGCCTCCGTGACTTTGGGCAGCAGCGGAACACAGGCCTTTACCGACACGGTTGCCAATGATGGCACGAATGCCGGCGTCACCTGGACGCTCACTTCCGGCCCAGGCACACTGAGCGGCGCCTCTACGACGGGCGTTACCTACAATGCGCCAACCAGCCTGATCACTTCCACGACGACAGCGACGCTGACAGCGACGAGCATCGCAGATCCCACCAAGACTATCTCGGAAGCCATTACCCTGGTGCCGGTCTCGATCAGTCTGACCGGCGCTAGCTCTATCGCGCTGGATGGAGATGGCGTGCAGGCACTCTCGATCGGAGCTTCCATAACGGGAGACGGCAGCGCGTCGGGCGCGACCTTCGTGGTCAGCGGCGCGGGCGGCACAATGAGCTCAAGCCCGGTAAGCGGCAACTCGCCTTCGTCCACCTACACCGCGCCGGTGGTGACGTCTGCCGCCGCATCGAGCATCAAGATCGCCAGTGTCAAAGACCCAACCAAGACCCAGACGGTGGCGGTGACGTTGAACGTACCAATGACGTTTACCACGCCTCCGGGCGCATTGGCAGCTGCGACCGTCGGCAGGGCCTATACCGGCACGTCGATCGTGGTCGCCGGCGGAACTGGAACCAAAACCCTCAGCGTCTCGGGTGGCTCGCTTCCGGCCGGGTTGACGATAAGCTCGTCGGGCGCCATCACCGGCACACCAACCGGTACGCCAGGCACATCGAACTTCACGGTCCACGTTGTGGATCAGTCGAGCAGTCCGGCCGTTCTCAATGGCGCCTTCAGCATCACCGTCGGCGGAGCGGCCCTGGCCTGGGTTACTCCAGGTGCCGGGACCGACACGTACACGGTGGGCACTCCGATCACTCCCATCCTGTTGTCGACCTCGGGCGGGACCGGGGCAATTACCTACACCGTCAACTCGGGAACGTTGCCGCAGGGATTGCAGATCGTCGGCACCCAGGTGACCGGTACGCCCACGGCTGCGACCACGGCAACCGGCAACGCCGTCACCTTCCTGGCAGCCGACAGCGCGACGCCGACTCCTGCAACCGCCATATCGGCGACCGTAACCCTGGTCGCCAATCCCATGCTGACGATCACCACACCAAGCTCACTGCCCATTGCGCCACTGAACAACGCATACAATCAAAGCCTCGTGGCGACCGGTGGTAGTGGATTGGGCTACACCTGGACGGTGTTATCCGGCGCAACCGGTGCGAACAGTCTTGCATCGCTGAACCTGAGCGTGTCGGCTACTGGCGTCATATCGGGCACCCCAACTGCAACTGGCACCGCCGACTTCACAATTCAAGTCAAAGATTCTGCCAACAACTCGGCATCTGCGTCGTTCGTCGTCAGCACCTCGACCGCGCTGGCGCTGCCAGTTCCGAATCCGGGGTCACTCGACGCCGCGACCATCAACACCGTCTATAGCGGCTCCATCATCGCCACTGGTGGCGTGGCCGGTTACAACTGGACGGTGAACAGCACGCCGGTACCGACCAACGGCACCCCGGTTGCGCTGGCAAGTGGTCTGAACGCGTCCAACGCCGGCGGCACCGCCGTATTGATGATAAGCGGGACACCCACAGCCACGGGCACGGTCACATTCACGGCGTCCCTTATGGACAGCACCAGCGCTGTTGCCGGGCCCTACACCTACACGATTCCTGTCACCAATACATACACGGTGGGCGGCTCAGTGAATACCAGGATCGGTTGCGGCAGTGCCAGCCTCACCGGCGTCACGGTCTCCATTAACACCAATCCCGTCCAAACCACGACCACCGGCGCCAACGGCAGTTTCTCGTTTACTAATGTGCCCAATGGAACGTACACCATTACGCCTTCGCTGGCAGGCGCCATCTTCTCGCCCGTGACGGAAAGCGTCACAGTGAATAACAACAATCTCTCCGCCACCAGCTTTACCGCGAATCTGGCGTACACCGTAACCGGCACCGTGGCCTATACGGGAAGCCAGACCGGCCAGATCTATCTGGCGATGAACCCGGTCGGAACCTGCGGCGGCGGCACAACCGGGACCAGCATTGCTGCGCCGGGACCGTTCACGGTTCGCGGCGTGCCACCAGGCACCTACTCTGTGCAGGCGTTCATGGACAATGCGGGCAATGGCATCGCGAACGCCTCCAATCCGGTCGGCATCACCGGCAGCGTCAACGTTTCCACGGCCGACCTCAGCGGCGTCTCCGTGACTCTTAACGATCCGGCGACGGTAACGCTAACCACGGCTCCTATCTTGAAGAGCGTTTCCGGATTCAACAATGGTGCGCTGGTCGCGTACACGCCGCTCACCAACAGCAGCGGTGTGGAGACGGCGACGTATTACACCCTCCAGTGGAGCAGCACTCCGACGTTCACCACCATTGCCGGGAGCAAGCACTTCCCGGCAACCGGAACCCACATCAATCTTTGGTTCCTCAACACCCTCACCAATGGCAACGTCTATTACTTCCGCGCCTATGGAACTTCCCCCGGCACGGTTGCCGGCCCCTTCTCGTCCGTCAGCAATCCAGTGTTGATCGGCGCTCCCACCGTAGGCAACGTTGTCACCGGCTCAGTCAGCTTTGCCGCTCCAGCCACGGGACCGCTCTACGTAGGCTTCTACGACCAGGGAACCAGCAATTTCTATGGACAGTATTTTGCCGCCCCGGTCAGCGCCCAGCCGTTCACAATTCAGGTGCCAACTGGATCCGACTACCTCTTTATCGGAGAGGTAGACCAGAATGCCGATGGGGCGATTGACACCAACGACATTACCAATACCGGCAATGGCAGTACGCTGCCCATCACCGCAATCTCCGGCCCGGCAACCCTCAGCCTTCCGCTGCCCAGCGCCAACGGCATCGCCAGCGTGACCACGCAGACGTACCAGACAATCGCGTCGGGCAATACCAGCCTGAGCTATAACCTCAGCTTCCGGGTGAATGGGCTGATTAAGCAGCCGGTAACGGTGACTCTGGCCTCCGGCCCGAATCTGATCACACCGGTGGACATTGCCATCTGCGGCGGAGCCGCAAGCAACTGCGGCCAGGGATTCCAGATCACCTTTAACCTCAACAGCACGAGTCCGAATGTTGGTGATACCTATACCTTCGACGTCACCTACAGCGATGGAACATTCGGAACGCTGAATGCTTCGGTGAACGCAGTCCTCAGCGCGTTTCCAACCAATTTGGCGCCCCAGACAGGGGGAGGCACCAGCACAACGCCCACCTTTACCTGGACCGACCCCCTCAACGCCAGCAATTACAGCTACCTTTTCTACATCAACGATGCCAACGGAAACACCATCTGGCAGATCCCTGGGAGCAACTCAGCTTCCACCGGCTTCTCCAGCGCCACAACATCAATTCTGTGGGGCACGGATCCCACGGGGGGCGGCGACACCCCATCCGTGGGGAGCTTGACCCTCGACGCAACCTACCAGTGGCAGATCACCGTTCAAGACAGCAACGGCAACGCTGCAGCCACGCAAGTGCAATACCAGCCCTGATCTGCCCGATCGCCGGCCCTTCCGGGGGGTTAACGGGAAAGTTAATACCACGGGCAGGGGATACCTCCGTCGAGGAGCACGCGTTAGCCTCGCGATAGCAGCAATGGGCCAGATCGCATGATCCCCCGGAACGGACTCCGGCACGAAAGGCGCTTCTATTTCGCGCTGCAGGGTAACTTCCGGGCAAGCCGGTAAGGCAGCGAGTCGCAGCCGCTTGAGGAGCCATGAATATTCTGAACACGCGAATGCGAAAGCACCCCGAGCAACCAGTTGAAATGCCATTGGGGGACGTCCGGCTAAAAAATGCCCGGCTGTCCCGCAGCAGGCGGGGAACCGCCCGCGCCGGGGAGAGCGGCCAGACGACCGTTGTTACAGCGATCTTTATGGCAACATTCCTGTTCGGGTTCGTCGCCCTCGGACTCGACACCGAATCCCTCTACCGCTCAAGGCGGATGGCGCAGGCCGCGGCCGATGCGGCGGCGATTGCTGCCGCGGAGGAGTCCACCAACGGCACCAGCGCTGAGCAGTCCGCTGCCAACGCGACAGCCAAGCTGAATGGCTTCGATACAACTCTTGCGACAAATCCAGCTGTCGTTACCGTCACGAGTCCGCCCACCGGCGGAAGCTATTCCGGCTCCACTGCAGGCTCTTATATCCAGGTAGTTGTTTCCCAGCCGATCAAGACCTACTTCCTCGGCGTTATCAAGCACACCTCAACCATGACCGTGTCCGCGCGCTCGGTCGCCGCTGCCGGCCAAAGTAGCCCGACCTGCGTCTGCCTGGAAGGCACCTCGGGGATGGACTTAAATCTGAGCAACGATGCCCAGATGACCCCTTCCGGCTGCGGGACCACCGTGGATTCGACCAGCAGCAATGCAGTCGGCATTGTCGGCAGCGCGTCGCTCAGTGGCACATCCCTGGGCATGATTTCCTCAACGTGGACGAAATCCGCCAACGTCAACAATGGCGGAAGTATTAACTCCAGCACCAAGGTCGTCACCGGGATCTCGACCGCCTGCAGCCCGCCTTTGCCCGCGGTGCCCACCTATACTGCCTCTTCCTGTACTGCCGACCCGCTAACTCACTACGGAAACGGCGGCTCTACCTACAGCGTCGGGCCCGGTTCCACGTATAGCACCACCCAGGGCGCAAGCTCGAACCTGGTCTGCTACACCTCGCTTACGGTCGGCACCAATGGCGACAAGGTCACCCTCAATCCCGGCATCTATGTCATCAGCGGAGGGGAACTCCACTTCGAAAGCGGAAGCGGCAACGCCTCCAACCAGGGCGGCAATGGAGTGTTCTTCTACTTGGTCGGCACTGCCAGTCTGGTAATCGACAATGGCGCCAACGTCAACCTCACCGCTCCCACCAGCGGAACCTACGCGAACGACCTGATCTACCAGGACTCCGCAGACACGCAGACAATGTCGGTTCAAGGTGGCTCGAACGTGAGCATCAACGGGGCCATCTATGCCCCGACTTCAAATGTCACCCTGGGCAACGGCAGCGGCACAGCGATCGATGCCGACCTGGTCGCCAAAACCCTGACCATGAACGGCGGGGGCACCTTGAACAGCACCGCAACCTCGAACTTCGGAACGTTGAACATTTCTGTCGCGAAATTGACGGAGTAGGACATGAGCAACTCTCGCCGATCCCCGAGATTCCCGCTTCTAACCCGCCTGGCTGCCCTGGCGGTGCGCTGTGGAATTCTGCGTGAAGAGACCGGGAGCGCCCTTACCGAATTGGGCCTGATGCTCGCCTACCTCGGCGTGCCTCTGCTCCTCGGAGGCGGCTACTTCGGAACCTTGCTGCTCGATAGCATCGAGGTTGCCAATGCCGCGCACGCCGGCACGGAATACGCCATGAGGAGTTCGACCTTCGCCGAAGAAAATACCGGCATCATTGCCGCAGCGCAAGCCGAGGCGCCCCGAATTGGATCAAGCCTCACCGTGACACCCAGCATCTATTATGTCTGCTCCACCGCCATCGGTGGCACCCAATACACCACACAAACCGCTGCTAACACTGCCTGCACCGGCGGCTCCAGTCACAGCCTGGAGATGATCCAGGTCATCGCCACCGCGACGGTCACACCTGCAACGACGCTGCCCGGCTTTTCGAGATCGCACGCGATTTCCAGCACCTCCGTTATGGAGGTTGAAGAATAGCCATGATCCGTCGCGCTCAGAATCGCAACTTCGGCGACCGAATCGAAGACCTGGCGCAAGGGGAATGCGGCGGCTCGATGATTGAGTTCGCGCTTACCTTCAGCGCCATGATGACGTTTGTGTTTGTCCTAATGGAGATTTGCATCGCGTTCTACACCTACAGCATGATTTCGGAATGCGCGAGAGAGACGACACGGTATGCCATCGTTCGCGGATCCACATGCCTCACCGCCTCCAGCACTTCCTGCACGGCCAGCACAGCGACCATCAACGCCTACCCGGCAACGCTGAAGATTCCGAACATCGGCGGCGGCACCATGAGCGTGAACACAACCTTTCCCGACGGCAGCAACGTCCCCGGGAATCGTGTCAACGTCAGCATTTCCTATACCATGCCCATTAAGCTGCCGTTTGTGCCCACCAACTCGCTATCCTTCTCCACCGCATCTCAGATGTATATCCTGCAATAAAGTCGCAGACCTGCCTGCGGAGTGACCTTCCACACCGTACCCTTTACGACTGGATGGCAAGACTGATCTGAGTCTCCCGCCCATTCATACTGCGGGAAAGTAGTCTGCCGGTCCCATGACTTTCCGGTTCCCGAACAAAAGGTGCAGGCCCCTCACCGAAATAGACTGAACCGTCCTTTTTCCTTCTTCTCTTCCGGCATCTCGGTCGAACCATGGGTCGCTCGGCTCATTTTCTGGATCACCCGTGAGATAGGGGAATTCCCAAGAACCAGCGGAGTCGCCGTGTTCTGGGCACTCCAAACCGCCGGATAATTGCCCGGAATCTTCCAGGTAATGGGTACGCTGAGCGCTCGCGTAATGCTCGCTTCATCGATGCTCAAAATGCCCGGGGTGAACCGATTCAAGACGACCTCGAGTTTGATGTTGTTCGACTGGAACAACTCCGAGATCAAACGATTCGCATTCCTCAGCTCGGTAACGCCCACCTGGGAGACCAGGTACACAGTCGAACCCGGCTCAAAAAGCGAGCGGCTAATGGACTCAAACCTCGATCCTGCGTCAATCACGACGTAGTCGAACTCCTGGCGAGTGACCGACAGCAGCTTTGCAACGGCCTCGTCCGTGGCCTGTATGGGTGTGAATTTATCCGGCGCCGCCAGCACCGAGAGTCCAGAGTTGTGCTTCGTCAGCAGCGTGGACAGATAGTTGGAATCGAGGCGGCTGAAGTTCTCGAGCGCATTGGCTGTGGAATACTGGGCGGTCAGTCCCAGATCTAGGGCTGCATTGCCAAAAGGAAGATTCAGATCGATCAATAGCGTGCTGTGGCTCGACTCCTGGGCCAGGGATACCGCAAAATTGCTGGCGACCGTGGTGACGCCGGATCCCCCTTTGGCGCCGACAAAGATCATCAGCTTTCCCGCCGGCTTCTTACCTGCCCGGCTCAGCGGGCGGCGCACCGCTGCCCGCACCATCGCTTCTACGATGGAATTCGCGCTGATCGGGTGGGTGAGAAACTCTCGTGCCCCCGTCCGCATGCAGCGCAGCAGCATCTCCGGCGATTTCTGTTCGGAGTAAACCATTACGGTCGCGAAACTATTGGCGCAGATGTTCTCCACCACTTCCAGGGCATACTCTGGGTTGCTGTCCAACTCGACGATGATGACGTCGTACTCCGCTTCCAGCAAGCCTGGTACGTCATCCATCCCGGGATAGGAAGAGTACTCCCGCACCACGCCGCCACACAGCGATGCAAGTGCGGCGGCCAGGGCCTTTCGCTGTGACTCGGCGGGGCCAATCAGGGCAACTGCCAGGGGGTCGCTGCCAACTGCGTGGACAGACGTGGTTGCAGCCGGATTTGAAAGTCCTGCACTTTCAACCATGGGAGCAGAGTAGAGAATCGGCGTGCCGTTCGAAATCCCTATTCTGCGTCACGGGCTACCACCAAAGTTCGATCACGGATTTGCCTGACCGCTCGGGATACTGCCCGTGCGCCCGCGCGAATGGAGCACTGCACCGCCCAGTCCCCAAACCTGGATCCAACCTCCACGTAGCCCTCGCGCCGCGATCCATTTGCATTACCCCTCAGGAACCGTGAGAATTCCAGATGCCCGAATAAACCGCTAAAGCAAAGGCATGAGCATGAAAACGAGAATCCATTTTGTACTGACATTCGCAGGGACACTGACAGTGGTTGGCGCCGCGTTGGCGATGGCGCAACCAGCGGGATCCAATGTTCCTCCGCCCAGGCCGCAGGGCCCATGTGACATCTACGCCGCCGCCGGCGACCCTTGCGTGGCCGCCCACAGCACCACCCGCGCGCTGTATGCCTCCTACAACGGCCCGCTGTACCAGGTTCTGCGCCAGTCGGACGGCAAGACCCTGGACATCGGCGTCCTCAAGCCCTCCGGATCGGACGCGGGCGGATACGCCGACGCGGCTGCGCAGGACGCGTTCTGCGCCAACACCTACTGCTGGATCACGACGATTTACGATCAGTCGGGCAAGCACAACGACCTGACCCAGCCGCCGCATGGCGGATTCAGCGGGCCGGCCATGGGCGGATTTGACAATATTCCGATTGCCGACATGGCGCCAATTACCCTCATGGGCCACAAGGTCTACGGCGCCTTCATTGAGCCGGGCATGGGTCTGCGCGAGGACGACGCCAAGGGCACCGCAGTCGACGACCAGGCGGAGGGGCAGTACTGGGTCATCAATGGCCGGCACTTCAACGCCGGCTGCTGCTTCGACTATGGCAACGCCGAGACCGACAGCCGCGACGACGGCAACGGCACCATGGAGACCGCCTACTACGGCGACGCCGCCAACTGGTACCACGGCAATCCGCCGGGCCCGTGGGTGATGACCGACCAGGAGAACAACCTGGTTGGCTGTGTCAATCCGGATGGATCCAAGCTGTGCGTAAACCTGCCGAACATCTCCTGGCGATTCGTCACCGCGATGGCCAAGGGCGAACCGCACCACTGGACCAGCATGGGCGGCGACGCGCAGCAGGGGGCGCTGTCAGTGATGTTCAACGGACCGCGGGTCAACTCCAGCTATGACCCGATGCGCAAGCAGGGAGCGATCCTGCTGGGCAACGGCGGCGACAACAGCAATGGCTCGCAGGGCACCTTCTACGAAGGCGCTATGACCGCCGCAGGCACCTTCCCTACGGACGCCACCGACCAACTGGTTCAAGCCAACATTGCTGCCGCAAAGTATGACGTCCAGCAACTGAGCCTCGCACCCGCCTCAGCAACTGCCACTCCGCCCGGACTCCAGACATTCTCGCCGGGTTCCTCGCAGGACACCACCGTGACGTTCACCAATACCGCATCAGCGCCCATGACGGGAGTCAAGCTAAGCATCTCCGTCCCCAGCAGGCAGTGGATCTCCGTCGTTTCGGGCACGACCGACACGTCGAAGACGTTTCCCGAGCCAGTGGCCCCGAATGCAAGCGTGCGCGCGACCTTCAAGGTCACCTCGGGGCCAGCAGCTTTCAACGGCGACCTGGTTGCAAATGCCTCGTGGAACCCTGCAAGCGGACGCAGTCAGCACGAAACAGCGGCTGAGAAAGTGCGAAACGTCCTGCCAATCAAGATCAACGAGTTCCGCGTTGCCACCACTTCCCCCGTCAATTCAACGAACTCGTTCATCGAGCTCTACAACGCCGGACCGACTGCTGTCGACCTCTCCAATTGGACCCTGACCGAGCATCCCACCCAGCAGGCCATCTTCTCGGCGGTGAAGATCCCGGCCGGAAGCAGGCTCGCGGCCCATGGTTTCTACCTGATCGGCCTCTCCAACTCCGGGCTGGCGGCCGCGGCGCGCGCGGGCGATACCACCATCCACGTCAGGAGCACGACCGGTATGACGGCCGGCGATACGATCAGCATCGACACCGGCTCCAATGGGGAGACCCGCAAGATCGCAAGCCTTGGAACGGCGGCCGGCAACAACACGACGTTGTGGCAACCCCTCCCCGAGGGTCCTGTGATTACGATTCCCACCGGCTCGACCAGCGTGCCCGTCGCGAGCATGGCCGGCTTCGCGGTTGGCGAGAAGATCGCCCTCGGCTACGGTGCCACCTACCCTGCCGTGGCCAGGGGCACAGAACAGTACGAGGTGGCCACGGTGACCGCGGTCGGCAAGCCGGGCACGCAAGCCTACCTGGGGGCGGACGCGCCCGCCGGCGCGACCAACATCAAGGTGACCTCCGTCGCCAACATTTCCACCGGCGACAGGATCAAGCTGGACATCGACAGCGTCGGCCATGGAGTCGAGACCGTGACCGTCACGCGCGTCGGCACGCAGGCCGCCCGCTCGGCGCTCGCGGAGAAGGCAAACCCTGGCGCGACCAATATCAAGGTCCGCAGCGTAAACAATTTTGCTGCGGGCGACAAGATGACAGTTGGCGCCCCCGGCGAGACGGTCACCATTACTACAGTCGGCACCCCGGGGCCCGCTGGCACGGGCCTCGACTTCACGCCGGCCCTCGCGCAGGCGCATTCCAACGGCGAGGCGCTGCTGAACCTGGGCACGGGCCTCGATCTGGCCGCTCCGTTGCGGTTCCACCACGCGGCCAACATGCCCTTCAGCGACCGCGGAACGGGGATCAGCTTCCAGCCGGCGACCGCGTTTGCCCACTCCAGCAACGAACCCGTCCAGGCACTCGGCACCGGCATCACCCTCGACAGTCCGCTGGCCCGCGAGCACGCGATCGACGCGGTTGTGCGTGATGCGCAGGTTACAACCGCGGGCTACCAGGGAACGCCAGCGCCCGACCAGTGGTTCGGTGGCCCCGCCATGTCGTCCGGCGCCGGCAACGCACCCGGCGCGGGGAATATGGTGCTGCGTGATGCCGCTGGCCTTGTCGTCGACAGCCTCAACTACGGCCTTATCGTCGACCCATGGGCCGCCGAGGGCTATCAGGCCGACTCCGGATCGCGGCAGAGTGGATGCCGCGCAGTCGCGCCCCGCCCCGGCACTAGCGCGGGCCGCTTTCCGGACGGCGCGGACACTGACAGCAACTGCTCCGATTTCCTGACGCAGGCCGTAGCGGTCCTATCGGCCGCTTCGGCCACCGGCGCGACCAATATCAAAGTTGCCAGCGTGGAAGGCTTCGCCCCCGGCCAGAAGGTTACGATTGATGCCGGCGCGGACCTTGAAACTGCTGTCATCGCGACGGTCGGGACGGCAGGCGGCACCACCGTGGACGCCGCCATCGGCGCTGGCGCAACAACAATCCCTGTCGCCGGCGCGTTTGGCTTCATCCCCGGCCAGACCATCACCATCGACAGTGGCGGGAACGCTGAGACGGCCGTTGTCGTCTCCACACCTCGCAGAGGTGCGGCCGCAATCACCGTCGCCGCGCCGCTCAAGTTTGCGCATGCAGCCGGTGCCCAGGTCTCCGGGACCGGCATCACCCTCAGCGCCGCATTGACCCGCGAGCACGCCGCCGGAGCACAGATCGCCGGCAACGTTCCCACCCCCGGCTCGCCCAACCAATATGAAGGGAGACCTCACTGAGGATCGGCTTCGCTTCCCATAGGCGCGCCCGCCGGCTTGGGCCCTATCCTCTCTGCCACAAGTGGAGAGATAATGGTTGACGGTGGTGTGCAGCCGTTTTTCGGTATCTGTTGGCGATATTCGCACAGGCTTGTCCGGCGCCTTTTCATCGATCTCTCTGGGGCCGGCACGCCAAGGAATGGCCATGCGCCGTACGCAGTGATTGCGAACACTAGACTTTGAGACACCGGGATGTATACAACCTAAGGGGTTAAATCTTGATAATTCACCGCGAGAAGGATGGAGAAGCGAATGGGTAGCGCTCAAGTTGTCCCACAAACTCGGGCGGTCACGTTCTGGCAGTCCACCAACGGCAAGAAGGTAGTCATGGCGGTTACCGGCGCCATGATGCTCGCCTTCGTAGTCGGCCACATGCTCGGCAACCTGCAGATGTTCGAGGCGCCCGAGCACATCAACGCCTACGGCCACTTCCTGCACAATCTGGGCGAGTTGCTCTGGATCGAGCGTGGCATCATGCTGTTGGCGCTCGTGCTCCACGTCACGGCGACCATCCAGCTAGCGCTGCGCAGCCGGGCGGCGCGGCCCATCGGCTACGCCCGCCAGCAGGCCATCGACGTCCGACTACGCCTCGCGCACCATGTACTGGAGCGGCCCCATCGTCTTCTGCTTCATCGTCCTTCACCTCCTCCACTTCACCGCCGGCGTCATTCATCCGCACGCGACTTTTGTTGAAGGCGATGTCTATGACAATGTCGTTTCCGGCTTCCAGGTCTGGTGGGTCTCCGCCTGGTACATCTTCTCCATGTGCCTGCTCGGCCTGCATCTCAGCCACGGCATGTGGAGCATGTTCCAGTCCGTCGGCCTTGCGCATCCGCGCCTCACGCCCATCCTCAAGAACGCTGCGCGCGCATTCGCCACTCTCATCGTTCTTGGTTATATATCCATCCCAATAGCGGTACTGCTGGGGTTCATAAAATAAGATGACACTCGACGCAAAAATCCCTTCCGGCCCCATCGAAAACGCGTGGGCCCAGCACTGCTTCGACATGAAGCTTGTCAACCCCGCCAACAAGCGCAAGCACTCCCTCATCGTCGTCGGCTCCGGCCTGGCCGGCGGTTCGGCCGCCGCATCGCTCGGCGAACTCGGCTACAAGGTCACGTGTTTCTGCTTTCAGGATTCGCCGCGCCGCGCGCACTCCATCGCCGCGCAGGGTGGCATCAACGCGGCCAAGAATTACCCCAACGACGGCGAGAGCGTCTTCCGCCTCTTCTACGACACCGTCAAGGGCGGCGATTTCCGCGCGCGCGAGGGCAACGTCTACCGCCTCGCGCAGATCAGCGGCAAGATCATCGACCAGTGCGTCGCGCAGGGTGTTCCCTTTGCCCGCGAGTACGGCGGCTCGCTTGCCAATCGCTCCTTCGGCGGCGCGCAGGTCTCGCGTACCTTCTACGCCCGCGGCCAAACCGGCCAGCAGCTTCTGCTGGGCGCATACCAGGCGCTCGAACGCCAGGTCCGCGCCGGCTCCGTCACCATGATCCCCCGCCACGAGATGCTCGATCTCATCGTGGTCGACGGCCGCGCCCGCGGCATCGTGGCTCGCGACCTGGTCACCGGAAAATTCAGCGTGCATATCGCCGACGCGGTCATCCTGGGCACCGGCGGCTACAGCAACGTCTACTATCTCTCCACCAACGCTAAGGGCTCCAACGCCACCGCCATCTGGCGCGCATTCAAGCGCGGCGCGCTGTTCGCCAACCCTTGCTTCACCCAGATCCATCCGACCTGCATTCCCGTCTCCGGCGACTATCAATCCAAGCTGACGCTGATGAGCGAATCGCTGCGTAACGACGGCCGCATCTGGGTGCCGAAGAAAAAGGGCGACCCGCGCCCGCCCAACGAAATCCCGGAAGACGAGCGCGACTACTACCTCGAGCGCAAGTACCCCAGCTTCGGTAATCTCGTCCCTCGCGACGTCGCTTCCCGCAACGCCAAGGTCCTGTGCGACGAAGGCTACGGCGTCGGCAAAACCGGCCTCGGCGTCTATCTCGACTTCTCCGATGCGATCGCGCGCCTGGGCGAGAAGGTCGTTCGCGAGCGCTACGGCAATCTCTTCGAAATGTACCAACGCATTACAGACGAAGATCCGTACAAGGTTCCCATGCGCATCTACCCCGCCATGCACTACACCATGGGCGGTCTTTGGGTGGATTACGAATTGCAGTCGCACCATCCCCGGCCTATTCGTGCTCGGCGAGGCTAACTTCTCTGACCACGGGGCCAATCGCCTGGGCGCCAGCGCGCTGATGCAGGGCCTCTGCGACGGCTACTTCGTCATCCCCTACACCATCGGCAACTATCTCGCGACCAACAAATTCCCCAAGGTCGAGGAATCCAACGCCGCGGTGCAGGAATCCATCACCACCGCCAGGACAAAGATCGACAAGCTGCTCGCCATCAAAGGCAACCGCACCGTCGACTCCTTCCATCGCGAACTCGGCAAGATCGTGTGGGACTACTGCGGCATGGCCCGCACTGCCGAAGGCCTGGAGAAGGCTATCGGCCTGATCCGCGCCCTCCGCGAGGAGTACTGGAAGAACGTGACCGTCGCCGGCAGCGCCGACGACCTGAACGAGAGCCTCGAAAAGGCAGGGCGCGTGGCCGACTACTTCGAACTGGCCGAACTGATGTGCATCGACGCCCGCAACCGCAACGAGTCCTGCGGCGGCCACTTCCGCGAGGAATATCAGACCCCCGAGGGCGAAGCCCAGCGTGACGACGCAAACTACTCCTACGTCGCAGCCTGGGAATATCGAAGGCGACAACGCTCCCCCCGAACTCATCAAGGAACCCCTGGAGTTCCACTACGTTCATCCCAGCCAGAGGAGCTACAAGTAAATGAAACTGACACTGAAAATCTGGCGGCAGAAGAACAGCAACGAAAAAGGCGCCTTCGTCCGCTACCCCGTGGACGACGTCGACCCCGAGATGTCGATCTTGGAATGCCTCGACGTGCTGAACGAGACCCTGATCCTCAAGGGTGAGCCGCCCGTGGCCTTCGAGCACGACTGCCGCGAAGGCATCTGCGGCATGTGCGGCTTCGTCATCAACGGCATCGCCGCATGGCCCGGAACGCGCTACCACCGCGTGCCAGCTCACCATGCGCCACTTCAAGGATGGCGACGAACTCACTCTGGAGCCGTGGCGCGCCAAGGCCTTCCCCATCATCAAGGACCTCGTCGTCAACCGCCGCGCCTTCGACCACATCATCGAGGCGGGCGGCTACGTCTCCGTCTCCACCGGCCAGGCGCCCGACGGCAACGACATCCTCGTCGGCAAGGAAGCCGCGGACAAGTCCATGGATGCCGCCGCCTGCATCGGCTGCGGAGCCTGTGTCGCCGCCTGCCCCAACGCCGCCGCCGCGCTCTTCACGGGCGCCAAAATCACCCACCTCGGGTCGCTTCCCCAGGGCGAAGTCGAACACCAGCGCCGCGCCCTCGCCATGGTCGCGCAGATGAACGCCGAAGACTTCGGCAACTGCACCAACATCGGCGAGTGCACCGCAGCCTGCCCCAAGGAAATCCCACTGGAGGTCATCGCCAGGATGAACCGCGACTACATCTGCGGCAGCATCAACCGCCGCGACGACCTGCCCACCCCCGTCACTTCCGTCGTCGCGTAGTCACCGCGGGTGCCCCACTCAAGCTCCGCTTGGGTGGGTTGACACCCATAAACCATCCGGATGCCCACAACGGATTGCCTTGCGCGTTTGGGATTAGCAGCGGCCTTTAGGCCGCGGTAAAGGGTCGATAGAATCAACAGGCTTTAGAGGGTGCTGAAAAACTCGCCGTTTTGAAAGGGCAGGACTTCAGTCGCGCCGCAAGCCATTTCCTTTGAGCCTGGCTTTAGCCACCGAGGGAATTTCCGCGACCGCAAAAGGCTTCTTCAGCACCTTCTTTAGCCCCGGGCTGTTCAGCCACCGACGCGAAGGTCTGAACTAACCCAAAACCCGAAATTTCTGGCGGGGCGACAACCAGTTGGATATAAACTTCCTGCAAATGAAATGCACCGCAGCTACCACGCAGTTCGTGTTCTCAAGTCTTTTGGCCAGCGCACTCGGAGCCTCGCTGTTTTTGAGTGGCTGTACAACGGTCTATCACCCGTATCGCGTCGTCGGAGAATCGATGCTCCCACTGCTTCGGCCCGGAGACCGGATCTTTGTCGATCAGTCGGACCAGGCTCGTTCCGGCTTGCATGACGGAGAAATCATAGTATTACGCCGCGACGACGCTGTCGTTCTGAAGCGGATCATGGCGATGCCTGGGGAAACCATCAGCGGAGACAATCGCAAAATCTTTCGCAACGGCAAGCAGCTGGATGAGCCCTATCTCGCCCCGGCCTCGAAATACAACATACCCGCGCTCGTAACGTTTTCGCCTCGAATGGTCGGTTCGGGAGAGGTGTTCGTCATGGGAGATAACCGCGACCTCAGCTTCGATAGTCGAGCCTCAGAATATGCTCCCGTTCGATTCTCCGACGTCGTAGGCCAGTACCGCTGGACCTACTGGCACGCTTTGCCCGCCACGAAATAGAGGTGCGCCCTCCGCCCAGCCCACGCGCCTTGCCTTTCACGCGCGTCAACGCGGCCAGAAATGCCTCCCAAGGCCCACTTAGTTTCTCCTTCAGGCCGTCATTCTGGACGAAGTCCAGAATCTCCGTCGTCTTTCCTTGGGCATCCCATCCCATGACCGGCCACCCGCCGGTCAAAATCTGTCAAGGGCCCTCATCGGTGCAAAACCCGTCCTCAATCCTCAAAGCAAACCAGATCAAAACTTTCGCAAACGTACAGTTGAGTTTTGCTCAATCTCGTATCCTTAAAGAGTGGGCTTAAGAAAGAAAAGCCCGGCCTCCGCACCGAACTTTCCCATTTCACGCGCACTCGGAAGTCCCATGCCAAAATTGCCGTCTACCGCACTCTGCCGTCACCTTTTTACAGCCGGCCACCGCTGCGGCTCACCCGCTCTCCGCGGCGAGCAGTTCTGCTACTTCCACCATCCCACCCGCCGGCCTCGCCCCTCAGCCGGAAGAAAGCCGCGCCCGCCCGTCTTCCACATTTCCAGTCTCGCCGACCGCGCCTCCATCCAGCGCGCCCTCGGCAAGACGATATCCCGAGTTGCCGGCGGCCGCTTCGATCGCGACCGGGCCGCAGCAATGCTCTTCATTCTCAATCTCGCCAACCAGAATCTCCCTGGTGACTCGAGCTCTCTTGCCGGGCTCATTTCCAGTGCCCCGCAAGCCCTGGATCTTCCCCGGTTCGATCCGCTCGCCGACGTTTTGGCAACGATCATGCCGCGTTCCCGTTACGCGAAAATGTACGGGGTCCAGGCCTAACGCGTTTGTTGTCATCACTTAGTTGGTATATAGGGGGGAGGGGGGTATCCCCGAACCAGCACCTGTCCGGCTTCGTCGCAAAGGGCATACGGAGGAAAACGCCCGGGCTACTTTGTCGGCGGATGAAATAGCTGCAGCAGTTCCCTGCTCGCCGCCAGCGGGCTAACCCGTCCATCGCGAACGTCGCGCCGCAGTGCCGGCAGCCTCTCCGCCACCGCAGCCTGCTCACGGAACACGTCGCCCAGACCCATGGTGATCAGGTCGTCCAGCCACTGCAGCGCTCCCAGTTTGCGCCGCTTCTCGATCCAGCCCGACACCGTCAACTGCGCCTCGTGTTCCAGGATCATCTGCCAGATCTCCGCGATGCCGGTGTTCTTCAGCGCGGAGCAGCACAGCACCTGCGGCGTCCATCCGTCCGCCGACGCCGGAAACAGGTGCAGCGCCGACGCATACTCCACCCGCGCGCGCTCGGCTTTCGTCTGGTTGTCGCCATCCGCCTTGTTGATGGCCATGCCGTCGATCATCTCGATGATGCCGCGCTTGATGCCCTGCAGTTCATCGCCCGCACCCGCCAGCATCAGCAGCAGAAAGAAATCCGACATGGAGCGCACGGCCGTCTCCGATTGCCCGACGCCAACCGTCTCGATCAGGACGTTGCGGTAGCCCGCGGCTTCGCACAGCAGGATGGTCTCCCGCGTCCGCCGCGCCACGCCGCCCAGATGGCCGCCGCGCGGGCGAAGGCCGGATGAACGCGCGCTCTTCCGCCGACAGCCGCTCCATCCGCGTCTTGTCGCCCAGAATGCTGCCGCCCGAGATGGGGCTGGACGGATCAACGCTCAGCACCGCCAGCCGCTCGCCGCGGTCGCGGGTCACGTGCATCCCCAGCGCGTCGATGAAGGTGCTCTTGCCGACGCCGGGCACGCCCGTGATGCCGATGCGGCGCGATTTTCCGGTGTGCGGCAGAATGGCGTCCAGCAGATGCGCGGCTTTTTCGGCGTCGGCCGGCAGACGGCTTTCGATCAGCGTAATGGCCCGCGCGAGCACCACGCGGTCGCCGGCCAGAACGCCGTCCACGTATTGCTCCAACGGCAGCCTGCCGCCGCCCGCACGGACCGCTCCGGAGGAGCTAGGCACGAACGCTTCTCGTCAGTGCGCTGAGGATCACCTGCGCGCAGATCGGAATCACCGAACCCGGTCCGAAGACACCGGCCACGCCCGCCTGCTCCAGAAACTCGTAATCCTGCGGCGGAATCACGCCGCCGGCGTAGACCAGGATGTCTCCGCGGCCGCGGCGCTTGCAGCTCGGCGATCACTTCCGGGCACCAGCGTCTTATGTCCGCCGGCCAGCGTCGAGACGCCGAGCACGTGAACGTCGTTCTCGACCGCCATGGTCGCGGCTTCGCGCCGGTGTCTGGAACAGCGGGCCCACGTCGACGTCGAAGCCCAGGTCGGCAAACGCAGTGGCGATCACCTTGGCGCCGCGATCGTGGCCGTCCTGGCCCATCTTGGCGACCAGGATGCGCGGCCGCCGGCCTTCGAGCTCGGCGAACTCCTGCGCCAGCGCAACGCGCCTTCTGGAACTCCGGATCGCCTTGGCTCTCGGACGAGTACACACCTGAAATGGTACGGCTCACGGCCTGGTAGCGGCCGAACACCTTCTCCAGCGCGGACGAAATCTCGCCCAGCGTCGCCCGGACGCGCGCCGCGTTCACCGCCAGCTCCAGCAGGTTGCCTTCGCCGCTCTGCGCGCTCGCGGTCAGTGCGGCCAGGGCTGCGGCAACCGCTGCTGAATCGCGTGTGCGGCGAATCTCAGCCAGCCGCGCGCAATTGCGATTCGCGCACCGCCTGGTTGTCCACCTCGCGCACCGGAAGCACGTCTTCATGCTCCAGTTTGTACTTGTTCACGCCTACGATAGTCTCGCGGCCGGAATCGATCAGCGCCTGCCGCCGCGCGGCGGCTTCCTCGATGCGCATCTTCGGAATGCCGGTCTCGATCGCCTTGGTCATTCCGCCCAGGGTTTCGATCTCCTGGATGTGATGCCACGCCTTGTGCATCAGCTCGTGCGTCAGGCTCTCGACGTAGTAGCTGCCCGCCCATGGATCGACGACCTTGGTGATGCCCGTCTCTTCCTGCAGGTAGATCTGGGTGTTGCGCGCGATGCGGGCCGAGAAATCGCTGGGCAGCGCGATGGCTTCGTCGAGCGCGTTGGTGTGCAGCGACTGCGTGTGGCCCAGCACCGCGGCCATCGCCTCGACGGCGGTGCGCGGGATGTTGTTGAAGACATCCTGCGCGGTCAGGCTCCAGCCGGAGGTCTGCGAGTGCGTGCGCAGCGCCATGGACTTCGGGTTCTTCGGGTTGAAGCCCTTGATGATCTTGGCCCACAGGACGCGCGCGGCGCGCAGCTTGGCGATCTCCATGAAGTGGTTCATGCCGATCGCCCAGAAGAAGCTGAGGCGCGGCGCGAAGTCGTCGATGCTCAGTCCTGCGGCAATGCCCGTGCGGATGTATTCCAGCCCATCCGCCAGCGTGTAGCCCAGTTCGATGTCCGCGGTCGCGCCCGCTTCCTGCATGTGATAGCCGCTGATGGAGATGCAGTTGAACTTGGGCATCTTCGCCGAGCAGATAGCGGAAGATGTCGCCGATGATCTTCATGGACGGCGCCGGCGGATAGATATAGGTGTTGCGGACCATGAACTCTTTCAGAATGTCGTTCTGAATGGTCCCGCTCAGCTTTTCGGTGGGAACGCCCTGCTCTTCCGCCGCGACGATGTAGAAGGCCATGATGGGCAGCACCGCCCCGTTCATGGTCATCGAGACGGACATCTGGTCCAGCGGAATCTGGTCGAAGAGGATCTTCATGTCCTCGACCGAATCGATGGCCACGCCGGCTTTGCCCACGTCGCCAACCACGCGCTCGTTGTCGGAATCGTAGCCGCGATGCGTGGCCAGATCGAACGCGACCGACAGGCCTTTCTGTCCGGCGGCGAGGTTGCGCCGGTAGAAGGCGTTCGATTCCTCGGCGGTGGAAAAGCCGGCGTACTGGCGGATGGTCCACGGCTGCATCGCGTACATGGTGGAGTATGGCCCGCGCAGATACGGAGCAACGCCCGCGGCGTACTCCAGATGCTCCATCGCGTGAAGATCGTCCGCTGTATAGAAGGGCTTGATGGGAATCTGTTCCGGCGTCATCCACGCCGCCGGCTGATCGTCGGCTGGTGCTGCGGCAGCCGGCTCCGGCGCTGGTTCAAGCTCGATCTTGGAGAAGTCAGGTTTCATCAGATTCTCACTCCTAGCCGGTTCTGCCAGTCCGTCAGGGTCTCGACGGCGTCACTCCCGACGTGGATGAATCCTTGCACCCCGGCGGCCTTCAGTGCGTCGATCTGCTCTTTCGGATTGCCGGCCACGATCACGGGAATCTGCACCGCCGCGCAGACCTCCTGCGCGAACGGCAGATACTCCGGATCGGAGCTGCACAGGACCATCAGGTCGGCCTTGGTTCCTGCATAGTCTTCCGATTCGGTGATCTCGAAACCGGCGCAGCCGAAGAAATTCAAGGCAAAGTTGGCGCGCGCGGTGCGCATCTTCACATCGCCGCGCTTCAGCAGCAGCACCTTTGGAACGCGTCCCGTCTTCCCGTACGTGACGAGCTGTGCGTTCGCCGGATTTTCTCGAATGGCTCCGCCAGACGGAACTGTGGGAACGGAGCACCGCCACTCTCCACTTCGTGCGTGAATCTCCAGAGCCTTCTCGTTCAGGTCAGGATAGTTGTTGACCCCCACCAATGCCTTGCGCCGCGACGAAACAGCTTTCTCGCGACCTGCGCGGGTCTTCGCAATCTCTTCCGCCAGCCAGACCGCGGCTAGTGCCTTGCTGTACCCGCCTGCCGCCTCGATCCGCTGAAACAGCTTCCAGGCTTCGCGCGCAAGCGAAGCGGTCAGCGATTCGATGTAATAGGAGCCGCCGGCTGGATCGGCCACAGCGTTCAGGTGCGCTTCTTCCGCGAGAACAAGCTGCACCCCAAGCGCGAGATGCTCGTCGAACCCGAACGGCTCGACGGTGAGCGTCTCGCAGCCGCCAATCGCGGCGGACATGGCTTCGGTGGTCACGCGGAGCAGGTTGGTGTACGGATCGCAAAGGCTCTTGTTCAGCCGCGCAGTGCGGACGTGCAGGTGCATCCGGCAGGAGTCGGGGTCGGAGGGAGCGAACGCCTTGACCGCACGAGCCCAGACCATGCGCGCCGCACGCAGTTTGGCGATTTCGAAGAAGTAGGTCGATCCGACCGCGAAGACGAATTCCATCTCGCGCGCAGCCACATCAACAGGCCGGTCTTCGCACAACTGTGCCAGCTTCTCAACGCCGGCCGCGAGCGCAATCCCGAGTTGTTGAACAGCGTGCGCGCCGGATTCCAGCACCAGGTCGGCGCGAATGGCATCCGCTGCCGGAACACTCTGCTGATCGATCTTCCACGCCTTGCCAGTGCCGCGCACGAAGGGAAACCGGCCCGGGACCGATCCCGTCTGCTCAGCGAGATCGGCGATGTTTTCGCTGCGGTAGTACGGGCGCACCATGACGCCTTCGTCCGTGCGCCAGACCAGCTTCTTCTCGTAATCCGCGCCCTTCAGGTCCTTTCGAATCGCGGCTTCCCAGGCCGCCGTCGGGACTGGAGGGAAGTCCTGGCCCAGGTTGAGAATTTCCGTGCCAGTGCGAGCGTCGGATTCGTCAGGCATGCGACCCCTCCTGGACTACCTCGAGCAGATACCCGAACGCAGCCGCCTCGGTCGTCTTGGGATGCACGAAGAATACCGTGGTTCCGCGCGAACCTTTGCGCGGCGCTTGTCGATGATCTTGAAGCCGTTCGCTTTCAGGTAGTCGAAGGCCTTCTGGATATCGGCCACGCGGAGCGCAACATGCGCCAGACCGCCGCGGCCGCCGTTCTTTTCCGATCTGCTTCGCCACTGGCGATTCAGGAGTGAGCGGCTCCAGCAACTGCACCAGGTTGGGGCCGTCGCCGACCTGCAGCAGCACTTCGCGCACCTGGTCGCTGCCTAGCACGTCCTCGCGATGCACCTCCTTGAAGCCCATGGCTTTGTAGGCCGCAACTTGCGGCTCCAGTTCGCCGGCTCTGACGGAGACGGCGACATGATCGAAGAACAGAAAACCCGGGACTTGTTCCAGTTCTGCACTCATTATTCAAACTCCACCACAACCTGGCCGGCCTGCACGCTGTCTCCGGCTTTCACCTTGATTGCCGCCACTTTGCCCGCGACATGGCGCCGGTGATCTTGGTCTCCATCTTCATGGCTTCCAGCACCAGCAGAACATCGCCGACCTGCAGCGTTTGTCCGGGTTGCGCCACGACCCTGGCCACGATGCCCGAGACCGGGCTGCGGCACACCTTGCCTTCGACTACCGGCGTAGCATCCACGGGAGCGGCGGAGGCCACCGCGACCGGCGTACGAACCGCCGCGGATTCAACGGTCTGGAGACGCGCATGGCCGGCAACTTCGGGTTCTGCGACCTCACATCCACTTCATAGTTCTTGTTATCGATCGTGATTTTTAGTTTCATTGGCTCATTATTCTTAGCTGTCTTTATTTAGTGGTTCAACCCGTGCGACGCCTGAATGGTCACGCGGCCCTGTTGCGCCCAACCGCTGGTGCGGATCAGGCGGATCTGGCGAATGTGCGGCTGCACTCCCAGCCAGGCCGCAAGAGCGGCGGAGATGGCAAGCAGTTCCTCTTCGGTGATGCCCGCCTCAACCGCCACGGAGGACTTAGTTGCAGGCGCCTCCGCAATTTCTGTCTTCGCGGCCGGCACCGCCCGCTGTTGTGCGGGCCCGACCAGCCCCTCGATTCCGGTCACGCGCTCCGACAGGACCACAATCTGCGACCGTATGTCCTCGAGCGCCGCGAACAGTTGGTCGAGTTCGGGATTGCGAGCAGACTCGCTCAACTTCGTAGCCGTTTCCTGTATTACGTCGGTTCCTGTCATCATGCCTCTCACAGCGGCATCAACCCGTGCTTCTTCGGCGGCCGCAGTTCCCGCTTGGTGTGCAGGTATTCGAGCGCCTGCGCCACGTGGCGCCGGGTCAGCGACGGCTCGATCACCGCGTCCACCAGCCGCCGGCCGGCCGCGACGTAGGGATTCGAGAAGGCCTCGCGGTAGCGCTCGATCAATTCTGCGCGCTTGGCCTTCTTGTCCTTCGGCTTCGTGAATCTCCTTGCGGAAGACGATCTCCGCCGCGCCTTCCGCGCCCATGACGGCGACTTCGGCGGTGGGCCAGGCAAACACGCGGTCCGCGCCCAGGTCCTTGCCGCACATGGCCAGGTAAGCGCCGCCGTAGCACTTGCGCAGAATCACCGTGATCTTCGGCACCGTCGCGGCCGAGTAGGCGAACAGCATCTTGGCGCCGTGGCGGATGATGCCGCCGTGCTCCTGCTCCACGCCCGGCAGGAATCCGGGCACGTCGACGAACGTCACCAGCGGGATGTTGAACGCATTGCAGAAGCGGATGAAGCGCGCGGCCTTGTTGGACGCGTTGATATCCAGCACGCCGGCGAGCACCGCGGGCTGGTTGGCGATGATGCCGACGCTGCGCCCGGCGATGCGCGCGAAACCGACCACGATGTTGGTGGCGTAGCCCGCCTGCACTTCCAGGAAATCGCCGAAGTCCACCAGCCGGTCGATCACTTCGCGGACGTCGTAGCTCTTCTTGTCGTCCGTCGGGACGATCTCGTCCGAGCTCGGGGTCCGCATCCACGTTGGCGGTCGCCTTCCGTCTGCGGCGGATCTTCCAGGTTGTTCGAGGGCAGGAAGCTCAGCAGCTTCTGGCAGAGTCGCATGGCGTGGCGGTCGTCTTCGGCGATGAAGTGGATCACGCCCGACTGGGCCATGTGCGCGTCGGCGCCGCCCAGCTCGCTCCGCGGTAACGTTCTCGCCGGTGACCTGCTTGATGACCTGCGGGCCGGTGATGAACATCTGCGCCTGGCGCGTCTGGATGATGAAATCGGTCAGCGCCGGGCTGTAGGCCGCGCCGCCCGCGCACGGGCCGCAGATCAGCGAGATCTGCGGCACCGCGCCGGACAGCATCACGTTGGTGTAGAAGACCTTGCCGTAGCCGGAGAGCGAGTCGATGCCTTCCTGCACGCGCGCGCCGCCGGAATCGTTGATGAAGATGAACGGCGAGCCGGTCTTCAGCGACTGCTTCATGATCTCGGCGACTTTGATGGAATGCACCTCGCCGGCCGAGCCGCCCGCCACCGTGAAGTCCTGGCTGGCCAGGTGCACCAGCCGGCCGCGCAATCGATGCCGCGCCGGTGACGACGCCATCCGCCGGCATCTCTTTCCCTTCCATGCCGAACAGGGTGGCGCGGTGTTCGGCGAACAGCCCGCTCTCCTCGAAGCTGTCCGGATCGACCAGCGCGTCGATGCGCTCGCGCGCGGTCAGCTTGCCCGCCTTGTGCTGCTTCTCGAGCTTGTCGGCGCCGCCGCCGAGCATTACCTTCGCGCGGCGCTCTTTCAGGTCAGCGATCTTCTTCTGCATTGGACTTGTTGCTTTCTCTTCTAAAGTCGGCATCATTCACTCTCTTTATGCTGGGGAAACAGTCACTTTGTGCGTGGTTCCGTTGAGCTTCACGTCGTACGTAACGGGCTCGCTCACCGGACCGTTGCCGTTGCCATTGCCAGCGGCATGCGCAGCGCGGCCGCGGCAGGCTTCGCTTGCGGATCTTTGCCAAGGTTCTTGGGGCCCTGCGCTCGGGTGGCGAAGAACTTCGGCGCCACCTGCGGGAACATGGCGTAGGTCAGCACGTCCTCGTCGGAGCCGTCGCAGCCCTTCAGTTCGAGCGCTGCCGTGCGCAGCTCGTGCCACTCCGGCTTCAGCAGATCGGCCGGCCGACCGTCGATGGCCTGCTTCTTGGCCTGCTTCGCGGCCTGCTCGACCAGCGCCGGATCGCGCGGGCCGATGGTCTCGCCGTAGTAGCCCAGCATCAGGTCGGCGAATTCGCCGGTCAGCACCTTGTAGCGGCCCATCATCACGTTGAAGACCGCCTGCGTGCCGACGATCTGGCTGGAGGGCGTGACCAGCGGCGGGTAGCCGGCATCCTTGCGCACGCTGCGGCACCTCCTCCAGCACTTCCTTCATCCGGTCGCCTGCGCCCTGCTGCTTGAGCTGGCTCTCCATGTTGGAGATCATGCCGCCGGGAATCTGGCTGTCGAAGATCTCCGTCTCCACGCCGGTGATGTTGGAGAGGAACTCCGTGTAGCGCGGGCGAATCTTCTTGAAGTAGTGCTTCAGGTTGAGCAGCCGCTGCTTGTCGAGGTTGGTGGTGAACCCGGTGCCCGTCCAGCATCTCGACCAGGCTCTCGGTGGGGTTGTGCCCCGGCCCGAGGCTGAGCGAGCTGATGGCGGTGTCCACGCAGTCGGCGCCCGCTTCGATGGCCTTCATCAGGCTGACCAGCGTGACGCCGGTGGTGGCGTGCACATGCACGTGCACGCGGGTCTGCTCGCCGCAGGCCTCCTTGATGCCTTTCACAATGTCGTAGGCCGGCTGCGGCTTCAGCAGCGCCGCCATGTCCTTGATGCAGATGGAGTCGCAGCCCAGGTCGAGCAGCCTCTCCGCCATCTCCACGAAACTGCGTCGGCGGTGTGCAGCGGGCTGATGGTGTAGCAGATGGTGCCCTGGGCGTGCTTGCCGGCCTTCTTCACGGCAGCAACTGCAGCGCCGCAGATTGCGGATGTCGTTGAGCGCGTCGAAGACGCGGAAGACGTCCATGCCGTTCTCGGCGGCCTTCTCGACGAAGCGGTCGACCACGTGTCTTCGTAGTGGCGGTAGCCCAGCAGGTTCTGCCCGCGCAGCAGCATCTGCAGCCGGGTGTTCGGCATCAGCTTGCGAAAGGTCCGCAGCCGCTCCCACGGGTCCTCATTGAGGAAGCGGATGCAGGCAGTCGAACGTCGCGCCGCCCCAGCACTCGACCGACCAGAAACCCGCCTGGTCCAGGTCCGCGCAGGCGGGGACCATGTCTTCCATGGCCATGCGCGTCGCCATCAGACTCTGATGGGCGTCGCGAAGAATCAGTTCCGTCACATCAATATGTTTTGCCATTTTCATCCTGACCGTAATCTGCAAGGGCAGCGCGTCGAAAGCAGGTGTATGAAAGGCTCTAGAGGACGTAGGTGCGGCAAACGAAACGACGCACCCGCGAGGTCCCAGATGTTCCTCTCTGTCACCAAACGCGTGTCACATCACCTGCAAGACTATGCGCTTCCACCAAAAACTGATGTGACGGACAACACGAACAAAGAGGTTAGCCCTCGTGGCGAATTTGCACCGCTGGGCCTCATGGACACTTTGTTGGCAGCGACCGGGCGAATATCGTAGCCATCCGCCGCCTTTGCCATCGGTCAACTTAGGTTAGCTTGTTTGAGTGCGGCAGAGAAGGGCGGTGGCATGGGGCATTGCATTACAGAGAAGCCTCGGCAGGTCAGGTATTGATTCCAAAGAAGATTGCGTCGGGGCAGCAGACTATATGCGAAATTGAAGGACGCGGCTGGCCGGATCCGGTGTTGGAATTGGGAGCAAGCATGAATCGCGAAGGGATGATTAAGCGTTTGAAGGGGCATTCCGCCCCGTGGGACATCATCGTGATTGGTGGCGGCGCGACCGGTGCTGGAGTAGCCGTCGACGCAGCGACTCGCGGCTTTGACGTGCTGTTGGTAGAGCGCGAGGATTTTGGCAAAGGGACTTCCAGCCGCGCCACAAAACTTATTCATGGCGGGGTGCGGTACCTGGAACAGGGCAACGTCTCTCTAGTGATCGAGGCGCTGAAAGAAAGAGGACTGTTGCTGCAGAACGCTCCCCACCTGGTACATGACCTGCTGCTGGTAGTGCCTACATACTCCTGGTGGGAGTCTCCCTTCTATGGCATGGGCCTGAGGTTGTACGACCTTCTCGCCGGCAAGTATGGCTTCGCCAAGTCACGAATCCTCTCCAGCCAGGAGACGCTGGAAAAACTTCCGACGATTCAGCAGGACGGCCTGAAGGGTGGAGTTGGCTATCACGATGGTCAGTTCGACGACACGCGACTGCTGACTCATTTGATAGCGACCGCGGCCGATCACGGAGCCACGGTGTTGAACTATGCCGCTGCAGTCGAGCTGCCAAAGAACTCCGACGGCTTTGTAACGAGCGTGGTCGTTGAGGACCGCGAATCCGGAGAGCGCTTTCGCCTAAGCGCGAAAGTGGTGATCAACGCAACCGGAATTTTCACCGACGAGGTGCGCCGGCTCGCCGAACCCAATGCCGAAGCCATGATCAGCCCGAGCCAGGGGGTGCATCTCGTCTTCGATGGGTCTTTCCTGCGCGGAGGTGTTGCCCTCCTGGTACCCCACACCAGAGACGGTCGAGTCATCTTTGCCATCCCCTGGCACGAGCACACGATCATTGGCACGACAGACACGCCAATCGACACGCCATCCTACGAACCTCGCCCATTTGAAGAAGAGATCGCGTTCATCATGGAGACCGCAAGCCGCTATCTGAGCCGCCCACCGAAACGAGATGACATCCTGAGTATCTACGTCGGCATTCGTCCGCTGGTCAAAGCCCCGGGCAACCATAGGCCCTCATCCCTCTCGCGCGACCACACGATTCATATCGACGACTCGAACTTGCTGACGATCACCGGAGGAAAATGGACGACTTACCGCCGCATGGCGGAGGACTGTGTAAACCATGCGATTACCCTGGGAGGGTTTAAGGAGTCGCCGTGCGTGACCGCCAATCTGCATGTACACGGCTATCACCAGCATCCGGAGTTGCTCGGCTCTCTCACCGTCTATGGGTCCGATGCGGAGGAGATTCTGGCGCTGACCCGGGACGATCCCAGGCTGGCAGCGCGGCTGGACCCGGATCTGCCCTACATCGCCGCCGAGGTTGTCTGGGCGGCACGCAAGGAGATGGCGCGGACGGTTGAAGACGTTCTCGCCCGCCGAACCCGGGCTCTCTTTTTGAATGCGAGGGCGGCCATCCGAATGGCGCCCGAGACCGCAAGGATACTGGCCGCAGAACTCCAACGCGACCCCGGATGGGCGAGCCAACAGGTGGAAGCTTTTGCCGCGTTGGCGGCTCAATACCTTCCGTCTTCGGAAGTATCCAGCGCCAGATAGAGCATCGGATCTACAGTCACTCCAGCATCCTGACTCGGCTGCCCTGAGTCCATCTACTTGCGTTACACTACCAGTCTCCATGGTGCAAAATACCGAGCAGGCCACCTCGCCACAACTGTAGTCTTCCCCGGGAGAAGACCCATGATCCGAAAACTCGGATTAGTTGCCGTTGCCATCGCTCTCGTCGGTCTGATTCCCCTCTGCGGGGTCTCCCCCGTGTGTGCCGCCCAGCAGGCGCGGCGTGCGCGCGTTCTGGTCACCCAGCCTGTTGACGAGGAACGCCTGGTCCGATTGGCGGGTAATACGCGCAGTGAAGCCAACGCCGACACGGATCGCGGTCGGGTGGAGGACGACTTTCCCATGGAGCACATGCTGCTCCTTTTGAATCGGCCACCTGAGTTGGAGCAGGAATTCGAGCAATACATTGACTCCCTTACGGACAAATCCTCTCCCAATTTCCACCATTGGCTGACCCCCGAGGAACAAGGGCAAACCTACGGTCTGGCTCAGGAAGACGTCGATACTGTAACGGGATGGCTGACATCGCACGGGTTTACGGTCGGGTACGTTTATCCCAACCACCGGGTCATCGATTTTTCTGGCACGGCCGGCGAAATTCGCGAGGCCTTCCACACTGAGATTCACCGCCTGGACGTCGGCGGCGAGCAGCATTTCGCCAACATGACCGATCCGCAGATTCCTGCAGCGATAGCGTCTGCCGTACTGGGCGTGGTCTCGATGCACAACTTCAAGCCGCACTCGTACCTGCTGCCTCGAACGCAATACCAGGTCTCGAACGGGGCCAGCACCAGCAACCTGGTGGTGCCTGCTGACCTGCAAACCATCTACAACCTGGCCCCGGTCTACCGGCAGGGCATTTACGGCCAGGGGCAGACCATCGTGGTCGTCGAGGATGCCATGCCCTGGAGCACGGACCCGACGACCTACCAAACAACCTTCGGTCTTGCCCCCTATGGCGGCAGTTGGACGAATACCCACCCCAACGCAGGCAACAACTGCACCGCCCCGGCAAGCCCAAACGCGGACGAGGGCGAGGCGAACATTGACGTCGATGCTGTCCTGGCGATAGCGCCGGGAGCAACCGTCGAGGCGGCCTCGTGCAGCAGCGGCGCGTCGGTCAGCACCTTCGGGGGCCTGATCGCCCTGGAAAACCTGGTGAGCGCGGGCAACCCTCCCTCTGTCATCAGCATGAGTTACGGCGAATGCGAAGCTGGAAGCACGCAAGCCGGCAACGCCGCCTTCTACAGCGCGTTCCAATCGGCCGCGGCTGGTGGGGTTTCGGTGTTTGTCTCCTCGGGCGACCAACTCTCCACCAGTTGTAGTGCTGGTTACGACTATGGGTACTTCGGCATCGGGGTGACGGGCTGGGGCTCCACTCCTTACAACGTAGCTGTGGGCGGAACGGATTTTGAAGATACCTATAACTCCAGCAAGGCTGGGATTCCGATTGGCACGTATTGGAATTCCACCAACTCCTTCACCGATGGAAATGCGAAGTCGTACATCCCCGAGATTCCCTGGAACGACTCCTGCGCGAGTTGGCTCTTCAGCGACTACTACGGATTCGCAAACACCTATGGCTCAGGCGGTTTCTGCAACAGTTCTACGGCCACCAGTGGCAGCGCTTACCTTAGTATCGGCGGCGGCAGCGGAGGCCCCAGCGGCTGCGCAAACGGGGCGAGCACCAATGGATATGTCACTACTGGCTGCGCCGGGTACGCCAAGCCGTCATGGCAGGCGGGCATCTTCGGCAATCCGGCGGACGGCGTGCGCGACCTGCCGGATGTCTCGCTGTTCGCCAGCAACGGATCCTGGGGCCATTTCTTCGTCATCTGCTGGTCTGACACGGGCAACTACGGATCTCAAGGCGCCGTCGCCTGCACCGACCCACCCAACCCTCTGGCGTCGACTCCAACGTGGAGCGGCTTTGGCGGAACATCTTTTTCGGCGCCGCTGATGGCTGGCATCCAGGCGTTGGTCAACCAGAAGTGGAACATAAGGGCGGGCAATCCCAACCCCATCTACTATCAGATTGCGAAGGCTGAATTTGGCCCGACTGGCAACAGCGCCTGCTATTCCATTAACCAACCGCCGCGCCCGGGTTTGGCCGCCGCCTGCGCCTTCTACGACATCACCCAGGGCGACATCGATGTAGACTGCCTCCAAAACGGATCGGACAGACCCTGCTACATACCCTCCGGGACGAACGGAGTGCTGAGCGCAGAGCGGGTCGCCTCGGTTTCGGTGATCTCGGCCGGATCCGGCTACACCAGTGCGCCCACCTGCACCCTTGGCGCGCCCGCCACCAGCAAAACGTATCTCTCGCCTACCGGTGGAGCCATCTACGCTGGCGGCACACAAGCCGGAACCTGCACGGCTACCGTCAGCGGAGGAAGAGTGACTTCCATCGCTTTTACTGCTTCCGGTGCAGGATACGCGGGCGGTGCTGGTTGCACGCTAACCGGTGGGGGTGGATCAGGAGCGACCTGTGCGACAGAGGTCTCTGTCACCACTGCCCCGAATGCCTACGCGCCAGCCTTCTATGCCACCCCCGGCTGGGACTTTGCCACCGGCATTGGCACGGTCAATGCCTACAATCTTGTCTTCAATACCGCATGGTGAGAGAAGCATAGCAGTAACTAGATCTAGCCAAGGGCAGAACCCGGCGAAGAACGCCCGGATCAGCAAGTATGAAGAATTCACCAGCCTCGTGTTCTCGAATACTGGTGACGCTTGTCGCTTTGGCGACAGTGCCAGGAGCGGCTCTGTCGTTGATGGGTCAGGAAGCTCAGCCTTTCGGCGTAGCCTCCGACTGGACCCACCATCACGTTATCTTTTCGCATCCGGGTACGATCGAGCAGGCCGTACACGACGGCACTTACGATCGCTGGTTCAGGATCATGAACGATCCCCGCTACACCATCCAGCAGCTGAAGCGAAACGAAACCGGAACGGAGTTCCGGGCCGTTCCCCGACCTGCGCCCCCGGATGGGAGTGCCCTGCTTCCTCCGGATATACCAGGGGTGACCGAGGCCGGCCATGGAGTTGCAACGCCCAGCACGGAGGAGGACTTTCCCGGCGGAGTGCTGCCCCGCGGCCTGGCGCGCGCGCTGGTCCCGCCCCGATCGCGGCCGCCGGACTTCCTTGTTCCATTTCGCGAAACCGCGGCCAACCCGAACGCGTCGCAGAGGACGAATCGCTTCCAAAGAGACTGGAGCGAAACCATAGGCAGTAGCGGCGGTGTCGGCCTCGGCCACTTCCCTGCTACCTTTACCGGCACTGCCGCGAGTTGCAGTGCCGACTTTGCCGCGTACAACACGGGTCTGCAGGGGTCCTCTGCGCAGGCCACCATCATCGCTTTCAATCAGCTCTATAGCGGCTGCGCCTCCCGGCCCTCGATCTATTGGGAATACAACACCGGCGGGACCGCCATTACCTCGGTTTCGCTTTCCCTGGATGGCACCCAGGTGGCATTTGTCCAGACGGACAGCGCGACAGCCCACGCCGATCTGGTGCTTTTGAAATGGACCCCTCCAGTTGGGACCGTCACCGGCCCAACTACGTTGGCTTCGAATAGCTCGTATCCGAACTGCACTGCGCCCTGCATGATCACCATCACCCTCAGTGGAAGCCCGAGCGACAGCAACTCTTCGCCCTTCATCGACTATGAGTCCGGAACGGCCTACGTGGGCGACGACGCCGGAAAACTTCACAGGTTCACAAACATCTTCTCGGCCGGCACGCCTGCGGAGACGACCACCAGCCCATGGCCGGTGACAGTCAATCCCTCCACCGCCGCGTCCCTCTCCAGCCCGGTCTATGATTCGATCAGCGGCAACATTTTTGTGGGCGACTATTTGGCCGGTAGCTCCTCCCCCTGCCAACCGGGGGTGGTATCGCTAGAGGGCCAATGCGGCTATCTCTACTCCGTCAGCGCAAGCTCTGGTGCGGTCGTGCAATCCGCCCAACTGGACTATAACCTTGGCATTTATGACGGTCCCATGCTGGACTCGAGTGCCGGCACGGTCTACGCGTTCGTCGGGGCCGATAAGTCCACCAACTGTGCGAGCGGCCCGTGCGCGGCCGTCTTCCAGTTTCCCATAGGCTTCACCGCCGCTGCCACTGGCAAGGAGGCGACCGTGGGGGCGGGCTATGAATACCTGATGTCGGGCAGCTTTGACAACCAGTACTTCACGTCGGACGGCTCACCCAGCGGCCATCTCTATGTGGTTGGCGGCACCGGCCCGCAAAACAACACACTGTACGCGATCACGATCACCAGCAATGTGATGACTACGGGCAGTGCCACGGCCGGCCCGACGGTCGCCACCAACTACACGGACGGCTTCTACGCGGCAGGCCCTCCCGTGACCGAATTCTGTAACGACGGCGTCGACAATTGCACGGCCAGTCAGGGCACGGACTACCTCTTCCTGGGCGTGCTCGGGTTCGGCGCGCAATTCGCCACGAATCCCTGCCCCAACCAGAGTGTCAGCATTGGCTGCATCATGGGCTTCACCGCTCCTATCATCAGTGGCACCGTTTCCAGCAGCGCCACACCCAATGGGGCGCTGCAGGAGGCCGGCGGCACCAGCGGAATTGTGGTGGACAACGGCGCTTCAGGGGCGTCCAACATCTATTTCTCGACGCTCCTGAACCAGACCTGCGCCACCTCCGGCGGTACCGGCGGCTGCGCCGTATCAGCAACCCAAGCCGCATTGCAGTGAGGTTGAATTACTGGTCGACGACGGGATTCCATCCACCCAATACGAACGCGGGATTGCTGTAGTTGGCGATCGTTTCGGCATCCTGCGGCATGGTCAGTTGCTTCGACACAGGGTGGCGCTGCAAGACGTCGATAGGATGGCCATCGAGATCGGTCGAATTGAACTCCCAGAGGTGCAGATGGGAGGTGTCGTCGTCGATCGGACCCCAGCCAATGGCCGGGATGCCCTTCAGGTGGCAGTTGATCAGCACCGCTTCGGCGTAAGGATAATTGAGCCCATGATTGTTGGGCAGGCGAGCGAGCACGGCGGAGACAGCCGGGCGAGTCGCAGCAGCGGGCGCGGCTGAGGTGGTTGCGCTGGGCGCGGGCGCGGGAGCGGCCCCGGTCCCCGGGGCGGGAGTGGTTTGTGTCCAGGGCAGCGGGCGCGCAATCGCGGTGAAGGTGCAGTTTAGAAAGACGTTCCCATGGTTGGCGTCAGTGTTGCGAATCCACATAAAGGGTCCGATGGACGATAGCTCGCAGTGGTTGAAGAAGGCGGGGCCGACGCCGAGAATGGTGTCGCCGTCGCCGATAATCCTGCTGTCGGTAAGATAGACCGAGCCACGAAGGTTGAGCGCGTCGCCGGAGCCCTTGATGTTCACATGGCTGACGATGTTTTTCGAGCCGGAGACGAGCAGGCCCTCCGCCTGTCCATAGGCATAGTTGCTGACGGAAAAGTCGATGAACTCGATGCCGGTAGAGTCGTAGGCAGAGAAAGCGCAGCGGCGGGAGGGCCCGGGCATGGGCGGGTTAAAGGCGCTGTTGTTGCCGTAGCCGATCTGCACCTTGTCGCGGTCCTCACCGCGGAAGGTGATGTTGGCCTTGTTGCGGAAGAAGACGATCTCCTCGTAGGTGCCGTTCTTGATGAAGATGGTGACCCGCTGCGGTGGATTGTCAGGGACAAAATCGACTGCGCCCTGCACGGTCGAAAAGTCGCCAGTACCATCGGCGGCAACAACCACGCGGGTGGCGTTGGCTGCGGGCGGAGCAACCTTGGTGCTGAAAGTCCAGGCGGTGTCGGTTGTGAAACCGGCAAAGTTTCCGGCGGCGGGCGTCAGGACGCCAGGATCGATCTGCACAACATATTTGCGGTGGTATTGGAGGACGTTGTTGTGAAGGTAGATTGTGGCCACGTTGCCATGCACGATGACGGGATAGAAGTGGAAGTCTGCCAACCCGCCGATGGTGGTCAATTGGTAATTGTGCAGATCGGCGGGCGTCGTCCTCACCGCTGGCGTGGTGGTGGTAGGCGATGTGGGGGCGTTAGCATCCGCGACGCGCGCAGGCGCGGGCGCGGCAGTGACGCGGCGAGTGGGGTCGGGGCCTGCGGGGATGCTCAGGTCGAGGGTATCCACAAGATGATGGGCAGCCGCGTCGTAGATGCGGACCTGACCAGATTTGCCAATCGTCGGAGCACTGGCAAAGGTCAGCACCAGATGCGTGTCTGGATTGACACCCACGGCACGGCTTGACGGGAAACATGTAATCGCGACGGTCTGTGCATGCCCATCCCCGGCAAACAGAACCAGGGCGGCAAGCACGCAGGACACGCGGATCGAGAACGCTCTCATCGGGCAACACCTCCATGGTCAATCCCATTGTCGTACGCGAAAACAAGAGGCTAGAATTCTAGCCTATTCGGGGACCGAAAGGCCTTTCTTCAGCGGTCGCGGTTGCCTGAGATGCTCCTACTTCGCAACTGCGCTGACGAACACCACTGGGCCGAGCAACCCTGAGGGCAGCAGCGGCGAGTCTGCTTTGTACGGGGCAATGTCGGCATAGGTATATTTCGTTGCACCGGGTTGCTGGTCGCCGATCAGACGATTGACCCAAGCGTTAATCACCATAACGCTGAGCGTATTCGCTCCGGGCTTGAGTGCGGCGGTAACGTCGACGCGATACGGCGCATGCCAGACGATCCCGAGAGGCTTGCCGTTCACCGTGACCGAGGCGAGGTTCTTCACATCGCCCAGATCGAGCCAGAGTTTTGCGCCGGGCTGGAACCACGCTGCCGGAACCTGAACCATGCGGGTATACGTGCCTTTACCGGAGAAATACTTCACGCCCGCATCCGCACTATCGCTCCAGGAGATCAGCTTGTCGAGCGTGATCGATGCAGGCGCGCCGCGGTCCGGTTGAAAGCTGACGTTCCATGGCCCATCCAGCGCAGCCAGCTGCTTTTCCACCACATGAGGCAGTGTGAGAGAAGGCGCGGTCGCGGCCTTGCGGAAGACAACAAAAACCGTGCCCCAGGGCTCAAGGTGGAGCGGCACCGTCGTCCGGCCGTTGGCGATGGTGTAGGAAGCCGGCTCCGTCTTGCCAGTCTCCGCATGCCACAACTCAGGCGCTTTCCCGGTGATGCGGAAGGTTGCCTCAAAGGTTTCGTCGCGCTGGTTGCGATTGTCGAGGAAGTAGATGTCTCCGTTGGGCAGCTTGCGATGGACAAACTCGATACGCGTATCCGCCTCGGGCTTCGTGTGGTCAAAGTCCGGCTCTATGTCGAGCATCTTCACCGCAGAGGCTGCATCCTCACCCGCGTACACCTCCCCTTTGCCGACGTCATGCACACCGGTGCCATCGCCGAAGACTTCATCGTCCAGCCGCTTGAACTCTGCCTGATCGTCAGCAAGGCTCGGCGTGTCGGTGGGCTTCTGCCCAGCGACAACCGCACCCGCGGCCACCAGGGAATGGATGGCGCGCAGCACCGGCAGCGACATGTGCCGGCTGTATGGGTCGAGCACCAGCAGGCGGTAGCGCATGCCGCTGTGGGTTGCCAGTTGTCCATTCTCAACTCTGACTGCATGGATCAAGGCATCGGCGTTGACGTAGTCGAAGCCATAGCCCGCAGGTACATCCGGCGCCTTGTCGGCGAAGATAGCGGTCAGGTTGGAGTCCTCTCCATAGAAGTACAGCAGGTCGGCTGCGAAGCGGCCCTGCTGCAGCAGATAGCTGCTGCGCGCGAGGTAGTCCACCCATGGGCCGGCTTCATCCGCCCAGGTCTCGTTCCGGTTGAACCACTGGCCGTACGGCCCCAGCGTCAGTCCCGGCGCTTTGCCCACGCCGACCAGCGGCTGGTGGGCCGACTCGTGAACGACGATGCGGTTGATGCCATTCAGCAGCTCCTGGTCCGCAGTCGGTTTCAGCGTGGCCGGCGACCACGCCCATGCACTGTCGATCCTCGCGGTCATCGATTCTGCCGCTGCCAGGTTCTGTCCGTAGATGTGCGCGACCGATGCGGATTCGCGGTCGTCCGCGTCGTAGCGATAGAGCTCGTTGTGCACACCCAACGGCTGCGTCCACATCGCACCCATGGGAATGTCGTCGAGCTTCTTCACCTCCATGCCGTCCGCAATAAAGGCGCGGCCCGACTCGTGCGATTCGCCGTAGTGGCCCATGCCGCGCTGCTTCAGCGATGCTTCCACCTGACCGTAGTGTTCGTCTGCGGTCAGGTCCGCAATCGTCTTGCGCAGGTCCCACAGAAACTGGTCGCTGGCTTGCGCACTCTCCACCACGCGGCCACTCAGCGCCGGCAGCCATGGCATCGGGTCGTACCCCCGGCGCTGGCGGAACTCCGCGATCATGTTGTCGGTCCAGTTCTGAGCGCCTGCCTCCCAGCTGTCGGTGACGACATACCGAATGCCACGCTTGCCCATCATGTTTGCCCCGACCGTATCGCGATAGCTATTGAGATAGCCATCCATGTAGTTCTTCACGTACGTCGAGTTCAGCTTGTCGACCTCCAGCCCGGTGGCTTCTGCGGTCGCCGGGTGATTGGTGATCCCCAGCAGCGAATAGCCGATGCGCAGCACGACCCATCTGCCTGCGGGCGGCGTCCAGTCCAGCGTGCCATCGGGATGCATCTTCGCCGTCAGATCGATCACATCGCTTTTCCGGATGGCATCCGCACTCGTCAGCTCCGGCGTCGCAAAACCGTAGAGATCCGGTACCTGACGGAATGCAGCTTTCTCCTCGAAATGGTTGACGCGTGCGCCAGGATGCAGTTCCAGTTCGGCGATCGAAATCGGCGCAGACGCCTGGCGCGTCACCCCCATTGGCGTTGGGGGGCTCTGAAAAGTAACCCGGAAGTATTTCGCAGTGACCGGTGCGAACGAGATGGTGCGCTCCGGGGTCCTTCCGCTGGGGACGGCGGCGGCTACCCGGAAGTTTCCCCCATCGTCGCTCGCCTCCAGGGCAGCCTCGGGACCCGCCGGCCCACCTCCACTCGTTGCGATGGTCAATGAGCGAATGGTCTGCGGCAGCGAAAACGCGAATTGAATCCACGCCTTGCCGCTTGCTTCGCTAGCCCTGGGCAAAGTGACGGTGCGTGCCAGGTCGCCATCGGAGAGCATTGCCGCATCGATGGCCCCGCCGCTTGACGTAACCACCGGATGCAGCGATTCGAGCGGCACATCGCTCTCTGCCGCCCGATACGCGACTACAGCGCTATCGGCATAGAACTGCGGCTCCTTGAAGGTTGCTGGATTGGCGACAGGAAGATTCTGAAACGGTCCCGTCACCTCAGGCGGATGATCCAGAGTGCCGGTGAAATGCCTTCCGCCTTCCACCACGGTCTCGCTCCATACATACTTCTTCATGGCCTGTGGTCCGGTCACCCACGGGCCGCCAGTTTCGCTCCAGCCGGGCGATCCGGCGATAGCTTCCTCCAGTCCCAGTTGGTCCGCCAGTGTGGTCGCGTATTTAAAGGCGTCTTTCCACTCCGGCGTCATGTAGGCTAGGCGCTTGTCGACAACCTGCGGCGTCGCCAACGCCGCATCGAAGTTCTGGAAGCCGCCAATGCCGACCCGGTGCATCCATTCTAGGTCCAGCCGGATGCCTTCCTTAGAGATGTTGCCGTTCATCCAGTGCCACCATACGCGAGGCCGCGCACTCTCGGGCGGGTGGAGAAAACCCTGGCGCAGAGAGTCGGTCGCGGCGGACGGAGACTGTGCAAGAGCAGCGGACGCTAGCAACAGGACAAAACAGGCGCGTTTCATGCCGGGAATTGTACACAGAAACATGAGTCGCACGGCGCGCATGCCCTGCAATGCGCCTGTTTCCGCCCGAACCGAGACTATCGCAGATTCAGGTGAGCACGGGATATTGGCCGCGCGAAGACGTGCGCGATGGAGCCCACAACACCAATGGCCACCAGACCAGATCCAACCCATCGCGCCCAGATGGTGCACTGCGGCAACAAAAAATAATCGCCCGGGGCGCGCCTTCCCCGAACCGGCGATGCTAGCATCGGGGTCATTCCAGCTCTGTTGGGTAGCAGAATCGGGGTCGCCGGAATCGTCTTCAAATCAGCTCAGCGCGTGCACGTCGCGGAGGAGGGGGCAGGAATGACAGATGCGCCAAACTCGCAATCCGGGACCCTTTGGCAGGCAGTAAAATGCATACTCCGCCCCACCGTGCCGCCGCCGCCGGACTTGCCCCCGCCGAACCCGAAAGCCTTCGCCATCAAGGAAGTCATCGCTCGCGAGGCGCAGCAAATCCGCGCTCTCTGTGCGGACCGGGATGTTCGCGACCGGCTGAACCCGATTCCTCCGCCGGGCGAGAAGACGCCGATCCAGGCCGCGGCTCCAGAACATCTTGGCGTGGCTTTCTCCGGGGGCGGGATCCGCAGCGCCTCCGTCAATCTTGGCCTCATCCAGGCGTTGGCCCGCAGCGGCTTCCTGCGTCAGGCTCACTACATTTCCGGCGTCTCCGGCGGCGGATACATTCTCGGCTGGCTCACCGGCTGGACCGCCCGCGTGGGATTCGACAAGGTGGAGTCCCAACTCTCCGCCGACAGCGCATCACCCGGCTTGGATCTGCCCGCCCGTGCCGGCTTCCGGCGTTACCTGGAGCCCAATCCCATTCACTTCCTGCGCCGGTATGTGTCCTTCCTGGTGCCGCGGTCGGGGATAAGCAGCGGCGACACACTGGCCGCCGCCGCAATGTACCTGCGCAATCTGCTACTGAATCAAGCCCTGCTCGCCGCCACGCTGCTGGGCATCTTCGCGCTGCTGCAGATGGCCGCCCCGGCGCTGATCTGGAGGCGCCTGATCGACGGCTATGGCGTAACGCTGATCAGCTTCTGCAGTAAGGTTCTCGTGGCGCTGGGGGCCCTCGCCACCTGGACCGCCCTCGGCCTGCTCGCCCGCAATCGGCCTCCACACGAACGCAAACGCTGGGCTGCCGTTGCGCGCGGCTGCGGCTTCGCGCTGTGCGTCTGCCTCTGGTTGCTTCTCCCCAACTACCTCCGGAACTACTCCGCTCCGGGGCGGGCATTGCTGGCTCCTGCCTGCTGGACTGCCGCGTTCTTTCTCTCCCAGTTGCTCGTGCTGCTCGTCCAAACTGCCCGCTTCTACTCATTAGAAACCCTCCAGGGAGTCCACCCTCGGGGTGTCTGGTGGGCCACGCTGCTCGCAGCCCTGGGCACGGGCGCGCTTGCCGCCGGGTTTACCGATGTGTTCTGGCACTGGCTGCATTCGGGGCAAACGATCGTCGTCTCCGACAGCTATGTGGTCTTTGGTCTGCCTGCGCTGCTCTTTGCGGGTTCACTCGCCTCCTTCCTCTACGTCGGCCTCTTCGGCGACTCCTTCCCCGACGCCAAACGCGAGTGGCTGGGCCGGCTGGCAGGCTACTTCCTCTACTTCGCGGCGACCGCTGCCATCGTCATGGCGATCGCCCTCTGGGGGCCTCTTTCGATGAAGTGGATCTTTAGAGCTCCGCACCCTGGATGGGGGAGCTCGCTGCTGAAGTGGGTGCTTCCTGGCGGCTGGATCGCAACCACAGTCGGTGGCCTGTTTGCGGCACATAGCCCAAAGACTGGCGAGGGCAGCAGCGGGGTCCCGCTTGAGGCGCTTGCCTCCATCGCCCCCCCTGTCTTCTTGCTGGGCATCATGCTGCTGCTCTCCTGGGGTACCCACTCCCTCGCGGTCTACATCCACAAGCAGGAATACCTGACGTTTGGCGCGACCGTCGTCACCGTCTCGCCGCCCGGGCCGACTGCGTCCAAATCGCCCTCAGCCGCGCCCACGCCCCCGCAGGATACCTTCAGTATCCAGTCGAAATCATCGGCGAATACGCTCCCTGGAAAAAAATCGCTCACCCCTCTCGCCCTGCTGGCGCTGATCTCGCTTGGCGTGGCAGCGTTGCTAGGTCAACGTCTCAGCGTCAACGAGTTCTCCCTGCACCTCTTCTATCGCAATCGGCTGATTCGCGCATTCCTCGGCGCCTCCAACATTGATCCACGAACCGGCTTGTCCAGGCGCCTGCCGGACCCGTTCACCGGGTTCTCTCTCGATGACGATCATTACCTCGGCAGCCTGCGCCAGGGAAAGTTCAATGGACCCTACCCGATGTGGTGCGCGTCGCTGAATCTTACCCGCGGAGAGGATCTCGCCTGGCAGGAGCGCAAAGCTTCCTCATTCATCTTTTCTCCGCTTTTCTGCGGCTGGGATTACATGCCTACTTCGACAACCCGCATCAAGGGCAATGCGTACCGCGAAATCGCTGCGTGCACGGAAGCCGGAGAAAGTAACGGCGAAGGCTATGGCGGCAAAGGCGGCGCACCACTCATCGGGACGGCGATGGCCGCTTCCGGCGCCGCGGTCTCTCCCAACATGGGATATCACACCAAGCCCTCAATCGCGGCGCTGCTGACGATCTTCAACGTGCGCATCGGGTGGTGGGCCGGCAATCCGCTGCACCCCAGGGGATGCATGAAATACGCTCCCGGCATCGGCTACTTCCTTGCGGAATTGCTTGGCTCCGCCAATGAAGATAAACAGTATGTCTATCTCTCCGACGGCGGCCACTTCGAGAACCTCGGCGTGTATGAGTTGGTCCGGCGCCGCGTGAAGTACATTATCGCCTGCGACGCAGGTGCTGACCCGAACTACGGCTATAGCGACTTCGCAAACATGGTGGAGAAATGTCGCGTGGACTTCGGCGTGCAGATCGAGATGAGCGACTACACTAGAGTCTCGCCCAACAAGAAGACCCGGCTGAGTCCCACCCACGTCGCCGTCGGGTTGATCCATTACCTGCCGCAGTCGGCTGCGGAGAAAGCCTTGGGAACAGAGCCCGGCGTGCTGCTCTACATCAAGAGTTCCCTTACGGGGGACGAGCCGGCGCAGGTGCTGGGGCAGCGGTCGGCAGCCAGCCAGTTCCCGCACGACACAACGCTCAACCAGTTTTTCGAGGAAACCCGATTCGAAGCCTACCGCGCTCTAGGCGAGCACATGGGGACTTTTGTGTGGGATCGATACCAGAAATTTCGTGCCGATCCTGCCAACCACTTGCCCGCAATCGACGACATCACTGCCCCCGGGCAGCGGGCGCAATATGTCCGCGAATTCTTCGAGTGCTTCCTGAAGGCTGCCTTGAAGGACCCTGCGCTGTTGGCACCCGATGTACCCGCACCGCCTGCAAAACCAGCGGCCCCGTGAACACGCCCTTCCTGCCGGCGCGACTAGCGCAATTCCTGAGAACTGTATCCCGAAGTCACTGCGTTCAAGTCGGCGCGACCCCCAGGGAGCGACGACCTTGCACAGAATACGAAAAGGTCACAGCAACTCAGGAATTGCTTTAGATGCTGATCTGGACCAGGCTCGTCTTGGGTTGCCACGCGCCGGGAGTTCCCCCTGCAATCCCCGCTTCGGCCTTCCGCAGCATGTTGGCGGATGGAATCCCCGTTCGCGCGTACGATTTCTCGCAGTCCGCAGTGGATGGCCCGCGCATGTTGCCCTCCATGTAGGCCAGCCCGGGGCAGCGCGTGCAGCTGGCCGCGTGGCTGCAGTGGGAGCAGGTCGGCAAGTCGCGAACCTGCACCGACCGCAGCTCAGTCAACTCCGCCGAGCCGCGCCATATCTGTTTGAAAGGCTGCCTGCGCACGTTGCCGCACGGCATGGGAAACTGCACACACGGATACACATCCCCGTACGGGGAGATGTACACCAGCGTATGCCCCGCGCTGCAGCTGTACCCATCCAGCACGTTGTCGTCGACATCCATGTTGGGCGAACAGAACTCGGCCACGTTGCCGACATACTCCGGAGTGTGGAAGACCGCCTCCAAATCTTCCGCCGAGATGCCCAGCCCAAGCACAGACCGGTCGCCATCCAGCTTGGGAGTGATGGTCGGATCGACCACAAACGCGACGCCCAATTCCTGCGCCAGCAGACGCACGCCCTTCGCGTCCGAAAAATTCTTGTTCATCAATACATTGGTGAGAGAGACCTTAACCCCCTGCGCCTTCAGGCGCTTGATGGCTTCCACCGTGCGCTTCAACGATCCGGGCAGCTTGGTGATCGCGTCATGGATTTCAGGCCGATGCGAATACACGCTGATCTGCACCTGCTCGATGCCAAGTTGACGCAGACGTTCCGCCTCTTTCACCCCGATCATCACCGCGTTCGTCTTCAGTTTGACGTTGAAGCGCAGAGCCCGGGCGTACTCCAGAATCTCAAAGCAATCCCTTCGCAACAGCGGCTCTCCACCACTGATGCTTAGAAAGAAGGTGCCGGTCTCAGCCAGTTGGCGGATCACGTCCTTGATCTCGTCCGTCGTCATCTCGCCCTTGTCGTCATGGTCCAGATAACAATGAACACAGCGCTCATTGCAGCGCCAGGTGATGTCCATGTGGGCGCTCAAGGGGATCCCCAGCGCAGTTGCTTTCTGATTCATCTCGTCAAGCAAGCTCATGGAACCTCCCTACTGCTGGATCGGCCGATCAGAAATAACTAGGATGCCATGTTCCGTCAGTTTGTCGATAAACTCGCGGGCATCCGCGCTAGCCTGCTCGACCGTGACATCGAACTCCGTGCATACCTTCTCTTCGATAATGCGCGACAGCGGTGTCGCGCCATCCGCAGCTTCCCAAATCACCGATCCGGTCGGGTTCAGTGAAAACAGCGTAGAGTCCAGCGTGGACATGATGATGGTCTCATCGCCCAGCAGGCGCGATGCGATCGAAGTGCTCTTGGCCAAATAGGTCTCGCTAGTCATAATCTCACCCAATCAATTCCCAGACTCGCTGGTCTGGATAAAACGAAAGTCGGTAAATTGGCACGGCCGCCACAAAAGCGCACACCGACTCAAACACCAGGCGCACCAATTCGGTATCGTGCGCAAAGAAAAGAACATTTCGCATCAGCCGCCGGACGGCCACTACAGGCTCAACCGGATCAACACGGTTCTCCGCGGCCTTTTCCAAAAGGTACACTGCCGCGACCGGGGCAGAAACATTTTTTCCCGGTGCGCCGAACTCGCCCGCGAACGGGGTACCGTAGGCCATGTAGCCTGCGCCAACCTTGCGAACATAAGATGCTTCGTCGGTAAGCAGCGTCACGTCGGCCGGCGCCAGCCGCGCCATGGTCGTCTTCCCCGCCTCTGACAACCCGGTGAACAAAAACGCCTTGCCGTTGCGAATCCCGCTGGAGGCATGCAGCAGAAACCCTCCACTCCGCGCCAGCACCAGTGTATGCACAATGCGCAACACCGAATCGATAGAGTACGGATTCGCCGACTGGCGAATCCGGCCCACATGTGTCTCAGGATTCCACCGGGCCCGGAAGTCGCCGCGCTCCATCCGCCACTCGCCATCCTCCAGCCACACCTCGGCATCGGCGTCGGGATTGGACACGTCCGGCGGACCCAACTCCATGTGAAACTTGAATTCGGCCGCCGCCCCGGGTTTGAAGTAATCGCCATAACGCCCCTGCAGCAACTGGACGAACCCGGCATCGGTCGTTTGCAATTCGATAGGGACGCCACCCACCTCAATCACCACTTGGTGACTGGTATCGCTGCGCGAAGTCTCCATCAAAAGTGTCATAGGCAAAGCAACCGGTTAATGCGGAATCAGACTTGTCTTCCCGCCGCTTCTGGCGGGCACCTCTAGGACGCCGCTATCTCCTCGGAACACCCGGGGCGGCTACCCAGGAACAGCGTAATGCGCAGTGCGATGCGCGTGCAGCCGGCCGAGCGGCGCAGCATCGACCCAACGGCGCGGTGCCAGAACGACCATTCCGGTTGAATCGAACGCCCGTTACGCAGGATACCAACCACTTGTCCCACGACTCCCAGTGCTCGCACCGGCGGGTCGCAACTGAGCACCGTGTCTCCCCGCGTGATCAATTGATCAGGCGAAATGCGCCGAATGCGATGCGCAGTCAGTTTTCCTTCCCGGCGGTAGAGGATAATCTGCCCCCGCCGCAGCTCGGCAGGGTCGCAACGCCGCACCGTCACCACGTCGCCCGGCCAGATGGCCGGCAGCATACTGGTCCCGGTCACCTTCAGTCGCACTTCGCCGGCGGTGCGAGCCACTTCCTCCACCAACTCGCAACACATCGCGCGACGCTGTCTTTCCTTATCCATGGGCGGCAGACTCTAAGAGGCCTTCCGGTTCCCATGGCAAGACGCCTGGGTAGTCTGCACCTTGCCGCACGACAACGCCAGAGTCTCGAACACGTGCTCGTGGCGCACATCGGGCTTCTCATAATGTTTCTTTACGATGCGCTCGCCCTCGGCCGCTGAAGGAGTCCGCTTTGTCGGTTCCTGTTGATTCATTTTCACCTCATGCCTCGCTCAACTTTTTGCTGCGTTTGCTCATTATAGGCATAACCGCTCGCTGCACCAGCTATGCCCCGATACCACCATTCAAAGCCAAATCACAGCCCAAATCCACTGCGGCCGTGTTTATTGCAACGCCGACTGCGTCAGCTTAACCGCGCAGTAGACCGTGGTGCCGCACACGCCCGTCGATGTAGCCAGCGTACCAAAGTAGACGCTTGACGCCTGTCCGCTGCTTGCGTCGTTATCAATGATCATGGCGCTCGTCCCGCCGCTTACGCTGGTGGTGTTCGTCGCCGTCGCCGCTTGGGTGGCACTGGTCAGCGGCAACGTGTAGGTATAGGCCTCCGGGGTTGTGTAGTTCACTCCAAAAAACAGCAGGTCAGCCGGAGCCGTGGCCGTCGCGCTCGTCAGGCCGCAGGAGCCGCTGGCAATCGTCGTGGAAAGCCCGCTGGTAAACGTAAACTGGGTCGCACTCACTCGGGTGATTGTCTGTGCCCCGTTGATGTCGGCAACGGCTGCAGCGTTGCAGCCACCACTTCCCGCAGCTACCCCGGCCATCGTCACCGAGTTGCCGGTGGTGAAAGAGTTCGACGAGGTGGTTACCGTTACCGTGTTCAGGGTTTGTGTCAGCGCGGTTACCGTAAACGCCGTATTGCTGTTATAAAACTCGGAAAGCGGCGAGCACTCAAACGCGCCGCCGTGGGCAAGGAACGCGTTCGTAAACTCGGCGGCTGTGTTCATGGCACCCGAGGTGAACTGGTATTGACCCAAATCCATCACGGTTCCACTCCCGGTGTAGCAGGCAACGATTTCGCCGTTGTTCGCTGGGGTGCTTGAACTGATCCCGTTGACGAAATAGTTGTTATCCGGCGTAGGGGAGTACATCGGGGCTGGACCGGTGCAGCCTTCAGTGCTGAGGGTCGCGGTCGCCTTCGCAGTCAGCGTGCTGGTCGTGAATCCAAATTGCTCGAGCGCGGAGTGGCCGGTGGTGGTTGTAGTGCAGCCATTCACAGCGTACGCAACCGAGTTATCTGAGTCGACCAACGGGGAATCGCGCACGCCGCCTGCCGTAGTGTTGGCCGTGCCCCCGCCAACCTGCAATGCCGTTCCCGCCGCAACACCGGCGGACGTGTAGTTGTGCAGGTAGCCCTGTTGATCCCCGACAATGATGTTCCCGGTCCCGGACACATCCACCACCGGAGACGATAGGTCATCCCCAGCGGCATTCACCGTGATCGGAAAGTTCCCCCCCACCTTCGCCGGCGTCCCATTGAAGAAGGGGGTAATCGCGTACAGAAAACCGTTATCGTCGCCCACATACCCAATATCGGCCGAGTAGTTAACGAACGGCGAGGAATATGTATCCGTACCGTTGGCAACCAGGGACAGCGGAAGCATATAGTCAACGCCCGTACTCCCAGCGCTGCTGCCAGGTACCACCGGGGCGGTAGCGCATGTTGGCGCAGCGGTCCCGCTGTTGGTGCAGGTTCCGTACTCGGTACTGCCGCTGGCGAACGTCAGCACGTGCAGAATCGCGCCCATATTCGGGTCGTTTTCAAGGTAGGCGACCTCTGTGCCATCCATGGAGAGGATAGGCGAGGTGGCAATCGGCCCCACGCCGGAGGCATACGAAAAGATGAATTCTGGGAAGGTTAGCCCGGTGCACAAGGGCGTGCCCGTCCCGCTGTAAAGCTGATTGAACCCTGCAATATTGGCCTGCGTGCCGTTGGTCCCGGCAGTAACGGTGCCAAAGGAAAGATTGCTGACATTCGTCGAATCCGTCAGCACAACCCTGGTCCCCGGCGTGAGCGCGTAGATGGTCACTGTATTAGCACCAGCTACATTAATAGCCGCCACCTCGCCCAGGGCCGTACCGCTCAGATTGCGATTGATGGCAGCCGCCAGATTCGCAGCCTCGGTGATGTCATTGGTGAAGCGGCTCCCCGCAGTGAACACCTGGAAGTTGGTTCCTGTATTCAAGGTAAGGCTTGCGGTCAGAGTCAGGGTAGTCGCCGTGCCGCCGGTAGGAGTCACGGTCACGGAGAAATTCGTGCCGGTGGCGTACTGAATAGTGCTGAACGTCGCGACAACGTGCGCACGTCCATAGCCGGTCGTGTGGTTAATCGGAAACACCGCATAATCGGTGCTGCAGTTCGCCATGCTGAAGTCGGTGGGGTATGTGTAGGAGGTCGAGGACCACTTCGCAGGATACATGCCCTGCGCCACTCCGCCAGCGCCCAGGGACACAGCCCAGTCCCGGTGCAACTCGGTGGATATAGCTTTGGTTCGGGACTTAGCCAGCCATTTGCCCACGGAGTTCCTGAAATCTACATCCTCGGACGCCGGCCCCCGCACCGGGAGCCCCAACTTCAACTGCTGCATCACGTAGCGCGGATCGTTGACGATTTTCTGCCAATGGTCGTAGGTCCCCTTCCGCATCGCATCCTCCGCCGTACCTGGATCGGGAAATACGACGCGATGGTGGCTCCAGTCGTCGGGCAGTCCGGTAATCTTGCTATTGCCCACCGTGACGGTCGGCGTACCCTGCCCCCGCATGGGAACGCCAAACCCGGTAAACATCGTCAGCGCCAAAGCAACAAGAGACACCTTCAGAAAGGACACGTTTGCAGTCTGCATGGCTGGAACTCTCCGATCTTTCGTTGGCTCAACTACTTATGGGCCCGTCGATCGTTCGGTTACGGGTACCTGGGCAGGCTTCGTCGGCTAAACCACGTTCTGCTTGCGCTTGACAGTGCTAATGCTGTCGCAAAATTGAATGTCTTGGTATGGAATCTCGGCTACCGGATTCCTGATGATTATACCGTGCTCCTATCGTGTTGCAAAGCAGTGGGACCTCCCCCTTCCTGCGAAAGTGGTACGGGTTTCATCGTTTTTTGACATCGCGGAGTGAGCTGGCGTGCCAGTCGCTATCGCATGAAACTGAGATGCAGCCTCCGGCCCCGCGAATAGTCTCAGCGTCGAACGTTTTTTGCCAAAAGTCGCAGGGGGCGAAGCAGGCGAACCTGCCACGTCTGATGAAACCCGAGATGGGCGGCAAACATGTAGTCGGGTTCGATCACTCGGCCCAGGAGGATGCGGAGGTGCCGCAGCCGCCGACCCAGACGCGCCCGGCCGGGAAGTTCAAGCTCCAGGTAGAACGTGTGCAGTGCGCGCCAGTCGGCAGTTTCGCCGGGTTCCGCGAGCAACCGGCGCCAGAGGCGGTCCGCAACCTTCTCCAGATGCTGGGTCTGGGCCCGGGACGTGGGCAGTTGGATGCTCACCGCCAGGTCCGGCTGCAGCCTGCGGGCCATCGCCAGACCCAGCGTCAGCAGGCTGCCCAGCCCAGCAGCCTCCGGCCGCAGCGGGACCGCATCTCCGCCGCCGTTCAACTTCTGAAACGCCAGCTGCAGGTCGACGATCAAGCTCAGCCGTTCGAAGCGGTGGCGCACCGCGTGAAGGCAAAGGTAGAGCAACTCATCCTCCGCCGCGAACAGCAGGCAAGGCTGTCGCTGAAACTCCGCGGGGCGCGCCCGCCGCCAGGCGCTCTCCAGGTGGAAGTTGAACGCCAGCGGATTCTCGACGTCATAGTGCAGCTCCACCGTTGTGGCCCTGCGAAACCACTGGCAATGGTAGTCATCGGGAGTTCCCGGAGCGAACCCGATTGCCTGCATCACCGCGCTCGCACGCGCCAAATCGTCCTTTACTACCAGCAGATCCAGATCGTAGCTGGCGCGCAGTGCCGCCGCTCCATAAAGCCGCTCGGCGAGAAACGGCCCTTTCAGCGGGATGACCACTAGACCCACCTGCGCGAACGCGTGCAACAGTCCCTCCAGCTCCGAACTCCAGTAGAAGGAAGCAATCCCCGCCTCGCGTTCTATCTCGCTCAGACGCTTGGCGATGGCCGGCGAAAGCCAGGCCTGCTGCGACCGCGCACGCGCCACCGCCCAGGGCAGCACATGCTCCGTTTCGGCCAGCGCAAGGGTCGTCTCCCACTCCGCATCATCGATAACCCGGTCGCAACCCTGCCCGCGCAGCAGTTCCAGCAGACACCGCATGCCGGGCCTCGCGACGCACTCCCCATCCGACTGACCGGACTGGAGGGGATCGCGGGGGACCTTGAGCGGCGTAGTTGCCATTCGGGAAGTATGCCACGTCGGAACGGACCGGTTTCAACGCCGGTGCGTCCGGCTCTTCCAGTCGACAAAGTACTGCTTGCGATTGGCATCGCGGCTGCGGATCAGACTGCGGTGACCCACAGCACAGGCTGGCGCACCGGGAAGTTGCGGATGATTTCGTCCGTCGTAGGATCGGGCCGCAGCGTCCGCCACAGCGCAATGTACTTCGGCTCGTTGTACGCAAGCCCCGCGAACAGCAGGCTGGGCTGGCGGTTCGGCAAATCGTCCCAATACTCCACATCGTGTGCAAAAGGCCACTTGCTCTTGTCCCGGATAAATGGGACCATGAAGTCCACCGCCTTCTTGTAGCGGTTCCCGTTGGGTAGCGCAAACTGCCACAGATCGTCGGGCGTTGCGTCCTGGGTGGAGACAAGCTGGCAAATAATCGCCAGCACGTCCAGGTCGAACAGCGAATAGCTATACGGCTTGGTGCGCGCCAGCTCCAGCGGAAAACTGCCGTCCGGCGCGAGTTGGTCCGGCATCAGGTTCTTGCGAAAACGCTCGCGGCACAGCGCAACCGCCTCGTCGTTCGCCGTAAACACCGCATAGGCCGCGGCCTGCGCCACCCAGCACGCGCCATGGTTATTCTTCTCCGCCTCTTCTGCCTTGCCATTGGCGGACGTGCGCATCCAATCCAGATACTGCACAAACCATGCGCGCAACCCCGCAAACTCCGCCGCCGTCAACGCTCCCGACTTCTCCAGGTGCCGCATGGCCCGGGTCACCTCCACCAGGTGCAGCGTATCGATGATCCCGGTGCCACGGCCGGTGCTGACCCCCAGAATGGCCTGCGCATATTGCAGCGAGGGATTCATCTTCGTCTCCGGGTCCAGAAACCACGCCCGCAGATGCAGCGCCGCGTGCCGGGCATAGCGCGCATCCCGCGTAATCAGCCACGCAGCCGTCAGTGCGGGCACCTGTAGGCTCAGACGGATCAGCGCCTCGCGATGCGAATTGAAGTTGTCGGGGTTGGAATATCCATCGCGCCGGACGTAGGGTCCAGTAGGATTCTTCGGATCCGGCCACCAATAGTCCCCCTGGGAAAAGTAATCATGCTTGCCGCCGCTGCTGCGCGACGAACTATAGGCCGTAATCGTGATGGGCGGCTCGCCCAGATACTTGTCAGCCGCCAATAGGATCCTCTGGCGATCGATCCGGGCAATCTCGTCTGCCGTAATCAGCGGAGCGCTTGCCGCTCCAGCCTTCGCGGGCTCGGCCAGCAATCGGCTTCCCGATACCGCCGCCAGGGCCGCGGCCGACAGGCAAAAATCACGCCGGTTCATTGCAAAACCACCGCCGCGTGCAATGACGTCTTTGCATTCCACTGTCTTCCGATCCTCAACTTCCAGCGGCATGCGCGCGCCTGACCGGCGGCCCATCTCGCATTGGTAGATTACGCCACTGCCTGGGAAAATCCTCCGCCCGCGCAACTATGCAATGGTGCATGGGTATGTATATAGTCTAGAACCGCGTCTGCCTCCCCAGCGCGATTGGAAATCAGAAGGCCGTAGAGCCCTTGTTCGCCGGTTGGTTTGTCTCTTCTTGCACGGAGGCGCAAATGCCTACGAAGACCCTTTGCAGCACCACTCTCGGGCTGGCCGGGCTCTTTGCCGCCCTTGCGATTTTCGGCTGTTCCAACGGAACCTCGCCTTCCACCACAACCTCCCCAACCCCGCCTGCGGTGGTGGTAACCGTTACTGGACCAGCCCAGGTCAGATTGGGTTCCACCGTACAGCTCTATTCCAGCGTGGCCAACACCGCCAACCCCAGCGTCACCTGGCAGGTCAATGGCGTCACCGGCGGTAGCAGCACCACCGGAACCATCAGTAGTAGCGGCCTCTACACCCCACCCTCTGCCATCCCCGCTTCCAATCCGCTTACCATCGCTGCGGTCAGCGTAGCGTCGCCGACAATCTCAGGAACGCTCAGCGAAATGGTCGAAAACCCAGTCCCCGCGATCACCAGCGCCACGGCGAATACCACCGGCAACACCAGCTACCTGGTGGATGTAGTGGGCAGCTCCTTCGTCAGCGGCGCGACCATTCAGGTCGGCTCCGCCTCTCTCACCACAACCTTCATCTCTGCAACCGAACTCCAGGGCGCCTACACAGCCGCCTCCGGGCAAAGCGGCAACATCAGCGTCACTGTCACCAATCCGAATCCCGGCTCCAGCACCACCGGCAGCGTGAATGCGCTACTGGCGCAGACCACTGCAACAGCAGCGGCGCGCTTCCTGGATCAGGCCAGTTTCGGCCCCACCGCAGCCTCCATCACCGAGGTGCAGCAGCTTGGACTGCCCGCTTACCTCAATGAGCAATTCAATGTATCTCCCACCCTGCTGCCGGACATTCCCGTCAATCCCTATCCCACGCAGTGCGTCTCCGCCTCGTACCCTTGCGCCGAGTCCGAATGGTGGCAGGTCGCGCTCACTGGCAACGACCAGCTGCGCCAGCGCGTTGCCTTCGCGCTCAGCGAGATCTGGGTGACCTCCACGGCAACCGTTACCGGCGAGGGCATGACCCCCTACCTGAACATCCTCAGCAAGGACGCCTTCACCAACTACCGCACCATCATGCAGGATGTCACCCTGTCGCCGGCGATGGGCCTCTACCTGAACATGATGAATAGCAACAAGCCCGCAACCGGCCAGATTGCCAATGAGAACTACCCGCGTGAGCTGATGCAGTTGTTCACCCTGGGTCTCGATCTGCTCAACCTCGATGGCACGCTGCAAACCGACGCCAACGGCAATCCGATTCCCACCTATGCCGAGAGCGACGTCCAGGGCTTCGCCCGCGCCTACACCGGTTGGACTTTCTCCAACGCCGACGGCAGCACCCCGACCAAATTCCCCAACAACACCAGCGCCTACGACTATCCCATGCAGGCCGTCGCCGCCAACCACGACACCGGCTCCAAGCCCATTCTCGGCGGAATCACGCTGCCCGCCGGTCAGACCGCCCAGCAGGACTTGACCGCCTCCCTCGACGACATCTTCGACCACCCCAACATCGCCCCGTTTGTCTGCCGCCAACTCATCCAGCACCTCGTCTCCAGCAATCCCAGCCCGGAATACGTGTCCCGCGTCGCCGCCGTCTTCAATAACGACGGCGGCGGTGTGCGCGGCGACATGAAAGCCGTCATCACCGCCATCTTGATGGATACGGAAGCCCGCGCCGCGGATACCAACCCGGCCGCTCCCAGCGGCCATCTGCGCGAGCCCATCCTCTACATCACCGATGTGCTGCGCGCGCTGGGCTTCACTCCCACGGATGCCAACGCCGGCGCGGACTACGCCTACCAGTCGCTCTCCACCTATGCCAACAACCTCAGTCAGCGCCCACTGCGCTCGGGCAGCGTCTTCAACTTCTTTCCGCCCAGTTATGTCATTCCCGGCACATCGACCAATGCGCCGGAATTCGGCCTGGAAAACACCGCCAGCGTCATCCTGCGTCTCAGCCTAGCCGACTCCTTTGTCAACAACAAGATCTCCGGCTTCACCGTGAACCTCGCTGCAACCAGCCCATTGGGAGTCATCGCCGCCACCAGTCCGAGTCAGCTGGTGTCGACGCTGGCCGCGACCTTGATGCACAGCGCCATGCCCGCCGCCATGACCACCGACATCGTGAACCAGGTCACCGCCATCCCCAGCAGCAACCCCGCAGAGCGTGTACGTGTCGCCATTTATCTCATCATCACTTCGTCGAATTACAAGGTCATCAGTTAGCAGCTGCGCCGATCCGAAGTGCCAGTTCGAACCAGGAGAGCCGCCATGGAATTGAATCGTCGCAGTCTCATTCGCAATGCATCGCTGCTGGCCGCGGGAAATGTCCTCGGCTTCAAACCTTTCGGCATGCTCAACGCCCTGGCCCAGACCACCTCCAACTACAAAGCCTTGGTCTGCGTCTTCCTGTTCGGCGGTAACGACGCCAACAACACGCTGATCCCCTTCGACACCACCGGCTACGCCAACTACGCGACCCTTCGCGGCCCCCTCGCGCTGGCGCAGAACACGCTGCTGCCGCTCACTCCAACGCCCAACTTCGCGCTCAACCCCAATCTGCCTGACATTCAGTCGCTGTACAACAGCGGCAACGCGGCGATCGTCGCCAACGTCGGCACGCTCATCCAGCCCACCACGCGCACCACCTACCTCGCCAACCAGGTGGTCACGCCGATGAATCTCTTCTCTCATCCCGATCAGCAGTTGGAGTGGCAGAATGCCGCCCAGAGCACGGCGACGCAAACCGGATGGGCCGGCCGCATGGCCGACGCGCTCAAGGTCACGTACAACGTCAATGGGCAGATCCCCATGATCGCCTCCGTCGACGGCGACACACTCTTCTGCAACGGCTCCGCCACATCGCCCGCATCTGTCAGCCCTGGCAATCTTGGCAACGCAGCCTGTTCGGAGGGCGCCGAGTGCGCAGGACAACTGGCAACCGCGCAGCAACTCGTCAGCCTCAGCACCGGCCTTTCGCTGGTCCAGGCGGATAATGCCATCACCTCGAACGCCTACAACTATGCGGCCTCCCTCACGGCGGCAACGGCGGGAGTTCCCGCGCTGCAGACGGTCTTCCCGGCCAACAATACTCTCGCCACGCAGTTGAAGCAGGTGGCGCAACTCATCCAGGTCAGCGCTACGCTCGGCATGCAGCGCCAGATCTTCTTTGCCGGCGTCGGCAACTTCGATACCCACTCCGACCAGATCACCCTGCAAAGCACCCTGCTGGCCAGTATCAGCGCTGCACTCGGCGCCTTCTATAAGGCAACCGTGGAACTCGGAGTGCAAGACAACGTCACCACCTTCACCATGTCGGACTTCAGCCGCACCTTCCAACCCAACTCCAACACCGGCAGCGATCACGCCTGGGGCAGCCACCACATTGTGATGGGCGGCGCGGTCAAAGGCGGGAAGATGTACGGAACCTTCCCCACGCTCGCCCTGGCCGGCCCGGACGACTCCGGCTCCAACGGCCGCTGGGTGCCCACCGTCGCTTCGAGTCAATACGCGGCGACACTGGCGCAGTGGTTCGGCGTGTCCACCGGCCAGATGGCAACCGTGTTCCCATACATTGGGAACTTCAGCAGCAACAATCTCGGCTTCGTATAGTCGCAGTTCATTCGCCAGAATATCCAGCAAGTCACCCGCAATCTGCTTTTCTGCGCACGCCGCCGCCCAACGTTCTAAAATTCGCCAATGCCGCAAGCTGCTAAACGTACCGAGCCTCGCTGGCCCGCCATGGTTGCCCTGTTCGCCGTGGGCGGTCTGCGTCTCGCTCTGCCACACTCCTTGTCGATCGGTCCCGACTGGCTGCTCCTCCCCGTCGTAGGCGGCGTCCTTCTCCTCTACGCACTTGCGCATCAGCTCGGAAGATACAAGCCCAGCGTCTTTCTCTCGTACCTGGCGCTCGTGATCGTCACCGCGGACATGGCCTGGTCGCTCTGTTTGCTGGTCGCTGGCTTGCCAACCCATCAGCAGACCCCGATCATGTTGCTCCGCTCCGCCGCCGCGCTCTGGAGCACGAATATTATCGTCTTCGCCTCCTGGTACTGGCGGCTGGACGCCGGCGGCCCGCAAGCCCGCGAGCTGCGCGGCGTTCATTGCGATGGGGCCTTCCTCTTTCCGCAGATGGCGCTCACCCCGGAGGCCCGACGCGAAATGTGCGAGGACACCTGGTCCCCCGGCTTCATCGACTACCTCTTCCTCGCCTTCAACACCAGCACCGCCTTCTCGCCCACCGACAGCCCCGTCCTCACCCGTTGGGCCAAGGTGCTGATGATGCTGCAGTCCCTCATCTCTCTCGCGACCATCGCCCTGCTCGCCGCCCGCGCCGTCAACATCCTCTAGGACCGTACCCCGCCTCCTACCTCGAACCTTGATAAGCTAATCCCATGTACGAAGACTTCACCGCGACGGACCGCTTCACCGGAGAGCAACTCCATTGCCTATGGAAGGGTACCGTGGTCGCCATCGCCACGCGGCACGCCGACGCCACCGACATCCGTTTCGCGGTCAACAACAAGCCAGTCTGGATCGCCCTGCCCAACCTCGCCTGGGTCGAGCAGAAACGCCGCACCGGCAAGGTCATCACCGACTATCTCGCCGCCCAGCTCGCCGGCCGCTACCTCAAGCAGGCGATCGAGTCCGGCTACGACAACGGCCGCGAGATGTACACCATGACCGTCGATGAAGTTCTGGACCACGCGCAGGCAGTGGTGAAGGAGGCTGGTGGGACCCTGAACCTTCCCAGCCTTCCCCTTATCAACGAAAATGTACCCGCAGAGGCAGAGATGGGCATCGAACTCCCCGCCGAACCGCCCATGCGAATCAGCGAGTCCGTCTCCATCCGTCATCCCGAACCGCGTTAGCCTTTACCGATTCAGCTTCCTACCCGCACCTGCACGTCCTGGCCCACGTCCTAACCTACAAAGGACCGCACCGATGCTGACGCGCCGCCGCTTCCTGATTACCCTCCCAGCCCTCGCCGCCCTCCTGCGCATCGCACTCCAAGCCCAGTCCCGCAAGCCGCCGCCGGCCACCTTCGTCTACTTCGGCACCGACACCGACAAGGCCGGCGCCAAGGGTATCTACATCTCCCGCTGGGACGCCTCTACCGGCCATCTCGCACCCCCAACCCTCGCAGCCGCCACGCTGCGCCCGGCCTACCTCGCCCTCTCGCCATCCGCGCCGGGCGCCTCGCGTCGCCTCTACGCCACAAACGAGCTCGCCAAAACGGCGGGCACCGTCACCAGCTTCACCGTCGATCCTGCCAGTGGCGCGCTCCAGCAACTCAATCAGGTCACCACCGTCGACCCCGGCCCCTGTTACATCTCCCTCGACGCCACCGGCCAATCCGCCTTCGTCGCCAACTACGCTGGCTCCTCCATCGCAACCTACCGCGTGCTGCCCGGAGGCCGCCTCAGCGACCCGGTCGAACACCTCGACTACAACGACGCGGCGTTCGGCCATCGCGGCCCCCATCCCCACCAGGATGCCCCGCACCCTCACTCCGTCCATCTCTCCCCTGACAACCGCTTCCTCCTCGTCAACGATCTCGGCTCCGACGCCATCTCCGTCTTCACCGTCACACCTGCCACCGCCCGCCTTGGTCCGCCCACGCTCTTCACCAACAACCGCCCCGGCTCCGGCCCGCGCCACATCGCCTTCCATCCCAACGGCCGCTGGGTCTACTCCATCAACGAGCTCGACTCCACCATCGACCATTTCCTCTGGATCGCCTCCGCGGGCAAACTCGAGATCGCCGGGCAGCCGGTCAACACCATCGCCCCCGACTTCCCCGCCACCAGGAATGCCGCCGCCGAAGTCGCCATCTCCCCGGACGGCCGCTTCCTCTACGCCTCCAACCGCGGCGAGGACACGCTCGTCGCCTTCACAGTCTCGCCCACCAACGGCGCGCTCTCTTTCATGCAGCGCATCCGCTGCGGCGGAAAAACACCCCGCCACTTCACCCTCAGTCCCGATTCCAACGCCCGCTGGCTCCTCTGCGGCAATCAGGACTCCGCCACCGTCACTACCTTCCGCCGCGACCACGGCACCGGCCGTATCACCGGCCCCATCCAGACCGTCGACCTCGATTCCGTCATGTTCACGTTGTTCGCCTGACCGCCCCATCCACGGCCTCGGCTATTGACATAGAGAACTCTATACAATAGAGTACCCAACATGGAGGGCTCTCCGATGCCCGAAAATCCGCAATTCACCCACTCCCACTCATTACGCCCCTTGAGATACGCCCTTTACGGCGCGTTCCTCACCAGCCTTCTCGCGCTCGTCGTCTTCGCCTCACCGGGCGCGCAGGCCCAAGCTGCCACGCCACCCGCCGCAGCCCCGGCAGCGGACGCCGACACAGACTACATCCCCACCCTCAGCTTCGACGTCGCCTCCATCCGCCCGACCGACGGCGTCCAGAACAGTGGCATCCGCGTCGGCATCTCCAGCCCGCCGCACACCAGCAAACTCAGCGCGACCAACTTCACCGCCCGGAGCCTCATCCAGATCGCCTATGGATTCGCCACGCCCATCTCCACTGGTCCCGACTGGATGAGCGATATCTACTACAACGTCGAAGCCAAATCCGACCCCTCCGTCGACGCCAAGTTGGCCAAGCTCACCGACGACCAGGCCACGGCTGAGAAACGGCACATGCTGCAGACGCTGCTCGCCGACCGCTTCCACCTCAAGGTCCATCTGGAGACCAGGGAATCCTCCGTCTACGCCATGACCATCGCCAAGGGCGGCTCGAAGCTGCAGCAGGTCAAGACCGCGGATGATCCCACCCAACCCACGCCCTCCAGCGCAGGCGTCGATGTGCAGGCCCACGGCGGTGCTCAGGGTCTGGAGTTCGACGTGCACTCCGCGTCGATGAAAGCTGTCGTCGGCATGCTCAGTTCTCAGGTCGAAGCGCCGGTCGTGGATCGTACCGGCCTCTCCGGCTACTACGACTTCACCCTCCAGTTCGGCCGTCCCTGGTCGTCCAGCAACCCGGATAGCTGGCCGGATATCTTCACCGCCGTCCAGGAGCAGCTCGGCCTCAAACTCGATCGCACCAAGGCCGACGTCCCCAACATTATCATCGACCACATCGAGAAGCCCACCGAGAACTGACTGCTCTCGAATCCAAGGCTCGCCCCACAAGGATGTGTCATTCCGAGCGGAGTTTGCCGCGAATTTGCGCCAAACGGAGTCGAAGGACCCGCGGTTGTGGCCTCAAATCTACGCCACTAACTCCGCGTTGCTGCACGAGTGGAAGGGTTACTATGTCTCATGCGGGATCGCGATCTTTGACCACGCCGACAAGCCCCCGGAAAATTAGTTGCGTCTAACTGGCACTCCCATGCTCGTCCGGAATCGTCGCTGCCGTCCGTTCTTTTTCTTGCTCGCACTCTGCACGGCGTCCCCCTCTCTGTCGCCGACTTACGCCCAGACGGCAGCCCGGGCACAGGTTGCCTCACCGTCCGCCGCAGGGCCTGTGTTCGAAGTCGCGTCGATCCGCCCACACCAGGGGCCGTTACGCGTCATCATGGGCTTTACTGCATCGGGTCCACGGCTCACGCTCGAAGGCTACAACCTGAGAGCGCTCGTCATGGAGGCATATAACCTCAGGACTTATCGCATCTCCTTCGCCGGATCCAACGTAGGACCGGACGAAGACCAAAACATCAACTACGATATCGCTGCCATCGCCGAAGGTTCCGACGCTCCAACCAGGGATCAATTCCGCCAAATGTTGCAAGCCCTGCTCGCAGATCGATTCGGACTAAAGTTCCATCGTGAAACCAGAGAAATGCCGGTCTATGCGCTGGTCGTCGCCAAGGGAGGACCGAAGTTCAAGCAGAGTGCTCCGGACGCAGTCTCTCACGGACTCTTCGGTGTCCACGGACGCAATCAAACCATGACGGTCTCCAAGGCAACCATGGATTCCCTCGCGGATGACATCGCGAACGGCTTTGGGCCGCGCCTGCCGGTAATCGACAAGACAGGGCTCGCCGGCGCCTACGACTTCAAATTCGAAGCCACTCCAGAGTACCGAATCAACAACAACCCCCAACCGGAAGACATTAGCCTCTTCGACGCCGTCCAGGAACAACTCGGTCTCAAGCTCGAATCCACCAGGGCCCAGGTCGAAATCCTCGTCGTCGACCACATCGACCGCCCCACGGAGAATTAGCGCGCGTAGCGTATCATTACGGCCGGAAGTGGATCCACTCTTTCCCTTTTTCTGAACGGGACCCGATCATGCACGCTCCGCTGAAACTGGCTCTCACCCTTGTCGTCGTCCTCACAATCCAGTCAGCCGTCGCGCAAACCTCCGCCATGCCTGCTGCCCTGCCCATGCCCACCGGGGCCTTCAGCTTTCCGCCCTCGGCCGACCCGCTTACCTACAGCCCCACGCTTACCTTCGATGTCGTCTCCATCCGCGAGACTGCGCTCGGCACCGGCCCGTTTAACATGGGCCTGGTAGCCCCCCGCACACGTGCGAGTTTGCGATCAACATCGTGACGCTTTCCACCCTCACCGGGATCGCCTACAGCATCGGTCCCACCTTTCAGGTCGTAGGCGGTCCGGACTGGATGCATGACCGCTACTTCCGCGTCGAGGGCAAGTGCGATCACTCGGTCGACGAGGCGCTGGCCAAACTGACCGCCGCCCAGGCACGGCTGGAGCGGCTGCACATGCTCCAGGCCATGCTCGCCGACCGCTTCCACTTGAAGGCACATTGGGAGACGCGCACCGGCAGCGTCTTGAACTTGGTCGTCGCCAAGGGCGGGCTGAAGATGCAGCCCACCAAGCTCCCGCCGCCAGTGGCCGACCGCCCCGACGGTTCCTCCAGCGCCGCCTCCAGCCCTACCACCGGCGTACAGGCGCACGGCAGCCCCCAGGGCATCGAGATCGACGTCGAACGCTTCAACACCGTCGCCATCGGTTCCATGCTCGGCTCGCAGTTGAGCACGCCAGTCGTCGACAAGACCGGGCAGCCGTCCTCCAGCGCTTACGACTTTGCGCTCAGGTTCAGCCGCGACGAGTCGACTGCAACTGTCCCCGACGCTTATCCTCCGCTCCTCACCGCGATCGAAGAACAGCTCGGCCTAAAACTCGAACCCGGCAAAGGCCCGGTTGACTTCCTCGTCATCGACCATGCCGAGATGCCGTCAGAGAACTAGCCGCCTTCGCTCCGGTAAAATCCCTTCATGCTCGTCATCGACAAGACCGGCCTGACAGGCCGCTACGACCTCACCCTCCGGTGGACTCCCGCCCTGAGCACAACGCCAATCCTTAGCGGCGAGCCCGACACCTCCGCCCCGTCCATCTTTACCGCAGTTCAGGAGCAGCTTGGCCTGAAGCTCGAACCCACCAAAGGGTCCGTTCCAGTCCTGGTCATCGAGCGCGCCGAGATGCCGAGCGAGAATTAGCCGTATCCTAAGCCCTCAGCCCATGTTCGCCCGCAAACTCACCATCGAACGCATCGACGCCGCCGGCGCGTCCCACCCCTGCCCCATCGCGCAGCTCGACAACTTCGCCATGCGCAACTTCACCAACGACGCCGTCTTCGACGACACCCTCCCCGTCGCCGACGGCCTCCTCGAAGCCGGAACCCGCGTCCCCCTCGACCGCCTCGCCACCGCCATGGAGGACTGGTTCCGCCGCAAGAGCTACCTCGCCCCCACCGACCACCTCCGCATCACCGAGCTCCCACTCCAGTCTTAAACCTCGCTTGCCACCCGGGCGTCATTCTGGACGAAGTCCAGAATCGCTGCAGTTGTCTTTCCTTGGCCGTCCACTCCTCGCCCTTGACGCGCGCCACGCGCACAAATTGTTTCAAGCTGTCAGCTGTCAACTCTCACGCTTATAGCTCACGAATCACGCCTCTTTAGTCCTGCCAGATTTTCAAGTGCGATTGCCCAAGGGGTTCACCCCGCGCCAAATTCCAGCGAACGGCACACAGGGACTTCTCAAACTGTCTCACCCAAGGGGTTCACCCCAGTGCGTTGGAGACGTCAACCCCCCAATTCTGTGCAAAACCCGTCCTCAATCCACAAAGCAAACCAAATAGAAAATCCGTGAAAAGTACAGTTGAGTTTCACTCACTTTGCTACCATTAAAAGTAGTTGAGTTAAAGAAGAAGCCCGGCGTCCGCGCTGGGCTTCGTCCCTTAACTCGACTCACCAATCGACCGGGGGTTTGTGTCATCGAACAACTTCGCCCCTCCATCGTCGCCAGGTCGCGCGTGGATATCCGCCGGATTGATCCGGACCTGACGCCGGACCACATCCAGACCGAACTCGCATCTCCTGAGGAATTTAGGACCCCGATCCGGGAGCCCGGCGGGGAGGGGGGGTGGGGGGTCCTTAAGCTCGGATTGCCGCGATCAAGCGCCGCAGGCGCGCAACATACCAGCCTAGGCCGAACGGGGTCCCCGGCGAGCTTGCTCGCTGGGGCAGGAAGGCCTGGGTTGGGTCGAGCGCAAGGACTGAGGGCTGAAGGCCCGACCCATAGTTCAACCAACTGGCAACGATAATGCCGCGTTCCCATTACGCGAAAATGTACCGGGTCCTCGCCTAACTCGTTTGTTGTCATCACTGAGTGGGTATATAGGGGGGTGGGGGGTATCGACCGGGGGTTTCCCTTCGTGTCATCGAACAACTTCCCCCCTGCCATCGCCGCGAGGTTGCGCGCAGATATCCGTCGGATTTATCCGGACCGGACGCCGGACCACATCCAGACCGAACTCTCATCTCCTGAAGAATTTAGGACCCCGATCCGGGAACCCGACGGGGGGGGTGGGGGAGTATGGCCTGCACCACTGGGCAGGCATTTCCCCCGCATCGGAACCAGCTGCCTCGAACCTACCCGAGCGTTGCCATATCGATCACGAAGCGGTACTTCACGTCGCTCTTCAGCACCCGCTCGTACGCCTCGCCCAGCTTCTGGATCGGGGTCAGCTCGATGTCCGACACGATCCCGTGGTCCGCGCAGTAGTTCAGCATCTCCTGCGTCTCCTTCATCCCGCCGATGTTCGACCCGGCCAGCGCCACCCGGTACCCGGTCAGCGAGAATGGAGCCACCGGAAGTTGCTGCTCACTCAGGCCGACCAGGCACAGCGTCGCATCCAGCTTCAGCAGTTTCAGGTACGCATTGATATCGTGCGGCGCCGACACGCAATCGAGAATGAAGTCGAAGCTGGCCGCATGCTTTGCCATCGCGTCCTCGTCCTGCGAAAGCACCACCTCGTCCGCGCCCAGCCGCTTGGCGTCCGCAATCTTGCTCTCGCTGGTCGTGAACTGGACCGCATGCGCGCCAAACGAGTGGGCAAATTTCAGCCCCATGTGGCCCAACCCGCCCAGGCCGACGACGCCGACCTTCTTACCCGGCCCCGCGCCCCAGTGCCGCATCGGCGAGTAAGTGGTAATCCCGGCACATAGCAGCGGCGCCACACCGGCCAGCTTGGCTGGCGATTCGCCAGACTTAGGAGAAAGCGTATGCACATACCGCTCGTGGCAGACGATGTTGTTCGAATAGCCGCCATAAGTCACCGCGCCGTCGTAGCCCAGCGCGTTGTACGTGCCCACGAAGCCCTTCATGCAGTAGTTTTCCAGGTCGGCCTTGCAGTTGGCGCAGACACGGCAGCTGTCCACCATCACGCCGATGCCCGCCAGGTCGCCCGGCTTGAACCTCGTTACGTCAGCGCCCACCGCCGTCACCCGCCCGACGATCTCGTGTCCCGGGACCATCGGATAAATCGACCCGCCCCACTCATCCCGCACCTGGTGGATGTCCGAGTGGCAGATGCCGCAATAGGCAATCTCCACCACCACATCCCCCGGCCCCGGCTCCCGCCGTTCAAAGCTCCACGGCCTCAGCGCCGACTTCGTATCAAACGCAGCATATCCATGCGACTTCATTTTTATTTGTTCTCCAACTGGTCTGCGCATCAGCGCGACGCCAGCATTCTACTCATCGTAGTGCAGCAGGCTGAAGACATCGTACTCGGGGAACTTGGCGCGGCCCTTCAGGAAATCGAGCTCGATGGCGAAGCCTAGCCCGGCAATCTCGCCGCCCAACTGGCGCACCAGTTGCACGGTGGCCTGCATGGTCCCGCCGGTAGCCAGCAGGTCGTCGACGATGATCACGCGCTGTCCCGGCTCGATCGCGTCCAGGTGGATCTCCAGCGCGTCGGCGCCGTATTCCAGGTCGTAGCTCACGCGCGCGGTCTTGGCCGGCAGCTTTTTCGGCTTGCGCACCGGCACGAAGCCCGCGTTCAGCCGGTAGGCCAGCGCCGGCCCAAAGATGAACCCGCGCGCCTCAATGGCTAGCACCAGGTCGATCTCCTTGTCGATGTAGTGCGCTGCCAGCGCGTCGATTAGTTGTGCAAACCCGGTCTTGTCCTTCAACAGCGTGGTGATGTCGTAGAACAGGATGCCGGGCTTGGGAAAGTCCGGCACCGTGCGCACAAGGTCTTTCAGCGGTTCACAGTCGATGGGTTTCTTCAAAGGCGTCACTTACCACGCTCCTTCTATCTTGAATTCCGTCAGTTCCGCGCCTTCGCTTTCGGCCAGCGTATGTTCAATCACGGCGTCCACGCGGCTGCCGCGCGAGCCTTTGCCCAACGCCAGTTGCAGGTCCTCCAACTGGTCCGGCTCGCCCGCGGCCAGTACCTCGACGTGCCCGTCGTCAGTGTTCCGCACCCAGCCGCGCAGGCCAATCTCCGCAGCCTCGCGCTGGACAAACCAACGAAAGCCTACGCCCTGCACCCGTCCCTTGACCACAAAATGCTGCACCATAAGGTTTGGTTGTGCCAGATGAGTTTACGCCCGGCTCAGGTAGACGCCTTCCGCCGTATCCACGCGGATCTTCTCGCCCTCGTTGATGAATGGCGGCACCTGCACCACCAACCCGGTTTCAGTTTCGGCCGGCTTAGTTACGCTGGACGCCGTCGCCGACTTGATCCCCGGCTCCGTCTTCATCACCGTCATCTCCACGAACGTCGGCAGCTCGATGCCCACGGCCTTGCCGTCGTGGAAGCTGACGCTGATGGAGAGGTTTGGCGTCAGGTACTCGACAGCATCGCCCAGCGTATCGCGCTTCAGCACCGTCTGCTCGAAGCTCTCGTCCATGAAGTAGTAGTCGTCGCCGTCGTTGTACAGGTACTCCATCTTCACTTCGTCGACCTTCACCCGGTCGATCGGGTCGGGCGAGCGGAAGCGCTCCGTAAACATCGCGCCGGTGCGGACGTTCTTCAGCTTGGCCTGGATAAAGGCGCGCAGGTTGCCCGGCGTGCGGTGCTCCACCGAAAAGACCAGGTGCAGCTGGTCATTGTGTTTGATAAGCATGCCCGGGCGCATCTGCGTGGCGGGAATTGACATGGTAAAACCTCTGAAATTGATTGGCGTGCGGAAGATTCAGGCGCAAAAAGACAGCATTGCCGCCCCTCAATCCCGCAACCTATCTATTGTAGCCTGTGGTGGGCTCAAGTCCCGCAAAGCTCTTCCGCAATCAGGTCGCGGTGACTCAGAATTTGATACTCGGCGTCGCGCAGTAGCAGCGCGTAGGCAAGCATCGCCGCCGCGGCCAGCGGGGCAAAGATCAACGCCGCCAACCACGGCTGGTGGAAGTGGTGGCACACCAGCGTGACCGGGACCTGCAGCAGGATGCTGCCAAACAGGACCGCAAGCACCAGCAGGCCGCTGGTGCGATTAGTGGGAGTGCGCATCTGGCGGGACTGGCCGGGGACAAACTTGCGCGGCGCCTGGATGGACCGCAGCGTGCCCAGCGTCAGGTTTGCCGCGATGACGAAAAGGATCCAGAAAAACGCCGAAACCTGGGTGGACAGCGGGATGGCGGCCTTGGCGAGAAGAAGAACGGCGATCCATGCCAGCGTCACGTCCGCCACGATCACGGTGAGGCTCATCAGGTTCTTGGCGACGACCACGTCGCGCAGGCGGATCGGGGCGAGCAGATAGAGCTGCATCCCGGCGGCGTCCGCACCGAAGATGTTGTACAGCCCGGCGAGCACGCCGAACAACGCGTAGCCCAGAGCTCCGGGCAACAAATAATCGGCGTGAGTGCTCTGAAGTTGCCGGCCCATGATAAAGATCAGAAGCAGTGGTGTCAGCATGCCGATCAGCAGGTTGGCGTTGCCGCGGAGATAGACCCACTCCTTGCGCAGGATCGCGGCAATGACGGGCGACACCAGCTCGCGGCCAGGCGGCGTCGCGGGTGCAGCGGCGGCGACAGGGCGCGAAGCTGGACGCCGCATGGCAGACGCAGGCGCGGCGGGAGCGCTGCGGGCTGCGCCCTCGCTCAGGTACTCGCCCAGAAACTGCTTGTGCAGGCGCAGGGCGAAGATGGCGAGGAACAGCGTCGTCCAGACCAGTAAGGCGGCAAATTGGGCAAGCGCGCTCAGTGGATGCCCCCGCAGCACGATAGCGTTGGCCGCAAAGCCCGGCGGAAACCAGCGCAGGAACCCGTACGTTCCATGCATCAGGTCGAGCAGCAGCGGACTATTCGTCGCCGCATGAGAGTGCGGGTGTGACCCAAAGCGACGGAAATTAAAAAACTGCACGCCGATGAAGAAGAACGCCATCAGCACGCCGAAGATCTCGCGGGCGCGGCGAGTGGAAAGCCACCGTTCCAGCCACGCGGCCAGCATGCGTGAGATGAAAACATTCATGGCGGCGTAAACGCCAAGAACAATCAGCGCGGGCAATGCCAGGCTGTGGTCGGCAATGCCGATGCCAATGGCCGCAGCCACCAGACTAAGGCACCCAATAATCGTGCTGGGCGTTAGCAGGCCAAGCACGGTGCGTAGCACCAGGTAGCGGCCGAACGGCAGTGGGAAACGCAGCAGCGACGATGGGTCGAAGTTGGAGACCGTGGCAGCGATGCTCATGCCATTGATGCTGACAAACTGCCACAGTCCCGCGACGCCGGCCAGCAACGGAATCAGGCGCTGCGGATGATCATCGGAGATCACCATCCAACCGGCAAAGCCGCAGCCGATGACGGGGCCAAGCGCAAACAGCGCCAGTATGGGCCACACCATCAGGCGCATCAGGACCACCAGCGCCAGTCCGGCCCCGGGCCGCTGCCGGCGGAAGCCATTGGCAAACATGCGCCAGCGCATCCACGCAACCGAGAGCAGCTGCGTCGAAGCCGGGATCGGCGGCAAGTCGGCAAAGCCGGGATTTAGCTGAGCCATGAAAGCTCCTGCTCAGGCGGCGCGGCCGCAAGGTTGCCGGTGCGATCCGTGCCGACAATGTCGAGGAAGATCTGTTCCAGAGTCAGGTGCGCCGGCGCGGACGCTCCCTGACCGTGAGGCGCGGCGCGTACCACCCCGGCGCGCAACTCCTCCAGCGAACCCTGCGCGACCAGTTGGCCGCGATGGATGATCCCGATGTGCGTGCACAGCCGCTCGACGATCTCCAGCACGTGCGAGGTCAGGAAGATGGTGGCGCCGCGCGAGATCATGCCCTGCAGCATGGCTTTCAGAGTGCCGGCGGCAATCGCGTCCACGCCTTCAAACGGCTCGTCGAGGAACAGCACCTTGGGCCCATGGATCACCGCAGCCGCGAGCGCAAGCTTCTTCTGCATGCCGTGCGAAAAGTCCGTGATGAGCTTCTTCTGCTCGTCGGCCAGGCTCATGAACTCCAGCAACTCCTCGGTGCGCTGCAGCGTCGTCGCCTGGTCGAGGCCATACATGCGGCCGACAAAGCGAAGGTACTCCGTCGCGGTCAGCCGGCCGAAGAGCGCCATGCCCTCCGGAACCACGCCGATCTGCCGCTTCAGTTCGGCCGAGTTGGCGGTCAGGTCCTTGCCTAGGATGCGAATGCTGCCGGAAGTCGGCGCCAGCAGGCCGGTCAGCATTTTGATGGTGGTGGACTTGCCGGCGCCGTTGGGGCCAAGAAAGCCGAAAAACTGCCCAGCGTCGACCGAGAGATTGACATCCTGAACGGCAGTAAAGTCGCCGAAACGTCGGGTCAGAAAGGTGGTCTCAATAGCGAGCGTCATTGAGTGACTATTGTACTGACCGGTTGCGCTGGAAAACCTGGAATCGATGCCGAATCTGCATTTGTCTCGCCGCGCTCGATCGAATAGGCTTCTCCCTACGTGTTGCATTCCTGAAGGAGTTCGCTTTGTCCACGTACATGGCTCGTACTGCCCTCATTCTCTGTGTTGGAGTTTTCGCGATGAAGTCCCGGGTAACTTTGGCACAGGCCGGACCAACCGAAAGCGTACCCGAGCAACCCGACAAGTATCAGTGGCTCGAAGACCTAAACGGCGCGCGCGCCATTGCGTGGGTGAAGCAGGAGAACCAACGAACTGAGAAAGAGATCGTCGGCGATCCACGCTTCGCCGGGATGCAGGCTGCAGCGCTCAAAGTCCTCGAGTCACCGGATCGGCTGCCCGAGCCCGACTTCCGTGTGGGCATGGTCTACAACCAGTGGCAGGATGCGCAGCACATCATCGGCATCCTGCGCAAGACAACGCTGGCCGACTATCTCACTCCGCAGCCGCATTGGCAAACCGTGCTCGACTACGACGCGCTCGCCGAAGCCGACAACGTCAAATGGGTCGCAAAGGGCCTTAGCTGCCTGTATCCGGGCAACGGCCTCTGCATGGTCAGGCTTTCCGCGGGAGGCGAAGACGCGGAGACGCTGCGCGAGTTCGATCTCAGAACAGCCCAATTCGTAACCGGCGGTTTTGTGCTGCCCAAGTCCAAGCAGGATGTGACTTGGGTCGATCAAGATACCCTCCTGGTCGACCGCGACTGGGGTCCGGGCACCATGACCAAGTCGGGCTACCCTTTCGTCGTGAAGGAGTGGAAGCGCGGCACGCCGCTCGAGCAGGCACGCGAGGTCTATCGCGGAACCCCGGACGATGTGGGCGCCACCGCTTTTCGCCTGGACGACGAGCAGGGCCATCATGTCACAATGCTGGTTCGCAACGTGAACTTCTTCGTGGCCGAGTACTCGCTGCTGACGCCAGCCGGGGTGAAAAAGCTGGGACTGCCGGGCAAGAGCCAGGTCAACGGCATGCTGGACGGACGTATCATCGTCACGCTGAATGAGGATTGGAAGCCCGCAGGCATCGACCACACCTTCGTACAGGGCTCGGTGGTGGCGCTGGATCTTGAAACAGTCCAGAAGGATCCTGCGCACCTCCAACCCAAGGTCTTGTTTGAGCCCACCGCGCAGGAGTTCGCCCAGGACGTCTCGATTACGAAGAACTATCTGCTCCTGACCACCCTCGACCACGTGCAGGGCCGCGCGTATCGCTATGCGCCCGCGGCGGGCGGCACGTGGACGCGCACCAAGCTCGAGGTCCCGGAGAACCAGACCGTCGACGTCGTTACCACCGACACCGCGGATGACAAGTTCTTCCTCTCGCTGCAAGGCTTCATCACGCCCTCGTCGCTGCACCTCGGCGACGCGGCAACCGGCACGCTGAAGCTCGCCAAGACCCTGCCGCCGCAGTTCGACGCGTCCAACCTGGAGGTCGAGCAATTGCAAGCAACGTCGAAGGACGAAACCAGGGTTCCCTACTTCGTCGTCCACCGCAAGGATATGAAGTACGACGGCACCAACCCGACCTTGCTGACCGCGTATGGCGGCTTCCAGGTGTCGATGACCCCGACGTACCAGAACGTGATGGGCAAGCTATGGCTGGAGCACGGCGGCGTCTTTGTACTGGCGAATATCCGCGGCGGCGGCGAGTTCGGCCCAGCCTGGCACGATGCCGGGCTCAAGACCCATCGCCAGCGCATCTACGATGACTTCGCGACCGTCGGCCAGGACCTGGTGACGCGCAAGATCACGTCTCCGCGGCGCCTGGGGATTGCGGGCGGCTCCAACGGCGGATTGCTGATGGGCGTCGAGATGACCCAGCATCCGGAGATGTGGCACGCCATCGTCATCCAGGTGCCGCTGCTGGACATGCTGCGCTACGAGCAGATCGCAGCCGGCGCATCCTGGGTGGGCGAGTACGGGTCGGTGTCGGTTCCGGAAGAGCGTCGCTTCCTCGCATATATATCGCCGTACAACCGGCTGAGCCCGAACGTCAATTACCCCGAGCCCCTCATCTTTACCACCACCAAGGACGATCGCGTCGGCCCAGTGCATGCGCGCAAGTTCGCGGCGCGGATGGAGGAGTTCCACAAGCCATTCTTCTATGAAGAGATCATCGAGGGTGGCCACGCCGCAGGAGCCGACTTGAAAGAAGCGGCGAAGACGCGTGCAGTGGAGTATCTGTACCTGACCAGGAAGCTGATGGACTGAGCCTGGGCGAACCCTCTGGATGTTCTCAATCAGCGCCGCGCGCGACCTGGACGAGAAGCATGGGCGTGGCCAACTACTGCACAGAACCTGTACACTCCCGCCAAAAGGAGACCCTCCATGCCGATAAGCGCATACCTGACAATAAAGGGCCAGAAGCAAGGCGCATTTAATGGACCGGTAACCGACACGGGAAAAACAGGTGCCATCCAGGTTCATTCCTTCGACAACGAAATCTCCGTCCCTCTCGATCCAGCGACGGGCGCTGTCACCGGCAAGCGGCAGCACAACCCCATCCGTATCCTTAAGGAGATCGACGCGACCTCGCCTAGGTTCTGGGCTGCCCTGGTGAACAACGAGGCTCTGACCACTTGGGAGCTGGACCTCTGGGAGACGGGCCCTACCGGCTTAGCCACGAAGATCTACACCATCAGTTTGATCAATGCCAGCGTCGTCTCGGTCGAACAGTCCTTGCTGGACGACGAAACGCCCCCCGGCACCATGTCACAGGAGGAAATTTCGTTCACCTACCAGAAAATTACCTGGACCTGGGTGAATGGTGGCGTCACCGCTTCGGACAACTGGACCGCCACAGTGTAGGACGCGCTCCCCAGCGTGGCGCTCCCAAGCGCCTAAGTGCTCGCAATCAGCGCAGCCAGCAGCGCCGTGCGCGGTGCCAGGTGCTCAATCACGACCGACTCATGCGCCGCATGCGCGCCTTCGCCGACCGCACCCAGGCCATCCAGCGTAGGAACTCCCAGCGCGGCGGTAAAATTGCCGTCCGAGCCACCGCCCGTCGCGGCCTCCGAAAGATCGAATCCCAGTTGCGCGGCTAGCCTCCGCGCCTGTTTGTAGAGCGCCACCGTGCCCGGCTTGCGCTCCATCGGCGGGCGATTAATCCCACCCGTGATAGTCAGCGTGCATGCCGGGTCGGCGCATTTTAGCCCGCGAAACAGCTTCTCCACCTTCGCCGCATCGCTGGCCCTCGCGATGCGCACATCCACCTCCGCCCACGCCTCTCCCGCGATCACATTCGACCGCGTGCCGCCGCCGATTACGCCCGGATTCACGGTCCGCCCCAGCTCCAGGTCGGTAAACCTCTCGACCTTCAGCAGCAGCCGCGCGAGTTCCAGAATCGCCGAGTGCCCACGCGTAAAGTCGACCCCGCTGTGTGCCGCTATGCCGCTCACCTGCAATCGGTAGTTGCCGACGCCTTTGCGCGCTGTCTTGCACGCCAGACCCTGCGCTGGCTCCAGCACCAGCACTGCGGCGGATTGGAGCGCAAGCCGCTCCGTAATCGGCCGCGAGACCGGGCTGCCCACTTCCTCATCGCTATTCAGCAGTAGCGTCACCGGCCGGCTGATCCCCGATTGCTCCAGCGCCCGCAGCGCCGCCAACGCCATCGCCACCCCCGCCTTCATGTCCAGCACGCCCGGACCAAATAGCCGGCCATCGCGTTCGCGCCAGGGCATCGTCCGCAACGTCCCCATCGGCCACACTGTATCCAGGTGCCCCAGGAGCAGGATAGGTTTCCGGCTGTCGCGCTTCGCCGCCCACCTCACCTCCAGAACATCGCCAAAGCGCTTCTGCCGGTGCAGTTTCACCTGGCCGCCAGCTTCACGGGCCAGATCCGCCGTCAACGCCACTGCCGCATCCACTGCCGCCTTGTTGTCGCTCGGCGACTCAACCTCGACCAGCTTGCGCGAGACGCCAGTGATCCAGCCCAATTGGGCTCCGAACGCGTCCAGAAGAGCTTTCGCGTTGATCTCTACCTCTCTCATGCGGTTGTTCGGATGGTACAGCAGAATGCCTTAAATCCAATTGCCGAGCCGGCAATCCCTGCAATGAGAGCTATAAGCGTTCCCGCCTCGCGCTCGGACTTACATGCGAACCTCATTTCACGGCGATCGTGCTTCACGTGGGCAACCGCATCGCCGAGTTCTAACGTCCGGCCTTTCCACATGAGAAAGGTTCTGCCCTAGCGGCAGGTGTCGGATAGATAGACTTCCAGGCCGCCGCGGCCGGTCTGGGTACAGACTCCCCTGACTTCTCCGCCGGAGTCAATATATCTCAATGGCAGGTGGGTGGCGAACCGCGGTGATCGGTCGACGAGGCCTGCGAGACGTCTGTATCGACAGAAAGGGACGTTGGTGCCGGGTGTAGCGCTGACAAGATCGAGGGTGACGCCAGACAGAACTCCGGGAACAGAGTTCGATGCACTTCAACCTGGATTCCGTCTACCTGCACCGACCCGTTCTGGCCGGTGGATGCAGAATCGATCTGAATGCTCGAGGAAGACGTCGCCGCATCGGAAAAGTTGACGGCTATGCCTGGATGGTTGCCGACTATGGCGAGCCGGGCTCCGGTTACTCAAGTTTTTGCATGACAAGCCTAATGCCAGAATGAACCATGACGATAACACTCATCAGGAAGAGTGCCTACACCCGTTGCGATATTCGTGCTTACTTTCGGGTTACGACGGTGGCCCCCATGGAGAGATTAGAAGCCTTTAATGGTTTTCTGCTTGAACTGCCTGATACGACTGGGTTCATAGTACCAAGTCCGACGTAGAGTGAGAGTTGGCCGCAGCATGAAGAAAGTTTGACTAAATGGAAGAATTGCCTCGACGGAATAGCTCGACGGAGCAACTGCCCACAAGCCTCGGCGAGAGGCCCCGAAAACGAATCCTGGTTGTCGAGGACGACAAGCCACTTGCCAGCTTCCTTGCGGAAGAACTTAGCCCGGAGTTCGTCGTACATCACGTGCAAGATGGTGAGGCCGGCCTCAAGCTGGCACAGGGCGAAGAGCGCTATGATCTGGTCATCCTGGATGTCAATCTCCCCACGCTGGATGGGATTGATGTGCTCCGGCAGGTAAAGAACAGCCAGCCTCGCCTTCCTATTCTCATGTTGACGGGTCGCAGTCGGGTAGAGGATAAGGTGAAGGCTCTCAAATGTGGCGCGGATGATTATCTCGTCAAACCCTTTTCCTGGCTGGAATGCCAGGCAAGAGTGGAGGCGTTGCTGCGTCGCAATCGTGACGTGACGACTGCTTCTTCGCGAGTTGGGGACCTCGTCCTGCATCGGGATGAGCGTCGCGTAGAGCGCAATGGGAGGCGGATCGATCTCACTCCACGTGAATTCTCTATCCTTGAGTTCATGATGAGAACTCCAGGGCGCCCCATAACACGCGCCGCCCTGCTGCAGGAGGTTTGGAATATGCCGCCTGATCCATCTACCAATATCGTCGACGTCTACATGAAATATGTTCGTGACAAGGTCGATGGCCCAGGAGAGGTGAAGCTTACGCATACCATACGAGGGGTTGGATATGAGCTCAGAGAGGCATAAAACCTCGACGATCCAAGGGTTGGTCCCTTCGCTTGCCTTGGTGGATTGCGCTGATTTCTCGACTAAGAGTTCGGGTCACGCATGACTTCTTTACCCCTTGTATCTCCTGAATTCGGACGGTCCACCGACTCCGCGCCTATCCGTGTGGTGGTCGTAACTCCCAATGAATCGGTGCGCGACGAGTTGTGTGGTCGGCTGACGCCTCCCCGCTGGACTCTTGTCTATGCAGCCAGCGGTGCAGGTGGACTGGAATTGCTTCGCAAGCACGGTGGAGGCGACTCCGTGCTTCTGCTCGATCAGAACTTGCCAGATCTGGAACCCACCGAATTAGGAGGGCTGATCCGAAGCCGTTATCCGGAGACGCAGGTTCTGATGTTGAATACGCAGAGCGGACAAATGCTGGTGGGGAGTTCTTCGCCGACACCTGTCTCCCTCTTGCTGGTGGACGAACTGAAAAGACCCGATGCCTGGCAGGCCGCACCGGGACGGCCGGGGCCCGGCCCGACTCCCTACAACGGAGCACGGCTTCAGAGCATGGTCGGTGATTCGGAGCCGATGCATCGTGTCTATAGCTTAGTTCGCATGGTTGCGGGACGTGATACGACGGTATTGATTATGGGCGAGAGCGGCACAGGCAAAGACCTGGTCGCCCAAGAAATTCATCTTAACAGTCCAAGAAGAAAGCAGCCTTTTGTAGTCGTGAATTGCGCTGCTATTCCTGAGGCTTTGCTGGAGGCGGAGCTATTTGGGTATGCGAAGGGCGCTTTTACCGGAGCCGTACAGTCGCGGATTGGAAGGATCCATGCCGCCCATGGTGGAACGCTGTTCCTCGACGAGATCGGCGACATGCCCCTGGCTCTGCAAAGCAAGATCCTGAGGTTCCTGGAGCAGGGAGAAGTCCAACGGCTTGGAGGAAACGACAACCTAAAAGTTGATGTACGTGTCATCGCGGCTACAAATGCGAACCTGAAGAGCCGTGTCGAGCAGGGCGGTTTCCGGGAAGACTTGTATTACCGCCTCGCGGTGTTTCCGATTCAGTTGCCTCCGTTGCGGGACCGCATGGGCGACCTCGAAGACCTGGCGGCTACGTTTGTCCGTAGGTTCAGGCCAGGTCTTTGCATTGGCCAGGAGGCGCTGGAGGCCTTAGGCCGGCAGCGTTGGCCCGGGAATGTTCGAGAGTTACGAAATGCGATTGAGAGGGCCACCATCCTGGCTGAGGGCTGGTCGGAAATTCGGCCGGAACACATCTGTCCCTAGATACTTCAACTGTTCTTTGTGCCCATGAGCGATTTGGCACTTAACTTGCCTGATAGATGGGCAGATGTTGCCCAATTCTCATGTTGCTCCAATAAATCAGGTCGCACCCGCGGCTCTCGAAGACTCGCGGGCACTCGCTGACGCGTTCTCCCATTTCATTTCTGCTTCGACTCTACTCGAAGGCTCTTACCGCAGCTTGCAGAAGGAAGTTGCGCGATTGGGCACCGAGCTTGCAGAGCGCAACGCAACGCTTCGCAGAACCTTGAACGAGAACGAGCGCATCCATGCAACGCTGCAACAGATGATGGATCTGCTTCCGTGCGGTGTTCTCGTCCTGGATGGCTCGCAGCGGATCGTCATGATCAATCCTGCTGGGCGCGAGTTTTTGAGCCTCGGAAACGCGCGGGTTCAACACATCCGCGAACTCTTGGAATTCAGCGGTATCGATATAGTTTCGCTTGCTGCTATGGGGGGTAACTACATCGAAACCGAGCTAGCCACTAAGACGGCAAGCGGCCGTTGGCTGGCAGTCGGCAAGCAGGATGTCAGTGGCTCGAAGTACGACAGATCCGAACGAGGCCTCGCGAATCTTCGGAGCATATGGATACTGCGCGATATCACAGCGAATAAATTAGCGGAACAGCAGCGTGAGGAGGCACGGAATGCTGTTGCGCTTGCCGAAATCTCGACAATTCTCGCACACGAAATCAGGAATCCATTAGCCGCCATGGAGCTCTTCGCCGGTCTCATCCTCGACCAGCCGGAGCAGAGTGCTGAATGGATCGCAAATCTACGGGCCGGCATCCGGTTGATGGCGGGTACCGTGAACAATGTGTTGTGCATGCAGTGCGCAGCTGCTCCTCCTCTTACATCCCTTGACCTGGCCACATGTATTCGCAAGGGTCTAGAGTTTATCCGGCCCGTCGCGGACCAGGCCGGCGCTTCGCTTACGTTCGAAGCTGGGGGCGAACCGCTTTTCATTTATGGCAACATTGACGCCATACAGCAGATGCTGCTCAATCTCGTCTCCAATGGCATTCGGCATACGCCGGCGGGCGGCAGAATTGTGGTTTCCACCAATCAGGTCATGCGGGCTGGGCGCCGGCAGGCCCTGCTTCGGGTCGCAGATTCTGGATGTGGCATCGCTACCGAACTGCTACCGCGCCTCTTCGATTCAGGATTCAGCGGGGATGGGCGCACCCCAGGTCTGGGCTTGACGGTATGCAAGCGGATAATGACGCAACATCGTGGTGAGATTAGAGTCTCTAGCCAAATCCATCAAGGAACCGTCTTCGAGCTGGAGTTTCCGAGCCTATGAGTACCAATCTGGAACGGTCCGTGATGATCGTCGACGATGAGCCGGGTATCCGCACCGCGCTGCGAGCCAACTTTCTGCGCCAAGGCTGGCGGGTCGACACAGCCGCCTCTGTACGCGAAGCAACCCGTAATCTCGAGTACAAGGATTTCGACCTGGTCGTCACGGATATCCGAATGCCGGATGGGAACGGCATGGAGGTAATGCGTTCCGCGCGGCAGCTTGCCCCGGGAGCTGCGGTTATCCTTCTTACCGCATACGGATCGGTACCTGACGCGGTGAGCGCCATGCGCTGCGGCGCACTTGATTACCTCATCAAGCCAGTGTCTTTCGAGCAGCTGGAATCTGCCGCGGCCCGACTTCTGGTCGCCGCGAAACAACCTCGAACCGAGAGCATCGTCCCCCGCGGGCAAATCGTCGGGCGCTCGCCCGCGTTGCTGCGCTCGATCGAACGTGCGCATGCGGCAGCGGTGACGGGGGCCGATGTCTTGATCCAGGCAGAGAGTGGAACGGGCAAGGAACTGCTGGCAAGATTGATTCACGACACGAGCGACCGCTGCCGGAAGGCATTTGTTGCCATCAACTGCGCTGCCGTTCCTGAGACCCTGCTCGAAAGCGAGCTTTTTGGTCATGGTCGGGGGGCTTTCACCGGAGCATCGTCCGCCAAGGTTGGCAAATTCGAGCTGGCGAATGGAGGCACAATCCTTCTGGACGAGATTGGGGAGATGCCGCTTCATCTTCAGCCCAAACTCTTGCGGGTTATCCAGGAACGGGAAGTGGAGAGGCTGGGTGAATCCCGTGCGATCTCCCTGGACGTCCGTGTGGTTGCCACGACCAATATTTCGCTCGCCACCATGGTGGAACGCGGTCAGTTCCGGGCAGATCTATTTTACCGCCTGAACGTGATTCCATTGACTCTGCCTCCCCTGCGAGAACGCCAATCGGACATTGCCCTTCTCGCCGAGTACTTTGCATCCAGGTATGCGGCACAGATGCGGTTGCCGAGGCCCCGGCTTCGACCTGACTTTATCGCCCGGCTGCAGGCGCACCGATGGCCAGGCAACGTCCGGGAACTTGCTAACTTCATGACGCGCACTCTCGCGTTGTGCGACTCATCGGAACTGACTGGCGACAGCTTCGACATGGAGTTTCGGACATTCGATTGCGCTCCCTCCGAGCATACCGCGAACGCGCCCGCAGGGATCCCGATCCGCCAAGTGGAGCGCCTGCACCTGGAAAACACTCTGGCGCTTACCAACGGGAACCGCACTCACGCGGCCGAGATGCTGGGCATCAGCCTCAGGACACTGCGAAACAAGATCCGCGAGTACGGTCTTCCACCTCGGAGGTATGCATAAATGGCCGATGTTTCGATGCTACAAATGCTACAGGGCTACCTGCAACTCACGACGGAGCGGCAGCAGTTGATCGTCTCCAACATGGCAAACGTAGACACGCCTGGCTATCACACCAGGGATCTGAACTTTAGAGCTGCGATGGAGAGTGTAATGCAGGGCTCAGATGCAAATATCTCGTCCGCAGCTCTGGAGGTTCCGAACCTGCCAGAGCGTTGGGACGGCAACAACGTCGATATCGATCGTGAAAGCCTTCTGCTTTCTCAGAGCCAGCTGCAATATCAGCTCGGCGTGCAACTTGTGAAATCGGAGTTCCACAAGCTGTACACCGCAATTAAGGAGGGATGATCATGAGTCTTTTTGACATGCTCGGGGTGAGCGCGTCCGCGCTATCCGCTGAAAGACAGAGAGCTGAGGTCACATCCGTGAATCTCGCCAATGCCGAAACAACGCACAGCGATTCGGGCGGACCTTACGTAAGAAAGCAGGTTGTCTTCGGTTCCGCTACAGGTTCGCGGTTCCGCACTTTATTCAATGCTGCAGGCCGTCTTAACCGTGCCCCCGAGGGTGCAGTACAGATCACGAAGGTAATAGAGGACAGTACTCCTCCAGTAAGACGCTATGAACCAGGCAATCCAGATGCGGACGCCGACGGATACGTGAGCTATCCGGCAATTAACCCCATCACCGAGATGGTTGACCTCATGGGCGCCGCGCGCGCGTATCAGCTTAATGCCTCGGCCGTAACCGCGGCGAAGCAGATGATTCAGGAATCGATCGACATTCTCAAGAGCTCGTAATCTGGAGGAACAAATGAGCAACGTAGCTCTCAGTGGAGCATCCAGTCTCGGTTTTCCAGACACGTCCATAGCCGGCATTCGCCCCCAGCCACAGGAGCAAACATTTGGCGACGTGCTGAAGGGCGCGATCAACAGCGTCGATAATGCCAACAGCAGTGCAGCCAGCCAGGTCAGCAACTTGCTGCAAGGCGGTAACACAGACATAAACAGCGTGATGATCGCCGTTGAAAAGGCCGATGTTTCGTTCCAGCTCATGATGCAGGTGCGAAACAAAATCGTCAGCGCATACCAGGATATTGAGAAGATGCAATTCTAAGCTCAGGATCAGATGCCAGGATTCAACAACGCACTCGCACACGTGAAGCAGTTCTGGAGCAGCCGGACCGGCCACCAGAGAGCATGGCTTCTGGCTAGTAGCGCGGCTACAGTGCTGCTGCTAGGTCTGTTCGTCCGGATTATCTGCGCCCCCGACTACAAGCCTCTGTTCACGGGGCTGGAGCCTGCCGACGCACAGACGTTGACGGCGCAACTGGACAGCGAAGGCATCCCTCACCAGACCAGCTCCGATGGAAAGACTGTGAGCGTACCCGCCGATAAGCTGGACGCCGCTCGGCTGCAAGCTGCTTCACAGGGTGCGCCGCACAGCGGCCGAATGGGGTTTGAGCTGTTCGATAAAGAGAGCTGGGGCCAAACCGAGTTCGACGAGAAGGTCGCGTATCAGAGGGCTCTTGAGGGCGAACTGGAGAGAACCATCCAGACGCTTGGCGACGTCCAGAGTGCTCGTGTGCATCTGGTCATGCCCACGGACTCCGTCTTCCTCGATCGCGAACGCGGCGCCAAAGCATCAGTGATTCTGAAGCTTCGCCGGGATAGCCTTTCGCGGGATTCCGTGCTTGCGATCTCAAGGCTGGTAGCCGGCGCGGTGGACGAGTTGAAGCCTGAAGATGTATCCATCATCGACGCAGACTCAGAGCGTTCTTTTTCCCTGGGGCAGGGCAACTACGCGCCCGGCGAAGGACTGGAGGCCAGCCTGAAGCAGCGGCTGCTAGATACACTGCAACCTGTCGTCGGCACTGACAAAATACGTGCCAGCGTAAATATCGATTATGACCAATCCACAACGGAAGAGAGCGACGAGAAGTACGACCCGTCGGTGAGTGCGCTTCTCAGCCAACAAAAGAGCGATGACCAAGCAGGCGATGGCGCTGCTTCTGGGGGCATTCCTGGGACTGCAAGCAATACACCCTCGAGACAGACCAAGGGCTCAAACACCTCCGGCTCCAACGGGACGGAGCGTTCCACGTCCGAATCGGCAGTTTACGGGGTAAACAAGGTCCAGATACACAAGACTGTACCCGCCGGAAAGATTCAACGCATTACCGCTGCGATCTTGGTCGATGACGCCTCCACCAAGAAGGACGCGAATGGAACGGAGACTGTAACTAAGAGTAAGCGATCGCCGGAAGAGCTGACAGAGATTGAACAACTTGCAGAGGCAACCATTGGCTTTGACCCGAAGCGGGGCGACACGATCACCGTCCAGAACATCTCCTTCGATGCGCCGGGCGGTGTCTCCGATCTTCCGCGGACGACATGGTCGGAGAATGTCCGGAAGACGGCAAACGATTATGCGTCAGTCATGCGACCGCTCTCAATTCTCGCCCTTTTTGTGCTCGCCTATCTCTTTGCCGTTCGCCCAATGCAAAAGCGCGCGCTTGCCCCTGGTTTGCAGTTGCAGGCACAGCACGTGGAACTGACTCAAGCGGGCGGCGAAGCTTTACTCGACTCTCCCTCGCAGGGTGAGAGTTCCCGGAGGGCCGCTCAGTTGAAGCAGCGGACTATCGAACTGATCCAACAGAAGCCCGACAACACTGCCCGTGCCGTGCAGGCTTGGCTGCGCGAAGATCCCTCATGAGTGCGTTGACCCAAGCCAATCTATCGGGAGCTCGCAAAGCGGCGATCCTAATCTCCCTGCTGGGCGATGATGCCGCCGCCGGGTTGCTGCGCAAACTGCCTGAGCAGGATATCCAAAAACTCGCCGAGGAAATTTCCATACTTGGGACGGTGCCTTTTGGGCTCACACTTCAAGTGCTGGAAGAGTACCAGCAGATGACGGCCGCGCAAGAATTTATCGCCGTTGGAGGCCAAGATGCCGTGAAACGGATCTTAGTCAGGGCACTTGGAGAAAGCGGCTCAAGTGGTGTGCTGGAGAAACTTAATCGAGCGAACGATACAACAGCCGTGGAGGTCGATTCGCTGAGGAAAGCGGACCCGCAAAAGTTGGCAAGATTTCTTGCCGGAGAACGGACGCAGACGAAGGCGCTTGTCCTGCGCCACCTGGATGTAAAGCAGGCCTCAGCGCTGCTAATGAAAATGGACTCCGACGTACGTACGGAGTGCGTGCGACGCCTTGCCAATCTCGGGCAGTTCTCTCCCGAGGCCGCCGGAAAGGTTTCGGCGGTCCTGAACCGCCGACTCCGAGCGGTGGGTGATCAGAGCAGGCAGGACGATTCGGGGTTTCGGAACATTGCCGAGTTGATGAATCGGTTGGATTCAAGCACTGCACGCGAGATCCTAGAGTCGATCGAGAAGGAAGAGCCAAAGATGGCGATTGGGATCCGTGACTTAATGTTTACCTTCGATGATTTTCTGGAGGTTCCAGAACAGGAACTTCGCGAGCTAATGAATTCCATCGACAAAAAGGCGCTCATGATAGCGCTAAAAGGTGCGAGTGAAGACCTGAAGAGCCATTTTTACCGGACCATGTCATCGCGTGCAGTGGAAATGATGAAGGAGGATTCCGAGGCCATGGGCCCGGTACGCGGCAAGGACGTGACGAAGGCGCAGGCAGAGATCGTAGCGATTGCCCGCAAGCTTGAGGCCGAAGGAAAAATCGTGTTGAAGAGTGAAGGAGAAGACGAGTATGTCCTCTAGTGGAGCAATTCTTCCGCTGCCAATCACGGCCTTGGAATACGTCGATATCAGCATCAGGCAGGGTGTCGAAGCGACGGTCCCTCCAATGCCGCTTCTCCAACCTGTTCAACTGGCACCCAGTTGCATTGCTGAGGTTCCGTTCTCCAAAGAGGAGTTTACTCAAAGGCTGCAACAGGAACAATCGGAAGCGTCGGCGCAGACAGAACACAGGCTCCGGCAGGCATACGACGTGGAGCTCGATAAGTTGCGCGGTGGCATTAGCAAAGCCATCGCCGCATTCGAGTCTCAACGAAGCGACTATTTTGCGCGGGTGGAAGTAGAGGTCGTTCAGCTCTCATTGTCAATCGCGGCCAAGATTCTGCACCGCGAGGCTCAGGTCGATCCGATGCTGGTCGCGGCGCTGGCGCGGCTTACGATCGAGAAAATGTGCGAAGGATCACGCATTACCGTACGCGTCGGCGGTCGCCAGGCGGCAGCGTGGCAGCAGCATTTTGCGAATCATGCAACCCTCGCGTCAGTCCGCATTGTGGAGGACCCCGAACTAGATGAGGGGGATTGCGTTCTCGATACCGAGTTTGGCACCACCCATCTCGGGTTGGAGCGACAGTTAAAGGAAATAGAGCAAGGATTTTTCGACTTGCTCGCACTGAGGCCTGACCACCAGTGAAGCGGCCCCTGCTCGGCGCCTACCGGCACTTTCTCGCCACCGGATCTACGCTGCGGTGGAAGGGGCGGATCCATCAGGTCGTTGGCAGCCTAATCGAATCCGACGGCCCGTTCTGCTCCGTCGGCGAGGCCTGTGAGATTTCCACGGCTGCCGGCTCCAGCTACGCGGGAGAGGTGATCGGATTCAGGGGCTCCACCATCCTGTCCATGGCCGCGGACCATCCGCAGGGCATTCGCCTCGGCGATCAGATCACTACTTGGGGCGCGCGCCCGTCGGTTCGAGTCGGACCAGAATTGCTGGGCCGAGTGATTGACCCAATGGGCAATGTACTGGACGGCAAAGCAGAATATCGCGCGGTCCATTCGGTGCCGCTGGATGGCTCGGCTCCGTTGCCTTTGGAGCGCGTGCCGATTCGGCAGCCGCTTGGGTGCGGCATTCGCGCGATCGATGGGTTCGTCACCTGCGGCCGGGGACAGCGCGTCGGCATCTTTGGCGGAAGCGGTGTCGGGAAGAGCACGTTAATTGGGATGATGTCGCGTGGGACAACTGCGGATATGACAGTGCTCGCGCTGGTTGGAGAACGTGGCCGCGAGGTTGGCGAGTTCCTCGAGGTGATTGGTGAAGAGGGGCTGCGGCGATCGGTCGTCGTCGTATCGACATCAGACCAATCGCCCCTGCTTCGTATTCGCGCGGCACTCGCCGCGACTGCGATTGCGGAGTTTTTCGCGAGCCGGGGCAAGAACGTGCTACTCATCGTCGATTCGCTGACGCGCTTTGCAATGGCGCAGCGCGAGATTGGATTGGCGGCGGGAGAGCCGCCGACCGCCAAGGGCTACACGCCTTCGGTACTGACTATGCTTGCCCGGCTGTTAGAGCGAGCCGGGAACTTCTCCGAAGGAAGTATTACAGCCTTCTACACCGTCCTGATGGAGGGTGACGACCAGCAGGATCCTGTCGTCGATACTGTGCGATCGCTGTTGGATGGGCATGTGGTTCTCGACAGGAATCTCGCGTTGAAGAGTCATTACCCTCCGATATCGGTTCTTAACAGTCTGAGTCGGCTCATGTCCAGTGTGGTAACCGATGGCCATCTGGCAAAAGCGAATTCACTTCGCCTGCTGCTCGCCACTTATGCACGATCGGAGGACCTCATCCGCATCGGCGCTTATCAGAAGGGAAGTGATCCGGTGCTGGACAACGCTGTGCGAATCCTTCCTGCGTTGGATACGTTCCTCCAACAGAAGCCGGACACCGTGTGCAGTTTCGAGTCCGCGTTGAACTCCCTGCTCGCTCTGCCAAGCTGAGCCGACAATGCCTTTTCAGTTCAAACTCGCTCCAGTGCTCAAAGTTCGCGAGTGTATCGAGAACCAGGAGGAGCGCGCACTGGAACGCATCCAACTCGAGATCGGGCAGATTGGCCGCGAGATCGAACAGGCAGAGGACGCGACAGCGCGTGCTCGCCGCAATTGGCAGCAAGCGCTGCAGAGCGCAACACCTGCACTTTATCTACATTTCATGCTCGAGCAGGAACAATCCTTCGTCTTGGCCAGGCGATCCTCCATCGAGAAGCTAGACAGGCTAAAAGTTCGTCGCGACGAACAGTTGAAGCGGTACCATGCTGCGCATCGCGACCATGAGTCGCTTCTGAATGTAAGGGATGAGCAACTGGCCGAGTACGAACAACAGCAAGCGCGCAGAGAGCAGAAAATCCTGGATGACATCTTCGCCGTGCGGAGGCTAGCGAGGTAACCACTAGGCAAGCATTGCCCAGTCGACCGGCAACTGTTGCCGATTCTCCAGGGTGCCCCAAAGCGCGGGCCTCCGCTCCAGGAACCACCTGCCGTCGTATCAGCCACTTACAGCGTTGACATGGCGGCTTGCCGTGGCTGGATTTATGGCCACGCGATTGCATTGCAAGAGGGCGTGCGAATTGGCCTCAAAGCCGCGTCGACAGAGCCCATGCATGCCGTGCTCGCGCAGCCTGAAGCGGGCGTTGCCAGCTTCAGTTCCGTGCTTTCGACGGCAGTCTCTGGATTCAGTGGTTCGCGGAAGCGATGGCGCACCGATAGAATGCCGGACGCGGCCACGCTAGTCGGGACTCTCAGGCACTCGAAGGGCCCCAAGGCAGCTGCCGGCTCTTCTGCTGCCGGGTCTTCTGAGGTTGCAGCTACAGCAAAGCAGACCGCGGGGCAACTCCCGTGTACTCCCGTAGTCCCTGACCGAACTTCGGCAACCTCGATCGCCATTCCGACGTCGCTTCCAGTCCCCGAAGTGACACCAGCCTCTCTGGACGTAAAGGTTTCCTCGACTAACCTTGAGGGCGCTGGGCCCGTTCTAAGCGCGGCAATTTGTCAGGGGGCCTGGGTGACTTCCACGAACTCTGCAACGAGCGAACTGCCGGAGGCGCGCCCGACCGAAGGGCAACGGGAGATGGCTGCCGCCGTAGGTGGCGACCTGTCGATCATGCCGGGCCCTACAGCCAAAGGGGACGTTGACGCTACCGGCCGTACTCAGGTTCCGGCACAGGCCGAGGCGGATATTCCCGGCCAGAAGCGCAGAGTCCAGGCAGCAGCGATCTCTTCTGCGGACCTCGGTGAGATGGTCCTTGTTCCGGCGGTTTGCGCAGTTGCAGATAGCTCGGGTTCGGCACAGAAAGCTTCGGTGTCCAACGCGTCTGCAGCTACCAGCAGTACCTCGAAAGCTTTAGAGAAGGAACAAGTGGTACTTGCCCCGTCGAAAGCGCGCGTTGCGTCGGAGAATACGCATCCGTTGCCGTCATCCGTTTCCAACGGCGCAGTTCAAACGCACACGGGAGGCAACCTTGCTCTGGCGTGTCCAACCTACGCGAATGGAGGAAACTCCGGTGATCAGGCGACCTCCTATGGAAGTGAGCCGATGTCTTGGAAAGACGATGCAATGCCCGCGAAAGAGGAAACCTCCGCGGTTCCCTTACCACAGCATGGGCTGCAATCCAACACGCCGGCAATTGTAGCGAACGTGCCGGCGGCATTAGCTATCTCCATGCCCGACACTTCGCGCGCAGTGGAGACCCCACTTGAGAGTTCCCCAATCATCGCACCGGACCTACCTGAAAGGACTGTGGCCTCTGCCAAACAGGTGGATGACATCCTGGCAGGTTCTTCGGGAATCGATTCCGCAAAGCTGATGCAAACCATGAGCGAATCGGAGATGCGGGTCGGAGTGCATTCGGAGGGTTTCGGAAGCATTGCGATCCGCACATCCATTACACAACAGCAAATGGTGACACGCATATCACTGGAACATGCAGATCTAGGGCGGGTGATCGCCAGCCATGCCCCGGCTGTCGAAGCGAGGCTTGGAAGTGAGTATGGCTTACACGCGCGAATCGATGTGGACGAGCAGGCGGGGATGTCGTCGGGGGAATTCCAAAGCTTTTCGCAGCCGGAACACAGGCCGCAGACACAGTCGGCACGCGGCGGGCATCAGTTAGAAGCACCAGAAAGCGACGCAACCACTGTATTGCCGATGCTCTCGCAGGCTCGTCGGCAGGGATATCAGTTAGATGTTGAGGCATAGAGAGGAAGCACACGATGAATATCCAAGGGATAGCACCAAACGTAGCGGCGCCGCAGCAGGCGCAAAGCGCAAGCGCACCGCGGGCATCGACGAATGGCACTTCGAGTCCGAATACGGGATCGACCGGGTTGCTGGGCGGCTCATCGACAGACTTGCAAGGCACGTTCTTGAACTTGCTGGCGACGGAGTTGCAGAATCAGGACCCGACAAACCCGGTTGATCCGACGGAGATGGTCGGACAGATGGTGTCGCTGAACCAACTCGATCAGTTGATTGCCATGAACCAGACGCTGACCAGCATGGCGGCTGGGACGGCATCAGCCGCAAGCTCTTCCTCCAATTCAATCAGTTCTCAGATTGGCGCGAAGGTTGCGCCCAGTCTTGCGGGGGCAGGTACAGAAATCCCCTCCGGCCCTGGGGTTGCGGGTACTTCGACGAGCACGCAGGAACGGTCACTCTTTGCCCCCGTCGATCCAAACGCCATGATGAATCTCTACGGCAGCACGCCGGTTTCAAACACAAGCTTCACAACAACAGGAGGTAAGTGATGTCAGGTTTTTCGATTCCCCTCTCCGGCCTGGAAGCGATGTCTTCCTCGCTAAATGTGATTGCTAACAACCTCGCCAACCTGAATACAGATGGATATAAGGGCGAGACGTTGGACTTTGCCTCGATTTTCAACCAGGTGCAGGAGACGGCCGGTAATGGCGATCCGATCCAGATGGGGTCAGGCGTGCGTGCCGACGGGAGCTCATCGAACTGGACGAATGGAACGCCCACAACGACGGGCATCGCGTCCAACCTTGCGCTGCAAGGTAACGGATTCTTCGTGCTGCAGGGGAGCGATGGCCAATTGAGCTATACGCGCGCGGGAGACTTCACGGTCAATCCGGACGGCCAGCTTTGCGCTCCGACCGGCGCCCTTGTGATGGGCTACCCAGCGGCGAATGGCGTGGTGGCAACAAGCGGCGCACTGGCCCCGATCTCGGTGAATACCGCCACCACAATGCCAGGGGTCGCAACGACTAGTTTCGGGATGACGACGAACCTGGACTCGAGCGCGGCGGTGGGCGACACGCTCAATTCGCCGATTACGGTCTACGACTCGCTGGGCGCAGCACAGACGTTGAGCGTGCAGTACGCGAGCACGGCTCCAAACACGTGGAGCTACAGCGTGACGCTGCCGGCTTCGGCAACGGGCGGGGCGGGTTCGCCGACAGTGCTGGCCACGGGTACGCTGACATTCAACTCATCCGGGCAGCTTACTTCGCCAACGGGGTCGGTGACCGGCATCGACATCACCGGCCTTGCCGACGGCGCGGCACCAATGAACCTGACCTGGAACCTGAACGATGCGGCTAGTAATCCGACGATCACACAGCTTAACTCCACCAGCGTGACGCCCTCCACCACGCAGAACGGCTATGGGGTCGGGACACTCGAAAACTATACGGTGCTGTCGGACGGAACCGTGCAGGGTCAGTTCAGCAATGACCAGACACTGGCGCTGGGACAGGTTGCAGTATCGAGCTTTGCGAATCCACAAGGGTTGTCGCAAGGGGCGAGCAGCGACTATTTAGCGACCTTCGGATCCGGGGCGGCGATCATCGGGCAGGCTGGGACGGACGGTAACGGGACAATAACCGGAGGAGCGGTGGAAAACTCCAATGTCGATTTGTCGACGGAGTTCTCCAAGATGATCGTGGCCCAGCAAGGATATGAGGCGAATGCAAAAGTGCTGACGACACTGAACCAGATCTCCCAGGCTACTATCCAAATGATGAGCTAAGCATGAGTCCGGCGGGTTAGCTTGAGATTAGAGAGTTCGGGCGGGTGTGTGGGGCACCCGCTGCGAGCAAGATGAAGTCTTAAGAACTCTCATGGCAATCTCGCAGGGCGCAGAACCGCGCAGTGTTGTTACCTAGCCCTGTATTGCTGATTCTTAGAGCTTCACGCAGCATGTATGGGCTTGTGCGACCCCGCGCGCTTGTTCAGCCCGAATTGGCCCTTCGATTGCACCTCGATAGCCGCACCGACGAAGTTGTGTCGGCAATCAAGTTGCCTTGGCCCGTGTGTTGGATTGCACGCCAGGCCAGAGCGAAGCAGTCGAGGATCAAGTGACGAGCCCAGTACAGATGCTGCCGCCGGAATCCGCTGGACGGGACACAGCTCCACCCGCCTCTAAGCAACCGGACCCGCTGGATGAAATGCCCTCGCTACCCTGCACGATCACTTTGGACATGCCGGCAGTGCGCTTCACAATTGCGGACCTGCTAAAGCTTGCTCCTGGAGCGATTGTGGAGACGGCATGCCATCATACCAGCGACGTGCCACTGCGCGTGAATCGGACACTGATTGGTTGGATTGAATTCGATGTAATCGAAGACCGGCTCGCAGTGAGGATTACGGACCAGGCATGAAGACCAGAGGACAAAAAGAGTGCGAGTATGCAGCCCCGGTCAAACCAGGGATTGGGCACGCGTCGTTCAGCGCGGTAATGACGAAGCGCTTTTGGGACAGATCGACGAACGAAGAGACGGTTGGTCGTGTATTCCACAGGCAGGTTGCCTCTGTGCGCTGTCTGCTGTCGCAAGCTTTCTCTGCAGTGCGGGGGGCGTACCACAAGAGGGCCAGTAAGCGACTATGTGTGGCTGAACGGGCCTCACTGGGGGAGAAATGCTTTGTAGCCTTGCTCTTAGTCGACGGCCAGGAGTTTTTGATCGGTGGCTGCGGTGCAGGCGTTTCGCTGCTAGCAACGACGAACCACCAAACGGGGACCGAAATGTCAATAGAGGCGGATGAGCCCGGGGAGAGCAGCCGGTGAACGGGGTCATGCGATTCGGATTCTGCGCCGTGCTCGCAGTTCTCCTCACCGCGGTGACACCCGATGGATTCGGGCAGGCGACTGCTTTGCCAGCAACTGCTACGATGCAACTCGCTGGCCCCGCCGTTGCAACGGCCGGCGCTGTCCCCGAAGCCATTCGGGCTGTTAATTCTCGGTCGCTGCCTCTGGCTTCACCGGGCATCTCGGCCGGGCCGTTGCAGATCACGGGTGTGCCGGGCGGAGCGGTGCCATGGTCAGTAGTGATTCTGCTCACGGCCTTAACCCTGATTCCGGCAATCATGATGTGTGTGACCCCGTTCGCGCGACTATTGATAGTGTTCCATTTTCTGCGCCAGGCACTTGGGCTACAGACCACGCCGTCAAACCAAACGCTGATCGGGCTCTCCCTGATCCTGACGTTCTTTTTGATGCAACCGGTTGCAGATCGAATTTACAAGGACGCAATTCTTCCGGTGCAGGCCGGAAAGATAACTGCAATGGATGCTCTGCCTCGCGCAGAGGCTCCACTTCGTCAGTTCATGTCACACTATGTCCGCGAAAAGGACCTTGGGCTCTTTATCGAGCTGGCGAAAGAACCGCAACCGCGGTCGATGGACGATGTATCGTTTCGGGTGCTGCTGCCAGCCTACATTCTTTCAGAGTTGAAGGCCGGGTTCGAAATCGGGACTGTCCTCTTCTTACCTTTCCTGATCGTCGACATGGTCGTTGCTTCCATTACGACCTCAGTGGGAATGCTGCAACTGCCGCCGGTTGTCATCTCCACCCCGCTCAAGCTTCTGCTGTTCCTGATGGTGGATGGGTGGAACCTGCTGATTGGATCGTTGATGAGGAGTTTCAACTAACGACATGAATGTGGACCAAGTTGTGGTGCTCGGTCGAATGATGCTGCAGGAGGTGATGATCCTTGTCGGCCCAGTACTTGCCGTGGCGATCATCGTCAGTCTGGTGGTGAACATTCTTCAGGTGCTCACTTCTTTGCAAGACAGTACCATTTCCACGGTCTCGCGCCTGCTAGCGACTGGTGCTGCTCTCTTCTTCCTGATGCCGTGGATGTGGCGGCATCTCGCCCATTACACGCTGCTGACGCTATCGGATTTTCAGAGGTACATCGGATGATTGAACTGCCTCTCATGAAGATCATATCGGGTCTGCTGACAATCAGCGTGAGGCTCTCCGGGCTGATGTTGTTCGCGCCGATGTTTGGGAGCACTGCAATTCCAGCACGAATCAAGGCGACCCTTGTGCTTGCTCTTACAGTGTTGCTGTATCCCGCTCTTGGGGAACATATGAAAGCACATCCCCTGGCGGACTGGCCGGCTATCGTTATCGTGGAGTTCCTAATTGGCGTTGGAATAGGAATCGCAACGAATATCGTCTTCGAAGCTGCTCAACTTGCGGGTCAGGTGCTAGGAATCCAGATGGGTTATTCGCTGGTGAATATCCTTGATCCGCAGAGCCAGGTCGACACGACGGTCGTCTCGCTGTTTTACCAGAGCCTCGTAATGCTGCTGTTCCTAGAGATGAATGTGCATTACTGGCTGCTTCGCGCGGTAGGTAATAGTTTTGTGTACCTCCCCTCAGGTGCTCCTCATCTCGGGAACTTGTTTGGTTCCGCCCTGGTGAGAATGTGCGGTCAGATCTTCGGAGTTGGCATTCAGATCGCCGCCCCGGTACTGACGGCAACGCTGGTGGCCGATGTTGTTCTGGGGCTTCTGGGAAAAGCCTCGCCACAACTTCCTTTGATGCTTCTGGGGCCTTCCGTAAAAAGCCTGCTGGGGTTACTGGTGCTCATCGCTACGCTACGAAATTGGCCCGCCATCTTCTACCGTTTATTCGTCGATGGGGTGAACAACGCGGAGCAACTGCTCCGGTTTGTGCGGTGATTCGCTATGGCCGATTCGAGCAAAACAGAAAAGGCAACACCACAGCATCGCACGAAGGCGCGACAGCTGGGCCAGGTGGCGCGCTCGCGCGAGTTGAGCAACACTCTAGCACTCGCGGCGGTTGCTGGCATTCTCTCCCTGATTGGTCCGCAAGCGATCCGGAGCTGGGGCGTGTTCTTTCACAGCGCCCTCGACTCGGCAACTGTCGACCCCGTTCAGGCAAACGGGCCGCTTCTGTTCTGGACGAGCGTCGAGGTGTTCCGCTGGATTCTGCCCATTTTCGTTTGCGCATTGGCCGTATCGCTGGCGGCCGGAGTGGCGCAAGGCGGGTTCGTCTTTGCACCCGAGGCGCTCTCGCCAAAGTTCGAGCGCATGAATCCAGGGGGAAAGCTGCAGCAGATGTTCTCCGCGGCTGCGCTCAGCACAGCCCTGAAATCGCTGGCGCCATTTGCAGCAATCGCATGGGTTGGCTACGACTCCATTCGGTCGCACTGGAACGCTTTGGTACTGAGTTCGTTTGAGAGCCCACGGGCATTTGCCAAGCTGGCGGGCGGCATGCTGCTGGATGTGGGCTGGAAGTCCGGGTTGGTCCTGCTGATCTGGGCAGGTGTGGACTACATGCTGTTGTGGTTCAAGCATGAGGGTGATCTGAAGATGAGCCAGCAGGAGATTCGCGAAGAATTGAAGGAATCGGAGGGAAATCCTGCCAACAAGTCGAGAATTCGCAGACTACAGAGGCAGAACCGGCGTCGGCAGATGATCAAGGCCGCGGAGAGGGCGACTGTGGTGATCACTAATCCGACTCACTACGCCGTCGCGTTGCGCTATGACCAGGAGACTCCCACCCCGGTTGTCGTCGCGAAGGGACTGGATTTACTGGCGGAAAAGATCAAACAGATCGCGCGCGACCGGGACATTCCAATGATGGAGAACCGTCCGTTGGCACAGGCCCTCTACAAGGGGGCAGAGGTCGGTGATGCAATACCCAGCGCGCTCTACCACGCTGTGGCCGAAGTGCTGGTGCTGGTGTACCGAGCACAGGCCGAGGTGCGCGAACGCGATGCACGGAGACAGCAATCAGAAGCGAGTGGACGATGAGCAAATCCGGACTAATTGCAACGCTTCACGGAAGCTCAGACTGGATCATTCCGACGGCTGCGGTTGCTCTGGTATTTGTGATGCTGGTGCCGCTGCCAAGCTTTGTGCTGGACCTGCTGCTGACGGTGAGCATTGTGGCCTCTGTGCTGGTACTCCTGACGGCCATTCAGATATTGCGGCCCGTCCAGTTCTCCGTATTCCCGACGCTCATTCTGCTTCTTACCCTGATGCGCCTGTCGCTGGACCTCGCCAGCACACGTCGCATTCTCTTGCACGGGAATGAGGGGTCGGCTGCGGCCGGCAGGGTGATCGAGGCGTTCGGGCAGTTTGTGGTAGGCGGAAACTACATCGTCGGCTTTGTGATCTTTCTTGCCCTCATCGCGATTCAATATCTGGTCGTAAGCCATGGCGCGGTACGTACCGCGGAGGTCACCGCCCGTTTTACGCTCGATGCCATGCCCGGCAAGCAAATGGCCATCGACTCCGACCTGAACACGGGGCTGATCAACGCTGATCAGGCCCGCGCGCGCCGCGAGGCGGTAGCACGCGAAGCGGAGTTTTGCGGCGCGATGGATGGAGCAGCGCGCTTCAGTCAGAGAGATTCCCTGGCAACGATACTGATCATGGCTATTAATATCATCGCCGGATTCCTGATCGGAGTCTTCCAGCAGGGAATCCCATTTCAGGAGGCGTTAAAGACTTATACGATCCTGACCGTCGGCGATGGTCTGGTGGCAATCATCCCCGCATTGCTGGTGTCAGTCGCTGGCGGCATTGTCGTCACCCGGGCCGCGTCGGATCACTCGCTGGGCACGGACATAGGCGAGCAAATCTTCAAGACTTCCCGACCGCTATGGATAGTGACTGGGGTCTTGATTGCCCTCGCGCTTATTCCCGGCATGCCGACGCTGCCGTTTCTCTTGCTCGCTGGTGTCATGAGCTTCGCAGCTTGGAAAATCAAGTCGGGCGGCGCGCTGGCCGCGGCTGAGATGAAGTCAGCCGATAGCAGAGCCGCCGCGAATTCACCTGCTGCTGATCCCATGGATGCCGTGCTCAAGCTGGATGAGTTGATGCTGGAAGTTGGCTTAGGGCTCGTGCCGCTCGTCGATCAGAAACAGGGCGGCCAACTGCTGGCGCGCGTGAAGTCGCTGCGCAAGACTCTAGCTCAGCAGTTAGGATTTCTGATTCCATCGATTCACATCACAGATAACCTGTCACTGCGGGAGCGGGAATATGTGGTCTTTCTCCGGGGCGTGGAAATTGCCCGATGGGAGTTGCGCCGCGACCGGCTACTCGCAGTGAAGTCCAATCCCCGTCCCGGAGACATACCGGGGCAGGAGACGCGAGAACCGGCGTTTGATTCGCCTGCAAAGTGGATCACAGTGAATACGCAGGCACAGGCAATTGCAGCGGGATACGCAGTTGTGGACCACACCTCCGTGCTTGCTGCGCACCTGGCCGAGTTGATCAAGCGAAACGCATATGAACTGTTGACGCGGCAGGAAACGAAGAGACTGCTTGACCGGATGGTGGACTCGCACCCGAAGCTGGTGGAGGAACTCATTCCGAAACTGATGAGCCTCGGTGAAGTCCAAAAGGTACTGCAGCAACTGTTGCGGGAACAGGTTTCGATCCGCGATTTGGGCTCGATCCTTGAATCTCTCGTAGAATCCGCAACGACGAATAAATCGCCAATTCCGCTGGTCGAGGCAGCGAGGCATTCGCTCGGCCGGGCGCTCATCCGGCCGCTTCTGAACGAGCGCGGCCAGTTGATGGTAGTGACATTGGACCGGGCGATCGAGGAGGAGTGTTTACGCAATGTCTCCCAGGGCACCCTGGTGGCAGGGCCGGGCGCTCTTCAGGTTTCTATTGCTCGGCGGATACTAGACGGACTGCGGGGCCTGCTAGGCGAACAGGTTTCGGATGCACCTCCTGTCTTGCTGTGCGCGTCCCCGGGGCGGTTTTATCTCAAGCGGTTGCTTGAGCCGTTCTTGCCAAAGATTGTTGTGATCTCACCATCCGAAATACCTCCGATGACACAAGTACAGTCGATCGGATCTCTGGGATGAATAGCTCGAATTCTGACCCTTTTATGAGGCGAATGTATGACGCAAGCAGAAGCAGCGTACCAAACACATACAATTGAGGACCGCAATGCGCTCGTGATGCAGGAAATTTCCACGGTCTACTACATAGCGGCGCGAATTCGCGAACGCCTTCCTCAGCACGTGGAACTGGAAGACCTTGTGAATGCGGGTGTGGTGGGGCTACTGGAGGCGAGTCGAAATTTTGATCCCTCCAAGAACGCCCAGTTCAAGACATTTGCAAAGTTCCGAATTCGAGGGGCAATCCTGGATAGCCTGCGTCAGGTGGACTGGGGGTCGCGCTATCTGCGCAGGCGGGGACGTGAGATTGTCGATGCGACGGCCTGCCTGCAGGCAAAGCTAGGCAGAAAGCCAGCAGACGAGGAGATCGCCGAGGCGATGAAGATCGCTGTCGAACGCCTGTGGAAGATTAGGGCCGACCTCGAATCGGTGAATATGAGTGGACGGGAGATGATCGCGCCCGGTGACAGGAGTGAGCCGCTGGACGTGATCGAGTCAGCGCCGAACCTTGACGACCCCAGCCCTTTTGACCTATGCCTGCAAGGCGAGATGAGGGAGCATCTAGCTCAGGCCATCTCCACCTTGAGCGAACGCGAGCAGCTTATTCTGTCGCTCTACTACCGTGAGGAACTGACCATGAAGGAGATCGCGGAGATCGTAGGTGTGGCGCTGTCGCGCGTCTCGCAAATCCGCCAGGTCTCAATCGCGAAATTGAGACGGGTGCTCGAGCATGTGAATCAGCGGCCGGTGCCCAAATCCGCGATGGCGCCAGCGGGAGCGAGCTATGCCATTCCGTAGCGAAGAGGAGCGCCCATTTTCAAGTACTGGACCGATGCAAGCCTCGACCATACACCATGGTAGTGAAAGATCCATCCGGCCTTGCAACTTCCGAGCCGCTGGGCGCATCTCGAATGAGAATGCGCGGCTGCTGGCCGAGATTCACGAGACTTTTGCACACCATCTCGCCAATGCCATGGATGCATACCTGGGCGCGGCGATTGATGTTAAGTTGGAGTCGCTCGAGCAATTAGCGATCAAGGATTACATTGCCGGCATCGCTCCATTCAGCTATCTTGCATCGGCAACGTTCAATGCGTCCTCTGGCACCGTCTTCATTCATTGCAATGTCGATCTCGTGTTCCCAATCATCGATCTTCTGCTCGGGGGCACCAGTGTCGGCGCCAATGAGCCCAGGGATCTCTCGGAGATTGAAGAAGAGCTTATGCGTGACTTGATGTCTCTGATAGCACGCAAGGCTGAATCAGCATGGCGGATGTGCAGCGGATCCTTTGTCGCCTGCCAACGAATCAGGCCAACCGCACTGCATCATTTCTGCCCGCCCAATGAGCGGGTAACGCTGGCTCGGTTTGAAATGGAAATATTGAATGTGACGGGAGCGTTCCAACTCGTTCTGCCAACGTCGTTAACTAACATTCTGCTCAAACAGAGCAAGCTGGACCCTGCACGCAGGAAGCACGGGCTCCGTCATTTTCCGTCGATGGGCGTCCGAGAGCGTCTCCTCGACAGCGACTTCATAGTAGCAGCCGAATTGCCGCCAATGCAGGTGTCAGTTCGCGATCTGATTTCGATCCAGCCGGGAGTTGTACTGAAGTTAAGGGCGCCGGTGAACATGCCCGGACTGCTTACGGTAGCCAACGCTCCAGTCTTTGAGGCTTTGCTGGTTCGCAATGGGGTTCAGAAAGCGGCACAACTAATACGGCGAGTGCCAGCCAGGGAGTTCGGAAAGGTATAGAGGCCAATGGAAAAGACGCCTAACCACGAAGAAGCCATTGCATCGTTTTCGCGAGAACTTGCGTCGGCAATTGGAAGCGTAATCACTGAGGCATTAGACCTACCGATAGCATTCACCGTGAAGGACGCATCCGATCTGCCGGAACGAAATGACGAAGCTGTTCAGTTCCGTATACGGGCTAACGGTGTGGAAGGCGTAGAGTGCTTCATCGAAATGTACACGAACGGCGTGATATCGCTTGGATCGAAACTGCTCGGTGAAGATGCTTCGGGGTTTAGGGAGCAGTATGCCGAGGCCGTACATCATGTGATCGCAACCGCGGTTGCGCGATTGAGTTCGAACAAACGTGCGGTGTTCACCGTCGAGCGCGCCTCCGGTCTCGTGTTAAAAGGGTTGCTGGCGGTGCCACTGGCCGGAACTGGACTGGCTTGCGATCTTCCGGTCCTGCTCTACTTCAGCAGTCGATTCCAGGATGCGTTCTCCGGCAATTCCCAAAGCACGTTGGGCTCGGCCCAAGACTTCGATCCGCGAAACCTGAACCTGGTCATGGACGTGGAGCTCAACGTCTCGCTTCGCTTCGGGCAGCGGGAGATGGCACTTCGTGAAGTTCTGGAGCTTGAAAGCGGTTCCGTAGTTGAGCTCAATCGACGGGTAGACGAGCCCGTCGAACTCCTGCTGGATGGAAGAGTGATCGCCACCGGCGAAGCTGTTATCGTTGACGGAAATTACGGTTTGCGGGTGACGAAGGTCTCTCCATTGATCGCGCCGCAATTGTACTAACTAGATTGAAAGGATGAATGGAATGGGGCTCAGCGAGACGTTCCTTCCGTTGCCGGTCCGGGAACGATGGCGAAGCATGCACGAAGCGTGCGGGCTGCGAACCTGTAGAAACACGATTTTTATGCGGAGCTTGCAAAGCCGCGTCGGCATAACGGTTGGCGACCAATGGTACTGCGGCGTGGACTGCTTTGTTGCGGCTACTAGGTCTCGATACTCGATGCTGGCCGCGGCTAAGATATTTGACATCCGGCACATGCCACGAAGACCAATCGGGCTGCTCCTTCTTTCCAGGGGTTTTCTAACGGAGGAACAGCTGCGATCTCTTACGATAGAGGGCGAGTTGCGTGGAGAGGATTTTGACCAGACACTTACGCGAACTGGGGCTGTCGCCGATCAGCAGCTCGCGACAGCCAGGGCGGCACAGTGGGGCTGTCCTGTACTCGGTCAGGATCAGGCGATTCTGCCTGTACAGACGGATATCCCGCTCGACGTCCTGCGGGCGTGCTCAGCCGTTCCGTTGCACGACTCAAGATCTTCAAGGCGTCTCGTCATCGGGTTCGTGCGAAGCATTGACCATAGCCTGCTTCATTCCCTGGAGCAAGTAACAGGAGTACGTCCGGAGCCTTGCTTAGTCACTCCTGTGCAGTTTGCCGAACAGCAGTCACATCTAAGCACGCCTGCGGAATGGGAGCACATCCTGATGGAGGATCAGTCTTCCTCTGCACAGATGGCCAACACAACCGGACGATTCGTGATCGAAATGGGGGCGCGCGAGGCCCGGTCTACTCGATGCCGGGATCTCATATGGACCCGCCTGTCGGGAAATCGATGCTTCGTTGACCTTCTTTACCGGGTCAAGAGCGCCCAACCGGCAAGTTCAGCCGGTGTTGCTAGCTGGTTTGACGAAAAACGCGAGGTAGCTGGTCTGGAAACTTAGCAGCAAAGTGCCGATAGCTGTTCCGGGTAATGGCTCAGTGTTGACGCAAATCGATCCGAGGATTCTTCCTTTTCGGCCCCTGCCACTCCACGGGCAGAGCAGCTTTCCGCGGGATACGCCTTCAATCCCGGCAATGCCGGCAACACTATTGCAGCTGAGTCTGTTGATGCAGCAACGATCGGTGAGATTGAACGATTTCAAGCATGTGGTCGTGGCGGACCTTGGCGCGACGCTTGAGCTTTTCAAACTTGCGGGGCGCGAATTCGGGCCATCTTGTTCCCGGGAGCGGCCCGAGCGAATCGAAGATTGTATCTCCGCCCTAGGGGTGGAAGAGTGTGTGGGCGCAATCTCGGCGCCGTTGTTGCCAAACCATAGTTCGCAAGCTGGCTTCGCAGAGTTCTGGGAGCACTCCAGAAGCATCGCCCAGTACTGCAGGTTGATTGCAGAGAATACTGCTGAGATTAATCCAGACCAGGCATATATCGTGGGGCTACTGCATGGCATTGGCTCACTGCCGATATTACTCGGCTGGAAAGGGGCCGGCTCTCTGAGCAACAGCGTGTCGGGTCTGCGCGTGGCGCAACTGTGTTCCGTGCCGGATTCTGTGACGGACTACCTCAACGATCTCCATCTGGCGCGCAGAACCTGTGTGTGGTCGGATATTGTCCGCATGGCCCATCGGTCAGTTTGTACTCCCGCCGGCATCCATCGGCGCGCATCGTGCAGACCCTGCTTGGGTGGCACTGTCACCGGCCGCGCAGACCCTATGTAAATAGATTGCACGACGATGAGAAGCCGCCCGTCGTGGAGCCTTCGTCCGGACACAGTTCGAAGTGCCGGGTGCCGCGTCAGCCAGCCTTCTTAATCTGCGGCTCATCTAGACTGATCCAACTGCCGGTCTCCTACCATTTTGGGGCATATTTTGCTTGGTCGAATGGCACTCAACTTGCACTGTGCCCCAGCGGAGACATCGATGAACAGTGGATACTATGCGGTCTATACCGCTTTGCTCTCCCGAACGGAGGCGCTGGACACCATTGCAAACAACATGGCCAACGTCAACACAACGGGATACCTAGCTCAGCGGAACGTATTCACCTCTGTCCTGAACCAGGCGCGGGGCTCGCAGCTGAATCAGGCCATCAATAATTACGGCTTTCTCGGCGGAACCAGCGTAGACGCGACGCCGGGCGCGCTGCAGAAGACAGGAAATGACCTGGATGCCGCAATCGAGGGACCGGGATTCTTTGTCGTCCAGACTACGGCTGGCACAATGTACAGCCGCAACGGTGGCTTCCAGGTCTCCAACAAGGGGCAACTCGTCACCTCTTGCGGAGATCCGGTACTGGGCGAGGCTGGCCTGATTTCCGTGCCGCCGGGTAAGATCTCGATCAGTGCCGACGGGACGATTTCATCGCAAGGCGCCATCGTGGGCAAATTGAAGGTGGTCGAGTTTCCATCCGGAACTCCACTTACAAACGCCGGACAGACATACTACACCGCACCGGCAAATACTGCCACGACCGCAATCAAGTCCACCGTGCGACAGGAAATGTTGGAAAGCTCCAATGTAAATCCGGTCACTGGCATGGTCGAACTCATCACGGCCCAGAGGTCGGCCGAGATGATGCAGCGAGCACTATCCACATTCGAAGCAGAGATGGACAAAACTGCTACCCAGGAGTTGCCGAAGGTTGGCTAGAAGGAGCTGAGGAATGTTTCATGCACTCTATACGGCTGCAAGTGGAATGACTGCGCAGCAGATTAATTTGGACAATATCGCCAATAACCTGGCAAATGCGAGCACCGCTGGGTTCCAGTCCCGCCGTGTGCAGTTCTCTGACCTGCTTTATCAGAACCAGGTGATGCCGGGAGCTGCGGCGACGCAGCAGACAACGATCAACTCGGGGTTGCAGGTGGGGCTCGGGACCCGCCCGACCAACACCGAGATCATCCAGACGCAGGGCGACCTGAGCAGCACAGGCAATGCTTTGGACTTTGCGATTCAAGGCGAAGGCTTCTTCCAGGTGATGCTGCCCAACAACCAGATCGGGTATACGCGGGCGGGCTCCTTCCAGACGAATGCCCAGGGGAATCTGGTCACGGCAAACGGTGACGCCCTGCAGCCGGCGATTACGATTCCGGCAAATGCCACGAACATCACTGTAGGCAGCGATGGTACAGTGAGCGTTACCCTGCCAGGTCAAACGCAAGCCTCCCAGGTAGGAGTGATCCAGTTGGCTACGTTCCCCAACCCTGGCGGCCTGAATAGCGTTGGCAACAATATCTCTCTTGCCACTACGGCATCGGGCGATCCGGTCATTGGAACTCCGGGTGGCGCCGATGGGTTGGGCACAATCCAGCAGGGCATGCTAGAGCAGGCCAACGTCAATGTGGTGGATGAATTTGTGAACATGATCCTAGCGCAGCGGTCGTATGAATCGAACTCTCGTGTCATCAAGGCCGCGGACGAGATGTTGCAGGGACTCAACCAACTCGCGCAGTAATTGGCTCGATTAGACATGACCCTTGACGTTACATGTAGCGCCTTAGTCACGCTCTTGGTCTTCTCCCCAGGACTAGCGTCTCGGGGTGCAGCCTTACCGGGCTCCACCCCGATCACGCCGGAACAGATAGCAGCGGTGATGCATATTGCAGGCATTGGTGTTGTCGCAGGTCAAATTGCGCTCCCAGGCAAAGTGACGGCCAGCACCCCGAATCCCGAGCTGAAGGTGGAAGCGATCCGACGTTGGGCGGACGGCCAGTTGCGGGTTCGCATCGAGTGCCTGAACCGTGCGGAATGTATCCCCTTCATTGTCGACATTCACGCGTCTCAGCCACCGAGCAACACCACGCGTTCTTCTATACCCGCAGCGCCACTGGAACTCCTGCCTCATTCGGTGTCGGCCCCAAGTCCATTTCTCATTCGTCTCGGGTCTTCGGCTCTACTCCTGCTCGAGGGAGAACATATTCGCGTCCAACTTCCTGTTATCTGTCTTGAGAACGGCCGGGCGGGTCAAACCATTCACGTCACGAGCAAAGATGGCCGACATATCTACACTGCCAAAGTGGTCAGTCGCAACGAACTGAAGGGCTGGCTGGAATGATCACGCTTCCATTACGCACTATCTGTCCACTGGCACTTGGCTGGATTCTCATGTCTGTCTCTACCGAACCGGCCAACGCTCGCCCCGCCAGAAAACTCGGCACCGATGCTGCGCACTTGCGGGCAGAGTACATCTCTCGTCTTCAGCAGCAGGATATACATACGCCGACCACGCGGACAGTCGGGAGCCTGTGGACACCCGATAACTCGCTCGGGGACCTGTCCACAGATTACAAAGCACGCAAATTGAACGATACAATCACGATTCTAGTGGCCGTGCAGACCACTGCTGCCCAGAGCGGCGACTCGAGCTACCAGCGAACGGTGCAGACCACCTCCGCCATCACGGGACTGGCGGGGGCCGTCAGCACGAAGGGCTTAAATCCGCTACTCAACGCGAATTCGGACACGGCGCTGAAGGGAGCCGGCTCAACCGACTCGAATACGACCTTCCAGACCAGCCTGACCGGCCAGGTAATCGCTGTGCTGTCTAGCGGCAACTTGGTGATCGAAGCCCAGCGAAGGATCTTCATGAACAACCAGAATGAGATCGTCACTGTTCGCGGAATGGTTCGGCCCAACGATATTGGCCCCAGCAATACGGTGTCCTCTGCATCCCTCAGCAACCTCGAAGTGGAAATGAAAGGCAAAGGAATCATCGCGGACAGCACGCGCCCGCTCAATCCAATCACCAGAGCAATCCTTTGGTTAGTCGGCTTCTGATGCATATGAGTATGAATTTGAACATCGCTATAGCCCGAAGGCGAAGCGCCATTCGAACAGGCATTGTCTGGCTGGTGCTGCTTGGCGGCGGGGTGCGCGCATTTGCGGCCGGCTCTGACCGCAGCGTGTTCATCCGGGACATTACAAGTATTGAAGGTGTCCGGGAAAACATGCTCGTCGGTTACGGGCTGGTCGTTGGCCTGCGGGGGACGGGCGACCGTCAGCAAACGCTGTTCACTGTGCAGACTCTGGCGAATGCAATGCAGAAGATGGGGGTACTGATCTCCCCAGCTTCTGTCGTGGTCAAGAACGTCGCCGCGGTCTTCATCACGGCGTCTCTGCCTCCCTTTTCCCGCCCAGGGTCGCGGATGGATGTAACCGTATCTTCTATCGGGGATGCGCAGAGCCTCGAAGGCGGGGTGCTGTTGATGAGCGCCCTCCGCGGGCCCGATGGGCAAGTTTACGCGGAGGCCCAGGGGGCTCTGGCGATGGGCGGCTATTCTGCGGGCGCGGGCCCCAATCGTAAAGAAGTCAATGCTGCAAACGTTGCCATCATTCCGCAGGGTGGGATTGTGGAACGCGATACAGCGGTAGATCTCAGCGGCTTCAAAACCGTCTCCCTGCTCTTGCACAATCCCGATTTCACTACCGCGACGGAAGTCGCGGACACGGTGAACCGTGAGTTCCATAAGCCCGTAGCGGTAGCACTCGACAGTAGCAGGGTCGACATCAACGTCGCCGAGACAACGACCCAGTCGGTATCGAGTCTCATCTCCCGTGTACAGAACCTGGCCCTGCAGGTCCATACCCCCGCCAAGATCGTTATCAATGAACGGACGGGCACCGTCGTGCTGGGAGGAGACGTCAAGCTGTCGCCGGTTTCAGTTATCCACGGCAATCTCTCCATCCAGGTCGAGACAACCTACCAGGTCGCGGGCTTTACGCCAAACCAGACCGTTGTGACGAATGCCGGAATGAGTAGTCCCGGCGTCACCCCGATGCAGTCAGTGATCGTGCCTCTGACTCAACTCGATGGTGGTGACTCAGTGACCCAGTCCATCCGTATGGAGGAAGGGGCCAATGTGGATGAGTTGGTGAAAGGCCTGCACGCGATCGGCGCGACCGCCCATGACGTCGTGGCGATCCTTCAGGCAATCAGAGCCGAAGGCGGAGTGCAAGCTGAACTGGAGGTCCAGTAGCGTGGCCGTCGATATGACGTTCAGCTCTGCCGATATTCCGATCACGGCGCTCCAAACCCGCGAAGACAGCTTGGTTCAGTCGGACCGCGCCCCGACCAATGATGCAAAGATCAACAAAGGGGCTAAGGAGTTCGAAGCGGTGTTGCTTGGAAGCTGGCTCCAGCAAGCCGAGCAATCGTTCGCGACCATCCCCGGGGCCGACGACGACCAGGAGCCTGGCCATGACCAGATAATGAGCATGGGAGTTCAATCGCTGGCAACATCCATGGCAGCCTCGGGCGCCCTGGGCATAGGACCGATGATCGCCAAAGCTATGCATCATCTTGCAGATAAACAGGAACCGCAAGCTTCAGCCCCGGCTGGCGTTGCACCATGAGGGATGCGAAAAAGGCCCCGGCGATTGAAGTTTTGCGCATCAGGTGCCGATAGCAAAAGCGGATCGCACCAAGGAGAACCATGAGAATCGACGCATTCAGTTCGACTAATGAGATTCCGACAGAGCAAAACGCCACGCAGGTGAATTCGAAGCCGGTCGCCGGCGCAGCCCACGATTCCGAGGACCGTGCCACGCTTTCGGCGGACTCCGTCTCGATCAGTTCGCTAGCTGCGAAAGCTCTCAAAAGTCCAGCCATGCGCCAGGACAAAATTGACGTCCTGCGTCAGGCTGTCAATAGCGGCCAATACCAGATAGAGCCTTCGAGGATTGCCGCTGCGATTGTAGACGAAAGTGCTTGAGATAATGGCCGGATACTGAAATGAAGGATCCCCGTTTTCAGGACCGCCTCACATTAGCCACCGACTATCTGGCCTGCATGCGTGCGCTGGGCGACGAACTCGTAAAGGCAATGCGGGCTATTTCAGAAAGCGCGCTCACCGATCTCGAGGAGAGCGTCAGCAATCAGCAGGCGTTGAGCGCTCGGCTGCACATTCTGGCAGAGGCACTTTCGACCCGGCTGGAGGACAAGGCCGGCACCTCCGCACTTCCCCTCAATGGAGAACTCGTTGGCCAGATATACGCGGCAATTGAGGTGCTTCAGAACCTCAACCAGTGCTACGCGGCGCTCTTGCGCCATTCCAGCCGCTACACCGGCCAGATGGCGTCACTTTTCCAATTATTTCGAGGAGAGGGGGCGACTGGCGCAGTGTCGAAACATCGGATGCTGTCCTGCCAAATCTAGTCAAACTATGAGCAGCCTCACTACTTCCCTCCTGATCGGCGTGCAGGCACTTGAAGCTGCAGAAGGTGCGCTCAACGCGACAAGCAACAATATTGCCAACGCAAATACACCTGGCTACGCGCGCGAGATACCCCAACTGAGCGAGGCTGGGCAAACTGATGGCGGCAGTGGCGGCGGCGTCAGTCTTACCGGATTCCAAAGCATTCGCGATGAGTTGCTCAACCTTCAAATCCAGCAGCAGACCTCGCAACAGAGCGGCGCCGACGCGCAATCCGCGATCCTGGAACAGCTCCAACCGTACTTCAGTTCCACCTCCGGGGAGGATATCGCCAGCGAGCTGTCCGCATTCTCTGCAAGCCTGGCGAGCTTGTCTGCCAACCCCACCGACGGGGGTGTGCGACAAGGTGTGCTCAGTGCCGGACAGAACTTGGCCGATGCATTCAACACCACTGCGAGTGCTCTCGCCAGCGCAGCTTCTCAGGCCAACTCCGAGGTAACGCAGTCGGTAGCCGCCATCAATTCCCTCACCGCTCAGATCGCCCAGCTCAATCCACAAGTGAACAAGCTGCTCCAGGGCGGGCAGGATGGCGGCACGCTCGAGGACCAACGGGATCAGCTCCTGCAGCAACTCTCGCAGCTCACCGGCCTCTCTATCACACAGAGCACCGACGGAGAGACCATCACCACCGGCAATGGAGCTCCGCTTGTGATTGGTGATCAGAGCTTCCCCCTGCAGACCACAACCGACAACGATGGCACTCAGGAGGTACTCGATTCGAGCGGCAACGACATCACTTCCAGCCTCACCAGCGGTCAAATTGGCGGAGCCATTCAAGTCCGCGATACAACGATCAGCGGTTTCGTCAGCCAACTTAACGCCTTGGCAACGCAGGTCGCGAATGCATTCAACGCGGCGCAGGCGGGGGGCTTCGACGATAACGGGAATTCAGGACAGCCCTTTTTCTCCATCTCGGCCAACCCATCCGACGTGGCTGGGCAAATCACGGTCTCACTCTCCGATCCCACACTGATTGCTGCCAGCTCCGACGGGTCTGCCGGCAGCAACGGAAACGTGGCCAACTTGTCTGCGGCTCTAGCGTCTGGTCTCCCCTCCGGCGAGGCGCCAGCTTCAGCCTACTCCAGCCTCGTGTTTCAGGTCGGAAACGCAGCATCCAACGCCAGCGCCGAATCCACCGCGGTCGGGCTCAACCTGCAGCAGCTCACCGATCAGCAGGGCTCGGTCTCAGGCGTGAATACCGATGAAGAAGCGACCAACCTCATTCGCTTTCAGACAGCCTATGAGGCTGCGGCCCGCATTGTGAGCACCATCCAGCAGCTAAATACCGTAACGCTCAATATGGGCACTAGCGGAGGCTATTAGCTCGCCATGCGCATCGATTCCAACATGGTTCCGGACATGCTCGCAGCGATCCAGCAGAGCGACGCGTCCTTGCAGACCGCTCTCGAGCAAGTGGCCACCGGCAAGCGCGTCAACTTGCCTTCCGACGATCCGGCCGCCGCTGCAGCGATGGTGCAGAATACATTTGATACGGCCAATGTCGATCAATACACCACGAACGCAACCAGCACACTATCGCAGCTCCAGACCGCCGATTCCGCACTGAGCGCGGTCGTCTCGACACTCACGCAAGCGGTCTCCCTCGGAACAGAAGGCGCAAACGGAACCAGTAACGGCAGTGACCTCCAATCCCTCTCCGTTCAGGTCCAGGGCATCCTGAATTCGGTTGTCTCGCAGGCCAATCTCTCTTATCAGGGCGCGTACATCTTCTCCGGAACTGCAACAAATCAAGTCCCCTATGCCGCGGACTCTAGTTCGCCCTTAGGGTACACATACAACGGCAACAGTGACGCCAATCTCATTCCCGTGGGGGACAACCTCAGTGTCCAGGCCAATGTGCCTGGAAGCCAGATCTTCTCCGACCCGATCAACAATGTTCTCGGGGCGCTCGGATCCTTGGTGTCGGCCTTGCAAGGCGGCAACTCCTCCGAGATCGCGGCAGCTACCACATCCGTGACCTCCGCACTGAATTTCGTCAGCCAGCAGCGGGTTCTTTACGGCAACTCGATGGCCCAGTTGAATTCTCAGGACTCGTATTTGCAGCAGGAAACCGTAACCCTCTCTTCTCAGGCAAATTCTCTCGTCGGTGTGGACCTCGCGCAGGCAGCTACGGCGCTATCGCAGGCCGAAACCGATAACAATGCAACCCTCGCGGCGGCGGCCAAGGTTATCCCCAATACGCTCCTGAGCTACCTCAGCAATCCGAGCTAGCTGCTCACTTCCGCCGATGTAAATGCTGAGTCAATCCTCGCAGAACGTTGAGAAAAGGTGCCGATCGGCAATACGGGCTTCTAGTTCTTGGCAAAGCGCCTGCGGTCATCCGCGGAGAATGATTGTCTTTGGCATGGCGGAGACGCTCGCCAGTGTAGGTGGTTAGTTCGATGTGCTGCGGGACGGCGACAGGCCGGCATACGGCGCCCGTTAGGGAAGGACCATGCAGATTGAGACAAACGCGCAAGCGGTAGAACAGATCGTGCAGTCGATCTTTGCAACGATGATGAATATGCGGATCTCCGCAACCGTCCTGACCGCCGACCAGACACGTGAATGGATGACCTCCTGGGTTCGCCTGGAAGGCGACTGGAATGGGGCGGTCTCATTCGAATGTGATCGGGAGCAAGCCTGCTACTTGGCCGCCCAGTTTATGGCGATCGATCCCGCTGATACCGAAGACTCTGACATCCGAGACGTGCTTGGAGAGCTGGCGAATATGATTGGCGGAAATCTCAAAGCGATTGTCGCAAAGAACACGCGCTTGTCCCTGCCTTCTGTAGTAGAAGGACGATCTTCTGAAATCGTGCCTCGCGGATGCGAAGTTAGTGACAGGATCGGCTTCTCCCTAGAAGGGGGTGGCCATTTTTGGGTAACCGTGCTCGGGTACAAATGACAGTACTCGCGCCGCACTAGACTTGGGGTATGAATCGATGGATATTTTGGTGGTTGACGACAGCAAAATAATGCGGCTAATCCTCCAGCGAGCTATACGGCAGGCCGGCTATCGCAGCCTCTTGGTTGGCGAAGCAGAGAACGGGAGACAGGCCATTGCGAAGCTGCGGCAGGAGAATCCAAGGCTGATTCTCTCGGACTGGAATATGCCCGAGATGTCTGGCCTTGAGTTCCTTCGGCGGATCAGAGAGGACAAGAACAAGATTCCCTTTGGCTTTGTCACGTCAGAAGCATCAGTGGAGATGCGATCCCTCGCTATGAGCTCCGGAGCAACTTTCATGCTCTCGAAGCCCTTCAGCACTGAAGATATCCAGGAAGCTCTCGCTCCGATCCTCGATTGAAGGAAGAATATGGCTAACTCGTCTCCAAGCACATTGTCCCGTCATTTCACGCACTTGGTCGGAAAGCAGGTGAGCTTCACTCCGGCGAAATCCGCGCCTGATTTCAGCGTACGGCAGGGATACGGAGTCTATACCCTCTACCCAAGCAAAACTCAAACCATTGTGGCGGCGGACCTGGAACTGCTGGGTTTCTTCGCAGGAGCGTTAATGGGGCTGCCTGGTGATGAAGTCAAGAGGCATTTGCAGTCCAGCTTTTTGGGTGAGCCGCTCAAAGACGCAATGTGCGAGGTGCTGAATGTCGCCTCCGCCGTTATTGTGGAGAGTGAAAGAGCCGTCTTCCACACGATACTTACCAATCCAGGTGAAGTTCATGAACCGGTGCGGAGTCTTCTTGAGAACCCAGTTCATACCAGCTACTTCACAGTCACAATAGAAGGCTATGGCGGGGGGAACTTCTCAGTATTGTCTTGAGAATCATATTCCGAAGTATCGAATGGATTCGGCGGAGCTATTGCGCCGGAGGTATCGGGCGAAGGGTGCACTTGTCATGCCGAAAACTTGAGACTGCATTCTTGTCCGATACGAAGAAATCGTCGATAAGACTAGCTTGAGTACCATGGAGACGAACATAGTTCCTACTGGGATGAAAAACACCTCAAAAATCTCCTTAGGGCGCCGATAAGGGAATAAGCGCGGTTGGCCCGTTTTAGCTCTGCCATCATCCCGAATCGGATCGGCGGAAAGATACGCTGGCTGCACCTCAGGGAGACGGCGTCAAGGCACTTGCACGCCTTGAGAGAACCCGGTATGCACGAAGACTTGGATCAGGACGTAATTCGTGAATTCTTAGTCGAGAGCGATGAAAACCTCTCCCGCCTGGATCAGGAACTGGTTGAACTTGAAAAGCATCCGAAAGACGCCGCACTTCTAGCCAGTGTCTTCCGAACCATCCACACCATCAAGGGCACATGCGGCTTCTTCGCGTTCTCGACCCTCGAAAGAGTCACTCATCAGGCCGAGAGCCTCCTGAGTCAAATACGCGATGGAAAGCGGGAACTCACTCCGTCCCTGGTGTCTCTCATTTTGGAGACCGTCGACGCGATACGTAGGGTGCTGGCCTCAATCGACGCCACCGGGAAGGAAGGTCCCGACCAATTTGAGGATTTAGCCAGCCGCCTACAGGCTGCGGCCCTGGACCCGGCCGGCAGCGACGGCCAATTCGGGCCGGACAAGCATTCCGATAACCTTCTCCAACAACACAGTGAAAACGTCATTGCTGAGCACTTAAGCGGCGCAAAGCCTGAGGAGGATGCAGCAAGAACGTTCGCCGTCGCAGATACGAATATCCGCGTCAGAGTTGGGCTCCTCGACAAGCTGATGGACCTGGTGGGCGAACTGGTATTGACGCGCAATCAAATTCTCCAGTTCACCACCGAACGCGAAGATGCCGCACTCAACACGACCTCTCAAAGGCTCAACCTGATTACCACGGAGCTGCAGGAAGGTGTCATGAAGACGCGCATGCAGCCTATCGGAATGGTCTGGAGTGCGCTGCCGCGGGTGGTACGCGACATAGCCCTAGCCCTAGGTAAGCAGATCCAACTTGAAATGAACGGCGAGGAGACCGAGCTCGACCGCACCATTATCGAAGCCATCAAAGATCCGCTCGTCCACCTGGTTCGCAACTCCTGCGATCACGGCATCGAGGCGACCGAAGCCCGCCTGCGCGCGGGCAAGCCTCCCCAGGGCAAACTGACTCTCCGCGCCTATCACGAAGGTGGACAGGTCAACATCGAGGTAGGAGATGACGGGGCTGGCATCGACATCGAGCAGCTAAAGCAGAAAGCTATTGAGAAGGGGCTTTTACGTCCCGAACAGGCAAAAAAACTGGGGGATCGGGAAGCACTGAACTTGATCTTCAAGCCAGGCTTCTCAACCGCGCGATCCGTCACCAAGGTGTCCGGTCGAGGGGTCGGCATGGACGTTGTGCGATCCAACATTGAGAGGATTGGTGGGGTGGTCGATGTCTTCGGTCATCTTGGAGAAGGGACGACGGTCAAGCTCAAGATCCCGCTGACCCTAGCGATTATCCCTGGTCTCGTGGTGAACAGCGGTGGGGAACGATTCGTCATACCCCAGGTCAGCCTGCTGGAATTGATTCACCTTGAGGGAGATTCTTCGGAGAAACGTATCGAGTACGTGCATGGAACGCCGGTGTATCGCCGTCGCGGTAGCCTGTTACCGATCGCGTACCTGAACCAGGTATTGGGGCTGAGGTCAGCCGAGCCGCCCGAGGCGGTGAGCATAGTAGTACTGCAGGCTGAAGATCGCCAGTTCGGCCTGGTGGTGGACGGGATCAACGATACCCAGGAGATTGTGGTAAAGCCGCTGGGCCAGTTATTGAAGGGACTGACAGCATACGCGGGCGCGACGATCATGGGCGATGGCCGTGTGGCTCTCATCCTGGACGTGTTGGGCATCGGCCAGTCTTCCGGAGTGTTGGCTGAATCTCGCGAGCAGGCGCGCAACACGACGGAGCATAGGGCGCAAGCAGAGATCCAACAACAACGGCTGCTCCTGTTCCGCGCCGGGTCCTTCGAACGGCTGGCCGTGCCGCTGTCGCTGGTTGCCAGGCTGGAGGAATTTCCATTGTCGTCCCTTGAGCGTGCGGGCGGACGGCAGGTTGTACAGTATCGAAACCGCATTCTCCCGCTTGTTCCACTGCGGGATGTGCTGGAGTCCGGGGTCGAGCATAGGAGACCGACGTCAGATCCGGCCCAGGTGGTTGTATTCAACGATGGCGATCGCAGCATCGGTATAGTCGTGGACCAGATTCTGGATGTTGCCGAGGAGATGGTGACTGCGCGGCAGAGCTCGAATCGCAAAGGGCTGCTAGGCTCGGGGGTAGTAGGTAAGCAGGTTGCAGATTTCCTCGATCTCAACTATGTCCTGAGCGCATCTGCCGAGGGCTGGTTCCATGGCAGGCGCCAGTCAAATGGCGGCAAGTGTGTGTTGGTGGCCGAAAGTTCTGCGTTTTCTCGGGGGCTGATCCGGAGCGGCCTTGATATGGCGGGCTACCGGGTGCTGGAGGCCGCAGATCAGAACGAGGCCGTTCATGAGTTGGAAATACATCGGGTGGATGTCGTAGCCGCGTCGATGGACCTTCCACCTGCTGGCGCCTTGGCTCTGGGGACTGCCATGGGCTGCCGGGAGGAGTGGAAACGCATCCCGGTGCTGGCGCTGGTGGAATCAGTCGACCAGTTGCGGATGTCGGTTGGCAAGATGCAGCAGTTTGCGGATTGTCAGACGAAATTCGACCGCGAGGCCATGCTCTCATCCGTGACGCGGCTGACGGCGGCGCGGGGGTCTGCGTCGGCGTGTCTGGGAGAGGAGAGATAGGCGATGGCTAATGAGGCCTCGACCATGAAAGCCGAAGGAGCGCAAAGCAGCAGGCAGTTCTCCACTTTTTTTGTCGCCGACCTGTTCTTCGGCGTGGACGTGCTGCGTGTTCAAGAGGTTTTGCGATTCCAGCCGATGACCAGCGTGCCCCAGGCACCAGAGGTGATCGAAGGCTTGATCAACCTGCGTGGACAGATTGTGCCGGCCATCGACATGCGACGGCGGCTGAGGCTGCCGCCCCGCACCGGCGATTTGACACCTATGAACATGGTTGTTCGCACCGAAGACGGCGCGGTGAGCTTGCTGGTAGACGAGATCGGCGACGTCCTGGATGTGGATACGGCGACTTACGAGCGGCCACCGGAGAACCTCGATCCCACGGTGAGCGGGCTCATCCGCGGCGTCTTCAAACTCAAAGATCGGCTACTGTTGGTTCTCAGTGAAGAGCGCACGGTGGACCTTGGCGGGGTGAGAGCTACCCGAGGCGAGTGAATTCAGGAAGTTGCCCCATCAAATTTAGCGAAGCAAACGCAGCAGGAAAGACAAGGAGTAAGACCATGGCGAGACAAGGAAGCAACGGCCGGCATGCTGGCGCTCAGGAGCATAATCCGCTTTACGGTGCGGTTGCAACGAAGTACGAGGAACAGGAACGAGCTCCGCTGGAAACGAGGAATGGAAGTTATCGCGGCGATGGAGCCTATGCGGTTATGAATGGCAAACGGTCCGAGGCACACGATGCGGCTATCGACGCGGAGCAGTTTGCCGAGTTTGCAGGACAAGTGACAGCCATTAGCCGGTCGCAGGCGGTTATCGCGTTTGGCATGGACGGCACAATCCTCGACGCCAATGACAACTTTCTCAGGGCGCTGGGGTACACGCTAGGGGAGATCAAGGGTAAGCACCATAACATGTTTGTGGACGAGGCATACCGTCAGAGCGCGGAGTACAAGGAGTTCTGGAACCGCTTGGGCCGGGGCGAATACCAGGCGGCGGAGTACAAGCGGCTGGGAAAAGATGGCCGTGAGGTCTGGGTCCAGGCTTCGTACAATCCAATTCTGAATGTCAACGGCAAACCGATCAAAGTGGTGAAGTACGCTACCGATATCACGGCGCAGAAGATGGCTCTGCACGCGATGATCGCGGACGCGCTGATGTTGTCGAAAGCGGCGACCGAGGGCAAACTGGCGACGCGCGCCGACGTCACGCGGCATCAGGGCGATTACCGCAGGATTATCGAGGGAGTCAACCAGACTCTGGATGCGGTTATCGGGCCGTTGAACGTCTCTTCGCAATATGTGGACAGGATGTCGAAAGGCGACATCCCGCCGAAGATCACGGACACCTACAGCGGCGACTTCAACGAGATTAAGAACAACCTGAACGCCTGTATTGATGGACTCGGTGGTCTGGGGGAGGCGAACGCCGTCCTCCAACGCATGGCAGTCAACGACTACAGCAAGTCTGTTGAGGGAACCTACATGGGTATCTTTGCGGATGTTGCCAAAGCGGTAAATGCCACGCGGGAAAGGGTGGTCCATGCGGTCGCTGTTGTCAAGAGCATCTCGCGGGGAGACCTGAGCGAGCTGCTCGCTCTTAAACAGGCGGGGCGCAGGTCCGAGAAGGATGAACTGGTTCCTGCCTTCATCCTGCTGATGGAAAACCTCGCTGCGCTCGTGAATGACGCAGGATCGCTGGAGGAGGCGGCGGTGGAGGGCAAGCTGTCGACCCGAGCCGACGCCACCAAACACCAGGGCGATTACCGCAAGGTGGTCGAGGGGATCAACAAAACGCTGGATGCAGTGATCCTGCCCGTGGCCGAGGGCAACCGAGTGCTGCGGCTGATCCGCGGAGGGAACCTGCGGGACAAGGTTGAGATTGCCTGCAAGGGCGATCACCAGGAGATGAAGAACGCAGTCAACGGCGTTCACTCGTGGCTGACCGACCTGGTCGCGTACGTGACCAAAATCGCAAATGGCGATATGTCAGCCGCTATGGCGAGGGCCTCCGATCAGGACCAGATTCACGAGTGGCTTGCCCTGCTGAAGACGAACATCAAATCGCTGATTGCCGACACCGACACCCTGGTGAAGGCCGCGGCGGACGGGAAGCTCGGCACGCGCGTCGACCCGTCCGCACACCTGGGCGACTATCGGAGGATCGTCGAAGGTATCAACCGGACACTTGAGACGGTGGTTGAGCCACTGAAGGTGACAGCTCAAAACGCCGCGACACTGGCCTCCTCGGCGGAGGAATTGACTGCCGTTAGCCAGCAGATGGCCGGCAATGCGGAGGAGACGGCAACGCAGGCCAACGTCGTTTCGGCGGCGTCCGAGCAGGTATCGAGGAATGTGAGTTCTGTGGCTTCGGCTTCAGAGGAGATGCAGGCTTCGATTCGCGAGATCGCCAAAAACGCTAACGAGTCGGCCCGGGTGGCCAAGAATGCAGTTAGCGTCGCACATTCGACGAACGAGACGGTGACCAAGCTGGGTGAATCCAGCCAGGAGATCGGTAACGTGATCAAAGTGATTACCTCAATTGCCCAGCAGACCAACCTGCTCGCGCTGAATGCCACCATTGAGGCCGCGCGCGCTGGCGAAGCCGGCAAGGGTTTTGCGGTAGTGGCTAACGAGGTGAAGGAACTGGCAAAACAAACTGCCAAGGCAACCGAGGACATCGGCCGGAGGATCGTGGCGATCCAGGGCGACACCCAGGGGGCGGTGAAGGCAATCGAAGAGATCGGCACCATCATTAACCAGATCAACGACATCTCTAACAGCATTGCCACTGCGGTGGAGGAGCAAACGGTGACCACCAATGAGATTGGCCGCAGTGTAACCGAAGCTGCCCAGGGCGTTGACAACATCGCAAAGAACATTGGTGGCGTGGCCGTCGCGGCCAAGAACACGACGCAGGGCGCCAACGACACGCAGAAGGCGTCACAGGAGTTGAGCCAGATGGCGGCCCACCTCCAAAGCGTCGTTTCGAAGTTCACTTTCTAACCGGCGAATGCAGCCAGGCGAAAACCTAGGACTCACCTGGCCCGCGTCTCTCACAACGGACGAAAAGGGCGAACGATGGACAAAGCACTGGTTGCGGACGATTCGAGAGCCGTTCGGATGATCCTATCGAGAACCCTAAAAGAAATTGGGTTCGAGATCTTCGAAGCTGCCAACGGCAGAGAAGCACTAGCCGTGCTCGATGCCGAAAAGCCGATAAGACTGGTCTTGGCGGATTGGAACATGCCCGAAATGAATGGACTGGAGTTGCTAAAGCGGCTGCGACAGAATCCGGAGCTCTTCTCTGTTGTGGTTGTCATGGTGACCACAGAGACGGAACTCGACCAGATGGCAGCGGCACTGGAATCAGGGGCTAACGAATATGTCATGAAGCCATTCACCAGAGACATTCTCATTGAGAAGCTCAAACTTGCGGGAATCGATCTTTGAGGAACCGGCCATGGCCAGAGTGAATGAACGCTTGCTCCAAACCGGAGAGCGGATTCGAGTCCTTGTGGTGGATGATTCGGTTGTCATCCGGCGCTTGGTTGCCCAGGTGCTGAGTGAAGACCCAGCGATTGAGGTTGTCGGAGCGGCAGCAAATGGAGCGATCGCGTTGCAGCGGATTCCGCAGCTGAATCCCGACGTCTTGACATTGGATATCGAAATGCCGGAGATGGGGGGCATCGAGATGTTGCGGCACGTCCGGCGTGACTATCCCCGGCTCCGTGTAATCATGTTCAGCACGCTTACCCAGCGCGGTGTCGCCGTAACTCTCGAAGCATTGAGCCTGGGTGCGGACGATTACGTGACGAAGGCTTCCAATGAAAGTTCACTAGACCGCTCGATGGTGCGGCTCCGGGAAGAGTTGCTCCCGAAAATCAAGCAATTCTTCCGTATGCCGCACACGATGCAAGGCCAGGTGTCTATGCCTTCGCGGCCGCCACATCGCCCGATGGTGTCAACGAAATCGCTCGGCACGAATATCCGCCCCAAAGCAATCTTGATCGGAGTCTCGACCGGCGGTCCCACAGCTCTCGGCGAAATCCTACCGCAAATACCAGCCGAATTTCCCGTTCCAATTCTTGTTGTGCAGCATATGCCGCCGCTCTTCACCCGTCTTCTTGCCGAACGTCTGCATTCCACTTGCCGACTGGCTGTGCGGGAAGCCTGTCACGGGGAACCGGTTCGCGCGGGTAGGATTTTTATTGCGCCCGGGAATTTCCACATGAAAACGGCGACCTCCAGCAGTGGAGTGCATGTGCTGCTCGATCAGTCCCCTCCGCTTAACTCCTGCCGCCCCGCGGTAGATGCCCTGTTTGCCTCGTGCGGCAATGCCTACGGGGGCGCAGTTATTGCTGTGATTCTGACTGGCATGGGACAGGACGGTTTGCGCGGAACAGAAATACTGAAAGCGCAAGGAGCAAGTGTCTTCGCGCAGGATGAGGCAACAAGTGTGGTGTGGGGGATGCCCGGTGCAGTCGTGAATGCGGGCCTTGCTGATCGTGTGTTGCCCCTCGACCAGGTCGTGCCTGAGGTTCTGCGCCGGGTAGGTCAATCCTAAGGGGAAGTCGATGTCTACCGACTCAATCGCACCGATCTACTCTGAGAACTACCGATTTCTTCAACAGCATGTCTATTCACGGGTGGGGATTGTACTCGAAGACCATAAGAATTACCTCTTCGAAACCCGCCTTGCACCGATCATCCGCCGACTCGGGCTTGGCTCAATCAATGACCTATGTAACCTGCTCAAGGCTGCGCGGGGAGACGAGGTTGGCCGCCAGGTTGTCGAAGCGATGACGACAAACGAAACTTACTTCTTTCGGGACACTTCGCACTATGAAGCCATCCGGACCGTTCTGTTGCCCCGTCTGCAGCAGGAACGCCATGATACGAAGACGCTTAGTTTCTGGTCCGCAGCTTCATCTACGGGGCAGGAGGCGTACAGCCTGGCCATGGTCCTCTTGGAAGCGGGACTCAGGGAATGGAATATCCAGATTCTCGGTACCGATTTCTGCTCTAGCGTGCTGGAGCGAGCAAGATCCGGAGTTTATCAGCAAATTGAGGTGAATCGCGGTCTGCCTGTGCCATTGTTGTTGAAGCACTTCAGTCGTTCCGGGGTGGACTGGCAGCTTAGCGAAGCCGTGCGTCGGATGGTTCGTTTCGAAACCATCGATCTGCGCAAAACTATGCACGTCCTTGGCCCTTTTGACTTGGTCTTCTGCCGGAATGTCTTGATTTACTTCGATGCCGCGACAAAGAGGAAGATTCTACAGGAACTCCGCGGAACACTGTTTCGAGGTGGCTGGCTTATGCTGGGCGGCGCCGAGACAGCCTTCGGGGTCGATGAATGGTTTGAACAACAAACGGTTGGAAGAGCAACCGTATACGTTGCCCGCTGAGAGTAGAAAGGATGCGAGCGGAATTGCCCGTGCAAATTTGATCTAAGAGAACTGGCACAGATCGTGAAATCCGAGCCAATGCAGGTCGGGCTGGGCCCCTGGATGCGATGAAGTTTGCGGTGAAGGAGGTTGTGGCAGTCAGCGTGCAGACACTGTTGGTGCCGGAGGAAAAGGTCGCAGGAAGACCTGAGGAAGCCGTTGCCAAAACGAAAGCGCGGCGGCGAGCTGACGGTTTGTGTCGAGACGGTATTGAAATGGAGAATAGTCTGCGGCGAGAAGGTACCGCTGAAAGGAGCCGAATACGACCGCCCGGACGAGAACTGGGGAACGTAACCTTCTTCACGGTAAGCTATAGTCGCGGTGGCAAACTACTGAGCAAGAATGACGGGGTGGTGTCCTTGCATCTTGCCCCGCTACAGCTTGGTCAAGCGAAAGACCGAAAACGCAGATTGCGACGCTACTGGGTGCGCCGCGTGCGCATTGTTATCCGCGCGAACGCGGATGGGATGCTCGGAGCGAATACCCTTTTTCTCGTTGACCCCGGAACGCTAAAGGGTCCCGTGACCCGCCTCAAGACGCGTAAGTGATCTTCGCCATCAGGGCACAAGAACTGTACGCCGCGTCAGAACCCGTGCACGCCCGGCTCGCGGCAACTTCTGTACTGACTACTGCCGAGTATTCTTTGGCTCTGCGATCACGGCGAAAAAAGCTGGCTTGGGACGGTCCTTGCGGTCGAAGAGAAGACAATCATCGGTCCTTCCTCTTACCGGCCAGTCATTACGCCAGCTATCCTTGTCGCTCAGCCCCCACAGTGTCACCCGGCTGATCACCTCACGGTTCTTCAGATACACCCCGAAAAGCATGGCATATTGGTCGGCCAGTTTCTTCTGCATTTCGTCGGGCAGGCCTTGGGGATAAGGATTGAGTTTGGGGTCCTGTGCAACACGCAGATTCACATCTGCCGTCCCCGTAGCCGCCGCCGGAAGCACGTCCACGTCCAGTTCGCTGATAGCGACCTTGACGCCCGCCGCGGCCAGCTCCTTGACCATCTCATCCTCGACCTCGGTCGAGGGCCAATCGATGCGAACATGGCCCTGCGAACCGATCACCGCGACGGGAATGCCGGCGGCATGCAGTCTCTCGACCAGGGCCACGGCGCCCTTACGCTTCTGCGGATTCTCCAGGTTGTAGTCGTTGTAGTTCAGTTCCACATGGGGATCTGCCTCATGCGCCCATTGATACGCTTTGACGATGTAGTCGTCGCCGATGATCTGCTGCCACTTCGACTTTCGCAGCGTGCCATCGTCGGCCAGTGCCTCGTTGACCACATCCCAACTCTGGATGCGCCCCTTGTAGCGTCCGACCACGGTGAAGATGTGATCGTGCAGACGCTGTAACAGCGCATCGCGAGTCAAAGGCTTGCCGCTCGCATCCTGAAAAACCCAAGCGGGCGTCTGACTGTGCCAGCAGAGATTGTGTCCCACGATGAACATGTGGTGCTTTTCCCCGAACGCCACATACCGATCTGCCATATCAAAGTCGTACACGTCCGGCTTCGGATGAATCAACGCCCACTTCATCACGTTCTCAGGGGTGATGGAGTCGAATTGCGTCGCGATGAGGGCTGCCGCTTCGGAATCCTCGCCGTCAATCTGGTTCGCATTCATGGCCACGCCTACGTGAAAAACACCGTGGTAGACATCCTTCAGACTCATAGGCGACTGGGCCACCACGACCGAGGCTGATAACACTGCGACAAGAACCATGAACCGTTGATTCAGCATTTCGATACTCCTCAATGATGGATGAGTTGACGATTGGAAGAGAAAAGCGGCGCAGAAATCGCGTGGCCGAACTGTCTGGTCCATGATCGGTCAGCACTTTAGTGTCGGCATCAGTACCAGCACAATTAACCCGACTTCAGCCCTTTCGTTCTGCTCTCGGATTGCTTCAACCCCCTCCTACCAAGATGAATAGCCCTTGCGCCGCTCACTCAATTCGTGCGATATGGTTAGGTTGAGTTTCATGTTGATGCCGTAGAAAAGTAGGCAAACGGCAGCAGCGAGGAATGCCGCACCGGACCACACCGAGGCGACCAGCCTGATACCAAGCAGCGTTTGCGGGCTCTGAACCGCAAGCTTCGAAGAATAACCATAGAATGAGAGCAGCCAACCGCAAATCGCGCCGCCCAGGGCAACTCCCACCCACAACGCAAACACAACCGCCGCAGTAACCGTCCCGGTGGCGCGTCGACCCGTCTTCCATTCGCCAAAATCGGCCACATCGCCCATCATGGACCAAAGCACCGGCCCCGAGCAGCCAAACACAAACTGGCGCACCACTTCCAGAGTGATGATCGAAACAATCGCCGTCGGCGGGACAAAGCACAGCGCAGTACAAAGCAGCCCCGTCAGCACCATGCTCCAAAAGAACACCGCACGCTTGCCGATCCGCTTGGTCAACGCCGTCGAACAGGCGACGCCGACCAGCAATGCGGTCAACCCGAAGCCGCTGAACCAACTGAACAGAAGCCGGTTGCCGGAGCAGTTCTCAAAGTAGGGCAGCATCACATTGCCGCGAATCAGAAGTCCCGTGAAGTAAAACACCGTCACCAGAAAAAGCGTGACCCATGGGCCATTCTTGACCAGGTCGCCGAGGTCGCCAAACACGGACGTCTTTTGTCGCGGATCAGGCTGAATGACCTCCTTCGATACTGCGAAAGCAATCAGGAAGAATATCACCGACAGCGCAAGCAAAATGCCCATCGTCAACTGATAGCCCAATGCACTGTTGCCGCCACCCAGAAACTTGACCATTGGAACCGCCGCACTTCCGATGATGAATCCGGCGGTGTTGGCAAACATCTGACGATAGGTGGCGATGCTGTTGCGCTCATCCGGATCTTCCGTCATCACCGCCGTCAGTGAGGCATAGGGCACATTGTTTGCGGCATAGATCAAACGCAGCAACAGGTAAGTGCCCCAGGCATACAGCAGCTTCGGCATCGGGCTCAAGTGAGGCGTCGTAAAGGTCAAGATGCCGATCACGCCAAAAGGCACCGAAGTCCAAAGCAGCCAGGGGCGGAATTTGCCCCACCTTGTATTGGTACGGTCTGCAACTACGCCCATGACCGGATTGAAGACCGCCGAGCCTAACCCGACCACCAGGAACATCGTGCCCGCCTGCGCCGGAGTCAATCCGTAGGTCTTCGTGTAAAAGTCCAATTGCAATGCCATTAATGCCTGAAAGACAAAGTTGGCAGCCAAATCCCCCAGGCCGTATCCGAATTTTTCTGAGAATGGAAGTCTTCCGCTAGCGCCGCTCATCTTTCTTTCTCTCTCTTTCCACCAATGGTTGGCGGCCTTACGGTCTATTTGGTGATGTTCGACACAGCCGCGGAGACGGATCGACCGCGTTTGCAGTAATTGTTTTTGAGGCGTACCAAGTAGATACTCTTGGGCCCTGGTTTGTCACCTCCAGAACCAGGTCATGGCCAGATTTGCCAATTCCGCGCTCTCGTTGGATTTTGGTCAGCTTCTTACACCGACCAACTATATAATTTGGCTCGAGGACTAACGTGACCAAGCCCGCACCGCTCTCTCACCATCTTGGGTTCAATGCTCAGCATTCGCCGATGGGCGCATTTATGAGTTTTACCTGCGGTAACTTCGGAACCCGCGGCGGCATTGGCCTGCAGATCGGACAACCAGGCGATCAGGAAGTATTCATCGGATTCAAAGATGGCGATCGCCACTCCGACGCGACGTTGAAGTGCCTGCCCTTCTACACCGCTGCCGTCAGCCGTCCCGCCGATGCCTTTCTGGTCGAGCAGGCTGGTCCCGCGGAACAGAACGTCAAACCCGACGCCGTTCCTTTTCTCGCAAGCGAGATGTCGCGCTCATATGGCTGGGCCAGCGATCACTGGGAAGCCGAGGACCTCAGCTTTTCGGTTTATTCGCCCTTTGCTCCGATCCCCAATCCTGCCGTCGACAACCAGGCGAGGATGCGCGAAGGCTTGCTGCCCGCCGTGATTGCCCGCCTTCAGTTCGATAACACCGCCGGCTCGATAACTCGAACTGCGATTTTCGCGCTGAACCATGCGCGCCCCGGCACCCGCCTATTGGAGGATGATCTGGGCAGCGGCCGACCGGCCTTTGCATTCCGTCGCGAGGCCGGAGCCGCAGCTGAGCTGCTTGATTTCACGGCGTCCGAAGACGGCGAAAAAGTCGCCGCCTCGCCTTTCATTTTCATGCGCTGGTCGGCCAGCGATGGCGTCCGCGAGCGGGACAATCCCGTCCACCTGCTCGGCTCGTGCCCCGGCTTCGGGGTCGAGGTTCCGGCAGGCAGGAAATACGGGATCACAATCGCGATCGGCTCGTATCTTGAAGGCTTCCAAACCAATGGCCTCGACGCCCATTACCTCTACACGCGCTACTATAAGAACCTCGCCGACGTGCTCAAGACCGCGCTCGACAACGCCCCCAGAATTGTCTCGGCAGCCCACTCGCTCGACCAAATCCTGGAGAGCTCCGCGGTATCGGACGATCAACGCTTCCTCATCGCTCACGCCACCCACAGTTATTACGGGAGCACCCAATTGCTCGAAGCGGAGGGCCAGCCTCTGTGGGTTGTCAATGAGGGCGAGTACTGCATGATGAACACACTTGACCTGGCCGTCGACCACGTTTTCTGGGAGCTCGAGCACAATCCCTGGCTAGTTCGAAACTTGCTCGATACCTTCGTAGGCCGCTACAGTTACACCGACGAGGTTAAGGTCCACCAATCAGACTTCGCGCCTTCCACCGCAACTCTCCAGGTGGATCCCTCACAGACTCCCCCGCCGCCCGACCAGGCGCAGCTCAACCGTCCTTACGATACCCAACCCGGCGGCCTCAGCTTCTGTCACGACATGGGCGCGCACAACAACTTCTCGCCGCAGGGCCGCAGCAGTTACGAGCTGGCAAACCTGACCGGGTGCTTCAGCTATATGACCCAGGAACAGCTGTGCAACTGGATTCTTACGGCCGGTTGCTATGTCGCGAAAACCCGCGATTTGGAGTGGCTTAAGAACAACCAGGCCGTCATTGAAGCCTGTTTGTCCAGCATGATCAACCGCAGCGGTGACGTCGGCTTCGCGCAGTTCGACAGTACGCGTTGTGCGGGCGGCCAGGAAATCACCACCTACGACTCGCTCGACCACTCCCTGGCGCAGACCCGCAATAACGTCTATATCGCTGTCAAGAGCTGGGCGAGTTATTGGGCGCTGGCGCTTATGTTCCGCGAGCTAGGCGCGACGGCCGCCCAAGTCCGCTGTGAACAGCTCTCCGCCAAGGTCGCGTCGGTGGTTTGCGATCAGGCCATCGACGGGGTGCTGCCGGCCATCTTCGAAAAGTCCAACCCCGGGTACTCCTCACGCATTCTGCCTGCTGTCGAGGGCTGCGTCTATCCCCTCTACTTTGTCAACACCGGATTCGCCGGCCGCACCCTGCAGCAGATGTATGCCACGCCGCCGGAAAAGCGAATGTTCGCCATCCTTTGCGGGCACACGCGCAATCTCTTGCTCGATCCCGAGCGGCGCAATCTCTTCGCCGACGGCGGCATCAAGCTCTCCTCCACCAGCAACAACTCGTGGATGAGCAAGATCGCCATCTTCATGCATGTCGCCCGCAAGGTCTTCCATCTGGACGCAGATCCTAAGATCGCAGAAATCTTCCGCCTGGCGGATGCCGCCCATGTCAAGTGGCAGACTGAGGGGAGTTCGTATTGGGCCTGCTGCGATCAGATTGTTTCTGGCGAAGGCAAGGCCAGCCGCTACTATCCCCGCATCATCACCAGCGCGTTGTGGATGCAGTAACCCATATCTGTCCGAGCAGAACACACGCGCGCACTTTAATGTCGGCTTTTCGGCACGCCAGGAGTTGGTTGACGCTACGCTTCCTGGATGGGGCTAAGGATGTGCCTGCGCTGAAGCATGAGTGCCGCCGCACCCCGCAGCCAGGCAATCTCCACTTCGTGATTTGGGAGAATGCGTGGAGGCAGCCCCGCCAACGTAAGCTTGGCCGCTTCCCTTTCAATAATCGGCCCGAAGCGCTGCCACGAGGACATAATATCGCCAACGATGAAGGTCACGCTCGGAGAAAGACCGAGAATCACTCGGCTGGGGTGCTCGCCCTATGTAAATGTGCCTGTTTCGCCAGCGCTTGTTCGGCCAACGGTTTGGTCCGATCGTACAGGAACAGTTGGAAATAGGCTGTCAATGCGGACACGCCTCCCCGCTTACCCGTCGCGGGGGGCGGCGATTCTGCCCGGCTTCTCGGCGCCGGTAGTCTTATTGCAGCGTCGTGCCAGCTATTATCGATCCGTACGCGGAACGATGACCGCCTCGTACCTCTGCTCAGGTGCAACACTTTGTGTCGGCGGACTAAGATCGAGTTGATCGATTGATGGAGGCCAGGTTTTATCCTCCTTATTTATACTCGATGGATCTGTCGGAGCACGCACTGCCTCAGTGCCGAAAAGCAGCGGCACGAATGCGAGCAAGTCTTCACGCCAGACAACGAACGTGTGCGCTCCCGGAGTTTCGACAAGAGTGACAGGGAGGCTTTTCTGCGTTGCCCAGGCCACGAATGCCCGATTCGAAGTGATCAAGCGATCGTCCGTCCCACAAGCGATCCAGAGTAGCCGCAGCTTTGCCTTCTTCGCGTCGAGTTCGGGAAAGTGAGTGTCATAATCGGATCGGGGAACGGCCGAGCTCATGCCTCCGACCCAGGCGAAGAGCTCGGGATGGGTGAGACCGAGGGTAGTGCTCTCTTGACCACCCATGGAAAGGCCGGCGATGGCGCGATTCTCGCTACCCTTGGCGACGTTATATTCCCGCTCCACGGACGGGATAATCTCGTCGGTCAGGGTTTTGCCAAACAGCGTGATATTGCGCTCATTCATTGCGGCGGCTGCCGCACCGGTGGGACGCTCCGGCGCTACCACATCGAAGTCACCATAGCCACGCGGCATGACGACAATCATAGGCACGATCTTGCCGTCAGCCAGCATTCTGTCCAGGATCAGGTTGGCTCGGCCTGTCGAGATCCAACCCTCTTCCGTATCGGAAAAACCGTGCAACAGATATAGCACGGGATATCCACCTTTCCGCTTTTGCGTTGTACCCTGGCGGCGTGTAGACCACATAAGCAGTCTGATTTTCTGGGTAATGTAGGCCGATCTGCGTGGTAAACAGATGGCGCGTCACTTCGCCATGGGGAATGTCGGTCAGCTCCCATGGCTCGGGTGGCGTACCGGGCACCAGAATGTCGCTATAAAGGTCGACGAAGTTCACATGGGTATTGCGGTTCAGCGGATCCAGAATCCTCTCGCCGTCAACCACAAAGGTGTACCCGTAGTACTCAGGCACGAGAGGAGGAGTCGTGGCTGTCCAAACACCATCAGGGCTCTTCGTCATCGCCAGATTCTGGAGTAGCGCATCGGTCGCAACGCTAACCTGCTTCGCACTTGGATAATTGAGCCGGAAAGTAATCGACTTATCAGCATTTACCACTGTGGCCGGCGACGCTGGCGGCGCCACCTTCCTGGAGGAGCAGTGGGCCCTTCCGGTATTACGGGTACCTGTGCCAACATTGTCAGCGAGATTAGTGGCAAGAGAGTCGCATATAGGCGATTTTTGAAGAAACGGTGCTGATTCAAGGCTCTTTCCTTTCAAACACGGTGCGGGCTGCCGTTGTGGACCGCTGTGCATCCGTATGCGCATGGAAGCTCTCGGGCGGCCCGAGATAGCTCGGACGCAAAGAACCGTGACTCACAAATAGGCGCTCTACTACCACGCCAGGGTCGACAGCCCAAATCTTCAAGGTATGGTATCCGGGCTTGGGGATCGAGATGGGCAGCGAGACCTTCCTCACTCCGTCACTCACTGCTGTCTCCCAATCTCTTTGCGTGTTGTGTTGCAATGCGTCCACGAGCGTACGTGGGTCGCCATCGACTGAGACTGCAAACCGTAAACCCCGTCCGGGGGCAAAGTTCAACGTGGGTGCCAACACCGCTTGCAACGTGAATTCGCCCTCGTCATAGAGGTAAACGCGATACTCCAGGTCTGCCGTCGAGTTCGTATTGCTGGCGGACGTCACTGGGAATATGGTCATCGCGGAGTTCGTCTCACCATAGCCCGGAAGCTCTTCCCAGTGCTCCAAGCCATCCTGTCCCCGCCGCGTAGTGTCCGCGGCGTCGATGGCCACATAGCCGTCGCTCTCGACAAAGCCTTCGGCATTTTCGCGGGTCACGCCGGGAAGCTTCAGAGCTGTCAACACTACCATGAGGGGAGATTCTCCTTGCGGCGCGACCGTCACCAAACCCTGCGCACTTCCGGATGGCGCCGTACTCCAGTCGATGTGCACCTTTACCGCCTGTTCGCTTTCGACCATTCCGCTCGTGCGGTCGACTAGGATCCAGGGCGCGCTCGTAGTCACCTGATACGCCACTGGGGTTTTTCCGCGGTTGAACACCCAGATGGCTCGTGTTTGCTGCGCTACCGAATCCAACGTTCCCAGCGACGGCCGGAAACCCGCTGCTCCTTCGGCGGTGAGACTGAGCGACCCGGCCTCCGGAATCTGAACTTCAGTCACCGCGGGCATCGCATTGAGCGGCGGTTCCTGCCACGTCGTGTACCCGATATGCGTCTGATCCATCATGTGGTCCCACCGCCCGTCCAGAAGCTTATGGTTGTACTCGTTGCTCAATTCCGCATCTCTGGCGAAGAGTCTCCGGGTCTCTACCGCCTCGACGTTAGCCTGAGCATGACCCAGGCGCGCGTCGAGAGCGTTGCGTCCAGCGGCAATGTACATTTCGGTTACTGTCGCAGATGCATCGACGGGGTATTGCACCAGCTCGAAGAAAGATGCTCGCTCGTCTTCGGGGAGATTTGCACCCAGCTTATCCACCCTTGCGGAGAGGCCCTGCCATTCTGCCTCTATTCGGTCGGCCTCCCCATAGTTGATCAGACTGAATGTTGTCGGATCGATCAGCTCCGGCTTACGCCTAGCGTTATAGCGCGTGTAGTCGTCGATCGCACTTGCAATCTCGGAGGCATGCTCCTCGCCAAACTCCCGTGCCGCCCAGTCCCGGGTGAACTCTTCCAGGTGATCCTTATCCCACCGCTCTGGATTGCGAGCCATGCTAAGAAAGAATTCGATCGGAAACTCCATTGGCTTGAGGTCACCGACATTGACTACCCAGATCCGATTCGCTCCATAGTTCAGAGCAAGATTCATCTGCTCCCATATTTTGGGAATGTAGTTGGTATTCAGCCACTTGTAATTTCGAGGTCCGCCAACATAGTCGAAGTGATAGTAAATACCGGCGCCGCCTGAGCGTCTTTGCTCCTCGGGCGTCGGCAGACGACGCAGGTCACCCCAGTTATCGTCCGACCAGAGCAGCGTGACGTCATTGGGGACCCGCATACCCTGCTCGTAATAGGTCTGGACTTCCTTATACAGTGCCCAGACTTGAGGAACCTTGGCCAGGTCCGGATTCACCGTCTCTTTCAAAATCTGACGTTGGTTGGCGACGATCTTTTCCAGCAGTTCTGTGTTAGTGCTGGCGGACATCGCCGTGTCATTCGCGCCGCGCATGCCGAGCGTCACAATCTCCTCATAACTCTTGTTGCGCTCCATCCCCGCGCGCCAGAACTCATCGATCCGCTTAGCGTTCGTCGTATAGTCCCAGGGCCCGTAAGACGGCTTCCACTCCTTCTCTGCCCGCATCATCGGCTCTTCATGGGACGTGCTCATGACGATACCGTACTCGTCAGCCAGCTTGGCGTTGAGCGGATCGTCGGCCGCGAAGGAACTGTTCCACATCGCCGGCCACAGAAAATTCGCCTTAAGGCGTAGAAGAAGCTCGAAGACGTGGGTGTAAAACTTGCTGTTATATCCGCCGTATTTCTCGTTCACCCAGCCGCTTAGAGCGGGAGCTTCATCGTTCAGAAATATGCCGCGATACTTGACTGCAGGTTCTCCCAGAATATGCCGGCCCGGCCCAACATAGAGCGCCGCCTGATGCGGCACCCGGACGTCCGCCCACCAGTACCAGGGTGAAACTCCGATCTGTTCCGAAAGGTCATATACCCCGAAGATCGTGCCTCGCTTGTCGCTGCCTGCGATTACAAGCGCTCGGGACACGCCGCGCATTGGCTGCTCAATGATCGTCGTCACTTCCGATTCCCACTTGCCCGTTACCCCTGTCACGTCCAGCTTGTGTTGGCGAATGAGCTCGTCGATGATCGCGCTCTTACCGATCGTTCCGATCAGCACTACAGGCCCTCCGTGCAGGCTGTTGGCATCGCTCGACACCGCTGGCGACTCCGCGGTCACCCGCTTCACATCGTTCGCAAGATCACCCACTGCCCGAACCACCCCCGGCCAGTCATCGGAACCCACTAGCAACGGCGTAGCCGCCCCATTGTGTACCAAGGGAAATCCCCCAACGGTCTGCGTAACTGTCACGAACTTCGGGCCGCCGAGGGCATGAGCTCTGGTAATCGATGCACAGCACAAGAAGGCGAGCCCAACCGCAGGGATTAGCTTTCCTCTCCGCATGTTTCTCATCCCTTTGTCCTCATCTTCGCCTCAATAGACCTCTGGCTTCCTTCTCATTTCGTCGGGTTCGACGCAGAGAACGGCCAACCGGTCGGTCTCGCAGATGATAAATCTCGATTAGTTCCGGCCCGGACGCTCATAGTTGGCATGATTCGGATCGCTCTCGTTGCCGCTCGGGCCGGGGCGAAGCGCCTTGATACCAAGCTTATCCATTATGTTCTGGTGATCCTGATCGGCCGTCCAATTGACCGCCGGCGGCGGCAGTTGCTTCTGCAGTTCCGGCGCAAATTGCGCAGACACGGAAGCCTCGCTCAGCGCGAGGATCAGGGTAGGTACAGCCAGGCATGTGTTCCCGAAGTTGCCATGCATACAGTAATTCCTCCTCTTGCTTCTCACTTTCGCTTCGGTCAAATGCCATAAAAGCTAGTCTGTGCGCGATTTTCTTGAGAACAGCTTCAAATCAATGGCGGCGGCCATCCGCTTGTACCCTTCGCTGTTCAGGTGCAGATGATCTCCACTATCCACATCTGCGGCCAGTTGACTCGGCTCGGTCGGGTCCCGGGTCGCTTGATCGAAGTCGACCACCGCGTCGAACTGCCCACTCGTTCGAATCCAGGCGTTTACTTTCTGACGGGCGGCCTCCGTCGCATCGCTGGAGTATTGGGATTTGCCAAACGGGGTAATGGTGGCCCCGTAAATCAGCAAGCCATGCGTGTGCGCGCGCACAATGAACTGCTGATAGGCCTGGATAATTCTGTTGGCCACATTGGGTGTCTGCCCTCTCGCCATCGCTGCCCGGCTGCCGCCGATATCGTTCACGCCTTCAAATACCAGCACCCACCGCACTCCCGACTGCGCAATTACATCGCGGTCAAATCGCGACAAGGCACTCGGACCAAGCCCATCGTGCAGAATGTTGTTGCCGCCGATCCCGTGATTTAACACCCCCACATTCGCGTACCGCTTGTCCGCGGCCAGGTTTCGCGCGAGGTCATCCGGCCAGCGCGTATTTTCGTTGGTGATCGATCCGCGACCATCAGTGATCGAATCGCCCAGCGTCACTACATCTGCCATGCCGTTCTTCGCCTGTACATCCAGGCCGTCCAGGAGATACCAATGATCCGTTGTGACCGCACTGGCTAGCGTCGCCGCAGACACTTCGTCTCCAACAGAAAGATACGAAGTCTCTCTGGAGCCGGGATGCCCTGTAATCCCCGCAGGCACAATACTGGCCCTAAGGGTCACAACCAGATCGGAGAGTGCCGCCACCGGAAACTCGATCGGATCGGAGAACATCAGCACGCCCGCAGGAATTGTCGTGCCAGGCTTGCCACTGAACGTAACTGCATGGTCCGTCTCCAGGCGAATCGAGCCGTTGGTCGCGCCCGGAAGCGCAACATGCACCGAATCAAGCGTAAGTGGCGTTCCGCCAAATTCATTCGAGAACCGCAGCCGAATCGCTTCGCCGCCCAGCGTCATATGCACGACCTGCCGTAGCGTGTTGCCTGCCAGGCCAGGGTCGGGAGGACGATTCTGCGGCTCGACCAGTTGTGGAGAGCAGGCCCAGGACCCAACCCAGGTTGAGCTCTCCTTCGCAAGCGACGATGGCAGGACCGACAGCATGCCAACTGCAACCATGGATCCAAGAACCAGACGCATCCCTTACCCCCCAACATACTGTTCTGCGAAACTACGCATGCGGTCCATGCAGGCCGATTCGGTTTCCGCGCCTCACTTCCCTACCCCCTGCGACTCGATAATCCGGAAGTTTCCACTGCAGTGCAGCATGCTCATCAGGTACAGCATGCCATCGAAATAGCGTTGCTCCCCATTCGGAATCGGCGTCCTCCACAACTCCGCCACAAAAGCCTTCTCGGCCGGTCCCCTGGTTGCGGCCAGCCCACCCACCGTGGCCGCAGCCAGCATTCCAGTTGAATGTCGCGAGGAGAACGGCTTGCCATCCAGCGAATATCGATCTGGAAAGGTACTGATGCCCTGGCCGATGAGGAACTTCTGGAGGCGGTCACTCAGCACTCGCTCCTGCGGCGCCTTATGCCACCAACTGTAATCCACCGACCAGTTGCTCACCGTCCGCCACGAATCGTAGCCGAACGAAGTTGGCTGGCCGTCGCGCCCCAGAATCTCTGTCTCGTCGAAGCTATTCCGGTCGGGGGAGAGCCCGGTATTCTTGCCTACGACTTTGGGGAACATGTCGCGGCTTACATCCGCCGCCTTAGACCAGTACCCGTGGTCTTCCGCCGGCCCCCAGCGAGCGAACAACTCGTAAAAGCCGGGCAGGTGATAGGACGCGTCCGTAACGCCCGGGCCAATCCCCGCTGTAAAGCGCGGCATGTAATAGTCGGGCTCCATCATTGGACCGCCGATGGTCGGACGTGGTACCGGCCGTGCGCCGCCTGCCCCACCGAAGCCTCCACCACCAATTCCACCGCCAAACCGGCCCCGACCGCTCGGGGGCTCCTTGCCTTCACCCTTCAGTTCAATCGCCCGATCCGCCTGCGCCTGCTGCCGCTCCGTATTGTTCGGGCTCGTGAAGCCGCGGGCGCCCTGAGCAATCGGGGGATCGTTGGGATGGACTCTAAATGGGCCCGTTAAAGGTGGCGAAGTGTGGTGAACCATCTCATGCAAAATACGGCCGGCCTGTTCCTGATAGTTGTAGATTCCCTGCCCATTGCCCCAGCGGTTCGCCGCAAACAGCAGCGCCATCGCGTAATACTCCTCGCCGTCCGGCGCGGCACCGGCGGCGCGCGGCGTCCCGTCCGGGTCCATCGACCAGGCAAAGAATCCGTAGTCCGGATTGTTGGGGTCGGTGATCTTCATGTACGTGTTCGACCAGTTCCACAGTGCGTCGAACTCATGCTTCTTGTCCATCTGCACGGCGATCATCATCCCGTAGCTCATGCCCTCGGTGCGCGCGTCGTTGTTCGCCCAGTCGGTGATGAAAGCCAACGGGCCATTCTCATTCGACCCCGCCTCGAAGTACACCCGCTCGGTCAGCTGGTCTCCGTGAAAGAGTTGTTGAAACGCCTTCTCGATCTTGGCTTTGGTTTCAGTCGGCGAGTGCCCTGCCTCCGCGAATAGGTCTCGGTAGGTGTGCATCGCGTAAGCGCCAGCACCATCCCCCGGCCTTCGCGGGATATTACCAAGCGGAGCGTTCACATGGGGCGGAGGCGGGACGAAGCCTCCTGGACTCGGGGCAGGACTGGTTTGGACAGGGGGCTGCCCAAACGCGGCTAAGACAGTCAACAGGAACAAGACAGTGGCAAACGAGCGACGAAGGGATTGGATGGACAAGGAACCGCCTCCGAGGAAGAATCCGTTTGTTGGCCATGCCGAGCCATTACGCGAACGCCCCCATTCCACTACAACTGGACCAATTTAGTCGAGTCCAAAATTATTGGAGTTTATTCCTAATGCCTAGATCGCTCACACTGAGCCGTCTTACAAGTATTCCCAATCGACCTGTATCTATCTCCATCGTGGCGAATTTCCCGCTCTCCGTATGCAGGCTGCAAACAGTTGGAACCAAATCGCAAACCCGATTCCAACTCGGGCAACAAACAACATATTTCTTCTACACAATTTAATTGTCAGTCTGACATCTGACGAACCAATTCGCTGGCGCGCTCCTTGCTTATCTCACTTGGGTAGGAGCTGACTGGGCTAACCCTTAGTGAACTTTGCCCGCGGAGTTCTCAGCGACGACATCCGAAAGCACCGCCGTATCGGATTTGTCTGGCAGATGGGAGCAAAAGCCGATTCCGACATAAAACGGACCATCAAGGTGCACAGCGACGGCTCGGCCGAACTGGTGCATCGGCTCTCCTGCCATGCTGACAAAGAGCGCAAAAGAGTCGCCGCGCTTTTCGATGCCGATGCGTTTGGCGTTTACGGGAACAAGGCTGTCAGGGTCCGCTCCTCCGGGAAGGCCCCGACCACCGATTCGGTACTCCATGTCCGTGATGCGGATACCCTTCTCGCGGCGCTCAGCCAGATGGATCATACCGGCTCCATGCAAAGCAACGAGTGCCTCCTTGGAATCATCCTCCAGGTCTTGCCGAATCACCAGCACTGCCTTGCGGTCGCCGTACCCGTTGGGGTCCGGAAACGAAATATCGGCGGCCAGCGACACGTCACCGGACATTTTCTTCCAAAGATAGCGGAACTCGTCGCGGGTATACCAGACGTTGTAACCCGCGGACTGAATTGTGTACACCCGCGTTGAAGCATCGTAACTCGCATTGCCTGGTACCAACGCACTTCCGATATCGGACTGGCCCTCAAAGATGCCGATTGGCACTTCGAGATTCCTGCTCGGCCTATGAAACTCCGGAGGAGGTGCAACCTGAATATGCGTCGCCGAACCCGGATAGGCCCACGCAGGCACACTACTCTCCTGCGCCGGTAGCGGACAAAACAGATTGCACGGCACTACCAGCAACAAAAACGTTCGGCAGATTGTCGAGGCCGATTTGCTGTTGCTGCTTGGAACATCTATACCCGCGCCAGGAAATCTGTAAGCAAGAAAAGCTCGAAGCGACATATCATGAGACCTCATCTCTGATTCTGACGACCGGAGCGCGATTGCGGATCAATGGTATCTGCGAACTCTTCGCGTCGATCTCGGAATCTGATATTCTCCCTGCTTAGTTCGATACATATAGGAAATTAAAATGACTACTTGTGGCAAATCCGGCGTGGCCGGGTTGGGCTGGTTTCTAGAGATATCCTCTCGGAGACTTCTAGTGGGGACTGCCACGAAGATGAAGCGCGGAATTATTAATTGTACCTGCGTAAGAAATCTGCCTGCTTGCCCGTTTACTCCGAGATTCTGCCGGGTCTTGCCAATTTGCCCGGCACCGTGCCCGCGGCGAAGCGCCTCCGTAGTTCTCGGTCATGCCGGCTGCTCCCTTGTATAAGTGTCAATGTCCATTCGTTTCCGGTGCAGTAACGGGCCATTCAAAGCCATGCATGCATGCTGCACTCGAAAAGGACTTCGCGGCAATGGATTCTGCTTGACCAACGTCGATTGGAGAAAGTTCATGGAAAAGAGCGCAACACGAGTTGTGACCAGCATCGCCGTCTTGACGGGAGTGTTCCTCTTGGCTTCCCTTCTGTTTTCGGCAAGTGCTCAGGAAACGGCGAAACCGCCATATTTGAATCCGAGTTTGACACCCGAGGAGCGCGCAACCGACCTGGTACATCGCATGACGCTTGAGGAGAAGGCGTCGCAAATGGTTAACCTGGCCCGTCCCATCGCTCGCCTCAACGTGCCGCTCTATAACTTCTGGAGCGAAGCGCTCCATGGCGTGGTCAGCGGCGGCACAACCGAGTTTCCTGAGCCAATCGGGATGGCCGCGACCTTTGATGCTCCCGGAGTGAAGCTCATGGGCACCTACATTGGCGTCGAAGGGAGAGTCCGGCATATCGTGGCGCAGGAGCACCCGGGAAGCAACGATGGTCTGGATTTCTGGGCCCCGAATTTGAATATCTTCCGTGACCCCCGCTGGGGCCGCGGCCAGGAAACCTACGGCGAGGACCCCTACCTTACCAGCCGTATGGGCGTGGCCTTTGTGACTGGCATGCAGGGAGACGATCCCAGGTACTACCGTGTAATCGCCACTCCGAAGCATTTCGCCGTGCACAGCGGCCCTGAGCCAACCCGCCACTTTGCGGACGTCGACGTGACCAAGCACGACGAACTCGATACCTATGAGCCTGCCTTCCGTGCCGCCATTACCGAGGGCAAAGCCGGCTCCATTATGTGCTCCTACAATTCCATCAATGGAGAGCCGGGATGCGCCAATCAGTTCTTGCTGCAGGACCAATTGCGCGGAAAGTGGGGCTTCCAGGGGTATGTCGTCTCGGATTGTGACGCAGTTAAGGACATTTTCACCGGACATCACTTCCGGCCGACTATGGCAGAATCCGCAGCGATGTCGGTGATCCGCGGCATGGACAGCGACTGCGCCGACGGAACTGGAATGACCGCCAGGGACAACGGGGACTATCAGCCCTACATCGATGCCGTACAGCAGGGATTCCTTCCCGAGAGTGCCCTCGATACGGCCGTTGAGCGCCTGTTTACGGCTCGCATCAGGCTGGGTTTGTTCGACCCTCCGGAGATGGTGCCTTACAACAAGATCGACGTGAAGGAGATGGACAGCGCCCAGCACCGCGACTATGCCCGCAAACTGGCGAACGAGGCGATGGTGCTACTCAAGAACGACGGGATGCTTCCCCTCAAGCCCGGGATCAAGAAGATTGCCGTAGTTGGTCCGCTTGCGGACCAGGCCCGGCCGTTGATCGGAAACTACGCCGGCCAGCCGACCCATATCGTCTCGGTGATGGACGGCCTCCACACCGAGTTTCCAGATGCCGCGATCACCTATGTGCCGGGAACCCAATTCCTCCGCAATGATGGCGATCCAGTTCCCAACAGCGTCCTGACCAACGCGGATGGAAATCCCGGCCTGAAGGCCGAATACAGCGAATACCGCGGGTTTCGTTTCGGCTTCGGTGGTCCTGGCGGCCCAGGTGGCGCAGGTGGCCCAGCCGCAACTCCGCCAACTCCCTACTTCACGCGAAACGAGCCCAACATCAATCTCACCGAGACCAATTTGCCCTCGCAGGCGGTTGGAAAGACGTCGGTCGGCGTGCACTGGACTGGTTTTCTTACGGCTCCTGACTCCGGCGACTACCTGATGGGCCTCAAGACTCGCGGTTTTGGCCGGCTGACGATCGATGGCAAGCCCGTAGGCAACGGCCGCGGAAGCGGACTCAATGGAATCAACTCAAGCGTGGGCCGCCTTCATTTCGAAAAGGGGCAAAAGGTCGCCCTGGACGTCAACTACAGCAGCACCGACGGGCATCCGCTCGTGCAGTTGATCTGGGCCAAGGCGACGAACGTGCCTTCGCCGGAGGCCATTGCGGCCGCGAAAAATGCGGATGCCGTCATCGCCGTTGTCGGCATCACCAGTTCGCTGGAAGGCGAAGAGATGCCGGTCAGCGAACCCGGATTTCTCGGCGGGGATCGCACCAGTATCGATCTTCCCGAGCCCGAGGAAGCAGTCGTTGAAGCAGTTGTCGCAACCGGCAAGCCAGTAGCGGTCGTTCTTATCAACGGAAGCGCCCTGGCCATCAATTGGATCAACGACCACGCCAATGCCGTCCTCGAATCGTGGTATCCCGGCGAGGAAGGCGGAGCGGCGATCGCCGAGACACTCAGCGGCAAGAACAATCCCGCGGGCCGTCTGCCGCTCACCTTCTACAAAGACCTCACCCAGTTGCCCAACTTTGAAGACTATACGATGAGCAACCGCACGTATCGATACTTCAAGGGCAAGCCACTGTATCCCTTTGGATATGGACTCAGCTACACAACGTTCATGTACAGTGACCTCAATCTTTCGCGGCAGACCATTTCGGCCGGAAGCCCCGTAGAAGCCGATGTCAAAGTGACCAACTCTGGGAGCAGAGCCGGCGATGAAGTCGTGCAACTGTACCTCCACTTCCCTGACGTAAAGGGCGCGCCGATCGTCGCTCTCCGCGGATTTCAACGGATTCATCTCAATGTCGGCGAGAGCCGCACCGTCCACTTCGAACTGAAGGACCGCGATCTCGGCATGGTCACCGAAGTCGGAAACCCCATTATTGCCCCTGGAGAATACACACTCAGTATCGGCGGAGGACAGCCGAATACCGGTGCACCCTGTGTGAGCGGACACTTCCGAGTGGATGGCCAACTGGCACTAGCGGAATGATAGGAAGTCCTTTCCACTCTCTCACCTCGTGGCCGGAGAGCCAACGTCGCAGACTTGCGCGAGTTCCTTAGAGGGGGCGCTCAGAGGGTAATATCCTTGCAGTTACCACTGAGCGGCTCTTTCGCGGTTGCAACCGCGGCGGCAGGCACTACACTGTTCCGGTGCAAGAACGCAGCAAGGAGAAACTAAGCATCCGCCAGCGCTTAGGCCTGGCCTTGATTCCGCCGGTCGCGGCGGTGTTGATACGGTTGCTCGGATTCACCCTTCGCTACGTGGACCTGGCCGAGCCGGGGGTGAAACCGGGCTATGCGATCCCAGGGCCGACGGTCTTCGCCTTCTGGCACCGCTCGCTGCTGGCGTGCGCGTACCGCTTTCGCAACCTGAACATCGCCATTCTGATCAGCTCCAGCTTCGATGGGGAGCTGATCGCGCGGACGGTCGAGCGGCTGGGCTACCGCGCCATCCGCGGCTCCAGTTCGCACGGAGGAGCGGCAGGGCTGCGCAATATGCAGCTTGCCTATCTTGCTGGACATCGCTGCGCCTTTACCGCCGACGGGCCTCGCGGACCCGCATGGGTTGCGAAGCCGGGCGTTGCATACCTGGCGAACTCGGTCGGCGGCCCGCCTCGCCTGGGACCGGACGCGGTGCAGGCCACCGGAACCTGGGTCGGCTGCTTCTACGCACTGCCCGACAACGCGTGGCAGCTCAAGTCCTGGGACCGTTTCCTGATCCCCAAACCGTTCACCCGCGTGGTGCTTACCTGGCCGAAGCATGTACCGGCCGGGAAGGTAACCACAGCTACGGTTCAGGCCAATCTGGATCGCGCCACGCAAATGGCAAGACAATTCAAGTACCGGAATCGGTAATGGAGCCGGTAGCCAGGTTGCTGGTTGGCATTGGACCGTGCCGATGGTTCTACGCTTCCGCCCTCGTACACTAGACGGGAGTGCGAGTTTCCGACTTCCATTTCGATTTGCCTGCGGAACTGATTGCCCAGCACCCGCCCGCGGTACGCGGGACGAGCCGCATGCTGGTGTTGGACAGGGAACGGGGACCGGCCAACAGGGAACAGGGGGCAGGGAGCAGAGACGAGAATTGGCTTCAGGATGCGATGTTCCGCGATCTTCCGGATTTTCTGCGGTCGGGCGATTTGCTGGTGCTCAACGACTCGCGGGTGCTGCCGGCGCGCCTGTTCGCCACTCGCGCAGGGCGAAGGACGCAGGCCGACTCGCCGCAACCTAGCGGCGTGATCGAGGTACTGCTGACCGAGCAGGCGGAGCACCCAAACCTGTGGCGGGCGCTGGTGAAACCGGCTCGCAAGGTTCAACCCGGCGAAGTGCTTCGTTTCTATGCGGCCGGCAAGGGGAGCGGCAATGCTACAAGGGGTTTGCGGCCTGCGCTTACCGCTGAGGTGACGGCGGCGGGCGAATTTGGCGAACGCACGCTGCGGTTTGATCCAGTTGAGGACTTTTACGGGACGCTGGGGCGGATTGGGCACATGCCGCTGCCGCCGTACATCCGCCGCGATCAGGCGGACGAGCCGGACACTGCGGAAGATCGCGAGCGCTACCAGACAGTTTACGCGCAGGCGGTCGGCTCGGCGGCGGCGCCCACCGCAGGGCTGCATTTCACGCCCGAGGTACTGGCCGCGCTGGCGGATCGGGATGTTGCAGTCCGGTACCTGACGCTGCACGTTGGCCTGGGGACGTTCCAGCCGGTGCGGGTCGAGGAGGTCGAGCAGATCCGGCTGCATTCGGAGCGGTACACGCTGCCGGAAGCAACCGCCGATGCGCTGAACCGGGCGCTGGAAGAGGGCCGCCGGATTGTTGCGGTGGGAACGACGACCACCCGCACGCTGGAACACATCGCGGCGCTGGAGCTGGGTCCGATTGCGGCTCATTCTGGGGCGACCTCGATCTTTATCGCTCCGGGGCACCGATTCCGTATCGTTTCCGGGTTACTGACGAATTTCCATCTTCCTGAATCAACGTTGCTCATGCTGGTTTCTGCACTTGCAGGATCGGCTGCCGATTCGGGAGCGGGCCGGCGGAGCATCCTGGCGGCCTACGCCCATGCCGTTCGCGAGCGCTACCGTTTCTATTCCTATGGTGACTGCATGCTGCTGCTGTAGATACCCCCCTCCCCCCTATATACCCCCACGTAATGATGACAGCAAACGAGTTAGGCTCGGACCTCGTACATTTTTTGCGGGTTGGTCGGCAGGTGGGCGAGTCAGCTATCTCCCCCGGCTCAATCTGTCAGGTATGTCCCCGGTCCGTACCGCCGGGTGAGATACCCCCTCCCCCCCCATATACCCCGGCAAACACTCGATCTAAACGGGATAGGGGTGGACTCGGTACATTTTCGCATCCTGGCCCCCTCCGAGAACCTTCACCTTCGCGACAAGATGGCGACCGATGGGCATCCCCCCTAGCCCGGCATTTGATTCCAAGATCGGTCTTCGAAAGGGCGTAGATTCGAGCCGGATGTTTTGGTCGTACAGGTCCCAGCGGCAAGGGGAGGCACGAGCGATAACGAACATAGGGAAGGTGCGGGAGATGGCGGTGTCTGCATAGCCTGATTTGTTTGTTGGTCCCCGGTCAAAAAAACGAAAGCCCGGCGCGAGAAACCGTACCTTTAGTCTTTTACTGCCTTCTATTATACCACAGCGGCGCAAGTAATCGACAGGGGTATCTTGCTGATACTGCAAGAGATATGAGTTTTTGGGCTTGACAAAGGATTTTGGGAGGAATTCGAGAGCGGCGTCGATAACTCCATGATTTCCAATAGGTTGGCGGCAGGTCTCTGCGTTGACCGTCAGAGGCTCTGGTTACAGCGGGCTGGGAGCATCTGCCGATTCGAAAAACGACGAGGCGGATTTTCGGGGAGGCTCCCGAGGACGATTGCCGGGCAAAGCCGACGGCTTTTCCACTTTCCCACGGCAATCCACAGGGGTTGCACCAGTTGTGCGCCTTGCCATACCGGGCGCCGAGACCTACCCTCATTCGGGGCCTCAAAACGAGCACGATTGTCCGCCCATTTCACAGAGGCAAATCGAACGGGGCGGATGGGGCGCTTGGCGGAGCAGCCCAAACCCGCTCCTGTTGCGCCTTCAACAAGAATTCCACAACGATTTTCGGGCAATTTCGCGGGACCCGGTTGTAACACTGCCGAAACAAGGAGTATTTGCGACGCCAACACAATATCTTGTGCTTTATACTTGACACACCCCACAGAGGGCGGTACTTTCACGACTGCGTCACAGATCGCGTCAAACGAGAGTATTGGGTAAGTTGGATCGAAATCGCCTCAAACGTGGCCTCGGCCGAGCCGTCGCGCAGACCGTAGTCACGGAGAGGCCCAGGCAGACCCCTTAGAGACGGCACGAATCGAATAACCGGGAGGTCAGGTCAGCACTGGCCGAGACGAGCTGTTCCCGAAGCAGCGGCACTGAAGTGGCAGACGAAAGAGATCTACAGGGACCATTGCAGGGCTCAGAACCAGCATCCCAAGCAGCACCGATAAGAATGAAGAAGGAGAGCCACCCCCGATGAACCCAATCCAAACCTCGAATCCGACCCCCGTGAGCCTGTCCGGGACGCAAAACGCAAGCTACGCCAGCGCAGCCGCCGCTTCGCGAGCCGCCACAGGCCGCGCCAGTGGGCTCGCCTTTTCGCGCCACTTTACGCGCCCCGGGATTTCGCCCTTTGACGAGATTACGTGGGAGCTGCGGGACGCCATTATTCAGGATTACAAGGGGAGGACGATTTTCGAGCAGAAGAATGTGGAGGTGCCGGCCGATTGGTCGATGACGGCGACCAACATTGTCGCTTCGAAGTACCTGCACGGGCAGGTGGGCACGCCGGAGCGAGAATCGGGGGTGCGCGCGCTGATTACCCGCGTGGCGGAGTCGATTCGAGACTGGGGGATTGCGGGCGGATATTTTGCGACGCCGGCGGATGCGGCGACCTTCTATGCCGAGCTGTGCCACCTGCTGCTGAACCAGAAGGTAGCGTTCAATTCGCCGGTGTGGTTCAACGTGGGCTGCGACCGGCTGGAGCCGAACAGCGATGCGCAGAACTGGCACTGGAACCAAGCAACGGGCGAGGTGGAATACTCGACGACCGGGTACTCTAAACCGCAGTGCTCGGCGTGCTTCATCAACGCGGTGGACGACTCGCTGGACTCGATTCTGACGCTGGCCAAAACGGAGGGCATGCTGTTCAAGTGGGGGTCGGGCGCGGGGTCGAATTTGTCGTCGATCCGCGGGTCGATGGAGACGCTGAGTGGAGGCGGGACGGCCTCGGGTCCGTTGAGCTTTATGCGCGGGTTCGATGCATTTGCGGGCGTGATCAAGAGCGGCGGCAAGACGCGGCGCGCGGCGAAGATGGTGATCCTGAACATCGATCACCCGGACATTGAGGACTTCATCGAGTGCAAGGTGAAGGAAGAGAAGAAGGCGTGGCACCTGGTGCAGGCAGGATATGACGGGTCCGGTCCGGATAGCGAGGCGTATAGCTCGATCTTCTTCCAAAATGCGAATAACTCCGTGCGCGTGACGGATGAGTTTATGCAGGCGGTAGAGTCCGACGGCACGTTCAGCACCCGCACAGTGAAGGGACGCGAGCCAGTGAAGGAATATCGCGCGCGCGACCTGATGCATAAGATTGCCGAGGCGACGTGGCAGTGCGGCGACCCTGGGATGCAGTACGACACCACCATCAATCGCTGGCACACCAGCAAGAACACGGCGCGGATCAATGCGTCGAATCCGTGCAGCGAATACATGTTCCTGGATGACTCGGCTTGCAACCTGGCGAGCTTCAATCTGCTGAAGTTCCTGACGCCGGGCGGGCAGTTCGACATCGCCGCATACCGCTACGCGATCGCCATTGTGACCACGGCGATGGAGATCATCGTGGATTCGGCCGGATATCCCACGGAGATGATTGCGAAGAACTCGCACGACTATCGTCCTCTGGGGCTGGGCTATGCGAACCTGGGCGCGCTGCTGATGGCGTTTGGGCTGCCCTATGACTCGGACGCGGGCCGTGATTTTGCCGCGACGCTGACCTCCATTCTGTGTGGCGACGCGTACTGGCAGTCGGCACGGATTGCGGAGAACTGCACCCCGCTGGGTGCGGCAACGCCGCTGACGCAGCGCGCCGAGATTGCGGGCGGCGCATGCCCCGGTTTCTATGTGAACCGCGAGCCCTTTCTGGATGTGATCCGGATGCATCGCGCGGAGGTGAACAATATTGGGAAGCCTTCGATCACCAGCCCGCGGACTACGTCGGAGCCGTTCCACGTGCCGCAACTCGATCAACTGATCGCCGCGAGCCGCCATGCGTGGGACGGGGCGTTGGCGCATGGGGAGACGCTACGGCTTCCGCAACTCGCAGGTTACGGTGCTGGCGCCGACCGGGACGATCGGCTTCATGATGGACTGCGACACGACGGGTGTAGAGCCGGACCTGGCGCTGGTGAAGTACAAGAAGCTGGTGGGCGGCGGGATGATCAAGATCGTCAATTCGACTGTGCCGTCGGCACTGATCAAGCTGGGCTACAACGAGGCAGAGGTGAACGCGATCGTCAGCTACATTGACGCGACAGGGACGATCGAAGGCGCGCCTGGCATCAAGGCGGAACATCTGGCGGTGTTCGATTGCAGCTTCAAGCCGGCGAAGGGCACGCGCAGCATTCACTACATGGGGCACGTCAAGATGATGGCGGCGACGCAGCCGTTCCTGTCGGGGGCGATCTCGAAGACGGTGAATCTGCCGCAGGACTGCTCCGTGGACGACATCGCCGAGGCGTACCTGGAGGCGTGGCGCCAGGGGATCAAGGCGGTCGCGATCTACCGCGACAACTCGAAGGGCACGCAGCCGCTGAACGTGAACGCGCAGACCGATGCGGACAAGAAGGGGACCAAGGCGGTTGCGCAGCAGCCGGAGGGTTCGGCTAGTGTAGCAGCGGTTCCGGGCATCTCTCCGGAAGCTGCGGAGGCTTTGGCGGCTGCTTCGGCCGCTGCCGCTACTGCAGCAGCGCAGGCGCAGATTGCGTCGCTAAGCAGCAAATCCGCAACATGGCGGAAGCTTCCACGCAGAATGCCGACTCGCTGGATGCGCAGGCGCCGCCGCGCGCGGTGCGGCATCGGCTGCCGGGCGAACGCGCCTCGGTGACGCACAAGTTCGCGCTGGGCGGCCATGAAGGCTACATTACAGTGGGGCTCTATCCCAATGGGTCACCGGGCGAGATCTTCATCCGCATGGCCAAGGAGGGGTCTACCGTCTCCGGCCTGATGGATTCTTTTGCGACGGCGATCTCCATCTCTCTGCAGCATGGCGTGCCGCTGCGAGTGCTGTGCGAGAAGTTTGCACATACCCGCTTTGAGCCCTCCGGCTGGACCGGCAATCCGAGATTGGCTACGCCAAGTCGATCATGGATTACATCTTCCGCTGGATCCAGATCCGCTTCCTCTCCGGCCAGCAACTCGACCTGTTTACGGGCCTCGGCTCAATGCCCCCCAGCGTCCCGGTGGAGGGTACGGTTAGCGCGCCGGAAAACACGGTGAGCTTGTCGACCGCAGACACGACGGCCGAGCCGCGGGATCCGCATGCGCCGTTCCCGACCATGTCGTCGGCGCTGGCCTCGTTTGCGGATGCGGCGGACGTGACGCCGCAGGCCATCCTGCAGCGCGAGGCGCGGGAGCGCGGTGGATTCCAGGCGCTATCCGATCAGGACATCTTCGACAACGGCGCTTCGGAAAAACATGACGGCTCGCGCAGCATGGTGGACGACCGCATGCCACCACAGCACGGCATTGCGCCGGACCTGACCTCGCGCAGCGGCCTTGGCCAGTCGGCGAACGGCAACTCGCAACCGGGCAGCGCGTTCCATGATCGCGGCATTTATCATGCGTCCGACGCTATGAAGAGCATGTACGACATGGGCGACGCACCCTCCTGCGCCACCTGCGGCGCCATCATGACGCGATCGGGTAGTTGCTACCGCTGCATGAGTTGCGGCAGCACGTCCGGATGTAGCTAGACAATGCGCCCGGGCCACAATTGCGGCCCGAAAACGCCTGTCAAGCCTTAGATCTTTGGCTCCCGCAAAGCACCTGAAATGGAGTTGTTGTGGAGTGCGGATGAGCGGTGCTCCGAAGCGTAGAATTGGAGCTAAAGCGAGCTGGCAAGGGTACTGCTGCGCGTCGATTCCTTGTCCCGCGCGTCGCCGATGCGGACTCCCTGATCGGCCCTGCGGTGCCATGAGGATGACAATGATTTCCGGTAGGCCATCGAATCTGATTCTGTCTCTATTCGCGACTATCTCCATCGTGGGATGCGGGGGCGTGAGTCGTTCGCCGATCACGACTTCAGCTTCTACGTTCACCGGGAGCCGCCTGGTCGGCCAGGTGAAGGGTGGCCAGCAGCCGATATGGGGTGCCACGATTCAGCTTTACCAGGTGGGAATGGCGGGTGACGGCTCCAGTGCCACGGCTTTGGGCTCGTCGACCATGACCAACCCATCGGGCGGGTTCAGCATCACCGGCAATTACACGTGCCCAGTGTCGAATCCGCAGGTCTATCTGCTGGCAAGCGGAGGGAATCCAGGCCTTGCGAACGGAACGAACAATACCGCAATCAGCCTGATTGCGGCGCTGGGATCATGCAGTTCGCTAAGTCCGGGCACGTTCATCAATTTGAATGAGGTAACCACGGTGGCGGCGGTGGCGGCGCTCTCGCCGTATATGATTGCGCCGACCAGCATTGGATCAGGCACGTCGGATGCGCCTGCGCTGGCGGCCGCGTTCACCATGGCTTCGCAATACGCAAGCACGGCGACCGGCACGGCGCCTGGCACTTCAGTACCGGCCGGTGATGCTGTTCCGAGCACACTGATCAATTCGCTTGCGGACATTGTGTCGGCGTGTGTGAACAGCACAGGAGGCAGTGCTGGCGATGGATCGAGCTGCGGCACGCTGTTCACCGATTCCACGCCCTCGGGTGGCGCGGCTCCGACCAACGTTGCCACTGCGTTGTTGAATATTTTGACCAATTCAACCAACGATCTAACATCGCTGTTCGCCTTACTGCCGTCCACACCGCCGTTCGAGCCAGTCTTGAATGGAGCGCCGTCGTCGTGGGCGATCAGCCTGCTCAGCCGGCCCGCCGGTGGCGCGCTGGTGGACTTCGGCACGTCGGAACAGACCATTCGCGGCTTTGGCGCTTCGGAAGTGTTTGATTCGGTGCTGCCGAGCTCACAGATTACGGGATTGTACGGACAGTCCAGCGGGCAGGTCGGCCTGAGCATCATGCGCGTGCAAATTGCTCCCGCTACCTGGACCTCAGCCACCCAGACGGCAGACACCACTCAGTGGACCACGGAACTCACCAACGCCAAGGCCGCGCAAGCTTTGGGGGCTATCATCTTCGCTTCGCCCTGGACACCGCCCGCCTCGATGAAGACGAGTTCTACAGCTCAACCGTACAATTCGTCGTGTTCCTCGGGAACAGATTTATGCGGCGGCTATCTGAATCCGGTGAGCTATTCCGATTACGCGAACTATCTTGAGGCCTTTGTCACCTATGCAACCAGCGCCATGGGCGTAAACCTCTACGGTGTCTCCGTGCAGAATGAGCCAGACTTCAACGCTACCTACGTATCTTGTCTCTGGACCGGAGCGCAGCTCGATACATGGATCGCGGGTTACGGTTCGGTGCTCACCACGGGGGCGAACCCAGTCAAGTTGATCATGCCGGAATCGGATACCTTCAATACAAGCGAATCCGACCCGGCGCTGAACGATAGCGCGGCTGTCGGCAACATCTCGATCGTTGGCGGCCACCTGTATGGGCCGTCGCCCTTTTATTACACGAATGCCGAGAACAAGGGCAAGGATGTGTGGATGACCGAACACTTGCTCATCCCTGCCAATAACAGCTCCCCCGTCATGGCCGATGCCATTTCCTTGGCAGAGGAGATTCACAACTCAATGACCGTGGCCGATTACGACGCGTACGTTTATTGGCAGGGGCCCAGCTACCCGACGAATAAGACCCCGCAAGAACACCTGATCGATGCCAGCGCCAACCCTACGTATTACGGTTTGGCCATGACGCAGTTCTCACGCTTCGTGCGTCCAGGGTACTTCCGTTACAACGCCACGGCGACCCCGGTCGCCGGTGTCTACGTCTCGGCTTATAGCGGTAACGGGCACGAGGTGATCGTGGCGATCAACTCCACGAGTTCCGCGGTCACGCTGCCTGTGCTGATTGCGAACCAGACAGTGACCTCGATGACGCCTTACCAGACTACTCCCAGTCTTTCGGTATCTCAGCTGAGCCCGGTTACAGTAACCAACAATGGGTTCAGTGCCACGCTGCCCGCCCAAAGCATCACGACATACGTGCAGTAGCTTTCGACCTCTCTCTCTGAATCCGCCTAAAACCACGCCGCTCCAGGGTGCCCTACTGCACAAACGTGGTGATGCTCTGTACGGGAAGCGTATAGATGAATTGTCCGGCCGTGACCGCGACTGCCGGCTCTGTCGCCAATCCGGCAGCGGAAGTGCTCTGGGTTGGCGTCATTGAGGAAATCCCGGTGGGAGCGTCGCTTAACGTGAAGCTCATGTTCTGCACGGTCGTGTTGGTGTTGATGGCAACGATCACGTAGTGCTGGGTGCCCGATAGGTCTTCGCCTGTATATGCCGAGACATACACTCCGGAGACGGGAGTTGCGGTCGCCGATGTGCGTATATAGCCCGGCTGGATGAACTTCGAGTACTGGCCCATGATCTCGCCCATCGGCTGCAAATGTCCGTTGGAGTCGACAAAGCCGCAGGTGCCGGCGGCGGTTGCACAACTGCCGTTGGATTGGCCGAACATTCCCCACCAGACGTAAGCGTTGTATTGGCCGTTGACCAGGGAGTTATGGATCGATAAGCCATAGGGCGACAAGGCTTGAGCGAACGTTAGCTGCGCGTTGCTCAAGGGCCCGTACTCGGTCATCCAGATTTCTTTCGGGCTGTCCCCCGCAGGAATGGAGTAGGGCGCAGGTGAGACTCCATAGATGTGGCCGCCGATGATGCTGACTTGACCCTGCGCATTCAGGTCGTTGAGGGTCGGTGAGGCCTGAGCAGGGACGAAACTCTCCGACTCCGGCATGATCAGCTTCGTGGCATAGGAGGCAGAGGTGATTATGGAGGCGTTGTTTGCTACCCATGTATCCATCTGCTGGGGAGTCCATAGGCAGGACTCATACGTCTCGTTCGCGTCTGGCTCATTCTGCATGGAGATGGCGTAGAGGTTGAAGCCAGCGTTGGTATTGAAAAAGTTGACAAAATCCTCAAGGAAAGTGGCGTAGGCCCCATAGCTCGTCGGATTCAGATAACCGCCGCAGTACCCGGCCCCCTCGGAGCAGGAACTGTACGGTTGGGATGTGGAACTTGTCTTCATGGATGCGGGCGGAGTCCAGGGAGTCGCAAAGACAATGGCATTCGGGTTGTTGGCAACCGCTTCCTGGCCGTTGGCCAGTTCCTGGTCCCAGGAACCGGTTTCATAGGGTAGGTTGTGAGTTCCGCCGCCGGATGCCGAGCCCTCGGGATCGATGCGCACGCGGAGGATGTTCAAGTTCAGGCCGCTCGAGCCATAGAGGGCCGTGGCAACGCTTGAGGACATTTGTCCAAGCCATACCGAGGCTCCGCCAAAGCCGCGGATCGTTTGGTAGGTGGTTCCGAAACTCACTGCCACCGCGCTCGGAGTGTTCTCGGTTGTGAAGGTCCACGTGTAGTTGGAGGCCAATGCGGCGCCCGTCGCCCCCTGCGCTCCCGTGGTGATGGTCGCGGTGTAGGTGGTGTTGGGAGCCAAGGCTGGCGAAGGTGTGAGCGCCGCCGTTTGCGTCCCGGTGTTGTAGGCGACTGTTCCCGTAGCGACGGGGAAGCCTGTGGCCGTCAGTGTGAAAGTGGAAGTAGTGAGGGTTGCGGCGTTCATCGGCTCGCTGAAGGTCGCCGTAACTGGATTAGCCGCGTTCACACTGGTGGCGCCGCTCGTGGGCGTGACTGAGGTGACAGTCGGCACTACTCCCTTTGCGGTGGTGAAGCTCCACGTGTAAGGCGCGGGCAGTTGGCTTCCCAGGGCACTGGTGGCGCCGGTGCCGATGGTCGCGGTGTAGGTGGCGCCGCTGGCGAAACTGACGGACGGAGTGAAGGTGGCAACAAAGGTGGTCGCATTGTAGGCGACAGCCCCCGCCACCACGCCGCTGGGCCCGGTCAGCGTAAATGTCGAAGGGTTGATCGTGGACGAGGTCATCGCCGCGCCAAATGTGGCCGTGACTGTTTGACCGGTGATGGGGATGCCCGTGCTCCCGTTAGCCGGCGTGACCGGTGAGCACGGTGCTGGCGAGCAACTGACCGTCGCTGGCGGAGGTGTTGCAGTGGTGAATGACCAAGTGTAGTTAGCTGCCAGCGGAACCTCCGGAGCCGGCGAGGCGGCCTGGACTCCGGTGGTGATGAGCGCCGTGTAGGTTGTGTTGTAGGCGAGAGGCGCCGACGGAGTAAAGGTGAAGATCGTGTTGGTGGGATCGGCGGAGACAGTCCCCGTCACGGATGCGCCGCCTCCCGTCAGCCAGAAGGTGGCGCTGGTTAAGGTTGACGGATCCATCGCCTCGCTGAAGGTGGCCGTAACGGTGGAAGCGATGGCGACGCCGGTGGTTGCGCTCGTGGGCGTCACCGCAGTAACTGCCGGCACCGGACCTTCCGCCGTAGTGAACGACCATGAATTGACATTGGCTATGGCGTTTCCCGTCGCACCCACAACTCCTGTGGTGACCGCTGCCGTGTACGTCTTGTTAGCGGCGAGTGATGCGTTCGGCGTGAGCGTCGCGGTGAAGGTGGTCGTGTTATAGCTGACTGTTGCGCTCACGGGAGCGCCGCCTTGCGGCGTTAGCGTAAAGGTCGAAGCGGTGATGGTCGACGCATTCATCGCTTCGCTGAAGGTGGCCGTGATGGTTGTGTTCGCCGCCAGGCCAGTGCTCCCGTTGCCGGGCGTGACTGCGGTGACCGTCGGTGCTGGGCCGGTCGCCGTGGTGAAGGACCATGTATCGCTCGCGGCAAGCGCGGTTCCCGCGGGGTTCTGCGCGCCAGTCGTGATGTTGGCGGTGTAGACGGTGTTATAGGCGAGCGGCGATACCGGCGTGAAAACGGCCGTTGAGGTGCCGCCGGTATAGCTGACCTCTCCAGTTACAGCCTTCCCGCCTGCAGGCGTAAGCGTGAAGGTCGAGGAGTTGATGGTCGTCACATTCATCACCTCGTTGAATATGGCCGTGACGGGCGTAGTGATAGCGACGCCGGTGCTCCCGGCGGCAGGCGTGTTCGAAATAACAGCCAGGGCCGTTTGGGGCGTTGTCGAAGGATTGCTACTGCTGCATCCTGCAATCACCAAAGCTGAAGCTATGAGCCACCAAGCCCCACGAAATCGCATGATCATCTTCTCCTTGCAGACATTCGACAGCGCTCCCGCCGCCACACTTTGGTCTATTTACTGGTGACCGTCACGTTGACGGTATACGGCAGAGACATCTGGTCTCCGTTCCCGGGAATGAGAGTCGCATGATTCTGGTTATAGATCACTGGCGGGATCACCATGCTCCCCGCCTGACTCGCGGTGACCGTAACCCAGTAGGTCCCGGTCGGCGTAACCCCAGTTATTCCTGTGCCGAGGGTGGTGGTACTGCAGGCAGTTATTCCAATAAGAGTGCCGCACCAGAGCAGTGCGCAAGCGATCGTCGACAGGTTTCGAAACCGGGTGACCCGTCTACGGAAAGTCAGGCCAAGCAAGCCGATCCCGAAGATGCTTGCGAAAGCGATGCCGCCCGGGTATGTTTTGAGGCTCGAACTGGTGCCGAGCGGCACATTGGTGTTAATGGTCATCACAACCTGACCCGGCCCCAGGCATCCATCGCTTGCGTCACAGGAGGAGGCCGCCTTGCCGTTATGATTGATCGCGAGCCCAGCCACAAATCCAGGGGGCGGACCGATATCGACGGCGCAATATCGTCGAACTGCTGTTTTCGCACAAAAGGCCGCCAAAAGCCGGAAAAGCCGAAGTACTCAAACCACCGCCGGGCAGGTAATAGCCCCCCGCCGGATAGGCGGTCGCTTGCCGGTCCAACGGACTGGGAGTTGGATAGGTGAACGAGCACGAGGCGTACGCGGGCAGGCCCTGGCACTGCAAGGTGAGCGGCATGGCATAATTTGGAATCTGGGTTGGTCCGTTGTCGCGGTCCATATATCCATATCCCAGGACCGAAGAGAGGGTCAGCGTGGCCGACACCGACGATCCGGGCGCAACGATGAGCGCTGTCGGGCTGGAGCTGATCTGCACTACGGGATGCGACACCCCCCAGATGCTGACGGGCCCTGCCGTCGAGCTCTTGTAGTTCGGATTGGTATCGCTCGCGGCCAGGGTCGCTATATTCCCCGGAATACTGCGGAGAGAAGGTGAAATAGGCCATGAATACGGGCACCACCGCTCCGTTGATGCCGATGATGGGGGCGCATTGGACGGGAAACGGCGCCACGTCGACGCTGTTCGCTTGATACACGTCGATAATGGATAAACTGCCTGCTAAGCTGCCGCAGAGGGACCCGCTCGGCCCGACGTAGTTTACCGAGCCTAAGTTGTAGCCACCGTAGACGGCCGTGCCAACCATGAGATCGCCGCTGGCCGACGCCACAGTCAAAGGATAGTTGTAAGACCATAGCGGGACGGTGCCGTCACTCCCCCAGGAGCCGTTGCAGCCGATGCAAATGGCCGCAACAACAAGGTAACCCGGGGGGTTGCTTGCAGGCTGGCCCCAGTTATAGCTGGTGGTGCAGTTGCCCGGAGGGCCCGACGTGCAGGGGAGCGTATAAGGCTCCAATTGTGCCGGGCTGGTGGGAGGCGTGTTGAGCGGGGAGGCATTGATGATGGGCTCGATGACCATGGTCGGCACCGGAGTGGTGACCGCAACGGGAGCTGACGCGCTCGAATTCGCGTAGGTATACGCAGTGTCTCCGTTGTAGCGGGCCGTGAATGTGTAGTTGGCGATGGGCAACCCTGCCATGGGCATTCCTTGTGCTGTCGCTATCGCCGAATTGAACGTCGCCACGCCATTCTGGAGCGGCACCGTGAGTTGATATTTGGTTGGCAGAGGTGGCTGGGTGAGAGGCACATTATTGCCGTAGACCACCGTCAGGGTGACGGATCCTGTGGGCGTGGGACCGCCGGAAACTTTGGGCGTTACGGTCACCGCAACCGGAACATTCTCGATGGTGCCGGTAGTGCTCGTCGGCGCCGTCGCCGTGACAATGGCCAATGTTGGAGCCACGCCGGCTGCGTTTACACCCACAGGGGCATTGGACACGTTGCCCTGAACCAGAACTTGCTCTGTCAGATTGCCTCCGTCGCCGGGAGCAGGGCTGAAGGTAATGGCTGCCGTGCAGGTCGAGTCGACGGCAATCGTGTTTCCGGAGCAAGTGTCCGCTGTCTCGGTGAAATCGGCCACGGTATAGCCGGCTGCTGCGTTGGTGGGCTGGAAATAATTGAGCACGCTGTTGTAGCCGGTCACCTTCAACGGGGCATTGCCATAGTTCAGCAGGGTCGCGGCTTTGGTCGCCGACGAGCCCGAGGCTGGCGGGTCTACCGTTAAAGTTGGGAAATTGAGACCCGCGCTTGCGCTGCTGAAGTTCACGTTGAGCGCAGAGCCGTCTGCCACGTAGATATTACCCTGAGAATCCAGGGTCACGGCGGTGGGGTTGGTAACGCCGGTGGCGGGGTTCAGGACACCGGTCACAGAAGGAAGACGAACCACGCCGCCGGTTGCAGCGACCAAGACGGAACCCGATGGATCGACGGCCACGCCGTTGATGCCACTTAGACCGGTAAGCACTTGCGTCTGGGTTCCGGCCGGCGTGATCTCGTACACGCTTCCGCTATCGACCACAAACAGGTCGTTGGAGGGATCGACCGCGATGGCAGAGGGCGCGCTGACCGCGACACCCGAGAGCGTGATGGATTGAAGGGCCAAGACGCCAGGGAGGCTGGTGTTCAAGCCGGTGCTAAAGTTCCCCAGTTCATACACTTTCTTGTTGCTCGCGTCCGATATATAGAGGTTGCCAAGGCCGTCGGCGGCCAACTGGACTGGGGAGCCGAGGCCGGATTTCAGCGTTATCTGACTCTTGGCATTCAGCCCGGCGCCAGTATCGGATTCCGGCACTTCGTAGACGCTTCCGCTATCGGCAATGAAAACATCTCCGGCTCCGTCTACTGCGACGCCGGTGGGAGCTTTCAGGCCTGTACCCACGGGCGTGCCCGCGGTTCCCGATCCTGAATTAGCCGGGAACATCTCTACTTCTCCCAAGCCGGAGTCGGCGACATACAGGTTGCCGGCGGCGTCCACGGCCATCTGGCTAGGATTCTTGAGACTGCTTTTGGCGCCGATGGTCGACTGCGCAGCGGGCAAGGACTGGACCGCGGCGCCTATCCCGCTTCCGTCCAGGGGGACAGAAGCGAGCAGCGTGTTATTCGCTCCCAGCATGACCAGCGTGGCGGAGACATTGCCCGCCGCCAGCGGGGCAAAGCTTACAGTAACCGGGCAACTGGTCTGGGCCGCGTATGGAGGCAGCAATTGGGTCGACAAGCAGGTACTGTTGGCGCCAGCGTTGACGGTGAAGTCGGGAGTGCTCTTGCCGGCCTCGAGCACTTCAATCTTCGTCGGGGTTGTGCTGGCGTTGAAGGTGAAGGTTACCTGCGCCGAGGCTGGGGTTGCCCCTACCCCTACCGCGCCGAATTGGGCGGCGTTGAATGAGACTTCAGCAACGTCCCCGTAGCCGTTCGATTGCGTTTGGGTGGTTGGAACAACCAGGCCAGTGTTGCCAGAGAATGCGACTCCGCCCTGCGCGGTCACAGTTGTGAGCAGGAAGGCGGCGCTGGAAGATGCAGCGCCATGGGGATACACAAAAACGCCCAGGGTGTCGTCGCCTATGTAGATGTTGCCCTGTACGTCAGCGGCCACTCCCGTTACTTGAGGCAATGAAGGATCGATTCGGGCAAGACCGGAATCCGTCGTCAGCCCGGTTTGCCCGGCGGGTATCTTGTAAGCGCCCGCCAGGGCACCTGCACCCTCCTCGACGAAATAGGTGATGCCGGACGCGTCTTGGGTAACCGAAATCGGCGCTCCTGCCATGCCCGAAACGATCGTAGTTGGCGTCCTGGCAACCGGGGAAGCCCAGGCACCCGTGACCGGGATACTGACAATGCTGCTGCCGGCAGAGGCGCCGACCGGGCTGGTCCCGACCACAAGGCTCGGAGAGCTTGAGCTTGTGTCAATGGCAATTCCCCAGGGCTGCGTTTTAGTTCCGAAATTGTAGAAGGTGGGCGCTGCGCCGGTTGGGCCGCAAACGGTTGCGGAAGTGGAGCCCGAATTAAGCACGGACAATGCATCCCAGGTTTGGGTCGTCGAATCGTAGGGATACTCGAGGACGCAGGAGGCACCCTCTATATATAGGTTGTTCGCAGGGTCGATGGCGATTCCAGGAGTGACAATCGCGCTGGAGGATGTGACGTTGACGGGTGTACCGACGAGTCCACCTGCCGCAACGAGCACGATGGCATCTCCACCGCCGGCCGGAAACTCATACAGCGCCCCGTTCTTAGCGTCCACGGCGAGCACGTCCCCAAAGCTATCGGTAGCCAAATTCGCAATGGTGCCCAGAGTCCCAATGGTGCACGATGACGCACAGCTGGAGTTGGCGGCAGTAGCGTGATTCACCCCGACGGCGAAACTGGCGATAGCAGCCGGCGCGGTCTGCGCCTGGGCTCCCGCGCAGAGGCATGCGGCCAGGAACACGAGGCTGAGCGTAAATCCGGAGAACCGGCACAGCGACATGAATGACTTGTTGTACATGATATGTCTCCCTGCAAAACTCATACCAACCTCGCCCGATCATTGAACCCGCAGTGGTTGCTCCGGAGCAACCGGGTTTCCTTCAGGGCGGGCAGTTGGCCTCAAGAAACCGCAGAATTCAGGTTCATATATGCCGGATTACTGAATGTTGACCCCCAGCGTGAAGGGCAGCGATTCCACTACGCCCGTTGTAGTATCCGTGACCTGAATGCTGATCTTGTAGGTGCCGATCGGAGTCTTGTAGACAGGGACCACCGGCGTATGGGTGTAGTTCGAGTTGGTACAACTCGTTATGCCCATCACCGTCCCGGCAAGGAACAACACCAAGCAGATAAGGTTAAGCAGGGAGCGATTGAAGATCGCTTTCCTGCGCAGAGTAAGTCCCAACAGCCCCAAGCCGAAAATTCCCGCTAAACTCAATGGCGACCCGAAAGGTTGAGACTTGTGCGTATTGCTTGCATGGGGATGTTGACGGGGATATTGGTGCTGAGCGTGAGCACAGTCGTCGCCGGATTGCAGGTATTATTAGTGGCGGTCGGCGCACAGATAATGGGCTGTGGGTTGTTGAACGTGCATTCCGAATAAGCCGGGACCGTATCCGCGGGAGCGATCTCGCAGGAGATGTTGGCCCCTTTGAGCGCTGAGAACCCGACCAGCGACTGGATGGTAATAGTGGACGCCACCGGCGTTCCGGCAGTGGTCGACACCGAAGCCGGACTGGCCGTGAGCAGCACGCTCTCAGGTATGAGTTGGAAAGTCACAGGCACCGTGGTGGAAACCGGGGAAAAGTTTTCATCCCCGGCGTAGGAGGCGGTGACACTGTAGGGGTCCGTAGCCAGGCCGCCTAGGGCGAATGTCCAACTCTGGCCCGAGGTGTAGGTCGCGGCGCCCAAAGATCCCTGCGTTGCATCGTTCAAGGTGACGGTGCCGGTGGGGGTCCCGACCGTCGAAGACACGTTGGCCAGGAGCGTGTTTGGTGCGCCCTGCAGCATGTAGTACACCCCGTTGGTCGCATTCGGGATAACGCCCACGGGCTGGGAAAGGGTGATGACCGGCGTTGCCCTATTTACCGTAAAGGTCGCAGTGCCCATCGACTTTGCCATTAGGTTGAGGACGCTTCCCAGGTAGTCAGCCGTCACATTGTAGGTGCCGCCGTCGAGGGCCGGCAGGTTGCTAAACGTAACGGAAGTGGGTTGGCCGGAACTGCTGACCTGCGTCGCCGTCCCTGTTTCCACGATCGAGGCCTGCGTGCAGCCCTGCGAGGCGCAACTTAGGGTTAGTACGACCGTCCCTAGGGGCGCATCGGGGAGGGGGTAGACGTTTTGGCCAGAGGTAGCTGCGTCCGGAGCAATGTTTACGGTCACCGTTCCGCTCCCCGGATAGGTCGCGGCAGTAAGGTTCACTTGAACGGTTGTTGTTGTGTTCTCAAGGCCATTGATTGAGGCAGCCTGCAAAGTCGCCGTGGCCGTGCCGCCGCCCCCGATGTTGCTCGCGTTGGTGGGAATCGACAGGCTATCTGAATAGATATTGGGAGTGAGGTCCGACTTTGCCAGCGCCGGCGGCGTGAAAGTCGGCCCCAATGAGCAGGAAGAGCCGGTAGCCACGGCGCTGTTGCCCGTGGTATCGCACTTCGTGCCTGCGCTCGGCGGACTCAGGGCGTAATCGTTAGCGGCGTCCGGCCCACTAAACGAAGGGGGACTGGGCGTCAACTTCAAAGGCTCGTTGCCGATATTGAACAGGTCGAGGTCCTGCTCGTCGGCGACCGTGGGGGTCAGGCCTACGCCATAGTTTACGAATCCCTTGGTGACGTTCATCTGGTAGAGGTTCGGGATCCCGGTCGTCATATCGGTGACGTAGATATTTCCCTGCTGATCCAGGGCCACGCCAGCGGGCGAAGTGACGTTGGTGGTGTTGGTGCAGGCGCCCGGGCCGCCGCAGGATGAGCTGCCGGGCAAAGTGAAGGAGGTGTCAATTAGACTTGCGCTGTTCACGCTCAGGGCGCCGACACCGTTGGTGACGATATTAGGGATGCGATACAGACCTTCGCCGCTGAGCGCCGCAATCACCGACCCGGAGACATCGACCGCCAGGCCAGTGACGGGAGCAGGCAGGGAGGCCGTGATCGTAGTCTGCGCACTGGCCGGAAAGGCTGAGACTTCAATCAAGCTCGTGCCATTGGCAGTGCTATCGGCAACGTACACGTCGCCGGAAGAGTCAACCGCGACCGCCGAAGGCGCGGTGAATCCGGAGCCGACGGTGACGGTGGTTGTGGCGGTGGTGTCGCCGGCGGTATCGGGGTTGACTACCAGGGCAGCCTGAGCAGGAGTGGGAATCTTTACCACGCGGGCATTGTTGGGATCCGCGACATACACATTGCCGCTGCCGTCGACTGCCAGATTGAGATTATTGCCGAGACCCATGGTCTTGGTGCTCAGGGCAATCTGGTTTCCATACGCCCCAAAGTTCGGCGCAGTCGCGTTGGGAACCCAGGGAATCTCGTACACCGTGCCCAGCTTCTTGCTCGAATTCCAGTCGGCGATATAGACATCGCCCGCTCCGTCCACAGCAACGCCTGTGGGATCCGAGAGTCCGGTCCCGACCGACTTCCCCGATGCGCTGGAGGAACCCGCGGGGAAATAAAGGACCTGCTTTTCGCCGGCATCGGCGACCCAGGTGTCGCCGATCGGGTCGGAGGCCACCTGCCCGGGAGTGTTAAGCGCGGTGGGAGCGGCTAGCGTATTCAATTGAGGCGAGTCGAGCATTGCAACCGCCGCCCCCTGCCCGGTTCCGTTCACATAGACGTTGAGATTGTAGGGGACCGTGCCAGTACCCGAAGCCGCCGGCGTGTTGCCATAGATCGTAAGGTCGGCGGAGACGGGGCCGGGGACGGTTGGGTCCAGCGTGACCCATAACAAGCAGGAATTCGTTGTAGAAAACGTGCTGTAGGCTCCGCTTGTATTCCCTTTTGTACTGTTGCACGGAACTGTGGGAGTGGCGTTCGCAGTATTTGGAAGCGGATCCGTCAGTGTCAATGCGAACTCCGGCGCGCTGCCCGAAGCGGAAGAGAATTCAAAAGCGCTCGGCTGATACGTCCCGTTGAAACTCAGGTACAGAATCCCTGTTGGCCCCACTGCCCCCGTCGGCGAGGGGCCTCCGATGGGTGGGGTGGAGTAGTTCAGGTTAAGGACGCCCGGAGCAAACACGGCAATTGCGTACACGCCAACCTGGTTAGCCTCCCCTGACGGAGCATACTGTTGATACGTAGGGATCCAGAAGTTGCCTCGCGAATCGATCGACATCGGTTGGTTGGCGCTGATTGGAGCCAGCAGCTCAACGTCGCTATCGTTCATGCAGGTATTGAGAGTCGCCGCCGTCGGAGGCTTCCCGCAAACATTCGGAATCTCCCATACCCCGGCAAAGGTTTCGGCGTAGCCGCTGTTCACTTCGGAGGTCATATAGAGGTTGCCGGCGGCATCGAGCGTCACCCCGGCATACACAACAGGACTTGTACTACTCTCCTGATTATTGTCGACCCTCCAGCCGTTCGCTTGCAGCGTCGCCTCTGCCGACCCGTTCGTTCCCGTGATGCCGGTCGTGCCCGCGGGGATGAACCAGATGCCGGTGGTCCCGGCGGGGCGAACCCCGTTGGTGGCGTTGATGGCGTGGCCCTCGACGAAGTAGAGGTTGCCTGCCGCATCGACCGCCAGATGTGACCCACCCCCATTCAATGCGTTGACAATGGACGTCGCCGTGACGGTCGGAAGGTCCGCATTGCCGCTTTTGTCTACCTGGACCGAGAATATCTGATTCCCACTAGCCGAAAAGTACAACGTTCCGCTGCCGTCCATCGCGGGGCTGTTTTGGAACACAACGCCCGCCGAGCCCTGCCCCGACTCGGCCACGAGTACTGTGGGTGCGTTGTTCGGGTCGATGATGTTGCCGCCCCAAGCGCCGGCCGTCGAAAGATGCCACGTATTTGCGACCGGATCGTAAGGAAACCGCCAGAAAAGGGCGGTCCCGGCATCGGAGGGGGGAGTCGAATCGGAAATGTAGATGGTGCCCTGGGCATCGATGGTCATGTCTGAGGCGTTGTAGCCGCCCCCGAGGAAATTTGAGTTTCGTGGGGTTCCGCTTATGTCATTCCATATCGTTGCGCCAGGCGGCAACTGAAAGAGCTCGTCGGATCCGGAGTCGAGCGCGAGGACATTCCCCTTGTAAAAGAGAATTCTGTAAATCTGGTTCATGTTGCCGTTGATAGGGATGGGAACCACCGAGCCGACGCTCACCACCGGAGCCTGCCCCACTGCTCCTGCGCACAATGTCAATACTCCCGCGAGTGACCAAGCCCCAGCGCGCGTCAACCTGCGAAAGCCCGCTGCAATTTCGATGGCCATGACAATCCTCCTGCACAATCCCATTGCATCATCCGCAGATTTTTCTGCCCTGCAGATTTTCTGCCGCCGGTCCATGCCTTCCACGGCCACCCGGCATTGAGCACGCCGGTCCGACGGGGCGATTCGTCAAAACGTAAACTTCCCACTCAGTTCCATATAGCGCGATCCGTACTTAATATTCGCCATCCCGAAGTTCTTGTATCCCAGTTGCGACTCTGTAAGGGATTGTCCGGGAACTGCGTCCAGCAGATTACCCAACTCCAGATTTGAAGGGTCGTTGTTGTTGAAAGAGACCAGAGGATGGTTGAGGAAATTGAAGGCGGAGGCCCTCAATTCCAGATTCTTCTCCCCTTTTCCCACCCGGAAGGCCTTAATCACCGACAGATTACCGTTGAAGTATGCCGGACCGTGAATATACGGAAGGCGATATTGCCCCTGTCCGGTAGGGTTGGTTGAGAGCGCATACGGGCCCGTCGTCGGGCTTCCGGGCAGCGGAACTCCGAACGCCGTTGGATTGATGAACTGATGCTTCGCGAGGCCTGCCTTCGGGTTGCCAGTCACGGTCGGCATCAGCTCGTAATCGGGACTGCCCATCCAGACGACCGAGTTGATGTTAAACACGCAATGTGTGGCGCCGTTCTTGTCGGCCGGGATGCCATAGGTGTTCGCGCAGGTGTGATCCTGCGACGCGCCCCCGCCCTGCTCTTCCAGCTAGACCTGAGTGGCTTGAATCGTCCCGGATCCGAACGAGAAGTTTTCGCCCTGCTCCGAGGGCAGGTCGGGACCGCTCTGCCAAGTGGAAATGCCGGAAACCTGCCAGCCGTTGGCGATGCCGGTCAGCAGGCGATTGCCGCCCTTATAGCGCTTTCCTAAATTGACGAGGTAATGAATGTTGAAGACCTGCGATCGATCGAATGTGGCCGGATTGTAATCGTTGCGCAGATTGATGGGATCGGCGAGCGCGTTGCTGTAAGACGCAGCCGTCGCCAGATCCTTGGAGAAGGTGTAATTGGCTCCCCAGCTCACCATTCCCGCCGACTTGTTCCATGAGACCTGCAGGCTGTTGTAGTTCGCGTAAAACGTTGTGACTTAGCGAATAGATGTGCTGGTAAAAAGGATAATTCCGGAAGAAGTCCGTCTGTGCGGGTGTCCAGACCGCCGAGGCTGGCGTTTCGGAGGTGCTTCCCGCAGAAAGATTGCCGGGCATTTCGCCAGGCGAGAACGTCGAGCCGAAAAACGTGCCCAGGGGAATCACATTCAGATCCGAAGCGCCGTTATAGCCAGCGACCCCCGCATTGGTGACCCCCGGGGAGGACCCCGAGGTGACGCCGCCGGAATTGTAAGTCGGCAGGTTCCTGCTTTCGCTTCCGACGAAGGCAACCTCCAGCAGCGAATTCTTCAGGAACGATTTCTCGGGCAAGCGCTGGTCGAAGGTCAGGTTGAACTGGTAATAGATAGGCCGCACGTTATCCGAGGGGTTGAGCATTTCCACGTCAATATCGGGAGGGATTGATCGGCGTCTGGTTGTCAATCAGAGCAAAGTTCTCCTGTCCCACGCTGTTGCTCGTCTTGTAACCCTGCGCGGTGGCGGCGGCCAGAGCATAAGGGCTAAACGCCTCTTGGTTGCGATAGGTGCCCCACCCTCCGCGCAGCACCGTCCTGCCCGTCCCAAAGATATCGATTGAGGCGCCGACCCGCGGCGAGAAGTAAATCGTGGGCGGACTGCTCACCGAGTTGGCGACGGATGAGTTCATAGAGTGCCACGTGATTCCCGGCAAGGCCTGGCTGTTGCAGTTGCGCAGAATGGGGGGGCCGGTTGGGATTGCGTCGTCGTTTGAGCATTCGCTGTTGTAGAGCGAAGGAGAGAACGTGGCCAGGCCATTGCCGTGGCGGTCTAACCATGGTCCGAGGTGCTCGACACGGGCGCCGAGCAATCAGCGTCACCCGACCCAGCTTCAATGAATCGTTGGCGAACCCGGCCAGCGAGGTGTACTGCATGTCGACGATCGGCGAGAAATTGGTCTGCGTAAAGCTGTCCGCGTAGCCCAGGTACATCATGGCCACAGGGTTGATGCAGGCTCCGAAGTCGGCGGCGCCCGAGAGGCGGCTGGTGCCCTGCGGATCGGGACTCTCGCAGGCTATGTTCTGGGCGTTCGAGAATGGCTGCCCCTGATTGCTGTTGAACTCATAGTAGCCATTGCCCGGGTTGAAATTGTACTCGCCCTGGGGGAATGCCGAGGCATAATCCGCGTCCCCGTTCAAGATGCCCCGTTCGGCATAAAAGCCAAATGCGAAGCCATGCCGTCCCTTGACCCAGTTCAACGTATCTGCGAACGTCGGCACCACCTTCTTCATCCTGATCTGATTGTTGTAGAAGCCGCCCGCCATGAGCATGTTGGGATAGCCCAGGCTGCCGTAGTCTGATAAGGCGGGCACCGAATAGTCCCCGTTGCCCTTGTATTCCCCTAAGAAGTTGAAGTTGTCGCTGCCGGGATTCTTGCATGACGCCGTGGCGCGTAGGGCCGCATTCGAGCAGTTGTAGTCATTCATGTAGAACCGGCTCACCGCCTGGGGATTGCCCATATTGCCGGGGTTGCTGATGAAAGACATGGAAGCGCTGGCCTCGTTGGTGACGCTGGCGCCGAAGATCCGCGTATAGTGCAGGGAGAAGATGTTCGAAATGTCTCCCGACGTGACGCCCCCTGGATACTCCATGGACCAGTAGGGAACATATCCCTCGGCGACAGGTTCATCGCTTATTTGCGACTGACGGCCATAGGTGGCATAAAGCTTGTTGTAGTCGCTGAGGTTGAAGTCTACCCGGGCATGAAGTATCGATCCGTTTTGTGTCTGGACGACCTGCTGGATGTAGTTGTAACCCTGCTCGTTGACAAACGGATCCGCATTGGGCAGCGGCAGCCAGTTGACCAGCGCAACACCAGACTGAGCCGAGCCAGAAGAACTGGCATATTGAGCTACGTTGCCGTTCGCGATCGCAGGGCCGTTCGGCAGGTAGTTCTCCGTAAAACACATGGGCTGGACTGCATTCAGATTCTGTTTACCATCGGGACGCGCGCCGCATAACTCGGAGTTCAGTGACTGCTGGCTGAAGTCGCCCTGGCGCTCGGACATGGTTGGAACCCACGAGCCCAGGGTCTCCGGTGAGAAATTCTGGTTGTAATACTCGAACCCGAAGAAGAAGAAGAGCTTGTTATTGTGGGGTCCGAATCGGGTCCCCGGAATCCACAGTGGACCGCCCAACTGCCCACCGGGATAATAATAGGTTCCGGGGGGGCGTGTCTGCTGAAGATAATTGTTGTACCAGTCATTGGAGTTCAGCACGGTGTTACGGAAATACATGTATCCGTCGCCGTGATATGAGGTGCCGCCCTGCTTGGTGTTGGCGTTCAGCACCGCAGGGCCCTTCGCATATTCGGCGCTGAAGGTCGACGTGGTGGCCTTGATATCCTGAATCATTTCCTGATTCACCATTTGCACGGTGCCGGAATTGTTAGCGATATCCTGGATCGAGACGCCATCGAGAATCGTCGCCAGTCCGGTAGGACCAGCCCCATTGGCGGAATAGGCGCCGGTGGGACCGCTCATGCCCACCACCGCGGTGTTCGGTCCCTGGTTGTTGACCTGGTTGCTGACCAGAGCGAATCCCGGCAGCATTCCGATCAGCTCCGTCGCGTCGCGGCCCACGAGGGCCAGCGTATCCAGATCCTTGGCCGTAATCACATCGCTGCGCTCCGGCGTATCCAGAGGCTTGATCGCCTGGTTGTCGGAGGCTTCCACGGTCACCGAGGCAGTGGTCGACTCCGGCTGCATGCGGATATCGCTGAATCCAACCCGGTCCCCGGGCCGGAGCGGGAACGGCTGCGACTGCCAAGTCGAAAAGCCCGGCATTTCCACCCGCACCTGGTACCTGAGGCCCGCCGTGATCCCGGGCACGGAAAACTCACCGGTGCTGTTACTCACCGTCTTGCGCTCGGAGTTATTGTCCAAGTTCGTCACCACGACCGAGGCATCGCGGATCACTGCGCCCGTCGTGTCTTTCACCACGCCGGACACAGTGCCCGTTGTCTCTTGCGCCAAAACGGGCGCATGCCATAACAGCAGGACCGCGATGAGTAACCCCAAACCTGCGAGCATCGGTCTTAATTCATGAAAACGGGCCATCGGAACAACCCCCATCGGCTGCCAAGCTGTGCGAGATTCGGAATAAGACGGATGAACGATCGCACCGCCCACGGACGATTGCACCACCACGCGGTCGCGAACACGCGGTCGCGAACGATACAGTGCCTCAAGAATCGATGGGCTCATTCGGTCTGAGATTATGTGGCTTGCGAGCGATCCCGGTCAAGGGATTTTTTTTCCCGTCGAAAGAAAGCCTTACCGGGGTCAGAATCTTGTTGACAACCATAACGGGTGGAACGAGAATGATCCTGCATTTTTCAGCACATCTATGCGCATGCGGCGTCCGGGGGCACTCGGAATCGAATTGTGCTTCGGGCAGGCGCAACGAAGGTGATATCGGGGATGGCTTTGGCTGGGGATTTGGCGAGCCTCCGCACCGGTTGTGGTGGCTCGCGTGGAGTTGTACAGGAGCGTACGGCGTCGCACTCCGCCCTGCCTTCTTGGTTCTCGCATTTTGAGCTATCCCCCGCCAGGCGTGGGGGCTGCGCGGGAGTGCGCAACAGACGACAGTTATCACGCTTTAGTAGGACACTCGGCGCGAGCGCAAATGAGGCGCTCACACCATCGATGCATGTAGCAGAATCGCTTGACCGGAGATGCCGGAGTTGTCCGCTAGGTTTCGAAAATGCGGCATTGCACGCACAGGCCGTTCCAATAACTAACGGTTTATACCCGGAGGAATTGTGATGCTTACGAAATTAGACAGACTCGAGGGGTACTCGGCGCGGGCAACTTGCGTTGCCCTGCTGTCGATGCCGGCTATCCTGCTGTTCGCGTCTGCGATCGCAGTTGCACAGACCCCCATCCTCGTCAGCCAGCAATTCTGGGGAGCGAACGAGACCAACAGCACTGCCACCTTCCCGCCGACCATCACGGTCGCCACGGTCGGCGGCAACTGGGGCCCTGCCTCTCCTGGCGGCCATTCCGCAGCCGTAAATTCCTTCGGCGTCTTCGTCGCCGGCACCTCTTACGGAGGCTTTGTAGAACAATTTACAAACCAAAACACGGTGATGACCGTCATTGGCGAAAGCGACATCGCCCCCGGCGGCATGGCCATCGATAGAAACAACTATCTCTATATTTCGGGCGAGTCCAGCAACGTCGTCTATAAGATTCCCGTGAACACCACCGCCAATGGGGCCTACGGGGTGGGAACCTACGGGCCGATCAATTCGGTATGTCCGACGAGCAGCCAATGCGCATTTTTGGTCAGCGGCACCGGCTCCAGTGGCACGCCTCCACCGGCCTGCGCCGGCGACGGCCAGACGCCTGACATTGCGGGAATCTGCGAGATCAATCTCGGCAACGGGAAATACGGCTTCAACGTGGCCAGTCTTGCGGTCGACAGTGGACACAACTTGTTTTTCACCACCGACGCAAATGCCGGTTCCGTCACCCCCAGCGCTCCGTACTCGGTTTTCGAGTGCAACGTGGCCTGCCTCTACCCAACGGGGGGCGCGACGCCTGCGCCGATCCAGATCTACGTTGAGCCTACCGGTTCCGGTGGCCAGCTATACGCCGGCGCCATTGCCGTCGATCAAAACGACAACCTGTACTTCACCGACTCGTTCATTTCGAATTCGGGGACGACAGCCGGATACAGCACCTATTCCGACCTGTACCAAGTGCCGTACAACTCCTCAAGCAGAATCTACGCCGCCATCCCCACGCTGCTCGCAACGCTGACGCCGGCGTGTGCGGCCCCTTCAACCGTTAGCCCCTGCACTGATGCGATCACAACCGTTGTCACCGATGCGACAGGCAACGTCTACTTTGGCACCGAATCCGACGGCGTATTCAAAATCGCCAACAACGGGGGCGCACTGGCAGGCAATCCTTCCGTCATCCCCCTCTCCGGAGAGGGTGTGAAGACCATTGTCCCGGACGGCAATGGCAACTTCTACTTTGTGAGCACGAATCCCACAACCCAAAATGACACAGCCGGCTTCCTGGTGATCGGCTCGGTTGTGGACACTGCCCAGGCGTGGTCGACAGAGTCGGCAGGCCAGGGGTCGGTTAGCAATGTTTCGGCAGTCGACGCCGGCGGCGCCTGCTCCGCGCAGTCCAATTTGACTTTCGTCGAGAACGCGACCGATTACGGCTTCAGTGGCGCCGTAACCACCGGCTCAAACTGCAGCACTTTGCCCTTCAATAGCGGCTCCAGCTTCCCGGTGACCATCACCTTTACCCCGGGCGACTCGGAGGCGGGTCCATATAACACGACCCTGACCGCGACCAATGCCGCCGATATCCACACCGGAACGGTCTCGGTATCCGGCGTAGCCGCGATCGCGCAGACCATCACCGTCACCTCGCCCTCAGCGTCTACGACGAGAGTCAACTTTGGCGTTGCGCCAATCGACCTGGAAGCCACCGCAACCTCGGGTCTGGCGGTCATCTTCACGACGCCGACGACCACGACCACACCCCCAGTGTGTACGGTCGCCGGAGGTATAGTCACCTTCACCAACAATGGCACCTGCACCATCGACGCGAACCAGGCGGGCAACTCCGACTACGCGCCCGCGCCGCAGAAGGTGGTTACCTACACGGTCGCTGCGTTGTCGCCAAAACTCACGAACCTGACGCCGATCTCGACGCCTTACACCACAACAGCGATTCCGCTGGTGGCAACCAGCTCCAACATGACCTCGACTGCCGCGCCGGTTTGCTTCACTTTCAGCGGAGGTCCCGGAACGGTCAGCGGTCAGGGCACTGGCACGGGTCCCGCATGTTATCCGCCCCAGTATCTGACGGTTACTGGCGCCAGTACCACTAACGTCGTTTTGACAATGAGCCAGGGCGCAAGCCCCGGCTGGGCGGCGGTCTCAAATCAGGTTGTGCAAATCTCGGTCAAATCGGCCTCACAAAACATCGTCTTCGCCACGCCATCCGCCACCTTGGCAAGCGCCCCTGCAACCATTGTCTACGGCTCCTCGTTGACTCTGGCTGCAACCGGCGGCGCTTCGGGCAATTCGGTCACCTACACCATCGACCCGTCGAGCACCGGCACGGGATCGATCACTAGCGGCGTGCTGACCGCAACCGGTCTGGGTACGCTCGTGATCGACGCCAACCAGGCCGCCAGCGCCGGCACCGATCCCAACTACGCGCAGGCGGCCCAGGTCCAGGCGTTCCTCACCGTCGTTCCGGTGAGCGCGGTCACGACTCCGGTGATCAGCCCGGCGAACGGTACCACCATGTACACCAGCGGCAACCTGAACGTCGTAACCATCACGGACACGCTGGCCGGCGCCGCCATCTACTACACAACCAACGGCAGCACTCCGACCTTGTCATCAACCCTCTACACGGCGCCCTTTGCCTTGACGGCTCCCGGCTCTGCAACCATCAATGCGATAGCCATCGCGCCGGGGTATGCGCTGAGCGGGGTTGCAACCTCAACCTTCACTGTGTCTGCCACGGCCGCGAACTTCACCGCTTCGGTCGCTCCGTCTGCGGTTACTGTCTCGCCAGGCTCACCCGGCATCGTCGACATTACCGTAACGTCTCAGTACGGGTTTAACTCCGCCACTACGTTCACTTGCTCGACCGTGCCAACGAACCTCACTTGCAGCTTCAACCCGGCAACGGTCACGCCGAGCAACGGCCAGAGTGCTTCTACCGCCCTGACGTTATCCGAGGGCGGCAGCGCCGCTCTCCAGCACCGTTCCAACCCATTCCTTCCCGAGGGAGCCACGTTCGCGGTCGTTGTCTGCTTCCTGGGATGGAAGAAGCGGCGTGCACTTTTCCTGACCCTTGTGCTGATCGCTGGCGTAATTGGAGTCACGCAGCTCATCGGCTGCGGCGGCAACGGGCCCGCGGCGCCCACCACCTCCAATGTGGTCGTCACCGCTACCGGCGGCAAAGTCACCCAAACGATCCAGCTCCAGGTCACCGTTAACCCGTAATCGGTGAAGTGTTTCCGGTCCTGCCGCGGCCTCTCCTTCGGGAGAGGCCGCGCTTTCTCCGGGTTTCTTTCGAATCGCGAAAAATTCTCTGTACAAAGTCGATTTGTTTTTATACTATTGGCGCGCGCTGCAACCCGACGATTCGCTTCGTTCCGGAAGTGAATTAATCTCGCTTGCAGCAGCAATCTGCGAAATCAGGTGAGAACATGAAGATTCAACCTTCTCGGCTATGCGTCCAGACTTCGTTCTGGGTGTTGGCGTCGGCACTTTGCGTTGCGACCGTGGCCGGTTGTGGCGCCGACCTTACCTCGGGCCCTGGCGCAGACACCGCTGTGCAGGGTCTTAGTGGAACAGTGCATGGGGGCCCAAACCCGGTTGCGAGTGCGACCGTTACTCTCTATGCGACCAAGACAACCGCGTCTCCCTCATCTTCCAATAACTATGGCTACGGCGTTGCCGGACAGTCGCTCGGTTCGACCACCACGGACAGCAATGGCAACTTTTCGTTTTCCAGTCCAACCGCGTGCCCTGCCGGGCAGCAGGCCTATATCGTCTCTGCCGGCGGAAAAACCGGTACTAATTCGACCAACAGCGCAGCCGTGCTGATGGCCGCCCTCGGGCCCTGCTCAAGTCTTGTCGAGGGCTCCGGCTCTGGCGCCACCAAGGTCGTTATCGATGAGCCGACCACGATTGCCGCGGCCTATGCGCTCAGTGCTTTCATGACCACCACCGGTAACGGCGCCAGCGCCGTGGTCAACATCAGCGCGCCTGCGAATAACAACGCCGCCACGGCAGCCTGCACAACAAGCGGCACCAGCCCTAGCATAATAACCACCGGTTGCGCGGCCTCCGGCTTGGCGCATGCCTTTCTGAATGCGGCGAATCTGGTCAACTCGACCACAGGAGCGGCCAATACCACCTTTCCGAGCGGCTCGACAATCACAGTAACCGTGCCGCAGATGCTCATCAACACACTGGCCAACTCGGTTGAGGCCTGCATCAACTCCTCGGGCAGCGGCAGCTCTGCCTGCACCACGCTGATGACCAACACGACGCCCACCGAGCTCACTTCCCCCACGCCGCCCACCAACACCTTGCAGGCCCTGCTGGATTTGGCCCAGTACCCGTCGATGGCGGCCGGCACAGGCGGTTCAGGGCCCCCAATCGGCTCAAACGCGGGCAATGCGGTCCCCTCGGCCGCTACGACGGCCCTGTTCAACGCTGCAAACAGCAACGCCTACTATGGGCCCGCGCTCACCGCCGCACCGGATGACTTTACCATCGCCATTGACTACGTCCTGGCGCCAAGCGGCACCGCAGTCAATGTGTGGGGACTCGGAACAGACATTAAGGACAACCTTTATGTGTATACCAACTCGACCCCTCTCACGGTCTATAGCCTCACTTCGAATGGAGCGCAGAACTGGGCCACCGCAACCGGCACGAGCTGCGGTTTCAGCACCACCGGCTCCCGATGCTCAATGACTACCGACACCCTTGGCAATGTGTGGATGGTGGACGGCGCAGGTCTGACCCAGATTAATGCGGTTTCGGGCGTGAAGGGCACAACCTACACTTCCGGCGACTCCCTGCACATGGCGCTTGTGGACGAAGGCAACAATGTCTGGCTTGCGGCCTACAACACAGGGACCCAAACCGGGGCCAGCGCCCTTGAAGAACTCCCTCAGGGCGCGTCGGCAATTGTCGAAGTCCCAGTGGGTGGTGCGCCTGAGACGTCTACGGCTTCTCTTCATGACCTCGCCTTCGACAGCGCCGGCAACTTGTGGAGTGCCTCGGATGCCGCTGGCGGAGTCGGCCTTGGGGCGATCGAAATGATCAGCGGAAACAACAGTTTGATCTCGCCGAACTTTACCTTCACCGGTACCTCCAATCCCGCTCTCTACCTTGGCGGGGCCGGAGCCCATAGCTGGTCCCCGGTAATTGACGGCAGCGGAAACGTGTGGGTCTTTTCCGAGTCCGAACTGAATGAGGTCACAAGCTCCGGTTCCGAGGCCGGAGGCGCCCCCAACTACGCCGGATCATTCAGCCTGATCTACGGCCCCACCTGGGAGGCCGGCGTGACGCGTAATGCGGTCGAGGACGGGGACGGCAAATTCGTCGTTGTCGCCGCCGCCACCGGTGCGGGATATCTCAGTGTTTACTATCCCAATGCACCTTCCGATAACAACGCAGGTGCGGGCTTGGGAGGCGCGGACGTCTATCTGAATCCGTGCTACGTCGCGCCCGCCACCACGACTTGCGCAGCCCTGGCAGGTGGCCAGTCCACCGTAGTCAATGTGCCGCGCGGAGTAACGATAGATGCCTCCGGAGCCATCTGGAGTGGTTACGCCGCTGCCAGTGATTTGATTCAGGTGCTTGGCCCCGGCGCGCCAGTCTGGAGCCAGCATTCCTGGATCCCCAAGGCCCTGGCGCCTAATTTGAGCGGGAATACAACGAGCTTGCGCCCGTTTTAGTCCAGTCCCTGGGTAAAGCCTGGGCGAGAGATCGCCTGGGCGGCATCCGTAACCTGAGTTTGCGGTGCGCTCCGAAACCCTGTAAATGGTTTCGGAGCGCGGCAGAAAGCTAGCAGACTGAATTGCCGAAGGGTTTTCGGTCAAAACGAGGATCGCGAGTCCTCACAGCGAAAGGATTATCCGATGAAGAATAAGTTTTGGGCACTGATGGTGGCAATTGCTGTGATGTGCATTCCTGCCGTAGTCCACGCTCAGACCGGATGCACCGACTCTCCAGAAAACCCGACCGTTGTGCTGGCGCTGGTCGGATCCGCCGGCGCTCTGGTTTCCGCGGCGCGCGCCCGCCTCAGAGCGCGCAGAAACTCTGGCAAGTAACTGCCAGACCGAATCGTGCGGCTTCGCGCAGTCCCCGGGGATTGCGCAGGCGCAACCTTAATGTAAAGTGCGGTGTCTGGATTGTGCTTCAGCAAGAACAACGGTGAGGACACGATGTGTCTTCACCGTTGTTCTTGCTGAAGAGTACTCTTTTTGTGCCTGCTGCTTTCCGCAGACATCTTTCAGCAGACGGTTCCTCGAGGGTTTCTCTCATGCAACTCCGAATTTTCAGCATATCGTTGAGCGCTGTTCTGGCGATATTGGGAGCTGCTATGTCGGCGATTTCTCTAACCGGCTGCTCTTCGGTCGCTGTCGAATCACATAGTGGCACGAGCGGCTATGAAGGACAGGGTTTCAGCGGCAAGGCGCTGGTTGGTCAACAGCCTCTGATCGGGGCTTCGGTTGAGTTGTATGCCGCGGGCACCAGCGGTAACGGCGCAAACGGTGTTGCGCTTCTCTCAAATGCGCTGATTACCGGCAGCGCAGGAACGTTTTCTGTTCCGGCGGGATACGACTGCCCCTCGGCCGATTCCCAAATCTACCTCGTGGCGCGCGGCGGCCAGCCGGGATCGGCAGCTTCGGCGGACAACGATTCCATTGCGCTCCTCACGGCTCTGGGAGCCTGCAATGAGGCGGCTTCCGCAAGTCCGGTCGTCATCAACGAGGTCACTACGGCGGCCGCTGTGTATGCGCTGGCACAGTTTCTCTCGGCGGGAGGCAATCTGGGTGCAAGTTCCACCAATGCTGTCGGCCTGAAGAATGCCGTTGCCACCGCTCAAGCGTTGGCAAATATCTCTACAGGAGGCAGTCCAGGGATGACGTTTGCCGCCAACGGCAGCTCTCCCGCTCCGAAAATCGATACGCTGGCCAATCTGCTCAACTCCTGCGCCTCTTCGACTGCCGGCGGGGGCGCCTGCAGCGGACTATTTTCAGCAACGGCCACATCGAGCGGTGCGCCCGTCAATACTCTGGACGCCGCACTGAATCTGGTGCGCAACCCGGCCCAAAATGTCGCTGCGCTCTATGCCTTGGCGTCGTCCAGTTCAGCGTTTACCCCGGCATTAGCGAAGCAGCCTTCCGACTGGACGCTCTTTATCAACTACACCGGGGGCGGCATGAACAGTCCTACATCGCTGGGAGTGGATGGCGCGGGCAATGTCTGGGTCGCCAGCGCGGAAACCCTTTCAGCACCGAATAGCGTGGTGGGCGTAGCGTCTTTGTTTTCACCGTTGGGTGCGCCGCTGTTTGCGCAGGGGATTACCGGGTCGGGGTTGGGCTACTCCTTCGGCTTGGCGGTCGATGCAAACAACAACGCGTGGATCACAAATTGGCCCAGTCCCTGGGCGGCGGGAAACACGCTCAGCGTCTTCAATAGCAGTGGCGTATCCGTGGCCGGAAGCAGTGGCTACTCGACAGGCGCGTACACCTACCCAAACGGCGTCGCGATCGACACAGATGGCTCAGCCTGGGTGGCGGACTGGGGCGATTCGGAACTGACGCATCTGTCCAGTTCGGGCCAGGAACTTTCCGGCTCCCCCTACTCGTCATCGCAGTTGGTCGATCCCGTTGTTGCCGCGATCGATGCCGGTCATAACGTCTGGGTCAGCAACGAGGGCGGTACCACTGTCACCCGTGTTACTCAGAATGGAAACCAGTTCACCAGCTATGGCTGTTGCAATGGACCAGAGGGGTTGGCCATCGATCAAAGCGGCAACGTCTGGGTGCCCAATTTCTACGGCGACAGCATCAGCGAGATTTCCAGTTCCGGGGCGGTGCTTTCCAATGGCCGATACACCAGCGCCAGCCTCGTCGACCCGGATGACCTCGCCATCGACGGCGCGGGGATCGTGTGGATCTGTAATTACCGTGGCCCTTCTCTGACCGAACTGGCTGGCTCGACCGCTTCTGTCCCTGGAACGGTCCTTTCTCCGGCGGGTGGTCTGGGTTCAGATGCCGGTTTGCTCGAAGCCTACGCCCTTGCTATCGACGCCAGTGGCAATCTTTGGGTCAGCAATAAAGGCAGCAATACTCTGACACAGTTTATCGGACTGGCCGCGCCGGTACGGACTCCCCAGATTGGCCCTTCCGTAGCACCTTGACAGAGACGGATCCTCGGCGGTCCACGACCGCAGCCAACACCGCGTTTGAAAGGAGAGAGCCTTGATCCGCGTCGACGAATTCGCCGAGTTCATAGGCTAGAAAAATGAGCAGTGGCGAACCAGGGGTGGGTTGAGGCAGGCGTGATACCGTATTCCCAGATGGATTCGAATCGAGTCGGAGCAGGCTTCGACGGAACCGCTACTGTCGCAATTCCTGAGTAACTGTATCCCGAAGTTACTGCGCTCAAGTCGGCGCGACCCCCAGGGAGCGACGGCCTTGCACAGAACATGAAAAGGTCATAGCAACTCAGGAATTGCCTTAGTCCGCCGACGCAAGCCATTCCACTGGCACAGCGCTACGAGGTAGTCGCCGTTCCGCGGAAGCTGCGTGTGTGGAACGATGATAGCTAGCATGACGCTGTAACAAGACTGCGGCTGCGCCGAGAAGCCGGGCAAAATCGCCGTCCCCTGCAATTGCCAAGCGGGGAGGCGTATCCGCCAGAACAGCAGATTCCAACTGTTTCTGTACGATCGGACCAAACCGGTGCCAACTCGAGGTGATCTCGCCGGTAATCAGAATCAGCTCTGGCGAGAGAGCAGCGGTAATAAGCCCCAGGCCCTGCCCCAGCGCGACTGCCTGGCGCGTTACGGCTTCGATCGCCGCCGGATCATTCTCCTCGACCCTGCGCAGCAAGCCATGGATATCGATCGGTGCGCGTTTGGGATTGGCTTCATGATAGAAACGAAGCGCCGCACGCGACGAACCGAACATCTCCCAACAGCCGCGGCGCCCGCAACCGCATACAGGCCCCGTAGGGTCGATCGAGATATGCCCGAACTCGCCAGCAAGTCCGTTGAATCCGGAATGCATCTGACCGCTGGCGAGTATGCCCGTGCCGATTCCCTCGGATACCGCTACGAGGACGGCACTGCGAACCCCCGCTAGACGCCCGTACCAGGATTCAGCGAGCAGACACGCGTTCGCGTCGTTGTCCATCTCCACCTGCAACTTCAAAGCTTTCTGCAAAGCGGCGCGAACGTCGAAGTTATTCCAGTGCAGGTTTGGTGTCAACAGGAGACGCTGAGTTTCAGGATGAACGCGACCCGGCACGCTGACGCCGATTCCCTCAAACGACTTGTCGGAATGGTGATCGCGCAGCATCCGCAGACACTCAATGATGCGCTTAATAGAACCCTCCGCATCGGATACAGTCACCACTGTTTCGCGTGATAGAAAACGGCCGGCAAGATCGATAACGGCGATGATCGCGCGCCGCGGCCTGAGATCGATGGCAAATGTAACCAGCCGATCGTTCACCTCAACCATTGTCGATGGGCGCCCCCGCGGACGGTGCACAATGGCTCCCTCGCGGACCCAGCCTTCTCCGATCAACTGTTCCACGATGATGGAGATCGTGCTCGGCTGCAACCCGGAAAAGCGTGCCAGTTCCACCCGCGATACGGGCTGCCGAAAACGAATGAGCTCAAGCACGATATCCCGGTTGATATCCCGCGCGTTTTCACTGGAGGCCAGCTGCACTGAAGACAGGTCAATACGGCGAATGCCGCGTACCCGCGATCGTCCTGCTCCAACGGAATTTCCTTGGCGACGATTCATAACAGATTTATTTCACTTGAATAAAGTAAGTCATGACCGGCTGCTTGGCAAATGATTCTTCATACCTCCAAATATTGGCCGGTAATCGTCCGATCCCCCCTTCTGAACTGAGCACCTTGGAATTGGAGGGCAGGTTTTCAAATGAGGTGACTGCAAGCGGGCGTCCAATTGGGGTGTTGCCTTTGCAGTTGCGACCAATCGGAGCATGGCAACGTGGATAGGAGTTACTTTGACTGCCAAACAATATCTGCAATTCGATCGACGCGGCATGACCGGGCCAAATGGCTGCGATGTTGGGTTGGCTTTGTCTTTGACCTTCGCGGTTTGTTGCCGTGCCTCGACGGTACGGCTTCCGCGCAGCCTTCAAAGCTCAACGAAGATACCTCCGTCTTCAACCATGAGTGCGAAACCGGCGGAGGTGGCGGCTTCCTGCAGCGCTGCATCCAGCATGACAACCGGGTCAGGACTGGCGTCGATACGGCGCATGAGACCTTCTCCCTTCTTTCCGCCGATGGACAGAACGATCTTCAGGCCGCGGCGCTTGCATTTCACCGGCGTGCCGTCTTCAAGCTTTACGTTCATCGGCTTGATATAGGCATCGATGTAATGAACGCCGATGCCGGACTTGTCGCCGGTGTGCTGCGGGAGTTTCTCGATGGCGGCGGGGTTGACTGAACAGAGCTTAGTTTTCAATGTGGCCCCCTTTGCGACTGATTCCTTTTGAATCAAGGAATTCGTCCATTCCTTTTCTGAATGCGCGAATGTGATCGGGCGTGCTGCCGCAGCAGGAACCGATGATGTTGGCGCCCGACTGAAGAAGCGGGAGCAAGCCTTTAACCATTTGCTCCGGCGTTTCGTCGTAGACGACCTTCATGTTGATCAACTGCGGCTTTCCGGCATTCGGCTGAACCATCACGGGCAGGCTGGTTACTTTCTTGTAGCGCTCCACGGCATCGCGGGCGCGCTCCATTTCCATTCCAGTACCGCAGTTCAGTGCAACAATGTGCGCGCCATGCTCTTCCATGAATTCCGCGGCTCGCTCGGGTTCAATGCCCATCATGGTGCGAAACGTGGAGCCATCGAGAGTCACGTCGTAGGCCATGGAACCGATGATGCACCTTGAGCCCGCGGCCTGGGCCGCCTGGATGCCAATTAGAAGCTCTTCAAGAGAAGTTTGCGTTTCGATGATGATGGCGTCCGCACCTCCCTCGACGAGGGCCGCCGGCTTGTTCTTCGAAGGCGGCTGCGAACCTGGTCTTCGGTGAACTCGCCGAAGGGCTTGAGCAGGCCGCCGAAGGGGCCGATATCGCCGAGCACATAGCCGGGTTTGTCGCCAAAGGCCTGGCGCGCGATGTCGACTCCAGCCTTATTGACTTCGACGACGTGGTCCGCCTCGGAGTGGCGGGTAAGCATGATGCGCGAGCCGCCGAAGGTGTTAGTGATGAGGCAATCTGAGCCTGCCTCGACGTAGCGACGCTGGATGGCGAGCACTCTTTCTGGGTGGTTCAGATTCCATGCCTCTCCGCAATTACCCTGCTCCAGTCCGGCCAGCATGAGTTGAGTGCCCATGGCACCGTCACCGAGGAGGGGCCGCTCGAGGATTATGTCCTGCAAGAGTTTCTTCATGATGTCTCCGTGTCTTCAACGAATTCTTTTTGTGCCAAAGCGTAGTGAATTGTTTCCAGAACCAGTCCCCATTTATGATCGCGGCTTGCAGGCTCACAGTAGCATCCCGCGGCACTGGGCCTGCGCTGCCAGGAGAGAACAGCATTCAGTTTTTCGCCGGCGAGCGGTTTCTCGCGATCGATTGAATCCATGAGGAGCACCGGATTCTCAAGGAACTGGCACATGTGGGTGTGGCCCTGATCGCCGGCGGTTGGAGCGCAGCGCTGGTCGAGGATGGGAAAGCCTTGCGCGCGCGGGCCCAGCTTGACGGCATAGTCGAATGCCAGGGACCGGCCCATGTTGGTGCAGGTGGTTCCCTCATAGCGAAAGAGCGCGTCGAGAGAGCCGTCGGGGTTGGTGTTTATGGAAAGGCGCTCCTCTGACCATCGCTTCAAGGCCCTTCGATTCGAGCTGTACGCTGCGTCACGATCCAACACTGCGATGGGAATGGGGACCTGCTCGCCGAACGATTGCGGAGCGCGGCGATACGGAGCGCGGCGATATTGGCATGGGCCAAAGGAACAGTTTTCGCAAGGGACAAGCTCGGTGAGTCTGCGCAACCGGTCGGTGTGACGCGTCAAGCCGAAGACCGCGAGCAGAGTCTTCTTGGGGCGCAACATTCCGGTGTCAAATACTTCCACGTTAGCGGGGAAAGGCTGCTTGCGCGTCTTCTGCATCAATTCGAGAAGCCGGGGCTGTTCTCGAATATCCCATTCGGGATAGCCGGGACTGTAGTGGGGTAGGACGGCCATGCCGTGATTCTCTGCCCAATCGCAGAGACGCGCGCCGGCGGATGTGACGAGATGTTCGACTACGGCCGAAGCGAAGATCTCAAGGAAGAAATATTCGTCGGGCTTTTCATCCACCCAGCGGCGGCGACCTTCTTCTTCAGCTTCAGGACCTGCGCTGACGGCGACCAGAGCCACGCTATAAGCCTCCGCTTGTTGCAGCGTGTTCCTCAGCCTCTTGCTGGTGAACGTGGTTCCATCGATGCAAATGGAGTCGCCGGAGATTTCGAAGCTGTTCCCCTGGCGGGCATAGATCCACGGGCGGCCGTGCTTCGCGTACCAGTCGCGGGCCCAATCCGCTAATTCCAGGGAGCGGCCTTCGAGTTGCCAGCCTCTCGGAAAGCCGAGCAGGCGCACGTACTCCTCGGGCAATACATTTACGCTGGGAAGCGTAGTCACGATCTCCAAGGTTTCGGCTACTTCGCGCATCGCATAGGCTCCATGGGTTTGAACTGGCAGCCCTCGACGAAGAACTCGAAGAAACTGGGATGGGTTTCGAGGCGGCAGTGCCCGACTCGTTTGACGAGGTCTTCCAACTCCTGACGCTTCGACTTGCTGAGCAGGGCGAGGGTGGCGCCTTCAATCGCGATGTTGCCGGCCTGAATGATTTTTGTGGAGTCCAGGCTGGGGATGAGCCCTATGCGTTTGGAAGCTTCGATGTTGAGATGGCGCCCGAAGCCGCCAGCGAGATAAAAGACATCGATATCTTCGAAGTTGATGCCGTAGCTCGAGAAGACGGCGTGCAAGCCTGCGACGTTAGCGCCCTTGGCCTGGGCCAGCTCGTTTACGTCGCTCTCGAGGAGGAAGACTTCCCTGCCCTGGCCCTGATAGAGCGTTACGCGCTTGATGTCGTCTTCGAAACGGCCCATCTGGTTCATGCGGCCGGTGCGGAGCAGTTCGCTGAGTGCGTCGACGAGGCCGGAGCCGCAGATTCCTTCGGGTTGCAAGTCGCCGATGACGCGAAGGCCGATGGAGCCGTCGTCAGCGATTGCGACCTCTTCGATGGCGCCATCCAGGGCGGGCATACCACAGACGATGGCTCCGCCTTCGAAGGCGGGTCCGGCGGGACAGGATGCCGAGAAAATGCGATGTCTGTTGCCGAGGATCAGCTCAGTGTTCGTCCCAATATCCATGATCGCAACGAGGCGATCTTCATGCGCGAGATCGACGGCCAGCATACAGGCGGCCGCATCCGCTCCAACGTGACCGCTGATGATGGGAGCACCGTAAACGCGGGCCCTGGGGTGAATGGGCAAAAGGCTTTGCCGACCAGTCTGGACCAGGCTGGTGGTTGTTCGTTTGCCTTCGGCCAGTTCGATTTCGGTTATGGAGTGGTAAGGGGTCTGGCCGATCGAGTAGACGCTTTGGCGAAAGAAAAGATCGCGCATGGTCGAATTGCCCACGACGACCATCTCGTAGATTGTTTTCGGATCGACCGGGAACTTTTCGATTGCGTGGCTGAGGTAGCCGGCAAGAGTGCGCATGAGCAGCCTTCCGGGATGCCCGGTATCGTAGGCAATGCGCGACATGACTTCGGAGCCGCCAAATCGCTGCGGATTCTCAAAGGAGGTATCGGCGAGGAGTTCTCCGGTTTCGAGATCGACAAGACGCAGGACGATCGTGGTTGTGCCGAGGTCCATGGCGATGCCGAGTATAGGGCCAGTGGAGCGTTCCACTTCGATGCCGTCGATGAGGATTCGATCTCCGTCGCGAGTGACCGCTGGATCGGGTTTGAAATCCCGATTCGCGACCGGCAGTCCGAAGGCATGGCGCTCGATGCGCATGTGGCCGCGCCGCATGGTGTGGCAGCGGACATGGCCTTCCGCGGCGGTGACGTGGGCCTGACATGATAGGCGGAAATTGCCCTTCAGGTGGCTCTCCGCTGCGGCGAGCGCTGACAGGGCGCTCATCCCCTCGACAACTTCCACCATGCACTCTTTGCACTTGCCCTGCTTCCGGCAGGAGGTGGGCACGTCGATGCCCATCGCTTCGGCGTAATCGAACAGAGACCGTGTGTCAGTCGCTTGAATCGATTGTCCGTTGATGGTGAGGGTGACGGCCATTCGTGGGGTCTTCTTACCAGCCCTTTGCTTCGAGTTCAGCTTTCACAGCATCCGCGACTTCCTGTGCGGGGCCTTCGCGCTCTTCCTCCTCAGTCCATTTCCATTGGGCGAGGTAATCGTCGGCGCTTTGCAGGCCGCGTTTGGCGGCGAGAATGTCCACCTGCTTCATGAACCTGTCGTCGAGCATCACGGTGACGTCATCCATGTCGTCCTCGGCTTTGATCTGGGTGGGGATTTCCTGCCAGTACAGGATCTTGTAGGTGGTCATATTCGGTTACACCTGCTCCGCAAGCCGCAAAAACAAATCGACCGCGGCAGAAGCGTTGGCACCGTACCCGTCGGCGCCGATTTCGTCCGCGAACATCTGGCTGATGGGAGCGCCACCGATGGCCATCTTGATGTGAGTCTGGCCAGCTGCTGCAAAGCCATCGATCACGGTCTTCATATACATCATGGTTGTGGTGAGGAGAGCACTCATGCCGATGATATCGGGTTTGCATCGCTCAGCCGCAGCCAAGAACTTATCAAGACTCTGATCGACACCGATATCGTGCAACTCAAAGCCTGCGCCTTCGGCCATCATGCCGACCAGGTTCTTGCCGATATCGTGCAGGTCGCCGCGAACCGTACCCATGAGCAAAACACCTTTGGGTTTGACGGTGCTGTCCTTAGCTGTCAGCAGCGGCTTCAGCACCATCATGCCAGCTTTCATGGCGCGCGCAGCGATCAGAACTTCAGGAACGTACAAGATGTTGTGCTTGAAATCCTCTCCAACCACGCTCATGCCGGCGATTAATCCCTCGCTGATCACTTCCTGCACGGGCCGACCTTCGGCCAGGGCTGCCTTCGTGAGTTGGTCAACCTGGTCGGCGTTCCCCTCGTACAGATATTGATTCATCAGGGCATAATCGGGCATCCATCCTCCGCTTAGCGAGCACTGGCAACGGCGGCCCCGGCACGCTTTCCATTGAATTCATCGAGGGCCTCAAGCATGGCCAGGAGATTCTCGCGCGGCATTCCGGGGCTGACGCCACCGCCGACGGAAAGAATGATTCCTTCTCCACCAGAGCCTTCAAGCACTTCGAGGGTTTCATCCTTCACTTCGTCCGGCGTTCCACGAACCGCAATTTCCAAGGGGTTGACGTTGCCCATGAGGCACATTCGGTCGCCGATGCGCCGTTTGACTTCAGTGATGTGCCTCTGCTTGCCCCAATTGAGAACATTGAATCCCGCATCGGGGAGGTGGTCGAGGCAGGCGTCGACTTCAGCGTCGTTGTGGTAAAGCTTGACCCAGTCCTTGGGAAAGGCGTCGCAGATGCGCTTCAGGTAAGGATGCGCGAACTCCAGGTAATGCTCTTCGTTTATGAATCCAACAATATCGTCGAGGATAAAGATGCTCTCAACAGTGTCGCCCATGACTTTCTGCTGGGCTTTGAGCCAGTCGATGATGACACGCGTGCAGAGGTCAATCAGTTTATGCGCACCTTTGGGGTCTTCGACCAGGTCGATCATGAACTCGGTGGTGCCGCGAACAAATCCGGCGGTGCAGAGCGGCCCGCGTGAGGTGACCATCGGCAAGATGTAGCCTGCATCCAGGATGCGTTGCCGGGCCATGGCGATGCGGTGCAATGTCAGGCCGGCGAAGCCGTCAGCTTCCACTTCGTACTCAGGGAAGTTGTCGATATCTTCGAGCCGGTAGAGGGTGTGATATTCACTGGGCGTATTATCCTGCCAAAATTTAATTTTGGAACCCAGGATTGAGGGCTCAGCCGCCATCCCGTATTCCATCCACCACGAGGGAATGAAGATGACGTCAGGGTACTCGCGCATGATCTTCAGGTTGGACTGAAACCAGAGTTCGGGGTCGAGAAAGTAGTCCAGATGCTTGATGCCGAGGTATCCGGGAATCCACGGGCTATCGATGATGAGCGCCATCGGAATCCGGTCCATCTTTTCGCGGCGCGCAGCACGTTTGAATGTTTCCCACTGTTCTGGCAGCATATTCAATCTCCTCGTTCCCTGGGGAAAGCGCAACCGTGATCAGATCTGGCCGACCCACGAATACCTAGGCTCAGCTACTTTGACCGAGCCTTGCGGCATCGATCCAAGGTATTGTTCTCTAGTCAAATTAAGGTCTCTCCGTCTGACCTCCACCGATTGCCGCAATAATACTGCAAAGGCAATAATACAGACAATTGAATTTGGAAGCGCCCTTCGTTTGTTCAGGCCGTGTGCTTTAATCCGGGATGGTCGGCGAGAGGACTGATCGTCGTTCGCTTCTGTAGAAGGGATTTGGGTATGACTCGAATGATTTTGCGTGCGCTGGTTGCCGTATTCCTCCTATCAGCGGAAGTCGCTTTGGCACAGCGTGCTCCGATTGAGCAGCAGCTCACATTCGCGCCATATCACAGTAGCGGCATCTATAATCTGGGCGAAACGGTTGGGTGGACGGTAACGCCCGGCCCGGCCGCCCCCACCTATGCCTATCGATGGACGATTCGCCGCAACAACGCTGTTGTTCTGAAGGAGGGCAGGCTCGATCTCTCTTCGGGCAAGGCCAGGATTGAGATCGCCGGGGACCAGCCCGAGATGATCTATGTTGCAATTGAGCCGTACGCGGACCTCGCCCAGGGAGCACCATCGACCGATGCCCCCGGCGCCGCTTCAGGACCAGCTGTCGGCCGCGCGCCCGTGTTTACGGGAGGTAATACCGGGCGCAATAACGGCCTCTACGCGGTCGGCGCAGCCGTTGCTCCCACCAAGCTTGGCCTCTCAACGCCGCGCCCGGCTGACTTCGACGCATTCTGGAACGACGAACTGAGCCGGCAGGCCGAGATCCCGATCCACCCCGTCCTGATTCCGGTTCAGACCGACGTGCCCGGTGTCGAGACGAGCATCTTCACTCTGGATGCGCTCGGCTCCCAGGTGCACGGCTATGTGGCCAAGCCCGCCGAAGACGGCAAGTTTCCCGCGCTCATCCAGCTCCAGTATGCGGGAGTGTACGCTTTGAACCTGCATGGCGATGCGCAGCGCGCGGCGGAAGGGTGGCTTGTCATCAACGTCGATTCGCATGATAAGTCGCCAGCCGATCCCTCGGGGAATATTCCGCGAAACTATCAGACGATCGGCAACAACGATCGCGAAAAGTCATACTTCCTCAAAATGTACCTGAGGGACTCGCGCGCACTGGATTACTTGCTGACACGGCCGGACTGGGATGGCAGGACGATCGTTTTGACGGGAGGCAGTATGGGCGGCCAGCAGAGCCTGGCGCTCGCCGGTCTGCGGCCCGAAAAGATCAGCGCGGTCCTGGTGTGCGTGCCAGCAGGCGCCGATACAAACGGCGATCTTCACGGCCGCAAAGCGGGATATCCCAATTGGCCGTCGGACAACGCCGACGCGATGAAGACGGCTCTCTATTTCGACACCGTCAATTTTGCGTCCCATATCAAGGCGCCAGTGATGGCGGGCATGGGCTTTATCGATACAACGGCTCCGCCCGCAGGAATTTGGACGGCCTTGAATCAAATCCCAGGTCGCAAAGAGCCATTGCCGATGATTGAGTCCGAACATGACAACCTTACGCCGGAGAAGGGGCGCGCATGCCCTGCAAGGACGAACGAAATTCTCGGCGATATGGTGAAGGGTGGCGGGTTCAGCCCGAAGGGCTTAGTGCAATAAGCTGTGCTACCCTCGCCTAGCGATAGCGATACAGGCGCACTCGATAAATTCTGTCTTGGGCCAGGTCGGTGGCATAGAGCCTTAACGCTTGCCCCTGGGAGTTCTCATCTCCATTGAGGCGTCGGCGCGGCGTCCATGTTCCGTTTTCAAAGAACTCTTCCTCGACGCTCTCGACGCCTACGATGGGAAGTCCGGGCTGGTCCGTAGAAAATGTGATCTGTGCGTCGCCGCAGCCCGCTACGAGGAACTCGCCTGGCCCGGTCTGAAGAAACATGGCTGCCACACGCGTGCCGCTGGCACTGCCGGCGCGAGTGATATTCGCGGTGTAGTCGCCGATGCGGAGTCTTGCCGCCCGCTGGGCGTCGCCCTCCATCAACGCAGTCGCGATCCCACTTGTTCCTTGCCTCGTGAGGATCATGGGCGCGAGTTCGGAAAGCTGCTTGTAAGCGGCCCCTATCGCCGCGTTGTCCGGGCGCTCGCCGGGATTTGTGATGCCCACGAGATCAAGGGGTGCATTGCCCACATCATCAATGCCAAATGGAGAAAACCCGATGGCCGCGAGTTGGCCAAATGCATACATGGCATTGGCCGCGCCGGTGGCGCCGCCCTGCGCCTCCGGGATAAAGAGCGGATTGTCAGGATGTGCATATGCGCCGGCCCAGTGCGCAAACTCGTTGAAGTAGATGTCGGGCGACAGAAAGTCAAGGGAAGGCGCAGCCGCGCGCCAGACGTCCATAGAATGCGGCAGGGGACCGCCACTGTCGTACTGTCCGGGTTGATAGTTGGGACGAACCAACGCTGCGTTCGTATACATCGGCAGCGGGTACTCCGCCTTGCCGGCTGACGCCACGTGATCAATGTAGACGGCATACTGCCAAGCCATAAAGAGATCGTCGGTCAACGGATGTGCGCCAAAGACTTCCTGCCATGTTCCGGCTGTCTTCGCCCCCGCCTCCTCCCAGGCATCGCGAAGTTCCGGATTCAATTGTGCCCGGTGCTGTTGCAGATAACCGGTGAGCGCCGGTGGGACTGCGGCCCGGAAGGCTTCATCCGCAACCGCGGAATGATCGCGCGACTCGGGGATAACACCGACTTCATTTTCCACCTGCACCATCAGGACTGTATGCCGCTCTGCGTCTGTTTCCCGCAAATGGCGCATCAACTGCGAAAACGCGCGCGCATCCGCGTCGCGCGCGGTCGCGCTGAATGGCGATAGCCGCTCCGTATCCCGGCCATCGGCCATCTGCACACGGGGAAACCTGGCGGTGTCCCGTTTCACCCAACCTGGAACATAGCTGGAATATGTGTTCTTCCATGAACCGAACCACAGGATGACGAGTTTGAGATTGTTCGCGCGAGCGCCTTCGAGCAGGCCGTCGACGCAGCTGAAGTCAAGCTTTCCCTCCTGAGGCTCGACCGTCTCCCAGGCGACCGGCAGCACGACGGTGTTCAGGTGTTCTGCGGCGAGCCGCGGCCACACGGGCTTCATATACTCCACACTGCTAGAACTGGAGTTATGCAGCTCTCCCCCCAGAATCAGAAACGGCTTGCCATCGACGATGAGCTGAGTTGCGCTGCCATGGCGGTCAAGATGGGGAAGTCCGGCGTCCTGTGCGGCGTTCTGGGACAGAAGACATGGCGCGAATGCCAGACCTGCGACCAGGACAGAGCAGTACGCGACATACGTCCATTGGCAGTGGTGGGGCATATTTTTCGGCGGGGCAGGATTGGACACCACAGCGGCCACAGAGGCAATTAGACTACGGTTGCGGATTGACGTTTACCGGCTTACCGAAACCTGTGCTTCCTCCGTCCACACTGCAGGAGAATTCTACATTGAGAGGATCGGAGGTATCGGTGGTTGTGATGCCGGCGCCGCCTGGATTTGCATTACCCGGCGAGACCCCCAACGAGGAAAAATAGGCGTCATGGATTACCGCGTGTCCTGGAGATGCACCGCAGGCGGCCGCCGCCGCCGAGCCTTGTGGAGTGCCGGAACTGGAGATCCAGGCATTGCCGATGAGCGCAAATGGTGTATTGGCAACGCTCAAGGCACAGAACTCGGCTATAGCGGCATTCCATCTCTTCATCACTCTCTCTCTTCCTTCCAACTCCGGTTGCAGTTGAAGAACCCGGCGCTGTATGAACCAAGCCGCAGCAGCATGCCCCATATCATTTCATTGCAGCTTACTTTGTGTCGCGAACTGTATTCAGGAGAACTTTTGCCTGTCAACATTACTGCCCGACCAGCGGAAACGACTTCTCACAGACCCGGCGTCAGCGCCTTAATTGGCGCAGCCAGTAAGTGGGTTTGGCAGCCAATGCCGCCAACGCGCTGGCCAAGTAGGCGTCGCCCTGTATGGCGATCCGGCATGCCCGCACGGTCAGCAGAAACGGCCAGATGAGGTTGGAACTGAGTTTGCCGGGACCGACGGGCGTGCTGCTGCTCCGGCGTTGTCTGTCGGCTCCCCTGCGCCACCTCCGGCGCCCATCCCCGGAAAGAATCCGGCTGCGGGCGTTGCTGGAGGATCTCCTGGCCGGCGCTCCTTTACGTTGTCTCCCGAGACTCCCCAGGGCCGACCCTGGTCAAGCCCTGGCGGGGAAGGCCGGGTTCGCGGACGGAGGTGTTTCGTTCGCGAATCACGTGTCGGTCCGTCAGCCATCTATGCGACAATGGTGTGTGCAGTCACTGTTGGCAGCGCGGCATTTCCCGCTCGCCGTTTGCTGCAAGGAGAATTTTGTATGGGCGATTTATTTCAACCGTGGCACATCATCATCGTGGCTGGCTTGGCAGTGCTTCTGTTCGGCGGCAAGAAGCTTCCGGAACTCGGCAAAGGTCTGGGGGAAGGCCTCCGCGGCTTCAAGGAGGGCATGAAAGGCATCACCGGCGAGGACGAGGAGGAGCAGAAGAAGAAGGACGCCGAAGCCAAGGCTCTCGCCGACGCGAAGACCGCAGCCGAAGAGAAAGCCTACCAGGAAGCGAAGATCGCAGCCGAAGCCAAGGTCGCAGCGGAAGCCAGGCTGGCCGCCGAGCAGCGCCAGCGCGACGCAGTCACCCGGTAAGCTCGTCTACGTCTTTTTTGATGGCCGTGAACTCTTCCGGCCATATGCCCTCCTTCCGCACACGATTCCCGCTCCCGACCGGGACTTGCGATTCGCCCACACCTGCGAGCCAGAGAAGCCGCTGAGATAGCCTGTTATCTGATCGGTCGACACTTTGAGTGCCGACGTAAAAACCGGCAGAATTGAACCGGATTAGCCCCTGCGACTTGCTTTCGACGCCTGACTGCCCTACAGCGCAATCAGCGCCACAGCTGCCACAGCAGTGGCCATCCCGACTGCTTGCCGCCGCGTAGGCCGCTCGCCCAGCGCCAGCGCTGCCAACAGAATGGTCGTCGCCGGATAAAGCGACGCCAGCACCGCAGCCACATCCAACCTGCCCGCACGAGTTGCTGCGATAAACAGCAGATTGCCGGAGGTGTCCAGCAACGCCGTCGCCAGGGCATATCCAACCGCCTTCCCCCCCATCGCGACCTGTGGTTCCGCGGCCTTCCGTGCCCGCAGCCACTGCCCCACGAAAATCATCGAGCAGACGCTCAGGCTGCCGATCCTTGCCGTCGCCATCGGCCACACCAGACCCGCCGGCCCGGCCATCTTCAGAGCGATAAAGTAGAAGCCAAAGCCCACGCCCGCCAGCATCGCCAGGATCATGGTCTCACGCCCTCGCCCGCCCGCGTCTGGCGCCGCCGGACTGCCCGCAATCAGCCAGATCGCCGTCCCCGCCACCGCAAAGCCAAGCAGCGTTCCCTCGCCGGGCGACCCTTCGCGCCACACCGTCAGCGTCGCCGGAATGGCCGCTGCCAGCAGTCCGCTCAGCGCGGCTGAAGCCCCCATCGCACCCCGAGACAGCGCAATGTAGAAGCAGACCAGTGCTAGCCCGCCAGCCACACCCGCAGCCACTCCCCAGCCCAGCAGCGCACCCTGGGGAGACGCGTCCCCACGCAGCCGGGCGATCGTGACCAGGACGGTAAAGCTGGTGATGTGGCTCAGCAGCACCACGCGAAGCGCCGCACGTAAGTCGCCGCCCGCGGCCTTCACCCCCATGCCGCCGGAGAAGTCGCCACCACCCCACAGCACCGCCGCAGCCAGCGCCGGCAGGGCGTTGCCGCGCAGCAGACTATGCATCGTGGTTGGGTTTATCTCCACGGCGTACTTTCGAGCGAGCGGGTCTGTGGAGTCACTGCGCCGGTGGGGGCGCCGAACCGGGCCGCACCTCTGTGGCCGTCGGGTAGTACCCCTTCGGTGCCAGCACCGTCAGGTTGCTCCCGTGGTTCAGGACAACTACCTCGATCTTGCGGTACTTGCCGTCGATGAACGGCTCCGTGGAGTAATAGCCAACGTAGTACCGGTTGCGCGCTTCCGCGGCAATCCTGGCAAAACTCTTTTCGATCGAGCTGATCATGAACTCGGAATCAAGCTGGCCGCCAGTTGCCTTCTGGTACGCCACCAGCGCGTTGTCCTGCATCATCAGCGGCAGGTGAAGCTGGTCCAAAGTGCCCAGGATCGGCAGCGAGGAATCGCCTACCAGCGTCCCATCCACTTCAATCTGGTTCCTTTCCAGGTACTGGATCACTTCCGCCCTCTTCGCCTTGCTGCCGTACTCATGGCCGTCGGAGATGACGTAGATAACCCGCCGGAACTCCTCCGGCCTGCGGCTCAGCGCCGTCGCCGCCGCCAGGATCGCATCGTTCAGCGGATGAACCTCCCGTTCCGGGCTCAGTTGGATGTTCGTGTTGCCCCGCACCGCTGCCGTGTTCGGATCGAAGTTCTGATTGTTGACGCACGTGGTGCACGACATCGGCCCGCTATAGCTGCCCGCCATGGGAAGGTCTCGCCCCGCCCCCTTGGAGCGCTCGATGGCCTGGGCCAGCCGCGGGCTCTGCGCGCCAGTAAAGTCGGTGACCTCCTTGGGGGTCTTGTTGTAGGTGAACACCGCGACTTCGTCGGATTTCGTAAACGCGTCCTGCAGCGCGCCCATGGCGTCGTTCACCCGATTCATATTGTCCGGTGTCATGGTCTGGTCGATCACCAGCGCCACTGACAGCGGCTTCCCGTCGTCGGTAAAGAAGCGGATTTTCTGCAGCGTCCCATTCTCATAGACCTGAATGTCGCGGGAATGCAGCCCATAGACCTGCTTATTCCCATCCTTCACCGTAAACGGCAGTTCCTTGAAGTCGACGTGTACGCGATAGGTCTGGATTGCCTCCGCGGCTCCGCCTGGCGGTGGCTCGTAGGCCGCAGGCTGAGTGCCCGCCGCCGGCGGAGTGTTGGTGGTCCCGGCCTGTGAAGCGGGGTTCGCCGGAGCACCCGACCCATCCTGCGTCGTGTCATTCCCAGCGGAGGATGAGCCCTGGCCCGGAGTCACCGCTCCAACCGGGAAGCTCTGCGGCTTGGGAGCATCCGGGATCGCCTGCTGCGCGATCGTCTCCTGGCCGGCCTGCTGCGGCCGCGCCGGACTTCCCGCGCCGAACATCGCCAATGCCAGTGATCCTGCCAATACGCTATATCTCAACGCGAAAACCCCCATGCCCTGCGTCTATCAGACTACCAGCGGGCGCGCGGCCCGTCATCCCAACCCCGCCTGTGCCTGTACATTGGACGCGTGTTGTCAACCACGCGACACCCTTTCAAGCGGGCGCAGCCAGCGCTCCGTCCCCTGGACGAGGAAAAATGCTTACCTTCCGCCCTCTTCATCGTCTGTTCGTCGTCTAATACGGATATGCGCCCCTCGTTCCCAGCTGCGACCCTGCTCTCTCTCGCGTTGCTGCCACTGGTTTTGTGCGCTCCCGCACTGTGCGGCCAGGAAGCACCTTCCCCCAGCGGCCCGCCCCCGGCCAGCACCGCTCCCGGTCCCGCTGCCGAAGACGACACTGCCACCACCACCCTCAAAGAGAACGTCAACCTCGTCAACCTCTACTTCTCCGCGCGCGACCGCGACGGCTTCATCACCAACCTCGCCAAGAGCGACTGCTCCATCGCCGAGGACAAGGTCCCGCAGACCATCAAGAACTTCACCCAGGAAAAGAACCTGCCGCTCACCATAGGCATCCTACTGGATACTTCCGGCAGCCAGATGAACGTCCTGCCGCTGGAACAGCAGTCCGGCGCCACCTTCTTGCGCAACATCCTCACGCCCAAGGACGAGGCCTTCCTCATCTCCTTCGACATCAACATCAACCTGCTGGCCGACTACACCAACCGCGCCAGCGACATCCAGCGCGCCCTCAATAAGGCGACCATCAACACCGGCGCCACCTACGGCTCCGTCACCGGCAACGGTCCGCCGCGCGGCACCCTCTTGTTCGACGCCGTCTACGCCGCTGCCAACGAAAAGCTAACCCAGGAAGCCGGGCGCAAGATCCTGGTGCTCCTGACCGACGGCGGCGACGAGGGTTCGCAGGAGACCCTGAAGACCGCGACCGAGGCCGCACAGAAGGCCAACGCCATCATCTATGTCATCCTCATCGCAGACCGCCAGATGCAGTTCTACGCCGGCGCACCCATGGGTGACCGCGACATGGACCGCCTCGCCACTGACACCGGCGGCCGCGTCATCAACGTCGGCAACAACGGCCGCAAGCTGGAAGATGCCTTCCAGCAGATCCAGGACGAGCTCCGCACCCAATACCTGGCCAGCTATGTCCCCACCAACCCCAAGGCCGACGGCACCTTCCGCAAGATCGACCTGAGCTGTGGCAAGAGCCTCAAGGTCCAAACGCGCAAAGGCTACTACGCCATCTCCAGCCTGGACACGCAATAACCAGCCACCCTCCACAATCGTCATTCTGACTCCCCATGCTCGTCATTCTGACTCGAAGAGTCAGAAATTCCACCCCGGGCGTTCATCACCGGGACTTCCCACGCCGCGGAATGAGGGAGGCCTGGGCACGAGCGTTATCATCGATTCGTGCCCTACATCGGCCGCCTCGCTCCATCGCCGACCGGCCTTCTGCACCTGGGCCACGCCGCCACCTTCTGGACCGCCCACACCCGCGCCCGTGACGCCGGCGGCACCCTCCTTTTCCGCAACGAAGACCTCGACCCACAACGGTCCCGGGCCGAGTTCGTCGACGCCATGCTGGAAGACCTTGCCTGGCTCGGCGTCACCTGGCAGCCCCCGATGGTCTCGCAGTCGCAGCGTCTCCCGCTGTACCGCGCCGCATTCGACCAACTCCTCCAATCCGGCACCATCTACCCCTGCACCTGCACGCGCCGCGATCTCGCCCGCAGTCTCCACGCCCCGCATGACGAGGACGACGAGCCGCTGTACGATGGCCGCTGTCGGCCCGCGCACTTCGCACCCGCGCCACCCTTCAATCCCTCCGCCAACTACCGCTTCCGCGTCCCCGACGGCGAGATCATGCGCTTCCCCGATGCCAACCTCGGCCCGCAGTCCTTCACTGCGGGTTCGGACTTTGCCGATTTCCTGATCTGGCGCAAGCCAGTCCCCGTCGACCCCCACCCCGGCGGCCTGCCCAGCTACCAACTCGCCTGCGTGGTGGACGACGCCGCCATGGCCATCACCGAAGTCGTCCGCGGCGCCGACCTGCTCAAGTCGACCGCGCGCCAGATCCTCCTCCAGCGCGCCCTCGGCCTGCCCGCGGTCGACTACTTCCACACCGCGCTACTCCACGACGAACGCGGCGTCCGCCTGGCCAAGCGCCACGACGCCCTCGCCCTCCGCACCCTGCGCCAGCAAGGCCTCACCCCCGTCGAAGTCCGCGCCTGCTTCGTGCAATGAGTCTCAATCCAGCCGACTCAATGCGTTAACCCCAGCACTGGGTGTGCGACGTACGGCTCTTCCAGCGTCTTCACTTCCTCCGGCGTCAGCTTCAGCGCGACTGCAGCGACCGCGTCTTCGAGATGATGCGGCTTGGTCGCCCCCACAATCGGTGCGGTGATCGCCGGCTTCGTCAGCATCCACGCCAGTGCCAGCGTGGCCTGCGACACCCCGCGGGCCTTGGCAACTTCGCCCAAACGGTCCACCACCCGCTTGTCGGCTTCTTCCGTTCGCGCGTACAAGTTCTTGCCGAACGGGTCCGCTCCCGACCGAGCCGTCTTCTCCGCATCCCACGGCCTCGCCAGTCGCCCGCGCGCCAGCGGGCTCCACGGAATCACGCCGACGCCCTGGTCGAGGCACAGCGGCAGCATCTCCCGCTCTTCCTCGCGGTAGATCAGGTTGTAGTGCGGCTGCATGGAGACGAACTTCGCCCAGCCATGCTTCTCGGACGTGTACAGGGCCTTCGAGAACTGCCACGCCCACATCGACGACGCGCCGATGTAGCGCACCTTGCCCGCGCGCACCACGTCATTCAGCGCTTCCAGCGTCTCCTCGATCGGCGTGTTCCGGTCCCAGCGATGGATCTGGTAGAGGTCGACGTAGTCCGTCTCCAGCCGGCGCAGGCTCTCGTCCAGCTCAAAGAAGATCTCCTTGCGCGACAGCCCGCCTCCGTTCGGCCCGTCGCGCATTACGCCGTTCAGCTTGGTGGCAATCACCGTGTCCTCACGCTTCGCATTCGCCTTCAGCCAGCGCCCCAGCACCCGCTCGCTGTCACCGGTCGCATAGACATTCGCGGTATCAAAGAAGTTGATGCCCGCGTCCAGTGCCTGTTTGAAGAACGGCGCGCTCTGCTCCTCATTCAGGCTCCAGGAGTTCGAGCCTGGTCGCAGCGGCTCTCCCGCCGGCGGCACTCCATACGACATGCACCCCAGACAGATGCGCGAAACCTTAACCCCAGCCTTACCCAGATTGACGTATTCCACAGCACCTCCTCAACCACAACTGACAACTGTCTTTACGCCTCCATGGCGCCCGAGTATACGGCCATGCCGGCGACCGCATCCACGCCCATCGCGTCCAGCGCGTCAACTTCGGCGCGCGCCTTGATCCCGCCTGCGACAATCAATTGCTTCGCCGTGCACGCGCGCAGCACCGCCGCAATCTCCAGCGGAAAGCCCTGCATCGTTCCCTCGGTATCCACATGGGTATAAAGGAACGCCGCGCAGCAGTCCTCCAGCCACGTCACCGCCTCTTCCGGCGTCAGGTCGACGGAATCCTTCCACCCCTTCACCGCGACGCGCCCGCCCTTGGTGTCGACGGAAAAGCACAGCGCTGCCTCGCCTAGCGCTCGCTTCAGCTCCTCCGCAATCTCCAGCCGGATGATCTTATGCCGACGCTTTTCGCCCTCTGCGGCGAGGCCGAAAAGGGACGATCCGTAGATGACGCGCTGCGCTCCGGCGTCGAGCAACCGTCGCCCGTCGTCCGCCGTCTTCAATCCGCCGCCCACCTGGCACGGTAGCCGCCTGCAGATACTCTCGATCAGCGTGCGATTCTCTCCCTGCCGCATGGCTGCATCCAGATCGATCAACTGCACCAGCGGATACTTCGCGAACCGCTCAATCCAGTAGTCGAAGTCGTCGAACGCCAGCTTCAGCTTTTCGCCGTGGACGAGCTGCACAATCCGGCCGCCCAGCAAATCAATGGAAGGAATCAACATGACTCTATTGTCGCAGCACGACGCCGCCTCACCTTCGGGCAGGGGGCGAATGACCCGCTGACGCGCCGGCGCTCTGTTCTACCGCGCGACCAATCGTGGCGCCGGCCCAGTCCGCGCCGCATCGTGCTGCGGCTTCGGCTGAGGCACAACTTGCAGGCGCCTCATCTCAAGTTGCAGAAACAGGACGCCGCTGGTGTCGTGCTCGTGAACGCGGTAAGTTGCCTCCTCACGGGAGACGAAGAAGCATCCGCCCTGCGGCCACCACAGCAGGAATTCGTCCGCAATCTGGTCCAGCAGCGGAAACCATCCCCTGACGTTGATCCTCTCCCCCAGCGGCGGGTCGCCCCAGCTCGCCACCGGCCATATCACTCCCGCGCCTTTCACCGTGAAGGCGGCCTGGCAGTCACCACGGCGCTTGATCTGGCAAAAATGAAGCTGATCAATCTCGTCTGCACTGACCTTCAACTGAAGAATATCAAGCATTGCAATACCTCTTACCAGGCTCTAGCTCTTCGACCCCCCACGCCGGGGGCCTACGCGTTTAGGCACGGTGTCAGCGTCGACACTCTAGTCAATCGACGCCCTCAGTGCGATATCTTCCTTGTAAGGCCATTCTCCCACTCCTCCAGCTTGGGAGCAACAGGGCGCATCTTCTGCAGCTAGTTTGCACCTCTTCGGTGACGCGGGTGTGAATCGTCGCCAGTCGATTAGCAGGGCAGCCGCACGCTGACGCCCGCCCGCGCCAACTGCGCCTTCAGTTCGCGCGAATCCGTCACCCCAAAGTGGAAGATGCTCGCTGCCAGCGCCGCATCCGCCTTGCCACAGCCAAAAACCTCGGCAAAGTGCGCTGCGCTTCCCGCGCCGCCGCTGGCGATCACCGGAATCTGCACCGCCTCGCTGACCGCAGCGGTCAACTCGCAGTCAAACCCCGTCCGCATCCCGTCCGTGTCCATGCTGGTCAACAGAATCTCGCCCGCGCCGCGCGCCTCCGCCTCCCGCGCCCACTCGACCACTTTGCGGCCGGTGGGCTTGCGCCCGCCGCTCACATACACTTCGGCGTCTTCCGGGCCCCGCTCGCCCGGCGTACCCGCGCCTCTCCGAGCATCGATCGCCACAATCACCGCCTGCGCGCCAAAGCTTGCGCCAATCTCGCCAATCAGCTCCGGCCGCGCAATCGCCGCCGAGTTGATACTCACCTTGTCCGCTCCGGCTGTGAAAACCGCTTCCGCATCTTCCGCCGATCCAATCCCGCCGCCCACCGTAAATGGCACAAACAGCTTCGCCGCCGCGCGCCGCACCGTATCCAGCAGCGTCCCGCGCCCTTCATGCGTCGCGGTAATATCCAGCAGCACCACCTCGTCCGCCCCCGCCGCGGCGTGCCGGTGCGCCAGTTCCGCCGGATCGCCCGCATCGACGATATCCACAAACTGGACACCCTTCACAACGCGTCCGCCCCGCACATCAAGACACGCAATAATCCGCTTCGTCAGCATCCGTCAGCCTTCCATCGCAGTCGATAACTTTGAGCTGTCATTCTGACCCTGAACGCAGTGAAGGGGAAGAATCCCCGTAGTTGTCTCTTTTCTGCCACAACGCTCACAGCTCCAAGAAGTTCCTCAGCACCCGTAATCCCGTTTCCGCCGACTTCTCCGGATGAAACTGCACGCCCATCACATTCCCGCGCTCGACAGCCGAAGTAAACCCTCCACCATACTCCGTCACCGCCGCAGAATCCGCGGACACCGGCGCGCGCCACGAGTGCGTGAAGTAAACAAACGCTCCGTCGGCCACGCCATGCAACAGCCGCGAATCCGGCCGTATTTCCTCGAGCGAATTCCAACCCACGTGCGGCGACTTCAACTCCGCATCGAGATACGTAGCCGGGAAGTGCTCGCACATTCCCGCGAAATGCCCGAGCCCATCCGCCCCCGGGGCCTCGGTCGATCCCTCATACAGCCACTGCAAGCCCACGCAAATCCCCAGGAACGGCGTGCCCTTCGCCACTGCCTCGCGTACCGCCTGCGTCAACCCCAGGTCCTTCAGCAATTGCGTCGACTGAAAATGCCCCACCCCCGGCAGCACAATCTTGTCCGCCCGCAGCACCTCCTCCGGCGCCTGCGTCACCACCACATCGCGCGCATCGAGAAAGCGCAGCGCCTTCACCACGCTCGTCAAATTCCCCGCCTTGTAATCAATCACCGCAATCATCTACAGCAGCCCCTTCGTACTCGGCAGCATTTCCCGCATCCGCTCATCCTTGCTACAGGCCCCGCGCATCGCCCGCGCGAACGCCTTAAAAATCGCCTCGATCTTGTGGTGATTGCTACGCCCATACATCGTCTTCACATGCACATTCGCCTTGGCCCCGCGCGCAAATCCATCAAAGAAGTCCGCCACCAGCTCGGTCTGAAAATCTCCAACCACCGGCACCGTCACCTGCGTATCGACCACGTAGGCCACGCGCCCGCTCAGGTCTACCGCGGCCACGGCGAGCGTCTCATCCATCGCCATCACGAAGTACCCGGCGCGCAGAATCCCCTTCTTATCTCCCAGCGCAATCCCGAAACGCCTCGCCCAGCGCAATCCCCACATCCTCCACCGTGTGGTGCTGGTCGACATCGAGATCGCCCGTACACTTCAGCGTCAGATCGAACCCGCCATGCCGCGTAAACAACTCCAGCATGTGGTCGAAGAAGCGTATCCCTGTGCTCACCTGATACACGCCCGTCCCATCAATGGTTAGCGTCAATGCAATCTGCGTCTCGGTCGTGTCGCGCTTCACTGTGGCTGTCCGCGCCGGTTCGCTCATTGTTCCTGCCTCTTCAGTTTCATCAGCACTGCGACCACATACACCAGCGTTACCACCTGGAGCCCGATCACAACTCCCGCAAGAACCGGATGGACCTTCACCAGCGCCACCACGACTGGGCTCATGCACGCGACCGACGCGGACAGCACTACAACCTTTCTCTTCTGCGGATTCCCCTCGCTCATCACTCCCACTCCCGTTCCGCTTCGCTGGCCTGGTGACCGGCCGATTCGCTGACTTGTTCTGGATCCCATCCAATCTCGGCCAGCGATTCCTTGAGCGCCGCCAGCCCCCGCGTTACATGCTCCTCTACGCCCACGGTGATCCGCACGTAGCCTTCGCAACCCGGGTCGGTCGAGCGGTCGCGCAGCAGCACTCCGCGCTCCCGCATCGCCCTCACCAACTCCGCATGCTTGGTCCCAATCTTCATCAGCACAAAGTTCGCATGGCTGGGGAAGAAGTCGACGCCCAGGGTCCGCAATCCATCCATCATCCGCGTCCGCCCGGCGTTCACCTGCTCCGCATACCACGCCACGTAGGCATCATCCGCCAGCGCGGCCGGCAAACAGTCCAGCGCCACACCATTCACGTTGTAAGGCGAGCTGACCTTGCGCACGTACTTCATCAGGTCCGCATTCCCAGCCAGCATCCCGATGCGGAGATTCGCCAGCCCGTACGCCTTCGAAAACGTGCGCGCCACCAGCAGGTTCGGCACGCGCCCCACATACGCCAGCACCGTCTCGCCAAAGAAGTGGTAATACGCCTCGTCCACCAGCACCGCGGCCTGCGGGGCCGCCGCACAGAGGTCCAGCAACTGTTCGCGGCTCACCACCGCGCCGGTCGGATTATTCGGCGACGCCACCATGATCAACTTTGTTCGCGGCGTAATCGCTCCAAGATAGCGCTCATATGGGAACTCCAGCGACGCATCCGCCTGCACCTTGGCCACGTGCCCCGTCATCATCCCCGCGCTCACTTCATACATGAAGAAGGTCGGCGTGCAGATCAACGCCTCGTCATCCTCCTCCAGCAGCGCCGCGCATACCAGGTGAATCGCCTCATCGACCCCATTCGTCAGCAGCACCTGGTTTGCCTGCAATCCAAAGTGCCCCGCCGCAAGCCGCTCCACGCCTTCGCGTTCGGGATACTTGGTCAGACCCTCCGCCGTCACCTGGCGCAACCGTTCAATCACCTTGGGCGACGCGGCAAAGGTGTTCTCGTTGAAGTCCAGCCGCAGCGCATCGCGCCCGGCCAGCGGCGGGTGATACTCCGGCATCGCCAGTACCGCCCTCCGCGCCCGCGGCAGCACCACCGCCTCACTCTTCTTCGCACTCTCGGAGACAACCAAACTAGCCACGCCTCACCTCAATCGTTCTGACCGCTGACCGCTGACCGCTGACCGCTGACCGCTGACCGCTGACCGCTCATAGCTCATAGCTCATAGCTCATAGCTCATAGCTCATAGCTCATAGCTCATAGCTCATAAAACAAAACCACGTTCACTCCATTCGTACACGCACACTCTTGGCATGCCCCTTCAATCCCTCGGCCTCAGCCAGCGCAATCGCATGCGGGCCCAGCGCGCGCAGTCCTTTGCGCGTGTACTTCTGCACCGTGATCACCTTCACGAAGTCCATCACACTCAGCCCGCCGCGCACGCGGCCCACGCGGCCCGTCGGCAGCACGTGGTTCGGCCCGGAGATATAGTCGCCCATCGACTGCGGCGAGTAATCCCCCAAAAACACCGACCCCGCATTTTTCACCCATGCCAGGTCGGCCTTCGCATCCACCGTCAAATGCTCCGGCGCCAGCCGGTTTGTCAGCTCACGCGCTTCTGCAACCGATCCAGCCACAAAAATGCAGCCCTGCGCCGCCAGCGATCTGGTCGCGATCGCATTCCCCTTCGCCTGAACTTTGACCTCTGCCCTCACCGCTGCGGCCAACCCTGCATTGCTGGTAATCAGCACCGCCAGCGTCTCGGGATCGTGCTCCGCCTGAGCCACCAGGTCCGCCGCGATGCCCGCAGCGTCGCCCTTCTCGCTGGTCACTACAATCTCCGTCGGTCCCGCCGGCATGTCGACGCCACAATCCTGCGACACAATCATCTTCGCCGCCGTGACAAACAAGTTCCCCGGCCCCACAATCTTGTTCACGCGCGCGACGGTCTTCGTCCCATAGGCCAGCGCCGCAATTGCCTGCGCTCCGCCCACGCGATAGAACTCCGTCACGCCCGCCAGCCATCCCGCCGCCAGAGTCTCCCGCGCCGGATTGGGCGAGCACACCACAATGCGCTCCACGCCTGCCACCTGGGCCGGCGTCACCGTCATCAGCAGCGTCGACGGCAGCGGATAACGCCCGCCCGGAACATAGCAGCCCACACTCTCCAGCGGCCGCACAATCTGTCCCGTCGCAACACCCTTCATCGGCTCAAACACCCACTCGTCCGGCCTTTGCCGTTCCGCGAAAACCCGGATGTTCGCCTGCGCCAGCCGCATCGCCGCCTGCAACTCCGGCGCCGTCGCCTCCCACGCCGCCTTCATCTCCTCACGCGAAACCCGCAGCGAAGCCCCCTTCGCAAGCCGGTCGAGCTGAGCCGCGTACTTCAACAGCGCTGCATCGCCTCGCTTCCGCACATCCGTAACAATTGCGGTTACAGTTTTCTCTACCTTCGACGTATTCAGCGCGCCACGCTGCTCCAATGCACGAATCATCTCGTCCGCCCGAGCCTTGCCACGCCCAAATGTCTTCACCAGCTTCATCAGTTGCCCTCAACCAGAAACTAACAACTAACAACTGCTCTTACAGAACCACCTTGCTCAGCGGATACTCCACGATCCCGGTCGCCCCGGCGTCCTTCAGCTTCGGAATCACGTCGCGCACCACTGCCTCTTCCATGATCGTATTCAAGGCCACCCATTCCGCATCGCTCAGATGTGAAATAGTCGGGGTCTTCAGCGCCGGCAACACCGCAAGAATCGCATCCAGCTTGTCCTTGGGCGCGTTCATCATCAGGCCGACGCGTCCCTGCGCCGCAATCGCCGCGTTCAGCATCAGCGAGATGTTCTCGATCTTCTTTCGCTTCCACTCATCTTTGTACGCAGCCTTGTTGGCAATCAACTGCGTCTCCGACTCCATCAGCGTCTCTAGGATCCGCAGCCGGTTCGCGCGCAGGCTCGACCCCGTCTCCGTTACTTCGACAATCGCGTCCGCCAATGTGGGTGGTTTAACTTCCGTGGCGCCCCAGCTGAACTCCACCTTCACCGGAATGTTCTTGCTGGCAAAATATCGCTTGGTAAACTCCACCAGCTCCGTCGCGATCACCTTGCCCGCCAGATCCTCCGGCTTCTGAAACTTCGAATCCTCTGGCACGCACAGCACCCACTTCACCTTCTGCCGGCTCACCTTCGAATACGTCAGGCTGGTCACGTACTCCACGTCCGTCTCGTTCTCCTGCACCCAGTCATTGCCTGTCAGCCCTGCATCCAGCGCGCCTTTCTCCACGTAGCGAGCCATCTCCTGCGCGCGTACCAGCATGCACTCGATCTCGTCGTCGTCGATGCCCGGGAAGTAGCTGCGCCCATTCGCGCTGATCCGCCAGCCCGCGCGCTCAAACAACGCAATCGTCGCATCCTGCAGGCTGCCCTTCGGAATTCCTAGCTTCAGTTTCGTCGCCATCTCTACCCTCTTTGTCATTCCGCAGCAAAGCGGAGGAATCTGCTTCAGTCTTTACCTGGATCCTGCAACCGCAATTGGCTTGGTGAAGCAGCTCACCGTCCCTTCATGGCACACCAGCCCATCGCCCTCGACTGCCACGCGGAACAACAGCGCATCGTTGTCGCAGTCGGTCGCGGCCGTTATCACGCGCAGCCGGTTGCCGCTGGTCTCGCCCTTCATCCACAGCTTTTGCCGTGTCCGGCTCCAGAAGGTCACAAAGCCCGACTCCAGCGTCTTGGCGTAGCTCACTTCGTTCAGGAAGCCGAGCATCAGCGTCTCGCCCGTCTTCGCGTCCTGCACAATGCCCGGGACGAGTCCGTCCATCTTGGCAAAATCAATCGTTGGTGCTCCCTGTACTGCGTCCATTTCCGTCTCTCCGTTTACTTAGCCCGTCATTCTGATCCCGCAGGGGTCAGAATCTCCGTCGTTCGCCCTTGTCTTGTCCCGATGGCCCACCTGCATCCGCGCGCAGCAAAAAGGCCCGCTCGCGGTGTGCGCGTCAGCGGGCCTTTTCGAATCCTGGTGTGCTTTTTGCTATCTCGCCCAACCGGACACTGCCGCCAACACGCTCTGCGCATGGTGATGGTGGTGCCCGCGATGCTCGATCGAAAAGCTCATCTGATCAAGCGTATCGTCCGCCCGCCGACTTTGTCAACGCGGAAGCGCCCGACGTAGCAGCGCCGCCCGCCTCAGGGCTTGGGCCGGTGCGCAATGATCAGCGGCTTGATCTTCTCGTACGCCGCTGCCGGCAGAATCCCGCGCTGGGTCAACTGGTTCTTCGCCGTGTAGGGCCGGCCTGCGATTATCCGCTGCACATACGCATCGCCCATGCCCGGCAGCGCTCTTAGCTGCGCCGCCGTTGCGGTATTGATGTCCAGCAACTCCTGCGACGCCGCAATCTTCTCCGCAACCGTCTGTGTGGGCGGCGCACCCGCAGCGGTCTGCGCCACTGCCGGAACCCCATCATATCCACAAGTGAAGAAAGCTACAGCCATCGCGCAAACGCAAAGCCCTTTGCGCACTTTAAACAGCCCGAATCGATCGATCATGACGTACAACTCCTGAAGTTTCTCTGCGAGGCAGATAGGAACCGCTCCAAGACTACCGCATAAGTTCGCCAAACCTGCCTCTTTGCCGCTCCGGGAATGGGTGTCACCTCCCCGGGGCAGGGATTCTGCCGGCAGGCGAACCCCGCCTGTAACCGGCTCCAACCAATGGGGGATTGAGGATTTGCGCCCACCAGCCGATGATGCTTAGGTGCCGCATCGCATTCCTACCTCGCGGCGAGGATGGATTCTTGTTCATCTCTCCCTGGTCCTGGCTGCAACAGCGCCGGCGCAACGGCCGCCTGACCTGAATCTGCCTTCGCGCACCACCGCAGCGCAGCCTTTGCGCACCCTGACCAACCTGCGCGAGGCGCACAGCCTCTCTGCCGACGAGGCCCGCCGCGGCTATCCCATCCACGTCCGTGCGGTGGTCACCTACTACGACTCCCACCTGGACACGCGGCGCATTGCCTTCTTCCTGCATGACCAGACCGGCAGCATCTACGCCGGAGTGCCGGTCGGAACCGTGTGGTCCGGGCGCGCGCCGGTCCCTGGCACGCTGGTCGACGTCACTGGCGTCAGCGCTCCCGGCGACTTCGCCCCGATCATCGATCAGGCCAGCATCACCATCGTAGGAAGCTCCGGCGTTCCCCGACGGGCCACCCCCGTCACCCTCCCGGACCTCCTGTCCGGCGACGAAGACGGCCAATGGGTACAGATTGAGGGCGTCGTGCACGCGGTGACCCAGACCGATGCCAACGTCACCCTCAAGATCGCCATGACTGGCGGCATTATCGGCGCGACCACCGTGAGACATCCACGAGTCGACTATCAACGACTGGTGGACAAGTGGGTCCACATCAGCGGCAATGCGGCCCCAACTTTCAACTCCAATCGCCAACTGACTGGCGCCCGTCTGTTCTTCCCCGGCCTGGAAACAGTGGTTGCCGTTGCCCCCGGCCCGTTAGACGCCTTCAATCTTCCGGTGCAGCCAATCAACGGACTACTGCGCTTCAACCCCGGGGTCTTATGGCCCCATCGCGTCCACATCCGCGGAGCCGTAACCCTCGATTGGCCGGGCCGTACCCTCTGCATCCAGGACGCTACCGAAGGACTCTGCGCGCAGACCGAGCAGACCACCCCGATCATGCCCGGAGCCATTGTGGACATCGTGGGATTCAGCACCCTGGCCGGATTCAAGCCGGCCCTGATTGACGCGTCCTTTCGCCAGGCTGCACCTGGACCCATCGCCGCACCCATCCGCATCACCTCCGCCCAGGCCCTGCAGGGCGGATTCGACTCCCAGCGCGTCCAGATAGACGGCCGCCTGGCCGGCCGTGCCGATGCTGCGGGCGACAGCAATCTGCTGCTGTCCTCTGACGACCTCCTCTATCGCGTCGTTATCCCGGCCGCACTCACCAGCCGGCGCCTGGCCACCATCCCCATTGGCAGCAGGCTGCGAATCATCGGCATTTGCTCGGTTCAGGTCGACACCCAAAGGACCTTGAGGGGATATGGCGCCACCCAAGCTTCCGCCTTCTCGATTCTGCTCGCTTCCCCACAAGACATCGTCGCGCTGCAGACACCCTCATGGTGGACCGCGGCTCGCGCCCTGAACCTGCTTGGTTTCTCCCTGGCCGTTATCGTCGCAGTGTTCGTCTGGGTCATCGTCCTCCGCCACCGCGTGGAGCAGCAAACAAGCGAGCTGCGCGAGAGTCGGGAACGGTATCGCCACATGGCCCACCACGACTCGCTGACCGGCCTGCCCACCCGCGCGCTGCTGCACGACCGGCTGCAAAGTGCGCTCGACCGCGCCAGCCGATTCCACAAGAGCCTCGCGCTGCTAATGCTGGACCTCGACAAGTTCAAACAGATTAACGATTCCTTTGGCCATGACACTGGCGATCGCGTCCTGAGCATCACCGCGGAGCGCCTCCTCGCGACCGTGCGCAAGACCGACAGCGTTGCGCGTATGGGCGGCGACGAATTCATCGTCCTTCTCAACGACCTGACCGGCAGCGACCAGGCCGAACGAGTCGCGGCAAAGATCGTCGCCGCGCTGTCTGTGCCTATCTCCGTAGGCGAACTCGAAGTGCCCGTCTCCGTCAGCATCGGCGTCTGTACCATCTCCGATGGGGCCGCGGACGCAGAGGTCCTGCTGCGGCGCGTGGATGCCGCAATGTATCACGCCAAGGCGCGCGGCCGCAGCTGCTTCCAGGTCTTCACCAGCGACATGATCGGCGCAACCCAGAATCAACTGCAGCTGCAGGCCGCTCTGCGCCACGCCCTCGAGCACGATGAATTCGAAATGTATTATCAGCCGCTGACCGACTGCGCCACCAGGGAACTCACCGGCTTTGAAGCCTTGCTGCGCTGGAACAGCAGGGAGTTTGGCCTTATCCTGCCCGGCGACTTCATTCCCCTGGCTGAGGAGTCCGGCCTGATTGTTCCCATCGGTGAGTGGGCTCTGCGCGAGGCTTGTCGCCAGGTCGGGTTGCTGGAGCAGAAATTGGATCGCAGCTTCAATGTGTCCGTCAATCTCTCGCCGATGCAACTCCTGCAGGAGAACCTGCTCCAGGTCATCCAGGGCGCTCTCGCGAAGGGCGACCGTTCTCCCGCTTCGCTCAACCTGGAGATTACCGAGAGCAACCTGATGCAGAACTCGCAGGAAACCCAGAGCGTGCTGCATTCCATCCGCGCCCTGGGCGTGCAGTTGGTCCTGGACGATTTTGGCATCGGCTTCTCCACCCTCGCCTACATCACCCAGTTCCCCCTGGACTGGATCAAGATCGACCGGTCCCTGGTGCACAACTGCACCACCGACCGCGGCAGCCTTGCCGTTATCCGCGCCATCGTGGAGATGGCCCACGGCCTGGGCATCCGCGTCGTCGCCGAAGGCATTGAGTCCGGCGAACAGGCTGACGTGCTGGAGCAGGAAGGCTGCGACATGGCCCAGGGCTTCTACATCGGCCGCCCAGTCTCTGCCGCCGGACTCTCCGCCCTGGTCTCATCCCTGGAAAAGCTCAGCGCAGCCCATGCCTGGGCCGGGACGCCCGTCACCATCGGCTGATCCCGGGCACGGCTTTCTGCAAGCCGGCGCCTCACCTGCGGCCTCCCACCTTGGTGTCACTTCCAGGATTCCTCCAGGTCGCCGGCGCCCCTCGAAATCAGATACAGTTATCTAGTTACCGTTTCGCAGACCCTGGGCCGAGACCCGCCTCGGGTCAAGATACGCCCGGCCATGTCGTTCAAACGCCTCCATCTCGCCACTCGCACCACCCGGCTCACCGTCCTCGCGATCCTGGTCGCAGGCCTCGCCGGCTGCCAGGGCATCGCCGGCATCCAGCCCGTCTCACAGGTCCGCGTCATCGACGCCTCGCCCGATGCTCCCGCGCTCGACATCCATCAGAACGCCACCGCAGCCCTCTACAACATCGGCTTCGGCACCGTCACCTCCTACATCCCAATCGCGCCCGGTGCTTACACCCATGCGGCCTACACCGCGGGCACGCAGCAGCAGCTTGCCGCCGTGCACGGGGCCTTCGCTGGCGGCGGCCAGTACACCCTGCTCACTGGCAACATCGCGGCCAACCTGCAGATGACCGTGCTCAAGGACCAGTCCTTCCCCGCACCATCCGGCCAGGTAGCCCTGCGCTTCCTTAACCAGAGCATCCGCCCCGGCGCCGTGGACATCTACCTGCTGCAGCCTGGCGTCGCGCCCATCAGCGTAGCGCCCTTCGTCGCCGGAGCCACCTTCGGCGCCAACACCGGGTACCTCAACGCCCCCGCCGGGACCTACTCCATCGTCGCGTTCCCCGCCGGCACCGTCCCCATCGGCACCTCGCCCGAGTACACCGGCAGCCAGATCAGTTACCCGGGAGGCTCCGCCCACACCATCATTCTCATTGACCAGCCGCCAGCCCAGCAGCCCGCCGCCACCTCTTCCCTCCAGGTCATCACCGCCGACGACTACGACTCCGCCAGCTAGGCCGGAAGGCGCGCCATGTCGCAAAGCAAGCCCGCGACCCTTTCCCCATCGACTATCCTCCGCCTCCGCATCCTGGGGATCTGTGTCTTCCTGCCGGCCTTTGCCCTACCCGCGTGCCGGCTGGCGGATGCGTCCGGCGGCTCCTTCCCCGGCTGGTGGTGCGCCGTGATGGCCTTCGACTTTCCCACCCACGTCCTCCACGACGCCATCACGCACTCCGGCGACAACGACTCCAAAAGCCTCCTGGAGTCGTTCCTCTGCCTCATGAGTGGCTGTATCAACCTGATGATTCCCATCTATGCCTGGCTGGCCTTCAAGTCGCGAGCCGCCCGGGCGCGCCATCGTCTGGCCGCGGCAATTCTCCTGTGCATGGTCGCCACCTGGGGACTCTTCTTCCTGTTCCCACTGGTGCCGCTAATTGGCCATCTTCTGTGGATTCTGGGCATCTCTCTCATCCTGACGAAAGAACTTGCAGAACCCCACCAGCCGGAATCCGGCCCCGCCGGCCCACCCGCCATTTGAACCACCCCGGATTTATTGGGTCGATGGAATCCCGTCGATCAGGGCCTGAAGGCGGGCAACAGCCTTCTTGTAGGCATCCGAATGGGTGATCGTTTGCTTCAAATCGGCGATGCGGTAGCCTTTGAAGCCGAAGGCGCCCAGATGGGCTTCCATGGCCATAACGGTCGCGTTCAACGCCTTTAGCTGATCTGCAATTTCCTGAAGCGCCTGCTTCGTGCTTCCCGTGTTTTCGCTCATTAAGTCCTAAATGTTAGAGATTCGGGAGCCGGGGCTGAGGGATCATCGAACCCAGCCCTGCCGCATCGTTCCTCACAAGCCCGGTGAGCCCGACCCGCTCCTGGCTCTATTATCGCAAAACACCCGCGCCAATCCGGGGTTTTGGCGATTAAGTTTTCAATAGCCTGACCACCGGGAGCGCTAAAAGTCAAGCCGGAAGCAGCGCTTTTCCGGCCCTCGGCGCAGCCGGTTTCCCGCCCGGATACTGCTTTGCTGCCCTGACGCCCTTATATACTTGCCTTGTCTTCATCCGGTTTTTGATCCGGTTCATCCGTGTCCATCCGGAGGTCCCCCCTGAGGAGTAGTTTGCCCGCCGACACCGTCCCGTCCGCCGACCTGAAACAACTCGCCGCCGACGTCCTCGCCCGCGCCCTGAAGGCCGGAGCTACCGACGCCGAGGCCGTCGTCTATGAGGGCGACGAGTTTTCCGCCAAGGTCCGCCTCGGCCACGTCGAGACCCTCAAGGAGTCCGGCTCCCGCGCCATCGGCCTGCGCGTCTACATCGCGTCCGGCCTGGGTTCGTCCCCCGCCCAGCGCACCGCCTCTACCTCATCCTCAGACTTCTCCGCCGAATCCATCGACCAACTCGTCTCCGGCGCCGTCACCCTCGCCCGCATCACCAGCGAGGACCCCTTCGCCGGCCTGCCGGAGCCGAAAGCCTTCGGCCAGCACAACGTCGCCGACCAGCACCTCTACTTCGACGACGTCAACCAGCAGCCGCCCGCCCAGCGCATCGAAGTCGCCCGCATCTGCGAAGCCGCCGCCCTGGCCTACGACCCCCGCATCCGCAACTCCGGCGGAGGCGAATTCGACGCCGGCACCTCGCACAAAATCCTCAGCAACTCACGCGGCTTTACCGGCGAGTTTCGCCGTTCCTATTGCGGCTTTTCCACCCAGCCCATCGCCCATGACGAGCACGGAAACATGCAGCGCAACTACTGGTACTCGTCCTCGCGTACCTCCCTGCTGTTGGAAGACGCCGTCAACGTAGGCCAGGAAGCCGCCCGTCGCACCCTCCGCCGCCTGGGTGCGCGGCGCGTCAGGACCCAGCAGGCCCCCGTCGTCTTCGCCCCGGAAGTCGCCCGCTCCATCATCGGCAACTTCTTCGACGCGGCCAACGGCGACGCCATCTACCGCCATGCCACCTTCTTCGCCGGCAAACTCGGCGAACGCGTCGCCGGCGACAACATCACCGTCATCGACGACGGCACCCTGGTCTTCACCCGCCCAATCGACCCCAACCCGGTCCTGCACGGCGAAGAAAACATCGGCGGCACGTACGCGTACGAAGGCGGCGTCCAGCCCGGCATCGTCGATCCCGAAGACATCAGCATCCAGGTCGGAGGCTTCGGCACCGCGCCCTTCGACGGCGAAGGCCTGCCCACCCGGCGCACCGTCCTGGTCGAAAACGGCATCCTCAAGAACTACGTGATGAATACCTACACCGCGCGCAAACTTGGCATGGCGTCCACCGGCAACGCCTCCCGCTCGCTCGCGTCGAACCCCGGCATCGGCGCCGGCAACTTCTACCTTGTCCCCGGCAAGTTTTCGCCCACGCAAATCATCGGCGGCGTCACCCAGGGCCTCTACGTCACCGAGACCATGGGCTTCGGCGTCAACCTCGTCACCGGCGACTACTCCCAGGGCGCAGCCGGGCTCTGGATCGAAAACGGCGAACTCGCCTACCCCGTCGAAGAGATCACCATCGCCGGCAACCTCAAGGACATGTACCAGAACATCACCGCCATCGGCAACGACCTCACCTTCCGCAGCTCCGCCGCCGCCCCCACCCTCCGCGTCGACGGCATGACCATCGCCGGGAGCTAGGAGATTGAATAGGCATGAACGCGGACAAGATCAAGGAGACCATCGCGCGCAACGCCGCAGACATCGTTCGTCTGCACCAGCGCATGCACGAAGCTCTTGACCTGCTGGACGGCAGCGAGGAAAGAGCCGAGCAGTGGAAGCAGGCGGCTGCTGAGTTTCATTCTCGCTACGACCAGTTGGCGTTTCCGGGCGGATACGCTGACGCGCTCGATCGCATCTCGGCCGGTGACCCGAACACCATCGAGGCCGCTATCTGCTTCCTCGAACTCAGACCTTATTTCTTCCGGTCGGGCTACATGTTCAAGGACATTCTGCGCAAATGCAAGCACGCGTCGCTCTCGGAATCTCAGGCCGCACGTCTCGCCGCTGTGATTAAGAAGCGACAAGACTGGCAAGCTGAACACCCGCGACCCTATCCCGCGGATTACACGATAAAGAAGCGGCTGACGAATCGAGCGAGGTTCAGCAAGTGAGAACGCGCTTCCAGTTGTTTCGCATGCTCAGCGCAGAATGTCTTCCACATCTCGCTTGCCGTGCAACACACGAACGATCATCACGTTCCCATGCTGCTCGCGGCGAATGGCAACCAAGTATGGATCGACGACGTAAAACAACAGGTCTTTGCGCCGAACATCCAACCGCCGATGTCCAAGCGCTCGCAGCCGCGTCAGATCCACAAATGCATCGAAAAGCCTTGCCTCGATGCGTTCCGAAACCTCTGCGCTCGCTTCACGAGCCAGGTAAGTGACGATCTCTTCCAAATCCCGCAGTGCCGGCGCGGTCAGCCGGTATTGGGCCACCCTCTATGGCCTTGCGCGAACGCCGGCCAGATGCTGCTTCGCCTCTTCTGCGGAAACGGTCTCGCCGCAATCGGCCGCTGCGCATCCTTCCTCAAGCAGCCGCTCAAAATCGGCCTGCTGCATTCCTTCGGGCAGTGGGAACGATTCGATTGCAGTCAGAGCCGTGGAAACCAGTTCCTCCGCGCTGTTGAACCGGCCGCTCTCCAACTGCTGCTGAATGCGCTGCTCGAGTTCAGGTGGCAGGGTCAGTTCCATAACCGCATTATACTCACCCTCGAACCACAATCCCCTCGCATTCGTCGCCCATCTCGGCTAGAAAAGTACATGCTCTCAACGCGCACTGTTCTCGTCGCTCTAACCTTCGCCGCATCTTCCAACGCTTACGCGCAGATTCCCGGCCAGACCTTCCCTACTCCTCCGGCCGCCGCGGTCGTCACCCAGACCGCGACCGGCTTCGACGCGACCCTGGGTGCGGAAACCATGCGCGTCACCGTCTGCGGGGAGACGGTGATTCACGTCGTCACGCATCCTGACGGCGGCGACGCGCAGCTCGCCCAGCCCTGGCTGCTCCCCGCTGCCCAATCCTGCCCCGGCGCGCACTTTGACTTCTCCCAGGACACACGCGGCGCCACGCTCAAGACCGCCGCGATCACCGTCTCACTCTCCCTCGCCCACGGCAACCTCACTTTCGCCACGCCCGACGGCAAGAGCTTCCTGCGCGAAGGCAACTCCGTCCCGCGCACCTATACCCAGGTGACGCTGAACGGCCAGCAGACCTACCACGTTATCGACCGGTTCTCGCCAGACGCTACCGAAGCCATCTACGGACTCGGCCAGCATCAGAGCGGCCTGTTCAACTACCGGGGCGCCACCGTCGAGCTTGCCCAGAACAACACGGACATCGCCATCCCCGTCCTCGTCTCCACCCGCGGCTACGGCATTCTGTGGAACTCCGCCAGCGAAACATACATGGACAACCGCTTCCCCCTCGAACTCAAGTTCGACACTCTCTCAGGCGACGGCGCTGACTACTTCGTCCTCTATGGCCCCGAGTTCGATCAGATCATCCACGAATACCGCTCGCTCACCGGCCACGTTCCTATGATGCCGCGCTGGTCCTACGGCTTCATCCAGTCCAAGGACCGCTACATGTCGCTCGACGAGATCCAGACCATCGCCGCCCGCTACCGCGCTGAGCACATCCCCCTCGATACCATCGTGCAGGACTGGTTCTGGTGGGAACACGAAGGCGACCCCATCTTCAACAAGAACTACCACGACGTCCCCGCCGCGCTCGCCAAACTCCATGACGAGCATATCCACACCATGATCTCCACCTGGGGCATGATGGACCCCGCCTCCGAGACCTACAAAAAGCTCGACGCCGCGCACCTCCTGCTGAAGGACGCGCACGTCTACGATGCCTCCAGCCCCGAGGGCCGCAAGATGTTCTGGGACAACCTGGACGGTCCACTCTTCGCGCAGGGCTGGGACTCCTTCTGGCTCGACTCCGCCGAGCCCGAAGAGTACTTCCCGCACCTCGGCGACGCCATCCTCAACACCCGCACCATGGCCATCGGCAACGGCGCCACCTACACCAACGTCTACCCGCTGCTGCACAACGAAGGCGTCCAGACCAACTGGCGCAACACTACCGACCAGAAGCGCGTCTTCCTGCTCACGCGCTCCGCCTTCCTTGGTTCGCAGCGCGTCGGCGGCACGGTCTGGTCCGGCGACGTGTACCAGAGCTTCTGGGCGCTCTCCCGCCAGGTGCCCGCGGGCCTCAATTACGCGCTCTCAGGCCTGCCTTACTGGACCACCGACGCCGGTGGCTACCATCCCCTCGGCGACACCACCAGCCCCGAGTACCAGGAACTCTACGCCCGCTGGTACCAGTTCGCCACCTTCTGTCCCGTCTTCCGCACCCACGGCCACCGCCCCAACAATGAGCTGTGGAGCTACCCGCTGGTCGAGCCCGCACTGCTCACCTTTGACAAGCTCCGTTACCGCCTGATGCCCTACATCTATTCGCTCGCATGGCGCATTTCCAGCGATGACTATACCTTGATGCGCGCTCTCCCCATGGACTTCCGCAACGACCCGGACACATGGAACGACGCAACCCAATTCATGTTCGGTCCCGCGTTGCTGGTAAATCCCGTCACCGAAGCCGGAGCCACCACCCGCCGGGTCTATCTCCCGAAAGACACCACCTGGTACGACTTCTGGACCGGAGAGAAGGTGGCCGGAGGCCAGAACGTACAGGCTGCCGCGCCGCTCGCCCGCCTTCCGCTCTACGTCCGCGCCGGCTCCATCCTGCCGCTCGGCCCGGAAGAAGAGTACGCCGACGAAAAGCCCAACGGCCCCATCGAACTCCGCATCTATCCCGGCGCCAACGGCAGCTTCACCCTCTACAACGACGAAGGCGACAACTACGACTACGAGCACGGCGCCCACGCCACCACCGCCCTCACCTGGTCCGATGCCGACCGCACACTCACCTTCGCCCCGCGCATTGGCACCTACCCCAATATGCCCGGCGACACCACTTTCCACATCGTCCTCGTCCGCCCCGCGCATGGCACCGGCGAAGCCACCACCAACACCGCCGACCAAACCATCACCTACACCGGCTCTGCGACCACCGCAAAGATTCCGTAGCGACACCCCGTCTACAATCCTCCTGTGGCCGCGCCTTTCGAGTTCGAGCATTCGGTTGCGTTTGCGCCAGACAATGCGCCGGAAATCCTGCGCTCCATCCCAACGCTCTCTGGCGTCTTCGCTCTCTATGGCCCGCCCGCGCCCGCGGGTCAAGCACCTGCGCAGCCGTATCTCACCCGTGCCGCCGACCTGCGCCGCCGCATCACCCGCATCCTCGCCCCGCCGGACTCGCAGTCGAAGCGCCTCAACCTGCGCACCCGCGTCGCCCGCATCGAATACACCCTCACCGGCTCCGAATTCGAATCCGCCCTCACGCTCTACCACGCCTCCGCCGCCGTCTTCGGTCTTGAGGAAGCCCGCCGCCGCCTGAAACTCCATACGCCGTTCTTCCTGCGCTTCACGGCGGACAACGCCTACCCGCGCGTCTACTCCACCAACCGCCTGAGCAAGCGTGCACTCGCCAACTTCTTCGGCCCATTCCCCTCACGCGCCGCCGCCGACCGCTACTGCGATGCCGTCCTCGACCTGTTCAAGCTCCGCCGCTGCGTCGAGGACCTCGCCCCCTATCCCGAACATCCCGGCTGCGTCTACGGCGAGATGAACAAGTGCCTCGCGCCCTGCAACCAGGCCTGCACGCCCATCGGCGCCGCTGCCTACGCGGCCGAGGCCGCCGCGGTGCAAGCCTTCTTCGAGACCCACGGCGATTCCATGCTCGCTCCGCTGGTCGCCGAGCGCACCCAGGCTTCCACTGACCTCGACTTCGAGCGCGCCGCCGAACTCCACGCGCAAGTCCAGAAAGTCAAAGCTGCCGTCGCACTCGCCGACGAACTCGTCCAGCCGATCCCGAGGCTCCGCGCGGTCATCGTCCAGAAATCCGCGCAACCCGTGCAATCGGACACAGAAGCCGAGCCTGCCGCCGCGATCTTCCTCCTCGCATCCGGCTGTCTCAGCGGCCCCGCGCGCCTCTCTGTGCTCGGCGTCCGCGCCGTCAGGGAGCAGACGAGCGTCGGCAGCTCCCTCTTCGCCCAGCCGCTGATGTTGGAAGCCGTTCCCCTCGCCGAGGACACCATTCAAACCACCGGTCCGGGCGCCCCGCGCCTCGACTCTGAAACCTGGGTTCCCGCCACCGAATCCTCCTCAACCGCTCCGCCGCTCAACCCTGAGCTACGCGCCACCAACCTCATCGCCGCGCTGGAAGAGCAAGCCTCCGAACCAACCGACCTGGCCACGTTGAGCGACCATCTCTCCCTGCTTCGCCGCTGGTACTACCGCCCCGAAAAGCAGCGCGTGGGCGAGGTCTTCTTCCCCAACGTGAGTCACGAGTGGCCGATCCGCCGCATCCTGAACGCGGCCGCCCGGGCCGCGCTTGGCAATCCCAAGCCCATGACAGAAACCCAGCGTGACCTCGCTACCCGCAACCCCGAGGACGCTGCGCAAAATCCCGTTCGCACCAGAATCCTCCACGAAGGCCGGCCCGAAGTGGAGCGCGAGGTCCCGGTGATGGACCCGCCTTCCAGCTTCAAGAGCCGGCGCAAAGGGCAGCCACTATGAGAATGTTGACAAATGCGCTTTTTGGTTAAGGGCACGGATTTATCCGTGCCATAAGAGCCACAGAATCAGCCGGGCTTTAGCCCCTGAGGTCTGCTTTCCGCGCTGGGCCGCCTTTTTCATCACCCTCGCCACTATAACTGCCGTTCGTCCGCCTGTCCGACCCGTGTAACTGTCCCACCCCTGCATAGCCCCCACCCCCTGGGGGGGTATCGATATTTTCTATGATCTTCAAAATAAATCACTTACCCGTTTAGCCGTTTTGCAAGATGATGAAAACAAATGAGATAATTTTCAAGATCAACAAAACAATGGAGTTAGCTATTTCTGGCTACGCAGGGCCACAATCCCAATGCTGGCGGATTCTGTCTCACCTACTTCCTCTATTATACGCCGGCGTGTCAAGGGTTTTGGGGTTGCTTTGGCGCTATCTCGTTGATAGTACAGCTATAATAATAGTGTGAGGTTGGCGATGACCGCAGGACCGCCGGACCCGCGCGAGCCGAAGCATAGCAGGGATTATGCCATGATCGATTCAAGGCGTCGCTGATACACTTCCTCCAGCGCAAACTCGTGCCTCGTACCTGGCAACTAGCAAGGAGCAACCAGGTGTCTCTGAAGTTGATTGCATAAGTGGAGGTTCCAACCGCAGGTCCTTCGACTCCGATTGGCGCAAACGCGCGCCAATCTGCGCTCAGGATGACAATTCATTTCGGGGAACAAACTTCAGAGACACCACACTAGCAACCAGCAACCAGCAACCAGCAACTAGCAACTAGCAACTAGCAACTAGCAACTAGCAACTAGCAACTAGCAACTCAAAAAATGATCGACCTCTGTTTCTCCATCCTCGCCTCTGACTTTGCCCACCTCGCCGACGAGGTTGCCGCGGCCACTCGCGGCGGCGGCACCATCGTCCACGTCGACGTGATGGACGGCCACTTCGTCCCCAACATCACCTTCGGTCCGCCGATGGTGAAGGCGTTGCGCCCCGTCACCAAGCTTCCCCTCGACTGCCACCTGATGATCGAGAACCCTGACGCCTTCATCCCCGACTTCGCAGCTGCGGGCGCCGACCTGATCTCCGTGCAGCAGGAAGTCTGCCGCCATCTGCATCGCACGCTGCAGCACATCGCCGCGCACAACTGCCTGCCCGGCGTCGTCCTCAACCCGGCCACGCCGGTCGAGACGCTGATTGAGGTCCTGCCCATGGTGCACTACGTCCTGGTCATGAGCGTCAATCCCGGCTTTGGCGGCCAGGAGTTCCTTCCACTGGCCCTCGACAAAATCGCCCACCTCGCCGAATTGCGCGAGGCGATGGGCCTGAACTTCCGCATCGAAGTAGACGGCGGCATCGCTCACGACACCGTCGCCTCGGTGGTCCAGGCAGGAGCCGAAATGCTGGTCGCCGGCTCAGCCGTCTTTGAGGGTGGCCACGCCCAACACAACGCCGCAGAGTTGCTGCGTATCGCTCACGCCGCCGCAGCCGCGCAAGTCTAACCTTTTCCTGCACTTCTTTTGGCCTTGGCGCTACCCTGCATTCCGCGTTTGCCGGAGGGTTTTCGCGCGCCTGCCCAGGCCCGCGCAAACCGCCGGATTCGACTAGAATAAGAGGGCAAGTGCGCACCCCGCCGAGTGCGCGCCGCAGAGTCGCCCAGTACCAGGCAGATGGAGTTTTCCGCATGATGCAACGCAGTACCCTGAACCGCATTGAGCTTTGTTCCTTCTCCCCGGTCCGTTGCTTTCTTCCCGACATGCGCATGGCGCTGGCTGCGGGATTCACTGTGGCCATGCTGCTGACGCTAAGCTCGGGCGCGCTCGCCCAGGCTGCCGATGCAACCCCGGCCGCCGCCCAATCTGCGCCGTCCGATGCCACACCTCCCGCCACCACTGCGCCAACCCTCGGCCAGGCCAAAGCCGACGTTGTCGTTACCAATCAGAAGTCCGCCAAGAAACGCAAGCAGGAGTCTGCGGACGACAAGAAGGCGGACAAGGTTGTGCCCTCCAAGGACACCAAGAAGGTAGAGAAGGCGGTGAAGAAGGACGACCCGCTGGAGGGAATGGACGCGAAGCTGCCGGACAAGGAACTCTACGACAAGGCTGAGGACGCGGTGAAGCATGGGCGCTACGATGTCGCCCGCCTGGACCTGCAAACCCTGCTGAATACCTACCCCGAAACCCAGTTCCAGATGCGCGCCAAGCTCGCCATCGCCGATAGCTGGTACAAGGAAGGCGGCACCGCGGCCCTCACCCAGGCGGAGCAGGAGTACACCGACTTCATCACCTTCTTCCCCAACGCGCCGGAGGCCGCCGAGGCCCAGATGCGCATCGGCGATATCTATTTCCGCCAGATGGACAAGCCGGACCGCGACAACGTAAACACCGTCAAGGCTGAAGCAGCATACCGCCAGATGCTGCAGCAGTTCCCCGATTCCACCCTGGTGCCCCAGGCCAGGCAGAAGCTGCGCGAGGTGCAGGAGGCGCTGGCCTCCGCCGAATCGGACGTCGCCGCGTTTTACGCCGGCCGCTCCAACCTCGGCGCTGCCATCGCCCGCTACCAGACCGTGGTCGACACCTACCCCCTCTACAGCCACATGGATGACGTACTCATCGGGCTGGGCGACGCCTACGAAATCGAGGCGAAGTATGTGCGCACCCAAAGGCTGCCCGAGGCTGCCAAGGCACGACTCGAAAAGCTCTACGACGACCAGGCGTACGCAGCCTACAGCAAGGTCGTGACCGAGCATTCCGCCGCGCCCCACGTTGAGGACGCGCGCGACCGTATCGCCGCGATGAATCTTCCCATCCCGAAGCCCACGCCGGAGCAGGCGGCGGCCAGCATTGCGCTGGAGAACAGCCGCGGCCAATATACGCTCAGCAAGCGCGCGACCCTGCTCTTCCTCCACCAGGCGGATACCGTTCCCGCCGCTACCGTGGGTGAGCCGCCGCTGGAAGATGCCAAGCCCACTCTCGCGCCCTCGGTCAATCGCCAGGCCTACGCCGCGATCGTGGACGCGATGAATCCCAACGCGGCGCAGCACGCGGGAACACCCATTACCGCGGCCGCCGGATCGGCCGATCCCGCCGCGGCAGCCACTGCGCCAGCCGCTCCCCCGTCGCTGCAGGACGTTCCCAGCGTAACGGAAGTGTCGCCTGCATCCAGCGGCGGAAGCAGCGGCACGCAGATGGGCATCCAGATCGTTCAGCCCACCCCCGGATCGGCGCCGATCACTGCGCCGGCTACGCCCCCGGCCTTCCCCGGCACGGCAGCCGCGAATCCGGCCGCAGCGGTCGCCGGCACACCCGCTGCCAGCGCAGCTACGCCTGCGGAGGCCGCCGGTGGAATCGGCCCGGTTGGGCCACCCGATGCGACGCCATTGGCCCCGATCGAAAAGCCCGCCGCGGCTCCAGACGTCATCAACGAGGCAACTCCAGGATCGCAGACGGCCGCGCAAACCCCACCCCCCAATGGCAAGAAGACCAAGGCTCCCTGCGACAAGTCGGACCAGTCATGCAGCACCCACAAGCCGAAGAAGGGTCTGGGCAAGCTGAACCCGTTCTAGAGAATCGCCGATTGAACCGGCGTCTTTGCGAGCATGCGTTTCATTTTCAGGGTTTCGGGTTTAGTATTCAGGTCTGGAATTCACCGGGCTCGCTTCCGGTCTGCAGATGGGACACAACCAGCCAATCCGTAGCGGCTCGCATGGCGCCCGCACGCCTGCGTCCGAGATTCCCGATAAGCTCTACTTCCGCATCGGCGAAGTTGCCCGGCTGTGCGAGGTCCCCGCCTACGTGCTGCGCTTCTGGGAAAGCGAGTTTCCGCAGTTGAAGCCCCACAAGGGCGGCACCGGGCAGCGTCTTTACCGCCGTCGTGACGTGGAGATGGCGCTGCGCGTCAAGAGCCTGCTGAAAGACGAGGGCTACACCATCCCGGGGGCGCGTGCGGTCCTCAAGGTGGAGTTCAAACAGAAGGAGCCGCAGCTCTCCCTGCTCGGCGGCGGGCCGCCCGTTGCCGACGTTAAGCAGTTGCGCAGCCTGCGCCGGGAACTGGAAGCCATCGCTGCAATTCTCTCCCGTCCCGCTGGCAAGCCCGCGACCGGCAAAAAGTCCCCGCCCATCCAATCCATCCGCGCCCAGCGCCGCGCCGCCTCCATCCAAGCCAGAGCCGCCGAAATCCCCTTCGGCGAGACCGAATAGTTTCGCCCCTGTCCCCTTGCCAATCAGGCGGTCCTTCTGACCCATCGGGCAGAATCTCCGCATTCGTCTCGACCCTTTTCCTCTGTGTACTCTGTGATTCGCTTTTGCCCTTCGCACCCTCGCTTTGCCCGTAAAATCGTGGTATCCCGATGAGCCTCCCGCCCGCGCTCGAAGCGCAGCCCCCAGCCCCACGCGCCCCCAGCAGACAGCACACCGCCGGTTCCGCCGCCATCCTGCTGATGGTCAGCGCGCTGCTCTCCGGCCTGCTCGGCCTGGTCCGCATCAAGTACATCAACTATCTCTTCGGCGCTGGCATCGCACAGGACGCCTATCGCGCCGCCTTCCGCCTGCCCGATCTCATCAACTACTTCCTCATCGGCGGCGCAGCTTCCATCTCCGTCATCACCATTCTCAACCGCTATCGCGAGGCAGGCGACGAGCAGGGCGGCGACCGTGCGCTCTCCGTCATTCTCACCACCATGTTGCTCGTCCTTGGCGGCGGCATCCTGCTCGGCGAGATCGTCGCACCGCAATATGTCTGGCTCTTTTTTGAAGGGTTCCGCAACGACCCCGAGCGTTTCGCGCTCTGCGTCTCGCTCACCCGGATCATTCTGCCCGCCCAGCTCTTCTTCTTCATCGGCAGCGTCATGAGCTCCCGGCTGCAGGTGCGCAAGATTTTTATCTACCAGGCATTTACTCCCATCATTTACAACACCGGCATCATCGCCGGCGCGTTCTTCCTGCATCGCCGCCTCGGCATCTACTCGCTCGCCTGGGGAGTGCTCGGCGGCGTTATCCTCGGTTCCGCGCTGCTCAACTCCCTGGGCGCATTCCGCACCGGGCTTCGCTACCATCCCGTCGTCGGCTTCCGCGAAGCCACCTTCCTGGAGTGGTTCCATCTCTCCCTGCCCCTGATGATCGGCGTCTCGCTGGTCTTCCTCGATAACTACTTCCTCAGCTACTTCGGGTCCATGCAGACCGGCGGGATCACCCTCATCGGCAATGCCAAGGACCTCTTCAACGCGCCTTTCAACGTCATCGGCCCCGCCGCCGGAGCGGCCTCGCTGCCTTTCTTCGCCTCGCTGTTCCAGCAGCGCCGCGCCCACGACTTTTCCACCTCGGTCGCTCGCGCCGTCTCCCGCCTCTTCGCCGTCGGCATGATCGTCTCCGCCTGGATGGTCGCCCTTGCGCCCTGGCTGATGGACCTTCTCCGCGGCGGCAGGTTCAAGCGCGCAGACGCCGCCGCCATCACTCAACTCTTCACCATCCTCGCCGTCACTCTTGCGCTCTGGGCGGTGCAGGGAATCTATGCGCGCGCCTTCTACGCCGCCAGCGACACCAAAACGCCCGCCATCACCGGTACGCTCATCACCATTCTTTCCGTCCCGATGTACTGGGCGCTCTTCCGCACCTACGGCCTCACCGGGCTCGCCATCGCGTCCGACATCGGCATCATGGTCCAGACCGCCGCGCTGGCCATTCTGCTGCATCGCAAGCGCCTGGTCTCCTTCGCCCACCTCGAATACGCGGAACTCAGCCGCGCCTTCGTCGCCGCCCTGGTCGCCTACGCTGCCACCGCCGCCGCCGCCCACTTCCTGCCGCCCGTCTCCACCCACCCGCGCGACCTCGTCACCATCGCCGCCGCCAGCATCGCCTGGGCCATCGCCGCGGCGTTCGTCCTGCTCGTCACCGGCTCCAAACTCCCACGGCAAATCCTCCGCCGCCGTTAGACCGGTTCCACACCAGATGGGTTGGGGGAGATTCGAAGCGTCCGCGCGATTTTCCTTCAAGCAAAGCCGTACTTCAATCCTCAATCCACCTCGCCGAGGGCAGGTTGCTGTGGAACCGGGCCAGTCGCAAAGGAAAAAACAGGCCGCCCGGAAGGACGGCCCTCTGACAGTGAACGTACGACCGCCTTCTAATTAAAGATCGCGCCCGCCGTCTCGTCGGTCAGCATGTCGATGGTGCAGCTATTGGGTCCGGCTTGTGTGACAGTTCCAGTGTTCGTGCAGTTGGAGGACCATCCGCCGAACTTGACTCCGGTTTGTGCAGGCGCAGTTATGGTCACGGCAAAACCCAGAGGATACGTGGCCGTGCAAACCGACTTGCCGGCCCCCGCACCGGGGCCACAAGTGAGAACCGGGGTGCAGGTTGATGGATTCGCCGGATTGCAAGTGGCGGACGGAGCCGTTGCCAGCCAATTGCTGGTATTCAGCCCTTCGTTGTAGAAGGTCAGCGTCGCCAGGAGTTGCGGGACAGCGTTAAAACACGAACCGGCAATCGGCGGGTTGGCGGTCAGGTCAGGCAGCACCAGCGGGCAGCCTACGCCTGCCTGGGCAGTGGCTATCGACCCCTGGCTGTCAATTGCCTCTGCGGTGATAGTTGCGCCCACGTTGCCTACACTCGCTTCGTAATCGCTGACAACCCCGCCATTTTGAGAACCGCCGCTGGGGGCAATCGTGCTGTAGTTTGTGATCGGGTATTTATTCGGTTCGGAAGTAAGCCACGTGACCGAGTTGGTCAGGTCCCTCACCGTTGGCGAGGTCGAAAACGTTCCAATCGCCAGGAACTGCCCGGTATCCCCCAAACTGCCAAACACAATCCCGCTGGGAACGATGGTGAGCGAGAGGATATTCCCGCCACTCGCTCCAGGACCTGAGGTCACAGTGGTGCCCGGAACGGTCAGGACGACGCTGGCGCTGATCGGGCCGTTGTATCCCGCCGCGCTCGCGACGATCGTCGTTGTGCCCGAGCTGATCGCCGTCGCCAGTCCCGCGGAATTGACGGTTGCCACCGAAGGAAGCGTGGAACTCCAGGTCACCGCGCTGGTGATGTTCTGCGTCGACGAATGGTTCGCGTTGCCGTACGTCCCGGTCGCGGTAAACTGCAACGACTGACCCACCGACAGAGTTTGGCCTGTCGGGGAAACCTGAACCGAATCCAGACCTTGCGGGTTGCCGCAACCAGCAACCGTCAGCGCAAGGGCGACCAGTGAAAGTCCAGAAAAACAACGCCGAACGAACATGTGAGTCTCCTGACATTGCCGGCATCGGCCCGGCATGGCCGGTTTCGTCTCCTGGCTCGGCGGATGCAGTTCGCCGGGCCCGATGCTCCGTATCGATCTGACCAAGCAAGCGGATACCCATTCCCGCTTCGCCTGTTTCTCTTTCGAATCAACCAGTTCCACACCGGCACCCGCACGCAGGTGTCTTCGCACGGTTACAGGGAGGCCTGGAGAGACAAGCCGAGTATACAGGCACAGAATGTCCCGCTGCGGGGACAGGTACCGACTTTGGCATACCCCCATCGTCCGCCTTTGCACCTCACCTGTCGAGCCAGATTCGCCCGCACAGGCCGCGGTCCTGTATGCTGTAGCCCATCAGTTCGGCATAGCTCACTCCGCGGAGGCTCCATGGCCCGCTATTCCCGACGCGATTTCCTCAGGACCGGCCTTGCTGCCGGCGCCCTCGTCTCCACCGGAACCCTCCCGCTGCTCGCCCAGGGTGCGAAAGCAACCGACTGGGTCACGCTCGGCAAATCGGGCGTCAAAGTCACGCGCCTGGCCTTCGGCACCGGCAGCCACGGTGGCTCCGTCCAGCGCCAGCTCGGTCAGGACAACTTCAACGCCCTCGTCCGCCACGCCTACGACCGCGGCATCCGCTTCTTCGAAACCTCTGACACCTACGGCGGCATGCATCGCATGCTTGGCATCGCCCTCAAGGGCATTCCTCGCGACTCGTACGCGCTCATGTCCAAGGTCACCACCAACGACGGCGACCCGCAGCAGCGCTTCGACGACCTGCGCAGCCAGATCGGCACCGACTACTTCGATATCATGCTGCTCCACGTGCAGCAGGGCGACGACTGGCCGGAGAACTCCAAACGCTGGCAGGACGGCATCCTCGAAGCTCAATCCAAAAAGATCATCCGCAGCCGCGGCGCCTCCGTCCATGGCCTGCCCGCCCTCCGCCAGGTCCCGCAGAACAAGTGGCTCCAGGTCGCCATGATCCGGATGAACCACAACGGCACCAAAATGGACAACGAAGCCACCAACTATAACGCACCCGGCGACGTCTCCGAAGTCGTCACCCACGTCCACCAGGCCCGCGCCAACGGCCTCGGCATCATCAGCATGAAGCTCATCGGCGAAGGCGTCTTCAACCACGAAGACCGCCAGAAAGCCATGCGCTTCGCCTTCCAAAACGCGGGCGTCGACACCGTCACCGTCGGCTACAAATCCCCCGCCGAAGTCGACGAAGCCATCGACAACCTCAACGCCGCGTTGGCCTGATTTCCCCCTGTGCGGGCAGCGATAAGCCATTCGGCCTGCCCAAGGTTGCGGATCTTTTCGTCTGGGAGGACTTCTCAAAGAAGCACTGATTCCTCAGCCCGATCGAGCGAGCACCAACAGAACTAGCAACTAGCAACTAGCAACTAAGAACTATCCCTTCGCGTCCTCATACTCTTCGTGCCACGCTGTCTGGATCGCCTCCAGAATCCCCTCGTTCGACTTCGCCGGATCGCCGACAAATCCCGGCAACTGCACCACCCACTTGTGCAGGTCGGTAAATCGCACCGAGTACGGGTCCGTCTCCGGAAACATCTCCTGCAACTGAATCCCGATCTCCTCCGTGTCTGTCCAATCCAGCTCTCGCGCCATCGTCGTATCTCCCTCCCGTTGTACCGGCTCTAGTTTACGGCGGCAGCGCCCAACGGTGCGCGATACACCAGCCTCCTGCGCCACTCCGGCATCTTCGGCGACCTCGGCGGCCGCGGCGGCTGTGGGTACCAGATCGGCCCCGGCCTCGGATCCTCGACCGCACCCCACGCGATCCCAAGTAAGCCTCCCGCCACCAATCCGCCAATCGCGCCGCCTGCAACGCACGCCCAGATCTCCAGCGCCGCAGACAGCGCCAACCCAATCCACAAGCCGACGTGCCGGTCCGGCGCCTCCTCAATCACCCATACATCCCGCACCGCGCTGCGCGGAAACACCAGCCGCGTTTCGGCGGCCACGTCTTCGGCCACGCACGTCAGCGCGCTGTCGTCCACCGACGCAACCAGGCATAGATCCGGCGCAGAACGGGCGCCCGCCAGCACGTTGATCTCTTTGCCCGGCTGCAGCCTCTCCACCTGCTCCCATCGCTCAACCTTCGCCGTCTTGTGCCGCACGTCCGCCCGCGCCATGCTGCTGCCCGCCAACCCAAAGAGCACCATCGCCAGCACCGCAAATCGCACCATAGACCGCCTCCTCAACTTCAGGAAGCCAGCCTACGGGCCCGCACCCACCAGCGGGGCCGCCTTTGTGATGCTTTCTCAACTGTCACACTCGCTTGCGCGCCGCCGCCTTGGTCGCCTTTCGTGCGCGCACAGCCCGCTTCTTGCCTGCAGGCGCGGCCGCGTTTGTAAGACTCACAATGTCTTCTTTCACCTTGGCCAGTTTCACCTGCATCTCGTAAACGCTTGCCCGGTTCTTCTCCTGGTCTAACTCAACCTGGGTCTTCAACTCGCCGGCAAGCCCGTTATCGTGCTTCGCCAAAGTCTGCTGCAGCGTCGTAACCCGGTCGGCCAGCATCTGTGTCGCCGCCCCCTCAGCCTGCGCCTTCAACTCGGCGGCCAGGTCCGCATCGCGCTTCGCCAGAGTCCGTTTCAGGGCCATCCCCTGCTCGGCCACCGCCTGCAGGGCCAGCGCCTGCTCCCGGATTGCCTCGGCCAGGTCATTCAGAATCTCCTTCATAAGCGCTCCTCATAGTTGGCTAGGATGCATCCCGGCCGGGAAGCGCCGCGCATGGTGGATGGCCAAATAGCCCACGGCCGAAGAACAAAACACCTGCATCGATGCAGGTCCAGAGGTTCGTGCCTTCTCGAACGCGCCAGGAAATCCGGGCTCCCGCGCTTGTCAAGGCCCTCTCTCTGTGCAAAAGCTGTCCCCAATCTACAATCCAAACCACATCAAAATTCCCGCAAAAGTACAGTTGAGTTATGGCCTATTCGGTACCATTAAGATAGGTGGATTAACGACGGGAAAGGCTCGGCGCACACCCGTCGGGCCTTCGTTTCTTCGGCCACCGGACTGCGCAGACCGATCCCGGACCCATCCCAGACCAATCCCGGACCGAACAAAGGACCGGATCCGGACCGAACCATCGCAGAAAGAGGATTTTAGGACCGGAATCCGGGAACTCGGGGGGGGGGGAGGGGGCCACCTCGGGCGAGAACCCGCCGCAGCCGAGGGGGGATCGGGGTCAGCGCGGCAAGCCCGGCACATTTTGGCCCCGGCCAGCACAGGATGACGCAAAAATGTACGAAGTCCGAGCCTAAGCAGTTTAGAAAGTGCGAGTTAATGGGTAGATATGGGGGAGGGGGGATACCCCCGAGACTCGGTGCCTCTAACTTCCCGGCCCGTGCGCCGGCTTGCCTTCCTGAACGTAGTTCCGGTTCCACTTGGGAATCTCCACCACGTAGGTGCCCGGCTTCTCGATCACCGCCTGGCAGCCCAGCCGCGAGTTCAGCTCGATGCCGGCCGCCGTCTCCAGCCGGTCAAGCTCCTTGTCCTCGGGCTCGCTCAGGCCTTCGGCGCCCTCCTTTACGTGGAGGTGGCAGGTGGTGCAGGCGCACACCCCGCCGCACGCGTGGTCCAGGAAGATGTTGAAGTTCTGGGCCACGTCCAGCAGCGACATCGGCTCGCCGTGTCCCTGGTACGGCATGCTGTCGAATTCGAACTCCACCGTCCTGCCTTCGGGCAGAAACGTAACCCGAACCATGCCCTCCGCGGGCGGCTTGGAAAGGTCGATCTCAGGTACCGCTATGATCTCATCGGACATTTTTCTCTCGCAATCTACTTCGCTTGCTGTTCCGGTCCTTCGTCAATCTCAGCTTTGGCGAACGGGTGCGGCGCGCTCGGACCCTCCCCCATCCTCTCACCTGCGGCCTGCATCGTCCGGCCCTTCATCGCGCCCATCACTTCCGTATCCATCATCAGCTCGGCGAAGCGCCGCGTGGCCTTGTCCAGCCGCTCGATCCCCGCGCGTATCGCCTTGTAGTCGCCGCCCGCAGCCAGCGCCGTCAGTTCCTGGATGCCCGCCCCGATTTTCTCGATTTCCTCTGGCGTCAATATCTTCCACGCGGCGTGCTTCTTGCCCTTTTGCACCGCGGAAAGGATCGTCTCCGCCTCATTCTTTGCCTCAATCAACTGCCGCGCCTCGATGTCCTCTTCCGCGTGGTCGAACGACGCCAGAATCATCGATTCCACCTGCTCATCGGTCAGCCCGTAGGTCGGCTTCACCTCGATGTCGGCTTCCTTGCCGCTGCGCTGCTCGCGCGCGCTCACATGCAGGATGCCGTTCGCGTCGATCAGGAACTTCACCTCGATCCGCGGCAACCCGGCGACCATCGGCGGAATGCCCTTCAGATCAAACCGCGCCAGGCTGCGGCAGTCTTTCGCCAGTTCGCGCTCGCCCTGCAGCACGTGGATGGCGACATTGGTCTGGCCGTCCACGCCGGTGGTGAAGTGCTCGGTCGCGCTGGCCGGGATGGTCGAATTGCGTTCGATGATCTTCGCCACCACGCCGCCGAGTGCCTCAATGCCCAGCGACAACGGCGTTACGTCCAGCAGCAGCAGGTCTTCCGTCGCAGCCGAACCGCCGGCCAGGATCTGCGCCTGCACCGCCGCGCCCAGCGCGACCACTTCGTCGGGATTCAGCTCAGTATGCGGCTTGCGTCCACGCGCGCTCAGGCCGAAGAGCTCGTCCACCAGCGCACGGACGGCCGGGATGCGCGTCGATCCGCCGACCAGGACCACCTCATCGATCTGGTCTGGCTTGACGCCCGCGTCCTTCAGCGCCTGCTTCACCGGTGCGGATGTGCGGCGGATAACAGACGCGATCAGCTCATCGAACTGCGCCCGTGTAATCTCGCGGAGATACTGCTTCCCCGTCGGCAAGTCGATGACGAGACGCGCAGAGCCGGCGGACGACAAAGCGATCTTCGCCTCGATTACGGCTTTGCGCACCGCCTGCAGGAATTCACCGGTCGGCTTGCGCGCCAGGTCGCCTGCGCCGAGTTCCGCGTCGCCTGCGATGTCGTCCAGCGCGATCGCGATCAGCAGATTGTCGATGTCGTCGCCGCCAAGGTGCGTGTCGCCACCCGTCGCAACCACCTCGAAGATGCCCTCGTGCAGCTTCAGAATAGAGATATCGAAGGTTCCGCCGCCGAAGTCATACACCGCGATCAGGCCATCGCGGTTCTTGTCCAGGCCGTAGGCCAGCGCTGCGGCAGTCGGCTCGTTCACCAGCCGCAGCACGTCCAGCCCGGCGATGCGGCCCGCGTCCTTGGTCGCCTGCCGCTGCGCATCGTTGAAGTAAGCGGGCACTGTAACCACCGCTTTGGTCACGGGCACGCCGAAGAAGCGCTCCGCGTTCTTCTTCAACTGCAGCAGCACGTACGCGGAGATCTCCGGTGGCGTCAGTTGCAGCCCGGCCACCTCCAGCTTTACCACGTCACCCGGCTGCAGGCCCGGCACCAGTTTGAACGGGAACAGCTTCAGCTCGTCCTGAACGTCTTCGACCGCACGTCCCATCAGCCGCTTGGCCGAGTAGACGGCACTGGACGCGTCCGTCAGCAGCGTTGCGCGCGCGGCATTGCCAACCAGGAACCCACGCTCCTGGTCGAATGCCACCACGGACGGCACAAGGCGGTCGCCATCCTCGCCCGGGATGATGGTCGGCTGATCGCCCTCAAGGAACGCCACCAGCGAATTGGTCGTTCCCAGGTCGATTCCGACCACGCGTGCTGCGCTCTCATCCGCCATGCGGTTCTCGATCCCTCTACCTTTCCTGCTCATTCAACCCGGCTATCAAGTTGGATGGCATTCAGCCGTAAACGGTTCTGCCCAAAGCTCTATTGTCTCCTACAAGCCACCCGAACCGCACTCCTGAGAGCGGTGGTACGATGCCGAAATCCTCTGGATTCATTTCGCCGGCGGGCGGCGAGGCTAAGGCGTGCTCAACACCTCGAGCGGCCGCTCGCGATGCAGCAACAGCCAGCGCCCGTTTTCCTTGAGAGCTTCGATCCCCACCTCCAGCAGAAGCTTCTCCACCATGGCGGGAGAATCCATGTTCGCTTCCAGTTCGGCCGCCTTGAGCTCGAACTGCCGCTCCATGAAACGGTACTCGCGCGACTGTTCCGCATATCCAGATTGTTCGATCCAGAGGCGGTATGCGGCAGCCAGCAGCGCGGGAACCACCAGCGCGACGTGCATTGCGTCCTGATACATCCACTCGCCCGGCCTCCATGGCGGCAGGGTGTGCCATGGGCCCGGGATCATAAAGCTGGCCGGAACCAGGATGGACCAGACGACCGCGACCAAGAGCGCCTTATGCGAGATGTTCTCCCTCTGGCGAACGCTGCGCGACTGCTGATTTGCCTTGCCGCTATACCACATCTGCTGATGCCTCACCCATCGCTCCAGGGTTACCCTGCGATTCGGCTGCACCGACGTATCCTCATCGATGCCCTGGTGCAGCAGCCAGATATTCTTCAGCGAATAGCGTATCCAGTCGAGTTCACTCTTCCGGTTCATCAGGTAATAGCGGTCGACCGGGCGCTTGATCCCGGCGATCTCCCAAAAGAACTGGACACGGAGAGCCTCCGCCAGCGCGCGCGCGTCCAGATAGCGGGCCTCGACATGCGTGGCGCGAGCCGCCTGATGCAGCAGCAGCGCCATGATGACGAAGAACGGGAAGGTAAACCAGAGCCATATACGGGTTTGCAGAATCTCGCCGTGCACGCCATAGAAGAGCGTGCCGGCGATCGCGGTAGCCAGGATCGTCGCGAGAAAGAACCTTCGCTCGCGGTTAGCCTGTACCGAGATCGCATCGGCCACACCGTACAACGTCTGCAACCTCTCGCTGAAGGGCGACAGGGCCATAGAGGCGCCTTCGATCAGCTTGGACCTGCCCTCCGCGGTCACGCCAGCCTTTCCCCCAGCCTCGCGATTGAAGCGATCCAGATCCACCTGAACCTGCGCGAAGGTCATCGCTTCCAACTCACCTTGACCCTGTTCCGGAGTGGCCGTGGGAATGTGCTCGCAACCGAGCGTCACGGTTCTGATGCGAGGTACCGACTCCAAGCCGCCACTGAGTCTCGGCGTCACCACCTGGTAGACAACTCTGCAGCGTGGCTCCATCTCCTCCGGCGAATTCTGCAGCGCACTCAGGAGCGCATTGCGGACCACCCGGGACGTCCCACCCCGCTTGTCGGAGTGTTTTCCATCCCACAGCGCAATCAGCGCCTGGCCATGCCGGACCAGAAACGCGGCCAGCGATTCGTAACATCCGGCTCGCGCTTCTTCGCTGGTGCGCAACTCGTCCAGCGTGCGACCTTCCAGGGGAAGAGCGATCCGCAGGGCGGACTTTGCCAGCAAGTCGTCCAGTTTCGCGCGCGCTGCTTCCGACATGGTGGTCCGGTAGATATCCAATGGCATCGGCAGCACGGCGGCCAGAAACATCTGCTGCTCGAGCGCGATCTCCGCCGCAAGTTGGTCAGCGCCCTCTGCCAACCCCGACAGCAGAAGCAGCGGCGTGTGAGGCATCCGGCTGCGGAATCCGGTCAGCACCTCGGTGATTTCGTGGCGCAGGGACTCCAAGTCCTGTGGCCGAGGGTCACGATGGCCGGTGATGGAAACCACGAATGGAATCAGCGCGGGATTTGGGAGATCGGGTTTCATGTTCGTGCTGAACTCTCCAGGCCATTTCCCATGGGGACCTCCGAGTCCAGGGTTTCGTCGTACAGACATCTCCCGAAAGCGACACAGGCGGCGATGGCAGATGCAGAGAGCGGCACCAAGGCGGCCTGCCGGGTTGGCGGCTTAAGCTCCGGCAGCCTTGGTGGAAACTACTGGGTGTTGAGCTGTAGCACTGCGGGCAAGGGGAACTTGGAGATATCCACGCTGACCTGGGCCTGAAGCTGGCTAATCAGGCGAAACATGTCCCGGTTCCAGTACTGATCCTCTGGAAAAGGAGGGTCGCCTGAGTCGGCGATGAAGTACTGTTTGCCCGCGTAATCCACTTGGATCAGAGGGGCCCTCCCCTTATCCCTGGAGGTCCATGCGATGCGCAGGGTGGGAATCTGTTCAATCTTGGGCACCTCCTGGACAAAAGTACCTGACGGCGTGGAGTTCGCGGTTGTGTTCCAGCGCGATGGAGGAATGATCTCGGTGTCTTTCAGAAGGGCATCGAACGGCGCCTGTTCCTGGGCCGCGGCCGACATCAGGCCGAGCAGGGAACGCATCAGCAGATGGGGAGGCTCGCATTGTTGCCCGGTTGGGGAAGCCTCCCCGATCGGAGCGGTCTTGGGGGTTTGTGCCGCTTCGATCGAGAAGCCCTGATTGAGGGTGGCCAACGTCTGGGCGAGCGTTTCGCCCTGCTTGAGTTCGTTCAGTTCGTCGCCGGCAAGAAGTTCCTGACCGATGGCATCCGTGACCGACTTGGGGGCTGTGGCGCTATCGGGCGGGGGAGGGTTGAGGACAAATTTTGCGCCGGTCACATTTTGACCCAGGACCCACTGATTGTCGATCAGCTCCCAGGAGGTGTCGCTGGAAGCGGCCTTGGCGATGTCGGAGGCATTGGGGGTACTGGGATTCGATGGCTTGCCCGTTCCCTCCGAGCCTGTGGCAGGAGGCGGGTTATCGATGGCCGATTTGGTGTCGAAAGGGACGAATTGCTTGGTGACCTGCAGCAGAAGGTAGCCGTGCTTTTGGAGCTCGTAGGCCACCGCAGCGACACGGAGAAAGATGACATAGTCGCTGAGGCTCTCAGGATCGGACACCTTGCCCTGGGTCAATGGCGGCGGCTGATTCCGGATGGTTTGCACGACGCACTGGCCGTTGATGGAATGAGAGAGCTCGATCCGGTCGATCATCAACCTCATCAGCTGGTCGACCCTCCACCCCTGCTGATAGAGGATGTAGAAGAACTCGGGCGGTACGGGCTTCAGCAGAAGCTGGGCATTGGTGTCGTCGCTCACCGGAATGAAGGTGAACACCGGGTCATTCTCGAAGAGGAGACCTGGCGTGCCGCCCCCGGTTGCATTGCCGCCACTCCCGGTGCCCTGGATGACATAGTTGCCGGCACCGGTCAGCGATGCCTGCATGCGGTAGCTGCTGGTGATTTGGCCCAGCTTGAAGAAATAGGTTGGATCGCGGTTCTGGAGGCGCGCGAGGTTGAGGAGAACTTCGCGGTTGGAGGTTTCCGCGAAGGCGCTCTCAAAGCCCCTAAAGTCCGCCTTCATCCGTTTCGGTCCGCAACCCGACAGCAGCGGCAGGACCAGAACTACCAGGAGGAACCTGGGCACGGTGGACTTGCGCCGAGATGCAGCGGAGCGTGTCGGGAGCAGGAACCTACGGTATGGAACGAGCACAAATCACCTCGACGCGATGAAATATGTCCTTGGGCGCTCAATCATAGTATGGCCGTCGACGAGACGCAATGGTGCTGCGACTTGAGTGCGGGTGTTGTGGTTAAATGCGATTGGGCCCAGGGCTGCGGAGAGGCGTTCTCCGCAGGATTGCTGAATCTGCCGATCGTCCGGCATCGATTATGATCCTCGTCAGGAGACAGCAGTGTCAGGATCTACCCCGGCGGCGTTCATCAGCTACAGCCGCGAAGACTCTGAGTTCACGCTACGGCTGGCCCAGGATCTGAAGGCGGCCGGCGCTCTGGTGTGGCTGGATCGTCTAGACATCAAGCCGGGCCACCCGTGGGACAGCGCAATTGAAGAAGCGTTGATGGACGCGCCACAGATGCTGCTGATCCTTTCGCCAGCATCCGCGAAATCCACAAACGTCCGCAACGAGGTGCGCTTCGCCCTGGACGAAGGCAAGACGATCATCCCTGTCCTGTACAAAGACTGCGCCGTTCCGCTGGACTTGCGCCGCCTCCAGCATGTCGATTTCCGGGCCGACTACTCTAAAGGATTTGCGGCGCTGCTCCGCCACATGCAGGTTGGGGTGCGTGAGAACGACAGCGTAAGGCCTGCCTCCGAAACCGAGAGCCAGCGCCAGGCCGGCGAGGCAGACGTGGTTCGCGAGACTGGGCAGAGCAACCGCCAAACGTCGGAAGCCGGACCGAAGCATGCAGCCGAGGAGCGGGAAGTTCCGCGGCACCTGTCTCGGCGATATTTCGTCATTGGATCCGGGCTGGTGGCCTGCGCCGCGGCCGGTGGCGTCCGTTGGAAGTGGGATCAGCTTTACGATCTCTTCCATCCCGTCCCGGACAAACGCTTCGTCGCACTGCTCAGCTGGCCGGCCCCCGCGGCGAGCCTGACACCCGTGCTGTTCGGGGTTATGGACGCGATTGCCAGCGAACTCGCCCGCGCCGAAGCCGTCGACCACGAGCTTTCAATCATTGTGCCGCCGCGTGGCGAGGCTGACCTGGGCACACCCGCGCAGCTCAGCGACGTCCGCGATTCCCTGGGCGCAAACCTTGTTCTTGCCGCGTCGGGTGTATCCAGTGCGGCAGGGTTTCAACTGCTGCTTCGCGTGCTCGATCCCGCCACGACCCGGACTCTTCGGCAAAGGACCATCGAGGTGTCGACCGCGGAGCAGTTACAACTTCCGGAGATGGCGGTACAAGCCGCCGCGAAGCTATTGAACATTACCGGCTTTAAACCAGACAATCAGCGCAGCGAGGCCGGCACGAATAGCCCTGAAGCCCTGGCAGCCTTCCAGGCCGGCGAAGTAGCGAAACAGCAGGAAAATGATGCTGGTTTGGAGGAGGCCATTGAGAAATACAATCAGGCGCTCAAGATCGACCCCGGCTACGCCATCGCCCAAGCCGCGCTGGCATGGGCGTATCTGCGTTTGAATGGGATTAACGAAGACCCGGCGGCGCTGACGCTCGCTCGGAGAAATGCCGAGGCGGCGATAGCGCTCGATCCGAATCTAGTGGATGCTCACGTTGCCCTGGCGTATGTCTATCAGCAGATAGGCAACACCGCAGGCGCCTCGGAGGAGATGGCCACGGCGCTTAGGCTTGACCCGTCCGATCCGCATACCTTGCTCTACCAGGCGAGGTTTTACGCCGCAGATAACCGCTGGGACGAGTCAAAGGCCACCCTCGAGCGTGTCCTGCAGTTGCGCCCAAACTATTGGCTAGGCTACCAGGACCTTGGCGTCATGCTGGACCGTCAGGGTAAATACCGCGAAGCTCTCCTTCAGTTCCGCGCCGCCAGCCTTGCCGCACCGAAGAATGCCCTGGCGCTCAAGAACGTCGGCTCGACCTACTACCAGTTGGGCAGCCTTCCCGAGGCTATCGCTAATCTTAAAGCGAGTTATGCCCTGAAGCCAACCGACAACGCGGCGGTCGATCTCGCGGAGGTCTATCGTATCCAGCAGAAGCTATCCGACTCGATCGAATATGCCCAGAAGGCCACCACACTCAACCCCAGCGAGGCCACGAACTGGCTCGAACTAGGAGATGTCTTCGCCACTGCGGGCCGTCCCGCGGACGCCCACTCAGCCTACGTACATGCGGCCGAATCCCAGCGGGAAGAACTCCTCACCTCACCCAAGGACGGCCCCGGCACGATGGTCCTGGCCCTCTGCCGCGCCAAGGCCGGGCAATCAGACACATCCCTCGCACTTATCTATAAAGCGGAGTCGCTCCACGCCGACGACATGGACTCCCAACTCATCAAACTCCGGGTTCTCGCCCTTCTCGAACAGACCGCCGAGGCTCTTACCACCGCTCAGCGCTGTCTTAGCCGTGGCTGCGCAGGTTTCCAGATCAAAGTCATGCCCGACCTGGAAAAACTTCGCACAACCCCGGAATACCGGAGTATGGTAGCAAACACCGCCTGTGAAGCGTGACTCCATTCGGCCTCGTGCTCCAGCCAGATGTACGCCTCTTGCAATCAGTATCCATCGGGCCCCACTTATACGTTCCCAAGTGGAGACATCCATGCATCGACTGCGCGCCGCCGCCCTTCTCCTGATAGCGCCTCTCCTCGCTCTGGTCGCATGCAATTCTCAACCCCAACCACCCCAACCTGCGGCGGCCCCTGCACCCGCGGTAGCCTCCGGCAACGATGTCGTCCTCCTCAGTCTGTCCTCTTCAGGCGATTGGGAGGCACACCATGCGATCGCCACAAATCAGGATGTCGTCTTCCATGCAGAAGGACCGTTCTCCATCCTCTTTGACAAGAAAGACGACCCTTGTGCCCCATTCTCAAGCGGGGCGGGGGTGAACACGTATGTGGGAACTCTGGTGCCTGGCACGACGAACAAATACGAAGTGAAATGCACCGTAGGCACCACCAACGTGGGACACCCATTCCCGTATCAACCCATCTCGCCGCCGCCGGCGCCAGGTCCCCACACTCATTCCGTTACCCCCTGCAAGGGCTGCTATCTGGAAATCGAGAGTTCCAACTGAAATCTTCAGTCCGAGGAGGAATGACATGCAGCGAAAACATTTGTGCGCAATGGCTACTCTCTCTGTGCTTCTGGCTCTAGCGGGATGCAAACCGGACATTCGTATGGAAAAGTTCGTTTTGGCCCCCACTCCAGACTCTCCTAGCAACTATGACCAGCATTACTTTATAAGGCCGAAGACGGTCATAACGTGGCAGTTGGAGGGGCAACAGTTCTTTGTCTATTTCATCCCGCCAAATTCGGCTGCGCCAGGTTCGTCCGCGCCAAAGCCGCCCGCGATAAGTCCGTGTGAGGAGAAGACCACTTCGGTAGGCGGCTTCGAGTTCTTAGGGTCCGGGGCTCAACCAACCAGCCAAAACACCTTCACGATTAAGTGCAAGGTTAAGACGGACGTCGCGTATCCCCAGGACTACCAATACAATGTGGGTACCGGGCCCATCCCCACGGTCGTGAGCAAGTTGCCGGCGACAGCATGCTCCGGCTGCGTTGCGCATGCAGAGGCACAAGATTGATTCCTCAACAGTTCCCGCAGTTGGCGTCGCAGGCAGAGGCGGGATAGGACAGCAGCGGAATCGCTGATAACTTTGCTGGGGATGAAAGGAGTTTTGTCCGGTCAGGGCCAGGTCTTCCATGGGGCCTTGCCTTCGCTCCAGATTTCGTTCAGGTATTGGTACTCGCGGTAGGTGTCCATGGCGAAGAAGAAGCCGTCGTGCTTGTAGGCGACGAGTTGGCCTTGGTGCGCCAGCTGCTCCATGGGCCCCCGCTCGAAGGTGATGGCGTCGTCGTTCTCGATATAGTCGAAGACCTTGCGGTTGCACACGAAGTATCCGGCGCTGATCCATCCGTCAAGCTGCGGCTTTTCAAAGAAGCTGTCGACATGATCGTCCTTGGCAATCTCGAGGATGCCGAAGCGCGACGTGGGGCGGACGGAGGTAACCGTCATCAGCTTGCCGTGGGCATGATGGAAAGCGACCACTTTATTGATGTCGACGTCGCATAGTCCGTCGCCGTAGGTGAGCAGAAAAGTGTCGTCGTCGACATACTTCGCAATGCGCTTGATGCGGCCGCCGGTCATGGTCTCTTCGCCGGTGTCCGCGAGGGTCACCTGGAAGTTACTTTCGCCGTGCACCCCATGGTAAGCGATCTCGTGCCGGGCCCCCAGGGTGACCGTGCAGTCGCTGTTCATGGCCTCGTAGTTGAGGAAGTACTCCTTGATGTAGTTGCCGCGATACCCGAGGCAAAGCACGAACTGGTCATGGCCGAAGTGGGCGTAACGCTTCATGATGTGCCATAGCACGGGCTTTCCGCCAACCTCAACCATGGGCTTGGGGCGGTACTCGGTCTCCTCGCGCATGCGTGTTCCCTTGCCCCCGCAAAGAATGACAACTTTCATCGGTTGGCCGTCCTCTTAAAGTGCTGGAGTCTAGTACATCAAGCCGTGCAGCAGCGTGGGTCTTTCATTCAATGGGAGCGCACAGCCGGTGTGGACGCTCCAATTATAGGGGGATGCGAGCGGCAAGCGGCGCTGCCACGCAGCCGCGGGCAGAAGCAGCCCCAAGGCGGAACCAATCTTCATTCCGGCTTATCGAAGAACTCCTCTCCGAAGTATTGTCGCTCGACCAGAAGGCAAAAGATGTGCTCGAGCGCAAGGTGCGACTCCTGAATATTCATGGTGACGTTGGAGGGGACGATGACGCAGATGTCGGAGAGCGACTTCATGGCTCCTCCGTCGTTGCCCAGATAGCTGACGGTGTGGATGCCCATGCCGCGCGCGAGTTTAAGCGCCTTGATGCAGTTCTTCGAGTTGCCGCTGGTAGAGATGGCAAGCAAGACGTCTCCTTCGATTCCGAGGGCCTCGACCTGCCGTTCGAAGACATTCTCGTAGCCGTAGTCATTGCCGATGGCGGTAAGGATGCTGGTATCCGTGGTGAGGGCGACGGCCCGGAGGGCGGGACGGTTCCTGACCAGGCGCGAGACAAACTCGGCGACCAGATGCTGCGCGTCCGCGGCGGAGCCTCCATTGCCGCAGACCATCAACTTACGGCCGGCGCTCAAGGCATTGGCGGTGATGCGGGCTGCTTCCACGACGGCTGCGTGAATGGACTCGTCGCCGAGTACCGCAGTTATGGTCGCGACCGATTGGCTAAGTTGTTTCCGGACGAGGTCTTTGATAATGGACTCCTGATTGCCCCCACGCAATGCAACATCTAGCTGCAACCTCTAGCTGCTGACATCCTCCATAAGGCCAGCCGGAGCATCCGATTTTGGGAACGCGGGGGGATATTCAAAGTTAATGCGATCGAGCTCCACGGCATAGGGACGCCTTTGAACCTGAGTGTAAATGGAACCTATGTACTCGCCCATCACACCCAGGAAGACGAGCTGCAGCGACGAGATAAAGAATACTCCGATCAGCATCGGTGCAAGGCCAAAGCTGAAGGTAGACCAAAACACGAGCTTCAGGATGAAATAGACCAAGGCCACAAAGAATGAAAGACTCGCTCCGATGAATCCGGCAAGGGCTGCCAGGCGAAGGGGGACCTTCGAGTTGCTGATGATGCCGAGCATGCCAATGTCGTACAAGGTGTACCAATTGTTCTTGGTGACCCCAAACTTGCGGGCCGGCTGATCATAGAGGAGTTTGACAGTAGGCAGCCCGATCTCGGCAATCATTCCGCGAAAGTAGGGATAGGGGTCTTCGAAGGAGCGGACCAGTTCGACAACCTTACGGTCGAAGAGGCCAAAACCGGTGAAATTCTGGATGGTCTCGATGGAAGACAGGCGGTCGACCAACCGATAGTACTGCTTGCGCAGCCAGAACATCAGTGAATGTTCCTCGCTGCTGCGCTTGATGCCCAACACGCAGTATGCCCCGTTCTCCCATTCGCGGATCATGTCTGCAATCATCGGCGGCGGGTCCTGAAGGTCGGCAACAATTCCGATGACGGCGTCGCCCCGGCACTGAAAGAACGCATGCATGGGAGAGCGAATATGACCGAAGTTGCGCGAGTTGATGATGATCTTCACGTTCTTGTCTTCTGCGGCAATCGCCTTCAGAATGGCAACCGTGTTGTCCCGCGACGAGTTGTCGATGAAGACATGCTCGTACTCGTACTTGCCAATCTGTAACATCACCTCGCGCACCTGGTTGTAGACGTTGAGGACGTTCTCCTCTTCGTTGAAGCAGGGCGTCAAGATGGATATCGTTTTTCCGTTCATATACTTACGACACTCCTGGACAATTGGCTCAAGTCTAGCTTAGATGCAGGTTACTTCGCAGCCTTTGCGCGGAAGGTAATCGTCTTGTGGCCCACAAAGCTATAGATGGTAGATACACCAATCACGATTGCCCCCGCGATATAGCCTGCCACCGCTTTGCCGGTGGCGATGGAGTGAAGCAACGTAAGTGGATGCCCGCTAAGATGCCGTTCTACCACCTGGAGGCAATGATGAAGCCAGGCGGCTCGGCGGTGAATCGTCGCCTGCAGAAAACGAGTCAGCGCGGAGAGCGCGATCAGGCCGGGGAGCATACTGCTGCCGTAAACGGCGAAGCACTTGAGCCACTCACGGAGATAGTTTCCTTTGGTCCGGAAGACGAAGAATTTGTAGCCAAAATAGGCAACGGTAATATTCAGGGGGGCTCCGAGGACCGATGCCATAACCACCGTGAGATACAGCCAACGGGCTGGCAGCACCGCGTTGAGCAACGTCAACAGAACTACGTAGGTAACGTAGCCGAAGAGGGTGTTGAAGACTCCAACGCAGAGATAACGAACAAACTGGCCGGCGGGAAAAAGATTGACGAGACGTTGCAGCCGCCGCCTGGGAACGAACGGAGCCTGCGGGATGGGCACCACGGGCGGCTGCGCGGGATGGATCTCGCGGTCGACGGAGGAAGGCTGAGTCATGCACGCATCTCCACCAGGGCGTCTGCCTTCCGCTCGCGGCAGACGTCTGGGAGGCATTGATGTCCACGGGATGAGGCTACCGGCAATTCGTCCGAGGCTCGGTTTGGAGCGGTCACAGGAGCCAGTTTACAGGGTGCAGGCGGGAACTGCGGCCGATGTGCTGTGCGACCATGGTAGAAACGTAAACGGCAGTGCAATGTGGACCATGAGGGTTGATAAGCAGGGTTTCCTGGCCAGTTTGCACCCGATTCGCACTTGGCTACCCGGCCATGTGGAGATGACCGATTGATTCGCCACTTTCGTGACGCGTTCGTAGACAAGGCCTGGCAGAGCCTGGCGATTTGGTTCTGCGCCCTCTTTGGCATGGCGATGATCGTCAATACGCAGTTGGGCGGAGAGGCGGAGTGGTTCTGGTATGCCCGTCTTCTTCATGGCGGATCGAAGCTGTATGCCGATCTCCATCTGGTGCTTCAGCCGCTGTTCGTCCTGGAGATGGATGTCTGGATGAATCTGTTCGGGACGAAGCTGCTGGTTACAGAGTTCCCATCCGTGCTTCATCTGCTTGCTTTGTGCCTGGGACTGTTCCTGCTGCTGCGCGATTCGGATTGGCCGGATTGGCAAAAGGCAATCGTGTTAGCGAGCGCCTTCTTCTTCTGGACCTCCGCAATTTCTTATCGGTTCGACGATTTTCACGTTACCACTGAGGTCTTCATTCTTTACTCCGTGATTCTCTTGCTGGAGTTGGCAAAAACCACTGCGGCCCCGCGACAACTTGTACTGGCGGTGGCGATGGGAATACTGAGTGGCCTGGCGATGACCAGCAGGATGAACGACGGAGCAGCACTGCTGGGTGCAACGTTGATCTGCCTGCTCGTTCTCGCCGGAAAGAACGAGCTCAAGATAGCCGGCCTGTTTCTTGCCACGGCGGCGTTGACGGTCATCCTGGTGGTCAAGTCAACCGGCGACTCTTTCTCGGACTATGTAGCGAACAGCCTGACCCAAGCCGCCAGCAGCAAGGGAGGAACGGGTAGCCTTCTCGCCGATCCTTTCCTCCTGTTTCGCAACGCGGTACGAACCCTGCAGTACGGAAAGTGGATCATCTTCGCAGTTCTCATGGTGGTCGTGGCGGGCGCCCTGGTGGCGCGACGCAGAAGAACGGATGTCAAGCAGATCGCTCTGATCCAGCTTGGGGTAGCTGTGGCGATCTTTGCCTGTTCCCCGGTGCGTCGAAAAGCGGAGTTGGTGGCCGGGACGCTGCCCATCGCAATTCCATTCATGGCGCTCGTGATTTATCTTGTCGGCGCTGTTGTTCTGGTGCGCTATTTGAGGTGGAAACTGCGCCCGGATAAGTGGAGCTGGAACGCTCGGGAGATCCTAGTCCTGGTGCCACTGGCTGAGTTGGTCTCTCTTTCGACCTCGGCTGCAGCGAATCCTGGCATCCACCACTACTGCGCGCAGATGGCGATGTTGCTGCTGCTGGTGCCGGTGATCCAACCCTTCCACAGGCAGATTAGCTGGGCAAACGCCTCCTTTGTGACGATTCTGGCGTTGCTCGCGGTTTCCGGGGCAACTACAAAGGTCATACTGCCTTATGCCTGGAATGATCAGGGCGGCAGTCCGATGTTCACGAACCGCCATTGGTTTCGCCATCCGATCTACGGGCCGATGTATATCGATAACCAACTGCTCCAGGTCAGCAGGTCGATCTGTGACGACATTGGCCAAGTGGGCACCAAGACAGAACTGCTGTCGCTCCCTTATCCGTACCCGAACTACTTTTGTGGCACTCCGCCCTGGCGGGGCTATGTGCAGACCTTTTTCGACACAGCCGCGCAGTCGACGATCGAGCAGTTGATAGGGGAGATACGGGCGGACCCGCCGCAGTGGATTGTGTATCAACGACAGTTGGGAAATCTGGCCGTACATGAGCAGGTCTACAACCATGGGCAACCGATGGCGCAGCGTGAGTTGGATGAACTGATAATGCAGCGGCTCGCGGCGGGCCAGTGGCAGCTGGTTGACTGGAAACCCTCCCAGGCGGGAGAAGGCTGGTACGTGATTCGAACCCGGCCCTAGGGCTCTGGGCGCGCGACCACCTGGAACCCCTGGAATGCTACAGGATGCGGTTGAGAGGGAGGCGGCGCTGCACCTATGAAGCGTCGTCGAGCGGCGTGGAAGGCTTACCTGGGTAGAGGGAGCTGGAAGACCTGGCGGCCGCTCAGGTTGCGGGCGGCGAGGACGGCATCCGCAAACGCGCGCACAGCGCCAAGACCGCCGGGGGCCGAGCCAACGAAGCCACGGCCGGCTACGTAGGCAAGAACTTCCGCGGCAGCATTCGACGGGCAGGCGCAGAGGCCGGCAATCTCCATAGCGGAGAGATCGTTGATGTCGTCGCCGAAGAAGCAGGTGCGTGCGAGGGAGACGTTGCATTTGGCGGTGAAATCGCGCAACGCAGCGGCCTTGTCTCGTACATCTTTGGCGACGAAAGGGATGCGCATCTTCTCCGCGTAGCGATCGACCAGCGGGGACAGTTCCCCGGAGATAAGCGCCATTTTAATGTCGAGGCGGCGAAGCAGGGAGATGCCCATGATGTCTGCGAAGGAAAAGGTCTTCAACTCCGTGCCGGCAGTCGACCAGGTGAGGGTGCCATCGGTGAGAACGCCATCGACATCGAAGGCGATGGCCTGCAAATCAACTAACTGCTGCGAATCGAAGGGCTGGACGGACATGGTCCCTTTCAGATGGTTGCGGCACCGACAGAATACCTGATCCGGAGACGATAGAGGTATTATGAGCGCACCGGGGCGCCTTCCCGTCGGTTCTGTGCCGTTGGAAGCGTATCAGGCTGCCGTCCGAAAGAGTCAGACAGCGGCACCGACGCGGCGAAGCTTCTTGATGATAGGCAGTTCCCGCTCGTATACGCGCTTGATGCCGTCGCCCATCGCCTGCTCGCAGAGGCGTATGTCGCGTACCACGCGGCCGATGCCGTTGGGTTCGAGCGATGCGGCTTGGTCGCTCCCCCACATGGCGCGGTCCATGGTAATGTGGCGCTCCACCGCGCAGGCACCCAGGACACACGCCGCAACACTGGTGGCAATGCCAGTCTCGTGGCCGGAGTAGCCGACCGGAACCCCATAGCGCTGTCGCATGGTGGGAATAGCTGACAGATTCAGTTCGTCGTAGTTGGCCGGGTAGGTGCTGGTAGCGTGCATCAGGATCAGGTCCTCCTTGCCCAACACGTCGACCGCGTGATCAATCTCCGCGTAGGTGCTCATGCCTGTGGAGAGAATGATGGGTTTTCCGGTAGCGCGGGTGTGGCGTAGCAGGTGGTCGTCGGTCAGCGAGGCCGACGCGATCTTGAAGCAGGGGACTTTGAAGTTGTCATTGATGAGGTCGACAGACGCCTCGTCCCATGCGGAGACAAACCAGGGGATCTTGGCGGACTTGCAGAACGCGTCGATCTCGGCATAATCTTCGTCATCGAACTCGAGGCCCCACTTCAGGTCGCCGTTGGTGGTTCCGAAGGGATTCTCACGCGGCTTGGCCAGTTCCTCCGCGGTATATACCACGTCAATGGTGCGCTTCTGGAACTTGACGGCGTCGCAGCCCGCAGCAATGGCTACGCTGATGAGCTTCTTGGCAAGGTCGATGTCGCCATTGTGGTTGATGCCAATTTCGGCGATGACATAGCAGGGCTGGCCGTCGCCCACCAGCCTGTTGCCGATCTTGATTGCGCTGGAGCCGCTCATAGTTGCATCCTCTCCAAACAACGTTGTTTATGGCCTTTATGGAAGCCCCGCCGCGGACGCGACCGGGCTCAGCATGTGATGCCTCATTCGTCCGGCCTGTTGTCCAACTGCTTCCGAAGCATGCGCGTGGCCCGCTCGGTATGCACACTATACATTGGGGTTTGTCGGAGCGTCCACGCGCTAGCGCCTTGGGAATCAACGTCTCACCCCTGGGCCGGGTCCGCGGTTCGTTCGGGCGGGGGTTCTGGTCGCCATGTGCACCTGACCTAGCCCTGCGGTGCCTGACTGACTCTTTTTGCCAGTCAGGCTACAATGGAGAAGATCGTACGCGACGCGGATTTGGCCCCGGGCCTACACCCCAGTCGCACGGCGGAGATGGTTCTCCGCCCAGCATCGCGAAAGCACGGCGGCCGAAACAACACAAGAAGAGGCTCCGCTGCTTCCGGTGGCGCTCCGTAGGGGCTGGCGTTTGCTGTAACCACATGCAGGCCGATGTAGCTCAGTTGGTAGAGCAACTGATTCGTAATCAGTAGGTCAACGGTTCAAATCCGTTCATCGGCTCCATTCCCTTCAATCACTTAGGCTTGGGTGCTCTAACTAGCGCACAGGAATTGTGCTGCGCAGGCGCCCCAGGCCGTTGCCGGTTCGCTCGTGATGTGGGTCACAGGCCGTCTTATCCCGTTTCTGAGAGAATCAGGGGCGCTGCGCGAGGATCGGACTATGGGTACGATGACGGCACCTGAAGTGAAAACAATGCACACCCTCCCCGGGGATGCAGTCCGCCAGATTCAATGGCGGTTTGCGGACCGATTCGACCTGCAGATGCTGGTGCAGGCGTCACGCGGCGTGGCGCGGGGCACCGTGGCACGCATGGTGGCGGCTGGAGAGCGCAACACCCACGAGTGGACGCCGGCCAAGAGCGAGATGATGGAGGCGTTCGATCGCGCAGGGATCACCGCCGCTTTTATGGAGCCGGAAGAAGGCGGCTTCATCGCGGGACCAAAAAACCTGGCGCTGTCGCTGGCGGCGTTCGAATTGGCGTGGGTGGATGGCGGCGCAGCCACGGCGAGCCTGGCGAGTTTTCTGGCGTTGGCGCCCATCCACGAGTGCGGCACCCCAGAGCAGGTGCGCTATTACAAAGGCATGGCAGCGCCGCCCCAGGAAGGCGAAGACCGCAAGCCCTGGCGGGGGGCCTTCGCGCTGACCGAGCCGATCCCCTACGTTGGCGTGGACACCGGTATTCTGAGCGGCAAGGTGCGCGTCGCAGAGTGGAAGGACGGCGAAGAGCCGATGCTGCAGGTGGATAAGCGCGGGCGCTTCATCACGAATATCGCCTTCGCGAACTTCGTAACCGCTGCGGTGATCTCCGACGATCCACGCATCAAGGGTAGTTGCGTGGTGATTCTGGAAGAAGGCGACGAGGGTATATTCGACCGTGGTACGGCGACCAAGAAGCTGGTGCACCAGCTTTCCTCCACCGGCGATCCCATCTTCAATCTGAAGGTCCCGGCAAGCCGCATCGTCGGGGGATACACGGTGCAGGATGGAGTCATCGTCCCCAACGTTAACCACGGCGACGTGATCGAGGCGGTCTTCCGCCGCACGCGCGTGACCGTTGGCCTGATGACCGCGGCCAAGCTGCTTTCGGCGGTTGAGCCGGTGGTCCGTTACCAGCGCAGCCGATTCCGCGGGGCGGCGGGGACGAAGCCCGGCACGCTGCGCTACGACTTTGGCATCCAGCAGCGCGAGGATGCCTTGCACCGGCTGGTCGACGTTTGGGCGGCAGGGGAAGCAGCCGCATCACTGGGATTTGCCACGGCCCGGCTGTTTGATGCGCTGGATCCGGTGGAGAAGCAGAAGACCGCAATTATGAAGGAGCGGGGAGTCGCCGGCAAACGATCCGAACTACGGGCACTGCGCGAGGTTGCGCAAGACGCTGTCGAAATGCTCGCGCTCGAGATGGACGACCCACGCCGGGTTGAGTTGGCTGCAGATCCCCTGGTGGATTTCGTTCTGAAGGATTCCGAAGCCGACGTGCTGTGTCCCGCAACCAAGTTGTGGAACACCGGCAACGGCGCGACTGTGATGCGGGAAGCGGTCAGCCTGATGGGCGGCTACGGCATTACCGAGGACTGCCCCGGATTCCTGGGCAACAAGTGGATGGACGCCCAGTTGGAGGCGACCTACGAGGGGCCCGAGGCGGTACAGCGCCGGCAGTTGACCATCACCATGACCAACGAGGCCTTCCTGGCGCAGTTTCGGACCTGGATCACGGCGATGCGGCGGGTCGCCAGCACACACCCGGGAACCGGGGCATGCACGTTGGCTTCGGCAATGGAGATGTGGCTATGGTCGCTGAACTATCTGCAGAAGACAACCGACGCCGCGGGCAACCGGCTGTACCAGGGACAACGGCAGGGTGTCACCTTCGCCTTGGCCGACGCACTCTGCTGGCTGCTGGCGTCGCGCTGCCAGATCCTCGACGTGCTGGAACTGGAAACTCGCGGCGGGGATGATGCTGTTGCCGCTGAAGGATTGCCGGGAACCGTGCAGTTCCTCAGCGACCTCTGCCACACGCAGGCGGCGCGGGCCAGCGGTGAAGTCTCGCGCATCTGCGCCGAGCTGGTGTTTGGCTACCATCGTCACCCGGCCTGGGATGAGGAAGGCTGCGGCCATTGCTTCACCATGATCGAACTGGAAGAGCTGGAGGCAACTATGCCGGGCATCTCGGCCTTCGCTACCGATGTCATCGGGGCGGACGGCAGCCATCCGCAAAAGGCCGGCCCGTGCGCGGGTTGCGCAGGGGCCAGCGAGTTCCAGCGGATGCACACCAAGCTGGCTACATGCCTTAGCGGCTCGCGGCTGGCCAAAGATCGGGCCGCGGACACGCTGAGCAAGGTGATGATTCCCGAAGCTTTGGACTATCCCGCATGAGTGCAGCACCTATTCTCGCCGATGCGACGGCTGACGCAATCCAGCGACAGACGATGGAAGTGGACATCGCCTGCGTCGGCTTCGGCCCTGCGATGGGCGGCTTCCTCACCACGCTGACGCACGCCTGGAGCGAGCATCCGGACGACCCTGCGTTTGCCAGCAAGGTTGCGCCCGGCATGCCGTTGCAGGTCATCTGCTACGAGCGGGCTGACGATATTGCCGCGGGGGTCAGCGGCGTGGTGACGCGTGCACGGGGAATTCGCGCCAGCCTGCCCGACCTTAATCCGGCGGATATTCCCATGGCCACTCCGGTGACGGAGGAGCGAGTCTTCTACCTGCTCGATCCGATCGGCGCCAGCCGCCGATCTTTCGCGCTGCGGGCAGGCGACTTCCTGCTGCGCGTCCTTGACCGGTGGCTGGTTCGCGTAGACGACAATGCATTCGAGCTGCCCTGGACGCCCAGCTTCCTGCACAAACGCGGCGGTCTGGTGCTGTCAATGGGGCAGTTCAACCTGTGGGTGGGATCGCAGTTGATGGCCGACGGACTGGCGCAGATCTGGCCCGGCATGCCGGTGAGCACGCCACTCTTTGCCGGCAATGCGGTGAAGGGCCTGCGTCTCGCCGACCAGGGCGTCGACCGTGCCGGCGCTCCGGCCGAGAGCTTTATGGCCGGAATGGATGTCTGCGCACCGCTAACCGTGGTAGGCGACGGTCCGGTGGGTGCGGTGGGGCGGGCGATTGACGAGCATCTTGGCATGCCACCCGGACATGCGCAGAACGAATGGGCGCTGGGCATGAAAATGGTGGTCGAGTTGCCCGAGGATTCGCCCCTGAAGCCCGGCGTAGTCTGGCACACCTTCGGCTACCCGGAACCGGAGATCTTCGGCTTCCTCTATGTGCATCCCGACCGCCTGGTTTCAGTAGGCATCTTCGTCCCTTCGTGGATGAAGGACCCCTCGCGCACCGGATACCGCTATCTGCAGCACTACATTCAGCACCCGGCGCTGTGGCGTTACCTGAAGGATGGAACGCTGCGCTCCTGGGGAGCCAAGTCGCTGCAGGAATCCGGCAAGCACGGCGAACCCTTCCTGACCGGCGACGGCTTTGCGCGCATCGGAGAAGGCTCGGGCAGCACCAACATGCTGACCGGTTCGGGCGTGGACGAAGCATGGACCACCGGCGTGCAACTGGCCGATGCGGTGGTGGAATTGCTGCGCGCGGGCAAGCCGTTCACACAGCAGAATCTCGCGGCCACCTACGAGGCGCGCCGGCGCGCCAGTTGGATCGAGCGCGAGGCCGAGGAGGCAAAGAACGCACGCAGCGGATTCCATCACGGCATGGTGCGGGGGATGGCAGGCATGGCGCTGGCTGGGCTTACACGCGGATGGTTCTCACTGAGCGGGCGGATTCCATCGCCGTGGAAGCAGATCCGTCCGTTCTCGACCTCCAAGGTCGCGGGCGTGAAGCCGAAGGAAGTGAAGAGGCTGGAACACGCTGCCCAGCTCGGTGGATGGCCGCTGCACAAGGCTCTTCTGGATGCTCGCGGCTGGCCGGACTTCGACTTCGATGAGCGGCTCTTACTAACGCACCAGGACGTCCTGCTGCGGGGAGGCAAAGTGCAGGCCATGCCTGGATTTGCCGATCATGTGGCCGTCCGCGACAGGCAGCTGTGCCTGGAGTGCGCAGAGAAAACCTGCATCGCCATGTGCTCTGGCCAGGCGCTTACCCGGGACGCCGGGGGCGGGATCGCATTCGAACGCGAAAAGTGCGTCCACTGCGGCGCGTGCCTGTGGAACTGCGCTCAATCCCCCGACGGAGTGCACACCAACATCGAGTTTCGCGCCGGCGCAGGCGGACTGCATTCGGCAGAGAACTGACAGCTTCGCCGGCTGGTGACATCAGCCGTGTACCCCATCTCGCGAGTAAGGGAAGGTTTCATGGCACATGCATTGCACATCGTGGTTTGCGCGGGGATTGTACCCGACCCGTTGCAAACTCTGGAGCCGGCAGGCACGCCAAATGGGCCCGGGCTGAAGAACGAAATGGTACTGCCCGCGGTGCTCGATCCATGGGCCGCGTGCGCGCTGTATGAGGCGGCGCATCTGACAGCCAGTGTTCCCGGCAGCAAGATCTGGCTGGTCAGCCTGGGCCCAAAGGCCAAGTTGCAGCAGGTGATGATGACGGTGGGGCAAAAAGTGAGCTTTGAACTTGTGCCCATCGATGGTCCCATCGGCGGCTTTGGCGATGCACATTCCACCGCAGCGGCATTGGCCGAAACCATTGCTGCGCTGCCCGGCCTGGACCGCGAACACCTGCTGCTGTTTGGGGGGTGGGAATCGGCCACACGCGGCGCGGGCGTGACGCTGCAGTTGGCCGGCGAGCGATTGGGAATCGCCGACCAGTTTCAGGGGGTCGACCAGATCGCCCTGCGCGACGATGGATCGTTCGAAGTGCTGGAGCGCGTCGAAGGCGGCAAGCATCAGGTTTCTGTCTGCGCAGGAACGCCGGCCGTGTTGGGCTGGGCAACGGGCAGTCTGCCTGAGCCGCGCAACAATCCACAGATCGGCATGCAGAATATGCGGGCGATGATGCCTGCGCTGCAGAAAGCGAAGCCGGCAACATTGAAGGCGAATGGCCTGCGCTACGTCTCGGTGAGTTTGCCGAAGCAGCAGCGCGAGACGCGGCTTGAGAAGAACATGTCATCGGACGAAATCGCACATGAACTTGTCGCCTGGATTGGAGCGGAATAACCACGATGGACACCATCCTTGTTTTGACCCACGTTGATGAGAGCGGAGCCGTGCTGACCAGGGCTTCGCTGGAGGTGGTCACCGCCGGGCGCGAGTTGTCGCGACAGGTAGGCATACCGCTCGCCATCGGAATTCTCGGGCTCGACGCAGAGGTCGCAGCGGGTGCGGTTGCGGCTACGGGCGCGCGCTTGCTGGCGGTCTCGGGCGAGGCTTTCGCGCAGGCACGCTACGCCACTGACGCCGCGGGATGCGAAGCCTTGTGCCGTGCGGCGCAGGCGAGCGTTGTTCTGGCTCCCTCCAGCGCGCGCTTTGCGCGGATCGCTGCCGGCGTCGCGCACCGGCTGGGCGGCGTCATCGACACCCACATTACGGATGTGCAGATTGCCGCGAACGACGACAGTGGAGCGATCGAGGCGACCCGCTGGTTCTATCGCCAAAGGATTGAGGCGGTGATCCGCCGTGATGTTCGTCCCTGGTTCCTGCTGCTGGACGCGGGAACTCACGCGGCGTACGCGGGCGAACCGGCTGCCGCACAGGTTGAGTCAGTAGCCGTTGCGCTACCCGCCGTGCGCACCCTCGTCGAAGGGTTGCGCGAGCCGATGCGCGGCGCGCAGACCATCCGTCCCGATGCGCGGCTGCTGTTTGTCGCTGGCGCCGGCTGGACCAAGAAGCAGCCCGACGGACAGATTCACGTGTCCGAGGCCGGCGAACAGATCCTCTCCTTCCTGCGTCTCTCGGGCGCGTCACTTGGCAGCAGCAAGTCGCTGACGGACCAAAAGGGCGACGGCGGCGACGATCAGCCGGTGCTGCCGTTTCTCACCCACCTCAACCAGATCGGCCAGACCGGTTCGACGCCGCGTCATGCGAAGGGACTTTCGACCTGCTGCCATGGCGAGGAGCCGCACGCGGTGGGCTGGCGATTCATCTCCGAGCGGCGCGCCATCAGCCTGGACGCGAACTGCGGCTGGGCCCGCGGAAAAGCCGATGTGGTCTACGTCGCGGATGCGTTCCAAGTGATGACTAAAATCAATGCGCTGCTGGAAGCGCGAAAGGCGTAGGCCGATCGCCGAGTCAGGGCCCCAGCGTCGCCGCGAGGAGTTCGGTGAGTTTGATGAACGCACGCTCGGCCTGCGGCTGGTTGTACACGGGATTGTCGGGGACGGTCCAGCCGTGATTGGCTCCCTCGTAGGTTTCGCTTTCGTACTTTCCGCCCCACGCGGCCAGTGCCTGCTCGAAGTGGGCGATGGCCTCAGCGTTCATGCTGGCGTCTTCGATCGCGTGGCCGAAGTAGAGCCGCGCGGCAACCTGGGGCAGCAGCAGGTGCGGACTGTCAGGGTCGCCAGACTTGTATAGTCCGCCGCCGTGGAAGGACGCTGCCGCAGCGATCTGGTCCGGCTGCGCAGCGGCCGTCCGCAGCGAAAACGAGCCGCCGAAACAGTAGCCCACGACTCCCATCCTGCCGGCACGCACGCCAGACTGGTCCGCTAGAAAACCCACGTACACCTGCGCATCGCGCATCTCGGCTTCGGCCGACATCGGCTCGGTCAGCTCGCGAAACCGCCGCATCGTCCTCTCCTCGCCCCACACTCGCGGAAAATCCCAGAGCGGAGGCCGTCCGGTGCGATAGAACGGATTCACCAGCATGACGGCGTACCCTTCGGCGGCAAGCCGGCGAGCCATTTGCCGGTGCGCCTCGCGGATACTGCCGATATCGGGCAAGTGCAGCACTCCCGGCAGCGGGCGCGACGGCTCCGGCGAGAAAAGGACGGCGTCGGCGGTTCCGTCCGGCATCGTCAGTTGCAGGTCCTGCTCGAACATGGGCAGCTTCCTCTGGGGCACGACGTGGAACGCCGGCCCCCCCCGGGGGGAGTATTACAAGAGTAAACTCCATTCATTTCACGTGGGTTAGCGCAAGGCATTAACTCAAAGATATACTTTTTGAGCCATTCTAAAGGACTTGCGACGACATATATACGTCGGGTATCTACGTTGCGTGACGCGCCCAGCCCACCCACTATCCTTCATTATAGTGCGATGCGCAAAACTCGAGGATGTTCTGAGGGGCAGATTATTCCCTTTGTTTGAATGAGATACAATTTATCGCTTGACAACGCGAGATTGCTTTCTTTCCGCTCCGAATGACACGTTCGAAAAGCATGGGCTGGGGTGGGACCAACTACGGGGATTCTTCGGCTACGCCTCAGAATGACAAGTTTGGGGGCGAAGAAGGACAAGTTTGGGGGCGAAGAAGGACGGCGTCGGGAGCAGGACTACGGGGATTCTTCGGCTACGCCTCAGAATGACAAGTTTGGGGGCGAAGAAGGACAAGTTTGGGGGCGAAGATGGACGGCGTCGGGAGCAGGACTACGGGGATTCTTCGGCTACGCCTCAGAATGACAAGTTTGGGGGCGAAGAAGGACAAGTTTGGGGGCGAAGAAGGACGGCGTCGGGAGCAGGACTACGGGGATTCTTCGGCTACGCCTCAGAATGACAAGTTTGGGGGCGAAGAAGGACAAGTTTGGGGGCGAAGAAGGACGGCGTCGGGAGCAGGACTACGGGGATTCTTCGGCTACGCCTCAGAATGACAAGTTTGGGGCGAAGAAGGACAAGTTTGGGGGCGAAGAAGGACAAGTTTGGGGCGAAGAAGGACGGCGTCGGGAGCAGGACTACGGGGATTCTTCGGCTACGCCTCAGAATGACAAGTTTGGGGGCGAAGAAGGACAAGGTTGGGGGCGAAGAAGGACAAGTTCGAAAGTGGCGCTGGTTCCGTTTCGTCTAACAGAGAGGCAATACCTGTCCGGGCCGTGCAACAATAGTTCCAAAGGCCGCATCCGTCGGGAGGCGGCTTCTCCAGGAACGAGACGAGCCTTGGCTGTTGCCTTGAAAACCTTGCTGACATCCGACACGACAACTCGGCGCAGGCTGCCAGCATGGGCAGTCATTGTGATGCTGGCGTTCGCGGTCTCTTTCTGGGGATTGCAGTACAAGCTCTCGCTTTACCAGACCGTCGCAGCGCACCCTGCTGCTCCGGCGGCCAAACTGCTCTCGCAAAAGGAGCGGCCACCGGCCAGCCAGCACCTGGAACGGCTGCTGCTCTCCAGCCGATCCTTTGGCAAGGGTCCGCGCACGATTGTCTGGAACGCCGTCGCTGCTGTGGCGGCAAATGCGCATCGAACCGATTTGTGCGGGTTCGATGGGCAGGACGGGTGGGAGCAAATCACCCGGGCAGCGCGCTGGCGGGCCGCCTCGCCTGCCGGTCCCAGAGCTCCACCTATCGCCGCCTAAAGCAACCTGACCATTCTTGACGCGACTTTCCGCCAAGCGGGAGTTGTCCGTGCTTGGAATACCCCCGGCCCAAAAACTCAAGACCGATAGGTGATTTCCCATGTTGCGAAAGCGAATCCTTTGGATCGCAATTCTGGTTGTCGTTCTGGCGGCGGCGTCTACGCTGCTTCTCTTCCATCGGCAGGCGGCCCCGCCGGCGGCTCCCACGGCCGCACCGGTCGTGGCAGTCAGCCGCGGCAGCATCACCAGCACACTGTCGATTGCCGGGCAGTTTGAGCCTTACCAGGTGGTCGACCTTCACGCCAAGGTCTCGGGATATATCAAGTGGATCGGCGTGGATATCGGCGACCGTGTCCGCAACGGGCAGACGCTAGCGATTCTCGAGGTTCCTGAGCTGCAGGACCAGTTTGAGGGTGCACAGGCCGAGGTCCGCAACACTCAATCTCAGATTGTGCAGGCGCAGAGCGAAGTTGTGAGCGCCGAGGCGACGTACAAAGCACTGCATCTGGACTACACGCGCCTGGCGGCGGCGGCCAAGGAGAGGCCAGGCCTGATCGCGCAGCAGGAACTGGACGATGCGCAATCCAAGGACGAGCAGGCTCAGGCGCAGATCGGCGTTGCCAAGGCGTCGCTGGAAGCGGTGCAGCAGAGACTCGGGGTCTCGGAAGCGGACAGTCACCGCTACCAGACCCTAACCCAGTACGAACACATCACCGCACCCTTTACCGGCGTGGTGACCATGCGCTACGCGGACACCGGCGCCCTGATTCAAGCGGGCCAGCAGTCGAACACGCAGGCAATGCCGGTGGTGCAGGTGTCGCAGAGCGACCTGCTGCGCCTGCGCACCCCTGTGCCGGAGAGCGACGTTCCTTTCATCGCGGCGGGCGGCAACGTGGAGATTAAGGTGGACGCGACGCAGCAGAAGTTTATGGGAAAGATCATCCGCTTCACGCGATCGCTGGACGCCAACACCCGCACCATGCTGGTGGAAGTTGACGTCGCGAACCCGGACCTGAAGCTAAGCCCGGGGATGTACGCGGAGACAACGATCCAACTGCAGCACAAAGACAACGCCCTGACGCTGCCTGCGCAGGCGGTGGTCCAGAACGGCGACCAGACGTATGTGTTGGTGGTGAACGCCGCGAACCAGGTGGAGAAACGAGCTGTGGTGCTGGGAATACAAACGGCGAATGAGGATGAGATTGCGGGAGGACTGCAGGAAGGCGAGCGCGTGATTGCCTCGGGGCAGACCAACTACCAGGCAGGCGAGACGGTTTCTCCTCGGGCTGCGTTTATTCCCACGGCTGCGCAGGAGGTGGGTCAGTAATGTCCTCCTTTGCGATCAAGTATCCGTTCTTCATTCTGATGTTCTGCCTGATGGTGGTGGTGGTGGGCATTACCACGGTGGCGCGCATGCCGGTGGACCTGTTCCCGGAGATCAATATTCCGGTGGTGGTGGTGGCGACGTTCTATTCCGGCATGCCGCCGCAGCAAATTGAAGCAGACATTACCGACAGCTACGAACGCTTCTTTACGCTGGGGAGCAACATCAACCACATCGAGTCACGTTCGCTGCCGGGCGTGAGCCTGATCAAGATTTACTTCCAGCCGGGAACGGATGCGAACTCCGCGGTGAGCAACATCTCCAACCTGGCGATGGCGAACCTGCGGCGGCTTCCGCCGGGGACGCTGCCGCCGGTGGTGCTGAAGTACGACGCGGCGAACCTGCCGGTGTGCCTGGTGACGCTGGAAGGCCAGGGGTTGAACCAAACGCAATTGAAGGACCTGGCGCAGTTTGCGGTGCGCAACCAGATCGCGAACGTTCCGGGCGCCTCCGTGCCGCAACCGTATGGCGGCACCTATCGCCAGATCCAGATTTATGTTGACCCGGTGAAGCTGGAGGCCCACCAGTTGTCGGTGATGGACGTGGTGCGCTCAGTGAATGAGTCGAACCTGATTCTGCCGGCCGGCGACGTGCGCATTGGCACCAAGGACTACAACATCTATGCGAACAGCCAGGTTCCGGTGGTCGACGAGATCAACGCCATGCCGATCAAGACCGACAAACAGGGACAGGTGGGTGAGAACGTTCTGGTGGGCGACGTGGGCAAGGCGGAGGATGCCGGCCAACTCCAGTACAACATCGTGCGTGTCGACGGACAGCACTCGGTGTACATTCCGGTGCTGAAGCAAGGGGGCGGATCCAACACCATCAGCATTGTGAACGGCATCCGGGCGGCGGTCTCCCACCTGCTGGATATTCCGTCCGCGTTGAAAACCAATGTCGTCTTCGACCAGTCGGCATTTGTGAAGCTGGCGGTGAAGAACGTCATTAACGAAGGGACGATGGGCCTGCTGCTGACCGCGCTGATGATCCTGCTGTTCCTGGGAAATGTGCGCGCGACGATCAGCGTACTGCTGTCGATCCCGATCAGCTGCCTGGTTACCTTCCTCGCCCTGAGCATGGGGGCGAGCACCATCAATACCATGGTGCTGGGCGGCCTGGCGCTGGCGCTTTCGCGCATCATCGACAACTCGGTGGTGGTGCTGGAAAACATCTTCCGGCACATGGAGATGGGAGAAGACCCGATTGTGGCGTCGGAACGGGGCGGGAAGGAAGTGGAGTTGGCGCTGCTGGCGATTACCTGCTCGACCAGTATCGTGTTCTTTCCTGTGCTGCTGCTCTTCGGCGTCAGCAAGTACCTGTTTACGGCGCTGGCGCTGGCCGTTGTGCTGGCGCTGTTCGCGTCCTACATTGTGGCCATGACGGTGGTGCCGCTTTTCTGCGCGAAGTTCATTCGCATTGACGCATCCCACACGCATCCCACGGTCGAGGCGAGGGAAGAGGACCTGGCCGCAGCGGAAGAGAGCCAGACCCAACCCAGCCTCTTTCGGCGAGTGGTGGAGCGGTTCAATCATCAGTTCCAGCGGCTGCTGGAGGGCTACAACCGCGGCGTCGCGTTCTCGCTGAAGCGGCCGGTGCTGGTGGTAGGCGGCTCGATGCTTATTGTCCTGCTGGGCGTAATGCTGTACCCGGCCATGGGCAAGGCATTCTTTCCCCGCACCGACCCCGGCCAGTTCGTCGTCAATGTAAAGGTCCCCCCGGGGACGCGCATCGAGGTCTCAGACGAGTACGTGGCGAAGATGGAAGATGACATTCGCAAGGTCGTCTCAGCGGACGACATGAACATGATCGTTTCCAACATCGGCATTACGCCGGATCTCTCCGCTATCTATACCAGCAACTCCGGGATGCACACCGCATTTATCCAGGTGAGCCTGAAGGAAGACCACAAGACCAGCAGCTATATCTACATGCAGCGCCTGCGCGAGAGGTTCGCTCAGGACTTTCCGGAGGTGAACACCTACTTCCAGACCGGCGGGCTGGTGGATTCGGTGGTGAATCAAGGACAACCTGCACCCATCGACATCCGCATCGGCGGCAGCGACATGGACAGCACGTTTGCGTACGCTCAGACGGTGGCGGCAAAGGTACGCAAGCTGAGTACGGTGGACGATGTGCTGATTCCGCAGGATCTGGACTACCCCGGACTGGAGTTGAATATCGATCGGGAACACGCGGCGCTGCTTGGGATTTCGCCGCAGGCCGCGATTGACGACGTGATCACGGCACTGACATCCGACACGATGATCGCACCGAGCTTCTGGGTGGATCCCAAGACCGGGAACAACTATTTTCTGAGCGTGCAGTATCCGGTGAATGAGATCAAGACGCTGACAGACTTCAAGCAGATTCCGCTGCGCGCGCCTGGTGCGGCAACCACGACTCCACTGGAGTCACTGGCGTCGATCACTCCGATCAATACTCCGACCGAAGTCGACCATTACCAGTTGCGGCGCAGCTTCGACATCTACGTGATGCCGAAGAAGGAAGACCTTAGCCGGGTCGATGAGGATGTCAACCACGTGCTCGCGGGGCTGCATCACCCCTCCAACATCACGGTGAACGTCGGCGGCGCGGTTGCCAGCATGCAGGAGTCGTTCAAGAGTTTCGCCATAGGCCTTGTGCTCGCCATCGTGCTGGTCTATCTGATTCTGATGGCGCAGTTTGCTTCGTTCTCCGATCCGTTCATTATCCTGCTTGCGGTTCCGCCTGGGTTTGCAGGCGTTGTGCTGCTGCTGCTTGCGACGGGCACGACGCTGAACGTGATGTCGCTGATGGGCGTGCTTATGATGGCGGGCATCGCGGTGTCGAACAGCATTCTGATTGTTGAGTTCGTGGGCACGCTGCGAGCCGGCGGCATGCCCATTCGCAGAGCGATCTCGGATGCCTGCTCGATGCGGTTGCGGCCGATCCTGATGACGACTCTGGCGACCGTGCTGGGGTTGATCCCGATGGCGCTCGCGCTGGAGCCGGGGAGCGAGCAATATGCGTCGCTGGCGCGCGCTATTCTCGGCGGGATCATCTCCTCCGGATTCATCACGGTCTACCTGGTGCCGGCAGCCTATCTGCTGATTCACAGAAAAGAAGCCCGCGAGGAAGACACCGCATCGGGCGAGGTGATCCATGCGTAAGCAAATCGCATTTCTTCCACTTTGTTTGTTGTGCTGCGCCGTGGCTGCCAGGGCGCAGGGGAACACGCGGGATCTGCCGGATGCTCCGCGACTTCAGGCCGCGGCACAGACGCCGATGCCGCTGCCGGCGACGGCCGCCGGCAACCCTGCCGCAACAAATCCTCCGGCGCCTGCAGGCGGAGAAACGCTGACGCGCCAGCAGGCGGAGCAGCTTGCGCTGAAGAACAATCCACGGATCCGGGTAGCGGCGCTGACCGCGCTGGCGGAGAAACAGGTGGTCCGGGAGAGCCGCTCGGCGGAGTTGCCCAACCTAAACGGCAATGTAACTGGTGTGGACGCGGAAGAGGGAAGCCGGTTGTCGACTGGGGCATTGACCGCTTCTGCGCTGCTGTATCACGTCGGCGCGGGAATCACGCTAAGCCAGTTGATCACGGACTTCGGCCGGACGCGAAACCTGGTCGCCTCCTCCAATCTCGAAGCGAAGGCAGCGGACCAGAATGCGCAAGCGTCGCGCGAGGACATTGCGCTGGCGGCGGACTTTGCGTTCTACCGGGCGCTCGAGGCGCAGGCGACGCTGGCAGTCGCGAAGAGCACCGTCAATGCTCGACAGCAAGTCAGCGATCAGGTGAATGCGATGACCACGGCGAAGCTGAAGTCAACCCTTGATCAAAGCTTTGCGCAGGTAAACCTGTCGCAGGCGCAGCTGCTGCAACTGGATTCGCAGAGTCAATACGATGCCGCGATGGCCGGCCTGAATGAGGTACTGGGGACGACGAACGACACCCAGTATCAGCTGGTCGATGACCCTGCTGCGCCGGCGCCGGTTGCGCCTTCGGCAGATGCGGTGATTGCGCTGGCCTTGCAGCAACGCCCCGATTTGATGGCTCTGAAGCTGAGCCACGATGCTGACGTGCGCTTTGCGCGCGCCCAACGCGACCAGTTGCTGCCGACTGTTTCCGGGCTAGGCGTGATTGGCGGCACACCCGTAGGCTCAAGCCAGTACTTCAGCACAAACTGGTATGGGGCGGCGGGAGTGAACGTCAGTGTACCGCTCTTCAATGGCTTCAAGTTCCACGCGGAGGCGAGCGAGGCGAACCTGCGGGCCCAGGCGTCGGATGAACAGAGCCGCGTGTTGCTGGACCGCATTGTTCGCGACGTCCGCACCGCATGGCTGGCGATGAACACGGCCCAGCAGCGGATGAGCGTGACGGCTGCACTGCTGCAGCAGGCGAACACGGCACTCGACCTGGCGGACACGCGCTATCGCCTGGGGTTGAGCTCGATTGTGGAGTTGAGCCAGGCGCAACTGCAACAAACCCAAGCGCAGATTGCGGATGCGAACGCGCGGTTTGACTATGAGGCGGATCTGGCGGCGCTGCGTTTCCAGAGCGGATCGTAACCCCTGGTGCTGTTGAGCAAGAAAGGAAAAGCGATATGGTCACAAGGCCGGCAATCAGACGAATCCTGTACGCGACCGATTTCATGGAGAGCTCGCGGCTTGCGCTCGACTTCGCTGTGGCGTTCGCGCGCCACTTCCATGCGGCCATCACGATCCTGCATGCCGTGGAGCTACAGTCCCCGGCCAGGGAAGCCGAAGTGCTGAAATCCCAGCCATGCGTTAGCCGAGTCGCAGCCATTGAACGAGTTGAAGCGATGGCCCGCGGCGTGCGGCTAAGGGGACTGGAAGTGGAAACGAGCGTGGAAGATGGTATTCCCAGTGAGGTCATTCTGCGTGCGGTTGGTGTGCATTCGGCGGACCTGCTGGTGCTCGGTATCCATGGCGTGCATCGTGGACTGGAGCATCTGCTGATCGGTTCCAACACGGAGAATATCCTTCTCTCGGCAAGCTGCCCTACCATGACGGTCGGAGCCCACGTGCTGGGTGGAGTCGATCCTGGCCTGCATTTCAAAGAGATCCTGTACTTCTCGGATTTCACTCCGGAAGCAACCGCAGCCGCTCCCTACGCGGATTTTCTCGGCAAGGAATTTCATGCCGCTGTCGATGTATGCCAACTGATCCCAGCGATCGCCGAATATAATCCGAAACTCCGCCGCCTTCTGGCGGAGCAGTATTGCGAGACGATCAAACAGGTGCTTCCCGACGCAACCTCGGCGTGGACCATGCCCTCTTTCCATCTGGACCGAGGCATGGCGATTGACCAGATCATCGAACGCGCCCGAACGCAGAACGCCGGAGTGATCGTGCTGGGGGTACACACCCAGACGCAACTTGGCCACCACCTTCACACCAGCTTCGCCTATCAACTTCTGGCCCACGCGACGTGCCCTGTGATTACGATTCCGCATGGTCTGGGAGCAGCAAAAAGCCCCACCGGTCAGGGTGGGGCTACTGCTTGATATTATGCCGGCGATCACCTAATCTCCCACACACTTACGCGTGCAGTACCATCGGCCCGACGAGGCTTAACTTCCGTGTTCGGGATGGGAACGGGTGTGACCCTCGTAGTAAACTCACCGGCAAATTGAGGCGCATTGAGGGCGTTTACGCCCGAAGCCGAAATCCTGAGCGCATGGCGCGAAGGATCTGCTTCTGCACCTTGTATGTCAAAGAAATCTCGCTCACGCGATTTTTCAGTACTGAATAGATTGGGATTAGACGTCTTGTTGCAAGCGTCTTGGGATAACTACAGGGCTTGTGTTGAATGAACTTAGAACAGTGGACTTACTCACTGCGCAGAGTAAATTCTATGGACAAGCCGAACGGGCGATTAGTACTGGTAAGCTACACGCATTACTGCGCTTCAACCTCCAGCCTATCAACCTGGTGGTCTTCCAGGGCCCTTCATTTCCCTTTTGGGTTGGGAGATCTCATCTTAGAGCGTGCTTCCCGCTTATATGCATTCAGCGGTTATCACAACCGAACTTCGCTACCCAGCCGTGCCCTTGACAGGACAACTGGAACACAAGAGGTTCGTCCATCCCGGTCCTCTCGTACTAAGGACAGCCCTCTGCAAATCTCCTACGCCCACAGCAGATAGAGACCGAACTGTCTCGCGACGTTCTGAACCCAGCTCACGTACCACTTTTAATAGGCGAACAGCCTAACCCTTGGAACCTTCTACAGCTCCAGGATGTGATGAGCCGACATCGAGGTGCCAAACCGCTGCGTCGATATGAACTCTTGGCAGCGATCAGCCTGTTATCCCCGGCGTACCTTTTATCCGTTGAGCGATGGCCATTCCATACAGAACCACCGGATCACTAAGGCCTGCTTTCGCATCTGCTCGACTTGTAGGTCTCGCAGTTAACCACACTTATGCCTTTGCACTCGACGGTCGATTTCCAAACGACCTGAGTGTAGCTTCGCGCGCCTCCGTTACAATTTAGGAGGCGACCGCCCCAGTCAAACTACCCGTCTTACTATGTCCCTCTTCCCGATGAGGGAAGGAGGTTAGAATCACAACACTCGCAGGGTGGTATCTCACCGTTGGCTCCACCGAACCCAAAAGTCCGGTATCTAAGCCTCCCACCTATCCTGCGCAGCAAGAGCCGTAACTCATAGTAAAAGTATAGTAAAGGTGCACGGGGTCTTTTCGTCTAGCTGCGGGTAACCGGCATCTTCACCGGTACTACAAGTTCGCCGAGCAACTCGTTAAGACAGTCGAACGATCGTTACTCCATTCGTGCAGGTCGGAACTTACCCGACAAGGAATTTCGCTACCTTAGGACCGTTATAGTTACGGCCGCCGTTCACCGGGGCTTCAATTCAAAGCTTCGCCTTGCGGCTAACCTCTCCTTTTAACCTTCCGGCACCGGGCAGGAGTCAGCCCCTATACGTCGTTTTAGACTTTGCAGAGACCTGTGTTTTTGTTAAACAGTCGCCGTTCGCGCTTTACTGCGGCCCCTCCAGGCTTTCACCCAGGGGGCGACCCTTCTCCCGAAGTTACGGGTCTAATTTGCCGAGTTCCTTAACAAGCCTTCACTCGAGCGCCTTTGGATATTCTCCTCGTCTACCTGTGTCGGTTTGTGGTACGGTTCCCAATCTCTCTCCTTAGAGGTTTTTCTTGGCACCATGAAATCAGCAGCTTTCAGCCATACGGCTTACTACTTTACGCCTCACTGTTAAGCCTCTCCGGATTTGCCTAGAGAAACCAGCTTACGCGTATCGAACCCCATAGTCATAGGAGGTCCTGCCTATCCTTATGCGTCACCCCATCGTAATAACGAAAAATCGGGAGTTCTGGAATATTAACCAGACATCCATCGCCTACGCCTTTCGGCCTCGGCTTAGGGACCGACTAACCCTGAGCGGATTAACCTTCCTCAGGAAACCTTAGACTTTCGGCGGGAAGGGTTCTCACCTTCCTTATCGCTACTTATGCCGGCAGGGTCTCTTCTGTAATGTCCACGCATCTTCCCAGTTGCGCTTCATCCACGACAGAATGCTCTCCTACCACGCACCTTGCGGTGCATCCGCAGCTTCGGTATACAGTTTTAGCCCCGTTGTATTGTCGGCACCAGACCTCTTGACCAGTGAGCTATTACGCTTTCTTTAAAGGATGGCTGCTTCTAAGCCAACCTCCTGGCTGTCTGAGAGTTCTGACTTCCTTTCCCACTTAACTGTAATTTTGGGACCTTAGCTGGCGGTCTGGACTGTTTTCCTCTCGACTGTGAAGCTTAGCCCCCACAGTCTGACTGCCGTGCTGGTTGTAATCGGCATTCGAAGTTTGGTTGGATTCAGTAAGCCGGAAAGCCCCTTAGTCCATCCATGTCTCTACCACCGATCCAAATCACACGACGCTAGCCCTAAAGCTATTTCGGAGAGAACGAGCTATCACGAAATTTGATTAGCCTTTCACCCCTACCCTCAGCTCATCCGAGCTTTTTTCAACAAACACCGGTTCGGTCCTCCAGTGAGTGTTACCTCACCTTCAACCTGGCCAAGGGTAGATCATCTCGCTTCACGTCTATTCCTGCCAACTGAACGCCCTATTCAGACTCGCTTTCGCTGCGGCTCGCTCACGCTTAACCTTGCTGACAAGAATAACTAGCCGGCTCATTATGCAATAGGCACGCGGTCAGACATTGCCTTTCGGCCATAGTCCTCCCACTGCTTGTAGGCACACGGTTTCAGGTACTTTTCACTCCCCTCAATGGGGTGCTTTTCGCCTTTCCCTCACGGTACTGGTTCACTATCGGTCAGAAACGAGTATTTAGCCTTACGGGATGGTCCCCGTGGATTCAAGCAGGGTTTCTCGTGCCCCGCCTTACTCAGGTACCGGCTTCGAGTCTGGATCAATTTCGCCTACGGGTCTGTCACCCTCTATGGAGCCCTTTTCCAAAGGCTTCAGCTATCGACCAGATTGGTAACTCTACTATTGCCGGCCCTACAACCCCCGAGTCACCGAAATGACACGGGTTTGGGCTGTTCCGATTTCGCTCGCCACTACTATCGGAATCGAGGTTTCTTTCTCCTCCTGGAGGTACTGAGATGGTTCACTTCCCTCCGTTCGCCTGTTCCCAACTATTTATTCATTGGGACATACCTGGGTTTTGCCCAGGTGGGTTTCCCCATTCGGAAATCTCCGGATCAACGCCTGTGTGCGGCTCCCCGAAGCTTATCGCAGCTTGCCACGTCCTTCATCGCCTGTTTCTGCCAAGGCATCCACCGTGCGCCCTTAGTAGCTTGACCATAGAATTTACTCGCACGCAGCAGAGAGACTACCTCTACAACGAGTCAAGCAATCTACGTTTGATAAGTCCACGCCTGTTCCTCGCGACGTCGATCTCAGCTTGCGGGATCTGGTTGCGGGAACGAATATTCTAAAGACACTCAACACTGATTGACAGCACTTACTCGCCGGAAACAACCCGGAAAGCAGTAAGCTGCTCAGCCTTGTAGTTATATTTACCCAATCTATTCAGTTGTCAAAAATCATATGAGCGACAGCCTTGTCGCTTCGCGCCCTGGGGCGGCTTGAACATTTCTGCTCAAGGCTCAATCTCTATGCGGCGCATAGAAACTCAACCTCAAGCAGGCTTCGCTTGGTCAAACATGCCTTGTCGAGAAGTGGTGGAGCTGAGCGGGATCGAACCGCTGACCCCCTGCTTGCAAAGCAGGTGCTCTCCCAACTGAGCTACAGCCCCGTAGCTACCAGTATATCGATCCTGATAGTTGAGATAAAGGTGGTGGGCCTGGGTAGATTCGAACTACCGACCTCACCCTTATCAGGGGTGCGCTCTAACCAACTGAGCTACAGGCCCGACTCTACAGCGCCGGGCCGGATCTCTTCTGGAGATTGCGGCAGGCGCGCAGGCTGCTCTGAATCGAGCTCTCTCGAAAGGTTTCGAGGACACAGTTGAACGTGCATGGCAGCTACGCCGCCAAGGACCATCGGTGTTGATGAAATGCGAAAAAGAGAAGGTTTAGTTCAGGCTCATCCGGCGAGGCCGAAGCCTTACCGAATGGTGTCCGGCCTGGTCCCGACTCAAGCTCGAAGGCTTGCCCGCAATCGCGGGGCGCCGATGACGATCCGGAACGTTCTCTCTTAGAAAGGAGGTGATCCAGCCGCAGGTTCTCCTACGGCTACCTTGTTACGACTTCACCCCAATCATGAATTACACCTTGGGCGGCTGCTCCCTTGCGGTTAGCGCACCGACTTCTAGTGCAACCCACTTTCGTGATGTGACGGGCGGTGTGTACAAGGCCCGGGAACGTATTCACCGTGGCATGCTGATCCACGATTACTAGCGATTCCAGCTTCATGGAGTCGAGTTGCAGACTCCAATCCGAACTGAGGCCGGCTTTTTCCGATTAGCTCCCCCTCGCGGGTTTGCAGCGGTTTGTACCGGCCATTGTAGCACGTGTGTAGCCCTGGACATAAAGGCCATGAGGACTTGACGTCATCCCCACCTTCCTCCCCGTTATCCGAGGCGGTTTCGTCAGAGTGCTCAACTAAATGGTAGCAACTGAAGATAAGGGTTGCGCTCGTTGCGGGACTTAACCCAACATCTCACGACACGAGCTGACGACAGCCATGCAGCACCTATATACCGGTCTATTGCTAGACGCCGACGTTTCTGCCGGATTCCGGTACATTTCGAGCCCAGGTAAGGTTCTTCGCGTTGCGTCGAATTAAACCACATGCTCCACCGCTTGTGCGGGCCCCCGTCAATTCCTTTGAGTTTCAGCCTTGCGACCGTACTCCCCAGGCGGATCGCTTATCGCGTTAGCTTCGACACGGCAGGATTGGGTACCTGCCACATCAAGCGATCATCGTTTAGGGCTAGGACTACCAGGGTATCTAATCCTGTTTGCTCCCCTAGCTTTCGTGCCTCAGCGTCAGTAATGGTCCAGTGAGCCGCTTTCGCCACAGGTGTTCCTTCCGATATCTACGCATTTCACCGCTACACCGGAAATTCCACTCACCTCTCCCATACTCAAGCCCGACAGTTTCCAATGCAGACTATGGGTTGAGCCCATAGATTTCACATTAGACTTGTCAAACCGCCTACGCACCCTTTACGCCCAATAATTCCGAACAACGCTCGCCCCCCTCGTATTACCGCGGCTGCTGGCACGAAGTTAGCCGGGGCTTCTTCTATAGGTACCGTCATAATCTTCCCTATCGAAAGGAGTTTACATCCCAAGGGATTTCATCCTCCACGCGGCGTTGCTGCGTCAGGGTTTCCCCCATTGCGCAAAATTCCCCACTGCTGCCTCCCGTAGGAGTCTGGACCGTGTTTCAGTTCCAGTGTGTCCGTGCGCCCTCTCAGGCCGGATACCGATCATCGCCTTGGTGGGCCATTACCCCGCCAACTAGCTAATCGGCCGCGAACTCCTCTCCAAGCGCATTGCTGCTTTGACCCGTGGGTATTATGCGGTATTAGCTAAGATTTCTCTCAGTTATTCCCCACTCGGAGGTAGATCATTCACGTGTTACTCACCCGTGCGCCACTTTACTCATGGATTGCTCCACTTTCTCGTGCGACTTGCATGTGTTAGGCACGCCGCCAGCGTTGATTCTGAGCCAGGATCAAACTCTCGTTTAATCTTGGTTTGCTCGCCACCCGCGACAGGGGTCGGGATGGATCGAGCGCTACCCACTGCTCGAAAGAGCGGGTAGTTATAACTAGTGAGAATGACTAAACCGATCTCGCATCATCTCACGACTGGCACGTTCAACTATGTTGTCAAAGATCCGAACTGCTATCCGCCTGAGCGGGCAGCTTTGGATCAAGGACTCGGCAGGCTTTTGCAAACCAAAGCCGTGTGTCCTCGAACTTGGTGCGCTGTTGAAATCGTCTGTTGGCTTGCTTGCTGATCCGGAGTAAAACCCCGGAACGACCCTCGACCAACTTAGTTCCTGAGTTAAACCTCACATTTTGCGTGGGTTACCCGGCTCTCGAGGGTCACTCAGAAGCGAGTGACGTTTTGCGCGAACTTTTTGAGGTTATCTGAACTTGAGTGGCATGTCAAGCAAAATGGCGATTTTTCTTGGAGAAATTCGCTTTCCTGCTCACCCTGCCCGACTGGAGTTCCATGGCGGAGCTGTTCGCACAGCGCTAAAAGTCAAAATAACCAGACGCCCGAAAAACGGGCGCGGAGCACTCAGCTCCTATGCTTCTCATATTCAATTGCAGTGGCTTGGGTTTGGACTCCGGCCAGCCCTGACTTCCAGGCTTATGACCGCGATCAAACGCTTGGACTGCGCTCCGTCGTTCCCTCTGCAAGCAGCCAGGTCTCCCAAAGCCACCCAATCATGCCGAGGTGCGAAGCAGGTACTTCTCTTACCAAAACCATTCTACCGCATTTCCAGCTCCGTTGCAAATGGACAGAACTCCATTGTCCAACTACGCGGCCAACTGGGACTGAACCAGAGTAACAGTCGAAACCCGGCCCGGCAAGCCGCATTCTGTGGGAAAGCTGTGCAGAACCCAAGGGATTGAGTGATCCGGGCAGCAGGGCTTTGCAGCCCATTGCCGGCATCGCCAGATAGCAGAACGCGCCACCGTATTCTGTTGAGATTCTCTCCCGTTTGGAGGATGATTCTGGGGGAACCCAAGAATCTGGTTTTCCGGAGCTATCCCCATGCGTGCGTATCGGTTGCGAGTCGCCTTGCCGCTGCTATTCCTCTGCCTGTTTGTCCTTGTGCGTGCCAGTTACGGCCAGCCGGCCGCCGCCACACGCTCGCCTCGCCCAGCTTACGAAGCCGATCCTCACTATGCCTCGGCGATTGCGGACGCGAAGAAGCTGGCCGCGACCGGACAGTTGAATTTCGCGACTGACGCCTACAAGAAGGCGAACAAGATCGCAGGAGGCAAATGCGCGGAGTGCCTGCAGGAGGCGATTGCGCTGGAGTTGAAGACTGGCGAAGCCAAGGATGCTGCCAGGGACGCCGGCCAACTGGTGACAATGTCAACCGACCCGGTCGATAAGTCCATGGCGGAATATCTGCTGGGACAAGCGCTCTACCTGGAGGGCGGCGACAAGCCCAAGCCGGCGCAACTGCAGGCGACCCATGAAGCGCTGCAGGCGGCGATCGCCGACTATGCAAAGAATGTTCCGGCCCGGTTTCTGGATGGAACGGTGCTGGCGCGGATGGGACAGATGGACGCGGCGCGGGAGCAGTTTCTGGCCAGCGTGGCGGGAGCCTCGCCGAAAGACCCGAGCTATATTCGCGCGCAGCATTTTGCGGAGAACCCGGCAGCGTCGTTTGCCAAACACGCGCCCGCGTTCACGGTTACGGCGTTGGATGGGTCGAAGTTCACGCTCGATGAGATGGGTGGCCGAGTGGTGCTGGTCGACTTTTGGGCGACGTGGTGCGGGCCGTGCAACGAAGAGCTACCGCACATGAAGAAGATCGCCAAAGAGTTTGCCGGACAGCCGCTGGTGATTCTCAGCGTGAGCTGGGACGACGACGCGGCGAAGTGGAAGGACTTCATCGCGAAGAATGAGATGACCTGGATGCAGTATCGCGACGCCGACCATGAGTTGAGCAAGCGGTTCGGTGTCGATGCAATTCCTCACTACTTCACCATCGACAGCGACGGCGTGCTGACGTCGGAGATGATGGGGTCGGGTTCGGATGTGGAGGGCAAGTTGAAGAAGCTGGTGGCCAGGGCGAAGGCTGCGCAGACAGCAACGTTGGCGGCCAAGGCGAACTAAGGCGGTCCGGCCCCGTCCCGCGGCGTGCGCAAGGTTCTCCTGATATTTCCATTGATATTTGTCGCGCTCGGGTCAATGATGGGGCCACAATCGATTTGTGGCTTTCGTTGCGCGGAGATCTGCCATGCGTCCGGGCTCGTTGCAGCTTGTTTCGGCGTTGCTGTCTGTTTCGATTTCTATCCTTGGTTCAACCCGCGCACCCGCGCAGAATTCCCCCGCTGCCGGCGCGGCAACTGACACCGGCAGCAACGGTGGAGGCGGAAGCTATGCAGGCGGCCCGATTCGCAAGGTTGGCGGTGATGTATCCGCTCCCGCAGTGACCCACACGGTCGACGCACAGTTTAGCGAGGAGGCGCGCCAGAAAGGCGCGGGCGGGATCGTCCTGGTCAACTTCATCGTCGACCAGCGCGGCGTGCCGCAGAACGTGCACGTAATACGCGGCGTAGGCATGGGACTGGACGAGAAGGCGGTCGACGCTGTCCGGCAGTACCGGTTCAAGCCGGCGATGGAAAACGGCAAGCCGGTAGCCGTTCAAATAAACGCCGAGGTCAACTTCGAAATCCCCGGCAAGAGTGAAGCCGTCCCGATACACGCCTCCGCGTCAGCCCAGGCACGAGCGCAGGTGGCTGCGAGTCTTGGTGTGGCGCCTGCTCCGGTTCCGGCGCGTCGCCACATTCTGGCCCTGGAGTACGGTCCACACGCGGTAGGCGAGCCCGTTTCGGCCACCCGCACTCTGGACTACGAGCCCGATGCCAATTCCTCCGATCCCACGCCATATCACGCGGAAGAGAAGTTCTTTCGCGATTCGGCAGGCCGCGTCCGGTCGGAGATCACCTACCCCGACCGGCCGCCGACCGTGGACATCCTCGACTTCGTCGCTCATCTGCACTACCACTGGATTCCCGGCGACACCGTGGAACAATTTGCTCTCAAGGAACCTGCCCCAGCGACTGCAGCGAGCGTACCCGTGGCAGCGAATGCGCCTCAAATTGAAGGTGTGCCCACGCTGCATACCCGGGGCGACAACTACAACAGTCAGCAGATGGTCGAAAGCTGGTATGCGCCCGACCTTCGCCTTACATTGCTGTCGATCGTTGATCAGTCCGGCCTGGGAAGGTCAACCTATCGCTACAGCCACATCGACCGCACCGAGCCTCCGGCATCCCTGTTCCAGGTTCCTCTCGATCTGACCATCAGGGATATGACGGGGCTGACGCCCCAGCCCGCGGCGTCCGCGACCCGGCCAATAACGACTGCGGGGATTGAGCCTTTGTCCCCAGATGCAGCAGCAACAGGCGCATCCGCGAAACCGGCGACTCCGGCCTACCTTGACGACTCTAAGTTTCAAAAGGCCCTGGCCGAAGCCAAGAGCCGCCGAGGGTCCGCCGAGGAGCAACTGGGCCTATGGAAAAATGCCAACAAGATCGCCAAAGGCGGATGCCTGGAATGCCTGCGCCAGATCCTGACCCGCCAGATCGGTCTCTCGCGGTGGGATGACGTGGTCGAAACGGCAACCCGACTTGAGGCAGTCTCCACCGAGCCGCGCGACAAGTATCAGGCCAACTTTCAGCGCGGCCAAGCGCTGCTGCAGTCCGACAACGACAACCCGAGGCCCGAACAGCTAAAGGAGGCCGATGCTTCCTTCCGCGCGGCGCTTGCGCTCTCCCCGGGTGCGTTAGCAGCAATCTATAGCGAAGGCCGTGTGCTGGCGATGCTGGGGCGCGACACGGACGCCGGCGCGATGTTTGCGAAGTACGTTGACCTGGCCGGCGAATCCGATCGCTACCGTGCGCGCGCGCAGCACTTCATCGAAGACCCGCGCCTTGCCGCAATGCGCATGGCGCCGCCCTTCACGGTCATTACCACCACGGGCGAGCAGTTTTCGCTGGACGACATGAATGGCAAGGTCGTGCTGCTGGACTTCTGGGCGACGTGGTGTGGGCCCTGCCGTGAATCGTTACCAGAAATCCAGAGAATTGCGCAGAGGTTTGCCGATCAACCGCTGGTGGTGCTTAGTATCAGCAGCGACAAAGACGAAGCCGCATGGAAGAACTTTATCCGCCAGAACAACATGACCTGGACGCAGTACCGGGACGCTGACGGAGCTCTGGGCCGGGCCTTCGGCGTCAACGCTATTCCGCACTACTTCTCCATCGATACGGACGGTGTGCTGCAGAGCGTGCAGATGGGATCGGGCGCCAACGTCGAGGGCGAGATCAAGAAGCTGCTGAACAAGGCACACGACGCGGAAAAGAAGAAGTTCAAAGCATCTGACCACGCCGCTGCCGGCGGGAACTAGTCGCGGCCCGTTGCTGGCGACTAAGGACCGGTAAAGCTCGCTCGACTTGCCAATCTGAAGGTTCGCGGGTAGCATCCAACCTAAGAACCGGCCTGCTAAGCAGGTGGGGGGGAATAACGCTGGTTGAACCAACATTCAATGAACAGGGATCTTGCTCGTATACATGGCTCGGTGTGCTGTCCGCCAGTCCGGAATGCCTAAAGAGCCACGGCAGGGTCCCGCCGTCTTAGGACGGGTTCACCAGCGCTCAACCCCACGGCCCCGCGGGTCGGTTTTTGCTCTTCTTCTTCGAAACCACGCCCATGCCCTCTAAACACATGCTGCCCAAAGGCCACCGGCGACGTTCGGTGAAGGCCGAATATCGGGCCACGCGGGGAGTTGAAGCGGAGCCTGCGGCCGCAGCACGGGTCTTCGATCTCGACGAGGATATGGAGCTAGTGGGCGGCGTGCGGACGTTTGTGGCCGACACTGCCGCGGAAGGAATGCGGCTGGATGCCTACCTGGCGCAGGCGATTCCGGATATCAGCCGCTCGCGAGTGCAGTTGCTGATCGAAGCCGGACAAGTGCGCGTGGACGGCGTGGCAAGCAAGGCCAAACAGAAGCTGCACGGCGGCGAGCGAATCGAGATCGAGGGCAGCCCGCATCCTGAGCCGCTGCACGCAACGCCCGAAGACATCCCGCTGGAGATTCTCTACGAGGACAAGTACCTCGCCGTAGTGAACAAGCCGGCCGGCATGATGGTTCATGCCGGCGCGGGACAAACCGACGACGCGCGGAATCAGGGAACACTGGTAAATGCGCTGCTGCATCACATGGCGAAGCTGTCGGAAGTGGGCGGCGAGCTGCGGCCCGGCATCGTGCATCGGCTGGACAAGCAGACCAGCGGGGCGATTGTGGTGGCGAAGGACGACACGACCCATCGCAAGCTGGGCGAGATGTTCTCCGGCCGGCGAGTGGCGAAGACCTACGTGGCGCTGGTGCATGGAAACCTGAAAAAAGACAACGTCACAGTGAACCTGCCGGTGGCACGGGACCTGGTGCGGCGGACACGCATGACCACGCGCCGAGCGGATTCCGCTGCCCGCAGCGCGATTTCGCACGTCCGTGTGCTGGAGCGGCTGGCGACGCCCTACGGCGCGTTTACCCTGATCGAGGTGCGAATTGAGACCGGGCGGACGCACCAGATACGCGTGCATATGCAGTCGCTTGGCCACCCCGTGGTGGGCGACACGCTGTACGGTGCGCCGCGTTTGATCGTTCCCGTTGTGCGCGATGGCGAAAAAGAGCGTCCAACGGAGAGTGCGTCGCTGAACCTGGAGCGGAACTTTCTGCATGCCGCGCACCTGGAGTTCGCGCATCCGCGGACAGGCAAGGGAGTGGCGATCGACGCTGCGCTGCCAGTTGAACTGGAGGAGTTTCTGATGCAGATCAGGACGGAGCGTGCGACTGTTGGGTAGAATCATGCAAGTGAACTTATTGACCTCGATCCGCCGTAGCCTCCCGATGAATGGCAAGCATCTTGTCGTGTTGTGTGCGCTTACGATTTGGACAACTGCAGCGCCGCAGGCGCATGGACAGTCCGCGCCGGCCGCTCAAACACCGCCCGCCCAGCAGAAACCGGCATCGGCGCCCGCAACACCGGGCACCGGAGCGCAGAAGCCCGGAGCGGCTGCGCCGACGCAAGATGTGGAAGCACCCACCATCAAGATCGGCGTCAACGAGGTTGATCTTGTCTTCACGGTGACGGACAAGAAGGGTCACTTCATTACCGGCTTGAAGCAGTCCGACTTCGGATTGCTGGACGACGGCAGGCCCCCCCAGCAGGTGCTTGGCTTCCAGGAGAAGACAAACCTGCCGCTGCGGGTAGGCATCATGCTGGACACCAGCAGTTCCATCCGTGGGCGGTTCGAGTTCGAGCAGGATTCGGCGATTGCGTTTCTGCTGCAGGTGATGCACCAGAACGACCGCGCCTTCGTGGAGGGTTTCGACGTCGAGGTCGACCTGGCGCAGGGATTCACCGGCAACATCTCGCTGCTGGACCAGGGCATCAAGAAGTTGCGTCCGGGCGGCGGAACGGCATTGTTCGATGCGCTGTATTCGACCTGCAAGGACCAGATGCTGACGCTGCACGAGTCTGGGGTGGTGCGCAGGACGATTATTCTGGTCTCCGACGGCGACGACAACTACAGCCACGCACTGGAGTCGGACGCGATCAAGGAGTGTCAGCGGGCAGAGACGACCGTATATACGATCAGCACCAATGTAAGCCCAAGCAAGGACAAGGGCGACGATGTGCTGCAGGCAATCTCGGACGCGACCGGCGGCCGGGCTTTCTTTCCCACGCGGATTGAGGACATTGGCGCGGAGTTCGTGAGCATCGAGGAAGAGCTGAGGAGCCAGTACATGCTGGAGTACACACCGGCTAACTTCAAGCAGGACGGATCGTTCCGCACGATCTACTTGCAGGCGCGCGACCCGCGCTACCACGTGCGCGCGCATACCGGATACTTTGCGCCCAAAGCGGCCGATTAACCTACAAAAACCAGCCCGATCTTCGTAACTCCTGCGCGTGGGACGTGTCTAAACAGGCAAGGAGTGTCCTGCCATGACCTTTCGCCTGCGTTCGACGACCTTTGCTGCCGCACTGTTGGCTTTGGCCGGGCTTGGCTCCGTCGCATTCGGTGCCGGTGTTGAAGCCCAGATGCCTCCGGGGATCGTCGAGAGCCTGAACACGCTGGCCGACCAGCCCGCAACCCACACCGGGTTCGTGCTGGACCGCTCAGAGATGCAAATGGCGCAGGGCCTGCTGCAGCAGGGCGGTCTGGACGCGGATCGCGCGGTAGCGGCGCTGACCAGCATCAGCTTCGACATGTACCGGTACAAGGAGCCGGCGTTTTACACACCGGAGACGATGGCGCAGATCGTCGACCAGTTTCATCGCGCAGGTTGGAAGCACCTGGTGAATGGGAACCAGGAACCCGCGAACGAGGCCCAGGCGCGTACCGCGATCACAGATGTGTGGCTGCACTTTACCGGCCCGAACATCGATCACGTGACCGTGCTGGTGCGGGGCACGCGCGACCTGAACCTGGTCCAGGTGGCAGGCGACCTGCGGCCGCTGGACCTGCTGCACCTGGCTGGGCACTTCGGGATTCCGAAGGTCGACCCGAACGCAGTCATGGTGCCTGCGCCGGACGGGCGGTAGAGAGCCGCACCGCCGGCACGGAATCACATGAACTTGACGCCGTGTTCGCCGATTACGGTGAAGATGCCGAACAGGTTGGTGAGGCCAAGCAGGTTGCGAATCTGCTGGCTGAGATGCATGAGTTCCAGGCTGCAGCCGTCGGACTTGGTCGAGACGTAGAGGCGGACCAGGGTGCCGAGGCCCATGCTGTCCGTGTGGCTCAGGTCGGAGAGCTCGAGGATGATCCGCTTGTAAGTGGGGATGAGCGGGACGATCCCGGAGCGGAGGACGTCGGTGGTTCCGGCAACCAGGCGGCCGTGGCAGTGCACAATGACCGCGTTGCCGCCGATACAAGGTTCGACCTGAAGGGTAAGGACAGGCGCTGGTGAATCTGGCATCGTAAGACCTCCGGGGACGCAATGTAAGGGGAGGAGGAAAACGGGGCCGGAATGCAGCGATTGTCGCATATTGGGGACCGACCCGGTCGGACGAATTTGGTCACCCACGTTGCAGCGCGTCGCTCAGCACCCTGCTCCACCGGCCAATCGAAGGGTTACCGGCAGAAGGTGACCGTGCCGCGGCAATCCACCGCGCCCAGCAGGCTGGCGAGAGCGCGCAAGCGCTCGTCAGCGTCCCGCGCGTATTGGCGAACCAGCCCAGGGTTCTCGGCATCGACATCGATCAGGTAGGCCAGATTGGCCAGGGTGTCCGCAATGTTGACGGCGTGCGTGATAAATCTCTCGTTATACGAAACATCCTGAAAAGCCATTGCTGCACCACTCCATTCTCAGTTCGTAACCCATTCGCTTGCGTCCACCAAAACACCGTCCACCTGGCCGTACATGATCTCCAGCGCGAGACAGTCCGATATATCCGTCAGCAACCTGGCCTTCGTTCGCGTGTAAATCCCTCCCAACGCCTGCACGCCCGCCGGGTCCCACTGGGTCACGCCGTGTAGATCGATCGACACTCGCCTGCCTCTCAATTGCGGCGCCAACTCCGCCCAGACCCTGAAGAGGTCGCCGACGTTCGGCCCCGCAACGCAGCCTGCCAACGTAATCAGAATCTCCCCGTCGCCTTCTTCAATCATGATCTGCAGCATGTTTCCACTCCTTGTAGGCGCGTGAAACGAAACCGACTCTTCCTTGCCTAACCCTGCATAATCTCCAGAGCAAGAGACTCGCTCCATAAGGTGCGGGTCAAAAACCTGGCGTGGGTGCGCGCGTAGATCGCGCCCAACACCTGCTTGCCGGCGGTATCCGAGTGGATAACCCGGCGCAGGTCGATCCACAAGTGCTTCTCAGTCAGTCGCGGGGCCATTTCCTCCCAGGCTCGGTTAAGCTCTGTCACCGCCGGCCCCGCGATGCGACCTTCCAACGTCATGCCGATCTCGTCTTCGTTCTCGTCGAGTTTGATTCGCAGCATTGTTCGCCATCCTGCATTACGCAGAGACAGAATGCACGTGCCGCGCCAAACGCAATGGCGTTGCGGTGTCGGCAAGTTTGAGATTGAAACGTGGGGAGTTATCTCGCGGTCGCGGAAGAGTGAAGAATGCGGGAAACAGCCGAGTGACGATGTGACGGTGACGAGATTGCGTCACGCAGACTACATATCGTCACCCGCCTGTAACCTGCGGAAGACGGCGCAAGGCGCAAAGGCGAGGGAATCCCCGCTGGCGCCTAGGACCGCTCCGTGGCCAGAAAAACCGCCACGCCGCCCAGCAGCGCGAGGACTCCCACGCCTGGAATCACTACCATCAGATTCCCACCCTGCGCGAACGAGTCCAGCGACCACTGGCTGAAGACACTGGACTGGATTGACGCCAGCCACGACTGCCAGAGGTCGGTCTGCCGCGCCAACCACACCACCAGCGCCACGGCAACCACCAGGTTCACAGCGAGCGCAAATCGCTGTGCGCCCGCAACCGGACGGTTCACCCGCTCCAGTGCCTCATTCCGCCGCCGCAACTGCGCTCGCCACCACAGCAAGCTGGGCGACTCCAGCCGCGCCGCGCCCCGCGACTCTGCCGCGGCATCCTGCAACGCGGTCCGCACGGCCACAGTGTCGCGGCACATGCTGCAGGCGTCCACATGTGCACGCAACTCCGGGTCGCAGCTCTGAGGCCAATGCCCGCTGCGCAGCAGGTCGATCAACTCTCTTTCGCGACCGCACGCTCCAATGGTCATGCCTGCTCGCCTCCTGCCGGAGCCTGATCCCGCAGCAGGCGCGCCATCTTCCGCCGCGCGCGGAATAGTAGCAGGCGAACGCTGGCCGCTGCCAGGCCGGTAATCTCCGCGATCTCCTTGTGCGTATAGTCCTCCGCATAGGCCAGCCACAGCAGTTGCCGGTCGCGCGGCCGCATCTGCTTCAACGCCGGCCCCAGCATCGTCAGCGCATCGCTGGGGCCACTGCCATCGCATACCGCAAAGAGGGCCTCCGGCAGGTCCTCCAACGAGGTCGCTCGCGGACGCCGCCAATGGTCGCGCAGCAGGTTGGTCGCGATGCGAAACAGGTAGCGCCGGCATGCCACTTCGCCGTCCGGTGTGCGCGTCACCCCCAGAAAGCGCAAATACGCCTCCTGCATGAGATCATCCGCCAGCGCCGGATTCCCGGATACCCGCGCCAGGTAGGCCCAAAGCGACCGCGCCGAACGCAAGTAGAATCCCGCGAACACGTCGCTATCCATCGGCGGCCCGGCGGCCTGCACCCGGTCGGCGCCGTCCACCTGCGGAATGACATATTCCCAATTCACGCGCAAACGCTCCCGTCCCGTGCGGCGCAGCATCCGGGCTCACTGCTGCTCTCGCCCATCCCGCTTTTCCGGCATCAGGCCCAGCCTGCCGGCGAGGAACCACGTAATCCCTGCCGAGAGGATAAACCCCAGCCCGGGCATGAGCACCACCATGCCGAAGACCAGCAGCGGAGCCTCCAGATCGCGGATGCTGTGGCGCAAGGCCAGCAGTCCCAGGCCCAGCAGCGTCAGCACCACGCCAATCTGCAGCGGTGCCAGCACCTTGGCCAGGGGCCCCGGCATGGGCTGGGTGTTGTCAAAGTTCACAGGAATCGGCGCTGCTTCCAGAAAGCGCCTGCCTGCATCCGTCCCCATATACGTCAGCAGCTCCTGGTTGTTCCCAAAACGGTCGATCAGCTTGGTGTGCACCTCGGTTTGCAGCCGGAAGATGCGGTTCCAGCGCCGGTTTTCCATCAGCATCCGGATCAGCCACAGCAGCACTCCCAGGATGCAGATAAAACCCACGCAAACCGCAATCGGGCCTACGACATCAGACCCCCAATCGACACCTCGCGGTGCCGGCGCCGGCGTCAGATCCGGCCAGATCGCTCGCTCCAGCGCCTGGTCGCTCCGGTCTCCTCTCTTTCTGGGAAGGTGGGAGAAGAGATAGAAGTCCGGGTTGCGGACCACCTCCGGATGCACCTCAAGAAACTGCGCCAGCTCGGGATTGGATCGCGCCACATACGCCTGATCCGAGAGCAGAGATGGGTCTCGCGCCACGACCGTCGTCAGCGTTGGACTCAGCCGCAGCAGCTTCATCAGTTGATCCTGTGTCTCGGTGTCCGACTGGCCAGACGCCACGATCGGCGTATTGGCCGCCTTCGCTGCTTTCGCGCCAACCTGGGGCCTCGCCGCCGGAACTCCCGTACCTATCGCAAGCACCAATGTTGCTGCCAGCACACCAAACCTGGGTCGATTTTGCCTTTGCATAGAACCCTTTCCTTGCCAACTTGCTGTGGCTCTACCGGTACAACGAGCCACCGCGCTTCCGGTTAACAAGCTTGGCCCGGTCGGGGCATCGCGAAACCGTTAGCCCTGATGACGTCCCCCTCCACCGGTCTATTCGATAAAGGGATGAAATTATCTTGGTTTAGGCTTGGACCCGGAACAAAACACGTTCAGATGGGGCGCTTCGTGCGGTTCCCGGGGGCAGGCAATTCCGTTGATTGCGGCAGATGGAAGAAAGGGTCAGCGGAGCTGGTCGCAGGGCAGAAAGAGGTTGAAGACCGTTCCCGATGCGTGCGGTGTGATGCTGGACCGGAACTTCAGGGTTCCTTGATGGCGATCGATGATCTCCTTGCTGATCCAGAGTCCAAGGCCGGTGCCGCTGGCACCCTTGGTGGTGAAGAACGGTTCGAAGAGCCTGGCCAAGGTCGCGGGGGCGATTCCCTCGCCGGTATCGGCGATAACGATGAGGACACCCTGTCGGCGGGTCGGCCAATGCGTATGCTGCTGCGTGCGGAGGAGGAGACGGCCGCCGGACTTCTTCATGGCGTCGATGGCATTGCCGATGAGATTGCTGAGGACCTGGCGAATCTCGCCGTCGAAGCATTCGATGGGACGACTGAGCCGGTCTCTGCGTTCAACCTTTACGTGAGAGTTGGTGAGCTTGCCTTGATAGAGGGAGAGCGTTCCGGAGATTAGTTCCTCAGGGGTGACAAGGGTTCGATGACTGGCTTGGCGGTGGAAGCGCAGTGTCTGGCTGGCGATGGCCGAGACGCGGCGCAATTCAATTTCCGCTTCGGACAAATACTGCCTGGCCTGGGGATTCCGGGCGGCTCCCTGGGCGAGGTAGATAAGATTGGTGACGGCCGCGAGAGGATTGTTGATCTCATGGGCGATGGAACTGGCGAGACGGCCCACCGCGTTCAACTTCTCCGACTGGAGTAAGACGTGGGCGGCCCGTTTGCTCTCGGTGACGTCTACGCCGAGGACGATAATTCCGGAGATGGTTCCGTCCGGATCGCGGCGGGGCTGATAGACAAAGTCGATGTAGCGCAGTTCGAGGGGCTGGGAGGGGTTTCGAGCCAACTCGATGGGGGTGTCGTGCCCGACGAAAGGCTCGCCGGTGCGATAGACCGCGTCCAGCAGCGAGACAAAGCCCTGATCTTCCGCCTCTGGAATGGCTTCGCGAACCGGCTTGCCGAGGATGGTTCGGTTGCCGATGAGTTGTTGATAGGGCGGGTTGATCATCTCGACGACGAAGTCGGGGCCGGTGAGGACGGCGAAGAAGGCGGGCGCCTGCTGGAAGAGAGCTGCAAGACGCTCTCGTTCCAGTTCCAGTTGACGCTTGGCCAGGACAGTTTCGGTGGTTTCCGTGCAGACGACCAGGGTGCCGCAGATGTTTCCGGCGGAGTCGCGGACGGGGCTGTAGCCGTAGGTCCAGTAGACGTCCTCCAATTTGCCGTTGCGGTGGATGGGAACCAGCTGGTCCTGATGCCAGGTGGCCTCGCCGCGGGTCATGACGGCCTCGATTTGAGGACCTATGATGGGCCAGATCTCCGGCCAGCATTCTCTGCCGTCCTGGCCGAGGGCGCTGGGGTGCTTATCGTCGCGGATGCTGGGGCGGTAGGCGTCGTTGTAGAACTGGGTGAGGTGTTCGCCCCACCAGAGGAACATGGGATGACGCGATGAGAGCATGGTGTTGACGGTGGTGAGCAACGTGTCGGGCCAGAATTCGATGGGGCCGACGGGGGTCTTGCTCCACTCGAAGGCGCGAGTCCGGTCGGCCATCTCTCCGGCTCCGAAGATGGGACGTACCGGAGGGTTGACCTGGGCAGGATCGTGTTGGTTCTGTTGGGGTGCCAGGGACTCCACAGGATTCCTTCGGGGGAGGAGGTTCGATGCTCGACCCGTGGGTGGGGGAACTGGGGCTCAGGGTGGGCGAGCAGGTTCTTAAATATCGAGGGGTCGAGGCGAATTTGTCAATCGATTGCAGCCTTTGGGGGTCGAGGGATCGCCGGCGGACTGGACTCCCATGGGCCCCGTCCCCGTATCTTTGATTCCAAGATTCTCGAAACCCACGACTTAAAAGCGAGATGTGGGGCACCCAATTCTGTGGGGGGACGAAGAACGGCGGCTAGCGGTATTGCTCGACCTGGCGGAGAAGGGCTAGTTTGCGGGTGGGGGGGAGGAAGCTGGCTTCGACGGCGTTGGCGGCTAGTTCGCGCATGTGTTCGAGGGTGAAGTCGAAGGCGTGCTGGGTGAGGATGTATTCCTGGAGCAGGTTTGAGCCGAACATGGGCGGGTCGTCGGAGTTGAGGGTGACCATGAGGCCGGAGTCGAAGTAGCGGCGGATGGGGTGGTCGGCGAGTGCGGGGCAACAGCCGGTGCGAAGGTTGGAGGTGACGTTGATCTCCAGCGGGATCTGGCGCTGGGCGAGGACTTCAAGGAGTTGGGGGTCGTGTTGGGCGGCGAGGGCGTGGCCGATGCGCTCGGCGCCGATGTTGATGGCGGACCAGATGGAGGCGGGGCCGTCGATGGGGCCGCCGGACTCGCCAGCGTGGGCGGTGAGGCGAAGGCCGTTGCCGCGGGCTTCGTCGTAGAGGTCGCGGAAGTCGGATGCGGGGCCGCGGGCTTCATCTCCGCCGATGCCGATGCCGATGATGGAGGGGTATTGCGCGCGGAGCTCGGCGGCCTTGCGGAAGACGCGGGCGGCCTGGTCGACGCCGAAGTTGCGGACGGCGTCGATGATCCAGTAGAGGGTGGTGCCGGTTTCGGCTTCGGCGCGGGTGCGGGCGCGCTCGATGGCGGCGACGAAGGGTTCGACCTCGACCTTGTGCCAGTAGTAGATGAGGCCGAAGGAGATGTAGACCTCGGCATGGACGACGCCCTGGGCGGCGAGGGAGCGGACCATGTTGTAGGCGATGAGCTCGTAGTCCTCGGGGGTGCGGAGGCGCTGGCTCATGGCCTTGTAGGAGTCGAGGAAGCCGAGGAAGTCCTTGTAAGTATAGAGGGCGCGGGCGTCGGCGAGGGTGAGGGGATGGGCGTCGTGGCGGCGGCTGAGGGCTACGAGGGTTTCCGGCTCGGTGCTGCCCTCGAGGTGGAGATGGAGCTCGACCTTGGGGAGTTGGCGGAGCCAGGTGGGGATGTCGATTTCGGGGGCCGGCGATTTGCGAGGCATTGATGCTAAGGGTAGAGCATTTTAGGACTTGGCGTAATGCTGGGCGAGTAACGGCTGCGGGAGGGCGGGCGAGGGACCTGGCACGGAAGGAAATACGGGAATGGGACGATGTGACGTGTGACCCGAAAATTCTCGCCAAGTTTTGACAATTCTGTGACAACCAGTGGTGGGCCTGCTTCTAGACTTTGGCATAAATACTGAGGTTTATTGCGGGTTTTGCACAGGCTGCCGGCAGAAGCATGCGACTTTTCCGCTTGACATCAAATGAGGCATCCTTGAAGCTCGAAGTATTCAATAATTTCCAGCTTTACGCGTTTCGCGTCGCGCTCGGGGCTCGTCTTGAGATTGCGCTCGAACCCGTTCCAGGAACCATTGCAAGCAATGGCGGCTCTAACTGTTTTCTCATCCGGTCATTTCGACCAGCTTTCAACCTGCTGAACAGTTTGCCTAAGGAGTGGAACACTCTATGAACCTCTTTTCTTCGAAACGGCTTTTTGCCCTCGCATCTGCCGCGGCACTGCTGCTGTGTCCGGCAATGTCATTGCGTGCCCAGTCCTCGGGCACCGGCACGATTACCGGGACGGTCACGGATAGCTCCGGGGCGGTGGTGTCGACTGCCACGGTGCTGGTGACGGACACGGACACCAACGTGTCGCACAGCGCGTCGACCACGGGCGCGGGCACGTATGTCGAGCCGTTCCTGCTGCCTGGGCACTACGAGGTGGTGTTCAGCGCCAGCGGGTTTGGCAAGGTGGACACCAAGAACCTGGTGCTGACCGTGGGCCAGACGCTGACGGTGGACGCGAAGCTGCCGGTGGGGTCGACCGCGACCGAGGTGACGGTGACGAGTGAGGCGCTGACGCTGGATCCGGAGAAGACGGAGGTGGCGCAGACGCTGGATACGAACCTGATCGGGAATTTGCCGGTGCCGACGCGCAACTGGAGCAACTTTGTGCTGGAGACGCCGAACGTGGTGCAGGATGGCGGGTCAGGGCTGATCAGCTTCCACGGCATCAGCGGCCTGTACAACCAGAACTACGTGGACGGCGCGAACAACAACCAGATGCTGTTCTCCGAGGCGCGCGGCCGCGCTTCCGGCGCACCGTATATCTACTCGGCGGACTCGATCAAGGAGTTCCAGGCAGAGACGGCGAACTACTCGGTGGAGTTTGGCCAGGCGGCGGGCGGGCAGGTGAACGCCGTTACCAAGAGCGGGACCAATACGCTGCACGGCGATCTGTTCTACTCGCTGCGGTACCCGACGCTGAATGCGCTGGATCCATACACCAAGTTCCAGGCGCTGCATAACACTTCGAATCCCGTGGTTGCGGGCTTCCTGCTGACGCAGCCGGTGCACCAGCAGAATCAGTTTGGCGGCTCCGTGGGCGGCCCGCTGATCAAGGACCGGCTGTTTGGGTTCTTCACCTATGACGGATTCCGGCGCGTGGGCAAGGCGCTATATACCGACACCAACACGATTTCGCTGACGCCATCCGGGGCTACCAGCAGCACCACCACGGTGACGCCGACGCAGTGCCCGGCGACGATCACGTCGACGCAGTGCACCAACGCAATCACCTTCCTGCTGGCTCAATCTTCGGCTGCGCCCACGCGCTTCAGCAAGGAGAACGTCTTCTTCCCGAAGCTGGATTGGCATATCAATGCGAAGAACGACGCGTTTGTGGACTTCAATTTCGCGGACTTTGACCAGACTTACGGGTACAGCCCGGCCAACACCTTCAGCAACAGCTCACCCAGCACCAATGCGCCCACCCACTATCACGAGCGCTTCCTGGTAGGCGGATTCACCACCCAGATTGGGAAGGAATCAGCGAACGAGGTTCATTCCCAGTGGGGGCGTGACCTGGAAACTGCGGGGGCGAACGCCTCCGGTCCGAGCGTGGCGACAGGCGTGGTGACCTTCGGGATGCCGAATGCGCTGCCACGCGTTGCCGAGCCGGACGAGCACCGCATCCAGGTGAGCGACGTTTACTCCATGACCCACGGCAACCAGACGCTGAAGTTCGGCGGCGATTTCAACCTGGTGCATGAAGTGATGATCAACCTGTTCCAAGGCGGCGGCATTTACAGCTATGGGGACACGACGACGCTGCTGAACTTCCAGGATTGGGTGCAGGACGCGTTCGCCGGGCAGGCGGGCGACACCGATCCTTACGCTGGCTACCACTACAACACGTTCGTGCAGACGATCGACGTGGTGAACACCGCGGCCGGCACTCAGGGCAAGGACGACTTCTGGATGAAGATGTACGACGTCTTTGCCGGGGACGACTGGAAGGTGACGCCGAAGTTCACCGTGAACGCCGGCGTGCGCTGGGACATCCAGCTGACCCCGCCTCCGGGCAAGATCAACACCAATTACCCGACGCTCTCCAACACCTACACCCAGACCATCAAGAACGTGACCGACCGGATTCAGCCGCGGGTTGGCTTCAGCTGGTCACCGCTGGACGGCACGGTGGTACGTGGCGGATACGGTCTCTACTCCGCCCTGAACCAGGGCAGCACGTACTACGCGATGCGGGTAGAGAACGGCGTGGTGCAGATCAATTACAACTACTCCGGCTGCGAGTCGCTGGTGGGTAGCGTCTCCGGTACGCGATGCGCGACGGTCCCCAGCAGCAGCACGAGCCTGAGCTATCCCAATGTTCCGTTCCCGGTGACGGGACCGCCGCTGTCGGGCGCGCTGTATCCCACGGGCGGCAAGGCTCCCGCCGTGAATGGGCCAACCGTTCTGGGGCCGCAGAGCTTCCACGGGCTGTCTCCGAACTTTGTTCCGCCGCTGGCGCACGAGGCAAGTCTGAGTGTCGAACAGGCGTTGCCCGGCAAGATCAGCTTGCAGGTGGGCTATGTGGGGTCGCGCGCACTGCGACTGCCGGTGTTCCTGGACTCGAACCTGGTGGGGCAGACGCCACACGGCATTCGTACCTACGATGTGCTGAACGCCAGCAACCAGATCACCAAGGTGCTGACGGTCCCGGTATACCTGCAGTCGGATCGCATCAATAGCCTGCTGACGTCGTTCAACACGGGATTCAGCGTGGCCAACACCTGGTACAACTCGATGGCGGTGACGGTGCGACGGCCCTTCGCCAATGGGCTGGAGTTGCTGATGAACTACACCTGGGCGCACGCAACGGATACCAGCCAGGTGGCGGGTACCTTTGGAACGTTCTATGGAGGCGATACACCGCTGGACCCGAACAATGTGCGCCTGGAGAATGGGCCATCGGACCTGGATATCCGCAACCGCATGACGCTGGTTTTCGTGTACCAGCCGAAGCTGTGGGAGGACAATGTGTGGGTGAAGAACATCCTGGATGGCTTCACCTTCTCCGGGACCGAGATTGCGTCGGGCGGGGAGCCGATTTCGCTGGGCATGACCGGGACCGTCTACAGCGGCACCGGCACCAGCTACGGGGCTGACGGCAACATCTATGGCGGCGCGATGAGCTCCAGCTCGGGCGCAGCCACGACGGGCCGTCCGCCGCAGATCGGGCGCAACAGCATTCCCATGCCGGGGTTCAACGACTTCGACTTCCATGTGGGCCGCAAGGTGCCGATCTACGAACAGATGTACCTGGATTTCTCGGCGGACGCCTTCAACCTGCTTAATCACCAGATCATTACCGGGGTGAACGGCACCTACTCGCAGTACGCCACGTCTTCCAGTTCCGCGACCTCCGCCTGCAGCACGGCGGCAGGCACGGCAACGGAAGGAAGCGTTCCTGCGGGCTCGACACTGCAGGGCTGCATCTCGCCCTACACGGGGACCGGGCTGTCTGCCTTTGGCGTCACCTCGGGCACCAACAACTTCCTGTACACGGCACGGCAGTTGCAGGTGTCGGCGAAGTTCTACTTCTAACTGCTACCAGCCCGATCCGGCGCTGAAAGGCTGCCGGTGAAGGCAAACCCAACGCGGCCCCGGGAGTTTCTGCATCGATGGCAGATGATGCGGGAGCTCTCGGGGCCGTTGTGCGTTTGCGCACCACAAGTGCGATCTCTTGCGATTTGCATCCCGGCGGAGTTGGGCGCGGGGACGGGGCAGGAATGCTCGGCGTCCAGCTACCACGAAAGGGGCAGAATGCGGGGTTTGATGCGAGTTGGATTCGCTGGAGTGATGCGAAGGTGGGATGGTGCCCGGAAACCGCCATCCTGAGAATTAAGGGGTATGAAACGGGCCCCTATCTCCGCGTATCTGGGTGTGGTTTTGATATGTGGCGCCGCTGCGGCGGTGGGGCAAAGCGGCGCGACTCGCCAGCAAGTCCGGCGACCCGCCTCCGCCAGCGACGCGACCGCGTACCAGGTACGCATCACACCGACGACGATGAAGACGGGGAGCACGTCGATTGAGACGGGCAGTGACCGGTGGAACGCGCGCGGATACGACTTGAAGACGCTGCTCGCGCAGATCTACGACCTGGACGCCCGGCGGGTAGACCTTGCCGAGGAAGACAATCCGGATGCCCGCTACGATGTGACGCTTTCGTTGCCAAAGGACGTAAGTCAGGACGAGATGCAGCGGATGCTGGCGGAGGCAGTGGAGCGGAAGTTCAGCCTGGACGTGAAGCCGGAAGTGCGGTCGATGCTGGTGTACGTGATGACCGCGCCGAACGGGCCGGGAAGCGGCCTGCATCTGCACGCTCCGGCAGCGCACACAGAGGGACTGGCGAAGCCGATGGCGCTGGAGTGGGGAGCGGACGGCGCGACGTTTGAGGATGTGGGCGAGATTCAATTTGCAGGGCGGGATTGCTCGGGCGTGTCGTCAGGCGGGATTACGGCGACGGCAGAGACCATTGACGATTTTCGCCGGACGCTGGAAGGCGATCTGGACCGGGTGCTGATCGACGAGACGAGCCTGAGCGGCACCTACGATTTTCGGATTGGGAGCTACGCCAACAAAGAGGAACTGTTCCAACTGCTGCGCGACCAGCTTGGGCTGGTGGTGAGGCCGGCGGAGCGGAAGGTGACCGTCCTGAGGGTCCGGCCGCATGGAGAGTTTGCCAGTGTGGTGGGATCAGGGGTTCGGGGTTAGGTTGAGATTGCGGTTGTAGACGTAGACCCAGCAGGATTCGCGGGAGCCGTCGTCGAAGGTGACGACGGTTTTTGTGCGTAGGAAGAGACTGTTGGCGGGGTCCTGCGGGCGGAAGTCCTCGTAGGCGTCGAGCGCGGCGAGGGTGGCGGCGTCGGGAACGAGAAAGACTTCGCCGGGGATTTCGGGAGCGGCTGGGTCTGTTTCGTCGGCGAGGATGACACCGGGATAGGCGCCGAGATGGTACAGGCGCGCGCGGATGGTGCCGCGAGCGATTGGAGTGAGGCGGCGAGCCGCGGGGGCGATCTCGCGGGGGGCGCGGTCGGGGTGGAGGGTTCCGTAGAGGAAGAGGTGGGTGGGCATGAGGCGGTTAAGTCCGTCGGGAGTCACTATGGGTAAAGGAGGCCCGGGCGTGAGACGTCACGTTCTGTTGGGATTTGCGCGGATTTTGATAGCCGAATCAGACCAGTCAGGCGCATAAAGTTGGCCCAGGTTTCTAAGAAGTACTTGTTCGCCTGTCTGTATGAAACAGGAAGTTCAGAAATCAACTCAAGACGCTTGCGTCCACCACGAACGAAAGCCCTCCTGCTTGGTCCTGGATTCGCGTGTTCGAGAGCAGCAAGCGATAACTTCTCTGATCGCACCCGTCAACTTCGAAGCATAGTCGTTGCGGACAAAGAAGGCGTCATTTCCTGCGGAGTTGGTTCCGACGAACGTGTAGCCCTTCTTCGCCGCAAATAGCAAAATGCCGGAATCGAAGCTCCGAAATACAGATGGCTAAAGTGAGCCCGACTGCGCATAAAGTCGCCATCATATGGGATCGAGATGGCGTGCAGGTTTCCAAAAACTGCGTTGTACTCGCATACGCAGATCACTGGATTGACTGCAGTCAGTGATTCCCACACCCAGTAGTCGTTCCCGTCAATGTCGATGCAGAGGAGTCCGATCTCTCCCGAGAATCCGGCTTGCGCAACCAGATCATTGATGTTTTCTCGGGTAATGAACGCGCTTTTCGCAGTTAGATCGTGCTTCCAGGAGATTGAATCTTCCCTCAACCTCTGGACAAGTGTGGGATTTCCATCCATAACGAGTCCCCGCCAGTTACGGTTCTCAAGGAGAAAACGGGTATTGGCTTCGCCGTACTCTTCAACTCCAAATTCAACAAAGCTCTGTAAGGGGGGGGGGACATTTGACTTTTCGATGAGCCAATCGATGATCCCATCTTCGCCGAACTGCGAGAATACTCTAAATTCGATTTCCTGGAGTGATCTAATCGACTCCATTGATCGAAACTTCACGCTGGCCACGCGCCCCTGAAGCAGCAGAGAGTCGTGGCCCTTTGCGGAGTCTGAAATCAGAGTCTTGATTCGACGAGTGAGACGGCGCTTCAGCGAGTTTGCGATCACGTACTCATGTTACATCGCCACTCGTCGGCGACACTCAGGCAACGCATTGATGGATCTGATTACCGTTTGGCAAACGAAAAGGGACGCGGCCGTGGGGCAGCGTCCGTTTAGTTTGCGTGGACCGGGAAGAAGTTGTCCGTTGTTCGTTGTCCGTTGTCCGTTGTCCGTTGTCCGTTGTCCGTTGTCCGTTGTCAAAAAGGCTAACGCAAGGGTAGCTTTGCGACTTCCACGTTCTCACCGAGGTGAGGGCACCTTCTGCTTCGCATCGCGGCGGCAGGTGTAGTCGAGGCGGAGATGGGTGACGTGCTTTTGCGCCGCGCTTTCCGGGTCCATGGCAATGTAGTTGTCAATGAGCCAGGGTTTGGTTTCGGGAGTGCCGGCGAAGTGGGTGAGGTCGAAGTCGTCGGCGCAGTTGGCATAGAAAACATATCCACCCGTGAGCCAGTAGCTTGCATATGCCTGCCATGGGGTGAGTGCTCTTGCGCCGCTTTCTGCCGTGACGACGATATGGCCGCCGCGAGCTTGATAATTGATCTGCATGGCGACACGGTAGCTGCGAATGGATGAATCCGGCTTAGCTTTGGAGTAGTCGGGAAGGTGCGGCTTGAGGACGCAATCTTTTGCGGGTTCGATCTTGTCTGCATTTTGGTACAGTTCCGCCGAGTAATATCCAGTGCCGGGAATTCCGAGCGCGCCGCGGACGGTCACCCTGCATCCGCGGAAGACCTCGATCGCGTAAGCGTTGCCCTCGTCCACTTCAAATGCTCCTCCCCCCTGCAGAAGTTGGATCTCTTTGTCTACCCCGCAAACCGGGGAATCCAATTGCAAACCGAACCACTGCCGGATTTCGTCGTGGTAGACCACCTTGCCGGTGATGGTTTGAGGATCCGACTCGATTGATGGGCCGTTCGGGTTTTCTTTCGGGCACGACTGAGCGATTGCTGGGCGAAATGCGGTCAGAAGTAAAGTTACGGCGAACAATGCGGTGCGCATGGCAGGAGAAACATAGCACAGACGCGGCATCGCAACAGAACGAAAAGCAGATTCCCTTCGGGAATGACAAGCAAAAGGGGATGAGGGGCAAACAGAAAGGGACTCGGCCTGATGGCTCGAGTCCCTTTGGTTTTGCGCGCGTGCGGCGGATGATGTCCTGGGTCGCCTGCCGGCACCCACGCAAAGATCAAACTTCCAACAATCCAATACGGGGATCCTTCGCTCGCCTCCGAATGACAACTCCCCAAGCAACCAGCAACGAACAACCAGCAACGAACAAACAGCAACTGGCAACTGGCAACTGGCAACTGGCAACTGGCAACTGGCAACTGGCAACTGGCAAGTGGCAACTAGCAACTAACAGCCAGCAACTAACAACCAGCAACTGACAACCAGCAACTGACAACCAGCAACTGACAACTGCCTTTAGATCGTGCTCATGTTGTGTAAAAATTCCTGGTTGTTGCGGGTTTTTGCCAGCTTGTCGGTGAGGAGTTCCATGGCCTCGACCGGGGAGAGCGGGTTGATGACACGGCGGAGAACCCAGGTGCGCTGCAGCTCTTCCTTGGGGATGAGCAGCTCCTCTTTGCGGGTGCCGGAGCGCTGGATGTCGATGGCGGGGAAGACGCGCTTGTCGACCAGCTTGCGGTCGAGGATGACTTCCATGTTGCCGGTGCCCTTGAACTCTTCGAAGATGACTTCGTCCATGCGGGAGCCGGTATCGACCAGGGCAGTGGCGATGATGGTGAGGCTGCCACCTTCTTCGATGTTGCGAGCCGCGCCGAAGAAGCGCTTGGGGCGCTGGAGGGCATTGGAGTCGACGCCGCCGGAGAGGACTTTGCCGGAGGGCGGGACGATGGTGTTGTAGGCACGCGCGAGACGGGTGATGGAGTCGAGCAGGATGACGACGTCGCGCTTGTGCTCGACCAGGCGCTTGGCCTTCTCGATCACCATCTCAGCGACCTGGACGTGGCGGGCGGCGGGCTCGTCGAAAGTCGACGAGATTACTTCGCCCTTTACGCTGCGCTGCATGTCGGTGACTTCCTCCGGGCGCTCGTCGATGAGGAGAACGATGAGGACGACCTCGGGGTGGTTGGTGGTGACGGAGTTGGCGATGGACTGCAGCAGCATGGTTTTGCCGGTGCGGGGCGGGGCGACGATGAGGCCGCGCTGGCCCTTGCCGACCGGAGTGAGCAGATCCATGACGCGGCCGGAGATCTGCTCTCGGACGGTCTCCATCTTGATCCGCTCCTGCGGGTAGAGCGGCGTGAGATTGTCGAAGAGGATTTTGTTGCGGGTCTCCTCGGGCGACTCGAAGTTGATGGCCTCGATTTTGACCAGGGCGAAGTACTTCTCGCCCTCGTGGGGCGGGCGGACGTTGCCGCTGATGGTGTCGCCAGTCTTTAGGTCGAACTTACGGATCTGGGAGGGGGAGACGTAGATGTCGTCGGGGCCGGGGAGGTAGTTATAGTCCGGCGAGCGAAGGAAGCCGTAGCCGTCAGGAAGGATCTCGAGGACGCCCTCGGCGAAGATGTGGCCCTCTTTTTCGCTCTGGGCCTGAAGGATCTTGAAGATGAGGTCCTGCTTGCGGAGGCCGGAGGTTCCAGCGATGTCGAGGCCACGGGCAAGCTTGCTCAGTTCTGCAATGTTGTGCTCTTTTAGTTCGGAAATTGTCATTTTTACCTGGATTTCGAAGGAGGGATTTGTGCTGAGGCGGGAATTGCCGGGCGGGAAGCGCTAGCCGGAATCTGCGTTGAGCAGGAGTAATTCTGGAATTCCGGAGCAGCTACTGAATGTTTGGATTATACGATGGCGGGAGGGTCGCTGCAGGGTGAATTTCGATCCAATCGGGTTAGCGGCCGGGCCAAAAAGCCCAGGCCGCAGCGGACCGCGCGGGGTTAGGCCGCGCGGCGTTCCTGAAGCGTCACGTTGTGGGCGCCGGGCTCAGCGACTACGCCCATGGGAACGGTGTCCTTGAAGCGATCGAGCACTTCGTTGGTGGTGTCCTGGAGGCGAGTGTTGGGCTTGTGCAGCTTGCGGGTCGCCTTGGAGGCGAGCTGACAGAGCTCGTAGCGGTTGGTAACGTGGGTGAGTGCTCCAAAGATAAGGTCTGAGCGCATAATCTTTCCTTTCGATTGCCAAAAATCGGGGAGTGGTCTTTGACGTAGCCTCGAGGGCGGTTGTCGACTTGCTAGGTATTGAATCTAAGTCGCTTATTGCCTCAGCCAGGGTGCCTACAAGAGCTACCGCGCCACCTGACCCTTAGATGCCTAAACGGATAAAAGGACTCCGTTCTATCTGTATTTTTGTGTCTTAGTCGAGAAACGGTGCAAGAAAACTGTTGCAGCCCTCAAGGCAGCGCTGCGGAGTGAGGAAGCCAGGCACTCCGGAGGACGCAGATCGAACGCAAAGAGAAGCGGCGCCTGCAATTGTATGGCTTGTCAGCGAACCACAAGTTGCTACATAAGGAAAGTTACCCTGTCTAAGGCTCCGCGTCAATACTTATTTTTGTAACTTGGTGGAAAAGATTATTCCATAAACGGTAGAGCAGCTGGGCTGCAGACACCCTGGACCAGAAGGGCGACCAGGCGCGCAAGCTGAACCATGGTAAGGATATAGGCTGCTTTTCGGGGTTTGCGGAAATCGGTGGATGGGGTCGGTTGCGTCCACACCTTGCTTTGCTGTTCCCTGCTTTTAGGCCCAGTAGCTGCGGTCAAGAGTGCGGTACTGGATGGCCTCGGCGATGTGGCTGACGGCGATGTCCTGGGCGCCCGCAAGATCGGCGATGGTGCGGGAGACTTTGAGGATCCGGTCGTGGGCGCGGGCGGAAAGGCCCTGCTGCTGCATGGCGCGCTCCAGCAGGCGCTCGGCGTCGGAGGAGAGCTCGCAGAAGGTGCGGATCTGCTGGGTGTTCATCTGCGAGTTGGCGAAGATGGGTTTGGAGTGAGTGCGGGCGGTGCCTTTGCTGCGGGCGGGGTCGCCGTGGAGCGGGGTGGCGAAGCGGGCGTGCTGGAGGGCGCGTGCGGCGAGGACGCGAGTGCGGATTTCGGCGGAGCCCTCGGCGGAGGCACCGCCACGCAACTCCTTATACTGCACGGCGGGAACCTCGATGTGGATGTCGATGCGGTCGAGCAGCGGGCCGGAGACTTTGCTGACATAGCGCTGGATCATGGGTGGGGTACACATGCAGTCGCGCGACTTGTCGTTGAAGTAGCCGCAGGGGCAGGGGTTCATGGCGGCGGCGAGCATGAAGTGGGCGGGAAAGGTGAGCGACATGGCGGCGCGGGCGATGGTGACGATGCCGTCCTCGAGCGGCTGGCGGAGGACTTCGAGAACGTTGCGAGGGAATTCGGGCAGTTCGTCGAGGAAGAGCAGGCCGTTGTGGGCGAGCGAGACTTCGCCGGGGCGGGGGATCATGCCGCCGCCGATGAGGCCGGCATCGGAGATGGTGTGGTGGGGCGATCGGAAAGGGCGGTGGGTGACGAGGCCGCGATCGGCGTCGAGCACGCCGGCGACGGAGTGGATCTTGGTGGTTTCGAGGGCTTCGTCGAACCGCAGCGGCGCGAGGATGGAGGGCAGGCGCTTGGCGAGCATGGTTTTGCCGGAGCCGGGCGGGCCGATCATGAGGATGTTGTGGCCGCCGGCCGCGGCGACTTCGAGCGCCCGCTTGGCCACATGCTGGCCGCGGACGTCCTTGAAGTCGAAGGGGAAGTGCTCCAGCTCTTCGAGCAGGCTGGCGGCTTCGATGCGCAGCGGCTGGGCGGCGATGGCACCGAAGGCGGCGGAGTTGAGCAGCTCACGGACCTCGAGCAAGGTATGGACCGGGTAGACGTCGACACCTTCGACGACGGCGGCCTCGCGCGCGTTGGAGATGGGGATGATCAGGTTGCGGATGCCGGCGGTGCGAGCGGCGACGGCGATGGGCAGCATTCCCTGCACTGCGCGGAGAGTGCCGTCGAGGCCGAGTTCGCCGACCAGGAGGAAGTCGGAGACATCCTTAATATGGAGAGCGCCGTAGGCGCCGAGGATGGAGATGGCGATGGGCAGGTCGAAGCCGGAGCCTTCCTTCTTGACGTCGGCGGGGGCGAGGTTGACCGTGATGCGGGTGGGGGGAATGTCGAAGCCCGAGTTCTTGATGGCGGAGCGGACGCGGTCGCGGGACTCGCGGACGGCGGCGTCGGGCAGGCCGACGGTGGAGAACTCGCTCTTCTCGACGACGCCGGAGAAGTCGACCTCGACATCGATAATATTGGCGTCGATTCCGTAGACGGCGGCGGAGCGGGATTTGAAGAGCATAGGCGACCGAAGCTCAGCGAACTGCGCGGTGCGCCCAGTGTACGCGGGGGTGGGCCGGCGGATTTGTGCTGGGGGTCACAGGAGCGCCAAGCGGAGCTTTTCGGCCCCTCACCCAGGGCTACGACAGTTAATGCATGACACCGTATGATGGCAAGTTCCTTATCTGCATCAGATGGAGTGGGCCAAGGAGCGGGAGGGAATGGAACGGAGAGCGCAATGATCGACGTACCGATGAGACCTGGACGCGGGCGTGACTGGGGCGGGACGCGGAGGCTGGTGGCTCAGTTCGCAATCGCGTGGCTAGTAGGTGGCGTGGCGTGGGCGCAGGATGCCGGGGCCAAGGAGCAGGGCACTCCCGAGGCGCAGCAGCCGTCCCAGACGGATGGCGCGGTGGTGGGAGATGACCAGCCGGCGGCGGTGTCGGACGTGGAAGCGGCCAAGACGCCGGAGGCGCGCAAGCAGCTGGCGTGGAAGATGCTGAGCGATGCGGTGGCGGATGCCAAGCATCCGCAGACGCGAATCCAGGGACTGGCGGCGTTGGGTATGCTGCGCAGCGCGCTCGCGGAAAAGATGATCACGGACGCGATGCAGGACCCCGACCTGGACGTGCGCACGGCAGCCGCGCTGGCCGCGGGACAGACCAAGGACCGCAACCTGACCACCCCGCTTCGCAACCTGCTGGACGACAAGGAGCCGCAGGTGGTGTTTACCGCGGCCATGACGTTGTGGAAGATGGGCGACAGGTCCGGCGAGGACATCCTGATGTCTGTCGCAGACGGGGGCAGTAGTGCGGGGCCGACGATGATGCATGGTGCGGAGCACAAGATCGACCGGGACCTGCATGATCCCGCGCTGCTGGCGAAGATGGGGGCAATGCAGGGCGCAGCGATGCTGCTGGGACCGTTTGGCTTCGGGATTGCGGCGTTTGAATTCATCCACCAGAGCGGCGGAAACGTGGCGCGGGCGTCGGCGATTGAGCAGATTGCGCAGGAGAGGACTGCGCCGATCCACCAGGAACTGCTGGCGGCGCTGGCGGACAAGGATGTGGTGGTACGCGCGACGGCCGCGAAGGCGCTGGTGGACTACCACGACAACGCGACGTCGACGGCGCTGTATGCGCTGTTTTCCGATCCAAAATACCCGGTGCGGCTGAGCGCGGCGGCGGCCTACCTGAGGACGACGGGCACGCCAGGACCACCCGTTACGCTGGTGACGCCGGCGACAGCGAGGGAACGCACGAAGAAGGCCCACCACTCATAATTGCTCGGAGCAATGGAGGTGGGTATGGCTGATGGCGTGGACCGGTTCCGGGCAATTGCGTGCGGGCTTCCGGGGGCGGTGGAGAGCGCGCATATGGGGCATCCGGACTTTCGCGTGGGTGGGCGGATCTTCGCGACTTTGTCGGGTGAGGCAAGGGGGCGGGGCGTGTTGAAGCTGACGCCGGAACAACAGGCGGCGTTTGTCGCGGAGTTGCCTGAGGTGTTTGAGCCGGTGCAGGGCGGGTGGGGACGGATGGGTATGACGTACGTGGTGCTGGAGCGCGTGGATGAGGCAACGCTGCGGGGCGCGCTGGTGACGGCGCATCGGAATGTGGCGGCGAAACAGACAGCAAAGGCGGAGAGCGCGAAGAAAACGTCGCGGAAGTGATTGGCGGCCTAGAATAGCAGCGTGAATACCAGCCTGTTTGAACTGTTCAAGATCGGGATTGGGCCGTCGAGCTCGCATACGGTGGGACCGATGCGGGCGGCGTTGCGCTTTGTGCGCGAGTTGGAGGCGGCTGGGCAGACCGAGAAGACAGCGCGGGTGACGGTGGAGTTGTACGGTTCGCTGGCGCTGACGGGGCTGGGACACGGAACCGATCGGGCGGTGCTGCTGGGGCTGATGGGCGAGGCGCCGGATACGGTGGACCCAGCAATGGTGGAAGCGAAGATTGACGAGGTGCGGGCGACACAGTTGCTGCTGCTGGGCGGGCGCACAGCGATGGATTTCCATGAGGCGGAGGACCTGCGGTTCCGGCGCGAGCAGATGTATCCAGAGATCGGTGTGGTGTCACATCCTAATGGAATGCGGTTTACGGCGTTTGATGGGGCGGGGGTGGTGATTGCGAGCCCGGTGTTTTATTCGGTGGGCGGTGGATTTATCGTGTCGGAGGCGGAACGGGTGGCAGCGGCGGAGGGTTCGGTGAAGTCGGCGCGGGTGGTGCCGTATCCGTTTCGCAGCGCGGAAGAGTTGCTGCGAATTGGGGAGTCTTACCACACCTCGATCGCCGAGATCATCATGGCGAATGAATGCGAACTCTACGGTTCTGAAAACCTCCACGAGACCAGCGTGCGTATTCATCGTCCGGGTCTCATTGCTAATGCCGATATGGACCTACCCCTCCATGACCGAATTCGAAAGAGCATCCTGGCGCTGTGGCAGGCGATGGAGGCGTGCACGCGACGCGGGATGGAGGTGGAGGGGATTCTGCCGGGTGGGTTGAAGGTGCGGCGGCGGGCTCCGCGGATGGCGCGGCGGCTGCGAGGGGAAGAGCCGGGGCTGAAGGAGGACGCTCTGGAGGCTCTGGATTGGGTGACGATGTGGGCGATGGCGGTGAATGAGGAGAATGCGGCCGGCGGGCGCGTGGTAACCGCTCCGACGAATGGCGCGGCAGGAGTGATTCCCGCGATTGCGCATTACTATCTGCGGTTCCTTTGCCCGGGTGAAAGTGAGGCGGAGAAAGAGGCCGGGCTGCTGCGGTATTTTCTGACGGCGGCGGCGATTGGGATCCTGTACAAGGAGAATGCGAGCATCAGCGGTGCCGAGGTGGGCTGCCAGGGCGAGGTGGGCGTGGCCTGCTCCATGGCGGCGGGTGGACTGGTGGCCGCACAGGGCGGCAGCAATGAGCAGGTGGAGCACGCGGCGGAAGTAGCGATGGAGCATAACCTGGGCATGACCTGCGACCCGATTGGCGGGCTGGTGCAGATTCCGTGCATCGAGCGGAATGGAATGGGCGCGGTGAAGGCAATCAACGCCAGCCGGATCGCGATGCATGAGACGGAAGGACATAAGCTGTCGCTGGACCAGGTGATCAAGACGATGTATGAGACAGGGCTGGATATGCAGTCGCGCTACAAAGAGACGAGCCTGGCGGGGCTGGCGCTGAATGTGATTGAGTGCTGAGAGCCTGGTTGAGTGGGCGGCGGAAGTTTCCCCTAGGAATGGGTGAAGGCAGGACGTAGGATTCCGTTCATGCCTGACGTGGTGGAGAATCGAGCGCCGACGGGTGCGACTGCCCGGCCCGAGGCGATTGCACCGTGGCAGCATACGGTGGCTATGCTGGTGGTGCTGGGGCTTTGGTTCTGGCTGGGTGAGTTGCGCCGGCAATTGCCCGGGCCCGCGACGCCACGCGCAATCGCGCTGACTTCCAATCTGCTGGTGGAGATACTGCTGGCGGGATCGGCAATTGCAGGGTTGTATGGCCGCCGCGAGTTTTTGGCAAAGGTGTTCGCACGGCTGACGGTGCGGCGGGCTGCGAACGAAGTGGCGCTGGGGGTCTTCGTGTACCTGGTTGGCCGGGTGCTGCAGATGGCGATTGCGCTACTGGTGAGCCGACTGGATTTGAGTCCGCCACCGGCCCCGGTCTCCGGACAAGCCGCACAACCGTTCGGCCCGGCGGGGCTGGCGCTGTGGATGGTATTTTGCCTGACGGTGGCGGTATGCGAGGAGTTCCTGGTTCGCGGTTACTTGCTACAGCAATTGAGGCACTGGTGCGGGAACGCAACTGTGGCCGTGGGCGCTACTGCACTACTATTCGGCGGCATGCATTTTTACGAGGGGGTAGGCGCGGTGATCGCGATTACGGCGATGGGCGTGCTGTATGGGATTGTGATGGTGCGTCGCGGGACCCTATGGGCCGTAATCGTCGCGCATTTTCTGCAGGATGCGGTGATCGGTTTGTTGGTATACCTGCGCAGTTGAGGAGTCGCGCGCCGCGGCCGCTGGGATGGGTGGGGGGTAGGGCAACGCCCGGGGCGGCAGGCGCATCCATTCCGGTAGTTCGACTTGCACGCAATACATATTCCTCGGGCCCTGTCTATGTTGAACCCCTCCTCCGGGCGGCCCATTCTGTCTCTGGACCAGTTGATTTGGGTGCTGTTCCAGATGACTTTCCTGCCGCGATGTTCTGTGAGCAGACATCCATAGGAACCGTGGAAAGCTGTGGGACGTACTGTCCCGCAGCGAAAGGAGACGTATTTTGCTCCCGTCCTCTTTTCGATGCCCTCGCTGCAAATGCGGGGCCTGCTATGCGCTGCACCGCAAGGGCTTCGACTGGGTGATGTACCTGCTTGGCCTGAGGCCAGTGCGCTGCCTGACTTGCGGCAAGCGGTTCTATGCGCGTTATTCCGTGGCCGGTGACCGGCTGAAGATAGACGGCAAAGGGGCCGGCGCTGACGGTGAACCAGAGCGCCGGGAAGGCCTGCGCACCTGATCAGGCGCGAAAGCGGGCTGCGGTGATCCAGCAGGTGGTGGCCATGGTGAAGACGCCGTCGACAGCGTAAGCGTCGAAGAGGTTGCGCATGCCGCGCATGAAGGCCTGATGGCTGGGGTGGCCGGGCTGGGGACTGATGGAGAGCGACATCATGTGGCCGCGGAAGGTGGTCCAGTCAAATTGGCGTGTGCCGGGGAGTTGGGTCTGCTGGAACTCGCCGTGGAAATGCTCTTGCATCTTGTCATAGGCGCCGAAGCCGGAGCGAACCAGCGCGTAATCGATGCTGTGCGCGTTGAGAAGATTCTCGTAGGCGGCGATCTGCGCGGCGAAGGCAGGATCCTTGCACTCGCGGTCGCGGTCGGCGGCGACGATGGTGACCCAGCCGCCGGGGCGAAGAATGCGGCGGAACTCGGGGATGGCGCGTTCTTTGTCGAACCAGTGGAAGGCACGGCCGACGGCGATGAGATCGACCGAAGCGTCAGGCAGCGTGGTAGCTTCGGCGGTGGCATCAAGAATTTCGAGTTGCGGCGTGGCGGCGAAGGCGGCGCGCATGTGCGCGAGCATGTCGGGGTTGGGCTCGACGGCGATGACTCGGTTGCCGTTGGCAAGGAAGATTTCGGCGACCATGCCGGTGCCGGCACCGATGTCGGCTACGAGCCAGGAAGGCGATAGGCCGCACCATACGCGAAGACGGCCCAGAATCTCTAAAGAGGGGTAGCGCTCACGATAGCGGTCGTAGTCTTCTGCGCGGCCGGTAAAGCGGCGGGTGTTGTCGGGCATTCTTAAAAGTTACTAGGGACTGGGTGCCAAAGGCCAGGTTCGGGTACGGCTAATGGTCACTCGTCGGGGTTCCTTGGGTCCGCATCTTTGCGGTGGCCTTCGTAAGCGCTCGGCGCGAGCCGCCCTCGACAACCGCTTTGTGTCTATCGATGACGGTGTCGGGCTGGTCCACCTCAATCCATGCCAGCCAAAATTTCATCTTTCCACCGCCAGGGCCACGGAGTTGCCGCCACCGAGGCAGAGCGCGGCGACGCCGCGATGCACGTCGCGGCGGATCATCTCGTGGATGAGGGTGACCAGGATGCGGGCTCCGGAGGCGCCGATGGGGTGGCCGATGGCGACGGAGCCGCCGTTGACGTTGACGCGTTCGGGCGAGATGCCGAGTTCGCGCTGGAGGGCGATGGCCTGGACGCTGAAGGCTTCGTTGAGTTCGAAGAGATCGACCGAGTCGATGCTCCAGGCAGCGCGGGCCAGCACTTTGCGCACGCCTTCAATGGGCGCGAGCATGACCCACGCGGGCGCGATGCCGCTGGTGGCCTGGGCGCGGATGATGACGAGCGGTTTGAGCCCCGACGACGAAGCCCTGGCGGCGGACATGACGACGACGGCCGCAGCGGCATCGTTGACGCCGGGGGCGTTGCCGGCAGTGACGGTGCCGTCGGGCTTGAATGCGGGACGCAGCGCGGTAAGCGCTTCGAGCGCAGTGTCGGGATGATCGAGGGCATCGTCGCGCACACTTTCGTCGCGCGAGACGAGGGTGGTCGCGGCATCGCGATCGCGTGAGGAACGAGAGGGCAGAGTTACGGACGCGATTTCCACAGCGAAGTATCCGGCGCGCTGGGCCGCGGCGGCGCGGGCGTGCGACTGGAGCGCGTAGGCATCCTGCTGAGCGCGGGTGATGGAGAATTTTTCGGCGACCCGTTCGGCGGCCATGCCCATGGACGCGTCTTCGCAGGCACACCAAAGTCCGTCGCGAATCATGGAGTCGACGGCGACGGAATCGCCCATGCGGAATCCGCGGCGCGCGTTTGGGAGGAGATATGGCGCGTTGGACATGGACTCCATACCGCCTGCGACGACGATTTCGGCATTGCCGGTGGCGACGGATTGCGCCGCGAGTGCGACCGCCTTGAGGCCGGAGCCGCAAACCATGTTGAGGGTCATGGCGGAGACGGAGTCGTCGAGGCCACCGCGCAAAGCCGCTTGTCTAGCGGGGTTTTGGCCTAGGCCAGCGGCGAGCACGCATCCCATCAGGCACTCGTCGACCTGTGCGGGAGCGACGGCGGCGCGGGCAACTGCCTGACGCACGGCGATTGCGCCGAGCTCGTTCGCAGTGAGCGAAGCAAGCGCGCCCTGAAATTTTCCGACGGGCGTGCGCGCTGCGGAGACAATGACAATCTGCTGCGATTCATCGCGCATGGCAACTCCTCGAGTCGAGCTGAGTATACGTTTTGCTCGGGTCGGGGTCATCCCGATGAGGACTCTTGTGGCGCAGAAGTTGCATGGGGGAAATTGCTCGCGTCGATTTCCGGTCCGCGAACGCGCGCCCCGGGGTATCTTCTCCCGCAAAAAAAAATGCGGGAATGCATCGATTTTTCTTGACACTGAAATTCAGCAAAACTATACCTCTGTTAGCTGCAACTTTACGGTTGCAGCATCGATGTCTTATCGACAGGGAGAATAGATAAATGGCAACCAAGAAAGCAGCGAAGAAAGCAGCCAAGAAGACAGCCAAGAAGAAGTAATCCAACCTAAGGCAAAGCAGAACGGGGGACTCTGAAAAAGAGTCCCCCGTTCTGCGTTTGCCTGAGTTTCGGAAAGCGAGGATTAGGGCGCGGCCGCTGCCTGCGGTGCGTTCTTGGGCGTGGAGAGATATCCGGAGACCGAGTTCTTTTCCATATTGTTGACGACGATTTCGAAGAGCACGGGGTTCTTCCCGGTATAGAACTGGACAGGTTCGTCGAGGTTCTTGTCCTTCTTCTCGATGTTGCGATCATCGGCCGAAACGTCCAGAGTGTACTTGCCGTGCTTGCTGTCGACTTTCTTCAATTGGACTGTGATGGACGAAAGCAGGGTAGGCTTGGCGCCCTTCTGCAGGGTGAACTCGTAGTAGTTGCGGTCGCCCTTGTGCTTCAGCTCTTCCAGTTCCCCGTGGTTGGTGGCGATAAGGCCGCTCATGACACCGGCATCGCCGATGACGCGTTGGAGTTGCGACTTGGTGCTCTCCAGGTCGCTGCGGGTGGTAGCCACGTCGGTCTTGACGCCGCCGACATCGGTCTTGACGCTGGCGACATCGGTGGACACCGCACCAATCTGCTTCTCGGCGGCCTGCTGTTGCTGGGCGAGTTTGGCGGTCTGGGCGTCCTCTTGCTTCTGCGCTGCCATGATGCTCGCGGCGCGGGCGTCGATCTGTTTCTGGGTGGCGCCCACGTTCTGGCTGAGAGTCTCAGTGGTGGCAGCCAGCCGCGCGTTGGTCCGTTCGATCTGGTCGGCCAGATCGGCGTTCTTCTTGTCGGCTGCGGCGAGTTGTTGATTGGCGGCGGCGAGGTGGGTCTGGAGGCCATAGCACCAGATGAGTGCGCCGACGCCGAGCAGAAACGCAATGGCAACGGCCGCGATGAAGACTCCCGAGGCGGATCGCTCGGCTACTACCACTGGTTCCGTGTCGCTCATGATGATTTCCTCTCGATCGGCGGTGCGATACGACGCGCAGGGCCTTTCCCAGATTGCTGGGAAACTCTAGAAACGAATATAGCTCACGAGACACTGTAGTCTAAAGGTGCGAGTCGGGAAAAAGCATCGCGGGGCCACGCGAGGCGGGGGGCGCCGGTGGCTTTCCGTGACAATGCTTTGGCCGCTGCGCTATAACCGTTATGTATAGAGTTGATTTCATCTCGCGAAGAAGGTCCGTCCATGTCAGGTGTTCTCCCCGTCAAGGGTCTTGAAGGCATCATTGCCACGAAGTCGTCTATCTGCTGGATCGACGGAGAGGCCGGGGTCCTTTCCTATCGCGGCGTCGATATCCATGATCTTGCCAACTATTCAAATTTCGAGGAGACGACCTATCTCCTGTGGTTTGGAGCTCTTCCGACGGCGTCGCAACTGGCTGACTTCTCGAAGGAACTGGCATCGACGCGTACGCTGAACTGGCGCATCTACGATTTTCTGCGGAGCGTACCCACCGATGCCACGCCGATGGAGGTGATGCGCACGGCGGTGAGCCTGCTGTCGCTGTATGACGCGGACGAGAAGGACTCGTCGCACGACGCCAATGTGCGCAAGGCTTACCGGCTGACCTCGCAGATTGCAATGATCGTGGCCATTTTTGATCGCATCCGCAAGGGCAAGTCGATCGTCGACCCGGACCGCTCGCTGGGGCATTCGGCAAACTTTCTGAAGATGTTGAACGGGGTAAAGCCGCTGCCCGAGGCGGAGCGGGCGCTGGATGTGGCGCTGATCCTGCAGGCTGACCACGAGCTGAATGCGAGCACTTTCACGGCGCGAGTGATTGCGTCGACGCTTTCCGACATGCATTCGGCGATCGTGGGCGCAATCGGAGCGCTGAAGGGACCACTGCACGGCGGCGCGAACGCGGAGACGATGAAGCTGCTGTTTGCCATCGATGAGGCCGGGGCCGACCCGGTGGCGTATGTGCGGGATCTGCTGGCAAAGAAGGTGAAGATCTCCGGCTTTGGCCATCGCGTCTATGTCACGGAGGACCCGCGGGCGACACACCTGCGAAAGATGTCGGAGGACCTGGGCAAGGCCGCCGGCAATACCAAGTGGTTCGACATGTCGCGGAAGATTGAGCTGTTTGTGAACCAGGAGAAAAAGCTGAACGCCAACGTGGACTTCTATTCGGCTTCGACCTACACGACGCTGGGGATCGAAATCGATCTGTTTACGCCAATCTTTGCGGTCAGCCGGATTGCCGGGTGGGCGGCTCATGTGATTGAGCAACTCGACGACAATCGCCTGATCCGCCCGCGAGCGGACTACATTGGGCCAGCGTACCCGAACCACTACATTCCGATGGCGGAGCGGTAGACGAGTTCGATCTCAGGCCGCACGAAAAACGCTGCGGATTACAGGCCGGGAGCAGGCTTGGGTGCGGTCGCCGCCGCGATCGGAGTGGCCGCAGGCGCCGCAGCCAGGGCTGGGGTAACCCTGAGCGCCATGCGCGGGAAGCTGAAGCTGGCTCCTGCATCGTCGATGACGTTGACCTGGCAGACGTAGGTGCCCGTCTTGAGCCCGGCCAGCGGCACATCGAACTGGAAGCCCACCGCATCGCGTTCGGGAATGTTGATGGAAGTGGCTTCGACCGTCGGCGTCTCATACACCTTTACGCCGCCCAGCAGGAACTCGATGCTGGTGAGGACACGCACGGCGTCCTTGGCTGCGGGAGCGCCACCCTGCGCCGTGGCGTCCTTTTCCTTGGTGGGCGAGTAAACCTCGTAGAGGAAGTTGAGATGCTGATCCTGGCGGAAGACATGCGGGACATTCGGCACCCACGCCACCCCATCACGCACCAGGGGGTCGATGGACTTCTTGTCCTTGTCCGGCGTGCTCTGGCTGGACATGACGACGGAGCTTAGCTTCAGGCCCGGCATCTTCTTCATGTCCGGCACCTGGATGTCGGTCTCGAAGGTGCCCATGTTGCCGGTCTGGTTCTCGCGGACCACGAATTTGACGTGGTACTTGCCGGGCGCAAGGGTGAAGCCGGTGGAGTACTGCACGTTCTTCTTCTGCACCTGCTGGTTGGCATCGACGGCGAGGTTGACGGTCTGGCGCACCTGGCCGACCGTGATGTTCTCAGCGTTGCGCACCTGGCCGAGGAAGTCGATGGTCGCCTTGTCCTTGTCTTTGGCCTGGACCGCATTGATTTGCGATCCGGGGATGACCACTGACATGGGGATATAGAACTTGCCATCCGCCAGCCGGAAGTAAAGCGCCTGCAGGTAGACGGCTACGTCGGTGGCCGGGATCTGGCTGCGCATCTGCTCCATTAGGGCAAATTCACGGTCATCGGTCTTGGCGTGCTTGAAGTCCGCCGGTGCATAGTATCCCGGCCGGTACTCGAGCTTGGCATCGGGATGATTGAGGAGGTTGATGGTGAGGTGGCGATAAGTACCATCGCGCGCGGGGTTGGTGGATTGGTAGCCGATGATGTAGTACGCCTCAGTATCGTGTTGCACCGACTGGAAGGCGGGCCCGAAGTCGTTGGAGTCGACGAACAGCTTGCCGCCGGTGTCGACGGCCAGGGTGCCCAGCGTCTCCTGCGAACTGAAGTTCGACTGCAGTTGGCTGGTCATGGACGCGCCGCTGTAAGCGGAGGTTCCGCGCATGCTGCCGGTGGAGGCATTGCCCACCGCGTTGATTGCCTGCAGGCCGCGCGAATCGACCGCGTAGATGGCAGTGTCGGCCTTGACACACTCGTTCTCCGCATTCCGGATGCTGGCCTGGTTCTCGATGCCCTGCCGGGAGAGGCCCCCGGAGAAATAGAGCATGCTCTTCTTCTGCTCCACCTTTTCAATCGACTGGCAGACGGTGCGGATGGCATATAACTGCCGGTCGGTGTTGAGCGCGTTGAATTCGCTGTCGTCGGCCACGAAGCTGGACGAATCGTCGGCGGTGCTGTCGGTGCCGCCGCCTTCACTGCCATTTGCGTAACCGGAGCCCTCGCTACCGTCGTACTTGCTGACCGCATTGAGGAGAGCCTGCTTGTTGTTGGTAAAGTCCTGGTCCATGCTGAGGCTGGAGACCAGGCTGACCGCTGCGGCCAAGTCGGCCGGCGCCATGTGCTTGTTGATGTAATCCTTGGCCGCATCCACCGCGCGGGTGACATCCTCCGGCTGCATGCTGCTGAGGTCGAAGAACATGATAATGAGGCGGCGGTCCTTCAACTCGTCGGGCGACGCGGCGAACTGATTGTTGACCAGGTCGGCGATGGTCTTTTTGGCGGGGGTGGGGGTGGTGGAAACGCCGGATACGGTCTTGGCCTCGGCCAGCGTCACCGCCTCGTCGACATTCTGGTAGTCGAAGGTCGTAATATGCTGCGGCCTTTTGTCTTCGAATACCTGGAAATCGCTCTGCTTCAGGCCCGTGATCAGCGCGCCGGTCTTCTTGTCGCGCACCACGACGTTGGTCAGCACGCGGTCGACGTTTTCATGAAGTATCGGGACGCCGTTGCTGCTTTGCGCGACCGCCGTCACCGGCACACCCGCCGGCGACGTCGCCAACCCCGCCACTAATATCGCTGCCATTATTCGCCGCATGGAAATCTCCTCCGTCACGTGCCGCCGCACCGACGACTTACGCATATCTTAGAACCGGTACATCAACATGTAGGTAAGGCTGCGCATGGGCGCCGCCGAGGTGACAAAACCATAGGTCCTCAAGTTGTTGAGGGTCGTGCCGACGCCCGAGTATTGCACCGTGTTCAGCGCATTATTCGCATTCAGACGCATCTCCATGCTGCGCGTCTCGCCGAACGAGATGGTCCGCGAAATGGACCCACTGAGCGAGACGGTTCCCGGAAGCTCGATCGAGTTGCGCGAGGCGTTGCCGTAGTAGGGGTTGCCTTTGGGATCGAGCGGCGCGGCGACGAACGCGGCCGTATTGAACCATTCCAGGTGGGTTCGGGGTCCAGTGGTGGAGGTTCCCGGCACCCGGTTTGGCCGCAGCGAATTGCCTGCGCCCGCCGAAATCTCAGAGGTCGATAGCGAATAGGACGGCGTCGCGTAAGCCCCGGTGGCAAACGTATAGTTGCCCGAGATGGAATATCCATCCAGAATCTTGGCCATTACCCCACCCTTGTTCAGGAACGCGCGGTTGGGTCCAAACGGCGGCTCGATGACAAAGTTTCCAGCCACCTTCTGGCGCACGTCAAAGCTTGAGTTGCTCTCCTCCGCGCCCAGGTCCTGGTCGTTCTGCGCGATCGAACCGCTGCCGCCGCCAATTGACGAGGCGTCGTCGATGGAGTGAGAGTAGGTGTAGACCGCCTGCAGCGCGACCCCCTTGTGCATGCGCTCGCCCACGGCGACGGCAAGGGCGTTGCTGCGCTGGTAGCCAAGCGAATCCTCATAGGTAAACACGCCGGCCGACTGCTTGATCGTTCCATCCTGATTCCGGTTGGGCGCGCGCAGCATATCCAGGTTGCCGGCGTAGGCGCCGGTGTAATTGATGTTCAGCACAATCTGCTGGGGCAGCGTGCGCTGGATGCCGAAGTTGTAAATCTGGACCATGCCCAGACGATAGTTGGGATCGACGGCATAGTTGCTCAGGGTGGTCTGCTGGGTGGAGCAGTTATACCCGTTGGCCAGGGTCAAATTCGTAGCCGCGCAGCCGTTGTTGCCCTCGACGTTGGCCTGCGTGATCGCAAAGGGCGCCTGGAAGGCCAGCTTCTGCGCGAATCGCGAATACTGCCCGGTGTTGAAATTGATCCCATAACTCGCATTGAAGACCATCTGCTTGGTGAACTTGGTCTTGGGCGCCCAGCGGACGGCCACGCGCGGCGAGTACATGGACTTATCCGGCTTGACCAGCGTTCCCGGGGTTACCGAGCTGCATGTTCCCTCCACGCCCGGGCCGGTCGGCGTTGGTGCGCCGCAGACGTTGGCCACATTCAGCGTCCCGGCCAGGGCGCTGCCGGTGACGTTCAGGTTGACCAGGCGGCCATACTTCTCCGAGTAGGGCGAGAAGTACTCCCAGCGCAGGCCGTATTCGAGGGTGACGTTGGAGCGGGCCCGCCAGTCGTCGTTCACATACCAATCCCAGGAGTTGCCGCGCAGGTAGATCTTATTCAGGCCGGCGGTGATGTTGCTCTGTTGCGGCTGCCCCAGCAGAAAGTCGGCCCAGGCCGACCCCGTGGCACAGGTGGGATTGCTCACCGGATAAGTGACGTCCGCAGTGCAACCCGGCACGTTCTGCCCTGTCCCATCAAGTCCGGTGTTGTAATTGGAGAACGTGAACGATCCCAGCGCGTTGGTCCCGCCGATGGAATCGGCGTGGATGCGATGGAAGTCGACGCCATAGCGCATATTGTGGCGCTTGTGGGTCCAGCTTACGAAGTCAGAGAACGAGATGGTCTGGTTGACGGTTGTGCTCGGCGTCGCATCCCCCAGCCCTTGGTAGCCTCCCCCGATGCTGATGGATGGCACTCCATAGAAGAACTTGTTGTCGTAGATCTGCGAATTGCCGATATTGATGCCAGCAGTCTGCGCGGGGTTCACCGTTCCATCGGTGAAGTAGTTTGTCGCCTGGCTGAGCGAGCGGTTCCAACTGAGGGTTGCCGTGCTGTTGATGCGTCCGTAGCCCACGGTGTAGCCGCTGGACAGGCTGTACCCGTTCGATACCGACTTTCCGCCGAGCTGGGGCGAGAAGTTGGAGGTGGCGCTGGCCGAATGCGACTCTGCGAAGCTCTCCGCGATGCTCTGGCGCAGCACCGGAGGCGCATTGCGATTCGCGCCGCGCAGTCCACCACCGCCAAAGCCGCCACGGCCACGCGTCGGCGCCGCCCCGAAGCTTTCGTTGTAGCGCACCGAGATTTGTGAGGAGTCCGAGGTGCCCGGGAAGGTGGCCTGGTAGTTGTCTCCGGTTTGCGTGGGCACGATGTTGGGCAGCGGATAGTAGCCGGTGGTCGGGTTGATCAGCGCCTGCGCGGCGAGAGCAGCCGGCGTCGAGAGTTCCGACGCAGGGATGCAGGCCGTGGGACTGGGATCGAGGGCATAGAGAGCAGGCAGGCAGTTGGTAGCGCCGTAGGGCTGGCCATAGTTGGGATTGGTCGCGGGAGTGCCCGTGTAGTCGTACACCGGTATCTGCGTTCCCTGGGTCAGGGCAGCCTGATACTGGGGCGTCAGATCTCCCAGCCGCTGCTGCGCGGTGGGCACAATAATCTGACTGGTTCCCGGAGAAGTGTTCTTCGTCCCCTGCGCGCTGAGGAAGAGATTCACCTTCGGATTCGGCGCCAGGAGATGCGGGATGAATGGCACGCCCTGGAGGCTGACGGTGTAGCTGTTGCGATCTGACTGGGGCTTGGGAATCGGCGTACCGGTAACGGAGTAGCTATTCGCATTCAGTGCGCTATCCGATCCGGTGTAGGAGATCCTGCCGTGCCATGCGTTGGAGTTCTGCCCGCGGAAGGCGCCACCACCAAAGCCACCACCACCCCCGCCGCCACGGCCTCCACCGCCGCCGCCACGGCCTCCACCGCCGCCTCCGCCGCCACCACCAAAGCCGCCTCCACCGCCGCCGCCAAAGCCGCCGGGGCCACCGCCAGGGCCACCACCCGGTCCGCCGCCGGGCCCACCGAAGCTTCCGGACTGCATCACCCCGGTGAGCGTGCTCGCGATATCGCCATTGGTAAAGCCCTGCTGCTGGAAGCCCTGAATTCTGTTGCGCAGTTCGTCTTCACTGAATCCGGCCAGGCCGTTGATCTGCCCGGTTTGGCCAGTCACAGCGATGGAGTCACCCGTGGGTGCGATGCCATCATCGCTTCCCGATGCCAGCGATGGCAGCTCGGTGCCGGTGTTCAGCTGGCCAGCGGTCGCATCGGTTGTGTCGCCACTGTCGGCGTTTTCCTCGGCATTCAGCGTCTGGGAACCACGGCCCGTCCGGGCAACGGGTGCAGTGCGGCCGATGCGCGCAGCCGTGCCGGGGGCCGGAGTTGAGCTGCCGCCTGCGGCAGCCGTGGCGGGAGTGCGAACGGGGGTGCCGGAGGGAGCTCCTACGCCTGTTGTGGCAACCGTTGTCGTGGGCGAGGGCGTGGCCGTGGGCGCAACCCGGGAGGCGAGGTCCATCTTGAACTCAGCCGTCTGCAGGGGCAAGCCGCCATTCTCGCTGGAATGGTTGATCAGGACCTCCTGGGTGATGACGGCAAACCCGGTGAGTTCCGCCTTGACCACATAGCGGCCGTTGCGCGGCACTTCCATCTCATACACGCCATCGATGTCGGTGGTGGTGGCATACTTCTTTCCGGTCAGAGTGTTGGTCGCCGTAACAGCGACGCCTGGCAGCGAAACGCCGCTCGCCTTCACCGTGCCACGGATGGTGCCACCTTCCGCGACAACTGGGGCCGCCGGGGCCGCAGTCGCCGGCGCCTGGGCTGCGGCGGGAGCGACGGTGGCCGGGGCCGCGGGAGTTTGCGCATCGGCCGGGGCGGGAGTTGTTGCCGCCGCCGGGGGCACCGTCGAGGGCTGAGCGACTTGCGCGCGCGCGGCTGCCCCAAAGTTACCGGCACAGGCCAGCATCGCCGCGCCAATTGCCAAACCACCAACCAGCTTTATCCGATTCACTCGCTGCACTACACACGCTCCCATAGCAGACGTTACCTAACTCGACAAATCAACAACCCACCGCAACTTTCGGCTACCAACATCGGAAGTGGAAGCCCTCGCCGCCACTTCTCACCCTTCCAAGCGCAAACTGCGAAGACAAAACGGGCCCTGCGTCCTTCCACTCCTTGCAAAACAGGCGGCTATTGCGGAACCACGGACGGCTGCGGAGAAGCTTCCACTGGCGGCAGGCCCTGCGGCTGCGGCGCGCCATGACGTCCCGCACCCGCCGGTCCCTCGCCTGGGGCAGAGACGCCCATCTTGAGTACCGTGAAGGCTCCATTCTTGATCGAGCCGGTCGCCATCAGCGAATCTCCTACCTTAATGTCTGCGAGAGTAATGCTCTCCGGAGTCGGCGGTGCGGCTTGGGCGCCGCCTCTTCCGCCGCCCATTCCTCTGCCACCACCGAAGCCGCCGCCTCCACCCAGTGCCCCAGCCGCGACGACATCCGCTTGAACTCCGCTGGTACCGCGCTGGAAGGAAGTGCCATCGTCCACGGCGATGACCTGGTTGATGTTGTCGGACCGCATTACCGTCAGCTTCAGGTTGTCGGCGTCGATGGCGGTGATTCTGCCCATGATGTAGGTCTTGCCCATGTTCTCTTTCGCCTTGGCCAGGGTGGCCGCGTCAACATCCGCGATCATCATGGCCTGTATTGTCTTCTTGGTCGCATCCACCTGGCCCATGACGGTAAGGTTGTCGCCAGGTTTGATATCGCTCAACTTGATGGGCTGCCCAGATCGAGTAATGCGAGCATTCCCCGCCCCGGTAATGCCATAGATTTCTCCGGCTGGGGTCTGGATGGTGATGTTATTTCCGGTCACCGCCGTCACCGTTCCCTGCAATCGCTGACCCATCTGGCCGGCGCCGAAGCCGCCGCGATTGCCACCGCCAAAGCCTCCCTGACCGCCACCGCCAAAGCCTCCCTGGCCGCCACCGCCGCGGCCCTGCGCTACCGATTGCCTCTGTGACCCCAACACCAGCAGACCTACTGCCACCACTACGCTCATCCAGAACATTCGTCGCATCGTACAAATCCTTCCGCCAGCTTGCATCCAGAAGAGTTTGGCGGGAACTTGCTAGTACAGACGGAGATTTCGGCTGAAAGGACGCGACGGCGCAGGAATAATTTCCAGACGAACGCGGACCTCCAGGCACATTCCGTTCAGTTTTGCCCAGATTCTCCGGCTTGCGGACTTGCGATAAACTCCCGCAATGCATGATATCGCCCACGCTTCCCACAGCCATCCGCACATAGAAGGGCACTTCGAGTCCAGCGAATCCGTTCGCGACGTGGTGATCGGCCTTTCGGATGGCCTTACCGTACCCTTCGCGCTAGCCGCCGGGCTGTCCGGAGCGGTCTCAAGTGCCCATATCATCGTGCTGGCCGGACTGGCGGAGATCGCCGCAGGGTCGATCGCCATGGGACTGGGCGGATATCTGGCTGCGCGCGGCGACGCGGAACACTATGCCTCCGAACTGAAGCGCGAACAGACCGAGGTGGTTACCCGGCCCGACGACGAGGCGGAGGAGATCTACCAGATATTCGATCAGTACTCGGTGCCGCGGGAGGCCGCAACCCCTGTGCTGACAGCGCTCCAGCAGAACCACGCCGCCTACGTCGACTTCATGATGCGTTTTGAGCTGGGCCTGGAAAAGCCCGCGGACGATCGCGCGCACCGTTCCGCCGCGACCATCGCCGCCAGCTACATTGCGGGCGGGCTGGTTCCACTGCTGCCCTACATGCTGGTCGGCGGAATGGCTTCGTTCCTTCCCACGATGGCCGCGGCCCTCAAGCTCTCCGTGCTGATTACGCTGCTGGCGCTAGCGCTCTTCGGAGCGCTGAAAGGGCGGTTGGTCGGCACTGGCGCCCTGCGATCGGCGCTCCAGACCACGCTGATCGGAGGCACCGCGGCCGCAGCGGCCTACGGTCTGGCCCATCTGCTGAACCGCAGCTAGGAAAACGTGAGGCCGAGGGTAACCTCAACATTGCGCATAGGTAACCTCTCAATCGGAGCAATCCAGCACAATGGTTTGATTACTGTTCAAGATGCAATTTCTTGCCTATAGTGGTGCACACGCTTGCAGTTAACGCTTCGCGCTTCGTTGACTTTTCGCAGCCAGGCTCCCCACGAACCGACACTACGCAAGAGCCAATTCCTAATAGAAGAGCGAATCTTTCGTCCGTTCGTTGTCTGAGCGGGCTGTAGCACTGTTTTCGGAGTTTGCACCATGGGCCCGCAGTCTGCTGTAGCCGGTTTATCTTCTTCTCTCGTCTCTCTCTTTCGTCGAATACCCTTTGCCGGCGCGCTGCCTGCCATAGACGGCGGCTGTATACAAATCGACGAGCTCGGTTCCAAGTCCATAGCGGCGATTGGCCAGCCAAATAACAAGCGCAAGCCCCTCAGGACATCGGGGGGCTTTTTAGGGTCCCAGCAGCAGCATCCTGGGATCCTGCAAACATTGTGTTGCCTACCTGTCTCGATTCTCCATGAGGTCTCCAGAAAATGAATAAGCTTTCTTTGGTTCTTGCAATGGCAACGGCCATCGCCCTCGCACCATCAGCTGCAAAGGCTGACAGCTTCAACTACACCTATACCGGCAACGACGGCATCGTCGCCACCGGCTTGCTCACCGGCGACTTGACTGCCCCTGACACCTACACCCTCACCAGCGGAACCATCTGGATAACTGGCGCTCCTGATTGCACCACCTGCGGTTCATCGCCAGTTTCTTTGAACGGAGGAGGGGTTTTGGAAAACGTGGGCGTTGTCCTGAATGTGGGAGGAGGGACAGATCTGTTCGGTCAGGACAATCTGTTTTTCCCGGATGCGAACCCGGAACTCGACCCCAACGGCCTGGTATTCCAGTTGGATTCTGGAAGCGGAGTCAATCTATGGGGAAACGGAGTGGACAACTACGCAATGTTTGGTGGAAGTTGGACATTCTGGGACAGCGGTAGTTTCGAGAGCTCTGCCGCCCCCGAACCGTCGAGTTTGCTGCTGCTGGGCACGGGGCTGCTCGGCCTGGCTGGCATGGCACGCAGGCGGCTGTCCTTATAACCAGACTCTTCTCCGCTTTCGCCAAAGGAGCGCAGCCAATCGCGCTCCTTTCCTTTCTGCGAGAACGGAAGAGTCGGAGGGCATTCCCGGCGGGTATGGAGGAATAGCCCATCCCCCTTTGGTAACCCGGATATGATTACCGTAACCACTTGATTATATTGCTAGTTACCAGATGCAAATGTGGCAAAGTTTTGCCTACATGGGCAAAACATTGCCTATACTTGGTTGCGCTTTTGCATACTAGATTTCTGGGCTCTGGAGCCCGATTCCTCTAATTTGGGCGATCTACCACAGTAAAGTGCGAATACCGAAGCGGGAGGCCCGTTCGGCCCGCAAATTGCTAGAGAACAATCAAACAGTGCCACAGAAGTGGTACGAGACCCCTGGGGAGTTTCGCCAATGCGCCTAAAGACTGCAGTAATTGCCCTGACCTTCTCGCTTGCCTGCCTGGTTCCTCTTACCTCCTACGCCGACGACGTTACGCTGACTCTGGAAAGCACCAGTGGCGGCGCCCCTTACGGCACGGACATCTATCCTTACCAACTGCAGCTGGCAGCGCCCGGCGGGACCGGCATCTATGACATGTCCTGCCTGAACTACAACTACGAGATCTCTTTCGGGGAGACCTGGTACGTGACTCCTTACATGGTCAATGCGATTATTGCCGGCGGCCAGGACGTCGATGGCATGACTCCGCTGCAGTTTGAAGAGGATGCGTGGCTGTTCAACCAGTACAGTTCCACCGGGTCCAACAATGTTGCCGGCGTCGGCACCGTGACCAATGCCGACATCCAGTACGCAATATGGAACATCATGGACAATGGCAACGTCCCGCTGCCACCCGATGGGAAAGCCCAGTTGCTGGATGCAAAGGCTGCCAGCGTGGCGCCCGGACTGTTTCCTACCTACTACGCGAACGACATCGTCTTCGTGCCCGATCTATCCAACGACACGGGCTGGACGAACGGCGAGCCCCAACTCTTTATGACTGACCCGCCGCCCCCGGCAATGACGCCGGAGCCAAGCAGCCTGCTGCTCCTGGGAACCGGCTTGCTGGGTATGGTTGCGACGGTGCGCCGGAGGCTGCAGCCGGCAAAGGTTTAGCCTTTCGTTTCTGAATTTGACTTCAACCTGTTCCTCCTCGTTCAGGTTTGATCATGAGCCCGCTCCGGTAACACGGCGCGGGCTCACTGTTTGGTTGCGGGGAATACGACGGCTGTCGTCTGTGGCGCGCCACAACGTCGCCATCGCAGGTGCGCTGCTGTGCGAGGATGAGGAATGGCCTGGGACATAGGTGAGAGCGGAGCAACAGCGACCGTTACACGGCGCGCGGCCGAGCGGCTGCGCGCGGGGTACAAGTGGGTATATCGGTCGGACGTGGAGCGGCTTGGACCAGGGACTGACGGGCCGGCGGGGTTTACCCCGACCATTGCCGCGGGCGCGCTGGTGAGCGTGATCGACAGCCGCGGAATTCCGCTGGGATCGGCGCTCTACAGCGAGGGATCGGAGATCGCGCTGAGGCTGGTGTCGCGGCAGGCCGGGCTGGGGCGGCCGGAGTATCTGGACCAGCTAAGCGAGCGCGTGCAGGCGGCGCTGAAGCTGCGCGAGACGCTGGCGCCGGAGGCGTTCTCGGACGCGACGGGGACGAATGCCTGCCGGCTACTGTTTGCGGAGGCGGACGAATTGCCGGGGATCGTGGCCGACCGGTACAACGAGATCGTCGTGCTGCAGTTGCTGACCCAGGGAACGGCGAAGGATGATGTGCGCCAGGTGCTGGCGGAGGTGCTGGCCGCAGCACCATGGGTGGGGACCATCGTCGAGCGTGCGGATGCCCGGGTGCGGGAGCTGGAACGGCTGGCGCCAGCGCCGGAAGAGCCGATCTGGACGCGGTGCGGCGGGGGCACCGCGCTGCAGACGGTGTTCATTATCAACGACGTCCGCTTCCACTTCGACGCGGCGAGCGGGCAGAAAACCGGAGCGTTTCTGGATCAGCGGCTGAACTATGCGGCTGCGGCTCGTGTGGCACGCGGGCGGGCGCTCGATGTCTGCACCTACCAGGGAGGGTTTGCGTTGCATCTTGCCGGAGTGTGCGAGCGGGTGACGGGCGTGGATGCCAGTCGCGCTGCGCTGGAGGTGGCGGACCGCAATCGCGTGTTGAATCCCGGGCTTGCCGCGAAGGTGGATTGGATTGAGGCGGATGCGTTTGAGCTGCTGCGCGATTATGCGGAGGCGGGCGAGACGGTTCGACACGATCGTGCTGGATCCGCCGGCATTTGCCAAGTCGAAGCGCGCGGCCGAGGGCGCATTGCGTGGCTACAAGGAGCTGAACCTGCGCGCGCTGAAGATGCTTGCCGCCGGGCGGAACGCTGGTGACGTGCTCGTGCTCGCACCACGTGGGGATGGAGGAGTTTGTCGGCGTGGTGCGCGTCAGCTGCGGAGGACGCGGGCGGAGAGTGCAGTTGCTGGAGATGCGTGGCGCAGCGCCGGACCATCCGGCGGTGCTGACGCTGCCGGAGACGAGCTACCTGAAGTGCCTGATCTGCCGGGTGAAGTGAGGAGACAGTTGTTCGTTGCGGCGCGTTCGATGGCCTGCGAATATTGAGGGGTTATGCCGAGGGACTTCGCACGGATCGGGTTGCAGCCATCGCGGTCTGATCTCGCTGCCAAACCGCGCACACGTGTGCTGTGGTTGCAGGGGGTTACGCTGGCGTGGATGCTGGTGGAGTTCGGTGTCTCCGTTTACGCAGCCGCGACTGCGCATAGTCCAGCGATGCTGGCGTTCGGCTCCGACAGCCTGGTGGAGTTGCTGTCTGCAATGGTGGTGCTTGGGCAATGGCTCCCAGTGATGTCGATTTCGGAACGGAGGGCGGGCCGTGTGGCCGGAGCGCTGTTGTTTGCACTCGCCGCCGTGGTGGCTGCGATCGCGGTTGCGGCGCTCGGGCTGCAGTTGCAGCCGGAGAAGAGTTGCTCGGGCATGGCCATCACGGCCGCCGCGCTGGTGGCCATGCCGGTGCTGGCCGCGCTGAAACGGCGCGAGGCCGGTCGCAGCGGAAATGCGGCCCTTGCCGCCGATGCGGTGCAGTCGGCAACCTGCGCCTACATTGCGCTGATCACGCTGATCGGGCTTGCGGTGAATGCGGCGTTCCACGTGGCATGGTTCGATTCCGTGGCCGCGCTGGCTGCCATTCCGTTCCTCATCAAAGAAGGCCGGTCAGCGTGGCGGGGCCGTGCGTGCGGATGCTGCTGACCGTTCGCCCTTCCGCAACAAGAGTTAGAAGTGGAGCGCAATGTTGCCCGTGAGCGCGCGCGGAGTGACGAAGTGCGTCCCAGAGAACGTGGAAAGGAAGTTGTAGAGCGCGTACTTGTTGGTGAGATTGACGATGGTGAGCGAAGCGGACAGGGTTCGTTTGTCGGCGCCGTTTCGACGCAGCAGGTTGTCCTCGCCAAAGGAGAGGTCAAACAGGCTGCGTGGCGCGATGCGGGGCGGGCTGTGGTCGTCGTTTTCGGCATTGGGCGCGGGGAGGGAGACGAGCAACGACGTGAACTGGGCCACCGGGCAGACGCCGTTGGGGATGGGATGGCCGAGCGTCGCGCGCACGCCATCGCAGGCGAAGCCGGCCTCGGCCTCCTGATCGGCAGTCATCTGGTTGCCAAAGGAATCCTGCAGCAAGACGGCAGGCTGGCCGTTCAGCGTTGTGGTCTGCGGGCAATCGTTCGAGGCCAACGTGCCGTAGCAGGGAGCGGCACCGGCGACCTGGCCTGAGTCGTAGCGCCAGTTGAAGCCGGCGTAGGGACCGCGTGCGCCGAGTTGATATTGCAGGTGGGTGGTCTGGTTGAACTTCTCGTCGTGGTCGATGCGGAAGGGGACGTGGGCGACGGCTTGGCCGGGCGGTACGGGGATGGTGCCCAGGCCGCTGGTTTGCGGCGTGAAGAAGCGCGCGGCCACGGACGAGAAGACTATCTGCGCCGTGAAGTTGCGCATCGGTGGTATGTCGAGACGGCCATCGAAGCCGGGAATCTTGGAGTTATGCCAGCCGATGGGGAAGGTGATGGGCGTGGCTCCGAGCACGGAGAAGTCGTAGCCTGTGTGGGTGTACTTCCAGGTGTAGTCGGCGGAAAACACGGCATAACGGGTGATCGCCTGCTGGAAGCCGACGTGGAAATCGTTGCGGAAGCCGGGGCGGTTGGGCGCGGGGGTGCATGGAATGAGAACTGCGATGACCGCGTAATTGCAACCCTCTGACGAGATGACCAGGTTTTCGTTGAAGGGCGACTCCAGGGTGCGGGCGTACGAGGTGCGCAGGACGGTTCCGGTGCGCTTGATGTTGTAGCTGAGCGCGAGGCGGGGTTCCACCTGGCTGGCGACGACCAGGCCGTTGTAGCGGTCGAAGCGGATGCCCATGTTGCCGCTCCACGCGCCGAAGGTGATGGCATCCTGCCCGTAGGCGGCGAACTCCTTGACGTCAGTGTGGCCGTGGAAGGGATACAGAGCGCCGAAGCCGGTGGTCAGGTCGTACGGCAGCAGCGTGGCACGCTGCGCACACGCGGCGGTGGGCAACCCGGTTGCGGGATTGCAACCAAGATTGGCAATCAGGTTGGGATCGACGATGCCAAGCTGGAAGTTTTCCGTGAGGAAAGTTTGCGCGTAGGAGACGCCCGCTTTGACGTTGTTGCCGCCGTGGGTGTAGGTGACGTCGGAGCGCAGGCCGGTGTTGGCCAGCGAGCGCTGCTGCGCGATGGTTTCCTGCTGCAGATCGGGCGCGCCCAGATCGGCGAAGGGGTTCTTGCTGGGGTAGTAGTTGAAACCGTCGCGCCGGAAGTAGTAGTTGGTGGTGAGCACGCTGGCCGGGTTGATGACGCGGGTATAGCTGGGCGCAAAGTTGATGGTCTGGAGCTGGGAGCGCTGATCGGAGGGGCCAACCGGAAGCCCGTTCGCGCCGATGGCGACGCCGGCCGAGTTGGTGGGCCACTGGGTGGCATATTCGGTGTCGTAGGAGTTGGGCGTCTGGAACCAGGAGCGGGTATAGCCGAAGTTGAGGCGCGCGGAATCCGCAGCGTCAAACTGGTAGTCGGCACGGTCAAAGAGGTTTTCCTCGTTGCCCTTGTCGTGGATGGCGTGGAATTCGGGCGGGTCAAGGAAGCGGCCGGTGTCCATGATGCTGGCGGAGACAAAGTTGCCGACCTTCTTCGATCCGCCGGCAAGATCGAAGCCGACGTTAGAAGTCCCGAAGGAGCCGTAGGACGCGGTGACCTGGCCGTGCGGGTGAGGATTGCCCAGGCCGGAGCGGGTGGTGGCCACAATAACCAGCGAGGTTTTGCCGCCGTATTCGGCGGGCGGTGCGCCGGGAATGACTTCGAGCGACTGGACCGAGTCCGTGGGAATCTGGTTGGAGAAAGTCTTGCTGGTCTGGTCGGTAACCGACTGGCCGTCGATGGACCAGGAGTTGGAGGCGTGGTCGCCCATGCCGTGCATCATGCCGTTAGAGTCGGCAGAGATGCCGGGTGTCGCCAGCGTGACCACGGAACTGATGGTCGCAGTACCGCTAAGGGGAATTTTGGCAAACAGATCGCGATCAACATCCGTGTGCCCGACCGGGTCGGTCTCTATCAGGTCGCCGCTGGTTGCGGTGACTTCGACGGTGGTGCTGGCTGTAGCAACCTGCAGCGTGACATTCTGCGTGACCGGCACGAACGATTGCACCTGGACGGTCTGGATCGCGGGAGCCAGAGTAGGTGCGGTAATGCTAAGCCGGTAGGTGTTGAAGGGGATGTTGGCGATGGTGTATGTGCCGGTTGGGTCCGTGGCCACGGTGCGGGAGAAGCCGCTAATCGTGTTGGCGAGCGTGACAGAGGCATTGGCAACGACCGCGCCGGTGGGGTCGGTCACCAAGCCCGTGACCGTCCCTGCGGTGCCGGCGGACTGGACGCGAGCGGGTGCGCGGCGAGCCGGGGGGGCGGCAGCCTGGCCGCGAGCGGCGAGCGCTGCCACGCAGAGGAATCCAGCGAGAAGAGCGATTGGGGGTACCTGAATGGTGCGTTTCAGGGTCGGGTGCATTGCATCTCCCTCTAGGTTGCCAGTTGCATTCTGACGAGGATGTGGAGTATCCCCCGAAAGCCGGAGGCACCGGAAAGTAAGATGCCAGGTGGCTTTCCAAAAGGAAAGCAACCGCCGCAAACTACCGGGTCAACTGATTCGAGGGATACTCAGGCCGGAACGACGGCAACAGGCGGGGGACGGGTGAAGAGGGCAAACGTGGAGAGAACGCTGGGCAGAATAGCCCGGGGGAGCGCTTCGACTCGAGCAATAACCGCGCCGGTCGGCGCCGGGGCCGGAGTCTGGGCCAGTTGCACGGTGACGTGAGCCAGAACGCACAGAGGGCAGTTGGAGTGCGAATCGGTACCGTCCGCATGGGTGTGCGCCACCTGCACCGTGCCGGCAACCGCCACCAGCAAAACGCAGAATATGACAAGGAGGATTCTCCAGGAACGCCCGGCGCCGGGTCTGCGGTCGTTTTGACCCATCACCGACGACTATACCGCAGAATCGGGGTGCAGCGCTTGAGGCAGAGATAGGACGGGCCGGGCGAAAGCAGTAACTGCCTGCAAGCTAAAGTGTAAGCACCGATGGCCAAGTCTTACTGGCCCGCCTGGATGCGCGGGGTGATCAGCGCAATGTGGTCGACACCAGCTTCTGCGCCCATGTCCACCACTTCCGCAATCTTGCCGAAATCAAGGTTCGAGTCGCCCTTGATGAACATCACCTTTTCCTGGCGCGCGGCGTAGATCTCGGCCAGTTTGGGCTCCAGCGCGGCCTTGGCGAAGTCGTCGTCGTTGATCTTGTAGGAGGGCGCGCCGCTGCCGTTGGAGAGCACCTGGACTACGATGGTGCGCTCGTTGTCCTGCTGCTGGTTCTTGTCCTTCGGCGGCTGCGGGATCAGCGTATCCAACCCCTTCGGCGTCACCGGCACAATCACCATGAAGATGATCAAAAGCACCAGCAGAACGTCGATCATCGGCGTCACGTTGATGTCCGACATCGCCTTTCCAGTACCACCACCACCGCCCATTCCCATAGCAAATCTCCTTGTATTCCTTCGCCGGCAATTACGCGCTGCCGCGGGCGCTGCTGCCGTCTACTTCTTTGGCGCCGGACCTTCGTCGATCTCGCGCTTTTCCGTCAACAAGCCAAGCTGGCTTACGCCCGCCGCCCGAATCTGATCTTCCGTGTCCATCACCTTGCCGTAATTGGCGCGGACATCCGCACGCAGGTAGACCTCTTTTTCGCCCTCCGGCTTGTTCTCCAGCTTCGAGGTGATCTTGGCTGCGAGGTCATCGAGATTGACCTGATCCCCGCCCAGGTAGGTCCGACCGTCGCGGGTTACCGCCACCGTGACTGCGTCTTCCTTGCTGGCGTTGTCCATCAGGATCGCGGCGTTGGCCACCGGCAGATCGACGTTGACCTTGTTGTTCAACATGGGCGTAATGACCATGAAGATGATCAGCAGCACCAGCATCACGTCCACCATGGGCGTGACGTTGATGTTGGAGTTGACCTTCTTGCCTTCCTCGCGTTTGACGATTCCCATAAGAGTGCTTTCCTGTCCTATTCCGACGCCGCCGGCGTATGCCGTTTCTTTTGCGACTCAGCGCGACTCGCGCGCCTCCGGATGCCGTTCGCTTGGCGGCCTCCGGAGGCCTTGCTACGAGTGATCCCGAGTGTTCTGCTGCTTCAGGCCCGGCAGGGCGCCACGTTTCCGTGCCGCTCCGCTGGGAGGATTACAGGTGGCTCTGCTTGATGAAGTAGTCCACCAGTTCACTGGAACTGTTGTCCATCTCGACGTCGAATGCCTCCACCTTGTTGGTGAAGTAGTTGAACGTCATGACGGCGGGGATGGCTACCAGCAGACCGAACGCTGTGGTTACCAGGGCTTCCGAAATACCGCCGGCGACCGCGCCGATGCCCGAAGTCTTCTGGGTGGCGATGGCCTGGAAGGCGTTCAGAATGCCGACGACGGTGCCGAACAGGCCGATGAACGGCGCGGTCGATCCGATGGTGGCAAGGCCGCCCAGGCCCCTCTTCAGCTTGGCATGAACGATGGCCTCAGAGCGTTCGAGAGCGCGCTGTGAACTCTCCACCTGCTCCTCGGTGATGTTGCCGCCCGAACCGAAGCTGCGGAACTCCTGCAGGCCGGCGGTAACCACTTCGGCGAGGTGGGACTTCTTGCTGCGGTCGCCAAGCTTGATTGCCTCGTCCAGACGGCCTTCCTTGAGCGCTCCGGCAACCTTGGGGGCAAACTCGCGCGACTGCTTGCGAGCGGCGTTGAAGTATAGCCACCGATCAATCATGACGGCGAGCGACCAGATCGACATGATGAAAAGGATGAAGACGACGATCTTGGCCAGAATGCCCATGTTCTGCCAGAGGCCGGTGATGCTGAAACTGACCGTCGGAGCCTCACTGCCCTGGAACAGCATGGCGAGGGGTGCGTGAGCGAAAGTTGCGAGATGAGCGAGAATCACTGGGATCTTTCCTCCTGATTTGTATGAAACGTAAAACCCGACCGAGCTACCGCCTGAACATCAACATCAGCCTCGAGCATCGATCAACAAAGATTCGGAATGCGGCCATCTTTCAGTTATCAAAGATGAGCTGCGGGATAACTTCTGCGCGTACTCAATCGGGCCTAGCCGCCGCCGAAGGTGAAGTTGACGTTGATAGTCGTCTCCACTTCGGTAGGTTCCCCGTTGAGCAGATACGGCCGGTAGCGCCAGCGCCTTACCGCATCCAGCGCGCTGGTGGTCAGCATCGGAGGTCCACTGACGACCTTCAGATCCTCGATGGTGCCCTGCTTGGAGATGATGGCATGCAGCACCACCACGCCCTGCACATGGGCTGCCTTGGCGATCGGCGGATATACCGGCGTCGGCTGCGAGAGCGCCATGCCGGCTACTGTACCGCTGGAGACCTTCAACGGCCCAGTCGCTTTCGGCGCAGCCTTGACCACCACCGGGGGCGCGTTGCCGATGCCGCCCATAACGCCGCCCAGAGCGCCGGAGGCGCTGCCCATTCCGCCCATAACGCCCATTCCAGCCACCTGCGATGGAGGCGCTTCATCCTTCACCATCTTGATGTCTTTGGGGATCTTGGTGGGTGCGTGCAGACCCTGATCGATCTCCGATACCACCTTCACCGGCTTGACGATCTGCTGCGGAGGGGGTGGGGGGGGTGGCGGGGGGGGGGAGGCGGGGCCACCAGCATTGCCGTCATCGCCGTCGCCGGCAGCGCTTCTGGATACAGCAGAGGAATCAGAATCAAGGTGGCGATGATGGCGAGATTCACGCTTAGCGTCAACCACATCCATTTGCCGGTGTTGGTCTTCAGCTTCCCGCCCGATTCCATCATTGAGTCTTCAAACATGGACAGCCTCACAAAAAAACGTTCTACCCAGCTTAGACACCGCGCCGCTTTGCTTTGTTCCCGCTCCGCGAAGTGCCAATCCTGCCGGAGAAACCCTGCGGCCCGAAACAAGCCGCCGGAAAATCTTATACGAAAACCCGCGCCCCGCGAAAGACTGCGCCCCAATTCTGGTGCAACTCATTGCCGCGTCATACCCGTGCGCGTTTGGCGGGAAGGTTGGCCACTTTGCCGCTGCGCTTGCGCCAATCCTGGTACGCAACCAGCATGGGAGCAGCCACCGCAATGGACGAATAGGTTCCAATGACGATGCCTACCGTGAGCGCGAAGGAGAACCCGCGCAGCACCGGCCCGCCAAACACCAACAGACTTAGCACGGTGAGAAAGGTAAGGCCAGAGGAGATAACTGTCCGGCTCAACGTCTGATTGATGCTGCGGTTTACCACGTCGGTCAACGACTCCCGGCGCGTCATCGCCAGGTTCTCGCGGATGCGGTCGAAGACGACGATGGTGTCGTTCATCGAATAACCGATCAGGGTAAGAATGGCCGCGATGACGGTGAGGGTGATCTCCTGGTTGGCCAGACTGAACGCACCCACGGTAATCAGCGTGTCGTGGAAGACGGCGACCACGGCCGCGACACCGTAGATCAGCTCAAAGCGGAACCACAGGTAGATCAGCATTCCGGCCAGCGAGTAGGCGGTGGCCAGCCACGCCTGCTTTTGCAACTGCTTGCCTGCCGTCGGTCCGACAATGTCCGTCCGCTGGATGACGCATGGGGAGCCCGGTTGGGGAACGGGGGTGCAGCCGAGAGCGCTCCGAACCTCCATGCTGCCAACGTCATGCGCCTGCTCGGAGGCGGTCTGCGGCAGCGAGATCACCTCCATGTTGCCGGATTGGTCGGCGGTGTTGCTGATGGAGTGGACGTTGAAGTCCTTGATCCCAACGCTGGACAGGGGGCCGGAAAGGGCCTGGCGGATGTGGTCTTCGTTGGGGGTTGTGGCGAACTGGACCTGGATCTCAGTACCGCCCCTGAAGTCGATGCCGCGGGGGATGCCATGCCAGAAAATCATGCTCAGCACGCCAGCCACGGAAAAAACCAGCGAGAAGCTGAGGAAGTACCACTTCCTGCCCAGCCAATCGATATTTACGTCACGAAACAGTTCCACTTGAAACTCCAGTGATCCATTGCAGGTTGCAGGTTGGCAGTTGATAAACCGGTTTGCTGTGCAACTGACAACCGACAACTTCTTTCTAAATCGACAACGTGGCGCCGCGTTCCTTCTTTGCCAGATGCGCGTCGAAGATGGTGCGCGAGACAAACACGGCAGTAAACAAGTTCGCCAACAGACCGAAGGTAAGCGTTACCGCGAACCCCCTCACCGGGCCCGTACCAAAAACAAACAGAATGGCCGCAGAGACGATAGTGGTGACGTGGGTGTCCACGATGGTGATCCAGGCGTGTCCGAATCCCTGCTGCACCGACGCCGCTGCCGTCTTGCCGGCACGCAGCTCTTCGCGGATGCGCTCAAAGATCAGCACGTTGGAATCCACGCCCATACCAATTGTCAAAATGACTCCGGCGATTCCTGGCAGCGTAAGCACATTGCCCGTGAAGCCCATAAAGCCGAGCAGAATAATCAGGTTCAGGACCAGCGCGAGGTCTGCGTTAATGCCGGCGGAGCGATAGTAGATCAGCATGAACACCATCACCGCCAGCATGCCGGTAACAGCGGCGATAACGCCCTGGCGGATGGATGTCGCGCCCAGGGTCGGACCAACTGACCGCGTCTCCAGGTAGGTGATCGATGCGGGCAGCGCCCCGGTGCGCAGCATCAGCGAGAGGTCGTCGGCCTGCTGCTTGGTAAAGCCGCCCTCAATCTGGCCGGAGTCACGGATACCGTCGTCGATGGCTGCGACCTCGCGCACCTTATTGTCCAGCACAATCGCCATGGAACCGGGCGTTGCGCTGGTCTTGCTATGGGTGGAGGTGTACTTGTAGAAACGTTCGCCGGCCTCGGTCGTCAGGGTGAAGTGGATGTCGGGGCGACCGTTTACATCGCTGGAGGGCTGTGCATCGCGGAAGTCGGTACCCTCCACCACGGGCGAGCGCTGTAGCACCCAGACCTCGTCGGGAGCGTCCGCGGAACCTGAGCCGTGCACCATCTCCTCGTCAGGCGGAAGGACGCCGCCGTTGGCCGCTAGTGCGGCGGCCTCGGTGTCGTACCCGCTTTGGCCAATCACCGCATGGATCTCCAGCCGCGCGGTCGAACCGATGACGTCTTCCACGCGCGCCGGATCGCTTACGCCGGGAATCTCCACCACAATCTCGTTGTCGCCCAGCCCGAACGGCGCAACCAGCGGCTCAGTGACGCCCAGGCTGTCCACGCGCTGGCGGATGGTTTCGATCGAGGTTTCCAGCGTGCGTGCCTCCAGGCTGTTAACCGAGGAGGGTTTCATGGTTAGCTTGAAGCTGCCGTCGGGGTTGGTGCTCACGTCGAAGTCGTTGTAATCGGTGCCTTCGAGAACGCCGCGAGCAGCCGAGACGTTTTGCGTCGGGATTCCGCTGACGGTAATCGCCTCGGGATGTGCCACCGGATCCAGCTTGGACACCGTGGGATTGGGGATACCCGCCTTGGTAAGGTCGTCCTGCAGGCGCTCCACGTCGCGGTCGGTAGTCAGGCCAACCGCTTCCTGGACGTTGACCTTAAGCTCCAGGTGGATGCCGCCCTTCAGGTCGAGACCGAGGTTAATATGGTCGGCCAGCGCCTGCTTCAGCGCCGTTGGAGTGACACCGTGGGGAATGCCCAGGATGCCAAAGCAGAACACAACCAGTAACGCGACGATGAACGCTGTTTTGCCCTTCAGATTCTTGCCCATTGCTCCTAATCCAGACTCCGCGGAGATGATTCACGCCGCCGTTGCTGCAAACTCACGAACTCACAACCGATACCTGTCGCTACTCATCCGGAGTGGTTACTGCCGCGATGGCACTCTTCACAAATTCAAGCTTGATATTGTCGGGGGGGACGCGCAACAGGACCACGTCGTCCTTCACCGAAACGATAATGCCGCGAATGCCGCCGTTGGTCGTCACCCGGTCGCCGTTCTTCAATTGGCTCAGCATCTGCTGCCACTTCTTCTGCTTCTTCTGGTTCGGCGCGATCATCAGAAAATACATCAGCACGAAGAACACCACCAGCAGAAGTGGCTGAAGACCGATTGCGCTCATTCCAATTCCATCCTTCTTGGTTCTACTGCTTCCGGCCTTCGCACGCCGATGGATCGCCGGAGCACGCCCCGGACCTACCATCAGACCCACACATCCGGCCTGGAGTCATTGCAGGGGAAAGCTGTTGGCGGAGGACCGCACGGCGTTGCCGCGCACAGGAAGCCGCCACGGGCCCGCGAACAGGCCCAGCCTTCTAAGCATCGCGTATGGGTTCACCCCCTGTCAAGAAAACACGGCAAGTGATTTGCGCCGAATTGGCCGAAAGAAGCGGTGTTGCCCCGTCTTTCACCTGCTGGATGCGGGTATGCTGTTCCATGCCGCCTCTGCGGGCATTCAGGAGACCCATGTCGATTCAGGATGATATCGCCGCCATCGTTGTTCAGGAGTCCACGCTTACGTTGCCCGGATTCACCCCTGACACGGCCTGGCAGATCGGCACTACGCTGCGCGACCTGGCACTGGCACGCAAGGTTTCGCTGGTGATGGATGTCCGCCGCTTCGGTGCGCCGCACCAGCAACTCTTCTACTGCGCGCTGGCCGGCACCACACCCGACAACCAGCGCTGGGTGGCACGCAAGATCAACGTCGTCGCGCGCTTCCACAAGAGCTCCTACCATGTGGGGCGGCTGCTGGAGCTGAGCGGCCTGAGCTTCAGCGCCCGCTACAACCTGCCCGAGGAGGAGTACGCCGCTCACGGCGGCTGCTTCCCCCTCAACGTGGCGGGCACGGGTATTGTGGGCGCGGTTACGGTCTCCGGCCTGCCGCAGCGCGAGGACCACAACCTGGTGGTGGAAGCGCTCTGCCTGGTGACCGGGCGTGACAACCAAAGCCTGCGTCTGCCGCCCGAGTAGCTTCGCCACGACTCAGCCGCCGACGCGCTCCATCCCGAGCGGTCTTCCCCCGACGACGACTAATTCTGCTCGAACGCCGGATTGGTCGCCAGATGCGCCAACTCCTCCTTGATGCCGCCCGGTGTAGCCGGATCGGCGGAGATTGCTGGCGGGCGCGCCGGTCCGGCGACCACCTGACGACGACTAGTGGTGGACGAATAGCTTGCGGAACAGGTGTCCGATCGCGTGTGCCAGGTCCCGGGTGGGCGGTTGCGCGGCTGCCGCGGGCGCGGACTTCGGATTTGGGTTCGAATCCGGAGTCGGAGTAGGCGAAGGCGGCAAGGCGGGCTGGACGGCGATCAGCGCGGTCTGCGTCGGCGGTGGCGCGCTGGGCGGATTGACAGGCGCAGCGGGCGGCGGCTTCAGCGTGCTGTTGGGTTGATCCTGCGGCGGCAGCGCGTCGGGGTCCTGGAGAGCACTGCTGGGAGCGTTGTAGGCCAGCGCGTCGGTGACCGGCGGATGCGGACCGGGCGGCGGCGGGGGAACGTCTTCCGGCGGCGCCAGGCCTTCGCTGATGGCGGCAGGGAACGGATGCTGCTCGGCTGCTGCGGGCGGTGGCGTGGGCACAGGTGCCAGGGAGGTCTTTGGCCCGGTCTTCGCACTGGGTGGAGCGACCAGCGCGTCGGCGATGGACATGCCCTTGGGTTCCGGACATCCGCAGGGCGTGGTTTCACGGTCGACGACCTCGCGCAGGCTCCCATGCTCGAAGAGGACGTGCTGGTCGGGGGCAAGCTCGTACATCGACTCGCCGAAGGGATCGGAGATGGCGAGCGTGGGCGCGCCGGGACCGCGATTCTCCACGCAGGTATCGCCGTTGCGGGCGACGCGCAGGCGGAGGTCGAGCGGACCCTGGTTGCGCACGGTGAAGCGCAGATCGGGCGTCATGATGGCGTCGTTCGGCGTTCCGTTGGTCTGGATCTCGATGGCGCCGCGGTCGAGCGAGAAGAGCAGCGGCGCGGCGACGGAAACCGCTCTGTCCTCCGTGACGTGGAGCACGCTGGTCTGGCAGACGCGCACCGTGCCGCCGCGGCCCAGCGTGATGGGCGCGGTGTGATCCTTGGCCGTGATGATGGCGGAACCGGTAAGCACAGCCTGTCCATCAAACTCGTCGGTTGCGCCGGTGACTTCCGCGTCACGCGTGTTGACGTAGCCGATGAGCTGCTGCGCCGGTGCGGATGCCGCGCACGCCAACGCCAGAAGGACCCCAAGGCGGAATGGCGTTTGCAGCATCATGCGTCCCAGCCTACATCTTCAGGAAGTTCTCGACGATCTGCTTGCCGTGGGTGGTGAGCACGCTTTCCGGGTGGAACTGTACGCCTTCGATGGGCAGCTCGCGATGGCGCAGCGCCATGATGGTGTCGCCGGTGTCGCCAGCGGGGGTTCGGGCGGAGATTTCGAGTTCGGCGGGCAGGCCTTCCTGGGAGACGATAAGGGAATGGTACCGGGTGCACGTCATGGTAGACGGAATGCCGGCGAAGATGGTGCGGCCGTCGTGGGCGACCTCGCTGGTCTTGCCGTGCATCAGCTTCGGGGCGCGGACGACGTTGCCGCCGAAGGCCGCGCCGATGGCCTGATGGCCGAGGCAGACGCCGAGGATGGGAACGCGCGAGCCGCCGGCCTTCGCTCGATCGGCGAAGTGGCGGATGAGGTCGATGGAAATGCCCGCATCCTGCGGCGTGCAGGGGCCGGGCGAGATGACGATGTGGGATGGGTGCAGCGCCTCAACCTGGGCGGGAGTGAGCTCGTCGTTACGGCGGACGAGGATGTCGGCGCCCAGCTCGCCCATGTACTGGACCAGGTTGTAGGTGAAGGAGTCGTAGTTGTCGAGGACGAAGACCATAGAGGCAGTTGCCAGGTTCAGTTGTCAGTCCCGGGAGGGCACCCCCCCCCGGGGGGGTATATACCCATATATCAGAAAACAAATGCGTAATTGTTACGTATATACGTTTTGTATCAACAAACGCGTTCCCAAATCCAAGTGAGACAGAAAGACCCGGCACCTGGCCGGGCGAACTTGGCTCTAGTTGCTCTATTTAAAGTATACCAACTTGACACAAACTCAACTGTAGGTCTGGTTGGATTTCTAAATCGTTTGTTTGGTGCTATTTGCCAGGGTTTTGCACCGTTTCGGGCCTTGACATCTCTGGGGTGACCCCCCTTGGGTGAGACAGTTTGTAAATTGACAGGTTGCCGTCCATGGGAGGCTGGCCGAAGAATCGGCTAAACCCGGAATTGTCAGCGCTTGCGGGGAACGGGCTTTTGGGTTGAGTTGAGGGCCGGGACCACTGACTGGGGCGTGGTGGGCGGCGTTGTTGTCCGATACGTCGTGACGGGCAAGGTGTCGCAGGTCTGCCCGGGTGGGCACGAGCTGACGACGGTGCCGCTGCCTGACTCCACCAGGCTCTGGTCGGCGGCGGACGTCTCCGTCAGCACCGGCTCGAACTGGGAAAAGGTCAAGCTGGTGAGGCAGGCCAGATCCGCATCGTTCCAGCGGGAGTCGGGAGTGCCGATCAATGCCGCGGAGGCGCCGTTGTCGGCCAGGATCATGCCGTAGTCGCGGAGTCCCTGGATAATAATGGCTGCCTGCGGGCTGGATGCCGCGCAGGACGGGTTGGGCACACTGGCCTTCAGGCGATAGATCTCTCCCATTGGGTTGAGCGGTGGAGAATCGCTGGTGCAGGAGGTGGGCGGGTCGAGTTGCGAGATCATCGCATTGCCGTCCTCGTATCCGCCGAAGCAGAAACCGCCGCCCGCCTGCGCGGTGGCTGGCCATACGTAATAGCCGAGCGTGCTGTCGAGGGTAAAGCGTACGGCGTGCTGTACGGTACCGTTTGGAGCAGCAGGGGTTCCCGTACCGATGACCTCATCCGCGGTGAGGAGGAACGGAGCGATGGGAAGGCCGGCCGCGTCGGACGATCCGGCACCCTCGGGGATCATCGCGTAGGCTCCGGGCCCTGTGCTGCCAATGTTTGTCCAGCGGGCATTGCTGCCGTCGGACCACAGCGGCGAAGCACCTCCGGTGTAATTGGAGGACCACATCTCCCAGAGGCTGGCCGGGGTTCCGCTGCCGTCGGGTTGCTGCAGGACCAGAACGTGCATGTCGCCGTCCTGCAGGGGACCGGCGGCTGCATATCCCTCGACGGGGGCGTAGGAGGGAATGGGCGCTGTCGCCGGGCAGGGGCTGATACACGTTTCGGTATCGCTGCCGCTGATGGTGCCGAAGTAGGCCTGGTAGGAAACAGTGGTAACCGGCAGAGTCGCTTGGTTGCTGGGGACCACCAGGAAGGGGATGCCGTTGGGCTGATAGACATTGGGCAGCGCCCCGAAGAACGGCTTGATGGTCGAGTTTGCGAAGGTGCTGGTCGACGCCACCCAGGAAGTATCCACGGGCAGGTTGGTAACTTTGAGGTGAAACACGGAGTCCGCCGGGAAGAGGGTGAAGCCGGTGATTGCATTGTTGCCTGCCAGGCTAAAGGGCACATCGACCGTGGCGATTGACCCTAAGCTGTCAGTAGCGATGAAGTGGGTGGTGTACGCGCCTTCGCCGTAGTTTGTCCCGGTGACAGCGCCGGTTGCAGGATTCAACGTCAGCCCTGGGGGAACTGGCGCGTAGCCGGGCGTGAGCGATGTGTCGTAGGAATACGCGTAAGGGGGTGTGCCGCCCGCGGCGGCGATGGCACAGCCAGCATAGGGGACATACTGCGTCCCGGTGAGGGCGCAGGGCGAGGCGGCGACTGAGAACACCGTCGCGGCCACGGTGAGAGGGAGGTTTCCGGTCGAAGATGTATTGGACCTGCTGTCGGAAACTCTGAAGGCAAGCGGGGTTGCCGAGATGGCTGCAGAAGGAGTGCCACTAATCAGGCCACCCGAACTCAGGCTCAATCCGGCAGGCAAGGTCCCGGAGGTCAGGGTCCAGGTGAGCGGCAACACTCCGCCGTTGGCGCTGAGTTGAACGCCGTATCCGGTTCCCACAAATCCCTCGGCCAAGCTGGTCGTTGTCGCGGTGAGGCTTACCGGAGACGCCTGCACGGCGCAATTGCCGGTGGTCGCCGCTCCGTTATTGGCGCAGCTCTGGGTGCTGAGCGTCGCGTAATAGATCTGCGATTCGCCCGCTGCGGTGGGCAGGTCGTTGTCGATGACGATGCCGCCGGTGCCTCCGGCCGCTGCGATTGCGTTGGCGGCGGTGGATGGTGTGGATTCCGTGACGCCGTCAAGCGAGACGACAAAGTTGTAGAGGCAGGCGCCGGTGCATCCCGCCCCTGCCGCGCCGTTGGTCGTCACGCTGAGATAGATGGAGTCGTTGGTGCCACCGTCGGCGCCGTAAAACTCCGTCACCGGCGAACAGTTGGCTGCAGCGGAAGTGAGGGCGCCGATGGCCGTGGTCGCCGTGCCGATGACATTGCCGGCGGGCGCGATGCTGCCGCTGGCTTGTAAGGGGGTAAAGGACAACGCCGCCTGAGTTGCGTTGCTCGAACAGGTCCAAAGATTCCCGGTTGTTCCCATGCCCGCCAGGTAGATGGAGTCAAACGTCCCGTCGTAGATGGGGATGTTGCTGGTGCCCGCCCCGAAGACAGATTCGACACCGCAGTTGATGGTATCGCCGCCGGGGATAGTCCAGGCTGCATTGCTTGCCGCAATGCAGGCCGTGCCCGGAGTGGCGATGGTGGTGTTGGTGGCTGAAAACTGGAAGACGCCGCTGCATCCGGCGGCGTTCTGGCAAGCGACACCGGAGGCCGTGCTGGTGTTGGCATCGTCGCCCACGAAGACGTAGACCTGCTCGGCGGTGGAATCGACCACCGGGCTGTCGACGATGCCAGCGGATCCCGACGCAGTCGTGAGTTGGCTGCTTCGCATCGCCGGAGTGCCGGTGGATGCATTGATAGCGTAAAGATACGCCGCCGGAGTCGGCCACAAAGACATTGCCGGACGTGGAATCGTACACCGGGCTGGTGAGAACGTTTGCGCCGACAGTCACCGGCCACGGGGCGGTGATCTCCATGGGAGTGCCGGCGAAGACGCCGGTGAATTTGTGCAGATTGCCGGAATTGTCGCCCACGTACAGCGTATCGGTACCGTAGTCGGGGAACGGCGCCGAGTTGAGGTCGTTGGGACTGCCGCGCAAGGGGATGGTGGTGTAGCAGGGTGCGGCACAGCCGCGATAAGCGTCGTTGGTCTCCAGCGGGATGGGGGCTGGGCCGACGGCCGTACCGCCTGAGTTCGCCCACTTGAGTAACACCAGGCTGGCCCCGCCGGAGTTGGTTTGGATAAAGGCGACCTGGGTACCGTCGACGGAGAGGACGGGCGACAAGACCGCGGTCCCGCCGGTGTTGTAGGCCCAGTCGATCGACGGCCCAATGCTGGGCGCGCCGGGACACGTGGCGTGGCCATACACGTTGTCAAAGGCAATCACCGTCGCCGCAGCCGGCGCAACCCCGGTGGGATAGACGACGAAATCGCTGCAACTTGCCGTAGTGGTGGAGAAGGAAAACTTGGCGGGATATTGATTGGGCAGGAGCGCGGTGGTGGTGCCGAGGTTCATGCTCCAGTCCTTGCCCGGCGCGCTGCTGCGGGCAATCGGCTTCCGCATTCGCTTCCATTGCTGGAACCCGTAGCGAGGATCCGTGGTGATCTTGTTCCATCTCTCTAGGGTGCCACGCTTGGCGGCCTTGTCCGCTGGGCCAGGGTCAGAAAAGACAAGGTGATGGTGGCTCCAATCTCCGGGAACGCCGGTGGAGGGCTTCTCGGCCGTTTGGCCGCGGCTGACCGGCGGAAGCGCCAGGAGACTGCAGCTGACCGCGGCGGCCAGGCACGCCCCGCACAAGGAACCGGCCCTGAGGTTAGCGCTTAGCACCTTGATAGAAATCTCCTGTTCCGGCCTGAGTGATGGCATTGTAGCGCTTGCCGGCAGTGGCCTGCGCGGACCGTTCATCCGGAGTCCCAGAAGAGCTTGTTGCCGCAGGTTCGGCTGGGTCGCGAGTGGGGCTTACGCGATGGGGCTGCCGGCGGCCTGGTAGATCTTCTCGATGGCGACGAGGTCTTTCAGGCCCTCTTCGCCGGGGGACAGCGGCACCCAGTTGCGGCGGATGCAGTCGGCGAAGTGCTCGGCTTCCAGAAGCAGTTGGAAGTGATCCTGGCCGGTGCCGCGCTGATCGAAGGCGTAAGCGCCGGCCTTGCCGGTGAGGTGAATGCCTGAGTTGGCAGAGGCGTTGTCGAGGCGAATGTCGCCCTGATCGCCGTGGGCGCTGACGATGGCAGGGCCAAGCTGGCCATAGGAGCTGCTGCAGGAGGCGGTAATGCCGGAAGGGAACGTCATGGTCCATTCGACGGACTGCTCGACCTCAGCGAAGCGCGGATCGGTCTTGTCGCGCGTGGAGACGACAGCGGTGAAGCTGGACGGCTCCTGCGCGGTGAGGAAGCGGATGCCGTTGAGCAGGTAAAGACCGGCGTCAAGCAGGGACCCGCCGCCACTGAGCGCGCGGGTGAATCGCCAGTTGCCGGCCGCCGGCGAGGCGAAGCAGGAACCGCGCAGGGACTGCACCTTGCCGAGGTCGCGGGCGTTGAGGATGGCGAAGGCCTGTTGCCAGGTGGGATCGAAGTGCAGGCGATAGGCGGCCATCAGCTTGCGGCCTGCTTTGCGGCAGGCATCGATCATGACACCACATTCGGCGGAGGAGACGGCCATGGGCGTCTCGCACAGGATGTGCTTGCCGTGCTCGGCGCCGCGCACGGCATATTCGCAGTGCATGCCGTTGGGCAGTGCAAGGTAAAGGGCCTCGACGTCGGGATTGTCCCTGATTTTGCTGAAGGTTTCGTAGGTGTAGATAGAGGTCCTGGGGATGCCGTACTTCTCCGCGAACTGGACGCCCTTGGTATCAGGATGGCCGGTGACCAGCGCGGTGAACTTGACCGAAGGCGAGCCGGAACAGGCCTCCATGAAGGCGGTGGAGATGGCGCCAATGCCAACCACGGCGAAGCCAACGGGCTTCTGCGGCGGGACAGCAGCGGGTTGCGCCAGCGCGCCGCGGAGTTGGGTGGAAGCCAGTGCAAGAGTGGAGAGCCGGGTGAAGTCGCGGCGGTTCAATGCATCCTCCGGGAGATTGGTCGGGGCCCACGCCGATGCGGGGACGCAGAACATTTTAGATCGATTGCGGCAGAAATGGGACGGCGCAGTTGCTGCGAATGGAAGCGACGATGGCGGCGTCGAGGCGCATGACGGCGAGGCCATCCTCGCCGCTGACCGGGGCGGGGCGGCCTTCGCGCACGGCTTCCACGAAGGCGGCGACTGAATCGTCGAAGGATTCCGCGTAGGAGTATGCGGGCAGTGCGGCGATGTTCTGGGCCAACCGGCCGAGACTGGGCGTGCCGTTCAGGTTGGCGCGCGTGGCGGCGTGGATGCTGAGGGCAGCATCCCGGCCGAAGAGCGCGAACGACCAGAAGTGCTCCTCCAGCGGCACCAGGGCGGAGGAGGAGAGGGTGACGAGAAACTCCGGGAAGTGGGGACGGTCCGGATTGCGAAAGCGGAGCGTGGCGGAGGCAGCGACGGAGGGGTGGTAGAGCATGGGGTCGGGATCCTGGCCGGGATATTGCCAGGGGCGTCCGGAAGCGACCGAGACGGGCGGGCGAAGGGCCTGATCGTCGACCAGCGCGCCGGTGACCTCGACCGGATCGCCAAAGAAAAAGCGGATGAGGTCGAGCATGTGCGGCCAGAGGTAGGCATGCGTAACGGTGGAGAATAGCATCGGGGGACCGAAGCGGTTTAGGGCGAGCTCTTCTGCGATGAGCCGATGCGCGGGGACTACGCGGTAGTTGTAGTTGACGCCGAGGGTTCGTCCGGAGCTGCGGGCCGCGGCCACCATTCCTTCGCCGACGGCAACAGTGTGGGCCATGTTTTTCTCGCAGAGGACGTGAGCCCCAGCGGCGAGCGAGAGCAGGACCGGGATTTCGTGGTCCCACTCCAGCGTGGCGACGGAGACGATGTCGGGGCGCTCCCCCTGGAGCATCGCCTCAACCGACGTATACCCGTGGATGCCGAACTCCTGCGCGCAGGCCTGGGCGCGCTGCGGCGACTGGCTGCAGACGGCCACAGCCTGGGTGTGGGCGCATTTGTTGTAGGCCGCCAGATGCAGCCGCGCCGCCCCGCCGGTGCCTACGACGGCGGCTTTCAGTTCGCTCATAGGAATCCCCCTGATGGCAAATCATACTGTTGCAGCAAGTTGGCTGCCCGATTGGGTTGAACCTGGGAGTTAAAATCCTGCGCGGAGACACAACTCCCGGTGCGGGTTGTGACTCTTAAGTCTCAGGTTCCAGGAGGCATTGCTATGTCGCGATGGATGATGCTTGTTTTCTCTACTCTTGCAGTGGCGCTGGCGCTGAGTGCTGTGCCGGTCGCGCCGGCCCAGGTCGCGCTCGGAGTCAACATTGGCCCGGCGCCGATCTGTCCTTACGGATACTTCGATTACCCGCCGTACGACTGCGCTCCCTATGGCTACTATGGGCCGGATTGGTTTCTTGACGGAGTGTTTATCGGCGCGGGGCCGTGGTTCCATGGACCCCACGGGTTTTATGGACACGTAGATAACCGCTACGATCCGCGCAATGGCTACCACGGACCGCTCCCGTCGCGTGGGTCTGTGGCTTTCAACCACTTCCAGGGCAATGAGGCTCGGGACGGACAAGGCCATATTGGCCAGGCCAACCATAGCCCTGCCGGGGAACACTCTGCCGGGTTCGCCGGCCACGGCGCGCCGGGCGGCGGACATCGACACTAGCGGCGAACGCGTTCCCTAGAACGTTGCGTAGGCCATACGTCTTGGATTTGAGACGCCGAGTACTACTGCGGAGCGGGGCTGGGCGGAGTTTGCGAAGCCGCGCCGCCCGCTCCCATCAGGATAAGCGAGCGCTGCGCGAACGGTGAGTAGACCAGCAGCGCGGTGCAGGCGAGCGCCAGCCCGAAGTCGATGTGGTGCAGCAGCAGGAAGGGCGCGAGCGACCAGAGCACATCCAGCAGCAACAATAGCGGCCACAGCATGAGGAACTTCTGCCGGGCGCGTGGCGCGTGCATCAGCACCATGGTGAGCACAAAGGCGCGGACGATGATCATGATACCGGCGGTGACCAGCAGCAACAGGAAGATCTTGCCTGCATGGGGAAGCGGCGAGAGGAGATCTTCAATCTCCGCGAGATTGGCCAGCGCGCCGACGTAGAAAGCCAGGTACATCAGTTGGAGCAGGACAAAGAGCGTCTGGGCCACGGTGTGCGAGGTTTTGGGTAGTTCGTCCGCGGAGGCCAGGATTCGCGTGAGCAACGGATGCTCTCCTGCGGAGGGGAACCACGGGTCCTTCGACTCGGCGTCTGCGACGCCTTCGCTCCGGATGACCGCCTCATTTTGTGAGGATACGGATTCGGAGGTGGGCGTGGATGCGGCAGGCGGCGTTTCCGTGGGGGCGATACGCTCCACCGGCGCGACGAAGCGATAGCCGCGGCGGGCCAGCGTCTCCACGAAGCGCGGACTGCCGGCGGTGTCACCGAGGGCGTCGCGGATGCGATTCACGGCGGAGTTGACGCCGTGCTCGTAGTCGACGAAGGTGCCGTCGGGCCACAGTTCGCGGGAGATTTCTTCGCGGGTGACGAGTTCGCCGGGGCGGTCGAGCAGCATGCAAAGCACCTGGAACGGCTGGGCGTTCAGTTTGACGCGGATGCCTTGGCGGCGAAGCTCTCCGACTGCGGCGTCAGCTTCAAACGTGCCGAAACGGTAGCGCCGCGCCTGGGGTGGGGTGGTCATCCACGAGCCAGTGTAGCTGATTGCCGGATCCATTCTGCGGCTCAGGCGCCGTGCTCCTCGACCAGCAGTGGCAGGTAATCCGGGCTATCCGAGATGGAGTTGTGGCCCACGCCGGGAATGACGACATAGGAGACGATGCCGCGGTTGAAATGCAGCAGCAGGCGGTCCGTGCTGGCGCGCGGAATCACCTCATCGTCGCCCGCAAGGATGATCCGCGTGGGAGCAGTGACGTTTGGCGCGTATCTCCAGGATTCGAACTTGTCGCGCAGGAGCCAGCGCACCGGGATATACGGGTAAACATGCGCGGCGACGTCCTCCAGGCTGTAAAAGGGCGTGACCAGGACCAGCCGCGACACGGGCCGCACGCTCGCCAGATGGACGGCGACACCACTGCCAAGACTCCGCCCGATGACGAGGATGTTCGGATGCTGCGCGTGCACGCGGTCAAAGAGCGCCAAGGCATCGCCAAGAATGGCCTGCTCGGACGGGCTGCCCGTGCTTCCTCCATAGCCGGGGTAGTGCATCAGGTAGATTGCGCGGTTCGGAAATGCGCCGGAGAGCCCGGGCATTGCCATGGAAACGTCTTCGCCGTTTCCGCCAAAGTAGAGCAGGGCCTCGGGGCCGGAGGTTGGTCGCGTCGACACCTCGACCATTTCGCTGCCAACCCGTAGCGACATCACCGTGGCGCCGTACTGGTTCGGGCTGGGCCGCGGGTAGTAGATGAGGGAACGCTGGAAGACGAACACGGCGATGCAGCCACACGCGTACAACGCTGCGATGACAAGAACGATTCCCATCAGGACCTGCCCGGCGTGTCGCACCTGTTCCTCTCCGATTCTCCACGCAAGATCAAAGACCAATGTACAGCTTCCAGTAAGTTGATTGCCTGCAACGATTTGCCGTGTGACAAATCGATGAGGTGCGGGTGAGGTCCCGTGCATTGCGTTCCGCGACCGGGCGGGAGATGCTGAGGGCATGAAACGGCGATTCTCTTCTTCGTTCGGTTGGCTCTTCGCTCTCCTGGTTGTTGTGGCCGCATCCGGTTGCGCGGTAGCGGAGCCGCCGGCTGCAGCGACTGCCGCTTTCAATGCGTATGTCGCGACAGTCGAGTCGCGTCTGGCGCAACAACATCGGACGGCGAATGGCTTTGTTGTGGCGGCAGGCGATCCGCAGCGCGATGCGCGGCTGCGGCGGGGTGAGTTGATTGTGGAGAAGCTGACACCGGCCACGGGGCCGGATTTCTCCGGAGCGATGCTGCACCACTGGCGCGGGACGGCTTTTGCGCCCGGCGCGACGACGGCGGACTTTGAGCGGCTGATGAAGAACTTCGCGGCCTATCCGCAGCATTTCCCGCCGGAGGTGCTCACGGGGAAAGTGGTGGCGGAGCAGGGCGATCATCTGCAGGCGACGATGCGGGTGCGACAGAAGCACATCATCACGGTGGTGATGGATACGGACTACGACGTGACGTATGGGCAGCTGGATGCACAGCACCACTACAGCATCTCGCGGACGACCCGGATCGCGGAGATCGATGCGGCCGGGACCAGCCAGGAACGAGCCCTGAGTCCCAGCGAGGAGCACGGTTTGTTGTGGCGGCTGAACGTCTACTGGAGCTACGAAGAGCGCGACGGCGGACTGTACATGCAGATTGAGACGGTGACGCTGACACGGTCGATTCCGCGCGGGCTGGGCTGGGTAGTGGGGCCGTTTGTGGAAAGCGTTCCGCGCGAATCGCTGGAGTTCACGCTACGGTCGGCGTGCAACGCGATCCGCAAGTGAGGTGGAACCTGCAGACTGCGCAGATTCTGGGTGCGTCAGGATGACGAACGTTAGAAAGGACACGGCGATGGGAACGCGGGCAATCATTACGAAGGATGCAGTGGAGTTCCGAGCGGCGCAGCGGGTGAACCAGGCGCTGACCGCCCAACTGGAGAAGCGCGTGCTGGTATGGATGGCGGAGCGCGCGCCACGGTGGGTTACCTCCGACGGGCTGACGCTGCTGGGGCTGGGCGCGCAGATTGGCGCGGGTCTGTGTTACTGGCTGGCGCGCTACGACCGCGACGGCCTGATCGGCGTGGTGCTGTGCATCGTGCTGAACTGGCTGGGCGACAGCCTGGACGGCACCCTGGCGCGGGTACGTGGGCAACAGCGGCCACGCTACGGCTTCTACGTGGACCACATGGTGGACATCTTCGGCTCGGTTGCGCTGATGTGCGGGCTGGGCGCGTCCGGGCTGCTGCACTGGCAGACGGCGATGGCGATGCTGGTGGCATTCCTGATCCTGTCCAGCGAGAGCTACCTGGCGACTCACACGCTGGATCGCTTTCAGCTTTCCCAGGGCATTTTCGGGCCAACGGAGATTCGCATCCTGCTGATCGCCGGCACCCTGGCCGCGCTGCGCAATCCGTATGCAACGCTGTTCGGGCACCGGCTACTGCTGTTTGATGTGGGCGGAGCAATTGGGGCGGCGGTGATGCTCGCGATGGCGGTTGCAACCACTGCGCGGCACACGGCGGAGCTGTATCGGCAGGAACCGCTGGGAGCGCCGCGGCCATGAACACGCTCATTCGTTGGGGCAAGTTCAACCTGGTCGGCGCAATGGGCATGGTGGTGCAACTGGCCGCGCTCGCCGGCTTCAACCGGCTACTTGCGGGGCACTACCTTTGGGCGACGGCCATGGCCATCGAGTGTGCGCTGCTGCACAACTTCTGCTGGCATCTGCACTACACCTGGCGCGACCGGCGCGAAGGCTCCCCGCTGCTGGGGCAACTGCTGCGATTCCATCTCTCGAACGGGTTGGTGTCGCTGCTGGGAAACCTGGCGCTGATGCGGCTGCTGGTGCAGCAGGTCCGCCTGCCGCTGCTGGCTGCGAACGGCATCGCAATTCTGTGCTGCTCAGTGGCCAACTTCTGCCTGGGCAACAGCTGGGCGTTCGCGGCGAGGCCGGCGTTGCCCGACCAGGTCAAGCGCCGCCAGCGTGGCCAGCAGCGGGACGAGCCAGATGACGCGGGCCTGGTAGCGTGAGTCGCTGGAGGAGAGCACGGCGGTGAGAAATGCGTTGGCGATGAGTGCCGGCAGCACGATGGCGATGAGGCCGAGCAGGCGCACGCGATGCCCGCGCCACAGCCAGGGCAACAACGCCGCAAGCAAAATAGCCGATGGGAACACCACCCAGCGCTGCAGGATGGTGAAGTCGTTGGTGGGAACTACGGAGCGAGCCTGCAGCGTGCGCGGGTAGTATTTCGTCGAGCTGGGGATGACCTGGGCAAGCGACTGCTGCATCCAGTCGTTGTTGTCGAAGTCATTCACGCCGAAATCGTTAAGCTGGTGGGTGAAGTTGTCCCACGAGCGGACTGCCTGCTGCCGCGGGTAGGCACGCAGGGTGGCCAGGACCAGCGGCATCTCTTCGGCCAGCAGGCGCTGCTGCGTGCGGGCATCGGCGCCCGCCCAGACGCCGCCGTCGCTCCACAGGAAGTCGTCGTCGTTGTCGGGAAGATGGCCGGCACTCGCGCAGATGGCCCAGTCGAGATGGGCGCAGTTCTGCTGCAGGTAGAGAGCGCCGGGGCCGTCGGCGACGATGCGCGCCATCAGGTACGGCGGGTGGTTGCCGTTGAGCGTGGCGTGTCCGTAAAGGTAAGCGTGGAGCGCGAGTTGGGCCGCAACCGCGATCACGATGAGCAGCGCGATTTGGGCGAGGCCGGTGAGCGAAGACGCTGGCCTGAGTCGTCGTCCGCGGGGAAACCAGTTGCGCGGCCAAAGCAGCAGCAGGGTGAGCAGGAAGCAGAGCCCGATGGCAAGCATCAGGTGCGTGGAGTGGGCGGTGATGGCCCAGATGACGAGCAGGGAGAGCCCCCAGCGCTCCGCGCGCGATAGGGTCCTGCGGGCGAAGACCAGGAGATAGATGGCAAGGTAGAGCAGCGCGCCGAGCAGGTCCGGCATGGGCAGCGAGACGTACCAACTCACGCTGGTGAGCAGGCTGAGCAGCGCAACCAGGGTCAAAAAAGTGATGAGGAAGCGTCGCCGGGTGCGGTGCGGAAGAATCGAGCGCAGCACCAGCCACAGGACCCACGAGGTGAGCAGCGCCTGCCACGCAACGATGGGCCACGGGGTGAGGTTCCAGTGAAAGGGAAAGATGCCCAGGGAATAGAACTCCGAGCGCATGGCGTAAAAGCCGGTGAGCCGGTGCAGGAACAGGGCGCGGGCAATGCCGCGGCCGTCGTCGAGGTAGCTGATGGAGTCAGGGTAGATCAGCGGGTAACGGTTCAGCAGCGCCGGCCATGTGAGCAGCGCGGCGCCGAGCAGGATCGCCAGGGCGGACGCTGCGCGCGACACGTTGGAGGCGCCGCTGGAACTTTTGTCGATCTCGCCCGTCGCGGTGGCCAACAGCGTTCCTTTCCCGAAGTGCAGCCCTCAAGCCCGTCGCGGACTACGGGGAAAGGCTAGCATGAGTGGGCTCGCGCGGTTGGAAGGAAAGCTGGATGCGTGGATCAGCGATGCAGAATGTACTGGCGGACGAGACCGTAAAGCATCAGCCCGACGACGATTGCGCCGAAGAGAAGGGCGTACTCCTTGTACCAGGGGCGGTCGAGCTCAGATTCGAGGGAGTTGTTCTCTTTCGGGTCGGTGGGGTTGTAGCGGAGGGCGAACTGGTCGCCGGGCTCAACCTGGACGGGCGAGCTGAGCACGCCGTTGTAACTGGCGCCGTCGACGTTGTAGGTAAAGCTGACCACGTAGTGGGCAAGATCGGTGTCCATACCGGCGCCGTCGATCTCGTAACTTTGCCGAGCGAACGTGCAGCCGGTGACCTCGGCCTCGGTCTCGAGCCAGTGGTGCGGCAGGTCTTTGCGCAGGGCCTGTTCAATGGACGTGATGGACATGGGAGGATTGTAACGGGATCAATCCTCGCTCAATCGGGCAGGGCGCTAGTCGACGAAGTAGCCAACGTCCCGAAGCAAGCCATCACTCAGCTCTACGCCCAGCAGCTTGGCGGTGGGCTGATGGAACATATTGCCTTCGAAGCGCTGAATGACGGCGGCCGGCAGGTCCGTCTGGCGCAGCAGCTTGAGCAGGGCCGAGCTGTCCGTCAGGTACTGGTAATCCCCGGGCAGGCCGCATGCGGGCTTGAGGGTAAGGGTGAGCGGCATTGCTCCTTTGCCGGAGGCGGGGGTGCAGGGTTGGGTGATCAGGTTCATTCGCATGCACAGAAGAGTGCCACCGGCATCCGGGCCTGCCCATGCCCCAATTGGGTACTAAGGTAACACTAAGTGGTTAGCGGTCTGAGTCTCGAGCCGCCTTGCCGCTCGCGCAGCTTTCGGCTCATCTCCAGGACCGCTTCCAACAATCGCGCGGTGTGGCGGAAGTTGGTCGCCAGCAATCGTTCCACTGCCTTATCAAAATCCGCAGCGGTAAAGGGAATGAGATCGTCGACAGCCGCTTCGTACAAGACGCCAATTGTTCCTGAGGTTGTAATGTTCGCGACATGGGTTGCAAAGTGCTTCGCCTGCTGCTCGCCTCGCCCGAGGCGATGCAGGGATGGATCGATCGAGGGAACGTCGCAGATGCGCAGCCAGGAAGAGCGGTTTTGGATCAGTGCAGCAGCCTCAACGGGGGTGGAAGGATCGGACAACTCGTCCCCTACGGCAGGCGGAATGAGTACCTGCTCGAATATCCAGGGAAGGAGTTCCGTGCAATCGATGAGGCTGAGGTAGAGAAGGGGCCCGGTGTCGGAAACAGCGATCATGAATGGGAGTTCTGAGACTCCTTATCGCGAAGGAGATCCATGGTCTGGACATCGTGCTGCAAATCCTCGGGGCCATAGGCGCCGTGTTCGATCCCGCGCTCTCTCAGGAAACCGTCGAGCTGATATTGGGTGTCGAAGCCAAGTATCTGACGCAACTCGGTCATGGTGATCCGGTCATCGCAGAAGGCCTTAAGCGCAGCCTCTTCCAGCAAGGCGCGCGAAGGATTCTGTCCGGCAGGGAGTATCCGCTGGGAGAACTCGTCCGGGATTTCGACGACTACCTGCATCAGTTTAGAGTACACCCGGCCTGCCTCTCGGGAGCAAGATGAGGCTCCGCGGACCCTAGCTACCCGCGAGCGCGTTCGATCGCCCGCACGACGGCGCGGGCTTTGTTGGCACACTCCGTGAACTCGGTTTCGGGGACGGAGTCGGCGACGATGCCGGCGCCGGCCTGGATGTGGCCCTGCTCGCCGTTCATGTAGAGGGTGCGGATGGCAATGCAGGAGTCTAGATTTCCCGAGAAGTCGGCGTATAGAATGCTGCCGCCGTAGACGCCTCGGCGGGCGGGTTCCAACTCCTCAATGATCTCCATGGCGCGGATCTTGGGCGCGCCCGAGAGCGTGCCGGCGGGGAAGCAGGCGCGGAAGGCGTCGATCGCGGCGAGTTCGGGCCGCAACTTGCCTTCGAGCGTGCTGACCAGATGCATGACGTGCGAGTAGCGCTCGACGAACATCAGGTCCTTCACCTTGACGCTGCCGTACTCGGAGACGCGGCCGACGTCGTTGCGCCCCAGGTCGACCAGCATGATATGCTCGGCCACTTCTTTCTCATCGGCACGCAGGTCGGCTTCCAGGGCGCGGTCTTCCACTTCGTCGGCGGAGCGCGGGCGCGTGCCGGCGATGGGGCGGTACTCCACGTCACGTCCATGCACGCGGACGAGCAGCTCCGGCGAGCTGCCAACGATGTGGGCAAGCTTGCCCCGGGAGAGACGCTTCGCGTGCTTGGCTTTGTGCTTCTTCTGCTTCTTAGCGACCTGCGCGGTCGGGGCGAGCGAGGCCTGGGCGTCAGTGGCGGCACTCCCACTCAAGCGGAGCTTGGATGGGGCGCCCGGTTCCGTGGCGGGTGAGGCGCTCGGCCCTGGTGCCGGCACGGAGGGCTCCTCCAGGCCGAAGCGGAGGAAATACATGTACGGCGAGGGGTTGACGATGCGCAGCGAGCGGTAGATGTCGAAGGCGTCGACGCCGGGCACGCAATCGAATCGCTGCGACAGCACGCACTGGAAGACGTCGCCCGAGGCGATGTACTGCTTGGCGGTGCGGACGGACTTCAGGAATGCGGGCTTGGCCGTCCGCGAGATGAGTTGCAGCTTGGCTCCCTTGACCTCCGCAGGCTTCTTCTTCGGCTTGGGCAGCGCGCGCGCAAGGCGCTTCTCCAGGCGGTTCAGGCGCTTGAGCGCGCGGGCGTAAGCGGCCTGCGCGGTGCGGTCGGCGGCTTTTTCGCGGGCCAGGTCGGCGGTGACGATGAGGTGAATCTCCTTCTTGACGTGGTCGAAGGCGAGCACCTGGTCGAAGAACATCAGGCACGCATCGGGCACGCCGAGCTCGTCGGCGGCCAGCGAGGGCAGGCACTCAATCTGGCGCACGACGTCGTAGGCGAAGAACCCAACCGCGCCGGCGGTAAATGGAGGCAGGCCCGGGAGTCGCGCCGGCGTGTGGCCGCTGAGGGATTGCTTGAGCTCGGCAAAGATGTCGCCTTCGAAGCTGCGGCGTTCTGCCTTCTCTTCCACCGTGATCGACGTCCCGCGGGAGACGATCTTCTTGTACGGCTCGATGCCGATGAAGGTGTAACGGCCGACGTGCTCGCCGCCCTCGACGGACTCCAGCAGGAAAGCCTCGGGTTCCTTGGCGGCGATGCGCAGGAAGGCGGAGACGGGCGTCTCCAGGTCGGCAGTGACGGTGCGGTAGACGGGCACGAGCGAGTGCTCGCTGGCGAGCCTGGCGAACTCGCGGGCGGAGGGCGTGGCTGGGGGTGCGGCGCGCATGAGGTGTGCTAACCATCATACTTGCGGTGCGCACAGAAAACGGGACTCGCCAGGGAGTCCCGTTCCGGGCTTGCGGGCAAATTACCGGTGTTCCTGGATCTCCCCAGACCTCTTGCGCACCAAACAAGCGGCGATAGCAACTTAGGCAACGGAGACTTCCGGCTCGCAGCGAACCGGAAAATTCACCGAGTTGGCAATGAAGCATTTGGCGTGCGCGGAGTGGTGCAGGTCGCGGGCGAGGGCCAGGTCGGAGGCCTCCGCGACCGTGACGTGCGGGTGCAGCGTGGCGCTCTGGAAGCGGCCGGAGCCGTTGGGGGCCTCTTCCATCACGCCCTCTGCATGGTCGGTGTAGGCCAGGACGACAATGCCGGCGTCCGCGCAGCAGTGCAGGTAGGAGAGCTGGTGGCAGGAAGAGAGCGCGGCGACCAGCAGCTCCTCGGGGTTCCAGCGCGCGGCATCGCCGCGGAAATGCGCATCGGAGGACCCTGGAATTGGCGGCTTGCCGGTAGCGGTAATCTCGTGGTCGCGGCGGTAGTCGCGGTAGCCGGAGGTGCCGCTGCCGGTGTTTCCGGTCCACTCCAGGGTGACAGCGTAGCGATGAGTTTTGCCCACGGTTCTCTCCTTTGGGAAGTTGAGTTTAGCAAGAATGTTCGCGACCGGGCTGCAGCGAGATGGGTGGTCGGACGCCGCCTCCGCCTGCATCTAATCGCGGGGTGTGCGCGCGGGTGCCTCGGCTGGTTCGGCTCGGCTTGCCCGGTGCACCGACTGGGGCCTATCCTCTACAGGTTTGGGCTCGGACCCAACAAGAATGGAAGCGACCATGGCAACTGAATCCCTGATACCGGCAACAGAAAATAAGGCGGCGACGGAGCGGCGAAGGACAATGTCGTTCATTCCGTCGGCACTGACCATCGAGGAGGAACTGAATCCCTGGCTGGCGCAGGAGGCGCGCTTCGACTTTGCGGCGAAGAAGCTGAACCTGGACCAGGGCATCTGGAAGCTGATGCGGCACCCGACGCGCGAGCTGATTGTGCATATCCCGGTGGGGATGGATGATGGGCGCATCGAGGTGTTCACCGGGTATCGTGTGCAGCACTCGATCTCGCGCGGACCGTCGAAGGGCGGCGTGCGCTACGCACCGAATGTAAGCCTGGACGAGGTGCGCGCGCTGGCCGCGTGGATGACCTGGAAGTGCGCGGTGGTGAACATCCCCTTCGGCGGGGCGAAGGGTGGAATTATCTGCAACCCGCAAAAGATGTCGCAGGGCGAGTTGGAGCGGCTGACCCGGCGCTACACTGCCGAGCTGATGGAGTTCATCGGGCCCGAGAAAGACGTGCCTGCGCCGGACATGGGCACCAACGAGCAAACCATGGCATGGATGATGGACACCTACTCCATGCACATGCGCCAGACCGTGACCAGCGTGGTAACCGGCAAGCCGGTGAGCCTGGGCGGCTCGCGCGGACGCCTGGAAGCGACCGGGCGCGGGATCAGCGTGGTGTGCGATCAGGCGCTGAAATACCTTGGCATGCCGGTGGAAGGCTGCCGCGTGATTATCCAGGGCTTCGGCAACGTCGGATCGAACGCAGCCAAGCTTTTGTTCGAGAAGGGATATACGATCCTGGGCATCGTCGAGGTGGACGGCGCTATCTGCAACGCGAACGGCATCGACATCAACGCGCTGCTGCGCCACCGCGCCCAGGCAGGGACGATTGCGGGCTTCGCAGGCGCCGAGGCCGCCAATGGAGTTGAGCTGATGGCGCGCGAGTGCGAGATCCTGATTCCGGCAGCGACCGAGAACGTCATCACCAGCCGGAACGCTGCGGACCTGAAATGCCGCATCCTGTGCGAGGGCGCAAACGGGCCAACGACGATTGCCGCCGACAACATCCTGGCAGAGAAACGCGTCTTCATCGTGCCCGACATCCTGGCCAATGCCGGCGGCGTCACCGCGAGCTACTTCGAGTGGGTGCAGGACCGCATGGGCTACTTCTGGACCGAGGCGGAGGTGGACGAACGGCTCGATCGCATCATGACGGACAGCTTCCACGACGTGATCGCGTACGCCAAGACGCATGGCGTGAACAATCGCATTGCCGCATATATGCTGGCCATCGACCGCGTAGCCTATACGACCAGGCAGCGAGGCATGTACGCCTAGGGGGGCTGGAGGGATAATCCCTTAAAGAGACGGGGAACCTGCTGATCACTCGATTGCCGCCCAGGCATTTGCCGACATAGAGGAGTTCGTCGGCCTTCTTCAACGCCGTTGCCGACGACACGCCTTTCTTCAGCAGGGCGGCTCCAATCGTAACCGCAATCTCAACCCGCTCATCGGCAGTTGGGATAGAGACGGAGGCGATCAGGCTCCGGCACCGCTCTGCAATGGTTTCCAGTTCCTCCAGAGTTACATCCATCGCAATGAAGAGGAACTCTTCCCCGCCCCAGCGGCCGGCGCTGTCACCGGGCCGAATCGCGTGCGCCAGAGTCTTCGCCACGGCCTGCAGCACCGCGTCGCCGGTGTCGTGCCCGAACCGGTCGTTCACCAGCTTGAAGCGATCGATGTCGAGGAGCAGCAGGCCTGCCTTGCGGCCACATTGCTCGACTTCCTGCAGCGCCTGTTCCATTCTCAGTTCAATGTGCCGCCGATTCGACAATCCGGTCAGGGCGTCCTGGAAGGCAAGTGTCTCCAGCTCCTGGGCGCGTCGTTCGAGGGCCTTGTGGGCGCTGATATCGCGAAAGACCTCGACCGCACCCACCACTGCACCCGTATCGTCGCGCACGGGCGTAACGCGAACGGAGATCGGCACACGATGGCCTGCCTTGTGTCGGAGAGACACCTCCGCTTCCCGGCGCTCGCCATCGACCAATGTCGCGGCAAGCGGGCAGCCCTGAAGACACAGGCAACAGTTCTTCTCATCCATGTGCATCAGGAAGTTGTCGTGGCAATGCCTGCCTACAGCTTCCTCGCGGGTGAAGCCGGTCAGGTCTGCAGCGCCCTGATTCCAGTAGGTGATCCTTCGCTGCAGATCCACGAAGTACACCCCTTCGAACAGGTTGTCGCAGATCTCCTCATGAAGGCAGGTGCGGCCCTTCGTCTGGCAACTTTCTCCGTCGCGATGGGAGGATCGATCTGGAACAAGAGCCGGGTTGGCCGACATAGGCATATACCCCGCGTGCGGACACTGCGGGCAATTTAATTTAAATGCTCACGCCTCGACCGCAAAAGGTCGGTGACCGCTATCACGAGTGGCTTGAAGGGCTGAATCCACAGACACTTCCGGCGGCGGGGGGTAACCGGCTATCGCTCTCCCTGCGGCGGGGCATTCACGTTTGCGGTGTTGGGTGGCTGCCAGCCATCGACCGAGGGGCCATTCTGGAAGAAGAGGCCGCCCAGACTGTATGGGCCGGTGGCGTAAGTAGCGTTAGCCTGCCCGAAGATCTTGCCTGCGCGAATGGTGTCGTCGTGAACCTTCTGGACGAGGTCGTGGTAGCGCTGGTCCGTCTGCGCGTAGCCGGAGAATGAACTGAGGTCGTTGTTGCCGATGATGACCACATCCACGCCGGGAACGGAGGCGATGTCGAAGGCGTTGGCCACGCCGGTGGGCGTCTCGATCATGATGACGACCAGCATGTTGGCGTTGATGGTGCTGCGATAGTCGTCGCCATAGAGGGTTCGGTACTGGCCCTGGCCCTGGCTGCGGCGGCCCTGCGGCGGATAGTGTGCCCACTTGGCACCCTCCCGGGCGCGGTCCACATCATCGACAGTGGGGATGACGACGCCGAGCGCGCCGATGTCGGTGGCGTGCTGGATGTGCCACTCCTGCGCGTCGGGCAGACGGATCATAGGCGTGGCGCGGACATGCGGGCAGGCAGCAATCATCTTCTCGACGTCGGCGAATTCCAGCGTGCTGTGCTGCATCTCGAACCAGGTGAAGTCGTAGTGCTTGGCGGCCTCACAATAAGCGGCTATGTCGAACTTCGACTGCGTGAAGCTAAAGACCTGCTTGCCTTCCAGCAGCTTCTGCTTGGCCGTGTTGTAGAGCGCGGCCCGGGGCGGCGCCGCGGCGGGGGGCTGCGCCACACTCACGCACACGGCCAGCGAGAGGGAAGATGCGCATAACGCGGCCAAGCAGATCGTCTTCATGGGGCAGGAGCCTCCGTGCTGGAGCAGAGTTGCTTCCGATCGACTTGCTTAAGTTACTATGCGGATCATGTCTTCTGCAGTGGACTTCGCCGTCCACCACCAAGTCATCGCCTTTATCGTCCTCTTTGCCCTTTTTTCGCTGGGCACCTTCGTGGTCGCATTTGCTCGCCAACCGGTGAGCAAAGAGAAAGCTGCCGACTGGCCTGTGACCGAAGCAACAATCCAGTCAGTCAGTAAAGTAGTTGTGGACGCGGGTCGAAATTCCTACTCGGTCGATGTCGGCGATTTTTCTTACACCGTTGACAATGAGTACTATTCCGGCAGACTGACGATTTCCCGCTCGTTTTCTACCGGCGATGTTTCGCCGAAAGATCTAAGCAATCAGAAAGTCCAGGTGCGTTATAACCCGCGGAAACCGGAGGAGTATTCCGTTCCCCCGCAGGACCTTGGGGGCTTTCGTCTCGATCCCTATGACGAGCCTTTTGGCAAGGACGTCGGTCTCATTGATCTGAACATCGATAAGGTCTGAGCCGGCCTAGAGGGTGACGGTCAGCGTAACAGGCACGGTCTGGGTCTCTGCCGGAGCGGATGTTCCCTGGCCGGCGAAGGTTCCTGTGACTTGGAAGGTGTAGGTGCCGGGGCGCGTTCCCAGGTCCGTGCAATTGCCGCAGCCGGTCATCTGGGCTGCGACCGCAGCAACGATGAGCACGACCAGCACCCGCAGCCAACGGCGCCGTCCGGGCAGGACGACCGCCAGCAACCCGGCGAGCGCAGGCAGGGCGAACGGCAAGCTTCCGCCTCCGTTGCCTCCCAGAAAGTAGGGCTGCGTGGTGCCGCAGGTATGCGGAGCCGTGCTGCCAACGAAGAGCTCCGCCGTGCCGCCGCCGGTAACCGTCGGGGCGATGAAGGTGCAGGACGCTTCGTAGGGGAGGTTCGCGCAGGCCAGGTTGACGGTCTGCGCGAAGCCGTTTTGGGGGGTGACGGTGACGGTGATGGCGCTGGCATAGCCAACGCCGCTGGTTACAGCAGTCGGCGTGACGCTGAGGGTGAAGCTGGGCGTGGCCTGCGGGTTGATGACCTGGTTCAGGCTGGCCGACGCGGCACCGAAGTCGGTGTTGCCGGCAAAGCTGACGGTGATGGGGTCGGTGCCGACGGGGAGGGTGGATGTAGTAAAGGTCGCCGTGCTGCCGCTGGCGCCCGGCGCCAGCGTTGCCGTCCCCAGCAGGAGCACGGTGGTGGTGGGCGGAAACGCCTCCGTGAACTGCACGGTGCTGCCCACCGGCTCAACGAAGTTGCCGTTGAAGATCGCGGTGAAGGTAACGGACTGGCCCTGAATGGCCGGATTCAGCGATGAGGTCAGGGTCGCAGTCGTGGTGTCCGGCAGCACTGTGATGGTGACGGGCGTCGACTGCGACGGAGCATGGGTGGCGTCGCCCGTATAGGTCGCGCTGAGGACGTTGACGCCTACGCTGGTCCCCAGGGTAGTGCCAACGCTGACCGGGCACGCGCCGGCAACACCGGCCGGGAGCGAGCAAAGGACGGGAAGAAGGACGCCGTTGTAGACATCCTGCAGGTTGATAGTGCCCGTCAGCATGCTGCCATCGACAGCGGAGACCCCGAATTCTCCGTTCCAATATTCGCCGTAGGACATGGTCAGGGTGGACACAAACGGCGGCAACACGACAGCCGGCGGCGCGGGGCAGGTCGGCGATGGCCCCACGCAGAACTCGGCAGTGGCGATGGTAGCGACGATGGTGGCATTGATGGTAAGGGTGCCGTTGAGGGTGGTCTGCGAGTTGTTGTTGTCGCCACCATAGAACGCGGAGATTGGGTACGTGCCGGCCGCGTAGGTATTGTTGGCGGCAGTGACGGTATAGGTCGCAGTCGCTGTCCCGGGCGCTGTTCCGGCCGTGAGCGTGTTGAAGCCGCCGACCAGCGTTCCATTGATATAGAACTCCACGGACCCGGTGGGCACCGCGACTCCGGCGCTCGGCGTCAGGGTTGCGGTCAGGGTGAATGTGTTCCCGCTGGTGACTGGATTCGGCGTTGCAGTCACGGTTCCCGTTACCGGCAGGGTGGTGATGTTGTTGGCGAGCACGGTGATGCCGCCGGTATTCACATCGGGATTGGGAGTGAGCACGGCGGTGGACAGCCCCTGGCCGGGCAGATTGTCCGCGAGCACGATCGCGTTGGAGTTCGTCACGCCGCCGTTGGCCGCAACCAGGTCGGGCTTGCCGCTGCCGGCCACGGAGGCGATGGTCAGGGAGTTGATGCCCTGGCCGGCAAGGAAATGCAGTTCCCCGCAGGGGTTGCAATTGGTGCCGAAATCGTTATGGAAGGTGCGGTTGCCCAGGTTGTAAAGGATGGAGACAATCTGGCCGTCGGAGAGGATGATGTCTGGCAGGCCATCGGAATTCATGTCGGCCACTGCCCCCAGGGTGTAGTTCCGGGCCAGGTTATAGAACTGTGGCGCCGCGCTGAAGGTTCCGTCGCCGTTTCCCCACCAGATTAATAACTGGTTTGGCTTCGAGCCCTCATTGGTCGCCTGGGTCAGCAACACAATGTCGTCGTTTCCGTCGCCATCGACATCGGCGAGCAGCAGTGTGCTGGGGCCGATCGCGGTCAGAATCTCCGGCATCGCGGTAAACGTCGCCCCGTTGCCGGAGTTGAGAAACGGGAACAGCGCCCCGCTGGTGGCGATTACCAGGTCCTGCTTGCTGGTGCGGCCCTCCTTGAAGAATCCCGCAGCCACCGGGGCAAAGCTGTTGCTGGCCTGGATGGCCTGCTGGTTGAGTCCCACGCTGAAGGAGCCGTTGTTATGGCCGAGCAGCGTGTCCAGGTAGCGCCAGTCGGTGTTGGCCAGGTCGGCGATGCTATCGCCGTTGAAGTCGGCCACCACGGTCTCGCCGTACAGGTTGTTATTGGAGACGCCGGCCAGTCCGATGGGCGGCTGAAAGGTGCCGTCGCCATTGCCGAACTGGACATAGAGGCCCGGCCCCACCGTGGGTCCAAGGCCGGGGACAGGCGTAGGAAAGCCGGTCAGCGAGTACGCGAGGTCGGCAACACCATCGCCGTTGAAGTCGCCGGACGCAAGATTCGACCACAGGTTCGCGGGAACGCCGCCGGGAACGCCGGAAGCGTTGGTCAGGCCAGGGAAAGTGGCGAATCCGCCGGCGCCAATGTTGGCGAGCAACTGCCCCTGGACCGCACCGGTGGCGACGGCGACATCGAGGTAGCCGTGGGGGTTATTGGTCGCGTTCCTGAATCGGCCGATGGTCGCCCCCAGTGCCGGGGCCAGCGCAGCGTAGGCATTCGAGGTCTGAAATCCTCCGTCGCCGTTGCTGTCGCCCAGGACGATGGCGACACCCTCCGCCGAGTCGACCGCGAGGTCGGTGATTCCGCCATTGGAGCGGAATGCGCCCAGCGCATAGGACGAGCGGCCGGGGCCAATGTTGTAGATGGCCTTCAGCGAGTAGTTGAGGGTGTTGGGCGGAGCCTGAAGGACACTTAGGCCGATGGGGGTGGTGGTGAGGATGTTCAGGCTGGCCGGATTGGCGGGTTCAGGATTGATGGCGGCAAGATGGCCGCCGTTGCCGGAATAGCCGTCGACTCCGGCCGCCGTGCCGCCGGCACTGGCGGCGGCGAAGGGGGTGGTCCGCGAATGGCCGCTCTGGCCCGGATAAATCTGAATGACACCGTTATCGTTTTCGACGATCAGGTCGACCACCCCGTCGCCGTTCATGTCCTGCAGCAGCATGGAGTGGACGGAGCCACTGATGGCGAGGCGGAGCGGAGGCAGGAAGGTGCCGTCGCCGTTGCCGAAGTATACGGTAGCCGCATTGCCCGTTTGGCCGTTGACGATGAAGTCGGTGTTGCCGTCGTGGTCGAAGTCTCCGACGTAGATGGGGCCGGCGCCATCCGCGGACGGGATGGCGATGGTGTCGACCAGGGTAAAGCCGGTGAGCACTCCGAAGCTGTTGGCGGTCACGCCGGCGTTGGAGAAGACGTAGAGGTAGTTGTTGGCGCTGTCTTCCAGGATGAGCTGGGCAAGCTGGCCGCTCTGGAAGCTGGGCGCAGCAATGTAGGAGAAGACGGGCGACAGGCTACCCTGGGTGGGGAAGCTCAGGCAGCCGCTCTTGCCGCCAATCGGAGGATATTGCGAGGGGGGCGAGCCGGGACCATCGTACGCGTCGCCGCCAAGACCGTTGCCGGTGCCGTAGTAGACGCAGAGATTGGGGCCGGAGACGGTGCGGGTGAGGGCGAATGCGTAGTCGACGATGCTGTCGTGGTTGAAGTCGGCCAGGGCCGCGACCACGTTCGAGACATTGGAAAAGGTGATCTGGTCATTGTCGACGTTCTGTGCGCCCTGCCCCGAATTGACACTCAGTTGTTCCCCGACCAGCACGGATGAGCTGGAGCCGCTGACGACGGCCGCGTTGATGTACAGAATGTCCGAGGTAGGAAGAGCCCCCTGCAGGTTTCCGGGAACAAAGCTGGTCACCTGACCGCCGGTGTATTCCACGATGGGCTGGATAAACTGCGGGATGCTCTGCTGCGCGGCACAGACCCCGGAAAGGAGAGACAGCAGACAGAGAATCGAGCACCGGAGAGGGCGACAGGAGAGCAGCATGGGAACCAGGCCGGAAGCGGGAAAGGGCTTTGCGGACACAGCCAATCTACCACGCGCGACCCCGAAAGTACGAGGCGATTCGCGTGGCGCGGCGCAGCGAAAGGAGGCGTTTTCACGGCGATGGCGCGGCAGTATCAGGCCGCTGCGTCCGTGTGCTTTCCTGTGGTCACACTGGACCTCCGCGTATGCCGAGCTTCGCGGTGTGGCAGAATGCTAGTGTCTGCCCATGTTCTCTTTCGGGCGATCTATCCGGCGCGGCGGAGGGAAAAGCTCCATCGCGCGGACACCGCACGGCAGTTGCCGCGGTGCAGCTTTCGAAACCGATGAACCTACCCAACTCCATCACGCTCAGCCGCATCGCCACCATCCCGCTGCTGATCTGGATTCTGTCGCCGGCCTTCCCGGCCAACCACGCGACCCACGGGCTGCTGGGCGGCGAACAGGAGCTGCTGGCGTCGGCAGTCTTCATCGTGGCATCCATCACCGACGGCCTGGACGGCTACCTGGCGCGCCGGCGCAACCAGATCACCACCCTGGGCATGCTGCTGGATCCACTGGCGGACAAGCTGATGGTCACAGCGGCTTACATCATTCTGGTCGCGTACACGCCGAAGATCGTCCCGCCATGGATTGCCGTGATCATCATCGGCCGCGAGTTCCTGGTCTCCGGCCTGCGTTCCATCGCCGCGTCGGAGGGTTTCACCATCGAGGCGTCGGAGATTGGCAAGCTGAAGACGGTGATCCAGATTGTGAGTGTGGTGGCGGCCATCCTGGCGCACCGCTGGAACTACTGGGACTGGGGTGGCTTCATCGTTGCGGTGCACATGATTGCAGTGTGGGCGATCGCGTGGATGACGATTGTGTCCATCATCTCGGCGACGGATTACTTTGTCGCCTTCTGGAAGAAGATCGACCACGCCAGCGAACGGGCGCGCACGCGGCGCAGCTCGGTGCTGAGCCGCCGAAAGGCCAAGCGCGCCGCCGAAGAGCAATCCTCCCACACTGTGTAGGCCGTGGCCATTACCGTTCCGGCCAAGCGTTTGCCGTTGGATCGGCGCAATCGTTATAGTGGATGCGGAAGATCGTGCGCATTTGAAATTGTTTCTCGTCTGCGTTGCGCGCATCCAAAGGCTACAGGAGAGCCTGCCATGACCCCCAATTCCGACCTTGGTTTGTCGACCCGCCGCACCTCCCGTTTTCTGAGCCCCGCCCGCATGCTGGCCGCGGCAGCCGGCGCACTGTTCGTCTTTACCACCCTTGCTCCCGCCTTCGCCCAGACCCCCACGCTGATCCTGATGCGCGCCATGCCGGCCAAGACCAAGGCGGGTGAGACCTTTGCCGATCTGCCGCCCCTCACCAAGGCCGACATCGCCGAAGTGAAGCTCAACGGCAAGGTCGCCGACGTGACCGACGTGCAGCCGCTGCTGAAGGGATCGCACGGGTTCCAACTGGTGATTCTGCTGGACTCCATGGAACAGATCGGCATCAACGATCAGTTCACCGACATTAAGAAGTTCATGGCCGACCTGTTGGCAGCCAAAAACGTCGAGATTGCGGTGGGATACCTGCTGCAGAGCCATGCAAAAATCGCGCAGCCCTTTACCACCGACCCGGACTTACTGGCCAAGGCGCTGCGGACTCCGACCAAGGAAGAAGCGGCCAGCCCGAAGAACGACAATGGCAATCCATACAGCTGCCTGCGCGACCTGGCCGCCAACTGGCCCACTCCCGACCCCAACAAGCTCCGCGGCGTGCTGATGATTACCGACGGAATCGAGCGCAACAACCAGCAGGCCGGGGCCGGCGACCAATTGAATCCCGACGTGGCTGGCACATCGGAAGCCTTGCAGCATGCCGGAATCCAGCCGTATCCCTTCTTCTATATGGACCCGATCCCGCCCCAGGGCCGCAGCGAGGGTGGTCAGCTCGAAGGCCAGGAATTGTTCTCCGAACTGGATGCGCACAGCGGCGGCGTGGGCCTGTATGAGGGCATGTTCGCCCCGGCCTCGTTCTTCCCGCTGCTCAACAAGCTCTACTCTGCACTGGACGCCGAACGGGTCGTCACCGTGAACGCGCCGGGCCCGCCGAACAAGTTCGACCGGCTCGATATCAAGTCCAGCCGCGACGACATCAGGATCTTCGCCCCCGACCAGGTGCTCACCGGCAACGTACTGAAGGGCAAGAAGTAGCCCGGCTCCAAGTGGCGCTAACACCGCACACGGATAAGAGCACCGTTGCGCATAGCTGCACCAATTCCAGAATTGGTGTAGAATTTGGAAATGAGAACCAGCGTCACGCTTGAAGAAGGTGTCCACGAATTCGCTTCGGTCTACGCGTCTGCTCGTGGAATCAGCCTGAGCGCGGCGATTAATGAGCTGGTTCGCAAGGCGGAAACGGCCCCGCGCCCAGAGCCGGAGATTGTGCGTGGCCCAAATGGGCTGCCCATGTTTCCGCCCACGGGAAGAACGATCACGGCTGAAATGGTGAAGAAGTTAGAGGCGGAGGAGTGTGACCCGGAAGCATTTACTTGACGCGAACGTCCTGATCGCGCTGGCCGAGCCGGGACATGATCGTCACCAGGCTGCGCAGGAATGGTTCAACTCTTCGAGCGGGAGCTGTTTGGGGATATGCCCGCTTACCGAGGCCGGATTTCTCCGGGTGACCACAAATCCAGCATTCCACCCCGGCCCACGCACGATGGAGCAAGCAATCGCCATCCTTCAGGCGCTGCAAGGCCATCCGCGATATTGGTATTGGGAGATCAAAGAAGGTTGGGTCGATCTGACGGCTCGACTCGCGTCGCGCATCCTGGGTCATCAGCAAGTAACCGACGCCTACCTGCTCGGCCTTGCGATTCAGGATAACGGCGTGCTGGTGACGTTCGATCGCGGAATCAGGCATCTGGCCGGCTCGGAGTTCAGCCAGAACCTGCTCGTGCTTGAATGATTCGTGGCCACCTGAGTTGTACAGGCGCCTGCCGCGAATCCCCATGCGATACTTACTCCTGACATGTATAAGAGAATCCTGCTCAAGATCTCTGGAGAAGCCCTCGCCGCGGGTTCCGGGTTCGGCATCGACGCCATCTTCATTCACAAAGTAGCCGCCGAGATTGCCGCCGTCCACGCGCTGGGCTGCGAGATCGGCATCGTGGTAGGAGGCGGCAACTTCTTTCGCGGCGTGGCCCAGCAGGCCATCGACATGGACCGCGTGGCCGCCGACCACATGGGCATGCTCTCCACCGTGATCAATGCCATCGCACTGCAGGACGCCATCGAGAAGCTGGACATCAACTGTCGCGTGATGTCGGCCATCTCCATCCACCAGGTGGCCGAGCCGTATATCCGCCGCCGCGCCATCCGCCACCTGGAAAAAGGCCGGGTGATCATCTTCGCCGCGGGCACGGGCAACCCCTTCTTCTCCACCGACACCGCAGCCTCGCTGCGCGCCATGGAGATCAAGGCGGACATCCTGCTGAAAGCTACCTCCGTCGATGGCATCTACACCTCCGACCCCAAGCTGAACCCCGACGCCGTCAAGTTCGCGGAGATCTCCTACGGAGACATCCTGCGCCTGAACCTGCGGGTCATGGACGCCGCCGCCGTGTCGCTGTGCCGCGACAACGACATGCCGATGATGGTGTTCAGCATGCGCGAGGCCGGCAACATCGTGCGCGTCGTCAAGGGCGAGCCGCTGGGTTCGCTGGTAACGCCGTAGGGATGCGGTTGCGGCTGTGAGTCAATTTCGAGAACCGGCTATCGCAATTCCTGCGTACCTGTATCCGGAAGTCACTCCGCTCAAGTCGGCGCAGCCTCCAGGGCAGCGACGACCTTGCACAGAACGAAAAAAACTTCACAGCAACTCAGGAATTGCCTTAAGCGTAGTCTGAGAACAGTTCGTCCGGGCTACCCGCGCCCTGCCGTCCATCCTCTCTCTTCTCATCGTTCTGCCGCTGCTTCGCGTCATCCTGCGAGTCTTCCTGCGCCCCCAGTCTGACCACGCAGTCTTCCTCGTCACCGAGCAGCGATGAAGCCCCTTCCAACAGCCTTTTCCTGGTTCGTTCAGCCGCTTTCCTGGCCTCTGCCTTGGCGGCAGCGCCAAGATAATTCAATTGCAGGTTCGGATCGAACTGGGCTCGATGGACGTGCATGGCGCAAACCCTTCCGCAGCTATTCCGGGACAGCCCCTAGTAACGCGGTATGTACTGTGCTCATTCCCGCGCTCACCGGCAACATCAGGTAGGCCCGAACCCAGCTTGAAGTCTCCTCCAGGGAAGGCCCGAATGGATGTGGATCCGCCGGAAGATCGGAATCCACGGTCGAAATGTCGTCAGCGATTGCCTGCATCATGAGAATTAAGGACTGCGCCGATTGGAAGCGGCACCCAGGACACTGCAATCGGGTGGCCAAAAGACAAGGCCGTACTTTAACGGAACTCTAACCGAAAGCATCGGCTTCGCTTCCGATCCCCCGTTCCCATTCATGGCACGCTTTCTCTCCCCGCCGCCGCCCGCCCCTCGTATACTTAAAACGAGCCGCCTCACGAATGTCTACCCCACAACTCCGCTGGCCCGCGCCCCGTCTAAATCAATAGCTGTGACCGACGCCCTACTCACTCTCGACGCCCCGCCCCCGGTATCCGCTCCGGCGAACCGGCCTGCGCGCAAGGTGCCCCTGCCCGCCCTCACCGGCCTGCGCACCGTGCTGGCGTGCAACATCGTGCTGTTCCACTTCACGCCGCCGCATATGGGGCCGTTCTACCCGGTCATCAATAATTCCTATGTCTTTGTCGGCTTCTTCATCCTGCTGTCGGGCTATGTGCTGGCCTATAACTATGCCGACCGGCCAGTGCTGAACAAGCGCGATTTCTGGCGCGCGCGCTTCGCCCGGCTCTATCCCATCTACCTCCTCTCGCTGGTTTTGTCCCTCGGCATGCTGGCCCAGGAATGGCACGCCCGCTCGCACGGTGACTTCGTGACCGGGACCGTGCTGACGCCGCTGATGCTGCAAAGCTGGAGCCCCATGCTCGCCACCTTCTGGAACACGGTCGCCTGGACGCTCTCCTGCGAAGCCGCCCTCTACTTTGCCTTCCCGTGGCTGGTCAAACTGCCCTGGCCGAAACACCCGGGCCGGCTGCTGGCGGTGGCGCTCGGGTTGTGGGTGGTCGGACTCGTTCCCCACACGATATACATCCTGCTGAATCCAGACCATCTCCCCGGGCCGGCCGACCGCTACAGCTCCGGCTTCTGGATCCGCATGCTGAAGTACACGCCAATGGCCTACATATGCACGTTCCTCGCCGGGATGGCACTGGCCAAGGTGCATGCCGGCCTCGGGCTAACCCCCCGCCAGCGCGCGCTCATCGCGGGCGCCAGCCTGCTTGCGCTGGGTGTCTTCTTTGCCACCGCGGTGGCGCACGTGCCCTACATCCTGATGCATGGCGGGCTGCTGGTGCCGCTGTTTGGCGCGCTCACGGTGGGCCTTAGCGGGCACAACATCTTCGCCGCCGCGTTCGCGTGGAAGCCGATCGAGTTGCTGGGCCAGGCCAGCTACGCCCTGTTCCTGCTGCACTTCAACTTCCTGAATATGCTGCGCGACAACCACGTGCCGGAGCACCTGCACCTGGCCGCTTACGATCCCTGGATCTCCTACGCGGCCACGCTGGTGCTGGCGGTTGCGGCCATGTACTTTGTGGAACGCCCGGCACGCAAGGCAATTCTGCGACGCAAAGCCGCGGCGTAACGCAAGTTGCCGGTTGCAGGGTGTCAGTCGCAACCGCGCCCAAAAAGAGAACCGGCGGCCCCCGTCGGACCACCGGTGTCTGCAACTAACACCTATCCACGATCAACTGTTCTACGGAGTGATGACCTCGGAAGAGTGGGCCCCATTGGGCACCGTGGTCAGGCAGGTCGGCTGTGCGTTCGCCAGGAACGGTGAATTCTGGTCCGCACTCAGGCTTCCGGTGTTGGGCGTCAACTTCAGGCCGGTAACCGTGTTGTCCAGGGCGTTGGAGGTGTATAGGTTCGTGCCCAGTGCCGTATCGATTGCCACGCAGGTTGGCCCTGCGCCGGTCTGCGTCGCAAACGCGCCAACCGCGCCCGACGGAGTGCCGGTGGTCAGGTTGATCGCATAGCCCTGCACCGTATTCGCGTTGTAGTTAACCACGTAGATCAGCGTGCCGGTGGGGTCGATGGTAAGACTGGCCGGGAACAACCCGGTCGCGAACGGCCCATTGATCATGGGCACCAGCGATCCATTGGGCGACACGGTATACCCGATCAACTGGTTGGCCGCCTGGTCGGTGACATAGATAAAGCGCGAGGTGGGCTCTTCGGCGATCCCGCTCGGCACCACCCCGGCAGCGTATCCGGTGCCAACGGTCTTGCCCGCCACGGTGGTAATGGTGGTTCCGGAAACCGGGGTCAACGTGCCGTTGGACGTGTTCTGCGAGAAGCCCAGGATCTGCGGCGTGGTCGAAGGTTCCTGGTCCAGCACATAGACAAAGTGGTTGTAGTAGCTCACCGAAACGCCCACGGGATTGTTGCCGACGTTCTGCGTCGACGACGTTCCCAGCGAGTTGTCCGCATTGATCGGGAAGATGGTCACTCCGCCCGGACCCGGCGTGGTGGCGGAGAAGCCGGCCTGGTACTTGAAGGTGACGTACAGGAACGCGCCCTGGGGATCGATCGTCAACGAAGTGGGCGTCGAGCCGGTGGGATAGGTGTTCTTTGAGGCAAGCGTCCCATCGCTCTGCACCGCGAACTCCTGCACCGTCGAGTCGCCCTGGTTGATGACGTAGACGAAGCGGCCGTTGGGCGCCGAGATCAGCCGCACCGGGTTCTTGCCGGCGGCGATCGGCGAGCCGATCTCGGTCAGCGAACCCGACTGGAAGTCGATCGAGTACTGATCGATAACACCCGGACTGGTCTTGGCAGTGGCCACGTAAACGTAGCCGACGACGTAATCGAGGCTGCACGACGTCAGACCGAGAACCAGCGCCGCCGAAACCGTAACCGCCAAAATCGAGGCCTTCGCCTTACGGTTGATCTTAGAGAAATTCATCTGCTTCCTTCGTCCCGGCGGCTCTTGGCCGCCTGCTGAAAATCTAACTCATCCTGTTGCCCGGCATTCTGCCGTCCGATCTTGTTCTCCCAGCCTTCAGCCTTCAGTAGTTCCGCTGCGGAAATGCCGGCGCTGTGACCACGCAGGCAGGCAGGGTGCTGCCGCCGAAAGGAGAGGACTGAATCTCAGCCAGACTGCCATCCTGCGGGTTCAACTGCTCGCCGGTAAGGTTGTTGCTCAGAGCATTCGACGCGTACAGGTAAATCGCGTGGATTGGATTGCCATTGCTCGGCGCGCCGCTGATGGACACGCAGGTCGGTCCCGTCCCCGCCTGCACACTGGCAGCCGCGGTGTTGCGCACCGGCACGCCGTTCGCAGCCACGGTGAATCCGTCAATCACATTCGCCGTGTAGGCCGCTACATAAAGATACTTGCCGCTAAGATCGAACGACATGCCCATCGGCCCGGCGTCGGTCGGGGTTGTGCTCAGGAAGGTGGGAATGCCGCCTGCAACCGAGTAGCTCGAGATCACGTTGTTCGTCTGGTCGGTGACGTAAAGGTGCGTTCCCGTCGAGTCGCCCAGGATGCCGGCCGGGTCGGGGCCGCTGCTGTAGCCGGTAGACGCCACATTGCCCGGATTGATGGTGACCCCGGACAGCGGCGTCAGCGCGCCCGTTGTGGCGTTCTCGGTGAATCCCAGCAGATTGGCGTTGGTCGCCGAATCCTGTTCGAGCACGTAAACATAGTTGCCCGTCTTGCTGGTGTAGACGCCCATGGGATTTCTGCCCGCGTTCACGGTAAAGGGCGTGCCCAGCGTGTTGTTCGCGTTGATGGGAAAGACGGTGATGCCGCCCGGACCCGGGTTTGCCGGCGTATACAGCTCCGAGCCGTTGGCATTGTTCTGGTAGGTGAAGGTCACGAACAGGAATTTGCCCGCCGCATCGATGGCCGCCGCCGTGGGCAGGCTCCCGGTGATGTTGTAGGTGTTCTGCGGATACAGCTTGCCGTCCGTCCCGATGGCGAACTCCACCACGTCGGAGTCGAAATTGTTGACCGAATAGAGGAACAGGTTGTTCGGCGCCAGCACCAGGCCCACCGTGTCACGCCCTCCGGCGTCGATCGGCGAGTCGTTCATCGGCAGCAGGTACCCGGATTGGTAGTCAACCTGGTACGCGTTGATCAGCCCGTGCGGCAGCGTCTTCGACGTCGGCATGTAAACGTAGGACACGGTGTAGTCATTGCTGCACGCCGTAATGCCGAGCGCCACGCCCAGGGACAAGATCGAGGCCTTTACCGCGCGGCCAATGGGATTCAACATCATGCGTTCAATAGCTCCGGGGCGAGCAAGTTTCCGCCCTTAATCCGTCCGCGACAGGCCGGCCATCCAGCCTCTCGAGTCCTGCCCGCCTGCCTGCACGGGTCGCCGCGCACGGCATCCCCTGCGCAGGCTCCGCCGCTGTGGCCAGGCGGCTAATCTACGTTTCCGCTGACGGCGAGGCACGTCGCCAGGCCGCTCGCCGGGAACACTGAGCCGCGCGCCAGGTCGGAGAGTTGGCCGGTGTTCTGGTTAATGAATTTCCCCGTCACCGTTCCATCGTTCTGATTGGACGTGTACACATACTGGCTCGACGGATCTTCCACCATACATACCGGCCCATTGCCGACCGGGTAAGGATTCTGCGAGTCCCCAATCGGAGTCAGCGCGCCCGTCGTCTGAATCACAAACGCCGAGATCGAACTGTTCGCGTTGTTCGAATTGGTCGTGCCGTGGTTCAGCACATACAGAAACTTGTTCTTGGTGTCGGTCATGCTGTACACCGGGTCGGAGGTCAGCGGCAGGTTGGCCACCGCACCGTCCGCCTGCTCAGCCAGGCTGCAACCCGAGCCCACCACGTAGGGCCAGATGGTGCCCCCCGGCGAGGCCGAGGTCGGATTTGCATCGGTCAGATAAATGTTGTTGCCGCTTGCATTCATCGAGGTCAGGTTGACCGCGGGGGTTTGAAATCTGGAGTTCGCCTCCAGCGTCAACTGGCCGCTGCCGCCAATCCCGTATGGGAAGATTGTCTGGTCGCCCGAATCCAGCGTGAACAGGCAGGAGCCGTTGAACCGAAGCATGGTCGGCGTGGGACCAACCTCAAAGTAATTCAGGAGCGGCCCGGTCGGAATCCCACCCTGATGCACCAGTTGGTTCTGCACCAACTGCAGGCGGCCCGTGCTGCCGTCCACCTGGTACACGGCGATGGAGCCGTTAACATCGGTGACCCCATTGGTCACCGTCCCGTATGCCGGGGAGTGCGAATCCAGAACGTAGACGTAGCTGCCCGTCCCGTCGGCCGCCACCCACACCGGCGAGCATCCCGGTGTCGTATAGGACTCGAGAAAACTGAGTACACCATCCTCGCCCACGGCAAAGACGGAGACATTGCCATCGCATGCGGTGATGCTGGTCCCTTTGTTCACCACAAACACAAAGTTTCCGCCGGTCCGCACCGCAATCGACACCGGGTTCGACCCCCCGGAGGGATACGGGGAGCCCACCATCTGGGTCAGATTCCCGGTGTAGTCGTCGATCTTCAGACCGGTAATCTGGTTGTACTGCGTGCCCGGAACCCACATAAAGCCGACCGTGTAGCCGCCGCACGCCGACATTCCCAGCACTACCGCCATAGATACTACGAGGGCCCGAGAAATCCGGCCAATCCTGCTCAACGTCATGCGCTTCCTTAATCCTCGCCGGCGGCCAGACTGCGACCCGCCACTGCTGCGAGCAACTCTTGTGGGAATACGAAACCTACCGCCAATTGTAGAAGCTGCGGCGACTTTATGCCACTTTCCGTAGGAAACAGTTCGCACTCGCCGGAGCTTTGCGGATCTGTCCTGGCCAGCCCGCGCGCGTTGGCCTCGCGGACGTTTTCGCACCACATCTGGGCAAAACCGACGTTAGGGGTCACTCGTCGCCTTGTGGGCCTCTAGGTAAGCCAAGCCTTCAGGCTTGGCCCTCGGGACAGGCTATAGGATGTGGGGCTTTAGCCCCTGGGGCAGGATCGAGACGCGCTTCGAAGCACGTGGACATGTGGACAATCCAGATACCGTTTGCGCATCGGATTGTTCGCGATATACCGCCTCTGCGCCTCGAAATCGTCCTCATCCCGGATGCGGTGCTCATGATACCCGCTGTGCCAGACCTCTCCAGAAAACTGCCCGCGGACCGCAAACGAGTACCCACCCTTGATGAACTGGATGCACCGCGCCGTGCTCTGGTCAATGGCAGGCGTGATGAGGACGTGGATGTGCTCGGGCATGATGGCGAAGGCGTGCAGTTCGAATCGGCCCTGGTCACGATAGCGGAAGAGCGTCGCAATCATCAACTGAGGGCCAAGCCTGAAGGCTCGGCTTACCTAGAAGCCCGCTGTACGATCAACCAGCAACTATCAACTGCTCCTCTAAAAGATCTTCAACTGGATCGACAGATACTTCTTCGGGTTCTGGCGCATGGCGGTGATCAGGCCGGTCGTCTCGGTCAGCAGCTTGTTGGAGTTGGTGTAGAGTGTATCGTCCTTGACCAGCTTGCCGAGTGTCCCGTTGCCCGCGTTAATGCCCGAGAGCAGTGTATTGGTCTGCGTCAGCGTATCGTTCAGCTTGTTCGCGAACGCCGGGTCCTTCAGCAGCATGCCCGCACTCCCCTTGCCCGCCTGAGCGTCGGCCAGGATGGACTTCAGGCTGGCCAGCGACGCGTTCAGATTGTTGGCAGCCGTCGGGTCCTTCAGCAGAACCCCGGCGGACCCTTTGCCGGCCTGCAGGTCGGCAGTAATCGCATCGATATTCGCCATCGTATCGTCGATCTTGCCGTACATCTCGCCGTGGTCGTTGATCAGCTTGCCGATCGTGTTGTTCTTGTCGTTCAGTTCCTGGGTCAGATTGTGGATATCGTTAGCAACCGCATCGAACTTGTTGTACATGTCGGGGTTCGTCATCAATTGCCCGACGGTGCCCTTGCCCGCCTGGATGTTCGCTACGATCGCCTGGAAGCTTTCGAGCATGGCCTCGCCCTCGTCCTCTACATCCGCCAGGCTCTTCGCCTCCTTTGCCTTCAACTCGTCGCCGTCTTGCAGCATGGGCCCGGTCGCCTGCGAGCTGTTGATGTCGATTACGGTGTCGCCCAGAATGCCCACCGAGCTCAGCTCCGCGGTCGAGTCCTTATGCAGGTCGCCCTGATATTTGCCGTCCAGCTTCATCACCACCACTACCGGAGTCATCTTGCGGTCCGGCGCCGTGGTTACGGTGATGCTCTTTACGTTGCCGATGGTCACCCCTTGCAACTCTACGGTCGCCCCTACCTTCAGGCCGCCCGCGTTGTGAAAGTAGGTCGTGATCGTCAGCTTGTGCGAGAACAGCCCCATGCCCGATGAGGCGGTCATCAGAAACAACAGGGTCGTCAGAATCACCGCCGACACCAGCACGATCACCCCGATCTTCAGTTGCGACCATCGCACCTCCTGCTGGCTGGGCATAACCCTCCTCAATCCTGATTCGCGGACCCGGAACCGATCGCGCGGCAAGCGGCAATTTAGCTTGATCAGAGGGTACCACCCCCCGCCCGCAAACCGCACCCTGCATCCCGCTGGCGTACCGCAGCTTCGCAGGCTAAAACAATGGATGCCAAATGGCCCTCCCGCGCCGCAAAACCGCAAAGCAAACCACAGAGAACACAGAGCAAAGAGAGAGCATAGAACGTGGGTCTCGCCGGGGCTGTGCCCGTCCCCTTGGCTCCCCTGACTCCCCTGCCCTGCTCGGTGCCCTCTCACCTTCTCCGTGTTCTCTGTGATTCGGGGTTTGGGCCATACGGTAGAGTGGTGGCAAGGAGGAACGCGATGGTGATCGGCGTAGGCACCGACCTGACCGAGATCGCACGCATCGCGCACAGCATCGAGCGCTTCGGCGAGCGCTTCCTGGCGCGCATCTTCACCCCGGGCGAGATCGCCTACTGCCGCCAGCGGCAAAAGAAGTCCGCCGAGAGCTTTGCCGCGCGCTTCGCCGCCAAGGAGGCTGGCGCCAAGGCCCTTGGCACCGGCATCAGCCGCGGCGTCGGCTGGCTGGAACTGGAAGTCAGGCGCGCACCCGGCGAACGGCCCACCCTGCACCTGCGCGGCCGCGCGGCCGAACGCGCCCTCGAACTCGGAGTCGCCCACATCTCCCTCAGCCTGAGCCACAGCCGCGACACAGCACTGGCCGTAGTCGTGATGGAAAACTGAAGAGCAGTTGCTGGTTGCTGGTTGTTCGTTCTCAGTCCAAAAGCGCGACGCCGCGCAGTCCGAGCCCGCTCACCTCTTCCTCGAACCTCGAACCAATTGGTAACATGCCCTCCGTACCGTGGAACTCACGCCCCTACCCGCTTGCTCCGATAAACACTCCAGCGGCAAGCAACGATCCAGGCGCAGTGGCGCGCTCTCACCATGGAATCGCTCGACATCCAGGCCTTCACCTACGAACCGCGGCGCGACCTGATCGCCGATCTCACCGTCGCCTTCGCCAACTGCGGCGGCTGGGTCATTGAGCGCAAGACCCTGTCGCCTGCCAACCTGGAGTTCCGCATTGAAATCCAACTGCGCGGAGTGCTCGACCTGTACGCGGCCATCGTGGGCACGGGCGTCGAACTGACGCGCGCCGGACACGAAGCCCTCACCGAGCTGTGCCAGCGCCTCCGCCACATGCGGATGCTCGCCGAACTCGGCCAAATTGTCGCCATCCGCCTCGAGATCGCCTTCCTGGACGACATGACACCGCACTCGCTACTGGCAAGCCGCTCCGGCCTGGCCTGAGTTCATTGCAAACAGACTTCCGAGAATGTTGACAAATGCGCTTTTTCGTTAAGGGCACGGATTTATCCGTGCCATAAGAGCCACAGAATCAGCCGGGCTTTAGCCCCTGAGGTCTGCTTTCCTGCGCTGAGCCGCCTTTTTCATCACCCTCTTCCCCAATCCAACTCGGCGCGCGCCAACAGGGGTAACCGGCTGATAGGTAACGAATGTTCGTTACTTTAATTTCCCGCTTTTTGCCCGGTTTTTGTTGAACGCCTTCAGCCGCCAGTGGTATCGTGCAGGCCTGTAGCAAAAAACTGCCCTTGAGTCACACCTTGGATGCTTTGGAGGAGGACCGATGCGATCTCTACCTTTGAGCCTTGTCGTGGCCGCCTTTTTTGGCCTCACCTCGTCCCTTCATGCCGCCAACATTACCGGCCTTAACGAGAACTTCGACGAGTTGACGCCAAATTCCAGCCAAACCTTGGTCGGCCAGTTCACCGCCATCAGCGGCACCAATATCGATATCGTCGGAGACCTGGGAGGAAGCTTCTTCCCGTCCCTCTGTGCCTCACCGGAGAGCGGCAACTGCATTGACATGGACGGCAGCGGCGGCAACCCGCAGGGAATCCTCCAGTCGAACTCGATGTTCGCCGCCGGCACCTACGATCTCAGCTTCGACCTGATTGGCAGCCAGCGCGGCAACACCGCCGCAACCACGGTCACCCTGGGCAACTACGACCAGACCTTCACCCTGCTCAGTGGAGACGACAGCAGCGGCATCGTTACGAATGTCGTGGTTACGCTCAGCACGCCCGGCTACCTTACCTTCACCAGCGACACGTCGGGAGAGGAAGGCGATGTGCTGGATGATGTAGTCGTCACGCAGACCTCGGCGCCGCCCCCGGGCGTTCCCGAGCCGTCCAGCCTGCTGCTTCTGGGAACCGGATTGGCCGGGCTTGCCGCGATGGCAAAGCGCCGCTATCTGCCCAACTGAACCCGCAACCGGCCTTCAACCACGCCACACCTCCGCCCGCCGATGGTGCGTCGCACGATGTGCGAAACATGCCCAAGGGTTGACCTCGCCGCCGCGAAGGTCGAAAATCAAAGTTTGCAGGCATTTGCTTCCCGCGTCCCTCTGCGCCTGCGCGCTACATTTTCGAATTTCCTGAGGTCCTTCATGCTTGCGTATCTCGTTCTGCTGCTCGCCGTGCTCAGCCGCATCCTCCCCCACGCCTTCCACGCCGTGAACTGGAACTTCACTGCACTCGGCGGTGGCCTGCTCTTCTTCGGCTCCAGAATGCGCGCAGGCCGCGGCGACACTGCGCGCGCCTTCAACTGGAAGGCCGCGGTCATGCTTGCCTCCGCGCTCGTCTTCCTGATGGCGACCGACTACTACCTCACCGTCTACGCCTTCGGCTATCCCTTCCGTCTGCGCGGCTACATCGTCACCTGGGCGTGGGAAGCGGCCGTCTGCCTGCTGGGCATGGGACTCCTGCAAAAGGTGACCGTCCTGCGAGTAGGAGCGGCAACGCTGGTCTCGGCGACCTCGTTCTTCCTGCTCAGCAATCTTGCCGTATGGGCCGGCGCAGGATTCGAGGCCATGTACCCCCACACGCTCGCCGGACTGGGAGCCTGCTACATCGCGGCCCTGCCGTTCTATCGCAACGACCTGGTCTCCACTGCAATCACCACCGGCGCGCTGTTTGGCCTGCCCGTGCTCGCCGCAAAGATCGCCGAGAGCCTGCACGCCGTCCAGGACAATAACCTGCCGCTGGGATAGAGCTGAACCGTAGCATGGCGAGTCTGACGGCCGTGGCCACTTGGCCGGAGCTTCTCCCAACTACCAACCATCAACCATCAACTAGCTTTTCTTGGCCGCGGCTTCCATCGCCGCTCTGCGCTCCTGCATCTGGCGGGTCAGGTGCGGCGTAATGCCCAGCAGCCGCTCCACCAGCATCAACTGGCCACGGTGGTGCATCTCGTGCTCCTTCACCGCAATCAGCATGTCGAAGCGGGTGCGAGAGAGCCGATCGCCGCCGGGAGGCATCGCGACCGCCTGGCTCAAAAAATCCTCGGACAGCGTCTGCACCCAGTTCTCGAACTCCTCGCCTCCGCCCTTCAGCCGCGCAACGATCTCCGCCTTGGTCATTGGCTGCTCTTCGCTCGCGGCCAGCGGCCCAACGAACGCCATAAAGTCGAATCCTTCCATGGTCGTCCGCACCGGATCGCGGTTCACCGCCAGCGCGAACTTGTGCACGTTGGAGATATGAATCAGCGTCTGCGCAACCGTCCGCGTGCCCACGGCCGGGCGGAAGCTGTACTTGTCTTCCGGAATGTCTTCGGCGATCTTCAGCGTGTTGTTGCGAACCGTGCGAAAACTCGCCGCTATTTCCTTGGCTCCGTAATAGGTCATGGAAGCTATTCTAGCTCGGTTGCGGCGCTGCGAAAGCAATCGCGCCGCGGCGATCGCTAGGAGATCAGCGTGGAGTCTTCGTCTTCGGTTGTCAGGTCCGCGTCGGCAGGCTCGGCCGCTTCCTCCATTGGAAATCTTGCGCCGCGCCGTCCGTCGAACACCTTGCGCAGCACAACCACCGCCACGGTCAATCCGGCCACTGCCAGCACCGCCACCGCAATGCCAAAATGCTCGTGGAAGGCCCGGTGCGCCGTGTGCGCGATCTCCGGCCCATAGAAGACGGTAATCAGCGCGCAGGTCAGGAACTGGATGAATTTGCCGGTGAAGATCGCCAGCGAGAACAGCAGCGGCTTCATCTCGAACACGCCCGCGCCAAACTCAAACAGCTTGATGGGCATGGGCGGCGGCATCATGGCGGGGATCATGATCGCCATAAACTCCTGCCGCTCAAACTTGTCGCGCATGCGTTCGTAGCGTTCGCGGTTGATGCGTTTCAGCAAAAACAACTCGCCGCCCGCCCGGCCCACGTAGTACGGAACCAGGCTGCCGATAGCTGAGGCGCCCGCCGCCATCACGCAGTAAAGCAGGAACTTGCGGTGGTCCGCCGCAACATACCCGATCACCACCCCATCCATCGTCGTGGGCAACGGAAACAGGCCCGAGTCGATCAAGGCAAGCCCGCCAAGACCCCAGATTCCCAGCGGCTTCAGCGCGGCCAGCAGTATAGCGTTGATCTTGTGCAGTGCAACAACCGGGTGAATAGTCACAACCTTCAGATTCTACGGGTTTGGCTGCGGGTTGTCAGTTCGGAGCGCCAGTTGATCGGAGGGCCAGTTGATAGTTGTTAGTTGATGGTTGATGGTTGATGGTTGAGAGGGTCGGAACTCTGAACCCCCAACTATCAACTATCAACTGCCTCTATCAACTGCCCCCCATGTCCCGTCCTACCGCCCAGCAGATCCAGCGCATGTGGCAGCAGCGGCAGAATCGCCTCCAGCGACGTAGTTGCCCCCGCTGGCGAACCCGGCAGATTCACCACCAGCGCCGCCCCGCCGGCGCGCGCAATCGTCCCGCAGACCCCTCGGCTCAGCGCGGCCAGCGGCGTTTGCTTCAGCCCCGCAGCGCGCATCCGCTCGGCCACCCCCTCCACCAGCCGATCGCACACCTGCCGCGTCGCCTCCGGGGTTACGTCGCGCGCAGCCAGCCCGGTTCCGCCCGTGGTCACAATCAGGCCGGCGCCTTCGCCCGCGTGCCGCCGCAGCGCCGCGACGATCAGGTCCAGCTCATCCGGCAGCGTCTCCGCCACCACCGCCGCAGCACCCGCGGCCTCCAGCATCTCCATCACCGCCGGTCCCGACGTGTCCTGGCGCGCGCCGCAGAAGCAGCTGTCGCTGATGGTCAGCACCACCGCGCGCGTATCGGCAGGGAACTGCGCGCGCGCGCCCGCAGCTCTCTCTTTGGCTTGCCCCCTATGCGGCATATGCTGACCAGTCTACCGCCGCGCTGTCTGGGCCGCTCCAGCACCGTAGCTTCATACGAACTGTCATCCTCAGCGGAACCTCTCGCGGTCTGATCGTGAGGTGGGGTCGAAGAGCCTGTCCTGAGCTTGTCGAAGGAACCTGCGGGTCGTCGGTCGAGCCGATGCTCTCGACGGCATTCCAACCCGCCAAGTCCCTTACTCCACCTTGAACACTTCCTCCACGTTCACGCCGAAGACCCGCGCAATGCGAATCCCCAGCAGCAGCGACGGCGCATAGCGTCCCGACTCCAGCGCGATGATCGTCTGCCGCGTCACGCCGCTGCGCTCCGCCAGCTCCTGTTGCGTCATCTCGCCATGCTCAAAGCGGAACCGGCGAATGGCGTTCGTCAGCCCATTTTCACCGGCCGGGGGCATCGCTCGCCCTCCATCCATAGAAATGCAGGATCGCGAGCGATTGCGCGAGAGCGAAGACGATCCAACTGGCGAGGATGATTCCGGGAAAAATATCCACCGGCACCGTGATCTGTTGCTCTTTCTGCGCGTAGCTCAGCCAGGCCCATACGCCCATGCCGCCCAACACAAATGCCAGCCAGAAGATCGCCATGCCCGCGCCCCATGCCTGCTTGGATAGCATCCAGTCGCGCTCGTCCATCGCCGGTTCCTTGCCCAGCGGGCCGCCGTTCGGCGCGTGGTAGAACTTCCGCGCAAAACCGGTCAACCCGATCAATCCGAACACGCCCGTCGCAGGCCCCGCGGCCTCCGCCAGGGTGCGATGAAACCACCAGCTCATCGTTGGAACCGCTACGGCATAAAGCACCAGCGTTGCGCCAACCACGATCAACGTAAACCAAGCTGCTTTCTGTTGCGGATGCATTGCCAACCCTTCTTTCGTGTTCAACATTGGCCCTGTTTTCAGGTCGAAAGTAATGTACGCTAAACTTTACATTATGTAAAGAACAATATACGCTCCAAATCGCACTCTCCGGATCCAGGCCGTATCCTCATAGAGCGTGGGCGCAAGGGATTGCTGAATATAGAAGCCGTCATCCTGAGCGGAGCCTCTCGCGGCCCACCGCGAGAGGCGAAGTCGAAGGACCCGCGTCCACTCTCGTACAGCCGATACGGTTCCCGTTTTCGGCGGCACATTCGAATTCGTCGGGCCTGTTTCTAGGTGGATACCCCCTGGTGTGGCGTCTCTGAAGTTTGTTCCCTAATTGAATTGTCATCCTGAGCGCAGATTGGCGCGCGTTTGCGCCAATCGGAGTCGAAGGACCTGAGGTTGGAACCTCGACTTATGCAATCAACTTCAGAGACACCACACTAGCGGTTGGCTGTCCGATATCGGGCGTTAACTGGCGAGTGCTGGCTGCACGGTTATGCGCCACCCGCCGCAAAATCATGCCGCCACTTGCCCGCAGGCAGCGGCGGACGGGATCCGAAGTTGCTCAAAACCCGACTTGAACGAAGCCGCTGTGCGGCGGACGCATTCGCGTGCGGCTGAACAGGCGGCTGTGTCGTTGGCGTAGGTTGTGTCGCAGAGGAGGGTATCTCTGTGACCCATTTACGTCAGATCATGCTGGAAGAGTTGGAGCGTCGCAACTACGCCCCTGGGACTATTCGCAGTTACATTCGCACCGTCGAGCACTTCGCCGGTTACTTTCATCGTCCGCCAGACCAGTTAGGCCCGGAACATATCCGTCGGTATCAGGCAGCCATGTTCCGCGAGTGGAAGCTTGCGCAGAACACGATATCGCAACGCCTGGGCGCTCTGCGCTTCTTTTACACGCAGGTGTTGAAGCAGACCTGGAGTACTGCCGAGACGCCCTATCCGAAGAAGGTGCTGCACCTGCCGCAGGTGCTCAGCCAGGAGGAAGTCACTCAGCTTATCGATGCGGCCCGGACACCGGTTTATCGCATGCTGCTGATGACGCTCTATGCCACCGGCGGCCGCCGGGCCGAGGTGGCCCATCTGAAGATCGGCGATATCGACAGCCAGCGGATGATCATCCACATCCGGGGTGGCAAGGGGCGCAAGGACCGCGACGTCATGCTCAGCCAGAAGCTACTCGATGCGCTGCGCATCTACTGGTGCGGACTCAAGCACAAGCCTTCTACGTGGTTGTTCCCCGGCGGGTGCGGGCGTACCTGGGACCGGCCCATCAACACTAAGGTGGTCTGGCTGGCTTGCAGGCACGCCGCCGAACGGGCCGGTCTTGAGCACAGGCACATCCATCCGCACACGCTGCGCCACTGCTTTGCAACACACCTGCTCGAAGCCGGAGCCGACCTGCGCACCATCCAGATGCTGCTGGGACATCGCGATCTCGAAGAGACCACGATCTACCTGCACCTCTCGAAGAAGCATCTGAGCGCAACCGCAAGCCCACTTGACATGCTGCAGCTTGGAGCACCGGGGGAAGCGATACGCAGCGCATAGACCGGCCTCCGCTGGAGATGGCCGATATCGTTCGCTGTGCCGGGCAGGGCTTCATCGAGCGCAGCCGACGCTGGATCACCTGGCAACATCAGAAGGTCCTGCTCGCGATCACGCGCTGCCGTACCGCCGCTCTCGGCGGCCACCGCGACCGCTGTTCGGCCTGCGGCCATACCTCGGCCATCTCCTATAACTCGTGCCGCAACCGGCATTGTCCCCGATGCCAGGCGAACGCGCGTGTGCGCTGGCTCCAGGCACGCGAGCAGGAACTGCTGCCCACCCGCTACGTACACCTCGTCTTTACCCTGCCGCGCGAACTCGCTCCACTCGCGCTTCAGAACAAGCGCGTGATCTACAGCCTGCTCTTTGAGGCCAGTGCCGCGACCCTGCTTGAGATCGCCCGCGATCCCCGCCACCTGGGCGCCGAGATCGGCTTCTTCAGCGTGCTCCATAGCTGGAATCAGCGCTTGCAGTTTCATCCACACGTCCACTGCGTGGCTGCTGCCGGAGGCCTCGCTCCCGATCACACGCGCTGGATCTCTTCGCGCCAGGGCTTCTTCCTGCCAGTGAAGGTGCTCAGCCGCGTCTTTCGCGGCAAGTTCGTCGCCGGACTGAAGACCGCCTTCCACCAGGACAAGCTTGAGTTCCACGGCCATCTCGCGCCGCTCGCCGAACCGCGAACCTTCGCCGCATGGCTCCGATCCCTGTTCCGCCACGACTGGGTCGTTTATGCCAAGCCTCCCTTCGGCGGCCCGGAACACGCGTTGCGCTATCTCAGCGGCTACACCCACCGCATCGCTATCTCCAACCGCAGACTGGTCGCACTCCAGCAAGGCAACGTCAGCTTCCGCTGGCGAGACTCCGCCCATGCCAACAAGCAGCGTGTCATGAGCCTGCCGGTCGACGAGTTCCTGCGCCGCTTCCTGCTGCACCTGCTGCCGCGCGGTTTCGTGCGCATCCGCAACTTCGGCTTCCTCGCCAACCGGAGACGTGCTCAGTTGCTGCCACTCTGCTTCCTGATGCTCGCCAGTGCTGCCAACGTCCCGCCTCCAACAACATCGCCCGCTCGAGATCATCCCAGCTCGTCCACCTACTGGAACTGTCCCGTCTGCGGTGGCACGATGCATGTCGTCGAACGGCTCTCCGCAGCTGAACTGTTGCCCCGTTCTCCACCTCTTACCCATCTATGCGCCGCATGAGACAACCACTCCAGCCTCGATCTCTCCGCATGCTCCGGCATGAACACCCCGCTGCGTCTCATCAAGCGTGTGCCTTCCACAAGACCACCTCAGCAGCCCTCCCACGCCGCTTCAAGAACACCCATTTCTACACACTCCACGTCGGCAATCGAACCACACGGGCCCAAACACCAGCCCTGCGATCCATAGAATCCACCCCAGCCCGATAGAAAATACATAGCCCCACCCGGAGAGCGGCTTCCTTCAAGTCGCTGTATCTGCATCGCCCGCACAAGGGCGTGCCGCCATCAGATGTCGAACGCCGGCGATCCAGATACAGCCCTAAGACTTTGAGGCAGTTGGTGAAACGGCCAACTACGCCGACGCGAGGTATAGCATCTTGGCATGTCGAATTGGAAGGTCATTGCTCAAACCGTTCTCGCCCTCTTTATTCCATGCCTTATGATCCAGTCCGCATTCGCACAAGCGGAAGGGGCAAAGTACCCCCTCACCGAGTTTGTCAACGGCTGCACGGCCAAGTACCGTGTGCAAGACTGCCCGCCGGGATCAGTAATGCGCCAAATCCTTGCCGACGGTAAGAATGCGATTCCTGTGCTCATTTCACAACTCACCAAAACGGAGCGGACGAAACATCAAATCGAAGACTTCTGGGGTGACACCCGCTCCGGCGATGTTGCCTTTGTTGTACTCATTGATCTGTTTACAGACGCCGATTTGAAGACATTCGAAATGCCCGGTGTGACGGATTGGTCCGCTGTCCGGATAGGATGCAACATGGGGGCAGAAACCTGCTGGGACGAATATCTTCGCAAGCATCGCAGGATGTCCGTGAGAGATACATGGCAGCGCGCTTGGAATCTGCACAAGGGTCAAATTCAGTGGGACGGCAAGGCGAAGTGCTTTCGAGTGTTCAAGGAATAGCACCCATAGCTGCTGCACAATCGGCCTTAGCGACAAGTAAGGAATGAACCTCACGCAATACGGCGTTTCATCCGACTTTGGACGGCCCGGCCACCAACACCGTAGTTAGCCAAAATCCCGATTACAGGGCGTTATCAGATTGGTATCATCTGCTTCATGGAACTGGGATCGTTCACGGTCGAGTTCTTCGAGCACGTGCCCCCAACCGCGCGGGAATCCACGCTTACCTTTTTCAGCATTAGAGGGGCGCTGATAGAACGCCATACTGACCGCGTCTTTCGGGTGGTCTGCACAGAGCCAAGACAGTTGTTTTTCGTCGGCCAGCGGCTATTTAGCCCGGTTTTTTCGAGGATCTGCCAAATCACATCTGTTTCTGGCATCGCTGAACGAGGGGCAAGTGCATATGCTGCAACTGATGATCCCTGGCCGTGGCAAAACCCCACTTAGACTAAACCCCGATTCAGCGGCAGGTCACAAGGGGCGCTTCAAATCCGCATAGAATGGTGCAGCACACCTGACGTAGTTCTTGGACAGTGGGAGTTTCAAATGCAAGCGCCCCTAACAATGATTCCCTTAATTGCCGGTATCTTCATTCTCGGGACCAGCGGCAACCCGGCCACTAAAAGGGAAGTTATTCTGATGTTGCTCGTCGCCGGGGCTTATGTTCTGGCGGCCGCCTGTTGGGGAGCCGTTGAGGAGTGGATTGACTATAATCGTGGGCGCAAATGGCCGACGGTCTCTGCGGTCGTTGATGTTGTAAGTGTCACCATGGTTGAAAGCAAGGGTATATCCTCTACCGCCAATCATTCGTGGCCTTATTATCGCGCTACGCTAACCTATTCTTATCGCGATCCCGAAGCGCAGACGGGCGAGTATAAACGCAACTTTGCCAACGAGGATGATGCTAAGGCCTGGGCCAATTCCTACAAAGGCGAAACCCTCAAGGTCCACGTGGACCCGCGCGATCCGACGCGTTCCCTACTGCGGGAAAAAGACATTTAAAGGGTCAATAGGGTTGACCTAACCTTCATGCTCTCGTGTGTTAACACGCCTCTCAAAGGCGGCGACGAGATAGCTTGACACTTGCTCCCCTTCGCCGCCGTTTCTGTCGAAATACGGCGTTTTGAGAAACTACGATGCTCAGCACCACCTTCGGTGCGGATCATACTTCAGACCCTGCCTGGGACCGATTCAGTGGCGGAATGATGTTGCAACGGTGGCGACATAACATTGCAGCGAGCAGCGAGCCCGAGCCCCCCGGGGCCCCTGGATCCCCGGCGAAAGGGCATCCCATTTTTTGTCAAGGGCCCCAATCTGTTCAAAACCCGTCCTCAACCCTCAAAACAAGCCACATCAAAAAATCCGCCAAATGACATTTGAGTTTTGCTCCATTTCGTATAATTAAGAGAGGGGGAAAATGCGCCCAAAACGATGCGGTGCCAGGCGTGCATTTGGATCCCGAGCGCGGGGTCTCGGAGCCGCAAGCCCGCGTCTACTTGCGGCCGCCGTTAACCATAGAACTATTAACTAAAAAGGGATTCCCCTCGATGAACTCATTTGCCATCAACGAAACCGGGGGTATATACCCCCCCGGGGGGTAGCGAAATCCCCGCCCTCAACGCTTGCTGGTGCCCGCGCCCGATCACCTGTCCGACCCGCCGTCCGGCCGCGGTCCCGTCGAGCCGGGATGGTCGCCAGCCCACCCCCCGAGGGGCAGGGCTGTCCGGCACCCGGGCGCAGCTTGAAGCCGCCGCTCAACCCCATCCCGCTGCAAAGGTGAGAAAATGACCTGGGGACCGACCCATCCGGCACGAACCGGGGTTCAACGGGTAGGGGGGCAGGAATCCCCTGTGCCGAAACAGACTTCAGCCGCCCAACGTCAAACCAAAGTAGCCGATGCCCATTCTAGAGTTGTTCCCCAAACCGGCCTCAAGCACCGATCCAGCCAGCGAACCGGCGGGAAACCAGGCCGGCACGGACGTCGCGCCGCCGCCGGGCTCGAGTCCGGCACCCGGCAACCTGAAGCCGATGCCTCGGCCGCCGCAGCTGACGACCATGCGCATCAAGGTCCGCACCGGCCGCTTCGGCGAACTCGAAGAGCACGAGATCATCCACCTGCTCGACGCCTTGAACGACGAGCGCGCCCGCGCCCAGTTCCGCGAGTCCATCTACATCTCCACCATCTTCTGCCTGGCCGTTGCGTGGTTCCTGTTCTACGGCCCGCACGTCCTCTTCCACCAGCCGTACTACAAAGACCCCATTGCGGCGATGAAGGAGCATGACCAGCAGCTGACACTGACAACGCCCGCCACGCCCAAGCTGAAGCCGCCGCCCCGTCCGGTGATCGACAAGAAGACCATGGAGCAGTTGCAGAAGCAGGCGCGCGAGGTGCCGCCGGTGCCGCAGCCGCCGGTGCCGCAGCCTCAGCAGGAAGCGCACAACGCCGCGCCTGCTCCGCCGGTGCAGCAACCGCCACTGCCGGCCGCGCCACAACCTCCAGCCCGGACGCCCGAAGCGCCGTTGCCCGCCGCACCGCAGCCGAAAATCGCCACCAACTCGCAGAGCGCGCACGATGCCATGCAGAACGCCATGCGCGGAGCGCTCAGTGGCCACAGCGGAGCGGAAATCGGCGCCCCCGGCAATGCAGGCCCGTTGCGCGCCGGCGCGACCATCCTCTCGGACACCCAGGGCGTCGACTTCAGCGCCTATCTGCGCACCCTGCACGACCACATCCAGCGCAACTGGGACCCCCTGATCCCCGAGGAGGTCGAACCGCCGCTGCGGAAGCGCGGCATCGTTGGCATTCGCTTCATCATCATGCCCGACGGCCAGATTGGCGGCATCAAGCTGGAAACCCCCTCCGGAGACGTGGCCCTCGACAAGGCCGCCTGGTACGCCATCACCAGCGAAGGCCAGTTCCCGCCGCTGCCCAGGCAGTTCCACGGCCCGGATCTCGAGCTGCGCGTAGGATTCTTCTACAACGAGCCAATCGAGGAGTAGGTTGAGTGTTGTCATTGAGTAGGGTTGAGTGTTGTCATTCTGAACGTAGTGAAGAATCCCCGTAGTTCGTCGTTGGAACGCCGGAGTCAGGTGCGCGGCCTGCTGTTGCTCGCCGTCGCCGCCATCGTCTTCGCAATCCTGCGCGCCGGCGTGCATCGCGTCTTCACCGTCGGCTGGTGGCGTCTTTGGTAGATCTCGCGCCGCTGGTCGTCGTCGCCGGTCCGACGGCCAGCGGCAAGACCGCACTCGCGCTGGCGCTGGCAGAGCAGTTCGCCGGCGAGATCGTCAGTTGCGACTCCGTCGCCGTCTATCGCGGCATGGAGATCGGCACCGCCAAGCCCACGCTGGACGAGCGCGAGCGCGTGCCGCACCACCTCATCGACGTCGCCGATCCGGACCAGCCCTGCACCGCGGGCGACTACAGCCGCCTGGCCCGCGAAGCCATCGCCGGCATCACGCAGCGCAACCGCCTGCCGATCGTATGTGGCGGCACCGGCCTGTATCTGCGCGCGCTGCTGGATGGTCTGTTCCCCGCCCCGCAGCGCCGCGAGCCACTGCGCGCCAAGCTCCGCGCGAAGGCAGAACGGCGCGGCGCCCCGCACCTGCACCGCATCCTCACGCGCCTGGACCCCGTCGCCGCCGGCCTGATTCACGCCAACGACACGCCCAAGGTCATCCGCGCGATCGAGGTAACACTGGCTGCGCGTCAGCCCATTACGCAGCAATGGGAACAGGGCCGCGATGGGCTCACCGGCTATCGCATGTTGCGCCTCGGTCTGAACCCGCCGCGCGCCGCGCTCTACGCCCGCATCAACCGCCGCGCGGCGGAGATGTTCGACCGCGGGTTAGTCGAGGAGACTACGCAATTGGTGGAAACCTACGGCTTCGAGTGCCGCGCGCTCACTTCGCTCGGCTACGCGCAGGCCGTGCAGGTGCTGCGCGGAGAGATCATCCTCGACCACGCCGTCGCAGCCGCCGCGCAGGGTCATCGCAACTACGCCAAGCGCCAGCTCACCTGGTTCCGCAAAGACCCGGAGATCCGCTGGCTCGACGGCTTCGGCAGCGACGAAGAGATTCAGCGCGACGCGTGCGAACTGGTCGCAAAACACCTGGGCGAGAACGGACACGTTAACCAACGAACTCCGGATTCATGATCGGTGACGGGCGACACGTAAAAATCTGAGGGTATCCGTGGAAGCTTGGATATCCATGGAAACCTCAAAGCTGCAACAACCTACGCGATCCGTTTCGCCTGTCTCCCGCTGGCGATTGGAAGGAACCCATTACGACCTCTGTCTCGCGGCCATCTTGAGCGCGCTCGTTGTTGGAGATGTTGCACTGGCGCGCTGGGTGAGACTGATCGGTCCGGGACATCTCCTCGATTGGTGGCCCTGGCTCAGGTTTGGCCTGATGTACCTGGTGCTGCTTTACTGCTGCCGCCGACCGCTTCCGAGGTTAGTGGACGCGGCCCGGATGGCCATGTGGAGCGGGATCTTCCTCAGCCCCCTTTCCGTCCTTGTTCAACTTGCGGGGCGCACACGCTATGGGCTTGTGGATCGGCAGTTGGCCGGGATCGACCAGTGCCTGCATTTCGATACCGCCGCGATTTCCAATTCGATCCGTCACGTCCCACTGCTGTTCGCATGTTCTCTGGTCGCGTATTCGCTATTTGGGCCACTTGTCCTCTCGGCGCTGATGGTGCCGTCGGTATGCGGGCATGGTGCAGTTTCCCGCAGGTTTTTTGTCGCCCTTCTGTTTACGCTGCTGCTTACGGCTGCGATATTTCTGTTCGTCCCTGCGGCCGGCCCCTGGACTACCGAAGCGGTTCGCCCGATGGCGTCGCAGACGGCGGTCACGGACTACCTGCTGCGCCTGAAGTCAGCTCTGCCGGTCGCAATGGATATGGACCACGCAGGTGTCGTGTCATTCCCATCGGTCCATGCTGCGTTCGCCGTGCTGTCGGCGAGCGCGCTGGGAGCGGTGCGACCGATCCGGACTTTTGCCTGGGTGCTTTGTGGGGTGGTCTGCATTTCTACCGTCACGACCGGCTGGCACTACGGCATCGACGTGATTGGCGGAGTGCTGGTCGCGCTGCTGGCGCAGGCGGTGGCCAACCGGGTATGCACCATGCTAGATCGCCAAGGCAAACAAACCCCTGCGGCTGCAACGCTGGAGGTTTGCAGCCGCTAAACTCAGAAAGGGGTCCGGCCTCCGCGCCGGCCCCCTCGCCTTCTAACCCTGAACCTGCGTTTAACCTTGCAGCGTCAGTTCATCCGCCAGCCTGAAGTGGACGATCGACTCGGCGGGAATATCAAGGTCGCGGTTGCCCGTCAATCCGGCGCCTGCCGTGCCTGCGCCGCCGCCAGCCAGTCCGCCGATCAGTGCGCCCTTGCCGCCGCCGGCCAGCCCGCCGATCAGCATGCCCAGCCCGCTGCCGCCGCCGATCATCGCTGCCGACCGCTTGCCCTTGCCCTTCTTCGTCTCCTCCAGGTCATGCGTCCGCAACGGATACTGCGTGCCATTCAGCGTCAGCGAAGTCAGGCGCAGCTCCAAAACCGATGCGCCCTTGAAGTGGCCGCGCTGGTGTGACACATCCACGACGCCCGCCACCGGCGTGCCTTTGGGCAGGACCACGCGGCCGCTCGAATCCGTCCACGGATCCACCACCTCGCCGTCGAAACGTGCTCCCGGCGGTGTGTGCTTCACGCTGATGTTCTGGTTGATGCGGATGGCCAGTTCCGATCCGGCGGGGATGTCGACATTCGCCGGACTCACTGCCGGCGCGCCACCGGGTGCAGGCTGCGCCGGCGCTCCCTGCGCCTCGCCGGGTGCCGTCCCAGCCGGCTGATAGTACACGCCCGGCGCTGGCGGCGGCGTTCCGGGCGAACTCGGCGGAGCAGGAGCCACGGTGGTCGTTATCGCCTGTCCCGACTGCCCGGGCACCGGTGGCTGAACCGTCGTCGTCGTGGTGGTCCCGTCCTTGGCCACCGACACCACCTGTTGCGCCTGTCCGGTCGCGGCTGCCTGCTTCTTCGCCTGCTCAACCGCCTTCTCCTGCTTTGACGCGCAACCCGCCAGCAGGACCACGGCCAGCGCCAGCCCGCCCCACGCCTTCAACCATCGCAACTGAACCGCCGAATAAGAATTCATGGTTCGCATCTCCTCTTTCCATTCCTGAGCTTTTTCCCGCGCCTTGAGCTTGTGATGCCTCACAGCCGATACGTCTCAACCCGCGCATGGTCCTTCCGGCCTGAGCCAGCCGAAGAACTTGTTGTTGGTTGTCCTGTAACTGCTGCGACGACGCACCCAAGGCAAGGCCATCAATGCCGCACCGCTCCACTCCATAGGATGCACATTCGCCGCCGAAGGCCGTCCGCGAACATCCCTGAAACGCTGAGGTTTACGATTGTTTCCATGAGCACCACCCCGCAATCTGCTCCGCGCCCGCAACTCGCCCACCTGACCGCCGCGCTCGACGACCTGCGCGCCCGAGGCACCTACTTCCACCTGCGCGTGCTGGACGACCAGCAGGCCCCCGTCTGCCACTACGACGGCCGCCAGGTCATCAACCTGGCCAGCAATAACTACCTCGGCCTCTGCAACGATCCCCGCCTCAAGGAAGCCGCCATCGCCGCCACGCAGAAGTACGGCGCAGGCTCCGGGGCCGTGCGCACCATCGCCGGCACCATGCGCATCCACATGGAGCTGGAAGAGAAGATCGCCGCCTTCAAGAACGTCGAAGCGTGCGTGGTCTTTCAGTCCGGCTTTGCCGCCAACGCCGGCACCGTTTCCGCCATCCTCGGCAAGGACGACTTCATTCTCTCCGACGAGCTGAACCACGCCAGCATCATCGACGGCGCGCGCCTGTCGCGGGCGAAGATCAAGGTGTTCCGCCACAAGGACGTGGCTCACGCCGAGGAGCTGCTGCGCGAGTTGCAGCACGAGCCCGGCCACAAGCTGCTCATCACCGACGGCGTCTTTTCCATGGACGGCGACATTGGCCCGGTCGACAAGCTCGCCGCGTTGGCCGAACAATACGGCGCCATCATGATGGTCGACGACGCGCACGCCTCGGGCGTGCTGGGGCGCAATGGGCGCGGCAGCGTCGATCATTTCAAGGTCCACGGCAAGGTCGATGTGCAGGTCGGCACGCTGTCGAAAGCCATCGGCGCGCTGGGCGGCTATGTCTGCGGCAGCCGCGACCTGATCGACTACCTCTACCATCGCGCCCGGCCGTTCCTGTTCTCCACCTCGCACCCGCCGTCGGTCGCGGCCACCTGCATCGCGGCGTTCGACATTCTGGAAAGCGAACCCGACCGCATCGAGCGCCTGTGGTCGAATACGCGCTACTTCAAGACGCAACTCGCCGCGGCAGGCTTCGACATCGGCGGCCGCACCACGCCGGCGAGCGAGACGCCGATCACGCCGATCATCCTGGGCGACGGCCGCGCCACGATGGACTTCTCCCGCGCGCTGTTCGACGCGGGCGTGATGGCCACCGGCATCGCGTTCCCCACCGTGCCCGAAGGCAAGGCGCGCATCCGCACCATCATGACCAGCGAACACACCCGCCCCCAAATCGACCAGGCGCTGGAGACCATCGTCGCGGTGGCAAGGAAGTCTGGCGTCCTGTGAATGCGCTATTCTGAGCGCGAGGCTCCGTCCGTTGTGGGCCATACGGAGAGCCCCTCATGCGCGTCCTTCCGCTCGGTATCACCGTTCTCGCACTGTCCTGCGCCGCGCTCCACGCGCAGGACCTGACCGGGACCTGGCAGGGCACTATCATCGCCAGCCCAAACGACGTGCGCACCATCATCAAGATCACCAAGCCGGACAAGGGCGACCCGACCGGCCTGATGTACCGCCCCGACCAGGAGGACTGGGTGCCGACGCCGGTCTCTGCCATCAAGGTCCAGGGCAAGACCGTCACCTTCGCAGTCCCCAACATGGACGTGACCTACGAAGGCAAGCTCTCCGACGATTGCAAGACCATCAACGGGACCTGGGCACACGGCCCCACCACCCATCCGCTGGACCTGGTGCGCGCTACCGACGCGACTGCGTGGACGATTCCGCCGCCGCCCGCTCCGCCCAAACGCATGCCCGCGAATGCCAACCCCACCTTTGACGTGGCCACCATCAAGCCCAGCGAACCCGGTAGCCAAGGCAAAGGCATCGGGTTCCGCGGCCGCCATTTCACTGGCATCAATCTGAACGTCAATGACCTGCTCGGCTTCGCCTACGGCCTGCACACGGACCAGATCGTCGGCGCCCCTCCCTGGTTCGCCACCGACCTCTACGTCATCGACGGCGTGCCCGATATTGAAGGCCTTCCCAGCCAGAAGCAGCAAAACCTGATGTTGGCAAAGCTGCTCACAGACCGCTTCCAGCTAAAGTTCCACCACGAACAGAAGGAGCTTCCCGTCTACGTCATCACCGTCGCCAAAGGCGGCCCGAAGATGACGAAAAGCGCAGCCGGCCCGGACGACGACATTGCCTTCTTCTTCCGCAACTTCGGCGATCTGACGGTCCGGAACCTGAGTATGAAGGACTTCGCCACCTGGTTTCAGGGCTCGGTCACCAACAAGCCGGTCGTCGACCACACCGGCCTCACCGACCGCTACGACTTCAAGCTGAATTGGACGCCCGACGATTCCCAGTTCATCCAGTTCCGCGGCTCCAATCCACTGCCGCCGCCACACGACGACGCCAACGCGCCGCCCAGCCTCTACACGGCAATGCAGGAGCAACTTGGCCTCAAACTCGAAGCCACTAAGGCCCTCGACGACGTCATCGTCATCGACCACGTCGAAAAACCGTCGCCCAACTAGGCGCTCGGGTCTCGGACCGGAGACGCCCGTTTCATTTCGAGTTTTTCATCTCGGTAAAGAGCAGATACAACACTCCAGCAAAAAAGATCCCCATCAGAATGTTGGTGATCTGCATGCCGTCAGCCCTCGCAGGTAGTATTGTCAGCCCTCGCAGGTATTATTCAGATGCAGCACTTGCGCCGGAATGGGGCCCGAAAAACATAAAGTTCCTGCTAAAAAGCAGCCAGGCGGCCCTAAAAGCGGTTTGCGCTTACCCATCTCCACTCGTACAACCACGGTCCCATCCTCGCCGCGCGGGTGCCAAAGGTATTTCGATCCAGAGCATATACTCTTCACCATCATCCTGCAGAACAGGAGGGAAATAGCATGAAGTCGCCCGACACGCTGCTCACTCCCAGGGAAGCTGCGGCCGCTGTCGGCGTCAGCTATCCCACCATCAAGCACTGGATTCTGACCGGCAAGCTGAAGAGCATCCAGACGCCCGGCGGGCACCACCGCATCCCGGGCGCTGCGCTGAAGCGCTACCTGCCGCCCATCCCGAAACCGCCCGGCGCCGCCTCGCGCGAACGCTTTCGCAACGTGAGCGGACGCAACCAGTTGGTCGGCACCATCGTCGAGGTGAAGATCAGCGGCCTGCTGGCGAAGGTCGTCCTTGAAATCGGCGAGCCGCCGCGCGCGCAGCGCATCACCTCCATCATCACCGCCGACGCCGTGCGCGAAATGCAACTCCGCAAAGGCCAGACCGCTGCCGCGCTGATGAAGTCCACCGAAGTCATGATCACCCGCGTCTGATTTCGCTCCTCGCCCCGGCACTGTTTTGAGGGGCACGCAATTCCCCCAGCAGCCTAAGAGATGCGGGCCGGGATCTTAGTCAGGATCTCCTGCGCATTCCTCAGAAATTCGCTGGCCTTTTCGTCCCACGGATAGACGTGGTCGACGCTCGGCCAGAGCATCTGGACCGCCTCAAAGTCATCACCGCCATAAAACCACCGATCCCAGCCAAGATACTCTTTGTATTGATCCTTCCGGAGACCTTGAAAATAGCATCTGTAGGTGTCGATCACATCGGTGTAACTTTGGCCGTCTTTGAACTCTCGCCCTTCGCCAATCAAGCGGTTCAGATGATTGAGCAGCGAATGCCTCAAGCTCTCCTTGAGACCGGAAATCAGAATCTCCGGGTGTCCGTGGGTATGCCAAGCCCGACCGTGTAGCTGAACTCCGGAGCGACAGCTTTGTCATCGAAGACGTGCAGAATGTGCACGCCATGCTTACGGATGTCCTCGACCGCTTTGAGCTCATTCTTATCCTCTGCGCGATCCAGCGCTATGCGATCCTCCGGCAGCATCATTTCGCTTCCGCCCGGTACACTACCTGGCCCGCGCACACCGTCGCCCTTACCCGCCCGAGCATCGCCGCGCCATCGAACGGCGAATTCTTCGACTTCGACTGCGAATCCTTCACTGCAAACCTCCACTCCGTGCCCGCATCGAACACCGCGACGTCCGCGTGGCTGCCAACCCGCAGTGTCCCTCGATCCGCCAGCCGGATCACCTCCGCCGGCCCTGCCGTCAGCAGCGCAATCACCCGCGCCAGCGGCATTCCATGCTCGCGATGCAGCACCCGCAGTGCCAGTCCCAGCGCGGTTTCCAGGCCGGTGATGCCGTTCGGCGCGCGTTCGAATTCAACTTCCTTTTCGTGGGATGCGTGCGGCGCGTGGTCGGTCGCAATGCAGTCCACGGTGCCGTCCAGCAGCGCCTCGACCACCGCTCTGCGATCCGCCTCGGCGCGCAGCGGAGGATTCATCTTCGCGTTCGTGTCGTAGTCGCCGATCGCCTCGTCCGTCAGCGTGAAGTGGTGCGGCGCGGCCTCGCAGGTCACGTACAGCCCCGCCTTCCTGGCCGCGCGGATCGCCCGCAGCGCCAGTGCCGTCGACACGTGCTGCACATGCAAATGCGGCCGCACGTGGTTCGCGCGTTCAATCTCGCGCAGCAGCCGCAGGTCGCGCTCGACGATGCGCGCCTCCGCCTCCGCGGGCATGCCGCGCAGCCCCAGCCGGAACGCCACATGCCCCAGGTTCATCGAGCAGCCGCCGTGCTGGCCGGTCGTCATCCGCGTGTCCTCCGCGTGCTGCGACACCGGCACATCGAGTTCCGCCGCCGCCGCCAGCGCCGCGTGCATCACGTGGTCTTCCAGCACCGGCTTGCCGTCGTCGGTAAAGCCCACCGCGCCCGCATCCACCAGCGCGCGGAAGTCGGTAATCTCGCAGCCGTTGCTGCCGAAGGTTGCCGCGGGCATGGCTAGCAGGTTCACCGCCGCGTTGCGCTCCGGCGCCAGCATCCACTTCAATCCCGCAACCGAATCGTTTACCGGCGTGGTGTTGGGCATGGCAACGACTGTGGTGAATCCGCCCGCCGCCGCTGCCGCCGTTCCCGTGGCGATGGTCTCTTTGTGCGTCTGCCCCGGCTCGCGCAGATGCACGTGGATATCGATCAGCCCGGGCGCCACCACGCAGCCGGTCGCGTCAATCTGTAACGCTTTCGGGAGCGTATCCGCGAGGCCAGCCAGCGCACCCGGGCTCTCCACCGCAGCCACGCGCCCATCGCGCAGCAGCACATCGCGCGCCCCATCGATTCCCTGCGCGGGATCGACCATGCGCCCGTTCAAGATCAAAAGTTCACTCATGCCCACATCCACAAGAAAGGTCGGTACTCGCCAGATGAATTCCGTGCCGACCATCGGGAGGAACAACACGAAGTCCAAAACAGCACGAAGTGCCTCATGCCCGCCCTCCGAGCGCGCGCACCAGCACCGCTCGCCGCACCGCCAGCCCTTGCGCCACCTGTTCCTCAATCGCCGACTGCGGTCCGTCCGCCACCTCACCGGTAATCTCAAGCCCGCGGATGATCGGCCCGGGATGCATCACCAGCGCGCGCGGGGCCAGGGCCGTTAGCCGCGCCGTATGCAATTGGTACCGATCCACATATTCCGCCAGGTCCAGCGCGGTGCCCTCCAGCCGCTCTTTCTGGATGCGCAGCATCATCACCACGTTCGCGCGGCGCAGCGCCTGGTCGAAGTCGCGCTCAATCTCAATCGGCGGCGCATCGCCCAGAACCGCGTTCAGCCCCAGCGCCTCCTCAGGCAGCAGTTCCGGCGGGCCACACAGCACCACGCGCGCGCCCAGCCGCGGCAGCAGCATTGCATTCGACCGCGCCACGCGACTATGACGTATGTCGCCGGTAATCACCACGGTCACGCCATCCAGCGTTCGCACATGGATTGCCGCCTCCGCGCCCAGCCCCAGCCGAATCAGAATTGTCCGCAGGTCCAGCAGCGCCTGCGACGGATGCTGATGCATGCCATCGCCCGCGTTCAGCACCGGCAGTCCACTCACCCGCGCCAGCAGGAACGGAGCGCCCGAGGCGGGATGGCGCAGCACAATCGCCTCCGCGCCCAGCGCGCGCAGGGTCAGCCCAGTGTCCTTCAGGCTCTCGCCCTTCTCAATCGAAGATGACTTGTCGCTGACCAGCGTGGTAGTGACACCCAGCGACTTCGCCGCCAGTTCGAACGACGTCCGCGTGCGTGTGCTCGACTCGTAGAACAGCAGCGCGACCGTGCGATCCACCAACACGCGCGCACGCTCCGCAGCGGCCATCTGTTCCAGCCGCGTAGCGCTGGCCAGGATCTCTGCCACGTCCGCCAGGGTCAGGTGCTCGACCGTCAGCAGCGATCCCGGCGCATACGCGGCATGCTCGGTCTGCGAAAAACGGTTCGGCGCAACTTCCGTCGCCGCAGCCATCTTCGCCGGCCTGGTCACTTGGTCGTTGCCTCAATCCACCAATTCGACCAGCAGCACCTGCTCCTGCCCGTCGATTTCGTTCAGCTTCACTTCAATGATCTCGCGGCGCGACGTGGGCACCATGCGCCCGGTAAACGTCGCCTGGATGGGCAGTTCGCGGTGCCCGCGATCGATCAGCACCAGCAGCTGCACGGACTTCGGCCGGCCGTGGTCAAACAGCGCGTCCAGTGCCGCGCGAACGGTCCGGCCGGTATAGAGCACATCGTCCATCAGCACAATGTCGCGCCCGTTCACATCGAACCCCAAGTCGCCCGGCTTGACGATGGGCCGCGGGCCGGCGGTCGTCAGGTCGTCGCGATAGAAGCTGATGTCGAGCACGCCCGTATCCACCGGGCGCTTCTCGATGGCTTCAATCATCCTGGCCAGCCGATCGGCCAGCGGCACGCCGCGCCGCTTGATGCCGACCAGCCCCAGGTTGGCTGCGCCGTCGTTGCGCTCGACAATCTCGTGCGCCAGCCGCACCAGGGTACGCTCAATCTCCGACGCCGACATCAGCCGGCCCTTCTCGCGCAGCCTCGGCTTCGCGGGCGTCTCTGCAGGGGTAGCTTTCGTGGTCTCGCTCATGATCTTGTTTGCGGTGTTTGTTCCGTCGTTGCTGATGATACCAGCACCGCCGCTCCGCTCGCCCGGTGCATCGTGCGCCAACGCCTGCTGCGGCAGATCATGAGCCCGCGCCAGCCTCAGCCCGGCCCGTGTATCCTCGTATGCGCCATGAATGCCCCCCTTTTCCGCGCGCTGACGTTGGTAGGTCTCCTCTGGCCGCTTTCTACCCTGGCTCCTGCGCAACCAGTTGCCACTCCCCAGGGCGCCGCATCGCCCGCGGACGGCATCTGGCTGGGCGCGCTGCACCCTACGCCGGCGGCGCAGCTCCGGGTTCAATTGCACCTGAAACTGGGTCCCGGCGGAAGCTGTGCACTCGACAGCCTCGACCAGGGCGCGTCCGGCATTCCCTGCAACAACCTGCAGCTCAACGGCCAGACGCTCACCTTCGACGTTCCCCCAGTCCAGGGCAAGTTCAGCGGAACCCTCTCCGCCGACGGCAACACCATCACCGGCACCTGGACGCAGGGCGCTCCGCTGCCCCTGGTGCTGGAGCGCCAGGCAAATGCCATTGCGGTCGAAAGGCGTCCCCCGCCGTCTCCGCCGCCGGCCGATCCGGCCTTGCCGCCCGTGGCAGTGACCAACCTGAAGCCCGTACTCGACGCCGACCTCGCCGTCGCGCTCAAAAGCGGCCCGCTTTCGCCTGAGTCGCATGGCGGCGTCACCATCGGTGTGGTGCAACATGGCGTCCGCCGCATCTTCAGCTACGGCACCGCCCAGCCGGACTCCGTCTTCGAAATCGGCTCCATCACCAAGACCTTCACCGGCCTCATCCTGGCGCAGATGGTCGAGCAGGGCAAGGTGCATCTCGACGATCCCGTGCGTGAACTGCTGCCACCTGGCACCGTGGACAAGCCGGCCTCCGGCGACGAGATTACCCTGCTCGAAATCAGCGACCAGCACGCGGCGCTGCCGCGCATGCCGGACAATTTCCATCCCGCTGACCCACGCAACCCCTACGCCGACTACGATGCCAAAGCGCTCTATGCCTACGTCGCCAGGCACGGCGTTGCCCACCCCCCCGATGCTCCATTCCTGTACAGCAATTTAGCGGTGGGATTGCTGGGCCAGGCCCTGGCCAACCGCGCCGGCGTTCCCTACCCCACGCTGCTGCATGACCAGGTCACCGGCCCGTTGAAGATGACTGACTCCGCTATCGTGCTGACCCCCGCCATGCAGGCCCGCTTCATTCAGGGATACGACGGCGCGTCCAAGCCTGCCCACGCGTGGGACCTGGATGCGCTGGCCGGCGCCGGCGGCATCCGCTCCACCGCAGCAGACATGCTCACCTACCTCGAGGCGCAGCTCCATCCGGACCACCTGCCCGATGGCGCACTCGCCACCCCCGACGGCAAGACACTGCCCACGGCGATCCCGATGTCGCATATCGTCCACGCCAAGGTTGACGGCGGAACCCACATCGCCCTCAACTGGTTCCGCATCGACGCCACCGGCAGCTACTGGCACAACGGCGGCACCGGCGGCTACAGCTCCTACGCCCTCTTCAATCCGGACAAAGACTACGCCATCATCGTCCTCTTCAACACCAGCCCCGAGGTTCCCTTCGCCGATACTCTGGGCGAGCACATTGAGCAGCGCCTGACCGGGCTGGCTGCCGTGAAGGTGGCCCGCGAGTTCCCCAGGACCGTTGACGTCGATCCGAAGGTGCTCGATGGGTACACCGGCCAGTACCAACTCGCGCCGAACTTCATTCTCACCGTCACCCGCGACGGCACCCACATGATCACGCAGGCCACCGGCCAGGGAAAAATCGAGATCTTCCCGGAGAGCCAGACCAAATTCTTCACCAAGGCCATGGAGGCGGACATCACCTTTGTCACCGACGATCAGGGTCGCGCAACCAGCATCGTCCTGCACCAGAACGGTGCCGACCACCCAGCACCGCGCGTCAAATAGGGGCCGCAGCGCACGCGCGGCCTCTGGCCCCTAGAATATCTGGAAGTTCACTTCGACATTCAGATCGACCGCAACCGGAGACCCATCCCGCATGGCAGGCCGGAACCTGTACTGCGAGGCCGCCGCGACCGCCTGCTCATCCAGGCCAAGCCCGACCGGACGCAGAATGCGGAAGTCGGTTGGCACTCCGTCCATGCCCAGCCGGAAGCGCACCAGGACGACCCCGGAGTAGTGAAGAACCCGCGCGGCCTGGCTGAACTCCGGGTCCACCCGGTTGAGCAGCTTCGGTGCGGAGACGCCACTTGCGCCGACGCGAACCGTGTCGGACTCGCTCTCGTTCGCGGCGGGTGGCCCAGCTCCGCCGGGCGGCAGAAGGTGCTGGCGCGCGTACGGCTGCCAGTAGTCGGGCATCTGCGGTACCAGGGCCGTCAGATCATTGGCGAAAATAGAGTCGAGCGCGGCGGTATAGTCGCCATCCCGCGGACGCTGGATGCGGACGGTCACGCGTTCTGCGCGGCTCAGCGCGCCCGGCGACTCTCGCACCAGCAGTCCCACGCGCTGGGGCCCGTCCTGGACAAACTCCAGGGCCACCCGCTGACCATTCACGGTCAAGTCGCTTCGCGTCAGTTCAATGGAATTGACGTCAATGCCGGCCAGCGTGAAGCTAACCTGTGCCGACTTTCCCTGCAGCCGGCCTGCGCTATCGAAGGCCAACTTGTCCGCGCCCCACTCTCCGCGCAGGTAGAGTGGCTTATCCACCAGCCGTGCGCGCAGGTCGGCCTCGGTCTTTTGTGCGTAGGAGAAGGACGGCACCAGCAGGGCGAGCAGAGCCACAACGATCGAGCGCATCCCAGCAGTCTAGCCGATTACGCCGCCGGCCTGCGCCGCACGCGCAGCAACCCGGCAAACGCTCCACCCGCGGTAGACAGTGCCAGCAGGAACGCGGAAACCATGGCAAAGTCGGCCAGCACATACCCGGCGTGGAACTCCGGCGTCCGCTCGAAGGCCACGATCTCCGGCGGAGTCGGCGCTGCCGTCAATTGCTGCGACAGGCGCTGCCCCTCGGTGATCGTCGCCGCCAGTTGCTGGTCGAAATTGCCCATGGAGTGCAGCCCGAAGCGCGCCACCACCCCCCAGCCAGCCAGTGCCGCGCTAAGTCCCAGCGCCAGGAAAATCCCGACCACCACCCCAATCCGCGCGCCGATGCGCACATCCATCCAGGCCGCCGGGCGCAGCTTCTGGTAGAGTCCCATGGTAATCAGCGAAGCGCTCATCACCCACAGAAAGCTCACCGGCGACAGCACGGCCAGCCGTATCGAACCCAGGCTGAGCACCGCGCCGATCGCAGCCACCGCCGCCGCGCACCGGATCGCCGTCTTCCACTCCACCTGCCGCGGACTCGGAGGCGGCTGCATCCCCGTGGTCGCCGTACCCTGCCCCCCGGACGCCGGCTGCTCGCCACCCGTCTCCGCGGATTGGTTCTCCAGCGAGAGAAACAGTTGGGGCGAGCCGCAGTTCGGGCAGAACGGAGATTCATGGCTCCCCGCCGGCAGCTCTTCGCCGCAGCGATGACAATACTCATGCATAACTTTGACGTTACGCTACGCGCAAAGCGCGGGCAAGCTTCGCCCAGGCCCGGCCTCTACTGGCGCGTATCGTCGTCCTCGTCGCCGGAAGAGGAGCCCTTCGGCAGGTCCAGCAGCACCAGGCCAATCTTCGTGCCGCCGCCGTTTGGCTCAATCTCGACAATTCGCTCGTGCTGCTCGGAGCCGGTCCTCAGCTCCAGCGAGTTCTTGTCGGAATGCTCGTTCACCTGCACGTGAGTGCCCTCGCGGGTGTTGCAGGTCAGCCCCTCGGCGGTGCGCGCCGGCGTGCCCACCGGTTTTTCATTCTTGCACTGGATCACGTCGCCGTAGCGCTTCAATTGGTCGCGATAGAAGGCCTCCACCTTGTCCGGAGCATCGGGGGTGGTGTAACTGGTTGCCTTCACCCCCAGGTGAAAGTGGCCAAAGCTCATATTCACGTCGGCCGAGTCGTCGTCCTTCTTCTTCTCCGGCTGCGCTCCGGGATACGCGGGCAGGCCAATGTCCGCAAGCACCGCCGCGTCGTTGGTCTTCACTTGCAGGCCGCCGAAAGGCGTCTCGATCTTGACGTTGTCGCTGTCGCCGTTCTTGTGCTCATCCACATGGCAGCCGGCCGGCAGCAACATCGCGGCGGTCATCGCAGCTCCCAGCGCCAAAGTCCACTTGGTCAACATTCTCACTGCCTCCCGCAAAAGACAGCGCCTCCGCTGCCTTGCTTTCGCCTATGTAAACACGATACGCGCGCTGGCGTCCGCCAGTTCCCGCCGCGCACCCAAACCGCCCTGAATGCTACCCTTGACTTGCACCCATGAGTCCTTCCGAATCGCAAAAATCGCCCGCCAAGTCGCCAGACGAACCCTCCGGCAGCAACCTCCCCAAGGCCTACGACCCCTCCGCCATCGAGCAGCGCTGGGCGGACTATTGGGTCCGCGAGCGCCTCTTCGAAGTCCCCACCCCGCCCGGCGACCAGGGTTCGGGTGCCCCATCCTTGCGCAGCCAGGGTGGGAAGAACAATACCGCCTTCACCATGCTGCTGCCCCCGCCCAACGTCACCGGCTACCTGCACATGGGCCACATGTTCGAGCACGCCGAATCGGACATCCTCGCCCGCTGGCACCGCATGTCCGACCAGACCTGCGTCTGGGTTCCCGGAACCGACCACGCCGGCATCGCCACCCAGATGCTGGTCGAGCGCCAGCTCAAAGTCGAAGGCACCGACCGCAAAACCCTCGGCCGCGAGGTCTTCACCGAACGTGTGTGGGCGTGGAAAACCCAGTACGGCTCCGCCATCACCGACCAGATGCGCCGCCTGGGCGCCTCCGTCGACTGGTCGCGCGAATATTTCACCATGGACGACCGCCTCTCGGTCGCCGTGCGCGAGGCCTTCGTCCGCCTCTACGAGCAGGGCCTGATCTACCGTGGCGCCTACATCGTCAACTGGGACCCCGTGCAGCAGACCGCCGTCTCTGACCTGGAAGTGACGCACCAGGACCGCGCCGGCAAGCTCTACCACATCCGTTATCCTTTCGCCGACGGCACCGGCTCTATCGTCGTCGCCACCACCCGGCCCGAGACCATGCTGGGCGACGTAGCCGTCGCCGTCAACCCGAACGACGAGCGCTACCAGGAATTTCTAGGCAAGCTCGTCACGCTCCCGCTCACCGCCGCTTCTGGAAAGCCAGACCGCGAGATCCCCATCCTCGCCGACTCGTGGGCCCAACCCGAGTTCGGCACCGGCGCCGTCAAGGTGACGCCCGCGCACGATCCCAACGACTTCGCCGTCGGCCAGCGCCACAACCTGCCCTCGCTGGTCATCATGGACGAAACCGCGCACATCGCGTTGCCGGGCTCGCCCTACCACGGTCTCGATCGCTTCGAAGCCCGCGAACGCATCGTAGCCGACCTCGAGGCCGCCGGCCTGCTGGTCGCCATCAAGGATCACTCCCTCTCCATTGCGCTCTCCCAGCGCACCGGCGCCGTCATTGAGCCGCGCCTTTCCATGCAATGGTTCCTCGCAGTCAATAAAACGCCCGGCGACCAAAGCCCGGGTGCCCCATCCTCGCAAAGCGAGGGTGGGAGTGAACGCAACTCCATCGCGGCCAACGCCATCGCCGCCGTCCGCGACGGCCACATCCAGTTCGTCCCCGAGATGTACCAGAAGACCTACATGGAGTGGATGACCAACATCCACGACTGGTGTATCTCCCGCCAGCTCTGGTGGGGCCACCGCATTCCCGCGTGGCACTGCGCCGCCTGCCACGCCATCACCGTCGCGCGCTCGACGCCCGCCGCCTGCGCCACCTGCCGCCGCACAGATATAGTCCAGTCCACAGACGTCCTCGACACCTGGTTTTCCTCCGGCCTGCTGCCATTCACCGTCTTCGGCTGGCCCGCCACCGAGCCGTCTTCAACGGACAACGGACAACGAACAACGGACAACGTCCTCACCCCTGACCTCGCCGCTTTCTACCCCACCACCCAGCTCGTCACCGGCTTCGACATCCTCTTCTTCTGGGTCGCGCGCATGATCATGCTGGGCTGCCACTTCATGCTGGACGTGCCCATGCCCGATGGCAGCCCGCGTCCGCTCGCCGAAGCCGTCCCCTTCCGCAACGTCTACATCCACGCGCTCATTCGCGACGCCAACCGCGAGAAAATGTCCAAGACCAAGGGCAACGTCGTCGACCCCATCGAGATCATCACCAAGTACGGCACCGACGCCGTGCGCTTCACCCTCGCCAGCATGGCCTCGCCCGGCACCGACATCGCCTTCTCTGAGGCCCGCACCGAAGGCTACCGCGCCTTCGCCAACAAAATCTGGAACGCCGCCCGCTTCCTCTTCATGAACCTCGATCGCGCCCGCGAAGCCGACATCGAGGTCACCCTCCCCTCACCTGCAAAACCGGGTGCCCCACATCTCGACTCTGAGATGTGGGTGGAAGCGCCCCTCGAGGCCCGCTGGATCCTCGCCCGGCTCTCCGAAACCTCCGCCGCCGCCACCGCCGCGCTCGCCGACTACCGCTTCGACGAAGCCGCCAACTCCATCTACCAGTTCTTCTGGGGCGACCTCTGCGACTGGTACCTCGAGATCGTCAAGCTCCGCCTGAACTTCGAACCGGCCAGCGATGCGCCCTTCCCCACCAGCGAACGCGACGAAGAATCCCTTGCCGCCACCAAGGCTGCGCTCACTACCCTCGTTGCCGTCTTCGAGGCTTCGTTGCGCCTGCTCTCGCCCTTCATGCCGTTTATCACCGAGGAGATCTGGCACGCGCTCTATGTCGGCATGCCTCCGCACAAATCCATCGCGCTCGCCCGCTACCCGCAGCCCGCGGACTTCCCCAGCGACAGCGCCGCCGTGCGCGAAATGAGCCTGCTGCAGGAGCTCATCGTCACCATCCGCGCACTGCGCAAAGATCTCGGCGTGCCCGATAAGGAATCCGCGCCCATCCGCCTGCACGCTGGCGCGAACTTCCTCTTCAACCTCGAGTGGAGCGAAGAAATCCTCGCCCGCCTGGCCCGCGTCAGCGGCATCGAAATCTCCGAAGCCCCAATCGCAGGCAACAACGCCCGCAGCACCGCAAACTTCGACGTCGCCGTCCTCTACGAAAAGCGCATCGACGTCGCCGCCGAGCTCGAGCGCCTTACCAAGGAGCACGCCAAGCTCGACAAGCAGATCACCGCCAACGAATCACGCCTCACCGACGAGAGCTTCACCGCCAAAGCCCCGCCCCACATCGTCGAAGGCCTGCGCAAACAAACCGCCGAACTCATCACCCTCCGGGACAAAGCCCGCGCCGCCCTCACCGCCTTGGGATAGCACCGCTCCTTTTGAGTTGTCATTCTGAGCGCAGCGAAGAATCCCCGCATTTTGCCGGGGCGCCACGAAACTCGCCCGCGCACCTTGACCGCAAATTTATTCGACATCTCCGCCCCGCTTCGGTACCCTCTGCACACCCGCATCTCCTCAACAGGAGCAATCCATGGCGACTCAACGCAAATCCCCCGCCAAAGCCACAAAGAGGTCCACACCCAGGAAAGCCGGCAAAGCCCCGGCCAAATCCGCGAAGCACAAACCCCCAACCAGCACCCAATCGCAGCAGCCGCCCAGCGGCGTCGCCGCGCGCACACCAGTCTTCGCCGAACCCAGGACCACGGCCGACCCAACCAGGTACACCGTCCCGCACGCTTCTGACGACGCCGCCTACAACGAGATGGCTGCGCTCATCAAGGCCAGCAAGTTCCTCCCGCTGCCGTTCCCCGCGGTCGCCGGCGTAGCCGAACCCATCCTGACCCTCGCCGCTGCCCTCGGCCCCAGCGGCCTCTCAACCGTTGCCGCCATTCAAGCCGCCGGACAGATCGTCTTCCATTGTGCCGGAGACACCGGCGCCACCCAGGGGCCCAAGACCGAGAACGAAGTGGTCGACAAGCTGGTCGCCGACTTCACCGGCGAGGCGGCCAACGCCGTCCCCAGCTTCTTCTACAATCTCGGCGACATCGTCTACAGCTTCGGCGAGCACAAGTATTACTTCGACCAGTTCTACGACGCCTACCGCGACTATCCCGCGCCCATCTTCGCCATCCCCGGCAACCACGACGGCATCGTCCTGCCCCCGCCCGCCGGCACCGGCGTTGACGCCGACTCCCTCGCCGCCTTCCTCGCCAACTTCTGCGCGCCTGCCTTTTCCCACTCCCCGGACGCGGTCGGCATCGCGCGCACCACCATGATCCAGCCTGGCGTTTACTTCACCCTCGACTGCCCGCTCCTCCGCATCCTCGGCCTCTATTCCAACATCCTGGAGAGCCCCGGCGTCATCTCCTCCACCCCCAATCCCAAGACCGGCAAGCCCACCTTCCCACAACTCTCCGACGTCCAGCTCGCCTATCTCACCGCCGCACTTACCCGCGTCAAAACGGACCAGTTCGCCGGCGCAGTCCTCATCGCCGTGCATCATCCGCCCTACACCTTCGGCAAGCACACCGGATCGCTCACCATGCTCAAGCAGATCGACGCCGTCTGCAGTGCCACCGGCGTGTGGCCGCACGCCGTCCTCTCCGGCCACTCGCACAACTACCAGCGCTACACACGCGCGCTACGGGTTGGCAAGAGCACCCGCCAGATTCCTCACCTCGTCATCGGCAACGGCGGTCACGGCCTCACTCCGCTTTCCGGCACCGCCGTCACCCTGCGCACACCGCAACCCATGCTCATCTTCGCCCAACCCGAAGCCAGCGACACCGTCACCTTCGAGAGTTACGACGACACAAACTACGGCTACGCCCGCATTCTGGTCAGCACCACCCAGCTCCGCATCGAGTACCACCCCGCCTCCGACGGCGCCGCCGCCAAGACGCCCGACGACGCCGTCACCGTAGACCTCGCCACCGGCACCATCACCGCCTACACGCCCCCCGCGTAAACCGTGGCAGCGCCGGATTGAGGACCACAGCTATCGCCGGTGTGCTAGCATCAGTGCCACCATGCGCGCCACGTTCTCGCGCGGGTCCCCTTGAAGTTCGCCGCAACCTAAAAGGAGGCGGACATGACTCGAATTTCCATACTCGTCGCAGCAGCCTGCTTCTCCGTCCTGTTTCTTCTCCGCACGCTTCCCGCACAAACCACCGGCGAAGCCGGTCCGTCCTCTGAAGTCTCGAAGGTGCGCATCGTACGCCTCAGCCAGGTCAACGGCGAAGTTCAGTTGGATCGCAATACCGGCCGCGGGTACGAGCTCGCATTGGCGAACCTTCCTATCATCGAAAAAAGTCGGCTCGAAACCCGCATGGGTACCGCCGAAGTCGAGTTCGAAGACAACAGCACCCTCAGAATCGCACCCCGCTCCATTGTCGAGTTCCCGCAGCTGGATCGTCTGCCCAGCGGCGCAACCGCCTCCACCGTACGCCTGGTGAAGGGGACGGCTTATGTCAGCCTGCTGAAGACACGTGGCAACGAATTCAACCTTCTGTTTGGCCAGCAAAAGCTCCAACTGCCCCCTTCCAGCCATATTCGGCTCCAGTTGGACGCCAGCCAGGCCACTCTCGCCGTGCTCGACGGAACGGTCCGCATCGACGGAACCCCGGCACCGACCGATGTTCCCCACAAGAAGACGGTCACATTCAATTTGCTCGACCAGGCGCAACCCACCATCGCCAAGGACGTTCTGCCCGGACCGTACGATGCATGGGACAAGAACGCCGCCGACTTCCACGGACAGGGCCCGGTCACTTCGTTCGGCTCCCCCTATGCCTACGGCGCCAGTGACATGGCGTATTACGGCGCCTTTGCGTCGATTGGCGGCTGCGGGTCCATGTGGCGGCCTTACTTCGCCAGCGCAGCCTGGGATCCCTATGGAAACGGCGCCTGGGCCTGGTATCAGGGAGCGGGCTACTCCTGGGTATCGCCCTATCCCTGGGGATGGACGCCTTTTCACTTCGGCAGTTGGTCCTACTGCCCCGGCGCCGGCTGGGGATGGCGGCCGGGAGGCTCCTGGAATGGGCTGAACAATGCAATCGCCGTTGTGCCCGCCGCCGGAGTACACCCAACTCCGCCGCGCCCCATCCGTCCACCCGCCCCCGGCGAGCCCACCCTGACAGCTCTCAACCTGAAGCCCTTGGTCCGTTCGGAGGTCGTCTCTGGGAACTCGTTTGTCTTCCGCACGGATTCGGCAGGTTTGGGTATCCCACGACAAAGTTTGGGTCAGCTCGATAAGTTCTCGCACAGCGCCCTGGCCCGCGGCACCGCGACCACGCCAATTTATCTTGGCAACCAGCGGTCCGCCGGCGGAGGCGGCGCGCCTGGCCCGCTTCAGCGTGGCTCCCCGCCAGCCTCGGGCGAGAGGTCTTCGCAATCCGGCTCATACAACGCTGGCGCCGGAAGTTCAACCCAGGCCCGGCCTGAGGCGCCAAGGGCGGTCGCGCCAAGCAGTCCTCCGCCGGCGCCAGCCGCTGCTCCCGCGGCCCCAGCCGCAGCTCGTCCTCACTAAGGCAAATCTCCGGGCAGCGTAGAGCGGGTCGGGGAACTCATGGCCGTTCGTTGTCGGAAACAACACCAGGCCATGCCTAGGGCACAATCAATCCATTTCCCTGCACCTTCTCCTTCACGGCCTGTTCGGTCGCAATCGACACGTTTGTCTGCTTGATCTCCAGCCGCAGCCGGTTGAACGCGCTCATATACACGTTGGCCACCCACACCAGCCCGAACCATGCGATCAGGTACCCGCGCCAGCCCACGTACAACAGCGTGAATCGCGTCACCCAAAGGAACAACAGCGCGATGTAGTGCGATAGGCAGTACTCACACGTGAATAAATAGAAGAACTTCCGCACCAGCAAAGGCTTGCATAGCTCCGCCCGGTTCTTGCAGAAGTCGCGCGGCTCGCGGAACACCTCCTCGTGGGTAATCGTCCAGCTGATGCAGGCCACCGGCAGCGCCAACAGGACGAGGAAGGCAAACTGATGCGTCAATGCCACCGGAATCACCTCGGCACTCATTCACCGTAGGATGCGCCCGAAGTGCCTGCTGTTTCGCTGACCCGTCGAGTCGTACAATCCCCTCATGGACTGGAAGAGCCGCCGGATCACCGCACTCCTCGAAGCTGCCCTCCTCGAGGACAAGGCGGCCAACGACATCACCACGGCCCTCACCATCGATCCCGCCCTGCGCGCCACCGGCACCGTCATCGCCAAGCAGCCCTGCGTCGTCGCTGGCATCGGCTGCATCTCCGCGTTCCTCACGCTCTTCGCCAAACTTCCTGGCAGACCGGCGGGGACTTCGGCCCGCTTCGAGGTCATCTCCCACCCGGAGATCTTCGACGGCGTCCACGTCAAAAAAGGCCAGGCCATCGCCGTCATCCGCGCCAACGCCGCCGCCATCCTCTCCACCGAGCGCGTCATCCTGAACCTGATGCAGCGCATGAGCGGCATCGCCACCCTCACCAACGAGTACGTGCGCGCCGTGGCCGCCGTAAAGTCCAAAACCAAAATCCTCGATACCCGCAAGACCATCCCCGGCCTGCGCGCGCTCGATAAATACGCCGTCTGCTGTGGCGGAGGCTTGAACCACCGGCTCGACCTGCAGGACGGCATCCTGATCAAGAACAACCACATCTCGCTCGGCGGCGGACTGCCTCAGGTTCTGGCCAAGGCGCTGGCCGTTCATCAGCCCGGCCAGATCGTCCAGGTCGAGGTCCGCAATCCCACCGAACTCGACCAGGCTATCGCCGGCGGCGCGGAGTCCATCCTGCTCGACAACATGTCGCCCAAAGAAGTCGCGAAAGCCCTCAAACTCATCCGCAAAGGCCTGCCCAAGGCCACCGTCGAAGCCTCCGGCAACATGAACCTGAAGACCATCGCCGCCTACGCCAAAACCGGAGTCGATTTCATCTCCGTCGGCGCGCTCACCCACTCCGCCACCGCCGTCGACCTCAGCATGCGCATCACCGCCGCCACATATTAGTGGCGTGAAGAAGCGAATCACAGAGTTCGCAGAGCGAAAGAGAGACCGCAGAGGCGTTTTCGCCGGTGTGTTTACTCCGTGCTCTCTCCGTTTCTCTGTGGCCTCTGTGATTCGCTTTTTGCGAATCCAGCCGAGCGCGCCGCCCTTGCCTACGTCGAGGAGGTTTCGCAGACCAGGACCGCCTCCGACGCCACCTTCGCCGAGCTCCGCCATCATTTCTCCGACGACACTACGTCTGGGGCGGAGGAGGAGCGGGAGTCAGTCCGTGGCGGCGCATGATCTCCAGCATCTTCGCGCGATCCGGTGGCCCGCCGGCCGCCGCGCTGGCAGCCTCCGCCATTTCGCGGAAATACTGCGGGCCGATTGCCGCGGGCGTAACGGCGCACACCACCTTCACGTCTTTGGCGCCATTGTTGTCGAACCGGTGAACGGCGCCCCGCGGAATGCAGAGCGCCTGTCCCGGCCCCACGTCGATCGGTTTTCCATCCACAGTCCACGTCAACACGCCGTCGATGCCGTAGATCGTCTCCTCGTAGTGGTCATGGCTGTGCGCCGGCGCCATCAGGCGTTGCCCGGCCGGGACAGCCACCTCAAAGACCGCGACCGTTCCGGAGGAGTTCTCCCCGGTAACCAGGAAATGCACCTCGAGCGGTCCCAGGCGGATCGTCTCATTGGCAGGATTGACGGATAGTCCGATCGATTCCAGTGGCATGGAGCCCTCCTTTCGATTTGTTTCGTTCGGGGATCGTTCCGTGGATTCCGATGGGACCCATTAAGCCGGGGGAAGAAGTTGCAGCCCGTACTTTGGGGCGGTCGCGAGCGCCCGGCCGATCAACTTTTCGCTGGCAGAAGGTGGCGGCACGGAACGGTCCGTAGCAGGCTCGAAGACCTCCGCAAAGAATCCCTCCAGGCCCGCCGGAGTGATCAGAACCAGAGCTTTCGCATTGCCGGCGCCAGTGTTCTTGAACGAATGAGCGACTCCACGGGGAAGAAAAGCAAAATCGCCGGCGGATGCGGTGATTGTATCCCCGCCCACCTGGATCGTCAGCGTGCCCTCGATCATGCGGAACGCTTCATCCTCGCGCTGATGAATGTGCGGCGGCGTGCCTCCGCCCGGCGCGACCGAGAGCTCCGCCAGAAAGAAAGCGCCGCCAGTCTCCTCGCCGGTTATCAGGGACGTCATCAGCTCGCCCGGCCCCCAATATGCCGTGCCGGTTCCCGCGGGAACCTGCTTTGCCTGCGGTGCGTCGATAGCTTGGAGTGTCATTTTGGTTCTCCTTGTAGTAAACTAAGTTTACCGCGGTATGAATAGTAAACAGAGTTTACTGAATGTGTCAAATGGATGCTTTGGAAAAAATTTCGACACCGGTCGCGGCGCAAGACTTGCTCATCGGCGCCATGCTGCGCGTTCCTTCCGAGGCCATTCACCGGCGCATCATCCACGAGCTGAATGCGGCGGGCTTTAAGGGGCTTAGCTTCCCGCACATAGCGGTGTTCCGATTCCCAGGCCCCGACGGGGTTCGCCCCAGCGTTCTCGCCGAGCGTGCGGGGATGAGCAAGCAGGCCATGAATCGCTTGCTCGGGAGCCTGGAAGATCTCGGGTATGTGGTCCGTTCCGACGCGCCGGATCAGGGCCGCGCGCGCATTGTCCGCTTTACCACGCGGGGACACGCCGCCTGGGCCAAGGCGCTGGAGGTGCTCCGCGAGATCGAGCGCGAGTGGGGGACCGAGCTTGGCACGAAGGATTTCGCCCAACTCAAGGAATTGCTCTTTCGCGTCTGGGAGAGCCCACTCGTCCGTTGGCCATGCTTCGCCAGTGCCGCGCCGCAAACCGCCCAACGACCCGCTCGTTGTCCCGCTGCGCCGCCCCTTGACACGCCCCGTATAATAGAAGGAGAAGGATGACAAGGAGCGCGGCGAACGAGCCTGGCCCTGGTTTTCCCCGCGAATCCAAATCAAAGGCCCTGTAAAGTCCTCAATTCAAGACGCTTTCAGACTAAATCCTTTGAATTCTCGGTCTTGCGGAGCTATGCCGTGTAAGTCGTTATTTTAGACGATCTTGCCGTTAGGATAGGGGGAGGGGGGCCAAATGTCGAGCCAGCCGCACCAGCCGGACCAGCCAAGCCCCAGCTTCGACCTCGCCGCCCTGGACGCCGCCATCGCCGCCACGGAGTTTTCCGGCTACACGATGCACCTATCCACGGCGACCTCCACCAACGACCTCGCCTACCAGGCCGCACAAGTCGGCGCGCGCCACGGTGTCTGGATCGCCGACCGGCAGACCGCCGGCCGCGGCCGCGGAGGCCACACCTGGCACTCCGCGCCTGGCGAAGGACTATATATGTCCGCGCTCATCTCGCCGCCCATCCCCATCGAGTTCGCGCTGCGCCTCTCGCTCGCCACCGCCATCGCCGCGCAGTCCGCCATCGTCTCCGTCTTCGGCTTCCAGCGCCGCGACCAGATCGACATCCGCTGGCCCAACGACCTGATGCTGAACGGAAGAAAAGTTGGCGGCATCCTCATCGACACGGCCTCCAACCCGCCCGTGCCGCCCAGCCCCGCCATGCTCCGCTACGCCGTCGCCGGCATTGGCATCAACCTCAACCACGCCGTCTTCCCGCCCGAACTCGAAGCCATCGCCACCAGCATCCGAAGGGAACTCGACGCCTCTGGGTACCCCAAGGCTTCAGCCTTGGGTCTCCCAGACCCGGAAGGAGATCTGGGCTTTAGCCCCTGGGGTGGGTCTTCGCCCGCCGCGTGCTTCCGTCGCGAGCCGCTTGCCGCCGCCATCCTCGTCGCGCTCGATGCCGAGGTCCGCCTCCTGATTCGGGGTTGGCGCGGAACCAACAACCGCCCCGACAGAAACCTTGCCGATTGCAGCTCCTGGATCACCGGCAAGCGCGTCCGCGTGGAGGCCAACGACGACGACCCCGGCTATACTGGCGTCACCGCCGGCCTCGATCCCCAGGGTTTCCTGCTCGTCGCCGGCGACGACGGCCAGCTCCACACTGTCCTCTCCGGAGGCCTCCGCGAACCTTGACTGTCGTCTGCCACTCCGCGATTCTTGCTTGTCATTCCGTAGCGCAGCGAAGGAATCTGCTTCTGCTTTTCAACTGACCACTGACCACTGAGAACTAACTTGCTTCTAGCCATCGACGTAGGCAACACCAACACGGTCCTCGCCCTCTACCGTCTCGCCACCGCCGGCGAGCCCGCTGCGTTGCTGGCCAACTGGCGCGTCACCACGCACCGCTCGCTCACCGTCGACGAAGTCGGCATCATCTTCCGCGACCTCTTCGCCCTGCGCTCGCTGGACATTGCCCAGGTCACTGGCGTCATCGTCTCCTCGGTCGTTCCGCCGCTCGACTCCACGCTGCGCGCCGCCGTCGAGCTGTATTGCCACATCAAGCCCATCTTCGTCGAGCCCGGAACCCGCACCGGCGTGCCCATCCTGACCGACAACCCCGCCGAGGTCGGCGCCGACCGCATCGTCAACTGCGTCGCCGCCCACGAGATGTTCAAGACCGCCGGCGCCTCCCATCCGAACCTCATCGTCGTCGACTTCGGCACCGCCACCACCTTCGACGTCGTCAGCCCGCGCGGCGAATACCTCGGCGGAGCCATCGCCCCAGGCCTCGGCATCTCCGCCGACGCGCTCTTCTCCCGCGCCGCCCGCCTTCCCCGCGTCGACATCCGCAAACCCGCGAAGATCATCGGCACCAACACCGTCGACCACCTGCAGATTGGCCTTTACTTCGGCTACATCGGCTTAGTGGATGGAATTCTGGCCCGCATGATCTCAGAGCTCGGCCCCGACACCCTCACCATCGCCACCGGCGGCCTCGCCCGCCTCATCGCCGGCGGATCGAAGTACATCCGCCAGGTCGACGAACTGCTCACCCTCACCGGCCTGCGCCTCATCTACGAGCGCAATCTGGACCACCACGACCGCCCGCACAAGCCCCGCCGCGAATGACCGTCACCCGAATTCTGGAGCATCGCAAAGCTGGCCCGCATCCTGACCGGCCGGTCATCCGTCCAGTGCTATAGTTCCCTCAGCACCGTCGCAGGGAGCGATACGGATGCGAAACTCTCCAGCGTTCTGCCTCTCGATCCTGTCTATCGCGTCGCTCACCGCGCTCTGCCTTCACCCCGCTCCGCTCCGCGCGCAGTTGGGCGTGTACGCGAAGCCCGGACAGCCGCCGCAACCCGCACCGCAATACACCTACACCACGGAACACCTGAACGCCGTCGTCGTCAGCACCGCCGACGGCAAGCCGGTCGCCCGCGTCCTGGTCACCTCGGCCGACCGCCGCATGGCCGTCATGACGGATTACCAGGGCAAGTTCTCCTTCGACTTCCGCCGCGCCGATCTGTCCTCCCTCGGAACCGGCGCATCCAACGGGTTTCGCGGGATGGGCTTCGGTATGGGCGGCAGCGCAAACTCCCTGCCGCTCCAATTTGAGGTCCGCAAGCCCGGCTACATCACCAATAGCGTCGTGCTTTTGCTGCCCGCCGTCCAGCCCGACACGCCCGAACCCACCCTCCAGATCAAGATCGCTCCCACCGGTACCATCATCGGCCACGTCGAACCCGACAGCGGCGACCTGCCCACCGGCCTTACGGTCCAACTCCACCGCAAGGCCATCCAGAACGGCGTCGCCGCCTGGCAGCAGTCCGGCAGCGCGCAGGTCAACAGCCGCGGCGAGTTCCGCTTTGCCGACCTCGCACCCGGCGACTACAAACTCTCCACCTTCGCCCGGACCTTGCCCGACGCCAATCGCGGCGCTCGGCCTGACTCCGTGCCCGGACTTACGCCGGCCTTCTATCCTGACGCCGCCGATCTCAACTCCGCCGGAATCGTCCACGTCGGCCCCGCCGCCACCGTTGCCGTCACGCTGGTTCCCCACTCCACCACCTTCTACCGCGTCACCATTCCCGTCGCCAGCACCGAGGGCGTACAAGGCGCGAACGTCATGCTCCTGCCGGACGCTGCAGGACTCAACCTCAACTTCAACTCCCAGGAGCACGTCCTCGAAGGCTTCCTGCCGCCCGGCGCCTACAACGCCCGCGTCACCACCTATGCCCCCGTCACGGCCAAGCCTGCCGCAACCGCCAGCACCACGCCGCTTCGCATGATCGGCTTCTCCGGTCAACCCAGGCAATCCACCGCAATCGTCCACTTCAACGTCGGCCGTGGCCCGGTCCATGTCGCGCCCGTAACGCCGCTGCCGGCCGTCGATATTCCCGTCAACGTCCATCGCGACTTCACCAACCCCCAGTCCAACGCTGGACCGCAGTTCGAATCCCTGCGGAACGGCCAGCGCTTCCCGCCTCTTTCTCTCTACCTTGAATCTATCGACACCAACCAGGGCACCGGCGCAAACCTTGCCCCCATCGGCCCCGACGACTCCGAAGACAGCCTGAAACTTCAAAACGTCACCCCGGGTGTCTATCGTGTGCGCGTACAGCCCACCACGGGCGGCTATGTCGCGTCCGCCAGTTGCGGAACCACGGACCTGATGCGCGATCCGCTCACCATCGCCGCCGCCGGCCCCGGCTGTTCGATTGAGGTCACCCTGCGCGACGATTCAGCCTCCGTCACCGGAAGCATCGTCACCGGAGCGGCGCCCCAATCTCCGCAGGGCCCGACCGACGCCGGCATCATTGTCGTGATGGGCATCTCACTCGATCAGCCGGAGAGCAATCTACTGCAATCCGCCGTCCTGGGGCAAGGCCAGTTCCAGCTTGGCAACGTCCCTCCCGGGCGCTATCTCTTCGTCGCATCGCACCAGCACGGCTTTCAGGATATGTTCCTGAATCTCGAATTCGGCAACCCGGATGTCCTCCGCGATCTCACCGCCAAAGGCACAGTCGTCACCTTGTCCGCCGCGCAGAAAGCCAATATCCAGGTTCCGCTGCTGCCCGAGGAAAGGAACTGACCCGTGCGCCGCTCAGCTCTCTGTCTTGCGCTCGTTCTTGGCATCCACGCTGCCTCCGCGCAAACAGCCAGCTACCGCATCGCCGGCACCGTCGTTGGCGAAACCAATGGCCAGCCCATCCAGCGCGCCACCGTCCATCTTCTCAACGAGAGTGACCGCAAGCAGGTCCAGTCCACCGCCTCGGACGAGGACGGCCGCTTCGCCTTCGCCGGAGTTCCCGCCGGCAATTTCATTCTGCAAGGCAGCGCGCCCGGTTACCTCCAAACCAACTACGACGAACACGACAGTTTCACCACCGGCATCATTACCGGCATGGGTGCCGACACCGAATCGCTGGTCCTCAAACTCCATCCCCAGGGCTCGCTCACCGGCACCATCCTGGATGAGTCGGCCGACCCCGTGCAGCACGCCACCGTGCGCCTCGCTCGCCAGGAGCGCAGTCTCGGCGAGAGCCGCACCGTCCCCGCCGGCACGGCCAACACCGACGACCTTGGCCACTTCGAATTCCCGCACCTTGCCCCCGGAACCTACCTGCTCGCCGTCACGGCAACGCCCTGGTACGCCGTCCATCCCACGCCAGGCCTGCAGGAGCAGCGTCCCATGTTCGGCGTCGCCGACTCCATCGACCCATCCCTCGACGTCGCCTACCCCACCACCTACTATCCCGACGTAACGGACGCCAGCCAAGCCTCGCCCATCGTCATCGGAGCCGGTCCCAAAGAGATCAGCCTCAGGCTCACGCCCCTGCCCGCGCTCTCCATCACGTTTCCGTATACGCTGCCGCAGTCCGGCTCAAACGGTCAACCCCAGGGTCCCATCTCCATCCCTTCCATGCCCCAACTACGCACCTCCATCTTCGGTCAGATTCAGCCCGTCAATGCGCCAATGCAGCTCGGCCGGGTTCCCAACCAGGGCGAAATCACCGGCCTCGCCCCCGGCGACTACCTGCTATCCGATTCGCGCCAGGGCATCAACCAGGCGAACACCGGTACGCCGCTGCACCTCACGGAAAGCATCGCCAACGGCACGCTTCCCGCCACGCCGGAGCTGGCCCACCTCCATGTGCTGCTCAAGTTGGCCGACGGCTCCGCGGTCCCCAACGGCATCCTCGTAGGCCTCATGCGTCCGCACTCACAGGACTTTGCCGCCCGCGGTAACAGCGCCAAAGGCGAGGCCAGGCTCGACGTTGCACCTGGCGATTACTACTTCTCACTCTGTGGCGCCGGCCGCCGCTGTTTCGTCCGCCAGGTCCTCGCCGGCGATCAGCCCCTCCCCGGCAACAACATCCACATCGGCTCCGCCGGCGACCTCACTTTCACCATCACCCTCGCCATCGGTACCCACACCATCAAGGGCGTCGTCCAGCGGGGCGGCAAGCCCATCCCTGGAGCGTTTATCCTGCTCTTCCCCGCCGAAGAACTCGGTGAGATACGCACCTTCATTCCGTATCAGAGCGACCTCGACGGCAGCTTCGAATTCAGGAACCTCGCCCCCGGCAGCTATACCATTCTCTCCATCGACGGCGGCTGGGACCTCGACTGGCAGAAGGAATCCGTGCTCGCCGGCTATCTGCCGGCTGCCGTCACCATCAAAGTGATGGACACTCCCGCCGCGACGCAGGCTCTCCCCGAACCCATTCCGGTCCAGCCCAAATAATCGCAGCATTCATCAACCCCCTGCGCCCAAGGCCTCGTCCCGTGGTGTTCGCTGCCATCGACGGCATCCGCGCACCAGGCCCCGCGCGACTGAGTTCCGCCCGTTGTGACATAATTCGCCCAAACCCTCCATGGAGACCGCCACCCCAACCCCCGAGCCGCGCGCCAAGCGAGCCTGGACCGTCGTCCTGGCCTGGATCGGCGGAATCAGCGCTGCCCTGGGCTGTATCGCCGCCGTCAGCGGCGCCTTCGGCAATGTTCATGACTTCTTCCACCTCCACGCCGAGCGCGAGGCGCAGATGGCCGTCGCGCAGAACCAGTCGAAGCAGGGAGACTATCAGGCTTCGGTCAATACCTACGCCGACATTCTGAAAGCCGACTCGCTCTATCGCCCCGCGCTCGACCAGCAACTCCAAACCACTATGCTGTGGGCCGAGAACTTCCATGCCATCGCCCGGGAGGGTCAGGATCCCGGCGACGCGGTCGCGCCCCAACTCGACCAGGTCATCGCCATCCTCGATGCCGGCCTGGCTCGCGCCAAGGGCACGCAGGCGGCCGACGTCCAGGCCCACCTCGGCTGGGCACACTGGCTCAACCAGCACATCGCCGCCCGCGAGTTCGGCCCCGTCGCCGAGCAGGACCTTCGGGCTGCGCTCGCCACCGACCCCAACAACGTCTACGCCAACGCGATGCTCGGCAACTGGATGCTCCAAAACAGCGGCGACTTCCACGAGGCCGTCGCCCACTTCCACACCGCCGTCGCCACCGGCCAGGCGCGCCCACTGGTCCGAGCCATGCAACTCGGCGGCCTCGTCGATAACGACGTGCCCGGCGACCGCGCCGAACTGGTCCAGACCGCAAACGAGATGCGCAAGGACGGCGAGGCCCTCGACGGCGACGACCGGAGCCGCGTGCTGGCCTTCTGCTGCGACCCGACCGTCACAGATCACAGCGAGCTTACCGAATCTCTCTCCGCCGTCCCGCCGGACGACGCATGGCAGACGTACCTTTGGCTGGACAACCGGCCACTGTCCGGCAGCGACGCCGCTCATCAGCTCCTGGTTCGCGACTACATCTCCGCCAACCTGCTCGAAATTGCCGGCAAGCGCCCCGATGCGCTGGCAAAGTTCCTCTCGCTCCAGCAGGAACTCAAAAACAAGCCGGGCACGCTGCAGGACTCAGTCAACGATGCTGTCAAGCGACTGTCTCAGCACCAGCCGCAGCAATAGACGGTGGCCACGGATGCGAGCAGAGGATAGAAGGACCCGGAAGCCTCCGACGGGGTGAGCGCTGCGGTCTTAGTAGATTCCCGGAAGCAGCCGCGATGTGCGCGCGCAGTACGCATCGTACTCCGCCCCGAACTGCGACCGCAGCAGCTTCTCTTCCGCGTTCATGCGCGCCACCAGCGGCGGAATCAGCAGTGCCGTCAGCACCAACCCCAGCGCGGACCGGAACGTCAGCGCCCACCCCAGCGTCGCGATCAGCAGCCCCAGGTAGCTTGGATTGCGGATGCTGCGGTAGATGCCGCCGGTCACCAGCGTGTGGCCCGGCTGGATGGCCACCAACCCGCTGAAGCGGTTGCCCAGCACAAACACTGGCCACAACCGCACCACGCATCCCACCGTGAACACCGCAACGCCCAACCAGCGCAGCCCATCTCCGCCGAAGGTCCAGAGGTCCCGGCGGTCGGTGTATGCGGGCAGATAGCTATCGACCAGCGAAATCAGAATGAGGACCAACAACACCCAGCGATTGCTGCGGTCTTCGCGCTCGCCCGTGCTTACATTTCCGCTGGTGAACATGGCCGCCCCCAGCATCGCCAACGATACAATCGCCAGCCCCCGCAGCGCCGGGTGCGCGAAGAACGCCGTCCATCCGCCCCAGCCCCAAATCGGCAGCGCAAACATCGCCGCAACCGACACCACCTGCAGCAGCACCATCCCAAGCTTCTTCATCGCGCCACCATCTTACCTCGGTCCTCAAACCTCAACCCTCGAACCTAGTACCTTGTACCTAGCACCTATTCCCTTCGGCCATGAACTACTTCAACTACTTCACCGAGATCGAGACCCGCTTCCAGCAGCGCCGCGGCTCCATCCTGATGCTCTCCACGCTGGATTGGGCGCTGATCGAAACCTGGCGCGAGGCGGGCGTTCCGCTGGAAGCCGTCCTGCGCGGCATCGACTCCGCCTTCGACAAGCACGACGCGCAGCGCCTTCGCGCCGCCGGCCGTCGCCAACGCAAGGTCAATGGCCTGGCCTGGTGCGCCCAGGCCGTTTTGGAAGCGACAGAACAGTCCCGCGAAGCCGCCATCGGAACCGCGACCCCTGCGACCCAGGTCCGCGAGTCTGGCTTCGAGGCCGCCCGCGTCGCTCGCTACCTCCAGCGCAATGCGGCCCTGCTCAACTCCGCCACCGCCAGACTGCCCCAACCGGCCAACGCCGTCGCCTGCGAAATCGCTTCTCGCCAGCGCGAGCTGGCGCTTTCGCTGGACGCGCAGTCCCTCGAAGACCTCGACCGCACCCTCACCGTCCTCGAAGAACGGCTGATCGCCGCGCTACTGACCGCAACCCCAGAGGCCGAACTGGTCGCCCTGCGCGAACAGGCTGCCGGCTCGCTCGCCCCCTATCGCGGCCGCATGCAGGCCGTCCAGATCAAGCAGGTCCAGCAGCAATTCCTGGTGAAGCGCCTGCTGGAAGCCCACGCACTGCCGCGCCTCAGCCTCTTCTACATGCCCCACGACGACCAGGCCGGCCCAGCATGAGCCGCGACGTCAATAAGGCTGGCGGTCAGCGATCCGCAAGCTGCCCTGAGCCTGTCGAACTTTCAGACGCGGCCTCCACGGATGCGGACCGCGCCCAGCCGCCATGCCCGCACTTCGGCCCCTGCGGCGGATGCCAGCTCCAGCACCTCACCTACGCCGCCCAGCTCCGCCGCAAAGCCCAGCACCTTCGAGCGCTATTGGAGAGCTGCCATCCTGAGCGGAGTTTGGCGCCTGCGCCAAACGGAGCCGAACGACCTGCGGTTCCACTCCCCTCGCTCCAGCTTCACCCCTCGCCGCCGCTCGCCTACCGCAACCGCATCCGCCTCACACTCGCGGAGGTCGACGGCCAGCTCCGCGCCGGCTACCTCACCCAATTGGCAACCTCCAACCGGCAACCGGCAACTTCCTTTCTCCCTGTCACCCAATGCCCCATCGCCGCGCCCATCCTGTGGCGCGCAGCCGAGGCCTTTCTCGCGCTGGCGAACCAACAGCCCGCCATCTGGCTGCGCAACTCGCATTCCATGCTGGACCAGCTCGAACTCTTCACCGCGGCCGACGAGTCTCGCCTGCAACTCTCCCTCTACCTGCGCAGCGCGGCGAAGACTGCGGCCGCCAGCCTTGCCACCGCCTTCACCACCCTCTGCAACAGCCTGCGCACGAGCATCCCGGAGCTCAGCGGCGCAGGCATCTTTCTGCTCCCACCGCACTCCACCCAGCGCAGTCGCCGCGCCGAGCAACCCCGCCCCGGCCCGGCCTGGGGCAGTCCCGGCCTCAACTACGCCGTCAACGGACAACGAACAACGGACAACGGACAACCCTCGACCTTCTGGGTTCCCCGCGGAGCCTTCTTCCAGGTCAACCGCTTCTTGCTGCCCCAGCTGCTTGACCTCGTCACAGCCAACCGGGCCGGCAATCTCGTGTGGGACCTCTACGCCGGCGTCGGCCTCTTCTCCCGCGCACTCGCCGCCCGCTTCGATCAAGTCACCGCGGTCGAGATCGCCGAGCCCGCAGCTACCGCACTCGCCGCAACCGGCCTCTCCAACCTTCGCGCCGTCAAAGCCACCACGCTCGACTTCCTTCGCCGCGCTGTCGTCGACCGCCAACGCCCCGGCCTCATCGTACTCGACCCGCCCCGCTCCGGAGCCGGCCGCGAAGTCGGCGAACTGCTCGGCCGCATCGCCGCACCCACGCTCGTCTATGTCTCCTGTTCGCCGGATGTCCTCCCCGCCGATCTTGCGACACTCGCCGCCGCCGGGTACACCATCCGCGAACTCCATCTCTTCGACCTTTTCCCCCAGACCACGCACATCGAAACCATCGCCATCCTCACCCGCGACCATTCGGGAATAGAACCCGGCGAGGCACCGGCCCGATGAAGTTCACTCAAACCCGGCCCGCTCTGCTCATCCGCCATTTCCTGCGCACGGTGGAGATCGATGGCCTGCGCGGCGCAATCGCCCAGGCCTGCCGCCGCGTCTCTCGCTCGCTGGGTAGCCATGGGCTCAGCGGTACCTTGGCGCGCACCGTCCGCAGCGCACCCGATGCCCTGGCAATCCAGACGCCTATGCCTGGGGTGAAAGAACCGCCTCATCCCTTCGATCTGCTCCACGGCACGGACACTGCCGGCTGTTACCCCGGCGCGGTCCTGCCGCCCACCTCCCTCTCCTCGCTCCTCATCACCGGCTACATCGGGATTGGCCCGTCCGCTCTGGTCCAGGCCATCGTCGCGCTCCCACTGCGACACGAAGACTTCAACTTCGTCGACCTGGGCAGTGGCAAAGGCCGCGCGCTGCTCGTCGCCGCGGACTTTCCCTTCCGCCGCATTCTCGGCGTGGAACTTGATCCCGAGCTCTGCCGCATCGCCCGCGCCAACGTCGCGCTCAAACCCGAATGGACCGCGCGCATCTCCGTCCTGCAACAGGACGCCGCCACCGTCGTCTACCCCGAGGGCCCACTCGTCGTCTTCCTCTTCCATCCATTCTTCCCACGCATCCTTCGCCGCGCTCTCGCCAACCTGGAGCGCCAGTTGCGCCACTCCCCGCGCGAGACCTGGCTGCTCTACGCTAACAACCCCCGCTTCACCCGCGTGCTGCGTCGCTTCCCCTTCCTGCGCGAGATCTCCGAAACCAACTACCCGCTCACGCCCGAAGACGCCGCCGTCAACTACTTCGAACTCCCCTACGAGCGCTTCAGCCTCTACCGCGCCGACCTCGGCCGCTAAGCGAGTTCCGCCAGCGAATTTATCCCTCACCGCGCAAGCCGTAGCGTCCAGTTCGACCGGAAATGACCCGAGTTGACCGCAAAGCCGACGTACCTTGCCATCATGAGCAAAACACAAAAGGCGATTGAGCAACGGAAGCGCGCTTCTCAGGCCCGAGTCATGCCCATCCCGTTCTACCCGTGACAGCCTGCTCGATATACTGCGACTATGCATACGGCGCAGGCTGGCATCTTCGCTCTCGGAACCTCTTCTCATGTCTACCTGGAGTTCGATTTGGTCGACGAGAAGCAGTGCACAGACCTGGCGGCCGCTGTGGCTGCGATTCATGAGCCTCGGACAACCACGGGCGGCGTCAACTTTGTGATCGGATTTCGGCCCGAGCTGTGGCACGAGATGGTGCCAGAGCAAACGCCGACCGGTATCGAAGGATTCAACAAGAATATTCAGGGCGTCGAAGGCTTTGTAATGCCGGCGACGCAGCATGATGCGTTGGTATGGATGTCGGGCAGCGCATATGACGTGGTGTTCGATATGGCGAGGACGGTGATTCGGGACCTCGCCGGAAAGGCCATGCTGAAGGTAGAGACCTCAAGCTGGGCATACCGGCACGACCGCGACCTGACGGGCTTTGTGGACGGGTCGGAGAATCCAACCTTGCTGGACGCACCCGCAGACGCTCTCCTGCCTGACGGAGTACCCGGTGCTGCGGGTTCTGTCTTGCTCCTGCAGAAGTGGAAGCACAGGACCGCGGAGTGGGAGGCCTTGCCGGTGGCGAAGCAGGAACTTGTGATGGGGCGGACAAAGGCCGAGAGCATTGAGTTGGAGAACAAGCCTGCAGACTCCCACGTGGCCAGAACCGACCAGGACAAGTTCGGGAACATCTTTCGCCGCAATATGCCCTACGGAAACGTCGATAACCATGGCACTGTCTTCGTTGGCTTCAGTTCAGACCAGCAGCGGCTTACGAGAATGCTCGAAAGCATGGCCGGCCTGGTGGACGGCACGCGGGACGCTCTGACCCGCTATACGCAGCCGTTAACTGGCGCGTACTACTTTGTGCCTTCGGTCGAGAGCCTGCGAGAGCTGCGGTAGGTTAAGAAGCGCTTTAGTTAGGTGTCATCGCAAATGCCGTTTCGGGCTACTGCCGGGAAGCGGCCTATCGGTAGCAACTGCCAAGAACTGGGTTTCTGGAAACTTCATCTTGCCGACCCCTTGAGCGGAGCCTCCCGCGGCCCCACCCCGAGAGGCGAAGTCGAAGGACCTGCGTCCAGTCTCGAAGAGTCGATACCCTTTACCGCTTTCGGCCGCTGATTCGGATTCGTTGACTCAATCCGCACGGCGATACGATTTCGGAACCCACAACCCCCAAGTCAGTCGCCCCACGGATTTTGCCGCGATTTCTCCCAAAACATGCTTAAATTGGGTACGGATTGAAACGGGCCAGCGAAACCAGGGAATGTTGCATTTCGAAAGCACGCCACTCAAGTCGACGCGACCACCAGGGAGCGGCGACCTCCTACAGAATCTCCGGCAGCGGATAGTTCCCTGGTTTCGCTCCGGCCTGTTGCGGCAGCAAGACTCTGGTGTCCCCGGACCCGAAACCGAAAAACAACGCGAGCGTCGCCTCTGGTCGCACGCCGCGCAGGTCGAGCCGCTCCGCTTCCGGCGCGCCCCGCTGCTCGCCGCTGCAGTCTGCTTCGCACTGGGCGAATCCCTCACCAAACTCCCGCCACCGACCCCTCGCCCAACCAGCCTGCTCCTGCTCGCGGTTGTCGCACTCTTCGCGCTCACGCTGCTCACCCTTCGCCGCGCCATCCGCCTTGCCGTGCTGCCGGTTACAGCGCTCTGGATCGCCGCCGGCCTCTGGGCCGCGCAGCTGGAGCCCGCGCCTCCGCCGCAGACCGCCCTGCTGGCCTACGCCGACGGCCTCAGCCGCACCGTCCAGGCCCGCGTCCTCCGCGTCCGAACCCTGCCCCCGCGAACGCAGCACAGCGACGCCATCGACAATGCCGACTTCGACCCCGATCAATGGGACGAATCCACCGAAGCCGCGGAGAACGCCCCACCCGCGCTGTCCATCGACCTCGCACTCACCTCCATTGAAGACGTCACCCCCGACACCGCGCGCATGGTCCCCATCACCGGCGGCGTCCGCGCCACCGTTCTGGCCGGCAACTCCCCGCAGTCGCAGGTCCAGTTCCATTGCGGCGATCTCGTCGAAGTCCCCCTTCGTCTGCGCGCCCCCGAGCGCTACCGCGACCCCGGCGCATGGCAGTACGCCGACTACCTGCTCGACCAGGGGATCGCCGCCACCGCCAACGTTCATGCGGATCGCATCGCAACTCAGCCGCCCGCGACCGCTGCCGCGTCCGCGACCGTTCAGTGCCGTGTCTTCGCCGCGCAAAGCTGGGCTGCGGCGCGCCTGCTCGCCTACACCAGCTCCGCCGCGAACCGCCGCCTGCCGTCACAGATCCGGCTCACGCCCGAGGACGCCGGCATGTTAAACGCCATGCTCTTCGGCGACCGCTCGCGCCTCACCCACGCGCTGCGTCTCGGCTTCGAACGCACTGGCTCCTTCCACCTCTTCGTCGTCTCCGGCATGCACGTCGCGCTGCTCGCCGGGCTCCTCTTCTGGTTCGCCCGCCGCCTGCATCTCGGCGAAATCCCCGCAACGGTGCTGACCCTCGCCCTTGTTTCCGCCTACGCGCTGCTCACCGGTTTCGGCGTGCCGGTGCAGCGCGCCCTGCTGATGACCGCCGTCTTTCTGATCGCCCGTCTGCTCTCGCGCGAACGCAACACCCTCAACGCCCTCGGCGCCGCTGCCCTCGCAGTGCTCATCGGTGCGCCGCGCGCGCTGTTCGAGGCCAGCTTCCAGATGACCTTCCTCGCCATCGTCGCCATCGCCGGCATCGCCATGCCGCTGGGCGAGCGCACCTTCCTGCCTTATCTGCGCGCCACCCGCAACCTGCGCAATCTCTGGAACGATCCCCGGTTGCTCCCGCGCCACGCCCAATTCCGCGTCAAGCTCCGCTTCTGGTCCGAGGCCTGCGCCAGGCACTTGCATCTACCCGCCCGCACGCTGCCCATGCTGATCCGCCTCACCCTCCGCGCCGCCGAACTCGCGCTGATCGGCATCATTGCCGAGACAGTCATGGTGCTGCCCATGGCCCTCTACTTCCATCGCGCCACCGTCTTCGCGCTTCCTGCCAACATGCTCAGCATCCCGCTGGTCGGTGTGCTGCTCCCGCTAGGCCTGGCGACCTTCCTCGCCTCGCTGCTCAACTCCTGGCTCGCGGCCCTGCCCGGCGCGGCGCTGGCATTTCTGCTGCACTGGATCACCGCGGCCATCCAGCACATTGGCCATGCGCAGGCTGCCGACCTCCGCGTCCCCGGTCCGACGCTCGCGCATGCCCTCGCCGCTGCCGCCTGCTTCGCCTTCTGCTGCTGGGCGGTGCGCCAATCCCGCCCCTGGGCCTTTGCCGCCATCATTGCCCTGCCACTCGCCGCCGCGATTGTCCTCTGGCCCTCGCCGCCCGCCGTCCATCCCGGCCAGTTTGAGGTCACCGCCATCGACGTCGGCCAGGGCGACTCGCTGCTGGTCGTCTCGCCCACCGGCGGCGCCATGCTCGTCGACGCGGGCGGGCCCACTGGCGCAGCCGCCAACGCGGAAAACGCCGCCGGCCTCGGCTCGGAAAACTCCGGCTTCGACGTGGGCGAAGAGGTCGTCTCGCCCTACCTGTGGTCGCGCCAGTTCCGGCGTCTGGATGTCGTTGCTCTCACCCACGCCCACTCCGACCACATGGGCGGCATGCCCGCCGTGCTGCGCAACTTCCGCCCCCGCGAACTCTGGGTCGCCGTCGACCCCGACTCCCAGCCCTACCGCGCTCTGCTTGCGGAGGCGGCGCAACTCGGCATCACCGTCCGGCACCTGCGCGCCGGCGACCACATGGAGTGGAACTCCGTCGCCATCTCCGTGCTCGCGCCCACGCCCGCCTACGAAAACCCCGGCCCACCGGTCAACAACGACTCGCTCGTCCTCCACATGCAATTCGGCCAGGCCTCGGCGCTGCTCGAAGGCGACGCCGAGGCCCCCAGCGAACACGCCATGGCCGACGCCGCCCGCTCCGGCCGCAGCGCGCCCATCGGCCCCGACACGCTCCTCAAGGTCGGCCACCACGGCAGCCGCACCTCCACCACGCCGGAATTCCTCTCCCTCGTCGCCCCGCGGGACGCCGTCATCTCCGTCGGCGCGCAGAACACCTTCGGCCACCCGCGCCCGGAGATCCTCGGCCGCCTCGCCGACGCCCATGCCCGCCTCTTCCGCACTGACCAGTTCGGCTTCACCACCTTCCTGCTCTCGCGCGACGGAGGCATCGCCGCGCTCACTGGCGCGTCTAACCCCTAGGAGGCTGCTGAAAAAGTCCGCGTCGCGCGTTTTTGGGATTAGCAGCGCGCTTTAGCGCGCGGTAACTCGCCTCAATTCAATCGGGGTTTTAACCCCGGGCCTTAACTTCGACGGCCACATTGGCTTTTTCAACATCCTCCTAGTGCGCGCTAACAAAAACATTGTTCCGCGCAAGCGCAAGCATTTACACTCTGCGGAACGTGCTCTACTTACGAGAATGCTGGGGAACGCCGCGATCTGATAGGCCGGCACTTTAGTGCCGGCGCCAGGACCAGCAAAATGAAGGCGGCCTTTAGCCCCTGCGATTTGCTTTCGATCTTTGCGGCAACCACTCAAACTCGCTTTCGCAAGGCCAGGAGGTGTTCTTTTGGAAGAATCAACCCCAAATATGGAAGCCGAAATCGCGAGCACCGCAGCCGCAACCTCGATGACTCCCGAAGAGCAGGCCGCCGAGCAAAAACTCATCCGCCGCCTGCAGATGATGATGAACCTGGTCATGCAGACCATCGCGCAGGACGGCTCCCTTACCATCGACGAGGCCGCGCAGATGATCGCCGATTCGCGCAAAGCTGCCCTCGCCATGTTCCCCGGCAAGGAACTCGCCTACGACCTCATCTGGCGCCCGCGCTTCCAGCGCCTCATGCGCGAACGCTTCCGCATCATGTAGCCCGCTCGCCTTTACTGCGCCGGCAGCACAATCTTCTCCACCGGAATATCCAGCCGCCCCATCTGGCCGCTGAAGGCATCGTGAACCGTCAGGTGCAGCAGGCGCGGCCCATTCTCCGGTACCTGCACCGTCAGGCTCGCCGTAATCGCGCCCTTGGCAATGCGCGGGTCCGTCGGACCGGTAAAATCCGCGGCCACATCGATCGTCTTAGCATCCACGGGATGTCCATGCACATAGCTCACCGCGGAGATCGCCAGCCGCGCCACGTAGGGTTCTTTCCCTGGATCCTGCGCGGCCTTCAACTCCCGCACCAGCCTCAAACCCGCCGCAGGCACAAAGAAGTGCAGCGTGTAGTCGCGATAGCCCTTCAGCCGATCGGCTTCAGTCTCCACGCTGCCCGGTGACGGCGGTGCGGCCTGCGGACCCATACCCGGAGCAGCCGCAGGCTCAACCTTTACCGTGAAGACAACCGGCATCGGGTTGGGCAATTCCTCCGGCGTTGTCTCAGTCGAGCCGACTGGCGCACTCACAGCCTCGGCGCTGCTTAGCGCGGATGCGGCAGCATCCCCGGCAATCAGTTCGGACGCAACCGTTCCCGCTCCACCCGCGCCGCGCCGTGCCTCCGCATTCTCCTCCTTGCCGTAATAGCCTTCGCGATAGCTCAGCCGCAGTTTCTTGTCCGGGCTGGTCACCGTGAACTTGCGGTACTTGCCGTTCCAGTCCTGGTTGGTCGGCGTGTAATACAGCGTGTAGTAGTGCGAGTTGATGTCGTAGAGATTGCGTATCGGAGCCGCGGAAGCGTTGCACCCAAACCCATACACCACCTGCCCGTCAGGATAGTAGCGGTACATCGAGATGCGCGCCTGCTCCAGGGTATCCATCACGCCGCAAATGTAGGTCTTCAGCTCGGGATTGTAGTCACTGGAGCACCCTGCCGCCGACGACATGGTGCAGCGCAGACCGCCGGTGAAAGCGAACATCGTCTTTCGTCCCATCTCCGGCCCAAAGCTGGCGCTCAGTTGCTGCATCGCCGCGGTAAATATCTTGCGCCGCGCCAGCACAACCGCTGCGTTCAGATTCCGCGGCGATTGGTCCAGGTCGGTCACGCCCAGCGCCAGCGGCGGCACTCCAAACACCGGCTCCTGCCACATCTGGGATACGGCCCGCAGCAGCGCCTCGTGATTGGTAGTCACCGGCTGTACCAATTGAAGATCCGTATCGAGGCTGTAGATTGCAAATGGCGCCTCCTGCGGAGCACGGGTAATTACATTGATCATTTGCAGCCGCAGCGGCTCGATATCGTAGTCCGGCAGCGAGGTCAGCTCATTCAGCACCAGCACGTTCACCGGATTGCCCGTGAACGGCTCGTAACTGGTAAAGGTATTTACCGGCAGCTCAGCCGCCAATTCCGCTTTTTGCTTCGCCACCAGAGCCGGATCGACCGGCGCATGTTCCTCGAAGAACTTTATCCGCTGCGGCTTGCCGTCTTCCAGAACCTGGAAGCTGTCCTGTGCCAGCCCTGGCACCGTGTGCCCCTTCTTGTCCGTCACCACAACGTCCAACACCACCAAATGCGTTCCTTCATAGAGCGTCAGGGTGCCTTGGTCATTCTGCGATGGCTGGGAAACAGAAGTCGCAGCGTCCTTCGCCGCAGCCCCGCTGCCCTGCTCGGCCCGCCCCGTCCACGGAACCGCAAGCAGTACCACGGCCAGGCGCCACATCCAGCGGCTCTGCTTCATGGAAGGCCTCGCCCCCTTCAACCCTGATTCGACGCGGCAATCATAGCAGCATCGCGGAATCGCGCCGGTCTGCTGCCGCGTGTCCCTTGGAATTCTTCCTGCCGCGAGCCTATACTCGCCAGATTCGCTCGCCTCTGTGCTCCCCGCGTACCGGCCGTTCCCCTTGAAGCCTGCGAAAGGGTCCTCTTCGACGCCGATTCTTCTGGAGGCTTCATGAAGTCCACCATGATGTCGTCCCCTCTCCTCGTCCGCAGTCTGATCGAGCGCGCCGCAACGTTGTTCCCGGCCGTCGAAATCGTCTCCGTCAAACCCGACGGCTCCCGCACCCGCTCCACCATGCGCGACTTGCACCGCCGCGCACGCCAACTCTCCGCGGCCCTGCAGCGCGCCGGCATCGCCCCGGGAGACCGTATCGCCACCATCATGGGGAATCAGCAGGAGCATCTGGAAGCCTACTTCGGCATCCCTGCCATCGGCGCAGTACTCCACACCCTCAACTTCCGACTCCATCCCGACGACCTCGCCTACATCGTCCGCCACGCGCAGGACCGCTTCCTCATCGTGGACTTCAGCCTCATTGACGTATTCGAGCAACTCCGCAGTCGCGTCCAGTTCGAGCGCGTCTTCGTCGTCGATTCCGGTGCCGACCCGCTGCCCGCAGGCACCGAATCCTACGAGTCCTTCCTCGCTTCCACCACCGTCGGCCCAACCTACCCCGACCTCGCCGAGAACGATGCCGCCGCCATGTGCTACACCTCCGGAACCACTGGCGTGCCCAAAGGCGTCATCTATTCGCACCGCTCCATCGCGCTGCACGCGCTCGCCATCTCCCTGCCCGATCAGATCAGCTTCAGTCGCGACGACACTGTGCTCCCCATCTCGTCCATGTTCCACGTCAATGCGTGGGGCTTTCCCTTCGCCGCTGTCATGAACGGATGCAAGCTCGTCCTCGCCGGCCGCAACCTGCAAGCCCCCGCCCTGCTTGACCTCATCCAGCAGGAGCAAGTCACGCTCGCATGTGCCGTCCCTTCCATCCTGCAGGCCATGCTCAACACCATCGACGACCACCCCGGTCGCTGGCGCTTCGCCCCTGACCTTCGTATCGCCGTCGGCGGCGCCGCCGCGCCCGAGTCCATGTTTCGCCGTCTCGACCAGCTCGGCATCTCGCTCCTCCACGCCTGGGGCCTGACCGAAACCTCGCCCGTCGCCACCGCCGGCACCCTCAAACCGTCCATGCGCGACTGGTCTCCCAACGAGCGTTACGCCCAGCGCGCCCGTCAGGGCCTCGCCCTGCCCTTTACCGATGTCCGCGTCGTTAGCGACGAGGGCGAAGCGCCCTGGGACGGCGAGACCCCCGGCGAAATTCAGGTCCGCGGCCCCTGGGTCGCCAGCGGCTACTATGGCGGCCAGCAGCCCGAAAAGTGGACCGCCGACGGCTGGTTCCAGACCGGAGACGTCGCCACCATCGACCCCGAAGGCTACGTCAAAATCACCGACCGCCTCAAAGACCTCATCAAGTCCGGCGGCGAATGGATTAGTTCGGTCGACCTCGAAAACGCCCTCGTCGCGCACCCGTCCATCCGCGAAGCTGCGGTCATCGCCATCCCGCATCCCAAGTGGCAGGAGCGTCCGCTCGCCATCGTCGTCCCCAAAAACGGCGCCATCGACCCTACCGAGCTGCGCGCCTTCCTCGAGCTTCGCTTCGCCCGTTGGCAGGTCCCCGACGACTTCGTCTCGGTCTCCGAACTCCCCTACACCGCCACCGGAAAGCTCCTCAAAACCAAGCTGCGCCAGGACTACGCCAACTGGCAATGGGACCGCCCCTAGCCGCTCCAGCCGCGCCAGACTTCCGCGCCGGTCGGCACAAATCCGCGGTCGCCTTTCGTTCTGTTTGGTGTACGTTAGCCAAAGACCCTATGACCACACCTCTCACCTTCCGCGAGCGTTACGCCCTCGGCCAGGCGCAGCGCAAACACATGCGCCGTGCCGAGCACGCCGGCTGGCAGCCCAAAATCCGCCGCGTCGACCCGCTCCGGCTGGTCGCGGACTCCATGCGCGGCCGGGTGCCCGCGCTGGTCGAGATCAAGTACGACCGCATGGCCTGTTCGCCCTTCGGTTTCTATCGCGGCGCCGTTCCGGTCATGGCCTGCGATCTCTCACTCGGCCCCAACACCGGCATCCACACGCAACTCTGCGGCGACGCGCACCTGCGCAACCTCGGCGCCTTCGCCGCGCCCGACGGCCGCCTGGTCTTCGACATCAATGACTTCGACGAGACCCTCCGCGGCCCCTTCGAGTGGGACGTCAAGCGCATGGCCGCCAGTCTGATCCTCGCCGGGCACGAGGCCGGCGCCAGGCGCGGCCATTGCCGCGACGCCGCCCGTACCTTCCTCGCGCGCTATCGCACCCACATGCACCTCTTCGCGCGCATGCCCGTGCTGGAACTGGCCCGCTACGTGGTCCACCGCCTGCGCACCCTGGATCCCATCTCGCAAATCCTGCGCGTCGCGGAGCGCGCTACTCCGCTGCACAACATGGACGCGTTGACCACTCCACCGGCCGCAACGTCGGAACGCAATCCGCGCACCGACGCACATTCGCGCGTCTTCAAGTCCGAGCCGCCCATCCTCACCCGCGTCGACGTCGGCGTCGCGCGCCAGGTGCTCGACTCCCTCGCCACCTACGCCGAGAGCCTGCAGCCCGAACGCCGCCACTTCCTCAACCAGTACACACCGCTCGATGTCGCCTTCAAGATCGTCGGCACCGGCTCCGTCGGCCTGCGCGACTACTGCATCTACCTGCAGGGCAACGGCGCCCGCGACCCGCTCTTCCTGCAAGTCAAAGAGGAGGCGCATTCCGCCTACGCGCCTTACCTGGACGATGCGCCCGAAGCGAATCACCAGGGCCACCGCGTCGTCGAGGGTCAGCGCGCCATGCAGGTTCAGTCCGACCCCTTCCTCGGCTGGACGACGATCGAAGGCCGCGACTACCTGGTCCGCCAGCTCAACGACCACAAGGCCAAGGTGGAGTTGAGTGAACTGAAGTCCGCCGGCCTGCTGGAGTACGCAGCCGTCTGCGGCGAGGTGCTTGCCCGCGGCCACGCCCGCGCCGGCGACCCTGCCATGATCGCTGGCTACATGGGCACGTCTTCCCGCTTCGACGACGCCATCCTCAAGTTCGCCGTCGACTACGCTGCGCAGACCCGCCGCGACTGGGAGGCCCTGGTCCACGCGCGCCGCCATGCCAGGCCCACCGCGCAGGCCAAAACACCCACAAAGAAATCCAGCACCCCCACCAGCAAGCCCGGCAAAGCTGCAAAGCGCCGCACCGCCCGCTGACGCCTGGCACCCGGCTACTGACTACTGACTACTGACTTCTGCCCCTGCGAAAACACAACCGCCGCCTGCATTGCTGCAAGGCGGCGGTCGAAGTTGGTTCCGGTTTATGCGGCAGAGTTTACCAACTCAGCCGCGCCGCCAGTTGCCAGTCGCGCGGACCCCAGACGACGTTCTGACTGGTGATATCGCCCAACGTGTAGGTTGGAGTAGCTGCTTCGGTCGGGCGTGGAACCACTGCCAACCGTCGCGGCGGGAGAAGTTCCAGATTACGTGGTTGGTCACATTCACGACATCGGCCTCAAACTGCAGGCTCACACTGCTCCCAGATCGGGAACGAGCGCTTCAGGCCCAGGTCCAGGTCATACGCGCCCATGCCCCACAGATTGTCCGTCGCGCCACGTGCTGCCGTGCCCGGAACATAGGCCGCCGCGCCCAGACCAGCCGCAATCGCCTGATCGTTAGACAAGCTCGCTGTGGCCGTATTGGTCGCCTGCAGTACGGTAAACGCATTCAGGTTAAGGTGATGGATCGCGCTATACGTGTTGCTATAGCCCGTTGCCGCCACAATTCCTCCCGGAGGCGAAGCATAGGAGGACGTGCGCGGATTCACGCCTGGAACGATGGTCGGCATGCAGGTGCCCATCGGCGAGCCCGCGCATCCCGAACCCGTGACGTCGATCGGCGAACCGGAGTGATAGCTGAAGATGCCGGACAGATTCCAATCCCGCGCCAGCGAATTGGCGATGAAGTTGGAAAGGTGCGCCTTGCCTCGGCCGTACGGCGAGGAGTACACCGCCGTCGCGGTCAGGTTCTGCGGCTGGTCTGTGGCTGAGAAAGAACGGTCCAGGCGAGGATTGTCCACCAGCCGGAAGGAGCCCAGATCGTCAATCGACTTCGAGTAGGTGTAGTTCAGCATGAAGTCCACGCCGTGAGACGGGACGTCCCCGCAGCGTCATTTGCAGCGCATGGTAGTTGGTGTTGCCGTTGAAGTTGGTCGTATCGCTCACGCCCAGCTGCGGATAGGGGTCGAAGTACCCGGTAACGCCGTTGGCTGTGGTGTAAGTCACGCCACCGGTGTACGGATTAGGAGGCGTAAAGCCATAACCCTCCACCAGAGAGAGCGCCGACGCGGAGTACTTGGCCGACAGCAGCGTGGATGTGCAGGGCCAAACCCGGAGCACGGCGCCGCGGTCGTGCCGTCACCTGGTAGCCCGCCAACTGCGAGAACGTGGTCGGCAGCGTGTTGCGCCGGTTCAGCGGATTGAACCCGCCGGAGACGAAGTGTCCCTGGCTGCCCACGTAGCTCACGGTCAGTGAGATGTCGCGGGTAATCTGGCGCTGGATGCCGAACGTCCAGTTGATGTACTGCGGCGTCCGGTCGCCCTTGTATTTGTCAAACCAGCTCACGCCGGTGGCGCTTGCGGTGGTGGTGGAGTTATTGCCCGTCCCGTACTCGGCCAGGCTGGTGCCAAAGGCCGGAGGTGTGGGCGGATTGATGCTCCCGTTGTAGCCGCAGTTCACGCCTGCGTTCGTGCCATTGCTGCAGGCTGTCCCGTCCCAGTAAATCAGCGGGAAGGCCGGCGTGGGTTGGCTCGGCGTCGTGCCCGAGGGCGTGTAGCCGGTCGTGGACGGCGAGCCGGACTGGCTGCCGCTGGTCCAGTCGCCACGCGCGTAGCTCACGCCGTAGCTGCCGCGGATGACCGTCTTCGGGTCCACCGAATACGCCATGCCAATGCGCGGCGCGATATTCCCGTAGTAGATCTGCGACGGATTGCTGCAGTTGCAGAACAGGTTTGGATCCCCGCCGCCGGCAAACGCCAGCGTGCCCAGGTTGCCCGTGACCGAGTTATGGCCGTACGGATTGAAGAACGAGAAGATGTTGTGCGCTTCCGTAATGGACGGCATGATGTCCCAGCGCAGGCCCAGGTTCATGGTCAGGCTCTTAGTCACCTTGTAGTCGTCCTGCGCCCAGACCGATGGATCTCTCCACCGCGTGCCCAGTCCGGGCACATACGGACTCGCAACGGATTCGCCGCTGGCTGCGCCGATCATGTAGCTGGCTGTGCCGTTGCCGGTGTTGGTCTGCGCCGCGGTGCCGGTCGTCGCCAAGCCCCCAGTGGTCAGCGGGAAGCCCTCCGTCTGCGCTCCGGAGAAACTGTAGCTCATCGGCCCTGTCGGCCCAAGCGCCTTATAGTAGTTGAACTCGACCAGCACTTCCTGCGCGCCGAAGGTGAAGTTGTGCTTGCCGAACTCCCACTGCACGTTGTCGGTCGAGGTGTAGGTATTGTTCACCTTGGAGTTCCAGGCATACCCAGCCTGAGACGGCCCGCCCATACCCGAGATTGCCGGGAAGCCGTTGCTCGCCTGACCTGGAGGCGTGCCCAGCAGCCCGATGCTCGCGGCATCGTACTGCGGCGCATCGTCCGGGGTCACCGAGACGCTCTCATAGCGTCCATAGCCGAAGGCGATCTGGTTCACCACATGCGCGCTGACGGTGTAGGTGTCCTTCAGAATGTCAATGTTGGTCACTGGGTGATACGACTGCGACGTATTGAACGGCGGCCCCAGGCCGCTGGTGGAGTTGGGACCCGTGCTCGCCTGGCGGCCAAACGCAACAATCAGCGCGACCTGGTTCTTCGCGTTCTGGTTGTAATCCAGGCGGCTTGTCAAATACCAGTTGGCCAACCCTGTGGGTGTGCCGTAATTCAGGTTGTTGGTATATGTCGTCTGGCTGGCAAGCGCTTCGTACGGTACCCAGTACTGGTTGATGTAGGTGGACGCCTTCGACAACCGGCTCGCCGGAATCACGTCGTTCTGGTCGACGCCATTGAGCATGGCATGAAAAACCGAGCGGCTGCAGAGAGGACCCGTAGAAAGGTTGCCGGTGCAGCCCACCGTCTCCGTGCTCGGGTCATAGATATCGTCGCAACCGTGCGCCTGTTGCGCCACCCCACTGGTGCCTTCCGCGGCAATCGAGGTGCAACCTGAGCCGCCGTTCGCCTTCGCCCAGCCCGTGAAGTCGGCGACGCCGTTCGGAGTTCCCAGCGCCAGCATGGCCGAGGTCGGAATGGTCATGGCGCTAATCGTTGCGCCTTTTTGTTCGCGATACTGGCCGTAGTTGCCGAAGAAGAAGAGCTTGTTTTTGATGATCGGAAAGCTGATCACAAGGCCGAATTCGTTCTGAATCTCGCGCGGCTTGACCGTTGCAAATACTCCGTTTGGCCGCAGCGTCGGAACCTTGCCGGTGAACGTCCATGCGTCAAAGAGGGTGTTGCGGTTGTACTCGTACAGCGAGCCATGAATCGCGTTGCCGCCCGACTTGATCGAGTAGTTCTGCGTCCCCTGCCCGCCATACTGCGACGAGACCCCGGCGGTCTGGATCTGGAACTGGTTCACCGCGTCCACGCTGATCGCCGTCCAGGTAAAGCGGTTATCGCCTACCCCGTCAGCCTCGGGCAGATCGATGCCGTCAACGTACATCTCCTGAACGCCGTTGGGGCTGCCATTAATCCCGGTGGTCGCATCGGTAGCATTGCCGCTGCCAGTAAAAACATTCGACACACCCGGCATCAGATAGGCAAAGTCGGTCGAACGCCGCTGGTCGGAATTGCCGCCAAAGCTCATCTCCAGGGGCAGGTTCGAATACATCTCGTTGTCCATCACCCCGCCCAGCGTTGCATCCGTCGTCTCCAGCAGCGGAGGCGCTGACGTTACCGTGACTGTCTCAGTCGCCTGCCCCACCGTCAGCTTCACGTTCACGGCGACCGTTACCAGCGCGTCCACCGTCACGTTCTCCTGCTTGTACCCTTCGAACCCGGCCGCCGCCACGGTCACGGTATAGGTGCCGGGAATCAGCGGTGTGATGTTGTAGTCGCCGGCCCGGGTGGTGTTGCGCTCCGTGCTCACATTCGTGTCGATGTTGGTCGCCGTCACCTTCGCGTTGACCACAACCGCCCCGGTGGGATCGGTCACGGTACCGGAAATGGCGCCAGTGCCTGAAATCTGTGCGCGCGCTGTGCTCCCCGTCAGACCGGCAATTGCCAGTACAAATGCTACGAACCCGCTGAGGATTCGCAGCGTCGTTGCTCTCGACTGGAGCTTGCGATTTTCGCTGAACATTGATGTGACCTCATTAAATGGTCGTTAAATCATATAGATATCTACGGGCCTAGGCCGGAGCCCTCCGTGGAGGGCTGAAACCAAAGGTACGACCACTTTTTTGGCTGCGGGAGAAAGAGTCGTCTATCGGGACAGCCCCTGTCAAGCATTGATTTGTCTTTTTTTTGTCTCGCATTAACCCTCTCGCCGTTTATCCAATCAAGAAAATGTTCCCCTATAGAAACCTAACGATTACGCCGCATCTGTCGCCGCTTTCAAGCACTTGGACCACGCTTTCGCTCCGAAAAATCGCCCCGCTTCCGGTTAGCCGCAAGCAGCGTTGGAACCCAGCCGTTCTCCCGCTCTCCGCGCCCCCAAGTACCACCCAGGCGCAGACCGCATCCTACTCTGAGGTCCAACCTTCCATCCCCTCCTGTTTGGCTCCGGCCAAACCTCGCGTCCCCAGCCCGAAGACATAATCGGCGCTTACCCGCCAGAACACAGGAATGCATTGAGCTTGCCGCGTAGATTATTCCTGGCCGTGCGCGTCCAGCCATTTGCGCAACTCCGGCTCCTGGGCCGCGCGCAGGCGGATGCAGCCGTCAATCGAGTCCAGCGTCTTCTTCAGCGCCCGCTCCGAGGACTCCACCGGATGCGCCGCAAAGAAGCTGGCCACTTCGTCGCGCCGGGACGCCGTGCAAAACGCCCCCGCCGCCTCGACAATCCGCGCCCCTGAGTTCTCCGTCGACTTCCGCTCGATCTCCGCCCAGTGCTGCTGGACGAACGCCCATGCCTGGTCCTGGGTCGCCCGCCGCGCCAGCAGCAGTGCAATCAGCTCCCAGCTGTCCTGGTTGCGCACCTCGTCGGAGAGCGCAAACTCCAGCGTCCGCTCCACCAGCGCCGGCGTCTGGAACCGCGTCAGCACATGCAGCGCCGCCATCTTGAAGTCCGGGTCGGACGCGTTGCGCGCCACCCGCAGCATCCGGTCGTACATCGCCGCGTCACCGTTCGGCGTGGTCAGCACCACGGCCGCGTCCCCCAGCATCGGGTCGTCCGGCTTCTGCCCGGCGAACAATTGCCGGGTCAGGCTCTGCGCCGCCGCCAGCACAGCCGGGTCCTTGGCTCTGCCCAGCACCTCAAACAGCGTCTCGCGAAGCTCCGCATGTGCGTAAGCTTCGTGCTTCTCCGGCCCGCCCAGCGCGGCATACACTCCGCCGAACTCCCGTCGCACCACCCCATCCAGCCGCGCGCTGTCGTCCTCAGTCGCAATCTGCGTTTCAATCGTACTCACGCGGCTCAGCGCGCTGTCGATCACGTTCGCGTTCGGGTCTGTCTTCACCGCCAGCATCAGGTCCAGGAACTCGCCCACCGTCCCGTCGCCCGCGCGCGTCAGTGCCCACGCATCGCCCACCAGCCCAATCCGCTCCGGCGGCGTCATCCCTGGGGTCTCCCGCGATCTTTGATCGCCTGGGTGGACCCCGTTCTCCGCGTTCGCCACAATCCCCGCGAAGTCCTTGGCCGGATACTCCGCCCGGTAGTATCCCTTGTCGTCCGCGTTCGCATAAGGAAACGGCGCCGCACCTGCCTGCGCCGGCACATCCATCCTGGTCTGCCCCGGTTGCAGCAGGCGGCACGCCACGCCCCTGAAGCAGATGGGAATCGTCCATGCGTCGCTCGACGCAGGCTTGCCCGACACCACAAACTGCTGCTGCGTTACCGCCGCATCCGCGCCTGCGCCGCCGAAGCTTACCAGCGGAACCCCTGGCTGTTCCACAAAGCTCCGCATCACCTTGTCCACGGGTAGCCCGCTCACCCGCGTTTGCGCGTCCCAGAAATCCTCCGCCGTCGCATTTCCATACGCATGCGCCACCAGGTACTCGTGCACCCCCCGACGAAACGTCTCTTCGCCCACCCAGTGCTCCACCATCCCGATCACCGCGCCCGCCTTGCCGTACACGATGTCGTCGAACAATTCATTGATCTCTGCCGGCGTCTCCGCCCGCGTCCGGATGGCCCGCGTCGTCCGGCTCGCGTCCTCATCCAGGGTGCGATTCAGGTCCATCGCCACGTCCTGGTCAAACTCCCACTTCGGCTCGCGTTTCGCTGCCGCCTTGCTCTCCATCCATGTGGCAAAACCCTCGTTCAGCCACAGGTTGTCCCACCACGCCGGCGTCACCAGGTCGCCGAACCACTGGTGCGAAATCTCGTGCGCCACCGTTATCGCCACATCTTTCCGGGCCGTCAGCGTCGAGTTCTTCTCATCCACCAGCATCTCCGTCTCGCGGAACGTCAGGCACCCGAAGTTCTCCATCGCCCCCGCCTCGAAGTCCGGAATCGCCACCAGGTCCATCTTCTGCAATGGGTACTTGATGCCGAAGTACTTGTCGTAATAATGCAGGTCCCACTTCGCCGCATCCAGCGCGAACTTGGTCATCCCCACCTTGTCCGGCGTCGCGCACGCCCGGATCGGCACCCCATCCGACTTGCCCTCCGTACACTGGAAATCCCCCACCAGCCACGCCACCAGGTAGGTCGACATCTTCGGCGTCGTCGCAAACTTCAGCGTATGTTTGCCCGCCTCCGGCCCCGCCGTGTCGCTCACCATCTTGGTGTTCGAAATCGCGGTATCGCCCGCATCCACCACCAGCGTCACCTCGAACGTCGCCTTCAGCGCCGGCTCGTCGAAGCAGGGAAAGGCCCGCCGCGCGTCGGTCGCCTCAAACTGCGTCACCCCATAACTCCGCGTCTTCGATTTCGACAGATAAAACCCGCGCAGCTTGTCGTTCAAAATCCCCGTGTACGCAATCTCCAGCGTCACCGGTCCCGCCGGCAGAGCCCGCGCAAAGTGCAGCGTCGCCTGCTCCTTCGCCGCATCCAGCGTCACCGTCGCCGTCTCCACGCCATCACCCGACGCCTGCGCCCCGACACCCGACGAGTTGTCATTCTGAGCTCCGCTCAGAATCCCCGTAGTTGCCTTTGTCCCTTGCTTTTGCTCTACAACGGACATCGGAGAACGGACATCGGACAACGCTTTCACCGCCCCAAACTCAATCTCCGCCGCATTCAACACAATCGTCGTCGCCGGCTTCTCCAGCACGACTTCAATCGTCTCCGTCCCCGCAAACCTCGCCTTCGCCAGATCCGGGGTAATGGTCAACGAATAATGTTCCGGCCGAACCCCACCCGGCAGCCGTTGCGCCTCCACTCGCAGCGCGGCCATCCCGCCCAACCCAACCACCAATCCCGCCACCACCAGCCCGCGCCAAAGCCCCATCTCGCCCGAACCCCTCAAACCGCTCCCAACAGACTAAATGCCGGGTGTCCCATCCCCTACGAACTTGTCATTCTGAGCCATCGCCCCCCACACCTGTCATTCTGAGCCAACGGCGCTTCGAACTTGTCATTCTGAGCCAACGGCGAAGAATCCCGGTAGTTAATTGGCCCCACCCCCGGCCGCCGGGTGCCCCATCCCCCACGAACTTGTCATTGTGAGCCATCGGCGAACGGGATCCCCGGCCAGCTTGCTGGCTGGGGCAGGAAGAATCCCGGTAGTTGGTCGGCCTCAACCCCGGGTGCCGGGTGCCCCATCCAACCTTCGCTCGGGGGGATTGCGCCGCAAAAACTTGCGCCATCTCCAAACCAACGTAGTAAGGTGGCCCCGTGCGCATCCTTCCCTTTTTTCTGTTCGCAACAACTCTCGTCGCCCCGGCCCAGACACTCGACACACACACCTATGCAACCACCGGCCATCCCTACCAGGCTCTGGAAACTCCCGACGGCCAATACGTTCTGGTCACCGTCGATGGCGCGCGCGGCGGAGGCGGCATCGATGTCTTTCACTTAGCCGGCAGCAAGCTCGACCGCGTTGCCTTTCAGCCGCTGGGCGATGAGCCCGCACAAGGAATCGTCCTCATCCCGCACACCCGCACCCTCGCCGTCGGCCACACCAATTCCGGCGTCGCCTTCCTCTCGCTGGACGACACGCTGCGCGGAAAAGCCAAGCCCCAGGCCCTCTCGCAGGGAGACCTCGCCGGCTCCGGAGCCCTGGCCGCTTCACCCGATGGCCAGTTTCTCTACGTCGCCAACGAGTACGGCGACCGCGGCAACGTCGGCGTTATCGCCCTCCACCCCGATGCCGCCGGAGCACTGCACCCCGAGACGCTGGCGCACATCCCCACCCTCCAGGCCACGCCCGGCGTCACCGTCTCGCCCGACGGCTCGCGCGTTTACGCGGTCGGCGAAATCGTGGCGGCACAAATCGCCGCGCAGCTCCCCGGGCACGGCGCCGCCGAACTCGAGCGCAGCGGCTGTCTCCAGGGCCGCACTCGACCCATGCCGATGCCCAACGGCGTTCTCTATGTCATCGACGTAGCCAAAGCGGCCGCCCTGCCCCCCGCATCGTCGCAGCAGCAGGCAGCCGCAACCAGGCTCGCGGCCGTGGACGCCGGGTGCTCCCCTGTGCGCATGGCAGTCACCGCCGACGGCGCCACCCTCTACGTCACCGCCCGCGGTGACAATCGCGTGCTCGTCTTCGACGCCCATGCCCTCGAAGCCGATCCAGCCCACGCCTTCCGCCTCGCCATCCCCAGCGGCGGCGTGGAACCGGTGGGCCTCGCACTCTTCAACGGCGGCAAATCCATGCTGGTCGCCAACTCCAACCGCTTCAGCAACGGCCAGGGCAACGCCACCGTCTTCGACCTCTCCGACCCAGCCAAACCCGCGCTCCGCCAGACCATCAAGACCCGCGAATTCCCACGCAACATCAGCCTCTCAGCCGACGGCGCCCGCCTCTACCTCACGGAATACCTCGGCGACGAACTCATGGTCCTCCAGCCAAAACAGCAGTAACTGCGCATCCAGGGCCGCGCGCCTTAGCCCTCGCTCTTTCCGCATTCGCACGGACAAGCCAGGCAGCAATTGACCCGCCCAGGCTCCGGCCCGCAACACTTAACCCCGTCCGGCTTCATACAGGGACAATCATGGGGCTTACCGCAACGCTGGCAATAATGCGTCTGGAGGACCACTGGAGGTGTGGTCGGGGTGGCGGAGGTCATCGGTTCACCTTCAGGAGCGGCCCGTCCCTCACGACCCAGGTCGGCAGACGGCTCACTCGCAGTTTCCCAAAGCCAGGCCTTCCACAGGCTGCGGTGATTCCAAACTAGCCCGAAGGGTGACTAAGGTCATGTGATAACGGACACATCGAAACTCGTGTGACCCCGATACCAATAGACAAACATGGCCCGGAATCGCACAGACCGTCTCGTGGTCTACCTCGAAGCCTTTCTTGCCGCCAGGGAAGAGGAAGCGCGCAGGCTGCAGGCCATCATTGCCTCCGACGATGTACCTGGCGAAGATCGCTTCCAGGCCCTGGTCGCCTTAGCCCGGCTCTCCGTGGACATGACCGCCAAGCGGGCCCAGGCCGGCCACTAAGCTTCCTCCGAAGAAGACCACCCTGTCGGAAGGGCACGCGTTCACGCCGACTTCCGCAAATAACTCGCGGCGGTTTATAACACATTTTATATCAACTACATACACCGAAAACCCCTTGACACGTGTGGTATACTTAACTTAATGGGCCTTGGGCGAGGCCCCGACCGGTGAATTTGCGCTTCACCCAGTCGCGCGTCAGAATCCAGCGGGGGATATGGTTCTTTGTGAGCACTTTAGCAGCAGGTCGGGCAGCAACTCGTTCAAAATCAGGACCGCCTCGTCGGTCCCGGACTTCACGCCCGGACCTAGTCCAGACCTATCCCCTGTCGTTTGATGGATTTGAGACCTCAGGTCCGGAACCCCACCCCCCTCCCCCCTACCCCCTCAACTCTGGCCGCCTTACTTTCGAACTTGTCATTCTGAGCCATCGGCGAAGAATCCCGTAGTCATGCCGCCGACTTGCCCTCTTTCACGGGTTCCTCAATTCCGACCGCCGATGCGCAGATGCAGCTCGCGCAACTGTTCCGGCGTCGCCGGCGTGGGCGCGTCGACCATCAGGTCGATCGCCTTCGCCCATTTTCGAACTTGTCATTCTGAGCCATCGGCGAAGAATCCCGTAGTCATGCCGCCGACTTGCCCTCTTTCACGGGTTCCTCAATTCCGACCGCCGATGCGCAGATGCAGCTCGCGCAACTGTTCCGGCGTCGCCGGCGTGGGCGCGTCGACCATCAGGTCGATCGCCTTCGCCGTCTTGGGGAACGCGATCACCTCGCGCAGGCTGCTCGCCCCGGCCAGGATCATCACAATCCGGTCCAGTCCCAGCGCAATGCCGCCGTGCGGAGGCGTGCCGTACTCCAGCGCATCCAGGAAGAAGCCGAAGCGCGACTTCGCCTCTTCGTCCGTCATGCCCAGCGAGCGGAAGATCTCCGCCTGCACGTCCTGGCGGTGGATACGGATCGACCCCGAGCCCAGTTCGGTGCCGTTCAGCACAATGTCGTACGCCAGCGCCCGCACCGCTCCCTTGTCCGAAGTCAGCCTGCCGGCTTTGATATCGTCCTCATGCGGCGAGGTGAACGGATGGTGCGCCGCGTCCCACGTCTTGGTCTCCTCGTTCCACTCGTACATCGGAAAGTCGGTGACCCAGCAGAACCTGAAATCGGCCGCGGTGCCGGTCTTCTCGAACAGCCTGTGCTTGTCCGCGAACTTCGCGCCCAGTTGCAGCCGCAGCTGCCCCACGCGCTTCCAGATCCACTGCGGATCGAAGTTCCACATCGCCGGCGTCCCCAGTTTCGGTGTCACCACAACCAGAAGCCCGGCTGCCCCAGATGCGGGCGAACCGGGATCGGGTGCCCCATCCTTCGCGGCCCTATCGCGAAGGGTCGGATCGACAAGTTTCGCCTCAATCACCGCGGCCAACGGCGCAAATTCGGCATTCGTCTTCAGCCGCGCCACGTCCAGCAGGTCGAGCCCGCAGTCGCCGAATCCCGCGCGCACCTCGTTCAGCAGCGCCTTGCGCGCCGTGCCGCTCAGTTCGCCAACGCCGGGAATGACGAAGCCCAGCACCGGCAGCGCCTGCTCGATCTTCAGCTTGGCACGAAGCTCGGGAGTGAGATCGTCGCCAAGCGAGACCATCGCCGGCAGCCGCATATCCGGCTTGTCGATGCCGTAGTTCTTGATCGCTTCGTCATACGTCATGCGCACGAAAGGAGTCGTCAACTGAATACTCGCAGCCTGGAACGCCGCAGTCAGAAACCCTTCGACCACGCGAAACACCGCGTCCTGCGACGGAAATGACATCTCCAGGTCGATCTGGGTGAATTCGGGCTGGCGATCGGCGCGCAGGTCCTCGTCGCGGAAGCAGCGCGCGATCTGGAAGTAGCGGTCGAAGCCGGAGATCATCAGGATCTGCTTGAAGATCTGTGGCGACTGCGGCAGCGCGTAGAACTCGCCCGCATGCACCCGGCTCGGCACCAGGTAATCGCGCGCGCCTTCAGGCGTCGACCGCGTCATAAACGGCGTCTCGATTTCGAGGAAGCCTTCGCCGACCAGGTAGTTCCGAATCGCCATCGCCACGCGGCTGCGCAGCGCGAAGTTGTGCTGCATCTCGATGCGGCGCAGGTCCAGGTACCTGTACTTCAGCCGCACCTCTTCGTTGGCGATCGCGTCTTCCGCGGGCGAGAATGGCGGAGTCTTCGCCTCGTTCAGCAGCAGCAGTTCGTCGGCGACCACCTCGATCTCGCCGGTCGGCATGTTGGGATTTTCCAGCCCCGGACCGCGCCGCCGCACATGCCCTTTGACGGCGACCACATACTCCGGCCGCGCCGCGTCGGCCTTGTCATGCGCCACGCCAACCTTCTCGTCGACTACCACCTGCGCGATGCCGCTGCGGTCGCGCAGATCGAGGAAGATCAAGCCGCCGTGGTCGCGCCGCCGGTTCACCCAGCCCATCAGCACCACGTTCTGCCCCGCGTCTTTGGCGCGAAGCTCACCACACATCTGCGTCCGCTGCAAACTGCCCAGAAAGTCGAGAGTCATTTCTTCCTTCAACGTCGCAGCGTTTCGGCCAGCTCGGTCCGAGCCACCTTGGTCTGCTCACCCGTTGCGAATGTCTTTATTGTAAGGATACCGGAGGCCAGCTCGTCTTCGCCGAGAATGACGATGTGGCGGGCGAGTTTGTCGGCGGCTTCGAAGGATTTTTTCAGGCGGAAGCTGCCGTCGCCGACTTCGACTGACAATCCGGCGCGGCGGAGTTCGCGGGCCAGGGCGAGGGCGGCGGCGTTGCGTTCGGCGCCCATGGGGGCGATGTAGGCGTCGAGCTTTGTGGCCGCCCACCCATCGCGATGAGACTGCGATGAATGGGGCACCCCGGTTTGTTCTGTGGCGGCTCGTTCGGCGGCTTCGCGTTCGGCCTCGGCTTGCAGGGTCAGGATCAGGCGGTCTTCGCCGATGGCGAAGCCGATGCCGGGAGCTTTGGGGCCGCCGAGCATCTCGCTGAGGCCGTCGTAGCGGCCGCCGCCGAGCAGCGCATTCTGCGTGCCGAGGCCGGAGCCGTCGGGCACGGTGAACTCGAAGGTGGTGCGCGTGTAGTAGTCGAGGCCGCGGACCAGCCGCGGATTCGCCGTGTACGCCACGCCGCATGCGTCGAGCGCAGCAAGTACCGCGGCGAAGTGGGCGCGCGAGGCTTCGTCGAGGTAGTCGGCGATTTTGGGCAGCGTGTTGATCAGCTCCTGATCGGCTGGTTCTTTCGAGTCCAGCACGCGCAGCGGGTTGGTTTCGGCGCGGCGCTGGTTGTCCTCGCACATCAGGTGCTTGATGGGCGCGAGCGCCTCGCGCAGCGCGGCGTTATAGCGCTTGCGGTCTTCGGCGGAGCCAACCGAGTTCAATTCCAGCCGCCAGTTCTTGATGTCCAGTTCGTCGAGCAGCGTGGCGAGCATCTCCAGCACTTCGGCATCGCGGACGGGCGATTCGGAGCCGGAGGAAACCGGGCCAAGCACCTCGACGCCGATCTGCCAGAACTGGCGGTAGCGGCCGCGCTGGGGCCGTTCGCGGCGGAACTGCGGCCCGATGTAGAAGAGCTTCTGCAGGTCACCGCGCTCGCCGAGCTTGTGCTCGATGTAGGCGCGGACGACGCCGGCGGTGTTTTCCGGGCGCAGGGTGAGAGATTGCGCCTTTTCGCTCTGCGCGCGGGCGCGATCTTCCCAGGTGTACATCTCCTTGGAGACGATGTCGGTTTCTTCGCCTACGCCGCGGGCGAAGAGTTCGGTGGCTTCGAAGATGGGCGTGCGGATTTCGCCGAAGCCGTAGCGGGCGAAGACCTTGCGGGCGGTGTCTTCGACGTGGCTCCAGAGTGCGCTTTCGGGCGGCAGCAGGTCGCGTGTTCCACGCACTGCTTTCAACAGGTTGGACGGTTTGGGCTGCGTTGCCATGAACAACCAGTGTAGCGAAAAGCCGTGGACCGGTTCGCTGCTGCTTCCGAGCGCCTCCTCCGCTCTTCGTAATACTTGTGTCGTCGACCGGTTGCGCGCGGCGCGTTTGCATCTTACCCACCTGAGGTAACTTTGTGAATCGATTTGGAAAGTTTGCAGCTCTCTCGACGCTCTCTGTACTACTCTGCGGCGGAGCGGCGTTCGCGCAGGACAACCACGGCGCCCCCAGTCACGACAACCACACCTACGTCCAGCACAACGAGTGGAAGAAGGGCGCGAAGATGAAGCACGAGGACTGGGGCCGCGGCGATGCCGTGGACTATCGCACCAGCCACCTGCAAGCGCCACCGCGCGGCTATGCGTGGCGCGAGGTGGACGGTAACAACGTCCTGGCTTCCATCTCGACCGGCTCGATCCGGCTGGTCGTCAGGGCGAACTAGATTTCTGCCGTTGGATCGCTCGCAAAAGCCCCGCTGCCGGCCCCGCCGGTGCGGGGCTTTTCGCTGCCAGGCGTAGATTTGAGAGGGGAACCGCGAAGGTACATCAACTCTCTCGCAGAAGGATGCGCGCCGCAGACAGGTTCCACCCATCCCAGGCAACCTTTTGACGCCTTGGCGTTATTTCCTCCTCAATTTTTGATTGGATCGCAGTGCGTGAAGCGGCGCGGGACGCATCTGAATCTGCTTGGAGGTAACTGTGAACCGATTCGGAAAATTCATTGCAGTTTCGACTATGTCCGCCGTACTCTCCTCGGGCTTCGTCCTGGCGCAGGACGACCATCGCGACGACCACGCCGGTGCCGCAGCGCACGACAACCACGCTTACGTGGAGCACAAGGAGTGGCGCAAGGGCGCGAAGATCAGTCACGATGACTGGGCTCGCGGCGAGGTGGTTGACTACCGTACCTATCACCTGAGGAAGCCGCCCAGCGGCTACGAATGGCGCGAAGTGGACGGCAATTATGTGCTGGCCGCGGTGGCAACGGGCTTAATTGCTTCCGCAATTGTTGCATCCACAGCCCACTAGGCATTTGGAGTCGGTTCCAAGGCCAGAGAGCCTCGCCCGGCGCGGCGCTTTTCTGTGGTCCAGCGGGCCCCTCGCGGTGGGTTTCAGGCAACTTGCAGCCAGGAATCGACATCAAGCAACCCATCGGCCCTGGGTTCAAGATCAACCGCTCCCGCGAAAGGGTTCCGAATGAGCACAGCCTCGAATGGAATTCCCGCTCCGCTCGTACCCGGTCTTCGCCCCGCCTTCGGCTGGTCGATTGCGCTTGCGATCCTGCTTACGATCGCGGGCTTCTTTGCGATCTTGGTTCCCTTCGTCTCCAGCGTCGCCGTCACCCTGGTCATCGGGTGGTTCTTCAGCGTGGTGGGAATCCTTCATTTCCTCTTCGCGTGGAGGATCCATTCCACCCGGGGCGTCATCTGGGAGATACTGCTTGGCTTTCTGTACGTTTTCGCCGGGATCTATCTCTGCTTCCATCCCATCGCCGGGCTGGTTACGCTCACACTTCTACTGGCGTACTACTACCTCATCAAGGCCATTCTCGAATTCATTCAGTTCTTTCACATCCTGCCGCGTCACGGCTCCGGCTGGCTGCTGTTCGACGGCATCGTCAGCATCGTTCTCGCGGTCCTGATCTGGAAGACGTGGCCATCGAGTTCGGCCTGGGTGCTGGGAACGCTGGTCGGCATCGGCATGGTGTTTAGCGGCTTCTCCCGGCTGATGCTCACCGTTACGGCACGTCGCGCACTCTAGGCCTGACTGCTGCGAAGTGCATATGGACTGTACCGCGGTTACTGTGGACTCGCAGGCGGCGGGTTCGGTTTGGCTGGGACGCGGAGAGGTTCGCTGTCCTCGATCTTGCGGTCGCGGTGGCGGCGCTCGAGGACGAACTCCGTGAAGAGGTGCGCGCCTACGCGGGTGGCGGCGACGGTGCGGGTGGCGACCACGCCGCCGAAGGGGTCGAAGTCGGGGTACCACAGGGAGTGGGCGATGATGGGGCCGGAGAAGTCGGCGATGGCCGGCGTGAGGGTGAAGAAGCGATGGCCGTCGGAGTCGTGGCGCGCCGTGACCTCAGAAAGCAGAGCGTTGACGATCTTGCGCTTGACGGAGCAGCCGTGGCAGGGAATGTAGCGCAGGTCTTCCTTGAAGACTGTTTCCATGCCGTAGCGCACGTTTCCGTTGATGGCGGTGATGGCAGCGTTGGAGCCGAAGCGCTGCATGAATCCGGGGAAGTCCTGGCCCCAGCCGGATGGGCCGTCGCGTGCCTGGTTGTAACTGGTGCGGACGGTGGTGCGGGCGAAGGCGGGCAGGCCATAGGAGTCGCGCAGGTAGTCGTGAAACTGCTGCTTGTGCGTGGGGGGTTCGTAGGGGCGGCCGTTGATGCGGGCGAGGTGGGCGATGCGGGCGTCCTCTTTTTTCTCTTCCGGGGTGCGCTGGCGCAGGGCAGCGGGGGTGGGGGCGCCGGGGAGCGGTTGCGCGGCAGGTGGAGTGGGAGTTTGCGCGGGCGCGGCGATGCAGGCCAATCCGCAGGCGGCGAAGAGAGCAGCGCGGGCCGGAGGCCGGAGACATCGCAGCATTGGGCAACCTCTCCGCAGGGCCGTTTTTGGGGAGTGATCTTACGGTACAGCACCCGACGCATGGATGGGAAAGGATTCTGCCGCTGGCAACATCGGCGGGCACTCAACCTCTCTGCTTTCCGTTTCTTTCAAATGGGGGAAGTGTACAAATCCCGGGCTGCGCTCTCGGTTATGCTTTACTTTTGATAAAATGTAAAGCAGGAGGCGTTGCGTCATGGAAGCCACTCTCAGCAGCAAGAATCAGGTTACGATCCCGAAAGTGGTGCGGGAGCGCCTGCGGCTCAGGCCGGGCGACCGGTTCAAGTTCTTTTTTCAGCCCGATGGGGCGGTTGTGATTCTGCCCAGGATCCCTACAACGGCGCTGAGAGGGAGCGTTCCAAAACTTCGCCGGCCCATTTCAATCGAGGAGATGGACGTGGCCATTGAGGCTGGCGCAACGAAGAGATTCCGTCGATGATCGGGCTGGATACAAATGTGGTTTTGCGGTACCTGCTTCAGGACGATCCGAAGCAGACGCCTCTGGCCAACCGAATTTTCGAACATGTGCTGAACGAACGGCGCCCAGGGTTCATCAACCTGGTTACTGTGCTCGAGATTGTATGGGTGCTGCGCAGTCTGGCGAGGCAGACGAACGCGGAGATCGCCACACATATCGAGCGTCTTCTGGCTGCAGACTCTCTCGAAGTTCAGAATGAGCAGCAGGTCTTCGAGGCTGCGTACGCCCTCAGACGTGGAACAGGGGAGTTTGAGGATGCGTTGATCGGGGCACTGAGCGCCTGGGCGGGTTGCGCGCATACGCTGACATTCGATAAGAAGGCGCTGCGGATGCCCTACTTTCAACTGATCGGTCCCGCTTAAGAAGGCCGTTTGGATTCTGCCTACTTGCGTTCGGCCTCTTTCAGGTAGAGAGCGACCTGGTCGAGGTAGTTTTGGCTGTATCAGCGACTCTTGGCGAAGGTTCGAACCGCCTCAAAATAGACATTGCAGACCGAGATGGTGATTCGGCCCTTGTCGGCCAGCAGGATTGTGTCGCCAGGAATCTCCAGATATTTGAAAACGCTGCCCCGGCCGCAATCACAGCTTTTCCGCTTCCTTCAGGTAGATGGCGACGTAGTCGAGGTAGTTCTGGGCGTACTTGAGGATGAGGGCGTGGTCCTCGTCGCCGAGGGTGCGGCGGACCTTGCCGGGAACGCCGGCGACCAGCGAGTGGGGCGGGATGATGGTCTTCTCCGGAATGACGGCGCCGGCGGCGATGATGGAGCCGGTGCCGATGACGGCGCCGTTGAGGATGGTCGAGCCCATGCCGATGAGGCAGGCGTCCTCCACCACGCAGCCGTGGACGGTGGCGTTGTGGCCGATGGTGACCCAGTCGCCGACGGTGACGGGATAGACGTAGCGCTGGCCGTGGAGGACAGCGCAGTCCTGGACGTTGGAGTTGGCGCCGATGCGGATGGCGTTGACGTCGCCGCGGACGACGGCGTTCATCCAGATGCTGGCGTGCTCGCCGAGGACGACGTCGCCGAGGACCTGGGCGGAGAGATCGATGTAGCAGGACGCGGGGATGGTGGGGAGGATTCCCTGGTAGGGGCGGATCATTCTATTTTCCATTTTACGCGGAGTGTGGGGGAAGGTGACCGGTAGCCGGCGGCCGGCAGCGAGCATCCCTTATCCCGACCGAGCCCCGGGTCTTAGCTACCGGATACTGCCTATTGGCTGCCGACGAGTGGGACCTGGAAGTGCAAGAGGTTGCAGTTGCGGTGGGTTTCGTTGGACGAAACTCGCAAAATCGGACAGAAAATCCGTTGCGGGCGTACAATTCTGCGATATTCTGAGGTCTACCCACTTTGGGACGTTTGGAGGTGTATTGGCCTTTGGCAGAGATTCGAGTGCAGGAAGGCGAACCTCTTGAGAACGCGTTGCGCCGCTTCAAGCGCAAGGTTCAGACGGAAGACATCATCAAGGAAGTGAAGCGTCACTCTTTCTATCTGAAGCCCGGCGAGAAGAAGCGTGTGAAAGAAGCGCTGGCCCGCAAGCGGAACCGCAAGAAGATACGCAAGGAGCAGGATTAAGGTCTGTTTCTTGAAAACCGTGATGGCCGCCCAAGCAGAGTTGCTGGGCGGCCATCCCTAACCCGCCCGCTTGACCCCACCCTCCCCAGGTCAGACAGGCCCCGGCAACGGCGAACACGCAGACCGCTGCCCGGCAAACCGAAGGTCGCCTTTCTGGCGACTGCGCCACCAGTATTGCTTCGATCCAAGTTTTGACCGATCGCTCGATTCGCGCTCGAACGTTGCGCCGCGAGAGATGATCTTTTCCGTACGACGGGGGAAGTGGTATGGAATTCGTGGACCGGCTCTTAATCTGCGCAGACTGTGGCGGTGAGTTCATCTTCACCGCCGGCGAGCAACTATTCTTTCTCGACAAGCAATTCAAGAACGACCCGAAACGCTGTAAACCGTGTAAGTCCCGACGCAGCGCCCAGCAGGCGGGCGCGACGGGGAGCGGACCGGCGGCGGCGGGCATCTCGCGCACGGAGACGCGCACGGAGTGCTCGGAGTGCGGCGTGTCGACCACCGTGCCGTTTAAGCCAACCCAGGGCCGGCCGGTGCTTTGCCGGCAGTGCTTCAAAAACAAGCGCGCCCCCGGCGAAGCAGCGGCTGCAGGCAACGGGCAGGTGGCGGCGACAGGCAACGGACAGACAGCAGCGGTCGAGGCGGTCAGCATGCCGGCGGAACCGGCGCAGAAGCCGGCGGACGTCAGTTCCAGCGCTGCGGCGCAGGCTTCTCCGGCGGCATAGTCGCTATAGTGTCCTAAGGGGACCATGCCGCAGACTCCTTCTCCGGGCCAAGCCAGGCAGCCGCTCCAGGACAACGCGTTGGACAGCGCGCTGGTGCGGGCGCGTGCGGGCCTCGGTGACTTCGAGCTGACGATCTGCAGCGACGGCATCTACCTGCTGGACGGCGGAGCCATGTTCGGCGTAGTGCCGAAAACGCTTTGGCAAAAGCGGATCAAGGCAGATGCGGAGAACCGGATCCGGCTGGGGCTGAACTCCGCGGTGGTGCGCACCGGCAAGCATACGGTGGTGATCGAAACCGGCGTGGGCAATAAGCAGGAGCCCAAGATGCGGGAGATCTTCGGCAACCAGGAGCTGCTGCTGGAGTCGTACGCGGCCGCGGGCGTCGATCTGGCGAAGGTGGACTTCGTCCTCAATACGCATCTGCACTTTGACCACTGCGGCTGGAACACGACGCTGCATCCCGACGGCAGCGTGACACCGACGTTCCCCAACGCGCGCTACTTTGCCCACGCGGGCGAGGTCGCCCACGGCCGCCTGCAGCTCGACCGCGACCGCGTCAGCTATCAGTCGCCGAACTACGACCCGCTGGTGGAGTCGGGGCAGATGACGCTGCTGACCGACGCGCAGATTGCGGCTAACGGCGAGATTTGCCCAGGGATTCGGGTGGAGCTGTTTCCCGGGCACACGGCGCACATGATGGTAGTGCACATCCAGCCGGCCGGCGGTCCACATGCGTGCTTCGTTGGCGACCTGGTGCCGACAGCGCACCACCTGGATCCGACGTGGGTGATGGGCTACGATCTGGACCCGCTGCGCTGCATCGAGGAACGCAAGCGGCTGTACGCGCGGGCGATCCCGGAGGAGTGGCTGCTGCTGTTTCCGCATGACCACGACACGCCCGTGGCGCGGGTGGGGATCAGCGAGAAGGGCAAGCCGGTGGTGAAGGCAACGACGTAATGCCCTTCATAGCAGAGACGTATCCGGGGAAGAATGAGGAAACCCCATGTCGGGCGCGGTGGAGCGGCGTCTGACATGGGGCATCCGAGGGGAGAGTGGAACCTGGCTTACGCCGGGACGGCGGAGACTTCGGCGGGGTCGATGGTGACGAAGCGGCCGTGCTGGCCGCGGTCGTGAAAGCGCACCACGCCGGAGACCTTGGCGAAGAGGGTGTCGTCCTTGCCGCGGCCGACGTTCAGACCGGGCTTGAGCTTGGTGCCGCGCTGGCGGACGATGATGGTGCCGCCGAGGACGGCCTGGCCGGCGAAGCGCTTGACGCCGAGGCGTTGCGCGTTGGAGTCGCGGCCGTTTTTGGAGGATCCTAAACCTTTTTTATGTGCCATTTCGTGTGCCTCTTTCGCCGATCTTCGAATTTTCCCTCGGGGGCTAAAGCCCGCGAAGTAAATCGGCGCTTTTGCGGAGCGGCTAAAGCCGCTCCCCTTCAAAACTCTTCAATTCCGGGATGCGGAAATGCATGCCCTTCCGGTTTGCTGCCCATGGGCGTGAACGCGCCCTTCCGGCTCTACTCCGCGGCGGGTTCCTTTGCCGCCTTCTTGGTGGGGGCCTCGGTGGCGGCGCCTTCGCCTTCGGCGTTGAAGGTCTTGCCGTTCACGGTGATCTCGTTGATGCGGACCTCGACGAAGTTCTGGCGGTGCCCCTGCATCTTCTTGTACTGTTTCTTGCGCTTCATCTTGAAGACGAGGATCTTGTCGCCGCGGCCTTCGCTGAGCACGGTTCCGGTGACCTTGGCGCCGGCCAGGTCCTGGGCGAACTTGCCCTGTTCCGGGCTGATGGCGAGGATGTCGGAGAACTCGATGGTCCCGTTTTCGTGGCCGGTGCGCTCGATCTGGAGGCGCTCCCCCGGGCTGACCAGGTACTGCTTGCCGCCGGTGCGAATGACTGCATACATAGCTGAATCCTTCATGCGCAGGCGAAATTTGCCCATCGACCTGCGCGTGTGCATAGATTGTGCTGCCTGGGGCGCATACACACCCAGGACTGAAGCCCTGGGCTAATCGGGCCCAACTGAATCCGGTCTCGGCAAAGTGCGCGCCGACACGGCTTCCAGCCGGCCGTGCAGCCGAAAAGATGGCTGCATCGCCAAACTTAAAGAGTGTATCAGGGGGCCGGGGCGGGGTCAACGAAGGATTGGGGAAGGAGCAGACGGCTGCAGGACTGCCCCCAATTAGAGACATATCGAACCGAAATCGTGGTTACCGAACAGGCGTTGCAGGCGGTTCAGAAGGCAACCCCAAAACAGCAAAGAAATGAACTCGCTGCAGTCGACGCCATTGACGAGTCAGATCGTTGCACAGGGAGGGGGGCGCGCAGGAGGCCCGCATCCTATGGCGCGCAGGAGTCGTAGGCGACCGAAGACACCACGAAAACCTGTCGGGAGCACCCGGCTCAGTGGTAGTCCCACTGACCAGTCAGGGCCACGTATGCCGTGCCGGTCTGAGCGCACGTGCCGCCGACAACGGTGTAGGTGCCATATATCCCCTCGCCTGAACTCTCCGTTCCAACGAAGGTGATGGTGCCGTTGTTGGTCTGGATTTGAAGAGACACAAGAGTACCCAGGATGAAGTTGCCGGATGAAAGCGATCCGGGGCTGATGGTCGCCGCACTGAAGCAGGGCGTATCAAAGGTGGCAGTTCCGGTGATTCCAAAGCTGCCGTCAGAGTTGGCGGTGGGACTTTGAGCGAAGCTGCCTTGCGCGCTGAATGTCGTTTGAGCGGAACTGGTAAATGCGGCGTCCCAGGAGTCAGCGTCGGTGTCGTCAACCTTCACTCCGGTTACGGTTCCCTGGTCGCCGCCGTCGCATCCACCGGCGACGCTGTAGGTCCCGGTGAAGCCGGTGCCGGTGAAAGTTCCGCCAAGAGTGACCACCTGCCCATTTACTGCCGCGGAGGTCAGCGAGACACTGCTGGCAGTCTCAGTCCCGGTCAAGCCCATCGTGGTCATTTGATTGAAACAGTTTGAACCGCCGACATGCAGTGCGCCGCTGACACCGGAGACGCCAGTTTGAGTGATACTGCCGGCAAACGTAAGGGGAAGCTCCCCCGGGACAGTGGAGGCCGCGCTGAATTGCCAATTGTCGGTTACGGTCAAGGATGTCCCGGGCGATTGGGTGGGAGAAGATCCCGGCTGGGCGGAAGAAGGCCCCGGCTTTCCTGCACATCCGGAGAGGAGAACAGCGGCGGAGAGAGCAAAGACTGTCTTCAAATGTTTCATTGAGCTTCCTCCCCTATAAGGTCTGGATTTTGGTCTTCGCAGCGAGGGCTAGTTTGGGAGATATCCTCGGTCACCACCCAAACAATCTCAATGCAACCCGTCTGACATCTATCTGACACCTCTCTGACATGCACCCAAATCGCGTACATTTTCATTCACTCAGGGTTAAGATGGAGGGCGTCAACGCGATGCAGTGATACCATTTAGCCTTCTTTGGCACAGGAGACACTTATCTGGCCACCCCACCCCCATCTTCGCGGTCCGATCAGCCGCCGGTGAGGCGCTTCGGCGGATTTCAGTTTGACCCCCAAACCGGAATCATCTCCCGCAGCGGGTCAAAGACTCGTCTCCAGGGCCAACCCCTGCAACTCCTCGAACTCCTGCTGCGCCAGCCCGGTGCCGTCGTCACCCGCGAAGACATCCGCCAGCACCTCTGGCCCGATGGCACTGTCGTCGAGTTCGAGCACAGCGTTAACACCGCGGTCAAACGCCTCCGCGCCGCGCTCGAGGATGACGCTGACCACCCCACCTTCATCGAGACCATCCCTCGCCGCGGCTACCGCTTCATCGCTCCCGTAGAAGACGGCGCCCTGCCTCCGACCTCCGCCGAACCACCCGCCCCAGCCCCCGCAAACGCGCCGCAACGTCGCAACCAGCCCCTGCTCGTCGTCACCACCCTCGCCGCCCTCCTGATTCTCATTGCCTCATTGGCCGGTTGGCACGCGTATTCCGTGCGTCACAGGTTGGCGGGGAACGACGTGATCCTGCTCGCCACCTTCGTCAACAAGACCGGCGATCCCGTCTTCGACGACTCGCTCGACAGAGCCCTTGAAGTCAAACTGACCGAATCCCCTTTCCTCAGCGTCCTCCCGGAGGCGGATGTCCGCGCCACCATGCGCACCATGCGTCTCGATCCCGACGGGCCCGTAACACCGGAAGTCGCAATCGAAGTTTGTAAGCGCCAGGGGCTCAAGGCTGTCGTGGTGCCTCGCATCGCCGCCATCGGAGGCGAATACCTCATTACTCTCGAAGCGATCGACGCTCAAAACCAAAAGCAGATCGCGCGAGTGCAAGCGGAAGCGCAGTCCAAGGAAAAGGTGATCGCGGCTCTGGGGCAGGCCGCTTCGCACCTGCGAACAAAGCTCGGCGAAAGCTCGAGTTCTCTCGAGAAGTACGACGCCCCTCTCGATCTCGCCACCACAAGCTCGCTCGAGGCGCTGCAAGCCTACAGAAAAGGCCAGTCCCTCTATCGCGCTGGCAAGCGTCATGATGCAGTCGCCTTTTTTGAAAGGGCTGTCGAACTTGACCCGCAGTTTTGCTCTGCGTTCAGCATGCTCGGCAGCGTGTATCACAGTGTCGGCGACAACCAGGCCGCCCGTGAGAACTTCGCCCAGGCCTTCAAGTTGAAGGATCGCCACCTCACCCAGGAAGAAAATTTTCAGATCACCGCCCTCTACTACTCCTCCATCACCGGGGACCTCGACAAGGAAGTCCCTGTCCTCGTTCTCTATAAAGATGCATATCCGCGTAGCGCATCCGCCTACAACCTGCTCGGAATCGCGTACGCCCAGCAAGGCAGGACCGAAGAAGCGCTGCAGGAATTTCATTCGGCAATGGACCACGCGCCCGTTCCCTCGGCCCAGTACAACTCCAACGCCAGCCAGGCTCTCCTCATCCTCGGCCGTATGGACGAAGCCAGAAAAATGCTGGACCAGTGGCGGCAGCAGGGCGCGTTCACCCCAATTCAACTCACCTTGCGCTACCGGATTGCCTTCTTCCAGAACGACGCCGCCACCATGCAGAGCCTGGCCAAGGCAGCTCAGCCCGACGATATCGTCTGGGCGCGCACGCAGTTGGAGTTCGCCGTCTATCGCGGCTCCCTCAACCAGCTCCGCTCACTCAGCGAAAATCTGGTGACCCAACAGACCCATGCCAATCGCATGGAGAATGCCGCCGACCAACTCGCCGCCCACGCGGGAGTTGAATCCTACGTCGGAAACTTCCCCCTCGCGCGCAAGCTCTGCGATCAGGCTGACAAGATCGGCAACAACAGTGCCCTCGGAGTGATGAATTGCGCCAAAGCATTGGCCGGCGCCGGCAACGTCGCGCAGGCGCAAGCCTTGGCAACCAAACTTGACCACCTGTTCCCTGAGGACACCTTGCAGCAGAAGCTCCTTCTGCCCGTGATCTCCTCCATCATCGACCGCGCTCAGGGAGACACCACGCAAGCCGTCGCCTTGCTCGCGCCCATCACGCAATATCCCAACGAAGTTCTCTTCTATCACCGCGCGCAAGCCTACGCCGCCGCAGGACAGCCCGCCAAAGCCATCGACGATTTCAAGACCGCCATCGATCATCGCGGGTGGCCGGACTGGGGCCTCTTCTCTCCGCTGGCCCAACTCGGTCTGGCCCGCGCCTACGCGCAACAAGGCAAGGTCGAAAACAGCCGCCAAGCCTACAACGATTTCTTTGCGACATGGAAAGACGCCGACCCCGACGTTCCGATGCTGAAGCAGGCGCGAGCCGAATACTCGAAGCTTAGGTAGTTTGGGCAGATCATTGCTTTAGTGGGATGGTCCGCCGCTACCCGCAAACGCCGATTGGCAAGAATTGCGGAGCAGCCGGTAGGCTGCGTTGATCTCGGCCATGCGGTCAGTGGCAATCTGGCGTACCTCTTCCGTCATGAACTGGAGGCGGTCGGGATGCCACTGGCCGACCATGCGGCGATAGGCGGACCTGATCTGCTCCGGAGCGCTGTCCGCGGCGACGCCAAGAAGCTGGCGGGCGAGGGACGGGGTCAGCGGCTGTATGGGCTGGAATGCTTGCCTGCCGGGATCGCCGGGATCGGCGCAGGGCTCGTCTGGTTGCGGGGCTTGCGGATTCTCATCCAGCGGGGACCACCCTTGCGGAATCCAGCTGTGCGAAGTGCGGTCCAGCGGAGACCAGTGCCGGGGAGTCCACGACGGCGGAGTCCAGGCCGGCGGAGTCGAGGCTGGCGCGGGGCGGTCCGTTGCGTGCGGGGCGGATGCCCGTGCGGACTGCGGCCGACCGGCGCCGTAGCTACTGGCGACGGCGCCGGCACGATCGGCGAGCAGGGACTTGGTGGGACGTTCTTTCAGTTGGAGGAAATTGATGGCCGCAAAGCCATCGAGTTCGCGGAAGGCGTGGCTCTGCCGTTCGCGCTCGACCCGCGCCTGCTGCCTGCGCTGGAAGCTCGCGACCGCCGCGGAGACGCCGACGGTCCAGCTCTCTTCAAGAAAAAGCGGGTCGAGGTCGCAATCGGGCCCCAGCAACTGCTGCACCTGGCCGGCGAATTGCGCGGGCTGGCCCGAGGCTGCGGGAGCATCCCAAAACTCGCAGGGTTGGCCTTCCATTGTTTGCCTCCACGCGCAGTGCCGTGACACCGCAGCGGCGAACCCTTTGCGGTTTGCTTCTCCGGCAATGCCGTTATTCGTGTTGCTGCTATCGGCAGCTGGGGATCCGTTTTCCAGTCCATCGCGGAGCGTTGGATATTTGTTGTGTGTTCGTGGCGATGCAGTAGGCTACCAGCATGGCGAACGAGCGTACGGGATCGATTCATCTGGGGCGGCTGGCGGGCGTGGATCTGTACCTGCACTGGTCGTGGTTTGTGGTCGCGGCCATCGAGATCAGCTACCGACGGGGAAGCTACAGCTCGGTGATCTGGAATGTGCTGGAGTACCTGGCGCTGTTCCTGATTGTGCTGACGCACGAGTTTGGTCATGCGCTGGCCTGCCGGCAGGTGGGAGGCGTGGCCAACCGCATCCTGCTGTGGCCGTTTGGCGGCGTGGCGTTTGTGGATCCACCGCAGCGGCCGGGCGCCACGTTGTGGAGCATCGCCGCCGGGCCGCTGGTGAATGTGGCCCTGATCCCGCTGCTGAGCGTCGCGGTGATGCTGGCGCGAGCGCATGGATGGCGCCTGGAGATGCCGGATGCGTACAAGTTCCTGATCGCGGTGTGGTGGACCAACCTTGTGCTGCTGGCGTTCAACATCCTGCCGGTGTATCCGCTGGATGGCGGGCAGATTCTGCGCAGCCTGCTGTGGTTTGTGCTGGGGCGGGGCCGCAGCCTGCTGGTGGCGACGGCGCTGGGCTTTGTGGGAATCGCGGGATTGCTGGCGGCCGCTATCTGGATGCAGTCGCTGTGGACGGGCTTGATCTCGCTGTACCTGGGAGTAAGCTGCTGGGCGAGCTTCAAGAGTGCGCGGGCGATGGTGCAGCGGGAGAAGATGGCGCGCAGGCCGGGGTTCGCGTGTCCGCGGTGCGGGATGGCGCCGCCCATGGCCCCGGTATGGCGATGCGACCGCTGCACGGAGACGTTCGATCCGTTTGCGACCGGTTCGGCGTGCCCGAACTGCGGCGTGACGCATGAGAACACGATGTGCGTGGACTGCCACCAGATGTCGCCGCTGCACGCGTGGGAGGCGGCGGGCAGTTGCGTGGGTCCGGGCGTGATGAGCAGCAGCTTCGAGACGAAGTAGGCGCTTGTTGGCTGGACGCGCTGCCGCGCGTTGAAAAGACTGCTCATGATGCGGTCCTGCCGCTGCGGCTAGCGGATTGGAAGAGGTAGACGCCGAGGATGGCGATGAGCGGCTCCAGCGGGTGGCGGAAGCGGGCGTGCACCGTGACCAAGTAGTAGGGGATGGGCAGCAGCAGAAACGCCCAAGCGAACAGTCCGGCGGCAGGGACACGGTTGCGCAGCGCCAGGCCTAGGCCAAAGAGACCGGCCAGAGAGATAAAGGCGAAGTTGAGGGTGCGGCCGGCTTCGTTGTACCAGGCCTCGTCGGCGGGGTGGGGGACGCCGGCCCAGAAGAAGTAGACGCGGCGGGCGCAGTCGGCGAGGAAGTGCGCGGGATGGGCGGCGATGATGGCCTTGGCCGCAGCGCCCTGGCGGGCGACGTAGCGGACTTCGCCCAGGGTGGCGTAGTCGCGGAGCTGCTGCGCGTCCTGGAAGGGGTGGTAGTACTCCATCAGCAGGCCGTTGGCGCCGGGACCGTTGCCCATGTAGAGTTCGGCGCCGAAGTTGCCGCGCAAGGGAATGAGGGTATGGAAGACGCGGTCGTTGCGCAGGGTCCAGGGAGTGACGAGGGCGAGGAAGATGAGCGCGGCGAGGATGGGGCCGGCCAGGATGGTTGATCGTTGATGGTTGATAGTTGATGGTTGAGGGCCGCGCTGCGGGAGGAGGATCCAGAGGCCGCAGACGGGAAGGAAGATCAGCAGGCTGGGGTTCAGGAGCGCGATGAGGCCCCAGAGGAAGCCGAAGAGGAGCCAGGAGGCGGTTGTCAGTTGCCAGTTGTCAGTTGTCAGTTGGAGATGCGGCTGGCTGAGCGGCTTCTGCTCAGAACTGACACCTGAGAACTGAGAACTCTCCACGCCGCGCATGCGCAGCGAGAGCGCCAGCACGAAGGTGAAGAGGGCGACAGTGATGCTGGTTTCCCACGGCCAGCGGACGGCGTACTGCATGGCGGCGGGATAGAGCGCCCAGATCCACGCGGACCACAGCGCGACACGCGGGGAGAAGCAGCGGACAGCGATCTGGTAGATGGCCAGCGCGGTGGCGGCGGAGAAGGCGGACTGGAGGGTGAACAGCACCCACGCCGACGCCGGTGTGTAGATGCCGAAGACGCGAAAGATTCCGGCGAGCAGCAGCGGGTAGAGCGGCGTCAGCCAGGCAGTGGGGCCGGTGTGGGCGAGGAAGGCGTTGGCGAAGGGGTCGGAGTAGCCATAGCCGGTGAGCAGCGCGCGGGCGATGCGGCCGGCCTCCCAACCGAACTGGAAGTGGTCCTCCGCGGCGCGGATGCGGTAGGTGTGTGCGAGCGTGACGTAGAGCACGCGGACAAAGAAGCCAACCCAGAAGATGCGGTGCGGGCGCTTGCGGGCGCTGGGGTTGAAGAAGGCTTGGAGGCGGGCGAGCATCATACCCCCCCCGGGGGTATATACCCATCGTTTCGCTGAAAACAAATGAGATAGGCCAGGACCCCGTACATTTTCGCGTCTGCCGGGGCGGCGGCGGAGAGCATTCTGCGCGGGCCTCCGATCGTCGAATTGGCGGGAACGGCCACGAACCTGATTTGCCCCCTAATTAAATGATACGCGTTGGAGCATAACTCAACTGCACTCTGGCGAATGCCAATAAAGTCTGTGTTTGCGGCGAGTTACGTGGATTTTGAGGATTTTGGGGGGTTGACATGCGATTTTTGGGCCAAAAACGAGGAAACTATTTTGGGGGTGAGGGTGGGAGCGGGGCATTGAGGGGCGTGGGCGGCAGAAACGACGGGGATTCTTCGCCGATGGCTCAGAATGACAAGTTCGAAATGCAGCGGCGGGAGAGAGCGAGGGCTTTGAGGGCTTGGGTGACAGAAACTACCGGGATTCTTCGCCGATGGCTCAGAATGACAAGTTCGAAATGCCGATGGCTCAGAGTGACAAGTTCGAAACGCAGCGGCGGGAGAGAGCGAGGGCTTTGAGGGCCTGGGTGACAGAAACTACCGGGATTCTTCGCCGATGGCTCAGAATGACAAGTTCGAAACGCCGATGGCTCAGAATGACAAGTTCAAAAAGCATGGGCGGGAGAGAGTCATCCGGGGCTAATCCCGATTGCGTTCTGACGGGAGGCTATGCGGACCAGTAAAGCACAACGAGATGGAAGACTCCCTATAGACTCATTGTGGGCGTGGGCGGCAGAAACTACGGGGATTCTTCCTGCCCCAGCCAGCAAGCTGGCCGGGGACCCCATTCGCCGTTGGCTCAGAATGACAAGTTCGAAACGCCGATGGCCGAGAATGACAACTCCGAAACGCGGCGATGACAACTCCGAAAGCACGATGGATGGACGACTCCTTATAAACTTCTGAAATGCAGATTGCGGTCAAGGTGAAGAAGCTGAGTGTGGCGGCGCGGGTGCCGCGGTATGCGCATGTAGGGGAGTTTGGGGACCTGGCGGCGGACCTGTACGCGAGCGAGGATGCGGTGTTGGCGCGGGCGGGCGAGGCGGGTTCGACGGTGGCAGTGGCGACGGGGATTGCGCTGGAGTTTCCGTCGACCCATGGGGCGCTGGTGGAAGACCGGTCGGGGCTGGCGGTGCGCGGGGTGACGACGCTGGCCGGGGTGATCGATCCGGGCTATCGCGGGGAGATTCGAGTGGTGATGACGAACCTGGGCGCGGAGCCAGTGGAGATCAAGGCCGGCGACCGGATTGCGCAACTGCGGATTGTGGCGCGGATCGAGGCGCAGTTTGAAGAAGTGGAAGAATTGGGCGAGGCGATGCGCGGGGCGCGGGGGTTCGGGTCGACCGGGGCGTGAGCCAATGCCTTTGTTTTCAATAAATTGAGGGGATCCTTTAGGCGGGGAAGCCACGGAAGGGTTGGGCCGAGCCGATGGCGATTGCGGCGCTGCGGTAGGGAGTCGTTGATCGTGGATATTTGATGGTTGCTGGTTGATCCGCCTGCGTACGGGCCTTCCAACAAACAACTGGCAACTATCCCACCGTCAACTACTTTGCCTTGCACTCGCCACGCTGGAAGATTACCTGGCCGGCGGGGTCGGGTTTGAAGGCGCGGAGCTGCTTCTGGAAGTTCTTGGCTTGCAAATAGCCGGCGTAGTCGTACACATTGCCGGAGCATTCCAGGTCGCCGTTGAGGGCGAAGAGGGCATAGGTCCCGACTGAGCCGCCGCTGAAGCTCATCTTGGTGCCGAAGATATTGGTGTTCCGGGAGACGGAGCCGCCGGACTCCAGCGCCTTGACGAGCAAGAGGTGCTGCGGGGCGCTGGCGGGAATCTGGCCGGTGGCGGGGTCGGCGCCCAGGCGCTGGGCGAATCCATCGGCGGAGAGGACGGCCTGCAGGTGCGATTGCTGGGCCGGTGCGGGTTTCTCTGCGGCGGCAGCCGTGGCGCTGGGGGCGGGTGCGGCGGAGGCAGAGGTGGGGGCAGTGGACTTGGCCGGGGCGGTGGTGCCGCCCAGCACGTTCAGGAACTCCTCAATGTTCTTGACGTCGGGATCGGTGGCGCTCTTGGAGGCGACCAGGCAGTCGCGGGTGTGCAGCAGCTTGTCCAGCGCAATGACGAAGGGGGATTTGGTCGGGTCGATGGAGTCGAAGGAGTACGGCGTGTAGACCGACGGCATCATGACGGAGATGTTGACTTCGCGCAGTTCGCGGCTGACGTTGTCCATGAAGGCCTGGTCCTCAATGGTGCCGCCGACGGGCGAGGCTTCCTGGTCTTTGGCGAAGAGGCCGAGCACGCCGGAGGCTGTGCTGATGGCAGCGCCGGCCGGCGTGAACATGCTTGCCCCAGCGGCAGCGGCAGGGGCGGCGGCGGTAAGGCCGCGACCGCGCGGCGCTTCGGGCTGATTGGGGTTGGCGGCGGGCGCGGTTCCCGCAGCTTTGGGCGCCTCGCAGGCGTTGGCGCCGCGTTGTTCAAACTCGGCCATGGTCTGCATGTCGGAGCGCCAAATCTGGAAGTCGGCGAATACGCTGCGGTCGAACGGCAGCACGATGACGCCGATATTGGAGGTGCCGCTGCCGCCCACATTGCAGATGGACCCGGCGGGCAGGCTCTTGAAATCGGGCTTGGTGCCGTAGAGGTAGGCAGCCACGTCGCAGGCGATGGCTTCGCCGTTGGACTCCAGCGCACGGTAGGTCAGCATCTCCGTCTCGATGGAGAAGCCGCTGGCAGTGTTGGGGGTGGGGGCCGACTTGGCGGCTGGGGCGGCGGTCGAAGCGGTTTGGGCTTGCAGGGCGAACGATCCGCCCGTCAGCGCGACCAGACCAGGGAGAACCAAGCAGGAGGACCAGAGACGCAGAAGCGTTCTCATGACATTTCACCTCGATGTCGCAGCAGAGGCGACAGTGTATCAGGCCCGGTGGAGGCCGTACAGAATGCCGTCTTGGGACCGCACTCGTGCAGGCTGCGAACTTTGACGTAGGCAGATTGGGAAAAGACGCGCTGTGGCGGGGCTGCGGGCCGTCGGCAAAAACAATCTTTTCGCCTGAAATGGCGGCCATTAAACCCCTTTTTCAGAGGCGAGTTGGTGAATCGAATGCAGCGGCGCTGCATCGCCGGCGAGAGCGACGATTGCCAAGTGGTCGGACCCGATTGCATCGACGCGTTTCGATGCAGCGGCGGCTGAGGTTCGGTCAGCCGAAGTCGTCCGGTGTTAAGCTTTTGTTCTCACAGTGTGCGAGGTAGAGCTATGGCGGATGGGACTGGCTGGCCGGAGCTGGAGTGGGGCCAGTGGAAGGACACTTGCGACACCCTGCATATGTGGACGCAGATGGTGGGCAAGACGCGGCTGGCACTGACGCCGCTCGAGAATCATTGGTGGAATGTCCCGCTGTACGTCAGCGCGCGCGGATTGACCACGTCGGCCATGCCGTGGCGGGGCGGCGAGGTGGAGATCGAGTTCGACTTCTACCAGCATGTGCTGGAGCTGCGGCTGTGCCGGGGGGCGACCATCCAGATGGCGCTGGAGCCGCGCACCGTGGCGGACTTCTGGGCGGAGTATCAGGAAGCGCTGAAGACGTTGGGAGTGGCGGCGAAGATCTGGCCCATGCCGGTGGAGGTGGCCGCGCCGGTGCGCTTCGACCAGGATACGGCGCATGCCTCGTATGACGCCCGCGCGGTGGTGCGCTTCCACGAGGCGCTGATGCGGATCAACACACTGCTGAAGCGGTTTTCTACCGGGTTCCAGGGAAAGATCAGCCCGGTGCATTTCTTCTGGGGGAGCTTTGACCTGGCGGTGACGCGCTTCAGCGGGCGGGTGGCGAGCGGGCCGCCGCGGCCGGACAAGATACAGCAGGAGGCGTACTCGCACGAGGTGATCTCGGCGGGGTTCTGGCCGGGGAATGGAGGGTATGGCGCGGCGGCATTCTACTGCTACGCCGCGCCAGTGCCGGAGGGACTGGCAGGAAAGCCGGTGCGCCCGGGCGCGTGGGATGCGGCGCTGGGCGAGTTTATTTTGAAGTACGACGAGGTGCGGGGCAGCGAATCTCCTGACGATGCGGTGATGAGCTTTCTGGAGACGACGTACGCGGCGGGAGCCGATGCGGCGAAGTGGGACCGCAAAGCGTTGGAACGGCCCGTGGCGACCGCGCCATGCCGCTAATTCGCTGAAGGACGCTCTATGTGGTCGACGACCATTACGGTGACAGGGGCCTTCACCCGCTCGAGCTTTAGCCCGAGTTGCTGTTGAATTGCGGTGAACAGATCCGGGGCGGCATCCGGGGCGTTAGAGGCCGAGTCGCGCGACCACTTCAGGGTGAAATCGAAGCGGCCGGTCAGTCCGGTCTGTTCCACCACCGGATCTTCGTCGGGCATCATCGTCTGCAAGGCTGCGGCGAGGTCCTCCATGGAGGTGTTCGTAAAACGGACGGTCATTCCGGCGCGGTCGCCAGAGCCTGTCTCGTCGGGTAAGCCGTTAGGGTCGCCGAGGCTGGCGACGAGCTTCGAGCCGGTTTTGGTCACGGTGATGGTGTAGGCGGACAGCTCCCTCTTTTCGCGGTGGAAGGAGAGCTGGAAGCGGTCCGCCAGCAGCTTCTGGTACATGCCCAACATCTGCTTCACGCTTGGTGTCCCGAGAATGTCGGGCACGCCATCGACGTCGTAATGATCGGTGTTTAGCCAGTCCGGGCCGCCCACAACCTGCTTGCGCGAAACGCCATAGAAGTAGGTGATCATCGAAATCACGGTCTGATTGTCGAACCAGATTCGACGGCCGTTGCTATGGAAGCCATAGCCTTGCGAATCGGGAGGAGCGGGCTTGATGGTCGCAACTTCAAACTCCGGGGCAGCGTCTTTGGGCATGGCCTGGTCCGCCCCCGGAATCTCCCAGGCGGCGTCCGGATGGACGCGTTGCAAAGTGAGCGCATACGCGACTTTGTCCTCGGTCCATGTGCCGGTTAGCGACGCTCCGTCGCCAGCCAGCTTGCCCGTGTAGCTCGCGTTGATGGAGGGAACCGCGAACTTGAGGCTCTGGCCCTCGAAGGTGATCGAGGTCGCCAGCCTTCCCAGACCCTCCGCGTGCGCGTCGAGGTTATAGTAGACAACCTTCCAGGCTGGCTTCTCCGTACCGAAGGCGGACGGCTTGGAGATTTTGGCGGCGACGCGTTGGCCCCCGTCCACTGGCAAGGTCCCCTGCCAGGTGCCGACGATAGCTGGCGAGGTCTGCGCGAGGGTTGGGCGAATGATGCAGCCCATGAGCGCGATCTCGCCCAGGATGATCCAGCGAATATGGACGAACAGCGATTGTCGAACCACTCTGCGAACCACAAGTCCCGCCAAATGAGCACCTGTCCTTTGCGAGCCATGCTAAGCCGGCCGAGCGTGGGCGGAAGTGTCGAAGGTCACATTGCAGAGGCCGTTGGCATCTCTCGCTGCTACTCCGAAAGACAACGACGGAGATTCTGACTCTGCGAGTCAGAATGACGGTTCCTAGTTTTCAGCATCCTCCAGAATGACAAGCGGCGGGGACGCGCCCTAGTTAGGGATACAGCGGCTGGTTGGGACATGCGACAATCGTATTAGCGCGCTATGCCCACCCGAGCTGAGCCTGACCTCGCAAATCCGGCGCAAGCTGCCGAACCAACCCCCGTTCCCACGCCAGCCGAGATCAGTCCCGCGCTGCTGAAGACGCATAGCATCACGGCGGACGAGTACGCGCGCATCGAGGAGCTGATGGGGCGCACGCCGAGCCTGACCGAACTGGGGATTTTCTCCGTGATGTGGTCGGAGCATTGCTCCTACAAGTCCAGCCGCGTGCACCTGAAGCGGCTGCCGACGCGCGGCACGCGGACTGAAGGCCCCGGAAGTGTTGTTCAGGGGCCGGGCGAGAACGCTGGCATCATCGACGTAGGCGACGGATGGGCGTGCGCGTTCAAGATCGAGAGCCATAATCATCCCAGCTATATCGAGCCGTACCAGGGCGCGGCCACCGGCGTCGGAGGCATTCTGCGCGACATTTTTACGATGAATGCGCGGCCGCTGGCGGTGATGGATTCGCTGCGCTTCGGGCCGCTGGATGAACAGGAACCCGATGCCGCGCTGCGGCGTAAGAACCACGCGGTGGTCAACGGCGTGGTGGCGGGGATCGCGGGGTATGGCAACTGCTTCGGCGTGCCGAACCTGGGTGGGGAGACGCGCTTCGAGGAGTGCTACAGCGGCAATCCGCTGGTGAACGCGTTTGCGCTGGGGCTGGTGCGGAAGGACGAGATTTTCTACGCGAAGGCGACCGGCGTGGGCAACCCGGTGATCTACGTCGGCGCGAAGACGGGGCGCGACGGGATTCATGGCGCGACCATGGCCAGTGAGGAGTTCACCGAGGGCAGCGAGCAGAAGCGTCCCAACGTACAGATGGGCGATCCGTTTATGGAGAAGCTGCTGCTGGAAGCTTGCCTGGAGGCGATGGCGACCGGCGCGGTGCTCGGCATTCAGGACATGGGCGCGGCGGGGCTGACATGCTCCACCTGCGAAATGGGCGCGCGGGGCGAGCTGGGCGTCTCGATTGAGCTGGGCAAGGTGCCACAGCGCGAGACCGGCATGTCGAGCTACGAGATCATGCTCTCGGAGAGCCAGGAGCGGATGCTGCTGGTCGCCGACAAGGGCCGCGAGGGTGAAGTGCTGGACGTGTTCGCGAAGTGGGGGCTGGACGCGTCGATCGTCGGCGTGGTGACGGCCGACGATGTGATGCGCGTGCGGCACCATGGCGAGCTGGTGGCGGAGATTCCGAACAAGGCGCTGACCGACGATGCGCCGGTGTACAAGCGGCCGGTGGGCGTGTGGAATTGCCCGGCGCCCAAAGACCCTCCGGCGTGGGTGCTTGAAGAGTTGAAGAGTCCGCGCGACTACACGGCGGATTTGAAGCGGCTGCTGGCGAGCGCAAACATCTGCGACAAGCGCTGGGTGTTCGAGCAGTACGACTCCATGGTGCAGACCAACACGGTGCAGGGGCCGGGTGGCGAAGCGGGCGTGATGCGGGTGAAGCCGCGTTCTACGTTGACCGTTGACCGTTCTACGTTGAACGCGGACGCGGGGGCTTCTGAACGGACAACGGAGAACGTAGAACGTACAACGCCGCAGCGCGGCATCGCGATGGCGCTGGCGGGGAATGGGCGCTGGGCATGGCTCGACCCGAAGCTGGGAGCGATGCATGCGGTGGCGGAGGCGGCGCGCAAGGTGGCTTGTACGGGCGCGACTCCGGTGGCGGCTACGAATTGTTTGAACTTCGGCAATCCGGAGAAGCCGGAGATTATGGCGCAGCTTTCCGCCGCGATCGATGGCATCGCAGAGGCGTGTACGGCGCTGGGAACGCCGGTGACGGGCGGGAATGTTTCGCTTTATAACGAGACCAAGGGTGAAGGGATTTATCCGACTCCGGTGATTGGGGTGGTGGGGCTGCTGGAGGATGTGAGTAAGGCCGTGCCGAGTGGGTTCCAGTGCGCGGGCGATAACGTCTTGGTCATCCGATCCAATTTCGCCGCAGGCACTGATGAACATATTCTCCAAGGCTTTGGTTCGTCTGAATACGCGAAGACAATTTTGAATTCGATCTGGGGGAGGGCGCCGTACTTTGACGTGGATGTTGAAGCGGTTCTGCAGAGAACAATAGCTCAGATCATTGCTAAAGGTTTGGTTCACTCGTGCTGCGATGTCTCAGATGGCGGACTCGCCGTTTCTCTTGCGAGAGCGAGTTTCCCTTCAGGAGTCGGTGTGGTCGCGAGCCAGTTCGAGCCAGACTACGCGGGCGTTTGGGAAGCTTTCTTCAATGAGGAAGGCAGTGCTGTAATCGTGTCGTGCGACGACGTTTCGAGGACCGCTATAGAGCGAATCATTGATACAGTGGACGAACTCTACTGCGATCCGATTGGGAGAACCGCAGATCGCTTTGAGTTGACCTTCGACAATGAAGTGGTGATTTCCTCATCGATTGATGAGCTCAAAGACGCTTATGCGTCCACGCTGGAATCGCAGCTTGCGGCGGAGGTGGTGACCGCATGAGCGAAATGGCGGTTCACGCAGAAGGCGGACCTCAGGGGCTAAAGCCCGTTTCCTCGGCGGGCGTTTGCGGCACGGCTGAAGCCGTGCCCTTAAGCAAGACGGTTGGTGCCGGAGACGACAACCGCAGGTCCTTCGACTGCGGTCGCGATGCGACCTTCGCTCAGGATGACAAGCTTGTGGGCGGTGCGCGCGAAGGACAACTACAGGGATTCTTCGCTACGCTCAGAATGACAAGCGCTGAAGGCCGCGCTGAGGCGGCTGCTCCGTGTTCCCTGTTCCCTATTCCCTCGGACGATCAGCATGCTACGCCTTTCGACAAGCTGCGCGAGGAGTGCGGGGTGATGGCGATCTATGGCCATCCGGAGGCGGCGCGGCTGACCTACTGGGGGCTGTACGCATTGCAGCATCGCGGGCAGGAGTCGGCAGGGATTGCCAGCGCGGATGGCAACGATGTGAACGACATCAAGGGCATGGGGCTGGTCAGCGAGATCTTTACCGACGAGGTGCTGGCGAAGCTGCCGGGGCATATCGCCATCGGGCACACGCGCTACTCGACCACCGGAGATTCAGCGCTGCTGAATGCGCAGCCGATCTCGGTGGAATCGACCAAGGGACTGATTGCGATTGCGCACAACGGCAACCTGGTGAACCTGGGCAACTCGCGCACGCGGCTGGAGCGCGACGGCGCGGTGTTCCAGACCACGTCGGACACCGAGATCATCGTGCAGCTCATCGCGCACTCGCGGCAGTCGATGCTGGTGGACTGCATTGCCGATTCGCTGGCGCAGGTGGATGGTGCGTTCTCCATCGTGATGATGACGCGCAACCGCATCTTTGCGGCGCGCGATCCGCATGGCTTCCGGCCGCTCTCGATGGGCCGCATCGCCGGCGCGAATGGCGCGCCGGATACGTTTGTGTTTGCTTCGGAGACCTGCGCATTCGACCTGCTGCACGCGAAGTACGAGCGCGACGTGGAACCGGGCGAGTTGGTGATGGTGAGCGAGGACGGCGTGACCAGCCGGCGTTTCGCGCGCGAGACCGTCCCACCTGCTAGCTGCATCTTCGAGCATGTGTACTTTGCGCGGCCGGACTCAAAGATCTTCGGGCGCTGGGTGCAGCAGTCGCGCGAGGAGATGGGCCGGCAACTGGCGCGCGAGAGCGGCGTGGCGGCGGACATCGTGGTCCCCGTACCCGACTCGGGCGTGACTGCGGCGCTGGGCTATGCGGCGGAGTCGAAGATACCATTCAATCTGGGCCTGATCCGCAACCACTACGTGGGGCGGACGTTTATCCAGCCGGAGCAGCGGACGCGCGACTTCGGGGTGCGCATGAAGCTGAACCCAGTGCGATCGCTGCTCGAAGGCAAGCGCGTGATCCTGATCGACGACTCGATCATCCGCGGGACGACGTCGCGGAAGATTGTGCGCATGGTGCGCGCGGCAGGAGCGAAGGAAGTGCACATGCGCATCTCCTGCCCACCGACCATCAGCCCGTGTTTCTACGGCGTGGATACGCCGAGCAAGAAGGACCTGATTGCGGCGAACAAGTCGATTGAGGAGATTTGCCGGTTCATCGAGGCAGATTCGCTGGCGTACCTTTCGCTGGTCGGCCTGACCCACTCGTGCACGACCGGCGAGCCGGCCGACGGCATGTCACCGGCCAGTTACTGCACCGCGTGCTACACCGGCGTTTACCCGACGGCGTGGGTGGACGTGGAGGATATACTGCCAGCGACGGTCGGAGCGTGAGCGAGCAAGGCTGCAGGTTGCCAGGCTAACTGCGATACCGGTCCATAAGGACAAAGGCCGCGGATTTCACACAGAGCGACAGGGAAAAGGCGGTAGAAGTGGCTTCAGGGACCATCCGGTGCAGGCGGTTCGGAATTGACTTGCGGCGAGGGCTGCCGCTTGCGGTTGCGGGGTGGGTGGCGGTCTCGACCCTATGCGTTTTGGGCCAGCCGGCCGCGCCGCCGCCGGGGATATCGCGCGCCGCGGAGCCGTCGCCAGCTACGCCGCAGGCTGACGCGAACATCCAGCTGCCGCCATTCGAAGTGGTCTCAGTAAAACCAGACAAGAGTGGTCGCGCTGGAGGTGGGCTGCGGTTCCGGGCGGACGGCCTGACCATGCGAAACATGTCGGTGCACGACCTGATAGCAGCGGGGTTCCACGTCTTCGACGACCAGGTGGTGGGCGAGCCGGCTTGGGCGAAGACCGAGTTGTGGGACATCGACGCTAAGGTTGGGGGCGACGACGTGGCCGCGCTGGCGAAGCTGAATTTCGACCAGCGGGCCAGCATGTTTCTGCAGATCGTGACCGAGCGGTTTGGGCTGAAGGTACACCACGAGACGCGCGTGTTGCCGGTGTATGACCTGGTGGTGGCCAGGGGCGGCGCGAAGATGGCGCTGGCGAAGCCGTTTCCGAATGCGCCGGCTATCGCCAGGGGTGGCCCGGGCAGACTGATGATGACCGGCCAAGGCAAACTGGAGGCCGAGGGAACGGCGATACCCTATGTGGCGTCGATCCTGGAAAATGAGGTGCATCGCAAGGTGATCGACAAGACCGGCCTGACCGGCGCGTACGACTTCACGCTGACGTGGACACCGGAGGCGGGAACACCTGCGGGGTTGGGCGGCCCGCCGGGAACTGCGGCGCCCGGGCCGGATGACGCGGGACCGTCGATCTTCACGGCGGTACAGGAGCAGTTGGGGCTACGGCTGGAGGCCAGCAAAGGGCCCGTGGATGTGATTGTGGTGGACCATATCGAGAAGCCGGCGGAGAACTAAAGGACAGGTTCGAGATTCGAGAAGCCGCCAGGACCCGTTAACCAAGAGTCGGTTTTGACAGTTGATAGGTCGAGCGCGTTTTTTTATGCGCGGCCGGGAGGATTTCTATGCGGAGTGTGCTGCTTGCAGCCTTGGTGCTGGTCGCTGTACCGGCTGCGACGGCGCAGCAGATTGGTGCGACAGGAGCGGCGCAGGCGCCGACCGATCCGTGCGCAGCGGGACCGAGGGCCAGCTTCGACGTGGTGTCGGTAAAGCCGATCCAGGGCGACAGCCGTAGTTCATCGATGAACGGCACTCCGGACGGCGTGATCATCAAAGGCTCTCTGCGGCGCATGATCCTCAACAGCTACGACCTGCATGACTTCCAACTCACCGGCGGCCCGGACTGGGTTGCAACGGCAACCTGGGAGGTCGACGCGAAGAACGATTCGCCCGATCCGGACTACTCCAAGCTGAGCAACACCGAGCGAAAGGCGCTGGGCGACATGCGCATGCAGCAGGTGCAGTCGGCGCTGATGAACCGCTTCCAGCTGAAGTGCCACATCGCTGCGAAAGAGATGCCCATTTATGAGTTGGTGGTGGCGAAGGGCGGCGCGAAACTGAAAGCGGTCACGGCGGAGGAGAGCAATAAAAACTCGTTTTCCAGCAGCGGGCGCGGGCTGCAGATGCATGCAACGGCGACCGGCATAACCACCGAGCGGATTGCAACATTACTGGGGGGCGAGGTGGACCGGCTGGTGGTGGACAAGACCGGCCTGACCGGCAGTTACGACCTGACGATGGACTGGGTTCACGATTCGCCGTCGGCCTCCGCGGATACTCCCGCCGGACCGACGGTGTTTACCGCTCTGGAAGAGCAACTGGGCCTGAAGCTTGAGCCGGCGAAGGGGCCGGTTCCGGTGCTGGTGATCGACAGCGTGGAAAAGCCCGACGCAAATTAGGTTGCTCTTTCCGCCCACAGTGGGCTGGGCCGGGAGCGGACGTGATGGTGGGGCGCGGACGACGTGATGTATGTCACAGCCACGCCGCGGCGGGCGCGCGATACTGGTTGGCAGACGGATGAAACGCTTCATCTAAATCGTCGCTCCGGTTGTTGCCGCGCTGTCCGCGGCAAAACCTGCCCTGGCGAATCGGTCCTGCTCCCACCGGGTTTGCGGCAGCGACCATTCCGCCTCCTAACTGCTGCAGGCATGCGGGCGATGTGCCGACCAATGGCACATCAGGCGACGAAGGAGTGAACTCAACGAGTGCGGGGTGCCGGACGATGCGGCACGCCGCACTCACTGAGCCTGGCGGCCAACCTCCCACCGCAAATTCGCGCGATTCGTGTGATTTCGATCACACGTGATGAGGCGGAACCGGCTTTTTGGTTGCCTGCGCGACTACACTGGCGCGGTATCGAGAGGTGTGTGAACCATGGCGATGCACTCAGATTCGCGTAGAAACTTCCTGAAGACCTCCATGCTGGGCAGTGCAGCAGCGGTAGCAGCATCGCGGTTCAGCGGGGTTGCAGCCGCGGCGGGACTGGCCCCGGTTGCGCCGCCGGCGAATCCGACCAGCCGGGTGTCGCTGGTAGCGGGCGACGATCGCGTGAACCTTGCGTTCAAATCGCTGGAGCCGTTCAAGCGGGAGATTGCGGCGGCGATTGGAAGCAAGCGTGTGGTGCTGAAGCCGAATTGCGTCGTCATCGACAAGCCGCTGTGCGCGACCCATGCGGCCCAACTGGAGGGAATTCTGGAGTTCCTGAAGTCGATCGGTAAGACCAACGTGGTCATTGCAGAGTCGCCGGCGTACGGCTCGGTGACGGATGCGTTCGCCAACTACGGGTACGACAAGGTGGCGGCGAAGTACAAGGTGAAGCTGATCAACCTGGATACCGAGGCGTACGAGGTGGTGCAGTGCATCGACCAGAAGGACTTTCAGCCGCACGATGTGCGCGTAGCGAAGATCATGAAGGACCCGGAGAACAACTTTGTGATCTCGGCGGCGAAGTTCAAGACGCACGACCTGGTAGGGATTACGCTGTCGCTGAAGAATGTGGTGGTGGGCTCGGGCATCAAGGACGCGGGTGCGGGACTGGGACGGCCGGGCGCTAGCGGAGGCAAGTCCGACAAGCCGCTGATCCATGGCGGCGGCACGTACGGCATCAACTACAACCTGTTTGCGCTGTCGGCGGTGCTGCATCCGCACGTGGCAATGATTGACGGCTACGAGGGCATGGAAGGCACCGGGCCGGTGAACGGCACGCCGGTGACCCAGAAGGTCGCGATCGCGAGCATGGACTGGCTGGCGGCGGACCGCGTGGGCGCGGCGCTGATGGGCGTCGACTTCGACAAGATCGGGTATCTGAACTACTGCGCCCGGGCGGGGAATCGCGGGCAGGGCGACCTGAGCAGAATTGAGATTGTCGGGCCGGCGATCAAGGACTACGCGCGGACGTACCAGTTGCCGCGGCAGTGGGAGCAGATTACGAGTTGGTCGAAGCCGATGGCGAGCTGAACGCGAATGAGTCAGGGAGAATGAAATGATTCAGAGCAAATCCGGCCATGGAAATTTGTACCTCTGCTTCGCGTCGGCGTTCGCAGTGTCGGCCCTGATCCTGTGGGTGGGCTATGGGTCCGGCGTTCTCAAGGTTCTGTCGCAGTCGTTGCTGATCGCCACGGGCGTCACCCTTGGGTTCGCGTGGGGGTTACGTCGCAAGCACCAGTAGCCACGGGTGGGCCTGGTGGCGGTGACGATGGAAAAGGTTGACTGGCGGACGGGGCTACGCGGCTGGGATATGCGCGTGGCCCTTTTGCTTTGATCAGAACAAGCTGAGTTTGCGGGGCATTTCGATGCCGCGTTTGCCTAGATCAGTTCGAAGTGGAGTTGGCGGCCCACAGCTGTCGCCGCTTTCGCCAGCGTGTTGAGCGTAACGGCGTCGTTATCCGGATCGAGCAGCCGGTCGAGCGCGGCGCGGCTGGTCTTCATGCGGCGGGCCATGTCGGACTTGGAGAGCTTGCGGTCGATCATCTCCTGGCTGATCTGGCGGGCTAGCACGCGCTTGATGGCAACGGCCGTGGTCTCTTCGTAGATGCCCTCCTCGCGGAGCCAGTCGTCGAAGCTGCTGCCAATGTTCTTCTTCTTCATTGAGAGCCTTCTTTCAATGCCAGGGTAGTGGCCGCCCATGTGAAAGGGAAAGCAAATTCACACGAGTGTAAATGTAAGTAACAGAAAGGAAACTAGTTGTACATAGGATGTATGAATACAAATTGTCTACTGCGGGAGCTTCGCGATGTGCCATTTGAGAAAGCGTTGGAGGGTGGCATCGTAGAGCCTCGACGGACAGTCAACCAGCAAGCCGAGTTCGGTTCGTACTCGTTGGGCTAAGGCGCGGTTCGATACAGGGTAGAACTGGTATTTCATGATGAGGGAGAACCCGCCTGCCCTCCGTACTTCCTCGATATATGTTTTCGGCATCATCCGAGCAACGAACAGAGGGGCGAGCTGTAGTTCCTCGCACATCTGGAGCTTCGCCCTCAATTCTGGGTGTGGGATGTATGCCAGGCGATTCTTTATCTCGGTTCCGTAGTAGACGCCATCACGATGGAAAACGCGATCCAAATCGTGACCAGTTTTGGTCCAAGTCTTATCACGCCAGCGACGCACATCACGTCCTTGTGGTAGAAAGCCAACCTCTGGCAGGCCTGCGTCGATCAGCAGCTCGCCTTGAGTCCCTAAGCCGGGCGTGAAAGCGGGGTCAGAGAACTGCCTAACCAACTTGCGAATTTCCTCGGCTCTGCGTTTCCAGTAGCGGTTACGCCTATGGAAGTAGAATCGCAGCGGCGTGCCAGGAAATAGCTCCTGCAGGTCGCTGAAATCTTGCCGCTCAGCCGCAGTTCCTTCAACGCTCGAGCCGTGACCCAGTGAAAGTAGCGATCCTCGAAGCGAACCGTGAGTTGAGTTTCATAGAATACCTGCGATGGATCGGAATCGAATAGCAACAGAAGTTGCGGCTCCAGTTCTTGGACAGAGGGATCATCCCCAGGTCGCGGGCTATCTTGCTCGTCGAGTTCGGGGTCTTGCTCTGGGTCGTCCCAACTCATATTTTGCGTTACTCACGCGAGTTCAAAACAAGCTGAGTTTGCGGGGCATATCGATGCCGAGGTGCTGGTAGGCGAGGCGGGTGGCGACGCGGCCGCGCGGGGTGCGGTCGAGAAAGCCGATCTGGATGAGGAAGGGCTCGTAGACCTCTTCGAGCGCGTCCTGCTCCTCGGCCAGCGCGGCGGCGAGCGTGTTTAGGCCGACCGGGCCGCCGTCGTACTTCTCGATGATGGTGCGCAGCAGGCGGCGATCGAGTTCGTCGAAGCCGTGGGCGTCGACTTCGAGCAGCGCCAGCGCGGCCTGCGCGGTGGCGCGGTCGATGGTGCCGTGGGCGCGGACCTGAGCGTAGTCGCGAACGCGGCGCAGCAGGCGGTTGGCGATGCGCGGAGTGCCGCGGGAGCGCATGGCAATTTCTGCCGCGCCATCCTGGTCGATGGGCACGCCAAGCACGTCGGCGGAGCGGGTGACCACGATGCGCAGTTCGTCGTCGGTGTAGAACTCCAGGCGCAGCAGGATGCCAAAACGGGAACGCAGTGGTGAGCTGAGCAGGCCCGGGCGCGTGGTGGCGCCGACAAACGTGAAGGGCTTGATCTCCATCACGTGGGTGCGCGCGGCGGGACCCTGGCCGATGATGATGTCGAGTTTGTAATCCTCCAGCGCGGTGTAGAGCTTCTCTTCGAGCACGGGCTGCAGGCGGTGAATCTCGTCCAGGAACAGGACCTGGCGCGCGCGCAGGTTGGTGAGGATTGCGGTCAGGTCGCCCTGGATCTGCAGGGCCGGGCCGGAGGTCTGCTGGAAGCCAACCTCCAATTCGTTGGCGATGATGGTCGCGAGCGTGGTTTTGCCCAGGCCGGGCGGGCCGAAGAGCAGCACGTGGTCCAGCGCCTCGCCCCGGGATTTGGCGGCTTCGAGCGCGATGGCGAGCTGCTCCTTGGCTTTCTCCTGGCCGATGAATTCGCTGAGGTGCGTGGGGCGGAGTTTCAACTCGAAGGCCTGGTCCTCGTCGACGCGCACAGCGGAGACCAGGCGGTCGGCTTCGGGCGCGGGTTGGCCCGGCGCATGGTTGGGGCCGGGCTTCGATTTTGCGCGGGGAGTTTCCACTTACGGCGATGGTACGGCGAAGACGGAGGCAAATCAAATTCCGTGGTTGTGGCGAGGCCCATCGTGTGATTGCCGGTCGATCCACTCTGGGAACGCGGAACGGCATGCGCCTCATTTTAGGGGCAATTCAGCCTTTTGCCTCTCAAAATTCGGCCGCCACCTGCCGATAAGCAACGGAGGATGTGTCCCCAGGATGGCATGGTGAAGGTCAATCCCCCGGCTGGAGCGGCGCAACAGGCCGCGGGTTGGACTGCCGTCTCCCAGATGTTGGGAGAGGCGGTGGCGGCGCCCGCTGCCGCCCGGCAGATTCCCCGGCCGCGCGGTTCGGAAGCCGCCTGCCGCGAATGCGACCGTTTAAATCACGCAGCTCTCCGCCGTTCTGAGGAGGGGTATCGACTGTTGTTCGAAAACCACCCCATGCCGATGTGGGTGTTCGACCGTCGAAGTCTCTGTTTTCTGGCGGTGAACCACGCAGCGATCCGTCAATACGGTTTTACCGAACAAGAATTCCTGGCGATGACAATCGCCGAAATACGGCCCCAGGAAGATATCCCCGATCTGCTGGCTGATCTAGAGAAACGCGTCGAGGGGCTGCAGACGCCGGGGGTCTGGAGGCATCGCAGAAAGAATGGCTCGATCTTCCACGTCGAAGTTTCCTGTCACAGCCTGAGGTTCCGTGGAATCGACGCGATGCTGGTTGCCGCCTACGACGTGACGGAGCAGAAGCGGTCGGCGGAGCTTTTGCAGCACAGCGAGATGAAGTACCGCGCTTTGTTTGAGGACTCGGCCGATGCCTACTGGCTGGCGGACGAGGAACGCATTCTGGATTACAACACGGCAGCGATGCAGATGTTCGGCTACGCGGCCGGAGAAGCGATGCCGCACCCGGCCACTATGGCGCCGCCGACCCAACCCGATGGCACGCCTTCCCTGGCCGAGGCAGCGCGCCGGGCTGCCGCTGCCTTCCGAACTGGCAAAGAGCGCTTCGAGTGGGTGCACCAGCGCAAGAATGGCGAGACCTTCCCCGCAGATGTGTGCCTGACGGCGTTGACGCTGAGCGGCAAAAAGCTGGTGCTGGGCATGGTACGCGACATCGCGGAGCGCAAGCGCGCCGAAGAATCGCTGCTTTTCAAGACCGCGCTGCTAGAGGCGCAGGCGGAGACGACCATCGACGGTATCCTTGCGGTCGACGATTCGGGCCGCATACTCCTGGTAAATCGGCAGTTCGGGGCACTCTTTGGAGTACCGGCGGAACTGCTTAACGCCAACAACGATCTTCCCGTGCGCGAACGCGTAGCGGACATGGTGGAAAACCGGGACGCCTTCCTTGAGAAGGCCTCCTATCTCTATCGCCATCGGGAAGAAAAGAGCCGGGACGAGATCCGGTTGAAGGATGGAAAGACGCTGGAGCAGTACTCCGGGCCGATGGTCGATTCAGCGGGCAGATATCGGGGCAGGATCTGGTACTTTCGCGATATTACCGACCGCAAGACCGCGGAGGAACGGAGCAACTTCCTGGCCTACTACGATCCGCTCACCGGGCTGCCGCATCGCGCCCTGCTGCAGGATCGGCTGGACAATGCGCTGGCCGGCGCGCGGCGGAAACAGGAGCGGGTCGCGGTGCTGTTCCTGGATCTGGATCGATTCAAGATCCTCAACGACTCTCTGGGCCAGAAGTTCAGCGACCAACTGCTGAAGAGCGTTGCCGAGCGGTTGAAGAGTTGCGCGCGCGAACAGGATACGGTGGCCCGGATCGGCGACGACGAATTCATCCTGGTCCTGAACAGCGTGAAGGACGTGGCCGCGGCGGGCCGGGCGGCCGAACGCATCATGAGGGCGCTGGTCAGAGACTTCACCATTCAGGGCCGCGCCTTGAACATCGGCTGCAGCCTGGGCGTCAGCCTGTTTCCGGAACACGGCGCAGACGGCGAAACGCTGATCAAGAATGCCGACACCGCGATGTATTGCGCTAAAGAAGAGGGGCGCAACAGTTTCCGCTTCTTTACCCAACAGATGCACCTGCAGGCGCTGGAGCGATCGACCATCGAGAGCAGCGTGCGGCGGGCGCTGGAGCGCGGGGAATTCTTCCTGGTGTACCAGCCGCAGATGGACATTGAGAGCGGCAGGATCGCCGGGGTGGAAGCCCTGATTCGCTGGCAGCATCCGGAGATGGGCCTGGTGATGCCGGACAGGTTCATCTCGATTGCGGAGAACAGCGGGCTGATTCTGCCGATCGGCGAATGGGTGCTGCGGACCGCATGCGCGCAGGCGCGGCAATGGCAGAAGCAGGGCCTGTTGGCGGGGCCGATGGCGGTGAATGTGTCGGCCGTGCAGTTTCGCCAGGAGGGTTTTGTTGCGCTGATCCGGGACGTACTGCAACAGACCGGGCTGCCGCCGCAACAGTTGGAACTGGAGTTGACCGAGAGCCTGCTGCTGCAAAGTGCGGATGTGACCTTCTCCGTGCTGCAGGAGTTGAAGGAGATGGGATTGAAACTCGCCATCGACGACTTTGGGACGGGCTATTCCAGCCTGAGCTACTTGCGGCAGTTCCCCGTGAGCAAGCTGAAGATCGATCGCTCGTTTGTCCGCGACCTGGATGCGGACCCCGACGACGCGGTAATCACCGTCGCTATCATCAATATGGCAAAGAGCCTGAAGTTGCGCGTGATTGCCGAAGGCGTGGAAAAGGAGACGCAGCTCTCCTTTCTGCGCGACCGCGGGTGCGATGAAATCCAGGGGTATTTCTTCAGCCGGCCGGTGGCGGCTGCGGAGGTTTCCGCCATGCTGTCGCACTCCGCGCGGACCACGGGCAGGGTGCTGGACATGCCGATGCGCGCCGTGTAGGCGGGACAAGCCGATCCTCCGCTCGATGGTGCAGAAGCCGGAATCTGGTGCCGATCTACCGCAAGCCGGACTCCACGGCGCTTGAACTGGTGCGTCCTGGATCCCACAACGAACTGCCGCTTTAGCTACCGTCTTCGCCGGAGTCCAATCAGCCGTTGGCGGCGGGCAATTCGACCACACCGGCGATCAGCTTGTAGTAGGAGCCATGGAACAGATCTCCGAGGCTGATCGTTAGCAAGAGGTCGTTCGATGTGCTGACGCACCTGCTCGTCCCTTCTTGATCTTCTTGTTTTGACAGCCTCGCCGCGAACTCGTCGTCGGTGAGTGGGAGGGAATAAGTCGCTCCGGATATCCCAAATGTTCCTCTGAACCGCTTGCGCCGGTACCCGTCAAGCTCGGGATGCCATCGAAGTGTGGACGGACGGACCAGCGCCAACGAATACTCGGGAGGGCGAGATTCGAGATCCTCCACTGCAATTAAACGTTCGTAGCCGCGAAACAGCTCGGGATCGTCAACGGGAGTCTGTCGAAGCATTTCAAATTCGTCGGCGCCGGCGCGGCGGAGAAGTCTGAACTCCGCGCCCGAGATCTTCCAGTTCTCCGGTTGGTGCAGGCTTCGGTCGGCGTGCGAGAAATCAATTTCGATTACGTCGAGAATGCGAGGAAGTACAAACTTGCCGGCCGCATCTTGCATGAAGCAGTCGTTATCTGCCAGGGCCCCGTTCGGGTGGGCGCCGGTCGCTCGAACCCACTTGCGGGCGGCCAGATCAATGCCGGCGAAGCAGCTGCCTCCGTCCTTTCGCGAATATGCGAGACAAATGATTTCCTTGCTTGGCATTTTGGTGAAGCTCGACGCTAGAGATGACGAATTATTACCCCCTCCCAGCGCTGCTGCAAGTACTCCAGCACCAGGCGGCGATGGCAGTGTTCGGGAGTCGGTTCGCTGCACAGGAGCACGGTGGGCCGCGCAAAGCTCTTGCGGTCGAGAGCGTTCGCGATATCGCGCTGGGCCATCAGTGCCAGGAACTCCTGCTCGTACACGGCCCAGTCGCCCTTGCGTTTCTTGTAGGTGACGAGCATCTCCTGCGTCGGCGCCAGCAGCGGCTCGTGGACGTAATCGGCATCGCACAACTCGCGCAGGAAGAAGGGCAGGTCGGAGGCTTTGGCGAAGGCCGCGAGTTGTGAGGTGTTGTTGAGGCGTATATCCATCAGGCGGCGAATGCCGGCCTGCTTCAGCGCACCGAAGAACTGGGCTGCCGATTTTTGGGTAAAACCGATGCTGTAGATCTCCATTTGTCCTCGTCCAGATCTGAGAAGAGTGCGGGCTGGGTCACGGTCAGCAGTTTTCCCGATGCCGCCACCACCGCAGCCTCGTCCTGCACCTGGCCGTCGCCGCGGATGTGGAGCAGTTCAGTGCCGCGTTCCGCCAGAACCCGTCCGATGAGCAGGCGGCGATGACAGTGGGCAGGATCTTCCTCGCTGCACATCAGGGCGACACGGAAGTCGGCGGCGCCATGCTCCAGGCGAGCGATAGCCTCCAGAAAGTCCTTGTCCTTGCCCATCTTCCCGTAGCGGGCGCGGCCCTTGTCGTCGTAGTCGCTTTCGTCCCTGGGCCGGCCGCCGATTCGGTCGCCGAGGAACAGGTACTTCATTCCGGCGGCTGCAATCGACTCCCGCAGCGACTCTCGATCGAACTGCGGCGAGTACCGCGAGTAAGGCGCAGACCGGGTGTCCACCAGGACCTCGATGCCGTGCTGCCCCAGCAACTCCACGAAGTGCTCCGCACTGTGCGAGGAGTGGCCGATGGTGTAAATCTGCGGCATTCCAGGGTCCTTTCCTCCAGCATCTCACATGCCGCGCAGATTGCAGGAGAGGAATCCGGTCTGCCGGCTTGCGCTCGGCTCAGTCGACTGGAGCACAGATCCCTCCGACAGGAACTCTTTTCGCCAAGCCGGGCGCCCGGTTTGGCATGGCAGTTGCACCTTTCGTGTGTCTCACTGCCAAAGCGACCAGGAATCTGCGACTTAGATACGGCAGCGGGAAAGAAGTCCTGGTGAGGCGGAAATTTCTCCCTTCTTCTCAAAACTCTGTGAGGTGCGATGTCACCACTCACCCGTACGATTTCCATGGTTTGTGTTGTCGATGATGAGGCAGGGATCACGAGATCGCTGTCGCTGATCCTTGGCCGCGAAGGATTCGACGTGGCCGCGTTCACGAATCCGCTGGAAGCGCTGGAGCATATGCAGGCGAATCCGCCCGACCTGCTGATCAGCGACATCATGATGCCCCAGCTTTCCGGCGTGGAGCTGGCGATCCGCACGGTGAGGTGTCTGCCGGAATGCAGGGTCCTGCTGTTCACGGCTTCTACGGAAGACCATCTGCGCCGGGCGCGCGCCGATGGTTACGACTTTCGCCTGCTGCAAAAGCCGCTGCACCCGAAGGACCTGCTGCGCGAGATTGACATGCTGGATCGGCACATTCCCAGCCGGGAGATCGTTCCAGACCGTCCGATGCTCGAGTAGAGAATTCCACGGGCGTGAGAGCCAGGGCATGCTCGGTGCGAGCCTACCACCTGGTCTTCACTTCTTCAGCAGCAGCAGCGTCGAGGTGTGCGGTTCCAGCGAGAGGTTGTCGACGGATTTCAGCTTGCCGAGGCTCTTGCCGGTCCATGCGTCCTGGACGTGATAGGCAGTGTCCTCGTCCAGGCCGTAGATCTCGAGGTTGGCGGAGATGGTGACCATGCCTTCGCCGACATTGAAGAGCGCCAGCGCGGTGGTGTAGCCATCGGGAAAGCTGGCGGGCAGGTCCGCAGTCCACGCCACGATGTCGCCGGAGTGCATGGCCTGGCCGCTGCGCGTGGCCATCTGATCGACGGCGAGGACGTCGCGGTTGGTCAGCAGCTTGAATGTAGCGTCGTCCATCTGCGTGAGGTTGGCGCCGACGATCAGCGGCGAGCGGGCCATCGCCCACAACGTCATCAGGGTCTGCTGCTCGTCGCGGCTGAAGTTGCTGACGCGCGGCTTGCCATAGCCGGGGACGGGGCCGATCTGGCCCAGCGGCAGCATGTCGGCGTCGGGCCAATTGCCGGGCTTGGCGTACTGCGCCCAGGCCGCGGTCTTCTCGAACTGGCCGGTCAGGCTCTGCGGCCACGGCTTGTCGGACGACCACACATCCCAGAAGTCGTCGGAGATGCGCCACATCTGCGCGAGCTGGCCCACCTCGGCGGCGTTGTCCAGCGAGGTTGGCCCGGGCGAGAGCGAGAGCACCATCGGCCGGCCCGTTTTGTCGATCGCTTTGCGAATCATGCGAATCTCATCGACTTTGTACGGATGCGAGGCGATGCAGTCGACCTTCAGGAAGTCGACGCCCCAGCCGGCGTACTGGCTGATCAGCGAGTCGTACCAGGCCTGGCCGGCGGCGTTATTCTGGACGCCCCAGTTGGTCGGGTCCCACGGGCAGGCATCGGTGGTGTCCGCGGCATCGGCTGCGTGGAAGGCGCTGCCGGCGATGGGCAGGTTGCGCTCCACCGAGGCGCGCGGGATGCCGCGCACAATGTGGATGCCGAACTTGAGTCCCTGCGCGTGCACCCAGTCCGCAAGCGGTTTGAAGGTGGTCGCCTCCTGGGTCATCAGCAGCTTGTAGGCGGTGGCGTTCGGCGGCGTCGCGGCTTGCGTTTGCGGCGCGGCGGCGGGCCCGGCCGACGGGAAGCGCGCGGGGACGGGGACATAGCGGCCATTGGCGTCGATGGCGTAGACGAGTTGCTCGGGATGCGGGCGATCCTCGGGGATTGAAGAAGAACCAGCCCTCGTCGATGACCGCGTAGTCGTAGCCGAACTGCTTCAGCGCGTTGTTCAGCACTTTAACGTTGGCGCGGAACTGGTCCTCGGTGACGGTCAGGCCGTAGGAGTCCCAACTGTTCCAGCCCATGGGCGGGGTCGCCGCCACGACCGGAGTCGCTGCCGCGGGGGCTGGCCCGGCTGCCGTCGTCTGCGCTGCTGCAAATTGACTCATCCCCACCGACACCAGAACCACACCTGCCCAGCGGAATCTCATCTCACCCTCGCGGCTCGAATCGTTTCCGGCCACCAGCTTTTTGCTGGAAGCAACGCGATCTTCGCGAAAACGAACCGCATCCACGATACCGCGCGACGAGCGCGCCGTCGCATTTTTCTCCATGGGGTGGCTGACTGCCCCGCGTACCCCCCCACCCCCCCACCTCCGGGTTCCGGGATCATGGTCCCAAAATCCTCATTCGACAGCGGTTCGATCTGGATCAGATCCGTGCTGGATCCGGGATCAAGTCCGGGGATATCTGGCTTGGCAGATTTGCCCGGTGATTTAACTGCAAAGACCCGGCGCGATGCCGAGTCTGCTTGGTTTAATCGACTAAGTTAATGATAGCAGATACCCCATAACTCAACTGTACTTTGGGGCGAAATTTGATGTCGCGTGCTTTGTGGATTGAGGACGGCTTTTGCACAGGTGAGGGGCCTTGACAAAAAATTTTGAGGGCGCTGGGATGTCGCACCCATGCGATGAGGCAGGAACGCGAGACGGCGCCGCGAGCGGGCAGAAGAAGACCTGGCTTGGGAAGCGTGCCCGGCATGAACGTTGCCCTCAGCGGCTCAAGCCGGGGTGCAGACGCAAGGTTTTACGGCATGGATAAAGAGGGTGCTGAAAAGGGAGTGGTCTGGCACGGAGAGTGATGAGAAGCATGTCGCAGGGGCTAAAGAGGGTGATGAAAAAGTCAATGTGGCACGGAAACGGAGGCCGGGTTAAAACCCCGATTGAATTGACGCGAGTTACCGCGCGCTGCTAATCCCAAAAGCGCGCGGCACGGACTTTTTCAGCATCCTCTAAAGCCCGCGTTGATTCTGGGCCTGTGATGCCGGGACTAAAAGTCCCGGGCTATCTGCTGGCTTCACTCTTATGCCGCCACCTCCGGCAATGTTATGCCGTGACCCTGAGACATAGCGCTGCAAAGTTATCCCGCCACCTGTTTCACCCGAATCCCGCCACCCCGTGCAATCCGATCCCACCACCGAGACCAGAGGATTTGAAGCTCCTATGGCGAAACAACCACCAGATTTTGCTCCGTAGGCCATAGTTGCCGAAAATCCCGATTCAGGGGCAGGACATCCTAAACAGTAGCCGCGCATAAATGATACAATGTAGATACGGAGGTCAAGCATGGAGGCGTCGGTGATGAAGTGGGGAAACAGCTTGGCGGTGCGCTTGCCAAAGCAGGTCGCTGCCGAGGCGCGTTTCCAACAAGGGGACCGCATTCGTCTTGAAGTGGATGAAGCGGGCACGGTGCGAATCAAACGTGCTTTTCCCACACTGGATGACCTGGTCTCGCAAATTACGCCTGAGAACCGTTATTCGGAGAACGAAATAGGCCTAATCGGAACGGCCGGAAACGAAGTTGTTGAATGGTGAAGGCTGCATACGTTCCAGACGTGGGGGACGTCGTTTATCTCGACTTCGATCCCCAAGCAGGCCGGGAACAGGCAAAGCGCCGGCCCGCTCTGGTACTGACCAGCAGGAAATACAATAAGGCAGCAGGCCTGGCAATTGTTTGCCCTTTGACGTCCGTGATCAAACCCTATCCCTTTGCCCTGCGTGTTCATATCAAGGGACGGGATGGCTGCGTGCTCACCGACCATGTCAAAAGCATGGACTGGCAGGTTCGCCGAGCTGAGTTCTATGATCGAGCGCCAGACGCGGTTTTGGAACAGGCGCAAAATCTGCTAGGGGTCTTGCTGGGAATCAACTGACCGCGCCGGCATCCATCCGGCTGACCAGAGTGTATATCCTGCGGCAAAAATCTCAATTAGACTAAACCCCGACTCACGGGAGGTGCGTGTCTCTCGGCTATATCCTGATGCTGAGGCACCGCGCGAAATGAGGAGATGGCTAGTCGTAATCGGAGGAACTTTAGTTGCTCTAGTCTGTCTTTTAGCCTGGGGTGTCGCAGCCATGGATTATGGAGATGGCGTCGCCACCGGTACATATAGGTTTGAGCGGAACGGGGAAAGCTCGACACTCATTCTCAATGCAAACCACACATTCCGACAGACACGACGGCTTGGAAACGACGAGACGCAAGCTGAAGGAACGTGGCGACACGTTGGGGAGGGTGGCCTCTCTTTCTCGCAGGAGTTCCTTGTAGTTACAGGTGATGAGGTTGAACCAGATGGGACTACTTTCTGCGACATCCATAAGATGCTGGGATTATTCACCTCATTGAGACTGCGGCAGTATCACGTCCTTTGGTACGGCAAGACTAGCGCCGGAAATTCGCCCGTCGGAACGTATAAAGGCGATGAGCCAGACGTGATTGCGACACTGACCCTCAACGACGACCATTCTTTTGCTCAGACACTCACTCGCAACGATGTCACCAAGTACGCGAACGGGACATGGAGCCAAGACTCGCAGGGAACCGTCTGGTTTTCAAAGCACTTCCTGAAGACGTCCGGGCAGCCGTTGTCAGTGGATGAACTTGCATCATCCATGGACCCACAAGGCTCTAACCTTCAGGTTGAAATCTCCGTGTCTGAACACGTCCCCGAGCCCGTATTTCACAAACGGCTCTTTCTTTGGTGAATCTGTTGAGATGCGGTGTTTCATCGAAGTTCGGACGACCCGGCGGGCGGCAATCAATCTCACTTAGCCAAAACGCCGATTTAGGGGCGCAACCCCAACTTTACCGTAGGTTCGAGATTGACAAGGTAGGATTGCCGGTCGAGATGTTTCCACTCCACACTTATAGCGCACCCTTGAGTTTGCGCCGATACTGTTCAAAGGCCTTCCGGCCCGGGTCGGTCAAATGCAGCAACGTCTGCGGTATTCTACCCCGGTAAGTCTTCACCACCTCCACATAACCGGCCTCATCCAATCGCGACAGATGGCTGGACAGCGTGCCCTTGTTCATCTCCGTCTCGTGCTGCAGATACAGAAAGTCGGCTTTGTCCACTGCGTACAGCAGCGCGACAATCATCAGCCGCCCTGGCTCATGAATCACGCGGTCAATCTCCGCAAGCTTGCGAATGTGCTGGTTCATTCGCTCGACTCAGCAGGAGGTTGCGTATGGCGCAGGTACAGTACAAAACTGATCGCACCCGAAATGATCAGGATCGCGCCGTAAGCCAACATAGTCAGCAGCCACGCACCGACAGTCCCAGATGAAAAAGGGCCAGCATTGGACGGGCTCCCGACGATAGCTCCGGCCCAGGCCGCCGGAAGCATCGCGATCACGACGGAGCAGAGCGCAATCACGGCCACCACAGTCCATTTCCAGCGGACCGATCTCGCAATCCCGTAACCATAGGCAACCGCAAAGAGGAGGCCGATCAAAGCGACTGGCGCCGTCAGTCCCAGACGCTGATCACCGATCTCCCACCGAGCACGGACTGCGAAGGCGAGTCCTGCCGCAACCAGCGCCGAAACGAAGAACGCGATCACCGCCGGCCATATGCGATTCCTCTTTCTGTATTCAACAAATCCTGTCCGCCGATACGTGATGCGCTCCTTGATCGCTTTGCTCCCGTAATGAATGATTGCGGTCATCGCGCCAATCCAAAGAATGAACATGTACATTTTGTGCCAAATGGCGCTCTCTGGTGAATGCACTTGCAGACAGGTCAGCAGCGCAAATCCGAGCATCATAAAGCCAGTTCCCAACTCTCCCACGCCATCGACATTGTTGTAGAACTTCGGCCGTTCCAAGAGTCTTTCGATTCGTTCCATAGTCGTACCTCTATCATTCGGCAAAGGGACATTCGGATGGAGAGCATTGCCGTTCTGTCACTCATCCGAACAATGCCAACCAGTTTGCGCTGCCAACCTAATTTTGTCAAGCGCCCATCTGACTCTGCTAATCCACCTCATCCGTCGCGCGAAAAGTACGGGGCCATGGTGATTTGCGACCCAAATGCGCCGTCACATAGCCGTTTCTTTCCCTTCGCTTCTCGAATCTGCCGAAATACGTGGTTTTGAGAAACTACGATTTTCCCGATCTTGCCTGCGGCGTGGATGATATTTTGACTGCCCAATCTGGTGGCGGCATAACGTTGCAGAGGGTGACGGCATAACCGTGTAATGGGTGGCGGGATCGATTGCAGCCAGCACTGAGAAGCGGGCAATTAGCCAATGCCCCACATCTCGCCTCTGAGAAGCGGACAATTTAGCCAGTGGCCCACATCTCGCCTCTGAGATGTGGGATTGCCACCCCAGAGTCACAGGGACCCCCAAAAATCCTGATTGCATAAACGACGCGCTCGGTGCCGCCAGCGAAAGATCCGCCATCCGGATCAGCTCCCGCGCCAGAAGCGACTTTTTCAGCACCCGCTAAATCCGTGCCCTTGAGCAAAACGTGGGGGCGGGGAGGCGGTTCAGTCGATGGGGTGGAGGGTGCGGCGCCAGCGGGTTTCGCTGAAGAAGTGGGTGAGTTGGTAGAGGGTGAAGCGGGCCTGGTCGGCGAGCGGGGCCCGGTCGAGATCGTCGGGCGTGGGGAAGGACCAGTAGTTGAACAGCGGACGACCGACGAGGTTCTGGCGGCGGACGAAGCCCCAGTAGCGACTGTCGAGCGAGCGGGTGCGGTTGTCGCCCATGACGAAGTAGCTGTCCGGCGGGACGACGAGATCGGGCGCGGAGTTGGGCGCGGGACTTGCGCGCTGGATGTGGTTGGGCAGGTCGAGCGCCCAGGTGGCGGTGACGTTGGGATCTCCGGTGGGCGGGACGGCGGGGAAGTCGTCGCGGTAGGAGTTGAAGGTCTGTGGGGTGGGCTGGGCGGCGTAGGGCTCGTGCTGCGCGACTCCGTTGACGTAGAGGATGCCGTCGCGGAGATGGATGCGGTCGCCGGGAAGGCCGACGACGCGCTTGACCAGGATGTCTTCGCTACCGTCGGATTCGAGGACGGGCTTGAAGAAGACGACGGGCTCGCCGCGGCGGAGGGGGCGATAGGGGAGCAGGTGCGGGGTGTGGGGGTTGGCGGGCGCGAGGCTGACGCGGTCGACGATGAGGTGGTCGCCGACCAGGATGGTGCTGGCCATGGAGGCCGACGGGATGAGGAAATTCTGTGCGACGAAGGTGAGGACGAACAGGCCCGTGATGAGGGTGCAGCAGAGCGAACCGATGCTCTGTAGCGGGGTTTCGGCGGGCGGCTCGGGTTGCGCCGGTCTGTTGGGGGTGCGAGTCTTGCGGCGGCTGCGCATGGGGGACCTCACGTTCAGGATACTGTACGCGCTGCGGAGCGGGTTGGTTCGAGGGCCGACGCGGCTTCGATGGGCACTGGCAGCGGCATTAGATACAGGGATTCTTCGCCGATGGCTCAGAATGACAAGGGTTGTGTGGGGGGGATGACAAGGGTTGCGGGGGATGACAAGGGTTGCGGGGGATGAAGAGGGTTGTGGGGGGGATGACAAGGGTTGTGGGGGGGGAAGAGGGTTGTGGGGGGATGAAGAGGGTTGTGGGGGCTCCGGCGGCGGCGGTCTCCGGTAAGACGGCTGAGCTAATTCATCCAGCGCTTGTCTTTGGGGTCGCGGCGTTCTTCGTCGGGGTCGATGTAGCGGCCATCCGAATCGAAGTGGACTTTGCGGCCCTGCTTGCCCATGTAGACCTGGAATTTGCGGGCGGCGCGGCGGCGCTTGTAGCGGTACCAGGAGTTGCGCATGGCGTAGAACTGCTCGCTGAAGCTGAAGGCGAAGCCGCGGTGGGAGGCGAAGCGCAGATAAAGATAGCCGCACAAGCCGCCCGAGAGCGAGAGCAGCGCGGCGAAGGGATCGCCGAAGCGCAGCAGCAGAGCAAGGTCGATGACGATGAAGAGGGCGACCATGTACTTCGCCTTCATGCGGACGGGGAAGGGGATGAGCCAGAACTCGAGGTCGCCGAAGCGCACTCCGTAGACGACCATGATGGCGAAGAGCGGGCCGCCGGCGCCCAGGCCCGCCATTGCCGGGCTGAGATGGAAGATGCCGGTAAAGGTGATGAGCGACGCGAGCAGGCCGCCGCCGATGGACGAGGCGAAGTAGAAGTCGCGGAACCAGCGATGGCCATAGGTGCCTTCGAGCATGGCGCCGAGCAGCCACAGGAAAAGATTGTCGATGACGAAGCTGAGCAGGCTGCCGTCGAAGAAGACGTAGGTGAAGAACTGCCAGATCTGGCCGCGGAAGGCGGCGTCCGGCTGCAGGATGAAGTGGAGGGTGACGTAGCCAGCGACGGCGGGGGCGAAGAACAACAGGATCCAGTAGCTAAGGAAGACGACGGTGTTGGCGAGCACCAGCGTGCGCACCATGCCCGCAAAGGGCGGGAAACTCATCGTGATGGAGTCGCGGCGCGCCATATTCTCGATTCTGCCGGCAAGCGGACCTGGTCCCGATTCGGCCCCGCTGCGAAGGATTCGCGGCAAGTCCAGGCGGATCGGGGCAGCGTCCTATTCTCCTCCATTTCACCACATCCGGCGGGCGTGACCGGAGGCGACGAGCCGTTATTCGCAACGATCTGCGGAAGTTGAAGCCCGGGGGTGTGGGAATCGTCTCTCTTGACGGGCGGGCAACGCGTACCGATACTATCGGTGGCGGGTGTGCCGAAGCCGCGCGATTTCTGCCTGGGGAAAATCGCACGGCGCGAGTATCCTGAGGCGGATTTCATTAACTGCATCTCCGGCCCGCAAGCGACCTGGAATCCGGCTTGTTGCCGGGTTCCACATGTGGCTCACCCAGGGAGCCAGCAAGAACGAAACGCGCGGTTGCGTTCCATTGACCGTCAAACCTGTCGCGGGTGACCGACGGACATCCCGTGGGCCGGATGGATATTCTAAGGTGCTTCGGAGGCTTTAATCATGGCTGTTGTTTGTCCTGAATGCGATACCCCCATCACAGTCGACGCCGACGAAGTGGAAGAGGGCGAAACCGTGCAGTGCGACGAGTGCGGACTGGAGTTGGAGGTGGTCTCGCTTGATCCGCTGGAACTTGCTCCCGTGGATGTGGTGGCCTACGACGACGAGGAAGACACGCCGGCAGCCGACGAGGACGAGGAATAGCCAAGCGTGACGGAAGCCAGCCAAACAGCAGGGTCCTGCCCGCGTATCATTGCACGCATGAACCTTTTCACTCGCAATGCCTACTCTATCTGCCGCCTGGCCCGCTGCGCGACCGTGTTGTGCTGCCTGGGACTGCCGGCGTTGCTGGCGCTGCCGGCGCAAACGAAGACCGAGCGCGTGGTCCAGGGCAAAGTGGTGGATAAGTCCGATACCGGAATCAAGGGCGCCACCGTGTACCTGAAGGACGGCCATACGCTGGAAGTGAAGAGCTACATTGCGGCCGACGATGGCAGCTACCGCTTTGGCCAACTGGCGCAGAATACCGACTACGAGTTGTGGGCCCAGGCCGACGGGAAGAAGAGTTCCGTAAAAAACCTGAGCTCGTTTGACACGCGGGCCACCTTCAACATCACGCTGAAGATTGATATCGGCAAGTAGCTTGCCGGGGTTGGAGAATCCGCGATGAACGCCACGGAAGTTACGGTAGCCCGCACGATTTCCGCCGCGCCGGGAAAGGTCTTCGACGTGTGGATGGACCCGGCCAGCCCGGGCGGGCCGTGGTATGGGGTGTCGCGGCTGGTGATCCATCCGGCCGTGGACGGCCTGTTCAACTTCGGGGTGGAGCATGAGGGCAGGACGTGGTCGCACTATGGGCGTTTCCTGCGGATCGAGCGGCCAGGACGCGGCGGGCCGGATGCCAGTCGTGCGGGTGCGGTGGAGTACACGTGGGTGTCGGAGGCGACGCTCGGGTGGGAGTCGGTGGTGACGCTGACATTCCAGGGGCTGGGCGACGAGACCGAGGTGACGCTGCGCCACAGCAATCTGCCCGAAGAGATGGGCGAGCGGCACAAGGAAGGCTGGACATGGATGCTGAACCTGCTGGCGGAGCGGTTCAGCGTGCATGAAGAGGCGTAGGGCAGCGCTGCCAGCGCAGTTTCACAATTACTGTGGCCTCGGCGAAATTCCACGCAGTGCGAGACCTTGTGCGCACCGGATACCCCCGGTGTGGAACTGCGCTAGTGTGGCGTCTCTGAAGTTGATTGCATAAGTCGAGGTTCCAACCGCAGGTCCTTCGACCCCGATTGGCGCAAACGCGCGCCAATCTGCGCTCAGGATGACAATTCAATTCGGGAACAAACTTCAGAGACGCCAGACTAGTGGGCGGTAATGGCAATTGCGGATGGATTGCTGAGGCCGCCGCCGGAAAACGGAGTTGACGGGAGCGGCTGACCGGCGCTGGTGAGTCCGCTGACGGTGCTGTTGCCGCTGTTGCCGACCCAGACTTCGCCGGAGCCATCGATGGCGATGCTGGATGGGGAGTTGAAGTTTCCGTTGTTGAAGTTGGTGGGGGAAGCGCCGAGTGGGGCAAAGCGGGTGACGCTGGCGCCGGTAGAGTTGGTGACCCAGGCGTCGCCGGAGAGGTCGATGGCGATGGCGGAGGGCGCGGAGAGCGACCCGCCGGTGTATCCGCCGGCCGGCGATATTGCGGCGCCAAGCGGCGAGAATTCGCTGACGCTGTTGGCGGAGTTCGAAACCCAGATGTTGCCGGTCGCGTCCACGGCGACCGCGGTGGGTTGGCTGAGACCGCCGCCGGTGTGATGAATCCCGATGAGCCAGTTGGCGGGCGGGGACAGGAGCGTGGGCTGGAAGACGGCAGAGCCCGCAGCCAGCGCATAGAGCGAGCCTGCGTTGTTGCCGGGAAAGCGGGCGATGTTCAGCGCGGCCGTGAGCGTATCGGTGGGCGCGGAGCCGCCGGGCGGAGTGGCGGCGGCAAAGAGTTGGGCGCAGGGAGTTCCGGAGGTGGTGGCGCCGCTGGAATTGACGCAGGATGCGAGGATATCGGCCAGGGTGTTGACTTCGGCGACCGAGAGGGTCGCGCCGGTGGGCAAGGCGGGTCCTGGAGCTGAGCCGGTGGTGAAGTTCGCGATCTTGTTGGCGGTCGCGAACGCATTCTCGAGCCCGGTGACATTTGTGGATGAGGTGCCCGCGTTGATGGGCGAGCTCATGAACTGGGCCAGCGACCAGGCGCCGGCAACCGTGGTCACTTCGTTGAGATTGATGAAGGTGGTTGCGGCGTTCGCCTGCAGCGTGGCGCAGGAGCCGAGCGCGGCCATCAGGGCGAGGGCGGCGTTGTTGGCACTGCCGCCCAGACCAGGATTGCCGCCGGTGGCGACGATGTAGACCTGATCGACGCCGGTGCAACTGTAGTCCGACGTGATGGAGAAGGTGCCGTCGGAGGCCGTCATGACCGGCACAGTGAGCAGCGCGGTGGCCGGAGCGGCGTAGCCCAGAGTGGTCGCCGCATAGAGTTGGATGGTCGCTCCGGAGACCGCTTGCTGGCCGCCGCGAACCACGCCCTGGATGGGCCTGGTTGCCGGGGCGGGTGCGGCTTTGGTGATTTCCGTATCGATGCCGGCGCCGCAGCCGGTGACGATGGCGCTGACCAGGAGGATCAGGGCGAGCTTCGCCGCCGTGGGCAACGAGCGAGGCAATGGTCGGGGCAATGGCCGGGGCAAGCGGAAGCGGATCATGGCTGGCCTCCCTGATTGTTGTTCTTGACTGCGGCAGCGAGCGGCGTTACCACGGGGGAGGCGGCGCCCACAAACTCGGTCAGCGAAGAGTCGCCGGCGTTGCTGACCCAGACGTTGCCGGATCCGTCGATGGCGAGCCCGGTAGGCGAATCGAGGCCACCGCCGTTGTAGCCGGATGCCGGCGAAAGCGCTGAGCCGCTGTTGGCAAGGGTTGCGACGGTGCTGTTGGTATTTGCGATCCACACGGAGCCGTCGCCGGCAATGCCGATGGATACCGGCGTGGCAATGCCGCCGCCGGTAAAGGTCTGGGCGCCGGCGCCGTAGCTGTTGAGCATGGTGACGCTGCCCGAGCCACCGGACCAGATGTTGCCGGCAGCGTCGACCGCTGCACTGAGCCCTCCGCCGGAGTAGCCCGCGGGCGGCGAGAAGATGAGGCCGGTGACGCCGAACCGGGAGAGCGTCTGGTCGCCGTTGGCGAGCCAGATGTACGGCGGCGAGGTGGCGGTCTCGTTAAGCACGGCCGAAGTGGAACCCGCGTAGGTTGCATCGCCACCATAGACCGCCGTAATGGAATAAGCGCCTGCGGCGAATGCTCCCGAGGCAAAAGAAGCTTGTCCGCCGTTGAGCAACGTCGACCCGAGGACGGTGGCGCCGCTTAGGAAGGTCACCGTGCCGGTCGGGGTTCCTCCAGCGCCGGAGACGGTTGCAGTGAAGACGACCGGCTGCCCGGAGGAAGCAGGATTTGCCGAGGGCGCAAGGCTGGTGGTGGTTGCGGTTCCGGTGGCGGCGTTCACCACCTGAACCAGGGTGGATGAGGTGGAACCGTTATAGATCGCGCTGCCCGCATACATGGCGGACAGGTTGTGCGATCCAAGGCTGAGAGAGGATGTCTGCAGCAGGGCTTGCGCAGCTCCATTCAGCGCCGCCATGCCGATGGTGGTGGTGCCGTCGAGGAACATGACATTGCCGGTGGGCGAGGGCTGGGAGCCGCTTCCGGTGGGAGTAACGGCAGCGGTGAAGACCACGGTCTGGCCAAAAGCGGATGGGTTGGTGGAAGAGATGAGCGCGGTAGCGGTCGCGTTGTTGGAGGTTGCGTAGACCGTTTCCGTCAGCACGCTGGAGCTGACCGAGTTGTAGTTTGAGCTTCCGTTGTAGATTGCATTGACGAAATAGGTCCCCACAACGAGGGTGGTGGTGACGCTTGCCTGTCCGTTGCTGTTCAGCGGCATCGTGCCGATGGTCCCATAGGCGTCGTAGAAGCTGACGGTGCCGGTCGGCACGGGCTGGCCGTTGGTTCCAGCCACCGTAGCCGTAAAGGTGACCGGCAGTCCCTGCGCTGTTGGGTTCGCGGAGGAGGTGAGGGTGATGGTTGGGTTGGAGGCGGAGGTGGTTCCGCTGCCCATCAGGTCGACCGCTTGCGGGCTCCCCGGAGCGCTGTCCGTGACCAGCAGGATTCCGGGGTCGGAGAAGTCCACAACCGGCTTGAATTGCAGGTTGATGACACAGGTTGCGCGTGGCGCGAGCGAGCTGCCGCAGCTGGTGTCCTGGAGGATGTAATCTCCGCGGGCGCTCAAAGCGTTTGTAGGAAAGCTGATGGTGGTGTCGCCGGTGTTGGCCAGGGTAACGGTCTGCGCATCGCTGGCGGTGTTCACCAGCTGGTTGCCGAAGTTAATGGAAGTGGTGGAGAGCCGGAGATACGGGCCGGTGGCGCCGGTTCCGCTGAGCGCAACGGTTTGCTGCGCGTCGAAGGTGTCGTTATCCGTGATGGTCAGTGTGCCGGTAAAGGGTCCGGCCGTGGGTGGCGTGAATGCCGCGGAGATGGTGCACGCAGCATTGGGGGCCAGCGAAGACGGGCAGCCGTTGGAAGCGACGCTGAAGGGGGCGGTCGCGGTGACAGACGATACGCTGAGGTTCGTCTGCCCGACGTTCAGGAGGGTAAACGACATTGGCAGGCTGGCAACCCCGATGGCAGAGCTGCCGAAGTTGAGCTGGGTTGCAGACACGTTGCCCAGCGGGAGCGCCAGCCCGGTGCCGAACAGCGGGATGATGGTCGGTCCCATGGGGTCATTCGAATTGATCGAGAGGGTCGTATTCCGGTTGCCGACGGCGCTGGGACTGAAGAGGATTTCGAACGTGCAACCGTAGTTTCCGGCGGGAATGGTGAGTGGAGGGTTGGTGCAGTAGGGCTCCGAGGTCAGAGAGACAACCTGGTAGTCACTGAGGCCGGTGGCGAACGAGGAAATGGTGAGCGGGCCGCCGCAGGTGGTGGCGCCACCCGCGCAGGGTATGGGCGCCTGCGCATTGATCGCGATGAGATTCTGTTCCGGGTAGGACGACTGCCCGACTTGAATGCTGCCAAAGTCCTGTGGCTGGGGCACGCTGATCAGGCTGACACCCGTGTCGCTATTGGTGACGGCGTCGCCTGACAGCGCAATCACCGGAAGCCCCGCGACGGCAGGATTGGTGGTCAGGGTGAGGGTTGCGGTGCGCAGACCGTGGGTTCCGGAGAGCGGCAAAAACTGGACCGCGATAAAGCAACTTGTGCCCGGCGCGACCGTAAAAGGCAATGATCCGGCAGAACAGGATCCGCGGGCGGTGAAGAAGTCTGCCGCGTTGGCGCCGGCAAAGGTGAGCGCCGTGACCTGAATGGGCGTGTCGGTGGAGGGGTTGGTGAGCGTGACATTGGCCTGGCTGCTTGTGCTCGGCGCGCCGATGGCAGCCGGCCCCAGGTACAGCGGTCCCGGCGTGACGATGAGAGCCGTGCCCGGACCGGTGACCAAACCAGACATGGGAACGGTCTGCGGGCTGTCGCCGGCGTTGTCGGTGACAATCAGCGCCGCCGTGCGCGTGCCAGTGGCTGTGGCCGAGGGGCTGAAGGCCACCTGGACGTCGCATCCGATCTCTCCCAGTGGAACGGGGTTGGTGCAGCCGTTGGAAGTGATCTGGAAGTCAGCGGCGTTCGGCCCGGCAATCGAGACCGAGTTGACGATGAGCTCGGTGTCCCCTTCGCTCTGAATCTCGACGTAGGTGGACGCGCTGGCGGTGCCCGCCGCCTGCGGTCCGAAGACAATGGGGTCTGGAACGACCGCGACGGCGGCGCCGTGTCCCGGCGTGCCTGCGAGATTGATCGTACTGGTGCCGGTTGCGGCATTGGTCTGGATGACGATGACGCCACTGGGACTGCCGGGATAGCATCCGTTCGCAGGGAGGCAGGTGGGTGAAGGCAGCGCCGGCTGAAAGGCTGCCGTGATGGTGCAGGAGGCTCCCGCAGCCAGCGACGTTCCGCAGTTGTTCGATTCCGAGAAGCCTGGCGGCAGCGTGGCGTCGTAGGTTGCGGTGGTGAGTTGGATTGCGAGCTCCATCGCGCCGGAGCCGGTATTCTGCAGGGTCACGGACTGCGGTGCGGAGGCTCCGCCATACGGGGTGGAAGGGAAGGTGAGGGACGTGGCGGAGAGCTGAACCACGGGCTGCGGTCCACTGTTCCACTTCTGGACGAACACCGGGATGAAGGACGCCGAGTTCGGAGCATAGACACCGGGAGTGGAGGGGGCGAAGTTGGCGTGTCCGGTGACATAGACGTTGTTGTTGGCGTCGATTTTGAGATCGGACCCGCGACCGAAATAGGAGGCGATAGGCGACGCGAAGGGAAGCGTGGAACCATCGGTAGACATTGTCGCCAGAAATGGAGTGGCCAGGGTAAAGCCCTGCGATTCGTTGTAGGCGTCCGCAGAGAACGGGAAATCCGGCGCGGAGGTGACTCCAGCCAACCAGATTTTGCCAAGCGTATCCAACGCGATGGACTGTCCCCAGGTCTGATTGCTTCCACCGAGATAGGTGAGAAACGAGAGCGTTCCGGTGCCTGCGTTCAGCTTGGCGACGAAGGCAGCACCGCAAGCGCTGGGCAGCGCCGACTCCGCATACGGGGGCCACGCACAATCGGTGCCGCCTGTATTGGTGTAGGTGGACTGGAATGCGGTGGAGGTGACGGGCAGATGCGCCGACGCGGTTCCGCCAATGACGTAGGCATTGCCAGACCCATCGAGCGCGATGCCGGCGCCACCGTCATCCAGCTCGCCCTGAATTACGGTGATGTACGCCGGCGTGAGGGTGCTCCCGCTGAGATGCAGGCGCGCCACCAGGACGTCACTGCCACCCGCGGTGGCTCCGCCGCCTGGCGCGTAGGTATTGGTGACGCTGCCCAGGCTGCTGGAGAGCGGAAGCTGCGTGCTGCCGGTGACGTAGATGTCGCCGGAGGCGTCGAAGGCCAATCCCGACGCCATGGTATTCTTCACGCCGCCCAGGAAGGATCCATAGCGCAGCGCGCCGGTTCCGGGATCGAGCCCGAGGAGAAATGCGCTGAAGCAGGGATTGCTGTTGGGACAGCTGCCGCCGGAGTAGGCGGTCTGCAAGGTGGTGGGCGCCGGCTTGAAATTCGACGAGTTTGTGATGCCAAGCACGGTGAGGTCGCCCGTGACCGGATTCAGCTTCACCTCGAACCCGCCGGAGGCCTGGCTGCCGCCCAGCAGACTCGAGAACAGCAACTGCGAACCGTCCGGGCTGAGCTTGAGGATGAACCCTACCGGGCAGTTATAGCTGCGCTGGGAAACCCCGCAGGGCACCGGGGCCGTGGGCCCGATGTTGTTCACGGTGGGGAAATCCAACGAGCCCGTTCCGCCCGTCACAAAGGCATCCCCTGACGAATCGACGGCAATGTGCGTGCCCGTCTGCACCAGCGAACCGCCAATGTAGTCGGAGTAAACCAGCGTGGAGGCGGTGGGATCGAGCTTAAGAACAAAGGCAGCCTCGCAACTCGTGTTGGCTACATTCGTGTGCGTGCGTTTGAAAGTTTCCCGCGGTCGATGGGAAGTCGAACGAACAGGTATTGCCGGTGACGTACGCATTGCCGGCCGCGTCCACGGCCATGCCCAGGCTCTGGTTGCCGTTGGATCCCCCCAGCGCCACCGCATAGAGCAGGACCGGATCAATGACGAGCGGCTTGCTGTGGTCATAGTCGCCTACGCGGAACTGCACCACATTCCCCGCCAGCAACTGGAATTCGCTCTTCACCGTACGCCGCTGGCCGTCGATCTGCTGATACGCGTCGGGGTGTTTCAGTTGCACATCGCCCGCCGCAGTACTCAGAACCAGGTTTCCGTTCTTATCCAGTGCGGCGGATCGGGCTCCCTCGGCGGCGACGCGAATTGCGTCCGGATCGGCCCCCGGAGCCACCTGGAAGTCGTACTCCAACTGCTGCGGATTGCCGTAATAGATGAGGTCAACACCGGGATATGCGCCGGCGATCCTGGCGGTGCCGAAGTGCGGCACGTTGGTGTGCCACTTCGCCGGGTCGTTGCCGATGAAGTAGTTGCTGACGCCGGGCTGCGGCTGAAGTCCTTCCACGGCGGCTTTCTGGTTTGCTCCCAGCAGACGCAGGTGGAGTTGCGCGGTCCGGGTTGTGCTGGCTGCGCTCTGCGCCGCGAGCGCGGATGGAATATCAGCCGGCGAGGCCGCGTCGGAACGGCGCAGGGAAAGGGTGATCTCGCGGGGGGCAAGCCCCAGCGAGTAGTTCGGCCCATGCGCTACGAAGCTGAACCTGGCAGGAGCCTGGCCGCGGTTTGCTTCGAACTCAAGCGGGAGCGAACCAGCCTGGACCGGCGCGGGAGCCGGCTGCCTGGGCAACTTCGGCGACGAGTGATGCACCGCGTGGGTTGGATCCGGCGTTGCGGCGGGCGACGCGATGGCACGTGTGCTGCGCAGAGCGGGTCCGGTGGAAGGTGGTGCAACAGCAGGGCCTGCGGAGCGCAGGGGAAGGCAGAGAGCAACGAGCACAACAAACCCGATCGAAGTAACGAAGAAGCAGAACTTCCTCATAGATCGCTCCACCAGCTGTTTGTGCGGGGGCCCGGACTGCCGTGCAGGCCATGACTATACATGGGCCGGAGGATTGGTTTCAACCGCCGGGGCCATCCAGCCGCTTGACCGGAACGCCGCGCGGCGGGGAGGGGCGGAACAACGAGCGAGGCGTGTCCAGGTTCAGTTCCAGGTCGTTAATATGGATCTCGACCTGAAAACGGCGGCGATGGTCCAGCAGCAGGATTTGCCGCGGATAGCACGCGTCAGGCGCGGTGCTGGAGGGTTTTGCCGTCGTTCTCCAGGCGGAGTAGTGGCTCTCGAAGATCGGCGAACCGGCTGCATCGTAGACCGTGAGCAGATCGACGACGCCGTTGCTGCGATTGAACCGGACGCGAACCGTGTGCGGCGGCGCAATGCCGCGGCCGGGCACATCGATCAGCAGGGTCGCGGCGGCAGGGTCATTCTCAGCCTGCTGCGGCTGAGCCCGCAGGGTTCCCGCCTCCCAACGCAGCGCCGGAAGAAACGGGCCGGGACGAAGATTCTCCCAGGCATTCTGCGACCGGGCAGGAGCATCCACGGGGCCGAAGAAATACAGCTTGCCGTGGGCTCCCGGAGCCAGCAGGCCGAAGTCTTTGCCATCGCTGGTCAATTCAAAGACGCGGCTTCCCGCGTAGGGGACGACCCCATTGATGCGCAGCATATCCGGCTGCAGCAGGTCGAGGATGACTGCGAGTTCGCGATGCCTGCCGGTGGCCGGGTCGTCCCCGATGATTGAACCGCGCATGGTGCCGATCAGGTGAATGCTGCGAAACAGATGGGCCTGCGCGTTGTAGGCCTGCAGCAAGTCGGCCGGCGTAGAGGCCTGGAGCTGGCCTGGGGTGCCACTGAGCAGCGAGCAGGGACGCTCCGCCGAAGGGCTGCCGGCGATCGACGGAGTTTGCGCAAGTGCAATGGAACCGCCGAGAGCAAGGACGGTGTGGAGTGCGACGCGACGGGTTGGACCGCACAGACGGAAGGCCAAGCCGGTAGCCTTGAGGAGAAATTTGTTTTTGTTCGGGTTTCTGCGCCCTATGCCGCAAAGTATACCGGGGCGGCGCGAAAGCCGGCTTCGGCCGAAGCCGCACACTTTCAAAGCGAACGAAACGGTGCCGGTACCCGAATTTCTGAGCGCGCGCTGCTTGTAACAAAGCCATGTATACTGGCTGCCTTCACCTCCCCAGTTGGATTTTCTGAAAAGATGCCGCAGTTTTCGTTGGCAGGCCGCTGAGTTTTGCCTGCAACCGGAAGGGAGTGCCGCTTTGGCCACCGCCGCCGTTCTGCTGATCTGCCCGCAAGGTCACGGACCCGGAAAGCCGGACACGCTGTTCTGCACCCTGTGCGGAGCACGGCTGGTCGCGCCGCTCGCGGACAGCAGGCCGGTGGCATCGTCCCAACCTGTGGCATCGGTCGCGCCTGTGGCATTCGCGCCACCCGCGCCCGCGGCGAGCCCGGCGGCCAAGTGCAGCCTGTGCGGCGGCGAAGGGGTTCGCCTGGATGCGGCGCAGGATGTCTGCACACAATGCGGATGGCTGCGTCCGCTGTATCCGGGTTACCAACTCGACCGCGCAGTCTTCCTGTGGGCGCAGGATGGCCAGGCGATGACCAAACTGCACGGCATCGGGCCGTTGAATGCCATTGCACGCTCGGTCTCCGACAAGGTGGGGCGTCCGTGGATCGAGTCGACCTTCAACGGGATTCGCCTGGGCCCGAAGCAGTTGCCCGAGGTGTGGAAGCAGGCGGTGCTGGCAGCGCGCATCCTGGGACTGCCGAAATTGCCCGATGTGTATGTTGCGGGCGATCAGATGTGGAACACCTACACCTTTGGCACGGACTCCAACTCGTTTATTGTGCTGGGCACCGCGATCCTGAACAACTTCCAGGAGGACGAGCTGCTGTTTGTGATGGCGCGCGAGATGGGACATTGCTGCGCCGGCCATGCGCTGTGGAAGACGGTGATCCGCTTCATCGCCGGCGACGTGGGGCCCCACAACAGCATCTTGTCGGGCGGTCTGCTGGGCGCAATCAGCCCCACCAAGCTGATTGAGAGTGCGGCGGAGATGCCGCTGATGGCGTGGTCGCGCCAGTCGGACGTGACGGCGGACCGCGCCGGGCTGCTGGCCGTCGGCGACGAGGCCCTGGCACGGCGGGTTCTGCTGGCGTGGTCCATCCGCTCCGCGCGGCTGCTGAAGCAGGTGAACCTGGAGGAATGGATGAAGCAGGAAGAGGCCAGCGGAGACCAGATGACGCGCATCTCCGAGATGACCACCTCCGCCTCCATGTACACCACGCGGCGCCTGCGACTGCTGGGCCAGGCGGCGCGCGAGCCGGAGTTGATGCGCTGGAGCCAGAACATTCAACCGATTCGCCGGCAGCTTGCGCCCAAGCCCAAACCGCCCGCCACACCTGCTCGGACAGTGGCGCGCCCGGCCCCGCGGCCCGCTGCGGATTCCATTCGCGTGGTGTGCAGCAAATGCCAGACCGCGATGCGGATTCCGCTGGCCGTGCTGCGGGGCAAACCGTTCCTGAATGTCCGCTGCCCCCAATGCCAGACCGTCACAACGTTGCGCCCCAGGGCGGCTGCCACGCCGCCGGCTGCCGCGGGCGCGCCAACCCAACCCGTTGCACCTCCGCCGGCTGCCGGCGGTGGAAATACTTGATCCCGGTACTTGCGAAAGTGAGGTTGAACGATGCCAAGCGATGACAACAATGACGTTTTCGATGCAGCAGTGGACGATTCTCCGGATGGCGCGAACGGCGCGGCGGACGAGTTTGTGGCGGATCCGGCAGACGCCGATAGCACGCTGAGCGACGACCAGCAAACGCTGCAGCAGGACGAGCAGGCAGAGGCGCAGGCCGCTGCCTCCGGCGACTACTCGACGGCAAATACCGATGCGCAGCAGGCCTATTCCGACTCGCAGACCGTCGCCGATGCGGGAGGCCCGGACAGTACCGACGCGACCTGGACCGCGTCCCAGGACGAGAGTTGGGCCAACTGGGACCAGGAAACCGCGACCGAAGACCAGCAGACGGCCGACAGCTACGCCGCATCCGGAAATGCCGACGACGCCGAGCTGTATGGCGACGCGGCAACCGGCGAAGAGCAGACCGCCGACGCCTCCGCCGAAACCGGCGAGTATGGCGACGCGCTGGGCCCGGCGGAAGATGTCCCGACCGATGATGCCGCCGTGGACGACACGGCGACCGTGGACGACACGGCGACCGCGGACGATACGACGGTCGACGACGACTCCGCCTCCGGGTAGCCGAGTGTGCTAAGTGCGGCGCGTGGTCACGGAACTGCGCCGGCAGCGAACGACTGGAACGCCTCCACGATGAGCCGGGGAAGCTGGTCGCGATTTCGCTTGGTCATAAGCTCGTGGCCGGCGCTGGCGACGGGGAGCAGTCGGGTACGAGCAGGGATGAGCGCGAGCGCGGCGGTGAGTTCGTCCGTGGTGGCGAAGCCGTCGCGCATGCCGGAGACGAAGAGCGCAGGAGTGCGCAGCGCGGGGAAATGCGCGGTGCGCAGCTCGGCCGGGCGCTGCGGCGGGTGCAGCGGATAGCTGAGCAGCAGGAGCGCGTCCGCCAGGCCGGGTTCGGCGGCGCAAAGCATGGAAGATTGCCGGCCTCCGTAGGAATGGCCGCCGAGGAAGATGCGGCCTGGGGTTTGCGGGCGCATGGATTCGATGGCCAGGCGGAGTCCGGCTTGATCGCGCGCGGCGCTGCCCGGCGGCGGCGGGCCATGCGGCCGGATTTGGCGGAAGGGGAGATCGTAGCGGAAGACGGTGGTGCCTGCATCGCAGAAGGCGTTGGCGAGCGCGATGAGGAGGTTGAGTCGCTGTTCGATCCGGCGCCGTGGGTCAGGATGAGCGTGTCGCCGTTGGGAGTGGCGGGGCGATGCAGGTGGCCGGGGATGGTAAGTTCGGAGCCCATAGGTTTTACGTTCCGCAGAAGGTTTGGGTGACGCGCTCTTCCGGGCGGGCGGGAGTGGCGTAGCGGGCGAGATCCGGGCGATCGAGCGGATCGTCGAAGTCGGGATCGGAGCCATAGGGGTGGGTGACGACGGCGAGGAGTTCTTGGAATGGCTGGAAGTCTTCGCGGAGGACGGCGGCATCGATGACGGCCTGGACGAGGTGGTTGCGCGGGATGAAGAGCGGGTTGGTACGGCGCATGGTCACGGCGATTTGTTCGGGAGAGGTGGGTTCGAGCGCGAGGCGCGCGCGCCATTGGACGACCCAGGTGTCGAAGGTGGGGTCGGTGAAGAGGTCTGGGACTGACGGATGAGCTGTGGCAGCAAGCCCACCCAAGCGGAGCTTGGATCCACCCCTGCGAACGAGTTCGCTGGGGACCCCGGTGGATGGGGCACCCAGCTCTTGTGCAGCTACGGCGTCGGCGAGGAGGCGGAAGGTGAGGGTGAAGTCGGCGTGGTTGGCGGCCATGCGGGCCAGGAGGTCGTCGATGAGGGCTGCGTCGCCGTCGCGCTCGGTGAGGAGGCCTAATTTGCGGCGGAGGCCAGCGAGGTGGGCCGCCTGAAACTGCGGCTGAAAGGCGGCGAGCGCGGCCTGCGCGGAGTCGAGCGCAGCTTCGTCGCTGCCTGCTTCCTGGACGAGCAGCGGCAGCAGGCACTCGGCGAGGCGGGTGAGGTTCCAGAGCGCGATGGGCGGCTGGTTGGAGTAGGCGTAGCGGCCGTTGACGTCGATGGAACTGAAGACCTGGTCGGGGTCGTAGGCCTCCATGAAAGCGCAAGGGCCGAAGTCGATGGTCTCGCCGGAGATGGCCATGTTGTCGGTATTCATGACGCCGTGGATGAAGCCGAGCGAGAGCCACTGCGCGATGAGGCGAGCTTGTCGCCCGATAACGCCTTCGAGCAGCCCACGGTAGGGATGCGGCGACTGCGCGGCTTCGGGGTAATGGCGGGCGAGGGAGTAGTCGGCGAGGACACGTACGCCTTCGGTGTCGCCGCGGGCGGCGAAGTACTGGAAGGTGCCGACGCGGGTGTGGCTGGCGGCGACGCGGGTGAAGATTGCGCCGGGTTGGATGGTCTCGCGCACGACGCTCTGGCCGGTGGTGACGGCGGCGAGCGCGCGGGTGGTGGGCACGCCGAGCGCGGCCATGGCTTCGCTGACGAGGTACTCGCGCAGGACGGGGCCGAGGGCGGCACGGCCGTCGCCGCGGCGGGAGAACGGCGTGGGGCCGGTGCCTTTGAGTTGAATATCGTAGCGCGCGCCGTCGCGGGCGAGGACTTCGCCGAGCAGGTTGGCGCGGCCGTCGCCAAGTTGCGGGACGAAGTGGCCGAACTGATGACCGGCATAGGCTTCGGCCAGCGGCTCGGACCCTTCGGCAATGCGGTTGCCGGCGAGGATGGCGACGCCTTCCTCACTGGCAAGGGCTTCGGGCGAGAGGTTGAGCTCGCGGGCGAGCTCGGCGTTGAGCTGGATGAGGCGCGGAGCGGCGACGGGGGTGGGATCGACGCGGGCGTAGAAACGCTCCGGCAGGCGCGCGTAGGTGTTCGAGAAGCCGAATAGGACGGGCGCAGGCGAAGCTGCAAGCGCGGGAGCGTTGGGGGAACTCATCGTCGATTCGATGTTCGCATTGTGGCCGCGCTCCGGTCTATCTGCCGGAGTACCCCCTCCCCCTGTATACCCCCCTCAGACGCTGTTTCCAAAACACTTAGGGGTGGACCTTGTACATTTTCGCGTAACTCCCGGCCTCGGCGACGCGGAAACAGGACAATGCACTTATGCGAATCGATCTGCATTTCTCCCACCCACGAGCCAGAGGTGCGGCAGGCTCGGAGGTCCGGTCCGGAGTGTGCGGACCCGACGCTTCAGCTTGCTTCTGGCTCTCCATTAATTATACGCAGGGTGTCAATGGGTGGATTGCGTGGATTGTGGGAATCGAGTATCCGGGCGCTGCCGCTATCCACGTAACCAAAAGGAGCACAAAGTATCTGCGCCGGGGGCACGCAGATGCACCTTCCGTGGGATTATCGAGGGCGCACTTTATGGATAGCCTCGGAATACCCGGCGGGAACTTGCCATTGCCGCCGTGGCAAGGCCCGCACGACCTCTTCTGAACAACGCCGGTTAAGGAGCGTATCCCAATGCGTAAGGTACCCCCCTGTTTTCTAGCAGCACTTTGCCTTCTGGTTGCGGCGACCCCCATCCACCAGGCCGTCGCGGCACCGGGTAAAGGCCAGATTCCCGTCACCATAGGGCCGTGGCAGCACATTGCGACCGGATGCGACGATTCCCCTGAGAATCCGACCGCAGCACTTGCGCTGGTCGGAGCCGCGGGATGGGCGCTGGCCTCCTCGCGGCGCCGGATCGGCACTTTCGCAGGAAAGATACGCCGGCGAGCGAGGCGTTGAGCTGGATGAGGCGCGGGGCGGCAACGGGGGTGGGATCGACCCGGGCGTAGAAACGCTCCGGCAGGCCCGTAGGTGTTCGAGAAGCCGAATTGGACTGGCGCAGGGGGAAACTGCGAGCGCGGGAGCGTTGGGGGAACTCATCGTCGATTCGATGTTCGCATTGTGGCTTCGCTGCGGGCTAGAGGGTTTCATGCGCCGCTCCCACTGCTGGAGGGAGGGCGACGGCCGGAGAGGAGCAGCGTACGGGGGCGGCGGGCGCGAAAAGCCGCTCCAGGCAACGCGCCTGGCGATTTTCGATTCTGTGTCTGTCAGCCAACAGACAGGTTGATGGAATGGAAATTACTTAAGTTGATATGGGCAATCTGAAGGCCCGATAAGAGCATCCCCCCGGCAGGAATATCCCCGCAAGCCGGGGAGAGATGCCAAGAGGCGGCGAGCAAGACCAGCGCCAGCCAGGTACGTCATTCGGCGAGCAAGACCAGCGCCAACCAGGTCTGTCCTGTCATTCAAAAACTTTCTGCCGGCATCGCTGTGCAGCATTGGCTGGCGTCTGCGGCGCACGCTCCCTGGAGGGAAACTATGGTTCGCCACTGCATCAATCCTGCCTGTCGCGCCGAGTTTACGCTGTTCCACAGCGGCTACCTGTATGCCCATGAACGGCAATTCGCGGACACTCGGTTCGTCTGGCTCTGTTCCCCGTGCGGCAGCCAGTTTGTGCCCTATCTGGATTCGGACGGCGGCGTCTCCGTGATGCCGCGGTCCGGTCGCTACAGTCCGCCGCCGCCGCGCGCCGACGGGTATCTCCGCCTGGTGGCCGCGCCGCGGCGCAATCCCTGGTCGAGCGCGGTTCCCGCAGGGGTGCGGCGAGCGGATCCCCCGGCGATGCAGTGGAAGCCGGGCGCCTCGAGCGCCGGCGAGGCGCGGTCTGAGACGGGCAATGAGCCGGACTATGAACCGGGCTACGAGCCAGACAAGGATAAGGCAAGCGCCGCTTGAATTTTTTTTGGGACGAATGACTGAAGCGTCTTGGCTCATCCTCACGGGGTGGGCCTTCTTTTTTGGCCTCTTGCTGGCCCCGGGCGGAGCAACGGCCGGATGGATGTTGTCGAACACTCGCCGGTCGATCCGCAGGCCGGGGGGATGGAAACCTCTATTCAGGCGACGATGTCGGCACCCGGGGGGGGGGGGGCGATTCCAGGTCCGGCGAGGCGCCGAATCGTGTCCACGCCGACTATCCGGTCTGCATGGTTCAGGCGATTGGCGACGAGAAAGCTGTCGTGGTACAGACAGACGTGGCCGTCGCTGAACTGCAGCAACAACCCCTCCTCTGTGGGGCGAGCGCGAACAATAGAAACTCCGGAATCTCGCTCACGGTCTTTCACGGTTCGTAGGACGCCCCCGGGCGGCGATGAGATGCCTTCGGCAGGGGTTTGTTGCGCTACAGAGCATTGGGGGAACAAACAACGGCCGCGGCGGCGCAGATGGGCGGAGTCTTCGCTGCGCCTGAGGAAGGACAAGTTCGGGGGGTGGGGGGCGACGAGAATTCGCGGCGGCATAAATGCGGGGGTTCTTCGCTGCGCTCAGAATGACAAGTTCGAAAGTAAGACGGCCGGGACCCCGTTCGCCGATGGCTGAGACGGACAAGTTCGAAAAGGGTGGCGAAGAAGGGACGACGTGGGGAACACGACTACAGGGATTCTTCGCCGATGGCTCAGAATGACAAGTTCGAAAAGGGGTGGCGAAGACGGACAAGTTCGAAAAGGGTGGCGAAGACGGACAAGTTCGAAAAGGGGTGGCGAAGAAGGACAGGTTCGATGGGAACTGGCGTACCGCTAATCGACGGGCTGGCCTTTGCGGGGGCGGCGGTTGGCCGGGAGGATGCGCTTGCGCAGGCGGAGGGATTTGGGCGTGACCTCGACCAGCTCGTCGTCGGCGATGAATTCGATGGACTGCTCCAGCGTGAGGGCGCGGTAGGGGACGAGACGGACCGCTTCGTCGGAGCCGGAGGCGCGCATGTTGGACATCTTCTTTTCGCGGACGCAGTTGACGTCGAGGTCATTGTCGCGCGAATGCTCGCCGATGATCATGCCCTCGTAGACCTCAGTGCCGTCGGGGACGAAGAGCGTGCCGCGATCCTGCAGGCCTTCGAGAGCGTAGGCGGTCGTGGTCCCCTGGCGATCGGAGACGAGCGCGCCGGAGACACGCTGCGGAATCTCGCCCTGGTAGTCGATGTAGCCGTCGAGGATGGCGTTCATCACGATGGTTCCGCGGGTTTCGGTGAGCATTTCGGAGCGCAGGCCGATGAGGCCGCGGCTGGGAATGCGGAACTCCATGCGGACGCGGCCGGAGCCGTGGTTCGTCATCTTGGTCATCTCGCCTTTGCGCGGGCCCAGCTTCTCAATGACGGTGCCGACGAAGTTTTCCGGGATATCGATCATCAGTTGCTCGACCGGCTCCATCAGTTGGCCGTTGATGCGCTTGGTGACGATCTCCGGCCGGCTGACCATCATCTCGAAGCCCTCGCGGCGCATCATTTCGATGAGGATGGCGAGCTGCAATTCGCCGCGGCCCAGGACCTTGAAGGTGTCCGGCGATCCGGTCTCCTGCATCTTGAGCGAGACGTTAGTGAGCAGTTCCTTATCCAGCCGATCGCGCAGGTTGCGCGAGGTGACCCAGCGGCCTTCGCGGCCGGCGAAGGGCGAGTTGTTGACGTTGAACTGGATGGCGATGGTGGGCTCGTCGATCTTGATGGCGGGCAGCGGCTGCGGATTCTCGAGATCGCAGAAGCTTTCGCCGATGGTGATGCCGGGAATGCCGGCGATGGCGACGATGTCGCCCACCTGGGTCTCGTCGATGTCGGTGCGTTTGAGGCCGGAGAAGCTGAAGAGCTTGGTGATCTTGTGCGGCGAGAAGGTGCCATCGAGGCGGGCGACCGAGTACTGCTCGCCGGTGCGCATGGTGCCGTTGAACACACGCGCAATCGCGAGGCGGCCGAGGTAGTCACTGTAGTCGAGGTTGGTGACGAGGATCTGCAGCGGGCCTTCGGGGTCGCCCTTGGCGGTGGGGATGGTCCGGATGATCTGCTCGAAGAGAGGCTGCAGGTCGGTGCCGGGGATAGCGAGGTCCTTGGTTGCGGTGCCGACTTTGCCGTTGGTGTAGAGCACGGGGAAGTCGAGCATGTCCTCGTCGGCGTCGAGGTCGATGAAGAGGTCGTAGACCTCGTTCAGCACTTCCTGCGGACGCGCGTCGGGACGGTCGATCTTGTTGATGACGACCATCGGCGTGAGCTTGGCCTCGAGCGCCTTGGAGAGGACGTAGCGGGTCTGCGGCAGCGGGCCTTCGGAGGCATCGACGAGAAGGACGACGCCGTCGACCATCTTGAGGGCGCGCTCGACCTCGCCGCCGAAGTCGGCGTGGCCCGGGGTGTCCACGATGTTGATCTTGTTGTCGTGGTAATAGAGGGCCGTATTCTTGGCGAGGATGGTGATGCCGCGCTCGCGCTCCAGGTCATTCGAATCCATGACGCGCTCGGCGACTGCCTCGTTGGCACGGAAGGTGCCGGACTGGCGCAGCATGGCGTCCACCAGGGTGGTCTTGCCGTGGTCCACGTGGGCGATGATGGCGATGTTGAAGATCGGCTTGAGGGCAGGCCGGTTTTTGGGAGCTGAGGGCTCCGCCGCTGGCTTGGGGGTGGGCGTTGCCGCGGCGTCTGGGTTGGGAATGGTCTGATCAGTCATGGCGAGGCTACTCAAAGCGGTTGGTTGTCCTGTCTGGGCGCAATTTGGGGCACGTTGGGATCGGGCGGGAAGGCGCAAATGTGCGCCATATTCAGTTTACCGCACTGCGGAGCCCCTGGGTCGGCCCGGTCACGCGACAGGGGTGAAACTCCCGCTCCAGCAGCAACGTAAACGGTAGTATGCCGATCTCCCCTCTGGTTTAATGAGAGCGTTGCCGTGTGACGTTCGCGTGAAGGACCGAATGCGTCCTGGAAGGACGGCAGCCGGGGCGAGGGATGCGAGCAGAAGCCGGCTTCGGTTTGAGAGAAGACAGCGGATGCGGAAAGGCATGGAGGAAGTTCGATGAAGCGAATCACGAGGATCTTTGCAGTTGCAATCTTGATGGGCAGCGGGGCGGTGATGGCGGTTGCGCAGCCCGATCCGGGCCCAGCCGGCGCGCCGGGACCAGGGCAGGCGCAGGCTGGCGCCGCATCGCGCGAAGCGCAGGGGGCTCGCGCGCTGACCATTGTGCCGACGGAGTTGATGGGCAAAATCGATACGAAAAAAGCAAAGGTCGGGGAGGAAGTTACAACCATCGTGTCGCACCCGGTAACGTTGGCGGACGGCACGGAACTGCCCAAGGGGACCAAGGTGATGGGGCACGTCGTTCAGGTGAAGGCGCACAGCAAGGAGGACCCGGGGTCCGTGCTGGGCCTGGCCTTCGACAGCGCCGTTATTAAAGGCGGAAAAACCATTGCGCTGCGGACTGCGATTCGCAATGTTGCTCCTCCGGCCGGCATGAACGCCGGCGGCGGAGGCGCGCCCATGGGGGCGGCGGCGGCATGGGAGGCGGAGCCGGGGCGCCAGGCGGCGGCGGCATGGGCGGTCCCGATGTTTCGGTCAGCGATCGGGGCGGCGTCAGCTCGACCGGTGGAGCACCGCCAACCGCGGGCGCTCGCGGCGGCGGCGCTGCGATGGGCGGCGGACCAATGGGCATGTCCGGAGGCCCGGGCGGCACGGCCGCAGCCAAGATGCCTCCCGGGGCGCGCCGCACCATGCTGCCGGGCGTCATGCTGTCCGCTCCACAAGTGGCGGGCGGCGCGGGGACGTTGACCGCAGCCGCAGACAATGTCTCGATCGGCGATGAAACGCAGATCGTCCTGGTCGTCATGGTGGTGAAGTAGACGGCCCGTGGTGGGATGGCGAGGTTGGATAAGGCAGTTCATCGCCGACAGCGGACGTAGGTCGGCCCATGCCCCTCGCGGTTCGCTTCCGTCCCGTGAAAATCTGGAATTTACGTGCCTGTCTCCACGGCTGTACTATGCAATCCTGGGCTGCCCTGCGAGCCACGCAGCGCTGCCGGAGGTGGCGGGTGCCACTTCCCTGAACAATCGCACGACGACACAGGGACGCGGGAGAACACACCATGAGAACCCTGACGGTGGTGGTTGCAGTTGCGGCATTGGCACTGGGCGCGGCGCGCGCGCAAACCGACGATGCGCGGGATAACGCCATCACCGACCGCTACCTGACCACGGTGCCGGCCGCGCTGACCAGCAAAGTCGACACCCGGAACGCGGCCCCTGGCCAGGAGGTGACCGCGAAGACGGAGCAGGCATGCAGGCTGGCTGACGGCACCGAACTGCCGGCGGGCACGAAGCTGGCAGGCCACATCGTGAAAGTGCAGGCGCAGGACAAAGAGAACGGGCGCACCGGGTCTCTGCTGGCGCTGATCTTCGACCACGCCGAGCTGAAGGGCGGGCAAGCGCTGCGGCTGCGCGTGGTGATGCAGGCGGTTGCGCCGGTGAAGCCGCTGCCTCCAAGCCAATTCGCCACGCGGGGCGCCTCGTCCCCTACCGTGGGACCGGGAATGGGGCCAGGGATGGGCGACGATGGGATGGGAGCAGGACCAGCCGGCGGGGTTGGATCCGGCGGCGGGATGGGGACGGGATCGGCCGGAGGGGGTGGCGGCGGCAGCGGACAGGCGGGCGGAATGGGAGCAGGCGGAGTGGGACCAAGCACGGGCGGAATTGGAGGCTCGGGACCGCTGGCACGCACGACCGGCTCGATTGGACGCCTGCCCGGCAGCGTGGGCGACACGGCCAGCTCCACCGTGGGTGCGTCGACGCGGACGACGGGCAGCCCGGTGGTCCAGGCCGGCGAGAGCGTGTCCAGGGCACCGCGGATGACGGGCTTGCCGGGAGTGTGGATGTCCATGACCGCCGCGGCGGACGCGTCGGGGACACTGATCGCCTACGACCAGAACATCGCGCTGGACGCGGGGACGCAGCTTACGCTGGGCGTGATCGCCCGGTAGCGAAGCGGATGCAGGCTGTGACGCCGGCCCTTAGCCGAGCGGCGGATAGTTGGGCGGGGCGCCAAGCGGTGGATAGCCGGGCGTGGCGACCGGAACAACCTTCCACTGCGCGAAGGCAAGAATGCAGAGCACGATGAGGCCGCCGACGCCGGGAACGAGCAGCAGAAAGGCCAATGCGCCAGACATGCCGGCCTTGGTAAAGATGCGCCAGAACAGGAAGATGACGAAAGCCAGAATGACTGCGACGAAGAGGAATACGAAAATTCCCATGCCGGCCATGACGGCGCCGAAGTTCTGCTGTTGTTGCGGATCCATAGTGCCTCCGTTGAGTTGCAAGCTACTGTAACGGAAGAAGGATACGGTTTCCAGTCTTATTTATCGGATTGCGCTGGTGGCACGGAGGCGGGTGGATCTCCGGGGATTAAATGGAGAAGCTCGCCGAGCCGGCTCCCTCTTTCGGACTGCACTGAGGCTTGCGAGCGGCTCGACGAGCTGGATACTACAGTGGCCCAAATCTACATCTACTGCGTGATCCATATCTACTGCGTAGTGCGTGCTGCGACTTCTACTGCGTACTGCGTGGCCCGATACGACTACAGCGTTTGAAACGTACTACCTTTGAAATCTACAGCTTTCAAAACCTACAGCTTTGCAACATACAGCTCAACTATGCAGCGTTACAGCTTTTGAAACCTACAGCTTTCGAAACATGGAACAAAGGAACAAACTACATCGTTTGAAACGTACTGCATTGCAACAACATCGTTGCAGGGTGAAGCTCTTGCAACTTACAGCGAAACGTGAAGCAACTGCTCTTGCAACTTACCGGGCCCTTGCAACAATGCTCTTGCAACTTACTGCACTTGCTTACGACAGACCTCTGACCCGAACTGCGAACGAAAGGCCTCGAGGGGAAGTTCAGGGAACAGTTCGAAAAATACAGAACCTCCCCACCCGAGCTTACGTTCCGATCCGCTGGCTTTTGGCCCTGCACAGCGAACCGTGAAGACATAATCGCCCGAGTGCGCAGAGACGCGCTGTGATGCGTGTCACATTACTTTTGGTTACCCTTTTGGGGCGGTAATCGGCCTAAAGCAGTTCCTGAGCTGCTGTGACCTTTTCCTGTTCTGTGCAAGGCCGTCACTCCCTGGGGGTCGCGCCGACTTGAGCGCAGTGACCTCGGGGATGCAGTTCCTCAGGAATTGCGCTAGCGACGTTACTTCGCGGTCTCCAGAACCACCACCGTGGCGATCGGATCCAGCGGCTTTGCGGGCAATTGCACATCCAGCGCGCCTCCGGTCTGCGTGAACTTCAGCGGCGCGTGCGCGGAGTCCGCCAACAGGTACGCGCGGGTCACTTTGCGCGGCACCTTGTCCAGGTGGAATGCGCCGCTGGGCCAGGTGAAGATCTCCAGGTAGATTTTGTCCGGCCGCGTGGTGGAGCGCCAGTTCCACGCCGGGATAAACTTCGGCGCGCCGCGCCGATCCTTCTCAGTGGCGCTGAACGCGCCCGCCTCGTCGCCGAACAGGGTGGGCTGGGTGCCGTAGATGGCCTCGCCATTCATCTTGAGCCACGCGCCCATCGCCAGCAGGCGATCGACCTCAGGCTGGGGGACGATGCCGTGCGAGTCCGGCCCGACGTTGAGCAGATAATTGCCGCCCTTGCTGGCGATGTCGATGAGGTTGTGCAGCAGCGTCTCGGTGGACTTGAAGTTGGTGTCGTACGATTTGTAGCCCCAGGTATCGTTGATGGTCATGCAGGCCTCCCAGTCGCGGCCGGGAAAGCCCTGCGCGGGGATGGTCTGCTCCGGCGTCTCCGTGTCGCCCTTGTATCCGCCGCCCAGCCGGTTGTTCCAGATGAGGTTGGGATGTTGATTCAGGAGCGCGACGATTTCGCCGGCGAGTTCGGGCGTCATGTCCCTGGTGGGTGTGTCGAACCAGATGACTGCGGGATGATAGTTGGCCAGCAGCTCCTTGATCTGCGGGATCGCCTTGGTATGCAGGTAGTTGGCGAAGTTGCCGTCCTGCGCGGGGTCCCAGTGGTAGGTGGGCGGCTGGTGATCGGTGCCGTGGCCCTGTAACGCGGCGCCGCCGGGCGCGGTCCAGTCCTGGTCCTGCGAGTAGTAGAAGCCCAGCTTGATGCCCTGCTTTTGCGCCTCGCCCGCCAACTCCTGCAGCGGATCGCGATGGAACGGCGTCGCGGCGACGATGTTGAACGCGTTCGCCCTGGAATCGAACATGGCGAAGCCGTCGTGGTGCTTGGCGGTGATGACGATGTACTTCATGCCCGCGGACTTCGCCAGCGCGACGATGTCGTGGGCGCTGAAGCCGGTGGGATTGAACTGCGGGGCGAGGGCCTTGTACTGCGCCACGGGGATGGAAGCGTTGTTCATGATCCACTCGCCGAGGGAGGGAATCTGCTTGCCGTCCCACGTCCCCGCCGGCACCGAATACAGCCCCCAGTGAATGAACATGCCGAAACGCGCCTCGCGCCACCACTTCATGCGCGCGTCCTTCTGCGCGGGCGTCTCCGTGTCCTGGATGGAGGGGACGGGATGCGGTGTGGGCGCGGCGGCCGGAGTGGCAGCCGGTGTTTGCGCAAAGTTCAACGGTGCGGCGGCGGCGAACATAACGGCAAGTGCGATCCAGTGCGCAGTCTTCAAGGCAGTCCCCTCCAAGCCTAAACTCCAGCTTGAAAATTGTATGCGCTGGCGGGCGGATTGGTCGAAATTGCCCACGGCGGGAATTCTAGTCGGCGACGAGGATTCCGCGCCGGTTACCGGTTCGGGATGGTTGATTGACACGTGGAACGTGACACGTTACAGTGGGGCAGTGATCAGGTCGTTCCGGCATAGCGGGCTGGAGAAGTTCTTCAAAACGGGATCGAAGGCCGGCATCCAACCCGACTCATGCAAAGAGGCTCAGTCAACAGCTGTTTGTGTTGAATCGCGCAACCAAAGTATCCGATCTGAATCAATCGGGTTGGAATCTGCACCCGCTTCAGGGGGAACTCGAAGGTCACTGGTCCGTGAAGGTGAACGGCAACTGGAGAGTTACCTTTCGCTTTGAAGGCATGGACACAATTCTCGTGGACTATCGCGACTACCACTAAAAGGAGGCAAACCATGCGGATGTATAATCCGCCCCATCCCGGAGGGATTCTCAAGGAATCCCTGGAGAACATTCCGATCAGCGTCACGGAATTTGCCGCCCATATCGGCGTGGCGCGGGGAACGCTCTCGCGTGTGCTCAACGAACACGCCGGGTTTACTCCTGAAATGTCGATCCGGGTCAGTGCAGCCTTTGGACAATCGCCGGACCTTTGGTATCTGCTGCAGACCGACTACGACTTCTGGCGGGCTTCGCAGGCAAAGCGCAAGAAGATCGCGCCGCTGAAGCAGGTCAGGATGGCGAAAGCGGCGTAGCTGCGACCGATCTACTGCGTGGCAGCGGGTGCGGCCGACACGGGGAGTGGCTTGACCTGGATGGTCAGGCCGGTTGTCTCGCCTTTGACGATCAGCGGCTGGGATGTATCGGCGTAGGTGTGGACTGGCTTTTTCTGTCCCCGGAGAGCGCCAGGAGTCGTATCGGCGGCCTCCTTGACCTCGATGTTATACGTGCCTTCCGGAACAAAGAGGAAGCGGAATTCATCGCCTTCCCAGTTGGTATCCGTGCCGGCCACCAGGGAATCGTCATCGGCATAATGAAGTTCGACCTGCGCGGAGTCGATGGTCGCGCCGGTCTCCATGCTGACGACGGTGCCGGTGACCGCATGAAGTTTCGCCAACGGGATTTCGATGTTGTTGCCATCGGACTGCTCGCCGTCCGCGACCTTGATGGCCTTTGCATCTCTGGGACGGAAGGCCGCTCCGTAGTAGATGTCGAGGTCATAGTTTGAGCCGAGCATCTGGCCGCCGCCATTCTCGCTGGCGCTGCCGCCATCGATATACAGGTTGGCTTTCAGCAAGTATTCGCCGGGGGGAAGACCGGCAATGCGGAAATGGCCCTGGTCGTCAGTCGCGTAGTTGATCTCGTCGAGAAACCCGTCCGGATGGGGGGAGAATTTCACCCATTTTGAGTTCTTATCCCTGCGCATCAGCTCAACCAGGGTCTCCGAATCCGGTTCGCCATCGTCGAAGCGGACGGTGCCGGCGATGGTCGCGCCTTTGCGGAGCGTGGTGTCGACGGTAATGATGCGGTTGGCTGCGACCAGGACAGGAGAAAGCAGCGAGGCCAATGTGTCCGCCTGCTCCTTGTTGACGCGCGAGGGAGAGAAGTCGGCAAACGGCAAAGGAGAAATGTAGCCCCGCTTCTCGACGATGAGGTAGTACTGTCCGGGGAAGACGTTGGGGATGCTAAACGAGCCATCGAGCAGCGTCTCGACCGTGAGAACGCTGGCAGCCGACGGGGCGCCGGGCGGCTTGAACTTGAAGGTGATGGTGCCATCGCTCGAAGCATCGGGCGGCGCAGCATCGGCGGATGGGCTTTCTTTGGCCGCTGAAGTGTCCGGGTTGGGAACAGGCATCAGCGTGACCGAGGCCATGCGCGCGGGGAGGCGGGAGTCGCCGAGGTACACGTGGCCGGTGACAACGCCGGTAGCAGGCGGCGCAGGCGCTTGGGCTGCGAGCATGCGCGACGCCAGCAGAAGCCCGAGGACGAGACGGAGGACTTTCAACGCGATCCCTCATGCTGCGAGTGCGGCTGAGGGGATTGTATGGGAATCGGCGGCGGGGCGGCGGAAAACAGATACAGGGATTCTTCCTGCCCCAGCCAGCGAGCTGGCCGGGGACCCCGTTCGCCTTCGGCTCAGAATGACAACTTCGAAAGGGGGCGGCCACGGCTCACTCGCAACCAACAACTAGCAACTAGCAACCAGCAACCAACAACTAGCAACTAGCAACTGCTTCTACCACAGCCCCCAGGCGCGGCTGATGTAGTCCGACAGCGTCAGCGTGATGAGCACCAGGAAGGTGAAGAAGCCGGAGGCGACCGTCATCTTGATGAGGTTCGACTGATACTTGACGTGCATGAAGAACAGGATGACGATGACCATCTTGGTGGAGGCGATGGCAAGCGCAACGATGGGATTGAAGACACCCAGGTTCCAGTCGGCGGCGAAGATGGTGAGGATGGTAAACGCAAGCAGAGTGACGTAGACCATCGCGTACACCTTGGGCGTGACGACGTGGTGCTCAGCGTGCTCCGGGTTGGTGACGTTCGCGGGATCGTGAATGTGTTGCTCGTGTTCGGTCATGGGATTCTCCTGCGTGGTGGACGGCAAACCCGCTAATGCGCCAATGGATGGCGGTTAATCAGATACAGCAGCGGGAAAAGGAACAGCCACACAATATCGACAAAGTGCCAATACAACGCGAAGTTTTCAATGGGCGCGACGTACCCCGCGGTAAAGTCGCCTCGTTGCGCGCGCGCCAGCAGCCACAGCAACAGACCCAGGCCGATAATCATGTGCAGCGCATGCATTCCGGTCATGGTGAAGTACAGGAAGAAGAAGATCTGGCAACGCTGCGCCATGTCGGGGGGCAGCGGCTTCTCGTTGGTGATGCCGTGGGCGGCCGGGTTGACGAACTCCGAAACGTCGAAGCTGGCGCCGGGAATATGGTGATGGACCCACTCGTCGTGCCATTCCACACCCTTGATGTAGATGAAGGCCCAGCCGAAGATCATGGTGAAGACCAGCGTCCACACCAGCACCTGCTTCTTGCGGACCTCCGCGGCCCACACCGCCAGCGCCATAAAGAAGCCGGAGGTGATGAGGATGGCGGTGTTGGCGCCGCCCAGCGGCACGCTGAGGAAGTTCGACGCGGGCACAAAGGCGTCGTAGTACCAGTTGCGGTACAGCAGGTAGGAGAAAAAGAGCCCGCCGAAGAACATGATTTCCGTCAGCAGGAAGAGCCACATGCCGAAGCTGCCCGCCTCGCGCTGTTGCTGCTCGGTCTCGAAGTGGTGACGGTGCTGCGGCACGAAGATGTGTCCGTGCTCCTCATGCTCCATCACAGGATCGGTGGTTGCAACGGTGTCAGCCAACGCTCGTCACCTCTTGTTTCGTCTTGTGTTCCAGCCACTCGTAGTCGTAGGCTTCGTGGTCCATAATCGGAATCTCGGTAAAATTCTCGGTCAGTGGCGGCGACTGGATCTGCCACTCCAGGCCGGTTGCCTGCCACGGATTGTTGCCCGCGACGGGTCCATACTTCAGCGACCACGCCAGGTAGATGAGCGGCAGCAGGTAGCCGATGCCCAGCACCGTGGCGCCCGCCGTCGACATGACGTTGAGGATCTGGAACTCCGGCGGATAGGCGTGGTAGCGCCGCGGCATGCCCAGGTAGCCCAGCACAAACTGCGGCAGGAAGGTGAGATTGAAGCCGATGAAGGTGATGACGGCCGCGAGTTTTGACAGCGCCTCCGGATACATCTTGCCAGTCATCTTGGGCCACCAGAAGTGTATGCCGGAGAGGAACGCCATTAGCATGCCGCCCACCATGACAAAGTGGAAGTGCGCAACGATGAAGTAGGTCTCGGTCAGGTGGATGTCCATGCCGAGGGAGCCGAGGAAGACGCCCGTCAATCCGCCAATGGTGAACAATCCCATAAAGCCGAACGCATACAGCATCGGCGTCTCAAACGTGATGGACCCCTTTTGCAGTGTGAAGCTCCAGTTGAAGATCTTGATGGCCGAGGGCACCGCGACCAGCATGGTGAGCAGGCTGAACACCAGCGCCGAGTAGTTCGAGACGCCCATGATGAACATGTGGTGTTCCCACACGAAGAAGCCGAACAGCGCAATGGCCACCGAGCTGAACGCCACCGCCGTATAGCCGAAGACGCGCTTGCGGCTGAAGGTGCTGACCACCTCGGAGATGACGCCCATGCCGGGCAGAATCATGATGTAGACGGCGGGGTGCGAGTAGAACCAGAACAGATGCTGGAACAGCAGAGGATCGCCGCCCTTGGTGGGATCGAAGACGCCGATACCGAATACGCGCTCCAGCAGCACCAGCGTCAGCGAGATGGCGAGCACCGGCGTGCCCAGCACCATCAGGACGGAGGCCGCGTAGTGCGACCACACAAACAACGGCATGCGGAACCACGTCATCCCAGGGCAGCGCATGCGGTGGATGGTGACGATGAAGTTGAGCCCGGTAAAGATGGAGCTGAAGCCCGCCACAAAGATGGCCAGCGCCGTAGTGATGACGTGTGTATTGAGGTAGTGCGTGGAGAGCGGCGTGGTGAAGGTCCAGCCCGTATCGACTCCCCCCAGCACCATGGTGGCGATGATCATGATGCCGCCGACCACGTACAGGTACCAGCTAAGCAGGTTGATCTTGGGGAAGGCCAGGTCGCGCGCGCCCAGCATGATGGGGATGAGGAAGTTGCCGAGGGTGGCCGGCACCGACGGCACCAGGAACAGGAACACCATGATGACGCCGTGCATAGTGAAGAACTTGTTGTAGGTGTCCGACGCCACCAGGTCCGGCTGCGGAGTGAGCAGCTCCAGCCGGATGAGGCCGGCAAACGCGCCGCCGATGAAGAAGAAGATCGTGATCGAGATGAGGTAGAGCATCGCGATCCGCTTGTGATCGCCGGTCAGCAGCCAGCTCAGCAAGCCGTCTTCCGCGGTGATGAAGTTCCGCTTGGGCACGCGTGCGGTGCTCTGGTCGGGCAGATTCAGGATCGAGGTATTGGATGTGCTCATGGTTGTGACACCCCCGGGGTAATCGGCGCCGCCTGGTTGGATTCCGATGTGGTCAACGTCTGCTGCACGCGATAGTTTGTCTGCAGGGTCTTCAGGTATTCGACCAGGTCGATCAGGCCGTCTTCGCTGATCTGGCCCTGGTAGGTCGGCATGATAGGCGCGTAGCCAGCGGTCACATGCTCCGACGGATTCAGGATTGCGTCGCGCAGATACGCATCGTTCACCTGCACCTGCGAGCCGTTGGCGAGTTGCAGCGTGGATCCGTAAACGCCGGCCAGGCTGGGTCCGCGCGCCGCGGCGTTGCCGGAGTGGCACGCATTGCAGCCCATGCTGGCAAAGAGCCGCTCGCCATTCTGCGCCAGCGACATGCCGCTGGTCGACTCCTGCGTCCACTTCTTGTAATCGTCCGGCGTCAGCGCGGTGACCGTGCCGATCATCTGCGAGTGGTTGGTGCCGCAGTACTGGGTGCAGAACAGGTGGTATTCGCCCGGCGTAGTCGCCTCAAACCACACCGTCGAGTAGCGGCCGGGAATCACCTCGCGCTTGATGCGGAAATCCGGAATCGAGAAGCTGTGGAAGACGTCCTGCGAGATCATGGTCAGCTGGATGGGCCGCCCAATGGGAATGTGCAGCGCATCAATCTCATGCTGCCCGCCCGGATGCTCCGCCTTCCACATCCACTGCTTGCCCACGATGTAGATATTCATGGAGTTGACCGGCGGCGTGTAAATGCGGAAGTACAGCAGCGCGCCCCAGACGAAGCAAACCAGAAAGATGCCCAGCGGAATAATCGTCCAGGTGGCCTCCAGCAGCGTGGATCCTTCAATCTGCGTTGCCACCGGATGCACTGACCTGCGGTAGCGCATGGAGAACACGAACAGGATGCCTCCCACCAGCAGCAGGCCAGTGATGGTCATGCCCAGCAGAAAGAAGTACAACTCGTCCATGTAGGGCGCAATGGTCGACGCCTCGCGCGGAAACAGCGCGGAGTTGGTGAGCCACTTCACCAGAAACTGCCATAAGACCGGACTAATTCCCATGGTTACCTTTTTTCCTTACCCTTCGTGCTTACCCTTTGTCGCCGTCATCGGTTCGCTTCCAGGTGTAATCGTGGTTGCGGCCAAGCTGAATATCGCGCCGGAACATCACAAACATGAAACTGCCCAGGCTGACCACCGTTACCATGCCGCCCAGCTGGACGACCCGCACCACCCGCAGCGAATGCCGGTTGGCCTGCGGATCGTAGTGGTAGCAATACGTCAGAATATTGGCGACCGGCGAGCCGATCCTGTTGCCCGACGCCTCAATCAGGCCGAGCATGATGTCCTTGGGCGAGTACTCCACGCCCATGTAGTACTGCGCAATCTTGCCGTTGGTGGTTACCACCTGGATCGAGCTGGCGTGGGCAAACTGGTCCAGCTTGCCGTCCGGTCCGGGCACCCGTATGTAACCAAATCCGGTCGCTTTTGAAACCGCGTCGATCGCATCCTGCTTCCCGGTGAGGAAATGCCATCCGCCTGCCGTCTCCGGCCGGCCATAGCGCTTGACGTAGAACGCCTTCTTCTTCGCGGCCAGCTCCGGGGTCTCGCTGGGGTCGATGCTGATGATGATGACCTCGAAGTCCTTGCCCGGGTTCATGCTCACCATCTCCAGTGCACTGGCCAGGCCGTCCATCTCCTCAGAGCACAGCATCGGGCAGTTGTAATAGACCAGCGAAAGAAGGGCTGGATGCTTGCCGAAATAATCGCCCAGGCGCACCGTCTTGCCGGTGTCGTCCACAAACTGGGCATCCAGCGGAAGCTGCTGGTTCAGGTGCTGTTCCACGCCCACCCGCTGCAACACGGTGGGGAGTTGATCGCCGGAGTTCTCGCCTTCCTCCTTGTCGCCATAACTGGAAACCTGCCCCAGCGCGACGGCGCTCAGCAGCGCGCCGCAAAGCAGCACGCCGATTCCGCCCTGCGCGACTGCCCTCCGAATTGTCCTCCACTCGGTCATCCTGCTGCCTTCTCTCTGCCGGGCCGTGCTGCGGTTGCGTCTATTTGTAACTTCCGATGTTCCACGTGATGCTCTCTGTAACGTGCATCGTTGCTATTTCTGCAGCTCGGCCTGCGTCCCGGCCTCTTTGCTGAAGCTCAGCCTCTCCTCGCGCGCCTCAATCATCTCCAGTTCGTAGCCGGTGCGGGCAAAGCCCGTGGTCAGCGGCGCCTGGATCTGCGGCCTCGCGGCGTAGGCGACCGTATCCGGAGCCAACCCGGACGGGGGCGCGGCCGGCAGCCCATACTGGGCGGGATTCTGCGCAATCAGCTCCATCGCGCGCTCGATGGGAATGCGAATCGTTCCCGGCTGGCCGTCGACCGTGCTGTAGTGCTCCAGCAGCAGGTCTTCGCGTGCATGCAGTTCGTAGGTCGCCTGGTTGCCGTCGTCCATCTCCAGCCGCGGCGCGGGGAACGTGTTGGTCATCTGCCCCAACTCTTCCTGCTCCAACTGTGCGTTGCTGGTCAGGTCTCGGCGCTGGCCGCCGGGAGGCACTGCTCCGGCTGCGACCTTCCACTTGTTCGCGGCGCCGTCCTCCTTGATCCACAGGTTGTTGATCACCCTGCCCATGGCGTAGCAGACAAAGAAAAAGATGATGACGGTTCCGAACAAGCCCGCCAGGAACACGGCGACGCCTTTGGTGTTGACGTCTTCCAGTTCGTAGCCCGGATGGTCCGCGTCGACGTGAGGTTCGACGTGCGGGTGGGCCGGATGCTCGGGGACTTTGTGGTCGTCAGTAGGCATGTTCAGGCTCCAGCATTTCCGCGACGTGCGGATCATTGGTGGCCAGCAGCGGCCGCTTCATCAGTTGCGTCATGTAATACGCCGCCCACACCGCCAGCACCGTTGCCGGCACCGTGATGTAGGCAAGAATGCTCAAGGGTTCGCCAACCAGGTTTCTGGCGGCGTCCTTGAAATTTGGCTCGATCAGCCAGAACATGTCCACGCAGCGCGCGAAGATCATAAAGCAGGTGAGCCAGATCATCTTCCGCTTGTTGCGCTTCAGGTCGCGCGACAGCAGCAGCACGAAGGGAATCAGCCAGTGGCAGATGAAGTCCAGCGAGCAGATGGTCCACCATCCGCCCTGGATGCGGTTCAGGTACCAGGGCAGTTCGTCCGGGATATTGCCCGACCAGATGATGAGAAACTCTGCAAAGCACAAGTAGATGTTCAGCATCGTGAAGGCGAAAGCCAGCTTGCCCAGGTCGTGCTGCTCGGTCTGCCGCAGCAGCGTCTTCATGGGCTCGTAGCGCGACAGCAGGATGACACTGAGGATGCCCAGCGCCAGCACCGCATACCCCTGCGCCACCAGGAACTGCAGCCCCCATATCGACGAGTACCAGGTGACGTCAAGCGACTTGATCCAGAGAATAGCCGCCGCAGTCATGAGGATGACGTAGACCAGGATGCCCGGCCCGCTCAGGTTCTCGAAGCGCGTGCGCCAGCGCTCGTAACTGGTGTCCGTCCCAGACTGCGGATCGGCGTCGCACTCCAGCGACCAGCGGTTCAGCAAAAACATGAACAGCAGCAGGACGGCGAAGACGATGCACGACTCCCACACCATCGCCGTCGGATTCAGCATGGGATGCTTGAACTCCGCGGTCAGCGCCTGCTCCTTGTTGATCCAGCCCATGCGCAGCGCGTGCTCGGTTGAGTTGACATCCGGGTACAGCATCCACTGGTAGAGATGTTTGCCGAAGACGACGATGGGGATGAACATCAGCGCCACCAGAGGGAGCGTGCGGCTCATCGCCTCCACCGGGCGGCGCAGGACCAACCCCCACTTGCCCCCGGTCACATACTGCAGCATCAGCATGCACAGCGCGCCGCCGGCAAAGTTGAAGACGGTCATGTAGCCCATCAGGTAGGCGCGGATGATGTGATTGCGGCCATCGTGGGTAAACACAAAGGCGAGCGTCAGCAGCGCGGAAACCACCGCAACCGTCAGCGCGCGCGTGCGCCAGCGCAACAGCACCTCCGGCGCGGCCAGCGACGCCGGCAGTGCCCGCGGTCCGTGGTGAGCGCCCCCGCCGTGTTGTCCGTGTTGTTCGTGTCCTGAAGTCATTCCGTTATCGACTCTCGCTATAGCCTGTGCTGCCCTACTGCTTCTTTGCTGCAGACTGTTTCTTTTCCGCGGGCGCCGGAGTTGCCGTCGCCGCGGGCTGCGCTGGGTACTTGCCGTTGGCGCCTGGAGGCAGCGCCGGCGGGATTCCGTTGTCCTGGTTGTTGGGCGTGCCGTAGATGGCCGTCGGCGGCAGCACCCACTGGGTGTAACTCTGGTCCAGGCCTTCGCTGGAGGCGATGGCCGCCAGAGAATCGATCTTCGCGCCCGGTTCCGCGTCCGCCGGCTTCGCATCCTGGCTCAACTGCAGCGCCTTGATGTAGGCCACCACCGCCCAGCGGTCCTGCGGCGAGAGCTGCGCGGAGTAGTCTGGCATGGCACCGTATCCATTGGTCATGACGTAGAAGAAGTGGCCCAGCGGCGCCGCCATCAGCCGCGGCGTGTGGAAGTTGCCGGCGGGACGATAGCCTCGCTGCACAATCATGCCCGCGCCATTGCCCACGCGCGAGTGGCACGGCGTGCAGTAAATGTTGTACCGCTCCTGGCCGCGCTCCAGCACCGTCATCGTCACCGGGAACGGCATCGCGTTGCCTTCCTTGCCGTCCTGCAGGCCGGTGGAGTAATACGTGTCCTGGTGCAACTGACCGCGCGCCACCGTGTTCGCCACCTGCGGCCGCACCGAGCGCCCATCCGGATAGAACGTCGTGCCCCGCTGCGGGAAAAACTTCGGCTCGTCCTGCATATCCTGCCGGCAGCCGGCCAGCACGCCGCACGCCGCCAGCGCAAGCACCGCCGCAACCCTGGTACCTGGTTTCTCGAACCTGGTAGCTGGCCTCACAGCTCCACCTCCACCACCGATGCCGGCGAGAACTGTTCCAGAAGCGCTCGTGTTTCCATCATTGAGAATCTCGGGTCCGTTGCTTCCAGGCAGAGGAAGAACTTATCCGTGGTGGCGCCGCTGCGGAAGTTGGGCGCGTTGAACAGCGGATGGTAGAGCTGGGGCAGGCCGTTGAGCGCGCACATGCCAAACGCAGCCGCCAGACCGGCGAACAGAATCGTCCACTCGTACGCGGGGATGATGAACGCCGGCCACGAGAACAGCGGCCGGCCCGCGATGTTCAGCGGATACGACCACACCGAGATCCATGTCTCCATCAGGAATGCCGTGATCATGCCCATCAGCCCGCCCAGCAGGGTCAAAAGGGGGACGCGGTTCTTGTGGAAGCGCAGCGCCACGGCGGCCTCTTCCACTGGGTAAGGGGTGTAGCACTCCATGCGCCGGTAGCCCGCTGCATGCGCGGCTTCCGTTGCCTGCACCAGTTCGCCCGGAGTGTTGAACTCCGCCAGCAACCCGTAGATTCCCTCGCGCGGCGGCATCAGGTAGTCTCCTCAATTACGGCTTCCGCGTCCGCCCCGCCCTTGCCGACCTTGCTCTGCGGCAGCATCATCCGAATCTCCGAGATCGGAATCATGGGCAGGAAGCGCACAAACAGCAGGAACATGAAGGTAAACAATCCCCAGGTGCCGATAAAGGTCATGTAGTCCCACTTGGTGGCGCGGTAGGTTCCCCAACTGCTGGGCAGGTACTCGCGATACAGGCTGGTCACGACAATTACAAACCGCTCCAGCCACATGCCCGTGTTCACAATCAGCGACAGGATAAACAGGTAGAGCACATTCACCCGCAGCTTGCGCGACCACAGCGTGGTGAGCGGAATGGCGAGGTTGGTGAGGACCAGGCACCAGTAAGCCCAGCCCATGGGGCCGAACATCCGGTTCCACATCATGAAGAACTCCCAGTGGCTGGCCGAGTACCAGGAGATGAAGACCTCCATGCCGTAGCCGTACCCGACGATGCACCCGGTGGCGAGCATGACCTTGGCCATGTTGTCGAGATGACGCAGCGTGATCAGGTCTTCCAGGTGATAGAACTTGCGGATCGGAATCGCAAGGGTCAGCACCATGGCAAACCCCGAGTAGATGGCGCCGGCAACGAAGTAGGGCGGAAAGATGGTGGTGTGCCAGCCCGCCATGGCCGCCACCGCGAAGTCGAAGCTGATGACCGTGTGTACCGAAAGCACCAGCGGAGTTGCCAGGCCCGCCAGCAGCAGCGACGCCGTCTCATAGCGCATCCAGTGGCGGGTCGAGCCGCGCCAGCCCAGCGACAGCATCCCGTAGAAATACTTGGCGAAGGGCATGGATGCACGGTCGCGCAGCGTGCCCAGGTCGGGAAGCATGCCGACGTACCAGAAGACAATCGAAATGGTTGCGTAGGTGGAGACGGCAAAGACATCCCACGCCAGCGGCGACCGGAACTGCGGCCACACGTCCATCGTGCTGGGATAGGGGAACAGCCAGTACGCCAGCCACGGCCGCCCCAGGTGCAGGATCGGGAACATGCCCGCGCACATCACCGCGAAGATGGTCATCGCCTCCGCGAAGCGGTTGATCGAGTTGCGCCACGTCTGCTTGAACAGAAGCAGAATCGCCGAGATCAGCGTGCCGGCGTGGCCGATACCGATCCACCACACGAAGTTGATGATCGCGAAGCCCCAGGCATTGGGAATGCTGATGCCCCAGATGCCTACGCCCTTCAGGAACAGCCATGTCACCGCAATCAACAGCAGGGTCGCAATGCCGCCGGCGACGATCATGCCGCCAATCCAACCCATCGGCGTGTAGTCCGTGAGCACCAGGCCCGCGATCTTCTGCGTCACCGATTTGAAGTTGTGGCCCGGAGCAATCACCGCATACTCGCCCGTACGCGGATCGATCATCGGGTCCAGAACCGGATCAATGGGAGATTTGGTCGCCATATCAGGCAAGCTCCGGGTTGGGGTTAATGACGCCGGCCGTATACGTGGTGCGTGGCCGGTAATTCAAGTCCGCCAGCACCTGGTAGTCGCGCTCGGTTGCCTTCTTCTTCGAGACCGCGCTGTTCGGATCGTTGGTATTGCCGAAGGTGATGGCGCTGGCGGGGCACGCCTGCTGGCAGGCGGTCACAATGTCGCCGTCGGCGAGCGGCCGATTGTTCTTGTCCGCCTCGATCTTCGCCGCCTCAATACGCTGCACGCAGTAGCTGCACTTCTCCATCACGCCGCGCGATCGCACCGTCACGTCGGGGTTGCGCATCAACTTGGTTACCTCAGCGCCGTCGTACGCCCCGCCCTGAACATCCGAATACAGCAGGAAGTTGAAGCGCCGCACCTTGTACACGCAGTTGTTGCTGCAGTAGCGCGTGCCCACGCAGCGGTTGTAGACCATCATGTTCAGGCCTTCGGGCGTGTGCACGGTTGCGCCCACCGGGCAAACCTGCTCGCAGCCCGCGTTCTCGCAATGCTGGCACGCCATCGGCTGGAAGTGCGCTTTCGGGGCATGCAGGTCGCCCTCAAAGTACGTATCGATGCGCAGCCACTGCATGTTGCGGCCAATCTTCACCTGCTCGCGGCCCACCACCGCAATATTGTTCTCCGCATAGCAGCTGACAATGCACGCATTGCAGCCGATGCAGGAGTTCAGGTCGATCGCCATGCCCCACTTGTTCTGCAGCACGGGCTTGTCTGGCGTCGACTCCGACACGTCCTTGTGGTTGTAGTGCCACGCGTCGGGGAAGAAGCTCTCGCCATGCGTCGGCGTTTCGCCCTCGGGCGCGTAGCCAACCTTGTTGATCAGCGCGCCCGGCAGGTTGCCCTCGTTCTCGTGCGCGAAGTTCGCGTTCTCCTTCACCTCGGCCACCGTCGCGTAGCGGATGATCGCGCGCTCCATGGCTTCGTGTCCGGGCAGCGAGTATGTCCCCTGCGTGTCGTACGCCTTCGCGTTCAGGTCCTGCTGGGCAAACGCGCCGCGATGCTCAATGCTGTCGACCTTGGTTACACAGATGTCGTACAGCACGCCATCGGCCTTGGCGACCGTGCCGGCCGCTGCGTACGGAGCATCGGCCATGCGCAGCAGGTACGCATTGAAGCCCACGCCGCCGCCCACGCGTCCCGCCTCCACGCGCCGGCCGAACCCGACATGCACCGTCACCGCGCCATCCGCATGCCCCGGCGCCAGCAGCACCGGCGCAATCACTTTGCGGCCGTTCACGGTGATGGTCACCGCGTCGTTCTGGTCGACGTTCAGCGCTTCCATGGTCGCCAGGCTCATCAGCGCGGCGTTGTCCCAGCTCAGGTTGGTGATCTGCTTGGGCAGCTCCTGCAGCCAGCCATTGTTGGCATAGCGGCCGTCGTACAGCGACGGATCGGGCTTGAACGAAATCTCGTAGCTCCCCGCCGGCGCGGCGCCCGCAGTCTGGCCTTTGAAACCTGGGCCCGCGCTGGCCGCCTTCGCCGTAAACGCCGTGCCTTCCACCCAGCCATCGTGCACGGCCCTGCGCCACGCCGCCTCGAAGTTGCCCTTAATATAGGTCTGCGCGTTGGCCCGCACCGCGTCGTACGACAGCGCCTCCGGATTGTCCAGCAGCGTCTGGAAGATCCGGTGCGCGCTGTGCCCGTCGTACAGCGGCGCAATCATCGGCTGGATAATCGAGATCGTCCCGTCGTACGCGCGCGCATCGCTCCAGCTCTCCAGGTAATGCGTCTTGTTGATGTGCCACACGCTCACCACGCCGGTCTCGTCGACATGCGTACCCAGGTGCACCGTGTTCGGCACTTTCTCAAACGCCGCCGCAAACTCCAGGTCCGGCGGCGCGTTATACAGCGGATTCACGCCCAGCATCACCAGCCACTGGACTTTCCCCGAATCCATATCGCCAACCAGACTCTTCAGGTCCGCCACCTGCTCGCTCGGCATCGGGTTCACCGTCTCGGTGTAGATGACGGTGTTGCCCACGTTGCCCAGGAAGAAGTTCATCCCGTACGCAGCGGCATGGACGGCCGGCGGAGCCTGCTCACCCGGAATCACCACGCACTTCCCGTAGCTGGCCTTCAGGTCCTTCATCATCGCGGCGAAGAACTTCTGTGGCTCGCCGGATAGTCCCGCTCCGCCGCTCGCCAGCGCCTGTGCAAACGCCACCAACTCGCTCGGCTTCACTGCCAACCGGTGGTCCGCCTTGAACCCGGTCACCGTCGGCATGGTCTCGACCGCGTACATCCGGTTCATGGTCTTGCCGGCTTCGTAGCGATGCCGCTCCGCATACGCCGCCGCCATCGGCAGGAATCCCGGATGGGCAATCCCGCCCAGGAAATCCGCATCCAGCGACAGAATCACGTCCGCGTTCTCCAGCTTGTACTGCGCGTCGGTGTAGACGCCAAAGAAAGCCTTGCTCGCCGCCATTGCCGCATCGCGGTTTACCGGCTCCCACTGCGCCAGCTTCGCCTGCGGGTATTTCGTCTGCACCTGCTTCCACTGCGCCGCCAGCGTCGGCGAGGTAATCGTCTCGCTGAGGAAGTAGATGCCGGTGCCGTCCTTGCTCGCCTTCACCGCAGTGGTAAACGCCTCCACAAAATCCGCAAATTCGCTGGGCTCGCCGCGGAAGAGCACTTCCTTCGAGCGGTCGGGATCGTACAGGTCCAGCAGCGTCCCCTGCGTGAACACATCGGATTTTCCTTTGGACATCGGGTGATCCGGATTGCCGTCCACCTTGATCGGCCGGAACGCATCCGACTTCACCAGCACCGGGATGGCGCCGGTCGGGAACGGATGCGCCGTCGCAAAGTACATCGGCTTGCCCAGGATCAGGTCCTCGGGAGCCTTCACATACGGAAAGATGGGCTCGTCCGGCTGCTTGGTGCAACCGGCCAGACCGGCCAGCGCCAGCGAGGCACCCATCACCTTCAGGAAGCCGCGCCGGCTGACCGCATCCACCCACTCGCCCGCTTGCCGCGGGAATTCCTCTTGCAGCATCTCGTGGAAGCCGGGCGTCTCCGCCAGTTCGTCCAGGTTCTTCCAGAAGCGCCTGCCCTTGGTGTCCTCCAGCTTCGCGCGCACCGCGGCCAGCGTCAGCGTGGGCTTGGCGGACGCAATCGTCGTTACCAGTTCCGCGCCGCTGTTCGCTGTCGACTGATGATTGTCTACTGTCTTTTTCATCGGTGGCATGTCTCGCAACTCGTAAGCTCGTTGGGTGGGCGGATGTGGTATTGCTGCGTCAGATACCGCCCCAGGTCTTCCTGGCTGGTGAACTTCTGGTAGCTCGCCGGCAGCAACAGCGGCGGCTCACTGCTCTCCGTAATGCCCGCCCCGTAACGCGGCACCGGCTGCAGCTTGGTGCCCGAACCGTTTGCCGGCCCAGCCACGCCCACGCCCGATCCGGGCCCAATCTGGAGCATCGCGAGCTGCGGGTTGCGGATTCCCGGATCATCCGTGGTGCAGGTGACGCCGTTGGCGGTCGGTCCGCCCTGGCCCGTGTTGGCGCACCACACCGGCCGGTCGCGCGCCGCACCTGCCCACGCCAGGTTGTAAATCTCGCTGGTCGGGCGCAGGTTCTTCGCCGGGTTGCGATGACAATCCAGGCACCACTCCATCTGCAGCGAATTCTCCATGTACATCAGCGGCATCTCGTCCACGCGGCCGTGGCAACTGGCGCAGCCGATGCCCTTGTTCACGTGGATCTCGTGGTTGAAGTACACGTAGTCGGGCAGGTCATGCACCCGGATCCACTGGATCGATTGCCCCGTCGCCCAACTGTCGCGCACCGGCTGCAGCAGCGCCGCGTTGGTCCATATCTGCGAGTGGCAGTTGATGCAGGTCTTGGTGGGTGGAATGCCCGCGTAGCTGGAAACTTCCACCGTGGTGTGGCAGTACTGGCACTGCAGTCCCAGACCCTGCACATGATGCTTGTGGCTGAACGGTATCGGCTGGTCCGGCCGCTGCCCCTGCCGCGTCACCCACGGCGAGCGCTGTAGCTGGTCCAGCGTGATGCCCAGCGCGACCACGATCAGTCCCGTCAAAACCAGACTTGCCCGGGCGAGCGCGTTCGAACTGCGGTCAAAGACTTGCGCCATTTGTGCGTTCCTGTGTCCTCTACGGAAGCGGGGGGTTGAAAAGGAATCGAGCTAGCAATGGAGATGCGGTGCGGTTCGAGCCAGTTGCCGAGGAATTGCGTTTCGGCCGTTGAAGATACACACATGGGTGCTGTCAGAATCGCCTGCGGCGACAGGTACGGCGAGAGCGGCGGGAATTGGACACCATGAATTCACGATTGTCAGTGACGGCTATCACGTATTTCTGGTTCATGCAGAAAATGAGTATAGCAGTGGAAAAACACAACGCGAAAGCCCCGGCCACCGCTGCAACTGTTTTTTTTCCAGCAATATCCGATTATCGAACCGAAAAGCGTACCAGCCCCTCAGAACCACCGTCCTGCTCTTAACTCTGCGGTTGCTGCAACAGATGCAGTCCGCTTCGCCCAGGATTCTCTCTTTAATCAGCACTCAGATTCAGACTGACCGGCACACTGGCTGCCGGCTACTGGCTCCTGACTCCTGATTCCTGCATACTGGCTACCACTATGCCCACGCTGCACCCCAGCCGCATCCGCCCGCCACGCTACGACTCCGCGCTCGCCATCCGCACACTCTCCGTCGCCGATGCCAGGCTCGGCCGCCTCATCCGCCGCGCCGGCCCCTTTACCCTCCGCATCGGCAGCGGGCAGTCGCCCTTTGAGGCGCTGGTGGAATCCATCGTCTACCAGCAGCTCCACGGCAAGGCCGCTGCTACCATCCATCGCCGCCTGCTCGAGTCCTTCGGGCCCACCCTCTCCACGCCGTCCGCCGTGAAGGTACTGCTCACCGGCGCCCCAGACCACCGCGAAGCGGTCCAGAACGGTACGAAGTACCACCCCACGCCGCAGCAGATTCTCGATTGCCCTAACGCGCAACTCCGCGCCGCAGGCCTCTCCGCCAACAAGGCGTTAGCGCTACGAGACCTCGCCGCCAAGACCATCGACGGCACCGTCCCTACACTGGCGCAGATCCGTCGCATGTCCGACGAAGCGATCGTCGAACACCTCACGCAGGTGCGCGGCATCGGCGTCTGGACCGTCCACATGATGCTCATCTTCCGGCTCGGCCGCCCCGACGTCCTGCCCGTCGGCGATTACGGCGTGCGCAAGGGCTTCGCGCTCACCTTCGGCAAACTCAAGCCAGCCGACAAAGTGACCCCGGCCGATCTTCCCACCGTAGCCGAGATCGAGAAGCGCGCGAAGAAGTGGCATCCCTGGTGTTCCGTTGCCAGTTGGTACCTGTGGCGCGCCTGCGACCTCGCCGCCGGCACCCTAACCCCCCGCCCCGGCGACTAGACTGTTCCCATGACCGCCCCCGTCAGAGATATCGCGAAGATCAGCCAGGCCTTCAAACAGGGCCAGGGAGACATCTGGTTCCTGATGCAGAACGACCACGACTTCTGGAAGGCATCGCGAGCCAAGCGCAAGAAGGTTGCGCCCCTGAAGGGCCGCGCCCTCAGGATTGCCGCTTAGGCTCCCGCGAGCCGGCTCGCCTCCAGCTCTTCATCCTGCAGCGGGCTTGGATGGCCAGCGCGGTAGGTCTGTGGCCCGATCCTCCAGCCGTCCGATAAGCTTGATCTGCAAGCGTATCGAACTCTCTTCTACGGCCGATGAACAAGCATCGCCCCCATCCTCCGACTCCCCCTGCGCAACCGGCCGCTCCCGCCTCGCTTTCCGCGGACACCCTCCTGCAGCAAGCCATCGCGCATCATCGCGCCGGCGAGCTGCCGCAGGCGGAAGCACTTTATCGCCGAATCCTCCAGCTTTCTCCCGGCCACGTGGACGCGCTCTATCTGCTGGGCCTGATGGCGCACCGGGCCGGGCAGCATGCCGTGGCGCTCGAGTTCTTCGACCAGGCCATCCTCCGCCAGCCGGACCTGGCTCCGCTCCACGCCAAGCGCGGCGACGCCCTGCACGCGCTCGGCCAGCATCGGGAAGCCATTGCCAGCTTCGACCGCGCCCTCGCCCTCGCGCCCGATCTCCCCGACGCCTGCAACAGCCGCGGCATCGCACACCATGCGCTCGGACAGTTTCAGGCCGCCATCGCCGACTTCGACCGCGCGCTGGCACTGCGCCAGGATTTCCCGGAGGCGTTTGTCAACGGCGGCCTCACCCTGCATGCGCTGCAACAATATCCGGCTGCGGTCGCCTGTTTCGAGCAGGCCATCCGCCTCCGGCCGGACTTTGCCGAGGCCCACAGCAACCGCGGCATCGCGCTCCACGCACTGCAGCAATTTCAGGCCGCGGTCGAGAGCTACGACACCTCCATCCACCTCCGCCCGGACCACGCCGAAACCCACAACAACCGCGGCCTCGCTCTCCACGAACTCCGCCGGTTTCAGGAAGCCGTCGCCAGCTTCGACCACGCCCTCCGCCTCAAGCCGCACCTGGCCGAAGCGCACTTCAATCGCGGCAACGCTCTCTTCAAGCTGGAGCAGTACCAGGAAGCGCTCGCCAGCTTCGATCAGGCCCTGCGCCTCCGGCCGGACTTCGCCGAAGCGCATCAGAATCGCGGCAACGCCCTCAACTCGCTGGGGCGATACCCTGAGGCGCTGGAAGCTTTGGAAGAATCCATCCAGCTCCGGCCGGATCTCGCCCTGGCCTGGAGCGGCCGCGCCAGCTCAATGCAGTCCCTGGGCCGCTACGAGGCCGCCATCGAAAGTTGCGACCAGGCCATCCGCATCGATCCCGCTTGCGCGGAGGCCTACGCCAACCGCGGCGCGTTGTTCCTGGGCCTGCAGCGTCACCCCGCGGCGTTGGCCGACTTCGACCAGGCGCTCGCCCTCAATCCCGATCTTCCCTGGGTGCCCGGCATGCGCCTGCAAACCCGCCGCGCGCTCTGCGACTGGGGCGGCCTCGACGCCGAGACTCGCGAGCTTGAGGCGCGCATCGAGCGCGGCGAAAAAGCCGCCATGCCCTTCGGCCTCACCCTCAGCGACTCACCCGCGCTGCAGCGCCGGGCCGCCGAGATCTACGCGCGCGACAAATTCCCCGCACCGGCCACGCTCGCGCCGTTTGCCCCGCACAGCCCACGCGACCGCATTCGCATCGGCTACTACTCCGCCGACTTCCACACCCACGCCATCTGCAACCTGATGGCCGGCCTGTTCGAGCACAGCGATCACACCCGGTTTGAACTCTTCGGCTTCTCCTTCGGCCCCGGCAACCAGGATGAGATGACCAACCGCGTCGCCGCCGCAATGGACCAGTTTCTCGATGTCGGTTCCATGTCGGACGCTGAAGTCGTCGAACGCAGCCGCGATCTCGAGATCGACATCGCCGTGGACCTGATGGGCTTCACCCTATATGGCCGCACCGGCATCTTCGCGCGCCGCGCCGCGCCCATCCAAGTCAGCTACCTCGGCTATCCCGCCACCATGGGCGTCGACTCCATCGACTACCTGATCGCCGACCAGATCCTGATTCCCGAATCCAGCCGCCGGCACTACGCGGAAAAGATCGTCACCCTGCCCGGCAGCTTCCAGGCCACCGACACCACCGTCCCGCCGGACTCCGTCCCCTGCAGCCGCGCCGCAGAAGGCCTGCCCGAGCGCGGCTTCGTCTTCTGCTGCTTCAACAACAATTCGAAGATCGCGCCGGACACCTTCGACCGCTGGATGCACATCCTCGCCCGCGTCCCGGGCAGCGTTCTGTGGCTGCTGGAGGACAATCCCACCGCCGGCGAGAATCTGCGCAAGGAAGCGAACCTCAGCGGCATCGACCCCGGCCGCCTCATCTTTGCCCAACGCGTCCCGTTAGCGCAACACCTCTCCCGCCAGCGCCTCGCCGATCTTTTCCTGGACACCTTCCCCTTCAACGCCGGCGCCACCGCCAGCCCTGCGCTCTGGGCCGGCCTGCCCATCCTCACGCGCATGGGCCAGACCTTCGTCAGCCGCATGGCCGCCAGCCTGCTCCGCTGCCTCGGCTTGCCGGAACTGATTACTGAAACGCCGGAAGCCTACGCAGCTCTCGCCATCTCGCTCGCCGAAGATCCCGCGCGCCTTCACGCCATCCGCCGCAAGCTCGAGCGTAGTCGCCTCACCTCGCCGCTGTTTGACACCCCGCGCTTCACCCGCGACCTGGAGTCCGCCTACACCGCCATGCACGCCCGCCACCAATCCCACCTGCCCCCGGACCACATCCACGTCACCAATCCGGAAGCAGCGGGTTGCAGTTGACGCCCATCCTCGCCTCCGCCCCGGCAGCGGGCCAACCCGCCTGCGTATGGCCCCAAAGTTGCATCGAAAGTCACGCATTCGGGTCTGTATGCAATAGGTTGCAACCGGATAACCTTAGTTATCTTGAGGGAAGAGTTCCGTGTATGATATACAACACCTCAAAATCCAGAATCCGGCCCAGCGATGTTCAATCCGGTATGCAAGGTGAATGGACATGTTTACAAGGACAGCGAAGCAGGGTGCGAGTGCCGACTGCATCGAGGGGCCGAACCCTGCAATGGATACCCATGGAACGATAGCGGCCGGGCAACAGCGCACCTTGCTGGCGCGGCTTCGTGCCCTCGCACGGTCTGACACCCGCGGCGCCGCGCTGGTCGAGATGGCCCTGACTCTGCCCCCGGTCCTGCTGGTCATCTTCGGCGTGGCCGCGTTCTCGGTGGCCCTGGCGCAAAAGCTGGAGCTGGCGGAAGCAATCAGCAACGGCGGGCGCGTTCTGGCCGCGGATCGCGGAGACACCGACCCCTGCAAGACCGCTTACCTGGCGATCGATTCGGCGGCGCCTACCCTCACCTCGTCCGGCATCAAGCTGGTCATCACGCTGAACGGAGTTTCGTCAGGCTCCGCATCGGCCACGCCTTCGTGCGCGGGCACTTCCGGACAGCCGAACACCAACATGGTGAAGGGCGGATCGGCCACCATATCGGCTACCTACACGTGCAGCATCAATTCCTTCCGCTACACCTATCCCGGGTGCAATCTAGCCGCATCCTTGACGGAGAACGTGGAATGAGCGACAAATCCAGATCGATCGTGGCGCGGATATTCAGCGACCAGAGGGGACAGTTGCTTCCCTGGATGGCGCTGCTGATGATCCTTTTCCTCGGCTTTGCCGGCTTGGCGATGGACCTCGGCCAGGCCTATATCGCCTATCGGGAACTGCAGGCCTCTTCGGACGCAGCCGCGCTGGCCGGTGGATATGCCATGTCCATCACCGGTGAGACGACCTCGCAGGTCCAGAGCTATGCGTCCAAGTACGGCTCGGCCGCCAGTTGCAGCTACGGCGGTTGCCCCGGTTCCAATGTCAATCCCAATCTCGGCGCTGCCACGATCACGGTTACGCTTTCGTGCAACTCTTTCGTGACCAGTACCGTGGGAGTCTCGTGCGGGGGGCCTGGGGCAAACAATGCCATCAAGGTGGTGCAGACAGCCCAGGTGCAGACCCCCTTCATCCACATCCTCAACATGCTCGGCGTACATTCCCCCAGCCTGTTGAATCTCACCGCAACCTCCTCCGCGTCCATGCTGGGCGCCGCGAATTCGCCCTATAACATTGCGGTGGTGGTCGACTCCACCGGCTCCATGGCGGACCCGGACGGCGATGGCAACTGCACCGGCACCAGGGAAGCCTGCGCGATGCAGGGCGTCCAATCCCTGCTCTCGGGTCTTACTCCATGCAGCCCGGGAAGCTCATCCAGCTCCTGCAACTCGGCGTTCGATTCCGTCGGTCTGTTCGTTTTCCCCAACGTGGTCGCCAACACGGCCGCGGATGCCTCCACGTGCCCCGTCCCCAGGCATGGGACAAACACGCCAACTTCAGCTCCCTACTCGACCCCCACCAAGGGAGCAACCTGGTCAACCCCCAGCGGCTCCGCGCCCAATTACGAGCTCACCTCTTCGACCTCGACCGATGGCTTCCTGGACAACTACAGCTCTACCAACGCATTCGGTGGCACTATTGCCTCCACCACTCAGCTTGGCATTATTACCGGGGCAGATTCCAGCAGTTGTGGACTGACAACGCCGATCAGCGGAGAGGGAACCTACCTGGCCGGGGCCATCTATGCGGCGCAGTCAGCGCTGATCGCGGCGTCGACAGCCAATAAAGGCACCCTGAATGCGCTGATCGTCCTCACCGATGGCTCCGCGCCCGGCTCCACCCAGCAAACCTTTACCAGCGCCAGCGGCGGTTCCGAGACTCTCAATGCGAATGGCATCTACCCATCCATGACCCACGAGTGTCAGCAGGGAGTCACCGCGGCGCAATATGCTGCGCTGCACGGTACGGCGGTCTACATCGTGGCCTATGGCGCCGCGGCAACCGGATGCACCGGCGATACGGCGACCTACCAGGATCCATGCACGAATCTGCAAAATATGGCGCTGCAGCCCAATTCCAGCACTGCCTACCCGGCGAACTTCTACTCCGATGCCACCACGGCAAATAAGGGGGCATGCCAGTCCACTGAGAATCCGGACCTGACCCTGAACGCGATCTTCAAGTCCGTGGCGAACAGCCTCACAAAATCCCGGCTGATTCCGAATTGACGACGCTCCAGGTGATCTCGGGCCGTGCTGCGCGTGGTCGGCAGGCTCCGGCCCATCGCTGAACCGGCGTGTGCCGCGAACAGAGCACAGCCTGCGATTCCCCGGCCAGAACGCCAAATTCCGATATACCGCAAATGGAATTCCATCCGCCCAATCCTCTGGGCCGATGAGCGTTTGCCGGTCGCAACAATCTCTCTAAGAAGTTTTGCGGAAAGGGGCCCGATCGAGCGTCGATTCTCCTGACACTTCGGATGGGCCCCTCGTCCCGCCTACGCGACTGAGTTAGTCAACGCGTTGCCTACACCGTTGAACGCGTTGCCGATCGAGTTCGAAAGGCCCTTCATCGCGGCGACTGCGCCGAGCCCTACCAGGGCGGCAACCAGGGCATATTCAATCAAGTCCTGGCCAGAATCTTCGTTGACCAGGGCAGCGAGATGCAGCTTCATCGTCTTCATTTTTTCTTATTCTCCTCGTGGTATTCCTGGCGACTCTGGGATAGGAACGTTGCGCCGGGTGGTTCGAGGCTAGTCGCGAACCAGTACCTTCGTAATCCCCAGAAGGTGGCATTACTGAAGTTCCTTAAACCGCAGAATCTGTTGCGCCTTTCGTTACCTGGGCGGAGCGGAGCCGGAAAGACGCGCCGATCCAGATCACCCCACCCTGACCGGCGGGCAAATCCTCAACTCTTCCCGGCGCAATCTCTTCCGCCGCGTTACCCTTGTATCCGAACATGGTCAAGCGTCCCTCCCCAAAACCGGTCAAGCCGCCGCAACCTCTCGCCAACCGCTACGTCTGCGTGCACGGCCACTTCTACCAGCCGCCGCGCGAGAATCCCTGGCTGGAGACGGTCGAGGTGCAGGACTCCGCTGCGCCCTGGCACGACTGGAACGAACGCATCACCGCCGAGTGTTATGCGCCCAACGGCGCCTCGCGCATCACCAACCGCCAGAATGAAATCGTGCGCATCGTTAATAACTACGCGCGCATGAGCTTCAACTTCGGCCCCACCCTGCTGAAGTGGCTCGCCGACAAGGCCCCCCGCACCTACCGCATGATCCTGGACGCGGACAAGGCCAGCGCCCAGCGCTACGGCGGACACGGCTCCGCCATCGCCCAGGTCTACAACCACATCATCATGCCGCTCGCCTCGCGGCGCGACGCCATCACCCAGATCCGCTGGGGCATCGCCGACTTCGAGCACCGCTTCGGCCGCCGTCCCGAAGGCATGTGGCTCGCCGAAACTGCCGTCAGCCGCAGCGTCCTGGACCTGATGGCCGCCGAGGGCATCAAGTTCACCATCCTGGCCCCGCACCAGTGCGCCCGCGTGCGTAAACTCCCCGCAGACCCCTCTTTGTTGTCCTCCCGCACCCTGAGCGAAGCCGAACGGGCAGGGGGATCTGCTTCTTTGCCCGCCGTAACCGGCAACGGCCAGCCGCCGACCGACAACTGGACCCCGACCACCAACTCCAACGCCAGGGTCGACACCACGCACCCCTACCTGGTCCGGCTCGACCAGGGCCGCAGCATCGCAATCTTTTTCTACGATGGCCCGCCCTCCCGCGCCATCGCGTTTGAAGGCCTGCTGAACAGCGGCGAAGCCTTTGGCGCGCGCCTGCTCGACGGTTTCAGCCCGACCGCGCCCGATGCCGCTGCCGCCGCAGCCGCACCCGCGCAACTCTCCCACGTCGCCACCGACGGCGAATCCTATGGCCACCACCACAAGTACGGCGAGATGGCGCTCTCCTACGCCATGCACTGGATCGAGTCCAACGGCCATGCCCGCCTCACCAACTACGGCGAGTTCCTCGCCAACTTTCCTCCGCAATGGGAGGCCCAGATCGTCGAAGACACCTCCTGGAGCTGCGTGCACGGCGTGGAACGCTGGCGCTCCGACTGCGGCTGCAACGGCGGCAAGCCCGGCTGGAACCAGAAGTGGCGCGCGCCCCTGCGCGAGGCCCTCGACTCGCTGCGCGACGCCACCGCGCCACTCGCAGAGAAGCTGGCCGAAGGGCTCTTCAAGGATCTCTGGGCCGCGCGCGATGCCTACATCCAGCTCGTCCTCGACCGTTCCCCCTCCAGCAAGGACCGCTTCTTCGCGGAACACGCCACCCACGTCCTCACCCCGCGGGAGCGCGTCACCGCCCTCGAACTGCTGGAGATGGAGCGCCACGCCCAGTTGATGTACACCAGCTGCGGCTGGTTCTTCGATGAGCTCTCCGGCATCGAGACCGTCCAGGTCATCGCCTACGCCGGCCGCGTCCTCCAGCTCGCCGCCAAGCTCTTCAACGATCCCGCCCTCTTCGCCACACCCGGCGGCGCCCTCGAAGCGCGCTTCCTGGAAATCCTCGCCACCGCCAAAAGCAACCTGCCCGAGATCGGCGACGGCGCCGAGCTTTATCGCCGCTACGTCACCACCCTGCGCATCGGCCTGGACCAGGTGGGCGCCCACTACGCCATCAGCTCCGTCTTCCGCAGCTACCCCGACGACATCGAGCTCTTCTGCTTCGACGTGCACCGCAGCTCCAGCGAGTCGCTCTCCTCCGGCCGCGGCAAAGTCGGGCTGGGGCGCGCCCAGCTCCGCTCCCGCATCACGGAGGAGACGGAGGAGTTCTGCTACGCCGTCCTCCACCTGGGCGACCAGAACCTTTCCGCCGCCGTCCGCCGCAACTGCGTCACCAACCCCGCCGAACTGGAGCAGTACACCGCCTTCGCCGCCGACGTCCGCGCCGCCGTCGGCCGCGCCAACCTGCCGGAGGTCATCCGCGTCATCGACCGCTTCTTCGGCACCCTCGCTTACTCGCTCACCTCGCTGTTCGCGGACGAGCAGCATCGCATTCTGCGCACCATCCTCGACCGCACCCTGGCCGAGATGGAAGACTCCCTGCGCAAGATCTACGAGGACCACGCCTCGCTGCTGCGCTTCCTCACCGAATCCGGCATGGCCGCGCCGCCCGCCCTCGCGCTGGCCGCAAACTTCGCCATCAACTCCAGCCTGCGCCGCGCCATCGAGGCGGAGAACTTCGACCCCGGCGAGATCCAGGCCCTCTTCGTCCGCGCCGCCGCCGACCAGGTCGCCGTCGACACCCCGGTGCTCAGCTTCGCCGCCGGCGAACGCATGAAGCGCGCCATGGTCGCGCTGGAGGCCGCCGTCACCGCCGACCGCAACGTCACCGCCGCACTCAAAACCGCGCTCGGCATCGCCACCGCGCTGCGCGGCCTGCCCTTCGACGTCAACCTGTGGCAGGCGCAGAATATCTGGAACGACCTCTTCCGTCGCGCCGACAAGGACTACTGGTCGCCCGAGTGGAAACTAGCCTTCAAAAAACTCGGCGAATCCCTCTACATCGCCGTCGACCAGCTCGTCGTCGAAGAAGGCGTCACCGCCTTCTAACGCCCGCGATCCAGCGCCAACGGCGCGCCGCTATCTTAGCCTGGGGCAGCGCCCCAGGTCACAGGCCCGCCAGAGCGACATGCGATCCAGCGCCAACGGCGCGCCGCTATCTTAGCCTGGGGCAACGCCCCAGGTACCGGACCCCCGCGAAACCCGAGGGCTGAAGGCCCGACCCATCCAGCTTCGGCCACGACCACCTGCTGCCCCATGATCAACGGACGCGTCTCACCGCCCGTTGATCGTGGTGACATGCGATCCAGCGCCCCAGGTCACGGCCCGCCAGAGCGACATGCGATCCAGCGCCAACGGCGCGCCGCTATCTTAGCCTGGGGCAACGCCCCAGGTACCGGACCCCCGCGAAACCCGAGGGCTGAAGGCCCGATCCACCTAGCTTCGGCCACGACCACCTGCAACCCCCGCCTGAGCGAATGCTCCCGAGTCGCCCAAAAAAACCCGCGCGCCCACGCGTCCTGTGCAAAACTCCCCAACCAGCACAAACGAAACCACTAATCCGCACATCCGGCCCATGCCGCCCCTTGACACGTCTTTTATAATGTTAACTGGGTGAAAATTAGGAAAATGGACCTCAAGCCAGCTCAGGCGATCAGCCTCCTGAGCGCGGAAGATCGTCGTTCCACCAGCCTGGAGCCCCGCTCGTCCCCCGCCATCCAACTGATTCCAGGGATCTTAGCTGTAACCCCTGCGTTATCTTGCGGTTCGCAACAGGCACCCTCTTCCAACCCACTCATTTCAAATCACTTCCTCGCAAGACGATATAGGGGGGAGGGGGGGGTGGGGTGGCCGCCGTCGCGGGGGTAAACGACTCCATCGAACCGGATCCGGCCCGGCCTCGATCCTCAGCGATTCAGCTCCTCCAGTGCAGCGTTACCGGCCCGGCCATCGGGTGCTCGCCGGTCCCGCGCAGCCGGGCCTGCTTCAGCGCGAAGTACCACTTCGCCGGCTTGTCCGCGTCGTCGATCAGCATCAGCGCCGGTCCATATCGCAGCCCCGCAGCCTGCTCCACCATCGTTTCCTGGTCCTGGCGGACAAAGATTCCGCCGAAGAACTTCAGCAGCGGCCGGAACAGCGGAAACCACCCGAGCACGTTCCACGCCGCGCACACGTCGATGCGGCAGGTGGATGGCGTCACCGGCGTCACCGTGGTCAGGCTGGTCCACCATTTGTCGCCGCAGCGGATGGTCTCGTAGCGCCGGTTGGGCAGCACAAAGTCGATGCTGGTCGTCACCGGCCCATGCGCGCCCAGCAGTTTGTAGGGCAGGCTGTTGCTGCTGGGCGTGTGCGCCGCCATGCGAAACCCGGCGTTGCGCCCCGCATGCTCGTCATCGCGGATCGGCTCGAAGTGCTTCTCCTTGGCGTGGATGCTGCCCCGGCTGCGCCACCACCACGACTGGTGCACAAACGGCCCATGCGCCGGGTCCATCAGCCCGATGATGCCGTGGTCGACGTTGCACGGCAGGTCCGCGCTCAGGTGCGCCGTCTTGTACCGCGCCGAGAACTTCGGCACCTCGGGCACCGCCGGCAGATCGGCGAGGTTCCGTCCGATGCCGGGTGCCCCATCCAAGCTTTGCTTGGGTGGGTTCGAGCCGCGAATGCCCGCACCCGGCTCCGGCATCCAGACCCACGCGTACCCGTCGCGCTCTTCGCACGCGTAGGCTGCGGCGAAGATTTTGGTCGGGTCCAGCGTGTCCGCACCGGTCAGCGACGGAATCTCCGTGCACTGTCCGCTACACGGCTCAAAGCTCCAGCCGTGGTACTTGCACGTCACTTTCTCGCCGTCGAACCAGCCGGCCGAAAGCGGAATCCCGCGATGCGGACAAAGATCGCGCATGGCGAACACGCTGCCATCTCGCTTGCGCCCCAGCAACAGCGGATGCCCCAGCAGCAACGCGGTCGTCGTCTTGCCCGCGCCGCAGCTCGTCCGCCCGCATCGCCGGATACCAGTCGCCGAAGATCAGCTCCGCCGACGGCCCCGGCGCCGCCGCAATGTCCACCAGCTCACTCACTCCGTCATCTCCCGCATCTCGCTATCAAATATAGTCGCCGTATGCCGTCCGCAAGCGTCCCGAAGCGCCCGCTCGCCAACACGCTGCTGCTCGTCGCGCTCTGGGTCATCTTCTACGCCAGCTTCACGCTCTTCCATCCCGCGCTGCTGGACGACGCCGACTCCGTGCACGCCGAGGTCGCCCGCGAGATGCTGCTGCGCCACGACTGGGTCACGCTCTACGCCAACGGCATCCGCTATCTGGAGAAAGCGCCGCTGCTCTACTGGTCAATGGCCGCGGCAATGCGAGTGTCGCAGCTTCTCGGCCACGGCTCCGCACGCTGTCTCGCGGTCGCCGCACGCATCCCGCTGGCGCTCACCGTGCTGGCGCTGGCCTTCGCCGTCGAGATCTTCGCCCGCCGAGCCTTCTGGAGTGCTCGCGCCGGACTCTACGCCGCGCTCATCCTGCTCTCGTCGCCCGGCATCTTCCTCTTCACCCGCATCCTGCTGCCCGACGCGATGCTCTGCCTCTGGCTCACGCTGGCTATGCTCTGCTTCTGGCTGACGGAAGCGCCGCCGAGTCGGGTGCCCCATCCAAGCTCCGCTTGGGTGGGATCGGGCCAAAATCGCCTGCTCTGTTACGCTTTCGCAACTTGCTGCGCGCTGGGCCTGCTGACGAAGGGCCTGATCGGCGTCGTCTTCCCGTTCGCGATCGTTGCGATTTACCTGCTGCTGACGCGTGGCCTGCGCGGCGCCATCGCGCGCTTCCTGGAACTGCACCCGTTCTCGTCGGCGCTGATCTTCCTCGCGATCGCCGCGCCGTGGCACCTGCTCATCGCGTGGGCCAACCCGACGCGCGGCCGCCCCGGCGAGCTCGCCTTCACGGGCGGCCACTGGTCCGTTCCGCTGCCCACCGACGGCAACGTCCACGGCTGGGCGTGGTTCTACTTCGTCAACGAGCAGGTGCTCCGCTACCTGAACCTGCGTGTGCCCCACGACTACGACACTGTGCCGCTCTGGCTCTTCTGGGGCCTCTGCCTCATCTGGCTCATGCCCTGGTCGGCGTTCCTATTTAAGGCGATCGGCACCGCGTTGCCGCTGCGCATTCCCGCCTGGCGCCAACGTTTCCGCACGCGGACGCTGATGCTGTGGGAAGGCGCGCCGCTCCTGCTGCTCGTCTGGGCTGCCTTGCCGCTGCTGTTCTTCAGCTTCTCCACGCGCCAGGAGTATTACGTGCTCCCCGCATTGCCCGCGCTGTGTCTTCTGCTCGCGCACTGGCTCACCATCACGCACACGCGGCTCCGCGACTTTGGCATCGAGATAAAGCCCGGCGGAACCTCATCCGTCACGGCCTCGGTTTGGAGCCAGAAGGATTGGCAGCGTCGCGATCCAGCCGTGCATGGCTACAATCGCGGAGCAGCCCTCAAGGCTGCGCTGCGCTCCAACGCCGTGTTGGTCGCGCTCGGTGCGATCCTCGCCGCGGCCGCGCTCGTCTTCCTGCTGCGCACGCGTGCCCCTGCGCCGAACACCGACCTGGCCGCGCTGTTGCAGCAGAATCCGCAGGACTATGCGATGAGCATGGGCCACTTCCTGGACCTGAACGCGCAGGCGCTCGCGCTCTTCCGTCTGCCGCTGGCGCTCGCCGCGCTGAGCCTCTTCCTCGGCCCGCTCGCCAGCTACCTGCTGCGCCGCCGCGCCCGCGATCATGCGGCAACGCTCGCGCTGGCCGCCGGAGCCTTTGGATTTCTGCTCGCCGCACACCTCGCGCTGCAGACCTTCGCGCCGGTGCTCAGCTCCGCGGAGCTTGCGGAAGCCATCGCGCCACAAGTCCACACAGACGACCTGGTCGTCATCCACCAGGAGTACGAGTACGGCTCGACGCTGGGCTTCTATCTGCAGCGCCCGAGCTACCATTTCGCCGGACTGCTCGGCCGCGCCATCGCCGATCCCGGCCATCCCACGCCGCCCACGCCTGCCGAACTCGCCCGTGTCGAGCTGCACCCCGTTGCAGTCGATTCCATCCACATCCTCACCGACGCAAGCTACAATGGCATCGCCGACTACGGTCGCAGCTCCAACCTCTGGTACGGCAGCTTCTTCCCGGACGCACCGAGGATCTTCGAAACCACCGAGACGCTGGCCGCTCAATGGCGTGGCCGGAAGCGCATCTTCCTGTGGCAGTCGCTGGCCGGCGAGCCCAGCCCGCTGCCCGCCGCGCTCTCACCCGCGTACATCATCGCCAAATCCCGCGGCAAGGAGATCGTCAGCAACCAGCCGAACCAGCCGTAGCTTTGTTGCGTACTCTCCGCCAGCACATCGCGAGGTTCTCCATGCTGCTCCGCGCGGATCGTCTTCTCATCGTCGCGATTCTCCTCACCGGCTCGTTGCTCGCGCAGACCGCAGCGCCGTCCGACGTCTTCGTCATCGACCGCGTGGAGCAGCCATCGGCGAGCGTGGCTCTCAAGCCACGCGTGCGATGCGGCCGTTTTCCAGCTCGAACTCTTCGCCGCGCCACGTTACCGTATGCGACGCGAAGCTCCAGGCCCAGACGACGAGGCCGAAGCAGTCGCGCAGCGGCAGCAGCCAGATGTCGCGGAGCACCTGGCCATCGCGCAGGACGCCAACTCCAACACTGAGCGCCACCGACACGCGCGCCAGCAGCACCAGGCTCAGCAGAGTAAAGCTCCACAGCGCAAAACCGCTGGCCACGCAGTTCAGCACCGCCCAGGGAACGCAGTAGGTGATGCCGAGCCCCACGTAGCCCCAGCGCCGCGAGTCGCGCGTGGACCGCGCCCAGCGCAACTGGTGGCCCCAGAAGCCGCGGAAGTCGTACGCCGGCACCGTGGTTTCCACCGTCTCGCAGCACAACTCGATGCGGTAGCCCGCTCGACCGATGCGCGCGCCGAGTTCATAGTCGTCGGCCAGGTAATCCACCAACGGCTCCAGTCCGCCGGCCTTGGCCAGCGCCTCGCGCGAGACCGCCAGCGTCGAGCCCAGCCCGAAGTGGATTCCGCCCTCCAACCAGCGCGCCGTCAGCACGCCGGGCATGAAGTCGGTGGAGATGCCCAGCGCCTCCAGCCGCGCCCACAGCGTCAGGGCATCGCCGTCGGCTGCGGTCCGTCCCAGGTACGGCGCTGTGACCATGCCCACTTTCGCGTCGGCGAAACAACCCATTACGCGCGTCAGGTAATGCGGCGAGACGCGGATGTCGCTGTCGTTGATCAGGATGTGGCCATAGCGCGCCTGGCGCAGCATCTGGATCAGGTTGCTCACCTTGCCCGACGTGCCCAGCCGCAGCGGGCACACGATCAGCCGCAGGTCGCAGTCGGGAAACTCGGCGCACAGCCGCTCGATCTCCGCGACGGCCGGGTCCTGCAGGCTGCTGACGCCGAAGAGGATCTCGAACCGGCCCGCGTACTGCTGGCGGCAGTGGCTCACCAGGCCGGCGTGCATGCGCAGGTCCACGCCCTTCATCGGCTTCAGGATGGAGACATCGGGCGCGAACGCGGGCTGCCGCGCGACGGCAGCGGCAGCGGCAATGCGGCGGCAGGAATGCTCGAAGCTCCGCGCGCCCCAGAGCGCCAGCACCATATAGACCAATCCGCCCATAGTCAGGAGCGTCGTGATCCACTCTACCGACGTCACCATAGCCATGCTTTGAGTCTACCGAAGTGGCAGAGCGAAGCTGCCAGGCGTGCGGTAACCGTCGTCGCATCAGGATGGCACGAAGGGCCGGGCCGATTGCATCCGCCCAACACCACCCTCTGCGATGGCGTACACCGCCGCCGCCCCAGAAAGGACCCGCCGCCGGTCGTTTTCGTCGACCACATCGACAAGCCCACCCCAAACTAAGCCGCCTATCCTTAACTCAAACTCACCCACCGACTCGAACTCACCCACCGACTCACCCACCCCCCTGGGGGTATCCCGTTTCTGCATGATCAAGTAAACAAACCACTTACCGATCTTGTCGATTTGCAAGTGGATGAAAACAAGCCACTTAATTTGCAGGATCAACAAAACACTGGAGTTATCGTTTTCCTTGAAGCTTTGGAGGACACAATCCTGAGGCAGGTGGATTCTGTGCTCCTATTTTTTCATTATAGTCGACGTGTCAAGGGGCGGCGGTGGAAATTTGGGCTATGTTATTGAATTTGCTTATCCATAGCGCGGTTGTACCACTCATCAGATCCAATTCGCAGGAATGGTAATCGTGCGCCCCGATTTGTCCAGCAAAGTATGGGGAAACTGGGCAACTGTCATGGGGCAATTTTTCCCATGTGCTGGCTGCAATCGATCCCGCCACCCATTACACGGTTATGCCGCCACCCTCTGCAACGTTATGCCGCCACCAGATCAAGCAGTCAAAATGTCATCCACGCCGCAGGCAAGATCGGGAAAATCGTAGTTTCTCAAAACGCCGTATTGCGGGAGGTTCGGACCAGGCGCTCGCACATCCGCGTCAGCATCTGCGTTTTCAAAGTCTTAATGTCTCTGTTGGAGCAGATAAACAAACACGATCAGGCAACAGATACCCCCTACCACGGACAATCCTATACCCCACCAGAATAGGTACTTATGTTCAGACTGCCTTACGGTTCGGTAGAGGGTTGTCGTACTCCCCGTAGATAGGCCCCTCCAGGCGCTAAACAAAAGGAATGCCGTTCCAAACAGGTAGAACCATTTACTGCGAAAAATGTCGCTGTAAATGTCGCCATGAATCACCACAAAGGAGCGTATTGTCATTCGGATCGTATCTGATCACGATCGATCCCCCCGAGTCAAAGTTCTGCCCCTCTGTAGAGATTTGGTCGCGACCGCGGTTATGGCTTTTGCTGAACTAAAGAATAAACAAAGGCCACGAGGGCAAGTATGCCCACCGCCGCAGATATCCATACACCAAACCAAAATTGATACTTGTGCTCAGACCGCTTCACAGTCGAGTGAGCGATCACCACACTCCCCGCGGTTAGACCTCTCCAAGCGTTGAACAAGCAAGCTGCGATACAAAGCAAAAGGAACCATTTACTGTCAAAAAATGCCGTCGCAAGTGTCACTATGAACCCTCAAGATTGAACGCCCGGAGTATTGCGCGATTGGTGACTGAAATCTTCATAGGTCCACCAGCGTTTTGAGTGAATGCCTGCTTCTTCAGAAAGAATCGTATCTAAAGCCCGTTGAAGCGACGCGATTCTGTCTTTTGCATCAACCTTTCTGAAGAACTTCCAGCCAGAAGCCTTATGCGGCTCAATGAAGCAAAGGTATCCGTCGCTGTATTCCTGATAATGGCCACACCCGATCCAGAATGCCGCGGACTCGTTCTTGATTTTCAATGCCCAGCCCCAGTCCTCTGCAATCGGTTCAGTCGTCTCGATTCCCTGCGTCTTCAGACCTACCTTGAGAAAGTCCGCTAGTTGCTTTCCCCAGAGGTCAGGGTTAATTACCTTATCCTCCCCTTCCAGCGCGCCGAATCTGTCTGAACGAAACTCAACGTGGGTCAGCATTTCACACCTGTCGCGTCAAAGATGGTAGCTAATAGAAGGAGCGACCTCTGAAGGGCAGTCTACACGCCGATCCAACCTCTCAATAGCGATTCGCTGTGAGATAACCCCATAGAACCGCCTATGGGGTCATGACTTCAACCAACGCCATTAAATCGGCGTTTTGGGAAACTGGGTACCGTTTGCCCGTATCTGCCTGTTCGGTCGGGCTAAGGGCAGTCTCAATGTCCCAAAACCCCGTTTGAACTAAGCCTGCGGCGCGGCGGCTGCTGCTTTTGTGGCGGCGGGGAGAGTCGATTTCGCAGCATGATCTGAGTCATAGGAGGTATTTCTTATGACTCAGCTGAGAGACCGGATGCTCGAAGAACTCGAGCGTCGCAACTATGCCCCCGGGACCGCAAAAGCCTACTTGTTTGCGGTTGAGCAGTTTGCCGAACATTTCCAACGTCCTCCCGACCGGCTTGGCGCGGAGCATATCCGCGAGTATCAGCTCTACCTGTTCCGCGAGCGCAAGCTGGCTGCGAAGACGGTATCGCAGCGAGTGGCTGCGCTGCGCTTCTTCTTCGTCAAGACGCTCAAGCGGCATCACATGCTGGAGTTTCTGCCGTTCCCCCGGTTGCCGGAGAAGCTCCCGACCGTACTCAGTCGTGAAGAAGTTGGCAGGTTGCTTGCCGCCTGCGCTAACCGGCTGCACCGCACCATGTTGATGACGATGTACTCGACGGGTGTTCGCCGGGCCGAGTTATGCCAGCTGAAGACCACAGACATCGACAGCCAGCGCATGATGGTGCATATCCACCTGGGCAAGGGCAGGCGCGACCGGGATGTGCCGCTTAGCCCGGCGCTGCTGGAAGAGTTGCGCGGCTACTGGCGATGGATGAAGCCGAAGACCTTCCTGTTTCCGGGTGTGGTCGATGGCTGGCGAGCCGATGTGCCTATCAGTGACAAGACGGTCTGGTTCGCCTGCCAGAGGGCAGCGCGAGCTGCCGGGATCGAGAAGCACATCTCTCCTCACACTTTGCGGCACAGCTACGCGACTCACCTGCATGAAGCAGGTGCAGACCTACGCACCATCCAGGTACTGCTCGGTCATGCTTCGCTCGATCACACCAGCATCTATCTGCACCTCTCCCGGCGGCATATGGATGCGGTCCCCAACCCGCTCGACACGCTCGCGATCACAGCTGCGGCCAAGAGCAACAGAGACGGGAGGCTCAGGAAGAGATGAACCGGCCCACCCTCGAGGTGGCCGACATCGTCCGCGCAGCGGGCAACAGCTTCTGGGAGAAGTACGGATCACACCTTGCATGGCCGCATCGCAAGGTGCTCGATGCCATCGTCCGTTGCCGCACTGCGGCACTGGGTGGGCATCTCGATCAGTGCGTCCGCTGTGGCCATCAGGCCATCTCCTATAACTCGTGCCGTAACCGGCACTGTCCCAGGTGCCAGGCCAACGCGCGTGCCAGATGGCTGGCCGCGCGTTCCGCCGAGCTGTTGCCCGTGCCGTACTTCCATATCGTCTTCACCCTGCCCCACGAGTTCTCCGCGCTCATCCTCCAGAACAAGCGGCTGCTTTACGATCTGCTCTTTCGCACCAGTGCCGCAACCTTGCTCGAAGCTGCCCGTGATCCCCGGTACCTCGGCGCGGACATCGGGTTCCTCGGCGTGCTCCATAGTTGGGGACAGAACCTCGAGCATCATCCCCATATCCACTACATCGTTCCTGCCGGCGGTCTTGCTCCCGACGGTTCGAGATGGATCGATTCCTCTCCCCGCTTCTTCCTGCCCGTCAAGGCACTCAGCAAGACCTTCCGCGAGAAGTTCTGTGATCAGCTCGATGAGCTCTTCCAACACAACAGGCTGCAGTTCCATGGATCGCTCCAGCAACTCGCCTCGCCTGACACCTTCAGCCACTTCCTCTGGCAGCTCAGTCACAAGGACTGGGTCGTCTATGCCAAGCCGCCCTTCGGCGGTGCCGAACATGTTCTCAACTATCTGGCCCGCTACACTCATCGCGTCGCCATCTCCAACCATCGCCTGGTGGCTTGCGAAGACCAGCGCGTCTCTTTCCGCTGGAAGGACTACGCCCACGGCAGCAAGAACAAGATCATGACCGTCACCGCTCATGAGTTCCTGCGCCGATATCTTCTTCACGTTCTACCGAAGGGCCTGGTCCGCATCCGCCACTTCGGCCTGTTCGCCAACCGCAGCCGCGCCGCTTCGCTCGAACGCTGCCGCTCGCTGCTCGGCGCAGAACCACACCGCGATCCGCCCATGCCTGCTGACGACCAGCACACCATGCCCCGTCTGTTCCGGCCCCATGACGGATGGTTCACCGCATCACGCCTCAGGACCTGCGCTACGCGCTGATCCCGGTGCTTGAACCTCCGCATGCGCTCGACAGCTCATGAACTCACGTTCGAAATCCGCTGCCTTATGACCTGCTCGAACTCCAGCCCGATCGTCCCACTCATGCGTGCTCCCGCACGCCGCGCCTCGACGCGTCTTCTTGTACGTGCTTCGAACCCCAGCCAACCGCCCGCCTGCCACACCGAACACTCAGACGTCGGTCCGAACGCATCCGAGTGTGGTAGCACACCGACCTCAGACACCGCATGCCGCAACTCCAACATGCCATCCCCGGCTGATTGAAATCCCATAGCAACCCACCGCAGCCACCACGCCGCAGGCTCACTTCAAACGGTTCTATCGTAACCGCCACACACAGCTAGCCCACCCCACCCACCCTCACAGGGCGGTCACGATAGAACACTGACGTTTGAACTAAGCCTGCGGCGCGGCGGCTGCTGCTTTTGTGGCGGTGGGGAGAGTTGGCATTTCGCAGCATGATCTGAGTCATAGGAGGTATTTCTTATGACTCAGCTGAGAGACCGGATGCTCGAAGAACTCGAGCGTCGCAACTATGCCCCTGGGACCGCAAAAGCCTACTTGTTTGCGGTTGAGCAGTTTGCCGAACATTTCCATCGTCCTCCCGACCGGCTTGGCGCGGAGCATATCCGCGAGTATCAGCTCTACCTGTTTCGCGACCGCAAGCTGGCTGCGAAGACGGTGTCGCAACGAGTGGCTGCGCTGCGCTTCTTCTTCGTCAAGACGCTCAAGCGGCATCACATGCTGGAGCACCTGCCGTTCCCCCGGTTGCCGGAGAAGCTTCCGACCGTACTCAGTCGTGAAGAGGTTGGCAGATTGCTGGCCGCCTGCGCTAACCGGCTGCACCGCACCATGCTGATGACGATGTACTCGACGGGTGTTCGCCGGGCCGAGTTATGCCAACTGAAGACCACAGACATCGACAGCCAGCGCATGATGGTGCATATCCACCTGGGCAAGGGCAGGCGCGACCGGGATGTGCCACTTAGTCCGGCGCTGCTGGAAGAGTTGCGCGGCTACTGGCGATGGATGAAGCCGAAGACCTTCCTGTTTCCGGGTGTGGTCGATGGCTGGCGAGCCGATGTGCCTATCAGTGACAAGGCCGTCTGGTTCGCCTGCCAGAGGGCAGCGCGAGCTGCCGGGATCGAGAAGCACATCTCTCCTCACACCCTGCGGCACAGCTATGCGACTCACCTGCATGAAGCAGGTGCAGACCTACGCACCATCCAGGTACTGCTCGGTCATGCTTCGCTCGATCACACCAGCATCTATCTGCACCTCTCCCGGCGGCATATGGATACGGTCCCCAACCCGCTCGACACGCTCGCGATTACAGCTGCGGCCAAGAGCAACAGAGACGGGAGGCTCAGGAAGAGATGAACCGGCCCACCCTCGAGGTGGCCGACATCGTCCGCGCAGCGGGCAACAGCTTCTGGGAGAAGTACGGATCGCATCTTGCATGGCCCCATCGCAAGGTGCTCGATGCCATCGTCCGTTGCCGAACAACGGCACTGGGTGGGCATCTCGATCAGTGCATCCGCTGTGGCCATCAGGCCATCTCCTATAACTCGTGCCGCAACCGGCACTGCCCCAGGTGCCAGGCCAACGCGCGTGCCAGGTGGCTGGCCGCGCGTTCGGCAGAGCTGTTGCCCGTGCCGTACTTCCATATCGTCTTCACCCTGCCTCACGAGTTCTCCGCGCTCATCCTCCAGAACAAGCAGCTGCTTTACGATCTGCTCTTTCGCACCAGTGCCGCGACCTTGCTCGAAGCTGCCCGTGATCCACGGTACCTCGGCGCGGAGATCGGGTTCCTCGGCGTACTGCATAGCTGGGGGCAGAACCTGGAGCATCATCCCCATATCCACTACATCGTTCCTGCCGGCGGTCTTGCTCCCGATGGTTCGAGATGGATCGATTCCTCTCCCCGCTTCTTCCTGCCCGTCAAGGCACTCAGCAAGACCTTCCGCGAGAAGTTCTGTGATCAGCTCGATGAGCTCTTCCAACACAACAGGCTGCAGTTCCATGGATCGCTCCAGCAACTCGCCTTGCCTGACACCTTCAGTGACTTCCTATGGCAGCTCAGTCACAAGGACTGGGTCGTCTATGCCAAGCCGCCCTTCGGCGGTGCCGAACATGTTCTCAACTATCTGGCCCGCTACACTCATCGCGTCGCCATCTCCAACCATCGCCTGGTGGCTTACGAAGACCAGCGCGTCTCTTTCCGCTGGAAGGACTATGCCCACGGCAGCAAGAACAAGATCATGACCGTCACCGCTCATGAGTTCCTGCGCCGATATCTTCTTCACGTTCTACCGAAGGGCCTGGTCCGCATCCGCCACTTCGGCCTGTTCGCCAACCGCTGCCGTGCCACTTCGCTCGAACGTTGCCGCTCGCTCCTCGGCTCAGAACCACACCTCGATCCGTCCGGGCCTGCTGACGACCAGCACACCATGCCCCGTCTGTTCCGGCCCTATGACGGATGGTTCAACGCATCACGCCTCAGGATCTGCGCTACGCGCTGATCCCGGTGCTCGAACCTCCGCGTGCGCTCGACAGCTCGTGAACTCACGTTCGAAATCCGCTGCCTTATGACATGCTCGAACTCCAGCCCGATCGTCCCACTCATGCGTGTTCCCGCACGCTACGTCTCAGCACGTCTTCTTGCCCCCGCTTCGAACCCCAGCCAACCTCCTGCGTGCCACACCGAACACTCAGACGTCAGTCCCAACCGCATCCAAGTGTGGTAGCACCCGCCCTCAGACGCCCACGCCTCGGCTGCAACAACCATCCCGCCTGATTGAAATCCCATAGCAACCCACCGCATCCGCCACGCCGCAGGCTCACTTCAAACGGTTCTATCGTAACCGCCCCACACAGCTACGCCCACGCCACCCACAGTCACTATGACGGTCACGATAGAACACTAACGTTTTTCGGCAGGTTCACTTCAACGACTTCGATCTACTCCAAACCGCACCGCGTCCATACCTGACAGACGGCGACAGCGACAGAGCATTGACGTCTTGGGTGGGTTTGGACAATCGGCAAGACGGATCAGGGCATTGATGGACTGAATAAACGAGGAAACACAATGCCCAATCACCGCCTGCACTTAGGATGCAGTATTCCTGCAACCTTCGGGCACTCGCGAGGTGCTGGGTAAGAACGTAACATGCCCACTGAGGGTGAAATGGACAGCCATACGCTCGGTCAAACAAGTTCGATGCCAGCGGAACTCTCTGGCAAGCTGCCGAGGACAATTCAGTTGTCGGATGGCAACGAATATGTACCAGTAATCATTGCGGTATTGTTTGCGCTAGCAGTCATCGGAAGTCTTTGGTATGGCAAGCACGCGATACATGAGATGCGTCAAAGTTCAGCCCTACATCAGGATGGCGTCGACGCCCCGGGCGAGATCATGAAACTCGGTCGTGCCGGTCGAGGACCGGACGTAATCAGCTATACTTTCGCGGCCAATGGTCGCACCTTCTCCGGGATGACCGAGGTGCCACCAGACCTCGTGCAAAGTCTTTCGAAATCCAACACGGTCGCAGTTAGATACATCCCCTCCAACCCAACTATCAATCACCCGTCTGCATGGGAGTGGTCTCTTTCGTCGGAATGGCTGTTGATCTTTATGTTGCTGGGGTTTGGGTCCGTTCCTTACACAACATGGATGTCCTATTCAAGAGATCGACGGGTCGCCGCCTATGGGACCCCAGCGGTTGGAACCGTGACGAAATGCCAGACGAGTGGCAGGGGAAGAATTAGGATCAAATATGAGTTCCATACTGCGGCTGGGACGCCTATCAAAGGAATTGGTTACAGCAATGCAATTCAGGAAATTGGCGCGGCTGTCTGGGTACTCTATCTGCCGCAGAATCCTGAACGAAGTGTCCCTTACCCGGTTCCCGGTTACCTTGTGGAGCAATAGTTCGTCTGGTCACGCGGAGTCTGGGCCCTTCCTTTTCTAACCATCCATCAAGAACACTTGACGTACTGCTTGTGAATCGGGATTTTGGGCAACTGACCATCAAAATTAGCCTTGCTCCCCCATCTGAGAGCATGGTTGGTATGACGGTCAAAATGAAATGGTGGTGGTCTTTTTGGGTAATCCAGGCCATTGGCCTGTTTCACTTTCTCTACCCACTGCCATTTCATTATCGGCATACCATCGGTAAATGGGCGTCGCTGCCCGTCTTGCCCGGAGTCTTACTGGCGTGGGTAGCGGACCTGAGCATCCGTTCGCGTAGTCTGACGCAGATTACCGTTCACCGTCTTGAGGTGCTGGATTACTGCTTCATCGTAATCATCACGGAGCTAATCAACTGCGGAATCTTTGCGCTAGCAGTCTGGCTAACGAGTCGGTATCGCGAGCGACGAATCCGAAGAATTGCTGGGACGGCGATTTCAACTTGACCAACTGCCCCTGAATCGGCATTTTCGGAAACTGAGATTTTTGCCCTTCGCTGACTGGCGGACTTCGTCTGACAATTTTCAGTCTTGTCAGGTTCGGCTCTGTCAGGTGAACAGAGAATAAAGCAAAAAACAAGCCGAAAATATAATTTTCAGATTGACCCGAAACGATTCTCATGCGGCTCTACCTCGTCCCGGTACCCCGTTATACTTCAGCCAAGTATGTTATTGCCGACTACATCGGCGATTAAGCCCGCTGGGATGAGCGGCCCTTAGAGGACTAGGCTTCTGGCCCGAACCAGCGCTGGGTGCGGGTGGAAGCGAACGCGTCCTTTTCCGCGCGCAGGGCCAGGGATGGCTGGTGATACGTGCCGGTGGGTTTTGGGCCGGCGAGAAATTCCACATCCACGCGCCCCACCTTGCCCTCGCCAAACTCCAGGTAGCAGGAGCCCACGCCGCGATAGGCCGGCGGCAACGCTTCGCCGCGGATCTGCGCCAGGATGTGCGCGGCCGCGGTTTTCGCGGCGCCCTCCGCAAACACGCCTGCCTTGGGAGTGCCCACGCCGTTGACATCGCCCACCGCATACACCTGGGGGAAGTTCGTCTCCAGCGTCTGCTTGTTGACCGGGACCCAGTTGTACGGATCGGCGGCGAGGCCTGACTCCACCACCACCTGGGGCACGCGATGCACCGGCACGCCGAGGAAAAGCTGGTAGGGCAACTCGCTGCCGTCGCTGAGCAGGGCAAGCTTGCGTGCGGGATCGAGCGCGCGCACCAGGTTGTCCTTGACGAAGCGGATGCCGCGCTGGGAGAAGGCCGCGAGGATGGCCTGCGAGGTCTCCGGCGACGGCGGAATGGGCACGCCGAACGGCATCACCACGGTGATGTCGGTCGCCGCGCGGCGCCCGCGTTGGGTGAGGAAATCGTGCAGCAGCAGGGCGCATTCGCTGGGGGCCGGCGGGCACTTGAACGACTTGCCGCACACGCCCACAATGGCGGGGCCGCGCTCGAAGCGCGCAATCACGTCGCGCATGGCGAACGCTCCGGGCACGGTGTAGAACTCGTTGCCGCCATCCACCAGTCCGGGAGTAGCGGCCGGGTCGAGGTCCGCGCCCAGCGCCACCACCAGGAAGTCCGCGGAAAATTCGCCCGCGTCGGTCGCGACGGTGCGTGCCGCAGGATCGATCCGCCGCACGGTGGTCTTCACCAGCCGCACTCCGGGCCTGGCGAAGTCGCGGTACGGATGCAGGACCTGGGTCGCCTCCCGATGCCCGAACATCACCTCCAGCTTGGAGAAGCCGAAGACGAACGCATCGCCCTTGTCGATGAGCACAAGGTCGACGGCTTCGCCCAACGCGTCGGACAGAATTGTTGTCAGTTCAAGGCCGCCAAAGCCGGCGCCCAGGACCACCACGCGTGTTCGCATCGCGGTAGCATATCATCCCTCCGGACTCGCCTGGATGGGGGCGTACCGCCCAGACAAGCCCAACCCCAAACCAGGCAGCTCCTAGTTCTCGGAAGGCTTCTCCACCGCATCGATGACCAGCAGGTCGACCGGTCCTTTGCCCGGCTCAAGTTTGAGGCCGAGTTGCTCCTGCAGCGCGGTAAAGATGGTGGGAAGCCCGGTCGGGTCGGAGACGCGGGAGCCACCATCGACGGGCGGAATATGGTACATGTCTTCGAACTTGGTTCCCTCACGCGAAAAATCGACGTGAAGATCGAATCGTCCGGCGATATTCGTCTGGTTCAACACCGGACGATCCAGGACCGCGCGCAGCTGCCGGGAAAAACCATCGAGCGTGGCGCCTCGATCGTCCACAGAGGCCGCGGACGCCGGCAATCCCGCGCTAATCAGGCCCCGGCAGTAGTCCTCGTCCGGCTGCATGGCGCGCTTGCAGCTTCCTTCGGTATACGGGTGCAACTTTGCCCCCCCACGCGCCGCGCTTAGAACGTAAACCGGACCCTCACTCGTTTCGCGATGGATCTTCAGGTGAAAACGGTCTTCCAGGAGAGCCTGCATCATCGGGCCCATCATCGTCTTCACGCTCGGACTTCCATCCGCGATCGCGTCGATCTGATAGAACGCGGAGTGAATCCAGGATGGGCCTCCATGGATGGGAGTGAACGGGTTATCCGTAAAGGCCCGGATCAAACCCATGCCGTGCTCATCCAGCAAGGGATAACAACCCGTGCGCAGCCTTCCGGGGGATGAATTGCCGCGGGGTGGGTAGGTGCCGCCGGGGTTCTGCTGTTCCCGGGGATCCTGGCAGGGTTTGATCGAAACAACATCGAATTTCTGGGCTGCCGGCGCATTGGATTGGGCCTGCATCCGCGGGCCGATCAGGATGCCGGCAACCATCAAGCCCGCCATGGCTGCGACTCGGACCACCGCCAGTCTCGTCATGCTTGATCCCCCTTGCCAAATTGGAACCGGAATTTCTACAAGATGCAGGCGCGCGTACTCGTACCTTAGCGCCTCGATGCGCGGCCATCCACGCCGGTCATCTCTAAGCGTAGATGGAGTTGCAGCACTCCGGCAAAGATGGCGTATAATTACCGATGTAATATTTTGTCATAATGTTCGTGTTCGATTCATCCACGCTGATTCTAACCGCCAGGATCGAGCTTCTGCACGTGTTTCTGAGCAACCTGGATATGGAAGTAGCAATTCCCCGGGCCGTGGAAGAAGAGTGCTGCGCCAGATATAAGACTCTCGATGCGCTGATGATCCAAAAGGCTGTCGAGGAGTCGAGGATCACCGTCAAACCCGTACGAAACCGGAAGCTGGTCGTAAAGCTTGGCGAGGATTTCGGTATGGCTCGCGGCGAATCGGAAGCGATCGCCCTCGCCCTGCAGGAGGAAGCACTGCTGGTCGGCATCGACGATAAACGCGGGATCAATGCCTGTAAGCTGACCGGAATCCCCTTCACCACGGCCGTGGGCATTTTAATTCGAAGCCGGGAGAAGGGCTTGATCGACCGCAGCGATGCACTGTACCGGCTCTCGGCACTGGCGCGATATGCGCGCTACAAAGGCTCGATACTGGAAGACGCGAAACGGAGACTGGAGGAGCAGCCATGACCAGGACCATGAGTATCCGGATGGACCAGGACAACTATGAGTTCCTTACCGCGATGACGAAGGAGGAGCAGCGCGACCTGTCGAAGACGGTGCGCGATCTGGTGACGCGCGGCAGGATCCTGCTGGCGGTGGAGAAATACAGGAACGGGGAGGCCTCCCTGGGCAAGGCCGCCGCAGTGGCCGGACTTCCTGTGGGGCAGATGATGGAGCTGCTCGAGAAATTCGGCGTGCGCAGCACTGTGGCGCTGGAAGACTACCGCCAGGGCCTCGCAAATCTCTCCAAGGCCTGGTGAAGCGTTGTCTCGCGCATGGGCTGGCGGGCCCGCTTACTCGTACCGCAGCGCCTCGATGGGGTCGAGGTTGGCGGCCTTCCAGGCGGGATAGATGCCGAAGATCAGCCCGATCAGGCAGGAGCACACGAATCCCGTCACCACCCACACCGGTGAGATCAGGGTAGGCAGAAAGAAACGCAGGGCCCACGCGATCAGGCTGCCCAGGACCATGCCAATCAGCCCGCCGACCGCGCACACCGTGATCGCCTCCAGGGTAAATTGCACCAGGATGGTCTGCCGGGTGGCGCCGATGGCCTTGCGCACGCCAATCTCGCGCGTCCGCTCCGTCACGCTGACCAGCATGATGTTCATCACGCCCACGCCGCCCACCAGCAGCGCCACGCTAGAGAGCGCAAACAGGAGCGCGAACAGGCCGAAGGTAATTTCGTCCCACAGCCGCTGGATGGTGTCTGTCCCGAAGATGGAGAAGTTGTCCGGCTGGTCGTTGCGCACCTTGCGCCGCCGCCGCAGCAGCTCGGTCAGCTCGTCCTCCACCGCCAGGCGGTTCTTGGCGTCGTCGTACTTCAGGGTGATCCAGTAGTCCAACTGCTCCGGATGCATGTCGTGGAACGTGGTCAGCGGGAAGAAGGCCTGGTTGTCGCGGGGGTTCTGGCCGCCGCCGAAGGCCTGCTTCTGCTTGGCCAGCACGCCCACCACGGTAAACAGCATCCCGGACGCGGACACCTCCTGGCCCACCGCGCTCTGCTGCGGAAAGAGCTGGTGTGCGGTGTCGTAGCCCAGCACCGTCACCTTGGCGGTGCGCTGCTCGTCCGTCTCGTTGAAGAAGCGGCCCTCCGCCATGTCCAGGTCTTCCACCTTCGGCTCCTGGTAGGAGACGCCGGTGAGGATGGTGTTCTGCATGGAATTGCCGCCGCCCTTGATGGAGGTGACGCCCGCGCGTCCCGGCGCGTTGTTGTCGGTATATTGCAGCGCCGGCGACACGGCTACCACGTGCGGCAGGTCCTCCATCGCTACGGAGTCGTCGTAGGTGAGCTGCTTGCGGGTGAGCATCTCGGTGGTCGGGCGTCCGGCAAACGCGGGAAAGCGGAAGACGAACAGGACATTCGACCCCAGCGACTGCACCAGCCCCGACACGCCGCTGTTCAACCCGTTCACCACCGAGGAGATGGTGATGACGGTCATGACGCCGATGACGATGCCCAGGATGGTGAGGCCGCTGCGCAGCTTGTTCGCGCGCAGCGTATTCAACGCCATGGTTACCGTCTCTTTTAGATCGTCGCTTCTCATAGTTGATAGTTGATGGTTGAGTTGATAGTTGATAGTTGAGTTGATAGTTGATAGTTGAGCTTCTAGCGCCCAGAACTCCATTCTCCTCTCGATCCATCCCCGAGCTTCCTGACCTGCAACTAACAACTAGCAACTATCAACTGTTCCTCTACAGCTCTGCCCGCAACGCCACAATCGGGTCCAGATGGGCTGCCTTCCACGCCGGATAGACGCCGAAGAAAATCCCGGTTCCGGTGGCCATCGCGAGCCCCAGCAGCACGCTCCACAGCGTGACCGACGAGGGGAACCCGATCACCAGCGTCACCACCTGCGCCAGCACAATCCCGATCATCACTCCGAAGAACCCGCCCATCAGGGCCATGGCTCCCGACTCCACCAGGAACTGCAGCATGATGTCGCGTGCGCGCGCGCCCAGGGCCTTGCGCACGCCAATCTCGCGGGTCCGCTCGCTGACGCTCACCAGCATCATATTCATAATCACGATGCCGCCGACAATCAGCGCGATGCCGGCAATCCCGCCGGCCACCCTGCCAAACCAGCCCGCCACCATGGAGAAAAATCCCACCAGCGTATTGTTCACGTCCAGCTCAAAGCTGTCCGGGGCGCCGGGCGCATCGTGCCGCTTGCTGCGCATCAGTACCCGCACCTCGTCGCCCGCCTCCTGCAGCACCGGCCCCGCCGACCCGGCCTTCACATAAATCGTCAGCGTCTTGGCCGTGCCGTAGGTCTTCTGGTAGGAGGTCAGCGGCACACCCACCCAGTTGTCCTGGCTCTGGCCGAAGGTGCTGCCCTGCTTTTCCGCCACGCCGATCACGGTGTAGGGCATGCCATCGGCACGCAGTTCCTGGCCCAGCGGATCGACCCCCGGAAACAGGTTGTCGCGGATATCGGTCCCGATGATGGCCACGTGCGCGGCGCGCTCCTCATCCTGGGCGGTAAAGCCCCGGCCCTCCGCAATGTCCAGGTTCTGCAGCATCGGCATCTGCCAGGTGTAGCCGCGGATGGTGCAGTCGGTCACCGAATTCACCCCGCGCGTCACCTTGGCCACGGTCGCCTGCATCGCGCCCATGCCCACGCAGCGCTGGCAGTTGTCGCGCACGTAGGTGTAGTCGTCGTAGAGCACGTCTTTGCGCTTTTGATACTTCTCATAGTCCGCCGCAGTCAGGATCAGCGCCGGCATCTTGGAGATGGTGAACACATCCGCGCCGTAGCGCGTGAACTTGGTGGTGACAAAGGTGTTCGCGCCGTTTACCAGCGTCACTACGGCAATCACGCTGGAGACGCCGATCATCACGCCCAGCAGCGTCAGCACCGTGCGCAGCTTGTTCTGCCACAGCGACTGCAACGCGAGTTTAACTGCCTCTTTGAGTTCCATCCGGTCTACTCGCAATTGTACGCAGCCCGCGCGCTGCCCGTTCCGAAGACTAGCGCAGAGGGAGATTCAAGGACGCCCCTCATCGCGGTCGCGTTTCAAGGCATCCCAATCGAACTCGCCAGCCGCACGCGCGGCTGAAGGCGCGCGAATACGTTCCGCAGCGGCCCGTCCGCGCTTCGGATTGTCCGCTGGAGCAGCGCTGTCCGGCTTGACAGCTTTTCGGTGGTTCCGCTCGTCATCGTTGGGCCCTTGCAGCCCCGCCACGGATCCTCCTAACTGCGCTGCATTCCAAATCGTGCTCTGCCCAAAGATATGCCTTGACAGGACAAAGACTAATACCTACATTGTATTCTATATGAAACCTTCCGCGTCTCTCGGCGAATTCGAACAGATTGTCCTGCTGGCTGTGCTGCGGCTGGGCGAGAACGCCTACGGCGTTACCATCCTCAGCGAGATTGCCGACCACACTGGCCGCAACCCCGCGCCCGGCGCGCTGTACACCACGCTGCACCGGATGGAGGACAAGGGGCTGGTCACCTTCCGCGATGGCGAGCCCACACCGGAACGCGGCGGCCGCGCCAAGCGCTTCGTCACCGTAACTCGCGAGGGCCGCAGCGCCCTGGCCAGCGCGCAGGCCGCCTACCGCAGCCTGATGCAGGGGCTGGATCTGCTTACACCAGACCTGCTGCCCGCGCCCATCATCGGACCCGGACTCGGACTCGGAATCGGAATCGCACCCGCACTCGGAGGCGCGCATGCCTAGGAGGTCCATCGCCGAATCCATCCTTGCCCGCACTATCGGCTCCGCCCGCGCCGCCGCCATCTACGGCGACCTGCTGGAGCTCGCCGCCGCCCGCGGCCGCCTTTGGTTCCTCGCCGCCTACCTGCGCACGCTGCTTGCTCTCACCTGGCGCGCGCCTGCGGCCTTTCTTGTCGCCCTCGCCTGTGTCAGGATCATGTGCCGGGTGTATCCAATGTGGGTACAGCATGCGGTGCGACACCTGCCCGCTCAATGGCAAGGCAGCATGTTTTACGGCCAGCTCGCAGTTGCATCCGGCCCGCTCCTGAACGCGATTGCCATGTGCCTCTGGTTCGCGTTGCCCTTCGCGTGGATGCGTTTCGGCTTACGCGACCGCCTGACAACGTTCGCCTGTGTCATGTTTTTCTCGACCCTCGGAGCGCTCAGCTTCCGGGTTTGGCTGATCGACGTGTCCAGCATCCTCACGGCGTTGGCAATCCTCGCCGCGCTTCTATCGTCGCGGTGGCGCCGGCCATTCGCTGTACTGGCACTGACGTCCGCCACCGCAATCGCAGCGATCGTTAGTTGCTTCCGTCTGCTTGCAATGAGTCAGCACCAGCCCTTCATTACCTTCTCCCCAACGAAGGGAGTTGGCTGGCTCGTAACCGCGTTCGCGCTCGCTATAGCAGCATTCGTGTGCTCCCGCGCGCACCGCCGACTGCTTCCTGCTCGCCCGGCCATCGTTTAGATCGACCGAGACAAAGGTCCACATATTTAGGAGGCGCATATGCCCAATACGTCCCCCGCCGAATCGCTACTCGCCCTCTTCGCCGGCCACCTTCGTGCCGCCGCCATCTACGGCGACCTGCTGGAGCTCGCCGCCACGCGCGGTCGCCTCTGGTTCGTCGCCGCCTACGCGCGCACACTCTTCACCTTCACCTGGCGCATTGTGCTCGCGCTCTTCGTTGCCGACGTTGGCCGCCAGCTCGCCTTCGACACCATTCATCTCTATCTGCGCGTTACGCCCGCCGCCTGGCGCGCCAACACCGGCTCCTTCGTCGACCTGCTTAACACGTCCGGACCGCTGCTCGCCTGCATTATGTCGACGCTGTGGTTCGCGCTGTTCTTCGCCCTGGTCCGCTACGGCCGCCGCGACCCGTTCGTTCGCCTCACTGCGCTGGTCACCGCGGGCGCCTTCGTCGCTTTCCTCGCGATCCCCTGGGTCTCCCTCGCCGCAGCCGCGGCTACGCTGGCGTTCGCCTGCGCCGCGTTCCTCTCCAGCCGCTGGCGCAAGCCCTTCGAAGTGCTGGCCTGGACGGGCGCCGCCGGACTGCTCGCGCTGGCCGCCTTCACCGTCCTCTCGCACCGGTTCCTGCTGCAGCATCCGGCCATCTGGCACAGCCTGAGTCACCACCCGTTCGCTGCCAACGCCCTTGTCTTCAGCTTCCAGGGATCGCTGCTGCTGGTCGCAATCGTCTGCTCGCGCCTGCATCGCCTGCTGTTGGAGCCGCCCGCGGCCAATTCCGCCGCCGCATCTGTCGGCTAGCCAACCATTCTCCGGCGGTTTTGCATCCAACAGGCACTATGGGTGCCCTCCGCAAACCTGAGCCTCTCGAAGTCGCGCCCATCGACGACGCCAAACCGGTATGGCCGAACGCCCCGCCGTACCCGCGGCCGGTTCTGCTTACCCGCGTGGAGAAAGCCGACCCGGGGGCGGGCCCCGGCGAAGCGTCCCGCAGCGCGACCTCCGCGCGCAACTCCGTGCTGCGTCCGTACCCCATCGACCGCGAACCGACGCCGCCGTTTGTTCCCGCGGTTGCGCCATCCTTCCGCAAGCTGCTGTTGGCCGGCGCGGGGGCCATTTTGCTGGCGATTTGCCTGGGGCTGGTTTTAGGGTTCTCCAGACCGCAACCGGCTGTCGCGCCGCGCCCCGCCGCTGCTCGCGCCCAGACCACGCTGCAGACCATGCATTCGGCGAAGCCCAGCGCCTACGGCGAGGCATTTATGCCCCCACGCGCTGCTTCGCGCAGCCACCGGCCGGCCTCGCCCTCGCCAACCGCGGACGACCCCGCCAAGCCGCGGAACTAAAGGCAGCCTTCACCATCATTCCGCGATACACTAAGCAGGCAGACGGCTGGACGATCGCTGCCGGGCACGGTGCAAGCCGTTGCCCGGGGGAGGAAAGTCCGGACTCCGCAGGGCAGTGTGCCGGATAACGTCCGGGATGTGTGCTTCAAGGCACATAGACGGCCAGTGCAACAGAAAACATACCGCCGGCAGCCGCGCAAGCGACTGAAGGTAAGGGTGAAAAGGTGCGGTAAGAGCGCACCGGACGTTCAGTAATGGACGCCGCAGGGTAAACCCCACACGGAGCAAGACCAAATAGGCAGGGATCGGGTCCGCACTCTCTCAGCGGGCCCGGGCGTATCGGCCCGATGCGCCAAGGCAGGAGAGTTCAGGTTGGGTTCGCCCAACCAGCCGAAACTTGCGGGTAGGTTGCTGGAGCCATGGCGTAAGTCATGGCCTAGAGGAATGATCGTCTAGAACAGAATCCGGCTTACACGCCGTCTGCATGGAACCATGGCCCCGGAACTCACCACGAGTCCCGGGGCCACCAAAGTTTTGCGCACGTGTCTTCGGCCGAATCGCTTCGGCGCGCTAACACGGCTGCGTTCGGCTATGGTTTCGTAACTGGCGCTAAGCCGGCTGGATGTTCGAAGCCTGCATGCCCTTGGGTCCCTTGGTCGGCTCGTAGGTCACTTTCTGGCCTTCCTGAAGCGACTTGAAGCCGCTGGATGCGATCGCCGAGTAGTGGGCAAAGAGGTCTGCGCTACCGTCGTCCGGGGTGATAAAGCCAAAACCTTTTGCGTCGTTGAACCACTTCACTGTGCCTGATGCCATTTTGATACTCTCCTGCCCGCGCTTTGCGCCTGCTTCTTCAATCCTACGCTGGAATCGAGCTCTTTTCTCGCCAGATCCCACTTTCCTCAGCAGACTTTGGAATGTCATCGTTCCGGGCCCAATGCTTCGGCCCAACGGGCTATGGCCCGGACCCTCATGCGAGAGTTCCGGGCCCACCCGCGTTTCCCGGGGCTGCATTTTGAGCCCATGCCACGGTCCCGGTAGTTTCCCTGGCCGCTACCCATCGCGATTGTTGACGCAAAACAAGTGGTTTTGCTATGCTTCGCCCACCATTATCGCAATCGGCCGGCTGACCGATGGCGATCTCACAACGGGCGGGTCCTTTCTCATACTGCTGTTGCTGCGGGCCTTCTATTCGACTTCCACTCCAGGAGTTGGCCATGGTGCGCAACCTTCTGTGCGGTTCCCTTCTGATTGCCCTGGCTGGTTTGAGCGGATGCGGGCTGGGTTCCGGCTCGTCCTCAAACCCACTGAATGGATCAACGGCCGCCGCGGTGAAAGCCACGGGCTCCGTGTATGGCGGTCAAAGCCCGGTCACCGGCTCGACCATCCAGCTCCACACCGTGGGCACCAGCGGGTTTGGATCGGCGGGGAGTCAGCTGCTGACCACGACCGTAACCACCAGCGACGGCACCGGCGTCGTGAACAGCAACGCCAACGTGGGCAACGCCAACAACACCCTGCCGGCCGGCCAGTTCACCCTGAACTTCACCGGCGCCTACACCTGCCCTACGCCCGGCACGCTGGTCTACATGACGTCCAGCGGCGGCAATCCCGGCCTGAGCGGAACCGTGAACAACAGCGCGATCGTTATGGTCGCCCCCATCGGCCAGTGCGGCAATCTCAACTCCACCACTTTCATCTCGCTGAATGAGGTTGTCACCGCGGGTGCGGTCGAGAACCTGTCCACCTTCCTCAGCGCCAGCGGCAACATCGGCTCGCCCTCGGACGCCGCCAGTCTGCAGGCCATCTCCGACGCCTTCGCGGCGGTCGGCAACATGGTCAGCGTCTCCTCCGGCGTGGCCCTCACCGGCTTTCCCAAGCTCAGCACGCTGGCCAACGCCATGGTGCCGTGCGTCAACTCGACCCTCCCCACCTCGTCGGACTGCACTACGCTGTTCGCCGACACCACGGCCGGCGGCATCACTCCCACGACCGTGCTGGGAGCCCTGCTGAACGTTGCGCTGAACCCCACCCTGAACACCACTGCGATCTACAACCTCTCCACTGCCAACGCCCCGTTCCAGCCGGCTCAGACCTCCGCGCCGGGGGCGTGGAATATCACCACCACCACGGCCGCCAAATCGGCCTGCGGCTATAACGGAGGCGGCGACGACGTCTCCGGCACCGTCTCCTACTCCGGCATGCACACCGGTCGCATCTACATCGCGATTAACAACGTCAGCGGCTGCGACGTCGGCACCCAGGGCACCAGCATCTCCGCCGCCGGAACCTACACCATCCACGGCGTTCCGCCGGGCACCTACACGCTTACAGCGTTTATGGATACCCGCGGCTACGGTGCAAACAACGCCGCTGACCCTTCGGGCAGCCTCGGCCCACTCGTGATCGGCAATGCCAACGGCACCGCATCTCCACTCACGCTCACCGATCCCGCGACCGTCACCGTCACGGGATCGCCCACCATCAAAACCATGGCCGGGATCAACACCGGTGTCGCGGCCCAGTTCAATGAGGTATCCAATAACCACGTCGAAGTTCCCACCTCCTATACCCTGCAGTGGAGCACCACTGCGGGCTTCACCTCCGTCGCCGGCAGCCAGACCTTCCCCGCCACCGGCAACGAGGTCAATGTCTGGTTAGTGACTGGGCTGACCAACAGCTCCGTGTACTACTTCCGCGCCTACGGCACCTCGGCCGGGACCACGGTTGGCCCGTATTCCAACGTCTATGGCCCCGTCACCGTCGGTGCGCCTACGACGGGCAGCAGCGTCTCCGGCTCCATCAGCTTTACCGGCACGGCCACCGGGCCACTCTACGCAGGCTTCTACAACCAGGACAACAACAACACCCCCGCGTATCTTGAATACCTGCCGGGCCCGGTCAGCGCGCAGGCGTACTCGATCAACATTCCCAACAGTCCCTCCGCCGTCTACATCCCGGTCGCAATCATCGACCAGAACAACGACGGCGTTCTCGATCCCGGCGACATCACCAACATCAACTTCCAGGGCGGCCCCATCTCCGTCAGCGGCACGACGGCGAACCAGAACCTTACCCTGCCCAGCGGCAACGCCGTGCTCAACGTGCCAACCGAGCACTTCCAGTCCGGCAGCAGCCAGACCTACGGGCTCTACTTCAACCTAACCTGGGGCCGCAAGTTGCCTGTAGTCGTCACCCTGCTCAACAGCTACAACGCCGACGGCGCCAACTTCGACAGCGGCCCCACCGACATCGCCTCATGCGCCGTGCCTCCCAACAGTTGCAGCGAAGGCCAGACGGGATTCCAGCTCTACCTCAACCTGGGCACCACCGCGCCGACCGCAGGCGATAGCTACCCGGTCAATGTCACATACAGCGACGGCAGCTCCGAAACCCTCGTCTTTGAGGTGTCCAATGTCCTGAGCACCTTCGCCACCGGTCTGGCCCCCACCGGCACCAGCGGCAGCACCACACCAACTTTCATGTGGGTCGACCCGGTCTGCGGCGCGTGCAGCACCTACACCTACCTGTTCTACATCAGCGATAACTTAGGCAATACCGTATGGTCGGTGCCTGGCTCCGGCAACGGCCTTCCCCCGGGCACGACGTCCCTCACCTGGCCCACCGATCCAACCGACTCGAGCAACGCGCCCTCGATCGGCAGCCTCAGCACCTCCACGACTTACTCCTGGTCCGTCACCGTGCAGGACAGCAACTACAACCAGGCCATCGAGACGGTGAGCTACCAGCCGTAGGCCGTACCCAGCCGCACCCGCAAACGCCCTCCGCGACCACCTCGGTGACGTACTATCGAGTGGTACGCGGAAACGGGCATGGAACGTGACTGAAGCGAAAAAAATCGAGGGCATTTACACCCCGCTGCTGGTCCCCATGGACGAGAGCGGCCACATCAACGAAGCCGAGATGCGCCGCCACATCAACTGGCTGATCAAATGCGGCGTACACGGCCTGTACCCCAACGGCTCCTCCGGCGAGTTCACCCGCTTCACCGCGCAGGAACGCCGCCGCATCACCCAGATGGTGGTCGACGAGACCGCCGGCCGCGTGCCCATCATTGCCGGCGCCGCCGAGGCCAACGTCAATGAGACATTAGCCGCGTGTGCCGCGTATGCCGAGATGGGCTGTCGCGCCGTCGCCATCGTTGCTCCCTTCTACTACAAGTTGACGCCGGAATCCGTCTACGCCTACTTCGCGGAGATCGCGTGCAACTCGCCCATCGACCTGACGCTCTACAACATTCCCATGTTCGCCAGCCCCATCGACGTGCCCACCATTCGCCGGCTGGCGGACGAATTTCCCCGCGTCATCGGCATCAAGGATTCCACCGGCGACGTCTCGCAGATGATGCGCATGATCGCTGCCATCCGGCCGCAGCGGCCGGACTTCACCTTCCTTACCGGCTGGGAGGCGGTGCTGATTCCCATGCTGATGGTCGGATGCGACGGCGGCACGCACTGCAGCGGCAACGTGGTGCCGGAGGTGACGCGCCGCATGTACGACCTCTACCGCGCCGGTGACGTGGCCGGAGCGATGAGCTGGCAATACCGCCTGCTGGAACTCTTCGACGCGATGCTCTACCCGTTCGAATTTCCCTACGGCTTCAAGGCTGCGGCCGAACTGCGCGGCTTCCACTTCGGCGTCGGCCGCCTGCCCCAGACCGACGCCCAGCGCCGCGAGCACGAATCGCTCACCCGCATCCTCGAGTGCATCCTCGCCGACTTCGAGCTGGTCAAGCGGCCGGATAACGGTTGCCCTGTTCCATCGCGCGCGCCACGAGTGGAAGGGATCGGCGCGCTGGGCACTCCGGAGTTGCAGCAGATCATCACCCAGGTCGTCACCGAACTGAAGAACCGGGGCATGGTGTGAGATTTATGCTCTGTCATCCTGAGCGAAGCGACCGCAGGGAGCGCAGTCGAAGGACCTGCGTGTCCTCCGCATCCGCAGAACCCCACGCACCTTTTCATCCCGACCGTTCGCGTGCCCCATCCTTCGCAAGGCGAAGGGTGGGATGTAGAACCTTCACCCGCCCGCCCGGGTCTTTCGGATTACCGTGGGGATTCAGCCCCGTCGGTCGAATCCTCCTGGCCTCGATGGCCTGTTTCCCAGTCGCCCTGCAAGCCCAACAATCTCCCTGGACTTACGACGTGGTCTCCATCAAGCTCGAAGACCCGAACCCGGGTAGTGTCGGCATTCGCAAACTGCCAACAGGAATCGAAGCGTACACAGTGACCCTGCAGGACCTGATCAAGGAAGCGTACGGTCTCGAGGACGTGTCCTTGATCACAAATGCTCCTGACTGGAAGACGCATTACCACGTCATAGCAAAGCTGGACAGCGACAAGTTAGCGACTCTCGCGACTCTTTCGCCGGAGGAGCAAGTGGAAAGAAACCGCCAGATGCTCCAGGCACTGCTCGCAGAGTATTTCCATCTCCAGGTTCACCATGGGACCCAGCCCCTGGCGGTGTATTCGCTCACCGTCGACCCGCACGGACTCAAGGTGAAACCGGTGACATCTGCCGGAGAGACAGGGTACGCCGACTCTTTCATCGCAGACGGCAGGTTTATCGGCCAGTGCTCCATGGCGAAGTTAGCGCATTTCCTGGATGTCGGCCGCCAAGTGGGAATTGCACCCAGTGATCGGCCAGTCATGGACGACACCGGCGTGAAGGGTCAATTCCAGTTCGATCTCTCCTGGGATACGACCACCCGCTCAGAGCAGGAACGCAACCAGGATGCTGTCGTCTACGGTTCGCTGGGATCTGCTTTGATCAATCAGGCAGGGCTGCGGCTGGTGCCAAAGAAGATTCAGGCAGACGCCATCGTGGTGGACCATGCGGAGGCGCCGACCCTTGACTGACGCCCTTGCCTTCATCGAAATCGGCGGATGGTCGCCCGCCATGGTCGTCCTGGACGCCATGGAGAAGACTGCCAACATCCGCATCCTGCAGGCCGAACTCAACGATGCGCCCGGTGTCTGCCTGAAGCTCCTGGGCCGCGTCTCCGACCTCGAATCCGCCGCCCGCGCCGCACGCGCCACCGCCGAAGCCATGCAAACGCGCGTGCTCGCGCACGTCATTCCCAACCCGTCGGACCTGAGCCGCGCCGCCTACGAAGCCGCGCGCGACTTCAACCCTCTCATCGAGCAGCCATCCGTACAATACCCGGAGAACATAATGAGCGAACAAGCCAACTTTGCCGTGGGCCTTATCGAAACCCAGGGCTTTACCGCCGCCTTTGAGGCCATCGACACTGCACTGAAGACCGCCGCAGTGGAAGTCCTGGCGCGAGAGAAACTCGGCGGCGGCTACATCACCATCCTCATCAAGGGCGACGTCTCCGCGGTGCGCGCGGCCGTCGATGCCGGCAAGGCGCGCGTGGAAGGCCTGGGCAAACTGATCGCCGCGCACGTTATTGCCAGCCCCAGCAAAGGCGTGCTCGCCCTGCTGCCGAAGTAGCCGCGCATTACCTCCGCGGCTCTTTGCGCAGGCAGCGGCGGGCATGCGGCACCGCCCGCGCCGCCAGCCAGCCCACCAGCGACAGTGCAATCACCGCGCCGTTCAGGGTGATGCGATTGAACGCGGCCCCCAGGTACGCCGGCGAATGGATGGCGATGACCGCCGTGCCCACTCCGACCAGCAGCGCATTCGCCAGCAGCACGGCGCGCTGATTCCAGGTACACAGCAGCATGGCGCCAAGATAAATTTCCACCACCCCGATCCACGGCAGCCAGTGCACCGGCACGCCGGCCTGGCTGAGCATCCGCTGTTCATCCACCTGCTGCAACAGCAGCTTGGGAACCAGGCCATGCCATATCCATATAAACGCCAGCGTGATCCGGGCCAGCGCGTGGATTGCGGAGAGCCGCATGGACGACTCCGGCGACTGGTCCTCCTCAGCCCACAGCCGCAGCCGGTCGAAGCTCCACGCCGTCGCCCAGCCCAGCAGGGGGCGGAACGCCATACTGTCCACGAATCGTCCCAATGCCCCGAAGCGCACCTCGTAGTCGTACCAGGCGAAGAAGCGCGTGCCGTCCGCCAGCGGCACATACCGCCAGTAGCCGGAGCCCTCGCGGATCAGCGACTTTGGGTCGTCCGACGCAAAGCGCAGCGCCGAAGTCGTCTCGCCATCGTCGTGCGCGCGCGTGCCCGCGCTCTCGCCGGTGCCCTGGATGGTGAGGCCGAAGCCAAGGTGAGTGGTGTAGTGAAAGCGCTGCGGTTCGGCCTGGTCGGGACGCGGCAGATCGCGAATCTGGGTGAAGCAAAGGTCCCAGCGCTGGTGCAGTTCGGGTGTCTGGGCAAGCTCCCAGACTCGCTCCAAACTTTCCTGGATGAAGCTTTCAACGTAGATCCCGGGTTGGGTCCCGTCGCTCTCCACCCATGCAGCTTACCAAAGCCGCGTGATTCCGTCCGTGTCCGCCCCGACGATCGGGCTCTCCGCGAAGGCATCCAGGCCGCCGCAGCGGAGCTTACGATCGCCGGGGGGTTACTACGCATACCGCTGAGCACGAACCTCGACAAACTAACTGGTCACCACGTGCATGGCGAAGACGGCGCAGATCAGGGCGAACAGGTCTTCGCCAAACGCCACCGGCCAGTCACCGACTTCCAGCTTCTGCACCAGGTCGCGCCGCACCATGAAGCCGACAAACGCTCCCAGCAGCGCGCCGACCACGCCCAGCAGCACGCCTTCAATCCCCGACCCGTCCAGGGCGCAGGCGGCAATGGATCCGGCAATGCCGCCCAGCACCACGCGCCACAGCAGCAGCGGCGGCGCAATGCGGTCGGGAATCCAGCGAGTCTTGTCGGCGGCGTTCTCTGCGGCGGCCAGCACGGTGAGCAGAATCGCGATCCACAGGTGCTGCGTCCACTGCGCCCAGGTTCCGTCCACGGGCAGGTAGCCGAGGTAGGAAAACCAGCACAGCACCGCCATCGGCGTCATCGATCGCAGGCCGGTGGACACCCCCAGCAGCGGAATCGCGATCAGCCACGTAATCATTGCCAGTGCCATTGCGACGACCCTTCACATGCGCGCAGCACACAAAGCAGCACCCGGAAGCCGCAACTCCCCGGCGCAGGAGAGTGTCTCACACCATGGCATCCATTACTACGGAATTTCGTCAGGAGCGCAGCCAGGGATACAACGGGAACTGCTGCGCCAGCTCCAGCACCTCGCCGCGGATGCGCGTCAGTTGGGCCGCGTCCGAACGCTGCGCCAGCGCGGCCACAATCCATTTGGCGATGGTCCGCATCTCCGGCTCCTTCATGCCGCGCGTGGTCAGCGCGGGGGTACCAATGCGGATACCGCTCGGCTTCATCGGCGGATTCGTGTCATACGGAATCGCGTTCTTGTTCACCGTAATCCCGGCCTGCCCCAGCGCATGCTCGGCTTCGCTGCCCAGAATCCCCTTCTGGAAGACGTCCATCAGGATCAGGTGCGTATCCGTGCCGCCGGAGATGATGCGGTAGCCCTCCGCCGCCAGCGCGCTGGCCAGCACCTTGGCGTTGGCCACAATCTGCCGCGCGTAATCCGCAAACTCCGGCTGCAGCGCCTCCTTGAACGCTACCGCCTTGGCCGCGATGATGTGCACCAGCGGCCCGCCCTGCTGGCCCGGGAAAACGCTGCGGTCGATGCCCGCCGCCAGCTCCTGCTGGCACAGGATCAACCCGGCGCGCGGCCCGCGCAGCGTCTTGTGCGTCGTCGTCGTCACCACGTGCGCGTGCGGCACCGGCGACGGATGCACCTTGCCCGCCACCAGCCCGGCAAAGTGGGCCATGTCCACCACCAGGTACGCGCCCACCTTATCCGCGATGGCGCGCATGCGCGGGAAATCGAACGTCCGCGGGTAGGCGCTGCCGCCGCCCACAATCACCTTGGGCTGCTCGCGCACGGCCGTCGCTTCCAGTTCGTCGTAGTCGATGGTCTCGGTGTCGCGGCGGACCTGGTATCCCACCACGCGATAGAGCTTGCCGGAGAAGTTGAGCTTGTGCCCGTGGGTCAGGTGGCCGCCGTGCGCGAGATCGAGCCCCAGCATGGTGTCGCCGGGCGACATCAGCGTCATGTAGGCGGCGGCGTTGGCCTGCGAGCCGGAGTGCGGCTGCACGTTGGCGTGCTCCGCCCCGAAGATCTGCTTGGCGCGGTCGCGCGCCAGGTTCTCCACCACGTCGGCAAACTCGCAGCCGCCGTAGTAGCGCTTGCCGGGATAGCCCTCGGCGTACTTGTTGGTAAAGACGGCGCTGGCGGCTTCGAGCACCGCGCGGCTGACAAAGTTCTCCGAGGCGATCATCTCCAGCCCCTCGTGCTGGCGAACCACTTCGTTGCGAATCTGCGCAGCAATCTCCGGGTCTTCGACGGCAAGGCTTGCACTCAAATCAATTGGCATAGTTCTATGTTATGCCATCGCACACCAATCGCGATCCGCCGCGATCGCGTGGGGGCTTCGAAGCTGATGCATCTAGCGCCGGCCCCAATGTTCGGAGCGAAGAGGCGTATAAAGATGCGGTTCCGCGAGCTTGTGTTCCATTGGTTGGGGTTCGGTCAGAGTCTTTTCCAGATTCGGGAGGGCCCAAACGGGCAGCGCAAGGGGCAGGAGGAATCGGCACCAAGGCCACAATGTGTGCGGGAAGAAAGCAGCCCCGAAACAAACGATCATGCAGGAGGTAGAGATTTCCTCCAGCCCCGGGATGCACATAAATCTCTTGAGGGGCCTCAAATCCGCGGCGTTCCATCTCCCGTCGAGGGCACCGCGCCGAAGTGCACGCACGGCCCGCTTTGAGAATGCCGCTCCCAGCCAGGTCACTGCCAGAAGGATGAAGAACACTGAAGGATGCCAGCGCGACCGAGCGCCATCCAGTGGCAGAAGGACCGTCACGAAGGCGCCAACGAACACAACTACGGCGCCAACGACCAGGCGCCAGCCGAGTTGTATCGGCGAAAGGTCGTTCCACGCGCGCATGCGGCGATAGTACCTCCGATGGCTCCGCGCTGCAATCGCGCAATCCCGCACGTTGAGGTAAGGTTCGTCTTAACCTGATAGGCCGGGACTTCAGTCCCGGCATCCGGGACCGCCATTACAGCGGGGGCTTCAGAAGGTGCTGAAAAAGCCTTTTGTGGCCGCGGAAATTCCCTCGGTGGCTAAAGCCAGGCTCAAGGGAAATGGCTTGCGGCGCGACTGAAGTCGTGCCCTTTCAAAACGGCGAGTTTTTCAGCACCCTCTAAAGCCCCGGCCTATCCGATACCCACCGTTCTGCAGCGGCCAGACTTCTCACTGTGAGGGAAGCGATCCCGGGCTGCGCTTTGCGTGGGATGGGGTACCCGAGGCGGTTGAGGCTGCGTAAAATACGGGGATTCTTCGCGTACCGCTCAGAATGACAAGACGGAAACAGGATGGCTATGACAAGACGGAAGCAGCATGGCTATGACAAGACGGAAACAGCATGGCTATGACAAGACGGAAACAGCATGGCTCGCTTGAGTACGAATTTCATGCGTAATTTTGCGGCGCTGCCCCGTATACCCCGCGTATGCTCGCATTCGAGACGATCTTCGAAACAAGCCTGGCGGAGGCGGTGACGACGGAAACCCAGCAGATCGCGCGCGGGCTTCGGGAACGCGACATGGCTCTGCTGCACGCGCTGGTCGAGCAGTATCAATATCGCCTGGTGCGCTACCTGATCTACTTCACCGGGCGGCGCGACGCGGTCGACGACCTGGTGCAGGAGACCTGGCTGCGCGTGCTGGAGCGCGGCCACTCGTATAACGGGCAGTCGGCATTTGCGCCGTGGCTGTTTACGATTGCGCGCAACCTGGCGATCGACGCGCTGAGGAAACGCCGCATCTTCTCGCTGGATAGCAACGATTCCGATTCCGACGCTTCCGAAGCGCCGGGCACGAGCTATGGAGACGCGCTCGCGTCCACCGAGCCTTCGCCGTTTGAGCAGGCGGCGCGGACGGAAGATGCGCACCTGCTGGCCGCATCGCTCGAAACGCTGCCGCCGGCCGTGCGCGAGGCGCTGGTTCTGCGCTTTCAGGAAGACCTGCCGCTCGACCAGATTGCCGCCATCGCCGGAGCGTCCGTCTCCACCGTATCGTCCCGCATCTATCGCGGGCTGGCAGCGATGCGAGCGAACCTGCCCGCAAAGCTGCAAGGAGGTCCCCATGCAAACTGAATCCGCCCGTCACGCGTCTTTCTGCGCGCTCATCGACCGGTCGCTGGCCGGCGTCGCCTCGCCCGCCGAGGAGAAGTCGCTACGCGAACATCTGGCCGCGTGCGCGCCGTGCGCGGAGCATCTGGAAGCGACCCGGCGCGCCATCGCCGGGCTGGAAGGATTCTCCTTCGCGCTCGGGCCCGCGATGGACAGCAAAGTCCATGCCGCCATCGCGCTGCGCGCGCAGCAACTGGAGACCAGCCGCATCCGCCGCCGCCGGATGGGCTGGGGCGGCCTGCTTGCGCTGGTGCTGACCGCGGTGGGCTCGTTTGCGGCGGCCCAACTCGGTGGACTCGCCGCGCCGGCGCTGCATCTTGATCCGGCGCAGATGCGGTTCGGCCTGACCGCTTTCTGGATCACGCCTTCGGTATTTTTCTGCCTGCTGTTGCTGCTGCTACCTGCGTTCCACGCCAGGACCGGCAGCCGGAAGGGACTGCCGCTATGATTCTTGCTGGCGTAATCGCGATCTTCTTCCTTCTTTGCCTGGGCGGCGGGATCGTCCTTCTGGTGCGGGCCTCGGGTCGCGCCTCCAGTGACGGCCGCCATCCGTTCTTCAGCATCGTGCCAAGGCCTGCGAAGGTCATCGCCACCACCCTGCTGTGTATTGCCGTCACGGTCGGCGTCATCGCTGGATCGCTGGCAGCGGTCCGGGACCCCAACACCTGGACTTCGCCGGTTGTCGGCGCGATCCTGGGCCTGCTCGGCGGCACGTTTGTCGGCTGCCTGTTCCTGATCTGGATCCTGGCGCTGGGCTACGTGTACGGCGACGCGCGCCGGCGCAACATGCCGCCCGCCCTGTGGACGCTGGTCGCGTTCCTGGTTCCCAACCTGCTGGGCTTCCTGCTGTACTTTGTGCTGCGCAAGCCGCTGGGGCGGCCGTGCCCGCACTGCGGCCAGGCCATCACGGCGGAGCAGCGCTTCTGCTCGTGGTGCGGCTGGCAGCAGTACGCGCCGCCGTACCCCACCACGGTCGCGCCCAGCGGCCCCACGGGCCTTGATCCCCGCGCCACTGGCTGACCTAGCTCCAGCGCTGCAAGGCGGGAACGCAGGGGCGTGTCCTGAGCCCGGTCGATGGACGCCGTGTTGCGCGAAGGCAATTCCTGCTGAAGTTGATTGCATAAGTCGAGGTTCCAACCGCAGGTCCTTCGACTCCGATTGGCGCAAACACGCGCCAATCTGCGCTCAGGATGACAATTCAATTCGGGAACAAACTTCAGAGACACCCTAGCGCGATCGGTTGCAGCCAGGATTGAAGGCCGGCCCGCGGAAGACTTACCCAGCGATGCTGGCTTTACTTCTTCTTCTTGCCGGCCCGTTCGGCCAGCGCCGCGGAGTTGGCCACCACGGCCGCACGAATCAGTTGCCTGAAGGCCGCTTCGTCGATCTTCTCGCCTTCGCGGAAGTCGATCGCACGCCGCACGTTCCCTTCCAGGCTGGAGTTGAAGAGCTTCTTCGGGTCCGGGAGCGAGGCTCCGCGCGCAAAGGTCAGCTTCACCACCTGCTTGTACGTCTCGCCGGTGCAGACGATGCCGTCATGCGAAAAGATGGGTACGCCGCCGGGGTTGCCGGGCTTCACCCACTTCCGCTCCTCGACCATTCCGGGGTCGGCCTGGTGGATCAGCCGGCGCAGCTGCGCGAGCGTCTTGCCGCGCCAGTCGCCTAGCTCCTCAATCTTCTGGTCGATGAACTTAGAGGCGGGAAGTGCAGATGCAGATTCCGCAGTGACAGCAGTCTTCATGGGGCACCTCTGCTGGGAGCTACTTTAGATGCGCGCCGACGCAACCTGCAACCTTGCAGGGGCAGCCTTTCCTGTCTTGATCGCCCAATCCCGGGCCAGGCACGCGATTGATTTCTCCGGTCAGCGGGAAATAACTGCATCTCCTTTGCCTGCGGGCGGCGTATTACCGGGTAGGGATTCGAGCGAAGGGAAGGCTGAGGATGACCAAAAGTGCCTGCCGGCGGAGAACACACATCACGCCGTTGCTCGGTGCGGCTCAGGCGCTCGTGCTCGCTGCCATTTTCGCGGCGGCAATCAGCTTTGCCCAGGCTACGCCGGGCGGGACAGGCAGCAACCCGGCGCTCGCCCCCGGAGCCGCGGCCAGCGAGGGCCAGCCGGTAGCGGCGAAGCTGCCGGAGTGGGACGTCGTGTCAGTGCGGCCGGTCGACGCGAAGTCGTGCACCGGGAACGCGGGCATGACCACCAACAACGACGGCATCAGCATCTTCTGCATCCCGCTGCTGTTTGCCATCGAGCAGGCGTACATGATTCGCGAACCGAGCCGTATTCTGGGCGCGCCCGAGTGGGTGAAGAACGACAAGTACGACATCGACGCCAAGGTGGCGGGTGAGGACGTGGCGGCCTTTCGCAAACTGAACCGCGAGCAACACAGCCGCATGCTGCAGCCGCTGCTGGCGGAGCGCTTCCACCTGAAGGCGCACATTGAACAGCGCGAGATGCCCGTGTACAACCTGGTGGTGGACAAAGGCGGATCGAAGCTGAAGGCGGCGACGGCGGACGATGCAAGCAAGGGCAGCCACATGATGATCAACGGCGCAGGGAACATTGACGCCGTGAATGCGCTGCTGACCGGGCTGCCCGGGATTTTGTACAACGAAGTGGGCCGGCCAGTGGTGGACAAGACCGGGCTGACGGGCAAGTACGACTTCACGGTGGACTACGTGCCGGCGGCGAAGGCGGCGACGGATGAGTCGGGCGGCCCTTCGATCTTTACCGCGCTGGAGGAGCAGGCGGGACTGAAGCTGGAGTCGGCGAAGGCGCCGATGGACGTGCTGGTGATCGACTCAATCGAGCAGCCGACCGCGAATTAAGATCGGCTGATGAGACAGGGAGGACGCGCTCGCCATGCCGAAGCTGTTGTTTGCAGTGGTGCTGGTTGCCGCGTTGGGCTTCTGCGGGAGCAGTGCCGCGCAACAGCCGGCTCCGCCCCTGCCGGTGTACGACGCCGTGGTGATCCGGCTGAACCATGGCGTCTCCGGGCGTGTCAGTTCGGAGATGGACGACACGACGTATCGCGCGGTCAACGTAACGCTCAAGCACCTGCTGGTCAACGCGTATGGCGTTCGCGAAGGCCTGCTGTCGGGCCTGCCCGGATGGGCCGATTCGCAGCGCTACGACGTTACCGCGAAGGTGACCGATCCGGACATCAAGGCCTTGCGCAGCCTGTCACGCGAGCAGCGAGAGGCGATGCTGGCCGCGGTCCTGGTCAGCGGCTTTCATCTGCAGGCGCACATCGAGACGAAGACGCTTCCGGTGTACGAGTTGGTGCTGGCAAACGGCGGCCCGAAGCTCGCGGTCAGTGCGGTTCCGCAGGATCCGGCGAATCCTGACCGTCCCGGCCTCGGCAGGTTTAACGTGCACAACGGGGATATAACGGCCACCGGCGTGACGCTGTCGGAACTGGCGGGGAACCTGTCCTATCCGCTGGATCGTACCGTGATCGACAAAACGGGACTCACGGGACGATACGATTTTCATCTGCAATGGACTCCGGACAGCGCCGCCAACGGTGCCCCCGACAGCGGAGCAGCGGACGCTCCGCCGAATCTGTTCACGGCGATCCAGCTGCAACTGGGACTGAAGCTGCAGCCCGCGAAAGGGCCGGTGCCGACGCTGGTGGTCGACCATGTGGAACAGCCCAGCGAAAACTGAACGGATTCCTTCGCTAGCCAAGCACGGCGGCGATCGCCTGGCGGAGGGTGGCTTGGTCGGGACTTTGCAATGAGCCCAAACTCCTTACAATCAGGCTCTGCTCAATCGTGGCGAAGACCGGCTTGATCGCTGAAGGCTTCAGCAAATTCGCGGCCTGCCATTGAGTAATCAAGACCTCTCCAAAGCCAGTCATGGGATGAAGCTGACTCGTGACAGCCACGATGACCACATCCGGCCTGGCAGTGTTGTAGGAACGGTTACTGACCACCACGGCAGGGCGCTGCTTGAAAGCGGTCTGATTGGTGAAGGGGAACCGCACCAGCACCACATCGCCAAATTCAAAGGGCATCGTACACGTCGTCTTCCGGATTGGCCCAGACAGCTTCAAATGCCGGACCGCTGGCCGTTGCGGCTGTGCGCGTCACCCCGCGTTCCTCCGCGCGCAGGCGGATGAATTCGACAAAATCCTCCACCTCGCCGATCTGCTCGGGGCTGAGTGTCCGAATTTTTTCCGTCAGAACTGCGGCATCCCGATGCATATGCACCCCTGGCCAAGCCTCTATGTCGATTCTACACATCGACAGCGGCATCGACTGGCGGCCAGAAGGCTTACAGCCCCGCGACCACGCCTTCCAACGCGCCGAGGAATTTCTGCCAGCCCCATTGCGCGCCCTGGTAGTACTGCTCGCCGCCTTCCGCCGGGAAGCCCGCCTGCTCCATGCGCAGATGCGTGCCGGCAGGGGTGGGTGTCAGTGTAAAGGTGACCACGCTCTCCAGTCCATACGCCGCCCAGGTGTACTCGAGCGTCTTCGCCGGGTCAATCGCCAGCACCTGGCAGTCGACCTTGCCCCAGTCCGCGCTCAGATTGAAGCGGTGTCCCGCCACCGGCTGGAAATCATTCTTCATCAGCCACTGCTCAATCAGGTTGCTCTCGGTCAGCGCCCGCCAAACTTTCTGCGGCGGATGGGGGAAGTCTTTCTCCACGATTACGGAACGGGTAGCCGTTGCAGGTGTCGTCATTTGTCCATCCTCTCGAGTAGGTCTTCCAGTCGGTCCAGTTTGTCTTGCCAGAACGCACCGTAGTGCTCCATCCAGTCCACCAGCGGGGCCAGCGCTTCCGGCCGGGCCTGGTAGTGGGTCTCGCGTCCCTTGCGGGTGTGGCGCACCAGCCGGGCCCGCTTGAGCGCGGACAGATGCTTGGAAACCATGGGCTGCGAAACGCCCGCGCGCGCCGTTAGGGCGTGCACGGTCTGCTCTCCGTGGCGGGACAGCCGCTCGAAGATAGCTCTCCGGGTGGGATCGGCAAGGGCCCTGAACAGGTTGTCCGCAGCGCTCGGCATGCAGAAACCATAACCGAATGGTTATTGGTTGTCAAGGGCCCCCGAGTTTACCAATTCGACAATGGGCGACCCCACCGCCGCGCGGCGCGAACCGTTGGCGGCCGCGAAAAACTCGCGCCCTGCCTTGGTATGGTGAAAAACAAGTTCTAATTCCCGCAAGAGTTTGCATGTTACCGGCTCCCAGGTGGCGGCTTTGCTGGCGCTTTGTGGCTGCAACCTGCTGGATTTGCGTTGGATACGCGCATCCTAACCAATTGGCAGCCCACGTGCTTATTTCATCTGCAGAAGATTGGCGGGCCCGAGCCAACACATTCTTATGGCGACGGCGGAGATTGCCGCACAGGCAAGATCCGTCCGACCAAACCGGGCCAGGGGAGGCGCTATGAGAAGTTGGTTTCAGCAATTGAGGGGGACGGAGCGGCGGCGTGCCACGCGCCGGCTGTCACCGCCATTGGCGGTCTACTACTGGGATGGAGCCACTCCGGCGGCGCACGAGGTCCAGGACGTCAGCCTGACCGGGATGTATCTGGCGACCGAGCAGCGCTGGTATCCCAACACCCTGATCCGGATGACGGTGGTGAGGACGCAGAAGACCGAGGCCGATCCGGACCGTGCGATTGAAGTGACGGCACGGATGATTCGCGCGGGGTCGGACGGCGTCGCCCTGGCCTTCGTTGTGCCCGAGTCGAAGCAGTACTACGCGCCGGGCAGCAGCTTCCCTCCGGCAGCCAACCGAGAGACGCTACGCGAGTTCCTGACCCGCGCCCAGTCGGACCACCGGTCACACGAGCGCGCCCATGACCAGGGCGAGCTCGAGGCCCTATCCGACGCCTGACCGGAACGCCGGCCCACCATGTTGCAAGACCTTCCGAGAGGTTCCCAAGGGTGCCCGCGCTCTGCTACTATGTGCGCTCGCAACTGAAACCAAGGGAGGTCTTTACCATGAGGAAGTGGATGTTTTTTGCACCGCTTGGGGCCCTGTTGTTCGCACCTGTCGTGCTGCCCGCGCAGAGTCCGCTGGACGGCACCTGGAAGGCCGACTTAAGCAACGTCGGCTGGTCGCACAAGCCGGACGTCTACCTGCTGCAGGGCGGCATGTACTCGTGCAGCACCTGCACCCCGCCATACAAGGTCAAGGCCGACGGCAGCGACCAAACTGTTACCGGCCATCCTTACATCGACACCATCGCCATTACGGTGGTCAACGACCATGAGCTGAAGGAGACGGACAAGAAGCACGGCAAGGTGGTTGCCACGTCGGATACCATCGTCTCACCCGACGGCAAGACCATGACCTTCACCTTTACCGACGCCAGCAACACCAACGGCGGTCCGCCGGTGACGGGCAAAGGATCGGAGACGCTGGTGATGAAGGGGCCTGCGGGCTCGCACGCCGTCTCCGGCTCTTGGCGCATGGCCAAGATGGATGCGCTGAGTGACAACGCCATCATCTGGTCGTACAAGGTTTCGGGCGACAGCCTGACCATGAACGCCAAGACCGGGCAGTCGTACACCGCCAAGCTGGGTGGCCCCGACGCGCCGATGAATGGCGACCCCGGCGTGACCAGCGTCTCGGTGAAGATGATGGGCAAGAATACGCTGGTGGAAACCGACAAGCGCGGCGATAAGGTCATCAGTGTCACTACCTTCACCGTCTCTCCCGACGGCAAGACGGCGAAGGCGGTTGCCGAAGACAAACTCGCCAATAGGACCACCACCTTCAGCGCCATGAAGATGTAGGCGGAAGGTTTGCGGTTGAAGGTTGTGGACAGCCGGGTACCCCGTTCCTGCGGCTTTAGCGTGGGGGCGGGGTTCCTTTTTTTGACCGCGTCCGCGCGGATGGAGTATCAAGGATGGCCATGCGAATGTTCCGCCTTGTCTCCGTCGCCGCGCTGGTTGCCACCTCGCTCGCTTCCGCCCAGACCGCGCCGTCCGTGGCCGCGCCTGCGGCAAATCGCCCGGCTGCGGCACCGCTGAATCGCGCCAATCCGAACTCGCCCCAGCAGGCGGGCCGCAACGCGCTGTACAAGTATCTGGACGACATCGCCGCAAAGGACGAAGCGGAACGGCGCGACACGATTGCGAAGATCACCACGCGCGCCGAGGCCGAGACGCGCCAGCAGGAGGTCCGCGCCAAGATCATGGACCTGCTGGGCGGCAGCTTCCAGAAGACGCCGCTGAACGCGAAGGTGCTGGGCAGCACACAGATTCCGGGTGACGCCGGACAACCGGGCTTCCGCATCGAGAAGGTGCTGTACGAATCGCAGCCGAAGTTCTACGTCACGGCGCTGCTCTACCTGCCGGACAATCCTCCAGGCAAACTCCCGGCGATTGTGATGGCTCCGGGCCATGCGGCCAGCGGCAAGGCGGGCGACTACGCCCTGGCGTCCACGTTCGCGCGCAACGGATTTGCGGTGCTCAGCTACGACCCCATCGGGCAGGGCGAGCGGCTACAGTATCCCGATCCGGCAACGCTGTCGAAGGGACTCGCGGCCGGGTCGCTGGCCACGCGCCCGACGGGCGAACACGGCGAGGCTGGCTTGCAACCCACGCTGATCGGCGACGCGGTCGCGCGCTACTTCGCGTGGGACGGCATGCGCGCGGTCGATTATTTGCTCTCGCGCCCGGAGATCGATCCCGAACGCATCGGCGCGGAAGGCTGCTCCGGCGGCGGAGCCATGACGGCACTGCTGGGCGCGCTGGACAAGCGGGTGAAGGCCACCGCGACTGCATGTTATCTGACCACGATGGACACGTTGCTGCCGGCGATCGGCGCGCAGGATGCGGAGCAGTCCATCCCGGACTTCATCGCCAGCGGCTTCGACTTCGCCGACTGGGTTGAGTTGGCCGCGCCGCGCTCTTACGCCATGGTCGGCACGGTCGGCGATATGTTTCCGTGGAAGGGATTTCTGGAGACGGCGACGGAAGCGCGGAGATTTTATTCGCTGTTCGATGCCAGCGCGGCGGGAACGCCGACCGGAGGGCCGCTGCCGCCGACGCCGACTGGACCGACTTTGAATCCCGATACGTCGAATGCGATTCCGGCGACGTCGCCGTTCCAGGTGATCACGGGCATCGGCGGCCACGGCAATTTGCGACCGATTACGGCACAAATTGTCGGCTTCTTCCTGGTGCACCTCGCGCACGGGAAGAGCGCGGAAGCGTACGTTGCGCCGGCGCCGGCTGCGGCGGGCGCGAGTCCATTTGCCGCACCAAACGTTCCGCCCGGCACGCTGCAGGTAACGCCCACCGGCCAGGTGGCCAGCAGCTACCCCGACGCCGCAACCGTGTTCAGCCTGAACCTGAAGCGCGCGGCGGGGAAGATTCCACACTTTGTGAAGCCGCAAACGTTGCTGCAGGTGCAAACGGATGTGCGCGAGGTGACCAAGGCTGAGGCGGTGCCGGGCGGACCCCCGGCCGTCGAGGTAGTTCCCTCCTCCACATCCAACCCTCTGAAGACGGAGACCGTAACCCTCACGACGGATCCTGGAATCAAGCTACAGGCCGATCTCTTCTCGCCGGTGACCCCCGGCCGGCATGCGGCGGTCCTGCGGCTGGTCGGTCTCTCCTCCTTGCTCGGCCCGATCGGCGGCACCATTGAGATGCGCTTCGAGCCGCGCCCGTCGCCACCCGGAGGCGAGGAGACCAAGTCGCCGATTCTGGGGCCGTTCTACATGACGGAGCTGCGCGCGGAGTTGGTGGGCAAGACCATCCTGGGCATGCGCGTGGATGATGTGATCCGCGCCGTCGACTACCTCGCCTCGCGGCCGGACGTCGATCCGAAGAACATCACCGTCGAGGCGAGCGGGCACATGGGGCTGGTCGCGCTGCATGCGGCGGTGCTGGACCCGCGCATCAAGCACGTCACGGTGGATCATGTGCTGGAGAGCTACGCCAGCCTGCTGCGAGCGCCCATGCCGCTGGACGCGCCGCAGGACATCCTGCCCGGCGTGCTGCTGAAGTACGACATTCCGGACCTGGTGCGGGTGCTCGGGCCGAGGGCCACCGCGACGGATTGGCTGCCGGGGACGGCGAACCTGGCCGCGCCCTAATCTTCGTCCGCTTCCAGACGTGCAAAAACCCCGGGTTATCAATCCGGGGCTTTCGCTTAATGAGTGTTCGTGGAACTAGACTCCGCCTGAGAAACTGGGAACATTCTATTCCATCGGTTAGAGCCGATCAATCTTTTTAGTGAGTCGAGTGCCGTACGGAGGGCAAGGGAGTTGAACCCTAATGGCTGATAGAGCCACTCGACGTTTCTCAGACGAAGTCCAGTACCCACTGGCAATACCCTCCAAACGGCGCCTGCAGGGTTGAGAGTACACGCGGACAAAAGCTCTGACCTGCGACGCAGGTCACAGCGCACGGCATTCTGGATGTGCAGCGGCGGCGGTTGTGGCAGATGGCAAAGTGTCCCAACCGACAATCCGCTGCGCGCCGCGCGCATCTATCATTCCACCCATGCGCGTGCACCTGGCCACGCTCGTCGACGAGTTCCGCAAGCATGCGGCGGAGACTGCCGTGGTGGCGCATCGCGGCAACCGCCGCTATCCCACCACCTACGGCCAGCTTGCGGAGATCGCGGGGCGCTTTTCCGCGGAACTGGAAGTGCGCGGCATCGTTCCCGGCGAGCGCGTGGTGCTGTGGGGCGAGAACTCCGCCGAGTGGATCGGCGTCTTCTTCGGCTGCCTGCTGCGCGGTGTCATCGCCGTCCCGCTGGACGCCGCCGGCGCGCCCAGCTTCGCCGCCCGAGTGGTCCGCGACGTCGCGCCGAAGTTGATCGTCGCCGATCCGCAACTGCTGGCTGCACTTCCAAGCAACAAAGACGGAGCAACGGACGACGTTCCACGCCTGCCGCTGCCCAGCATCCTCGATCATCTGCACGCGGACCCACGGTTCGAAGTCAGCCCTGTGGTCAACGAAACGACGGCATTTCAGATCGTGTTCACCTCCGGCACCACGTCGGAACCGCGCGGCATTGTGCACACGCATCGCAATGTGCTGGTGACGCTGGGGCCTATCGAGAACGAGATGGCGAAGTACCGCGAAGTGGAGGTGTTCTTCCACCCGCTGCGTTTTCTGCAGTCGCTGCCGCTCAGCCACGTCTTTGGGCAGTTCATGGGGCTGTGGTGTCCTGCGCTGCTGGCCGCCGAGGTCCACTTCGCCGAGCAACTGGAGCCAGCGCGCATTACGGACTTGATCCACCGCGAACGCATCTCGGTGCTGGTGGCCGTGCCGCGCGTGCTGCACCTGCTGCGGATGCATCTGCTGGGGCGGTTTCCAGAAGCGAGTGCTCAGTTGTCAGTGGTCAGTGGTCAGGAAAAACAGGGTGGGGCCTGGGCGGTGGCGAAGAAGTGGTGGCGATGGAGAAGCGTGCATCGTGCGCTGGGCTGGAAGTTCTGGGCGGTCATCTCGGGCGGCGCCACGCTTCCCGCGGAACTCGAAGCCTTCTGGAACCGCCTCGGTTTCGCGCTGATCCAAGGCTACGGCATGACGGAGACGACTGCGCTGGTGACGCTGAATCATCCCTTCCACATCGCGCCGGGGACGATCGGCAAGCCGCTGCCTGGCCACGAAGTGCGCATCACCGAGACGGGCGAGTTGCTGGTGCGCGGCGACATGGTCTCCGGCGCCACGTGGGCCGGCGGCGCCATGCACCAGCGCGCGGGCGAGTGGCTGGCCACCGGCGACCTGGCCGAGAAAGACGCCAACGGCGGGCTGCGCTTCCTCGGTCGCAAGGGCGACGTCGTTGTCACCGGCGCGGGCATGAACATCTACCCCGCGGATCTGGAAGCCGCGCTGATGGCGCAGCCCGGCGTCCGCGCCGCTGCGGTCGTGCCCTGCGATCTTTCCGCCGGAACAGAACCCGTTGCGGTCGTCCTCTTCTCCGGCGACGATGCCCAGCTCGAAACGGCCGTCGCCGCGGCCAACCGCAACCTGGCTGAGTATCAGCAGATGCGCCGCGTGCTGCGCTGGCCGGGCCTGCAGTTCCCCTCCACCACTACCGGCAAGCTGATCCGCCGCCAGGTGGCGCAGTGGGCTTGCACGGCACTGACGAACCCCGGATCCTTCGGCTCCGGTCGCAGTGCGACCTCCGCTCAGGATGACAAGCGATTCATGGGCGAGGACGCGCTGCTCGGGTTGATTGCCGAGGTCGTGGGCGAGCCCATCCCGGCCGCGGCCGACCCAAACGCGCTGCGCCTGTCGGAGGATTTGCACCTCGATTCGCTGGGCCGCGTGCAGTTGCAATCCGCGCTGGAGCAGCGCTTCTCGTTGGAACTCGACGACGATTCGCTGGCGGCCGTTGCGACCCTGCGCGATCTGCGGGCGCTGGTCGAGCGTGAACTCCAAGGAGAAGTTGTCAATGCTCAGGAAACCGTTGACCGTTCTACGTTCTACGTTGACCGTTCGACCGACGCCCGGGACGAGCAGCCGTTAACGGAGAACGGACAACGGACACCGAACCACGAACCACCGCTCCACGAGCGCGCTGCGCCTGCGGAGCAACACCGCTATCCCCGTTGGCCCTGGACCTGGCCCATTCTCGCGCTGCGCATTGCCTGGATTGAACTGGGAATGCGTCCGCTGATCTGGCTGCTGGCCAAGCCGCGCGTCACGTATGCCGCGAACCTCGAACCTCGAACCCTGGACCTCGAACCTTGCCTCATCCTCTGCAACCACATCACCCTGCTGGACGGCGCGCTGGTGCTCTACGCGCTGCCGTTCCGCCTGCGCCGCCGCGTCGCCGCCGCCATGTCCGGCGAAATTCTGCTGGACTTCCGCCACGCGCGCAACCAGGGCAACCCGTTCCTGAACCTGCTTGCGCCGCTGGCGTACTGGCTGCTTACGGCGCTGTTCAATGTGTTTCCGCTGCCCAACGGACACGGCTTCCGGCGCAGCTTCGCGCACGCGGGCGAGGCGATGGACCGCGGCTACTCCGTGCTGATTTTTCCCGAGGGAACGCGCAGCCGCATCGGCCGGATGAATCGCTTCCGCCCCGGCATTGGGCTGCTCGCGCAACAATCCGCCGCGCCCATCCTGCCAGTCGCGCTGGTTGGACTTTACGAGTTCACTCGCGCCGCGAATCCGGGCGCTCCGCGTCCTGCAACCGGCAACCCGCAACCGGCAACTCCGCGTTGGTTCCACTCCGGTCAGATTCAGGTCCATATCGGCGCGCCCATCCCGGCGCCGGACGAACACGCCGACGCTGCGCAACTGACGGCCGCGCTGGAGCAGGCTGTCCGCGCACTGGCCGACCCCTCGCAAAACCACCGCCAACAGCCGTTGTGACGCACCTCACATTCGCAGCACGAATCTCCGCAGGCAATTGCAGCAATCCTGAAACGCTGTTGCAATTGCTTTGACACCGGTGCCGGGCGGCGCTAGGATACGAGTCCGCAGAGCAGGACCTAAGCAACATCCAGGGGGTGGGATTATGGAATCCCAGCCTGACCGCTACGCTGTTCGCAAGTTCCTCAAGAGCCTGGACGCCGGGGCTCGCGTGATCTGGACGGCCACCGGCGCCAAGGGCACGGTGCAGCCCGACAAGTCCATTCTGTGGGACGACGGCACGCACATCGCCACCCAGCAGATGACGGAGAGCCACTCCGTTCTGATCCATCGCGAGCCCGAATGGCAGCGCGTGCACGATGCGCTGGCCAGCATGCTGGAGTGCGTCAAGAGCGGGTGCACGCTCGACCGCTGGGACGACGCCAACTGCAAGAGGAAGCAACCGGGAGAACGCTGCCCACTCGCCGTTCTGTCGGAAGCCGATGAGCAGCCAGTGGTTGCGAGGCCGCGCCCGCGGATTGGCGCTGCGCGGCTGGATGCTCCCAAGCATCGCCATCGCCCACGGGCATAATCCGCGCGCAGAGCGCCCCAACGGCTGGAGTGCGGCAACTTTTCTGCTGCAAATTCAATTAAGAAATAATTCCCCTTTTGACGGACTTCCATGCGTCCCGCTATGATTCTGGCGCACGAATCCCACCGCCCCCGTACGCCCCGGAAAGGTTGCCGTCATGACCAAAGCAAACGCGCTCGCCATCTCCGCATCGCTCGCCATCGCAGTTGTTTTCTCAACCAACGCAACCGCGCAAAGAGCCGCGGCCGCGCCCAAAGTCGAGAAAGTCACGGGGAACCAGCCCGTCACGCTGACGGACAATGGCGATAGCTGGACCATGGACAACGGCATCGTGAAGCTGTCGGTGTCGAAGAAGAACGGCACTATCGTCATCGGCAGCCTGATGTATCACGGCATCAGCATTGTGCCCAACCGCAGCGAGTTTTGGGAGCAGACGCCCGCCGGCAGCATCACCGCTGCCGTCACCATCGACCCCACCACCAATGGCGGCGAGCGCGCCGAGGTCTCGGTCAAGGGCGTCAACCCCGGAAGCGCGGGCGTACGCGGCGGCGGTGCGGTCACCGAGCCTGGTTCCAATGCCGCTCGTTACGGCGTTCCCGCCGGCCCAGGCAGAGGCGGCATGGACCTTGAGACCCGCTACGCGCTGGAGCGCGGCACCAGCGGCTTCTATACCACCGCCGAGTACACCCACCCCGCCAGCTACCCGCCCGCGGGCGAGGGCGAGAGCCGCTTCATCCTGGAGTCGATGAACCGCGACTTCGACTGGCTCTCCGTGGACCACGACCGCAACATGCTGATGACCAGCGACGACGACCTGCGCAAAGGTGTCGTCATCCACGCGAAAGAGCAGCGGATTCTGGAGTCTGGCGTGTATGCCAACTCGGTCGAACATAAATATAGTTACAACGCGGTGATGTACCGGCTGCAGGCGTGGGGCTGGTCCAGCACCAAGGACCACATTGGCGTGTACTTCATCAACCCGTCCAACGAATACATCGGCGGCGGCGCGGAGAAGCTGGACCTGATCGACCACATGAGCGGCACGCTGCTGGACTACTGGACCAGTGGCCACTACGGCGGCGGCTCCGGCAACCACATCCCAGCGGGCGAGGACTGGAAGCACGTCGTCGGCCCCATCTTCGTCTACTTCAACGCGCTGGAAAACCCGAAAGAAGCCACGCAAGCCGACCTGGACAAGTTCCACGCCAGCTATGGCTCCGGCGAGCCGGCGGTGCCGCAGGCGTGGCGCGACAACGCCCTCGCGCTGTGGGACGACGCAGTCGCCAAGTCCAAAGAGGTCAAGGCCGCGTGGCCCTACGCGTGGGTGGAGGGTCTCGACTATCCGCACAAAGACGGCCGGGGAACCGTCACCGGCCAACTGGTGCTGAACGATCCATTCGGACCTCAAGCCGCGAAGAAGACCCTGCCGCACCTCACCGTCGGCCTCGCGCACCCTGATTACGCCATCACTTCAGGCGGCTTCACCTCCCGCTACGGCACCGGCAGGGTCGTCACCTGGCCGCACGATGGCAACTACTACCAGTTCTGGACCGACGGCAGCGAAGATGGCCGGTTCACCATCGCCAACGTCCGCCCCGGCACCTACACGCTGCACGCCTTCGCCGACGGCGTGCTGGGCGAATACGCAAAGGCCGACATCACCGTGGAAGCCGGTAAAAAGATCGACCTGGGCAAGCTCAACTGGCAGCCCGTTCGTTATGGCCGGCAGATCTGGGAGATCGGCTACCCGGACCGCACCGCCGACAAATTCTATAAAGGCGACGGCGCCAACTACTGGCTGTGGGGATGGCCGCTGCGGTACGGCGACCTGTTCCCCAACGACGTGACCTACGCCATCGGCAAGAGCGACTACCACAAGGACTGGTTCTTCGAGGAAGTGCCGCACTCCACCACGGACGCCTGGAAGAATCCCGCCGCGAAGGACCCGCTCAATCAGCGCTTCGGCTGGGTGAACCTGCCCGACGGCCAACAGGACATGTGGCGCGAGTGGGGACACGGCAAAGCGAGTACCTGGACCGTGAAGTTCACGATGCCCAAGGCGGCGAAGGGCACAGCCGTGCTGCGCATCGCGCTGGCCGGAGCCGACGGCGGCAACGGCAATACGCCCAGCTCGCCGGGCAGCCTGACCATCGGCGTCAACGGGCAGGACGTGGGCACGCTGCACCCGGTCGCAACGAATGCTCTGCGCTACAACACCGACAAGGGCGTTTGGTACCAGTACACGCAGCAGTTCGACGCGGCGCTGCTGAAGTCCGGTGAGAACTCCGTTACCTTCACCGTGCCGGCCGGCGACGTCACTACCGGCGTGGTGTGGGACTACGTTCGCCTGGAGCTGAACGACGGCAGCAAGACGTATCCCACACCGCCTGACAATGGCAGGCCGGATTACCCCGCGCAACCGGCTGGTCTGACCACGGCGGCGATTCGCTGACTGGTTGAGCGGAGCAGGTCGCACTTGGCCTGGCGGCGCCAGGATCGCGCGGGATATTTCTGCGATGAAAATCCTGCGACGGGGCCATTTGCTATTGACACGGACGCGGGAAGCGAAGAATACTCTAGCTCTCTCTTCGAGAGACTACATCTGTTTGTCGGCTGTTCCCATGTTGAGCTTGATCCGATTCGGACCTTGAGTGTGAAAACTTTTCCGGCGAAGCAGTGGCCTCCCTCCCAGCTTTCCGGTTCGGCATAGGGTGTCCCCGCAGTACGAGGCGTCTCAGCCACGGCTGCAACGGGGTTAACCGCAAGACGTTTCTCCCGGGCCAGCAACTCATATTTCCAATTTGATTTGCAGGTGTGGCGCGCGTTTCAGTTTGCGCATGCGCACGCACTCTTATTGTCTCCATGCGAGGCGGGCATCGGCCTGCTCGACGCGGAGGCGCAACCGTTGGCTTGGACGGCCCGGGCGGAGCGCCCGGCGATCCCGCACGGAGGTTGACGCATGGCTGCATTTACGTATCCGGGTGTCTACATTGAGGAGCTGTCCAGCGGACAGCACACGATCACTGGCGTAGCGACATCGATTGGGGCGTTTGTGGGTTGGGCTCCGATGGGACCGGTGACGGAAGCGACGCTGGTGGAGAGCTGGTCGGACTATGTGTCGCAGTTTGGCGGGCTGGACACACGCAGCTGGCTTGGCTATGCCGTGAACCAGTTCTTCGCCAACGGCGGGAGCGAGTGCTACATCGTGCGCCTGGTATGGCAGCCGTGGATGACGGGTGGAGTGAATAGCCCGGTGGCGGCGGAGACCGCGCAGGCCAGCGGTGTGGGCTATGGCACGGCGACCATCACCGCGGCGCTGGGCGCGCTGACGGGAACGCTGACGCTGGGCGTGGGCGCGCCGGTGCTGCAGACGGTTTCGGTTACGCCGCAGGGGATCGCGGGAACAGTGACGCTGCCGCCTCTGCCCTTTGGCGCGACACTGGCGCTGGCAGCTGCGGGGAACTTCTCCGACGGAAGCACAGCGGCGGCTCCGGGCGTGGCGTGGGAGACCAGCGACCCGACGATCGCGATCGTGTCCGGCGCGGGCGTAGTGACGGCGGGGACCAATGCGGGAACCGTGACGATCAGCGCAACCTCGGGAATTATTGAGGGAAGCGTCACGCTAACGGTGACGGCGGCACAGATCACTTCGGTATTGGTGTCTCCGGCAACGATTACAGCCGTGGTGGGGCAAACCGTCCAACTGGCGGCTGCGGCGAAGTATTCCGATGGAACCGCGCCAGACATCACGGCGATCGCGGGATTTGCGTGCGCGGCGGCAGGCGTGGTGACGTTCACGGGGACGGCGGCGGTGCCGCTGGCTCCGGGACAATTCCTGGCGATCGGGGCAAATGCGGGGACGACGATTTCGGCCACGCTTCCCGCGATCTATACGCTTCCGGTAGCAGCCACCTCAGTGACCTCTGCGTTGACGGTGGGTGCGGCGACGGTGGCGTCGATGGCGATCTCGCCGGCGAATGCGACCGTGCCGTTGCCGGCGAACCTGGGCTCGGGACAGACGGAGCCGCCGGCGTTTACGGTGGCGACCACACTCTCCGACGGGACAGCAGGGCCGGTGCCGACCGTGACGTGGACCTCGAGCAATCCGGCGGTAGCCGGCTTCGATACGGCGGAAGCGGCGGCGATCAGCAACTACGAAATTGCATCGGATGTGGTTACTTTCGACTACACGGCGTTGAGTCCATTGACAGCAGGCGAAGCGGTAACTCTGTCGGGATTCGGGACCAGCACGTTCTTCAACGGGCAGGTGGTGGTGGTGCTGCCCACGGGGCTCAGCGCGACCGTCTTTGAGGCGAACTTCACGCACGCGGATGTGGCGTCGACCGCGGAGGCAGGGGTGGCGACGGTGAGTGCAGGTACGTTCACGGTGGGGGGAACCGGAACGACGACGATTACGGCGAGTTATACGCCGAGCGGTTCCAGCGTGCCGGTGACCGCGTCGACCCAGCTGACGGTAAGCCCGGGGCACCTGACGGGGCTGAGCGTATCGCCGGGAACGCTGTCGCTGGCGGCCGGATTGACGCAGCAAGTGACGCTGACGGGCACATTCGACAGCGGATCATTTGTGAACATGACGGGGTATGCGGCGTGGTCGACGTCGAACGCAACCGCGGCAACGGTGTCGGGCACGGGTGTGGTGAGCGCCCTGGCTGCGGGCACCGCGACCATCACCGCGACGTGGATGGGGATGACGGCGTCGACGGCGGCGACGGTAACCGCGGCGGTGGCAGAGTCGATTGCGATCGCGACGGTGCCACCAGGACAGACATGGGTGCCGGCCGGCGGGAACCTGACCTTGAAGGCGACGGCAACCATGTCGGACTCGACTACGGCGGTGCCGGATACGCAGGATGTGACGACCTCGGCGACGTGGACGAGTTCTTCGCCGATGATGACGATTGGCGGGCCCGGCGTGGTGACGGCAGCAGCGACGGCGGGAGGCTCGCTAACGCTGTTTGCGAGCAGCCCGGGGCTGTGGGGCAACTCGCTGCGGGTCAGCGTGACGCCGCAGAGCTCGAACCCAAGCCGGTTCAGCATCCTGGTGCAGCAGTTGGCGACGACGGGGCAGTTGGTGACGCTGGAGAGCTTTGTGAATCTCTCGGTGCTGCCGACTGACCAGAGTTACGTGGTGACGGTGGTCAACAACGACTCAAGCTACATCACGTTTACCAATCCGCTGACGGGAAGTGTGGTGGCACCCTCGACGGCCGCGCCCGCGGCGGCGTCAGCAGTCCCGTTTACGGGCGGCGCAGACGGGACGGTGCTGAACCCGATGGACGGGAACTTCGAGCTGGCGATCTTCCCGCCGACGGACCCGACGGTGGGAGTTAATCTGCTGGACCGGGTGAACATCTTCAACCTGCTGTGCGTTCCCGGGGAGACGGATGCGCCAACCATCTCGCAACTGCAAAAGTATTGCGTGGACAAGCGCGCGTTCATGATTGTGGATTCGCCGCAGTACACCACGATTGCCAAGATGATCCAGTCGGGGCCGGTGGGAAGTACAACGGGCAGCATCACCGACCAGAGCGTTGCGGGCAACTCGGCGCAATACTTCCCATGGATCGAGGCTCCGGACCCGCTGGCGGCCAACCGGGCGAGGCTATTTCCTCCGTGCGGATTCGTGGCGGGGATTTATGCGGCGACGGATGCGGCGCGCGGCGTGTGGAAAGCGCCGGCGGGAATCCAGGCGGCGTTTACCGGGAACTCCGGGCTGCAGTTTCTGATGACGGACACAGAGAATGGCGGCCTGAATCCGCAGGCGGTGAATTGCCTGCGCGAGTTCAAGGTGTACGGCGACGTAGTGTGGGGCGCGCGTACGCTGGCGGGCAACGACGAGGCCGGCTCGCAGTGGAAGTATGTTCCCATCCGGCGGCTGGCGCTGTTCCTGGAGTCCAGCCTGTACGACGGCACCCAGTGGGTGGTGTTCGAGCCGAACGACGCGACGTTGTGGGGACAGATCCGGATGAACGTGGGGACGTTCCTGCAGGGGCTGTTCCTGCAGGGGGCGTTTGCAGGCACCACGCCGGCGCAGGCCTACTTCGTCAAGTGCGATGCGGACAACAATCCGCCGTCGAGCGTGGCGCTGGGCGTGGTGAACATCCTGGTGGGCTTTGCTCCGTTGTACCCGGCGGAGTTCGTGGTGATTCAGATTCAACAGATCGTCGCGCAGGCCTCGTAACGGGCGCAGGCGACAGAACCCAAGGAGAACGCACATGGCAATGTTTCCGGCAAATCCGACGCGTCTGGATCCCTACAAGAACTTCAAGTTCCGGCTGAAGTGGGACGGGCAGTACGTGGCCGCGGTGAGCAAGATGAGCACGCTGAAGCGGACCACGGAAGTCGTGGAACACCGCAGCGGCGGCGATCCTTCGACGACGCACAAGTCGCCCGGGAAGAACAAGTATGACGCGATCACGCTGGAGCGCGGCCTGACCCAGGACCTGAACTTCCACAACTGGGCCGGCCTGGTGTGGAACTTCGGGTCGGGCCTGGGCACGGAGGTGTCGCTGGCGAACTTCCGCAAGGACATCTACCTGGAGTTCTACAACGAGGCGGGGCAGTTGGTGATCGCGTACAAGATCTATCGCTGCTGGGTGTCGGAGTACCAGGCGATGCCGGACCTGGATGCGAACGCGAACGCGGTGGCGATTGAACACATCAAGCTGGAAAACGAAGGCTGGGAGCGCGACACCAGCGTGACGGAGCCGACGGAGCCGACGCTGAGCATCGTGGCGACCTAGGATGCGAACGCTAACCCAAGTCGATACTCTCGCCTTGTGGGAAAGCGGTCGGACGCTACACCCGATCGACCAGGGCCTGCTTGCGGTTGAGACAGCCTTCCCCGAGACCGGCGACGAGAGCGTTGCCGACTGGCCGCTGGGCCGGCGCAATCGTGCGCTGGCCGAGTTGCACTGCACCTGCTTCGGACCGCGGCTGAGCGGGTGGACGACGTGCCGCGAGTGCGGAGAGAAGCTGGAGTTCGATGTTGACGGCCGCGCGTTGCTGGGGACGGGCGCGGCGGCGGCGGGCGACGCAGTGGCGATTGGGGGACGCACGTTCCGGCTGCCAACCAGCCGCGACCTGGCCCGGATCGCGGAGAAGGCAGACGCTGCGGATGCCGCGCGCGCGCTGCTGGGGATGTGCCTGGTTGCCGGTGAGCCGCAAGACTGGAGCGAAGCGGAGATTGAAGCAGCGGGCGAGACGATGGCAGCGGCCGATCCGCTGGCGGAAGTTCGGCTGGACTTTACCTGCCCGGTGTGCGGCGAGGTGTTCGAGGAGAGTCTGGACCTGGCGACGTTTCTGTGGTCGGAGTTGGAAGCACGAGCGAAACGCTTGCTGCTGGAGGTGCACACCCTGGCACGTGCGTACGGATGGAGCGAACCCGAGGTGCTGGCGCTGAGCCCGGCGCGGCGGCAGTTCTACCTGGAGATGGTGGAAGCATGAGCGGATATCTGCAGCGGATGGCAGCGGCGGCGGTGAAGCCGGAGCGGCGCGTGCATCCGTTTGTGCGCCCCTTGTACGAGGCGGCGAGCGAGCCGGTGAATCCTCCGATTGGCGTAGTGACGGAGCGAGTGACGGAGCGGGGGAGCGAGGTCGCGAGACGGCAACCTAGCGAGGCGACTCCAGCGATACCGCGGGCGGGAGAGGCTTCCGACAGGCCGCGGACAAGCGAGACCGCGAATTCGCGAGTCAGCGGGCCGCCAAACCAGCAGGGCGGCGAGGCGCGGAGGGACCGGTTCCAGGCGTTGTTGCCGGAGGTTGCGCAGGAGAGCGCCGCGAGTCCCGGCGCCGCACTTCGCCCTTCTCGCGATGAGGTTGCCGAAGATGGGGCACACGAGCGACAGAGCCGGAATCGACGGCGGGAGGATGCGGAGCATAGCGCGACGCGGAGCTTTGAGCCACTGGTGAAGGAGATGCAGCGGGAAGCGTATGAGGGGGCGGATGACGTGTCCCCCGCCCGGAAAGGCGAGGCCGGCACAAATCGGGCACCCAGCCCAGTGGTGCGCGAGAACAGCGCGAAGGCCGAGGCGTTTGCCGTGAGCGGGATGCGCGGCACGGCAGAGTTGGCGGCGGGTCGGCGGCTGGCCCAGCAGGCGATCGCACGAGCTGCGGCGCAGGGCAACGATGAGATTCGGATTCACATTGGGCGGATCGAAGTAACGGCAATGCCTCCGGCGACTCCGCGGCCCGTACCCGCGCCGAGACGCAGGTCGCAGACGCTGGATGAGTATCTGCGGCAGAGGAATGGGAGGGCCGGATGAGCGATGCGCTGGCCATCTCGGGCGTGTCGGCCGTGCTGCAGTTTTACCTCGGGAATCTGTACAGCGGCCTGTCGGCGCAGTTTGGGGGAACCATCGCGTTAAGCGCGCAGGCGCCGGACCTGGTGCAGGCGCGGTTCGGGTCGGCGACCGCGACTGAGAATCAGGTGAACCTGTTTCTGCACCAGGTGACCTACAACGCGGCATGGAGAAATGTGCAGTTGCCCTCGCTGGATACCGACGGCAAGACGCTGCTGACGTGTCCGCCGCTGGCACTGGACCTGCACTATCTGCTGACGGTGTATGGCACGGCGGACTGGCAGGCCGAGGGGCTGCTGGGGTACGCGCTGATGATGTTTCACCAGAATCCGATCATCAGCCGCAGCGACATTACCTATGCACTGAACAATCTTTCCAGCTCCAACAACCTGAGCGCGGCATTGGCCATGTGCGGGCTGGCGGACCAGGTGGAGATGCTCAAGATCACGCCGGCGACGCTGGGGCGCGAAGAGATGGCGTGGTTGTGGACCGCGCTGAAGGCCGACTACCGGCCGACGTTTCCGTTCCAGGTTTCGGTGGTGCTGCTGCAGCCACAGCGGAACACGTCGCTGGCACTGCCGGTGCTGCGGCGGCACGTGCAGGCGATTCCGATCCAGCCGGCGGCCTTGCTGATGGTGACGCCGCCGAACAACCAACCCGGAGCGGCATTGACGGACACCGTGACCGTAACGGGCGAATTCCTCTCGAGCGTGACCCAGGTGATGGTGAGCAGCGCGAAGCTGGGAGTGCAATTTCCGGTGAACGTGGCGAACAACGTGGGGACGTCGTTCACGTTCGTGACGGGAACGCAGACAACGTATCCGAACGGCGTACCGCCGGGCCTGTACTTGGTTGCGGGGCAGATTCTCGACCCCACTTCGACGCCGGGGAATGTGAAGGTACAGCAGACGACGAACGCGCTGCCGCTGGCGCTGGCGCCAACGCTGCCCGCCACGCAGGCAGCAACCCTGACGCCCGACCCGGACAGCGCATCGCGAGTGCTGGTGACGATCCATGGGTTTACGCCGGTTCCGTGGTCGGGGCAGACGGTGGCACTTTCGCTGAGCAGCCTGACGGCGCCGCCACCCCCAGGCACGCTGCTGAGCCTGACCTCGACGACTACGGCGCCGCCACCGCCGAGCAGTGCGGCGGGAACGGTCGCGAATATTACAGCATATTCGGTGACGGACGATGTGGTGACGCTAGCGGCGGTGAATACGTTTACGCCGGGAATGGCGGTGCTGTTTGCCGGATTAGGAACGGCGACGTTTCTGAACGGGCAGACGCTGGTGGTGCTCGATGCAGGGCTGACCGGGACTGAGTTTCAGGTGGACTTTCCCACCGCTAACACGCTAACGATAATGCCGGACACGGGCACGGCGACTCCTGGGCAGACGCTGACGCCATCGCTGACGTTTCCGTTTCCGGCGAGTTTGCCGACGGGCAGCAGCTACCTGGCGCGGCTCAGCGTGGATGGAGTGAGCAGCGTGGTGAACGTGAATTGGGGCGCACACCCGCCGGTATTTACCGGGCCCTTGGTGACGACATGATGGCCGAGCGCGCAGCGGCAGGCGCCGCACCGATTCCATGGCAGGAGAGAAACCAGCGCGCGCTGGCGGGGGAATTTGCCGCGCTGATGCGGCGGCTGGAGGGAGAGGCTCCGGCTGCGCGGGCGAGTGAGGGCACGGCGACAGGATCGCCCACGGCGATTGACGCACTGACGGAGATCTTCGAGCTGAGTGCGTTTGAGCGGGAGCTGTTGCTGCTGCTGGCGGGCGTGGAGATGGATTCGGCTCTGGCGGCACGGGTAGCAGAGCTGACGGAAGCACCGCGGAGTGCAGTGACGTTTTCGCTGGCGATGGCGACGCTGGGCAGTCCGCACTGGAGCGCGCTGGCAGCAACCTCGCCGCTGCGGAAGTGGAGGCTGATCACGCTGGAGGCCGGGCACGGACTGACGACAGCGCCGCTGCGCATCGAGGAACGCGTGCTGCACTACCTGGCAGGGACGAACCGCATCGATGTGCGGCTGGAGGATGTGCTGTTCCGCAAGGCGCCGCCGGAGTGGATGGATGAGGAACACTTCCGCCTGGGGCAGGAGATTGTGCACGGGCTGGAGGCAATCGAGGGCGCGGCTGGCGTTGTGCATTTGTGCGGGGACGATGACCTGGGACAGGAGGGGGTGGCGTCGCTGATTGCGCATCGCAGCGGAAGGCAGCTGTATGTGCTGCGGCACGAGGACACTCCAGCGGCGAGCGCGGACCTGGAGCAGTTTCTGCATCTGTGGATGCGCGAGCAACGGATGCTGCCGGCGATGCTGCTGTTGCAGTGGGGCAGAGAGACTCCGAGTACGGCGGCAAAGCAATTGGCGGAGCGCGTGCCGGGCGTGCTGATGATTGCGAGCCGCGAGGCGGTGCGGCTGCATCGCGCAGTGACGAGTTATGGGGTGGACAAGCCGGCGCCAGCGGGGCAACTGCGGTTGTGGCAGGATGCGCTGGGGCCCGCGGCGCAGACAGCGGAAGCCGAACTGGGCGAGCTGGCGCAACAGTTCCGTTTGAGCGCGGAGACGATTGTGTCGATTGCCGGCGCCACGGAGGGTGCGGAGCCGGCCGAGGCTGAAGCGCTGGGCACGCGGCTGTGGCGGGCCTGCCGCGCGCACTCGCGTCCGCGGCTGGAGCTGCTGGCAGAACGGATAGAGCCGAAAGCGAAGTGGCACGACCTGGTGCTGCCGGAGGCGCAGATGCTGGTGTTGCGGCAGCTGGCGGCGCAGTCGCGCAATCGAATGACGGTGTACGAGACTTGGGGATTTGCGGCGAACGGACGGCGCGGATTGGGATTGAGCGCGTTGTTTGCGGGGCCCAGCGGCACGGGCAAGACGCTGGCGGCGGAGGTGCTGGCGGCGGACCTGAAGCTGGATTTGTATCGCGTCGATTTGTCCGCGGTGGTGAGCAAGTACATCGGCGAAACGGAAAAGAATCTGAAGCAGGTGTTCGATGCAGCGGACGCAGGCGGGTGCCTGTTGCTGTTCGACGAGGCCGACGCGCTCTTCGGCAAGCGCTCGGAGGTGAAGGACTCGCACGATCGCTACGCGAATATCGAAGTGAGTTACCTGCTGCAGCGCATGGAGAGCTTTCTAGGGTTGGCGATTTTGACGACGAATTTGAAGTCGTCGCTGGATAAGAGCTTTCAACGGCGGCTGCGGTTCACGGTGGACTTTCCATTTCCGGATGCAATGCAGCGGCAGGAGATCTGGGCGCGTGTGTTTCCGCCACAGACGCCGACGACCGGGCTGGAGTTCGGGCGGCTTTCCGCGCTGAACATGACCGGCGGAAACATCAAGAACATCGCGCTGAATGCGGCGTTTCTGGCGGCGGACGCTAAAGCGCCAGTGGCGATGACACACATTCTGCAAGCCGCGCAGCTGGAGGCGATCAAGACGGAGCGGCCGATTGCCGAGATGGAAACGCGGGGGTGGGTATGAGCCCACGAGTAAGCGTGACCATCGACCGGCTGGCGCTGCGTGGGATGGACCCCGCGGCGCGGACTGCGTTTGTCGATGGACTGCGCGGCGAGCTGGCCCGCGTGCTGGCGGATCCGATGACACGCGCCGCGATGCAGCGCTCGCGCAGGACCCCGGTGCTGCGGCTGGGACAGGTGCCGATGGGCGATGGGCCATCGGGTGCGCGAGGGTTGGGGCGAAGCGTGGCGCGCGCGATCGGGAAGAGCGGGAGTGGGAGCAAGGGGGTGCGCGGATGAGCCGAGCGGCGTTCGCGCTGGAAGTGGATTCGGCGAAGGCATCCGCGCGCATGGGCGGAGGCGTGCGTGTGAGCAAGCCGGGCGACTCGCACGAGGTGGAGGCGGATCGGGTTGCCGATACAGTGGTGCGTGGTGGAAGCCTGCCCGGGTGGTCGCTGGCGGCGAAGGGGTTCGATGGAATTCAGCGGAAGCCGGCCGAGTCGCATGGAGATGCGGAGGGACTGGCGGAGCACGCGCTGCTGGCATCGGCAGAAGCACGCGCCGCGATTGCGAAGGTGACGGCCGGTGCGGCGGCGGGGATGACGTTGACGGGTGCGGCGGCCGCGGGCGTGGTGGCGGCGCTGGCGTCAGGACGCAAAGGAGCGGGCGGCGAGGCGATTGCGCTGGATGGAATTCATCCGGGATTGAGCGTGAAGGTGGCGCGCGCGGGTGGAGCGGGTGGAGCTGCGGTGACCTTGAACTACACGCCGAAGACAGGGGGCAAACACGCGGCGCCGGAGAAGCAAGCAGGACCGAAGCTGGTGGAGAAAGCGGTGACGCTCCCCATCCGCGAGGAACGGCCGGTCACGAAAGAAGCACCCCGGGGACATGGCGCGCATGAGGGGACCAAGAAGGAAGAGCTGACGGTGCATCGCAGGGCCGAGCGGGCGGAGCCGATGTACACCGGATCGGCGGAGGTGGATACGGTAGTGCGGTCGCCGGGGCGGGAGATCGAGCCGGCAACGCGGCGGGAGATGGAGTCACGGATTGGGTTTGACTTTGCCGGGGTGCGGCTGCATACGGATGCGCGCGCGGGCGAATCGGCGCAGGTTTTGAGCGCGCACGCCTACACGGTGGGATCGGACGTGGTGTTTGCGCCGGGGAAATATTCGCCGCAGACGACCGAGGGCCGGCATCTGCTGGCGCATGAGCTGACGCACGTGGTACAGCAGACGGGCGGCGGACGGGCGGCGGGGCTGCATGTGGCGAAGCCGGCGGCGCGCATGGTGCAGCGCAGTTGGTGGTCGGACGTCAAGGACTGGGTGGGAGACAAGATTGACAGCATAAAGAACTGGTTGCTGAGCCATCTGAAGGACATTCCCGGCTATGACCTTTTCTGCACACTGATCGGCAGGGACTTGGCGACTGGAGAGACAGTCGAGCGCACGCCGGAGAAGCTGGTCAGCGAGTTTCTGAAGTTCTTCGGCTTCGACTCGCTCTACGAGAAGCTGAAGAGCGCTTCCGAAGCGCTGAAGCTTGCGTTCGACTGGCTAATGGAACGGGTGCGCGCGCGACACCTGACGCTCGAGGACTTTGAAGATCTGTTGAAGCGAGCCTGGGACGCGGTGGAGCTGACGGACCTGAGCGGAACCTGGGACAGGCTGAAGGCGATCTTTGCCGAGCCGCTCAACAACATCAAGGAGTTGGTGAAGGAGATCGCGTCGAAGGTGCTGGAGCTGGTCGCCGAGGCAGTGTTCAACCGCTTCCCGGCTGGAAGAAAGATCTGGCCGATCCTGAAGAAGGCGGCGCAGGCGATTGGGAAGATCGCAGCGAATCCATTGCGCTTTGGGCTGACATTGCTGGAGGCCTTGAAGAAGGGCTTCCAGAAATTTTATGACCACATCGGCGAAAACCTGAAGGAAGGATTGCTGCAGTTCGTGTTCGATGAGGTGGGGCTGCCTGATCTGAAGGCGCCGAAGAGCTTCGATCTGTCGAGCATGTTTAACCTGGCGCTGGAAATTCTGGGACTGACGTACGCGCGGCGGCGGAAACAACTGGTGGAGAAGCTGGAACCGCTGGGCGGCGAAGTCGTGGTGGAGTATGCCGAGAAGGCAGTCGAGATCGTGCAGCAGGTGCGCCAGGGCGGGTTCGGCGCTCTGTGGGGAATGATCAAGGACAAGCTGGCGAGCATTCCCGGCACCATCTTCAACGCGGTGAAGGGCTGGGCGGTTACCAAGATCGTGAAGGTGGGTCTGGAAAAGATTGCCGCGCTGAGCAATCCGGTGGGCGAAATCATCGAGGTGATCGAAGACATTGTCGAGACGGTGCAGTTCTTCATCGACAAAGCCACCCAATTGATCAACCTGTTTGAGGCGATGGTCGATATGCTTTCGGACCTTGCCGACGGCAACAGCGAAAGTGCCGCAGTGGCTGTAGAGGGAGTGATCAAGAAGAGTATTCCGCTCATCCTGCGCTTCCTGGCGGGGATTTTCGGGTTTGGCGACTTCGGCGCGAAGATCAAGAGCGTGATCACGGACGTGCGCGAGACCGTGGATGACGCGGTTGGCAAGGTGCTCGATTTCATCGTGGACAAGATCACGCCGATCTGGAACAGGGTGAAAGAGAGTGTGCTGGCCCGGATTGAGAGCGTGAAGCAGTGGTGGACCAAGCCAAAGAAGTTTAGCTATGGCACTGAGGAGCACACGGTCTCGCTGGAGGGAGATGGCGCCGACCCTGAGGTTGTTGTACATAGCAAAAAGAGTGCTTTGGAGCACTTCCTGAACGACGTGAAGGCGACGAAGAAGGAGCGCGACCCGATCCTGAAGGCCGCAGATAAGCTGCACTGGAAGCAGGGTGACCTGCCGCAGCCGCCGGGCGCCGATGAGGCGGGCGCGGGAGCCTATGAGCGGCTGGTGGTGCTGCTGGGCAAGCTGAAAGCGCGCGAGGCGCCGAAGTCAGAGATCAAAGCTTTCGGGCCGCTGGATGCGGCAGGCGGAGGCACCAGGGCGGAGGCGTTCCTGAGCGCGAACCGCGACCTGGGTTCGCCGCCCAACGACACCGACCCGCCCGTGTGGGAGGACCTGGGCGCTCCGCTGCGCAAGGATAAGAGCTACGTGCGCGGGCATCTGCTCAGCATGCGGCTGGGCGGGCAGGGCGTGTGGCCGAATTTGATGCCGATCACCAACAAGGTGAACCAGCGCATGGAAGCCCGGGTGGAAGGGCCGCTCAAGCGCGCCACCGCAAATACCTCGCGCTACTACCACTACACGGTGAAGGCAGAGTATGCGGCGGTCACGCTGCCGGACCTGAGCGCCTCGCCGAAGAGGAAAGAGCTGATAGACCGTGGCAGGCAGGCGGAGAAGCGGCTGGTGAGTTTGAGCTGGATCACGGAACCGGCGGAGTCCCAGGACGGCAAGTGGGTAGCCAGGCCGGGACCGTTGCTGGACGAGAACGGGAAAGATATGCCGACGACCGTGGCAGCGGGTGACTTTACGCCGCCGACGCTGGCGTAAGCGTTGCGCGAGGAGGAAGTGAGGTTGCGATGAGCAGTTTTGCATTACCGATTTCGCCGCGGCTGGTCAAGGGTGGCATTGTGACGATGGATCCGGACACGTCGATCGTGACCAGCGTGATTGCGCTGCAATACAATCCCGACTCGCTAACCCGCTCGCTGCAGATCCAGGCGGTGCCGGGCGGCGCCGATGGCGTGCGGGTGGATGCGTTGCGGCTGCGCGGACCGGCGATCGAAACGATCAAACTGGAGGCGGAGCTGGACGCGACCGATCAACTGGAGTTCCCGACGCAGTATCCGGTGACGGCCCAGTATGGGCTGCATCCACAACTCGCGCAACTGGAGATGCTGGTGAATCCGACGGTGGAGACACTGATGGCAGACGATGCGCTGGCGAATGCAGGCACGCTGGAGATCATTCCGCTGGAGCAGCCGCTGACGCTGTTTGTGTGGAGCAGCAGCCGGGTGGTTCCGGTGCGGTTGACGGACTTGTCGATTACGGAGGAGGCGTTCGATCCGAATCTGAATCCGATTCGGGCGAAAGTGTCGCTGGGAATGCGCGTGCTGAGCGTGGACGACCTTGGATTTGAGCATCCGGGTGGACGGCTCTTTATGGCGTACCTGACCAACAAGGAATCGCTGGCAGCGCAGGCGACGATGGCTGCATTGACCACGCTGGGACTGGGAGGATTGCCATGAACTATCCATTGCAGGCCATGATGATGCTGGGGGTGGTGCCCCAGGTCACGTTTCCCACCGACAGCCGCTACTACGGATCGAGCGTGCTGCAGTACACGGCGCCAAACGGGCAGGTGATTCCGTACCTGGCGCGGCGGATTGTGCCGCAGCCGGGCGCGCCCAACTACGCGACCATCAACACCTACACGATGAAGAGTGGCGACCGCCTGGATCTGATCGCAGCCAGGTATCTCGGCGATCCGCTGATGGCCTGGCTGATCTGCGATGCCAACGGAGCGATGAATCCATGCGATCTGGAGACGCCGGGCACAGTGCTGAGGATCACGACGCCGCAGGGCGTGCGGGGAGGCGGCAGTGCTTCTTAAGAACGTCCAGTTCACGCTGATGATGGGACCGGTGATTGCCGTGCCCGTACCCAGTACCGTGCTGGAGGCGCTGGCGTCGGTGGAGGTGAAGGTGGAGGACGTGGGGCAGAGCGGCTTCCAGTTGGTGTTCAGCGTGGACAAGAACTCGCCGCTGAACCTGCTGTTTCTGCTGACGGGCGGAATGCCGTTGCTGTTCATGCGCTGCATCCTGGTGGCGACCGTGAATGGCGTGGCCCATGTGCTGATCGACGGCGTGATTACGAAGAACGAGATTGCGCCGGGGGACAAGGGATCGAACTCCACGCTGACGTTGTTTGGGCTGGACCTGACGGCGCTGATGGATCAATCGAACTGGAGCGGGTTTCCCTTTCCGGCGTGTCCGCGCGAGGCGCGCGTGGCGCTGCTGCTGGCGAAGTATGCCTTCTTCGGCGTGCTGCCGGTGATCATCCCGAGTTTGCTGTTCGATATTTCGCTGCCGATTGAGCAGATTCCGGCGCAGCAGGGAACCGACCTGAAGTACATCAAGGCGCTGGCGGATGAGGTGGGCTACGTGTTCTACATTGCGGCGGGACCAGTGCCGGGAACCAGTACGGCATATTGGGGGCCGCAGGTAAAGATCGGGCCGGTGCAGCCGGCGCTGAATGCGGACATGGATGCATACACCAATGTGGAGACGCTGCACTTCTCCTTCGAGCAGGACAAGTGCCGGATCCCGATTGTGTACACGTATGTGCAGGAGTTGGGCGTCAGCCTGCCGGTGCCCATCCCGCCGATCGATCCGCTGCAGCCGCCACTGGGAGCGATTCAGCCACTGCCGACCAACCTGACGCCGCCGGACCTGGCGTCGTTCCGGGACAACCTGTCGAAGGTGTCCGTGCCGCAGGCGATCATGATGGGACTGGCAGCAGGCGCCGCGAGTTCGGAGGCGGTGACCTGCGAGGGCTCGCTGGACGTGACGCGCTATGGCGGAGTGCTGAATGCCCGCAGCCTGGTGGGCGTGCGCGGCGCGGGGCAGGCGTTTGACGGGCTGTACTACGTGAAAAGTGTGACCCACAAAATCAAGCGGGGCGAGTACAAGCAGAGCTTTACGCTGACGCGGAATGGACTGGTGTCGACAGTCTCCACGGTGAGCCCATGAGTACGAGCCCGCAGACGCCAACAATTCAGCACTTCGGCAAGTACCGCGGAACGGTGCTGCTGAATATCGACCCCATGCAGATGGGTCGGATCATGGCGCAGGTCCCCGACGTGCTGGGCGAGACGCCCTCCAGTTGGGCAATGCCGTGCGTGCCTGCCGCGGGCATTCAGGCGGGATGTTTTATCGTGCCGCCGATTGGATCGTCGGTGTGGATCGAGTTTGAGCAGGGCAACCCGGATTATCCCATCTGGAGCGGAGGGTTCTGGGGGACGGCGGCGGACGTACCGGCGCTGGCGATTGCGCCGCCGGCGATTCCGCCAGGACAGAATATCGTGCTGCAAACGACGGGGCAGAATTCGCTGATCCTGTCGGATGGACCGCCGACACCCGCGACGGGTGGAATCGTGCTGAAGGGAGCGAGCGGGGCCATGATCGTGATCAATGAGACGGGGATCTACATTTCGAATGGGCAGGGCGCGACGATCACGCTGATTGGCCCAGCAGTGGCGATCAATGTGAGCGCTTTGACGGTGGTGGGGCCGTAAGGAAACAGCCATAAGGCGCAAGGGACAAGACGCCAGGAGGTGCAAACGATGCCGGGACCGATTTTGCATGTGGGAGCGGTGGTGATGTGCAGCCATGGAGGCATGGCGATGCCGACTGCGCCCAGCCCATGCGTGTTTGTGTCGGGCATGCCGATTGCGACGATCGCAGCGCCATATTCGGTCGCGGGCTGCGCGTTCGTTCCACCCGCAGGCAACGGGCCGTGCGTCACCGGGCAGTGGGTGGTGGGCGCGACCCAGGTGCTGTCGCAGGGGCAGCCGGTAGCGATTATGACGGGCGTGTCGGTCTGCGTGCCCACAGGAACGCCGCTGCTGCCGGTGCAGGCGCAGACATTGGTGCTGGCGACGTAGGGGGCGGAATGGTGAGTGCGGGCTGAGGACTGGTTTGTAAGGAATCGCTGAGGGCTCAGATGAACGTCAATTTTCCTTACCAATTCGATGGACGCGGCCGGACGCTGGACCCGCTGGCGGATTATCTGCGCCAACTGGTGGAGCAGGTGCTGTTCACGTCGCCGGGTGAGCGGGTAAATCTGCCGGACTTCGGAAGCGGACTGCTGCAACTGCCATTCGCGCCCAACAGCGTGGAGATGGCGGCGGCCACACAGTTCACCGTGCAGGGCGCGCTGCAGAAATGGCTGAGTGGATACATCAAGGTGTTGTCGGTCACGGCGGCTGCGCAGGAGTCAACCCTGACGGTGACGGTAACGTATGCGCCACTCAGCACGGGCGTGACGCAGGTGCAGACCTTCATCTATGGAGGGCCGCAATGATCTACGCATGCTGCGACGACAAAGCGAGACAGGCGGCGGTGCTGAACCACCCGACGCTGAACGGGATCGACTACCTGGAGATTCCAGACGCGTCGACGCTGGCGGGGCAGCGGCATCTACAACTGCACTGCCTGAAGCCGGTGCCGACCAACTTGACCCCGGACAACATTCTGATCACCGGCGGCGAGAGCGTGACCAACGTGGCGGCAACGTCGGTGACGGTGAAGGCAGCCGCGGCAGGACAGCCGAGCACCATCCTGGAGATTGTGACGAATGTGGCGGGGGACTTCTCGCCCTACACGCTGCGGCTGGTGAACAGTGTGGAGAGTGCGACGGGCGACGAGTTCGCGGTGACGGAGGTGCTCGACGGGTTCGATCCGCAACTGGCGGAGGTGACGTTCCGGTTCAAGGTGGACTGCGGACCATACTTCGACTGCAAGCCGCCCGCGACGGACTGCGCGCCGGTACCGCCGACACCGCCGCCGATCAACTACCTGGCCAAGGACTATGGCAGCTTCCGGCAGATTGCGCTGGACCGGATGAATCAGCTGCTGCCGGGGTGGGGCGCGGCGACCGAGGCGGACCTGGGAGTGGCGCTGGCGGAGCTGGTGGCGTATGTGGGCGACCAGTTGAGCTACCAGCAGGATGCGGTGGCGACAGAGGCGTACCTGCTGACGGCGCGAAGCCGCATCTCGCTGCGGCGGCATGCGCTGCTGGTGGACTACCGGGTGCACGATGGAGCAAACGCGCGCGCATGGGTGTGCGTCAGCGTCGCCGCGGCGATGTTTCTGGACCACACGGCGACGCGCTTCTACACGATTGCGCCGGGAGCGCCGGCGACGGTGCTGGGGAATGAGCAGGCCGCGCTGGATGCAGGCGTGGTGGTGTTCCAGCCGATGCAGGACGCGGACCTGTTCCCTGAGTTGAACATGATGAACTTTTATACGTGGGGAGATTTGAACTGCTGTCTGCCGCAGGGCGCGACCGAGGCAACGCTCGCAGGGGCGTACCCGAATCTGCAGGCGGGCGATGTGCTGATTTTCAAAGAGGTGATGGGCCCGCAGACAGGCGCGGCTGCGGACGCGGATATCCGCCACAGGTACGCGGTGCGACTGACGGCAGTGACAACGCTGAATGGGCAGGGGCAGCCGCTGGTGGATCCGCTGTTCGAAGTGGGGACGGGCGCAGCGATTGTGAATGGAACGCAGCAGCCTCAGCCAGTGACGGAGATTCGCTGGTCTGCGGACGATGCGCTGCCCGCGCCGCTGTGTCTGTCGTCGACCTACCTCGCGGACACGGGCGACCGGGTAACGCTGACCAATGTCAGCGTGGTGATGGGGAACGTGGTGCTGGCCGACCACGGGCTGTCCATGCCCGCGCAACCGCTGCCGGTAGTGCCGCAGGCAACGCTGACCATACCGCCTTCGCCAACGGCGGACCGATGCACGCCAACTGCGCCGCAGCCGCTGCCGGTACGTTACCGGCCGCAATTGCCGCAGAGTCCAGTGACGCAGGCGGTGCCGCTGGAGGTGGCAGGCGCGCCGGTGACCAGCGCCGCAGTGGCCCTGGTCGCGAATGGGCTGGTGAGCCTGGCGGACAGCAATGGATATACGGCGCTGATGCTGGGCGCCAATAACGTGGCCCAGTGGCCGCAATGGTTTGGCGTGCTGGCAACACTGGGCACCGGGACGCTGACGTTGCAGGTGGTGTTCGATCCGCCGGGAGCGACTGCGCCGGTGGTGCTGGAAACGTTTGCAAACCTGACGTCGCTGGCGGAGGCGATCGATCAGATTACCGCACAGTCGGAGTTGATTGTGGCGAGTGCGCCGGCGGCGGCGCTGCCGGGTAAGGTCGCGACGGGACCGACCAGGATGACAAATCAAGGGGCGGTGAGTCTGTTGGATGAGGATACGGAGACTCCATACCTGACGGTGCAGCCGACCAACACAGCAACCTGGCCGCCGCTGTTTGCGGTACTGGCGCAGGGCAACCTGTCGCAGCCATTGGAGTTCAATGTGCTGCTGTTGTATGACTCGCCGTTTGGCGCAGTGGGCGGCGTGCAGCTTCCGGCGGTGCTGATGCAGTACAGCAATGTATCGCTGGCCACGGCCGAAGCGGTGTTTGCGGCGGCGCCGTCGTTGCTGCGGGTGGTGACGTTTGAAGAGCAGCCGAACCCGGCGCTGTCGGCGTACGACCTGATGAACTACGATCCCGCCGCCGCAGTGCCGCAGATTGAACTGACCAGCGACCTGAATGGAGCGGTGACAACATGGACGGCTGCTCCGGACCTCCTGGCCGATGGCCCGACGGACACGAACTTCGTGGTGGAGATTGAAGCCGACGGAACGGCAACGCTGCGCTTCGGCGATGGGACCAATGGAATGCGGCCGGCGTCGAACACGGTGTTCGCGGCGACCTACCGGATCGGCAATGGAACGGCGGGCAATGTGGGCGCCGAAAGCCTGCTGCTGTTTGAGGGCGACCCGCGCATTGCGGCCTGCACCAATCCGCTGCCGGCGAGCGGAGGCGTTGACCCGGAGACGACCGCGCAAATTCAGCGGCGAGCTCCGCAGGCGTTCCTAACCCAGGAGCGCGCGGTGACGATGCAGGACTACATCAACGTGACTGAGCAGTATCCGCAGATCTCGAGCGCGGCCGCAACGCTGCGTTGGACCGGGAGCTGGTACACCGTATTCGACACGGCGGAGCCGAGCAATGGCGGCGCGCTGAGCAAGGCCACACGGAAAGCGCTGACCAGGTATGTGAATCGCTACCGGCTGGCCGGGCAGGACCTGAAGCTGGAAGGGCCGGACTACGTGTCGCTGACCATTGCGCTGACGGTGTGCGTCGATCCGGATTACTTCCAGGCGCAGGTGCAGCAGGCGCTGCAGCAGGTGCTGGGCGCGGGCACGCAGCCGAATGGTAAGCCGGGAGTGTTCGCACCGGGGAATTTCCAATTGGGGCAGAGCGTCTACCTCAGCCCCATCTATGCGGCGGCGCGATCGGTGGCAGGCGTGACCACGCTGACGGCGACGGTGTTCCAGCCGCAGAGCGTTCCGCTCACCACTCCGCCCACACAGGTGTACATCGGCGCGGGCGAGATTCCGATGGGGCCGTTCCAGGTTGGGCGCATGGCCAACGATCCCAGCCTTCCGGCGAACGGACAACTGACCCTGAACATGCAGGGTGGAAAGTGAGGGCGCAATGAGCTGCAGCGGCGGATCGGGTTGCTTGTGCGGATGCTGCGGGGGAGTCTCAGTGGAGACGCCGCAGGGCGAATATAACCTGCCGGGCTTGTCCGCGATCGCGTACCGCACGGGCACCTGGGCGTCGTTCAAGGAGTCCATGTTGGCGCGGCTATCCAGTTCGCAATACCCCGCGCTGGCAGGGCTGAAGACGCGCGACGACGATGATTTGTCGATTGCGTTTCTGGATGCAACCGCCGTGGTCCTGGATATTCTGACCTTCTACCAGGAACGGCTGGCGAACGAGAGCTACCTGCGCACGGCGACGCAACTGTACTCGCTGACGCAGCTCAGCCGGTTGATCGGATATCAGCCTTCGCCGGGCGTGGCGGCGTCCACCTATCTGGCGTTCACCTTGCGCGCGGCAACGGGTCTGCCGGCGAATCCGAATACGATGGCCATCACGATTCCCGCGGGGACGCAGGTGCAGAGCGTTCCAGCACAGGGGCAGATGCCGCAGGCGTTCCAGACGTCGGCGGACATTCTGGCGAAGCCGGACTGGAATGCTCTGCCGGTGCAGACGGGATTTCCGTGGATCCCCGCGGCGGGCCAGACGAGCGCATACCTCGCAGGGACGAACACACAGCTGAATCCGGGCGACGCGATTCTGATTGTGGGCGACGAGCGGTTGAACAATGTGGCCAGCACGGCGTGGGACCTGTGCCACGTGACCGCGGTGCAAACAGACACGGTAAACCAGCGGACGCTGATTATCTGGGCGGAGCCGCTGGGTGCCAATGCGGGAGCACCGTCGCAGGCAAATCCGCAGGTGTTCGCCATGCGGCAACGGGCGTCGCTGTTTGGCTACAACGCGCTGAATCCGCTGATGCTGACGAAGAAAGCGGAGACCAACCTGGGCGGACTGCTTAGCGGAGACGAGTGGACCTTTGGCACCGCGTCGAATTCCTTTCCCAGCGACCTTGCTTCTGCCAGCCTGGTGGACCTCGATTCGGTTTACGCCAAGGTGGCGACGGGAAGCTGGCTGTTGCTGATGGCCACCTATCAGAAACGGGTCCATCTTGGCGGCGGAGGTCACGGCCATGGTCAGGGTTCCACCAGGCTGATCACAGTGCAGGAGACGAATCTGTACCAACTCACCGCGGTGACGACGGTGTCGCGTTCGGACTACGCGATGAGTGCGAAGATCACGCGTGCCACCACAGATACCGCGACCGGACTGAGCGGCACCAATGGCTACTATGCCGAGACGCGGTCGACGGCGGCGCTGGCGCAGAGCGAAGTGCTGCCGGTGGCGGAGCAGCCGCTCGACCATCCGCTCTACGGGACGCTGGTGGATTTGGAAGTGCTGCGGCCGGACCTGGTGGGTGTGGGCGCGGTGGCGATCACGGGCAAGAATCCGAAGTTGACGGTGAATACTCCGGAGAGCGCCGCGGGAAGCACGCCTGCGCGGCCGGTGGTGTGGTTCTATCCCAACGATGCGCCGACCGTGCCGGTGGCGTTGCTGCAGGGCCAGGTGATGACGCTGTTGCAGCCGCCGAATGCGGTGATCAACACGCCGGCGCCGGGGAGCACGGGCGGTCCGGAGCCGGGGAGCATTCCGGGATGGAGCGGGACCGGCGCGGGCGCGACTGCGACGCCGGCGCTGGTGGTGGCGGATTCGACGGGGCGGATCGGGACGATCAATCCCACCTACGCGACGCAGCCGTTGACGCCGCTGGGGTACTTCATGCTGACGGCGGCAGGAACGAATGACCCAGTGGTGCAGGAGTATGCGCTGGTGTCCAACGTGAGCCTGGAGACGGATGGAGGTTTTCCGCGCACGCAAATTCAACTGACGACGGCGCTGACCAATGTCTACGACCGCACAGCGACCACGGTGAACGCGAACGTGGCGGCCGCAACGGCGGGCTCGCCGGTGACGGAGTTGCTGGGAAGCGGATCGGCTGCGACGCCGAACCAGCAGTTCAGGCTGAAGCAATCTCCACTGACCTATGTCTCCGCGCCGACGCAGAGCGGGAGTGCCAGTTCGCTGACGATTACGGCGAACGGAGCAAAGTGGACGGGCGCGGCGTCGCTGTATGAACAGGCGTCTACGGCGCAGGTGTATACCACGCTGAATATGCCGGGAGGCATCGCGCAGGTAACCTTCGGCGATGGAGTGGAAGGCGCGACGCTGCCCACCGGAACGAACAATATTCAGGCCAGCTACCGCGTGGGCCTCGGAAGTGCGGGAAACGTGGCGGCGGGTGCGATCACAACGCTGGTGGACCGGCCGGTGGGCGTCAGTGGGGTGACGAACCCGCAGGCGGCGACGGGCGGACAGGACGGGCAGTCGGTGAATGACATCCGGACAAATGCGCCGCTGAGCGTGCTGACGCTGGGCCGCGCGGTATCGCTGACGGACTACCAGAACTTTGCGGCGACGTACCCGGGAATTGCCAAGGCAGCGGCCATGTGGGTGCCCAGCGGGTCATACCGCGGCATATGGCTCACAGTCGCGGCAGCGGGCGGGGCGCAGTTGCTGCCGACCAGCCAGACGCGGGGCAATTTAATTACGTCGCTGGAGAGCTATGGGAACCCGAACATAACTGTCAATGTGCAGTCGTTCTACGAGACGACCTTTGCAGTAACCGCAAACATTCTGTACGACCCGGCCTACAGCCAACCGGCGGTGGAAGCCGCGGTGCTGACGCTGCTGCAGACGACGTACAGCTTTGCGAACCGGACGTTCGGGCAGGGCGTGTATGCCGATGAGATTGCTGCGCTGATCCAGGGCGTGCCGGGCGTGATCGCAGTCAGCGTATCGCCGCCGACAGTGGTGGCGACCAGCCAGGCCGGCGACATCGCCGGCGCAGCGTTCTCCGTCGCCGCGTACTACGCGTGGAGCCTGCAGGCTCTTCCGACGCCGCTGGCGCGGCCGTGCACGACGGCGAATAACGGGATCTGCCCGTTTGTGCCGGTGGCCTCGCTGACGGCTGCGCCGAGTGCAGCGGAGATCCTGGTGCTGGATCCGAATCCGAACAATGTATCTCTGGGGACAATGTCATGAGCGCGATCAATTTGTTCCAGCTCTTGCCGGCGGTGTACCGGACGCGCGACGCGCAGATTGCCAGCGCGCAGACGCTGCTGACTCCCGCGCAGCAGGTCCAGTTGGCGGCGCTGCTGCAAATGCAGGCGATGCAGCAGACGCTGGAGAGCGATCAAGTGGCGGAGTTGCAGTTGCTGCAGACGCTGGCCGCGCGCGGGCCGCTGGAGTCACTGCTGATGGTGGCGAGCGAACAGCTGGAGGCCGTGGCCTACGATCTGGACCAACTGTACGACGACCAGTTTATTGAGACGTGCGCGCAGTGGGTGATCCCGTATATCGGCGACCTGATCGGATACCAGTCGGTGACGGGGATTGCGCCGGCGGTAGACGATCCGCGCGTCGAGGTTGCCGAGACGATCTCGCTGCGGCGGCGCAAAGGGACCATCCTGGTGATCGAGCAACTGGCGCGCGATTCCACGGGCTGGGGAGCGCACGCCAGGGAGCAGTTCCAGGTGCTGGCCGATACGCAGTACATGAAGCACATCCGGCCGCGGAACGACTACGCGCCGAACCTGCGCAACTGGAAACCGGGTGTATATATAGATACGGGTTTTGACGCGACAGCGCACAAGGTAGACGTGCGCCGGATCGACTCAACCAAATGGAACGCGTGCGGGCAGTACAACATCCAGAACATTGCGGTGTTTCTCTGGTCGCTGGGCGCGTACAGCGTCACGCAGTCGCCGCTGACGGCCATGGAGCCGGGCAATACGCAATGCTTCCGGTTCAGCGCGCTCGGCCAGGATGTGCCCCTGTTCCATCGTGCCATCTCGCAGGGAGAGCAGATTGCGGCGGCCGCCGAGCCGGCCAACGTCCCCGATCGGCTGCAGCGGCGGGTGCTATGCGCGGACCTGAGCCAGGGCGTGGGCTCGACCTACTACGGGCAGGGTGCGAGCCTGGCGATCCATCTGAACCAGCAACTGCTGAACCCGTACCAGATTGGAGTTGCGGACCTGGCCGGCAAGGATGGCGCCTGGGCGAACCTGTCGACGACGATGGGGCCGTTTGCCAACAGCGAATACGTGGTGCTGGTGGATCCGGAACTCGGGCGGCTGGCGCTGGCGGATAAGTACCAAGGGCAGACCTTGAGCGCGACCTGGTACTACGGCGCGAATGCCGACATGGGCGGTGGCGAGTACGAGCGGGACACCGCGGCAAATCCGTTCGCCGTGACGAACGCGGCGTTTGTGGTGCCGTTCCCCGATCCGCGGTTTGGGACACTGCAGGATGCGTTGGACTATGCGATGTCGCTGCTGCCGCTGGGCAACGCCGTTGCGGTGGAGATTTCGGGTGAGTCTGCCGCCCAGGATGCGAGCGACCTGGCGGCCAGCCAGGCCCCCTTCGTCAGCGCCAGCGTGACCACAACCGGAGCGCTGGCGGTGAACCTGCCGGCGAACACGACGCTGGAACTGCGCGCGGCAGACGAGACCGTGCAGACGCTGCTGCTGAATGGACCTCTGACGGTGATGGGCGATGCCGGCAGCCAGTTTGCACTCAACGGGTTGGTTCTGGCGGCGCAAGCAGCGTTCGCTCCTCCGGCACAGGAGCCCGCATTACTGGATGTTCCGCTGGTGCGTACGGATGGAACTGAGAACCTGCTGGCGCAGTTGATGCTGACGGATTGCACGCTGGTGCCGGGCTGGGGATTTGCCGCGGCGACGGACGATGGCCAGCCGCAGAAGGCACTACAACCGCAGACGCCGGTGCTGCAACTGGCTGCGAATGCGGTTGCGCTGACCGGAACGAGCTCCGTGATGGGAGGCATCCGGTCCAACCCGCTGGCCACCGTGTCGCTGACCAACTGCATTGTGGATGCGACCGATCCCGGTTACACCGCATATGCTGCCACAGCGGACGAGACGGCCGGCGGCGCTGCGCTGACCATGACGGGATGCACGGTGGTCGGACGGGTGCATGCCAGCGAGCTCCAGTATGTGAGCGACTGCATTTTCTGGGCGAATGACGACCAGGCGGGAAACGCAGGCCTGGTGGCCGATCGCAGGCAGCAGGGATGCGTGCGCTTCAGCTTTCTCCCCTTCCGTGCGGTGGTGCCGGCGCAGTACGAGTGTGTGCAGCAGACGGTTGCAGGCGTGTGGCCCGCGTTCGTCACCACGCGCTATGGCCAGCCGGGCTACCTGAAGCTGATGGCGTGCACGGACGATTCGATTCGTCGCGGTGCGGACGATGGCAGCGAGATGGGCGCATACCACTCCGTGATGGCGCCGCAGCGGGAGACCGATTTGAAGATTCGGCTGCAGGAGTACGTGCCGCTGGGTTTGGAGTTTGGCATTGTGTACCAGACATAAGTGCAACCCTGGCTGGGAAGCAAAAAGACACGAAGGATTGCGAGTGAAAGCAGCACAGTGCGGACCGGCAGGCGATGCGACCTGTCGCAAGGACCAGGCAGAAAAAAAAGGAGCAAGCCGTGAGCTTCGATAACAGCCGTTACACTTTCAATCCTTTCAAGGATTATTCGTCGGTGGTCATGCCGCAGGGACGAGTGCAGTCGGACGCGGACTGGAATGAATACCTCGCCGAGATTTCGCGGCGTATCCAGGCAGGAACGCTGGACACCATGGGGCGCGCGGCGTACCCGCTGACCACTCCGGACGCGTTCTATATTTCCGCGGGAACCACGCCGTGGGTGGTCGACATTGGGCTGGGGCGCATGTATGTCGATGGCCTGCTGGCGGAGAACCACGGCCCGTTACCGGGAACGTGGGACCCCGCGCTGGAGGAGCTATCGGGCGTGCCCCAGCCGCAGCCTACGACGGTGGGCAACACCCCCTCGATTCCGTTCACCGGCCAGCCTTATCTCCCGGCGGCCGCGAAGGCGCTCAGCGGTGCGGCGCAGTATCTGCCGAATGCCGCGGGGTCCTACGTCTACTACCTGGACGTGTGGAAGCGCGCGGTGACCTCGCTGCAGGATCCCACACTGGTCGACTCGGCAATCGGAATCGACACCTCGGGGCGCATGCAAACAGTGTGGCAGGTGCGCTGGATGAACGCAACGCCCGCGGGCGGTGGTACTGCGATCACGTGCCCAACGCCCGATGCGAACGTTCCGTATCCGCCCGCGTCGGCGGGACAGTTGAGCACGCAGGTGCTGCCCAATCCAACCAGCGGGCCATGCTGCCTGACGCCGGGTACCGGCTACACGGGGCTGGAGAACCAGTTTTACCGGGTGCAGATCCACCAGGGCGGACCGCTGGGCAAGGCGACATTTAAGTGGTCGCGCGAAAACGCATCGGTCGCGACCAGCGTCACCCAGATTGCAACCAAGGGAAACGCGGCCGGCAACCAGGCCACCGTGCTGACGGTAACTTCGTTGGGGCGCGACCAGGTGTTGCACTTCAGCAACGGCAACTGGATCGAACTGCTGGATGACAACGCGGAGCTGGATGGAATGCCGGACGCGAATTATCCGGCGGGCAGCCCGTACACCTTCGGCAATCCGGGACTGCTGTGCCAGATCGACTACGTCGATCCGACAACGAACGAGATTTACCTGGTCACGCCTCCCATCACGGACGCGCGCTTTCCGGTCAGCACGCCGGATCCAGGCGTGCATACGCGGATTGTGCGTTGGGACCAGTCGGGCACGGTGTACTCCAGCAACGCAACCGGCACGCAGACCGCGACGACGTATGCCCAGAGCACGGGGGACATTCAGACTCCGGGCGACCGCACCACCATGCTGGTGCTGGAAAACGGGATTGTGGTGACGTTCAATGTATCCGCCGCCAGCGGGAATTTTCTCTCGGGTGACTATTGGACCTTTGCCGCGCGCACCGATGGCACGCTCGATCCGCCAACCCTCACCAAGGCGCCGCCGCGCGGGATCGAACACCACTACACCAAGCTGTCGGTGGTGACGTTCGACGGCAGCGGCAATGCCACCAACACGCCGGACTGCCGCACGCAGTGGGGCTGCGGATGCGAGGGCGACTGCGGCTGCTGCACGGTGACGGTGGGCGATAACGTGAACAGCTTCGGGATGTACTCCTCCATCCAGCAGGCGATCTACAACTTACCCGCGCCCGGCGGTGTCGTGTGTATCCTGCCGGGCAAATATTACGAGCTGGTGGTGTTGTCGCAGGCGAACGAGGTGACGCTGAAGGGGTCGGGGCCGCAGACAATTCTGTATCCGCCTTCGGCGCGGCCGCCGGGCACAGCGGACCAGGGCGGCAACACCACGGCGCCGGTCACCTCCAGCGGATTGAACGCTGTGGTAACGGTGGGTGGCTCGCAACACATTCAGCTGACAGGATTCACGGTAGAGGCGCCGGCGGGAATGGTGTGCGTGCTGCTGGACACCATCGTGGACGACTCGCAGATACAAATCGACACGGCGCGGCAGTCGAGCATCCAGCAGCGGATGGAACTGCTGGCGAAGAAGCCGCGGATCGCCACGTCTCAGGGCACGCTGCAGCAAGTGGATGCACAGCAGAATGTGCTGGCCGGGAAGAATGCCGCGGGACTCGATCAGCAGGCGCCGGGCGGCGTCTTTGAGAAGATTCCGGACCACTATTGGCCCGGGTACTTCAACGGGCAGGGCTATGGGTGGACGACCGCTGCCCTGCTTCCCTCGAACACGGATGTAACGTTGGATGACCTGATTTTGACGGCGGCGAATTTTCCGGCAATCGCGTCCGTCAAGGCGGCGGCGGTGGAGATCTGCGACAACCGGATCTTCATGCAGGATACGGCAGGGCTGTGGCCGGCAGTATACGTCAGCGGATCCGCGACCACGATTGAACGCAACTGGATTGGGCTCGAGGATGTGGCCGATGCGAGCGGGTATGCCAGCGAAGCGGTGCAGACCGACCTGGGCTCGAACTTCCAGGCATCGACGGGCGCTGCGGTGGGCAACGGCGGAATTCAGGTGGGCGGCTACTCCAACGGCGTCTCAATTGTGGAGAATCGCCTGGAAGGCGGCGCGTTCAACGCGATCACGCTGGGCAGTTACTTGCTGATGAATGGGGCGACGCCGGCGTCCACGCTGCAGGGATTGTTTCCCGCAACGCCGGTGACGGCGGTTGGAACGACGACGCTGGCGCTCCCGCCCAACAGCGGGAACTCGGAGCTGGCCGCCGACGGGCCACTGCAGAACATCCGGATTGAGAAAAACCAGATCAGCAACTGCGGCCTGTGCGGGATTGGGCCGGTGGGATTCTTCACATCGCAGTCGCCGGAGACGGTGAGTATTGCAAACCTGTCCATCCTGGGGAACACGCTGTCGGGCACGATGCAGGCGGTACCGGCGCCGCTGCCGGCCGCCCTGGCGGGCACGGTAGGGTATGGCGCACTCTGCCTGCCGGACCTGCAGAACACCACCATACGCGACAACACCATTACGGACTTCGGGTCTGGACCCGGAGCGCAGGTGTGCGGGATCTTTGTGCTGAACGGCGAGCAGGTGGAGATTTCGCGGAACCAGATCGTGGAGACGCGCGATTGGCTCGCGATCGACCAGCCCCCGGCGACGAACGGAGGAATCCAGGGGGGCATTGCGATTGCGATGATCTCGCCGCCCGCGCTGAACCAGAGTACGTCGCAGGTGTGGTCCGGCAGCAGCGCGCAGGGCGTGACCACAGCGGGGAGTCCACCGCTCTATCAACCGGGTCTGCCGGCGCTGCGGGTGGAGCAGAATGTCGTGCGTGTCCCACTCGGCTACTCGCTGACGGTGTTGGGGTATGGACCATTCAGCATCACCGGAAACCACTTTACGACGGGCGGTACGGTGCCGTGGGCAGGCGGCGCGCCGCCGATCGCGCTGAACATCTTCGTGCTGAACCTCGGGCTGCCGGTGGAGTTCGACACGGTCACATCGTTTTCGAACCTGTGGAACTACGCGAATGGCGCCTACGCACCGCCTACCCTGGGAACGGTGGATACGGCGCTGGCAAATTCAACCTGCGGGACGATTCTGTTCGCGCACAATCTATGCCAGGTGGAGACGCGTGGCAGTGGGGCCGGTGCGCCGTTCTCCAGCTTTATCGCGACGCTCGACCACCTGGACTACGCGAACAACCTCTCCTGGATGGACGGCTCGGGCGCGACCGTGGGGGGCTCGACTCCCAGCCAGGCGCCAACCACCGTGGCAGCGTTATGCGATGCGCTGCTGCTGGGGATCACGTTGCAGGTGTCGGCAAATCGCTTCCAGGAGCCGGGCACGGGCGTGCTGTTGTCGGCATTGACGGTGGGACTCCTGAACGTGACCGCGTCGAACATCTCAACCCTCTGCCTGATCGCATTGGGTGCCAGCACATCCATAGCAAACAACATCAGCTATTACCCTCTGGAGGTTTGCACTCGTTACGCACAATACCTGCTGGAGGCGGTCATTGTGGGTACGCTCATTTCTGGAGCAACCCTCCCGGAGACGCTTGCGGGTGCAGCCGCTGGAACGGGTGCGGCCGGCGCAACACCGGCTCCAGCACCCCCGCAGCCGGCACCTTCACAACCGGCGCCGCCAACGGGAGTGGACGTGTCCTTAATTCCCGAGGTGGAGGTGGAGACGGCTACCACGCAGATTCCACCGGGTCAGACGGCAGTGGGGGGGTCGACCCCCACAGGTACGACCCCCACAGCTACGGCCACCGCAGATACGCCACCAGCAGGATCAACCACGACAACAACCGGATCGGCGGCCGGGGTTCCCAAGGCGGTGTCGCAGGCAGACAGCGCCAGCGTGGCGGGACTGAAGACGCTGCAGCAGACGCAGCAGGGAAGGCTCGCACAGGTCACGCGGATTGCGGCAGCGGTCACGGCGCAGTCGGGCGCGAGCTCCGCGCAAGCCACCGCGGCCAATGCGGCTGTCGGTTCCACCCAGGTGTCGGTGGCACGCGTCGCCATACTGACGCAGCGGCTGTCGGCGCAGGCTCCGGCGGTGCCGGCAGCCGGCTGGGGAGTGTATGGTTCCGTGTACAACGGCAGCACCAGCGCGCCGGTGCAGGGATACAGCGTTTACTTTGTCGACTCCACCAACACATACCAGAATGCGTACGGAATCGCGTACACGCAGGCCGATGGCAGCTACCAGTTTGTGTACGCCGGCCCCGCAGCGGGGCAGACGGCGCCCACCGGACAGCTCTATCTGCAGGTGGCCAACGCAAGCGGCGACCCCATCTACACCAGCAAGACGGCGTTTGTACCCGCCACCGGCGTGGCCACGTACCAGGCCATCACCCTGCCGGCGATCGAAAAACCGCTGGGCGTGCTGCCCACGGTGCTGCGTGCGGTTACGCTGCCGGTGCTGGAAAAGAGCGTAGCCCAACCGGCAAGCGATACGACGAAACCGGAAAGCAACGGGTAGTGAAGAGTGTGCGGGTGTGGTCAGCAGATCCACCCCGCACCCGTGGAGCAGCACGGGCGAAGCGACCCGCGGGCAGTGACAGGAAATGCAATATCGCTTTCAGGGACTGCGCCGGGAAGAAAGCATCCGGGCAGCGTTGATGAGTGCGATGTGCGAGAGGGCCTGAGGAAAGTTCCCCATGAAATGGCCGCTGTCTGGATCGTACTCTTCGGAAAACAAGCCAACTTCATTGCGCCGGCCTATCAGCATTTCGAACAGTCTCTCGGCGGCGCTTTGGCGGCCAGCCCCCGACAGATTGTGAACCATCCAGAATGAGCTGGCCACAAAAGCAGACTCCTGGGCCTTTCGCTTCTGGGGGGAGAGACGATAGATGAATCCGCCGCTGCCCAGTTTCTTTTGGATCACGTCCATCGTGCTCATGACGCGTTCGTCATCGAAGGGAAGAAACCCGAATATCGGCAGCAGCAGAACCGAGGCGTCGAGAACATTCGAGCCGAAGGCCTGCACAAAGCTGCCGAGTTTTCGGTTGAATCCGCGGCGGCATATCTGTCGATGCAAACGGTCGCGCGTTGCCTTCCACTGCGCAGTCGCTCTTCCTCTGCTGCACGCAATGCCGTGCTGCAACGCAAGCCAGGCCATCGCCTTCGAATACGTATATTGCTTTTTCTGATCTCGTTGCTCCCACAATCCCGAGCTGGGAAGATGGCAGATGGAAGCGACGTACCCCGTAAGCTCCTGTCGCAATCGAAGCAGGCGCGGGTCCAGGCGAATGCCTGCGCGTTTCATGCTGACCATCGCGTCGGCTATTTCGCCGTACACGTCCAACTGCCGCTGCTCCGATGCTGCATTTCCCATGCGGACCGGCCGGGACCTGCGATATCCCTCCAACCACGGAAGCTCGCATTCCGGCAGATGCCGTTCGCCTCGCATTCCATACATGATCTGCAGGTCGCGCACGTCGCTGCCCACGGCCTGAACAAGCCATTGCTGCCATGCGCGCGCCTCCTCCCGATATCCCACGGATAGCAACGATTCCAGCGTAAAGCTTGCGTCTCGAAGCCAGCAGTAGCGATAGTCCCAGTTTCGGTCGCCGCCAATACGCTCCGGTAGGGATGTTGTCGGAGCGGCTACGATGCCGCCCGTGGGTCGATAGGTGAGGGCCTTCAGCGTGATCAGCGACCGCTCTACGGACTCCCGCCATTCTCCGTCATAAGAACTGATGGCACACCATTCTTCCCAGAACTGTTGCGTTTGCAGCATTGCCTTCTGCACGTTGATCCGCCGCGGAGGACGTTCCTGCGCCTGAACGTAGGTCAGAACAAAGGAGCGCTGTTCACCTTGTTCCAATGTGAATTCAGCCGTAGCAATGTCATTCTTGGTTCGAATCGCCTGTTGTGTGCGCAGATACGCGATACCGGTTCCCGCGGCCGCAGCCCAGACATTTCGCGCGCGCGCACCAGTCCATGGAACGGTGCGCCCGTAGTCAAAGCGGATACAGACCTCCATCTCAACGGTCACTTTGCCTTCGAGACAACTCGCGACCCGAACGATGTCGGAATGCGTCTCGCGTACGGGCATAAAATCCGTAAGCAGCAGCACGCCCGATGCCGTCTCAAATCGAGTCTCGAGAATCAACGTGTGATCGCGATAGCGGCGAGTAATTTTCCTGCAGCCGCCCTTGGGGGCAAGCAGCCACCTGCCATTCTGCCTGGTTCCAAGAAGCGCGGCAAAGCAGGCGGGAGACGAGAAATCCGGCCAACAAAGCCAGTCGATCGAACCGTTCTTTCCTACCAGCGCGCCCGTCTCACAATCGCCGATCAGCGCGTAATCTTCGATCTCAAGTGCCACACACTCTACCCTCGACTATCCGTGAAACTTCTAAAGGCGTTAGATGCGGTTTCCAACCGCATCGCTCGCATCCAAGCGAAGAGAGAGTTTGAACATGGAGGCAGATTCAGATGCAATCGACGATCACTGCGGTAGTTACCGGCGCTTCAGCCGGACTGGGACGCGCAATCGCTCACGAATTCGGCAAAACCGGGGCCCGGGTCGGTTTGATCTCACGCGACCTGGCTGCACTGGAGGCAACCGCCGCGGAGGTTGAACGCTTGGGCGGCATGGCAGCTACCTACGCAGCCGATGTGGCTGACGACCGGGCGATTGAGGCGGCTGCAGCCTCGTTTGAAGATCGCCTGGGTCCCATCGATGTCTGGGTCAACAACGCCATGGTTTCAGTATTTTCGCCGGTCAAAGAGATGGAAGCGGCTGAGTTCCGCCGGGTCACCGAGGTCAATTATCTTGGCTATGTTCATGGCACTCTGGCGGCGCTGCGGCGAATGCTTCCACGAGATCGAGGTCGAATCATTCAGGTTGGCTCAGCTCTCGCAGTACGAAGCATTCCTCTCCAGGCAGCCTATTGCGCCAGCAAGCACGCTATCGTTGGCTTTACAGATTCATTGCGTTGCGAACTCTACCATGACAAGAGCAAAGTAAAAGCGATCGTCGTCCAAATGCCGGCTATGAACACGCCGCAGTTTACCTGGGTAAAGAGCCGGCTCCCGAATCTGCCACAGCCGGTGCCTCCCATCTACGAGCCGGAGGTGGGCGCAAAGGTGGTCGTTCACGCTGCCTTCGCATCCTCACCGCGGCGGGAATATTGGGTCGGCGGTTCGACCGTGAAAGCGATCGTAGGGCAAAAGCTGATTCCAGGCCTGCTCGACATTTACCTCGGTAAAACTGGCTACAAATCGCAACAGCGTGACCAGGCGGACTCGCCGGATCGGCCGAACAACGTGTGGCATCCCGTCTCCACGACTCTGGCCGCGCATGGACCGTTCGACAGAGAATCTCGCCCCTTTAGTATTGAGGCCGAGGTCTCCAGGCACCGGGGATGGTTCGTGTTCGGCTGCGGGCTCTTGGGCGCGGCCCTTTGCGCCAGGAGATTTCTTGGCCGTTAGGCGACACGCGGATTTCCTTTGAAGCGAGTGTAGGGCGGGCTCAGATCGTAGCGAATTCCGGGTTCGCTCAGATCGCGCCGATTGGAATAGAAAATCGTGTCACCCTGCTTGATCAGATAATCCGCGGTTCTAGCCGCAAGTGCCTGAATGGTAAGACCGGGGTTTGCCGAACCCTGCGTCGGCAGGATGCTGCCGTCGCAGACAAACAAATTGGCAATGTCATGGGTGCGGCCGAACTTATCGACGACCGAAGTGGAGGCATCGCTCCCCATCCGCGCAGCGCCCACCAGGTGTGCAAAGCGCGACTCCTGCACAACCTGCTCCGCTCCTGCGGCCCGCATGATCTCCATGACCTTCTTCTTCCCAAACTCGATCAGCTTCTTGTCGTTGTCGTGAAGATTGAAAGTGACCTTCGCGACCGGCAGGCCATGTTGATCTTTCTCTTCGGCCAGTTCGACCCGATTGTCCTCCCAGGGCAGGATTTCGCCGAGGACTCCGATGGTCGCCCAGTGGTTGTAGTCCATCATGACCCGGCGCATGCCCCAGCCCCACGCGCCCATGGCTGCGACCATCTGCTTCGCAAACGCCACCGGGAGCGGTCCGACCGTCTGCACAGCAAATCCGCGAGCAAAACCGCGCCGCGGGTCGGTCTCGTAAAATTCTTCGCTCAGCGCATGCGCCGGCGGCGCTTTGTACAGACGAATAAGTTCGTCGAATCGTCCCGCTACGACGTTTCCAGCCTGGGCCATGAGATATTTGCCAAGGGTTCCACTGGAATTGGCTAGGCCGTGCCGATGACCGGGACATGCAGAATTAAAGAGCAGATCGCGGCGTCTCAATGGCATAGCCGCGAGACGATGACTGCGCGCGCTCGCTGGAAGTGTTCCTTTCCTTCACGATCGATGTACACCACTCCATCCGCCCGGCCGTCTTCGCGCAGGCTGATGCGGGAAACCATCGCCTGCGCGCGAATTTCCGCGCCATGGGTGATGGCATCCGGAACATGAGTAATCAGCGTGCTCGCTTTGGCTCCAACCTTGCACCCCTGCAGACAGAATCCGCGATAGATGCAATGGGGGCGATCGCCATGCGAAGCCGAGAGGATTGCGACCGGGCCGCCGGCAACGGATCGAATGCCTAGATTGCGTGCAGCCACGCACCAGTACATCGCCCACGCCCGCCAGAGGATGAGGACCATAGGGATGACCATGCGGATCGCCCCACGGAAACCAGGCTGGACCAGCAACAGGAATCTCCCGCTCCAGCAACTCGTAGTAGGGCTTCAGGTCCCAGTAAGACATTGGCCAATCGACGCCCACGCCATCCTCGGAGTAAACCCGAAAATCGGAGGGATGAAAGCGCGGCGCGAAGGCCGCCCAGTGAACGGAACCTCCGCCCACTCCCTTGCCGCTGTTATTTGCGCCCAGCGCAAGCGGATGCGTTCCGCCGGTGATGCGCAGATCATTCCAATAAAGCTCGTGGGAGCCCTTTTCGTCGCTGACCCAATCCTTCTCTGTATCCCAGAAAGGACCCGCTTCCAACCCAACCACGCGAAACCCGGCCCGCGCCAGACGCTGCACTAATACACCGCCCGGCGCTGCCCACACCGACGATGCAATAATCGACCGTCTCACTTCTCTGGAAAGGTGCGCATCGGCGATGGAAGCGTCTGCATGGAGCCAAGACGGTGCGGCATCAGTGGCTTCCCTCATGGCCGTCGAGCGCCCCATGCTCCTGGGCAACTGCCCTCGTCCTCTAACACGGAAAGTGAATCGACGGGTGCATTCCACTCGTAGCGTTGTTCGCCCTTCTCCCACGGCTCTGGCAGTCCATTTTCCAGTCGCATGTATCCGCGCGGATAGGCAGGCCCGCCGAAGCCGATCTCGTCCCATGCCCACGGATGCGAATAATATGCCGTCACACAATCTTCCATCAGCATGGCCCAGAAGCGATGGATCGGCATCCGCTGCCATACCGCGTGATCTGGTTCAGGCTTTCCATCATGCAGCGATTTCAGAATTAGCTCCTGCCGATGCACAGTGAGGTCGGGAAACGATTCTCCAAAACGCGCCCGTGCCATCTCGTCGATTGCCTTGATGGCGAGCCGGTATGCCTCTTGGTCCGGCGGCATATCCTCATAGCGAAACCCATTCAGCGAATTCTTATAGAGTCGCTCGTCGAGAATCGGCAGGATCGGGATAGTGCGCGCTTCGGCGCGATCGTCCTGGGGCATCACCCGGTCCATCACTGCGCCGAGCACCAGGGCTTCCTCGTGCGAGAAGAAGCGAATGGTCCGGGAGTTTGCCGACGCGTTCGCTAACGACCGTTCTCGTTGCCTCTTCCCAGCTCTTCTTTTGCGCCATGGTGCTATAGCCGGGGTAATAGCCCGGCTGATTCAGATCGCACAGCCCCCCGCCGGTTGCCCAAATCGGAAACGACTTCCGGCTCATCTCCGCTCCCTTCGCAGCAGACTCGCCAGCAATCCAAGGAATCCGCACGCCGCAAACAACAGTGGCGCGAAGATCGGTGGCCCGTAAAGCGTGTTGTAGAGCGGCTTCTTCAGTCCCCCGGGGCGGCGCACGATGCCGCGCGCATGGTAGAAAAAGCCCGACAGCGCCATCCGCCAGGGCCAGAGCGGAGACAACCGGCAAGAACCGTATTCGCGATGCGGCGACTCTTGATCGCCCCCGCTGCCGCGGCCATCAGGAAAGGGGTCAGCAGCACAGGCGTCCACTGGGCCTTATAGCGGAAGTTCGTCTTGTAATGCGAATACAGCGCTTCGAAGCCGCTGAAGAAGGCCCACAGAACCGTCAGCGCAGCCAGGTGCTTCTGGAATCTTCCGTGGCGAAGCTCTACTCTCCAGTCTGAACTCCTGCCTTCGACCCACGACTCGAGTCGCCCTTTCACAGTGTGAAGATCTTCTTCGCGACGCAGATACGAGGCCATCAGTCCGAGATAGGCGCTGGTGCCGAACAGCAGCGGGGCAAAGATCGGCGGACCCATGACGATATTCGTGACCGGCAGGCTCCAGCCACCGGGCTTTCGTGCGACTCCCCGAACGTGAAAGAAGAAGCCAAGGATCCCATCGGCCAGCGTAAGGATGCTGACAGAACGTAAAGCGGTGCGGGCCGCCTTCCGGCTGAAAACTGCCAATACGCCGGCACTGGCAAGTGCTCCACTCAGAACCACCGGCGTATACATCACCGGATTGCTGTAGCTTCCTTTGTAATGTTCGTACCCAACTTCCAGTCCGCTGGCAACGCTCGTCGTCGCAACGATCAGGCAGAGGCTTCGCTGAAAACAACCTTCGCGCAGGTGCTCCAATGCGGTAGTTACCGCAGCCGATACCGGAGCGGGCAAATTCCGGTCTGCGCTTCGCTCCAGCGCGCTGCTCAGGTCGAAGGAGCGCGTCATTTGCTTCTCCAGACGAGGAACCGCTCAGCATCGGAATGCTTGAATTTCATCCCCAGGCCGGGCCGCGACCGGTCCGGCTTCAGCTCTCCATCTCTGGGTGGAACAAATCCATCGAACAGCATCGCCTCGATGCGTGCATGATCGTGGAAGTATTCGACGTGGCGAAACCCCGGAACAGCGCATGCGACATGCATGTGAAGCGACGGAGCGCAATGCGCGGAAAGAGGGCGCCCAAAACTCGCCGCCACCGCGGCTCCTTCCAGGAAGCCGGTGAATCCCTTACAGCGCGTCGCATCCAATTGCAGCACGTCGACCGCTTCTGCCTCCAGCATGCGCCTGAAGTAGAGGGAATCGTAGCCATATTCTCCCGCGGCAATCTCGATCGCGCCCGGCACACGCTCGCGCACCTGCCGCAGGCCGCTGAGGTTGTCGGAACTGGCGGGTTCCTCAAACCAGGTAACGTCCCACTCCGCGAAGTCCTTCGCCAACGCGATCGCCTGGCGTATGCCGTATGCGCCGTTCGCATCCACAAACAGGGCCGTATCCGGCCCGATTGCTTTGCGTGCCGCGCGAACCCTCTTTGCATCCAACGCGGGCTCCGACCCGATCTTCATCTTGACGCTCTTGAAACCCTGCTCGGCCCAGGCGGACAATTGCCTGGCTAATTGCGAATTGTTGTAGGTGGTAAATCCGCCACTTCCATAGGCCGCCACGGTTGTGCCGGCTGCGCCAAACAGGTCGACCAGCGAGCAATTCAGCAGTTTGGCTTTCAGGTCCCACAGCGCTATATCCAGCGCCGAGATTGCCATGGACGCAATGCCGCGGCTGCCGTCGTTCCTCACCTGCTCCAGCATGGACTCATGCAGGCGCGGTAGCTCAAATGCCGGCCGCCCCGCCAGGCACTTGCCCGCAAGCTGATCTGCAACGGAAGCCGTCGCCTGGTTGCCATACGTGTATCCAAGGCCAATGTGGTTCGCTGCGTGAATTTCACAAAGGATCAGGGTCGTGGAATCCCATCGCAAGGTCCCATCGCCCTCGGGTGCGTCGGTCGGTATGGTGTAGGCGGAAACCTCCACCCTTTTTACCGAAGTGTCCAACGCAGCCATGTTCAAAACGGCCTCTCAGTCCGTGGGTCATACCAGCTCGCGCACTTTGTCATGCGCATTGGTCAGCGCGATCTTCATGCTGTTTGGTTCGCCCCGCACCAAAGCCTCGGCCAGCTTCAGGGCCTGCGATGCCTTAATCTTCGGCGGCATTGGCGGCGTGAACTCATCGACCACTGCCTCAACCAGCACCGGCCCGGTGCGTCCCAGGACGCCATCGAGCTGCGCGCCGCAGGTTGCCGCATCTGCGATCTGGACCGCGTCGATCCCCGCACCGCGGGCAATCATTACGAAGTCGGCAGGGTAAAGATCGCAGGCATACTCCGGATTACCAAGGAAAACCATCTGCTCCCACTTGATCTGTCCCAGCGTATTGTTCTTGATCACCACAATTTTGATGTTGAGCTTGTATGCCGCCACCGTAATCAGTTCGCCCAGCAGCATACTCAGTCCGCCGTCGCCGATAATGCAGTAGACGGGCCGGTCAGGGTAGGCCACTGCAGCAGCAATCGCATAGGGCAGGCCGCACGCCATAGTCGCCAGATTTCCTGAGCAACTGTGTTTCTGTCCGCGCAAGGCCGGTACATACCGCGCCCACCAGGTCGTGATGGTACCCGAATCCGAAGTCACGATTGCGTTCGCAGGGATGCGCTTGCCAAGCTCCCAACCCACCACCTGGGGCTTCATCGGCTTATCCGCGCGGGTGCCCCGCTCCTCCATCAGCGTTTGCCACGCTGATTTCGCCTTCTGGGCCTTCTCAAGAAAGCTCTTGTCATGCTTTTTCAGCAGAGGCAGCAGTGCCCGCAGCGTGTTCTTCGCATCGCCTACCAGGCCAACGTCAACCGGCTGGCGCAGACTGATGCGCTGCGGATCGATATCCACCTGCACGCACTTGATCGAGCCCGGCTCGGGCAGGAACTCGATATACGGGAACGACGTGCCGATCATCAGAAGTGTGTCGCATCCCTCGATCGCATCCTGCGAAGGTTCGGTGCCGAGCAGGCCAATCCCACCCGTGGTGTAGGGGCTGTCATCCGGCACTGCGGCCTTGCCCAGCAGCGCTTTCACAATCGGTGCGCCGAGTGTTTCCGCAAGCTCTTCCAGTTCCTGGGTAGCGTGCAGGGCGCCCTGGCCGGCGAGGATTGCGATCTTCTTCCCGCGATTCAGAATATCCGCCGCATGCTCCAACTCGACTCGTGCTGGAACCTGATCGAAGTAAGCCGGAGTCGCCGAGGTATGGTGAATGGGGTTGCGCTCGGACCGGCCCTTTTTCACTTCCTGTACCTGTACATCCACCGGGATCGTAATGTGCGCCACGCCGCGCTCGGCCAGTGCCGTCCGAATGGCCAGATCGGCCACGCTCTCCATGTGCGCGCCGCTCATGACCCGCTCGTTATAGACGGCGACGTCGATGAAGAGCTTGTCCAGCGCAACATCCTGCTGGGTAAATGTGCCGATCAGGTCGCTATGCTGCATCCCTGTAATCGCCAGGACCGGCGCGTGGTCCATCTTCGCGTCATACAGTCCATTCAGAAGATGGATGCCTCCGGGGCCGGACGTTGCGATACAGACGCCGAGTCTCCCGGTGAACTTTGCGTAGGCGCAGGCCATAAAGGCTGCCGCTTCTTCATGCCTGACATGAATGAAGCGTAGCCGGTCCTTTTGCTTGCGCAGAGCCTCAAACACCCCATTAATGCCATCCCCGGGCAGGCCGAATATGGTGTCGACACCCCAGGCAAGCAACCGCTCTACCAGTACATCCGACGCGTCACTCATCGTTGTCTCCAAAAACAGAAAACAGGCTGGTCCTTCCTCGCTGGACAAACGGTAGGACGCGCATTTCCCCACATAGGTTTGATTTCGAGACAGATGAGCAAAGCTACCCCTCTTATTGTTTCGGCTGCACCTCTCGAAAATTGCTCAGCCCCACACCCACCAGGCGAAAGAGCCTATCCGATCCAAGGTCCACTCGATCCCGTAAGCTCAGCGCGATCGCCGTCAGTTCCTCGCAGGAGGCGGGAGGGATTGCAGGCGTATGGCTGCGGGTGTGAATATTGAACTCTTTGGTCTTCAGCTTCAATACCACCGTCCGCGCCACGCGCGACTCCCCGGTCGACGCCCTCCAGACCTTCTCCGCAAGCTGCCGGATCAACTCCTCGGTCTCCGACAGAGGAATGTCCCGCTCAAACGTGTCTTCGGCGGAGATCGACTTGGTTGGGCGATCGGGCACGACTGGACTAAGGTCAATGCCGCGCGCGAGTTCATACAGCCGCGCGCCATACCGTCCGAGCTGAGCCTCAAGCGCGGTCAGTTCGAACCCGCGCAGATCTCCTACCGTTTGAATGCCGATCTCCTTCAGCCGCGCCTCGGTGACTTTGCCGACACCAGGGATGCGCGCGACCGGCAGCGGCGGCAGGAACGTGTCCAGGTCCTTCGGCTGGATCACAAACAGCCCATCCGGCTTGCGCCAGTCGGACGCAATCTTGGCCAGAAACTTGTTCGGAGCCACGCCCGCCGACGCCGTCAGCGAGAGCTCTTCGCGGATCTGCCGCCGAATCGCAATCGCAACCTTGGTCGCGGTGGGCAGCCCGGTCTTGTTCTCGGTGACGTCGAGATACGCCTCGTCCAGCGACAAAGGCTCGATCAGGTCCGTATGCCGCTTGAGGATCTCCCGCACAGCCCGCGATACAGCCTTGTACCGGACAAAGTCCGGCGGCAGGAAAATCGCCTGCGGACACAATCGCTCCGCGGTCAGCGCCGGCATCGCCGAGCGAACTCCAAACTTCCGCGCCTCGTAGGAGGCCGCGCATACCACCGATCGCTTTCCCTTCCACGCCACCACCACGGGCTTTCCCCGCAGTCCCGGATCATCGCGCTGTTCCACCGATGCGTAGAACGCATCCATGTCCACATGGACAATCTTGCGCGGTACTGCAGGTTCAGCTTCCAGCAGGTCGCCATCCATGCCCTTGATTGTAAGCGAAGAGAGGGCGAACAAAAGCGGGGCTCGACGGAGCAGCACCCTGCTTGGGCCTTGTGGCAAACGTGTTAGCATTGCGCACTCCCCGGAATTGGTCCTGAGCGCGTTATGGAGCAACCCATGGCTGCAACGCCCCTCTCTCCGCCCATCACCCCGCCGCGTAAGAAGAAGATCGTCCTATGTTGCGACGGTACCGGCAACGAATTCGGCGCGCCAAATCCCGACAATGAAGACACCGGCGCAGGCTGCAACTCCAACGTCGTTAAGCTCTACACGGCTCTCCAGGTGGATAACGACCAGGTCGCCTACTATCACCCTGGAGTGGGAACCATGGGAGCTCCCGGGGCCACCCATTGGTGGTCGCGCGAGTGGTCCAAAATCAAAGGCCTCGCCTTCGGCGCAGGCTTCCGCGATAACGTCACCGACGCCTACCGCTACCTCATGGAGGTCTACAACGACAATGGCGGCAACGGCAACGAAGACGAGGTCTACATCTTTGGCTTCTCGCGGGGCGCGTATACCGCGCGTGCTCTCGCCGGCTTTCTCCACGGCTACGGCCTGCTATGCCGTGGCAACGAGGGCCATATCCCCTACGCCTGGCGCATGTATGTGGCCCAGCACGCCCATCGACACAAGAATCGCGTCGAGCCCGACGAGCCCTTCCAGCTAACCTTCTCCCACAAAAACTTCAAAATCCACTTCCTCGGCGTTTGGGATACCGTCTCTTCCGTCGGTTGGATTACCTCGCCGCTTCGCCTCTTCAACCTCGCCAGAAACAGCACCATCCTCCGCGGCCGCCACGCCATCAGCATCGACGAACATCGCTGCTTTTTCCAGGACAATCTACTCGGAGAACCATACCCCGGCCAGGACCTCGTCCAGGTCTGGTTCGCCGGCGTCCACTCCGACATCGGCGGCAGCTACACCCAGCCCGAGTCCGTCCTCTCCAACATCACCCTGCGCTGGATGCTCAGCGAAGTCGGCCTCCTCCCCGATGACAACGGCATCTACCCGGACCGCCCCGGAATCCGGCTCAATCGGCCCCACCTCGACCTCATCTTCGGTACCGTGCCACCCGGGTCCGACCAATCCATACTCCTCTACAAAACACCCACCCACTCCGTCCTGCATAAGTCACTTACGGGTTCCTGGTGGGTCCCCGAGTTCATCCCCCACATCTACTTCGACAGCGATGAGGGTGGCGAGCGTCGCCGCGTCCCCTTCGGTTTGCGCCGCAGAAAACTGCCTCCCCGCTCCCTCGTGCACCAGAGCGTCGCGGAGAGGATGGACACAGCCGCCCTCCACTACGCGCCCAGCAACGTCGCCCGCGCGGAGCTCGTTCGATCCGCCAGCGACCCGACACCCGCACCCGCCGATGGCACCCAGTATTACCGCTTTATCCCCAAAGACCGCCGGCGAAAGAACCGGCTCTTCCGATTCTTCGATCGCTTTGTCCTCACCTGGCTGTTCGCAATCTTCGATATCGTAGTCGCGCTTCCGGCGCTCGTTTGGGTTGTAGTCGTGATCCTTGCATCCGGACTCGCGGCTGCCCTAAAGCTGCTCGCCGTCCTATGGCATGCGCTGTCCCATCTGCTTCCGCCCGTGGCGCACGCGCTCACCCGTTGGTTCGCACTTTTGGGCGCTTCCTTATCGCGCTATCTGCGCTTCCTCCGGCACTGGTAAGAGCGACGAAAACTCCAGGACGACGGAAACACCCTTATTTCCGATGCAGAAGGTGGAATAAGCACGAATCGTCAATGTCCATGCGGATACTTAGAGCACTCCGATTCCAGAGCACTGGAGTCCGAATGCCCAGTGGTGAGCAGTCAGACGCGCCAGCTCGGTAGTAACGAACTAGATACCTGACAAGGTAGATACCGCATAGAATCTCATGGGGCGCATTGCGACTATGGTATATTGCGTGCAACAGGCCGGGGGCGGAATGGCATTGCAGCGCAAGCGAATGACGAGATCGCTAACCGGTAACAAGCGCGCAGCGAGCGCAAGAAGGCTGAGACTAGATGCCAGTCTACCCCCCTCGACGCATCTTAACGTCGCACTTCGGTCGATGCGACTAATCACCCACAGGCTGATTGCCACCCGATGGCATCTGCTGCCTCTGCTCTCGCAGAGGGGGAGGTTTCAAAGTGCGACTTTTGAGGCTGGCAGAGGTACGGAAGCGCGTTCCGTATAGCAAAGCGACCATCTACCGGAAGATCGATCAAAACGAATTTCCCCGCCCATACAGTTTGGGCGCTAGTGCTGTCGCGTGGCTAGAATCCGAGATTGACGCCTGGATCGAATCCCGAATCGAAAAACAGCCGCAGACCAAGGCAACAGCGATGTGACTGTGTAGTCAGAGCCCGCAATACTCAACCGCGATGGGTCTCTGCCAGGGTGCGACATTTGCCCGGCGGAGAGGTGGAGTAACCAGCCCCGGAGCGTCATTCAATGCACTTAGTAGAAAGTGTGTCTTGCGCGAAGTGAGGCCGAAAATGACAGGAGAGCTGCGTCCAAATCCAAGCCCCATCGTACCGCATCGCTCTGTTGGATTCGACTGGTATAGCCGTATCCCCTTCCATGACCGGAGAGCTGTCGATGCCGTGGCGAAGTGGCTTCGTCCGATCCCGTGGCAGTGGTTCGTCACCCTCACGTTTCCGTGGGACGTGCGCGATGCGACTGCCGTTCGGAAGCTGCGTCTCTTGTTGAACGAACTGGAGAAACACCATAAGGGCGATGTATGCGCGGTAGCAGGACAGGAGTAGAAACCGCGTCAAGATGGAATGCGCGTCCCGTGGCACTTCCACCTGTTGCTTGCGTCTCATCACTCGATTTCCAAAGAGTGCATTGAAGCGATCTGGCGGGGTTTGGTGTGCCGCGCATCCGACCGCAAAGCATGGGAGGAGAGCGTCCAGGTTGAACCCTACGAGGCCGAAGAGCGCGGGCCGGAGTATTGCCTCAAGTCGATGAACGATGGGTTTGGCGACTGGCATATTCACAGGCTGGAACTGTTCCTTCCCTACTCGCCCAGCAAGCCCGATCATCGAACCATACGCGGCGCGCGGCGCGCGCGGTTACGATCTGCGAACCTTGATAGCGCCCGAATAGAGTAGGGGAAAAAACAGTCCAGGCCTAGACTGGCTCTTGGAGAAACCCCCTCCGGGCCAATAGTATATTTGCCTACTACGAGGTAGGCTTTTCTTTGTAAATATCGCACGCGAGGCGGGGTTGTTTCCCCGTCAGCGCATTGAAAAAAGTTACAACCCGGAATAACCGTGGCCCTTTCGATGGCAATCCAAGCGACGCGTCGTTACGATCAACTGGCCATAGTTTAAGAAAGGAAAAATCGCTCGACACAAAATCCTCACTAGCTTGATAGGTCTTTCCGGGTTCTGGGGAGTAGTTCACGCAATACAGCGTATAGTGCGTCGTACCGTTCTCAGCCTCCACCGCATAGACATGGGGCACATGTGAAAACCCTACTTTTTGATCGGCCCCAAGACTTCGCACCTCAAGAATTTTGAGATTGAACGGATCGCCATAATGAAAAATGTCGTTCGATGCCTTCGGCTTCTTGCTGGCCACGGCGGACAAAGCGCAAAGCAGCACTACAGCGCAGAACTTGAAGGTTTTCATGGTGGCGGAAGGATAGCACCGAGCTGTTTGGCCGTCTATGAAAGATTAGGATTCAAACATGGCGGGACGTGGTGGATTCCGAAATGGTGCGGGGCGTAAGTCCAAGGCTTCTAAGCTGATTGAGGCGGGCTTCGTTGCGGATTGGTTTAATGCTGAATTCCAGAAAATCAAATGGAAATCATTCCTTGAGTCCGAAGACGAGAGAATCGCCCTAGACGCAACCAAGTACCTCACGGATCGGCTGTACGGCAAGGCTTCGCAAGCAGTGGAAATGACAGGTGGCGGGGGTGGCCCGATCCAACTGGTGAGTAGCATTCCGAGACCGCCGAGCTAGAGGCCGTTAGAGCGCGCTGCGGTCGCAAGGCAGGGGAAAACAGCCACCTTGAGCGTATGAGGATTTAGGCGCAAGGAACGGAGCTGCAATTCGCGGTGCGTTCCATTCTCGAAACGCCGTGAAAACGATTAGTGCGACGGCTGGACGAACCCGGCCAGCACCCATCCGACGGCGCGGATCACTCCCCAAGGCAGAAGGAATCCGAGGATCGGCAGAGCCGCAATCAAGGCATACGACCCTGCACCTGGAGCCGGGGTCGGATAAAGGCTTCGACCATCCTCGGTAGTAATGGAGTACACGCCTGATGGGTCATTGAAGATGTGATTTTTGTCCCAAAAGATTTCTTCAATTCCGCAGCAGTCAGGGGTTATCGAGTTGTCGGATGGATCGTGTTCTGCGTCTCGGCGCATCTGTTGCGCGAGTTTTGAGTTGGCGAATCCCGCTGTCAATCGTTCAAATTCCGCATGATGAGCGCTCAGATCCCGAACGGTTTTTAGCTCTGAATAGGACGCGATGCATCCAAGACATGCGCCCGTTATTCCTACGATCAATGCCAGTCGCCGCGTTCCTTCTCTGAGATTCATTGCCGTGCCCCTCGAATCGCGAAAGATTGCCTCCAATGATATGCCCCGGCGCTCTCCCCAAGGGATTGGGAAACAGAGCAAGTCTAAGCCGCGCCCTCTCCGAAGTTGCCCACGATCACTTTGGATTCCGTCACGATACTATCGACGTAATCTGCCCACCACTGAAGCATTTTCTTTCGCTGGTCGGCGTACTCGGCAAGGATGTAAACGGCCCGGATGCCCTTCGCTTCATGGCTCAAGGCCTTTTCGATCACGTCCCGATTGAAGCCCTTTTCAGTGAGCAACGTCGCCCCCGTCCGTCGCAGGTCATGGATGGTGAGCGGGTCCATATCGAATGTCAGCCCTTCCAGCGCCTTATTCAGCGCGTTCCCCGCGAACGGCTTTAGCAGACTGCTACGGCCAGGCATCACGAACTCTGAGCCTCCGGCCAGGGCTTTCAACTCACGGAACATCGCCGCAACCTGTGTGGACATGTAGACGATGTGCGGCTTATTGGTCTTTGAATTCCCTTCGGGTATCAGCCACTCGCCCGCGTCAAAGTTCACGTGCTCCCATCGCGCCAGCAACAATTCCGACTTGCGGGAGAGCGTAAGCAGAATGATGTGCAGCGCCAGCTTGAATTGCCGCCGCATGTTCGACTGGTAGACAGTGCGGAGATACAAGCGAATCTCGTTCGGGGCGAGCACGCGGGAGCGCTTGCGGGCCTTGCCGATGAAGCGAGTTGCCACCATCGCAGCGGGATTGATTGTCGCCAGCCGGGTTTCAATCGCATAATCGAAAACCTGCTTTATGACGTTGCGAATCCGCATCGCCGACGCGATGCGCCCGCCGTCGCGCTTGCGGTACACCAGCGCCTGCACGTCCAGCGCGTCTACGTCCTTTAGGGTCTTGTCTCCAAAGGCCGGGTAAATCTCGTTCTTGAGATAGCGCTGAATGGTCTTAGGGTCTTTCAGGTTCGGTTCAACCTGCTCTCTGTAGTACCGCTCCCCAAACTCTTTGACGGTGGGATTCAGAGCCACGCCAGAGCGCGCCAGCTTCGCCTCAAGCGCGGGAGACTCACCCAAAGCCACCTTGCGCGCCAACTCGTCCCGCTTCGCCCGCGCCGCTTTCAGTGACAGATCGGGATAGTGCCCCAGCACCAGCTTCTCCCGCTTACCATTCAGCCTGTAGCGGAATACCCACGAGCGAACCCCGCCCGGTGTGATGTCCAACAAAAGGCCGTTCCCATCGGCCTTGCTGTACCGCACCCCGTCTTTGGGCTTCAATCCCTTGATTTGAGCGTCTGTGAGTGCCATGCTGTTCCCTTCCGGGACTCCAGCGGCGTTCTGGTGTCTTCGCTCTGGTGGAGTCCTACTGGAGTCCCGAATTGGTTGCGCTTTCTTGGGACTCCCAGAGACAGTATGAGCCTAGTCATGCTGATATTCAAGGGAATAATGCAGCAATTCGACATTCAGTGAGACGTTGCGAAACTTAGTCTATTTTCCGATGCAGAACTGCGAGAAGATAAGCCGCAGCACGTCTTCCGTGGTGGTCGCGCCGGTCAGCGCATCCAGCCCGCGCAGCGCCGCATACAGATCCAGCAGCACCATCTCGTGCGGGACCTGCGCAGCCACCGCTGCGTTCGCCGCATCCAGTCCGCCCAGCGCCGCCGCAACCGCCTGATGCTGCCGCAGATTCGTCAGCATGCCCGCCTCGCGCACTCCGCCCGCGCCGCCGCCCGCAACCGCCGCCACAATCGCCGCGCGCAACTCGGCAATCCCCGCGCCGGTCAGCGCTGAAGTGCCCAGGACGGAAATCTGCAGACCTGGCGCTGCCGCCATGCGGACTTTCTCCGAAGTCCATTCCACTCGATCCATTCGCTGATGCCCCTCGTCTGGGATCAGATCGATTTTGTTCACGGCCACGACGAGGTTTCCGGCCGCCGCTCGTTGCGTAACGCGACCATCCTCTCCGCTGAAACCTCCGCCTGCGTCGATCACCAGCAGCACCACGTCCGCGTCGGCCATCGCTTCGTGGGACTTGGCCACGCCCATTCGTTCCGCCTCGTCCGCCGCCTCGCGCAACCCGGCGGTGTCGATCAACTCCACCGGGATCCCCTCAATTGCAACCGTTTCGGTTACAAGATCGCGGGTGGTCCCCGGCGTCGCCGTCACAATCGCGCGCTCGCGCTCCACCAGCCGGTTGAACAGGCTCGACTTGCCCGCATTCGGCCGCCCCACAATCGCCAGCCGGAACCCCTCCCGCACCACGCGTCCATACGCAAAACTCCGCTCCAGCTCTGCCAGCGGCGCGCGCACTGCCGCAATCTTCTCCGCAATCGCCGCCGCCGGCAGCACGTCAATATCGTCCTCCGCAAAGTCGATTCCCGCCTCCATCGCCGCGATCAGCCCCACCAGTTCCGCCTTCACCGGAGCCACCACCTGCGCCAGCGCTCCGCCCAGTTGCCGCGCCGCCACGCGCGCCTGTTCCAGCGTCGACGACCCGATCAGGTCGCCCACCGCCTCTGCCTGGGTCAGGTCAATCCGCCCGGCCAGAAACGCGCGCTGCGTAAACTCGCCCGGCTCCGCCAGCCGCGCGCCCCCCGCACAGCATTGCCGGACGACATACTCCAGCAGCACCGGCGCGCCGTGCATCGCAATCTCCACCACATCCTCGCCGGTATAGCTGTTGGGCGCGGCAAAGTACGTCACCACGCACTCGTCCATCACTTCCGGATCAGCATATGAATTGTCATTCTGAGCCGCAGGCGAATGGGGTCCCCGGCCAGCTTGCTGGCTGGGGCAGGAAGAATCCCCGTATTCGTCCTTTCCGGCTCCGTCACGAAAACTGCTTCCCCCCACAATCGCCCCAAACCGCGCGCGTCCCGCTGCCAGCTCGTGCCGCAGCCGCAGCAGCGGCGCTGCAATCTCCCGCGCCTGCGGCCCGCTCAGCCGCACCACGCCAATCCCACCCCGCCCCACCGGCGTCGAGATGGCGACAATCGTATCTACGGAACCGGAATCGGAATCAGCATCTATATTCATTTCCACACCAGCCGAGCCCTCCAATGCGAGGATACACACTGCGGAAACCTGCTTCCCCGGACCCCGTCTTAAAATAAGGATTCAGGAGATTCGTCGATGAAGTTGTCCCGTCGCGATGCCGTCAGCCTGTTCGCCGCGGCCGCCCTCGCGCCATCGCGGTTCGTGCTGGGCCAGCAGGCCCCTGCGCCGGAATTCGACGCGGCCAGCGTCAAACCCAGCCCGCGCGATTTCGGCTGGCAGGGCATCGACACCTCGCCCGGCCGCATCCAGGCGGAGAGTGTAACCTTGCTGCGCTGCATTCGCGATGCGTACGACATGGGCCCGCACCAGGTCATCGGCGGCCCGGACTGGATCAACACCGCGCGCTGGCAGATCGTCGCCCGTGCCGATCGCCCCGTCGATGACGACGACATCCTGATGCAGATGCTCCGCAGCCTGCTCGCGGACCGGTTCAAGCTGGCGCTGCATCGCGAGACCAGGTCCCTGCCCGCGTACCTGCTCGAGATAAACCGGAACGGCCCGAAGATGCAGAAGGCGGAGTCCGGCGACTCCGACACGGAGATGCACGGCGGACGCGGTGACCCGGCGACGCTGGAGGCCAAAAAGACCGACATGAACAATCTCGCCGAGATCCTCGGATGGCGTTTAGACCGGCCCGTCGTCAACCGCACCGGGCTCCAGGGCGACTTCACCTTCACCCTCCACTGGGCACCGGACAACCTGCGCGATCCCGACGACGGTGCCGACGACGTCTCCATTTTTACCGCAGTCGGCGAACAACTCGGCCTCCGCCTCCGCTCCGCCAGGGCCCCGGTTCAGGTCCTCGTCATCGACCACGCCGAACTCCCGTCGCCAAACTAATCGCCCGCCGCAGCTGCTTCGCGGATGTCGCAGGCGCCCATACCTGATAGGCCGGCACTGATAGGCCGGCATCAGCACCGGCAAAATCAACATGGGCTTTAGTCCCTGCGATGTGCTTTCCCCTCTTTCAGCACACCCTAGTGCGCGCCCATTTCCATCTTCGGGTCGTAGACCACCCGCACCAGGTTGTCGCGATAGTCAATCGAGATCGCCAGGTGGCTCAGCGTTTCAAAGCCGATAAACCCCGACACCTCCACTCCGGCCGCGCGGCTCAGCACCGTCGAGTCGAACGAAGTCATTCCCCGCGTCTCCGTGCGCACCCCCGCAAAGGTCAGGGTTACATGGTCCGCGACCGACACCCGCCCCACTCCGCCGCTGATCCCACGCACCTCGGTCTGCCTATCCGGCGTCACCAGCGTCACCTCGCGCGCCGCCGCCGGCGAGATCATGCTGCTCGCCGCGCCGCTGTCCATCGCAAATAGCTTCACCGGCGCGTTCCCAATCCGCGTCGGAAAGATCAGCCAGTGCCCTGCGCGGAACACCGGCGTCCAGTCCTTCATCTCCGGCGCGGTGTACCGGTCCTCCGCGCGTTCAGCCCCGCTCGCCCGGCCCTCGTCGCCGCCCGCTTCCGCTTCAGCCGCGCGCAGCGTCTTCGCCTCCGTCCCTTGCTCGCCGGGCCGCTTGGGCAGCGGTCCCAGGCGCAACTCGCGCGCGGGAAAATCCAGCGTCACCACAAAATCGCGAAACATGTCCGGCCCCATCAGCCCATCCATGTCCAGCCCGCCGCGCTGTTCCAGCACCTGCACCGTGCAGTTCTTGAACTCCATCGCGCCCACCCGGATATCGTCCACATGCGTCACGAACGCCTTCTTTTCCCCCTCATCGCCAAAGCCAAGCGCCGTCGTCTCCAGCTCCGGAACCAGTCCCGCGGCCCGCGCCGCCGCGCGGCTCAGCAGCAATCCCGACGCGCCCGTATCCACCAGCAGCCGCTTGCGCTTACCGTTGATCAGCACATCCAGCCCAACCCCACCGGCCATTGCAACCAGCGGCAGCCGCGCCTCGGTCACCGGCGTCACCAGCTCGCAGCTTCCCTGCTCGCGCGTCGCAATGCCCTTCATCGCCGCTTCTATCGCCTCTTTGTCGCTGTCGGTCAGCGGCGTCTTCGGATGATCCAGCTGCTCCTTCAGCCACGCCAACTGCTCCTGCGCCGTCATCGGCCGGGCCTGGGTCGCCTGCCAGCGCCGGGTAATCTCCGCGTCGTTGGGCATCAATTCGTGCGCAAAGTCCAGCCGCTGCTGCGCGCTCGCATACATCCCATACAAATTCAGAAATCGCGCCGCATCAAAGTGGATGCGCCCATCGCACGGCCCCAGGCGCGCCGCCGCATCCAGAGCCACCGACGCCTCGCCCACCTCCCCGCGCCGCAACCGTACCTCGCCCAGAGCGTCCAGCACATCGGCATCTTTGGGATACGCGGCCTGGTACTGCTTCGCCAGGGCCAGCGCCTCGTCATCTTTGTCCTGCCGCAGCGCTGTCCGCACCAGCCCCGCCATCGCCCGGCCATCTGCGGGATCGGACTTCAGCGCCGCCGCGTATAGCAACTCCGCGTCATCGTACTTCCTGGCCCACAGCGCCAGGTCCGCCTCACTCGGCGCCGAACGATCCACGTCGCAAGCCGCCCTGGTTCGCCCCGGCTGCGCGCCGCCGGCCTGCGCACCACCGGCTTCCTCAGCCCCGGCCGCCGGCGTCACCCCCGCCAGCAGCAGCGCCGCGCCCAGCCAGCCGACTCTCCAACAAAACCCCATGCCCACCACCCTACCGCGCAGCCGCGTCCTTTGCCAAAACCCTCCCATCCGCCGGCGTTGCCCGAGGTATTGCGCTTATCATTGCCCCCTATTGCGCTTATCATTGCCCCCTATTGCGCTTGTCATTGCCCCTTTTGCGTCTGTCATTCTGAGCGCAACACCTTTTTCGTCTGTCATTCTGAGCGCAACACCTTTTTTGATTGTCATTCTGAGCGCAACACCTTTTTTGATTGTCATTCTGAGCGCAGCGAAGAATCCCCGTATTTGTCTTTCGCTCGTACCCCCACAAAGCTGTCATCCTGAGCGGAGCCTTTCGGGGTTTTCCCCCGAAAGGCGCAGTCGAAGGACCTGCGGCTTGCCGGTCACCCGACCGCCCCGTTTCGATTTGTCATTCTGATCCTGAGCGAAGTCGAAGGGGAAGAATCCCCGCATTTGTCGTTCGCCCATACCCCCACAGAACTCGGGCCTGCAGCCGATAGCCGATCGCCAAAAAGAAGAAACCCTGCAATCCCTGGATGCCGATGGACCGCCCGCCTCGACCCGGGAAAAAGTTGTCAACCCCCTCATCCTCTGCAAAACCCGTCCTCAATCCTCAAACCAAACCACATCGAAAATCCCGCAAAAGTACAGTTGAGTTTTACTCAATTCGATAGAATTAAGATGTTGAGTTAAAATAAAACAAAGGCCCGGCGCTCGTCCGCCGGGCCATTTCATCGAACCGCCAACCCGCGGCTCGTCACTCATCGCTCGAAGCGCGCATATTAACGAGAATGTTGACAAATGCGCTTTTTCGTTAAGGGCACGGATTTATCCGTGCCATAAGAGCCACAGAATCAGCCGGGCTTTAGCCCCTGAGGTCTGCTTTCCTGCGCTGAGCCGCCTTTTTCATCACCCTCATATTAACGCAAAGGTGAATAACCAGGAAGGGACTCCCCTCCGCTAACCTCTTTTGCCTGCAACAAAACAGGGGGTATACCCCCCGGGGGGGGTGGCAACCGGCAACTGACGACCGGCTACTGGCTACTGGCTACTGATCAGCTCGCCGCTGGCGGCGGCGGAGCAGCCGGATTCACCACCGGCAGTCCCACGCCGCCATTGCCCGCGCCCACACCCATCGTGCCGCGCAGGCCTGCCAGGATCTGCACCATAAAGTCGTTTGCCGACCCGGGCGAGTTCGGCAGGAAGATCGTGTTATTCCCCTGCTTCGTCCCAATGTCCTTCAGCGTGTCGAAGTACTGGGTCAGCAGCACCAGCGCCATCACGTCCTCGGCCGTCGCACCCGGAACGCTCTCGCGGAAGTTCTCAATCGATGCCCGCAGCCCATCGATGATCGCCTGCCGTTCCGCCGCGATGCCTTTGCCCTGCAGCGCTTTGGATTCCGCCTCGGCCTCGGCCTGCTTCACCTTCAGAATCTTGTCCGCCTCGCCCCTGGCCTGCGCCGCCACCTGCGCGCGCTGGGCAGCATTGATATCGTTCATCGCGTCCTTCACCTTGCTGTCTGGAATAATGTCGGTGACGAGCGCGTTCAGGATGTTGTAACCAAAGCTGCTCATGGTCGCGTCCAGCTCGGTCTTCACGTTGATCGAGATGCCCGACTGCTGCTCAAACGTCTCGTCCAAACTCAGCTTGGGCACGTGCCCCAGGATGGAGTTGAAGACGAAGCTCTCAATCTGCTTCTGCGGCGCGCTCAGCTTGTAGAACGCGTCGTAAATCTTGTCCGGCAGAATCTGATACTGCACGCTCACCGGAATCTGCACAAACACGTTGTCGCGCGTCTTGGTTTCGACGCTGAACTGTGCCTGTTTCACCTGCAGGTCCACAAAGTACACGCTCTCCGCAAACGGCAGCAGCGCGTGCAGTCCCGCCTGCTCAATCCGCGCGAACTTGCCGAACCGCTCCACCACGCCCGCGGTATACGTCCGCACCGTGTACAGCGTCTTGATGATCAGGATCAAAACCACCAGTCCCACTACCGCCAGAACTACCAGTCCTACCGTCGCCATCGGATCCATGTTTCCCGTCCTCGCACACAGCTCAATTCCAATCCGCCCCAGCATACATCACGCGCCTCAACGCGCAAGGTTCAAGTACACTGGTCGTCGCCGCCGCCATCAGCTTTCAGGAGCATATCCATGCAACGCAAGTTGAACGTCCTCATCGCCATCGGCCTCATCCTCGGCGGAATCCTCGGCATGGCCGGAACCATGGCCACGCAGTCCAACGTCCGCTCGACATGCTGGGGTATCGACGCCGTCGGCGTCATCGTCGCCACCGCGCTGCTGGCCATCCGCTTCTTCCGCGCCGGCAACGACACCCTCGCCGCCGGCTTCCTCGTCTACACCCTCGGCGAGGCCGTCATGCTCTCCGGCACCGCCGGCACGCTCGCGGCCAGCGTGCCGGCCTTCGCCGCCGGGACAGCCCTCTGGTCCGCCGGCCTGTTGTTCGTCAGCATCCCCAAGGTATTCGCCATCTGGGCGCGCGCCACCGGCGTCATCGCCGGCGTGCTCTTCGCTGTCGTCGCTCTTCAGATCTTCTGGGGCCTGCCCGTCGATCCCGTCAGCCGCCCGCTGCCCTACTTCGCCTACCCGTTCCTGGTCCTCACCTTCATCGGCTGGATCTGGAACACGCTGAAGTCCGCCTGAACGGCGCCGCAGATCCTCCTGCGCCGCCGGTTCGCCCGCGTGCAAACGGCTTTACTTGCTCTTGACGATCTTCCCGCTGGACGCATCCACGAAGACGGCATAGCCGCCCTTCTTCGCGTCGCCCCACGTCGCCAGCCACACCGGCCCGCCAAACCGGAACGTCCGGCCCAGCGCCAGCGCGGAGAACTTCTTATCCGAATTCTTGGCCAGCCATGCCGCCGCGTCCGCACTCGCCGTCTGGTAGGCCGCATCCGAGTCGACGGTGAACAGCGAAAGGTCGATCGGCATCGCGTCGCGCGATTCGCCCGGCCAGGGCAGCGCCACGTTCGCCGAAACGCCTCGGTGGACCTCCGGCAGCACGGTGGCCACCGAGTACGTGTACACCTTGTACTGGTGCAGGCTCGGAGAGGCAAACGTCGCCTCCCACATCGCGGCTTTGCCCGCTTCGTTCTTGAACCCGGCCACGTCGTCCGGCTTCTCCGTCAGAAATTCGACGTCTGAAGCCCACGCCAGCGCCGACGGATACATCTTGCCAAACGCCGTCTTCGCCGTAATCGTCACCGCAGGTGCCGCAGGCGTTACCGTGGCGGACTCACTACTGGATGGAGCCGACCCGGAACAGCCCGCCGCCAGTAGCGCTGCAACCGCCATCGCCGCGACAGCGTATCGCTTTTGAGAAACACTCATCGTAATCCTCCACTTCGCGCCGCGGTTTCGCCCGTCAGCTTCGTGGATGGAGTTATACGCCCGCCGCGCGCCCGCCAATGTGCTCTACGTCACATCGGCCTCAAGCTGGGCAACAGCCCGCGAAGCCTGTCCTTCTGAGCGCAGCGAACGGTCCCAGGCCAGCTTGCTGGCTGGGACAGAAAGAATCCCCGCATTGGCCTTTGCGTTCAACCCACAAATACGGCCGATAAACCCTGCGGGCTTTGGCCTGGGGTCCTTCAACCGCACGAAAGTGGCCAGACGGCAACGTCAGCCGCGCCGTCCGGCCGCCACCGGTTCCCGCAATCCCCCGGGCCGCCCATCGTGACGCCGCGGAGGCAACGCGCCGCCCGGCTCCTTAAAGAACCAGCTCTCCTCGTCGCAGTGGTGTCCGCGCTCGGCCTCGTCCAGCAACTCCTCCCCGTGGGTATGGGCTGCGGTCGCATAGCAGCGCAGGCAGATCGAGTCCCAGCTGCCGTCCAGATTTTCACGATGCCGAAAGGATTGGGCCAGTGATGAAACAGTCGCCATAAACGAACCTCGCCAATGCCACAGATACTTCAGGCGAACTAGAGAATTCAGTATTCTCTATTTGAAACAAGGTAGCGCTAGATTCAATACAGGTCAAGTGAATATTTAGCTACAATCCACATTTTTCCCCACAGGTTTGAAAGGCCAACCACGGAGAACACGGACGGGAGCGAGGCTCTTCTCTGTGCTCTCTTCCGCCCCTCCGCGTTCGCTGGATTCGCTTTGTCTCAGGCCATCGCCTTGGCCGCGTCCTTGGCAAAGTAGGTGACGATGAAGTCCGCCCCGGCGCGCCGGATCGAGAGCAGCGATTCCAGCATGGTTCGCTCCGGTTCCAGCCAGCCGCGGGCGAAGGCAGCGTGCAACATCGAGTATTCGCCCGAAACCTGGTACGCGCCCAGCGGCACGTCATAGCGCTCGCGCGCCGCGCGGATCACGTCGAGGTACGGCATGGCCGGCTTCATCAGCACCATGTCCGCTCCCTCGGCCAGGTCCAGGTCGATCTCGCGCATGGCTTCCCGGAGGTTTGCCCCGTCCATCTGGTAGCTGCGCCGGTCGCCGAACTGCGGCGCAGAATCCGCCGCCTCGCGGAACGGGCCATAGAACGCACTGGCGAACTTCGCCGCGTAGCTGAGGATTGGCACTTGTTCGAAGCCCGGCGTGTCCTCGCACTGCGCCGCATCCAGCGCCGCGCGGATCGCCTCCACGCGGCCGTCCATCATGTCGCTGGGCGCGACGACATCCGCGCCGGCCCTTGCCAGCGACACCGCGGTCTTCGCGATCAGCGCCACGCTGGAGTCGTTCTCGATGCGATAGTGGGCCAGATCTTCCGGGCCGCGGCCGCTATCCCGAGCCACGATGCCGCAATGCCCATGCGACGTGTACTCGCACAGACAGACATCGGCAATCATCACCAGCGGGTCGAGCCTGCGGTCGGCCTTGAGCGCGCGCAAGCCCTGCTGGACAATCCCCTGCTCCGCATAGGCGCCGCTGGCCTGCTCGTCCTTCTCGGCGGGAAGTCCAAACAGCAGCAGCCCGCCCAGGCCCAGCGCCGCGCACTCGGCCGCTTCCTTCACCGCCTCGTCGATGGAGAGGTTGAAGACGCCCGGCATCGACCCGATCTCTTTGCGCACGCCTTCGCCCGGGCACAGGAACAGCGGACAGATCAGCGCGCCTGGGTGCAGATGCGTCTCGCGCACCAGCGCCCGCAGCGCCTCCGTCCGGCGCAACCGCCGCATTCGCGTAACGGGAAAGTTCATGGCTACAAGTCTACGTCGGGCGCAGGGAAAGCGGCGTGAGGTTCGTCACGTCGCGGTCAGTTTGCCGACGGCTTCTCGATGCTGTTGATGACGACGAGACTCGCCGGGTGTGCCGACGGATAGGACCGCTCTGCCCTCGATCGCTGGCTTGATCGTAGCCGCCTCAAACGAGGGCAGCGGCCCGGTCGCATGCAGAACCTGGGCACGAGGTTGTGCAGCACCAGGAGCTAGGCACGCTAAACCGGCCGTCGCCAAATGGAGCTTCTTCCGGGCCACCCGTTGATTCATTCGCCACCTCGCCGATGGAGAACACGCACGACTGCGCGCCCCGGGGTGAACAAATTGGGCTCCTGCCGAAATGGATGGAAGGCTCTGACATCCGTGAGCCCGACAAGTTTGCCCCACATCCCGGGTGAGATGTGGGGCAGATCCAGCAGTTGCTGCAGCAAGGCTAAGAGTTAGCGCTTGCCGTAGTCGTGGTGTGGGTCGTGGTCTTCGCGGTCCCAATGTCCTTCGTGCATCTGCCAGCCCTGCTGGTAGTGGTCGTAGTGCGGATGGCTCCAGTAGGCGCCGGCGTACGGTGGCCGTTGCCAGGTGCCGCCAATCCAAACATAGCGGCCTCCGCGGTCGCCCCAGTATCCGTCCGTCCAGACATAGCCTGCTCCGGGCATGGCAGGACGCACCTCGCGGCGCAGCGGCGGTGGCGCGCCACCTATATAGACATGAATCTGAGCGATGGCGGGGGCCGTGAAGCAGGCGAGGGCGATGCCCCCGGCGAGCAGGGACAGTTTCCAGTTCGTGCGGTTTTGCAAAGGGTCTCCGTTCTAGGGTTCAGTCCATAGGATGCAAAGCGCGCGGCGCCGCGGGCATATATTCCGGTCGACGACTGACCGACGCACCCGGCTGGAAATCGCAACCGTCGTCTACCCGACGGTTGCGGTACACTGACCTGTAACCTTCAGGACAGGATTGGGTGGCAGATTGCCGGCAAGTTCATTCAGATACCGCGTTCTGATCGTCGACGACGAGCAGCGTTTGCGGGAGTTGGGCAGGCTGGTGCTGGAGTCGCAGGGATACGAGGTCCTGTGCGCTGAGGATGGCTTTGAGGGGCTGGCCGCCCTGAAGATGTCCCTGCCGGACATGATCATCTCCGACCTGCAAATGCCGAATATGAACGGCTTCGAGTTCCTGTCGGTAGTTCGCAAGCGATTTCCGCTGATTCCGGTGATCGTGATCTCAGGGGAGTTCTCCGGGGTCATGGTTCCCGACAGCGTTTTAGCTGATGCGTTCTTCCCCAAGGGCGGCTACAGTCCTCCCGAGCTTTTCGGGAAGATCATCGAACTGCTGAACGATCTGCCCAAGCGAGATCGCGCCCACCGGTCCACGAGGGCGGCGGTGTGGGTGAAGAACGACAAGGGCTCGTTCGTGGTGACCTGTCCCGAATGCTTCCGCACCTTCCCGGTGGCGGATGTAGCGAACGGCGCCAATCGAGCGGCATGCGACTTCTGTGCCGGCCAGGTTCAGTTCGAGATTGCAGACCGCATGGCGAACTGAGGGCAGTCAGGTCCGGTCGGCGATGGCGTCGTACTCCACGCCCGACGCCGACGGCGCCAGCACCCACAGCGTGTAGATGCCCAGCGCCGTGCCGAAAGGAAGCTTGATGAGCTGCAGAATCGCCAGCACGATGGCCAGGATCCTGCCCCATGGTTTGCGTTGGGTCAGCGCGTACCCAACCACAAACGAGAACACCGAAAACACCAGCGCGACCAAAGCCACAAACGCCCCGATGACGCCCATGAAGGGAACGTGCCCCATAAACGGCAGCGGCGATCCGTGCATCCCGCCCCAGTTGCCGAAGAATCCCGGGACCGACAGGCCCATCAGGATCGCGGCGGCCAGGATCCCGCCCAGAGCGCGATACGCGCCGTACACGATCCACAGAATGCCCAGCGTCTGCACATGCCGCTGCACGCGATGCTCGTAAACCACCGGCACTCCGTACGTCGGATATGGAGTAGCGCCTGGAGGCACTGCTGGATTCGGATTCGGAGCCCCCGCTGCTTGCAGCGCCGCTCCACACCGGGAACAAAACGCACCCTCCGCCGCCGGATTGCCACAGGATTGACACACCATCGTTTGCCTCCTTCCACGTACGGAGTTCCAGATAGAAATACGCGCCGCACACCGGATTAGTTCCGGCCGTGCGTGGCCCTAAGGCTTCACCGGCGGAGCCTGCATCAACTCCACAAACATCCGATTGAACTTTTTCAGGTCCAGGTCCACTTGCACATGCACCGGCTGCAGCGTCACCTGCGGCCGGGTCGCCGCCGCCCAGCTCAGCGTATCGCCGTAGTTTGGCCCGCGCTCGGTATCGACGTCGAGGTACAAAATCTGTTCCTTCGTAATAATGCTGGGGTCAAGCAGCGCGGCGGCCGCCAACTCGTCCCACATGTAGTAGCGGTCGGTGGTGTACTTGGCGACATACTGCGCGGCCGGGCTTTGCGAGCGGGCAATCTCGTCCAGCATGGCCTGCGTAAACATCGTCTTCACCGAAATGTCCACGTCGGTCAGGTCAATGCGCGGCCACGGCGCGCGCAGCACCATGTGCGCCGCCTCGGGATCGAACCAGAAGTTGAACTCGTGCCGCGGGTGAGTGGCGAATTCGGGATCGTCCGTCTGCGGCGCCAGGCTGCCGCCCATGATCCGGATGCCCGCGGTCAGCTCCGCGAAGTGCGGGTCAATCGCCAGCGCCAGCGCGATGTTGGTCAGCGGGCCGGCCGCGTAGATCGTCACCTCATGCGGATGCGCGTGCACCTGCCGGATCAGGAAGTGCGCAGCATCCTCGTCCAGCGGCCTGCTCTTCGGCTCGCCTTCCGCGAGCGGAGGCACAACATACGGCCCGTGATACGGCTCCGAGTTGGTCTTCGCGCCCAGATCGCCAAATGCGCCGTACCAGTCGAACGTGCCGATCTGCGCCTGCTCCAGTTTCGACTCCTGCTCCGTGCGCAGCAGCGGGAAGATCGCCCCGGGAACCACAGGCACGTCGCTGCGCCCAACCAGCTCCAACATGCGCAGCGTGTGCGCCACCTCTTCCGGCTCCCACGCGTTGCCGCTGACTTGGGTGATCCCGAGCACCTTCACCGCGGGCGACTGCAGCAGCACCATCATCGCCATCTGGTTCGATCCGCCCGGCCCGGAGCCGTCCTGGTCGATCAGCACCAGCCGTGGAGAGCGGCTTGCAGGCGGCTGCGCAAAGGCGCTCGCCGACGCAGCAGCCAGCGCGCAAAACACGGCGATGCGAAGTCGCAGCATGGGACGAGAGTACAGCATGGCGCGGGCGGCCCGCAGGCTTATGGAGTAGGCGGAGCCCCAGTTGGCGCGCCGGGCTCGGCCTCGTCCGGCGCCACGTTTACGGGCGTCTCCTTGCCGTGCTCCGGATCGTAGTTGTGTTTCACCATCCAGGCCTGGTACTTCTCCACCGGCTCCGACTGCAGTTTGTCGTTGTGCCTGACGTAGACAAAGTCCTTTACGTCGGCGTCGAGGTCGCAGGTGAAGTAGGTATTGGATTTGCCGAAGACGGGAGCGAGGACGGTCAGCTGCTTGCCCAGCTTCTTCCACTTTGCGGGATAGGTGGTGTAGCCGAAGGACGCCCGCAGCTTTTCCGAACATGCGAAGCTGAAGTCCACCCCGTGCGGCACACCATTCTCAAACAGGTCGGCGCGGCCTTCGCCTTTTGCTTCCTCTTCAATGCGGTTGTGATAGAAGGTGGTCTCGTTGCGGCTAAAGATACGGATGCGCAGCGGGTAGTCGGAGGCTTTCTTGCTATCGGCGGTGAGCGCAGCGGAAGAAGATAACAGCAGACAGACGCACAACAGGCTTGAAACTCGCATGAAGGACTAGGCTCCCTGTATTGCGAAATGGTATCGCAGTCCGGGGGGCAAAACCATTGATTTCTGCTGTCGGCCACCGACCGTCGATCTTCGCCGCACGCAGCGGCAGGCGCGCGTCTACCATGGAACTGGAAGCGCGATGAGCTTACTGCCTGACATTCCTTCGCCTCTCGCCGAATCCAGCGCCGCCGCACTGGAGTGGCCGCGGCTGCGCGAGCACATCGCCGGCCACGCCGCATCGCCCCTCGGCCGCGCCTGGGTGCTGGCGCTGGAACCCTCCGCGGACGCTGCCTGGATCGACGACCAGCAGCAGCGCACCGCGGAGATTCGCGACTTCCTTACCGGTGGCGGCGCGTTCGACTTCCACGGCCTGTTCGATCCCGCGGACCTGCTCGACCAGGCGCGCATCGAGGGCACCGCGCTCGAAGGCACGCAGATCAATGCGCTGCTGGCCGTCATCGAGCGGCTGGCCGGCTGGCGCGCGCTGCTGAAGGCCGATGCAGGCCGCAATCGCAACTGGCCCGGCATCGCGGCTCTCTCCGCGCCGCTCGCGGAACACGACTTCGCGCCGCTGCTCGAATCGCTGCGCGGCAAGGTCGAGCCCGACGGCAGCTTGTCCGATGACGCCAGCCACGAGCTGCGCCGCATCCGCCGCGCGATGGAGCGCCAGCATCGCTCCATCGAGGAGAGCCTGCGCAAATCGCTGCGCGCGCTCGCCAGCGAGGGCTCGACCCAGGAAGACCTGATCACCGTGCGCGGCGAGCGCTTCGTCATCCCGGTCAAGGCGGAGTTCCGCCGCAAGGTTCCCGGCGTCATCCACGGCTCGTCCTCGTCCGGGCAGACGGTCTTCGTCGAGCCGCTGGAGACCATCGAGCAGAACAACGAACTGCAGCGCCTGCTGGACGAAGAGCAGCGCGAAGTCCACCGCATCCTGGTCGCCATGACCCACGCAATTGGCACGCAGGCCGACGCAATCCTGCGCGGCACGGCCATCCTCGCGGAGATTGAAGCCCACTTCGCCCGCGGGCGCTTCGCCAACTCGCTCGACTGCGTGCGTCCGGCGGTGGGGCAGGCGTTGCCCGTTGTCCGTGCTACGTTTTCCGTTGAGAGCAGGGCAGGTGGGGTGGTGGAAAACGTAGAACGGAGAACGGAGAACGTCGAACGGATGGGCTTGCGACTCACCCGTGCCCGCCACCCGCTGCTGGAGCTGCGCCTGCGCCGCTCGGGCGCGGCGGCTGTGCCCATCACCCTGGCGCTGGAGCCGGATGCGCGGCAACTGATCATCAGCGGCCCCAACACTGGCGGCAAAACCGTCGCGCTGAAGACCACCGGCCTGCTCGCGCTCATGGCGCAGGCCGGCCTGCCCGTCCCGGCAGAAGCCGCCACGCTGCCGCTGTTCAAGGCGATCTACGCGGACATCGGCGACGCGCAGTCCATCGAGTCGAACCTCTCCAGCTTCTCCGCGCACGTCGTGAATGTGGATCGAATAGCCCGGCTGGCCACGGAGGATTCGCTCGTCCTGCTCGACGAACTCGGCTCCGCCACCGACCCCGAGGAAGGCTCGGCGCTGGCGGTCGCCGTCGCCGCGCACTTTCTTGGCCTGCGCGCGTGGACCTGCATCACCACCCACCTCACCTCGCTGAAGGTCTACGCCGCGAACCGGCCAGGCGTGCTGAATGCCGCGGTTGGGTTCGACCAGGCGACACTCTCGCCCACCTACCAACTGCGCATGGGCGTTCCCGGCGCATCTGCCGGACTGAACATCGCGGAGCGGCTGGGCCTGCTCGCAGAAATCGTAACCTCCGCGCGAACAAATCTCACCACCCAGGCCGCCGACATCGGCGAGCTGCTGGACCAGCTCCACGCGCAGCTCAACGAGATTGCAGCCGAGCGCGAAGCAATCCAGCTGCGCGAGAAGGAACTCGCCCGAGCGCGCATGGCGCTCGAACTCGAAGGCCGCGCGGAGCAGAAGACGCGCACCAAAGAGCTCGAAGCCAAGCTGAAGTCGCTGATCGACGACGTCGAGTACCAACTCAAGGAGATCGTCCAGGGGATCGACGACAAGGCGCTGGCGAAGAAGGTCCAGCGCGACTCCGCCACGCGCATTGCCCGCGCGCGCCGCGAGTTCTCTGAGCAGTTCGGCCAGACCGTGCTCGCGCATACCACCGGCGCAGACCGCAACGATCCCGCCGCTCCGCCGGGCGTGCGTGCAATCGCGCCGAAGAACATCAAGCCCGGCGACCTGGTCAAGCTGAAGAGCCTGGGCCGCGAAGCCCGCGTCGTGCGCATCATCGACCCGCAACATTACGAAGTCTCCGTCGGCACCGTCGGGAATCTGAAGATGCGCGTCGCGCAGAGTGACATCGCCGAGGTGACGCCGGTGGTCGCGGTCACGCCTGTGGAGGCCGCGCGCCGTCGCGGCGGAGTCACCATCCAGACCGCCAGCGATCCCGGCTCCATGTCATCGGAGATCAACGTCATCGGCCGCACCGCTGACGAGGCCGAAGAGGAAGTGTCGCGCTTTCTCGATCACGCGTTCATGGCCGGGCTGCCGCGCGTCCGCATCGTCCACGGCACCGGAATGGGCGTGCTGCGGCGCACGCTGCGCGAGTTCCTGCGCAACCATCCGCACGTCGCCAGCGTCACCGAGCCGCCCCACAACCAGGGCGGCCAGGGCGCAACCGAAGTAGAACTCAGGCAGTAGCTAGGTACTAGGTTCGAGGTTCGAGATTTCCTCTGCACGGCCAGTATCACCGTCGCGCTCGACCTCGAAGTCGTCGAATTTAGGGCCGCCAAGCAGATAGGCCTTAAGATCAGGGACCGGTGGGGCCAGGGCTTCAGTAGGAAGCTTCGGAGTCTTCGCCTGCGTTTTCATCTGGCCCCCTTCTTTGCGACCAATCTCGACTGTATCGTTGAGAATATGCGGTTTCAAGACTGGGATGCGGTTGGAGTTGAAATCGATCGGATTATCGCAGCAAGCCCTGAGCCCTTTGACCCAAACGTCGTCGCGAATGTCCGCGATCTGTTGGCAGCCTGCCAAAGTCGTTGTCCACTTCCCGATGGCGTGGCGAGAGGGTATTGGAGCACTTTCAACCTTTCCTGGTCCAATCGCACAATCGAAGTCTTTGACGATCATGTTGAGTTCTATCGCTTCATAGATCAGCAGACAGATATCTGGCACGAGGAACATCTTCCAAAACAAGCATTCTCGTCCAAGCTTTTGACTGAGTTGACCACACTTGTTTCGGATCCAACCACTTAACAGGAGAAACGCATGGGTGCGATGATTCCGCTGGGGGATGCGTCGCGGCGCACGTCGCGGTGGCCCGTGGTCACAATCGTGCTCATCGCAGCCAACGCCTATGCGTTCTTCCTGGAGCTGACCTACGGCGAGCGTTTCGTCTACGTGTGGTCCGCAATCCCGCGCCGCATCGTCTCCGGGCACGACTGGATCACCCTGCTGACGGCCATGTTCCTGCACGCCGGCTGGATGCACATCCTCGGCAACATGATCTTCTTCTGGGCCTTCGGGCCGGCCATCGAAGACGCCATGGGCCGCTTTCGCTTCCTCGCCTTCTATTTGATCGGCGGCATCGTCGCCATGCTGGCTCAGGTGCTGGCCGCGCCCACCTCGCGCATCCCCAACCTGGGCGCCAGCGGAGCCATCGCCGCCGTCATGGGCGCGTTCCTCGTCACCTATCCGCGCGACCGCATCCGCACCGCGCTCTGGATCGTGCTCTTCGTTCGTATCACATACATTCCCGCGATCCTGTTGATCGGCTTCTGGTTCCTGCTGCAGCTATTCAACGCGGGCCAGGTGGCTGGACAGGTGCAGACCGGCGGCGTCGCCTACTTCGCGCACCTCGGCGGATTCCTGTTTGGCGTGCTCACGGCAAAGCTGTGGATACCGTCGCGCCGAACGGAATGGCAGTAGGGGGGATCACGATGCCCAAACACAGTGCAGGCCTGTTGCTCTATCGCCGCCAGGGAGCAGCCCTCGCGGTCTTCCTGGTGCATCCCGGCGGACCCTACTGGGCGGGCAGGAAAAAAGGAGCCTGGGGCGTTCCCAAGGGCGAGTACACTTCCGACGAAGACCCCCTCGCGGCCGCACAGCGCGAATTTCGCGAGGAGACCGGCTTCGCACCCGTCGGCCCATTCGCGGACCTCGGCACCATCCGGCAGCGCAGCGGGAAGCTGGTCCGCGTGTGGGCGTTCGCAGGCGATTGCGACCCTTCCGAGCTGGTCAGCAACACCTGCCAGGTCGAGTGGCCGCCCCGCTCGCGCCGGATGGTCGAGATTCCCGAGGTGGATGAGGGCCGCTGGTTCACCATCTCCCAGGCCCGCCAGCACATCCGCCCGGAGCAGGAGCCGCTTCTGGACAGGCTGGAACACGCCATCGCGTAGTGCGCCGGTTCGCGACCTCCGCTGGGCAGTGCGCTAGTTCTTCACCGTCATGGCGTCGGAGTCGACCGCCTTCTTGCCGGTGATGCCTTCGAGCGCCGCGAGTTCGCCGCGATAGTCGTTCTTGTCGCATTGCATCGCGAACCCGCCCTTCTTGTCGCCGTCGGCCCAGGTAAGGCCGATGTAGTGCTTCTTGGATTTGGCGAGGAGCATCAGAGCGCCGATCCCAAGCGACACGAAGGCAAGACCGATGGCTGCGCCCACCCGGCGATGCACATCCTGTCCGTAGGAGATTTCCGTGATGGACGCCGCGGGAATGACCGCCAGCTCTTCTTTGCCGCGAACAATGCGAACCTGGGTCGGCTCGATCACAAGCTGCACATCGGACCCGGCTTTTGCGTTTTGCAGCGAACCGCCGTCGTAGACGACCTTGTAGCTGTTGGCATCGGCGGCGAAACAGGTGAGAGGGAAAAACAGGCAGAGGAAAAAGGCGATGCAACTCTTCATGGCAGGGGCCCCTTGTGGAACGCCCCCTTTATACGCCCAGATTGCTGTGCCGCAACAAATATCTGCCGCCCCGGCGGCGAGCTACTTCACCTTGAGCGCCGCAACCTGCGCATGCTTCACAATCTGGTTGGCGCACACATCCAGTTGATCGCCCCAGCAGGATCCCGTGCTGGTGCCGATCGCGTGGCCGTCAGCGGTGGAATAGGTGACGGTGTACGACACGCGGGTGCGCTTGCCCACCTGCCGCCCGTTCACATTCGCCGGAATCTCGACCAGCAGGCTGCCCGGCTGCTTCCCGCTGCTGGGGATGAAGTCTGCGCAGTGCGCCAGGGCCGTGTACACCGCATCGGCCAGCCTGTCCGACAACGCATCCTTGCCATCGTGCCAGAACTCCAGCGGCGTCGGCGGCTTCTCCGGATTGTCGGGAAGCGTATCGGGTGGCCTGCCCGTCGGCGGACTCTGCCCGCGCACACTCCCGCACACAGCCCCGCCCACCAGCAACGCCAGCCCCATCGCCCCGCAAGCTGCAACTCGAGCCATATGACTCTCTTTTACACCGAAGAATCGAGGAACCGGAGGCGGGTGGGCAGCATTCTTCGGTGCAGGATCCTGCCGAAGAGAATGCCATCCGCGACCCGTCGCCTTTCGTCCCTAGCCGGTAAACTCTCAACCAACGTTCGCTCACACACTCAATTGTGTAATACAATCTACATTGGGAGGTGGGTTCGATGGCGACGAATCTGGCACTTGATGACCAACTGATCGAAGAAGCCCGGCGCATCGGCGGACACGGCACCAAGAAGCAGGCCGTCACGGTGGCGTTGGAGGAGTACGTCGCACGCCGCAAGCAGTTGGCCGTGCTGGACCTGTTCGGCACGATCGACTTTGACAAGTCCTACGATTACCGCCGCAGCCGTCAGCTTGACCGGGTTGGACAAGACCGTTGAAAGTCCTGGCGGATACCTGCGTGTGGTCGTTGTCGCTACGGCGACGCAAAGGCTTGGCCGCGTTGAGCGAAAAGGAACAGCGCCTGGTTGCCACTCTCTCAGAGGCGGTCCGCGACGGCCGCGTGGTAATAGTGGGGCCGGTGCGACAGGAATTGCTGTCGGGCATTGCCGATACCAGGCAGTTTGAAAAGCTCCGCGACGCGCTCTCGGTGTTTCCCGATGAGCCGCTGACGACGGCGATCTATGTGGAGGCCGCGCGGCTCGACAACCTCTGTCGCCGCGCTGGCGTTCAGTGCGGCGAGGTCGACATGTTGCTTTGCGCTGCGGCCGTGCATAACGGTTGGACCATCCTGACCAGCGATGCGGGCCTGCTGCGGTGTATCGAGGTCATCGAAACAGAAAGCACTCACGCGCGCAAACTGCGGGAATAAGACGGTAGTGAAACCCACCCATGCGATGAAGCCGCGTGAATGGAACCGGCTTCAGTTTTCCGTAGGGGTCTTGCCCAGATGATCGATGACGACCATCTCCACCGGCACCTTCGCCGACTTCAGTTGGATTCCCATCTCCTCTTGCAACGCCGTGAAGATCGAGGGCAGCGCCGAATCTTCATCACCTTCGGGAGCAAATCGCAGCTTCACCTCATAGTCTCCCTCGGCGCCCGTCCTATCGTCCACCGGACGCTCCAGCCTGCTAGTCAGCATTCCGGCGAACGATTTCATCGTTGCGCTCGGCATACTGATGGCGCCCGGTCCTCCGCTTCCGCCTTTCGTGGCGCCCGGTTTCGCCGGCGTCAGCTTCAGCCCATTCTTCGCTGGCACCATGTCGTATCCCTGCACCTCCCGCGTTTCGCGGTGGAATGTCATCCCGAAGCGCCCTGCCATCATCTTCTGCATCAGAGGCTTCATCTGCTCATAGGTCAGCGGAACTGCGCTGCCCGTCTTCGCAGCGATGTCGAACTTCACCGACTGCGCCCAGTCGGGTATCACCATCTGGTTCGGATTGATCCCGAAGCTCATCTGCACCAATACCGACAACGGCATCGCTTGCGCTCGAAACTCCGTCCCCCTGGGTTCGGAGATTGTTCCCATACTGTCAGGCGGCACCGGGCGTATCGACACAACTTCAAAACTCGTCGGCACCCCGATCTCGCTCTGCGCCGCCCCGCCCGCTGGGGCTGACATCAGAGCCAGCATCCCGACCGCAACCGCACATCGCCACATATTGAAACCCCCGTAACTACTACCACCCTTTGGCCCTGTGAGACTCAGATCCGCATCGGCATCAGGATGTAGCGGTACTTCACGTCTTCGCCGGCGTGTTCGGGGCGCATCTGGCCGGCGGATTGCGCGTCTTTGAACTCCAGGCGTACCTCACCGGTGCCAGCGTCAACGGTCTAATTTCATTGTTAGCTGGTGCTTCACTACCGCCTCTAGAAAGTTGAGCCTGAGGGCTGTTATCTGATGCGGTATAAGACTGGCTCTGGCAAGGGCGTTGTTGAGGGCGGTTTCGAAAGCCGCCTTCTTCTTTTGTCTCCGATAGGTGATGAAGCCGAGGACGGGGAGGAGTATGGCGTTGATAGAACTCCACACGGCGACTACTTGATGTAGTTGCACGCAGGGCGACCTTGTGGCGCCTACCACATTCTAAGGTAACAACGACGAGTTGGTATGGCAGCACCTCAGATCCGCATGGGCATCAGAATGTAGCGGTACTTCACGTCCTCATTGGCGTCTTCCGGCCGCATCTGGCCGGCACTCTGCGCGTCTTTGAACTCCAGCCGCACCTCGCCCGTGTTGCCGATCGCCTTCAGAAAGTCCAGCAGGTACTGGCTATTGAAGCCCACCACCAGCGGATCATAGTTATACGGCGTCTCAATCGAGTCTTCCGATTCGCCCGTGTCCGTCGACGATGAAGACAGCTTCAGCTCGTTCTGTTCCAGCCGAATCTTGATGGCGCCCGAACGCTCGTCGGCAAACTGCGCCACGCGCAGGATCGATCCCATCAGGTCTTCGCTGCGCACCACCACGAACTTGTTGTTGTCCCTTGGCAGCACTGCCTCGTAGTTGGGGAACTGCCCGGTCAGCTTGCGGCTGGTCAGCACCCGCCCGCCTACGCGGAAGAACAGCGTCTGCTCATCGTCGGCAAACTCCAGGTTCTCCGCCTCGGTCGAGTTCAGCAGCGACTGCAACTCGCTCAGCGCCTTGCGTGGGATCAGCGTCTTCTTCTCGCCGGAGATGCCTTCCAGTTGCTCGCCCAGCTTCTCGATGTGCGCCAGGCGGTGCCCATCGGTCGCCACCATCGCCATCGACTCGGCCTTCAGCACCAGCAGCGCGCCATTCAGCGTGTACCGGCTTTCTTCGTTGGAGATGGCGAAGATGGTCTTTGCAATCATGTTGCGCAACGAGCTCGCTGCGATCTTGAATGCGCCCGCCACCGGAAACTCCGGCACCATGGGGAAGTTCGCTCGCGCCATCCCCACCATTTTGGTGTTCGAACGGCCGGCGCGGATCTGCACCCAGTGGTTGTCCATCAGCTTGATGGAGATGTCGCCTTCCGGCAGCAGCTTGATGTAATCGAACAGCTTGCGTGCAGGAATGGTGCATGCGCCCGGCTTCTTCACCTTCGCCGGGCAACTGGTGCGGATCGACTGGTCCAGATCGGTCGCGGTGATCGTCAGCTTGTCGTCCACGGCCTCGAACAAGAAGTTCGACAGGATGGGAATCGTCGTCTTGCGTTCGACCACCGACTGCGCCGCCGTCAGCTCGCGCACGAGCTCCGCGCGGGAGACGGTAATTTCAAGATTTCCGGTGGGCGCACCTGTCATGGTCATCTGAGGCTCCTGGTTCTTTACTGCGGCTGCATCCTGGGTTGCTGGCGTCATACGGCTTCTCCGGAGAATTACATTCGAAACGGGATGCTGGCCAAACTGTACACCGAAATCCCGTGCCTTGGGTACTCCACCTACTGTCGGCCTCTCGATTCTAGTGACTCACAGCCTGTGCACGCGATAGCTTTCTTTGTGGAAAGCGTGGGTCTAATCCCAACCCGGGTGCCCTATCCTTCGTAGTCCCATCGCGAAGGATAGGAGCGATACGCTTCGCACCACGTAGGTGCGGGCATTCCCCGACCTCCCGATTCCGCGACGACTACTTCTAAGAATCATTAAGAAAAAGAGAAAATACCTAGTAGCAGTAGTCGTTGTCGGCGGAAATGTGGATTACTGGCCGATCTATCGCGTAGCCGACACGTTAGGCTTCGGTCCTGATTTAGAAAACCAGACGCGGATTCCCGAATAAGCAGCAAATCCCAGCACCACACTCACGTTGGCGACCCGGTTTTCGTCGTTCTCCACAGGCAACCTGCCATCGTGCGCCGCGGTGTCCTGGCGTTTGCGTGGGAATACGCAACAAACTGCGCACTTTCAATTGCATAGCCAGCCCACTTTTTGAACAGAAGATCGCCCTCCGCGGAGGATAATAGGACATATAGAAAATCGGGCCCGTGGGAGGAGGTGGAGATGAACGTCTCCCTCTTCGGAGCAAGTGGGGCTACTGGACAACTGCTTACCAGTCGGTGCCTGGCCGCCGGATACCACGTCACCGCGCTGCTGCGCGCGCCGGAGAAGTTCCGCCTGCGGGAACGCGTGCACGTGGTGGTGGGCAGCGCGCTGGATCCCATGGCAGTCCGCCAGACCGTCGAAGGCGCAGACGTTGTCCTGTCCACACTCGGTGCCCGTTCCCTGCGCAGGGAGGACCTTCTGGAGCGGGCGGTCCCGCTGATTGTTACCGCGATGCGCCAGACCGGGGTAAAGCGCATCATCGTGCTCGGCGGAGCCAGTGCTCTATCCAGCTCGCTCGCGGCGCAACCCGCGCCGGTTCGCTGGCTGCTCCGCAGTCTGCTCTATCAAGTCATTTTCAAGTGGCCCTCCCGCGATCAGGCAGCCCAGTGGCGCACGCTCTCGGCCAGCGGCCTGGACTGGACCATGGTGATGCCGCCCATGCTGACCAACGGCCCCGCGCGCAGAAAGTTTCGCGTAGATGGCGACGCGCTGCCGCCCCGCGGCATGCGTATCTCCCGCGCCGACGTGGCGGACTTCATGATGCAGCAGATCAAGAGCCGCCAATGGGTGGACAGGGGCGTATACATCGCCTATTAAGAGAATGTTGACAAATGCGCTTTTTCGTTAAGGGCACGGATTTATCCGTGCCATAAGAGCCACAGAATCAGCCGGGCTTTAGCCCCTGAGGTCTGCTTTCCTGCGCTGAGCCGCCTTTTTCATCACCCTCCTATTAAGCGGGTTATCGTCTCTCCGCGACCAGGGTCAACCGCGCATCCTCGTGGCAGAATCGGCATCGCCGGAAGCGCTGCACCAGCAAATTGGGCAACGCGGCGGTGGCATGCAGCGTCTCAGCTTGAGGGCCGCGCATGGATGCAACCTTTCCCACCTCTCCTTCCCTCGTTAGTCTCCTTCGCTCCACGCTCCAGCGGCTGGAGGAGTCCGCCAACATCGATCCTCGCGATCCCACCTTCATGGAGCTGAAGAGCACCATCCTCCGCTCCATTGCAGAGTTGGAGCTCCGCCGGCAGGAAGCAGCGTAGGCGCAGGGAACGCCTTCCCCCTCACATCGCGACAATCTTCACGAAAACCGCATGGAAGTCTTCGCTCGAAGGTTCCGGTTTATCCGGATCTATACCCAAAGAGACCGTCTCAGAGCGGCACGACTTGCTCCAGGAACTCCCGGGCATTGACGATCTTAGTAGCCTTCCAGATTTGAGGAAAATGCCGCTTGTTTCCGGTAATCAGAAACTCGGCGTTGGCCGCCTCCGCGCACTCGAGAAACCGATTGTCTGCGGGGTCGGGAGACGCCTCAACCCGATGGAACGGATTGACAAGCCTGGATCGCGCCTGCAGTTCCGAAAAGAGCGCTTCGAGGGTCAGCCTGGAGAATTTGAAGCGAGGTCGCGTAAGAACCTCACGGTACTCGGCAAGGATCGCGGCCGATAGGCCGATATGAAACGGCCCCGAGAGCGCCAAACGAAGAACCAGCGCCTCGTTGCCCTTCTTCGAGTGCAGCGCGGATACCAGAACGTTCGTATCCACGACGATCAATCTCACTACGAAGCTCTCTTTGCCTTCCTGCGCGACGCCTCGCTCCGAGCTTCCGCAATCTCCCGGTCAATCTCTCGCACGGTCAGCTTGTCCGTACCGTTTTTCTTCGCTTCGGCCCACGCCTTTTCAAGCCAGTCCGGGGCGGGCGCAACGGTGTCGATGTAATCTTCGATCCCCATGACGATGGCCTGCGGCTGGCCACGGCGGCCGATGATGAACCGCTCATTCTTCGTCTTCACCCGCTCAAGGATTTGTCCCAGTTGAGTCCGCGCCGTAAGAGCAGAGATCATCGTGGAAGGAGCCTTCCGCTGTGTTTTCATCTGCCCTCCTCCCCGTAAACTGATTAATTAGTTTACGGGATCATAATAAACCAGGTTCGCCCTGCGCGCCCACCGCAAAACGTCTCGCGGTTTTTATCTGTCGGGCTGGCAGGACCGCAAACCACCGCTCATCAGACCTCGATCATGCTCCCGTCCCCACCCGGCGTAAAATCGAAAGGTTGCGTAATTTACGCCTGAACAGGAGCTTCCTTGGCAGACACGATCTTCGATGTGGTAGTGGTGGGCGGCGGGCCGGCCGGCTATACCTGCGCAATCCGCGCCTCGCAATACGGCCTCAAGGTGGCGCTCATCGACGCCAACGACCGCCTGGGCGGCACCTGCCTGCTCTGGGGCTGCATCCCCACCAAGGCCATGCTCTTCACCGCCGAGATCTGGGACCACCTCAAGCACGCCGACCGCTACGGCATCGACGTCGCCGCGCCCAAACTCAACTGGAAGAACGTCATCGCCCGCAAGGACGACGTCATCGGCCGCCATACCAAGGGCCTCGACTTCCTGATGAAGAAGAACAAGATCGCCACCTTCAAAGGCTTCGGCAAGCTCACCGGCCCGGCCCAAAACGGCGTCTTCAGCGTCGACGTCAAGCTCTCCGACGGCAAAGCCGACACCGTCAATGCGAAGAAGGTCGTGCTCGCCACCGGCTCCGACGCGCGCATGTTGCCCGGCTACAAGGCAGACGAAACCATCCTGACCAACTACGAAATCCTGAAGATCGCCGACATGCCCAAGTCGCTGGTGGTCATCGGCTCGGGCGCCGTGGGAGTCGAGTTCGCGTCGCTCTTCAAGAGCTTCGGCGCCGACGTCACCATTCTGGAAATGCTGCCGCGCGTCGTCCCGGTCGAGGACGAGGAAATCTCCAGGGAACTCCTGCGCCTCTTCAAAAAACGCTCGATCGACGTCAGCCTTGGCATCAAGGACACGAAAATCGTGAAGAACAAGGACGGCGCGCTCGTCTCCTGGACCGACTCGAACGGCAAGCCGCAGCAGAAGCAGGCGGAAAAGGTCCTGGTCGCCGTCGGCCGCTCGCCGCGCACCGCCGACGTAGGCCTGGACAAGACCAGCATCAAGCCCGACCGCGGCTTCATCCTCACCAACGAGTGGATGGAGACCACCGAACCCGGCATCTACGCCATCGGCGACATCGTCGCCGGAATGCCCCTGCTGGCGCACTCCGGCTCGATGGCTGGGCTCGTCGTCGCCGCCAGGCTGGCCGGCAAATACGCCCGCGCCGTCAACCGCGCCCGCATCCCCGGCTGCACCTACACGGAGCCGCAGATCGCCAGCGTCGGCATGACGGAAGCCCAGGCCCGCGAGAAGGGATACCAGGTCAAAACCGGCAAGTTCCCCTTCGTCGGCAACTCCAAGGCCACCATCCTCGACGCGCATGACGGCTTCGTGAAGGTCGTCAGCGACGCGAAGTACGGCGAGATCCTCGGCGTCCACATCATCGGTCCCTACGCCACGGAGATCATCGCCGAAGCCGTCACCGCGCTGGAACTCGAGGCCACGGTCGAGGAAATGATGTTCACCATCCACGCCCACCCCACCGTCGCCGAAGCCCTCCTCGACGCCTACTCCAGCGTCGAAGGCAAAGCCGTGAACGTGTAGGGGAATATTCTGAGTCGTACAATTGACGTGCTCCCATAAATATGGGAATCTCCTAATATGAAGACGACGCTGGAAATCCCCGACCGCATTTTCCGCCGCGCCAAGTCGGTCGCGGCGCAACGCGGTATCGCGCTGCGCGTGTTTGTCACCGAAGCTGTGGAAGAGAAATTGGGCGCCGCCTCAAAAAATGAGCCAAAGCCCTGGGTCCGGCTCGGGGGGGGCCTGAAACATCTTCAAAAGGAGACGGCGCGCATCAACGGGGTGATGAAGCGCGAGTTCGAGCAGATTGAGCCGGAGGATTGGGCGTGATCCGGAGATGATCCTGGATACGAATGCTCTTTCCGCGATAGCCGACGATGACCCGGCGGCGGTCCGGCTCTTCCGCGATGCGGCAAGCATTGAATTGCCGGCGATCGTCCTCGGCGAGTACCGGTTCGGGATCGCACAGTCGCGCCACCGCAAAGAGTATGAAAAATGGCTCGAAGAACTGATCGCAGCCACCCGGGTTTTGCCGGTCGATCAGGAGACCACAAAGCAATATGCGCAGGTTCGCACCGAGTTGAAGAAAGCGGGCAAGCCGATCCCTTCCAACGATCTATGGATCGCCGCACTCTGCCGCCAGCACCGGCTCCCCCTGATGAGCCAGGACACTCACTTCGATGCCGTGCCAGCTCTGAAGCGAATCGGATGGGTCACTTCGTGACGCGTGCCGGGCTTCGCATGATGTTCCCTATGGTCGTCGCGGGGTTTTCCGGACAATCGGTATGTTGACGCTAGAGGGCGCAGGTGGAACTATCCTTGTTATGCGCTTCGCGATCACGCTCGACGATGATGTTGCTGGTCTCCTCCCCGAGGAGATGAACCGGACCGGCAAGTCGTTCAAGCAAACAGTCAACGACGTGCTTCGGGCAGAATTGCAGCCCTCGCAGGCGAAGCTCGTGACCGGCGAGCAGTTTCGCGAGCTGCTTTAGTTGTACATCCACCTCCTCCAACTCGGCCGCGTCCCCTACGCCGAAGCCCTGGACATCCAGGCCCGCGTGGTCGCCGCGCGCAAGGCCGGCCGCATCGGCGACACGCTCCTCCTGCTCGAGCATCCCCCCGTCATCACCCTCGGCCGCAACTCCTCCCGCGCCAACGTCCTCGCCAGTGACGAATTCCTTGCGGCGCGCAGCGTCGAACTCCACGAGATCAACCGCGGTGGCGACGTCACCTACCACGGCCCCGGCCAGCTCGTCGGCTACCCCATCTTCGACCTCCGCGGCGATTTCCCCGGCAAGCGCGGCCCGCATCTCGGCCCCGTCAACTTCGTCCGCATGATGGAGGAGGCCCTCATCCGCACCTGCGCCGACTTCGGCGTCATGGCCCAGCGCATCTCCGGCTGCACCGGCGTCTGGACCTTCGCCGGCCAACCCGCTCCCCCCCCAACTTGTCATTCTGAGGCGAAGCCGAAGAATCCCCGAGTTATGTCGCCGATGCCATCCCCGGTAAGGCCGGGGGCAGCGGCGCAGTCAATTCTCTGCTTGTCATTCTGAGGCGAAGCCGAAGAATCCCCGTAGTCATGCTGCGAATACCGGCGGGTGTAACGCCCCAGAATCGGGTGGCCCCGGCGCCACCACCCCCGAGCGCAAGCTCGCCGCCATCGGCGTCCACGTCTCCCAGGGCGTCACCTCCCACGGCTTCGCGCTCAACGTCACCACCGACCTGCGCGACTTCGATTGGATCATCCCTTGCGGCATCCGCGACCGCGGCGTCACCAGCCTCGAACTCGAAGCGTCCGCGTCCGACCCCGCCGACAGCGCGTTTCCCACCCTGGACCGCGCCGCCAACTCCGTCGCCCGCAACTTCGGCCGCGTCTTCGCCCGCCAGATCGTGGCCTGCAACTCCCTCGACGAGTTGCTCGCGCCCGCCCCGTCGCTCGTCCCGGAGTAGCAGCCTCTTCAGCCCGCGGGGAACGGAACCCCACCGCCCGCAGCAGCGCCCACTGAAGCCAAAGTCTTATAATCCAAGAGCCAAGAAAACATTGCGGCCAACAAGCCGAGAGCGCGCGGGAGCGCGACAGAATCCGGAAGGAACACCATGCCGACTGAAGTAGTCATGCCCCAGATGGGCGAATCCATCACCGAAGGAACCCTGACCCGCTGGCTCAAAAAGGTCGGCGACACGGTCCAGCGCGACGAGCCCCTCTTCGAGATCTCCACCGACAAGGTGGACGCCGAAATTCCCTCGCCCGCCGCCGGCACCTTGCAGGAGATCAAGATCGCCGAAGGCGCCACCGTGCAGATCAACACCGTCGTCGCCGTCATTGGCGACGGCGCAGGCGCTGCCGCCACGGCGGACGAATCCGAAACCGCAGCCGCACCCGCCGCCGACTCCGTTACCCCCGCCGCCATCGATTCGTCCGACGCTGATGATGAGCTCGCCGCCGCACCGTCTTCAACGGACAATGGACCACGGATCACGGACAACGGCCCCGGCACCGACGTCCCCATGCCCCAGATGGGCGAGTCCATCACCGAGGGCACCATCACCAAGTGGCTCAAACAGGTCGGCGAATCCGTCGAGCGCGACGAGCCCCTCTTCGAAATCTCCACCGACAAGGTCGACGCGGAAATCCCCTCGCCCGTCGCCGGCATCCTCACCGAGATCAGGGTGAAGGAAGGCGCGACCGTCGGCGTCAACACCATCGTCGCCGTCATCGGCGGCCACGCCGGTACGCCCGCCGCACCGCCTTCAACGGACATCGGCCAACGGAGAACGGACAACGCCCCGCCCGCCGCCGCGCCTGCAACGGACAACGGACAACGAACAACGGACAACGCCTCCGCCGGCGAGCGCCCGCGTTCCTCGCCGCTGGTCCGCAAGATCGCCAAGGACAACAACGTCGACCTCGCCCAGGTCCCCGGCACCGGCTCCGCCGGCCGCATCACCAAGTCGGACATCCTCAGCCATCTCGAAAATCCACAAGCCAAATCCGCCACCACTCCGGGTGCCCCGTCCAAGCTTGTCTTGGGCGGGCCTGCCGCCGCGGCTCCCGCCAGGCCTGCCACTCCGCCGCCCGAACCCGGCTCGCTCGTCCCCATGACCAAGATGCGCAGCATCATCGCGCGCCGCATGGTCGAGTCCAAGCAAACCAGCCCGCACGTCCACACCATCTTCAAGGTGGACATGACCCGCATCGTCCGCCTGCGCGAAAAAGAAAAGTCGAAGTACGAGCAGCGCAACGGCGTCAAGCTCACCTACATGCCCTTCATCACCCGCGCCGCCATCGTCGCCTTGCGCAAGCACCCCATCGTCAACGGCTCCATCGAGGGCGAGTCTATCCGCTACAACAAGCACATCAACATCGGCATCGCCGTCGCGCTGGAATGGGGCCTCATCGTCCCCGTCATCAAGCAGGCGGAGGAGAAGAACTTCCTCGGCCTCGCCCGCGCCATCGCCGACGTCGCCGAACGCGCGCGCGGCAAGAAACTGGCCGCCGACGAGATCCAGGGCGGCACCTTCACCCTCACCAACGCCGGCATCTTCGGCGAGCAGTTCGGCATGCCCATCATCAACCAGCCGCAGGCAGCCATCCTCGGCATCGGCGGCCTCAGCAAGGAGCCGGTCGTGCTCACCGACAAGGACGGCACCGACTCCATCGCCATCCGCAGCATCGAGCACTTCTCCCTCGGCTTCGACCACCGCATCGTCGACGGCGCCGACGCCGGCCGCTTCATGTCCGACTTCAAAGCCTACCTCGAATCCTGGTCCGAAGACATCGGCTGAGTCCTGCCTGACGAGAATCGCACCCGGCTAATTGGAGCGCGCACCGTCACCGCGGCACCCGCCAGCGCAACTCCCAACGCGGCACCCGCAGCGCACCGTCACCGCGGCGCGCGACAGCGCAACTCCCAACCCGGCACCCGCCAGCGCAACCCCCAACCCGGCACCCGCCAGCGCAACCCCCAACGCTTGTCATTCTGAGCCGCAGGCGAAGAATCCCCGTAGTTGCTTTCGTCCTTCCGGACTCGCTGGGCTTCATCCGCCGCATCGTCGACGGCGCGCACTGGCCCGCACATCGGGAGCATGGCTGGTGACCGGCAACCTGAAACACTTCCCGCAGAAATCCCGCAATAGGGCAACCGTGCTCTCCCCCGCGGACTATCTCGCGCATCTGCTTCTCGGTGGCGATGGCCCCCAATCGGCGCGGTGACTCTCTGCATCCGCTACAACTCTTGCGCCGCCAATCTGCGCTTCTTCCTGATCGCGCGCCAGGTATAGATGAGAGCAGCCGCAACAATGATTTGGAGCAGAGCAAACCGCACCCAGGTGAAGGTGTTCGGGTAGAGGTTTAATCGACGTATTTGTCGCCCTGCCGCCCCGCCCACAGCTTAGCCGATGGGCAAACCAAGGTGAGGACACCGCTTGCGGAGCCGGCTCACCCTGGACGTCGGTTCACCCATCGGCTAACAGAGTGTACCGCGTCCAACTGCCGGAGTGATCCGCACGCGCTCTTACAGCAGCGCCTTGGCTTGCAGCACCAGCGCGACGGCCTCGTCCGGCATCGCCGCCACGGCGCTCAGGTGGCCCATCTTCCGCCCTTTTCTTGGCCGCAGCTTCTCATACAAATGCAGCCGCACCCCGGGCACCGCCAGCGCGGCATCCCAGTGCGGCACGCGCGCGGCAGGCTTCTCGCCCGGGTTGGCGGGCTGGAGCCACAAATCCCCCAGCAGGTTGGCGATCGCGCACGGCGTCACCACGTCGACCTCGCCCAGCGGCAGGTTGCACACCGCGCGCACCAGTTGTTCAAACTGGCTGGTCACGCACGCTCGCTCACTGGCGTGGTAGCTGTTGTGCGGACGCGGCGCCAGCTCGTTCACCAGCAGCCGACCATCTTTGGTTACAAATAGCTCCACCGCCAGAATCCCCTGGAGTTGCAGCGTATCCGCAATCGACTCCGCCAGCTCACGCGCCTCGGCCGCCATCGCGTCCGGCAGCGGCGCAGGAATCACGCTCCACGCCAGGATCTGCTGCTCGTGGTGGTTCCACGCCGCCGGATAGACCTTCGCCTCGCCACGCGGCGACCGCGCCACCATCACGGAAATCTCGCGCTCCAGGTCGACCGCCTGCTCCACCACGCCCGGGCCTTCGCCCAGCGCCTCCCACGCGCCGCGCAACTCGGCCTCGGAACCCGCCGTCGTGGGATCGAAGCCGACCTTGCCCTGCCCGCGCCCGTCATACCCACCCGTCGCGCTCTTGCAGAAACATCGCCCGCCCAGCGCCGCCACGGCCTCGCGCAACTCCTCCAGCGAGCGCACCGCGCGATACTCACCCACCGGAAAGCCATTGCGCCGCAGCCAGTTCTTCTGCTCCACGCGGTCCTGGATCACCTCCAGCACGCTCTCGCTCGGCCGCACCGGCACATACGCCGCCGCCGCATTTAAACTCGCCAGCGAAATCTGCTCAATCTCCAGCGTCACCACGTCGCACCCGCGAGCCAGCCTTGCGGCCTCGCGTGCATCGTCCCACGCCGCCTCCACGCATTGGTCGACGACGAATCGCGCCGGACACCCCGGGTCCGGGTCCAGCACGTGGATGCGATACCCCATGCCGCGCGCGGCCATCGCCGTCAGGCGCCCCAACTGCCCGCCGCCGAAGATGCCAATCGTCGCGCCCGGCAGCAGCACCGGAAAATCGGCCTGGCTCACGCGCGCCCCTCGGTCTTCGGCGCGCCCTCGCTATCGATCCCCTGCGCCAATACCTCATCCCGCCGCGCATCGCGCCACGCCACCAGCTTCGCCTGCAACTCCGGGTCGGTCGTCGCCAGCATCTCCACCGCCAGCAATCCCGCGTTCGCCGCGCCCGCCGCACCAATCGCCAACGTGCCCACAGGAACGCCCTTGGGCATCTGCACAATGCTCAGCAGCGCATCGAACCCCTGCAGCGCCGTCGCCGCAATCGGCACGCCCAGCACTGGCAGCACCGTGCGCGCCGCCACCATGCCCGGCAGATGCGCCGCGCCGCCCGCTCCTGCAACAATCACGCGCAGCCCGCGCCCCGCCGCCGCCGCCGCGTACTCGAACATCAGCTCCGGCGTGCGGTGCGCGGAAACCACGCGCACCTCGTGGGCCACGCCGAACTCGCGCAGCACGTCCACCGCCGCGCGCATCACCGCGTAATCATTGCGGCTGCCCATGATGACCCCGACCAAAGGTTTGCTCTCCGATTGCGCCTGCATGGCCCGATTATACGGTTCACCCCTCAGGCTTGGTCCGCCCCCTGCCCGGACACCGGCGCCTTCGCCCACAGGCTCGCGTTCAGGCACTCCACCACGCCGTCGACAATCAGGTTCAGGCCGGCGGTAAACTTGGGCGCGTCGGCAATCTGCTGGCTGCTCACCGCGTCCGCCATATTAATGCTGGAACTAACAATTGCCAGCGCCGCATTTTTCTTCTGCGCGCCGGAATTCGCGCCGTACAGCGCCTCCACGCCCTGTACCAGCGACGGCAGCAACGAAATGCCCCGCAAAAACAACTTCAGAAAATCCATTTTCATTCTCCTAACTTTTTGTTTGTCATTCTGAGCCGCAGGCGAAGAATCCCTGTAGGTATGCATCCGCCGTGTGCCCGATCTCGTCCCCGGCCTCAAAAAAAAGCCGTCAGCGCCGCCCCACCACTAGGTCGATAGCCACGTGCGCCACCGTCAGCAGTGCGCCAAACGCCGCAGCCACGCCCTTCAGCCGCTGTACCGACCGCTCATGGTCGAACACGCGGCCCTCCAGTTGCGCCAGGCGGCCAGGCTGGCCGTTGCCGCAGATCTCCTTCATCTGGCTCTTCAAAACGCACAGGTCTGCCAGCACCTGCCCTTCAAAATCCGTCATGTGTAACTCCTTCTGTGGCATATCTCGCTGACGCCGTCACCCACCCTCTCAAAGCTTGTCATTCTGAGCCGCAGGCGAAGAATCCCTGTAGTTGTTCTGTGCCAGCCCAACCCTCAGGGGATGCCGAAGAGTCCGTTAGCCGAAGCCGCGTTGCAACAACATCCCAACCCCTCACCCCACCGGAAGATTCGCAAACACCGCACTCGACAGCCGCGAATAGAGCGGCGGATTCGACGCATCGAACATCCGCACGGAGTACCGCTCCACCTGCGCAGACCGCGGAATGGCAAACGTTCGCACCGGACTGCGCAGCACCAGGTTTTGGTCCACCCCCGGTCCGAAGTCCCAGTCGCGCCGCCGCACCTCAAAGCCGCCGCCCGCCGGTGGATCGACGCCCGCATCTACCTGCAGCGCGGTCGTCGTCGCGCTCGTCACCGCCAACTGCTGCAAATTCGCCAGCACCTGCGCGGGCGCGGTTTCCGCGACCGGGGGCAGAAACGCATCCGGCGCAATTGCCTCCGACAGCGTAATCCCCAGGCTCTCCGCCCAGTCGTTCGCAAACGTAACTTGATAAGTCACAAGTTCCGGCACGGCATTCCCATCCGCAAGCGTAACCTGCCGCACCACCACGTTCAGCGTCTGGCCGTTTGCCGTAATCGCCAGAACATCGCCCGGCCACACATCCGCCGCCGGGTTCACCGCGGCGTAGCTCCCCGCAATGGCCGCAGCCCGGCTGGACGCCAGCGCCAGCACGGCCTGCGCCGCGCTCTCGCAATCCACGCTGCTGCGCGCCGCCGGCCGCAGCACTTTGCCCAGCCAGCGCGCGGTCCCGGGCATTCCGCCCGCCGCCTCCGCCGCCACACTCGCCGCATCCTCCAGGCGGGCCACGGCGCGATTGCGAGTACGATACAAAACGGTTACAAGTTCCCCGGCCACGGGCACCCGTCCGGCAAAGAATGTAACCTTCCCAGTGCCAGATACGCTGCAATCTGCGCCCTCGCCGGCAATCCCGATCAGCCGCGTCCCCGGCGCGCCGCCCGGCGGTGTGCTGACGACCCGCGCGGAGCCGGTCTGCGTCACACTGACAAACCCCACCGACCCGGTCAGCGCCACGCTGTCCACCGCGGCAAACGCGCAGCTCGCGGGCGAGGCGGCAACCGCCCCGTCGTACAGCACCATCGCCGGCGTGTTGGCCGCATTGCCCAGGTCCTGCAGGTCGAACACCAGCGCCATGGGCGAGGCCACCACGCCGCCGCCAAACGCCTGGATCGCGCCATTCACGCGCGCATAGTACGTCTGCAGCACGCGCTGCATCTCTGCCGAGTGGCACCGAATCCGCAGCGTGTAGGTATGACCCGCCAGCAGCGTGTACGTCGTCCCCACTTCCGCGCCGTTCACGAACGGTGTCATCACCGTCGTGCCCGCGCTCTGGCGCACGTTGTATCCAGCGAAGCAGTTGCCGCGCGCAACCGGCCCGGAATAAAGCCCGCACAGCACCCCGTCGGAGGGCGCACTCAACTGGACATTGCCCGCCTCCACCACCAGCGACCCGCCCAGCTCCACCTGGTCGATGGCCGTCAGCGCCGTCTGGCCGTCGCTGCCCGTCCCGCCGGAAAGCGTCAGGCCTCCGCCACCGGGGGCCGCGCCGCCCAGCGCCATATGCGAGCCCGGATCGGTGACATTCCACAGCAGCGTATTGAACTCCGCCTGGTTGAAGCTGTCGCTCAGCAGCGCCGGCTTGGTCGCGCGGAACGGATCATTCGACAGCTGGAAGACCGTCGTCGTGCCGTCGCCCGAAAACATTTCCGTCACATAGGCCGATGGCTCCATCGCCCCACTCAGCGTCACGTCATTCGCCAACTCCTTCACCATCGCCGTCTTCAGCGCAGCCGCCTGCAGCGTGCCATCGCCCTGTCCGGCGTCGAAGTCGAGCGTGTGCGTCACTGTTCCCACCGGGTTCATGCTCAGCGCGCCACTCAGCACGCGATACGCCGCGATCGTCGATCCCGCGATGCTGCCCGCGTTCACGGACCAGGGCTGCGCCGGCTGCGGCGCAAACACGCCGACCGCATTGCCATTTGCAACCCCCGCCGTCGTCAGCAGCCCGGCCGCGATGCGGTCGGTCAGCGTGGTCAGCAGCGTTCCCGCCGGCAGCGCGAACCCATCGCCGGTCAGCGTCGGCGTCTGCTTGTCCAGCAGCCACTCATCGCCGATCGCGGTGAACGCCGCGCGATACACCGGCCCGGCCAGCCCCACGCCCGCATAAAGTGTGACTGGTTCAGTTGCAAGATATCCGGTGAAGAGCACCGTCCCGCTGTCCGACGAAACCACCACGCGCGCGCGCCGAACCGGCGCCGGCAGCGCGCTCCCCGCGCCAGGATCCGCGGGCGCACCCACCAGCAGCGCGCCCGTGCAACGCGAGGGCGCATTCAGCACCCGCTCGATCGTCAGCGGATTCTCCGGGCACAGCAGGGCCGAATAATCCACCGCGCCGGCTCCATTCAGGTTGTCGATGGTCAGTTTCACTCGGCCACCACCGTTTCCGGCTGCGGCAACTCCGGCGTCGCCGGCGAGCTTGCTCGCAGGGGTGACAATCCCCTCATCTCGCGCACTTCATCCACCGTCAGCACGCCGGCCTTCAGCAGCTCGGTCTGGATCTGGAGCTCCTCCATCTCGTCGCGCGTCTCCAGGTCGTTGAAGCTGAACTCGAACTCGCGCCAGCCCAGCCGCTTCGCAAACAGGTCGCGCGTAATGTGTTCCGCCAGCAGCCGCGCCACCGGCACCACCGCGCTCTGGAAGGCTTCGTCGGCCATCTCGCCTGCGGTGCTGCGGTTCACGTCTTTCTGCAGCCCCAGCAGCATTGGCGGCAGCTCGAAGGCGTTGGCGATCATCATCAGCAGGAACTCCTGCCACTGCAGGCGCAGGTCGGCATCGGTGCCGCCGGCAAAGCGCAGCACCTCGGGCTTCTGCTCGCAGCTCAGCAGCGGCACGCGGCCGGTGCCCTCAATTTCGTCCTGCCACCAGCGGATCAGGCGGTCGTGTTGCTCCGGCGTGGTCTCGTTCAGCCACAGCGCGTACTGCACCACGGAGTTCGACGCCAGCCGCCCCGCATACCGGTTCGCGGAGAGAAACTGGTTCACCGTCTCGAACGCAACCTCCAGCCGGCCCAGCCCGAACGGCGTATGGCTGCGCGGATTCAGCCGCAGATACATCAGCTCATCGTCCAGCATCGGGATCAGCTTCTTCATGCCCAGGCCGCCCGCCGCCTGCGCGTAGCGGGGCTTCGCGGGGTCGCCGTTCCAGGTCACGTCGATCTCGATGGTCGCGCCGTCCACCGCCCACAGGTGGAACGGCTGCTGCTCATCGCCGGTCGCTTCCATCTCAATCGCGCCGAAGCCGCCCACCAGCAGGTCTTCCAGCGCCTGCTCCATCAGCGTGCGGAAGCTGTCGGACTGGTTTGGCTCTTCCAGCGAGCGGCGCAGCGTCTGCATGCGCGCGGCCGCGTCGGGCACGTCGGCGTTGCTGTAGCCGCGGCGCAGCCGGATCGTCCAATCCATGCTGGCAATGCGGTCCTTCACCACGTTGATGGCGCGCCGCGCCACCGGCGTCTCGGCAAACTTGCGCAGGTTCGCGGGCGTCGGCTTGGGGGTTGCGTTCTGCCCGGCCACGCCCTGGCGCAGCGGGCTCAAAATCGAAGGCAGCATCACCGTCTTCCTCTCACCCTGGTTCGCGTCCGCCGCGGCTGCGGCCAGATCCTTCCGTCCCGCCAACCTCTGCCACGCATCCGTCACTTGTCTTCGAAGACCCATTTGCTCACCTCTTTCAAAATCTCTTTGCGGCAATAAAAATGGCACAGCCATGAGCTGTGCCTCCGTAGTAGTTGGTAGACAGTAGACAGTCCTCAGTACACAGAGGTCCGTGCGTACCGAATGCCGTCTGTTCTGTCGCGTACTGAATACTGTCTACTGAATACTGTTCTGTCGCGTACTGAATACTGTCTACTGATTACTGTCCTGTCTTACAGCCCCAGCTCGACCCTCGCCGTCTCCGCCACGCGCGCCAGGTCGGCGATCGTGACCACGCGGATCTCCTGGCTCTCCATCGCATCCACGCCGAACTGGTAGCGCTCGGCGCTCTCCGTTCCCGCGTCGTCTCCGGCAGCCACTGCGCGCAGCGGTTCCACCACGGCGGTCAGTTCCAGCCGCGCGCTCTCCACCCGCTGCACACCCTCGCGCAGCCGCGGCGCGGAGAAGGCCAGCACCTTCGCCGCCTCCACGTCGCCCTCCAGCGACACCGCGTGGAACATCTTGATGACGCCGTTACCACCCCCGCGAACAAGTTCGCTGGGGACCCCACCGTTCGGCCGATAGCCGCAGTCGATCTTCATCGGATCGCCCGCCTGCGTATATATAGATGCGGCGATTTTCTTCCGCATCAGCGCCCACACGCCCGCGCGCTCGAACTCATTCCGCATCGCCGCGGCGATCGCGGCGCGGCCGTTGCGGCGCCGCTCCTGCTTCACCTTCAGCGGCTCCACGTACATCTTCATCAGCAGGTCCATCTCCGCGCCGACGCTTTCCGCCAGGCACGCGCGCGGCTCGCTCATCTGGATCGAATTGGAAAACGAATCCTCGATCACGCCGACGATCGGCTTGGCGTCCTTCGCTCCCAGCCGCAGCCGCGCCTCAATCTCGCCCTCCAGGGACTCCAGCAGGCCCAGGTCCGCCTCCGCGTCCATGCAGCGCACGCGCGTCCAGTCGCGGGTAAAGCGCACATGCGCCGGTTGCGCCGTCGCACCGTCGCCGCCGCCCTCGCGCAGCAGCACGCCGATGTTGGCGAACTCGCCCTTCACCACATCCGGAACATAGCGGATCAGGAAGAACTCGCATGGGATACGTTCGGGAATGGCGTCTCCTTTCGAGTTGTTACTTGGTAGTTGCTAGTTGAAAGCGCCGCCGCTTGTCCTTCGTAGGCAACAACTAACAACCATCAACTAACAACTATCAACTTCCCTTCTACATCACATACTTCCCCGGCGCCGCGGCTTCAAACAACCGTGGTACCGCAATGCTCCTCTTCTTCTCCCACATCGGGAACGGTTCGCGGTTCGAATCGCGAAACGCGGCGATCAGTTCGCGCACTCGCCCGCGCCGCCCCAGCAACTGGTCCATCAGCCGCTCGAGCGCGGCCGGGTCGCCGCCGTACCACTCTGGCGGCACCGTCTCCGCGATCGACCACAGCGTCTCCGCCGCCATCGCCTCGATGCGGCTCAGCCACGGCTCAAAGCTCTGCCAGCCGCTCACGCCCGCGTACACCCGGTTGCGCGCGTACACACCGCGCAGCGGGCTATCCGGAAACGTCCACTCGCCCGCGTTGAAGCAGAATCCCTGGTCGATGAACGTGGCGCGATACAGCCGCTCGCGCGGCCTGCGTTCGAACACCGCCTGCCGCCCGTTGCAGTTGCCGGTCCACTTGTCCAGCGCCAGCATCCCGGCAAATTCGCGCAGGTTGCGCACTTCCTCCAACTGCGACTCGGGCAGGTAGTCCACCACCTGGCCCGGCATCAACCCGCCGACAAAGCGGCTGCCAAACTGCAAGCCCGCGCGCAACGGCTCCGACGGCCCGCGCGACACCTCCACCCGCATCCCGGGCGTATTGCGGATCAGCCAGGCTGTCACTTCGACGATGTCCGTCGCAGGAACCGTCAACCCGGCGGCCTCGGCCAGGCGCGTCGCGATCAGCTCGTTGGCCAGCACGCGCAGGTGCTGCGGGTTGTTCTGGAACTTCACCACCCACAGGTTGCCGTCCGCGCCCAGCATCAGCTGGCCCTGCGCGCCGCCCCGCATTCGCCGAATCGCCTGTACCGCGAGAACCGCCACGCGTTCGAACTCCCGTCTGCAAGGATACTGGAAGAAAGGAATCAGTATTCAGTAGCCAGTATTCAGTCCTCAGAGAGAGATCGCCTGTCAGTCGACAGGCACGGGACAATAGCCCTCACGCCACCCCCGGCGAACATCTCACTGGCCGCTGGCCGCTGGCCGCTGGCCGCTGACTACTGACTACTGACTACTGACTACTGACTACGATCAGCTAACACACGTGCCTCGTCCCCTGCAACTCCCGCCTTACCGCCTGCGCAATCGCAAACGCCATCACGCAGTCGTCGTGCGTGCCGTGCGCCGCGCCCTGGCTGCCGTTGGCGTGGTTCACAAAGGTGCGGCACTCCTCCAGCAGCCGCTTGCTGCGAAACAGCTCCGGCTGGTCGCCCAACAGGGTGTCCAGGCCGCCGATCATGGCCGGCTTGTTGCCCAGGTTGGTCAGCCAACCCGCCTGCCCCTTCTGCTGGTACACGCGCTCGTAGGGCTCTTTGCCCTCCAGGTGCGCAATCACCGCGGCGCCGTGGTTGTTGCGTTCCACCACAAACAGCGCGGGCCGCCCGGGCGCACTGTACTCGCGCGCCAGCTTCACGGCCATGGCGGTCAGGTCGCGCGGCCGCAGTTTCTGTTGCAGCTCCGCGCACTGCACGCCGCTCTCCACGTCGATCACCTCCACGGCGGCGTAGTCGCCGTGCGATCCGCCGCCCGCCGGATCCAGAGCAACAATATATTCGCGGTCCGGCTGCGGCGGCAGAAACACGTGCAGCCTGCCACTCAGCCGCGTCTCCGCCGGCCCCTCCACTTCGCGCAGCCGCTGGTCCAGCGCGTCGGTATCGAAGCAGCAATCCCCCGAGGTGCGGAAGCACAGCTCCGCGTCCTCGGCGAACTCCTGCACCCGCATCCCGCGATAGCTCGCCTCCAGCGTGCGGCGAAATCCAATCTGCCCCGCCGTCAGATTCTCCCGCTGCATCAGCTCCAGCTCGTCCTCGCGCAAATCTGTAACCGGCGCGGATACATAAGCATCCTCCATCCACCAGGGAAAGAAGTGCCGGGCCACGCCGTTCTCTCCGGCCTGCTGCCACTCCTCGTAGAAGCAGCCGCAGGCGCCGTTGGGCGTGCTCTCCAGCACCAGCTCGCCGTCCGGAACCAGCGCCGCGCGCAGGCCCGCCAGCGTCTCCGCCGCATCGCCCGGCCAGCGCGACACCTCGCTCAGGTGCAGGTTCTGCACCGTCATGCCGCGGCCGGCGCTGGCGTCCGCCGCGCTCAGCACGCGGAACTCCGAGTCCAGTTCCGGAAACGCCATCTGGCGGACGTTGGCGCGGCTGCGCTTCAGCGCGCCCTTGCGCAGCTCCTCCGGCAGGCGCTCCCAGAAGCGCTGCACCATGCGGAAGATCGCCTCGGCCGCCTCGCGCGTATGCGCCACCTGCACCGTCAGCACGCCGCGCGCGGTGATCGTCTTCAGAAAAAAACGTCCCGCCACCCAGGTGGTCATGCCCATCTGGCGCGCCTTCACCACAATGTTCTGCCGCCTCCGCTCCTGTTCGAACTTCGCCTGCACCCGGTTGGCCCGCAGCGGACTTTCGTGTCCGGTGCGGTCTCGTATCCGCAGCAGCTCGCGCGCCAGGCGGATGGAAGTGACCTCGCCATCCTCGCCGCGCTCATCAAAATCCCTGCCCCACTCCAGCAACTCCGCAAGACTGTACTCCACCCTGTTCCTCTTTCGACGCGCACCCACCCGTGCGCTGCGATTCGCTGCAACTCAAAAAACCGAATCCCAGAGATCGCAGAGAAGGTCCGGAATGCGCCGGAACGAATCCTCTGCGATCCCTCCCCTGCTCTGTGTCTTCTGGGATTGCCTCTGCGCTGCGTCGTCTAGATCTTCGTCACCCAGGCGCTGCCGTTGCAGAAGGTCGCATGCCCGTCCTGCGAGAACGTCCAGCCCACCACCGAGCACGCGCCCACAGGGGCCGTCGCCGGCCCTTTGTACAAGGCCGCATTGATTGCCCCGCTCTTGTCGCCCGCCGTCCCGTTGCCCACATCCACCGTGCCCGCGGCGTCGCGCGACAAGCCGGTATCCGGCGCGGCGTCGGCGTAGTTCGTGTCTGAGTTCCAGCCAAAAACGCCGGTCGAGAAAGTATTCACCCGCGTCGTGCCGCCGTGAGAGTAGAAGATCACCGGCGTCTTGTTGGACGTGACGTCATAAAAGCTGTAGGCGCTTGGAGTCCCGCCGGAACCCCCGCCTTCCGCCGTATTGAGCCACTGGTCAGCCCCATACGGCGTGAAGGTCAAAGCTACGTCTCCTGTTCCCGCGCCGGTTGGGACAGTGAGATTCAGTGCGCCGCTGGCGACGTTGACCGGCTCGGAAATAGTCACTGTGCCCGCCGTGCTTACGCCGTCGTCAACGTGCGAATTGCCCAGCGCAGTCGCTCCCGCCCATGCCGGCAGGTAGCCCGCCGTGCCCGAACCGCCCACGCCGGGGGCGTCCGGAGTGCCGTAGCCGCCGCCGTCCGCCTTCAGGTAGGAGCCCGCAGGCGCGCCGGCAAGCGTCACTGCTCCGCTGCTGTTCACCGTCAGCGCCGGGCCCAGGCACAGCAATGTCGCGCAGGCCGTGGTCCCATTCTCGAGGGTCATGTTGGTATCGCCGATCGACGGACCGCTGTGTACAAACAGCACCGGAACCGGCGCGCCGCCGCCGTTGTAGGCAACCAGGCTGAGGCCAAAATTCGATGGGTAATTCTGATTTGTATCCAGATCGAAGAGTGGGGTCACCGGACCCGTTGCGGCGTAGGGAACTCCGCCCAGCCTTAGAACCGTGTTTCCCTGACGACCGGCAATGGTTACATGAGGACTCCTGCTGTCGCCATCGATCACCGACATTTCGGCCGCACTGCCGGTTGAGATTGCGTCCATGCTGGCAGACACAGCTACCCCCGAGCCGGTAAATCCACAACTCGCACAGTTGATGGGCGCGCTGAAACTGAACCCGCTTCCTTTCGTCAAGGTGATACTTCCCCAGCCTCCGCTTGTAGCGTCGTCGAGAAGCTTATAACTCGTCTGCCCAGGGATGTGTCCCAGAACTTTCAGCATGGCGTCGGTCGGCGCCTCGGCGACCGCCAGACTGTCGTACCACGTACCAGAGGTGCAGTAAGTGCAGCGCGGCGGCGCAGCCCATCCTCCATCGCTCGTGTACATCGAATCCGCGTTGGTGTTGACCGTCCAGTCGCCGAAAGCGTCGCCGGTGGCAAAGCCTGCGCCGCCGATGCTCTTGTACCAGCCCCCGACGCCCTGCCCATTCGCAGGCATATTCTGATTTACCAGCATCAGTCCGCCCTTTACGCTTTGCGTGGGGAAATGGGGCGACTCCACCGTGTCGCCGGGAGCCCACGCGCAAACGTTGGGGTCGATTTGCGGGTTGTTTCCGGCCGACAGGTTGGCCACAATCTCAGCGCCGCAGAAGGTCTGGAATGCAGCGGTGGGATCGCTCACGCCGCCGTAGGTCTCGGGCTCCGCTCCGGTCTGCGGCAGCGCGCCGCCATTCAGTTCCTGGTTCAACCCACCGCCGCTGGGCACGGCAAAGATCAGATCGCTGCCCGTAAAGGAAGCGATGGCGTGGTACGTCGTCCGGTATCCATTCAGCGCCAGGTCGGCGCTGAAGCTGATGTAGGTGCCGCAGGGTCCGCCCTTGAAGATGGCGATGTTGGTATACGGATAAGCAAGCGGAAGAGTTACATTTCCGCCGTTGACGCTGGCGATCGTGCTCTGCTCGTCGAATCCGCCCACGGTCGCGGTGCCCTCCACGCAGACGGGATCGCCGGGCGCGAAGCTGCCGCTGACCATGGTCAGCGCGACCGTCTCCGCCGCCGGGGCGTTGCGCACCACGCCGGGCGTGATGGATACGCCATTCGCATATCCCCAGGCCGTGGTGACCGGCAGCGTGACTCCGGCGACGGGGATGGTCTTCAGCGGGACCACGGAGCCCGACCCCGGCCACACCGAGCTCGCTCCGTTCAGGGAACCGCTGGCAACCGCGGTCTGGGTGTCCAGCAGAATTCCGCCGTCCACGGGATTGCAGTTATTGAACGCGCCGCAGCCAGTGCCGCCCGCGGTAAAGGTCGGCGTGGTGCTTCCCCTGCCGCCGGCGGCAACGACAAAGTGCGCATAGCCGTAGCTTTCTCCGCCCTCGTAGGTTCCCGCAACGGTCAGCCCCTCATCGCTGGGGGCTGCCGTCCCGCCCGCGCTGTAGTCGAACACATAGTTCCAGCTCGAATCGCCCACGGCCGATCCAGACACGGCGTTCACAGTGCCATCGTGGATGCCGCGCACCAGGTTGTTGTCGATCACCTGAACCGGAAAATCGGTGCGCCAGCCGCCATCGTTGCCCAGGGACATGCCGGGGCCAAACGAAGTCAGACTGACCGTCTCGCCAATGTGGTTCGGCGCATTGAAGGTGTAGCTGCCATAGGTGGCGTTCAGGCCGAGGCACGACGACCCGCCAAACAATCCGCCAATCTGGGTGCAATCCGCCTGCGCGGGATTGATGCCCAGGCTGGTGAAGCCGGCGCGGTAGCCGCTGAGGTTGTAGCCCGTGGCGTCCACGGCAAGATGCGTCGGCCCGGGGCTGGCCATGCCGCCCGAGGGCGACAGCAGGTACGCGGGGATGGCGTACTGCGTGGAAGGCGGCGTGCCCGCGTTCTGCGCCATGCCCGCTGTGGCCGCGGCGACGCTGGCGTCCACATAGTGCTTGTCCGCGGCCTGCGCTGCCGAAACTGGGTCGGCGGGCAGCAGCAGCGGCCCGGTCATGCTGTCGCCGGTCTTCTGCACAAAGGGCGAGGAGTCCAGCGGATGTCCGGTGACCGCCGCGGCAATCGCCGTGTCCACATAGCTCTTGCTCACCGTCTGCATGGCGATGGACGTGGGCAGCACGGTGCTCTCGATCGCGCTGACCGTTACCGGCGTAACGCTGGCCGGGACCACCCAGTACTGCCGGGTGACGCTGCCGTCGTCCAGGTGGTAGACCACCGTGTAGTAAGTGCCGATGGGCGTGGCTGCGGCGTTGGGCACCAGTTGCACGCTGAGCGCGCCGCCCGCCGCGATAGTAGCGGAGGTGTTGCCGGTGGGAATCACGTCGCCACTGCTGGTGGTAAACGCAGGCCAGCTGAGGATCACGGTTCCGGTGGCTGGCGTGCCGTCCGCGTGGTAAATGGTGTCTGTAACCGTTGTGGTAGCAATCTGCGCGGTGGCCGAAATGGTGCACGCGGCCAGCAGCACGCTAATCAAGATCCAACTTCCAGATTTCCAACGCATCGTACTCTCCTCATGCAAAAAGCTCGGGTGTCCATCCACAAATACTCGGGTGTCGTTCCACAAATGCTCGGGTGCCCCATCCTTCGCGGCTGTATCGCGAAGGGTGGGACGGTTACTCTCAAATCGCGCGCAATGCCGCCGGCAGATAACTCCGGAAGCACAACACGGTTTCGCCATCGTTGGCGTCTTTCACCGGCAGCGCGCGAAACGCGGCGGCCAGGCGAATGCGCTCCAGCGGCGCGGCCAGCGCGGGGCCTCCAGCCAAGGTGTCGATCGCTTCGGAAGATCCCTGCATCGCCTGCAGCCGCGGGTAATGCAGCAGCACCCGGTCGCCCTGCGCGCCTTCGAGCACGAACAGCGCCGACCACTCCTGAAAGAAGCTCGCGCCCTCGCGATCGCAGAACCCGACCAGCCGGCTGACCTGCATGCCGGCCGTGGGCGCGCCCGCCGGCAGCGGGTTCGCGAGCTGTAAGACGCCATTCGCGAGGTCGACCACAACGCCCACGTTCAGCGTGACACGGCGGACGTAATTGAGGTCGGAGTTGACCGCACCGGCCGACTGCACATACGCCGCGCTGACACCCGCGCCGAGGTAGCCGAGCTGGCCGGTGTAGTCGACGTCGACCGCAACCAGGCTGCCCACGCTGAACTGCGCCGCGGCGTCCGCGCCCACGTTCAGGCTGGTAGCGGTGGAGGCCGGTCCCGTGCTGGTTTGCAAGGGGACCGGCGCCGCCGCCACGCCGCCGCTGCCGTTGGGCGCGGCATTCGCCGCCGTTGCCAGCAGATTGGTCTGCTGCGAGCCGGAGGCCAGCGCGGCCTGCAGCTTGCCCCAGGCCTCAAACTCGAGCGACACGGTGGCTTCCAGCTCGCTGCGCACCTGTGCCACCGTGCTGGCCGGAGCGCCTGCGCGCAGTGGTTCCACTTTTGTGCCGCATTTGCGCACAAATCTGGCGACCCAGCCGAGGTCCACCCACGGACCGGGCGGATTATGTAACGGAAACTGACCACATTGCGCCGGATCGAAGAGCGTGGGCGTGCCCGCCGCCCGGTCGACCGGGGCAAAGTAGGCGCGCACGCGGCGCGTTACCGGGGCTACTGGCGCCATTAGTGTCGTCGTTGGGCTCATAACTCACCTGCTTCCCTGGTTCGCTGCAATTTGGAGTTTGTGGCCCAAGAACTACGGGGATTCTTCGCCGATGGCTCAGAATGACAAGCTAAGAAAACGAGGCTCACAGCCTTCGGCTCAGAATGACAAGCTAAGAAAACGAGGCTCACAGCCTTCGGCTCAGAATGACAAGCTAAGAGGACGAGGCTCACAATTCACCTGCTTCCTGGTAGGCGAAGACCTGGACGGTCGCTGTCCGCTGCAGCCGCTCGCCCAGGACGGTTGCGGGGCCGAAGACCGGGTCGGCCCAGAAAACATTTGTGCCCATTTGGGTTGCAGAAGTGCCTGCGCCCGCAACGGTGTAGTTCAGCTTGGGGACGGCGCGCGGCTCTTCGGCGAGCGCCGCGGATAATTCCGCGTCCATCGCTGCCAGCAGGCGGCCGCGGGCCATCGCGCCGCTGCCGCCGCTGCCATCGGTGGCGTACTGGATGGCGCATTCCATCGCGACCCAGGGCAGCGGCGACGCGCTGGTGACCTCGAGGGCAGTCCAGCGCAGGCGAAACGCATCGGGGATGACGGAGGCTGTGGGCAGCTCGTTCTCCTCGACCAGCGTTCCCGGCCGCAGCAGGCCGCGGACCACGATGGTCCGCGCCGGATTCAGCGCGGCCAGGCGCGCTTGCAGCATGGTGTAAAACGTATCTTTCGCGTTCTGCATTCTCGATCTCCTAAACCATCTGTGCCTGCGGCGCACGCACCACCAGGCGATAGACATACGGCCGGCCGACGATTGGCTCCTGGGTGGCCGAGGTAATTTCCAGCAGCTCCGCATCTTCGTCCACCAGCACGCCGCAGGCGTTGGCGAAGAGCACGCTGGCCGAGGCGTAGGCCAGCGAGCCGACCAGCGCGGCGACCGCGGTGGGCGAGACCAGCAGCTCCCACTTCGCGGCTTTGCCGTCGGCCACCGTGGCGCGCGCCTTGCGGCAGACGACTGGCGTCAGCGGGATGTCCTGAAACAGCGGCGTGGCCAGGCCCAACTGCTCGGCTGGGTCCGCCGGGACCGCCGGCGCGGGCAGGCGCAACCGCACGCTGCGCCCACCCATGGCGCGCAGCAGCGTGTCCGCCGCACGGACGGCGTTGATTTGCTGATTCGTCTGAGTCATCGCGTCACCCGATCCTTTGCCCGACGTAGGGCGCCAGCAGCAGTTGCACGTTGGCGTCGATCAGCGAGCCGGAGAAGTACTGCATCGCGAGCGTGTCCATCTTGCTGGACTTGACGTTCATGCCCGGAGTGGCCTGCGCGTTCTTTACGATCTGGGCGCAGGCAACCTTCACCGCCGGTGGAACGGCGGCGAGGCCCGCCGTGTAGGTGATTTCGACCTCGTTGTAGTTGAGGCCCAGCAGGTTCATGGGAAATGTAACTTCTCCGGTTACGAGATTGACATCAACGCTGGTCAGGTCAAGCTGGCTCCAACTGCCGGGAAGGCTGAAGGCCCAGGCGACCTGCGCCAGCATCATGTCCCCATTCCAGCCGGCGATTCCGTCGGGCATCTCGCCGCGGCGCGGACGGCCGAAGCGCACGCGCACACCCACCAGCGGCGACGCGGCCGCGCCCTGCGGGTTCAGCGGCAGATAGCTGAGGTGCACGGATTGCGAGCCTGCGGTGAGGCGCAGGCGTTCCACGTATTGCGTGACCAGCAGGGTCTGGCGGCGGCAGTGCGCCTCCATCAGCGCGGACGCCATGGCGACCCAGTCGTCGGTTGTGTCCGCGGGTAGTCCGTACGCGACGTACTCCGAGGGATCCAAATAGGCCATCGAGATCTCCTAAAAACAGTTGATAGTTGATAGTTGCCGGGAAGCGGAAAAGAGCCCCGCTTGGATGCGCGACCAGGACGCGACCCGCAGACGGTCAGGCCTCGGCCGACCATCAGCCGCCCTCGCGAGTGATCAGCGGTAGGTGCGGCCCCCCATGCGGATCGCGTCGACACGTGTCGCGCGTTTGCGGCCGGGAAACCCCCGAACCCCGGCCGCAAGGTTTATGTGTCGGGCCTTCGGCCCTCAGGTTTCCAGCCCGACCCAACCTGGGCCTTCGGCCCAGGCTGGTATGTTGTCGGGCCTTCGGCCCTCACGAGCTGCGGTCACGCTTTTGTAACCGATTGCATTACCGATCGACTTTGTAACCGATTCCGTTACCGTTTGCCTTTTGTAACCAGTTGGGTTAGCGGTCGACGAGGACCTGGTAGTGCGCGTAGCCGGCGCCCTTGACCACGATGGCGCCGAACTTGACCACGACGTACTGCGAGGCCAGCGATCCGGGTACGCCGAGCTGGAAGATGCGCGGATTCGGCTCGCCCAGCCAGTGGTACTCGATCAGGTCTTCGGTGACGATGTAGGCAGGCAACACCGCGGAACCGCTGCCGGGCGTGCCGGTGTAGGGCATGGTCCACTCCGGGATGAGCGGCAGATCGCCGGCCTGGGTGGAGAGCATCTTGACGGTGAAGCCGCTGGTGATCTCCTTGGTGCCGAGGACGATGTTGAACTCCGACTTCATCTCGCGATCGATGAGGTCGAGCAGCACCGGGTTGGCGTAGATGGCGGTGGGCCGCACGCCGAAGGAGGAGTTCGAGACCATCTGCGCGACGGTGGACTTGAGGCCGTCGACGATGGACTGGGTGGTGCCGATGGTGGTGGTGTTGCCGCCGGCGCCAATCTGCCCGCAGGCGCCGAAGTACTCGGCGGTGGTGGGCGTGGCGAGCGAGGTGTCGGTGCCGTTCCACAGGGCGACGTCGTGGGTGCGCAGTACGCCGTCTACGGTGTCGGCCAGGTCCTTGGCTTGCAGGTAGGCGAACTGCGACTGCTGCTTGCCGAGTTCCATGTCGAACAGGTTGTAGTTGATCTGCGCGACCAGCGCCTTCAGCGGCACGCTGTTCTCGACGCGCGTGGGCGAGACGAGAGGCGCGACAATGTTGCGCGGGTCGACAAAACCCGACGTTGCGGAGGGCGATGGAATCGCCTTCTCCTCAAAGTAGCGGGAGGGATGGCCGGTGGCCGGGACCTGCTTGATGCGCTGGCCGAAGATGCCGCGGCGGCGGACGATGTCCATGATCTCGGTCTGGTAGAGCGGAACTTCGATAGCGCCCGGTCCGATGTAGTCGGCGGCGGCGTGGATGTTGGTAAACTGTGCGTTCATTTGTTCTCCCTTAAAAAGCAAATCGCGGCGACGGCCGCGTGTGGTGTGGAGCGTTGTCCGTGCTACGTTGTCCGTTGGGGACAGTTCGTGGCCGCATAAACTACGGGGATTCTTCGCCGATGGCTCAGAATGACAGCTTCAAGTTAGTGTGGAATCCCTAGCTCAACAGGCCGGCGCGGAGCAGTTGCGCCTTGACGGCGATGCGCTGCTCCAGGCTGAGGCCGGAGAGTGCGGAATCGACGGCGCCGGCTTCGAGCGTGGCGGTTTCGAGCGAGTCCGATGCGATGCCCTGCTTGGCGAGCAGCGTGGCCATGGCGGTGGGCAGCGTTTTGCGGCCCGATGCGGGTTGCGGCGTGGCTGCGGCTTCGAGTGCGGCGAGCTTTTGCTCGGCTGCGGCGATTTTTGCTTCGAGGCGGGCGATGGTCTGCTCCAGTTCGGATGCGGCCGCGGTGAGGCGGTCTATCGGTTCGAGTGTGGCGCCGAGGTCGGCGTTCATTTCCATGTCCATTGCGTTCTCCGTTGTTCGTTGTCCGTTGTACGTTGGTGGTTGCTCTCAGGCGGTTGCGGCGGTGGGCATCGACTGCACGTTGAGGATGGCGACCACCGCGTTGACCAGGTTCTGGATGTAGGCGGTGTTGGCCGGGATGCCGGCCTGGGTGAGCAGTTGCGTCACCACCGGCCCGGCCAGGGCCATCACTTCGGCGAGCTTCTGCGCGCCGGTGCCGCTTTGCGTGCCGGCTGCGGCGAACTTCTGCTCGACCAGCAGGACGGCGGTCTGCAGCAGCGAGGTCGCGTCGGCCACGCCGGTTGCGGCCGGTGCGGCGGCGGGAAACAGCGTGGCCACCAGCTTTTCTACCGGCACCGCGTAGGTCATGGCCCAGGCCAGGCCCTTGGTGAATCCCTTGCCGATTGCTTGTAAGACTCCTGTGAATGTCATGTGATCCTTTCAGTTGCTAGTTGCTAGTTGCTAGTTGCTAGTTGCTAGTTGCTGGTTGCTGGTTGCTAGCCCCAGAGTTCGGATTGGCGGGCGGCGGCGAGGCGATCGGGCGCGGCGCGGCGGCCGAGGCGGAAGCTGGTTGCGGTGTAGGCGGCCTTGTCGCGCAGCAGGATGGCCGCGCCGGTGAAGGTGGCGCGGGTGAGCGTCCAGGTCTGCGCGGACATGTCGGCGACGTGGGCGTCGGCGAGCTCGTAGCTCATGCCCATGGCGGCTTCGGCGGCGAGGCGCTGCTGGATCTCCGGGAAGTCCTTGCTGAAGAGGAATCCGGCGACGCGCAGCTTGCGGCCGTCGAGCTCGGCGTCGGTGATGATGCCGCATTTCTGGCGGGCGTCGTGGCCGTCCCAGCCGGCCGAACCGGGGTCGCCGGGCTGCTTTGCGGGCTGCGGCGACTTGTAGTCGACGGCCATGCCTAGCAGGCTGGGCAGAGCGGCCTGGGCGGCGGCGCGGGTGAGGATGACGCGATGGCCGCGCGCGCCCGAAGGCGCCTTGTCGCTGGGGACGTCGACCAGCGTGAGGACTCCCTCAAACGGCAGCCGGTTGGGATGCCCGTGCACGGCGGGAAATTCGACCGCCATGGCGTGCATGGCGAGGTCGCGCGAGTTTCTGGTTGGCGTTGTGCTCAGAGCGCGCCGATGTTCGGTTCCGTACTGCATGCCACCTCCGGGTCAGTTGCTAGTTGCTAGTTGAGTTCGAAAGCAAAATCGCAGGGGCTAAAGCCCGGTTGATCTTTGTGGCCCGCGGAGTGCCGGGACTGAAGTCCCGGCCTATCCGATTGCGGCTGGTTTAAACGGAAACAGGAGCGGCGGCCTGGTGGGCTGCGCTCCCGTTTTCGGTTCGAAACTGCGGGTTAAAGCAGAACGGGAGCGGCACCTTTCGGCGCGCTCCCGTTTTCTTAACTCAACATAACCAGAATACCAGATGGAGCAAAACTCAACTGTACTTTTGACGAAGTTTATAAAGGCCGCGCAATCAGTTTTGAGGACTGGATTTGCACAGATTACTCCTCTTGACAGAATTTCTGAGGCTCAAGCATTTTGACCTGCAGGAAGATTTCGGTGAGGCGATCGAGCGCCAGATTGTAGCGCCGGATGACGGTGCGCTGGTTCAGCCCGGTGGCGGCGGCCGTCTCGTTGACGGTGTACTGCTCGATGGCGAGGTGCCGCACCAGCCTTTGCTCCAGCGTGTCGAGCCGTTCCAGGCAGTGGTCGACGTCGTGGCGAAAGATGACCGCGTCGTCGAAGCCCTCCACCCGGCAGCTGGTGGCGTGGCTGCGCAGGATCTCCTGCCCGACGAGCGAGGGGACCTTGCCCGCCTCCATGGAAAGACGAAGATAGCGGCGCAGGAGCGCCTCAGTGTATTTGCGGTAGAAGGCCAGCCGCTCGCGCAGCAGATGGACGGGCCGCTGGATGCGCGGCTCGGGCAAGGCAGCGGGCTCGGGCCGGAGGGGCCTGGCCGGCGCGAAGGCCCAGACGTACGGCAGAATTGCCGCGGCGGCGCTCATTGGGCACCGCCGGGGCTGCGGCGGCCGGCGCAGCAACCCTGGAACCGGGTCAGGCGCGGCCGTCCACCGCCGCGTTTGCCGGTCGCCGCGGGAAAGCCCGACAGCCGGCGGGCACACAACGCGCAATACACACCATCTTTTGTTCCGGTGCGGAGCCAGAGCACCCCACATCCCTCACATACCTTCAATTCCAAGAGCAAAACGTTCATCTTTCTTCTCCAGGGCCCTACTACTGCCGGCGAGCCTCGATAATTCTTCTGCGGTCGGAGGGGCTCATTCCGGGTCTGTGAGGCGCCGTCAGGGCGGCCGGGAACTCTGCGATCTGGTTCCATCGGGGCGGTGCCGGCACCTGTCTTGTCTTTACCTGGTACAAGCTGGGAAAGTGCTGCAAGTGTGGTTGGGGCGATCGGGGGCGGGGCAATCCTGCTCCTGGTTTCCTCCTGGATTCGATCCGAACCAGCATTAAAAAGTGCCAATGTTATAGCTTTAAACAATCCTGCGTGTCTCCATGTGTATGCTTATAGAAATTATCTCGCTATAATACAAAAGATGTATTGCTAATAACAAATAAATGGTAGATATGTACGATGCAAAATGCTATAGTCATTGCGGGAAGATCATGAACTTTCAGGACCTCCAGGAATTGCTGCGCCAGGAGATGCAGCGGCGCATCCATCGCGGCGAGCTGACCGGCACGGCGCTGGCCGAGCAGGCCGGCTTCAAGCAGGCGCACATCTCGAACTTTCTGCGGCGGCGGCGGTCGATTTCGCAGGAGGGGCTGGACCGGGTGCTGGCCGCGCAGGGGTTGACCATCGGCCAGCTGATGGAGCAGCAGGCGCAGGAGGACGGGCCGCCGCTGGAGCTGAGCGCGGCGGCGGCGACGGGGGAAGCGGCGCTGGCGATTCCGGTGGTGTCGCCGGCGGCTGCAATGGAGGAGCCGGCGATCCGGGCGGCGTCGGTGATGGAGACGATCTATATGGCCGGGTCGCGGCTGGAGGGCAACCGCGCGCAGCCGGGCGCGCGCACCGCGCAGTGGCAGCGGTATGTCGCCATTCGGGCGGACGGCGCGCAGGCTGCCGCGATGGAGCCGGTGATTCCGGACGGGGCGACGGTGGTGCTAGACCGGCATTACAACTCGCTGGCGAACTGGCGCGCGCACCAGCGGAACCTGTACGCGGTGCGCACCGGGGCGGGGCCGGGCGCCACGCTGGCGCTGCGCTACGTGGACCTGGATGGCGGCACCCTGATTCTGCGGCCGCTCTCGGCGAATTTTCCGGTGCAGTTGCTGGCGCTGGCGCCGCGGGAGTCGCCGGCGGACTGGATTGTGGGGCGGGTGTGCCTGGTGCTGGCGGAGCTGTAGGCGGCAGGAGGAAGCGGCGGAAGATGTCCGGCACGAGGAAGATAAGTCGGGCCAATGTCGGACGCGTGACTGACGGGTCGAACCTGCTTTGGCTACCGTAAAGACTCCGGCACACATGGAGGGGGGCCATGGACAAGGAGAGGCTGTCGCACAGCGCGGGACGGGGGTTCGCGCACGTCTTCAGGAATGGGAAGCATGAGTCCATCTGCCTCAGCTGCTTCCTGACAACCGGGTCTGCGCGGACGGAAAGTGACCTGGAAGCGCAGGACCAGGCCCACGCCTGCAATCCCACCCGGGTTCTGCTGGGCCGCCGGAAGACCGCGCAACCGGAACCTTAGGCGACACCGGCGGGCGTGAATTTCTCGCTTTTCCGCGTAATTTTGCTGCGCCGGACATCCAACCGCGTGTAGTCTCGGTAAATCCAATGCAGCGGAACACTGCGTTGCGGGCCTCCGGGAAAACTGCCGATGTAGAGAAGTATCTGCGGGAGGATTCCATGTCTCTGCCCAACGAGAAGCGGTTTGAACGCCGGTTGCTGCATACCGGCTCGTGTGAAACCATCTGCCAGGGCTGCCAGGCCAACGTGGGGGCCGCATTCTGGGAGTTTGAGCTGGACGAGCTGGAAGCGCGGCACGTGTGTCGGATGGACGACGTGGTGGTGTTTTCCCTGCCTCCGCCGCTGAAGAGGCCGGTGCGCAGACAGCCGGGCCAGGATCCTGCGACCCCGCGGCGGCATGCGCGGCGGTTGGGGCGGGCGGCGCGGGTCGATCACCTATAGAACTTCGCCGGGCTGGTTTTCCGGCTTGCGCGCGCCGGAGTCTTCCACAGGACTTCCACAGGGGAAATGGATTGACGCGCGCGAACCGGCGGGCGTATAAAACGCGGCATAGCAATTCGTGGAGGTGCAGCTTTGCACACGGAACCCGCAGCCCAGTCCGCAACCTCATTCCCCCACCTGCTTCACGACTCCCATGCAAATTGTCCAAATTGCGGACGGCCGATCGTCGTCCCGATTCTGGACGTGCATCACGACGGCAGCCACTGCGGCTATTGCGCATCCTGCCGCACGGAAGTCTTCGAAGCAGACTGGTCGAATTAGGTTCCAGCGGCTTTGCTGCGTTAGAGCGAAGGTTGCTCCCGTCACACTCCGTTGCTGACGAGTGTGATACCGGGTGAATGCTGCGCCCTGCAATTCCCCCGATACCTTCTGCTCTTCCATTTATCTCAATCCGAGGCTGGTCACGACCTCCGGATATTCCTCCTCAAAACGCAGCTCTTTGTCCGCGGGCGCGCGGAGTGTGGCGACCCATCGCGCCAGGGGGAGGGCCAGTGTCAGCACCAGGACCGTTTCGCCCCACGCCATGGGGCTGCGCAACATGTGCATCTCCCAGTTCGAGGCTCCATCCAGAAACCACAGCCCCAGCAGCAGCGACACCCAGAAGGCGAAATGAACGTTCGCGCGGCCAGGCAGGTAGGAACACGCGAAGGGGATCTTCTCGAACCCGAAGAGGCATAGCTCCACCAGCAGCATCCCCAGCAGCAGGCTCGCTGCCAGGTGCTCTGCCACCGGTCTCCACGGATACAGGGCAAACATCGTCGCCGCGATGAGCACGCCAACCGTCCCCGTGCCGAGCAGCACCCACGCTCGCCGAATTGCCTTGCGATACGCGCTTGCCGGCCGCACCTCGGTCACGCGAAAGATCCAGTTCGCCTTGAGCGTGATGGGAAAGGCGGCGACCACGCGCATCGCCATCATGGCCAGACAGATGAGGAAGGTGCTGACAAACAGCGCGCCGCGGCCGATCCCGTGCGGGGCCTGCGGCGCAGCGGAGAAGCGAACGGTGACGTACCCGACCACCGCCGCCAACCCGATGCCGGCGTAAAAGCTGAGGATCATTCTGTGCTGGCGGCTGCGCAGCAGCGTGCGCAGGCAGAAACTGGTCACGGCCGTCTCCAGCGATCCGCCTACGCGTGGCGTCCAGCGCATCGCGCCGGCAAGCGGCACGATCTCCGGCTGCTCGATGATCTTCGGCATGATGCGGACATAGGACAGCAGCAGGGTGCAGGCCGCGCCGGCAACGGAAATCGCCAAGGCGATCCACGCTCGCCGGGCGAGCCATGCGAACGCAGGATTCATTCCTCCGTTGATCTGCTGCATCAGGCCGAGGAACCAATACGACGGCAGCCATGCCAGCAAGCGCAGGTTGTGCGGGTCGGTCAGGGCTCGCACCGACTCCATCGATGGCTCGAGGAAGTACACGCACAAGAGCGTGCACAGCACCATTGCCTGCAGCAACGCGGAGACGCGCAGAAACATCTGGCGCGGGAGCAGGTTCGCCGCCAGCCCCTGGACGGTAAGCAGTGCGCAAAACACAAATGCGCCACCAGCGATCATGGTGCCCCAGTACGCGGGCCACACCCGCAACCAGCCCAGCGCACCCTCGCCGTGGGTGGCAAAGATGAGCGGCCACAGCAGGCCGGTAAAGGCATTGAGCGCGACGATGGCCAGCGCCGGCGTCGCGAAGAGCGCTGCGGTTTTGGCCGCGAACAGGGTGCCCGGCCGCACCGGCAGCGGCGCCAGCACCAGCACATCGCGGCGGTCGGGAAACGCCGAATCCCAGGTGAGCAGGCCCATCACGCCCGCGGCCAGCATGGTGGTGGCAAGGAAGAAATGCTCGGGTGTCCACCTGCCGGAGCGCATGACGCCCTCTCCGAAGAGCAGGAGGGTGGGCACCGAGAATGCGAAGCTGATGCCGGCGAAGAAGGTGGCGAACTGGCCGACGAGCTGGCTGGTGTCGCCATCCGCGGAGAGCATCTCGAGGTCGACTACGCGGGTGAGGAAGACGAGGTACAGGACGCGCAGCTGCTTTTTGCGTACCGCCCAGGGCTCACGCATGGATGAGGTCCGCAATCTCGCGCGAGATGGCCGCCGTGTCCTGTTCGACCGCCAACTGCGAGAAGATATCTTCCAGCGTGGCCAGCGACATCAGCGTCGCGCAGGTTGCTCAATCGAGTCGTCCGCGACTACGCGGCCGCGATGCAGAATCACGACGTGCGAGCAGACGCGCTCCACCGTCTCCAGCTCATGCGAGCTGAACAGCACCACCTTGCCGCGCGCGGCCAGCTCCTGGATCAGGCTGCGCAGCACCAGCGCCGAACCTACATCCAGCCCGGAGAACGGCTCGTCCAGCAACACCAGGTCGGGATTGTGCATCAGCGCCGCGGAGAGCAGGATTTTCTGGCGCATGCCCTTCGAGTAGGCGGAGATGGGCGACGTGCGCGGTCGCCGTGCGAGCGCAAAGAGCCGCAGCAGGCCGTCGATGCGCTCCGCGGGCGACTGCCCGGGCCAGATCGCGCAGTTGCGCCACCATCCACAGGTACTCGAGCCCGCTGAGATGGGTATATAGATGCGGCTCTTCCGGAACGTAGCCCATGCGGCGGCTGAAGCCATGAGGTCGGCGTGGATCGGGCGGCCATCGAAGAGGATTTCGCCGGAGCTGGGAGCTCATGCAGGCCGGTGATCATCTTCATCGTGGTGGATTTGCCGGAGCCGTTCGGGCCCAGGTAGCCGGTAATCTCGCCGGGGTGCGCGCGAAAGCTGACGCCATCGACGGCGGGTATGCCGGAAAACAACTTCTTCACGTTGCGCAGTTCGAGCATTTGCGGCCTCTTGCTATGTAGTATTCTACTCTATAAGGGACTGGACACGCGGAACTGCATGGGGTTATGTGATCGCGGTCCTGTGCGGCGGGCGCGGCGGCGGATAAACTTGAAGCATGGGCTGGTACGGCAGATGGATGACGCGGTGGGAGACAGACCTCACAACGCGGGATACGAATCGAATTGTGCGCCCGCTGGAGTGGGGTTTTGACTGGCTGGAGGGCTTTGCGGCAGGAGAGCATGTCGCAGGGGCTAAAGCCCCATCTCTTTCTGTGGTGGGGGGTGCCGGGGAGACCCAAGGCTTAAGCCTTGGGCTACCAGTCCCGGCCTATCTGAGAAATGGGTCCGTTGCGGCGGTGGAAGAGCAGCCTGCGGAGGGCGGTGCGTCGCCGGACAGCATCGACCGGATGATTGCGCTGAACGAGGAGATCGTTCGGCGGTCGGATGATTTTTACGGCTACGCGGTGCCGACGGACTTCCGCATCGAGCGCCGCCATCCGCAGCTGTTCCCCACCAACGTGCGGCCGGAGACGCTGGAGCGGGAACAGGAGATGCGGCGGCAAGCGGCCAGCGGCGAGTTGGAGGAGGCGGACTTCCTGCGCTTCACCTCGCCAGTGCGCACGCGCTACCCGGAGAACGACCAGGTGAACGCGCGCTGGTATCCGGCGCCGGAGCACAAGGACGCGGAGCGGCCGCGGCAGGCGATGATTGTGATGCCGCAATGGAACTCCGACGCGATCAGCCACAACGTGTTTGGCGGGCTGTTCAACCGCTTCGGCGTCTCAGTGCTGCGGCTGTCGATGCCCTACCACGACATTCGCCGGCCGGCGGAGCTGGAGCGATCGGACTACGCCACCAGCGCCAACATTGGCCGGACGATTGCCGCGTGCCGGCAGGCGGTGGTGGACATCCGCAGCTGCATGGACTGGCTGGAGACGCAGGGGTATACGCAGTTCGGCGTGCTGGGGACGAGTTTGGGGTCGTGCTACGCGTTTATCGCCGCCGCGCACGATCCGCGGCTGAAGGTGTGCGCGTTCAACCACGCGTCGACTTACTTTGGCGATGTGGCGTGGGCGGGGCAAAGCACGCGGCACGTGCGCGCGGCGTTTGCAGAGGCAGGGTTGACGCAGGACCAGGTGCGGCAGATGTTTCTGGGCATCAGCCCCATGAGCTACATGGAGCGGTTTGCGGCGCTGCCGAAACGTGTGCTGGTGGTGCATGCCACCTACGACCTGACGTTTCCGCTGGAGTACTCGCTGGATGTGCTGGAGAACTTCAAGCGCTGCGGGCTCGACTTTGTCAGCAAGGTGCTGCCGTGCGGGCATTACACCACCGGCGAGTGGCCGTATAAGTACCTGGACGGCTGGTACCTGGGGTCGTTCGTGTACCAGGCGTACCGGCGGCTGCGGCAGCAGGGTTAGAGAACGACCTCAAAGCCTTTGCGCCGAATGACGTTGAGCAGGGTAAGGGCAGCGCCCTTGGGCTCTTTGGCTCCGCGCTCCAACTGCGAAATATAGCCGGGGGTGAGGTTGAGATAGCGGGCGAATGCGGCCTGGCTCAGGTTGGCGCTCTCTCTCAGCTTGCGGATTTTCCGGGCGCTGATGGGTTTCGACGTGGCGGGGGCTTTGGGACCGAGATGGCGAATGGTGATCTGGCGATAGGTAGCATCGTCCATGATGCCGAGGCCATGCTGGTCCTCGGCCATTTCGAGGATGGCTTTACTCAAGCGGCTAAGTTTCTTCGTCAAGGTCAACCTCCTTTAGGCGTCCATCTTCAAGTGCTTCGGCAATCCGCTCAGGGGAGGCGATGAGCCAGTTCACGCCCACTTCCCGCAACTCCAGCAGTTCGTCGTGACCGATGTTCTCGCGGTCGCTCTTTGCGAAGGCATAGAGAAAGACTGCCCGGCCCTGTTGTCGGTACGCCACGATCATGCGATAGCCGCCGGACCGTCCCTGTCCTTTGCGGGCGACGCGCTGCTTGATGAGTCCGCCGCCGAGATCGGCGTCGATCAAGCCTCGGTCGGCCCGTGCGATGGCCCCAAGCAAACTCTGGTCGGTAATGCGTTCCTGCCGGGCAAACCGCGCAAGCCATCTCGTCTTGTAAAACTTGCATCCCCGGGCCCTGACACATAGAACTATAGCACAATGAACTATAGCATGTGGAACTATCGTTTGCGCTGGGGGATTCCGGGATCCTGGCATTTGCGACGCATCGCGGGCGCGAAGGAGGCTTGCGCGTGTTTTCAAGCGGCTGGCGGAGACGGTTGGGTTATGCGGTTAGGGCCGCGCGGCGGGAGGCCGGTTCGGCGCGATGCACACGGACTTTGACCTCGACGCGCGCCCCGAGCCGGTTGAGGATCGACATCAGGCGGTCCACCGTGAACCGGCGGAGATTGGCAGTGCGGATGCGCGAGAAGTCCGCCGCGGCAATGCCCGTTCGGGCGTGGGCCGCGCGCACGGTCAGATTGTCCCGATCCAGCGTCGCGATGATCTCCGCGGCGAGAATGCTCTTGAACTGCTCCACATCTGAGTTCTTATGGTTGAGGTCGCGGAAGACATTGCCGCTTCCGCGGACCAGTTCGATCTTCTCGGTCTTCATGGCGGCATCTCCTTCAACCGCTTCAGGCGGTCGCGAATCAACTCTATTTCGCGTTGCGGCGTCTTGATTCCCTGCGTCGATTTCTTCTGGAATGCGTGGACGACCCAGATCTCATCGGCGAGTTGCAGCGCGTACACCACACGGAACGCATTGTTCCGGAACGGCAGGGCGATCTCAAACACTCCCGAACCGAGCCCGTGCATAGGCTTGGCGATGTCAGCTTTGCCGCTTTCTGCCGCGATGGTCAGCGCTGTGAGGCAGATGGACTTTGCCTCTTCTGGAAAGGTTTGGAATTCCTTCAGTGCTGCTATCCACGAAACGGGCCGTGTCTTACGGGTCATTCGCCGCCAACTCTACGGATTGATGTTGTCACATATGACAACGCCAGTCAAGGCCGGCTGGTCAGCGGCTCGCGGGAGAGGGTTAGTAAGACTTGCGGTGACTGTGGATTTTGCCTGATACCACGGCGAAGACGATGGGCGCGCAGACGATTGCGATAAAGACCAAACCAGCCATCATGCTGTGCAGCATAGGGTTTCTCCCGTGACCGAGGCTTGGGCCCTCCTGCGGACACCCCCAGATTGGGCGTCGCGGAGTGGACTGTGCTATCCCACTTTGCGCCGATTTGCTCCCACTTCGGTATCAATTTGTGGTGAATTGACTGCTTGAACCAAGGCGGGCACTCGGGGCGGACAGCCTGGCGCGCAGCGAACCAGATTCGTACTTGCCGGACGAGGTGCGCTGGCGTTGCGTTTCCTCCGGGGGCGTGTAGGATGGTGCGGAGTTATCGGCGGGCCGCGGGGAACAGACCACGGCGGTACGGGAGTGCGTAGATGGCGGGATGGGCGGTTGTGAATGTGCAGCAATGGGTTCGCGAGAATCCGCGGCTGACTGCGCTGGGGTTGCGATGGTCCATTATCGGCGTGGGTGTCGCGGTTGCGGTCTGGAAGGTGCGGCACCCCGGAGGCAGTGCTGGACTGCAGATGAAGGGGCTGGAACGACTGATCGCGGGCGATCCCGAGGCGGCGGAAGACTTTTTCCGGAAGGCGCTGGCGCGGGCGTCCGGCGATAACCGCGTTCGCGCGCGGGTGTGCCTGGGCGACGCGCTGGCCGATGAGGGGCGGTACTCCGAAGCGAAGGATTGCCTGGTTGAGGCGTTGCAGATGGGCGATCCGACGGGCAGCGGCCAGGGCAGCATGGCCGACCTGCTGCTGGCGACCCGCTCCGATCCGGAGCAGGCGATGAAGATGGCCGAAGAGGCGACGCGGCTGAGCACGCAGAAGCCTGGCCCGGGCATTTATTTTGGCGGGGACGCGGAGAACGATCTGAAGCGCGCGATCGGTTCGGCGCGCTCGGCGGGTGCGCTGATGCTGATGGGGCGGAAGGCGGAGGCGCAGGACGCGGCGGCGCGCGCGCAGACCCTGGCCGATTCCGCGCGGAGTACCGCTGCGGCGACGCAACCGGAAACGCCTGCGCTGGCGCGCGTGGCGATCCCGGATCGAATCGCCCGGGGAAGGGCGCTGATGCTGTCGGGCACGTACTGGAAGCTCGGGCGGGCGTGGCTGGCCGTGGGCGACACGGCCAAAGCCGCCGCATGCTTCCGTATCACGCAATCGACGGATTTGGCGGGCAAGTATCGCAAGCTGGCGGAGGGGGAACTCGACGCGATGGCGAAGGGCGCGGCGAGTCCGGCGCTGGGGTGGGGCTGAAAGCAGGGCGATTATGGATGGTTCGCTGGTTTGCGGAAGCATCGATCCCTTGATAGGAATACGTATGCGCTTGAAGCGGGATTGCTGACCGGTTCGGCGGTTGGACGGCCGTTTGGGTCGGGGCCTCAGCGCTGCCACTTCTGCGGGGCAACAGCGCTGCACCCCCTGCCTGCCGAACAAAATCCGATAGGCCGGGACTTTAGAAGGTGCTGAAAAAGCCTTTTGTGGCCGCGGAAATTCCCTCGGTCGCCCCGCGGCCCCGCGCGCTTCGCAAAGAGGCCGTTCTCCCCCACCGTGCCGTGCAGCTTTCGGCGATGATGGAATATAGTGTCGTTTGGAAGCACGAACCACTACCCACCCCTGATGCCGACACACTTCACCCCGGACGCCCTGAAGTTCCTCCGCGGCCTCGCGCGCCACAATGACCGCACCTGGTTCGATCCGCGCAAGTCCATCTACGAGCGCGAAATCAAGGCACCCATGCTGGCGCTCATCGCGGAGATCAACCACGCCTTTGCGACCTTCGCGCCGGACCATATCCGCGCGCCCCACAAGGCCATGATGCGCATCTACCGCGACACGCGCTTCGACGCCTCCCGCGGCACGCCGGCGCGGCCCTACAAGACCAACGTCGCCGCGTGGTGGGTGCGCGCGGGACTCGAGAAGACCTCCGGCGCGGGCTACTACTTCCACTTCAGCCCCAGGGAGACGGTCATCGCCGCGGGCGCCTACATGCCGACGCCGGAACAACTCCTCGCCATCCGCCGCCACATCGACGCGCACCACGCAGAGCTGCGCCGGATCCTCTCCAACCGCAAGCTGAAGGCCGCAATGGACGAGTGGGAGCAGCCGGAGATGAAACGCGTGCCCCGCGGCTTCGCGCAGGATTCGCCCGCGGCCGACCTGCTCCGCCAGCGCCGCTGGGGCGTCTCCGCCACGCTGCCGGCGGAGGCGGCGATCGCGCCCACGCTGCTCAAGGAGATCACCCGCCGCTTCGCGCTGGCCGCGCCGCTGGTGGATTTTCTGAATGCCGGAGTCGATGCCGGCCTGCCGCCAAACTTGTCATTCTGAGCCGCAGGCGAACGGGGTCCCCGGCCGGCTTCGCCGGCTGGGGCAGGAAGAATCCCCGTATCTTCGCCTTCGCTGCGGCTTGCGGGCAAATGCGGCGGTTCTGAGTCCCTCATCGACTGAAAAACCGCGAAAATAGCGGGTTTTATGCTCCAAATCGCACAAAACCCGAAAAAACCCGCAAAAAACCTGTGGAAACCCTATTAAACCCATTGACATTAACACCGGAAAAGCCGAAGGTGAAATGCGGTACGTTTCCTCGCACCCGCATAAACACCGGCGAATTCTCGAAAAGGCCGCACTTCGGAAGCCAGCGTGGACGTCGGGCGAAAGAGAACGGATCGGCAGCACAATGGCAACAACAAATTAAGAAACAAGGAGCAACACACATGGCAAAAGGAATGACCAAGACCGCGCTGGTTCGGGCAATGGCAGAGAAGCTGGAAATCACCAACAAGCAGGCAGCCGCCGGCCTGGAACTGCTGGCCGAGATGGCCGTCAAAGAGACCAAGAAGAACGGCGAGTTCACCATTCCCGGCATCGGCAAGCTGGTGAAGGCAGAGCGCAAGGCGCGCATGGGCCGCAATCCGCAGACCGGCGAGCCGATCAAGATCAAGGCCAAGACCGTGGTCAAGTTCCGCGTCGCCAAGGTCGCCAAGGACACCATCGCTCCGCCCAAAAAGTAACTCCCGGCAGAAGGAGCAGCCCTCCTCATAAGCTGGAGCGGCCTCACCACCCTGTTGCGTTTTGAGCCATGGATCTGGGCACGGCTTCCAGGACTTCCGGACGCCGTGCTGCCACATCTCGCTTGCGCCACAGCGGAGTGAGGCCGCTCTTCATTTCTGGAGCGTTCTCCGTTCTCCGATGTCCGTTCTCCGATGTCCGATGTCCGATGTCCGATGTCCGATGTCCGTTGCAGGCAAGCCCATCAGCCGCATTCAACGGACAACGGACAACCTCTTCACGCCGCCTCAGGGTCGCGCCGCGTAAACGCCTTCACGATCAGCGACACGCCCAGCGACACCAGCACGCACTGCAGCAGCAGCAGCGCGTTATAGCGCCAGCCCACCACCGCGAACGACACCGCCGATCCCCACATGTAGATCTCGGTCAGCGCCGCCAACGCCCAGTGCGGCCGCGCTCCGGACGCCCCCACGCGCGCGCGCACCGAGAACAGCAGCCGCGGAACCTTCGCGCAGTAAGCCCGGTACGGCTCGCCCAGCTTCGCCGCGAGGAACGCCTCTTCGCCCAGGATCAGCCGAAGCTGAAATACGACGATCAGCACCAGGGTGAAGATCGCGCCGCTGGCCGTCATCAGCAGCGCCAGCGCCAGCGTGTTGCCCCACGTCCCCAGGTAGAGCGGGTTGCGCACATGGCGGTACGGGCCGTCGGCCACCACGCTGTCGCCGCGCAGATTCAGGTCGTGCACCACGCCGGTCCCCAGGTACGCCGCGCCCCAGGTGCGCAGCCATGCTCCGGCAAACGCGCAGACGATCGCCGCGAGCAACACCGCGTTGAAGGCCGCGCCGATGCTGATCGCTCCCGTTTTCGCCAGCAGCGCCGCCAGCAGCCCCCACGCGTGCGCATTGGGGCCGGAGCCATCGAGGTGCAGCGCGAAGTCCCACGGCGCCGTAAAGCCCAGCGCGTAAATCGCAATGCTGAACCAGAATCGGTAGCGGAATTCGAATTGCGTAGCTTTCATAGACAGGAGTCAGTACACAGAAGTCAGTACACAGAAGCGCCGGATTATTTGTAGCTATTCTTGTTGCGTGTTTGTTTCCAGTGATTCGCTTCTCCTGAAGGCGCGGCTGTTGCCATCGTAGCCTTCTACTGCCTACTGCCTACTGCCTACTGACAACTAACCACTAACAACTATCAACTAACAACTGACCACTGACCTCTATTTCGCCTCATCCTTATACACCACCCCGGACTTCATCACGAAGCTGACGTGCTGCAGCACGCGCACATCCTTCAGCGGGTCGCCCGAGACGGCGATGATGTCCGCCCACTTGCCCGGCGCGATGGAACCCACCTTGTCGCTCCAGCCCATCAGGTCGGCCGCGTTCAGCGTCCCGGTCTGGATGCCCTCGAGCGGCGTCATACCGAACTGGTTCACGTACACATCGATCTCGTGCGCGTTCAGGCCATGCGGATACACCGCCGCGTCGGTGCCCAGCGCCACCTTGACCCCCGCCCGGATGGCCTTGATCGCATTCGCCTTCTCCACCGCGCTCACGTCTTTCATCTTCTGCTGGTACAGCGGCGGCAGGTTGCCATACTGCTGCATCCAGTCGATCAGGTAGGCCGTAGGCACAAAGTAGGTGCCATGCTGCTTCATGGCGGCGATGTCCTCGTCGTTCATATACGACCCGTGCTCGATGGAGTCGACGCCCGCCTCCGTTGCCCACAGGATGCCCTGCGCGCCGTGCGCGTGCGCGGCCACTTTGCGGCCCAGCCGGTGCGCGTCCGCCACAATCGCCTGCATCTCCTCCAGCGTGTACTGGCTGGCCTGCGGGTCGTCGCCTTTGCTCAGCACCCCGCCAGTCGCGCCAATCTTGATCAGGTCGGCGCCGTACTTGATGTTCTGCCGCACCATCTGCTGCACCGCGGGAATGCCGTCGGCAACCCCCTCGCCCTTGTCGTGGTACTCGTACGGCAGCAGGTTGTTGTCCATGTGGCCGCCGGTAATGCCCAGCGGCGGGCCCGACACCTGCATGTGCGGCCCCGGCACGCGCCCGGCGTTGATCTCGTCGCGCAGCGCCACGTCGGCGAAGTCATTCGCGCCCACATTCCGCACCGTCGTAAAGCCGGCCTCCAGCGTGACCTTCGCATTCTCCGTGCCGATGATGCCCTCCTTCGCCGGAGTCATCGTCAGCTCCCAGTACGGATCGAAGTTGTTCGCCATGGTCAGGTGCGTATGCACGTCGATCAGGCCGGGAAGCACGTACATATTCCCCAGGTCGATCACCACATCGCCCGGCCCCGCAGGCGTCGACGCCGTAGCCGCAATGCCGCTCACCATGTCACCCGTTACGATGATCGTCTGCCCCGCCGGCTCCGCCCCGGTCTTCACATCCAACAGATGCCCCGCCCGAATCAGCGTCCGCGCAGGCGCCTGCGCTGGTGTCGGCGCGGGCGTCTGCGCGGGACCCTGTGCCGCAGCCACGCTAGTTACGCAGGCCGCCAGCAGCAACGTGGCCAGAGTCGTTCGGACAATCTGTAACTGAAATAAGAACAAAGAGGTTTTGTGTGAAACACCGGCGGAGATCATGGCTCTTGCTCCCTTCTTGCGGTCTTCGACGCGGACCTTCAACCCTCGGCAGGGCTACGAGCGTCTGCAGTTCGCGCACTGGAATAACTTGTCGCTCTATTGATCGGTGTATCGTAAACATAACAATACATATAGGCCATTTCCGAAAAATAGTGATACGATCGTTTCTCTAATGGAGATGTATGCTGACCATCGATGAACACGACATCCGGCGGCGCCTTGCTCGAGACAATCAGTGGTGGGAAAATCGGACGGCCCCGCTTACGGAGGGGCGGTATCCACGTCGCGTCTATTTCAAACCTTTTTGCGATTTGGCTTTGCGTTTCGATATTAAGCGAGCCACCGTGCTTCTTGGCCCCCGGCGAGTAGGTAAGACGGTGATGATCAAGCAGCTTGTCGCGCACCTGCTGTCTACGGATTTTGACCCCAGCTGCATTCTCTACGCGAGCATTGATACCCCGGTCTACTCGACGGTCTCTCTGGAAAGATTTCTCAGTTACATGCCGTCGGCTGCAGACGAGGATGCGAAAAAGGTCGTCATCTTCGATGAAATCCAATACCTGCGCGATTGGGAACGCCACTTGAAGGACCTCGTTGACCAGTATCCCAAAATAAAATTCATTGCTACCGGCTCCGCGGCGGCCGCCCTTCGGCTCAAGAGCAAGGAGTCGGGCGCAGGTAGATTTTCCGAGTTTATGCTTCCCCCGCTCACTTTTTACGAGTTCCTGGATTTCCTTGGAAAGGATGAAGAACTGATCCGGGCGGACGGAGGATCGTACCACGCGATAAACATCGAAGAGCTAAATGACGCCTTCCTTGACTATCTCAACTTTGGTGGATACCCGGAAGCTGTCCTCAACAAGTCAATTCGGGAAAACGCCGAGCAATTCATCAAGAACGACATCATCGACAAGGTTCTTCTCAAAGACCTGCCTGTGCTGTATGGAATCGACGACATTGTGGAACTCAATCGGCTCTTCTCTTTCCTGGCCTATAACGCGGGTCAGGAGGCAAGCCTGGAGAAAATCTCGCAACAATCCGGTCTGGCCAAACCGACGATCAAGAAGTACATCGAGTACCTTGAGAGCGCATTTCTTATCATTAAGCTGACAACCGTGGATGAAAATTGCAGATCTGTGAAGCGTGAACGGAATTTCAAAGTCTTCCTTAACAATCCATCGATGCGGGCAGCTCTGTTTGCCCCGGTGATGAAGGAAGAACCGGACAAAATCGGACACTTGGCCGAGTCGGCGATCTTTTCTCAGTGGCAACATTCTCTTGGCTTCAAGCAGCTGCGTTACGCGCGATGGAAGAATGAGGGAGAAGTGGACATCGTCTATCTGGCAGGAGCGCACGAGCGGCCGCTGTGGGTCGGGGAGATCAAATGGTCCGACCGAGTCGGTCGCAACCCTGAGGAGGAGACGAAATCCCTCAGAAATCTGATCAGTCGCCATCAGACCATCGAGTCAGCGTTTATTACGACCAGGAGTTTTACCGGCGACATCAACATCCCGGCCTGCCGCCTCCCAATCTCTGCCTATCCCAGCGCAATCCACTGTTATCGCGTGGGCAGAAACATCACCACCAGCCTCGACGTCCAAACTCTCATCGGCAAAGCGGATGACGCCCAGGTAGAGATGTTCAAGGGATGAGCCCGATCCGCCTCTTACGAGAAATCAGCGCCGCTTACTCCCCCAACGCGCCCAGAATCGCGTCGAAGTCGTCCACGCCGGCGTACTCGATGATCACGCGGCCTTTGCCCTTCTTGTCTTCGATGTGCACCTTCAGGCCCAACCGCCGCTGCAGGCGGTCCTGCGCCTCGCGTACGTTGGGGTCCTGCGGTGGCTTGGCGGGTTTCGGCGCCTTCGCTGGTTTCGATTCCGGGTTGATCAGGCCCTGGATGTAGCTCTCCGTCTGGCGCACGGACAAGCTTTGCGCGAGGATCCGGTTGGAAGCAGCGAAGATCCGCTCCGGCGTCTCCAGCGCCAGCAGCGCGCGCGCATGGCCAAAGCTCAGCGCGCCCTCCTCCACGGCCGTCTGGATGCCTTCCGGTAACTTCAACAAACGAATGAAGTTACCAACACTGGCGCGGTCTTTCCCCGTGCGCACAGCCATCTGTTCCTGGGTCAATTTGAACTCCCGGCTCAGCCGCTCGTACGCGCGCGCCTGTTCCATCGGGTTCAGGTCCTCCCGCTGCAGGTTCTCGACGATGGTCATCTCCAGCGACTGCTCGTCGGAGACCTGGCGCACGATAGCGGGGATGGTCGCCTTGCCCGCAGCCTGGCTGGCCCGCCAGCGGCGTTCGCCCATGATCAGCTGGTAGCGGCCACCAGGCATCTCGCGCACCACGATGGGCTGCACCACGCCGGTTGCGGCGATGGACTGCGCCAGTTCTGCCAGCTTCTCCTCGTCAAACGTGGTCCGCGTCTGGTTTGGGTTGCGGTCGATGCGGTCCAGCGCAATCTCCAGCGGCTTGCCGGTCGTGTCGGCCGCGGGCGCGGCGGCTGCCTGTGGGCGCGGCCCCAGTAGCGATTCAATGCCTTTGCCCAGCGCCAGCCTGCGCTTAGGATCCATGTTGTGCGGCGGTACTCCCATGCTGCCTCTTTCTGTCGTGTTTGCTCTTTCTGACTACCGTCTACTGCCTACTGACTCCTGTCTACTCACTTGTCGTACGGCCAGAACTTCGGCGTCTTCTTCTCTTTGGCCGCCGCCGCCGCAGCCAGTTGCAGGCCGTCGTCGACCGGCGCGGCCGCCGCTTTCTTCCGGCTCGTCACGCCATTGCGTTGCAGCAGTTCCAGCGCCAGCGCCGTATACGCCTCGGCGCCCTTCGACCGCGGATCGTAGAGCTGCACCGGCTTGCCGTGGCTGGGCGCTTCGGCCAGGCGGATGTTGCGCGGGATGGTGGTCGCCAGCAGCTTGTCGCCAAAGAACGCCCGCAGGTTTTCCGTCACCTGTTGCGACAGGTTGGTGCGGTCGTCGTACATGGTCAGCAGCACGCCCTCGAGCGCCAGCGTGGAGTTGAACGCCCGCGCCACCTGGTCGAGCGTCCCCATCAGCTCCGTAATTCCCTCCAGCGCGAAGTATTCCGCCTGCATCGGCACCAGCAGGCCGTCGGCGGCGACCAGTGCGTTCAGGGTCAGCAGATCGAGCGCGGGCGGGCAATCCAAAATGATGAAAGGATAGGAGTTACGGGCCGGTTCGATGGCGTCGCGCAGGCGGAATTCGCGCCGCTCCTGGCCCACCAGCTCGAGATTGGCCCCGATCATGTTGCGGCTGCCGGGCAGCAATGTAAGTGCCTCAATCGCAGTAGGTTGCACCGCTTCCTGGAGCGTAACCGCGCCGGTCAGGACGTCGTAAGTGTTCAGCCGCGCCTCGTCGCGGCCCACGCCCAGGCCGCCGGTGGCGTTGGATTGCGGGTCGCAGTCGATCAGCAGCGTGGGCAAGCCTTCCAGCGCGAGCGCGGCGGCCAGGTTGATGGCGGTGGTGGTTTTGCCCACGCCGCCCTTCTGGTTAACGACTGCGATGACTTTGGACGCGGCGGGCTCGGTTGGCGCGGAGAGGATCTTCGAAGGTGCGGAAAGGGTAGACACGGCTCAACAGGAAGCCTACCGGGCAAAGCGGTTCGCTGGCAAGATGCTTTCCTGTGCAGAAGCGGTACGGCCTGTGGAGAAACCTGTGGACGGCGCGAAATCGGGCCGAAAGCTGCGGGGATTCTTGTTGCGGAATGTGGAAATCTCCATGAGCTACGTCACAGGGGCCGGCGTGAGTTGGCAGTTGATAGTTGTGAGGGCGGGACCGCTGCCCCGAGAATGTTCCACGTGGAACATTGATCAACGATTCGACGATCCACTACTAACTGTTAACCGGAAGACTCTGGGCCAGGGGAAATTGGCGGTGTTCCACGTGGAACAATTGCGGCCGGCCAGATTACCACTGGGAACGTCGAAGCGAACCTAGTAGCCCGAACCCGATTCCCTCGAACCCCGCTGGAAGGAGATCAGGGCGCCATCCACGCTCCCGGGCAGCGGGATCGGATCGGCGGCCAGGAATTCAGGCGCAAGCGCCGGGTAAGTCGCGGTTCGCGTGCCTAGTATCAGGATCCGCCCGGAGCTGCGCCGCGCCGCTTCGCGGATCGCTGCACTCATGTCGTCGACGGCACGCAGCGAAACCGCGTCGAATCGTCGGGACGCGGGCATGGCTTCCACGCGCCCGGCCCAGACTTCCGTGGGTAAATTCAGGCTGCGGCTTGCCTCCTGGAGAAATGCGGCCTTCTTGCTGCGCGATTCGGCGAGCGTCACTGCGATGTCGGGCCGCAGCAACTGGATGGGAATGCCGGGAAAACCGGCGCCGGAACCGAAGTCCAGCAAGGTTCCGCAGGTGCCGAGATGTGCGCCGGCGAAGAGGCTCTCGCCGAAGTGCCGGCGGACAATCTCCTCGGGGGTGCGGATGGCGGTGAGGTTGATGCGGGCATTCCACTTGAGGATAAGTTCAAGATAAACAGCGAGTTGCGCGCACAGGTGGGGCCAATCCGGGGCGGCCGATGTCGCATCTGCGGGCGACATGATATAAGGCTGCAGCAGTTCGGCGATGGAGTCGGGCGTCAATGGCTGCCTTCAATACGGGGATTCTTCGCCGTTGGCTCAGAATGACAAGCGTTGAGAGCGGAGGCCGGCGAAGCCTAGGCGACGGAAGTCGAGATGGGGCGCGGAACCCAGGCGGCGGCCTCGCGGACGAGCCGGGCGAAGAGCGCGCGGGACGCGGCGCTTTCCTCGAAGGTGCGTTCGGGGTGCCACTGGACGCCGAGAACAAAGCTGCCGCTGCCGCCCGGATTCGTGCGCCCGCTCGTGCCTTCAATGGCTTCGATGACCCCGTCTTCGGAGCTGCGGGCCGAGATGCGCAGGCCGTCGCCGGGCGCGTCGATGGCCTGGTGATGGCTGGAGTTCACGGGCAGCTTCCGGTTTCCGGTTGCCGGTTGCAGGTCGGGGTCGTCCGCGACGACCTCGCCGAGCAGGGAATCCGGAGCGATGACGGCGGTATGGGCGACGGCGACGGCGCGCCCGGCCCTGTGGTTCACCGGCAAGCCGGCGAGGTGCTGCACCAGTGAGCCGCCACGCCAGACGTTCAGCATCTGGGTGCCGAAACAGACGGTCAGGATCGGTTTGCCCATGTTGTGCGCGTCCTGGAGCAGCAGCTCGTCGACGTTCTCGCGGGCGGCGTCCGCGGGGTTGCATTCCTCGATGGGATCCTGGCCGTACTTCTGCGGGTTGACGTCGGCGCCGCTGCCGGGCAGCAGCACGCCCTGGCAGTTGGCGATGAGCTGAGCGGTCGCGGCGGGCGGCTGGTTCAGCGGCACCTCCACCGGCTCGCCGCCGCTGCGCGAGACCGCGGAGGCATACACCGGCCACGACCTCCGGTTGTACTCAAAGTCCGTGCTGGTAGGAACCGGAATAGCAATCCGCGGCTTAGTCATGACTAATTCCAAGGTACTAGGTTCCAGGTACGAGGTTCAAGGAGGGAGCGCGCGGATCGAGACCCAATAAATTGTAATCAATATAGTTACATATATATCCCATTTATAGGCGCGGCCGAAAAGGTGTGTGGTTCGCGCCGTTCATTAACCTCGAAATCTCGGATGACCACTCTTCCCCAATCCCAAAATCTCGGGTGCCCCATCCTTCGCGCTCTTGCGAAGGGTGGGATGTAAAGCGCTCGCACCGCCCGACTCCTGGCCCTTCGCACACGCGAATCGGGCGAAATAGGGCCGGCTGAGGGCGCCTTCAAGTCACGTCTGACCGGCATCCCTCAGGGAAGCACGATCTCGTTGTTTCTCGCTAATGCAGTCTTTTGGGAACTGGATAATAATCTCGCGCGAGCAGCAAACTTGGCTCCGGATGACAAATTAGCGGGTACGGCTTGACAGGTTGCGATGAGGGGTTGTAGCTTCTCTTACGCTTGTCATAGACGTATGACATGCGTCATTACAGGATGGAAAAGTTTGAGAAAGGGGTGGCGGAGGGAGATGGGTCGGGAGCAGGACTACAGGGATTCTTCGCCGATGGCTCAGAATGACAAGTTTGAAAAGGGGTGGCGGAGGGAGATGGGTCGGTAGCAGGACTACAGGGATTCTTCGCCGATGGCTCAGAATGACAAGTTTGAAAAGGGGTGGCGAGAAGAATGACAAGTTTGAAAAGGGGTGGCGGAGGGAGATGGGTCGGGAGCAGGACTACAGGGATTCTTCGCCGATGGCTCAGAATGACAAGTTTGAAAAGGGGTGGCGAAGGGAGATGGGTCGGTAGCAGGACTACAGGGATTCTTCGCCGATGGCTCAGAATGACAAGTTTGAAAAGGGGTGGCGAAGGGAGATGGGTCGGGAGCAGGACTACAGGGATTCTTCGCCGATGGCTCAGAATGACAAGTTTGAAAAGGGGTGGCGGAGGGAGATGGGTCGGGAGCAGGACTACAGGGATTCTTCGCCGATGGCTCAGAATGACAAGTTTGAAAAGGGGTGGCGAAGAAGGACAAGTTTGAAAAGGGGTGGCGAGGAATGACAGGTTCGAAATGGAGTAGCGGAGCATGACGAGCTTGCGAAGGACGGAGCGCGGGATGGCCAATGTGAGGCTGAGCAAGCTGGAGTTCGTGATACTGGAAACGCTGTGGACACGCGGGCGGGTGTCGATCCGCGAGATGCTGGAGGATTTTCCGGCGAAGAAGCGGCCAACCTACAGCACGGTGCAGACGATGGTGTACCGGCTGGAAGCGAAGGGGGCGGTCAGGCGCATCCGCATGTCCGGAAACTTCCACATGTTTGAGCCGGCGATTACGCGCGAGGCCGCGCAGGGGCCTGCGATCGACGAACTGCTGGCCATTCTCGGGGGCAAGTCCCGCCCGCTGGTGGCACGGCTGATTGAGACGGGCAAGCTGACGATGGAGGATGTGGAGTTTGCGGAAGAGGCGCTGGCGAAGGTAAGGAAGAAGCGGGGGAGCGGGGCAGCGAAGGGCTAGTAGTCAGTAGCCAGTAATCAGCGGTCAGCGGTCGGCCGTCGGCGGTCAGCCCTCAGTAGTCAGTGGTCAGGGTTTGGCGAGGTGAGCGATGGGCGATTTCTTAGCAGCGATGGGGCCGGGGATTGCGAATCATCTGTGGCAGTCGACTGCGTTTGTGGCGGCGGCGTGGCTGGTGACGCTGGCGCTCGGCCGCAACCAGGCGCGCGTGCGCCATGCAGTGTGGATGGGCGCGAGTGTGAAGTTTCTGGTGCCGTTTTCGCTGCTGATGGCGGCGGGCAACCTGCTGCCGCATCCGAAGCAGGCGGTCGCGCCGGTGGTGTACTCGGCGATGGATGTTGTGGAGGAGCCGTTCGCGGGGATGGTCGCGCTGCCGTTGGCTGCCCCCGTGGCGCACGCGCCGACGTCTGCGGGAGCGCGTGAAGGCAGCGCTGCCTGTGACGCTGGGTTTGTTGTGGCTGGTGGGTGCGGGCGTGGTGCTGGCGGTCTTCGCGATGCAAGGTCGCAAGGTGCGGCGAACGCTGCGCAGCGCAGAGATGGTGATCGATGGGCGCGAGTCGGAGATTTTGCGGCGGCTGGAAACCAGGAAAGCAACGACAGAGATTCTGGGGCTGTGCTCCAGAATGACGATCTCCGCCCACCTTATTCCGACCCGTCCCGCACAAAGGATTTGGCGCGGGATTGAGCTGCGCCTGTCGCGGGCGCGGATGGAGCCGGGAGTGTTTGGTGTGTGGAGGCCGGTGCTGGTGTGGCCGCGGGAGCTTTCCGCGCGGCTGGACGATGCGCAGATGGAGGCCGTGCTGGCGCATGAGTGGATGCACGTGCGGCGGCGCGACAACCTGACCGCTGCGCTGCACATGTTGGTGGAGGCGATGTTCTGGTTTCATCCGGCGGTGTGGTGGATGGAGCGGCAGCTGGTGAAGGAGCGCGAGCAGGCGTGCGATGAGGCGGTGGTGGCGATGGGCGGCGACGCGGACGCGTATGCCGAGAGCCTGCTGAAGACGTGCCGGTTCTGCGTCGAGTCGCCGCTGGCGTGCGTGGCCGGCGTGACCGGCGCGGACCTGAAACGGCGTGTGCTGGAGATTGCGATCGGGCGCGCGCTGGTGCGGATGTCGTGGGCGAAGAAGCTGCTGCTGGCCGGGACGGCGGTGTGCCTGGTGGGTGCGCCGGTGATGCTGGGATTTTCGCACGTGCCGTTGTTGTTTGCGCAGATCCTGAAGGCGACGGGACCGAGGCCATCGTTTGAGGTCGCGTCGATTCACGTGTTTCGGCCGGTGGTGATGGCGCCGCCTCCGAGTTCGCCACCGGGCACGTTCAACGGCGAGCCGATTCTTCGGCAACGGGAGATGAAGTTCTCGCCGGGACGCGAGGGCGGGCAGACAAGCGACCGCGTGCACGCGATTCTGCCGGTGGGGGTGCTGATTGCGCAGGCGTACGGATTGCCGCCAGGGTCGGATGGCAGAGGAGATGGCCGGATCGTGGGCGGACCGGATTGGGTGACGCACGACGCGGAGCAATACGATATCCAGGCAAAGATCAGCGAGCAGGATTTCGCCGCGATGCAGACGATGACTCCCGAGCAGCAGCGCACGCAGGTGAACCTGATGAAGCAGTCGCTGCTGGAGGAGCGGTTCAAGCTGAAGGTGCACTTTGAAACGCGCGAGCTGGCGGCGTATGCGCTGGTGGTGGCAAAGGGCGGGCCAAAGCTGACGCCGGCGAGCGGCACACAGCCGACGCGGCTTTCGAGCACGCAGAAGGAGCAGACAACGGAGCTGACTGCGACTTCGACGACCATGGCAGCGTTTGCGGCGTCGCCGTTGCTGACGGCGGGGACGGGGAGCCGCACGGTGATCGATGAGACGGGGCTGAAAGGCAGCTACAGCTTCACGCTGAAGTGGGCGACAGAGCCGGCTGCGGGACAGGAGCCTGCGGACGAGCCCGTGCTGTTTACGGCGATGGAGGAACAGCTGGGGTTGAAGCTGGTACCGACGAAGGGGCCGGTGGAAGTGATCGTGATCGACCAGATCGAGAAGCCGACGGTGGATGGGGCGGAGGTGACGATGCCAGCGCAGCAGGCGCCTAAAACATCCATGGATTCCGCCGCGCCGGTTTCGCTCCAGCAGTTCGACGCGGCCACCATCAAGCATCCGGACCCCAACGCACGAGGTGGACGCGCGGGTTTTTACGGCTCGCCCGGCGGGCGCATCTTCTTCGGCGGTCCTGCACGGATGCTGGTTCAATATGCGTATGGCCTGCAAGCCTATCAACTGACCGGCGGCCCGGCATGGATCGACGCAGAGGGCCTGGGCCCGAATTGGTTTGAGATCGATGCTGTCCCGCCGGCTGACTCAGCTTCGCGCAACATCATGGTTGGCAACGCCGAGCCCACCGCCGAACAACGCCTCATGCTCCAGAGTCTCTTCTGCGCGACCGGTTCGGTCTCAAATCGCATTTTGAAACGAAGGAAGGCGAGGTCTACATCCTGACCCGGGGAACAAAACCTCTGCAACTGAAGCCGACAAACTATCCAAATACCGATCCCCGAGCCGTTGTGTTCGGGACGCTGGGCGGGATCGAACAGCGACCGAATGGCGGTGGAACTGCAGGTGGACCGGCGCACAGTTTTGGTCCAATTTCATTGCCAGATGGCGGGCGCGTAGCTTTGCAGGGCAACAACACAACGACCGACTATCTCGCAATTCGAATAAGCCGCTATTTGCAGCTTCCAGTTTTGAATCAGACCGGAATAGAGGGCTCCTACGATTTCGATGTTCCGGTCGCCGATCCTGAAAGCCAAGACCCGGCTGCCCAGGTCTTGAAGCTAGCGGACGACCTCGGCCTCAAGATTAAGCGGGGCCGCGGCCCGGTCCAGACGCTTGTCATCGACCACATCGAGCGGCCATCGGAGAATTAGGCGGGGCGACTGGGAGGCGGGGAACTACGGGGATTCTTCGCCGATGGCTCAGAATGACAAGTTCTGAAAAGGGGTGGGCTCAGAATGACAAGTTCGGAAAAGGGGTGGCGAAGAAGGACAAGTTCGAAAAGGGTGGCGAAGAAGGACGGCGTCGGGGGCACGACTACGGGGATTCTTCGCCGATGGCTCAGAATGACAAGTTCTGAAAAGGGGTGGGCTCAGAATGACAAGTTCGGAAAGGGGGTGGCGAAGAATCTCTGTAGTTGGCGCGGCTTAGAAGGTGGTGGCAGCGCGCAGCTTGTTTTCAGCGAAGGGCTCGATCGGCTTGCCGAAGTCTTCGCTGAGATCGTGCACGTAGGATTCCTCAATACAATCAGCGCGATCTTTCGCTCTCGCGGCCAGCCCTTAAGCTCCTTCTCGCGGCGGATGGCATCGTCTATGTACTGGAAACATTCGAAGTAGACCAGGGAATGGATGCGATACCGCGCGCTGAAAGAGTGTGGATCTTTGCCGCTTTTATGCTGCTGGACGCGGACGATGAGGCTGTTAGTGACGCCTACGTAGAGACGGCGCCTCTTGTTGGAAAGAATGTAGACGAAGTAGGCGTGCTCTTTCATAGTCTGCATTGAAGTGTAGTGCCCGGACGGAGAGAACTGCAGGGTTTAAAAGGGGCGAAGAAGGACGGCGTCGGGAGCACGACTACGGGGATTCTTCGCCGATGGCTCAGAATGACAAATTTGGAAAGGGGGTGGCGAAGAAGGACAAGTTCGAGAGGCGGTTTAGTGGGGTGGGGGGAAGTCGGAATATTCGTAATACATTTTGCTGATCTCGTCGTAGAGGCGCTGGGTCAGGTCGTCGGCGTCGCGGGTGGTGAGGCCTTCGGTGGAGATGGGGTCGCCGACGACGACCATCAGCGGGCGCGGGCGCAGCGTGTAGGTGTGGATGGGCAGCAGCTCGTAGGTGCCGATCAGCGCCAGCGGGATGAGCGGAACGCCCGCCCGCAGCGCCATAAAGGCGCAGCCGGAGTGCGCGGGCTGCATGTGTCCGTCCGGGCTGCGCGCGCCCTCGGGAAACAGGACCAGCGGCATGCCTGCCTTCAGCGCGGCCACTCCGCGCAGCAGGCCGGCCACCGACGAGCGTGGGCTGCTGGCGTCCACCGGCACCTGGCCGGAGCGGTTCAGGTACCAGCCGACAAACGGAACCTTCCACAGCATCTGCTTGGCGATGATGCGGAACTGGAACGGCATCTTGGCGAAGAGCACCGGCGTATCCATGTAGCTCAGGTGGTTGGAGGCATAGACGGCGACGGGGTAGTGCTTCAGCTTCTCCGCTCCGATGACGCGCACCGGCGAAAGCGAGCAGCGCAGCATCACCCGTGCCCAGGTGCGCGCCACCAGGTGCTGCTGCCGGCCGGAGCCATCCCATATTCCGCACAGCAGCGAGATGCAGCCGAAGAAGGCGGTCGCCAGCGCCATCAGCGGGATCAGGACGAACCGGGTGAGATAGCGGAGGTGGGTGGGGATGTGGTGGGTGGGGAACTGTGGGGCAGAGATGTTCGTTGTCCGTGGCTCGTTGTCTGTTGCCGGCGGTTGGGTTGGGGTTGCGCTCATCGGGGCGAACCTGCTTGATTCGCTTGCGCCAATGCCGCTTCGCGCACCGCGCCCACCAGGTAGATGGAGCCGGTGGCGATGATCAAGCCGTCGGGGGGAGTGATCGAGCGCGCGAGGGCGAGGGCGGCGGCGGGATCGTGCGGCGATCTGCGCGGGAATGTCGAGTGCGCGGGCGGCGGCGGCCAGGTCTTCCAGGCCGGCGGCGCGGGGGTTGTCGATGTGGGTGAGAACGATGCGGTGGTGCGGCGTTGTCCGTTCTCCGTTCTCCGTTGTCCGTTGAGGCGAGACGGAGTCGAAGAGGGGGAAGAGGACGCGCGACATCTCGGTGAGGTCTTTATCGCGCAGGCAACTGAAGAGGAGGGTGCGGGGCCGGTCTTCCGGCAGCGTGGCGATGGCCGCGCGCAGCGCCCATGCGCCCGCGGGGTTGTGGGCCACGTCCAGCAGAAGGTTGGGCGGCAGGAATTCCAGGCGGCCGGGCCACGAAGTGTTGGCGATTCCAGCTTCGATGGCTGGGATCAGGTCCGTGGGGAGCAGGTTCGCGGTTCGCAGTCCGCGGTTCGAGATAGAATCGTTACTGTTTTCGTTACGAATTATGCCGGCGTGGGGGAATATGTAACTGCAAAGGGCACGTAAGTCAATTGCGGCGGCAATTGCCAGTGCAAGGTTACGGCGCTGGTGTTCGCCGGCCAGGGGTGAGCGGACGTGCAGGGTTTCGCCGTCGAGGAAAAGGTCGTAGTGGTTGGGTGCAAGTGGCGAAGCAACCGCAGGTCCTTCGACTTCGCGCTTCGCGCTGCGCTCAGGATGACAATTCTGTGGCGGGGTGAGGGGTTGCCCGATGTCCGCAGTCCGTGGTCCGTTGGGGACGGGTTCGGCCGGCGTGGTGGAACGGTCAACGGAGAGCGGAGAACGGACAACGTCCGGCAGGTAGGCGGCGGCATTGACGCCGCGGACGTTGAGCGCGAGGGCGGCCTCGCCGATGGCCTGGTTGGCCTCCGGGTGTTGCGGCAGCGTGATCAGCGTGCCGTTGGGGCGCAGAATGCCCGCCTTTTCGCGGGCGATCTCGGCAACGGTCGAACCCAGATACTCCTGATGGTCCAGCGCAATGTCGGTGATGATGGAGAGCAGCGGATCGACGATGTTGGTGGCGTCCAGGCGGCCGCCCATGCCCACTTCCAGGACGGCGATCTCGACCTTGCGCTCGGCGAAGTAGAGGAAGGCAAGCGCGGTCAGCGTCTCGAAGAAGCTGGGATGATGGGGAAGCTGGCCGGAGGCGACCAGGCTGCGGGCGGTCTCGTCGACGCGGAAGTAGAGGCGGGCGAAGTCCTCTTCGGGGATCTCGAGGAGACGGTTGTCCGTTGTCCGTTGACCGTTGTCCGTTGCGACGGTCGCTCCTGAACGGTCAACGGTCAACGTAGAACGTAGCCCGTTCGTCGCGCGGATGCGTTCGGTGACGCGGGCGAGATGCGGCGAGGTGTAGAGGCCGGTGCGCAGGCCGGCGGTGGCCAGGATGTTGGCGAGCGTGGAGGCGGTCGAGCCCTTGCCATTGGTCCCGGCGATCAGGATGGAAGGAAACTGGCGCTGCGGATCGCCCAGGGCGGCGGCGAGCACGCGCATGTGGGCCAGGTCGAACTTCCGCCGCGGCGCGTCGGAAGGCGCGACAAGCTCCTGGGTGAGCCCATGCAAATGATCGACCGCTGCGGCAAAGGACATGCGCTTATTCTATCGGGTTCGCAGGGAAGCGCCGGATTTCCTGGCCTCGCGTTGCGCCATCCTCTGGAGCACACCGCTATTGGACGGTGGCCGTATAGGTGGCGGAATGGGTCAGGGTGCCGCTGGTGGCGGTCACCGTCAGCGTGTAGGTGCCGGGAGCCGTGGTCACGGTCTGCTGGGTCGTGCTGTTGCCCTTGCCTCCGCAACTGGTGGTGGCTAGCAGCGCTGCACTCAGGGCGACGGCGATGGCGACGGTCCGCACTGGCGAAAGCAACGTCCAGCGGCGGCGGCGAACGCCCGGGAGCAGCGTGGCAAACAGGGTAATAAGTCCCAAAGGCAGAGTCGCCGCCAGCGACACGGAGTGGCGACGAACCAGGGATGCGGTTTGCACGCTGGTCTGGAAGGTCATGGTGGCGGAGCCGGGCGTGGTGCTGCCGGGTGTCACCGGAGTGGGCGCGACGCTGCACAGCGAGTTGACGGGCGCTCCCGTGCACGCCAGCGAGGTGGCCGCATTGAAGCTTCCGATCGCCGTGATGGTGACGGCGGACATGATGGTAGCGCCGTGGGTGAAGGTGCTGGACGTGGGCGACAGCGCGATGCTGAAGTCGGGAGTAACCGGCGCCGTAATGGTGACGGTCAGCGTGTTGGAGGTGGAGACGGAGAAGGCTGCCGATCCGCCATAGGCCGCCGCGAGGGTGTGCAAGCCGACGGCCAGGGTGGACGTGGCATAGGTAGCCACGCCGGAAGCGTTCAGCGTGGGACTGCCGAGCACGGTGGCGCCGTCGGTGAATGTGACCGTGCCGGTGGGAACAATGGACCCGGAGGCGGGCGTGACGGTTGCGGTAAAGGTGATGCTGGTTCCGCTGACGGCTGTCGTTGCCGTGGAGGCGAGTGCGGTCGCGGTGCCGACCAGGGCGACGGCGTTGACGGTGATGGGCAGCGCCGGTGAGGTGCTGCCGGTAAAGTTCGTGTCGCCGCCGTACACGGCGGTGATGGACAGCGTGCCGACGGGAAGCGCGGCGGTGGCGTAGGTGGCGACGCCCGCGGAGTTGACCGTGCCCGTGCCGAGCTGGTTGGCGCCGTTATAGAAGGTGACGGCGCCGGTGGGTGTGGGACTGCCGCCATGGGGCGTGATGGTTGCGGTAAAGGTGATGCTGGTGCCGGCGGTGATGGTGGAAGCGGTCGCGGTGAGCGCGGTGGTGGTGGCGACGGTGGTGGACGGGGCGGTGATGCTGAGCAGGCTGGTGCTGCCGGCCAGGATGTCCGGCTTGCCATCCTTGTTCAGGTCGACGGCGATGGCCTGGCCGCCGTTGGTGGCGGCGAGGTTGATGAGGTCTTTGGGGATGACGTAGCTGGTCTCGGATACAGAGGTGAAGCTGCCGGTGCCAGTGCCATAGAAGACGCCGCTGAAGGCATTGTTGTCCAGCAGCGCGATGTCGATGTCACCGTCAGCGTTGAAGTCGGCGGAGGCCAGGGCGCCGCTGCGGACGGCGTCACCGCCGGTCAGGTTGAGGATGGTCGGCGTGGCGAAGGTGCCGTCGCCGTTGCCCAGCGCGGTGACCAGTTCGGCCTGGCCGGCGGAGGTTTCGGCCAGCACGCCCAGGTCCAGCCTGCTGTCCTTGTTGAAGTCCTGGAGCACGGGAATGCCGTAAACGTTGGCGCTGAGGGCGAGAGTCCTGGGCGCCTGGAAGCTGCCATCCCCGTTGCCGAGGTAGACCTGCAGTTGGGTCACCGCGCCGGTTGCGATGGAGAAGCTCGGGAAGTTGACGACCAGATCGGGCTTGGTGTCGTTGTTCAGGTCGGCGATGTTGGTCACCGTGGGCACCACGGCCGTGATGGGTGCGGTCGAGCTGGAGTAGGTCGAGGTAAGAACGGGCGTGGCGCTGAAGGTTCCATTGCCAAGCCCAAGCAGGACACCGATGCCCTGGTTGTAGGGAACGGTGCCCGCGCCGCCGGCGGTTTCGTTGTAGGTAAAGATCAGGTCGGGCTTGCCATCCTTGTTGACGTCGGCGAGCTGAACGCCGGTGACGACGAGCGTGTTGTCAAAGCCGGTGGCGGGTGCGATCTGTGGGAACGGATGAGGCACTGGCGCCTGAAAGGTGCCGTCGCCGTTGGAGATGGCAGTGAAGTAAACGGGGTCGGGATAGGTGAACGGCGTGTTGCCGTTGTTGGGATTCAGTGCGGTCAGGTTGTTGTCGACAAAGACCAGGTCGGCCTTGTTGTCGCCGTTGATGTCGCCCACCGCGTAGGCGCTGGCCGCAACGGCGCTGACATTGGCGAAGGTGACATTGGGGAAGGTGACGCTGCCGGTGCTGGGAATGGTGAAGCTGGCGGGCGCAGTAAAGGTGGAGGCCGCAGCAAAGATGCCTTTGCCGTTGCCGGTGAAGACGGTAAACCCGCCGCCGGTCGAGGGAACCAGAAGGTCGGGCACGCCGTCGCCGTTGACGTCGCCCAGGTTGGTGCCGGTATACGCGCCGTTGAAGCCGCCGGCGTTCAGCTCGGGCGCGCCGGCGAAGGTGCCGTCGCCGCTGCCCATCAGGGCGTAGGACGTGTTGTTCTGGTACTGGTCGCCTTCATAGTTGCCGCCGTTGGCCATGCCCACGTAGATGTCGGGGTTGCCGTCGCCGTCCAGGTCGCTAACCGTGACGTAGCCCACGGAGTTGATGGCGGCGTAGCCGGCGCCGGTGCTGAAGGTTCCGTTGCCGTTGCCCAGGTAGGTCTGGACGCTGCTTCCATTGCCGACCACCAGGTCGATCTTTCCGTCCTTGTTCAGGTCGCCGCTGGCCAGGTTTGGCCCCAGGGCACTGCCGGCCGTGGCGTACGGGAAGGCCGCCGCGGAGGCCGCGGCAAAGCCGCCACTGCCGTTGCCCAGCAGCACGAGGCCGTTGGACCCGATCAGGTCCTTCTTGCCGTCGTTGTTCACGTCGGCGCTGATGATGTTGACGATGGGCGTACTGGCCGCGCTGGTGTAACCGGGCAGTGCGGGCTGGGCAAAGGTCTGCGCAGCCTGGAAGGTGCCATCGCCGTTGCCCAGCAGCACGGAGATGTGCTGGTCGTTGCTGACGGCGACGATGTCCAGCTTGCCGTCGTTGTTGAAGTCGTCGATCACCACGGCCACCGTGCCCGTCCCGGCAGTCGCATAGGGGACGGCTGTCTGGAAGGTGCCGTTGGCGTTGCCCAGCAGCACGCTGACCGAGCCGGTGGTGGTACCCACGTCATTGGCGATTACCAGGTCGCCGTTTCCATCCTTGTTCAAATCCGCCGCTGTCAGCACGAAGGCGGACATAAAGCTGAAGGTGGCTATTGTGTAGGCGCCCGTGTCCGTGCCCTCCAGCAGGTAGAGCGAGTTACCCATGGTGGCGAAGTTATAGTTAATGCCGGCAAAGACGTTGATGCCGCTGGTGGTCGTGCCGGCGAAGAAGCCGGTGCGTGAGCCAACGCCGGTGGTGGGCGCAGCGCAGCCGCCGCTGTAGACGCCCGGCGAGGTGGTCAACCCGGCCTCCGTGTGCAGCACGCGGTCGTAGCCATGGGTGTCCACGGTGCGGGTGTAGGTCAGTCCCGACGCGAGCGAGTAGTTGCCGGTCAGCAGGGTCAGCGAGCAGTCGGTCTCGCGCGCCAGGCCAACCACCTGGGAGGTGGTGGTGACGGCGGTAAAGTTGCCCTGGAAGTCCGCCGTTCCCGTGCCGGTCTGCGCCATCGCGGCGCCTGCCGTCAGCAGTAGGAGGATTGCAACAGCAACTGGTCTTTTCCAGGGGAGACGACGGGCGAAGAAGGTGGCAAGGGACCTGGAATGCCTTGGCATGGCAACTCCATCAGCATGGGAGATAAATTTTCGTCAGGGAGGCGTGGCCCGGGAACCGTGTGGAATAATATAGTAGCGCAGTTTTTCCCGGCTCGGCGCGAGCGGCCTGTTTCCTGCGGCTTGCATCGCGAGGCCTAGCGGCTGGCGGGATGCAGCTTCTTCTGCTGCTTCTGCGCCTTCTCTTCCGCCTTCTGGGTCTTCTTCGCCTGCTTCCTCAGGTGCTTCTGGTAGGCCTTGTAGGTCTTGGTGGAGTCAATGGGCGCCGCGTGCACCAGCGGCGGGACGGCCAGCGCCAAACTGAGTGACGCGAGCAGAAACCATGCTGCGGATTTGGACGTCGACCTGGACGCGGACTTGACCACCGGAATCTCCCCTGAGCCGGATTGTATAAGCTGCGCGGCCCGCGGCAACGGAAAGTTTGCCCGAGGTGTCGCCGGATGAAACGGCCGGATAGATGGTGGTGCAGATGGCAGCGGGCCGGCTCAGGTTAATTTGCCTTCGGCGGCGTGGAGGGCGGAGCGGCGGGCGGCGTTCCGGCTCCCGGCCCCATTCCCGGCGGGCGCGGGCCCTGCTGGCGCTGTGGCGGGACGAACGCCGTGGGCAGCTTTTCGCCGCGGTGGCAGGTGCCGCAGGTGATCGAGACATCCGGGTGGCGATCAGGCATCTGCGCGAGGTACTTCTCGTTCAGGTCATCGGTCATCCGGATCATGGAGCGGGCCTTGTCCTTCATCGGGTTGGCGTCGGAGGCGCGGTCCTGGCGGTTGGCCGTGTGGCAGAACTCACACTCGACGCCCAGCGCGCCCGCGAACCCGCGCATCACCACGCGCAGGTCGGTGTTGTCGGGCAGCACCTTGAGATTCTTGGGCACGTAAGGCGGAGGAGCCGGCCGGCCTGCCGCGGCGCCTGGAGAGGGTTGGGCCGGGGGCGCAGTCTGCGCGGCGGCGGTGAGGGCGAAGAGCAGAGCGGCGCAGAGGACAGGGGTGCAGCGCAGGAGTCGCGTCATTCCGTTGGTTGCCTCGAGGGAGAAGTTGAAAACGGCGGCTACACCCAAAGGTGCTGGATCGTCCGCGCGGCTGTCAAGCGGGCCCGGAGTGGGATTCAACCGCCGATCATCACTTCGTTGGGGCCGGAAGGCAGGCGGAAGTTGGCGCCGCGCTGCCGGTTCAGTTTCAGCGTTGCGGGAACGTCCAGGTCGGCGATAGGAACGGCTCGCGTCCACGCGCCGCTGGTCCAGTAATCGGTGTTGAGGTAGATGGTTGCGCCCATGATGCGGTACTGGCCAATCTCTTCCTGGTGACCATCGCGAAACACCAGCACGGCGGGCGGAAGCGGAGCGGGTTTGGCGGGCGGACTTTGAGCACTGGCGGCAGTTGCCTTCGCGGGCGGCGGGTTTCGCTCCGGCAGCGGCGCGGAGGCCTGGCCGGCGAGCTGGCCATTAGTTTGGGGCAGCGCATAAGGCGTGATACGCACCCAGCGGTCGCCCTGAAGTTCCACCAGCAGCGGCTCGGCCGGCTTTGCCGGCGGCTCCGGCGGCGCTGTCTCAACGAAGGACTGGGGCAGGAACAGCGGGCTGGGTTCGTAATCCGGCGTGTAGTCGGAACCGGAATCGCCGTAGAAGTACGGCGCGTAGGCATAGCCGCCGTAGGACCCGCCGGCAGCGCGCATGCGCAGGGAACCCGCTCGCATGCCGCCGCGCGAGAAGATGCCTCCCACGCGGCCGGCAGGAGCAGAGGCGAATCCACGCCTCTGGGACTGCGCGGAGGGCAGGACAACGGTGGCTCCGAGGAGAGCCAGAGACAAGGACAGCGCGATGGAACCGTTCTTCATCGACTGCTCCGTTCCAGCCCGGCAGGCTGGCCGTAGGTGGCCCAGCCGGACTGCGTCAACAGGAGATGCCCATTGGGCGCGGGGCCGGTGCCGGTTAGTATACGCTCGATCTGTCTCGGCGCGCGCGACGCCGACTCCGTACGCCGTCAGTCGGCGATGCCGACCTCGGGGACATCGATGCCCAGGGCCGTGGCGAGCGAGTGCTGGTGGTCCTGCTCGTCCAGCAGGATCTCGCGGATATGTTCCGCGGTGGCGAACTCGCCCAATGTTTCGCACTGCTTGATGCGGCGGCGATACTGGCGGATGGTCTCGTTCTCGTTGTCGAGGTCGAAGCGGAGCATCTCTTCGGCTTTCTCAGAGGTCTTGACCGGCTTGGGCGTGACGGTGGGCATGCCGTTGAAGTAGTCGATCTGGTCGCTGATGATGAGGGCGTGGGAGAGCTCCTCGGCGGCATGCTTCTCCAGTTCGGCGGCGATGTTCATGTAGGCCGCGCCTTTGAGCACCTGCGAGTAGTTGACGTAGGCGATGATGGCCTGGTACTCGCGGGCCAGATCCTGATTGAGCAGGTCGATCAGTTGCTTATGGGTGATGGACGCAGTGGATGGGCTTTCAGTCTTAGGCATTTTGTCTCCAGAAGGCGCGCCGGCCCGCGCTGAGTTTGTGTTTTTAGTGAGATGCAGGAAAACCCCGGTTGGGTTCCCAAACGCGGCTCAAGGCTGGGCGGCGGGCAGGCAGGCAAGGGTGATGGCGTGACCGCGTCCAGCAGGCAATTGTTCACCGATCACAAAAAACTGGTTCTGGCGAGGATTCCTCGTTAGTATTAGACTTCGATGTCTTTTACCGATTCTTTATTTGGCCGACCTCTGGCCACCAGTGAAGAGCGCGCCGAACACGTTGGCGTGGCCGCCGGAATTCCCATTTTTGGCCTGGACGCCCTGACCTCTGCCGCGTACGGGCCGGAGACGGCGCTTTCGCTATTGATTCCGCTGGGGATGGCTGGCGTCGACCACCTGATTCCCATTGTCACCGCCGTCCTGATTCTGCTGGGGATCGTCTTCTTCAGTTATCGCCAGACCATCGCGGCGTATCCCAGCGGCGGCGGGTCCTATACCGTCGCCACGGAAAATCTGGGGACCGGCGCGGGCCTGGTGGCGGCCGCCGCCCTGATGATCGACTACATCCTGACCGCCGCGGTGGGCGTTACCGCAGGCATTGGAGCGGTGGTCTCCGACCAGCCCTGGCTGGAGCCGCATGCGCTGCTGTTATGCCTGCTGGTGCTGGCGTTTCTGGCCATGGTGAACATGCGCGGCGTGAAGGACACCGGCGCGGCGTTCATCTTGCCAACCTTTCTCTTTGTCGGCACGGTGCTGATCACCGTCGCGGTGGGCGTGGTCCGGGTGTTTGCGGAAGGCGGGCATCCGGTGGCCCGCGCGCCGATGCCGCATGCGCTGCCGGCCACGGTCAGCGCCCTGGGTGTGTGGCTGCTGCTGAAGTCGTTCTCGAACGGCTGCGCGGCCATGACCGGCGTGGAGGCGGTTTCCAACGGTGTGATGGCCTTCCGCGAGCCGCGGGTCAAGAACGCGCAACTGGCCCTGACCGTGATCATGGGCACGCTGGTGATTATGCTGTTCGGCACCGCGTGGCTGGCCAAGAGGTACGGCATTATGGCGATGGTCCCTGGCCCCGGCTACCAGAGCCTGCTCAGCCTGATCGTGCAGGCAGTCTTCGGGCGGAGCTGGTTCTTCCACTTTACTATGTGGTCGATCTTCCTGGCCCTGACCCTGAGCGCCAATACGGCCTTCGCCGACTTTCCGCGTGTGACCCGCGCGGTGGCCATGAACGACTATCTGCCTCACGTCTTCACCCTGCGCGGGCGGCGGCTGCTCTTCTCCCATGGCATCTATGCACTCACCCTGCTGACGGCGATCATCCTGATTCTGTTCGGCGGCGATATCGACCGCATCATCTCGCTGTATGCCATTGGCGCCTTCCTGGCGTTCACGCTGTCACAGGCGGGCATGGTGGTGCACTGGAAGAAGCTCGAGGGCGAGCACCCGGGGCGCTATTGGCACATGTTCGTCAACGGAACAGGCGCGGTGGCGACCGGCATCACCACGCTGATTGTGCTGGTCGCCAAGTTCACCTCCGGCGCATGGTTCGTTGCGCTGCTGATTCCCGCAATCATCCTGCTCATGGTCGCGGTGAAGCAGCACTACGTGCGCGTGAAGAGCATTGTCCAGATGGGCCCGCTGAACCTGAGCAACCTGCTGGAGCCGCTGGTGGTGATTCCCATGGCGCGCTGGGACCGGATGACGGAAAAGGCGCTGCGCTTCGGCGTGCTGCTGTCCAAGGAGGTCCGGGTGATCAACGTCGAGTGCGACGATGGCGAGGATTCCCTGAGCGGCGTCTGGGACGAGAACGTGCTTGGCCCCATCCGGGACAAAGGCCTGCCCGAGCCGGAGCTGATCACGCTGCACTCCACGTTCCGCGTAGTCATCTCGCCGCTGATGGATTACATCCTGGAACTGGAACAGCAGAATCCCGATCGCAAGATCACCGTGCTGCTGCCGGAGCTGGTGGTAAACCACTGGTGGGAGAACCTGCTGCATAACCAGCGCGTGCAACTGCTGAAGCTGCTGCTGCTGCTGCGGGGCAAACAGCGGATTATCGTGGTCGATATTCCCTGGTACTTGTAGGGAATCTGTCGGTTGCGGGGTCGTCTGTTGCCAATTGGGAGCTGCCGAGGGGCTCGGCGCTATGGTTATTCCGTGTTATTGGTGGCGCAATGATTCGCTGCTAGATTCTACCCAGCACCCCTTCTGCGCGGAGAGAAATACCATGTTGGATCGCATCAACGAGCTGATCGAGATGTTTCTGGTGAGCCTGGGAATCACGCTCAACCGGATCTCGGACGAAGAAAAGACAATGGTTACGCTGTTTCTTGCGTTGCTGGCAGCGGCCGCGGTGATGTCCCACGTGCTGCAGGCCACCGTCCTGCGCTAAGGCAACTCCCGAGTTGCTGTGAGCTTTTTATGTTCTGGGCAAGGCCGTCGCTCCCTGGGGGTCGCGCCGACTTCGGCGCAGTGACTTCGGGATACAGTTCCTCAGGAATTGCGATCGTCCCGCGGCGCTGACTATGCGCTCCGCTTGACGGCCAGCTTTTTGGGCGCGAGTTCGCGCAGACGAGCGACGGCGGCCGGCACGATCTGGAGCGCGGCGTCGACCTCATCTGTGGTGGTCAGGCGGCTGAACGAGAAGCGCAAGCTGGCTCGGGCGCGAGCTTCGCTGAGCGCCATGGCCCGCAACACATGCGACGGTTCGGTGGCGCCGGACTGGCAGGCCGACCCGCCCGAGACAGCCAACCCCTTCAAATCGAGTGCGATGACCAGCGCCTCGGCCTCCACGTAGTCGAAGTAAAGATTGCTGGTGTTAGCGACGCGCGCCGCGCCGGAGCCGTTGACGCCCGCTTCCGAGACGGCGGACAGGATTTCCCGCTCCAGGCGGTCGCGGAGCGCGGTGAGGCCGGCGGGGCTGTCGGGATTTTCTGCGCCAGCCGCGAGCCAGGTGCGGGCGAGTTCCGCGGCGCGGCCAAGACCGACGATGCCGGCGACGTTCTCCGTGCCGGGACGGCGGCCACGCTCGTGCAGGCCGCCGAAGAACATCGACTTCAGCCGCACATTGCGCCGGACAAAGAGCGCGCCCGTGCCCTGCGGCGCGTACATCTTGTGCCCGGAGATGCTGAGCAGATCGCAGCCCAGGGCTTTGACGTCGAGCGGCAGTTTGCCCGCCGCTTGAATCGCGTCGGTATGGAACAGCGCGCCGGCGGCGTGGGCCTTCTCGGCCAGTTCGCGGATGGGTTGGAGGACGCCGGTCTCGTTGTTGGCCAGCATTACGCTGACCAGTTTCGTATTGGGGCGAAGTGCCGCTTCGAGCGCGGGCACTTCGACGACTCCCTGCGGTGTGCAGGGCAGGAAGGTGACTTCGATGCCACGGTCGGCGAGTTCTTCGGCGGCATGGAGCACGGCGTGATGCTCGATGGCGGTGGTGATGAGGTGATCGCCCGGCGCGAGCACACCGAACAGCGCCATGTTGTCGCTCTCGGTGCCGCCGGAGGTGAAGACGATCTCCGCGGGCCGGCAGCCCAGCAGGCGGGCGACGGATTCGCGCGCCTGGTCCACGGCGGCGCGCGCGTGCTGGCCGCGCTGATGGATGGAGCTGGCGTTGCCAAACTGCTCCGACCAGAACGGCTCCATCGCCTGCTGTACTTCGGGCAGCACAGGCGTGGTGGCGTTCGCGTCCATGTAGATGCGGCGCATAGTTTCAGTTTATCTGCTTGGCGGAAACAAGGCTTCACTGGAACTGCATGACGCCGATGTAGTCCTTGAGCTGGATGGTGGCTTCGGGCGTTGCGGCGCGGAGACGGCGCTCGAAGCGGTGCTCGACGAAGGTGATGGGCAGGCCGGGGCAGAGGTATCCGGGGTGGGTGGGAGCGCTGAGGCGCAGGTCGGCTTCTGCAATAGAACTGATGTGGGGCAGGATGGGGACGCCGCCGGAGTCGCCGATGGTGGCAGTGGCGGGTTCGAGTTTCGATCCAGGCGCGACACAGGAGTCGGCCTTGCGGAAGGTCAGAACGGAGAAGCGCGGCGGATCGTGGACGGCCGAGCGGCAAGTGATCGCGGAATAGGCCGCGTTCAGGGTGCAGACGCCGAGGCCGCGAATGGCGGTGCCGTCCGTGGAGAGTTGGGCGGACGTGGGGGGCTGGTCCTGCAGCTGGGTAAGGGCAAACTCAACCCGGATTCGCACCGGGCCATGCTGCAGGCGGCGGTAGACACTGAGCGGGATGGGGAAATCGGAGGAGGCGGTGACCTGGGGCGACACGGAATCGCGCTGGATGTTGCCGGAGAGAGCTGTCCAGGGCGAGGCCCAGCGATCGCTGCCGTCGGCTGCAGTGAGGATGAGACGGTGGCCATCGACCTGGAAGCTGGTGGCCGGAGCGATGCCGGAATCGAGGAGTGGAACGTGCAGGAAGAGGCGCGTGTCGGGCGCATCGGGGATGGCGAGCCGCGTCCTGCGCAGGGGATCGGAATCGAACTGGACGGTGAGCGGAGGGTCGTCTGTTGCCAGCGGATACGAGGAAGACGCGAGGGTGGTTCCCGGAATGGCGAGTTGCAATGCGAGCAGAACGAGCGGCGCGAGCAGAAGGACTTGGACGGATTCTGCCGTGTTGCGGGTGCGGTACTGATGGATAAGCGAGAACGCCAGGACGGCGGCGCTGAACGCGATCTCCACGGGAGAGAGGCAGGGCGGCGCGAGCCTGCGGAGCGCTATGGCAAGCGACGCAATGAGCCCGCCCACCGAGAGAAAAGACAGCAGCACCAGGGTGGCCTGTTGGATGGATCGGGTCACCGCGGCTGCACAGCATGTGGGAAGGACGATGAGGGCAGTGAACAGTGCGAGATTGAGCAGCAGCGCCGGGATGCTCCACGCAAGGGGAAGCCCGGAGCAGAGGAGCAGGATGAGTTGCGAGAGGAGCAGCGGCGCGTAGAGAAAGGCAAGCAGGAAGGCGAGTTTCGCGGCGAGCAACTTGCGCCACTGATACGGACGCGTGGTCCAGAACTGGTTGAGTCCGACCAGGCGCTCTGCCTGAATGAGAGAGACGATCAGGACCATCCAGGACATAGTGAACAGAAGCAGCAGGACGCCGGCCAGGGCGGGCAGAGGAAGAAGCAACGGGACGCCCACTCTCCACTGCCCAGCCTGGAGAATCGTGGCAACAACCAGCGCGGCAGTGGGGAGCGTGAGCTGTCGCCACAATTGCCCGGCGTCCTTGCGCAGGATGTGGAGGACTTGGTTCATGATCCTTCACCTGCGGGAAGGCCGGCTCGGCCGGCTCGGTTGGTGCGCGCCTGGACGAGAAAGATATCGCGCAGCGACAGAGGCTCGAACGAGATGTCGGTTGCAGCGGGGAAGATCGCGCGAATGCGGGCGGTAGCTTCCTCGTCGGAGGTGAATGCCGACTCCTTGAAGCGCATGTGCGCTTCGGAGTGTTCGACTTCCAGCCATGACGTGGGCAGGGGCGGATGGGGCGCGCAGCTGAGCCCGGGGCGAAGGTGGACCCGGCGGAAGCGGGCAGCGAGCGTTGTCAGCTCTTCCGAAAACAGGAGCGTGCCCTGCTGCAAATAGCCGATGTGGCTGGCGAAGCTCTCGATTTCTGTGAGGTCGTGCGAGGAGAGGAAGATGGTGCTGTCGCCGATACGATCGATCAGGCCCTGGATGAGTTCGTCGCGGACGAGGGGATCGAGGCCGGAGAACGGCTCATCGAGGACGAGCAGACTGGGCCGGTAGCTGAGGGAGCCGATGAAAGCAGCCTTCATGCGCATGCCGCGCGACAGGTGGCGAAGCTCGCGATCCGGCGGAAGGGCGAAGTCTTCCAGCAGTCGCGCTTCCAGAGAGTGGTCCCACGTGGGATAGAACGGGCGAAGAAAGCGGAGGAACGATTCTACCGTCATGTCGTCCGGCATCTCCTGCAACTCGGAGATGTAGCCAATGCGCTCCAGCACCTCGCCCTGCACCTGCCCGGAGGGCAGTCCGAGGACCTGGGCTGTGCCGGAGGACGGAGCCTGCAGATTCATCAGGAGCTGAATGAGGGTGGTTTTGCCGGCTCCGTTGGGGCCGACCAAGGCATAGACGGAGCCGTGGTCGACGGACAGGGTGACGTTGTCCAGTGCGGTGTGGCGCCCATAGTGGCGGGTGAGCCCATGGGTGAGGATTGCCGGAGGGGTCGTCGTCATCGGCGGCCCTGGGCGCGGTGTTTGGGGATGAGCCGTTCGTACTGCTTCGCGATGGAGCGGACGAGTTCGGGCTGCTCCACGCCCAGGCGGCAGGCCTCGACCACCAACTCCTCGACCTGGCCGCCGAGGAGCTGGGTGCGGTCCCTGGCGCTGGATGCGGGAGGCGTGGCGACCACGGTGCCGCGGCCGGGATGCATCTCCAGCAGGCCGGCGTCGATGAGATCAGTGACCGCGCGGTGGGCGGTGTTGGGGTTGATGCGCAGGTCCTTCGAGAGAGCGCGGACGGAAGGAAAGCTCTCGCCGGGACGAAGTTGCCCGGAGACGATGGCGCGGGTGGCGGCGTAGACAATCTGGTCGGAGATGGGAACGCCGGGCTTCAGCGTAATGGGGAAAGGTGTCACGGGTGTATTGATACAATAGATACACCTCGCATGGCAAGAGCCGTCCCGCAAAGGCTGGCGGCGGGAGGCGGCTCGAGTGGCCTAGTCCGTGTCTCCGGGATTGGGTTTTGGGGTGTTGGGATAGGGTTGGGTTGGGTATGGCGGCCCTTTGGACAGGACTTGCTGCAGGCTCTGGTCGTAGCCGTAGAGGTCGTCGAAGAAGTGAGGCGTGCCGTCCTCGGCGACGATGGCAGTGGCGTAAAAGATGACGATGGGCAGCGGCGTCTTCAGGTTGACCTGGTGGTTGTCCGGGCCATTTTGCATCGTGTCGTGGACCGTGTCGATATCCCAGTCCTTCCCCGGCGGCGCAGGCGTGTTGCTGTTGGCGAGCACCCAGACGGCGAGGTCTTCCGGCTTCTGCACGCGGATGCAGCCGTGGGAGAAGTCGCGGCGCGAGCGGTTGAAGAGCTCCGGCTCCGGCGTGGAGTGCAGGTAGATGTCGTACTGGTTGGGGAACATGAACTTGACCAGGCCGAGCGAGTTCTTGGGGCCGGGCTTCTCGCGCACCTGCAGCCCTCCGTGCTCAATGTCCCTGGCTGTGAACTTGGTCAGCACGGTGCCCTTCGCGTCCGTCACTTCGAAGTTGTGGCTGGCCAGGTAGCCGACGCCGCTGGCGCGGATGTGCGGCATCAGCTCTTTCTCCACGATGTCGTGGGGCACGCTCCAGTAGGGGCGGAAGATGAGGTAGCGCATCATGTGCACGAAGACCGGGGTGTCGTGTTCGCCCACCACCTTGCCCACCACTACCTTCATGGTGAAGTCGAGCTGGTGTTGCGGGTTGTAGCCGCGCAGGATGAACTCCGGCAGGTTGACCAGCAGCGGCGCGTTGACATACTGATCGGGCAGCCAGCGCCAGCGCTCCAGCGAATCCTGCAACTGGATGACGCGCTCGGTCAGTGGCACGTTGAGGCTTTGAACCGTCTCCTCGGTCAGCCGCCCATCCGGTTGCAGTCCGTGACGAAGCTGGTAGTGCTTCACCGCATCCGCCATGGCCGCGGTGTAAACGGGAGGAAGATGCGGCGGGGCAAAGGCGGGCGGCGGGGTGGCGGGCTTGGCGGCGGCTGCGCGCGAGTCGCCGGCGGCCGAGCGGCGGCGATGAAGGAAGCGCTCGGCACGATCCAGCGACTGCGATCCCAGGCGGCGCTTCGATTTCACTGGCGGCGCTACGGGTTTCGCGGGCGGCTGAGCAATCGGCACGGCGTGGTATGGGTAGTCGCCGGGCGCATCGCCTTCCAACTGCAGCCGGGCCAGCAACTGGCCGGCGGCAGAGTACTCGCCGGTAACACCGACGCCTTTGCCAATCACATCCGGCAGCGGCGGCGCGGCGGCGGCCTGCTGCAGCCTGGCCAGGTCAAGGTAGTGGGCCAGCGCGGCCTCGGTGGCGCGGTACTGGTCGGAGTCGGGCTCGACCTTGCGGATCATCGCGGGAATGTCAGCGGCGTCCACCACGTTGTCGCTGACGAACTCGGCCAGGTCATACTTCTTGCTGGAGATGTTGATGTCGAAGTTAAAGTGCGAAGGGTTGACACGGCCGATGCGCAGGTCGGAGATATACCGCATGATGCAGATGGTCATGGCGGTATCGAACTGGGCGACGGTGTCGGCGGCTCCGTCGGAGGTGTCGCCCTTGGCTGCAATCTGGGCGATCTGCGCGACGCGGCCAGGCCAGCGCCAGGCGTCGTAGTCGTCCGGGTTCAGGCCCTTGGCGCCTGCGCCCTGAAAGGCCTGGATGAACGCAGTGGCTTCCGGCGTGGGTTTCAGGTCGCGCAGCCAGGCGAGCTCGTAGTCGCGGTCGTCGTAGAAGGTGGTGACAGCGGCCTGGTAGTCAGAGTAGTCCGGCCAGCGCAGCGTGGGGAGCTGCTTCTGCGCCACCAGCCTGCGGATGTTGCTGGCGTAGTCGGCGCTGTTGGGCGCGGAGGTCGTCTTGCGATGGCGGTGGCATTCGACGGCAAAGAGGGCGACCAGAATCAGGATGGCGATGGCGGTCCGGGGAGTGCGGCGGCGCGAACTGGGGTTCAAAGCGGACTTCCTCTCGGGGAAATGCGGCAGAGCGACGCAGGTGTAGCTTTGACGCGCGAAAGCGGATTACTTTTGCATTCGCAATGAGGTTCCCACGCCTGCCGAATTTTCGCAAGGTACTTCGTACCGTTCTCGACGCTTCGCGTAAGAGACAGCGCGAGGGAGCAAATGCCGGGACGGCCGGGTTTGGATTACGATACAGCCATGGCGAAGACGGAATCGAGCATGGTGGAGTTGGGCACGGAGGCGCCGGCCTTCGAGCTCACCGACGTGGTCAGCGGCCAGACCATGACCCGCGACGATGTGGCAACTGGCGCAAGCGGACTGCTGGTGATGTTTATCTGCGTGCACTGCCCCTATGTGCAGCATGTGGAGCGGGAACTGGCGCAGATCGGTGCGGACTACGACGGCGTCATCGCCATTGCGGCGATCTGCTCGAACGATGTCGCCACCAATCCCGAGGACTCGCCCGAAAACATGAAGGCGCAGGCCCAGCGGCTGGGCTTCCTGTTTCCCTACTTCTACGACGAGACCCAGGACGTGGCGCGCGCCTACCACGCCGCCTGCACGCCCGACTTCTTTCTCTACGATGCCGGGATGAAGCTGGTGTATCGCGGCCAGCTCGACGACTCGCGCCCGTACCGTCCCTCGGGTGGCGGCAATGACATTCCGGTCACCGGCAAGGACCTGCGCGCGGCCATGGATGCTGTGGTCGCCGGCAAGAAGCCAGATACCAACCAGCGCAACAGCATCGGCTGCAACATCAAGTGGCGCGAGTAGAAGAAGAGACTTCGTGGGCGGCGGACATGCGGTCGTTGAAGGTCTTGAACGTGGCGGCTTCGTCGGTTTTGGCGGCATTGCGCAGGAACAGGACGTTCTGCACGCAGATTTCATCTGCATCGGTGGCGAGAATGTCCATGGTTTCGGCGATGAACTGGTCCAGCGGCATGGCGCGCGGGTCTTCCGGCACCGGGCCCATCAACTCGGTCGCGACCCACGGCGGAATAATCTCCAGCACCTTGATCTTCGTGTCGTGGAGCTGGTAGCGCAGCGACATGGTGTAGCTGTGGATGGCGGCCTTGGTGGCGCAGTAGGTCGGCGTCATGGCCATCGGGACGAAGCCTAGTCCCGACGACACGTTGACGATGGTCGCGGCGGGCTGGCGCAGCAAATGCGGCAGCAGTGCGGCGGTCAATCGGATAGGCCCAAGCAGATTGGTGGCAACGATGGCCTCGGCGTCGGCGACCTTCGCCTGCTTCAGGTCTTCCGGGCGCATGATGCCGGCATTGTTGAGCACCACGTTCAGGGCCGGGAACTCTGCGATGAGTTTCGGTACGGCGCCAGCGATGCTGGCTGGGTCCGCGGTATCGAGCACGATGGACTTCATCCCCGGATTCACTGCCGTGGCGGCGTCGAGATTTGCCTTGCGCCGCCCGGCGACGATGACCTGGTTGCCGCGCTGGTGAAACTGCTGAGCCAGCGCGAGCCCGATGCCGGAGCCGCCGCCGGTGATGAGGATGGTGTTGCCAGTCATATTCATAGAAGGCCTCATACAAATGAGATGAAAGTCGAGTTATCCGAGACTTACGTAGAATAGATGAGGCGTTCGGTTCCACAGGTTCGTTTCCAACGAACAACGGAGAACGAACAACGTACAACGAGGAAACGGGCATGATCAGCGAAGTTCTGTCTGTACAGGTAGAGGCTGCGGCGAAGGCCGCCGGGTTGGTGGTGGTGTCGTCGGAAGCGGGCGAGACGTATACGGGCGGCGCGACGGCGAAGTTTACCCTGGCGCTGGCCGGCGATGCGCGCAAGACGCAGTTGCTGGAGTTGAGCGCCGGGTTTGAGCTGGGCCGGCAGGATCTGAAGGATGGCGTGCGGGCCTACCTGGCCGAATCGGCGAAGCGGCTAAAGAACCCGCGGCCGGACTGCTACTACACGCTGCATGGGCTGCCGCTGAGCTTTGGCGGGTTCGGCTGGCCGTTCCATGAGTCGACCTCGGGCGCGGACACTTCGCTGGTGCATGGCGAGGTGGGTCTGGAAGACGGCTTGGAGAGCATGCTGCACGCAAAGGTCGCAGTCTCGATGACGGTGACGTTCCGCGACGTGGTGGCCGCGCCGGAGCAGCCCTTTGCCGAGGGCTTTATCTACAATGCGGTGCGCAAGACCATGGACCAGGGGCAGTTGGAGCTGGTGAAGAGCGGCAACCGCCAGCCCGTGCCATTGACCACGCGCTACTACAGCGTGAAGCAGAAGAAGTTCATCTTCAACGATACCTCCGAGGAGCAGAGAAAGAGCTTCCTGGCCGGTAAGGTCTACTGGCTGTCGGGTGCGCTGGGCGGTGGCGAGCCGGTATGGCTGCTGGATCCGCGCGACGTGCAGTATCTGGACGCGACCGCCGAGGAGCTGCGCGCGACGGCGCAGGCGCTGGCCGCCGAGGGCCTGCTACAGCCAGCCGCGGACACGGAATACGGAACGCCGACCGCCAGGCTGATGGCGCGCCGGGACGCATACCTGGAACAGCTTGCGGCGACGCTGCAATCCATCAAGCCGGCGTTCAACGAGGCAATGCGCTCCGGTTTGACCAATATGTAGGCAAAGCGGCAGACTGACTCCTCGCGGCAGAGTCGGGGGACTTGCGCGGCCCGTTTTAGCTATGGTGGATGTGCCCGACAGGCCACGAAAGGAAGCTGAAATGGTGCTTCGCCTCATCACTGTTGCTGCGCTCGCGCTCGCTCTTGCCTCAACCGCTGCCCGGGCGCAGGACGTTGGCAGCGGCGAAGAGTTGCCGGGAGCGACGCGGATCGTGCGTGCGCCCGAGGCTGCGGTGAGTGGACTGGCGCGGCGCGATGCGGACACGGTGGCGTTCAGCATCGCGGGTAAGGCGGCGGGTGCGGAGCTGCTGCTGCAGGACTTCGCTTTCAATGGCGATCCAGTGACTACGGACAAGATGCATCTGCGCCAGGTAGCGCCGGGAGTGGTGGAAGTAACCAGCGTGGCGTGGGAGGTTGGCTACTGGCGCTTCACGGTGAGCGACGCGGCCAGCTACTACGGGCTGGGCGAGCGCTTCGACACGCTCGACCACGCGCACACGGTGGTGAAGAACCTGTCGGTGGACAACGAAGGCGTCAAGGGTTCGTCGAGCTATAAGCCGATTCCCTTCTTTATGAGCACCAGCGGCTACGGCCTGTGGGTGGATACCACCGGAGAAGCGACCTTCGACCTGAACGCGAGCGACAGGAACGAGATTGTCGTCGATGTGACCTCCGCGAAGCTGCGCATTGTGCTGTTCTCCGGGCCGGAGTTCCCGAAGATTCTGGAGAACTTCACGGCGCTGGCCGGGCGCGCGGTGCTGCCGCCGTACTGGGCGTTTGCGCCGTGGAAGGCACGCGACTACCACCAGAATCAGGAACAGGTGATGGAAGACGTGGACAAGAACCGCGCGCTGGGACTGCCGGCCAGCGTGATCCTGATCGATTCGCCGTGGGAGAGCGCGTACAACGATTACAAGTTCAACCCGAAGCAGTTTGCCGACGCGCCGGGGATGGTGAAGTACATCCACCAGCAGGGCTACAAGCTGGTGCTGTGGCATACGCCGTGGATCAACTCGAAGTCCGATCCGCCGAAGGAGCCGGGCTTCGCCGGCAAGATTGCGCCGCTGTCGGAGAACTACCAGTTCGCCCGCGACCAGGGCCTGTTTGTGAAGAACCAGAACGGCAGCCCGTACGTCGGGCGCTGGTGGAAGGGCGAGGGTTCGCTGATCGACTTCACCTATCCCAAGGCGAAGCAGTGGTGGCAGAACGAAGTCCGGCAGGCGATCGCGGCGGGCGCAGACGGATTCAAGGACGACGACGGCGAGGGCAACTTCTTCGGCGCCGACGTGAAGTTTGCCGACGGCACCGATCCGCACGTGATGCGCAACCGCTACGCGGTGCTGTACAACAACGCGGTGGAAGAGTTGATCCAGCAGGACCTGAAGGGCAACGGCGTTCTGCTGGCGCGCTCGGTGACGACGGGCGCGAACGGCATCGGCTTCCTGTGGGGCGGCGACAACGAGGCGAGCTTCTCGCCGCGAACGGCCTGCCGACGGTGGTGACCGCGGGGCTGGGCGCGGGGCTGAGCGGAATGCCGCTGTGGACCGCGGACCTGGGCGGGTACCTGGCCACGCCGGACACTCCGAACGCGCGGCTGCTGGAGCGATGGACCGAGTATGCGGCCTTCTCGCCGCTGATGGAAGTGATGTCGTCGAAGAATATCGGGCCGTGGGACTTTGATGCCAACGGACCAGCGGGCAGCCATGCCGCGCTGGATGTGTATCGCAAATACGCGGTGCTGCACATGAGCCTGTTTCCGTACCGGTACGCGGCTGTGCAGCAGGCAGCCAGGACCGGCATGCCGCTGATGCGCGCGCTGGTGCTGCAATATCAGGACGACGCGCAGGCGCGCACGGCGAAGGACGAGTACCTGTTCGGGCCGGACTTTCTGGTCGCGCCGGTGATCGACGCGGGCACCCAGCGAGCGGTGTATCTGCCGCCCGGCGACTGGGTGGAGTACTGGACCGGCAAGGACGATCCGGGTGGCCGCGTGGTGGTGGCGGACGCGCCGCTGGACACGCTGCCGCTGTGGGTGCGTGCCGGCGCGGTGATCCCGAAGATCCCCGAGGACGTAATGACCCTGGTGCCCCCGGCGGAGAGCGGCAACACGACCGTGAAGTCGCTGGACGACCGGCGCGTGTACGAGGTGATCGGCGGCGCAGGCGACAGCCGGGAGACGGACTTCGAAGGACGTGCGCTGGTACGCGGAGCGCATTCGCTGCGCATTTCGGGCGGGCCGGCGGCGCGCGTTACCGTGCGCTGGCGGTTCGGCTCGGTGGCCGGCGCAACGGTGAACGGCGCGGCGGTGCCGGTCGAGTCGGGCCCGGATGGGCCATATGTCGAGTTCGCGTACCGGGGCCAGAGCGCGGTGGAGTGGCAGTAGCTTGTTCTGTCAGCGGAACGGGTCCTGGACGGTGACGGAGCCGAAGCGCTGACCGTGTTGCAGGTCCTCGGAGTAGAGAACGCTGCAGCCGGCATGTTGCGCGGCGCCGACGATGAGGCTGTCGTACCAGCTCAACCGGTAGCGATCCTGAATGTGGATGGCGTCGGAGACCAGCGCAGCCGTCGGCCCGACGATGTGCATGGGGCGGAAGGTGACCGTGAGGTAGCGCTGGGCATCGTCAGGCGGCATTATGTCCGGAATCTTGCGCATAACGATATTGAAGAACTCCTGGATTACCTGGAAGCTGATGGTCGCTTCGCCGCTTACGGCTAGCGACTCGATAAGACCGTTGGCGATGGATTGCTTCACCGGGTCGCGTGGATCGTAGGCGTACACAAATACGTTGGTGTCAAGGAAGGTCTTACCGCTCATTCATTTCGTCTCGCGTGTACTTGCGGTCCACCCTCACATACTTTCTGGTGCGCTCCATCAACTCGCTATACTCCCTCAGCCAGCGGGCGCGGCCAGAGTACTGCTCCAGCCACTCGCGGAAGGCGGCGTTGAGGGTGGTGTTCTGCTCGGCGGCGGCTTTGCGCGCCTGCTCGATCAGGTGCTCGTCGGCGCTGAGGGTAATGTTCTTCACGAGGATAGTGTACACGAAAATAGTGTGCACTGGAATCGAGACTAAAGGCATGAGCCAGCGCATGCGCCATCCTAACCCTCGCGATAAGGTTGCCGGGAAATAACTTAGCGGCGGTTGAGGCCGAGCAGCGAGAGGAAGAAGCTGCCGAAGATGACTTCCACACCGAGCATGAAGCAGGTGGCCGAGGGCAGAGTGAGGCGGAGCATGCGCGGGGCGGAGAGGTCGCCGAAGCCGGCGGCGTGCCAGAGGAAGATCGCGTAGCCGAGGATGGCAGCGCCGAGCAGCAGCAGAAAACAACCGAAGAGCAGGCCGGATTCGAGGGTGATGTAGCGAAAGAGTCGCTCGAAGCGGGGGTTGGGCGGCAGGAAACCTTCCTGGGTGGCGAAGACTTTGGCGGACACGGCAAAGACCGTGATGTGGGCGCCGATGAGCAGGAGGCCGAGCGCGTAGGTCAGGGTGTCGACGTCCAGCGTATGGCCGCCGGGAATGGGCAGGGGGCCGGGCAGCAACAGCAGCGACAGGACGAAGCCGAGCAGGAAGACGGTGACGCCGGGATAAAAGAAGAGCCAGCGCGGACTGTAGAGCAACAGGAAACGGAGGTGACGCCAGCCATCGCGCCAGGAGCGCAGATGCGGCGGGCGGGAGCGGCCGTCGGGCGAGAGCGTGGTCGGCACCTCCGCGATGCGAAGGCCGGCGAGCGAGGATTTGACCACCATCTCGGAGGCAAACTCCATGCCGGTGGTGCGCAGGTTGAGGGCGAGGATGCGGTCGCGGCGAAAGGCGCGCAGGCCGCAGTGGAAGTCCCGGACGGGGATGCGGAAGAAGACGCGGCCGATGGTGGAGAGCACGGGGTTGCCGAGGTATTTGTGCAGCGGAGGCATGGCGCCGGGCTCGATGGTGCCGGCGAAGCGGTTGCCCATGACCAGGTCGCAACCCTGGTCAAGTTTGGGCAGGAAGCGCGGGAGATGCTCGAAGTGGTAGCTGGCGTCGGCGTCGGCCATCATGACGTACTTGCCGCGGGCGGACTCGATGCCGGCGGTGAGGGCTGCGCCGTAGCCGCGGGTGGGAACGTCGACGACGCGCGCGCCCTCAGCTCTGGCTATGTCCTGGGAGCCGTCGGTTGAGCCGTTGTCGGCGATGAGGACTTCGCCGTCGATGCCGGCGTCGCGGATGGCCTGCGCGGCCTGGCGAATGCAGATGGCTAGAGTCTCGGCCTCGTTAAGACAGGGCATGAGGATGGTGAGGTCGAGCGAGGGCATGGGGGAATGGTAGCAAAAGGCAGTTGCCCGATGACCGTTCTCCGTTGTCCGGTTGGATTGGCCGGGATGCGGCAGCTCTTACGTAGAACGGAGAACGGAGAACGGTCAACGGACAACGTTCAGCGGCAGCGCGTAGAAGGTGGTGTCGCCGAGCTGGCGCCAGTCGCGGAAGGCGGGGTCGGAGTCGCTGACGCGGGCGGTGCCGAAGTCGGCAACCAGGACTTTGGCGCCCTGGCTACTGACTACGGCGATCGCCTGATCGCGATTGGGCAGCGCGGCAAGGAAGCCGTACGCGGGGGTGGTGGCCGCGTAGATCTCCGTTGTGATGCGGACGCCGGCGAGCCGCGCCCAGTACTCGTCGTCCAGGCAGGCTGACCAGCCGGTGCAGGCGACGGTGTCGCCGGGACGGACGCCGAGTTGGCGCAGGCCCGCGGCGACCTCGGTCATGGCGGGCGAATACCAGCCGTCCGAATAGCCGAGAATGCGCCCCTGGCGGCGATCTTCAAGGGCGATGCGGAGACTTTCGCCGATGGAGAGCAGGGCGAGGAGAAGGATGAGGACGGAAGCGACGTCGGGCTTCGTCCATCCCACCCTTGTTCCCCCACCCGCGAAGCTGGCGGGGACTCGGTTTCCCGATGAAAGCGGTAAGGATGGAGCACCCGGGCTGGTTCGAGGTTCGAGGTTCGAGGAAGATATGTGGGGGAGGCGCAACGCGGCGAAAAGGGTGAGGAGGATGGCGAGGTAGGCGATGGTGACGTAACGCTCCTCCGTGTTGACGGTGGCGTAGATGCCCCAGAGGATGACGCCGAGCGCGAGCGGCGGGAGCCAAAAGGGGTTGGCCCGAGAGGATGTGGGGCGCCAGCGGAGGGTGAGGCGTGCGCCGAGAGTGGCGAGGAACAGCGCAAGCAGGATGAGAGCTTCGGGGTGGTTGAAGAGATAGCGGACGATGAGGACGCAGTTGCGCGAGCCGCGGGAGATTTCGCCGGACAGAGTGAAGTGGGGCTTGACGCCATCGTTCCAGTAGGCGGTGTCGAACCAGTCAGGATAGGTGCCGTAGGGCAAAGCGGCGTAGCTGACGACCAGGGGCGAGTGCAGCAACTCGCGCTCGGGATGCTTCAGGTGGACCTCGGCGGAGCCGAATTGCGTAGTCTGGTATTGCTGCAGGTGCATCTTCTCCGTGCCGCCGACGAACCAGGCGTAATTGAGCGCGCCGGAGTCGCCGAAATCAAAGCGGCCGCGGACGTGCGAGAGCGCAGCAATGTAGGGTCCGGAGACCATGGCAAAGCAGGCGAACGCGGCCAGCGCGGCGGTGAGAATGCGTGTGGGCGCGTGGCGCAGCCAGCGCCAGCGGAAGAGCACCAGCGCGGCGATGCAAATGAAGGCGAAGACGAAGGCGAAGGATTTAGTGAGGTAGGCGCCGCCGAGCGCTAGGCCCATGAGCGCGGCGTAGCGGAGCCGGTTGCTGGCAAGATGCTGCAGCAGGGCGGCGAGAGCGAAGAGAAGAAAGGCCTGCAGCAGCGCGTCGGGACGGACCTTGCCGAGGGAAAGTTCGCGCTGGCTGGCGATGACGACGAGGGCGAGGCCGAGGTAGCGGAGGGGATATTTGCCGAGAAGAAAGTCCGGAGTTCTCGGGCGCGAATCCCAGGTCTCAGAAGCGAGACCCCTCGACGAGGCTCAGGGCAGGCTCTGGAGAACCCAGCGCGATGCGCAGAAGGACAACGGAATCGGTGAAGCAGACGATGGCCAGCATCTCCAGCAGGAAGATGGCGAAGTTGGCCAGGTAGTAGGCATGCAGCTCGTTGGCGGGGGTGGAGCGGAAGAGCGCGTGGGCGGCGGCGAGCAACGCCGGGTACATCGGGTGCCAGTAGCCGTTGACGATGCCCGCCCACTGGTGCGCGCGCAGGCAGTCGGCGATGTCCATGTAGCAGACCGCGTCGCCGTCGATCTGGAAGGGATCGTAGAGCGCGTAGCCGAAGCTGACCAGCGCGGCCAGCGCGCAGTAGATGGGGAAGAATCGACAGAGACGAGTGAGGGTGGGGGACGCTGGGAGGGGCGCGGCAGCCGCGCCTTCCGGAACAACCTGTGCCGGTGCGTCCATGCGAATGATTATCGCAGAGGGGTGCGGGGCGTGAGGTCGAAGAAGCAACCGCAGGTCCTTCGACTGCGTTTGACGCAAGCGCCAAACGCCGCTCAGGATGACAGTTTCTGCCTTTGGCAATCACCTATGCCCACGCTCTTATGTGCGAACGGACTAATGCGCGAGGGACTTTTGCCGGGCGGGGGCGAACTCGTCGCCCGGCTTCCAGGAGATGGTGGACGGTGCGGCGAGGGCCTGCCAGCCCAGGTCCATGCCGAAACGGGCGAGCTTCGCGTCGCCGGTGAAGTCCATGTCGGGCGTGTAGTTGTCGGAGAAGTTGTGGTAGCGGTGGGCGGTGTAGTCGTCGTCTTTGGCCAGGCCCCAGGCGGCGTCGTGGCCTTTGTAGAGCGTGCCCTCGCCGATGGAAAACGCGGGGACGCCGACGCGGGCCATGGAGAAGTGATCGGAGCGATAGTAGTGGCCGGCCTCGGGGTGCGCGTCGGGCACGATGGACATGCCGAAGCGCGCGGCGGTGGCCTGCACCGTCGGATAGAAACTGGTGCGCTCGGCACCGTCGACGTTGATCTGGAGCGGGTCGCCGAAGGGCTGGATGGCGTCGTAGTTCAGGTCAAGCGCGATCTGGGCGGCGGGGATTGGCGGATGCTGGCCGAGGTACTCGGAGCCAAGCAGGCCCTGCTCTTCCGCGGTGACGGCGGCGAAGATGACGCTGTGTGGCGCCGGCGTTTTCAGGCTGGACCAGACGCGGGCGAGCTCGATGAGGATGCCGCAGCCGGTGCCGTTGTCTACGGCGCCGTTATAGATGTTGTCGCCAGGCATGCCGGGGACGAAGCCGAGATGGTCGTAGTGGGCGGAGTAGAGGACCGCCTGATCCCTGGCGTTGGGATTGTGCGGGATGACGTCACCGGCGATGTGGCCGTCGGCATCGGAGAGGGACGGCGCGCCGGGGAGAATGCCGACGACGTTGGGGGACTGATACGGCCGCACGGCGGATTCGATGTGGGCCTCGAGGTGGATGGGGAGTTCGACGGCCTTGAAGCCGCGCTTGCCGGCGGCATCGATCTCGGTGTCGGTGGTGCCGAGGCCGGCGGCGACGAAGAGTCGGTCGGCGGTTTCGTGGCTGATCCACGCGGCGGCTGCGACTTGCGGGTTGGTGTCGCTGGCCAGGTAGGTCTTCTCGCCGGAGTTGGAGTTGTTGACCACGGACCATGGATAGCTGGCGAGGTCGGTGCGGTGGATGATGAGCGCGCCGATGGCTCCGCGGCGGGCGGCCTGCTCGAACTTGTAGGTCCAGCGGCCGTAGTAGGTGAGCGCTTTGCCCTCGAAGAAGTTGGGGTCGTCGGAGGGTGGGTCGCCGACGATGACGAGGACAACCTTGCCCTTGACGTCGATGCCGGCGTAGTCGTCCCAGTCGTACTCCGGCGCCGTGACGCCGTAGCCGACGAAGACGATGGGGGCGTCGATGTCGACGACGGGCGTATGCCGGGGATTGCTGACGACGTAGTCGGTGCCGAAGCGCAGCGGCATCGCTGGACTAGTCTTTGCGGCGCCGGGTACGAGCGCGAAGGTGGTGGAATCGCGCTTGACGGTCATGCCGAAGAAGTCGATTTGCTGGAAGTAGGTCCCGTTGTCGCCGGCGGGCTGTAGGCCGTAGAGCGCGAACTGGGTGGCGATGTACTTGGCGGCGAGTTCGCCGCCGCGCACGCCGGGGCCGCGGCCTTCCAGCAGGTCGTCGGCGAGGAAGCGCACGTGGGCGCGGATGTTCTCCGGATTGATGGCTGCCTCGGCAGCCTGTACCGCAGGGGGCACGGCGGACTGGGCAAAGGATGGAGCGGCAAGTGTAAGCAGGAGTGCGGCGCGGATGAAACAGGCGTGAAACTTCATGCCTTCCATCTTCTCACCCGGCTGGCCCGGGTGGACCGCAATTCACGGCTTGGAAATAATGCATTTTTGCATTACACTTGACCTGAGGGGTGGGCTATGGCGACTTTGACGGTAACGGCGCGGGGGCAGGTCACCTTCCGCAAGGACGTGCTGCAGCATCTTGGGATTGAGCCGGGCGAGAAGATCGAGTTAGAGCTGCTTCCGGGCGGAAAGGGAGTTGTAAAAGCAGCGCAAAAGAAAGGCTCGATTGATGAGTTCATTGGCTCCCTCGCAGGCAAATCCAAGGTCAAGCTAACCATCGCAGAGATCAGGAAAACCACCGAGCGCGCATGGGCGGGCAAGCGGTGAAGGTCACGGTGGATACATACGTGCTGGTGCGCGCGGCCGTTCGCGACGACGAGCAGCAGGCGCGCGTGGCCGACAGAATTTTGCGAACCGCCGAGGTAGCGGCTGTGTCCTTGACCTGCCTTTGCGAGTTGGTGTGGGTGCTGGGCGGCGCTTACCGGTTCGATCGCGACGACATTGCACAAGCGATCGAGTCGTTATGCGATGCGCAAAATATCGTTGTCAATCGTCCCGCCGTTGACGCGGGGCTCGCAATGCTTCGGGCGGGCGGGGATTTTGCGGATGGCGTGATTGCCTACGAGGGGAGATGGCTGGGTGGTGAGACGTTTGTTTCCTTCGACAGGAAGGCGGTTGGGTTGATCGCCAGGCAGGGGCAACCCGCGCGGCTGCTGGGTTAGTCGAAGTCCAGATCCCGGAAATTGAGCTGTGCGGCACCGAACCCGGCGGCAAAGAATCCTGTGTCCGCGACCATTCCGTGGTTGCGTCCGTGGCATTTCTCCTCGATGATGGTTGGTCGTAATCCATCTCGTAACGAAAGCAGGCGTCAACATGCCAATCCCCGTTTTGAGACCCACCGTAGCCCAGAACGAAACCTACGCCGGCGTGACGTATCACGTCGAGGGCGAACTGGTGCCGGTGCTGCACCTGGAACTGAGCAGCACACCCGTGTACTTCGAGCACTACATCCTGCTGTGGAAGGACCTGCGGGTGCAGATCGGCATCCGGCCGATGAAGGGCGCGTTCAAGCGCATGATGGCGGGGATGCCGGTGTTTCTGACCGAGGTGAGCGGGCCGGGGCAGATCGGGTTCAGCCGCGACGGCGCCGGACACATCTTCGCCATCCACCTGAAGGCGGGCGAAGGGATCGACATGCGGGAGCACCAGTTTCTGGCCGCCACCGGCGGCGTGGAATACGGCTTCTCGCGGGTGAAGGGCGTGAGCAACATGCTGTTTGCGGGGAGCGGATTTTTCATCGACCACTTCCGCGCGCAAGGCAGCGATGGCATTGTGTGGGTGCATGGGTACGGGAATGTGTTTGAGGTGACGCTGGCAGCCGGCGAGGGGATCGATGTTGAGCCGGGCGGCTGGATTTACAAGGACCCCACCGTCACCATGGAGACGCAACTTCAAAAGCTGTCGACCGGCCTGTTTGCCAGCGCAGGAAACATGGTCTGGAACCGCTTTACCGGGCCGGGGCGGGTGGGGATTCAGTCGATGTATGTCCACATGCCGACGGCGGAGTAGCCGCGGGGCTGCAGTAAGGCAGAAAAAACGCCGGAGAGGCGTGGAGAGGGGTGGTGCGACCGGGGGCCGCGCCCGCCCATGTGTCCGCGTTTCCGGGGTTCGGGACTGCTCTCTGCTCGCCCCAATTCGGTAAACATCTGCCACTTTATGTGCAAGAGGGTGCAGCTTCGACGTATCGCCGAGCTGCTATATGCCTGAAGGCAGGGAATTAAGCGACTTTCAATTTGGCATCTGAATTGCGGCTGACAGCACGCAATCCCGTTTCCCCCAGAAACTTTCGGTCAGAACGAGAACCCTTTACAGCGGCCGGCCCGCTCTTTACCTGCCCGTATCTCTCCTCTTCGAGGTCGGCGCAGAGATCAAGGAGAACTGAATCATGAGACTAAGGGACGTAAGACGAATCGGATCCATTGCTGCGATTGTGTTGCTTGCGGGCACTCTGGCGTCGAAACCGGCACGCGCAAGCAGCACGATCGATATTTATGACGGGATAGGCTCGGATTTCGGGCCACTCGACACCTACTTTACCGCCCAGGGCTACACGGTCAACTCACTCACTTCAACCTTCAGCTCTCTGACTGGCGCGAGTTTTGTCATTCTTTCCGAACCCGCATCCATCACTTCGACTCAACTCTCGCTCCTCGACGCCTACGTCGACGGCGGCGGTCACCTGCTGTTGAACTCCGAGTACATCGGATACAACGGGTCGATTCCCGTCGTTAACAGTATTCTCGCTTCGCTGGGCAGCTCTATCGTCGACCAGTCAACCTCGTCCGTTCCGGGCTATCACGATACGAGCGATATCGTGTCCAGTCCGTTCACGGCCGGCGTAACCGACGTCAACTACGGCGATACGTCCTCCCTTACGGGCGGCACTGCGCTGGTGTACGGCGACCCGGGTACCGACGATGGACAGGACTTCATCTCCTACCAGGCCATCGGGTCCGGATATGTCTTCGTCATCGCCGACAGCGATACCGCGGACAACATCAACTCGACGACTTCCAATAACAACGGCGTACTCTACTGCGACATCGGTGGATTGAGCTGCGCTGCCAACTCAACTCCTCCGTCCACGACACCCGAGCCATCAAGCCTGCTGCTGTTCGGCACTGGGTTGCTGGGATTGGGCGGGATGGTTCGCCGCAAGTTCTTCGCCTAAGACTCAGATCTCCACCTTCAACCGTCAGCCGCCCCCAAACCGGGCGGCTGGCGCATTTAAGGCGGAGAAACGCCGCAGTCTGCAGAAGAAAAGGGCCGCGAGGTTATCGCGGCCCTTCTGCGGCTAAGAATGGGACGGAGATTCCGGAGCTACGCTCCAGAATGACGTTGGTGAGGGGCGCGTTACGCGTCTTTGACGCCGTCGACGAAGGCCTTCAGCTTGCGGCTGCGCGACGGATGGCGGAGTTTGCGCAGCGCCTTGGCTTCGATCTGCCGGATGCGCTCGCGGGTGACCTGGAAGCTCTGGCCCACTTCTTCCAGCGTGTGCTCGCTGCCGTCCTCCAGGCCGAAGCGCATCTTGATGACGCGCTCTTCGCGCGGAGTCAGCGTGCGCAACACCTGCGAGGTGTACTCCTTCAGGTTGACCGCGATCACCGCGTCCGCCGGGCTTACGGCCATGCGGTCTTCGATGAAGTCGCCGAGGTGCGAATCTTCCTCTTCGCCGATGGGAGTTTCCAGCGAAATGGGCTCCTGCGCGATCTTGAGCACCTTGCGCACCTTGGCCACGGGAATGTCCATGCGCTTGGCAATCTCTTCCGAGGTGGCCTCGCGCCCAAGCTCCTGGACCAGTTGCCGGGAAGTCCGGATGAGCTTGTTGATGGTCTCGATCATGTGGACTGGAATACGAATCGTCCTGGCCTGGTCCGCAATCGCGCGCGTAATCGCCTGGCGGATCCACCAGGTCGCATACGTCGAGAATTTGTAACCGCGGCGGTACTCGAACTTGTCGACCGCCTTCATCAGGCCGATGTTGCCTTCCTGGATGAGGTCGAGGAACTGCAGGCCGCGGTTGGTGTACTTCTTCGCGATGGAAACCACCAGGCGGAGGTTGGCCTCGATCAGCTCGCGCTTGGCGCGCTCGGCATCCATATCTCCCTGGATCATCTCGCGCTGGGTGCGCTTCAGGTCGGCGATGGGCGTGCCCGCGTCGTGCTCGATGCGCTCGAGGTCGATGCGGCAGTTTTTCTGCTGGCGGCGATACTCCTTGCGCAACTCTTCGCTCTTGGACGCCTCGAACTTCGTGTCCAGCGACTTGATCTGGCGCTCCAGCGTGCGCATGGCGTCGACCGTCTTGTTGACCTTGTCCAGCAGCCGCTTCTTTTCCGCGTTGGTGTACTTCAGCTCGCGGACGATGCGGTTGATGTAGACATGCTCGCGGCCGATGAGCCAGCGGGTCTTGCGCAGGTCGCGCGCCTTGGCCTTGGCGTCCCTGCCTACGGGCGCGGCATGCTTCTCGCCCAGCAACTGCAGCTTCTTCTGGTGCTTCACGATCACGTCGATGCGGCCGACCGTGGCGCGCACGCGGTGCTGCAGGATCTCTTCGGTCAGCTCCTCTTCGTCGAAGGTGACCACTTCCTTGATGTTGCGCACGCCGCGGCGCAGGTCCTCGCCCAGGCCGACGATCTCGCGAATGACGATCGGCGAGCGCGAGATGGCTTTCATCACGCGGTTCTGGCCGCGTTCTATGCGCTTGGCGATTTCGACTTCGCCTTCGCGCGTCAGCAGCGGAACGGTACCCATCTCGCGCAAATACATGCGCACGGGGTCGTTGGTCTTTTCCAGGGTCCCCGGGGAGAGATCGAGTTCGACGTCCTCGGACTCTTCGCCGGCCTCGGGCTCGTACTTCTCGGCGCGCTCGCCGGCGAGCACATCGATGCCCTGGGTGTTGATGGTGGTCATCAGGTCATCGAGCTCGTCGGGCGAGGTGATTTCGCCGGGCAGCAGGTCGTTGACCTCACCAAAGGTCAGATACCCCTTCTCTTTTCCGGTGTCGATGAGTTTTTCGAGGTCGTCTTCGTACTTGTCAGTTTCTTCAGCCACGTCGGTGCGCACTCCTGCAAAGAATTTTGTGCGGCTTCACAGTGCTGTTTCGCGGTACGACGCTCGGGGTTTGTGGATTTCCCTGAGGAAAACCCGTGCAAACACCGCCCGTTCCGATTGCCTGTGAAACCATTTTGGGGCCGCCAGGGAAACAGGCGGACATCTCCCTTGGTTATTTCCTGATCGGCTGGGGTAGGTTGCGGTGTCGACCGCTGTGGCAAACCCGGTGACCTTGAGGAAGGTCGGGGCATCAAAGGCGCACGCCCCCAGCAGATACCAGAGTAACACACTCGTTAGATGGTTTTTGCGGGAAAAAAGACGCAGCCGAGGGGCGCTATAAAGGGGTCGCGTGGCGGGTAAACCAGGTCCCCAGCTCCTCTTCGCCGATTGAGCCCTCGGCAAGACCAAGGAAGGTGAGATAAAGATCTTCTTTGGGCGCGACGATATCCCAACCGTTCAGATTCAGGAACATGATGGAGACGAACAGGGCAGTTCGCTTATTGCCGTCGAGGAAGGCGTGGTTGCGGGCAATTCCGTAAGCGTACGACGCGGCCAGGCGAAATAGGTCTGGCGGGTCGGAGTACGCAAAGACATTCAAAGGTTTGGCCAAGGCGGACTCCAGCAGCCCTTCATCGCGAAGCCCTGCCGGGCCACCATGTTCGGCAAGTTGTTCATCGTGCAATGCAAGTACAGCTTTCTTCAGGACCCAGCGAGGTTCGTCCATTATTCCGCCAACCGCCGCAGGACGTCACGATGCTTTCTCATGACCTTGCGGCCTGCTTCCATCTGCTCCGCAAACTCGGGGTCGTAAGGTGTCAGAGTGATGCCGTTGGGTGTATTGGAGATAAACAAACTATCCCCTTTCTGAATCTTGAGCCTCGCGACGACTTCCTTGGCCAGAACAATGCCCACGGAGCTTCCTATGGTCAATACTTTAGCGGTGGTCGCCATTTGATTTCCCTCCTCCCTGATGATTATAACAAATAGTCGAACACGGGGGCCTACACGAAGGGTTCGTCGAGGATGGGCTCTTCGTCGGGTTCCGGCTGGGGCGGAGGCTGGATCGGTGGCCGGAGGTGGGCGAGCAGCGCCGCCGGCTTGAGCGAGGGCGGGTAATGCAGCAGGCTGTGCATGAAGTCGGGAAACGTGTCCTGGGCGATGCGCAGGGAGGCGGGCAGGACGTACAAGTTCATCACCAGCTCGGAGATCAGCAGCGCCGCCGCCGCGCCGTACAGGTCCTGCCAGCGGGCGAAGAAGAAGCACGCAGGGCAGGTGAGGCTGGTGGCGATCAGATAGATGACCGCCATCTTCTGGTGCTGGTTGGTCGCGGTCATCAGCGTGGAGCTGGTGGACCACAGGGCGTAGACCACCACCACCAGCAGCAGGATGCTCAGAAGCCCGCGGCTGGGCGGCACCCGTCCGCCGGTCCAGTGGTTCAGAAAGTACGGCCCCACGGTCATGACGGCGGCCACGATCACCACGGCGATGATGAGCGCCAACTGGCAGGCGCGGCGATGCAGGCTGCGGGTAAGCGCAATGTTCCTGGCGCCGAAGGCGAGGGTGAGCTCGGGCTCGAAGGTGCTGTTGACCATCTGCACCATCTGCAGCGCGCCGCGGGAGACGGTGCGGGCGGTGGAGAAGATGACCACGGAAACCGGGCCGAGCGCATAGCTGACGGCGAGCAGCGTTCCCTGCATGTTGAGCGCATTGCCGATGGGAAAGCCCATGAAGGCCAGCGCCGGTCGCGTGAGCGAGCGCACCTCGGCGAAGCTGGCATGGCGCCAGCCGAACTCGATCCAGGGGATGTCGTGCCTCACCAGGAAGGCGAGGAAGATGGTGCAGGCGATGCTGGCGCAGGCGTAAACCAGCGCCGTGGACCGCGCGCCGTGGCCCAGCGCGACCCAGACCAGCGTGCAGGAGTAAGCGCTCAGCGACATGGCGCTCTTGACGAAGGTGCCAAACGGATAGCGGCCGATGGAGCGGTACGCGGACTGCAACAGCTGCTCCAACTGGCCCAGCAGCACGGAGACGCCGAGGAAGAAGATGATCCACTTGGTGTCGGCCCCGCTGATGTGGGTGATCTTCAGCAGGCGGGCCGCGGGCAGGAAGTAGAGCGCTCCGCTGAACAGAACAATGACCGTGGAGCAGATGGCGGCGATGAGCCACCAGGTGCTCTGGAAGACGCGCAGGGCCTCCGGTCGGTCGCCGCCCGCGACCAGCATGGTCATCTTGTTGCCGGCGACCGTGCCGAAGCCGGAGTTGGAGAAGGCGAGGTAGGTGGGGATGGAGCTAACGATGAGCCATTCGCCGTAGAGCGGCACGCTCCAGAAGTGGAGGAAGACAGGGACCTGGACGAACTGGATGACGGTCGACGCGAGCCGCGCGGTCGTGGACGAGAGAAAGCTGAGGAACAGCCGCTTTTTGACGGGACTATCCATCGTGTGAATTCACCGTGCGGTTTGCCGTTACTCCTTCCGCGCGCGGATTGCTCTATCTTACGGTGCGGATCAGATTTCGCGGAGCTGGCGGTCGACCTCGAGCTTCTCGGCGATCAGGCGGTCGAGCATCTCTTTGTCGCCGCGGCGGTCGGCCTCGGCGATCTGACTGCGGAGCTCGCGCTGGCGGCGTTCCAGGCGGCGGGTCTCCAGCGCGTGCAGCGCGCCTTCCACCTGGGTGACCAGCGATGGGTCGCTCGGCGCGGGCGAGTAGTCGAGCGCGCTGACGAGGTGCGCGCGCAGCTCGTCAGTGGACGCGGCGTCGAGCGGGTTGGAGGGCGCGGGCGCGTTGGCCAGCGTGTCCAGCAGGTCGGCGGTGACGAGGTCGGCGATCCAGGCAGGATGCTCGGCAAGCCGCGTGGAGGCGATGATGCGGGCGGGGTCGGATTCCGGCAGCACCAGCGCGCGCAGCAGAATGCGCTCGGTCTCCGTAAGCGGCTCAGCGCGATGCTGCGGGATGCTGGCGGTGCGCTGGGCGGCGGCCTGCTTGAGTTCGTGGCGCAGCAGTGAGGAGTCGATGCCCAGCTTCTGCGCGGCGTCGGCGGCGAACTCGTCGCGCTGGATCGGGTTGGGCATGCGGCGTATGTGAGGCAGCAGGAAGTTGAGCGACTTGACCTTCGCATCGGCGGTGCGCGCCGGGAAGAGCTGGCGGGCGCGGTCGATAAGGTAGTCGGAGTAGCGTCGAGCGGCCCGCAGGGCGGCGCCATAGGCCTCAATGCCCTGCTCGCGGACGAAGCGGTCAGGATCTAGCCCGCCTTCCAGGGTGACGATCTTCACCTCAAAGTCCTCCGCGGTGAGCAGGCCGAGGGATTTCTCCGTGGCCGTGGCGCCGGCGGTGTCGGGATCGAAGTTGACGATGACGCGATGGGTAAAGCGGCTGAGCAGGCGAACCTGGGTTTCCGTGAACGCGGTGCCGGAGGTGGCCACGACATTGCGAATGCCGGCCATGGAGACGGAGATGCAGTCCATCTGGCCCTCGACCAGCAGCGCGAAGTCGGATTTGCGCATCTCGGCCTTGGCCTTGTCGAGGTTGAAGAGGATGTTGCCCTTGGTATAGAGCGCGGTTTCGGGCGAGTTGAGGTATTTGGCGACCTCGCGGCCCTTGTCGTCGGTGGTGTCCAGCGCGCGCGCCGTGAAGGCGATGACCTTGCCGGCCTCGTTGGCGATGGGGAAGGTGATGCGCTTGCGGAAGCGCGCGTAGAGTTCGCCGATGGGCAGGCCGTCGTCGCTCTTGTCCTTCGAGGTGAAGAGGCCGCTGGCGCGCAGGACCGCTTCCGGGAAATGGGCTTTGAGCGCGTCGCGCATGGCGTTGAAGTCGTCCGGCGCGTAACCGATGCGGAAGGTCTTGACGGTCTCCGCGGAGATGTCGCGGCCGGTGAGATACTCGCGCGCGCGGGCAGCTTCCGGAGAGCGGAGCTGCGCCTGAAAGTACTGGGTGGCGGCCTCGTGAATGTCGATCAACTCGCGGCGCAGGCTGGATTCCTGGGCCTCTTCGGGCGAGCTGAACTCGCGCTTCGGCAGCGGAATCCCGGCCTTGGTGGCGACGGCGCGGACGGCTTCCGGGAAGCTGAGCGAGTCCATCTTCATGACGAAGTTGAAGACGTCGCCCTTCTCGTGGCAGCCGAAGCAGTAGTAGAAGCCGCGGACGGCGTTGACGGAGAAGCTGCCGGTCTTCTCCTTGTGGAAGGGACAGAGGCCAGTGTAGTTCTGGGCGCCGGTCTTGCGCAGCTTCAGGTAGTCGCCGATGATGCGGACGATGTCAACCTGCTGCTTGACGAGTTGGGCGAAGTCATCGGGCATGGGTCAGGTGCCAGGTACTGGCTGCAAGGTACGAGTGTAGAAGAAGCTTGAGAGCGCGAAGCACGTCAACCCCTTCATTCTGTGCAAAAGCCGTCCACAATCCACCATCCAAACCAGATCAAACTTCTCGCAAGAGTACAGTTGAGTTATGGTCAATTTGTTACCATTAACATAGTGGAGTTAAGCAGGAAGGCCCGGCGCATCCGGCCGGGGCCTCACTCTCCTGGCCCATCCAGATCGCGCGGACCCGGTCCGGACCAGAAGCAGATCGAATCCGAACTGAACCTTATTAGGCAGAGGATTTTAGGATCAAGATCCCGGAACCCAAGGGGGAGGGGGGTGGGGGGGTGCCGCAGGTCCTTCGACTCGCTGCGCTCGCTCAGGATGACAGTTCTCTTGGGGGCTCGGGGACGGCAGATCGGTTGAAAGGGAGAAACCCCACGTCAGACGCGGGTGTAGCGAGCGTCTGACATGGGGCGCCGGGGTAGGGCGAAGGGCAAATGCGGGGTTTTCCTCCCCTTCAACTCAGGAGCTACGTGCCGGACTTCGCGGTGGCGAAGCGCTTGTTGACCTCGTCCCAGTTGACGACGTTCCACCAGGCCGCGAGGTAGTCGGGGCGCTTGTTCTGGTACTTCAGGTAGTAGGCGTGCTCCCAGACGTCGTTGCCGAGGATGGGATAGAAGGCGTCGGAGAGCGGCGAGTCCTGGTTGGCGGAGGTGACGATGGCGAGCTTGCCGCCTTTGAAGACCAGCCAGCCCCAGCCGGAGCCGAACTGCTTGGCGGTGGTCTCGTTGAACAGCTTTTTGAAGCTCTCGAAGTCGCCGAAGTCGGCCTTGATCTGGGCGGCGATGTCGCCATGCGGCTCGCCACCGCCGTGGGGCTTCATGATCTGCCAGAACATGGAGTGGTTGACATGGCCGCCCCCGTTATTGCGGACCGCGCCGCGGATGTCCTCGGGGATGGCGCTGAGGTGCTTCAGCAGGTCCTGGGCGGACTTGGAGGCGAGTTCGGGGTGCTTGTCGATGGCCGCATTCAGGTTGGTGACGTAGGCCTGGTGGTGCTTGTCGTGGTGGAGCTTCATGGTCGCCTCGTCGATGGTGGGCTCGAGGGCGGCGTAGTCGTAAGGAAGAGGTGGAACTTCGAAGGCCATTTTGGATTCTCCTGTGAGGTATGTGATGCAGGGAACAGGGATTCGGAATCAGGGAACAGGGAGCGGGGATCAGGGGCCAGAAAAGCGACAAGGGCGATGATAGCGCATGGGAGGGCTCATGGAAGCGGGGCGGCCGGCAAGGTGAGGAGCAGATGGGTTCGCTGAGACGCGTTGGCGGGGTTCGGGGCCTCGGCGCCGGAGGCTCCGGAAAAGCGGAGATAGCCGGCGGGCTGGGGTGCGGCGTTGATCTGGGCGAACTCGACGGACTGGGGCGCGTCGGGAATGCGGGCGCCGAACCAGTGGGGATCGTTGCGCTCGACCCAGGTGACCAGCGCGAGGACGGAGCCGGCTGGGTAAGCCGGCGCCGCGGGAGATGGGGTGCGAGCGCTGACGGCGGCCGCGGCCTGCGGGTTGGCGAAGAGGACAGCGATGGTGTGGGCGTGCGGGTCGACGTAGAGAGTGATGGCGTTCCACCCCAGCGGCTGATACGGCAGGTTTGCGGGGAGCGCGGCGGCGTGGGTGTTGGTAACTTCGCTGCGTGCGATGGCGGCGGTGGAGATGGGCAGAGTGTAGACGAAGTCGTCACCGCGGACCGGCAGGTGACAGCCGGTGCATTCGCCGATGTAGCGGGCGTCGTTGCCGTATGGTTTCAGGTCGAGGCCGCGCCAGCGTCCCCAGCCCCAGCTGTCGGTCGCCTTGTAGGCGGCGTGCTTGTCCATGAGTTCAACCTGGATGAAGGCACCGGGGTGGATGAGGCCGTCGGTGCCGGCCTGCTGCTGCCAGGCGATCTTGGCGAGGCGCGCGCCGTCCGGCCAGGGCGAGACGTTGCCTGAGCGCGCGGCCTGGATGGCGATGTCGTTGCCGAAGATCAGGCGCAGGGAGTTGTTGTCGCCGCGGTCGGTGGTGCTGAGCAGTTTCCAGCCTTCAAAAGCGGGATCGAAGGCTTGGCCGCCGGGTTCCGGTGCGACCGAGGCAAGGTTGACGGGTGGCGCTGGCGGGATAGAACTGGCGGTGGCGGGTGCGGGTGGCGTCGACCAGGGCGCGAGGTAGGCTTTGAGGGCGTCGAGGTCTTCTGGTTTCATGCGCGCGTCCGGGTGCAGCGCGACGAATTGCGGTAACGGCATGGCTCCGAGCTGGGCCATGGTGACGGCTTCGTAGAGAGCGGCTTTCTGTGTGGCTGCGGGTTTCGCGCCGAGGGTGGAGAAGTTGAGATGCTGGCGCGCGCTGAGGATGTCGTGGCGTACCAGCCAGTAGCCGGGCACGATCTGATCGAACCAGGAGAGGCGGCGCTGGTCGGAATGGCAGGCGTAGCAGTGCGTTGCGAGAATGTTTCGAATCTGCGGCGGGGCCTGGATCTCGGCAATAGGCGCTTGTGTGGGGATGGCAGGACGAACGAGCTGCAGCAGCGCAAAGGCTGCGATGGCCACGAGTGCGAGCTTGGCGGCGAACTTCATCGAGGGAATGGTCCCTTCCTGGATGTCGATGTATGGCCCGCTACTGGTTGGATGCATCGGCGAAGGCGACGCGAATAGCTTTCTGACAGGATGGCGAATTTGGCGGCGACACCCTGGTATATGCTGCGGGCGCGGTGCTCCGCTGTCGCGCATCCTATGGTTTTACGTTGTAATAATGGGCCTATGGTCGATTACAGTGCGTATCACTGGCTGGAGGACAACGGGCCGGCGTTCGGAGCGCCGGGAGTGGAGCCGCGCTGGACTTCGAGCCAGAAGGACGCGGTGTCGACGGCGTATTCGGCGTCGAGCCGGGTGTGGTTCACGCTGTCGCACGGGACCCTGAACGAGATTTATTACCCGACGATTGACTGGCCCCAGACGCGGGATATGGAGTTTCTCTTTACCGACGGCGAGACGTTTTTCCATGAGGAGAAGCGCGACCTGGCGTACCAGTTTGCCTATATTGAGCCGGACGCGCTGGCGGTGCGGGTGGTGGGCAGCGATCCGGAGGGGCGATACCGGGTGACCAAGGAGTTTGTCAGCGATCCGCACCACAGCGTGGTGCTGATGAATGTGCGGATTGAAGGCGATGAGAGCGTGCTGGCGCGGATGAAGTGCTATGCGCTGCTGGCGCCGCACCTGGAAGGCGGCGGCGCCGGGAATTCCGCGCGCAGCACCATGGTGGCGGGCAAACGGGTGCTGCTGGCGTGGAAGCGGAACGCCGCGCTGGCGATGGGCGTGGATTGCGGGTTTACGCGGTCGTCGTGCGGGTACGTGGGCGTGAGCGATGGCTACCAGGACCTGGCGGACAACTTCAAGATGGACTGGCAGTTTGGCCATGCGTTCGATGGGAACATTGCCGTGACCGGCGAGATCGACGTGGCGCAGCACCGCGAGTTTACGCTGGCGATTGGGCTGGGAGATGGACCGCACGCGGCGGTGAGCGAGATGACGCAGGCGCTCGCGACCCCGTTTGCGACACACTGCGCGCGGTTTATCCAGCAGTGGATGCGAGTGGAGACGCCGAAGGAACTGGGGGGCGCGTCGACCGACGGCGGCAGGCTGTCGCAGATCAGCCACAACGTGATTCTGACCCATGAGGACAAGACATTCTCGGGTGCGTTTATTGCGTCGGCTTCGATTCCGTGGGGCATGGTGAAGGGCGACGACGACCTGGGCGGATACCACCTGGTGTGGACGCGGGACATGGTGCAGTCGGCGACCGCAATGCTGGCGTGCGGACGCTGCGAGACGGCGCTGCGGGCACTGATCTACCTGGCCTGCACCCAGCACCCGGACGGGAGTTTTGCGCAGAACTTCTGGATCGACGGGACTCCATACTGGAAGGGGATTCAGCTGGACGAGGTGGCTTTCCCGATCATCCTGGCGTGGCGGCTGTGGAAGCGGAATGCGCTGGAGAAGTTCGATGTGTTTCCGTTTGTGGAGCGGGCGGCGGGGTTCCTGGTGCGGTATGCGCCGATTACGCAGCAGGAGCGATGGGAGGAAGCTGCGGGCTACTCGCCGTCGACGCTGGCGGTGGTGATTGCGGGGCTGGTGTGCGCGGCAGACCTGGCGCGGGCGCACGAGTCGCCGGAGTTGGCGGGCTTTCTGGAGGATTACGCCGACTGGATTGAGGGCCACCTGGATGAGTGGACCACGACGGACGACGGCTACCTGCTGCCGGGCGTGCCGCGGCATTACATGCGGATTCGGCCGCCCTGCGCGGGTGAGCCGTTTTACAACCCAGGGGTGCCCCCGGGATTCATGCAAATCAACAACCGCGCGCCGGGTGAGCAGTCGGTGTTCGACGCACGGGAGATTATCGACGCGGGATTTCTGGAGCTGGTGCGGTATGGGATTCGGCGGCCGGATGACCCGCTGATTGTCGCCTCGCTGAAGGTGGTGGACCACGTGCTGAAGATTGAGACGCCGAATGGCCCGTGCTGGCGGCGCTACAACCACGACGGCTACGGGCAGCGGAAAGACGGCGGGCCGTTCATGGGCTGGGGACAGGGGCGGGCGTGGCCGCTGCTGGGCGGCGAACGCGGGCACTACGCGCTGGCGGCGGGTCAGGACGTGAAGCCGTATATCCACGCGATGGAACAGTTCGCGTCTGTGGGCGGGATGCTTCCGGAACAGATCTGGGACTACGCGGATAATCCCCAGGAGGAGATGTACAAGGGCAAGTCGGCGGGGTCGGCGCAGCCGCTGGTGTGGGCGCACTCAGAGTACTTGAAGCTGCTGAGGTCGACGCTGGAGGGGAAGGTGTTTGACTGCATCCCGGTGGTGAAGGACCGGTATGGCGTCGCGCCGGAGAAGCGGACGTTCAAGAACAACCTCGAGATCTTCCAGACGAGTCGGCCGGTAAAGTTGCTGAAGGCGGGCAGGACGCTGCGCGTGGTGGATACGGCGCACTTCAACATGGTGTACACGGTGGACGACTGGGCGACAAAGGTGACCGTGGAGGCGAGTGCGGTGGGATACTCGGGATCGTATGCAGACATTGCGACGACGCCGGGGCAGACGGGGAGGATTGTGTTTACGCTGTACTGGCCGGGGAAGGATAAGTGGCTGGGGACGAATCTTGAGGTGGCGATGGTTTGAGGGTAGCAGCCGGAGGCAGTAGCGCGGGCAGGTGGGTGGCGCGACCGGGACGGCGGTTGGCTAGTACACTGGGAATCGCGCAAGTAAATCGGTTCGAGGCGTCACAAGCTGTTGAGGGCAGAACCCCAGCGCGACGCCGAACTTGAAGCAGGTGCGACGCCCGCGGGGCGCGCCCGGGAGATGAGGAAAAGGAATGGCAACCAGCGAAACGGTAGCGGCAGAGAAACAGCAGGAACTGGATCAGCTTTCGATCAACGCGTTACGGTTTTTGGCGGTGGACGGCGTGCAGAAGGCCAACAGCGGCCACCCGGGAGCGCCGCTGGGTTGCGCGCCGATTGCGTACCTGCTGTACCACAAGATCATGAAGCACGATCCAGCAGACCCGAAGTGGAGCGATCGCGACCGGTTTGTGCTGTCGAACGGGCATGCGTCCATGCTGCTGTACGGGTCGCTGCACCTGAGCGGGTACGACCTGCCGATGTCGCAACTGGAGCAGTTCCGGCAATGGGGATCGGAAACGCCGGGGCATCCAGAGTACGGCGACACGCCGGGCGTGGAGGTGACGACCGGACCGCTGGGGCAGGGTTTCGGCATGGCGGTGGGCATGGCCGCGGCGGAGCGGCACCTGGCAGCGGTGTACAACCGCGACATGTACCAGGTGGTGGATCACTACACGTTTGTGCTATGCGGCGACGGCGACCTGATGGAAGGGATTTCGCACGAGACCGCTTCGCTGGCGGGAACACTCGGGCTGGGCAAGCTGATTGTGCTGTACGACGACAACCTGATTTCACTGGATGGGCCCACGTCGCTGAGCTACACCGAAGACGTCACCCAGCGCTTTGAGGCGTACCACTGGCAAGTTCTGATGGTGCACGACGGCAACGACCTAGTGGCGATTGAGGAAGCAATCCGCGCGGGCATGGCGGAGACGGAGCGGCCGACCCTGATTCGGGTGCGGACGGTGATTGGATACGGCAGCCCGAAGGCAGGCACGAACAAGGTCCACGGCGAAGCGATGGGCGAGGAGGCAGTGAGGGCCACCAAGCGCGACCTGGGCTGGCCGGAGGACAAGCACTTCTACGTGCCGGAGGCGGCGCGCAGAAACTGGGACACGGCGAAGCCGCGGGGCAAGCAGGCCCACGCGGAATGGAATGCGCATTTTGAGGAGTACAAGCGAGCGTATCCGGCGCCGGCGGCGGAGTTTGAGCGGGTGATGGAGCGGAAACTCCAGCCAGGCTGGGAGAAGAAGATTCCCGTGTTCGGCGCGGAGAAGCCAGTAGCAACGCGCAACGCGGGGCAGCAGGTGATGGCCGCGATTGAGGCGGTGGTGCCGGAGTTGTTTGGCGGCGCAGCCGACCTGACCAGCTCGACCAAGACGATCTTCAAGGACCAACTGAGTTTCCATGTGGATCCGCTGGGGCGCAACGTGTTCTTCGGCGTGCGCGAGTTCGGCATGATGGCGATGGTGAATGGGATGGCCGCGCATGACGGGCTGATCCCGTTTGGGTCGACCTTCTTCGTGTTTTCGGATTACTGCAAGCCGGCGCTGCGGCTGGGCGCGCTGATGGGCGTCCACTCGCTGTATGTGTTTACGCATGATTCCGTGGGACTCGGAGAGGATGGGCCGACCCACCAGCCGATTGAGCACCTGATGGCGCTGCGTGCGGTTCCGAAGCTGACGGACTTCCGGCCGGCCGATGCCAATGAAACAGCCGTGTGCTGGAAGTTGGCCTTGGAACGCAAGTCGGCGAGCTTTATGGCACTGAGCCGGCAGGACCTGCCGGTGTACGCGGCCGAACCGGCGTATGCGGGCGTGCCCAAAGGCGCCTACTCGATGACGCCGGATGTGAAGAATCCGGACGTGATTCTGATTGGGACGGGGTCGGAGGTGCAGGTGTGCGTGAAGGCCGCCGACGAGCTGAAGGCCGCGGGAATTGCGGCGAATGTGGTGTCGATGCCGAGTTGGAGGATCTTCGATGAGCAGCCGGAGGCGTACCGCGCAGCACTGCTGCCCGAGGGCACGCCGAAGATTTCCGTTGAGGCGGGCGCGACCCTGGGCTGGTGGAAGTACGTGGGCCACAACGGCGCGGTGATCGGGATCGACCGGTTTGGCGCGTCGGCGCCGGGACCGATTGTGTTGGATAAGCTGGGGATCAGCGTGGCGAATGTGGTGGCACATGCGAAGAAGCTGGTGAAGAAATAGTTCTCAGTTGGCAGTTGTTCAGTTGTTAGTTGTTGGGGTCCTGGTCTGAAGGTCGCACCCAAGCCGAGGGCCGAAGGTCCGGCCACATAACAGCCTAGGCCGAAGGCCTGGGTGGAGGAAGGATTAAGAGTCGAGGGCCGAAGGCCCGACACATATTGTGGCGGACGTGCCCCAGGGGCTAAAGCCCGGAATCGTCTAGCGGATTGGAGGGCCAAGCCTGAAGGCTTGGCGTACCTAGAAGCGTGGCGGGGATGGTTGAGGCGAAGATGGTCGAGACGGAACGCGAGATTTTGCGCGAGAAGGATGAGGAGACGAAGCTGGGCGAGCGCAAGCCGTTCGAATCGTCGCGGCAGGCGACCTATGAGGACAGCGTGCCTCCGCCAGACGATTGGGAGTACGAGGACTCGTAAACGCCAACCTTCGCTCAGGATGACACTTCCTAAGGGGTGCCGGGAACTCCGCTCAGGATGACAGTTTTGTTGGTGGTTTCATAGAGGCGCGCGATGACGCAGGATGAGGCGAAGCGGCTGGTTGCAAAACGGGCGGCGGAGCTGGTCGAGGATGGGACGGTGGTCGGGCTGGGGACGGGGACGACGGCGACGATGTTCATCCACGAACTGGCGGCGCGGAGGCTGAAGATTCGCTGTGTGGCGTCGAGCGATGCGAGCCATGAACTGGCGCTGTCGCTGGGCATGGATGTGAAGACGCTGGCCGAGCTGCCCGAACTGGACGTGTATATTGACGGGGCCGACGAGGTTGGGCCAGGGCTGGCGCTGATCAAGGGCGGCGGCGGCGCGCTGTTGCGGGAGAAGATTGTGGCCAGCGCGGCGCGGGAGTTCATCGTTGTCGCCGATTCGACCAAGCTGGTGGAGATGTTGGGGAAGTTTCCGCTGCCGGTGGAGGTGATCCAGATGGCGCTGCCGCTGGTGGGGCCGCGGCTGGCAGAGTTGGGGTTTACGCCGAAGCTGCGAATGGCGAAGAGCGGCGACGGGCCGTTTGTCACGGATGAAGGCAACTACATTCTGGACTGCTGGAGCGATGGGATTGCGGAACCCGAGTCGACCGCGGCGGAGATTCGCAGCATCATTGGGGTGGTGGAGCATGGATTGTTCCTGGGCATGGCGACGCTGGCGCTGATTGGCGGCGAGCATGGGGTGAAGGAGTTGCGAGGATAGCGAGGCTGGGTGAGCGGTATGCATCCCACCCTTCCTACCCCAGCCAGCAAGCTGGCCGGGGACCCGTTCGCGATGAAACTGCGAAGGATGGGGCACCCGAGCGTTTGTGGTGAGCGAATACCGGGCAATCTATGCGGCAGTTGCATCGCGGAGAGGCCACGAGGCGTCAGATAGACATGGCAGATTCGATGAAGACTACGGGAGCGGCGCAGGTGGGGAAGGTTTGGTTCATTACCGGGGCGTCGACCGGGTTTGGGCGGTTGCTGGCCGAGGAAGTGCTGAGGACTGGCGGCAAGGTGATTGCCACGGCGCGCAAGCCGGAGCAGATTGCGGACCTGGCGGCGCAGTATCCGCAGACGGCGCGGGCGTTTCCGCTGGATGTGACCAAACCGGCACAGATTGAGTCGGTGGCGCAGCAGGCGGTGGCGGCGTTCGGGCGCGTAGACGTGCTGGTGAACAATGCCGGGTATGGGATCGCCGGCGGGATTGAAGAGGCGACCGAAGCGGAGTTCCTACCGGTGTTTGAGACGAATGTGCTGGGACTGATCCGGGTGACGCGGGCGTTTCTGCCGCAATTTCGCAAGCAGCGGGCGGGAAATATTCTGATGCTGTCCTCGATTGCGGGCCTGGTGGGGCAGCAGGGGTGGGGATTCTACAACACCAGCAAGTTTGCGGTGGAGGGCTTCTCCGAGGCGCTGGCGCAGGAGATGGCTCCGCTGGGCGTGCACGTGACCATCGTGGAGCCGGGACCTTTCCGCACGGATTTTCTGGGTCGATCGGCGGTGCTGGTGAAGCGGCACATGCCGGAGTATGACGAGAGTGTGGGCAAGACGCGGGAGTACTTCCACGGCCAGCCGGGCAAGCAGCAGGGCGATCCGCTGAAGGCGGTGCAGGCGATGATGGCGGTGGTGGAGTCGGCCAACCCGCCGCTGCACCTGTTGCTGGGAGCGCTGGCGTACGACCGGTTCAAGGGCAAGCTGGAGCGGTGGCGGGAAGAGATGGCGACGTACGAGAACGTGACGCTGGGCGCGGATTTTCCGGAAGGCAAGTGAGGGTGTCCGTAGTACGTGTTCTGCTGTCCGTTGAGAGACTTCGACGGAGAACGTAGAACGGACAACCTGGAACGAAAAACCGTATCATCCAAATAGGCGACCGTTAGCCGACGCTAGCCGCACCACCCGGCATCCTGATTTTGAACGCTCCTGAAGGAGAACATTTCCCATGGCGACAACCCAGGTCCAGATCTCTCCGGAAGTATTGAAGGCGAGTCAGCACTCCGAGCGCAGCCCCGATCCATGCGTGGTGGTGATCTTCGGCGCGTCGGGCGACCTGACCAAGCGCAAGTTGCTGCCGGCACTCTACCACCTGGACCAGGCGGGCAACCTGCCGGATAGCTTTGCCGTGGTGGGAGTGGCGCGACGGCCGCTGGAAGATTCCTTTGCGGAGGACATGAAGGAGGGGATCGAGAGCGGCGGCGGCGTGGAGGCGGACGATCCGAAGCTGGATGGGTTTGTCGGCAGGATCAGCTACCACATGATGAACTTCGACGACTGCGAGGGCTATGTCGCGCTGAAGAAGCTGCTGGGCGAGATTGATGAGAAGGTCGGCACGGAGGGCAACCGGCTGTTCTACCTGGCCACCGCGCCCGAGTATTTTTCCGAGATCATCCGGTGCCTGGGCGACCATAAGCTGGCTCAGCCGGAAGAAGGCCCGGACGGGCGGACGCCGTGGGTGCGGGTGATTATCGAGAAGCCGTTCGGGCACGATCTGGAATCGGCGAGGGCGCTGAATGACGAGGTCAACAAGGTCTTCCACGAGGAACAGATCTTCCGCATCGACCACTACCTGGGCAAGGAGACGGTGCAGAATGTGCTGGTGTTCCGGTTTGCCAACGGCATCTTTGAGAATGTGTGGAACCGGAATTACATCGACCACATCGAGATAACGGCGGCGGAGTCGATCGGCATTGAGGGGCGCGGGCCGTTCTACGAGAAGGCCGGCGCGCTGCGCGATGTGGTACAGAACCACGTGATGCAACTGCTGAGCTTTGTCGCCATGGAGCCTCCCATCTCGTTCCAGGCGACGGCGGTGCGCGCGGAGAAGCTGAAGGTCTTCCGCGCGATCAAGCCGATTCACTTTGCGGACACGGTGCGCGGGCAATACGGGCCGGGCGTGGTGGACGGCAAGGCGGTGGTGGGATATCGCCAGGAAGACCGCGTGCATCCGCGCTCGCAGACGGAGACGTATGCGGCGCTGCGGATTGAGATTGAGAACTGGCGCTGGGCGGGCGTGCCCATCTACATTCGCGCGGGCAAGCGCATGGCCAAGCGCGTCACCGAGATTACAATCCAGTTCAAACAGCCGCCGCTGCTGCTGTTCAAGGACCAGGAGGGCACGGTGGCGCAGGGAATCAAGTCGAACATCATCTCGATGCGCATCCAGCCGGATGAGGGAATTGCGCTGCGGTTTGAGGCCAAAGTGCCGGGGCCGGCGATGACAATTGCGCCGGTGGATATGGACTTTTGCTACTCGAAGGCGTTTGGCGTGTCGTCGGCAAACGGGTATGAGCGGTTGCTGCTGGATGCAATGCTGGGCGACGGCACGCTGTTTGCCCATCGCGACGATGTGGAGGCAACGTGGGCGCTGCTGACTCCGGTGCTCGAGTACTGGGCGAAGAATCCGGTCAAGGATTTTCCAAACTACGCCGCGGGAACGTGGGGGCCATCGACCGGCGATGCGCTGATGGAGCTGGATGGGCGGAAGTGGCGGAAACTGGGCAACGACGTTAGCTGCTAGCTTCTAGCCGCTAGCCCCTAGGTAAAGGGCAGGAGCTAGGAGCTCGGAGCTAGCGGCTAGGAGCTATTATGGCGCGAACGGTGACGGTGACATATCGGGTTCTGCCTACGGCGGAGGCGCTGGCTGCGGCGACGGCGGAGATGTTTACGGCGGCGGCTGAGGGCGCGGTGAAGGCGCGCGGGGTGGCGCGGATTGCAATCTCCGGCGGCGGTTCGCCGCAGGCAACGTTTGCGCTGCTGGCGGACCACAGCCAGCCCTATTTTGCGCGGGTGCCGTGGGACAAGCTGCAACTCTTCTGGGTGGATGAGCGCTGCGTGCCGCCCACGGATCCGCAATCCAACTACGGCATGACCAGGCGGGCGATGCTGGACCACGTGCCGCTGAAGCCCGGGCAGATCTTCCGCATGGAGGGCGAGCTGGAACCGGAGGTCGCCGCTGCGCGCTACGAGGCTGCCATCCGCGTCGCGTTCCGGCTGGAGGGCGCGGAGACGCCGGCGTTCGACTGGATCCAGCTGGGCATGGGATCGAACGGGCATACGGCGTCGCTGTTTCCGCATACCACTGCGCTGCACGCTTCCGGCCGCATCTGCGTGGCCAATGACGTCCGCGAGGTGAACATGTGGCGCATCACGCTGACCGTGCCGGTGCTGAACCACGGGCGCGAGGTGATGTTCTTGATCGAGAAGGCCGACAAGGCGGAGATGCTGCGCGATGTGCTGCTGGGGCCGTATGATCCGGAGACGAAGCCGATGCAGCTGATCCGGCCGGACAGCGGAGAGCTGACGCTGCTGCTGGATGCAGCGGCCGCGGCGAAGCTGCCTGCAGTGGCGGGTGCGGAGTCCGCCGGCAGGCTGGAACTTTCCTGAGGCACTTTCCGTGGGCACCCAGCCATTTGATATCGGTGTTATACAATGGAGCAGGACATTTCCTACGGAAAGGTAAGCCATGGCAACCGCCGCCGCAGTTATCAGCTCCAAGGGCCAGATTGTTATTCCCGCCAATCTGCGAAAGCGCTACGGCTTGACCCAGGGGACCACCGTGGTGTTCCAGGAAGACCGTGGCTGCCTGATGCTGGTGCCCGATAACTACGATGCAGTGCTTGCTCTTGGCGGGACTCTGCGTGGGTTGGCGCTGGAGGAAGACCTGGAACGAGAACGCAGGGCCGAGCGGGCACGCGAGAGCCGCAGATGAAAGACTACATTCTGGACGCAAACGCCGTGCTCCGCTACCTGGATGCGGTGAATGCGGGAGGCGGCGAAAAAGTGCAGGAGCTGTTCTTGCAGGCTCAGCGGAATCAGGCGCGGCTCTCCATGTCAGTGGTCAATCTAGGAGAGGTGTTCTACATCCTGATTGGGAAAGTCGGAGAACAGAGGGCGCTTCACTACCTTCGCGTGCTCCAGCACGCTGTCAACGTAGTCGAGGCTGATTTGGGCCGGACCATCCAGGCGGCCAGGTTGAAGCATCAATACAAACTTGGCTACGCAGATAGCTTTGCTGCGGCCTTGGCGACCAGTATGAAAGCGACACTCGTCTCCGCGGACCCGACGTTTGAGAAGATGGGTAAGTCTCTTAAGTGGATGCGGCTGCCGAAGTTCAATTCCGCAAAGCGCTAGCGGCTTACCAAAAGCAGGTTCTTTCATGATTCTTGCGGGTGATGTTGGCGGCACCAAGGTGCATCTTGCGCTGTACAGCTTTGCCGGCGGCCGACTGCAGCCGGTGCGCGACCAGAAGTTTCCCGCGACGGAGTTCCCGACGCTGGATGCCGTGGTGGAAGCGTTCCTGACCGGCAGTCCGAAGGGCACCGCGGATCAGGATAAGAGCGAGCGCGAGCAGATTATCGCGGCATGCTTCGGCTGCCCGGGGCCGGTGCGCGCGGGTCGAATCAAGCTGACCAACCTGCCCTGGACGCTGGACACGCACGACCTGGCGCAGTCGCTGGGGATCCAGCACATCTTCCTGATCAACGACCTGGAGGCGAATGGGTACGGCATTCCCGAGCTGGCGGCGGAGAGCATTGTCACCCTGCACGAGGGCGATGCTTCTGCCGTGGGCCATCGCGGTTTGATTGCGGCAGGCACGGGTCTGGGCGAAGCGCTGCTGATCTGGGATGGCGCGAAGCATCGCCCCATCCCCTCCGAAGGCGGGCACTGCGACTTCGCTGCCCGCACCGATCGCGAAGTTGGCCTGCTGAACTACCTGCGCAAGACCCTGAACGGGCACGTGAGCTGGGAGCGCGTGGTTTCCGGCATCGGCATCAAGAACATCTACGCCTACCTGCGCGATGTGGAGAAGATGGACGAGCCGGCATGGCTGCGCGAACGGATGGCGGCGGAAGACCCGAACGCGGCGATCGGACAGTGTGCGGAGGATGGGTCGAGCGAACTGTGCGCGGAGACGATGGCGACTTTCGCGGCTGCGTATGGCGCGGAGACGGGCAACATTGCGCTGAAGGTGCTGGCTGCGGGCGGGATGTACCTGGGCGGCGGCATCGCGCCCAAATCGCTGAAGACGCTCCAGGCCGGCGCATTCATGCGGGCGTTCCTGGACAAGGGACGGCTCTCGCCGGTGCTGGAGGCGATGCCGGTGCGGGTGATCCTGGACGACACCTGCGCTCTGAAGGGTGCAGCGGCCTATGCGGAGGCGCGCGCAGCGGAGGTTACCGGGCGGTCGGAGCGGGCGGCTTCGGTGCGAGGTTAGTCTATGGGTGCGATTACATTCCTTTTGCTGAATCTCGCGCTTGCGTTCTACCTGGTGGGTGCCATCTGGGCCCACGAGGTGGATATCTTCAGAAACTGGCGGGTGCTCGATCCTGAAAACTTTCTTCGCGTGCAAACCGTCCACTGGAAGAAATTGCCGTACTGGATCTTTGCGCCTCTGGGCCTCGCGCTGGCCGGTTCAACGGCTCTCATCTGGGTTCATCCGGCCGGCTCGCCGGCATGGGCTATATGGGGCAACCTCGGCGTGCCAGCTGCTCTCGCACCTGCTGACGGCGATCTTTTGGGGACCATGGCAGGCGAAGCTGAGCAAGGATGACGCGGGCGGCAAGAGCCAATATCTCACCCGGATCCTGAAGACACACTGGATCAGAACGCTGTTGATCAACGCGTATGCGGTCATCCTGCTGGTCTGGACCATTCAACTGATCGGCTAACGTAGCGAAGGCGACCCCATTCATGCGCGGATGAAACCGCCCATAAATGGGGTACCGGGTCGGTGGATCGGGTCCCCGAGCGGATGGCTAGTGTTTGGCGGACATGGCTTCCAGCTTGTCGAGGGCGCCGGACCAGCCGTGGTTATGGCCGTCGCGGGACTGCTCGCTGGCGAAGCGTTCGTGGCGGAGGGTGACCTGCGTGCCGCCGCGGACATCCATGAACGAGATGGTGACCAGGGAAAGCTCGCCGGGGTTCCAGGCGGGGTCCCAGGTGAACTGGAGCAGTTCGTTGGGGACGACCTTGGTGTAGGTGCCGGCCGCGGCGGTGGAGTAGGTGTTGGCCTGGTTGGGCTGCTCGGCCTTGGCGGGGTCGAGGGCGCCGCGCATCTCGATGTGGTAAACGCCGCCTTCGTGGGCATCAAGCTGGGCGCTGGGGCAGACCATGTTGGCGGGGCAGAACCATCGCCGCAGGATGTCCGAGTTGGTCCAGGCCGCGTAGACATCGGCACGCGGGGCGGGGATGACGCGGGTCTGCTCCAGAAAGAGAGTGGGGGCGGCGTTGGCTGCGGTCTCGAGAGTCGGCATTGATTCTCCTTTTTCGGCGTGCAGTGATAGGAATCTGATTCCCCCCGGCGGCCCGGAGATTCTAGAGCAGGGAGGTGTCGAGTTCGTTTTCGAAGTGGCTTTGGAGGCGGTCGAGGCTGCTGCTCCAGAAGGCTCCGTAGTAGGCGAGCCAGTCCTGCGCGGCCCGCAGGCGAGAGGCATTGAGGCGGACCATGCGGCAACTTCCTTTGCGTTCGCGGCGGATCAGCTCGGCGCGCTCCAGCACATCGAGGTGCTTGGAGACCGCGGCGAGGGACATGTTGAAGGGCTGGGCGACCTCGCCAACCGTCCTTTCGCGGCGGGCTGGACCGCCGGTCAGGTCGCGGAGAATGGCGCGGCGCGTGGCGTCGGCCAGGGCGTGGAAGACCAGGTCGAGGGCGGCGGGATTTGCTGCAGTGGGGCGGCGTTCAACCATGTGGTTGAATATAGTGCGTTCAGCCGGACAATGTCAACCGTTTGGTTGAATCTGGTAGCCGCCCAGTATCTGGCAGGGGCTGGAATCCATTATTGACGGCGGTTTCTGAAGAGGCTGCTGAGCAGGTCGACGGCTTCGCCGGTTGAGCTCTGCGGGGCTTCGTCGAAGTCCTGGGCGTCAGCCGCGGGAGAGTAGAAACCGCCGGAGTCCTCGGAGTCGACCGCGTTGGGCTGGTCGGGGTTGGCCTGGGCGATGCGGGCGAGCTCGTCGTGGTCGAGCCAGTGGAGGCAGCAGGACTCGCAGGTGTCCATGACGACGTTGCCGCCGCCGACATAGAAGTGGGCTTCCATGGTCTTGTGGCAGTGCGGACAGTTGATGCGGCGGTCGAGCTCGTGCACATCGGCGGGCAGCGCGGGGATGGGCGCACTGGCGGTGCGGGCCGCGTCGAGCAGGCTCTGGAACTCCATCATGGCGACCAGCATGCCGTGGCACTGGATGCAGTAGAGCAGCGGCGAGCGACCCAGCGCGGCGTTGTGCAGCGCGAGGTTGCAGACCGGGCAGAGCTGCTCGGGAACCTCGTCGAGCACGCGCACGCCGCTGGAGTCGCGGTCGGGGACGACGACGGTTTTGCAGTAGTCGCATTTCAGGCTGTCGCCCAGAGGGTGCATGGGCGCGCCGCAGGAAGGGCAGTTCATTGGGGTTTCCCGCAGTCTGGGCAGAAGGCGGAGCGCTGGGGGATGGGGTGGCCGCAGGCGATACAGAACTTGGTGGCTCCGGCGGGCATGTCGGTGGGACCGGAGGTGGCGGGAACCGTGGAGATGGGTGGCGGGGCGGCGTGCAGCGAACTGGCCATGACCTGGGCTACGGCGGCGCCGGCGCCGAGGCCCATGCCCATGCCCGGCGGCGCCACCCGGATTGGCGGCGGCGATGGTCATGGACTGGGCGGCGGCGTACTGGGTGTAGCGGTCGATGTCGCCGACGATCTTCATGCCGATGCGCTGGTCGAGCGCCTTCTGCAGCTCTTCGGGCAGCGAGATGTTCTCAACGACGAACTGGGTCAGCTCCAGGCCCAGTGCGGTGAAGGCCGGCTTGACCATGGTCGAGATCTTGTCGCCAAGCGCGGCTTCGTTGGCGGTCATGTCCAGGAAGGCCAGGCCGCTGGCGGCAAAGATGTCGGTCATGCGCGCGATGATGGTGTTGCGCAACTGGTCTTCCAGGTCGCCGACGGAGTACTCCTGGCGCGTGCCGCTGACCTGGGTGAAGAAGATGCGCGGGTCGGCGATGCGGTAGGAGTAGATGCCATAGGCGCGCACGCGGACGGCGCCGAACTCCTGGTCGCGGACGGTGATGGGGGTCGCAGTGCCCCACTTCTGGTCGATCTGCAGGTGGGTGGAGAAGAAATAGACGTCGGACTTGAAGGGCGACTCGAAATCCTTCGACCAGTTCATCAGGTCGGTCAGGATGGGCAGGTTGCGGGTGTTCAGGGTGTAGAGGCCGGGGGAGAAGACGTCGGCGATGCGGCCCTCGTTGACGAAGAGCGCCATCTCGGACTCGCGCACCGTGAGCGAGCCGCCGTTTTCGATCTCCTGGTCCTGCATGGGAAAGCGCCAGGCGAGGATGCCGTCTTCGGGCTCATTCCACTGGATGACCTTGATGAACTGCTTGCCGAGAAACGAACCGAGGTTCACGTGAGAATCCCTCCTGCGGGCAATCGTACCATCCGCTGTGTGCGGCGATTATGACACGAAAGCACAGAGCATGGCAACGCCGCGAAGCCGATAAGTTTCCATCCGCTTACAGTCGATGCCGCGCTCAATAGGTTGCTACAGGTGAAGCCAGAGCCTAAGCCTGAGAAGAAGTAGGCTTCTCTGGTACGAGATCGCGATACATCAACCGCGTTCCCGCTACCTTTCCAATCAGTTTGCATGACCGCTCACCGTCCGTAATCTTCCTGTTCGAGTATTTAAAATCGAACTCCGAAAGATAGCGATGCAAGTGCTGTGGGCTGACGTGATGAAACGTACCGTTGATGCCGCGCTTGAGCAGGCTAAAGAATCCTTCGACGGTATTGGTCGAGATGCAGATACCGTCCTCATACCGTCCGTATTCCTGCGCCTTATGGTTCACTTGGTCGTGCTGCCGGGGATGAATTGCGCCGTGCAGGACAGTTCCAGAATCGGTCATAATCCGAGCGCCATATTCGATGTTGTGTTTTAGGATCGGGCCAATGGTTTTAGCCGTCACACGCTGGACGTGATACGAGCGTACTTCGCCGCCGCGCTGCACCATCGCTACAACCGCCTGCTTGCCATCTGTCGGGGAAGGACGATCCTTCGCCCGCTCTCCAGCCTCTATGGTTTGAGGCATCCGCTTCCTCGCCTTTGAAGTCCTCTTGGCTCCGATGTACGCCTCGTCTACTTCGACGATCTCAGTCAGTTGCGGAGCCATCGGGTCTTGCGTTGCGGCATAGCGGAGCCTGTGAACCATGAACCAAGCGGCCTTGTAGGTAATCCCCAACATGCGATGAATCTGGTGGGCTGAGATGCCTTTCTTGCTGGAGCAGACGAGGTGAATGGTCATTAGCCAAGTAGTCAGGGGAATGTGGGAGTCCTCGAAGATCGTTCCCTTGGTCACGGTGAACTGTTTCCTGCACCCCTTACACTTCCAGACGCCGGGGCGGACAGGAGACTTGGAACCTTCCTTAGCTTTCAGGCGATACGCCTCGCCAACTAGTCCACAGTGAGGGCAAACCGTACCATCCGGCCACCGTTGGGCCTCGAAGAACTCACGAGCCTTATCCGGGTCGGAATACTGAGCAATGATGGATTTCAGGTTCATAGGCGACCTCCCGATTCGCTATGATGGTCTGCGCTATGGAGCGCATCGAAAATAAAACATTTGGCCCAAATGAAACCGTGATCCTAGACGGAAATATCTTTATCAACTGCGTCTTCGACGGGTGCGACTTGGTTTTCAGTGCCGAAGCGGACACGGCCCAGATAGGTTGCACCAACGGTCGGGAATCGAACATCCTGTTTTGTGGCCCCGCACAGCGGACACTGAATACCCTTAAGACTTTGGGGTTTAAAGTGATTTCTCCATTCGGAGAGGAGCCACAGGAAGTACCTCTTCATTAGGCTCTCGGTCGGGACAAGCTCAACCTGATTTGACTGCATCTCCATGAATCCATTACACGCTTAAATATTGGGTTTGTCAAGTATACAATTGCCGGCTGGGCGGGCTGGAAGCGTTGATTAGTGGTTTCGTTTGTGTTGGTTGGGCTGTTATCCACAGGCCGGGAGGGCGGGACGGTTTTTTTGAGGCTAGAAGCGGGCGGGGAGCCCGGTGGCGGTGGGAAGGATGGCCTGATAGCTGGCGTCAAGGGCAGGGCCGAGGAGGAGGATGGCGGCGATGCGGCGGACGACCTGGGCGAAGTATTTGGATTCGTCCTCGTGGAGGGGGCGGCCGAGGAGGGAGTGTTCGCGGTAGCTGAGCCATTTTTTGAGGACCTGGTAGCCGCCGAGGGTGTAGTACCAGACGTCGATGGGGATGGCGGACCAGAAGGTTTCGCCATTGAGAGTGCTGGCGCGCTTATGCTTCGTCTTCACTCCTCGGTTCTGCGCATTGTAGTATGAGCTCACAGATGGCAGTCTTAGATTTCATTCTCCAAGCGGTCACGTCGGCGAACCATGCCCAAGCTCTAAAGGCGTTGCTTGCGCTTCCGGAGCCGGATGACGTGCTGGTTAGTGTTGCGTTTGTTCGGGAGCCGGGGTTGGATGCGGTCGAGGCTGCAATCAAGCCAGTTGCACACAAGGCCCGCTTCTTTATTGGCATTCGGAATGACATCACCTCAGTCCAGGCAGTCAAACGCCTTCTGAAGATGAAAGTTCAGCTTTACGCTGTCGACACCGGTTCCAGGAATGTTCTGTATCATCCAAAACTCTATCTGGCCGCCGGCGCAAGCAAGGCAATTGCGATCATAGGCAGCGCCAACCTCACTTTTGGAGGTTTGCACAACAACATTGAGGTCAGCAGCCGAGTGGATCTGGACCTGTCCGATGTCGCCGACAAGAAGTTTCTGGATACGGTGATCTCTGCGTTCACGGAAATGTTTAAGGCTCACCCGAAACATGTGTTTCGTATAAAAGACAACAAGCATGCTGACGAACTCTTTGAGGCGGGTCGTCTCGCCGATGAAACCATTATTCGTGCGCCCTCTCCATCGAGCGGAGTAAAAAAGGGTGAGCGGGACAACCTCCCTCGGATGAAGTTGAAGCAGCACACGCAGCCACAAATCAAACCAGCGGTCGCAAAAACAATCGTGGCTGCGGAGGGGGGCAAGGCCGCGCTCCCGTCCCAAAGTACATCGCCAACTGCGTCCGTTGTCAGGCATTTAGTTTGGGAAAGTAAGCCGCTCATCCGACGCGACCTAAGCATTCCGAATCCCCTGAGCAGAAATAAGAAGAAGACGAACCCCACGGGATCAATGCTCCTGAAGAAAGGAGCATTCAAGGACATCGATCAGCGTATCTACTTCCGTGATCAGGTCTTTGCGCACCTTATTTGGATCAAAGACTTGCCGGCAAGGACGGCCCATATAGAACGAGCCTCAGAGAAGTTTGCTTTGGTGATCAAGAATGTGAACTGCGGCGTCTTCAATCTCGAACTCTCGCACAATACTCGCATCGATTCCGCATATCTCGTGAACCAATCAGTAACTTCAATTCACTGGGGAGATGCAAAAAAAGAAATAGCGAAAGACGACCTGCTCGACCGCACTCTCAGCCTCTATCGCAGCGACGCAATTCCTCCCGAGTTTACGATTGAGATTGACTGAGGGCTTCCTCTTCCTTTAGGCGTTGCCGGCGGTTTTTCAAGCGTAGCCATGCAGCCAGCAGCGAATTCTGGTCGGCTTTGGTAATGCCCAACGCTCCTAGAATTTTCTTGTTCTGTTCTTCGAGGACCGTGGCTACATTCGTTTGGCGCACCATGGTGTCTAGTTTTCTAAGCTCTGGGCGGACCGACGAAGGCAACGGCACGAGGAGCTTCTCAATTTCTGTCGGCACCAGTTCCAGAACGCCGCCTCCGTAGTGTCGGCCCTCCAGCTCGGCGCTTAAGGCTGTGAGCGCGTTCAAGAAGCAGTAGATCAGCTTTTCGGGAGCTGCTGCGGTTGTATTGATCCGGTAGGCCGTGTCTGTAGTTAACGCGTCCAGTCGATTGGAGATCAATCGCGGCGTATCGTGCGAACGCTTGAGCATCCCGATCTTCGTTGTATAGACGGACGGAACCGCATACCAAGGTGTCCTGATCCGGCATTTGTATCGTGTATGTAGTTTTTGCTCTTCCCCGATCCGAATATATTCGAGTACAGACTTGCTCGGCTTCGTGTTTTCTTTTGTGAACCAGATGAAGTTCGTTGGGTTGCCGACCCGCGCATTTTCCTGGTGCTGCCGTTCGTCGTAGATCACACCGGGGCAGTGCTCGCTCCGCCCGAACATGGGGTGGGCGAATTCCTGCAATCCAAACCGTTCCACGGTCTCATCGGGCACAAGGAAGAACTTGTTGGCGCCGGTTACGATCCCAACGTCAACTTCTGCAATTTGATCGAAGCGGTGAACGTCGGGGTGCTCGCAAAGGTTGTCCAACAATCCTCGTTCGCTGGCCGTGAGTAACGCCCGGGTCCACTTACCTTCGACGGTTTTACCGTTCATTCTCGACGTGTCATTGAATAGATCTCTGGGGTCGGCGCTGAGGAAGTTACGCCCGCTGACTCTGACGATCCCGAGTCCCTCGCTGTGATCCAGTGGAGTTCTCTTTTTCTCGGCGAACAATATAACCGCGCCCTGTAGTGTTCCATCGAACCATATTTCTTCGGGGTCGATGATCAGCAGGCGACTGCAGGATGTGCCGAGGTACGTCCTAAGCGACTGAGCGTGAGCTACATGAATGATTTCGGAGGGGATAATCATTCCCAGACGGCCGCCGGGTTTCAGCAGGGCGATCGATGCCAACACAAAAGGGACCCAAGCATTCGTATGCTTGGTAAATGGGAGCCCCAGAATCTTGAAGATGGCTTCAGCCTTCTGCTGAGACTCCTGCGGAAGGTATTGATAGCGGATGAACGGCGGGTTCCCCACTACGGCATCGAATAGAGGACGCCGACCCAACATCTTGCCAATCGCCCATCCAAGAAAGTCCTCCCCCAAGACGGACCAACTGAGTGAAGACCCGTCCCGGCAACGATTGCGTGCCTTGACTGCCTCCTCCTCAAGGACTTCGAAGCCAGTCAGTGTCAACCCATCGGCGAGTTTGAGGTCAGATAAGGCCTGTATGAATATGCCGTCCCCGCAACTTGGCTCTAACAACGCTTTCGGATTCTTCTCCAGCGTCCAACGCGTAACGTATGTCGCCAAGTCAATCGGCGTGTAGTAGCCACCTCGAAGCTTCTGCGCGCTCTCGTTCCTAATGAAATTCATGATCGCTTTTCTCGTGTCTCGGGTACTTCCAACACACTACCCCTGAACCAGGTCTCATCTGCATTACTTTTCTTCCTCAACTTTGGTCGGTCCCAATATGGGCTTTTACATTTTGGGCATACCCTCGGATTTTCCTTTTTGTCGCGCGGCAGCCATTCGTGGCCGCACCGACACCGGCAACCAGAGAGTGGAACCATTCCAATGGACTGAGTGCCCCGCATAGGCTTCCCCTATAACAGCTAACAACTATCGCTACACCTTGTAAAGGTTTAAATACGCTACAACTTGGTATGGCTAACATCAGCTACTATTAGTAACTCTGGGGTATCAGATGGAAATGGAGGGTCCGGACTTCGCGGAGACCTGGTCTTCGGCACGGGGCGCGGGCTTCGAGTCGTTATAAGGCGCGGGCCAGCGCGGCGCCCAGCGCTACGGCGAGCAGGCACGCGACATTGGTCAGTAGCAGATTTGCGCCGGCCAGCCCAAGTTGGCCTTTCTCCACCAGCGCGAAGGTCTCAAACGCGTAGCTGGAGTAGGTGGAGAATGTGGCGCAGAAGCCAACCGCAATAAAGATGCGCAGGCGCGGATCGGCCAGCACGCGCTCGGTGGTCCAGATCATGACGAAGCCGAGGATGAAGCTGGCAGCGATGTTGATGATGAGGGTGGCGAAGGGAAAACTGGAGGGTGCGAACCGGGCGATAAACTGCGCGACCAGGTAGCGGAGATTGGCGCCCAGAATGGCACCGAGGGAGATAACGAGTATGTTTCGCAAGGCGAACTCCTACCATTCGGATTGGTAGGAGTCATCAGCCCTTGCAGGCGGTCGCGGCGAACTCCATCGCCGTGCCTCCAGTATATCCCCGGCGCCTGGTTGGCGAGAAGGACAGATTTAATGGACGGCGACGAGGGCGAAGGTGGAACTGACGGCTGACCAACTGTTGGGGGTGAAGGTGTTGGTCAGGGTGATGGTTCCGGAGGTGTTGGAGTACTGCTGGATGCTGGGGCTTGACGGAATGAGGCCGTTGAGGAGGGTGCCCCAGGTTACCAGGTAGATGTTGCCCTGCGAGTCCACGCCGATGCCGCCGGTGAGCACGGCCTCGCCGGTGGCCTGGCTGGAGATGGTCTGGGTGGGTGTGGGAGTCCCGCTGGCTCCGGGAGCGAAGATATCCACTCCGCTGGTGGTGACGGCGTAGATGCTGCCGGCGGAGTTGATGGTGAAGCCGAGCACGCCGACGTTGAGGGTGCGAAGCGGCGCGACGTTGCCGTTGGCGGTGGGCGCGAACTCCACGATGTCCACATTTCCGGCGGCGATGAAGTTCATGACGTAGAGGTTGCCGGAGCCGTCCACGGCGAGCTGGAAGGGATCGACCAGCGTGGTGTTGGCGCCGGAGATGAAGCGCGTGGGCGCGACGCTGCCGGTGGCCGTGGCGGAGAAGACGGCGACGCCGGTGCCCGACTCCGAGACATAGATGTTGCCGGAGGCGTCGGCGGCGATGCCGGTGGGCATGTTGGCGAGCGTCGTGGTGGCGTTGAGCGGGAGGGTGCGGGTGGGCGAGGCCGTGCCGCTGGCTCCGACGGTGTACTCGCGGACGTCGGTGGTGGTGGCGACGTAGAGATTGGCGGAGGGGTCGAGCGCGAGGTACTGGGCGACGGTGCCGCTGGGGAGGGTGATGAAGCTCTTCGCGGCGGGAGTGCCGGTGGCGCCGCTCTGGTAGGCGAGTACCTGCGAGGTGGTGGCTCCGGAGACGACGTAGAGGGTGCTTGCGGAGTAAGGCGAATTGGTGGTGGTGCTGCCGCCACCGATGGTATTGGTGCCGCATCCGGCAAGAGCAAGCAGGGATGCCGAGACGACAAAGACGATGCGGAGCGAACGTGGTAGCTGCATGATTTCCCCTGGATCCAGTGGCGGATGTCCTGGCCGCAGCGCGCGGACGGGGACATTTCACTGGCTAGCGGTAATGATACGCGGTGGCGAGCGAGGAAAAAAGCAGGCGCCGCGTTGCTGGCGCGAGCGACCTGAATCCCGGGGCAGCAGGGATGAGTTGCGCGCCGGGAAGGCTGGCGAGGAGCGGGCCAGGGCTGTACAGGTCACAAAGAATGTGTGCGATATGACCCGAATTGGGTATCGGTGGGGCCCGCGCCGGGGGCTATGATCTGACCCTGAGCCTTTGAGAACAGGCCCCCGTGCGAAGGAGCGTATGAACCGGATCGTTCGAAATCTGATTGTCATTCTTCTGGGTGCGGCGAGCAGCCTGGCGGTCGCTTCCCTTCTGTTTCTGCTGGAACTGCGGGGCGGGCGATCGCTGTTCAGCATCACGGTCGCGAGCTGGATTCCGGCGGGAGCGATTGGCGCGGGGCTGGTGGCGGCAGCCGGGTATTATGCGAGTTCGCGCCTGCTGCGGCTGCGGCCGGCGCGGGTCATGCTGGCGGCGATTCTGCTGTTGTCGGCGGGCACCGTGTACCTGATGGACTCGGTGGACTACGGGCTGATGCGGGTGAATCGCAAGTCCATCCACGGAGCCGCGGCCATTGGCGGATTTGTGAGCGATGCCCTGATGCAGAGCCCGCTGCGGGCCGCGTTCGCGGGCAGCGGCGGCAGCGCGGCCGGGGGTTCGACCCCGAGTGCGGGCGCGATGTCGGCGGTGGCAGGCGATAACAACAGCAGCGTGCAGGGAATTGGCGGCGGCGTGCAGGGGATGCTGAATACCGGCGACGCGCTCTCCGCGGACAACATGAGCGACGCGATGTCGGGGGCCAAACAGCATCTGGCGGCGGTGCAGGCGTTCGGCTCTACGATGGTGTCGCGGGGCGGGTGGCTGTGGCTGGCGGCACTGCAATTTGTCGGCTTCGCGCTGGCGGGGCTGGTGGCGTTTATTGCCCTGCGGAACGTCTCCTACTGCGATGAGTGCATGGTGTTTCTGAGCAAGAAGGGCGAGCAGACGCGCTACTTCAACCGCGAGCGGGAGATCCAGGGTTCGGTCGACGAGTTCCTGACCAGGGCCAAGGCGCGGCGGTTCCGGCAGTCGATTGAGGCGCACGCAGGAGTGGGCTCGAAGGAGAAGAAGAAGACCTCGGAGTTCGCCTCCACGGTGGAGATCAGCCGCTGCCCGGGATGCCATCGGCATCGGCTGCGGTTCAGCGCGAGATGCAAGAAGGGCATGACGTGGAAAGACATTTCCATGCTGGGGTACGAGGTATTCTGCCTGGAACCCATCGACGTGATGCGCAGCGCGGGTCCCACGCGCATTCGCTAAGAGCCCTTATATATACCCCCCCTCCCCCCTATGATAGGGCAAACCGCTGATCCTTAGCGGCTTAGGCCTGGACTTGGTACAAAAACGCGTGCGGGGGCCCTGTCCCGACCGAACTGGCAGTTCGCGCGTTGCGGCGCGGCGGACCCCCCCCGCCCCCCCACCCCTCGGGTTCCGGGATCGTGATCCCAGGATCTTCATTCGACAGCGGTTCGATCTGGATCTGATCCGTGCTGGATCCGGGATCGGATCCGGCGATATCCGGCTTGGCCGACTTGCCCGGTGATCTAACTGCAAAGACTCGGCGCGATGCCGAGTCTTCGAGGGTGATGAAAAAGGCGGCTCAGCGCAGGAAAGCAGACCTCAGGGGCTAAAGCCCGGCTGATTCTGTGGCTCTTATGGCACGGATAAATCCGTGCCCTTAACGAAAAAGCGCATTTGTCAACATTCTCAAAGACTCGGCGCGATGCCGAGTCTTCTTTGTTTAATTCACTAAGTTAATGATAGCAGATACCCCATAACTCAACTGTACTTTGGCGCGATTTTTGATGTCGTTTGGGTTGTGGATTGAGGACGGCTTTTGCACAGGCGAGGGGCCTTGACATCTCTAACGACGTGGGGTGAACCCCTGGGTGAGACAGAGTGGAAAAGCCCTGGTTGCCGTTCGTGGGGATGACAAACAAAAAGCGCTGCGGAAGGAGGAACAAAGAGGGTTGCAGGGCTAATTTTCTGAGGGCTTTTCGATGTGGTCGATGACGAGGGTGTCGGCGGGGATTTTGACGGGGACGAGGCGGAATCCGAGGGCATCGGTGTTCCAGTGGGAGAGCGGGTCGGGGTCGTCAGTGGAGGTTACCCCCACGGGCAGCTTGGAGTCGGGGTTCTGGGCCCAGTCGAGCACGAAGTCATAGCGGCCGGTGCGGCCGGTGTGATTCAGGACGGGATGGCCCCCGGCTTGGCTGGAGAGATACTGGGCGAAGTCTTCCATGGTTGCGTTGTAGAAGCTCCAGTGCAACTCGTCGCCTTGGTGGGAGTAAACCATAACACCACCGCTGGCGAGCGGGACGCCGGCTGGGAGGGTCGCGCCGGGTTTAGATTCGGTGAGGCGCGGGGTGCGCTTGCCGGGTTCGAGGGACCAGCCTGGGATGGGCGGGCCGGGAACCATGTGGGCGACCAGATCGCAGCGGTCCGCGAGCATGGTCTGCAGCATCTGCCGGAGCATTGGCTTCTTGTCGAGGGAGAGTCCTTGCTTCTGCCATTGGGCGAGATCGGCCTCGGAGACTTTGGCGTTGATGTCGTAGGGCTCGTTGAGCCAGGACGGTGCGCCGGAAAGGCGGTCTCTGGACCAGTAGAACCAGCCCTGTGGAAAGTAGGCAATCATGACGGTGTAATAGAGCGACTGGCCGGGGACGGTATAGCCGTCGGGTGTGGTGCTCCAGAAGAAGCCTCCGCTGGACTTGGCTGGGCGGATGGAGACGGCATCGAAGGCGAGGGGCTTGGCGGGGGCGGATGAGGATGGCGTTGCGGGCGCGGGGGCTTGCGTCTGCGCGAGCTCGCCTGGCAAAGCAAGGGTGGCAGCGATGGAGCCGAGCAGGATCGAGAGTCTAAGTCCGGTGTTCACGGCAGCGTTCCATTTCGCTCGCGAAAATCGACTTCGGCAGCTAATTCTCGGAAGGCCGTTCAATTCGGTCGACGACAACAACATCGACCGGAGCCTTTTCGGGCACGAGTTTCAGGCCAAGCTGTTCTTCGAGCGCGGTAAGGAGCGTCGGGCCCGATGCTCCAGCCGCAAGATCCTCATCTGACGACCAGTTGAGTTCTATGTCATAGTCGCCGGTAAGCCCGGTCTTGTCTATGACGATGCGGCCCGTAATATCGGACAGTCCGACGATAAGGCGGGCTCCGATCGGTCCCGCGCGGACGGAGAGGAAGCCCCGGCCCTCCACCATTCCATACAGGTTTTCGGGAGCCTGCGACTGCTTGAGCTTGGCGCCCCCCTTTGCTACGACGAGCGCATAGACAGGGAGAAGGCGACTTTCGTGGTGGACCTTGAGGTTGAAGCGATCCGTGAGCATCGAACGAAGCATCAGCGCAGCTTGCTCTTTTCGCTCACGATCTGAGAGTCCTTGGTACGCGGGAAGAATATCTTCGTCGATCTTCGCTTCGATGTCGAATGTATCTTCGGACGCCCACGCCGGTAATCCGGCAAGCTGATCAGAACACTTGATGCCATAGGCCTCGAGGATCAGTTGAGCCGGTTCCTCATTTCTTGTTTCGTAGCCATCGGCAGTGGGAGCCATCCAACGGGAGCCGTCGCCAGTTACTTTGTGCAGCCGGATGGAAGCGACTTCGAAGGCCAGGGGTTTGGGTGGGTTAGCTGCCGTGCCGGTTGCGGGGCTAGTCTGGGCGAAGGCGGTAGTGCACGCGAGCAGGGCAGCGGCGGCTATTCTCCGGATCACGGCTTTGTCCTTTGCGGAGAATCGTACGCTTGTGGGGCGAGCGATGGACGATTGGTGGAAGAAAAGGGACGGCAGGTTGCGGTGGTTGGAGGGTGCCGCAGGTTCCTTCGACAGGCTCAGGACAGGCTCTTCGACTCGCTGCGCTCGCTCCGGATGACAGTTCTGGGGTGGGTCGGCTATGGCGCGGCGGGGCTCGGAGCGGTCTCGGTGACCTCGCCGCTCGGCTTGGACTCGACGCCCGTATCGCTCACCGCCGTCACCTGGTAGGTGTACGTTTTGCCCGCCATTACCGTCAGGTCGCGATACGCCGGCACCTGCACCAGCTCCGCGTTCAGCCGCGTCCAAGCGCCGGTGTCAACCGGGGTTCCCGGCGAGCCTGGCTCGGTGGGGTGGTCCGCCTCGCGACGATACACCCGATACCCGGCCACCCGCGGCTCCATATTCGGGTCCCACGAAAGGTCGATCGACCGGCTCACGCTCTGCTGTTCCGCACCCGTTGTCTCGATGCCCGGCACGGCAACCAGCCCCGTCGGGGCCTGCGGCGGAAACACGTCCTGGACCGCGACCGTCACCCCGGCCGACGGCACGCTGCGCACCTCCAGCGTCTGCCCACCCAGTGCCAGCTTACGAACGCGCTGGGCGCTGTATCGATACGTGTACCCGATCAACGCCGTGCGATCGATCGTTCCACCCGCATCCGTTCCACCCGCATCGGTTGCACCCGGACCGGCGCGGAATCGCTCCTCCGCCGGCTCTTTCCCCGCGCCCGGCAGCGCGTCCATCCGCTGCGGAGCTGCGGCTGCCCCATCCGGGCCCTGCCTGGGTGGGTTCGGAGCCTCCACGACCGTCCGCTCCAGCTCCACCGTCTCTCCGCCATCCGCCTGCTGCCCGCGCCGCCACTCCAGCACCACGCCGCCTTTGGTCGCCGCGGCGCGCAAGTCGGCCACCGGTTCCGGCGCCGCGCCCGCCGCAACAAAAACCGCCGGCGAAGGCCCCGCCGTGCGTCCCGCGGCATTCTTCAGTTGCACCCGATACCTCAGCAGCCGTGCCGTCCCTTGCGCCAGCTCCGCGGGCAGCGCATCGACTGCCTCGGTCGCGCCCGCCGTCACGCTCTCCCGCACTACCGCCGCGCATGGCGTTGCCGGACTTTTCCGCGAACTCTGCCCACGCGACTGGACCGGGCCGGCGGCCGCTGGCGGTGTCTCCCGGCAGATCTCCGCGGTTACCGGGCCGCGGATCAGCAGTTTATCGGTGGTATGGGTCGGCGTCGTCCAGCGCAGCATCACCTGCGCGCCCACGCGGGTCGCGGTCAGGTCGGTCACAACCTCCGGCAGTTTCAGCGACGGCGGCAGCGGGGGCGCAGGGCTGGCGCACCCTGCCAGCAGCGCCAGCATTATCCCGCCTGCGGCCAGCGCTGCCCGCATCGGCCGCCGGCCTGGCCAGCCGGCTCTGTCTGCCCAAATATCCATCCAAACAAAGGCTATAGCATTCGTCCTGTCGGCGGGCATACAAAGCCGCGTCGCAGAATCTTTTCCCGCGGGGCAATCCTTTGACCCGGCAGCAACATCCATTGATTGAGTAAATAAAAAGATGGCGACCCTGGGCATTCTTCCCGAGAAACCTTCCCCTCCGCGAGGCCGTGCCGCGCTGCACGCCGTGCCCGACGCGCCCGGCGTCCGCGTGGACGGCGAAGCGGCGGAAACCGTCATCGCGGAAAAGCGCATCGGCGAGCGCATCAAGCATCTGCGGCTCAAGAAGTCGATGGGCCTAGTCGAACTCGGCCGCCACACCGGCCTCTCGGCCAGCTTCCTCTCGCAGCTCGAAACTGGCCGCGTCGTCCCCACACTGCGCAACCTGGCCCGCATCGCCATGGTCTTCTCCAAGGACCTCAGCTACTTCTTCGAGCCGGAGCCGCAGAGCCTGTTCCGCGTGCATCGCGGCAAGGAGCGCGTGCGTCTTCCCCAAACCGGCGTCGACGATCCGTCCTATTTCTTCGAGTCGCTCGGCTACCTGGTTCCCGACCGCCAGCTCGATCCCTACTTCGCCGAATTCCTGCCCGCAAAGTCCAGTCCGCCGGCGCAAGCCAGTCACGCTACACGGGAGCCGCGGTCGCACCAGCACTTCGGCTGCGAGTTCCTGTACATGCTCTCCGGCTCGCTCACCATCCGCCACGGTGCAACCATCCACCGCGTCGAACAGGGCGACGCCATCTACTTCGACGCGGCCACCACGCACAGCTACGAGTGCTCCGGCCCCGACTCCGCGACCGCGCTCATCGTCACGCTGCAGCAGCCGGTTCACACCAGCGGCCACGGTCCGCGCGCCTCCGCGTCTCCCGTTCCGGCCGCGCGCAAGCCGCGCATTGTCTCCCCCGAGGCCGTTCCGCCGCCCATGAGAACCGCCTAGCCAGCCACGGTCGCCCGCACTACGCGTTCTCCTTTCGCACCAGCGGCGGCGGTGGCAACTCGGATGGGCCTGGCGCGGGCAGTGAGCTGTACCAGTCGATCCCGCGCGTGAAATACATCGCCGCGGCGACTGCCAGGAAGCTGGCTACCGCGCCCACCAGCAGCGCATTGTCTTCCAGCCGCAGCAGCAGATAGATGAGCACATACAGCAGCGAGAAGATGCCCAGCGCGCGGAACCCCTGCAGGCGGCTCTTGAAGATCCACGCCGCGTTCGCCGAGAGCAACCCTACGGTAGCCGCGCCCGCGAGCAGGAAGCCAAGGTCGAAGCCGACCCGCTCGGCCAGCGACAACAGCAGTAAATAGAAGATGAGTTGCGCCATTCCGACCAACACGTACTGCGCCGGGTGGACGCGCTTGCCGGTTGTCACCTCGAACACAAAGTAGGAAAGAAACAGCAGCCCCAGAAACAGCAGCACGTATTTCACGGACCGGCTGACGGACTGATATGGATCGGCCACCTCGATGAAGGAGACTCCCAGCGCCGTCGCGTTGAGCGCTGCCATGGTGTCGGCCTGACCCTCCGCCCGCACGCCGCGGGCGATAAACGGCACCGACCAGTCCGCCGTGAACCCGTTTTTCGTCACCGTCCGATTGAGGGGCAAAAATCCGCCGTCGAATCCCGGACTCGGCCAATCGCCCGCGACGGCAACGTGGGTCGTCTTCCCATACGCAAGCACGGCGATTCGCTGCGCGCCGGAGAATCGCAGCGCAGACGAAACCGTGAACTGCGCGCCCGGCTTCACGTCGACTCTGCTGCCAAAGAGAGTGAGCTTGGTGCGATCGTTCTGGTCGCCGTTGAACATTATGTCCGGCGCAATCGCCGCCGGAGCCAGCGTTGACGTCTTTCCGCCCATCGTCAGCGTGGCGTCGGACAATGCTCCGCGTGCATCACTCACCCCCACCACCACCTCGGCACGGCTCCAGTCCAGCTCCGCGCCCTGCGGAGCCGCGGCCGGCACTCCGGTCAGGTCGAAGGCCGCATCGAAGTGCATGTCCGCCTTGAATACCGGGACCTTGAACAACGAGCGCTTGCGTTCCTCGGTCGCGGTCGTTGCTGCGGCATTCGCACTGGCGGGGAACACCAGGTAGATCCCGTGCCTGGCGAACTCCGACGGAGCCTGCGCGGGAATGTTGTACGGGATCGCAAGCGTCGGGCCGAGGAAGGTCTGCTGCCCACCCACCAGGCCGCCGATCTCGCGTACCACGTCGGCCGCGCGCGAGGTTCGGTCATCCACCAGGCTGCTGACAAAGAACGCGGGAATGGTCATCAGCAGCGCCAGCCCGCAGACAACGATCAGCTTCACGCCCATGGACCGGGACCTGGCTTTGGCTTGCGCGAGGGTTTGCAGGATCGACAAATCGCTCATCTTGAACTCTCCATTCTTACCACTTACTTTGCAGCGTAAAGTAAAGTCGCAAAAAAATTCAGGCGCGCGACGGTGACAGGCGAACCATGGCCGCGATCGGCTCTTCTTTGGCGACCATCGCCGCGTCGCGCACCACCTGCTCCAGCGTCGCCAGGTATTCCATGTAGCGCTTGCGGCCCGCCGCGGTGATGCGGCAGATCGTCTGCGGGCGATTGCGGTCGTGGCCTTTCACGATCTCCACCATCCTGCCCCGCTCCAGCACACGCAGATGCCGGCTCAGATTGCCGTCGGTCAGCGAGCACATCTGCTTGAGATCGCCGAAGGTCAGGCCCCGGGGATTGGTGACCAGGCAGGTGAGCACGCTCAGCCGCGCGCGCTCGTGAATCACGCGGTCCAGGCCCTCGTAGGCGAAGCGCCCTTCGCTCTTCGGCGCGTTACTTGAGGCCTCAGCCATCGCGGCCCTGCTTCGGCGCGAAGAACAAAACTCCCGCTACCAGCAGTTGTCCCACGCCATACGAGATTCCCATGGTCCACGGAGACAGCGCCCGGCCGTCGCCCAGCCCGAGCACGGCCAACCCAATCAGCAGGTACCATGCGCCCGCGGCAGCCATGGGACGCGGCAGAAAACGGCACGATGCGAACACGCCCAAACTGAAGATGACCAGCCACAATCCCGGCAGCATCCACACGGCCGCGGGCACAAAGCGAACCAGCACCAGGGTGACCAGCGCACCCGCGCCCACCGACGGCAGAAACTGCTCCACCGCCATGCGAATCATCTCGTCTGCCATGCCCGAATGTATGCGCCGCGCGCGGTTGGCGGTTTGCACCGCAATGACGCCGGCCGACAGCGCCGCCGTTCCGAACCAGATGCCCAGATAGGCGTAGATGCGCTGGGCAGGATCGGGCAGCCACAGCGCCTGCGCCGCCGCAGCCGCGAGCGCGAACACGCCCGTAGCGGCCAGAGTCGCCGGCCCGTAGCCGCGAAACTCCGTGCTCCGCGCTACCTGCCTGCGGATACTGCTGATCTCGCCCAGCGCTCGGTTCAGGTCATTCATTCGCGCGAACTCACTTTGCAGTGCAAAGTACATGATCGGGAGGCCGCTTGTCAAATCCGGTACTGGGTGAAATCAACGCGGAATTCACCCAGTACCTCAAATCCGCGTTCGCATCCCATCGGCGTATCCATCATGGACCTCTGCGCAGGGCAAAGGCGCGGGTCAGGCAGCGCAGGGGATGGGCGCCGGTTCGGGGAAGGGCTGAATAAGAAATAGACACAACAGCGCGATGAGGCCGAGAAGGTGCGCTTCCCCGTTCAATCGCACATGGTGGTGGATGAAGTAGCTCTGAGATGTCAGAGTGAAGGCGAACCATGCCATGATCCAACCGGCGCGCGGAACCTGGATGCCGGCTCGCGCCGAATCGATGACGTAGAGGCAGAAGATGCCCCAGCAGATATAGATATGGAGCAAGGTGTAGTCAAAGGAAACGGGCGGGAGGGTGATGGAAAGGATCAGCAGAATGCTGATCTGGTTGATGACGGGGAGTTTGCGGATGCGCAAGAAATAGAGCGCGGTGGCCAGGACGGCTGCGATTTTGATGTATCGCCTGAGGTCGGCGGCGAGATTGGGGTGATAGCGGGCAGCCAGGACTTTGTAAAGCGCCAGAAAGGAGTGGTCGAAACCAGGACCGATGGACTGTTGCGCATAGCTTTCGATGAAGCGATTGGTCCCAATTACAGTTTCCTTGAAGGCGGTGCCGATGGTGGGGCCGAGCCATGCATCTGAAAGTAAGGTTACGGCACCCGCGGCCAGGAGGGCGATGGCGATAAACTTGTACTTCTTCGGGTAAAGAAACAGCCCGAGCAGGACGGCGGGGTAGTACTTGAAGGCAATGGCGGTACCGATGAAGATGGCTGCGAGGGCCGGCATCTGCTCGCGGAAGGCCCAGAATGCCAGCAGTAATACCGCCCATACGATGACCTCCACGTTGCACCGGTCCAGTTCGTAGTAGAGCGGATAGGAAGTTCCGACGAGAATAAGGCAAACTAGAGAGACGGAGAGCCAGGAAATGCCGCGGCGATTGAGCGCGCGGGCGAAGAACCAAAGGGCAATGCAGGTCACCAGCAAGACGAAAGCTCGCAAGATGCGTTCGGAGTGAGGACGGTCGCCCCAGATGACGAACAAGATGTGATAGAAGATGGCGAGCGGTGCAGGGTACGCAAAGGTTACACCGGGATTGTGAAAGAAAGCCCAGCTGTGAAAGAGCCTGAAGACCTGTTGGAACATGGTGAAATCACTGTGAGGCTGGGGATCCGTGACAATTGAACTGTAAGGCTGGGGCATGCGCATGAGCCGGGCGCACCCAACCACTACCCAGGAGAGGGCCGCGAGCAGGATGCTTAGCCAAGCGAAAATTCGCACCGGCCCGGGTAGGGCGGCGAGAGATCGTGTCTGCAGCCTTGATGGTGACCCATGGTCCGCCACCATTTATTTCAGCCCCTCGTGGTGAAGCAGAATCATAGAGTAGAGCCTTCCCGCCCCCGGAGGAGGCTGCTAACAGGATGATGTGGCTAATTTTACGACGAAAGGGTGCTGACGAATGTATTCGAGGACAACGGTCAGAGCAGCGGGGACGCGGTCGGATGGAGAGGTCCAGGCCTTGCCCGATTTGACCAGCACCCGCAGCGAGCGGTTCTACTTCACTTTGCGGCACCTGGCTGCCAACATGGAGGACTTCTGGCGGCGGCCATTCGGCCGGGCGGGCAGTGCAATTTTTTGGCTGATGCTGTTGGGATTGGCGGCGGCGAGGGCCTCTGTGGCACTCTATGGAACGCGCCGCTCCTCGGCGGATGCATTCCTGGTGCTGGACGGGGCGTGGCGCATGCTGAATGGCCAGCGGCCGCACCTGGACTTCAACAGCATGGTGGGCCCTGCGGCGTACCTGCCTACCCTGGTTGGCTTCCGGCTGGCATCGAACACGGTCGCGGGCTTCGGATACGGGCAGGCGCTGATGGCGCTGCTGCTGGGGGGTTGGGCATACTGGCTGGGCGGGAAGCTTTACCAGGTGCCGCGGGTGATTTACGCGTGGTGCGTTGCGGCCATCGCAGTTTCTCCGGCGGGGCTGGGGATGTCCCCGCTGGCGCTATCGCCGGGCATGACCTACAACCGATACGGATATTCACTGCTGGGGATCCTTCTGCTGGAGTGCCTCAGCACGGAAGTCGCCTCAGAGCTGCTTGCCGGTTTTTCGAGCGGAGCGGCGATTGCCATCCTTGCTTTTACGAAGATGACCGGCTTCTTCGCCGGTGTGGCGCTGCTTCTGGTTCTGATATCGCAGCGCAAAGAGACCGCGCGGCGCTGGGTGGGGTTTGGAGCCGGCGCGGTGCTGGTGGGGTTTCCCTTCCTGTGGTATCTGCACTTCGACGTGGCCGGGGTGGTCCGCGACCTTGCCATTACGGCAGAGGCCAAGCACGTCCAGTTGGTGGAGTATCTGCTGGACTCTATTGTTCTGGAAGCTGGGATTGCGCTGCTGCTGACCCTGGTTGCCTTTTGGTTCCTAATCGAGTGCGGGAATCACCGCGCCGCGAATCGCACCCTGGTGGCGGGAATCAGCGTTATCGCGGTGAGTGTGCTGCTGATCTTTGGCAACTACCAATTCACCGAGATGCCTCTGTTGAGTTTGCTTCTGCTGATGCTTATTCAGAGGATGCTTGCAGAGCACCGAAAGGGCCACGACATCCTCTCCATGGTGATCGGAGGAGGCGCGCTGTTTGCCGGGATCACTCTATTCTCTGTCGTGGTGAGCCTGGCCGACGGGCAGTGGGTGAAGGTGCATGCCGCGCGGTCAGCTCCCCGGTTTGAATCGCCGGTGCTCCGGCAATTCGTTCCGGTGAAGGAGGATTACGACTACACCGTTATCGTAAATCACGGTTTCGACATGCTGCGGCAGCATCGGAGACCGGGTGAGCGAGTGATGTCGCTCGATTTCACGAATGTGTTTTCCTACGGATTGCAGCTTCCTCCAGCGGCGGGCGGGAGTACGAATCTCCAGTTTGACGGGAGTTTTAACGCGCAGCACAAGGTCAGTCCGGAGAAGCTTTTCGGGGCAGCAGACCTGGTGATGATGCCGAAGACTAATTCCGATTACGTATCGCAATATGCGACACCGAAGATTTATGGGCCGTACATTGGGACGCATTTCGAACTTATCGACGAATCGCCGCAGTGGAAACTGTACCGGCGATCTACGGCGGCATCCAAATCGTCGTCCTCTGTGCAGTGGCCGCCATAGACTGCGACCATTCAGAGTGCGGGCGGGCTGCTGCTCCGATTGAAACAGCGCGGAGGGCGCTGCGCTGGTTTTCCTACACAGGGTTCAGGCGTTCCGTGCCATGGCAAGGTCGACGATTTCGCCGATGAGCTGGGTGTAGGAGAGGCCGGATTTTTTTGCGGCCATGACAAACTCCTGCCCGCTGGAGAGCCAGGGGTTGGGGTTGGCTTCGATGACGTAGACCTCGCCCTTGCTGTTGAGGCGCATGTCAATGCGGCCGTAGTCGCGCAGCTTGACGGCGCGATACGCCTTGATCGCGGTCTCGGCGAGCTTGTTTGCGGTTTCTTCATCGAGGTCTTCAGCGATTGCGGATTTGGTCAGCTTGTAGGCTTCCGTGTCTTTCTCGAATTTCACATCGAGGCTGGCGATCCTGGGGATGTCCTTGGGAAGTCTGGAGAGATCGAGCTCCACCAGCGGAAGCGCATGCGCGGTCTCGGAGCTGCCAAGGATGGCGGCGTAGATCTCGCGCCCTTCGATGTACTCCTCGATCAGCGCAGGCGAATCGAACTCCGTCTGGATATAGTGGACGCGCTCCATCAGTTCCTTGACGCTGTGGACCACGGCAGCCGCGTCGATGCCGATGGATCCATCTTCGGATGTGGGCTTGACGATGAGCGGGAAGGCGATGTCGTGGGCGTGGTCGATGGTGCCGCGAAAGGCGGTGGCAAAATAGGGCGACTGAATGCCGTAAAAAGCGAACATCTTCTTGGCGATGGCTTTGTCCTGCGCGAGGATAGTGGCGTGCGGACCCGCGCCGGTGTATGGGATCTCGAGCAGGTCCAGGAAGGCGGCGACCTGCATCTCCTTGGTATCGTCGCCGGCGTAGGACTCGGTGAGGTTGAAGATGAGATCGGCGCCGCATTTTGCGAGCCCGAGCAGGGTTTGCGTGCGGCCATCGAGAACGTGATACGAGGGCTCGTGGCCGAGCTTGGTCAGGGCTTCGAAGATCTCTTCGCGATCGTGCTTTACCGGCTTCTTCCTGCGTTTCGGTTGCCCCTTCCGCTTGCGCGGCGCGGGGACGTCTTCCGTGGTTTCAGCCGGCGCTTCTTCCCACAGGTCATAGAGCACGGTAACTTTCAATTTCTTTCCAAGCATGCTGCCCTCCAATCCGCGTCCCGGCCCGACTCAGGGATGAATGAACTTTCCCCGGGTGAGGTAATTCATTGCGAGTGCGGTTGTGTACACGGTGAACTCCATGAGGTACTCGGGCTCGTGCCGGATGTCCACGCGCAGACCCAGGTCCTCAACGCGCTTGCAGATGGCTTCCACTAATCGTTTGACGATGGGACGCGGCACTCCGCTCCAATAGGCAACCTTGTCGACGATGGGCTTGCGGTGCTGGCGCAACATTTCATGGGCGGGCCGCACGCCCTTGCGTCGCTTAGGGGAGATGTTGAAGATGTCGGCCAGGTCGGTGTCCTGCGCCAACTCCTGCACCGGAATCTCTTCCGGCAGGGTGAGCGAGTAAAATTCACCGACTGTCGCATCCATCTCATCGACGGTGATGTCCGCGCGGCCGCGACGCCGGACGGGTTCGACATTGCCCAGTTTGCGCGCGATGCGATCGACGTACTGGAGCTTGGCCAACGCGTCCCAGCCGCGGTAGCGCTTGCGCCACTGCGACCGCGGCGTGAGCCAGACGGCAAAGGTTTCCGCAAAATCTTCATCCGGATGTTTTTGTGCGTACCACCCGGCCATGTGGCGAACATACTTCCGCGAGAACGGGATGGGGCGGTAATGATCGCGATACTTGCGGCGAAAAGGGCCGAAGAGATCGCGCCACTCCGCGGACCGGTGCAGTTGGTACGCGTAGTTGAAGGCGTGCCCGGCCTCGTGGCGCATGTACATCATGATCTCGCGAGGATCTTCCAGGTCGTTCAGCTCACGCTCAAGCTGGGCCAGCTCCGGGTTGGCCAGGTAGAACGGAATGCCGATAACAGGCTCGCCCGATGGACATCCCCATTCATCCGTGAGGTAACAGAGCGGGCGGAACTTGTGCAGGCCCTTGGCCTCCAGCTCGCGATAGAGCTGCTGCACAAATCGTTCGAGCGGCGACCCCTCGAGCTTGAGCCCGAGCGAGCGAATGGGCCTGGCGAGCAGGTCATGAAATTCTGTCCGGGTTTGCTCGAAATTGCGCACGGGGCTATCAAGAGTTCTATATGACGGATGCGAATTTGGCACAGCAAGGCGTATCGCTTCTGCACATAGTAATTTCGGTGCATCCGACGCGGTTGAAGGGTCCGGCGCGCTGGTTTTGTGGGTTTGTGAAATGCTGGTGCTTAAGTTGCGACCGGACCCATTGCACGGTGGCCCTGAAAGAAGCGGCGGGACTGCTGCTGAAGCCGCAGGTTGTCGCTGTTGCAACGATCGTCATCGACTCCGTCGACAAAGTTCCCACGGGAAACTAAGGAATGGCTGGGGTGGGTTCCCACTTCTCGCGGTATAGGGCGAGGGATCTGTTCCAGGCCGGCGTGCCGAAGGCGCCGCCGCTGACGTGAGTGACAGCGATGGGCCAGGTTCCGACCCGGAGGCCCGCGGCGTTGGCCTGGCGCGCAAAGTCCAGGTCGTAGAAATGGAAGTCGAAGCGCTCGTCGAAGCGCACGGTGGCGTCCAGCAACGCTGAGGCACGCGCGGCGAGCATTACGCCGTCGAGAAGTTGGACGGGGGCCGGAGTGGGGCCGTAGACCGAGGGCGCGCCGCAAGGCTGCGAACCATGGCAGACGATGCCCGAAAGGAACTCGTGGTCCCACTCCATCTGGTCGTTCTTGACGTGCCAGGCGGGGACCCCGGGCAGCAGGCGACGGTTGCCGGCGAGTCCCACGACATCGAACGTGTCGAGCGCCGTGCGAATGCGGTCAGAAAAGAAGATGTCGTCGATCCACACATCGTCGTGCACGAAGACGAGGAAGTGCGGGCGCAGTTCTTCGGTAATGAAGCGATTGAAGACAGCGGGCAGGCCTGCGTGGTTGTTCTCGATGAGGGCGTATTGCAGGGTTGGGTCGAAGCTCATCCGCTGCAGCGATCGGCCGAGAGGACGCTGGACGAATTCAGCCCTGGACGAACGACTTCCGGAAATGACGATGATCATTCGTTCCGGCTCCCACAGCAACCCTACCAGAGGGCTGGGGGCGAATGCTGAAAAAGTCGAAGCGGTGTGGCGTCAGCCGTGATGCGCACCAGGTTGCCGTCCGGGTCGGGTTGCAGTTCTTGCGTTCCGGCAAGTTGCAAGCCCCGGCAGAAGCTGATTGCCCGAGCGCACATGGCCATCGCCCGGAAGTATATAGCCCTCCCGCGCCCAAGCGGAGATTTCTTTCTAATAGCTCTTGCATTGTGTGTACTATGTGTTATAGTACAGGTGTGATTCCCTTCCGCGTCAGCTTCCGGCCCGGCGTTTCGCTGTTTGAGCAGGTGGTGTATGCCGCCAAGAAGGCCATGATCTCCGGCGCGATGCGGCCCGGCGACCCGTTCCCGTCGGTGCGCGCGCTGAGTAAGGAACTGAAGATCAATCCCAACACGGCGCACAAAATTGTGGCGCACCTGGTGAGTGAAGGGCTGCTGGAGATCCATCCGGGGATCGGCACGGTGGTGGCGGCGCTGCCGGATTCCACGCGCAAGGAACGCACCCAACTGTTGGGGCAGGAGATTGAAGAACTGGTGGTCGAGGCTAAGCGGCTGGGTATCGGACGCGAGGAAATGCTCGCTTCCATCGCAGCGCACTGGCAGCGGCTGAGCAGCGATGAGAGCCGGCAGAGCGTGGGTAGGGCGAAAGATGGAGGCAGCGGGGAGCGATGAATCCTGCAATTCGAATCGACGGGCTGGTGAAGCGGTTTGGCCATACGGAGGTGCTGCGGGGCATCGACCTGGTGGTGCCGGAGGGCGCGATCTATGCGCTGGTGGGCGCGAACGGCGCGGGCAAGACCACCATGATCAAGCTGCTGATGAACATCCTGCGGCCGACGTTGGGGTGCGCGCAGGTGCTGGGTATCGACTCCGCCAAGATTGCGGGAAAAGCTTTTCAGCGCATCGGCTACGTCTCAGAAAATCAGGAGTTGCCGGACTGGATGACGGTGGGCGAGTTGCTGGATTCCATGCGGACGTTCTATCCCGCGTGGGACCGCGCGCTGGAGCAGGAGCTGGTGCGCCAGTTCGACCTGCCGCTGGAGCGCAAGCTGAAACACCTGTCGCGCGGCATGCGGATGAAGGCGGCGTTCGCGAGTTCGCTGGCGTACCGGCCGGCGCTGATCGTGCTGGACGAGCCGTTTACCGGGCTGGACCCGCTGGTGCGCGACGAACTGATTGAAGGGCTGCTGGAACGCGCGCCGGAGACGACGATTTTTCTGTCGTCGCACGACCTGGCGGAGATTGAGAGCTTTGCCAGCCACGTGGGCTACCTGGAGCAGGGGAGGATTCTTTTCTCCGATGAGATGGCGGTGCTGCAGGATCGCTTCCGCGAGGTGACGGTTACGCTGCCGGTGCGTGCGCCGCTGCCGGCGGATTGTCCGGTAACGTGGCTCGGAGCGGAGGCTGCGGATTCGGTGGTGCGCTTTGTGGACAGCGACTACCGGGGCGAGGAGTCGATGCGCGAATTGGGCAGGATTTTTCCGGGCGCGCGGGAGGCTGGAATTGCCATGGAGCCGATGTCGCTGCGGGCGATCTTTCTCGCGGTCGCGAAGGCGGGCAGAGCGGGCAACGCAGCCGACGGGAGGCACGAATGAAGCAGGCCATGCACATCTTCAAGCAGGACACGCGTCACCTGCGGCTGGAGATACTTCTCTCTCTTGCCGCACTGTCGATTTTCGCTGCTTTCGCTCCTGACCGCTGGGACTTTTCGCCCGCAGCGATGCATCGGCAGGGCTTCATCGCGCCCCTGCTTTTGCTCATCCCGGCTACGTGGTGGCTGCTCATTGGACGCCTCATCCAGGCGGAGAGCCTGGTGGGCGACCGCCAGTTCTGGCTGACGCGCCCATACGAATGGAAGAAGCTGCTGGCGGCCAAGGCGCTCTTTATCCTGGTGTGGATCTACGTGCCGTTCGTGCTGATGCAGGCGGCTATTTTGAAAGAGGCAGGCTTTTCTCCGCTGACGCACGCTGCCGGATGGTTCCACTGCCTGGCATTCGTCAGCGGATTGATCCTGCTTCCGCTGATTGTGATCGCCACGATCACGGAGAATTTTGCGCGCATGACGCTGACACTCTTCGGAGGCGTGGTAGTGCTGGTCGCCGCAGCCTATCTGGCGTTCATGCCGCGCGCCGGATATGAGTCGACCGTGCCGTATGACCACCATAGTTGGATCGCCGGGGTGCTGATTGTGGGCGCGATGCTTGCGATTCCGCTGCAATACGCCATGCGCAGAGTATGGCTGGCGCGCGTGGTGGGGATTGGCGCCGTCCTGCTGGCGACTGGCCTGGGGATGGCGATGACGGCGCTGCGCGGGAACCAGATCAGCCGTCTGTACCAGATTTCCGGCGCGGCCCCGGTGCAGTTGGCGCTGGCGACAGAGCGGAAGGCGGTGCGGATAACGCATTCTGAGCGGCCAGGCATGGTCTACGTCGATGTGCCCGTCGACTTCTCCGGAGTAGCGGCAGGCACTGCCGTGCAGTTGGACGACGTGAAGGTCACCATCGACGACGCGAATAACGGATGGCATTGGACTGCGCCCTGGTGGTCCTCGCAGACGCAGCACATTCTTCCCGGCACACACCATGGGCAGGTGGAAATCATGCTGAGCCGCGAGCAACTGAGGCACTTCGTTACGGGTTCGCCGACGATGCAACTCACCCTGGCGACGACCGAGCTGCAGGCCGGCAGCGATACCGCGGCGGTGATTCCGCCTGCACAGGACTTCCCGGTCGCGGGCTTCGGCGTCTGTTCGACGCGCTGGTTGCACCGCTTCCCCAGCGAGCTGATCTGCCGTTCGGCGATGGGCCCGCCGCGACTGACCCACATCTCCGCGACGTGGCACCCGAAGGCGTGCTCCGACGAGGAGAAGATGCCGAACGACCCGCTTACCGCGGCAACGTGGAATGGGACGCCCTACGCCAACTCGCTGGCGTCCTACTCCCACTCGCTGGCGTATGGAGTGTTTCCGGTCCAGCCGCTGCTGGTCAATCTCAATCCCGATTGGCGCGACGGCTACGATCTGGATCGCACGCTTGGCTTTGCCCTGTGTCCCGGCACCATCGTGCATTTTACGCAGTACGCGGTTACCGGGCGCACGCAAGTGTCACTCACGATTCCGAACTCCTACTTTCAGGCTTCGAATCTCGGCAAAATTCTCGAGGATCAATGGGGGCAACAATGATGAAGATGCGACTACTGTGGTCGTGGTCCATCGTCCTGGCGGCTTGTTTCCTCGCGCCGCTTGCGCTGACGCAGACGCCAGGGTCAGGGGCTGGGGACAAGAATGCGGCTCCGGCCAGGGTGCTCGCGTTTGACGTGGCTTCCATCAAGCCGATTGCGCCGGATGGGCGGCCGACCCATGGATGGGTGGGCCTGCAGGTTCGTCCCGATGGCGTGTCAGCAGCGTGGCAGTCGCTGCCGGAGTTGCTGTGCTACGCATATGGGTACAAGAGTCTTCGGTTTGATGGCCAGGTGGCCGGAGTGCCGGACTGGGCGGCCAAGCAGAAGTACGACGTCGAAGCCAAGATGAGCGCCGCGGATATGGCCGAGTTCCAGAAGCTGGGCAAGGACGAACAGGAGCAATGGCGCGAAGCGATGATGCGATCGATGCTGGCAGAGCGCTTCCACCTGACTCTCCATCGCGGCAGCAAACAGATTCCCGTCTACGAGTTGGTCGTGGTTAAGGGCGGCATCAAGATGCAGGACGCAGCGACCGATCCGAATCCGCCGCAACTCAGCAAGGACGCGGACGGCAGACCGCTTCCCGGCATTCGCTGGCTGAAGGACACGTCCATCGTGCAGGCGTATTCCATGCAGTCCTTTGCCGACATGCTGTCGATGCCCGCGGCTTTCGTGGGACGGCCTGTGGTGGACAAGACGGGACTTACCGGCGCCTATAACTTCGCGCTGGATTGGTCAGTCTATTCCGCGCACGCGGCAGCCGGACTTGGAACAAGCCGCAGTGATCCCGAAGACGATGCCACCTCCATCTTTACCGCGCTGGGAAAGATCGGACTGAAGCTCCAGCCGTCCACGGGCAGCATGGAAACGATTGTCATCGACCATGTTGAGACGCCTACGGAAAACTAGCGCGGCGACTGACAAAACGCGATGGCCTTTTCCAGTGCGTGCCGGCCATGACCGGCGTCTACGCGCTGCTGGTGCCTACGTTGCTGTTTGTGCCGAAGGCCGGTCGCGGGGCAAGTCGCATGAATGCGTCATAACAACGAGCAGCGAGCAACGAACAGCTAGAATGGTCCGATGCTGGCGGAAGAGGAGCTCGACCGGGTGTGCGTGGTGCTGGTGCGGGCGCGCAACCCAAGCAACATTGGTGCGGTGGCGCGCGCGATGCATGACTTCGGTTTCAGCCGGCTGCGTGTAGTGAATGCATACCCGGCACCATTTCAGGGTGCGCGCTCGGCCGTGGATGCGTCGGAGGTGCTGCACCGGGCGGTACCCTGCGCCAGCGTGGCCGAGGCGGTGGGTGACTGCACTCTGGTGGTGGGGACCACCGCGGTGGGCGAGCGCCACCTGGAGCACAAACTGCTGCGGTTGGCGGAGGCTGCGCCAGCGATTCGGGCTGAGCTACAGCGGGCTTCCAGCCCTGACGACGAGGCCAGGGACGGTGCACCTGGCGGTCGCGTGGCGCTGCTGTTCGGCTCAGAGAAAACCGGGTTGAGCAATGAGGAACTGAGCCACTGCAACTGGCTGGTGACAATCCCCATGCAGCAGTATGCGGATGTGCGCCACGCCTCGATGAACCTGGGTCAGGCGGTTGCGGTGTGCCTGTATGAGTTGGTGCGGAGTGAATTGGCGACTGAAATGGTTACAAACTCCGGGGAGCCGGCTGACGCCGCCACGCTGGAGCGCCTGACCTTACTGCTGACAGAGGTGCTGGAGACGACGGAGTATCCGCGGCGGCATCCGGGCCGGAGCGACCCGGCAACGGTGCGCCGGCTGGTGCTGCGGATGGGTGCGGACGCGCAGGACGCGGAGATCTGGATGGGGATTCTGCGGCAGATGCTGTGGAAGCTGGGCCGCACAGGCTGACTTCAGCCCGGAAGTTACGTCAGGACCCGGAAAGGCAAGCGCGAGCGGCGCTATTTTGCGTCGTTCTTGTAGACGTCGTCGGCGAAGAAGTTTTCCACCTTGGCCTGGTCGCGCAGCATCTCGTAGTAAGCGCTCTTCAGCAGTTGCGAGCGGCCCTCGCGCAGTTGTTGGCGGATGGCCTGCTGCACTCGCGGATCGTTGAGGTCGCGTTGGCCGGCCGGCTCCCGCGAAATCAGCTTGAAGATGGCGTAGCCTGCCGTCTTATTGGTGGACGGATCCACCAGCGGCAACACGTCGGTAATCTGTCCCGGCTTCAGCTTGGCGATAGCGGCGTACACAGTTGGATCGCTGTGCAGATCCGACTCCTTGACGAAGCCCATGTCGCCGCCGTTCGATGCGGTCTGGGGATTCTCAGAGAAATGCGCGGCAATGCTGCCGAAGTCTTCCCCGCTGTCCAGCCTGACCTTCAGTGCCTCGATCTTCTTTTTCGCTTCGGCGTCGGTGGTCGCCTTGCTGCCCTCCAGGTTGGCAGGCTGGGACGAGGGGACGCCGGTGACGCGGATTTCAGCCAGATGATACTGCGGCTCGATGAGGTCGAAATCGGTCTTGTGCTGGTTGTAGAAGTTGGCAACATCGGCGTCGGTTACGGTGATCTTGGAGACGATCTCCTTGTTATTGAGCTTGTCGATGGTCAGATTCCGGCGCAGATCGCGCTTCAGGTCGTCCAAGGTTTCGTTATTGGTCTTCAGCCACTCGGCGAATTGCTCCTCGGTGAGCGGAGCCTTGATATCAGCGAGCTTGGCGTCTACTTCATCGGGGGTTGCGCTGAGGTTCATCTTGGCTGCCCGCTGCGCGACGATCTCCTGCTCGATCAGTTCGCTGACGATTTGGAGGCGGAGCGAATCCGCCTGTTCCGGCGAGGGCTCTGCGCCCTGGCCCTGGGCCTGCGCCTGGCCGAGCTGCGCCTTGTACATGCGGTCCATGTCCGCGCGCATGATGGCGTGGCCATTGACGGTGGCAACCACGTCGACGCCATGGGGGCGATTGCATCCCGCTACCAGAAAGGTTGCCATCAGTGCCAGGCTGGCAGGGGTGATGGAACCGGTGCGCCTGCCACCCCGAACAGCCGCGCGGCGAGTGGCCGCGGGCGTGATTCTCGTTACGCTACCCATTTGCTTTATCCCGACTTTCGATTCGGCATGCAACATGTGCTTCTGCCATATTCTTGCGCCCTAAGCTGCTAACTCCCCGGCTTGGCGGGCGCGGGTTGGGCCGCGGGAGCTGCCGCCGGCGCAGGCGGCGGTGGCGGCGGCGGGGTCTGGCCGGCCGCGATTAACGCCTGGTCGATGATGCGATCGAGGGTCTCGACCGAGATCATTCCCTCAACCTTTTCGCCGTTGACGAACAGCGTCGGAGTGGCATCGACGCGCAACGGATCGGCCGCACCCTCCAGTTCCGACGCCTTCACTTTGCTCGAATCCTGTTTCTGGATGCAGGCCGAGAGATCCTTGAGATCCATGTGCTGGCGCGCGCCTTCGTCCAGTGCGAGTTGGTCGAGCAGGGCCGTGGGCTTGACCGGGTTCTTGGGGTCGCCGTTCATCGCTGCAGCGTGGGCGTGGACGTAGTCAACATAGTTCCAGTAGCCCAGCGCGGTTCCTGCGGCCAGGCAGTTGGCGTCGACGGCCGCGTGCAGTGCCCAGGGATGAATCTGTTCCAGCGGAAAGTCGCGATACACCACGCGCACCTGGTCCTTGTAACGTTTCAGTACGGAGGGAAATAGCATCGCGTTCATCTCCGCACAGACCGGGCATTCCAGATCGTCGAAGCCAACGATCAGCACCGGCGCGTTGGGCGGACCTCCGCGAGGCGGACGACCGGTGTCGGAGACGATTGCCCTGGGGTCCTTGCTGAGATCGAACTTGTTGAACTGCACCAGGGTCTTGCCGTCGGTGGAAAGCAGGAACGGCAACGGACGGCTGGTGTTGCCGCTGACGGTGAAGGTGACAATGATCTGGTCGTAGCCGGGGAACTCGCTCTTGGTGGGCTCGCTGAACGCAATTACATAATCGGGCGTGACCGCGGACCGGGCGCGGATCATCACCTCGACGCGGCGCGCCATCTCGGGCGATAGCGGAGCTCCCGTCTGGACCACAGCAGGACCGGAGGTTGGCGGCAGCAATCCGGGGGCGGTCTGCGCCCGGCAGCCCAGCGCGGCCATGGAGAGAATCAATGGCAGGCAGCGCAACGTTCTGAAACAGCTCAACACAGTACCGATTATCTCACGCGGAGGCCCAATTTCCGGGTTTTGGCCCGGCTCGGGGCTGCGGGGCGCCCGTTAGAAGACCTGGTCGGCGTGGCGGATGTTGCCGGCGCTGCCGATGTTGGCCAGGGTGAAGTTGAACTTGTAACCATTGTCGTTGCGTGCCGTGCCCAGCTCGTATTTGCGGTACTCCACGCTGACGCCGCAGCAGTTCCAGTTGTACGAGGTCAGAATCTCGCCGTATTGCACCGTTCCCAGGTTGATGTCGATGCCGGCGTTGCTTTCCACGCTGAAACCGGCGTGGGTGGGCTTGCCGTAACCGAAGAGCACGCGCATCTGGTTGAAGTCGGCGACTGAGGATAGCTGGCCGTCCGAATAGGAGCGGGCCGGAGCGTTCAACCCGGCGTAGCCCACCCCGGCAAAGATATTGCCCTGGTGCACGTCGAAGTACACGTTGTCGGCGGTGAAGCGATTACTGCAGGGCTTGGGCGTCGCGGAAAGGGTGGTGGTGTTGAAGGCGGCGCAGAGGTCATAGTCGAAGTCCCATTCCACGTCGGTCTTTTCCGAAGTGCGCACCCGTAGCCGCGAGACAATCGGCGAGATATTGCGGGGGCCGGTAAGGAAGGCGATGCCGGAAAAATCCAGCGTGGTGGAGAGCACGCTGCGCGGGCCATTGTCCACCACGGCGCCACCGAAGGTGTGGTTGAAGAAGTACTTCTGCCCCAGGCGCCAACTAATCCACTCGCGGTTGCCGCAGACCGGTTCGCTATTGCCGCTCCTGCCGGCGGCCTCGCCGGGATATTCCACCGCGTCGGCCTCGGTGCCCGCGGTCCCCAGCAGTTCTGTGGCATCGGCAGCTTCGCCGGCCGCGTGGCAGGGCGTGTTGCCCTTGCGGCGCAGAAACAGGCGCTGGGTCAGGCCGTACTCCACCTCGTTGGTATCGCTGACGACGTCGACTGCGTCGAAGCGCAGGACATCGGAAAAGTTATCGATGCCGCTTACCAGGCGGTAGGTCAATTCCGGCTCGATGGTGTGCTTCACGTCAGTGTGGAACAGCCGCCGCACCAATCCCGAGTCGAACGTGCGTTCCAGCACCGGGGGGCGCAGGTCCAACTGGAACTCGATGTCGGAGCGATTCAGCGAGGCCAGACTCTCAACCGGGGGGCCGGCGACGCCGAGCGCGGCAGGGGTATGGCTGCGGGTGTAGAACGTCTCCCGGGTGGCGACTGCCGGGCGCAGCCACCAGCCGGCAAATCCCAAGGGGTATGCAATCTCCGGGCGCAGGTCCAGGCGCTCCACCATGCCGCTGGTGAAACTCGGCTGCGACTCTTGCGACCGCTTCAGCGCCGCGAACGAACCGTCCAGGTTCCACTCCAGGCCGGTCGACCCCAGAGTGTGGTCGGTGGTGGAAAACTCCAGCGCGGGCGCGTGAAAGATACGCACCTGCGCCTCCGGCACAACCGTGACGACGCCCGTCCTGGAGACGGTCGTGCTGGCCACGCGCTTCTCGCCCTGGTAGCGGTCGCCTTCCAGCGAGGCGGCCATGCCGTCCCACTCGCGGGTGCCGTACACCGTGGAGACAACATCGCTGGAGACGGCCTGGTTGAAGTTGGTGGAGAACGCCTCGCGATACGGGAAGGAGCTCAGGTATTCCACGTCGCCCACCATGCGGGCCTGCACCGGCGCGGGAACGGTGGATGAATCGGATTCCGCGATGAGGTCGTGGCGCACGGACGCGACTACGTCGGTGCCGCTCTGGTTGATGTAAGTGCCGCCCACCGGCGTGTAGCCGCGGTCCTGTAGCGAACTGAAGTTGAACCTGGCGAAGTCCTGTCCAACGCCGTGATAACGGAAGCTGCCCGTCTCCTCGTAGCCCCGGGCGGAATAGTAGATGGCGCCGGCGGTCAGGTCGGTGCTGCGGTTGATCGCCCAGTAAACCTGCTCGCCGATGGTGGTGCCCTTGCTGGCGGAGTTGAACCCGATCTCCGGAATCAGGATGCCGGTCTGGCGGTCGCTGGTATCCACTGGGTGGGTCACATAGGGCAGCCACAGTACGGGAAAGCTCATCAGGTGGAAGACGCTGTTGTTGGCACGCGCCTTGGTGCCGTCCATGCTGAACTTCGCCCCGGAGAGCAGCCAGTCCGGGCTGGGCAACTGGCAGGAGGTGATGGTACCGCCGTAGATCTGGTAATCGCGCGGACCGGTCTTGACCACCATGCGGCCGGTAAACAGGAAGGGATTGCCGTTGGCATACACTTTCTGCGCGGCCTCTACAGTAGCGCCGGCAGCTGGCTTGCGCCGAAGGCCCACCGAGCCGGAGACGTCGTAAAACTTCCCGGTCTGCGCTTTGATGTTGGCTGTCCCGTGGCTGGCCTCGATGCGGACGTCATCCTCGGCCTCGGTAACCACGACGTGGCCGGTTAGAGTAACGTCGCCGGAATCAGGATCGAATTCGATGTGGTCCGCGGCCAGGGTGCGGTCGCGAAAGGTAATGACCACGTTGCCGTCCAGAACGTCGAAGCTGCCTTCGCGGCCCTCCTTGTTCTTTGCGGAGATGGAGATGGGCGTGCCCTGTTTGGCCGGCGGAAGCGGCACCGCGTCAGGATACTGCGGGGCTTCCTCAGCGTTTGGCGGCACCGGGGCATCTGCTGCGGGCGGAGGTGCCACAGTCGTCACCTGTTGCGCCGCGAGATGTGGATGGTTTGCGAACGGCAGCGTGATACTTATGAAGAAGCAGGCGGCGCCCAGGAATCTCGCAAGTGAAAATCGGCGGCATCGGCTACAGGCAGCACCGGAAGAGGTTCTCAGCGAAACCGTTGGCTGCTCGTCATTCTGATTGGTCACACGCACCACTCTTTGAGGGTATAGCAATCCCGGGTTGCTGTATCCGAAGGCTGGACCAGGCTGGAGTGGCTGATCCCGCAACTGGGAAGGCCAGCCTGAAACCACACAGCCGAATGGGCAATTAAACCCGGAGATTGCCGATTCGACGTTTTCACGGAAGTGAGTTTAGGTTTGAGCAAAATGGGCTCCGCGCTGCTGGATTCGACCGTCGAAACCACCCCTGCCAACGCCGCGGGCAATTCCTCCTCCGCTGAGGCGCTTCGGCTGCAGGTGGCGGAGCGGCTGGCGGCGCATCGCAGCCGTCGCGGCCCGGCGCAGGCGCAGCCGGAGCTGTCGCCCGCGGATGCGCGCCAGGGAAATAGCCGCGCGGCCCGCATCGCCGCGACGGTCGCCGAGCGCTACGCCAAGTCGCCCAGCTATCGCGCCATGCTGGCCGCGGAAGCCGAGCGGGCCGTGCAGCAGGCACGCGCCGCAGCGGAAGTTGCCGCGCGCAACGCAAGGGCGGTCGCCGCAGCGCAGCAGCAACTGCTGGATGGGCTCCACGAAGAAGCGGCCGGCGAAGACGCTCCGCAGGACGACATTTCGCAGGATGAGGGCGGCGGCGAGTTTGCCCACGTCGAAATTCCGCAGTCTTGCACGGAAGAGTTAAGCCTGTGGCCGGATCTGGAGCCGGAACGACACGGCGCAGCGCGGAGGAGCGCAGCGCATGGGAAGCCCCATCGCGAGCCGAGGGTTCGTGGTACGGAGCAAGGCTCGGGCCCTGGGCTATCCGCCGCACCCTTATGCGAAACCGATTTCTTCGCTGCGCACGCTGCGGCGTCCAGCGTCGGATTGACGGTGCGCCTATACGAGGATGCAGCCAGCGCGGCGCGCATAGGCCGCGACATCGCGGCGGCTGGAATTGGAATGGGAGGCGCCTTGCGCGTGAACCGCCAGGCCGAGCGGAACGAGGACGAGGCGCGCGCGCTGGATGAAGAGATCGCCTTCCGCCAGGCGCCGGTGTTCGAGGAGCCTGCTGGACCTCCCATGCCGCTGCCGGCGAATCTGATCGAGTTTCCCCGCCAGTTGGTGGCCTCGCGCAGGGCCCGGCCGCGTTATGCGGAAGGCCCGTTGCGCGACGATTCGCCGGACGCCCCGGGGGACGGCCAGTTGCGCATCTTCGAGGTCGACCCGGCACAGATCTCCACCCAGCCCGCGGCGGTCGATTCTGCTGCCGATCCCGATTGCGCGGCCGCAGTGGCGCCGCAGTGGACTTCGATCTGCCTGGACGCGCCCGCGCCGATGGGACGGGCCGCCGCGGAGGGGCAGGCGGTGGGAATGGAGTCCGCGCACAGCGTGGCCGACGCCGGCCATGGCGGTGTGCCGCTGCCACAGGTCGCCTCGCTGGGCCGGCGCGCGCTGGCCGCCGCTGTCAACGGCTGCGTGATTTTTGCGGGATTGCTGGCCTTCGCAGCCGCCTTTGCCGTGGCCACGGGCCATGCGGCCGAGTTGCGTTCCGGCGCATCCATTCTGGCCCTGCTGCGCGCGATCGCCGGGCCGGCTCCGGGAGGGCCCGGAGTCGCGACTGGATCTCAGCCCAGCCTGCTGCTGCTTGCGGTCGCGGTCGCGGGCGGGTTCCTGTACCTGCTGTACCAGGGGCTGTTCTTCTCGCTGAACCAGGCGACGCCGGGCATGCGCATCGCGCGCATCGCGCTGTGCACCTTCGACGACGAGAACCCCACGCGTTGGGCCATGCGCCGCCGCATCATCGCGGTGCTGTTGTCCGCTTGCCCCTTCGGCCTGGGCTTCCTGTGGGCGGCGCTGGATGAAGACCGCCTGGCCTGGCACGACCGGGTCTCCCGCATATACCAGCGCAGCTACTGAGAAGAGTCGTCTCTCGCCCATGTGACGGAATCAAACGGGAACAGGCCGGAAGTGGATGGCACATCGGCGATCTCGCCGTATCTGCACTTCGGCCACATGGGGCCGGTCACGATCATGAACCGGCGATAGCTTGCAGCGATCTTATCTGCCCGGTTGCGGCTGGGCCCCGGGCGCTGCCGGCGGCGCCGGCGCTGCATCTGGTTGAGGCCGAGCTCCGGGCGCTGCTCGCGGCGCTCGCTGTCCCGCCATGCCCATGTCCTGGGCGACGTAGGGGTCGAGGGTGATGGCGGGCAGGTCCAGATCGACGCGGATGTTCCCTGCAGACTGGTAGGTGGTGAAGGAGAGCTGGGTTCCGGAGGGAACACCTCCTGCCAGATGGATCGAATCCTGGGCGATGGGGTCGAAGACCGGCAACGTGCTGGAGGCGCCCATCTCGTACGACTGCCCCGGAAACCCTTGCGCATCGGGGGGATCGTCGGCGCGGCGGACCACGATCTTCAGCAGATCGCGGAAGGCATAGCGGCAGAAGGGCGTGGCAGCGGACATGGATGCGGACGCTTCGGCGGGCTGATCGGCGGGATAGAAGCAGTGGCCATTGCCGGGAACGTCAAAGGCGCTGGCGGAGGTGATGGTCTGCGGTGCGCCGGGGAGTTGCTGTTCTGCGACGAAGGTTGCGTGCAGGTGGACCGGCTTGCCGAGATAGGGATTCACGAATTGTTGCGGGACAAAGATGGAGGCGTTGTGGGCGTTCAGGTCGCCGCGCTCCCAGGGCGAGGCGAAGTGGTGGCCGGGCGTATCGAGGGTATAGGACACGGCGACCTCATGCAGCAGAGGCTGCGCGTTATCCGACTCCCAGGGCTGGATGGGGAGATTGACGAGCGCCTGGCCCAGGGGACCTCCGCGGAGCCTGCTGCCCTGCACGGGATCAGGATGCACATCGGGGTTGAGGGCGAGGTTTGAGCCGTTTGCGGCCACAGGATAGTGATGGTGGAAGAGGAGATCCGCGGGCGCGAGATTGGGCAGGACAACCACCAGAACCGCGGCAGCCACCAGCGCGATGCGCGCGATGGCCGTGCGGCGGGTGGTGTATTGCCAGCCAAGAATGGCGATGACCATCAGCGCAGCCATGGTGTAGACGATGTCATCGACGTTGGGCGGCGTAATGCGCTGCGCGCGCACATGCAGCGTGATGACCAGGGCAAAGATAAAGAAGGCCACAAAAGCCGCGATGATGGACATGAGAGCGCGCGGCAGGGTGGAGGTGACCGCGGCCACGGCCATAAACGGCAGCCAGGTGAGCAGCGCGAGATAGAACAGGTTCAGCAGCAGATCCGGCGCGGCGGCAAACAGATGCAGGCCGGCGTGAAACAACAGGTAGCCCTGCATGACAGCGAAGGGCAGGGCGATGCAGGCGATGATGAAAAACAGCTTTGCGCCCAGCAGCGAACGCCGGCTGTAGGGGCGCGTGATCCAGAATTGCCGGTCGCCCACCAGGGATTCATCCTGCACCAGCCGGACAATAATCAGCAGCCAGAGAAGAGGAATGAGCAAGCGCAGGAGCGTGATGAAGAGCGCGATGCCGATGACGGCGCCCGGTTCCGCGGCGCCGGTTGCCCCGGGCCACAATGCCGGCTGGGCAAAAGCGAACGCGATCAACACGCCGATATAAATCGTCAGGTCCGGCCACAGGTGGCGAACGTCTTTGCGGAAGATATGGAGAAACTGAATCATGCGCGGGTCCGATCGTTGGTGCGGCTGGATTTTACGAGTGCGAGGAAGATGGTGCGGAGGGTCATGGGCTGCGCGTCAATCCCGGTTGCCTGGGGAAACACGCTGTGCACCTGTTCGTCGAGCGGCTCCGTATCGACCCGGGTGTGGATGAAATGGAAGCCGGAGGGTGTGGCCTCCGGAAGCAGCCAACTGGCGGGAAGGCCGCCGGGAGGAGCGGCGGAGGGTGCAGGAGCGGGCGCGAAGGTGACCATCACCTCGCGGAAGCGGGCGTTGAGCGCAGGCAGCGGCTCCGCGAAGAGGAGCTTGCCCGCCTGCAGGAAGCCGACGTGGGTGGCGAAGGATTCCACCTCGGCGAGGTCGTGCGAGGAGACGAAGATGGTACTGGCGTTGCCGTCCGCGGACTCGCGGTCCTTGCGGATGCGCTGCACGAGGGATTCGATCAGCTCGTCGCGGACCACAGGGTCGAGTCCGGAGAAAGGCTCATCCATCAGAATGAGCGAGGGACGGAAGGCGAGCACGCTGGCGAAGGCGGCCTTCATGCGCATTCCGCGGGAAAGATGCTTCAGCTTGCGATCGGGAGGCAAATCGAGATCGGCGAGCAGATTTGCATCATTCCAGGTTGGATAGAACGGGCGCAGATAGTCCATGTAGGCCTGGACCGTCATCCAGTCGGGCATCTCCTGGTCCTCGGACACGTAGCCGATGTGGCGGAAGGATTCGCCGGTAAGCCCCGCGGCGGAGTTGCTAAGCACGGTGGCGCTGCCGCTGGTGGGCTGCAAGATATTCAGCAGCAGCTTGATGAGCGTGGTCTTGCCGGCACCATTTTGACCGACCAGGGCGAAGATTGCTCCGTGCGGGACGACGAGGTCGAGCGGCGCCAGCGCCTGTACCTGGCCAAAACTCTTGCTGAACTGCCTGGTCTCAATGGCGGGGGTTGGAGCGGTCATTCAATTCTCCTGAAGCTGGGACGGAAAACGGCTGGGAGCGGCGGCTGAACGCCGGCGTCGAGAGGCGGAAAAAGGCACTGGGCCAGCATACCGGAATTCACTTGACCGGGAGCCGTTTTCTCAGGCATGGGCTCGAACCGGAAATGGATTGTGCGAGCGAAATCAGAGTGCCGGGGCCGTTCGGAGGCTTGCTGAAGCAGTCGCCTGCTATGTCTCCAGTTCAATCTGTCAGGCATGTCCCCGGTGCGTACCCTACCCCCCCCTCCCCCTCGGGTTCCGGAACCTCGATCCCAAAATCCTCATTCGACGGCGGTTCGATCTGGATCTGATCCGTGGGGGATCCGGGGTCGGATCCGGGGATATCCGGATTGGCAGATTTGCCCGGTGGTTAATGTGCAAAGACCCGGCGCGACGCCGAGTCTTCTTTGTTTAATTCACTACCTTAATGATAGCAGATACCCCATAACTCAACTGTACTTTGGGGCGAAACTTGATGTCGTTTGGATGGTTGATTGAGGACGGGTTTTGCACAGGTGAGGGGGGTTGACAGGCCGCGGAGGCGCCCCTCAACAGCGCGCTTAAGGCGATTCCTGAGTTGATATGACCTTGTCGTGTTCTGTGCAAGGTCGTCGCTCCCAGCGGGGCGTATCCACCTATAAACAGGCCCGACGAATTTGAATCTGCCGCCGAAAAACGGGGACGGTATCGGCTGTACGGGCTGGACGCAGGTCCTTCGACTCCGATTGGCGCGAACGCGCGCCAATCTGCGCTCAGGATGACAAATTCAATGATGGAAACAAGCTTCAGAGGCACCACGCGAGAGCACCTGCGCACGCGAACTCACAGCGCACGACGGGCTTTAGAAAGTGGTGCCGACGGTCAGGCGGAAGGTCTTGCGCGGCTCGCGCAGCTGGTAGGACGGGCCATACAACGACAGCGCCTCCTGGTAGCTGAAGCGGCCGGCGTCGGAGTTGGGGAAGAGGTTCTGGAAGCAGGCCGTTTGCCCGGGCGCGCAGGTGTTGGGCAAGGCCAACTGCTGGGGAACGTCGCGATAGAGCCGCAGCGGGTTATACGCGTAGAACAGGCGCATCGGCGCGTTGATGATGGGCAGGACCGCCTGTATCTCTCCGCCCACGGACATGCGGGGGACAAAGTTGGTGTGCGGCATGGTGTTGAGCTGCAGCGGCGAGAACCCGGGAACCTGCTGGCCGCCGTAGCATGCGCCGTTGATGGGCGCGCCGTTGTTCTGGGGATTCGGACAGCCGTAGAGCGGGCTGGAGAGCACCGACGCGCCGGAGACGCTCTGCAGCAACTGGTGCGGCTGCAGATCGCCGGTGAGGCCGAAGTCGCTGAAGAAGTCGAAGGACACGGTGCTGACGATGGGGATCTGGTACTGCATGTTGAAGGTCAACTGGCTGTCGCCGCCCACGGCAACCGGGCGGTAGATGGGGAGCGGAATCTGGACGTTGCCGAGGCTGGGGTTGGTGGGATCGCGCGGCACGGTGGTGCCGTCGGGGTTGGTCAGGTTGAAATTCACCTTGACCGGCACGAAGGTATAGGGCGAGGCGGCGCGGACGTCGAAGCCGCGCAGATCGGTCTCGCCGCCTCCGTAGAGGCGGTTGGTGGGCGGAGCCACCTCGCCGCCGAATCCCGAGACGTGCGCCAGCTGCAGGCGGAACTGCAGGTCGTTGCGGCCTTCGGGGTTCAGCTTGAGGCCCTTCATCGGGTAGTACTGGCGGATTGCCAGCACCGGGGAGATGTACTTCACATTCCCACCCGCGCCAGCCACCTGAACCGATAGATCGATGCTCCTGCCGGTGTGCGCTCCGACAGGACGGTCGGTAGAGGAATAGCTGAAGCTGGGCTGAATGGTCGAGGTCACGATGCCGTTGAGCTGGCTCGGTCCCTCGACGCCGGAACGGAAGGCCAGCGACTGGAAGATGTTGCGGGTATTGTCGTTGAAGGTGGTGACGGAAGCGCGCGACAGGCCGTAGTTGATGCCGATGCGGCTGACTCCGCGCCCGGCAAACAGATGCTTCAACGGCTCGCTGGCGTAGACCGTGAAGCCGGTGGTGGCCGCGTTGTAGTTGGTCAGCAGCGACTGCTCGGCGTTGGAGATGTTGGAGCTGACGCCGTTGGAGATGGAATACGCCTTGGCCGGGTTGTAGTCGGTCTTCCGGGTGAACGCCTCGATGCCGACCGAGATGGGCTTGTTGCGCAGATAGGGCTCGTTGAATCCGAAGCTCAGATTGCGCTGCAGGTCGCCGACGTTGGCATTGGCGGAGAGAGTCTCGCCCAGCCCGAGGAAGTTGTTGGTGGTGTATTCCAGCCCGACAAAGGTGCCGGACAGGCCGCTGATGCCGCCGTTGACGCCGATGGAGTTCTTGCCCTTCTCCTTGACCTTCAGCAGCAGTTCCACGGTGCCGTTGTCCGCATCCTGGTGGGTCTCAGTATCGTCATCCACCTTCAACGTCTCAAAGTAGCCGAGCTGGTTCAGGCGCAGGATGGAGATGTCCCACTTCTGCGCGCTGTAGACCTGACCCTCTTCGAGGACCAGTTCGCGCCGGATCACCTTGTCGCGGGTGTGGGTATTGCCGGAGAACTCGATGCGCGAAACCATGAACTGCTTGCCCTGGTCGATGTCGATGTTCCAAAAGACCAGCTTCTTGGCCTCATCGGTCTTGGGCTGCGGGTTGCCCACCATGTTGATGTAGCCGTCGCTGCCAAAGGCCTTGCGCAGGTTCTCCAGACCCTTGTGCATCAGGGTTGCGTCGAACCACTCGCCGTCCTTCTGCGGGAACTGGGCGCGCAGGGCCTTGGTGTTCCAGGTCCCCCCGCTGAAGGTGATGCCGCCCAGCCGGTAGCGCTCGCCTTCTTCCACGGGAATCATGATGTCGATCCGCTTGCCGTTGGATGGCCGCAGGGTGAACCAGTTCAGTCCGCCGGAGTCGCGCACATGGGTCTGGGCATCGCCGGTCTGCGCCTTGTAGTAGCCGCGGTCGCGATAGGCCTGGGCGACGCGCTCGGTATCCTCATCCAGCTTGCTGGCGTCGAAGGTCTTGGCGAACAGGTTCTCCAGCAGAATGGAGTGGGGGATGCCGATGGGCCGCGAGTTCACCATGGCCTCGCGCAGCACGCGGCTGCTGATGTTGTAGTTGCCGTCGAAGGTGATCTTGCCCACCTTGACGGTCGGCCCTTCCTTGATCTTGAAGGTGAGTCCCACGGAGGCCGGAGGGATGGTCTTGATGATGGGCGTGATGACGGAGAACTGGTGCCCGTGCTCGGACAGGAGGTCCTTCAACACGCTGACGGCGCGCATGACCCGGGTCTGGTCAAACTGGCTCTCCGGCACCAGCCCGACCTTGGCTTTCTTGAAGCGCTCATCGACGTCGGAGACGGTGACCGCGTTGAGCCCCTGGTAATCGATGGTGCGGATGGTCGGCTTTTCCTGCACGTGGACCAGCAGTTGCACGCAGGCGGGACTATCCGGGGCGGCGGGCTTGTCAACGCGCTCGATCCACACCTTTTCGAAGTAGCCAGTGTTCCAGATGGAGTTGAAGTCGCGCTCGACGGTCTCGGGATCGTAGGGGTCGCCCTGGTGGCTGGCCATGCGCGCGAGGATTGAGTCCTTGGGAATTCTGCGCTGGCCGATGACCTCCGGCTCGCAGAGAGCCTGCGCTCCGGCGGGGGTCTCAGCAGCGGCTGCGGGGGGTGTGTTCTCCAGGGTGGCCTGCGCCCACAGCCCGGGCGCCGGCAGCAGAGCAATCGCGGCAGCGGCCAGGAGGCCCGCCGTAGCAAGAGCGCCTGCAATGCGGGGGCTGCGTGAGCGCGTGCGCACAGACTTTAGTTGGCTGCTGCCCAGAAAACTTCCGCTCACTCGCTTCACGGTAAAAATACGCACACCCTCATTGCAGTCGAAAAAAACAGCTGTTGGAATCACACCCCGGATGGTCCCCTGGGGAAAACTCGATTATATGGGAGCCAAGGCGCTCGGCGCGAGTTCGCCTAGCCGTAAGCCGTCCCATCGCCAGTTTATTCCTCCGAAAGCGCCGATCCCATGCGGTCTAAGAACTGGCCAACCGTCAGAATGTCGGCTCCGCGGAACGCCTTCATCCGCAACAGATGCTTGTCGCCGCTAACAATGCAGTCGGCCCGGCCCTCCGCCGCTACCTCCAGAAACATGTTGTCTTTCGGGTCGGAACAGTCTGTCACCACCAGGTTCGGTTCCACGGCAATGGCATTGCGGCGGATCACTTCCATGGCCCGATCAATCTCCGCATCAGGCCAGCCGAACTCCGCATCAGGCCAACCGAACTTCGATGACAATTTCCACCTCGAACTCTTCGAGGATCGGTTCGCTGACAATCAGGTCGCACCCTCCGCTAAAGGCAGACTCAAGCACGCTTCGAGGTTTGCGCCCAAAGATCAATCCTGAAAGGACCACGTTCGTATCGAGTACAACCCGCATCAGGACGCCTTCCGCTCCAATGCCTCGGCCTTGGGGCGCTGCCTCTTTTCCGCGCGGTCCTCATGGATCAGGCGATCGACATCCTCTTGGGTAATCCCGAGCACGCGCGCCCGCCTTTCTCCATAAGCCTGGAGTTCCCGCAGCGACTCCAGCGATTCGTTTCGTTGGCAGGCGCTGATGCGGGGCGTAGCAAACGAGTGACTCCACAGATCATTCGCCCGCCACCCGCTTGACCTCGACCAGGGCTGAGTAGAAGGTGGCGCCGCCGCCGATGTCGGTCAGCGTCTCGCTGGTCAGCGCGTTGACGTTGAAGACGCCGGGGCCGTTCGCTTCGCCGCGGCCATTGGCGCCGCCGTCGCCGTTTGCCGCAGCCAGCTTGTTCCAGTCCAGCCGCGCGGAGACCACGCCCTGCGGCACCGCGTCGCCCACGCGCGCATGCAGCCGGATGCTGCCGCGCGCGTTGAAGACATGGATCGTGTCGCCGGTTGCAATTGCGCGCGCCTCCGCATCCGCCGGATGCATTTCCAGCATGCCTGCACCGCGCGCCTCCATCTTCTGGTGGCGGGGGATGTTGGCGAAGGTCGAGTTCATGTAGTTGTCCGCCTTGCGCGCCAGCAGTTCGAGCGGATAGGCACCGGTCTTCGCCGCCGCGCCGCCACGCGACTCCGCCGGCGCGGTAAAGACCGGCACCGGGGTCAGCTCGCCGCGGCCGCTGGGCGTTTGGAACCAGGATGCATCGGAGAACGGCAGCACGTCGCCCGCGGCATTCGCCGGCAGATTCAGCGCCACCTGGCCCTCGCGTTCCAGGCGCTCGCGCGTGATGCCGGCAAACCATCCGCTCCTTGGATCGGCCTGGTCCACCGCCAGCGCCTGATCGATCAGCTCGTCTTCGGTCGCGCGGAAACAGCTCTCGGTAAATCCCATTCTCTGCGCCAGCTCGCCGAACATGCGCACGTTGCTGCGCGCCTCGCCCAGCGGCGCGATAGCCTGCTGCGAAACCTGCGCAAACAGGTGCCCGTACGCGCCCTGCACATCCTTCACTTCCAGAAACGTTGGCGCCGGCAGCACTACATCCGCGTAGTCTGTGGTGTCGGTAAAGAACTGCTCGTGCACCACGGTGAACAGGTCCGGCCGCAGCAGGCCGCGCTGGACGGTGTTCTGGTTGGGCGCAACCGCGCCGGGGTTGGAGTTGTAGACGAACAGGGCCTTTACCGGCGGGCCTTCGCGCGGGTCATTTCCCAGCTCTGTCAGCGCGTGGCCCAGTCGGACCATGTTCACCGTGCGCGCCTCTCTGCCCAGCGGGCTCGCCTGCATCAACTCCGGCATCTGCAGCGCGTCGCTGTTGAACGGGAACGCTCCGCTGGTAGACAGTTGCAAGCCGCCGCCTTTATGCCGCCAGGAGCCGGTAATCAGCGGCAGCATGGCCACGGCGCGCACTGCCGTGCCACCGTACTCGCTGCGCTGGATGCCGTAGTTCAGGCGAATCGCCGCGGGCCGCTGGTCTGCTGCATACGCGCGCGCCAGCCGCCGAATGCTTTTCGCGTCGAGGCCCGTGACCAGCGCGGCCTGCTCCGGCGAATGCTCCGGCTTGAGCGCGTGCGCGCGCAACTCGTCGCCACCCAGGGTGCACGCGGCCATGTATTCCTTGTCCTCCATGCCGAGGCGGAAGATCTCATGCATCAGCGCGAGGGCCAGCAGAATGTCAGTGCCGGGACGGATGGCAAGATGCTCGTCCGCAACCGCCGCGGTACGCGTCTTGTAGGGGTCGATCACGACGAACCATGCGCCGTTGCGCCGCGCCTGCTCAATGAACGGCCAGAGATGAATGTTGTTGCCATGGATGTTCGCGCCCCAGGCAACGATCGTCTTGGCGTGCGCGAAGTCTTCCGGCCGCGTGCCCAGCTTCACTCCGTAGACCTGCTTCAGCGCGACGCCGCCGGCCTCCGAGCAGATGGTTCGCGCGAGTTGCGATGCGCCCAGCCGGTGGAAAAATCGCCGATCCATCGATCCGAAGCCGAGCTGCCCGATGGTTCCCGCGTAGCTGTACGGCAGGATGCTCTCCGGCCCAAACTCGGCGGCGATCGCGGCCAGCTTTGCTGAAACCAGGTCGAGAGCTTCGTCCCAAGTGACCCGCTCGAACGCATCGGCCTCGCGGCCCTTGACGCCACCGTACCCTGCGGGACCCTTCGGGCTACCCGGCTTGCGCCGCATCGGGTACAGCAGGCGGTCCGGCGAGTAAACGCGCTCCAGATACAGCGCCACCTTGCCGCACAGAAAGCCCTGCGTCACCGGATGTGCCGGATCGCCTTCGATCTTGACGGCACGCTCGTGCCGGATGCCATCGCCATTCGCCAGCGACTCCACCGTCACCAGCACGCCACATGAGTCGGGGCAATCGTGCGAGCAAACCGCATGCACCACCCGCGTTGCGGTAACAGGCTGGTCCATGAGGATGATTCTAGTGGATTCCCGCCTGCGCCAACGCGCGTTTCCCGATCTGGCGGGGTCCGCCGTGCAGCGGAGAGGGCCGCCGCAAAACCGCCGCGCCGCCAGGCGAGCGAGCCATGCAGGTAAAGATTTCCGGCCCAGGGAAGTTCTTTCACCCCGCGCCCGATCCTGCAAGACCCGCAACCTACTGCAGGCCAGCAGCTTGCGATGGCATGAAATTGGCGCCGAACGTGCTTCTCCAACAGGGGACGACCGAAGTGTGTTCTCCGAATTCACTCTTTTCCTGGAGGCATTGTATGGAGTCTTCTTCCGAGCCAACCAATAAAGGTGTTGTGGCCCTTACCATCATCCTTATGCTTGGCGTAGTAGTCGGCGTATACGCGATTGCGCGTGAGCACAACACCGCGCAGAATCTGGCTGCGCAGAACCTCTACCTGTCTGCGGAGAACCATCAGACGTCGAACGCACTGGACGCCACCCGCCAGCAGGTCAGCGACCTGTCGGCGAAGGTAAACGCACTGGCCGCGCGCAATGAAGCGCCAGCGGTTGGCCCTTCCGCCGGGTCCGCATCCGGCGCGCGCTCATCGACAGCCCGCCGCATCCCGCGGGACGACCCGCGCTTCAAGAAGCTGCAATCGGAACTCGATGCCCAGGGCCAGGCGATCGACCAGGCCCGCAGCGACCTGGCCAGCACCCAGGGCGACCTGAGCGACGCGCGCACCGAACTGACCGGCTCGATTGCTCACACCCACGATGAACTGATAAGCTCTGGAAAAGCGGGGGCAGCGCAGCTACACCGAGTTCGACCTGCCGAAATCGAAGCAGTTCCAGCGCGAGGGGCCCATCGAAATCCGGGTGCGGAAGGCTGACACCAAGCACCAGTTCGCCGACCTTGACCTTTTAGTGGATGACCGCAACCTTACTCAGAAGCACGTCAACCTCTACCAGCCGGTCATGTATTCCACGCCCGACACGCCGCAGCCGGTGCAGGTCATTATCAACAGCGTCACCAAGGACCGCATCCACGGCTACGTCAGCGCGCCGAAGTACAAGCAGTCGGAGCTGGCCTCGATGGCCAGCGCCTCAGCCGACCAGGACGCCAACCAGAACTCGAACGGCGCAGGCCAAACCCAGAATGGGGACCGGGCTCCGGCGGCAGGCAACGGAAGCAACCAGCCTTCTCCGCGACAGAAGCTGCCGTCGCCCATGTAATCCGCGCCGCATTCTCGGAATTGACGTGATCTACCCACCCAAAAACCCCGGCGAGAGCGAGCCGGGGTTTTTGCTGCCGGGGCCCATCGCTGTTTTTCGCGGCCGGGTCAGCCGGCCGATGCCTTGACCCGGTCGCTGGCGCGGTCGTGGGCGCCGCTGGCCGGCACCAGCCTGCCCACCTTGCCCAGGCCGTACGGCGGCATGCCGCTGTAGATGGATTCGTACTGCCCGGGCTTGATCAGGTAGGTTTCGTGCCAGATGCCGACATCGCCGCGGCTGTTGCCAAGTTTCTGGTTGAAAGCCAGCCACGCCGGCCAGTGTTTGGCGTCGTGGCTGCGCGCGTAGGCTTCCAACTGCTCAAACGAGCGCCAGTACTGCACGATGACCTTGCCGCCCAGACCGTTGTAGCCCAGAAAGCCGGCCTCGGGATGGGCTTGCAGTTCCTTGATCATCCTGGGCATGGCGAGGAACACCGGCAGCCACTTGTGCACCTTCCACGGCTTGTTGACGCGCATCCCGATCAGGAAGACGACAAACTCACCGTCCATCTCCGCGGCCATGCGCTTGTCGATCACAGCTCCCATGGAGACCACCCCCAGCAGAGGATTTTCGCTTCGCGGACCCGAAGTTCAGCCATTCAAACTACCAAAGCGTTGCCGGCCAGGCATCAACCAAAATCGATGGGATGTTTCCGGAGCCAGCGATCGTCGCGCACATGGTCGATATGGGTCAGCAGACGGCGCGCCGCATTCGCTTCCTCCTGGCGTTCGATCCACACCAGCGCAGCGGCACACGCCGCCAGTATCCCCAGGCCGACCTGGCTGGACAGAGAGAGCCGCCGCTTGCCGCCGGGCAGCATGGAGAAACCCAGCAAGCTGGTGGCCGCCGCGACGGCGACCGCCGAGGCCAGTCCCACCACCGGAACCTCGTCCTGCGCTGTCTTCGATGCGGGTGCTGGGGCAAATTGCGTGTCCATATCAGTACTCTCCATTTTGGCGCCCAACTACGAGTGCGGACGAAACCATACTAATACTCTGTCGCCTCCGCGTCGCGAAGGCTATGACGCGCGTCACAGGCCGCGGGCTCGCCGCTGTTGCCAGAAACAGCGGCAGACACGGTGAACCAACCCCGCACCGGGGCGCCCGACTCCCACGGCTGCCGGTTCCCCCGGTAAGATAGGACAACATGTCCGCCATCGAGAGCCCCGCGAAGCAGAGCCTCGCCCTGAGCGAACTGGCACCGCGCGCGGTGCAGTCGGAGATCCGGGCCATGACCGCGGAGTGCGACCGCATCGGCGGCATCAACCTGGCGCAGGGCGTATGCGATACCGGCGTGCCGCAGGTGGTCGCCGACGGCGCCGTCGCCGCCATCCGCTCCGGGCACAACATCTACACGCGCATGGACGGCATAGCTCGGCTGCGCCAGGCCATCGCCGCGCAGGTCGAGCGGCTGCACGGCGTCGCGCTGGACCCGGAGCGCGAAGTGGTCGTCACCAGCGGCACCAGCGGCGCTTACCACGCTACGGCCATGGCGCTGTTCAATCCGGGCGACGAGGTGCTGCTGTTCGAGCCGATGTACGGCTACCACGCGGGCACGCTGCTGTCGCTGCGGGTGAAGCCGGTTCCGGTGACGCTCGACCCGCCGAACTGGGCGCTCGACCTGGACAAGGCGCGCGCTGCGATTACGCCGCGAACCCGCGCCATGCTGATCAACACGCCCGCCAATCCGACGGGCAAGGTCTTCACGCGGACGGAGATCGAAGGCCTGGCTGCGCTGGCGCGCGAGCACGACCTGTTCGTGCTGACTGACGAGATTTACGAGCATTTCCTGTACGGCGGCGCGGAACACGTGACTCCGCTGACGCTGCCCGGCATGCGCGAGCGGACGATTGTGATGTCTGGCTACTCGAAGACGTTCGCGGTGACGGGGTGGCGCATCGGCTACCTGCTGGCTTCGCCCAAATGGACGCCGGCCATCGGCTACTTCCACGACCTGACCTACGTCTGCGCGCCCGCGCCGCTGCAGCATGGCGTGGCCGATGGCGTCGAGCAGCTTCCGGCGGAGTACTACCTCGGGCTTGCGCGCGACCACGACAGCAAGCGCCAGATGCTGCTGGCCGCGCTGCGCGATGCGGGCATGACGCCGCATGTGCCCAACGGCGCCTACTACATTCTGGCCGACGCCGACCCGATCCCCGGCCGCACCGCCGCGGAGAAGGCGCGGCGGCTGCTGGCGGAGACAGGCGTGGCCGCCGTGGCGGGTTCGGCGTTCTATCGGGCAGGGTCCGCGGCGGGCGAGAACCTGTTGCGCTTCTGCTTCTCGAAGAAGGACGCCGAGCTGGCCGAGGCCTGCCGCCGGTTGCGCGCGCGGTAAGGTGGGTTGGCCTCGACCGCGGGCTGGGGACCTGGGGCCGCATAGGCCGCCGCGAACTTGAGAGAAAACCTGTTGGGCGCACGCTCCGCCGGGCAAACCCCACGCCCGCGCAGCCATCTGAACAACGACTGGGCTGCGGATTGGCTCAAGAGGGGCCCAGAAGCGAATGCCGACAAGGAAACTGACCTCAGCGGCTAAAATCTATTCCTAACGCAGCATTTACGGCACGGGCAAATCTGTGCCCTTGAACGAGGCGGATCGGCAGCATCTATGGCAAAACTCGACTTCTGGAACCATCTTGGCCGCGGCTCGCTGATGGCCGCGTTGTTCGCGATCCTGCAACCAAGTTTGCCGGCCGCGCCTGTGCCGGTGCGTCACCTTGAGGGAACGCTGCACGGCTTTCTGGCGCTGCGCGCGCCCGACGGCAAGCTGCTGGCGATCGGGGACTTGACGCAGACCGTGCGCGGCGGCCTGGTGACCGACCATCTGGTCTTCCACTACAACGATGGCTCGCTGGACGATGAGACTACAGTGTTCTCGCAGCGCAGCAGCTTCCGGCTGGTCAGGGACCACCATATCCAGAAAGGGCCGTTCTTTCCGCGCGCCATCGACGCGACGATCGACGCGCGGAGCGGCACGGTGACCGTGCACTCCACGGACAAGGATGGCAAGGAGCAGGTTACGACCCAGCACCTGACGCTGCCGCCGGACCTGGTGAGCGGCCCGATCCTGGGCACGATTCTACAAAACGTCTCGCCTAAGACCCCGGAGACGGATGTGGCGATGATCGTGACCACGCCCAAGGCGCGCGTGGTGAAGCTGATTATGACTCCGCATGGCGAGGACCCGCTGACCCTGGAGGGTACGCAGCGCAAGGCGGAGCATTACAGCCTGAAGATCGACATCGGTGGCATGGCCGGCAAGATCGCGCCGCTGGTTGGCAAGCAGCCGCCCGACATCCAGATATGGATCATTGAGGGTGAGGCGCCGACTTTCATCCGATCGCAGAGCCAGCTGTTTGAAGACGGGCCAGTGGTGACCGTCGAACAGATTGTCCCGACCTGGCCGAAGTAACCGGGATGAGTTGACCGTTACTGGTACACATCCACGCCGCCGTTGTAGTTCGGCAGGTAGACCCTGCCGTTCCAGACGATGGGCGGCATGAATTTGTTGAAGAGGTATGGAATGCCCCACTGCTGCGAATCCCATAGCACCTTGAGCGAGCCATCCGTGGCGAGGTGGATCGGATCGTACACCAGCAGGCGTCCATTGCCGATGCGCGCATTCGCGTCGTTGTAGGGGATGGAGCAGAGCAGCAGCATCGAGTTGGGATCGCTGCCGTGGCTGGAGCCGGAGCAGAAGCCGCCTGGCATGCCGCCCGGCGGATTGCCGCGCACGTCGACGCTGGCAAACTCATGCCCCTCGGCGACGTAGGTGACGCCGGTTGCGGAGATTGCCCACTTGTGGAGTTGCTGATTCTCGCCCCAGACGAAGAGCACCCACGACTTCAGGATCGGGTCGTAGAGCTGCACCGGCGTTGAGTGCATGTGCGCGGTGTCGCCCCAGGGGAAGAAGTTCAGCGTCTGTGGGTTGGCCGGGCAGGCGGCAACCGGCCCCGGGTCCATGGTCGCCCATACCGGCGCGAAGGCGAGCTTGCCGCAGTTCGCCTGGGGGTTGGCGAGATCGGCCAGCATAGTCTTGCCCAGGTTGTTCTGGTGAGCGCAGTACAGGATTCCGTCCTTGCCACCGCCGCAGAAAAGGCCAATCGCCTCCAGCAGCGCCGGGCCTCCGGACCACAGGTCCTCATCGGCCCACGCGCCGGTGGCCATCTGGGGATAGGCGAGGACGACGGGCTGACCCTGGGCGTTCATATTGGCCACCAGCCGAGCGTTGCTCATGGGCATGCTCATGCCGGCGCCGACCGGCTTGACCGCCTCAGATGGCGCGCTCTCGCCTGCGAGCTTTGGAGTGGCGAGCGGCGTTTGCCCGGTGCGCTGGTCGTCTGTCCACGGCGTCCACCAGTCGACGACCTTCAGGCTGGCCGCCGTGGAGCCGCTGGGTGGCGTGTACTGGACCTTGAGGAAGGATTCGCCATACCAACCCTGGGTCGGGTCGAAGTCGCCGTTGCCGGTGCCGAAGTAGAGGTTGCCGGCAGCGTCGGCCGCGATTCCCTGGCCGCCCATCCACACACCGGCGCTCAGCGGCAGAACGGCGGTTACCTTGTTGCCGGCTACGTCGAAGGCGATCACACCTCCGGTGTAACCGGCGGAGGTTTCGAACACAGAGCCGTGCGCGAGGAAGATGGTCTGCACGCCATTGACGGTGGTCAGCAGCAGGGAGGAGCGCTGCTTCCACATGGAGGTGTCCGTGCCCTGCAGCGGGACCGGCGCGACGACCTGCGAACCGTCCACCACGCTGAGCACGACCATGAAGTATCGCCCGGAGGCCGGCGTGCCGCTCGAGTTGGTGGAGATCCAGCAGGACAGGTATACGCGCCTGGTTGCGGGGATCAGCACGCCGGTCGACAGGCATCCCCAATGCTGGTTGATCTGGTGGAAGTCGATTTGAGCGCTGGAGGTGATGGGCGTGTCCAGGGTGATCTGCCAGAGGCCCGCGCCGGTCTCCGCATCCACGCCGCGTACTACGTTGGCCATGCTCGGCAGCACCATGACGTCGTGGGTTGAGCCATTCGCCAGCTTCACCGCGGGCAGGATGAGCGGCTGCGCCTCTTCGCCGCGGGCATCGCCGATGACGGGAATGGTGGTGAGCCGGCTCAGGCCTTTGGCAGTGATCGAGGCCTGCGACAGGATGGTTTCGTTCGGGTTCCATCCGGAGCGGTCGTTGTCGAAGGCGCGGGTGGTGACCGGCGGGAGTTGTGCCAGGGCAGGCAGGGCAGGCAGGACAAGGACAAGGACCGCGAGCATTCGCAGACGCCGACCAAGGGGGACGCGGGTTGGGGAATCGAGCAGGCGGAGAGGGAACGGCGGCGGGGCAACTGTGGCGGGAGCGCTGGACATCGATCCACCTCGGGAAGTTGGAGTGGGAAATCTAGAGCGGCAATGCAGACCGGAGGAAGCGCAGCAAGGTAGGGCAGTTCGAGCGGGCCGGAGAGACGATGGTCCTGCAGGGTGCAGAGGTTGCCGTTCTGATGTGGGTTGCGCGAGCGTGTTCTATTCTTTTACCGCACCGCGGACATGGCTGCACGGAAGAGGGCTTCGAAGTCCTGCGCGGCGGCGGGGGTTTTGGCGAGGGCGGCTTCGACGGCCTTCTGCGCCACCGGACGCGGGTAGCCGAGGTTGACCATGGCGGAGAGCGCGTCGTCGCCCACCTGCCCGTAGCTTGACGCCGGAGCCGGCGCGGCTGCGACCGCAAAATCGTCCAGCTTGTCCTTCAACTCCAGCACCACACGCTCGGCGGTTTTTTTGCCGATGCCGGGAATGCGGGTGAGCGTGGCATGGTCGCCGGCGCGGATGGCTGCGACCAGGCGGTCGGTGTCGATGCCGCTGAGCACGGTGATGGCGAGCTTGGGGCCGATGCCGGAGATGGTCAGCAGCTTTTCGAAGAGGCGCTTCTCGTTGGGCTCGGCAAAGCCGAAGAGGGCGATCTGGTCCTCGCGCACATGGGTGTAGATGTGCAGGCGGGCCTCGGCGCCTTCGGGCGGCAACGAAGTAAACGTGGCGACGGAGATGTTGGCGTCATAGCCGACGCCGCCGCATTCGACGACGGCGCGGTTGGGCGACTTGACCAGCAAGCGGCCGCGCAGGAAAGCGATCATGCCGCTGATTGTACTTCCAGCGGTGAGTTGACCGTTGGCTTGCTGTGGGTTCGGTGGCTTGAACTCGCGCAAGCAGAGCCTGGATGGGACGCCGCAGACAAGGGCACAGAGAATCCGGGTCTTGGGCTGAGGAAATCCTGCGGAAATTGCAAATTGTAACCAAATCGAAACCTTGTATTCATTTTCCCGTCACGCTTGCGGCTGAAACTGCAAGAGGCCGCTTTTCCCCACAACTGAATTTGCTTAACACGAAGGGAATCCTCCATGAAGCGTTCGCCTTTCCTCCGCTCTGTCCGCATCGTCCTGTGCGTCGCACTGGCGTTGCCCTTTGCCGCAACGGTTTATACAGCGCAGCTTTACGGGCAATCCAGCGCCAGCCTGACGGGGACCGTGCTTGATCCGCGCGGCGCGGCGCTGCCGGGCGCCGCTGTCACTGTGAGGAGCGACACAGGCACAGTGCAGAAGATGACCTCCGACGGGCAGGGCAAGTACGCCTTCAGCCTGCCCGCGGGCAAGTACAGCATCCAGGTGGATGACTCCGGCTTTGCCACTGCGGAGAAGGCCGGCGTGCAAGTGGCGGCCGGGCAGGCAATTGATGTCCCCTTCACGCTACAGTTGGGCAACGTCTCCGAGCAGATCACGGTGGAGGCCAGCGAAGCCAGCTCTGTTGCCGGCGAACTGGCTCCGATGGATGCGCTACTGGCTGAGACTTCTGCTCGCACCGAGATCACGCAGGAGATGATCTCGAACTTCATGTCGCCCGTCGCCGACTACGGCGAAGCCGTCGAGATGGCCCCCGGCACCTTTACCACCAACTCCAACGGCGTCGGGCTCGGCCAGTCGAAGACCTACTTCCGCGGCTTCCCCGACGGCGACTACGACATCAAGTTCGACGGCATCCCCTGGTCCGATACGAACTCCGTCTCCCATCACTCCTGGGCGTTCTTCCCCACGCAGTTCCTCGGCGGCATTGATTTCGATCGCTCGCCCGGGACCGCCTCCACCATCGGCTACGCGCCCTTCGGCGGCTCGATCAATCTGCTCTCCAAGCCCTTCTCGCCGGTCCAGAACATCCGGGGCGGCTTCTCTTACGGCTCCTACAACACCAGGCTGTACGACTTCGAGTACGATTCAGGTTCCTTTGGTCCGAGCGGGAAGCTGAACCTCAATCTGGATGTCCATCACATGAGTTCCGATGGCTACCTCACCTACGACTATCAGTTCCGCAACGCCGGCGACATACAGGTCCAGTACAAGCTCTCCGACAAGACCACCATCACCGGCTACTCCGGGGTCATCTGGCTGGATTCCAACACGCCGAACTTCAACGCGACCCGCTGCCAGATGTACGGCGCCGGCACCAACTACACCTGCACCGGCACCAACGCTCCTTTCGCCGGCTCAGGCATCAACTTCTACCTCACCGACAACGCTGACCCGCTGCTCTATCTCAACTATCAGTACAACTACTACCACGTGCCTACGGACTTCGAGTACGTTGGCGTGCACAGCGAATTGGGTAAGGGCTGGACGTTCGACATCAAGCCCTACACCTACAACTACGACAACTCCGAGAAGTACGCCAACGCCGTGCCCATCACCGACAACCCCGCTCTGGTTGGTACCACATACGCCACGCTTGGGGTCAAGATCACCGCCACCTGCGTCAATCAGGCCAAGGGCTGCGGCGTCGACAAGTACAACAGCTACCGCACGTACGGAGAGATATCACAGCTTAGCCAGGTATCCAGGTTCGGCATCTTTCGCGCTGGCATGTGGTACGCCTGGTCCAATACCAACCGCCACCAGGCTCCGTCCGATCCGCTTACCAACTGGACCGACGCTGCGTTGCCAAACTTCAAGGAGAGCTTCGTTCAGGGCTCCTACCAGCCCTTCGCCGAGTACGAATACCACGTAACGTCGAAGCTCTCCGTTACACCCGGCGTAAAGTTCTCCTACTTCACCATCGGCACCAAGCAGTATGCGGACAACGGCGGCAAGATCGGCGGCCTCGGCACCAACAACCCCGCCAGCTTCATCGCCAACGGCGGCAGCTACTTCGCCACGCTCCCCTCGGTCGCGGGCAATTACCGCATCCACAACAACTGGTCTGCGTACGCGCAGTACGCAACCGGCAGCATCACGCCCGCGTCGTCCACCTTCGACTTCACCCAGTCGCCCACCGGCACACCGGTCGCTACGCTCCCCAAGCAACAGAAGGTCACAACCTACCAGACCGGAACGGTCCTCAAGCTTAAGAACGCAACCCTGGATCTGAGCTACTTCCACATCCACTTCGACAGCGGCTACTCCTCCTTCACTCCGCTCAGCACCGGCGAGCCGATCTACTACCCGACCCCGCCCTCACTCACCCAGGGCGTCGAAGCCGAGAGCAACATCGCCCTCAGCCATGGTCTCAGCCTCTACTTGAACGCCAGCTACGACAACGCCAAGTACACCGGCAGCGCCATCGTCTATTGCACCTCAACGGCCACGGGCTGCACCTCGACGACACCGACGCTCGACATCCCAACCCCCAGCGGTCTGTGGGTGGCTAGCACTCCCTCCGATATCCTTACCGAGGGCTTTACCTACCAGCACAGTTCCTGGGACGCCGGTATCTTCAACAAGACCGTCGGCACCCAGCGCCTGGACAACGGTGCCTTCCACAACGAGTCGACCATCTCGCCCTTTACCCTTACCAACCTCTTCCTCAACTACACCATCCGGGGCGGTTCCCACTTCAACAACACCAAACTTCGCCTCAGCTTGAACAACCTCTTCGACGATCACAACATCACGGGTGACAGTGTCGCCAGCAAGATCACGGCCGACACCATCACGACCAACGGCACCAGCTACTCCGATCCCTTCAACTCCAACCTGGCGGTCACGCCGGCCTCGGGGGCCGATGCCATCTCCATACTCCCGGGCCGCAGCATCATGCTCTCCGTCACCTTCGGCTGGTCGCCGAAGCGGTAGCTGTTTGCTAGTTGTCTGCTTGATGTGCAGTACCTGATTATCCGTGCAGGATGCGCCAAGCCTGGGGCTCCTGCACGGATTTTCTTGTGCCATAGCCCGCTTCTTTATGTTCCGAATCGCTCCGCCGCACGGGCCCTTGCCTTGGCGGCTTCCTCTTCGCGGTTCTTGGGCGGCGCGGCGGTTTCCAGCGCAAACAGCAGCCGCTGCGACACGGCGGCGACTTCATCGACGGCAGCCAGAAACGCCGCCTCGTTGGCGTGCGACGGCTTATTGAAGCCGGTGATCTTGCGCACGAACTGCAGCGAAGCGGCCTTGATCTCGTCCGGCGTCACCGGCGGATCGAAGTTGAAGAGAATTTTGATATTCCTGCACATGCGCGCGCCGGCCTCCGCCCCGGCACTACACAGATGTACCACAACGGGAGGCGATTCCGGGAAACCTGGAGGTCTGGCCCAAAACTCGCCGGCCTTCGCGATTTCCCGCACGGCCTGGCGCCGAACCAAACCGCCGTGACCCCAGGGCCCACACCCCGCTACGGCTGGTACTGCACCTGCGTCGACGCCTGATTGCCGATGCTGTCCTGGACTTGAACTTGCCAGGCGTAGGTGGTGCCCCCGGTTAGGGCAGTTACCGTGGGCAGGTTGCCGGAGGCTCCCGTCACATCGTTCCCGGAGGTAATCCAGGGAATTGAAGTGATGGAGCTGGCGAAGCCGTTCGACTTGGAGTTGTTGCCCGGTATCTGCCAGATCGTACAACTGCCGGAGCACGTGGTATTCCCGAGGTTGAAGCTGTAGTTGAAGTTGGCGCCCGTGGCGCCGGACGAATCGGTCCAGGTAAACGTGGGCTGGGTACTGGTGCTGCTGTTGTTGTTTGGCGCCAGGCCGGTTGGGGCATCGCTTGCGCCCACCACCGAGCTTCCGCCGTTCCAACCCGTCACTGCGCCGGCCACGGCGGTGCCGGTATCCTGGCTTCCGTCGCTGTCGGAAAAGGCGCGAGGACATCTCTTCGAACTTAATAGGCAACGCCCGCTGACCACAATCAGCGCGCGGTCGGATCATATGTCCGCCCTCCAACTAAAAGCAACGCAATTATGCTGATGCAGTATGCAACTTTAGAGCTACCTAAACCTCGTACCCGCCCCTAGAACGTCAGTGCCAGCGACATCTGCACCTGGCGCGGGCTGCCGATGGTGTGGGTGACAATGCCCACCCCCGATGGGCAATTGTAGAAACTGTTGGGCACGCTGCCTTCGCCCTGCGCGTCGCATGTGCCCGGCAGCACCGGAGTCCCCGCCGCCGGGAAGGCATTGAAGTACAAGTTCTGCGAGACCTCATTCAGTGGGATGTCGAAGCTGGTGGTGTTGGTCAGGTTGTACACGTCGAAGGTGTACTTCAGCGCGTAGCGGTCGCCGAAGTTCGCCATCTTCACCAGGCTGGCGTCGGCGCGCTTCTGGAACGACTGCCGGAAGATGTTGCGCTGCCGGTTGGTGAAATCGGTTTCGAAGGGATCGGAGGCGGGGATCGCGCCACCGTATGCCCCATTGGGCCCCGACGTGAGTACCGGCACCGTAAAGCAGGCGGGATTCAGCGCGGTGTATGCGGCATTCACGCCCACAAACGCGCCGGAGTGGCCCGTCTTCGCGCTCTTCGGAGTGCAGCCCGGGGCCAGCGGCACAATCGGGTTGGTGACGGCGTTGAAGGTGCTGTAGTAGATGCTGCCAACCGCGCCGGAAAAGTCGACAACCGAGTACGGCTGGCCGCTCTGCAGCACGGTCTGACCTACCAGCGACCATCCGTCGACAAAGTCGCCCTCCAGCGTGTGTGCGTTGACCAGGTCTGGCTCGCGGAAGACGTAGCTGAAGTTCAACACATGCGTCCGGTCGAAATCGGACGACGCATAGCCGCCGCGCAGGTTCTGCGGGTTGTTGCCGTTGTAGAACAGGCCGAGGCCGCTCTGCTCATCCAGCGCGTGGGAGTAGGTGTATGACACGCCGACCCGCACGCCGTGGCTCATCCGTTTTTCCAGGTGCGCATTCAGCGCGTTGTAACTGTCCACGCCGGCGGCTCTGTAGTCGATGGACTCGGACGCGTAGCCGAGGTAGGGCACGCGGTGGTCCACGTTGCCGCCCTCATAGTCGGTGTCGTACGATCCGCCGCCCGGCAGGGTCGCTCCCCCCACCGTATAGCCGTAGGAGTACGTTTCGCCGTGGATCGGGTGGCTGGGCGATGCGATGCCCGCCTGGTTGAACGGTACCGGAATCACCTGGTGGCGGCCCAGGTTGCCCACGTAGCCAATGTCGATGGCCAGGTCGTTGCGCGGCTGCCACTGGACGTCCAGCGTGTAGTTGTAGGTGTACGGCAGTTTGTTGGCGCGGTCGTACACGCCCAGTGACACCGTCTGTCCGCCGTCCGCGATCGCCGCCAGGTTGGGCAGGTAGTTGCTCAGGTCGGACGACTTGGGATTGGTCGGCGGGGTCGCTGCCACCGTACCGTATGGATGCGAAAGGTCTCCCTCTGCATCGGTTGGAGTCGATACCGGCGTGTAGGGATAGCCGGCGGCAAACCCGTCACCGCCGCAGGCTGGAATGTAGCCGTCGTACAGGCTCTGGTTGCCCGCCGGGCACACCGTAGTGTTCACAAACGGCAGCGACTGGTTCACCCCAAACGGCCCGCCTGTCACCGTGCCGATGGCGTAGCCGGGCGAGAAATAGCTGAAGAGTTCGCCGCGGTCGTAGTACATGCCGAATCCCGTTCGCACCACCACCTTGCTGTGGAAGTACCCCGGCTGCCAGGCCGCGCCCAGCCGGGGCGCGATGCCCCACTGCCGGCCGGTCAGGGTGGTATTGGAGACGCCCACGGTACCGTTGGTGTTGTTGCCGGCAATCACCAGTCCGTTGCTGGAGGGAATGTTGCCCGGCACCTCGCCCGGCGACGGCGTGTACTTATACAGCGATGGGTCAAAGTTGAAGATGCGGCCGTACTTCTCCGTCAGGCCACCGTCCCAGTCGTAGCGCACGCCGGCAGTCAGGCTCAACGTGGGCGTCACCTGGAACTTGTCCTGTGCATACGTGCCCACCTGGTTTGCCCGATAGTAGCGGTTGGCGTTGCCCTGCAGGAAGGAGGTGACGTAGAACCCGGTCGTGCCGCTGCCCGGCGATACGAACCCTTGCACCAGGGCGCTGAGGTCGGAGGTCGCGATGGTGCCGGTGTTGGTGCGGTGGTCGATGGTGTTCAACTGGGTGTGGCTATAGCTGGCGCCGAAGCTGACGGTGTGCCGCCCCAGCGTCCACACCGCATCCGCCGACGGCATCAGGCGGTTCTGGAACGCGCCTGTATTCGGCGCCTGCCCTTCCGCATTTGGCCCGATGTTGAGGATGCTGTTGCTGGCGGGAAACAGCCCCGCGTAGTTGTCGCCGAGCACGTTGTAGATCGAAACCCCGGGGAAGTAGTTGGACCCAAACGTATCGAAGCAAGGATTGTTGCAGCCCGGCACATTGCCCGGCCCGAAAGGTTGGTCGTTGTCCAGCCAGGTCTTCTCCCGCAGGATTCCTATATTCTCCGTAGTGCTCAGGTTGGACTTCACCAAGAACGTGTTGTTGATCGCCGCCACCTGCCCCCCTGAATCCAGGTGCTCGGCGAAGCCCGGCACATTGGAGAACGAGTACGGCGAAATGGTGGGATCGTGCTGGTAGAAGTACTTCAGCGCCAGCGTCTCTTTGGCGCTGGCATTCCAGTCCAGGTTGGCCACTGCCATGTCCGCCTTAAAGCGCGCCACTCCCGGCAGGATGGCATTGTAGTTGTGCTGCAGCGACAGCGAAGCCGATTCCGTATCGTTCGGGATCAACCATTTGCCCGGCTCGCCCGGCACCGAAGGAATGTTGAACAGCGACACCGCCGTTGGGCTGATGTTCCCGCCGCCGAGGTTGCCGCCGTTAACGTTGGAACCTGGAAAATTCGTATTCACGATCGAGGCCAGCCCCGTCGCCGTGCGCGTCTGGTCGCTCAAGCCGATCGGCACATCCAGAAACGAGTTGCCCAGATACTGGTCGGAAACATGCAGATGCTGGTACGCGACAAAGCCGAAGACCCTGTCCTTCAGGATCGGTCCGCCCAGCGTCCCGCCCGCCACATAGCGGTGCAGTTCCGGGTCCTTGTAGTACGACGGCATGTCTACGTCGTTCTTGTAAAAAAACGGATCGGCATTGATCCAGTTGGTTCCGCGATGAGCATACAAGGTCCCGTGGAACCGGTTGGTGCCGGACGCTGTGGCCATATCGATATGCGCGCCGGAAGTGGATCCCTGCTGGGCGTCATACATGGACGCGTTCACCCGAACCTCCTGCAGCGTCTCTGGAGCCGGCGTCGGAATGGCGTTTCCGATGGACAGGTAGAGCGATGCCGCCGACGGAATCACGCCGGTGCTGGACGTGCTCGAAGACACACCGGTGGAGTTGATCAGGCGGGCCGAGCCTACCTCGCTGGTGCTCTTGCCATTGAACAGGCTGCTGCCGTCCACGCCGTTCAGGCTGAAGCTGTTGGAGGTGTCGCGCTGGCCGTTTGCCCAGATCGGCAGGTTGCCCAGGCCGTCGTTCGCGCCCGAGCCCGATGGCAGCTCCGCGTTCACCCCCGGCGACTGGATGGCCACGCCGGTGAAGCTGCCCGTTGGCAGCGGCACCTCTTCAATCTGAGCCTTGTCCAGCACGTAGCCGTTGGTGGTGTCCACCGCATTCATCAGCGGAGCAGCGGTTACCGTCATCTCCTGCGACACCGTGCCCACGGCGAGGGTCGCGTTCACGGTCGCGGTGCGGTCCGCCTGCACTGCAATGCCCGGGAAAACCGTGGTCTGGAAGCCTTCATGCTTCACCGTCAGGGTGTACGGGCCGATGGGGAGGTTGACGAAGGAGTAGTAGCCGTTGCCGCCAGAGACCTGGCTGCGCCGGAGGCCGGTCTGGTCGCCGACCACGTCCACTTTGGCGCCCACGAGCACGCCGCCCTGCGCGTCCGTGACCACCCCGGTGATGCCGCCGGTGGTCTGCTGCGCCGGAACTGCGATCGGCAGCAGAAGCAGGATCGCCACCATGAAGGCCATGCGGAAGATACACCGGCGCGTCGACATGAGCGTAGACATAAGCGATGTCTCCTGAGGAAAATGTTGTTGGCCAGATACCAAATTCTGCAGATGGTCTGAGGGCTTTGGTTCGAGTCGATTCGAGACGGATGCTTCGATTCTGCCAGTACAGCCATGAAGATCCGCTAAGGATTTGTGGTTCTGTGTGCGAAGTTCGACCAAGGACTGGGGACCCGAAACATGAATCACGTCTTTTTAGGACGGTGGGAGGCAGTTCGTATGGAGGCTTCTTTCGAAAATACCCTATCCCGCAGGAATTGGCGAGAATCCGCGCACTTCACTCCGCCGGTGCCTGCGGCAAACGGTCCGGAAAGTCTGAGATGATCCCATCTGCCCCCAGCGCGAGGGCGCGGGCGATCTGCCTGGGCTGGTTGACGGTGAAGAGCCACACCTGCAGGCCTGCGTCGTGGAGCGCTCGAATCCCCCGGGCGGTGACGAAGCGGTAATTCGGTCCAACCAGCGTCGCCCCCGCATCGAGCGCCAGCGCTGCTCCCCGCCGCGGAATGCGCTCCATCAGCGCGAGCGTTTTCGCCCGCGGACCAAGCCGGTGAATGTCGAGAATCTCCGCCGGCAGAAAGGACGCATACACGACCGGGCCGGAAAAGCCCGACGCCTGCACCACGCGGTAGAGTTCGCCCGCGATCCCCGGCATCTTCACTTCGAGCATTACCCCAGCGCCCCCGCGGGCTGCTGCTGCCAGTGCCTCTTCCACGCTGGGGATGCGCTCGCCGCCGCCCGCGTCCAGCCGCCGCAACTCCTCCCAGGTCATCGCGGAGACGAGGCCGCGGCCGTCGGTGGTGCGGTTCACACGCGCATCGTGCATCACCACAAGGCGCCCATCCGCAGAACGCTGGACATCCATTTCGACAAAGTCGACGCCCAACGAAATCCCCGCGCGGATGGCGGCCAGGGTGTTCTCCGGGGCGTGGCCCGCGGCGCCGCGATGGCCAATCCGTACAATCCGCCGCGCCTGGGGTGCTTGCAAGGCCGTCCTCCAAAGCCGCAACGTGTGCCATCCGACAGAGTCGCGGTTTCCAGCTTTACCTGGTAACTACTCACTCGTAACTCGTCGGCTGATTTCAGGTTACTCTTTGCTATCCTGCAACATCCAATGCACTGACGGCGCGAAGCTGAACAGTCGTTCCGGAGATTTACGCGTCAGCGATGAAGTGATTTGCCATAACGCCGGGTTAGGACGGTTTGGTTTGCGAGAAAGGATTTCTTGCCATGCAGCAGGAGACCCCGCAATCGGAGGTCGCAACAGCGAACGTGGTGGTGGCCGGTGCGCGGGTGCATTACCTGCATGCGGGAACCGGGCCGCCGATGCTGCTGATCCATGGGCTGGTCGGTTGCAGCGAAGACTGGCGCCAGAATCTGGCTGCGCTCGCGCAGCACGCCAGCGTCTATGCCATCGACCTGGTAAACATGGGCAAATCGCAACGGGTGGACGGGCTGGACGAAGGCCTGAAAGCCACCGCCAGACGGATTGTCGCCATTATGGATGCCCTGGGCCTGCCCGAGGCTGACATCGTCGGCCACTCGCACGGCGGCGCAGTGGCGCTTATGCTGGCTGCGCGGCATCCCCGGCGGGTGCGCCGGCTGGTCCTGTTCGCGCCGGCCAACCCGTACAGCCGCTCCAGTGATTGGATGGCCCGCGTGTACAGCACTCCGTGGGGCCGGTGTGCCGCCCGGATGCTGCCCTATGTTCCTGCGCGCTTTCAGCGCCTGGCGCTGGGACGCCTGTACGGCGGGTCGAGCCGCATCGCCGATAGCTGCCTGCAGCAGTACGTGGATGTGCTACGCAACCAGGGTTCCCTGCGCCACGTGCTTTCCATTGTGCGCAACTGGTTTGCCGACCGGGCCCGGCTGCGCCGAGTGTTGTCGCGCGTCACCTGGATTCCGACATTGCTCGTGTGGGGCGACCGCGACTATACGGTCGGCCTGGGCTCCGGCGTGCGTCTGCACCGCAAGCTGCTCGCATCCGACCTGATCGTGGTACCGGGCGCCGGCCACTCCGTCTTCGAAGACGCGCCGGAAGAGGCCAACCGCATCGTGCTGGACTGGCTCAGCCGCCATCCATTCCATGCCGCGTTGCCTACCCCGCGGCCTGTTCTGCGGCCAGTCAGGCCGCCAGTACCAGTGCCTGTCCCACTGCCTGTCCCGTTGCCCGCTGCCGCTGCCGTCGCTGCTGCACCCATCGCCCTCGCCGCAGCCGCAAAGCCGATTGCCGCTCCGGCCACGCAGCCGATGTCTTCAGGGGATTAGCCCCTTCCGAACGGCCAGCCGATTCAGGCGCGCCTTCCACAGCGCCGTTAGCGGGGGAACCACCATGCTGCTGACAATCACACTGGCGCTCACCAGCACCGTCGCCGGCGCAGCCGCGCTCGCATAATGGGGATTCGCGGCAGCTACCAGCAGCGGGACGGCAGCCGCATTCCCCGCGGTGGTTGAGGCAGCTAGGCCGGCAGTCCCATTGCCGCCAATCAGCCGGTCGACCACGATCAGGCATACTCCGCAAACCAGCACCACGGCCAGGCCCAGCGCGAGGCCCAGTAACCCGGCCTGCCATACGCGGTGCAGATCCAGCGTAGTGCCCAGCGCGAAGGCGAAGAATGGAATCAGCACCTCCACGCCGCCGCCCAGAAACGCGCGCAACTCCGGGTCCAGATTGCCCAGCAGCATGCCCACTGCAATGGGCAGGATGGCACCCACCAGCGTCTGCCAGGGAAACGCCGACAGCCCCACCACGCCCAGCGACACCATGGTGAGGAACGGTCCCGACTCCATCGCCATCACGGAATAGGCTGCCGAATCTTCGACGCTGCCGTATTGCTCCATGAGCGACATGTATAGCCCGCCGTTGGTGTCGTTCACCGCAGCCACCACCGCCAGCGTGGACAACCCGGTCAGCCAACCGGTGCGGATCGGGTCAACCCCGATGAAGTGCCCCAGCAGCAATCCCGCGGCCAGCCCCAGCGCAAACTTCGCGGCCAGCAGCGCTCCGCCTTTGCGCACCACCCGGGGCAGCGAGCGCAGCGAGATCCTGGCCCCGATGCATACGTAGAAGACTGCCAGAATCGGCAGCGCGCCGGTAAACAGCGCACCCGTGAACGAGCCGAAGAATGCGCCCGCATGCGGGGCCAACGTCGTAATGACGGAACCCACCGCCAGGGGCACAATCATCATGCCGCCCGGCACTCGTTCCACGGCCCGCTTGATTCGTAGCTGCATCGTCGTGGAGCCGCCTGTCGCCGCGCTTGAAAGCTACCTGGTCGGCCCCACCAGGATTCCTTGCGCAGGATGATGCCATCATAGTCTGCGCATTTTGGGCCTCGCACTTCTGGCCTGCTCCTGACGAGTGGTACCATCCCCAGATGTTCAACTTCGGCAGACCGAAAACCGCCGGCGACTGGATCGCCCACGTCATCGGAGCCCTCATCGCGCTCTTCCTGATCTGGTGGATGCTTCGCTTCTTCCTGGGCATCTGAAGCGCACAATGCCATCCAGAAGCGCGCAATGCCAGCCAGACCTATTCGCCTGCGCGCAGAATCCATATCTGCCGCGTAGTGACAGCCCGGCGCGGCGGCGATACAGTGGCTGGGATGACTCCTCGCAAATGGTATGTGTGGTGGATTGCTGGAGTGGCGGCGCTGGGCGGCCTGCTGTTCGGCTACGACTGGGTGGTGATTGGCGGAGCAAAGCCGTTCTACGAGGCCCACTTTGGCCTGACTTCGCCTGCAGTCCAGGGCTGGGCCATGAGCTGCGCTCTGGTCGGCTGCCTGGCCGGAGCGATGCTCTCCGGCATGCTGAGCGAAAAGTTCGGGCGCAAGCCGGCGCTGCTCGCCTCGGCACTGGTCTTTACCGTGTCCAGCATCGGCACCGGCACAGCTGGAACGTTTGACCAGTTCGTGGCCTGGCGGATGTGCGGCGGCCTCGCCATTGGGCTCGCGTCCAGCCTGAGCCCCATGTACATTGCGGAGATTTCCCCGGCAGGGATGCGCGGACGGCTGGTCTGCCTGAATGAACTGACCATCGTGATTGGCATCCTGCTGGCGCAGGTAACCAACTGGGTGATTGCAGGAGACAACTGCAATCTGGCCAAGTTCCGCGGGCCGGGGGATGTGGCGCAGTGCAATGCCGCCGTGCTGCTGCGCAACGCCGCGGTAGGCTGGCGCTGGATGTTCGCCGCGACCGCAGTGCCCGCGGCGGTGTTCCTGCTGGGCATGTTGTTTGTGCCGGAGAGTCCGCGCTGGCTGGCGCTGCGCGACCGCGAAAACGAGGCGCGCAGAACGCTGGTGAAGCTGGGCGGCGAAGCCAGCGCAACTATCGTGCTCGCTGAAATCGAAGAGAGCGTCCGGGCCAGCGAGCACGGCAACCAATTGTCCACCGAACTGCGCATGCTGCTGGCCAAACCGCTGCGCTACGTGATGCTGCTGGGCATAGGCCTGGCGGTGCTGCAGCAGTGGTGCGGCATCAACGTCATCTTCAACTACGCGCAAAACATCTTCAGCGCCGCCGGCTACGGCCTCAGCGACATCCTGATCAACATCGTGGTCACAGGCATCACCATGCTGGTCTTCACCTTCCTCGCCATCGCCACGGTAGACCGCAGCGGCCGTCGCGTGCTGATGCTGGGCGGCTGCGCCGGGCTGGCCGCGATCTATCTCATCCTCGGATTCTTCTTCCGCGAGCGCAGCCGCGGCGTGCATATGCTGGCGCTGGTTGTCGCCGCCATCGCCTGCTATGCCATGACGCTGGCGCCGGTGACCTGGGTCGTCCTCAGCGAGGTCTTCCCCAGCCGCGTGCGCGGAACCGCGATGGCCATTGCGACGGCCTCGCTGTGGGCGGCATGCTTTGTGCTCACCTACACCTTCCCGCTGCTGAACGTGCGTCTCGGGACCGCAGGCACCTTCTGGCTGTACGCCGGCGTGTGCGCGCTGGGCTTTTTCGGTATCCAGCGCTGGCTGCCGGAAACCAAGGGCAAAACGCTGGAAGAGATCGAGAACTTCTGGACGTAATCTGTGGCAAGGAGTCGCGCTGCGCGTAACAAAATGGGGCGAAAACCCAGCCGTGAGGCTGCGGGCCTCAGTGGAGACACGCTGAACTTGACGACTCGGACAACTGCGGTGCCCGTCTACCTGAGGGCTTCAGCTTCGATCGCTCGGACGCTAACTGAGGTTAAGCGCGCCGCCTCCGCGAAGCAGTCCCTTGCGATCCGGGTCAGCAGCAGCGACTGCTCCCAGCGATCGGACTCTTCCGCCCCGTGAAAAGTTCGCGCATAAAAAATATCCGGCGCCAGCAGCTCAACCGTAAACGTAATGAATCCTTGCTGGGGCGCGGGGTCGCGCAGATACGCGGCAAAACACTGCGTCCACAGCGTGCGGAAGTGGGCCACGTAGGGCGCGGGATCATGTTCGGCGACCGCAACCTGCATGCATCCGGGGTTGCCGATGCGGCCGTGCACAAATCGCACCCGCTGCACCACCGGCTGGATGAAGGCCAGTTTCGCCTCGAAGCCGCCGTAGACCATCTCCTGCCCGGTGTACCAGTGGGAGAAGTCGCCGTTGAAGCGCAGTTCCGGAAAGCGCTCGACGAAGCCGACCGTCCGCTGCATGTCCTGGAACAGGGTTGCGCGATGGGTTTCTACGTACAGCGGAAACCCGTGCCGCGCGCCGGCCTCCAGGATTGACTCGATGAGCAGCGCTCCCTCGTCGTCGGATTCCATGCCCCAGCCGACATGCAGCGTCAGGCATTCAAGGCCGGCATCCGCGGCTCTGCGCACCATTGGTCCGGCTTCTTCCGGCAGATTGACGCGGGCGCTGCCGCAGGCCCCCAGGCCCAGCCCATGCGCCCGCGCCAGCGTGACAGGGTCGATGGGATCAAGCAGTTGGATGCCGTCGTATCCAGCTTCCTTAATCGCGGCCACAGGATCGGCAAGCGGGCCCAGGCCATGGAGCGCAAGCCGGTTGAAGTAGCAGCGAAGTCGATCCATGCTCAGGCATCCTGCAGGGTTTTGGCGCTGACGTCGTCCCTGGTGTCCAGCCACACGCTCTCGTCGGAGTCGGCAAAGCGCTTGTTGCCGGCGGCAAGAATCTCGGTGTCCGGCAGCTTCGCCAGGGGGGTGTAGCGCGGGTGGTGCGACTCCTTGTACGGATTGTTCCGCGCGGCGTTGTAGCAGCAGATCATCGACCAGCGCGGATTTTCCGACCGGTTCTGGTCCGAGCGATGCAGCAGGTTGGCGTGGAAGTAGAGCACATCGCCGGGCTCCATCTCCACGTACACCAGCGGCAGGACCTTCAGAATCTCCTCCACTCGCTCCTGGTTTGCTCCCGCCTGCTCGCCCGTCAACACGTGGTCGATGCGCCCAAGATTGTGCGAGCCCTTAATCACCTGCATGCAGCCGTTCTCGCGGGTCGCCCGGTCGACCGCGATAAACGCCGAGGTCAGCAGCGGGAACAGCACGCCGTTCTGGTACCAGTAGCCGTAATCCTGGTGCCACGCCCAGGCGCCGCCCACCTTGGCGTCCTTCATGATCATCTTGGAGTGATAGTGGTACACCTCACCGCCCAGTACCTGCTCGGCGACGCCCACGACGGATTCCGACCGCGCAATCGCGCCGTAGATGGTATCGGTCGGGTGGTTCCACAGGGACAACCGCACGGTTCCACCCTCGCCGTCGGCCTTGCCGAACGAGTGCTGGTCCAGGACGCGGTCTTCCCGCGCGGTCCGGCTCAGCAGGGCAATCTCCGCGGGCTTGAGCATGCCCTTCAACACGATGAATCCGTCTTCGTTGTATTGCTGCAACTGCGCAGGCGTCAGCTTGGTCATAGGGCGCTCCAGGGGAAAAGAGTCACGTACTCGGCCGGACACGAAGCACCGCTTAGTATATGGATGCAAAATCATGGTTGTCGAAGCGATGTGCGTATCCAAATCGCCCCTGGACCACCCTGAAATGCCAAATTCCGGGGTGCGGACATCGACACGCCGCGCCCCTGCCCGCGGGGCCGTCCGCGCTTGCCCGCACAGGGTCGCTTTTCAACCGCAGGGTAATGTTGGATGATGAACCGTTGGCGAAATCCTTCTTCCAACACATTTCGCCGGACACACCGCCGCATTTCCCTGGTCCCTGGAGCGCCATTGAAGATCGTCCGCCTTGCCTTCGCTCTCTTCTTCGTTTCCGGTGCTTCCATCCTTCTTGCGCAAGCGCAAGCCCCCACCAAGCAGCCGGCGGCAGCTTCAACTGAACCCCTCATCGTCGACGTGCATGCTTCGCCCTATCGCAGGTCGATCATCTTCCACACCAATGTCAGCCAGCAGCGGTTCGACATGCGCGGCGCAACGATCTTCGAGATGATCGAATTTGCCTATGACCTGGGGGAACAGGACGACGACCGGGAGAACGCGGCCATCGTCGGCGGACCCACCTGGATCGACTGGGACCGCTTCGATGTCAGCGCGAGGATCCCCACGCTGAAGGCTCCAGGCTTCAATGCCGGCCCCGCGAGTGCTCAAAATGCGAACGACCAGTTCCGTCCCATCCTGAAGCGCGTGCTCGCCGAGCGTTTTCACCTGGCGTACCACACCGAGGACCGCCCACTGCCCGGCTTTATCGTGACGGTGGCAAAGGAGGGCGCGAAGCTGATGGAGGCGAAGGCTCCAGAGGCCGAAGGCAACTGCCAGGGTGCGCAGGACAAGGCGAATCCGGCGCAGTTCACTCTGACCTGTACCTCTGAGACCACGGCGCAGTTCATCGCAGCCCGGGACCAGGACTTCCCGCATCCCATCGTCGATCGCACGGGACTGACCAAGCCCTACGACTTCACGCTCAAGCTATTGCTGGGGCCGGACGTACACACGCGCGACGACCGCGCGCGCGTCTTTACCGATGCCTTCGCCAAACAGCTTGGCCTGGCGGTGACGCGCGGCGACATACCCCAGCCTGCCTTCGTCGTGGACAAGGTGGACCGAACCCCGACCCCTAATCCGCCGGAGATCGCAAAGTTGGTTCCAGCGCTTCCCGATCTGGAGTTTGAGGTTGCCAGCATTCGCCTCGCCGCTGACACCGACCCGCAGTCGCAAATTCGCCCCACCGGCTCCCAGATCACGTTCTCGAGCATGCAGTTGTCGGAGCTGATTACGCGGGCATGGCAATTGCCGACGGCGCTAATGCTGGGCGATGCGCTTCCGCTGCTCCCTCAGACGCGATTCACCATCGTGGTCAAACTTCCGCCGGACATCGACGGGCGCACAATCAACCAGGATCCGGACCAGCTCGCCAATATGCTGCAGAAGCTCCTGGTCGATCGCTTCGGGATCAGATACCACTGGGGCGAGTGGACCCAGCCGGATGCCTACGTGCTGCTCGGGGGAACTCCGAAGATGAAAAAGGCTGATCCCAACTCGCGCAGCTTCTGCAAATTCGGCCCATTGGAGGGCGGGAAGCCGGCCCGCTACGCCGGATCGCCCTACGATAGCGAGTTCCACTGCCAGAATGTCACCATGGCTCAGTTCGCCGACCGGGTGCAGGCCATGGCAGGGTCTGAGGTAAAGAATCGCGTTCCCGACAAGACCGGTTTGGCCGGCTCCTATGACTTCACTTTGTTCTTCACCTCGGGTCATACGCTTCGGATAGCAGCCACCGCTGCCGCCCAGGAGGCGAAGCGGACCGGCGATGCGACACCCGCCCCGGTCGAGGGCATCAGCGTGGAGGACGCCTTCCGCAAGCAGCTCGGCCTCAGGCTGGAAAAACAGCCCCTGGTGCTACCGGCCCTCATCCTCGACCATTTTGACCAAGCCCCAACCGCGAATTAAGGCAATTCGTGAGTTGCTGGGGCTATTCATGTTCTGCGCAAGGTCGTCGCTCTCTGGGATCGCCGACTTAAGCGCAGTGACTTCGGGATACAGTTACGCAGGAATTGCGATAGGACGCCAAGCCGGTCGTTTCTACTTCGCGGCGGCCGGCGCCATCGCATCGAGGTCCAGGTTGAGTTCCAGCACATTCACTCGCGGCTCACCCAGCAGGCCGAACTGGCGTGGCGTCACGTGCGCCGCGACCAGGTTGCGCACCGCGTCCTCGTTCAGATGCCGCTCCGTCGCGACGCGCGAAACCTGGTAGTAGGCCGCGGCCGGCGTAATGTCGGGATCGAGGCCAGAGGCCGAAGCGGTCACCAGGTCAATCGGCACCGCCGGATCCGCTCCCCTGGGGTTCAGCGTCTGCACCGACGCTGCAACCCGCGTGGCCAGCGCGGCATTGGTCGGCGCGTAGTTCGAGCCGCCCGAGTTGGACGCGTCGTAGCCGTTGCCCGAGCCGGCTGCCGACGGCCGCGACCAGAAATATCCCGGCCCGTCGAACGCCTGCCCAATCAGGCTGGAGCCCACCACGGTGCCATTGCGCTCGATCAACGAGCCGTCGGCCTGCTTCGGGAACATGACATGGGCCAGTCCGGTGACCGCCAGCGGATAGACGATGCCCAGCAGCACCGCCGTGACCAGGGTGTACAGCACCGCCGTAACTATGTGCTTCCTCATAACTCTCGCCTCTCGCAACGAACAACCCGCAGCTAACCACTAGACAAGATGCATCGACGCAATGACCATATCGATCAGCTTGATGCCGATGAACGGCGCAACAATGCCGCCCAATCCGTAGATCCACAGATTGCGCCGCAGCAGTGCCGCTGCCGACATAGGCGTGTACTGCACGCCACGCAGCGCCAACGGAATCAGCGCAACAATAATCAGCGCATTGAAGATGACCGCCGACAGAATGGCCGACTCCGGCGTCTGCAGCTTCATAATGTTCACCGCTGCCAGCACCGGAAACACCCCGGCAAACATCGCCGGAATGATGGCGAAGTACTTCGCGACATCGTTCGCAATCGAAAACGTCGTCAGCGCGCCGCGCGTCATCAGCAACTGTTTGCCGATGCCGACAATCTCGATCAACTTGGTCGGGTTGGAGTCCAGATCGACCATGTTGCCGGCCTCTTTGGCCGCCTGGGTGCCGCTGTTCATGGCCACACCTACGTCGGCCTGAGCCAGCGCGGGCGCGTCGTTGGTGCCGTCGCCGGTCATCGCCACCAGCTTGCCCTGCGCCTGCTCGCGGCGGATCAGGTCCATTTTGTCCTTGGGCTTGGCCTCGGCCAGAAAGTCGTCCACGCCCGCCTCGCGCGCAATCGCCGCCGCAGTCAGCGGGTTGTCGCCGGTGATCATGATGGTCTTGATGCCCATCGTGCGCAGTTGGTCGAAACGCTCGCGCATGCCGCCCTTGACGATGTCTTTCAGGTGAATGACGCCGAGCGCGCGGCCGTTTTCCGCCACCACCAGCGGCGTGCCGCCCGCGCGAGCCACCTTGTCGACCGTCACCCGCACTTCGTCCGGAAGAATCGACCCGTTTTCCTGCAGGTATCTGGCAATCGCGTCGGCGGCGCCCTTGCGAATGCTGCGCCCCTCCATGTCTACGCCGGACATGCGCGTGGTCGCGCTAAAGGGAATGAACTCCACCTTCAGGTTTGCCAGCTCGCGCCCACGCAGGCCATACATCTCCTTGGCGAGCACCACGATCGACCGGCCCTCGGGCGTCTCGTCCGGCAGCGACGAAAGCTGCGCTGCGTCTGCCAGCTCTTCGCTGGTGACGCCGGCGGCGGGAATGAACTCCGAGGCTTGGCGGTTGCCCAGCGTGATGGTCCCGGTCTTGTCCAGCAGCAGGGTGTTCACGTCGCCCGCAGCCTCCACCGCGCGGCCGCTGACGGCCAGGACGTTGTGCTGCACCAGGCGATCCATGCCTGCGATGCCGATGGCGGAAAGCAGGCCGCCGATGGTCGTCGGGATGAGGCACACCAGCAGCGAGATCAGCACAAAGGCTGTCTGCGGCGCACTGGAATAGACGGCGAACGGCTGCAGCGTGACCACCGCCAAAAGGAAGATGATGGTCAGCCCAGCCAGCAGGATGTTCAGCGCAATCTCGTTGGGCGTCTTTTGCCGCTCCGCGCCTTCCACCAGTGCGATCATTCGGTCCAGAAAGGTCTCGCCGGGGTTGGCCGTAATGCGCACTACGATTACGTCGCTGAGCACGCGCGTGCCGCCGGTGACGGCTGAACGGTCGCCGCCGGCCTCGCGGATCACCGGGGCGGACTCGCCTGTGATGGCCGACTCATCCACCGAGGCCACGCCGTCGATCACCTCGCCATCGCCGGGAATCATCTGCCCGGCCGCGACGCGCACCTTGTCGTCGACGCGCAGCTTCGAGCTGGGCACTTCTTCCACTTCGCCGTTCGCCTTCAGCTTGTACGCGGTGGTCTCGGACCTCGCTTTGCGCAGCGCGTCTGCCTGCGCCTTGCCGCGGCCCTCCGCCATGGCCGTGGCAAAGTTGGCGAACAGCACCGTGAACCACAGCCACAGCGTGATCTGCAGGTTAAAGCCGAAATGGCCGTGGTGCGGAACGAACAGCAGCACCGTGGTGACCACCGAGCCTACCTCAACCACGAACATCACCGGGTTCTTCGCCATCTCCGCCGGGCTCAGCTTCTTCAGCGAGTCAAGGGTGGCGCGCTGGACAATCGCCGGATCAAACAGATTCCTCTTTTTGGCCGTTCCTGTATGTGCCGCTGCACTCATCTCAATCCCTCACGCTTCGCTGACTTGCTGCATTACACAAAACTGTGGCCCGCCCGTAACAGCAGGTGTTCCAGAATCGGCCCCAGGCTAAGCGCCGGGAAGAACGTCAACGCACTGACGATCAGGATCACGCTGACCAGCAGCACCGTAAACAACGTCGACGTCACCGGGAACGTGCCCACCGACGGCGGCGTAATCTTTTTGGTCGCCAGGTTGCCTGCGACCGCCAGCATGGGCACGATCATCAGGAAGCGACCGCCCAGCATCGCAAACCCCTGCGACGCCAGGTACCAGTGCGTGTCCGCATTTAGTCCGGCAAATGCGGACCCATTGTTGCCCACTGCCGACGTGAAAGCATAGAGAATCTGCGAGAGGCCATGCGGCCCGTGGTTCGACAGGCTGGACGTACCGAACGGAAACAGCACGGAAACCGCCGCGAAGCTCAGGATGATCAGCGGGAAGATCAGCAGGTACAGCATCGCCATCTGCACGTCGTACGCCTGGATCTTCTTGCCCAGGTACTCCGGCGTGCGCCCCACCATCAGGCCGGCAATGAATACCGTCAGGATGACAAAGATCAGCATGCCGTACATGCCCGCGCCGACGCCGCCGAAGATGATCTCGCCGATCATGATGTTGGCCAGCGGCACCATGCCGCCCAGCGGCATGTAGGAGTCGTGCATGGAGTTCACCGCGCCGCAGCTTGCGTCCGTAGTGATGGTCGCGAACAGCGTGGAATTGGCAATGCCGAAGCGGACCTCCTTGCCCTCCATGTTGCCGCCCGCAGATTGCGCCGGCCCGGTCTGCACCACGTGCTGGTCCACGCCATGCAGCAGCGGATTGGGCTGTGACTCCGCCCAGTAGCAGGTCAGCACGCCCATGAACCAAAGAATCGACATCGCCGCATACACCGCCCAGCCATGCGCCGGCGAACGTGTCATCTTGCCCAATGTAATGCACAGCCCCGCCGGAATCAGGAAGATCGACAGCATCTCCAGCAGGTTGCTCAGGGGCGTCGGATTCTCAAAGGGATGCGCGGAATTCGCGTTGGTAAACCCGCCGCCGTTGGTGCCCAGCATTTTGATCGCCTCCTGCGAGGCCAGCGGTCCCTGTGCGATCGTCTGGGTGGTCGTCACGGTGGTTGCCGGCTTGCCATCGGGGCCGGGTGCCGTCACGGTCTGCTTCTCCAGCAGCGTCGCTGTATCGTATGCTTTGAAGTTCTGGATGGCGCCCTGCGACACCAGCGCCAGCGCATACACCACGCAGATGGGTACCAGCACCCATAGCGTACCGCGGGTCAGGTCCACCCAGAAATTGCCCAGCGTCTTCGACTCGTGGCGCGCGATGCCGCGGATAAACGCAATCGCCAGCGCCATACCCACCGCGGCCGACCAGAAGTTGTGCGTCGCCAACCCAAACATCTGGGTCAGGTAGCTCATGGTCTGCTCGGGCACGTACGCCTGCCAGTTGGTGTTGGTGGTAAATGAAGCCGCGGTGCTCCACGCCAGCCAGGGTTCCACCGCCGCGAGATGCTGCGGGTTCCACAACGGAATCCAGTGCTGCAGCCGCTCCACCGCGTAGGTCAGCAGCATTGTCGCCAGCGAGAAGATCAGCATGGACGCGCCGTACTGGGTCCAGCCCATCTCCGCCTTCGGGTCCACCGCGGTTACGCGGTAGAGCAGCCGCTCGATGGGGCCCAGCACTGGGTCCAGCCATGTCTTCTCCCGCTCGTAGACACGGGCCATGTACAGGCCCATCGGCTTGGCCAGCGCCAGCAGCACCGCGAAGAAGACGCCAATTTGCAACCAACCATTCGGGGTCATCAGAATTTCTCCGGCCGTAACAGTGCGTACACCAGGTAGACCAGCAAGCCGGCCGTTAGCAGCAGCAGAAGGATGTTCTCAAGCATTGTCGCCACCGCCCTTCAGCGAGTCGCAGCCATTCACATACGCGACGGCGATGAGAAAGAACACGACGGAAGCTGCGGCAAATATGACATCGCTCATAGTCCCGGACTCCTGTACTCTGCAGCCCTGTTGCTTCGAGCGCTGCAAAAGTCACAGGACCAGTGGAACAGGCAGTGTCATAGGAAAGCCGTAGAAACGACGTTAAGATTTTGTAAGTGATGGCGAATCCGACTTTTCCGGGTCTACGCCGGCCGCCTCCGGCCGCGGACTCAGTCGGTACCCGACCCACGGCTCGCTCAGGATGTATTGCGGCTCGCCGCCCGGCTCGATTTTCTTGCGCAGTTGCGCCACCAGCACCCGCAGGTACTCCGGCTGGTCCAGTCCGGCCATCCCCCACACCGCCTTCAGCAGCGTCTTGTGGGTGAGCACGCGGTCCGCATTGCGAACAAAGTAGAGCAGCAGGTCGAACTCCTTCGGGGTCAGCCGAACCTCCACGTCGCGCACCATCACCTGGTGCCGCTCGACGTCGATGCGGAAGTCGCCCAGCTCGATCAGGCTCTGCTGCACGTCTTCCTTCGCCGCCAGCCGGCGCGCCTGCACCCGCACCCGCGCCAGCAGTTCCTGGATGCTGAATGGCTTGGTGATATAGTCGTCCGCGCCCTCGTCCAGCGCGGCCACTTTGGAGGCGTCCTGGTTGCGCACGCTGAGCACGATGATAGGCACCTGCGAGCGCTCGCGGATCTCCCTGGTCAACTCGATGCCGTCCATGACGGGCATGGCCAGGTCCGTAATCACCAACTCCGGCTGCGCCTTCAGGAACTGGGCCAGCGCGGCGGCGCCGTCCTGCGCCACCCTCACCTCATGCCCATTGCTTTGTAGCGAAGTCCGTAAGACCCGCGTAATCTGAGGCTCGTCGTCCACAATCAGGATTTGCATCTTGCACCTCGAACCCAGGAAACAGTAGACAGTCGTCAGTAAAACAGTGTTCCGCTGGATCTCTGACCACTGTTGACTGCCTATTGTCTACTGTCTCTCTTCCTACCGGCCATTCCTGACTACTATTGACTGACTACTGTCGACTGTCTCTGGTCCTATTTCGCCTGCTGCGTCACAATGTGCACATCCACATGCGGCGCTTGCGACATAAACTTCCCCAGCGCACGATAATACAGGTACTTCCTCCAGCCCTTGATCGCCGACCGGCCGAAGATGACCTGCGTGATGCGGTTCTTGGAGATGTACTCCGCGGTGGTTACTGGGACGCTGGAGCCCTTCAGGCGGACCACCCGCGCACCCACGTTTTCGGCAAACTGAATATTGCCTTCGAGCGCTCGACGGCGCGACTCCGGCATGTCCTCTTCGGTCTCAACGTACAGCACGTAGAATTCGCCGTTCATTGCCTCGGCCATGCGCGCGCCGCGGGCAATCAGGTCGCGCGACTGCGGGTTGGCACTGATGCACACGGCCACCCGTTCGGCGATCTGCCAGTGTCCGCTCAGCCGCTTGCGCTCCACGTAGTCGTCCAGGGTGCGATCCACCGCGCGGGTAACCCGTTGCAGCGCCATCTCGCGCAGCGCGATCAGGTTGCCGCGGCGGAAGAAGTTGGACAGCGCCCGCTCCACCCGCTCCTGCGGATAGATGTCGCCGCGGGTCATGCGCGTCATCAGCGCTTCCGGCGTCAGGTCGCTCAGCACTACCTCGTCGGCCCGATCCAGCACCCAGTCCGGCACTGTCTCGCGGACGGTGATGCCGGTCAGGCTCTGCACCTTCGGCGTAATGCTCTCCACGTGCTGGATGTTCAGAGTCGACAGCACATCAATCTCCGCCTCCAGAATCTGCAGCACGTCCTGGAAGCGCTTGGCGTGCAGGCTGCCCTCGATGTTGGTGTGCGCCAGCTCGTCGATCAGCACCACCTCGGGCTTGCGCCGGAGGATCGCATCGACGTCCATCTCCTCGAACAGCGTGCCTTTGTACTCCAGCTGCCTGCGCGGAACCTGCTCCAGTTGCTCGGTCAGCTCGGCCGTTCGCGCGCGCCCATGCGTCTCCACAATGCCAATCACCACGTCTTCGCCGCGGCTCTTGCGGCGAATCGCCTCGCTCAGCATGCTGAATGTCTTGCCCACGCCCGGCGCGTAGCCCAGAAACACTTTGAAGCGTCCGCGCTTCTGCCCGCCCACCGCGGCCAGCCATTCCTCGGGAGTCTTGGTTCGCGGCGGCGCTGTGCTCATCGGACTTTCCTCGGGACTTTCGGTTGCCGGCTGGATCGGGCGGCGGCGCTTTTCCCCATTCCAGTTATAGAAGCCAACCCGTTAAAAGGTCATAAGTGCCGTTTGCGCGGCATCATTGCTGTATACAATTCCGGGTGTGTATACCAAGCGCATTGTCGATTCGGCGCGGTGGCTCATCGCGGCTCTGGCACTCGCGGGTATTGTACTGCTCTACCGCCGCTACGTACCGCACGCCAACAACTCCACCGTCGCGCTCACCCTATTGCTGCTGGTTCTCATCCTCGCCGGAAACTGGGGCCTGCGCTACGCGGTCGCCGCATCCATCGCCGCCACGGTTGCATTCAACTACTTCTTCCTGCCACCCGTCGGCACGCTCACCATCGCCGACACCCAGAACTGGGTTGCGCTGTTCGCCTTCCTGGGCACGGCTATCTATGCCAGTCATCTGGCCTCGCGCATCCGCGAAGAGAGCGAGGAGGCCAACGCGCGCCGCCACGAGTCGGAGATGCTCTACCGTCTCGGCCGCCAGTTACTGCAGCCGGAAAATGTTGCGCAGCTCTACAACTTCATCCCCTCCAGTGTCGCCAACGCCTTCAACAGCCCGGCGGTAACGCTCTACATCGCCGACGGCGACCGCATCTATCTCTCTGATCCCAAGCGCATCTCCAGCCCCAAAGTGGCGTGGGCGCCCGACTCCGAATCCGCCCACAGTCCCACCGGCTACGCTGAACGCAGCCGCGCGGAGATCGTCCGCGATCTGCGCGAAGCCATGCTGCAACCCCTGTATCGCCCGCCGGTAGACGGCTTTCCCGCCGCCATTCCCCTGCGCATCGGCGTGCGTCCCAACGGCGCGCTTCTGCTGGAGGCTACCACGCTCTCGCGCGAGACCATGGAGGCGCTCAGCGGGCTGGTCGCCATGTCCATTGAGCGCGCCGAGGCGCTGGAAAACTCCGCCCGCTCCGAGGCCGCCAAGGAGACCGAGCGCCTGCGTACCGCGTTGCTGGACTCCGTCACCCACGAACTGCGCACGCCACTCACCTCCATCAAGGCATCCATCACCGCGCTGCTCACGCAACAGGCGCTGGACGAGCCCGCGCGCCACGAACTACTCGCCGTCATCAACGAGGAATCCGACCGCCTGAACCACCTCATCGAGCAGGCCGTCGAAATGGCGCAACTGGACGCGCACAAGGTCCATCTTGAGATCAAGCCGCTGTCCGTCGCCGCGCTGATCGACACCGCAGTCGAGCAGAGCCGCGCCGCCTATCCCGACCGCGAGTTCCGTCTCTCTCTCGCCAGCACGCTACCGCCGGTGCTCGCCGACTTTGACTGGATAGAGAAAGTCCTGGCCAACCTGCTGGGCAACGCCGTCAAATACTCGCCGCCCGGCCAGCCGGTCTTCCTCTCTGCCGACCCCCAGGGGGGCATGCTCGCCATCAGCGTCGCCGACCGCGGCGCCGGCATCGACCCCATGGAGCAGAGCATGATCTTCGACAAGTTCTACCGCGGCCAGGGACAGCGCAGCCGGGTCAGCGGCACCGGCATGGGGCTCGCCATCTGCCGCGCCATCGTCAATGCGCACGGCGGCACCATCAGCGTCACCAGCCAACTCGGCCACGGCTCCGTCTTCACTTTCACCCTGCCCATCGCGCGCTCCGCATGAGCTGAAGACTTACTCGACAAGCGTAACGCTACGCGACACACTCATGTGTGTGATCCGCTCGTTCAGGCACGCCGGGCTGGAAAAGGTTCTTTCGCACCGGGTCGAAGGCCGGCATCCAACCCGCGCACGCAGGCAAGCTTGAGCTGCAACTCATGACCCTGAATCGGGCGCTGCTACCGCAGGGTATGAACTTTCCCGGATGGAAACTTCACCAGCTCCAAGGAGAATTGGCCGGACACTGGTCGGTGAAGGTAAATGGAAACTGGCGGATGACCTTCCGCTTTGAAGGAACTGACGCCGTTCTAGTGGATTACCGAGACTACCATTGAAAAGAGACGAGACCATGCAGATGTTCAACCCACCCCACCCAGGCAGAATTATCAAGGACGCATTGCCGGCGATTCCCATGACGGTTACGCAGTTTGCCGCGCACATCGGCGTCTCCCGCGTAGCGCTTTCCCGGGTCATCAACGAGCGCGCGGGTGTTACCCCGGAAATGTCTATAAAGATCAGCGAAGCATTCGGCCTCGCGTCACCGGATCTGCTGTTTAAGATTCAGGGCGACTACGACTTCTGGCACGCTTCCCGCGCCAAACGCAAAAAGGTCCGCCCCATCCGCTTGAACTCCGCCAAGGCAGCTTAGACACGCTAGAGAGAGATTCCCATGCGCGAATTGGGCACACGCATTGGATGCCATCTGTATTAAAATGGGGCCGCCCCGGCCCATACCCCGCTTTGGTGGTACAGACAAGCCTTCCCGCCCGCTGCTAGGTTGGGAATGATCCACGAATCTCACGGTGAGGTTCGACCCCGGTTTTCGTTCATGGCCGCTCGCGGCGATCGACCCTGATGTCCCTGACCGGTGGATGCAGGATCGTCGTCCAGGCAGCGCGAGCCGCCCAAGACGGGTACCAGCAGACGAGAACGAATGCGCCGCGGGAACGACTCCTGTGGACTCCCACCAACCGAAGACGAGCGAACGGCCCGGCCAGACGGAAGCAGACATTTTGTCCGGCCTGCGCGACAGTTGGATCGCCGACTACGGCATCACGCCCGACAGCAAACCCCAGCCGCGCCGGAAAAAGAGCGGCCCCGGGCTGCGGGCACAGCTCGAGACCTTCGCCGGCGCCTACGTCTCTCTGCTGAAAGCTGTGCAACGAACCATCCCGCGAACTGCTCTCCGGCCTCTACCGCGAACTGCGCGGCGTACACCCGGCAAGAAAATTCGGCTCCGCCGGGCTCGGCCTCGTCGCCCTGTTCACGGTGGTCATCACCGGCGGCGCAGTCGTCTATATGGCTGCGGTCGGCCTCATCTTCGGCCAGGGCCAGCCGTCTGCCTCCGTCTTTCCCGGTTCCTTCGCAGCAAGCACGCCGGCGTCCGCCCCGGCTGCCTCCGGTCAGGCTGCCGCAGTCCAAAAAGTCCCGGATGCTGCCGCCCAGAGTGCAGCCGGGTCCGGCGCGGACCTCACCACCCTCCACCCGGCCGTTCCCCCCATTGTTATCCCCTCCGGCATGCCGCCGATCATTGCCGGCGCCAACGGAACCCATGCCCTCAATCTTCCCGCCTCATCCGACGCCTCCAGCAGCCCCACCAACGCGCCTAACCTCGTCGATTCCCAAACCATGGGCTCAATCATGCGCCGGACCTACGGTGCCCTGGTCGAGCGCGGTTCCTCAGCCCAGCGCAGCCATCCGTCTTCTGGCTCTTCCGGCGCAGCGTACCCTACGCTGGCTCTTTCGCCCGCAGCCTCCCCGACCTCCAGCGGCATGGAGCGCCCAAGCCCGGCCAACGGCAATCCCTCGTCGTCCGCCGCATCCGCTCGCCAGCCCCTGCGGCTCCAGCCCACGGACAAACCCACCCTCCTGGCCCTGGAGTCGGCGCAGAGGAAGGCTGCCAATGGCGTCAGCGGCCTCGACGCAGAGAATACCGCCCTCGCGGCTATTGTCCATGGCGGCAAAGCCGTCTTTGCCGTGCAGTATCTCAACGCCTCCACCGGCGTTTCGCACCCGGCCCAAATCGTGGTCACCGCAGCCACATTGGCGTTCCTTCCTCAAGCCGCCGGCGAGCCCGCTGCGCTTACCATCCCACTCGAGTCAATCGCCTCGGTCCGGATGGCCCCGGCGGTTTCCGGTCGCGCCGGAGACCTTCTAAGCATCGAATTCAACAATCCCGCCAGACCCGGCCCCAGGGCGCGCCTTACCTTCCGGGACTCACCCGCCCTGCTTCCCGGCCCGCAGAGTGCCTCGCCATCTTCGTTCCATCCCTCGACGACTCCTTTGGTCCGCATTCGCAACGTAATTCTCGCCACGCAGGGATTTTCATAGGCGCGCCCGCGCTTTTTAGTAGCGTTTGCCCGCAACCGGCGTAATATTCTCGCCGGCTGTGTAATCCGCAGGGCGGCGTCGCCGTCTATTGCAGCCGAACAGGAACCACAGCTTCACGTCCCGTACGGAGACTCCAATGAACGCTCGCACGACCTTCACCCAGAAAATCTCCCGTATTTTCGGCGTTGCCGGCAGCTTCGGCCTCGTCGCAGGTCTGCTGTCCGGATGTTCCACCTCCGCCACGCCGAACTCCAATAACACGGTCAGCGCGCCGGCCGTGTCCGTCCCGGTGCTCATCACCGACGCCCCCAGCGATCAACTGCTGTCTTTCAGCCTGACTATCAACAGCATTGTGCTGAATGACTCCGCGGGCAAGTCGGCCACCGTTCTCAGCACGCCGACCACCATCGAAATCTGCCACCTGAACGGCATCCAGGCGCCGCTGGTCACGGCCAGCATCCCGCAGGACACGTATACCTCCGCGGTGATCACCTTCTCCAACCCACAGATCACCTACGTCAGCAGTACGGCCGCCGCCATGAGCGTGACGCCGACCCTGGCCACCACGTCCTTCACTTTCACCTTCCCCACACCGTTCACTGTTTCGAACGCCAACACTTCGCTGCTGTTTGACCTGATCGCCTCGCAGTCGGTCGCGATCTCCGGCACCACGGTCACCGTCACCCCGGTCTTCAAGGTGATGCCCGTGCCGCCGGCCAGCGCCGTGCCTCCCGCCGGCCAGAACGGCACCGGTATGCAGCAGATGGCCACCGTCGTCTCCGTGAGCGGAACCTCCGTGGTGCTGCAGCCCGGCAGCGGCCCCAACTTCACCGTCACCACCGACAGTTCCACGGTGCTGCAGGGCTTCAGCTCGCTCTCGTCACTCACCGCCGGAGAACTCGTCCAGGTTGACTTCATCGTGTCCGGCGGATGCAGCCCACTAAACAATGCGTGTGCTAATTTGCCACCCGTCCTGCTCGCGACGCGCATTCAGCTGGCGCCCCCCGCAGTTGCGGGCCAGCCACCCGTCAACCTGCTCAACGGGCCTGTCACCTCGGTCGCTTCCGGCAGCTTCAAGATGGCCGTCATGCAAGGGCTGGGCCCGAACGTGGCGCCGACCGCCGTCGCATCCTCGCTCTACACCATTACCGTCAACGGCTCGACGGTCTTTGCCGCCGCGCCGCAGTTCGTCTCCATCACCAACCTGCCCTTCGTGCCCACCTTTACCGCAGCCAACCTGACCGCGGGGCAAACCGTGGGCGTGGTCGCGTCCACCACCAGCGGAACCAGCGCGACGGCGGCCGACGTCTACCTGATTCCGCAAACGCTGGGCGGCACCGTCACGGCCATCTCCACCGTGGGCAGCTGGACCAAATACACCCTGACGCTCAACAGCGGTTCGGCGTTCACCACGCTGAGCGGTGTGCCCACCGTCACCGTCTACACCGACACCGCCACCGCGGGGCCGCCGCCAACGCCGGCAGGAGCGACCGCACCGCCGGCCATCGCCGTGGGCAGCAACGTCCGCTTCAACGGCCTGGTCTTCAACACGGGCAGCGGCACGTTCGCCATGATCGCCGGCTGCTCGCCCGACGGGCCGCCGGGCATCTAAGTCGACATCGCAGGGCGAACAACCTTCCCAGGTCTGTAAACCCATCGCGACGAAGCCGGGAGGTTGCTTGGGCAGCCTCCCGGTTTTCTTTGCCTGCTTTCATCGCCGCACACGATCCTTAAGCCGGCACCGATGCTTTATAGTGATGCTTGCGGTCCAGGGTTCGCCCCCCTGTGCCCAATCCCATCGAGGAGCTTCGCATGATGGTTCGTTACCTCCGCTGCTGGCGGCAGCACCATAGCGGCTGCACGCAAGGATGCCCGTTTGGCCTCCGGTACAAGTGCTCAGCCTGCGGCCTTCTTTGGTGGACCTGGCTCAAGGCCAGGTAGCGGGTTGCCGGTTTGATTTCTGCCGCAGCGCAAACGCTATCTATTGATACGTCCCGCCCGTTCTTCCTCTGTGTCCAGCGCGATTCGCTTGTCCTTACGGATCCAGCGCCTTCAGCGCGCCCGTGCCCAGCCGCTCCGCCAGTTGCGCCCGGTACAGACTCTCGGGGTTTACCTGCCTGCCCTGCGATTCAATCAATCCCTGCGGCAAATCCGGCCCCGCGTCGCGCGCCCGCACGCCGACGACCTTCATCGGCGCGCCCACCTGCTGCCCCGTGCTGCCAATCGACCAGTTTGCCGCGCCCGGCGGCATCTGGATCAGCTCGGTCGCCGACGACGAGTTCCACACCACGCCCCAGCCCATGGTCCAGCCGTGGCCGCTGCCCAGTTCGCCGCGGTTCATCAGGTCGATGCTGCCGCCGGGTACTTGCACGTTTTCCACCAGCAGACCGGTCGACCAGCGCTGGTGCGGCTGCACTCGCCCATCGCCATGAAACACGCTGTCCATCACCACGTTCGGTCCCTGGTTGCGCGCGCCCGTAATGACGTAGAACTCGTCGTTGCCAGTCGAACTGCAGCGCAACACCAGGATCTGGCCGCCGCGCATCACAAAGTCGGCCGGCTCGGCGGCACTGGTCACCGTCGTCGTGTGATGGAACGCTACATCCTCCACCGTCACCCGCTGCGTGTTTGCGCCCACCTCGACGCCCTCGGTGGTGTCGTCCACGGTCAGGTCGCGCACCCATGCGTCGCGGACATCCTTCAGCTGGGCCGCCTGGAACAACTCGCCGTGGAAGTCCGGCGACCGCGGCGGCGCTGCCATGTGGATGCTCTCCAGCCCGTCCCGCTCGATTCTTCCCGGCTGCTCGATCTTCAGCACCTCGGCGCCTTCCGCCGGCAGATACTTGCGGTCGTACGAGTCGGTCAGCGGCACATCCAGCTTCAGCACATTGCCTTGGCGCGCCGTCACCGTACGCACCGTCGCAATCCGTGGACCCACCCATTTCTCATCCTTGCCGTCGCGCTCCATTTGGTCCATACCCATAAAATGCAGCCACTCCGACGTGGTAGGCCGGGTAATGCGAATCGTGTCGCCCGCTGCAAATTGCGACGCATCGTCCAGCGTGATGGTCTGCGCGCCCGAAGGCACATACGCATCCGCAATGTGCGCCACGCTGCCGACTCCCTTGACGTGAAGGTCGCCCGCAATCGCGACGGCAATATGCGGATCGCCGGTGACGCTGAGCGTCGTCGCCGCGCCGCTGCCGCGCAATACCACTCCACTGGCCGCGATGGTCAGCGTCTTGCTCGACTGGAACGTCCCCGGTCCCAGCAGCACCGCGCCGCGAAAGCCATCCTGGCCCAGCGGCAGCTGCGACACCGCATCGATGGCCTGCTGGATCGCCGCCGAATCGTCGCCGCCGGACGGCGTCAGCGTCCGCGCCACCGCCACGCGCGGCAGCGGCACGCCGCCACCGCCGTACCCCGCGTAGGAGAAATCGACAATATGATCGCCGCGCGGCAGCGTGCGGTAGACCAGCTTGCCCTGCACCCCGAGCGCGACCCACGGCTGGACATTTGAATCCTTCGCCCCAGCCGCGCCGCCGGCAACCGGCATTGCTGCCAAGATCAGAACCGCAACCGCACCCCGCACGCCCATCGCTCTCTCCGTGCTTTCGACCCTCTGTGTCCCGGATCACCCCACCCCCCCGGGGGTATACCCTCTGTTTTTGTTGATGCAGCAGGAGTTAGCGGAGTGGAGTCCCTCTCAGGACAATAACCATCTGATACATACCCCCCCCGCAGCGTCGCCGCCGGTTCGGTTCCACTCAGTTTGCCGCATACTCATTCCGCGCATTTTTGGCCCCTCTTTAATTGTACCGAACGGAGCATAACTCAACTGTATTCCGGCGGAAAAGAGATGTGTTGTGGATTGAGGCAGTTCGGGGGTTTTCCACCGGGCGGGGACTTGACACGGCTCGGCGGAGTGCGGGAATGCCTGGGGTCCATCCCGCAAAATGTAGAAGGGTGGCGAGAAGATGGTTGTTCTGATTGTGCTGTTCGGCTCATGGCTGGCACTCCGCGGGGTGGGGGCGCTGGGTGTGCACGCGCTGGCGGGCTGGCAGGTTTCGGGCCGTTACGCGCTGGCGGCGATGTTCGCGTTCACCGGCATCGCCCACTTCACCGGGACCCGGCACGACATGGCGCTCATGGTGCCCCGCGTGTTTCCCCGCCCCATGCTGATGGTGTTCCTCACCGGAGTGTGCGAACTGCTGGGCGCAATCGGGCTGCTCACTCCGCTGGCCCCGGTGGCGAGCATCGGACTGATGGTCCTGCTGCTCGCGCTGTTTCCGGCAAATATCCAAGCCGCACGCCAAGGTCTTACCATCCGAGGCAGGCAGGCGACACCGCTGTGGCTTCGCGCGCCGATGCAGGTCCTATTCCTCGGCCTGCTGTGGTGGACCGGATTGAAATAACCCGTCCCGCGCGCCAGCAACTATCAACTAGACCTGCGAGCACTCCAGCGGGCTCAAATACAGATTTGAGATGTTGCTTACGATCTCCGCATCGGTATTTCCGGGCCGCGCCCGCAATTCCTTCCACGCTGCATCCGCGCTGAGCGCCGCCCAGTGCGCCGTCAGCTCGGCCACATCCGCAAAGGTCAGCATGTAGGTCAGGGACGGCATGCGCGCGCCGAGCAAAGTGTCGCCAAAGAATACGGGGGCCAGGCCATTCCGCACGAAGATCGCTATCTCCGCCTCGTTGAACATCGCGATTTTGCGCGTATGCGCCACCTGGCTCGGGCTCTCGTAGGTGCGCATCTGGAAGATCCGCTTGGGCAGCTTGCCATCCTCCGGCTTCGGCGCGGTCAACTTCGGCCAGCCTGCAAACGCCCCCAGCATGGTCCGTTCCGCCCGCCCGAACGCGGGCGCCGCAGCCGGCGCATCGCGAAATCCGCCCGCCGCCTTCACATACTCGGCATCCGCACCCAGCCGCGCGTCCAGCGTCGCCAGCGCCTCCGCCGAAGCCGCCGGAATCAGCGCATAATAGGTCGGCGTCTGCGGCCCCACGTCCAGCTTGAACGCGCCCACCGGCCCCATCCCCATCCGCCCCAGCGCCGGAATCAGCGCCCGCTCAAAATACCCCTGCACCAGGGCCGTCTGCGGTCCATTGCGCAGCGTGTAGGTCCGCAGCTGGTAGTACTCCGGGTGCCCCACATCTCGATTCCGAGATGTGGGATTCGCGCCATCCTGGGGAGTACCCGCCTGCGCGCTCGACTCCTGTGCTCCCAGCGCTGCCCCGGCCGCAATCGCCGCCTTCACAAACTCCCGTCGTTCCATCACATCCCTCCCCTAGCCGCACAGAATGGCGTCATTGCTTGTCGAAGTTGAAATCCGGCGTCCCCGGCCAGGGTCCGTTTTTCCGTTAAGGGCACGGCTTCAGCCGTGCCGTAAAAGCGCCAAAAGAAAAGGGGCTTTCAGCCCCTGAGGGTGATGATTCTGTGGCTCTTATGGCACGGATAAATCCGTGCCCTTAGCGAAAAAGCGCATTTGTCAACATTCTCAGGGGCTTTCAGCCCCTGAGGTCAATTCTCCGCCGGCCGATATGCTGAAGAGTAGCGATACTCTTCAGCTGACACAACAAGCCCACCGCGAACCGGATTCAAGTGCAAATACGTCCGCCTCGTCTCCATATTCTCAGCGTCGCGAATGCGATGATCCGTATATCCGCGTTGCCACACAGGAAAGCTCGACGCCAGACGGTGCGAGAAGCCTCCCTTAATCAGCCCCATCACGCGCTCAATCGTGATGCCTTGGGGCGTCACGATCAGATGAACATGATCCGGCATCACAACGAACGCGTGAAGTTTATAGTGACCCTCACGATGATAGTGCTGCAGCGTTTCGAGGAAGAGTTCTGAGTTCGCAGAAACCTGAAACAGTCGGCGACGATTATAAGTCGCGGTCGTAATGAAAAACGTGCCCAGGCGTGGTGCTCGGGAAGGAATCGCCATGCGGTCATTTTACGAGGTGTACCTCAGGGGCTAAAGCCCGTCGGCGAAAAGAGCTTCTACGGCACGGGTGAACCCGTGCCCTTAACGAGAACGAGAAAGCTCCCGGTCTCCTATCCCCGCCCGCCGAATACCCCATCTCAACTGCACCAACTACCCCAGCCGACTGACTATCTACGATGGACTTCCTGCGGGGCACCCGTTTTTTCGTTAAGGGCACGGCTTCAGCCGCGCCAAGAAAGCTCTGATAGAAGGGGGGCTCTAGCTCCTGAGGTACGCGCTCTATTGCGGCGCTGCCGCCGGCGTAGCTCCACCCCTCCGCCCGGCCGCCGGTGTTCGCGGCGGCGCGCCCGGCGCACCGGTCGGAACATCCATTCGCGGCGTCGGGCCGCGCAGCCACTCCTTCGGCAGGTAGTCCGGCCCCACGCTCTCCATCACGTAGGCCAGCGACTGCGAATAAATCTCGTGCATCAGCGAGCGCGGATTGCCCAGGTTCATCGCCCGCGCGCCCAACTGCCCCAGCGGCACGCGGTAGCAGCTCATCTTCATCGCGGGATCGAACTGGAAGAGCTTCGTCTGCTCCGCCTCCACCAGGTCGTAGGCGTCGGCGAGCTCCTGCATCTGCCTGGGATCGGTGGTCAGCTTGGCCGCCAGCGCGCGCAGGTAGCGGAAGCGCCACAGGCTCAGGTCGAGCGTAGTGTTGCACTTGGCGAAGTGCAGGAACCAGTCGTAGCGCGTCGTCAACTCGGCATCCTGGTCTTTGGTAAGGTGCGGCCGCGCAGCCTCCAGCGCCGCCGCCATCACGTTGAGCTGGTTCATGCAGTCGGCCTTCTGCTTTTCCATTTTGGTTACATTCTCCAGCGTCGGCTCCAGGGTCGCGGCATACTCCGGCAGATAGTAGCGGTTGGTGTAGCGCAGCAGCACCTCGCGCCGCGCAATCGTTCCGGCGAAATCCGCGTTGGTGGACGACCCGTGCCCCAGCGGCGACCAGCACCAGGTACATGCGTCCTCGCTGGCGCGCATGAAGGTGACGATGGCGGGAGCGGCTGCCTCGCCGTAGATACCCTTCGCCCACGTGTGCCACAGCGCGGACACGTCGGCGTTCACATCCCACGCCAGCTCGCGCCAGAAGAAGACGCAGTGGCCATTAATAATGTCCGCGAAGATATCGAAGCTGGGCGGCTGGCTGGTGCCGCCTGCGTAAATCTCCGCGCCGCCGTTGCTGCCGATCAGCTTCAGCGACTTCTGCATGGTCGCCGCCGTGTAGTTCACCGTCGAGGCAGGAAAGTACTGCCGCCCGATAAACTGCCCCACCATCTGGTACTCCACAATCTCCGTATGCGGCGCGCACTTGCCCAGCAGCGTGGTAAACCGCGCATCCGGCTCGCAGTCGGAGTGGTAGACCTTGGTCTGCATCAGCACATCGCCGGGCGTCTCCTTGATGACGCGCGCCCACAGGTCAGGATGCGAGAGCCCGAACTGCCCATACCCCGGCGCATGCACATAGTTCGTCCCCAGCCAGTGCGGGCAGCCCGACGACCACGTGCGCAGGTGCAGCCGCTGCCCCATGGGCTGCAGCAGCGCGTGGTAGCGATGGATGAACTCGTAGAGCTCGTTGGGAAATTTGTCCAGCCCATTCGCCTTGCAGCGCGCGTCCTGGCAGAAGGCTGAGTAGTTGTCCCAGAAGGTGGCGGAGATGCCGTCCGACTGCGTCTGCTGCGCCCACTCCTTCACGTACGCCTCAATCACCTTCCACGTCAGGGGATCGCTGGGGCACAGCGCGGCGCTCTCGTGCGAGTTCTCCATGGGCGTGCCTTTTGCCGTGGGATACGCCTTCAGCGTCGCCGCATACAACGGCGCCGACCAGGTCGCAAAGTTGTTGCCGTAGGGCAGCAGCGCGAAGACCTCGACGTCGGCGTCGTGGAACTCCTTTACCCGCGCGGCGTTCTCCGCGGTGTGGTCCGCGGCGGCGGCGACCAGTTGCTTCTGGTCGGCTGCGCTGAGCGCGTTGAAGACGTCCGGCAGCGCCTGCAGCGCGGGCTCGGCGCGCAGGTTGGCGGTAAACATGTTCGCGCTGAAGATGGCCACCTGCTCCGCTACGGGGTAATCCGTGTGCGCCTGCGCGGTGCGGATGGCCAAGTCCGGATTGCGGTGGTAGGGCGTCGTGCGCGGCGATCCAGCCCAGTGCTGCGGCTCGCCCGCGGCATATAGCAGGCTGCGCGGCCGCGCGCCGTAGACGGTCACGCCGCCGGTGTACGTTACCGTATAGCCATCTTTTTTCGGCGCATCGGTCGCGGGTAGCTTGCCATCCTTCGCCAGCGCGAGCAAAATCGCGCCGGCCGTGGGCCTGGGGGCTCCGGCGTAGGTCGCGATCGCGCTCTCGTCCAGCGAGAGCTTTTTCGCCAGGATTTTCGCCGCCGATTGAATGGCCGGATGCGCGTTCGCCGGCACCAGGATCTTCATTGGCGCGGCCGCATCCGTCGCGGCAAACAGCGCCGCCGGGCGAATGAGGCTTGCTCCCGCCGTGGTCATTCCGGCCAGCAGCAGAAAGTCGCGGCGCGTGGTGGCGTTGGCGGGCGAAAGTTGTGCGCCGGACGAGCGAAACGTGTCGGAACCCTGGTCTGCCATGGGAAACTCCTGTGCTGTAGGATGTGCATCTCGCCCGCATGTCTCCGGGGTTGGCGCACGTGCGGCGCGCAGGGCGAAATGCGAGCCCATCCTACGAGCATCGCTTCCGCGCGTCAAACAAGCCGCCCTGTCGCTTGCTCAGCGCTGACCCTTCATAATAGAAACCACGGTCCACCGCCCACGGACTTACTGATTACTGAGTACTGATTACTGACTACCGACAAGTCCATGGACTCCGCCACCTTCACCCGCTCGCTCGACCAGCCCGATCCGCCGCCCGGCCTCTCGCCTGCGCTCGAAGCTCTGTGGTGGGACGCCAAGGGCGACTGGGCCCGCGCCCACGCGCTCGTCAACGACCTGGCCACCGGAGACGCGATGGCCGTCCACGCCTACCTGCATCGGAAGGAAGGCGACGCCGGGAACGCCGCTTACTGGTATCGGCGTTCGACCAGCGACTACCAGCGGCCCGCTTTCCGGGACGAATTCACTGCCCTGCTTGCCGCCCTTCTTGTTACAACTGGTAACTAGTCCCAGTAACTAGTGTGGTGTCTCTGAAGTTGATTGCATAGGTCAAGGTTCCAACCGCAGGTCCTTCGACTCCGATTGGCGCAAGGCGCGCCAATCTGCGCTCAGGATGACAATTCAATCAGGGAACAAACTTCAGAGACACCACACTCGTCCCTCGCGACGGTCCCCATGCGACTCCTTGCCCTACTTGCGCTCGCTGCCTCCACGCTCGCCGCCACGGCGCAGGAGAGCCCGCAGAAGCAGCCCATCGCCTCACTCACCGTCGCGTACACGTACCTCTATGCCGACCAGGGCGGCTACCGCGTCAATCTCAGCGGCTGGAACGTGCGCCCCGCTGTGACTCTGGGCCGCGGCTACACCGCATTTTTCTCCTCGACCAACTACTACGGCGTCAACCGCAAGGGCTCGCTGAATGCTCACGGCTACACTCTCGGCCTGGCGAAGAGCGTCTTCGCCACCCGGCACTTCAAGCCGGCCATCTTCCTTGAGTCAGGCGACGTCCGCGCCTCTTCCGGCGGCACCATCACCAACGAGGCGCTGGTCGCCACTGGCGCGGCGGTCTCCATCCCGCTGCGGCCGTGGGTCAGCCTGATGGTCCTGCCCGCCGAGTACGTCTTCCTCTATCCCCACGCCGACTGGCGCAACGATTTGAACGCCAAGGTCGGCCTGACCTTCGCCATCGGCCACCGCTGACGCCGGTCAATACTCCCGCGTCCGCGCCACCCACAGCGTGGCGACAAACAGCGCCGCCGACAATCCCGCCGAGAACCCCATCGGCACCCACGGTACTGCGTGCACCACCTGCAGTGAGCTCTTCCCGATCGCGCGGAAGACATCCAGAAACTCCGGCAGCATCCCGCGTATCGAAAGCGATATCCATGCGAAGAAGACGATCAGCGTGCCCCAGATGCGCCACTGGTCGTCCAGAAACGTAGCCAGAAACACCGCCAGGAAATACAGCGCCGACCCGCAGACCAGGACGATGGCCCCATATTCGCCCAGCTCAATCAGCGTCTGGCTTTCTCGCATCGCCGGAGAGATCAGCCACGCCCCGAAGTACATCGCCATCACCGCGGCCGCGCTCTCCAGCCATCCCAGGCCGGCCCGCACCAGCACCAGCCGTAGCCGGCTAACCGGCAGCGACAGCGTATACAGGGTCGATCCGTGGATGCCCTTGGTCGCCTGAAACGGCGGCTGCGTCACAATCCCCGCGCCCGCCAGCAACACAAAGATCCAAATCGTCGATATGGTTTCCAGCGGCGTCTCCGCGCCGGCAACCCCGGCGGCGGTTCTCGCCCCGTGACCAGACCTCAGGCCCGGATGTATCGCCACGAAGACGAAGAAGACCACCAGCAACGCCGCAACGATTAGCAGTTTGAACCGCGTTTCCAGCCAGCCCTTGTACCAAAGCATCCGTTTCCTCCTAATACTCCCGAGCCTGTGCCACCCTCCACGCTGCGAAGAAGAACGCCACAGACAATCCCGCCGCGAACCCCATCGGCGCCCACGGCATCGCATGCGCCACTATCGGCCAGTCCTTCCCCATCGCGCGAAATATGTCCGCAAACTCCGGCAATGCTCGCGCGGCTGGTGAGCCATCCCAGCGCGCCGGCGGCGATAAGCGTTCCCCACACCCGCCACTGATCGTCCAGCACCGTCCCCAGTAGCACCGACAGGAAATACATCGCCGACCCGCACACCACCACTGTCGCCGAATACGCAAATATCTCCGTCCAGGTCGCGCTCGCCCTCACTACCGGAGTCACCAGCCAGATGCCGCCGCATAGCGCCGCCGTCACTCCATGGCCTCCAGCCATCCAATCGACGCTCGCACCGCCACCAGCCGCAGCCGGCTTACTGGCAGCGACAGCGTGATACAGCGTCGAGCCATGAATCCCTTTGGTAGCCTGGAACGCCGGCTGCGTGCTGATCCCGGCCCCCGCCAGCATCGCGCCGATGTGACGCAACCGCTGCCGGGATCATAAAGCCGACGACCGTCAGCGATGGCCGACTGCCGGCCTCGCCCCGACATCGCGAAGTGAAGCGAATGGTTCTGAAGCAGAAGAAATCCCACTACGCCAAGCGCGAACACCAGCCGCAGCCGCGTTTCCAGCCAACCCTTGTACCAAAGCATCTAGTTCCCCCTCACGTGTTCCAAAAAGATTTCCTTCAGCCCCACCGGGAACCGCTCCACGGTCGCGCCCGGCAACTCGCGCGCCTGCGCCGCAATCGCATCCGCGTTGTGGCTGGCCAAGATGGAGACCACGCGGCCCTCCTGCCGCACATGCTCGGCGCCCTCCGCCCACTGCGGCGGAGCCTTGACGCCATCGGCCAGCACCACCTGCACGCGCTGGTATTGCGCCTTCATATCGTCCAGGCAGCCCGACGCGATCATCCGGCCGCGATCGATGATCCCCACGTGGTCGGCAATCAGGTCCACCTCCGCCAGTTGGTGTGACGAGAAGAACATCGTCGTTTCCGAATCGGCCGCAATCGCCACCAGTTCGCGCAGCACGTCTTCGGTCGCGGCCGGGTCCAGCCCGTCGGTCGGCTCGTCGAGGATCAGCAGGTCCGCCCCGCGGCAGATCGCCAGCAACAGCATCAGCTTGGACCGCATGCCTTTGCTCAGCGCCGGAATCTTGCGCTTCGCGGGCAGCTCGAACATTTCCAGGTAGCGCACGGCCAGGTCGTCGCGCCACTTGGGGAAGAAGCCGCGGGTGAAGCGGATGATCTGCTCCACCGTCATATACGGATACAGCTCCTTGTCCTCGGTGACAAAGCCGATTCGCCGGCGAATCTCCACTGCGCCGTCCGCATCGCTTACCGGCACGCCAAACACCTGCGCCGATCCGCTGTCCGCGCGCAACAGTCCCATCAGCGTCTTGATGGTGGTGGTCTTGCCCGCGCCGTTGCGCCCGAGGAACCCGAAGATGCTCCCGCGCGGCACGCGCAGGTCCAGCCCGCGCAGCGCCGGCTGCCCCTTGAACGCCTTTTGCAATTGCTCCGTCTGGATCACCAACTCGCTCATCGTTTTCCTCCCACTTCCGTTTTCGGTTCCGCACCGGCTCGCGCCAGCTCGCTTTCAAATACCCGTCGCATCTCGTCCTCGGTCAGCCCCAGCGCCACCAGCCGCTCTACCGCCGGCTGCGCGACCGCCTGCGCCTTGCGAATTACGCTGGCCCGGCCGCCGGCCGACTCCTTGATGAAAGCGCCCGACCCATGCCGCAGCTCCAGGACGCCCTCGTGCTCCAGTTCGCGGTAGGCGCGGACCACGGTATTCGGGTTCATCACCAGCTCCTCGGCCAGCTTGCGGATGGTCGGCAGCTGGTCGCCCTCACGCAGGGCGCCTGTCTCCACCGCATGCTTCACCTGCTCCATCAGCTGGATGTAAAGCGGAGCCCCGGTTGACGGATTCAGGCGAAAGATCATCGGCGTTGCTTGTTTGCCATCCCGTAGCGTTTCTTGCTGGTCATTCCGCAGAGCAGTCGCCAAACCCGCTCAACAAGTGTACTAGTCAATTAGCACACTATACACGTGGCTCGCCCGGCGTCAAGTTTTTTTGGTCCCGGGGAATGCCCTGCCGGCTGTTATGGCCCTAAAAAAAGGCTCATCCCCTGGTAGTGAGGGATGAGCCGTCCGAGGGAATACTGTGACCTAGATAAGCGAGCGTACACGAACGCAACCGCTCGGCCTACCTATCTTTCGGGCACTTCCTGGATATCTATCGGGCTGCCAAAATCCCGCTGCCACACCGCCGCAGTCCCCAGCGCAGCCCGGGATCTCCGCAATCGACTTTCTTTGTTTGTCATTTCCGGAGGAAATTGCTCTCGGCCGTCGCGGCCATCGGTAGTGCCTCACCTGCCGACATACCCCGGATGGTCAGCCAGGTATTTCACCCGCGCGGCCTCAATTTGCGGCTTATATCCGGCATAGACCTTTTGAATCGTCCCCAGGGTCTCGGCGAGCGTCAACCTGTCTGTGTCGGCGGCCACGGCGGCCATCGCACTCCGCAGCCGGAAGCCTGCCGGTGACACAACAAACAGCGTCGCCCCCACCGTGTGGTACGTATCCAGCACGTCCTGCATCAGCTCCTTCGAGACGCCGTGCTGCAACATGACAACGTACATTGGCGTCAGGTCCGTCCGCTGCATCTCCGCCTTGATCGCCGTCCGAAACGACTCCGGCCAGTACGGCGCCGCCAGCGTCCGATAGTCCTTGTCGAGGGCGGCAATCCAGCGGGTCCGGTACGCGTCCGCTTCGCCGCTCACCCGCAGGTACTCGTGGACCTGGTCGACCGTCGCCGCGTCGTTCACCGGAGCCACTGAGTCCCGGGTATAACCGAGTTGAGCCAGCGCGGCGGAGGCATCGGGATCACCTGGCACCGGGGAAACTGGCCCGCGCACGACCCTGGGTGCGTCGTTGTCCTGGGCATAGCCTGTTCCGAGCGCGAAGCCCGCCGCAACCAACCCTGCCGCTACGAACCCGGCCATCACCCCCCGCATCGTTCCGTCCTCCCGGAGCAGCTTACCTCATGGGCTGCGAACAAAGCCGGATTTCCACCGCGGCAGTAAACAAAAAGCGAATATGATGGGGCACTCGGAGACTCTTGGGTGGGGGTACCCCGGATCGCAGTCGATTCGCCATGACAGACCAGCTACAACCCGGCCAGTTCCAGTCCGGCGACACCGACCGGTTCGGCTTCCTGCACATCGATTTGAATTCCTTTTTCGCGTCGGTGGAGCAGCAACTGCACCCGGAGTATCGCGACGGTCCGCTGGCCGTGGTGCCCACCTTCGCCGATACGACCGTCTGCATCGCCGCGAGCTACGAGGCCAAGGCGCTCGGCATCAAGACCGGCACGCAGGTGGGCGAAGCGAAAAAGATCTGCCCGGAAATCATCCTGGTCGAGGGCGACCACGGCGTCTATGCCGACTACTCCCACCGCATCGCCGAGGCCGTCGAACGCTGCTGCCCGGTTGCGCACACGCCGAGCATCGACGAGATGGTCTGCGAGCTGATGGGCCGCGAACGCGAACCGCCGCGAGCGCGCCAGATCGCGCTCGCCATCAAGCAGGCCATCAAGGACGACGTGGGCGAAACGCTGCGCTGCTCCATCGGCATGGCGCCCAACCGCTACCTGGCCAAGATTGCCAGCGACATGCAGAAGCCCGACGGGCTGATCGGGCTGTTGCCAAGCCAGTTGCCGCGGGCCATCGCGCATCTTGAGCTGCGCGACCTGCCCGGCGTCGGCGCGCGCACCGAAATCCGCCTGCACGCCAAGGGCATTCGGACGATGGAACAACTTCTGGCCCTCGACCGGGCCGGCATGCACGCCCTGTGGGATTCCGTCTGGGGCGACCGCCTCTACCACTGGCTGCGCGGCGCCGAAACCGGCGACGATGGCGCGCCCGTCGATTCCGGCATCCAGAAATCCCTCGGCCACTCCCACGTCATGGCGCCCGAACACCGCTCGCCGGAAGGTGCGTGGGCGGTCGCGCACAAGCTGCTGCACAAGGCCGCAATGCGATTAAGGATGGAACACTTCTACACTGCCGCCATGCACGTCGCCATTCGTTACGCGCTGAACAAAGAACAGGCAGAGCGCCTGAAGTCGAAGAAACACCAATCCGGCATTCGCCACTCCGGCTGGGGCATCGAGGCGCGCTTCCCCGCCTGCAACGACACGCTGACGCTGCTGGAAGCCCTGCGCGGCGCGTGGGCCAAGCGGCCCGATGGCCCGGAGTTCGCGCGCCCGTTCTTCGTCGGGGTCACGCTGCACAACCTGATCCCGGAAAGCGAGTTTCAGGCCTCACTGTTCGGCGATCAGGACCATCGGGGAGAACTCGCCGCCACCATGGACAAACTGAACCTGAAATACGGCCACACCACACTGCACTTCGCCGGCATGCTGCCCGCCAAGGAGTCCGCGCCTACCCGCATCGCCTTCACCCAGATCCCCGTTCAGTACGGCGTGGACTATATGTAGCGGTCTATTTCGCACGCATCTGCTTAGGAAGGGACAAAGGACAGCATGGTCATTGAGTTGAAAACGGCGCTCTCGCAGTTGCCTCTACCCGCGACGCCCAAGTGGCCCGAAGGAGTTTGGGATAAAACGATGTTTGAACACGGAACGATGTCGGTCCTCGTCTTCGCACCGCGCGGCCGCGACTACCAAACTAAACATTCGCAGGACGAGCTTTATATCGTCATGAAAGGCTCGGGTACGCTGATGATCGCGGACCAGGCTTACAGGTTTGGCGAAGGGAGCGTACTGTTCGTTCCGGCAGAGACGCAGCATCGTTTCGCGGATTTCACCGACGACCTGATCACCTGGGCGATTTTCTGGGGACCCCAAGGAGGCGAATCCGCATGAAATCCTTCGGCCGAAATAAGCAAGCCTGAACGCGGCCCGTCATGGCGTTCAAGAACGCGCACGGATCTTACCCTGGCAGCTCCCTGGGCTTCTAGCTTCCCAGATTCGGCTTGGTGAGGCCTTGCACGGTGGCGAACGGATGCGCGTCCAAGTCGAAGACGATGATCTCGTTCGCGCCCGGCTTCAGCCATGGACCCGGAACGTACAGCGTCTTCTGCGGGCCGACGTTCCAGAAGCGCCCCAGCGCGTGGCCGTTCACCCAGAGCTGGCCTTTTGTGAGCTGGCTGGTGTCGAGGAACGTGTCCGCCGGATGATCGACGTTGAAGGTTCCGCGGTAGAAGCACGGCCCGACACACAGCGCGTTGGTGAAGTGCAGCGCCCAGGGGTCCGTCATCGGCAACGGGTACATCTGCCATTTCACCGGCGCGCCCTGCGCGGGCGCTTGGTATCCGATCACTCCCTTGCGCTCCCCTTCAATCTGGTGTGAGTAGTTAATCCTGCCCGTGTTCTCAACGAGGAGATCAAACTGCCTCTCCTTGGCGCCGGCGTCCGCATGGACGGTATACGCTCCGTTGCCCTGACGGCGGTCGCAGGCATAAACCGACGGGATGGGACTCAGGTCTCCGCCATCCTTAAACGTTGCGCAAAAGAGCTTGACAGGCTCCCCGTCAAAATATGCCCGGGCATAGTCGTGGAAGGTCAGTTCGACCGGTTCCTTCGAAAGCCGCGCACGGTAGAGGATCCAGCCGTAGTTCTGGCCGACGTCCTCCATGGCCAGCGGGTGGTCGCTCTCAATCGGCCTGGGCAGCGTATCCCACAGCGAGACGGCTTCCGCAGCTTGAACGGCGCGATGGCGATCGGCGGCGCAACCTCTGGCACCGGCGGCGGCGTAACGCCGGTAGCTTTGGCGATGATGTCGCGGAAGGCGAAGAACTTCGGCGTTGGCCGGCCGCTCTCGTCCAGCGCTGCGTCGTAGTCGTAGCTGGTGACGTCCGGCTCGTACTCGGTCGCCTTTGCGTCGCTGGAGTTCGCGCCGTTCATCCAGCCGAAGTCGGTACCGCCGTGGAACATGTAGATGGAAACCGAGTAGCCCTGCTCGAGTTCCCACTTCAGGTTGGCGGCCTGCGTCTCGGCGCTGGTGTGCGCGTGCGGGCCGCCCCAGTGATCGAACCAGCCGGCCCAGAACTCGGAGTTGAACATCGGGTTCTCGGGACGTTTGGTCTTCAGCGTGGCGAAGGACTTCTCGGCCGAGTTGGCGTGGTTGCCGTCGAAGTTGATGCCTACCGGCAACTCCGGCAGCGAGCCGTTGTCGATGTCGCCGGGGCCGTCCGCGGTGTAAAGCTGCGCCTTGGTGAAGCCGGCGCCCAGCAGCAGTTGGCGGTTCGCCTCCATGTAGGCGTGGTCGCTGCCGAATGAGCCGTACTCGTTTTCGACCTGCACCAGCAGGATCGGCCCGCCGTTGCCGGCCTGCAGCGGCGCCAGTTCCTGGCCGAGGCGCTTGATCCAGCGCGTTGCGGGGACCATGAATTTGGGATCGGAAGAGCGCACAATCGTGGTTGGGTCTTTCAGCAGCCACGCCGGATAACCGCCGAACTCCCACTCCGCGCACACGTATGGGCCGGGCCGCAGGATGACCCACAGACCTTCCTGCTGCGCCTCGCGGATGAACTCGGCGACATCGTTGTTGCCGGTGAAGTCGTAAACGCCGGGGGTGAGCTCGTGTTCGTTCCAGAAGACGTAGGTGGTGATGGCGTTCAGGCCCATGGCGCGGGCCATCTTGAGCCGCGCGCGCCAGTACTCGCGCGGAATGCGCGGGTAATGCATCTCGCCGGAGACGATGCGGAAGGGTTTGCCGTCAAGCAGGAACTGCCCCTGTCCAGCGACAAAGATGTGCGGTTTGCCGTCAGGCCGGATTTCGGCGGCAGGCGCCGACTGGGCGCCAGCTTGCGCAAACGCGGGCGGGGCGAGGCCTAGGCCGAGAGCGACGACGAGGGCGAACGGGAAAACTCCACGCAGCTTCACGCGAGAATCTTACCGCACGCCACGTCCGCCAACCCGCAACCAGTACCTGCCCTACTGCACCACCATGATCGGCGCCTGCCAGAATGCGCTCTTCTGTGCGGTGGGGTCGAGCACGGTCACCTGGCAGTCGTATCTGCCCGGCTGCAGTTGGCTGAGGTCGACGGTGAAGTTAAGCGGCGCCGTCTCGAGCCGGGTATTGGCCAGCGGCGACACCTCCTCCGGCTGTGTCTCAAACACCTTCTTCTGGCCCTGGTAGAAGGTGACAAACGAAATCAGCGGCGCGGGCGTCTCGGTGCCCTCGTACGCCTGGAGGTAGACGTACAGGCTGCGGGCCTTGCTGAAGACGCGGGTGACGCTGGGGGTCAGCTTGGCCCCGTTCTGGACCAGCGGGTTGGCCGCGTTCTCCTTCGCCTGCTCCTTGCCCTTGGCGACGTTGTAGATTGCGTCGTTGGAGGCCGTGCGCTGGCTGGAGAGCACCACGGAACTGATGGGAACGCGCTTGACCTCCTTATTCAGGTTGGGAATCAGGAAGGTTGTCTGGAACGTGCCGATGGTCCCGGTCACGTCGTCGCGCGCCAGCACCTTGATGGTGTATTTGCCGGGCAACAGCGTGTAACCAGTGTCGTAGGAGACGGGCCGCTTGGCCCATTCCTGCGCGGTCGCGTCGGAGAGCTTGATGGGCACGGTGTCGCGGATGTTGGAGACGGTGGTGCCGCCGTAGTCGTCCTTGATCTCGCCGACGAAGTCGATGACGGTGGACTCGGCTCCGCGCTTCTTGGCCAGCGCCAGTTCGCGGCCGGGAATCTTCATCTCGATGGGCACGAAGTATTCCGCGCGGTTCAGCTGGAAGTAGTTAATTTCGAGCGCAATGGTCAGGTCGGTGATGGGGTCGCCGAGCATCAGCGCATCCTCCAGCTGGCGCTCCTTGTCCGCGGCGTTGAACTTGGCGAATTCCTTCTCCGCCCAGTAGCCCTGGCTGAAGTCGAGGTCGGCGAGCATCGTCGCATCGTTCAGCGTGACCTTGATCTTGCGGAATTTTCCGTTCTTCACGGTGTTGGTGGTGTAGTAGCCGAGGATGTAGTAGTTCGACTCCGCGTGCTGGGCATTGACGATGCCCTGGTTCAGGTCGTTGTTATCCAGCAGCGCCTTGCCGCCGGTGTCGCCGGCCAGCGCAAACAGCGTATCCTGCGACAGCTCAAAGCGGGTGGTGAGCGCGGTGGCCGAGCCGCCGGTATACATGGCCGAGCCGCCCTGCGAACCCTGGGTGGCATTGCCCAGCGGTCCCGACGCCACCAGGCCACGCGCATCGATGGGCCAGAAGGAGACGCCCGCGCGAATGGCCGCGTCGATGGTGGCGTGCAGTTGGGCCTGGTTGTCAAGGCCGTTCAGGTTCAGGCCGCTGGCAAAGTAGATCAGCTCCTTCTTCTCATTCAGCCGCGACAGCGCTTCCGCAGCCGTCTGCAGCGCGGAGAGTTGGCGGTCGGTGGTGAAGATGTTGAATTCGCTGTCGTCCTGGCCAAAGGCGGCGCCGGTGTCGGACGAAGAGGCATCATCGGAGCTTTCGTCGTTGCCCTGGCCCTCGCCGACAACCATGGTTTCCAGAATGCTGAGGATCTTGTTGCGGTCGTCGGTGAAGTCCTGCAGGATGTCCACCGAGCTGCCCGCGTAACGCATGATGGAGACCAGGTCCGCAGAGGTCATGTTCTGGCGGATAAACTTCTGGGCGGCGGTCAGCGCGCGCAACTGGTCCGTGGGCCCCATGCCGGACATATCGAAGTAGAGCGCCAGCAGGCGGTGGTCCTTGTAGCGAATCTCCCCGGGGGTCTCCGGCGTGATCTGGGTGCGCGCCAGGCGGTTGTAGATCTTGATATTCTCGCCGCCCGGCGGAGTCGGCGGCAGCGGCGTGGCGGTCTCGGTCAGGTTCTGGTGTTCGCAGAAGCTGATCTTCTGGGGCACACCGTCCTCGCTAATGCTGAAGTCCTTGGCGGTGAGCCCGTTGATCGGGTTGCCCTTCTTGTCCTTCACGGTCACGGCTTCCACCACCAGGCGGACCTGCACGTGGATGGTGGGCGTTGTTTCCTCGCCGCCCACGGGCTTGTTCTGCCCCGTCAACTGGGCGGCAGCGGGCAGCGTTCCGGCAAACACAATCCCGGCGGCCATCGCGGAAATGCGGGCGATCCGGGCGAAACAAGGCGGCATTGAATTAGGGAATCGCATACCTTCTAGAACCTCAGGCGCATGGTGATGGTCATGTAGCGCATCTGGTTGGCGCCCGTTGGCGTTCCATACAGCGGACTGCCGAAGGTGTTCACCCAACCGTTATAGACAACGTGGTTCAGCGTATTCGAGGTGTCGAGTCGAGCATCCAGGTTGAAGCGATCGTGCAGCCGGAAGGTGCGCGACAGCGACGCGCTGAGGGCGAACTGGTTCGGCCCGGGAATGGAATCCCGGCGCGCATTGCCGAAGCCCGCCGTGGGCACCGCGAATGCATTCGGATTGAGATACACGCCCGGCGTCGACGATCCGGTGATGGGTCCGCCCAGATAGTTCGGACGGAGGGTTCCCGCGAATGCGGTGTTGGGTATAGTCAGCAGATCGGTCGGTGTCTCCGGCGTGCCGTTGCCAGCGCTGATGTTGGTCAGCAGGGTCCATTCCTTGTAGGCCGCGCCGCGCCAGCCGCTCAGCAGTGTCTTGCCGCCGATGCCCATGCCGGTGGTGTATTGCACCTGCGCGGAGAGGACGTTGCGCTGGTCGAAGGTAGACAAGCCGCGCTGCAGGTTCGGGTGCTGCCAGTCCTGCGCCACCTGCGGGTTGACGCCAGTGCCGCCGCCGCCACCGTACTGGTAGTCGTCGTCCAGAGACTTGGAATAGGTGTAGGTCAGGTTGGCGGTAAGCCCGTTACGCAGCCTGCGCCGCAGCGTCACAATCCCTTCCTCGCGGGTGGAATTGCCATTCGACATGCGATAAGCATAGCCAAACGGGTAGGAATCGCAGGTCGAGCCCGGGGCGCAGGTGTTGGGGAGAATCTCCTGCTGGCCGCGCGTGCCCTTGGTGCCGCGGTAGGTGACCAGCATCTGCAACGATGCGGGCAGGTCCCGCTGCGCCGACAGGTTCCAGATCTGCACGTACGCGACGCGGAAGTTGGGATCGACGGCGAACTGATCGGCCGTGGGCTGGGGCGCTGTGCTGGTGGAAGGACAGCCAGAGGGGAACGGGCTGTTGATGGTAAAGGAGCAAGTGGTACTGTTGGCAATGCTCAGGCTGCGGGTCAGCGGGCTGGCGCCGGTCTGGTTGGCCATGGCGGTGGCGATGGTCTGGTACACCGAAGTCTCGTGGTTGATCTGGTAGCCGGCGCGGATCAGCAGCGACGAACCCGAGATGGGCCGCCACGCAATGCCGACATTTGGCGCAATGCCGCTCTTGTCCGGCCGTACCAGCGACGTGGGCAGGCCGCCAGGGTTGGTCGCCGTTACCGGGTTCTCAGCCGTAAAGCCGGCGCCGGTATCCAGGGTCACCAGGCGATTCTTCAGCTCGGTCACCGGCGCGCCATACTCCCAGCGCACGCCCGCGTTTACGCTCAGTTCCGGATTCACGCGGAAGTCGTCGGCTGCGTAGAGGTCGTACACCGACTGGCGGAAGTACTTGTCCGCGTTGCCGTAGGCGATGCTGCTGGTGTCCGGAATGCCCAGCAGCATGTCAGCCAGGCCGTTGCCCTGCGCCAGGTTTCCGCCGTTAGTCGCGATGCCGGTAAAGCCGAACGATCCGCGCGGGTTGGCCTGGCTGAGGACATTGTTCTCCTGCCGGTTGAAGTCGCCGCCGATCTGCACATTGTGGCGGAACTTGTTCCAGGTAACCTGATAGCTATATCGATTGGTCTCGCCGCGGTTGTTGGCGTACGTCCCATCGGACAGGCCGGCGATCTGGTTGGTGAAGTTGATGCCCGGGGGACCCCAGTACTGCGAGTCGGTAATGTCGGCTCCGCTAATAGGCTGGGCGTTCACGCCATTGATCAGGCCCCCGCCTTCAACGTTGAGGCGGTTGGCGAAGAACGGGGTCGCCAACGTGCGCTGCCGGCTGAAGCTGTAGCTCGCGTTCATCGAGAGACGCTGGGTGAAGCGGTGATACCAGCTGATGTAGGAGTTCATTCCCAGCGCGGCGGACTTATCGTGAAAGCCGAACAGGTTGTTGGTCCCGCTGCGCGTGTCCTGCAGGCTGAAGCGGCCATTCAGGTTGTTCTTGCTGCCGAACTGCTTCTGCACGTTGATCTGGAATGCGTCCTGGCGCGAGTCGCTGGTGGTGGGGGTCTGGTAGTTGTCCGCAGAGCCGGTAGTGGTGGCGTTGGGCGCGGGATAGAAACCCAGCAGCGCCTGCGCGGTGCTGTTGAAGCAGGCTGTGGGCACCTTGTTGCCGGCAAACGGCGTGCTGCCGGAGTTAATCTGCGCCTGGGTGAGGCCCGTGCCCAGCAGGTAGCTGTTGCAGGAAGGCGACACCGTGGCGAGGCTGGCGGGAATGTAGATGGTCGGGGGCGCCGCTCCGTTGACCAGTTGGGAAAAGTCGCCGCCCAGTTGCGCGGGGGTGGGCACCAGCACCGCCTGCGCGGTATTCCGGTTCTGCTCCGCACGCTGGTAATAGAGATAGAGGTAAGGCGCGCGCGACAGCGGCAACAGATGCGGGATCTTCAGCGGCCCGCCAACATTCAGGCCCGCCTGGAAGTTGTTATACGCAGGATTGGACAACGTGAGGCCGGTGACGGAAAACTGCTTGGCGTCAAACGTCGAGTTGTCCAGCACCAGGCTGAGCCCGCCGTTGTACAGCGAGCGGCCGTTGCCGCGGCCGTTGCCAAACGCCTGCGAGAGCGCGTACTGCGAGGTGGCTGCGTTGTTCACGCTGCCGTTGATGAGGAGTCCGTCGCTGGCCTGCTGCGCTACCGCATCCGGCGCGGCCACAGGAGCCTCCGGAGCGGCGCTGGCCTGGGCAGTTGGTGCGGCAGCGGCACCCTTGGCGCCCTTGGCCGGCGTCGCAGCCGCTGTGCCATTGGCTGCAGCGGGAGCGGCCGGCGTGGCAGTGCCGGCCGGCGCAGGCGTAACCGCAGCCACCACCGGCGCGCTGGGGTCTACCTTTAGCGGACTGGCTGCGGCGCGAATCTGCTCCAGCGTCATCAACTTCAGTTCAAACGCGCCGGCTGCGGCGTCGGGCGCGATAGTCACGTCCTGCTTCGCCGTTGCAAAGCCAGTGCTTTGGACTTCGATGGTCCAGGTACCTTCGGTCAGGTTGGGAAAGGAGTAGAGGCCCTGCGGATCGGCGATGGCGACCACTTTCTGGTCACCATGGGTCGCTGTCACCACCGCGCCCGGAACCGGCAGCCCGCCAAAGGTCACCTGGCCGTGGTACTCCAGGGCGCTGGCGACGCCTACTCCGAAACCGGCAAGGCACAGCAACCCTAGCGCGCAGCAGAAGAGAAGACGCTTGAGGGACAAACCAGAGTTCGCGTGGCCGCGCAGAGGTCCCCCGACCTGGCTCTTTCCTGAGGAAAGACGCCCCTCGGCGGCGTGCAACCGGACACGGCTGTTCTGGTTACGCTTGACCACGGGCCGCCACTTCATTGACACCGCCTCTTGCCGATTTTCCATGGCAATCGTTACTTCAGATTTCGTTGTCCATTAACTACGGACAAGCAGGCGGACCGGAATGCATTACTTAAGATCGCTATCCGCAACAACGGATAGAGGGCCCGGCAGGTTAACGTGCATTACGAAGAAACAGGGGTACAGGTTCCGGGAGAGTTAGTTAAGAGACGTTCCAAGGGCTGAAACTGTTCCTAATGCTGCAAGATTTATTTTCAGCCGCGCCACATTAGTTCGTTTATCGCTCCGGATTAGCGCTTATCGCATTCGCTCACGTAGCCACGTTAGTACGATACTCATCGTATGTCAACGCTCCCGGCGGTCCCGCATAGTGTATGACTACCAATAGTACACCATAGGGCAGCCGCAAATTCCTCCATTTCTCAAAAGGGGACGTTCCACGTCGCCAAAAAGGTTCTACATCTTATCTATGTAGTGTACTACTCGGTAACAATACGCCTCGAAACGTCCCTCCCGCAAGCCTGCTAATTCTCCGATGGCTTCTCGACGTGGTCGGCCACCAATGTCTCAACCGGGCCTTTGCTCGCGACCAGCTTCAGCCCAAGCTGCTCCTGAAGGGCGGTGAAAATCGACGGCCCCTCGCCCGCGCCGCCTTGTGAGTCATCTGGGGCGAACTTGAGCGAGATGTTGTATTTGCCCGGCAGGCCCGTCTTGTCGACCACATCGCGGCCGACGGTATCCGAGAGGCAAAACACAAACTGTGCGATCGATCCTGCTTGCACGGTGATTCGATCTTTGCCCCAACTTGTCCCGCGAGGCGGCGCATCGTCCGGCAGGCGGGTCAATTTGGACGCATCCTTCGCCACAACCAACTCGTAAATCGGTCGTTCCTTCGTCTCGTGATGAACCTGAAGCCCGAACCGCTGCTTCAGGATCGTCTGGAGCATCAGGTCCAGCTGGGCTTCCCGGTCTTTCGGCGACAGCGCCTGCGTAGCAGCCATGGTGGCGCTGTCCATCTTCGCTTCGAGATCGAATTGCTCTGTTGTCGCCCATCCGGGCAGACTGGGAAGAGGATCGCCGGGCCGTAGGTTATAGGCGTTAAACATAAGGCCCCATAAGGTCACGTTCTTCGCAGAGTAGCCGTCCGGACTCAACCGCAGCGCCATGCCCCCATTGTTCTGACTTTGCCGAATGGACACCACGGAATATTCGAGCGCTGTTGCAGGTGCGTCCGCCGCAGTCTTCTCCTGCGCCAGCGATACCGGCATCGCGCTCGCCTGCCCCGGCAGTTCCGCGCCGTCGATGCTTGGCTTCTCCGCCGACTCGATGACGTAGGTCTTGATGGGGATCGTGCGCGGTTCAAACTTCATTCCCAGGTCATCCAGCACTTCCGTCATCGCCGAATCATCGTTGGGGCGCGGCTGCGTGAAGGAAAAATCATAGTAGCCCGTCAGTCCGGTCTCGTCGATTACCATGCGATCCGCGTGGCTACTGCCCTGGATTTGCCCAATCGAGTCGCCGATCCTCGCCGCATGCCCGGTGCAGGTATTGCCGCTGCACATAATCCCGCCCGGAACCGGCTTGTCGGGGTTGTCCCGCATCCACCGGGCCCTGGCATCGAACGGGTCGCCCTCGACGGCGTCGGGTGCGGCGACCTCCTTCACGTGTGCGCCGCCCTTGGCCTGCAGCAGCGCATACACCGGCGTGTCGCGCATCTCCACCCGCAGCTTGAGGTGAAAGCGGTCCGCCAGCAGCCGCCGGATCATGGGCCGCGCGAGGTCCATCCGCTGGGCGTCCGACAGCTTGTCCCAGCCGGCCATGTACGCGTCGTCCACCTTGGCATTGATGTCGAAGTCATCGGATTTGATCCAGCCTGGCGCGCCGCGATCGATCGCGACATTTTCCTTGCCCCGCGTGGGTCCGTACCCAGCCCATACCAGTCCACTCAGCGGCATCGCCGACACCGTGTATCGCCCGGACGCGTCCAGCCGCCCACCAAACCAGTGCCGCCCGTCGTCGCGATTCGCCGTCCGTATCGTGGCAACCTCAAAGGCCGGCCCGAGTGAGTCATCCGTAGCTGCCGCCGCATCTCCGCCGGCCGACGGTGTCTGCGACTGCGCAAGCTCACCCGTCGACGGGGTTTCGATTTCGGGGATCATGGCGCGCGCGGCCGCGCGGAAGGGACGCGGCGCGGACTGGATTGCGGCGAGCATCATGCGCTGCGCGGCCTTCGCCTGGCCCAGCATAATCGGCGCTGCGACGACCAGCAGCGCGACGGCCAGCAGCAGCAGCTTCTTCGGCAGCGTGAGTTTGTGCACGACGCGCCCGGTCATAATCTCGACGACGCGCTGCTTCAAATCCGCTCCGGTGATTCCCGAGACGCATGCGAGCGGAGACTCGACACAGAACTCGCAGACCTTCAGGATGCTCTCGGCATACGCCTGCGGGCGCGCACAGACCAGCAGCACCGCTTCATCGCAGGCGCGCTCGCGCTCCTTGACCAATTGCCGCTCCATCCACCACACCAGTGGATGAAACCAGAAGACTGCTTCCACCAGCATGTGGATTCCGGAGGTGAGATTGTCGCGGCGCTGCACGTGGCAGACTTCGTGGGCGAGAACGGATTCCAGGTGCGCGTCGTCCAGATGGACGGAAATCCCTTCCGGCCACAGCAAGATCGCCGGGCGCAGAATGCCCATTCCACAGACACCCGGCTCCATCGAGCTGCTCGACAGGAGCAACCGAATCGGCCGCGGCAATCCCGCGGTTCGCTCCAGGCTGCGTAGGAACTCAACCTCGCGTCCCTGGAGCAGCGGCTGTGCCGATCGCACCGTGCGCGAGACTCGCCGCCACTGCGCCAGCCAGAAAATCGTCATGGCGACAACGCCGATCAACCAAATGGCCAGGAACGCCGCGGGTAGCAAAGCGATTGCAGAGTGCGAGGCCGCCGGCAGCGCGGTTGCAATGACAGGCGCATCGAACTGCGACGCGTCGGAGAACGGCTGGCTCATCGCGGCCATGGCGATGGTGGTGCCGGCCTTCGCGGCCACGGCGTGGCTGGGCCACGGCAAGTGGCTGCCTAAGCTGATCAGCAGCGAAAACGGAACGAGGAACTTGGCCGAGGCTGCCATCCAGAGCCAGTAGCGCGTGCGCGCCTGGTTCTTGCGCAGCAACAGGGCGAACAGTGCGACGATGCCCAGGAAAACCGTGGACTGCCAAAGGTGATTGCAGAGAGCACGCGCCGCATCCATCCAGATTGGGGGCAGAGAGCCGGGCATCATAGCGGTTTGTCCTTTCGCTCCAACCTTCTCAGTTCGCGCTCGGCCTCTTTCACGTCCTCCAACTTCAGTTTTCCAGCGCGGACCAGATGCATCATGACCAATTGCGAGCTGCCGCCGAACATGCCAACGAGTTCGTCGATCAGCCTGAGCTGGGCTGCATCGCGCGAGACCAGCGGCGCGAAGATGTGGAAGTTGCCAACCTTGCGCGCGCGGCGCACGATCTTCTTCTCTTCCATCCGGTAGATCGTAATCTGGATGGTCCCGTACGACGGCCGGACCTTTTCCGGGAAACTGTCCTGAATATCGCGGATCGATGCCTCGCCGCGTGTCCACAGGGTTTCCATGATTTGCAATTCGAGCTTCGAGAGCTTGGGTCCGGGCATTGCCCCTCCAACACGTGTTGTACTTTCTATAACACGTGTTGTAGTGCCGTCAAGCGGAATCTTTTCCGGGCTAATTCGTGTCCGGCCGCTCGATGTGGTCAACCACGATCTGGTCCACAGGTCCCTTTGACGGCACCAGCGCCAGCCCCAAGTGCTTCAGCCCCTCCTGCAGGCTGGGCACGCCCGCGTCCTCTCCTGCGCGCTGCAACTGGGACGGCAGCAAACCTGGGGAGATGGGCAAAGAAAAGTCGTACGCGCCGGTCAGCCCGGTCTTGTCGATCACGGTACGGCCCGCGCGGTCGGGGACGGAGATGATGTTCACCAGGTCCGCCATGGTCACGTCCTGGGCGACGAGGTTGAAGGGATCGACCCATGTCAGCACATATCCGGCCATGGGCGGGCGCTGCGGAAACGTCAACGTATCGCCCGCGTGGTAGTCCATCAGCCTGGGCCCGCCCTTGGCGACCACCAGGTCGTACACCGGCTGCGGTTCGGCTTGCTGATGGATCTTCAGCTTCAACACATCCGCCAGCAGGTTGCCGACCATGGCGCGCTTATCGGTGAGCGTCATCTTCTTCCACTCGGCCACATCCTCGGGCGCGACCTTCGCGGTGAAGTCATAGAGGTCGGTCTTCACCCACTCCGGCTCGCCGGTGATCGACGTGTACCCTTTGGGCGCGACGTGCGCGAACAGGATCAGGCTCTCGATCGGTGCGCCGTGGTATGCAATGAAGTCGCCATCCGCGGGAAACTCCCTGCCGTTGCCGCGGCCGGGCTTGTCCGTGCGCCGGAACGAGACTACGTCGAAGGCGATCGGCTTCAAGTCCGTGTTCCGCAACATCCCCTTCCCGATCTCGCCTCCCGGCATGCCCGGCTGCAAGCGCCCCTGCGGCACCGGCGGCACCACACCCGCGTTCGCTCCCGTGCAGCAGTCCTTGTAGAACGCAGCAACTTTTGCGTGGTCGTAGTTGTAGACGGAGTGGTCGGGGAAGGTCACCTGCTCCACAAAGACGAGCAGGTCCTTCGCGTCGGCGCGCGCGGGCACATCGAGGCTCGACATCTCGTACGATCCGCCGGCCAGCAGCCCCGGCTGCAGCGTCACAACATCGCTTTGGTGGAACTCCAGTCCGGCGGGCAGCGCATACGCCCATCCCACGCGTACGGACACGATCTCCGTGTGCGTGCGGCTGTACAGCCGAACCACTTGCAGCCAGTTCGTGTCTCCCTGGGTGAGCGGCATGGCCTCCGCTGGAAACATGTCCTGGCGCACCGGAATCATTCCCGGCACAGGATGCGCGGCGCGAACGCTGTGCGGCACCGGCAGCAGGTTGATCTGGGGGACGCCGGGATCCTGCGCGACCGAGACTGCGCCCACACACACAGCGGCAAGCCACAGCACTGCACTCACTCGTTGCACGCAACTTTTAGCCATGCGTCATCCTCATTCCGCCGCTTCGATCGTGGAGCGTCACTGCCCATTCGTCTCCGGCCGCTCGATGTGGTCGATCACGATACCCATGATGGGCTCCTTTGCGGACACCAATTGCAGCCCCAACTGCTTCAGCCCATCCAGAAAGCTTGGCACGCCGGAGTCCTCCGCCATCTGCCGGAACTGCTCGGGTAGCGGCTGGTACGGGATCGGGATGACGAAGTTGTAGCTGCCGGTCAGTCCGGTCTTGTCGATCACGACCCGGCCCGCGCGATTCGGCCCCGACAGCGAGTTGACCAGCTCCGCCATAGTGGTGTCCTGGCAGGTTAGGTTGAAGGGATCGAACCAGCTGAGCACCTTGCCCGACCGCGCCTCTCCGCCGCGAGTCTTCACCGTGTCGCCGGGCTGATACTCCACCAGCTTCGACCCACCCTTGGCGACGACCAGGTCGTATACCGGATGCAGCTCAGTATCGTCATGCACCTTCAGCTTCAACGCGTCCACCAGCGCGGCGCGCACCATCAGCCGCTTGTCGCTCAGCGTCATCGCTTTGAACTCGGCCACATCCTCCGGCGCCACCTTTGCCTGGAAGTCGTAATATTCGCTGGTCGCCCACTCCGGCTCGCCCGTGATGTTGAAGTAGCCCTTCTTGAATCCGCCATACGCAAACTGCAGCAAGCTGTCGATGGTCGAGCCATGGTAGGCGATAAAGTCGCCATCCGCCGGCATCTCCCGCCCGCGATCCCGGTGGTCCATCTTCCGGAACGACACGATGTCGAACGTGATCGGCTTCAAGTTCGGCGTGATCGCCGGGGCGCTCACGGAAGTCCCGCCCGGAATCTTGCGGTCGGCGATTGCCACTTCCTTCGGCATCACGATCTTGCCCGCATTCGGCCCGGTGCAGCACTGCGTGTAGAACGCGGTGATCTCCGCATGGTCCGCATTCGACACCGTGCCATCGACAAACGTTGTCTGCTCCACAAACACGATCACGTCCCTGGCGTCGGCGCGCGGGGTGGCGCCCTGGTCCTCCACCTGAAACGATGCGCCCGTCGCCACTCCGCCCGGCGGCGTAACCAGCTCGCCTGCGTGGAAGTCCAAACCGCTGGGCAGCACATAGGCCCAGCCGAGCTTCGCGGTCACGATCTCCGCATGCGTTCGGCTGGTTACCTGCGCGTAATCGAGCAAGTCCTTGTCGTCCTGGTTGGAAAGAACAATCTCCGCGGGGAAGCTCGGCTGCTGGGCCACAATGATGCTCGGCCCCGTGTGGGCTGCCCGCGTGCTGTGCACCACCGGCGGCAAGACCAGTTGCGGCGGAGGCGGAGGCGGCGCTTCCTGCGCTGCCAACGTGACGCTGACAGTCCCCAGCACCACCAACCACAGCAGTAAGCAAAGCGGCTTGCCCGAACGCCTGTCCATCCGCGCCTCCGTTGGTCCATTCTCTACTGAAACGTTTTTGTTTGACTGGCCCGCACGCAATTTGCTGACTTTTTCCTGCTAATTTTCTGACGGCTTCTCCACGTGGTCGATCACCAGCAGCTTCACGGGGTCCCTGCTCGACTCCAACTTGATCCCCAACTGCTCCTTGATCGCCTGCGCAATCGACGGCCCCGGCTGATCCCCCTGTGCGTTTGGGCCCGGAGCCATCTCCCCGCCCTCTATCGGGGACGGCGGCGTCCACTCCAGCGTAAAGTCGAACATCCCACTTAGCCCCGTCCGGTCGATCACCGGCTTAGGGAAGGTTGCCAGCCCGGTCTGCGCCGGCAGCGAGTCCGCCAGCATCGCCAGCGTCACGTTTCGCCCACCAATCCGGTGCCGCCCCGGCGCGCTGGCGGGCAGGCGCGCAATCATCCCGCACGGGATCGGCAGTATCTGGCCTGCTCCGGCCTGGCTCTCGCTGGTAGCAGTCCTGGGGGTGACGATCGTCGTCGCTCCACCACGGTCCACGCCCGCGCCCGCGGCCTCCGGATACACCGTCGTTGCGCACGTGTCGCTCGCCGGATGCGCGCGCAACTGCGGCCCCAGCACGCCCGGCTTGTCCAGCGTCATCGCGAAGACCGGCGCCGGCCGCGTCTCCCAGTGCACCGCCAGCTTGAACCGCTCCGCGAGCAGGCTCTGCATCATCAGCCGCATCTGGTCCTTGGTCGCGGAGCCTGGAGCGCGCGCCTCAATGTCGTAGTGCGTTTCGTTCAGCCACGCTGGCACGTCCATCCTAAGGCCCGCCCAGAACTGCAGCCGCAGCGGCAGCTCCTGCGTCCCGCTCAGCTTGTACGCGAAGGTGATGAATCGCATGAGCGGCGTGTTGGTCGCGCGAAACAAATTCCCTTCGGGCGCCGTCCTGGTGTCCTTGTCCATCACCCAATAGGTGTTGCCGTTACCGTCCAGGGTGAAGTTGCTATTTGATGGACCGCCCGACTTGTTTTCGCGCACCGACGCGACCTCAAACTGCTGCTTGCCGCCCGCCGCCTTCTCCCAACCCTCATCGGCCGCCTGCGCGGCCAATGGCGAATTCAGCCCGATCACAATCGGCGCCGCAACGGCACACGCACCAACCCCGGCCAGCAGCAACTTCTTCGCCAGAGTCAGCCTGCGCGATCCGCGTTCGGTCATAATCTGCACTACGCGCCGCTTTAGGTCCGCGCCGGTCACTCCACTGACGCAAACCACCGGCGACTCCACGCAGAACTCGCAGACCTTCAGGATGCTCTCCGCATACGCCTGCGGCCGCGCGCACACCAGCAGAACCTCCTCGTCGCAGGCGCGCTCGCGCTCCGCCAGCAGCCGCGCGCCCAGCCACCACACCAGCGGATGGAACCAGAACGCCGCCTCGACAAACATGTGCAGCGCAGCGGTCAGGTTGTCGCGCCGGCGCACATGGCAAACCTCGTGCGCCAGCACTGCGTCCAGTTGCTCGTCGTCCAGCCGCGCGGAGATGAGCGCCGGCCACGCCAGCACCGGCCGCATCATTCCAAAAACTCCCGGCTCCATCGCGGATTGCGAGATTCGCAACTCGATTCGCGTACGCAATCCCGCCGCCCGCTCGATCCGCTGCAGCGCCTCCATCTCGCGCCCTCCGTCTACCCGAGCAGCCACATGCATCGCCCGCGCGACCCGCCGCCAACGCATGCCCCACAGTAGCAGTGCCACCAGGAAGCCGGAGATCCATAGAACTGCCGCCGCCAACGGAAGTAACTCGGGCGCCCCTGGTCTTGCTTTTGAGGCCACGGGTGCAGGGATCGGACCGGGTTGCTCCACGAACGGCTCGTTGAAATCTTCCACCGCGTATGCCATCGTCGGCTGCGCCGGCGCCAGCACCGGCCGCGGCTTGGCCAGGTGACTCCCCATCGCTGTCAGCAGCGCAAACGGCAGCAGGAACTTCAGCGACGCGGCCATCCAGATCCAGTAGCGTGCCCGCGCATGGTTCCGGCGCAACGCCAGCGCCAGCGCGGCCGCCGCCAGCGCAAACAGGGTCGACTGCCAAAGATGATTCGCCAACGCGGGGCCCGCAAATCGCAGCGCATCTGCAATTCCCGCCCAATCAACCGAATCTGCCATCACCCGCTCCTTCCCTCTGTTCAAGGCTCTAAAGGCAAATCGCTAGCGGCCGTCTCTGTCTTCCATCTTGCGCAGCATTCTCTCCGCTTCCTTCACATCGGCCATGGTCAGCTTCCCGCTCTCGATCAATTGCGCCATCACCGGCTGCGTGCGTCCGCCGAACAGCGCCAGCAGGTCGTCGACCAGCCGCCGCTGCGCCGCACCACGCGAGACCGTCGCCGCGAAGATGTGGAAGTTGCCGACCTTCTTCACCCGCCGCACCACGCCCTTCGCCTCCAACCGGTACATGGTGGTCTGTACGGTGGTGTATGCAGGACGGCTCTTCGCCGGAAATGCCTCCTGCACCTCGCGGATGGACGCTTCGCCGCGCGTCCACAGCGTTTCCATGATCTGCATCTCCAGTTTGGTTAACTTCGGTCCCGCCATCGCACCTTGCCTCTCACACTCGCATCTACTACGAGTGTGGTAGAAGCTACCACGGTCGTTTGCGAATTGTCAAGAAGCCCGCCGCCCTCGTTCACTTGAATCCGGTCAGCGCGTCCAGAGCGGCACGATATGCCTAGTTCTCCGGAGGCCTTTCGATATGGTCAATGACCAGTCCGCCGGTAACTTCCTTCGCCGAGACCAGGTTCAGACCCAGCGCCTTCACGCCGTCGAAGATCTTCGGAATCGGCGAATCGTCGGCGTTCTCCATCGCGGGGCTATAGTGCTCCGGAGGCATGAATGTCGTAAAGTTGAAGCGCCCGGGAATCTTCGTCTTGTCGATCACCTGTCGCCCCACGCGCGTTTCGATCGCCTCGGCAAACTGGCTCATCGTCTCGCCGTGGTAGTAGGCCACGCCATCCGGTCCGACGTTCACCCCCACCCCCTGCACCGTGTCACCGTTGGGCAACGTAATGGGCTCGTCCGCCTTGTACGGGGTCAGCTTCAGGTCTCCCTTGCCGACGACGAGGTCGTATACCGAGTGCGGCGTCGGGTCCGAATGCATGGTCAGTTTCAACTCTTTGGCCAGCACGCGACGAATCATCATGCGCCGGGTCGCCAAGTTGAGCTTGTGGAATGCCGTCACGTCTTCCGGCTCCAGCTTTGCCTCGAAATCGTAAGGTTCGGTATCGACCCACGCAGGTTCGCCGCTCATCAGGAAAGGATGCTCGGCAGTCGTATACGCGTAGTAGATGAGTTGTTGGATGGGCAGGCAACGGTAGGCAAATAAATCGCTGGTCGGCGACTGGATCCTTGAACCCACCGCGCCGTCGGGGCAACGCTTGAACGACACCACGTCGAACTGCATCGCCGGCATCACTCCCACCCCGCCATCCGCGTCGATCCCTGGCGGAATGGAGTCTTTCGCAGACTGCGCCAACGTGACTGGCGCGGCCATCAGCAGGAGAAGAAAGGACAGGAGCAGGCGGTTCGCGATCATCGTTGGACCCTCCCCGGAGTAAGCCACAACTTCGCGTGCTGGTTCTGCCTACAACTCCATTGCGTGTGTCTCGATCAGGCCTTTTGCGCGCGCCACAAAGTCGTCCAGCGTAGCCGAGCCCTGGTCGCCCTTGCCGCGCGTGCGTACGCTGACGCTGTTCGAGGCGGCTTCCTTGTCGCCGAGGATCAGGATGAACGGAACCTTCTGCAGCCCGAAGTCGCGGATCTTCGCGTTCATCTTCTCGTTGCGCGCGTCCAATTCCACACGCAGCCCCGCGGCTTCCAGCGTGGACTTCACGTGCTCCGCATAGTCCAGGTGCTTCTCGCTGGAGATGGGCACCAGGCCCACCTGCACCGGCGCCAGCCACAGCGGAAACGCGCCTGCGTAGTGCTCAATGAGCACGCCGAAGAAACGCTCTACAGATCCGAAGAGTGCCCGATGCACCATCACCGGACGGTGCAGTTCGCCGTCCTCGCCCTTGTATTCCAGCTCGAACCGCTCGGGCAGGTTGAAGTCGAACTGCACCGTGGACAGTTGCCACATCCGTCCCAGCACATCCACCAGCTTGATGTCGATCTTCGGCCCGTAGAACGCGGCCTCGCCCGGAATTGTGCGGTAAGGAATCGCCTTGCGATCCAGCACGCTTTTCAGAGACCCGATGGCCTGGTTCCAGTGCGCGGCCGAGCCCGTATAGTCCTTCGGCTTCGCCGGGTCCCAGGTAGACAGTTCGACCTTGAACTCCGAGAACCCGAACGTCTTCAGCACCGCCTCGGCGAAGTCGATGCACGCCTCCACTTCGCTCTCAATCTGTCCTGGCGTGCAGAAGATATGGGCGTCGTCCTGGGTAAAGCCGCGCACCCGCAGCAGGCCGTGCATGGTGCCCGACCGTTCGTAACGATAAACGTTGCCTAATTCCGCATAGCGCTGCGGCAGGTCGCGATAGCTGCGCGGAGACGACTTATAAATCAGGATGTGGCCGGGGCAGTTCATCGGCTTCAGCCGGTACTCCGCGTCGTCCAGTTCCATCGGCGGATACATATTCTCCGCGTAATAGCCCTCGTGCCCGCTGATCTTCCACAGCTCGCGCCGCATGATGTGCGGGGTAAACACCATATCGTAACCGCGACGGATACATTCTTCGCGCATCCAGTCTTCCATGGTCTTGCGCACCAGGCCGCCCTTGGGATGCCAGAAGATCAGCCCCGCGCCCGCGACCTCTTGGATCGAAAACAGGTCGAGCTGCTTGCCCAGCACTCGATGGTCGCGCGCCTTGATCTCTTCCAGCCGCTTGAAGTGCGCCTGCAGGTCCTTGTCGCTGAAAAACGCCGTGCCATAGATCCGCTGCAACTGCTGGTTCTTCTCATCGCCCAGCCAGTACGCGCCCGCAATCGCGGTCAGCTTGAACGCCTTCACCCGCCCCGTGGATGGAATGTGCGGCCCGCGGCAGAAGTCAGCGAAGTTGCCGTTGACGTAGAGCGAAATCATTTCGCCGGGCTTGGTGAACTTCTCAATGAAGTACACCTTCATGAACTCGCCGTCCTCTGCATATTCCTTCAGGCCCGATTCGCGGAGTTCCCACGCGTGCAAAAACTTCTCATCGCGCGCCACCACCTCAGCCATCTTGGCCTCGATCGCCGCGAGATCGGCTTCGGTGAACGGAATCTCGCGGTACACGTCGTAGAAAAAGCCACTCTCCGTCGCCGGCCCATGCCCCAATTTGGTTTCCGGAAAGAGTTCCAGGATCGCCGTCGCCATCACGTGCGCGGTCGAGTGGCGCAGCACCTTCAGCGCCGCCTCGTCCTGCTCCTTCAGCAGCGTCAGCTCCACGTCTTCGGTCAGCGGCGCCGCCAGGTCCACCAGCCGCGCACCATTCTCGCCCGCACCGCCCGCGGAGTACATCGCATCTTCCGACGCAGGATCCGCTTCACCGCCTGTGGCGCCCGGCCACGGCGGTCCGGGTGTCCTATCCTCCGCAGTCTCATCGCGAAGGGTTGGAGCAAGCGGCTTTACCTTCGCAACCACCACGGCGGCAGCCAGCCGCGGCGAGATGCTGTTGGCGATTTCAAACGCACTCGTCCCGCGCGCAACCTCGCGCACCGACCCATCAGGAAGCTGGACTCGAATCTGTTCTGTGCTCACGCTTTACAGGATACCGCGCCCGCTGGCTCGCTGCCCCAGTGTGCGAGTCAAAACCCGCTTACCCCCGGGAAGCCTTGCGGCGCGCCCGCATCGCGGAGAATAGCGCGCCCGCACCGCCCAGCAGCGCCAGTACTGCGGTCGGGTTCTCCGGCGAATCCGTGCAGCCGGTTTGCGCCGGTAGCGGCAGCGCCACCGCAGCCACAAGTGCAACGCCAAGCATTACCAGCACCGCCTTCCGCATAGCTCTCCCCTCCATTCGTTTACGGTCGCGTTCCCAACTTGTTGCTCGCCACGCCCGCCGCCAGCGGCGTTATCACCGGCACTGCCGCGCCGATGAACTCGGTCACCGAAGAGTTCCCGTTGTTGGTCAACCACACATCTCCCGAACCATCAATGGCGAGGGCCATGGGGTTGGTGCTGCTCATGGTCGAACTGGTAAAGCCGGCAGGGGTCGGTGACAGCGGCTGTCCGGCCTGGCTGATCTCGCTGATGTCCCCATTCGCCGGCGAACCAAAATGTGTATTGGCAATCCACGCGTTACTCGCGCCATCCATCGCAATCGCCTGCGAGGTCTGCAACCCGCCACCCGTGAACACACCCGTCCCCGTAGAAATCACCGTGCCGGAGCCGTTCAGCACCACCACCTTGCTGCCGTGCGTGCAAATCCACACATCGTTGGCGTTGTCGATCGCAACCCCGGTCGGATCGTCGATGCCATCATCGTAGTTCGTCGCCGAAACGTACGCGCCCGTGGTTTGGTTGATCACCACTTTTTCCGCGCTGGTCAGGTATTGGTTCATCGTCCAGATGTTGCCCAGGCCATCCACCGCGACAGCTTGATCGGCCATGCCTACGCCCGTCGTCTCGGAAATCGGGACGCCGCTGTCGCTGAACACTGCGACATCGCCGAACATGCCCATGCCATAGTTGCCGGTAATGATGCGATTGCTGCCATCCACCGCAATCCCTTCCGGCTGGTTCACGCCGCCGCCGGAGTAGGGCGAGTTGGTCAGTGCGCTCCGTCCGACAAATTAACGCCAGTAGTAGCCTGCCGCTGACTACGCGGCTTTGGCTCTCAGCCAAGCCAGCCTGAACTCGTTGCTTCCCGACGGCAAGACCTCACCCGCTGACTCGCCCGTATATTTTAAAAGGGGGTGAAGAGGAGCGGGCGCGCCCGTTTGGCGTTCCATCCCGCCCCTCTTCACAATTAAAAAAACGATCTATGCGGTCAGGTTCTGCTCGTTCGACGTGGCCGTCGAGCGCAGTACCTTGCCATTGGCTTTCGCCCACGCATGTCCTCGCCAGATGCCGATGAGAGGGGCACCCGCAATTACAACAAACGCATAGATCACCGCGTATTGCATAGCGTCGTTCTCCTTTGTTGCGACCTCAGCAACCTGGGGGGCAGCCGAGCCGGAATGGTGAGGACGTGCATTCGGACGCGTGGGTCTGGAGCTCGCCTTCACCGCCGGGCTCATCCATGACTATCCGCCCGGGTTACCGCTCAAGCCATCCCACGTTCGTTCGCCCGGTCCCACGTTGGCGTTATCCCCGCTAGGGACGCGGTTAGATGCGCAAAGTTCCGCCGTCAGTTGCTCAAGATCCGCTTTTGCGAAGAAGCCGAAAACCGCATCTTAGTTTTGGGTCCAAAATCCAAACCTCCCCGGAGGGACGATGTCTCTCAATCCCAGACCATTCGCTCGACTCGTAACAGCCGGCATTCTCGCCGCGCTCTTCGTCATCCCGGAAAACATCCTCGCGCAGGCGCAAGTCGAGGCCAAGATTCAGCAGGCTGAGCAGGCTCAACAGCACATCGTTAGCCCGGCGGAGCTGCAGCAAGCCACGGTCGCGGCTTCGCAGCAGCGGCAGAAGAACGTCGACACGCTGAACAACTTCTTCTCCTCCGACCAAGCGCGCCGGACGCTGCAGTCTGCCCATATCAACCCCGAGCAGGTGAAGAATGCAGTCGCCGGCCTTAGCCCCGACGAGCAGGCGCAACTCGCGTCCAGAGTGAACAGCGCGCAGGCCGACTTCGCCGCCGGCAACCTTGACAACAACGATCTGCTGGTCATCCTGCTTTGCGTGGCCGTGCTCATTCTCGTCATCGTTGCAGTGCGCTAAGCAGGCCGCAATGCTGAGCCGCATCCTCCTCGCTGCCTTCTTCGCGCTGTGGTGCGGGGCGCCCGCCGTTGCCGCCGCGGCTGCCCCGCCCGCGGCCTGGCTGGACGTGCCGTTCGTCCGGCAGCAGAAGGATGGCTGCGGCGCAGCCAGCATCGCCATGGTGATGCAATACTGGCAGCAACAGGGCCGCTCGCCCAGCGCGAACGCCGACTACGCCCACATTCAGGAAGCGCTGTTGTCCCGCGCGGCGCACGGAATCTACGCTTCCGCTATGACGCGCTACTTCCAGCAGAACGAATTCCAGGCGTACGCGTTCACCGGCGACTGGGACCTGCTGGAACATCATCTGGAGCAAGGCCGCCCGCTCATCGTCGCTCTGGATCCCGGCTCGCACTCGCCGCTGCATTACGTCGTGGTAGCCGGCCTGGACCGCGGCGCCGGCGTGGTGCTGGTGAACGATCCCGCCCAGCGCAAGCTGCTGAAGGTCGACCTCGCGCGCTTCGAAAAGGAATGGAAGCCCGCAGACAACTGGACCCTGCTCGCTGTTCCTGATTCCAATGCGCGCTGACGCAAGGCATATCGCGGGGGCTAAAGCCCGCATCGGTTCCGCGGGCCGTGATGCCCATCAGATGCCGGCGTTTTTCAGCAGCGCCGTTCGCCCCAAGGGCTGGCTCCACAAGAGGTGGGGCTTTCGCTCCGGGCTTTTGCTGATTCTCACCCTCTGCTGCCTTGCCGCCATCCCCCAATCCGCACGGCCCGGCACTTCATCCCTGCAACAAATCCAGCAACTCGCTGCGGATCAGCGTTGGCAGGACCTCGCGCAGCTGCTCGCGCCTATTCCCGCTCGCAGCGCCGACCAGGACTTCTACTACGGCACGGCGCTGGCCCACCTGCAGCGGTATCCGGAGGCCGAAGCCGCGTTCGACGCGGGACGCCGCGTTGCTCCCCGCGATCCCCGCTTTCCCACTGAGCTCGCCGGCGTGGCCTTCCAGCAGAAGCGCTACGCTGCAGCCGCTCGCCTGCTGCGCCACGCGCTTCGGCTGGATCCGCGCGATGCTTATGCCAACGACTTCCTCGGCACCGTCTATTACCTGCAGGGCAATCTGCCCGCATCGCTGAAGTACAGTAACCGCGTCACGCCAGTTGCGAAGCCGCAGATCACCGCAATCCGCGACGAGCCCGTGCCGAGCGTCTCGCCTGCGCTGCTCGACCGCGCCTTCGCGTTCTCTCCGGCGGCAACGCTGCAGCTGCCGCAGTTCCTCACCACGGAAGCGCGTCTGGACGGCTTGGGCATCTTCCCGCAGTACTCGCTCGACCTCGACGCGCGTGGCGGACCCGAGGATGCGGCTCGCTTCGACGTGGTCTTCCGCGCCGCCGAACGAGACGGCATCGGCCCCAGCAAACTCCTCGCACTCGGCCTGCTGCTGCGCGGGCTTCCGTTCCAGAGCGTCAATCCCGAGGTCTACGACATCCGCCACCAGGCCATCAACTTCGTGTCGATGTGCCGCTGGGACGCGCAGAAGCGCCGCATCCTCGCGCAACTCTCGGGACCCTTCGAGCACAATCCGGGCCTCGGCGTAAGTCTCGCCACCGACCTGCGCGACGAACACTGGGCGATCCGCAACGGCTTCGCCGGCCCCGCGCCCGTGCTGGCCAGCGTCGGCATGCGGCATGAGCAGGCGACTTTCTCGCTTGCCTCGCACGCGGCGCCGTGGAACTGGTCTGCCGGCGCGGAGGTCTCGCATCGCGACTTCCGCAGCATTCAGCCGGGCACGGTGCTCAGCCCCGCGCTGCTGGCCAGGGGCTATCAGCTCAAACAAGTCGTCAGCCTTGACGCCACGCTGCTGCGCATTCCGGAAGACCGCTTCACCCTTTCGGCGAGCGTTTCTTCGCAGGCCGCGCGCCTGTGGTCGCAGCCGCAGGAGACATTCGACAAGCTGCAGGGCTCCTTCGGCTGGCAGTGGTTCCCGCAGCCCAAAGGCGACACCTGGGAAACCCGCCAGCTTATCCGCGCCGGAACCACCATCGGCGCCGCGCCGTTCGACGAGCTCTACATGCTCGGTCTGGAACGCGACAACGACCTGCCGCTGCGCGCGCACATCGGCACCCGCGACGGCCGCAAAGGCAGCGCCCCGCTCGGCCGCGCCTACCTGCTCTCCAACTGGGAAATGGACCGCAGCATATATAGCAACGGCCTGACCGCCGTAAGGCTGGGGCCATTCCTCGACATCGGCAAGGTGGGCAAGCTCACCGACTCCTCGCCCGCGCCGGCCGCAGCGCTGGCCCTGCACAAGTGGCTCTTTGACCTCGGTGCCCAGTGCAAGCTGCGGGTCTTGGGCGTCGGCGTCGCGTTCTCGTACGGCAAAGACCTCCGCACCGGCAACAACGCCTTCTACGTCACAGTGCTGCCCAAATCCGGCCCCACCGAGTAGCCCCCGGTTCGCCCAGCCAAACGAGTCAGGCTTGGACCTGAATCCATACCGAAGTGCATTGCCTGAGGCGTTCAGCGAAAGCCAGCGGGGAGGGGAACCTTGCCGATGTGCCGTCGAGGGCAGATCAACCTGCGGCTACTGGGTCGAGCCGGTGAGGAAGGTCTGTTCCGCGCGTCCGCCGATCACCCGGTACAGCGCGAACTGCCGGGAATTCTGCGCCCGCAGTTCAAACAGCAGGCTGGCGCGGTTGGATGCTTCGGCGTCCACCGCATCCACCAGCCGCATCCGCGGAGTGCGGTCCAGGTGGGCCGCGTCGGTGACGTTCTTAATGGCGATTTGCGAGCCTCCCCGCGCGTCGACCTGCTCCACCAGGGTCACGAAGCGCAGTGTGGGACCCAGCCCGTCGGTGTGCGCGTGGTAAACGTAGGTGGCATCGCCGCCGTAGCTCAGCGTGTAGCCGGTCAACTGCTCATCCAGCAGTGCTTCGGGCGGCGGCGCAGGCGGGGCGGTCTTTCTGGCCGTGGTGCGATGCGCCGCGCTGCTCGATCTGGCGGAACTCCCCGTCGGCGGAGGAGTGGCCGGAGCAACGCCATTGGCCGCCTCGTACGCGGCCAGCGCTGCCCGGGCCTCGGTCTCCATTTTGGTCAGGATGGCCTGGTGTTCCGCGTCATCCTCCCACGGCCGCGCGAAGTCGTGGGGATCTCGGTCCTTCGCGTCCGAAACGGCAGCCATCTGGTGCAGCGCATTCATTCCCTCTTCGCCTGGCAGCCCGCTCAGTTTTGGGATGTCTTCCTCGTTCAGCGCGCTTTCCGGCTTGCCCCGGTGCAGCACCGGCCGGTTGGGGTCGTCGATCATTGCATTTTCGCTGGAGGTTACACTCGGTTGGTCGCCTTTGGCTGCCTCCTTTTCCTCTTCGGCGGAGCGCCGGCGAAGGGTCGGCCGATCGGGGTCGTCAGGCGGCGTGCTGCCGGAACTGCTGGTTCCAGATCCCGCTCCCTGGTCGGAGCCGCCCGAGGAGCCAGATCGGTGCAGCGTGGGGCGGTCCGGGTCGTCCGCCGGCGTGCCGCTGGCGGCTGGCGCCGTTCCCGGCGTGGGATTGGCCGAACCGCCGGAGCCCGGCGTGGCCGAGCGCGCGGAGAAGTGCGGCTTGGTGTCGTCTTCGTCGAAGCCGTTCAGAGCCACCTGGGTGGCCGACCCCTTCAGTGCCGGCGCCGGTTTCGCCAGCGTCGGCAGGGAGAATTTGCCGTAGCCGAACCAGCCGTCGTCGTAGGCCGAGCCGTTGGTTTGGGCGGCCACCAGGTGCCGCGAGAAGGCCACGTCCAGATTGCCCTGCAGGATTCCAGCCTTCTGCAACTGATACCGGTTACCGGTCAGCAGCGCCATCGGTACCGGCCGCGCCAGGTAGTCGGCAGCGTCCTCCAGCTTGCCGTCGATGAAGAGCGAAACCGGAATCAGGCGGCTGGCGGTGGGCTTGGCCAGGTCGCCCGTCCACTCGTACACCGCTACCGCACGGACGACCGGCCCCTGCGTTTCCACCTTATGCATCTGGGCCGTCAGCGGAGCGCAGGCCAGCGCCAGCGCGCCTGCGATTCCAGCAAGGGTCTGCGCGCTACGCGCCGATTTTAAGCTGTGCCGGTCTGGTTTCATGGCTCTTTAGACGCGACCAAGGCACTCGTCGTCTTACCCTCAGAGTATCCCTGATTGGCCGGAAGCGGCTACCATCTTGAGCGTGAGCACTCAGTCAGTTGGGGTTGTCGGCCCCGCACCGATCCTTAGCGTCGAAGACCTCTCCATCGCCTTCAACGACCGCGAGGTCGTCCACGAGATCTACTTCCACATCGCCGCCGGCTCGGCCCTTGGGCTGGTGGGCGAGTCCGGCTCGGGCAAGTCGGCCACCGCGCTGGCGTTGCTGCGGCTGCTTCCGCCGGAGGCGCGGGTCGCCGGCCATGTGCTGCTGGCCGCTCCCGGCGCCACGCGCAAGGATCCCCTCACCGATCTGCTGACGCTGCCCGAAGGCGCAATGCGGCGTCACCGCGGCAGCGACATCGCCATGATCTTCCAGGAGCCCATGACTGCGCTGAACCCGGTGATGCGAGTCGGCGAGCAGATCGCCGAAGCCGTACGCGCGCACCAGCCAGGGCTTTCCCGCAGCGCCGTCCGGTCGTTGGTGCTCGACGCCATGCGCGAGGTCGCCCTGCCCGACCCGGAACGCCGCGTGCGCGATTACCCGCACCAGTTCTCCGGGGGCCAGCGCCAACGCATCCTCATCGCCATGGCCATCGTCAATCGCCCGCGTCTGCTCATCGCTGACGAGCCGACCACGGCGCTCGACGTTACCGTGCAGGCGCAGATTCTCGCGCTGCTGAAGACGCTTCGCCGCACCCATGGCCTGTCGATGCTCTTCATTTCGCACGACCTCGCCGTTGTGGCCCAGGCCTGCGACCAGCACGGCGACCAGATTGTCGTCATGCAGCACGGCGAAATCGTGGAACGTGCCCTCACGCGCGACCTATTCCGCAACCCGCGGCACCCCTACACGCGCAAACTGCTCGCCTCCGCTCCAACCATGACCACCGACCGGACCCGGCCGCTGGCTTCCCTGGCAGCAAACAGCTAAATCGGGCAATCAGGCTGGGTCAGGGACGGACGCCGTACTTGTTGCTGGAGCTGGCGACCGAAGTGGGAGTGGCGACAGGTGCGGCGACCCCAATGATCTCGGTGACGAAGCCATAGTCAGCAAGATCGTTATAGCCCGTGATCCAGACATCACCCGACCCGTCGATGACCAGGCCATCGGGACCCCACGGCTCGTCGCTGATGGCGTTATTTGCCAGATAGCCGAGGGAGCTGTTGGCAGTAGAGATCAGCGCGCCGGTATTGCTGAAGACGGTAAGGCTGCCTCCGAGGCCGTTCCCGGTGTAATTGGAGACAAAGGCGCGGCCCAGCCCGTCGATCATGATGGACGCAGGGAAGTTGTTGCTGTTGGACGCATAGCCTGAGCCAGACAGCAGACTTCCGCTGCTGGAGAACTCGCCGATGGTCTGGAGGAGGGTGACCCAAACATCGCCGGCATTATCGATTGCGATGTCGGTCGGATAGCTTTGGTACCCGGTGCTGAAGGTCTGCATACCGTAGGCGCCGCCGGCCACAGGAGGTGGTGTGTACTCGGACACATACCCGATATTGCTGTTCGCGGAGTTGTTCGCTGAGTTGGCGACCCAGACGTTGCCGGAAGCGTCGATCTGGACCCCGAGCGGACCACTGGCATTGGCGTACGGGCTTCCCGGAGCATCCACCCCGGCGGAGGTCGAGTCGGTGACGGTGGTCCCCGGGAAGCTGCTGTAGCCGCCCGTATCCGTCATCCAGACCGAGCCGTTTCGATTGTCCACCGCGATGCCATAGGGGACGTTGGCGGAGGCGGGTGCGAGGACATTGATGACCGCGCCGGAGGAGTTGAGCTCGCCGGCCAGGTCGCTTTCTGGGATAGACGAGAAAGGCGTCTCCAGATTGGTCGATGGAAATTCCGACGGCGGCTGGATAGCTTTCGACGTAGCCGGTGCTACCTGAGAGGAAGTTCGCCGGAAGGACTGATTTCGCTGATGCTGTTTTCCGAGGAGGGCTGTTTCGGCGACGTCGCTGACCCAGGCGTTGCCCTGGGCATCGATGGCCAGCCCGGTAGTAAAGATGGAGTTGTAGATCTGGCCTCCGATGTACTGGATGCCGACGGCGAAATCTCCGGGGGCGATCGTGAGCGTGGGCTGGAACGGTGCGCCGGCATTCGAGAGAGTATAGAGGGATGCGGCATTGTTGCCGGGGTTGAGGGCGATGTCGATGGCAGCCTGAAAGGTATCGTTGGGGGCGGCCCCGCCAGGAGGAGTTGCGTAGTTGAAGAGCATGCCGCAGGCCGCGGTGCTGCTGGTGGAACCGTTGGTGTTGACGCATGCCGCCAGGATGTCGGCCAGGGTGTTGATCTCGGCGTTGGGGAGGATCATCGTGGCAAAGTCGTTGACGCCGTGAGCAAGGCCAGTTCCGGTGTCGACGAGGTTATTGGCAGGCCCAAGAACATTCTGAAGGCCAGGCAGGTTGGTGGCGGACGTGCCAACGGTGGTGGCCGCTCCGGAGAGAGCAGCAAATGGCGCCAGCGTATAGGCCGCAGCGACCGTCGTGGCCTCGCTGATGTAGATGAAGGTCGAAGAAGAGAGCGAACTGCAGGGGCCCAGTACAGCAACCAGGTTCACGGCGGAGTTGGAGCCACTGCCGGAGTCGCCGCCGACCGAGGTGATGTAGGTGAGAATGTCGTTGGCGGTGGGGCAGGTGTAGGCGGGTAAGGTGAATGAGCCATAACTGCCGGTGGTGGTGGTCGCCAGAGCTGTGGGTGCCGAGCCGTACCCCGTCAGGCCCGGAGCATAGAGCGTGATGGTCGCTCCGAAGACGGGCTGCTGGCCTCCGTGGACCACCCCGGAGACTTGAGCGCTGCCCGATGCGATCGAAGAATTCGTGGGAGCAAGGTTGGCGCCGCAACCGGTGAGAAAGGCCGATACAAGAACAGCGGTGCAGCCGACAAAAGCCTTGGAGGTCATCGCTTTTCTTTCTCCTAGGAAGACACAACACGGTAAGACAGACCGAAAGCGCCTGCGAAAGTTGAAGTGTGGCTTATAGAGATAGACCCGAATCTACAGGATAAGATGCACGGCGGGAAAGAAATAAGTGGTTCCGATTGCGAGGCAGTGGCAATCGCCCGGCATCCAGTGTCGGAAGAGCGTTTCCAGGGAGCAACTAGCTGCTCGACCTTTTTTTGCGCTTAGGGCCTCTCAAGGCTACCGCTTCCTCTTTTCTACCGAGTACCCATTGCTCGTCCACACCGCCGACCCCTACCGCGCCGAGGTGATTCGCCAGCGATTTGTGCTCATCCCGCATGCGGTCTTCGCCTTCACCGCGATGCTTATCGGCCCATTTCAGTTCTCCACGCGCTTCCGCCAGCGCCATCTTGCGCGGCATCGCCTGATGGGCAAGGTTTACATTCTCTGCATCGCCATCGCCGCCCCCATGGCCATCTGGCTGGGATTTCGCAGCGCGGCCTTTTTTGGCTATCCGATCGCCATCGCCAACACCTTCCTGGGCGCGGGCTGGATCCTATGCACGCTCGCCGCCTTCCTCACCGCGCGCAACCGCCATATCACCGTGCATCGCCAATGGATGATTAAGTCCTACTGCTTCACCCTCAACTTCATCTTTACCCGCGTGCTCAACTTCATCCCCGCCTACGCCAACATCTCCAACGCCGCCTTTGCCGATGTGCTGTGGGGCCTCACGATCGCGTATATCCTGCTGCCGGACCTCTACTTCAACAGGCGCGAACTCACCACCAGCCGGGCAAAAACGCCGGCATCGGCGCTCTAGGAAGCGACTTCCGTGATCTTCACCGGCTCGGCGTCCGGGAACCGGGCCAGGACAATTAACTCGCCGCCCATCGCCTCGATCGACCGCCTAAGCGCAGACAGGCGTAAATCTCCTCGTGACTTTGTGCGGGACGCCTGCTCCTGGTTCACGCCAAGGGTCTGCGCCGAAACCATACGTGTTGCCATTAGCGGCGTTCAAGGTTGAGAATATCCGCGCTAAACTGAAGATTCGTGCGGTTCGCGCGAATCGAGTCAGCATGCGCGCTCTGATCCTCTCCGACATCCACGGCAACCTGGAAGCCCTGAACGCGGTTCTGGCCGCGGCCGGCGAGTGGGACGCGCTGTGGAACCTGGGCGACATGGTGGGCTATGGCGCCAGTCCCAACCAGGTGCTGAGTGTCATCCGGCCGCTGGCCACCCTGACCGTGCGCGGCAACCACGATCGCGTCTGTTCCGGCATCACCTCGGCGCTGGCCTTCAACCCGACCGCGCGCGCGGCGGCCAAGTGGACGCTGGCGGAACTGAGCAAGGACAACCTGGAGTGGCTGCGCGCGCTGCCCCAGGGGCCGTTGCAGACGGAGGTTCCCGGGCCGGACTCTGAACCCGTGCGCGTGACCCTCTCCCACGGCTCGCCGCTGAACGAAGACCAGTACATCCACACCATGCGTGATGCGTGGGCCCCATTGCAGCAAAGTACCGCCGCGTTGACCTTCTTCGGCCACACTCACGTGCAGGGCGGTTTTGCCCAGAAGCAGCACGACTGGCTGGAGCTGCGGCCCCGCTACCGCGGACGCACCGAGCCGGAGTCTTTGGCGCTACCGCTTCCGCCGGGAACCCGCTACCTGATCAATCCGGGCTCTGTCGGCCAGCCTCGCGACTATGACTGGCGCGCAGCCTTCGCCATCTACGACAGCAAAGCCGGCGAAGTGGTCTTCAACCGCGTGCCCTACGACCTCCGCCGCGCCCAGGGCCGCATCCTAATGGCCCGCCTGCCGGAGCGGCTGGCCTCCCGCCTGCGCGAAGGGCGGTAGCCCAGGTGACACTTAAGAGTTAGGGACAAACAGAAGAATCGTAATGATTTTCCTGCCTGCGTCTGCTAACGTGTTTCGCATGAACGAACAGCAAGGCTACAAATCCATCACCGGGTTGTGCGACCGGCCTGCCGCGCCGGCCGGTTCCATGTCCCAATCCGACGCCCTGTTTGACGGCGTCCAGCGTTGCGGTGTCTGCGGCCGCATCATCGACGGACAATATCGCATGGTCGGCACCAAAATGGCCTGCGCTACTTGTGCCGCCGGACAGATTCCTGGTTCCCCCGTCGCCGCCAGCTCCGCCCCGTCTGCCGACAGCCACTCGGCCTTCGCGGGTGGCGTGTTGTACGGCGTCGGCGCCGCGGTGCTGGGATTGGCACTGTACGCAGGATTCACCATCGTCACCCACTTCTATTTTGGCTACGTTGCGCTGGCGGTGGGTTGGCTGGTGGGTAAGGCCATCATCACCGGATCGGGCGGCGTGGGCGGCCCACGCTATCAGGTCGCCGCTGTGGCGCTCACCTATGCGGCCATCTCGCTGGCTTCCATCCCGATTATGGTCGCGGAAGCCCTTCGTCAGGGGTCAACCGTGGATTGGGCCAACATGATTGGTCCGCTGCTGCTGGCCGGGCTGGCTTCACCCTTCCTCGACCTGGCGCGCGGGCCGTTCGGTTTCATCGGCCTGGTGATCCTCTTCGTTGGGCTGCGCGTCGCGTACCGGATGACCCGGGCCCGGCAGTTGGTTCAAACCCAGCAGACGGTGATCCGCTAGCCGAAGTCGATCAATGGCGATGCGTTCGCCTCGTGTCCGGTTCTGCTAGACGCCTGAATTACTGGACTGAGGTGCCTGATTTTGACTAGGATTGCCGCCCGGGGGAGCCTGGCGATTCCCGTCGCCGCGCCGGCGCCCAGGGGCGGTCATACTTCGAAGACCGCCGGAGCGTGCGGCAACGCGATCCAGGAAGGGCGTTAGGCCCCCCAGTTTTTCCACCATCCACCGGCTGCGGGCGAGGTATGCATTTTGTTCACCAGGTTTGACAGGTTCCTGGCGTGCTGCTGGCTTGCCCTTGTGGCTGCCGACCTCATACTGCCGCGGAATGCTCTTCCAGCTGCGTCGCCAGCGACTCCCACTCCGCCAGCAGCGCCGTGCGCAGGCTACGCAGGTCCTCCAACTCGGCGGCGGTACGTTGCGACTCCTCAGCCGACACGTAGTGACCAAGTTGCTCCTCGGTCGCTGCGACGCGCGCGTCGATGGCTGTAAGCTCGCCTTCGATCAGAGCCACGCGCTCCTCCAGCTGTTTCTGCTTGATCGGGTTCAGTCGTTTAACCGCGGCTTTGGCGGGCTCGTGCGCAACAGCCTCTGCCGGTGGTGGCTCAGGCTCCGCCGCACGCGCGACGGGCGCCGGCTTGATGTCCGCGGCCAACGCAGCGGCGACCTGAGCCGGACCACCCTGCTTGCGCCACAGGTAATCCTCGTATCCACCCGGGTAGACGTGCACGTGCCGATCCTCCACCTCGAACACGCGCGTGGCCAGGCCGTCGATGAAGTAGCGGTCGTGCGACACGAACAGCACTGTGCCACTGAAGTTGGCGATCGCCTCCAGCAGCACGTCCTTGGCGCGCAGATCCAGGTGGTTGGTGGGCTCGTCCAGCAGCAGCATGTTCGAGGGCGACACCAGCATCTTGGCCATCGCATAGCGGTTGCGCTCGCCGCCGGAGAGCACGCCCAGCTTCTTGAAAACGTCGTCACCCGAAAACATAAAGCAGCCCAGCAGCGAGCGCAGCTCCACCACCGGCACCTTGGGCGCGATGCCCGCAATGTCGTCCAGCATCTGTGCGTCGGGGTCGAGCACCTTGTACTGGTCCTGGGCGAAGAAGTCGGTCAACACGTTGTGGCCTTCGCGAATCTTCCCCGCGGTGGGCTCTTCCTGGCGGCTCAGCAGACGGATCAGCGTCGACTTGCCCGCGCCATTGGCTCCCACCAGCGCAATGCGGTCGCCGCGCTCGATCTGAAAGCTCACATCTTCCAGCACATGCTTCACGCCGCCCGGTTTGCCGTCCAACTCGGGCATTGGGTAATCCTTGCTCAGATGCGACACCTCCATCACCGTGCGTCCGCTGGCTGGCGGCTGCGGAATGGTGAAGTGGATGGTCGCTTCTTCCTCAGGCACCTCGATGCGCTCGATCTTCTCCAGTTCCTTGATGCGCGACTGTACCTGCTTGGCCTTGGTGGCCTGGTAGCGGAAGCGGTTGATGAACGCCTCCAGCGCCTCGATCCGGTCGCGCTGGTTCTTGTAGGCGGCCATCAAAGTGGCCCGGCGTTCTTCCTTCTGCACCAGATACTTCTCATAGTTCCCGTGATAGACGTGCATGTGCTTATTCCATATCTCGACGGTTTTGTTCACCGTGACATCCAGGAAGTAGCGGTCGTGCGAGATCAGGATGTACGCATTTGGATAGTCGTGGAGGTAGTTCTCTAGCCAGTTGCGCGATTCCAGGTCCAGATGATTCGTCGGCTCGTCCAGCAATAAGAGCGAAGGCTTCTGCAGCAGCAGCTTGGCCAGCGCGATGCGCATCTGCCATCCGCCGGAGAACTCCTCCGTCTTGCGCTCCCAATCCTCTTTCGAGAATCCCAGCCCGCCCAGCACCGCGCCCACCTGCGCATCCAGCGTGTAGATGTCATGCACGTGCAGGTGATCGGCAATGTCGGAGTAGCGGTCAGCCGCAGCGGCATACTCGCGGCTCTGGGGGTCGGCGGTCGAGAGCGTGTGCGTAATCTGTTCGGCCTCGCGCTCCAGTTCACGCAGATGATCAAAAACGGAAAGGCATTCCTGGAAGACGGTCTTGCCTCGCAGCGCCAGGCCATCCTGTGGTAGGTAGCCCAGAGTCATGCCCTTCACCCGGGTCAGCTCGCCGTAGTCCAGCGTTTCCATGCCGCCCAGGATCTTCAGCAGGGTGGATTTGCCCGTGCCGTTGCCACCCACCAGGCCGGTGCGCTCGTCCGGCGTGATCAGCCAGTTGACGTCTTCAAACAATAATTTTTGGCCGAATCGCTTGCCGGCAGCGGAGAGTTGGAGCATCCCCTCCATTTTCTCATCTGCCGCCAAGCGGCGAACGACGGACCAGGAACTGCGCCAACGCGCAGGGTTGGGGAACGCTGCTTCCGGGAGAGGCGCGCAGTCTGCCGCCGCGGGCACAAGAAGCTTTCGCAGCGGAGAGCACCGCAACCCAGCCGCCGCGCATCCGAACGTTATAGAAAGAGGAGAATAGGGGAGTGACCCAGGCCGGCGCAGTCGAGCAGTCCAGAGACAGGCAGCCGTCGGCCCCTGCGCGGCGAAGGGCCGCCAGGTGGCTGATAGGCATAGGGATCGCGGCATTGGCGGGGCTTATCGTCATCGTCGCGGCGCTGGCCTATGCTGCGCACAATGCGGAACCCATCCTGCGTCGCCGCGTCGTCGCAACCCTCGAAGAGCGCTTCGGATCGCCGGTGCAGTTGGACGCGCTGCATATCACGGTGCTGCGGGGACTGCAGGTGTCGGGCGCCGGGCTGCGCATCTTCGATCCCAACGCCGCACAGCCCATCCTCTCCGTGGCCAGCTTCAACTTCCGCACCGGCGTACGCCAATTGCTGGAGCCGACCATGCGCGTGGATGAAGTGCAGGTGCATGGGATGCAACTGACCATCCCGCCTAAAAACGAACGCGGCACGCTCCTCACATTCAAGAAGTCCAAACCCGGCCATCCGCGGTTCTCCATCATCGTGGACAAGATCGTCGTCAGCGACATGACCCTCACCATCGACACCGACAAGCCAGGCAAGCAGCCGCTGGTCTTCCTCATCAACGACGTAACCCTGCACGACGTGGGTCCCGGCCGTGCATTTCCCTTCGACGCAAAACTGGTCAACGCCAAACCCGTGGGCGACATCCACTCCACCGGGCAATTCGGGCCATGGCAGCAGGACAATCCGCGCGACACCCCCGTCCAGGGGAGCTACTCGTTCACCCACGCCGATCTTGGCCCCATCAAAGGCATCGCCGGCATGCTCTCTTCCACCGGCACCTACAGCGGCACGCTGGGCGAAATCGGCGTCGTCGGGACCACGGATACGCCGGACTTCTCACTCGACGTCAGCCAGCGCCCAGTGCCGCTCCGCACGGAGTTCAACGCCACCGTCGATGGCACCACCGGCGACACCATCTTGAACTCCGTCCACGCGACCTTGCTGCACACGGTGCTCCAGGTCAGCGGCCGGGTCGTGCGCGCAGCCGACCTCCCCGGCAAGACCGGCGAAGCCTCCGGTCACCTGATCGATCTTTCCGTCACCAGCGACCAGGCCCGCATCGAAGACATCCTGCGCCTCGCCGCAAAAACGAGCCCGCCGCTGGTCGAGGGCAGCCTCGCACTCCACGCCACCCTCGTCATTCCCCCGGGGCACGCCAGCGTTTCGCAGAAGATGCGGGTGCAGGGCACGTTCCGCGTCAGCGGCGCGACCTTCAGCAACGCGCATTGGCAGCAGACCATCGACAACCTGAGCGCCCGCGCCCAGGGCAACCCAAAGGAAAAGGGAGATCAGGCCTCCGCGCCGCGCGTGCAATCCGAGATGAACGGAACCTTTGTCCTGGCCAACGCCGTCGCCAGCCTGTCCTCGCTCCACTACCAGATGCCCGGCGCGCAGGTGGACCTCGCCGGTAAGTACTCGCTCGACGGCCAGACCTTCGACTTTTCCGGCAAGGTGCGGACCCAGGCCACGGCGTCGCAGATGCTCACCGGATGGAAGAGCATCGTCGCCATGCCGTTCGACAAGCTGCTGAAAAAGGACGGTGCGGGCGTCGAGGTTCCGGTCACCATCAGCGGCACCAAATCCGACCCTAAATTCGGCGTAGATCTCGGCAAGCTAACTGACCAGATCCTCTCCCGCCACACGCAGCCAGTGCCTGCGCCAGCCGAGCCGCCGTCGCAGCATCCCTAACCCCCGCGTGGGGTAGAAACCTCGGACTGCGTCTGCTACTGTCACAACTAGGGGTCTGATGTCTTTGGAGTCACAGCTTTCTTCCAACCCTCCGATCGCGCCGCCCATTCCAGCGTCCGATTCGGCGCCGCCCGAAGCTGCCTCAGCGGATCCCGCCGCGGAGCCGGCCGCCTCGGTCGCGCCCATCTGGCTGCAGCGCCTCTCGCTCTTCGTGCTCGTCCTGTTCTGCGTCTACCTGGGCGTGCTGGTCACCATCCTTCCCTGGTGGCCGCGGGTTTGGGACAACAACCTGTGGATCCAGTCCCACCCCGCGCTGTCCACAGTGCTCCACATCGGCGCCGTGCGCGGCCTTATCTCCGGCCTGGGCCTGCTGGATATATGGATTGGCGTCTCGGAAGCCGTCCACTACCGGGATCACCGCCCTTAGAAACCGCTTTTGGCTCTCTGTTGCTCGATTTTCGTTGGCCTCCGGGCAATAAGTCTTCCAGTCCCCAACGAGCAGCGAGCAACGCCGCCAGCGACCGCCGGCGGTAAGATTAAAGCCCATGCCGAGAAAAAATCCCGACCCGCTGTATCCTGCCCCGCTCGCGTACCAGAACGATGAGTTCCTGAACTCCCCCGACGGTCGCGTCTTCCGCGTGCTGGCCGAGTACCAGGAGCCGATGACTCGCTTCCGCAAGGAGCGTATCCAGGACACCGTGGTCTTCTTCGGCTCTGCCCGCTTTCGCGCCCTCGACGTCGCCAGCCACGAGCTGGAGCTGCTGGCCAACACCGGCTCCTGCGCCCCCGCGCCCGCCGATGAGCAGCCCGCCCGCCCGCACGAGGTCGAAAGCGGCGCTGCATCCGAGCAGCAGAAGAGGCTCGCCGAGGCGGCCGTCGAAATGGCGCACTACTACGAGGACGCCCGCACCCTCGCCGGCATGGTGTCCAAATGGGCCATGAGCCTCCCCGGCCGCCGCCATCGCTATGTCATCACCTCCGGCGGAGGGCCCGGCATCATGGAAGCCGCCAACCGCGGTGCCTACGAGGCCGGAGCCAAGACCATCGGCCTCAACATCAAGCTCCCCTTCGAGCAGATGCCCAACCCCTACATCACGCCCGACCTCAACTTCGAGTTCCACTACTTTTTCATGCGCAAGTTCTGGTTCGCCTACCTGGCCAAGGCGCTGGTCGTCTTTCCCGGCGGCTTCGGCACACTCGACGAGATGTTCGAACTGCTCACCCTCGCCCAGACCCACAAACTGGCCAAGAAGATCACTGTTCTCATCTACGGTTCCAGCTACTGGAAGAGCGTGATCAACCTCGATATCCTCGCCGACAAGGGCGCTATCTCGCGCAAGGACCTCGAGCTCTTTCAATTCGCCGACACGCCGCAGCAGGCCTTCGATTTGCTCAAGGCCGGCCTGATGGAAGACCTCCAGCTCCAGGCTGCCTGGGACCGCGAGCATCTGCCGTCGCCCATGGACGGCATCCCGGCCGAACCCGCCCCCGACGCCCAGACCGTCCTCGGCCCCGACATCGCCAAAACCCGTTGACGCCGACCCGCCGCGCCTGCGGCCTCTAGTGCAGCGTCAGGGTCAAATTCGACATCTTCGTCGGGTCTGCCTGCGAGATCGCCGTCAGTGTAATCGTGCTCCCGCTCATCGGCATCGTTGCGGGCGCGGTATAAACGTATTCCCCGTAAAGGAATCCCGCGGGAGCCGCGATGGTCCCAACCGACGCCGACCCTCCCGTCACTCCATTCACCTGCATCGTCAGCGCGTTGTTCACCGACCCCACCGCGTAGGCGTTGACGACCAGCGTGCCATTCAGCGCAACCGAGGTGGACGAAGGCGTGTAGAAGCCGGTTGTGATCGACGGAGCTGTGATCGGGAAGGTTGTATCCACGCTGGTGCCGCCCGCCAGCGCGCGCACCGTAGCCGTTCCGGCGGTTTCAAGATCCGTCCCATACACTGGCGGAATCGCCGGCGCCGTGTACACGACAGTGTCGCTGCTGGCCTGGGCTAGCGTGCCCGCATCCGTGGCTGGAATAGTGCCGGTGCCACTGGTCCCGACCATCACCCAACTGACCCCGGTGGCGTTTGTGGTTGCCGTGAACGTGACGGAGGTGCCCACCGCGACTGAGGCGGGCTGGGGTGCGACGCTCAGGCTATAAGTGGGCGACGTCAGAGAAATGGTGCCGCCTCCTCTGCCGCACCCGGGAAGGAAAGCGGTTATCGAGAGAACCACGAATGAGATGGTACGACGCAAAGCACCCATGTCGACTCCCGCGGATTCTCGCGAGTATACCGTGCGATCCGTTCAGTCGCGAACAGCGGCATCTCAATCCCGCCGGGTAGCCGACTGGACGACATAAAGCCGGCGCTTGGCCGTCGGCATAGCGGGCTCACCGCGCTCTTTTGTCGGCGAAGAGAGTTTCAGGACGCGCAGGCCAATCACAAGGACCACAATCGCAAGAATCGGCTCGACCAACGCCACAATGAGTAAAGCTCTACTGGTGCTCATGGGAAAAGCGTAGGTCCGCGCCCGAGATAAGGATGTGACATACATCACCGGCGATCGTACTCGGTTGGGGCTTTCCCGTCGTGTCGAGCGATCATAATCCATACCTGACACAAAACAAATGGTATAGGCATACAGATGTCGCTAAAGCCAAGAAACCACACTTCCGCCCGAGATCACTGGCGGAGGGGATAGCGGACAAGGGCGCAGAGGTGCTCAGTTTGGTACCAGTTGGCGCACAATTCTTGGTGCAGTCATCCGGCTGTCACACGGCTTCGGGAGACTTAAGGTGCAGGAAATTGCATCCAGGCCCGGAGGCCCACCATGAGCCAGACCGTTTCCTACCTGTGGCGCGAACCGAAAGCCGCCGCAGGCTTTGCGGCAGGCGTCTCGTTGCACAGCCACACGAACCAGTCCAGGGAAACGCTCGACTTCATCGCCGAGCTGTCCACCGACTGGTGTGTGCTGCAGCCGCTGATGCGCTGGCTGGAGCGGCGCTCGCTCAAGTACTCCGGCATTCGCCCGGATTACGCGCGCAGCTTCTGGACGCCGCCGCTGACGCCTCGGCTGGCCTTTGACCTGGAGCGACTGCAGATCGAAGAGAAGCTGCAACTGCCGGCGATGGTATCGCTCACCGACCACGACGACATCCAGGCGCCGCTGCTGCTGCGCTCGCTCAGCTCTGCGCGGCAGATTCCGGTATCGGTGGAATGGACCGTGCCGTTTGGCCTCGCCGGCACGCCCAGCGCGTTTCATTTGGGCATCCACAACCTGCCCAGCGCGACCGGTGCGGACTGGATGCGGCGGATGGAGCAGTTTACCGCGATCCCGCAGGCGGAGCGGCCAGCCGGATTGCTGCGCGAGATGCTGGCAGAGTTGGACGAGCTGCCCGGCGTCCTGATCGTCTTCAACCATCCGCTGTGGGACCTCTACCGCATCGGCCGGGAGAAGCACTCCTTCCTGGTCAACGACTTTCTTGCCGTCTATGGCCAGTACGTCCACGCCATCGAGCTGAACGGCCTGCGCAACTGGGACGAAAACCGCGAAGTGACGCGGTTGGCCCGGCAGTGGAACCAGATCCTGATCTCGGGCGGCGATCGCCACGGCGTCGAGCCGAACGCCAACCTGAACCTGACCCGCGCGACCAGTTTCACCGGCTTCGTGGAGGAGGTGCGGCGTGAACGGCGAAGCCACGTGCTCTTTATGCCGCAATATGCGGAGCCGTGGAAGCATCGCATCCTCAACTCCACGCTGGCCGCCATCCGCGACTATCCCGAGTTCCCCGAAGGCTCAAAGCGCTGGGACGAACGCGTCTACCATCCCGACGCGGAAGGCAAGGTCCGCCCGTTATCCGAGCTCTGGGTTGCGGGGCGAGCGCCGGTCTACCTGCACGCGTTGATCGTCTGCGTGCGGATGATGGGCGCCGCGCCGGTTTCCAGCGGCCTGCGCCTGGCCTGGAACGAAGCCGGCGCCATGCGCACGGCGTTGGCCGAGCGCAAGGCGTAGTGGTCCAGGGGTCTCAGTCTCCTTCTTCGGGCGGCGGGACCAGAGGCTGCCAGAGTTCGACCCGGTTGCCTTCCGGGTCCGTGATCCAGGCAAAGCGGCCGAAAGACTCGTCCATGCGATTGGGGTCGACCGGAACGTTGGCCGCGGCCAGTTGGGCCAGAAGCGTGTCGAGATCGTCGACGCGGTAGTTGACCATCGCGGCCTGCGGGCCGGCAGCGGTTCCGGGACCGAAGTACTTGGTGTCGGCGGGGAACAGCGACCAACTGGTGCTTCCGGTCGTGGCCGGGACCTCATCGGACCAGAGAAATTGAACGCCGCCCCAGTCGTTGAGCTGCAGGCCGAGATGTTCGGCGTACCAGGCCGCGAGCGCTTTGGGGTCGCGGGTGCGGAGGAAGATGCCGCCGATGCCGGTGACACGTGCCATAGTGGACCTCCTTTGCGGGCTAGGCCTTTTCGACGACGACAGCGGTGCCGTAGGCGAGCACTTCGGTGACGCCCTGCATCAGTTCGTTGGCGTCGTAGCGGGCCATGATGACCGCATTGGCGCCATGTTCGGCAGCGTGCTCCATCATCATGGTAAAGGCATCCTGGCGAGTCTTCTCGCACAACTCGGTCAGGATGGTGATGTTGCCGCCGAGGATGGTCTGCAGTCCGGCGCCAAGATTGGCAAAGAGGTTACGGGAGCGCACCACAATGCCGCGCACCACGCCAAGATTGCGGACGATGCGGTAGCCGGGAAGTTCCAGCGCGGTGGTGACCATGGCAGGGTCGAGGTAGCCCGGCGCGCCGGGCGGCGGGTTGGGAATTGCGGACATGCTCTCTCTCCTCGGTTCAGATGCTGGAGATTGTACGCGCGGCGGGCCCGAAATTCCGCAACGATCGTCAGCCGCCGGCGGCGAGCGCGGTGACCAGCGCGGTCACTGCGCCCGAGTCGATGGCGCCGGCGGCGAGCGCGATGGCGGAACGAAAGGCTGCATGCCGGTCGGGCGGCGAGATGGGAACGACGCCGGCGGTGATGAGCACGGCGGCAGCGTTCAGCAGAACCACGTCGCGGCGCGGCCCAGGCTTCCCGGCAAACAGGTCGCGAAGCATCTGGGCGTTGGCTGCGGCATCGCCTCCGCGCAGGGCGCTGATCGGGGCTGGCCTGAGGCCGATCTGCTGCGGCGTGAGGTGGAGGAACGTGACGGAGTTGCCGCGGACCTCGGCCATGTGGCTGGGGCCGGAGATCGAGAGCTCGTCCATACCATGAGGATGGTCGTCGTTGGTCCCGGGCGAGCCGTGGACGACGAAGGCGTGGCGCACGCCCAGCTGGCGCATGGCTTCCGCGACGATGGGAACGAGATGGGCGGAGTAGACGCCCATCACCTGGGCGCGCGCGCCGGCAGGGTTGGTCAGCGGGCCGAGGACGTTGAAGACGGTGCGCACACCCAGGGCGCGGCGCACCGGCATCACCGCCTTCATTGCCGGATGCAGCGTGGGCGCGTGCAGGTAGGCGAAGCGGTGAGTGCGGAGCGCGGCAGCGGCGTCGGCGGGCGAAAGGTCGACCGGGATGCCGAGAGCTTCGAGGACGTCGGCCGAACCGGTGGTGGAGGTAACGGCGCGGTTGCCGTGCTTGGCTACCATGATGCCTGGGCCGGCAGAGTCGGGCGCCGACGCAGCGGCAACCAGCGCGGCGGCGGTGGAGATGTTGAAGGTGCCGCTCTGGTCTCCGCCGGTACCGCAGGTGTCCACCAAGGTGTCGCGCTCGGCTTCGTCCAGGGGCAGCGGCGTGGCCGCGGCGCGCATGGCGTCCACAAAGCCGGCCAGTTCGGCAGCGGCCTCGCCGCGCGCGCTGATGGCGCCCAACAGAGCAGCGAGTTGCAGGGCGTGCGAGCTGTCCGGCGTTGACGTGTCGGTGCGACCGGAGAAGACCTCATCGAGCAGCGCGCGGGCGTCGGCCCGCGAAAGTGTCTCGCGCCGTTCGACAACTTGCCTGAGATAGTTGTGGAGCGACATAGGGAAGTTGATAGTTGCCAGTTGTTAGTTGCCGGAGCGGCGCGAGGCGCAACACCTGGCAATTAAGCGTAGCAGGAAGGATACATCGGCGGTATCCTTCGCAGGGAACCGATCAGCACTGGAAACTGAGGACTAGCAACTAACAACTGCCTTATGCGGCTCTGGTTCGCGCACTCGAGCGAGGTACCGATCTACCGGCAGCTGGTGACCCAGGTGGTGCTGGCCATCCTGTGCGGCGACCTGCGTCCCGGCGACCGGCTACCCAGCACGCGGGAGCTGGCGCGGCGGTTTGCGCTGCATCCCAACACGGTCAGCGCCGGCTATCGCCAACTGGAGCGGGAAGGCTGGACCGAACGGCGGCGAGGCAGCGGCATTTACATCCGCGCCAACGCGGACCAGCCGTCGACTCCGGAGCAAAAGATCGAGCAGCGGATCGACTATCACATTGCCGGCTTCTTCCGTGCTGCGCGCGAACTGGGGCTGCCGGCGGCCGCGGTCCGCGAGCGAGTGGGCGAATGGCTGGCTGCGCCGCCGCCCGACCACTTTGTGCTGGTGGATCCCGAGCCTGAGTTGCGGCGAATCCTGCTGACCGAGCTGCGCGGCGCGACGAGTTGGCCGGTCAGCGAGGTTGCCCCTGAGGACTGTTGCCACCGCGCGGTGCTGGCCGGTGCGATTCTGCTGTGCCGTCCCAGCCAGACGACGCCGGTGCGCGCCGCGCTGCCCAAGGGCGTGGAGCTGGTGACGCTGCCCATCCGCTCGCCGAACCACTGGCTGAACCCGTGGCTGCCCGCGCCCAAGGGACATCTGCTGGGCGTGGTGTCGCACTGGGCCGATTTTCTGGAACATGCGCGGACGATGCTGATCGCCGCGGGCCTGGCGCCGGAGGTGCTGCTGTTCCGGGACGCCAGCAGGCCGCGCTGGCGGCGGGGCATGGAACAGGTGACGGCGATCCTGTGCGACAGCTATACGGCCAGCCTGCCCGCGCTGCCGCAAAAGCCGTTCCTGATCGTGTTTCCGCTGCTGGCGGACGGGGCGGAGGCGCTGCTGCGAGAGTATTCGCGGGAGCCGGCAATTCCGTCGTAGCGCTCAGCGGAGCTGGTTCGATCTGTCAGGCATGTCCCAGGTCTGTGCCACCCCCACCCCCCCTCCCCCTCGGGTTCCGGGATCCTGGTCCCAAAATCCTCATTCGACAGCGGTTCGATCTGGATCTGATCCGTGCTGGATCCGGGATCGGATCTGGGGATATCCGGCTCGGCAGATTTGCCCGGTGGCTTAAATGCAAAGCCCCGGCGCGACGCCGAGTCTTCTTTGTTTAATTCACTAAGTTAATGATAGCAAATACCCCATAACTCAACTGTACTTTGGCGCGAAATTTGATGCCGTTTGCTTTGTGGATTGAGGACGGCTTTTGCACAGACTGCGGGGGTTGACGTCTCTAACGACGTGGGGTGAACCCCCTGGGTGAGACAGCGCGAGAAGTCCCTGTGTGCCGTTCGCTGGATTTTGCCTGGGGCGCGACTGACGGCGCGCTCTTTCGAGGCCGCGAGCTTTCAGCCTGCTGTTGATCCCGGCTGATGGGTGGGCTTGGGAAACTTGTGAGCTGTGACACTTAAGAAAGTGTCCTGATGGCGCAATTTGGCCGGACGGCCACGCCTACGCTTTCCTCATTGGCGCTACTGAGGAGGCGAGAATGCGAATCGAGGTGCAGAAAGATGAGATTCCGTGGGCGATGGCGGCGGGCCGGGCCGTGCTGGGGCCGGTGCTGGTCGCGGGCGAGATCGCCGGGTGGAACGGGCTGATGATGGCCTGGCTGGTGGTGACGGCGCTGGTGTCGGACATCTTTGACGGCGTGCTGGCACGGCGGTGGCGCTGCGATACGCCGGGAGTGCGGCTGTTCGACTCGATGGCGGACACGGTCTTCTACCTTTGCGTGGCGATTGCGCTATGGATTGGCCAGCCGCAACTGGTGCGCGCGAACGCGGGGTTGCTGGGCACGCTGCTGGCGCTGGAGGCGGTGCGGTTCGGCGTGGACTTTGCGAAGTTTGGCAAGCCGGCGAGTTATCACACGTACCTGGCCAAGGCGTGGGGGTTGGTGATGGCGACGGCGGTGGTTGCGGCGTTTGCGGCGCCGGCCTCGGCGCATGCAGGCGCGCGGGTGGCGATGGCACTCGTGCTGGGGATTGCCTGCGATCTGGAAGGGCTGGCGATGTCGCTGGTGCTGCCGGTGTGGCGCAAGGATGTGAAGGGACTGCGGGCGGCTTGGCAGGCGCGGGAAGCGATGGTCGGCGTCCTGCACACGGCTCGCCGCTCGTTCTCAACGTAAGGAGGAAGCAAAATGAAAAGGCTAGTTGTGATCGCGTTGTGCGGTTTGGCGGGTGCGGGTCTGGCTGCGACCAAGGCGGAGTTGCAGCGGAAGACCCTGGCGCAGTCCACAGAGATTCAGGGCTATCAGTGCGCCAAGGGATATGCGTGGTTCTATCCGGGAGAACGGCTGGAAGGCTGCACGGTAGCGCAGGATACCGATTTTGGCGAAGCCCGAGTGCCCGCCGGCTCGGGCATCAACCTCACGCGCGACGGCAGGCCGAGTAGTGTTTTCTTGAAGCACGATACGGAAATCGCCAGTTATAGGTGCGAAGGGGGCAACTGGCTGCTTGGTCCGAGCGAAGGCGCCATAACGGCGTTCTATCCAAGTGGGAAGCTGAAGCTATGCTGGCTGGCCGCAGACCGCGAGGTGCAGGGCGTGCCGTGCGCGAGTTCGGGGATGTTCACCGGGAACTCGAGCGTGGAGTTCTATGAGAATGGAAAACTCCAGGCGTGCAAATTGGCGAAGGACTACGGCCGCGGGAAGCGCGGGGAGCGATTCAGCCAGACGCGGTAGGGCGGTGCGCGCCTAATAATGGCCCCGAGCTCGGTAGTGTGCGTTGATAACCGCGCTTGTGATGCCGGGAATAAGAGTCCCGGCCGATCTGAAGGGGCGCTTTTTCCGCAGCCTCTGAAGCTCCGCGATTCTCTTTGGCCGCTGGATCGTAGTCGGCGGGGCGGAGATTCCCTCGGCGGCTAAAGCCGTGTTGCGATATGGGCTGGTTGCGGCGGGACTGAAGTCCAGCCCCTTCAAAGCGGCCTCTGTGGGGCGCGGCAGTTTAGCCGCGGTCTAAAGGCCGCTGCTCATTCGAAATGGCCCGCCACGGGTTTTCAGCAACCCCTGAAGTCCGCCGCTCCTCCGGGCAGGACGAACACGCCGCGATGCAAGCGCAGGGCGGCGTGCCCTCTTCATCAGGCAGATTCTGGGGTGCCGGTGGTGCCGTGGCGGGTGAGCACGCTTAGCGCGATGGGGATGGTCGACAATACGCCGACCAGCAGCAGCGCGCAGCCGGCGCCTTTGCGGGCCTCGGGGTCGATCTTGTCTGCGATGAGCAAGCCGATGCCGACCCCGAGAGCGACACGCGTCCCGGCGATCAAGCCGATTTCGGGCAGGGTCAAAGTCCTCTGTCTCATGGTTCCTCCGTCAAGAGTTGGATGCAGGGTGGTGGCGGGAACGGTCGATTGGGCCGGTTGGCGGTCACACGGGGTGACGGCAGTCACATCGCAGGGTCGATAACCGCGTCATCGAGTCGATAATCGACGCAATGGATTGCTGGGCGCAATGCGGTTCCGCTAGTATCGGAGATGCGCGCTTTTCCAGCATATTCCCGCGCCGAGAAGACCAAACATGAAGATTCACGAGTATCAGGCAAAAGAAATCCTGCGAAAGTACGGCGTGCCCGTGCCCGATGGCGAGATGGCCACCACCCAGGAAGAGGCAGACAAGGCGGCGAAAGCCCTGTTCGGCAAGGGCAATGCCGCGGTGGTGGTGAAGGCGCAGATCCACGCGGGCGGACGCGGCAAGGGCGGCGGCGTGAAGGTGACCAAGACGCTGGAGGATGCCAACGCAGCAGCCAAGGCGATCCTGGGCATGCAGTTGGTGACCCACCAGACCGGGCCGGCGGGACAAAAAGTCCAGCGGCTGCTGATCGAGGCCGGGTCGGCGATCGACCGCGAACTGTACCTGGGCCTGGTGCTGGACCGAGCGACGGCAAAGATCGTGTTCATGGCGTCGCAGGCCGGCGGCATGGAGATTGAGCAGGTGGCGAAGGATACGCCGGAGAAGATCTACAAGGAGACGATTGAGCCGGCGCTGGGGCTGCAGCCGTACCAGGCGCGCAAGCTGGCGTTCAAGCTGGGACTGGCGCCCAAGCAGATCAACCCGGCGGTGGCGTTCATGATGGGGCTGTACAAGGCGTTCGTCGACAACGACGCGTCGCTGATGGAGATCAACCCGTTCATCACCACCAAGGACGGCGAGCTGCTGGCGCTGGACTGCAAGATCAACTTCGACGACAACGCGATGTTCCGGCACAAGGACCTGAAGGAGCTGCGCGACCTGGCCGAGGAAGATCCGTTGGAGGTGGAGGCGTCGAAGTTCAACCTGAACTACATCAAGCTGGACGGCTCGATTGCATGCATGGTGAACGGCGCGGGGCTGGCGATGGCGACCATGGACATCATCAGCTACGCGGGAGGCTCGCCGGCGAACTTTCTGGATGTGGGCGGCGGGGCGAACCAGGAACAGATTGAGAACGCGTTCGGGATTCTGCTGAGCGATCCGCATGTGAAGGCGATCTTCATCAATATTTTTGGCGGGATACTGCGGGTCGATGTGCTGGCGGCGGCGGTGGTGGCAGCAGCGAAGAAGCTCGATGTGAAGCTGCCGATCATTTTGCGGCTTGAGGGCACCAATGTCGAGGAGGGTCGGAAGATTCTGGCCGAGTCAGGCTTGAAATTTGAAGTGGGCGCAACGATGAAAGAGGCTGCAGACCTTGCTGTCGCAGCAGCGAAAGGCGGCAAGTAATGTCAGTTTTGGTTGATAAGAATACGCGACTGATTGTTCAGGGGATTACGGGCCGCGAAGGCACGTATCACGCGAAGGCTTGCCAGGAATACGGGACGAAAGTGGTGGGCGGGGTTACGCCGGGCAAGGGCGGGACGACGCATGAAGGCTGGCCGGTCTTCAACACCGTCGAGGAGGCGGTGAAGGAGACGGGCGCCAACGTGAGCGTGATCTTTGTGCCGCCGCCGTTTGCCGCCGACGGTATTCTGGAGGCTGCGAGTGCGGGGTTGCCGCTGGTGGTTTGCATCACCGAGGGCATTCCGACGCTGGACATGGTGAAGGTGTGGGAGATCGTGCGCCAGAGTAAGACGCGGCTGATCGGGCCGAACTGCCCGGGCGTCATCTCTCCGGGCAAGGCGAAGGTTGGCATCATGCCGGGACGCATCCACAAGGAAGGCTCGGTGGGGATTGTGTCGAAGTCGGGCACGCTGACGTATGAAGCCGTATACCAGTTGACGACGCGCGGCATTGGCCAGTCGACGGCCATCGGCATCGGCGGCGATCCGATCATCGGGACGACGCACATCGACGCGCTGACGCTGCTGAACAACGATCCGGAGACCGAGGCGATCATCATGATCGGCGAGATCGGCGGTACGGCGGAAGAGAAGGCGGCGGCGTTCATCAAGGCCAACGTGAAGAAGCCGGTGGTGGGATTCATTGCCGGGCAGACGGCGCCTCCGGGGCGGCGGATGGGTCACGCAGGCGCGATCATCAGCGGCGGCGAAGGCACGGCCGCCAGCAAGATGAAGGCGATGGCGGAGGCAGGCATCCACGTGGTGCAGTCGCCGGCCGAGATCGGCAGCATGATGGCCAAGGTGCTGGGCAGGGCGTAAAGACAGAAGTCAGTAGTCAGTTCTCAGTGCGAGTGGCGTGGCGTGCGGGTTTGGGCGCCACGCTTTCTCTTTGTGCCGGCGGTTCAGCGCGGTGGGCGGCGGTAGAAGAAGCCGGCGGCGAGGAACATCAACGCGACCATGAAGGCGAGTTCGGCGTGGGGCAGTGAGCGCAGGCGCAGCTGAACGACGCCATCCGCGAACCAGACCGCACATCCGACAAACCAGATCCACGCCAACCTGCGCATGGCTCCAGTGTAGGACGGGAGGCGGGGTTACGCATTACACTGGAGGTAGCGCGCTTCGCGCCCAGGAGAGTGATTTTGTCACAGCGCACATTCAGCATCATCAAGCCGGACGCGGTCCGCAAGGGCTACACCGGGGCCATTCTGGCGGAGATTGAGAAGGCAGGCTTCAAGATCGTCGCCATCAAGCGGATGTCCATCTCGAAGGCGCAGGCGGAGGGCTTTTATTACGTTCATGCGGGGCGGCCGTTCTTCGGCGAACTGACCACCTTCATGAGTTCGGGGCCGATCTTCCCCATGGTGCTGGAGAAAGACAATGCCATCGCCGACCTGCGCAAGCTGATGGGCGCGACCAATCCGGCGCAGGCGGACGAGGGCACCATCCGCAAGAAGTACGCCGCGTCGATTGGCGAGAATGCGATCCACGGCTCGGACGGCGAGGAGACGGCTGCGTTCGAGGTTGGCTACTTCTTTGCGGGGATCGAACTGAAGTAAGACAGTTGATAGTTAATGGTTGATAGTTGATAGAAAGACCGGGGCGAGATGGGGAACACATATAGGGAGTTGAAGGTTTGGAACAAGGCGGTGGATCGAGCCGTTCAGGTGTATGGATTTACCGGGGAATTTCCGAAGCAGGAGATTTATGGCCTTTCGTCGCAAATGAGCCGGGCAGCCGTATCGATAGCGAGCAACATTGCGGAAGGATCTGCGCGAGGTACCAAAAAGGACTTCCGCCAGTTCGTGAAGCTTGCGGAAGGCAGTAATTGCGAGTTGCAAACGCAACTCCTTATCGCCCGGCGGCTCCAATTTCGAAGCCGCGAGAGTTGCGATACGGTTGAGGCGCTCTCTAATGAAATCGGGAAGATGCTGACGGCACTTGGCCAATATCTTACGCGAGAGATCAGGGCGGCAGCTCCCGCAAACTAGCAACCATCAACTAGCAACTATCCACTATGCTGCAACTGCCGAGCGGCCCCTTCAAGGCCTACCTATTTGACTGCGATGGGACGATTGTCGATTCCATGCCACTGCATTACCTGGCGTGGAAGCAGGCGTTGGCGGAGTGGAACTGCGAGTTTCCCGAGGACCTGTTCTACTCGTGGGGCGGCACGCCGGTGCGCGAGATCGTCGCCAACCTGAATGCGCGCAACGGGCTGGCGATCCCAACCGAGCAGCTGGCGCGGCGCAAGGAAGGGCTCTACTTCGACAGCCTGCCGAGGTTGCAGGCGGTGCCGGAGGTGCTCGAGGTGATCGAGCAGAACTGGGCGCTGGGCGCGGCCCGTCTGCCCATGGCTGTAGTTTCCGGCAGCACGCGCGAGTCGGTGACGAAGTCGCTGAACATCCTGGGGATTCTGGACAAATTCGATCTGCTGGTGTGCGCCGGAGACTATACGAAGAGCAAGCCCGACCCGGAGCCGTTTCTGGTAGCAGCGGAACGGTTGGGAGTTGCGCCCGCGGAGTGCCTGGTTTTCGAGGACACGGACATGGGCGTCCGGGCCGCAACCGCCGCCGGCATGGCTTCGGTGAAGGTTGCGCAGCCGTGGGAAAGAATGCAGTCGACAGTAATCAGTCGACAGTAATCAGTAAACAGTTGCGGTCGACAGTGATCGGTCAACAGTCGACGCTGGTCAGTCTTCCGCGTTGCCTGCTTTGATTTCGTCGGTCAGGTACGCGCTCAGACCGGTCGACATTTTGCCGACTTCGTGTGACAGCGCTTCCAGCTTCTCGAGTTTTCCCTCGTCCCCGAATCGAAGTCGATGGCAGATGACGAGTTGCGTCTGAAGTTCGCAGTTACTTCCGTGGGCGAGTTTCAGAAACTGGCGAAAATCGCGCCTGGTTCCTCTACCGGAGCCTTCGGCAATATTGCTGCAACTGAGACTGAAGCCCGGCGCATCTGCGAAGTTAGACCATAGGTCTCTTCTTTCGGAAAGCTTCGTGTGAGCTCATAAGCGAGTACCGTTAGATCAATCGATTTCTTCCAAACCTTCAGTTCCCGAAACGCGTGGCCCATTCTGCAATTGCCTTTCTGACTGACAACTGACAACTGACTACTGGCTACTTCGTGAACAAGTTGAGGTCGATGGCATCGCCCATGGCCTTGTAGCCGGGATCGCTGGGGTGCAGGTGGTCGCCGTGGTCGTAGGCGGGCAGGAAGGTGTCCGGGTGCGCGGGATCGCGCGTGGCTTTGTCGAAGTCGATGAAGCCGTCGATGTCGTGGGTGGTGCGAATCCAATGGTTGAGCGCCTGGCGAACTTCTTCGCCGGCCGGCGACATGTATTTGGCGCCGGAGTAGGGCGTAAGAGTGGCGAAGTAGACCTTGATTCCGTGGGTGTGAGCGCGCTCGGCCATCTGCTGGTAGCCCATGATCAGGTCGTCGGCGGAGACGACATCATAGGCGCGGCCCGGATCGTAGGCGTGGCCGATGTCGTTGATGGCTTCCAGGATAATGATGTACTTCACTCCGTCCTGCGCGATGACGTCGCGATCGAAGCGGGCGAGCGCACTGGGGCCGGTGTTGTCATGCAGGATGCGATTGCCGCCGATGCCCTCGTTGAGCACGCCGATGTCGGCGGTCTTGGGGTTGGCCAGCAGGCGGCGGGCGAGTTCGTCGGGCCAGCGCGCGTTCTGGTTCTGCGCGGCGTATGCGCCGTCGGTGATGCTGTCGCCAAAAGCGATCACCGCGGCGGACTTGGCAGGCGCTTTGACGTCCACACCTTTGACGAACGGCCAGTTGCGGATTTCCGTGGGCGACTCCAGCGTCCTGGCGCCGACGACGTTGCCGGGCGCAGTGTAGCTGGTCTGGTCCGCGCCGCCATGCACGGAGAGATGGGTGATGGTCTGCACCGGCAGGAAGAAGCTGACGGCGAGGTCGGAACCGGCGGGCACGCTGACCGCGGCGGGATCGCTGACGACGAGCGCGCCGGGCGGAATGGTAACCATGGTGCGGCCGCTGAAGGTGAGGCCGGCGGACGAGACCTGGTTGATGGTGCTGCCCCCCTGGCTGACGCCAACGCTGGCTGCGCCGATGAGCAGGGGGTCCGTGCCGAACTCGTTGGTAAAGATGACCCGGACCTGAGGACCGCCGATGGAGATGTGGACGATCTCGCGGACGGTGGTGTCGGCGGTGCCATAGAGGAACGGCCTGGGACGGCCCGCTGGAGGCGGTGGAAGCGGAGGCGGCGGAACGATGGCAAGGGGTTCGGGCAACCGTGTAGCGCCGGTCGCCAGACCGGATGCGGGCGCTGCGGTTGCGGAGGGCTGGGCTGGAAGGCTGCTCCCCACCGATCTCCCCAGCACGACTGCCGGCGCGGAGCCATTGTTGCCGGCCATGGGCGCGGTGGCCCAGCTGCCGACCCAGTGGTCGGGCGGCGGCGCGGCGGATGCAGTGGAGGCGGCGAGCGCGAACAGGAAGAGTACGAAGGCGATGCGCAAGGACGCGCGATTCAGTTGAGTCTTCGGCATCAGAAGCGGATTCATGGGTTAATTTTCCTTCGGCAAAAACGATCAGAGTTCTGGCGGCACCATATTACGCCGGTTTGGTTGCGCGGGACCACGCGAACTTGGGAGCATAGGCCGCTTTCACGTATAGTGGGCGGTGCGGATAAGGACGCTGACCGTTCTTCGGTGTACGTTGCTCGTTGCGACCCGGAACGGACAACGAATACTGGACAACGGGCGATTGGGGAATGACGACGATGCGATTTGCGAGGGGTTTGGTGCTGTCTATGACGACGATGCTGGGAGCGCAGGGTGCAGTGGCGGCGGTTACGGTGACGAAGGCAGGGTTTGGCAAGTTGCCCGACGGCAGGGCGGTCGACGTGTACGCGCTGAAGAACGCGGACCTCGAGGTTGACATTACCAACTATGGCGCACGCATCGTGTCGCTGAAGACGAAGGACCGCGACGGCAAGGTGGCCGACGTGGTGCTGGGCTACAACTCGGTGGAGGGGTACGTGGCCGAGGGCAAGGCCAAGACCTACTTCGGCGCGATCGTAGGGCGGTACGGCAACCGGATTCGCGGCGGCAAGTTCTCCATCGATGGGCAGCAGTACCAGATCCCGCTGAATAACAATGGCAATGCGCTGCATGGCGGTCCGCACGGCTTCGACGACCAGTTGTGGACGGGCAAGGAGATTCCGGACGGTGTGGAGATGTCGCTGGTGTCGAAGGACGGCGACATGGGGTTTCCGGGTACGCTGACGGTGCATGTGCGCTACACGCTGGTGGGCAGCGCTGTGCAGATCGCTTACACCGCGACGACCGATAAGCCGACGGTGACCAACCTTACCAACCACTCGTACTTCAACCTCGGGGGCGACGGCTCGGGCTCGATCCTGAACGAGGTGCTGATGATCAACGCCGACGAGTACACGCCGGTGGATGCAGGCCTGATCCCGGTGGGCGGGCCGAAACCGGTGGCGGGGACGCCATTCGATTTCCGCAAGCCGACGGAGATCGGCGCGCGGATTAATGAGCCGAACGAGCAGTTGAAGATCGCTGGCGGATATGACCACAACTGGGTGCTGAATGGGAAGAACGGCGAGATGAAACTGGCGGCGAGGGTCTACGACCCGAAGACGGGCCGCGTGCTGACGGTGACAACCACGCAGCCGGGTGTGCAGTTCTACTCCGGCAACTTCCTGGATGGATCGTATACGGGCAAGGCGGGCGTGAAGTATACGAAGCACTCAGGGCTGTGCCTGGAGACGCAGCATTATCCCGACTCGCCCAACCAGCCGGAGTTCCCCAGCACGCTGCTGAAGCCGGGAGAGACCATGCACTCGACTACGGTGTTTTCGTTCTCGGTACAGAAGTGAAGAGACAGTTGATAGTTGATGGTTGCTAGTTGAAAAGACAGAGGTCGACCAGCAGTCTAACTGACAACTATCAACTGTCACCTATCAACTTCTTCTTCAGGTCGGCGGCGATGAGCTTGCCGTGGAAGCGGCCGTTTTCGATGAAGATTTCGTTGGTGCGCTCGCCGGCGACGATGACGCCGCCGAGGTAGATGCCGGGGACGTTGGACTCAAGAGTGGCCGGGTCGCAGATGGGGCAGCGGGCGTTGGTCGCGTCGAGCTTCACGCCAAGCGATTCGATGAAGGCGAAGTCGGGGTGGTAGCCGGTGAGGGCGAAGACGAAATGGTTGGGCAGGGTGACGCTGCCTTGCGCGGTGCTCAGGGTGACGTCGTCTTCGGTGATTTCGGCGACGGTGGACGAGAAGTAGGCGGTGATCTCGCCGTTCTTGATGCGGTTGTCGATGTCCGGGCGAATCCAGTACTTCACGTGGCGATGCATCTCCGCGCCGCGGTGGACAAGAGTGACGCGCGCGCCATGTCGCCATAGATCGAGCGCGGCGATGGCGGCGGAGTTTTTGCCGCCGATGACCAGCACGTCGAGGCCGAAGTAAGGATGCGGCTCGTGATAGTAGTGCTTGACCTTGGGCAGGTCTTCGCCGGGGATGGAGAGATAGTTGGGCAGATCGTAGTAGCCGGTGGCGAGGGCGAGTTTGCGCGCGCGGTGCTCGACGTTGCGGCCAAACTGGTCGGTGGCATGAACCGCAAAATCCCCGTCCGCGCCAGTTACGCGGTCGACGGTCTGGTACTGGCGGATGTCGAGCTTATAGTGTTCGGCGACCTTGCGGTAGTATTCGAGGGCTTCGCTGCGGGTCGGCTTCTGGTTGGGGCTGGAGAAGGGCATGTCGCCGATCTCCAACAGCTCCGGGGTGGTGAAGAAGGTCATGTGCGCGGGATAGTGGAAGAGCGAGTTGCAAAGGCAGCCCTTGTCGACCAGAACCGCGGAGAAGCCGGCGCGTTGCGCCTCGATGGCGCAGGCCATTCCGGTGGGGCCGGCGCCGATGACGAGCAGGTCGGATTGGGGTTTACTGTTCATGGTTCAGGTGCGGGGTCCCGGAGGTCCCACCCCTTTGATCCTAAAGGAATGCGCTAGGATCGACAGAACGAAGCAGCGGCAACTCACGAAGTGGGCAGGGGCGAGTCCCCCGGGGGAGATCGACGTGGCCGCAACGCAGACTGTGACGGAGCCCAAACCGGCGACCAGAGCTCGGTCGATGGATCCGCTGCTGTTGCTGGGCTCGATCCTGGTGCTGGCCGCGCTGCTGACGTGGATTCTGCCGGCGGGGCGGTTTGATCGGGTACACGACGCGCGCACGGGGCGGACGCTGGTAGTTCCGGGATCGTACGTGCGGGTGGCGCGGAATGGCGTAGGTCCGTGGAGCGCGCTCGAGGCGGTTCCGCAGGGACTGGTGGAAGCCGCGGAGGTGGTGTTCTTTGTGCTGCTGGCGGGTGCGGCAATCACGGTGGTGGAAGCGACCAGGGCGATTGGCAACTTCCTGAACCTGATGATGCGGCGCCTGGGACACCGGCCGCTGCTGGTGCTGGCGATTACGTCGCTGCTGTTTCTGTTTGGCGGCGCCAGCAACAATATGTATGAGGAGATTCTCGCCTTCATCCCGCTGCTGTGCCTGCTGATGCGGCGGATGGGGCTGGATGCGGTGATGGCGCTGGCGGTTTCGGTAGGCACCGCGTCGGTGGCCGCGGCGTTCTCGCCGTTCAACACATTTACGCTGGGCATCGCGCAACCGATGGCGGAGGTGCGGATGTTTTCCGGGTTTGCGTTCCGGTCGGTGTTCTTTGTGCTGGCGCTTTGCATTTGGGCTGGCTACCTGGGGTGGTATGCGCGGAAGCACCAGTCGGCCGCTGCGGTAGAGCGGGATGAGGAGTTGCACGCGGGTGAGGCGCATACCTGGACCGCCCGCGACATCTGGGTGCTGGTGGTGCTGAACGGAGGGATGCTGCTGATTGTGCTTGGGGGCATCTTCCTGGGTTGGGGACTACGCGAGTTCAGCGCGGTGTTTGTGCTGATGGCCGTGCTGGCCGGGTGGGCGGGCGGGCTGGGGTGGCGGGGCACGGCGCACCATTTCGCGGAAGGACTGCGCGGGATGGCGCTGGCGGCGGCGCTGGTTGGGTTTGCGCGGGCGATTTCGGTGATTCTGACGAACGGGAGGGTTCTGGATACGATTGCGAATGGGCTGTTCAGCCCACTGCGGCACCTGCCGCTGGCCTTGTCGGCGATGACGATGATGGCGTCGGAGTCGATCCTTGCATTTCCCATGCCCAGCGATTCGGGGCGGGCGATGATGAGCCTGCCGATCCTGGTGCCGCTGGGCGACCTGCTGGGGATGTCGCGGCAGATGGTGGTGGTCGCGTACCAGTACAGCGGGCTGGTGTCCAGCCTGATTACACCGACTACGGGCGCGCTGCTGGCCATGCTGGTGATCGCGAAGGTGTCCTACGGCAGGTGGCTGCGGTTTATGGCAGTGCCGTTTGTGCTGCTGTTTGGGCTGGCGGCGGTGGCGATGGTGGTCGGGGTGAAGCTAGGGATCCAGTGAGACGGTTGCCAGGTGCTAGGGTTTGCGGGTGGCGAGGAGTTTGCGGGTGGCGGCGATGAGGCGCTTCTGCTGGGCGGCGGGGAGGGCGAGGACGGTGCGGGTTTTGGGTGGGAGCCTGGCGAGAGTGAGGGCGTGGGCGGCCGAGAGCTCGCCGCGCCACTCGGTGGTGGTGAAGACGTCCCAGTGGAGGGCCGCGACCCAGTGGGCGCGGGCGAAGTAGGGCGCGGGGATGAGGCCTTCGACTTCGATGAGTTCGGAGAAGCGGGCTGGACCGGCAGCGTAGGAGAGGATGGGATGGGGCTTGCGGGTGGCAAGCTGGGTGGGCGTGGGCTCGTCGAGATTGATGACGGCGAACATTTTGCCGCCGATGGCTTTGTCGCCGGCCCAGAAGACGAGGTTCGCGCCCCACTGCATGGTTTCAACCACGTGGGGAAGGGTAAGGAGATAGGCGCGGAGGCGTTCGGCGTCCATTGAGGGAGGGTACTAGGCGCCAGGCGCCAGGGACAAGGGGAGCTTAGCGGCGGTGGCGGTTTCCGGGCCGAAATCACGAAAAGGCCGATGGATTGCGGGTTTGGAGGTGTGACGGCGGTCGCAGATTGTGGGGCCGGGGCGGCGTAGAGTGCATGGCCGAAGGGGGAATTGGGCAATGATCGATATCATGAGCGGGACTGAGATGGTCGCCGGCGAGGATACCAAGCGAAGTTATGGCGTGTTGTGGGTTTTCCTGATCTTTGTGCTGCTGGGCGCGGCGGCCGTAGGCGGAGTGTTCGCCGTGAGGGCGCACTACAAGCCGGTTCCGGTGGATACCGCAGCCTCGATTGCAGCGGTGAAGACGGCGGATACGGCGTGGTCGAAGGCGGCTGCGACGCGCAATCTGGAGGCCGTGCTGTCGAACTACGGAGACGCTGCGATTGTGCTGCCGCCGAACCAGGAGATGGCGACCGACAAGCTTTCGATCCGGAAGCTGTGGGAAGGCTTGCTGGTGAAGGGCACGGATGTTTCGTGGACGCCGGGGGCGGCGGACGTTTCGAGTTCCGGCGATCTGGTTTATCTCGAAGGCTGGTACATTACCACCACGACCGCAGCCAAGGGCAAGACGTCGTCCGACCGGGGCAAGTACCTTTCGGTGTGGAAGAAGCAGGCCGACGGGACCTGGAAGTGCATGGCGGATACGTGGAACTCGGATATGCCGGCGAAGAAGTAGGGGAAGGACCAGGTTCGGGGTTCGGGGTCGAGAGAAAACCCTAAGGGCTGGCTGTGTTCGAACACCGGGCAGACCACCGAGGAATTTCTTTGCCGGGGCAGAGACGGAGGTGTGGATGGTGAGGTAGACTCGCGCGACAGGAGGAACACCCCATGACGACCAGTTGCGCAAGAAGACAACTCTCCGGGAAGACTTTGGGTCAGGCTGTGTTTGGATGCTTTGCGTTGGTGGTACTGGCTGCGGGCTGCAACCAGGCGCCGCCGTTGGACTTGAAGGCGGCGGAAGACGCGATTCGAGCAGGAGCCGCGGCGCAGCTAAAGGCGGCGCAGGCGCTGGATGCGTCGAGTGTGGTGACGGCCTACAGTGCGGACGCGACGTTGATGCCGCCGAATGAACCGTCCGCGTCGGACCCGGCCTCGATCCTGAAGGCATGGCAGGGGATGCTGGTTCCAGGCACGCAGGTGAATTGGTCCTCAAGCAAGATTGAGGTTGCGGCTTCGGGCGACATCGCCTACGACCAGGGAACGTATGCGGTGAGTACGCCGGGGCCGGACGGCAAGCCGATAAATGACAAGGGCAAGTACCTGGCAGTCTCGAAGAAACAGGCGGACGGAAGTTGGAAGCTTGTGGAGGATATCTGGAACTCCGACCTGCCGGCGGTGGCGCCTGCTGCTCCCATGAAGAAGAAGGGGAAGTAAAGCAGAGGAACCCGGTGCCAGGTACTAGGTACTGGGTAAGACCGGGCGCCGGCGGTGCAGTTGTGCCGCCGGCGCCATTTTGCGTGGGTGGAGGGACGCAGTCTTTATACTTGGAGGAGTGGGTTGAATGCGGCACGGGAGCGTATGGCGGAATTCGGTTCGGTGGATGAGCAGTTGGATTTGATTACCAAGGGGGCGGCGGAGATTATCCCGCTGGATGCGCTGAAGGAGCGCATTGCGCAGTCGTTGGCGAGCGGCAGGCCGATGCGGATCAAGGCGGGGTTCGACCCGACGGCGCCGGATCTGCACCTGGGGCATACGGTGCTGATCCGCAAGCTGCGACATTTTCAGCAGTTGGGGCATACGGTGATCTTCCTGATTGGGGATGCGACCGCGCTGATCGGCGACCCGACGGGGCGGAATGTGACGCGGAAGCCGCTGACGCGCGAGGAGATTGGGCGGAACGCGGAGACGTACAAGGAACAAGTTTTCAAGATCCTGGACCGCGAGAAGACTGAGGTGCGGTACAACTCGGAGTGGCTGGACAAGCTGGGGTTTGAGGGGATGATCCGGCTGGCGGCGAAGGCGACGCTGAGCCAGATGCTGGAGCGCGACGAGTTTCACAAGCGGTTCCAGGAGGAGCAACCGATCAGCGTGCACGAGATGCTCTACCCGCTGGTGCAGGGCTACGACAGCGTGATGCTGGAGTGCGACGTGGAACTGGGCGGGACGGACCAGAAGTTCAACCTGATGCGAGGCCGCGACCTGCAGCGGGATGCGGGGCAGCCTCCGCAGATAGTGCTGATGACGCCGATCCTGGAAGGGCTGGATGGCGTGCAGAAGATGTCGAAATCGCTGGGGAACGCGATTGGCATCCAGGAGCCGGCGGGGGAGATGTATGGGAAGCTGATGTCGATCTCCGACGAGCTGATGTGGAAGTACTGGACGCTGCTGACGGATCAGCGGCAAAGCGAAATTGACAACATGAAGATGCTGGTGGAGATCGGCAGACTGCATCCAATGCAGGTGAAGAAGAACCTGGCCTGGGGGATTGTGCGCGACTTCCACTCGGCCGCAGAGGCGGATACGGCGGGGGAGAATTGGGCGAAGCAGTTCCAGCAGAAGGCGGTTGCGGAGGATGTGCCGGTGGTGGAGATTTCGCCGTCGGCGGAGGGATTGGTGGACGGGTCGGGCGCGGTGCGGATGCCCAAGCTGCTGTACCTGGCGGGACTGGCGAGTTCGGCGGGCGAGGCCAACCGGAAGCTGGCGGAACACGCGGTGAGCGTGGATGGTGTGAAGTTCGGCGAACGGGCGATCGGCAAGGCGGAACTGGGCGAGTCGCCGGTATTGCGGTTGGGGAAGAAGAGCGTGCGGGTAAAGTGGGTCGAGTGAGTATTGCCGAAGAAGACTGGATGAAATTTCAAGGGAGATTGATGCGGAACGGCACGAAATTGCTTGCAGGCGCGCTGGGTGGAATGCTGGTCGCGGCAGCAGCGGTGGGGGCGCAGCCACAGGATCCGAAGCAGATTGTGCGGCAGGTGGTGGACGCGGAACTGGCGGCGAACCGCAACGACCACTCGCACTGGCGTTACACCGAGACCGAGATGGACGGCAGCAAGTTTGTCGTGGTCGAGACCGAACATGGGGCGCTCCGACGCCACATCGAGGAGAACGGCCGGCCTGCGTCGGCGGCTGTCCTGGCGGCGGACGACGAATATATCCAGAGGTTCATCCACGATCCGGCCATGCAGGCGAAGCAGCGGCAGAATGGCCTTAAGGATGATGAGGAATTTACCGAGCTGATCAACCTGTTTCCGCAGGCGTTTACCTGGAAGATTGTGAGTGAGACGCCGGAGAGGGTGACGCTGGCGTTCCAGCCGGACCCAAATTTTCACCCTCCAGACATGGAATCCCGGGTGATGGGCCGGATGGCGGGTACGCTGGTTGTGGACCGGGCGGCGCATCGCATCTGGACGTTCCAGGGCGCTCTGCCGGAGGATGTGACGATCGGGTTTGGCTGGCTGGCGAGGATCAAGGCGGGGAGCAGTTTCCGTATCGAACACAGGCCGGTAGGGGACGGAGTATGGCTGGTTACGCAGACGCACATTCACATCAGCGGGCACGCGCTGTTCTTCAAGACGATCGGGCAGCAGGAAGATGAGGTGAAGTCCGACTTTAGCCTGGTGCCGCTGGGAACGACGCTGGAGCAGGCAGTGGGAATGCTAAAGGGGAGGTGAGGAGTCGTCCGTGATCGGTTCTCAGTTGTCAGCGGTTGCCGGCTGGGGCGGTACGAGAACTGACAACTGGTCCCTTCAACTGGCAACTGTCCCCAGGCAGTATTCTCTTGATTGATGGCGAAGACTCCGTATCCGCAGACCGACCGCGAGTTAATTCGGCGCATCGAGCGCTCGGCGGGGCATCGCGCAGGATACAAGCAACTGATTCGGGAGCTGGGACTGGGGGGTGGGCGCGAGCGGCGTCTGCTGCTGGAACAGCTGGCGCGAATTACCGCTCGCGGCGAATTAGTGAAGACGGAGCTCGAACAGTGGGCGCTGCCCGGAGCGACCTTCGACCGGACGGCCAGGCCGGCGCGGAAAGATGGACCGACGGGCGAACGGCAAGAACTGCGAGCGACTCGCGACCGGTTGGTGGCGGGAAAACTGGACCTGCATCGCGATGGCTATGGCTTTGTGCGGCCCAATGGCAGCACCAATCGCGACGACGATCTGTTTATTCCGCCGAATGAGCTGAACGGCGCGATGCAGGGCGACGAGGTGCTGGTGGATGAGGCTCTGCCCGGCCGCGATGGGAAGCGCTCGGGCCGCGTAGCGCGGGTGCTGACCCGGCGGAATCCGACGGTGGTGGGTATCTTCCACTACGCGCGCGCGCGACGCAGCAGAGGGGCCTGGGACGACCCGCCGGTGGCGCATGGGAACTATGTGACGCCGCTGGACGAGCGAATGACGGGTGCGCCGGGCGGCGGGGCGATCCTGATTCCGGAAGGCGCGGAGACGCCGGCGACCCCGGTGGAGACCCCGCACCGCGTGCTGGGCGACGAGGCACACACGCAGCAGCGGCGATGGACGGCTGCGCGAAGACGCGAGCCACACGCCGCTGGAAGGCCTGGCGGTGGATGTGGAGATCACTGACTTTCCGGCCCCGGGACGGGCGGCGAAGGGACGCGTGATTGAAGTGCTGGGACCGCCGGATGCGTTTGGCGTGGATGTGGAGATCATGATCCGCAAGCACCACTTGCCGCATGTGTTCCCGGCCAATGTGCTGGCGGAAGCGAGTGAGTCTGCGGCGCAGACGGTGGATACGCTGCCGGCGGACGCGACTGCCCGGCGGCGGGATTTCCGCGGGCTGCCGATTGTGACCATCGATGGCGAGACGGCGCGGGACTTCGACGACGCGGTGCTGGTGACACCGCGGAAGAATGGCAACTGGGAGTTGCAGGTCCACATTGCGGATGTGAGCCACTACGTGCGACCCGGAACGGCGCTGGACCTGGAGGCGCGGCTGCGCGGGACCAGCGTCTATTTTCCCGACCGCGCTGTGCCGATGCTGCCGCCGCAGCTCTCCAGTGGGATGTGCAGCCTGCGCCCGGATGAGGACCGGCTGGTGCTGAGCTGCGTAATGGAGATCGACGGGCGCGGCGAGGTGTTGGGGTGCCAGGTGTGTGAGGGCATCATCCGCAGCGCGCGGCGGATGACGTACACGCAGGTGCAGGCGATTCTGGACAGCGGGACGGATGGCGCGACCGATACGGACAAGGCCGTACGGGCGGAGTTTGCGGAATTTGTAACTCAATTTGAGCGAATGCACGGACTGGCGCTGAAGCTGAACGCAAAACGTAACCGAAGAGGTTCCATTGATTTCGACCTGCCGGAGCCGGTGATCGAATTTGATCCGCAGGGGAACATGGAATCGATCGTGAAGTCGGAGCGGGGTTGGGCACATCGGCTGATTGAGGAGTTCATGCTGAGCGCCAACGAGTGCGTGGCGACGTGGATTGAGCAGAACGCGATCCCGGGCATCTATCGCATCCACGAAACGCCGGACCCGAAACGCATTCTCGACTTCGAGGAGACGGCGAGCGGATTCGGCTATTCACTGGGATTCGCGAGCCTGCCGGTGAAACAGATGACGATGAAGGCTGACCGCAGAGAAGCGCGCCGCGGCGGCGGCGGCGGGCGGCCGGCGAAGACGCATGAGGTTGCTGAACACATCCCGGTGACTCCGCAGATGTACCAGCGGTTGACGGCGAAAATTGCGGGCAAGCCGGAGGAGCGGATCCTGAGCTACCTGATGCTGCGATCGCTGAAGCAGGCGCGATACAGTGAGCGGAACGTCGGGCACTTCGCGCTGGCGAGTCCGTGTTATACGCACTTCACCTCGCCGATTCGGCGCTACCCAGACCTGATTGTGCATCGGCTGGTGCGCGAGCTGCTGGAGAGTGGCGCGGACCCGCGCGGTGGGGCGATCTTGAGCACCGATCCGCAGCCGTGGGGACAAGCAACGGGAGTGGTTGGAGGGAAGAAGAGCGAATACTTGGATTCTTCGCCTGCGGCTCAGAATGACAACGCGAAGGTGGGGCGGTGTGGGCGCGAGGAATACAGAACTGAGCCAATTCCCGAGGCTGAACTGGCGACGATTGCGACGGAATCGAGCCAGGCGGAACGGCGGGCGGATGATGCCGAGCGCGAGTTGATGGAGTGGAAAAAGATGCGGTTTATGGAGGACCGCGTCGGCGAGGACTTTGCGGGCATCATCCTGTCGTGCACGAAGTATGGATTCTTTGTGGAACTCGACGACTTGTTCGTCGAAGGCTTGGTGCCAATAACGTCGCTGAGCAGTTGGGGCAGCGACGAGCGCTACGTCTTTCGTGACACCGACAAGCAGATTGTGAGCACACGGACAGGGCGGGGATTCAAGATGGGTCAGCGGGTGCGTGTGCTGCTGGACCGCATCGACCGGCAACAGCGGCGGCTGCAGTTTGCGCTGCTGCCTTCCGCGGAGCCGACGGGGACGAAGCGGCCGGACAGTCGGCGCAATGGGAAGGCGGCGAAGGCGGCCGAGACCGATGCGCCCACCGGATCCACCCGCAAGGGGAAGCGGGCCAAGGCGAGGGCAGCGAATGGCGGGAAGAAGAAGGGAAAGAGCAAAGGCAAACGCCGCTGAACCCCGCTACAATGAGAGGAGACGAGGATATAGGCGATGGCGCACATGGTTTTCTGCACCAAGTACAAGGCTGAGTTGGAAGGGCTGGACGAACCTCCGTTCGACTCCGACTTCGGCCAGAAGATCTACAAGAATGTTTCCAAGAAGGCCTGGGGCGAGTGGGTGGAGCGGCAAAAAATGCTGCTGAATGAGTATCGCCTGCAGCCGTGGACGCGAGAGGCGCAGGACTTTCTGGTGGAGCAGATGAACGGCTTCTTCTTCGGCGAGGGCGAAGGCGGTGCGCTGCCGAAGGAGTACGTGGCGCCGACTCAGTAGCGCGAGCCCGTCCCGTGGGGGCATCGTGTAGACTAGGGCTGGGAACCCTGCCGCTGCCCGCCTGGGCAACGTGCGAAACAAAGTGTCGGGACGTGGCGCAGCCTGGTAGCGCGCATCCTTGGGGTGGATGAGGCCGCTGGTTCGAATCCAGTCGTCCCGACCATTTATTCGTTTTGGCCCGTTCATAGATCAGATTGAACGGGTATCTGTAAGCAGGCGTGGTGCTTACGGATCCACGGAGAAGTTTGAACACACTTTCTGAGCAGATCCGCTTCTTTTCGCCACATCCATCGTAAAGTACAGATAATAAGCGTTATTCGCGAGTTCGAATATCCTTCAGGTGTCTACGGCCCTCTGCGAAGTTTCCGGTCACAAATACCATTACCATTTGGATTTTCGCCTGTTGCCGCCAACTTCGCGGCGCAGGGCTTATGGGAGCGTCGCCGGGTCGTTCTTCTCCACACGCGCTTGCGCGAGGGGAAGAATAGCGTTGATGAAGTCGGCTGCTGCATACGGCTGGTTGGCCTGAAGGCCTGGCGGCGCGGGAGCCAAGGGATAGATGATATCCCCCGTCCCTGAGTCGGGCTTAAGCCAGAGGGCGATGAGGTAGAGGGGCGAAGACCGCAGTAACCGCACTTCGTAAGACGCCGCGCCCGCGGCCGGGAGCGCGGCGACCTGGGTCAAGGCCTGCGCGGTGGCTTCCACATAAGGCCCGTAGTTGATATTCGCGAGCCGCGTTGCGGCTCCGGCCGCGCCGACCTGTACTTCGGCAGCGGCAACGGTTGCGCCGCCCCCCGCGACGAGATACCGGAAGCCCGTAAGAGTTGCGGATGCCAGGCCGCCTCCTGAGACGACGCCGCCGGGGCGCAGATCATAGACGGCATGGGGCTGCGATACCTGGAGGGCGCTGAAATTGACTACGATGCCCGACAGGGGGCTCCTCCTCGACGCGAGCCTGTTGAGGCCCGCCTCGACGAGTGTGTTTCCATTCGCCGGTGGTGCTGCAAAGTGAACTGGCATGGTCTTCTCCTTCAGGCTACTTGGTGAAATAGGATTCGTACCACGTGGCGCCGCCGTTATAGCTGCCCGGGAATGAATTGAAGTCCTGTGTTGACGGCCCGTACCATGGATCCTGGATGTCGAGAGTTGGCGCCGCGGAATCCCGGTTATCGTAGCCGTCTGTCGCGGGGTTGTGGCCTCCGCTTCCGCTGGGGATCCACTGAATGTTGATCGATACCGGGTGTCCCGCTTCGATCTGATCGATGATGGTCTGGAGCGTTGGCGCGCCCATGGCTGTGGAAGCCAGATGACCGGTGGTGGTGAGCGCCTTGTCCGGGTATCCGGGCTTGTTGCAAACGTTGCTGCTTCCATTCGTGCAGCAAGTCGTCTGGCTCAATTCCGTGTTCGCCAGCGAGCATTGCGTTCCCGCGTAGGACGGGCTGTAGTAGAGCGTGATGCTCGTCGTCGTTGCCAGCCAGCACCACTCGGTTTGCTGCTGGTGCTGCTCGTTCAGCCCCAGATACACAGCCGGCGAGATCAGAGTCCCGGCCAGCGAGCCCCAGGCAGACCACGGCCCGGCGCCGGGCGCGGTTTGCCAGATGTGCCACAGCGCATTGTCAGTACCGCGGGCAAACACCTCAATCCGCCCATCGGAGTTCACCACCGGCACTGCATCGCTGGTGATGCCTCCGGCTAGAGAACCCCAGGCAGACCATGGCCCGGCGTGGGGTACGGTCTGCCAGATATGCCAGAGGGCGTCGTCCGTGCCGCGGGCAAATACTTCAAGCCGTCCATCGGTATTGACTGCGACCGCGGGATCGCTGGTGATGCCTCCGGCCAGAGAACTCCACGCGGACCAGGGAGCCGCGTGGGGCAGGGTTTGCCAGATGTGCCAGAGCGCATAGTCGGTGCCGCGAGCAAACACCTCCAGCCGCCCATCGGTGTTCACTGCAACCGACGGAGTGCTGGTGATGCCTCCGCCCAGCGAATTCCAGCCGGACCAGTTTGTGTCGATCGGCCCGGTCTGCCAGATGTGCCAGAGCGCATTGTCGGTGCCACGCGCAAACACCTCGAGGAATCCATCCGTATTCAGCGCGACCGCCGGGTCGCTGGTGATCCCGCCGCCCAGTGAAATCCAGGCGGACCATGGTCCCGCGCCGGGCGCCGTTTGCATGATGTACCAGAGGGCACCGTCGGTACCGCGTGCGAATACATAAAGGCAGCCGGCCTCGTCGGACGAGACCACCGGATCGCTGCTGATGCCCCCGCCCAGCGAACTCCATGCGGACCATGGTCCGGCATGTGGCGCCGTTTGCCAGATGTGCCACAGCGCGCCGTCGTCGCCGCGAGCGAACACTTCCAGCCGGCCATCCTTGTTCACTGCCACCGCCGGATTGCTGGTGATGCCCCCGGACAGCGAACTCCATGCAGACCACGGTCCGGTATGCGGCACGGTCTGCCAGATGTGAAACAGAGCAGTGTTCGTGCCGAGTCCAAATATTTCCAGCCGTCCATCCGTGTTGCACGCCGCTGCGAATGCAGCGCTTAGAGCGATCTGGGGTGTCGATGCCATGTTTTCCTCCAAACTGGGATAGCACTCGCCGGACGCCAATATCTGTCCTGTGAAAATTTCCTAAAGTCCTTTGGATGTTGGCCCGGGCGTGCATTCCTGATTCACAGCAAGGTGTGAACGGGCGAGACCCATCTCGCGGTCTCACATTTAGGCGAACCTGGAATCAGCGGCAAGTTTGCACATTACCAGAACATCTGTCAAGTAGAGGGACCGAAGCTCGAAAATCGTCCATCAGGGCCGACCATTTTGCTTCCAATAACGTAGAAGGGCCGCGCGGGCCCAGGTCCGGGTCCAAAAGGGATTTCCAGCCGTCAGCGGTTTTCCGCGGGAAGCCCCGTGGTCAGCAGCGCGTATCCAGTCGGCGCGACCCCCAGGGCGCGACGACCTTGCACAGGACATGAAAAGTTCACAGCAACTCAGGAATTGCCTTAGAAGCTGAAGTTGGCTTGCAGCATCACCGTCCGCACCGCGTTCTGGCCGGAGAATGGGCCACCAGCGATACTGGTGTACCTGCCGAAGTCCGACGAGGTCAGGGTGCTCACCGGAGTTCCGTAGGGAACTTCGTTGAACAGATTCTGTGCCTGGGCTCCGATGGTCAGGCTGTACTTGCGGCCGGTGGAGTTGCCGAAGCCACCTGGGCCACCCGGGCCTCCGCCGCCGGGGCCACGGCCTCCGCCGCCACCGAGGCCAACCATGCCGCCGGGGCCACCAGGTCCGCCGGGCCCGGTCGCGGCTGCCGTCTCCGTTTTGGGGCCGATGCCGAAGGTCCGCGACAAGCGCAGATTGAACGACACATTGGCTGGCCCGGTGCAGAGGTTCACCGGGATCTGGTTGTCGGGGCCGCCGGCAACATACGGTGTGGCGTTGCTGAAGCTGCTGGCGCTGAAGCAGTTCGCCGAAGCAGCAGTGACACCCGGAGCGAATGCCGGACGGTCGCCGTACCCCAGCGTGACGGCATCGGGAGTTCCCGCGGTGATGTTGAACGGCGAACCGGACTGGGCAAAGATCATGGGGCTGGCGGTGAACTTGAAGGGCAATGGGATACTGCCGCCGAGCACCATGCGGTTGCGAACGCCAAAGCTCGCGCGGCCATAGTCCACGGCGGAGTTGAACGGGTCCGTGATGCTGCCGATGTTGGAATTTGCCCAGTTGGCCGAGTAGTACCCGAAGATGGTGAGACCCTTGGGAGTCCGCACGTTGATGTTGGTGTTGATCTGGTTCTGACGGAAGATGCCCTCGGATTGGTTGATTACGTCGATCGTGCTGCTGCCGGCACCTACCGGAATGCTGCGCGATAGGAACTGGTGTTCGCCGTGCGCATTCAAATAGGTGACCGCGACGCTCGCGTATTTACCGATCTGCTGCTCGACGGATGCCGCCGACTGAATCATGTAGGAGCTGCGCAGGTTGGGATCGTTCAGCACGGGAGTGACAGTGGCGGCAGTTTTGGCGCCCGTGGTGCAGCCGGCGCTGTAAGGTAACGTACCCGAGGTCGCGGGCTGGCAGGCGATGCCGGGGCTGCTGTAGGTGAAGCTCTGCGCGTTCTGCCCATTGTTGGCAAGTTGAGACTCGATGCTGTCCACGGAAAACCGGTTATAGAAAATGCCGAAACCGCCGCGGAGAACCGTAGTGGTTTTGCCGCTCGCCCTGGGAATGCCGTATGCGACGGACAGGCGCGGCGCAAGGTCGTGACCGCTGTCGATGACATTCTGCGCTTCGTAGCGCAGCCCGTAACTCAGCGTCAGGTTCGGGCGCGCCTTCCAGTCGTCCTCGGCATACACGCCCAGGTCCGTCTCGCGCGCGGCGATGGTGTATTGATGGATGGCCTTGAGCCCGAACTGGCTGGGAACGCCGCACTGGTAGGACGAGTATGGCGACGCGCCTGCCACCAGATTGGCCGCCGCGCACGGAGTGGTAGTCACGCCCGCGCAGTTACTCGGCTTGTTGGTCACGCTCGGATCGGTGCATGGATCCAGCAGATAGCTGTACGTAAAGGAGCCGTTGATTCCGCCGTTTGAATAGTTCGATTCACTGGAGGTCCGCACGCGCCCGCCGAGGCGAACGAAATTGTTCGTCAACTGGATGGAGGTATAGTTCTGCGACTCGATGTGGTCGCCGGAACTGGAGGTGGTGGCGCCGCCGCCAACGTTGAAGTAGCCCTGCACGGAAAGCGCGGGCGCCGTGTTCAGCGGAGTGGAGCTGGAGGAGCTGTACCGGTACTCAAAGCGTGTCTCGTTGATGACCTTGCTGCTGATCAGCTGCGTGTCGCTGATCTGGATGTCGTGATCGGAGTTGCTGTTGTCCGAGCCGGTGGTCAGCAGCGCGCTGCTCACCTTGGGGTCAATGCTGCTGCTTCCGGACTCGTACTGGTAGCGCGCGGTAAGGGTATTCTTGCTGCCCAGCATCATGTCCACTCGCGGGCTGATGTCCCAGCGGTCCTGGGGCTCGGCCAAGGCACGCGCTGTCGTGGGAAAGGCGTAGCTGGAGCAGGTCAGATCACCGGGCGCGCACAAGATGGTCGAAGTCGCGCGAACTCGCGTAGAACGCTGTGGGATTGATGATCGCATTGTTGTCGATGGTGCGGTGCGATCCCGACAGCGTGAACGACATTCCATTGCGGATGGGCCCGGTAAGGTTGCCCATAAAAAACAGCGTATGGTAGTCCGGCTGGCTGTTGGCCGCACCCAGAAACGGAGTTGAGGTATTCAGGAACTTGTCCCCGAACATTGTCATGAGGTTGCCGTGAAAGGCGTTGGTCCCCGGCTTGGTGATGATCTCGATGCGGCCGTATCCGACCTGGTCGTACTGCGCCGAAAATGGATTCTGGTTGATGCGAATCGCCAGGATGGACGACTTCGGAGGAAGTTGGCCGCCGGTGAAGCCATCGATATAGATCTGTCCGCCATTGGGGCCAGCGGCAGGACCGGCCAGGGCCTGAAGCTCCGTCTGCAGTTCGTCGGGATCGTCGGACAGGGCGTCCAGCGCTGCCCCGGTGATCTCGGTGGAACTGGCGTTGCTCTCTGGATCCACGCTGAGCGACACGGTGTCTGCGGTGACATTCACGGCCTGCACCTGCTCCTGCAGCGTCATCTTTACATCCATCGCCAGCGTTTCGCCCGCGGAGATATTGATCGCCTGCTTCACATAAACGGCAAAACCCTGGGCGGTTACGGTCAGCGTATAGGCGCCAGCCGCCACGCCGTGAAAGGTGTAGGTTCCGTCGCTCTTGGAGAGCGTCGACTGCGCCTTGCCGGAGCCGGACGCGAGCGTGACGGTCGCGCCCGGAATAAGCGCACTATCGGGATCGACAACGCTGCCGTGCAGCGTGGCGCCCGAGGGCGACGCCGGCTGCTGCGCCATAGCCATCCAGGGTAGCGAAACCAGCAGAAGGAAAATGACTGCAAGGCGGAATCGAGCGGACATCGTGAACTCCTATCGTCAGAAATCGGCTGAAAACCTATTCAGGAGAACTCAGCCCATGGCGCAGTGCGGTCATAATACGTAACATTTCGTAACGAAGGGGGCTTCCGCAGTGACCATTTGTTACATTTCTGCTGCGCCCCTATGGGGGGCGGGAAGTATAAGCTGAAACGAGCGAGATACCCGTGGAAGAGATCCTCCTTATTGACGACGATGTTGAGCTTTGCTCGATGCTGGTGGACTACCTCGGGCGCTACGGGTTTCATGTCACCACGGTGCATCGCGGCGATACCGGACTGAAGGAAGCGCTGAAGAAGCAGCATTCGCTGATCCTGCTGGACGTGATGCTTCCGGGGCTCGACGGCTTCGAAGTGCTGAAGCGGATCAGGGCAGTCTCGTCCGCCAATGTTCTGCTGCTCACTGCTCGCGGAGACGATGTCGACCGCATTGTCGGGCTGGAGATCGGTGCCGATGACTACTTGCCCAAGCCATTCAATCCCCGGGAATTGCTGGCGCGCATGCGCGCCATCCTGCGCCGCAGCGGTACCACCACTGAGAATGCAACGTGAACCCACCATACTCTCGGCGGATGGTCTGGAGCTGGATACTGGCCGCGCGCACCGTCTCAGAGAATGGAGAGCGGATCGAGTTGACGGACGTCGAGTTCGCGCTGCTGGAGGCGCTGTTGCGCTCTCCGGGAAAGGTGGTGACCCGCGAAGAGCTGGCGGAATCCGTGCTGGGCCGCAAGTTTCATCCCTTCGATCGCAGTCTGGACATGCATATCAGCCGGCTGCGCCGGAAGCTTGGCGGCAAAGGCGCGGAGGATGACCGGGTCAAGACAGTTCGCGGAACCGGATATCAATTGGCTGTGCACAGCGGCCATGGGATGACAAAGGACTAAGCGATGCGTGGCCTTTTCTTCAAGGTATTCGTCGTTCTGTGGATTGCGCAGAGCCTGATCTTCGTCATCTCGACGGTGCTCATCGTGCGCCACCATTTTGATAGCCCGGCGGTTTTCTTTGACGCACTCAACAGCAGTTTGCGCAACGAGGCCGAACGAGAGCGCGAACGCCTTTGAGGTTGGAGGCTGCGACGCGATGCGCACCTATGCCGCTACGCAGCATCAAACCATCGCCCTGACTGACGCCGCCGGAAATGGGCTGTGTTCCGTCGCCGGAGCGCAGGCTTCGCTGCCGGGCCCTGTGTCCGCAACCATCGCCGGCAAGCAGGTGGGGCAACAGTATGTCTGGAGCGTACCGGTGACTTCTGCCGGCGGGAAGCAATATTTTTTCCTGCTGAGCAGGCCGCACCGGCCGGAACGCGAGAGCCTGGGCCGGGATCTGCTGTCGCTTTGCGTTCCCGCAGTTGCCGGTAGCAATTGTTGTGGGTGGAGATCGCCACCTTTGTGCTGGTGCTGCTGGTGACGCGTCCCATTGTGCGGCTGAGAAAGGCGGCGCATGAACTGGCGCAGGGTAACTTGAGCGCCCGGGTGACCGGGTCGGACTCCCAGGTACGCCTCTTTGAGGGCGACGAGATTCAGGCGCTGGTGCATGACTTCAACCACATGGCCGAGCGGGTGGACTCGCTGGTCAGTGCGCAAAAGCTGCTGTTGCGGGACGTCTCTCACGAGTTGCGTTCCCCTCTGGCCCGGCTCAGCGTTGCTCTGGAACTGGCGCGCGAAGATGCGGAGCCCGCCATGACGTTGCATCTCGAGCGCATCGAGCGGGAGACCAAGCTCCTGAACCAACTGATCGGCCAGCTGCTGACGCTGTCTTCCATGGAGGCCATAGAGAGGATTGCCAACTTCGAGCCGCTATCGCTTAACCGCCTTGTGGAAGAGATGATTCCCGACGCGGCCTACGAGGCGCAGCAGCGGCAAAGCTCCGTGGTCTTCTACGCCAGCGAAACGTGCATGGTTCTTGGCAACCCGCAACTTCTGCACCGGGCCATCGAAAACGTTGTGCGCAACGCCATTCGCTACACCGAGGCGGGTTCCGAGGTCGAGATCCGGCTGACCTCGGTGGTGGAACCACAGGGACGCATGGCCGTTCTGGATCTGAATGATCGCGGGCCCGGCATCCCGGAGAAGGACCTCGACGCTATCTTTCTCCCCTTCTATCGCGTGGACCACGCCCGCAGTCCGCATACCGGTGGATCCGGCGTGGGCCTCGCCATTGCGGAGCGCGCGGTGAAATTGCACGGCGGCAATCTGCGAGCATTCAATCGCCCCGGCGGCGGCGCGACTCTGCGCATGGAGCTTCCTGCCTTGGAGGCCAGCCGCGGCAAGGAACGCGATGGGTCCGCCCTGGATGCCCGCTTGGAGAGCCCGAAAGCAACACCTGCCGATCAACCCAGCGTGAAGTAGGGCAATACCGAGCGCGATGCCATTGTTGGTTCTCTTGAACAGCCCGTCTCGCTGGTGCGACCTGTCAGGGATCAGAGATCGATATCGAAACTGATTCCCTGGGCGAGCGGGAGCGCTGCCCCGTAGTTGATGGTGTTGGTGGCCCGCCGCATGTATTGCTTCCACGCATCCGAGCCGGACTCTCTACCGCCGCCGGTTTCCTTTTCACCGCCAAACGCTCCGCCGATCTCTGCGCCGGAGGTCCCGATATTGACGTTGGCGATGCCGCAATCCGAGCCGGCCGCGGAGAGGAACATCTCCGCTTCGCGGAGATCCAGAGTGAAGATCGAAGAGGACAAGCCTTGCGGAACGTCGTTGTGCATCGCCAGGGCCTCGCTGAAGTTGCTGTACTTCATCGCGTAGAGGATGGGGGCAAACGTCTCGCGTTTTACGACGCCGGCCTGGGTGGGAATCTCCGCCAGCGCCGGCCTGACGAAGAACGCCCGAGGCGCGTCGCCGGCCATCACGCGTTCGCCACCGCTTATGGTTGCGCCTGCACTGCGGGCTTCCTCGAGTGCATGTTGCATCGCGACATAGGCGCGCTCGTCAATCAGCGGGCCTACCAGGGTAGCAGCATCGCGCGGGTCGCCAATGGCTACGGAGGAGTAGACCTGCTTGAGCCTTCGGACAAGGGCGTCATAGACGGCTTCGTGAACGATCAGGCGTCGCAGCGTAGTGCAGCGCTGGCCGGCGGTTCCCATCGCCGAGAAAGCGATGGCTCGCAGCGTCAGGTCGAGGTCGGCCGTGGGGCATACGATCGCCGCATTGTTGCCCCCCAGTTCCAGAATGGCGCGAGCGAAGCGCCCTGCAAGACGGGGTGCGACATTGCGGCCCATGGCAGTCGATCCCGTTGCTGAGACCAGCGCGATAAGCGGGCTGTCCACAAGCTGTTCGCCCAGCGCTCCGCCACCGAGGAGCAGCGTGCATAGGCCCTGGGGTACGCCACCAAATTTAGCCGCAGCTCGTTGAAAGATCGCCTGCGTTGCCAGTGCCGTGAGTGGCGTTTTCTCCGATGGTTTCCAAACGACAGCATTGCCGCATACAAGAGCCAGCGCGGCATTCCATGACCAGACCGCCACGGGAAAGTTGAATGCGGAGATGACGCCGACCACTCCCAGCGGGTGCCAGGATTCCATCATGCGATGCGCGGGCCGTTCCGAAGGCAGCGTGAGCCCGGCGAGTTGCCGCGACAGACCTGCAGCGAAGCCGCAAATGTCAATCATCTCCTGGACTTCGCCGCGGCCTTCGGAGAGGATCTTTCCCGTCTCCAGCGTGACCAGTTGGCCCAACGCGGGAAGGCTTTCGCGCAACTCCTCACCGAGAAGGCGGACGAGGTCTCCTCGCCGGGGTGCGGGCACGCTGCGCCATTCCAGCCAGGCCTGATGCGCTGTGGCGACGGCCGCGGCGGCTTCAGCGGGACCGCTCTGCTGGACCCGGGCAATGATCTCTCCAGTGATTGGAGTGTGCACAGGGAGGTCGCCGGAAGAAAACGACGTTGCCCGCACGCCGAGTTGCTCCAGCAGCAGGCTGACTTCAGTCTGAATCGGGATAACGGAACCTATAGCCATACATCACCTTGCGCTACGTGCAGTGTGTTTGCGCTCACTCGCCGCAAGCTGCAAACTCTCCTCCAGGATGTCGAGGGCAACATCCGCTTCTTGCTGACTGACGAGCAACGACGGGCAGAGCCGGATGCTGGTCTCGCCGCAACCCAGCAAGAGCAGCCCGCGTTGGAAGGCGAGATCGATGACACGATCGCGCAGGGTGGGCACGGGACTGCGCGATTGTTTGTCCTCGACCAGTTCGATGGCGACCATCAGGCCCCGGCCGCGGGCTTCACCAACGTTGGCATGCTTCTCCGGCCAGGTTTTCAGGCGAGTAAGGATCGACCCACCAACCGCAGCGGCGTTCCGCAGGCCTTCGCGTTCGACGATGTCGATGGTGGCCAGGGCAGCGGCAAGGGAGATTGGGTTGCCGCCAAAGGTGCTGGCGTGCGAGCCCGGAACCCAGTCCATGATCTCGGCCCGCGCCATGCAGACGCCGAGCGGCATTCCGGAGGCGATGCCCTTTGCGATGCAGACGATATCGGGCTGCACGCCGGAGTGCTCGATGGCCCACCACTTTCCGGTCCGGCCAACTCCTGACTGCACCTCGTCGGCGATCAGCAGAATGCCATGCCGGTCGCAGATGCGCCGGATTTCCTGCAGGAAGATGCCGGGTGCGACGACATATCCGCCTTCGCCCTGGATCGGCTCCAGAATGATTGCGGCGACTTCTTCCGGCGGCAGGATCGTTTTGAACAGCTTCTCTTCGATGAATCGCGCGCAGGCCAGCCCCAACGCTTCCTCGGTGGGCAGCGAATCGTTACACCCGCGATAGGCGTATGGATACTGGACATGAGTCACGCCCGGCACGAAGGGGGCGAAGCGGCGCTTCTGCTGCGTCTTTGAGGCGGTTAGCGAAAGTGCTCCCATGGTGCGCCCATGGAAGCTGCCAAGAAAGCTGATGATTTGTTGCCGGCCGGTATGATAGCGGGCGAGCTTCAATGCGCACTCCACTGCTTCCGCCCCGGAGTTGCCGTAATAGACCCGGTGCGGGCCGGTCATGGGAGCAATCGCCGAGAGACGTTCCGCCAGCGCCGGCATCTGCTCGTAGTAGAAGTCCGTGCCGGACATGTGGATCAGCCGGGCGCATTGATCCTGAATTGCCTTCACTACTTCGGGATGACAATGACCGGTGGAGTTGACGGCGATTCCAGCGGTGAAATCCAGAAACCGATTGCCATCGACATCTTCGATCCAGCACCCACGACCCGTCTTTACCGCCAGGGGATACGAGCGGGTGTAGCTCGGAGAGATCAGCCGTTGATCCTCCTGAATCACCTTCCGGGCATGCGGTCCAGGGAGGGTCGTAACGATCTGTGGGCCGGGCCGGAGGTGGTCAGCAGTTTTTTCAGATGTGGCAGTGGACATGGGGATCATCGAAATCCTCCCTAATGCGTAGCCTCGAAAGGTGCTTTGCGGGTGGGCCATCCCCGCCGGTGGCGGTGGGTGACGTCGTTCGCTGCAGCGAAGGTTACGGATTGGGAGGTTAGTCGCCGAAGAGGCCTGGCCGCGCCTGCGAGGGCGGCATTTCGCCGCGCATCAACGAAATCGAGAACCCGTCACTACCGGGTCCCCAGATTTCGACGCCGATTTGAGAATCGCTCGCCATGGCAGGCACCCGCCGTCAGATGCCAGATTCTAGCACCATTGTCTGGTCGCTCGGAACAGGGAAAGTTGGACGGTCGTTTGGTCGGGGAGACCATTTCCCTTCCGTTACATGCGGAGGCGGGCGGCACAGTCAGGGCTCAATGGATGGGGGCGCGTCGCCGTTGCCCTTCGCTCCGGTCGCGCTGCTCAGCGCTCTTCGATCTTCACGGTGCCCGACACATCCGTCTCCAGAGTCCACCATTGGCCGTCCCGCTGCACCTTCGCCGGAGCGCCATCGACCGACACCTGGCTGCATCCGTCCAATGCCGGGAGCTTGACCTTCGCCGTCATCCCGGCCGGCAGGGTGAGATCCAAAACAAAATCCGTGGTTCGCGTCCATCCTATGGATAGCTCACCCAGCGGCGTAGGCATTCTGCCTTCCGCGCTGGATAGATCTCCAGGATGAGGCTGGATGAGTGCGCGGTTCCAGCCCGGCGCTGCAGGTTGAGCGCCCAGCACAAACCGTGGCAGCAGGTTCGCCGGAGCTGCACCCCAGGCATGGTTCCAGTCCTGATTCGGCTTGTACTTTTGATCCCAGGCCTCCCAGGTAATTGTCGCGCCACTGTCTACCATGTGACGCCAGCTGCGGTCTCCGGGAGCGGTCATCAGGGACAGCGCGGCCGAGTCCTGGTTGTTCTCAAACAGGCCCTCCAGCAGATATTGCGCTGCGTATACGGATCCAGCCATGCCGCGGCCAACCAGCCATAGCGCGATCCGTGGTCTGTCCTCCGCGGGCACAAGCCCGAAGGCCAGCGGAAATAGATTTGCGTGCAGCGAAGCGTGCTCCGTTCCTATGCCATCGCGATAGAGTCCACGCGTGGGATCGAACAGCTTCTGCTGAAAGGCCGCCTGCGCCTTTTCCTCCCGCTCCCTATACTCCGCCGCCTCCTGATCCTTGTGCAGGGCTGCGGCCAGCTGACCCATCTCTTGCAAAGCACGCAGGTGGAAGGCGTTGACCACCGTATTGACCCTGGTAAAGACGTAGTGGTCGCGTTCACGCTGCGGCCAGTCGACGATATCTCCGTGCCGAATCTCCTCCGGCGAACTAGTCACCAGTCCATCTGGACCGACGCGGTTGTCCAGCAGCTTGGTCTTCAATCCCGCGTAGTGCGTTCCCAGCCACGCGGTGTCGCCTGTCTCCATCCAGTCGGCGTAGGCCATAAAAACCATTTGCGGCGCCCACTCGGATGGCCATGTGGGAAGCTTCATCAGGCGATCGAACGTCGCGCGCGCCATTCGAGGGTCTGCATCGCCGGCGTAATAGCTCAGTTGAGTCAGATAGGCATCTGCCTCGTAGGCCAGTCGTTCGCGATCGCCATCGACGAAGACCCCGGCAAACGTCGTCGCCTTGATCGAGTAATGGCAGAGATCCCAGACCTTATCCAACATAGGGTCGGACGAACGAAAGGTCGCAGCATCGTCGATCCAGGTGCGGTCGAAAGCAGCGCGGCGACGGATCTGGTCCGCGCGCAGTTCCGTTGGCCAGCCCTCCACCTCGACCCAGCGGAAGGGGATCAAGACCCCCCAGGCGGGTGGAGTCAACACCGCTGGACTCGTGGTGTTTCGCAGATTCGCCGGGGGAGCGACAATCGTGGTCGTGTTCGGGCTCAGCGCAAGCTTCACTTCGGCATAGCGCACGGAGCCGGGTGGATGCGTGTCCACCCGGCCATCCTTCAGCGCTTCCCCGAAGCGGACCGTAACCGTCGACGCTTTCGTCTTTGAGGTTAAGGTGAGGTTCCCAAAGGCCACTCGCCCAAAGTCCACCAGAAACACACCCGGCGCGACCTTGCTGATTCGCACCGGCGCCTGCTCCACCACGTGCGCCAGGTCACCGTGTTGGCCCGCTGCGGCGAAGCCCCGGCGCAGCGATGCCCCCGCGGGGTTGGTGGCCCGGGGCTGCGCAACGGCTGGAGACAGTCCAGCCAGCAGCGCAAGAATTGGGAGGAGCAAGCGGTAAGACACCCAGGCACCCGAAAAGAACGCAGAGATATCGCCAGCAGAAGAAGAAAGGTCCCAGAGCAGAATGCCTCTGGGACCCGGTGTAAAGGTTAGAAGTTGATTCGGGCGGTGAGCTGACCGATACGCGCATCATTGGCCTGGACAAAGTATCCGGTTGGGTTAGTGGGGGAGTAGGAACTAGAGGAAGACCCCGCGTTCGAGGAACCAAGTCCACCCGGACCACCCCATTCGGGTGTGTTGAAGACGTTGAAGAACTCGCCGCGGATCTCGAAGCTGGTTCCTTCGGTAATCGCGAACTGCTTGAAGAGCGACATATCGACCAGCGGGTGAAGCTGCTGACGAATGTTGAGGACAGTGCTATTCGATTGCGACGTAAAGGACAGGCGTTGAATGAAGGCAGGGGTTGGCGACGTCGTATCGCAACCTGTGAAGCTGGCGTATGGGGATCCTGAGGAAGGGGTTACTATCGTGGTGTTTTGCATCTGGCCCGCTGTGTTCTCGTAGCAGGTGTTGTACTGACGATGGAGCGACCAGTTCGGCTGCTTGTAATTGCCGATGATGTTGATGTTTCCCGGCGCACCCAGCAATGCGCCGTTGGAAAACCGCATCACTCCGTTCAGTTTCCATCCTCCAACCGCTTCCCGTGCGTAGATCGGCATCGTACCGAAGTCGGGCAGCTCATACGTCCCATAGACGGTGCCGAAGAGATTCGGAGTCCCATCCTGGACGTGGTCCAACTGGCCGAGGATGGCTGCATAGTTGTCGAGGAAGCCGTTATGCAGCATCAGCTTATCCCAGGTGAAGTTGCCTGCGACGGTATAGCGATGCCTCATTGGCTTGGTGATCTGAATCTGCAACGCGTTATAGGGAGTGGAGCCAATCGGAGAGTAGTCCTCCGTAACCGATTGGAACTCGGGGAACGGCAGGTCCAGGTATTGCGGCTGAATTTGGCCGTTCTTGTCGCCATTGGCATTGCCGTCCGCCGGGACTAGGCCTTTCAGTGGATCGGTTACGGGAGTGGTCAGGAACGTGACCTCCGCGGCCCCGAGGTTGTAAAGATTGGCGGGCAAAATGTTGATATTGTGGTTGACCTCCAGATGGGTCGGCCGCGCGCCGACATAGGCAACCTGCACGACCAGGTTGTCGGGCAACTGCTGCTGGACGTTCAGGGTGAACTGGGTCATCCTCGGCTGCACATGGCTCGGGTCGATAAAGGAGACACTCTGCCCCAACGCCGTCCCCAGGCCCAATGCACTGCCGGTGGGAAGTGCAACGCCGAGCGGATATGGATTGCTCAGAGTGTTCGTCGGGTTGTAGTTGTTTGCGGAGTTGCCACCGCCCGAACTCGCACTGTAGCCAGTGGCGATGGGGCTCTCAAACGTATTGAAGTAAATGAGCCCGTAGCCCGCACGGATGACCGTGTTCGGGGTCGCCTGGTAAGCCACACCCAGACGAGGCTGGATAGCCTTGTAGTTGGCGGGGTATGGGTTGCGGTTGCTGCTGCTGGTGTACTGCAAGCCGCCGTACAACGGCAGACCGGTGACGGATGACTGCAGCGGGTTGACGCAGGTGGTGCAGAAGGTCGTAACCAGTTTGTTGAACCGCTCGGTGTAGGGTGATTCGAGGTCCCACCGGAGACCAAGGTTGAGGGTGAGCTTCCTGTTGACACGCCAGTCATCCTGCACCCAGGGCGCAATATAGATCTGCTGCAGTGCGTAGGAGGGGTTGATCGTGTAGCTGTCGCTCGAGAAGTCGCCGAGCATCATGTCCGCAAAGGCATCGCCGGAATTGGGGTCGGCTCCAACAGCCGTCGTGGTCACGTTCTGCTGGGTGAAGCGGTCGTCGAACGTGAATCCTGGAGTACCGCTGCCGCTGCCGAAACCGCTCTCCGGGTTCTGCTGGTTATAGCGAAGAATGTTGCCTTCGAACCCAAAGCGGATGGAGTGGGTACTGACGATCTTGGTTGCGATTTCGTTCAGCGAACCCACCGTGCTGGTGCTGACCTGGCCGCCCGCGCCGGGTGCGAGACTGGCATAGCCGCCGTTGCTGAAACTCACACCCGGGAAGGAGGCATACGGGTAACTACCGGAGATGCCGAGGGAACTCAGGTTGAAGTTTGCGTTGCCGGGATAGACAAGGCCAAAGGGGTGGACCTCAAGCCCCAGGCGCGAATCGAGCACAAAGCTCGGAGAGAAGACGTGGACCTCATCCAGGCTGCCGCCGCGAGTGTTGCGGATGACGGTGTATCCATAGCCGTTGGGTCCGATTCCCTTCGGGAAACCCTGCAACGGGTAACTCTGGGTGAGACCGGCCTGGAAATAGATCGCGTTGACTTTATCCTTCGGGCCGAATTGATGATCGATGCGCACGTCCCACGATGGGTACCTGCTGCGATAGGAGGTTTGGGTCGATACGTAGTTTGGCGAAGTGGTGGGGCCGGCCCCGGCCACGTTCGATGCGGGATAGTAGCTGGCGAAAGCGGAGCCAACGGTCGTCATCGCTGAGGCGATGTTGTTATTGGCGAAGTATTGGGTGCGGTTGCCGTTCGCATCGGTTGGGGAATTCGGCATATAGAGCTGGATGCCTGAGGTGCACAGGCCGGCAGCATTGAAGGTGTTGCAAAGACCCGAGAAGTCACCCTTCAAATCGGCAGCAGTGGGAACGCGCGAGGAATAGTTGATGGCCGTGTGCGATTGGTAACGCTCGTAAGCGACCATGAAGAAGGTCTTGTCGTGGCCGTCATACACCTTGGGAATCCATACCGGACCGTCGAACACAAAGCCGGTCTGGCTTAGCTGGTCATTGTTGCGAGGCTGGTTGAGATGGGTCTTTTCCGATGTGTTCGCGTTGAGATAGGTATCTTGAAACACGTAGTACGCCGCGCCATGGAACTTGTTGGCGCCGGACTTGAGAATTGTGTCGGTGACGGTGCCGTTGCCATGTCCCACCTGGGCATCGAAGATCGACTGCGTAACCTTGACTTCCTGCACGGATTCCGGAGAAGGCGTGAAGCCGGCATAGGTAACCCCAGACAAGCGCTCGGGAGGATCGTTCGGGATGCCGTCAATGGTGAGCCGGTTGTGTCCGCCGCTTCCATCGGTGACAAGCTGAATTGCAGTGCCACTGAATGGGTTCGTGAATTGGCTCGACTTGCCCTGAAAATATCCGCCCGATCCGCCGTTGATGACGCCGACCGTAATCAGAGCCAGATTGTTCGGATCGCGACCATTGTTCGGCAGATCCGTGACCTCCTGATTAGGAATGGTCGTCGAAAGACCCGGAGACTCCGTATCCAGCATTTGCGCGTTTTCCGTCACGATAACCGTTTCCGTCTGACTTCCTACCGTGAGAGCAAAATCGACACCTACGGTCGCACCGGCAGTCAGCGTGATTCCGGTACGTGTCTCAATGCGGAAGCCCTTGGCCGTAACGGTGATGGTATAGACGTCGGGCGTAAGGGACGGGATGGTGTAGGTGCCCGTACTGTTGGTGACCCCTTTTGAGACGAAATTCGTGACCGTGTCCTTTGCCGTCACTTCGGCGTCGGCGACCCGCGCACCTGTCGAATCGGTGACGTTGCCGCTAAGTGTTCCCAGATACTGCTGGGCATGGGCCGTCATGGCCAAAGTAAGGGTGAGCACCAGGAAACAGAAGCCGCTGATGTTTTTGCGCAGATTCGGAAGATACACAAGCACCTCGATTGAACGTGAGAATTTGGATCGCGGGACGAGCAAATAAAATCGTGCTTCTGCCAAAGAAGCCGGGATCGGTGCAACGACTTGATCGGATTGCGTGCTCATCCTCAGGATTGGGCGAGAGACTGGCAAGTTAATTTACCGGAAGGCAGCCGCTGGGTTTACCGTAAGAAGTGTGTAACCCTCAGTGAGTAATGGGCTTGAGCAGTAATCCCCGACAAACTCTTAACCTGGCTGCCGGGGAAATTCCGGCCCAGATTCATGAGCCACTTTTCGAGTGCTACACTGAGCAACTTCTGCATCTAAACAGTTCTACCAATTTGTGGATTTATCTATGGGTTCCACCACACATCCCCCGGCAGAAACCGAACAGGATCAGCCCACCATCGAGGAGCGGCGCGCCCTCATCGAGCGCATCGCTGCAAGCGAGCATTTTCGACGGTCGGCCCGGTTGCGGGATTTCCTGCTCTATGTGGGGCGCCAGTCACTGAAAGAGGGCTGCCCGGAGATTAACGAGCAGGAGGTAGGGGCGCACGTCTTCGGCAGGTCGTCCTCCTACGACCGCAGCCAGGACAATATCGTCCGCGTCAATGCGACGGAGTTGCGCAAGCGCATCGAGGTCTATTTCGAGACGGAGGGCGCGCACGAGACGCTCGTCCTCGAGATTCCGCGCGGGGGCTACAAGCCGCTCTTCCATCGCCGGGCGCGGCGGGTCGAATCGCCGGCGACGCTCCCACCCGAATTGCGCCCGGCGGCTCCGTCGCCCGTGGACGATGGGTCGTTCGTCGCCGCAAAGGCTTCTCGCCGCACTCACCTTGTCTGGGCCGGCCTCAGCGTGGTGCTTGCCGCAGTCTGCGTCGTCCTGTTCCAGCAGAACCATAGCCTGCGAACCGCGGACCCAGCCTGGCAAGGGAAGCCTGCTCTGGCAACGTTTTGGGGCGGATTTCTGCGTTACCACCAGCAGACCGACGTAGTTCTCGGGGATGACTCGCTCAGCCTGATCGAAGACTTGATCGGCCATCCCGTCTCGCTCAGCGATTACCTGAACCGCAGCTTCATGCTCCAGATTCAATCTTCCAACCTGAGCCCGGAGCGAAAATTCGATCTGGACCAGATCTTTGGCCATAACCTCGTCACCTTCGGCGGGGTCAGGTCCGCGCAGGAGACGCTCGCGCTGATTCCCGCACTCTCAACCAGAGACCTCACCCACGCACGCTACTACGTCGCCGACGCCATCAAGCAGCACAACGTCATTCTCGTTGGCGGCAGGAAGGCGAACCCCTGGGTCCATCTCTTCGACGACAAGATGAACTTCGTCACGGATTTCGACTACACCCGTGGCCAGGCATTTGTCGCCAACCTGCACCCGAAACCCGGAGAGCAAGCCACCTACACGGTTCCCTACAAAGCGAATGAACTCGTCGGCTACAGCGTCGTTGCCTATTTGCCGAATCCCAGCCAAACCGGCAATGCCATCATTCTGGCGGGTACCGATTCCGACGCTACCGACGCTGCGGCAGAGTTCCTGACGTCGGAAAAAGAGATGCAGTCGTTCCTGGACAAATTGCACGCGAAGACCTTCCCCTACTTCGAGGTGCTGCTCAAGACTTCCCGGCTCAGCGGAACTTCGTTGAGTGCTGAGATGCTTGCCTACAGGACGTATCCGGACAGTGCGAGAACGGTCCACTAGGATTCGACCCTGCATCGCGGCTGCCGAGGGTCCCTTTGGAACCTTTCCATTGGCGTGCTTACCGCCCGCCTCCCACTGAAATAGGATCCGCGCCATCCGAAAAGAAGCGGCTAATGATTCATAGGGTTGCGGGGCTCCGCCCATTCATCAATCTTTCCTGTCCGGGCAACCTTTCCTGGCCGATCTCCAATCCCATCTTGCAATTCTGGACAGATTTTCCCTTTGCTCGCGACGCCGTCGGTGCAGAAGGGCAATCTGGCTTGCTTTGCTGAGCCGTGACTGGCGACTCTCCAAACAACCTGCCAACAACTCGCGTGGTTATGGTCAATCGGCCCCACAACCCTGGCGCCGTTTGACTACGAAATCAGTCCGCTCAGGCGCGCGGCTGGCCATGAAGCACGGCCAAATCGGACCGCTCGCCGGCAAGAAACCTACTTTGGAGGCATCATGAGCACGAACGTCCTGGCACTGGTAAGGATCGCAGGCGCCGCATGTTTTTTGTTTGCGGGCGTCTCAGCAAATGCGCAATTCCGCGCCTCAATTCAGGGCACGGTCACCGACCCCGATAACGCCGTCATTGCAGGCGCACAGCTTAGCCTGAAAGACAACGGGACCAATAAAACTCTCACTGCCACTTCGGACGCCAGCGGCACCTACAATTTCAACGCTCTTCCCGCCGACCACTTCACGCTTACCGTAACCGCGGCCGGCTTCCAGCAGAAGATCATCCAGGATCTGCAACTCATCCCGGAGCAGGCCAATTCCCTCAACATCCAGCTTGAGCTTGGCGTAGCCAGCACCAGCATCACGGTTTCGGGTTCGACCGCGTCGGCGGTCGACACGGAAACAGCAAATATTGGGGGAACCATCTCCAGCAACGACATCCAGCACACCCCCTCCTTCAACCGCGACGTGCTTACGCTTACCCAGCTCGCGCCGGGCGTCATCAGCGATGGGTCTCAGGGTTCCGGTGGCGGCGTTTATGGCATGCCGGGCAATCAAGGCGACGGCGGCTCCACAGCCGGCGGCCAGGCCCCGACGGAGAATAAGCCTCAGGCCGTCGCGGACGGGCAGCAGGACTCGTCCAACGGCATTTCCATCGACGGCATCAGCACCGTCAGTGCCGTGTGGGGTGGGGCCTCGGTCATTACGCCTACAGAGGAATCCGTCGACAACGTAAGAATCGTCACCAACGACTACGATGCAGAGAACGGCCGCTTCAGCGGTGCGCAGACGCTCATCACCTCCAAGAGCGGCACCAACCAGCTCCATGGCAGCGCCTTCATTGCCATCCATCGTCCTGGTCTCAACGCTTACCAGCGTGGCGTCTATAACGCCGCCGGCACGCAAGTCGGCAAGCCCGTTCGAGACAATGCACGCTTCAACCAATACGGCGGCAGCCTGGGCGGACCCATCCTGAAGGACAAGCTGTTTGCCTTCTTTGCCTTTGAATCTTCGCCCAACAACTCCACCACCGTCGGCTCCGGCTGGTACGATACAGCGGCCTTCGATGCGTTGGCGCCTGCCAACAGCATCGCCTCGAAATACCTTAACTTTCCCGGAAACGCCGTCAGTGCCACCGGCATCATCACCACCGGTGAAACCTGCGCGACCATCGGCCTCACCGAGGGCGTAAACTGCCGCACCGTTACCGGGGGGCTTAACATCGGTTCACCTCTTACGTCCGCGTTAGGAACCCAGGATCTTACCTCCAGCGGCACCTCCGCCAACCCGGGCGTCGGCAGTGGGTTGACGAATACTGCGGACATCGCCGACTACTCCACCACCAGCCCACAGATCTCCTATTACCGCCAGTTCAATGGCCGCGTGGACGCGAACGTTACGGCGAAAGACCACTTCGCGTTTGCCCTCTACTGGGTGCCGCAGGGGACCACGGACTATAATCCGAATTCCCGCACCTACAATCTGTTCCACCACAACCAGATCAACGACGCATTCTCTGTCATCTGGAACCACACGTTCTCGCCTTCGTGGCTCAACGAGGCGCGGGCAAACGCCTCCGGATGGCGTTGGAACGAGATTGCCGACAACCCCCAGGCGCCGGTTGGACTCCCCGCCGACATGATCGTGAAGATTGGCTCAATCACACTCAATCAGTTCGGTTCCGCCCTGGGAAGCGACCTCAATCAATGGACCTATGGCTATAAGGATGTGGCCACCAAGGTGATCGGTCTGCATACCGTCAAGTTCGGCGGCGAGTACACCAGCCTTCATTATCTGAATAATCCAGTCTCCACTGCCCGTCCCAGTTACACCTTCTACAACGTCTGGGATTTCCTCAACGATGCCCCGGAAAATGAGTCCGGAACCTTCAACGCGGCAACCGGGTTCCCGGGGGCGAGCCGCTCCGATGATCGCGAAAACCTATTCGGCTTCTTCGTTCAGGACGAGTGGAGGATCGCGCCGAATCTGACCATTAACGCAGGAATTCGTTATTCCTATTTTGGCGCCCTGTACGCCAAGCAGAACAACCTGCCCGTCGTCGCCTTCGGTCAGGGGACTGCCCAATACACCGGGCTCAGCATCCACTTCGGCGGCGACCTGTGGACGCCTCAGAAGGGCAACTTCGGCCCGCAGGTCGGCTTCAACTGGAGCCCGAACATGTTCAACTCCAAGCTCGTCGTCCGCGGCGGCTATGGCCTCACCTTCAACCAGGAAGAGATCGCCATTTCGGCCAACACCGGTAACAATCCGTCCTCGGTGTTCAATGCCGGTTCAGGTTGCTTCGCCAGCAACTCGCCCACCAGCATCGGCTCCTGCATTCTCTATGGAATTTCGAGCAGCCCCACCTCGTTGACTGGATATGCCTCGAATCCTCACACCATCAGCACGGTTGTCAACTCCGCGAACCTCCCGCTTAATGGGAATGCCAGCATCGCCATCTTCGGCAGCGGCTATGGCGGCCTTCCCACGAACTATGCTCACCACTACTCGCTGGATACCGAATACCAGGCGAACCGTGAACTCGTGGCCTCAGCCGGGTACGAGGGCAGCTTATCCCGCCATTTGATCAACCACGAGACACCCGACGCACCCGCCGTGGTGCAGGGCGTTGCGCTAAACCCGCTGGTCACCGGAGGTGACTTCTGGGGGAATGAGGGCAGCGCCAACTACAACGCCCTGTTGCTCGAACTCAAGCATCCCTTCGTGCATCATTTCTCCGCCGACGCCCAGTTCCAGTGGGCCAAGAGCATGGACACCGACGGCTCCGGCCCCTACTACGAAGATGAGTACTATCCTGAGAATCCCGCCTACTCCTACGGCCGCTCCGACTTCAATATCGGCAAGTCCTTCAAGTTCTTCGGACTCTGGCAGCCCGTGATCTTCCACGGCAGCCAGGGCTGGATGGAAAAGGTCGCCGGCGGATGGTCGCTCAGCGGAATTCTCCAACTCCACACCGGCTTCCCCTGGTCCCCGAACTACGGCACACCCCAGTCCCTCTACTGCTCCGTGTGCGGCTATTACAACCTGCGGCCTTACTATCTCGGCGGGGGCGGATCCAACCACAGCAACAAGGCCTTTGAGACGGGCAGCAACTACACAAGCATTCTCAGCACCCAAAGCACTCAAACTGCAACCGTCAACGGCAGTGCCGGCACTACTGTCGCCTACTCCAACACACTCTTTTCCGTACCCAACTTCGCCTCTGCGATGCAGGCCGCCAGCGGCACCGGCTTCCCGAATCCAAACCAATCCCTGCCGCCCCGTCCCGGCCTCGATCGCAATGCCTTCACCGGCCCTGGCTACAGGGACATCGACGCTTCTCTCACCAAAGCATTCGGCTTGCCCAACAATCGTCTTCTGGGCGAAGACGCGAAACTTGAGATTCGCGCCGATGTCTTCAACCTCTTCAACCTCCTGAACCTCAACCCGAGCAGCGTGAACAACAACGTCAACCAGGGGAATTTCGGGGCAGGACACCTCGCCTCTGGGCTCACGAACGGTCGCTTTCCAGGCACGCTTCAGCTTCTAATCGAACTTCTCGGTCGGAATGGGAGCGCTCTCTCGCGAGCGCTCCCATCTTTATCGCTATCTGCTGCGCCTTGCCACGCGCAATCACTCGGGGGTATGTTCCTTCCATGCGGACGACGGCTAAAACGGCGTACCTGATTGTCGTCAATGTATTGTTACTTCTCTTCGCAAACCATTCCGCCACCGCACAACAGCACCTCACCATCGACGCTCACGCCGCCACCACTCCCTTCCCGCACTTCTGGGAGCAGACCTTCGGCTCCGGCCGCGCCATTCTCGCCCTCCGCCAGAGTTACCGCGACGATCTGCGCACCGTCAAGCAGGCCACCGACTTCCAATCCATCCGCTTCCACGCCATCTTCCACGACGAGGTCGGCCTCTACGATCCCGACCGCAAGACCATCAACTTCGCCCAGACCGCCGGCCAGTCCGGCGCCACCATCGACGCCTCCGTCTACAACTTCTCCTACGTCGACCAGATCTACGACGGCCTGCTCGCCGAGCACGTCCGCCCCTACGTCGAACTCAGCTTCATGCCGAAGAAGATGTCCTCCGATCCCGCCGCGCTGCATGCGTTCTGGTACAAGCCCAACGTCGCGCCGCCCAAGGACTATGCGCTCTGGGATGCGATGATCACCGCCTTCGCCCAGCACCTCGTCAATCGCTACGGCCTCGACGAAGTCGCCACCTGGAAGTTCGAAGTCTGGAACGAGCCCAACATCGACTTCTGGGTTGGCAACCCGAAGCAGTCCACCTACTTCCAGCTCTACGACCACACCGCCCGCGCGCTCAAAGCCGTCTCGCCCCGCCTGCAGGTCGGCGGACCCTCCACCGCGCAGGCCGCCTGGGTCACGCCATTCCTCGCCCACACCCATGCTGACGACGTCCCCGTCGACTTCGTCTCCACCCACGTCTACGCCAACGACACCGCCGACAACGTCCTCGGCACCAACGAAAAGATTCCTCGCGACACCATGGTCTTCCGCGCCGTGCAGAAGGTCCACAACGAGATCGCCGCCTCCGCCTACCCCAATATTCCGCTCATCTTCTCCGAGTACAACGCCAGCTACGCCAACGAGCCCAACGTCACCGACTCCACCTTCATGGGCCCCTGGCTCGCCAACAACATCCGCCTCTGCGACGGCCTCACCCAGAGCATGGCCTACTGGGCCTTCTCCGACGTCTTCGAGGAGCAGGGCGTCGTCCGCACGCCGTTCTACGGCGGCTTCGGCCTCATCGCCGCGGACAACATCCCCAAGCCCACGCTCAACATCTTCACCCTGCTGCACAAACTCGGCGATCGCCGCATCGCCGCCGACTCCGACTCTGCGCTCGTCACCGCTCACCCCATCCGGCGCGCTCGCCATCGCGCTGTGGAACTACGCGCCGCCCACCGGCACCGGCCCCACCTACACCATGCCCACCGGTCCCGCCGGTCCCGGAAAGACCTTCGACCTCGAAATCAAGAACGTCCCGCTCCTGCGCAACCGCCGAAGTCTGGCGCGTCGACGACGACCACGGCAACGTCCTCAAAGCCTTCGACGCCATGGGCCGCCCGCCCGGCGATCTCACCCCGGCCCAGATCGCCAAGCTGCGCGCCGCCGGCGCAATGGCCCCACCCGAGCATCTCCACCTCGACCATGGCCATCTGCGCCTCACCGTCCCCGCCCACGGCCTGGCCGTAGTCCTCATCGCCAAATAGCCGCCATAGCGGATGCTCAAAAGCGCGCACTTGAGTTAAGGGCACGGATTTATCCGTGCCATAAACGCTGCCACAATCATCGCGGCTTTAGCGTGCTGAGGATCACTCTTTGGCCGGGTCCCCCAAATCTCGCCTCTGAGATGTGGGTGTGCCGTCGCCGCACCTTACCGCAGTCACGCCAGATGCAAGGTGCCCGGCTCCAACGGTGATCCTCGACATTTTTTGATGCATTGCCCCCGGACCTGATCTAGACTGCCGTGACTCGGAAATGAGAGCTTCTGTCCTTGTCTGCCGGCCGATTGGGACACACTACAGAAAGTTGTGCCTTATGCCAGGGGTCAGGCCAGTCTGTTCGTTCGTTGCGCTATCACATTTTGCTTTCGGTGGGCTGCGGCAGCAGTCCCCACAAACTCCACTCCTTCCACGCCCGCAACTCACACCATCTTCGTGGTCCAAAGTGGGATCTCGGAATGGCGGGGCTCAACAATGGGACTAACGACAGCGTGCTGGAGTTTCCCGTAACTGCAAGCGGCAAACGTCTCGCCTGCGGCCAGCCTACGACCCCGGTGGGCCTCAATCATCCAGGCGAACCCACTGTCGTAACACATCCGGAATTCGCGATACTGCCCTGCCCGTTCGCTGTTGCAGGCCCGGAATTTGTACAACCTCCCTGCTTGCCCGATGACACGATCACACTCCGCTCCCGCTGATAGACCCTCGCGCTCTGAACTCCGGCTGAAGGTCAGGAGTCCCAGAAAGAATAGAACAGCTACACTACTGTTCACTGGGGCCTCCCGGAACCTTTCCTTGATCCATTTCTCCGCCGGATAGAATGAGAACAGCCAGCAGGCTAAGGCCATTATGGCCAAACCCACCCCGGCCTCCGGAGTAAATCGGGTGGCGAGAACGCTACTGGCCAGATTGCCCGCGACGCACCCCACAATCTGAACGAAGGGCCTCTTCTTAGCTGTAGTTTTAGCCATGGATCATTGTCCCCTACGGATCGAGGCGGGGAAAGAGTTGCTTTGAAATCTCGGCCGTGCCTCGGATGGCAGTATGCGGACGCGGTGCCTACGTCAAATATGTTATTACCCATTTATCTTATTCTTTTGCAAAGACTTACGCTTGCAACAACCGCAAAATCCTTGACACGCCCGTATAATTAAAGAAGAGCCAAACAGCGCTCAGCGTCGTGTCCCGCCATACTGGAGACCGGACCTGAAACCTGTAGCACCTTCTGGCCGCAGGGTGGGGGAACGAAAAAATGCATCTACACCAAAAGTGCGCGCACTTCCTTCGGTCTTATCCAGCACACGAATATTCAGGTTGCGGAAAAACTCGTTTCTCAGATAGGCCGGGACTGGTAGCCCGAGGCTTCAGCCTTGGGTCTCCCCGGCAGTACGGGCGCAGAATCAACGCGGGCTTTAGCCCCCGGGGACACGCTTCTCGCACCTTCCACGCGAGATTCGCCTTTTCCGCAGCCTCTGTATCCGACTATATCCAAGCGAACCAATTGCGTGCCGAGGTTGCGGAGAATCGCCGTAAGCGACTCATTTTGGGGATCATATTTCTTAACTACAAAAGAATGTGCCACTTACACTTAACGCATTTTGCTAACTGCTTTGTTGTCTAGATCATGCAGAATTGGGATAGGGGGGAGGGGGGTGCATAAATTGATCAAGAATCCGGAAGACGCCAACTCCCCGAGGTCTATCGATCGCCGCTCGCTCTGCAAGCTGCTCGCCGTCTCAGCCCTCGCCGGCCCGCACGCGCTACTGGCCTCCGCGCCGTCCCCCGGTAAACTCACCCCCGCCGACGAGGCCCTGCTCGACGACATCCAGCGCCGCGGCTGTCTCTTCTTCAGCGAGCAGGCCAGCCCCAACACCGGCCAGGTCCTCGACCGCGCGAAATGGCACACCGACGGCGCGCTCGACTCCCGTCGCATGGCCTCCATCGCCGCCACCGGCTTCGGGCTCACCGCTCTCTGCATCGCAGACCGCCGCAAGTACCAGCCCACCGCTCAAATCCTCGAACAGATTCGCCGCACCCTGCGCTACCACTGTGACACCCTGCCCAACACCCACGGTTTCTTCTACCACTTCACCGACCTCGAGACCGGCGAGCCCTTCCGCGGCAGCGAAATCTCCTCCATCGATACCTCGCTGCTCCTCTGTGGCATCCTCACCGCCCGCGCCTACTTCCATCGCGACGCCGAAATCGTCCGCCTCGCCACCGCCATCTACAACCGCGTCGACTGGCCCTGGATGCTCAACGGCGGAACGACGTTTTCCATGGGCATGCGCGACGGCAAGTTCCTCGACGCTCGCTGGAACCACTACTGCGAACTGATGATGATCTACCTGCTCGCCCTGGGATCGCCCACTCATCCCGTCGACCCCGCCTGCTGGGATGCCTGGTCCCGTCCCGCGATGCATTACGCCGGCTTCGACTACATCAGCGCCAACGACCCACTCTTCACCCACCAGTACAGCCAGGCCTGGTTCGACTTCCGCAACAAGCGGGACAAGTACGCCAACTACTTCCAGAACTCCATCACTGCCACGCGCGCGCACCAGGCCTTCTGCCTTCAACTCGGCAAGCCCTACTCCGCCGACTACTGGGGCATCTCCGCGTCCGATTCGCAACACGGCTACACCGCATGGGGAGGTCCCGGTTGCCGCGCTCGCGCCGGCGCTCCGCCCTGCGACCCAAACTCCGGCTTCGGCGGCATCGACGGCTCGGTCGTCCCCTACGCCACTGCCGGCTCATTGCCGTTCCTGCCTGCCGATTGCCTCCGCGTCCAGCGTTCCCTGAAGGATAGCTACGGCGACAAGGCCTGGGGACGCTATGGCTTTTGCGATGCCTTCCACCCCGATGCCAATTGGTACGATCCCGATGTCCTCGGCATCGACCTGGGCATCGGCGTGCTCATGGCGGAGAATCTCCGCACCGGCTTCGTCTGGGAGGCCTTCGCCCGCAATCCCGAAGTCCCGCTCGCCTTGAAGCGCGCCGGCTTCCACCAGGAGGGAAAATAATCGTCGTCGGATCTCTGCTTCGCAGCGCTGCACCGGTTCGCTGGTTTGACTTCCTGCCCCAGCGCTATTTATTGTCTCGTAACAAAGCCAACGGAAGTGACCCCTATACTGCGGTCTATGAGCGACAACGCGCTAACTTACTCCTACGCTAACGGCAGCAGAGATGGGACGACCATCCTGAAACTCGTCGGGCCGCTGACCCTCACCAACATGTTCGCGTTTCAGGGGCCGTTCCGGGCGACCAAGCCGCCCTGCCTCATCATCGATATGAGCGAAGTGCCATATATGGATTCCGCAGGCCTCGGCTTGATCACGAATTATTTCGTCGCCGCCCAGGGCGAACAGCGCAAGCTGTTGCTCGCCGGGGTGAATGAGCGCATTATGGCCTTGTTGGAGATGACCAAGGTGGATCAGATTCTCAGCTTGTTTCCTTCGGTGGCCGCTGCCGAGAGCGCCTAAGCCGTCGCAACGCGCCAGGGAAGGGCGGTCCCGGGCGAGCTAAAAAGTAGGGGACTTCCTTGCTCACCTTTGCGCATTTATTTGCATAGCATCGGGCCACGCACGTCGCAACTCTCTGACTTATCGAAGAATCCATTGGCATTTAACGTGCTAGCTAGCCCTTAAGCCGGAACTCTTTCACGGTCGTACGGTCGCAATCCCATCTGCAATCGAACCAGTTTCAGGCTCGCCAATCGAACCGAAAAAAGGAGCAGGGAAGATGAAAAACTTCGGCTGTTTTATTGCCATTGCTGTCTGCCTGGGGATAGCCAGCGCTGCAAACGCATCTCCGGTCGCCTTTTCCGCGGGTGTTCTCGATCCCTCCCCTCCAGGCGGAACGTTCCTGGAGTCGAATTCTTTCTCTGCGACTTTCTCTTCGTGTTCCGCATTTTCGAACCCTAGCGCCCCCTCTGCGGTTCAAAGCGATTATTGCTTCGAGGGGATCAATGCAACAGGGAGCCCCGGTGATCCGGTGCCTGCCGAGCTTTGGACCAGCCTGACAGTCACGATTGATGACCCCAGTGACATCCTTGGCTCGATCGATTCGGATTGCGGAAATCTAGACCCTTCGAGATAGCACCCTCTTTGGCTCAGCCGATTGCAGCCAATCCAATGGTGTCGACACGCTTGCCTTCACCGGCGGGTCGGGCATTGGATCAGGGAATTCATTCTTTCTCGTCATCGATGCGCCCAACGCAACCCTGACCCAACTGGACAGTCTGACAACCACGGCCGTTGCCGGTGTATCCCCCGAGCCTGACTCGCTGGTGCTTTTGGCCAGCGGAACCATGATGATCGGGATACTGCTCTACGCCGAGCGCCGGCGCTTGCTGCGCCAGCCGCTGCGTTCCTGAGGTGCCGTTGCTTAAGTCGCGCCTCGCTTCTTCGGGCGCTTGAAAGCGGAGGAGGGGTTCTATGCCAAGCCGCATGGGGCCCCTCCTTTGTTGCGTGGAGTGGAGTTATCTGGCACGATAAGGTTCCCGGACAAGAGAGGACTGGCGTCCGGCTGTTCGCCTGACGGCTAAGCTGTGTACCCGTCTCTCTTCGGCGAATGCTCGTGGGATGACTATGCGTCGCTGTCTGCTTATCCTGCTGTTGGTCGCTTCCTGGGTCGGCCCCGCGGCTGAAGCCCGGGGCGCTGCGGCTGAACACGTGAGTGAGCCTCCGCCTGGCCCCAGCCGGATCAAACTCGGAGACGCGGATGCCGACCTGAACGGTTCCTGGAAGTTCCACACCGGCGACAACATGGCATGGGCGCAGCCCGACTTTGACGACTCCAACTGGGGCACGATTGACCTTACCGCGCCCGGCGGTTCCGGGACGAACGACTACATCCCAGGCTGGACGGCGAACGGATATCCCGGCTATGCGGGGTATGCCTGGTACAGGCTGAAAGTGGACGTCCAGGGCACGGGAGCGCCATTGGCGCTCAAGATGCCCCACGACTACGACGATGCCTACCAGATCTACGTCAATGGCAGGCGCATCGGGGAATTTGGCGCCTTCGGGCGGGGGCGCGTCACCGCCTACAATTCCCAACCGCGGGAGTTTCCACTGCCCCGGAATATCCGCGGCGGCGTCATTACCATTGCAATCCGCATGTGGATGGATAGTGCGACACGTTTCAATAGCCCCGACGCGGGAGGCATGCACGAACCGCCGGTGCTCGGCAACGCGCCTGTCATTGCCGACGAGGTGCAGCTCGACTGGGACTTCATCGACCACCGGATCGGCAGCGGGTTCCTTGAGACCATGATCCTTCTGCTGGCGCTTGTGGTCGCCCTCAGCTTGTCCTGGCTGGACCGCAGCGAACAGGCGTTCCGCTGGCTGGCTCTCGTGTCCTTGGTGACGCTGGCCGAAAATGCAATCACCCTTGAGGTGAACTTCTTTGCCACCTTGATCGGGCAAACCACCTACATCCTGCTGGTCGAGGTGATTCTGATCCCCATCCGGATGGGTCTTTGGGTCATCTTCTGGGGCTATTGGTTCCGCATCAACCACGTCCAGCGGCTTCACCGCGTCATCTGGCCAATGGTGCTGCTCCTGGCCGCGGAGACCGCGATGCTGCGGCCGCCTTTGCACGGACAGGCGGTGCCGCTGCACTACGATGCGACGCTGCAAACGGCATTTCTGGCAGTGAAGCTGGCCATGGCTGTGGTGCTCTTCGCGGTTGCGTACCTGGGAATCCGCAAGGACAAGGCCGAAGGCTGGATGGCGCTGCCGGCCGTCGTGCTGGCGGCAATTGCCAACTATCAGCGCGAACTCAGCCTGATTCACGTTCCTATCCGGTACTCCGTTCTGAGCTACCGCATCGGCCTTGGCACCGTCTCAACCTGCTTGTCGCTGCTGCTCATCACCGTCATGGTCTCCCGCCGCTTCCTCCACTCCGAGCGCAAGAAAGAACAGTGGAAGCTGGAGATTGAGCAGGCCCGCAACGTCCAGCAGGTACTCATCCCCGACCAGTTGCCGGAGATCGCGGGATTCAGCATCCAGAGCGAGTACCGGCCGGCGCGAGAGGTGGGCGGAGACTTCTTCCAGATCATTCCCGGCCAGGCCGAGGGAAGCGTCTCCATCGTGCTCGGCGACGTGACCGGAAAAGGCGTGCAGGCCGGAATGCTGGTGGCGCTCATCGTCGGCGCCATCCGCACCGAGGTCCAACATGGAGTTGCGCCCGAAATGATCCTGCAGGGAGTGAACGACCAGATGTCCGAGCGCAAGGGTGTCAGCGCCACCTGCGTCATGCTCAGCATCGATCCGGACGGCACGGTAACCCTCGCCAATGCCGGCCACCTTGCGCCCTACCTGAATGGCAAAGAGATGGAGATGGAGGGCGCGCTACCCCTCGGAGTCATCGGTGGGATGGACTTCCCAGTGATGAAGTTCCAGATGCAACCCGGCGATTCGCTGGTGATGATGTCGGACGGCATCGCCGAGGCCCAGAATGCGGCCGGTGCGCTGTTCGGGTTCGAGCGGGTCCACGAATTGATGAGCCGGCAGATCTCAGCGGCCGAGCTGGCAACGGAAGCGCAGAACTTCGGGCAGGAAGACGACATTCTTGTGTTGCGGGTTCAGCGCAGCCCGGAGCCGGCCCATGGATTGCAATCAGAACCGGAATTGACCGCTCAGTAGGAGAAGTTCCGGGAGGGTGAGACCCCCTGCCGGTGCACCGGCTCAGGCCGCGAAAGCTGCGCAGGCGGTCTGCTCGTCGGGGTGGAGTTTGGTGTAGCGGGTGATGCCGACCATCGTGAATACCTTCTGGAAATGCGGGGTCAACCCAAATGTCTGAATCGTCTGCCCTTTCTTGTTGGCCGCAATCATCATCTGGATAACCAGCGCGATGCCGCTGGAATTCAGGTACTCGACCCTGGAGAAGTCGATCAGGATCTTCTTGGCCGTGTCGGGCAGACCCTGGTAGGTTCCCAGGACGGCCGCCTGCGACATGCTGGTAATGTCGCCTATAAACCGGAGAACCGTAATAGGCTGGCTTGCGCCGCAATCGATCTCTTCCATCTTTACTTGTGTTCCCTTGTCCGGCATTGCTGCTCCTTTCGAGCGGTTGCTAGTCCTCTGATTTTGGCAGGCGGATGACCATGCGGGCGTAGCTGCCTGACGTCGGCGTGCTCACCCACTCCGCTTCATCGACGAGGGCCTCAATCAGAAACATGCCCATGCCCCGCGATTGCTGTTCTTCGTGCATCTTCTTATCGATGTCGGGGACCTCCACCGGGAATTTGGGGCCGGTGCCCGTGTCCAGCACCCTCACTTCCAGGGAGTCGGAAGTCATCGAGAGGCTGACGCCGACAACCAGCTTCTCATTCAGCTTGTTGCCGTGTTCAATTGCATTGATGCAGGCCTCGGCAATCGCCGTCTTCAGGTCTTCAATGCGCTCTTCGGGAAATCCCATGATTCTGCCCACGCTGGCAGCGGTGTTCATGGCGATCTTCTCAAAGCCGAGCCGGGAGGGGAGATTCAGCTCGATGCTGCTAGCAGTTGGTTCCATCGGTCGCGGTCTCCGCTTGCGGGTCTCTGGACAAGACTAAAGCTGTCATATCGTCGGTCTGGTCGTATCCAAGAGAGAAACTTGCCAGAGTATTGAACAGTGCGTCCACTGTCGCTTGCGGGCTGAGATCGTTGCACTGCGAAAAGAATTCCGCCAGGCGCGGTTCTCCAAACTCCTCATGGCCGTGGAAGACTTCGGTCATGCCGTCAGTGTAGACCAGGACCCGGCTGCCGGGATCAAGCGCATATTCAACGGATTTGTAGTTGGAAAGGGGTAGCAGGCCGATGGGCGTGCCGGAGGCCTTAATCTTCGTCAGGTTGCCGCCGGCATCGATCAGGAAGGCGGGGTTGTGGCCGGCATTCACGGTCTCAATCACGTTTCTGGATGGATCCAGCCGAACCAGAAAAGCCGTCACGTAACGGTGCCGCGCCTCGGAGCCTTCACTGTAATGCAGAAGGTTCATGCGGGTCGCAATCTCCAGCAGCGGCAGGTTGGAGTTGACCATGGCGCGAAATGCAGAGCGGAACGACATGCCGACCAGTGCGGACGCCAGCCCTTTGCCGGCGACATCTCCCACCACGATGATGGTCTCGCCTGAAGGCCGGCTGACCAGGTCCAGGTAGTCGCCGCCCACCTCGTAGCAGGTCACGGAGCGGGCAGCCAATGCGTAGCCCGGAATCTGCGGCATATCCTGCGGCACCAGACTGCGCTGCACCATACGCGCGGCGTCCAGGTCGCTCTGCACGCGCTGCCACTGCACGGTCCGCTCGTGGAAGTGGGCATTTTCAATCGCAACTGCGGCCTGCACCGCCAGCGATTCCAGAAAGTCGGTCTCGTCCAGATCCAGCTTGCGGCTGCCGGGAAACAGAACCACCAGGTCAGTAAAGCGACCGCCGTCCTTGTCGCACAGGGGAAAACGAAGCCAGGATTCGTTTGACGCGTCCGAGCCGCCGGCAGCCGAATCCTCGCGCAGCAGTTCCTTCAGCTCCGGGGAGACGTCGCCGTAGGTCTGATCGAAGGTGGAAAAGAAGGCGCCGGTCAGTTCCAATTCGCGCACCACGATCTTCAACGCAATACTCAGCACCTCGTCCAGTCGTATGGTCGAGTGGATCTGCCGGCTTGCTTCCAGCAACGCCTGCAGCCGTGCTACCTGCTGCTGGGCGATGAGGGTTTCACTGAATTCCATCAAAGACTTAACCTCTCGTTCGGGCCCATAAGTGGTACAAGTATATGCGATTCAATGGCCTGGGTTCTCGCTCAAAATAGCCGGGCGCTCCTTCGGCGGTTCGAGTTTCCGGCAAGCCATCGAGAGGAATATCCAACGCACGCGATGCCCAAGCCTGTGGCATTCCCGGTCCCAATTGGCGTAAGGTGACGGATGCACCCGCGCGCGGGTCCTGCAAGTCCCGGACTGCACAGCGCCAACCCACGGATGGAGGAGAAAATGCACAGGGCTCACACGCGCACGTGGGTTGGGCTGGCTATCGGCCCGCTGGCTGCCGCCATGTTCCTTGCCCTCACCCTACAGGCGCAGGCGCCGCCCAGCACACCGGGTGCCGCAGTGCTCCACCCCGTGGACTATCGCCACTACGTTGACACGTTCCAGCAGCAGGAGCGTGAAGCCACCGGCAAGCTTTACGAAGGAGAAGGCGGCGAAGACGCGTGGACCTGGATGCAGCGCGAAATCCCCTTCTTCGACGCCTCCGACAAGCAATTCGAAGAGATGTACTACTTCCGCTGGTATGCCTGGAAGAAGCATCTGGTCAAAGCGCCCAGCGGCTACATCATCACGGAGTGGCTCCCCAAACCCAACCTCCCCGACTTCGGCGCCCTGCCCGACGCCGCGCCGTTCCACATTGCGGAAGCCCGCTGGCTGCGCACGACCGCGATCGCCGAAGACGACGCCCGCTTCTGGTTCACTCCCGGTAACGACTCGCACAAGTACTCCGACGACCTGGCCGCAACCGTCCGCGACCTCACCCTGGCCAACGGCGACCGCGCCTTCGCCACCTCGCTGCTGCCCGCGCTCATCGCCAACTACAAGCTCTGGGAAATCACTCAGCAAGACTCCAACGGTCTTTTCTGGTCCATCGACACGCGCGACGCCATGGAGAAGAGCATCAGCGGCGACGGCTACCGCCCCACGCTCAACAGTTACATGTACGGCGACGCGCGCGCCATCGCGGAGATTGCTGCGGCCGCCGGCGACGCGACGACCGCCGCCGACTTCAACGCGAAAGCCGATACCCTCCACACCCTCATCGAAACCCGCCTCTGGAATCCAAAAGACCAGTTCTACGAAGTCGTCTCCCCGGCAGCGGACTCCGGAATTCGCAAGCAGAAACGCTTCGCCGATCCCGGCACCGTCATGCAGTTCTCCGGCGTGCGCGAGCAGATTGGCTACATCCCGTGGATGTTCGACATCCCCGTCGCATCGCATGGCGTGGCCTGGCAACAGCTCTTCGATCCACAGGGCTTCGACGGCAAATACGGCGCGACCACGGCAGAGCGGCGCAGCCCGCGCTTCCGCTTCGCCAGCTCCGACCAATGCACATGGAACGGTCCCGCGTGGCCCTTCGCGATGACCCAGACCCTTACTGCCCTTGCTGCATACGAAGACCACACCGCCGCTCCCGTCATCCCCCACGCCGATTACTTCAAGCTCTTCTCCCGCTACGTCCTCGCCCAGCACCGCACCCTCGACGACGGCCACACCATCGACTGGATCGATGAAGACTACGACGCCGACACCGACGAGTGGATCGCTCGTGACATCCTGATCTCCAAGCACAGCCCCCAGGTAGGCCGCGGCAATTACTACAACCACTCTGGATTCGCCGACCCGCTCATCACCGGCCTCATCGGCCTGCGTCCGCAGGCGAACGGCCGCATCGTCCTGCGCCCGTTGCTCCCTCCGGGCCAATGGAGTTACTTTGCCATCGACGCGTTGCCCTACCATCATCACCTGCTCACCATCTTGTGGGACGCCACCGGAAAGCGCTACAACAAGGGCAAGGGAATGACGCTGCTGGTGGACGGCAAGCGCGTCGCATCTCGCACTGACCTCGGCCCGCTCGAATACCAGATGAAGTAGCCGCTCGTCGAAAAACGGAGACAAACGATGTTGATGCTCAAGTCCCGCCTGCTCACCACCGCCTCGCTGCTCGCCGCCGTCAGCTTTGGCCCATTACTCAGTCCAGCGCAAAAGGATGGTCGGCCACCCGTCGGCGCCGGCGTCGCGCCACCGCTGGCCAGCAACGGCGTGCCCGCCACCGTAACCGTTCCCGCAGGCAGCTTCACCATGGGAGCCGATGCCGTTACCCTCCCCGCGTCCATCACCAACGGCTTCGGCGTCATGTCCACCCGCCCCGACCACGGCGACTACGACGAGCTACCCGCCCATCCCGTGCGCATCTCGCACGCCTTCAAGATCAGCGTGTCGGAGGTTTCCCCCGCTGAGTATCATCTCTTCGATCCCGCGTTCGTCCCCAACCCCGCTAACCCCGCCTACGTTTCCGGCATCAGCTGGCAGCAGGCCCAGGCCTACTGCGCATGGCTCACCAAAAAAACCGGCAAGCCCTGGCGGCTGCCCACGGAAGCTGAGTGGGAGTACGTCGCCCGCGCCGGCGGCAAGGACATCTTCGGCAACTCGAATGACATGCCCAAGCCCGACACCCCCAACGCATTCGGCGTTAGCAACATGGGCGTGGGCCGCCCCGAGTGGACGGCCGACTGGTACGGCCCTTACCAACCCGGCGAACAAGTTGACCCATCCGGTGCCGCATCCGGCTACACCCGCGTCGTCCGCGGCGGCGGCCTCGACTACCGCAAAACCGGCGGCACGGGGAAAGATGGCAAAGTAACACCCGACCTCGACGTCCCTGCCACCGCGCCCTACTTTGCCCGCGCCGCCAACCGCGCCAGTATGGCTCCCGCGTACGCCTCGGCCGAAGGCAACATTGGCTTCCGCGTCGTACAGGCGCCGCCCGTCACCACCCCGCCCACTCCCGCGCAGCACTTCTTCTTTGAGACTGCAGTCCTCCAGCAACCCATCGCGCCCAACGCCCTCAGCACTGGCCCCTCACCCGCCAAGCCCTGGTACCACACACACGAAATCTTCCCCAACTTAGCCGGCCACAGCATGCCCGGCGTCGGCTGGAAGCTCGGTCTCTCGCCCGGCCTCGGCATCAACTATCACAACTCCGCCGTCCAGCAGCTGCCCAACGGAGACTTCCTCGCCGCCTACTACAACACGCCGCAGAACGAGGACGACCCCGACCAGACCGACCTCATCATGCGCCGCCGCGCTGGCAGCGAATCCTGGGATATGCCCGACGTCTTCCCGCAATTCGCCGATGCCGGCCTCTGCGCGCCTGTCTTCTGGAACGACAAGGCGCATCCCGGAAAGGTGTGGATGTTCTTCGGCTTCTCGCGTCTCATCGGCGCGCCGCCCTTCGCCTACATGACGTCCATGGACAATGGCGTCACCTGGTCGCCGGTTCACTTCCCCTACTTCCCCAAACCCATCGGCCGCTACGTCTCCCAGCCCATCAACTCCATCGTCCGCGCCAAAGATGGCACCATCTACATCCCCACCGACTCCACCGGCAGGGATAGCGACGGCAACGGCTCCATCAGCGTAGTCTGGGCCACCAAGGATGAGGGCAAGACCTGGTACGACACCGGCGGCCGCACCGCAGGCCGCCATACCGCCATCGTCATTGCCAGGAACGGCGACCTGCTCGGCTTCGGCGGCAAGAACTCGAACATCGATGGCCGCATGCCGCTCGCCCGCTCCAGCGACGGCGGCAAGACCTGGGTCAAGTCCAAGACCATCTTCGATCCCCTTGCGAGCGGCCAGCGCCCCAGCGTCATCCGCCTCGCGAGCGGCCGCATCTTCTTCGTCGGCGACCATAACCCGCCCAAAGGCCGCCACATGCCCAAGGATGGAGCCTACGTCGCGCTCTCCGACGATGACGGCACAACCTGGACCACCAAGAACCTTCCTCCGGACGTCGGCACCGTCGGCTACACCACCGCAACCCAGTCCGCCGACGGCACCATTCACATCGTCACCTCGAAGAACCAGCCCAACTACGAAATAGAGCTCAACGAAGCCTGGGTGCTGGACAAGAACGCCTACGGCGACACGGAGCAATGCTTCGGAGGCGGCAAACCTACGGGATGCCCGATAGACCAAATTAGCGAGCCTCGGCAGATGATGAACCCTCAGGGAAAGGCGATCGCTAATTGGTCGGTCACCAGCTACGACGGGCGAACTCTGCTTCAGGGCCTGGATCGTTTCTCCTATCCCGATGGAAAGCTGATGTACTCTGCCAATTTCTACCTCGGCTACAAGACAAGCGACGAACGCTACCTCCGCGAAGACGGCACGCCCTACTGGACGAAGCACTATGCCGCCGACGGCACCTGGACCTGGGACAACTTCGACGCCTCCGGCCACCAGGTCGCCGAATCCCACTGGCGCAACAAAACCCTCCTCGATTCCAACATTCCCGACCCACCCGCCCGCAAGAAGCCGAACGCCGACCAACCCGCACCCCCCGACCCCGAATAGCCGCCCCCTGTCGCGCCTCAAATTTGAATTGTCATGCCGCCCCAATTCAAATTGTCATTCTGAGGCGTAGCCGAAGAATCCCCGTAGTTATGGAGCCACGAACACAACGTCAGAAACCCTCAATCCACCCGCTGCAACACCCGCAGGTGAAAGCCGCGCCTCCGCCGAAATCCCATCTCCTCGTACAATCGGATCGCCGGATTCTCCGGCAGGGTATGCAGAAACGGCGTATCACCTCGACCCACCATCCTGGTCATCACCTCCAGCATCAGTCGCCGCGCGTATCCCCGCCCGCGCGCATCGGGATGCGTGCACAGCCCGCTCACCTCTGCCATGCCGGGAACCGCAAGCCGTTGCCCCGCCATCGCCAGCAGCCGGTTGCCCTCCCAAATGCCAAAGAAATCTCCCAGCTCATGCGTGCGCACGTCGAAGGGTCCCGGCTGCGTCAGATGCGCCAGCTCCAGCATCGCCGAACTATCGTTTCCGGTCAGCTCGCGCTGCACCACTTCGCCCCGCAGCGGCTCCGCAGCCGGGAGCGCGCTTCCGGCCCACACCATCTGGTCCAGGCCGCCGCTCCCAAACAACGAAACCGACCAGCCTTTAAGTTTGTCCACCGGCGCCTGTAGAAACAGCACCGCAGCGCCATCCTTTGCGGTTATCTCCCGCAGCGCCGCAAAGGCCTCCGCCGATTCTTCCTCCACCCCGCTCAGCGGCCCAATCTCCGCGGGATATCGCCGCGCCAGCCCATCCCCAATCGCCAGCGGGCTGTGCTCAGTCTTCAGCGCATTCCATATAGGATTCTGAAGCAGGTCCACGCCTACGCCCGACTCTACATGCAGTTGCATATGCTTCCAATGGTATCCCCCACCCACTCGATGCGGTCTCCCGCGCGGCAATAGTCGGGTGCCGGCTGCAGTCGATCCCGCCACCCATTGCACTGCTATGCCGCCACCCTCTGCCATGCCGCCGCCAGTTACAACGTTATGCCGCCACTGATTGGGCAGTCGAAATATCATCCACGCCGGGGGCGTGTTCGGTAGTTGCTCAAAATTGGCTAACTACGGTGTTGTCGGTGTCCGGGTCGTCCGAAGTTGGATGAAACCCCGGGAATGAGCGGCACCCGTAGTTGACGTACCATTTTCGCTGCAGGACACGAATATGTGGGGGTGCTGACGATGATGGCCTTTGTGCGAGCTAATCTAAATACTTGATCAGGATGACTTCGTTTCCGGTTTCGTTGTAGATGAGTTCGTCGACCGTGCCGGCGGCCAGCAGCATGCCATAGCCTCCGGCGCGCATGCCTTGCTGTTCACGCAGGACAATGTGAGCTGTGGGGTCATCTGAAGGATTTGCGTGGGCTGCATGGCGGACGTCTTCCTTGCGAAATCCCGCGCCGGGGTCACGGACGCGAAACGTCATGGTGCGGGCGGTGCGGATGGCATTGACCTCGACGACCTGATCGGGATTGAATTTGGCTCCGTGCTCCATCGCGTTCATGAGGATCTCGCGAAGCGCAAACATGATGTCCTGACGCGCGGTTTCGGGCAACTGCGCGGCAAACTCTCTTGCGAACGACATTAGACGCTCGGCTGTGGCGAGGCGGCAGTTGACTCGCACGGCAATCCAGCCCGGGCGTGCCGAGACGACTTCGATGTCTTCGTTCGAATCGTCGCTCATGGCTGCATCGTGCACGACGCAGGCGATGTCGCGCGCCTCAAAGGGAGGGGTGAAGCATCCGAAGACATGCGCACGCAGAGCTGCGATGATGTCGTTCGGGGTACTGTAAGGGGCGAGCACGACACACTTGAGGCTGGGCCGTATCAGTCTCACTTCCTCGAGGAGCGCGAGGGCTTCTTCGATGACGCCCTCGGCACTGGTGACGATGAGACCAAACGCGCGGCAGCGCAGCCGATGGACCGCGTCGATGTGGCCGGCGGCATACTCGATGGACAAGCCACCCTCGGCCAGGCGCTCTCCAATCTCCCGGCTGATCGGGTTTTGACTGTCGACAATGAGGACTCGGCTCATAGTGACCTTCAGGAGGGATCGGGTTGATTTTAGATCATTGGACCAGTCTGTCCGGCAGATAGAACTTCGAAAAAACCCCGTTTTCAAGGATGTTCGAGTTCGACGGTCAATGGGGCGGTGTCCCCACCGGGTGCGTGTACTCTGCGCCAATTAATTGGGCTGGTCATTCTCCATACATACGCCCGGATATCGCCTTAGTTGTTCAGATGTGAGGTGCTCTTCAATCCTGCTTTCCGGCACTGTCACCCGATATCCCTCAAAGTGCCGTCGCCGATCTGAAACACGCGCACATGGAACCCTCCAATCGCGCCACCATCGCTGTAAGTAATAGCGAGCTGGTCGTGCGCAGGATCAATAGCCGTCCAACCATCAACCATCAACCGACCGCCGGGGCCTCGACATATATCAAGTCCGAATCAAACCGAATCAAAAGCATATCCCGGTTCGAATCTATGTCTTTTGAAAGCCCTGTCCTGGAATCAAATGGCGGGGGGAAGGGGAACCCCTAGTTCTCGAACAACCAGTCGAGATTCGGCGGCTGTCCGTTCTCGCCCGGCGCGCTGAAGTTCACGTGCGGGGTCACGTGCGCATCCTCGGGGATGAACCCGACGACGACGTACGCGCCTTTGCCCAGGTCGAGATCGTTGCGCCCCGCCGGCAGCGTCTTCGTCCACACCGTCACCGGTAATCCCCGCGCTGTGGTGATCGCATTGGGCAGCAGGATGTTCCACTGCTCGGTCGCCGGCGACACGTTCATCGCCTTGCTCGACGACGACTTGAAGAACCCGACCAGGATCTGCGCCGGCTTGTCCAGCGTGAACTCCAGCGGCTTCTCCTGCCGCGCCGAGAGCCGTATCCCGGTCAGCCCAACGAGTTCCGGCGCGACACTCACGATCGGCGACGGCGCGTCGGAGTAAAGACTCTGCCCGGGCTGCACCGCGAAGGTCTCGCCCGCGCCCGGTGCCAGCGTGAATGCCACCTGCGGCAGCCGCGTCGCCGCCGCCTCCGCATTGGCAGGCTGCCCCGTAGCTGGATTCGCTGCAAGCGCCTTGATCCTGCTTTGGAAGGTAGCGAGCTCGGTGCGATACACAGGCAGCAGATCGCGCCAGTGGTTGGTCGCCGGCCCACCTCGCACGGGAATCTGCCGCTGCGAAGTCTCCATGCCAGCCGCGTTGCGATAGGCCTTGTCGGTCAGCTCGGTCAACTTCGCGAAGTCCGCGACGCTGGCCGCCAGCAGCGGCTCAGCCTGCTTCAGGTCGTCGGAGTTGTGATCGTAGCCGAACCGCATCACCAGCGCCGCGGCCTGCGTCTTGTGGTTGTAATACGTCATCAGCGCAGCAATCGCGCGCATGTCGTTGACGATTCGTTCGTACTCCGGCCGCGCGCTGGCCTTGATTCCCGGTGCGGCTGCTTCGGCTTCCGTCACGGCCTTCGCGGAACTCGCGGCCACTTCGGCCGCAACCGCGATCGGTGTCTCGCCGTGATGCGGCTTATGCGCGACCTCGTTGGCGACGTACTCGTCCAGCCGCTCGCCGTCGGGCGCATCGCCGGTCCACAGCGTTTGCGCGGGACCGAATCGCGCAGCATCGATCAGTTGCGGCATGGTCATGCCCAGCGACAACACCTCTCGATTGCCCTCGGTGATGCCGACCCGCGGCAGCAACTTCGGCGCGCAGATGCCGGAAAGCTCGTATGCGGCCAGGAGATGTTGCGCCGCATCATCCGTCCCGAACCGCTGGGCAAACTGCGCCACCCAGTACGTGTGCTCCTTTGCGGGATCGCGCTCCGGGTTCCACGCATAGCGCGCCCACGCCTGGTACCAGATCCAGTCGCGATCAGTCTGCATCAGCCGCGGGGTGGTGTTGTCCGCGGTGTACGGCCAGTCCCAGTAACGCAGCGGGTAGAGGTGCAGCCCGCCAATACCGATGCGCACAAAGCTCGCTTCCGTTTCGCGGATGAAGTCGGGATCGCCCCAGCGGAAGGGCTCAAGATTGGAGAGCAGATGAACGTTGGCAACTTCGATCTTCGATGCTGCCACCAGCTTCTTGAACTCGTCCTCGACCGGCCCGCGTACGTCGGTCCAGGTCAGCGACTCTCCGTTCCACTTGAACATGGTGTCAATGTTCGAGTAGAGCGGCTTGGCCTGGGCCAGCACGTCGTAGATGTCGGTGGCGTGGGCGCGCACTACGATCGGCGGCTCGGGAATCGGATGCCCAACGGCCTGCTCCTGCTCGGCCAGTCCGTCTTTCACGCCGGGAATGATGGTCTTGGCAAGCCACTCCGCCCCGTAGTGCGGGCCTAGCGCCTCGCCCAGGGTCATGAACAGTCCGACGTTGGGATACTGGCGGATGAACTCGGAGACGCAATAGCGCGTGTACTCGCTGGCCAGCGGCGTTGGCGCGGAGAGATGCATAGGCACGCCGTGCGCCTTCGCAAACGTGTGCGACAGATGAATGTTGTAGAAGCCCTGCAGCACCCAGATGCCGCGCTTGTCCGCCTCAGTGGTCAGCCAGCGGAACATTGCCATGTTTGCATCGAGCTGCGCGGTGGGCAGTTCCTGCGCTTCGGGATACTTTGGCAGCTTCAACAGCGAGGTAAACGGATGGCCGTTCCACAGGTAGAGCGTGTTGATCCGCTCTTCCACCAGCAGGTCGAGGAACTTCGTCCACTCGGTCTTGTCGTAGAACCAGGGAAACTCTTCGGGCGTATAGCGGTAATCGTACTCGGCTCCGTCGTAGGTGATTTCTGGTCGCTGCAAGCCGAGCGCGGTGCCGCGCAGCTTCAGTTGGGGGTGGTCTTCAAAATCGAGCACGGCAGGTAGCGCATGCGTCGCGCGAATGCGGTCCGTCAGCTCCATCGCGCCGTACAGCACGCCCGATGGATCGGACCCGGCAACGATGACGGTGTTGCCCAGCCGCCGCAGCAGGAAGGCTTCCTTCGCGTCCGATGCGAAGCCCGGAATCCGCTGGTTGTAGGGCTTCAGCAGCGGGTCCTGCCGCGTTGCGAGCAGAATCTGCTCGTTGCCGGAGAGGCCCACTACGGCCTGCTGTAATCGCTGCGCCGCGAACAGTTCACGCGGCGTCGCCTGGGCGGAAGCACGGACGTGGGGCTCCGCCAGCGCACCCAGGGGCGCGATGCAGAGAGCAGCGCACAAGCAGACGAGGGCAAATCGAATTCTCATGGCTAACCCGGTTCGTTGGCGGGTACCTGCGGCGCATTGGTCGGTGCGGCCCCACCCCTCGGCTTCGCGTCGGAGGTCTTCTGGAACAGCACAGCCTGGTACGGTCTGCCGGGCAGCGCCATTCGCGATTTGCCGGTGAACGATCCCGGGACCGGCGTCGCCGTCATCGCGAAGGGATCGATCAGCGTCGCGGAAAAGTTTGCCGTCGTGGGAAGAGGGAAGTCGTAGCTTGCCGGGCGGTGATAGTCGAGGTAGTAGAGGTAGAGTTCACCCGGCGTTCCGGAAGAAAGGTAATACGCGCCTTCGTACTCGTTGAGACCCACCTTGGTGATCTTCTCGACCAACTTACGCAGGAACGCAATTCGCTGCCCCGACTCGCCGCGCAGGCGCCCGGCGTCGGACCAACTTCCCTCGCCCGGCGGCGTGGTGAAGACCTCGCCATGGGTTGCGTACACGCCCCGGACGGTGGCCAGCCAGAACCGGCGCGTCATCTCCTCTGCGGCAAGATTGCCCCAGCGGCTGGGGATGTCGCCCTCATATTGGATCTCATCGTAGACGATGGGCTTGTTCCAGGCCGCCCGCCGCATCGCCGAGTTCTCGAAGTCGTAGAGCTGCAGGCTGGCATGGGTAACCCATGGCTTCGATTGGTCGTAAATGACGCGGCTGTGGTGGATGGAGCGCAGATGAGAGTATGGATCTTCCGCCTGCACGATGCGGAAAAAACGGTCCCAGTCGCTCATGGTCTTAGCGCGCACCAGGTCGTATTCGTTGGCGATGGCCCACCAGACATTCCGATATGCGGAAAGGCGCGCGATGGCGTAGCGCAAATAGAAGTCGTCGGCTTCCGCGCCCATCGCCTTATAGCCCCACGCATCGTAAGGATGGAAGAGGATCAGGTCAGCCTGGATGTTCGCGTTCTGCAGGTCCATCAGCCGTCGTTCCAGTTGCTGGAAGTATGCGGGGTTGAATCGGGTCAGGTCCGGCTTGCCGCCGCGTCCGTTGGCGTCCGCAGTCGGGTTGGGGAAGGGCAGTAGCGTGGGACCACTGCCCAACGGCTTGGGCAGCACGCAGACGCGGCTCTTGTTGAAGTACTGCTTCATCCCTTCAAGCGAGGCTTTCGCGTTCTCGTCCGAAGTGAACAGGTATGCATAGGTCGTCGTACCAAATGGAAAGTAAGGCGTACCATCCGCGTGCTGGAAGTGGAACTGATGCGCCGTCCCGACTGGCCCATGATTGCCGGCAGTGGCGGGCGGCGTGCAGACGAATTCGCCCGTGTGGCCAGCCAGTTCGTGCGCGGAGCTATCCGTCGCGTAGCTCCAGCGGCCGGGCGCGTCGGGCATAAAGCGTATCCGGTAGGTTCCGTCGCCATCGTAGAAACCGGTTACGCGAACACTGCGATGTTCCTGCGTGAACAGCGCTGTCAGCGTGACTTCTTTATACGGATTGCCTGCGGAAGGCCCGGAGAGCGCGACTTCGAACATGCCCCACTGCTCGACGCCGGCGGAGGGCGCAGATCCCGGTTTGCCCGGCGCCGCGGCCGCGAGAAGGTGAGGCTCAAGCGCGGCGGCAACCGTCGCGGCACCAAAACGGATCAGATCTCTACGATGCATAGGAGACTCTTTCTGCGGCAAACGAATTGCCAGTGTGTGTGGCGAGCCCCGGGCGATCGCGTCCGGAGGCTGATCGAAGAGCCTCCGTTCTACCCAATGCAGGCCGCGTATGTCAATTGCGAGAAGCGGCCAGCGAGTCAGACCTGGTAGATCATCCCCGTGTGACCCTCCACTACGATGTCACGCGATGGCGCGACGCGTATCTGAGCGAAGGCTGAGCCCTGCTTGCTCTCCAGAGCCGGCCCGCTGAGCTTCATTGCGACCGCATGCACGCGCGCGGGCAATTCGATGCTCACAGCCGCGTCGGTTTTGTTGACGATGGCGATTTGCCGTTGGCCCGCGCGCTCCAGAGCGAAGGCTGCAACGCGTGGGTCCGCGCCGGTCAGCGTGGCGCCCAGAAAGGTAGCGCCCACAAAGCTCTGGGCAAACTGAATGCCGAAGTACTCGGGACGCTTGGTAAAGCCGCTGGAAGGCGCTCCCGCGATCGGGGTGTAATAGCCGTCGCCTCCGCCATGCAGGTTGACGCCACACCAGCCCAGCGCGCCGAAGCGCAGCATCGCGTCCGCGCACCACAGGGCCGACGCAAGCGTATCGGAGACGCCCGGCTGCCCGCCGTTCCAGCAGGAGTTCCCCTCGCTCATGCGAAACGGAAGCCCCGCCGCTTTCATCGCGTCCGCAATGAGTGGGAAATCGCGCTGATGGAGGGTCGCCTGCTTCGGGTCCGGGTCGAGCAGTTGCTGCAACGTCGCATTCGGACTTCCGGCGGGTCCCATCGCATAGTAGTGAGCGGTCAACAGGACCACGTCCTTGTGCTGCGGCGCCTGCTGGGCAAACGCGGTAAGAAAGGCGAGCTTGTTGGAGATATCCGGTCCGGCGAACCTCGCGCCCGGTGCGGCCACAACGATGGCATCGTGAAAGCTGTTCCACTCCTGCAGGTAGTCCGCTGGCCCATAGGTTGCCGGCCGATAGCGATTGCGAAACGAGTCTGGCTCATTGCCAATCTGCAGCGCAAGCAGGCGCGGTCCGAGGATTCGAACCGCTGCGGCCGCCTCCTCCGCCGCGTTCCCCCGTGTTCCCTGACCCAGGTTCAGCCCATAGAGACAGTTCCAGCCGGTCGCATCGAGAAATCCGCGCAGATTTCTGAGCGCCAGTGCGGTCGTCACGGTTCCGTGCTTCACGGTCTTGCTGGTATCCGGCCCGAAGACCTCAAAGGGCGGAGGTCCGGCCGGGTCGTTGCCCGAGTAGGTTGTGAACTCGCTGGACCCGCCTCCCAGGCGCAAATTTCCCTCTGGCGAGAGTTCGCGGAACAGCGCAATCAGCGCTTTGTTCGTGGGCGCGAAAAAGTCCGGGTTCGCCAGTTGCGCCGACTCATACGACAACCCGGTAAACGTCGGCGGAATGGTCGGCCCCGCCCTGGTTGCATCGATCTCCAGCCGCGCCTTCTCGGTGGTCTGCGCAAAACCCCGCAGAGAAGCAGCCGCGCCCCCCGCAGCCAGGCGCGCAACAAAGTGCCTGCGATTCATGGCGTCGCCCCGCCGGCAGAGCTTGGCGCGAAGGTGAAGTCGAACGCGGCGGGATGCGCCCCGGGCTTCAGCGCCGTCTCACTCTCGCCCATCGCAACGGAGGGCTCAATCGCCAACATGCCGTCCATTTGGCTGGAGAAGCCAATGGGCGAATCCAGTGGTCTGCGCTTCAGGGACCATTGCGACCAGCGCAGCGAACCATTCTTTTCCGCGGTGGTCTTGTGCGACCCCACCGTCAGCCCGATCAGACTCTGCGCGTCGATGTTGGTGTAGCGATGGTCGATGCCCAGGTCGTTGGGTGCGCTGGTCTGCGACCAGGCCGGCGGTGCGGCGAGGAGATGAGCAACGGCACCGAAAAGAAGCAGACTGCGCAGCAGTGGTTTCAAGGTGAGCCCTCTCTACATATAGATAGGCACAAGCTGCAAGTTCAGTGGAAGTCTATACACAATTCTCAACTCCCGTACAGGTCGGCGTCGTCTGTGCCCGGGCCGCCGCCCGACCCGCGCCCACCTTTGGCCTACGGCCGCGCGGCTGTGCTGTAGAGTGCTGAGATAGAGTGCAAGCATAGGCAGATCAGCCGCCGCAAGGTTTCGCCGAGCAGGGAGAGACTCTGAGAAGTGCGTATCGCGATTGACACCGGGGGGACCTTTACCGACTGCGTCTACCTGCAGGATGGGAAACTGCGCGCGCTGAAGGTACGCTCGACGCCCGCAAATCCCGCGCGCGCCGTGCTGGCGGGGTTGGAAAGTGTTGCTGGAGTGGGAAGCGAACAGGTGAGTCTGCGCCACGGTACCACGGTTGGCACCAACGCAATGCTCGAAGGCAAGGGCGCCCGCGTCGCGTTTGTAACGACCGCGGGCTTTGAGGACACGATTGCCATTGGCCGGCAGACGCGGCCGCGACTCTATGACTGGCTGGTGCCGGCGCCGGTTTGCCTGGTCCCGCCGGAGTTGCGCTTCGGCGTTACCGAGCGCGTGAGCGCGGAGGGCGAACTGCTGTGTGAACCGACTGCAGACGAACTCGCCGCGCTGGCCGAGCGGATTCGTAAGCGCGGGGCTGAGGCGATCGCGATCTCGCTGCTGTTCGCCTTTCTGCGGCCGGAAAATGAGTTGCACGTAGAGGCGGCGCTGCGCTCGCTCGGCCTGCCTATCTCCACCTCGCACCGCATCCTGCCGGAGTTTCGCGAGTACGAGCGGGCGTCGACCATCATGGTGAACGCGTACCTCGCGCCACGCATGGGTAGCTACCTCACGGAGCTTGAAGACCGGGTGGCTAAGCGGCCCGGCAGCAGTGTTGAAGTGATGCAGTCTTCGGGCGGAATTGTCGCGACGCGGCTGGCAGCGGACGAGCCGGTGCGGACGGTATTATCCGGGCCCGCAGGCGGTGTGATTGGGGCATGGCGGCTGGCGCGGCAGTCGGGGTTCAATCGCATCCTGGGCTTCGACATGGGCGGGACTTCGACGGACGTCTTCCTGGCCGACGCCGTCGAGGGCGGTCCGCAGTTGAGCAGCGAGAGCAAAGTTGCGGGCGTCCCGGTGGGAGTGCCTATGCTGGACATCCACTCAGCCGGCGCGGGCGGAGGATCGCTGGCTCGCTTCGATGCGGGTGGGATGCTGCATGTGGGGCCGCAGTCGGCCGGGGCGGATCCCGGTCCCATCTGCTTCGGCCGCGGCACGGAGCCCACCGTCACCGACGCGAATCTGCTGCTGGGACGCATCGGTGGCGAAGGCTTCCTGGATGGCGCGATTGCGCTGGATATAGCGCGCACGCGGGCGCACTTCGAAACCTGCCGCGGGCCGCTGCCATCTGCGGAGGCATTCGCCGCCGGCATCTTGCGCGTGGTGGAGACGAGCATGGAACGCGCCATCCGCGTGGTTTCGGTGGAGCGGGGGCACGATCCGCGGCGGTTCGCACTGGTCGCCTTCGGCGGCGGCGGGCCCCTGCACGCCTGCGCGCTGGCCAAGGCGCTGCGTATTGCGACGGTCGTGGTGCCGCCGCTGCCGGGCGCGCTCTCGGCAGTGGGGATCCTGCTGGCCGACGGCGTGCGGGACATCTCGCGTACGGTGATGCTGCCGAGTGACGCGGAAGATGCGACAGCCCGAGTAGACAAGACCTTCCGTGAGTTGGAGGAGACGCTTCGCGCCGGTGCAAGGGAGACTGACGGAGAACCGGCGAACTTCGAGCGCAGCGTCGATCTGCGCTACCGCGGCCAGGGATACGAGCTAAATGTACCGCAGGGACCGGACGCGGCAGAGGCGTTTCATCGGTTGCACGAGCAGCGATTCGGATTCTGCGATCCCGGCCGTCGACTGGAGATTGTCACGTTGCGAGTGCGGCTGCGCGTGCCGGGGCCAGAGTTCGCACCCACCCTGCAGCCGGAGGTCGAGGGCGGTGGCGCGAACGCTCTTGTCGGGGAGCGGCTGGTGTACTTCGACGGCGATTGGTGCACAACCCCGCTCTACGCGCGCCAGCATCTGCGATCGGGCGACACGATCATCGGCCCGGCGATGGTGATTGAGTACAGCTCCACCACGGTGCTGCCGCCCGCCTGCCGGTTGCGTGTCGACGGGTACGGCGCGCTGATCATCGATGTGGCGCAGGAGGTCGCGCATGGCTGAGCAGCGGCAGGTTGATGCGGTCGATCTGTCCATCTATCTGCACGCGATGCATTCAATCGCCGAGGAGATGGGAGCGGCGTTGCGGCGCACCGCCGTCTCGCCCAACATCAAGGAGCGGCGCGACTATTCCTGCGCTGTTTTCGACGGACGGGCGCGCGTACTGGCGATGGGCGACCACATGCCGGTCCACCTCGGCTCCATGCCAATGTCAGTGGAGGCTGGGGTTCGAGCGATCGCCTTCCGTCCCGGAGACCTGGCGCTACTGAACGATCCCTTTGCCGGCGGCACACATCTGCCCGACATCACCATGGTGCTGCCCGTCTTTCTGGCCGGCGATCGGGCGCGAGGCGATGGAGTCGCGCCGGACTTCTTCGTCGCCAACCGGGCGCACCACTCGGATGTGGGTGGCATGTATCCCGGCTCGATGGGGCCTGCGCGCGAGATATTCCAGGAGGGCATACGTATTCCGCCGGTGCGACTGATCCGCGAGGGTGAACTGGACCGCGAGACCCTGGCGCTGCTGCTGGCCAACGTCCGCACGCCCACGGAGCGCGAGGGCGATCTGCAGGCACAAATCGGTGCGTGCCGCGTGGGCGAAGCTCGGCTGCTGCAAATGGCTGAGAGTTACGGCGCGACGCGGCTGGGAATCCTCGGCGACGCGCTGCTGGACTATTCTGAGCGCCTGATGCGCGGCCAGTTGCACAGTTTGCCCGCCGGCGAATTCAGTGCGGAAGACTGGCTGGACGACGATGGCGTCAGCGGCGAGCCGATCCGGATTGCAGTTCGGCTGTGCACCGATCCAGCGCAAGCGGCGCTGGAGATCGACTTCGCGGGTAGCTCCCCGCAGGTTCAGGGCAGCGTGAACGCGGTGCGCGCGATTTCTCTCTCCGCGTGCTTCTACCTGCTGCGCTGCCTGCTGCCGGAAGACGCGCCCTCGACCGCCGGCCTGCTGCGCCCGCTGACGCTGATTACCCAGCCGGGAACGGTGGTGGACGCGCTGCCACCCGCGGCGGTGGCGGGCGGCAACGTGGAAACCTCGCAGCGCATTGTGGATACGCTGCTGCGTGCGCTGGCCCAGGCTCTGCCGGACCGCGTGCCCGCCGCGAGCGCCGGGACCATGAGCAACTTGACCATTGGTGGCCTCGATCCGCGCACCGCTGAGCCGTTTACGTACTACGAGACAACAGCCGGCGGCATGGGAGCGCGGCCGGGATTGGATGGTCTCTCCGGCGTGCACACGCACATGACGAATTCGCTGAACACGCCCATCGAAGCGCTGGAGTTCGCCTATCCGCTGCGGATGCGGCGCTATGGCTACCGCAGGGATTCCGGCGGGGCTGGCCGGTTCCGCGGCGGCGATGGGCTGGTGCGCGAGTTGGAACTGCTGACCGACTGCGAAGTGACCCTGCTGGCCGACCGGCGCAGATTCGCTCCATATGGACTGAGCGGAGGTCAAGCGGGTGAGTCCGGTCGCGCAATGCTGACCGAACCACAGAGCGATCGTCCCCGCGACTTGCCGGGCAAGTGCAGCCTCGGCGCCAGGGCGGGCAGCATACTCCGTATCGAGACGCCGGGCGGCGGCGGTTGGGGCTCTCGCGAGCGGTAGATCGCGCCCGAGCGGAGCCAGCGTCGCGCTGGTTGGCGTATAAAGACTTCATACCCGGGAGGTTGATGGGGTGGGCCTCCGCCTCGTTTGCCGGCATGCAATTCCCAACTTAGGCAACCCCAGGAGACTTTATGCAGCGAAGAGAGTTTCTGAAGGCAGCTGCCGTGGCCGGAGTGGCTGCAGCGGCGACCGCGAATCTGCAGATGGAAGCGCAGGCTACCCTGGCATCCTCGTCGGAGATGCAATACCGGCCGCTGGGGCGGACGGGCGAAAAGGTTTCCGTCATCGGCCTGGGCGGCTACCACATCGGCATCCAGTCGGATCCGGCGGAGAGCGTGCGCCTGATCCGTACGGCCATCGACCGCGGCATCAACTTCATGGACAACAGTTGGGACTATAACGACGGCGCCAGCGAGCAGCGCATGGGCGACGCGCTGAAGGACGGCTATCGCAAGAAGGTGCTGCTGATGACCAAGATCGACGGCCGTACCAAGGCGTCGTTCACCAGCCAGTTGGACGAGTCGCTCAAGCGTCTCCAAACCGACACGATCGATCTGATGCAGTTCCACGAGATCATCCGCTTCGAAGATCCGGACCGCATCTTTGCCGCCGGCGGCGCGCTGGAGGGAGCGCTGGAGGCGAAGCAGGCGGGCAAGATCCGCTACATCGGCTTCACCGGCCACAAGGACCCGCTGATCCATCTGCGCACCTTCGACATCGCCAAGCAGCACGGCTTCCACTTCGACACGGTGCAGATGCCCATCAATGTGATGGACGCGCACTTCCGCTCCTTCGCCAGGCAGGTGATCCCGGTCGCCGAGGCGGAAGGCACAGCCGTACTGGCGATGAAGGTGCTTGCCGGCCGCGGCATTCTGCAGAGCCAGACAGCCACGGCAATGGAATGCCTGCGATACGCTCTGGCCCAGAAGATTGCCGTGGCGATTACCGGCATTGATTCCATGCCAATCCTGGACCAGGCCTTCGCGGTGGTAAAGGCCGGCCCATTGTCCGCAACGGAGATGGCGGCGGTGCTGGCCAAAACGCACGACGCGGCGATGACCGGGTTGTATGAGCCCTTCAAGACCACTTCGCGGGTGGATGGCTCCGCCCGCAGGCCAGACTGGCTCGGATGAGGCTTTATCGGCCTCACCCCCCCCGGGGGGTATCATCCCGGGTTTTGTTGTAAACAAACGCAGTTAGCGGCGGGAGTTCCTTTCGAATTAACAGCAGTTTATTGCAAACAATACGGTTAGCGGCGGGAGTCACCTTTGGGTTAACAGATAGGCATCTCCGCAGCGAAAGACCTGGCAGATAACCAGGTTTTTTCGAGGGTGATGAAAAAGGCGGCTCAGCGCAGGAAAGCAGACCTCAGGGGCTAAAGCCCGGCTGATTCTGTGGCTCTATGGCACGGATAAATCCGTGCCTTAACAAAAGCGCATTTGTCAACATTCTGTATAACCAATCGAACAACACTCAAATGTACTTCTGGCGGGAATTTGATCTTGTTTGATTTGAGATTTGTGGACGGGTTTTGCACAGAACGGCGGCCTTGACAAAGAAAACAAGAGGCTTAACACGGAGGAACACGTGGCACGATCGCGCGTGTTCTCCCCCAGCCCATCCAAGCAGAGCCTGGATGGAGCACCGCGGTCTCGCCCGCCCCTAGGACTGTCCGGCGATGCCGGGACCGACGACGAACTTGATTGGCGTGGTCTGGACCAGACCGCCGGGGCCGGTTACGGTGAGCGTGACTGTGTAGGTGCCCACCGGAGTGGAACTGGACGCCGTGTTTCCGCTGGTGCACCCGTTGAGCGCCATGGCCCCGCCGGCAAGGGCAACGGCCGTGAGCAGCGTGAGCAGGCGGGTATTCCGCAGGCGCTTGCGGAAGCCGAGCAGCGCGCCGAAGCCGCCGAGGAAGATGGGCCATCCGATCAGTCCGGCCAGGGCGGGAGCGGAGCGGGGGAAGATGAGGGGGAACTTCAGGTCGCCATTGGGAGGAATGTTGCTCGGGTTCACGTTCGTCCACAGGGTGACGGTGACAGATTGCTGAGTGGGCGCTCCCGGGACGGGCGTAAAGGTAAGCGTCGACCCGGCGAGTTCGGTCGCGCCCGGCGTACTGTTCGGCGTGGCACTGAAGGTGCAGTCGGAGTTGGCCGGCAGGTTGGTGCAGGCGAAGGTGAGCGTGCCGTTGAGGGTGTTGCTGGGATTGATGTAAACCAGCGTTGCGGCGGTCGAGCCCTGGGCCGTGCCTGCAACCGGAGGCGTGCAGCCGGTGAGGACGTTCGTGACATTGCAGTAGGAGAGGGTGAAGGCCTGCGGATCGGGGTTGATGGCCAGGTTCGTCGCCGCCGATGTGGAGGTTGCATAGTTACTGTCGCCGCTATAAACGGCCGTAAGCTTGTACGTTCCGGCGAAGAGCCCGAAGCTGCCTGGGCTATGCGTGATGTTGCCCATGGGGTCTGTGAGCAGAACGTCAGACAGAGTTGCGAAGCCGGTATTCGGATTGACGCCGCTGGAGCCGAGCAGGGTAGAGCCGGCATAGAAAGAGACGCTGCCGGTGGGAATCGTGCTGGTGGCGGACGTGACCTGGGCGGTCAGGGTCATATTCACGAACTGTGTGCCGTTGTTGGGGTTTGCGGACACAACCGTGGTGGTGGAACCCTGCGCGACGGAGACGGCTAACGTCGCAGCGGTGCTGCTGGCGTAGTAAGTGTCACCGCTATAGACAGCGACAACGGAGTGGGATCCGACGCTTTGTCCGCCGATGGTCTGGGCAGCGGTGATGACGTTGCTTGAGGTGGTGCTGGTGTTGCTGACGGCGACCGGCAAGCCGACCTGGGTGCCGTCGACAAAGAACGTGATGGTGCCGGCGGCCGTGCAGTTGGGCGCGGTGGGATCGCACACGGCTGGGTGCAGGGTCGCAGTGACGACGAAGGGAATCGAGTACTGCGGGGTCCCGGTGGCCGGGGTGGTGACAGCGGTGGTGAGGGTAGTCCCGGTCAGCACGGCGCCGGTCCCGCTGAGGGTGATATTAGGCAAGGCCGGGTTTGCGACTGAGGCGTTCGATTCGACGTAGATGGCGCTGGTCGAGCCCACCGCCGTGGGGACGAATTGCGCGGTGAGGTTGCACGCAACGCCCGGGGCGAGCGACTGCGGCGTGGAGGAACTGGAACTGCAACCGTTGAACCCGGCGGACAGCAGCGTGAATGCTGCTGTGTTGCCTGAGGCGGTGAAGAGCGGGTAGCCCAGGTTCGCGGTGGCGGAGCCGGTGGCCGTTTCCTGGATGGCCGTGGTTGGGCTGGTGGCGCCCACATTGGTGCGGCCGAAGTTCAACGCGACGGAACTACGGTCCAGCGAGAACAGGCGGCTGTTGCCGGAGTCCAGCACCCACAGTTTGCCGATGCCGGAGGCAACGACTCCGCCGGGAAGGTTCAGCAGGACTCCGGAAGCTACGCCCGGCAGAGTGCCGGCGCCACTGGATCCGAGGTTGCCGACGACCGTGCTGATATCGCCGGTAGCGTTAACGACGCGAACGGCATGGTTGCCGGTGTCTGCGATGTAGAGGCTGCCGGCGGCATCGAGAGCGATGCCGGTGGGCCCGTTGACTTGCGCGGTTGTGGCGAGTCCGCCGTTGCCCGAAGCCCCCGCCTGGCCAGTTCCGGCGACCGCGCTGACCAGATTGGTAGCCGCGGTAATCTTGCGGACTTCGTTATTGCCGGTGTCGGCGATGTAGAGGTTGTGGGAGGGGTCGAGGAGGAGCGCGGTGGGAGATTTGAAGATGGCCTGGGTGGGGCCGCAGCCGTTGCCGTAGGTGTCTGCGCCGGTAGTGGTGCAAGCGCTGGCGCCGCCGGCAACCAGGTAGACGTAGCCAGCGGCGGTGAGTTCGCGAATGACGTTGTTGCCGGTGTCGGAGATGTAGACGTTGCCGATGGGATCGGCTGCCAGCCCGGCGGGGGCGGAAAACCTGGCCGAGGCGCCGGGGCAGCCATCGCCAAGCGCGTCATTGGCCAGGGCGCATGGCGTGCCTCCGCCAAAGGTGGAAACCGCGCCGGTGACCGGGTCGACGCGGCGAATCGCGTTGTTGCCGGTGTCGGCGATGTAGAGGGCGCCATCGGGTGTGACCGCGACGGCCCTGGGCTGGGAGAGGATGCCGCCGGCGGTGATGAAGGTAGTTGCGCTGACGACGATCCGGTTGTTGCCGGTGTCGGCGACATAGACGTTGCCGGACGCGTCCTGAGCCACTCCGCCGGGCGAACTTAAGCTGCTAGCGAGGAGGGTTGCGGTGCCGGGATCGAGTGAGATGGAGGCCTCGGCCCCGACACCGCTGAGCGAGACGTTGGTGACGAGGCCTGCGGCGGAGGTGATGACCAGCGTTGCCAGATCCGGGCCGGGGCGGGTGGGGGTAAATTGCACGGAGAGGGTGCAGTCGGTGGTGTTGTCGGCGTTGAGAGTGCAGGATGGCGCGCCGCCAACGACGGCGAAATCCGAGCTGCCGGTAATGGCGAAGGGTGAGGCGGCAGCCGGAGTGTCGCCCCTGGCGAAATGAACCAGCAAGGTTTGCGTGACGGGATTTCCCGCCGTGGTGGTGGGAAAAGATGTGTTGATAGAGATCTTGCGGAGGCGCGAGTCGCCTGAATCTCCGATGTAGATATTGCCCTGCGCGTCTACGGCGACACCCATATCCGAGGTGGGATTCAGGGTGGCCTGGGTGGCTGGGCAGTTATCGCCAAGGGCGTCGGTCTGGCCGGTGCATCCTCCACCTGAGGTTTTGCCCACCATGCCGCCGATGGTGCGCATGTAGCCCGTGCTCGCGTCCAGGAACCAGATGACATTGTTTGAGTTGTCGGCGAGATAGACGTTGCCGCGCGAGTCGAGCGCGATCTTGCGAGCGCCGCCGATGCCAACGCTGGTGCCGATGACCTGGGTTCCGGCAACATAGGTTGTGCTACTGGTGCTGCCGTTCCCCATGATGGTGTAGATGTCGCCGACCACCGGGTTGGTTCCCGAGTTGGTGAGGGAGATGAGGCTTGCGACGGCGGCTCCGCCTGCGTAGACGACGCGGATCCGGGCGTTGCCCTGGTCGGCGATAAAGATGTTGCCATTGGCATCGACTTCGACGTCTTCGGGCGCACACAGAATCGCGGTTCTTGCCGGAACGGAGTCTGCAACCCAGTTTGCGGAGCTGCATGCAGCAGTTTGGCGAACACCGACGATCGTGCTGATGATCCCGGCGGTATTCACCATGCGGATGACGCTGTTGCCGGTGTCGGCGATGTAGACGTTGCCGGCGGTATCGACGGCGACGCCGCGATCGGCGCTCAGATCGGCTCCCACCGCGGCCGAGCCGTCGCCGGAGTATCCGCCAGTGGTGCCGAGACCGACGGTCTTGGCAACGGTGGTGCCTGAGACATAACCGGCGAAGAGGGTCATGAAGCCGGTGGAGGCGCTGATCTTGTGGACCAGCGATTGGCTATAGTCGGCCAGGTACACGTCGCCGTTCTTCGCCACGGCGATGCCGCGGGTCTTAGCACTGCTGAAATTGGTATATCCGTTAACTGCGTTTGCCTTGCCGTCACTGGAGGGGCATCCGTCGCCGTATTCGTCGATGGCGGTTGTGGTGCAGGTCTTGATCGAGGCGTCGGTACCCGCCAGCACGGTGATCACTCCCGTGCGTGCATCGATTCTGCGGATCACGGTACCGGTCTGGTTATCGACGAAGACGATGTTGCCCTGGGGATCGACTCCGACGTCGTGGAGGTCGGCGCCGGTGACGACCGAAGCAGAGGTGACAGGGCAGCCGTCGCCCAGGACGTCGGCGGGAGTCAAGCCACCGGGGTTGGTTCCCAGGCAGGGCGGCGCCGGGAGAACCGGCGCGGTTCCGCCGCCGGCCGCTACATTGATGGTGTAGGGAATCAGGTAGGGGGCCTGGGCGCGTGCGGCGACCGAGGCAAAGCTCAAACCCAGAAAGATCAGACCGGCAATAGACTTCCAGGACCTGCTTGCAGTACTTCCGGTGACGTTCATCATGCAACACTCCGTGAACTGAAGAAACTCATCCGTGGCAACAATCGAGCCGCTCCTTTTACACGGATGTGGTGGCGTCGATACGAATGCCCGGACAATGGGTGCGGGCAATTTGTGTGGTAAGACCACTTGGACGCGAAAAGACAGGAATGATAGCGAACCGCCCGAAATGTACCTCCCGCGCAGTGGGGCTGTCAATAAGAGCCATTCGTCCCTTGCGCACGGTCTTGCGTGGCCCGGGGATCAGCTCGGGGATGGAGACTCCGGCCATCGCTTCCGCCTCCTGCTTTGATCGGCATTACCCTACGGGTGCCGCATTTTTTCAGACCGGCTCTCATTCTCCGTCAAACCACAGGCACGATACGTGACAGGCGTCACATGGCCTGCTTGCGCACACGCATAGGATGGTGCGCGAAGGTGTTGCAGGCGCAACGCGAGGACGGGTGCGCGCGGAATTGCTTGACAGTGGTACTGCGGAATAAGCATACTTCCCCGGCTGGTGTGGTCTGACCAACATCTTCAATACATCTCATTCTGAACTTCGAATGCATGCGCGTTCGAAACTCAGTGGAGCAAGCATGGAAAGCATCAGGTATCTTGCACACCCGCGTGTCTTCGGGACGGCTGGCCGGGGGGGTGTTGGCGTGCGGCAGCTCATCTGGTTCGTGATGTTCGCGGCGATCTTGATGCTTGTCTCCCGGCCGGCGATGGCACAGAATACGGGAAGCATCTTTGGCACGGTGCAGGATCCTTCGGGCGCGGTGATTCCCGGCGCCGACGTGACGGTGCAGGATGCCACGCACAGCCTGACCCGCGCGGTGAAAAGCAACGCGTCCGGAGAGTTTCTGCTGCCCAGCCTGCCGCTCGGGGTCTATACGCTGAGCGTGAGTTCGCCGGGCTTCGAGACGTTTGTAGTGACCGGCATACCGGTCGACGCCAACGCAAACATCAAGGAACTGGTGAGCCTGAAGACCGGCTCGGCCAAGGAAACAGTGACGGTTGAGGACACCAGCGGCTCTGCGATCGATGCGAACTCCGCGACGCTGGGCACGCTGATCGATACCAAGCTGATCGAGGACCTGCCCATCGACGGGCACAATGCGGTAGCGCTTTCCGCGCTGCTGCCGGGGGTGGTGTCTGTCAACGCTCCAACCACGTTTACCGGGGACAATAACGGTCCGACGTACAGCGCTTCCGGCTCCAGGAATACGCAGAACCTGATGCTGTTCGACGGCTTGATGTGGAACAACCTGTTCTACAACACCGGAATCAACTATCCGCCGCCCAATGCGCTGCAGGAAGTAAGCGTGCTGCTGAACAACTACAAGGCGCAGTACGGACGCAACGCCGGATCGGTGTTCAACGTGCTTACCCGCCGGGGCACGAACCAGATCCACGGAGCGCTGTGGGATTACATCCAGAACCAGTACTTTAATGCTGCCGACTATATCTCGAAGGTGAACCCCAAGGACAACATCAACCAGTGGGGGTTCACGGTCGGCGGCCCAATCATCAAGGAAAAGCTCTTCTACTTCGGCGCATTTCAGGACCTGATAGGACATCTGCAGAACACTGGGTCGATCGTTCCAGTGGGGTATGCGGAGCGGGGGCTGCTGCCGAACGGGCAGGCCAGGGCATGCTCAACGCCAGGGCCATTTCCGGGAATGAGTTGCGCGAGTTTCGCAGGCGAGGTCTACAGCACGACGACGGGGCTGGGCAAGTTCATCAACCCGCTGGAGGTCGCGGGGACCAGCGGGGCGGGCGCACAACCGACGGACACCATCAACATGATGAACTCGGCGTACCAGCAAGCCGGCGGTTCCGGGTCGTCTCCGTGCCTGGCGCTGCTGCAGCAAGCCGCCACGTATGCGGGAAGCAATATCTACGGAGCGCCTCCGCTTTTTCCCACCATTCCAGGTGCGCCGGCGCCCAAGGTCCAATCGACGTATATGCCGAATGCGGAAGTCCCGGTGCAGTGTCTCAATCCGGTGATGCTGAATGTGCTGAATGCCTTCGCTCCACCGACCGTGAGTCCGGGGCAGAACGCGCTGGCGACCACCTTCTCTCCGCTTCCTGAGAGCGACAAGAACGCGCTGGTCCGTCTGGATTACACCCTGAACGGCCAACACAGTTTCGACGCCCGGTACGATCTGATCGACTCCACGGCGGTAGGGCCGCTTGGCATCAATAGCGCCTCCCAAGGCATTGCGACCTACGAAAACACCAACCAGCAGGGCAAGAGCAACTTCGGCAACGTCGGTTGGACCTGGGTGATGACGCCGAATCTTCTGAATGTGATGCGGTTTGGATACAAGCGTTACGAATATACCCAGTTCCCGCTGGACACCCGTACCTTGAATAGCTTCGGCGGCAACCTGGTCGAGCCTGGACTTCCGACTCTGCCTGCGTTCAACTTTTCGGGCGACTTCGCGCTAGGCAGCACGTCCCAGGGATATCGCGACAATGTGAACGAGAACGTTGAGTTGAATGAGTCGATGTCCTGGACCAAAGGCAATCATAATATCCAGGGAGGCTTCTCCTTTCTTCGTTTGCAATACCTGACGAGACAGGATTATCCGGGATCAATTTCTTTCAGCACGACGTTTACGGGTGTCAGCCTCGCCGACGGCATGTTAGGGCTGGCGAATTCGATCACGGCTCAAAACCGGCTAATCCAGGGCGGAATTCAACACGACGCGTTTACGTATTTGCAGGACGACTGGCGCGCGACTCCGAAGCTGACGGTCAATCTCGGCCTTCGCTACGAACTTCCGTTCCAGTGGTTCCAGCCGCAAGGGCAGGCCGCAACGTTTATCCCCGGCTTGCAGTCAACGGTGTTCCCGTCGGCCCCCGGAGGTCTGGGATTTCCCGGCGACAAGGGAGTGCTGCCATCGCTGGTGCCCACGGATTTCAACGGGATCGCCCCGCGACTGGGCTTTGCCTATGACGTGACCGGCCAGGGTAAGCTGCTGGTCCGCGGAGGATTCGGCATCTTCTTCGATGCGGTGAATGCCAACGTCATCGGCGTGGGCGAGCCCTACCACTTCATCTTTAACCACCTGCTGCCTCCCGGCGGAGCTTCGGTGCCGTTGGCCGGTTACGGCCCTAACGATACTGTGCAGGTGATTCCAGGCATATTTGATCCAAAGAACCCGCAGTTTGTAGCCCCCTACTCGATCTTCTTCCCGGACAAAAACTTCCGCACGCCCTATGTCGAAGCCGTGAACTTTGGGTTTCAATACCAGGTTCCTCGCGGCGGCACGCTGGAGATCAACTACGTGGGTAAGCTGGCGCGCAAGTTGACCGTGCCGCTGGACCTGAACCCGGCGATCTACGACTGCAGCGGAGGATATTTCCAGGCGAATCCCGCCACCTACTGCACGAATGCAAGTTCGAATTCGACCTCTACAGCGGCGCGCGTGCGCTATGCGCCCTTCAACTATGGCGGCCAGGGGATTGTCGATATCCTGAGCGTCGGGACTTCCAACTACAACGCGTTGCAGGAGCAGTACACGCAACGCGGAGGGCGCTACCTGACGCTATTTGAGTCCTATACGTATTCGCGCTCGCTGGACATCCAGACCAATGCGCAGACTACGTCGAACGCCGTTCCCGACGTCTTCAACCTGAACTCGGATTACGGCCTGTCGGACAACAATGCCACCCACAACCTGACGATGGGTTGGACGCTGAGATTCCCCGAAATTACCAGTGGCTCTGCGGCGTTTCGCTCCGTGCTGAATCATTGGATATTCAGCGGGCAGTATCTTGCCCACACCGGGCGGCCCTTCAGCGTGCTGATCAACAACGACACCGCAATGGATGGCGAAAGCAGCCAGAGGGCCGCAATTGTGGCGGGGATGAATCCGCTGCTGCCCAAGTCCCGGCATCGGGCGGACAAGGTGAACGAGTACTTCAACATCAATGCGTTTACCTACCCGCAACTCGGAACATTCAGCAACGTGTCGCGGAACGCGTTCATCGGGCCAGCCTACATCATGACGAATATGGCCCTGGCCCGCGATTTTCCCTTTCCCCGGGTGCGCGAGGGAATGCGGTTCAATGTACGAGCCGAGGCATTCAACGTATTCAACACACCGAACCTGAACAATCCGTATGCCACGTTCTCCTGCTCGTCGACGTCCATCAGTACGACGACATCCCCAGGAACAACATGCGCAGCTCCCAACACGCTGGGCGCAATTAATCCGGTAACGCAACAGACGGAGTTCGGAACAATCTTGTCGACCTACGGGAATAACGCCAATACCTCGACCAACGGCCGCAAGATGCAATTTGCCGCGACCCTCTTTTTCTAGATGGCCGGGCACAGCGCAACTCCGGGGGGATGCATTGGATTTCGATGGGCAGAAAAAAGTACGTCTACAAGGATCTTGAGGGAGGTCGTGTGAGGAAGTTGGAACGGTACGCAGGATGGCAGGTTGGGTTGGCTCTATTGCTTTCAATGGCAATGCTGGCGCCGGCCAGTGCATTGCACGCGCAGGCTTCGGTGTATGTAGAGGGAACGGCGAACTATCTGGACAACGGGCCCTACACCGATTTCCTCAGCGGAGGCACGGCCGGACTGATGTTCGACCTGGTTCAGACAGGGCACGACAACCTGACCATTTCTGTCGACCTTCAGGGCAATTTTTCTGTCAGCGGGACGGAACCCGTGGGCCTCTCGGACCGCGAGACCTACGATGCAGTCACCGCGGGGCCGCGCTTTTCCCTGAAGCCGCACTTCTTCAAGCTCGCACCCTATGCCCAGCTCAATGTAGGATTTGCCCGGTACTGGGACCCGCTTGCCCATAGCACCACCGACAACGTAATTGGCGGACAGGCCGGAGTCGCCCGGCGGTTGTCCTCTCGTTTCGACGCGGTCGTGGATTACAGCTATTCGCACTATGGCTATAACTTCGGCTATTACAGCCCGCAGACGTTCAGCGCCGGAGTTGTCTGGCACTTTGTGAAGCGCTAGATCATTTTCCGCCGCGTTTGGTGTGCGGATAACGCGATCGCACGGCTGGGCGTACCAGCGCCGGTGGTGCGTCAGATGTGACCACGCCCACAGCCAATGCTGCCGCGTATCTTCGACACTGTCAGGTGCAGCGGTTTATTCTCCTGAGACGGCCTAGGGCTGCACGCGCCTGCAGCCGGCACGTCGGGGAGGCCCACACACACTATGGCTATGGTTCGCGACGAAGATGCTTTTGAATACCATGCGTCCTTCCCTCCGGGAAAGATCTCGGTCACCGCGACCAAGCCTTGCCTGACGCAACGCGACCTGAGCCTCGCCTACACACCCGGCGTTGCAGCACCCTGCCTGGCGATCTATGCCAATCCGGACCTGGTGTACAAGTACACCGCCAAGTCGAACTTGGTAGCGGTCGTTTCCAACGGAACCGCTGTGCTGGGCCTGGGCAACATCGGCCCTGCCGCGGGCAAGCCGGTGATGGAAGGGAAGGGCGTTCTCTTCAAGCGCTTCGCCGACATCGATGTGTTCGATCTGGAACTGGATGCGAACGACCCGAAAGACGTGATCCGCGCCTGCCAGATGCTGGAGCCTACCTTTGGCGGCATCAACCTGGAAGACATCAAGGCGCCGGAGTGCTTCATCATCGAAGAAGAACTGCGCCGGACCATGAAGATTCCGGTGTTCCATGACGACCAGCATGGTACGGCCATCATCTCCGGCGCGGCGCTGCTGAACGGGTTGGAGATTGCGGGTAAGCAGATCGCCAACGCGAAGATCGTCGTCAACGGCGCGGGCGCCAGCGCCATCTCTTGCGCAGAGCACTTTACTCTGCTGGGCGCGCAACGCGACAACATCCTGATGTGCGATTCCAAGGGCGTGATCTACGAGGGCCGCAGCGAAGGCATGAATCCCTATAAGCAGCGATTCCTGCGCAAAACGCCGCTGCGAACGCTGGCCGAGGCCATGGAGAACGCCGATGTCTTCATCGGCCTTTCGACGGCGAATTGTGTCACCCCGGAGATGCTGCAGCGCATGGCGCCGGCTCCGCTGGTGTTCGCGCTGGCCAACCCCAACCCGGAGATCGAGTATGAAGCGGCAATCGCGGCCCGGCCCGACGCCATCGTTGCCACTGGCAGGTCGGATTATCCCAACCAGGTGAACAACGTGCTGGGCTTTCCGGCCATCTTTCGCGGCGCGCTGGATGCTCGCGCCACCACCATCAACGAAGAGATGATGATGGCGGCGACGCACGCGCTGGCCGACCTGGCCAAGCAGGATGTGCCGGATTCGGTGTGCAGAATCTACGGGCTGTCCGGCTTGTATTTCGGCCCGCAGTACATCATTCCCAAGCCGTTCGATCCGCGCGTGGTGGTGCACGAGGCGGTTGCGGTGGTGGCTGCCGCGATGCAATCCGGCGTGGCGCGCATCCAGCTCGATCTGGACGAGTATCGCCAGACCCTGGAGAATCGCCTGAACAGCGAGCCCAGCGTGACCAAGCTGCTGATCCGCAAGGCGCGCACCCGGCCCTGCCGCATCGTGTTTCCCGAAGGGGAAAATCAGACCGTGCTGCGCGCATGCCGCGCCCTGATCGACGAAGAGATCGCCAAGCCGGTGCTGCTGGGCAACGCCGCCACCATTCAGAAGAGCGCCGCGGAACTCCATCTGGACATGAATGCGCTGGAGATCGTTGATATTGACCAGCACGACGGACATTCGCTGTACGTGGACGAGCTGGTGCGGCTGCGCCAGCGCAAAGGAGTGACGCGCACCGAGGCAGAAGAGCTGGTGAAGAATGGCAATATCTTCGGCGCGTTGATGGTCCAGTTGAACCACGCAGACGCGCTGGTGACCGGCATGACGGCGCATTATTCCGACGCCATCCGCCCACTGCTGCAGGTTATTCCGCTCAAGCCCGGCGTGCGCAAGGCTGCCAGCTTATATCTCGCCACGACGCCGCGGGGCAAGCTCTACTTCCTGGCCGACTGCGCGGTCAATATCGAGCCGTCCGCCGAGGACCTTGCCGAGATCGCGATCGGTGCCGCGGCCACCGCCCGCCGCTTCGACATCGAACCCCGCGTTGCGCTGCTCTCGTACTCCAACTTCGGCAGCAGCCGTCATGCCTCGTCGGACCGGGTACGCAAGGCCGTCGACATCATTCGCCACCGTTGTCCTGAACTAATGGTCGATGGCGAGATGCAGGCCGATACCGCTGTCCTACCCGACCGCGTTGAGGCGACCTATCCCTTCAGTATGCTGCGCGGGGGAGCCAACATTCTGATCTTCCCCAGCCTGGACGCCGGTAACATCGCCTACAAACTGCTGGAGTCCACCAGCGGCGTCAATATGATTGGCCCTATCTTGATGGGCCTCTCGCGGCCGGTCCACGTGGTTGCGCGAGGCGCCTCCGTTGCCGCGGTGGTAAACCTGGCAGCGCTTGCGGCCATCGAAGCGCAGGACGTTGCCGCCGTCACGCAACCGACGTAGCACTCAGCCGACGGCGGGCAGGCCGGCCAGCGCCATCGCGATTTCCTCTTCGGGATAATCGAAGTTCTGTAACCTTCCCGCCTGGTAGTCCACGTACGACTGCATGTCGAAGTGCCCGTGGCCGGAAAGGCCGAAGAGAATCGTCCGCGGCTTGCCTTCCTGCCTGGCTTGCTGCGCCTCCGCGATCGCCGCGGCGATGGCGTGGTTGGATTCGGGTGCAGGAATAATGCCCTCGGCGCGGGCAAACTGGATTCCGGCGGCAAAGGCGTCCAGTTGCTGTACCGTCGTTGCTTCGATCAGTCCCAGGTCCATCACGTGCGACACCAACGGCGCCATGCCGTGATAGCGCAGCCCGCCGGCGTGGATTCCCGGAGGCATAAAGGTGCTGCCCAGCGTGTGCATTTTCACCAGCGGAGTCAGGTGTCCGGTGTCGCCAAAGTCGTAGGCGAAGCGGCCCTTGGTCAGGCTGGGGCAGGCGGCCGGTTCCACGGCAACCACGCGCGCATGGCACTGGCCTTTGATCTTGCGGCCGAGGTACGGCATCACCAGCCCGGCGAAGTTCGATCCGCCGCCGGTGCAGCCGATGATCACGTCGGGCTCGTCGTCTGCCATGGCCATCTGCTCGATGGCCTCCTGTCCGATCACGGTCTGGTGCAGCAGCACATGGTTCAACACGCTGCCCAGCGCGTACTTGGTGTTGGGGTCCTTGGCGGCGACTTCGACCGCCTCCGATATGGCAATGCCCAGGGAGCCATTGGAGCGCGGATGTTCCCCAAGAATGGCGCGGCCAACCTCCGTCTCGTTGCTCGGGCTGGCAACGACCGACGCGCCATAAGCCTCCATCAGCGCGCGGCGGTAGGGCTTCTGGTCGTAGCTGACCCGCACCATATAGACCTTGCACTCCATCCCGAACATGGCGCAGGCCATGGCCAGCGACGAACCCCACTGGCCCGCTCCAGTCTCCGTCGACAGGCGCTTTGTGCCCTCTTTTTTGTTGTAATACGCCTGCGCCACGGCGGTATTCGGCTTGTGGGAGCCCCCCGGGCTGACGCCCTCGTACTTGTAGTAGATATGCGCGGGCGTATCCAGCGCCTTCTCCAGGCGGCGCGCGCGATAGAGCGGCGCCGGTCGCCACTGTGCATAGATCTGCCGCACTTCTCCGGGAATCTCGATCTCGCGCTCGGTGCTGACCTCCTGCAGGATCAAAGCCATGGGAAACAGCGGAGCCAGGTCGTCCGGCCCGATCGGCTTCATCGTGCCCGGGTGCAGCACCGGCGCCATAGGCTTGGGGAGATCCGCGACAATGTTGTACCAGGCTTGCGGAATGCGACTCTGCGGCAGGTTATATTGAATGGTTTCCATATGCGGGCCATTTTACAGATAGCGGCGGCCCGAATGCAGTGACCGCGGGTACGTCATCGGCCACGCGTACCCTGCCCCGGACGCGCTGAATGCCTGGGTCGCGAAAGGCAGATTCCTTGTATTCTCCACGGAGAACGCTATACTCTTTCGCAGTTTCCTTTGGGGCGCGTATGAAGGCGTGTTTTGCCGCATTCCTCGCTGCGCTGTGCATTCTCTGCGGGACACGGGCACCGGCGCAGACCCGGCGCGCCCTGCTCATCGGCATCGATATGTACCAGCCTCCAGGCACCCAGGCCGAGCATCCGCCAGGCTGCTCCTATGGCCGCTGCGAGCTCGGATATTTTGAGAATCTCGACGGTGCGGTCAACGATGCGCAGTCCATGGCCGACCTGCTCACCAGCCCGAAGTTCGGCTTTCCGGCTGGCGATGTGGTTCTCCTCGCCGACCCGGCTCCGCCTCGTCCGCGGCCGGGACTCGTGCTGCTGCCGGCTGCGCAAACCACGCGCGACGGCATTCTGGCTGCCATGCAGCGGTACCTGGTCGACCTGCCGCAGCCTGGCGACACGGTGGTCTTCTACGACGCCAGTCACGGGTCGCTGCGCGTCAACAGCAAGGGCACCAAGCTCACCGTCGCCGTGGGCGGCCAGTTGGTTCATGCGGACAGCACCCTTGTGCCTTCCGACGCCTATCTCGGAGGCTACGACGTCCGCGACCGCGAGATGACCCGCATCTTCAACGCTGCGCTGGACAAGGGCGTCCACCTCACGGTGATCCTCGACAGTTGCCACAGCGGCGCTCTCAGCCGCGGCATTGGGCCCAGGTATAAACAGCGCGCTCTGGCCTTCGACCCTCGCGACATCGCAGAGGATCCCGACCTGCTCCCCAACGGCCAGCCGCGGCCTGCGCCCACGGAGCGGGAAGACAATCCGGCGCTGGTCTTCTCCGCCGCGCAGCAGGACCAGTCGGCCAACGAGATGCCCACCACGGACCCCACCGCGGAGCCGCACGGGGCCTTCACGGCCGCGCTGCTTCAGGCACTGCAGGCATTGCCCGCGGACGCGCCGGCTGCCCAGGTCTACCAGCGGGTACGCGGAGTGCTGGAAGGCGGCAATGTTCCCGACCAGGATCCCGACCTGGACGCCAACGCGGCGCGGCGCCGGCAACCGCTCTTCGGCGGCAAGCCAGCGGACACCGGCAAGCTGCGCACCGCCGCGTTGCGGAGCAACGATGATGGCAGCGTCTTGCTGGACATTGGCCGGGTGTCTGGCATTGGCGGCGGCAGTGAGTTCACCGCGACCAGCGCAGACAGCAAGGGCCAGAAGGTGCAACTTCGGATTACTGCTCTGGATGGCATCGCGCGCTCCACGGCGGAGGTGGTCAGCCCGGCCGGGGCCAGGGTTGCTGCCGGCGCGATCTTTGAACTGACCAAATGGAAGCCGGCGGAGTCGCCGCCGCTGCGCGTCTGGCATTGGCCTGCCAATCTCTCTCACCAGCAGGTGCTGGCTGCAGCCGAACAAATCAAAAGCGCCGGGGCCGTGACGGTCTCCGATCCGGCCGAGGAGCCGTGGACCCACATTCTCAGCTGGGATGGAACCAGCTGGACACTGCAGCAAGCCGGCACAGCTTCGCCGGTCAGCCTGGGCGCACCGCTTACTGCAAGTGCATTGAAGCAGCATCTGCCCGCCGTGGCACGGCTGTGGGTCAACCTTCCCCCATCGCGCGAGCTGGCCGCAAAGCTGGTGCCGGGCGATAGCGGCAGCGCGGTTCAGCCGGCAACCGATCTCGTCGATGCTCAATACGCGCTGACCGGCGTACTGACCACGCATGGACCTGCCTATGCGTGGTTCCACAAGACCGAGCTTGCCGCCGGGCCGCCTGCACGCGGCAGCAGCCACAGCACCGGCTGTTCCGCGACGTCGCCGTATCCCGTCCGCAGCGACTGGGTGGCGATGAACAACGCAGCCTCTTTCGAGGAAGCCAGCGCGAAGCTCAACAACTTCGCATTGCTCCTGGCGAAGGTCCACGGCTGGCTGGAACTCGCGGATAACCCGGTGGACGCATCGACGGCCGGCTACTACTCTCTGGCCCTGGTTCCGGCCAACGGCCAAACACCGCTGGATCCCAATCAACCCACACACCAGGGCGATCTGCTGCGGATGGCCCTGGTATCCGGCGTGCCGATTGTCGAGAAGCGCTGGGTCTATATTCTCGACATCGATTGCCACGGCCAAGGCACAGTCCTTTATCCGGGCGACTATACCGAGAACCGATTCCCCAACGACGCCGACAACGGCAACCAGTTTTATCTGCCGGGCGCGCGGAATCTGCGCATCGGCCCGCCTTATGGGGTGGACACCATGATTCTGCTCAGCACCTCGCAGCCGCTGCCGGACCCTGGCGTGCTGAACTTCGCGGGAGTTGTCATGCAGGGAACGCGCGGCGGCGAATCCCCTCTGGAAAGGCTGCTGAGTCAAACCAGTGCGGGCACCCGCGGTGCCCCCGGCGAGGTGCCCACCAACTGGGGAATCGGCCTCATCACGCTGAGGAGCGTTCCCCTCGACGCCACTCAGTGAAGAGCGCACCGGGCGCCCGTGAAAGGGCCCGGCAACATTAAAACAGTTAGCTGCAAATCGCGTCCGATTGAGGCATGGCTCAGGGAGCGGGGCCCGCGTATAAAGCCGATACGGAACGGCTATTTCTAAAGGGGGCGAGATGAACCTGGCGCAGAAGATTGTCGTTGCGGCCTGCCTCGGCTTTATGCTGGGCGCGCCCGCCGCCGGCGCGGAAACATGGCTGCAGGCCCAGATCTCGCAGCATGAGAAGAATCTTGCTCAGGCGCGGTCGGCCAACGACCAGAGAAGCCTGGGCACCGAGCTGAATACCCTGGCTTCGTTCTACCGGATGGCAGGCAATCCGCAGAAGGCGCTGGACTACTGCAACCAGGCTCTTGCGTTCGAACGCCTCCCCACCAGCCAGGCCACGACGAAGACGATTCAAGGCAGAATCTACACGGACCTGGGGCAGGAACCGAAGGCGCTGGATCTGTTCAACGAAGCTCTTCCCGTCTGGCGCCAGGCCGGCAACCGCCTGGCGGAAGCCAACACTCTGAGCTATATGGGCAGGGCCTACAACAATCTCGGCCAGCGGGATGACGCCCTGAAGAGCCTGAACCAGTCGCTCGCGATCTGGCACGTCTTGGAGAAGCAGGGCCAGGGGCTCAGCGCTCTTGCCGGCGGCCGAAGCGGCGAGGCGATTACGTTGGACAACCTTGGCGAGACCTACTGGGACATGAGCCAGAACAAGCAGGCGCTGGAGTACTTCACTCAGGCGTTACCGCTCTGGCACGATGCGGGACAGCCCGACGGCGAGGCACTGACGCTGAACGGCATGGGCCGGGCCTATGCCGACCTGGGGCAGAAGCAGAAGGCACTGGAGGACTTCAACCAGGCGCTGTCGGAGTGGCGCGAGCTCGGCAACCGCCAGGGCGAGGGGCTCACCCTGAACAATATGGGCCGGCTCCTTCGCGACCTGGGCGAACAGCAGACGGCGCTCGACTACTACAACCAGGCGCTGCCCATCTGGCGCGACACCGGCAACCTGAGCGGGGAGGCGCTGGCGCTGAACGATATCGGCCGCGCCTATGCGGATATGGGCCAGTCGCGCAAGGCACTGGACTACGCCGAGCAGGCATTGCCGCTTTGGCGCAAGGCCGGGAACCGCCAGGGCGAGGCGAACACGCTGAACAATATCGGCAAAGAACACTCTGACCTGGGAGAGCCAGACAAGGCGCTGGATTACGATTTGCAAGCGTTGAGCCTGTGGCACGAGGTCAAGAACCAGCGTGGCGAAGCGGTGGCGCTGATGACGATGGCCTGGGCGTACGCTGCGCTCAAGCAGCCGGAGAAGTCGCTGGCCAGCCAGTTGACGGCGCTGTCCCTGGCGACGGCGGCGGGCGATCCTGAGTTACAGGGGGCGATGCAGACCTCATTGATGCTCGGCTTCCGCAATCAGCATCTCCCGGAGCAAGCGATCTTCTTCGGGCTGGCGGCGGTGAATTCCTATCAGGAGATACGCAAGAATATTTCAGGCCTGGACAAAGATCTGCAGGCCGGATTCGTGGAGTCGAAGGCGAGAACGTATCGTGTGCTGGCGGAGTTACTGGTGCAGGCAGGCCGCTTGGGCGAGGCCGAACAGGTCCTCGATCTGCTGAAGGAACAGGAACTGCAGGATGTGGTGCGCGGCGCCGCTCCCGGCTCCGCCGCCGGGATCGAACCGTTGAAGCTCACGGCCGGGCAGCAGAAGGCGCAGGCCGAGTTGTTGGCTCTGGGAGCGAAATCGCTGGCGCTCGAGGACAGCAACATCCAATACGCCCTGCTGCAGAACAAGGCCAAACGCACGCCCGCCGAAGACGCTCAGCTAAACTCGTTGGGCACGGGCATCGAGAAGGAACAGGCGGACACGCAGGCCTTCTTCGCCACTACCTTCCCAGCCGATCTGCAGCAAGCCGGTCCAGCCGGCAGCGAGGACGCAACCCAGAGCTACCTGCAGAGCACATTAGCCAAGCTCGGCCCGCGGGTGATGGGCATACGTCTGCTGCTGGGCGAGGATCACGCCTACGCGATTGTTGTGACATCGACGACGCGCAAGAAGGTCGAGTTGAAGGCTACGCCGGCCGACTTGCGCACCCAGGCCCTTGCGACCCTGCAGGCAATGGATTCGCGCGCGTCCGATCCCCGGCCGCAGCTCGCAAAGTTGTATGCCATGGTCGTAGCGCCGTTGGAAGACGACTTGAAGGCCCTGGAAACGCCCCCTGGCCCGCAGGGCCATGTGCCAACGCTGCTCTGGTCTCTGGACGATGTAATGCGTTACCTGCCCATGGCCGCGCTCTACGATGGCCAGTATTATCTGGTGGAGCGCTTCAAGAACGTCCTCTTCACTCCCGAGAGCTACGGCCACATGACCGACTCGCCGCTGCTCAGCGGAGCCAAGCCCAGCGTGCTGGCCATGGGACTGTCCCGAAGTTACGGTGGCCTGCCGGCGCTGCCCGGCGTCATGCCGGAGCTGGATGCCGTCGTCCGCGACCCCTCCGCGCCCGACTCGCATGGCCCAATGCAGGGAAAGCTCCTGCCCAACGATCAGTTCACGCTCGCGGCGCTGAAGACTGAGCTGACTCCCGGCCAGAACTTCTCCGTGGTGCACATCGCCAGCCATTTCGTAGTCGAAACCGGCAGTGGCGAGGAGCCATTCCTGATGATGGGCGGAGAAAGCAGCGGCGACCCCAAGGGATACGAGTGGAATCTTTCCGACATGGAAAACTCTCCCATTGCCTTCAAAGGAACCCGCCTGCTCACGCTCTCCGCCTGCAGCACCGCCAAGGACTACAAATCCCGCAATGGCCTGGAAATGGACAGCCTGGGCATGGTTGCCCAGCAAAAGGACGCCGAGGCCGTACTCGCCACCATGTGGGACGTCAACGACGCCAGCACCAGCCGCATCATGAGCGACTTCTACACCCGCTGGGTCAATCACCCTGGCGATGGCAAAGCCGAGGCGCTCCGTCAGGCGCAGCTAGCGCTCATGCGCGGGCCCGCCGCGTCGTCGCAAGCCGGAACTGGCCGCGGCGTCCAGACGGTGGAGGATTCCGCAGTGCCTCCGGTCCAGGACGCCGGCTACTCTCTCCCGTACTACTGGGCGCCATTCGTCCTTATCGGGAACTACCAGTAACCGCGCCCCGCCGGAGCCAGATCCCTTGATCCTTCCTCGACAAGTTGGCGATATGGAAGGGGTTGCCTTGCGCAGTCCTCCGCTTGCAGCCGCCCGGCACTCAGCAAAAAGCATTGACAAAGGTGCTTCCGTGATTCACTGTAAGGTATTCAGTTGTTAACGTGTTTTAACCAACGAGCTTGCCGCCCGCAGTCCTGGGCATTGGTACCGTATGGGCCGAGCAATTGCCCCGCGAAGAATCGACCACACATCAAGGCTGACCTACGATCGGCTTTTCAAAACGCGTCGCACTACTCTTAGGAGACTCCAGTGAACAAACCAAACATTCTGATTCGTGTTGCCCTTTGTCTCACCGTGTTGTTCTAGTCAGTGTTGGCAGCAGGGCCTGGGGGCAGACGGTCACCGGATCGATCCGAGGCACGGTCACCGACCCATCCGGCGCTGTCGTTCCGGGTGTGAAGATAACTGCCACCCAGGCCAGCACGGGAGTCAGCACCGTGACGACCACGGATCGCTCCGGAGCCTACAATTTTCAGTCTTTGCCGATCGGCCCTTATACTGTTTCGGCCGCGATATCGGGATTCAGCACTACCACAACCGATCATCCGTTTGCACTGGAAATCGACCAGATCGCCAAGATCGATTTGAAGTTGCAGGTCGGCGCGGTCACCGCCACCGTCGAGGTCCCTGCCGATAGCGGCGCCGTCCTCCAGACCGAAGACGCTTCGCTCGGCAGTACGATTACCGCCAACACCCTCGAAAGCATGCCCCTTCCCGGCCAGAACTTCTCGGCAGCGACGGTGTTCGTCCCTGGCGCGGTCCTCCCGACCTACAGTTCGTTGGGCACCACCCAGGGTACGGAGCGCGACACGTCCTTTGCCTCGTCGACGCAGCCGTCCTTCAACGGCAACCGTATGCAGACCAACAACTACATCTTCGACGGTACGGACATCAATGAGCCGCTGCAGAACACCATCGCTTACAACCCCGCTCCGGAAGCCATCGGCCAGATGCGCATCATCACCGGCGACGCTGACGCCGAATACGGCAACGTGAACGGCGGTGAAATCATCGCCGTTACCAAAGCCGGAACCAACAAGTTCCACGGCAGCGTTTATGCCTTCTATGAGAACCAGGACTGGCAAGCCAACTCCTGGGCCAACAAGGATCTCATTCCCATCGCTGCCAAGCCCAACTTCCACCAGAACCAGTTCGGCGCTACCATCGGCGGTCCCGTCTTCAAGAACAAACTGTTCTTCTTCGCGGACTTCGAGGGCTTCCGCAATACTACGGTTGGAACACAGACGGTGATCTCGGTGCCTTCGCTCAGAATGCGAAAGGGTGACTTCTCTGAACTACTGGGAGCGCCAACGCTTGATTTCAATCAGTCCATTCCCGCCTCGCAGTACATCCAGCTCTATAACACCACCAGCGGCCTCAACACGGCCACCCCATATGGGAACGATCAGATTCCCGTCAACAACCCCGTTGCGGCGTATATCTTCGCTCACCCGGAATTCTATCCGCTGCCGAACCGCCCCAGTTCGAATGCCAACTCGCCGGATACCAACAACTATCAGGGATACAACAAGAGTGCCTATGTGAATAACCAGGGCGACATTCGCGTCGATTATGTGGCCTCATCGAGGGACAGCCTCTGGGCTCGCTTCACGCATGGTGGATCGTACGACCTTCCCATCGTTTCCATCCTTTCGTTCGAGTTCCCTGGGGGGGATGACTATCCGTTCTGGAACGGCGTCCTCAACGAGGTACACACCTTTACCCCGAACCTGCAGAATGAGTTCCGCGCCGGCTACTCGCGTATCCGTAATCTTGGCGGCGTTCCGTTCGATAGCACCGGTGAGTTCCCCACAGGCAGCGATACGAAGGTTGGATATCCCTATGCCAGTCCGTATCCTGGCTTCACGGAAGCGAATATCTCCACTGCTGAAAAGAACGTAGGTACCCTGGGTGTGGTGCAAAACTACATCGACAACATCTTCGACTATGGCGACACCGTCACATGGTTGCACGGCAAACACATCATCAAGGGCGGCGCTCAGATTCTGCGCTACCAGGAAAACTTTTACTACGGTGGCAATACCGGCACGATGGGCGAGTTCGCATACAACGGCGAATTCACCAAAGACACAACGCTTTCTTCCACCGGCAAAGGCTACGGCTTTGCGGACTTTGTTCTCGACGCCTCCGAACTCCAGGCGGTTAACGGTATTGCAGGACGCGCCGGTCAACGCCAGTATCGTATGGCGTATTTCGGGGAGGATGAGTGGAAGGTGACCCCTCAACTCACCCTGAATCTCGGTCTGCGCTATGGCTATGACCAGCCGATGTACGAAGTCAACAACAAGGAAGTCAACGTCGACATAAGGAACCCGCAGAACTGCCCTAACTGCCTGATCACTGCCGGCAAGAATGGCGCTAGCCGCGCGTTGTACAACGCCTTCCACGAGCAGTTCATGCCTCGCGTTTCCTTTGCGTATCAGTTGAATCGGCAGCAGGTCATCCGCGGCGGCTACGCCATCACGGACGACTTTGAAGGCATGGGCGCTGCGCAGCGCCTCACGGCCAACCCGCCATACATTCCGGCGTACTCAAACTCCAGCACGCCGCCATCGGCGACGAGCGGTGGAACACCCATCCATGTCAGCCAGGGCTTCACGGTTGGTGTGACTTCAGGTGGCCTTGCAAGCAAATACAACGCCTGGGATCCCAACATCAAGCCCGAACTGATTCAGCAGTACAACCTCACCCTCCAGACACTCATGGGACCAAACTTCACGTTCCAGCTTGCATACGTAGGGAACGTCGCACAGCATCTCGTCATTCCTGAACCGATCAATCAGGAAACGACTCCGGGCAATACGGCGACCCAGCCGTACGCTGGCCTTGTCGGTACGAATGGTCAGGTCTATTTGACATCGGCTGAGGGTTACTCGAACTACAACGCCCTGCAGGTTCAACTGCGCCAGCGTCAGTGGCATGGTCTGGAGTACACCTTCAACTACACCTGGTCGAAAAACATGACCAATAACCCCGGCTACTTCGGCATCGGCGGCGTGGATGGTCCAGGTGTCTATCCGCAGAACGTCTACAATCCGCATGGCGACTATGGCGTGTCGGGCTTCGACACCCAGAACGCAGCGAATTTCGTCGGCACATATGCGATCCCGTTCGGACACGGTCGTGACTACGGTTCCCATGTCAACCGCTTCGTCGATTGGGCCATCGGTGGCTGGAAGGCGTCCCTGGATGCCGTTATGTACTCCGGCTTCCCGATCACCATCGGAAGTTCGAATGCCTCGGCCTCAAACAACGGCGGCGGCGCACGTGCCAACCAGTACCGCAAGCTGCGGGTCGTGAACCGCTCGCTGTTGCACTGGTTCGGTACCGATCCAAGTGCGACTCCTTGTGCTGGTGCAGACAACGGCGTTTGCGCTTATGGTGCCGAACTCGCCGACTCCTTCGGAACAGCGTCGGTCGGCACCGAGCGGGCACCTGGGTATCGCGTCGTCGATACCTCGGCGTTCAAGCAGTTCCGCACGTATGAGGAGCAGTTCATCCAGTTCCGCGTCGATGCCTTCAACGTGGGCAATATTGCTTCCTACTCCGCTCCGGGCTCGACGGCGACGACGACCTCTACCTTCGGTCAGATCACCTCAACCCTGTCTCCGGCTCGTCAACTCCAGATGTCGCTGAAGTACGAGTTCTAACCCAACGAGGCAAACGATTCAAACGTAGGCCGGGGCGTACGCCCCGGCCTTATGTTTGCGCCTGACTCCTATACCGCTTCATAGCTAACAGCCGACAGCTGCAAACCAAATCGCCTTTCCTGGCGGCCGTCGGCCCCGTTTTTCCACAAGCCCGCGCTTGACAGTGCACTTATAATTAAATAACAGCCAAACAGCGCCCAGCGTCGTGTCCACTACCTCGGACCGGACTTGGAAGCCTGTCGCACCTTCGGCTCAAGGGCGGGAGATTAGTCAATGCATGTACACCAAAACTCTGGCTCCAGGGCATCTGTTCTCGGGGGCCCAGGACGCGAAAAATGTACCAAGTCCACCCCTATCCCGTTTAGATCGAGTGTTTGTCGGGGTATATGGGGGGGAGGGGGGTATCTCACCCTCACATCCAACATGTCGGATCGGCTGCACCCAGGGCCCAGCCTAGTTGCTGGGAAGCTGCGCGCTGCTCCACCCGCCGCCGAGGGCCATTTGCAGTTGCGCACTGGCCACGATGCGCCGCGCGACCAGTGACGCAGCGGCACGCTCGTCGGTCAGCTCGATCGTCTGGTTGGTCAGCACTTCCAGGTACGCGGCCAGTCCGCGCCTGTAGCGGAGTAGTGAGAGGCTGGTGCTTTGCTTCGCCGCATCCACCGCGCGCTGCTGCACCACGGCTTCCTGTTCCAGCACGCGCAGCGCGGCCAACTGGTCCTCGACGTCGCGAAAAGCCGAAAGCACCTGCTCGCGATAGAGTGCCGTCGCCTGCTCGCGTTGCGCCAGCGCGTAATCCACCTGCGCCTTGCGCCGGCCCGCATCGAACAGGAGTTCGCTGGCGGACGGTCCGGCGTTCCACGTGGCGCTGCTGGAGCTGAAGAGCTGGCCGATCCGGTCGCTCTCCACGCCGCCCGCCGCGCCCAGCGTGATGTTCGGGTAATACGCGGCCTTCGCAACGCCAATCAGCGCGTTGGCCGCCGCCACCTGCCGCTCGGCCGCGGCGACATCGGGCCTGCGTTGCAGCAGCTCCGAAGGCACGCCGGTGGGAATTGCGGGCGGATCGCCAGCGAGTGGCTGCTCGGCAATATGGAAGCCGGTCGCGGGCTCGCCCACCAGTACGGCGATCGCGTGCTCGTACTGCGAACGCTGCACGCCGAGGTCGATCAGCTGCGCGCGCGCCGCTTCAAGCTGCGCCTGCGCCTGGGCAACATCGCTTTGCGTGCTCAATCCGCCGGCCAGGCGCGACTGGGTCAGTTGCAGCGTCTGGGTGTAGGCGTCGACCGTGTTTTGCAGCAATTGCGCCTGCAGATCGAGCCCGCGCAATTGGAAGTACGTGACGGCCAGCATTCCCTGCAGGCTCAGCCGAGTGTTGGCGAGCTCCGCCGCGGACGCCTGCGCATTGGCCGAACTCGATTCGATCTGCCGGCGAATCCCGCCCCACAGATCGGGCTCCCACGAGATGCTCAGCGGGATCAGGAAGTCCCAGTAATTCCTGGTCGTGAGTGCAGATACGCTCGCCTTATTCGCGGAGAGATCGTTGCGCGTGGCCGCGGCGCCGATGGATACGGTCGGATACAGTGACGCTCGATTTTCGCGTACCAGGTCGTGGGCCTGTTCATACGCATGCAACGCCGCTGCAATCTCCTGGTTTGCGGTGGCGCAGCGCTGCTCCAGGTCATTCAACTCGGGGTTCTGGTAGACCGTCCACCACGCACCGCGATCGGCTGTGTCGGCGGGCTTGGCGGAGGCCCAGTCGCCGTAGTGGCCGTTGTCAGAGTAGGACGGCGGCGCGGGAACTGGAGGCGCCTTGTAGTTCGGCCCCACCATGCAACCAGCCAGCGCCACAACCGCGGGCGCTCCAATCGCAATCCATCTGCGAGGGTGATGAAGCGTCATGGGCGGCTCTCCACGGGCTGGTTCTGATTGCCGCTGTTCGGAGTTACCACGCGCACCTGCTCGCCGTCGGTCAGCGAGTCGGGCGGGTTGGCGATGACTGGCTGCCCGGGCTGCAGGCCGCCGAGGATCTCCATGGTTGCGCCGAAGTCGCGCCCAGGGGTCACGCGGACGATATGCGCGTGCTGCGTAGAATCGACGATGCCGACGTGAAGCCCATCCGCCTCCAGAATCAGCGCGCTGATGGGGACAATCAACGCCGGCGCGGCATTGGTCACCTTCAGATGGACCTCCGTGTAGCTGCCCGGCAGCAGTTCGCCGGTTCGATTGTCCACGTCCACCTCGGCCAGCAGCGTTCGTGTCGCCGGGTCGACTGCGTCCGACGTTCGCACCAGCTTGCCGTGGAACGTTTGGGCAGGGAACTGAGGCAGCGTCAAAGTTGCCGTCACGCCGGCTTTTGCATCGGGCGCATTGACCTGGGGAACATTTATGAACACGCGCAGGGTTTGAATCGCGGAGATGTCGAAGACCTCCTTGCTGCCGGAAACCGTTCCAGCACCTGGAGTATTGGTGCTTCCTGCCGCGGAGATCAACTGACCGATATCGAGGTTGCGCGCAGTAATCACGCCGCCGAACGGCGCTTCGATGCGCTCGAAGGACTGCAACTCTTCCAGCCTGCGCACATTCGCCTGCGCCGATGTCACCTCAGTATTCCTCGCCTCAAGCGTCTGAACCGCGTTGTCGGTGTCCTGCTGCGAGACCGCATTCTGTCCGATCAAGCCCTGGTAACGGTCGGCGGTGACCTTGGCCAATCCCGCGTTGCTCTGCGCGGTCGCCAGGTCCGCCTTGGCTTGGGCAAGCTGCTGATCGAGTTCCGGCGTCTCGATGACTGCGAGCAGTTCGCCCTTGCGTACGTGGGAGCCGATGTCGTGGTACCACGCTTTCACGTAGCCGGTGGTGCGCGCATAGATCGGCGCCAGAGTGTAAGCCTGCATGTTGCCGGGCAGAACGATCTCGGTCGCGTTTTTCTCGAAGACTGGATGCGCGAGCGACACCGTAGGAGCAGCAGTTTCGTTGGTGTAGTGCGTGAGTTCCGCGTGGGCATGCTTGCGTTCGACGATGCCGAAGATGGCGACAGCGGCCGTAATTATCGCCAGGACCACGGCCACGGTAAGGAGCGAGCCGCGCGAGACTTGCGCCTCACCGTGGTTTCCGGCTGCGGCTCCGTGGCCGCCGTCGTTCTGTGGTGCTGGCGTGTTGTTCGATTCTCCGGCATTCATAACTGCATCTCCGTGCGCGGCGTGAGCTGTGCCGATTGGTTGGGTTCGGTCAGACCACAGTAGTTCATGCCTGGACCTCATCCTCGTCGCCTGGTTGATCCTGGACCACGGCTGGATCGTTGCGGTGCATCAAGGAAAAGAAGGCCGGAACAAAGGTGAGCGTTCCGAAGGTCGCGAGCAGCAGGCCTCCGATGACGGCTCGGCCGAGCGGAGCGTTCTGCTCGCCGCCGTCGCCCAGGCCAAGCGCCATGGGAACCATGCCGATGATCATCGCCAGCGCGGTCATAATGACCGGCCGAAAGCGGGTGAAGCCCGCACTGAGCGCAGCGTCTAGTGCACTCAGTCCGAGCTCCATCTGTTCCTTGGCGAAGCTGACAACCAGGATCGAGTTGGCGGTTGCCACTCCCATGCACATAATGGCTCCGGTCAGCGCGGGGACGCTGATATGGGTTCCGGTCACGAAGAGCATCCACACAATTCCCGCCAGTGCACCAGGCAGCGCCGCGATGATGATGAACGGGTCAAGCCAGCTCTGGAAGTTGACCACGATGAGCGCGTAGACGAGCACGATGGAGAACAGGAGGCCGTAGACCAGTCCCTGGAACGAGGTTCGCATGGTCTGGATCTGGCCGCGCACGGAGATCTGGGTTCCACGCGGAAGCTTCGCGTCGTCCACGATCTTCTGCACCTTCTTTGCCACGCTGGCCAGATCCGTCCTGTCAACAGAGCCATAGACATCGATGATCGGCTGTGCGTCGTAGTGGCTCAGGGTTCCAGGCTCGACGCCTCTTACGATTGACGCTAGGTTGCCGAGGATCTGTGGCTGCTGGCCGGAGCCATTGATCGCAATAGGGAAGTTTTCCAACTCCTGCAGGTCTTTCACCTCGTACTGCGGCGTTTGCACGGCGACGTTATAGCTGACATGATTTTGCGGATTCAGATAGAAGGTCGGGCTGGTCTGGAAGCTGCCGCTCAAACTGGTCAGCAAATCCCGCGCTACGTCGCTCTGACTGTAGCCAACCTCCTGCGCGCGGGTGCGGTCGACATCGACGGTGAACTTGGGCTGGTTAAAGGGCTGCTGGATACGCAGGTCGGTCGTCCCTGCGATTTGGCTGATTTGCTGCATTAGTTGTTCGGCCAGGGCGCGGTTCATCTCCACCTGCAGGCCTGACACCTGTACATCGATCTGCGCCGGCAGGCCGAAGTTCAGGATCTGGCTCACCATGTCCGTTGGCAGGTAATAGAACTCGGTGCCGGGGAAGTCATGGTTCAATCTGTCGCGCAATAGGCGCATGTACTCGACGGTGGGCCGATGCTTTTCTGCCAGCGACACCAGGATGTCCGCGTCGCCGGTGCCTACCGGAGCCGAGTTCGAATAGGAAAGATTCAATCCTGAGTAGGGCAGGCCGATGTTATCGATGACCGTGCCGAGTTCCGACTTCGGAATCTCCGCGCGAATATCATTTTCCACCTGGTCACACAGGCGAGCGGTGTCTTCAATGCGCGTTCCAGTATGCGCACGCACATGCAATTTGAACTGGCCTCCGTCCACCGATGGGAAGAAATCCTGACCCAGCCATGGGTAGAGCAGCGCCACCGATCCGATCCAGAACGCAACAATTGCCGGCAGAAAAAGGGCGCGGTGCTCCAGGCAGAGGTGCAGCGCCCCGTGGTACCAGTTGCGCAGCCTCTCGAAGTAGTGCTCGAAGGTGATTTGAAAACGGGTGAACGGATTGCGGCTGGCGCGCGCTTGCTCTCCACGGTCGTGCTCATGGCCCTTCAGCAAATACTTGGCCATCGTCGGCACGATGGTTCGTGACAGGAAGTAGGAAGCGAGCATGGCGAACACCACCGCCTCCGCCAGCGGTACGAACAGATAACGTGCCACACCGCCCAGAAAGAACATCGGCACAAATACGATGCAGATTGCGAGGGTCGAAACGAACGCGGGGACCGCAATCTGTGCGGCTCCGTCCAGAATCGCGCGTTCGACCTCCTTGCCCTCCTCGAGATTGCGGTTGATGTTCTCAATCTCCACAGTGGCGTCGTCGACGAGAATGCCGACCGCGAGGGCAAGACCTCCCAGGGTCATGATGTTGATGGTTTCGCCCAGCGCTGAAAGGGCCAGCAGGGAGCAGATGACGGACAAGGGGATCGAAACCGCAATGATGAGCGTGGAACGCCAACTGCCCAGGAAGATCAGAATCATGGTCGCGGTCAGGCAGGCGGCAATCACCGCTTCCCGGACGACACCACCGATTGCGGATCGAACAAAGATCGATTGGTCGGCGATGGGCTTGATCTCGAGTGCCTGCGGCAGTTGGTCCCGAATGTGGGGCAACTTCGCACGCACATTCGAGATGATATCCAGGGTTGAAGCATTGCCCGTCTTCAGAATGGTCATCAGCGCTGCGCGCTGCCCGTCGACGCGTACAATATTGGTCTGCGGTGGAAACCCGTCGCGCACGTTGCCGATGTCGTGAACATAGATGGTCGCGCCGTTCACGGTCTTGATGGGCAGGTCATTGAGTTCCTCAATCGACTCTGGAGCGCTGTTCGACTCAATCTGATAGTCGATCTTGCCCATCTTCATGTCGCCGGCAGGCAGGATGATGTTCTGCGAACCGACGGCGTTCACCACATCCGCGGCAGAGAGCCCATGGGCCTGTAGTTTCTGGGTGTCGATATCTACCTGGATCTGCCGCTGCTTGCCGCCGTATGGGTACGGTAGCGAGGCGCCCTCCACCGTGGCGAGTTGGGTGCGAATGAAATTTGTGCCGAAGTCGTTAAGCTGCTGTTCCGTCAAGCCAGCACCGGAAAGCCCGAGCTGCAACACGGGCACGCTCGATGCGTTGTACTGGATGATGAAAGGAGGCGTTGTTCCCTGTGGATACGCCCGCAACGACGCCTGCGCGATCGCGGTGATCTGGGCCACGGCCTGCGAGATGTTTACCGAGGGTTGAAAGTAGACCTTGATTACGGAGACGCCGTTCAGAGTCTGCGACTCGGTATGTTCAATGTCATTGACCGTGGTGGTGATGCCGCGCTCGAACTGGACAACGATTCGATCGCTCAACTGCTGAGGGGAAAAGCCGGAGTAGTTCCAGACGATGGAGACAATTGGAATATCGATGTTTGGGAAAATATCGACAGGGGTCCGCGCGATCACCACTGGCCCCAAAAAGAATAAGAGCAGCGACAGCACCACGAAGGTGTAGGGTCTCCTGAGCGCGAGACGGACAATCCACATCAAAACTCCTTTGGCCGAGAAGCTTGCCGGGCTCGACCGAACCGGACTTGCACCGATTGCCTCGACGAGCCGGGCACGAAAGCCGCCGCTTCACCGGAGAGTTGCTAAACGATCCGTTCAGAATTAGACGAACTCAGTTTCACGCGGGATTCATCCCATCTGAAAGGCTGCGCCTTGACACTGTAGCATCCGGCTTTGCCCTGGGGCGACGGCCATTCTTCGCCCGTTTCAGGCCAGCGAATACCGCGGCAACCACTGCCTCCGATTCCCGATCGCTGAGCGAGCCGTGCCCGGCCAGCAGGCGAAAGATCATCGGGCCGTAGATCAGGTCGAGGGCGATCTCTCCGTCGATCTCTTCGCGAATTTCGCCACGGTCCACGCCGCGCCGCCACATCACCCGAGCCACATCTCTGCGGGCATACAAGAAGCGCTCGCGAAACAGCGCCAGGAATCCCGGGTCGCTTTGGCCTTCCGCCAGAAACTGGCAAAACAGGCGCCCCAAGGGGGTGGTATAGAAGGCCATCAAGGACTTCAATTGCTGGGTAAAGTCCAATTCCGCGGATCCGGTATCGGGCATTGCAACCTGCTCCGTCATGCCCGCCAGATAGGCATCCAGAGCCACCAGGCTCTTGTTCGGCCACCACTTGTAGATGGTCGTCTTGCTGACTCCGGCGCGGCGCGCAATCGCATCGGCGGTCACCTTGCGCAGAGGTTGGCGCTCCAGCAGGTACAGCGTCGCTTTCAGAATGGCCGCCTCTGCCTGCAGGCTGCGGTGCCGTCCGCGAGCCTTTGGCTCGCCGGCACCGTCGGTTGGATGAGACTTGGCGATGATGCGTCTCCTGCGTGAATTCGCGCGGGAACACGCGCGCGGGGAGCGGACACAGTGATTCTACTAAACTATACGTTCAGTTCACAATATGCTCTCTTGCCGCTTGCCTGATACACTCCGAAAAGGATCCTGCCGCGTATCTTCACCGCGCGTCTCCTGCCCAACCCAATGCATTCCCTTCACCGCACAGATGATCTCCGAATTAAGTGGACGAAGGTCGTTCTTCCTCCGGTTTTTCTGGAAGAGGAACTTCCCATCTCCGACGCCGCCTCTTTTAACAGTCTTCAAGGCGCGCAATCAGGTCAGCGACATCCTCGCCGGCCGCGACCCGCGCCTGCTGGTCGTCGTAGGCCCTTGTTCCATCCACGATACCAAGGCCGCGCGTGAGTATGCGACGCTACTGAAGCCATTGATGGAGGATCTTGCCCAGAGCCTGTGCATCGTGATGCGCGTCTACTTCGAGAAGCCGCGCACCACGATCGGGTGGAAGGGCCTGATCAACGACCCGCACCTCAACCGGACCTACAAAATCAACGACGGCCTGCGTATCGCGCGCCATCTCCTGCTCGATCTGGCCGAAATGGGTGTCCCCGCGGGGACGGAATTCCTGGACATCATCTCGCCGCAATATTTCGTTGACCTGGTCACCTGGGGAGCGATTGGGGCACGCACGACAGAGAGCCAGGTCCATCGCCAACTGGTCAGCGGCCTTTCCTGTCCCGTCGGCTTCAAGAACGGGACCTCCGGCGACGTACAGATCGCGATCGACGCGATTCTCTCCGCCAGTCACGAACACACATTCCTCGGCGGCACCAAGCATGGGCAAACCGCGATCTTCGCCACCACCGGCAATCCCGACTGCCACGTGATCCTGCGCGGTGGTCGGAAGCTGACCAATTACGAGGCTGCATCGGTGGACGCTGCGGCGCGGCAACTGGAGAAAGCTGGGTTGCCGCCGCGCATCATGATCGACTGCTCCCACGCGAACGCCGGAAAGGACTATGCCCGCCAGGCCCTGGTCGCAGGAGACGTTGCCGCTCAGATCGCCGCGGGCGACCGGCGCATTCTCGGCGTCATGATTGAAAGCAACCTCGTCGCCGGCGCGCAGAAATTTGCCCCGGGCAAGCCCCTGGTCTACGGCCAGAGCCTTACCGACGCCTGCATCGGCTGGCCGGAAACGGTGGACATGCTTCGCTCCCTTGCCCACACCGTTTCTGCTTCGCGCGGCTAGGCGAGGCCTGCCGCGGCGGCTATCGGTTTGCCCGGCGCGGATGCAATCGCGGATGATCGGCGACAGGAGAAATCCGCGATGGCAAACAAGGTGCTGATGCCGTCGGAGACGCGGAATGTGGCCTGGCTGAGGCAGTTCCGGGCGCTGCTCGGGTAACATTGGGTGAGTAGGTCGAGGAGCGGCTATGGGCTACCGCGGTTCGCTGATGGCACTCGTGTTGTTTCTTGTGGGCCTACCCGCCGCGCTCGCCGCGACCAGCGTGGAGAAGATTCGCAACCAGAAGGTAGTTGTCACGGAAGTCACGCTTGCGCCGGATGAGAGCGAAACCGCGCCGCCGATGCACCCCAGCATGCTTGTCTACATGTCCGCCGGAACAGTCCTCCATGGAACGGTGCGCAACGAGAGATTGCCGCGCCCGGTGGACGAGGGAGAAGTTGCCTTCTTCGGCGCTGGAGCGCAGCCCGTCCACAACGAGGGCCCGATGCCGCTGCACTTTGTGCGCATCGATTTCCTCACCGACGGAAGCCCGGAGACATGGGGCAAGACCGGGCTCGCTCCCGGCTACCTTTTACTGGAAGAGAACCAATACGCGCGCGCCTACGACATCAGGATTCCCTCGCGTGCGTTTGAACCGCAGCACACCCACCACGACCGCGTTGTGGTTTGCCTCTCCGGGGCCGAACTGGAACACATTCTGCCGGATGGAACCCACCAGCCGTCCACGCTGGATACCGGCGAGATTGTCTGGCGTCCGGGCGCAACCCATGTCGGGCACAACCTGAGCACCACCGATCTGTGGGTTATCGCCGTTGAGCCAAAGTAGCGACCAAGGTCGAAGATGAATCTCTGGAACCTTCCTCTGGGAAATTCTCGGCGATTTGACTCGGTCTCAGCCAACCGCATTGAATGGTTAGGCATACTTTAGGCGATGAAGGAAGGGACAAAGGGAATGGCGAAGCTCGGTTTTCTTGGATTGGGGATTATGGGTGCGCCGATGACGCGTGCACTGATGCGTGCCGGGCACGACGTTGCGGTATGGTCGCACTCCAGCGGCAAGGCAGAGCGACTCGCGAAAGAGGGTGCGACCGCCTGTGCAACGCCCGCGGACGTTGCCCGGCGCAGCGAATGCGTCTTCCTCTGCGTTGGCAACACGGAGATGTCGAAGGAAGTCATTCTTGGCAAGGATGGGCTCGCCAGCGGGAAATCCGGTTCCCTCACCATCGTGGATTGCAGTACCGTATCGCCTGCGGAAAGCCGCAAAGTCTCGGCGGAACTGGCGAAACAGGGGATCGAGTTTCTGGATGCTCCGTGTTCGGGCTCGAAGGGTGGCGCCGAGAGTGCAACGCTGACGTTCATGATCGGCGGCGATGAGCGCGTGTTTGAGCGCGTGCGGCCGTACCTGGAAGCGATGGGCAAGCAATTCTACTACTGCGGCGCAGCGGGCATGGGTTTGCAGGCAAAGCTTTCGCAGAACCTGATCCTGGGCAGCTTGCTGCAGGCGTTCAACGAGGGTTTCGTGTTGAGCACCAAGGCGGGCGTTCCGCCGCAATTGATGCTGGATATCATCAACAACAGCGCGGCGAAGTCGGGTTTGGTGGCACTGAAGGCGCCGCTCATCTTCGCGCGCAAGTTTGACCCGGTCTTCTCCGTCAAGTGGCTCGAAAAGGACATGGGCCTGATGCTGGAGTCGGCGGCAGAGAACAACGTGCCAGCTCCGCTGACCGCGCTCTCCAGGCAGTTGTATCGCGCCGCGATCGCGCAGGGATATGGCGATGACGACATCGGGGGCTCGATACGGGTGCTGGAGAAGTTGGCCGGCTGCGAAGTTGTCGTAAAGGGCAACTAGAGCCGCCGCACAAACTGCGCCCCGCCAACACGACGAGGAACAATCGTGGCTTACAGCAACGTCGAGGCCCTTCGGTTGGCCGGCCCGGCGATGCCATGCATCCGCTTGACTGCCGTCCAGTCGAGCGATGAGACTTCCATCCGCAGAATCAATCCACCTTTTCCGGTGTCGGCCAATCCCGCGCCGGAGCCATGCGAAAGGACCGAGAAGATGACAACGAGACACATGACCAAGCTGCTGGGCGTAGTGCTGGCAAGCGCAGGCCTGCTGTGCGGGCAGGAGACCCGACGCACCGTCAAGAACCCATCTGCGAATCCGGCGGATGACACCAAGGCGAACAGCAGCAGTGTTCCCGATGCGTACGCACTGACCGGCCACTTCGACCGCATCGTCCTGATCCGCCTGAAGTACAAGGCAAACCTGCTGGACGGCATGAAGAAAGTGATCCAGGAGCAGCACATCCAGAACGGAGTGATTCTGGCTGCGGCGGGGTCGCTGCGCGGATACGAGATTCATACCGTCTCCAACCGCGACATGCCCAGCCAGGACACCTTTGTGAAGAATCCGACGCAGCCGGCTGACCTGGTCAGTATGAACGGATACATCATCAACGGCCGCATTCATGCGCACATGACCATCGCCACGCCGGACCGCGTCATCGCCGGTCACGTGGAAGAGGGCAACGAGGTATTCACCTTCGCCATCGTCACCATCGGCGTGATGAACAACACCGACCTGGGCAAGATCGACGACAAGACGTACCGCTGATGGTCACCACCAGAATGTCGGGCAGGGAGTGGACGCTGGTCCTGCTGCTGGTGCTTTCGGTGGTCATCAACTACATCGATCGCAGCAATCTCTCGCTGGCCGTGCCGCTGATCCAGCGGCAGTTCGCGCTGTCGCCGCTGCAACTCGGGTCGCTGCTGTCGGCGTTCTTCTGGACCTACGCTCTGCTGCAACTCACTGGCATCGCCGGCTGGCTCTCCGACCGTTTTCCGGTGGGCTGGGTGATGGTTGGCGGATACGTGCTCTGGTCGGGCGCCACCGCGATCACGGGCCTGGTCGCAGGCTTCTCCACGCTCTACCTGGCGCGGCTGCTGCTGGGCATGGGCGAGTCGGTAGCGTATCCGTGCTACTCGCGCATCTTCGCCGAACTGCCGCAGGAACACCGCGGGCGCGCCAACGCGCTGATCGATGCAGGCACAAAGCTAGGGCCGGCGATTGGCGCGTTTGTAGGCGGCCTGTTGATCGTGCACTTCGGCTGGCGCATGCTGTTTATCGCGCTGGGCGCGGGCGGATTGCTGTGGCTGCTGCCCTGGACGGCGGTGATGCCACGCAGACGCAAGGGCAGGGCGACCGACGCGACTGGGCCTGCCGTGCCGCTTCCAACAATCGCTCAGTTGCTGCGCGTGAAGGCGGCGTGGGGAAGCTTTCTCGGTCATTTCTGCGGGAACTACTTCTACTACTTTCTGCTGGCATGGCTTCCTGCGTACCTTTCCAGTGAAGAGAAGATGTCCCTTGGTGCAATGTCGCGGCTGACCTCGGCGGTATTCCTGCTGATCGCTGGCTCGACGCTGCTGGCCGGCTGGATTTCCGACCGGATGATTGCGGCGGGCCACTCGCCAACCCAGGTGCGGAAGGCGGCTGTGGTGGGCGGCTTGGGAGTGGCATCGAGCCTGCTTGCGCTGGCGCTGATTCCGCGCAACCCGCCGGCGCTGTCGCTTGCTGTACTTGCGGTGGCGTGCGTAGGATATGGCGCGTTCGCTTCCAACCACTGGGCGATCACCCAGACGCTGGCCGGCCCGGCAATGGCCGGGCGCTGGAGCAGCGTGCAAAACGGCGTCGCGAACCTCTCCGGGATCGTCGCGCCGTGGGTGACCGGGCTGATTATCGAGGTCCACGGCAGCGCGCGGCTGGCGTTTGTGCTGACGGGCGGCGTGGCCCTGGTGGGCGCGTTCAGCTGGGGGCTGCTGGTACGCCGCGTGGAGCCGGTGGGGTGGGGTACCCCCCTCCCCCCCGGGTATGATCCTGGGCAGAAGTCATGTGATTTGTGTGCTTTGGCGACCTGAAGGGTGCGCCAGGCATAAGAAACCAAATGGCTTACGCCTAAGATATTCCAGCAAAAGGAGTTAGGCCGCTCCTGGCGGCAGACGCAGAGCCGGCCGCCGCTCGCGTTGCGAGCCGAATCGCGGCGCACCCAGAGGCGCGTCTGTCCCAGGACTTGCATCCCTTCGGTTTTCCCCACACATCAATTATACGCTTCGGCGGCCTTCTAACTACATGCGTAAACGATTGGTTTGATTGAAGATGTTAAGTTTATGCTTGACAAGCACGGCGGGAGTTTCACGCATTGACCCCGTGAGGCGGAAGAGGCCGGTTCGGCTTGAATGCGCCGACCTCGGGGCCTAAGAGGATGCGGAAAAAGTCAATGTGGCACGGAAACGAAGGCCCGGGGTTAAAACCCCGATTGAATTGACGCGAGTTACCGCGCGCTAAAGCGCGCTGCTAATCCCAAAAGCGCGCAGCGCGGACTTTTTCCGCACCCACCTGAGGCCCACTGGGTGGGGCCGGTGCGGCGGGACTGGCCCGTCCCTTCAAAGGGTCCCCGGCAGCCTTTGTTCAGAACTTTTCGCTTGGCGGAAGTGGCTAATTCCAGCTAAGATCGCCGCACAGGCCCCCGTAAAATCTGACTTGGAGGATTCACGTGACACGTTCGCGATTCCTTGTGCTGCCTCTGTTTCTGTTGGTGTCTGCCGGCGCGATTTCGGCGCAGGCACCGGCGAAGGTTGACTTTGCGACGGATGTGAAGCCGATCCTGCAGGAGAACTGCGTGGAGTGCCACGGCCCGGAGAAGCAGCGGGCGGGTATGCGGCTGGACCGGAAGAGCTCCGTGATTATGAGGGATCGGCGGATTGTGCCGGGCAGCAGCGCCAATAGCATGGTCTATCACCGGATCAGCGACGCTTTGTACGGGCATCCGATGCCGCCGGACGGTGCTCTGAAAGTGGACCAGGTGGCGACCATCAAGGCGTGGATCGACCAGGGGGCGGAGTGGCCGGATGCGCTGGCGAACGAAGTTGACCTGCCCCCGCCGGACGCGAAGGCCGTGGCGATGGTGGCATTGCTGCGCGAGAACGACATGGCGGCCTTTATGAAGACAGCCGCGGCGGAGCCAGCGCTGCTGAATGCGCGCGGGCCGGAGGGATCGACGCCGTTTATGTACGCGGTGATCTATACGGGCGTGCCGACGCTGGAGAAGCTGCTGAAGCTGGGCGCGGACCCCAATCGCAAGAACGATGCGAATGCGACCGCGCTGATGTGGGCGGCGACAGACCTGGAGAAGGCGCGGCTGCTGGTAGGCGCCGGCGCGGATGTGAATGCCAAGTCCGACGACGTGCACACGCCACTGATGATTGCCGCACGCAAGCCGGGCAATGTGGCGACGGTGCGGCTGCTGCTGGACCACGGGGCTAATCCGAATCCGAATGCCAAGCCGGAGGCGGAATCGTCGCCGCTGATTGAGGCGGTGACAGCAGGGGATTTCGCGAGCACCGAACTGCTGATGGAGCGCGGAGCGGATGCGAAGGCCGCCGGCGAGACGGGGCTATCGACGGCCATCAACCAGAACTGCTTCCGGTGCGCGGAACTGCTGGCCGCGAAGATTATGGACAAGGATGTGTTCACCGGGTCGCTGCAGGATGTGGCAGTGTTTGGCGACATGCGGTCGGTGCGGCTGCTGCTGGACCATGGCGCCGATGTGAAGGCCTACGATCCGATGGGCCGAACCGCGCTGATGTATGCGGCGGTGTCGGACACGCTGCCGCTGGACGAGGTGAAGCTGCTGGTGGAGCGCGGAGCGGACGTGAACGCCAGAAGCAAGCACAGCAACGCGGGCGACGAGGGCCTGACCGTGCTGGACATGGCGAAGCGGAATGGCGATACGCCGATCGTCCGGCTGTTGGTGCAGACCGGGGCGAAGCCAGGCGGCGCGACGCCGGTGGTACTGACACCGCGGCTGAAGAACGATATCCGCATGGCGATCCAGGACAGCCTTCCGCTGCTGCAGAAGGCAGATGTGAATTTCTCTACGAACTCCGGCTGCGTCTCCTGCCACGACAACAGCATGACGGAGATGACAATGGCGCTGGCGCGGAAGAAGGGCTTGCAGGTAGACGAGAAGGTTGATGCGGGCCAGGTGAAGATGAACGCCGGGGCGCTGGCAGCGCTGCGCGACCACATGCACCAGGGAGAACTGGTGCCGGTGGGCGACACCTTCGGCGACATTGTGGTGTCCTACATGCTGGTGGGGCTGGGCGCGGAGAACTATCCGGGCGACCTGAGCACCGACGCAGCCGCCCGGTTCGTTCTGCAGCGGCAGTGGACGACGGGAGAATGGTATGCGCCGACTTCGGACACGCGGCCGCCGCTGTGCCTGAGCCACATCGGACAGACGGCGCTGAACATGCGCGCGCTGCAACTGTACACGCCGAAGGCGGGCGCGGAGGCGTACACCCGGGCGATTGCGCTGGCGGCGAACTGGCTGGCGAGCGCGAAGGCCAATAGCAACGACGACCGAAGCTGGCGAGTGGCTGGGCTGGCGTGGGCCGGGAATAAGGCGGGTACGCAGCAGGCGATGCACGAACTGCTGGCAACGCAGAGGGCGGATGGGAGCTGGTCCGATCTGCCGTCGATGGAGGGCACCGCGTATGCCACCGGCAAGAGCCTGGTGGCGCTGCACCTGGGCGGGCTGCCGACTACCGATCCGGCATACAAGCGCGGCGTGAAGTGGCTGCTAAGCCATCAGCAGCAGGATGGCTCGTGGTACGTGCGGACGCGGGCGCTGGCGTTCCAGCCTTACTTCGATGCAGGCTTCCCGGGCGCACACGACCAGTGGATCTCCGCGGCTGCGACGAACTGGGCCGACCAAGCTCTGGCGCTGTCGCTGCCGGAGGCGAAGGACACGGTGGCGTCGCGAGTGCCGTAAGGTGTGAGAAGATTTCTTGCATGAGCGATTTCATTCCGAAAGCTGGCAGTATCAAGATCGGCGGACTGGGCCGCAAGGCGCAGAAGCTGCAGGCGGCCCGCGAGAAGGCGGAACGAATGAACGCCGGGGCGAAGCCCCACGTGGACACGTCGGCGCAGCCTTTCAAGGCGAAGGACTCGTTTGCCAACACCAAGAAGACGAGCTTCCAGCGGAAGGCTGTTTAGGGCGATTCCGCAGTTAGCGTAGCCCGGGGAAGCAGAAGAACCGGGAGAGTCGGTGGCTGTCCAACTAGGGGGATTCTTCGGCTCCGCCTCAGAATGACAACCCTAAAGGCTAGACGGATTGATAGCCCTGCAAGCTAGCGGAACGGCCTAAAACTTTAGGCGGGTGCCCCGACGAGCTCGGGTTCGGTGACGCGCGCGTAGGTGTAGGGACCTTCGGGGATAAGCAGGATGTGCGCGTTGGCGGGCAGACCATCCAGCAGACGCGAGACAGCCGTGTCCAAGCTGGAGAAGGAACGGTTGCCGAGCGCGCCCATGTCGCCTGCGTGGACGCCGGGAGTGTAGAAGTACAGCTCGTTGGCGAGGCCGACCAGCGCGAGCTTCTCCAGTTGCCACTGATCGACGACGACCGGAGTCTCGGCGATCTCCTGCAGGTACTCGGCGTTGCCCGGGAAGGCACGCAGCTTGGCGGCATACTCGGGCGAGCCGACGCCCTCAGAACATTCGCCGAGCAGCAGGATTTTGCCGCCGGGCTTGACCACGTGCTGCGCGGCGGTGATGCCTTTTGCGGTCTGGTAGAAGGTGAGGTCAAGCGGGTAGCCGGCGGAGCTGGTGATGACGGCGTCGGCGAGGCTGGCCAGCGGTGAGAGCGAGGTGGAACGGAGGAAATCGACGCCGGCGGCGTGGGCGTGGATGGCGTTACCGGCGAAGACGCCGGAAATCTCTCGCTGCTGGGTGAGGGTGACGTCGAGGATGAAATCGTGGCGCGCGATGCGGGCGATTTCGAGCAGTTCGGCGTGCAGCGGGTTGTGATCGATGGAGCCCTCGGTGGCCATGGGCTCGCGCATGAAACGGGGCGAGTGGATGACCTTGATGGTCTCCTGCGCGGCGAGGCCGGGGGCGATGAGCTTGCGGCCGCCGGAAAAGCCGAGCATGAGGTGCTGCTCGATGAAGCCGAGGGTGATGTGCAGGTCGGCCTGGATGAATCGCCTGTCTATGTATACGGGCGTGCCACGGCGGGTAAATCCCAGCGGCTGGTGCGCGGCGAAGGCGCGGGCGTCGTGGTTGACGACGCGATAGCGCGCGGCGATGTCGGGGCCGACGATGGTGCGGATTTCCGCGTCAGTGGCGCCGCGATGGAGGCCGGTGGCGATGAGGATGGTGATACCTTCGATGGGTACGCCGGCGGCGTGCAGGCGATCGAGCAGCGGTGGCAGGGTGATGGAGTTCGGCGCGGGACGAGTAATGTCGCACACGGAGATGGCGGCCGTGCGCTTTCCCGCAGCGAGTGCAAGCAGCGGCGCGCTGCCGATGGGGTGGTCCAGCGCGGCTGCAATTGCGGCGGACGGGTCGACAAGCGGGCCCGCGGAACGGCTCTCGACCACGGCGTAGTCGCGTCCGTCGGGCAGGGATACCGATAAACCTGATTTGCCAAAGGCGAATTCTGCCTGCACTTGGGTGCCAGCTTCCAGTGAGACGAGCTACAGTCTCCGGATTGATTTTAGAGGATTCTGTGATCGCAGCCCTGCTACCAATGCGGTTCCGACCGCAGGTCCATCCGGCGCGTTGGGTCAGCGCAACGGCCGGCGTTCGATAGAGCATACGCGCTAAGCACCCAGCCCCACTACTCCGGCGCCAGGTGCAGTTCGCGGTGGATTCCCCGGCTCCGCCAGCGGAATTGCCAGCCGAATCGAGAAAGGTGATGGCGGAGACGACGCCGCTTCAACGCGGCGTCTCGCAGCCTGCAGCCCCTACTAAGATCTCCTCGCTCTTTGCGCTATGGTCCCGCAGCCCGTCGAGGACTGTGCGCGCGCTGCGCACGGCGAGCTCGGGGCTGCTCAGCACCGGCGAGGACAACGAGCCCGGCGGCATCGTCTTCACCACCCGTGCCATGGAGGCCTGCGCCAGCACAATCACATCCACGCCCTGCATCTCATTGCGCAGGGTGCGAGTCAACACACGGTCATGGGTTGCCGTGTCGCCAGCCAGCACCGCGTCAAATGCGCCGTCAGCCAACGAATCGACGATCTCAATCTCTACGCCGATCTCCGCCGCCTTCTCGCGCAGCAGCGCAATGGTGGGCTCCAGCGTCGTGCGCAGCGTCGCCATCACGCCGATGCGCCGCCCCATACGCACCGCCTCTTCGGCCATCGTACAGTCCACACGGATCACGGGAGTATCGAACAATTGCTGCGCGACCTTCACCCCGGGTCCGATCGACGAGCAGGTCACCATCACCGCGTCAGCTCCAGCGGCCACAGCGGATTCAATCGTGGCCAGCAGTCGCCGCATGGTCACCCGGCGCAGCCGCCCATTGCGGATCGTGTCCTGGATCAGGCTCTCATCGACCATGTGAAAGATCGAAGTCTCCGGCAGGTATTTCGCACACAACTCGCTGAAGATCGGAGTCATCGTTGGGCTGGTGTGAATCAAAGCGAGAGTCTGTCCCACGTAGTTCGCCTCCTACAAGTCCAGCGGTGTCCGGTCGCTAACACGGAAACGTACAGTATCCTCTTCTACGCGGAGAGGGCTCGCAAAGTAAAGCTGAGTTGTGCGCCGACGCCACGACGAATGAGTCAGATTTGCATTCTGGCCGCGCTCTTAAACCGCATTGCGGAATAAACAATTGGTCATCGGGGGCAAGCTCCATCTGCGCGGCGCTGCTTCTTAGCGCTTCCACGCCATCGCGCTGGCCGCGAAGCACCATATTGGCGTGGCGCGATTGAGAACCAGGGTGAGAGCCACGTCGCGTACGGAACCCGGCAAAATCACAATGCAATGCAGTGCAGTGCTCTGTTATTATCCTGTCGCCATGAAGCCCGCCATTGTCCGAACCGCCCTGTCCTTCGCTGTCGTGCTTGCAACCGGCGCAGCGCGCGCCCAATCCGCGCCACCTCAGGACTTCGCTCGCAACATCGCACGTCAAGTCGCGAAGGTCCACACGGCAAATGCAAGCCGCGCCGTTCCCTTCCAGGCTAACTGGGATTCACTTGCCCAGTACCGCACGCCGGAATGGTTCCGCGACGCGAAGTTCGGCATCTTCCTCCACTGGGGCGTCTACTCGGTGCCCGCCTTCGCCAATGAGTGGTACTCGCGCAACATGTACACCCCTGGCAGTCCGGCCTACGAACATCAGATCGCCACCTACGGCCCACAGTCGAAGTTCGGCTACAAGGACTTCATCCCCATGTTCCGCGCGCAGCATTTCGACCCGGCCGCGTGGGTCGATCTCTTTGTTCGCGCCGGTGCCCGTTACGTCGTGCCTGTCGCCGAGCATTGCGACGGATTTGCCATGTACGCCTCCGATATGACTCCCTGGAACGCGGCCGCCATGGGACCTCATCGCGACGTTGTTGGTGAGCTCGCCAGGGCGACACGCGCGCGTGGCTTGCGCTTCGGCGTTTCCTCGCACGTCGCTGAGCACTGGTGGTGGTACGGCGACGGCCGCTCCTTCGATTCGGATGTGCGTACAGCAATGTCCTCGACGCCAGCCCCGCTCGACGCGCAGCTCTACGGTCCAGCTGAGGCAATGAACCCTCCCGGCCCTGACGGCGATGTGGTCGGCACGCCCGCAGACGCCAAGGAGCCCAACGCGTCGCACCTCGAGCAGTGGCTCCCGCCCAATCAGGCATGGCTCGACGAGTGGCTCGCGCAGTCGACCGAACTCGTCGACAAGTACCATCCCGACTTCTTCTACTTCGATTGGTGGATCGGCCAGCCCATGTACAAGCCCGGCCTGCAGCAGTTTGCTGCCTACTACTATTCCAGTTCCGCCCAGCACAACCAGCAGCCGGTTCTCACTTACAAAGGAGAGGACATGCCGGCAAACACTGCGACCCTCGATATCGAACGTGGCGCGGTGGGCACACTCCGCCTGCTTCCCTGGCAGACGGACACCTCCATCTCCATCCACTCCTGGGGGTATGTGGAGAACGATGAATACCGCACAGCAGACTCGCTCATCCAGCAGCTTGTCGATACCGTCTCGAAGAACGGCAACCTGCTGCTCAATGTAGGCCCTAAATCCGATGGCACGATTTCAGACCAGGCCCGCACTGTCCTGCTCCAGATCGGCGCGTGGCTCAAGGTCAACGGCGAGGCCATTTACTCCTCGCGGCCATTTACGGTCTACGGCGAAGGCCCCATTCGAGGGCGAGGAGATCCGACCGCAAAGGGCTCCGACGTCCAGGCCTTCACCGCCAAGGACATCCGCTTCACTACTTCGCATGACGGCAGCATTCTCTATGCAACCGCGCTCGGCTGGCCCTCTGACGGCTCGCTGCTCATCCACGCTCTCTACCGCGGCAATCCTTATCTGCCGGCGCCGGTGTGCCGCGTGCAGCTGCTCGGCTCGCCCGGAGACATCGCGTTTCAACCGCACCCTGACGGACTTAATCTCACCCTCCCTGCTGCCGCCCCGTCGGAAGAGGCCGCCTACATCTTCCGCATCACGACGCATTGTCAGCCGGTTCCTCATTCCTGACGCGACACCGCAACTACCAGCTCAATCCGAGTCAGCGGGGGCACCGAAGCCATGATTCCATGAGCTCGTCACCCTTTCATCGTCCTGGGGCTTCTCGGTTACTTCGCCTCACGCCCGTTCCAACCTGCGGCACAGAATCCCGTGTCCGCCACTTGATCCGCGCATTTCGTGCATCGGCCTGCTTCTCACGCGCGCACCCACGTGATAAGAATAGGCGCCTATGAGAATGCCCGCCCTCCTCTTCCTCCTGCTGCTCGCCCTTGCTCCTGCTCCAGCGCAGGAAGCCGCGCCGAATCCTCCGCTCGCCGATTTCCCCATCGACCACTTCGCCACGACTTCCTCACCGACGGACGTCCGCTTCCTCCTCGATGCTCCCGCCGGCAAGCGCGGCTTCATTGGAGTCGCCGGCGGGCATCTCGCCACGGCCGACGGCACGCGCTTCCGCTGCTGGGGCGTCAATCTCGCCGGATGGACTCAAGGCTCGGCGCTGCTGCCGCCGCACCACGATGCCGAAGTGTATGCCTCTACGCTTGCGCGCCTTGGCGTCAATTGCGTCCGCTTCCAGTTCCTTGACCTGCCGGACCAGGTGCGACCCCGCACAGGTGGTGCTGCAGCACCAGCCAGGCAGGGCGCCCCCACCGGGCAGCGGCGCGCGGTAGGTGGCGAACCCCAGAGGCCCGCAGGCCTCATTGACGGATCCCGCGACGACACCCGCACGATGAATCCCGAGCAGCTCGATCGCCTCGACTACCTGGTCTATCAGCTCAAGCAGAACGGTATTTACTCCGACTTCAACCTCAACGTGGGGCGCGTGTACAAGAGTGGCGACGGAGTTCAAGACTACTCCCTTATCGGTGTCGCCAAGGCCATCACGTACTTCGATCCTCGTTTGGTGGAACTGCAGAAAGAGTATGCCCGCCAGCTTCTTAGCCATCACAATCCCTACACCAAAACCAGCTACAACGACGAGCCCGCCATCGCTATCGTCGAGATTGTCAACGAAAACTCATTGCTCGAGTTCTGGATGCGCGACTGGTTTCGTGGCAACCTCACGGCCGGGGGGCCAAGATATCAGCTGGACCTCACGCCATATCACAAGAAGCTGTTGACCACGCTGTACAACGCCTGGCTGGCCAAGACCTACCCCGCCACGACTCTCGCCCGCATCCGCTCCGCCGCACACGTCGCCTCCGGGGAAGACGTGCCACTGCTCCAACGCGTGGAGTTCGACACCGCGCCAACGGTCCGCTTCTATGCCGAAGCGGACTTCTACACACACCTCGAAACCAGCTTTCTTGAGGAGATGCGTGACTATATCCGCAAGGACCTCCGCGTAAAGTCGCTCATCATCGGCACCGCTGACCACACCTACTTCATTCCCGGCATGCCGCTGGTGCGCACCACCTCCCGCCTCGACATCGTCGACGCGCACATCTACTGGTGGCCGCCCAGCCAGGTGTCGCACCGCGGCAACACGCCGATGGTAAATGAGCCTCTTGACTCCATTGAAGTTAAGCTCACCCGCTCCACCGTGGCCGGCAAGCCCTTCACCGTCAGCGAGGTCAACGAGCCCTTCCCCAGTGACTATGAATCCGAGATGATTCCGCTGCTCGCCGCTTACGGTGCCTTCCAGGACTGGGACGGCATCTTCACCTACGCATTCGAACCTAAACTCGAGGGCCAGTGGCAGCCTGAGATCGGCGACCACTTCGACATAAGCCAGGATCCCGTCAAGATCGCCGAGTTGCCCGTCGGCGCGATGCTTTTCCTGCGGCACGACGTCGCCGCCGCGCGCCAGACCATCGAGCGCACCTACTCCGCCGCGCAGGTAGACGAAAGCATGCGCCTGCCCGGTTCCGAGGTACCCTACTGGACTCCCGGCTTCCCGCTCTCGCTGCCGCTTGAACACGGCTCGCGCATCCGCTGTTTCGACTGTGCGCCCACCGCGAAGTTCACTGACACACCCGCAAACCCAATCGTCGCCGATACTCACCAGCTGTCCTGGCTGCTCTCCAATAAAACCGGCAACGGCGTCGTCACCATCGACACGGACCGCTCCAACGCACTGGTCGGCTTCGTGGAGGAGAACAAGGCGCAGACCTCGCACCTGTCCGCGGACGTCGCGAATGCCTTCTGCTCCATCACCCTCTCGGCTCTGGACGACCAACCGCTCTCGCGCTCCGGCACCATGCTGCTCACCGCAACTGGCCGCGCGGAAAACACCGGGATGGTGTGGGACGCGCGTCGCGCCAATGTGACCGACTGGGGAACGGCGCCCACACGCATTGAGGTCATCAAGGGATGGCTGCTGCTAAAGAACATTGAGGGCGCACTCGCCGTACAAGTCACGCCGTTCGATGGCGCGGGCCGGGCCCTGCCCGTCCTGCAAGGCCGCCTGCTCGCGGAAGGTGGGTGGGAGATCGAGATTGGCCAGGTCCCCGCGACCAGCTATGTGATCAAAGTCATCCGGTAACCGCTGCTCGGCACTATCGGCTCGCGCGTGCCTGCGCGCTGGAGAGTTCGATGAAGACGACGCGAATGGGTGTGTGGGCAGCGACTCTACGGGTGCAACGGACGGCAAGTGCTCCCGCGCAGAGTTCTCCGGACGCAAGTATCTCGGCGGTGCCCGGCCCAGCGCGGAAGGTTGTGCTGGGCGCGGCCCAGCAACGGGCTCAGCAAACGCTGTTCGTCGCCGGCAGGACGGTCCGCTCAACGTCCCGACGGATGGCGGTCGTGTTCCGGAGAATGGAATTACAGGCCCAATCCGGCTACTGCGGAAACGAGCAATTCAATGCCGCGAAAGCTGTCCGGTCCCGCCGGCTCGCCGCCAGCCCACGACCGGTACTGTCCGACAGGCGAACGGAGAGCACTGTATGGTTCCCGTTCTCGATTAAGGCACAAGTCGATTTCCAGCAAGTATTCATGCCGCTCCGCATATTCCGGGACAAAGCGCGCTTGCCACGAGGTAGTGCCTGAATGGCGGCGGAAACGTGAAAAGTTGGGCCCTCGGCTCCAGCCTCGAATTGTTCCGATCACCGGAATTTCCGGCTCTGAATTCTAGCTTGGCCGCGACCGACGTCCTGCGGTCCGGTTCAACCCATGTTCGCTTTCGATGCAAGGTCGGTTTTCCAGTTGACACCGGACTTCACGTATGCCTAGTCTCGCCAGTTGTATAGCCGAAAAAAATGGGCTCGCTGGGTGCCAGAGGTCGGGAAAGAACTGGAAGCGGGAGGCCAAATGAAAAGGTTCACATTCGTTGCAATCGCAATCCTATGCGTCGCTCCCTATGTGTCATGCCAGGAGACACGCGCGAAATTGACGGGTTTAGTAACGGACCCAACTGGCGCTGTTGTGCCCAATGCACCGGTCACAATAGTCGACACCGACACCGGAGCAACGGTGGTCGTGAAATCGAATAGCCAAGGCTCCTATACCGCTCCGTTTCTTCAGCCCGGCGCCTACAAAATCAGCGTTCAAGTGGCCGGGTTCAAAGCCTATGTGCACACGGGCCTGGAGTTGCAAACGGAAGCAACCGTCGCGGAAAATATTGTGCTGCAAGTCGGCAGCGTCACCGAGTCCGTCGTCGTGACCACCGCCACTCCAATGATCGACACGACCAACGCCGACACCGGCGAGTCGCTGACCCGCGAAGAAGTGATCGACTTGCCCAACAATGGTAATAACGCGTTTGGCCTGGAGCGCGATGAGTATGGCGTAATCCCCATTGGCAAATACGCCACCGCCCAACTGACGCCTACGAGCAATGGTAACGCGAACACAGCCGCTATCGGCGGCGGTCAACAATCCTCAGCGGAAGTACTGCTGAATGGCGTCCCCGATATGGAGTCTTCCAGCCGGCAGGTATCCTTCTTCCCCCAGCTTGACTCGGTCGATACGGTCCACGTAGACCAGTTCTCCGCCAATGCGGCGCTGGGAGATACCATCGGTGGCACAGTAAACGTCACCACCAAGAGCGGCACCAATTCACTGCATGGCAGTCTGGTTGAGTACTATAACGGGTCACGCCCGTTTGAAGCGCGTCCTTACTTTACGGCGCCTGGCGCTACGCTAACCTCTTCGCACTACAATCAACCCGGCGCCACCATTGGCGGTCCGGTTTACATCCCCCATGTGTTCGATGGCCACAACAAGGTGTTCTTCTTCTATGCCTTCGAGGGCTTTTACACCAACTCCTCCTCGCCCAGCATTACCAGCGTTCCCACGGCGGATGAAAAAAACGGCGACTTCCATGCGCTGTTGAGCGCGGACGGGGCGTCGGCGCAGTTCTACGACCCGTATTACGACCCGGGAGTTACTTCGACCGGTTACCAGACCATTGGCAGCAACCAGTACTGGATTCGGGCCGCGATTCCCAACAACTGTCTGACCGCCACCACCGCCTATTGCTCGTCTAACACCCACTCACCCGACGCGCAGCTTGCCCTCGACCCCATCGCACAGGCATATCTCAAGCTAGTTCCGTTGCCGAACTATAACGGATCATCGACCAAGGCGGATGGCGAGAACAACTTCATCGCCTATCCCGAAAGCAGCACCAAGTATTACTCGAACATGTTCCGCCTGGATTGGAATATCAGCAATACCGACAAGATATTCGGGGAACTGCATCTGAGTAACTACACAAGCCAGTCAGGCAACGTCTATGGCAACCCGCTGATTAGCGGGTCGAAATCAATCTATAAGCAGCCCGGCGGCCAGATCGACAATGTGAAGACGTTTTCTCCGTCGCTGAGCCTGGAAACCCGCCTGGGATTCCAGCGCTACAACCAGGTCGCCCCTCCGCTCAGCGAAGGCACTTCTCCAACGACGTTTGGATTTCCCGGCTACATTGCCTCCAACTCCGTCGATCTGGCCGTGCCTATCGTTAGCTTCTCTGACGGCGCAGGCATTTCAGGCTTTACCTCGCAGACAAATGGATATGGGATCATCGACTACCTCACCGGATACTTTGTTGTGAACAAGACCTGGGGGCGCCACTCGCTCAAGGTTGGAGCTGATGTGCGCGTATGGAAAAAGTCAGGATTCTCGCCCATGAGCGCCAATGGTAACTACTCCTTCTCGGCGTCCAAGACCGGCTTCCTTGCCCAATCGCCAAACTATGCACTCGACGAAATCCAGCAACCGTTTGGCAGCTCCTTTGCGCTGCTGGATCTGGGCCTGCCAAGCTCCGGCACGTATCAGATTACGCAGAAATTCCAGTACGACAATTGGTATTCTGCCTATTTTCTCCAGGATGACTGGAAGGTGAATTCCCACCTGACGATGAGCCTGGGGCTGCGGCTCGACCACGAGACGGCGGTCGTCGAAAGCAACAACCGCATGATCCAGGACTGGTATGGCAACCAGCCCAACACCACAAGCAGCGCGGCCTCGAGTGCCTATGCAAGTCAGTACTCCGCGGACCTTGCGGCTTTGGCGAGTTACAACCCATCTTATCTGCCAGCCACGTCTGTTCTCCGGACCACGGGCGCCACGGTCTATGAAACTCCGAACAATCGCGCTCCGTATAACCCGGCGCCGTTGTATGTCAGTCCGCGCATTGGCATTGCATATGCCCCCAACAACAGATTTGTCGTGCGGGGAGGGTTCGCGATTGTGAATCAACCCTTTGGCACCTATACGGCCAACTCCACGACAGGGTACACGCAGGCGACCAGCACGGTGCTGACCAACAGCAGCGTGAACGGAGGCTATACGCCCATCACAACGTGGGAGAATCCATATCCTAACAACTCGTCATTAGTGAACTACAATCCGATCGCTCTGCCTCTCGGCAATTCCCAGGGCGCCGATGCGTCACTTGGCGGCAGCGTTCTGTTCTTCCCGACCAACGTGAAGGTCCCTTACACGGAAAGGTTCAGCCTTGACTCTCAGAAAGAATTTGGTCATGGCTGGATGGCGGAAATTGGGCTTACCCACACACTGTCGCTGCATAACAGCCTTTACGCCAATATCGACAATTACCCCTACACCAGTTATCTGGATCACACGCCCAACGCGAACAGCCCGAGCGCCCTGGCCGTATCCAACAATATGGCCGCCAAGGTGACCAACCCGTTCTACAAACTATTTCCCACGTTTACCACTGCATCGGGCGCCACGGTGCCGAACACGACCGCTCTGAACACCAGTTCGTCGGTTGCGGTGAGCAGCCTGCTGTTGAGCTATCCGGAATTCACCGGCGTAAGTGAGTTCTATAATCCCGCATCGACGGTACACTTCAATGGTTTGACGGCCCGGCTGGAGAAGCGCATGTCGAATGGGCTGGAGCTGAACGCCAACTTCGAGTACTCGCGCCAGATCGGCGCCACAGTGCAGATCAATCCCGGCGTCTTCTGGGTTGGTGAAACCACCTCGGACTTCCCTGTCCATGTGGCAGTCACGTCAATTTATGAGTTGCCGTTTGGCCATGGGCGTATGTTCATGAACCAGGCGAACAAACTGGTGGATTCTGCGTTTGGCGGATGGAAGGTTAGCGGCGAGTACCAGTTTTTGTCCGGCGCACCGCTTTCCTGGGGAACTAACGTCAATTACACGGGCAATTACAAAAACTTCCACAACAACCCGCACAACACGTCGCAACCGTCGTTCGATCTCTCTCAGTTCGACAGGACCTCGGCAGACCAGCCGGGAGCTTGGAACTATCGCACCTTCCCCCTGTATCTGTTGCGTTCCGATCCAACCAACAATTTCAATTTCTCGGTTTTGAAGGACTTTGCTGTGCGGGAACGGTTCGTCCTACAGGCACGTGTCGATGCATTCAATGCATTCAATCATGCACAAATGTCTTCGGCCAACCTTACGCCAACGTCTTCGTCCTTCGGCGATATCACTTCGCAGACCAACGCAAGCCGCACTCTGGCCGGCGGACTTCATCTCAGCTTTTAGCATCATGTTTTCTTAGATGAGGAACGGAGTCCGATCACTTGACGCCAGACCTGTATCCTTTTGCAGGGCCGGCTGCATGCCTTACTACGCCATGATGCGACGGTAGTAAATACCGTCAGGAGACTGCGCCCGAATTATCTGTGTGGTTCTTTTGCGTCAAGCCAAGAAGTGTCACACGGTGGTAACGCGGTGGTCCTTTGGCTGGTGTGCGAGACGACTCAGGAGGAAATGGCGGAAGAGGAGGGATTCGAACCCCCGATACCCTTGCGGGTACGCCAGTTTTCAAGACTGGAGCCATCAACCACTCGGCCACTCTTCCGCACATTGATGATAAACCACGGCCGAAGCGCGACCCTTCCCCTCGCTTCACATCATGCCTCGGAGGGCTTGCCCTGGCTGACTGTCCACCTCCAACCCATTGAATGCAGGGCGAGAATGACCCGCTGCCGGACCGTCCGCCTATAATCGTGTCACTGACGGAGAGGCATTCCATGGCTACGAGCACAAACCGGAGGAAGACGGTAGTAATCGCCCTCGGATCTGTGCTGTTTGTGTTGCTGTGCGCGTTCACCGCGATGAACGCCTTCAACAATTTCCTCAACCCCGCGACCACGGAAGAGACCATCCTCTTCATCGGCCTGTCCTTTGTCGCCTTCCTGCTGTTTGTTGTGGTGCTGGTTTTGCTGGCACGCAACGTGCTGAAGCTGTATGCAGATCAGCGCAGCCGCGTATTGGGCACACGGCTGCGGACGCGCATGTTGTGGGGAGCGGTGCTGGTGTCGCTGATCCCTATCATCTTCATGTATCTGTTCAGCTATGAGTTGATGAACCGCGCCGTCGATCGCTGGTTCTCGCAGAACCCCAACGAGATGCGAGACGACTCGAACACGCTGGCGCTGGAACTAGCACAGTACACCTCGGCGAATGCGCGGGCGGAAGCCGAGTCGATTGCCGCGTCGCTCCCCGCCGCCGAGACGGCGCTGAATGCCGTGCCGAACGCCGACCGCGCAGCGGCCGACGGGCGCGTCCTGTTGCTGCACGAGACTACGCTGCAGGGCGGCTTTGCGATTGTCTACCGAGGAGGCCATTCAGTCGCTGCGTTCAACATGCCGCAACGCGCCGTCGGCCCGGCGCAGGTTAAGCCGTCGATCCCTCCGAACAGTTCTGCCGATGAAGATGCAGAACCGCCGTCCGCCCGGGCGCCGATCCCGGTGCATACGGCGGGCGACCTGGACGCTACTATCCTGGCGGTGGCCCAGCGCACGGATCTTCCCATCTTCTCCGTAGGTGATGTGGACTACGCGCTGGGCACGGCTGCCATCCCTCAAGGAGGAGGAACAGTGGTGGCAGGGCTGCCCATGCCCAATGGCATGGCGGCCACCATGGCGCATTTTCAGAAGGCGGTGGATGCCTACTGGGTCGCCTATCGCCAGCGCCGTCGAGTGCGCAACCTCTACCTGTTGCTGCTGCTCATGTTGACCAGCTTGGCCCTATTCGCTTCCAGTTGGCTGGCGCTGCACCTGTCCAAGCAGGTGACCAAGCCCGTGGAAGCGCTGGCGGACGCGATGGCGGCCATCGCAGCCGGTGACTACGCCCACCGCGTCGGCGAGAGCGCCACGGAGGAACTGGGCGAGCTGGTGCGCAGCTTCAATCACATGGCCGCCGATCTGGAGGGCAGCCGCCAGGCGGTGGAATCTTCCAATGCGCAACTCTCCGCTGCCAACGCCACCCTGGAAGCCCGCCGCCGCGAGCTTGAGACCATGCTCGAAACCATCCCCAACGGCGTCGCCACTCTCGACGCCCAGCGCCGCGTCGTCCTCGCCAATCGCGCCCTCGCTGAGATGCTGGACCCCGGCGGACAGACGCCATTCATCGGCACGGCCATCGAAACGATCTTTCCCACTGAGGCGATGGAGTCGCTGGACCACCTGCTGCGGCGCAGTCACCGCATGGGTGCAGCTTCGGGCGAGATGGAGATGGCTAGCGGGCCTCACGGAAACGGCGGTATGAAGATGTATCTGCTGGTCACCGTGGCGCTGCTGGAGACGGGAATCGGCACGGACCGCACGCACCACGGCTACGTGCTGGTTCTGGAGAACGCCACCGAATTGCTGCGTGCGCAGAAGCAGTCGGCCTGGAAGGAAGTCGCGCGGCGGGTGGCACACGAGATCAAGAATCCGCTGACGCCCATTTCGCTCTCGGCGGAACAGATCCACCGCCATATCGGTCGCCTGGCCACGACCCTCGCCGAGGCGCAGGTCGAGTCGCCGTCGGTTGCGGTGATCCGCAAATCCAGCGAGGTCATTTCGTCATCGGTCGAGAGTATGAGGTCGCTGGTAGATCAGTTCGCCGCTCTGGCGCAGTTTCCAACCGCGCAGCCGCGTCCCGCCGACCTGAACACCATCATCGAGAACTCGCTCGCACTCTTCGCCGGACGCCTGCAGAACATTCGCCTGGTCAAACGACTGGAGCCGAATCTTCCGCTGGTGTTGGCCGATCCCGAGGCGATGAAGCGTGCCCTGGGCAACCTGATCGACAATGCCGCCGAAGCCATGCAGCAGAGCCTGCTGCGCGAGTTGCGCGTGAGCACCACCCTGCTGCCCAGCGGCATGGCTGAGCTTACCGTCTCCGACACCGGTTCCGGCCTTACCGACGAGATGCGCGAGCGTCTCTTCCTGCCCTACTTCTCGACCAAGCAGCGCGGGACGGGTCTGGGACTCGCGATCGCGGCCAAGATTGTCCAGGAACACGGAGGCACCATCCGCGCTGAGAAGAACGAACCCGCCGGGGCAAAATTCATCGTCGAGCTGTGCCCGGCGACCGGCAACGGCGAAAGCGACTCCACGCCCGAAGCCACCAATGTCCCCACGAGCCTCGTGCCGAGTGCCTAGCGACTACCCTTATGAACCATGTCCTCATCGTCGACGACGAAGCTGAGATCCGCGAATCGCTGGAGAGTATTCTCAGCGAAGAAGGTTACGTGGTTACGACCGCCGCCACGGCGCATGAGGCGCTGACGCTGCTGGCCGACGCCATCTACGATGTTGTGCTGCTGGACATCTGGTTGCCGGACCGTGACGGCCTGGACGCGCTCGCCGACATCCGCCAGATGGATACTGCGCACCTGCCCGAGGTCATCATCATCAGCGGCCACGGGACCATCGAGGCCGCGGTGCGCGCCACCAAGCTGGGCGCGTATGACTTCCTGGAAAAGCCGTTGTCGTTGGACCGCACGCTCATCGTGCTCAAAAACGCAATTGGCGCGCGCCAGCTCCGCGAAGACAACCAGGAGTTCGTGCGCCAGCTCAGCTTCCGCGCCTGCGTCACCGGAAACAGCGTGCCGATGAAGGCGCTGCGTCAGCAGATCAAGCTAATGGCGCCTACCAACGGCCGCGTGCTCATCTACGGCGAATCCGGTACCGGCAAGGAGCTGATCGGCCGCGCCATGCACGCCGAAAGTCTGCGCAAGGACCGCGTCTTCGTCGAACTGAACTGCGCCGCCATCCCGGAAGACCACATCGAGACGGAACTCTTCGGCTACCGCCGCGGAGCCATCGCAGCCGGGCCGCCGGGCGCGCCGGCGGAGAAGCGCGGGACGTTCGAACGCGCCGACGGGGGCACACTCTTCCTCGACGAAGTTGGCGACATGAGCCTGAAGACGCAGGCCCGCGTGCTGCGCGCCCTGGACGAGCAGCGCTTTCTCCCCGTCGGCGCCACCCACCCGGTCCATGTCGATGTGCGCGTCATCGCCGCGACCAACAAGGACCTGGAAGATGAGATTGCGAAGGGCAACTTCCGCGAAGACCTGTTCTATCGGCTCAACGTCATTCCATTCTTCGTGCCGCCGCTGCGCGACCGCAAGGAAGACATCCCGGAGCTGGTGAAGGAGTTTCTGCAGGAGTTCGGCAAGCAATACGGCCGCCCCAACGTGGAGATGCACCCGGACGCGCTGGACGCGCTGCGCCAATACCACTGGCCCGGCAACGTGCGCGAGCTACGCAACCTGGTGGAGCGCGTGCTGATCCTGAATCCAAAGACGCAGCGCATCGAACGCAAGCACTTGCCCGTGCTGGTGGGCCGCGATGGCGCAAGGCCTGGGCGCGGCGAAGAATTCTCCACGCTGCAGGAAGCCCGCGAGGCCTACGAGCGCGACTACATCCTCAAAAAACTGGACGAGTGCCACGGCAACGTCAGCCGCACCGCGGAAGCGCTCGGCCTTGAGCGCTCGCATCTTTATCGCAAAATGAAAGCCCTCGGCGTGAATGTGAAGGAGTGACTTGAACCATCCTCTGGAGCAGTCATGGGCGCGCACGCGTGGTTATCTGGACCGCATATGGAAGCATGGACTTGGTCGTGAGAGCTGAGGCACTCCGAAAATTCACGCTTCAGCTGTAGTGGGGTCGATCATCCGGCGGACGACCTGGACGGAGTCGGCGGGGAAGCCACCCAGCTTGGCATGTTCGCGGACGGTCGCCTCGTCGGGCGCGATGTAGATGCAATAGATCTTGTCGTCGGTGACGAAGGACTCCAGCCATTGCAACTGCGGCCCCAGTTTGCGCACCACGGAGCAGGATTTCAGCGCGATCGCGTTAAACTGCTCCGGCGTCAGGCTCCCCGCACCTGGCAGATTGCGTTCGATCACAAACTTCGGCATGGGCGTTCCTCCTGATTCCACGCGCAGCATAGCACAGCGGTCGAACCCCTGGCCGAATAACTCTCCCAAGCCCCGCATCCTCAGTCACATCCGCCCCGCCAAACCGGGCCGGCCCTTTGTGATAGCAGTCACCGAAACCGTGCCCTGATCGGCGTCAACTGGGTGCATGAGATTTGCAGGGAAAATTCGCGCGCTGAGCACCATCGCGACCCTGCTGTTCCTGTGCCCGTTCGCCCAGTCCCAGCAGAAATCCGCCCAGCACAAACCCAAGGATGCGGAGTGCCTGGCCTGCCACTCCGACCCGACGTTGACCAGCCCCGCCGCCAACGGCAAACCAGCCAGCCTATATATAGATGCGGACAAGATGAAACAGTCGGTCCACGGCGGCACATTTGCCTGCGTGGACTGCCATAAAGACGTCAAGTCTTCGCCGCATGCCGAAACCCCCGCGAAGATCAGTTGCGCCGCCTGCCACGCCGACCAGCAAACCGCCTACTCGCACAGCTACCACGCGATGGCGAAGAAACCCGATGGCAGCGTGCCCGCGACCTGCGTAGACTGCCATGGCGACGCGCACACCGTTCTGCCGGCCAGCGATCCCAAATCGAAGATTTACCACTCCAACATCCCCGCCACATGTGGCGGCTGCCACGGGCAGAAGTTCCTGATGGAGTCCACCGGCAACAGCGCGCAGCCGTTTGTCAGTTACCAGGAGAGCGTACATGGCCGGGCAGTTGCCAACGGCTCGCAGCAGGCTGCCGTCTGCACCGACTGCCACGGCGCGCACGACATTCTTCCCGCCAACGACGAAAAGTCGTTGATCAACAAGTTCAACGTGCCCGCAACCTGCGGCCGCTGCCACGCCGGCGTGCAAACCGAGTACACCCAGAGCATCCATGGGCAGGCCATCGCGCGCGGCAACACGCTGGCGCCGGTCTGCACGGATTGCCATGGCATCCACACCATTCATACCGTGAGCGGGGCGCCCGGCAGTTCCAGCAACGCGTCCGCCGACCAGAGCCTGACCCGCGACAGTTGCGCCGGGTGTCATCAGGGCGTGCGGCTTACCCAGGAGTTCGGCGTGGCGGGCAACCGCGTGTCCAGCTACCTGGACAGTTATCACGGACTGGCCTCGCAGGGCGGTTCGGTGGTGGCGGCCAACTGCTCCAGTTGCCACGGCGTGCACAATATCCTGCCCTCCAGCGATCCTCGCTCCACCATCAATCCCGCGAATCTCGACGCGACCTGCGGGCAGTGCCACAAAGGCGTCACTACCAAATTCACGCGCGCCAAGGTGCATGTTGACATCGACGGCGGCGCAGCCAGGGATGCGGGCACGGTCGCGGTGCGCTGGATCCGCTGGTTCTACATTCCGCTGATCGTGCTGGTTATCGGTGGCATGTTCCTGCACAACGCCATCCTGTGGCGCGCCAAGACCCGCGCCCGCCGCCACCTGCAGACGCGGTTGGTCGTCCGCATGACGCCCAATCAGCGCTGGCAGCACCTCGTCCTGCTCAGCAGCTTCTTCGTCCTGGTGGTCACCGGCTTTGCGCTGCGCTTCCCGGAGTCCTGGTTCGCGTCATTGCTGGGCCTCAGCGAGCACTGGCGCAGCATCATTCACCGCATCGCTGGAGTCGCCCTGATCGCCGACGGCGTCTACCACATCTTCTACGTCGCGCTGAGCACGGACGGTCGCAAGCTGATCTGCGATCTCTTGCCCGTGTGGAAAGATGCCGCCGACGCCTGGGGCACCATGCTCTACTACCTCGGCCTCCGCAAAGAGAAGCCGAAGTACGCGCGCTTCAACTACGCCGAAAAGGCTGAGTACTGGGCGCTGGTCTGGGGCACTGCCCTGATGGCCGTCACCGGCATCATGCTGTGGGCCAAGGTTTCGGTCGGCAATCTGCTTGCGCGCTGGTGGATCGACGCAGCCACGGCAGTGCACTTCTACGAAGCCATTCTGGCCACCCTCGCCATCCTGGTCTGGCATTTCTATCAGGTGTTCTTCGACCCCGATGTCTACCCCATGAACTGGGCATGGCGCGATGGCAGCATGTCTGCCGAGCACTACCGCGAAGAGCATCCGCTGGACACGCAGACGCTGGCGGAGGCCGGATCGCAACCGAAAGACACTCAGGCCAAGCCCGCGAGCGGGCTGCCGCAAGAATAGTGACAAAGGAAAACCGCAACGCAGCTTCAAAATTATTCAGAAAGAGGAGAATCAATGAACATCCGCATTGCAACCGCAGTTCTCGCATCCTTCACAACCCTGGGTTTTCTGCAGGCCTCGGCCCAGGACGGCGCCACGCTGTATAAGACCAAGTGTTCCATGTGCCATGGCGACCAGGGACAGGGCAAGCCGCCCATGGCTCCCAAGATCGCAGGCTCGGCGAAGGTCTCGGACGTCCTGACCAAGGGCGGCGAAGCCAAGGCTCCGCACGTCAAGCCGATGACCACGGTCACCGCCGACCAGGCCGCAGCGCTGGCAGCGTATGTGAAGGGGCTGAAATAGATATCGCTGCCTAAGTGAGACTCACGGGGCGGGCGCGAGCCTGCCCCCGTTCCACGCATGGGCGTGACTGCGCGACGATCCCTAGTGCTTCTTCGCGTGCGCGGCCGGGGGCGTCGGCGGGACGAGTGTGATCTTCGGCGCCGCCGGTGGATTTGGCGCCAGCGGAGGGATGTCCCCCTTACGGATGGAGATGTCGCCGTTGGCATCCGTGATGCGAACGGTTGGGCCTCCGGCGCCTACGGTTCCGCTGATGCTCTTGCGGCTGTCGCTTTCCCTCGTGCCAAGAGAAAAGTCAGTGTACGTGTCTCCGTTGGTGGTGTCAGCGTCCACGGTGAAACTGGCCTTTTCCGGCAGTGTGGCCTCGATGGAGCCGTTGCGGTCTTCCAGCGTGATGGTGCCCAGGGTGGGCGCGGCGGTCAGATCGATTCTTCCATTCTTATTGGTGACCGCGATGTCGCCGGCCAGGCGCTCCAGGCTGACGTTGCGATTGCTCGTGGTCAACACCACGGGGCCCAGCACCTGGTCGGCGGAGATGCCCGAAGCGCTGATCTCGGCCTCGCCGTCCAGGCGGACGAACTGCAAGTCGGTGCGGCTGGTGTGGAAGCGGACGGCTCCGTTGATGTGCTCCAGGTGCGTGGTGCCGAAGAACTCGCCGGTTAGCGTCACCGGTCCAATGATGTCGGTTAGGGTTATGTCCTGCGCGTGGCCCTGAACCGTAATGCCGCCATCCATGCTGTGCGCGGAGATGGACGAGCCGCTGTTGTTGATGTGGGCGATGGCTGCGCCGCTGATGGCGGAGAGATCAATGTCGCCGTGGTTGGCGGTCGCAGTGACCGGCGCCTTGATGGATGCGACATGAATGTCGCCGTGGTTGGCGGTTACCGTGGACGCGGCGGCGGCCGGCACTTGAACAACCAGGTCGGCGCGCGCGCCGTCAATGAACGGCATGGTGACGGTGACGGCGGAGCCCGATGTGCTCGTGGACGGAGTCAGCTTCTGCGCCTTTTCGTCGGCGTCCGAATCGGCGCGGGCATAGACTTCCTTGTGGATGGCCACGTGGATCTGGTTGTCATCGCTGGTGCCATCGATGGTAACGTCACCGCGCGGATTGACGACCGTCAGCGAGCCGCCGGAAGGCAGCGCGAGGTCCACGGTTTGATCGGACTCGTGCTTGTCGCCAAAAAATTCGTCCAACGTGCCAGGGTCGAAAGGTCCGCCGAACCAGCGGTTTGCCGCATCGTGCAGGTGGGCTGTCTCCACAACCATGCCGCTGATGCCGAGCAACACCAGCAGCACCACCACCCCGCCTCCGATGGAGCGACGGTAGGGGGGCCGCTGCGGGTCGCGCATGCTGAACTGATCGAGCCCCCACTCCGCCAGCACAATCAGTCCGGCAACGACCAGCAGTAGGGGCCACCAGTGCCCGTACCAGTCCCAGAAACCTTGGTGATTTAGGCGACCGGTCTCCAACAGCAGGAAGACGATGCCGATGGCGATCAGCAGAATGGGCCCCAGAACGGAGCCGCGGCGCAGACTGCGCATCTGGTAGCGCATCTGGTCTCTTTGCGCGCGGAAGGCGGCGCGCTGAGCGCGGGCTTGGTCGCGCATCATGCGGCGCTGGGCGCGGGGGTCATATCCCGGTGGTGGCACCGGCGGTACAGGCGGAACTCCTGGAGGATAGCCGGCCATGATTTTACCTTCCTTCCTGGCCGTTGCCGGGTTCATCGGGCTCCGATTCAAAACGAGCCCGCTCAACATGCCCCTGCTCGCTGGCCGCGTTCCCGGTCGTCACGACCGGAGCGATGGGCGGCGCGGTACTTGTGCCGGGATAGGGTGGGTAGCCGCCCCCGTATCTGTACATGGAACTCCTCAGGATAAGCAGGATGCCCCCGGCGATCAGGAACACCGGCCAACTGGTGGACCAGCGCAGAATGCGCAGGGCATCGAGCAGCCAGATCACGCCGACCAGAAGGACCCAGGCCGCGCCACTGAGGGCACGCATAAGGCGCCAGTGGTACAGCGGAGTGCCGTCGTTCTCCATACCCGGGCCGGTCGTGGTCATCTTGTGAACGAAGATCCATACGCCGACACCGATCACCAGCAGCGGGCCGAAGAGGCGCCCGGGCAGAATGTGGAAGAGCCCTGTGTTGCCCACCAGCAGGAACAAACCCAGGACAATGAGCCAGATGGCTCCGGTCGGCAGGCGGCGGTGGTAAGGCAGGTTCGGGTCAGGATAAGGCGGCACAACAGGAACCGGTGGAATCGGAGGGATGGGCGGAGTAGGGGGCACGCCATACGAGTACGCATCGTGCGGCGCGGCCCATTGCGCAACCGGTGGCGTATACGTGTAGCCGTAGGGCGGAGCGGCAGGATTTGCCGGTGGAACATTGGGGGTCTCCGCAGCCGCGGGTGGGGCCATGGGATCGCCGTACCGGGGCGAGCCGGGCGCGTTCCCTGGCCAGGCCCTGCCGAACCCGAGGCGCTCTGTGATGTCGTTGAGCCCGAATGGATTGGGCAGAGGAGTGCCATCGCGCCGGGCGCGCGCGGTATGGTGGGCCTCGATCACCATGTAAAAGATCCAGCCCCAGACGAAGAGCCAGAAGATGCCCAGATCGTGCGACAGCGAGACCAGCACGGCGAACACCAGCAGGTGCACCAGTCCTTTGCCGTATTGCTCGTTGTACATGGCGCCCACCCCCGGAATAAAACCGAGCAGGGCCGCAAGTGTGGGGTTGGGTTCGCCTGGCGCGGGCGGCGGGGTTGGTTGCCCGGGCGGGGGATACCCCGGGCCAGGGTAGGGGTAACCGGCCGACGGGGTGGCCGCGCCGATGCTCGCGACGCAGGGCTCGCAGAAGATAGAGTTTCCGCGGGTGCGGACGCATTCGTTGCAAAGCGGCTTGCCGCAGTTCTGGCAGAAGGCTGTGCGCTCACGGTCGGGATGGTTTGCGCAGTTCATACCAGGGTTTCCTCCGCTCGTTCGTAACGGGAGTCAGCAGGGCCGGCGGGCGTCCGCCCGTCCAATTGGCTTTCCGGGGTCTCGTCTGTCTTCGTCACGGCGGCGGCGACCCACACCAGATGGCCGGCGCGCTCGAAGCGGCTGGTGCCGGAGTTCGGAGCGGGTTTGGCTGCGGGCCGCTTCTGGTCCTGCGGCCCGGCCGGGCCAGGTTGGTCAGGGTGCTCCGCCGGGGCCTGGCCGTCCGGGCTGGCCTGCGGAGCGGGCGATGCGCTTTGCGGAGTGCTCTGGCTGCCGGCGTCGCCGTTGTCCGTTGCGCTCTGCAGATCGTGCACGCGCGATTCCAGCTCGTAAACCACGCGCAGCCCGTAGTAGTAGCGCTCCACCTGCGCGTTGGCTGAGTAGAAGTCGCGCCGCAGGCTGGAGGGTCGGAAGTCGCTCGCACGCAGATCCTGGAGGCGCACACCCATAATGTTCATGGTGAGCGCGATAGAGAAGAAAGCCATCGCGGCGGTCATGGACAGGCGTGGCTGCAGTGCAATCTGGCCAAACGCGCTGCGGCGGAACGCGGCGGCCACGCGAGCCGGGAACGGCACCACGTTGCCATACGATCCTGCAGACCCGTAGCCAGGCGCCAGCGCGGCGATGGGGATCGGCGACCCGCTCGGGAATCCAGCCGGCTGCATACCCGGAACAGCCTGGGCCTCACTGGTTTGCGCCAGAATGCGTTCAAGCAGTTCCGCCGGAGGCTCCGGCCTGGGATTGCGCAGCATTTCCAGCCACGCGGCTCCACGCTTCGCGTCGGCCAGCGTCTGGCTGCATGGGCCACATTCGGCCATGTGCACGTCGAAAATCTCCTGGTCGGCGGCAGAAAGTGTGCCGTCCAGCGCGTCGGCCAGCATGGCCTCGCATTGTGCGCAGTGCCCCCCGTCGGGCTGATTGCCTGCGATTCTGTCCCCGAACTCGAACACCTTCGGGTTGCCGAATTGTCTCCGGTCTGCCACTTAAACCACCTGCCCTTCTATACGTTGCAACAGCCTCGCAAGTTCCCCGCGCCCGCGGCTGATCCGGCTCTTCACCGTCCCCTCCGGAATGCGCAGGACCTGCGCAATCTCCTTATAATCCATATCTTCCAGGTCGCGGAAGACAACTGCCTCGCGCAGCTCCGGCGAGAGCTGGGCCAGCGCCTGCTGGATGCGGACCTTCAGCTCCAGCCCGGATGCGTGCGACTCCTGCGATGGGCGCGGATCAGCCAGCCGGTCGCCCAGACTCAACCCGCCAAGGCCGCCGTCCTCTGCGCTCAGGCTGGCGTCCAGCGAGTCCGTGGCGCGCTCCAGGCGCGTCCGCCGGAAGTGGTCGACCAGCAGGTTCCGCGCCAGCGTGGTCAGCCAGGTGTTGAAGTTGCCCTTCTGCGTGTCAAAGCTTCCCAGGTTGCGGTAAAGCTTCAGGAACACGTCCTGGGTCAGGTCTTCGGCGTCGCTGGCTGAGCCGGTAAACCGGTAGCAGATGCCGTAAATGCGCCGGTGCTGCGCCATCACAAGCTGTTGCCAGGCCTGCTGGTCGCCGGCAATACACTGGCGCACCAGGCGGTTGAGCGCCTCCTGCTCGGTCTGCTGCGCTGCCAACTGACTTGGGGTGCGTTGCAATATCGCCTCTTGCCTGGTCGTCCGATGTGCCGTCGCGGAAGCTGGATCGGACGCTGGCAGAAGTGTACCTCTTGGCGGTGAGCCGGGGCCGGCTGCAGGTGCCCGCCTGCCGCCACGGGGCGAGTGCGGAAAAATCCCCGATGCCGGAATCGCCATTTGCAGAACGCCCATGCCCCGCTATACGCAGCGGCCTCCCGGTTGGTTCAATAGGAAAAGGCGCCAGTGCGCCAGCTCGCAGTGCACGAAGGGCGGATGATCGTCATCCGCATCCAGAACTAACAACTAACAACTAACAACTGACAACTGTCTTCAGGGCCTGTCCGCCCGATCGACCGCGACCACGTCGATGAAGGCCTTTTGCGCTTCCAACTCCAACCCAGCCTGCTGCTCGAGCGCCGCAAACAGAGCTGGCGCCGGCTCCATCCCCCGGGGGCCCGGTGGCAGCGCCGGCGGATGCCCGTTGAACTCCGAGCCGTCAGGCATATACCGGAAGTGAAAATCGAACCGCCCCGTCAGCCGCGTAAAATCCACCACCGGCCGGTCCAGCAGGATCAACTGCAGGTAGATGGCAAAGTCTTCCATGCTGGCGTTGCGGGCGGAAACCGCCAGCCCATCCGGCTCCGGCGTCATGGAAATGCCGGGCAGCGTCCCTCCCTCCTGGCTGGTCGTCAGCTTCGGCCCCTTCGCGCTTACGGTCAGGAAGTAGCAGGGCAATTCCTGCTTGTCGGCATGGAATACGAAGTGGAAGCGACTGGCCAGCAGGTTTTTCATCATCGACCGCAGTTGCTGATGCGTCGGCTCGTCCTTCTCGTCCACCGTGGCTGTAATGTCGTAGCGATCTGTATCGATCCAGTCCGGCCCACCCACCACCTGTTTCGCCTGCACCTCGTAGGCATAGGAGATCAGCTGCAGCAGCGAGGTGTTGTGCGCGGTGAAGTTCCGTCCGCGCAATTCATACCCGTACATACCGTCATCGCCAGGTTTGTGCGGCTTGATCTTGACCTTGCGAAAGGTGACGTTCGCGTCCGGCGCTGTCAGCTTCGGCTGCTGCGCGCTCGCGAATCCAAACGCACCCACCACGACCAACAGAACACTGGCGATCGCGCCACCCACCCACCGCCAGAACCTGCCTCGCCTACATCCCGAACGGACGCGCTCCATCACCCCGCACTCACCGCCCAACTAGCAACCCGCAACTAGCAACCTGAAACTGTCCGTTCAGTTTTCCGTCGGTGTCTTCTCTACCTGATCCACCACCAGTTGCTCGATCACCGCCTTGCCCGACTCGAGCTTCAACCCCAGCTTTTCTACGGAAGCGGTGACGCTCAAACCCGCCCCTCCCGGATCTGACGCCTGGGCGACGCCGCCGCCTGGGCTGCTGCCCGAACCCGCCCCTGCATCTGCACCCTGCGCCCGTGCCGCCTCGATCAGGCTGGCCAGCGAGAGGGTGAGGGAAATCTCGTAATGCCCGGTGAGCCCCGTTTTGTCGACCACCTGCCGCGAGCCAGGGGCGCCAATCTGCATAATCTGCGAAAGGATATCCACAAGGCCGGCCATGGAGACTCCGGTGCCGTCGATCCGCACCGTCTGCGCAACGCCGTCGATCTTCTGGTTGTAGGTTCCGCGCGTGCCCATGTTCACCACCGCCGTCATCCCGCCCGCCTTCAGGTCGATGGTCTGCGTGTAGCGCGCGGGACCATCGGGGAGATCGATCTTTCTCTCGCCCGGCTTCAGCGGCGCGTCCTCGTCGATCGGTGGGGGCGCTGGCACCTCCTTCAGCTTCGGCCCACCCTTCGCCACCACCAGTTCCTGCACCGATTGTTCCTTTTGCTCGACGTGTGCCGCGAGTTTGAAGCGGTCTTCCAGCAGCGTCTTCAGCATCGCCGCCGCATCGTCCTTCTTTGACCCTTCGGGCATGCGCGCTGCAATGTCGTAGTGCTCGGTGTCGAGCCAGGCCGGCCCTGCGATCTGGTATGGCTTCACCTTGTACGCGGCAACGATCAGCTCCTTCATCGACATGTAGTTGTACTCGGCGCGCAGGCCGTCCAGGTGCATGCCGAAATTCGGCATCTTGCCGGCTTGCATGTCTGCCTGTAGCTTCTGCATGTCCAGCGGCGCCGAAGGCCGCACCGAAGCTACATCAAACTCAAGTTTTGCCGCAGCCGGCGCAGCCGCCTGCCCAAGTGCCGCGCCCGCCGCCAGCAGCAGCACGGCCAGAAAAACGATTGCACGATTTCGATGCCGCATGTGGAGCCCCATTCGATTCGCAGCGATTATAGGCCCGGCGCACACCGGTCCCAGGGTGACAATTGTCATGCGCCAGCCCGCAGCCTGCCCGAGTCTAAGGGGTTGCCGCCGGCGCTGCCGGAATCACGCCGCACGCAATCCGCGCGCCCGCATTCCCAGTCGGGTCGGTCATCTGGTCGTCGGCCTTCTCGTGCACCATAATCGAGTGGCCCTCAACCGAGGTCGGCATACCCGGCATCAGCGTCAGGTAGCTTACCCGGTAGGTGATCGTGCCCGTGCCGTCCGCGCCGATCGTGATGTTGTCGCCCAGGTCGCCGTTGTGGTGTCCCATCGGGTTCTTCAGGCCGTGCTGTTTGCCGTCCGGGTTGAAGTGCCCCCCCGCCGTCGTGAAAGCGGGCGCATCGCACACCGGGTTCTGGTGGATGTGTACGGCATGATCGCCCGGCGGCAGGTTCTTCAGCGAAACCACCACCACCAGATTGCCGCTTCTCCCCTGACGAAACGTCGCGCTGCCGGCATCCTGGCCCGTGGCTGTCTTGATGGGAACCACTACCGGCGCGGGGGCAGTCCCCGGCGCGGCCGCACCTTGGGCCCGGGCGGGACACGCGGTCAGGGTAAAGGCGAACAGCGAAAAAGCAGAGGCTGCGAGAATGAGGCGCATAGGCGATTCTCCTTGGAACTGCGTCTACAAAGCATAGCGCAGCAGCTTCAACGCTGGCTAACGCCCCGGTGCGAAGACGCGTTCGCGTTCCTGTTTCACCAGCTTACGCCGCCCCAGCAACAGGTCCTCCAGCCTCACCGTGCCGCAAGCCGCCCCCCCGCCCGCAAAGCACCCCGAAAATTTTTGGCGTCAAGGGTCAAGATGAACGCCAAAGTACGGCGCCCTTGACCCCGCTCCCCACGCCAACGCCCCACTTCGCCCTTGACACAGCCAACGTCATTAGAGATGTCAAGGCCCCTCACCTGTGCAAAATCCGTCCTCAATCCACAAAGCAAGCGACATCAAATTTCGCGCAAAAGTACAGTTGAGTTATGGGGTATTTGCTATCATTAACTTAGTGGATTCAACAAGGAAGACTCGGCGTCCCGCCGTGTCTTTGCATTTAAGCCACCGGGCAAATCCGCCAATCCGGATATCCCCGAATCGATCCCGGATCCAGCACGGATCTGATCCAGATCGAACCGCTGTCGAATGAGTATTTTGGGACCACGATCCCGGAACCCGAGGGGGTGGGGGGCGGCCATTCAGGACTCATTCCCCGAAAGATCGACACCCCTGCTGGATCGACCACGTCAAACGGCGTTCGGCAGCTCCAGTTGCGCCTCCTCCGGCGCTTCAAGGTATGGCCGGAAGCAGTTGCGGCAGCGCGCCTCGTACATCCCGGCCGCACCCACAACGACCAGTTCGCGGCTGGCGCCCAGCCGCTGGGTATGTACAGCCGGCGCGCCGCAGACGATGCACACCGCCGACAGCTTCGTCACTTCGTCCGCAATGGCCATCAGCGCTGGAATCGGCCCAAACGGATCGCCGGTAAAGGTGGTGTCCAGCCCGGCAATCAGGATGCGCTTGCCCAGGTGCACCAGCTCCCCGGTGAGTTGCACAACCGCCTGGTCGAAAAACTGCCCTTCGTCGATCCCGATCACCTCGACCTCGGGCAGCAGTTTATAGATTGCCTCACGCAGGCGGGCGACGTTGGCCACAGTCACCGCCTCGTGGGTCTGCTCGCTGTGCGAGGCGATCGCGGTGCGGTGGTAGCGCAGATCAATGTCGGGCTTGAAGCAGGCCACCCGCTGGCGCGCGATGCGGGCGCGCTTCAGGCGGCGAATCAGCTCTTCACTCTTGCCGGAAAACATGGGGCCGGTGATGACTTCAATTCGTCCGGCGTCGATGCGGCCGGAGATGGGAGTGTTTGCTGCGGAAGGATTCATCGGAACAGGTGCCTTTGCGGAATAGAAAGAGATGCAGACTCGCGTCTCGAAACATCCTACTCGCAACCCACCCGTGGATTTCGCGTCCATTATCTGCGCGTCCTCGTTCGCACGCCAGGAGCGTCGCAAGTCGAGTCTCAGGTTCCTTTTGACACCATGTGCTCGAATTGGTAGCGTTAAAGATGGATGAGAGCGCAGAACGCACGTTCCATGCGGCTCCGGTCCCCATCGTTCAGCGGTTAGGACATCGCCCTTTCACGGCGGTAACACGGGTTCGAGTCCCGTTGGGGACACCAATCTTTTCAGCAAATCACGCCTGCTTCGGGCCAGCGCCATCCAGGTGATCGACCAGCCTTGTGGTAAACGTCAGCGCGGTGAAGGTGGTATTGGCGTTGCTGGTCGTGGGAAAGACGCTGGCACCGGCGACGTAGAGGTTCTCCGTCCCAAAGACGCGCAGGTTCTTGTCCACCACTCCGTCCTGCTCGGACGCGGCCATATTGGCGCCGCCGGCCTGATGGTAGGTGTCTCCCAGTCTGGCGAGGAAGTTCGGGTTGAGCGCCAGCAGATCCTCGTCGATCCTCAATTCGCCGATCCGGGTCGATCGCAGCGCGTCGCGAATCTGCACAGCGAAGCTGCGCAGCGATGTGAGTTCGTCCCCATTCACTCGCCAGTCCAGCACCACGCGCGGCAGCCCATACGCGTCGACCGCGCTGCTGTCGATCGTAATGCGGCTCTCTGCGCTGGGCGCGTGCTCCGCCTGCACGTGCATCTGGATCTTCGCCGAGCTGGGAACGAAGACGCGATGGTCCCACACGTACTTCCACATCAGCGGCACCAGGTAGCGCGCCATGCCGATGCTGTTGCGGAACAGATCGCCGATTCCGGTCAGCTTGCGGTGGTAGAGCGCAGCGCGCAGAAACTGCTTCAGGTAGACCATGTGTTCGGACACGTCACTCTCAAACGCGAAGAACACCTGGGTGTTGTAGATCTGCTGCTGCGTCTGGGCCTCGTCGCGCATGCGGATCTTGGGGTGGAACTTGCGTCCGGCGTAAGCAACATTCGAGAACATCTCGAAAAATCTGCGCTTGTCGGTCGGCTGAAACGTAGCGATCGTACCGCCCAGGTGGTCCTGAAAATACCGGCCAAGATTTCCGTTGCCGCTCCACGGCGCCTGCCAGCCAGGATCCTGCGCGGCGTGCAGCAGCAGCCGGGCGTTCTCGATGGTTCCGGCAGCAAGAAGGATCGTGTCGCCCTCAATCCAGTGCGATTGGCCTTTGCCGTCGACCACCTGGACCGCCTCCACGCGGCTTCCGGCCCCGCGAAAGCCGACCGCCGTGTGTCCGGTCAGCACGGACAGGCGCGCGTCGGTCTGCATCTGTTTGGCAAACATCTCGGCGAAGTTCGGGATGCCCAACCAGCGGGTGAAGAACACCTCAAACTCCGGGCCAAGGTCCGGAGGCGCGCAGGAGATCCCTCGCCAGACGTCGGCGTCGTTCAGCAGTTGCGGTGGCATTCCCAGGTTCAGGTAGGTCGGCCGGTAGTATGGCGCGATCTCGTCATAGCTGACCGGCCACTTCGAGCCCGGCAGCCAGTCGCGGCCGGCAAAGTCGATTGGCTGAAACTCAACCAGTTGCCCGCCCCAGAGATTGGTGGTGCCGCCCAGGCTACGGCTGCGTCCCAGCCGGATGCCGCTGTGCGCGTGGCCCACGCTCGCGTAGGATTCCGCTGCAAAGTTGCCCAGATGCGAGTCGCCGGCCTCGACAACAACTACATCGCGCCCGCGGGCAGTTAGTTGGCTGGCGGCGTACAGCCCGATCGCCCCCCCGCCGATGACGACCACCCGCGCCGTCGCCGTGCTGCCCGGTATTCGATCGGCGTCTACGTACACCATTCCTACGATTCCATCCCGGCGGAAAGCGTCCGGCCAACACCCATGCTATCTCGGATGTCGATGTTCTCAGGCTTATTGCGGCTGGTAAAATACGACGCGAATGGTCGCGCCATCGCCATCCACAAAGGTCACGTCATGTTTGGTCATGGTGACCTGCGGATCGTACACTTCATTGCCGGAGACGAACATGGGGATGGTGGAGGCGTGGTTGGCGTCTGTGAGACACGCCATCCAGCGAAGGCATCTCAACTCGGTCGGCGTTCCCGGCATCTTGCTCCAGCCCTGCACCAGGGTGCGGTATGAACCGGGTTCGCCGTCCTTCTCCAGCAGCACATCGTAGGAGTAATTAATGTAGACCTGGACACCCGTCTGCCTCACTTTGTCTCTGTAAACCGCGGCCATCGGAAGGCGCAGAAAGATTTGCTGGCGATAGAGGACGACCAGCGCGACCAGCCCCAGGAAAACAAGCAGCCTGATTCGATTTCTCGCGGACATGACGCCTCGGTATGCGCTCTGAGAAAGAACAGTTTAAGCTTTTGCCTTCTCCTCGTGATACTCCTGTTCGGTGTTGATTTCCCACAGGGCACTCTTGTCGACCTTGCCGGCGATGATGCCGTCGACCGCATGCATGGCGGTCAACATGCTGTGGTCCTGGTTGTTGTACTTGTGCATGCCATTGCGCCCCACCAGAAAGAGGTTTTCGATGCGATTGGTAAAGTCCTTGATCTCGTCGAAGCGGCTGTAGGTTCCGAAGTACGCGGGATAGGTCTTGGGCACGCGCACCACGTGGGCATCGCTGACGTCGGCCGCGTCCAGAATGCCGATTTTCGCCACCTCGGCGATGGCAAACTGCTTCAGATCGTCGTCGGCCATCTTCCACAGGTCGTCGGTGTCGTAGCAGAAGTATTCCAGGCCGATCCAGACCTTGGTGGGATCGCTCACCAGGTAAGGGCTCCAGTTATTGAAGATCTGTAACCGGCCGAGGAGCACATCCGGCTCCTGGATGTAGATCCACGTATCCTTCAGCAGGCCGCCGTCGGGCTCTTTCACCTTCAGGCGGTCGGCCAGCAGGCCGACGGTGATGAAGTCGCGATACTGCAGACCGTCCGAAACCTCCAGCACATTGGCGGGAACCGGCGTCTGCATGGCGCGCAGCAACTCGCGCATGGGCATGGTGGAGAAGAAGTAATCGCCGGCGAAGGTGCGCCGCTCACCGGTGTCGCTGACAGCTTCGATGGAGACGACGCGCATTTCGGGACCCTCGGCAAAGTTCAGCTTGTCCGCCCTCCACCCCATGTGGATCTCGCCGCCTTTCTGGCGGATGAGGTCGGCGACGTGCTCCCAGAGTTGGCCCGGGCCGAACTTTGGGTACATGAAGCGCTCAATCAGCGAGGTTTCCGTGCCCTTTTGCGAGAGTTCGCCGGATTGCTTCCTGCTGAAGGCCTTCTTGAGGAAATGCTTGACCGCGGTCGTGAGGGAGAGTCCCTTGATCCGCTGTGCGCCCCACTCGGCGGAGATTTCGTGGCAGGGCGTGCCCCACACCTTCTCGGTATAGCTCTTGAAGAAGGTGAGATAGAGCTCGCGACCGAAGCGGTTGATCAGGAAGTCCTCAAGGCTCTTTTCCGGCTTGATCTGGTGCACCCGCGAAAGCATGTAGCTGGTTCCTACACGCGCCATGCGCACCAGGCCGAGATTCTTGATGGTGTTGCCGGTGAGCGTGATGGGGTAGTCGAAGAACTTGCGCAGAGTAGTAGATGCGGCTTCGCCGGGGACGGATGAGCATTACCAGGTCCGGGTCGGCTGGATTGGGAACAACTGCGACCAAGGCGGCCTCCGCTTCCGTTGCCGCACGGTCTTCCGCGGTGTCTTCCTGGGGTTCGCCTTCCTCGTCGTCCGCATCGCCCAGCAGTGGACCCATGCCGCGCAGCGGCGGCTCCTCCGGCACATGCGCGGGCACCACCACCCGCCTTTTGCCTTGGTAGCTGATCTCGATCGGCGCTTGTTCGGCGCAGCCGGCGACGCGGTAGAGGCGGACGTCTCCGGCTCCGACAGCTCTGGAGGCATAAGGTCCATCCACCACTGCATGACCCGGTCGGATTTGGAGAAGAAGCGGTGGCCGCCGATGTCCATGCGGTTGCCCTTGTAGCAGATGGTGCGCGAGATGCCGCCGATCTCGTGGCTGGCCTCGAGGATTACGGGAACAATGTCCGAACGCCTGAGGAACTCCAGGCCTGCCGTCAATCCGGCCGGCCCAGCCCCGATGATGATTGCCCTTTTTGCCATTCGAATCGATGTCTCCCTGGTGTTCCAGCCTCCTCCCGAGCGAGACCGCGTCCCCCGTGCCGACTGCGTTCCCGCGAAACCATGGGGAAGGCGGGACAGCCCACACTATGACTATTCGACCACAGATTCCGTGATCGAACCCGTGGCTGTATCAAGGGTGGATAACAGGCGGCGTTGGCCGGGGCGCGAAACGGGGAGCCCAATCGCCGGAACCCGAGGGGCAGCCGCACGAATTGCATCGGCAAACGCAGAGGATATATTGTGTTGACACGGGTTGGAGGGCGGGCGGAAAATACACATCTCAAGGGAGGTGTGCTATGCGCCCGCCCATTCTAGCTCACACGATTGCGTTAAGAAATTGCCTTGCCCGCAGGTTCGGCCTGGGTTTGGTGTGTCTGCTCTGCGTTTCAATTCTTGCCCCACGGCTGACGGCGCAGAACCAGACTTCGACCTTGACCCCAGCGGCTCCCGGCCTCGACCGGATCCATGATTCTGAGCAGTGGGCGGAGATTGAGCGGCACTTGCCGGACCCAGCCACCGCGACGGCGCAGACGCTGGAGCAGCAGGGTGACATCCTGCGCGCGAGGCGCTTCCTTGATGATGCGATGAACTATTACCGGTTCGCGCTGGCCCGCGGCGGAAACGTGCCGTCGATTATGAACAAACTGGGCCTGACCGAACTGGAGATGAGAAACGTCGAGTTGGCTCGGTCCTATTTCCAGCGCGTGGTGAAGCTGGACCGCAAAGACGGGGAGGCATGGAACAATCTCGGCGCGGTGGAGTTCGTGGATGGGCAGCCGCAGACGGCGATCTCGCATTACAAGCGGGCGATCAAGCTGCAAAAGCGCCAGGCTGTCTACCACGCCAACCTTGCAACCGCATACGTCGGCGTCAAGGACTATAACGGGGCGCGCCGGGAGATTGCGGAGGCGCTGAAGCTCGATCCGCGGGATCTTCGATATGCAGGAAGGCTATGGCGGGGTGGCGGCGCACGTGTTGACGTCGGAGGACCGGGCGCGTTTCAGTTTCGAGATGGCGAAGATGTACGCGCGCAATGGCCTGGAGGAGCAAATGCTGCACTCGCTGGCGATGGCAGCTGAGGCCGGCATGAATGTACAGCGCGAGATGCGTAAGGACGCAGCGCTGGCGAAGTTCGAGCTGGACCCGCGGGTGGTCGTGCTGGTCCGCAACGCGGAAGAGTTGCGCGCCGGTCACCACGCGACCGCGAGCGCGTCCAGCCGTGCTATCGGCGCGCCGGCAGCGACCAAACCGCTGTAGCCGAGCGCGCTGGGTCTAAAAAAATGGCGAGCCATGTTGCCGTTCGCCGCACAGGCGCGAGGGGTGAAAGAATCGGGCATGGCAAATCTAACCTTGGTCTATGGAATGCGGCTGCTGCCTGCGGATGAGGTGGAGTCGGTGGGCGATGCTCCGGTGAATCTTGAAGAATGGCCACCAGGCGCACGTGACGATGCATGTGCTGGAAGGCAGCCGCGAGATGATTGAAGCGCAGCTGCGGCTTAGCATCGAGGCGTTTTTCGACTTTTATCCCGAGATCTGATTCGGCTGGAGATTTCCCGAATCGGCACACGGGTGTTGTCCTGTGCCGTTTTTCCCCGCGATATCCCGTCGTCTACTGCGTACACTCACGTCGGATTCATTGGGCACATATTCTGCGGCTATGGTCGCGGGAGTTCCTCAGGGCTCGACGGAGATGCGACAAAAACAGACAGAAACGAGCTGGTTCGCAACTCTGGACCCTACCGCAGGGGCGGGACCAAGGCGCGGCCTGCGAGCGCTGAGGAGAGCGGCGATAGCATGCGGGTTGGCCTTGTTGCTGGCTGCCCAATGCGGCTATGGGCAAACGCCGCAGTCTGCGCTGCAAACGGGGGCGGCGATGGAAGACGCGCTGCACGCGATGGTGCTGCGGGCCGCAGTGATCTTTACCGGTCAGGTGGTTGGCGTGCGCCGGCACGATGGAGATAACGGCGCGACCGGGACGGTAGAGATTGAATTCGCTGTGGAGGATCCCGTTCGCGGGGTTAGCGGCGGCACCTACACACTGCACGAGTGGGCAGGCCTGTGGCCGGCGGGCGATCAGCCATTTCGGCCCGGCCAGAGCTTTCTGATGCTGCTCCATGCGCCGGGTGCGTCAGGACTGAGTTCTCCGGTCGGCGGAATGGACGGGGCGATCCCGATCCGCGGTAGCGGCGCGGCGTCGCCAGCGACTGCGACCGGCGGCCGCGTGGTCGATCTTCGCTGGATTCAGACCAGGACGGTCCGGCCCGTCTCGTACCGTGTCACGGAACACGGAACTGCGCTGCCCGTCTCCACGCATCCGGAGGCAATTGTGTCGGTCGGGCCGCCGCTGGGCGAAGCCGACCCGGTCATCCTGCCGAATGCGCAAGTCGCGGCGGCCACGATCGTCTCGTCACTGGGACAGCCTTACGCGACCGTGCTGGCCCTGCTGCGAAGCTGGGTGAAGGAGGATGATGCTGCGCGTTGAGGCGGCGAACGGCCAAAGGAACCGCTGCAGCGGACGCGCCCGGTCTCGATCCGCACTCCTGATGGCGCTTGGATTCTTCCTGAACATCGGCACCGCCTGGGCGAGCGGGCCGCGCTGGGTGACTGGCCCGCCGTACTTCACCGGCTCCAGCGGCAAGGCCGGTGGTGTGGTATCACCGACTCAGCCGCTCTACTTCACCGATCCGGGCGACCTGAGCGCGTCGGTAAATCACGCGGCGGCGGATGCGCTGGTGGCTGCGGCCGCGGCGGTGTGGAACGTCCCCACGGCGGCAATGACGATGGCCCAGGGCGGCGCATTGGAGGAGCATGTGAGCGGGGCAAATGCCTACCTCGGCAGCAACGGACCGGTGTTTCCCGCAGGACGTGCAGAGCAGCAACTACGCGGCCGTGCAGATCGCGGTGATCTACGACAGCGACGGCTCGGTGACCGATATGCTGCTGGGCGGCGGGTGCCAGCGACCCGCTGGAATGCCGCCAGAACGGGGTGACGGAGAGCGTCGACCTGATCAGTCCCGCGGGGTTGATCCAGCACGCGATCCTGGTACTGAACGGGCGCTGCACCGGGCCTGCGCCGGAGCAGCAGTTGCAGCTGCAGTACCAGTTGGAGCGGGCCTTCGGGCGGGTGCTCGGCGTGGGCTGGTCGCAGACCAACGACAATGTCTTCACGCAGCTCTCCGCAACCGCTGTACGAGCAGGCGCTGCATTGGCCGATCATGCATCCCATCGACATTGTGTGCGGCGCGTACACCTACCAGTGCCTGCCGCAGCCGTTTACGCTGCGCGACGACGATGTGGCGGCCATCACCACGCTCTACCCCATGCGCGTGCAGGATCAGTTCCCCTCCACGCCGCCCGCGCCCGGCAAGATCTGGAGCTACGTGCAGGCCAGCGTGGTGGATGGGACGGTCAGCTTTCCCTACGGGCGAGGGAATGCAGGGCGTGAATGTCGTGTTGCAGCGGCAGCATGGGCGGGCCCAGCACGCCCGAGGAGTGGTACGACGTCTCCTCCGTCAGCGGGTTCCTGTACCAGCAGAATGCGGGGAACCCGGTTACGGGCGCGGCCTCCGGGATTGCCGCCAGCATGGGTTCGACCAGCGGCCAGTTGCAGGGTTTCTACAATCTAGGATGGATTCCGGACATCGATCCCGCCGGGCGCAAGAACGGCGCGATGGTGGCGGTGGTGACGACGGAGCCGATCAATCCGCTGTATATCGGCGCGTACTCGGTGGGGCCGTACGTTGCAGGGAGCGTGTCGCCGTCGGGAGCAGCCGAGAGCGAGCCCACCAGCAACTGGCTGGTGCCGTACCAGTACGGCTGGGATGCCATTCAGGCCAACTTTGCGCCGGGCGATGCGGCCGGCAACTGCGATACCGGCGGCGATGGCGTGGAGTCGGCGCCGCAGCCAGTGGCAGCCGGCGGATGGTGGACCGGGGTGCTGTGCGCGCATGGGCACGCAGCCTGGTCAAGCTTTACGGCGCAGGCCGGCCGGACGGCGACGCTGGAAGTCACGGCCCTGGATGAGAGCGGCGAGGCGACCACCGCGAAGGCGATGCCGCTGATCGGCGTGTGGGCCGCGACCGACGCGACTGGAACACTGCCCACAGTGGCGGCGACGCCCGTCGGCATTCAACACCAGTCACGCTGGGAATGACGGCCGTCGCATGTGGCTACCGACGCAGGCGGAGGGTCTGCGGTTCGTCATCGCGGATGCGCGCGGCGATGGCCGGCCGGACTTTGCCTACCAGGCGCGGGTGCTGTACGCCGACACGATTCAGCCGGCGGACACCAGCCTCAGCGGCGGCCAGATCACAATCAGCGGGATGGGCTTTCGCGCCGGCAACCAGGTACTGGTCAACGGCGTGCCCGCGGTCGGTATCCAGTTGGACGGCGACGGCGATCGTCGCGGTTGCGCCGCCGGAGAGTGCGTTTGCGGCGAATCCAAGCAGGGCCGGTGGATGTCGCAGTCGTCGATCTATCCACGGGAGGGACGACGGTGATGTCGGGCGCGCTGACCTATAGCAACATCGCGCCGGACCAGATGGTGCTGGTGTCGGCGCCGTCCGGGACGGTTGCGGTGGGGACCGCTGCGGCGGTTCCGTTCGCGGTGCGGATGCTGCTGGGCGATGGGGTAACGCCGGTGGCGGGGCTCCCGGTTACCTTTTCCATCGCTTCGGGCAGTGCACTGCTTGGACCGTGTGCGGCGGCAACCTGCGTGGTGCTTACCGACGCGACCGGCCTGGCTTCAAGCACGGTCACGCCAACGGCATTTGGGACCATGACCATGCAGGCGGCAGCAGTCGGGCGCGGTAAAAACGGCAGACATTCAATGCGGTCGCGATCAGCATAGCCGCGCTGCAGCCGGTGGAATACGTGGCGGCGGGAGCGACCGTCGCATGGGCCCCGCAGGTGACCGTGATGGAGAATGGTGCGCCTGCGGCAGCGGTGGAGGTCAACTGGACGGGCGCCAGCGGCCTCGCGGTGTCGGCAGCGACCAGTGTCACAAACGCCGCGGGTGAAGCGCTGGGCTCGGTGATTGCTGGGCCGCTGGCGGCGGGCGTGCAGGCCACGGGACAGGCCTGCGCGTGGACGACCGTGTGCGCCAACTTTGCCGCAGTGGGCGTGGATCCGTCGGTGTGGCGACTGGCGGTAGTCAGCGGCGCGGGTCAGGGGATTGCGGAGTCGGGGACGTTTGCTGCCGGTGGTGTTGGAGGTGACGGATGGGCGGGGCGATCCGGTGGCCGGTGCGACAGTCGCGGTGCACCAGACGGTGAATGCGGCGGAGATGGCGTGTCCGGCGCGTGGACCTTGTCCGGCGGCGCCGGTGCTTGGTGCGTCCGATGCGGTGGCCGTATCCGACGCGAACGGGCTGGTGAGCGTGACGCCGATGCAGCTTCCGGGCGTGGACGAGGTGACCAACGTTGCCGTGGCCGCAGGCACACAGGGCTTCGTTTCGTTGTCGCTCGCGCAGGGGCAGTAGAGGCCTCGCGAGGCGGCGGTTGGAACCCGCAAGTCTCCCGGACGTTATATCTTGGATGAGGAAGCATTGCGACGGAAAAACCCGCAACAGCGTCCCAGGTTGGTTACGCCAGAATGCCGGTTGAAACCAGCGATGCTGTCCGCACCCGAAGTGGAGACGAATGCCAAGGATGAAGATGAACATGACGTGTGCTGTGCTGCTGGCGGCCATGTGTGCTGTCGGCGGCTACACGAAGCGCCCAGGCGCAGACCAGGCTTGGGCCGGCCGCGCCGGTTACCTACGACAACAAGTATGAGCTGTACGGCGGCCTGAACTACATGAACTTCAAGGCGGGCGAGAACCTGCCCAAGCGCATGAACCTGGGCGGCGCGCGAGATTGAGGGAACGTATTGGCTGACGCCGCAGATGGGGACTCGGCGGCGGAGTACCGCGGCGAGGCGGGCACGACCCAGGTGTTTCCGAACGCTGAGATCTACTGGCATCCACCGGCCGCTGGTGTACATGAACATGGGGCTGGGCGGCGTGCAGTATCGCTGGCTGAAGAACCAGCACGCGGCGCTGAACTTCCACGCGTATGGCGGCATCGCCGATGGCGTATTCGATGAGGGTACCGCAGGAGCCGGGCCGGGCGACGTCGGGCGCACGCCGGCGCAGAACGCATGCGACGGTCTTACCGGCGTGGGCCTGTACTGCAACCACACGGCGCGATCTTCGCGCTGGGCGGCAGCCTGGACTTCAACCGGTCGAAGAACTGGGCGATCCGGCTTTCGCCGGACCTGATTCTGGAGCACTTCGGCAACGAGGAGCGGGAGTTCTTTGCCATCTCCGGCGGAGTCATCTACCGGTTCCCCCTGAGAAGAAGCGATAGGAACGGGCTTTAGCCCGTCCGAAGGGCGGTTATGGAAGCGATGCGCGAGGTGTTGCGAGATAGCCTGGGGCGGAGTCTGCGGACCATGCGCGACGAAGACCGGCTGGCGGCGGCATGGACGGTCGCCTGCGGGCGCGCCATGGCGGAGCACGGAGCGGTCGTCGGATACGAAGCAGGTGTGGTGCGGGTCGAGGTTGCCGACGCGGTGTGGCTGCAGCAGATGATCTCGCTGCGCAGCGTGCTGGAGCGCGAGATAGCGCGGATCGCAGGACTCAGGTTGCACGCATCGAGTTCGAACGCAAAGCAGGGAACAGGCGACAGGGAACAGGGAATTGGAAAGGCAAAGGCTGATGAGCGAGGCTGGTGCGGTAACGAAGGATGAAGTGCTGCGGGTGGCGGAACTGGCGAATCTGGAGCTGACCGCCGAGGAGGTGCCGCGAATGCAGCGCGACCTGAACGCGATCCTCGGCCACATTGCACAGTTGAACGAGCTGGACACGGCGGGCGTTCCCGCGATGGCGCAGGTCGGCGAGATGCTGGGCGCGGAAGCGGAGCGGACCGGAGCCACGCTGCGTGCGGATGCGGTGCGGCCGTCGCTGGACCGCAAGGCGGTGATGGCAGCGGCGCCGGAGACGGATGGGCGCTTCTTCAAGGTGCCGAAGGTGATTGAAAGATAGTTGCTAGTTGCTCAGTTGCTAGTGTGAAATACGGGAGACGGTTGTGAGTTCGACGATTGAGGAAGTGCGGGCGGCGATTGCGAGCAAGGCGACGACGGCGACTGCGCTGGCGGAGAAACACTACGCGCGGATTGCGGCGGACGATGTGCCGGTGAGCGCGGGCGGCAAAGGGATCCACAGTTTTCTGGCGCTGAGCAAGGAGCGCGCGCTCCAGCAGGCGGCGAAGATCGATGCGATGGCCGCGAAGGGCGATGCGCTGCCTCCGCTGGCCGGCGTTCCGGTGGGGATCAAGGACGTGCTGGTGATGCAGGGCTCGCCGGCGACGGCGGGGTCGAAGATTCTGCAAGGTTACATGCCTCCTTACGATGCGACCGCGGTGAAGAAGCTGGAGGCGGCGGGCGCGGTGCTGCTGGGCAAGCTGAACTGCGACGAGTTTGCCATGGGCTCGTCGAACGAAAACTCCGCGTACGGACCGGTGCTGAATCCGCGGGCGCTGGACCGCGTGCCGGGCGGATCGAGCGGCGGCTCGGCGGCGGCGGTTGCGGCGGGTTTGCGGTAGCGACGCTGGGTACCGACACCGGCGGATCGATTCGCCAGCCAGCGGCGTTCTGCGGCGTGGTGGGCATGCTGCCGACCTACGGGCGCGTCTCGCGCTACGGGCTGATTGCGTTTGCGTCGTCGCTGGACCGCGTGGGGCCGTTTGCGACCAACGTGCGCGACGCGGCGACCATGCTGGGCGTGCTGGCGGGCAAGGACGAGATGGACGCAACCAGCAGCGACCGGCCAGTGGGCGACTACGCCGGCGCACTGGCGAAGCCGGTGGATCAGTGGGCGCTGCTGCGATCGGCGTGCCGGAGGAGTACTTCGGCGCGGGACTGGACCCGGAGATTCGCGCGGCCATCGAGAAGGCACTGGATGGCCTGCGCGCGGCGGGCTGCGAGGTGAAGACGATCAGCCTGCCGCATACCAAGTACGCGATTCCGACCTACTACGTCATTGCGACGGCGGAGGCTTCGGCGAACCTGTCGCGGTTCGACGGCGTGCGCTTCGGCTTCCGGCGGGCGAAGGACGCGAACACGCTGTCCGCGATGTATCGCGAGACGCGCGACCAGGGGCTTCGGCGCCGAGGTGAAGCGGCGCATCCTGCTGGGCACGTATGCGCTCTCGGCCGGATACTACGATGCGTACTACCGCAAGGCGCAGCAGGTGCGGACGCTGCTGACCCGCGACTTTCTGGCGGCGTTCGCCGAGGTGGACGCCATCGTTTCGCCGATTACGCCGACGCCGGCTTTTAATCTGGGTGAAAAGACCGACGACCCGGTGCAGATGTATCTTGAGGACATCTACTCGGTCGCCGCGTCGCTGGCGGGCATCTGCGGCATCAGCGTGCCGTGCGGCGAGACGAAGGCGGGTCTGCCGATCGGCGTGCAGGTGATGGGCAAGCACTTCGACGAGGAGACCATGCTGCGGGTCGCGCTGGCGGTTGAGGCGGGCCAGGCATAGGAGGATGCGGAAAGCCGAGAAAGCAGATCGCAGAGGCTGAAACCCACATTGCTTTGCCGGCCCGGGTGTCGGGAACTAAAGTCCGACCTATCAAGTGCCGGCCTATCCAAGGGTTTTCAGCATGCTTTCGCGGCTGATTTGCATTGGGCTCAGGGGCTGTTTGCAACCGGGAGGCTGGGATGTTGACCGACGAGTTCAACCAGCGGATGCAGGAGCTGTATCAAAGCGGCAAGCGAGAGGCCCGTTTCAGTGCGCCATTGTTTGGCGAGTTGCTGAAGGAATGCGGCGGCATCGAGACGGCGCGGCGGTTCCTTCATTCTCCCGACTATGCGCCCGGATTTACCAAGCTGTGGGAGCGCAAGCGACTGGATCTGACGGTGGAGGCGGTGATTCTGGAGGAGTTGAAGTGGCATCCGCTGTTTACCGCGGAAGAGTTGGAGATCTGCCGGAGCCGTTTGAAGGAATATGGATATCCCCCAGCCAGGTGAGCAAGTCCCGCGGATTGCCGGGTTCGATGTGGGCGACCGGCGGATCGGCATCGCAGTGACCGATCCGCTGGGGCTGACGGTGCAGCCGCTGCTGACGCTCGACCGCAAGACGCCGCGGGCCGACCTGAAGTCGATCGGGCGGCTGATCCGGAAGCATGGGATTACCGAGGCAGTGGTCGGCCATCCGGTGAATATGTCCGGCGAGGCTGGGCCGCGGGCGCGGAAGGCGCAGGAGTTCGCGGAAGCGCTGCGCGCGGAGTTCGGCATTCCGGTGCACCTGGTGGACGAGCGACTGACGACGTGGGAGGCGCACCAGATTCTGGACGAGGCCGGGCGGGGAAAGCGCGGCGCGGCGGGGCGACGGGAGCGGAAGCGGGTTGTTGACCAGGTCGCGGCGGTGCTCATCTTGCAGTCCTTTCTGGATGCGTAAGGGTTAGATACCACCCCCCCCACCCCCCCTGCCGGGTTCCCGGATCGTGGTCCTAAATTCCTCAGGGGATGAGAGTTCGGTCTGGACTTGGTCCGGCGGCAGGTCCGGATCAATCCGGCGGATATCTACGAGCAACCCGGCGGCGATGGCAGGGGCGAAATTGTTCGATGACACGAAGAGACCCCCCCTCGATACCCCCACCCCCCTATATACCCGTTCAGTGATGACAGCAAACGAGTTAGGCCAGGACCCCGTACATTTTCGCGTAATGGGAACGCGGCATTATCGTTGCCAGTTGGTTGAACTATGGGTCGGGCCTTCAGTCCTCAGTCCTTGCGCTCGACCCCGACCTAGGCCTTCCTGCCCCAGCGAGCAAGCTCGCCGGGGACCCCGTTCGGCCTAGGCTGGTATGTTGCGCGCCTGCGGCGCTTGGCGTGGCAAGGGCGTGTTCGAGGGTGATGAAAAAGGCGGCTCAGCGCAGGAAAGCAGACCCCAGGGGGCTAAAGCCCGGCTGATTCTGTGGCTCTCATGGCACGGATAAATCCGTGCCCTTAACGAAAAAGCGCATTTGTCAACATTCTCGTTCGGTTCAATCTCTCAGGCATGTCCCCGGTCTGTACCTTCGATGACACCCCCCACCCCCCACCCGGGTTCCCGGATCGTGGTCCTAGATTCCTCAGGGGATGAGAGTTCGGTCTGGATTCGGTCCGGCGTCAGGTCGGGATCTATCCGGCGGATATCTACGCGCAACCTGGCGGCGATGGCAGGGGCGAAGTTGTTCGATGACACTCACGGAGCTCCCGGTCGATTGGTGAGTCGAATTAAAAGAGGAAGGCCCGGCGCTTGCAGACGCCGGGTTTCTTCATTAATTCAACTACCTTAATGATAGCAATTTGAGCAAAACTCAAATGTACTTTTGACGGATTTTCTATTTGGTTTGCTTTGTGGATTGAGGACGGGTTTTGCACAGAATTGGGGGGTTGACGTCTCTAACGACGTGGGGTGAACCCCTTGGGTGAGACAGATTGGAAACGCCCTGGTTGCTGCGTGGCTGGGATTTGTTGGTGCGAATTGATTGGGCCGGAGAGGCCGGGTTATTTCGACAACCAGACCTCCATGCCGATGTCGTTGGCGTCAATGCGGGTGCCGGTGAAGCCGATGGGGGCGAGCATCTGGCGGAAGGCGGCGACGGTGTAGGCGCGCCGGAGCAGCATGAAGCGGAAGGTGAGGCTGGTGAACCAGCGGCTGAAGAAGCCAAGGTGCAGGCCGTCGATGTAGCGATTGATGTCGGCCATGGAGACATCGCGACGGAGGTCGATGATGAGGCCGGTGCCGCCGGGGCGCAGGACGCGGCGCATCTCCTGGAGCGCCTGGACGGGCTGGGCGAAATTCTTAAAGGCTGCGCGGCAGACGAGCAGGTCGAAGGAGTTGTCGGCGAAGGGCATCTGCGCGGCGTTGCCCTGCACGATGTTGGCGGCGACGTGGGCCTCGGCGGCATTCTTACGGGCGAGGTCGACGAAGGTCCTGCTGATTTCGAGCGCGGTGACCCGGAGGTTGGGGTTGCGGGCGAGCTCGACGGAGAGGAAGCCGGGGCCTGGGGCAACTTCGAGGACGTCGCCGCCGCGGGGGAGCAGGTCGGCGAGGCGGGCGGCGAGCTTGCGGAACTCATCGATGTCTTTGCGGGTGGTTTTCTCGTACCAGCGGGCGATGGAGCCCTCCATGCCCCGGCCTATGTATGCTTTCTGGGTAGCGGATGTCATGATTTCGGAGCCTCCAGGTGCGATAGGATGTATCTTACCAACTAAGATTCTTTGAGAATAAGCGGAACGGAATGGCCATGTCAAGCAACCAGCGCAATGTCCTGCACGCAAATCTGGAGCGCCAACTGCGGCTGCTGATTGCGGGGACGATTCTTTTCAACCAGAAGGTGGCGGACCATGCGGGACTTCGCCTGACCGACATGCAGTGCGTGAATGTGCTGGATTTGCTGGGGCCTTCGACGCCGGGGAAGCTGGCGGAGTACACCGGCCTGACCACGGGCGGAGTGACGGTGATGCTGGACCGTTTGGAAAGGGTGGGCTATGTGAAGCGCTCGCCCAATCCGCGCGACCGGCGCAGCATCCTGGTGAGCGTGAATGCGAAAAAGCTGAAGCAGGCTCATGTTTACTACGACCAGATCCAACGGCAGACGGTTGCGCTTTTTTCCGAGTTTCCCGAGGGAGAACTGGCGACGGTGGAACGATTCTTTGCGCGGCTGAATGCGATTCGGGTGGAGCGCGGGGCGTTGAATGCGGAGAAAACTCAGGCGGACGGGATGCCTGGCGGCCGGCGCAGGCTTGGGGCAGGGCGCGCGGGGGACGTATAATGAGTTTTTGATTGAATTTGCGGGGCGGGTTCAGGCACCGGCGCGCCTGCTTGTGTTTTGTGGTGCCTGGGTTCAAGAGCAGGCCGTCAGAGAGATTTTCTCCCTGAGACTCTCAAGCCAAAGCCACTTGCACGAGGATTGGAACGTCCTAGGACTGAAAAGAAGCTGAGGGGAAGAATTCCGGAAGGCCAATGCCAGATCATATTAAAAAGCGGCTGGAAGAAGAGATTAAGGTGCTGGAGCGGGAGCTGACTACCGAACTGCCGGCCGAGATCAAGAAGGCGGTCGCGATGGGGGACCTGAGCGAGAACGCCGAGTACCACATGGCCAAGCAGCGCCAGGTATTTGTCAACGCGCGCCTGGGCCAACTGAAGAAGCGGATGGGCGAGCTGGCGATGGTGAACCTGGTGAATATTCCCAAGGACAAGGTGGGCTTCGGCGCGACCGTGGTGGTGTTCGACTCCGGCAAGAACGAGGAGATCAGCTACAAGCTGGTGACCAGCGAGGAATCGGATGTGAGCAAGGGGTTGATCTCGACGACGTCGCCGATTGGCCGGGCGCTGCTGGGCAAGAAGCTGGGCGATGTTGCGACCGTGGAGACGCCCAACGGAAAGCGCGAGCTCGAGGTGCTGAAGCTGACGACGATCCACGATGAGGTGGAAGAGGACCTGGATGCGGACGTGGCGGCCGGGGAGTAGAGACGGCAGACGAGGCAGCCCCGACTGGGCAGCGGCAACGACAGGGATTCCGGCCTTCGATTTGACCCGGGCCAACAGGACGAGTTCTAGAGTGAAACGTTTTTAGATGACATGGACTAGCGCTTTCGGGAAGGGCAGCGGGTGGTTGCTGCAAAAGATCGTCAACGGACTGGCGCTGACCAAGATCTCGCCCAACGTGCTGACTTTTCTGGGGCTGGTGATCAACATTATTGCGGCGTGCTTCTTTGGATTTGCGCGCGGCTATAACGCCAACAAGATGTTCCTGATTGCCGGGCTGGTGATCATCGGCGCGGGCATCTTCGACATGGTGGACGGGCGGGTGGCGCGCAAGACCAACCAGGTGTCTGTGTTCGGGGCATTCTTCGACTCGGTGATGGACCGCTATTCGGATGTGGCAATTTTCTTTGGGTTGTTGATCTTCTATGCGCGCGGCAATCGGCTGTTCTACGTGGGGCTAGTGGCCTTTGTGATGACCGCGTGCGTGATGGTGAGCTACACGCGGGCGCGGGCGGAGGCGCTGATCGGGACCTGCAAGGTGGGCTTTATGGAGCGACCGGAGCGTATTGTGTGCGTGATCCTGGGCGCGCTGTGCAATCGCTGGGGAGTGATGGCCCCGTGCCTGTGGGTGCTGGCCGTGTTTTCCACGATTACGGTGATTCACCGCATCCGGTATACGTTCCTGGAGACGGAGCGGCGCAAGTTGGCGGCGACAGCGCGCTAGCTGAGGGGCAGTTTTCGTCGAAACACCCGGATAACTCCAAAACACAAGCTATCATCGAAGCACACCAGACAAGAGTCTGGAAGCGAATCCCGAACGCACGGCGAAGCTCTGCCGGTTCTCCATGGGAAACGATGTCTTAGCTTCTGTCCGGTCCCCCTCCAGAGTCTTTCCTACCGGCACAATTCCGATCGATGGCGACGCGGCAGGAACCGGTCCTGCGGTGCAACTGGTGCGCGGGCGCGAGGCAGTGCTGGGAATGCAGGGCGTGCTGGTGGAGTTAGCGCCGAGAGGACGGACTTGCTGGCGATGCGGGCGCGGTCGGTGCGCGCGTGGGGGTTGCGGCGGTTTTCATGGCAAATCTTCCCGCCGAAGAACTTCCTGGGCGGAGCGTTGCGGGACGAACAATTGACCGGCTACTGAGGGATAGCTCAGCCACATTGACTCGCACGGCCGCGGAAGCCGGATCTTGCAGCTACCCGGTACCCGAAGAGCCAGCAGCGGCGCGTTACCAGGCGGGGAGTCTTATACGCGCAGACGCCGGGAGAATGGACGTAGGATAGCGGCATGGGGAAACGCGGGCGGATCTGGATGGCGGTTGCGGGGGTGGTTGCGGCGCTGTTGGTCGGGCTGCTGGTGTTGCCACACTTGATGAATACGGACAGGTACCGAATTAGGATCGAGACGGCGCTGTCGAGTGCGCTGGGTCGGCCGGTGCATTTGGGACACGTGGAGCTATCGATCCTATCGGGAAGCCTGGTGGCGGATGGGGCGTCCATCGGCGATGACGCTGCGTTCAGCAGCCAGCCATTTCTGGCGGCCAAGTCGATCCGCGTCGGCGTGGGGGTCGCGGCACTGGTATTCCGCCGGGAGTTGCACATTACCGGCCTGACCATCGAACAACCGCAGATCACGCTGCTGCGGCGCGACGATGGGACGTGGAACTATTCCAGCCTTGGCGGTGAAGGAAAGAGCCAGGCACGGGGGGCTGCGAATCCGCTTCCGAACCTGACGGTGAAACAGCTCGACATCAAGGATGGGGTGGTGACCGTGGGCACGCTGCCGGCGCAGGGGCAGCCGCGGGTTTACAGCAAGCTGAATGTGAGCGCGCAGAATTTCTCGCTTACCAGCGCGTTTGCATACGAGATCAGAGGGACGCTGCCGGCCGGCGGGGAGCTGGAGATCAGCGGCAACGCCGGACCGATAAATGCGCAGGACGTTTCGCTGACTCCACTGACGGCGCAGGTTGTGCTGAAGCACGGCGACCTGGTGGGGGCCGGGATGGTGCAGCCGCAGTTGGGCATCTCGGGGATCGCGGACCTGGATGCGAAGATCGTCTCGAATGGACAGCTCGCGCAGCTGGAGGGCAAGCTGCATCTGGAACGGTTGAAGCTGGTGGCGAATGGGACGGCGTCTTCGCAGCCGGTGGATGTGGATTTTTCTGTGAGCCAGAACCTGAAAGCGCTCGCCGGGAACATTGAGCACGCCAACCTTAAGATTGGCGATGCGGATATGATGCTCGCGGGCAGTTACCAGACGCAGGGGAACGTGACCACTGTGCAAGCCAGCGCGAAGGGCGAAGCCATGGCCATCAATGATCTGGAGGCGTTCTTCCCTTCGCTCGGCATGGGAGTGCCGGCGGACTCGCGGCTGCAGGGAGGCACGTTGACACTGAAGCTTGACGCCAGCGATCGGGACGACCGAATCGTGCTGAGCGGGCCGGTGCGGGTGGCCAATACCCAACTGATCGGGTTCGACCTGGGGCAGAAGCTGGCGGGAATCCAAGCGCTGACCGGCGCGAGGACGGGTGCGAACACGACGGTGGAGTTGTTGAGCGCCGATCTGCAGGATAGTCCGGATGGGATCCGTATGGACAATCTGGAGGCGGTGGTGGCGGGACTGGGGTCGGCTACGGGCAGTGGGTCGATCAGCCCCAGCGGCGTCCTGGACTATCACCTGCTGGTGAAGCTGGCGGCGGGGAACGCCGGCAGTCCGGAAAAAGGTGTGAACGCGATTTCCGCGGCCCGAGGATCTGTGGCGAGCGTGATGACGAAGGGTGGCGTTCCGGTGACCGTTGGCGGCACCATGTCGAATCCGACGTTTGCTCCGGATATGGGCAAGATGGTGAGCGGCATTGGCAAGAGTGCGAGCCAGGCGCCGAGTTCGGTGGGCAAGGCGCTGGGCGGGTTGCTGAAGCATAAATAGTGGGGCGCAGGTTGCGGTTCGGGTAGCCGATATTCGGGTTCGATCGCTGGCATAGACTGGAAGCGCGAGTTGGGGGGAGCGGAATGGAACTGGCGGAACTGCGGCGGCGGTTTGCGATCCCGGGAGTGTTGGGGTTTGAGAAGACGGAGTCGGGGTTGGTAGTGGCGCAGGTGAAGATGCCCGCGGCGGAGGCGACGATCTACACCCAGGGCGCGCATCTGACCCATTGGAAGCCGGCCGGCCAGGCGCCGGTGATCTTTCTAAGCCAGCGTGCGGAGTTTGTTCCGGGCAAGCCGATCCGCGGCGGTGTGCCTGTGGTGTTTCCCTGGTTCAGCGAGCGGCACGACGGCAAGACCGGGCCGCAGCACGGGTTTGCGCGCATCTCCGAGTGGGAACTGGCGGCGGCGATGCTGGCAGGAGATGAGTTGCACCTGACCTGGACATTAGAGCCGAACGAGTTGAGCCGCAGTCTCGGCTTTGACCACTTCAAGCTGGCGTACCGGATGGCGATTGGTAGGACGCTGACGCTGGAGCTGGCGGTGGCAAACGACTCCGGTAACGGCGGCGGGGCGTCTGGATCCGAAGCGACGAAGGCGGAGATGGCTGCGAATGGCGCGCCGCTGGTGTTTGAGGAAGCGCTGCACACGTACTACGCGGTGGCGGATGCGCGAAAAGTCTCGATTTCAGGCCTGGAGGGCGTTACGTATATCGACAAGGTGGACGGGTTCAAGCATAAGGTGCAGGCGGCGGGTACGTTGCGGTTCGAAGGAAGAACTGATCGGCCGTATCTGAATACCGAGGCCACCTGCGTGCTGGACGACCCTGCGGGTGGACGAACGATTACAGTGGCGAAGACAGGGTCGAAGTCGACCGTGGTGTGGAATCCGTGGCAGGAGTTCACGGCAACCATGGCGGACATGGAGCCGGATGCGTGGCTGCATATGACGGCGATCGAGACGGCGAACGTGGATGTCGATACGGTGACGCTGAAGCCGGGTGAGACGCACGCGATGCAGGCGCACGTGACGATCGAGGCACTGTAGGTGGGGATGGGGTCGCAGGGATTTCGCTTGATTCTGGCGTCGGCTTCGCCGCGGCGTCGCGAGTTGCTGGCGCAGGCGGGGTATGTGTTTGAGGTGGAAGCGGCGGATGTGGATGAGCGAGTGCGGGTGGGTGAGGGGCCGGAAGTGTATGTGAAGCGGCTGGCCGAAGAGAAGGCAAATGCGCTGTTTGGAAAGTATGAGGATCCCACCCTTGCCGATAAGGCCGGCAAGGATGGGGCACCCGGGCTGTTGGGGCGGCATCGGGACCGTGACGATGAAACCGGCATGAATAGGGGACCCGGGCTGGTGGTGCTGGGGGCCGACACGACGGTGGTGTGCGACGGGGAGATTCTGGCGAAGCCGCAGGATGCTGCCGATGCGATGCGAATGTTGCGCAGGCTTTCCGGGCGGACGCACGAGGTTCTAACCGGGGTCGCGGTGGCGACCCGCGCGGGTGTGGTGAGCGGAGTGGAGACGACCGAGGTTACATTCTCGGAAATCTCGAAGGCGGAGTTGGAGCGATATTGCGCGACACGGGAGCCGATGGATAAAGCTGGAGCTTATGGGATTCAGGGGTACGCGGCACGGTGGATTCCGCGGATCGATGGGGACTACTTCAACGTGATGGGACTGCCGATTGCACGGGTGGTAAGAATGATTGAAGAGGTGACGCGCGGATAGTGGTACAGTTTCGACGACGCTTTATCCGGGAAACGGTTTGCATCGTGATTCGGGGAGCGATCCGTTTGTTTGCCTCATGGGAGATCAAAATGGGAGACCTGTTTCAGCCTTGGCACCTTATCCTCGTGCTTTTCTTCGCCTCGTTTTGTGGCGTGTTGTGGGTTCCGCCTTTTTGGAAGATATTCCAGCGGGAAGGATTCCATCCGGCGCTTAGCCTGCTGATGCTAGTGCCCGTTGCCGGGCTGGTTGCGCTGTATTTCGTGGCGTTCGGGCGGCCTGCGCTGGCGCGGGTCGAATAGCTATTTACCAGCATCACTGTCCGCCGGTTCCTCCCGCGAGGCTAGCGCGGACGCGGGTCATGGTGTCGAGGTAGAAGCTGAGGTTGTGGATGGAGTTGAGCGTGGCGCCGAGGGGTTCTTTGCAGACGAAGAGGTGGCGGAGGTAGGAGCGGGTGTAGCGGCGGCAGACGAGGCAGGTACAGGCGGGGTCGATGGGGCGCTGGTCCTCGGCGTACTCGACGCGCTTGATGTTCATGCGGACAGCAGTGCGGGAGGCGGTCTCGGCTTCGGATGGATCGGCAGCCGGGCTGGGTTGCGACAACTCTTCGCCGGGCTGGGGCGAGCGGAAGAGCAGACCGTGGCGGGCGGCGCGGGTGGGGAGGACGCAGTCCATCATGTCGACGCCCATGCGGGCGTACTCTTCAATCTCGTCGGGATAGCCGACCCCCATGACGTAGCGCGGCTTGTCCTTGGGCAGGATCTCGAGGGTGCGGGCGATCATCTCGCGGGTGACTTCGCGGGGCTCGCCGACGGCTAGACCGCCGATGGCGAAGCCGGGGAAGTCCATCTCGACCAGGCGCTCGGCGGATTCGCGGCGGAGGTCGGCGTACATGCCTCCCTGCACGATGCCGAAGAGGGATTGGTGGCGGCCGGCGAGGGTCTGTGGGGGTTCTGATACCGCAGGTCCTTCGACTCGCTTCGCTCGCTCAGGATGAGCGAGATGTCTGGGGGGGAGCGCTCGGATGACATTCGGGGACGCTCGCTCAGGATGACAATTCTGCGGAGTGGGGACGTCGGCGGCCCAGGGAACTTCGTGTTTGTGGGCGTCGAAGTAGGCCTTGGAGCGGGCGGCCCAGGCGTGGGTCAGGGCCATGGAGTCGCGAGTGCGCTGCCAGGTGGCGGGCGTCTCGACGCACTCGTCGAAGGCCATGAGGATGTCGGCACCGAGGGCGATCTGGACTTCCATGGAATGCTCAGGCGAGAAGAAGTGCGAGGAGCCGTCGAGGTGCGAGCGGAACTCGACCCCATCCTCGGTGATCTTGCGCAGCTTGGCGAGCGAGAAGACCTGGAAGCCGCCAGAGTCGGTGAGCAGGGGGCGGGGCCAGGACATGAAGCGATGCACGCCGCCCATGCGGCGGATGAGTTCGTGGCCGGGGCGCAGGTAGAGGTGGTACGTGTTGGCGAGGATGATCTCGGCGCCTGCGCCGTTCGCGCCGATGTGCTCGAGGGTTTCCTGCTGTACCGTTTTGACGGTGGCAGCCGTGCCGACGGGCATGAAGACCGGGGTCTGCACGGTTCCGTGGGGAAGGTGGAGCGCTCCGCGGCGTCCGCCGGTGGGGGACGTGGCGCTGAGTTCGAACGGGAGGGCCATCTCTCTAGTATGCCCGCTGGTGGCTGGGGTCATGAGGGCGCCATTGGCAATTCGCGCGGCCGAACCCACTGGGCGACGGCGAGCGAGGCAATCAGCAACCCGGCGGCGAGGAAGAAGGCTGCTCCGGGGATGTGAATCGTCGCGGCCGGGCCGAAGGATTTGGAGAAGATGTAGGTGAAGAGGATGGGGCCGAAGATGCCGGCGAGGCCGCGGAGGCTCTGGATGGCTCCCTGCATCTGCCCTTGCTCAGAGGGCTTGACTTCGCGCGACATGATGCTTTGCGCGGAGGGCCAGGCGAGAGACATCAGGTTGAGGACGGGGATGCCCCAGAGCAGTAGCACGCCGGTCCGCGACAGGCCGAGCATGCAGTAGCCGAGGGCGCCGCCGATGAGGCCGAAGGTGAGCGCGTTGCGTTCGCCGATGCGCTTGACTACGGGCTTGACCAGGCCGGCTCCGTAGAGGCCGGAGATGATGCCGACGGCGGCGAGCGAGAGGCCGACGGTGCGGTCGGTCCAACCATAGCGGTAGTCCGTGTAAAGCACGTAGACGTTTTGCAGCGATTGCTGCGCGAGGTAGCCGAGGATGAGGACGGACGCGAGCCCCAGCAGGATGCGATTCTCCTTGAGCATACGCAGCGAGCCGACCGGATTGGCGCGCTTCCAGGAGAAGGGGCTGCGATGTTCGCGGCGGAGCGATTCGGGGAGGACGAACAGGCCGTAGATTCCGTTGACCATGCTCAGAGCCCCTGCGACCCAGAACGGCAGGCGCGGGTTGACGTTGCCGAGGACGCCGCCGACGGCTGGGCCGAGCACGAAGCCCATGCCAAACGCCGCGGAGAGCAGGCCGAAGGCGCTGGCGCGCTTCTCGGGCGCGGTGACGTCGGTCATATAAGCCATGCCGGTAGGCACGCTGGAGGCCGTGAGGCCGGAGATAACGCGGCCGACAAAGAGCCAGCCGAGCGCGGGCGCCCATGCCATCAGGAAATAGTCGAGGCCGAGGCCGAAGTTCGAGAGCAGGACTACGGGCCGGCGGCCGAAGTGGTCAGAGAGCGAGCCGAGCACGGGCGAAAAGAAGAATTGCATGACCGCGAAGACGGTTCCGAAAAGGCCGAGCATCTGCGCCGCTCCGGAGACGTTGCCGGTCATGAAGCTGGCAATCAGGCGGGGCAGCACGGGGGCGATCATGCCCAGCGCCAGCATGTCCAGAGTGATGGTGATGAAGATAAAGGCGGCAGCCGCGCGGCGGCCCGGGGGCATGTAGATGGGGACGGCGTAGTCCGCTGCGGGCAGATCGATAGCGGAGGAGGTGGCAACCAGATTTTCGGCCACACCGGCGTCCAATGGGTCGGTGGGGCCATCGGGGCGAAGGCCATTCTGGTCGGACGAATCTTCGCTTTGGGGCATAGGCCTGAGTCTAGCTCAGGCGGCGCGGATTTCCAGGGTTTTGCCGAGGGCCTTCATGGCGGAAGCGATGCCGTCGATCTTGGAGGCGTGGCGGAGGGTGGTGAGGCGGTTGACAGCCTGCGGGGTGGTTCCCAGGCGGCGAGCAAGCTCTGCGGGGCGGACACGCTGGTGGATCATTTCGTTCAGCAGGAGAATCTTGGCAGTGAGGCTGGCAGGGAGTTCGACCAGATGTTGGCGCTTCTTCGCGGGAGACGGCATGGGCACGGGTCGGCGGCCTTCGAAGTAGAATTCGAGGGCGGATTCAATGGCTTCGGCGGCCATGGCCAGTGCCTCTTCGACGGTTTCGCCTTGTGTAATGGCTTCCGGGATGTCTCGGAATTTGACGACATAGCCGCCGTCCTTTTTGTCGGGAGTCAGAGTAACCGGATATGCGAGCATGCGTTCCTCCTTACTTCAGGCCCAGCTGCTTCTTAATTCCTTCGACGGTGCCCTTCTTGAGGTCCTTGCTGTGCATAGGCAGAATTGAGGTTTTGCCGTTGAGCCTGACCCTGAAGTGAGAACCCTTGGCAGGTTCGAAGGTGGCCGCCAGGCCGGCAAGCCACCGTTTAAACTCCGTACTCTTCACAGAATTCGAGTATAAACAAAAATGTTTATAGCGGCAAGGAAGTGCCGCGGAGAATCATAGTGGCCGGCTTAGTGCACGGCCAGTTCTTCCGCAGCGGGCTTGGCAACGCGCTTGGGCGGCAGGCGCATGAGGAACGGCAGCGGCGAGAGCAGCACCACCACGCAGCCGAGTACCGTGAAGGCATTCTTGTAGCTGAGCATGCTGGCCTGGCGCAGCATCATCTGGTAGGCCTCGCCGACGGCTGCCTGGCCGGCTGCGGTGGGCGTCATGCCCTGCTTCATCAGGATCTCTTTCACACGGTCAGTAAACGAGGTGAAGGCGGGACTGCCCTGGACGACGTTAGCCGCCAGCGCGGTCTGGTGCACCTGCGCCATGCGCGAGATAAAGGTGGTGAGCAGCGCGGTTCCGGCACTGCCGCCCAGGTTGCGCGCGAAGTTGGAGAGCGAGGAGATCTGGTTGGTCTTGGTGGCCGGGACGCCAACGTAGTTGAGCGTGCTGATGGGGATGAAGACGAAGGGCAGCGCGATGACCTGCAACAGGCGCAGCTCCGTGATGTGGCCAAAGCTGCTGGTGAGATCGAGCTGGGACAGGTTATAGACACCGAGCGCGGTGATGATGTATGCGATGCAGACCATCAGGCGCGGGTCCATTTTGCCGATGGTGCGGCCTGCGATCGCCATCATGAATATCATCGCAATGGCGGCCGGGGAGATGACCATGCCGGCACGCTCCGCGGTGTAGCCCAGCAGCACCTGCACGTACTGCGGGATGAGCACCGTGGATCCGAAGAGCACCATGCCGAGGATGAGCTGGAGGAAGACGGCGGTGCCGAAGTTGCGGTTCTTGAGCAGCTTCAGGTCGACGATGGGGTCCTGGTGGTTCCACTCCCAGTAGGCGAAGAAGATGAGCAGGCAGACGGAGACGATGGCGGTGAAGCGGATCATGGGATCGCCGAACCAGTCCTTCTCCTGTCCCTTGTCGAGAGTGAACTCGAGCAGGCCGACGCCGATGGCGACCAATCCGAGTCCTACGAAATCGACCTTGAGATGCTTGGCGGCTTCCTTGCGGACCTTGAGGAACGGCGGGTCCTCGACCATGCGGTTGGAGAGATAGAGCGACAGCAGGCCGACCGGAATGTTGATGAAGAAGATCCAATGCCAGTTGAAGTTGTCGGTGATCCAGCCGCCGAAGGTTGGCCCGATGGCCGGAGCGCACACCACCGCCATGCCGTAGAGGGCGAAGGCCTGGCCGCGCTTCTCGATGGGGAAGGTGTCCGCGAGGATGGCCTGTTCGCTGGTGGCGAGGCCGCCGCCGCCCAGGCCTTGCAGCACGCGCGCGACAATGAGCAGCGGCAGCGTCTGCGCGAGCCCGCACAGCATGCGTGCAGACGGTGAACATCGCGACGCAGGACATGTAGAAGCGCTTGCGGCCGATGCGGTTGGCCAGCCAGCCGGAGATGGGCAGAATGATGGCGCTCGACACCAGGTAGCTGGTGAGGACCCAGGTGGCTTCGTCCTGGCTGGCGCCCAGCGTGCCGGCCATGTGGGGCAGCGCCACGTTGGCGATGGAGGTGTCGAGCACCTCCATGAACGTGGCCAGGGTCACCGTGATGGCGACGGCCCACGGGTTGTGGTGCGGCTTCCAGTGCAGCTCGTCGAAGACCAGCTCAGACATGGCACACCAGCGCTGGGTTTTGATTTCGACGCGGAGAACCCATCGTTTGATTCTAAGGGGCGAGGCGCAATCTTCCAAAATCCGCCGGGATGCAGCAGTGCCGGGTTAGGATACAAACACGCTACTGCTGTTCCATCCGCTTGGATTCGGAGGCGAATGTGCTGCGTGCAACGTGGATTCTGGTGTTTTTCTGCTCTTTCCTGGGGATCGCGCCTGCGCAGAGCGCACCGGTCGCGCTGACCGGCACGCTGATTACCCCGGATGGCATTGTGCCAGATGGCGTGGTGCTGATTCAGAACGGCACGATCGCGGCCGTAGGCGCGCACGTCTCCCTGCCGCCGGGAACGAAGACCATGGAGACCCGCGGGGTAATCGCGCCGGGCCTGATCGATCTGCACAATCACCTGACTTGGAATGTGCTTCCGCGCTGGACGCCCTCGTCGCTGTTCGGCACACGCTATGACTGGCAGCAGGACACAGTCTACGGTGTGCTCATGGATGGACCCCATGCGGCCCTGGTTGCGGAGGGGCTGGAGTGCCAGATGGAGCGCTATGCAGAGTTGAAGGCGATCAGCGAAGGGGAGACTTCCCTGGTGGGCGGGATGTATGCGCCATGCGACCAGGGATTGGCGCGCAACCTGGATTACGATCCGGAACTGGGCAGCGGCCTGGGCTCAATTCTCTACGAGATATTCCCGCTCACGATGAATGAACACTCGCTGGCGTCGGACAAGGCCACGCTGTCCGGCAAACCGCGCGGGACCATGCTGATGCATATCGGGGAGGGCGCGCCAAGGAACGCCTCGGCGGCGGAGGAATTTTATATCGCCGAGGGGCGCGGCCTGCTCCAGCCGGGGGTTTCGATCGTCCAGGGCGGAGCGCTAACGCCGGCGAATTTCGCGGCGATGGCGAAAGCAGGAGTCGGCCTGGTGTGGTCGCCGCACAGCAATATGGTGTTGTACGGAGACACGGCGAACGTGGCGGCGGCGAAGGCAGCAAAGGTGGCCATCGCGCTCGCGCCAGACTGGAGCCCGACGGGCAGCGACGGTTTGCTGGGCGAGCTGAACTATGCTTCGGCGTGGAATCAGACGCAGCCGAGCTCAATCTTCAGCGACGGCGAACTGGTGGCGATGGCGACCAGCAACGCTGCGGCGCTGGTGGGGCTTGCGGACAAGCTTGGCAGCCTGGCGCCGGGCCAAGCCGCGGATTTGCTGGTGATCCGCGATACGGGCAAGGCGCGCGGCAGGGATGCGTACTGGAGCCTGACCCACGCCGCTCCGGAAGACGTAGACCTGGTGATGATTGGAGGCGTGGCGGCCTACGGCGATCCGCGGTTGATGCGCCAGGTGTCCAAGGGCCCGGACGAGACGCTGCACGTGTGTGGCGCGGAGAAGAGCGTCTCCTTCGCCAGCGAAACCAAGCCGCAAGGGAGCTTCGCGGCGATGCAAGCGGCATTGGACCAGGCGCTGAAAGAGCAGGGGAGTCGCCTGGCGCCGCTGGCAGAGTGCGGGCGGTAAGGAACCCTTAGCCAGCTTGGCTGACGGCGGAGCTCGCAGAACTCGAGAGTTTCCTGTTGCCAAATTCTGGTTGGATTGCGTGCGCTTTATGAAGGAGCTTCGGCGGCGAGGTCGTCCAGCGCCTTTGCGGCCTTGGTGATGTTGTCCACGCCGAAGACGACCAGCGCGCGCGCGGATCCCGGCTCCAGCCCGCAGTAGGAGTAATCAATATTGATCTTGTGCTCGCCCAGGCGCGCGGCGGCGCGGCCCAGTTCGCCCGGACGGTGCTCCAGCCGCACCAGGGCGGCTTCGGTCTCCTCGAAGATCATGCGCAGGTCACCCAGTACCTGCTTGGCGGCCGGCGGATCGTCGACCACGATTCGAGCCAGGCTTTCGCCCTCCTCGACATAAGATTGGAAGGCCAGGATGTTGATACCGCGCTCGGCCAGCGCGAGGAAACATATGCCCAGCGCTCCGGGCTTGTCCTGGATGGTTACGGTAAACTCCTTTACCTTGGGCATCGCCGCGTCACTCCCTTCGTCTGTGGTCCCAACTTTAGAATAAGCCTATGGCCGCTGCGACGATCAGAAGGGCGCAACTGCAGGACCGGGATGCAGTGGTGGAGATGCGGGTGCTGCTGTGGCCCGAGTCGTCGCGAGAAGAGCAGGGCCGGGAATTCGATGCGTGGGTCGGGAGTGCGCGCTCCGGCACGCTGCCTGCGTCCTCGGTGGTTTTGCACGAGCTGCCGATGGAAAGCTTCCCGAGGGTAAGGTCACCAGCGTGACGCTGCTTGGCAGCCAAGGCAATCTGAAGTTTACGCAGGACGCGGAGGGCCTGAAGATTCAGTTGCCGGCCCGGGGCGATCTCAATTATGCGTTTGCTTTCAAGATTACGGGGCTGAAGACGAATCCGGCCGAGCCGCCGGTTCCAGCCGTCATGGCCGATCTGCGATGACCCTGGGCCAACGGTCGGCGAAACCCTAACAATCGTAGGCAAACTGCGGCGGAGCGACCAGGTAGACCGGCGACCACTCGAACATGAAGCCGCCGGAAAACTGAGCTTCCGAGTACCTGCCCGGGAATTCAACCTCGTCGCCCTGGATCAGGGAGACGGCGATCAGCTTGGCGAGGCTCGGCGCGATGATCTTGCTGAAGACCGCCTCAAACTGGCCACAATTCTTGGCAAACCACTGCATCATGTCGTTTGGCGCCGTGGCGGTGAAGGTGACACCCTTCAGCTTTCCCCTGTGCTCGCCTTCGTTATAGAGCGTTGGAACTGCCGTAATTTTGTAGATCTCTGCCATTGTCTGCGACATCCCATTCTGGGAATCCCGTTGGTCTGAATCCTGCTTTGCGGGACCACCCCACTTGATTAATGAAGACAGGCTATCGCTGGAAGCGGAGGCTCGGCTGTGATGTACATCACTCGTACTTTGTAGCAGCGGCACGGGGAAATCTGACCCGCGCCAATTCGGGAGAGAAACCACTTGAGCAGAGTGAAGATTTCGAGGACGGCTGCTCGGTCCCCCCGCGAGCAGCGCTCCGAGGGCTGGGATAGACGGAAGGGTGAGGAACTCCGCTTCTCAGCCCAAGTCAGGCTTGACAGGCACGATAAAACAGAAGTATGGGTGAAGGTGGGCTTCGCGGCGGATCGAGTGGGTCGCCGCCAGCCAACGATAAGGGGCCAATGTAAAACAACCTTGGAGGACAGGCGACTCGTTGTCTGTTTCAGTGTTGTCGGACCACATTTTCCTTTGCTTTCTGCATTATGCCGCGCAAGCGGCTTTCATCTTAATTCTGGCCTTTTTGGGGGAGGGGAGCATGGCCGCGAGCGCAAAGAACGGAACTCAGGTGCGGTTGCTGGTTGGCACGCGCAAAGGCGCATTCGTGCTGACTTCAGATGGCAAACGCAATCGCTGGCAGATCGAAGGGCCGCACTTCGCGGGCTGGGAGGTCTACCATCTGAAGGGTTCGCCGGCGGATCCCAACCGCATCTACGCGTCGCAGTCCTCGAGTTGGTCGGGCCAGGTGGTTCAGCGGTCGGACGACGGAGGCAAGAGCTGGAATGCGGTGGGCAACAACTTCGCCTATAAGGGCGTGCCTGGAACTCACCAGTGGTACGACGGCACGCCGCATCCGTGGGAGTTCAAACGCGTCTGGCACTTCGAGCCCTCGCTGACCAATCCGGACGAGGTATACGCCGGGGTTGAGGATGGCGCGCTCTTCCGGTCGGCAGACGGCGGCCAGAGCTGGGGCGAGATGTCCGGCTTGCGCACGCACACCACCGGATCGGCGTGGCAGCCGGGCGCGGGTGGACTGTGCCTGCACACCATTCTGCTGGACCCAAGGAATCCGCAGCGGATCGTGATTGCGATTTCGGCGGCGGGCGCCTTCCGCACTGACGACGGCGGCGTTACCTGGAAGCCGATCAACCGCGGGCTGGTCTCGAAGTACATTCCCGATCCCACGGCGGAGGTGGGCCACTGCGTGCACCACATCGCCGCGCATCCGGGCCGGCCGGACGTGCTGTTTATGCAGAAGCACTGGGACGTGATGCGTTCCAACGACGCCGGGGACAACTGGCACGAGGTCTCCGGCAACCTGCCCACGGACTTCGGCTTCGCCATCGACGTGCACGCGCACGAGCCCGAGACGCTGTACGTGGTGCCGATCAAGAGCGACGCGGAGCACTTTGTGCCCGACGGCAAACTGCGCGTCTTCCGCAGCCGCACCGGCGGGAATGATTGGGAGCCGCTGAACAGAGGACTGCCCGACCGCGATTGCTACGTGAATGTGCTACGCGACGCGATGGCGGTGGACAAGCTGGACTCCTGCGGCGTGTACTTCGGCACCAGCGGCGGCCAGGTTTATGCGTCTCCGGATGCCGGCGACAGTTGGAGCGCCATCGTTCGCGATCTGCCGCCGGTCCTCTCGGTGGAAGTGCAGACGCTGACATGAATCCGATTCAAGTCCGCGTTGAGCTGCCTACACACCTGCGGACACTCGCCCGCATTACGAGCCACGAGGTGCACTTGCAGGTTGTCGGACCCCCAACCGTCCGCAAGGTGCTGGACGCGTTGGAGGCTGCGTACCCCATGCTGCGCGGCACCATCCGCGACCATGTAACGCAGGAGCGTCGGGCTTTCCTGCGCTTCTTCGCATGTCAACAGGACCTGTCGCTCGATTCTCCGGACGTGCTGCTCCCGATGGCCGTGGCCAGCGGGGTCGAGCCGCTGATCATCCTGGGGGCGGTTGCGGGAGGTTGATTTCGGGGGCAACCGCGCCCTGTTAGCATGTTGGCAATGCAGTAGGCACCCAAAGGAGCTTGGCATTGCTGACGCGCCGGAGGTTCGCGCAACTGGCAGGGATGAGCTCGGCGTCGCTTGCGCTGCGAACGGTTGCGCGCGCGGCCGATGGGCCGCCTGACTTCACGCTGGAGATTGCTCCGTACGTCCTGGAAGCATCGCCGAAGCACCGCTTTCCGACGCTCGCGTATAACGGACAGGTGCCGGGGCCGCTGCTGCGCATGAAGCAGGGTCGCGAAGTTACGGTCGATATCCATAACCACTCGGCCGAGCCCGACATTGTGCACTGGCACGGTCTGTTTCTGCCGGTGGCCGTCGATGGCGCGATGGAAGAAGGCTCGCCGATGATTCCGCCGGGGGCGTCGACGAGGATTACATTCACGCCCGACCCGGCCGGTTTCCGCTGGTTCCACACGCACACTACGGCGGGCAACGATCTGCGCAAGGCGCAGTTCGGCGGTCAGCATGGGTTTCTGCTGATTGAGCCAAGCGGCGCTCAGCGCGAGCCTGCCTACGACCGCGAAGTCTTTCTCGCCCTGCACGACTGGGGCGGACAGATGATGCCCAGCGCGGACGGCTCCTCGATGCCCGTCTACGATGTGTCGACGATCAACGGCAAGATGCTGGGATTCGGCGAACCGGTGAAGGTGAAGCAGGGCGAGCGCGCGATGCTGCACGTGCTGAACTCCAGCCCGACGGAGGTGCACTGGGTTTCGTTGGCGGGGCACAGTTTCCGGGTCGTGGCGCTGGACGGCAATGCGGTTCTGCAGCCGCGCACGGTTGAGATGCTGCGGATCGCACCGGCGGAGCGCGTGTCGGCTATTGTGGAGATGAATGCGCCGGGAGTGTGGGTGCTGGGCGAGGTGCGCAAGCACGTGCAGGCAGCCGGTATGGGGATTGTGGTCGAGTATGCGAGTGCTACGGGCGCGCCGAAGTGGATTCAGCCAGAGGAGTTGGTGTGGGACTACGCGCAGTTCGCGGCCTCGGCTGCAATCGGGAGCGCGGATGCAGTCAGCGACATTCCTCTGGCCATCGACTCGAAGTTTGAAGGGCACGGCAATGAGGAGCGCTGGACGATTAACGGCAAGTCGTATCCGGACACCGAAAGCCCCATGCTGCAGGCAGGCAGGCGCTATCGCCTGGTGATGAAGAACCTGAGCGCCAATGATCATCCCGTTCATCTGCATCGCCACACTTTTGAGGTGACGCGCGTCGGCGATGGGCCGGACCTGCGCGGACGAGGTTTGATGAAGGATGTGGTGCTGATTCCGGCGAAAGCTACCTCAACCGTGGAGTTCACGGCCAATGATCCCGGCAACACGCTGTTTCATTGTCATCAGCAGGACCACATGGATCGAGGCTTCATGATGGTGTTTCGTTATGCTTGACGCGATTGGGCGGTCGCGAGAAAGGGTACCTCAGGGGCTAAAGCCCCATAGGCTCTGCGGCGGTTGCGGCGCGGCTAAAGCCGTGCCCTTTCAAGGCCTCTTGTTCCTCCTTTTGCTCCTCGTGCCTGTCGCGCACGCGCAGGGCAACTACGAGATCCAGGTGTACGGTGCGGATACCGTTGCGCCGAAGAACCTGATGGTGGAATTGCACTCGAATTTCACGCCGGAGGGGCAGAAGTACGTCATCGACGGCGTGTATCCGACGAATCACCAGGAGCACGAGACCGTCGAACTGACTGAGGGCCTGAACGACTGGTCTGAGATTGGGTTTTACATCTTCACCAGCGAGCAGGCGGGGCACGGCGTGCAGTGGGTGGGCGACCACATTCGCCCGCGGGTGCGTGTGCCTGATTCGTGGCACTGGCCGGTGGGCGTCAGCCTGTCGACGGAGGCTGGGTACCAGCGCGCGGTCTATTCGCCGGACACGTGGACTTGGGAGATTCGGCCGATTGTGGATTACACCAAGGGCCGATGGTACTTCGCCGTCAACCCTGCGCTGGAGCGGACCTGGCATGGGCCGGACGTGGCGCAGGGGATCGGCTTCTCGCCGGGCGCAAAGATCAGCTATGACTTCTCCAATGTGGTGAGCGCGGGCTTTGAGTACTACGCGGACTATGGGCGTATTGGCAACTTCGACACGCTGCACAACCAGCAGCAGCAGATCTTCGCGGTGACCGACTTGAACGTGTCGCCGAAGTGGGAGATCAACATCGGCGTCGGTATCGGGCCGACGTCGGCTACCGATCATTTGATTGTGAAGGGGATTCTCGGGCGGCGCTTCGACTGGGGCAAGCATTCGCCGGTGGATTGAGTAGACTGGTAGGCCATGAACAGCAGGCTACTCGTCGCCATCGTTTCTCTTTCGCTGATCCCTCTTTCCGCAACCAGCCTGGCGCAAGCTGCGCCGCTGGTGGCGCTGGATCGACCATCCGTGGCGGCGGACTTTCCTATTGCGGCGAATGGGCAGGCGGCGATGATTTATGTTGCGCCGGGGAATCCGGGGACGGTGCGGGTGGCGGCGGAGGCGTTTGCGGCGGATGTGGAGCGCGTGACCGGCGTGAAACCACAGGTGCTGACCTCGCTGGCCACGCCGCTGCCGGCGAACCTAATCGTCGTCGGCGTGCTGGGCAAGGCGCCGGAGATCGACAAGCTGGTTTCGAGGCGCAAGTTGGACGCCTCACCCGTTGCCGGCAAGTGGGAAGCGGCTGTCACCGAGGTCGTGAAATCGCCGCTGCCGGGCGTGGAGCGGGCGCTGGTTGTGGCCGGTTCCGACCGGCGGGGCGCGGCATATGCGCTGTTCCAGATTTCGCGAGAGATGGGGGTTTCGCCGTGGTACTGGTGGGCCGATGTGCCCGTGGCCCACCATGCGGCAGTGTATGTGCGCGCGGGTGTGCACGTGCAACCACCGCCGTCGGTGCAGTATCGTGGGATATTTTTTAATGATGAGGATTGGGGGCTGCGGCCGTGGGCGGCGAAGAAGATGGACCCGGCGGTCGATAGCGGCAAGGGGAATATCGGGCCGAACACGTACCAGAAGGTGTTTGAGTTGCTGCTGCGGCTGCATGCCAACTCGTTGTGGCCTGCGATGCATCCCGGATCGCTGCCGTTCAACGCGGTGCCGGAAAACGCGAGGCTCGCCGACAAGTGGGGCATCGTGATGGGTAGCTCGCACTCCGAAGCGCTGCTGCGGAACAATGTAGGCGAGTGGAGCGAGAAGGCTCCGCCTGCGGGCGACGGGCCGTGGAACTACCAGACGAACTCGGCAGCGATGATCGCGTACTGGGACAAGCGGCTGCAGGAGAACGGCATGTACGAGAACTTCTACACCGTTGGCCTGCGCGGCGTGCATGACTCGGGGCTGGAGGCGACGGGCTCGCCGCAGGTGAAGGCGAAGCTGGTCGAGGACGTGATGACGGAGCAGCGCAAACTGCTGGCCGCACGCGTGAACCCCGATGTTGCGAAGATTCCGCAGATCATCTGGCTGTACAAGGAGTCGCTCGATCTGTACCGCGTGGGGATGAAGGTGCCGGACGACGTGACGCTGGGGTGGACCGACGACAACTACGGCTACATCCGGCAGCTGCCCAACGCGGAGGAGCAAAAGCGCGCGGGCGGCTCGGGGATTTATTACCACGTCAGCTACTGGGGCTCGCCGCACGATTATTTGTGGCTCTGCACCACGCCGCCCGCGCTGCTGCAGGAGGAGTTGACCAAGGCGTATGACCACGGCGTGCGCAAGTACTGGATCCTGAATGTCGGCGACGGGAAGCCCGCGGAGATCGACATTGACTATTTTATGCAGCTCGCGACCGACGAGCCGAAGATGGCGAAGATGAGCCAGCGGGAATTTTTGACCGAATGGTTCACTGGGCAGTTCGATAAAGCTGAAGCCGCAACGATGGCCGACGTGGTGACGGGCTACTACGCGCTGAACTTCATCCGCAAGCCGGAGTTCATGGGCTTTAACGGGTATAACGACGGGATCAAGCGGACAGAGTTCAACCCACTGGCGTGGCCGAGCAACGGCGAGCCGGACCAGAACCGCGCGCGCGTCGCGGAGTGGAGGAAACTCCGCGACGACGAGGCTGCAATGGCGAAGTCGCTGCCGCCGCAGGATGCTTCCGCCTTTTTTGAACTTGTGGGCTATCCGGTCGAGGGTTCGGCGGCGATGAACGAGAAGTTCCTCGCAACGGACCTTACTTACCTCGACGCGCATAACCACAACGAGGCGGCGATGACGGCGGATGCGGCACGCGCGCATGCTGCGTATGACGCCATCCAGACGCTGACGGCGAAGTACAACTTACTGGAAGACGGCAAGTGGGACGGCATGATGTCTGACCATCCCCGCGACCGCCATGTATTCGAAATGCCGCGCACCGCAACCGTTGCCGACGCCGATACGCCACTGCCGGCAAGCTGGGGCGCAGGCGACGCTGCATGTCAGAGTGCGGGTAATTCGGCTGGAAAGCCAACCGGCATCATCTTTGTCGAGCAGCACTGCACGGTCTCCATCAACGCTGCGGACTTTACGCGCAGCGGCAACGGCAATCTTGTCGCGTCTTGGCGCGTGCTGGACGACCTAGGCATCTCCGGCGGCTCGGTGGTCTTCGGCGAGCCGGGCCGCACCTCGCCCTTTGGTCCAATCAGCACCCTGGCCTCGGCGCAGGGACTCCTGCCGATTAAGGGCGGCATATTCCCCTGGTTGGAGTACGACTTCACCACCACGACGGCAGGGCCGGCGACGCTAGCGCTGCATCTGCTGCCGACGTTCCCGCTGGATTCGGATCACAAGCTGCGCTATGCCGTGGCACTGGATGGCGGCACGGCGATGGAGCGCGACATGAGCGGCAGCTCTGCGAACAAAGCTGCGGGAGCGGGCGACGGGCCGAGCGGCGCGGACTGGCCGCAGAATGTGCTGCGCAACTCTGCGATCGATACCATTCCGCTGGGCACGCTGGCGCCGGGCAAACACACGCTGAAGCTGCTCTATGGCGACCCGGGTGTGGTGTTCGAGCACATCGTGATTACCTTCCCGGGCGCGCCGCCGGCGTATCCCGTGCCGCCAGAGACGAAATAAGACGGCGATGTCCGTTCTACGTTGTCCGTTGTCCGTGAATGCGTCGCGGACGCCGGATGTGGTTTAGCAGAACGAAGAACGATCAGCGATCTGGTATCTTGGGCGGGCCATGAAAATCACTCGCCGCGCTGCACTGAAGTCTTCCGCCCTTGCCGCCACCGCGCTCGCTCTGCGCGGGCCACGCATGTTTTCGCAAGCCTCCGCCAGCGTCGATGCGCATATCGACATTGTTCCCGGCGAACCGATTGGTACCATCTCGCCGGAGTTGTATGGCCACTTTATCGAGCACCTGGGCGGCGTGATCTACGACGGTGTGTGGGTAGGGCCGGACTCGAAGATCCCGAACACGCACGGTATCCGCCAGGCCTTTATCGACACGATGAAGGCCGTGCAGGCGCCGGTGCTGCGCTGGCCGGGCGGCTGCTTTGCCGACTCGTACGACTGGCGCGACGGCCTGGGCGTGGCGGCGAATCGTCCTGCGCGGGCCGGCTTCTGGGGGCAGGAAGATTCCAACCAGTATGGGCTGCACGAGTTCATGCACACGTGCCAGGCGATCGGATGCAAGCCATACCTTGCGGCGAATATGCGCTCGTTGCCGGCACGCGACTTTTACCAGGAGATCGAGTATTGCAACGCGCCGTCGGGTGCGGTCCCGACGAACTCGGCTGCGCCGCCGGTGCGCAATGCGCTGGCCGCACAGCGCGCGGCGAATGGCGATCCGCGACCCTTCGACGTGGATCTGTGGGGCGTGGGCAACGAGAGTTGGGGCTGCGGCGGCAATCTCGTGCCGGAGGAGTACGCCGCGATGTTTCGCCGCTTCACCGCGTGGACGCCCAGCTTCGGTGGGCCGCCACTGCGCTTTGTCGCGGTGGGACCCAACGGCGACGACGTGGACTGGACACGGCGGCTGTTCAAGTCGCTCTATTCGAACTCGGAGCGGCGGCATCTGTTCGGGCTTTCGGTGCACTACTACACTTCGGGTAGCCCTACGGCGTTCGCGGAAGGGGACGCGTTGAAGTTCAACACGGACGACTATTACGACCTGCTGACGCGCGCGAGCATCATGGAGAAGGTGGTGACCGACCATTGGGCCGCGATCGGCAACACGCAGGAAGCAGGCCAGCCGAGGGTAAAGCTGGTGGTAGACGAGTGGGGTGCATGGTACGGCAAGGGCACGTCGCTGGGGCCGGAATATAACCTGTCGCAGCAATCTACGATGCGTGACGCGCTGCTGACGGGCATTACGCTGGACATCTTCCAGCGTCACGCGGAGAAGGTCGCCGCCGCGTGCGTCGCGCAGTCCATCAACTGCATCCACTCGCTGATGCTGGCGCAGGGCGACAAGTTCACGGTGACACCGACGTTCCACGTGTTCCAGATGTACCTGCCCCATCGCGGTGGGCAGGCGGTGCGAGCGGAGTTCTCGGCGCCGGCCATTCGCAACCCACTCGCAAACACAGCCATCCCGGTGGGGGGCAACAGCTATACCGGGTCGCTGGAGGCTGTGAAGCTGCTCGCGGGGCTGTCGGGCTCGGCGTCGATCTCGCCAACGAAGCCGAAGTTGCTGACGCTGACGGTGGTCAACCCGCACATCGATCGGGCGGTGACGACTGAGATCGCGGTCGCAGGCGCGGGGATTGCCAGCTATTCGGGCACGGTGCTGGTGGAGGACGATGTGCATGCACACAACGACTTCGCGCAACCGAACGCTGTGCGTCCTTCCGCGGCCACGATTGGAACACCCGCCGGCGGGCGAGTGGTTCACGCTTTCCCTGCGGCGAGCGTTACAACGTTGCAGCTCACGCTGGCCTAGAGGCTGGCATCGAGACGGGCAAGCAGTTCTGCGACGGTTCGGCCGGAGAGCGGATCGACCATGGTTGGGGCGATTTCGGCCAGCGGTTCAAGGACGAAGCGGCGCTCGGCCATGGCAGGGTGTGGCAGAGTCAATGCCGGGGTTGCGAGGATCGTGTCATCCATCAATAGCAGGTCGAGGTCGATGATGCGCGGGCCCTTGACAGGTGCGCTGGATCGGTCGCGGCCCATCGCGCGCTCGATGGCTAGCAGGGCGGCTATCAACTCGGCAGGTTCAAGCTCAGTCTCCAGCAGCAGGGCGGCATTCTGGAAGTTGGGCTGGTCGAGATAGCCCACGGGAGCGGTTTCATAAAACGAAGACTGGGCGCTTATTTGACCCAGTTCGCCGACGCGCTGTGTGGCTTCGCGCAGGGCGGCTTCGGGCGAACCCCACTGCGAGGTGAGGTTCGATCCGAGCGCGATTGCCGCGACGCGCTTCATTGTGGCACCCGACCCGGCGTTCCGCCCAGCCGCTTCTGGTAGCAGAAGATACGCATCCCGCCGCGGAAACCGAGGCTCGTCTCGCCGGCATACGTGTAACCGAGCTTCAGCGTCAACCGCTGCGCAGCCGTGTTCTGCGCGCTGGTATCGACCCGCAGTAGCGGGATGCCGCGGGCTCGCGCAACCATTTCGGCCTGCTGCATCAGGGCCAGCGCGATGCCCGATCCGCGAAACGCGGGGTCGACCGCCAGCCGATGGGCAACGATCGCCGGTTCCTTCAGATCCAGACCGACGTGCGCGTACTCCGGATATTGGTCGGTTGTAATTGCGATCACAGCAGCCAGCGCGCCGACCTCAGCTTCCGCAACCCACAGTTCTCCGGCCTCGACATCGCGCGCGAAGATCGCCTCCGTGGGATAGTCGTCGTCCCACTGGGCGAGACCTTGCGCGTGCATCCGGGAAATAACGCGCCGCAGCATCTCCATCAGCGCGGGCAAGTCCGTGTCAAGGGCGAGTCGAATCAGCATGATGATCCTATGGGACGCTCAGGCATGCGCGGCTGCCGGCAGATTCTCCTCGCCCAGCTTCGCCGGTTCGGGGAACTCATCGTAGCCGTAGGCGAGTTCCCATGCGGACCGGTCGCGCAGCAGGCGCTGCACCAGCGCGGTGTGCATCGCATGGCCTGCGCGCTCGGCAATCACGTGGCCCTGGATGCGGCGGCCAGCGAGGGCGAGGTCGCCGATCAGGTCGAGTACCTTGTGGCGCACGAACTCGTCGGCAAAACGCAGCGGCCCGTTCTGCACGCCCTGCGCGGTGAGGATAATCGCGCACTCGTCCGAGACGCCGCGGATCAGGCCCATATCGCGCAGCTTGGGCTCGTCCTCCTTGAAGCCGAAGGTCCGCGCCGGCGCGATCAGGCTGGCATAGTCACCAGTCTCCAGGTCGCAGCGCAGCCGTGCAAAGCCGATAGGCTGAGGGAAGTCGATGGTGTAGTCGATGCCGTAACCCAGGCCGGGATAGACGCCGATGAACTTGCTGCCTTCGCGGACTTCAATTTCCTTCAGGATGCGGATGTATTCGCGGCGGCGGCGCTGCTGCTTCAGACCGACGCGCTGGAAGGCTTCGATATAGGGGAGGGCGGAGCCATCGAGGATGGGCAGTTCGAGGTTGTCGACCTCGACGATCACATTATCCACGCCGAACCCGATGAGGGCAGAGAGCAGGTGCTCCGTAGTGGAGATAAGCACGGAGCCGCGCATGAGGCTGGTAGCGTAGCTGACCTTGGCGACGTTGCGGCCGTTGGCGGGGATCTCGAAGTTGTCCAGGTCCGTCCGGCGGAAGACGATGCCGGATCCAGCCGGCGCGCCCACCAGGCGCATCGAGACTTCAGCGCCGCTGTGCAGGCCGATTCCGCGGAACTCGATGTCGGATCGGAGGGTTTGCTCGGGATGGGGGTTGTGGGCCAAGCAGAGATGCTCTCGAAGATTTCCACACAAAGATTACAGCCGGAACAGCGCTGGCGAGTGTGGCAAAATTGCCACACTCAACTCATTGCAACCCAGCGTTTCTGCCCCGCCTTGCGCTTTTCTCGCTAACGTCTTAGGGTTCAGTACGCCGGCGCCGCACTGGGTCCGGTCACCTTCTTCACCGCGTCGGGCGGAGCTAGTTCGGTATCATCCCTCACTACGTATTGGACGATTAGCGAGATCCTCCGATTGGAAGGGTCTTCCGGTTGCGACGGCAATCGAAGTCGTTGATCGGCAAAGCCCCGGACTTGGGATAACTGACCGTCTCGAAGCCCCTCATGCTGCATCAGGCGTCGAGCCTCATTCGCTCTGTCTGAGGAAAGGTCCCAGTTATCGTAACTTCCATCGCCGGAGTACGGCTTGGAATCCGTGTGTCCTTCGATGGAAATCCGGTTCGGCAGTTGGCCTAAATCCTGGGAGAGCACCTGCAGGACATCCTTGAGCGCCACAGTCGGCTTCGCACTGCCAAGTTCGAAGAACGTGCCTTTCGCAGACTCCATTAAGTCGATCCGCAATCCTTCGGCGGTAATCGTGATCTCAATCTGGCTTTTCAGTTTGTCCTGAGGGTCCAACTGGTGCAGGGATTGGAGCAACTGCTGCTTGATCTTTTCCATATCTTCCAGCTTGAGCGGTACATACGCACCCAGGGTGGTGCTGGGTGGGCCGGACATTTTCGCTGTGCCTCGTGGATCTTTGAAATACCCAGCAACCCCTTCCTGAACCTTCTTGCTACTGTTCATCAGCCACAGAACGATGAACAAGGCCATCAAAGCGGTGACAAAATCGGCATACGCGACCTTCCACGCGCCTCCGTGACGCTCTGCGTGAGAAGCGCGCTTCTTGATGATCAAAACCTCGGGTATGCGCTCCACCGTTCCGCCTTTCTGCGTCCACTAGGCAGCGGCTGTGACCGCCGGCTCTTCCTTTTGACGGCAAGCCTTTTCGATCTCCAGGAAACTTGGGCGCACGTGTTCCGGGATGGCGCGTCGAGCCATTTCGATGGCGAGGATCGGTGACATGCCTTTAATGAAGGACAGCATTACAACACGAAGCACATGATAGTAGGCGTGCTCTTCCTGCATCGATGCGGAGAGGTTTGAGGCCACGGGCCCGACCATTCCGTAGCACAACAGAATACCCAGGAACGTTCCCACTAGAGCCGAGGCTACTTTGTGACCAATTTCCTCCGGCGGACCTCCCAGAGAACTCATTGTGACGACGACGCCCAGAACTGCCGCAACGATACCCATACCGGGTAAGGAGTCGGCCATCGTGGCCAGTGCATTCGCCGGCTGACTTGCCCCAGCATGATGAACGTCCATGTCGAGTTCCATCATCTGATCGACATCAAACGTGCTTGCGCCACCTGTAATCGCCATCCGCATCGTGTCGCACACAAAATCCCGCGGGTGGCGGTCGTTCAAGAATTCCGGGTATCTTGAGAAGACTGGACTCTTCTCAGGATCTTCAATATCGGCCTCGACCGCCACCATCCCTTCTTTTCGAGCTTTGGAAAAGAGTTGGAACATCATCCGCAGCGTCTCGGTATAGCGCTTTTCTGAAAAACGTGATTCTTTCAGTATCCGTGGAAGCGCGCTGCCAATCCTCTTAATTACATGCATCGGATTTGCAACGATCAATGTCCCTAGCGCGGCGCCCCCAATGATCACCAATTCAGAAGGCTGCATGAGAACCGGAAGCGGCCCCTTCTCCATGAGGAATCCTGCAAGAACCGCCCCGAAGACGATCAGAATCCCGACAATCGCAAGCATCTATGTTGCTCCCCAGTTTTCGCGAACGGATCCCAACCCTGCTCTTCCGTTAGAACGGGCTGCGCGCCCTCTCCTTCTATCGGCAGGTTGGCCATTGGATTCAGGCAGGGATATGACGCATCTCTTAGACAGCTTCGTATTCTGAGAAGAACCCAACTTGAATTCCTAAACAAGCATTGCTCATGTGCCGATACGATGACTCGGCTGAGTTTCTGTGACGAGGAGATGAACCCCGAAGACATGAGACTGGATAAAAGCACGATCGGCGGAATCGTTATTTCCTTTTGCGGAATTGGGCTAGGCTTGGTTCTAGATGGGGGACATGTCACACAAGTTCTTCAGCCTACCGCCGCAATGATTGTGCTCGGGGGCACCATCGGAGCTGTAATGGTAGAGTTCCCGGCGTCCGTGGTAGCGCAGGCTTTCCGCAATCTCCGCCATGTCTTCCTCACGGACGATCCCGCGTCAGACACCTTGGTGCGAAATTTGCTGCAGTATGCATACAAGGCCCGTAAGCAAGGCCTGCTCTCGCTGGATTCGGAACTGGCTAGGATCCATGATCCGTTTTTGCGGGAGAGTTTAATGCTCGCCATTGATGGCGTGAAAGCTCCGGAGCTGCGCAAGTTGATGGAGCTGCAGATGGAATATCAGGGCGAGCAGCAGGAGCGAATACCGAGAGTCTTCGAGGCCGCAGGCGGATTCGCACCCACAATTGGCATCATTGGGGCAGTCATAGGCCTTATTCAGGTAATGCAGCACCTGCACGATATCAACGAAGTGGGCCGTGGGATCGCGGTTGCGTTTGTTGCCACGCTTTACGGGGTGGGCACGGCCAACCTAATTTGGCTTCCCTGCGCCTCCAAACTGAGGTTTCGGATTCGCGAGAAACAGATGGCTCAGGAGATGACGCTTGAGGCGGTCCTGTCGATCTCGGAAGGGGTCAATCCACGCACTCTGGAGTTGCAGTTGGTAAGCTTTCTGCCCGCCCGTGCGGAGCTGCATCCACCGGGGAGGGTTTCTGCGTGAGGAGATCGGAACGTCGGGATGCCGCCCGCGACGGAAGTAGGCCTGACCGCTGGCTCGTCTCATACTCCGACTTCATCACGTTGCTGTTTGCATTCTTTGTGGTCCTCTTCGCATCGAGTTATCGCAGCAATCGTGCCATTCCGTTAGTCTCCCACGCAATTCACTCGGGATTTCAGGAGATGGGTGCACTTTCCGACGCAGAATCCAGCCACGACGACGCGCCTTCGCAAAGTGCCCGAATTGTGGGACATGCTGGCAAGGAGGCCAAAACGGAAGCTCTGCACGAAAGCTCTACCGCATCTGCAGCCGACATGCTCTTGCTCCGGCGGCAGCTCGCCACAGCGATCGGCCCGGAGTTGCAAAGTCACGAGATCACGATGCGCATCACACCGGAAGGGTTCGTGGTCAGCCTGAGCGAGATGGGCTTCTTCGATAGTGGAAAGGCGACGCTGCTTCCGGGGGCTGCCCAAAAGATACTGCGCATCGCCGCAGTGCTGGCGCAGCACGGATTCGATCTGCGAATCGAAGGCCATTCCGATGATCAGCCAATTCATAACGATCAATTCCGTTCCAACTGGGAGCTCTCAAGCGCCCGTGCCATGGCAGTCCTATCGCTGCTCGTCAGAGACTCCGCATTCAATCCGGCGAAGCTTTCAGTTGCAGGCTACGGAGAGTACCGTCCGGTAACCAGTAACGCCACTCCTGAAGGTCGTAGGCTGAATCGGCGGGTTGACCTTGTGGTCGTGGCGACCACGCCCTCACAGCCAGGCGCCCCATAGGCGCGGCCTCGCTCAACGCATCACATCCTTGCGAAGCGAATGCCACACTCAACTAGCGCGCTTTTCCCCACTGTCCGGCGAAGGCTAGATCTACCGTTCTCCCGCTTACCGAACGCTGTAGATGGAAGCACCGGTGCTCGCGGCGCTTTCGCAAATTGCCAGCTCGCATAGCACGAAGGTAGTAGACGTGGGTCGCTCTTAAAGCCCCACCGGCACAACATATTCTCTACAACCACTAGAATCCCCAGAACCAGGCGCCGATAGATTGCCCGTAACAACAACCACCTGCTCCAAGTACCGATTCTGAACAGTAGGTCAACGGACTAGTTCGGTGCAGGCGGAACCCGATATAAGGAGCAATACTGCAATGATTAGTGTTCTGAATAGCATCTCTTCGCTGAACGCGGAAAACGCTCTATCTTCCACGCAGGCTTCTCTCCAGAAGACCTTCCAACAGTTGTCTACCGGGTTGAAAATCAACTCCGGATCGGACGACGCCGCCGGTCTGTCGATTGCCAACGGCCTGGGAGCCAATATCTCCGCCCTCACCCAGTCCAGTCAGAACGCCTCCAACGGCATCGGCCTCCTGCAGACCGCCGATGGGGCGCTCTCCCAGGTCACCACGCTGCTCAATCGTGCTGTTACGCTGGCAACGGAAGCCGCTAATGGCGGCATCACCGCCAATCAGTACCAGGCGCTGAACACCGAGTTCACTTCCATCAAGAACGAAATCGACCAGATCGGCACCACCACCAACTTCAATGGTACGCAGGTGTTCGCCAACAACAGTACCGATTCCTTCACATCCTCGCAGGGGTCAACGGCGCTTCCATTGGCAGCCGGAACCGCACTGGTTCAGGGTTCCGTCACGACCATCGCCGACGCCAAGACGGGCAAGACGTTTACGTTTACGGCTGGAGCAGCAGACACAGTTTCGACGTTGACGGCAGCAATCACTACCGCGGCGGGCGCTGGGACGTTGGGCTCCGGCACAGGATTGAATATCGTGGGTGGAAAGGCCGTCATCACAGGCGGAGTCGGCGACTCGATTACGGTAGCGAGCAACGACGCCACCCTAGGCGCGTTCGCTCCGACATCGAGCGGCACTGCGAACAGCTCGACCGTCTTCACCAGCGATGGCACCGCCACTGGCTCGAACACCCTGACAACTGCCATCAACAATCTTTCCTCAGCCGTACTCGGCCTGGGCAGCAACGATCTCACCTCGGGCAGCGACGCCTCCGCGGCGCTGACCAATATCACCGCTGCAATCAGCACCGTCTCCGCGTCCCGCGGTAACCTGGGCGCGTCCATCAACCAGTTGACCGCGGATACCAACGTTGAGAACACCGAAGTCACCAACCTCACCAGCGCTCAGAACAGCATTCAAAACGCCGATATCGGCGCGACGGTTGCAAAGATGACTCAGTACAACGTCCTGGAGCAGACCGGCATGGCAGCTCTGTCCCAGTCCAACCAGGCACAACAGAGCGTGCTGAAGCTTCTTCAGTAATACCCTGCTCGTTGCGGCCTAACGGTGGCGCCCTACGCGGCGCCACCGTTTTTCCTGTGCCTGAAGGCTGCTGCCAAATGTGCCGATAGTATGGTGCGGCTATACATAACTCCCCGAAAGATGAGAACGCATCGCCGGTTCGAATCGGGTACAGGCAAACATTATGAGCTCAACTTCCGCGCTGAATTCGCTGCTATCCTCTATGTCTTCCACCTCTCCCGTGGATATAAGCTCCATCCTCGCGGCGATCTCCGGAGCATCGACCCCGGGAATCGACGTCACCAGCGCAGTGGACGCGGCCGTGAGCGCAGCGGAAGCTCCCGAGACGGCATGGGAGGCACAACAGACCGTCCTGCAAAATCAGGCCACAGCCCTGACCCAGATCCAGACCGACACCACCAACCTCGACAATGACATGCAAGCCCTCAATAGTCTTACCGGGCCCTTGTCCTCAATGTCTGTAACCTCTTCCAATTCCAGCATCGTCACCGCATCGGCGGCTTCGGGAAGCGCAGTGGGAAATCACGACGTGATTGTCAATAACCTGGCCACAACCGATTCCTGGTCATCGAATTCCGTTGCCAGTGCCACCACAGACTTGCCGGCAGGCAGCTTCACCATCACCCCCGCGAACGGCGCCGCTCAGACGATCACTACCGGCACCGGAGCCACCACGCTGACCGCTGTGGCGAATCAGATCAACGGCGATAATCTTGGCGTCACCGCCTCCGTCATCACGGACGCGACTGGCGCTCGATTGGCGATTGTAAGCAACACTTCAGGCAGCGCCGCAAATTTCACCGTCACCTCGGGCAGCCTCAGCTTCACTCAAGCTGTCCCTACCGGTGCTGTCGATGCCTCTCTCTCCGTCGATGGGATTTCAATCGACAGTGCATCGAATACCGTCACAGGCGTTTTGTCTGGCGTAACCCTCAATCTGCTAAACGCAAGCGCCGGGACCAATGTAAGCGTGGCCGTGGCACCGGATACTTCTGCGGCATCGGACGCCATCAATCAATTCGTGACCGACTACAACACAGCAATCACGGATCTGAACACGCAATTCACCTACACAGACGGAACCGGCCAGGGCCCTTTGGCAAGCGACCCCACCGTGCGCAATCTCCAGAGCGATCTGCAGAGTGCGTTGGACTACACGTACACGCCCGCAACGGGCAGGACCACCGTATCCAACTTATCCGCCCTGGGCATCTCCGTGGGTAACGACGGCACGCTGACGGTGGACAGCGCCACCCTCGACAACGTCTTGCAGAACAATTTCAGCGACGTACAGAGCTTCCTCCAAGGACCCTCGCTCAATGGATTTGCCAATTCCCTGGATCAGCAAATCACCAACTTCACCAGCCCGGCTGACGGCGCGTTTACTGTCGATTTGCAGAGTCTCAGTACCCAAAACTCCGACTTGCAATCCAATATCACCAACTTTCAAACCAATTACATCGTTCCGTTACAGACCCAGTTGCAAAGCGAGTACAGCCAGGCGGAGATCTTGCTGCAGCAACTGCCGGCGGAGATGCAACAGATCAACACCGAACTTGGCCTAAACAATACTTCGAGTAGCTAACAGGAGGCCCAGGATGAACCCAACGAAACTCGCATATCGACAAGCAGCGGTAGAAGGCGCGAGCGGTCTCGGTCTCCTCATCGCGCTATACGACACTCTCATCTCCGATCTGCGGCGTGCGTCGGACGCCCAACGCAACCACAACATCCCATGTCGCTGTAATCAGGTCAATCACGCTCTCCTGACCCTCGGGTTTGTGGAGAACTGGATCGACCGTGAAAGCGAGGGAGAGCTATCGAGACAACTCCTGGCGTTTTATTCCACACTGCGGTCAGCACTTATTGCGGCCCAGGCAAAACAGTCCGCCGATCTGCTGGAGCAGCACATACCACAGCTGTTGAAGCTGCGCACACGGTGGCAGGAACTCGAATCGCAGTCGCCCTCTTCGCAAAACAACACTTCCATGTTCCAGGGCGCAGCGACACGAAGCCTCGCACCAGACGCCGAGGCGATAGAGCAGCGTTGGTCGGCTTGAGCAGTTAGTGGGTAAGTACCCCACGCGCGAGGCTGCCGTTCGTCAGGCGGTTGCGGATAGAGCCGTGTTCGTGAGTCCTCCGGCAGAAGATTCTCCGGTCTCTAGCAGGGCCGAGCATTTGTCCGAGCGCGCACATTCTTGACCCCGATGAAAGCCAGGCAGCGCGTTGTGCCGTCTCTCGTTGAAGGTGATCCAAGATCATGAGCCAAAATTGCGCAAACACTGGGGGATCTATTGTCAAGGGACGGGGCCCAGGGGGTTGCACGTTAGGTGTAATCGCCACTAAGGCTTTCATCGTAACGGAAAGTAGCTTCCAAAGATGGGACTTATTGAGTCAAATTATTGATTTCATGGAAACCGAGTCCCTGGGATGCGTAGGCCGGGAAGTTCCTCGATACTTTCTGCCAAATTGGCCAGCGACGGCTTCCGAGACGCCGGATCATTCATCGCAAAAGCACGCATGTCGAACTTTTCGCATCAGACCAATATGAGTCAGGTGAGTCGATCGACTGAGATGCTCCTGATTACCTGTTCAAGAACGAGTATGAAGGGAAATTTCAGTGAATGTCACAGCATTTGGGGAGTTCTTTGGGTCGCGGGCTTCAGGATCTTTACAGAGAGACTGACGCATGAAGACTCTCACTTTGCGCTTGATCGTTGCGTTGGTCATTGGTGTGACCTTAGTGTCGCTGGCATCGTCCTGGTACGAAGTCAGGACTACTCGCGCTGCGCTCCGTGCTGAACTCGAAAGCAAAGCGGAGTCTCTGGGACAAGGCTTGGCCACGGAAGCCGATGCGACCTTGCGCGCTGGAGACACTGCCAGACTGGAGCTGATGGTGCTGCGCTACCCCCTGCGCGACCACCTGCTTGGAATTGGTATCTATGACCGCGACGGTGCGGCGCTGGTCTCAACTCCCGGTCTTGCTCGCCTGGTTACGGGAGCCCCCAGAAAGCTGATGAAGGACGCTCTGCAGGGCAACCGGACCGAAAGTGAGTTCACACTGATTGGTTTGAAGCACACGCATCTCCAAGTTACCCCGATACGCATAGGGGGGGACGACAAAGCGACCGGTGAGATTGTCATCGTCCACGACGCAAGCTATATACAGACCCAGATCTTCCGACTCTGGAGCACATTCTTTTTTCACATGGTCCTTCAGATGCTGGTGATCGCGGTGATCACTTTCCTCGTTTTGCGCTGGAGCTTTGCCTTGCCGATCGCCCGCGTAGCCCAGTGGATAAAAGCACTGCGCATGGGACGGCATGCAGTGCGGCCTAGTGCGGGAGACCTGGATCTCCTGTTGCCATTCGCGAATGAGGTGGCACCGATGGCAGAGAGCATGCGGCTGGCGCGTGCGGAGGCAGAAGCAGAGGCCAGGCTCCGGAACATCAACGAATCGTTGTGGACCGCACAGCGGCTCGCAGATCACGTAAGACGGAAGCTGGATGGAAGCAGCCTTCTTGTGGTCTCAAATCGTGAGCCCTATACCCATACTCGACGAGAAGGCAAGGTGCGCGTCACCGTTCCGGCGAGTGGCCTGGTGACTGCAATCGAACCGATTCTTTGCACTTGTCACGGGACCTGGGTGGCGCACGGGAGTGGCAATTGCGATAGAGAAACCGTCGATGCGAACGACCGATTGCAGGTCCCCCCACACGACCCGCGTTACACGCTTCGCCGCATCTGGCTCACCACGGAAGAGGAAGACGGCTACTATAACGGGCTTGCGAATGAAGGTTTGTGGCCGCTCTGCCACATCGCGCACACACGACCGACTTTCCGTGCGTCGGATTGGGAGTGCTACAACCGAGTTAATCGGCGGTTTGCCGATGCTCTTGTAGAGGAGATAGGGCATGAGGATAATCCGGTGGTGCTGGTCCAGGACTATCACTTCGCGCTTCTTCCCCGGATGATAAAGGAGAAGTTGCCTCATGCCCGGGTTGCCATCTTCTGGCACATTCCCTGGCCCAATGCCGAATCCTTCAGCATCTGTCCCTGGCAACGGGAACTGCTGGATGGCCTGCTGGGAGCGGACCTTATCGGCTTTCACACGCAGGCTTACTGTAACAACTTCCTCAATACGGTCGACCATGTGCTCGAGTCGAAAGTTGACTGGGAGCAGTTTTCTATCGAGCGAAATCAACATCGATCGTCCGTGCTTCCGTTTCCGATTAGCGTGGAAGTTGTGGAGGATCGTCCGGAGGTCTCCGCAGTCAGCGCCGACGAGGAGCGCAGCAAGCTGCTACAGGAGTTGGGAATTGAGGCGACCTTCCTCGGCGTCGGCGTTGACCGCGTGGACTATACCAAGGGAATCCTGGAACGCTTTCTGGCCGTTGAATCGTTTCTGGAGCGGTATCCCAAGTACCAGGGCAAGTTCACCTTTATTCAGATTGGCGCTCCGTCTCGTACTCGCATCAAGCGATACGCCGATTTTCAATCAGAGGTAAACGTCGAGGCCGAAAGGATCAACTCACGGTTCAAGCAGGGAAAGTGGAAGCCCATCGTCTTCCGCAACCGGGAGCACACGCACGAGGAGGTGCAGCGGTACTATCGAGCTGCGCACCTGTGTATGGTTACATCGCTGCACGATGGGATGAACCTGGTGGCCAAGGAGTATGTCGCGGCACGGCAGGACGAGCGGGGGGCGCTGATTCTGAGCCGGTTCACTGGCGCTGCCAGAGAGTTGCACGACGCGATTATCGTGAATCCCTACGATGTCGATGCGACCGCCGAGGCAATTGCGCAGGCTCTCGAAATGAATGTGACCGAAATGGCCGATCGAATGAGGCGACTGAGGAGGACGGTCAGGGAGAGGAATATCTATTGGTGGGCCGCGAGCCTGATCGGGGAACTGTGCGACCTACGCCTGAAGCCAAAGCGCGCGAGTGTCTCCGTAATCAATCGATCGAAGGCGGTGAGTTGATTTGCCAAGTGCGAAGACAGCCAGCGTGCTCGAAGCCTTTCTGCATCAGATCGCCAGCGCACCGGCATCGGTGCTGCTGCTGGATTATGACGGCACGTTGGCGCCGTTTGATGTGGATCGGAGCCGCGCTTATCCGTATCCCGGGGTGGTTCCGATACTGCGGCGAATAGTGCAGACTGGCAGGACCAGAGTCATCATCCTGTCCGGGCGGCCCGTCGTGGAGCTTCGGCCCCTCCTCGCCCCAATGGAAAGCCTTGAGATGTGGGGGGCGCACGGCATGGAGCATCAGTCGGGCGATGGAGGCTACATTAGCTGTCGGGTGAACGAGGAGGATGCGACGCTCCTGGAAGAGGCCGGGCAATGGGCGGCTGCAGCTGGGATCATGCCCTGCGCCGAGATCAAACTCGGCGGAATCGCTGTCCACTGGCGTGGATTGCCGTCTTCTGAGGCTAGGCGCGTGCAGGATTTAGCTCGGCAGGGTTGGGGCGGATTGGCGGAAAAGTCGGGCCTGAAACTGCTTCAGTTTGAAGCTGGATTGGAATTGCGCATTCCCCATCCGAACAAGGGCGACGCGGTCAGGGCAATCCTCGCGGGGCTCGACTCCAGTGTGCCGGTTGCTTGCCTGGGCGACGACCTTACGGACGAAGATGCCTTCCGTGCCCTAGATAAGCGTGGGCTCTCGGTCCTCGTCAAAGCGGACTATCGCGAAACCGAAGCTGGGGCATGGATCAGGCCTCCAGAGGAGTTGATCGACTTCCTGGAACGATGGCTAACCAGTACCCTCAAACCACCCACGTCGACGATATAAGCCAACAACGGCGGAGGGACCGAAATCGACACCCAGCACGGATGTCCGCACATAGAAAACTACCTCGGATATGCTTGGTCGTCACAGCGGTTTCCATCTTCCCAGGGCGGGGATGCCTTGCGCCCCTGAAGCAACACATCCGACGCCAGGATCTCCGGCCGGAGCCATGCAGCCCTCGCGGCAAGCTGCTGAGGTTGGATGCCATTGAGAATGGGTCGCATCCTCGCTAAGACGCAGGAATTGACGGATGTGGGGCCGAAATTCAACAAGCTACCGAAAGCCTGCTTCTGAAACCTTCGGTTCAAGTGCTTCCGCGCGATGATGATTCTCACCAAGCACCATTGGAGAAGCCCTGCTATCTGTGTTTGCTGGCAATTGGCGTGATGATTGATGGTGCTACAAGTCCGTTGTTTCGTGGCATTCGGAGAGAGACATATGGAACAATCAGTCCTTATAGGAAGACGCACTTAGGAGAGAAGATGGCAGCCATGACCTCGGGAGATGTGCCCGCTACTGTTCGCAGCAAGGGATCGGAGAGCTATGTGATCCCCATGGTCCTGATGGTATCGCTGTACTTCAGCATAGGCTTCATCACCGCGCTGAACGACATCCTCGTCCCGCACTTCAAACTGCTCTTCAGTCTGAACAACGTGCATGCGCTGCTGGTGCAGTTCTGTTTCTTCGGTGCGTACTTTGTCATGTCGGTGCCGTCGGGCAAAATCGTCAGTCGCATCGGCTACAAGACCGGAATCATCGTTGCGCTGTCGACGATGGGTATGGGGCTCCTGCTCTTCGTGCCGGCGTCGTTTCTTATCTACTATCCCATCTTTCTGTTTGCGCTCTTCGTTGTCGGTAGCGGGCTGGCCTTGTTGCAGGTAGCCATCAACCCGTACGTCGGCGCGCTGGGTAAGCCTGAGACCGCAGCGGCGCGCCTCAACATCTGTGGTGGGCTGAACTCGCTGGCGACGACCATTGCGCCCAAAGTGGGTGCAGCCTTTATCTTCACCGCTGCGGGAGCGACCATAGCGGAAATCGCCCGCTCAGTCCGCACTCCTTACTTTATTCTCGCGGCGTTCGCCTTCTTGGTGGCGGTTGTCACCCGCTTCGTGCATCTTCCAGAGCTCATCGAGCAGCCGGCGCCCGGCTCAACCGGCGACGGCAGCGCCTGGGACTTCGTGCATCTGCGCCTTGGAGCGCTTGCCATCTTTACCTATGTCGGAGCCGAGGTGGCCATCGGAAGCATCCTCATCAACTTCCTGGGCCAGCCTGCGATGGGCAGCCTCTCGCATGCTGTCGCGGCCAGCTACGTCTCGCTGTACTGGGGCGGAGCCATGGTCGGCCGATTCATCGGCTCTTTTGCGCTCCTCTACATTCGTGCGCAGCGAGCGCTCGCGGCGGTAGCCGTCTCCGCTCTGATTCTGGTTGCCACAACCATCTTCGGGCACGGACACCTTGCCATGTGGGCCATCGTCTCCTGTGGTCTGTTCAACTCCGTGATGTGGCCCTGCATCTTCCCGCTTTCGCTCAAGGGGCTGGGCAGATTCACAAGCCAGGGATCGGGCATTCTGGTCATGATGGTCGTTGGCGGCGCGATCATTCCCGAGGTGCAGGGCTACCTTGCCGACAAGTTTGGCTACCAACCAAGCTTTGCCATCGTTCTACTTTGCTACGCCTACCTGCTTTACTTCGCAGTCAGCGGCCATAAAGTCCGCCAGCTACGCGATTCCTCGGTGCCTCACGAATCAACCCAAAACTTTGCGCAGGTGGAATAGTCTTGTTACCCACTTCCGCTTAAGTCCTGGAGGGCAGCGAGGAAATGGGACTCGCCGCGAGCTAATAGCAATCGGTATATATTTGAATGCAATCCGCCCGAGTCACCACTCGCGGATTGTTGCGCAGTAGCCGCTGTACGGTCATGGCCGACTCGGCCAGCCCCGGGATGCTCTGCCGTTTGACCCCGTAGTCGCGGAGATGACGGTCGAGGCCGCAATCCATCGTCAGGCGTTCGAGCGCCGCCGCTCCCGCGTAGGCCGTTTCCAGGGCTGTAGAGCATGCCGGCACGCCAAGCGCGCACGCCACGGCGGCATGCCTTTCCGGGTTCGCTTCTGCGTTGAAGCGAAAGACGCGGGGTTGCACCAAGGCAACTGAAATGCCATGCGCGATGTGGTACTCGCTGCCCAACGGATAGGCGATCGCATGTCCTGCCGCGGTGTTGACTGGGCCGAGGCACAGGCCGCCATACAGACTGGCGAGCGACATCCCTTCGCGCGCCTTCATGTCGCCGGGACACCGAACAGCTGTTAGAAGAAAGCGGCCGCAAAGCACAATCCCCTCCAGTGCGTACAGATCGACCAGCGGGTGCGCGAATTTGTTGGTATAGGCTTCGATGCAATGGGCGAGCGCATCGAGCCCGGTCGCAGCCGTTACCGCAGCCGGCACGGTCGCAGTCAAATCCGGATCCACGAATACTGCGTCCGGCAGCAGGTGCGGGCTGATCACGGCCTTCTTCAGCTTTGCGGCTTCGTCCAGCAGAATTGCGTTTGGCGAAACCTCGCTGCCTGTGCCGGAGGTTGTCGGTACGCAGACTAGAGAGCAGTTGCGTGCACGGAGCAGGCCGATGCCAAAGGTCTCCTCGATCGGCTGGTCGCTTTTCGCAAATGCTGCCACCAGCTTCGCCATATCCAGGACGCTGCCGCCCCCCAGGCCCAGGATGCAGCTGGCGCCGCTTTCTCTCGCGCGCGCTGTTGCGGCTTCGAAGTCGGCAATCGTCGGTTCGCTGGGAATATCGGCGTCGACTGAAACCGAAGCCCCGGTCTGCGTCAACTGATCCCGGATGCGCGACGCAGTGGCAACCAGCGGCGGACTGGTGAGAATGCGAAGATGTGTGGAGCCGGATACCTTCAGGTAAGTGATGCATTGGGCGAGGCAACCGCAACCGAAAACGAGCCGCTGCGGCTGGAAAAAGGTGATCGCTCGCATATTCGGGCTCGGTTCAGGAACTGCAATTGCCTGGGTGGGCACTGTTTACCTCCGCTGTGGGGTAGATGAGGTTCGGGTGTTTTGGAGCGATGCTTCGCCAAGCACTCTTCTGGCTCGGCGGCCAGGACACTCTTCCGCGATTCTGCATGCTGGAACTCCGATAGTTGATGAGTTTGCATGAGAATTACGAGCCCAGTTTATCTGAAGCGCGATTCGGTTTACCCGACCCACATTGGTTGAACTTCACATCCACGTCCACTTCTCTATCGGCACTGATTTTTGATGAGACCCAAATTTGCCATGGAAATGAAAATTATTGCCCCAAATCCAAAGCTACCGGTTGACAACCACCGATTCAGTTGATTATTGTCGGCGCCTAAATCGAACAACCGAGGATCAAAACGCAATTCCTCGACGAGTGCCGCGGCCATCACAAATAAGCCTCAGCGTACTGACCCGAAGGAGAGTCGACCATGGCGAGGAAAGCAATCAGGTCCGCAGTCCTGCTGCTGGCAGCTTTTGCATTTGGCGTACTAGCCCATGCGCAGTTTTCCAGCAGTCTGCAAGGTATTGTTGAGGATCCAACGGGTGCGCTGGTGCGGGGCGCAACTATTGTGCTGACCAACACCGCGACGAATGTCTCTCAGCAGACAACATCGGGAGCGGACGGCGACTATCGCTTCGTGAGCATCGCCCCCGGGGCCTACCAGGTGACGACCTCGGCCAAAGGGTTCGCGACTCACAAGGTGGGGATTCAACTGCTGACGGATCAGACGCTGAACCTGCCCGTAATGCTGAGCCTTGCCAGCCAGTCGCAGACGGTTGAGGTTACCGACCAGGCCCCCGTGCTGGACACGGCGGAGACGCGCAATCAAATGACATTGAACACCGAAGAACTGGATTCGCTTCCTCTGCCCGGACACGACGAACTGGGCCTGGTGACACTCGCTCCGGGGGTGACGGGGTTGGGCGTCCAAGGGCCGGGCGGCAACGCGCAGACTGTGGACAATTATGCGGCTGAGACCCAGATGACGGCGAGCGCGAACGGGCGCAGCAGCACCGGCAACATGTTCGTGGTGGACGGGCTGGACATTACCAGCAACATTACACCGGGCGTGTTGAACCTGGTGCCGAATCCGGACACGATCCAGGAAGCCGCTGTGCAGGTGAACACGTTCGATGTCGAGTACGGCCGCAGCAGCTCGATTGTCGAGGTGATGACGACACGCAGCGGCGGGGATAAATTTCACTTTTTGGCCAGTGACTACTACAGCGCGAACTGGCTCCAGGCGAGAACGGAGTTCCAGCCTGCAGGCCCATTCAAGCCATTCCATTCCGACAACATCTCAACCACGGCCAGCGGGCCTATCCCGTTTCTGAAGCAGACCTATTTCTTCACCGGGTGGGAGCCGCTGTTGAGCCTGACGCAGGCCACGTCGCAGATTACGGTGGAGGATCCTGCGTTCACAACCTGGGCGCAGGGGGCATGGCCCAATTCGATCGGCGTTAAGCTGCTGGCGCAGTATCCGTCCGTGAACGTGACGAGGACAAGTGTTGCGTCGACGGGTTCTTCCCTGTATCCCACTACCTGCGGCACGGCCGCGGCGGGAAACATTCCATGCTCGCTCGCAGTCTCGGACAATGGCGTTTTCAACGCGACAAATTATCGCAACGCCTTGCAATACAACGTGCGGCTGGACAAGTACTTCAGCAAGGATCGCGTGTACGCGAACTACTACCGCACCAGCCTTCAGACTGGCGGCCCAGCGGTGCGGGTAGATCACGGGACGCCGCAGCAGTACCTGGTACGGTCGATCCAGGCGAACGAGACGCATACCTTCAACAGCCATCTGCTCAACGAGGGCGGCTTCGGCTTCCTGCGCATGGAGGGCCTTATCTCGCCGTACGGGCCATTCCACATACCCATCATCTCGGTGACCGGTGGATGGAACACGCAGTTGGGCGTCAGCAAAGCACATGAGAACTACATCCAGCACCACTTTGTGTGGAAGGACGACGTGAATTGGGTGCATGGGGGACATGACGTCAAAGTCGGTTACGAGGGATTCCACGGCGACAACCTGACTTTCTTCGGCCAGTTGGGTTCGCAGCCCAACTTCAGTTTTCTAAGCGTCGCAGCGTTTGTGCAGGACCAGGTCTATCAGGAGACCAGCGTTTACTACAACCTGCTGACGGGGCAACCGGCGGGGCTGGCGAGCGACAGCTTCCAGTTCAATGGCAGCATGTTCGGCTTCTTCGCCCAGGACAACTGGAAGATCGGCAAGAAGCTAACCCTGACCTACGGTTTGCGCTGGGACGATTTCGGCAACCCAACTCCTGAGAATGGAACCGTGGAGGCGAACTTCTTCTATGGGCAGGGCTCGACGATTCCGCAGCAGATCGCCAATGGCTACGTGAAGCAAGTGAAGCAAGCGTTTAACAGCGCGATCACGGCGTGGAGTCCGCGCGCGGGCGTGGCTTATGACCTGACGGGCTCCGGCAAGTGGGTGATCCACGGCGGGTTTGGGCTGTATCACGACTGGGTGACGCTGGGCAACGTGCAGAACGAGTTTGCGAATCCGCCCGCGCCGGTCGGCGAGGTATTTCAGACGAATGCGACGCCCGTGCAACCGCTCTACAGTGTAGGCACCAGCGATACGTGGCCGTTCGGCTTTACCTATCCAGTGCTTCCGGCCGGCTCGTTGAACAGTGTGGGAACCGTCAATGGAACCAACCCACCCGCGATCACTGGCAACGATCCGAACCTGAAGGCATCGAACACGCTGAACTACGCGGCGACCCTGGAGCACGGGCTGGGACGCAACTATTCGGTGGCGGTGGGCTATGCCGGAGAGCACTCCAACAACCTCTTCACGGATTTTGCGGGGCACACGACCAACGCATACTACGGCGTGGATATCAACAACTTCCCGGGCAGTCTGATTCAGAACAACGGGACACTAGTGCGGCTGAACACCAACTTCACCACCATCCGTTACACGGTGAACGGGCCGACCTCGAGCTATAACGCGTTCATCGCGGAGTTCAAGGGGCGGTTTCTGCGGCATGGGTTTATTGACACCTCCTATACTCGGTCGGCCTCGCGCGACGATGCCGGGACCTATCCGACGGTACCGTCGAATTCCGGGAACTACAGCCAGTACTGGGCCCCGTCGAACTGGGACGTGCCAAACCGTGTGTCGATGGAGGTGTCGTATGAGCTGTCCCATCTGAGCCGCGGCCCGGAGTACCTGCACTATCTGACCAACGGGTGGAAGCCAAGTGCGGTTACCATTCTGCAGAGCGGCCAGCCGTTCACGGTGTTGAACGGAAACGCATGGAAGACGGGCGAGGTTGCGGGAAGCGCACTCAGCAGCTCCACTGCTCCCGGCGACTACAACGCGGATGGCACCAACAGCGACCTGCCGAATGTGCCGAGTTACGGCTACACAATTCCCCATGACCGCAATCACCAGTTGGGTCGTAACAGCAACCTGGCGCCGATTCCCGCTTTGACCAGCGGCTTGCCGACTCCAGGGTATACCGGGGTATTCAATCTGCTTGCCGATTTCACTGCACCGTCCACTCTGCCGGGTGAGGGCAATGAGGTTATTGGCGGCTACCGCAGCCCAGGGTATGCCAACACTGACTTCGCGGTGCTGAAGAACAATCCGATCCGCGAGGGCATGAATCTGCAACTGCGGCTGGAGATCTACAACCTGTTTAACCGACCGAGCCTGGGCGGCACCAATGGAAGCACGAACAGCTCGAGCTTCGGCAAGTCGACCAACCAGTACTACGCCCGCTTCCTGCAGCTTGGGGCGCGCTTCGAGTTCTGAGGCGGCTTTGCAATCAGTTGTCAAAGCTTATGACTTTGGGACGTGCCGTCGAAGCCGATATTCGTCGCGATCGGCCCACCGATTACGTGGACCACGAATCTCTTTGTGGTGAAGGGGTGGACGCGCGAACCCTCCGCCAGTTTGAGGGACAGCGTGCGCGTGGAGTCTCGCCAAGCGATGTCGATCCGCGAGGAGACTCCGCGGGTATGGTCCATCGAAACGCCGTCATCCTCGTATAGCGAGAACCTGCTGTCCGTTCCTGGATAGATATGCAGGTCGAGCGGTAAGGACGACGCTTCGGTTGCGTATTGTCTCACTGGCCCCAGCGGCAAGATCGATCCAGCCTTGACATAAAGGGGCAGCGTTGCGAGACCGCACGCCGCCAGGAGGTCTCGCCCGCCCTCGAGCCTGGCCTTCGTCCAGTAGTCGTACCAGTCTCCTTCCGGCAAATAGACCGAACGTTCCTGCGCTCCTGCCTCGGTCACCGGCGCGACCAGCAACGCATCTCCCCACATGTAGGCATCGTCGATCGTAAGCGCCTTCGCATCGCCCGGAAAAGCCAACCACATCGCCCTCATCACCGGAAGTCCCGTGCTGTGGGTTTGGTAGACGGTGGAATATAGGTATGGAAGCAGCTGATACCTCAGGTTGAGATACTTCCTGCAGATCACCTCGACGTCCGGGTTGTGCAATTGGTCCGGCGTCGGCAGCAGCTTTGGATCGTCCTCGATCGGTCCAACGTCTCCCAGGTTCCAGCCCCACGGCAGCCGGAGTTTCCAGGTCCGGCCATGCGAACGAAAGAGCGGGCAGAAGGCGCTGAATTGAAACCAGCGCACATAAAGCTCTGCTGTCAGCTCCTTGGTGGAAAAGAATCCACCGGTGTCCGTACCCCAGTATGGAATGCCACTCAGGCCGGTATTCAGGCCGTCTGCGATCTGCGTGCGCAGCGTCTGCCAGCGTGAATCCACGTCGCCCGACCACATGAATCCATAGCGCTGCACGCCCGCATAGCCGTTGCGCTGAATGGAGAACGGCCGCACGTCGGGCCGTTGCTGCAAGGGGCCCTCCCAGTACATCTCATTCCGCGCGAGGCGTGCCTCGGGCGGAAGTTCATCCCCGTCGTCCGCCCACCAGCCATCTATGCCGGTGCGGAACGTCTCTATATGGTCCGCCCAGTAGTTCGCCGCATCGTCCGGGTCGGGCGAGCGATCCGCAACCCGCCCATGCAGATCGTGCGGAGCTCCGAGCACGTGCAGCGCCACGCGGAATCCCTCTTCGTGCATCTCGCGAAACATCGTTTCGGGGTCGGGGAAAATCCTTCGATTGAAGTCGAAGGAGCCGTGTCCGGTGTTCCAACCTGAGGGAGCGAAGCCGGTGCCAAGGTAGATCAGTACATCGCATGGAAGCTTCTTTTCCCGGAACGTCTTCACCTCTTCCAGAACTTCTCCTCGGCTCGCCAGGGTGCGGTGCGACTGCTGATACCCAAGCGCCCAGATCGGCGGCAGATGCGGCATCCCGGTGAGTTGGGCGAACTCACGCAGCAGGACCACCGGTTCCTTGCTGACAATCAGGAAAATATCCTGAGGCTGCGCTGGTTCCGCAGGCCGGAATATACCCTCGCTGCCGGTGAGGTCGAAGGTCCCCATCGGATGGTGAAAGAACAGTGCCCAACCTGCCGGGCTGATCAGCCATGGGATGGGAGAGCGGCCGCCGTTCAGCAGTTGATCCGGCTTGAACTGGCCGTTGCGCATGGCATCCACCACGCCGCGGCGATCGAACTGATGCCCACCTTCGCCCAATCCAAACGCCGGCGCGCCTTGCAACTCAAAGTTCACCTTGCCGGTTGCCGGATCGAAGCTGAGCCGCTGCACTGTAGTTTTATCCTCGTCCAGCAACGTCACCGTCAGCGGCTCGCCCTTCACCACGATCTGCCGTTTTCCCCACATCACCGCGAGGGCCCTGGATTCCACATCCAGAACCGCCATTGCAGCCGGCCAGACTCGGTTCGCGAGGCCAACCCCGACGAATGCCGTTCGCGGTTCCAGTCCCGAGCCCTTCGCGATAACACTGATTCGAAGGGTGGCCTCGCTGACACGAGTCAGCCAGACTTCCATGTCAGCTCCCGCAATCGAAAACGGGCGAGACTCCGCGGTTGGGGCCTGGGCGAAGCTGGCCGGCGCGAAGCGCGTCCCGGCCGCGAGCGCCAGTCCGGCCAGAAAACGCCGCCGTGTCACCTCGGATTGCTGGACAGGTTCTTGCTTCATCTCGCCCTCACCGCGGTTAAGCAGATGCACCGTTTGCGGCGTCTGGGCATGCCTTGGACGCCGTTGACAATAATAGCTGGAGTATCTTAGGTTTCGTCGAAGGTGCGAGGATGCGGGGATCTGGAATGGCAAACAGCAGGAAGGGGATGAGCCGCCGGCGTTTCTCGCTGGGGCTGGCCATAGCGCCGCTGGCCCTCGCCGGGGCTCCGGTTGTCGATGCTCAGGAAGCTGCGAAGACGCCTGCCGCGGAGAAGGAAGCAAATCCGCTGCCCGCGCCGAAGAAGCGCTGGCAGATCTATGAAGAGGAACATTTTTCACATCCGCTTGTCTTCGAGCGGAACCTGGTTGAACCCGCGGTGCAGCCGTTTGCCCTGAGCGCCGTGATTCTGGCAGGTGACGGTCCCTACGCCCAATCGCGCGCGTGGAGCCGGGGTTACATGCTGCGCATCGCGCCGGACCGCCTACTGCATAACTTTCGCGTAACTGCCGGTCTTCCCTCGAGCGCAATTCCGCTCGGCGGCAATGAAAGGCCCGAGTCGCTGCTGCGGGGGCACTGGGTCGGACATTATCTTTCGGCCTGTGCATTGCTGCATGACTCGACCGGTGACACGGAGATCAAGGCCCGCGGCGACGTGATCGTGGCCGGCATCGCCGAGTGCCAGACCAAACTGGCAGCCGGCGGCTACGTCAGCGCTTTTCCCCAGACCGAGTTCGATCGTATGGAGATGGGGCAGAAAGTATGGGCGCCTTTCTACACGCTGCATAAGCTGATGGCCGGGCTGCTCGACATGCACAACCACACGGGAAATGCCCAGGCACTCGACGTTCTCGTGAAGATGGCCGCGTGGGTGGACAATTGGTCGGCCGCTCGCAGCGAAGAGCGCATGCAGGATGTCCTCAACGAGGAGTTCGGTGGTATGGGCGAGGCGTTGTACAACCTGGCCGCGGTAACGAACGACGACCGGTGGGAACGCGCTGGCGATCGCTTCCAGAAGAAGATATTTCTGCGCCCTCTGCTCAATCGTTGTGATGAGCTTGAACAACTCCACGCGAACACGCATATTCCGCAGGTCATCGCGGCTGCGCGCAGGTACGAACTGACCGGCGACTCGCGTTTCCGTGCCATCCCGGAATTCTTCTGGGAAACGGTTGTGGAATCGCGCACATTTGCGCCGGGCGGATCAGGCACCATGGAGCGCTGGGTCACGCATGCGAATCACCTTGCGTGGGAGATGAAGTCCAGTTCCGAGCACCAGGAGTGCTGCTGCGCCTACAACATGATGAAGCTCACGCGGCACCTGTATGCATGGCAGCCGCAGATCCGCTATGTCGAGTATTACGAACGCAATCTGCTTAATCACCGCCTCGGCACCATCGAGCCTGACACCGGCCACACGACCTATTTCCTTTCGATGGCCCCGGCCGCGTGGAAGACCATCGGCACCGAGGACCAGACATTCTGGTGCTGCAACGGAACCGCCCTGGAGGAGTTCGCGAAACTTCAAAACAGTATTTACTTCCACGATGAGAATTCTCTTTACGTCAATCTTTTCATCGGATCGGAACTCAACTGGAAAGGGCGTGGCGTGCGATTGAAGCAGGAGACGCGGTTTCCCAAAGAGCCTCGCACGCGCCTGACCATTCTTGCTGTACCTGATGCGAAGTGGACGCTTCGCCTTCGCATTCCTGCCTGGACCACGACAGACGCGCGCGTCCTGGTGAATGGACGACCCATCGAAAGCGAACCGCAACCGGGAACGTATGTGAACCTCAACCGATCATGGAAAGCCGGCGATCGTGTCGAGTTGGAGATGCCCATGCGACTTACTTGCGAGCCCCTCGGCGACGACCCCTCCTTGCAGGCGTTCCTATACGGGCCGGTGGTCCTTGCCGGGCAGTTTCCGCTGGCCCAGCTAAGCTTCGACCTTCTGCATAAGAACGAAGAGCCCAATGTTAAAGCGGCCCCACTCGCCGTCCCTGTACTTGCCGAAAAGGGCAACAGCCTGGAGGAATGGATTAAGCCCATCGAAGGCGAACCAATGACGTTCCGGGCCGTTGGAACCGCCGGCGAGCAAGTCACTCTCCAGCCGCTCAATGAAAGCTGGCAACGATTCAGCGTCTACTTCCAGGTATCCTGATGACATGCGTATATGCCCACTGAATCAGCCTCCTTACAGGCAAGTGGTTTAAAGTTGGCGATGTCGGTCGTCGCACTGCGGCCTATGTCCAGATTCCAGCTGATTCTACTCAGGCAATTTCTCGGGCTCGTCATCGTCGCCAGTGCAATCGCAGTGACGACGTGCGCACAGAAATTTCCCAGCCCACTCGATCCCACGCGTAACCTGCCTGTAACCTCCTCGCCCAACCATGAGGCGCTTCCTGAGCAGTACATCTGGACCGCCGGTGACGTCACCACCCGCCGTCCCGACCATAGCAAATTCCCCTGGAACCGACCCGATCTTCGCGTTGCCCCGCATTACTTCCGCGCGCACTTTCGCGTGGCCAGGCTGCCGGTAGCCGCGACTCTATACATCGCCGGCCCGCGCGAGGCCCACGTCTTTCTGAACGGCCATCGCCTGGACGACTTCTATCTCAACCCGGACGCGCCGATCGGTTTTCACGTATTTCACTGCGCAGCCACCAGCTTCCTGCGGGTTGGCGACAACCTCCTCGCCGTCGAGGCCGTTCGCGGGCGCGGGATCGTGAGCGCCACCAACTCCATCGTCACGCAGCAACTCGCCTATGGCGAGGTGCTGGCGGTTAAGATCGTCCCCGCGCGCTTCGGTGTAGAAACTGCGGCCATCCTCATCTCGGATACCAGTTGGCGTTCGATCGCGGGCTCTGTGGACGGACGCTGGTCACTGGCTGCGTTCGATGACTCTTCGTGGCAGCCCGCCGAATCTCTCGGCCCTATTGAATCCAACGTGGACTTTTTTCAGTGGTCGGCCGACGCGGGCATGTACGGATGGCCCGGCTACATGGGCATGTCATCCCCGCTGCGGACCTTCCCCTTGACGGCCGTTGCCGTCACGCACGTCTTCACAGGCCGTGCAACGTTGTCTCACCTTGAATCTCTGACAACTGAAAACGCGACCGATCCATTTACGGTTGCGGATGAAGTGGTAGCGCAAGACACCGACGTCGATGCACCATCGCTGCTGCTGGACTTCGGCCGCGAGGTGACAGGCCGCCTCTTCGTCGAGTCGGCCTCGCCCGCCGATACAACTCTCTCCATCGCGTATGGCGAATCGGAGATCGAAGCTCTCGCGACCGGGCTTACCCCGGGTCAACAGGGCGGCAACTACCTTGGGACCAACGTTCTCGAAGTACCGGCGAATGGCATCGCACGCGGCCCCAAGTCCGGCTTCCGCTATGTCCGCATCCGCTTTCTGAGGGGTGCGGCGCTCACCGCATTCAAGTCCATCCGCGTCGAAGGCATCTATTACCCCGTCGACTTCGCGGGATCGTTTGAGTCCTCGGATCCCATGCTGAACCGCATCTGGGAGACTGGAGCCTATACGGCCCATGTCTGTATGCAGGACGGGGTGTGGGATGCGGTAAAGCGCGACCGCGGCCGCTGGGCCGGCGATCTCGATGTCGAGGGCCGCGTGATCTCCACTGTCTTCGGCGACCGCGATCTGCTGGAAGAGACCCTCCATGAACTCGCTCCATCTGACGGAAGCCACGTCAACGGCATCCCCAGCTATTCCGCGCTCTGGATCACTTCACTCGCCAGCCTCTATCAGCACTCCGGCGATAAAGCCTTCGTAGCTTCGGAGCACGAAGATTTGCTGCACATCCTCGCCACCATGGACGCCAGCCTTGACGCGCACGGCCTCTTCGATAACGCGAAGCATCAATGGCTCTTCGTCGATTGGGCTCCGGGGCTCTATGCTTACACGCCGGAGGCTCGCATCGGCACACAGCTTCAGTACGTTCGTGGCTACCGTGCGGCTACAATGCTGCTGACCGCCCTTGGTGACACCACGAACGGTCGACGCTACGCTGCGCAAGCGAATAAAGCGCTTGCTGCAGTTCAGACCCTGCGCGACCCCAACCGAATCACCTACGGCACAACCTGGCAGCTCAACTCTCTGGCCGCTCTCAACGATTCGCAAACTGGGCATGCAATCTGGGACGATGCTCTCTCGCGAATCAAGCAGGACGCGCCCTCAGACCAGGTCATCAGCCCCTATTTCAACTCCTACATACTCGACGCCATGGCCGCGACCGATCACCGCCGCGAAGCCCTCGACTGGATTCGAACATACTGGGGTGGCATGCTCGCCGAGGGGGCGACCAGTTTCTGGGAGTCCTACGACCTGCGCTGGCCGAAGACGAATCCGCATCTCTCGCTTCAAGCCGACGGCACCAGCGGGTACTTCGTCTCTATGGCGCATGGCTGGTCGTCGGGGCCGACTGCCTGGCTTACCGAGAATGTCCTTGGCATTGTTCCCGCAAGCCCAGGCTACGATACGGTGAACATCCGCCCAGACCTGCTCGGCCTCGATTATGCGAACGGATCCGTCCCCACGCCGCACGGCACAATCTCAATTCACATCGACGAGGAAAAGGGAGTTGAACTCGATCTTCCCGCGGGAGTGACTGCCAATGTGGAGTACGGGGGACGCACTAGCCTCCTTCGCACGCCGGGCCACTTCACAATTCCCGCACGCTAAACGGCCTTAGCTCGTCGCTCTACTAGCAGCAGATGCTCAGCTACCAGTACCGTTTCGCCGCTCTGGTTCACTACTTCCAGAGCCTCCACCACAATGCCGTGTGCTGGTCGTTTGGCATCCTCGCGCATCTCCTTGATCGACGCCCGCACATGGATCGTATCGTTCAAAAACACCGGCCGCACGAAGCGCAGCCGATCGTATCCGTAGCTCATTGCCCGTGGATTGATCTGGCCCGCTGTCATCCCCACCGCTACGCTGAAGACCAGTGTTCCGTGCGCCATCCTTTGGCCGAAAGGCTGTGTCCGGCACCACTCTGCATCCATGTGGTGCGGATAGAAATCACCGGTCTGACCAGCGTGGATCACCACGTCCGCCTCAGTGATCGTTCGTCCTGGGGTCTCCCGCTGTGTTCCCGCAACAAAATCTTCAAAGAACATCTCAGCCTTCATCGTCGCTCCATTCCGTCGTTCCGGCATTCGGAACGAAGTCGCAACATCCTTCAGCAAACGTATCATCCTTATCGACCCCTGGTTTATCGAGCTACCATCATCGAAGCATGATCGAACTCACCGGTATCACCTGGAACCATACTCGCGGCTATCTTCCGATGGTTGCCACGGCCCAACGCTTCTCAGAACTCCATTCCGACATCTCGATCAACTGGCACAAGCGTTCCCTCCAGCAGTTCGCCGATGCGCCGCTGACCGATCTCGCAGCCCGCTTCGACCTACTGGTCATCGACCATCCCTCCATCGGTGAGGCGGCGCGGCTCAACCTCCTGGTCGCGCTCGACGAACAGCTTCCCGCAGGCTTCCTCGCCGACCAGTCTGCCAATTCCGTCGGAGGCTCTCACGAGAGCTACAACTACGACGGCCACCAATACGCCCTAGCCATCGACGCCGCGACGCCTGTTTCCGGCTATCGCCCGGACCTGCTGCAACGTGCTGGTGCCGTGCTTCCCTCAACCTGGGATGACCTTCTCGCTCTTGCTCGTCGCGGCTTGGTCACAGTGCCGGCCATCCCGATCGACAGCTTAATGAACCTCTTCATGCTGGCTAACGCGCTCGATGCCGAACCCTTTAGCGAACCGGGTGAAGTCATCGGTGAACCCGCCGGAACCGAAGCCCTCCAACTCCTCGGCGAACTCGTTCGACTCAGTGCGCCGGGCTCGCTTGAGCGCAACCCCATCCGCACCTGGCAACTCCTTGCCGATTCCGACAATGTGGGCTACTGCCCATTCGCCTACGGGTACTCCAATTACTCGCGTCCCGGTTATGCTCCTTCCATCCTTCGCGCTGGAGGCCTTGTCACCTTCAACGGCCAGCCGTTATGCTCGACGCTTGGCGGCGCAGGCCTCGCCATCTCGCGCACCTGCCCGCATCCTGAACAAGCTCTCGCCTACGCCGAGTTTGTCGCTTGCCCGCGCATTCAGAAGACTCTCTATGCGCAGTCCGGTGGCCAACCCAGCCATCGCGCAGCGTGGCTGGACCCCATCCTCAACGCCGCCACCAACAACTTCTTCGCAAGTACCCTGCCGACGCTCGACGCGGCCTGGGTTCGTCCCCGCTTCCCGGGTTTCATCCAATTTCAGGATGTTGCTTCAAAGTTGGTGCACGACTACCTCATCCGCGGCGGCGCCGAGCCAGAAGTCCTTGCTCGGATGAACGAAGCCCTTGCCTGCGCGTACAAGGAGATCGCATGAAGCCTCTCGCCGGCTTGCTCATTGTCGACTTTTCACAGTTCCTCGCTGGCCCCTCCGCCAGTCTCCGCATGGCCGATCTCGGTGCTCGCGTCATCAAGATCGAGCGGCCTGGAGTCGGCGACCTTTGCCGCCAGCTCTACATCTCCAACCTTTCGCTGGACGGCGACTCAACCCTCTTCCACTCCATCAATCGCAATAAGCAGTCGTTCGCAGCTGACCTGAAAAACCCTGATGATCTCGCGCGCATACGCAAGTTGCTCACTCATGCCGACGTGATGATCCAGAACTTCCGCCCCGGCGTAATCGAGAACATCGGCCTCGGTTACGACGCCGTCCGCTCGCTCAATCCGCGCCTTGTCTATGGTGAAGTCACCGGCTACGGCAACGCCGGACCGTGGCGCAGCAAGCCCGGCCAGGACCTGCTCGTGCAAGCGCTCTCCGGACTACCCTGGCTCAATGGCGATGCCGAGCAACCTCCTGTGCCCTTCGGCCTTGCTGTGGCCGATATGATGGCCGGCGCGCACCTCGTTCAGGGAATTCTCGCTACACTGCTGCGCCGCGGCATTACCGGCCTCGGCGGCAAAGTTGAAGTCTCACTGCTTGAGTCTGTGCTCGACCTCCAGTTCGAAGTCCTCACGACCTACCTCAACGATGGCGGTAAACCGCCTCAGCGCAGCGCCGTCAACAACGCGCACGCCTATCTCGGCGCACCGTATGGCATCTATGCCACCGCTGACGGCTACCTCGCGCTGGCGATGGGCTCCATTCCGCGCCTCGGCGAGCTGCTTGACTGTCCAGCGCTCATCACCTACAGCAATCCTGCATCGCTTTTCGACCAGCGCGACGAGATCAAGGCGATCCTGGTGGAGCACCTTAGGCACCGCTCCACTCATCACTGGCTCTCCATCCTGGAGCCGGCCGACATCTGGTGTTCCGACGTCCATACGTGGCAGCGTCTTTTCGCGCACCAGGCCTTCAAATCGCTCGATATGGTTCAGACCGTCAATAGCAGGCCCACCGCGGCCTTGCGCACCACGCGCTGCCCCATCCGCATCGACGGCGAAATCCTCACCAGCCCGCTCGCGGCGCCCCGCATCGGCGAGCATAATCAGCTCCTCGTGGACGAATTTGATTTGTAACTGAAGATGAGGCTCGATGAACCGCACTGAACAATTTCGCATCGCCGTCCGCAAATACCCCCCATTCGAGCAGGCCATTCGTGCGCAGTGGGACGCGTTCGAGGCTGTCGCCCGCACCGGCCTCACGCTCGATTTGGTCGCCCTCGATCTGAAGCCTCTCGAAGATGCCCTTTTCGCCTCCAACGGCATGCACGAAGGGGAATGGGACGTTGCATTCATCGCCACCGACTGGATCGCCTCCATGCATGCCCAAGGGTGCGCCGTCGATCTCGCCCCACTGCTTGCAGCCGACCCGCCCCAGGACTACCCGCACGGCTGGACCGATTCGCTGCTCCGTCTCCAGCGAATCGACAGCAGCGTCCTGGGTGTTCCCTATCACGACGGGCCCGAATGCCTCATCTACCGCCGCGACCTCTTCGAGAATCCAGAGCTGCAGGCCCTCTACCAGCAGCAGTTCGCCGAGCCACTCGCCCCGCCTACCACATGGCCCGCCTTTCATCGCATCGCTGGCTTCCTGCACGGCCGCCGTCCCGGCCTCTGTGGCGCCGTCTTCGCCGCCTTCCCCGACGGACACAATACCGTCTACGACTTCCTGCTCCAGCTTTGGACGCGCGGCGGCAGTCTCTTTGACGCCTCCGGACGCATTCATTTTACGACGACCGAAGCGACCGAAGCCCTCACCTTCTATCGCGCAATTCTTGTCGATCAGCAAGCCGTCCATCCCGATTGCCTCAAGCTTGACTCGGTCGGTGCGGGGCTTGCCTTCGCCACGGGTCACGTCGCCATGATGATCAACTGGTTCGGCTTCGCCGCCATGGCGCATACTTCGTCCGAGTCCGCCACCCGCGGCTTCGTCAGCATCGCCGACATCCCGCACGCAGGGCCGGGAAGCACCGCCTCGCTTAGCGTCTACTGGATCCTTTCCATGGCTAAGGGCAGTCCGCATTGCGACATCGCGTGGCCGTTCCTGCGCAACACCCTGACCCCGGCCATGGATAAACTCACTACCACTTGTGGCGCCATCGGCTGCCGCCGGTCCACATGGAGCGACCCTGAGGTCAACGCGGCCATCCCGTTCTATCGCCGCATCGAGCAGCTTCACGCTCGCGCCCGCGAAATCCCCCAACGCGCGGATTGGCCCCGCATCGCCGCCGTCATCGATACGCTCGTCGCCGCCACAATCAACACCAGCGAACCCATCGAAGAGCTACTCCGTCAGGCCGATGCCAGCGTCCACTTATAGTGTCTTCAGATAGTTCCCATATCCCACCACGAGCGTCGAAAGCACCAGCAAGCCAAATCCTGCCGCTCCGATCGCCTTCGTCCGCCGGCTCGTGCCGCGCCACTCATGCAGTACTGCGCCCCACAATGTCGCAAACAGGATCGTCCCCGCCATATGCAGAGTCCAACTACTGAAGTCGTACTTGCCCATCTTCGTCTGGCCCATCGAGTAAAAGAAGAATTGGAGATACCACAGTAGCCCCGCAGACGCCGCACACGAATAGTTCTGCAGCATCTGTCCTGCTCCCAACCGTTGACCTGCGTCGGCAGCGCCTCCCGCAAATTGCCGCACAGACCGGTTCCGGACCAGCAATCCGCCGCACCATAGCATGTTAGTCGTGAATCCGCCCCACAGGACGACCACCAGAGCTGGCAGGCTCTGCCACAAATCTCTACGGCCGTGCAGAACCAGAGCCGTGCGCGTCACGTCGCTGATCGGCTTGCCCGCGGCGAGACCGTATGCGAAACAAGCGCTCATGATTCCGGCAAACGAAGCCACAAGGATTCCGCGCCCAAACAGATATTCACCCTTGCCCCCGGGCGCGGCGGCTTCTTCCACCTTCTTTCCGGCGATCTCACGCTCTTTCATTCTGCCCGCGATCCCGCTGACCACGATCGCTCCCAGGCACACTACAACGCCGAGGATCACTACCCGACCCGCCAACTCTCGCGCAATCGTCGCAAGTTGTCCAGAGAACAATGGCGGTACCAGTGTTCCGAAAGCTGTGCTGAACCCCAGTGCGATGGTGTACCCCAGAGCAATGCCGAGGTATCGCACTCCCAGCCCGAACAGCAACCCTCCGATGCCCCACATCGCTCCCCAGAACCAGGTGTAGAACAATGTTCTTCGATCCGTGCCGTGGAGAATCGCTGTGAAGCCTGGTACTAGCAATGCAGCAAAGATGGGGGGCACGACGATCCAGCTAAAGGCCCCCTGTATCAGCCAGTAGATCTCCCACGACCACCGCCGAATTCCACGGAACGGCAGGTAGCAACTCGCCGCCGAGAGTCCGCCGGTCCAGTGGAGCAACACACCAAGAAACGGGTTTGGATTCAACTCGAGCCCCCATGGAAGTCGCACAATCCTAGCGCACACCGCTTCCAGACCGCACCCATGAGTAGCGGCGCGAACCACTTAGGTTCCGCGAAGCGGAATAAGCGCACCAACATGTAATAAAAGCCCTTCGCCACCGCTAAATCGCGGTTTTGATTCCGCAGACGCACTTGCCCATTCCGGAAAACGGAATGTAGAATCCTGGTACTTTTGGAGCCGCCCATGATAATGCCGAAGCCCGCCAAGAAGACTCTGCCCACCACGCAGATGCTTGCCGTCCCCAATCGCCGCGGCGATCGCAACGAATCACAGACCGTACTCCGCGCCTGCGAAGTCCTCAAAGTCTTCCGCTCACTGGGCGAAGAACTGAGTCTCACCGATGTCATCGAGCGCACTCATCTACCCAAGACCACGGTCTTCCGCCTGCTTCGTACTCTCATCCATGGTGGCCTGCTGGAGCGGGCGTCTTCTGGCGTCTATCGCAATCGCTTTGGCCCCGTCACTGCGCGGCCTTTCCGCATCGGCTTCGCCGCGCAGGGCGACTCCGACTTCTGTCGCGCGGTCATGCAAAGCGTGGAGACCGCCGCAGCCCGCGAACACATTCATCTCATCACCGTGAACAACCGCTATTCAGCCCGCGAAGCTCTCCGCAATGTCGACATTCTCATCGACGAGCGCGTCGACCTCGTTCTCGAGTACCAGACGTACGAGCGCGTTGCGCCCGCTATCGCCTCCAAGTTCCTCGAAGCCAATACGCCTGTCATCGCCATCGAAATCCCACACCCTGGGTGCCCCTACTTCGGCGCGAACAATTACCGCGCCGGACTCATCGGCGGCAAAGCCCTCGGCCGCTGGGCGAGGGAGAACTGGGACGGCAAAGTCGACCAGCTTGTTCTCCTCGAACTGCCCATCGCCGGCTCCCTGCTCGAACTCCGGATTACCGGCTTGGTGGATGGCCTTCGCGCCGAGCTTCCCTCCATCGTCAACGTGCCCGTCGTTCACCTCAATGGCCGTGGCGACTTCGAGCAGGTCCTCGAGGTCATCCGCCAATATCTCCGCCGAGCCCCCGCTCGTCGCACTCTCATCGGCACCGTCAACGACATCTGTGCCATGGCCGCCCTGCATGCCTTCGGGGAGGTTGGCGCCGGCGAGCGCTGTGCCGTCGTAGGCCAGAATGCTATCTGTGAAACCCGCAACGAACTCCGCCGCCCTGGCACGCGCCTTATTGGTACTGTCGCCTATTTCCCGGAACGTTATGGGGACGCCATCATCCCGCTTGCGCTCGGAATGCTGCAGAAAAAATCCGTCCCCTTCACCGTCTTCGTCAAGCACCAGCTCATCACCCCACGAAACGTCGATCTCATTTATCCGCTTGACGAGCGTTCGGACTCGAGGCTGAGCTTTAACACCGCCGCTCGTTCCGTTACCGCGGCTTAGACGCAGCGATAAGATGATCGCAGAGAGCTCCTCCATGAGACTCACTCGTCGATCCTTCGTCAAGACCGCCGCCCAGACCGCAGCGCTCGCAACCGTTCCCCCGCTGATCGCGGCAACCGGCAGCCCGGCGCGCGAGCCGCTCCGCCAGTTCGACTATGCCGACGTACGACTCACCGGCGGTCCCTTCGCAGCGCAATACGAGGCTCTCCACGCACACTACCTGGCCCTCTCCAACGATCGCCTGCTCAAGGTCTATCGCCAACGCGCTGGCCTGCCCGCACCCGGCCGCGACATGGGCGGCTGGTACGATCTCGACGGCTTCGTCCCCGGCCACTCTCTCGGCCAGTACATCTCTGGCCTCGCGCGTTTCGGCGCCAGCACCGGCGATCCCGCGTGCCACCAGAAGGTCTTCGATCTCGTCGAAGGTTTTGCCGCGACCCTGGGCCCGGACAATCAATCCATCCTCCGCCCACAAACAAATCAGTGGATCTGCTATATCCTCGACAAGCACTTCGCCGGCCTCATCGATGCTGCAACACTCTCGAATGTCCCAAACGCGCGCGACCTCCTCAATCGCGTCCTCACCGGTGCGCAGCCGTTGCTGCCCGCACAGGGCCACGATCGCATTGGCAAGAAGTATCCGCCCTATGACGAGACGTACGTCATGCCGGAAAACCTCTTCACCGCTGCTGCGCTTACGGGAAACCCCGCCTTCACCGACTTCGCCCATCGCTATTTGCTGGACCGGGAATTCTTCGACCCCCTCGCCCGCGGCGACGATCCCTTTCCCGGCCAACACGCCTATTCGCACGTCATCGCGCTCAGTTCCGCCGCCAAAGCATGGCTCGTCCTCGGCGACCCAAGGTACAAAGACGCGATCGCCAACGCCTTCACCCTCCTCACCACCCAGCAGCAATTTGCCTCGGGAGGTTGGGGCCCGAACGAGACCTTCATTACACCTCACCGCGGCGAGCTCTACACCTCGCTTTCCACCACAGTCGATCACTTCGAGACGCCCTGTGGTTCCTACGCCGCCACCAAGCTCGCGCGTTACCTCATCCGCTTCACGTCCACACCCGCTGACACAGGTCACGCCGACAATCTCGAGCGCATCCTCTACAACACCATTCTCGCGGTCAAACCGCCCGACTCCGACGGCGACTATCCCTACTACTCCACCTACTCGCCCGTCGCACAAAAAGTCTTCTACTCGAAAAAATGGCCCTGCTGCTCCGGCACGCTCGCGCAGACCACCGCCGACTACCCACTCAACCTCTACTTCCAGTCAGACGACGGTCTCTACGTCAACGGCTACATGCCCTCCCGCCTGCGCTTCCGTCACGGCGGCACGCCGATCGAACTCACGCAGGAAACGCGCTACCCGGCCGAAGACACCACTACCTTAACTCTCCATTCGGCCAACTCAGCGGCCTTCGCCATCTATCTTCGTATCCCCGGCTGGCTCACCCAGCCCGCTCTCATTCGCCTGAACGGCAAAGCACTGTCAATTCGCGGCCACTCCGGCAGCTACGTCGCCGTCCGCGGCACCTGGAGCGCCGGCGACCACCTCGAACTCACCCTGCCGCAGTCGTTCCGCACCGAGCCCATCGACGATCTCCACCCCGGAATCGTCGCCCTCATGCGCGGCCCCGTCCAGTATGTCGCACTCAACCCAACCACCGAACTTAGCTCGGAACGCCTAGCCCTTCCCGCAGGCCTCAAACAGATTGGCCCGCAGTCCTTCGTCGAAAACTACGCCGGCACGCAGGTCGTCTTTGTCCCGCTCTACCGCGTGCAGAACGAAACCTACACCTCATACTTCTCTAAGGCCTGACCAACCATTCTCCTGGGGTCATTCTGCGCGCACACATTTCGAGTTGTCATTCTGAACCCAACGAAGAATCCCATATTTCGTTCCTGCTTGTTCTTCAAAAACATGACCGACCGCATCCACGCTCGTTACTGGATCGAAACCGCCTACCCACTCGCGCAGGCCGCCGCCACCATGGCTGGCGAGCAGTCCACCGGAACCTTCCTCCGCGTCCCCGGCGAAACTGACGAACTCCGCGAGCGCTACGCCGCCGTTGTTGAATCTGTCTCCGAACTTGAGCCCGCTGCCGCGCCCAGTCTTCCCGGGTCGGCCACGCCGTCCAACTGGGACGGTATCCGCCGCACCGCTGAAGTCGTCCTCTCCTGGCCACTCCACAACATTGGTCCTTCGCTCCCGAATCTTCTCGCAACCATAGCCGGCAATCTCTCCGAGCTCAAAGCCTTCAGTGGCCTCAAGCTCATTGACCTCACCCTTCCACCCGCTTTCCTCGATGTATACCGGGGCCCGCAGTTTGGCATCGCCGGAACCCGCGCCTTCACCAGCGTATATGGCCGTCCGCTCATCGGCACTATCCTCAAGCCTTCTGTCGGCATGTCCCCGGAAGCCACTGCCGAACAGGTCCGCGTCCTCGCCGAAGCCGGAATCGACTTCATCAAGGACGACGAACTTCAGTCCGACGGCCCCCGCTGCCCCTTCGAAGCGCGCACCACCGCCGTCCTCAACGTCCTCAAGGACGTTGAGCAGAAGACGGCCCGACGCGTCATGTATGCCGCCAACCTCACAGGCGACCTCGACCAGATGCTCCTCCGCCACGACCACCTCCTCGCCCACGGCGGCACCTGCCTGATGGTCAGCATGAACTCCATCGGGCTCCCCGCGATGAAGGCCCTGCGCGCCCACTCCCAACTCGTCATCCATGGTCATCGCAACGGCTGGGGCATGCTCGGCCGCTCGCCTGCGCTCGGCATGTCGTTCGTCGCCTTCCAGAAGCTCTGGCGCCTCGCCGGCATCGACCATACTCACGTCAACGGCCTCCGCAACAAGTTCTGCGAACCGGACGACTCGGTCATCGCCTCCGCCCGCGCTTGCCTCACGCCCATGTTTGATCCGCCCGCGCCCGGCTGCGAAATCGTGCCCGTCTTCTCCTCCGGCCAGTCTGCCCGCCAGGCGCCCGGCACCTTCGACGCTCTCGGATCCATCGACCTCATTTACGCCGCCGGAGGCGGTATCATGGGCCACCCGATGGGTGTCGTCGCCGGCGTGCGCAGCCTGCAACAAGCCTGGGAGGCCGCCGCCGCCCAAATCCCCCTCACGGCCTACGCTGCTACTCATCCCGAACTGGCCGCCGCCCTCCAGTTCTTCGGCCCCTGACCCCGGCTGAGTCGTCAGCCTGAGCGCAGTTCAGAATCTCAGCATTTGCCTTTCAACTAGCGACCAATAACTAACAACTATCAACTGCATAATGCTCTACACCTACTACGGCGACGACTTCACTGGCTCCACCGACGTGCTCGAGCAGCTCGGCGCGAACGGTATCCCCGCCGTGCTCTTCATTGGCCCGCCTACCCCCGAGCATCTAGCTGCCTTTCCTAACGTCCAAGCGGTCGGTATCGCCGGCGACAGCCGATCCCGCTCGCCGCAGTGGATGACCGCAAACCTTCCCGCAATCTTCCGCACACTTCAGCAATTCAACGCCCCGATCATTCATTACAAAACATGTTCCACGTTCGATAGCTCACCCACCATCGGCAGCATTGGCCGCGCGATCGAAATCGGCCGCGAAGTCTTCGCCCCCATCTTTGTTCCCATCGTCGTCGGAGCGCCCCATCTTCGTCGTTACGTCGCCTTTGCCAATCTCTTCGCCGGCGCACCCGACGGCACCATCCAGCGCATCGATCGCCATCCCATGGAGTCCCACCCCGTCACGCCCATGCGGGAGGCTGACCTCCGCCTGCATCTCGCTGCGCAAACGGCCACTCCCATCGGCCTCATCGACCTTCCAACGCTCAAGTCCGGCACTGCCTCCCATGCACTTGACTCCCTCATCGCCTGGGGCCGTCCATCCATCGTCTTTGACACAGTGGATGACGATACGCAATCCAGCGTCGGCGATCTGCTCTGGAGCCGTGCCCAGCAACGCCCGCTCTTCGCCGTGGGGAGTTCCGGGCTTACCAACGCCCTCGTCTCTACCTGGAACCACCTCGGCCTTACTACCCCGATACTTTCCGGCCCGCTCTCGCTCGCGGGCCCGCTCCTCAGCCTCAGCGGATCCTGCTCTCCCGTCACTGAGCGTCAACTCCGCTACGCCCTCAGCCACGGGTACCATGGCCTCCACATCGATCCCCCCACCCTGCTTAATCCCGGGGGCCCGGCCTACACCGCCACTCTCGAAGCCGCCTCGCAATCGCTCGCCGCTGCTCGGAACACGGTCCTCTACACCGCCCTTGGCACAGCCGATTTGCCGGCCTACGGAGATCTCCTCGGCATCGCCCTCGGCAATCTCCTTCGCGAACTCCTTACGCGGTTTGCCGACTCGGCCACTCCAGTCCGCCGTGTTCTTATCTGCGGTGGCGATACCTCCTCGCATGCCGTTCAGCAACTTGGCATCCATGCCCTCACCTGGGTCGCAAACATACAGCCCGGCGGACCTCTCTGTCGCGTCCACGCCGACTCACCCCTCAGCGGCCTCGAACTCGTCCTCAAAGGCGGCCAGGTCGGCACCGAAGATTTCTTCGATCTAGTCTGCGGCTCCTGAGCTAACACCTACGCCGCTTCACCCTCACTTAATCCCTTTGTGCAATCCACCCGCGAGAAGACCATCGCCGCCACCAGCACCATTGCCGCCACCACCCGCAGCGGCAGATTATAGTTCCCAGTCGCCTTCACCACGTACCCAAACGCTACTGTGCAGAACCACCCGCCCAGGTTTCCAGCCGTGTTCATTATCCCGGTTGCGGTACCGCCAAACCGGCCGCCGAGACTCATACACATCGCCCATGCGGACGGCAGCATCAGGTCCATCACACCAAATCCCATTGTCGCCAGCACCACGATCGCTGCGTGTCCACGGCACAGGCTCATCGCCAGCAGCAGCCCGCTGCTTACCGTCAGGCAAACGCCCGTGACCCAGCGATAGGTGCGTTTTCGTCCGTGGCGCTCCACCAGCCGCTCGCTCACCAAGCCACCGACAAGATTGCCCGCCAACCCCACCGCGAAAGGAAATGAGGCATAGAACCCCATCTGCTCGACCGAGAATCCGGCCCCCCGCGTCAGCCAGGTTGTAAACCACCCAAAGAAGAACCAGCTTCCCCACGCATAACAGAAATATGCAACCACGATCAACCAAAGTTGCGGCAGTGCAAAAAACCGGGCCCACGGCACACGATCTTGCGGGTCACCCGCAATCTGCCCCGCACGAATCTCCGCGAGTTCCTTCTCGCGAATGCCGGGCATCTCCTCCGGTGAATCGCGAAACCAAAACCACCAGACCGCCGACCACGTCAGCCCCAGGCCGCCCAGAACCCAGAAGATCGCCCGCCACCCCAGGTGCTGTCCCAGCGGCACCAACAGCAGTGGCGCCAACGCTGCCCCCAGCCGGCTTGCTCCCCACACGAATCCCTGCGCTCCCGCATGTTCCTGCTTCGGAAACCACCGCGAGATGACGCCTGCCGCGTTCGGATACGCTCCCGCTGCGCCCACCCCGAACAGAAAGCGCGAGCCGACCATCTGCAGGAAGCTTCGGCATGCGCCGGTAAGCGCCGTGAAGCCCGACCACCAAACCGTGATTCGTGTCAGTTCCAGTCGTCGCCCATTTCGGTCGCCCATCGCGCCGGAAGGGATCTCAAACAGCGCATTGGCAAGAACATACGAGCTGAGTACCCAGCCCCACTGTTCAGGAGAAAGATGAAGTTCACCGCGAATCCCTGGCTCGGCCGCCGGAATGGCCAGCCGATCCAAAAAAGTAATCATCGAGACGATGCACAGTAATCCAAGGACGCCATGCCGCTTCCTCAACGGGTCGCCTGCCGGCCATTCGCTTCGACAAGTTCCGGTGAACCGCCGTTCAGCTTGGCCATCACATCGCGAGCCTGCATGACCGCCAGTTCGGGGCTGCTCAGCACCGGCATCGTGAGTGTTCCCTGAGGCATCGCCTTCACCACCCTGGCCATCGACGCCTGTGCCAGGATCACCACATCGACGCTCTTCATTTCATGTTTCAGCGCGTGACTCAGGATGCGATCGTGCGTGATCGCATCCCCCGCCAGCACGGCGTCAAACGCGCCGTCGCACAGTGACTCTACGATCTCAATTGCGATTCCAGCTTCGCACGCCTTCTCCAACACGAGTGCGGTCGTCGGCTCCAGCGTCGTCTGCAGCGTGGCCATCACGCCGATCCGGCGTCCCATCCTCACTGCCGCCGCGGCCATTGCTTCGTCCACCCGAATCACGGGAATGTCGAACAGCTGTTGGCCGAACACTACACCTGCGCCGATTGAGGAACATGTTACCAACACGGCGTCTGCACCGGACAACTGGGCCGATTCGATCATTGAGAGCAGCCGCCGAATCGTCACTCGTCGCAGTCGGCCTTCACGTATGGTGTCCTTGATCAGGCTTTCATCCACCATGTGGAACACGGCTGTCTCTGGCATGAGCTCACTGCAAAGCGTGCTGAACAATGGTGTCAGCGTGGGGCTGGTATGGATCAGTGCTAGTGTTTGCGCCACGTGGTCTCATTCTCCACTGCCGCTATGCCGCGCGACCGCGGCATAACAACTGCTTCTCCGTTTCTACTCGGAGCGTCTCGCATAGTAAAGCAAAGATGTCCTCGAATGTCATCGATGCTGCAACGAAAAAGATTTTCGATGAATTTTGGAACCGCAATGCGGAATAATTCTTCTTATTGCACTTCTCTCAGAACCGATGAGTTGTTGCACGAGTTTCCCGGCTGGCCTTTATGGCCGCCTTGGATGTATGTTCGAGTCACCTTGAGGGTTCTTTTGTCATTGCGCCGAGTGCTCCTGCTTCTGCTACTTGCCTGCGCCTCCATTGTGGTCGCCCAGCAACAGCCGGCATCGCCGCCATCCCTCCATCTCGGAACAGCGTGGTATCCCGAGCAGTGGCCCCAATCACGCTGGGACGCTGACCTGCAGCTCATGCAGGACGCCCACATGAACGTCGTCCGCGTTGGGGAGTTTGCCTGGTCCTCGCTGGAGCCCAGCGAGGGTCGCTATGAGCTGGACTGGCTGGAGCGCGCGATCACTCTCGCTGCCAAACACCACATCGCCGTCGTTATCGGCACGCCCACCGATGCGCCCCCCGCTTGGCTCACAACCAAATATCCTGACACGCTGGGTATGAACGCCGATGGGCGCTGGCGTCAGCATGGCGAGCGTCGCCAGTTCAATTACGCCAGTCCGCGCTACCGCCAACTCTGTGCGCTGATCGTCGCCCAGCTTGCCCGCCGCTTCGGGCATAACCCCAACGTCCTCGGTTGGCAGATCGGTAACGAGTACACCGACGAATCCTTCGACCCTGCCACGCGTGCACAGTTCCACCAGTTCCTGCGCGAAAAGTACAGGACCCTCGACAACCTCAACCATCAATGGTCCACTGCTTACTGGTCGCAGACTTACACTGCTTGGGATCAGATTCCTATGGTCAACACCAATGGCAATCCTGGCCTGCTGCTGGACCACAAGCACTTCGTCACCGCCACCTGGCGTTCCTTCCAGAAGAACCAGATCGATGTGCTGCGGCCCCTCATCCTGCCTACGCAGTTCATCACCACCAATATCGGCGGCCTGGGCTGGTCGGACAATTGGGACCACTACGCCATCACCGCGGACCTCGACCTCGCTAGTTGGGACGACTACGTCGGCCAGGGCCATCTGGAAGCGCCGAAGAACGCGATGCTGAACGACTTCGTGCGTGGCTGGAAGCACCGGAACTTCTGGGTGATGGAGACCGAGCCCGGCTCGGTCAACTGGGCGCCAGTCAACAACGCACTCTGGCCAGGGGAGACACGGGCCCTCGCGTGGCAGACGATCGGCCACGGCGCCGACGCTGTCCTCTACTGGCAGTGGCGCAGTGCGCTCAACGGCCAGGAGCAATATCACGGCGCCATCGTTGGCCCCGACGGCACGCCGCTGCCGATCTACGCGGAGATTGCACAGCTTGGCCGCGACCTGGAACTCACCCGTGACGCCCTCGCCGGCACCAGCCCCCACGCGGAGATTGCCATCCTCCACGACTATGATTCTCGCTGGGCGATCGACTTCCAGCCGCACACCCGGGAGTACGAACAGGAGCAGGTGTTGCTGCGCTTTTATCAGCCCCTTGCCGCCCGGCAAACGGTCGATATCATCGACCCAAATACGGAGCCGCTGGGTGGCTACAAGCTGCTGGTCGCTCCCTCTCTCAACGTCATCGACCATGCTCTGGCCGCAAAGCTGCTGGCTTACGTGCAGCAGGGAGGTCATCTGCTCCTCGGCCCCCGCTCTGGCATGAAGGACGAATACAACTCACTCAATCCAGAGCGCCAGCCCGGTCCGCTTGTCGCGGCCCTTGGTGGACGCGTCGAACAGTACTACGCCCTGGAGAAGTCGGTCCCGCTTATCAGTCAAAGGATAACCATACGGGATCAAGCCAGCGCCGACATCTGGGCTGAGCAGCTGTCTTCCCTATCGCCCGAAGCCTCAGTGCTTATGACCTACGGTTCCGGCAATGGCTGGCTCGAAGGCAAGCCGGCAATGCTTGCGCGCACCCTGGGGAAGGGAAGTATAGCTTACCTCGGTACGCTACCGGATCCAGCGACCATGAGCGCGGTTCTGACTAGCTTCGCTCTTAGGGCCGGCGCACTACCTGCCTTCTATCCTTTGCCCGAGCAGGTAGAACTTTGTGTCCGCAGCAGCTCAAAGACACAAGTCGCGATCGTGATCAACCACGGAAACTCGCCCGCGGAGGCGGACTTGTACGGACGGTGGCGCAATTTGCTGCCCGGCATCGTCGACAGCCCTACGACTCTTGCCAAAGACGCACCCGCGACCCATATCATCCTTTCGCCCCAGGGCGTTGCAGTTCTCGTTCTGGAGCAGTTGCCATGACAAAGACGCGCCGCACCTTTCTGCAAGGCAGTCTCGCGACAGCCGCTATTGCGGCCGCATCACGGCGCACGTACGCCTTCACCGATCCCATCGCCGCATACCGTACGCCGTACAAGTATCCCGAGCTTATCCTTAGAGCCACCGGTCTCAAGGGCGACTTCGACGAACGCAGCGTTGACGATCCCATTGTTTTTCGTGCCAATGGCCGCTTCCATATGCTCTACATCGGCTTCGACGGCACCGGCTACCAGACCGGCCTCGCGGCCTCCGGCGATCTCGTCCACTGGACACGCGAGGCGCTAGTCGGCCCGCGCGATCCCGCCTCCGCGTATACGAAGTACAACCTCGCCATCAGTTCCATCCTGCGCGACAAAAACCTTCACGGCACTGGTGAGGCTCTCAAAGTCGACGGCCAGTATCTAGCCGCGTGGAATGCATATCCCGCCGCCGGATATGAAGAGGGCGCCGCAGTTATCGGTCTCGCGCGCTCCAGCGACCTTCTGCGTTGGACGCTCACTGACCCGATCCTTCGCCCTGAGGACGGTGCCCCGTGGGAACACGGCGGCCTCTATCGCCCCGACCTGCTGCTCGATCGCGGCTCCTACTATCTCTACTACAACGCCAAGACCGACCCACTGCCGAAGTCCGAGGGCGGTGGCTGGCACGAGCAGACCGGTGCCGCTACCAGCGCGGACCTCAAACACTGGCAGCGTTACTCCGGCAATCCAATCCTCCGCAACGGCCCTCGCGGTTCTGCCACCTATCCCGCTGCCAACCCTCTGCCCAGTCAGGAGCCCCCCGTGCCCGACAGCCGCGACAGCCGTTTCGCTTCGAATCCATTCGTGCTGAAGAACGGCAGCCGGTATGCAATGTTCTACTTCGGCTTGGGATATGCGCGTCCAGGCCACGCGTGCGAAATGCTGGCTCTCAGCCCCGAAGGCGATTCGTCACCACTGCATTTCACCAAGGTCCCCGAGATACTCATCGACGCCGGCGCTCCCGGAACCATCGATGAGACCCACGCCCATAAACCTTCAGTCATCTACCATCAGGGCGCCCTCTACCACTTCTACTGTGCCGTCTCCGGAAAATACCCTGACGAGACCCGCGGCATCGCCGTCGCGCGCTCCCGCCCATGGTAGCTTTGTACACCGCGCTGCCAATATTCCTCAGGTTCAGCAAAGTGTGGCCGTGAATCTCTCCTGTTCGCCACCGTGGCCTTCGCCAGTTCGTTGCTGGCGGCACAGGCGCCGCCGCAGAACTCCGCTTCCAATGTTGCGCGGCGAGTCACCAACGTCCACGCCAAAAAAAAGACCCTCACCAGGAAGAAGCTCCCATTCCGAGCGGACTGTTTCGAATTGGCAATTTCGCTGAGCAAATCACATTCCAGTTCGGGGAGCCGCTTTTCGCAAGAACCCTCGATCGGCCATCGCACCTTCGGCACTGCATCCCGCTATAGTGACCCGCGCCAAATGCAGTTCTATGCCCGGGCTAACTTCTAGTACTGCGGCACACTCGCCAGCGACAGATGAACATACTTGATTGTCTTCCGCTGCCATGTGTAGGTCATCTCCAGGCTCCCGTCCGGCGCCTGGATGATCGCCGGGTACGAGTACTGTCCCACCGTGTCTTCGAGGGTCGCAAACACCCGGAAGTGCTCGCCATCAGTGCTCACCGCCAGGTTCAGTGGCGTTCTTCCCACCGTCGTGTCGTTGAAGATCATCACGATTCTCCCGTCTGCAAGCCGCACCACATCCAGCCCGGAATTGTTCTGGGGCACGTCGATAAAGCGACCCTGCGTCCAGGTCACGCCATTGTCCATCGAGTCCGCAACCACCACTTTCGATGCAAGCGTCCTCGACCGTGCATACAGACGCAGATGTTTTCCGCCGAGAGAGATAATTGAGGGCTGGATGATCCCCACATACTTCCGGGGTCCTTTATCGGCCGCCCAGCCCGGCGCATCCTTGGGCGGATCGGCCGCCGGGGTTTCAGCGGTATCCGCTTCGCGCGACACCGTGATAGGCCCGATCTTCGCCCATGTCTTGCCGCCGTCCGCGCTGCGCTCCACCCACGCCGCCCAGGTCTCATGCGCCTCCACCGAGCTGCCGGCGACGATGGTCCCATTGTCCAGCACCAGCGGCTTTGCCCGGATCGGCCCCAGCAGTCCCGCAGGCAGCCGCTCCTCAGCCGACCAGGTCTTGCCTTCGTCGTCGCTGTACTTCCGCCCTGCCGCCCACTGCGATGGCGACGGACCCACCTTGTAGTACAGCCACAGCCGCCCGTCCTTGGTGTGGAACAGCACCGGATTCCACGATGGAAATCCCTTCTCTCGCTCCAGTTCCACGGGAACCGTCCATTTGCCGTCGACGCGCCGCGAGCCCCAAATCGCTACATCCGGCGCGCCTTCCTTGGTGCCGCCAAACCACGCCGCCATTAACTCGCCCTTCTTCAAAGCGACAATCGTCGACGCGTGACACTCCGGAAATGGCGTCGATCCCGGCTCGAAGATAAACCCGCCCGCCGGTTTGCTTTGCGCAAGAACGACCGACGACGTGACCACTGCTGCGCACATAAGTTTGCCAATCAAATTCACCGCCCCACCTCTCAATCAAACAAAAATCGCACCTAGTTCGCAGAGAACGTAGACAGCGTAACAATCTCACCTGGCTGCAAAACAATCTCACCGGGCATCGAAGCCGACGTCTCGTTCTCCGAATACAGGCTGGTTCGCTCGATCTCGCTCCATCGTCGGCCCGCCCACTGCACGTCGAGTTTCTCCGGCTCAGTCGATCGATTCATCACGATCAGGCTCGCCTTCGCGCCATCTTCGAATGCCGTCGTCAGCAAGTCTGGGTTTGACGCCTTCGCCTCCACTCGCCGCATACCCTTCACCACGTGGCGGCTGAACGCGCCCAGCACGCGCAGTTCGTAACTCGACGCCACCGGTATCCATCCCTTCGTACGGTCTGGCACCAGCAGCGATCGCGATCCGCCAAAACTCGGCTGCTCCACATCCAGCAGCGTCCAGCAATACATCAACGCTTCCGCGTCCAATTCCGTCAGATTCATCTGATAAAGCTGCGCCACGTTGAACGCGATCCGGTACGACGGCTCCTGGTAATGCGGATCGTTGACGCAAATCTCTGTCGCCAGAAACGGCTTCCCCGCATCCGCGGCATTCATAGCTCGTAGCCGGTCGCCGTACATGTCCGGGTTCGCCAGGAACTCCTGATAGTCATACTCATGCGCAGCCGCATAGTCGATCGCAGCCCATCCAGCCGCATCCTTCTGCAGCGCCTGCGCTCGCGCAGTGCCGAGGTACATATAGCTCGCATCCGCCATGTGAATCTTCACTGACTGAAAGCCTGCCTTATCCAACTCACGCCGCAGCGTCAGCGCCATCGCGGTGAAGATCTCCGTTGGCTGATCCACCTCATTCTCGATCCCCACAATCGCCGGAGTCGAGCCTGTGCGCTCCTTCGACAGCTTGCAGTAGCCAACCACGATGCGGGCGTACTCGTCAGGGTTGGCGACGTTGCGTGGGCGCGAAGGGCTCGAGCCATTGCCGGAGCCGGCTTCGCCCCCAGGGCCCGGCTGCGTCGCCCACTTCGGCAGCGCCCACATCTCGTAGATCACTTCGCCGCCCAGTGCCAGCGCATGCCGGCTATAGTCGAAGCTCGACACCTCGCTGTTGGGAAAGTTGTCTCCATAGTAGTGCGGCGTCGCATCCTTCAAGTCTTCCAGGTTTGTCAGGTCTGGCTTTAACTGCGTCCCCATCGGATACTCGCGGTCGAGCAACAAATTGTAATGCCGCAGCAGCTCCCAATACTGATTTTTGCCCGCCTCGCTCAACTCCGCATACGCAGGTATGCTCGGGCTGCCGCCGAAGCCGATCATCGTCTGGTGCACCGCGCCCTCATTCACCCCAATCGACGCCCGCTCCACCGGCGTGGCCAGCAGCGCACCCGCTACCACCAGATGTTCCATCCTTGGTCCCGCGAACATCAGTTGATGCCGCGTCACATCAAACACACAGGCCTCCCGCAGAATCTCCTTACCGTTCACCAGAACCTGCACGGAGAGATGCGCATCCACAATTACTGTCAATTCTCGCGCATGTCCCGCGTACTGCTGTTCCTCATCGCGGACGATCTTCTCGGGATAGTTCCCCTGCCCCGAATAAAGCCCCATCGAATCGTAGTACCGCTGCGCCAGCCGCACCTTGGTCGAAGTCAACTCCACCGTGAACCCCGCATGCGGCCCCGTGAAGATCCACGACAGCTTCCCACCTGCTGGTACGTCGCCGTCGAGCGCCAGTGTACGCCGGAAGAGAGCCGGCAGCTCCTCATGGAAGTACGTCCGCGCAATCTCATCCGGCCGCGACCAGCCCGGCCCGGGAGGTCCGTCTGATGCAAACGAGAACGCCTCTATCGTTGGAAGCATCTCCGTGGGCGGCGCAGGCAGCGCAACCACCTGCTGTCCGGCCAGCGCGCCGCAGCAGGCAACCAGAACACTTGCCAGCGAGAGAGTGAGAACTGTGCGAAGTGGTAAAAGCATTCGGCTTGCAGCCATGGACCAATCCTCGCAGATCAAATGCCTCTGCATAGTGCTGCCCTTGGTATTGTGCGAGCCGTGCGCCGCTCATTTTCCATTGATCGTCACTCCGGCGCCGCGCGTCACTGCCTCTCCGCTTGCCGGCGTCACTAAAACGTTTTCCTCCGTAACCTGGACATTCTGCATCACCATCCCGGTCGTCGACGAGATCTTGACGTTTTTCAGCACGAGCCCCTTGATCGGACTTTCGGGTAGCCCCATAATAACCGCCGCGCGCTTGGCTCCCTTCGCAAGGAGATTCTCAATCGTGATGTCGTGAAACTTCGGCGTATGCTCCGTCACCGGCTGGCCCGGATCATCCTTTACCATGCCGGTGTAGTACTCCGTAATCTCAATCGGCGTTTCCACCCCATCCATCGTGATGTCCCTATAGGTGAGGTTTCCAATATCATTCCCGCGTCCGCGCGCCGACTTGATGCGAATCCCCTGCCGTGTGCCCGTAAAAGTTACCTGCTCCACCGTCACATTGCGCACTCCGCCTGCTGTTTCGCTGCCAATCGACAGTCCGTGCCCGGCGCGAAATGTGCAATCGCGGATCACAATGTCCGTGCTCGGCAAATTCGGATCGCCGCGTTCCACCAACCCCGCCTTGATCGCCACATTGTCGTCACCAGTGTCGATAGTGTCGTTCTCGATCAGTACGTGACTGGTCGAGACCGGATCGATCCCATCCGTATTTGGCGCGCCTCTACCCGGGTTCAGGATCGTCACATTCCGCACCGTCAGCCCATCGCACCAGAACGCCGTGATGTTGTACTGCGGCGAATTCTGGATCGTCACGCCCTCGATCAGAATCTGCTTCGAATTCGTCAAATCGATCAGCAGCGGCCGCGGGTTCTCCGGCGTACCTTTCTGGCGATTCATCTGCGCATCCCACCACACCTTCCCGTTCCCGTCGATCGTCCCCTCGCCAGTGACCGCAACGTCCTCCGCATGGTCCGCACTTAGCAACGACACCCGCCGCCACTTTGCATCCTGCCGGATCGGGTAGTCGACCATATCCGGCGAGCCCAGCAACGTCGCCCCCTTGTCCAGCACCAGGTGCACATGGCTCTTCAGCGCCAGCGGCCCCGAAACATACGTCCCAGCCGTCAACCGGACCACCCCGCCCTCGCCTTCGGCACACTGGTCGATTGCGTTCTGCAGAGCCCTTGTATCCTTCGTTTGCCCATCGGCCTTCGCACCCAGGGCGCGTGCATCGCAGGTCCTGGTCTTCGCCCTGGCCATTGGAACCAGAAGCGCAACCAGCAGACTCGCCATGGTCAGATTTGAGAGAGTTTTCCGCCACCGCACCGCCCCGAACTGAACCATCCTAAGTTGCCCCTTTCAAACCTGCTCGCTAACTTTCAATTGTGTGCATATACTGTGCCCTGCCGGGATTGGAAGTCAATCTGCTTCTGTCGGTGCTGCCGCCGGCGGATTGCACAGTCGGTCCCAAGCTCTGGGCAAGAGGCGAATATGAAGAAAGAAATGTCGAAGGGCCCCACCACATTCGCAGAGAAACCCGTTAGGCGCCGCATCCCAAAGTGGGCGCTCCAGCCCGGCGAAACCTCTTCGACCAACGGCCAGTACTATCTCCGCACCATTGGGCGTGCGCTTGAAGTCCTCGATTGCTTCGACGGCCAGGTCCCTCTCTCGCTCAAAGAGATTAGCGCGCGCGTCAATCTGCCCGAGACATCGCTGTTCCGCGTACTGTTAACACTTCAGAAGCACAAATACCTGCAGCAGCATCGCGATGGCGCCTACCAACTCGCGCCGAAGCTGGTCTTCGGGTGGCTTGTCCGAGCGGCCGATCACCTGCGGGCTCTCGCTCGGCCAGAACTTGAGCGTCTTGCGCATACCTTCAACGAAACCGTAAGTCTCTCCTACCTCTACGACGACCGAATCCACGTCCTCGATTCCATTCAGACATTTCACGAAATTCGCATGACCAACAAAATAGGCCGCGTCCTGCCACCCCACTGCAGCGCGATGGGCAAGGTCATTACGGCGTTCCAGGAGCGCGAACTCGCCGAGCGCATCCTGGAGGTCTATGGATTGACGCCGCGCACCGAGTCCACCATCGTCGATCGTCACAAACTCTTCGCTGAATTTGAGGAATCTCGCCAAACCGGAGTCGCTGCGGACCGCGAGGAATCGATTCGCGGCGGCACCTGTTTTGGTGCCGCATTGCGGACTAAGGGGAAGCCCGTGGTTGCCGCAATCAGCATCTCGACGCCGACCATCCGCATGACCACTGAATTGGAAAAACAGATCAAAGCCGCGATTTTGGAGTCTGCCAACCGCATCGCCGCGCTGCTTCAGGACGTGTGACGACGTGTCCGCCCGTCGGCAACCCCCTCGGGTTGACCACCTTGCTCGTCGGCAGGATCAGCCGGGAGCGGAAAATGAAAGTTAATTCAGTTATGAAGAGGATTCGCGTCGGTAGTTTCCCTCTTTGGAGTTGACATCCCTCGAATGGGTTCTCTATCTTTGCCCATTCGACCAAGCCAGTCGGCCATTTTTACGACCCAAATCCAGTCGCTTTGGAGTAGCCGCTATGAAGCGCATCGCTATCCTTTTCTTCGTCTTGATCAGTGCATCCACTCTTGCCCAGGAATTCCGTGCCACCCTGTCTGGGCGCGTCACTGACGCCACCGGCGCAGTGATCCCGAAGGCTGTCGTCGTCGTCACCAACACCGACACGGCCGTCAAGGTGACGCTAGCCACCGACGGCAGCGGAATGTACACGGCGCCGTATCTCTTGCCAGGGACCTATTCGGTCTCAGGGGCGGCTCCCGGGTTCCAGACCTACGTCCACGACGGCATCCAGTTGCTCACAGGTGAAAAAGTGGAAGAGGACATCAAGTTGGCGGTTGGCGCCGCAACCCAGGAGGTTCGTGTCACCGCGGACGCGCCTCTCATCGAAACCGCGTCCGCGACCTCGGGGCAGGTACTGACGGCGCAGGAGATCGAAGATCTTCCCGACAACGGACGATCGCCGCTGGGGTTGGCGAAGTCGATGGAAGGCGTTGTAGCGAAGCAAAAGAACTCCGTGGTACAGTCGCGCCCCTTCGATAACTCGGCAGCCAGCGACTACTCGCTTGGTGGAGGCAATTCTCAGTCCAACGAGTATCTGCTCAACGGAGTTCCGAACATGCAGAATTCAAGTCGGCTGCCCGGGTACAGCCCGCTTCAGGATTCCGTGCAGGAAGTGCGTGTGGATCTGTTCGAGTCCGACGCCAGCTACGGAGATACATCGGGCGGAACTGTCAACCTCGTCACCAAGGCCGGCACGAATCAGTTCCATGGCTCGCTGGACGAGTTCAACCAGTTCTCGGCTATCAACGCGCCGGTGCGATGGTTTTCCAACGGTTCGAAACAGTTGGCGACGCGGCAGAATCAGTATGGAGGCGTAGTCAGCGGCCCCGTGTGGATCCCAAAGGTATTCAATGGGCGCAACAGGCTGTTCTTCCTCTATTCCTTTGAGGGCTTCAAGGGGTCCACGCCCGCGCCTTCCACAACTACCGTGCCGACCGCAGCCGAGCGCACCGGCGACTTCTCGGCGCTCTTGAGCATCGGCACAACGGTCACGGGGACGAGATGCAAGATCGGGTCCACCTCCTATACTTCAACTTACAACTCCTACCAACTTTTTGACCCCTCGTCTGCCATCCCGGACCCGAACTGCCCCGGCCAGGTCCTGCGCACTCCCATAACGAACAACAAGATTACAAGCATCAATCCGATCGCGCAGGCGTACCTCCAGTACTATCCCCTTCCGAACGAAACGGGTGGAGTGGATGGCACCAACAACTTTTTCTCGAACATTCCGACGGCAAGCAACTATACCTCGCAGTCCGGACGGCTTGATTACAGCATCAACGACAGCAATAAGATCTTCTTCGAAACCCACCGGAGCCAGTACATCCAAACCGCCAGCAATATCTTCCAGAACATTGCAACCGGATCCACGAGTTACTCGGTTTACCAAGGCGGCCTGCTGGATTACATTCACACCTTTTCGCCCACCTCAACTCTTGATGCCCGTATGAGTCTGACGCGCTCGTACACCAATAGCAGTCTGCCCAGTCAGGGCTTCAAGGCGACGACACTCGGCCTCCCCGGCTACTTGAACCAGAATGCGGAAACGTCCATGACGCGACTCTCATTCTCTACCTACGCGGGTCTGAGCACGCAGCCCGGTGGAGTTGCCGCCTTCGATACCATTCAGTTCTTCTCGGCGTTCACTAAGGTGATCGGGCACCATACGATCAAGATCGGTCCAGACTTCCGCAACAACAAGAACAACACCTACTCTCCCGGTTATGCCTCGGGAACATTGGGCTTCGCCAGTTCCTTTTTCGGGGTTGGCGGGTCAGCTGCGGGCCCCTTGCTGGGTGGAGACTGGGCGTCCTTCCTGGAGGGAATCCCGACCAGTGGGACCTACAACATCGCCTATCCGCTCACCTACAACAGTTGGTACTGGGCCGGCTTCATTCAGGATGACTGGCGCATCGCCAAGAACGTTACCATCAATCTCGGGCTCCGCGGCGAGACCGAAACCAGCATCAACGAGAGCCGGAACCGCGCGGTGGTTGGGTGGAATCCCGCCACAATTAATGAGGTGACCGCCGGGGCCGAGGCGGCCTATGCAGTGTCCCCCATACCCGAACTTCCCGCCGCATCCTTCCAGCCAACCGGTGGCGTGATCTTCGCGACCCCCAGCCATCGCAGCGAGTTCGCGACGCCGCTGGCTTATCTCTCGCCTCGCATCGGCTTTGCATATGCCCCGGAGATATTCAACAACCGCATGGTCATGCGCGGAGGGTTCGGCATCTACATCAACCCGTACAACGACTACTACACGCCCCAGAACTATGGATACTCTTCGACCACCAGTCTGGTTTCGACCAACAACAACGGTTTAACCCCGGCAGCCTCGCTGGCCGATCCTTTCCCCTCAGCGACGAATCCCATTATTCAACCGACTGGCAATGGCCTGGGAGTGAACCAGAACCTCGGCCAGGGGATCACGTTCCGGCCCACGGCCGTACAAGCTCCCTATTCCGAACGCTGGGATACGGATATCCAGGTCCAGATATCCAGAGACACCATGATCGATATCGGCTACATCGGCAATCACCAGGTGCACCTGACATTCTCGAACTGTTTCAGTTGCATTCCCCAGCTTCCTTTTCTCAGCCGATCGCCAATGAAAGACAATGTCGTGCAGACCAACCTCAGCACGGCGATCAACAACCCCTTCAAGGGCCTTCCTGGAATGACCGGCACTCTCAGCACCGCAGCGACCGTCTCCAAGCTGACCCTGCTTGCAGCGTATCCGGAATACACCGGTGTGACCGAGCAGTTAGATCCTGGGCAGGCAGCGCAATACAACGCGCTGATCTTCCGCTTCTACAAGCGCTTGTCCCGTGGATTGACGGCAAATGTCAACTACACCTATTCGCATAATCTGGACAGCGCCCAACTGAATAGCGGAGGTCCGCTGACCTACCAGGAGGACGCCTCCGACTTCCCGAACCATCTGTCGATCACTGGCAGTTACCAATTGCCGTTTGGCCGGAACAAGCCGTTTCTCGGACACGTGTCGCATGCGGTAGATGACGTGATTGGCGGCTTCACCGTCAACACGATCTATCAATACCTTTCGGGCGCCGTGCTCGGATGGGGCATCCCCTTGTTTGCCAACGGAACCCAGTGGGATCCCTCCTTGAAGATCTACCCGCGCAACATAGCGGCGGCATTCGACAAAACCAAGTTCGACACCAACGCCAACGACCAGCCCAGTGCAACCTACAACTACCGGACATTCCCGCTGGACTATGGACGTCAGGACGCAACGGACAACTTGGACGCATCGATCCTGAAGGATTTCAATGCAGGGGAGAGGGTAAAGATCCAATATCGCTTTGAGTCCTTCAATATCCTCAACCACGAAACCTTCGGAGCGCCGAATCTCTCGCCGACCAGCGCGACCTTTGGCACCATTACCTCATCCGGCAACATTACACCCCGCGTACTCCAGCAGGGACTGCGAGTGGTTTTCTAAGACCTGATCCGGCAACAAGAGAGTGGGGATGCCCCGGCATCCCCACTCTCGCTTTTGAAACACGCAACGTGCTATCGGAATAGGACAGAATAGACGGCGCCTTTTGTCAGATTCAACGCTACCGTCCCTCCTGCCTGCTCAGCGAAAGGTACTCTCTTCGACGCCTGCGTGATACCCGCAATCCCCTGACCGCTGCCCACTCTGAAGGTCTGCTTGCCGGTGAGACCTGCTCGCAGCGTCGCCTTTGTCGCCTTGCCATCCTTCCACTCCAGATCAATCTCCAGCCCGCCCCGCGCGCGCAGGCCGCGGAAGCTGCCTTCCGGCCATGCTTTCGGCAGCGCCGGCAGCAATCGGATCACACCCGCGTGCGATTGCAGCAACATCTCAATTAGTCCGCTCGCTCCGCCGAGGTTGCCGTCAATCTGGTACGGCGAGTTCTCCTTCAGCCCGCACACATCCAGAAGATTGTGTCGCGTCGACTGCCGAATCAACTGCAGCACGTTTTCGTACGCCGCCTCGCCATCCTCCAGCCGCGCCATGCAGTTGACGATCCACGACCGCGACCACCCGGTGCTCCCTCCGCCTGCTGCCAGCCGCTTGTCGAGAGTCATTCGCGCCGCCTTAGCCAACGCGGGCGTTCCCCGCAGTGTAATCTGGTCGTCCGGATACAGCCCCCACAGGTGCGAGATGTGCCGATGCCCAGGCTCCTGGTCCTGGTAGTCCTCGGGCCACTCCTGCAGCCGGCCATCGTGCGTAATCCGGTATTCCGGCAATCGCGGGATGGCGGCTTTCGCCCGCGCAATCAACCCCGCATCCTCCCTCGGGCTTCCCAGTACTTCATTCGCCTGTAACCACCGCATCAGCACCGCGCGTGTAATCGACAGGTCCATCGTCGGCCCCATACACAGGTTGAACGACTTCCCATCTGGCAGCTTGTACTTGTTCTCTGGAGAGCACGACGGCCCGGTCACCAACTGGCCCGCGTACGGCGTCCCCGCCGGGGCCTCCACCAGGTAATCCAGCAGAAACATCGCATTCTCGCGCAGCAGCGGATACGCAATCTCCCGCAGAAATCCTATATCGCCGCCGTATTCAAAATGCTTCCACGGGTGCGTCGCCATCCATGCCGCGCCCATCGCCCAGATCCCGCCGCCCAGTCCATCAATCGGCCCCGAGTCTCCCCAGATGTCCGTGTTATGGTGCACGACCATCCCGCGCGCATGGTAGTACTCCTTCGCCGTCACCGTTCCCGGCCCACGCATCGTGCCCTGCAGATCGAACATCGGCAGATGGCAATCCGCCAGGTTCGCGTGCTCGGCCAGCCAGTAATTCATCTCGGTATTGATGTTCACTGTGTACTTACTGCCCCACGGCGGATCAACCGACTCGTTCCAAATCCCCTGTAGGTTCGCCGCCAGCGTCCCCGGCCTGCTGCTTGAAATCAGCAGGTATCGCCCAAATTGAAAATAAATCGGCAACAAGCCCACATCCTCGCCGCCATCCTTCACGTGCTGCACTCGCGAGTCCGTCGGTACGCTCGCGTTTGCATCCTCGCCCAGGCGAATCTCTGCGCGGCGAAAGAATCTCTGGTGGTCCGCGACATGCCGCGCGCGAAGCTCTCCGTAGGAGCGGGAACTCGCGGCTCTCAGGTTGCGGTCGACCGCGGCCTGCATTGCGGCAGGGTCGCCGCTGTTGAAGCGGCCGGGAGACGCCGAGATAGCCGGATAGCGATAGCTGGTAGCGCAGTCGATGAGCAAAGTGACGGCGTTGGCGTCCCGGACGGTCACCGTTGCTGGCGCCAGTTTGCCAGAGGCGAGCAGCGATCCACCTTCGTGGAGCACACGCATCTCTGCGTAGAAGCGGATCCCGGTCTGATGCTCTTTGACCGGCAAGCCGGGATTGTCGTTGACAGGGAGGGCCTGACCGTAAAGCGAAAGCCCCCCCTGTCCGATAAGTTCGGAAGAGAAGTCGCGAGGCCGGTCGAGTTGGGCAGCGAAGCCGATCTTCCCCGGTCCCATCGCGGTTATGCGGATCACAATCACCTGGTCCGGCGCCGAACTGAAAACCTCCCGCACATACCTCGTCCCCGCGTGCCGAAAGCTGGTCGTCGCCACCGCCGTATCCAGATTCAACTCCAGGCGATAGTCCTCCACCTTCGTCTCCGGCGTCGGCCCCATCGCCGAAAAATTCAGCCGCAGGTCGCCCAGAGTCTGATAGCAAGGCATTCGCCGCGGAATCGAAAGCATGTCCGCTGTCGCCATGGCCTCCGCCTCGGCAATCTTTCCGGCGAACAGCAACTCGCGAATCTTGGGCACCGCCTCGCCCGCCTGTGGGTTATTGCGGTCGCGTAACTCGCCGTCCCAAATCGACTCTTCGTTCAACTGCACCCGGTCGATCGCCGGATTGCCGAAGACCATTGCCCCCAGCCGCCCATTGCCCACCGGCAGCGCGTCCGGCCATGTGGCTGCTGGCTGCGCAAAATGCAGCACATACCGCGTCGACTCCCGGTCTGCAGCCGGCGTGGCCGCCCAACCCCGCCGCATCGCCAGCGCCGTAGCGACCGCCCCAGTGCCGGACAGAAAACGCCGCCGGCTGACTCGATCCATCGAAATCGTCATCTCCACTCCCGCCTGCACGGGCAGTCTATCTGCAATTCTCAGCTCAGTGTACTAGCCTGCGCTTTTCTTTAGAATTGCAACGGCGTGCCGCCGTGCTCACTCGACCGATACGCGGCCTCCACCAGCGCCATCGTCTCGTACGCTGAGTCGAACCCAATCGGTAACTCTGCCTCGGATCCCTCCACATACGCTTGCAGCGCGCCCATACTTCCCGCAAAGGCATCTGGAAACCAGCTCCCGCTCACTGGCACACTGGTCCATCTGCTGATCCCTCGTATCGCATAGCTCAACGTATCCGCCCTGCCCGCGGGATAGTCCAGGATCACTCCCATCTCCATTCGGATCGCACCGCCAGTGCCTTCCCACTGCACAAAGCTGCACTGCGTCTCCGCGAAGTCATGCCCATGGTTTGTCACCACGACTACGCGCCTCCACTCGCCGTAGTCCAGGATCACGGATGTCTTCGTCGCTGCCAATGCCGCAGACGTCGGGTTCGGGTTCCGCACCGTCTTCGCGTACACCCCCAGCGGGTTCCCCAGCCACGATCGGATCAGGTCAAGGTAATGAATGCTGTGGTATAGAATCTCCAGCCGCGGAGCTTTTGCCAGAAACGTCCAAAGCTGCCAGGGCGTGTACGTCCGCACCTGGATTTCCATATCATGCAGTTCGCCCAGCACTCCCGCCTTCGCCAGGGCGACTGCTCCAAGGTTGTTCGGTGCATAGCGTAGCTGGAAATTCACAGCCGCAGTCAGTCCACGCTCCCGGCAGATCTGCCGAATCACTCTTGCCTCCTCCAGCGTCTCGCCCATCGGCTTCTGGATCAGCACAGCCGCGCCCCTCGGCAGCAGTGGCAGAACCTCCACCATCGCCGAAGCTGGTACCGCCACATCAAAGACCGCATCCGCCGGCGCAAATCGCACTGCCTCCGCCACCGAATCGAATCCCCGGCTCGCACCAGACTCCGCAGCCAACTCGCCGGCCTTTCCGGGCACGCTGTCGGCGATCGCCACCACGGGAAACCCTGCCTTCGCGTACGCCGGGAGATGTGCCGCTCGCACAATTCCACCCGCCCCCAAAATCACAATCGGCCGCGGCCGCCCTGGTCTTGGCGGTGCTGACGCCTCCACTGCGCGTAGGTAGTCTTCCTCAGCCATGCTGCATCACGTCCCAACCCAGGTAATTACGCAATCCCTCGGTCACGGCGCCGGCGCAGTGGGCACTCGTCATCGCCGCGTGGTGTTCAAACCCGTTGCGGCAGATATAGTGCATCAACCGGGGTAGGTGAGCGACCTGTACCACGGCCTTCGTCCCAAACGTGTCCAAGGGATCGTCTGTGAATGCCCCCTCGCCAACATATGCGCGGATCTTCCCGCTCAGATCGTCCGTACTTACGCGCCCAAACGTCACTGGCCCTGCAGACGTCCGCCCAGCCAGGGCGCCGACCGTGTTCGCCTCGCCCAGTACCGTGCCCAGAATCGGCGCCGTCCCGATGCGAATGTCCGGCAGAAAGTCCTTCGCCCAGTTGCCGCAATGGAAGAAGACGCACTTGTCCGGGTCCGCCCCATAGTTGTTGTTCCAGTCCACCAGCGCGCTCGGCCGTCCGCTCGCCAGTTGCAGCGCATACATGGTTACCACGCCGGCGATGTCCACCTCGCACGCGCTCGGCAGCATCTGCTCGCTCATCATGCTCATAATCGTGCAAACGTTTACGCCGAAATTCTTTTGCATGCTGCTCCAGCATTGGATCGCCGTGGCCGTCAGCCCCAGGTCCTGCATCCACTCGTCCACCACCACGGCGAACTTCGCCATCCGCAACATGCTCTCGTCGGGCGCCGCCGAACTATCCGCATACGCGCGAATTGCCTCCACGCGCTCCGTCACCCGCTTATCGGCCGACCCAATCTCCGCTGCCCTGCCGAAGACCTCTGACAGGTCCAGCGTATTCACGCTGATCCCCGACGCCTCCAGCAACTTCTCGCTGAAGCGCGTCGTGTTGAAAGCATTTGGCCGCGCACCGACCGCGCCAATCCTCACACGCCGAAGTCCCTTCACCACGCGGCATACCGCCAGGAATTCGACCAGGTCTTCCTTGAACCGCTCTGACTTGATTGCCACCGTGTGGTCCCGCGTTAGCGAATACTTCAGCCCATACTGGCGTAGGTTGTTGCATGCCGAGATCTTGCCGCAGAAGGAGTCACGTCGTCGTTCCAGCCCAAACTGGTCGAGATCATCCGGGCACGCCTGCACCAGCACCGGGCAGCTCAACTCGCTCAGGCGAAGCGCATCCGCCACCCCCTTCTCATCGCCGAAGTTCGGCAGGCAAACCAGCACTCCGTCAATCCGCTGCTTTGCCTCACGAAACAATGTCCCGCACTGCACCGCGTTCTGCCACGTCTCTACCGCGCCCAGTTTGGTGTCTTCTGGCGTCAACGCAACCATTGCAATGCCCAGTTCCGCCAGCACTTCCAGCAAGTCACGTCGCGCCTCCGCTACCAGCCCGTCCGGGAAAAAATCCCGATTGCCGAAGATCACTCCCAGCGTCATACCCCTTACTCCCGGCATCGCACCCTCCAACCAAATTGCTGTCATTCTGAGCGGAGCGAAGAATCCCCGCGTTTGTTGTTGCCTGTTCCTGCCCTTTCCTCCAAGCCCCTTACTACCTCTTTTCAAAGTTCACATAGTCTCCAGCATTTGCCTTCGTCACCAGGTCGCACGGAATCACCTGCACCTCTGGCTTGCCCGTCGATCCCGTCTTCAGCAGCGCGTCAGCCTCATCGACCGCCATCCGCGCGATCAATACCGCCGGCTGCAATGCGGTCGCCTGCATCTCTCCGGCCTCGATCGCCGCTACGGCATCCGGACTGCCATCGAATCCGACAATCTTGATGCCTTTCAGCCCCGCCGACTTCACCGCCGCCACCGCGCCCAGCGCCATCGTATCGTTGCCTGCGATGATTCCGCGAATGCTTCCATGCGCCTCCAGAATCGTCTCCGTCTTGCTGAACGCCTCCGACTGGCTCCAGTTCGCCGACTGTGCTGCCACCATCGTCAGCGTCGGCACCTTGTCCAGCACGGCGTGGAAGCCCTTCGTTCGCACCTGGGCGTTCGTATCGCTCTCCTTGCCGAGCAACTCGGCGTACTCGCTCTTCTCATTGCCCAGCGACCGCGCAAACTCCGCCGCCACCAGCCTCGCACCCTGGTCGTTGTCGCTCACAATCTGCGCCTTCGCAATCCCCATCGTATTGATCTCGCGATCGATAAGGAAGACGGCAATTCCCGCCTTTGCCACACGCCGGACCGCGGAGATCGACGCGTCCGCCCCCGCATTATCCAGAATCACCACGGCTGCATTACTCGCAATCGCCGCATCCATCAGGTTGTCCTGCCGATACGCATCATCTTCATGCGCATCCACTCGCACGCGATAGCCTAACTCCATGGCTCTCGCTGCAGCGGCATCCGCCTCGGCCTTGAAGTAGGGATTATCCTGCGATGGAACGATTACCGCAATCAGCGGACGAGTATCCCGCGCGCGGCAGCCCGGAAGCGGAATCAAACCGGCAACCACAATTGCCGCGGCCAGCCTCACCGGGTCACCTCGTTCGCCCGCGAGCGCAACACCGCCGACGTCATGCGACTCTCCACCTTCATCTCCAGCTGATCCACCGACACAGCCAATACGATCACCAGGCCCTTAATCACGATCTGCCAGAACTCCGACACCCCCAGCATCACCAGCCCATCGGCCAGCACGCCAATCACAAACGCTCCGATCAGCGATCCGCGCACCGACCCGCGTCCGCCCATCAGCGAGGTGCCGCCCAGCACCACCGCCGCAATCGCGTTCAACTCGAAGCTTTCACCCGTAGCCGGATGCGCCGACTCCAGTTGCGACGCGATGATCAATCCCACCAGCCCCGCGCACACCCCGGAGAAGCAATACGTCAGTACCTTCACTCGCTCTACGCGAATCCCCGCCAGCCGTGCCGCGCGCTCGTTACCGCCAATCGCATAGACATGCCGCCCGAACGGCGTGCGCAACGCCACCGCCGACGCACCGGCTGCAATCACGATCATCAGCCATACCGGCAGGGGTACCCCGAGCACAAAGCTCTGTCCGATCGCGGCAAACCCGGTACTTCCGCCGGCAGGTGTTCCCGCAAGATTCGGAAACGTCTTGCCATCGGAGATCAGCAAAGCCGCACCGCGCGCGATGTACAGCGTCCCCAGTGTGGCAATGAACGGGGCAACACCGACGCGTGAAACCAGCAACCCGTTCACTAGGCCCACCCCACAACTCACCAGCAAGGCCGCAACGACGGCCCCCACAACTCCCGTCGTGTGGCCGCCAATGCCGACCGTCAGCAGTTCGCCCGCCACCATTCCCGCCAGGCCTGCAATCGAGCCGACCGATAGATCAATTCCTCCGGCAAGGATCGCGAACGTCATCCCGATCGCAAGAATTGCGTTGATCGACACATGCTTCGCCAGAATTGACAGGTTGTTCGCCGTCAGGAAAGTCGGTGTCAGGATCGAAAATGCCGCCAGTAGAATCAGCAATACCAGCACGGCCCGCAGCTTCAGCAGCAGCAGCACAATCGTCGCGATTCTTCCGCCGCCCTGGCCGCTCACAGTGCTCCCCCAACCGCCGGGCTTGCTGCGGCGAACAGTGCCTCGTCGCTCATTGCACCCACCACAAACTCCGCAACCAACGCTCCCCGTACCATCACCAACACCCGGTCCGCCAGCGTGCGCGCTTCCTCGATCTCCGAAGTCGCGAACAGCACGCTCAACCCCTTTGCCGACAACCCGCGCAACAGGCTGTAGATCTCCGCCTTTGCGCCGACATCCACGCCACGAGTCGGCTCATCCAGCAACAGCACCCTCGGCCTCCGCATCAAGCATCGTGCCAGCACCACCTTCTGTTGGTTGCCCCCGCTCAGCGTCGTCACCTTCAGTCCCAGGTCGCGCGCACGAATGCGCATCTGCGTAGCGATCTCGCGAGCTCGTGCGGCCTCTGCACGGCGCCGCAGCCATCCTCCCCGGGTAAATTCCGCAAGCGAAGCCAGACTCATGTTCTCGCGAATCGAAAGCTCCGGCACCAGCCCATCTCTCTGGCGATCCTCCGGTACCAGCGCAATCCCCGCCGCAATCGTTTCCGCTACCGAGCCCACCGAAACCCTACCACCGGCCACCCTCACCTCGCCGGCCGCCAATGTTCCCAGCCCTGCCAGGGCTTCCAGTAGTTCCGTGCGTCCCGAACCCAGCAGCCCATAAATCCCGACAATCTCACCCCTGCCTACCGTGAAGCTCGCATGCCGAACCGCCGTGCGGTCAGCCGCCTTTGTCCCTACGCCTCGCACCTCGAGCATTGGCTCGCGTGCCGGCTGCCCGACCGTGGACCCTGCCTCGTACCCCGCATCGCGGCAACTCATCCGTTCCACAATCCACTGGCGATCTACCTCTGCGCGCTCGCCCCGGCCAACAATCCGCCCATCGCGCATCACGGTAAAGTGGTCGCCGAGTTCCAGCAACTCATGCAATCGGTGCGAGATGTAGACGATGGCGACGCCCCGCTGCTTCAGCGACTGCAGCACGGCAAACAAGCTGGTCGACTCCGCCACACTCAGCGCCGACGTGGGCTCGTCCAGGATCAGCACCTTCGCGCCATGCGCCAGCGAGCGCGCCACTTCCACCATCTGCCGATTACCCAGCGAAAGATTTCCCGCCAGGCTGCGCAACGCCAGCGGCTTGTGCAACTCCTCCAGCGCGGCGCCGCTGCGCGCATCCTGCCCCTCGCGATCGATCAGCACCGCCGATCGCACCAATTCCCGGCCCGCAAAAATGTTTTCCGCCAGATCCAGGTTCTCCAGCACCGCAAGCTCCTGATGCACAATCGCGATGCCTTCCGCTTCCGCGTCGCGCGGCGAGCGCATCGCGAGTTTCCGTCCCTCCATCACAATCTCGCCCGCATCTGCAGTCTCAACCCCCGCCAACAGGCGCATCAGCGTCGACTTGCCTGCGCCATTCTCCCCAATCAGCACATTTACCGAGCCGCGCCGCACCTGAAACGTAACGTCGTTCAGCGCCACGTTCGCGCCGTAGCGCTTCGTCATCCCCCGAGCCTCAAGGGCCACGTCATGGATCGCCGGAGCGGCGGTGTTCAAGGCCTCACTCACGCGCCCACCTCCGCGCTCTCTCGCAGTCGTGCCCGAGCCACCGCGGTCCGCCATCCCGCATACAAGCGCTCGCTCTCCGAGCGATCCATTCTCGGAACAAAACTCTGCGTCTCCTGCGGTAGCCGCTCCAACTCTGCCGGCGATTTCCACCAACCCAGCGCCAGCCCGCCGAACCACGCCGCCCCCAGCGCCGACAGGTCCTCGCAGCCCGAGCGCTTCACCGGCCTGCCCAGCACGTCGGCCTGGAATTGCATCAACGCATCATTCCGCGTCGCCCCGCCATCCGCATGCAGTTCGGGCAACTCGCACCTCGCGCCCGCAGCCATCGCGTCGAATACGTCGCGTACCTGAAACGCAATCGCTTCCACCGCGGCCCGCGCCAGGTGTGCCGCACGGCTGGTCCGCGTCAGCCCGCTCACACAGCCCTTCGCCTGACCGTCCCAATACGGCGCACCCAATCCACTCATCGCCGGAACAAAATAAACTCCCTCGCCTCCCGCGACCGTCCCTGCCAGCGCCGCAACATCAGCCGCATCTTCCAGCCCCAGAAAATCACGCACCCAGGCCACTCCCGCGCCCGTCATCGTGATGTTTCCCTCCAGCGCGTACTGCGCCTTACCGCCCAGCCGCCACGCGATCGTCGTCGCCAGTTCTTTCGCGCCGGCGATCCGTCCCGGCAGCAGCGTCATCAGCGACGATCCCGTCCCGTACGTCGCCTTCACTGTTCCCGGCACGTATCGCCCATGGCCCGCCATCGCCGCATGAGAGTCGCCCATCGCGCTCACAATCGGCACATCCTTCAGTCTCACAATTCCCCCGCACCTCCCGAAGCATCCACTCGAATCCCTCACTTCCGGCAGCGTCGCCCGCGGCACGCCGAACACCCGCAGCAGCTCTTCATCCCACGCACACGCATCCAGGCCCAACAGCTGTGTTCGCGATGCATTGCTGGCATCACACGCATGCACACGGCCTTCTGTCAGCTTCCAGATCAGCCAGCTATCCACCGTCCCGAAGCACACCTCGCCCGCCTCCGCGCGCTCGCGCAGCCCTGCCACATTCTCCAGCATCCAGCGCATTTTGCTGGCGGAGAAGAGTGTGTCGATCGCCAGCCCGGTCCGTTCCCGCAGCATTTCCGCATGGCCATCGGCGCGCAGCCGTTCGCAGATCGCCTCCGACCTCCGGCACTGCCACACAATCGCCGGCGCCACCGCCCGGCTGCTCCCGCGCTCCCACGCCACCACCGTCTCCCGCTGGTTGGAGATCGCCACGCCGGCCACAGCCACCTCCGGCTGCTGTCGCAGGCACCCAGTCGCCGCCTCCTGCACGCTGCGCCAAATCTCCTCCGGATCCTGCTCCACCCAATCCGAGTTCAGGGTCGTCACCCGCATCGCTGCGGACGAACGCGCTCGCACTCTGCCTTCGCGATCCACCAGCAGAGCCTTCGTATTCGTCGTGCCCTGGTCGATCGCGAGAATCATCCCCGTCCAGCCCCTTGCAGCAACTCCTTCGCCGCCCTCTCAATCCCCTGTGCGGTCAGGCCAAAGTGTTCCAGCAAAAACTCCGCCGAGCCCGTCGGCGCGAACACCCCCGGCACTCCCAGCATCTTCATCCGTGCCGGATGTTCCAGCGCCAGGATCTCCGCCACCGCGCCTCCCAGCCCGCCATACACTGACGCCTCTTCCGCCGTGACAATCCCCCGCGTCTCCTCCGCCGCGCGCACCACCGCCTCCCGGTCGAACGGCGCCATGCTCGATGCATTCAATACCCGCGCCGAAATCCCCTGGGCGGCCAGTTTTTCCGCCGCTTCCAGCGCTCGGCACACCAGCACGCCGTTCGCCATCAAGGTCACGTCCGTCCCCTCGCGCATCGTCACGGCGTGCCCCGGTTCAAACGCGTAGTCCGCCGGCAGCAGTTCCGGCACCGGCAGCCGGCTCAGCCGCAGAAACACTGGTCCGTCATGGTCTCTCGCCCAGCGCAGTGCCGCCCGCGTCTCAATGGGATCGACCGGAACAATCACCGTCAGGTTCGGAATCACCCGCGTCCACGCCAGGTCCTCAATCGAGTGGTGCGTCGCACCCAACTCGCCATAGGCCATCCCGCTCGACATGCCGCACAGCTTTACATTGTTGCGCCCATAGCCCAGGTCCACCTTCACCTGCTCCATCGCGCGCCCAGTCAGGAAGCACGAAGCTCCGCACACAAACGGCACCATCCCTCCGTTCGCCAGCCCCGTGCCCACCCCCACCATATTCTGTTCCGCAATGCCGACGTTCACAAAGCGTTCCGGAAACTTCGCCCTGAAGTTCTTCAACTTGGTGGAATTTACCGAATCGTTTACCACCGCCGCAATCAGCGGGTCCTCCTCCGCCATCGCCTCCAGCGTCGCTGCAAACGCATCCCGGCAGTCGTAGACCCCGGCTTTAACCGTCACCTCAGCGCTCATCGAACTTGCCCCAACAGCTCTTCTCGTGCTGCCGCCAACTGTGCTTCGCTCGGCACGCCGTGGTGCCACTCCGGCTTGTTTTCCATAAACGAAACTCCTCGGCCTTTTACCGTATTCGCAATCACGCAGGTGGGCTTACCCACCTCTGCCGGCGCCCCGCCCAGCGCCTGTTGCAAGGCGCCGAAATCATGCCCGTCCACTTCCACCACCTTCCACCCAAACGCTTCCCACTTCTCCGGCAACGGATCCATCGGAATCGTCTTCTCTGTAAAATCCCCCTGCTGGATGCGGTTGCGGTCGACGATCAGCACCAGGTTGTCCAGCCCATACCTCGACGCGGTCATCGCCGCCTCCCAGTTGCTGCCTTCCTGCAACTCGCCATCTCCGGTCAGCACAAACGTTCGCCACTCCGCGCTCTGCATCCTGGCCGCCAGCGCGCAACCCACCGCAATCGGCAGACCATGCCCCAGCGCGCCGGTATTGGCCTCCACCCCCGCCACCTTGTTCTTGTCCGGATGCCCATTCAACTTCGACAGTGGATCCATAAATGTTGCGAGCTGTCGCTCTGGGAGGAACCCCGCCTCCGCCAGCGTCGCGTAAAAGCTGGCCGAGCAGTGTCCCTTGCTCATGATGAAGCGGTCCCGCCCCGGCCACGCGGGCTCGGCAGGTCGCACTCGCATCACGGCCAGGTATAGCGTCACCAGAATATCGGCGGCCGACAGATCGCCCCCCGGATGCCCCACCTTGGCGTGATGCACCATCTCCAGTGCATGAATCCGCACCTTCGTCGCGGCCTGGCGTAGCCGCAGCCCCAAATCCGTCTCGGCACTCGAAACACTCACGTCGTCAATGTCCCTTCCCGAATCGCCCGAAGCTTCCACTGGACGCTCCGGGCAATCCTCTAGCCCCATTGTCCGCTTGTCAATCCTGATCTCCGAACCGGGTCGTGCGTTCGCATCCGGTGCGTCCGCCTCGATTCATCCGGCTCCCGCATTCGCCCGCATTGCGGAACATCCAATGGGCAAAGGGGCCCCCCAAACCTCCAACTGCCTCACCCAAGGGGTTCACCCCACGTCGTTAAAGAGGTCAACCCCCCAATTCTGTGCAAAAGCCGTCCTCAATCCACAAAGCAAACCAAATAGAAAATCCGTCAAAAGTACATTTGAGTTTTGCTCAAGTTGCTATCATTAAGGTAGTTGAATTAATGAAGAAGTCCGGCGTCTGCGCCGGCTTTCCTATTTAACGCATCACGAACCCACCTGGGAGCCTCCCTATGCCGTCGCCAGCCCCAACCTCGAAATAGCGCGTGCCAACCTGCTCCGCCACTGTGTGGGATGTCCGCCGGATTGGTCCGGACCTGACGCCGGACCCGATCCAGACCGAACTCTCATCCCCTGAGGAATTTAGGACCACGGTCCCGGAACCCGGCGGGTGGGGGGGTGGGGGGGTGCCAGGGATTGTCAGACATCGTCTCGCCGGTACCGAATTCGTGCTGCTTGGAGGGCGGTTGGTCTATCTCCACCAGTGGCCCGGAGCACAACTCATCGTCGCTGCGCTCAAGCCGCTTCGCGGAGCAGGTCCATCGCGCGCGAGCGCAGCAGAACCTTGGTTTCCCGAAGATTCAGACTTTCCTCCGCCGAACTGTCCAGTTGCACCACGCCAATGACCACTGAGGTTTCATCGTTGTAGATCAGCCAGCGATACCAATCTGGGCCGTTCGGGCGGTGATCCGCTTTGAGGTTCGGGAATGCGCCTGCAAGGATCTGAACGGCATCGGTCAGCTCATCCGTTCGTACCGCGATTTCATCCTGGCTCATGGGTGCACCTCCAAGCTTCAGACTATGAGTCGCATACCCCTGGGGCAACCGTTTTCGCTGCATTTAAGGTGCCAAGTTAGGCACCTCCGGTTGCCCGGCCCGTAGACCAATCCTCGCTTATCCCCCTGTGGAAGAAAATAAAATTCCTAGCCCGCCATCCCCAGCCTTTTAAAACCGAAGCGCAGAACTTACTCGCCGTATGGCACCCAGATATTTTTCACCTGGGTGGCATGGCGCAGAAAATAACGGCCCTCCGCCTGCTGTGGGTCGTACCAGTCCACTGCGTAGCCGTCATTGGTCCATGTTTGCTTCATGTTGCCAATGCTGCCGAGCTTTACCATGGTGGATGCAGCCTCATCGCGGAAGCACCAGACGGCGTCGATGTCGTCATGGTCGGCGAGCGTCTTGCCGATCTCGGCGGCGCGTCCAGCCACGATGTTGACCACGCCACCGGGCAGGTCACTGGTGTCCAAAATGGAGTAGAGGTCCGCCATCACCGTCGCGTAACGCTCGCTGGGAACAGCAACCACGGTGTTGCCCATCGCAATCGCCGGCAGCACCAGGGAAAGCAATCCCAGCAGTGGCGACTCCTCAGGGGCGAGAATACCGATCGCGCCAACCGGTTCGTTCATCGCCAGCGTCACGTTGCGTCCGGGAGGGTTATGTACCACGCCTTCGAACTTGTCCGCCCATCCGGCGTAAGCGAAGATGCGTTCAATCGAGTAGTCGACTTCGACGCCTGCCTGATCTTCGCCCACCAGCACAGCCAGCTTGGCAGCCAGCTCGTCCCGACGCTGGATCATGTTCTCCGCAATGTAGTAGAGCACCTGGGCGCGGCTGTGCGCGGACTGCTTGGCCCATTTGGCCGCAGCGCGCGCAGCTTCTACAGCGTTGCGAATGTCTTTGCGATTGCCCAGCGGTACTTCGCCAACCAGCTTCCCGTCCCGCCCGTAGACCGGGTAGCTGTAGCCGCTGTCCGGCCGAGCCTGCTTGCCCCCGATGTACTGCTTGATGGTGCGGTCAATCGCAATTGCCGAAGTCCCAGCGTCTCCCCCATCGCTCACTGGCCCGGCCGCCGCAGGCTGCACGACCTTCTTGCCCTTGCCGTCATGCAGCCAGTTAGGCACCAGGTACTCGTACATGCCTTCGCGGCCGCCCTCACGTCCATACCCGGATTCGCGGTACCCGCCGAATCCGCACGATGCGTCAAACATGTTGGAGCAATTCACCCAGCACACGCCCGCCTTAATCTGCGACGCCACGTCCAGCGCAACATTGATGTTCTCGCTGAAGACGGTCGAGGCGAGCCCATAAATCGTATTATTGGCCAGTTCCACTGCCTCCACGGGCGTGCGGAACGTCATCGCGACCAACACCGGCCCAAAGATCTCTTCCTGCACTACCGTCGACGAAGTCTGCACATTTGTCAGCAGCGTCGGCGGGTAGAAGAGTCCCTTCGCCGGCAGTGCAAAGCTGGGCTGCCAGCAGGTTGCTCCCTCCGCAACTCCCTTAGCGACGTAGTCGGCAATCCGCTTAAGCTGGTGCGGGTCGACAATAGCGCCCATGTCCACTGCCTTGTCCAGCGGCGATCCGACACGCAGGTTCTCCAGCCGCGTGCGGATCTTGGCGAATAGCTGTTCGGCGACGCGCTCGTGAACCAGCAGTCGCGAGCCCGCGCAGCATACCTGCCCCTGGTTGAACCAGATGGCGTCCACCAGGCCCTCCACCGCGGAGTCAAGATCGGCATCGTCAAACACAATGAACGGAGACTTGCCGCCAAGTTCCAGCGACAATTTCTTTGACGAGTTTGCCGATGCTTTGCGGATCACGCGGCCTGCATCCGTCGAGCCGGTGAAGGCGATCTTGTCCACATCTGGATGCTCCACCAGCACGGTACCCACACGCCGGTCGCAGGTCACCACGTTCAGTACACCCGCCGGCAGGCCTATTTCCTGCGCCAGTTCCGCAAACGCCAGCGCAGTCAGTGGTGTATACATGGCGGGCTTAATGACGACTGTATTGCCGGCGGCCAACGCAGGCGCAACCTTCCAGGCAAACATCAGCAACGGAAAATTCCATGGGATAATCTGGCCCACTACGCCGCAAGCGGTGTAGCCGGGAAACTCCGTTTCCAGCAGTTGCGCCCAGCCGGCATGGGCGTAAAAGTGCCGCGCTACCAGTGGAATATCGATGTCGCGCGACTCGCGGATCGGCTTGCCGTTGTCCATGCTCTCCAGCACGGCCAGGCGCCGCGAGTGTTTCAACACCTGCCGCGCCAGCGCATACAGATAGCGCGCACGCTGGTGGCCGGTCAGCGCCTGCCATCCGGGCAGGGCCGCCCGCGCGGCCGCGACTGCGGCGTTCATATTCTCGGCCGAGGCGCTCGACACGTCGGCAATCTTCTCACCGGTGGCCGGATTGATCGTCTCCACCGTATTAGCCGGCTTGGTCCACGCGCCATTGATGTACAGGCCGAACGCCCGATCATGCGCAGCGAGCCAGCTGTCAACCTCCAGGGTCGCTTCCGGTGCCGGTCCATATTCCATGCTGTAAAACTTTTCAACGATGCTGTTCACTTGCGTTCTCCTGTGCTGCCTGGAGCAAAAATGCTACGCGATCGGGTGACGATACCCGGCGGAGTAGCGGCCATTGATGAAGTGCTCCAACTGCCGTTCGATATCGCCCAGCATCGAACTGGCGCCGAAACGAAATAGGGAAGGCTCTAACCACGAGCGGCCAAGCTCATCCTTCATGACGAACAACCAATTCAAGGCGTCTTTGGCCGTCTTGATGCCACCCGCCGGCTTGAATCCCACGGCGCACCCGGTGCGGTCCGCATATTCGCGAATCGCGCGCACCATCACCAGCGAGACGGGGATCGTCGCATTCACTGCCTCCTTGCCTGTCGATGTCTTGATGAAATCCGCCCCGGCTTGCATCGCCACGACCGAAGCGCGCGCCACGTTGCGCAGGGTCAGTAGATCGCCGGTTCCCAGGATGGCTTTCATATGCAAAGTACCGCACGCGTCTTTGAAAGCGGCAACTTCGTCGTAGAGCGCCTGCCAGTCGCCGTTGAAGACGTGGGCGCGGGTGATCACAATGTCGATCTCCGATGCGCCGGCCTCCACCGAGCGATGAATCTCCGCAACCCGTTCCGCTAGCGGCGAAAGGCCGGCAGGGAACCCGGTGGAGACGGCGGCTACCGGAATGCCGCTGCCTTCGAGCGCCCTGACCGCAGTTTCAACGAAGGTGTGGTACACGCAGACGGCGCCAGTGTGCAGATTCAGTTCCTCAATGCCAAGAGCTTTCACTATGCTCTCCTGCAGCGGCTGGCGGGCCTTGGCGCACAGCCGGCGGACGCGGTCGGCGGTGTCGTCCCCTGACAACGTCGTCAGGTCCATGCAGGCGATGGCGCGCAGCAGCCACGCCGCTTGCCACTCCTTCTTCACGGTGCGTCGCGTGCTGATTGTGCTGGCGCGCCGCTCTATCGCACTGGTGTTGGCGCGAATTTCCTCAACCCACTCCAGGTTCAGTGGCATGCGCCGATTCGGCCCCAAAGGCCGGCCGTTAAGTTCGACCGGAACCGAACGGGTAAGAATGGGGTCCTTCTCCTGCTCTTTCACTGCCATAGGGCATCTCCGCCGAAGTCTCCTGCATGGGAAAAACCGCTGCATCGGCACGCCTGCACTCCCAGCGTGCTCCTTGATCTTAAAACAAATCCGGGACTACCCGCTAAATAACCCTCTCAGGCCGGAGATTAAGCCCCAAAATCAGGTCATTCCAGCACTTGGTACACGCTTCGGCAGGCGTTTGCTGTACCTCTTCAAGACAGCAAAGCTCTCGCCTCTTCCAGTGCAAGTCCAGCACCTCGCTTCAAGCTGGCAATGTCGTTGGTACAGAAGAGAAGGTCGATCCTCTGATCCAGCCAGAACTTGAAGTCCGAGGGCGCACACGCGGTGGCGATGCATTTGTCGTTCGCCCGCGCAGCCTGGACCACCCTGGCGGCCGCCTCACGGACGGAAGGGTGTAAGGTCTCGCCGGCAAAGCCGAGGCTCGCCGCGAGGTCCGCTGGCCCAACAAACAGATCCAATCCGGGCACACGCGCAAGCTCGTCCAGGTTCTCCATCGCCTTCGTGGTTTCAATCTGGGCCATCAGGCTCAGTTCGCGATTCAGGCTCTGCTGTGCCTCGGTCACGGATCCCAGCACGCCATATTGGACGGCACGGGAGACGCCGAACTGTCCGCGGCCCCCAATCGGAGGAAAGCGCCCATATTCCACCATCTCCCACATTTGCGACGGCTGGTCGACCATGGCCACGTCAATAATATCCGGGCCACATTCTGCAGCCTTCAGCATGTTCTCGCGCCGTGAGTCGGGGATGCGAATCATTGTCAGCATCCCCGTCCCGGAAGCCATGCGGCAGAGGTCGGCAGCCTGGGCGAAGGTAATCGGCGCATGCTCCATCTCAATCCAAATCACCTGGTAGCCGAGGCGTGCGGCAACTTCCAGGAAGATGGGGTCATAGAAGTACAGCGCAGCTCCCAGCAGGGTCCTGCCGTTGTTCTCTTCAACTGCCTTGCGCAATCGATTCATCTCTGTCTCCTAAGGTCTGCTCACGCTTTGCCAGCCGGCCCATCTCCCGCCAGTCCCACAGCGTAGGGCCGGTCGCGCGATCTGCGGGCAGCACAATACTTGCAATGCATCCCACCAGAAACATCAGGGTGTTGCCAACGGCGCCAATCGTCAGTTCATGCCAAGGGTAGTTCCAGCGGTGAAGATTCCAGGTATGGCCGCCGTTCATCGTCAACGTCGCCCAGGCCGTAAACAACAAGTTTACAGCGATAGCGATCAAGGCCACACCGCGGCCGGCCCGCGGAATCAGGAAGGCCAGCAGAAAAAGCCCCGCGAGTCCTCCTGCAACAATCGCTGTCAACAGATAATAGAGCGCCAGCGCCGACCCCTGCGTCGTGGAAAGGCGTAGCGCGCCGGCGATGGCCAGCACTCCGCAAACTGCTACCGATAGCTTCCCGATCCGGAGTCGTCGCGCGTCAGTGCTGCGCGGCGCCCACCGGCCATAGAAATCCTCCACCAGAATCACGGCAAGACAGTTCAGATCTGAGGCCAGCATGGACATGGCCGCTCCAAACAATGCTGCCAAAAAGAGCCCCGCCACTCCCAGCGGCATTTGCGTCACCATAAAGTGTGGAAATACCTGGTCAGGCTTGGTCACCGACGCCGGTAGGGAATCGCCCGTAGTGCGATAGAACGCCCACAGCAGACTACCGATAAACATGAACGCCGTCCACACCGGTAGGCACAACGTGGCGCCCATGCCGATGCCGCGCAGCGCCGCGCGATCCGTCTTTGCGGCCAGATATCGCTGCACCACGGTCTGGTCGGCGGTGTACTTCTGCAGGTAGAAAAACAACCCGTAGATCGCCATCGTCCAGAAGGTTTGCGCACGCAAGTTGAAGTTGAAACCGCCGAGGCTGGTCTTGTGGTTTACCGCGATCAGGCGAAGCATATCTCCCGCATGCACTCGCGGCGAAAACAAGAGCAGCCCGATCGACACTGCCACGCCGCTCCAAAGCACAAACCCCTGAATAACGTCAGTCCAGATGACGGTCTCCAGGCCGCCGATCAGCGTATAGAAGATGGTGATGAAGCCGAGAATAACGATCACGCGGGTCAGGCTCCATCCCGTAATGCCGCCGACCGAAAGTGCCAGCAGGTAAAAAACAAAACTCATTTTGGAAAAATGGCCCACGGCAAAAGCGAAAGAGGAATACATTCTCACCGTCGTGCCGAAGCGCTTGCCAAAATACTCATACGCGCTCATGGCAACTGCATGGCGGAAGAAGGGAACGACCACTGCGCCCATCCCTGCAATCACCACGACGAACATGATGCCGGGCACGAGCAGCGACCAGTCGCCCGCGTAGGCGGCGCCAGGATACGCAATAAATGTCACGCTGGTAATGATGGTCGCCAGCAGCGACATGCCAATCGCCCACCCCGGAATCGAGCGCTTCGCCAGAAAGTATTCATCCGTGGAGCCCTGGCGGCGGGATAGCCGCACCCCGACGCTCACCAGCAGCGCCATGTAAACCACGATCACTACAACGTCGAATGCGCGCATCCTAGCGGGTCTCCCGGCTCAGCTTGCCCGCGGCCATCTTCACCGCCATGCGCATGGCAGCCTGCATGTTGCGGCAATCGGCGCGTCCTTGCCCGGCAATATCGAATGCAGTGCCGTGGTCGACGGATGTACGAATAATTGGGATCCCCAGCGAAATGTTGACCGTTCTCTCGAAGTCGATGAGCTTCATCGGGATGTGTCCCTGGTCGTGATACATCGCGACGATCAGATCGAATTCGCCGTGAATCCCGCGAACAAATATCGTATCGGGAGAGTGGGGGCCGCTGCAGTCAATCCCCAACCCTCTTGACTGCTCGACCGCGGGAGCAATGACCTCCGAGTCCTGGCGCCCGAAAAGATTGTGCTCGCCCGCGTGGGGGTTGAGTCCGCAGACCCCGATCTTTGCCGAGCGGCCAAGCATCAGTTGCATCGCGTCAGCGCCAAGCTCGATCGTCCGCACGATGCGGCCTTGCTCCAGGCGGCAGGCCTGTTCCAGCGCAATGTGGGTGGACACATGCACCGTCGCCAGTTTCTCGCTTGCCAACAGCATGCGCGATTCGGTGGTGCCGCAGAGCTCCGCGATGTACTCGGTATGCCCGGAGAAGTGCTGTCCGGACAGGGCGACCGCTTCCTTATTCAGCGGCGCAGTCACCATCGCATCCGTCTCTCTGGATAGGCACATCTCCGTCGCGCGCCGGACGTAGTCGATCGCAGCCACTCCATACTCCGCAGCCAGCTTTCCAAAACAGATCGCCTTCGCTGGGTCAAGCACGCCCGGTGAGACAAAGCGGACGCGCTGCCCCAGCCGATCGCGATAGCCAGGCTCCGCCGCGCCGAGCGCGGCATGGTCGCCAACCACGACCCACTCAGCGAGCGCAACGATCTCGCGATCGCCCAGGGCCCTAAGCGCAATTTCGGCACCGACGCCCGCCGGATCGCCGATCGTCACTGCGATTCTAGGCAGGCGCACAGTTCCTCCTGTTATAGATCTCCCTGCTGAAATCAACCGCATCAGCCAGCGCCTCACGAGAACCGAACCCGCCGGACTTGGTAATGACCATACAGCCATCGGCGTCGCCGCCCTCGACAATGCCCCATGGAATCCCGCGCGCAATTTCGCCGCCCAGCAGAATACCCGCCGCGCCGAGCGCCCGTAGTACAAATGCTGCGGTATCTCCGCCGGTAAGAATCAGCGCGGAAACAGGCGATGCGGAGAACGCAGCGCGGATCTCTTCGCCCGACGGGATGTTTAATTCGTTGCTCCACTGGACGCGATGAAGCTCCATGCGCCAGTTCGCAACGTCCTGCGCGCTCGAACGCCGTTCCAGATGGGTAACCTGCAACTTGGTCACCGGATGCTCCGTTCCAACAAAGACGAGCGAGCGTCCATTTGGCCGTGCAGGCAGAACGGATTCGCCCGGTCGCAACGCAGGAAGAACCACGGCTAATGCATGGGCGAGACCGGCCGACCCAGTCCATAGAACCGGCTGGGGCACGCGGTATACAACCCTTGCCAGCCGCTCCAGGTCTTCCTGGGTCTTGGAATCGCACAGCAACACGCGGACGCCGCGCGCCAGCGCGCACCCAACTCCATCCCTAATCGCAGTCTCGCTCCCGCAAGCAAGTACGTCGATATGCCTTGCGTCAACTTGAGCAAACAGATCCCGCAAAGGAATACTCAAATGCTGTTCAGCGGCGTCGCGGACTTCAAGTATTCCGCCGGCAACCGTGCGACCTGCCAGCGGAAACGCAGGTGCCACCAATGCCAGCGCAGCACCGGACGCGTCCAGCAATGCCATGGTCTCTGCGCCGAAGTGGCCTCGACCCGTCGAGTCAACTTTCTTAAACAGAATGTGCCCGCCCGACGCGTTTAGCGGGGCCATCACGGTTTGAGCGACGCGTTCTGAAGCTTGCTCTCGCGTCAGACTCCGGCTCTCGGTCGTAAGCACAGCCACACCCTCTACACCGCTATCCAGCGAACGGCTCAAATCGAAGCCTGCGCTGTCTAGCATTACGCGAACCCTGCGTCCTGCCGCGAGGAACGCAACTCCGCTATCGCATGCCCCAGTCAGGTCATCCGCAAGGATGAAGACGGCCCCCTCCCGGGCGGCCTGGGAGGTTGACTGCGGCCGCATATCAAGCGCGTTGCGTGGCATAGTGTCGAGGGCGTTCCTGGCCGTCTGGCCAGACTCCAGATTACCCCTCCTCTAGCTATACTTTCTTTGCCCGTTCATTCCATTTTTTGAGGTTTCGATCATGTCATTCCGTGGCGGCCCTGGCTCAAGTCGACATCATACCCGGCGAGGCGGTCTCGCCATCCTCTGGATGGCCACTGCTGCAATGACCTTCGCACAGGCGCCAGCCACGCCTCAGGCGGGAGCGCCGCCTGTGCGCACGCAATTCCACGAGCCAGCCCCCATGGACTTTAATGACCACACTGGCTTCACCCAGATATTCGACGGCCAGAGCCTCGCCGCCTGGGAGGGCGACCCCGCCGTCTGGCGCGTGGAAAACGGTGCCATCGTCGGCGAATCCAGCAAAGACAACGTCGTCTACAACGCCTATATTTGGCGCAAGGACCTGCTGGCAAAGGATTTCGACCTCAAGCTCGAGATCAAGTGCGAAATCGCCGGCGGCAGCGGCATTCAGTACCGCAGTCAAACCGGCCTGCCTTGGACCAAACCGCTCCACCCGGGCGAAAAGCGCAATCTGGATTGGATGATGACCGGACCGCAGGCCGATTTCTGGTTCCCGGTCAATCCCCTCCACGCCTCCTACTCCGGCCAGTTCTACTCGGAGAACACGCCCCTCGGTATCATCGCCTGGCGCGGCGAAGTCGTGAACGCCACCCCCGGTTCCGGCCCTAAACTCATCGGCAACATTGGGGATCGCAATGCCCTCGGCGGCTACGTCAAGATCAACGACTGGAACCAATACGAGATTATTGCCCGCGGCGGGACCATGATCCACATCCTCAACGGCCAACTCATGGCCGTTCTCATCGACGACGACCCCGCCTCCTCCAATAACCTCTCCGGCAAGATCGGCATCGAGCTGGAAGGAACTCCCGCCAAAGTCTCGGTCCGTAACATCTGGATCAGGAAACTCGACTGAAATCGGTCCGGCACACCCTTTGAGTCGTCATTCTGTGCAGCAGACGAACCGAGTCCCAGGCTAGCTTTGCTGGCTGAGGCAGGAGGAATCCCCACATTTGTGCCGCCGCTGCACTCGCCCCATGTGCTCACGCCGGCTACTGATTCGACAGCGTGCGTATATACGCAATTACGGCTTTGATCTGGTCGTCAGTCAGCTTGTCCTTGAACGAAGGCATCTTGTCCTTGCCGCTCTTGATGATTGTGGCAAGCTCCTCATTCGACTTCGTTGTGACCATCGGGTCCTTGAAGGATGCCGCCTTAAACGCCTTGCCCGCAGGCGTATCGGCCGTGCCATCTGCACCGTGGCACATCAGGCACGTCGTCTTGTAGGTGTCGGCTCCGCTGCCCTGCGCCAGGGCCGGGCCAGCAACTGCTAACGAGATACCGAGAATCGCTGCATGTGTCAGATTCAATTTCAAGCACAACTCCTTTTTTGGACGAGCCCTCGCTGTACCCACATCGCAATTATATGGATTCCCCACGTTAAGACACGCGGCTCAGGCAGGGAAGCTCATCAAACATGGATTGCCACCACCTCGTGATCGCGAATCGACGGTACCGTGATCAGCAACTCGCCGCCGCTGCGCTCCATTGCTGCCGTCCGTCCTGCAACCAGCAAATGCGCGCTCGTCGCATGCATCGCAGCCGGCAGCCGGACGCTCACCTTCTGCGCCTCCACCGGAAAGAAATCGCGGTACGGCCCCTTCATCGCCATCGGATTGGTCAGGTTCACCATGTGGATCACCACCGCATCCCGATTCTGCCAGCCAACTACGTCCAGCAGACCCGGCCCGTAACCTCCACCATCTGCCGCTGGTTGGTCGCCCACTGCACCGTATTGCGAAGCAGTTTCATGTGGTCTTCGGCCAGCACCTCCCAGAAGGTGCGGTCAAGATCCATGGGAAGGTACGCCACCCGGCCCGAAGTCGCATCCGCGGCACCGTGCTCCCGCAGATAAACCCCCGCCACATCCGTCTTAGCGACACGGGGATACACCTTCTCCATCGGCAGATCGGGATAGCTTGGAATCAGCGTCAGTGGGACCTGGGCAAACTTCTCCCGCGGTTCCACCACCACACGCGAAACCCCGTTGATCATCCGCGGCGCATCCTCGAGTCCCTTGAACAGCGGATGGTTTGGCGTCGCCTCATGCTCCAGTCGCAGATACGAGTTCTGCATCGGCCCTTCCACCCGCCCCCTGTAACTCACGGCAAACAGGTCTCCCAGGCCGAAATCCTTCCTCCGCACGCCCAATTCGTCGTACAGGCTGGTCTCGAAGGTTGCCACCAGGTTGCCGCCGCTCTTAACGAATGCGCGCAGTTGATCGCATTGCGCATCGCTCAGTGCCGCAATATTCGGCAGGATCAGTGTCTTGAACCATTTCAGCGCACCGGCATCCAACAGGTGTTCATGCACCATCTCGAATGCGATCCGCGACTCCACCAGCGCCTGGCACCATCCCAGACTGGCGTCCTCCACCGTCCCTCGTGCCCCTCGACCGCCGTAGTACAAGGCAGTCTGGTGCGAATAGACCAGTGCAACATCGGCAATGGGCGTCTCGTGTCGCAGATAGCGTTCGTTCTCCGCAGCCCAGTCATAGAGCTCCGCCACCCCCTTCAGCCAGCGGCGATCATGCAGCGTTCCGCTGAACTTGCTGAACCACGGGCGCATGCCATTGGCGATTCCCTCCAGCGTCCAGATGCGAATCTCAGCGTCGCTCTGGACGCTGTCCTTCCAGCGGTACGGCTCCTCCAGCCCCACGCCGAACAATCCCACAATTGGCTTGTTCCCCATGAACGAGCGATACTCCTTCGCCGTCTTGCCCATCATCCACACTGGAGTCAGCCCGCTCCGTGCCTGCCGATCGGCCGCCAGCATCGGCGTAATCGTGCCAAGCTTCACCGTATCCAGCATGGCCGTCGCGCCCCCGCCGCTGTTGGGAATCATTGCTGCATCGGGGCGTTTGCTGCGCACCGCGTCGTTCCACGTCGCCAGGCAGTCCATCAGTCGCCGCTGCCACCACACCGTATAAGCTCGCCGTACCGGGTCATGCGTATCCTCCGTGCGCGGCAACTCGAACCCAGACGCAGCCTTGAAGTTGGCACGGCAATGCTCGCAGTAGCACATCCCTGAGCCGTCCCACCGGTTCAGAAAAATCCCCTCCGGCGCGGTACCGCGTCATGATCTCCTTATGCACTGCCGTCATAAACTCGAAGTTGTACGGCCCCAGCGCGCACGTCACCCACATCTCCGGCGAAGCCCAGTGCCGCCGCGGCTTGCCGTCCGCCGTTACCTGGATCCAGTCCGGATGCGCCGCTCTCGTGTCGTCATATGTCGCGTGCGGGTCGGTGCGTACCAGCACCGTCATGCCCAGCTTGCGACAGCCCCCAATCAACTCGCCTAGCACGTCGCGATTGCCCAGCCACGCGCTGCGATGATGGAATGGAACTTCGGTCGGATAGTAGGCAACGCATCCGCCGCCGCTCAGGCAAACTCCGTCCGCGCGCGTCTGCTTGAAGTAGTCCAGCCAGAATCCAGCGTCGAACTTTCCCGGCTCCGGATCATCCTCCACCAGCGTCAGCTGCGCCCAGCGCATCGGCTTTTCCGCCCAGGCCTCGCTTCCCGCCGGCAACACAGCCCGACCGTCCTGCCCCCACAGCGAGTCCGGCGTCAGCTTCAAAGTTATCGCCGCGCCTGCGATGGTGCTCGCCTGCAGGAATTGCCTTCGATTCAAAGACAAACTTTTCATGCGCCATCGTACTGGATCGGCCGCATTTCAGGCGAGCCTGCGGTTTCCCGCCAGATCAGCGTCTAACCGGCATTTTGACCAGTCCGCCGTCCAATTGGGCTATCCGTAAACTGGCTCGCGAGGTTGATGACCGCTCCAAACGCGTAGAAAGCCAGGATCCCGGCCCACCACGGATGATGCTTTTGGTACAGGTCCGCCGCAAAGTAGCAAAGCACAAGGCCGACCAGAAAATAGATCACGATCGCCCCAATCTTGTCCTTCCATTTCACTTTGCTCGGTGCCCGCGTCAGATGCGCAATCCGTTCGTGCGCCACGGCAGAGAGGACCTGATAGTCCGGATCGGTCACATCCAGCAGCTTCCTGGCCTCCAGGATGGCCTTGATCTCCTCCACCGATGCGGTGGTGCGCCCGCCTCCGAAGAGCTTGCCCAGCGGACTGATCAGAACGGCGATCAGCGACGCAACCGCCTTGGCGGGCGGGGTGTCAAGAATACTCAGGATGTCTCCAAAGCCCATGGAAGTCCCCCATCTCTGCCAAATCCGGTGCAGGGAAACGGCTCGGCACCCGCGCCTCTGTTCAGATTACATGCGACCCTGCACATCTTCGTCTGGCGCATCCTCCGCCAGACGCAGCTCAGCCCGCCACGATTCTCAGTTCGCGGCGGGCTGAGCGATTTTCATGCGACCCTTAAGTCTACGCCTTGGTGTCCGGTTCGCTGCCTTCCGCGGCCTGCTGCTCTTCCAGTTGCTTGGCCATCTCCTCGCGCTTCTTAGCGCGGGCCTCTTCGCGCTTCTGGCGCTTCTCGTCAAGTTCCTGTTCAGCTCCCAGTAGCTCGATGTAGGCCATCTCCGCAGCGTCCCCCTTGCGAGCGCCACTGCGCGTAATCCGGGTGTACCCGCCGTTGCGGTCGCCGTAGCGAGGCGCCACCACGCCAAACAGCCGGTCAACGGACTCAGGCGTCATCAGGTAGCTCAGCGCCTGGCGGCGAGCATGCACTGTGCCCCGCTTGCCCAGGCTGATCATCTTTTCCACCAAGGGCTGCGAAGCCTTGCACTTGGTAATGGTGGTTTCGATTCGATCCATCAGAATGATGGAAGTGACCAGGCTCCGTAAAACGGCCCGGCGGTGGCTGGTGTTGCGGCCGAGCTTATACCCGGCATTACGATGACGCATCGTTTCATCTCCTTCGACCCGGCTTCTGCCGTGGGTCGGTACTACAGTTTCAAGTCGCGATCAGCGAATAAGGCGCAGGGACTGCCTACTTACCCAAAATCAGGCCAAGAGCAACGCTGCAGCAGGCCATTCAGGCGACGGGACGCTTGCCTAAACCCATCTCTCTTTTCAAAGGATTGGCAGAGCCGGCGATGAAAAGCAGAAGAGCAGGAAAAACCTGCTCGCTGGCTCAGGGCTGACCGCCCGCCTGAAACCGGCTAAGCTCTATTCTAGCGTGCTTGGGCGCAGGAGTGTCAACCTTGGAGGCGACTACGGCGCCCGAGTGTTAGTTCGTCACCGTGAAGCACGGCATCAAGCGCCGCACTAGCTGCTCATCCTCCGCTAGTTGTATGTACTATGCCCCGCAACGCGCTGCTAAACTGGGTCATTCGTTAGTGTTTCCACGGTCCTTATGCCCATTGTTCAACTGAATCATGTACGCAAAGTTTACGGCACAAAGGTTGCGGTTGAAGACCTCTCGTTCGCGATCGAGCCCGGGACTATGTTCGGGCTGCTCGGTCCCAATGGTTCCGGCAAAACCAGCTCCATCCGCATGATGATCGGAATCACCATGCCCGATTCGGGCTCGGTCTCCCTCTTCGATAAGCCCTTCACTCGGAGGGTGTTATGCCGCGTCGGCTATCTTCCGGAGGAGCGCGGCCTCTACAAGAAGATGAACGTCCTGGACCAGCTTATCTTCCTCGGCCGGCTCCATGGCCTCACCGTGGCCGAGGCCAACCAGAGGTCCCGCTTCTGGAGCGAGAGGCTGGACATCACCGAGGCCCTCCCCAAAAAGACCGAAGACCTTTCCAAGGGCATGCAGCAGAAGATCCAGTTCATCTCCACGCTGCTCCACGATCCCCAACTCATCATCATGGATGAGCCGTTTACCGGACTCGACCCGGTCAACGCCGTCCTCCTCATGGACACGCTGGTTGATCTGCGCCGCGAGGGCAAGACCGTGCTGTTCTCCACCCATCGCATGGACCAAGTGGAAAAGCTCTGCGACAACATCGCCCTCATCCATCGCGGCCATCTGGTTCTCGCCGGCTCGATGCAGGAGATCAAGTCGAGTTACCCGCGCAACCGCGTCCACATCCAGTTTGAGGGCGACGACTCGTTCCTGCATCATCCCGCCATCGAAAGCGTCAAGCGCTACACCGGTTACGCCGAGATCAAGCTTCGCCCGTCTGCCGGCCCCGATGAAGCTCAATCTCTGCTCGCACTGGCCATCCGCAGCGCCCGCGTCTCCCGCTTCGAAGTCACCGAGCCCACCCTCGAAGACATCTTCATCGAGAAGGTCCAGCAGGCGAACTCGCCCAGAGTCCAGGTTGATCTCCCCGTTGAGCTGTTCGATGAACTGGAAGGGGTCGACCAGAATGCTTAGAGTCTGGCTGATCGCACGCCGCGAATACCTCGAGCGAATCCGCACCCGCGGCTTCATCATTACCACCGTCATGATCCCGGTCATCTTCGCCGGCCTCATCTTTGGCAGTATCTTCCTCGGCTCGAAGGTCGACCCCGACAAGCACATCGCGGTTGTTTCTTCTGACACCCAACTGGTCCTCGACCTGCAGGACGAACTGCAGCAGGAGACAGACAACGGCCTCACTCAGCCCAGCCTGGAAGCCCGGAAGCCTCGGATCCTTGTCGACGCCATGGCCGTCGCGCCCGACACACGCAGCATCCTCGACCAGCAGATCGACTCAGGCGACCTCGACGGCTACCTCTGGATCACGCCGGCCGCTACTCCCGGCCAGCGCCCCAGATTTACCTTTACTGCGAAATCAGGCCCCGAAGGGTCCATCACGGACAAGCTGACCCGTGCGCTCACCACCGTGTTGCTGCGCGAACAGCTCAGCCATCGTGGCATCGTCGCGTCGGATGCCGATACGCTGCTCCAACCCGTCCAGATCGTCGCGGCTCCGCCGCCTGCACACCAGGACCACGAGTCCGCAGAGATCAGCGTTGGCTTGCTCTTCTTCCTCATGTATCTGGTCATCATGCTGTACGGCATGAATGTTGCCCGCTCCATCATCGACGAGAAGTCGTCCCGTATCTTCGAGGTCATGCTTGCCACCATCCGCCCTGAGGCCATGATGGCAGGCAAGATTCTCGGGGTCGGCTCCGTCGGACTCACGCAGGTCGGCATCTGGCTCGGTGTCGTCGCACTCTTTTCCAGCAGCTCGATGGCCGTCAACGTCGATGGCAATGCGATCCATCTCGCCCTCACCGGCGCCCAGATTGTCTTTTTCTTCGTTTACTTCATCCTCGGCTACCTCTTCTATTCCTCGATCGCCGCGGCGCTCGGCGCAATGACCAGCACCGAGCACGAGTTGCAGCAGCTGAACATGTTCCTGGTCCTTCCCCTGCTTTTCTGCTTCATCACCCTGGGCTCCGTCATGCTGACGCCGGACAGCACTTTCTCCCGCGTGCTCGCCCTCATTCCACCCTTCACCCCGCTCCTGATGTACCTGCGGGTCTCGCTGGGCCATCCGGCCGTCTGGGAGGTCGCGCTCTCGATCCTGCTCACCTCGGCCAGCATCTACGCCATCGTCTGGGTCACCAGCCGAATCTACCGCATCGGCGTCCTTATGTACGGCAAGCGCCCGAACATCCCCGAGATTCTCCGCTGGCTCAAGTACAGCTAGTGTGGTGGTCTCTGAAGTTGATTGCATAAGTCGCGGTCTCCAACCGAAGGTCCTTCGACTCCGATTGGCGCAAACGCGCGCCAATCGGCGATCAGGATGACAATTCATTCGGGAACAGACTTCAGAGACACCACGCTAATCCCCTCCTACCCCCCCGGGGGATTTACCGAACAGTACATAGCCGATTCATTGAAAGCAAAATGGTTAGCGGCAAAAGGGGTCAGGGATTCCCGAAGCAGTCAATATCTGAGTAGTAACGCCTCCCGCGCTGCTTCCTGGTCCAAGGGATATGGCACACGTGCGGCGCAGATGCGTTGGTTTTCATTTCCCACCCTTTTGGCAGGCTCAGGTCCGGTCTGGCTGACCCGACGCTGGACACTACTCAACCCTTTTTTCCATTGTAAATGGGATGTCAAGCGCGGCGCTGTGGGAAACGGGGGCGAAACTATCCTTACCCTTCGGGGATTGCTCTAGAATGCGGAGGCGAAGAGTTTCAGTTGAAAACGCGAGGGAGAAACATCCGTGAGTGTAGTGGCAGGGGTCGACTTCGGCACGCTGAGCGTGCGCATCTCCATCTTTGATAAAGAACGGGGCAAGCTTGGCTCCGCTGTCGCCGAGTATCCGCTGCATAGCTCGGCCTCCGACCCGCAGCTCAAGACGCAGTCTCACGACGACCAGATGAACGCGCTGGTCCGCGCGATGCACGAGGCGGTCCGCCTGAGCGGCATCGACGGCAAGCAGATCAAGTCCATCGCGCTGGACACCACCGGCTCCAGCGTCATTCCCGTTGGCGAAAACCTGGTCCCGTTGGGGGAATACTACCTGTGGTGCGACCACCGCGCCGCCGGCGAAGCAGCCGAAATCACCCGCGCGGCCCATGCGGCAAAGTTCGAGGGAATCGACTGGTGCGGCGGGGTTTACTCCTCGGAATGGGGCTGGTCGAAGCTCCTCCATTGGCTCCGCCACAATCCCGACCTGCGCCCGAAGTTGGTCACCGCGCTGGAGCATTGCGACATGGTCGCCGCCACCCTCTGCGGCGTCACCGATCCCAACCAGATCGCCCGCAGCATCTGCGCCATGGGCCACAAGTGGATGTGGAATCCGAAGTGGGGCGGCCTTCCGCAGGAGGAATTCCTTGTCTCCGTCGACCCGCTGCTGGCCGGGGTGCGCGCCAAGATCACGGGACGCTACGACACCTCGGACAAGATCGCCGGCCACCTGTCCGAAAAATGGGCGAGCGCCTTAGGCCTGCAAGCGGGCATCCCGATTCCCGTCGGCGCCTTCGACGCGCACTGGGACGCCCTCGGCGCCAACATCCGCCTCGGCGACGTGGTCAACGTCATTGGCACATCGACCTGCATTATCGGCCTCAGCGACCAGCAGACGCTGGTTCCCGGTGTCTGCGGCGTCGTCCCCGGCTCGGTCGATCCGAAGCAGGTCGGCATCGAAGCCGGTATGTCCGCAGTGGGCGACGTTTTTGCCGCCGTCGCCAAGCGCGCCGGTAAGCAGGTCGCCGAGCTTTCTGAGGCCGGCGCGCACCTGAAAGCAGGCCAGACCGGCCTGCTGCGCCTGACCTGGGACAACGGCGACCGCACCGTGCTGGTCAACCCGGCGCTCGGCGGCGTCACCTTTGGCTGGAACCTGCACCACACTGCCGCGGACGAACTCCACGCCGCCGTGGAAGGCTCCGCCCTGCACACCCGCATCATCTTCAACCGCATGGAGGAGAACGGGGCGCCCATCCGCCGCGTCATCAACAGCGGCGGCATCCCGAAGAAGAATGCCAAGCTGAACCAGATCTACGCGAACGTCCTGCGCAAGCCCGTACTGGTGCCGGAGGGGGACGTTACCTCACTGGGCTCCGTCATTATCGCGTTCCTGGCTGCCGGAGATTTCAAGTCCATCGAAGAGGCGCAGGACGCGCTCTGCCCGCCCTTCAAGGTCTTTGAGCCCGAGGCCGCCGAGGCCGCGACCTACGATCGCCTCTTCCCGCTCTTCCGTGACGCCTACTTTGCCCTGGGGACGCCCGATGCCCAACCTGCTGCGCTCGGCCGCATCCTGCCCGAGTTGCAGGCCATCCGCCGCGAAACGATGGACGGCGAGGAGGAATAAGCGCTGGTTACAATCCGCGCGTCAACACAAACGGGAAGAACGAGATGGTGCCGTCGGACCGCTGAACCTTTAGCGTCAGATTGGTGGTCCCGTTGATCGTCGCTGCAACCACCGTGCCGGTTGCATCCCGCTTAGAGAAATCGACGTGGTACGAGGTGATCGGCCCTTTCCAGTCGCTCTCGGTGCTGAAGTCCTCAGTGAATCGCTGTAGCGGATAGTCCTTGTACTTGTCGGGATGCTGCTGCCAGTTGGGATCGTTGTTGAAGATGCCGTAGGCCTTTGAGTAATCCTGCGCCTGGAGTGCCGACAGCAGCGTGCCGACCTTGTGTTCCACCGGCAGGTTCATGAACAGCCAACCGTGACCGAGCAGAAATCCCGCAACTGTGAGCAGCGCAATCGCCACAATCAGTACTCCCGAACCGACCAGGATGTTGCGCTTGCGGTTTTCCTTTTGCTCATCGAATTCGGGTGCGTTCAGCAGTGTCATGGTCCTCATCCTCCATCCACAGAGTGCAACTTATTAGACTCCGAAAGCGAGCCTTTTGAACCTGCGGCGCGTCGCCGATCACCGCCATCCAAATGCGGCGGGAAAGACCTCGAACTCCCTGGTTTGGCCGATGAGGTAGACGGAAACCACGTCGAACCGCACGGGGATCGTCTGGCGCTCCGACTCGGGAAACACGCGCAGGTAGGCCTTTGCCAGGCCGCGCAGCATCCTGCGCTTATCCTCGTCCACTGCGGACTCCGCCGGGCTCATATCGTGTGCGGTCCGTGTCTTCACCTCGATGAAGCACAAACGATCGTCGTCCCAGGCAATCAAATCCACATCGCCGCGCATCCGAGTGCTGGTCCAGCGGCGAGCCACCACGATATATCCGCGCCGTTGCAGCTCAAACATCGCCGCCTGCTCGCCGCGCGATCCTACTTCAAGATGCGCCGCGGTTGCCGGGCCGCGTCCTCGCCGCACCGCGAGGCGTTCTATCCGCGCCAGCGCCCATTCCTGCGCTCCGATCCACAGCCTCTCGAACTTTCCCGCCGCCGGCATTCAGGAGGATGATACCCCATCCGCACATACAACTATCCATGCATAGATTTCATCTACTTGAGCTTGGCGGCCAGGATGCCGCAGGGAGCGTGGAGGATGAGAGTGGCGCGCTGTGGCTCTCGCCTCGTGCATCCCAGATTCCCAGGATCCGCGGAATGACCACACGGTCGCCACAATGCGCATGGAGTGAGAGCCACGGAAGCGGACGGGTTGCCCATTGCAGCCTGAAGCGGCTTAAGCATTGGCCGCAGGCGAGAATCCATCTAGTGCGCTTTCAGGACTGGAGTTGCTCTTCCGGCTGCTGCACAGCGGCGAGTTCCGCCACGATCTGCTCAATTGCCTGGTTGGCCGCCACTCTTGCCTCCGGGGAGAGGTCCATTGTGATTGGCTGCTGCGGATCGATGGTGATGGCGTAAAGCACCACTTCGGGGCCGCCATCGAGCATATAGAAGAGGTCGAGCAGATCCTTTATTCCGATGTCATGGGCGGTCAGGGTCGGCGGGTAATCGCTGGAGAAGCGCGGTACGGTGCGGGTAACGGTTCCGATCGGGTTGCCATCCGCGGCCGCGTCGATCATGATGATGCGCGCCGCGCCCTGCATCGGCTCCAGCAGGATGAAGCCGCCGGTGCCACCATCGAGGTAATCGACATTGGGGAAGAGCGCCCGCTTTTCCAGGGCGCGGACTACGTGGACGCCCACGCCCTCGTCGCCCATGATGACGTTTCCCAACCCCAGCACCAGTGTCTTCGGTCCGCTACTTGTCACGCTGCTCTCGCTTTTCCCGTTCGAATTTCCATCCGCCGACGATCGAAGAGATCGTCCCGCGTCCCTCAATGTAATCATGATAGAAGGCAAGATACACGTGAATGATGATGAAGGAAACGAAAAACCACAGAAAGAGGTGGTGCCAGTAACGCACGCCCTCATCGCCGCCCAGGATGGGCACCACCCAGTTGAACATCTGCGGCAACCGCGAGTTGCTCATGCTGGAGTAAAGCGCGAAGCCGGTAATGGTCTGGGCCACAAATGCTAGAAACGTGAAGAAGTAGATGAGCGCGGCCAGCGAGTTGTGTCCGGTCTGGATGTTCCCGTGGACCTGGGTCTGCAGCACATCAACCTTGACAACTTCGACGATTTCCTGGCGCTGCCATTTCTTCAGCGGGAAGAAGGTGTTCCAATGCGAGTACTTATTGCCAACGAATCCCCAATAGATACGCGCGGCGAAATTGAACACATACACGAACGCGCAGGTGAAATGGAGAAACCGCACCCAGCCAAACCAGTATTGCTGGTATGCTTCCGGCGCATAAAACGCCATGATCGGCCTACCGATCAGGTAGCCGGTAATGCAGAGTCCCACCAGGGCCACTGCGTTGATCCAATGGTAGACGCGCACCGGGAGTTCCCACACGTAAACTCGGCGGTATTCAACCGGTTGTTGTTCGGGTGCGACCGCTGTCACATTGTCTGTGGCGATTCCGATTCCAACGTCTGGAGCGCTCATGGGAGTTACTCGAAGGACAACTGGTGAAGGTGCCGCCCCTGCGGATCGTACAGATGCACGGCGCAGGCAAGGCACGGGTCAAAGGAATGAATGGTCCGCAGGATTTCAACGGGCTCATCGATCTTGGCCACCGGCGTACCGATCAGGGCCTCTTCAAAGGAAGATCGCTGCCCCTTGGCATCTCTCGGCGAGCCATTCCACGTCGTCGGCACTACCAGTTGATAGTTGGCGATGGCGCCGTCGTGGATCTTGATGTAATGGGCCAGCGCGCCGCGCGGAGCTTCGGTCAGGCCAACCCCCTCGGCATCGATGGGCCAGGTCTTCGGCTCCCAGAGCGTTCCGTTGAACGTGGAGACCTCGTTGATTTTTACCTGGGCCATCAACTCACCGAAGAACTCCTTCAGCCAGCCCATCGCCAAGGCCCCATCCAGCGCGCGCGCCGCAACCCGTCCCAGCGTGGAGTAGAGCGCTCCCACAGGCACATTCAGCTTGCCCAGCGTTCCGCCCACCAGTTCTTTCACCTGAGCGTTGCCGGAAGCGTAGGCGACGATCAGCCGTGCCAGCGGCCCAACCTCCATTGCCTGGTCTTTCCAGCGTGGAGTCTTGAGGAACGAATACTTGTCGAAGCCCTCAAGCGTCTCAAACGGCGGCTTGGGTCCGGTGTAATTCAGATTGGTCTCGCCTGCCCACGGGTGGATGCCAACTTTGTCGCCGCCGTCGTAGCTGTACCAGGAGTGCGCGATGTATTCCTTGATCTCTTCGGGGTCCACCGCATTCACCGCGTGCACCGCGCTCAGATCGCGGCCCAGCACTACGCCGCGCGGGTATTTGAACGACTCCACCTGTCCGTAACCCTTGGTGGGAAACTCGCCGTAGCTCATGTAGTTGGTCAGTCCGCCGCCATACTTGGCCCAGTCCTTGTAGAAGGAGGCGACCGCGAGCACGTCGGGAATGTAAACCTCATTGATGAATTCATCGGCCTGGTCGATTAGCTTCGAGACCAGGTTTAGCCGCTCCGAGTTGATGGCGGCCACTTCATTCATGTCGATGGAGCAGGGAACTCCGCCCACCAGGTAGTTCGGGTGCGGATTCTTGCCGCCGAATACCGCGTGGATCTTGACGATCTCCTTCTGCCACATCAGTGCATCCAGGTAGTGGGCCACCGCAATAAGGTTTACCTCGGGCGGCAGCACGTAGGCCGGATGCCCCCAGTAGCCGTTGGCGAAGATGCCCAGCCCATTGGCGGCGAACGACTTGATCTTGTCCTGCACCTCGGAGAAATAAGCAGGGGTATTCTTGTCCCACTTGGAGAACGACTGCGCCAACTCCGCCGCCTTCTTCGGATCGGCCTTCAGTGCATTGACGATGTCCACCCAGTCCAGCGCGTGCAGATGATAGAAGTGCACGACGTGGTCCTGAACATACTGCGTGGTCATCATGATGTTGCGGATCAACTCCGCCGTGGGCGGGACTGCGATACCAAGCGCGCTTTCCACGGCGCGCACGCTGGTCAGGGCATGCACTGTGGTGCACACGCCGCAGACGCGTTCCGTGATTGCCCAGGCATCGCGCGGATCGCGGCCAATCAGAATCTTTTCGAGGCCGCGCACCATGGTTCCCGCGCTGTATGCGTCGGTGATGACGCCGTTCTCCACCACTGCCTCAATGCGCAGGTGGCCTTCAATGCGAGTTACAGGATCGACGATTACGCGTGCCATGGATTACGACTCCTTCTGGTCTTCAGCGTGCACTTCTGCAATCACGCTCCGCTTGCGAATGTTGGTCACCACCGCGTGCGCCGCAACTCCCGCCAGCGTCACCAGTCCGACCGTGGTGCCGATCGTATCCGCCGTGCTCTCGATGCCGAAGCCGGGCACCGCGGGCAGATGCCGATAGAGTGGCCCGTTGTCCCAGAAGCCTGCCTCGCTGCAGCCGATGCAGCCGTGGCCGGATTGGATGGGATAGCTGGTGCCCTCGTTCCACTTCACCACCGAGCAGGCGTTGTACGTCACCGGCCCCTTACAGCCCATCTTGTACAGGCAATAACCCTTGCGCGCGTTCTCGTCGTCGAAAGCCTCTACGAACAGGCCGGCGTCGTAGTTCGGACGGCGGTAGCAGGTGTCGTGGACACGGCGGCCGTAGAACTCTTTTGGCCGTCCCTGGTTGTCCAGCGCGGGAATCTGCCCCAGCACCAGCAGGTGGGTCACGACGCCCATCATGACGTCGGCAATCGGCGGGCAGCCGGGCACATTGATTACCGGCTTGTCCACCAGCTTGTGGATCGGCGTGGCCCCGGTCGGATTCGGCTTGGCGGCCTGCACGCATCCATTGGAGGCGCAACTGCCCCATGCCACTACGGCGGCCGCGTCGGCGGCGACGGTCTGCAGAATCGATTCCGCGGTCTTGCCGCCGATCATGCAGTAGACGCCGTCTTCGCCAGTGGGTACCGCGCCCTCCACCAGGACGATGTATTTACCCTTGTGGTTGGCGATGGTGTCGGCAAGCGACTTTTCCGCCTGGAATCCAGACGCCGCCATCAATGTTTCTGTGTAATTCAGGGAAAGGACATCCAGCAGCACGTCGGCCACAATGGGGTGCGAGGCGCGGATAAAGGACTCGCTGCAGCAGGTGCACTCCTGGAAGTGCAGCCAGACCACGGCCGGTTTTTCGCTCTTCTCAAAGGCCGCGGCGACCTGGCCTACGCCGGCTCGACCGAACCCGGCTACGGTTGCGGCCGCAGCGCAGAACTGGATGAAATCCCTGCGGCTGTAACCTTTCTCCTGCATCGACTGCCAAATCGAATGACCCATACCGACCTCGCTGTATGTCCAGACCTCGGTCGAACCTGCGAGCTACCGGGCTGGTCAGGGCCAGCTCCGCAGAGGTTCGACCACGGATTTGGTGAAGGTATCCTTTCCGAATAACGGGAGGATGTGTCCGCTGTCACACCGGTTTCGTAACTCAAGCACGTGCCTGATGGGGTACGGGCACCGCCGAAAAGCGGGATGGCTTCAGCGATGCCATTTCAGGCTTCGCAAATTCGTTTCCCCATGTGGGTTAGGCGCCGCGCCCGGTGCGGGAATCCCTGCTTTTCGCGCGCCGTAGAACGGCCATCCACTCGCGAGGTTGGGGGGGAGAGGTACAATTCGGGCGAATCGATTTCCACAAAACGGAGTCTCCCATGAAGGCCGCGCTTCGGTTGTCCCTTCTTCCGCTTTTGTGCGCTGCGTCTCTGGCGCAGCGCCCCTGGCAGCAGATCACCGTGCCCTCGACGGCCGAGGTCGCGGCGAACTTCAAGGCCCCGCCGCATGAGTACGGCGCCATCCAGCCGTTCCAGAGCTGGAACGGTGCAGACCCTGCCGTGGTGCGGGCCAATATTGTGCGCGACCTGGACCGGCTCTCGGCCAATGGCATCTTCATCGTCAACATGTCGCCGGGGCGCAGGTCTCCGGGCGAAGGGAAGTATCTGTCGCCGGAGCATATGGATCAGGTAAAGTTCACGGTTGCGGAAGCGGCGAAACGCAACATGCGGTTGTGGATTCAGGACGAGTCCGACTACCCCAGCGGCTTTGCCGGCGGCTATATCAGCGAGCGCTACCCGGAACTCGGCATGCAGGACATCATCGCGGATATTACAGTCCACGTGGCGCCGGGGCAGACGCTGACCATGCCGGTGCCCTCGAACACGCTGGCCATCATGGCGCTGGAGTCGGATGCTCAGCAGCAAGTTGAGAAGGTGATTCGCATTCCTATGCCGGCAGACTTCCAGTTGAAGTATCTGACGCCGGCCGAAGGATCAACGCCCAACGAGCCGCGCCACAGCTGGCAGGTCGTCTTTGTGCGCCACGTCTACCTCAGCTCTCCGACGCGCAACTTCAATCGGGCGGACGGCACCCGCGCCAAGGATGCGACCTACTCGCTGATCGACTACCTCGACCCCAAAGCGACGGATGCATTCCTGCATACCGTCCATGAAACCTACTACGGTGCGGTGGGCGGCCAATTCGGCAAGATCGTGCTGGGCTTCTTCGGCGACGAGCCCGACTACTCCAGCGGCATCCCCTGGACGCCGACGCTGCTGGAGCAGTTCAAGGCGCAGAAGGGCTACGACCTGACTCCGTATATTCCGCTGTGGTTCTCGCGCAAGCCGACGGAGGAGTCGCAGCGGGCGAGTGCGGACTACTACGACGTATGGAGCGGCATCTTCCGCAGTTCGTTCTTCGGGGAGCAGGCGAACTGGGCCAAGGCGCATAACGTGGAATACTTGGTCCACCTGAACCACGAAGAAACCATGTTGGCGCTGGAGCACAGTGAGGGAGACTACTTTCGCGATGAGCGATACGTCCAGGTACCGGGAATCGACAACCTGAGCCAGCTCATTCCCAGCGCGGTGCATACCCCGGACGGAGTGTGGAACATCAACAATAATTTCCCCAAGCTGGCGTCGTCTGCCGCGCATCTCTTCGGCAAGCCGAAGGTGTGGGCGGAAGAAGGGGGCGGCGTCGGTATCGACGGCAAGTACCAGTTGGATTTCCAGGCTGTGCGCGGAGTGAACGCGCTGCAGATTCGGGTACCGATCCTGCGCGGAAATTTCGGGCCGGCCGCGGCAGATGCGAACGCGGCTGCTCCGCCAGTACCACCCGAGGCCCCGATGCTGGCGTGGTACACCAACCGCGTCGGCTACCTGATGGCAATCGGGCGTCCGGCGGCGCAGGTAGGGCTCTACCATCCCGGCAACACCATTTGGCTAGGCGGACAGGATGCGATCGACGCGGATCGCAGTACCACCAAGCTCGGCTGGCAGTTGTTCGAACATCAGGTGGACTGGGACTACTTCGACGAGCAGTCGCTCAGCTCCGTCGCGACCCTGGCCAACGGCGGCTTTACCAATCTCAGCGGCCAGACGTACAAGGCCATCGTGCTGCCGTCGATGACGGTAATCACGCGTATCGGCCTCGATCGGCTGCGCGAGTTCGCGAAGCAAGGCGGCAAGGTGATCTTCGTCGGCAAGACGCCCAGCCTGATCCTGGACAAAACATTCATGGACGCGAAGGAAGAGCCGGATCTGAGCTTCGCGACGCTGATTGAGAGTTCGGGCGATATTACGCCGGCGGTGATCGCCGGATTGCCCAAGCCGGATGTAAAGCTGGACTCGGAATTCCCCAGGCTCACCTACACGCATCGCCAATGGACCGACGGCGACATGTATTACTTCTTCAACGAAAGCAACAAGGCGGAGTCTCGCGTAGCCACTATCGCCGGACACGGCAAGGCGCAGGCGTGGGACCTGGCGACGGGCGAAATCCATCCCATGGCCGGCGCAATCGTCGTCGCCGATGGCGTGCAGGTTCCCCTGGTGCTGGGGCCCTACGAGGCCAAAGTGATCGTAGTTGGACCGCTGCCCAAGGCCGTTGCTGAGGCCGAGCCATCGTTCCTCGGAGGCAAGGAGCTTGCGACGTTTGATGGTGACTGGGCGCTCGACCTGAACGGCAAGCAGGTCACTACGCCGCTGAAGTCGTGGGAGGAGCTGGGTACGTCAGGCTTTGCCGGGCCGGCCACCTACCACCGTCAGTTCACCGGGCCCGCAACCCCGGCCGGCAAGCACGTCTATCTGGAGATCGCCGACGTCCACGACTATGCCAAGGTGACGCTGAATGGCAAGGAGTTGGGCGCGCACGCGTGGTGCCCCTATCGCTGGGACCTCACCAGCGCCTTGAAGCCAGGCACGAACGACCTGGTAATCCAGGTGAACGCAATTTCCGCCGGTGGACGGGGCGCGGGCGGAGGGCCGGCGCAAGCCGCTCCAGCCACGCCGGCCGGTCTGTCTGCCGTGCCGTCACCCATCGTTGCCGGCCTGGCCTCCATGCCTTCGACCGACGGCCCAATGGCGGCGGGCGGGGCTGCTCTTACGGGGGTATTGACCCCCGCAGCCGCTCCGGGAGCAGCCGCAGGCGGTGCTGGTGCCACGGCAGGAGCGCGGCGGCGAGCCGGTGGCACAGGAGCCGCAGGAGCTTCGCCTGCAGGCAGTATGGGTGGAGGAGCCGGCGCCGGTCGCGCATCGGCACCGCCCGCGGCTTCAGGCTTACTGGGCCCGGTCCGGTTGGTGGCATACTAGCGGCAGCGCTGAATTCCACAATCGATTTGCTTGCCAGATAAAGTGTGTTTAGATTGTTGCTAACCCCCCGTAGCCGCTGGGTCGTTCGCAGGTCCTCGCCACGAGAACCCTGCTGGGCAGACTTTTAGTTCGTGAATCTACAACCAATCTTCACCGACGAGGTTCAGCCGTGAGCCAGACCGTAAGTGTCCCCGACATCAGTCACGTCCTGACGCTGGAAGAGATCGGCAATCTCGCCCGCGATCGCAACAAGCCGGCCGAGACGCTGATGAACGTCGTTTCGCTCATCGCGAACCGATTTCAGACCGACGTCTGCTCGGCATATCTACTGGAGCCGGATCGCGCCACTCTGATCCTGGCGGCGACCCTCGGGCTGCGGCCCGAATGCATTGGTAACCTGCGGCTGGCGCTGAACGAAGGCCTGGCGGGGCTGGTTGCGGAACAGGTCGTCCCGGTCTCCGTGGAGCAGGCCATGAACCACCCCCGTTACAAGTACTTCAGTGAATCGGGCGAAGAAGAGTATCACTCGTTCCTGGGTGTTCCCCTGGTCGATCGAGGCGTCCTGCAGGGCGTCCTGGTGGTCCAGACAAAAGAGGCTCGCATCTTTCGCGAGGACGAGATTCGCATGCTGGTGGATGCCGCGGCGGCGGTAGCGCCCGTGGTCAGCGAAGCGCGCATGCTCGACCGGTTCATCGCTCCCTTGCAGGAGCGCCTCTGGTCGCTGGCGCGCAACCTGTGGTGGAGTTGGGATTCGGAATCTACGAATCTGTTCCGCGCCCTGGATCCGCAGCGCTGGCGGCAGGTTCACCACAACCCCATCTCGATGTTGAGCGAGATGCCACTCGCCTTGATTGAGCAGCGAGCGGAGGAGATGGTGCTGCACGGGCGCGTGAACTATGCGTATCGTCGTCAGCGCGAATATCTCAGCGGCGATCATACGTGGGGTGCAAGGCATGCCGGCGTACTGCGGCCGCGGCCCGTTGCCTATTTTTCCGCCGAGTTCGGACTGCATGAGTCCATCCCGGTTTACTCCGGCGGTCTGGGCATTCTGGCGGGCGATCACATCAAGAGCGCATCTGATCTGGACATCCCACTGATCGGAATCGGCCTCTTCTATGGCCAGGGCTATTTCCGGCAGCGACTGGACGCGACTGGCTGGCAGCAGGAGGAATACATCGAGACCGACATCAGCCAGATGCCGATGGAGCCGGCGATCGGCGCCAACGGCGAGCCGGTTATGGTGCGAATCGACACGCGCAGCGGTCCGATTCTCTCCAAGGTCTGGCGAGTGAAGGTGGGCCGCTGCGATCTGTTTCTGCTTGACTCGAATGTGGACGGCAACAGTTCTGAGGATCGTGTCCTCACTTCCCGGCTCTATGGCGGAGACGGCCGCACTCGTATCCGCCAGGAGATTCTGCTCGGCATCGGTGGTTTTCGCGCGCTGAAGGCGATGGGCATTACGCCAGGCGTACTGCACCTGAACGAAGGCCACAGCGGATTCGCATTGCTCGAGGCGATTCACAACCGCATGCAGGAGGAGGGCCTGAACTTCCATGAAGCCTCCTACCGAGTCTCCCAGGAAGTGTGCTTTACCACTCACACTCCGGTTCCGGCGGGCCACGATCGTTTCGATTCCGCGCTGATCGAGGAGCACCTTGGACCGCTGCGCGATTACCTGGGAATCTCGCACGAGCAGTTGATGGAGTTGGGCTACGAGTTTGGCGAAAGCCGGGACATGTTCTGTATGACCGTGCTCTGCCTGAAGCTTGCTCGCCGCGCCAATGCGGTTTCGTCACTGCATGGCGAAGTCTCCCGGTCGATGTGGGCGCGGCTGACCATGGCGAATACCGGTGAGCCTGTGCGCATTGGCCACATCACGAACGGAGTGCATGTTCCTACTTGGCTGGCGCCACAGATGTATCGCCTGTTTGATCGTCACCTCGGAGCGGACTGGTCACGGCACAGCAGCGAGGCCCGCATCTGGGAGGGAATCGACAGCGTCGACGACGGCGAACTATGGGAGACCCATCTCAGCCTGAAGTCGCGGCTGCTGGAGTTCGTCAGGCGACAGGCCATCGAACAGGCGTCACGCCGCAACGAAGATCCGGAAACATTGAAGCGGCTGGGCCGAATCCTCAGCCCCGATGCACTCACCATCGGATTTGCCCGGCGGTTTGCCACCTACAAGCGGGCCGACCTGATTCTCGCCGATATCGAACGGCTGGCCCAGATGGTGAGCGACCCGAAACGGCCGGTGCAATTCGTCTTTGCCGGCAAGGCACACCCGCGCGACGAGCCCGGAAAACGCGTCTTGCAGTTGGTGGCGGGATTGATGCGCGATCCGAAGTTTGCCGACAAGTTTGTGTTCGTGGAGGACTACGACATCAATGTTGGCCGGCATCTTGTCCAGGGAGTCGACGTCTGGCTGAACAACCCGCGGCGGCCGCTGGAAGCATCGGGAACCAGCGGTCAGAAGGTCGTCCTGAACGGCGGCCTGAACCTCTCGGTGCTGGATGGATGGTGGGCCGAGGCCTACGACGGGCTCAACGGCTTCGCCATCGGCAGCGGCCGAACGCATCTGAACACGCAGGTGCACGACAATCGGGACGCGGAAGATCTCCACCGGACTTTGCGCGACGAGGTGATTCCGCTCTACTACCAACGCGACCGCGATGGTCTTCCGCGGGGATGGATCAAGCGCATGAAGCGGACCATTCGTACCCTTGGCTGGAGATTCAACGCGGACCGCATGGTGATGGATTACACGCTGAATGGTTACATCCCCGCGGCTGGCGGAACTTCGTGCCACATGAGCGCCAACTTGTGACCGATCGACTCACTGCCGCTCCAGGCATCGCCAATTGCTAAACTGGCCTCGGTCGCCGGTGTTTGTAATCGCGCGCGGCCGGAGGCGAGGGATGTTTCGAAGCGTGAGCCGGGGACTTCTGGCGGCAAGTGTGGCTCTCTGCTGCTGGAGTGCTCTGGGCGCGGCACAGCAGGGCAGGATCTACGCGGCCGCGGACTATGCGGAGGCAGAGCGGTTCATGGACTACAACGTGAATCCGCTGGTCTATCACACCGTCAAAGATCCCCAGTGGCTTGACGATGGCCGCTTCTGGTACCGCGATTTGGGACCGTTCGGGGCTACCTATACGGTTGTCGATTCGGCAAGGCACACCAAGGCGCCGGCGTTCGACCAGGGCGAAGTGGCAGCGGCGCTGAACGCCGGGATTCGTTTTCATAGGCTGGCGATCCCCGCGAATTTTCCGTTGCAGGCGGGCCATCTGCCGATTGATGACTTCACGCTGGAGGATCGTGACCGCATCCTGTTGCTGACCATCGGCCATCAGTTGGTTCGCTGCGATCTGCGAGGGTCGGGCGATTGCAAGGCTGCCGGTGGCGTGCTGCCGGATGTTTACGATCTCTCGCCCGATGGCAGGAAGGCGGCCTTCATCCGTGACAACAACCTGTGGGTCCGCGACGTAGCCAGCGGGCGCGAGACACCGTTGACCACAGATGGTGTGCCGGATTTTGGCTACGCCACCGACAACTCGGGATGGACTCACAGCAACAAGCCTATCCTCGAATGGTCGCCAGACTCGAAAAAGATCGCGACCTTCCAGCAGGACCAGCGCAGCGTGGGCCGGATGTACCTGGCGAACACCACGGACGGGCATCCGGCGCTCGAATCCTGGGCGTATCCCCTGGCCGGGGACGACAAAGTAACCATGATTCAGCGCGTCATCATCGATGTTGGCACACGCAGCGTGGTGCGCTTGAAGATGCCTCCGGATCAACACCGCTCCAGCCTGTGCGACGACTTGAGCTGTGCAGGAGGACACGGCTGGGACGACGTGCAGTGGAGCGAAGACAGCGCGCACCTGGCGTTCGTTTCGACTTCGCGCGATCACAAGCAGGAGTGGCTGCGCGTCGCCGACGCCGCGAGCGGGGATGTGCGCGAAGTGATGACCGAGAAGGTTGCGACGTACTTTGAGAGCGGCAACGACAAGACCGAAGACTGGCGCTATCTTTCCCAGTCGAACGAGGTGCTGTGGTTCTCTGAACGCGATAACTGGGGCCAACTGTACCTCTACGATCTGACCACGGGCCAACTGAAGAACCAGGTCACGCATGGCGAGGGCGATGTGACCCAGGTGCTCTATGTCGACCAGGCGCGGCGCAAGATCTACTTCCTGGCGGTGGGCAAGCAACCCGGTCGCGATCCATACTTCTCTGCGCTCTACCGGGTTAACTTCGACGGCACGGACATGGAGTTGTTGACGCCGGAGGACGCGGACCATGCGGTCACCATGTCGCCCGATGGGCGGCGTTTCGTCGACATCGCGTCCACTCCCACAACGCCGCAGACAACGGCGGTCCGCGACGAGGATGGCAAACTGCTGCTGGACGTGGTGCAACAGGACGTTACAGAGTTGCGTGCGGCCGGCTGGAAGCCGCTGACGCCAATTACCGTGAAGGCGCGCGATGGCAAGACCGACCTATACGGATTTCTCTTCAAGCCAACCAACTTCGATGCGACGAAGCGATATCCCATCATTGACCATGTCTATCCTGGGCCGCAGACCGGGTCGTGTGGTAGCCGCAGTTTTTCCGCCACGCACCAGGACATGCAGTCGCTGGCGGAACTGGGCTTCATCGTGGTGTGCATCGACGGCGTGGGCACGCCGAATCGATCGAAGAGCTTCCACGATGCGCTCTTCGGCGACCTGGCGGACAACACCATTCCCGATCAGATCGCTGGAATCAGGGAACTGGCCGCGAACTATTCGTGGATCGATGACGATCGCGCAGGCGTCTACGGACACTCGGGCGGCGGAGCGGCAACGGCAGCGGCCATGTTCCATTTCCCTGACTTCTTCAAGGTTGGCGTCAGCGAAAGCGGCAACCACGACAACCGCGTTTACGAAGACGACTGGGCGGAGAAGTGGATCGGCCTGTTGCAGAGGAATCCCGACGGAACGACGAACTACGACAGCCAGGCGAACCAGAACTTCGCGAAGAACCTGAAGGGCCATTTGCTGCTGGTGCATGGGACGATGGACGACAACGTTCCTCCGAACAACACGTTGTTGGTCGTCGACGCGCTGATCAAGGCCAACAAGGACTTCGATTTGCTGATGATTCCGAACGCGACGCACGGCTACGGCGAAGCCACGCCCTATGTCACGCGGCGGCGCTGGGACTATTTCGTTCGCTACCTGGCCGGCGGCGTACCGCCCGCGGAGTACGAGATGAAACCCTACGCGGAGCAGCAGGCGGCGCTTGCGCAATAAGCCACCGCCGCCAATGCCGGGAGGCGCTCAGGATTGGCTCCCGCGCCAACGGCGCTTCGGCCGCTATTCCGATCCTGCGTTTGCCGCCAGCCCGCCCTGCCTTTTGTCATGTGCAAGCAGCATCTTCGCCTTCGCCAGCAGCGGCGGATGCGCCGCCGCCGCATTGGGCGTAAAGGTCGTCGGTACACTTGCAATCTCCCAGCCGTCGGTCGTGTTCAGCAGGCAAACCTGCGCCTTGTGCGGGCCGGCCAATTCGCTGGCGATCTGCGGAAAGGCGCGCTGGATCGGCTGTTCCATCGCCCAAGCGGCCGGCTCTTCGACTCGGTAGTGGTAATCCACGAGTTCGGTGGACCTACTGTTCTGCTCCGCCGAGTCAATGCTTGTCACCTTCGATCGCCCATAGCAGAAATTGCCGGCCGAGTTGTCGAATACATCGACGTCGAGCGCCGAGCGGCCTTCCGGCGTCAGGTCGAACGTATACGATCCGGGAGCCGCGCCCTTGGTTGCGTGCTTTCGGATCAGAAGTCCGGAGTCCGCCAGCGCGTTGAAGCCGCGCTCGCGGATCTGGTCCGGCGACGCGTTCAACACGGGAAACGTTACTGCATCCGGCCAGACGCACAGCGGACGCCCTTCGTAATATCGGTCCAGCGATTGCGAGTAGTCGTATCTCAGCTTCGGGGGCGGCGCCGAGTTGCAACCGGTAAGGATGGGCACCCAGAGGGTGAAGCCTACCGCAGCCCAGAATGCCCCGCAACTCCCGCTTGCCATCATGACCCGACTCCGCGGCCCAGCCCTCTCGCCAGTCCAGAGAGATGCTTTGCAGCCGCATTTCCGTTGCTTCCACCTGTCGCACCTGCTCCTTACGAGGCGACGGCAATTCCAGGCAGTGCGGCGAGGCTCGCCAAGGCCTGGGCCACCAGCGCCATGCCGGTGAGCACGAGGAAGAGCTTACGGTAGTGGCTTTCCAGTGCGTCGGCGAAGACCCCGCCAATGAAGGTGAACAGGAAGGGCAGCGTCCACAGCCACGGCGCAGAGACGGTCTGCGTCGTCACCAGCGGTGCGAGCACGAGGACCATCAGCAGCGGCGCCGTGTTGCCGAAGTAGCGGCTGCGGCGGACGGCGCAGTAAAGCACCACGGCGACGCAGGCCGCAGTGACGATCGGGACATGGAACATGCTGGTGGCGAAGCTGCGTACACCGGCGAGCGTGAACCAGAAGAGGGCTGCGCCGCCGGTGAAGACGTAGCTGAACGCGGCCAGGTGGAATCCGTAGAATGCGAAGAGGAGGGCGAGCCCTCCGATCGCGGAAAGGATGAGAATCTGCATGACGTAGCTGCGCCTGTACTCCGCGAGGTACAGCATGAAGACGAGCGCCGCGGCCACGCCGGCGATCGCGGCAAACAGGTGCGCCGCCGCGGTGAACCCCAGCGCGAGGGTGAGCAGCGCGATGCGCGGACGCCATTTGCGCCGCGGCCCCTGCATGGCGTGGGCGACTCCGATGGCGGTATAGACCAACCCGTAGAGTCCCCAGGCGGCGAGCAGGTCGTTATTGGGTTCGACCGCCATGCGCAGGACGGCGGGGCAGAAGCAGTAGAGACCCAGGGCCAGAAAGGCGCCCTCGTTTCCGTAGAGCCGGCGCGCGACCCACCACAAGCCTGCGCCGAGCCAAAGCGCGAAGAACACGAAGGGCAAATGGATGAGGTAGATTACGCTGGCCAACTGGTGACGCGACTCCCAGGTGGAACCGTTGAGGGAGCCGCCAGGATAGAGGCGATTCGCTGGCGCGCGAAAGTGATCCACGGCCAGCAGGGCCAGGCGCTGAACCGTGAGTGGAAGCCCCGCGACGCGGTAGGCGAAGGTCCCGTCGCCGTTGAGGTTGCCGCAGGTGGTGAAGTATCCGGCCAGCGGCGATGGCCGCTCCCACATCTGCCGGCCGCAGGTGGCGAAGCGGTAGTCCGCGGTGGATAGGTCCTGGTGGCCAATGATCCACAGACATTGCACGAGGAAGGCCAACAGGAGAAGCCCGGCGAGACGTTGTGGACGTCCGATGTGGATGCGCGGAACGGTCATGCTGCTACTACATCCGGCCGATCGATATTCAAAACTTGCTTCCTCTCTCGCGTCTTGCTTCGAGTGTAACGCCTGCTCCGGCCGATTTCGTGCGGGCCGTGTATTGTGGGAAATGAGGCTCGATGCAATCGCTTTCGTTCAACCCGGGCCATGCCTTTCTTGCGTCCGAGTCGCCCGCCGTGCCGTGGACCGTGGTCTTCGAGGACGAGGGCGTTGCCGGCTACTTTTATGCCTGCGACCGGTCGCAGCAGAAGCACGACGACAGCATTTTGGACGCCATGCTGATCTACAACGTCAGCGCCCTGGCTGCGAGCGACGAAAAGCTGGCGCGGCCGGTGGCCGAGCGGATCGCGGCGGTGGAGTGGTCGCGCGATGGACTGCAGGCCGTGCTATACCTCGACGGCTCGGCGCAGGCGCTGTACGACTTCGCGGGGCGGCGCGGATACTGCCGGATGAACTTCCCCAACTTTCTGGGCGATGAGAGCGACCTCTGGAACCGGAGCAGCCACGCCTGGTCGGATGCGGCGCTGCAACAGTTCGAGTCGGCTTTGTACTCCTGAGGATACCCCCTCCCCCGCGGGGGGAGTAACTCATTAGTACCCGGCGTGGTTCACTGAAAGCAAAAGGGTTAGCCGCAAAACGAGCCAAGGGAGTCACGAAATAGTACATACATAAGTAGTCAACAGCTACGCGCTGCCCCCCCCCTGGTCGAATGGATCAGACACACGTTCGGCGATGCCTTGGTTTTCAATCTCCCACACTTTTGGCAAGCTCCAGGTCCGGTCCGGCGGACACGACGCTGGGCGCTGCTTAACCCTTTCTTTCATTGTAAGCGGAGTGTCAAGCAGGGCCCTGTGGAAAAACGGGGCGTCGAGGCTGCAACAACCCCGCGTCTCAATCCTCGTGACGCTCAAACGCTGGAGCGAGTTATTGTGGCGATACTCCGATAGGCCCCGCGGGCATTTTTTTGTGGCCGAGGAAGAGGGATTCGATTTCGAGCCAGTTTTTGACGCGGCGGAAGCCGGTGACGGCTTCGTTGTGGGGGGCGTCGTAGAGGATGCCTTCGCCGGAGAAGCGACGAAGCTGGCGGGGGTTGTCGTCGATGAGGTAGTCGGCCAGCAGAATGCTCTTGTCGCCGCAGAAGACGATGTGCGAGTCGGGGATGAAGGGGAAGTGCTTGCCGAGCCAGCGGTACTTGCCGTTGAAGGAGGTTGGTACCTCCATAGCCGCACTGGCGATGAAGACCTCGTAGTGGCGCTGGAGGCGCTCCAGCACGCGAGGCGCATCGGGCATGACCTGGAGGACGTCGAAGAAGTCGTCGGAATGGAGGTATTCGGAGAGGCGGGGGTGGTGGTCGATGCAGACGACGTCCCAGATCCATTTGCCGCGGAGGTCGGCCTTGGTGAGGTTGCCCTGGTAGTCGCGGTTGTAGCGGAGGAGATGCTCGGCGACGGCGTCGGCCATGACCTCGTCCATGTCGACGCAGATGCGTTTGGGTTTGGTGGGCATGGATCTATTATCGGCGAGGGGCGAGGAACACGGGTCCTTCGACTGCTTGCGCAGGGGCGCGAGGATGACAGGGTAACGGCAAAGACAGGGATTCCGGAGCTGCGCTCCAGAATGACGGTCTGGAGGGGCTCAGGCGCGGCCGGCGGAGCGAACGATTTGGGCAGCGATGCTTTCGACTTCGACGGTCTTGCGCTGGGGCGCGTCGCGGGCGGGGTCGTAGTAGAGCATGCGGCCGCAGTTCTCGCAGGTCATCAGGGTTTCGCTGGCAGTTGAGCCGGCGCTGTTGTCGCGCACGTCGTTCCAGCGCTGGGGGCGCAGCATCATCTGACAGGCGGAGCATTTCTGGTTCAGGGCTTCGGAGACGGCGGTGCCTTTGGAGCGGGCGATGCGATCGTAGGCAGCCAGGGCGGTCTCTCCCGCGTCGGTTTGGGCGATCTCGGCGCGGAGTGCGGAGCGCTGCTGCTCCAGTTCGGCGAGTGCGGCCTGATGGTGAGTGGTGGTCTGCGCGGCAGATTGCTGCTCCCGCGCGAGGGCGGCTTCGGCGTCGGCGACGGCGGCGTCGGCGATTGCCTTCTGGGCCTGCAGGGCCTCGTCGCGCTCCATGCTCTCGATCTCGGCGTCCTCCAGGCGGGTGATTTCGCTGCGGACGAAGGCAACTTCATGCTCCAGAGCTTCCAACTGGTGGGTGGTGGTGGTCATGTCGAGCTTTTTTTTCGACCGCTCGAGTTTCTGGCGAAGGTCGGCGATCTCGGATTCTTCGCGGCGGCGAATGGCCTCTTCCCTGGCGATGAGGTCGAGCACAACCGCGCGCTGGCCGGCGGTTGCACGGGCCTTCGTTTCAATCTCAGCGGTCTGCCTCGACACCGCCGCCATCTGGTCGCGCAGGTGTTTTGCCTCAATGTCGTGCTGCTGCAGGATTACCAGCCTGGCGAGATCCGGATGCATCGAGTACCCTCCCATCTCTCCACCGCTGGCTCCAGACACAGGGACGGGACGCGCGGACGGCGGAAAACTTCGAGTCTAGCACGCGCGGGAGGGTCGGGCAGAGCCGGTGGCCTGGCATCCGGATGGTTACCAGAGATTCGCCGGGTCACATCACTTTTCAAGAGATAGGCTCGACCGCGCGGTGTAGTCTGCCAATTAGGTTTGAATGGCTCGACTGCTTCACTGAATTCTCCTATCCCGCCGCCCATTCCGGGTCGGCATTTGGTCTGTGTGCAACCGGCACAAGGGGTTAGCTCCTTGCCCGTAAGACTCCTGCTCGTCGATGACGATGAAGCGGTCCTCTCCGGACTGAAGGTCATCCTCGAAGCTCATGAATTCGAAGTCAGCACAGCGCCGGGTACGATTGAGGCGTTGCGGCTGATCACGACCGAGCGATTCGACGTGCTGATCTGCGACCTGCACATGCCGGGGGCCGGTGACGGCCTGATTGTGGTGGGCGCGATGCGCCACGCCAACCCGGCAGCCGTGACCCTTGTGCTAAGCGCCAATCCGGACATGGCGAAGGCGACGGCCTCGATGCTGCGGGAGGCGGATGAGATTTTCGTGAAGCCGCCCAAGATTGGCCCGATCGTGGAGGCCATCCGCCAGCGGCTGAGCGGAGGGGAGCAACTGCCGCGCTTTCCGGCGGTGGAGTCGATTGCGACCCTGCTGGAACGGGAACGCCCGGCGATTACCCAGGCGTGGCTGAAAAAGATGACCGAAATCGGCAGCCTGGCGACGGCACCAATCAGCGCGCGGGAGCAGATTGAACATTTGCCGGAAGCACTGAACGAGATCCTCTATCGCCTGCGCTACCCGCAGCCGCTGGGATTGATGACGCTATTCTCCATGGCGTCGCTGCAGCATGGGGCAAGGCGGCGGCGGCAGGGCCTGCGGTCGACGGTGCTGATGGAGGAGGCACGGGCGCTGCAGGTGGCGCTGTTCCAAAGCGTCCAGGAGCATATGGACCAGATCGACCTGGGCCAGCTGCCAGCGACGCTGATGGCTATTGCCGACGAGGTGAACGCGCAGCTGCTGCAGAGCCTCTCGGGCTACGAAAACGAAAAACCGGTCGAATTTCCGGCGGAGGATGCGGGCCCGGCCCGGCCGGGCCGAAGAACCCCGTAACCTATTTGTTAACACCATGATTTGCATTGAACGGGCACTCTGGCTATCCCGCGCGCGGGTGTGTGGGGAGATACCCCGATAGCGATGTGGGGGATTTTTCGGCCAAAATCCAGTATTCTGGAGGTGAAGACCCGCATTCCGCGGGCGAGTTCAATCCAAGGAGATCAGGAATGGCAGTGACAGGCGACAAGACCAAGAAGGCCAAGGCACCCGCAAAGCCCAGGGCAGCCGCAGGCACGACCAAAAAGACGGTGGCGACGAAGCAGACGGTTGCCGAGAAGGTAATTGCGACCACGCCCAGCCACGAGGAGATTGCGCGGCTGGCCCAGCAGTATTGGGCGGAGCGGGGCCGGCAGGATGGCCAGGCCGAACAGGACTGGCTGCGGGCCGAACGGGAATTGATGGGGATGGCTTCCTAGACCAAGACGGCGAAATCGAGCGGCAGCGGTGTTGAAGAAGTTGAATTCAACCCCGCTGCTGTTGTTTTAAGGGTGAGGGCTGGCGTTTAGGTCCGCCCAGGATGGTCAAGTAGTGGCAAAATAAGGCTGATGAGGGCGACGGGACTCGCGTGAAACGGATACTGGCCAGGACGTTGATTGGGCTGATCGGGGCACTCTCGGTGCTCTACGTGGGGGACTGGGCGGTTTGGCGGGCGCGGGTGGCAATGGGCGGCGGGATGGGGACGGTTTCCGTGGGGACGCTGATTGAGACTCCGCTGAAGGGCAATAAGACGGAGTACGACTGGGGTGGCACGGACGACGTGGCCTGTAGCCGATCCATCTTCCCGCAGGCGGGTGGCGGCGCCTGCTGGTGGCTGAACCGGCACAAGGTTGTGTACGAACAGTGAGGCTACTGGACGGTGAGCAGGCGAGTCTCGTAAGGCTTTAGGTCCAGCTTGAGAATGACTGAGCCGTTGGCTGCGGTTGACTCCAGCGGCGAGACGGAGCCGGTTGCGGGATCCCAGACCTGGACTTTCCTGCCCTCAGCCTTGAGCGTGACGGTGTGGGAGCTGGGTTGGGCACCTTCGTTAAAGAATAAGTAAACGTCGGCGTCCTTCAGGCGGCGGGTATTGATCTTCAGGGCTGGGTCGGGCGTGTCGAGGGAGACGTCGCGCGGGCCAATGACGGCGTCAAGGGCTGCTTCGATGGCCGCCGGGACGATCTGCGGGCCGGGCGGCGTTGCGGGAGCCTGGGCCGGTGGGGTGGGCGTCGGGGGAAGCTGGGCGGAGGTTTCGACGGTGGCGAAGGAGAAGTCGGCGGGGGTTGCTGGACGGGCGTCGAGGATGGTCTTGCCGTAGATGAGCGATGGGGTGCGGCCGAAGAAGAGTACTTTGCCCCCGGGCGTCTTTCCGGTTTCCTGGGCGAAAGCTTTGAGGCGGTCGAGTTCGACCTGGGAGAGGATCCCGGCCGAGGGGATGATGACGGTGCGGTAGCGGTTGCCGCTCATGGATTCGAGCGTGCCCGGACCGGCTTTCAGGTCGGTGGCGAGAGCGTCGATATTGATGATGTCGAAGTCGATCTGGCGTTCGGAGAGCAGGCGCTCGGCGGAGACGAACTGGGTGTCGGAGTCGCGGTCGTTGAGCCACATGGAGCTGGAGGGGATGTAGAGCGCGACCGAGGCCGCGGGACGGCCCATGCTCATGACATAGCCGACGCGGCGGACGTACTCGGCGAGCGCGGGAAAGGCGGGATCTCGCATCAACGCGGAAGGACCACCACGGCGAGCCGGTGCGGCGGCCGCGGTGCCGGGAGTGGTGGCCGAGGTGGGCGCGGTTGCAAAAGCCGCCGAGGGAGTTGAACCGGGCGCCGGAACGGCTGAGGCCGGCCATGTGGCAGGGTAGTTCATCGCCTCCACGACGTTGATTCCGCGAACCAGCTGTTCGTTCAGGATGTAGCGCGCCACGGTGATGTCGGGCGCCGGGCGGTAGGCGGCGAAGCTCTCCGTGAAGGACTGGGGATGGCCGTAGACGTGGGCCGCGCTGGAGGCGAGGCGGGGATAGTCGGAGATAGTGTCGGTGAAGATCTGGTGCCAGATGGCGTCGATGCCGGGGACTTCGACGTACTTCATGTCGCGCTCGAAGTCGCCTTCGGAGCGGGTGAGTTCCATCTCCATCTCTTCGTGGTTGAGATGGACCTGGTAGGAAACGCCATGGGCGGCGCACCAGACACCCTGCGGCCTGAAGAAGCCGTCCTCGAACATCTGCGAGAAGACGTCGTAGTAGTCGCCCTTGGCGCGGAGTTCGGTCTCGGTGAGCTGGACGGGGGCCTGGCCGCGGCCGCCGCTCTGTGCCATGACGATAGGCCCCAGGTAGGGCCGGATGTCGTAGCCCTTCAGTTTCTGGAAGGTGTCGAAGAACTTCGGCGTCCAGGGCAGGCCGGAGATGGAGTAGTCAGGCTCGTCGCCGCGGAAACCGAGGATGGTCGAGCCGAAGAGCTCAGGCATGGCTTTGTAGTAGCCGTCGTGGGTGGCCTCGATATAGGCTGCGGTGGCCTCGGGGTTGAGGTAATCCTCAAGCGGCTGGCTGGAGTCCTTCTGGTGGGTGGGATTGGTGTCGCTCTTGGTGGGCGAGGTGCGGAAGACGTGGTTGATGAGCAGGACAGTCCATGCGCCATAGCCGACGGGAGCGGCAAAGTTCACGTAGCCAGAAGCTATGTGCAAATCCTCTATGTGCAGGCCGGCCCTTTCCCCGCTATTGGGGACGGCCGCGGCGGCTACGGTGTCCGAACCGACAGCGTGTTGGAGAATGCCGCCTTCAGCGACCGGGATGCGCTCGGAGATGGTGAGGGCCTGCATGCTGAGGTCATGGTCCGGCTTGCCAGTGGCGAAGAGGCCGCCGGCGAAGCCTGAGGGGTAGCCGATGTCGTCGACGATCCAGACCTTCATATCGCGCTTCTTGGCTTCGAGGGCGAACTGCTTGAAGAAGGCGAAGTACGCGGGCGTGAGGTACGGGTTGGTCACGCTGCCGCCGGCTCGCGCGGTGACGGCGTGGAAGCCGAGCGACTCCATGGTGTCGAGGTCGTGGACGAGCGACTCCAAGGTGACGGAGTCGTTCATGTCGAAGGAGGGTTCGGGGCCGTACTCGGAGGGCGGGTTGACCCAGATCTTCTGCACCTCGGCCGCGGTGGGCATCTGCACCTTCTGGAAGAGGTGGCCGCCGGAGTCGATTGCGGTCTGCGCGGAGGCGAGCTGGAAAGGCAGGATGAGGGCACATGCTGCTAGTGCGGTTAGAGATATGGTCCTGCCGGACGGACGCCCTGCGCGGGCGGCGGTCACTTCGTGACGCGTGTTGGGCTTCGCGTGGTGCTCCCGGTGGTCGCAAAGGGAATCTTGTGTCGAAAAGGCAGTTTTAGTTACGGATTTAGTTTTCATCAGTAACTCCCCATGGTAACGCGCAGCAACGAGCCCTTGCCGCCGAAGTTCAGGCCGTAGTCGGTTTCATCGCCGTTCCGGAGCCGTAGCGGTACCCATTTGGCGCCGTCGTAATGCCCTTCTTCGACCTTGAGCATCTGCGGCTGTTTGATGCCGGAGTGGACGGGCAGCGCAAACTGCACGCGGCAGTCGATGCCCGCGACCAGAAACTGGTTCGGACCGAGGGAGGCGACTACGGCGCGGCCTTCGTGCAGGCCAGTGGTGTCGGACGTGGTTGAGACGGGCGCGGCGGGCGGGTCATACGACGGCGGGAAGGAGACGATGACCCGCCAGGCGGTATTTGCGGCTGCGGCCGGCGCAGAGCCCGCACCCAAGGCCAGTGGAGTGCCGTCGGCAGCGAAGGCAAGTTCCTTTTGCGAGATCCCGTCTTCTTCAACTGCGGTCTGGAGTTTGCCGGCGAACTTCAGCTGGGCGAGTTCGGGCGTGAACGAACCCAGGAGGCTGAAACCGTTGACGACGGCCTGCATCTCCGGGTTGAGCTGGGCGAGGTTGAGGCGGTCGAGACCGAAGTTGGCGAAGCCGACCGCGCCGTCGCCCAGCGCGAAATAGAGGTAGCGAGCATAGCCGCTGGCGCCGGGAAAGGGCTCGAAGCCGAGGCTTTCGGGGATCAGGAGCGGATTGCCGGGCTGGTGGAAGTCGCGCATGACCTTGCGATAATTCTCGTTGTTGGGCACGTAGATATCGGGCGCGAGCAGGTCGATGGAGGGCGCCATCGCCTTCCACACTGGGAACATGTTGATGGTGGGCCCGCCGGAGGGGTAGTCATCGCCAGGAACGGTAGTAACGGGGAAGGCGCGCGGGCTCTTCAGCCAGTTGTTGACGTACATCGGCAGGGGAAGTTCCTGCTTGCCTGCGGCGGCGATGGCGTTGATGTAGCGCGAGACGCTCCACGCGGCGAAGGTTTCGTCCGCGTCGTCGCCGAAGACCTGGGCCCAATTGCCGGAAGCGGATTTGCCGAGGGCGCGCATCAGGTCGGCGGGTACGGGCGCGTCGAAGATGGCTTGTGCCGTGGGCGAGAAGTCGCGCACCAGGCCGAGCGAGCCGGATTCGTTTTCGACTTGCGCCATGACGACGGTGTGCTGTGGGTCGGCTTGCTTCAGGTGATGCATGAGCGCGACGAAGGCGGTGCGATCGGCGTCGAGGTTTGCGGGGGCGTTGGGGCTGAGCACGTCGATGGGCACGCCTGCGCGGGACTTCATGCGCGGATAGGTAACGGTGTCGGACTTCACCCAGTCGGGCACGTAGTGCATCTTGCCGTTCTTCCAGGTCCCGAACCAGAGCAGGACGAGATGGACCTTGTGGGCGCGGGCCTGGTCGAGGATGGAGTCGACGACGGTGAAGTCGAAGGTGCCGCGGGCGGGTTCGAGCTGCTCCCAGTAGACGGGGACTTCGAGGGTGTTCAGGCGAAGGGCCTCGGCTGCGGGCCAGACGGCATCGAGGCGCGTGGGCCAGCCGCTGGAGTTGTCCACCTGCGCGCCGAGGAGGAAGTAGGGCGCGCCGTCGACGATCAGCGTGGCGCGGCCATGATCCTGGACAAGCTTCGGAACAGGCGTCTCCTGTGCAGCCAGCCAGGCTGAAAGAGACAGCAACAGCGCGAATGTCAGGGCCTGTCGCCCAACGCGTGAACCGTACATTCCCATCTCCTCGTTTCCCGATGAATCAGAACGCGACCAGAGGGTTATACATCGCCCAGCATACGGTTGGAAACACTTTCTCCATTGAAAGGAGGTTTCGGCTACGATGAATGCCAGTGAAACCTTTTGTTTGGCATCAATCCTGTGTTTTCGCCGTTCTTCTCAGCGTGTTGGCAACTCCCTCCTGCCTCCGGTCACAACCAGCCTCACCGACGCTGCCTCGCGTCTTTGAGATGAATGCAACCACACTGGCCAGAGTCAAAGCGCGGCCCGACCAGGGCATCGTCGCGCAAGCCGTGAAGGACGCGGACAAAGCAATGAGAGCGGAGCCCCACTCCGTGGTTGAGAAAGCGGAGACGCCACCCAGCGGCGACAAACACGACTGGTACAGCCAGGCGGGTTATTGGTGGCCCGACCCGGCAAATCCAACCGGCTCCTACATTCGGCACGATGGTGTGAAGAACCCTGAAAAGGACGATTTCACCGACGAGAGCTATCTGAACCACACGGTGCGGGCTGCCGACACCCTTGCGCTTGCCTATTTTCTCACCGGCAAGGAAGAGTATGCGGCCCACGCCGCGCTGTTGCTGCGCACCTGGTTTCTCGCGCCCGCGACCGCAATGAATCCGAACCTGAAGTATGCGCAATTTATCCCGAACAAGAACATCGGCCGTCCCGCCGGGATCGTCTCCGCCCGGCAGATGCCCGAGGCGATTGATGCGCTTGGTATGCTGGCCGGTTCGGCGAACTGGTCCGCTGCCGACGATGCAGGAATGAAGCAGTGGTTCACGCGATACTACGCGTGGCTGACCACCTCAGACGCGGGAAAGCTGGAGGCTGGTCGCCCAAACAACCATGGATCGTGGTGCCAGAACCAGGTGGCCGTCATCGCTCTCTTCCTGGGGAAGGTGGACGATGCCCGCAAGACATTGACCTATGTGCGGGATGTGCGTATTCCGGAGGAGATCGATGCGCAGGGGATGCAGCAGTACGAGATGGCACGCACGAAATCCTTCTCGTACAGCGCGCTGAATCTGCATGCGCTGACGACGCTGGCGGCGGTGGCGGAGCCGCTGGGCATCGATCTCTACCGAAGTTCGAAGCCTGACGCGCCCGGAATTCTCACCGCGATCGACGCGCTGTTGCCCTTTGATAAGCAGCATCCCTGGCCGCACGAGCAGATCGAGAAAGACCGCGAGGATTCGATTTGCCCGGCGCTCAACTATGCAGTTGGCCAGACCCACGATCCGAAGTATGCCGACGGACTCAAACGCTTCGCATGCGAAAGCACCGCTGAAGGTGAGATCGTTGCGCTCGGAAACTAGAGGATGCAGGGTGCTACACTCGCTCTTCGCGGGACGTGGCATTGAGGTGAACTCGTGGCGGACGATGCAGTACGGTTGGCGCTGAGCGAGCTAAGCGAAGACGAGCGGATGTTTCAGGATTCGGTGCGGCGGTTCGCCGCGGAGCGGATTGCGCCGCTGGTGCGCGTAATGGACGAAGCGCAAGACATGGATCTGGAGTTGGTGCGGGAGATGTTTGCGCTGGGGGTGATGGGCATCGGAGTGCCAGAGGAATACGGCGGTGCAGGTGGCAGCTTCTTCGAGGCAATTCTGGCGGTGGAGGCGATTTCGGCGGTCGATCCGGCCGTTGGCGTTCTGGTCGACGTGCAGAATACGCTGTGCGCAAACGCGCTGCTGCGATGGGCGACGGCAGAGCAGAAGCGGCTGTATCTGCCGCGGCTGGCGGCGGATACGGTGGGGGCCTACGCGCTGAGCGAGGCGGCTTCGGGCTCGGACGCGTTTGCCCTGGAGACGCGGGCGGTGCGGCGCGGCAGCGATTATGTGTTGAACGGGCAGAAACTGTGGATCACGAACGCGAAAGAGGCTGGGCTGTTTCTGGTGTTTGCGACTGTCGATCCGGCGGCGGGGTACAAGGGTATCACCGCGTTTGTGGTCGAAAAGGGCTGGGCGGGCTTCGCGATCGGGCGGAAGGAAGACAAGCTGGGCATACGGGCGTCGAGCACCTGCGAGCTTGTCTTCCGCGATTGCGTGGTGCCCGGCGATGCGCTGCTCGGCGACCCCGGCAAAGGCTACCAGATTGCAATTGAGACGCTGAACGAGGGGCGAGTCGGGATTGGCGCGCAGATGGTGGGCCTGGCTGAGGGAGCATGGGGACACGCGGCACGGTGGGCGAAGCAGAGAAAACAGTTCGGCAAGCCGCTGGCGGAGTTTCAGGCGATGCAATTCCAACTTGCGGAGATGGCGACCGAGGTGGAGGCGGCGCGGCTGATGGTCTACAACGCGGCTCGCCTGAAGGACCAGGGCGCCGAATTGCAGAAGGCTGCGGCGATGGCGAAGTACTTTGCGTCGCAGGTGGCGGAACGGGTGGCGAGCCTGGCCGTGGAGGTCTTTGGGGGGGCGGGCTTTGTGAAGGAATACCCGGTGGAGAAGCTGTATCGGGATGCAAAGATTGGCAAGATCTATGAGGGAACCTCCTTTATGCAACTGGCAACCATCGCCAAGCTTGCGCTGGGAAAGCTGTGAATCCGGCGTTTCTGGCCGAGGCGATTCCACGGCCTTCTGGGTGGGCCAGTTGCCGGAACGCCGGCAACCTGGGATAGCGCGGGCGCCAGACATTTGTGGCTGATACAGTCGGCTTCGTGCAGATTTTCCAGAAATGTGGACTGACCACTCGGCCCGACTGGACTTACACTGTTCTGGAGGCATCTCCTCGAAGAATGACTCCCAGGTCCAAGTCCGGCACGCCAGGCGCCCCGTTGCATTTCCTCGGGTTGGCGTGCGCCATCGGGGTGTCGACAATCTATTTCAACCAACCGCTGCTGCTGGAGATGGGGCAGAGCTACGGCTCGACCGCGGGGCGGGTGGGCTTCGTCGCTGTGGCGACGCAGGTTGGCTATGCGGCAGGGTTGCTGGTGTTTGTGCCGCTGGGCGATGTGATGGAGCGGCGTTCGCTGATGATGCGGATGTACGCGGCGGTGGTGGCAGCGCTGCTGCTGGTGACGATGGCGCCAAGCCTGGGGTGGCTGATTGCCGCCAGCGCGGTGCTGGGGATGGTGGCCTCAGTGACCCATATTGTGCTGCCCATCGCGCCCGATATGGTGACGGAGAAGGAACGCGGGCGCGCCATCGGGACGGTGATGATGGGACTGCTGCTGGGCATTCTGTTGGCACGGAGCTTTGCCGGCTGGGTGAGCCGCGTTCCCAGGCTCTTTGTCCATGCTCCCAGACTGTTTCCAGCCGGCGCTTTCTGGGTGACGGATGGTTGGCGGTACGTGTTTCTGATCGCGGCGCTGGTGAATGCAGCGTTTCTGCTGCTGGTTGGGCGGGTGATGCCGCGGCTGCCGCCAAAGGAAGATCTGCGCTACAGGGACGCGATGCTGTCGCTGTGGACCCTGTTCCGGACACAGCCGCTGTTGCGCGAGTCGTCGCTGATCGGAGCTTTGGTTTTCGCGTCATTCAGCTGCTTCTGGACGACACTGGCGTTTCACCTGAAGACCAGCTACGGGCTGGGTGCGGGGGTAGCGGGGACCTATGGGCTGGTGGGCGCAGCGGGCGCGCTGGTGGCGCCGGTCGCGGGGCGGCTGGCGGACAAACGGGGCACACGCTGGGTGCTGACGGCGGGAATTACGGTGCTGGCGTCCTCCTACGTGCTGCTATGGGCCGGCGAAAGGTCCGGCCTCTCGTTTGCGGGGCACATCGCGGTGCTGGTGGTCGGCGTGATTGTGCTGGACGTGGGCGCGCAACTGACGCAGGTGGCCAACCAGACGCGGATCTTTGGGCTGGTGCCTTCGGCGCGCAGCCGTTTGAACACCATCTACATGACCCTGTACTTTGCCGGCGCGGCGGTTGGCTCGGCGCTGTCGACGATGGCGTGGGTGCGCTGGAAATGGGCCGGAGTCTGCGGACTGGCGCTCGGACTGATTGCGTTGGCAGGCTTGCGCCATGCGTTTGGGACTCGCGCTGCCGAGACGCGGGTGCCGGAACTGCATGGCGAGCTGACGGAAATTGAACGAGTGCTGGAAGTTTGATTACCGTTTGAGCAGGTCGACTGGGTCGTTGACGTCTTCGACACGGAAGGTGCCGGCGAGCGCGGGGTGGCGCTGGGCAACGGCGCGGTACATCTCCCAGGCGACGCGGCGATAGCTGAAGTGGCCGGCGACTCCGGAGCGCAGTTCGGCGATGTAGTGGGCTTCGGCAAAATCCATCTTGAACATGGCGCGGACGCGGGTGCCGAGTGGGAGCAGGTAGGCGGCTTCGGCGGGAGTTAACCGCAGGTCCTTCGACTGCGCGCTGCGCGCTCCGCTCAGGATGACACTTTCATCGGAAGAGTCGCGAAGGGTGCGGTAGGCGGCGTGGGCGGCGTCCATGGCGGAAGCGTAGGTGGCGGCGAGGCCGGCTTCGGCGAGCGTGGGCTGGCCGGGGCAGACCGGTTCCTCGTAGCCGTGGAGGTCGGTGAAGGGCTGCAGGAGTTGGACGCAGCGGCGATGGCGGTGCATGTCGCGGAAGCCGCCAATGTCCATGAGGATGTCGAACTGGAAGCTTTGGCCGGCGGAGAACGCGCGGGGCAATTCGTCGTGGCGGCCACGATGCTTGGTGCCGAGGGCGATGATTTCGGCGATGCGGGGAGCGCTTAGGGCTGCGACGGTGTGCTGGAGCTGGCGCCAGGAGTAGTGGCACTCGGGGTAAAGGAGCGAGGTGGCGAGTTCGACTTCAAGCGACGGTGCATCATCGACCAGGTCGACGACGGGGGCGGGCTCGATGGGCTGGCCGGACATCAGTTCGGCGACGGCGGCGCAGAGTTCGGCGCGGGAGGCGATGGCGTACTCGTTCGGCGCGGCATACTTGACCAGCGTGGGCGCGGTCTTGACCTCGCGGACGAGCGCGTCGGCGAGGCGGGCGCGGAAGGCTTCGCGGCCGGGCGCGTCGGGGATGGTGCACGAAGCGGACTCTTCAAGCAGCACCCGGGCCGCGTCGTGAGTGACGTTCCAGGCGGGCGATGCGGCGGCGGTCTTGAGGCGTTCGCCGAGGGCGCGAACCTCGGGGAGTTCGCTGGAGAGCAGGCGGGCGATCTGGTTCTCCAGGGTACGGGCGCTGACGATCTGGCCGAGCGAGGTATTGGTGGCCAAGGGCAGCAAGTAGCGGGCGACATCGAAGGCGCGGGCCTTGAGGGTGCGGAGGTAGGCGTCGTCCTTCATCTCCGCGGGTTGGGGAATGGCGCGCTTGAGGGCTTCGAGCATTCCGGCGCTGACCTGGTCGTAGGCGGTGAAGAGCGCTTCGACCGAGGCGGTGTAGGCGGCGGCCTCCGCGGGTGGCAGTTGCGGGGTGAACCAGCCGGACTTGCGGAAGTTCTGGTAGCGGGTGCTGCGCTCCTGACCGTCCCAGCGCTGTTCGTCGACCAGGGCGATGGCGGCGACGAGCGACAGGCGCTCGATGGCGAAGGGGATGTGGGCAAGGTCGGCGATGGAGCGGTGGCCGTACTGGAAGTAGAAGGTGTTGAGGAATTGCTCGGCGCGCTGGGAGCTGATCTCGGAGAGCGACTGTTTCATGGAGAGCGAGGAGCGCGAGTACTTGGCCATGGCATAGGCCAGGACTTCCGGGTCGGCGCCGGCGATGGCGTAGACGTCGGTCTGGGTAGCGGCGGGCGCGGCGGGCGCGGCGGGAGTCGGGGCGGCGGAAGCGGTGAGGGCGTCGGGCATGTTCCAGCAAGAATAGTGCATCGGGCTGTGCACGGTTTTAGGTTCGAGATTCGGGGTTCGAAATACGCGGGGGGCGGCGCGTCTTTGTACACCCCCCGGGGGGGGTATATACCTACTAAGTCGCTAGAAACAAGCGAGTTGATCGATTGGATTCTCTTTTCGGTTAATACTCTAGTGGTTAACTTGGTGTCGTCGGGCTCAGTCTTCACGATCCAGGAACGAAGCCGGGCGGCTGGGGACAAATCGAGACCTGACATGCCTTGGCGGCATGTTTTTTGTCTATGCTCTTCCACTTCTTCACCCTGAGCGCGGCAGACTCCAAATCCGGTCCGCTGGGTTCACGCCAGCCAGCAAGCTGGCAGGTGGCCCCGACCTGGACACGACGGTGGGCGCTGTTTGGCTCTTTGTTCCATTGTAAATGGGTTGTCAAGCTAGGCCCTGTGGGAAACAGGGGCGCAAAGATATCCCGCAAGCCGAGTTGGACGGACCACCAGGTGCAGGCGTCCGGGGCGAATGTGCGCCAGCCTCAGCTTCCGGACTTGGCGGGCACTTCGCCGGAATAATCCGGGGGGCTGGTCTGATATGGTCCCGGGGGCGGGTCGTTTGGAGTGCGATAAGGGATCAACATGCCGGAATACTGACTGGGATAGGACAGAAAAGTCTGATAGGTGGTGAGGCCGTTAAACGCCGGAGCGGAGTACTGGTGCGTATGCCCGGCGAGTTGGGTGAGGGTTTGCCGCAGGGATATCGACATGCTGATGACCTCCGTGTTCGTTTCCGGTGAAGCGGGTGATGCCCAGGGGCGGTTCTACTGCAGGGCGATGAGGATGGGGAGCATCGCCTGACCGGAGCGGAGCGGTCGCAGGGCTTTGCCGATGACCGCGCCAAAGGCCTGGGCAGGATCAACGGCCTTCATGGCGTGCCCGTTAGTAGGCGAGGTGGTGAGCAGATCGCCCACTTCGACCGCACCGTAGGCGGCGTCGACCTTGCAAAACGCCTTCCCTATCAGGGCGATCGGGGCACGATTGTGGCAATTGGCGCGGCGATCGAGGATCATGCCGGGGCGAAAGTCTCCCGCTCCGGAGATGACGCCGGCGACTTTGCGATCGTAGCTGTGCGAACTTGCTTCCAACGAACCGTTGTCGTCGAGGACCACCACCGTACCGGGGTCCAGGTCGACGGCGTCGCGCAGGTCGAACTCCTCGGCGCAGTCGGCGCCTTCCAGGATGACGTCGCCGCCAACGCTGAGTGTTCCGGTAACGGTAGCGTCACCAATCATCTGGACATTGCCCTCAAAATAGCCGGCAGTGGTTGCCTTTGCCCAAAGGCCAAAGCCGCCGGCATCGTTGTTGGCCGACACGCCGGCGTGCTGCGGCGAATGACTAAGGCTGTTGAATGCGTCGTTGAGCGCATCCCCGGTGACCTGAACATTGCCCAGGAAATAGCCCGCCGTGGTGGCCTTTGCCCAAAGGCCAAAGCCGCCGGCATCGTTGTTGGCCGACACGCCGGCGTGCTGCGGCGAATGACTAAGGCTGTTGAATGCGTCGTTGAGCGCATCTCCGGTGACCTGAACATTGCCCAGGAAATAGCCGGCAGTGGTGGCCCTGGCCCAGAGGCCGAAGCCGCCGGCATCGTTGTTGGCGGAGACGCCGGCATGCTGCGGGGAATGACTCAAACCATTGATGGCGTCATTGCCGGTGCTGGTGCCGACGACTCCAACGCCTGACCCCGACGAGCCAACGACGCCAGTGGCGCTTCCCAGGGCTTTTGCAGCGGCGGTGGGCGCCTGTGATGAGCCGGACACGGCCGGAGTGTTATCGGTTGAGACGGCGTTGATGGGGCCAGTCGGCGCGGGCTCTGTCCCCTGGTTGGCTGGTGGCATCGATCCACCTCCTGAATTGACGATGGCGGCGAGGGTATAGGCGCCCTGCTTTCGCTGTCAAATCGCGGAGGGGCGCGTTGGGGGAGTCAAGTCCCGCTTTCTTGCGGCTTCGGAGGTGGTATAGACTTCGAGCCACTGAGATGCGCTGGTTGTGGGACCAAGGAGGGCACATGTCCGTTGCCGCACCGTTGCCTGTCGACCAGCCGCTTTACGATCTTGTTTCCGGCACGGCTCCGGAAACCATTGCGGATGTAATTGCGCGGATGCAGGCGATCGACGCGCTGCTGGCGGTGAACGATGGCCTGAAGTGGTTCAATCGGCTGTACCTGGCGGTGACGCAGGAGGTCGATCTGCACCCTCCGGGCGGCGCGTGGAAGAACCCGGTGTGGCTAACCCGGCTGGATGTTGTGTTTGCGGGCTTCTACTTCGACGCCGTTGCGGGATTTCTGGCGGGAGAGACGGTGCCCTCGTCGTGGAGCGCGCTGTTCGAGGCGCGGTATCGGGGCGGGATCGATCGGATCCAGTTTGCGCTGGCGGGGATGAATGCGCACATCAACCACGACCTGGCGCTTGCGCTGCTGGCTACGGACGCGGACTTGAACCTGGCGCCGGCGGAGGACAGCCCGGAACACGAGGACTACGAGGCGGTGAATGGGCTGCTGAAGACCGTGATGCCCGCGGAGCTGAACACGCTGGCCACGGACACGCTGGGCGTGCTGGCACAGGATACGGGCAAGGTGGGGCGGCTGCTGGCGTTCTGGGACATCTGCGCGGCGCGAGACCTGGCGTGGGACTTTGCCAACCAGTTGCGAGGGCTGGCGGGGCTGGGGCGCGCGACCGCTCTCGGCGCGCAGGACGCTATGACGGGTGCGCTGGGGCAGGCGATTCTGGTCGCGGGCTGAGAGCTGTACTGCCGCCGAGCCCACCCAAGCGGAGCCTGGAGGGGCACCCGATTTTTTTGGTGGGCAAGATGTGTGCCACCGCCCTCAGGACCGGGCTCTGAGGGCCGTGCGTTTAGGGCAATTCCCGAGTTTCTGCGACCTTGTTGTGTTCTGTGCAAGGTCGTCGCTCCCTGGGGGTCGCGCCGACTTGAGCGCAGAGACTTCGGGATACAGTTACTCAGGAATTGCGCTCGCGGTCGAGGGTTTGGGTGGGACAACTACCGGGATTCTTCGCCGATAGCTCAGAATGACAAGCAAAAAAGGCGAGGGTTGATGCCGGGAGGGTATGGACACCCGACGCTCATTTAGGGGTCTTGAGAAACTTGCCCTGGTCGAGTTCGAGGAAGGCCTGGCGGAGCTGCTCCTGGGTGTTCATGACAATGGGGCCGTACCAGGCAACGGGCTCCTGGAGGGGGCGGCCTGAGACGAGCAGGAAACGGATGCCGTCGTCGCCGGCCTGGACGGTGACCTCATCGCCCGAGTCGAAGAGGATGAGGGAGCGGTTGTCGGCGGCGGTGGGCGGGGCGGTGTCCAGCCATTGGATGCCTTCGGTGGGGACGGCGAGCGGGCCGGAGGCGTTGCAGAACTTGCCCGAGCCGGCGAAGACGTAGGCGAAGGCGTGGCGCGTGGTTTCGACGGGGAGGGTCTTGCGGCGGCCGGGGGCGACGGAGACGTCGAGGTAGGTGGGGTCGGTGGCGATGCCTTCGACGGGACCGCGCTTGCCCCAGAATTCTCCGCAGACGACGCGGACGAGGGTACTGTCGTCGTCGGTGATCTCGGGGATTTCGGCAGCTTTGACCTCCTGGTAGCGGGGCTTGGTCATCTTCTGCGCGGCGGGGAGGTTGGCCCAGAGTTGGAAGCCGTGCATGCGGCCGGCGTGGTCGCCTTTGGGCATTTCCTGATGGATGATGCCGCTGCCGGCGGTCATCCACTGGATGTCTCCGGCGCCGATGGCGCCGCGGTTGCCCATGCTGTCGCCGTGCTCGACGGTGCCGGCGAGGACGTAGGTGATGGTCTCGATGCCGCGGTGCGGGTGCCAGGGGAAGCCGGCGAGGTAGTCGGCAGGAACGTCGTTGCGGAAGTCATCGAGCAGGAGGAAGGGGTCGAAGTCGGAGGTGTTGCCGAAGCCGAAGGCACGGCGGAGATGGACGCCGGCGCCCTCGAGGGTGGGCTTGGACTGGATGAGGCGCTTGACGGGGCGGATGGACATGGCGGGACTCCCGAAGAGCAGAGTTTACCTTGCGGGAAGATGGGCCGCAATGCGCGGAGGAAACGAAGCAGACTAGGTGAAAATCCAGTCTGCAACGATTGCTGCGAATGCGGCAGCAGCCTGGACGGCGAGGATGCGCAGGGTGGGCTTGGGATCGCGGCGCAGGCGAGTGACGATGACGAACACGATTACGGGTAACTGCGCGGCCAACAGGATCTGGACGAGAAGGTTGATCGCTGCGTTTCCGGGGTGTTTGACGAAGGGAACGATTGCGGCGTGAATCAGGACCAGCGCGACGGCGAATAGCGACATAGCCACGGGGATAAAGGCGCTCGGCGATTTCATCCAGAGGGGGAGCATTCGAGGACCTCGAACTGGTTGGGAGTCTAAACCAGGGTCAATTTCAACTTTATCAAGCGGCGGATGGGGAATGGGGGACCAAAAGTGGAAATGTCACTGATGAGGAACGGTTTCCGTATAATCAGGGGGCTCTGGAATAGCGATTGGGAACGGAGATTTGCGTGAGCGGATTGGCAGGCAGGGTAGCTTTGGTAACCGGCGCGTCGCAGGGGATTGGGCGCGCGTGTGCGCTGGTTTTGGCGGAACAGGGCGCGACCGTGGCGCTGTGCGCACGGAATGAGGCGAAACTGGCCGAGGTGGCGGCGGAGATCAACTTCCGGTCGCGCGCTGTAGGTGAGACGAGCGGCAAAACTTTTCCCGGCGACATCCCCTCTCCGGATGAACTCGATGAGCTGATTACCGCCGTTAACACCGGAATGGCAGCGCCAAGGGCGCATGTGTTTGCGCTGGATTTGAGCAGCGAGGATTCGATCAAGGCGTGCGCGAAGGCGGTGATCGAACAGTTGGGGAGGGTAGAGATCCTGGTGAACAACGCAGGGATCACGCGGGACATTCTGGCGCTGCGGATGAAGAAGAGGGACTGGGACGACGTGCTGGCGACCAACCTGACGGGCGCGTTCCTGATGACGCAGGCGTGCATGGGATCGATGCTGAAAGCGCGCTGGGGGCGCGTGATCAACATTACGTCAGTGGTGGGCGAGATGGGTCAGGCGGGGCAGGCGAACTACGCGGCGTCGAAGGCGGGGCTGATCGGGTTGACCAAGTCGCTGGCGCGGGAGTTGGCGAGCCGGACGATCACGGTGAATGCGGTGGCGCCGGGATACATCGAGACGGCGATGACCGCAGTGCTGACCGAGGAACAGCGGACGGCGATGACATCGGCAATCCCGCTGGCGCGGGCCGGGACGGACCGGGATATTGCCGCGGCGGTGGCGTTTCTGGCGTCGGAGGGGGCCGGCTACATCACGGGGCATACGCTGGATGTGAATGGCGGGATGCACATGTAGTTGATGGTTGATGGTTGATGGGTGGGGCGGGGCGTGACGGCGGTCACAGGTGTTGGGAGGCAGGCGAACCGGCGCTGTGGGCGGGAAACGGTTTGTTTTTCGAAGCTTAGGGGCTGCGGGGGAACCTAGGGTGGTTCGGGAATCGCGGGCTAGCACGAATTAGTCATTGACGGCGGATTTGCACATGGTTACTTTGTGGTCAATGGCTGACATGCAAACAATTCCGGCGCCTCTCGACAGCAGCAACCTTGCACCCGCAACCACGATCGCGATGAACATCGGATCGACCATCCGTGCCTATCGGCAGCAGAAGGGTATGTCGCAGGGCGACATTGAGAAGCGGACGGGACTCTTGCGCTGCTATCTGTCCCGGGTGGAGAACGGGCACACCGTGCCGTCGCTGGAGACGCTGCAAAAGATTGCGTTTGCGCTGGACTTGCACCTGGCGCAATTCTTCTCGGATGAAGCGGTGAGCCGGGAGATGTCGACGCTGCGGCTGAGTGAGGAAGAGATTCGCTTCCTGACGCAGATTCAGCGGTACTCGGCGCGGCTGAGCGAGAACGATCGCAAGCTGCTGCTGGCGATGGTGCGGAAGTTTGCGCAGACGACGTTGGTCTAAGGCGTTGACCGTTGACCGTTCTCCGTCGTTCGTTGGAAACACGGATGACGGGCATAGTGCGTTCCTAACGGACAACGAAGAACAGACAACGTAGAACGGGCTATGGCGCGAAACGGGCGATGTAGTAGCCGAACAGTGCGAGGACGAGACAGGCGACGGCGAAGGTGACCTTCTGGCGGCCGAGGTAGCGTTCGCGGCCGGAGGTCATGCGGGGCAGGAGCGGGACGCCGAGGGCGAGGCCGGAGAGGAAGCCGCCGATGTGGGCGGAGTTGTCGATGCTGATGCCGAAGTTGTGGAGCTTCGTGCTAAGCCCGATGACAAGGTTGATGGCGGCGAACTTGATGACGCTGGAGCGCAGCCTCTTCAACTCGGCCCAGGGAAACGGGAGTCGGTGGTTCGAGAGCAGGACGATGAGGATGCCGGCGATGCCGAAGACGGCTCCCGAGGCTCCTGCGCCTACTCCGAAGAGGACACGGGTGTCGCGAACGACGAAGATATACGTGAAGATATCGGTGGCCATGCTGAGCAGGTTGCCGGCGATTCCGGTGATCATGTAGACGGCGAGCATGCCGTAGGGGCCGATGAGCGGCTCACCGAGGATGCCCAGGTTCCAGAGGCACCACATGTTGCAGGCGATATGGACGAAGCCCACGTGGACGAAGGTGGCGGTGAGCAGGCGATACCACTGGCCGTGGAGGACGTACCAGGTGTCGTTCGCACCATAGTGCAGCAGGGTACCTTCGGAGGGTTCTCCGAGGCCGACGCCGTGGGTCGCCATCCAAAGGTAGACAGCGATGTTGATGGCGAGGAGGAGATAAGTTCCGGGAGCGGAGCGCGGATCCCAAACGCTGAATTCGCGGCGGCGGCGGGCCTGTTCGGGCGAATAGGCCTCGGCGGGCGCGTAGCCCTCCACGGGGATGGCGGTGGGCGGGGGCGGGAGGATCTCGCCTTCGGGATGCGATTGCGCTGGGAACATGGGATGTTCCTACGCTACCGCATTTTGGGGAAGACGGCCATTGGCGGTTAGCTTTTGCTGTCGGCTGTCGGCGAATACCTCTCGGCTGGCCGCACAGGTGAGCATGCAAAAGCGTGGGAGACGATTCTCAAGTTTGCCCAGAGGCATCTGCGAGATCAGGCGAGGAACGACATCGCTGGCGAGGCTCTATGTGTCGGGCTTTCAGCCCTCGGCTGCCTTTCCCGCACCAACCTAGGCCTTCCCGCCCCAGCGAGCAAAGCTCGCCGGGGGCCCCGGTTCGGCCTAGGCTGGTATATGGCGCGCCTTCGGCGCTCTGACTGGAGGTTAGGCGGCGTTCCGGGTAATGCGCTCGCGGATGTGCTGCTGTACCGCATCGGTGACCAGGCCGGGGACCGGGGTGGAGATGGCCACCAGGACGCAGAGCAGAATTGAAATCACGACGCCCGCGATGGCGACGGCTTCCAGCGAGACAGTGATCGGCATATTGCGCAGATGGCCATGGAGGCTGGTGCCGAGGTGGGCGATGGCCTCGATGCGGTGCAGTACTGCCGCGGCCAGCAGGAACGCGAAGATGGAAAGGGCGGAGACAGAGATAAGGAGCACGTCGATGGTGCGGGCAAGGTGCTGACGGCTGCGGCAGTACGCGCATTCGGAGAAGTGCTGGTCGTAGTCGGTGCGCATTGCTGGAGAGAGGCCCGAGATGTCATAGCGCCACCCGGCGAGGATGTTGCCGATGAGGGGGTCCGTGCAATGACGGACTGGAATGCGGCGTGCTGCGGAAGGATTTGGAAACGATTTCACCATAGAGTTATAGACATCATTCTACTAGATTTGATAGCTCTGAGCGGGAAAAGTTGCCTGTAAGTCAGATGTGCAACATATTGGAAGCACAGAGGATGGCCTCGCTGTGTCCGCGGTCACATATGGATACGATGAAGATTTTGGGGATAAAGAGGGCGATGAAAAAGGCCCGTGGCCAACCGAGACGCTCCCTCAGCGGCTGAAGGCGGGTTGAAAAAAAACAGCTTGCGGCGCGACTGAAGTCGCCCCCCCTTTCGGGACGCCAGTTTTCAGCCCTGTCCAAGTGGCGGGTTCTGAGCAACCCTCTAAAGGCAGATGGCGGGGAGCGGAGCGGACTGGCTGGCCAGCAGGATGCGGTTGCCCAGCAAGGACATGCGGCCGCCGATGGCCTGTTCGGCGGAGAGCAGGGCAAGTTCGGGTGCGTTGTTCTGCTCGGAGAGGTGGCCGAGGACGATGTAGGCGGCACCGCCGTCGTAGTCGTGCGCGAGGAATTCGGCGGTGGCGTGGTTGGAGAGGTGGCCGACGCGGGAGAGGACGCGCTGCTTGACTGACCATGGATAGGGGCCGTCTTTCAGCATTTCGAGGTCGTGGTTGGACTCAAGCAGGAGGACGTCGAGGCGGCGGAGGGCAGCCTTGACGTTGGGCGGCATGTAGCCGAGGTCGGTGGCGATGGCTATGCGTTCGGAGCGGGACTCGAAGACAAAGCCGCAGGGGTCGGCGGCGTCGTGGGGGATGGTGAAGGGGGTGATGGAGATGTCGCCGATAGAGAAGTTGGTGCCGGAGTGGAAGTATTCGACTGCTGGGAGGTGGGCTGGATCGGGTTTGGTGGGAGTTCCGTCCTGGTCGGGGTCGGCGGCTTCCGAGGCCGCCAAATCAACCGCAGGTCCTTCGACTCCGCGCTGCGCGCTGCGCTCAGGATGACAGTTTTCGGGGGTTGGGGGCAGTGCCGCGGCTGCGGCCTGAGCGCGGGCTTCTTTCTCGGCGTGGACTTGGTCGAGCCATTTGGCGTAGGTCATGGTGGTGCGTGGAGTGACCATGCGGACCCAGGCACGGTGGGTGGGCTCCGTGATGTAGACGGGAATGCGCAGGCGGCGGGCGAGGGTGGCGAGGCCGGCGATGTGGTCCTGGTGCTCGTGGGTGATGAGGATGGCGGAAAGGGCTGCCGGATCTTCGTTGGCGATCTTCATGCGCTTGAGCAGCTCGCGGCAGGAGAGGCCGGCGTCGATGAGCAGACGGGTTTCGGCGGAAGCGACGACCGTTGAGTTGCCCTTGGAGCCGGAGGCGAGAACGGTCATGCGCATTCGCTTAAGATACGCCGGATTGAGGTGGATTAGGGGTAAGGTTCGAGGTTCGAGGCTGGCATGTTTTTGCGTCCGAGTTGTGAGCGGCGAGGTCTGAGGTATGAGCGGTCAGCGATCGGCTGTCAGCTTTCGGCTTGTCTACTGGGGATGGTTTGGGCTGAGGACGTAGATGCGGTAGGAGGCGGGGGTTTCTTCGCGGGACCACCAGCGGGCGGTGCGGGTGGGCGACCACTGGGTTTGGAGGGTGTAGCACGTGGCGAGGAATTGGGCGAAGGTGGGCCAGCGGGCGAGCTTTTGGAAGTTGTCGGGGCCGTCGATGTGGAGGTGGCTGGTGACGACGATGACCTGGGGTGGATGGGCGAGGATGGCGGCGGCGAAGTCGGCGCGAGTCTGGCGAATGATGGGGATCTGGTCGGGCGGCTGCTGGTCGGAGACGGAGCCGAAGAGAAGGAAATCGGAGAGGACACCGGTGGCGGGCTCGAGGCGCATACGGTAGAGGACGGTTCCGCAGCCGGAGATGGAGTCGATGCACTGGATGTGGCCGGAGAGGGATGGGCCGCCGAGGGCGTTGAGGTCTTGCTGGAGGGTCGAGATGAAGTCGGTGTTCCACCACTGGTAGCGGTGGATGAGGATGGCGGACTGCGGAGCCAGGAAGAAACTGCCAAAGGCGAGGGCGAGGACGGCGAGAGCATGGGAGGCGCGATTGGGGCTCGGTCCCACCCACATCTCAGAAGCGAGATGTGGGGCACCCAGTTTAGGGGCGGACTCGGGAGTGCGGGTGAAGTCGATTGCCATGAGGGGCAGGAGGAAGACGAGGAGCGGGTAGCGGTAGTAGGGGAGCGCGCGCTGCTGGACGATGCAGTTGAGCAGGCCGAAGAGGACGCCGGCGAGCAGGGCGGCGCGCTCCCAGTCGCGGGCCCAGTTGCGGAGCGAGGGACTGAGGGCGAGGAGGACGAGCCAGATGACGACCAGCGGCAGGAGTGGGGAGATGCTGTGAAGCAGGACGAAGCCCAAGGAGCGGTGGCCGAGGCTGGCGTAGTAGGGGATGATGCCGTGGAATCCGGCGAGGAAGGCGGCTAGAGCGTGCTCGCGGAGAAGGAAGACGAGGGCGATGGTGGGGGCGACGAGATAGGCGAGGGCGGCGGATACGACGAGTTGTCCGGTGTTCGTTGCCGGTTGTTCGTTGCGGTGTTTGTTGCCGATGCGGAGAGCGTGAAGGGCGAGCGCGAGTTGGACGAGGGTGAGGGGGAGGGAGGTGGGCTTGATGGTGGCGGCTATCCCTGAGAGCAGGCCGAAGGCGGCGGCTGGCCACAGAGCTTGCCTGCGGACAGCGAGGAAGAGGAAGGCAGTGGCGGCGAGGAGCAGGACGGCCATGGTGAGATCGCGCTGGCCGCCTTCAGCGAGGCCGTCGCGGCCGTGGATGAGGATGAAGAGGCTGGCGGAAAAGAGGCCGGCGAGCCAGGCGTTGTTCGATCCCACCCTTTCCACCCCACCAGCGAAGCTGGCGGGGACCCCGATTTGCGATGAGACCGGAAAGGATGGGGCACCCGGACGTTGGGGGTAAGTGACGATGAAAAAAGATGCCGAGGCGATGAGGAGGAGAGTGAAGTCGAAGAAGCGCCAGGCGAGTGCGCCCATGCCGAAGAGGTGCATGGCGGCGATTTCGATGAGGTAGGAGCCGGGCATGTTCATGTCGCCGAGTTGGGCGTAAGGGACCCAGCCGCGCTGGATGAGAAAGCCGATGTAGTGGATGAGCGAGGCGTCGCCGACCAGGGGCCAGCGCCAGGTCCAGGCGAAGTAGAGCAACCCGGAGAGAGTAAGACTGATGGCGAGGGCGACGCGGAAGAGGCTGGCGTGCGAGTGAAGGGACAAAGGCGAAATGCGGGGATTCTTCGCGGCGCTCAGAATAACAAGCTCCAAGAATAACTGGGTGCGGCTACCCGACGGTCCGACGCGGGGCGAGGAAGTTGACGGTGGAATCGAGGACGACCTGGTCGCGCTGATTGAAACAGAAGGTGCGCGTGGTGATGACGCCGTAGTCGGGACGCTTGCGGGAGAGGCGGACGCCGACGACGTCGATTTCGGTGCGGAGGGTATCGCCGGGTCGGACCGCCTCAGTCCAGCGCATCTCTTCGGCCCCGGCGCCGATCATGCCGCCGACAACGTGGATGGAGGATACCCGGAGACGCATGACGATGGCCGCGGTGAGCCATCCGGAGGCGGCCAGGCCATGAAAGAAGGACCCTTCCCCGGCGGCTTCGTCGAGGTGGAAGGGCTGGGGGTCGTACTTCTGGCCGAATTCCTTGATCTCCGCCGCGGTGACGTGATAGCTGGCGACGGAGTTGAACTTCTGTCCGACGTGGAAGTCCTCAAAGTAAAGTTCTTTGGACATGCTGGCGAGTCTCCTGAGAGTTATGAGTTTACAAGAGTGGGATGTTGGGGGCGATGCCGCTCCTGAAAGGCAGATCCTTCGCTTTGCTCAGGATGACAATTTTTAGGGCTCAAGACGAGAATTCTTGGGCTCAGGATGACAATTCTTAGGGTCAGGATGGCAATCGTTGCTCAGGATGGTTGTTTGCCCGGGATGGCAATTTCCTAGATCGCGAGGAGGAGGGCGGTGATGTTGTCGCGGCCGCCGTGGGCGTTGCCGGCGTCGATGAGGGCCTGGCAGACCGGTTCGAGCGGTGGGTTGGGATTGCGGGCGAGAATGCGGGCGATGTCGGCGTCGTCGAGCTCGCGGGTGAGGCCGTCGGAGGCGAGCAGGACGAGGTCTCCGGGCTGGGCGGTGTGGGCGGCGATGTCGGGTTCGACGGAGGGTTCCGAGCCGACGGCGCGGGTGATGATGTTGCGGACCGGCGAGGTGGCGGCCTGGAGGCGGGTGATGAGGCCGTGGCGGATTTGCTCTTCGACCAGGGAGTGATCCTGGGTGAGGAGTTGGAGGGTGCCGCGGCGGAAGAGGTAGCAGCGGCTGTCGCCGACATGGGCTAGCCAAAGTGTGGGGGCGGAGGCGGAGCGCTGCTCTTCCAGAAGGGCGGCGACGAGGGTGGTGCCCATGCCGCGCAGGGCCGCTGACCGCTGACCGCGCTGGTAGACGGCGCGATTGGCAGCGCAGATGGCGCGCTGCAGACGGGTGTGGGGATGGTTGGGGGGATAAGCGGTTTCAGGTGAGGTGGAGGGGGCTGTCGCAACAGCCTGGGGGGCTCGGCGATCCTGGGAAGTGCGGGTGGGATGGGCCAGACTGGCAAGGAAGGCTTCAGCGGCCAGGTGGCTGGCGACCTCGCCGGCGGCGGCACCGCCTATGCCGTCGCAGACGACGAAGGCTCCGCGCTCGGGCAGGGCGGCGCAGGCGTCCTGATTGATGTGGCGCACCCGGCCGGGGTGCGACAGCATGGCGAAGGTGGGGGCGGGCGAAAAGGCTGGGGCGACTGCCGGGGCGGCGGTGGGGATTTGCGCCTGTGGATGTTTCAGCGTCGCAGTGTTTGCCATTTCGGCACCCGAAAGGCCCGTATTCCGGGGCCGTTGCAACAATACTCCTCCGGATAAACGAGTCTCAATGGGTTTGGGTGCGGATCGGCGTTGGGGATAGTCTGGAGGGACCACCGAGGAGAAAAGATTGAACCGGATCGTGCATGGCGACAACCTGGAGGCGTTGGGGCGAATTGCCTCGGGATCGGTGGCACTGATTTATATCGATCCGCCGTTCAATACGGGGCGACGGCAGACGCGGCTGCGGATGAAGACGGTGCGCGATGAGGCTGGCGATCGGGTGGGGTTCGGCGGGCGGCGGTACCGAACCGAGTTGGTGGAGTCTGCGGCCGGCAACGGTGAGGGCGGGGGGTACGCGGACCGGTTCGAGGACTTTCTGGGGTTCCTGCGGCCGCGGATGGTGGAGGCGCACCGGGTGCTGACGGCTACGGGGAGTCTGTTTCTGCATGTGGATTGGCGCGAGGTGCATTACTGCAAGGTGATGCTGGATGAGATTTTCGGGCGGGAGTGTTTTCAGAACGAGATTATCTGGGCGTACGACTACGGGGCGCGGGCGACGAAGCGCTGGCCGGCGAAGCATGACAACATCCTGTGGTACACGCGGGACCCGGAACGGTACACCTTCAACCTCGGGGCAAGTGACCGCATCCCATACATGGCTCCGGGGCTGGTGGGCGCGGAGAAGGCGGCGCGGGGCAAGACGCCGACCGATGTGTGGTGGCACACGATTGTGTCGCCAACGGGCAAGGAGAAGACGGGATATGCGACGCAGAAACCGCTGGGAATTCTGGAACGGATTGTGCGGGTGCACTCGAACTCGGGCGACCTGGTGCTGGATTTCTTTGCCGGGAGTGGAACGACGGGCGAGGCAGCGGGGCGCAACGGGCGGGCATTCTGCATGGTGGACGAAAGCGCCGAGGCAGTGGGGGTGATGGAAAAGCGGCTGCAATTGAAGGCGGAGAGATTGTGAGCCGCGAGCGGGATTTGCCGTGAAGTAGTTGGTGTCCAGGGAGGTTCGGTGCATCCTCCGTGGTATTTGTCGCCTGGCAATACTCGATGACAATGTCCTGATGCGGTCTGTTGCAAGTCTCGAGGCCGGTTCGGCTGCGGAGGATGTTTCCGGGAGCGACGGCTGGCGCCGTGCATTGCTGCCTCTGGTGATGTGTGCACCATTTTTTGTCCGTCGCATCCATTTGCTGCTGACGCCGCAGCCGATTCAGGACTTTGTGACCTATTGGGCGGCGGGACGGCTGTTCCTTTCCGGACAGGACCCATACTCGATGAGCGCGATGCTGGGGATCGAGCAGTCGTTGGGGTGGTCGTATGCGCACACGCTGGTGATGCTGAATCCGCCCTGGGCTTTGCCGTTTGTAGCCCTCCTGGGGCTGCTGCCGTTTGCGGCGGCGCACCATGCGTGGCTGGTGATCTCCGTGGCGCTTGAGATTGCGTGTGCGCTGGTGCTGTGGCGCTATTTTGGGGGCGAGCACCGGCAACGGTGGATCGCGCTGGTGCTGGTGGCGACCTTTCTGCCTGCAGCGACCGCAGAACACATGGGGCAGATTACGCCGCTCATCCTGGTGGGAATCACCGGATTTCTGGTCGCGCTGCGCCGGAAACGGTATGTGCTGGCGGGGGTGTGCCTGCTACTGTTCGGTCTGAAGCCGCATCTGCTGTACCTGGTGCTGCTGGCGATTCTGCTGTGGGCGATCCGCAGGCGGAAGTGGTCGATGCTGATTACTCCGGCGCTATGCGCTGTGGGGATGTCGCTGGCGGCGATTGCGTTCAATCGCAATGTGCTGGGCTACTTTCACGAAACGGTGCAGGCGGCGGTGGATACGCCCTGCGGGGTGGGAGGCGCGCTGCGGGCCATCTTCGGGGTGCAGCATGTGTGGCTGCAATTCCTGCCCAGCGCGGTTGGGGTGATGTGGTTCGCCTGGTACTGGATGAAGCATCGCGCCGCGTGGACGTGGGAGGAACGGCTCCCGCTGCTGCTGCTGGTGTCGATTGGAACGGCACCGTATTTCTGGGCGCATGATTTTGTGCTGGGCCTTCCGGCGATTGTCGCGCTTGCCGTCGAGGTTGGACGGACCAAGGCGTGGCTTCTAGCTGGAGCATCGTATCTCTTCGTGCAGATCATCATCATGAGCACCGGCGATGAAACCACCAAGACGTGGATTGCTTCGGTAAGCTTGCTGTGGGTGGTCCTGTACCAGGGTGTTCGCTGGGAGTTCACTCGTGTACCCGAGGCGAGCGAACCGGTTGCGACGTAAGCTGAGTTGCCCGGCTCTGAGTTTCGCTCAAGTCGGAAGACGTTCGTCAGCGGGGGCGCAGGCGGGTAAGAGCAGTGAGCATCTTTTGGCCGGAGGTGGGCTTGGCGCTGTCACCGGAATTGACATCGCCGCCGCCGGGGCCCCAGGTCCAATAGGCGGCGAGGTAGGTGTAGGTTTCGGGCTGGCCGTAAATGCTGCGGCCGGCGGCGAAGAGCAGGTCGAAGCCCCCTTCATCCAACTTGCGGAACTCGTAGATGCCGCCGAGATCGAGGAGGGTGGAGGCGCGGGTGCTGATGGCGGCTTCGCCCTCGGCTCCGTGGCCGAAGAGTTCCGCGCCGAGGGCCCATTTCTTGTTGAGCTGGCGCTGGACAAGCAGGCCGGAGAAGGGAAAATCCTTATATCCGTTGCCATAACCAGCGGCTGAGAAAACGACTTCGCCGCCGCCCCCGTAGCTGGTCCACTGACGGTCACCGGGCCCCCAGGATTTCTGAAGCCAGAGGGGCATGCGGTACCACATACCTCCTACTCCGAGGGTTTTGGCAGCGTCGCCGGTGGGCAACTCGAAGAAGGGAAATATGCCGACCTCGGGAACGTGCCTGGTTTCTTTGACGAAGCGAACTTTGGCACCGAGTTCCATATCTCCGAGACCGTAGTATGCAGGGCCATTGGGGATAAAGACGGCCCCAACCGGGAGAACGAGGTGGAGCTGGACGTTGGGGACGACGCCATAGTTGACCTCGTAGCTGGGGGCATTTAGAGCGCTGCCCCCGGCGTTCTTGCCGGTGGAGTCGGAGAGTTCGAAGGCGTACATCTCGAAGTGGCGATACTCGACGGGGTCGGGGTCGTCGGTCTGGAAGGGTGGGCCGGCGTAGGCAGTGGGGCCGCAGAGGGCAAGCGCCGCCATGCAGAGGGCGATGATCGTGGTTCTCGCGGCGTTAGGTCGCTGGGACACTGGAGTTTACCCCCGTCGGCGCTCGCTGATCCGGCGCAATGATTGAGGCACTCTGAGCATACCGGAGTAACGAAAGGGTGCACTACTGGAGTATGAGATTGATCGGGATGCAGGGAGCGGTGGGGAGTTGGATTGGGCGGCTTGGCAGGGTTGGTGTAGGACGTGATACCCTTCCGGGATTCCGGGCCCAAAACTTGATCCGAGGAGTGTGCGCGATGACCCCCTTGAAGCCGTTGATCCTGTGCACGACAAGGCACGCCGGCAGGAATGCAGTTCTGGTCCTATTCTCTACTGTGGCACTGGCTCAGGGGATGTCGAGCAGCCCGATCAAGCAGGGTCTGTGGCAGACGCAGTTCACCTCGTCGGTGCAGATGGCTCTGCCACCGGACGTAGAGGCGAAGATTGCGGCCATGCCGGCGGCGCAACAGGCACAGGTGCGGTCGATGATGGGCGGCACCGCGCCCAAGCCCGCATCGTCGACGGTGAAATCGTGCGTGGCAAGTACGATGACGGTGAACGACCTGTTCAACCAGGCGCAGCAGAAGGGCGGGATGAAGTGCACGTTCAGCAATGAGCAGCAGACGGCGAGTTCCCTGTCGTTCGACATTAGCTGCACCAGTGCACAGGGCACCGCGTCCGGTCACGCCCAGTTCACGATGGCGGACAGCGAGCATGGGACGGGAACAACCCACATGACGGTGGCCATGAGTGCGAATGGACACTCGGCGAATGCGACGATGGACGGCACATCGACGTACACCTACCTTGGGTCGGATTGCGGGGACGTGAAGCCGGATTCGCCGATGGCGGCGCCCGGGCAGTAGGCGACGGCGGCTGCGAGCCAGGCGGGAAACGGCTATTCTGGAAGCAGGATGCCGCAGGCTGAAACAATCGCCGTTGCCATGTCGGGAGGAGTGGATTCCTCGGCCGCCGCGGCGCTGCTGCGTGCACAGGGGCATGCCGTGGTGGGACTGACGCTGCAACTGTGGAACCAGCGGCGGCTGGCAGGCCACGAGGGCATGCCCGAGGCGGTGCGCGGGCGATGCTGCTCCATTGACGATGTGTATGACGCGCGGGCGGTGGCGGAACACCTGGGGATTCCCTACTACCTGGTGAACCAGGAGGCGCGATTCGAGGCGGAGGTGGTGCGGCCGTTTGTTGATGAGTATCTGGCGGGGCGCACGCCGATCCCGTGTACGCTGTGCAACAACCATCTGAAGTTCGACGCGCTGCTGGCGACGGCGCGCGGCAGATTGGCGCGGAGCGGATTGCGACCGGGCACTATGCGCGAAACCGATGGGACGCGGAGCGCGGGCGATGGATATTGTCGCGGCCAGCGGACAAGTCGAAGGACCAGACGTATTTTCTGTTTGGGCTGACGCAGGAGCAGTTGTCGCGGACGCTGTTTCCGCTGGGCGAGATGCAGAAGCCGGCGGTGCGGGTGATGGCCGCGGAGGCTGGGCTGGCGCTGGCGCAGAAGCCGGATTCGCAGGAGATTTGCTTTATTCCGGGTGGGGATTATTCGGTGTTTATCGCGGCGTATCTGGAGGAGCAAGGGCGAGGCGGTGCCGGATTCGGCGGGCGAACTGGTGACGGCCGGCGGCGAGGTGGTGGGGCGGCACGAGGGGATTCACGGGTTTACGGTGGGGCAGCGGAAGGGATTGGCGGGAGTCCTGGCGGTGGCTGCGAATTCGGGGCCGAAGTACGTGCTGGCGATCCATCCGGATTCGCACCGGGTGACGGTGGGTGCGGATGAGGAGTTGATGTCGCGGGAGCTGCGGGCGGAGCGGCTGAACTGGATTTCGGTGGGGCGGCTGAGGGGGGAGATGCGGGTGCGGGTGAAGATTCGGCACCGGCATGAGCCGGCCTGGGCTACGCTGCGGGGTGACGGTGAGGATCGCGTGACTGCGGAGTTCGATGAGGCGCAGCGGGCGATTACTCCGGGGCAGAGTGCGGTGTTTTATGACGGGGATGAGGTGGTGGGCGGCGGGTGGATTGTGTGAGATCGGCTTATCGGTAGGGAGAATGCAGGCAAGTGGATCATTTCGACGCTGCCGTTGATCGGTTATGCGATAGCGGGTGAGTGTGGTTACGTCGGTGTCCGCTGTTCGGTCTCATGACGAGAATACGAGTACGGGATCGTACTTCGGGTAACCGTCGACTGGTTTTAGGAAGCGGTAACAGCTATCGATGTTCAGCAAAGGGTTTCCCTCATTGGGGCGATAAGTCTAACGATATGTAAATACTCCTCGACCATCTGATGCTCCGCATGACCCTGGACAATCGGATCGGAAGAAAACCGATCCGTAAAGATTTCGAAGTGCCCGGGATCTTCTGCGAGAATGCATGCGTTCCAAATATCGCTCCGCCGCTGCTGTCCGATCTTGCAGAGTTAGTGGAATGCGGTTCATACTTGCCTGTGATTCCAAAGTCCAGGACCACGTCCGGCGGATGAAGTAGTGACTGTGACCTCGGCCCGAGGGTAGGTGTGCAGCGGCACGCTCATGCCTGAAAGTGATGGCATTCGCATAAGGAGCGCCAAAATGCGAACTTACTCTGAAGTCCATGTCAGTGAGTGTAAACGCCCGACAGTTCGTCAGAGGGGAAACTGACATTGCTGCCGACGCTGAAGCAGTTGGGTAGTGAGCCGTGTCGCGCTGGTAGAATCGGGATTGACGGTGGCTATTTTGTTTTCAACGATGTGCGGACGATGAAGTGTCCTTATTGCGGGTTTGCGCAGGACCGCGTGGTGGATTCGCGCGAAAGCAAAGAGGCGGATGCGATCCGGCGGCGGCGCGAGTGCGAGAAGTGCAATAAGCGCTTTACCACGTACGAGCGCATCGACGAGATTCCCTACATGGTGGTGAAGAAGGACGGCACGCGGCAGAAGTTTGACCGCCAGAAAGTGCTGACCGGGCTGCTGCACGCCTGCCAGAAGCGGCCGGTCTCCGGCGCGGCGCTGGAGCGGATTGTGGATGAGACCGAGGCGTTTGTGGTGGACTCGTCGGAGCGGGAGCGGTCGACGCGCGAGGTGGGCGAGCTGATTATGCTGCGGCTGAAGGAGATCGATACGGTAGCGTATATCCGCTTCGCCAGCGTGTATCGGGATTTCAAGGATGTGAGGGAGTTCAAGGCGGAGCTGGAAGAGTTGTTGGGCGGAAGAGATGTGAAGAATAGACGTTGACCGTTGTACGTGAGCGTTGACCGTTGTACGTCGTACGTTGTCCGTTGAAGGCGAGAAACTCGCGACACTTTGACGTACAACGTAGAACGTGCAACGGAGAACGTGGAGAGAACGATGGCGAAGATGAAGCATGCGGTGACGTTGATCCCCGGGGATGGGATAGGGCCGGAGGTATCAGCGGCAGTGGTGCGGATTGTGGAGGCGGCGGGCGGGGCGACCGGCGTGGCGTTCGACTGGCACAAGTTTGCGGCGGGCGCGGAGGCGTTCGAGCGGTTTGGGGAGTACATTCCGCAGGAGCTGTACCGCTCGATTGAAGAGAACAAGGTGGCGCTGAAAGGGCCAGTGACGACTCCGGTGGGCGGGGGGTTCTCGTCGATCAACGTGGCGCTGCGGCAGAAGTTCGAGCTCTATGCCAACTTTCGGCCAGTGAAGAACCTGCCGGGGCTGAAGACGCGCTACCCGGGGATCGACATGATCATCGTGCGGGAAAATACGGAAGATCTGTACGCGGGGCTGGAGCACGAGATTGTGCCGGGCGTGGTGCAGTCACTGAAGATCATTACGGAGAAGGCGTCGACGCGGATTGCGGAGTTTGCCTTTAGCTACGCGCGCAAGCATGGGCGAAAGAAGGTGCACGCGATCCACAAGGCGAACATCATGAAGCTGTCGGATGGGCTGTTTCTGCGCTGCTGCCGGGGCGTGGCGATGACCTATCCCGAGGTCGAGTACAAGGAACACATCGTCGACAACACCTGCATGCAACTGGTACTGAATCCGTACCAGTACGATATTGTGCTAACGGAGAACCTCTACGGCGACATCATCAGCGATCTGTGCAGTGCCTTTGTAGGAGGGCTGGGATTGGTTCCGGGAGCGAACCTGGGAACCGAGTGCGCGATTTTTGAGGCGGTGCATGGGTCTGCCCCGGACATTGCGGGCAAGGACCTGGCGAATCCTACGGCGCTGCTGCAGAGTGCGGTGCTGATGCTGCATCACATTCACGAGGCGGAGACGGCCGAGCGGATCCAGGCTGGGCTGGAGAAGGTGTATGCCGATGGGAAAGTGCTGACTCGGGACGTGGGCGGAACCAGCGGGACCGGCGCGTTTGCGGATGCGGTAATGGCGGCGATGGAGACGTAGGAAGGACCGGTCTGGCTACCACGAAAGTTGCGTGCCGGCGCGCGGCTTCCTGACCCAGACCCCGGGTTTACGGCAACGGCGGGCCGGAAAGTTGAGAGCGACGGAGAAATTCAGGGCCAGATGCAGGGTGGTTGTTGGCCTGGTTGCAGAGGATCGGCATCCAACCAAAATTTAGGGTGATGCGCCATGAGCTTTCAGTTGATGTGGACGATTCATACGCTGCCGCTGTGGTTCCTGGTGTTCTCGCTGTTTCTTCCGCGGATTGCGCTGGCGGTGTATTGGCTGGAATCGGCGATGCTGCCCTTCCACGTGCATGGCTGGTTGCCGCTGGTGGTCGCGATTCTGCTGCCGCGGGTCCTGGTGCTGTATCTGATCTACCAGGACCAGGGAATCAGCCTATGGTTCCTGATCCACCTAGTGACGGCGGTGATGGTGTGGGCCGGGTCGGGCAGTTACCATTCGCGACGGCGGCATCGCGACTAGCGGATTTTATTCGCGCGGACCTTGGTTGACTGGATAACGGACCACGGGTTGGAGAGTCTCTCCGATGTATCTATCTCATTTTACGGAGAGTGCTATGCGTCTGCATCCGGTGGTGCGCGACCTTGTACTGGTCGGAGTTGCGGTTTTGGTGGGTTGGGGTTTGCGCGGTGGGGGCACGGCGGTGCTGGCGCAGCGATCGGGTTCGTCGTCCGGCGAACTGGCGTTCCAACTGAGCGGGATCGGGGCCGATACGTCGCTGACGGTCTATAACGCCGACCGACATACTCTGTATGTCTATCCGCGGATCGCCCAGGGCAACTCGCACATCAACTGCGAGTTCAGCTTGACGGTTGCGAGTCCGGGGGGCCCGATTGAGCGGCAGAATTGCGGGGTAGGAAGCCAGGTTCCGTAAAGGCGGCGCGGGGTTTGGCGCGGGAACGGCGATTTATCGCAGGTGACTCTGGGAAGCCGGGCAAGGTATTCTAAGAGGATATGGAACGGCGAAAAGTTGGCATTCTTGGCGCTACGGGCATGGTTGGCCAGCGCTTCATTCAATTGTTGAACAATCATCCGTGGTTTGAGATTGCGTGGCTGGCAGCCAGTGATCGCAGCGCGGGCAAGACTTACGGCGAGGCGTGCCGGTGGAAGCTGGACACGCCGCTGCCGGCACGCATCGCGGCGATGACGGTGATGCCGAATGTTCCCGAGGGCACGCCGGACGGCGAGCTGCCAAAGATTATCTTTGCCGCGCTGGACGCGGACATTGCGCGCGAGTTGGAGCCGAAGTTTGCGGCTGCGGGCTGCGCGGTGGTGTCGAACTCGAGCGCGTTCCGCATGCACGCGGATGTGCCGCTGGTGGTGCCGGAGGTGAACGCGGACCATTTGGGGCTGATCGAGCGGCAGAGCTGGCGGAGGGAGAGCGGCGGATTTATCGTGACCAACCCGAATTGCTGCGCGATTGGGCTCGTGCTGGCGCTGAAACCACTGGAGGCGCGGTTCGGGATTGAGAGCCTGTTTGTGTCGACCATGCAGGCGGTGAGCGGCGCGGGATATCCGGGTGTGGCATCGCTGGACATCCTAGGGAATGTTGTGCCGTTCATCAAGAACGAGGAAGAAAAGCTGCAGGAAGAGGTGGGCAAGCTGCTGGGACGGCTGGATGGCAGTGCGGTCCACATGCTGGACGCCAAGCTGAGCGCACACTGCAACCGCGTGGCTGTGGAAGACGGGCATACGGAGTGCGTATCGATCAAGTTCCGGAGGAAGGCGACGCGCGAGGAAGTGTTGGCGGCCTGGAGCGAGTTTGCGCCACTGGCAGGGCAGAAACTGCCCAGCGCCCCGGAGCAGCCGGTGGAGTTTGATGCGAGTGTGGACCGGCCGCAGCCGCGGCTGGACCGGATGCGCGGGCATGGGATGGCGTCGACGGTGGGACGGCTACGGGAGTGCAACCTGCTGGACTGGAAGTTTGTGGTGCTGAGCCACAACACGATTCGCGGTGCGGCGGGCGCGGCGGTGCTGAATGCCGAGGTGCTGGCGCGGCTGGGCAAGCTGGATGCCAGGAAGCCCGTGCCGCAGCGGGATGCGGTGCTGGCATGAGCGAGGCGCAGGGCTGGTTGGGCAGTTTACATCCCACCCTTCGCAAGAGCGCGAAGGATGGGGCACCCGGAATGGTGTTGGCATGAGCGAGGCGAAGAGGGTGGGCGAAGTTAGACCACGCGTGGTGGTGATGAAGTTCGGCGGGACGTCGGTGGAGGACGCCAAGGCCATGCTGCGCACGGCAGCGATCGTGCGCGGACGGCGGGAGCGCGGGCTGCAGCCGGTGGTGGTGGTGTCGGCCATGGCGAAGGTTACCGATCAGTTGCTGGCCGCGGCTGCGGCGGCGGGTCGCGGCGATAAGAAGGGCGCGTTGGCGATTGCATCGCGGCTGCGCAATCGACATTTGGATACGGCGGCTGAGTTGTTGTGCGGAGATTTGTTTACCGAGATCCGGTCGGAGGTCTGCAAGAGGTTTGACTCGCTGGACGATCTGCTTCGCGGCATAGCGGCGGTGGGCGAGTTGACGCCGCGCACGACCGACAAGGTGGTGAGTTTCGGCGAGCGGACTTCGTCGCAGATGCTTGCGGCGGCATTTGCGCAGCATGGGATGAACGGCGTGCATGTGGACGCGCGGAAATGCATCGTTACCGACGACCACTTCGGCAAGGCTGCGCCACAGGAGGCTGCGATCGAGGCGAAGCTGACGGAGTTGGTGCTGCCGCTGGTCGAGGGTGGACACACGCCGGTGATGGGCGGGTTTATCGGGGCGACGGTGGAGGGGATTACAACCACGCTGGGACGCGGCGGCAGCGACTACACCGCGGCGCTGGTGGGCGGCGGCCTGCATGCCGGCGCGATTGAGATTTGGACTGACGTGAACGGCATTATGACCACGGACCCGCGCATCTGCGCGGATGCCCTGCGGGTGAAGACGATTAGCTTTGAGGAGGCGGCGGAGTTGGCGTACTTCGGAGCGAAGGTGCTGCATCCGGCGACCATCCTGCCGGCGGTGCAGAAGAGCATTCCCGTATGGGTGCTGAACTCGCGCAACGCGGAGAACGAGGGGACCAAGATTACGGCGATGGCGCCGCCGTGCGCGAGTCCATTCAAGTGCATCGCGGCCAAGAAGCGGCTGACGATCATCGACGTGGTAGCGAGCCGGATGCTGATGTCGCATGGGTATTTGAAGGACGTTTTCGACGTTTTCGACAAATATCACTGCGTGATTGACATGGTTTCGACCAGCGAGGTAAGCATCTCGGTGACGGTGGACTCGAACGAGCGGCTGCCGGAGATCTGCGAGGAACTGGGCAAGATTGCGGATGTAAAGCTGGAGGGGCACAAGGCCCTGATCTGCATGGTGGGCGAGGACATTCGCGGGCGAAGCGGGATCTCGGGCCGGGTGTTTTCGGCTATCCGGCACGTCAACGTGCGCATGATCTCGCAGGGCGCGAGCGAGATTAACATGAGCTTCATGATCGAGGAGTCGGACGTGGAGGAGGCTGTACGGTCGCTGCATGCGGAGTTCTTCCAGAACCCCGATCCGACCGTGTTTGATACCGATGCCAGGGCGGTTGCGGCCAAGGCTTAAGGCTAATCCGCACCGGGCAGCGCCGATTGAATCCTGAGCGCGATAGACTGTCGCTATGCGGATTTTGGTGCTTGGACAGGGAAAGACCGGCAAGCTGGTGGCGGAGATTGCGGGCGAGCGCGGCCACAGTGTGAGCGGGTTGGACGTGCTGGAAAATGCCGGCGCGTCCGCGTTGACTCCTCCGTTTGTGGCGGGGTTCGACGTAGTGATCGACTTCACCACGCCTGAGGCGGTGGTGCAGAATATGCGCGCCGTGCTGGCGACCGGCGGCAAGATGGTAGTGGGGACCACAGGCTGGTACGGCAAGCTGGCGGACATGCGCGGGCTGGCGGAACGCAAAGGCGCGGGGCTGCTCTACGGGACAAATTATTCGATCGGCGTACAGGTGATGCTGAAGCTGGCGGAGGAGATGGGGGCTTCGCTGTCGCGGGCAGGCTACGAGTTTTCGGTGGTGGAGACGCACCACGTGACCAAGCTGGATAAGCCGTCGGGAACCGCGATCTCGATTGCGGAGATGGTGGAACGCGGCGCGGGAAAGAAAATTGCTGTGCCCGTTGAATCCGTCCGCGAGGGCGATGCGAAGGGGACACATGTGCTGGTGGCGGCGAGCGATGCCGACCGCGTCGTACTGACGCATGAGGCTTTCTCGCGGCGCGGATTTGCGGAAGGCGCAGTACGCGCTGCAGAATGGCTGGCGACGCGGACCGGGTGCTATGACTTCCGGGATGTTTGGGAGAAGCTATAGGCAGTTTTGAAGGCGCGTGTGGCCACTCCAACTCATGCGCGACGTATGGCCAGTAAAGCGAATCGAGGGGACTGATGAGCAAGGCTCCCGTTGAGGTGAAGGTGAGGACCACAAACGATAGCTTCGGTAGATTTGCCGCAGCGGCATCCGCTTGGCTCGGCTCCCCATGGGCCTTTGCCGGAGCTGGATTCGTCATCGTGATATGGGCAGTTATCGGGCCCACTTTTCACTATTCGAATACGTGGCAGCTAGTCATCAATACGGGAACGACTATTGTTACGTTTCTTATGGTTTTTCTGATCCAGAACACGCAGAACCGCGACGCCCGGGCCATCAACCTCAAGCTAAACGAACTGATTCGTGCCGGGGAGAAGGCGCAGAATCAGATGATCGATATTGAGAACCTGAGCGACCTGGAACTGGATGAGTTGCAGGCAAAGTATGAAGCGATCAAGTCCGCATACGAACAAAAAAGCAAGGTGGCTAAGGGATGATCGCGGCGAGGGTTTGCGTTTCGATTTTCCGCGCCCTATCGTGGAGAGTATGAGTGCTTCCTCCACTGTTTCCGCTCCTTCGTTTGCTTCGCTTTCCTTCGATGAAAAGCTTGACCGGCTGGCTGAGGTTGCCGTGCGTGTGGGCCTGGGACTGCGCGCGGGGCAGGAACTGGTGCTGACCGCGCCGATCGACGCTCTGCCCCTGGTGCGGCGGATTGTCGACCATGCCTACCGCGCCGGTGCGTTGCTGGTAACGACGCTGTACGCGGACGATCCGTCGGTGCTGTCGCGGTTCGAGCATGCACCGGACGCCAGCTTCGACTATGCGCCGGTGTGGCTGCAGGAGGCGATTGCGACCGCATTCAAGAATGGCGCGGCGCGTATGGCAATCGCGGGGGCGAACCCGGCGCTGCTGGCGGGGCAGGATCCGGCGAAGGTGGCGCGCGCGAATGTGGCGATGTCCAAGGCGAGCAAGCCGGCGATGGAACTGATTACGCGGCACGAGATCAACTGGACGATTGTGGCGGCAGCGACGCCGGAGTGGGCGAAGCTGGTGTTTCCCGGCGAACCGGTGGACGAAGCGGTTCGGAAGCTGTGGGAGGCGATCTTCCAGGCATCGCGTATTACGGGCGATGATCCGGTGAGCGACTGGCTGGAGCATGGGGCGCGGCTGAAGCAGCGCGTGGATATGCTGAATGCGAAGCGATTCGCGGCGCTGCACTTCAAGTCGGCCGACGGGTCGACCGATTTGAAGGTGGGATTGGCAGACCAGCATCTGTGGGCCGGCGGCGGAACGACCGCGGGCAATGGCGTGTACTGCCAGCCGAACATTCCCACCGAGGAGTGCTTTACGACGCCGCACAAAGACCGAGTGGATGGCCTGGTGCGAGCGTCGAAGCCACTGTCGCATCAAGGGACGCTGATTGAGAACATCCGCTGCCGATTCGAGGGCGGGAAGATCGTGGAGGCGACGGCGACCGCGGGCGAGGATGTGCTGAACCGGTTGATCTCCACCGACGACGGAGCTCGGCGGCTGGGCGAGGTGGCGCTGGTGCCGGCGTCATCGCCAATTGCCGCGTCGGGCATTCTGTATTGGAGCACGCTGTTCGATGAGAATGCGGCGAGCCATATTGCGCTGGGGCAGGCTTATTCGACTTGCCTGATTGGCGGCGAGAAGATGGATCACGAGCAACTGACGGCGCTGGGGGCGAACTCGAGCCTGATCCACGTGGACTGGATGATTGGCTCGGCGCAGATGGATGTGGACGGAATCGCTGCGGGCGGTACCAGTGAGCCGCTGATGCGGTCGGGCGAGTGGGTTTAACTGAAATTGGGCGGCGTTCCATAGCCGAGCCCCAGCGTTATTCCGTGCTAGGGTATCGGAATGAGCAGGCAGCGGTTGAGTCCGGCGCGCCTGGAGGCGTTTTCCGATGGCGTGATTGCGGTGATCATCACCATCATGGTGCTGGAACTGAAGGTGCCGGCACAGGATGGGTGGGCCGGTCTGCTGATGGTTTGGCCAACGCTCTTTCTCTACCTGCTGACTTTTGTCCAGGTTGGGATTTACTGGGTGAATCACCACTACCTGATTGACGAGTTGGAAACCGCCAGTCACGGAATCCTGTGGGCGAACCTGATCTTCCTCTTTTGCCTGTCGCTCTTTCCGTTTGCCACAGACTGGATCGGGACAAGAGGCTTATCGCCTTTCTCGACTGCGCTATACGCCGCGGTCAGCATTCTGCCGGGTGTGTCTTACATGGCGTTGTGGCTTCAGGTGCGGAGGCAGAGTGCTGCCCCTGCACACGCAAGCTGGGGCAAGCAGATTGCATCGGTGACGTTGTATCTTATGGCGATTCCGGCCGCGTTTTGGCGGCCGGCGGCCTCGCTGGCCCTGATCAGTATTGTGGCGATGATGTGGGTGCTGCCGCCGAAGGCTGCGGACTCAGCCTGGAATTCCGCGACTTTACCGGAGCATAAAAGGTAAACTCACAGTCGCGATGGAAATCTCAGGGTGTGGCACAGCACTTGTAACCCCGTTCGGCGGGGATGGCGGAATCGACGAGGCGGCGCTCGTCCGGCTGGTGAACTGGCAAATCGAATCGGGCGTCAATTTCCTGATCCCATGCGGCACCACCGGCGAAGCCTCGACGCTGAGCGAGGCGGAGTGGCTGCGTGTTGTGGACCTGACGGTCGAGACGGCTGCGGGGCGGGCGCCAGTATTTGGTGGATGTACGCATAACTCGACCAGCGAGGCAGTGGCGCGGGCGAAGAAGCTGGCGAAGGTGCCGGGGCTGACCGGCCTGCTGACAGCGAATCCGTACTACAACCGGCCCGGTCAGGAGGGTCAGTACCAGCACTTCCGCGCCATTGCGGAGGCGATAGAACTCCCGATCCTGCTGTATAACATTCCGTCGCGGACGGGCGTGAACCTGGAGCCTGCGACGGTGCTTCGGCTGGCCGAGATTGAGAACATCATCGGCATCAAGGAGTCGAGCGGCAACGTGGCGCAAATTACGGAGCTAATCGCGCAGGTGCCGAGCCACTTCAAAGTGCTCTCGGGCGACGACGGCATGGCGCTGCCGGTGCTGGCGCTGGGCGGAGCAGGATTGGTCTCGGTCGCGTCGAATGTAATTCCCGCGGAGATGGCGAGGTTGGTGAACGCGGCGCTGCAGGGTGACTGGCCGACAGCGCAGGCTGTCAACTGCAAGTATGCGGCGCTGATGAAGGCGCACTTCAGTGAGCCGAGCCCGGCGCCGGTGAAGGCGGTGCTGGCGCTGATGGGGCGGATCGAAGAACGGCTCCGGTTACCGATGGTCCCGGTGACTGCTGCTACGCGGCAGAAACTGGAGGCGATGCTGAGTGAGTTGGGCCTGCTGCACGCCGCTACAATCGAAGCAAGATGACAACTGAGAGCCTGGAAACGCGAATTGAGCAGTGGTTTGGCGCAGGGGCAGATGCTGTCGGCGAGAAGGAAGCGTTGGCGGCGTTTCTGGAACTACGTACGGCGCTGGAGGCGGGAACGCTGCGCGCCGCCGAGCCGGATGCCGGTGCGCCGACCGGCTGGCGCGTGAACGCGTGGGTGAAGCGCGGAATTCTGCTGGGCTTCCGCATTGGCACGCTCGAGAATATGTCGGTGGTGGGGTACGAGGAACGAGGCCATCCGTGGAGCTCGTGCCGGCAGGTAACGTTTGTGGACAAAGGCACCTACCCGGCGCGGACGTTCCAGCCGGAGGATGGCGTGCGGATTGTGCCGGGCGGAAGCTCGGTGCGGTCCGGTGCGTTTGTGGCGCGCGGCGTGGTGATGATGCCTCCGGCGTATGTGAATGTGGGCGCGTATGTGGACGAGGGCACGATGGTAGATTCGCACGCGCTGGTGGGCTCGTGCGCGCAGGTTGGCAAACGGGTTCATCTGTCGGCGGCGGCGCAGATTGGTGGCGTGCTTGAGCCGGTGAACGCTGCGCCGGTGATTATCGAGGACGACGTGCTGGTGGGCGGGAATACCGGGGTCTACGAAGGCACGATTGTGCGCAGGCGCGCGGTGCTGGCGGCGGGAACCATGCTGACGCGGGGAACGCCGGTGTATGACGTGGTGAATGGCGCGATCCTGAAGGCGACCGCTGAAGTGCCGCTGATCATTCCCGAGGGCGCGGTAGTCGTGCCGGGCTCGCGCGCGGTGACCGGCGGCTACGGCAAGCAGATGGGGTTAAGCGTCTACACGCCGTTGATCGTGAAGTACCGTGACGAGAAGACAGACTTGTCAACGACGTTAGAAGATCTGCTGCGATAGCTACGGCCGCTGCTTCAGGGGCTTACGGGCGAAGTAGTAGAGGCTGAAGGCGAGCAGCGCGAACATCAGCACGCCGACCCAGTCGTGATACAGCGGATTCTGGTTGCTGAAGTGGAAGAGTTGCCAATGGCCTCCGCGCTGTTCCGACACACCTTCCGCCAGGCGGGCGCAGACGCCGAGCAGGCCGACGATGCCGCCGGCGGCGATGAGGCCGGATGCGTAGAGGCTCCCAGGCGAGATCTCGCTCTCGTTGTCGAGCGCGGGGGTGACGCTGGTGGGCACGGGCAGGCCGGTCGAGGGATCAATCTCGTCGGGGTTGGCGGCAATGCGGGCGCGTTCGGCGTGCCGGATCATGGCGGCGTCGACCATCCAGCGCATAACGCCGCCGACGAAGATGGCGAGAGTCGTGGCGATGGAAAGGTATGCGCCGACAGCGAAGGTCAGCGACCGGACGCCGAGCAGTTCGACGACGATCACCAGGGCAACACCCAGCAGCACCAGGGTCCAGGGCAGCTTGCGCGAGAGGATGCCGTTGATGACGGTGGCCATCAGGCGACCCTGCGGGGCGGCGGCTTTCTCGCTGCCAATGCCCTGGACCCACTGGATTTCAATCTGGCCGGTAGCGGGGTTGTAGAGGTACTTGCCGTCCTCGATGGTGCTGGAGCCGATGGAGTTGAGCAGGATGTAATGGCTGGCGCCAGTAAGCGGCTGCCGGTTTTGGGTGTCGCCCGGCGTGGTCAGGTCGATGCGGTCGCGGGTGAATGCGCCCTGACTCTGCACCCCATCGGGCAGGCTGGCGAGGGAGAGGGCGATTGGTTTCTGCATGCGGTGGAACTGCTCATACGCGCGGTTCATGGCGTTCAGGGTGGCGCCAACGGAGAAGATGCAGACCATTACGCCGAAGATCAGCGCGACCTGCTGCTTCCAGGGTGTCGATCCGACGAGATAGCCGGTCTTGAGGTCCTGGCTGGTGTCGCCGGCATTCGAGGCGGCAATGCAGACGACGCCGCCCACGGTGATGGCGAGCGCGCCGAAAGCGGGAGCGGTCCAGCCCTTGACCAGGAAGATGGCGGCGGTAGCCATGAGCGTGGCGATGGTCATGCCGGAGACGGGCGATGCCGACGAACCGACGATTCCGACGATGCGCGCGGAGACAGTGACAAAGAGGAATCCGAAGACGACGATCAGCAGTGCGGCGGCGAGGTTGGCCAGCGGGCCGACATAGGCTCCGGGGATGGGCTTGAATTGAAGGAAGAGGAACATGAGCACGATCAGCGCTGCGCTGCCGCCAAGAACCACGCTGGGGGGAAGGTCACGTTCGATGCGTGACGGCTGGGCGGTGGCAGCGAGTCGGCTTCCGGCTTTCCTGAACCCCTGGGTGAGAGCGCCGACGATGGTGGGCAGACTGCGGATGAGAGTGATGAGTCCGGCACACGCGACTGCGCCCGCGCCCATGGGTCGCACGTAGGCCGACCACAGTTCGGGCGGCGACATCTCGTTGATGAGCTTGGTCGATGGGTAGAGCGGGTGGGTGAGGCCTGAGCCGAAGAAGTGGATGGCGGGCATCAGCACCAGCCACGAAAACACTCCGCCCGCAAACATGATAGCGGCAACACGCGCTCCGATGATGTAGCCGACACCCAGATACTCCGGCGTGCAGTCGGCGCGGATGCTGCCACCTTTGAGCAGGTGCTGCGGGCCGAAGTCTGGCTCATAGTGTGGGCTGCCCGGCCAGAGCGCAAAGAGGCCGTCGTTCTGGAAGAGCGTGTAGAGACCGCCGATTCCGAGACCGAGGAAGACGCGCGAGGCGAAACTGCCGCCGCGTTCGCCGGAGATAAGCACATCCGCGCAGGCGGTGCCTTCGGGATAGACGAGAACGCCGTGCTCCTCCACGATGAGCTGGCGGCGAAGCGGGATCATGAAGAGTACGCCGAGCCAGCCGCCGAAGAGTGCGAGAGCAAAGATACGGCTCGATTGAAGATCGAAGCCGAGGAAGACCAGCGCGGGCAGCGTAAAAATGACGCCCGAGGCGATGGACTGGCCGGCGTTTCCTGTCGTCTGCACAATGTTGTTTTCGAGGATGCTGGCGCGGCCAAACACTCGAAGAATGGAGATCGACAGCACGGAGATGGGGATACTGGCGGCGACCGTCAGCCCGGCGCGCAGCCCGACGTAAACCGTGACCGCTCCAAAGACCACGCCGAAGAACGCTCCCAGCGCCAGTGCGCGGACGGTCAGCTCCGGGCGCGACTCGTTGGCGGGAACGAAGGGTTTGAAGGCGGGTTTGACAGGGGCTGTGGTGGCCATGGGTCGTGCTCTCCGGTGTTAATGCGCGGTTAAATAGCTTCGATGGGAGTGTATCAGCGGAGGCCCGGTTGCGCGTGCGGTATGGAATTCGCGCTGGCGAACCGGGGCGCGAAGATTTATACTTCCGCCATAGGCGCGGCCCAAGCGGCCTGGAGCGCCAACCGAGCGAGGTGCATCTTCAGCGCAAGCCTGAATGAGAGTACGCTCCCAGTTTCACCCGGCGCTTCGCCTGGTTCAGGCGCTGGATCGGACGCGGGTCGCGCAGGAATGCGATCTGGACGAGACCGGATCGCGAAGTCCTTCCCACATCGCCCACATTCTCTGTCTGGCCCGGGCCGGATGCTTCGCGGCGTTCTCGACGATCTGGTGACGACGGCATTTCCCGCCGACTGCCGCGTGTGCGGCGAGCCGTTGCTGCGTTTGGGAGTCCTGCCCATTTGCGACGCCTGTCGGGCGGCGGTGCCGCCGCAGGACATGGCGATTTGCGGTTGCTGCGGCGAGGCTCTGGATATGGAGAGCGTTCGCTTCGCGCCAGCCGAGGGACTGCTGTGTTATCCGTGCCGCGCCGTGCCGCCGATGTTCGAACGCGCCGTTGCGTTTGCGGTCTACGAAAACGAGCTGCGCGAGATGATCCATCTGCTGAAGTACGAGCGGATGCGAGGCGTGGCCAAGGTATTGGGCGGACATCTGGCGGAAACCATCCTGATGCTGCGGGCGGAGGCTGCGCAGGAGTTGGTTGTGGTTGCGGTGCCGTTGTTTACGGCGAAGCAGCGGGAACGCGGATACAACCAGTCGGAGTTGCTGGCAGATGCGGCGATCGAGACGTTGCGCCGGAGCGTTCCGGACTGGAAGCTGCGACAGGAAGCTGGAGTTCTGACGCGGCAGCGCGACACCCGGAGCCAGTTCGAGCTGAACCCGACGGCACGGCGGAGAAACCTGGCGGGAGCTTTTACGGCGGACGCGAGCCGGCTTACGCCAGGATGCGAGGTGTTGCTGGTGGACGACATTTACACCACCGGAGCGACGGCTCGGGAATGCGCGCGGGTGCTGCGGCGAGCGGGCGCGGGTAAGGTTTGGGTTGCGACGCTGGCGCGAGCGCAGACGCCGCGCGTGGCAATGTGGGAAGAGAACGGAATGCAGGCGGCGCAGGGATTCGGATCGAACTGAGATTGGAACCGAAGGAGCGAGCGATGCAAGGGGCGAAGATGCGGAAGCAGCGAGTGAGCGGCAACCGGCACGCGGCCGGACACAGCTCGCCGCGGCTGACGACGGACCTGGATGTCCGGATCGGTGTGTTTCGCCAGCCGGCGATGCAGACGCCGGTGCTGGTGCTGAACGCGTCCTACGAGCCGATCAACATCTGCGGGGCGCGGCGAGCTCTGGTGCTGGTGCTGAAGGGCGTGGCGCGCACCGAGGAGGAGCAGGGTGAGGTGCTGCACGCGGCGCGCATGAATGTGGCCATGCCGAGCGTGATCCGGCTGCTGGAATATCGCCGGATTCCGCACCAGACGCGGGCGCTTTCGCGGAAGAACATCCTGCTGCGCGATCGGAATGCGTGCCAGTACTGCGGTGTTGTGCTAACGGCCGGCGAGCTGACGCTGGACCATGTGGTTCCGCGCTCGCGCGGCGGCCTATCGACCTGGGAAAACCTGGTGGCGTGCTGCCACGAATGCAATCGGCGGAAGGGCAACCAGTTGCTGCACGAGCTGACCGACATGAAGCTGCAGCGTGAGCCGCGGTCGTTCAGCCTGCACACGTCGCGGCACATTATGCGGATGATCGGGTCGGCCGATCCGAGCTGGCGGCGGTATCTTTATTTCGAGTCGGAGCCGGCGGCTTAGATCGACGTTGTCCGTTCTCGGTTGTCCGTTGTTCGTTGAAGGCGGGCCGGACATTGGACATCGGGATATCTGTCAACGCACATCGGAGAACGAACAGTTCGGCTTGCACTGACTACTTCGGTGGTGGCGCTCCCTTCTGGGCGGGCGTGCCGGGGTCCTGTTTGTTGGTGATGTCCTCACCGTTGTAGATGATGCGGCTGGTGGAGCGGAACTGCTTGTAATCACTGTACTTGACTACCTGGCGGAAGTGGATGTCGTCGGCGAGGGTGTCCCTGGTGGCGGGCTCGTGGATGGTGGCGTCCGCCTTGGTGTAGGTGGGAAACCAGTACTTGCCGTCGATTTGCTCGTAATAGGTGACGAAGGGCGGAGAGATATTCTCGTGGCTGGGGCGCAGGTCGTCGGGGACGATTTTGCCGTCCACCAGGACGATCTGGAAGTCCCGCTGATCGACCCAGATTTTGCCTTTGAATTCGCGGTCCTTGAGGCTGGGGACTTTGGGCGCCATGGCGAAGACGTAGGTATCGAGTTCGTCGACGCGCTGGCGGCCGAGGTAGGTGATATCGAACTTGGGCAGGTCCTTGGTGGTGACGACGAAGGGAAAGCCGCGTTCGAGGTCGTCCATATCCTGCTGCTGCAACATAAGGCGCTCGAGGGTGTTCTGGGGGGCGAAGACGACGTGCTCGGCGCGCTTGCCGTCCGGGTCGAAGACGATGTCGGTGACTTGCTGGTATTCGCCATCGACTTTGCCGGTGTCGTTGTCGATGGTGTCGACTTTGACGGACTGGCGGAAGGTGTAATTGTCGCGGGCCTCGGCGAAGTCGGATTCGCGGGCGGCAAATTTGGTGATGATCTGGTCGACCGTGAGGTCCTTGGGCGGGGTGGGGTCGAGCGGGCCGAAGCCCTGTTGCGCGGAGGCGGCCAGGGCGAGCGGTCCGGCGAGAGCGAGGGCAACGAGAGCGGCGCGGAATGGGACGGGCGGGTTCATGGTCAGACTCCGGTGGTGCAGCGCACAGGTTTACCGAGTTAGACGACACTTTCCGGGCAATGATTCACCCCCCCCGGGGGGGGTGGGGGGTGGGTGTGGCTAACCCGTTTCCATTCCGGCACTTACTGAAATTGACCCCACGTAAATATCAGCATTCAAATGAGTTATAGGCAAATATCAGATTCCATGCGACTTCGCTCATCCAGCCTGCTGCAATGCCCTTTTTGCTCTCTTTTTGCCCCCATTTAAATTGTACGCGTTTGGCCATAACTCAAATGTACTTTGCCCGGATTGGAAATAGGCGCGTGGTTGCTGGGGATTTGCGGTTTTCCATTGTTTCTGGCCCTTGACAGCACTTCGTGCCGTCTTGGACGCGCTCGCGCGTGAAGGCTGACCCTGGAGTTTGTGTCCGCGGATACGGCGGAGGGTGGCGGGGGTGGGTTTAGACTGACGCGATGAGAAACTGTTGGCGTCGAGTGGTTGCAGTTGGGGTGGTCTGGGTTGGCGTTGGAGCCTTGTTGTGTGGGGTGGGGTTGGGGCAGACGACCCAGAAGCGGGCGATGACGTTTGCCGACATGATGGCGATGAAGCGGGTGAGCGATCCGCAGATTTCGGCGAGCGGGAAGTGGGTGCTGTTCTCGGTTACGGATGTGGATTTGGGGAAGAACACGAAGGTGAACCATTTGTGGGTGGTGGCGTTGAGCGCGGGTGGCGGCACGAACTACGGGGATTCTTCGGCTACGCCTCAGAACGACAGGGCAAGGAACGGCGGCGGTGGCGGGACCAACTACGGGGATTCTTCGGCTACGCCTCAGAACGACAGGGCAAGAAACGGCGGCGGGGGCGGGACTAACTACGGGGATTCTTCGGCTACGCCTCAGAATGACAAGCAAAAAGAGAAGCAGGTGACGTTTGGGGATGGGGAGACGTTTGGGCGGTTTTCGCCGGATGGAAAGTGGGTGTCGATGACGGTGGGGGACGACATCTGGATGGCACCTTGGGATGAGGCGAAGGGGACGGTGGGAAAGGCGACGCAGTTGACGCGGGTGAGCGGCGGCGGGGCGGATGGCGGGGTGTGGTCGCCGGATTCGAAGCGGCTGATGTTTGTGGCGAGTGTGTGGCCGGGGTGCTCGGTGAAGGGTTCGGCACTCAGGGTTGGCGGCGGTACAAACTACGGGGATTCTTCGCCTACGGCTCAGAATGACAGTTCGAAAGGTAGCGGTGGGCCTTTTGTCGTGGTGGGTGGGACGCGGGACGTGGCGGCGTGGAAGACGGCGGAGGCGGCGACGTGGGAGGAGGAAGATGCTTGCGATAAGGCGAAGAATGCGGCGGCGGATGCGAGCCCGGTGAAGGGACAGGAGTGGGATGGGCTGCTGTATCGGCACTGGGACCACTACACGGGGGCGAAGCGGAGCCATGTGCTGGTGGTGAATGCGGATGGGAGCGGGGTGCGGGACCTGACGCCGGCGACGGCGGTGGGGGATGCGGAGACTCCGACGTTCTCGCTGGGCGGGCCGCAGGGGTATGCGTGGGCTCCGGACTCGAAGGAGATTGCTTATGTGACGAATCTCGATCCGGTTCCGGCGGCGTCGACGAATAACGATGTGTTTACTCTTAGGCTGGACGAGCCGGGGGCGAAGGCGGTGAAGGTGTCGACTTCAGCCCGGGGAGCGATGATGAGCCGGAGTATTCGCCGGATGGGAAGTGGCTGGCGTTCCGGTCGCAGGCGCGGGCGTGGGTTTGAAGCGGATAAGTTCCGGTTGATGGTTTATGGACCGCAGCGAGACGAAGGTCGAGCAAGGAGCGATGCCAAGCGGGAGGACTGGGTTGATGAGCTCAGTGTTGGGCAGCCAGCAGTCAGCATCAGCGAACTTGATTTTGCATCGGGGTATGATAACGGGGTGGCATGACATTTTCCGTTGGGCGCTCGGATTCCAACGGCATCTACCATTCGCAACCCGGGAATGCGCGGTTTCGAAGAGTCAGATGACGTTTCGCTCTTTTTATCTGAGAATGAACTCAGCAGTATTGTGAATCTCCACGTGGCATCGGATGGCAGACCTGCATATGTTGCTGGAATGGTATGGGTGCTTGTCGCCCGAGCGATGGGATTGGATGTCCCTCCAGGTTCATGGATCTTGAGGAAGCGAATGATACTTGAAGCGTGTTCGCTCGGAGAAGATGGGTCTCGGAGACACCGTATCGTCGACGATTGAGCAGACGGGTCTGATGCATGCGCTCAGCGATGACTCACTTCAATGATGTGACTTCTAGCAGAGCTCGAAGTCTCAGAAGATGGAGTCTTTCTGGTTCACGGGCGCGGAGGGGACGAAGGTCGAGGGGTTCACATTGCTGAAGCCGCCGGGGTTTGATCCGGCGAAGAAGTATCCGGTGAAGTTTTTGATGCATGGGGGGCCGCAGACGGCTTGGGGGGATGCTTGGAGCTATCGGTGGAACTGGGAGTTGATGGCGGCGAGTGGGTATGTGGTGGTGGGGATCAATCGGCGCGGGTCGACGGGGTATGGGCAGAAGTTTGTCGATGAAGTGAGCGGCGACTGGGGCGGGCGCGCGTATGAGGACCTGATGAAGGGGCTGGATTATGCGGAGGCGAAGTATCCGTTTCTCGACAAGACGCGGGAGTGCGCGCTGGGGGCGAGCTATGGCGGGTTCATGGCGGACTGGGTGCTGACACATACGAACCGCTTCAAGTGCATTGTGACGCATGACGGGATGTATGACCCGGTGGCGGCCTATGGCTCGACCGAGGAGTTGTGGTTCAACGAGTGGGAGTTTCGGCGGCCTGAGGATTTTCCGAAGGGGTGGGATGGGTTTAGTGCGGGGTACGATCCGATGAGAACCCTGAAGAGTATGGGCGGCACGAAATACGGGGATTCTTCGGCTACGCCTCAGAATGACAGGTCAAAGAAGGTTGCGGCTCAGAATGACGAGCGGGGAGGTGTGGGGCACCCGGCTCAGCCCTGGCGGTATCAGAATCTGCCGGCGGATCAGGACCCGTTTAGGCGGTGGTCGCCGATGCGGTTTATTGAGAATGCGAAGACGCCGACACTGGTGATTCATTCGCAGAAGGATTACCGGCTGGATGATTCGCAGGGGTTTGAATTGTTTACGGCGCTGCAGCGGCTGGGGGTTCCGTCGAAGATGCTTTATTTCCCGGATGAGGGGCATTGGGTGCTGAAGCCGCAGAATGCCGAGTTGTGGAACGCGGAGGTGGGGGATTGGTGTGATCGGTGGACCCACAACGGGAAGTATGCGGAGGGGCGTTGACCGTTGTTCGTTCTACGTTGTTCGTTGGTAGAGCAAACGCAAAAGCAGATTCCCTTCGGGAATGACAAACAAGGGGATGAGAACGATGAGGTCGACCAACCGGTGATGGTGTACAAGAAGGCGAGGAAGCGGGAGGCGTTGGGCGAGGCGGGGTTGCTGGAGTATGCGGTGCGGGCGCTGGCGGCGAAGATGCGGACGGAGCGCGAGTTGCGCCGGTTGATGAAGACGCGCGCGGCGGAGGGCGAAGACGGCGAGCAGGCGATGGGGGCGGTGGTCGCGCGGCTGAAGGAGTTGGGCTACCTGAGCGATGCGCGGTTTGCGGCGGACTATTCGCGACTGCGTAAGGAGAATGAGAAGTTCGGGCGGCGGCGGGTGCAGCAGGACCTAGCGGCGAAGGGTGTGGCGAGAGAGACCGTCGGCGCGGCGGTGGGTGCGGCGTATGAGGGCGTGGATGAGGTTGCGCTGGCGAGGGAATATGTCGCGCGGAAGCGGATGAAGCAGCCGGCGGGAGAAAAGAAACAGCAGGAGTCGGCGAAGGTGATGGGAAGACTGCTGCGGGCGGGGTTCTCGGCGGGGACGGTTTTCAGGGTGCTGCGGGAGTGGGGGGTGGAGGTGGAGGAGGTTGAGATAGAGGACAGTCAACAGTAGACAGTACCCAGTGATCCGCGAAGTACGACGTGCCTAGGCGTAGCGGCGGGGGCCTTCGAGGACGCGGATGGGGAAGAGGAAGATGGCAGTGATGAGGGCGAAGACCCCGGTGATCGCCACGCCGACGATGCGGAAGGGGAGAGTGACGAGCCAGATGATGGGGTAGAAGATGAGCGCAAGCAAGGCCAGGGGCCAGCAGAGGACGAGGAGGATGCAGAAGAGGAGGAATTTGATCATGAGTGCTTTCCCTTTTACGCGGCTCGAAGAAGCAAGCTCCGTATAACAAAGGATACGCGCGGTGGGCGAGGAAGGTTCCGTGGGTTCGATGGACGTGGAGCGGGTGGTGGCGGTGGACTGGTCGGGGGACTGGAGCGCGGCAGGGCAAAGGCGAAAGCTTTGGGCGGGGGTCTGGACCCGACGTGAACCCACATCTCAAGATCGAGATGTGGGGCACCCCTACTTGGGGACGGTGCGGCTGGAGAGTGGGCGGACACGGGCGGAGTTGCGGGAGTGGCTGATTTGGGCAGCGCGGGAGACCCCGCGGATGGTGGTGGGGGTGGATTTCTGCTTCAGCTATCCGGCGTGGTTTGTGCGGGAACATGGGGCGCGGTCGGGGCCGGAGTTCTGGCGGATTGTGGCAGAGCATGGCGAGCGGTGGCTGGCGCGGGAGTGCGCGGAGGCGCGGTTCTGGGGCAGGGTGGGGCCGCAACGGACAGGGAAGAAGCCGGCGGAGTTTTGCGGCGAGGCGGGCGCCGGGCGGATGCTGCGGCGGGCGGACGAGGCGTGCAAGGTGCGGGCACGGATCCTGGACCCGGAACAGGCGGCGAAGGTGAAGGGGATCGCGCCGAAGTCGCCGTTCCAGATCGGCGGGGCAGGCGCAGTAGGGACGGGGACGCTGCGGGGGATTCCGGAGCTGGAGCGGCTGCACGAGGCGGGCTTTCGGGTGTGGCCGTTTGAGGAGCCGGCGCTGCGGGCCAGCGGAGGCAAGGCGAGGCCGCTGGTGGTGGAGATCTATCCGCGGCTGCTGACGGGCGAGGTGCATAAAGGCAATGCGCGGGCGCGGGAGGAGTATCTTGCGAAGAAGCGGAGAGAGGATGTGGCGTACCGACGGCTGAGCCCGGCGGTGATGCAGAAGGCGCGGGGGAGCGAAGATGCATTCGACGCACTGGTGAGCGTGATGACGATGGTGGAGCGGCGGGCCAGTTTTCTGGCGCTGCGGAAAGCGACGGATGAGGTGACACTGTTGGAGGGCGCGGTTTGGGGAGCGGGGACGTGAACGGGAGAGAACGATGAAGCTGAATCTGATTACGTTGGTGGTGATTGTCGCGTCGGTGGTTGTCCTGGCGCTGAATGCGCGCTACGTGGAGTGGACGCCGGTGAAGGTGGCGGGGGCGGCGCTGGCGGCGGTGTCCATTAGTCTGCTGATCACGGCACGGCTACAACTGGGGGCGGCATTCTCAGTCGAGGCGAAGGCGACAAAGCTGGTGACGGGCGGGTTGTACGCACGCATTCGGAATCCGATTTATGTGTTTGGCGCGATGTTCCTGGTTGGGTTGGTGATGGTGGTAGGCCGGTGGTGGCTGTTGGCGCCAATTGCGGTCCTGGTGCCGGTGCAGCTAGTTCGGGTGCGGAAGGAAGAGAAGGTGCTGACCGAGGCGTTCGGCGAGGAATACGAGCGGTATAAGGCGGGGACGTGGTTTTAGCGTCGAGGTTCCATGGTTGCGGTGAGAGCGGGGGCGCCAGGCGATTCGAACGCAGCGCAGGCACTTCGACTGCGGCACTCGCCGAACGCCAGTGCTTCCGCTCAGGATGACAGACCTCGTTGGCGGATCGCCGCTATACTAAGCCGGTCAGCGACAATTGGGGGACGATGAAGACGGCGCAGGCGAAGGTCACATTTGCGGAACGGTTGAAAGCGCATGTGGCGATTGCGCGGCTGGACCATTCGATCAAGAACCTGTTTGTGCTGCCGGGCGTGATTGTGCCGCTGAGCGTGGTTCCGGGACTGCTGAAGGCGCATTTGCTGGTGACGCTGGTGTGGGCGCTGGTGTCGATCACGCTGGTGGCGTGCAGCAATTACGTGATTAACGAGGTGCTGGATGCACCGTACGACCGGCTGCATCCGACCAAGCGCCAGCGGCCGGCTGCGCTGGGGCTGGTGAGTATCCCGATCGCGTATGTGCAGTGGATCGGGATGATGGCAGCGGGGGTGGCGATTGGGTGGACGGTGTCCAAGCCGTTTGCGGTGACGGCGTTGGCGCTGTGGGTAATGGGATGCGTGTACAACATCAAGCCGCTGCGGACCAAGGATGTGCCGTACCTGGATGTGCTGACTGAGAGCGTAAACAACCCGCTGCGGATGTTGCTGGGGTGGTACGCGGTGGCGGCGTTCCTGGTGCCGCCGCTGAGCCTGCTGATGAGCTACTGGATGATTGGCTGTTACTTTATGGCGCTGAAGCGGTTCAGCGAGCTGCGGGAGATTGGCGACGCGGGCGTGGCGGGCGCATACCGGGCGAGCTTCCGACGATATACGCCGGAGAGCCTGCTGGTGAGCGTGGTGTTCTATGCGTCGACGGCAATGCTGTTCTTCGGGGCGTTTGTGATTCGCTACCGGATTGAACTGCTGCTTGGGTTTCCATTGGTCGCGCTGGTGATGGCGATCTATTTCAAGCTGGCGTTCGAAAAGCATAGCGCGGTGCAACATCCGGAGAAGCTGTATCGCGAGCGGGGGTTGATGCTGTGGTTCACGGTGACCGTGGTGGTCATGGTAATGCTGCTGTTTGTGCGGCTGCCGTGGCTGGAGGATATGTTCCTTCCGACGATTCCGCAGGTGCAGCCGGTGACCAGGAGCGAAGTGGGCAGTGGGGTGGAGAGCGTGTTCAGAAACCGGCTCTCGGCTGTGAGCTATCGGCTATGAGCGAAGAAAGGGCTGGTGGGCCGGTGCGGTGCGGACTGGCACGGTGGATGGTGGCGGTGTTTGTGTGCGCGACGGCGGTGGTGTCGCTGGGGTGGTCGCATGCGAAGCTGATGAGCCAGGATGAGATGTACCAGTTTCAGACGGACAGCGTGGGGTCGCTGGCGGAACTGGTGCACGTGCAGCGGACATGGCCGATTTCGCTGGACCCGTTGCTGGATCACGCACTGGCGCATGGGGCGATGCAGGTGTTTGGCGTGGGGGCGTTTGCGCTACGGCTGCCGGCGCTGGTGGGGTTTCTGCTGATGCAGGTTTGCCTGTTCTTCTTTGTACGGAATATGGCGGGCGAGCGCGCGGGTGCGGTGGCGGCGGCGCTTCCGGCAGTGACGGCGACGCTTTACTACTCGGTCGAGGGGCGGCCATATGGGTTGATGCTGGGGATGTATGCGCTGGCGGTGCTTTGTTGGCAGATCGCTTCGCAACCCACATCTCAGAATCGAGATGTGGGGCACCCGGCGATTGGACCGTTGACCGCTGTCCGTTCTCCGTTGTCCGTGAGAGTAGGACATCGACTGGTGGGGAAACGGACGTGGGCGCTGGTGGGGCTGGCGGCGGCGATTGCGGCGACGATCAATGCACACTACTTTGGAATTCTGCTGCTGGCGCCGGTGTGTGCGGCAGAGAGTTGGAAGACGGTGGCGCGGCGGAGGATCGACTGGGCGGTATGGGTGGCGATCGCGGTGGGCGCGTCTGGTTTGCTGGGAACGGTGCCGTTTCTGCATGGAGCGGGTGAGTTTCGCAAGAATTACTACAACGGCGGCGGGGTGGGACCGCATGATATTACGCGGGCTTACCGGTCGATACTGGTGGATTACACACAGATGAGCGTGGCGGTGCAACACGTGTGGATGGCGGTGCTGGTGGTGTTCGCGGTGGCGCTGGTGTGGGGATGTGTCACTGTAGCTCGGGTTCGATCGGCGTCGCATCCCACCCTTCGCAAAAGCGCGAAGGATGGGCCACCCGGGCGTTCGATTTCGCGGGCGGAGTGGGTGCTGCTGGTGGTGCTGGCGGCGATGCCGTTCCTTGCGTATCTGCTGGCGCGGTTGGTGACCCACTCGATTGAGGTTCGGTTTGCACTGGGTGCGATGGTGGCGATTGCTGCGATGGTGGGGGTGGCACTGTCGCCATGGCTGCGGCGGGACGCGGTGTTCCATACGGCGCTGGTGGTGTTGGGATTCGGGATTGTGGGTGGCGGCGCGGTGCGGATCCATGCAGAGCAGCAGAGGACAAGGGACCGGATGGCCAGCCTGGTGTTGCCGGTGCAGGCAAAGGCGGCGCTGGACGCGAATGCGGATGGCCGGCTGTATGTGCAGGACCTGGGGGCGTTCGAAGAGGACCGGTACTATGAGCCAGATGCGGAGGTGCGCGCGCGGATGACGTTGGTGTACTCGGCGGTGGAGGAGATGCGCTGGAATCGGCATGACACGATGGCGCTGACGGCGATGCATATGGGGGAGTTCACGGGGCTGCCAGTGGTGGCGTATGAGACGGTGCGCGCGCAACCGGGCGAGCATTTCTTTGTGCTGTACCACTCGGGGTGGGACTGGACGGACCAGGCGTTCGTGGAGGACGGGGCTGCGGTGCGGGTGTTGGGTAGGGCGATGGGGGGGGATGTGGCGGTGGTGAGGTTCCGGTGATGGAGCGCGATCGGTTTGCATCCCACCCTTCGCGATGATGCCGCGAAGGATGGGGCACCCGAACTCCATTGGCTGATAAACTTGCGGTCTATGGAATATCGTTCGGGAAGCGCGATTCGGGAAGATTTTCTGCGGTTTTTTGAGGGCAAAGGGCACAGGCGCGTACACTCGTCGAGCCTGGTGCCGGCGAACGATCCTACGCTGCTGTTTACCAACGCGGGGATGAACCAGTTCAAGGATGTGTTCCTGGGGGCGGAGCGGCGGGAGTACTCGCGGGCGACGACCAGCCAGAAGTGCGTGCGGGCGGGGGGAAAGCACAACGACCTGGAGAATGTGGGGTTCACGCGGCGGCACCATACGTTCTTCGAGATGCTGGGGAATTTTTCGTTTGGCGACTACTTCAAGCGCGATGCGATTGCGTATGCGTGGGAGCTGCTGACGCGAAGCGAGTGGTTCGGGATCGACCCGGCGAAGCAGTACGTGACGATTTTTGAGGGCGACGCGAAGGTTCCGCGAGACGACGAGGCGGAGAAGTACTGGCTCGAAGTGGGCGTGCCGAAGGAACGGATCTTCGCGATGGGGGCGAAGGACAATTTCTGGCAGATGGGCGATACCGGGCCTTGCGGGCCTTGCACGTGAGATTTATTACGACTTTGGGCAGGCACGGGCGAGGACCCGGCGGTGGATAAGCCGTTTCGCGGGCGATGAGCAGCGCTATGTGGAGATTTGGAATCTGGTGTTCATGCAGTTCGACCGGGCGAGCGATGGGACACTGACGCCGCTGCCGAAGCCTTCCATCGATACGGGGATGGGGCTGGAGCGGGTGGCCTGTGTGCTGCAGGGAGTGCTGAGCAACTTCGAAACGGATCTGTTTGTGCCGCTGATTGAGAGAGCGGCGAGAGCTTACTAAGAGTTCTACGTCGTCGCAGGGGCTCAAGAGTGGACCGTTGCTGAACGTTACCGAGGATGACAAGGCGACGGTCGAGTATTGCAGAGCACAAATCCGCTGCTTCGCTCCGGATCATTGCGGACCATGCTCGCTCCGCGACGTTTCTGATTTCGGATGGGGTGGTAGCCTTCAAACGAGGGGCGCGGGTATGTGCTGCGGAAGATCATGCGGCGCGGGATTCGGCATGGACGGCTGCTGGGGCAGGAGAAGCCGTTTCTGTTCGAGATGGTGTTCGCGGTATGGGATGAGATGGGGGTGGCGTATCCGGAGCTGAAGGAGACTGCGGAGCGGGTGGCGAAGGTTGTGAAGGCGGAGGAAGAGCAGTTCGCGCGGACGCTGGAACTTGGGCTGCGACAGATGAATGAGGAGACGCTGCGGTCGGGTGCGGCGGCGTTTCATCTGTACGAAACATTTGGTTTGCCGCTGGATTTTATGGTGGATGCGGCGCGGGACGCTGGGAATTGCGTTCGATATGGAAGGGTTTGAGCGCGCGAAGGAAGAGGAGCAGGCGCGGGCGCGGGCGAGTTGGAAGGGTGGGTCGCAGAAGTCGGCGGCGCCGGTGTATCGCGAGCTGGCGAAGACGGAGTTTGAAGGCTACTCGGCGCTGCGGGTGGATGGGGCGAAGGTGCTGGCGCTGGTGAAGGATGGTGTGGGCGTGCCGGAGTTGAAGCGCGGGCGAGGCGGGCGAGGTGGTGCTCGATGCGACCAGCTTCTATGCGGACTCGGGCGGGCAGGTGGGCGATGTGGGGTGGTTGTATTGCGGCGCGACCACAACAGCGTGGTTGCGAACGTGGCGGGTTGCACCAAGCCGGTGCAGGGCGTGTTTGCGCACAAGGTGAAGGCGACGCAGACGATTGCGGTCGGCGATGTGGTGGACACGGTGGTGGACGCCGACAACCGGCGCGCGACGGAGCGGAACCATACCGGGACGCATCTGCTGCACGCGGCGCTGCGCGAGGTTCTGGGCAAGCATGTGAAGCAGGCGGGCAGCTTGAACGATGCGACGCGGCTGCGGTTCGACTTTTCGCATTTTGCCGGAGTGGCGGAAGAGGAACTGGCGCAGGTGGAGAGCATTGTGAATGCGCAGGTGCTCGCGAACACGAAGGTGGAGACGCTGGTGGATGTGCCGATCGATGTTGCGGTGAATGAGTATCACGCGATGGCGCTGTTCGGCGAGAAGTACGGCGATAAGGTGCGCGTGGTGAAGATTGGGGACTTCTCGACGGAGCTGTGCGGCGGGACGCATACGCGGGCGACGGGCGAGATTGGGCTGATTAAGGTGGTGGGTGAAGGGAGCGTGTCGAGCGGCGTGCGGCGCGTGGAGGCGGTGAGCGGCATGGGCTCGCTGGGCGAGTTCCGGCGGGACTTCGAAGTGGCGCGAGTGGTGGGGCAGATGGTGGGCGGCGGCCGGCGATGCGGGACCGGCGGATGCGCTGCGGGCGAGGATTGCGGCGCAGGAAGAGGAGATGAAGAAGCTGCGGCGCGAGCTGGATGCGGCGCGGATGAAGTCGGCGTCCGGCGGCTGCCGGCGAAGCGAGTGCGGTCGAGGTGAAGGGTGTGAAGGTGATGGTGCAGCGTGTGGATGGGCTGGAGCGCGGGCCGATGCGCGACCTGGTCGACCAGATGCGCGGGAAGTTGGGGAGCGGGGTGGTGGTGCTGGGGGCGGCTTCGGATGGCAAGGTCGCACTGATCGTTGGCGTGACGAAGGATTTGACTGCGAAGGTGCAGGCGGGAAAGGTTGTGGGAACGCTGGCGGGGATGGTGGGCGGCAAGGGCGGTGGGCGGCCGGATCTGGCGGAGGCGGGCGGGAGCGACGTGGGTGCGCTGGATGGCGCGCTGGCGAAGGCGGCGGGGGTGGTGGGGGGATTGCTGGAGTAGAATTCTCGAACTTTGCGGCGGCCGGGAGGCGACTCTGGATGCTCATGGACCGCATCGTTTCTGGAGGGGAAAGAAGAGCCGGACAGCATGTCGGAAACGATCTCAAATAAGTAGACCCGGCGGCGCGGCGGGAGCGTCTAACCCACGGGGGTGCAGCCATGGCGCCCATGCGAGACAAGTCGGACGCAAGAGATGGGTCAGGGTGGTTTGGATTCAGCAAGCTCCTGCTGTTGATGGTGTTCGCCGTGTTGTTGTATTGGCTTGGACACAGCATGGTGCAGCACCACTTTTTTAGCGGTGGCGGGTTCCGGTATCTGGCGACCCGTCGCTAGGCAGGCAGGGGGCAGCCGACATGACGGTGGGAGTGACTGCCTTTTTTCCCGAGCGATCCTTCTGAGCGCGAATGACTTGCGCGACCCGGGGGTGTCGGGGGGAGTACCGGGCGGGTTTTCACAGGGGTGGTTGTGGATTGCGCATCTTAAACTAAGGGAACAAATGCCTCTCGCGAATCTATGTCGAGCCGTGCGATGGATGCGCTATGGAGCTTGCATCGCAGCAGCGGTGGGCCTTGTGGCGCTGTGCGGCGTGCTGCAAGCGCGGGCAGCGGTGGACACGGCAACGGGGGCCAGGACCCGGTTGGCGAAGAGGGTTGCGGCGCTATCGCCTTGGGAACAGGCGGAACGCGGACGCGAGGCGCTGGAAGCGATGCCCGAGGGCGACCGGACGCAGGCGGACTATACGCGGGCGATGGACGGGTATCGAGCGATCTATCACGCGAACCCGGCGGACGTGCATGCGCCGGCGGCGGTGAATGCGGTGGCAGAGTTGCTGGCCGAGCAGGGACGGACGCTGCACGATGCGAAGAGTTCGCAGGCCGCGGTGGGGCAGTATGAGTTTTTGCGGACACAGTATCCGGCGAGCTCGCTGGGGGTACAGGCGGTGCTGGCCGAAGGTCAAATTGAAGAAGACGATTTGGGCGACAGAGTCGCGGCGGGTGAGAAGTACAAGTTGCTGCTGAAGGAGCACCCAAAGAGCGAGCAGGCGGAAGAGGCGAAGGCGGGGCTGGCGTCGTTGAAACGGGCGCCGGTTGTAAGTTCTCAGTTGTCAGAAAAGACAGCACGGAGAGGCGCGGCGGGACAGTCGGTGACGAAGCCGGCGGACAACGGAGACTCTGCGATTTTGAGCCGAACGACTTCGGCGAAGGGGCCGGATCCCACTCGCGGGCCGGCGGTCAGCGGTCAGCGATCGGCGGCGAGCGGAAGCTCTTCGTTGCCGGCGATGGCGCAGACTTCGGGGGCCAGCGCGAAGGCTCAGGCCTCAAATGGAGGACGCGGAGCAGCCGCGACCTCAGTGCCGGGGACGAATGCCGCGGTCGCGCCGGGGGGCAGCTCGCGTGACCATGGGACACCCGATGAGGACCTGGCGGTGGTGGATGCGGAGACGCGGCCCGAGGGCGGAGACGCGACGAACGCGAAGCGGGCCGGCAAGAAGGCGCTGGTGACCGGAATACGGCATTGGTCGACGGCGACGTATACGCGGGTGGCGATCGACCTGGGCGACGGCGTGACCTACGAGGCGGCGCGGGTGCCGAATCCGGATCGGATCTTCTTCGACCTGCATGGGACGCGGCTGGCGCAGGAGTTAGTGGGCAAGAGCTTCGCGGTAACGGACGATGGGTTTCTGAAGAGGATTCGCGCAGCGCAGTACTCGGACGATGTGACCCGGGTGGTTCTGGACGTGAACGATGTGACCGAGTACTCGGCATTTTTGCTCCCGAACCCTTATCGACTGATTATCGATATTCACGGTGGCAAAGGGCAGGGAACGGGGAACCGGGAACTGGGAATAGCCAGCACGAAACAGGCAACGACAGGCGGCGAGGATATTGTGACCTCGTCGGTGGCACCTCCTCCGCGCACGGCGGGGATTGCAAAGCCCACGGTGGCGCGGCCGGTCCCGAACACGGTGGCGACGAAGAGTTCGACGAGTGAAGTTGCGGACCTGAGCGATATGCCGGGCAAGGTGGATGCGACGAACAAACCGACGTCGAAGCCAATCTCGGCGGTGGTCGATCCAGGGAACAGGGACCAGGGATCCCTGAACAGTGGACCCGATGCTGGGGGCCGCGATGCAACTTGGGTGGGCGGCACAGCCGGATCTGGGGCTGGGACGAGCGCACCAGCGACGAGCCCCAAGGTGCGAAGGAGCAAGGCCAAGGCGCCGATTACCACCGCGGATGCGACACCCGCGCGGGCGGCGGTGCCTACGGCGGAGGGCGAAACATCGCTGGTGCGGGCGCTGGGGCTGAAGATCGGGCGGATCGTGATCGATGCGGGGCACGGAGGGCATGATTCGGGAACGCTGGGCGTAGATGGGATTGAAGAGAAGGACGTAGTGCTGGACGTGGCGCTGCGGCTGGGCAAGTTGCTGAACGAACGCCTGGGCGCGGAGATTATCTACACGCGGTCGGACGACACGTTTATTCCGCTGGAGACGCGGACGGCGATTGCCAACAAGGCGCAGGCGGATTTGTTCATCTCCATTCATGCGAACTCATCGCCGGATGCGACTGCGCGTGGCGTGGAGACTTACTATCTGAACTTCACGTCGGACCCGACAGCGCTGGACGTGGCGGCCAGGGAGAACGCCGTGAGCGACCAATCGATACATCAGCTTAGCGATTTGGTGAAGAAGATCGCGCTGAAAGACAAGATTGAAGAGAGCCGCGAGTTTGCGGCAGATGTGGAGCAGAGCCTGTACGGCGGCCTGCACGCAGGGAATGCCGGGTTGAAGGACCGCGGGGTAAAGAAGGCGCCTTTCGTGGTGCTGATCGGGGCGAATATGCCGTCGATCCTGGCGGAGATCTCGTTTGTGACCAATCCGAAAGACTCGGAGGAGTTGCAGCAGCCGGAGTATCGGCAGCGAGTGGCGGAGAGCCTGTACAAGGGCGTGGCGCGATACGAGAGCGGGCTGAGTGGGACGGGGCACAAAGAGGGCGTTGCAACCGAGCGGGCGGCGGTGGGACAGTAAGACAGTTGTCAGTGATCAGACTGCTAGATGAGAGCGGCGCGGTTGGCGCGGTGGGGCTCGCGACGCACCTGGTGTATAGAGGCCAAGACGATGCATCCTGCGCATGGGACATTTACGGTCAAGGTTGCGCCGCTGACTCCGGCGCCTGCGGAGGGTCTGGGACGCTTCTCGATCGATAAGGAGATCCATGGTGACCTGGAGGCAACCAGCAAAGGCGAGATGTTTTCGGGTGGCGATCCCAAGGCCGGCGCCGCCGGGTATGTCGCGATCGAGGTGGTGACGGGCACGCTGGCGGCAAAAAAGGGCAGCTTCGCGCTGCAGCACTCGGCCACGATGGACCGGAGCGGATTGAGGATGACGGTGCTTGTGGTTCCAGGGTCGGGGACTGGCGAGTTGATGGGCATCGCGGGGACGTTCACCATTCGAATTGAGAACGGCCAGCATTTCTATGACTTCGATTACACTCTGCCGGAGTAGGATTTCGCGGACACGCAGATTTCTGCGGATGGAAGGACGCAGGTGAAGCGATACAAGTTCAAGGCGAAGATGGAAGCCGCGGACGGTGGAGGGGCCTTTGTCCTTTTTCCATACGACGCTGAGGAAGCCTTCGGGATGAAGGGCAGAGTGCCGGTGAAGGCGACCCTGGATGGGGTTCCGTATACCGGCTCGCTGATGACCTGCGGCGGTCCGCACCTGATGCTGGGCGTGCTGAAGGCGATACGCCGGCAGATTGGGAAAGAGCCCGGCGATACGATTGACGTCGAGGTTTGGAAAGACGGGACGGAACGGACGCTGGAGGTGCCGGCGGTGTTTGAATCGCGGATGAAGCAGGAAGGACTGCTTTCGTTTTTTGAAGGGCTGAGTTATACCCACCGCAAAGAATACTGCCGCTGGGTGAGCGAAGCGAAAAAGGAAGAGACGCGACTGAGGAGATTGGAGAAGGCGGTTGAGATGCTGAGGAAGAAAGTACGAACCCCAGGGTAAAACGGCGCGCGGCCGGGTGATGCCGGGGAGCGTGCGGTGGTAGTCTGAGCGAAGTATGGGTGATTTTCCTGGATTGCTGACTGGATCCGATTGCGGAATGAGGGCATGGTTTCCGGTGCGGCTTGGCGCGGCGATGCAACTTGCGGTGTTGGCGGCCGCGGGAGTCTGCGCAGGTATGGGCAGCGGGTTGTACGCGCAGTCGCCGGGTGCGGGGCCGGTGACCATGTTGATTGAGCCACCCGCGCCGTTGCTGCCCGGGACGCTGGGAAAATGGAAGCGCGTGGCTGAAGGCGATGTGGGCGATGGCTTGGACTACGTGGATGCGGCGGACAAGGGCGTCCTGACTGAGGACGGGTTAAAGCGGTTTGCGCGATCGGACTACGTTCCGCAGACCAAGGGCGCTGCGGAGTCGGGGACCATTACGGTGTATCAGTTCGTCGATGTGAGCGGGGCGATCTCAGCCTATGACTACTTCCGTAGGCCGGGCCAGGAGCATCTCGATCCCAGACTTGTCGATCAGGCTGCATGCTCCCGCGATTGCACCGGTGTGCTGTTCCGCAGCGGAAAGAACGTGGTGCGAGAAGACTTCAATTCACATGGCGATACTCTGGACTTCATCGCGCACGAACTGATCAACCATCTGCCGAAGGCGCTGGGAGCGTCGGGGGTCGATCCACTCTTGCCGACGCTGCTGCCGGAGAAAAGGCTGGACGCGGATTCCGTGAAGTATGCGTTGGGACCGGTGGGCTACCAGGCGATGGGCGGCGCGGTGCCGGTGCAGGCGGTGGGCTTCGACAAGAGCGCGGAGGCGGTGACGGCGAGATACAAGGGCGCCGGCGAGTTGACACTGCTACTGTATCCCACGCCGGAGATCGCGGGCGTGCACACGCGGGCGGTTGAGGCGGCGATGAAGCAGGTGGGCAAGCCAGCGGGTACGGTGATGCTGCGGCGGGAGGGGCCGCTGGTGGCGGTGACTACGGGCGAGTGGACCGCAGCCGAGGCGCAGGCGATGGTGGAAGGGGTTCACATGCATAGCGAGGTGAGCTTCGACAAGCCGCTGCCGCTGGTGTTTCAGTCGGAAATTCGCAAGACGTATACGTTGCTTGAGAGCATCGCAATCTTCTCCGGGTTGGGCGCGCTGGCGGCGATCGTGTTGGGAGTGTCGCTTGGATTTGGCAGAGCTGCGGTTCGCGTGATGCAAGGCAAGCCTGCGGCGACCGAACCGGAGTTTTTGCGGATCGATCTACGCGAGGCGGGACACACGAGCCTCCGGGATCCGCGCGCGTGAGCTAAGGGGATTGTCCGGGACGTGCGGGCTGGTTGCCTGCACCTTGGCCGGTGCACGTACAGCGGGTAAGCCTAATCGTTTGTGATCGTTCATGATTGCGCGGACGTGCGATAGACGAAGATTAGGCGAATATTATTATTCTGGTACTACCAATTAAGCCATCTATTTTCAGCTAGTTGCATTGGCAAAGTTTTGGCCTTGACACCGGTTTGGGCCAAACTTAGTATGCAGCCAGAAAGTTCTGATGGCTTTGCCTCCGTTGGAACTATTCTCCCTAAAGAAGAGGCCGCCCTGTTGCCGGGCGGCCTTTTCGCGTTTAAGTCCATGTTTTCAGCGTGCTCAGACAGCGAGACGGCCCGTCGCGCAGTAGCCCGGGTTTTCAAGCCATGCCGAAGGTGGTGTGTGATGCGCCTGTGCCCCCTTGCCGATAGTAGGAAGGTTGACCGAGAAACCACATCGGTCCCTTTAGGAGTCCGACATGCATGAATTTCTGGCGGGCCTTGTCTTTCTCGCGATTGTGATGGTTCCCTGCATTGTCGCGCTGACGGTGAATTTGGGTGACGCGGGTTCAGAGTAAGTTGGCGACGAAGGCATGGCTTGCGGTCTGCGAGTTTAATTGTGCGAGGTGGTCATTCTGTTGAAGGCGGCTCGCAGATTTATCGCCCCCTATGTACACCAACCCTGAGGTTGCTGTAGTTTGGCAGGGCGACGCAGGAGGTTGGATCGATGTCTTTGAGTGCGATGCGGATGGTGCGGACGGGTGCGCGTCAAGGGGGTTTGTTGTTGGCGTGTGGGATGGTTGCGATGACTGCGGGTGCGTTGGCGCAGGACACGCGGACGGTGACGGAGCCGAAGATTCCGGCGACGTGCGTGAAGCTGGAGGCGAAACTCGCTGCGGTGGGCGATGGGCTGAAGGAGTCCGACGAGGCGAAGGAGGATACTGCGGCGATCCAGGCGGCCATCGATGGATTTGCCGCGAAGTGCCAGCCGGGACAGGCGGTGGAGTTGGCGGCAGGAGCCAAGGGTGCGAATGCTTTCCTGAGCGGGCCGTTCGAGTTGAAGGAGGGCGTGACGCTGCTGGTGGACAAGGGGGTGACGCTGTTTGCGTCGCGCAATCCGGCGGACTACGACGTGAGCGGGCCGGGGACGTGCGGGACGATTCCGTCGAAGGGACCGTGCAAGGCGTTCATCACCATCCGCGCGAAGAATGTCGGGATTATGGGCGATGGCATCATTGATGGGCGCGGCGGTGCGAAGCTGCTGGGGCAGGAAATCTCATGGTGGGGCTTGGCGGTGAAAGGCGAGCCGACGGACGCACGGCCGAATGGGATTCCGTACAGCGATCCACGGCTGATTTCGGCGTCGAACGCGGATGGCTTCGTCATGTACAGGATTACACTGCACGATTCGCCGAACTTCCACGTGGGCGTGTCGCGTACGGATGGGTTTACGGCGTGGGGTGTGCATCTGAAGACGCCGGTACATGAGCCGGGGCCGAACGACCCGCGGCCGCGCAACACGGATGGCATCGATCCGGGCTCGTCGACGAATATTACGATTGCGCATAGCTGGATTGACAATGGCGACGATAATGTCGCGATCAAGACGGGCGTGACCCACATGAGCGTGATCGACAACCATTTTTATAGCGGGCATGGCATGTCGATTGGCAGTGAGACGAATACTGGCGTCAGCGATCTGCTGGTGGATGGGCTGACCGAGGACCACACAACCAGCGGCATCCGCATCAAGAGCAACGCGACCCGCGGCGGACTGGTGGAGAACCTGACGTATAAGAACATTTGCATGAGGGATGTCGGCGTACCGATCGCGATCAGTCCCTATTACAACAATCAGACGATTGAGGGATTTGTCGATCCGGGAATTAAGGGGACGCGGATTCCGGAGTACAGGAACATCACGCTGGAGAACATCACCGACCTGACCCCGGGCGATGTGTTGATTGCGGGATACGACCAGGACCATCGGACCCAGGTGAACCTGATCAACGTCACCTTTAGCGGCATGACGCTGGACAAGATGCATTTGAAGCTGGCGGACATCTCGAACGGTGGGACGAATTTGCCACTGGAGAAGGCGGCGGAGGGGAATGACGTGAAGGTGACGCCGGCGGCAGGGAAGCCAGCGCCCAAGCCTTACTCGTGCGCGGGGAAGTTTGTGCCGATGCAATGAGTTTTCATAGGAGAACAAGGCATGCGAATGAGATCGAAGACAGTGGTTGCGGCGCTCGTATGTGCGTTAGGCTGCGGATTGGCGCAGGCACAGGGAGGCATGGCTCCCGCAGCTCCGCCGATCGTGCCCACGCCGGGCCGGGCGCCTGAGGTGCTTCCGGGCAAGGGGTTGGCGCAGCATGACTTTGTCTACTCGGGCGAGTCGCATCAGCGTCGGATATTTATCGTGCGTGGCGGCAAGGTAGTGTGGAGCTTTGAGGATACCTCCGGTAAGGGCGAGATCAGCGACATGGTCATGCTCTCGAATGGCAACATCTTGTACGCACACCAGTTCGGGGTGACAGAGATTACGCCGGACAAGAGCGTGGTGTGGAACTATGAGCCGCCGGCAGGGCACGAGGTGCATACGGCAGTGCCGATCGGGAACGATCACGTGCTCTATGTCGAGAACGCCGACCCGAACGCGATCCTGCGCGTGGTAAACATCCGGACCGGAGCGGTGGAGAAGGAGCTTCCGCTGCCCGTAAAGCATCCCGTGCAGGTACATCCGCAGTTCCGGCGCGTGCGGTTGACGCCGCAGGGCACCCTGCTGGCGGCGCACATGGACCTGGGCAAAGTGGTGGAGTACGACTCGGACGGGCACGAGCTATGGTCGTTTCCAGCGCCGGGGGCGTGGAGCGCGAATCCTCTGGCGAATGGAAATGTGCTGATCACCGACCGGTTGGGAGTGCGTGAGGTGACGCGGCGGGGCGACTCCGTGTGGAGCTGGAGCCGGGAGGATACGCCGGGGTACAAGTTCGCTGCCTTGCAGAATGCGTATCGGCTGAAGAACGGCGACACCGTCATTAATAACTGGGTGAATGAGTGGACCAGGAACGGAGACAACGCTCCCGGGTCGGCGCAGGCGATTGAGGTGACGCCGGATAAGAAGGTGGTTTGGGCGCTGCGGGAGTGGGGCGCAGATGACAGCGTGAACCTCGGCCCGGCGACGTCGATCCAGTTTCTGGATCAGGGGGATGGACCAGCGGAGGATGTTCACTTCGGAGATATCCGGTAGGTTCAGGTTCGCGGCGGCAGGTTGCGGGCGGTGAGCTGGGCGATGTCGAGGAGCTGTGGCGCAGTCTGGCTGGCGGGCGTGATGGCGGTGAGTGCGTCGCGGAACATGGTGTTGCAGAAAGGGCAGGCCGTGGCGATGGTGCTCGCGCCGGTGGCTGCCAGTTCGCGGGCGCGGACGTGGCTGACGCGGGCGTCGCCCTTTTCCTCGCCGAGGAAGGCGAGTCCGCCGCCGGCTCCGCAGCAGAAACTGCGCTCGTGGTTGCGCGGGGCTTCCATCAGCGTACCTTGCTGCTGGATGACAGCTCGGGGCTGGTCGTAGATGTCCTGGTAGCGGCCGAGGTAGCAGGGGTCGTGGTAGACCACTGAGTTGTGAGTTGTGAGTTGTGAGTTGTCAGTTGAAGGCAACAGCAAAGACGCGGCATGGCGGGCCATGAATTCACTGTGGTGCTCGATGTGGGGGGCGACGCCGAAGTCGCGCCAGTCGGTGGCGATGGTGCGGACGCAGTGGGGGCAGATGGCGACGATCTTCTGGACTTTTTGCGTACGGAAGGCTTCGAGGCCGGATTCGGCGAGGGTCTGAAAGACCAAGTCGTTGCCCAGGCGGCGCGCGGGGTCGCCGGTACATTTTTCCTTATGGAGCACGCCGAAGGTCGTGCCGAGGTGATCCATGATGCGGGCGAAGTCGGCGACGATCTCGCGGCCGTGCGGATCGTATGCTCCCATGCAGCCGAGCCACAGGCAATACTCCTGCGTCCCGTCGAAGATGGGGAGGGCGGCGCGGGCGATGAATTTGTCGCGCTCGGCCGCGGGCATGCCAAGGGCATTGCCGGATTTCTCCAGCGCGAGGAAGAGCTTGGTGCCGTAGGGATCTTCCCACGCACCGGTGTTGGTGGCGCCGCGGCGCAGGCCAACGATGATGGGAACATGCTGGATGCCGACCGGGCACTGGAATTCGCAGGCGCCGCAGGTGGTGCATTCGAAGGCCGCTTCCAGCGACGGTTGTCCGTTGTCCGTTGTCTGTTGTCCGTTTGGTGGGTCACGGAGTTCCGCGAGGAGAGGCGTGTCGGAGTGGGGGCCGAAGGTGTTGAGATAGGAGCGGGTGCCGAGGATGATCTCTTTGGGGTTGAGGACCTTGCCCGTGGCAGAGGCGGGGCAGTGCTCGGTGCAGCGGCCACACTCGACGCAACTGTAGGCCTGGAGCGCGATGATCCGGGTCAGGTCGCGGCCGGTGACGAGGCCGAAGTCTTCGATGTTCTCGTCAGTCGAGAGGGGCGGGATGGCGGAGAAGCCGTCGCGCTTAAGGAAGATGGTGAACGGCGAGAGGACGAGGTGCAGGTGCTTGGTGTGCGGAATGAGAGGCAGGAAGACGAGCAGAGTGAGGGTGTGCGCCCACCAGAGGATTTTGAGGGAGGTTTCGTCGCGAATGAAGAACGCGGCGAGGTAGGTGACCATCAACAGGAAGATGAGCAGGGCGATGACGCCGGATTCGGAGGAGGGCTTCGTCCCCAGCCAGATGGGGCGGACGAAGAAGCGGCGGACGAAGAGGCCGGCAATAGAAACAGCGACCAGCAGTGCCCAGGCGGCGGCAAAGAAGAAATAGAGGGGGCCGATCCAACTGTCGAGTGGAATGAAGCTGAGGTTGAGGCCGGTGGCAAGGTGGTTGAGGGAGACCAGGGCGAAGGCGAGGAATCCCCAGAAGACGAAGGCGTGGGCGATGCCGGGGAGTGGACGCTCGCGAATGACTTTGGCCTGAAGGAGGACTTCCCAGATGAAGGCTGTGATTCGCCGTGAGACGGGGCGGAGCGACCAGCCGAGGTCTCTGCGGGCGGTGAAGATGTTGCGGAGGATGGGGGCAAAGCGGACAAAGAACAATGCAGCCGAGATGGCGGCGAGGACCAGCAGGATGCCGATTTCGAAGGAGTCGAAGTGCTGGGGTTCGGCTGGATTCACACAGGGATGATACCGCTGTAGCGCAAAGCAACGACGGAGATTCTGACTCTTCGAGTCAGAATGACGAACCTATTGGCCGGGTGGGTCTCAGTAGCTGAGGAACTCGTCGGAGCCGCGGCGGAGGCGAACACCCAGGACGCCGAAGATGACGGCGAGGACGAAGAGGATGGCGTTCCAGTACAGCATGGGGCGGGCCCAGCCGGGCGAGTAAGCGAGATCCTGTCCAGACCAGAGTGTCACGAGTGTACCGATGATGATGCACTGCCAGCAGATCACAAGGAAGAGGTGGCCACGGCGGCGGCGGCGGTCGAGCGCTTCAACCTCCTGCGGGGTCAGGTGGCGTTCTTCGACCGGGATCAGCATGTTGGGCATGTGGGTCTCGTCTCCTGGGGTACGGCGGCTTTAGGTATTAAAGCATACCTTGCGTGGCGATGTTGCGATGCGCCGAGGGCGAGCAGGGTTCGCCAGGGTGGATGGGAACTGCGTCGGGCGATTGGCTAGAGGAAGGCGACGGACTGGATGCCGGCGACCTCGAAGCGTTTGCGGCAGCGGACGTTCTTGCAGCCGACCAGATCGTCGGTGCGGACCATGTAGCTTTGGGCTTTGGCGAAGCGGGCGCGGTCGCGGTCGTCGGCCCCACGCGGGATCTGGGTTTTCTTGCGACGGACGAGCCATCCGATCTGGTATTCCCCGGGCTGGCCGCAGTGCGGGCAGGTCATGGTGTGGGTACGCTGCTCGGGGCGTTCGTCGAAAAAGTCACGTTCTTCCATGCTGGGTCCCTCCTGGAACTGCTGCAGCGGGTTCGGCACGCGAATTCCTGGACTTACTGGTGCGAACAAAAGTATATGGCATGGAGCATTCGTTGGGGCATTGTGTCTTAATGTGGAGTGGAACCGCGGCTTTGGTGCTTTAATCGGTGCTGCGGGGAGACGCCCATGGGCAAGGCGAAGAAGAAGGTGTTCTCGGTGGTGAAGGCAGTGAAGGAGAACGCGCGCGATCGAGTGGGGCCGGTGCCTGCGGAACGGGTGATCCCGGACCCGAAGCAGAAGGCTGCCACCAAGCCAAAGCACAAGAAGACGTTGGCGGATTTGTTGAGCGGGACCGAAGACAATTAGGAGAACGAATCGGATGAAAGTCAATCGTATTGCTAATGCGGCACTTTGCACGCTACTAATCGTAGCTACCGGCTACTCCCAGCAAATCCAGATCAACAAAGAGAACAAGACGATCGCGATTACGACCGGCGACCAGGCTGATGCCATGGCTGATACGGCTGTCCTGACAGTTGGCTTTCACCTTTATGGAAAGGACCAGGACGGGACCTACGCGGAGGCGAGCAAGACATCGAACGCGGTAATGACGGCGATAAGGGTGGCAGGTGTACCTAAAGAGGCCGTCGAGAGCGCGGAGCAGTCGCTGAGTCCGCTGGAGCCAAACGACGATTCGGACAAAGCACGTTATGCCCAAGGAATTAGGTTCGAGTTTTCGCAGAGCTGGCATGTGACTGTACCCGCCGAGGCTGTGGCAAACATTCTGCACGTTGCGATTACGGCTGGTGCGAACGACAGCGGCGGCATTGAGTGGGAATTGAAGAAAGACGACGCACTGGAGGCCGAGGCGGCGAAGAAAGCATTAGAGCATGCACGGCAGATTGCCGCGCAAATGGCTGAGGGACTCGGTGTAAAGCTCGGAACACTCGTATACGCGAGCAATCAGACACCGCCGCGGGGTATCTTTGCAGCTCTGGGCCTTGGGGGAGGGGGCCTGAACACCTCGGAAGCAACCCTTGGAGCGGTGAAGAAGAACCTCGCTCCGCTGGCGATCTCACCTGAGCGAATCACCAAAACGGCAACGGTCTATGCTGTGTTTGCAATTGAATAGTGGGGAACCGAGGGGAATATGGCGACGTTGGTGCTACGCGAGTTGAAGCCTACGCCGGAAGCGGAAGGGTTGTACCGGCGGTGGATGGCCCATCTGAATGAACAGTTCACACAGCACGGGTCGGCGGACCGGCGGGCGGAGGTTGTGCGCGACGAGCTGCACCAGATCTACCTGGGGCAGACGCGCCTGGGACGCACGAACACGGGAATGACAACCGAGTTGGCGAGCGGCGTGCTGGCGGAGTCGTTCGATGCACGCAATGTGACGCTGCAAGCGGAGTACCTGGACGGCCTTGACGTAGTGAAATTTGCGCCAAGGAAGCCGCTGATCTGGTTCTGGCAGATGTTCGACCGGTCGCCGCTGGGGCTGAACCTGTGGCTGGGTGTGCGCTTTCGCTGCATGCTGGGACAGCACATCTTCAAGAAGATCGGCAAGGGCGTAAAGATCCATTCGGACGTGCGGTTCACGTACGGTTACAACCTGACGATCGAAGATGACTGCAGGATCCGGCGAGGTGCGCTGTTGGAGGATGGGGCCGGCGAGCTGGTGATTCCCGCAGGCACGATCGTGGAGGCTGGACAGACGTACCCGCCGTCGAGTAAGGGCTAGAGCGGGTTGAACGGGTCCTGCTGGCGTTTGAGTTCCGTGCGGAGGGCTTGCTCGCGCTCGGTTACGGCCGCGTTGTAGCCTTCGGGGTCGATCCAGACGGCTTCGCCCGCGCCGGATTTGATGCGGTCCAGCTTGGCGAGCATGTGGAAGTAGGAGCCGTGCGCGCCGAGGAAGATGTCGCAGGGCAGGCTCTTGAGAACAGCGAAGGTGTGCCGGTAGTCGGCGGCGATGCCGGGATAGGACGCAGGGTGGCCGGGGCGACTGACCAGGCGGAAGCCATCGTTGACGTTCCAACTGCCGACGATGACGACGTTGCGAGGCTTGCCGTCGATGCTGGCTCGCATGGTCCAGGTCGTGCAACCGCGGGTGTGGCCGGGTGTCTTGTGCGCGGTCAGGACGACGTCGCCCAGGCGGACCTGGCTCCATCGTGGAGGATGCGGTTGACTCTGGCTGCGGGGTAGCGGTCGCTGGGATAGGCGAAGTCTTTTGCGCCGCCACTCTGGACCACGGGCACGTCGCCATCCATCACCATGTATTTGGCATGTGTCTGGCGGAGGATTTCGGCGCTGCCGGCGTCGTGGTCGAAGTGAGCGTGGCTGATGAGGAGGATCTTGACGTCGGCGATGTGGAAGCCGAGCTGGGCAATGCTATTTTCGATCAGCGGAGGCGAGGTTTTCAGGCTGGAGTTGATCAGGATGTCGCCGGCGGGCGTGACGATGAGGTACGAGGCGAGGTCCTGGCTGCCGACATAGTAGAGGTTGTCGGCGATCTTGAAGGGCGCGATGGGAGTGGTCCATTCCGGATGGGTCGGGCCGTAGGACTGGGCGCGGGCAGCGGGCGCGAGCAGCAGGAGAGCCAGACAGGCGCAGAGAGCCAGGGTTGATCCTGCAGGTCGACTTCTTCGGTCCCAGCGCATCTGCTGCAAGTGTAAGCCAGACGGTGGGTAGGGCGGCTGGGGCGATTCGGTAGACTGGAAGGGATGAATCAGCAAGAGATTGTTTTGATCCTGTTTCAGGTAGTCGTGCTGGTGCTGGCCTTCAGCGTGCATGAGAGTGCGCACGCCTATGTCGCGATGCGGCTGGGCGACCCGACGGCGTACATGCTGGGAAGGGTCACGCTGAATCCGCTGAAGCACCTGGATCCCTGGGGATCGGTGGTCATTCCGCTGATTTCGATGGTGTATGGCGGCATGCTGATTGGCTGGGCGAAACCCTGCCCGGTAACCACGCGGAACTTCCGGAACCCCAGGCGCGACGACATTCTGGTCTCTCTGGCGGGGCCGGCGAGCAACCTGGCGATGGCGAGTGTGGCGCTGGTCCTGCTGGTGGTATTCAAACACGCGGTGACGGGAGGCGCACCGGCAATTCAGTCGGCGATGTTGATCGCGAACCGTTTCCACGGGGTGGAGACGGATAACCTGCCTGCGCTGTTTCCCCTGGCGCTGCTGCTGTATTACGCCGTTTTTATCAATCTGCTGCTATTTGTGTTCAACCTGATTCCAATTCCCCCGCTGGATGGGAGCCACGTTCTGCGCCAGTTTCTGCCGTACCGGGTAGAGCAGGTGTACAACCAAATTGGGATGTGGGGGCTGCTGCTGCTCTTTCTGTTTGGCGGCGGCCTGATCTTTGGGACGTTCTTTTATCCGCTGCTGGACGTGTTCAACCGGCTGCTGACGTCACTGTGAGGCTGGTTGCTCCGGCGAACCCGGCCGCCTGTGGAATTTCAATAGTCGTCGGGAGACGGCTGCTTCCTGTACCCTTTCGATTGAGAAGAAAATGAGCGAACACACGAATCATCCGGCGCGCAAGCGCGTTTTGAGCGGCATGCGTCCGACGGGGCGGCTGCACCTGGGCAACTACATGGGCGCGTTGAAGAACTGGGTCGCCCTGCAGAACGAGACATTTGAAGACGGCAGCCCAAAGTACGAGTGCTTCTTCTTTATTGCGGACTACCACGCGCTGACGACCGACTACGCAAACACCGACGAGCTGCGGGAAAATGTGCGCCAGGTGGCGCTGGACTTTCTGGCTGCGGGGCTGGACCGGAAGAAGTGCACGATCTTTCTGCAGAGTGAGGTGCAGGCACACTTTGTGCTGAACTCGCTGCTGGAGATGATTACGCCCTTGAGCTGGCTGGAGCGCGTTCCAACCTACAAAGACCAGCAGGAGCAGTTGAAAGAAAAGGACCTGGCGACAATCGGGTTTCTGGGTTATCCGGTGCTGCAATCGGCTGACATCCTGGTATACCAGGCGGACCTGGTCCCGGTGGGCATCGACCAGGCGGCGCACGTGGAGATCACGCGGGAGATTGCACGGCGGTTCAACCATCTGTACGGAAACAGGGGCGCCGTGGCGAGGGATGCAAATTCCGGCCACGTCTCCGACAAGGAGCGGATGGCGGAGTTGGAACAGGCGAAGGATGTGCGCGAGATTCTGCCGGAGCCGAAGGTGCTGCTGACGCCAAGTCCTAAGCTGCCGGGGACGGATGGGCGCAAGATGTCGAAGAGCTACGGGAATACGATTTTGCTGTCGGAGCCCGAGGCGGAGGTGCGCGCCAAGCTGAAGACGATGGTGACGGATCCTGCACGGGTGCGCCGGACTGATCCCGGCAATCCGGAGGTGTGCCCGGTGTTCGATCTGCACAAAGTGTTCTCGACGGAAGAGGTGCAGGCTCGGGCCGCGGAAGGTTGCCGGTCGGCAGGCATCGGGTGTATCCAGTGCAAGGGATGGCTGGCGGATGCGGTGGTGCAGGAGTTGGCGCCGATCCAGGAACGACGGCAGCACTATGAGGAGAATTCGGACGAGGTGGATGCGATCCTGGATGAGGGCGCATTTCGTGCGAGCGGGCGCGCAATGGTGACGATGCGGCAGGTGTTTACCGCGGTGGGGCTTTCCAGGCGATGAGCGAAGAGATTCTGGAAGACGGAAGTGCTAAAGCGCCTGAGGACGCGGTGCCCGACGAGCAGATTGCTCCGTTGCCGGAGCCGTTCGTGCTGAAGCCGCGGCCGGTGGCCGCGGAGGCGGAGGCGAGGGGGGCTGGTGCGCTGGCCAAGGATGGCGCGCGGGATGAGGCTTCGCAGTCGCCGTTTTCCGTCACGGTGGGGCAGGTGTACGACGGGCCGCTGGACCTGCTGCTGGACCTGATTCGCAAGCAGAACATCGATATCTACGACATCCCTATTGGGCTGATTACGGCGCAGTTCCTCGACTATTGCCACCAGTTGAAGCAGACCGATGTGGATGCGGCGGGCGAGTTTATTTACGTGGCGTCGCTGCTGATCCACATCAAGTCCAAGATGCTGCTGCCGCGCGACCCATCGGATGTGGTGGGTGCGGACAGCGAGGACCCACGGCGGGAGTTGGTGGAGCGGCTGCTGGAGCATGAGCGCTTCAAGGCGGCCGCGCAGATGCTGATGCAGAAGCAGCAGATCGAAGAGGCAACGTGGTCCAACCCCGGGCTGCCGTCGTTTCTGCGCGAAGAGCGAGCGGGCGAGGGCGGCGGCGCCGACCTGGAGCAGGAGATTGCGGCGGACGCGGTGGACCTGGTGCGGGTGTTCCGCGAAGTGCTGGAACGGCTGCGCGACCGGCCCGTGCTGGACGTGAACGAGGAGACCGTCACGGTGGCGCAGATGATCGACTTCGTGAAAAATCGCCTGCTGATGGAAGATCGGCCAGTGAGCCTGCGGCATCTGCTGCACGCCACGCACTCTGAGCGGGCGCTGATCTGCCTGTTTCTGGCGATGCTGGAGTTGGTGCGACTGCAGGCGGTGCTGCTGCACCAGCCGGTGCAGCTGGGGGACATACTAATCAAGAAGGCGGAGGGATTTGACCGGGTTTTTGCCGATCGAGCGCAGGCCCGAGACGACTGGCGGTGAGGGGCTGCGATTCCGTGTTCGATGCGCGCCGAGCCCTCTCGCGGATCGATATTCGCCCAAAATGAGGGCAACTTTTTTGGGTCTGGGTGCTCTCCATAAGTCATTTCGATGCAACCCCTTGATGGCAGAAAGGGGCGGGATTTCCTACGACGACCCGCAGCATCTTTCACGCAAATGTAACATTTCTGGCGTGTGAATAGCGTACCTTGGCTGTGGTCTAGCAATTCAAGTTAGGTGATCTTTGGCTACGCCCGCAACGCTGCCCCGGCCCTCAATTCTCGATCAAGAAGAGTTGAAGAGGCCTTCCCCCCTAAACATCGGCCGAGTCATTTTTGGACTGATGTTGATGGGCGGCATAGTTTACATTGCGGCTCAGTTGCGCGGAGACCTTGCTGCTGTTCATTATGTCAGCGCCTCGCCATATCTTCTGCTTGGCCTTGCGCTCGCAATCGCGCTTGGCTTTGAGTTTGTCAACGGGTTCCACGACACCGCAAACGCTGTTGCCACCGTCATTTACACCAACTCCATGTCGCCGCATGTTGCGGTGGTCTACTCCGGTGTTTTTAACTTTATCGGGGTGCTGCTGAGTTCGGGCACGGTTGCATTTGCCATTGTGTCGCTGCTTCCTGTCGAGCTGATTCTGAAGGCCAACGACGGCGCCGGCTTCGCGATGATCTTCGCTCTGCTGGTGGCGGCGATCCTGTGGAACCTTGCCACCTGGTATCGCGGTCTTCCGGCATCCAGTTCGCACACTATGATCGGATCCATCGTCGGAGTCGGCGTTGCTTACCATCTGATGGATGGCAGCGGCGGAACCGCGGGCGTGAACTGGGAGCAGGTGAAGAGGGTCTTTGAGGCGTTGCTGTTCTCGCCGCTGATCGGCTTCGTGGCGGCTGCCCTGCTGTTCGCGTTGTTCAAGTTCGTCGCGCGGGACCCGCGGCTATACAAGGCGCCTGAAGGCAGCGCCCCTCCGCCGTTCTACATCCGCGCCATGATGATCCTGATGTGCGGCGGCGTGAGTTACGCGCACGGGCAAAATGACGGACAGAAGGGCATGGGCCTCATCATGCTGATCCTGGTCGGTACCGTTCCCACCGCGTACGCGCTGAACCACGCCATGGGAGCGGGCGAGGTGCAGACCTTTGCGGCCGTGTCCACGCAGGCGGCCGGCGTGCTGGACCGGTACATTGTGCCCGGCACCAAGCTTGAGGATCCAGGCACAGAACTGGAAGACTTCATCCGCACTGGCAACTACCAGCCCGAAGTGATGCCTGCGCTGCGCGAGATGGTGCTGGATATCCGCAGTGAGGCGCTGGCCTATCGCACGTTGGCCAGCGTTCCGCAGAACATGCCGGGTAACATCCGCAACCAGATGTACCTGACCAACGAGACGCTGCGGCTGCTGGCAAAGAAGAGCGGTCCGCACTTCTCCAGCGCCGACGCCGTGGTGCTTGGGAACTATCAGGGCTTCCTCGACAAGTCGACCAAGTTCATTCCGTCTTGGGTGAAGGTGGCCGTGGCGCTGGCGTTGGGCATGGGAACGATGATCGGCTGGAAGCGGATCGTAGAGACGGTGGGCGAGAAGATTGGCAAGACGCGGATGACGTATGCGCAGGGCGTGACTGCGCAGGCGGTCGCAATGGCGACGATTCTGGGCGCCGGCATGTATGGGCTTCCGGTTTCGACGACGCATGTGCTGAGTTCTAGCGTTGCGGGATCGATGTCGGCCAATGGGAACGGACTGCAGCGAATCACGGTGCGGAACATTCTGATGGCCTGGATCTTCACGCTGCCGGCGGCGGCGCTGCTGGCCGGCTCGCTCTATTGGGTTTTCCACACGCTGGCGAAGTAACTTCAAACGAAGGATTGGCGGGTGTGAAGGGCAGCCTTGGCTGCCCTTTCGTGCGACGGATGGGCCCGCGGGTTGATATGCTAACCACTGGACTTTATGAGCCTGAAAGCAAAGATTGAAGCGGTGATATACGCGTCGGAAGAGCCGGTGACGCTGGCGCAACTGGTGGGCCTGCTGGGGGAAGAGGCGCAGGCGGAGTTGGACCGAGAAGCGGCGGTGCAGGCCTCGCTCGCGCTGAGCGACGCCGAAGCGGAATCGACAGTTGGGCCGGAAGCGAGCAACGTTCCGGGAGCCGATGTATCGGCTGACGTTGAGAGGCCGGTTGCGGCGGACGGGGCAGAGACCAACCCTGCGATCGCGGTGGCCGAAGACTTGCGCGAGCAGGAGGCACCCGACGCGGCGGAAGAGTCACCTGACCCGGCGAAGGCGGAGAAGGCGCGGGCGGCGCGGCTGCGGGCGCACTTCCGCGCGGTACTGGACACGCTGGTGGCGGAGTACGCGGCGCCGGAAGCTGATCGGGGCCTTGAGATTCGCGAGGTTGGGGGCGGGTTTCGCCTGGCGACCAAGCCGGAATACCACGACGCGGTGCGCGGGTTTGTGAAGTCGCTGAAGCCTCCGCTGAAGCTGAGCCTGCAGGCGCTGGAGACGCTGGCCGTGGTGGCGTATAAGCAGCCGGTGACCTCGCCGGAGATCTCGGAGATTCGCGGGGTGGATTCGAGCGGCGTGCTGGGTTCGCTGCTGGCACGAAAGCTGATCACGACGGCCGGGCGGAAGCAGGTGATCGGGCGGCCGATTCTGTACAAGACGACCAAGGAGTTTCTGCTGCGGTTCGGGCTGAAGGACGTGGGCGAGCTGCCCAGCATCGAAGAGTTCGAGAAGATGGCCGGGCAGATGACGGAGCAGGAGGAATTTCCGATGGAAGACGAGCGGCCGGAGTCGTCGAAGAGCGAGGAAGAACGGCTGGAGTCGGACCAGGAAGCGCCTGAGCCGGAACCGATTGCCGATGAGGTGATCGTGGATGGAAGGCTGTCGGGGCTGCCGCCGCGGTATGACGATGCGGAAGACGATCCTTCGGCGGAAGAAGCCGAGATCCAGCGTAGCGAGGAGTCGTGACCGGGGTGCCGACGGCGGCCGCGATGCTGGAGGTTGCGCTGGCCGAGGCGCGTGCGGGGCTGGGGGAGGGGGGAATCCCGATTGGGGCGGCCGTGTTCGACCGGGATGGGCGGCTGCTGGGGTCGGGACACAACCGGAGGGTGCAGGAGGACGATCCGAGCGCCCATGGCGAGACGGACGCGTTCCGGCGGGCAGGACGGCAGCGCTCGTACCGCGGGATGACTATGGTGACGACGCTGGCACCGTGCTGGTACTGCTCGGGGTTGGTGCGGCAGTTCGGGTTTGGACGGCTGATTGTGGGCGAAAGCATGACCTTTCCGGGGGGGATCGACTGGCTGCGGGAAAACGGAGTCGAGGTGATCGATCTAAAGTCCGAGGCGTGCCGGGAACTGCTGGCGGGGTACATTGCAGCGCATCCTGAGGTGTGGAACGAGGATATCGGGGTAGATTGAGGCAGTTGGGGTTGCGGTCGCCGGCTCAGTAGCCAGTAGCCAGTAGTCAGTAGCCAGTAGCCAGTAGTCAGTAGCCAGGTTCTGATTATCTGGTTGCTTCAGCAAGCCCCAATTGGTTGTGGTTAAGACCTCTTGCTCCTCGAATTTCCTCGTATTCGGTTGATTCTCGGCTGGCTCCGAGACCAAGTAGGGTCTGGAATGCTGCTGCCGGCGTCTTGCGTCGGTTGTGCCGAAAGACGAATTCGTCAAGGTACACCTGGAGTTGAGCCTTGCTTACACCGTGGTAGGTGCCAATAAGCCATTGCTGAAGGTTGCCGATAGCCCGATCGGCAAGTGGGACGGCGGACTTAGCACCTTTTCGCAAGTCTGAGCGGAGCGGTTGGATGCGAGTGACATGTTCAAAGCCGGCCTCAACCAGCCCTGCGAAGCTTTTGAGACCGTCCGTATGGATGGTGGAACCGGGTGCAATATTACGAGTAAGTACCGGGATTATCGTGCTGGCCTTAAAGTTCGGAATCACGTCCATGCGGGCTCGACCGGAGGCTCTTCCGCGCTTCTCCACAGCCACCAGAACGAGAGACGCTCTTCGATCCTTGAGTTGCCGGCTCCCTCGCAGGCCGGCCTGCTCGCCGCCGATCCACGTCTCGTCAACCTCTACCTCACCGCGCAGGGGTTCCCGAACTGTGTTCACCATTGCCCGACGGAGTTTGTGAAGCATCATCCACGCAGTCTCGTAACAAGAAAAACCGAGCTGACGCTGCAGGAGCAGAGCGGAAACGCCACGCTTATCCGTGGTCATCAGATACGCCGCCCAGAACCAGTGGGTCAGCGGAATCTTGGTCCGATGCAGAACCGTCCCGGATGTCAACGAAACCTGGTGTCGGCATTTGGCGCACTGCTGGCGCCTTTGATTCACTAACTCATAAGACTTATTGTGCCCACATCGTGGACAGGTAAACCCATCCGGCCAACGACACGCCCTCAGATATTGCTGGCAAGCCTCTTCCGTGGCGAAATCGGTCTGAAACTGACGCAGCGTCTTGGGGAATGGCGGTCTGGCCACCCCAATACACTACCAATTGGGGCTTGCTGAAGCAACCAGATAATCAGAAGTCAGGTAGCCAGTCGTTAGTGGGCTCCCGACGCTTCTGGGCCGAGCTGCGCAGAACCGTACTGTCTAAGTTCCCCCACCTTTCACCAAGAGCAAGCGGGCAAGCCGCTCATTGTGCGAATTGGGGGCGCAAGCTTGGCGATATTAGGTTATTAACTATTGATAAACGATAAAAATATATTGACAATACAAAGCGCCGAGTTATGCTGAGAGAGCTTCAAGGAGGGAAAAAGGGCGATGCGGGCTGAGAACGAGGTCAGGCTGAGGAAGATTCGGTGGGTTAGCCGTGTTCTGCTGGTGATTTGCAAGGTGATTTTGGGGCTTTACGTTCTCGTGCTCGGCATCTTTGTGCTGATGTTTTGCATGTGGTGGGGGGTACCCGACGGGTTTGGCTCGGGTGGCGCCCGCTTTGTTGCGGTTGGGCTGCTGGCTGTGCTGGCGGGGCTTTTGTTCAAGTGTGGCTACCATCTTTATCGGCTGCTGGTCAATTATTCGCGTGGGGAGATCTTCACCACGGGGTCAGCGGAGCAGATTCGTCAGTGGGGCATCGCCTGCGTGTTGGGCGGAGCGGTGAAGTTTGGGTGTGCATTCGTGCCACTCGCCGTCCTTAAGGAGCATACGGAGCCAGGGCAAGGGCTGGGTTCGGTGGTGAATGGGCTGATTATTATGGCGATCTCGTGGTTTATGGCGATGGCGGCGGAGATGAAGGAAGAGAACGAACTGACAGTCTGAAGCCGGGCGCGGAGGTGGGATGGCGATTGTGGTGAATGTGGACGTGATGCTGGCGCGGCGGAAGATGCGGCTGAATACGCTGGCGGAGCTGGTGGGGATTACAGCGCAGAACCTGAGCGTTCTGAAGACGGGGCGCGCGAGGGCGATCCGGTTCAGCACACTGGAACGACTGTGCGAGGTGCTGGAGTGCGAGCCGGGGGATTTGCTGGCCTACGCCAAGGGGCCGGCGGCTGAGGCGACGGCGGAAGGGCCGGTGATGGAGATTGAGGCAGGGGTGGTGGAGGAGATAGAGGCGGTGCAGGAGTCGCGCGGGGTAGGTGGAGGGAATTGGGTGGATTGAGCACTTCGTGCCCGGCGGAGGGTGGAGGATTGCGCGCGGGTGGGAGGCGTGGTTTCGAAGGACGGCGTGGGCCGCGCGCAGAAATGGCGGGTGCGACTACCTGGGCCTGCGCTCAGGCTAACCAGAGGTTCGCCCTTCGCTCCGACCCAGGCTAAGATAAGGCGCGCCGTTGGCGCTTGGCGTCGCGGCGAGTTCGGATTGCGTGCCCGGTGTAGGGTTCCCGGGGCTCAAGGGTTGGAGGGGAGCCGGCGTGGGGCTAGGGCGAACCAGGCGAGGCCAGCGAGGAGGTAGGCGAGGTAAATGTAGGGGAGGTAGTTGTACGGGGCTTGCGTGGGGACCGGGTAGAGGGTTCCGGCCATGGCCAGGAGCATGGCGAGGGCTCCGGCGATGGCGAGAGCGAGGGCGGCGGGGGTGAGCTGGCCGCGGCGGCGGAGGGTGAAGGGCAGGGCGGCGGCTACGAGGAAATAGGCGGTGATGAAGCCGTAGACGGCGAGGGAGCCCATCCAGGCATAGATATCGGCTCCGCTGGCTCCGCGGGCGGCGAGGCATGCGGCGAGCAGCAGTACGGCTGAGCTGGTGGCGAGGACGGCGAGGTGAGGCGTTTCGTTCCTGGCGTGGGCGCGGCCGAGGTGGGCGTGGACGAGGCCGTCGTGGGCCATCTTGAGCAGGACGCGGGCGGCGGCGGTGATGCAGGCGAGGGTGCAGGCGAACATGCTGACGAAGGCGCCGGTGTCGATGAGCAGGCCGAAGATGGGGACGTGGGCGAGCGCGGAGAGCGGGCGGAAGGGAGCTTGCGAGGCACCGAGGTCCTGGCCGAGTTGACGGAAGCCGAGCGTTTCCGTGTAGGCGCAGGTGAGAAAGAAGAGGCCGGCTAGGATGGCGGACTGTATGACGGCGCGGGGGATAGTGCGAAGGGGGTTGCGGGCTTCGTGGCCGAGGGTGGTGGCGCTCTCGAATCCGGCGAAACTGAAGAGAGCGAGGACGACGCCGAGGCGGACTCCCGCGGGGGTGACGTTGTGCAGGGCGAATTGAGATGTGTCGAGGTGCGGGCCATTGCGCAGGAGCAGCGCGGCGACGACGAGGGCGATCATGGAGACGGAGGCAGCTTCGATCCAGAGCATGAGGCGAGCGGAGGCCTGGACGTCGCGATAGGCGAAGAAAGCGGCGACGGCGGTCGCCGCGAGTGCGATGACAGGTCCGGGGATAGCGTGAGCCCAGGGAAGCAGGACGCGGGCGTAGTTGAGGAAGCCGCCGACGACCGAGGCTCCGGTAGCGACGTAGGCGAGTAGGAGTGCCCAGCCCGCGGTTCGGCTGCCAAGCGGGGGAAGCAGATCGGTGGCGAACTGATAGAGCGAGCCGGGGGAGGCGGAGTTTCGGGCGAAGCGAGCGATGCAGAGGGCCATGAGCAGGGTGGCGGCGCAGGCGAGGACGTAGGCCAGCCAGGTTCCGTTGCCGGCGAGGGCGAAGACGGCGGGGATGGTAAGGGCGGGCGAAGTGGTGGGAGCGATAGCGGAGATGGACTGGGAGAGGGTTTCGAGCGGCGAGAGGACGTTGTGGCGGAGGCCGGAGTCGGCGGGGGCTTCGTCGGGGGTGAGGAGCTCGATCGGCATAGGCGTCTCGCTGGGGTAAGGCTCTCCCGATGAGGGTGTGGGCGGAGATTGGGACGCGTTAGAGGTAGGGTAACGCAGATGGCGGCGCGGCGGCGATTTCCCGCGGCTTGGAGGTGCTAGGATGGCCTGACACCGGGCCAGGGAGTGAATCTTTTTGAACGAGGTGAAGTATGGGCGCGATCAAGAGCTTTCCAATCTTTTCGGAGACTGTGGATGTGCATGTGAGCAGCGCGATGAGCAATGGGGCTTCCAGCGTGCTGATCTCGCATACGCCGCCGGGCGCAGGGCCTCCTCCGCATACACACGAGCGGGAGGATGAGATTTTCACGGCGCTGGAGGGCGAGTTTGAGCTGCTGGTGGATGGCGCGTGGCAGCCGATTGCGATTGGATTGCCGGTGCTGGGGATCCGTGGAAAGGCTCACACCTTTCGGAATGCCGGAAAGACGAATGGGCGGCTGCATATTGTGGCGGTTCCGGGTGGGATGGATGAGTTTCTGGAGGAACTGAGTCCGTTGACGCAGACGATGGATATTCCGAAGATTCTAGAGTTGGGCAAGCGGTATGGGATCGCGTTGCACGTTCCGGGTGGGCCGCCGGCGGCGTAGAGGCGAGGATCGCAAGAGTGGGACACATACCGAAGCCCGAAATGTCAGGGGGCGAATCGATTCCGGCTGGACTTGGTGCGCGGGAAGCTGCGGCCAGGGCCGAAGACGCGGCAGCTGATACTATGGGCGGCGCGGCGGCGCGGGCAGAGACTGCGGCGGTCGGCGAGAACGAGGAGACGGCTGTGATCGATGTGCACGCGCCGCATGGTGGGATTCATACGTGGAAGGATTTCTGGATTCACTTGGGGACGATTGCGCTGGGGCTGCTGATTGCGATCGGGCTGGAGCAGAGCGTGGAGGCGGTGCATCGGCTGCATGAGCGGCACCAGTTGGAGGTGGACCTGCGCGCAGAGGGACTGCGGAACCGGCAAAAGGCTTTGGACGATATTGTTCTCGACCAGAAAATCGTTGCGTGGCTGCTGCACCTTCAGCGCGGAGTAGACGAGGCCCGGGACACGAGTGGAAAGGCGCCGTTTGTGTATCCCGCGCGGCCAGATGGGTTTCTGGATTCACCCCGCTTCGCGACCTACCGCACTCTCGAGACGGGGGCGTGGGCGACGGCGAACGGAAGCTCGCTGCTGGTTCTGCTACCGCGCGGTGAAGCTGAGACGTACGCCAACGTGTACTCAATCGTCGACCTGGTTCAGGAGTCCCGCGAGCAACTTCGCGTGCTGGAGATGCAGCAGGGAGCCTTCGAGACCCGCTTCTCCCGTGGGACGTATCCTCCGGAATTTGAGCTTTCGCGATTGACGCAGCAACAGCTGGGTGACTATGAGGTGTTGCTGGCAAATGAACTGGAGGGGGTCCGCATCGAGGGCAACCGACTCCGGGTCTTCGCCACGGCGAACGACTATGTGCTCTCGGGCAGCTTGAACTGGGACGACTTGCACAAGTCGGTCGTGAAGGAAAGTACGCCGCAGTGAGGGGTGGGGCTGGTGGGGCGATACACTGAATTTGGGGCTAAAAGGGCCAGGTGGCGAGATCGACGAATTGCAGGTCCTGCGACTGTGGTTGCGATGCGACTGCCGCTCAGGATGGCAAATTTTGTGGTCAATGATGCGATGGGCCTCGCTCAGGATGACAACTCTGCAGGGGTCACTTAAGACCAACAACCGAAGGACCGACCGCGATGAGATGGTCCCGCGGTGAGAAGGATGAGGCGGGGATGACGAAGGCGATTGAGGGTGGAGCGGAGAAACGCAAAGGCAACTACGGAGATTCTGACTCTTCGAGTCAGAATGACGACTCCAAGAGGAACGACAGCCCCGGAGGCGAAGAGCTGCAGCGGCTGCAGAAGATTCTGGCGGCGGCGGGGGTTGCGAGCCGGCGGAAGGCGGAAGAGATGATCCTGGCCGGGCGGGTGCAAGTAAATGGGCAGGTGGTGAAGGAGCTGGGGACGAAGCACGACCCGGGGCGCGACCACATCCGGGTGGATGGGAAGCTGTTGCACGGGCCGGAGGCGCATCGGTACTTCATGCTGAATAAGCCGCGTGGGTACGTGACCACGGTGGACGACCCGCAGGGGCGCGGGACGGTGATGGACCTTATCCGGGAACCGAAGCATGGGCCGCACGGGGGGCTGGGGCGGTTGTATCCCGTGGGACGGCTGGATTACCTGTCGGAGGGGCTGCTGCTGATGACCAACGATGGGGAGTTGGCGAATCGGCTGTCGAAGGCGGCGGCCGGGGTGGAGAAGACGTACCTGGTGAAGGTAAGCGGGGCGCCGACGGTGAGCGGGCTGGAACAGATTCGGCGAGGAATTGTGATTGACCGGGGACGGCTGGACGAGGTGCGCGCCGGGCGGCGGGATCGGATTGTAACGGCTCCGGCGAAAGTGGAGCTGGTGCGGGGCGGAGACAACCCGTGGTACGAGGTGACGCTGACCGAAGGACGGAATCGGCAGCTGCGGAAGATGTTTGAAGAGATTGGGCACCACGTGGAGAAGATCCGGCGGATCGGGTATGGGGCGCTGCGGCTGGATGTGCCGCCGGGGGCATTCCGTGAGCTGACGCTGGGCGAGGTGATGGCGCTGGAGCGGGCGGCGGCGGGGAAGAAGGTGGTTCCGAAAAAGAAACTGCCGGAGTTTGCGCAGTTGAAGGCTCCGGTGAAGAAGAGGAGCAGATAGTGGCCGGTAGTCAGTAGCCACGCGGTGAGAATGACGGCCCGTTGCGAAAGTGCCCCAATTCAGGAGCAATGTCGGGTAGATGGCGGTGGGTTGGCAAGCGGGCACAGTGACCCAAAATGGGGTTTGACACAGGTGGGTTGATGGGCCTAGAAATACACCCGGCTTTTTAATATTGCAGACAAGACGAAAGCTGGCCTGATGCATCCAAATAGAGTCAGCAACGCGGGGGAAGAAATTCCGAACGGTCCGACGAAAACTGAGATCACGTTCGATTTGCAATCGAGGGAAGCAACTATCTAGTAAAGGAGCAACGCAAAGTGGCGATCGAAAAGGCAACATTTGGAGCTGGATGTTTTTGGGGCGTAGAAGCCCGTTTCGCAGAGATACCGGGAGTGATCGATACAGCGGTGGGATACGAGGGCGGAGACCTGGAGCATCCGACGTACAAGGAAGTCTGCACCGATCGCACGGGACATGCCGAGGTTGTGGACGTGACGTTTGATCCGGGGCGAGTGTCGTACGACACGCTGCTGGACGCGTTCTTCGCGCTGCACGATCCGACCCAGGTGAATCGGCAGGGGCCGGACTGGGGCACGCAGTACCGCAGCGTGATTTTTGCGCGTGGGGACGAGCAGATGCAGCAGGCGAAGGACAAGATTGCGGAGTTGAATGCCGCCGGGGCTTATCACAAGCCGATTGCGACCAAGGTGGAACCAGCGACGGTGTTCTGGAAGGCGGAGGAGTACCACCAGCGCTATTTGGAGAAGCGCGGGATGGTGCATTGCCATATCTAGTTGATGGTCGATGGTTGTTAGTTGAGAGGCAAGTGCGGCGGCTGGATGTACGCGGCCGCCGTTGCTGCGCCTGGGATGAGCGATTAGCGAACGGATGGTGCCGGAACCGTCGGATTAAGGTTGAAGTGGGAATTGAACGGCGGTAGGGTGGATTCGGTCGAGGTGACAGCCGATGCGGTGTCTGGAACGCTCTCTGAGATTTGCTCGGGTAGGATTGCTGTGCGTGGGAATGGTGGCTGGAGCGCGGATGCTGCCGGCGCAGGCGATAGGCGCGAGTAGCGACGGGCAGACTCCACAGGCCGGGAAGTTTGCGCAGACGGTGGAAGAGGACCTGATTGCGGAGAAGTTCGCGGATCTGGACGCGATGGCGAATAAGTATCGGCTGGAGAAGACGCGGGTAGCGGGCAGCGGATGGCGGCTGCGGCAGTTTTATGCTGCGCTGGATAAGCCGGAGCTGACGGATAAGGACACGGCGGAGCACATTGAGCATCTGCGGCACTGGATGACGGCGCGCCCTGATTCGATTACTCCGCGGGTGGCACTGGCGACGAGCCTGCACCGGTGGGCCTGGGTGGCGCGGGGCAATGGGATGGCGAACACGGTGTCGGCGGAGGGTTGGCAGCAGTTCGATGAGCGGATCAAAGAGGCGCAGGTGATCCTGGAGGGGTCGGAGAACATGGTGCCGATGTGCCCGCAGTGGTACTCGGAGATGATGGTGGTGGGACTGGCGCAGAGCTGGGAGCCGGCGAAGATGAAGGCGCTGTTCGAGCGCGGAAGTCTGTTCGCGCCGGACTATTTTTACCTATATAAGGAGTATGCGAACTATCTACTGCCGAAATGGGATGGCAGGCCGGGGGATGCGGCAAAGTTCGCAAAGGAGTCGGCGGACCGGCGTGGCGGCGATGAGGGGGACGAGCTCTACTATCACATTGCGGCGGTGCTCATCAGCAGGAGCAATGGGAATTATCCGGTGGCGGAGCTGACCTGGGATCGGATTCAGCGGGGCGCAGCGGCGGTGGCGGCGCACTATGGCGGGACGCTGGAGCTGACGAATGACCTGGCTTATATGGCGTACAAGTATCGCGACCGCGCGACGACGCAGAAGCTGCTGGCTCAGATTGGAGACAAGTGGTCGCGCGATGTCTGGCGGGACAAGAAGTTCTTCGATAAAGCGCGGGACTGGGCGCAAAGCCAGACGCAGTGGCCGACTGCGGCAGGGAATTGAGAGGACTAGACGGTTGCGGCGAGGGTGACGGCGAAGAGGTTGGCGGGGTCAATGAAGGTGCGGACGGGGGTGAAGCGGGCGGAGGCGAGCAGCGCGGTGATGGCGCTGGGGGTGAATTTATAGCTATTTTCCGTGTGGATGGTCTCGCCGGCGGCCAAGTGCAGGTTGAGTGCTGCGCCGGCTGAGTTGGCGGGGATGTGGACGAGTTGCCGGGCGAGCGACTGGAGGTAGATTTCGATGCGGGAGTGAGCGGGGTTCCAGAGGGCGCGGTGAGCGAAGAACTCGGGGCGGAAGTCGGCGCCGAGTTCGCGGTTGAGGCGGGTGAGGATGTTGCGGTTGAAGGCAGCGGTGACTCCGGCTGCGTCGTTGTAGGCGGCGAGCAGCGTGGCGACCGACTTGGTGGGACCGGATTCCGACAGCGAGGGGGCGAGGTCGGTGCCGAGCAGGAGGGCGTCGCCAGGCTGGAGCTCGGAGCGGAGGCGGTTGAGGATGCCGCGGGCCTCAGCAGGGGAAAAGTTGCCGATGCTGGAGCCGATGTAAAGGGCGAGAACGCGGGCTCGGGGCGGGCGTTCGATGACGACGGAACCGGTGACGTAGTTGGCGACCTGGGGGCGGATGGTGACGCCGGGGATCGCCGCTTCGAGCTGAATGTGGGCCTCGTCGAGGGCGGTAGGGCTAATGTCGATGGGCTGGTAGAGGACCGAGGGTTGGCGGCGAGCGAGCGCGCGGAGCAGGATTCCGGTCTTGGAGGCGGTGCCGGCACCCAGTTCGGCAATGGTGAGGGGAGCGGGCCGGGGCACGAGAGACAACCGCAGGTCCTTCGACTCCGCGCTACGCGCTTCGCTCAGGATGACAGCATCTGGGGGGGAAGTGACACTTTCCTCCTCCAGACCGTCGAAGATGTCGTCGGCGTGGGCCGTGAAGAGCTCGCGCTCGGTGCGGGTGAGGTAGTACTCGGGCAGGGCGGTGATCTGCTCGAAGAGGAGGGAGCCAGCTTCGTCGTAGAAGAGCCAGGGTGGTAGAGATTTCTGCGCGGAAGTGAGACCGCAGCGGGCTTCGGCGGCGACAGCCTCGGCGGCGGTGACTACGGCGGATTCGAGGGTCTCAAGCAGCGCAGCGGATCGGGGCACGGGGCTCTCTGGTCGGGCTGGGTTATTTTGTGGTTGGATGCGGGCGAGCGGCGGGGAGGTTCGGGGGAAATCGAAAGAATGTGACGAATTTATTCATTATTTGACGCCAAGCAAAGACAAGTAGAGGCGAAGCACGGGTTCTTCGCCACGCTGGGAATGATGCGCAAGGACAGAAGCAGATTCCTCAGCAGATTCCTCCGCTTGGCTACGGAATGACAAGTGAAAGCGGTTAGGCGCCGTCGCGGGCGAGGCGGACGCCGGAGAACTGCCAGCGGGTGGCGGGGGTGAAGAAGTTACGGTACGTAGCGCGAATGTGGGTGGCGGGGGTGACGCAGGAGCCGCCGCGGAGGACCATCTGCGAGGACATGAACTTGCCGTTGTATTCCCCGAGCGCGCCAGGGAGCGGGCGGTAGCCGGGATAACCGGTGTAGGCGGAGGCGGTCCACTCCCAGACGTCGCCGAAGATTTGCTGCAGGCCGGAGCGGGCAGAGGCGCGAGTGGGTTGGAGATTGCCGGATTCGAGCAGGTTGGCGGAGGGGAGGGGGCTCGGGGACCGGGGAGACGGGGTACCGCTCTCGACCACGACCGACTCGCCGCGCTCGCCGATTATGGGGCACCCGGTGGTAGCGGCGTACTCCCACTCGAACTCGGTGGGGAGACGGGTGCCGGGAGTGTGGCGGGAAGCCCACTGGGCGAAGGCGGCGGCCTCGAAGAAGCTGAGGTGGCACACCGGGGTTTCGGAGAGGTCGTCGAGGGACTGCCAGCCGTGGAGGGTGTAGATGCGCCAGCCAGAGTTGGTGTTGGGGTCGGTTTGCCAGTAGAGCGGGGCGCGCCAGGCCTGCTCGCGGACAACGGTCCAGCCCTCGGAGAGCCAGAGCTCGGGCCGGTTGTAGCCGTCGTCGTCCATGAAGGCGAGGTACTCAGCACAGGTGATGGGGCGGGTGGCGAGGAAGAATGGGGCGAGGTAGACGGAGTGGCGAGGGGTTTCGTTGTCGAAACAGAAGTCAACCCAGGAGGTCTCGGGTTCTGGGGGAACCGCAGGTCCCTTCGACAAGCTCAGGGCAGGCTCTTCGACTCGCTGCGCTCGCTCAGGATGACAGTTTTCTGTGGATGATGCAGCGGACGGGGCGAAGCCGATCTGGGTGAGGCCGGGGCTGAAGGAAAGCCATTCCAGCGGCGGAGCGATGCTGTCCGCGAGCGTGGCGGGAGCGGCGTGGGGTTCGCGATAGGCGGGATGGAGCGGGTTGGTGAAGAGCGCGTGCTTGATGTCAGTGGCGATGAGCTCCTGATGCTGCTGCTCATGCTCCAGGCCGAGGACGATGCGGCGGACGGCCTCCGCGTTGGCGGGATATTCAGGCGGGGAGTTGAGCAGTTGGGTGATCGCGTTGTCGACGTGGGCGCGATAGGCGAGGATGTCGGCGACGGGCGGGCGGGAGAAGCTGGCGCGCAGCGATTTGGCGGGCATGTCGCCGAGGGAGTTGTAGTAGGAGTTGAAGAGCCAGTGAAAGTCGGGGTGGAAGTCCCGGTAGCCGGCGAGGAAGTCGCGGAGGACAAAGGTCTCAAAGAACCAGGAAGTGTGGGCGAGGTGCCACTTGGCGGGGCTGGCCTCTGCACAGGACTGGACCATGAGGTCTTCCGGCGAGAGCGGGGCGGTAAGGGCGAGCGAGGCGGCGCGGACGGCGCGGTAGCGGTCGAGAAGGGCGGTTGCGGCGCGGGCGGCGGTTGGACGTAGGGCTGGGGATTGCATGGCGCGAGCCCTCCGTGGGCTTTAAGGACAGGCTTTTCGATGCGGGAGCCGGGGCGACGGTTGCAGCGAGCTCGGCATACGAAGGTACCGGTTGACCGGGTGGTTCGCAACGACAGGGGAAAACCCGGGGGCGGATGAAACTCCAGTGTGCTGGGGCACGCTGCTCAGGCGGCGGTTGGCATCCCCTGTGGTTGGCTTTCACTGCTCCATTCGCGACCCACAGCACGGCGGAAACGATGGAATGAGTGTATCGGAGGAATTGGGAGGTGCGGGAGGGGCCATGCTAGTGTGTCTGGATGGAACAGAATCTGTATGCAAAATTTGTTGGCGGGCGCGGGCCGGTTGCGGTGATTCGCGAGACTCCGGGCGCGATTCGGAAGCTGATTGCAGGCATGCCGGAGGAACAGACGCGGCTGAGTGCGCCGGGGAAGAAGTGGAACGCGCGAGAGATTGTGTGCCACCTGGCCGACTGCGAGGTGGTGTTCTGCTTCCGGCTAAGGCAGACGCTGGCCGAAGAGCAACCGGTGGTGCAGCCGTTCGACCAGGAGAAGTGGGCGCTACGGTATGGGAACCTCGACGTGGAGGCGGCTCTGCAGCTGTTTGAGACGGTGCGTGCGTGGAATGTGCGGGTGATTGAGGCGACGACCGTAGAAGAACGGGCCCGGCAAGTGACGCATCCGGAACGGGGGAAGATGACGTTCTGGACGATCGTGGAGACGATGGCGGGTCATGACACGAACCATTTGAGGGTGCTGGAGCGGATGGCGGCGGGGTGAGAAAGGCAGCCGCAGGTCCTTCGACTCGCGCTACGCGCTCTGCTCAGGATGACAGGTCTTGGGTGGGTCAGGGTTCGAGGGCGTCGTTGACGTCGCGGACGAGGTTGCGGAGGTAGCTGCGGCGGTTGAGGAGGGCTACCATCGCGTCGCGGACGGCGAGCTTGGCGGCGGGGTCGTTGGCGTCGACCGCGGAGTCCCACTGGGCGTGGAGGGTGGCGAGCGAGGCGTCGGTGGCGGCTAGTTTGGTGTCGAAGGCGGATTTGGCTGCGGCGAGGTCTTTACGGAGTTGAGGGTCGTCGTCGCCCATTGTCTTCGCGGCGCGAATTTCTTCGAGCTGCATGTTGAGTTCGAAGGCTTCTTCGAGGAGGTCTTCGGGGACGACCTGCTTCTTGGCGGTGCCGGAGGTGCGGGCGGCGGCGGTGGCGGCGGAGGACTGCTCTTCCAGCTCGATGCCTTCGAGGGAGAGGAGATAGGCGGTGCGGGCGATGGGGTCCTTGAGGGTGCGGTAGGCGTCGTTGAGGCGGGAGGATTCGGTGAGGGCGGCGGCCTGGGCTTCGGCGGGTTGGGAGGCGAAGCGGTCGGGGTGGAGGCGGCGGGAGAGGGCGTAGAAGGATTTTTCGAGGGCGGCGGTGTCGAGGGTGAGGTGGGGCGGGAGGGAGAAGATCTCGAAGTAATCCATGCTTCTATCTTAGGGGCAAACAATTCCGCGAATACGGCCAGTCAGCAGGGGAGATCGTTCGAACCTGCCGAAACCCAGTGGATTTTTGCGCGCCGATGGTCGGGGCATTTTAGCGGTCGTTCGTTTTGATGATTTCGGTGGGTGCAAGCTTGTCCGCCAGGTAAATGTCCACCATTTGGTAAGCCAAGAATTTTGGGGTGGCATCCGGACGGCCGGGGTTGGCGTTGGCCAAAACAGCCACTGTGAATTTTTCATCTGGCAGCCTCAGCAGCAGGCAACTGAAGCCGGGCACGTCCCCGCCGTGCGAAATATCGCGCAACCCGCGGTAGCGGCCGACAAACCAGCCGAACCCGTAGCCGTCGCCCGAATTGAGTTGGCCTGCTTTTGTCGCGACAGGGGTGAAGGCCGCTTTGAGGCTGGCCGCGTCCAGCACCCGGCCGTTGAAAATGCCCTCGTTCCAGCGATACAGGTCTTCCAATGTGGAGTAGAGGGCGCCGTCACCGCCATTCCACGACGGGTCTATGAAAAACGCCGGCTCGAAGACCTTCGTGCTTAAGCTGTAGCCAAGCGCCTCGTGCGAGAGACCAAGGTGCGTATGGTAAACGCCAGTGTTGGTCATTCCTAGCGTCTGGAAAAAACTCTCGCGCAAAAAGTCTCCATAACTTCGCCGCGAGACCTTTTCTGCAATGTAACCAAGCAACGTATAGCCTGAGTTGTCGTACCGCCATTGCGTCCCCGGGTTGAAATCATAAGGCTGCTTCTCAATCTCCTCAATGATCGCCTCGGTAGTAGTGGGCTTCGCTAGTCGCTCTAGCGAGGTTGGGACATAATCATGAATACCGGAGGTGTGGTTCATCAGTTCGCGCAGAGTGACTTCGTCTCCGCGCGGAAAATCCGGGATGTATTTGGACAATTTGTCGTCGACGCTCAGCCTCCCTTCCTCCTGCAGTTTCAAGATCGCCGTCGCGGTAAATTGCTTCGTAACCGAGCCGATGCGGAAGATGGTTTGCGGGCTGACGGGCACGCGACGTGCCACGTCGGCTAGGCCATAGCCCTTTTCAAAAATAATTTTTCCGTTTTGCGCCACAAGGACTGCTACGCCGGGGTCGTTCACTTTAATCAGCCCACTTAGCAACGCGTCGGCCTTTTCCGACGGTGTTTGCGCTGTGGCCGGCACCGCTGCGGAGAGCAACGTCGCCACCATAATCAATGCGGGACCAATTAGTCCGAGCCCCTGCTTTAAGCGCATGGTCTTATCCTAGGCCAAAGACGTCCGGCGGGGTGGGTGATTCCGCGGCAGAATGCGGAGACGGCGGCGGGTGAGGGGAGTCATCTGGAGCGGTATGCGCGGGTGTTTGGGTGCGTGGAGATCAACTTCAAAAGCCAGGTGCTCGTTCGGGCACGGAAACGATCTCGGCGAAGGATGAGGGTTCGGGGATGGGGAGGCCGTCTTCAATCAGACCGGCGATGTGGATGGAGATGCCTTCGCGGATGAGGATTTCAGCCTCTTCGCGGGTGTCGCCGACTACGCCGAGGCCGGGTAGATCAGGGGCGTAGGCTCCCCAGCCGCCGTCTTTGCCGCGTTCGAAGATGACTGTGTACGTGCGAGTGATTGCCATATGTCGGGCCTTCAGCCCTCGATGCTCATTATGGCACCGAACCTAGGCCTTCGGCCTAGGCTGGTATGTTACGCGCCGTTGGCGCTTGGCTCTGTTGACTCGTGGGATGCGGGAAGTTGCACGGGATGATTCGAGATGGAGCGAAGATGCGGGCCGAAAGAGAGCGGAATGTGAGGCGGTACCAAACGCGTGGCAGGTCCTTCGACTACGCGCTGCGCGCTCCGCTCAGGATGACGGCGCTGGTGGAGGACGGAGCTAGGTGGAGAAGGAGGAGCCGCAGCCGCAGGATTTGGTGGAGTGGGGGTTGATGAAGTTGAAGCCCTGGCGCATGAGGGTTTCTTCGTAGTCGAGGACCATGCCGCTGAGGTAGATGAAGCTCTTGGGGTCGACGAAGATGCGGATGGCGGGGGCGTCCGCGGCTGCGGGGTCGAGGTGGGTCTGGGGGAAGGCGTAGACGCGGTCGCGGTCGCGGGGCTGGGTGTCGAAGCGGATGTTGTAGCTGAGGCCGGAGCAGCCGCCTCCGGTGATGCCGAGACGCAGGCCGCCGGCGTCGGGGGCGATGTTCTCCTTGGCCATGGCGACGCGGATGCGCTTGAGGGCTCGGACGGTGACCTGGATGGTGCGGGCGGCGTCGGATTCGCCCTCGGGGAGGAGCGCGGGGGACGGCGGGGCCGCGGGGACCGTCGGTGCGGCGACGGCGCCTTTGGGGGTTTCGGTTTGGAGAGTGACCATGGACATAGTGCGTTCCGAATGGTGGTGCGTTATGGCGATGGGGCCGGTTTATGTGTCGGGCCTTCAGCCCTCAGCTCTTCTTACCGCACCCTAACCTAGGCCTTCGGCCTAGGCTGGTATGTGCCGCGCCTTTTGGCGCTTGGTCCCGTTTGCGGCGTCGAGGTTGGAATTTAGCGCGGGCCTACAGCCTGCGGCTTCCTCGACATCATCCAACCTGGGGTGTTGCCCCAGGCTAGGATAGATCGCGCCTTGAGCGCGAAGCATGGAAGGCGGCGTCCGGATGCGCTGAAGAGACCAACCCCACGATAACGCTCGCCGCGGGCTCGCGCGATCACGGGGCACCCGATTAGTGGGCCGCGGTGGCGGTGGCGGCGGGGGCCCCTTCGGCGACGTTGTTCTTCTTCTTCCAGTCGCCGATGGCGGCGCGGATGGCGTCCTCGGCGAGGACCGAGCAGTGAATCTTGACCGGTGGCAGCGAGAGCTCCTTGACGATGTCGGTGTTGGTGATGGTGAGGGCCTCGGCGACGGTCTTGCCCTTGACCCACTCGGTGGCGAGGGAGCTGGAGGCGATGGCCGAGCCGCAGCCGAAGGTCTTGAACTTGGCGTCCTCGATGACCTGGGTTTCGGGGTTCACCTTGATCTGGAGGCGCATGACGTCGCCGCACTCGGGTGCGCCGACGAGGCCGGTGCCTACTTCGGACGAGCTCTTGTCGAGAGTGCCGACGTTGCGGGGGTGTTCGTAGTGGCTGAGTACCTTGTCGCTGTATGCCATTTTTTTCTCCTCGTTCGGTCAGTTAATTAGATGTTTCCGGTACGGTTGGGGTGCATCGTGCGGCAGCCCCAGGGTTTTGTGTCGGGCCTTCAGCCCTCTGATTCTCTCTTCTGCCCCCAACCTAGGCCTGCGGCCTAGGCTAGGATATTGCGCGCCGTTGGCGCTGAAAGCCTAGTGCGCGGCCCATTCGATCTTGCTGAGGTCGATGCCTTCCTTGACCATTTCGTAGAGCGGGGAGAGTTCGCGGAGCTTCTTGACGACGTCGATGATCTTGTCGGCGACGTAATCGACTTCGGCTTTGGTGTTGAAGCGGCCGAGGCCGAAGCGGATGGAGCTGTGGGCGATCTCGTCGCCCAGGCCGAGGGCCTTGAGCACGTAGCTGGGTTCGAGCGTGGCCGAGGTGCAGGCCGAGCCGGAGCTGACGGCGATGTCGTTGATGCCCATGAGGAGCGACTCGCCCTCGACGTAGACGAAGCTCATGTTGAGGTTGCCGGGGAGGTGGTGCTCCATGTTGCCGTTGACCTGGGTGTAGTCGAGGTTGCTCTCCAGTTTGTTGCGGAGATAGTCGCGGAGTTCGCGCTCGCGCTTTGCTTCTTCGGTCATCTCCTGCATGCAGATTTCGCAGGCCTTGCCGAAACCGACGATGCCGGGGACGTTGAGGGTTCCGCTGCGCATGCCGCGCTCGTGGCCGCCGCCGTTGATCTGCTCGGTGAGTTGGACGCGCGGGTTGCGGCGGCGAACATAGAGGGCGCCGACGCCCTTGGGACCGTAGAGCTTGTGGGCGGAGATGCTCATGACGTCGATGTTGTCCGCCTGCACGTCGACCGGGATCTTGCCGACAGCCTGGACGGCGTCGGAGTGGAAGATGACGCCCTTCTCGTGGCAGATTTTTCCGATCTCGCGGATGGGCTGGACCACGCCGATTTCATTGTTGGCGTACATGATGGAGACGAGGATGGTCTTGTCCGGGCCTTCGGTGACGATTGCACGGCGGAGGTCGTCGAGGTCGATGAGGCCGTCCGCCATAACGGGCAGATAGCTGACGCGGTAGCCCATTTTCTCGAGCTTCTTGCAGGTGTCAAGGACGGCCTTGTGCTCGGTGACCTGGGTGATGATGTGGTTGCCGCGCTCGCGATGCATCTCGGCGATGCCCTTGATGGCGAGGTTGTCGGACTCGGTGGCGCCAGAGGTGAAGATGATTTCCTTGGAGGTGCAGTTGATGAGTTTGGCGATCTGCTCACGGGCGGCGTCGACGGCTTTTTCGGCCTCCCAGCCGAACTGGTGGTTACGGCTGGCGGCGTTGCCGAACTTACCGGTGAAGTAGGGCATCATGGCTTCGAGCACGCGGGGATCGAGCGGGGTGGTGGCGTGGTTGTCCATGTAGAGCGGCAGATGCACGCCCTCCGGCAGGGGGGTGGCGGAGTGAGTGATGACGACTCCGGTGGAGTTGGTGCCTGGTACCGCGCCGTTGGTGTTGATCCCAGTTTCGGTGCTCATGTGGTGCTCCTCCGTGTGGTGCGAATCTTTGTTGCCCCGGTATATGTTGGGGCGATTTTGTGTCGGGCCTTCAGAAGGTGCTGAAAAAGCCTTTTGTGGCCGCGGAAATTCCCTCGGTGGCTAAAGCCAGGCTCAAGGGAAATGGCTTGCGGCGCGACTGAAGTCGTGCCCTTTCAAAACGGCGAGTTTTTCAGCACCCTCTACAGCCCTCCGGTTCTTTTCCTGCGCCTAACCCAGGCCTTCGGCCCAGGCTGGCATGTGTCGCGCCGTTGGCGCTTGTTGCATCGCCTGTTGGCGATTTGTTGCCACTGTTGGCGCTCGATGTTGCCGCCTTCAAAATCTCCGGCTGAGGACAGGTTCGAAACTAGCCTTGCCTAGGCCAGGATGGTTACGAGGCCACTACCGACGGCCGCGCCTGAGGTCTCCGCCATCTCGACGAGATCGCTTATGTAGATGCTGCTGAGCAGGTCCTTGATTGAGTCGTTGACCTTGCGCAATGGTTCTTTGATGGTGCAATGCCCGGCGAGGTCGCACGCGCCGTGAATGGTGATGCAACTGGTAATGAAGAGAGGGCCGTCGATGGCGCGGATGACTTCGAAGGCCGAAATCTGAGCGGCGGGCTTGGCCAGCGCATACCCTCCGTTGGTGCCGGCGTGGGAGACGAGCAGGCCGGCACGGGTGAGAGTCTGCAGGATCTTGGCCAGCAGGGGTGGCGGGATGTGGTAGGCGACGGCGATGTCCTTGGCGCTCTGTGCCGCGGCGGCGTTGGCGGCGGACTGCTCGGCCAGGTATTTGAGTGCCATGAGACCGTAGTCGGCTTTCTTGGTCAGACGCAGCATATGGATTCTCTTTCGAGCTTTGCGGCCCGGATTGAGTTGAAAAGACTAATCCGACCGTATTGGTCCTAGTTAAGTGTACGGCGGAAAGGGGTTGTGTTGCAAGGGGCGCTGAATAGGGAGGAGTTGGGGTGGGCCAGCATTCCGCGGAGTGCGGGTGATTCGGTTGAATTTAGGGAAAAGGCGATTGACAAGCGAGTTTGGCAAGGGCAAACTTTCTACACCTATAGCCCCTTTTCCCTATGCCGGCATCGTGTAAACATCCGCAGGTCCGCGTCGTCGCCCGCGAGGAAGACGTAGAGTTTGTAGAGTGCCAGACGTGCGGCGAGGTGTTCGACGCTGCGGAATTCGCCGATATTCTGAGCGAAGAAGATCCTCCTCCAGCCGAGGGCGATGGCAACGCGGCCTGAGCGAAGCAGGATGGTTCCAGGAACAAAAGCAGGTCCTTTGCCACGCTCAGGATGACAATTCTGGTATGGGTCAGACCACGGGTTGTTCGGCTGGGTTAAGGCGGCGGAAGACGATCCAGGCATATTGGGCGGCGGAGAGCGGCGCGAGCCAGGCGATGGCGCGGAGCAGTTCCAGGCGCAGCAGGCCGGTGTGGAGCGGCCAGACCTGGCGGACGAGAATGAGGGTTACGCCGAGAATCTGGACCAGCGTGTTGAGTTTGCCGAGAAGGCTGGGACGAAAGTCGCGCAGCGTGTTGGTGACATAAAGCAGGGTGGAGATGAGCAGGATTCCAAAGTCGCGGCTGAAGACCAGCACGGTGACATAGCGCGGAACCAGGCCGACGTGGGTGAGGACGAGGAAGAGGGTGCTGAGGAGGAGTTTGTCGGCGATGGGGTCGAGATACTGGCCCAGGGTGGTGCGCTGGGAGAGTGCGCGGGCGAGCAGGCCGTCGAAGCCGTCGCTGAAGCCGGCCAGCACGAAAAGGGCGAAGGCGAGGCGGTAGCGGCCGTCCAGGATTTCGATGACCAGGAATGGGATGATGAAGAGACGCAGCAGCGTAAGCAGGTTGGGGACGGCGCGGAACTGCTGAAGAAAAGGCATTTGGGGGGTAGACCTATGGTAGTCGATTCCCGGCGCCAGCGGTGGCGCTGGGTCGCGGTTGCCGTAGGTGGGGGATTCCATTTAGACTGGTAGGACGCACCGGAGGCGCGTAGCTCAGTTGGTTAGAGCGCTACCTTGACACGGTAGAGGTCAGGAGTTCGAGTCTCCTCGTGCCTACCATTTTTCCCGGCCAGGATGGCTTGACGCCAGGATGGCGAGAGATTTGTCAGCCGTCCGTGAGGCCGCGCGAAGTTCTGAAATCGAGATTGGAGCAACACCATGGCAGCCAAATGCGATCTTTGCGGCAAAGGGCCGCAGTTCGGTAACAACATTTCCCACGCCAACAACACTACCCGCCGTCGCTGGAACGTGAACCTGCGCGCGGTGAAGGCGAATGTGGATGGAACGAGCAAGCGCGTCCGCGTTTGCACCAGTTGCATCAAGACGGGAAAGGTTGTTAAGGGGTAGTTGTTAGTTGCTGGTTGATCGTTGCTGGTTGAAGGCAACGACGGAGCCCCGGCTGCTTAGGCGGCCGGGGCTTTTCGTGTTTGGGCGTTTCCGCGGAAAAGTAATGGGATGGGGGAGAAGACTGACCCCACGATAACGTTCGCCGGGCTCGCGTGATCATGGGGCGGCCGATCTATTTCTTTTCGAAAGCGAGGGAGGCGCTGTTGACGCAGTAGCGCATGCCGGTAGGGCGGGGGCCGTCGGGGAAGACGTGGCCGAGGTGGGCGCCGCAGTTGGCACAGGTGACCTCGACGCGGCGCATGCCGAGGGTAGAGTCTTCGTGGGATTCGACGGAGTCGGGCGAGACAGGCAGCCAGAAGCTGGGCCAGCCGCTGCCGGAATCGAACTTCTTGTCCGAAGTAAACAAGGGTGCGTCGCACGCGGCGCAATGGTAGATGCCGTCGTGGTGGTTGTCGACGAGCGCGCCGGTGAATGGGCGTTCCGTGCCCTTCTCGCGCATGACGTGGAACTGCTCCGGGGTGAGGAGTTCGCGCCACTCGGCTTCGGTCTTCTGGACCTTCTGTCGGGGTGGGGCGGGTGCGGTATTGGCCATTTGTTCTGCCATGTCTGAGAATCCTCCGGGTAATCCGGTTAATTGGATGCGTGCGGGGTGCGGTCGCTTCGGGCCTGGGAGGGTAAAGAGGGGAAAAGCTCGGGGCAGCCGGCAAACCGCAGATGCTTCGACTCTACCTCTCGCGATGAAGCCGCGACGGATTTCGCTCAGGATGACAGCTCTTATCGTCTGGCAATACGTACCTCTAAGGCTGGCTGGCGATGACGTCGATTTCCACGAGGGCATCTTTCGGCAGGCGCGCGACTTCGACGGTGGAACGTGCGGGCGGGACGACGCCTTCCGGCGCGAAATATCGTGCGTAGACCTCGTTCATGGCGGCGAAGTCGGTCATGCTCTTGAGGTAGACGGTGGTTTTGACGACGTGAGCCATATCCAGGCCAGCCTCTTCAAGTACGGCGGTGAGGTTTTCAAGCGCGCGCGCGGTCTGCTCGCGAATGCCTCCGGCGACGAGGGCTCCGGTCGCCGGATCGAGGGCGACCTGGCCGGAGGCGTAGACGGTGGAGCCGACGCGCACAGCCTGCGAGTAGGGGCCGATGGCGGAGGGAGCCTGGGTGGTGGAAATCATGATCTTGTTCTGTGGCATGGAGCAAATCTCCTGATAGCGTGGAGCGGCAAACGCTTGAGAAGCGCCGTTTTCTTGAGGAAAACCGGCCATGACGATCGAGACTCCCCGCACGCCTGCAGGAGATTTGCTCGAGGGGATGATTGTCGCGCCTGCGGTGGATTGGCGCAACTGGCGGTGCGATTGTACTTCGCGGCCAGCTTCAGATTGATTCGATCGATCGTATCGCCAAGTCATCCATGGACGGGCTCAAGGACTTTGATGTGGTGATTGCGAGGCGAGTAGGCGGAGAGGTCGAGCGTCCAGACGGTGAGATTGGTCTCCGGGTCGGTTGACGAGAGGGTAAACCCGAGTTTCTGGTAATGGTCGGCGACCATGCCGTTCTTCTTGCTGGGTATGTAATAGCCAACGAGCGTGCGAACGCCAAGGGAGGCCGCTCGCTCGGCGATGGCGTCCAGCATGGCCAACTCCACGTCTCGCTTGAGGACGCGGCAACTCATCAGCCACAGGTCGAGGTGGAGCAGGTCGTCCTGGCGGCGACCGAGCACGATGGAGATCAGGCCATTGTCGCCAAAGCGGTCGCTGAGTCTTCCGTAAAGGCCGACGTAACCGGGGACCCGGGAGATGGCTTCGACCTGGGCGAGGGTATAGCGGCGGGTGGTCAGGTTAAACTGATTCGATTTATTGATGAGTTGGGCGATGCGGTCCAGGTAGATTGGCTTGAAGCGGTCGATCTCGGCGGTCATCTCGAGCGAATCGAGATACTCGCCGTAGTTGGCGAATTTCGCCTGCACTTGGGTGCGGGTTGCGTTTGCCTGATAGAGAGCGGCGCGGGAGAGATCTTCCTGAGAGAGCGTAATCAGCTCAAAGTATCGGCCTTGCTGAATGGCAGCCGCGAATCGAGTGACGTCGTCGCCCAGATTGGGGACGGCGACCTGGGGGAGTTGGGCTTCGACGATGGCCCGCTCTGCCGGGTTGTCGTCGGCGAAGACAAAGCTGTCGACGCCGAGATTCAGCTCGTTCGCGATGGCGAGGAGGTTCTCGTGCTTTGGCTCCCAGTTGGCTTTGAAGGCGGCGAAGTGTTCGAGCTTGAGGACGGAGTCGGGATGTTCAAAGCCCTGGCGCGCGACTTCCTCGTCGTTCTTGGAGCAGACGGCGAGCAGAATGCCGCGCTGGTGCAGGGACAGGCAGTACTCCTGGAATGAGGTGTAGGCTTCGGCGACGGGAGTTTCGCGGCCGATCTGGATTTTGTCGACGCCGTCGTCGCCGATGACCCCGCCCCAGAGGGTGTTATCCAGGTCGAGCACGAGAACCTTGCGGCTCTTGCCGTAGATGGCCAGAATCATCGACGCGAGGGAACGCGCCATGGCGATGGCGGCGTGCCCGGTGAGGAGAATCTTGTAGCTGAAGTAGCGGGTCCAATCGAACCACTGATCGAGGCCAATTCTGGAAGACAGGCTATGAATGTCGTGCAGCAGCAAGCGCGGATCTGCTTCGGCGGCTCGGGCAAATGCGGCATTCAGTTCGAGGAAGAAGCGAGTGGCGCCGCCGTTGGAAACTGTGTCCAGGTTTCCGAGGATTGCGTGGGGCGGGAGTTCGAAGTTGTTCTGAATGATCTGGCCGGAGACTTGCTGCTCGATCGACTGCCAGATCTGACGGTAGCGGTCGAGTTCGGAGGCGACGCAGGCCTGCAGGTCGGCTTCGGATGCGCCGGTTGAAGGCTGGGCCTGGACATCCAGGAACGAGGTGTGGATGTAGACGATGTCCGGCGCAAAAGCGATGAGGTCGGTGGGGTCGAGCACGGCGTCTTCGTAGAACCGGCCATACTCGGACTGGTGGATTTCAGGCTTGAATCCGGATGCGAGGAGCAGAATCTCCAGGAGGTCGACGACTTCGTTGGTGGTAGAACCGCCCAGGACGGCGATACGGACTGGCTGAAGATTGGGTTCGGCAGAAAGGCGGCGGCGCAGGCTCTTTCGCCTGAGCAGAAGATCGTCGCTGGAAATCTGATCGAGATTCATGAGCCTGATCCCAAAGTTTATCGTATGGAGTCGCCGGCAGGATGAAGCGGCTAGATCTTCTGGACGCGCTGGACGTCGCGGACGCCCTGCACGCGGCGCATCTTGTCGACCAGGCGATTGAGGTGGCGAACGTCGACCGTCTCGATGACGAAGTCCACAGTGGCACCGCCGTCGGCGTTGGCGCTGGAGGCGGAGGAGCGGATGTTGGTGCCGTCATCGGAGATGATAGCGGTGAATTCTTTGAGCAGGCCGGCGCGGTCGTCGCAGAGCACGGTGAGCTTGACTGGGTAGGTTTGCGGCTTGGGTGTGCCTGCGGCTCCGGTGCCACTTTCGCTTGATTGCAAGGGCGCCCACTCAACCTGGATGCGGCGGTCCGACTCGTAAAGAAGATTCTGCACATTGGGACAACTGCGCGCGTGGACGGCGACGCCTTTGCCGCGGGTGACGTAGCCGATGATGTCCTCACCGCGGATGGGGTTGCAACAGCGTGCGCGGTAGACGAGCAGGTCATCCTGGCCCTCGACCTGGAGCGAATCCGACCCTTTGCCGAAGAAGACGCGCTTGACGGCATCGGACATGTGTTCGATGGTGTTGCCGATGACGCCCTGGTGGGGGGCGGGTTCGGCGGGGATGGTGGCGCCGGGTTCGAGCCGGTTGAGCACCTGGCGCGCGGAATACTTGCCAAAGCCGACGGCGCCGAGCAGTTCGGCGCGGGTGGTAAGGCCGTATTCGGTGGCGACCTTATCGAAGTCGGCCTCGTCGTACCTGGAGAGCGCCATCTTGTACTTGCGGGCCTCGCGGTCGAGCAGCTTCTGGCCGATCTCGATGGCGCGCTCGCGCTGGTGTTCGTTGATCCAGTGCTTGATCTTGTTGCGCGCGCGCGAAGATTTGGTGAAGCTGAGCCAGTCGCGGCTGGGAGGGTGGCCGGCCTGGGTGGAGATCTCGACGATGTCGCCGTTGTGGAGCCGGGAGCGGAGGGGGACGATGCGGCCGTTAACCTTGGCGCCGATGGTGGTGTTGCCGACCTCAGTGTGGATGGCATAGGCGAAGTCGACCGGGCTGGCGTCCTTGGGCAGCACGACGACCTTGCCTTTGGGGGTGAAGGTGTAGACCTCCTCGGGGTACAGGTCGATCTTGAGGGTCGACATGAACTCGTTGGGATCGGACATTTCGCGCTGCCAGTCCATGAGCTGGCGCACCCAGGCGAGACGGGCTTCGTCCTTGGCGGAGACGGTGTCGCCGGCCTTGTACTTCCAATGGGCGGCGATGCCTTCCTCAGCGACGCGGTGCATCTCCTCCGTGCGGATCTGCACCTCGAACTGATGTCCGCCGGGTGCAATGAGTGTGGTATGCAGGCTCTGGTAAAGATTGGGCCGCGGCATGGCGATGAAGTCCTTGATCCGGCCCGGTACCGGCCGCCAGGTGGAGTGGAGCAGGCCGAGCACCGCGTAGCAGTCCTGCACGGTCTGGCAGATGACGCGGATGGCAAGCAGGTCGTACACCTGATCGATGGGAATCTTCTGGTCGACGAGCTTCTGCTGGATGGAGTAGAGGCGCTTGATGCGCCACTCCACGCGACCGGCGATCTTGTGCTCGCGCAGCCTGGCTTCGAGGGTTTTGACGATGCCTTCGAGGAAGACTTCGCCCTCGCCGCGCAGGGCGTCGACTTCGCTAGAGATCTGCTGATAGGTAAAGGGATCGGTATAGCGGAAGGCGAGGTCTTCGAGTTCGCCACGAAGCTTGCCCATGCCGAGGCGGTGCGCCAGCGGAGCGTAGACGTCGAGGGTCTCGCGGGCGATCTTCTGTCGTTTCTCCTGGGCCAGATGCTCCAGCGTGCGCATGTTGTGGAGGCGGTCCGCGAGCTTGATGATGACGACGCGCACGTCAGTGACCATGGCGAGGAGCATCTTGCGGATGTTCTCGGCCTGATGATCCTCGCGATTGGCGAACTTGATTTTGTCCAGCTTGGTGACGCCTTCGACGATGTGGGCGACCTGTTCGCCGAAGCGCTTTTCAATCTCGCCGGTGGTGACGTCGGTGTCTTCGACGGCGTCATGCAGCAATCCGGCAGCGATGGCGGTGGAGTCCATCTTCAGTTCCGCGAGCACCAGGGCGACCTCCAGCGGGTGCACAACGTAAGGCTCGCCGGAGGCGCGCTTCTGGCCTTCGTGATGCTGGAGGCAGAACTGCCAGGCTTGGCGGATGATCTCGAGGTCGTCGCCGGGGCGGTTCTGATGGACCTCGTGGAGCAGGCGCGCGAATTTGTGGTCCATCTGGCTGACGACTGCGGGGCTGGCTCCGGCTAGGTGGCTCGCGGCGCTCGGCGACGGGGCCTCAGAGGTATCGGCAGCGGTGTCGGGCTGGTTCTCGACGGGTAGGGGCGCTGCGGAGGCAAACGATGACGGCGCGACCGGCGGCAGAGCTGCTTCCAACTCGATGCCTGTGTCGGTGGTGGTGGGCTCGGAACTCGTCCCCTCAAGCGCCGAGGGTGCGGCTTTTCCGGGGCTTCCGGAGGCCGCAGGAGCGTTTGCCATATCTCATTATAGAAGGCAGTGACTCAGATGGAGCTCAGGGGGCTGCGGGCGGGCCGATGAGAGGCGTGCGGACGGGCGGCGCCTGACCGATGAATTCAGTGAGGATACTGGTTCCGAAGTTGCTGATCCACAGGTTGCCGCTGGCATCCACGGCAATGGCGTACGCCTCGCTGAGGTCAGCGTCTGCTCCCAATCCGCCAGGCGGAGTGAGCACCGTGCCGGGCGCGACACTGGTCGAGCCGGCTCCGGCGAGTTCGGTGACCGTAGGGCCGCGGTAATTCGCGATCCAGACATTTCCCGCGCCGTCGATCGCAATCCCCTGTGGATGATCGATGCCACCACCTTTGAAGGAGCCGTTGGCGAGGACGACTCCTGTGCTTGAGACTTCGCTGATGCTATCGCCGTAATAGTTGTCGACCCACAGGTTGCCGAGCTGGTCGAAGGCCAGGTCCGAGGGGCCGTCGCAGCAGGTGTAGCTGGTGAATTGCGAGCCGTCGGGCGAGGCCTTGGTTACCGTAGCCGCGGCGAGGTTGGCGACCCAGACGTTGTGGCTGGCGTCGAGGGCCGCCGCGACCGGGAAGGCGAGCTGAGCCGAGGTGTATCCAGAACTGCCGGACAAGGACTGACCAGAGCTGGAGAGGTGAGTCAGATGCGAATCGCCATAGTCTGCGAGCCATGCGCTGCCATCCGTGTCGATGGCGACCGCGAAGGGGTAATCGATTCCCCCGCCGGTGAATCCAATGCTGCCGGCCACAGATTGTCCGCTGGAGTTGAGCACGCTGACGCTATTGCCCGGAGCGGACGAGATGGGTTGATTGGGTGAGTTGGGAATCCAAGCATCGTTGTTGGCATCGACGGCGAGCCCATAGGATGCGCTCAGGCCGAAACCGGTGACACCCTGGGGCAGGAGCGGCTTGCCGAGCGGGGAGAAAAGCGAGGCGGCGTTGAAGTAGCTGGCAACCCAGATATTTCCCGCGCTGTCTACACCGAGGGCCGAGGGCGAACTCATGCCGCCGCCGGTGTAGTTGACAAAGAGGGCCCAATCGCTGGGCGCAGCGGCGAGTGCAGGGGTGAAAGCAGAACTGCCAGTCGACAGCGTGTAGAGACTAGCGACGTTGGCTCCCGGGTTGCGGACCAGATTCAGCGCCGCATCCATCGAATTGTTCGGCGCGGTGGCGCCAGCCGGTGTGGCCGCGGAAAAGAGCGCGCTGCAGGAGCTGGGAGTGGAGGTACATGTGTTCAGGAGGTTGGCAAGGGAATCGATGGCGGCCGCGGGAGATGAGCCATTGGACGCGAAGGTCGGCCCCGGGCTGGTGCCGGCGGTGATGTCAGCCAGTGCGGAGGCAGTGGCAACCGCATTCTGCAGACCGATGAGGTTGGTGGAAGTTGCGCCCAGGTTCGCGCCTGTGGCGAGGAATTGCGAGAGTGCGTACGCAGCCGCTGCGGTGGTGACCTCGTTGACCACGAAATGGGCTGATGAGGCCACTTGGTCGCAGGCCCCCAGAGCTGTGAGCAGCACAATCGCGGCATTTGCCGACGTCGCTGCGGCTCCGGGCTTGCCGCCTTGCGCGATAAGGTAAATCTGGGATGTCCCCGATGGACACACGTACCCGGAAGGGACGGTGAATGCTCCGTTGGCGTCGGTGGTGAGGGAAGCGGACAGCAGGGCAGTGCCGTTGGAGCCGCGTCCGCTGGTGCCGGCCGTATACAACTCAACCGCCGCGCCCATGAGCGGTTGGTTGCCGGCCATCGCCTTGCCCGAGAAAGCTACACCGGTGTATGGGGTGGGGGGAGGCTGAGTGGTGCCGACAATGCTGGGTGAGCTTCCGCAGCCGATTGCTGCAGATACGAGGACGGTGGCAGCTAAGACTGAGACGGCTGCCGGGGTGAAGAACCTAGGACGGGAAAAGCGCATGGGGACGACTCAAGTGTAACCCGGCCTAGCGCGAGGACGAATTACGGCGAGCCCTGGCTCGGGCGCGAACTGCGGAGAGGAAGGCTCCTGCAGAACCGAGAAGCGCCAGAACAGCCGTGGGATTCTCAGGAGAATCGGTGCAGCCGGTTTGGGCGTGGAGGGGAACCGCGACCGCGAGAAACAACACAGAACAAAAGAAGAGCAAAGATTTGCGCACGATCCTGACCCTCCAAACCTGGAATCTAACGGAACGAAAAAGGAAATGTCAATCGGATTCGGTAGCGGGTTTGCGAGACCCGCCCCTTGGAATCCAAGTATCCGCGCTGCCGGGACTAACGGCTCACCTCCAACTGCACCGGGCGGGCAGTGGCGTTCACGTCGGGGTCGTAGTATTCGTAAACCCGCGATTGGAAGGTGCGGGCACGGATGGGGTACTTGGCGCGCAGGCGGACGCTGAGGATTACCGTTTGTTTCGGCCCGAGGGAGTTGAAGTAGAGAATTGCCTGGTTCGCAGTGAGCGAGAACTTCTCCAGACGGCCGGTCTTGGCAACCGCGGTTTTTTCCTGGAGAGACTGCAGGTCTTCGCTGAGGAGGTCGAACCCGGGAGGAATGCCGAGATCGACCATAACCATGTTGGCGGTCTTGGGGAGATTGTTGCGGATGGTGGCGGTGGCGGTGGCGATGTCGTCCTGGGCGAGATGCGTGCGGTCGTAGGCTACGTCGATGGACAGAGGCTCGGTGGCGGGTTTTGTCTCCCAGGGAGTGAAGGTGCGGCCGACGATCTGGTAGGCGAGGCCGCCGGAACCGGAGAAACGGAGTTCCACGTTGGCGGGCCTGGTGGCGTCGATTCCCTTGATGACGAACTGGCGGAAGAGGTCGTTGTTGTCAGGGGTGAGGGTGAGGGTTTCTGCGGTCTTGCCATCGAGCAGCACATCAACGGTGCCGCGAACGTCGGATGCGCTGAGTTGCGAGGCGAGCAGGATGGCGCGCAGGGCCATGATGGTGGCTTGAGTGGTGCCCCAGGTTCCGGATGCATCCTTTTTGGAGGAGAGGAAGTTGAGGGCTTTGCGGACGGTCTCGGAGGCCTGCCCCCATTTGAGCAGCGCCTGCGCAGCGAGGCCGGTGGTCTCGATGGCGGCGCTGGAGCCGGTGGAGTAGACGCCGGTCTCCTCGGCGGTCCAAGAGATTTGGTCGTCCTTCTCGGTGCGGGCGTCGATGAGCGCCTGCATGCTGCGACGGGTAAAGTCCCGGTCCTTGTTATAGTCGACTGCGAAGTTGGCAATGATGGCGAGGGTGTAGGTGTCAGGCTTGGAACTGGCGTGAGTCTCGATGTATTGCTTCGCCTTTTCCACGGCGGGGCCCTGGTAGCCGGTGTTGGCGAGCGACCAGGCGATGTAGGCGGTGATGCGGAGGACGTCGGAGTTGTAACGGTTGGTGGCGCCCTCGTTGATGAAGTTGGCGTCGGGCTTCCAGGAGCCGTCGGGCTGTTGCTGGCCGGCGAGCCAGTTCCGAGTGCGTTCGATGAGGCGCGGGTCGACGTCAGCGACCTTGGACATGTCGTTGAACTCCATCAGGCCGTAGGAGGTGAGGATCTTGTTGGCGGGTGCCTGACCGAACCAGGAGAAGCCGCCGCCGGGGACTTCGAAGGTGAGCAGGCGCTGGTAGCCGTTGGCGATGTAGCCCTCGGCTTTGGCGTGGACCTCCGGAGTGAGCCTCTTGGTCCGCTTCATGTAGTCGAGCGCCAGGACATTGGGATAAGTGGAGGAGGAGGTCTGCTCGAAGCAGCCGGTGGGCATGCGAAGGATGCTGTCCATGCCTTCGATGATCTGGCTGAGCGGGCCGGGATAGAGGCGGACGAGCAAACTGGTGGCGTCGGGTATGGAGGCGGCGGGGAAGTCGAGTTGCTGACGGACGGGAGTGGATTCCAGGCGGCCGTTGAAGACGAGGTCCTGCTCGCGGCCGTTAGGGATGACTTCGATCTCTCGGACGACGACATCACTGCGGCCGGCGCCACCTTCGTGACCATCCATGTGGGCGGTGAGGGTGAGCTTGAATTTGCCGATGCGGTTGGCGGTGACGGTGAATTGCGAGTTGCCGATATGGCCTGAATCGACGGAGACGGATTTGTCGGGGGTGTCGTCAGCGAGGGAGTACCAATCGTCGGGGTTGGGCTGGAGTTTGAGGCTGACGTTGCCGGACTTGTTGGAGTAGTTGTAGATGGCGACGGGAATGGAGACGCGGTCGCCCTGGGTGAGGGTGACGGGGAGATCGAGATCGACAAAGAAGTCCTGGAAGACCTTGAGGCTGCCGGTGCCGGTGCCGAGCGCGCCGGACTGGGTGGAGGCGAGCATGGCCATGCGCCAGGTGGTGATGGAGTCCGCGATGGGGATGGTGATGGTGGCGTTGCCGCTGGCGTCGGTGAGGATTTCGGGGTTGATGTAGAGGGCCTCAGGGAAGTAGGAGCGGATGTGCGGGGCGGCGGCTTCGAGGGGCGAGGCTGATGCGCCGGTTATGGCCATCGCTTTCATGGCGAAGCTTCGCGCGGCGCCGGCCGGGGCCGCCATTGGAACGGGCATACCCTCAACAAAATTCTCATTCAGGTTGGCCTGGCCCGTGCCTCCGAACATGCCCGCCATTCCGTGAAATGCTTTGGCGTCCCGCGGGCCGCCGTTCATTGAGAGCGGTAGCTGGGAGTACAACTCGCTATCGATCGTCCCGCCGAGGGTGGCATCGGTGGTATCGATCGACGCGGAAGCGTCGGTGACGGTGACGGTCTCTGTGGCGAAGCCCACGGCGAGCCTGGTGGTGAGGAGGGCGCGGTCGCGCGGCTGGATGGTGAATTCGCGCGTCAGGGTTTCGAAGCCGGGCGAAGAGATGCGAACTTCGTAGCGGCCGCCGGGGAGACCGGCGAGCGAGAACTGGCCAGCGGCGTTGGCGCGGGCGATGCGGGCGTCCTGCGTCGAGAGCAGGCGGAGGGCGATGGTGGCTCCCGGCACGATCGCTCCGGATGGGTCGGAGACGGTGCCGGTGACTTCGCCGAGTCCGTTGAATGGGCCACGATCGTGTTCGATATGGAGGTCGAATGAGCCGCCCTGGCCGGGCTGGCCGACAATGCCAGCGGAAGGATTCCGGTCAAACGTCACGCGGATGTAGGTGACGAGGTCGTCAGGGGTGTAGAACTGGTGGTCTGGGCCTGCGCTGCGGACGAGGAAGAATCGGCTGTTACCCTGAGAGAAGTTGGTCGGCTCAATGCGCAGTGGAGTGTCCCAGGCGTCGCGGGGGCGGGTCCCGTCCGCGAGCGTTATCATCGCGCCGTTTTCGGTCGACGTTTCGCTGATTCGGGCGTGGGCTTTGGTGATTTTGCTGACCCGATTGGAAAAGGCTTCGCGGTAGCGCTGCTGGTACTCGGCGAACTTGTCCTGCGGCAGGCTGCGTCCGAACTCAACGTCGAGCCGGGAGGGGTTGGCCATCTCGGTTGCGGAGAAGAGCGCGCGGGCGGCTAAGTTCTGCTGGTCTTCCTGTGCGGCTGCGCCGACGGGCTCGGTGACAACGTCCGACATAGAGAGCGAGTGGATCTCGTAGCGGGGTTTCATTACCTCCTGCTCTAGGTAGAAGAAGGCCTTGGCGAAGCCGGGCTGTTTTTCGGCGAGGGCGAAGACGGCCTCGTCGACGACCTGCAGGCCGAGCGCGGCGCTGACGCCTTCGCCGTGACAGTTGGTGACGTGGAAGCGGATGCGCGCGTCGTCGCCGGGCTTGTAGAGGGCGGCATCGGCGGTGGCCTCGATCTTCAATTCATCGGCGGGCTGGACAAAGAGCAGGCGATGGTCAGCGACGGGCTGGGCGTCGCGGCCGAAGAGGTAGGCGTCAATGTCGAGCGTGCCGGCCATGTCGGGCGTGGCGGTGAGGGTGAGGTCGGCCTGGCCGTTCTGCAGGTCGAGGTCGCGGGTGAGGATGGTCTGGCCGTTCTTGACGACGTCCACATAGGCAGAGCCGGAGGCGCGGGTGGCGAGGACTTTGAGCTGGATGCGGTCGCCCGCCTTGACGACGGCACGATTGGTGCGGAGCAGAATCTGGTCGGAGCCGTCGCGGGACTGGAGCGAGATTGTTGTTGCGGTGCGGTTGCCGCGATGATCGTCGGCTTCGATGCTGAGGGATTGCGGACCGTCGCCGGGGTTGAGGTGGATGACAGCTACGCCGCCAGAGTCGGTGGAGACATGCTGGGTTTGATTGGCGAAGCCGGGGAAACCGGGGAGGTGGACATCGAGGGACGTGGCGGCGGGCGTGCCATCGGGGTAGGAGGTGAGTAAAAAGACCTGGTTTTCAATGTGGGGGATGAGCGTGCCGCCTTCGGGGACGGCAATGACGAGCAGCGAGGATTTGCTGATGGTGATGGGCTCGCCGCGGGTTTCAGAGTGGGCGGCGAAGTCCTTGACCGTGGCTTCGATGAGCGCGCGCGCGGCGCCCTGACTGAGCGGGCGGCCGGCGAAGTAGGTGGGGAGTTTGAGATCGAAGTGGTAGGTGCCGTCGTTGTCGGTCTTGCCGGTGGCAGAGGCGGCCTCGAAGACGGCGACATCCATGCTGGAGGCCTTGATGGTGATGTCGGCATGGTCGACCGGCTTGCCGAAGAAGTAATTGGCGCGGACGGTGCCGGTGACGTGGTTGCCGGGGCGATAGTCGCGTTGCGGCTTGCCGTCTTTCTGGGTGAACTCGACATCGACCTTGAACTTGGGCAGGACGTAGCGCTCGACGTTGAGGGCGATTTCGGAGGAGTTGGAGGGCGCGGCGGCGTCGCCCATGAGGGCGCGCAGGTGATAGGTGCCGAGGTTGACCTCGTCGGCGAGGGAGAACTCGGCGGAGGCGATGCCGAACTTGTCGGTCTCCGTGATCTTCTTGAAGACCTTGTTGCCGCGCGAATCTTCGACTTCGAAGGTGAGCTTGCGGGAGGTATCAGCCTGGTTGCCATTGCGGTCGAGCGCGAGCGCGCGGACGTGGATGGTCTGGCCGGGCTGGTAGATGGGCTTCTCCGTGGTGAGGAGGATGGAGGCCTTGTCGTTGAGGCGGATGGGCTGAGTGAACTCGGTCGAGCCGATGGGAGTGTCGGCGATGTAATGAAGTTCGGCTGTTCCGGTGAGGCCCGCGGGGAACCGGAACTGGGCGTCCAGGGTGCCGCGGCGATTGAGTCGTCCGGAGAAGATCGGAAGCGGCTTTTGGTCAGGTTGGCCGGCCTGGTTCGGGACCACAAGCTCCACGCGCACGGTGCCGGTTTGGATCGGAGAGGGCGTATCGTCATCGTGGCTGGCGTCGGAGACGATGATGCGGATGGCGGCCTGGCTGCCGGCGAGGTACTCGGACTGGCCGAGGATGCGGACGACCGGGCGGCGCAGGATCTGCGAGATGGATTCGATCCCTTCGATGGCGGGAAGCGCGGCGTCGGCGTATTCGAAGCGGTAGCGGAGGCGCTGCCAGACGATGTCATCGAAGGGGATGGGCGAGTCGGGTTTGATGGATTGCCGCCACGAGCCGTCGCCCTTGGCGGTGTCGACGGTGCGCTCGGAGCGGCCGAGGACGTGGTCTTCGGGGTCGAGGATCTCCGTGATGAGCTTGCCTGAGGAGTTGCGCTCGGAGTGGTAGGGGATGGTAACCGACAGGCTGCCGCGGGCGTAGGTGGCGGAGAGCGGTTGCGCCTGCGTGTGCGTGAGCGGCAGGATGACGGCGGCGAAGAGAACGATGAGTGCAACGGGCAGCAGAAGGCGGGGCGAAAGGTACGGGCGGAAATGGGGCATCGGCGTTCTCCTGGTGCGGCCGGCGAGTGTGACGCCGGCAGCTTGATCTGACCGGAGAACGCGGGGCGGTGCGGAACTTGCAGGAGAGGCGAAAGTTTTTTCGCCGAGGAGTTAAGGCCGGCGCGTCCAAGTCTGGCCGTCGGGGCTGATCCAGCGGTCGCCGGATTCGGTGGTGATCTCGAAGAGCGGAGCGGGCGGGGCTTGGACGGCGGGCGGCGTCACCTTGATCGCATCGGTGGACTCGGCGCTGGACGTGTCTTCGAGGGCCATCGCCGGTGCGGCGGTGACGGTGACGGTCTGAGTGGCCGAGCCGACCTGGAGGGTGAGGTTGGCGGGACCTTGGGCAGATGCAACTGTGACCGGCTGTGTGAGCACCTGGAAGCCGGGCGCGCGCGCTTCAAGCTGGTAGTTGCCGGGGGCCAGACCGTCGATGCGATAGCGGCCGGCGGAATCGGTCCTCCCGTTGCGAAAGACCTGCTTCGCGGCATCGGTGATGACGATAGACGCGTCGGGGATGACCGCACCGGCTGGATCGGTGACCGTGCCGGAGACGCCAGGCCCCTGGCGCGGAGTCGCCGCGAGTTGGCCAGCGGCGAATCCAGAGAGCCCGGCTCCGGATCGCACGAGCGCGCCATGCAACTGCGCGGCGGGAGGGTTGGTGAGTGCGACGTTGACGGCGCGACCCTTCCACTGCATGGAAACCGGTTTCCAGCGCCGGCCGCCGTCATCGGAGACGAAGAGCACGTTGCTGGTGTCGAGCGCCAGCACCAGGCGGCCGCTGGAGGCGATGGAGAGCGTGGGTAGGCCGCTGGGGAGAGGAGCCCGGGGCACAGTGACCCGGAGTGTCAGCGCCCCGAGACTAGCGCCGCCCGTCTCCAGCTCGGCCTGCGCGTCGCTGACGGCCACGGTCTGATCGACGGCAGAGGCTGCGGTTGCGGGTGATGCCGGGGCAGGCACGGCCTGCGGCGGCCGCGATGCAGGCGCCGACGCGACGGGGACGCCTTCGACGTAGTTTTCGTTCAAGTTGGCCTGGCCCGTCCCGCCGTAGATGCCAGAGCTTCCGTTGTTGCGGCCCGCTCCTGCAGCGCCGGCTGGCTTGTCCCGCGCACCGGGTGTGAAGGATTGGAATGCTTTGGCGTCTCGCGGGCCGCCATTCATGGAGAGTGGAAGCTGGGAGTACAACTGGTTTTCGATGGTTCCTCCGAGCGTGGCGTCGGCGGAGTTGATTGGAGCCCGAGGTTGCGGCATGCCCGCCGATGCGGACTTTGCAGCGGCTGTCGGGGTGGGGGCGGATTTTTCGGCAGCGCGCGGGGGCGGAGCGGCAGCGGGCGGGGCAAGAGCCTTGGCAGGGGGCAACGGTGCGGCTGCAGGAGGCGCGGGCGGCGGCGCGGGTGGATGGGCTGCTGCAATCTCAGGAGGCTGGGCGAGTTTGTTGTGGCTCGTTTCTGTCTTGTGAACGTAGAGGACAGCCGGGACAAGCGCAGCGAATGCCGCCGCGATGGGCCACGCGAGGTTCCAACCGAAGGACCACGGACGGCGAACAGGCTCGACTTGCGGGTGCTCGATCTCGGCGGCTGGAGGCAGCGAGAGCGAGACAATCCTGCGACATGCGGGGCAGCCGGCGAGGTGGGAGAGCGTTTGTTCGCGCTCGTGCGGCGGCAGCGCGTGCTCAACGAACGCGTTGAGTTGGTCCGCGTCTGGATGGAGCCCGGATTGGTGACATTCGCTCATGGTTGACCGGGGGTTGCGGTTTTGGCCGGGGCCGTCTTATCGGAGAACGTAAGAGTTTGCGAAGTTTGCAGCAGCGCGCGCAGGTTTATTTCGGTTCCGATTCCAACGTCGCGCGGGTCGGTGCCGAGCGTTTCTTCGGCGGCACGCTTACTGAGTCCGCCGGACTGAAGGTTTTCGAGGAGCTGTTTGCGCAATTCGGCGACCAAGCGCTTGAGGCGGCGACTGATGGTGGCTTCGTGGACGTGGAGGATGCGGGCGATCTGCAGCAGCGTCTGGCGGTCGAGGAAGTAGGAGGCGAGAAGGAAACGGTCTTCGGCAGGGAGCTTATCGAAGGTGCGGGCCACGGCGTGCGTGAGGTGGGCAAGGTCGGCGGGGGTGGGCGAAGGTGCAGGCTCGGGGGATGGTGCGTCGAAGGCGTCAAGGGGCGTTTCGCGGTGGGTGCGGCGGTGGTGATCGACGTGACGTTGCGCGAGCGTGGTGCGGAGCCAGCCGAGCAGCGAGCCGCGACCAGAGTAGGAGGCCAGCGGAGATTGGCGGTGGCCGTCGACCTGGCGCAGGCCGTAGAGCTCTGCGTAGAGCGATTCGGCGAGGTCATGGCCAAGCGTGGCCGAGCCGGTGATTGCGGCGGCGGCCCGGGTGAGGGATGCGCGATAGAGACTGAGGAAGCGCTGCCAAGCGGGTTCACGTCCGAGAGCACAGGCCTGGGCGAGAGCCAGTTCGGAGAGACGGAGGGAGCGGAAAAAGACAGCCTTCTGTGCGGAATCAGGGAGTTCTGTGGGGGAAAGGCCGTGGTTGCACTTCGCGCCGATGGTGGCGAGGGCGATGCCGAACTCCTCCAACGTCAGCCCGCAGGGTTCGGCTTCCGCCGCCAGCCAGAGTTCCTGAAGCAGATCAAGCGGGAGACCGGAGAAGCGAGGTGCAGGCGAGGTGGCTGTATAGGGCTGCGCGGTTGGCAGCGGCAGGACGAGATCGCCAGGCTGGGATGAGGCCGTGTCCACGCTCTTCACGATACTCGTTCCGGGGGGCACGCAACTAATTCGAAACTTGCAGCGGGCGACTACTGGGGGGCTGGCCGGGAGGCGGATGGGCCTGGCATTTGGCCCGAAATCACCAGATTGAAACTTGCTGCCCCTGTAGTTGCGTCCATTTGCTAACACCCTGCAGGATCCCACCCGGTAACTGCCTGTTGTTTGGCCGCGTGCCATCGAAAGACATTCTGTTCTCTGGAGCTTTGCATGAAGGTAGTTCGTTTTGTCCACGCGTTATGGTTCGTTGCGTCCATTCTTGTGTTGGTTTTGTCTGCTCCGCATCTGGGCGTGGCCCAGGGGGCGAAGCCTGAGGCCAACATGCCAGTCACCATCACCGACAACGGCGGTTCGTGGACGTTGGACAACGGCATCGTGAAGGCGACAGTAACCAAGGGCAACGGGGCGATGCCGTCGCTGATCTACAAGGGCGTGCAGATTATGCAGGCCAGCGGCGGGACCTGGGAGCACAATCCGCTAGGCGCGCCTGTGCTAGTGAATTCAATCTCCATTGATCCGGCGGCGAATGGCGGCGCGCGGGGCGAGGTCTCGATCAAGGGCAAATCAAACGGCACGTTCATGATGACGCGCAGTGCGCCGGGCGGCGGGACAATGGTCGATATCGAGATTCGATATTCACTGGGGCGGGGTGACAGTGGCATCTATGTGTATTCGATCTTGAGCCATCCGGCATCCTATCCGGCGATGGGCGTGGGCGCGGAGGACCGCTATATTACGCGGCTGAACCAGGCATTCGACTGGATCACAGTGGACAAGGACCGCAACATGCTGGAAGCCGCACCGACGGACTGGGGCACCGGGGTGGTGGTCCACGCCAAGGAGCAGCGCATCATGTCCAAGGGCGTCTATAAGAACTCGGTCGAGCACAAGTATAGCTACTCCGGCATGCAGTACGTGACCAAGGCGTATGGGTGGTCGAGCACGAAATACCACATCGGCGCATGGTTCATTAATCCGACGATTGAGTACCTGAGCGGCGGCCCGACCCGGATCGACCTGGACGCGCACTTTGGCGATAATGCAGATCCTGAGCCGATCATCCTGGACTATTGGCATAGCGGCCACTATGACGGTGCAAGGGCCCAGATCCCCGCCGGCGAGGAGTGGAGCAAGGTCATCGGTCCCATCTTCGTCTACGTCAACTCGCTGGATCAGCCCCATCCTACCACTCAGGCTGAGTTGGACACGCTGGCCGCCACTGCCGGCAACCCCGCCGTTCCCCTGAGTTGGCACGCCAATGCCATGGCGCTGTGGAACGATGCGCTGGCGCAGTACAGGAAGGAAAACTTCAAGTGGCCCTACGAGTGGGTGAAAAGCGTGGACTATACTCCGCTGGCCGAGCGTGGGACGGTAAAGGGGCAGTTTGTCCTGGACGACCCGCTGGCGCCGAAGGGCACATCGAAGAGGCTGCCGCACCTGGTAGTCGGCCTGACCCATCCCGACGCCGACCCGGCAACCCTGCGCGCCGCAGCGGCGGCTTTTGCGGCTAGTCGGCCGGCTGGATTTGGACCAGCGGGACCTGGTGGAGCACCGACGGTTGGGGGGTCGGCAACCGGAGTTGGAGCCCCTGGAGCGCAATCTGCTGGAGCACCTGCAACGGGAGGCCCCCCACGCTTTGGCGGCGGATTTCGCGGTTTCGCGCCGGCCCCCGACGCCGGCAGCTGGATCCATGACGCCAGGTACTACCAGTTCTTCAACGATGGAAGCGAAGACGGCAAGTTCACTATCACCAAGGTTCGTCCGGGTAAGTACACGCTGCACGCTACTGCAGACGGAGTGCTGGGCGATTTTGCGCAGGCCGATATTACCGTCGAGCCGGGCAAAACCGTGGATCTGGGCAAGCTGGTATGGAAGCCGGTGCGCTTCGGCAAGCAACTCTGGGAGATTGGCTACCCCGATCGCGCGGCCGATGAGTTCCTGAAGGGCGACGGCCAGAACTACTGGTTGTGGGGCTGGAACCTGCGCTATGCACTGTGGTTTCCGAACGGGCTCACCTACACCATTGGCAAGAGCGATCCGCACAAGGACTGGTTCTTCGAGGAGGTGCCGACGGCGACGAATCTGTCGTTCTTAAACCCCGATGCGAAGGACCCGAGGAACCAGCGGTTCGGCTGGGTGAAGGCAGAGTCGCTGACGCAGTATCCGCAGACCAACCAGACAGGACCATGGAAGGTGTACGGGCGTGGCAGTGAGACGGTGTGGACCGTCAAGTTCGACATGGCGAAGCAGGTGCATGGGCTGGCAGCCTTGCGGGTTGCGCTGGCGGGTGAGGATGGACTCCGCGACGGGCTGGCCGTATCGGTGAATGGGCAGAGCGCCGGGGCTATCGGCGACGGCCGCAATCCCGACAATCCGCGGCTGATCCAGACCAACGCCATTCGCTATAACACTGATAAAGGTTTGTGGCAGCAGCGGACGCTGAAGTTCGACGCAGCGCTGCTGAAGCCCGGAGAGAACACGATGACCTTTATCGTGCCCGCCGGCGATCTACAAAGCGGCGTGGTGTGGGATTACCTGCGGCTGGAACTGGATGAGAACGCGAGGTTCGCTCCGGCAAAGTCGGCGCCTGCTACGCCTGCCGCAGCGGGCCGGTGATCGGCGAAAGGCGAATACGGGGATTCTTCGCTTCCGCTGGGCTCGGGGTAAGAATGACAAGCTTAATGGGCGACCTCCGTTGATATGGCGCGGGGTTATTTGGTGCTGATGAGGCGAATGCGGGTAGTGAAGGCTCTGCCGAGAGGCTCGCTGAAGGTGCCGTACTCGGGTGAATCGACGTTGTTGTTCACGATGTAGGGGTCGCTTCGGTTGGTGGCGTTCTCAAGGACACCGCGGAGACCAAAGTAGCTGCCGCGGAGATGGAAGCGCCATTCGAGGCCGGGGCTGAAGGAGACGTACTCGGGAAAGCGCTGACCACCGGCCTGCCCAACGACGGTCTGGTTGGAATTCACCGTCGTGAAGGGGAATCCGGTGCGTGCGTCGAGCGTGTAGACAAAGTCCCAGCTCTTTTTGAGCTTCGGCAACAGCAGTGGCAGCCAGCCCCAGGAGATGACGCGGTCGGGCGTATCCCAGGCAAGCGGGCCACTCTGCTGGGGACCGAGCGGCGAGATGGTGGGCATGTAGTCGAGGGCCGCGTTGGTGCGTGCGGACGAGTGCGTGTAGGAGGCGAAGAGGGTGTAGCCGTTGGCAAAGGTGCGGCGGGCATCGAATTCCGCGGAGTAGTAGTGGTCCTGACGCTGGTTGGTGAGTTGATAGATTTGTTGCAGCGGCTGGGCTTGGCCCTGAAGCGTATAGGTAAGGCCATCTGAGGTGCGTCTCTGCATAAAGTTCGCGCCGGCGTAGATGGCGCCGGGGAGCTTTCTTTCGAGGCCTACGCTCCAGTTGATCGCTCGCATCTGGGTAAGCGATGCGTCGTTTGCGATGAAGACGACCTGGGTGGGAGGGCCCAGCGGGGTGGCGCCGTCCGCGGCGTAGGAGGTGTCGTATCGGACGCCCGCGAACGCGCGCTCCAGGTACTCCAGTTGGGTGTGTTCGTAGTAAAGGCCGATGCCGCCCGAGATTTTGGTCGAGGACTCCGCGCCGGGCGGAGAGTAAGCGAAGGCAATCCGCGGCGAGAACAATGGACGGCGAACGATCTGGTCCCAGTCGAAGCGCAGGCCGGGCTCGACGACCAGGCCCGGGTGCGCAAGCCAGCGGTCCTGAAGGTAAATGTCGGTCTCGAGGTTGTGGCGCGCGAAGGGAGCCTGCGCGAGAAAGACGCTTTGGCGAATGACGGTTCTGTCCTCGCGCAGATAACTGATCGGCGTGCGCGACACGGTTTCGTGAAAGCCGACGAAATCGACTTCGGCGCCGGCTTTGAGCTCATGGTGTCCTAACCAGTTGCGGCGCGGCAGGTACAGCGCGAAGGTGGTCTGCTCGCGCTGCGAGCGCGCGATCAGATTTTCAAAGTAGCTGCCCTGGGAGGTCTCCGGAGTGATCTGGTAGGGACTGGTGGTACTGCTCCCATGCGGCTCGTAGCCATCGCGAAAGTGGACGAATGCGGTGGCAACGTCGAGCAGCGCGCCGTTGGAGAAGGTGTGCTGATCGCGGATATAGGGGAGCCAGGCAGTAATGTCGGTCTTGAGCGTGCTCTGCTGCGGCGTCAGGGTTGAGATGCCGTCGTACGGGGAGTGGTAATCGTCGACGAGCAGGCCGCCGGAGAGGATGTTGGCCGGCGTGAGGTTGACCTGGACTTTGGCGAGATTACTGCCGCGCACGAGGTGGTTGGTATCGGCTCCGTCGGGAAGCCCCTGAATATAGATGTCGTCGTATTCGGTCTCCAGGCCGTCGAGAAACCACGCCCGGTTGCGCAGCAGGGGGCCGGAGAAGGTGACGCGTGGGACGAGTTTATCGAAGCGCAGGCCATTGGTTTGGCGGATGGAGGGAACAAAGTCCGTCGCGTTGAAGTGAAACTTGTTGTTACCCATGCCGGTGTAGAACGCGAAGACCCCGCCGGTGGATTTGCCGAATTCCACGGGGTAGCGAGTTGACTCGGTATCGATGGAACGCACTGCGTCGGCACTGACGCGCATGGCCAGCGCGCCGCTGACGGGGGAGCGAATGTCGAAGCCATCCAGCAAGTCCAGGGTCTGCCAGGATTCCGATCCGGCAACGTGGAATTGCCCCGCCTGATACTGCACAACGCCGGGGTTGAAGGGAAGCAGGTTGCGGATGTCTCGCGATGTGGGATACGGAACGTCGGTAATCTCCTCCACATTCAGGCTGCTGGTATCGGAGATTTGTTCCGGATCGATGCCGCTTACAGAGGCCACCACGTCTACCTGCTGATGGACAATCTCTTCGTGCGTTAGGACTACTTTCAGGGTCTGCTGGCTGGCGTCGACCTGACTCTGCTGGGTCTGATAGAAGCCGGGCTTTTCTACGCGAAGCTGGTACGGCGCCGCCTTATCCAGCAGGTAAGCGCAGCGCCCAACGGAGTCGGTGCGCAGTTGGACTGGAGGGCGGTCGGGCTCGGACAAGGTTACCTGGGCATCGGGAACCGGGAGGCCGTTCTCGTCGACCACGGTAAGGAGGACCCGCATATCTGCGGCGGACGTCTGCCCGGCGGCAAGTAGCACGAGGCCGCAAAGCAAAAGCAAGCCCGGTATGAGCGCGTTTCGGCGGATACAACGCTGCATAGAGGCAAGTGTAGTACCGAAGCGGAACAGATTCTGCGCGGGTTGCCGGCATGGGAAGCCGGGGTATTCGCATTATCGCTCTGTGACTGTCGATCCACGGACGATCAATCTGCAATCCATCGACACCTTGGTCGAGGCGCCGGGGCTGGTTGCCGTAATGCGATCCAACAGAAACCTGGCTGCGGCCGCGCCCTGTTCCGTGATCGGCTGGGCAACCGTGGTGAGGGGCGGAGTGGTGAATGCGGCGAGCGGGATATTGTCGAAGCCGGCAACCGCAAGATCATCGGGGACACGCAGTCCGAGCGTGTGGGCGGCGCGCATTGCACCGATGGCGGTGAAGTCATTTCTGGCAAAGACTGCAGTTGGACGACGGGTCAGCTGCGCCAATTTGATCATGCCATCGAACCCGTCCTGCTGCGTGGCAAACGCTGGGGCAATGGAGGGACCTACGATGTACTCGTCGCGAATCTCGAGGTCGGCTTGCTCCAGAGCGGCGGCATAGCCTCGGTACCGGCGCAGTGAGAGCCGGTCTTCCGGAGAAATTCCGATGAAAGCGATGTCCCTGTGGCCGATGGAGATAAGGTGCGTCACTGCGTCGAAGGCACCCTGCCAGTGATTTGCTGTGACGCAGTCCACGGCAGTAAGCCTGACCGGACGGCCAATGGTAACCGTAGGCATGCCCCGGCGAGAGATGTCACGAAGGACTTCATCGCCCATCATAGTTCCTCGGGTGGCGACGATGATTCCATCGACGCGATGATCGGCAAACGCCTGCAGGCTGGCTCTCTCCTGATCGATGGACCCGCTGGTGGTGGCGATCAGCGTGGTGTAGCCGGCCTCGTCAAACACTTGCTTGACCCCGTTGACGAGTTCGGTGGAGAAAGGATTGGCAATGTCGGGCAGCAGGATGCCAATGGCGTTCAAATGGCGGACGCGCAGTTGACGGGCCACCATATTTGGGCGGTAGTTCAGTTTCTTTACGGCTTCCGCCACGCGCTGACGCACCTCGGCGCTGACATAACCGGACTGGTTAATGGCCCGCGAGGCGGTCATGGCGACAACGCCCGCCATGCGGGCCACATCCGTGAGAGTCGCCGGCTTTGCCGCGATGGCGGACTTCGTTTTCAGGCGTTTGGTGCCTTCGGTGAGATTCATCGGTTCCTTTTGCAGGTTATATGGGAATTGCCGCAGGCAGCGTTAACTGAAGAGGATGCCACCGTTAATGTCGACGTTGGTTCCGTTGACGAACGAGGCGGCGGCCGAGGCGAGATACACGACCAGGTCGGCAACTTCTTTGGCTTGTCCTTCGCGTCCCAGCGGAGTCATTGCGGCGACGCGCTGACGAACCTCCGGCCTGGTGAAGTCGTCGTGGAATTTGGTGGCGATCATGCCTGGGCAAACTGCGTTGACGCGAATCCGTCGCGGTCCCAGTTCTTTGGCAAGGCCGCGTGTCATGCTCATCAGTGCGCCTTTCGATGCTCCGTAGGCAATGCCGCCGGGACCGCCACCGTCGCGGCCGGCCTGGGAGGACACGTTGACGATCGCGCCGCCATCGTCCATCAGCGGCAGAGCGGCCTGCGTGATGGCGAAGATGCTCTTGGTGTTCAGGGTCATCACCTGGTCCCAGAATGCGTCATCCATTTCTTCCATGCGCTTACGGGCGACGAGGCCGCCGACAACGTTGATCAGGACAGCAATCTTCTTGCCGGCCTGCTGCGCGGACGAAGTAGCGAAGGCGCGTACGGCGTCCATTTCCAGCGCGTCGACCTTCTGCGCATAGGGCTCCTGGCCGAGGGCCGTGATTGCCGCAATCACCTTCTCCGGGTTCGACCCGTGATAGCTGAGGGCGACGTGTGCGCCGCGGCGGGCGAGTTCGATCGCGATTGCACCGCCGATGTCGCGGCCACCGCCGAAGACGACGGCAAGTTTGTCCTTAAAGTCAGTCATAGATTAGGTTCCTTCTTGAGTTGTCGTTTGAATGAAGCGGGTTTCGGTTGGGTTGAGCCGGTGTATGTTGCCGACCAGGAGAAATAGGGTAATGGCGCCGATGGGACCAAGCACACCGGCGATGGTGAGTACGGCACTGTAGCCGAAGTGCACCACGAGCCAGGCAGTGCAGAGGTTGAAGATAAGGCTGCTGATGCCGGCAGCGGTTCCTCCCATGCCGGCTACGCTGCCCACGGCGGAGTTGGCAAAAAGATCGCTCGGCAGCGTCTGGACGTTGCTGATCCACATCTGAAAACCGAAGAGGACGATGGAGATGTAGGCCAGCGCGGAGTAGGCGCTGGTTGCGTGCGCCGCAAGGATTCCGAATGGCATCAGGCACGCGGCGATGCCGATGGCGATTTTGCGCGCGGCGTTGACGCTGCGTCCGCCCGCGATCAACCGCCCAGCCAGCCATCCTCCAAAGAGGCTTCCGATGGCGGCTGCCAGGTAAGGAACCCATGCGGAGGCGCCGATGTCCTTGAGGCTGAAGTGGCGAACCTCTTTCAGGTAGGTCGGCAGCCACAGCATGTAGAGCCACCAGACCGGATCGACCAGGAAGCGAGCGAGCAGGATGCTCCATGTTTGCCGCAGTGAAAGGAGAGCTGCGAGCGGCGGGGCGGCGGCTTGTTGCACCGCAGGCTGACCTTCGAGGATGTATTCGCGCTCCTGCTGCGAGAGGCGTGGGTGTTGGGCAAGGGGCCTGTAGAGTGCCAGCCACGCGGCCAGCCAGACAAAGCCCGCTGAGCCAATGATGAGGAAGCTGACTCGCCAGCCGACCAGCGGATCGAGCAGGCGGCCCACCAGCAGAGGCGCGATGACGCCGCCCATGGACGCGCCTCCATTGAAGATTGCCATGCCGAGGGCGCGCTCTTTTTGCGGAAACCACTCGGCAATCACTTTTGCGGAGCCCGGCCAGTTGCCAGCTTCGCCAAGGCCGAGGAAGAAGGAGCATGCCGCGAAGCTGGTGAAGCCGGCAATGGCAGAATGTGCCATCGCTGCGGCGCACCAGACGAGGATGGAGACGGTAAAGCCCAGGAGCGCGCCGAAGCGATCGTAGAGCCGGCCGGAGACGCTCTGGCTGACGGTATAGGCGAGCAGCAACAGAGCTCCGATGAAACCGTACTGCCGGCTGGTGATGCCGATGTCCGGAGCAATATGAGTTACCAGCATGCCAACGCTGCTACGATCGACGTAATTGATGCACGTGGCGAGAAAGATGAGGGCAAGAATCCACCAGCGGAGGCCATGGATGATGCGGCTTGCCTGGGAAATGTGGGCTCCACGGACCGGGCCGATCTCATCGAGCGCAATCTGGCTTCTGGGGGCTGTCAATAGGCCCCCCGGGGAAAAATAAAGCTGCGCGCGGCCTTTTCGAAGGTGTCAGCCATGTGGTAGTGTCAGCTTACATGCTAACGATAACACACCGACAAATCCTGGAAGTGCGGGCCCATTTGAGGATACACAAGGCGGCTCGCGCCTTTGCTTCGTTGAAGGTTCTAGCGGGTGCGATCTGCGTTGCCGGTTTGCTGTGCGGGCAACTGGCCGCCCAGGATGCCAATGAGGCTCTGGGGCCGAAGGACAGTGCAGCCAGCGGGAAGACCACCCCACTCTTGCTGGAGATGAAGACGCTGCGCTCGAGTCTGCGCCCTGAGCTGGTCGACGTTCATCCTCGGGTTTACTTCACCGAGGCAGAGCTGGATGCGCTGCGGAAAGAGGCGCATGGGCCGCAGAAGGTGTGGTGGAGTCAGCAACTTCACCTTGTCCGCGCGCTGCAAGGGCCTCCGCCTCCGCCTCCAGCCGAAGGGAGACGCGAACAGAACGACGTTGCGCTGGCAATTGCCGAGGCCGCGTTCGCGTACAAGATGGAAGGTGACCCGAAGTATCTTGCCGCCGCAAAACAATACATGGATGCGGCGGTGAGCTACGACGTGTGGGGGTACAGCTTCAACAAGCCCAACGTCGATTTGGCCGCGGGACACCTGCTCTACGGCATGGGAATCGCTTACGACCTGCTGTACAGCGACCTGACGCCTGCGGAGCGCGAGAAATATCGGAACAAGATCGCGCGTCAGGGAAACTTGATGTACGACTTCTTCGCGCCCAAGCCGGGCAGAAGCTGGGCCTATAGCCAGAATCACACCTTCATACCGATGGCGGGGCTGGGAATCGCAGCCTACGCGGTGTACGGAGAGGTGCCGGAGGCAAAGCAGTGGGCCGCGCTGTCGCGAGCGATCTTTGCCAAGGTGCTGGCGACCTACTCCAGGGATGGCTACTACTACGAGGGCTTCGAATATTGGATCTTTGCGACTCCATGGATCATTCACTATCTTGACGCGCAGAAGCACGCAACGGGACAAGATTTATTTGACCAGCCCGGGCTGCGCAAAACGCATCTTTACGCATTGCACAGCCTGATGCCGGGCGGGCAGCTGCCCTTCGATTTCGGCGATGTGTATGCGGGGCCGATCACGCGGGCGAAACAGGGTGACGACTACGCGCGCAGTCACCCCAATGGCCACTACGAGTCCAACTACAACCTGCTGTACGATCTTGCGGCGCGCTTCAACGACAGCGAGATTCAGGGCGTAGCCGATTGGATGAAGAGCATGGGGCACACCAGCCAGGAGGAGTGGTGGACGCTGGCGTGGCGCAATCCGAAGCTGGTGGCGACGCCCGTCGAAAAGATGACGCCGTGGCATCATTTTGAAGACCACGACGTGGTCTACTGGCGCAGCGGCTGGGACGCTCAGGCAACGGCGATTGCCTTCAAGTGCGGTCCGCCGGAGGCACATTCCGCAACCGAGTTGATCGCCAAAATGCCGGATTGGCGCACCGAGGAAGGACATGTGCATCCGGATGTCAACAGCTTCATCCTGTGGGCGCACGGGCAGGTTCTTACCGGTGACTCAGGCTACGCGGGCGTTCCGTTGACGATTGAGCACAACACGCTGCTGGTGGACGGACGTGGCCAGGGGCGCGAAGGCAAGGGGCACGACGCGTGGGCGGGATTTCCTTATGCTCAGGCGAGCGAGGCGCGGATTACGCGCGTGCTGCTGGACGCGAGGGGATTCGATATCCAAGGCGAGGGGGCTGGGGTGTATGACGCTTCGCTGGGGCTGACGCGTTATCTGCGGCATATCTCCTTGACGGCTCCGGGCAAGGTTCAGGTGAGCGACGAAATCACCAGCACTAAGCCGCACATCTTTACTGAGGTGCTGCACTCCGACACCACGATTGAGCAACAGCCGGGGCCGGGTTACCGGTTCGAGTTCAGGAAAGCGGGACTCCATGTGTCGCTGCGGCTGCCGGCCCAAGTAACGACGAAGATTGAGCCGAACGTGGTGATGGGGCCGGGGCAGCCGGGGTCCGTGGATAAGGGGTCGCCGGAACAACGGGGTGAGCGGTTGCTGGTGTCGACGCCAACAGCAACTACTAGCGCGCAATTTGCGTGGACACTTGCCTTTTGAGATAAGAGGGGCGCGGCAAACTCCCATGCAGGAAAACGGAAAGAACAGGCCATCATGACTTATGCAGTTCGCAGCAAGATCACTATTGTTTTCGCGGTTCGCGGTTGCGGTTGCGGTTGCGGTTGCGGTCGCTGCGCTCGTTTGCGCTCCCGTTCTCCCCGCACAGACGGCCGCCGCGCCGCGAGTTTACGAGATGAGCGCCGCTACTCTCGTCCGGCTGAAGGCGCACCCGGACAAGGCTCTGGTTGCGCTGGCGATTCACGAAGGTGATTCCGCGCTGAAGGTGGTGCCGCATTCCGTCATGGAGAAATCCCTGACTCCCCCCAGCGGGGATAAGCACGACTGGTATAGCCAGGCCCTCTACTGGTGGCCGGATCCGGCGAATCCTAAGGGGCCGTATATCCGTCACGATGGTGTCAAGAACCCGGAAACGGACAAACTCACCGACGAGGCCTATTTTGTCCATACGGTGAATGCGGCGAACACGCTGGCGCTGGCGTACTACCTTACCGGCAACGAGACGTATGCAGCGCACGCTGCGCTGCTGCTGCGCACGTGGTTCTTGAATTCGGCTACGGCCATGAACCCGAATTTGAATTACGCGCAGTTTATCCCCAATAAGAACACCGGGCGTGGCGCGGGCATCGTCTCCTTCCGCCAGATGCCGGAGGCGATCGATGCCGTCGGCATGCTAGCCGGTTCCAAGAACTGGAGCGCGGCAGATGATGCAGGGATGCGGCACTGGTTTGCGGCCTTCTACGAGTGGCTAACGACCTCCGCTCCCGGTAAATCCGAAAGCGTCGAGCCCAACAACCACGGATCGTGGTACCAGGTGCAAGCCGCCGCGATGGCCCTCTACCTTGGCAAGACCGAAGATGCGCGCGCCATCTTCAGCCGTGTACGCGACCAGCGCATTCCGGATCAAATTGCGGCCGATGGCCTGCAAAAATATGAGATGGTTCGGACCAAGTCCTTCTCATACAGCGCCATGAACCTGCACGCGCTGTCCGTGCTGGCCGCGATGGCTCAGCCGCTCGGCATCGACCTCTGGGAGCCGTCGAAGCCTGGAGGTCCTGCGATCCTCCATGCTGTCGACGCCCTGCTGCCCTACGATGCGAAACACCCCTGGCCGCACCAGCAGATCGTCGCTCATCTCGAGGACAGTATCTGTCCGGCGCTCGACTATGCCATCGGGCACACGCACGATTCGAAGTACAGCGACGGGATAAAGCGCTTCGATTGCAAGACAACCGCCGAAGACCAGATCATTTCACTCGGAAATTAAGCTGACCGTGGTTGAATGGAGTGAGATTGAAAGGAATGGAGAAGGTCTGTCGATGCGGGTCTTGAACACAATGGCTGCCATGTTGATGGTGGGGCTGGTTTCGGCGCCCCCTGCATGGACGCAGGCGTCTCCGACGCCCGACATCAAGGTGAACGTGCGCCTGGTGACGCTAGATGTGGTGGTGACGGACAAGCAAGGCAATCCGGTGACGAACCTGACCAAGGATGACTTTCAGGTGTATGAGGACGCACAGCGGCAGACCATACGAACCTTCGAGCCACCGAGCTTGCACACCATGCCGCAGCCTGTCGACGGAAAACCGCAGGTGGTGGTGACCTCTGCGGTCGATCTGCCTAAGATCGGCAATGCTCCGGTGACGCTGCTGGTTCTAGACGAATTGAACACTTCGTTCTCGGACATGTCGTATGCGCGGCAGTCGCTGGAGAAATATCTGCTGGCGCAGCCTGAGGTTCTGAACCAGCCAACGGCGCTGCTGGTTGTGACCAACACCAAATTCCAACTGCTGCAGGACTACACGCAAAAGCGCGGCACTGTACTGGCCGCGCTGAAGGCCCACTTCCCGGAATACCCCTATAAGCTGGCCACCGGCGGCAAAGGCGGGCCCAATGCGGTGGAGCGCATTGTGCAATCGCTTTCGTCCTTGTTGCAGATATCGGAGGCAACGCGGGGAACTCCCGGTCGCAAGAACGTCATCTGGGTGGGCGCGAATGCGCCGGGCGTCGATCTTGTGAATGCCGACCCAGTCACAATCCGGGAGGTTACTGATCTGGTGAAACGCGTGACGCAGACGCTGCTGGCAACCCGCGTCGCCGTCTACTATATCGACCCAACCATCAATAGCTCGGCCACGGTGGGCATCATGGTACCTGGCGACAACTCAGACGACGACACCTTTGTGGATGTCGACCCGTTCAACTCCGATGTCAACTTCGACGAGTTTGCGCCGGCCACCGGCGGCAAGATCTTTATGTCGCGCAACGACGTCAACAACGAGATTGCGACTTCCATCGACAACGGCAACACCTATTACACGATCTCCTATACTCCGACCAACCTGAACGAGGACGCGGCCAAATTCCGCAATATCAAGGTCAAGGTCAGCAATCCGAACCTGATCGTCACTACCCGCCAGGGGTATTATCCTGAGCGCGACAACGCCATCAACGGCCAGGCGGATGCGTCCCTGGCTGCGACCCAGCGCACGAAGCTATTGCAGATGGAGATCTCCCAGGCCGCGCTGAGTGCGCTGGCGTACAACGGCTTGTCTCTGGTCGCCCAGCCGAGCAGCGACAAGAAGACCTGGAGCATCAGCGTCGATTCGAAGGGTCTCTCCTGGACCGCGGCACCCAATGGGGTCGTCTTCGCCGAGGTTACCGCCATGGCGGTTGCGTTTGACGACCGGCCCAACGGTGGGGGCAGTAAATCGGTGGCGGGGCCGAAGAGCAGACTGCTCAGCCATGTCTCACGCGAGTTGCAGAGTGGGCGGAAGGCCGACTCCCCAGTTGCGGACAAGGTCACCTTCCAGCTTCAGGTGGAGGTTCCGGCAGGCACGACGCGTTTAAGGTTCATCCTGCGCGATGCCGTTTCCGGCCGGATCGGGACATTCGAAGCGAAGCCTTGATCCCTCGGTGGTGCGTTTGCCGTTGCCCATCGGTCTTTCTACGAACGTTTGACACAAGGCTAGGGTTGGCTTCAAATCGCATATTCTAAATTAGTTGCATCGACTGCTGAAACCAAACGGTGAGTCACTCAGCAAGATTCCGGCCTTGTGCGAGGATGTAGGCAAGGTTAAAGGCCACCGCCTTCGATGGGCAGGTGTGGACGCAGGGGCCACGCCGGCAAAGGGCTGAAAACGTCGGTTGCGCTAGCGATGCCGCTGTTGGCCATGCCTGCGCAAGTGAGGATTTCGACTATGTGTTATCGTTAGCAGAGCAAAATCACCAATAGACGATGGTCGCGTGTTCGAAGGCGGTTCAGGAATGCTTCCGGCAGTGAAGGGGAGCCATCGAGATTTCTTGTTTGAGGGGATGCAATGTTGAAGATCGGAATGCCGGTGGTTCTGCGCAGGGGCACGAGCGGTAGGAATCGTTGGTCGTCAGTCGCGGGCGCGCGGGCGATATTGGCGCTCGTGGTGTTTCTTGGCGGTTCCGTCGTCGCTTTGGGCCAGGCGCAGAATACCGGTACGATCTCCGGTAACATCAAGGACACTCAAGACAAGGTAGTGGTTGGCGCGACGATCACGCTGCTGAACAGCGCAACCGCAGCGAAGCGCATGGAAGTCAGCAACGGCCAGGGTGAGTATTTGTTCAGCGACGTGGCCGTGGGCGACTACGTTCTTACGGTCACGGCGGCGGGTTTTGGAACGCTCGAGGTGGATTCGCTGCATGTGGACGCCGACGCCAACGTCCGCACCGACGCCCAGTTGCATCCGGCGTCGGTGGCCCAGGAAGTGAGCGTGGAATCCCAGGGCACGACGCTGGACACCCGTTCGGCGACGCTGGGCAGCCTGATCGACCGGAAAGAGGTAGAAGATCTCCCGGTGGACGGCAACAACGTAGTCTCGCTGGCGGCGTTGCTCCCTGGCGTTTCCAACGTGAACGCCCCTACAACTTTTACCAGTGACACCGGCGGCCCGACCTATAACATCAGTGGCTCCCGCAATAACCAGAATCTGTTTCTGCTGGATGGTCAACTCTGGAACAACCTGTTTTATAACACCGGCTTGAATTTTCCTCCCGGACAGGAACTGCAGGAAATCAGCATCCTGCTGAACAACTATAAGGCCCAGTACGGACGCAACGTGGGCAGCATCATGAACGTGCTCACGCGCTCGGGCACCAATACCATCCACGGCAGCCTATGGGAATATGCGCAGAACAAGGCATTCAACGCCAGTGATTACATCTCCCGGGAGAACCCGCACCTGGTGCAGAACCAGTTTGGCGCGACCGTGGGGGGCCCCATCAAGCGGGACAAGATCTTCTTCTTCATGGGAGTGCAGGACCTGAGGGCGGCCCAGGCGGTCTTCTCGTCACCGTCGTTGTTTACGCCCCAGGAACGCGGCTGGGATGTGGCTCCGACGGCCACGACTGCGGGCGTTCCGCACATGTGCCAATACCCCGGTTTCGCGGGAATGCAATGCGCGAATTTCTCCGTTGACTTTCCCACCACGCTGCCTACTTCGCCTATTGCCGGTGTGCCGTACTACAACCAGTATTTGAGGAACCCACTGGAGAACTCGACCTACGCCGGTGGATTCATCTCGCAGGTGAACGCCGCGTGGGAGCAAGCCGGCAACACCGGAAACTCGCCCTGCTATACGGCGCTAAATGCTCTTTATACCGGGCCTGGCAGCCTGTCCGGCCAGTACAGTCCAAAGTACCTGCCCTACGAGGAAATGCCGTCGATCTGCTTCAATCCGGTCTCGGTGGCGTTCCTCAACAAATACATGCCGTTCCCCAACGCGATCGGGACCGGCGGGATTGCGGTTGCGAACCTGACAGCAAACCAGCCGCGCAACGACTGGGACGGCCTGGCCCGCGTTGACTTCGTCCTGGGGCGCCACACCGTGGATGCGCGGTTCTATATCACCAATGCGAACGACGTCACTTCCAACAGCGCAACCAACTCAGGCTCGGCTCCGGGAGTAGCGACCTACGAACAGGATTACAACACCGGCGGAATTTTCTACGGAAATATCGGAGACACGTTGGTGCTGACTCCGAATCTGCTGAACGTTGTTCGCGCCGGTTATAAGCGCTACAACTACCAGATTAACCCAAGTGATCACACCACTCTGCAAAGCCTGGGATCGGCCATCTTTCAGCCGGCCGTGGTGCCTGCGCTGCCCACCATTGAGGTGGAGAATCGCTTCAAGGTGGGCAGCCCGAACTCGACCTGGTCCTTTACGGTCAATGAAGACGAAGAGGTAGACGACAACCTGAGCTGGACGCGTGGCAACCACAGTTTCCAGTGGGGCGCGCAGTATCTGCATTTGCAGTATCTGCACCGCTTCGATTCGTCCCCATCCCTTGAGTCAGGCCTCTCGTATACGGAGGCGGATGCGTCGGACTTCATGGCCGGCCTGCTGGTAAAGGCGACGGTAGGGAACCTGACCAACCTTGGCGCACTGCAGAACGATGCCTACCTGTATGCGCAGGATGACTGGCGCGTGTCGTCCAGGCTGACCTTGAACTACGGCATACGTTACGAACTGCCGTTCGCCTGGCATTCGGCGGATAACCAGGGCATCACATTTGCCCCGGGATTCCAATCCCGTGTAATCGCTTCTGCCCCCATTGACCTGGGCTACGAAGGCGATCCATTCCCCGGCAACGCCCGCGTGCGTTCGCGGTTCAATAATGTGGCGCCGCGTTTCGGGTTCTCGTACGACCTGACCGGTACTGGAAGAACCCTGGTTCGTGGCGGCATGGGCATTTTCTACGACGCTTTGAATGCGGCCGTGATCGGTGTTGGCTCACCGTTCCACTACAGCGCCGTATACACCGACCCACAGGGCGGCATGTCGCAGCCGCTGCTGGGTGAGCCCGCCATCGCACCCAATTACGTGAAGGGAAGCACGTTCTTTGGAACGCCGCTCTCCGTCAACTACGTGGATCCGAATGTATCCACGCCCTATACCATTGCGACCAATCTAGGATTTCAGCAGCGCGTCAGGTCCACGGGCCTGCTGGAAGTGAATTATGTGGGCAAGCTGGGCAGGCACCAACTGATCCAATTCGATCTGAACCCGGCCATCTTCGACTGCACCGGCGCCTATTATGCTTCCAATCCATCGCCAATCACTGGCTATTGCCCGGGCGGAATCGGTAATCTTTCGTCCACGGACGCCAGCCAATCTGAGCAGGCACGTGTCACGTATCCCGGATTTGCCTATGGCGGACAGGGAGCGGTGGACAATGCGAGCATTGGCACCTCAAGCTACAACGGTCTTCAGGTGATGTATACCCAGCACGCCAGTCGCTCGCTTCTGTTGAAGTCGTCTTACACGTACGCCAAGTCACTCGATCTTCAGAGCAACGGCCAGACGTCGTCGTCCGCTGTACCCCAGCCCGCCAATCTGCGTACGCAGTACGCGGTATCGGATTTCGATGCCACGCATATTCTCAACATTGGCTGGGTCCTGGATGTGCCCAAGGTTACCCGCCTGGCCGCGCCCCTCCGCGCAATCCTGAACAACTGGATCTATTCCGGCATATACGACGCCCGTACCGGCCTGCCGGTGAATGTAACCATTGCCGGTGACCAGGCTTTTACTGGCGAGCCAGACCAGCGCCCGCAAGCAACTCCCGGTGTGAGCGAATACCTGTCCAAGAACCGGCACCGATCCTGCCCGCTCAACACGCAGAATCCACTTGCAAACTGCAAGGTGGAGGCGTGGTTCAACAACGTCACTGTGCCTGCGGTGACAACTTCCAATAACGGCAGTGACACACAGTGTGTCGCACCGGCGGCATTCTGCACGCCGGGCTTCGGGCAGTTGGGAAATGTGGGCCGCAACTCCCTCCGTGGTCCGGCATTTATCGCGACCAACATGGCGGTAGGACGCATCTTCCCGCTGCGCAGGGAAGGGAGAACTCTGGAGTTCAAGGCCGACGCATTCAATGTGTTCAACACGCCGAATCTGGCGAATCCGACCGCTGTGCTATCGAACTCAACTTCAAACTCAACCATCAACACCTTTGGCGTGGTGCTGGCGACGGTGGGGACGAACGGCAACGTGGGTACCAACGGACGCCGGATGCAACTGTCGCTGGTGTTGCGGTACTAGCTGGATGGATACATAGAAACATAACGCTGCGCGGAGCGCATCAGGGAACTCCAAGGTTAGGGATATGAAACAGCAAATGGGAGATGGCGGTCAGTGGATGAAAAGAATCCGTCAAAGGGCGACTGGCGTATGCGTCTCTGCTGCTGTGGCGGCAGTGGCACTGGGAACGGTGAGTGTGACAGTGCAGGCACAGACAGCAGTGCCGGTTCCGATGATGTCGAACGTCATTGGTCTCGCACCCGGCAGCGGCAGCACAGCCTGTACGGGAGACATTCCTACGTTTGCTGTATCTCCTGGGCCGGTCCACTACGGCGACGGGTGCGTTGGCAACCAGGCGACACTCAGCGCGCCTTATAGCGTTTCCACGGATTCTCTCGGCAACATCTACATCAGCGACTACAACCACTTTGCCTTGCGCGTGCTGTACAACGGAGGCACCGCGTTGGCTGCCGCGATCGTGGCGGCCAATCCAAATGTTGCCAACCTGGTGCCGCAGCCTGGATTCCTGTACACGCTGGCAGGCGGATCCCGTCAGGGATCCATCAGCTAAGACCGGGTCCCCGTTGGCCTACTACTGCAACAGCAATGGCAGCGGACCTATCGGGTTGAATAACGCCGGCAACGGCTGCCCAGGGACCGAGGCCGAGGTCAAGCCCAGGCAGGCCGCGATAGACACCAGCGGAAACGTCTTCTTCCCCAATATCTCCGGCGGCTCCGAGGTGAAGGTCTTCTTTGTCGGAGGCACGGCGGCCGCGAATTTGATTGCACTGGAGAATCCGGGGGTCACGCCGCAACCGGGTTACGTCTACGATATCGCCGCCAGCGGCACACAGGGATACAGCGGCGATGGTGGCTTAGCCACAAATGCGAGCATCAATCAGTTGCGCAGCGTGGCCATCGACGCCAACGAGAACCTCTACATCACCGACGGCAATTCGACTGGAAACGCTGCGAACCAGAATGTTCGCAAGGTCACAGCGTCGACCGGGTTCATGTCGACTCTGGCAGGCAGCCCGGGATGCGAGCCGCAATCAGGGACCACCGGTTGTACGCCGGGCACCATCGGCGGCAACGATGGCGACAACGGACCGGCAACCAGCGCAACCTTCAACAGCCCCTACAGCATCGCTGTCGACGCGAACGGGAATGTGTACGTTGCGGATGTTTACAACGCCCGCGTTCGCGTCATCTATCAGGGAACGGGCAGCATTCCGAACGTAATCAATCCGCAGAGCGGCTACATCTACACCGTCGCAGGCGGCGGCGCTACGACCACGACGTCCGCATCGGCATCTGGAGCGTTGGCCACCCGGCTGGCATTTGGCCAGGTGCAATCCATCGGCCTCGACCCAGCAGGCAACATCTATCTCTACGACGCCACCAACAAGTTCCTCTGGGAGGTGAATGCCAACACCGGGATAGCAACCATCCTGGGCGGTTACGGAAGCACGCCTGCAGCGACGCCGGGCAACTACTGCTCCGGAACCAGCGGCCCGAAATCGGTCGACACGAACGCTGACGGATGCCCTGCAACCCAAGCCACCCTCAACTGGTCTGGCAACATCGCGTTCGACGCGCAGGGGAATCTCTACGAGGCCGAGAGCGGCAATAACGTCGTGCGAAAGTTCTCCTTCAACACACAGTTTCCCGCAACCGCCTGCAGGCTCTTCCACAACACAGCCCATCGCGTTCGCGACTGTGAGCGTGACGGACGCAACCGCGGAGAACTTCACGCTGGAGGGAGCTGCGACCTCAGAGTTTGCGGACGCCGGTGGCGATACCTGCACCCTGAATAGTTCCATCCCAGCGGATACCACCTGCGTCTTCAACGTCGCGTTCTCCCCGGTACAGTCCGGTCAACGCAAGGGCTCGCTCGTCTTCGCGGGGACACCGTTGTCGGACCTGCTCGGTGGCGTAGGCCTTGCCGCCAACGTATCCATCGACCCCGGCACGCAGACGACCATCGGAACAGGCCTTCAGCCCACCGGCGTCGGCACCGATTTGCTGGGCAATCTCTACATCTCAGACAGCACTTCGAATACAGTGGTGAAAGTGAAGGCCGCTGGCGGCGCTCCAGCTACGCTGATCTCGGGCTTGAATAAGCCGGCGCAGATTGCCGTGGATGGTGCGGGCAATATCTACGTCGCCGACGCCGAGAATAACCGCATCGCGATGACCCCTGCCTCCGGCAGTCCGGTAACGTCTCTCGGCACCGGGCTTTCCGCGCCCACGGGAGTCGCCCTCGATGCGGTCGGCAGCGTGTACATCGCCGATACCGGAAACAACCGCGTCGTGCGTATCTTTGCCGATGGGGGCCAGCAGACGTTGCCTCTAACCGGGCTCAGCTCGCCGGCTGGTCTTGCGCTCGACTCCGTGGGTAACCTTTACGTTGCGGATAAGGGCAACAGCCGCGTGGTTGAGTTGGGCGTAAACGCGAGCCAGTCCACCATTAATCTCGGCACCACAACATTTGCACCGTCCGGCGTGGCGGTCGACGCGGCCGCCAATCTGTATGTTGCCGATGCGACCAACCTGCAAGCCGTCAGCTATGCGTTCGGCAGCACCAATAGCAACCCCATCATCACCGGGCTGACGGCTCCTGTGGGAATTGTAGTCGATGTCAATGGCAGCGTGTACGTTGCCGACAGGGGCGCTACCGGTGCTATTGCGCTTGATCGGGCGCTCGGCAACATCACCTATCCCGTTACCAATGTTATGCAGGTCAACGAGGCTCCAATCAAGTTGACCGATACGGGTAGTCAGCCTTTGATCTTCACCGGAGCAAGCTACGCGTCCAACGTGACGGTCCCGTTCTCTCTTGCGACTGCTTCCTCCAACGGTTGCCTGTTCGGCGCTGCCAACTCCATTCCAGTCGGCGGTAATTGTTTGCTCAGCGCCAGTTTCTCTCCCACGGTGGCGGGAAACGACACAGACACAATCGCGCCAATCACCAACGCAGGCAATAATGCGAACGTCAGCGCCGTGCTCTCGGGCCTGGCCATTCACTTAACGTCGTCGTCGACCACCATCAGCGTTGTTTCGCCTGCCAGCACCCCCTACTACTACGGTCAAACCTTGACGATTACTGCAACCACGACTTTGAGTTCCAACGTGGGCACGCCGCTGGGCAACTTTTTCTTCACGGTAGACGGGACGCAGCAACCAGCGATCCCCTTTGGCAACACGGGGACCTCCACGACAACCCTTACGGCTACCATTCCCCTCCCCGGTTTGACGGTTGGATCGCACGCCATTAGTGTGAACGAAATATTTGCGGCGCCGCCCTACCTCTACGCCAGCAGTTCCGCCGCGCTCAACTTTGCGGTAGCGAAGGCGCTGACCACCGCTACCATGACGGCGGTACCCTCTTCGTCGGGGGCCTCGGTGACCACCACCTTTACGGCCACTGTCTCCCCGGGGACGGGATCAGGGGAGACCGGGACGGTCAATTTCTACTCGGGCACTATGCTGATCAATCCATCCCCGATTGCGATCAATTCCACGACGGGCGTTGCCAGCTATGCCTCGTCCTCAACCGCCTTTCCGGCAAACAGCTTCGCGGCGGTCTACAGTGGCGACTCCAATTTCGCCGGATCCAACTCGGCCGTCCTGCAACCAAGCGGCAACTTCAACCTCACTACGCCGTCTCCGGCCGTCAATATTCCGCAAGGCGGCAATATCACCAATAGCATCGTACTGACGCCCTACTTCGGCTACAGCGGCACCATAACGCCCGTCTGCTCCGGTCTGCCAAAGTACTCGGTCTGCGCGTTCCAGCCAGTGACGGCAGTGGTTAGCGGAACCGCGCAGGTTCCATTCACCATCTACATCTACACCAATGTGGCTCCCCTCGCGCGGAACCAAGCCCCTGCGGGTTCGCGGGTGGCGTTCGCGATCCTTTCGCCACTCGGACTCATCGCGCTTGCGTTGGCGAGGCGGAGACAGTTCGTCGGTGGCCATCTTTGGATCGTGCTGTTCGTGGTGTTTGCGCTGGTGGGTGCTGTGGTTCTCAGCGGTTGCACCAATCCAGTCCTCACCGCCAATCCCAGTGCGGTTACGCCCGCCAGTTCGCAGGCGGTGACGGTGACCTTCACAGACAACAACACGCCGCAGGTGACGCATTCCATCAACTTCACTCTCAACGTGTGCAATATCAATGTTGGGACGAGTTGCCAGACGTTCTAAGACGGTCGACTCGGCGTTTATTGCGGCGGCAGCCCGCCCAGGTATCCATAGGGTTCCCGGGCTGTGTGGCTCAGGATCGCGTTGATGGTTGGATCGGGGAAGCGCCGCACGTACGGCGTAACCCAAATGACGTCGGCGGACTTGATTTTCCCCCCCTCTGGGGTGTCCTGCAACGCCCCTGCCCTGGTGGAGAAATAATGATTGTCCACCAACCCCGCGAGGCTGCGAGACACCAGCAGGTGCAGCCGGTTGTGGTCGTAGGAGTATAAATCCTCTCCATTGGCCGCTCCCAGTTCAGCCATTGTTACCAGCGGCGCCAGCGCAAATAGATGGTAATGCAACGCGCGCTGACCGCGAGCCATTTCCAGCGGCAGCGTACCGTCAGGAGCAATCTGGTTGACGCCGTCCTGGTAGGTGGTCACGCCCCAGTCATACAGCCCATGGTCGTTCGTTGCAATACCAGCCGCCATGGCGGCGAACCCCGCCCAGTAGAAGTGATTGTTCCGCCCATCGGTGGTCCCTTTCGCGCGCCGCGATGAGAAGTAAGTCTCCACCTGCTGCCCCACCAGCTTCATCCACGCCTGCAGGGCCGCGGTCTCGGCCGGCGTCACAGCCATTGCTTCCGGCCCGGCCTGCCTCGCCTTCAGGTAGCTGATGGCCAGCGCGCCCAGCGTCCAGTTCTGCACGTAGTTCGCCTGGTTGGAGGACATACTGCCCGTCATCGCATCAGCCTGGGCTTGTTGCTTGATGATCTTCACGACGCAAGCCGCTGCGCCGGCATCGCCCGTGCTTTGGAATTGGTCCGCTGCACGCGCAGCTTCTTCGCTGACGATCCGGTACCTATCCGCGGCCTGGTTGTAGGCGGCATATCGCTTTGGATCTTTGATCGAATGGTTGGTGTCGGAGTAGTAATCGGATGCTTCCACGTCGTGCGGCAGCGTAGGAACATTCGGGCATGAGTATTTGGCGTCCCTCAGTTTTACAGGACGCAGGTCCCAGGGTGAGCGGAGCTCCACCACCTGAGCCGATGCGGTTTGTCCCGCTGCCGCAAGCGCCGTCGCCGGCATCCATGCGGGCGCGCAGAGTACCGTCGCGCTGACAATCTTCGCCAAAGCCCACCGCGCGCCTTGCCGTCGTCCATTCCGATTCGCAGCTTCCATCCTCATCACTCCTTTTCGAATAGCAATTCTGGCCGAGTCCCGTAAGTGAGTGCTGCGAGCACCTGTTGTCGAAGGTGGAAACGCTGATGGTTGGGTGCGTGGGAATCGCCCAGCAAACCTGGAACCTTCCGCGTCATTTCCATTAAATCTTACAGGCCCGCGATGCTCAGACCCGCATTAATACTGGGGGTGACGCCGATTATAGGGTTTACCCAAACGACCTCCATTTGGACAAGACTGCTTCGCTGGAATCTCAGCTCACTTCTGTTGCGGACACCAGTTCAGGACTACGTTGAGCGATGCGGTGTCCCTGGTATTCGCAGTGATGATCAGAAAGCGATTACCATCAGGAGCGATGTTCCAGCTCATCGGGCCAGTACGAATCCCGGTGTCCACCATTTCCGTATCAAAGAGCGGTTGCGACCGCCGGCATGGAAGGCGGGGCGGGAGGTCACCTCCACCCGCATCATCTTCCAGTCAGGCGAAATATAGAACAGTCCTTTACCGTTGGGCTGCCAGCGAGGCTGCACGCCGCCGCCGCTGGACACCATCCATTTGCCACTGCTTGCGGTAGAGGGAAAGGGGACGACGTAGATTTCACTGACGGATTCGTTGGAGGTGTAGGCGGCCCAGGGGTCGCTGAGCGAGAACTGGCCCTGGTCCTCATTGCCGGCAGTGTTGGCCATGGGCAAGGGATGGGAACCGGGTTCGATGGGAAGCGCGAGCAAGTCTGACCCGGTCCCGGGATTGATTTGCGTAAACAGGATGAAATATCCGTCCGGGGACCAGCTTTTGGGGGCGGCCAGGGCCAGCTGAGCACTTCCGATCAGTGCGCATGCCAGACCTCAACGACTGCCGACACAGCGAGCCACAGAACAACAACATAGACTGACCCAACAAGAAGCCATCCACATAGGCGCAGAATCTCAGCGATGCCCCAATGCACTCGGACGTAGTGATCGCCGAAAACTTCGACATCTTCGAGCGTAGAAGAAGGGATCGAATCAAGGTCGCCCACTTCTTCTGTCCGAGGTGCCGCCACCGACAGATGGGCTGCCTCCATTGCCTCAACTGTAGTTGGGAATTCACCGGCGCATGCATTCATGGGCACACCGCCGGTCCGGGGATGCGCGAAACATCCCGGACTTTAGCCAAGTGAGAACAGGTCATTGGTTTACAGAACCTCCGTTTCCCGGCTCTGCCACTGGGCCTCACTCTCGTGGCAATCATAGTTCCACTGTTCTGAGAGGCGGATGTCTCTAATGGGGTTGTATCCGTGGCGCGACGAGCTGCCGGAGATGCTTTCAGCCCCGCGATCCTTTCGGTCCGAAACGGCCAATATCGACAAGATCCTGTCGGGTGGCGAGGATTCTCTCACTCAATCGCTGCCAGCAGTTCTGACGGAGACAGATGTCCATCGCCGCATGAGGCGTTTCGAAGAGCTCTGCTATGGAATATCGGCTTCGTCTCCCGGGCGCATCGCCGTGAAGGCATCATTCGAGGAACCACTCAGCATGGATGACTACGCTTTCCCTATATGCGCCAACTCCATCGCTTTGCGCGGTTCGGGATTTGCCATGAACCACTTCCATAGGTTTCCCGTGCGCAAATTCTCAGCGGCAAGCAGCGTCATGCCAACGTCCAACCCCAGCGTGTCCGTCGAGACCCAGCCGGTGGTCGGATTGAAGGCGTCCGCAAAGCCGTACTCACCCCAGATCCTGTCCCCAAACTTTTGCTTCATCGCGCGCATTGCGGGAATGCAGATATCCGGCGTCAGGAAGAGCGAGCCTCCAGGCGCGCAGGGGACCACACTGCCATCAGGCTGCGAGTGTTTCGGTGGACCACCCCAGGCCTTGTAGCCTGTTGGGCTGGACGAGCTGGTGATGCCCCATATCTCCGGCGTGTAGGAGGCCGGGAACTCCTTCGCCATATCCGTAGAGCACCATTCGCGATGCGCGCGGGTGGCAATCTGGCAGTTCGAGAACCAATTTACCTTGCCACCCTGGGTTTCGCGCCGGTCGCGGAAGTCGAACCATGCGAACGGATACTGATAAGTCCACAGCAGCGAAACGCCGATGTAGCTGTAATTTGCATAGGAGTTCGGATTCCGTCCCCACGCATACCACGCGTCCGGTGGGAGTGGATGATATGGCGCGCCGATGCCGAGCAAATACATCGCGGCGAGTTGGCAGTACTTGTCGTACCGCGCCGTCAGGTGGCCTTCGGGCTTCCAACCGTGCGAAAGCAGTTTGCCGTCACCGTTTGTCATCCACAGGAAGTCATAGCGACTGTAGAGCAGCGTTGCGAGATCGGTAATCTCGCGATCTTCATGGAAGAACTGGCGGCAGGTAAGTGCCCCAGCCAGAAGCCATATGGCGTCGCTGGTCGACATTTCTACATCCTTCCAGCGCTCGCCGGTATGAATATCGATGAAGTGATAGAACCAGCCGTGTTCGCAGAGGACCTTGCCGTTGGTATAGCTTTGCAGCGTGTGGCGCACGTTGTCCTTCGCCTTTGTGCGCGAAATCCAGCCACGTTCGGCGCCGATGCACATGGCCGTAAGCGCGAACCCGGTTACGCCAGTGCTCCCGCGACTGTCGTCTCCTTTCTTCGCGCTGTCCGCCGGGTTTCCGTGAATGAGGTCCATGCAGATGCCCGTCACAGGATCCATCGCGTCCGCAAAGTAGTTGAAGCAACGATGGGACAGGTCGTCCAGAAGTGCATCATCGTTGTACTTCCGGGCCATGCTGAAGCCACGTCCGGCGGCCACGCTCACGCTAGCCGCAGTCACGAGTTTGATGAAGCTGCGGCGCTTCATCGGTGGCAGGCATTCCAATTTCATTGGTCCCCTCCAGTCCATTGCGGCTCGACATGCCATTCGGGTAACCTCAGCCCTCGATATACGCTGCTGAATACGGCGGCAGTTCAAGCTGGCCCGCGCCACGGCGGATGCTTATCTTTCCCTGCGCCCTGGGGCTGAATTCGCCTGCAGGTCCGATTTCACTTCCGCCCAGAGTCACGCCGGTGTGGCTGTCGATGGCGGGCGCTTTTAGCCACTGGACGGAGCCCTCTGCTGACCCGTCCAGGCCTGCCAATTTCACGGTTTGCGGAGCTCCTGCCTTGTTGAACAAGGCCAGCCTGAGCTTGCCAGAACCGCCCCTCGCCGCGAAGGCGGTCACGTTCTGCGTCCCGGTCTGCTCCGAGAGGCTGGCCCCGACAAAGGTACTGTTCGCGAATCGCTCGGCCACCAGCATGCCATAGTAGACTGGCCGCGCTGTAAAGCCCTGCGGCGCATCTCCCGCAATGGGCGTGTATAGCCCATTGCCGCCCCCATGCAGGTTGACGCCGATATAGCCTGCCTGAGCAACCTGGAGCATGTAATCTGCGCCCCACAGCGCCGAGGCCAGCGTATCGCTCACCAGCGGCTTGCCTCCATGAAAGCAGGAGTTCCCCTCGGTCATGCGGAACGACTTGCCGCAAGTCTTGACGGCCGCATGAACGATATCGATCTCGCCGCTCGCCGGGTCATTCCCGCGCTTGAGCAGATACTCGAGCGTCATCTTCGGATCGGCAGGGGGGCCTTCGGCATAGTAGTGTCCCGAGAGGAACACGATCTCCGGATTCTTCGCTGCCATCTTCGTGACCCAGTCATACTCCTTCGCGATGTCGGGCCCTGCGAAGTGAGCGCGGGGAACCGCCTGTTTCACCGCCGAGACAAAGAGGTTCCATCGTTCCCAATAATGATCGAATGTCCATCGATCCTTCGAGCCCGGGTCGTGGTCCATATCCGGCTCGTTACCAATCTGAAAGCAGATCAGCTTGTCGCCAAGTGTTTTCGCGACAAAGACTGCCTCCGCGGCGGCGTTCTCCGGTGTTCCGTGCCACAGATTCAGGCCGTAGATCACACGCCATTGGCCGGTCTTCTCGATAAAGTCATTCAGGTTGCGAATCGCGACTGGGGTGAGGATGGAAGCTGTCTTCGCGGCCGTTCCTGCGTCCGGACCTATCGCGTGCGGCGTCTGGTTCTTCTCCGAGTCCGCATCGTTCGGACTCCATGTTGTGTACTCGCCCGTGTTGCCGCCGATGCGCAGCACACCATTTGGTGTGAGCGTCTTGAACAGTCCGATCAGCGAGGTGCTTGCGGCGGAGAAGAAGTCAGGGTGCCCCAACTGTGCCGACTCATAGCTGAGTCCCACAAAATCACGCGGCATGGTTGGGCCAGGCCGGTTTATATCGACAGAAAGGGTAAGTTCCGGCACGCCTACAGCCTGCGGCCATAATCGCGATGGTCGTGAGGCAACTGCCGCAACTGCGGCGGCGCCGGTGAGGAATAATCTTCGAGTGGTCATAGCTCCAGCCTGTTGAAGGTTAGAAGGAGAAGCGCGACTGCAACTCTACGATGCGCCCGGCAAGCGCACCCGTGTTCTCGCCAAAGGCCGTCGACGTAATGCTGGTGGTTGGGGTGCCGGCAAGTTCCTGGAAGTTGAACAGATTGTATGCGTCCACGCGGAACTCGAGGGCGGCGTGATCTCCGATAATGCGCTCCGACGGAATGTTGAATCCTTTTGTCAGAGTAAGATTGACTCCCTGATAAGACGGGCCGGTAAAGGAGTTCCTCTCCATCGCCGGCCCCGGCGGGGGAACAATGGCCGTCGCGGTGAAACTCGTACTGCCAGCGGAATAGGTTGGCTCGGTGAAATAGCTCTCACCTCCGACACCGGTCGGGAAATTGACGTTCTTGGCGTTCGGGAAGCTTGCGGAAGGTCCGGATTCAAACGCTGCTGTGCTGTGGCTGACCAACCCAGTACCGATGTAAGCTGCCGGACGAATGCTGCTATAGGGGCTGCCCGCATAATAGAGACGTCCCGATGTGCCAGTAACCAGGTTGTTCGTCGTCACCGAATAGGACGGCGTCCAGGGGAAGCCGCTATGGAACTCATATGTGCCCCCCAACGACCAGCCATCAGCGAAGCTATGCAACCAGCCTTCGTGGAAGAAGTTGGGCTGGTACAGCCCAAAGACCCGGACATTGTTCCCAAAGTTATAGTCCGAGCGACCGTAGACATCGTGGATGCTGATGGGGGCGTAAGAGTCCCGGTTGTAGGAGGACGATCCCTCATCCATGCTCTTGGACCAGGTGTAATCGGTCTCAACCTGGAAGCTGTGGCTGAAGTTGTGCTTCAGGCTGGCCAGCATGGCATTGTAGTTGGAGTTGGCGCCGTTGGTGTAGTCAATGACCTGATTTAACTGGGGGTTCAGCGGATAGCCCCTCACAGCCGCGACTGAATTCAGATCTACCTCATAAAAGAGGTGGTGGCCTGAGCTGCCTTGATACCCTAGCGTCGCGACGAAGCTGGCGGGCAACTGCATCTCCGTGTCCAGCGAGTAGTGATAGACAGTTGTTGTCTTCTGATTGTTGTCGAAGGCGCCATTGATCGATATGACCGTACTCGTCGGAATGTTGTTGGTGTTGAACGTGGTGATGAAGTGAGAGTTGGCAGGATAGCCGAATGGAGAGTTGATATTCGGCGCAGTGTTATACACAATCTGAGGGCTGAAGGCGGATGCCGAGAAGCTGAGCGACAACGGCGGGTTCGCGTCGCCGGAACGGGTGATGGCAATCTGGTTCTCCTCGTAGTTGATGCCGAAGCCGCCGCGAAGAACGACCTTATGGCTATAGAAACCGGGACTCCACGCAAAACCAAGCTGTGGCCCGAGATTGGCTTTTTGGTTGCCAGCCAGCGAACCCTGTCTGAACGAAGTCGGCATCGGTAAGCATCGCGGCACCTTGGCCCGGAGTGAAAACGGACAAGTTATTCTGCTTGTCATACATCGTTCCGAAGTAGTTCCAGCGCAGCCCAAGGTTCACAGTCAAAGCAGGGTTTACCTGGTAGTCGTCCTGCAGGAAGATCCCGGCGATATTCTGGCGGTCATCATCCCGGATAAGTACCGGCGTTCCGGTTGTCGGGTTGAAGGTGCCGGATTCGGTGACCGGTGCGTCATTCAGGAAGTCCCAAAAGCTTTGGAAGGTGAAGGACGGGTGGGCATTCGAGACGGGCTCGTCCAGAAATTCGACATGACTTAGCTGGAATCCGGCTTTCAGACTGTGGCGGTTCAGGTTCTTGGTTACGATGTCCTGGTAGGTGTAGGTCCACTGGTCGAAAACGCCCGGAATGCTCTCACCAAACTGCGAGGGCTCGGTGGCGTTGCTCGCTCCTGAGAAAGTGTCCGTGGGCAAGCCGAAGGTAGCCTGAGGGTTCTGTGCGACCAGATTATAGCGATACCCTACCGCACTGGCGCGGGCCTCATTCAGCAAGGTTGAGTCGAAGGTATGGTTCCACAGCGCGGTAAAAGCATTGTTGATGTCGCCCGCGTATTCGAAGTTGGCAGGCCTCGGAGGGCCGTTGTAGCTGGTGGTCTCATTCGGCGCCCAATAGATGATGAAGCTCAAACGATCTTTCTTGGTGACTTCGGCATCCATGCGTCCGTTGTATTGCGTGCCCGTGAAAGTCTGGGGATTCACAGCACTAATCAACTCCAGGTCGGGAACACCGTCGAGGCCATTCCCCACACCTGGCTTCGAATTGCTGGTCCAGGTCGTATCGTGGGTCCCGAGCGCGGTCTTGAGCGGAGATCCGACGTCCAACATTCCATTGATCGTTTTGCAGTAAGGGCCATCTGCTATCCCCAGCGACGTAGAGCAGCTGGTGCTGGTGACACCGGTTGCAACGGGAGCATTACCAGGGAGATTCAGATACTTCGACGCAATGCTGCCTGATGCGGCAGCGGCATCGTAGGAAGGTGTTTCAAACAAGCCGCTAACGGGGGCAGGATTGTTGTCGAGTTCCCTCTCCATGGCGAAGAAAGCGAAGAGCCGGTTGTGAAAGATCGGCCCGCCGACACTACCGCCAAACTGATTGAAGCGATTCGTATCTCTGACAAGTCCGCGGACAGATGGTGATTTGCCGATATTCGCAGGGTCAACCGAGTTGGCGCCGTTCCAGCGCTGCCACGCGTTCAGCCCGGGGCGATCGGCCTTGAAGAACAGGCTGCCGTGATAAGCGTTAGTGCCGGTGTTCGAGGTCACCTGGACGACCGCGCCACTGAATCGTCCATACTCCGAATCGTAGGCATTGGCAGAAACCTTTACATTCTGGACTGAATCTTCCTGAGGAATAATCACCGTCGAGCCCGCCCAGCTCGCGCTGGCGGTCGGAATGCCGTCGATCAAATACAGCGTGGTATTGTTCTCGCCACCATTTCCCTCCACCTGCGGAGTCAGCTCGCCCTTTGTGAAAATACCCTGACTGGACTGGATGCCGCCGTTCTGTTCTGCGGGCAGATTATTCTCGTTGCCGTTCGAGGATTGCGAATTGTCGCCGAACATTCCTGGCGCGAGCGAAGCGAGCTCCATCACGTCGCGATTGAACGAGGGCATGTGCTGAATCTGGTTGGCGGTGATGGTACCGTTGATGTTGGCTGTGGTGGTGTCGAGCGCGGGGACCTCACCCGCATCGACCGTGACTGACTCCTTGGTAGTGCCCAATTCCAGCTTGAGGTTGAGTGTGTTGGGCTGCTCGGGAATCACGGTAACGTTCGTCAAGGTTTTCGTTGCGAATCCCGGAGCGGAGACGACCAGCGTGAACGAGTCTGCGGGCAACGCGTTGAGATAGTAAATTCCGGCGCCGTTGCTCGTGGCGGTCACGGTGTGGTTGTTGGTGACATCGGTGAGTGCCAAGGATGCACCAGGGATGACCGCTCCCGTGGGGTCGGTGACCGTACCTTGAATCGAGGCGCGATACTGGGCCAAAGCAGACGCGGTTGTTAATTCGAATACGATAGCCAGGATGGAAACAAAACGGAAATAGCCCCGGGAGTTCCTATAGGAACTCATTCGATGAGCAGAAAAGTTCATAACGGCCTCACTCGGAAATTGGGAACAACGTTTGTCATTTAGCGCCCTCGCGTGCAAGGATGTCAAGAGTTCTTTTGAAGTATGGAATAACTGATATATGATCGCGCGAATAGGTGTTCCAAGACTGAATGTGGTTCGCTGCCCCTGCAATCGTTAGGCCAGCTGAGTGCATAGAATTGGGGACCCGATGCCCGCGACAAAACCTGCCGACTGGCGGGGCGCTACCAACAGGACCCCCCGGCGCATTAATTCGAGCATTGTTTTGAATACGGTACGCAAACGGCAGCCGATCTCGCGGGTCGAACTGGCACGTCTCTCCGGCCTGCAGCCCAGCACCGTCTCACTGATCGTCGAGGAGCTACTAGCCGCAGGATGGCTGCTGGAGGGAGAGACCGTAAAGGGCGCCATGGGCCGGCGCCCCACGCTACTGTCGATCTCCCATCAACTCTGCGTGATTGCAATCGACATCCATCCCATCCAGTCGAGTCTCGCAGTGGTGGATATGTCGGGAGACATTGCTTGGCGGAGCGAGCTCCACCTTTCGCCGAGTCCGGCACACGCGGTCCAGCAGCTCGTCAAGGCGATCCAACGTGCTATCCGGAACAATCCGGACCGTACTTTCCAAGGCATTGGCATGTGCCTGCCCGGCCGGACCGACCCGCATGCAACAGAGCTTATCTTTGCTCCTAATCTTCGCTGGCCCATCACCAGCCTCAAGAGCAGAGTCGAGAACGCGACGGGACTTCGGGTTGAGATGGACAACGTCGCAAATGCTTGCGCTTTGCTCGAAGTCTGGATGACGCAGGGCGATGAGACCCGTGATCTGGTGGTCGTCGAAGTGTCTGAGGGCATCGGAACAGGTCTCTTTATCAATGGCTCTATCGCCCGCGGTGTAAGAGGAATGGCGGGCGAGTTCGGACACGTCCAGATGTCGGAGAACGGTCCTGGTTGCAACTGCGGAGCGCGAGGCTGCTGGGAAGCGATGGCATCGAATCGCGCCACGACCCGATACTATCTCGAGGCCGGTGGAAAGGGTCGCAACGTTTCCTTTTGCAAAGTTCTTCAGTTGGCCTTGGGCGCCGACCCGGCCGCCTGTGCGGCGCTGAGCCGCACTGCGACTTACCTCGGGCTCGGCCTCCAAATGATAGCGGTCGCGCTTGCGCCGGCCGAGATCGTTATCGTCGGCGATATTACCGCAGCCTGGAGTTTGCTTGAGGAGAACCTGTTGGCCACCTTACGGGAACACCCATTGGCCAGAGCTGTCCGTGTGCGCCCAGCCCACGATGGAGGCACAGCCCGGCTCCGTTGCGCCGTTCCTCTACTGCTTGCAGACCGATTTATTCGGGGCAATCAAGCCGATTGAACCCACGTCTGTTCTTTCTGCGTATTGTTTCTTATAGGATGCGATCCAGATGAGTGCCAGACAGGCCAATTCTTCCCAACGTTTCCCGTGGCCATGGATTGGAGCGCTTGCCGCGATCGCGGTCGCGGCGGGTGGTGCCGGACTGTTGGAGCGAGCAGCTTTCCGGACTCATCCAGGCGATGCGGCGCTAACGGCACAACGCTCTGAGTATATTGATCCGGCGGAATGTACGCGTTGCCATCAGGATGTCGCTGCAACCTACCGCAAGACGGGCATGGGACGGTCCTTCTCGAAGGCTTCGCCAGCTTCCGTCGTGGAAGACTTTACGCGCGCAAACACGATTGACCATCAGCTTTCCGGCATGCGCTACGCGATGGTCGAAAGCAATGGCGAGTTCTTCGAGCGTCGCTCGCAACTTGGCTTTGACGGCAAAGAGACGAACGTGATGGAAGAACGGATCGACTACGTGATCGGCTCGGGCAATCATTCGCGCAGCTACCTGCATCGGGCCGCAGATGGGCAACTGATCGAGCTGCCGGTGAGTTGGTACGCGGAAGGCAACGGCTCCTGGGCAATGAGTCCGGGCTACGACTCGAAGAGTCAAATGGATTTCCGCCGCGCCATCAAGCCCGAGTGCATGTTCTGCCACAACGGCTATCCGCAGGGCGACGCTGGCTCTGCGCACGCAGATGCGGATCTGGATCGGTCGATCTTTCCCGGGCAGCTACCGGAAGGCATCGACTGCCAGCGGTGTCACGGGCCGGGCCGGGCGCATGTCGAGGCGGCGAGCGCCAGTCATCCCATAGCCGAACGGGTGCTGGCGACGATTGTCAACCCTGCGCGCCTGGGGCGAGAGCGACAGCTCGAAGTCTGCATGCAGTGTCATCTTGAGACCAGTCATCATGAACCGAACGAGCAGCGGGCCTTCGATCGGCCCATCTTTTCCTACCGGCCGGGCGAGCCGATGGTTGACTACAAGCTCTACTTTCAGCCTGTCGCTGCGAACGCGACAAACGATACCTTTGAGATCGCGCACGCGGCATTCCGGTTGCGCATGTCGTCTTGCTTTCGCAACAGCCAGATGACCTGCCTCACCTGCCATGATCCGCATGACATCCCGCATGGGCCAGAAGCTACGGCGCACTACCTGGAGGTCTGCCTGAGCTGCCATCACGGCGTAACGCATACCGTGGCGCTGCCCGCCGCGAGTACGTGCCTGACGTGCCACATGCCGAAGCGCCGCGCTGAGGATGCGGTACACGTTGTGATGACCGACCACTTTATCCGCCGCGCGCAGCCGAAGCGGGATCTGCTGGCTCCGATTGCTGAGGCCGTGACGCCCGAGGGTGCCGTGACAAAGATCGCGCTCTACTATCCGGACGAGGCTCCGCTGAGGCCGGCGATGGAGATCGCTGTTGCTGAGGCGCAGGTGGAGAACAACGGCATCAGACACCTGCAGACGCTGCTGGAACGGTATCAGCCGGGTACACCGGAGCCTTACCTGGCTTTGGCGAATGCGTACGAGCGTACAGGAAACGAGGCGGAGGCGGCGCGCTGGTCGCGGCTTGCGCTGGAGAAGCGAGGCAACTTCAGGCCAGCAATTGTTGAGCTTGCGCAGGCCCTGTTCGCGACGCATCAGGAGACGGAAGGAACGCGTACGCTCGAAAAGGGCGTAGCGCAGTTTCCGCAGGACGACTTGCTGCTGAGCGATCTCGCCAATGCTTATCTGCGAATCGGTGAAACGGCACGGGCGACTGAAGTGTTGCAGCGTGCCGTGAAGGCGAATCCGGACCGGCCGGAGCCGCACAACCTGCTGGGCGTGATCGCCACGGGGCGTGGAGATCGAAACACCGCGGAACGCGAGTTCCGCGAGGCCCTGCGCTGCCAGCCGGACGACACCGAGGCCAACGACAATCTGGGCAATCTGTTGCTCGAACGAGGTGTGTACCCGGAGGCCGCGTTTTATTTCGAGAAAGCGATCGATGTCGATCCGGATTTTGCAGCGGCGCATCATCACTTCGGCCGTTTGCTGGTGCTGATGGACCAGTTGCCGCGCGCTGTCGAGGAGTTGAGGGAGGCAGCGCGGGAGAGCCTTGGAGATTTTCAGATCCATCAGGACCTGGCCGATTTGCTTGCCGCTATCGGCCATGAGGCCGAGGCCGAGGCCGAGTATGCCCGCGTGCTGGAACTCAAGCCGCAGCATCCGCAGGCAGAGTTGGGTTTGGGAATGACACTGCTGGCGCAACGCAAACCAGCCGAGGCACGGCCACATTTAGAGGCGGCGGCGAAGAGCCCCGACGCGGAGACGGCGCAGCGCGCGAGCGCTCTTCTTGCTCAGAATTCACGATGAGGTTTTGGCTCGCCGGGACACATGCACGGTGTCGTGAGTTGCGGGCCCTGAACGAACTCCTCTACTTTATTTCGCCGCGATCACACTCGATTGCGGCCCCACCCCATGCACGTCAAACGCTTCCACTGTGCAGTAGTACGGCTGATCCGTATTAAGTGACCGGATCGGTACCGAGGTCTTCTCGTACACCAGCCACGACGAGTGCAGCTTGTCTGGCGCGATGCCCAAGCGTACGTTGTACCCCTGCACGACGGGCTCGGCGGCCCAAGTCACCGTCACATTGCGCCGGTCGTCCCCACGCGCCACCTGCACATCTTTCACTGCGGCCGGTGGTTGGCCTGCCACGTCGGCAAAGATGCGGAACTCTGAAATCGCTAGGTTCGGCGTAGGCACGTGCAGGCTGCGGAAGCGCACGTACCGCCCTTCCACCGGCCGGGGAAGCTCTACGTAGTCGTTCGGCGTGTCGATTCTAACCTTGCTGCGGTCCTTCAGCACGGTCCAGGCCTTGCCATCGCGCGACGACTCCACCACATACTGCTCGTACAGCCCCGGCACGCGGCCATACAGGTCGGACTTGTAGTCGGCATAGCTGATCTGGAATGCCCGGATCGTTCCGACGGCCTGCAGATCCACCTGCAGCCACTGCCCGGGCCCGTTGTCCCGGGCCACCCAGAAGGTCTTCACGTCCTCGTCCGTGACCTTGTCTGGTGCGAACTCGCCCGGCGTAGACTCCGCCATCACTGACGACGCCGTCACCGGCTTCTTATACGAAAGCAGCATCCAGCCGGCAAATGCGCCTTTCTTCCCGGGCAGGTTGGGCGCGAAGTGCGGGTAGTCGCCGAACGAGGTGTCGGCATACATCAATCCATCCTTGTCAAAGAACGTGGGCCACATCCCGATCCGTCGCTCGTACTTATAGTTCGTTGCGATCGTCATGGTGCTGAAGTGCCAGTACTGCCCACCCGGCCCCACGACTGTGCTCCCATGGCCCGCTCCGTCGATAAATCCACCTGGCTTATAGGAAATCGGACTGTTGGGCTCATACGTATACGGACCCAGAGGCGACTTCGCGGTGTACACGCCGTCGCCGTAGGTCCCGAACTCGGTGCCGGGCGAGGCGTATTGCATGTAGTAAGTCCCGTCGTGCTTGGTCAGCCAAGCGCCTTCGATATACCCGCTCAGCTTAGGATCGTCGTGGTTGACGCCGAAGCGCTCCCCGCCGTGGTGCGCCTCTTCCAGGCCAAACAATTCTGTCGGCTCACCCATCGGCAGGAAGCGGTGCTTCGGATTCAGCTCTTCCCCGCGAATGGGCAGCCGGTTCGACGAGCCCCAGAACATATACGCGCGCCCATCATCGTCCATAAAGAAATCGGGGTCCTGCAGATTGCGCAGTAGAGCCGGTGCGGCCTGCCAGTCACCCTTCTTAGGATCGTCGCCTCTGAAAGGCCTTGATTATCCATTTGATTCTAAAGTGGTGGCCAGGGACGGGATCGAACCGCCGACGCCGGCCTTTTCAGGGCCGCGCTCTACCACTGAGCTACCTGGCCTTGGCATGAAACGTCTGGTTCGGGACAGCCAAGTGTAGCCCGAGCGCGATCGCGAGGACCGATCTCGACTCCATCCGGTCAATCCGACCGCGAAAGTCAACATCGTTCGTTCCACTCAGCTTCTGGGCAGATGCCCATCTGCTGAGAAGCTATCCAGCAGCGAGGCTGCCTATCCAAGCGTCTCCACAAGTATAGCAACGCGACGCGCTCCCGCAAAGCCGCGCACGTTAACGTCCACGCAGGAGCCTCAAGCTCAAAGCTGTGGAGCATTCCGCGCCGGATGTAGAAACGCTTGGGGCGTGCCACTGCGGCAACCTCGCGCTATGCTGGTTGTCTACATCACTTTGCAGGTTGAGGGACGCCAGCATGTCATTGATCTTTCGCTTCGCCGCGCGCGGGTTGTCGCCGCGTAAAGTCACACGACTGGCGCTCTGCATCCTGTTGGGAGCAGCCGCGATGGCGCCGGCCATCGCGCAGAGTGCGCCCGCAGGCGCGAGGCAGCAGGACCGCGCGACGCCGGGCGAAGCGCGGGCAGTGCGCGCGTTCGAAGCAGCGAAGGCGGAGAAGTCGAATGCGCTTGCCCTGCAGGCATTTCTGGTAAGGATGCCCAAGGGGGGCGATCTGCACATGCACCTTTCCGGCGCCGTATACGCGGAGACGTTTCTGAAGGATGCGGCAGCCGACAATCTCTGCGTCAATCCGAAGTTGCTGAGCTTTGTGAAGAACGCCGGCATGACGAAAGACACGCCTGCGGCGCCGGTTTGTCCGGACGGAAGCTTGGCGGCGGCGACGGTGTTCAAAGACCAGAAGCTTTACGACGCGCTGGTGGATGCGTTTTCCATGCGCAGCTTCGTGCCGACGCCGGGAGTGAGCGGGCACGACCAATTCTTCGCGACCTTCGATCGTTTTGGCGGCATCGACAAGGCGCATACCGGAGAGTGGCTGGACGAAGTTGCGACGCGTGCGGCGGCACAGAATGAGCAGTACCTGGAAATCATGATGACGCCCAGCTTTGGCGATGCGGCCAGGCTCGGCTCTTCGCTGGGCTGGCGCGGCGCTTTGGCGGGCGCAACCCCGGCTGCGGAGGGCGATGTAGCCGGAACTTCCCGCAGAGACCTTGACGCGTTGCGGACCCAGTTGCTCGCGGGCGGCCTGCGCGACGAAGTGGCGGACGATCGGCGGGAATTGGGCGATGCGCAGGCGGCGCGCAACCGGATCGAGCATTGCGGAGAGGCGAATGCGGCGGCAGCGTGTTCGGTGGAGATTCGCATTCTTTACCAGGTGCTGCGTGCGTTCCCACCGCAACAGGTGTTTGCCCAGACGCTGCTGGCGTTTGAGGTGGCGACTGCGGACCCGAATGTCGTCGGGTTGAACTTCGTCCAACCGGAAGACGCCTACATGTCCATGAGCGAGTACAACCGGCAGATGCATATGCTCGACTATCTGCATAGTGTGTATCCGAAGGTGCATATTTCGCTGCACGCGGGCGAGCTGGCGCCGGGGCTGGTACCGCCGGATGGTCTGACGTTCCATATTCGCGAGGCGATCGACCTGGGCCACGCCGAACGGATTGGGCACGGCGTGGACGTTATGTACGAAACCGACCCGCACGCCCTGTTGCGCGAGATGGCGGAGCGGCATGTGATGGTCGAGATCAACCTGACCTCGAACGACGTGATCCTGGGCATTGTGCCGCCGCATCATCCCCTGCCGGAATATCGCGTAGCGCATGTACCGGTCGCGCTCTCGACCGACGATGAAGGCGTTTCGCGCATCGACCTGACCCATGAGTATGTGCGCGCGGCGATGGAATACGGCTTGGGGTATCTCGACCTGAAGACGATGGCGCGGACGTCGATGGAGCACAGTTTTCTTCCCGGTCAGAGCCTGTGGCAGAAGCCGGACGACTTCACCCAGATCAAAGCGGCGTGCGCAGGCCAGACGCCGGGTGCGAAATCGCCCGTTGCAGCCTGCGCGGAGCTGCTGAAGTCGAGTGAAAAAGCGGCGCAGCAGTGGGAGTTGGAGCGCCGGTTTACCGCGTTCGAGGCGAGCTTCAAATGACGCTCGGCGGACTTCCATCCGCTGCCTCGACGCCGGTCCAATCTGCCGCCCCCCACCCCCTCCCCTTGGGTTCTGGGACCCTGGTCCCAAAATCCTCATTCGACAGCGGTTCGATCTGGATCTGATCCGTGGGGGATCCGGGGTCGATTCGGGGATATCCGGATTGGCAGATTTGCCCGGTGATTTAAATGCAAAGACCCGGCGCGACGCCGAGTCTTCTTTGTTTAATTCACTAAGTTTAATGATAGCAGATACCCCATAACTCAACTGTACTTTGCGGCGATTTTTGATGTCGTTTGGGTTGTGGATTGAGGACGAGTTTTGCACAGGTGAGGGGTCTTGACATCAAGATTTTCGATGGTGGTTCGTGACTGATCGAAGCTGATTTCGAAGTCGTACGGTCGGGCCCGCAGCCTTATTGCGGTTGGGGCGCCATTGGGGCGAGGATGTCGTCCAGGTAGTCGGGGACACCGGTCGCCCGCTCGAGGACGGGATAACGCTCGCCGCCGTGGTAATCGACCTTGAGCACTTTGTAGTAGCTGGAGTTCTCGACAATGAGTTCCACATCGGGGCCGGTCCCTTCGGCATCGTTGATGGCAGCCTGCAGCAGCGTGGGGGTAAAGCTGCGGCCGTTGACAGCGGCGAGCCGCATGCCCGGCGCGAGACCGGCTTTGTCCGCGGGCCCGCCCTTCAGCACATCGGCGAGCATCCCCGCTGCATTCACGCGCAGTCCGAGGGAAAACCAGAAGTCCACCGCGCCGGTCTGCGAATTGTCCAGCTCGCTCCAGGGGTTCGGCCGTGGGGCATAAACGAGTTTGTAGCCGCCGTTTTCGATCCCGCCCAGGGGCGCGTGGGGCGAATTCGAATCCAGCCGCTGGCGCAGAAATGCAGCCCAATCGTTGGGCACTACTGCGTTCAGGCCGGCGACGACATCGTCGAAGGTGTAGGTGACCAATGTGGCGCCGGTGTTTCCGCCCAGCCCTTCGAACTTTGCGACAAAGTCGTTCAGGCTTTTTTTGCCGGCGGTCATTTTGCGAATGGTAGTATCGACATCCAGCCATACCAGCTCGCCCTCGTCGTAGAAATCCGTGTGGCGACGCCAGTCGTCCCATCCCCCGCCCGCATTGTAGAGAATCTGCGCCATGGTTGCGGTGTCCTGCAGGTCGCGCCAGGTGCGGCCGGGCCAGTTGTCGAACTGCGCGGCCTTTGTGGCGAGCCGGCCGCGGTACTGCTCCGGCGTCCATAGGCCGGAGCGTGCAGCCAGCACATCGCCAAGGTACTCTGTCAGGCCTTCGTACACCCATAGCAGGTCGTCCTGCATCGGCTTCTGGTAGTCGCTGGTGGCAAGGTCCGCCGGCCGCCGGTACTTGCCATTCCAACTGTGGGTGAACTCATGCGGCAGCAGGCTGCCCGCCAGGACAAAGCGATCCCCTTCGATGAAGGTCTTCGCGGCGGTGCGGTCATCGCTCGACTCGTGATGTTCGAGGCCGAAGTGGGCAACCGAATCGCTGAGCGTCACCAGGAAGTGATATTCGCTGTAGTGCCTGCTCTGATAGAGCGCACCGGTCTCGCGCACCAGTCGGCTGAAGTTCTCCACGCGGTCCGGAGGCAGGTTGAGGTCCTCGGGACCGTCGGCGGCCACATCGAGAAAATGCTTCGGCGTGACGTCGGGCGCCAACGGGATTTCCTTGAAATATTTGCCGGCCAGCACCGGCGAATCCACCAGTGTCTCCAGGCTGACCGGCTGGAAGGAGGCGGTGTAGGTCTGCGCTTCGCTGACGGGAGCCTGAATCCGATGCAGGGCAGTGCCAAACTGCCAGGCTGACGGCAGCGTGATGGACGGCGTCACTTGCACGTCCGCTGCATCCGTTCCCTCGGGGTAGAGGACCACTGTGTTCCAGCTGAGCACGGCAAGGTTCTCGTTGGTCGAAGCCCCCGCGGAGAACCCGGTGGGCGGCGCGGTGGTCAGGAAGTCCAGCTTGATGGAGAGAGTGGTGCAGTTCGCCGGCACGGTCAGGTGGAAGGCGTACATGTCGATCTTGTCGCGTTCCCACTTCACGGTGCCGTCCCCGGATGCGGCGCAGGGTTGGCTGTTGGATCCCCTGGCCCGAATGAAGAAACCTGCCATATCGTCGATTGGCCCAGTGGGCCCGTGTTCGCCGGGGATCCACTTGGGATAGACCAGGGTGAGCGGTCCGGGCGCGACGGCCATGCTCTCGGTTGCGTGGAGCATTTTGCGCGGGGCGTCGGTGAGATCCACGCTGAGCGTGATGTCCCGCGCCGACGGGCCCTGTGCCGGTACCGCCGTCGTCGCCGCAAATGCCAGCAAGCCGCCGGCGATCTTCTGCAAAATCGTCATTCTGTTCCTCTGTACCTAGTCTAGTCGCATCGGCAAACCAGACACCGCAGCGGCGAGTATGACCGGTCTAATCGCCAAGCAGGTGGCGGGTGGTAGGACCATAGGGGTAATATGCTTCGAGCCTAGTTTTCAGGTGAGGAGAGACGATGAGGATTTCTTGTGGAGTGAGGCTGATTGCGGCTGCGGGCGCGTTTCTGTTGGCGGTCGGACCGGCGATGGCGGCAGGCAAGGTATGCGAGGTGAAGAAGGACGGCGCCAAGGGCGATGGGACCACAAAGGATACGGCGGCAATCCAGAAGGCGATCGACGAATGTTCGGCGGGCAAAGGCGGCGGTACAGTGGTGCTGACGGCGGGGACGTACCTGAGCGCCCCGATCCTGCTGAAAAGCAATATGACGCTGGAACTGCAGAAGGATGCGATCCTGCTGGGTTCGCCAGACCACGCGGACTACCCGGTGATTAAGGAGTTCCGCCAGGATGGACACCAGGCGTTGGTGAGCGCGGTGAATGCGACGAACGTGTCCATCGCGGGCGAAGGCACGATCGACGGCAACGGCCAGGCCTGGTGGCATTCGATGCGTGGCGAGGGGCCGCCGCCGGCGGTTCCCATGAACCTGAACAATGGAGCCAACGTGCCGGGCTCCGGCATAGCAGCCGGCCAGGCGGCGCGGCCGCGGCTGGTGGTCTTCGACCACTGCAAGCATGTTTCGATTACCGGCGTGACGGTGAAGAACTCGCCCTTCTGGCAGATTGTGCCCTACTACTCGGACGATGTGGTGCTGCGGAACATCCGGGTGACGGCGACGCTGCCCTCGCCGAATACGGACGCGATCGATCCGTTCAGCTCCAGCAATGTCATCATCGACCATGTGTACGCTGACACCGGCGACGACGATGTGGCGATCAAGAGCGGACTGGCGAACTCTGCTGGCGGGGACGAGCCGAGCAAGAACATTACGATTACGGATTGCACGTTTGACCACGGACATGGGGTGTCGATCGGCAGCGAAATCGCGGGCGGCGCGCAGAACATCCGCGTGGAGCGGGTGAAGTTCACCGGAACGGACAACGGCATCCGCATCAAGGCGGCGCGCGATCGTGGCGCCGACGTGAGCAACATCAGCTTCAAAGACATCACCATGGACGGTGTGAAGAACCCTATCCTGATCACCGAGTACTATCCGCGGGCCGGGACGCTGGCCGAGGTGCCTGCCATGCCGGTGACACGCCTGACGCCGATGTTCCACGACATTACGATCGAAAACGTCACCGCGACCAACAGCGGCAATAGCGGCAGCATCGTCGGCCTGCCGGAGTCGCCGGTGCTGAACCTGACGCTGAAGAACGTCCACATCTCCGGCAAGACAGGGATGCTGATCGCCTATGCCAAGGTGACCACAGACGACCTGACGGTGAAGGCGGACACGGGCGAGGCCTTGCAGATTGCGCCTACTGCTACGGTCACGAAGAAGTGAGCCAGGGGGGAACGAGAGCGCGGCCTGATGATGGGCCGCGCTTTTTTCCGCGTGCGCGGTCCGGCGTCAGAATTTGTGGAACATGAAGAAGGCTCCGAGCACGAGGAATCCGGCTGCGACGGCGTGGTTCCAGTGCAGGCGGTCGCCGAAGTAATACACGGAGAAGACGCCGAAGACGCTGAGCGTGATCACTTCCTGGATTACTTTCAACTGGTCGACCGAGTAGACCTGCGAGCCGAGGCGATTCGCGGGCACCTGCAGGCAGTACTCGAAGAACGCAATTGCCCAACTCACCAGGATCACCTTCCACAGGGTTACTTCCTTAAACTTCAGGTGCCCATACCAGGCGAAGGTCATAAAGGTATTCGACCCAATCAGCAAGACAACCGGCCACACACGTGCGCCCATCCACATCCCTCCTGAAAACCCATAAGATGCTCTCAGGATGACTCTGGCTCAAAATCTCGCGCGGCTTCGGGAAGAGATTGCCGATGCCTGCCGCCGCGCCCAGCGCTCCGAGGCCGACGTGGCGCTGATGGCGGTGACCAAGATGCATCCCGTCGAGGTAGTGATGGAAGCCTACGCGGCCGGCCTGCGCCTCTTCGGCGAAAACCGAGTGCAGGAATGGCTGGAGAAGTCTTCTGCCTTGGGGCACCTGTTTTCCGGTGCGGCAGGAGATGCTCGGTCAGCGCCGGACGTAGCGCAGGTACATTTGATCGGCCCGCTGCAGTCCAACAAGACAAACCGGGCGGCCGAGTTGTTTGACGCCATCGACTCGGTCGATTCGCTGAAGATCGCCACCCGGCTGAACGCCGCGGCGCGCGCGCTGGGCAGGAAGCTGCCGATCCTGATTGAGGTGAAGCTGAGCCACGAAGAATCGAAGCACGGCGTCTTGCCGGCCGAGTTGCCAGCACTACTCGCCGCTCTTGCGCCGCTGGAATCCCTGGTGCCCTCCGGGCTGATGACTGTGCCACCGTGGTCTGAGGATCCGTGGCCGGCGCGTCCTTACTTTCGCGAACTGCGCTGCTTGCGCGATGCGTCGCTGGCGGCTTGCCCCACGTTGACGCGGCTCTCCATGGGAATGTCCAACGATTTTGCGGTCGCTATCGAGGAGGGCAGCACCTGTGTCCGCATCGGGACTGCATTGTTTGGCAAACGCAGGTACCCGGAGACTGCGAGTAGCGGCAAATGACTCTCCCTATCTCAATTCGCGAGGTCGCCGACGGCTGCATCCTTCCTGTGCGCGTGCATCCGGGAGCGAAGCGCAATGCCATCATCGGCAGTCATGACGGTGCGCTGAAGATCTCGCTGATGACGCCGCCCACAGACGGCCGCGCCAACGACGCCTTGATTGCCTTTCTGGCGGAACACTTTCGCTTGCCCCGTGCTCGCATCAGCCTGGTGAGCGGGGCGACCAGCCGCAGCAAGACCCTGCGCATTGCAGGAAAAAGCGCGGCCGAGCTTCAGGCCGCGCTCTTGACGCTCTGCTGATTCATGCTTCTGCGAAGCTATGGGTTGAAGATTGCGCCTACCGTTTTGTTGTTATTCATCATGACGGTGCAGACGAGCGGATTGCCAGTGCTCGGCGTGCAACCGCTCGACCAGCCTCCGAAAACCGAGCCTGCGGCCGGCGCTGCGGTCAGCGTCACGGTGGTGCCCAGAGAGAAGGTTCCGCTGCACGTTGCGCCCGCCACAGACGATCCGCAGGCAATGGTTCCAGGGGAGCTGACGACCGTCCCCGTCCCGGTGCCGGCCATATAGACCGCGAGCGTGGACAGATTCAGACTGCCGCCTGCGGGCTGGACCGACAGGGTCGCGGTGGCAGTGATGAGCGAGCCGCCCGTGGTGCTGCCGATCGCGGTAATGGTCGTGGTCTCAGGGGTTCCGACGTTCGCGGCCACGGCCGTTGCCAGTCCATTCTGATCGACAGTGGCGACCGACACGTCGCTGGAAGTCCATGTGACATTGCCGGTCAGGTTCTGGGTCGCAACTCCTCCAGTCAGATTGCCGAGGGCGATGAACTGGGTTGTCTCTCCGGCAAAAGTCGCCGTCCCGGAGGTGGGGATGAGGACCAGGGTTGCGTTGGATGCGGCGGCGCTGATGGTCACGGTGAGGGTCGCAGTTGCATTCAGCCCGCCGTATTCGGCGATGATCGTGGTGGTACCGGCTGCCACGGCAGTAGCCAGGCCACTCGAACTGATGGAGGCTACCTGCACATTGGTGGATACCCACTGCACCTGGTTGGTGAGGTTTTGCGGGGCGCCACCGGTCAGGCTGCCGGTCGCGAGAAACTGGGTTGTCTCCCCGACGAAGGTTGAGGTCGCCGTGCTGGGGACGATGGTGATGGAGGGTGTGCCCGATGTGCCCGATCCGCCAATGCTCACCGTGATGTCTGAAGCCGCGTCGACCCCGCCGGAGGTTGCATAGATCTGGGCGTATCCGGCGCCGACCGCGGTGGCCAGCCCGGCGGCGTTAATGGTTGCGACCGAGTTGTTGCTCGAAGTCCAGGTCACCGAGTTGGTGATGTTGGCGGTAGTTGGTTCGCCGGAGCCCATCTGGCTGACACCGAACGCCGTGAACTGCGCGGTCTGGCCGATGGCTGTCAATGTGGTTGATCCCTGCGCGGGACGAATCGAGATGGTTTGGAGTGCGCTGCAGCCGACCAGCAATATGGCGACCGGCAGCGCGAGCAGAAAGGGCAACAACGACGCAGAGCGGCGCAGGATCATGGGAAATCTCCTGCTGCAAAGCTACTAAGTCCCCACGGGAGAAGGCCATGCTACTTTTCGAAAGCTTTATGCAACTTTGGTGGAAGGCCGATGTCGGTGCGAAGGCGCTGCCCGTGGATGTACCGAATAAAAGCGCAGATGGGCCAAAAACCTAGCACTACCTTGTCACGAATCTCCACCTTGGTTGGAGATACATCCAGCAAGGGAGCCGATACGGTTGCGACAACTAACGGTCAGGCTTTTCGACGTCCCAGGCTTTTCCTCTGGATTTATTCTGGGCTGGCCGTTAGCTTTCCCCTTCGCTGCGATCCAGCGCCGATTCCTGCCATTCTGGTGTCCGGCGGGATGGTCGCCGATCACCGGGGCCTTATTCGCGGATACGTCCTGCGGCGCTAACATTCTGACTGGCCCCTGGGACGATGGGGCCTTTGCTGGTCGCCGGAGCGACCGGGTTGAAGTGCCGGGCGAGTTCGGGGGTTGTGACTACGTCGGCGGCGGGCGGGTTTACTGCTTTTTCCACTTCCGCGCCGAACACGTAGCTGGGGCCGAACATGTTGCTGGTGAAGATCACCAGCTTCTTGTCCGGAGAGAAGCGCACGTTGGGCTCCTCGCGATAGTAATGCCACGACATGTTGACCAGGTGCTCGGGGTGCAGGACGCCGGGCTGCCAGAAATCCGGCCCATTCAACTGCTGCGCCCCAGGCGTGCGGATGATGGGATGGAAGAGTTCGATCCACTCGCCGTCCGGCGCATGGGCGACCTGGCCGGGATCGCCGCCGTCGCCGCAGAAGAGGTCGAGGTCCTTGGTCAGGTTGAAGTGAATCGACCAGTCGTTGCGCTGCATGTGAAGTGCGGTGCGTTTGCCAGTCTTGAGGTTGTAGCCGGCGAGGAAGAAGTCTTCGCCGGCGGGGAACTGCCAGTCGTACCAGATGGTCTCGCCGTCGAGTCCCCAGAATTCGTGCCCGGCGATTTCGTTGGCCATCGTGCGCTTATGGATGAGGGTGTTGTGAGTGGCATCGGTGTGAATCATCCAGATGCGGTCCACCTGGCCCCATGAGCCCTCGTGACAGTACATGAGGAGTTCTGGGTCTGTGGGCGAAAAGAGCAGATGGTTGATCCAGTCGGTGGAGTGAAGGAGCGGCGTCAGGTCGCCGGGCTTTTCGCCACTGGGGCCGGGTTCGAGGCGGAGCGTGAAGAGGACGAGCGGCAGGTGGGCGGCGAGGCGCGTGGCCATCATCTGGCCCTTGTTGAGGGGTTGGTAGTGGGGACCCTGAGCGGCCGAGCCGACACGATTGTCTGTGGCTCCAGCCGGTTGGGCGGGAGCAGGGATGGCTGCGGCACCGTACTCCTTGCCGGTGGGCGCGCCTTCGAGGTAAGTGCCCGCGATGAGGGTCTCGTCGGCATTGACGCTGACGACGCTGAAGCTGTTTGTGTTGGCAATCCGGGGCAGGTCGACGAGTTTGCGAATGGCTCCGGTGTTGATATCGGCCTTGTAGACGGAGGTGACACCGGCGGCGTTGGTTGCGGTGTAGAAAACGCTGTTGGTCTTGTGTCCGGCGACGAGGGCGTGGACGGTGCCGGGGGCCTTGGGATCGTTGATCGAGCCGGGCGGGTTGGCGACCAGGAGCTTGGTGGCGTGGGTATCCATGTCGAGGACGTGGATGCCGTCGGGCGCGGTGTAGATCATCTGCTTGCCGTCGGGCGTGTAGGCGTTGATGTTGAAGTAAAAGCCGCCGGAGTTGGGCTCGTCGCTGAGGCGCCAGACACGATGGCCGGTGTCCTTATCCACCCAGGATCGCGGTGGCATGGGGTCACCGGGCCTGGCCTGCGCCATGGTGGCGACAGGGAGCAGGGACGGAAGCAGGACCAAAGCGAGAGCAGCAGCAGCGATTGGAGGGCGCATAGGGATTGCTCCTTCAGACGGCCGCGCCAGGAGAAAAGACGCCGGTCGCCGCGGGGCTCTGAGACTACTATTCGGCTTTGGTCACGTCCAACGGACTGCAGGGTCCTTGAGGAGGGGGTATGAGGGTCGGCCAAGAAGTGCGTTTGGTGTCAGGCGCTTGCCGGGGAGGGATGTTGCAGTCGCTGTTGTTGGTTGGGATGCTTTTGTCCGCAGCCGGTGCGCGCGGTCAGGATCCCGGCACAGCCGCCGCCATGCAGGCTGCGCAGCAGGCGACGCAGATCGCTGCGCAGGCAGCCCAGCAGGCGAACGACCAGGCGATGCAGGCTGCGCAACAGGCCAACCAGGCGGCTGCGCAGGCGACCCAGCAAGCCATGGACAACACCGGGACCGGGCTGCCTCCGCACCACCCGCAGTATCCTAGCTTTCCGCGAGCAGACAAGCCGCTATTTTCGCTGCGGCCGGGCCCGTACGCGGCCGGCACCAGAGTCACCATTGTCGACAATGTCCCCACGGCAATGATCCTGTACACCGCAGACGGCACGGCGCCGACCATGGCTTCGAAGGTCTACGCCGGACCCATTGTGCTGGGTTCTTCGGTTCGCCTGCGGGCGATTGCGTTGTCGACGACCCGCGCGCCGAGCCGGGTGGCGAGCGTGAAGTACGTCGTCCGGTGATGGGCGTGCGCAAACGGCCAGACCGAGCCTTCCCGGTCTACCTTTAGCTTTGAGCCTGCTTCAGGGCGAAGTCGCCGATGATGGGCAGCTTGAACCACTCGCCCTTGCTGGCCTTGACGATTGCGATCAACCAGAGGATGAACATGCCGATAAAGATCGCAAAATGGAGCAGGGGAAACAGAAACAGCATCAGGCGAACGCCCGGGATCATAGCGACAAACATCGAGACCATCACCAGCACGATCCACAGAGCAAACCAAACCACGGCGAGGCCGATGGACTGGAAGGAATGGAATCGGACGAAGGGGTTCTTGTTATACGGTTCCAGGATCAGGAACAGGACTGCCGGGATAAAGGTGACGTAGGCAACGGCAGCGGCCGAGTTGGTGGATAAGCCAGAGGACGCAGGCGCCGACGGGGCAGCGGCGGCCGCTGGAACCGGCGCGGAAACGGGCAGCGGCGTGGCGGGAGCCTGCTGCGGGGCGGCGGGGGCGAGGCTGGCCCCGCAATAGACGCAGAAGGCAGACTGGGTCTCGTTTTCTTTGTGGCACACAGGACACTGCATAAGGTTCGCTCCTTCAGGCTGGCTTTGGAGAAATGCTCCGTCTGTGACCTCCATCGACTGCCAGAGATGATTCTGGATACTCGCACTGGAAGTGTGGTTGCGTCAATTTTGCCGTGAGGAAGGCGAACGATTAGCGGACATCGACGGGAATGAAGATCAGGGTCGACGTAAGATGGAGTGCATGAAATACCTGATCGCAATACTGGCGGTGGCGGGCATCGTGGTGAGTTCGCTGGCACTGCACATTCACTATATGGATCCGAGCGTGGCACCCCCATGCGCGGTGACTGAGCACTTTGACTGCGGCAGCGTGAACCATGGGTCGTATTCGGTCTTTCCGCCGCGGAAGTTCGACGAGAAGCCGGGCACCCTGCATGTGCCGGTGGCGGCCATCGGGATTGCGGGTTACGCGCTGATCGGAATCTTCGCGCTGATGGGGCGGCTGCAGATTGTGCTGGAACTGGCGCGCATCGGCTTTTTCTGCGCGGCATTCCTGAGCTTTATCGAAGCCTACGTGATCGAGACGTGGTGCATCTACTGCCTGTGGTCGCAGGCAATTATTGCGACGATCCTGGTGGCCACCGTGGTAGCCGTGCTGCTGCGGCGACGGCGACGGGCGGCCTCGATGCGCACGGTGCTGGCCGAACACGTAGACTAGGGCGATGTGGCCCCGATTGTTGATGGAACTTCTGCCTCACTTCTCGCGGCTGGTGCCGGCGTGGGACAAGTATATTGCCGGCCGGAGCGATAGCGATAAGGCGCTGGAGAGCGCCATGGCAACGCTGGCCGGGGACGTTCGCGGCCAGTTGCGTCACGTGAGCGAAGAGCAGGCGGGCATTCGCGGCCAATTGCAGGAGCAGAGCAAGCAGGCGGCGCAGGTGGCGGCGGACGTGACGCGCACACGGATGGGGATGGAGAGCGTGGAGGAACGGGTCGCCAAGCTGGAAAAGACGGCAGCCGTGACGATGCGGCTGCTGTGGGTGGCGCTGGGATTGCTGGCCGTGCTGGTTGTGTTGCTGGTGGTTCTGCGGAGGCACTAAGGGCTCGCTAAGGGCGGCCAGGGCTGGCGTAGAATTTTTACATGGGAATCAGCCGGGAACAGGCTCTGGATTGCTTTCGGAGCGACGATTTGGTGGGGATTGGCATGGAGGCGGACGCGGTGCGGCGGAGGCTGCATCCCGAGGGTGTGGTGAGCTACGTCTTGTTGGGCTCCGTTGCGTGTGCGCCGCTGCTGGATGGCAAGGCGAGTGGGGATTCGCTGGAGCTGGTGTGCGGCGCGATTGTCGAAGCCGTCGAGATGGGCGCAACGGGCGTGCGGCTTGCAGGGGTGACAGGCAGGATTGAGAAGCTTGAGGAGCTGCTTCGGGGTGTGCGGAAGAGGTTCCCTTCGTTGTGGATTGAAGGCCTGACGCCCGCGCAGCTACTGCCTCTCGCCGGAGCCAGCGGTCTGCGGCCGTGGGAGACCATCGAGCGGTTGCAGGGTGCGGGAATGGATTCGTTCGCCGGCGATGGGGCGGCAATGAACGTGCAGGACTGGGTGGGGGTGCACCGTGCGTCGCATGGGCTGGGGATGCGGACTGCCGCGACGATGGTCTTTGGTGCAGGTGCGGCCGAAACGCCCGAGCAGCGAGTCGAGTTTCTGGAGGCGGTGCGGCAGTTGCAGGAGGAGACCGGAGGGTTTGCTGCGTTCGTGCCGATGGCGGCTGACCCGCCAGACGGACGCGAACTGGATGGGGCGACTGCGGTGGAGCGTCTGAAAGCGCTGGCGATCTCGCGGATGTTCCTGGACAACATCGAGAATGTACAGTCCAGCCGGGCCGGGCAGGGGTTGAAGGTGCTGCAGACGGGCTTGCGGTTCGGCGCGAATGACGTGGGTCCGGTGGATGCGGGCGGAGCGAATGGCGGCAGCGAAGAGGACTTGCGGCGGGTGATTCGGGATGCGGGGTTCAGGCCGGTGGAACGGGATCCGCTGTACCGGGCGATGTTTCTAGGTTAGACATTGGGAATCCGATCTGCCGCTTCGCGTAGAATCGTGAGCGAACGGCAAACCCTGCCTGCGGAGTCTTTTCCTGCCAACCTTCTTCTACAAGCTGCATGCCCCGCTGGCCATGTTTCTGGCTTCCAAGGGTCTGCGCCACTATCTGCATACCCATTACGGGGAGCACACCTTCCGCGGCCTGTATCGCTGGAATCTGTTCGACACGTCTATGCTGGTTCCGTACTTCCTGGTGATGGTGATTCTGGCGTTTTATGGGATCCATCGCTATCAGCTTGTGTGGCTTTACTACCACAACAAGAAGAAAGCGGCGAAGTGGAGAGAGCCGGGCGGCAAGTATGCTGCGAGCGAGCTGCCGTTCGTTACCATCCAGTTGCCCATCTTCAACGAGCAGTTTGTGGTGGACCGGCTGATCGACGCGATCTGCCGGATTGAGTATCCTCGCGACCGCTTCGAGATCCAGTTGCTGGACGATTCGACCGACGAGACCGTATTGGTGGCGACGGAGATCGTAGAGCGCTATGCGCGGGGCTTTGCCGGGCTGGCGCCGCAGCCGATTGTGCATTTGCACCGCACCAATCGCCATGGATACAAGGCCGGCGCTCTGGATGAGGGATTGCGGGTGGCGCGCGGCGAGCTGATCGCGATCTTCGATGCGGACTTTGTGCCTGGTCCGGACTGGCTGATGAAGGTGGTTGACCATTTTGCCGAACCGGGGATCGGGATGGTGCAAACGCGCTGGACGCATCTGAACCGGAGTTACAACTTTATGACCCAGGTGGAGGCGATCCTGCTGGACGGCCATTTTGTGCTGGAGCATGGCGGGCGCTCGCGTTCCGGGGTCTTTTTCAACTTCAACGGGACCGCCGGCATGTGGCGCCGCAAGGCAATTTCGGATGCGGGCGGTTGGCAACACGACACTTTGACCGAAGACACCGACCTGAGCTATCGCGCGCAACTGGCAGGCTGGAAGTTCAAATACCTGCAGGACGTAGAGTGCCCGGCCGAGCTGCCGATTGAGATGACGGCCTTCAAGACGCAGCAGGCGCGCTGGGCCAAGGGACTGATCCAGACGGGCAAGAAGATTCTGCCGCAGGTGCTGAAGAGCGACGCACCGTGGCACACCAAGCTGGAGGCGTGGTACCACCTGACCGCAAACATCAGCTATCCGCTGATGATTGTGCTGAGCGTGCTGCTGATGCCGGCGATGATCATCCGCAGCTGGCAGGGGTATATTCAGATGCTGCTGATCGACCTGCCGCTATTTATTGCGAGCACCATGTCGGTGTCGACGTTCTACCTGGTCAGCCAGAAGGAGTTGTTCCCGAAGACCTGGTACAAGACGTTTCTGTATGTGCCGTTCCTGATGGCGCTGGGTGGGGTGGGATTGACATTTTCCAATTCCTGGGCGGTGATGCAGGCGCTGGTGGGATATAAGACCCCGTTTGCGCGCACGCCGAAGTACCGGGTGAAGAAGAAGGGCGAAGCCAGTCAGGCGAAGGTCTATCGCAAACGGCTGACGGTGATCCCGTTTATCGAACTGGCGGTGGGGGCCTATTTCGCGTGGACGGTGTGGTATGCGATGAGCACGGAGAACTACTTCACGGTGCCCTTTCTGCTTCTGTTCGTCTTTGGATACTGGTACACCGGGTTGCTGAGCCTGCTGCAGGGGAGGTTCGAGCGGACGGGCAAGGGCAAGAGCGGCTCAGAAGTCCACGAGAAGCCGTATCCAGTAGGGATTTAGAGCGATGCATCAGTTGGTGGCGCAACATCCGGCTCTGTTCACAGCCGGGATTCGGTGTGCGGATCAGCCTGGGAGTGGATGGCACGCGCTACCGGATGTTCTTTCCCGCTGCTGGCCTCGTTCACGGATACCCTGTACTGATGGGACAATGAAACAAAGACGAAGAAGCCCGGCTGGCTGGCCGGGCTTCGCTGCAGTCTGGATTCGGTCAAGCGGGTTTAGAAGCGGATGCCGATCTTGACCGGGACGTAGGAGGTGCGGTCGCTGTTGGCAGGATAGAAATTGGATGCGTTGAGCGGAGAGTTGGCGACGTTGGCTGTGGTGACGCCAGTACGCTGCGAGTTCACCATGTAGACATAACGCCCTTCGATGTAGAAGCGCTGATTGGAGAACCTGGAAAACTTCCAGGTAAGGCCCAGGCCACCGTTGAAGCCGGGGGCATTGCTGGTGTAGTGGTCGAAGGTCTCGTTGTAGACCCCGCAACCATAGTAGTAGTCGCACTCTTCGGTCGGAGTCGTGAAGTCTGTGACCTTATGATAGAAGCCGGCGCCCACGACCACATAAGCACCCAGCGAACCGTCCGTGGGAATAGTGAAGGTGGGATCGAGGGTGAAGGACCAGATGTGGCTATTGCCGTCGATCGGTACAATGTTTGAGCCCGTTGCCGGACCAGCCGGAGCGCACACGCCCTGGCCAACCTCGGCGGTGGTGCAGTAGTTGTAGATGTATTGCTCATTGGCGATGGTGGCGCCTTGCAGGCCAAAGTGGTCGTAATCGAACTGCAGCATGACGCCGAGGACCTTGCTCCAGTTTCGTCCGCCGCCCACCTGGAAGTCCCAGCTGGGAGTTTCGTACTTGTGGGTGATGCCGATCGGAATGGAGGGGCCCGCTCCGACCAGGAAGGTCCACTTGGCGGAGCCATCCGGGTTGGTATTGCCGCCAGAGTAGTTAGGCTGGCCGTAGCGACGGCGCGGAGGCGGCTGGGCGCTGTCGGGGATGGGCGAAGCCAGGTCATCTTCGGCGAGCGCGTCCGACGAGGACGAGGAACTGCTGCTGGAAGACCTTCCGAAGAAAGAGGCCGCATAATTCGGCGCAGCAGAAGATGCCATGAAAATAGGCGCTTTAGCTGCCGGTGCGACCGAGGAGGCCTGCTGAGCATGCACCAGCGAGGCTGTTCCCGCCATCAGGAAGCTGAATGCCGCGACGCGGCACGCAATACCGAAGAAAGTACGGTTGGTCTGCATTTTTTTGATGACTCCCATTTTAGATAGCAAAGTTCTTCGAGATTCCTAACCCGAATCGACTGAGTTTGTTGCGGCCGCTTTCCTGGTATCCGGCCGTCAACCATCTCTTTGATGTGTAAGACGCGCTAATGCGCGATTTGGATTAAGCCCGAAACGGGGTTAATTTCAGGAAATGAAATGGTTGCCCCGGTCGGGTAGCCTACAGAAGCATGATACGACGGGGGCGCTTCCGGGCGCCCTTCCTCGAGCGGCGGATCTGGAAAATGTACCCGAGGGAGCAACGGCCCGCGGCAAAGAAAGACCGGAGTCCCTTGCCAGAAAGCTCCAGCTTGGACGACCTTGGACCAGCTTGGTGGCCTAGTGGATGTCGAACTGCTCGGGATGGAGGGCCGGGTCGCTCTTGACCAGGATGGTCTTGCCGACCATCTCTTCCATGTCCTGCAGCCACCGGGCCCCGGATGCTTTGAGCTGCTTGACGACTTCAGGATGCACGCGCAACATGACGTCGCCGCGGTCGAGCAGCTTGTGCATCTTGCGCATCTCGATGTAGATGTCGTTGCAGACGGTGACCGGTGATTTGACCATTCCGGTGCCCTGGCAGACGCCGCAGGTGGTGGAGAGAGTGCGCTCCAGCGACTGCTTGACGCGCTTGCGGGTGATGGCGACCAGGCCGAAATCATTGAACTGGAGCACCTTTGAGGGGGCGCGATCGGACTTCAGCTCATCTTCCAGCGCAGCCATCACTCGGTTGCGGTTTTTGCGCTCGTCCATGTCGATGAAGTCGATGATGATGATGCCGCCGAGGTCGCGCAGGCGGATCTGGCGGACGATTTCGGGGATGGCGTCCAGGTTGGTCTTGACGATGGTGTCTTCCAGGCGAGCCGTCTTGCCGACAAACTTGCCGGTGTTGATGTCGATGGCGACCAGCGCCTCAGTCTGGTTGATGACGATGGAACCGCCGGATTTGAGCCATACCTTGGAGCGCAGCGCCTTGTTGATCTCCTCCGTGATGCCGAACTGCTCGAACAGCGGCGTGTCCTTCAGGTAGAGCTTGACGCGGCGGATGAGCGACGGCTGGAAGCGCTGGAGGAAGCGCAGAACGCGCTCGTACTCGGTCTCCGAGTCAACCCAGATGGCGGAGAAGTTGTCGGTGACCTGATCGCGCAGGATGCGCTCGATGAGGTTGAGGTCGTGGTAGATCAGGGCTGGGGACTTCGATGACTCGGAGCGGTTCTTGATGTCGGCCCAGAGGTTGAGCAGGAAGCGGAGATCGCTGCGGAGCTCTTCTTCGCTGGCTCCTTCGGCAGCCGTGCGGACGATGAACCCGCCCGACGCGTCGCCCTTTTCACTGAGCAGAATCTCCTTCAGGCGGCGGCGCTCGGCATCGGACTCGATCTTGCGCGAAACGCCGGTGTGATTCACCGTCGGCATGAATACCAGGAAGCGGCCAGGCAGCGCGATGTGCGAGGTAATGCGCGCACCCTTCTTGGCGATGGGCTCTTTGGCGATCTGGACCAGAATCTCCTGGCCGGGCTTAAGCAGATCGCTGATGGCGGGGAGGTTGAGGGATTGCACAGAGTGGCGTCCGCGGCCATTGCCGTGGCCATGTCCGCCCCGATCGCCGGGCCGATCACCACGGCCGCGCCGTCCGTCGCGATGGCCATCCCGGCGTCCGCCTCTGCGGTCCGCATCGCGGCCGAAGTCGCGGCGCTGAGGCTGTCCTGTTGCGCGGTCTTCGCCGGCCTGGTTGCGATTCTCTTGGCTCGCCTGGCCGAACTGTGCCTCGAAGAACTCCTGGTCAGCGGCATTGCCGCTGCGGGCCGCTTGCTCCTGCAGGTCGTCCTCGGAATGCCCGGCTTCGTTCGAGACGGCCTGATCGTCCACCTCAAACTCATCCTGATCTTCTTCCTCCTCTGTCAGGTCTTCTTCCTCTTCCAGGTCGTCTTCTTCGAAGTCGTCTTCCTCGCTATCGTTCTCCTCTTCGGTCTCCGGCGACGTGCGGGTGATCTGGTCGATGGACATCTCGCGCAGCATCGTGCCCAGATCGGCCGCCCCTTCCAGTGTCTCCTCCTCCATGTCCTCCATCTCTTCGATCGACGAGGCATGGAGTGTGGCGCCGTCTGAATCTTCTTCTTCGAGCACCTCTTCAGCGAGTTGGCCGGAGCCGGGAGCAAATCCGCTGGTTCCGGCTGCGATTGCAATGCGTGGCGTTGCTGACTCCATGGCCAGATCGGGCGACACCACAGCACCCTCGTGGCGGATGGGCGATGCGGGCTCGGGGACCTCCATCGGCGCAGGATGGGACGGCACGTCGGGAATAACTTCGGCGGGCTCGGAGAGCATCTCGCCGATGGCGTTGATTGAGGTGATGTCGTGCGGTGCGACGACCGGTTCGGATGGGTTCGGAGTGGCGGGCAACGCAGCCGGCGGAGCAAGTGTCTCGACGGGCTCTTCGAGGGTTGGCGCGCTTTGGCGGAATTCACTGACCGGCAGAGGATCGATGTGGTGCGAGGCCGATGCTTCTATCGGCTCGTACTCGATCCCCTCATGCAACGCCGGTTCTGGAGCGGCATCCGGCACTACAGCCGGGAATGCTTCAGGGGCTTGAGGAGTGGGGCTCTGGTCGACGCCGGGCGCGACGGATTCCTGAACCGCCGCTTCGGTCGGCGTGAAGGGACTGACCGGCTCCCGGTTGACCGGGGTGACAGGTGGAGTGTTGCGAAAATCGGAACGGGCATCGCCCGTATTGTGGTCGTTGCGATTGTCGCGCCTTGGACCACGATCGAAATCGCGCCGCGACCCGGAGCGCGAGTCGGAGCGGGCTTCGGCGCGCGAGTCCGCCGGGCGGCGCCGCGAGAGGGTCTCGCCGGGCAGGGTGTCGCCACCGTCCCAGCCTTCGGCCAGGGTGTAGAGGTTGGCTGGAGGCGCAAGCTGGACGGAAGCCGCCGACGGGGTTGCGGTGGGGGGGGTGGACTGCGTCGGCGTGGTGGACTCGTCGCCGCCCTTACGATACCTGGAGAGCGACTCGCCCGGCAGAATCAGCGGCTCGGGACCACCTTCAGCGCCGGCGTCGGGGTATGCGTTGGCAATCGGGCCAGTGCCGCTGATGTCCCCGCTGTCCGCGCCGTAGAAATCGCGTGGAGCGCGCTGTGAGCGTCGGTCGCGATCGCGATCATGACGCCGTGAGTCGGAGCGCGGATTGCCGCGGCCCTGGTTGGGTTCGTCGCGTGGGTCGCGTCGTCCAGTGTTGCCGGAACGGTCGCTGCGCGGACCTTCGTCCAAGTTGTCGGTAGGTGAACTGGGCGGGGTGAGCGTCGCATCGTCGATTTCGGTGTATGGCTCGTTCTCCGACGAAGATTCGAGTTCGGAGTAACCAGGCGTGAGGGTTCCGTGGCTGGCATCGCCGGGCTGGCCTGTGGTACCACGCCCGCGACGCCGGCCCCGGCGCCCGCGCCAGCGCCGTCCGCCATCCGCGCCGGGAGCACCTTCGCCAACTTCCGAGCCAGCGGCGGCGTCGCCGGTCGAGGCCTGGCCTGGCTCAGTGGTGCCAAGTGGGGTACGATCCTGCTGGTCGCGTTCTGGGACCGGCCGCGCAGGGGCGTTGGCTCCGCCCTGCCGGTCCTGATCCCGTTCACGGTCACGGCCGCCGCGGCGTCCCCGGCCGCGGTCTCCGCGATCGGAGCCACGAGCCTCATCCTGCCGTTCGCCGTTCTGGCGTGGGCGATCCGCCGACGAGGAGGTGTCGAATTCCTCCGGGTCGGGTGCTTCCTCCATGAAATCAGTAATGTAGAGGAAAGCATCGCGCTCCAGGCCAATGTCCACAAAGCTGGATTGCATCCCCGGAAGAACCCGGGTGACACGGCCGTTGTAAATGGATCCGGCCAGGGTGTATTCGTTTTCACGCTCGTAATAGATCTCGGTGAGGGCTTCGTCTTCGACGATGGCCAGACGCGTCTCGTGCGGCGTGCTGGATATATAAATCTCTTTCGACATGGTCCTGCTCTTTCTGCCCGCTCCGGATTGTGAGAAGCCGGAATGCGAGCGGCAGGGCAGGCGAGAGGATCGACGGGGCCCTAGCGGAAAGGTGCTAGGCGCCGCTCGTCAGGATCGAAATCGAGGGTGCGGACAGGGTTCGGGATCGGGAAGCTGTGTGTAGACCGACGGATGCAGGCAAGAGTGGAAAACTCAAGACAGACTGCGTCCGGAGAGCATCGGAAAAGAATGCTATCTGATTGATAAAACTAATGATCGGAAACACGAGGGCTGCTTCGGGAGAAATGCGGCATGCGGAGTTTGTGACCAATGCGACCGCAGGATAAACCTGTGGCGGGGCCGTTTTCAGTCCGGATGCAATCATTCCCTTGAAACCTGTCCGGCCAATGGACTTGATCTCTCTCACCTGGCCGGCCTTTTTCTAATCTCTTCAAAAAAATTCCAACGCCGCAAACCCGACGCCTTCGGCAGTTTCTAAACTGCGTTTGCGCTAAATGGGAGCGGAAACTGCACCGGCCTGGATGTTGATAGCCGGATGAATCCTAGTATGCACCAAAATCGCTGCGCGCGCTTGTACGTGCCTCGCACGCGACCTTGGTTCGTTGACGGCCCCAAAACCGGGAGATTCAGTTCACAAAGCGGCGCATACGGATGTTCATCACAATACCCAGCGCAAGAAAGGTGAACAGAATCGACGACCCGCCGTAACTCATGAGTGGCAGCGGGATTCCCGTGACCGGCATAAGGCCGACGACCATCCCGATGTTCACCACGATCTGGAAGAGGATTACGGCGACCACTCCCATAACGATGAAGGTGCCGGGCGGGTCAGATGCCTGCTGTGCGTTTTGAATTAAACGCGTCAATATAAGAAAGTATAGCAGCAGAATGCCCACGCCGCCGACGAAGCCGTGCTCCTCGCAAAAGGCGGCGAAGATGAAGTCCGTATAGGGAATGGGCAGGAAATCCCCCTGCGTCTGGGTGCCCTTGTTGGCACCTTTGCCCCAGATGCCGCCTGAACCAACGGCAATCTTGGATTGCAGGAGTTGGTAGCCGGTACCGCGGGGATCGGTGTCCGGATTGACAAAGCTGGTCAAACGAGCCATTTGGTAGGTCTTGGGTCGCTTGCCGGCGATCCATGCGCCTCCGCCGAGCGCGGAGAAAATGAGGATGAGAATCGCGGTCTGCCTCAGCCGAATTCCGGCGAGAAAGAGGCCAACGGCGAGTACGGGCAGATAGGTGAGGGCTGTTCCCAGGTCCGGCTGTTTCAGAACCAGGTACATAGGGACGCATACCAGCGCGAACGCTTTGGCGATGTCCGGCCAACTCAGGTCGCGGCCTACCCGACCCCAGAAGAATCGCGCCATAACCAGGATCAGGATCAGCTTGACCCACTCCGACGGCTGAAAGTGAATGCCGCCCCCGAGGTTGATCCATCGCTTCCCCCCCATCACCCTGGTGCCCACCAGCTTGACGGCCACCAGGGATAGAAGCCCGGCACCCCACAACCACGGCCCGATGTCGATGAGGCGGTGGTAGTCGACGAAGGAAATCAGAAACATCAGCAGCATGCCGACCAGAAGAAAGCCGATCTGCTTCCCGCCAAAGCCGTGGAACTTGGTGTTCAGAGTCGCGGACTTGATCTCCAGCACGCTGATGACCGAGATCAGCGTCACCAGGGTGAGGAGCATCCAGTCAAAGTCGCGGAAGGAGGAGAAGCGGCGCATGGGCTAGGGCTAGTTTAGACTCGTCCCCTCGCCGTCGGTAGGGGCACGGAATGCCACATCGGAGGAATTCCGGTTGACGCTGCCCAACGAATCAGTTGTATTGATTGCATGCGCGCAATCCTTTTGTTCGCGTTGCTGCCGATAGGCGCCGCGACACTGCCAAACACTGCAGGGCAGGATGCGCCCGCAGCCGCCAATCCCGTCCCGGGTCGCTGGACCGCTCGCGAATTCATGATGCCGGCGCCAGGAGCTCCGGCCGGTATCGACGTAGTAAAGGTCGAGGTCGAGCGGCCAGGAAAACATCCCCTGGCGCTGATCACACACGGAACCGCTGAAGACCCAGTTGAGCGCGCGCAGGTGACACCCTGGAGCTTTATGCCGCAGGCGATCTGGTTCGCTCAACACGGCTATGTCGTGCTGATTATTGTGCGCAAAGGCTACGGCATATCGAGCGGCGAGCAGGATGGCAGGCACGGAGGATGCCAGACCCGGGAAGGTGGAAGCTTTGCCGAGGCAGGCGAGAACGGCGCGGCCGACCTGCGCGCGGCCGTGCAGTATGCCGCCACTCTGCCCGAGGTCGATGCTGGCACCGTCGTCAGCGCAGGCGTTTCCACCGGAGGATTTGCGCAGGTTGCGTTAACCGCGAATCCACCGTCCGGCCTGAAGGCGGCGATCAGCTTCGCCGGCGGCCGGGGCGGCGACGGCCATCTGCATAACTGCGATGAGGGCGGCATCGTCTCCGCATTCCGCAGCTTCGGCAAGAAATCGCGCGTGCCCATGCTCTGGATCTATTCGGAGAACGATCAGTGGTTTCCGCCGGAGCTCGCGCGCAAATTCGACGCCGCTTTTCGCCAAGGCGGCGGCATCGACGAATTCGTCATGGTACCGCCCTACGGCGACGATGGACACCATTACATCGCCGACGTGAGGGGCTGGTCACCCATTGTCGAAGGGTTCCTGAAGGAGAAGGGACTGCTCCCGCTGTCCGAACTCCTGCCGGAACCTCCCGTTCCCAACGTCCCACCACCGGGTGGATTGAACGCGCGCGGTCTGGCTGCTTTCCACGACTTCCTGATGTACGGTCCGCGAAAAGCGTTCGCGACCAACCCGCAAGGACACTGGGGGATGGCTGTCGGCATGTTCAACCAGGAGTTGGCGGACAAGCGGGCGCTGGAAAACTGCAACAAGGGCGCACAGGGAACCGGAGCCTGCGCGATCGTGTCACGCGGACCGGGAAGGTAGACGCGCCCGCGTTAGGGCTGGTTGACGGCGGAGCTGCCTGCCGAACCGGGCCTGACCGCCGGTATTGCAGCGGCAGTGGGCACGGCCGCGGGATTGGGCTGCGGGTTGGCCGGGGGAGCCGGTGCGGGCTTGGGGGCACTCACCACGCGGAGCAGATTGCCCTCGCGCTTGCGCTGCTTGGTGACGAAGGCATTGATGATCTGCGCTGCGACAGGCGCGGCGGCATCGGCACCCCACCCTCCGTGCTCACACAGCACGGCGACGACGATGTCCGGATTGCGGCGTGGAGCCAGGCCGACGAACCAGGCGTTAGCGCGCTCGGCTCCTTTGCCCAGGCTGGTTGCGCCGGCGCTATGGTTGACGACCTGGGCGGTGCCTGTCTTGCCGGCAAAATCGATGCCTTCCAGATGCACGGCAGCGGCGGTGCCGGTGAGGGTGGTCTCGGCCATGGCGTCGGTGATGGTCTCCCAGTTCTCGGTTGTGATGGGGATGGTGCGGTCGCCGCTGCCTGGGTAGGTCGCATCGATGGCGGACGCCATATCCGGCGACAACTCATCGGGAAACACGACGTGAGGACGCCTGAGCACGCCGCCGGAGGCGATGCCCGCAAATGCGCGCGCAAGCTGCACCGGAGTTACCTGCACTGCTCCCTGGCCGATGCCTACGGAGATCACCTCGCCCGCGTACCACTTCTCATGCTGCGTCTTCATCTTCCAGGCCGTGGAAGGCATGGTGCCGGTGGCCTCATCGGGCAGATCGATGCCGGTTTTCTGGGAGAGACCGACCTCAGTGGCGTACTTTGCGATGGTGTCGATGCCCAGCTTTTCTGCGAGCGTGTAGTAGTAAGTGTCGCAGGACAACGGGATGGCATGGTTAATGTCCACCATGCCGTGATGCTTGTCGCAGGCGAAGAACCGGCCGAAGAACGTGCCGCCGCCGTTGCACATGACGTGCAGGTCCTGGGCGACATTCTCCTCGAGTCCGGCGAGCGACATGATGACCTTGAAGGTCGAACCCGGCGCCAGCTGTGCCTGGATGGCCTTGTTCATCAAGGGGTGGTCCGGATCGGTGATCAGCTGCGTCCAGTAGCTTCGGGTAAGGCGCACGGCGAACTGGTTGGGATCAAACGCAGGGCGCGACACCATGGCGAGAATCTCGCCGGTGTGCGGATCCATCGCCACCACGGCGCCGTTCTTGCCCTCCATTGCCTGTTCGGCTACGCGCTGGAGATCGAGATCGATGGTGAGGCGGAGGTCGTGCCCGGGGATCGCGAGTTGCTGTCCCATCACGTCGACCTCCTTGCCGTGGCTGTTGACGATGACGTCGCGCGAGCCGTCCGTGCCGCGCAGGATGGAGTCGTAGGTCTCCTCGACTCCCGACTTGCCGACCATATCGCCAGGCTCGTAAAAGTCGAACTTGGAGCTGTTGAGATCCTCTTCCGATACTTCGCCCACGTAGCCGATCAGGTGAGCCGCGAAGCCACCGGCGGGATACAGCCGGCGTTGATCGTCGCGCGTTTCCAGCTCGGGAAGCTCGTTGCGATGGGCCTCGATGAAGGCCTGCTCATCCGGAGTGATGTCCTGCTTCAGCAGGATGGACTCGTACTTCGGTTCGACCTGATAGCGTCGCAGCGTAGCTTCGATTTGCTCGATGGGCAGATTGAGACCGCGAGCGATGAGGGGAATGTCGGCCTGCACATCTTTGGCCTGTTCGCGCAGCAGGTAACAGGAGACCGAAGGGTAGTTGTCGACCAGGATGCGGCCTTCGCGGTCGAAGATCTTGCCGCGGGGGGCGCGCACCGGGTCCTTGCGAATACGATTGGCCTCGGCCAGTTGCTTGTAGTTGTCTGCGCCCAAAACCTGCAGGCGCCACATTCCCGTGGCCAGCACGGCCAGCACCAGCACCACGATGTACTGGGTGGCGTGGAGTTTGCCTGCCGAAACCTTTTCCTCGCGGGCGCTGTAGCGATCGGGATTCGGGATCATGTTCTTCGGTCCTGCTGCTAGTGTACGTCTTCACGCCCGCGCATTCACTCCCCGCCAGGGAGAGCATCGGAAGGATCAGCGCGAACGAAAGTGTTAATGCGATCGGCGGCGAAATGCGGCCCAGCCTGGCCGGCGGTGTGAAACTTCTACTCCCGGTGCTTGAAGCGATCGAGCAGGAGAAAGATCGGGACCGCAACCACGGTGTTCACCGTGGCGCGAAGCAACTCGTGCAGCCAAAGCAGGTGAAATTCGCGGATGCCCAGCAGACGGCGCTCGATGAGATACAGCAGGACGCTCTGGATGAGCGAGAACCCGAACATCAGAACCGCGCGTGTGCCGGTGTTCTCCACGTCGATCCGGCTGCCCAGGCTGGCGGCGGCGTAGCCGATAACGGATTTGGCCATACCGTTGACGCCGATGGGCTGGCTGGTAAGGACATCCTGCAGCAGGCCGATGGTCGCGCCTGTGGTGGTTCCCGCGATGGGGCTGCGGCGACTGACAGCGAAGAACAGAGTGATAATGAGTGGCAGATCGAGGATGGCGAACCGTGGTGACGCTTTGGGCAGCAACACCTGCAGCAGGATGGCGCCGAGTGGCACCAGAAGCGCAACAGCCAAGCCGAAGCTCTGCTGTTCGACTTCGCGGCGGGACATGTAGCTGCGTGTAACCATCGGCTCCTGGAAGGAATTGAGAGAGGTATTCGCCCTTACAGCCTAAATCGAATGCCTGCAGGGGCGATAACCTGAGGCGGGAAGATCGCCATCATTGCGGCGGCTCCGGTGGAGGCGATGCCTGCGGTGGTTGGGGTTTCCGGCTGCTGGGTTGGCTGCTGGGCGGGTTGCTGGGCGAAGAGGTGTTTGGCGAGGAGTTTGGCGCACCGGGTATCAAATTAGAGGCCGGTGGAGACGACCCCGGGGAGAAGCGGTCAGGATGCAGGGCGGGCAGCGGGTGAGGAATTGCCACAACCGGCGGGGTCTTCGCATCCGGCGATGCGGCAGCTACCGGCGCCGCTGCCGCGCCGGGGAGTTGGAGGTTGGGGTCGGCATCGTGAATGCTGGGCAGCCGCTCAGCGGTCAAGTCAGCTGCGTGTTGGGCCTCCGCTGCAGCTAAATCCTGCTGGGCGAGTGGCGGCAGATCGGATTGCGTCTGGGTGATGACCAGGACCTCTTCCACGCGGTTTAGATCAACTGCGGGCCGCACCGCGATGTCGGTATAGGGCTGGCGGTCCGGATCGGGCGCGATGCTCTCGATCGTGCCGACGGGCAGTCCGCGGGGATAGACCTGGTCGCCGCCGGAGGTGAGTACCTGCTCGCCCGGCTTGATGCGCGAGTCGGCCGTGAGGTTCTCGATCTGTACCCGGCCGGAGAGCGTGCCGCGAAGAATGGCACGGATGCGGGTGGTGGCGAGGATGACGCCCGCGCCTGAGCTGAGGTCGTTGATCTCCAGGACCTGCGAGGTGTCAGGGAAGACATCGCGCAGTTTGCCCACGATGCCGTCCTGGGTGATGACCGGCATATCCGGTTTCAGGCCATTGTTCGAGCCCTTATCGATGGTGAGCACGTGCGAGGTGTCGCTCCCGCTTTCGCCGATCACCTGCGCCGCGACTGTCGATCCGACATAGCTTTGCTTAAAGGCGAGCAGCGCCTGCAGGCGCCGGCCCTGGAGAGCGTCTTCGGCGATGGCGGCCTGCTCGATGCGCATGCGCGTCAACTGCTGCTCCAGGTCCCGGTTTTGCTGGCGAACGTGGCGAAGGTCAATATAATCCTGCCAGCCGTTGCGCGTGCCAGAGCCAATCGCATAGGCGACGCGCTCGAACGGCGTCACCGTGGAGGTGGTCCACATGCGGATAAGCCGCACCTTGTGGCCGTCAGGTTTTCCCGCATCGGCCGGAGTGCGCACCTGCACCGCCAGCGCGATGGCCTGTGCCAGCAAGACCGCGATAAGGAAGAGCGCATTCTTGAATCGATTGAAGAATTCCATGGGCCAGGAATCACCAGAGTAGCTTCCGCGTGCCGCGACCTTGGACGAAGCGCTCTAGTCGATTGAGATCTTGCGCAGCAACTTGAAGTCCGAGAGCATCCTGCCGGTGCCAAGCACCACCGACGCCAGCGGATCGTCGGCAATCGAGACGGGCAGGCCGGTCTCTTCGCGGATGCGTTTGTCGAGGTTCTTGATCAGCGCGCCTCCGCCGGTGAGCACAATGCCGCGGTCGGAGATGTCGGCGGAAAGCTCCGGCGGCGTCCGCTCCAGGGCGACGCGGATGGCGTTGATGATGGTTGAGACGCACTCCGATAATGCTTCGCGAATCTCCGAATCGTCGATGGTGATGGTCTTGGGTACGCCTTCGATCAGGTTGCGCCCCTTGATCTCCATGGTGATTGGTTTGTCCAGCGGGTAGGCCGAGCCCAGCACCATCTTGATCTGCTCGGCCGTGCGCTCGCCGATGAGGAGGTTGTACTTGCGCTTCAGGTAGGTGACGACGGCCTCGTCCATCTGGTTGCCGGCCATGCGGACTGAGCGCGAATAAACGATGCCGGCGAGAGAGATGACCGCGACGTCGGTGGTACCGCCGCCAATGTCGACCACCATGTTGCCGCCGGGCTCAGTGATGGGGAGGCCTGCGCCGATCGCAGCGACCATGGCCTGCTCGACCAGGTGCACCTCACTCGCCTTGGCGCGATAGGCGGAATCCATCACCGCGCGCTTTTCCACCTGCGTGATCTCGGACGGCACGCCGATGACGATGCGCGGATGGACCATGCGCTTACGGTTGTTGTGTGCCTTCATGATGAAGTAGTTCAGCATCTTCTCGGTGTGGCGAAAGTCGGCAATCACACCATCCTTCATCGGCTTGATGGCCACGATGTTGCCCGGAGTGCGGCCCAGCATCTCCTTGGCCTCTTTGCCAACCGCCTCGACCTCATTGGTCTGGGTGTTCACCGCAATGATGGAGGGCTCGTTGACGATGATGCCCTTGCCGTGCGCAAAGACCAGCGTGTTTGCCGTTCCCAGATCGATGGCCAGATCGTTTGAGAACAGGCTGAACAGCGACCGCATGTTGTGGATACGCGAGTATCGCGCCTGATAACCGTTCGAAGACATCGTTGAGTGTTTTCCTGACAAAAAGAATCAGGAACCATTGTACGGCTTGTCGGAATCGGCTGCCGAAGGCGTATCTGCCACTTCGGTGACAGGGATTACTGACATTTGGGTACCGCTTTGGTAGGGTGGGGGACATGATTATTGGTGTACCGAAAGAAGTTAAGGACCATGAGAGTCGGGTTGGCGTAACCCCGGCCGGAGCCCACGCACTCGTGGCTGCCGGCCACACCGTGCTGGTAGAGCACAACGCAGGCGAGCTTTCCGCGTTGACCGACGACGAGTACCAGGCCGCCGGCGCGGAGATTGTGGGCTCAGCGCACGACGTGTGGCGGCTGGCCGAGATGGTGGTCAAGGTAAAGGAGCCGGTCGAGAAGGAGTACCGGCACTTCCGCGAGGGCATGGTGCTGTTCACCTACCTGCATCTCGCGCCGATGATGGAACTCACCAACGCGCTGTTAGCGAACAAGGTTACCGGCATTGCCTACGAGACGGTACGCGACCGCGCCGGAACGCTGCCGCTGCTGACCCCCATGAGCGAGGTTGCCGGTCGCATGTCGGTGCAGGTTGGCGCCGCTTATCTGGAGAAAGAGCACGGCGGCCGCGGTGTGCTGCTGGGCGGTGTGCCTGGCGTTCCTCCGGGCAACGTGGTGGTCCTGGGCGGCGGAATCGTGGGCAGCAACGCCGCGCGTATCGCGTTGGGACTGGGCGCGCGGGTCACCCTGGTCGACCTGAACCTGAACCGGCTGCGCGAACTGGACGACATCTTCAACGGCCGGCTCTACACCTTGGCTTCCAACAGCTACAACATCGGGCGCGCGGTACGCGACGCGGACCTGGTCATCGGCGGAGTGCTGATCCCAGGCGCATCCGCGCCCAAACTGGTGACCAAGGCCATGGTGGCAAAGATGAAGAAGGGCGCGGTGATCGTCGATGTGGCCATCGACCAGGGCGGATGCATCGAAACCGCGCGGCCGACGACGCATTCCGATCCGTCGTACGTGGTCGACGGCGTGGTGCACTATTGCGTGACCAACATGCCCGCCGCAGTGCCCAACACCTCCACGCTGGCACTTACCAACGCAACCTTTCCGTACCTGCTGAAGCTGGCAAAACTCGGCGCGAAATCCGCGATCCAGGAAGATGAAGGCATCGCCGCCGGCGTGAACACGCTGAACGGTTTCCTCACCTGCAAGCCAGTTGCGGAATCGCAGCACCGCGATTGGCACCCGGTTTCCGAACTGGTCGGACATGGCGGCGAAGGGGTGTCTTAGCGGGTATTCTCTTGTATTCTTCTGTATTCCTTCGTATTATGACTCCATGGCACCTAAGACAGTCACATTTCGCGCGCCTGAGGAGAAAGTTGCCGCGCTCGATTCCGTCGCAGCCTGGCAGCAGCGCGACCGCAGTTTCATCATCAATGAGGCGATCGACCAATACCTTTCGTTGCAGGAATACCACCTTGCTCTGATCGATGAAGGCATTCGTGCGGCGGATGCGGGAGAAGTGGTTCCACATGCTGAAGTTCTGAAGATGATGGCGTCCTTATCCAAGAAGGCATGGGCAAAGCAGAAGAAAAGAGCATGACATTACCGGTTGTCTGGACTGAGCCTGCTCTGGCACAGCTTGCAGAATTTCACGAATATATTGCGGAATCCAGCGTGTCGGCCGCAGACAATCAAATCAACATGGTGACGGATTCGACTGGCAGGCTGGCCGGCTTTCCTGAAATCGGCCGTCCAGGACGTCGCCGTGGAACGCGAGAGCTGGTGGTCGCCGGTACGCCTTACATCGTTGCATATCGGACCAGGAACTCCATCATCGAAGTCCTGGCGGTCATCCATGGCGCCCGCCGTTGGCCAAGAAGATTCGGGATTTGAAGGTGTCTGTTCCGCGATCTCCGTTCCGATCAGTCGCTCTTCGCATCCAGCAGCGCGCGCAGGCCGGCCTCGTCGAGAACGGGGACGCCAAACGACTGCGCTTTATCCAGCTTCGATCCTGCCTCTTCGCCCGCGACCACGTAATTCGTCTTCTTGCTGACCGAGCTGGAGACCTTCCCGCCCGCCGATTCAATCAATTCCTTGGCAGCTTCGCGGGTCATCGTGGGAAGCGTTCCGGTAAGGACGAAGGTCAGGCCTTCGAACGTCGAAGTTCTCACTTTCTTCTCCGCGACCATCGTGAGGCCAGCCTTCTGCAGGCGATTGATCAGCGCAAGGTTGACGGGGTTGGAGAAAAAGTCCCGGATCGTAGCTGCGACCTTGGGACCAATGTCGTTGACCCGGGTAAGCCGGTCTTCCTCTCCTTCCGCTGGGACTCTTGCGGCGTCCCTCAGCTCGTCAATACTGCCGAATTCATCCGCCAGCGCTTGAGCGGTGCGTTCTCCAACGTGACGAATACCGAGGCCGAGCAGAACACGGTTGAGGGGGGCATCCTTGGAACGTTTGATTTGGTCGAGTAGATTGTCAGCCGTTTTCTCGCCTATGCGCTCGAGAGTGAGCAACTGCTCCTTCGTGAGCTTGTAGATATCCGCAATAGAGTGGACGAGGGCCTCTGGCGTCGGGGCCTCCGCGGACTCCTCTTCGGTATCAGCACCTTCAAGTTCGGCGATATCTTCCGTGGCCGCCTGGTCAGCCAGAGTGTGGCCGAGCAACTGTGCGACCATCACTTCGCCAAGGCCTTCGATGTTCATCACCGAGCGCGAGGCAAAGTGGCGCAGCTCCTCTTCCAGGCGGGCAGGGCAGCTAGCGTTGACGCAGCGGAAATCGACCTCGCCCTCTTCGCGAACGAGAGGTTGGCCGCAGCGCGGGCAGTCTACGGGGAAGTTGATCCTGCCGCGAGCCTCATCCCCGCGAGGATGAGCGGCATCGGTGAAGACTCCGGTGATCTTGGGGATCACGTCGCCGCCGCGCTCCACCTGCACGAAATCGCCGATGCGTACGCCGAGACGCTCGATCTCGTCGGCGTTGTGCAGGGTGGCGCGGGAGACGGTCGTACCCCCGATAAAGACGGGTGTCAATGCGGCAACTGGTGTGAGCTTGCCGGTGCGGCCGACCTGGAAGAGGACGCCTTCGAGCTTCGTGATCCCCGCGCGCGCGGCGAACTTGTACGCGATGGCCCAGCGCGGGGCCTTGCCGGTGAAACCCAGACGGCGCTGCTGCGCGGTCGCATCCACTTTGATGACGACGCCGTCGATCTCGTAGCCGAGCGAGTCGCGCAGGCCCTCGGCCTTGGCGATGAAGGTCAACACTTCGTCGATTGAGCCCACCGTGGTCGCGTGCGGGTTGACCCGGAAGCCCGCTGTGCGCAGCGCCTCCAGCCCCTCGGATTGCGTGGGCAGAAGAAACTCGCCGGCCTTGTCGCCCTCGCCGTGGAGCAGGAAGTAAGCGTAGAAATCCAGGCGGCGTTGCGCGACGATGTTTGGCTCCAGCGTGCGGATGGTGCCGGCGGCCGCATTGCGGGGGTTCACTGCGGGGGCCAGGCCTTGCGCCACGCGCTGCTGGTTCATCTTCTCAAAGGCGGCCTGAGGCAGGACCACCTCGCCGCGCACCTCGAAGCTTCCGGGCAACTTCGCAGCCTTCAGCTTCGCCGCATCCACACGCAGCGGTACAGAGCGGATGGTGCGCACGTTGGAGGTGACATCTTCGCCAATCGTGCCGTTGCCGCGGGTCAGGCCGCGCTGCAGCTGTGCCGAACCGTCCGCCGCGGGCGCGTAATGCAGCGCCAGCGAGAGCCCGTCCAACTTCAGCTCACAGCCGTAGCAGATTCGCTCCGTGCTCGGCAGGACGTCGCGGACGCGCTGATCCCAGGCGCGCAGCTCGGCCTCGTTGTACGCGTTGTCCAGCGAGAGCATGGGGCGCGAGTGCGGCGTCTTGACGAAGCCCTCGCGCGGCTTGCCGCCCACGCGCTGGGTAGGCGAGTCCGGCGTAATCAGCTCAGGATGCTCGGCCTCGAGCGCCTTCAGCCGGTTCATGCGCGCGTCGTACTCCGCGTCGGTCAGTTCGGGAGCGTCGAGCACGTAATAAAGATGCTCGTGGTGGCGAAGGTCCTCGCGCAACGCTTCGATCTGCTGCCCCACCGCCGATGCCTTCGCCATAGCGGGAATTATAGAGAGGCTGCGAGATGTCCGCACCAGAGTCAGCCGAGCCCTGGATTCTCCGAAGTGCCGTATGCTGTGAGCGATGGAACCCGTCACCCACTTTCTGACCGGAGCGTGCCTGGCACGCGCCGGATTCAACCGCAAGGCAGCGTACGCCACGCTGGCGATGACGTTGGCTGCCGAGGCTCCGGACGTGGATACGCTGTGGTCGGTGGATGGGCCCGTCGCCGCGCTGCAACACCATCGCGGCATCACGCATACGCTGCTCGGCCTGCCCTTCGAAGGGCTGGTCGTACTTGGCGCGGTGTGGCTGGTGCATCGCTGGCGCGTGCGGCGAGCGGCGGCGACCAAGGCCGCTGCGCCGGTCCAACTCGATCCAACCGACGAGCGCATCGTGCGCCCGCTGACTGCCGCTCCGGTGCGCTGGGGTCTGCTGTACGGATTCGTGCTGATCGCGCTACTGAGCCACCTGCTGCTGGACTGGACCAATAACTACGGGCTGCGCCCGTTCTTCCCATTCGATCGGCACTGGTACGCGGGGTCGTTTGTCTTCATTTTTGACCCGGTGCTGTTTGTCGCACTGCTGTTGGGTCTGGTCGCGCCGCCGCTGTTTGGACTGATCGGCGGCGAGGTGGGCGCGCGCAGGCAGGCATTTCGTGGGCGCGGCTGGGCCATCTTCGCGCTGAGTGCCATGGTCGCGCTGTGGGGCTGGCGCGAGGTGGAACACTCAGCAGCGGTCGATCTCGCCTCGACGGCCGCGTATGGACCGGGCGCGACTGGGGCTGAGGTGCTGCGCGTGACCGCCAGTCCGTACCCGGGCAATCCTTACCGCTGGCACACGGTGGCCGAGATGCCCGGGTTCTACCAGGTGGCGACGGTGGATTCGTGGCATTCCACCATTGCGACTGACCCCGAGCAGGACATCTTCTACAAGCCTGCCGCGACTCCGGCGGTGCGGGCAGCGGAGCGCAGCTGGCTGGGCGAGGTGTATCTCGACTGGTCAAGCTGGCCGTTGGTAGCCGAGGTCGGGCCCGTGGCTGCGATGGACGAGCCGCCGGGAACGCCCGACTGGACCGAGGTGAGCTTCCGCGACCTGCGCTTCATGTACGACACGTCGATGATGCACGGGCGAATTAATCCGCCGCTTTCGGCAACGGTCTATGTGGACGCGCATCATCAAGTGGCGCGCATGCAAATCGGCAAGAGGGTCCAAAAATAGCGGGAATTGCCGGGCGTGCTGCCACTGCGAGACGGGCGCTCACGCGCCGGGAACCGGCGCTGCGGGAACGCCGAGTTTTTTCGCGTCCTGGTCAGCCATTTCGAGGTGAGAGCGGACGACTTGAGCGCCTTGCTGGACTGCATCTCGGAAGGCAGGGTAAGCGGTGGACTTCTCCTCGGCGAGAAACTGTTCAAGGTCCTTATGGTGGTCCTCGACCATGGCCTTGATGTAGGCCTTGTCTAAGGTTTTACCGCTGAGGATCTTTAGTTTGGCCTCTTCAGCCAGCGTACCTGCGCTGGGATGGTCGGGGATAGTAATGCCGGCTTCCATGTCGAACCGCTTCATGTCGTCGAGGAGCTTGTTGTGATCGTCAATCATCTTCTGAGCGAATTGCTTGACGTCCGGATCGTCGGTCTTTTTCAGGACTAGCTGGGCAAGGTCGATTTCGTCGACGCTGCCCTGGTTGGCAGCCTTCAGGAACTCAGTGTCTTGGTGGGCAGTGCGGGCCTGATCTGAGGACTGGGCGATTGCAGGCATGGTCATGGGGAGAACCGCCAGGGCAAGAAGCGCGGGTAAGGCAATGATTTTCATCGTTCAACCTCGCATTCGGTACAGCGAATTGACCGGTCGTGCGGTTCCGGCGATTGGGGCAGGAACGACCCAACTGTAAGAGAGACGCCGTGTGTTGGATGAGGGTTGTACCTTGCGGAGGACCTGAGCCACTGGTCCCAGGCGGCGAGGGCGCGCTCGCATTGCAGGCGGTGTCGCTCTTTTTTGTCGCGGATGCGGCGGCGGAGTTCTTCTTCGAGCGGCGGGAGCAGGTCGAAGGTGATGTTGGCGGGCTGGAAGCGCTTGCTCTCCGCATGAGTGATGTAGTGGCTGAGCGAGCCGTTCGCGCTGAGGCGAGGGGCGGGCGTAGGGTCAACGCCGCTGGCGAGGGCTGCGGCGTAGCGGCCGGCGAGCAGGCCGGAGGCAATGGATTCGGTGTAGCCTTCGACGCCGGAAAGCTGGCCGGCGATGAGGATCGACGGGTGGGCGCGGAGTTGCAGCGTCTCGGTGAGCAGTGCTGGGGCGTTGATGTAGGTGTTGCGGTGGATCTGGCCGTAGCGGAGGAAGGCCGCGTTTTCGAGGCCGGGGATAAGCCGGAGGACGCGGGCCTGTTCCCCAAATCTGAGGTGATTCTGGAAGCCGACAAGGTTATAGCTGTCGGCGCGGAGGTTCTCCTGGCGCAACTGGACGACGGCGTAGGGCCAGCGGCCGGTCTTGGGATCGGTGAGGCCGACCGGCTTCATGGGGCCGAAGCGGAGGGTGTCGCGGCCGCGACGCGCGGTCTCTTCGATGGGGAGGCAGCCCTCGAAGTAATGCGGTTGACCGTTGTCCGTTGTCCGTTCTCCGTTGGAGGCAGAGGGAATTTGCTCCCAGGACTTGGCGGGGACGGCTTCGGCGGCGGTCAGGGCGTCGAGGAACGCGTCGTATTCGCCCTTGGTGAAGGGGCAGTTGATGTAGTCCGCGGTGCCTTTGTCGTAGCGGGCGGCGAAGTAAACCTTTTCCATGTCGATGGTAGAGGCGTCGACGATGGGGGAGATGGAGTCGTAGAAGGCCAGGTGGCCCGAGCCGGTGAGGCGGGTGAGCTCGGCGGTGAGTGCGGGCGAGGTGAGGGGGCCGGTCGCGAGGATGGTGAGGGTTCCGGGATCGTGCTCGTCGAGCGCAAGGACCTCTTCGCGGTGGACCGTGATGCGCCCGGGTCCGGTTCCAGAGAGGGCGGCGATGCGGGCGGCCACCCGGCGGGAGAATTCCACGCGGTCGACGGCGAGGGCGTGGCCGGCGGGCACGGCAGAGGCGTCGGCTTCGGCGAGGAGGACGGAACCCGCCCGGCGCATCTCCTGCTTCAGGAGCCAGGGAGCGGTGTTTTCCGACTCGGACTTGAGCGAGTTGGAGCAGACCAGTTCGGCGAAGTCGGCGGTCTGATGCGCCTCCGTGGAGCGGAGCGGACGCATCTCGTAGAGGGCGACTTCGCAGCCGAGCGCGGCGGCCTGGAAGGCGGCTTCCGGGCCGGCGAGACCGCCGCCGATAATTTTTATTTTCTTGTGTGCAGTCATGATGTGTCTGTGGCTCCGATGCCCGCTTCCCAGCTGCTCCCCCCCTCCCCCCCCTAAAATCACATGATCAACAAAAGAATGGAGTTAGAGTGTTTGATCTTCTATCCAAAGGACTTATCTCGAAGTTCAACAATCCAAATGAGTTCTCGGCGCAGAATTGGGCGCTGCGCCTGAGCGAACTGGCGGAAGTTGAGGATTGCCCCTACCTTCCATTTTACTAGGCGTGTCAAGCTTTTTCCTCGTCTCCTTGAATTTTTAGAGGGCATCTGGCTGCCGTTGCAGATGCGGCTGGCTGGTCCCTTGACCCTCTTGCCGATGACGGACGGGTAACTTTTTGGGGAACTTTTGCGCGACGCCGGGCGTAGAGTGTTGGTATGCGGACGTAGGCTTCTGGAAACCCGCACTGAGGCTTGCATGATCTGCCTGATCCTGCTGGTTCTGCTCTTGACGCGCCGGCGTTGGTGGTACGGGTACCCCTACCATCCCTACGGTTACGGCTATTACCCCACGCCCTACCCGTATCCCTATGGGGCGTATACGCCGTATGACCCGTATTGGCGCGAGCGGTATTACGGGTATTGGCACCCCTACCGCCGCTGCTACTGGTAGGTTAGTCCTCGGCTGATGCTGCGAGCCGTGGCAGGGCGTCGCCGGAGAGCCGCATGGTTGTCCATTCGGACATAGGCGTAGCGCCGAGCGACCGATAGAAGTCGATGGCGGGGGTATTCCAGTCGAGCACCGCCCACTCGAGGCGGGGGCATCTTTCAGCGACGGCCACGGCAGCGACGCGCGCGAGCAACGCTTTGCCGATGCCACGCCGGCGGAAGGCGGGACGGACGAAAATGTCCTCGATGTAGACGCCGGGTCGGCCGCGCCAAGTGGAGTAGTTGTAGAAGTAGAGGGCGAAGCCGGCGGGAAGCAGGGTGTCAGTTGGAGGAGCGGGCGACGCTTCAGCGATCAGACAGTGGAAGCGCCTGGGTTCCGAGAAGCCGTCGCGGAGCAGATCCGCGTAGGTGGCGATGGCGGAGGCGGGCTCGCGTTCGTATTCGGCGAGTTCGCGGATGAAGCCAAGGATTTCGGGGATGTCGGCTGGGGTTGCGGGGCGAACGCGTAAGGAGTTGCCAATTGCCAGTTGCCGGTTGTCAGTTGTCATAGGTTGGGTTGGAACGGTTGGCCTTGATTTGCCGGGGCAAGGTGCGTGGAAAGGCCCCCAGCATCTTGCGGTCTTCCAGCGAGAGCACTTCGGCGGCCGTGAGTTGTCCCGGGATCAGAGTTCGCAGTTGATGCCTTCGGCCAGCTTGACGAACTGAGAGAAGTCCTTCCCCCAGATGCCTCGAAAGAAGTGTATGGCACCGGCTTCTTCTCGACAACCTGCAAATGCCAACCTGCAACTTCTTGACTGCTAGGCGGGGGTGAGGCTGAGCGTGACGGGCTCGGCGACGTAGCACTTCATGGCCTGATTGAGTTGGGAATCGATCTCGTCGGCAATGGTCATGAAGCCCATCAGGAGAACGCTGAAGTCGACGCAGTTGAGGTTGTTTTGCAGGGTCTGGAAGATACTCAACTGGAGTTCGCGGGACTCCTGCACCAGCATAGCGGCGGTGTATCCCTGGCGTCGGCGCAGGGTCCCGTGCCGCGCGGCGCCTTCTGACGGCAGTTCCCTGGTGCCGAGCGGCTTTCCGGAGTTGAGGCGATGGATAAGGTCGCGAAAGACCTCCGGCAGATAAGCACAACGCTGTTCGCGGGTGAGTGAGATGCTCCCGATATCCGGGTCTGCCTGGATGCGCTTGTACCAGTCGTCGATGGTGGCCTGGGTGGAGCGCTCGAGGATAGCGGCGACGCTTTCGACGGTACGGGTGGTGAGCGGGCCGAGGGAGAGCCGAAGCTTGATGGTATCGACCAGGGCGGTGACGTCCGCGGGCTTGACCAGGATCTCGTCGGCCTGGAGCAGGATGGCGTTGGCGGCGGCGCCCATGGCGGGGTAAGAACTGAGCAGCATGGTGACCGCCTGCGGATTGGCATGGCGCATGGCGCTGACTACGGTCAGGCCGTCGCCGGCACCGGGCATGTGCAGATCCGTGAGCAACGCATCGAATTGCCGGGCGGTAATGTAGGTCAAGGCCTCGGAGACGGTGGAGGCCGAGGTGACTTCGAAGTCGTGCAGTGTGAGGATGTCAGCCAGGGTGACGCGAACGATTTCGTCGTCGTCGACGACCAGGATGCGCGCAATTGCCATGGCTGCCTCCCCGATCAACCTGCAAGAAGCGTGGCCTGTAAACCAGGCGCGTGAGGCGCGCAGAAACACTCTAAAGGCGCACTACTGCGCAATTCTTTGGATGCACGATAAATCGAGGCGGTTACAAAAGTACAGACGTTTCGCGTTCGATCGAAGTTTCAGAGCGCAGGACCCCAGCCGAAAGGGAAAGCTTGCCCGGCGACTGGCCTCACCTGCGGGGGTGGTTGGACGGGGCGTCGGGGTTGGCGGCGAGCCACTTGTCGAAGGGGATGGAGAAGGAGAAGAGTTCGTGTTTGCCGTCGAGGGTGTGGACCATCTTGACGTAGAGTTCCGCGTGGACGAGGGCTGGGTCGTCAAGGTCCTTGATGTCGTAGAAGAGGTAGCCGGCGAGGGTGGAGTGGGCGTTGACGACGGTGCCCGGGAAGCCGAAGTCGTTGTCGTCCTCGGTGACTTTCTTGTCGACGGGGGTGCGCTTAATCGGGAAGGGGTCCAGCGGGATGCGGATGGGCTGGGTGCTGTGGAGGGTGAAGATGCGGCGGTTGATGTCGTCCTCAGTGGCTGCGGGAACGGTCTGGTTGTCGGAGGTGACGAACTGGATGCGGGCGTCGTCGAGCGAGAGCGCGCGGTCGGAGTCGTTGGTGATGACCACGCGGATGGGCAGCAGGCCGTGCTGAATGTAGGGCAGGCGGAAGAAGGGGCAGAGCTTGGGATCGTCGCAGGGGTCGGCGGCGATGGTCACATGCTCATCGGGTTGGGTGTCAAAGGCGGGGTACTCGCGGGCGGGCTTGGCCGGCGGGGCTTTTTTGTCGGCGGCAGGCGCGGCGACGGGTGACAGAGAGAGCAGAGCGGCCAGCGCAACGGCTGGGATGGCGCAGAAAGCATATAAATTGCGCGGGTTGGGCGGATTGCGGTGCGGGTTCATGCAGGAAAGATTATCCTCTTCGCTGATGCCGGTGGTAAAGCAAGGGAGCTCGAAACGGTGTTTTCAGCAGCAACCGAGAGCGTGGTGATGGCGCTGTATAGTCTGCTGCTGCTGGGGATTCTGGCGCTGGGCGCGCCATACTGGCTGGCGCGCATGGTGACGAGTGGGCGATATCGTGCGGGGCTGGACCAGCGGCTGGGGCAGGTTCCGGCGGCGTTGCGCGAGGCGATGCGCGGACGCAGGACGGTGTGGGTGCACGCGGTCAGCGTCGGCGAGGTGCTGGCGGCGACGCGCCTGGTGGGCGAGCTGGAGACGGCGCTGGGGCAAGGTTGGGGCATTGTTGTCTCTACGACGACCAAGACCGGGCAAGCGTTAGCAAAGGAACGGTTTGGGGCGGAGAGAGTTTTCTATTACCCGCTGGACTTTGCGTGGGCGGTGCGAGCGTACCTGCGGGCGCTGCAGCCGAAACTGCTGGTGCTGATGGAGAGCGAGGTGTGGCCGCGGATGCTGGTGGAGTGCCGGCGGGCAGGGGTGCCGGTGGCGGTGGTGAATGCTCGGATATCGGATAAGAGCTATGCACGGGGAATGAAGGTGAGGGCGGTTTGGAGGAAAGTGCTGGGTCAGGTGACGCTGTTTCTTGCCCAAAGCGAAGAGGATGCGCTGCGGCTGGTGGCGCTGGGCGCGCGGGCGGAGGCGGTGCGGGCGATTGGGAATTTGAAGTATGACGTGCGGGCGGCGGGTGTGAATGAAATGAAGGTACGTGTCGGCTCGTTGCTTGGCGAGGCCAGATTGGTGGTCGCGGGCAGTTTGCTGGAGGGCGAAGAGAGAGCGATCCTGAAGGCCTGGCCGGTTATGCATGCGGATAGTCCAGAGGCTGTGTTGCTGCTCGCTCCCAGGCATCCGCAACGGTTCAAGGACGTTGTCGAGATGGTACAAAGCACGGGCTGCGCGGTTCTGCGATGCAGCACTTTGGACGGGGCAAGGGGACGCATTTCAGACGGCACGGTGCTGGTGCTTGATACCTTGGGGGACCTTGCGGCAGTTTACGGATTGGCGACTGTCGCGTTTGTGGGTGGGAGCCTGGTGGCCAAGGGTGGGCATAATCCGTTGGAGCCGGCGCAGTTTGGCGTGCCGGTGGTGATGGGGCCGTCGAACGAGAACTTCAGGGATATTGTGGCAAAGATGCAGGCGGCAGATGGGATCCGCATTGTGCTGGACAAGGTCGGGCTGGAGGCGACGCTGGTCGATTTGCTGACCGACCGCGAGGCCGCAAAGGCGATGGGCGAGCGAGGGCGGCGGGTGTTTGAGCAGCAGCAGGGGGCGACGGCGCGCGCGGTTGAGGCGTTGGTTGGGTTGGTGCAGCGGTGACCGGGCGGCGGGGTGGCGCGAAGAGACTATGGGCATGGCCGCTGGTGCCTCTGTACGCCGCGGGGCTGGCGGCGAAAGATGGAATGCGACGGGTCGGAGTGCTGCGGACACGGCGGCTCCAGTGGCCGGTGGTCAGCGTGGGTAGCCTGTCGGCGGGTGGGGCGGGGAAGACGCCGGTGGTCCTTGCGCTGGCCGGGCTGCTGCGCGAGCGCGGATTTGCCGTCGATGTGCTCTCGCGGGGCTATGGCCGTAAGGGGATCGGCGTGGAGCAGGTGGACGGGGACGCGGAGGGCGCGGCCGCGCGGTTTGGGGATGAGCCGGTGGTGATTGCGCAGCGACTGCGCGTGCCGGTGTGGGTGGGCGCCAACCGGTTCGCGGCGGGTCAAGCGGCGGAGGCGGCTGCGGGGATGGGCGTAGTTCGCGGTATGCATCTGCTGGACGATGGGTTTCAGCATCGCGGGCTGGCGCGGTCGATGGATGTGTTGGTGGTGACGGCGGAGGATTTACAGGATGCTCTGCTGCCGGCGGGAAACCGGCGCGAGGTCTTGCGGGCGCTGCGGCGGGCGGACGCGGTCGTACTGCGCGAAGAGGAGCGCGATCGCGTCGAGGCGCGAGTGAGGGAGTTGATGCGCGAGGGCGTGCCGGTGTGGAGTGTGCGGCGGGAACTTCGATTGATTGATTCGGATATGGAACTGCTGGGTCCAAGGCCAAGGCCGCTGGCATTCTGCGGGATTGCGCGGCCCGAGGGATTCTGGAGAATGCTGGCGCAGGCAGGCCACATGGTGGTGGCGAAGGTGGCGTACAGCGATCATCATAGATTCGAGGCGGCCGACGTGGAACGGCTGGTGAAGGTGGCCGGACAGCGTGGGGCGACCGGGTTCCTGACCACCGAGAAGGATGCGGTAAAATTTTCGGCCGCCATGCTGGAGCGGCTGCGGGCAGTTGGACCAGTGGGTATTGTTGCGCTGGATGCGAAGTTTGCAGACGAGCCAGAAGTGGTGCGTGAGCTGGAGGCGTGCTGCCGATGAAGTCGCTGCGAGTGCTGATCGTGCGAATTGGCGCGATGGGGGATGTACTGCACGCGATGCCCGCGGTGGCCGCGCTGCGGGCGCGGCACCCGGATTGGTTTATCGGGTGGGCGATTGAACCGAAGTGGAGCGACTTGCTGCAGATTGTGGGAGACCCCAACGATCTTTCCCAGATTGAGGGCCGCTTCGATCGGAGAGCGCTGGTGGACCGATGGTATAGCGTGCCGGCGGGCGCGTGGAAGCAGAGGCCACTGGCGCCGGGGACGCTGAAGGAGATTCTTGCGCTGCGCACCCTGTTGCGCAAGGAACAGTTTGACCTGTGCGTGGACATGCAGGGGTCGGTGAAGTCGGCAGTGGTGGGATGGATGGCCGGGGCGGGAACTCTGGCTGGGCCGGCGGAGCCTCGCGAACGCGTCGCGCGACGTCTGTATGGCAAGCGAGTCAATCTGGCCGCTGCGCACGTGGTGGAGCAGGGATGTGAGCTGCTGGGCGCCGCAACGGGCGAGACTCTGGTGCCGGCACGGGTAGCGCTGCCGGTGGACGAGATGGATGAGCGCTGGGCGGATGGAGTGGTGGGACAGGAGCGATTCTGCCTGAGTTCTCCGGGAGCGGGATGGGGCGCGAAGGGATGGCCGACGGAGCGGTTTGGCCAGGTGGCGGTGGAGTTGGGGCGAGCCGGCATCCGTACCGTGGTGAATGCGACGCTGCATGGCTCGCGCGAGGCCGACAACGTGGTGGAGACGAGCCATGGCTTTGCCCGGCTGGTCCCCTGTTCGGTGGGACAGTTGATCGCGCTGACGCGGCGGGCAAGCGTGGTGATTGCCGGAGACACCGGGCCGCTGCACCTGGCGGCAGCGCTGGAGCGGCCGGTGGTGGGGATCTACGGGCCAACCGACCCGGCTCGCAATGGGCCGTACGGGACGCGGCAGCGGGTGTTGCGCGACGAGAGCAGCACCACCAGCCATAAGCGGCTGAAGGAGCCCGAGCCTGGGATACTCAAGATCGGGGTGGATGACGTAGTGGCGGCGGCGTTGGAGATGCTGGGGTAGGTCCCAATTGCCCGCGGTCAGTTGCCAACTGGCGGGAGTATTTGGGCGCTGGTGGCTCGCCTGGAAGAACTTCGACGGAGCAGCGCGGCTCCGGTGGCAAGAAGCGCTGCCAACGGGCCGATGAGCCCGATCGGCGTCATCCTCCGCTCATCCATGACCCAGTGGAGGGCGACCGACCCGATCAAGAGCGAGAGCACACCGAGCACCAAGGCGATCGCGATGGCCGCTGCCGCAATGAACAGGTTGCGCATGGTCAGATTGTGCGCCCGCACCCTTGCCAACATCAAAAACCATTCAGCCGCGAGAGCCTGACGGGTGAGAGAATTATCTGGATTATCAAGAGATGGCGATGCCTATGTACAACCCAGCTCACCCCGGAGAAGTGCTTCGGGATTATCTCGGCGACACGGACGTGACCTCTCTGGCCAAGCGACTGAAGGTCGCTCGCACCACGCTGTCGCGGATTCTGAACGGCCATGCCGGCATCTCGGCGTCAATGGCGATCCGGCTGTCCCAGGTGCTGCCGAACACGAGTCCTGAATTCTGGCTGAAGATGCAGATGAACTACGATCTGTGGGAAGCGCGGAAAGGGATGAAGCGCTCGGCGAGGCGGGTTGGCGAAGAGACCATGGCTATGGCCTCCGGTATGTAATCGATCAGAGCTCAACGGCAACGAGGCTGTCGGGACCCGAAGTTAGGGAGGTGTTATCGCGCGCACGATCCTTCCCGAGTGAGAAGATCGTCTAGCTGGGGTGGGGAGAGGTTGGCAGGCGAACGAGTGAGCGGACGGACGGGTTGGCAGAAGATCGCGCGGCGGATACGGGTGCCGATGGGGTTCGTGTTTGCGGCGGTGTTTCTATGGCTGGCCCGGCCCACCTGGCGGACGATGGCGGCAAGCCTGGTGCTGGTGCTTCCGGGGTTATGGCTGCGCGGATACGCTTCGGGCTATGTGAAGAAGAATGCCGAGCTGACCATGACGGGGCCGTATGCGCATACGCGCAACCCGCTGTACCTGGGGTCGATGCTGATTGCGTTCGGGTTTGCGGCGGCGGCCTGGAGTTGGGAAATCCTGGTGGCGCTGGCGGCGTTGTTCGCGGCGATTTACATCCCGACGATTCTGAGTGAGGAGGCGTATTTGCGGAGTCACTTCGCGGGCTTCGACGCGTATGCGCGCGCGGTGCCCCGCCTGCTTCCGCGCTGGACCGGTGCGAGAGGGCTGGAAGACGGCGGCAGCCCCGGCAAGGGCGGCTTTTCCGGCGCGCTTTACCGGCAGCACCGCGAGTACAATTCGGCTATGGGCGCGGGCGCTATCTACCTGGCGCTGGCGGCCCGGTTGCTGTTTTACGCACGCTGACGCGGCGACATCTTTTTCTGGTGAGAGCTCGAGACTGTTGAATCCATTGAATTGTCGTACGGCTCCCTCCTCCCGGCTACAGCGGGTGCGGTTGTGGCTTGCCGGGGGCATCCTGACGACCCTGATGGCTGGGTTGCTATGTCCGGCGCAGTTGCAGGGGCAGATACTGGGACTGGGCAGCAAGGCCGCGCCTTCGCCGGTGGTGATTCCCACCCTGCAGCCGCCGATTCCAGGGTATGTGTTTCCAGAGCGGCAAACGCTGACGTTTACCGTGGATTGGCGGGTGTTTACCGGGGGTACCGCGGTATTTCACCTGGAGCAGCAGGGCGAGCAACTGAGGGTGACAGCCACGGCGGATACAGCGGGGGCAGTGAACATGCTGTTTCCGGTAGTCGATCGGTTCCAATCGCTGATGAACACCAGGACGGGCTGCTCGTCGAGCTTTTCCAAGCAGACCCAGGAGGGGCGGCGCAACATCTCCAGCGATCTGACCTTCGACTCGAATGCGGGCAAGCAGACGCTGGTGGAAAAGAACCTGGTCAAAGGGACGCAGAAGACCCAGACGTCATCGATTCCGGCGTGCGTGACGGACTCGCTGTCGGCAATTTTTTACGTCGCGTCGCAGCGGTTGGTGGTGGGGCAGGATGTGCGGTTACCGCTGGCCGACGCGATGCGCACGGTGACGGTGACGATGAAGGTGGAGGCGCACGAGGAGATCAAGACGCCAGCCGGGACGTTCCAGACCATCCGGGTGCAGCCGACGGCCGAAGAGGGCGTGGTGAAGAACCGCGGCAATATCTGGATCTGGTACACGGACGACGCGCGCCACATGCCGGTGCAGATACGCGCGCGGCTGTTTTGGGGTACGATCACGTTTCATTTGCAAAGCGTGGAAGCGAAGTAGCGCCGGAATGGAGTGAAGCGATGCTGTTTGAGGGAGATCCGGAACCAACACCCCCGGAAGGCATGGTGACGGTAGGGCGGTTTGAGAGTCCGGTAGAGGCGCAGCTGGCCAAAGGCATGCTGGAGTCCGCGGGGATAGAGTGCTTTCTGGTGGGGGAGAACGCGAACAACCTGATCCAGTCTGCGTTCCGGGTGCGGCTGCAGGTGCGGGAAGAGGATGAGGCGGCGGCGCGGGAGTTGATGTCGGAGTCTGCAGGCGGTGAGGCAGCCGAGGGCGACGGTGAGGGGTGAACCCGGCCGGAATCCTTGCGGAGGGGGTGATTTGACCAGCCCGGTTGGGGCAGGAGTTGAATTGGGCGCGCCCTTGCATGTAACTTTGTCATGCCACGTAGTAAGGCGCGGGCCTGGCGGCGGCGCGCGGGCGGTTTTCCGGCCGGTTGTCCTGTTGCCGGAAAATTGCGGAAGATGTGACCGCCGATACCGCCGGAAGATTGGCAGATCGCGTCGAATATCTGGAAGAGGCTGATACAGCTGGAACGCGCTGCGTTATGAGTGCGATGAGAGGGTTGGGATGAAAGAGATGAGAGTTCTGGGCATAAACATTGCGAGCGGGTTTGCGGTATGTCTTCTGGGCGTGATGACATTCGCGCATTCGGGACGGCTGATAGCGCAGGAAGCAGCGGCTCCGGGATCGGCGAGCATACACGGGAAAGTCACCAACCCTGCGGGGATGCCGCTGACGGGCGGCGAGGTGAGGTTGACCACCGACAAGAACGCCGGCGGCGCCAACACGAAGTATGACTACACGTTCCCGATCGATGCCAATGGGAATTACAAAGGCTCGGGGATCAAGCCCGGCAATTACACCGCGGTTGCCTTCCAGGGATCGAACCATATCGACTTCATGCCGGCGCAGATTGCGGCCGGAGAAGACAAGGCGGTGGACTTCGACATGACCCGCAAGGAATACATCGACAAGATGAGTCCGGCGGATAAGGAAGCGCTCGAGGAGTTCAAGAAGAAGAACGCGGAAACGATGGCGTTGAACGCGAAGATTTCGAACCTGAACAATCTGCTCAAGTCGGCGCGCGCGGATACGACGGCGGGCAACTACGATGCAGCCATCAAGGCCATGACGGATGCGACTACGGCGAAGCCGGATGAGCCGATTCTGTGGGAGACGCTGGGCGACGCGCAGTTGGGCGCGGCCAACGCCGCGGCCAAGGCGGCCCACGACAACAAGACGACCGACACGTCGATTCCGGACAAATATGTCGCGGCGGAAACCTCCTATCAGAAAGCGCTGACCCTGAATGCGGCGGCGGCCAAGCCGAGCGCGGACATCATCGCAGCGGCCAACAACCAACTGGGACAGGCATACGGCAAGACCGGCAAGGCGAAGGAGGCCGCCGCGGCCTACGAACTGGCAGCCAAGGCCGATCCGGCCAAGGCGGCAACGTACTACTTCAACGAAGCGGCGACCCTGTTCAACGGAAGCGATATCGACGGTGCGGCGGCCGCTGCGGACAAGGCGATCGCAGCCGATCCGACCAAGGCCGACGCATACTACATCAAGGGACAAGCGCTGGTGCAGAAGGCCACGGTCGACCCCAAGACCAACGTGATCACAGCTCCTCCGGAGTGCGTGGCAGCCTACCAGAAGTATCTCCAGATTGCGCCGGATGGCCCCCATGCCCAGGAAGTGAAGGACGTTCTGGCTGGCATTGGCGTGAAGGTCGATACCAGCTATAAGGCAGCTCCTGCGTCTAAGAAGAAGTAAGCATAGGCTCGAACCGAAACTGGCCCTGGGCAATAGAAGCCCGGGGCCTTTTTCTTGAGGGAAAGGCGACTGCAAATGGGTAGAGCGGCTGCGGAGGCTCGACTGCTGGAGTTCGCTGAGGCGCTGGAGGTCGTGCTGCGCCATGCGGCGGGGATGAGCGCGCCGGGAGTGGAGACGGTCGCACTTGCGGCGTCCGCTGGACGGGTGCTGGCAGAGGATGTGACGGCGGATCGCGATCAGCCGCCGTTCGACCGGGCGACGCGGGATGGGTTCGCGGCGCGGGCGGGGGAGTGGACCGCCGGCGCGCGGCTGAAGGTTGCCGGACAGGTGCGGGCGGGCGAGGCCTGGCACGACGGGGACAACCCCGGCGGGAAGATGGCAGCGGGCACGGCCATCGTGATTATGACAGGAGCGCCGGTGCCTGCGGGGGCCGACGCCGTGGCGATGATTGAGCACGCAGTGCAGGCTGGTGACGAGGTGTGGGCCGGGCCAGGCCGGTCGTTGCGGGTGGGCGAGAATGTTGTGCCGCGCGGCAGCGAGGCGCGCGCTGGCGACGTGGTACTGGCGGCGGGGATGGTGCTGGGCGCCGCGGAAATTGCCGTGGCGGCGGCGTGCGGGCGCGCGGAACTGGCGGTGCGCACGCGGCCGGTCGTGGCGATCCTGGCCACGGGAGACGAGTTGGTCGAGTTGGACCAGACGCCGGGCGAGCAGCAGATTCGCAATTCGAACAGCTACGCGCTGGCGGCGCTGGTGGAGGCGGCGGGCGGAGCGGCAAGGCGAGTATCGATTGCGCGGGATACGCGCGAACACTTGTGGGCGCGAATTACCGAGGGACTAAGGTGCGATCTGCTGCTGCTGTCGGGTGGGGTGTCGGCAGGGAAGTACGACCTGGTGGAGGATGTGTTGGCGGAGTTCGGCGCGGAGTTTTTCTTTACCGGAGTAAAGATGCAGCCGGGGAAGCCCGTGGTGTTCGGACGGCTACCGAAGACGAGCGCGTCAGCCGGTCAGCGAATCCGCGAATCAGCGGAGGGTTGGACCTGCTTCTTCGGGCTGCCGGGGAATCCGGTTTCGACGCAGGTAACGTTTCACTGCTTTGTGGAACCGCTACTGCGGGCGATGTGCGGGGCCGCGGCGGCCGCGCCGAGGTTTGTACAGGCGACGCTGGCCGAGGGTGTGCGCGGCAAGGCTGGGCTGACGCGAATTCTTCCGGCGACGCTGACGTTTGATCTGGCGCGGCCGGAGGTGCGGCTGGTCGGCTGGCAGGGGTCCGGCGACCTGGCGGCAAACGCGCGCGCGAACTGCTACGCTGTGCTTCCGGATGGGCGAGATTTGTCCGCGGGAGATGTGATTACGGTGCTGCTGCGGTAGGCTTCCTGAATGAGCGAAAAGCTGAGCCATTACGATGATGCGGGACGGGCGCGCATGGTAGACGTGAGCGCCAAGGCGGCGACGCGGCGGGAGGCGGTGGCCGAGGCGTTTGTGGAGTTGTCAGACGCGGTGCTGACGGCGCTGCCCGGGAATCCCAAGGGGAATCCACTGGAGGTGGCGCGGGTCGCGGGGATCCAGGCGGCGAAGCGGACCAGCGAGCTGATCCCGATGTGCCATCCGCTGGCGCTGAGTTTTGTGGACGTGGAGGCGACAGTGGTTGCGGGCGGCGTGCAGCTTCGCGCGACAGCGGCGACCACCGCGCAGACCGGCGTGGAGATGGAGGCGATGGTGGCGGCGTCCGTCGCGGCGCTGACCGTCTACGACATGACCAAGGCGCTGGACAAGGGGATACGAATCCGCGAAGTTGCACTGGTGAGTAAGAGCGGCGGCAAGAGCGGGGAGTACAGGCGGGGGTAGAACCCGGCCGCGGAGCCAACCGCAGGTCCTTCGACTGCGCATCCCGCGTGCGAGAAATACTTCGCTCAGGATGACACATTTTTTGGGGCGGACAGGGCTAGGCTTCCACCAGGCCATAGCGGCGTTGCCATTGCTGCTTCAGGCGCTCCCAGACGGCGGCGATCTCGGCGGGTGGCAGCGCGGGGTCGGGCCTGGCGGCGAAGCGTTCCGCCTCGGCTTTGGCGAGCTCCAGCACCGCCTTGTCGCGCAGCAGGTTGGCGACGCGAAACTCGGGCAGGCCGGTCTGGCGGGTACCGAAGAACTCGCCGGGGCCGCGCTGCTGCAAGTCAAGCTCGGCGAGTTCAAAGCCGTTTTGCGAGGCGACCATTGCGTTCAGGCGGGCGTCGGCCTGCTCGGTGACCTTGCCGCCTGTCATCAGAATGCAGAAGCTCTTCGCCGCGCCACGGCCCACGCGCCCGCGGAGCTGATGCATCTGCGCCAGGCCAAAACGCTCGGCGTGATCGATGACCATCATGCTCGCGTTCGCCACATCGACGCCGACCTCGATGACGGTGGTCGAGACCAGCACATCGATGTCCCCGCGCTTGAACTGCGCCATGGTCACTTCCTTGTCGTCCGCGCTGAGGCGGCCGTGCAGCAAGCCGAGCCGCAGACCCTTCAACGCGCCGGCGCGCAGTTCGTCATACATCTCGGTGGCGGAGCGGAGCTTGGCTTTCTCGAAGAAGAGGGTGGCGGACTTTTTGGACTTGGTGGGTTTTGATACCGCCCTATATGTCGGGCCTTCAGCCCTCGGGTTCAACTTCGCGTCCAACCTGGGGCTGCGCCCCAGGCTAAGATAGGCCGCGCCTTCGGCGCTTTTCTTGCCGGGGCGAGGCTTTACGGCTGGTAGTGTATCCGCGGCGAGTAAAGAAGCTTCCTCCTCGTCGTGCGCGAAGTCAAGTTCGGGTTGGTCGTCTTTGGAGCCTTCGATGACCGGATAGACCAGGTACGCCTGGCGGCCCTGCGCGACTTGTTTGCGCACGAAGTCCCACACCTCGGCGGCGTGCTCGTCAGTCGTGCGACGGGTGACGATGGGCGTGCGGCCGGGCGGCATCTGGTCGATCACGCTGACGTCCAGATCCCCATAGAGCGTGAGGGCGAGCGTGCGCGGGATGGGCGTCGCGGTCATGGCGAGGACGTCGGGGTCCGACACGGTGCCGTCCGCGGCAGGCTTCTTCATCAGTTTGAAGCGCTGCTGCACGCCGAAGCGATGCTGCTCGTCGACGATGACCAGGCCGAGGTTGGCGAAGTCAGCCTTGTCCTCCTGCAGGGCGTGGGTGCCGATGACGAACTGCACGTCGCCGCGCATCACGCGGCCCTGGGTCTGCCGCTTGGTGCGGTCGTCCAGCGACCCGGTCAGGAGTGCGACCTGGTAGGGGCGGCCCGTCGACGGCGAGATGGCGCCGCCCAGCAGCTTGCGCGCGGAGAGGTAATGCTGGGTGGCGAGAATTTCCGTGGGCGCCATCAGCGCGGCCTGGGTGCCGTTTTCGATGGCCACCAGCGCGGCCTGCATGGCGACGATGGTCTTGCCGGAGCCGACGTCGCCTTGCAGCAGGCGGCGCATGGGTTGCGGCTTACGCATGTCGGCGACGATCTCGCCCAGCACGCGTTTCTGCGCGGCGGTGGGGTGGAAGGGCAGCACCTGCTTGATGGCCTCGCGCACGGCGGGGCCGGTGGTGAAGGCAGTGCCGGCGCGCTCGCGCATGCGGCGGCGCTTTAGTTCGAGGCCGAGTTCCAGATAGAACAGCTCCTCGAAGATGAGCCGCCGGTGCGCCGGCGTCGCGGCGGACATCAGGTCGACCATCGGCGTGCCCGCTTCAGGGAAATGGACAGCCTTCAACGCTTCCATGCGCGAAGGCAGGCCGAGCCGCGCCAGCATCGCAACGGGCAGCGTTTCGACCGCTGACTCGCTGACTTGCTGGCCTGCCGGCTCGCCGTACAGCTCTTCGAAGACGCTCCACATGACGCGACGCGTCCACTTGGAGGTGAGCTTCGCGCCCCACGGCGTGGTGCCGCCCAGCGACTCGTAGACGGGCACAATGCGGCCCATCTCCAGCATGGCGAACTCCGCATCCGCCCCCGTCGCGCCTGGTTCGGGCAGAATCTCGAACTGCGGCTGGATCATCTTGAAGCGGCCGGCGCGGGGGCCCAGCGTGCCGGCAGCAGCGGCGGCCATAGCGGAGCGCGAAGGCTCCAGCTTGCCGTAGACCGCGACCATCTGGCCCAGCTTGAAGCGGTCCTTCAGATACGCGCCGTGGAACCAGATGCACTTGACCGTGCCCAGGCCCTGACCGAGGGTCATCTCGAAGATCGGGCCGGAGCGCGTACGCAGCAATACGCTGCCGCGCACCTCGCCGATGACGGAGGCCATGGTTCCTGCGACCAGTTCGCTGATGGGCCGCGGATTCAGTCGGTCTTCGTAGCGAAAGGGCAGGTGATAGAGCAGGTCTTCGACGGTTTCCACGCCGCGCGTAGCCAAGGCTGCGGCGATGCGTTCTCCGACCCGCTTGACGTACTTGACCGGGGTAGACAATTCCAGCACAGGATGATGCTACCAACTTCGAGCGGCTGATTTGGTTTTGCGTGTGGATCTCATCAGCTCTCGGCGAGGAGGGCGGCGACGTCTTTGGCGAAGTCTTCGTGCTCCACTGCGCCGTAGTAGGTCTTCACCAGGCGCCCGTGGCGATCGATCAGCACGGTAGTTGGGATGGCTACATCGCGAGTCGCGCCGAGCATCCTGGGCGGCGGAAATGCGACCGGGTACGGAACGCGATACTGGGCCACAAACTGCTGGACGCGGGCGGGTACATCGGCCCCAGTGTCCAGCGAGACGCCGACCACGGCGAGGCCCTTCGGCCCCGAATCGCGCGCCACCTGCATCAGGCCGGGCAGCTCTTCGCGGCAGGGCCCGCACCAGGTCGCCCAGTAGTTGATCAGCACCACCTGCCCGCGATGGTCGGCAAGGCGCCACTGGCCGCCGCCAAGTTGCGGCAGTAAAATGTCCGGCAAGGTCCGGCGATTCGCGGCCGGGATGAGCCCGCCTGCCTGGCTGCGCCAATGCCAGGGAATGGAGCCGAGCAGGAGCGCAACGGCGATGAAAGCAAACAACCATACCCGGTCGCTGCGGTGGTCGGATCTCATGCTGGCGCGCAGCCTTACCTGCGTGTCCTCATCATAAAACGCTGGGCGGATCCCGTGAGGGATGCCGAGTTGAGGCGGGGCAAGTAGAATGGAGCGGAATGCACATTAACGACATATTTGCGTCCGACGAGACCACCGTATCCTTCGAGTTCTTTCCGCCGAAGACCGAGGCGGATGCCCAGGCGCTGTTCGAGAACATCAGCTTGCTGGAGAAGCTGCAGCCGTCGTTTGTTTCGGTGACGTATGGCGCGGGCGGGTCCACGCGGCAACTCACGCATGATCTGGTGCTGCGGCTGAAGCAGACGACTACGCTCGACCCGATTCCCCACCTGACCTGTGTTTGCCACAGCGAGGCGGAGATCGCGGAGATCCTGGACAAGTACGCGCAGGCCGGCATAAGCAATACGCTGGCGCTTGGCGGCGATCTGCCACGGGACAAGCCCAACTACGACCGAAGCGCGGACGCGTTCCAGCATGCGGCCGAGCTGGTGACGTTCATGCGGCGGTTCAATGAGCGTGGTTTGCATCCAGGCCCGCGCGGGTTCGGCATCGGAGTTGCGGGATTTCCTGAGGGGCACCCGGCGACGCCGAACCGGCTGGTGGAGATGGACTACCTGAAAGCCAAGGTGGACGCCGGCGCGGATTACATTTGCACGCAGTTCTTCTTCGATAACCGCGATTTCTACGACTTCCGCGAGCGCTGCGAGCTGGCGGGCATCCGCGTGCCGATTCTTGCAGGGATTATGCCGGTGACGACGCTGAAGGGGATGAAGAACATGGCGCAGATGGCGCTGGGAGTGCGCTATCCGGCGAAGCTGCTGCGGGCGGTGGGACGCGCGGGCAACGACGCCGAGGCGGTGAAGCGTGTCGGAGTGCATTGGGCCACCGAACAGTGCCGCGATCTGCTGGACAACCAGGCGCGGGGCATCCACTTCTACACGCTGAACAAGTCGGATGCGACCCGGCAGATCTACCTCAGCCTCGGTCTCGAAGACAGCACATCGCTGCGCCGCGCGGCGCGGAGCGTAGTTACTTAGCGCGACGAGCTTGCCGGGCAATTCTTGTCCGCGCACAGGTTCTTGCTGAAGAACGGCAGGACGTGGTTCTGAAAGCGGTCGGCGACGGCGCTGGTGTGGGTGCCGTGATAGATCTCGAAGCTGTTGACGATGCCGTAGCTGTCCATGATGTCGTGCAGCTTACCGGCGTCGATGCGCAGGCCGTCCTGGTCGCCGACATCCATGGCGATGGCGCGATACTGGCGCAGATTGCCGATGTACTGATCCACGAAGGCGAGCGGCGCGTTGGCGGCCCACTTGGCGATGACATCCGGCTGGGGCACGCCATCCTTGGAGGGCAGGTCCAGATACAGCGGCGGGTTCTTCGGGTCCGGCGACCATGCGGCCGCGGAAGCAAGCTGCGCGCGCAGGCCAAAGGACAGGCCGGCGGAATCGGCCGGCGTCTTTACCGCCTCCAAGGCTTTTTCGCTGGCCGGATTGCCAGGCCCGGCAGCGCGCGCCGACATGCAGCACGGGCTCATGATGTAGAGGCTGCCGAAGACGTCCGGGTGCTTCATGCCAATGCGGCTGGCGCCATAGCCACCCATCGAATGCCCGACCAGGCCGCGGCTCAGCCGGTTGGGAATGGTGCGGTAGTGCGCGTCGATGTAAGCGACCAGGTCATGCGCGATGAACTGCTCGAAGTCGCCGGTGGTGGCGGAACTGGAGTACATGCAGCCGTTATGGACGGTTTTGCAGTCGGGTAGGACGACGATCATGTCCTGCGCGCCTTGTGCGAAGGCTCCTTCGATGGTCTGGGGCACGGCGATCTCATGCGTCCATTGTTCGGCTCCGATGGAGTAGCCGTGCAGCGCGTACACGACGGGATAGCGGCGGTTCTTGCTGGTCGCGTAGCTGGGCGGCAGAAAGACGATGACATCGCGATCGACCGCGTCGCCTTCCAGGTTGCCTTCCAGCGCGGCTCCGTGGACCTTGATGTGCTCGACCGTCACCGGCTTCGCCCCGGGCACCACCGGCGGAACCTCAGTCTTGACCTGGGCCGCGGCCGCAGAGGCACAAGAGAGGATCAGGGCGATGGACAGGGCAGGTGCGCAGAGTGTCGGTATGCTCATGGTTCGTTGCTCCCGGATGAACTTGGATCGTTTGCTCAATGGCGGCCTAAGATGTGCCCGTCTTCGCTGAGGCAATTGTAGAAGGCGGCCGGTTCTCAGAATCCCCCGCTTAGAAGCCCTTCAAGTCCCGCCAAAGGGCGCAGATGGCGACGACGAGGATCACTCCCACGACGTCGTTGACGATGAACCCAAAGATGGATCGCGTCCGGAAGAGTGCGACAGCGTCGATGATGGTAACGGTCAGGCCAGCGAGAAAAGCAACCAGGAGCCCGTGATAATTCCCGGTATAGGCCAGGCCGCCTGCGAGCAGGCCCAGCGCGATTTCCCGGGCCGCCAACACGGCCATCATTGGCCGGGACTCTCCCTTGAGCAGAGCAAGGCCGCGCGGGCCGGTTGCCAGTTCCGGCTTCAGCAGCAGAACCAGCCCGATCCCATTCAGGAACACGGCCACCATGTACGCGATGATGCGGGCAACGGTCACGTTGGCGCTCCTCCTGGTTGGAATCTACTGCTCGACCATCGTTACGCAAATTGTCCCGGGGACGCAATACGGCTGGCTTTATTTCCATGCGGTCGCTATCTTCATCTGTTGGGAACCTGAACGGAAGCGGGGCTACGGTGAAACGATTTGCCAGCGCGCCACCACGAGAGAAGGAGAGCGCATGGCAATTCGTTTGCATTTCTGGGGTGCGGACCAAACCGTCACCGGCTCCAGCCACCACTTGGAGTGTGCGGGGCAGAACATCCTGCTGGACTGCGGCCTCTTCCAGGGCCATCGCAAGGACACCGCCGACATCAACGCACACCTGGCGCTGACGCCGGACCAACTTTCCGGCAAGACCGCGCCCGGGCTGAATGCGGTGGTGCTGTCGCATGCGCACATCGACCACTCCGGCGACCTGCCGCTGCTGGCCAGGCAGGGATATCGCGGGCCCATCTACGCCACGCCGGCGACCATTGACCTGTGCCTGCCCATGCTGAAGGACAGCGCCCACATCCAGGAAAGCGATGCGGAGTTTATCCAGAAACAGCGCGGACGGCGCGCGAAGATTGGCCAGCCGCCGGGGCCCGAGCCAATGCAGCCGCTCTACACCCAGGACGACGCGGCGCAGGCGTGTCAGCAGTTCAAGCCGGTGAAGCTGCACGAGCCGCAAGTGCTGGCGGGGTCCACCAGTGACGCTGGGTTCACGGTGTCGCTGACCAACGCGGGACATATGCTGGGTTCGACAAATGTGCTGGTGGAGGCGACGGAGAAGGGGCAGACGGTGCGGCTGCTGTTCTCCGGCGACGTGGGGCGGAAGAACCTGCCCATCATCAAGGACCCCGACCCGGCCCCCGCGGCGGACTACCTGATTATGGAAAGCACTTACGGCGACCGCTTGCATCCGCCCGCGGCCGACGTAAAGGCAAAGGCGTCGGCGCTGGTGAAGGCGGTGCTGGCGCGGGGCGGACACGTCATTGTGCCGGCGTTTGCCGTGGAACGGACCCAGCAACTGGTGCTGTTGCTGCACGAGATGATCGAGGCCAGGGAGCTTCCGGAGTTTCCCATCTACGTGGACAGCCCGCTGGCAACTGCGGTGACGCAGGTGTTCAAGAAGCATACGGAGGAATGGGACCCGGAGGCATACGCTTTCTTCAGCCGGGGCGAAGACGCGTTCGGTTTTAACCGGCTGCGCTATACCCAGACGGTCCAGGAGAGCAAGGCGCTGAACGACCTGCACGTACCCTACTTGGTAATGTCGGCCTCAGGCATGTGCGAGGCCGGACGCATCCTGCATCACCTGAAGAACGGGATCGAGGACCCGCGGAACCTGGTGCTGATCACCGGCTACCAGGCGGAAAACACGCTGGGCGCGAAGCTGGTGGCCGGTGCGCAGGAGGTAAACATCTTCGGGCAGCCGCATCGCGTGCGGGCGCAGGTGGAGTCGATCGATTCGCTCAGCGGCCACGCCGACCAGGGCGAGCTGCTGGATTGGATGGCGCCGGTCGCGCCCACGTTGAAGAAGGTCTTCCTGGTGCACGGCGATCTGCCCGCAATGACCGTGCTGAAAGGGAAAATCGAGGAGCGCTACAAGCTGGAAGTGGTGCTGCCGAAGCGCGGCGACCGGTTTGAGGTGGGGTGAGGCGTAATCTGGATTTGCTGTCTCCAATCTGGGAGTGGGCGGACGATCAGACGGCGGAGGGAGTCGGTCGACTATCGACGATCGAATGTCGCTGCTTCAGTTTTAGAAACGGCGTTTCAAAGTAGCGATAGGAGAACGCCGTGACAAGCAGGGTCAGTCCGAAGGGAAGGCCAAGGGTCAACCCGGCGTTCAGGCAAACCCTGAGGGGGTGATTCTGGACTGCGCGGATTAGGAATAAAGGGATCGGTAGCTTTCTCGTGATGTAGAGCGCGAACTCATGATAGGCGTAGAGCCCGTACGAGATACGCCCCAGATAAACAGCCCAGGCGGGGATGCGCTTCGGATCTGCGCCCAGAAAGGCAACGAGCATGGAGACGGACCCTAACGCGACCAGGGCGTAGCCAACAACGAGAGGAAGACTGCCTGGATTCTCTGCCGTTCGGACGAAGGTGACGTGGAGTGCATAGGAAGCTGCAAACCAGCAACCGCAACAAATCGCGATCAAGAGGAGTCGCTGTGGGATGGCGAGCATGGGCGCTCGTCCGCCGAGGACCAGGCAGAGCAAGATTCCAGCTGCGAAGCACTCGAACTGGACCAGGGAGTCCGCCCAGATACGGCTATAGGCTGCATGAATGCTGCCAAGGTGATAAATCCAGACATTGGTTAAGAGAACGAGCGCGGCACAGCACCCGTAAAGCATTTTGCGGGTTAGGAATTTAACAGCCCAGGGGGCAAGGAGGTAAAACTGCTCCTCGACGGAGACGCTCCACATCGGAGATACGGGGTTGTTGACCATGCCAGTGAGCGCGGTGCGCTGGGCGCCCAGGAAGACAGTGAACCAACCCATGCTCAAGAGGCTGCTACGATGGCCGCCCGGCAAGAGTGCGCAAACAACGCCGAGAATGATTGCAAGGTAATAGAGCGGCCAGATACGCAACATGCGTCGAATGTAAAACTCCTTGACGGCGACAGTGCCCGCCATCCCGCGCTCGCGGAGTAATAGCTCGCAAATAAGGTAGGCGCTAAGAGTGAAGAATAGGTTAAGGCCAAATGAGCAGGCGCGAGTGGATGCGTAGAAGGCGGGAGCGGAGCCTCTGAGGAGGTGGTCAACACGGAGATCAGTGTCCCAGGAGGGTAGCGTGTGGTAAAGAAACACAAGCGTGAACGCAATAAAGCGAACGACGTCGAGTTCGGGGCGGTAGAAGTGGCTGATTGTGTCCGTCGGCCCCCGGAAGTCGATGTCCTCACCTCAGCGATAAGTCCCCGAAGTTGACGCTCTGGCCAGCAACGATTCAATGCCCGCTGAGTATCATGGGGACAATATTCAGATTCCGACGTCGCTCCGACTCTAATGCATTCGCTGAGAGTTAAAATGTGATCAGGGTCACTATGCTTTCCGAGTCTCGCTTTACGACCTCGAAGAATCTGACAAAACGGGTATGCTTTCCCTGTGACTTCTTAGGGGGAACGATGAAGATTGCGTCAAGCGTGTTGGACCTGATTGGCAATACTCCGCTCGTGCAGCTCAACCGCGTGACGGAGGGATGCAGCGCCAGGGTTGTCGCCAAGCTGGAGAGCGCCAACCCGGCAGCCAGCGTGAAGGACCGCATCGGCTTCGCGATGATCGACGCGGCCGAGCGCGACGGCAAGATCAAGCCCGGCGAGACCGTGTTGATTGAGCCCACCAGCGGCAACACCGGCATCGGGCTGGCATTTGTAGCTGCGGTCAAGGGCTACAAAATCATCCTGACTATGCCGGAGACGATGTCCGTGGAGCGGCGCATCCTTCTGCTGGCGTTTGGCGCGAAGATTGTGCTCACTCCCGGAGCCAACGGGATGAAGGGCGCCATCGCCAAGGCCGAAGACTTGGTGCGCCAGACGCCGCATAGCTACATGCTGCAGCAGTTCAACAACCCGGCCAACCCGGCAATTCACCTGGCCACCACCGGCCCGGAGATCTGGAACGATACTGACGGCACGGCGGACATCCTCGTCTCCGGCGTGGGCACCGGCGGTACGCTGACTGGCGTCAGCGAATACATCAAGGCGCGCAAGCCCGGCTTCTGGACGGTCGCGGTCGAGCCAACGGACAGCCCCGTGCTCTCCGGCGGCGCGCCCGGAGCGCACAAGATCCAGGGCATTGGCGCAGGCTTCGTGCCCGAGGTGCTGAAGAGCGCACTCATCGACGAGATCGTCCAGGTGACCAACGACGAGGCCTTTGCCATGGCGCGGCGCCTGCCCAGGGAAGAAGGCCTGCTCGTCGGCATCTCGTCCGGCGCCGCGGTGCATGCGGCGTTGAAGGTGGCGCGCGAGCCGAGGCACGCAGGCAAGTTGATCGTCGTCGTTCTGCCCGACTTCGGGGAGCGCTATCTTTCCACTCTGCTCTTTGAGGAACTGCGCCAGCAGGCGCTCAATACGCCAACGTCGTCCGTATGAACCTGTTCGATTCGATTCGCGAAGATGTCCGTTGCGTCTTCGAGCGCGACCCCGCAGCCACCTCGCGGGCGATGGTGCTGCTGTGCTATCCGGGGCTGCACGCGGTCTGGTCGCATCGGGTCCACCATTGGCTTTGGTGCAAGGGCTGGCGCTTCCTGCCGCGGGCGATGTCGCAGATCACGCGGTTCCATACCGGCATTGAGATCCACCCCGCGGCGCGACTCGGGCGGCGGCTGTTTATCGATCACGGCATGGGCGTGGTCATCGGCGAAACCGCCATCGTGGGCGACGATGTCACCCTGTACCAGGGCGTGACCCTGGGTGGCACGGGCAAAGACGTAGGCAAGCGGCATCCCACGTTGCGCAACGGTGTCTTCGTCGGCAACAACGCCAACATCCTCGGAAACATCGTCATTGGCGAAAACTCGCGGGTCGGAGCCGGCTCGGTGGTCGTCCGCGATGTGCCGCCGGATTCCACAGTGGTCGGTGTGCCCGCGCACATCGTTTACCAGGGCGGCAAACGGGTGCTGATCACCGATCCGCATGACGTGAGCGATCCGCTCTCCGACGTCATCATCGCGCTGGCCGACGAGGTCAAGCGCCTGAAGACCCGGCTGGAGAAGCTGGATGGCGAGTTCCAGACAGCAAGAATGGAGCCTGCGATCACCCTGGAAGTGGAAGAAGAAGAGCGGGCGCAGTACCGCACCGAGCAGGCGTCGCGTGTCGATCACGTCAGCATGGGCGAAGGGATTTAGGCTTGCGAACCACAGGGGGCGCTGTCTTCGAGCTGCACGTAGCCATCTGTGCCACCGCCGCGCGCTTCTCCGCAGGCGTCCAATGACGATACGTTCGCTTGATCTGAAGCCTCCATTCCATGAAAATGGGGCTTTCTCGCTCTGTCTCAGTTTAGGGGGTCACTCCATGTCCCAAAATCTTGTCAAGGGCCCTGAACGGTGGAAAACCCGTCCACAATCCACCCTCCAAATGAGATCAAAAATCTCCCAAAAGTACAGTTGAGTTTCGCTCCATTTTCTATACTTAAACTAGGGCAAAATAGGGCGAAAACACGCGGGGTGGCCGAGCTTCGCTGGATCGGTCAACTCGAAACGAACCACGGACAACACCAGGAAGGTACCGATCGACTAATAACTACTTCGTGAATCCCACACGATAACAACAATCGTTTCAATCACATCGTTGGTATATACCCCCCGGGGGGGGTGCAGCGTTGAGGATCAAGCGGCGGCAAGCCCTGACAGGCGTCCGACCCCCGCTGAATCTGGAAAGCCATAAGGAGCGCCCATGTCGCAGCCCAAGCCAGGAGACCGATTCTTCTTCTCCTACCTCGACGAGCCGGACAGCCAACCCCATGCAGCCACCGTGCAGCGCATCCTGTCCAATCGTCAGGAGGGCGCGTCCCCCGAGATCGACCTGTATGTCGACGAATGGATCGAAGCACTCCCCTCGGACCTCCCTTCCGATCCTGCCGCTTCCCTCAAGTCCTTCACCGTCATGCTCGGCACCAATAACAATGCCTACATCGACGGTCGTCCCATCTCCGTAACCTTCGAGCAGTCGCAAGCGCCATGACGCTGCCAGGAGCGCAAGCCAACCAGCCGCAAATTCCCCTTGACGCCGCCTTCGCACCGGCGCGATCATTCATCCCACCGTGGCGCTCTCGCCCGCCATCCGCGTTCCCCCGGGCCCCAGATCACGTCTTGCGCAGGCGGATCGGCTGCCGCTCGGAATCGTGTCATTTCGGAGCAATCAAGGAGCAACCACATGACTCGTCTACAAGCTATCGTGAATGCATTGGCCGCCGCCGCCGCCCTGCTCGCCGTCGCGCCCGCCCTGAGCCCATGCCAACGCGCGCTCGCGCAATCCGATCACCCAGCCCGCATTCTTACCCGCTCCAGTGCGCCCGTCCTGGCTGCCGGTGGCGAAAAGCTTCTGTTTTGTGCCGCCAACAACCTCCCCGCCGCCTCCTCTGCTCCCGCAGCCACAACCGCCGCCGCCGCATCTCCAACCCTGAATGTCACCCTGCAAATCCTCAACGGCGTCACCGGCGCTGTCCTGGCGGAAAACAGGATTGCCCTTGCGCCTCTCGGCAGCGCGGATCTGCCACCCGATCCCTGCATCTCCTTCACCGTCGCCTCGGGCGCCTTCGCGCCGTCACCTGGCCTCTTCGTAGCGCGAGTCCTGCTCAACCCGCAACCTCTGCCGCCCGGACTATGCCGGGCAAACCCCCTCGCCGTCTCCTTCCAGGCTTTCACGCCCACTGCCGGCGGAGCCCCGACCAATGTTCGCACCCTCACCTTCGAACCGCCCGATCCCTGTGTCCGGTTCTCCTTCCGCCGTGGACCGGCGCCAACCGCTGCCAACCCTTGAAACGCCGAAGATACCCGCGGCAGCCCGTCACGGGTGGCTCGTTTAAGACTTAGCTGCGGCGGCAGGGACCGAAGCCCGATCGGCGCCCTGCGCCACCGCGGGCCAATCTGCCTTCCATGCTTCGGGACTTTCGGCGTTGCGATACTCGATTCGCACTGGCATCGCCGCCAATCGATCGGAAAGCCGTGCTTCTTCCTCGATCGGCCACCAGTCGTACAAAAAGATCTCCAGCGGCCGCCACATGGAAACCCAGCCGCCGACGATCATCATCTCCTGCAGGATTTGCCCCACATCGCCGCGTTTCATCAAACTGGCCAGAAAGTTCCCCACCGCAACTGCCAGCGCCAGCACCACTAGCCCAATCACGAGGCTGATTCGTCCCACCCGCAGTAATTCGCGCAGCCGCTGCCGAAATCCCAGTGCGCGCTGGCGGAAGAACTCGTGGATCGAGTCGCGCAGCACCGCCGCTTCGTCCGGCAGCCCCGCAGCCCGGTCGATGCTGACCACCAGCGCCAGCGGCTGTTTGCGGCTAAAGTCCTTCGCCCAACCCACGATGAACTCCTCCGCCTTGGGATCCAGGTCGCGGTTGCGAAACGGAGACGGATCGATGGAGTTGAACAACTGTCTCAGCTCCGCGACATGCACCCGGATTACCCCGCACTTAGCCGGAATCGGATCGCCCGCTGAGACCTCGGTCGTGACCACCCCGGTTGTCATGCTTCAGCCTCCAGTCAGCACTTCGATACCAACCCCGGTTCGATGCCGGCAAACAGAATACCCAATCGGCAGCCACCTGTGACTTCTTGCCCCTGCGGATTGGCGTAGACTGCAAGAACTCGCCCCGGGAGGCCGCCATGGCCCATGAAGAGTACAAAACGATGCTTCTGGCCAAGGAGCGAGAACTGCTCGCTCAGGAAAGCCGCGCCGAACACAACGCCGCGGGCGAGACTGGCGAGCGGGTCCGGGATTGGAGCGATCAAGCGGTCATGGATGAAGAGGCAGGCCTTCCCCTGAAGGAAGCGGATCAGGACACCGCGCTATTGCAGCAGGTTCGGGCCGCATTGAAACGCATTGAAAACGGCACCTACGGCAAATGCCAGGTTGACGGCCGGCCCATCGAGGAAAAGAGACTCAAACAAATACCGTGGGCTGTCTACTGCCTCAAACACCAGCGCGAACTTGAAGAAAGCTCTCCTGCCCCGGCCACCCTGTAATCTTTGGCGACTTGCCCATATCCAAATTCACCGAGCGGGGCCTGAGGGACACGAGAGGCCCGGCACGCCGAGTCCTTCATCCTCGAACCTCAACCAGCCGGCTACTCCCAGCCCACATGCGAGCGCAGTCCTGCCGGCACTCCCGCCGCCGAGCGCAATCCCAACTGCTCGATCAGCGACATCAGGTTCCAGTTCATCCACTGTCCCACGATCTTCGACCCCCAACCTGCCACCTGTCCTGCAACTTCTACCGGGGACAGCCCGCGTCCATCCACTGCTTGAACAGCGCAACTCGCTCCGCCGGCCACGGATCGTCCGGAGGCATGGATCCGTCGGCCACCGCCCCATGGACACTTTGCGCATTGGCGGCAACGCACATCCACGCCGGATCATCCAGGTCGATCCCCATGGGCTTCATACAGTCAACGTCCTCGTCCCGAAAAAGCGGCCGAATATCCGCGGCAAAGCTGAGAGCCATCTCCCACCTCCTGATGCCTCTGGATTCAACAGTCAAGCGCGAGCGCTGTCAACCACCCCTGGCATATAATTCCGCGCCGAGCCTCTTTCCTAGTTGATCCTGGCCCCGAAGCCAGGAAACTTGGCTCCCAGGAGAACACACACATGGACGGACACGGACTCATCGCTTGGATCATCATCGGAGGTTTCGCAGGCTGGATCACCGGAAAGCTCATGAAGGGCTCCGGCTTCGGCTTCTTCATGGACATCCTTGTCGGCCTGATCGGCGCCGTCATCGGCGGCTTCCTCGCCTCCCACCTGGGCATTGGAGGAGTCGGCCAGCAGGGCCTTATCATGAGCATCGTCATTGCCGTCATCGGAGCCGTCATCCTTACCTGGATCGTCCGCCTCATCTCCGGCAACCGCAGCGCAAACCTCTGACCCCCGGGCAGCTACCGCCAGGTAAGCCAGATGCAGGCAAGCCTCATTCGGAAGAGTGGGGCTCGCCTGCGTCCGGTCGCACCGCCCGGCGCTCAACCCCACTCTTTGCCCAGCTTTTCCAGGCCGGCCGCGCCAAGGTCCGCGGGCGTCATTACCGGATGAATCTCGACGCTCGCATCGAACGTCAGGAACCACGGTTCGGCCACTGCGGGAATCTGGGAAGCGTTCGCCAAGTCCAGGATAAGGACGGCGCACCGCTTGCCGTGGTGGTCCATAAAGTAAGCGGCCTCAGGCTTCAGCGCCCCAAGGATCTTCTGCATCTTGGCTCCCGCGGAGCCGTCTCTTACCGCCGCATTGAAGGGATCGAGAGGAAAACTGGCAGTCAACATCACACGCATGGAAATCTCCTGCCGCCGATCTCTGCCGGCGGACGCCGATCGGATTTAGACACATGGCCCTGGAGAAAAACCAAAAATATACCTGCCTTTCAAACACCGTCAAGCGCACCTGCCGACCCACTCATTTCATCGCAGCAAAACCGGCGTTCGGCGCGAACTTGTGCGTGCGGATTTTAGATAGGTTACCGGCCAAGGTATGCCAGTTGCTCAGTCCCGCTACCACTGACATCGCCCATCGTTGACTTCGCATCTCACGATAGAGAGGTACCGAATCGATGGATAATCGCATTCTGATCCCAGTCGTCATTATTGTTGTCGCCCTGATCGTGATCGCCGCCATCATGATCGTTCGCGCGCGCAGGAGCAAGCATCTCAAACAGCAGTTCGGGCCGGAGTACGACCGCACCCTCAGCATGCAGGGCGACTCGCGCCAGGCAGAAGCCATTCTTATCGAGCGCGAAAAGCGCGTTGAAAAATTTACTCTTCGCCCCCTCACCCCGGTCGATCGCCAGCGCTTCGCCGCCGAGTGGACAGCCATACAGAACCGCTTCGTCGACGATCCCTCCATGGCTGTTACCGAGGCCGACAAACTCGTCACCACCGTTATGGCTGCCCGCGGCTACCCCATGGCCGACTTCGAGCAGCGCGCCGCCGATATCTCGGTCAACTACCCGACGGTGGTTCAAAATTACCGCTCGGCACGGGAATTTACTGTACGCCACGCCCTGGGCCAGTCCACTACGGAGCAACTGCGCCAGGCCATGGTTTATTTCCGATCGTTGTTCGATGAACTGCTTGAGACAGGCAAACCCCAAAGAGTAGGAGACCCCCGTGAGAGACTCGCTTCTTGAACAAGAACGCCTGACAACCGCCGACATCGCCCGTCCTGCCACGCCTCGTCCAGATCGCGCTGAAGCAATTGATCCAAATCAGCCTGACGGGACAGCAGCCGCCGATCATCCCACAATCCAGTTGCCCGCGGCCACGCCTCCAGCCAAAGGCACCGGTGACACTGCAGCATCGACCGACGCGAGTGCGCTCTTCCCCCACGACGAACTGTATAACTACCGCGCGCGCTGGGACCGGATCCAGACCTCCTTCGTCGACGAACCCCGCCAGGCCGTGGAACAGGCGGACAGCCTCGTCGCCAATGTGATAACGCGCATCGCGGAGCAGTTCGCCGCAGAACGAGCCCACCTCGAAGATCAATGGGCCAGGGGCGACAATGCCAACACCGAAGACCTGCGCCAGGCGTTGAGGCGCTACCGCTCATTCTTCGATCGGTTGCTCTCGTTCTGAACCCGCGCACACCGACGTGACCGGTTTTAGCCGCTCGCCATTTCGGAAACAAGAACGCCCACATCTCGACTCCGGGATGTGGGCATTTTTCGCTCCGTCTCAGTCTGGCGAGCGTTCTCAATTTGTATTAAATTTAACAACAGCGATGGCTCTTCCAATCAAAGTCTGCGTCGTCTGTGGCCAGGAGTTCGAGCTTAGGCCCGACAAGCCCGGCTTTGCCAACCGTTGTCCAACTTGCAGCGAGCCGGAGGCTGCTGAACAGAGCGCGGCGCGCCCGATGGATGCCGGTGAACGGAAGTCCGTGGCGGAAGTGAATGCAGCCAGGAGGAAGGCGATGCGCGACCTCCTCTATCGCAAAGACGCTTAGACTCGCAGCGGCAAACCCGTCACCCAGCGCGACGGTCTTCCAGCACCTCGTCCAGCATGCCCGCCAGCGTTCCCGCGCGCGAGCGCAGGCTATTTTCAGTCTGGCCCATGCTTCCGGCCAGCGCTTCGTAGCGCGAGCGCAATGACGTCAGTTCATCGGCGATATTCAACGCCGCCAGCACCGCAACGCGCAGCGAATCCACCGTGCTTCCATGGGCCGCAACCGCACGCATTTTTTCGTCCACCATGGCTGCCAGCTGCTGGATGTGCCCGGTGTCGGGTCCGCGCAGGTGATAGACCTGGTCGTAGATATCGACGCTCACTGCATCCTGGCCGGGGGGCACGCCCGCAGTTGCGCCTGCAGATCTGCCGCTCTCGCCCGCTACGGCGGCCTCACCGCGTTTGCCGTCTTTCTCCGTCACGCGAACCTCCTCTCGGGTCGCTCGAATCCCGATCGCCGCACTATAACAATTCGTCCATCTGCTGCAGCATCTTCTCCACGCGTTGGCGCACCGCCTCGCGATCCCGATCCAGCGCGGCAATCTGGCTCTCCGCCGCATGGGCACGGCTCTCGGCAGCCTGCAACTGGCTTTTCACGGCTTCCTGGCTCGCGAGTTGCTCCCGCAAGGCCGCAACTTCCGCCTCAGCCGCCCCGCGCGCCTCGCGCTCCCGCTTAACGATCTCCACTGCCCGCAGCACCTTCTGCTCGAGCGCCTGAAACTCATCCACACTCACACCAGAACTCATATTCGCAGTATAGAGCGGATTGCCCCCCACAACGGGCGTTGCCGGACTGTGCAAAATGTGGTCTTAATTCGCCGCGAGACAGCTACGTCCGGAGCGCACCACCCAGCGCGGTCAACGCCGCAATCAGCCGGGACGACCACTGCGCCAGTTCGTCCTCGCGCAGCGTTCGCTGGTTCGACTGGAAGACACATCGCAGCAGCAGCGCGTAGTGTCCGGCCGGCACGCTGGCGGACTTGGCATTGCGAAGAATCTCCACCGGCGCCACTCGCGTCAACTCGGGAATTGCCAGCGCTTCAACCGCCTCGGCGATCGTCCCCCACTGAACCGCATCGGCAAAGGTAAAGGAGAAGTCCCGTTCCACAGCCTGGAAACGCGACACCTCGCGCGCCGTGGCCCGCCGCAGCGGAAGCTTGTACAACGTCTCCAGATTGACCTCCGCCAGGTGGACGGGCTGGCGCAGCTTCCTCGCTTCGCGCTCCGTAGCCGCCAGTTCTCCGAAGCACGCGATCGGCGAGCCCGCCAGCAGCGCCGTCGCACCGCGTCCCGGCTCAAGCCACGCCGGCGTATCCGGCGAGAACGTCAATGCCTCCGCCGCACTCGCGCTCAGGCTATCGGATGACACCGCGAACTCGCGCAACAGCGACTCGATGACTCCCTTCAGCTCATAAATTCCGGCGTCCCTGGCACTGTGCAGCCGCGTCGCCGCGGGCTCCCCCGTCAGCCCAAGCGCCAGGCTGGGCAACTCGATCACCGTCTCGGCCGAGCCCGTGAAAACGGCGCCCTGCTCAAACAACCGCACCTCGCGCACATCGCGGTTCAGGTTGTGCGCAAGCATCGCAATCATGCCCGAAGCCAGCGCAGGCCGCAGTAGTCGTGCCTCTTCCGAAAGCGGATTTTCCAACTCGATTGCTCCGCGCGCAGCCGCACCGAATAGCGCGCCGTCGGCCTCCGAAGCGAAGCTGCTGGAGATTGCCTCCGAGTATCCCAGCGCGAGCAGCCGCGTCCGCACCACGTGCTCCGCGGCCGCCAGCGGATGCACCGTCACCGGCAGCGCGGCCGGCAGCGTGTCCGCAAAGCGGTTGTAGCCGTAGACCCGCGCGACCTCTTCCACTAAATCGATCTCGCGCTCCAGGTCCAGCCTCCAACTCGGTAGTTTGACCGCAAACGCTTCACTGGAATCCGCTTGCGTCAGTTCACATCCCAGCGCGGTGAGATACTGGCGAACCAGCTCCGCAGTCAGCGCAGATCGATTCGGCAGATCGTCGAGCGTCGCTCCCAGGTGCCGTCGGACTTGTCCCACCGAGAGCGCAATTGGCGACCGATTCGCCGTCCGCGCCGCCATCGCAGGAATAACGACATCCACCAGCTCCCCCTCGGGTGCGCCGCCGTATTCCAGAATCAGCTTCGCCACCAGCGCATTCGCCGTAGCGCACGCGTTGAAGTCCGCCCCACGCTCGAAGCGGTGCGACGCATCGGTGTGCAGCCCGTGCCGCCGCGAACTGCGCCGCACGCAGGCCGGATCGAACCACGCCGCCTCCACCAGAATGTTCTTCGTCTCCGCCGTGATCATGGAATCCCAGCCGCCCATCACGCCCGCCAGCCCCAGCGCTTTCGCGTGGTCGGCAACCACCAGGTCGTCCGCCTCCAGTGTGCGCTCCGTACCGTCCAACAGCCGCAGCTGCTCTCCTTTGTGTGCCAGCCGGACAACAATGCCACCCTCAATCTTGTCCAGATCGAAGGCGTGCGTCGGATGCCCCATACCCTGCAGCACAAAGTTCGACGCGTCCACCGCATTCGAAATCGCCTTGGATCCGATCAGCGCGAAGTTCTCGGCAACCCGGCCCGTTGACGGCGCGATGGTCACTCCACGCAGCACGCGAGCCGTAAAGCGCCCGCACAACTCCGGCGCCTCGATCGCAACCGGAAACGGCCGCATTGCAAGCGCCGCCGCAGGCAGCGTCGCATCCAACGGAAGCAGCGGCAGGCCGTAGATCGTCGCAGCCTCGCGCGCAATGCCGTAGTGATTCATCGCATCGACGCGGTTGGTCGTGATGTCCATCTCAAACAAATGGCCGTTGCCGGCGCCAAGATCATGCACACCCTCCACCGCAATGCCACGCAGGGTCAGGTCGTCGGCAAGTTGCCGGTCGTCCACAGGAAGCCCGGGCAAATAGGAACGGAGCCACTTCGTCAGAATGTTCATGCGAATTGCTCCAGAAAGCGCATGTCGCCCGAATAGAACTGGCCGATGTCTGTCACGCCATGCAGAATCATCGCGATGCGCTCGACACCCATGCCAAAGGCGAAGCCGCTGATTTTTTCGGGATTGTAAGCGTCATCGGCGGCATTGTGTTTCCTGCGCACTTCGGTGACCGAGGCGAACACCGCCGGATCCACCATTCCGCACCCCAGCAGCTCGATCCAGCCGGAATGCTTGCACTTGCGGCACCCCTTGCCGCCACAGAAGATACAGCTCACCTGCACATCGGCGCTCGGCTCAGTGAAGGGAAAGAAGCTAGGGAAAAAGCGTGTCTTCACGTCCGACCCGAACAGTTCCTTCATCGCATGATCCAGGGTTCCCTTCAGGTCGGAGAAGGTGATGTTGGTGTCCACGCACAGTCCCTCGACCTGGTGGAAGACGGGCGAATGGGTGGCGTCGGCCGCGTCGTTGCGGTGCACCTTGCCCGGAACCACGATGCGGATGGGCGGTGCCTGGGCGATCATGGTGCGGATCTGCACCGGCGAAGTGTGAGTGCGCATCAGCAGCCGGTCGCGCGAGGGCTTGGACTGCTGTCCGGCGAGCACCAGCGTGTCCTGCGTGTCGCGCGCGGGATGGTTGGGCGGAAAGTTCAGCGCCTCGAAGTTATAGAAATCGCTCTCCACCTGCGGGCCCAGCGCGGTCGAGTAGCCAAGATGGTGAAAAACAGAAACGATTTCGTTCATCGTCTTCAGCAGCGGGTGCTCAATTCCGGGCGTACGCACCGTGCCCGGCAGTGTAATGTCGATGCCCGCTTTCACCACCCGCGCAGCCGGAGCAGATTCAGCCTTCGCCAGCGCGGCTTCAATCTGCTGCTTCAGCTGGTTGAAGCGCATGCCTAGGGGCTTGCGTGCTTCAGGAGGTGCGGACTTCAGCCACGCGTCGCTGATCAGCTTCAGCCGGCCTTGTTTGCGGCCGAGCCAGCGCAGGCGAAATACCTCCGCATCCAGGCCACCCGCAGTCTCGCCGCGAACTTCTTCGGCCAGCGTGGCGAAGGCGGCGTCCAGGGAGGATTCATCGTAGTTGGGAAGCTGGGGGATAGCGTCGTTCATCAATAGTTCATGCGGAGATAGGCATTCTGGCTACACGTGTAGTCGGTTCGGGAACAGTCTCTCCGTCGCGGAGCAATCCCTCGATGTGAAAGGCAATCCCCTCGCGGATAAGCTCTTCCGTCGCCTCGTAGGTTGGCCCTGCCACGCCGAGGCCCGGCAGGTCGGGTGCATAGGCGCTCCAGCCTGTGGAAGTCTTCTCGAAAACAACCGCGTATTCCTTCATGGCTTTATTCCTGCCTGCTTGAAGATGCTCTTGCGGGTTCCTTCGTCCATCTCCTCCGAGGGATGTCCGGCGATGGTGACTTTGCCAGGTCTCGAAGGATGCTTGAATTGCCGGTGGCTGCCGCGCTGCGCTACCTGATACCAACCTTCGTCCAGGACGAGGCGAAGGATATCCCGCGTTTTCATCTACTCCAGTCTATCCCACCCCTACAGCGCGGACAGCACAATAGCCACCACCAGCACGCCCAGCAGCAGGCTGCGCTTATCGGTCAGGGCATAGACCACCGGGTCCTCGTGCAGTTCGCCGCGCGATGCCAGCAGCCACAGCCGGTTCAGCCAAAGCAGCAGCACCGGAAACAGGAGCCACAGGCGCGTGTGGTGCGCGTACAGGCTCGCCGCGACCTCATTCTGGATGTAGAACACGAAGACGATCACCGACGCATATCCGCTTGCCGTGCCAAAACTGCGCAGTTGCTCCAGGTCGGAGACGCGATATCCGCGACCCTTCACGGTAATTGCCGCCGCGTCCGGGTTGCGCAGGCGCATGCTCTCCAGTTCCGCGAAGCGCTTGACAAAAGCCAGCGACAGAAAGAAGAAGACGCAGAAAGCCGACAGCCACGGAGAAACCACCACCCCCGCCGCCGCGCATCCGGCCAGCATCCGGATGGTATACAAGCCGGCGAGCACAATCACGTCCACCATCACCATCCGCTTCAGGCGCAACGAATATGCCAGCGTCGAAACGGCGTAGACCCCAAGCCACTCCACAAACCCCCATGGTTCGGCCAGCGCAAGTTGCGGGGACACCGCCGCAAGCGCGCCCGGCAGCAGCAACGCCAGCGCCAGCGACAATGCCAGAAAGATGGCGATCGTTGCCACGCCTGCAAACGGCGACAGCTCGCCCGACGCAAATGGCCGCCGGCGCTTGCGTGCATGGTGACGGTCCGCCTCCAGGTCCAGCAGGTCGTTGACAATATAGGTGGCCGACGCACACAGCCCAAAACTCAGGAAGGCCAGGAATGCCGCCACCCACGGCCCGGCGGCGCGTACGTGCGCCAGCAGGACGGGCAGGAAGATCAGCGTGTTCTTTGCCCACTGGTGCAGCCTTATGGCACGCAGCCAAGCCTTCCATTTGGACGGCGCATCGTAAAACGTCCGCACCGGCAGAATCCCCGCGGAGCGCATTCCTGCGCGCAAGCCAAAGTCCGGATTCGCCACCATGGGATCGATGCAATGGGTCAGCAAAGGCACATCGGGCCGCGCGTTCCCGATATAGCAAAAGCCCGCCGGAAACCGCTGCTGGAACGCCGCCAGCTTGTTATGGCCGGTCAGGTTGATGTTGCCGTCGGACGCGAGCGCGCCGGCAAAGATGCCCAGATGCGCCGCCACGCGCTCGGCCAGCAGGGTATCCGCCCCGGTGGTTAGGTAGATCTCCCGGCCTGCTGCGTGCTCCTGACGCAAATACTGCAGCAGCGGCTGATTGTAGGGCAGATGGACAACGTCAATCGCCGCCAGCGACGTGACCTTTCGCTTGAACGCCGCCTTTCCCTGCCGGATCCACCCGGGAAATTCCAGCAGCGAGCCCGGGTTCTGCCGTGCCAACACAATCACGGTATCCATCAGCGTGTCCGACTTCACCAGCGTGCCATCCAGGTCCACACACAACGGCACACCCGCGGCCGCGAATTCCCCGGCGCCGTCCGGACCTGAACCGGCGTCTTCCGCAGCAGTTTGGCCGGGTTGCGATTGCGTCGACTCCAAGGAAGCTCCTCGTACGCCCTTCGCCATTATCCCTTATCCGTTCTCAAATCTCAGAGCTATCTAGCCCGGCGGCCAGGTCATATGTCTCCCGCCCAGCAGATGCAGATGCAGGTGGTCGACGGTCTGGCCCCCGTCCACTCCGGTATTAATCACGATGCGATAGCCGCGATCCAGCCCCGCGCTGCGCGCCACCTCGGCGGCCTTGGCGACCATATGTCCCAGCAGCAACGCATGCTCCTGCTCCGCATGCGCCGTGGAGGCTATGTGTTCTTTGGGAATAATCAGCAGATGGGTCGGGGCCTGGGGATTGATGTCGGCGAAACACAGGCACAGATCGTCCTCAACCACCCGTTTGGCCGGAATCGCGCCGGTAGCGATCTTGCAGAACAGACAATCGGAACTCATCGTATTGACCTCGCCGGCAATGTGATTGAGATGCCTGGCAGGCATTCTACTCACTCAATATACTCAGCACACACACCGTCACTTCGCAAAATACTTCGGATGCTCACCCGCGGCCCAGGGATCGTACGCCTCCGCAAACGCAGCGCGAAACCGGGTTGGCGGATGAGTGTCAAACCAGAATTCGAACATTGGGTGCGGCGTGGGGTCATCCAGCGAATCCTCGCCCATCGCCCGGAAGCTGCGCAGCCCGACCGCCTGCGGATCGGACACAATGCCATGAACAGCCTCCTGCCCGTACACGTCGGCGTCGTGCTCGATAGCCCGGCTAACGCCGTTGTCGAACGGTTCGGCAATCGTTGCCAGCGTCAGCAGCACCAGCGCCAGTACCGCCAGCGCGCCCCAATCCTCCTGCGACGGAATCCGCCAGGCGGTGCCGTATCGCCGCAGCAGCAGGCGCATACCGTGATAGCCCAGCCAGAAGAATGGCAGCAGGGCAACACACGTCATTGCCGTGCCCACCACCACGTGCCCCAACGCGTAGTGTCCCATCTCGTGGGCGAAGATGAAGGCGATCTCGTCCGGCGTGGATTTGGCGATCGTCGTATCCCACACCACCACCCGCTTGGACGCGCCGAAGCCGGTGACATAGGCATTCGTCTCAGTCCACTTCGCGCTCGCCTTCATCAGAAACATCCGCTCGGGCGGAATCGAAAGCCCTCCGCGCGCGACCACCTGCTCCAGCCGCTCAACCAGCGCGGGATTGGACCTGACCAGCGGCTCGAACTTGTTGAACAGTGGATCCAGAACGTATGGCGCCGCGAATACGCTTGCCACGACGCAGCCGACCGCCGGAATCCAGACCCAGAACCACCAGCGCGCAGGGGATCTGCGAATGACCCGGAACATCAGCATCACCAGCAGTCCGCCAAACAGCCATTCCAGCCCAAAGAGCTTGCCCTTGTCCGCCAGCCAACTGCCCCATCCCTGCACCGAGAGACCGTAACTCAGCGCCACCCGATGCCCATAGATCGCCAGCGGCAGATTCAGCAGGGCGACAGCCAGCAACAGGCAAAACAGGAAAGCGTAGCACTGTACCCAACGGTTCTTCGACAGGCCAACCGTAAAGTCCCGCATGCGCGCGACCAGGCCCAACTGCAGCAGCAGCACCAGTTGCGCCAGCGCCCAGATCGTCCCCACGACCACCAGCCTCCTGCCCGTCCGATCCAGCGCGACCGCCTTGTCCAGCTTCGCGGGCGGCAGGGTGTAGGCAGTCGCATCATGAGCGGCAAACCGCTCCGCCGCGGCCTCGGTGGGGGTGGTTCGGGCCAGCCGCGTGGCCGCTAAAGCCAGCCCGGCGGCCAGCGCGAGCATCAGGACCAGCGTATTGCGAAAGCCCATTCGTTCCACTCCGGAAGCGTGCATTCCAGTGTGCCGCATCGTTACGTCCCGGCGCAAAGAAAGTCCAAACAGAAACCCGCCCGGAGCTTCCGATACACTGGAGTTCGTAACTTCGCAGCCCAAGACAGGTCCGCATGGCACAGCTCAAAATCGATATCACTGGAACCGGCCTCGGCCGCAGTCACCGAATTCTGACTCTCGCCGGCGTCTCGTTGGCCGGACTGCTGACCGCAGCAGCGCCCGCTCAGCGCCCAGCCGCGTTGGCAGGGGCCAGCCCTGCGTTTGCAAGCTCAGCCACGGCCGCCAAGCCGGCCGCGGGCGAGTCTCTTCTGCTCAACGCGCTCGACGCGGAACTGAAGCGCGCCATGGCCTCGCTCGGCTCCGACGGAGCCGCCGGCGCGCAACAGCCCAAGCCCTACTTCCTTAGCTACGACGTCTCCGAGGCCGGCATGGCCGACATCACTGCGCAGTTCGGCGCCATCACCAGTTCGCGCGAAAGCCACATCCGCTTGGTCGACGTGCAGGTGCGCCTGGGCAGCCCGGCGGAGGATAACACCCACGGCGACCACCGCAACAGCGCGCTCACCTCCATGCCGCTTCCCCTCACCGACGACCGCGACGCCATTGCGCGCACCCTCTGGTACGCCACCAACCGTGGCTACGCACGCGCGCTCGACGGCTTCCTCAAGGTCAAGACCGAGCAGCAGGTGCGCGCCAAAGAAGAGGACGCCTCCGCCGACTTCAGCGTGGAGAAACCGCAGACCGCCGTGCTGCCGGTCGCGCCGCCCCTGATCGTCGACCGCGCCGCCTGGGAGCAGCGCCTGCGCGACACCTCCAAACTGTTCGCGCAATTCCCTGACGTCTTCGCCGACCAGGTCGAGTTCCAGGCGGAGAATCAGACCGACTACTTCGTCTCCTCCGAAGGTGCCCGGGTGGCTGCGCCCAGCGATAGCGCAAGAATCGTAATCGTAGCCCGCACCCGCGCCGCCGACGGCATGGACCTGTTTCGCGCGGAAACCTTCGAGGCCGATGCAGTGGCCCACCTGCCCGACCAGAAAACTCTCGCCGACAAGACCCTCGCCATGGGCAAAAGTCTGGAGGCGCTGCGCGACGCGCCGATAACGCAGCCATTCAACGGCCCGGCCATCCTCAGCGGGCGCGCCGCCGCCGTCTTCTTCCACGAGGTCCTCGGCCACCGCCTGGAAGGTCAGCGCCAGCGTGGCGACGAGGAGGGCGAGACCTTCACCAAGATGCTCGGCAAACCCATCCTGCCCTCATTCCTCAGTGTTGCGGACGACCCCACCCTCACCACGTTCCAGGGAATTGCGCTCAGCGGGCATTACGACTATGACGACGAGGGTCAGGCCGCCCGACGTGTCGAGTTGGTCAAAGACGGCGTGCTGCAGACGTTCCTCATGTCGCGCCTGCCTATCGCCAGCGTCGCCCAAAGCAATGGCCACGGCCGCGCCGAAGCCGGCCACTTGCCCACCGGACGTCAGGGCAACCTCATCGTCACCTCTTCCAAGACGGTGCCGGAAACTCAACTGCGGCAGATGCTGATCGATGAGGCCAGGAAGCAGGGCAAACCCTACGGCCTCTACTTCGAAGACATCTCCTCCGGCTTCGCGGTCACTACTCGCCGTTCGCCGCAGGCCTTCCAGGTCATCCCGCTGGTGGTCTACCGGGTCTATGTCGATGGCCGCCCGGACGAACTGGTGCGCGGTGTCAGCATCGTCGGCACGCCCCAGGCCGCGCTCAACAGCATCCTCGCCACCGGCGACAAGATGGACGTCTTCAATGGCATCTGCGGCGCGGAGTCTGGCAACATCCCCGTTAGCGCAGTCGCGCCGGCCATGCTGGTCAGCCAGATTGAGACCCAACGCCAGGCGCAGGGCACCGCCCGCCCGCCGATTCTGCCGCCGCCGTCGCCCGATGGCCTGAAAGCCGCCATCGACACCGGAAAAGGAGCAAATTAATGCGAGTGTTCCTTCTCCCGTCACGGCCCTACCGCATCCGCACCGGAATTCTCGCCGCCTCCATCCTGTTCAGTTCCTGCTCATTCGCCTGCGCCGCGACTCCGCAGGATGCAGCCAAGGACGACCCCGTGCTGCGCGCCATGCAGGCTGAACTCGACCGCGAACAGGCCCAACTCCTGCTCCCCGGCATGCAGCGGCCCTACTTCATCGAGTACCGCCTCGACGACTTCTCCACCTACGAGGCAGTCGCCGACTTCGGCGCGCTCGTGCGCGAAGAAACCGGCCACCAGAGGATCGTGCGCGTCACCATCCGCATCGGCAACTACACCACCGACTCCAGCAGCAGCCGCGGCGATGGCTCAGTCGCGCTGGCCCCCACCGACAACAACCCTGAGGCAATTCGTTACTGCCTGTGGACCGCAACCGACGAGGCCTACAAGAACGCTCTGCGCGCCTACACCGCCAAGCAGGCCGCGCTGAAGCGCTTTGAGACGCCGCCCACCGAGAACGATTTCGCTCCCGCCAAGCCCGTCGTCCACATCGGGGCACTCGCCACGCTGGATATCGATCGCACGGAGTGGAAGCGCCGCATCGTGGAGGCCAGCGGCCTTTACGCGTCCGATCCGGAAGTCCGCTCCTTCGCCGCCGACGTGCAGTACTCCTCCTCCAACCTGCGCGCGCTCGCCGTCAATCGCTATCTGGTCAATACCGAAGGCACCGTGGTGCGCGACGGCTATTCCGGCTACGCCGCCAACATTAGCGTGGGTGGCCAGGCTTCCGACGGCATGACGCTCTCCCGCGACAACGGAACCATCGGCGCAACCGCCAAGGAACTCGACGACTGGCCTGCGTTCCGCAAGCGCACCATTGACGATCTGAAGAGCCTGCAGGCCCTGCGCAACGCCCCGGTCGTCTCCGCCGAGGACTACCACGGCCCCGTGCTCTTCAGCGGAGACGCCGCCGCCGACGTGATGGACCGGCTCTTCATCCCCAATGTGGAAGCGGCTCGTCCGGAGATGGGCACCACCGCGCGCACCCAGGGCGAGTACACCTCCAGCTTCCACGCCCGCGTGCTGCCTGAATTCCTCAGCGCAAGTGACGATCCACTGCAGGCCACCTTCGCCGGTCACTCGCTCCTCGGGGCTTATGCGGTGGATGACGAGGGCGTGCCGGCTCAGGCCGTCAACGTGGTCACGGATGGCAAGCTCGAAAACTATCTCATCGGCCGCACGCCTATCCGCGACTTCCCCGAATCGAACGGCCACGGCCGCGCCGCAGTCGGTCAGGCTGCGCGTTCCAGCGCCGGAGTCATGATCTTCAAGTCGAATGCCCCGCTCAGTGCCTCCGCCATCAACGCGCGCCTGCTCGCCATGGCCAAGGACCAGGGCCGCGATGTCTATGCCGTCGAAACGCTGGGCGGAGAGCTTGCGCCGCGGCTGCTCTACCTGGTGCATCCCGACGGCACTCGTACGCTGGTGCGCGGCGCGGTCTTCGACGAGCTGGATAACCGCAGCCTCCGCTCCGGCATCATCGCCGCCGGCGACGATGAATACGTCGACAACTCGCTCGGCACCATCCCCACCACCACCATCGCGCCCAGCCTTCTCTTCGACGACATTGGCGTAAAGCGAGCCACCACCGAGCAACAAAAGCTACCCTACTACGGCCCGCCGCCAGCCGAATCGCCCGCGAAATAGAAGCGCGCCTGTCCCCAGGGGACAAATCGCTGCATCTCCCTCATCCCTACCGAGGCCGACTACATGTGCCCTTTCCAAACCAGTTCGTCATCTGCTACGGCATGGATTACGCCGACCGCCTCGTTCTAGCGCCCCTTCATGTTATAAAGCTGTCATCGCACTTATCTTGCAGCGCTGACAGGCATTCCGATCATGAGCGAAGCCCTTGTCAAAGGTCTTCTCGACCCATCCAACCGGTTCATCCTGAACATAGTTCTCATTGCGCTGGGGATTATTCTTCTTTTTCTCATGGGCCTGGCGATCTACTTGGCGAGCAAGGGCACTCTCAACGCCAGTGCAAAGCTCGGTCCCGTAAGGATCCTCCTCCAGCCCGCGAACAGTGTCGAAGCTCCCGCTTCGAGGACGCCGAGTTATCGCAAGCTCCTCTATGTCGCAGTCACCCACCTCGTGGATCGAGCGACCGCCAGTGGCCCCTGCTACTACCGTACAGTCGATCGTCTCGAGCCAGCGGACCGTTCCGTTGCCGTCTATGATGAAGCGGTCTATTACACCCTGGAGCTCTACCCCACCAAGCGTCCCCTCTCCTCGCGCATTGAGCGGTCGAGCGGAGTCGTGGATGCCCGGCTGGCCATCCCCTGGCAGGACCAGATCGCATTCCGCGATCTTGGCGCAGCTTTTGTAAAAGAGATGGTCCAAATCGACGTCAGCGACTCAGACACGGTTTTGACCATCTCCCACTTCGAAAACGGACTTCAGGGCCCCAACCAGGACTTTGCCAGCTCCGTACCGGAAGACTCCGATGACATTCGCCTCGTGGTCGATTTTTCCTCCATCCCCAATGCCGAACGTTTCATCCGCCTCAAGAACGCTTTCATTGATCGAAAATCCGACAACCAGCCCCACGCGGTGGGGACAGCGCCAGTCAGCCCTTCTCTCTACATGATCCACTGCACAGACGCGAAGAAGGGTGACATGCTGCGTATGTGCTTCACCTTCGATTGGAGCCTCGCAACCTAGACTTCCAGCAAACGCCGCATCGCGTTCTTTCTTTCCGCAGCGTTAATTCAGCCGCACAATATACGGCTGCGCCCCCGGATCGGGAATGTGAATGCTGTCCGCGATCCGATCTGCCGTCGCCCGGTCCAGGTTCTGCGGATTGATCCGCACCCAATGGCCCGTAGGCCCGGCGAACTCGATCACCTTAGCCGTCGCGTACCGTCGCGTCAGGTCGTTCTTCAGTTGGATCGCGTCCTCCGGATCCAGAAACGCGCCAATCTGCACGCACCATTTCCCCACCGGGTCGGACCCCTCGGGCGGCGCAAACGCCTCCACTCGCACCTTCGCCGTGCCCGGACGATAGAGGTCCACCATCTTGGCCGCGGCCAGCGACAGGTCGATGATTCGCCCGTCCACAAACGGCCCGCGATCGGTAATGCGCACCAGCACGGATTGGTCGTTCGTGAGATTCGTCACCCGCACAATGGTTCCCAGCGGCAGCGTGCGATGCGCGGCCGTCATCGCGTTCTGGTCGTAGACGCTGCCGTCCGCGGCCTTGCGATTGGTGTACGGCGGCCCATACCAGCTCGCCAACCCAACTTCGCTTGACACCGGCTTGCCGCGCGGCGTCAGGCCCGAACTCGCCGCTGTTCCCGCAGCCGGAATCCGGGTGGTCGCGCTGCGGGCAGCTGGTCGCGCCGGGGGCTGTGTCTGGCTCCCGCTCGTCGCTGGTGTCAGCGGCGGCGGCGGCTGATACGCTACGCGCGGATTCTTGTGGTGGCAGCCCGCCACGCCCAGCACCAGCAAGAGCGCGCCCAGCCTGAGATTTCGGCGATGGAGAATCCTGTTCAACGCGGCGTTTTCTCCTTGCTCTCGCCCGGTGAGGACGCAGCCGCGCGGCGATCGTCCATGCGCCGTGCCAGCTTCTCCAACTCACCCGCAGCGAACCGCAGCGCCTGCGACCCATTACGCCGGATGTCCGGAACCACCTCGTCGTTGATATAGGTCATCACGCGTCGAAGCTCTTCCTCGGTGCGCGCCGCGGCATCCCGCACCTGCTGCTCCCAACGCTTCGCGTCGTCATTCGCCATGGACACCTCTCCACCCTCAAGTATTGAGACGCGGAAAACCGCCAGTCAATCGCGGAATCGTGTTATTCGGCCTCGCAGTGCCCGACTGGTAATCCGCGCTTTCCACCCCCGGCCTTACCCACAGGCAACCGTCCGCACCGCCGCAGCGTCGGTATTGTGGAGTGGTCTCGTCGGACCGCAAACGAGTCGTATCTTTCGACCTCCGCAGTTTCCCACCTCCGCGGGACGCACCTGCGGAAGCGAGGCTTCTTCATGCAAAGCAGCCACTGCTGCAGATCGGCAATCCGGCAAGCCCTGATTCGCGCACTCGCCGCGGGAGTCGTGCTCCTCGGGGCAACCGCGCAACCCAACCCCATCCTTGCCCAGGACCAACCGAAGTCGCCCGCGCCGGCTGTCTCGCCGCAAATCTCCCCACCCCAGCACGACTCCAACCGCGCCGATCCCCCTGCTGCCGGCTTCTCGTCGCGCGTCACCTCCACCACTGCCGCAACCACTCCCGCGACAAGCTCGCTGCCAGAGGCGCCGCGCACCGAACTTCACATCCAGCCCGGCCAGTCTGCCCCGCTTCTCACCCCTGGCGACAAAGTGCGGATGGGCTTTCACTCCACTTTCTCGCTGTTTCCCGCGGTCGGGTGGTTCGCTGCGGCGGGGTACGAACAGATCACCAACGGTAGCCCCAACTACGGCACCGACCGAGGCGCATTCGGCCGGCGCCTCGGCGACGCCGCAATCCGCGCCACGACCGAAGACCTGCTCAGCGAAAGCGCAATGGCTCCCCTGCTCCACGAGGACCCACGCTATTACCGCCTCGGCCCGGCGCACAATCTTGTCGCGCGCGCCCTTTACGCGGCAACCCGCCCCCTCATCACCCGTACCGACGACGGACGCCCCACCCCGAACTTCGCCCTGATGGGTGGAAACCTCGCCGGGTCAGTCCTCACCAACGCCTACTACCCGCAAGTCAATCGCAACGGCAAACAGACCGTCGAAACCTTTGCCGATTCGCTCGCTGGATCCGCGTTCGGCGACCTCATCACCGAGTTTCTCGGTGGCTTCCTCTTCAAATCCCACCTCACCCAATAGACCTTCCCCCTTATCCGGTCGTCTAGCTCTTAATAACAGTGCAATTTCTCCACTCACGCGTGTATAGACTATGGAGAAGTTCGACCGGGAAGCGGGCTCTTGCGAACACTTCTGTTGACCTCGTCGCTGTCGCTCGCCCTCTCGGCGACCTCCCTCTGTCCTGCCGCAATCCTTGCCCAGGCTACCCCTGCGCCGGCCCCTCCCGCACCGGCTGCGCCCGCGCCCCAGACGCCCGCCACGGCAATGCCCGAGGCATCCGCTCCCCAAGCCACGCCGCCGTCCCCCGCGCCACCATCGCCCGCACCAGCTACACCCGGCACCGCGCCCCCACCGGAGCGGCCGGCGCCGTCAAACCTGCTCCCGGAAGCCCCCGCCCCCGCCACTGCAACCATCCCCGCCGCTCCCGCTCCCAACCCCTACCATCGCTTCCTCAACACTCCCGCCGTCATACCGCTCACTCCCAGGCAAAAGGCCCGTCTTGCCTTCCGCAATCTGGTAAACCCCTTCAACCTGATGACCATCGTAGGCACCGCCGGCTACACCATCGGCAGCGACTCGCATACCGCCTATGGCCCCGCCTGGCGCGGCTTCGGCAAGAACATCGGCTACAGCTATGTGCAGGACGCGACCGGCGAATTCTTCGGCACCTTTCTCATTCCCTCCATCACCCGCGAGGACCCGCACTACCATCGCTGGCCGAAGCGCAGCATTCCGCGCCGCATCCTCCACGCCGTCGACGAGACCTTTCTCGCCGAGAACGATCACGCTAAGCGGATCCCGAACTACGCGGCTCTCCTCACCAATCCCATCTGCGCGGAGATCAGCAACCTCTACGTCCCCGGCATCGCCGACGATGGTCCCTCAACCACCAGGCGCATCATGATCGGATACGCGACCGAACCCGAAGACAACCTGATCACCGAGTTCCTCCCCACCATCGCCAGCCACATCCACGTGCGCGTCATCTTTGTACAGCGCATCCTTAATCGGGTCAGCGCCGGCGACGCCACATCCACATCCGCGGCTACATCTCCATAGCCGTCCGCCGGGCAAATGCCTGCCCGCCGACCGTCCCATTCACCGCCCGCTTTCCCCATTCAATGCAGGATCTTGCCGTTCGCTAGCCTCCCCTTCGATCGGCTGCCCCAACGTGCGTACTCTTGAAGATGAAATGCATCTATTTAAATGGCGGTATTGCCTACTGAGGCAGCGCATCTCGTTGCCGTTGAAGTCTTGAATCGCTCCCGCCTTCCAATGCCTTAGGCCGCAGTTCTCGGGCTTCGCAACACAGAGCACGGCCGACACAAACCAATCAACCTTCAGGAGAGAAAGTCAATATGGCAAAGCGCGCAAAGGTGTTTGAAAAGCTTCTGGTCCAGGCCGCCAAGGGCGGATGGGTTGTCTACAACGGTCTGAACTCCATGGTCGCCGACAGCCCCAGCTTCACCCCCAGGTGGAGCGACAAGCCCCTGCTCAAGTCCTACCAGAAGGAGAAGCCGCCCCTGGGCTGGCCGCGCACCACCGATTCGCTCTGTCCGAAGTGTGTCCCCGAGATCCGCCAACAGATCGTCGACGGCAAGCTGCCCCACGAGATCCTGCTCAACGAGAAGGTCGGCGAAATCAAGGCGCAGATCATCGAGCGCGACGGCCAGATCATGATGGTCAAGGATTGTCCCATCCACGGCCACTTTGAAGACGTCATGTCCATCGACCCGGCCATGTTCAAGCACCTCGAAGACACCTTCCCCGGCCGCGACATCCGCGCCCACAACGACAGCCGCCTGCACAACCACGGCACCTCCACCGTCACCCACGGCCGCGGCTCAGTGCTCACCATTGACCTGACCAATCGCTGCAACATGATGTGCGATCCCTGCTTCATGGACGCCAACCAGGTCGGCTTCGTCCACGAACTCACCTGGGACGAGATCAAGACCATGCTCGACAACGCCATTACCATCAAGCCCAAGCGGCAGATGAGCGTCCAGTTCTCCGGCGGCGAGCCCACTCTCTCCCCGTACTTCCTCGACGCGGTCGCCTACAGCCGCAAGGTCGGTTATAACTCCGTCCAGGCTGCCACCAACGGCATCGAGTTCGCCAAGTCCAAGGAGTTCGCCAAGGCCGCCGCGGAGGCTGGTCTGCGCTACGTCTACCTCCAGTTCGACGGCATCGGCAACGCCGCCAACTCGCATCGCAAGGTCGGCAACGCGTTCGACGTCAAGCTGCAGGCCATCCATAACCTGCACGAGGCCGGCGTGGACATCGTCCCCGTCACCACCATCATCAACGGCATCAACAACGAGCAGGTCGGCAACATCATCCAGTTCGCGCTCGACAACCCCAAGAAGATCAACTTCCTCAGCTTCCAGCCGGTTTCATTCACCGGCCGCGACGAAGCGGTTTCCGACGAGCGCCGCGCCGCCCAGCGCTACACCCTCTCCCACATGGCGCACGACGTCAAGAACCAGACCGGCCTGGGCGAGCCCACCCGCGACTGGTTCCCCATCAGCTTCATGTCCACCTTCTCCGATTGGGCCGACCTGGTCCACGGCCCCGAGCACGATTGGGGCCAACTCTCCTGCGGCTGCCATCCCAACTGCGGCATCGGCATGGCGCTCATGATCGATAAGGAGACCAAGGAAGCCGCGCCCGTCACCTCGTTCCTCAACGCCGACCGCCTGGCCAAGGACATCGCCCGCGTCAACGACGCAGCCCGCGGCAAGGTACTTACCATGATCGGTGCCAGCCTGGCGCTGCTCCGCAACTACGAGCCCGCCAACGCCCCCACCCACTTCAAGATCATGGACCTCCTCCAGAAGTTCGATAAGTGCTTCGGCGCCACCGGCAAGGACTACGGCAAGGTCACCGGCGACCGCACCATGGAAGACATCAAGAAGCGCCGCGCCGACCGCTGGAACTTCCTCTTCATCGCCGGCATGTGGTTCCAGGACCTGTTCAACTACGACTTCCGCCGCACCGAGCAGTGCATCATCCCCTACGCCACGCAGGAAGGCGAGATCAGCTTCTGCGCCTACAACACCGGCGTCGGCTGGCGCAACATCATCGAGAAGATGCACATGACCTCCACCCTCACCAAGTGGTACGAGGAGCACGGGCGTCACGAGATCTTCGCCGGCGGCAAGAAGGTCGGCCTCGACACAGCGGACAAGTACGACCTCGTCCTCAACGAAGCCCACGTCAACGCGGCGGCGAACGACACCTTCGAAAAGTCCGGTGTCGCCAAGAACGCGCGCGAAGAGAAGATCCGTGCGCGCGATGCGAAGCTCAAGGAAGATGCCGAGAACGCCCGCATGGCCAAGCTCTACCGCAAGGAAATCCTCAAGGAACCCGATGCCCCCGCAGGCTTCATCTCCCTCGGCGAAATCAAGCCCGCCGCAACCCCCGCCCCCAAGGTAGAAGAAACCGTAGCCGGCGACTAACCCACAAATCGTGTGCCCCATCCAAGCTTCGCTTGGGTGGGTTCGCAAACATCAAAGGCCGCCAGCAATGGCGGCTTTTCTGTTCTTCGAGCGAAGCTCGACCCGGAGTAGCAGCGGGCTTCAGCCCGCGGTAACCCGCGCCCAGATCAAAGGATTTAGCCCCCCGGGCTTTGTCGTTTGTGTGAAGCTAAAGGGATATGACTACCTCACTGATCAAGTTCTGGTCGAAGTTCGACCCTAATCCTAACGTCGCGGAACTTTACGTGCATCCTCAAGATCGGGAGTGGTTCGGGAGAAACCAGAAAAACGCTCTAGACCAGCCAGTCGAGACCTTTATGAGCTTTGTCACAGGCCCTAGGCTTGGAAAGGATAACGACCGACTGCTTCACCTGTCGCTCCTGCCCGCACCTTTTAACGGCAATCTACGGACAGCAAACATATTCATCCTTCTGATGAATCCTGGTTTTATTGCCTCGGACTACTACGCCGAGGAGGATCACGACTTTAGATTCGCGTCGGTTGCGAATCTTCAACAAAAGGGCATTGATCGTCAATTCCCAAACTTCAGCTTAAACCCGAAGTTTGCGTGGTCTGGTGCATATCAATGGATCGAGGCTCGAATGCGATACATCCTACAGACGCTCCAGCAGGAACGCCAATCGACCTATGGCGAAGCGTTGTCCTTTCTGTCAAAGCAAATCGCGGTAGTTCAGTTGTTCCCGTACCACTCCGTCAACGGACAGGCGATTCCGGGCCGATGCTGGAGAGAACTGCCGTCTGTAGAGGCCGCCAGGCAGTTTGTAAAGAATGACCTTTCTCGCTCCCCTAAGCGCCCATTGATTATCGTGGCTCGTTCACGCGCTAGATGGGATATTCCGGACAAAGGAAAAGGAAACGTCATAAGTTCCGGCCGAACTCGAGTCGTCACGTTTAATCCGCACCTCGATGGCGAGGCTGGAAATGCCGGAAAAGAAATACTGAAGAGGCTGAGGTCAATATAGAGGCTGTCTTTCAGAACTCCGCAATCTCGATGCCCAACCGCTCGGCATTCTTTCCGTTTAGCGTGGCGACGCACCACCCCCTCGCAGACGCGCGGCCACCAACGGAACAGCTTACTCAAATGTGTGGGCGCGACTACGAGCCTTCGGCTTATCAACAAAGTCCGGGAACTCGTGTATACAGCCAGGTGCAATCTTATAGTCCTTGCCCGTTCGCGCCTCAAGATCGGCCCTGCTGCCAATGACGAAGTCCACACCGCGTCGCCGGATGGTTTGCGGCCCCTCGTTCTCCACCTTGTCCCAAAACGCCTCGTAATTGGCGACCAAGCTCGTAATCGACCACTTCTTCATCGCAGGACCTTGGAAATCACTTTCAATATACCGCTCCACCCAGCATATTCCGGCCCTCCCGTTCATACTCTTCGTCGCCTCAGTCCCATATCTGCACCGCTCGCACGAGGTCCGGGCCGGCTTTCCCCTCATGCGAATCCGAGTGCCCCATTCATGACCGCATCATCGTCATGGGTGGGGTTCTCCATCCTTCTTCCCCATCACCTTCCTCGCGCCCCGAGCCCGGCTCTTCATCGCCTTGGTCGTCCCCTCCACAGGTACTGCTCTACCATCGCCTCCGCCGCCTCCCGCAGCGACGGTCCCTTCAGCGCCAGCGTCCCCAGCCCCTCCACCGCCGAGCAGCGCACCACGTTGCTCTCGTCCTCTGCCAGCAGCGACATCGCCCGCGCCGCCCGCATCCGTCGCTCTCGCGTGTCCTCCACGTGCGGCACCACCAATCCCAGATGCCAGCGCCTCCGCCTCCCCAGCCGCGCTCATGCTCAATCCAGCGAACGGCACACCGGGACTTCTCGCGCTGTCTCACCCAAGGGGTTCACCCCACGTCGAAAATCTTGTCAAGGGCCCTCATCGGTGCAAAACCCGTCCTCAATCCTCAAAGCAAACCAGATCAAAACTTTCGCAAACGTACAGTTGAGTTTTGCTCAATCTCGTATCCTTAAAGAGTGGGGTTAAAAAGAAAATCCCGGCCGACCGCGCCTCCATCCAGCGCGCCCTCGGCATGACGATATCCCGAGTCGCCGGCGGCCGCTTCGATCGCGACCGGGCCGCAGCAATGCTCTTCATTCTCAATCTCGCCAACGAGAATCTCCCTGGTGACTCGAGCTCTCTTGCCGGGCTCATTTCCAGTGCCCAGCAAGCCCTGGATCTTCCCCGGTTCGACCCGCTCGCCGACGTTTTGGCAACCATCATGCCGCGTTCCCGTTACGCGAAAATGTACAAGGTCCAGGCCTAACGCGTTAGGAATCAGCGAACCTGGGGTATATATAGGGGGGAGGGGGGTATCCCCGAACCCCTACTCCGAAACCTCCAGCCGCGGACTCCCACCAAGCCGCTCCTCAAGCCGCGTCACCGCCTCGCGCAGAGCTGCCACCTCCGCTTCGAGCGCCTCGATCCGAGCCTCCGCCGAGCCGTGGTCGTCACCGTCCGCCAGCTGCTCATCGAGGGATCGGCCGCGTGCCCTGGACCCGCCCGGGCTGGCCTGCAACGCCGCTGCCTCCACCGGCCCGCCCAGCAGGTGCATGTATCGAACTTCTCGCGATCCGGGCTGCCGCGGCAGCACCACCGCCAGCGGCCGCGCAGTCTCCTCGCCTGCTGAGCCGTCAGCCGGCGCAGTCATTCGCGCCAGCGTGCTCTCCACGCCGTCCAGGCCGTCGAAGCTGTACATCCGGTCGGCGCGCGAGCGCAACTCGCCCGACGTCTGCGGCCCGCGCAGCAACAGCAGGCACAGCAGCGCCGTCTCATCCCGCCGCAGATTCAGCACGGTGCGCGCCAGATGCTCGTACTTCGCCACGCGGCTGTCCCGCACCACCCGCGTCAGGCCGATGTCTTCGAGCATGTGCAGCGCCTGCCGCACCTGCTCTTCGGTTAGTTCCATCACCGGATCGCGGCTGGACCGCTGGTTGCACGCGTTCAACAGCGCATTCAGCGACAGCGGGTAGTTCTCCGGAGTCACGATCTCCTTTTCTATCAATGCGCCGAGGACGCGAATCTGGATCGGGTCAAGTGTCATGTTTAAAGGGTGCCACAATCCTTGTTCGCACCGCGAATGTGACACAAAAGTGACACTTCGGATAGCCGATCCAGGCACTCCCACTTGATAAACTGGAGCTACGAATCGAGGAACTGAAAGCCCATTCCCCGATCCGGATTCAAAACGGGCCGACCCCTGGGAGAAACGCAGCGGATGGGTGGAATCAAACGGATCGCGGCGCTCGCCGCACTTTCCTTCGCTTCACTGGGAATCAACACAACCATAAACGCAGCAGCCTTCCACCGGGCGGATCCTAAGCCGGCCGCGACGGCGCCTGCAACGGAATACCACCTCCGCATGCACCATCTGCACACCGGCGAGGACATCGACGTCGTCTACCGCGTCGGAAACACCTACATCCCGGAGGCGCTGGACCAGCTCAACTACTTCCTGCGCGACCACCGCACCCAGGACGTCAGCAGCTACGACCCGAAGGAGTTCGACGTCCTCTACGCGATCATGGCGCGGCTTGGCCGTCCCAACGGCGTCATCGACATCGTCTGCGGCTATCGCAGCCCGTGGAGCAACGAGTTCCTCCGCTCTGAAGGCTCGAACACCGGCGTAGCCGAGCACAGCCAGCACATGCTCGCCAAGGCCATCGACATCCGCGTTCCCGGCGTCAGCACCGTCGCCCTGCGCAATGCCGCCCTTGCTCTGCACGCCGGCGGAGTCGGCTTCTACCCTGTCTCCCAGTTCGTCCACGTCGACGTGGGCCCCGTTCGCACCTGGTCCTTCCGCTAAACTTCCGCACCGGCCAGAACCGCCGCATTTGCCCCGTTCGGTCGACTGGTTAGAAGTTGTAGTGGCCGGCAAATTGGAAGTCGCGGGCGTTCGCGGAAGCGCCGCCAATCGTCCCGAAGCCGTTGGCCCCGAAGCTAACCGCGGGACCATTCATCGTAACTTTGTTCCAGACGTTGATGCAGTCGACCTCGAGGACGATACTTCCGAATTCTTTCGGAAGGTTGAAGCTGCGATGGAGCGCCGCGTCAACGTCCTGGGTTCCGGGATTCCTCAGATTCAACGCCTGCGTGCGGGGAGCGTCTCCGATCAGGTAAATAGAACCATTGGTCGCAGGAGCCTTGAATTTGGTGGTATCGACGTAAGTAATCGGCTGGCATCCTGAAACCAGGCCGAGGTTGCACGTGGTCGTTCCGTTCGGTCCGGTTCCAAAGCTGCCGTTGATGCGGGCGCTCGTGGCCAAAGGCACGACGTCCGGCATGCACTGGCCCTGATTCGGAAAGTTGGTCCCGGTACACAGATTCGAGGTCACAGCCATCGGACTCCCAGAACTGTAGGTATAGATACTGGACAGTTGCCATCCGCCAGCCAGGTTTCGCCCGGCCCAGGTGTTTCCGCCCAGGTGACCTTTGCCGAAGGGAAGATTCCAGACGCCGAATGCGTGCAGAACCTGGGGAACCGAAGTGGTGGTCCAGGACCTGTCAATCCGGTCCTGATGCCAGTTCTGGCCGCCGCCGGACAGCGCCGCCGCCGGAATGTTGAAACCACTGCGGAACGTGCCGTCGTCGCCAATGTTCTTGGAGTAGGTGTAGTTGATGTTGAAGTTCAGGCCGTGCGCCATGCGCTGCAGCAGGGTGATCTGGAACGAATGATACGTAAAGTTCGCCGAGTTCACGCCCCATAAATCGCTCACGCCGCTGTACTGCGGAAAGGCGGTAAGCGCCTTGGAAAGGGTCAGAGTGGAACTCGTCGGATTTGCATTGGCCGCGGCCTGGAAAAACGCGGGAACAACTAGCCCAGGCATCGCACCCTGGGCGATAGCTACATTTGCGGATGTGGCCGCGGAAATGAGAATCGGACTGCCGGAGGTTCCTTTGATTGCGCCAAGCGCAGTAAGATACTTCGGATCCATCTGGTCGCTCCAGTACCCACGGAGATTCGCTCCAGCGGGAGCCAGAAAGTGCGACTGGTCGCCCACATAATTCACGGAGACGGTCATGTCTTTCGTGAGGCTACGCTGGATCCCGGCATTCCAGAAGATGAATTCAGGGGCCCGTCCTGAGAAGTAGAAATCGGCAAAAGATACGCCGCCCGCATTGGCGACGGCGTTTCCAGTGCCGGTAAGGTAGTTGCCCGTATTCAGTGTTTGGCTGGCAGCACTCGGGGGCGGAGGGGTCGCAAACGGAAACCCCTTGCCCAGGAAATCTGTATTGGCCAATCCGTTCGCCATCCACGCCGGTCCATTATTCAGGTAGAACGATGGAGCCGCCCCCGCACCCGTGGTGACCTCTGGGTTCCCGTTGGCCGAGATATTGAAGCCGAGTTGCCCGGTGCCGCCCGCATTTCCACCACGCCCACCCACGCCGCCGGCCTGGGAGAAGATCAGAGCGCCTCCTGCGCGAAACACTGTCTTATCGTCGACCGCGTAGTTCAGGCCCACGCGCGGCCCAAAATTCTTCCAGAAGGAGGACACGGGCGTGCTGCAGCCGCAGCTTACTCCAGCACCGCCGTAATTGCCCGCAAACTGCATTTCGCCCGGCGTACTCGTAATGGCGTTGGTTAGGTTTGGATTCAGAAAGCTCCAGCGGTCCTTCACCTCGTGGAATGGAGGGAAATAATCCCAGCGCAGCCCGAAGTCGAGCGTCAGCTTCGGGTTGATCTTCCAATTGTCCTCGGCGTAGGGCGACGCGACGTGATACCGACCGCCCGTTTCGTTCACGGGATCCAGGCCAATGGATGGCTGTCCACCGACCGCGCCGAGCAAGTAACTTGCATAAGACAGGCCGGAACTGGAGTTCAGAGTATTTGCAGCGGAAGTGTATTGCGCGGTCGCGTTCGAGTTATACGAGAGGGATACCCCCGTCGTATAGCCAACCGGAATTGCAGAATTCACCTCTTCCCATTCGTACGAGAACCCAAATGTCAAAGTGTGCTGGCCTTTGACCCATTGGAAGTTATCCACTACGGCGTAGGTGCTGGGAACGACCGATTGAATCGAATCCGCGCCACCGAGACTACCATCCCAGGCTGTTTCCGCGGTGCCGACGACTTTGGTGGTTCCGCTGGTTATGGTCAGACCGGTTGCGCCGGTAGATCCAAAGCTCGCGCCTGGAAACAACAGGCTCTCCTGGCCGGTGGGAACATTCGTGATGCCCAGGCTCGCCGGGCTGTACTGGCTCTTTCCGGCAGACTCATTCACCTGCGGCTGCGGGAAGCGGGTGAAGCCGTACTTCAGCTGATTGGTCATGCGGCTATTGATGGTGAAAGCGTCTTCAACGTCGAATACCTTCGGAAAGATCTGGGCGATCGTGCCTGTGGTATAGGGCAGCGGCATGCCGTTGGCATAATTATCCAGGTAGCGAACCGCGCCGATTGCGCCGACGGTTGAGATCCTCTGTTTCGAGCTGACGTCATAATCCACGCGATAATCCTCGACGTGATTATTGAATCCGCTCGGGAATCCGCCGACGTAATTGCCGGTCAAAATCGAAGGGTTGCTGGGGGCCGGCAGGAAGGACTGCATCGCCTGGGCAATCGGCGAAATGTCGGCTGCCGGGATGACGTTATAGGTTGGAATACCGTTTTTCACACCCATAAAGGGCTGGCGCGTACAGACGTTGCCGACGCAGCCATTCGTCGTTGGGTCGAAGATCAGCGGAGGATTGTTCGCGCCCTCGCCGGTCAGTCCGCCGGTGCCCACGCCACCATTCAGCTCCGTGAAGTCGCCGGTTCTCTCAAGGGTCGTCGGAACGGTGTACGCCGCGGGGTTCGCTCCTCTGCGTGAGTAGAACTTGTCGTAAGCGAAAAAGAAGAATAATTTCTCCCCCGTGTGCGGGACCTTTCCGCCGATGCTAAGCGAAAGCTCATTCTGGTGTTCCGGCGGCTTCGGGGCCGGGATGACCTGCCCGGTCGCGGTGAGCGTCATGGCGGCCTTCTGGGTGAAAGCCCAAGCGTCGAAGATGGTATTACGAACAAAGTCGGAGGCCTGACCATGATACCTAGTACCACCCGATTTCATGGTGAAGTTGGTAGCGCCGGCGCCCATGTATTCCGCGGGCGGCGTACTGGTGACTTCCTGAAACTGGTCGACGGCATCCACGCTGACCGCCTGCGATACGAGGCGGTTGTCACCTTGCTGATTGATCGTTTCGGCCGGCATGCCATCCAGATAGAGCTGTCCCAGATAGTTGCTGGTGCCTCCCACGATGGGCAGCCGTGTGCCGCTCTGGGTGCCTGGAGCCAGTGAAGCAAAGGCAGTTGGGTCGCGCTGCGCGTTGTTCATCTGTAGCGGCAGGCTGGAGTAGGTTGAGTTCTCCATCACCAGCCCCACCGTGGCGTCCGTTGTGTTCAATACCGGAGGAGCGGCGGTTACGGTGACAGTCTCCGTCGCCTCGCCTACACTCAACACGGGATTTAGACCCAGAGTTCCCAGGGCCACAACATCCAGATTCTCCTGCTTCAGAGTTTTGAAGCCGCTAGCGGAAACCTGGACGGTATAGGTCCCGGGCGGAAGCGGCGCAATCAAGTACGCACCGGAACCCGAGGATGTGCGGGTGGTGGCGACATTTGTAGCGGCATTCGTAGCAGTGACCGTCGCATTAGGGATCGCTGCGCCCGTGCTGTCGGTCACCGTGCCGCCGATGGCGCCTTCGCCGGCGGTTTGGGCCCACAGGGTAATGGGCGGTGCAATCAGCGCCCACAAGGTGAAGAGCGAAATGAATTTGCCGATGGCCTTCCAGGTATGGTGATTAAATGCCTTCGCTTTGTTAGACATAATGCCTCGCCAAACGAACCGCAGATTCTTCCCAACTGCGCCCAGGCGGCGATGCTTTTTGAGATCTGCCAGCGTTGTCGTGTCCTCGTTCAGGCCCGAGGAATGATTTTCCTAAAGGAACATCGTGCTTAGATCATTCCACAGTTAGACAAATACGTCGGCCATTCGCCTCAAAAAGCTCGTCAGGCCTTTCAGGTTGCAGATGCGATTATTTGAGAGATTTCCGGTCGCGATATGGTTGCCCGCGAAAGGAAGAAACTACCGACCGAACAGGGTGTATTACCGACCGAACAGGGTGTATTGACGAGTTACTGCACACTCATATCTGCGTCCACATCCACCACCAGCGCGCCGTGGTCGACCAGCATCGAGTGCAGTTTTAGTGTGTCGAGCGTCAAAGTATAGCCGGTCGTCGCCGTTGACTGGCTCAGCACTTTGCTCATCATATCGGCGGCATTCATCTTCATCTGTGAGGGCAGCTTATGGCTGAGAAAAGGCTCCAGCAGAAAGTTCAGTTCCTTCGACTCGCTGGCCTTCTCGATCCGCGCATCGCGAAAGCCCACCGACACGCCCTCCGCTTCGGGCACGACCGACACATCCGCGTCTGTCGTCAGCGTTACTCCGAGACAAGCTCCGCGAACCGCTGTCCCCAGTTTGGCCTTGGTATGCACATGGATCACGATGCGGTCGTCCCTGAACGACACATGCGGCTGCTCCGCATAGACGTAGCAAGCCGAGTTTGCGTCCCCGCGCATGTAATAACGGCCTTCGGGTCCGTTGAATAGTTGCGTGCGCAGCGTCCGCTCCAGCGCCTGCGCCGACACCTTGACCTCGAGCGCGCAGGCCATCCGCGCCCCACTTACTCCAAGCAACAGAACCGCTATCACACGCAGCACATATCTCATCGTGACTCAAGGATAAGCCACTGGCTGCGGGGCGGGATGTGTCCGTGGTTACTCCACAATCGGAGTCATGGTTCCAGCAGCAGCCGCGATTGCGACAGTCGCCGCCTCCAAGCCCTCCGAAGTCACCGACATCGCGATCGATCCAGCCTCCCCTCGCTTGCTCTGCACAATCGCCATGCAAAGCCCGTTGAATGCACTGCGCTCGGACGCCTTGTCCGGCTCATGGCAGCTGGGGTCGCCGTTGCCCACGCCGATGACGCTCCCCGGCCCGTTCACCGCAAAAGTCACCTTATTGCCCGCGGCAGGTACCGGCCGGCCCTGCGCGTCAACGATGGATACATTGACCACCGCTACGTCCTGCCCGTCTGCCGCGATCTGCCCGCGGTCTGCAACCGCGACGATCTTCGCCGCGGGCCCAGCCGTCTCGCGCTTGTCCGTCAGCACGACCTTGCCGCCCCTGCTGGCGCGCGCTTCCAGCGTGCCCGGCGCATACTTCACCCTCCACACCAGGTGGCTGTTCTTCTTCACGTCCTGCGCCCCCAGACTGGTGCCGTTCAGGAACAACTCGACACTGCTCTGGTTCGAATAGGCCCAGACCTCAATCTCCTGACCTTCCTTCCCTTCCCAGTTCCAATGCGGCAGCAGGTGGAGCACCGGCTCCGCTCCCCACCAGGCCTTGTAGTAGTACGCCGTATCCTTGGCAAAGCCGCAGGTATCCAGAATCCCGAAATGCGAACTGATGCAGGGCCAGCCCATCGGCGTCGTCTCGCCGCGATAGTCGAACCCCGTCCAGGCAAATCCGCCGGCCAGCCACTCGCGCTCGTCGTAGAACGACCACCACTCTTCCGCAGTATTCCCCCAGCGCGGCTTCTCCGTGTCGTACGCGCTTACGTACCCACGCGCCGGATCGTTGGCATAGATTCCCCGCGTCGCCACTGTGCTCGCGGTCTCCGTCCCGATGATCGGCTTCTTCGGATTCTCGCGGTGGAATCCGTCGATCTGCCCATCGTTGTAATTGAATCCCTGCACGTCGACCACGGTCGATACGCCTACGCCGCCATACCCGTTATTCATCGCCGTGGTCGACAGCCGCGAAGGATCCAGCTGTTGTTGCAGCGACTTCATCGTTTTCACAATTCTTGCGCCGCGTGTGTTCCCCTGCTCCGGCTCCTCGTTGCCCAGCGACCAGATCACTACACTGGGATGATTGCGGTCGCGCTTGATCAGGCGCTCCAGTTGGCTCATTCCCTCCGGGTTCGACGACATCATCCGCGTCTCGTCCATTACCAGCATGCCCATGCGGTCACACGCGTCCAGGAACTCGGGCGTCGGCGGGTTGTGAGAGGTCCTGCATCCGTTCGAGCCCATCCACTTCAGCCGCTCCAGCCGATACGCCTGGATCCGGTCCGGGATCGCCTCGCCCACGCCGGCGTGGTCCTGGTGGTTGCAGGTCCCCTTGATCTTCACTGGCTTACCATTCAGCAGGAACCCCTTGTCCGCATCGAAGCGCAGCGTTCGAATTCCAAATGTCGCCGCATCCTCGTCTCCTGTCTTGCCGTCGATCTCCAGCGTAGTGACCGCACGGTACAGATTAGGTGTCTCCAGCGACCAGAGTTGCGGATGCCACACTGTGGTGTGCATGGGGAACGTGTGCTGCTGGCGAGCCAGAATCGACACAGTCTCGGAAACTGCCGTAGCCACCGTCTTGCCTGCGGGATCCACAATTGCCGCATGAACTCTGCCCAAAACGTCGGTATCGCCGTCGTTAGCAACGTCTGTATTCACCAATACGGTTGCTTGATCGGAACTGGTCACCACTCCGTTCACCGCCCCGAAATCCGTCCGCACATAATTGCCCCAGTGAGCGATATGCACCGGCGCCGTCTTAGTCAGCCACACATGGCGATAAATCCCCGCGCCCTCGTAGAACCATCCCTCGTCAAGCGATGCATCCACTCGGACCACCAGCACATTGAGTCCCGGCGGCGAGGCTGGTGGCCGGCCGTTCTCCGCCGGCGGTGCGGTCGCACCGCCAAAGTTCGCAAAGTCGGACAGGTCCAGATGCAGCGGCGCATAACCACTCATGTTTGTGGCCATGTAGTGGCCGTTGAAGAACACCATGGCATTGCGGAAGATGCCATCGAACTCCACGCAGATCCGCCGCCCTGCGTCGCTCGCCGGCAGCACAAACTCGCGGCGATACCATCCAATGCTGGTCTCCGGATACTCGCGCCCCAGCGGCTTCGCGCCATGCCCAATCAGAATTGGCTGGTTGACGAACGGCAACTCCACCGCCCAATCGTGTGGCAGGTCGATCTTGCGCCATGCCGAATCGTCGAATCGTGGCGTAGCCGGCCCGCCTGCCTGACCCGACTTGGCGAAGGTTCCAGTGCCATGCAGCTTGCCAAATCCAAAGTCCTTGTCGGGATCGCTGGCATTGCCCAGCGCGAAGCGCCAGCCAAAGTCCAGCAGTAACCGTTCCCGCGGTGGACCCGGCTGGGCGGAGTCATTCGTCGCGGCGCCGGCCTGCGCAAATGCGGGCGCTGCACCCGCCAGCCTCGGGACGATCGACTCAGCCAGTAGCTCGCTCCCCGCCATCATACCGGCCGATGCTGCCAGCCCCGTCTTCAATAAACCGCGCCGTGTCCACTTTCCCATGTCTCGCCCCTTTACAAGCTCGTCGCGTTTGCGGAGGCACAGAGAATCTCCGCCCACATCCGCCATCCACTTTACCCCGACGTAGCGTACCGTGAGCAGAAACCTCCTTCGCGGCAGCTATTTTCTTCGTTTCTGAGCCTCCAGAAAGCGGCGCATCCGGTCCAGCGACCGCGCCTTGCCGAAGACGATCAGGCTCTCCAGCAGCGGCGGGCTGGCTGTCTTGCCCGTCAGGATTGCGCGCAGCAGCATGAAATTGTCTTTGACCGGCCAGTCCTTCTCCACGCCGAGCTTCTTCAACGCCGGCTCCAGTGCCTCCTCGGTAAAGTCGGTCGCCTCCAGCACGGTCAACTGTTCGTCCGCAAACGCCAGCGTCTCTTCCAGCGTGCGCTTCTTCGGTACGAAGACCTCCGGCCCGGGGATTACGTCGTCCTTGAAGAAGAAGTCGGCCATGTCGCCGAACTGCGCCAGCGTCTCAATGCGTGTCTGCACCAGCGGAGCGATGTGGCGCAGACGATCGTCAGAAAACACCACCTCGCGGACTGCCTGGAAAAACGCCTCGGGGGAAAGCGCGCGCAGGTACTCGCCGTTCAGCCACTTCAGCTTGGTTAGGTCGAAGACGGGGCCGCCCAGCGAGATGCGCGTGAAATCGAACTTCTCCAGCATCTCGCCGAGCGAAAAAATATCGCCCTCCTTGGCGTTGATGCCCTTGGCTACGATCTCCTGCTCGGTCGGCTGCGCCATGCCTCCGCCCATCAGCCCCAGGAAGTTCAACAGCGCCTGCGGCAGGAATCCACTCTCGCGGTAGTAGATCAGCGAGACCGGATTCTTGCGCTTGGAGATCTTGCTCTTGTCCAGGTTTCGCAGCAGCGGCATATGCCAGAAGCGCGGCAGGTCCCAGCCGAACGCCTGGTACAGCAGCACATGCTTGGGGGTCGACGAGATCCATTCCTCCGCGCGAATCACGTCGGTAATGCGCATGAGGTGGTCGTCCACCACGTTAGCCAGGTGGTACGTGGGAAAGCCGTCGGACTTCAGCAGCACCTGATCATCGACGTTATTGTGCGAAAACGTGACGGCTCCGCGCAGTTCGTCGCGGAAACTGGTCTCGCCTTCAACCGGAACCTTGAGCCGGATCACGTACGGCCGGCCCTCGGCCAGGAATGCCTCAATTTGCGACTGCGGCAGTTCGCGATGCGCCCCGTTATAGCGCGGCGGCAGCTTGGCGGCAATCTGCGACTTGCGCATCGCCTCCAATTCTTCGGCAGTTTCGAAGCTCCGATACGCGTGCCCGCTGGCCAGCAGCATCTCCACGTGCTCGCGGTAGATCGCCGTGCGCTCCGACTGGCGATACGGCCCGTACGGGCCGCCCACATCCGGGCCCTCGTCCCAGTTCAGGTCGAGCCAGCGCAGCGCGTCGAAGATCATCTGCTCGGAAGTGGGCACAAAGCGCGCGCGGTCGGTGTCCTCGATGCGCAGCACAAATTTGCCGCCGCGCTGGCGGGCATAAATGAAGTTCAGCAGGCCGATATAAGCGGTGCCAACGTGCGGGTCTCCGGTAGGCGAAGGGGCAATGCGTACGCGAATGGGTGTTGCGGAATCGATTTCGGTCATGTTTTAGGGCCGATTTCGATGGTATCAGGTGGAGTTGCGGCCGCGCCCCGCGGTGCCCACACCTCATGGATCCAGATGCGGGCACCGCGATGTTCAAGGTCGCTCCTTATCTCAATCTCCTCAACTGACTAAAACGTGATGGTGACAGCGAGGCCCATGCCGGGATAGTTGCTATCGAAGAGGTAATAGCCGTCACCCACCCAGTCGACATAGAGGTTGTCGGTTTCGTACCAGTCGGGAGCCCACGTATCCGGCCAAGGATCCATCACGGTAATCCAGTAGCCGTCATATTGGAAGCGCGGGTAGCCACCCACAAACAGCAGGGGGAGGCCACCAATGTGAAAGAAATGGCCGGCGCCAAAGTACAGGCTGAAGCGGCTTTGAGGAACGCGATAACCGTTGTAGCCGCCTCGCTGTTGCCAGGTCTGGTGCTGGGTCGTCCACGAAGTGGCGCGGGTTTGCTGGAAGCCGTTGCGGACTTGGGCCGGGGCCTGCGGAACGCCGCTGGGGTGGACGCCGCCGTTGGTGGGCGCGGCGGCCTTGACGCCGCCGTGATAGGCGCCGCCGTAGGCTGGCTGGGACCGTGCGGGCGCTGGCGCTGGAGCTGGCTTTGCAGCTCGCTGCGGTAGAGGTGTGGCCGCGGGCTGCGGCCGGGCGGGCGAATGCGGGGCCGGCTGCGACTGTTTGGCCGGCTGCGCCGGCTTGGACGGATGCTGTCCCTGGGGCTGTGCCGGTTGCCCCTGCCCCGGATTACCTTGGTCGTGCCGATCCTGCTGCCCGTAGGCGGGAAGGATTGACCCGAGGACCAAGACTGCAATGACCGTGCTGAACAGACGAACTCGATTCATGGACGTGCCTCCATGGCGCCGAATGCAGATGCGCCAATTCGCTGAAATTGTACACGTTGCTGGGCACGAGGTGTCCGACTCCCTACCTGGCAGAACCCGGAACGCAGCTTCACCCGACCGGAGGAAGGCTGGCAGGTCTCCGGCGCGTGAGCGCGCGCCGCAGCCTATTGCAGCGACTCGACGAAGGCCGAGAACGAAGGATCGTTCTTCAGCTTGGCAAAGGACTCGTCATTAATTGGGTCGGGCATCTGCTCGCCCGCAGGAAGATTTTCTTCGCGCGCGAAGCATTCCTTCAGATGAAGCTTCGCGTTCGTGCCGTCGCCCTGCAGTGCGTCGGCACGCGCCAGGTTGTAGTAGTAAATCGGGTAGTCGGCGTCGGCCTTGATAGCGGCCTCGTTGAGGGCACGGTTGCGCTCGAACTGGCCGCTCATTGCCAGGGCGATGCTTAGTTGGTCGGTAAGCACGCGGCGCGCATTCACCGGCGCGGCAGCGGGAAGCGTATCCAGGGCCCGCTGGAAATAGATGGCCGCCGCAGCGTACGACGCAAGCCGATAGAAGATCGTGCCTACCCCAAAGTAGTCCTGTACCGTCGGTGTGTAGCTTGGCTCGAAGGCAAACGAATTGAGCTGCGCGCTGATAGCTGGGTCGTCCAATGGTATGTACGGGATCTTCGAGACGCGGATCTCAGCACAAGTGGAGGAATTGGCAAGGAAGCCGTCCACTTCCTTGCCCTGCGTACTGCTGCCCTTCGCCGCGCGGAAGAGATAGGAGGCCGTGGCCAGCGCCCGGCCCTTCGCCGTGGTTACGTTTTCTTTGTTCACAACATCGATCGTCCCGGCCAGCGGAGCGATCAGCGGAAAGGCTGCGGCTGCGTCCCGATTGCGACACGCCTGTGGGGAGGCGGAGTTGTTCGAGCTGGGAAACAGGATAAACGAGACATCCAGATCGGTCGCCTTCTCGGCGAACTCAAAGACGGGGTTCAGCAGTTGCTCCTTCTCCGTCCCGCCGGCCTGCGACACCTTCAACTCACTCCAGTAACCGGGACCAACAAACTTCGTGTCATTGCTGTAAAGGTGCGCGCCCCTCCATTGCAGGCCGGCAGCGGGGATGACGATACGGCCGGCGCCCGTGGGCATCACCAGGTTGATCAACTGCAGTTGAACCATTGGCTGCGGTGCAGCATGCTGCTGGGCTTGCATTGCGGGTTGCTGCGGAAATGCGTGGAGCGTCGCCGCCAGAAGGGATGCCAGCACCGCGCTGGCCAGGCTGAAGGGTTTCATTATTTGCATTGCCTTGCCGCTGAAGGGCCTCTCGAATAGTACAACCCCATAATAAATCCACGGTCTGTGACACGAGTCACCCGCCGCCCTCGAAGCAGGTGATTCCTACAATTCCATCGCAAACTGCTGGATGGGCGTGTACGTCGGGTGGGAGGGTTCGGTGGCGAGCGCGAGAATCAGGCGTTCGAGCACGAGCAGCTTGTTGACGGGCGAGCTCCGCAGCTCCAGATCGGCACGGGCCACCAGGCGCAGCGCGCGCGTCAACTCGCGGCGGGATTTATAGCGCCGCGCCTGTCGGATCAAGTCCTCGGCCGCGAACGGCGGCATCCGGAAGCCCTGCCATAGCACCGCCCAGATGGCCCGCGAGTCGCGCACGTTTTTCTCCAGGATGATCAGCATCTGGCGGAAGGTGCGCGCCAGCATATAGAGGTGGCCAATCGCCGCATCCTCTCCACCATCCGACGCATTCAGCAGTCCATGCAGCAATAACAGCGCCCGCGTCCGGTCGCGCTGGCTGATGGCGTCGGTCAGTTCGTACAGGGTCCGCTGCTTGGCCGCGAGCACCATGGTCTCCACGTCGCCCAGCGCAATGCGGGCCTCTCGGCCGGAAACGTACAAGCAAAGTTTCTCCAGTTCGGTCGACACCATCATCATGTCCGCGCCCAGCGCGTCCACCAGTTCGCGGGCCGCATCCGGATCGAAGCGGATGCCGCGCGCCTCGGCTGCGGCAATCCCCCACTTGATAGCATCGTTCTCGTCCACGCGCGCCAACTCCACGAAGCCACACCAGTCGCCCAGCGTCTCCCGGATGCGGTCGTAACGTTCCTTGTCCTGGTAGTCCATTTTGCGAAGGTCGGTAGGAATACGCAGGTGATCCGCGACAAACAGCAGCACAGCCTGCGGATTGGGTGAGCGAAAGTACGCATCGATCGCCTCGAACTCCGCCTTCTTGCTGCCGCGCCCATACAGGAGCTTCAGGTTGCGCACGAAAATCACCTGGAACGGCGCCATCAGCGAAGGTGTCTGCGCGCGGTCGAGCACGTCAAAGATAGAAGTGTCGGCCAGATCGAGGTCACTCAGCGAGAAGTCACGGCTCTCCGGCGGGGCCAGCGCGGCCAGCACACCCTGGCGGCAGCGCTGATACAGAAACGCCTCGTCGCCCAGTAGAACGTAGCCGGGCTTCAGGGCCGACGATGAGGCAATCTCCGCGAGGAAGCGGTCGGTGGAGGCGAAGCTGCGCAGCGCTGCGGTCATCAGAACGACTCCAGCATATCGCCAACCAGGGCTTGTGCGAAATCGCGAGCCAGCCTTTGTACGGCCGGAGGGTCCTCGCGGATGAACCCACTCAGGTCCTGCGTCGACTGATACTGCTCGCGATAGGAGAGCGCGTCGTTCTGGTAGAGCACGCGTCCGTCGTGCGCGGTCAGCACCACTTTCACCGTGATCGTCACCAGGTAGCTGGAGGTCTCGCCTGTTGTGGAGTCGTAGGTCAGCGGCACGGAGGTCTGCGTCAGGATAGTGCCGCTCAGAACCGCATCGGCGTCAGACTCCGATGCGCCGCTGGTCAGCACCCGGTACTTGGTGCGCGTGTTCAGTTCCCGCACCACGGCCTGGGTCAGCGCCACCTCGGTGTGATAGGCCTGCGCATGGGTCGCAAAGATCGGCACTGCGATCGTGCGAACGTTGGCAGGAATATGGGTGGCGGGGCCTGCGGTATGGTACCCACAGCCGGCCAGCGCCAGGGTCAGGCCAGTTGCGACGGCGATGCGAAGGAGAACTCGGCGTGCGTAGGTGAAGAGCGTCAGGCGCATTCGCAGTACGTCTATTGTCGCACTCAAGCGATATGTTGCAGATGCGTGTCTTTGAAGTGTGCCGGATATTTCAACCCATAGCCAAGCAGCCGGTCGAATGCGATATGGCTGAACCAGATCACCGAGATGGCCATCGGCAAGCGACCGTGCGTCGCAATGGCGAAAGCCAACAGGGCGAGCGGGACGAAGGTGACGTGTCCGAGGTTGTAGAGTGCCGCTCCAACACGCGGATTAGCCAGGTATCCAAACATAAAAACGTCTGGTGCGAGGAAGAGCACAGCGAACAGCCACCAACTGAAATGCAGGTGCGCGTACAGCAGTATGGTGGCCGCAAGGAGGGCGGCTTCTTCAACCCGGAGAAGCAGAGCGGGGCGCGTGAGCATCGGGCAATTCCTCAGGTCAAGACAGAAGAGGCGACCCGAAGGCCGCCCCAGTTCTGCTGTTGGCTTGTGAATCTATGCGGGAGAAGGCTGGCCCTCGGGGAAGCCCGGCTTGCGGCTGGGCTCGGGCTTGATGATCTTCTGTCCATCGCCCGGGCCGGGGTCGGCATAGGCCAGCGGCGACTTGAACGGCGGAAGTTCCTTGCCTTCGATCAGCAGGTCGATCTCCGTCTTGTCCAAAGTCTCGCGCTCCAGCAGTGCAGTCGCCATGCGATGCATGATGTCCGCGTTCTCCTCCAGAATCTTGTACGCGGAGTGGTACGCCTCATCCACAAACGCACGCACCGCCACGTCGATCTGCTTGGCAGTGTCGTCGGAGTAGTCACGCTGCTGGGCAATGTCCCGGCCCAGGAAGACCTCCTGCTCCTTCTTGCCGTAGGTCAGTGGGCCAAGATCGCTCATGCCGTACTCGCACACCATCTTGCGGGCAAGCTCAGTGGCACGAACGATATCGTTCCCTGCTCCTGTGGTCTTCCGGTTCATAAAGATCTCTTCCGCACAGCGTCCGCCCATCAGGATCGCCAGCTGCGTGTCCAGATAATCCTTGGTCACCGTGTGCTTGTCTTCCTCGGGCAGGTGCATGGTTACGCCCAGCGCCATACCGCGTGGGATAATCGTCACCTTGTGCAGCGGGTCGGAGTGGTGGCGCTTGGCCGCGACCAGCACGTGGCCGGCCTCGTGGTAAGCGGTGTCCTTCTTGTCGTCGTCGGAGAGCAGCATGGATTTCCGCTCCGCGCCCATCAGCACCTTGTCCTTCGCTACCTCGAAATCGAACATGTGCACCGACTTGCGGTTGTAGCGCGCCGCCGTCAGCGCAGCCTCGTTCACCATGTTGGCCAAGTCTGCACCGGAAAAACCGGGAGTGCCGCGTGCCAGGATATTCAGATTCACATCCTCCGCCATCGGCACCTTCTTCGAGTGCACGCGCAGAACTTCTTCGCGGCCACGAATGTCGGGGCGGTCTACGATCACGCGTCGGTCGAATCGTCCGGGGCGAAGCAGCGCAGGATCCAGTACATCAGGGCGATTGGTCGCGGCGATCAGGATCACGCCATCGTTGGACTCAAACCCGTCCATTTCCACCAGCAACTGGTTCAGGGTCTGCTCGCGCTCGTCGTGTCCACCGCCCAGGCCTGCGCCGCGATGCCGCCCAACCGCATCGATCTCGTCGATAAAGATGATGCAGGGCGCGTTCTTCTTGCCCTGCTCAAACAGGTCGCGCACGCGGCTGGCGCCAACGCCGACAAACATCTCGACGAAGTCCGACCCCGAAATCGAGAAGAACGGAACATTGGCTTCGCCCGCAACTGCACGGGCCAGAAGTGTCTTGCCGGTGCCCGGGGGCCCGACCAGAAGTACACCCTTGGGAATCCGCCCACCCAGCCGCTGGAACTTCTGCGCCTCGCGCAGGAACTCGATGATCTCCTTCAGCTCTTCCTTCGCCTCATCCACACCCGCGACATCCTTGAACGTGATCTTCTTCTGCTGCATGGAGAGCAGACGAGCGCGGCTCTTGCCGAAACTCATGGCCTTGTTGCCGCCGGACTGCATCTGCCGCAGCAAGAAGAACCAGAGCCCCAGCAGCAGTACAAACGGCGCGATCGACACCAGCATGGAGACCCAATAGTTGGAGTTCTGGTCCTTGTTGGTCACGTTGACGCCGTGATCCATAAACGTCTGGTACATCGTCGGATCGGCCCCGGCGGCGCCAATGGTGGTGCGGAACTGGTCGTTGTTCGTGTATGTCCCCGTCAGCGTGGTGCCGTCGATGATGACAGACTTCACCTGACCGGCCTTCGCCTTGTTCATCACGTCGCTATAGGAGGGAGTTTGCTCATGGGACCCACCCATGTTCTTGCCGACAAGCGTCCAGAGACAAATGACGCCGGCGATCAACAACACCCAGATCAAAAGCTGCTTAACCGTCGAGTTCAATCGCGTTTCCTCATTTTCCGGCCTGAGTCACCCAAATGGAGCGACGACACGGTACCCCTGTCAGGGGATGGTATTCAGACCTGCCCCGAACCTGCTCCACCACAAATCATTAGACGCCCGGACGAACCCAACGGTTCCGGGACTTTGGCACCAATCGCCTCCCGGTCCGGCGCGGGCGTTACCCCGAAGATTTGATTCTACTCTGACTGGGCTGAATTACGCACAAAACCGCAAACAAACCGACGTGACGCGCAGGTGGTATATCGGGGAATAACCTGCACCATATACAGTGCTTCAGCTAGCCCGCGCGGCCGGGCGGTCAGTCGCCCTTCAGGGGAATCCGGGACAGGCGAAGCTCTCGGCTGGATCGCTCGGCGCGCAACCCGCCAGCCAGTTGAAAACCCGAGCCCGCGCGTGCCGCAACGGTAGCTTCTCCCGTCCCTGACACCGGCAACAGACCGGCCAGCGCCAGCAGCCGGGCCGTCTCGTCGAAGCTCAGCCGCGCCCCCAGTTGCCGGGCGGCTGCGCGGACCACGCGCCGCCGCAGCGCCGGATCAAATCCGCGCAGGCGCTCGATCTCGAGCGCCACCGAACCATCTTCTCCCGCCGCCGTACTCACGGCCCGTCCCCCACCGCGGACCGGGTTGCCGGGCAGCAGCACCTGCGGGAGAATCCGTCCCAGTTCCGCTTGCCAGCGCGCTTCGTCCTCCCGCGCCAATTCGGCCAGGTTCGCAAGTGTCTGATCCAGCGAGGGATTGTATTCGCGGAGAGCGGGCAGCAGCTGGTGGCGTACGCGATTGCGCGTGAAAGCCTCATCGCTGTTGCTGGTGTCGGTACGCCAGGGCTGGCCTTGTCGGCGCAGAAACTCGATCAACTCGGCCCGTCGCACCCCAAGCAGCGGCCGAAGGATCTTGCCACCCACCTTGGCCCGGTCTACCAGCACCAGCGGGTGGACTCCGCTAAGGCCCTCGGTCCACGCGCCGCGCAACAGCTTCATCAGCACGGTTTCTGCCTGGTCGTCCAACGTGTGCGCCGTCAGAACGCAGTCCGCATGCCCTTGCGCCATCAGCGAAGCGAAGACCTCGTAGCGAATGGCTCGCGCAGCCTCCTCGGCCCCCTCGCTCTTGCCTGCTCCAGCCCGGCTCGCGGCCACCCGCTCCGGCACACTGGCGTGGTGGACGTGTAGCGGCACTTCCAGGCGCAGACACAGCGCTTCGACGAAAGCCAGGTCCGCGTCCGCCTCCTCGCCTCGCAGTCCATGGTGAACATGGACCGCCGACAGCCCCACCCCCAGCCCGTTGCGCGGCAGCGCATTGGCGGCATGGAGCAGCAACAGCATCGCCACCGAATCCGCGCCTCCGGAGACAGCCGCGCAGATGCGGTCGCCGGGACGAATGTGTTTGCGGTTCAGCGTGGGATTGTCCCAATTCATCGAGATTCCATCCTACCGCTCTAGCGCAAGGTCATTGCGGTAGGCTAGATCTATGGCCGAGATCAGGCGGGCGACAGTTGCGGACGCAGAGGCGATCGGTCACCAGCGCCTGCGCATGTTCGCCGACGCGGATGTAACCTTCGCCGCGCCCCAGGAAACCATGGTCGCAAACTTCGTCCAGTGGGTGAGTCCCAGGCTGGAAGACGGCAGCTACGCAGGCTGGCTGGCCGAGCAGGGTGGCCGCCTCGTAGCCGGCGCCGGCCTTTGGGAGATGGAATGGCCGCCGCATTTTATGGATGCGGAACCACGCCGCGGCTACCTGCTGAACTTCTACGTCGTGCCCGAGATGCGCCGGCAGGGCTTGGCGCGCAAGCTTCTCGTGCTGGCTGTCGCTGAGGCCAGGGCACGCGGCATCAAGGTTGTTACCCTGCACGCCTCGAAGTTCGGCAAGCCGGTCTATGAGCAGTACGGCTTCAAAATGTCGAATGAAATGACGCTGCGTGCTCCATCCTGAGCCGTAAATCCTGCCTGGGCAAGGAGCTTCGCGCGCGGCGATCTTGTATACTCCGGATTCGATGCGTGTGTTCGTTATTCTTCCGGCGGCAGGGATTGGAACCAGGATGTCGGTGGGCGGCGGCCCTTCCGCGGGCCGGCCCAGCGGACCGTCCACCCCCAAGCAGTTTCTCTCCATCGCAGGCGTTCCTGTGCTGGTGCATTGCCTGCGCGCCTTCCTCGCGGCGCAGCGAGTTGAGGCCGTCTACGTCGCCGTGCGCCAGCCGGAGATCGAGCGCGTGCAGGCGCTGGTCGCCGAGTTCGAGCTGTCCGGCAGCAAGGTTCAGGTCGTCGAGGGCGGCAATCTTCGCCAGGAGTCGGTCAGCAACGCCCTAACACAGCTGGTTGCCGACACGAGCTGCGGAGAGGACGATGTAGTGCTGGTCCATGATGCTGCCCGCCCACTGATCGACCCGGCCACCATCGACCGCACCATCGATGCCGTCGCCGAGTTCGGCGCCGCTATTGTCGGCCTGCCCGCGGTGGATACCATCAAGCAGGTGGAGCGTACCGCGCACGGAGCCATTATCACCGCAACCATTCCGCGCGAGATGATCGTGCTGGCTCAAACGCCGCAGGGAGCGCGCTGCGGGCTGCTGCAACGCGCGTTCGCTGAGGCCGTCGCAGACGGCTTCGAAGGCACCGACGAGGCCAGCCTGCTGGAGCGGGCCGGCATTCCCGTCGCCGTCGTTCCAGGCTCGGCCAGGAACCTCAAGATCACCCAGCCCGGCGACCTCGAACTGGCCGAGTTCTACCTGAGGTCCGCGAAATGAGCATGCGCATCGGTTACGGGTTTGACTCCCACGCCTTCAAGCCCGGCGTGCCGCTGATCATCGGCGGCCTTACCATCGAGCACACCGAGGGGCTCGAAGGTCACTCCGACGGGGACGTGCTGCTGCATGCCATCACCGACGCCCTGCTGGGGGCAGTTTCTGCAGGCGATATCGGCACCTTCTTTCCGCCCAGCGATCCGCGCTGGAAGGGCGCGGCGTCCAGCGTTTTCCTGCAGACGGCGCTGGAGGAAGTCGCCACCGCGGGATACAAGATCGTCAACGTCGACACCGTGCTGGTGATGGCGCAGCCGAAGATCGTTCCCATCGCCGGCGAGCTGCGCGAGAGCGTCGCTCGACTGCTGGGCGTGAAGCCCGGCGAAGTTGGCATCAAGGCCAAGACGCCCGAAGGACTCAGCCTGGATCACGTGGCCATGGCGCATTGCACGGTGTTGCTGGAGAGCCTGCAAGGACCGGATACGCTGGAGCACATGGCCGCGCAGGCCGACGCCGGCTCCGAAGAAGAGCTGAACGCCGTGGTCGAGGGCTTGGTTGGCCGGCACGATCTCACCGCGCTGGGGCGCAAGGTGAAGCCGTTCGACACGGACGATCTGACCTGATCAACTCACGATGGACTTCGCCGTTGGGCAGGAATGGCTCTGCCAGCGGGATTTGATAGGGACGGGCTTCAGCCTGTCCATTGGGCCGCGAAAATCGAGGGGGCTTTAGCCCCTGACGCATACCTGGAGTGGGGCTATGATTACGACGGTGCAGCAGCACATCCTGCAACAGCAGCAGGAGATCAGCGAGGCCAGCGGCCGGTTCAGTTGGCTGCTCAGTGGCATCACGCTGGCGACCAAGATGGTCGAAGCCAAGATCCGCACAGCGGGCCTCAGCGACGTGCTGGGCGCGGTCGGCCAGACCAACGTGCAGGGCGAGCAGCAGCAGAAGCTGGACGTCTTCGCCAACCAGGCGCTGCTGCATTGCCTGGGTCTGCGCGATTCTGTGGCCGCACTGGTCAGCGAAGAGGACGAGGAGCCGGTCACCTTCAATCGCAGTGTCGAGACCGGCCGTTACATCATCGTCTTCGATCCGCTGGACGGCTCATCCAACATCGACGTCAATGTCAACGTCGGCACCATCTTCAGCGTCCTGCGACGGCTGCCGACGGACCACAGTGCCGACCTGGCCGAGTCCGTGCTGCAGCACGGCTACACCCAGGTCGCCGCGGGCTACGTGGTCTATGGCCCATCGACCGTGCTGGTCTATACCACCGGCCATGGCGTCCACGGCTTTACGCTCGATCCGACCATTGGCGCATTCGTGCTCACCAGCGAGCATATGAAGATGCCCGCGCAAGGAAACTACTACAGCGTCAACGAGGCCAACGCCGCGTCCTGGCCCGACGAGTACCGCGAGTACGTTGGCAAGCTGCGCTCGGGCGCGCTCGGCCGGCAGTACAGCTCCCGCTACATTGGCAGCCTGGTGGCAGACTTCCACCGCACCCTGCTGAAGGGCGGCGTCTTCCTCTATCCGCCCACCAGGGACCAGCCCGGCGGCAAGCTGCGGCTGCTGTACGAGGCCAACCCGCTTGCCTTCATCGCGGAACAGGCCGGCGGCATGGCGTCCAACGGCAAGGGACGAATCCTCGACATCAAGCCGGACGGCATCCATCAGCGCACGCCCTTCATGGTCGGCAGCCAGCGCGAGATGGAAGCGCTGCTGGACGGACGGGCGAAGTGACGCCAGCGCAGGAAACCGGCGATCTGCAGCCCGGCACGCCATTCGCGGCGGTGGTGACCGACATTCGCCTCGAGTCGCGCGAAGGTAACAAGGTACGCTGGCGCATGACCCTCGACCGAACCAGGTTCACTGCCGGCGATACCGGAGTGCTCGAAGCCGTGTCGCGCACCGGCACTCGGATCGAGGTCCCCGTCCTGGCCGTGATCGTTGAAGCCGGCGACGTCTGGCACATCGTCGAGAAGCCCCTCGCCGCCGGCACCGATGTAGTCGGCCGCGTTACGCGATAGAACCGCTAATCTCCCCTGCGGTCGCTCCAGTTCTTTCAGCCGCCCCGGGCACCCCCCCGGGGGGGGTATACTCCCTAAATTCGTTGATGCAGCTTGGGTTACGGGAGGGAAGTCCCTTTCCAGGTAATATCTTTCTTGCAAACCGATGAGTCAGCAACGGGGCAAGGCCATTCGGGTCCACGGACTGGCTGCTCATCGCTTCCTCGTTGAAACAATCGGCGACGTCCGATTTTTCTTTGAGAAACCCCACTATGTCAATTATACGAAATGGAGCAAAACTCAACTGTACTTTCAGGAGATTTTTGATCTCATTTGGAGGGTGGATTGTGGACGGGTTTTCCACCGTCCAGGGCCCTTGACAAGATTTTGTCTTCCGGCAATCGGAGTTGCCGGTTGGTCGGGCCCGATGGCGCCTGAACCGCGATGCCTGGTCGCAGGCAGACCATCTTGCAGACAGGCCGGGAGAGACGTATGCGAACGCTGGGCCGCACCTGCGGATCCGTGCGAACCGGTATTCCCGCGCCCCCGTCTCGGATGTCGAAATGCGCTGGAAGAGTGAGGATTATCTGCTGTGCGGTTCGAGAAAGTCAATGGGGGGGATAAAGATGGCTGGGTGCGGGTGGGGACGGTGGGCAGGGCGTGGGACCGGTGCTTGGGTGGGGTTATTCGTTGGCGATGATCTCGCGGGCCTGGGCGATGTGCTTTTTGATGAGGGCGATCTTGTCGGGCCAGTTGCCACCGGCTTTATCGGGGTAGGGAACGCCGGCGGCGTATTCGCGCTCGGCCTCGGCTAGATGGTCGAGGAGGATTTCGAGGTGCTGCTGGGGCGTGGGGCCGGGCATGGTGGCATTTTAAACTGGTTCCCTTGCAAATGTGTCGGGCGACGCTTAAGACCGCTGGACACGGGACCAGCATAGTGTTTGGGTCGATGGGAACGGTGTGGCGGGGATTACGGTGCTTGATGGGACTCGGAGGCGGTTAGAATATACTCGGTTGCGGTTGGTATATATACCAACCGCAACACAAATATTGAGCGCACCCGATCCTCCTCACAAGACTCATAATGAAGCACTTGTATACAGGTCAAACCAAGAGAAAATAGAATGTGACGGTAGGTATATATACCTACCGTCACCAACTTATGTCATACTGGTATTGAAGGTGAGTCCGGTCTGGTATATATACCAGACCGGATTCACCTTCTAATCGAGGCTACTATGGCAAAAATCGGTCGGCTTCAAATTGCCCGTGCTGACATCTTCAAGGCCTTTGACGATGAGCCTAGGCGCGTCTTCTGGGCTGAAGACATTTCGCAGATTCTTGAAGAACATAGAGCCTTCTGGCGCCTAAGCAACAGCATGAGTCTAGGTCGATTCATCGATTTCCTGAGGACGAAAGGTGAGTTGAAGCTCATTGAACTCCTGCCCATCAATCATCAGGTCAGGGGTACCCAGCGCTTTATCTGGAAAGACGCGTCTGCCTTCGAGATAGCCCTGTCTCTCAAACGCAATGCCTACCTTTGCCATGGCACTGCCGTCGCAATCCACGGTCTCAACGATCAGATACCGGCGCGCTTCTATTTAAATAAAGAACAGAGTCCAAAGCCCCGGCCCACAGGAGGACTAACACAGGCAAGCATTAACCGAGCTTTTGCCGGCAAGCAGCGAGAATCGAAATTCGCTTTCCGCTTCGATGACTCGGAAGTGGTTCTATTGGCGGGCAAGAATACAGGCAATTTAGAAGTCGTTAGCATCGACTACGCTGGAGCTAAACTACAGGTCACAAGCCTCGAACGAACCCTCATCGACATTGCTGTTCGTCCAGCCTATGCAGGTGGATACCTACAAGTCCTTGCGGCATATCGTGGGGCACGAGACCGGGCCTCGGTAGGAACGCTTCTCGCGACTCTCAAAACACTAGACTACATTTACCCATTCCACCAAGTAATCGGCTTCTATATGGACCGTGCTGGATACCCAGAATCGAGTTACCGCAGATTAAAGACGCTCGGCCTAAAATTCGATTTCTATCTCGCATACGGAATGAAAGACCCTCAGTATATTTCAGACTGGCGGCTCTACGTCCCCAAAGGACTCTAATTGAGCGACCTGTGCCAGGACGAAATCGAAGTAAAAATCGAACTCTTCGAGGCTGTCATGTGCGATGGACAACCGGACACTGTCCCAATCGGGGCGATGAAATTCTCGCTGCGCTGCAATCAATTGCAGCAAACCTATCGGAACCTCCTTTGCTTCGAAAATGTGTTGGATCAAGTCCTTGTTTTCCGCTGACGAGAGATCCGCACCAGTTTCTGAAATGATCAGGTGGATGTCGTAAAAGTCACGAGCTCTCGCACATGGAGTTCGATTGAGAGGATACTGTGGCATTTGTTGGCAGATCGCGCGCATCTTCTCGATCGCAATCATTTCCGGCGCATATACATAGATTTCAAAGTTGTCGATCTCGCGAGAGAGCTTTCCTTTGGTGTATTCGAACTTGCTCAACTCAATCGTGAACTTGCGACGCTGCCCGGGACTGACGACCAGTGCCTCCCTTGCCCGGGCCTCTTTATTGTTGCCAATCTGCCGGTAGCGTTCTTCTTCCATCAATTTGAATTCAGCAACGTATCCGCCCCATCGGGCTTGGCCTTCTCGTGGTTTGAACGGACGAGATCCAAACGAAAAATCGAATACAGCGAGCCCGAAGGTGGCAAATCGCCGTTCTAATGCAGCCAACAGACGACGCTCAGCTTCCGCAACGTCGTCGAAGTCGTTTTCGATTGAGAAGTCGAGATCAAGCGAGGTTCGCCCACTCATGCCTAGGCCGAGCGACAGTGCATTGCCACCCTTGAGGACGACCTTTTCGAAGAAGTAGTCGTCAGAGAAGACGGCAGTGATCGCAATCCTTCGAATTTGGTTCTGATCGAGGGGTGGATTCTTCGGCATCACTCCCCACACTACTACCACTCCAAATTGGAGTCTTAGGCTATTCCACGGTGACGGATTTGGCGAGGTTGCGGGGTTGGTCTACGTCGCAGCCGCGGCGGACGGCGATGTGGTAGGCGAGGAGCTGGAGGGGGACGACTTCGAGGATGGGCAGGAGTAGCTCGGGCGCCTGGGGGATGTGGATGGTGTGCTCGACCTGGTCGGAGATTTCGTGGTCGCCCTGGATGGCGATGGCGATGACGCGGCCGGAGCGGGCGGTCACCTCCTGAATGTTGCTGAGGGTCTTCTCGTACTTGAGGACGCTGGTGGGGTCAGTGGGGTCCTTGGTGGCGATGACGACGACGGGGAGGGACTCGTCGATGAGGGCGTTGGGGCCGTGCTTCATCTCGCCGGCGGGGTAGCCTTCGGCGTGGATGTAGGAGATCTCCTTGAGCTTGAGCGCGCCCTCGAGGGCGATGGGGTAGTGGATGCCGCGGCCGAGGAAGAGGAAGTCGTTGGAGGTGTGGAAGGAGCGGGCGAGGGTGGCGCAGTGGTCGTCGACGGCGCGCAGGACTTCTTCGACCTTGGCGGGGATTTTGTTTAATTCTTCGACGAGGTGGAGGGATTCTTCGTCGGAGACGGTGCCGCGGACCTGGCCGAGTTTGAGCGCGAGGAGGAAGAGCGCGGTGAGCTGGGCGGTGAAGGCCTTGGTGGAGGCGACGCCGATCTCGGGGCCGGCGTTGGTGGTGATGGTGCCCTGAGCTTCGCGGGAGACGGCGGCGCCGACGACGTTGCAGATAGCGAGGGTTTTGCTGCCGAGGGAGATGAGCTCGCGCTGGGCGGCGATGGTGTCGGCGGTTTCGCCGGACTGGGTGATGAGCAGGCCGATGGCGCGCGGGTCGGCGATGGGCGCGCGGTAGCGGTACTCGGAGGCGTAGTCGACGTCTGAACGCAACCTTGCCATCCTTTCGATCATGAACTTGCCTGCGAGGCCGGCGTGCCAGGAGGTGCCGCAGGCGGCGATGGTGATTTGGCTGGCGGCGCGGAGGTCGGCGTCGGAGAGCCCCATCTCGGCGAGGAAGACGTGGCCGGTGTCGGGGGAGACGCGGCCGAGGATGGTGTCGCGGATGGCGCGGGGCTGCTCGTTGATTTCCTTGAGCATGAAGTGCTTGTAGCCGGACTTCTCGGCCTGCATGGGATCCCAGGTGATGCGCTGGACCTTGAGCGGGATGGGCGCGCCGTCGAAGTCGGTGAGGGAGATGCCGGCGGAGGTGAGGATGGCGACTTCGCCGTCGGCGAGGAAATGGATGTTGCGGGTGTGGTGGAGGATGCCGGGGACGTCGGAGGCGAGGAAGAATTCTCCGTCGCCGATGCCGAGGACGGCGGGCGGACCCATGCGGGCGGCGACGAGCTTGTTGGGCTCGTTGGCGGAGAGGACGCCGATGGCGAAAGCCCCGGTAAGGCGGCGGACCGCGCGGCGGACAGCTTCTTCGAGGGGGATTGCGGGTTCGGCGGGGAGGGTGAGGACGGCTTCGGCGGTGTTGGATTCTACGTCGGGGCGCTGATCCTTGGATTTGCCGTTGCGGGCTGCGCTGAGGACGACGCCAGAGTATTTCTGAGCGGAGGCGGCCAGGTTGAGCTCGTTTTCGATGAGGTGGGCGATGATCTCGGTGTCGGTTTCGGAGACGAACTTGTGACCCTTGGCGAGGAGTTCATTCTTGAGGGCGAGGTAGTTTTCGACGATGCCGTTGTGCACGACGACGAGAGTGCCGGAGCCGTCGCGGTGGGGGTGGGCATTCTCCTCGGTGGGGCGGCCGTGGGTGGCCCAGCGAGTGTGGCCGATGCCGAAGGTGCCGGCGATGGGGCTGGCGGCGAGGACAGCTTCGAGGTTGCGGAGTTTGCCGGGGGCGCGACGGAGTTCGAGGCCCTGGGCGCCGCCGGCGATGGCGATGCCGGCGGAGTCGTAGCCGCGGTATTCGAGGCGGCGCAGGCCGTCGATGATGATGGGCACGGGGGGATTAGGGCCAATGTATCCGATGATTCCGCACATGGAACCAGTGTAGATGGGGAGCGGGAGTTTCGGTTAGTGGCAGGGGATGGGACTTTTGGGGGAGGGGTGGAACAGCCGGTAGCCATTCGCCGGTCGGCGGAGGTCGTAGCCTCGCGCAAGACTACGGCTAGTGGAAGTTATTGATGAGCATGAGGACGCTGCCGGGGTCGTCGAGCTGGGCGTAGGCGAGGTAGCGGCCGTCGGGCGAGACATCGAGGCCGAACTCGCCGATGCCGATGGGCAGGATCGTGGTGGTGGCACCGGTGGCGAAGTTGTAGAGCTTCAGCGTGGATTTGCGGGAGGAGTCGGGGCTGGTCATGTAGTAGATGCCGCGGCTGGTGACGGCGAAGTTGGTGCGGTAGAGCGAATCGGCGATTTTCTCTTCCGGTCCGCCGGAGACGGGCATGCGCCAGATGGAGCCGGCGCCGCCCTCTTTGCCGAAGTAGAGAGTTTTGCCGTCGAGGGACTCGGCGGCTCCGAGGCCACCGTTGCGGGTGACCTGCAGGGCTGGACCTCCGCCGTCAGGCATCTTCCATATCTCATTGCGGCCGCTCTTTTTGCTGGTGAAGTACATCCATTTGCCGTCGCGCGACCACACGGCGGCAAAATTGGCGTAGGGACCGCTGGTGAGCTGCGTCATCTTCCCGCCGTCGGGACTGATGAGGTAGACCTGGGAGAGCCCGGAAGTGTTCGAATCGATGGCGAGCCTTTTGCCGTCGGGGGACCAGTGGGGCGTGGCTGCCTGTCCGTTCGTAATAAAGGTCAGCTGCCGCGCAAGGTCACCCTCGGGGTTGCTGACGTACACCTGGCCCGAGCCGGTCCGATAGGAGTAGAACGCGAGGCGCGAGCCGTCGGGGGAGTATTGGGGAAAGACGTCGCGAGCGGTGGAGGCGACGATGGGCTCTGGGGTTAGGGTTTTGGCGGTGAGGTCGATGCGGTAGATATTGGCGTTGCCGCTCTGGATGGAGTAGGCCAGACGGTTTCCGCGGCGCGAGATGTCAAGCCAGTTGGGGTTTTGACCGGGCCATGGGATGGGAGTTGGCGGGGTTGAGCCGTCGGCCGGCATGCGGACCGCGCCGATGAAGGTCCGGGCGAGGACATCCTTGCCGTCCGGGGTCCACACGGGCACGCTCAGGCCTTCCAGCGTGTCTCCGCCGGCAAGGCGACGGGGAGCTTCTGTTGGTTTCGCATCTGTATTGAGGGAAACTCGGTAGATGTCGCCGAGGTTGTACATCTGAGGAACCCTGGCGAAGAGCAACGCGCTGCCGTCGGGTGAGATCGAGGGGAACACATCTTCGTATCCTGAAGGAGTGGAAGTGATCTGACTTGTCTCGCCGGTGTCTACCGAAACGCGGAATAGCCTGGCGGCATTGCCCGCCTGTGCGGGGACAACGATCCATTTACTATCGGCGGTCCAGGTGGGGCGCAAACCGAGGGCGCCCAGGCGCTCGGGGAATTCGGCGAGCCTGCGTTCCGGGCCGCCGAGTGCAGGGATCAACATCAGGTCAACTTTGTCCGGGGCCGCACTGCGTATGAAGGCGATGGTGGTGCCGTCGGGCGACCAGGCGGGCCAGCGGTCCATTGCGGGGTTTGTGGTCAAGCGGAGCGGGGTCGCGTCCACGCCGAGTGACTTTACATAGATGTCGAAATTGTCTCCCTTTTCGCCATCCCACTGGAAGGCAACCTGGTTGCCGTCCGGCGAGAGCGAAGGCGAGGCTTGGCTGCCGCGATAGGTGGTGAGCGGGACCGGGGCAGACATGGCGGGAACTGGCGGTGCGGGGCGGAGATGCCAGGCGGCCAGGCCGGCGGCGGCGAGTGCAACGGCCGCAATTGAGGTCCAGATGAGCCAGCGGGATGGGCGCGATGCCTGGCTGGATGGCTGCCCGTCGGGAAGGGAAACTTCGGGCCGCGTCGGGGGCGGAGCCGGTGGTGTGGCGGGTGTTGCGGCTGGCGGAGCAACGGTGGGGGCAGACAACTGAGGATCGCCAACGACGGTGACGGCGGCGATGAAGCGGTAGCCTTTGCCGGTGAGGGTCTGGATGGAGGTGGGTTTTTCGGGGTCGTCTCTCAGCGCCTGGCGAATCTTGCGGATGGCGGAGTTGATGCTGGTGTCGGTGTCGAGGAAGACGTCCTTGCCCCAGATTCGGGCGATGATCTCCTCGCGGGAGACAAGTTGGCCGCGGCGCTCGACCAGGAGCAGGAGGATCTCCATGGGGATGCGCTCCAGGCGGAGAGACCGCCCGGAGCGGCGCAGTTCATAGGCGGTCCGGTCTAATTCGAGGCCGTCTCCAAATCTGACCACGTCTTCGGGCATGTCGGGAGCCATTCTCCTGGGAGGATTATTTTAGAGCAATTTCATGACGTCGGCGACAAACGCCGCAGTTTCAGCAATTTCTCCCGTCATAGACGCGTTACAGAGAAGTCAGCGAATGGTCAGACGCTCGCCATTGCCGTTTCCGCCCGCTGCTGCGAATCTCCTTCCTGACTGAGGGCCGGATCGGCCTCCAGCGACTTCAGAAAAAAGGAGAACCGCCATGAACCGCATTTCAGCCATCGCCCTCTTCGCCGCCGCCAGCTTCGCCACCCTGCACAACGCTTCAGCGCAGACCGCTCTCTCGCGGACAACCATACCCTTCGCCTTCAGCGTGAATGGCACTACGCTCCCAGCCGGAACCTACATTGTGACTTCCGTGTCGCCGGACCTGATGAAGATTAGCTCCAGTGACCACAAGCATCCCAACACGGTGACCGTTCTGACCAGCGAAAGCGCGGGGATGAACCGGGACGGTTCGTCCAAGCTGGTCTTCACCGAGTATGGAAGCCAATACTTCCTGCATGAAATCGTTGCTCCTCAAAGCTCGACCGACGCGGTGGTTCCTGTTTCGCGTCAGGAAAAGAGAGTCCGCGTCGAGTGGGCCAGCAAGAGCGGCGGCGAACCCGTCCTGGTTGCTTTGAAATAGGGAAGCGGACACGATTCCCGTGAGCTTAAGGCAATTCCTGAGTTGCTGTGACCTCTTGATGTTCTGTACAAGGTCGTCGCTCCCTGGGGGTCGCGCCGACTTGAGCGCAGCGACTTCGGGATACAGTGGCTCAGGAATTGCGATAGCACGAGTAAGCACTGGAAGAGTCGAAAGGTCAGAGCGAATTCGAGGCGAGCGAGGAGAGAGCCAGTTTGGGCCTCCTTGCTCGCCTCTTCGCGATGCGGGCCGTGAATTGCGCCTGGATCAGTTCGGTGTGGGCGGGTCGATGTGGTCCACGATGACGATGGGGAGGGGCGCTTTTTTGTTGATGAGTTTGAAGCCCGCGTGTTGGGCGGCGAGGACGAGGGCGTTGCCGTAGTCGTCGCTTGTGGTGATCGCTCCTGGCGCGGCGGCGCCGGCGAGGCGGAGAGTGACGTCATAGTTGCCGGTGAGGCCGGTTTCGTCGACGAGCTGCTTGTCCTGGAAGGTGTTCATCATCCAGGCGAGGAGATCGGGGATGGCGCCGGAGAACTGGTAAACGATATCGTCGCCGTCGCGATGGCCGGACATGCCGCCGTTGGGGTTGACGTTGGGGTCGCTGGGCTTGGGCGGCGGGCCTTTGGGATCGAGGGTGAGGGCCATGACGGGGTAATCCTGCTGGCCGGTGTGGCTGACGAGGTGAAAGCGGTCAATGAGGAGCTTGTGGACCATGCTGCGGGTCTGGTTTTCGCTGGGAAGGCCGGGGGCGTCGGGTTCGGCGACGACGTCGTAGCGGGTTTCGTTGAGCCAGGACGGACCGCCGAGGACCTGTCGGCCGCGGACGTTGTAGGCGACTTTGATGAGCTCGGTGGCAGTCATGCCGGTGGCGTTGAATTTGCGCGTGCGGAGGTCGAAGAGGGCGTGTTGCTCGTCGATCCCGGCGGGCTTGATGGTGGCGACCTCGAAGGAGGGATCGGCGTTGGCGGCCATGGGTGGAGCGCTGGGGCCTGCGCGGTGCCAAAGGGTGTCTTCGGTGGCGAGCGAGAGAGTGAGCGGCAAGGATTGCTGGCTCTGGCCCCAGGCGCCGGCAATGGAGTGGCCGTCGGGGCTAAGCTTGCCGTGGAAGATGACGGCGTCGCCCAGGGCAAAGGTGACATTGGGAGCGGAGAATGTTACGGAGGTGAGCGGTGTTGCATTGCCCATGTCGATGGGGGTCATTACGGCGTGGAGGGAGCCGTCGGGTTTTTTGTCGATGGTGAAAACGATGCGGACGCCGTTGCCTCCGGTTGATCCCTGGCCTGTGGCAGCGATGGGCAGGGTGCCTTGCCAGGTGCCGGCGAGAGACTGGGGCTGGGATTGGGCGTGGAGGGACGTGGCGGCGAGCAGCAAGACCGCAATGCTGAGGATGACGCGCTTCATGGACATTCCGATCCTGGATCAGTTCGGTGTGGGTGGGTCGATGTGGTCGATGATGACGACGGGCAGCGTCTCTTTCCTGGAGACGAATTTGAAGCCGGCGTGTTCTGCCGCGGAGATGTAGTCGCTGCCGGTCTCCTCTTCGGCGCCGCCGTCACCAATGCCCTGCATTGCGGAGGCGGGGAGGCGCAAGGTGATGTCGTAAGAGCCGGTGAGGCCGGTCTCGTCGACGATCTGCTTGTCGCGGTAGCGGTCCATCAGGGTTTTTAGGAAGAACTGCATGGTGGTGCCGGTGAGGTGGAGCACGACCTCGCCGCCCTCCTGGCGGCCGATGATGCTGTTGTGGCCGCCGAGATCGGGGTCGCTGGGCTTGGGGTGCGGCCCCTTGGGATCGAGGGTCATGGCAAGGGCGGGGAAGTCATGCGTGCCGGTGTGGCAGGCGAGATGGAGGCGTTCGGTGAGGAGCTTGCGGACCATGATGCGGGTCTGGTCTTCGCTGGCTACTCCGGGCGTGTCGGGCTTGGCGGTGATGTCGAATTTGCTGTCTGCGACCCAGGGCGCCATGTTAAGGATCTGGCGGCCGCGAATCTTATAGACGATTTTGATTAGTTCGCCGGCGGAGGTGCCGGTGGCGTGGAACTCAGGGCCGGTGAGATTGTAGACGGGGTGTTGCTCCTCGGGCAGTGCGGGTTTGATGATTGCGATTTCGTACGAGGGGTCGGCGTTAGCGGCCATGGGCGGCGGGCCTGCAGGCTTCCAGAGGGTGTCAGGCGTGGCGAGCGAGAGGGTTAGAGGTAACGACTGCTTGCCCTGGCCCCAGGTTCCGGTAAGGGTGTGACCATCGGCGCTGAGCCTGGCCTGAAAGGTGAGGCCAATGGAGTCCTGCGCTAGGGTGAGGTCGGGGGCAGCGAAGGTGATGGAGGAGAAGGCGAAGCCGAAGTCGTTGTCGATGTAGTTGATGCCGCCGCGGAGCGCGCCGTCGGGGTTCTTGGCGATGGTGAAGACAAGGCGGAGACTGTTATTGGAGTTGGGCGGCGAGAGCGTGCCCTGCCAGGTGCCGGCGAGAGACTGGGGCTGGGATTGGGCGTGGAGGGACGTGGCGGCGAGCAGCAAGACCGCAATGCTGAGGATGACTCGCTTCATTTCGACCTCACGGTGATACGGACTAATACGGGCCGGAACCTGAAATGTTTGTCTGATACGAGATAATACGGTGGGGAACTGCAGGATAGACGCAGCGAACTGCGATTTGTTCGGGATCTAGCTCTCGGCAAACGGGGCGAGGTGGGCGAGATTGGGGCGCGGGGTGAGGAGGCTGACCAGGATGAGGCAGAGGAGCGAGGCGACGAGGGCGGGGAAGATCGCGTCGCGCTCCGCAATGACGGCGGGGAGATGGTGGTGGATGAAGGCCGTGTCCCAGAAGACGGTGACGAAGGTTCCGATGAAGATGCTGGCTACCGCGGCTGATGCGGTGGCGCGGCGCCAGTAGAAGGCGGCGAGGATGACGGGGGTGAGCGCGGCGGAGTAGATAGTGTAAGCGTAGAGAGCTTTCTGCAGGACCAGTTCGGTGTGCAGACCCTGGTAGAGCGCCCAGAGGCCGAGCAGGACGACCATCGCGCGGGAGACGAGGAGGATTTGCTGGTTGCCGGCTTTGGGCCGGAGGTAGCGGACGAAGACGTCGTTGACCAGGTTGGTGGCGGGCGAGAAGAGATAGTTGTTGGCGGTGGAGATGACCTTGGCGAAGATGGAGCCGACCATGAGCGCACCGAGGATGGGCAGGAACGGCACGTAGTGGGTGGCGGCGGATGTGGTGTAGGTAAGGCCGGATGAGCCGTTGAAGGCGTGGAGGCCGATGTAGGCGAGGATTTCGCGGGGGCTGTCGTGGACTTCGCCGGTGGGAAAGACGGCTGATCCTGCGACGGCGAGGGCGACAATGACCGTCTCCAGAATGACGGTGCCGACGATCCAGCCGGCGACGGCGCGGGTGGCGTCCTTTTCGGACTTGGCGGAGAAGAACTTCTGATACATGGACTGGTTGCCGAGCATGAGCAGGCAGGGTGGGACGGAAAGTTCGAGCGCCTGAATGAAGGTGAAGTCGCCGAGGATTTGAAAATGCGTGGCGGGGAGCGCTGCGTGGACCGCGGACCAGCCGGTGAAGCCGCCGAAGCTGAATCCGTGGACGAGGACCGGGAAGGCGATGCAGAGGGTGACGGTGGCGAGCAGGCCGATGGCGACGTCCATGTATGCGACCGAGGACATGCCGGCGATGGCGGTGAAGAGGACGACGAAGGCAGCGATGATATAGCGGCCGTGGATGGCGGAGATGGAGGCAGGGAAGATGAGGTGAAGGATGTCTCCGCCGCCGATGAACTGATAGCTGGTGATGGCAGTGTAGGTGAAAAGAATGGCGATGACGCCGAGGACGCGGGCGGTCTGGTTGTAACGAGCTTCCAGCAGGTCGGGGATGGTGTACTGGGCGAAGCGGCGGGCGCGCGGCGCGATGAAGTAGATGAGGGCGAGGCCAGCCCATCCGCCGCCAGCCGTCCAGAGCGCGGCGAAGCCGTGGCGGTATGCGTTTTCGGCGCCACCAAGCAGAGAGCCGGAGCCGATCCAGGAACTGAGCAAGGTGAAGACCAGGACGAAGGCGGGGAGCGAGCGGCCGGCGACCAGGTAATCTGCGCGGGTGTGGACTTTGCCGAGGCGCGTGAGCGAGACGGTGAGCAGGGTGAGGACGATGAGAGCGAGAACGATGGCGTAAAGATTCATGCGGTCGTTACCACTGTATACGGAGCGCCGGAAGGATGGTTTGCGGAAGATACAGCGAGCGGCACGGCGGAGGGTTTAGGCCTCTCCCACCCAACCCAGCAGCGAAGCTGGCGGCTTGAATTCGCGATGAGGCCGCGAAGGATGGGCTACCGAGCTGTTTGCGGCAGGGACCCTCGAAAATGACGAACGTTGCGTGGATGGGGTAGAGTGCGAACGGGAATCTGCCGGGCCGGGTGGGTGCGTTGCGATTATTCTGGAGGGTGCTATGAGAATCAGTCGGCGGAGTTTTCTGGCGTCGCTATCGCTGCTGCCGGCGGCGCTGGCGCGGGTGCAGGCGCAAGCGCAGGTGGAAAAGCCGGCCAACAAGAATGTAAAGTGGGCCGTGTCGGCGGCACTGTGGAACTACTTTCCCAAGGGGCCGTTCACGGACATCCTGGACGTGATGCAGGAGACGGGGTTCATCGGGATTCGTGTCACCGGCTTTCCCGGCATTCTGAACAAGTACGGACTGACGGCGGAGCAGATGGTGGCGGAAGTAGCGAAGCGCAACCTGAACGTGGTGACCATCTCGTGGAACTTTGCGGGAGGGACACTGGGGGACGCGGCCTGGCAGCAGCAGTCGCTGGACAGCGCGCGGGCGGCGATGAAGTTTCTGGCGGAGTTTGGCGCGAATCACCTGGTGGTCTTCTCGCCTTCGCGGGCCAGGCCGGGAGCGGATACGCCGGAGGTCTTCAAGGCGCTGTGCGATTGCTGCAACCGGATTGGAGAACTGGCGGGGACGATGGGGTTCACCGCCGGACTGCACAACCACATGGGGCAAATGGTGCAGACGCGGGAGGAGATCGACCGGTTTATGGCGGCGGTGGATCCGAAATTGTTCGGCCTGTCGCCGGATACCGCGCACCTGGATTTGGCGGGATGCGACGTGGTGGGGACACTGGAACGGTACAAGGACCGTATCCATTTTCTGGACTACAAAGACGCGCGGCGGACTACGCCCACAACCGACTTGGTGCAGCCGAATGGGACAGTGCTGGCAAAGGGTTCGTCCAACGCGAGTTTCTTCTCGAGCATCTTCGACCTGGGCGATGGGGAGATTGACTTTCCCGGATGCCACCGGGTGCTGAAGAGTGTCCACTACAAGGGGTGGATTTGTGTCGACCTCGATACGGCGCGACTGGGGCCCAAGGCGGACTACGAGCGGTGCGGGAAGTACGTGGTGGAGAAACTACAGCCAATTTATTTGTAGGCAGATTCGGGCTTCGCGATGTAGGCGGATTGATGTAGGCGGATTTATGCTTGGGAATTCTCGGGCCTCGACGCGCATCTTAAGGAGACATGTTCTGTGAGAGATCCTGGTTGTGGCTCCATCTCGCGGCGACAAGCCATATCGATGGGATTGGGACTGGTCGCGGGCGCCGAGTTGGCGCCTTTGCCGCCCGCCCGGGCAGAAACGAAGGGCGCCACATTTGTCCTGGTCCACGGGGCCTGGCATGGCGGCTGGTGCTGGCGGCGTGTCGTGGACCGTCTGGCGGCTAAGGGGCATTACGTTGTTGCGCCGACTCTCTCAGGCGTGGGAGAGCGTTCGCACCTGCCACCCGATCCGATCGATCTGACCACGCAGATTGATGACGTGGTTGGCGAGATTCAATGGAAGGACCTCGATGGTATCGTGCTGGTGGGTCATTCGTACGGAGGGATGGTCATCACGGGTGTGGCCGAGCGGCTTCGGGAGCGGATCGCGACGATTGTGTATCTTGATGCGTTCCAGCCGGCCGATGGCCAGTCTCTGTACGATATGGTCGGCGGCTCTTCCTCTTCGCAGCCGGAACATTCCGCCGCGCCTCATCCTGCGGCGTATTTTCACGTGAACGAGAAGGACCGGGCGTGGGTTGACAGCAAACTGACCCCGCATCCGGTGCGATGTTTTACCGAGAAGCTGAAGGTCACGGGTGCTTACCAGACCATACCCAGGAAGGCTTTTATCCGCGCGCCTCTTTTCTCCAACCCTGCTTTCGATCGCAGCCTGGCGGCTTGCCGCGCGGATCCGACGTGGAAGACGGAAACCGTGACTTGTGGGCACGACGTGATGATCGACCAGCCGGACCAGCTTACGACGTTGCTCGAGAAGCTAGTGTGACTCAGGGGGTGCGAGCCCGATCAAGTGGCTCTTTGACGATATCTGTTATAACGAGTATCGTTGGGACAGTGAAGAAGACAATCCATATAGAGGGCAAGCGGAAGCAGGCTGCGTGCCCGGAGGAATTAGTGTTCCTGGAGTTGTGCCGGACGACGGACCTGCTGGGGCGGCGGCTGGCAGCGCTATTGAAGGCGGAGGACTTGTCGGGCACGCAGTACAATGTGCTGCGGATTTTGCGGGGAGCGCCGGAGGGGCTGAAGTGCGGCGAGATCGGCAACCGCATGATCACGCGGGACCCGGACATTACCCGGCTGCTGGACCGGCTGGAGGCTCGGCGGCTGATTTCCCGCTGCCGGGAGAGCCAGGACCGGCGCATGGTGATGGCCACGATTACCCCGGACGGGCTGCAACTGCTGGCACGGATGGACGAACCGGTGCAGGCGATGCACCGCAGCCAATTGGGCCACCTGGGGCGGGAACGGCTGAGGCGGCTGACCGGTCTGTTGCAGACCGCGCGCGGCGAAGCGGGCTGATTTTTTTCGTCTACATATTTGTTGAAACGACTATCGTCGTGACGCATCTAACCAGGGGTCAAGCAGTAAAACCCAAATTGAGAGGAAACCCATGAGCGCAGCCACAGAACCAGCAGCATCCGTACCGCAGTCGTCCGTTACCACCTGGAACATCGATCCGGTCCACTCGGTCGCCGAGTTCAAGGTTAAGCATCTGATGATATCGAACGTAAAAGGTCACTTCCCTAAGATCTCAGGGGTGTTGAAGCTGGACGAAAGCGACCTGAGCAAGTCGAGTGTGGAAGCTACGATTGACGTTACGTCGATCGCGACCCTCGACGAGCAGCGCGACGGTCACCTGAAGAGCCCGGATTTCTTCGATGCGGGGAAGTATCCGACGATGAAGTTCCAGTCGACGGCGGTGAAGCCGCGCCAAGCCGGGGAAGGCCTGGTGGAGGGCAACCTGACAATCCGCGATGTGACCCGCAAAGTGATTTTTGCGGTGGAGGGGCCGACCGCGCCGGCGAAGGACCCCTGGGGCAATACGCGAGTGGCGGTTTCGGCGACGACAAAAATCAGCCGCAAGGACTTCGGGCTGACCTGGAACGCGACGCTGGAGACGGGCGGGATGCTGGTGGGCGACGAAGTGGCGATCACGCTGGATGTAGAGTTTGTGAAGGCGTAAGCGGGTGCCTGGACGCATGACGACCCTGTTGGTTTGCGTGATTGCGCTGGGGCTGTGAGCCCTTCCAACGCCTTCTAGGTTGAGACTGGAGGCTGGGGAATGGGCTGCTTGCTTACTCCGATGATCTGGGCACTGAGCGCGCTGAGCAGCGTGAGGGCTACGGAGATCCAGATCACGTCGCGGTAGCCGGAGACGAAGGCCCGATCGACGGCCTGGCGGATGGCTGGATCGCTGGTTTGAGCGCCCGCCAGGCGCGGTCGCTGGCGATCGACATCCTGCCGGGCGGCGGGCGAGAGTTGCATCTGGGAAAGGCTGCGGTCTAACGCGCGATTAAATCCAGCGGAGAGTGCGAGGCCGAAGACGGCGATCGCCAGAAGTCCGGCGATGCGCGAGACGGCGTTGTTGACCCCGGAGGCGACGCCCGCTTCGCTGGTGGGGACCGATTCCATCACGGCGGTGGTGAGCGGGGCGACGGTGATCGCCATGCCGGCGCCGAGAACGATTACGGGCGGGAAGAAGGTGGTCCAGTAGGAACCTCCAATTCCCGGCCGGACAAACAAGACGAAGCCCAGGGTGACAACCAGGGTGCCGATGGTCAGGGGCAGTCTTGCTCCGTAGCGGGCAACCAGGCCGCCCGACCAGCGAGAGAGCACAAAGATCAGCAGGATCATTGGCATGAGCGCGGCTCCGGCCATGGTCGCGGTGTAGTTCTGTACCTGGATGAGATCGAGTGGGAAGAAGAAGAGGATGCCGCTGAGTGCTCCGTACAGCAGGAAGGTGAGCAGGTTCGATCCGGAGAAGTCGGGGGAGCGGAAGAGTCGCAGCGAAACCATGGGTTCGCGGGACTTTGCTTCGACCATTAGGAACGCGGCCAGTGCGGCGACTCCTGCGAGACCGCAGAGCCAGGCGCTGTGAGCGCCGCCGGGGGCCTCAATCAGGGCGTAGGTGATGGCTCCAAGGCCGACGGTTGCGAGGATGGCGCCTGGCCAATCCAGATTCCCGGTCGCGCAAGGGTTGCGACTTTCCGGCACACGCCACAAAGAGACGAGTACCACGATGACTGCAAGCGGGAGGTTGATAAAGAAGACCCAGCGCCAGGAAAGGTGTTCGACCAGCCAGCCGCCGAGCACAGGACCGATTGCGGCGGTGATTGCGGTAAAGGCGGACCAGGTTCCGATGGCGCGGCCTCGCTGAGTCGCGTCAAAAGAGGCGCTGATGAGGGCCAGACTGCCGGGGACAAGCAAGGCTGCGCCGATGCCCTGCAAGCCGCGGGCGAGGATGAGCGTGGCCATGGACGGAGCGAGCCCGCACCAGATGGAGGCAAGGGCGAAGAGGAGCACTCCGGCGACAAAGATTTTTCGGCGTCCGTAGAGATCGCCGAGCGAGCCGCCCAGGAGCAGAAGGGACGCGAGCAGGAGTGCGTAGGACTCAACGACCCATTGGACGTCGCTTACGGTTGCGTGGAGGGACGATTGCAATGCGGGGAGAGCTACGTTGACCGCGGTGCCGTCAATGAAGGCCATGCTGGAGCCGAGGATGGTGGCGACCAGAATCCATGAGCCGTTCTGTGTGGGCGATGAGCCGGGGCGGTCGAACCCTGTTGCCTCCTCACATGGCGATTTGATAGGGATTGTCATCCGTGGTGATTGGATGCGGCTTCCTCTGCTTCGGGAGGAGCGCACGTGGATTGAAGTTGGTCTGGGGAGTCCGGTGTATGCGTGTCGCTTGCGCCTCCAGCGCGGAGCGTGCTTTAATCGGCCTCCACGCAGAGACAGAGGACGGTCAAGGAGTGACTAGATGGGAATACGAAAGGCGGCGGCGCAGGTCCTGGAAGTCCTGTCGATTGCAATCCTGGCATTCGCCGGCGCGCCTGGTTTGTGGGCGCAGCAGGCCGTAAAACTAGCGGCGAAAGCCCCTGCTCCGCAAATACATCAATGGAACGGTAGGATTTGTGAAGCTTGGGTCCGATCTTGGAAAGTCGCCGAAGGTGTTGATGCGGATGTTCGGGCCGAGTGGGAATCCGCAGGCGAAGAACCTGTTTGAGATTGTGGCTTACTTACAGAAGGTTGAAGGAACCGTTCTGGAGGTTGTAGCGAAGACGGCAGCCTGAGCTTTACCGATTAATTGGATGATGGCTGGTCGAGTCCGTAGAGACTGCGGAGATTCGTTTGAACTTTTTGGCCGATCGCCCGGCCGATGAACTTGGCCACATTTTCCAAGCGTTGCATGGACGCGCTTCTGTCGTTAGGGTCGAGGCCGAAACCGGCCAGAAGCTTGTCTTGTTCGTCCTGCGGCCAGTTGTGACGGTCTTTCCATGCTTCGATACCTCCAGCCCTGACTCCGTCATTGCCGCCACTCCCGCGGTCTACTAGCTGCAACCACCGCTTGGTGAGCGATTGAGCTGCCTCGCTTGCGGGGTCGAGATTGAGGGCCGCTTCGATTTCGGTGAAGAGCTGCTGCGAAGCTTGCTTCCATCTCTCTCGCGTCTCTGCGGGCGCATGTTCCCATTGTTCCCTGAGCTTTGCCCTCTTGGTCCAGGCTTGTTCCGTGTAGTACTTCCGCATGGAGTTTTCTTGTGGCTGCATGTCGATCACCTCAATGATTTTTCGAAGAATAGATGCGTCAGTTGTTTGTCCGGATTGAATGGCCTTTTCCGCTGCTTCAATGGCGACGATGGCGCGATCGATCAACTTTCGCTTTTCGGTCAGAGCTTCCCGTTGCATGTGAAGCGAGTCGGTGAGCGCCAACGGTCCGTGCTTCAACAGGAGCTTGATCTCCCGAAGCGGAATGCCCAGGAACTTCAGCGCAGCAATCTGTACCAGGCGCTCGAGGTCTGCAAGGCTATACAGGCGATTGCCAGAGCTGCTGCGCTGCGGTTTGAGTAGGCCGATGCGGTCGTAGTGATGCAACGCCCTGACAGTTACTCCTGCCAGTTTTGCGAATTCGCCGATGCGATAGGTGCCGCTCATTGTTCTACCGACAATAGTCCGCCCTGACGCAACGTCAAGGTCAAGCGAATAAATTGCGGGGTAAGATTCTTATCGCTTGGACCAGTTGAGTTCCATGCCGCCCATAATGGTGCGGCCCTGCATGGGGACTTGCGGGATTTCCTGGTAGCCGGTGTTGGAGAGGTTGAGCAGGCGGAGGTAGGGGCGGACGCGGCCGGAGTTGCGCGCCAGATCGACGTCCCAGAGCGGGTAGGCGGTCTGGGTGGTCTTCTGGACGACGTTTAGCTGGGTGCGGAAGGCGATCTGTTTGCCCCATGCGCCGGGGAGTTCCGCGGCGGTCCAGGCGAAGATAGCGTTTTGCGCGGCGTAGTTGAAGGCGTACTCGGAGAGGTAGTTGGGGGGCAGGTTGGCGGAGTGTGCCGCGGTGTAGCTGAGCTGGAGCTGCTGGGTCGCGGTGAGGCGGATGCGCAGGCTGGTCTCCGCGCCGGTGAGGTCGAGGGTGGGCACGTTGACGGCCTGCCACTTCTGGGACGGGGCGGAAGCGGGCTTCGTATAGTCGATCGCGTTGGTTTCGTTGAGGCGGAAGCCGACTGCGGTAAGGGTGAGGCGGCCGTTGGTGGGAGTCCAGTCGAGCCCGCCTTCGTAGCTCCAACTGGATTCGGGCTTGAGCGCGGGATTGCCGATGGTGGAGGGATCGGAGTAGTAGAGATCGACGTAGGTTGGCTGGCGGAAGCCGTGACCGGCGGAGCCGCGGAGGCGGAGAGTCTTGGTGAGCGTGTAGGCTGAGGCGACCGAGGGCGAGAAGACGGAGCCCTGGCTGGAGAGAACTTCTTCGCGCGCTCCGAGGGAAAGCGAGAAGCGGCCGAGCGAGCGCAGGCTGAGGTTGGCGTAGCCGGCGCCCTGGTTGCGAGCATGGACGCCAAGGGCGTAACTGAGCGCGCCTTCGAAGAAGTTGAAGCTGCGGATGGAGTCGCCGTCGGCTTCGAGTCCGTAGGCGAGAGTGGTGTTGCGGCCGAGCTCATCGGCGCGGCGGATGGCTGCTTCATAGCTGGTGGTGGCGTGGTTGTTCTCGTAGTAGGTGGGGTTGTCGCGGAAGAGGATGAACTCGTCGGTGTGGCGGGTGTAGCCGAAGCTGGCCGCGGTGCGGGAGCCGAGCTGCTGCTGCGCGCTGGCGAGCCAGGCCTTGGTGCGCTCCCAGGCGTCGTAGGGGCCGTAGAAGAGATTGGCGCCGTAGGGGCGGTCGCTGGCGGCGAGCAGAATGTCGGTGGTGCCGGGCTTGGATTTCAGCCAGGTTTCGCTGGCGAGGGCGTTGGAGGAGTAGTTGCGGTCGGGGATGAAGCCGTCGGAGGTGTCGCGGCTGCCGGTGAGCTGTTCGGCGAAGGGCCCGGCAGACCAGGCGGCGCGGAGATGGTTTTCGAGTGAGCCGTAGTTGCCTGCGCCGGAGCGGGCGACAAGGGTAAGGCCGGGAGCGGGCGGGCCGGTGAGGAGATTGACGGCGCCGCCGAGGGCGTCGGAGCCGTAGAAGGTGGAGCCGGAGCCGTGGAGCATGTCGACGCGAGTGACGGCGTCGAGCGGGATGGGGATGTCGAGGTTCAGGTGGCCGGTCTCGGGGTCGTTGACGCGGAGGCCGTTGACGAGGATGAGGGACTGTTCAAAGGTAGTACCGCGGATGGAGAGGTCGGCCTGAACGCCTTCGCCGGCACGGGCCTGCAGGTTGAGCGAAGGATCGGTGCGGAGGAGGTCGACGGCGGAGTCGGTGCCGATGGGCAGGTCGCGCGGGCTGAGGACTTCCACGGAACGGTCGCTTTCGGCGAGCGGGAGCGGCTCAACCGTGGTGGTGACCTGGATGCTGTCGACGACAAGGGGCTTGGTCGCGGGCGGGTTGGTCACGCCCTGGGGCGCGGGTTGCTGCTGGGCGATGGCCGCGCCGGTGCAGAGCAGCCAAATTATCAAGGCGACCGCGGTGTTTCTCACTCCCTGAGGATGAAGGATGCCGACCCTCGGCACAAGGAAAGTTCGATGTTGTAACTGATTATTGATCCGGTAAACTATGTGTTATGGAAACAATGCGAATCGAAGCCTTTCTGCGAGAAAGTCCCATGTTTGCCGTAACTTGCGCGGCTCGGAGGTTCAACTCGCTGGCGAGCCGGGCGTTCGCGACCGACGAACTGGGTTTTCTGGACGGCCTGGTGCTGGCGGCCATCTTCTTCGATGCGCCACGGCAGATCACGCCATCCCAACTGGCGGAGACGTTTGCGACCACGCGGGGGAACATAAGCCACAGCATTTCGTCGCTGGAGGCAAAGGGTCTGCTGCAGCGAAAGATCGATCCGGGCGATGCGCGGGCCTACCTGCTTACGCTGAAGCCCTCGGGCAAGAAGGCGGCGTTTCGCGTGATCAGCGCGTTCGACGGGATGCAGCGGGCGTTTGAGCAGGAAGTGGGCAAGGCGGCGCTGGTGGAGGCGCTGAAGGTGATCCGGCGGCTGGAGACGGTTCCTTTGTCTTAGATTGTCCGCGGCGGTTCAGTGTCGTGAATCCCCGCTCCCTCCCCATCGTTGCGGCTAAGCCGGCCGTTCTAAAGTGGTCAAGGCAATTCCTGAGTTGGTCAGGGTATGCGCAGCGGTCGCTCTCTATCCCTCAATTCCCTTATGCATACCCCCCTCCCCCCTGAAAGGGCAAGCCTCTGATCCTTAGCGGCTTAGGCCCGGACTTGGTACAAAAAACGCGTGCCGGGGCCCTGTCCCGGCCGAACTGGCAGCTCGCGCTGTTGCGGCGCGGCGACCCCACCCCCCCACCCCCTCGGGTTCCGGGATCTTGATTCCAAAATCCTCATTCGACAGTGGTTCGATCCTGGATCTGATCCGTGCTGGATCCGGGGTCGATCCGGGGATATCCGGATTGGCAGATTTGCCCGGTGATTTAACTGCAAAGACCCGGCGCGATGCCGAGTCTTCTTTGTTTAATTCACTAAGTTAATGATAGCAAATACCCCATAACTCAACTGTACTTTGGCGCTAAATTTGATGTCGCTTGCTTTGTGAATTGAGGACGGGTTTTGCACAGGCGAGAGGCCTTGACAGGATTTGTCTCAGTTTAGGGGGTCACTCCAGTTTGCGTTCTGGGGTGGTGGGGTGGGTCGTGAGAACGCGGACAAAAGCGATGGCACGACTGGCAAACCGCAGGTCCTTCGACATCGGAGCTAAAGCTCCTTCGCTCCGTCGAAGATCACTGGGGCGCCCATGTGGAATCAAAGGCTTACGAATGGCATGATGTTCCCCCGCTTTATTGGAGCAAACGGTCCATGGATGCTCCTGATGACACGTTCGAAAAGCATGGGTGGACCAACTACGGGGATTCTTCGCCTACGGCTCAGAATGACAAGTTCGAAAGTAAGTACCGCTCAGAATGACAAGTTCGAAATGCATGGGTGGGGGTGGACCAACTACGGGGATTCTTCGCCTACGGCTCAGAATGACAAGTTCGAAAGTAAGTACCGCTCAGGATGACACGTTCGAAAAGCATGGGTTGGGGTGGAACCAGCTACGGGGATTCTTCGCCTACGGCTCAGAATGACAAGTTCGAAAGTAAGTACCGCTCAGAATGACAAGTCCGAAGATGTACGGCTCAGATCGACAAGTTCGAAATGCATGGGTGGGGGTGGGACCAACTACGAGGATTCTTCGCCTACGGCTCAGAGTGACAAGTTCGAAAGTAAGTACCGCTCAGAATGACAAGTTCGAAATGCATGGGTGGGGGTGGGACCAACTACGGGGATTCTTCGCCTACGGCTCAGAATGACAAGTTCGAAAGTAAGTACCGCTCAGGATGACACGTTCGAAAGTAAGTACCGCTCAGGATGACACGTTCGAAAAGCATGGGTTGGGGTGGAACCAGCTACGGGGATTCTTCGCCTACGGCTCAGAATGACAAGTTCGAAAGTAAGTACCGCTCAGAATGACAAGTCCGAAGATGTACGGCTCAGATCGACAAGTTCGAAAAGCATGGGTGGGGTGGGACCAACTACGGGGATTCTTCGCCTACGGCTCAGAATGACAAGTTCGAAAGTAAGTACCGCTCAAAATGACAAGTCCGAAAGTGTACCGCTCAGAATGACAGGCTCGAAAAGCATGGGTGGGGTGGGACCAACTAGGAAGTACCGCTCCATGGGCTCAGAAGGCAGGGCGGTGGTAAGGTGAGTCGCAGCAGCATCTAACGGTTGCCCATGCACATTCTGGTTCTCAACCCGGGGTCGTCGTCGATCAAGTTTTCCATGTATGCGGAAGATGGGTTGGACTTTCGCGCGGTGTACGAGGGGCAGTTCAGCGGGATTGGAGCGATCTCCGCGGCGCTGGAGTTTCGCGATGCGGCGGGAAGGGACCTGGGCGGAGCGGTTGCCGGCAAAGGGGCCTCGATGCAGGACGCCATCGGCGCGGTGGAGCACGATGTCGAGTTGTCCGGGCTGCCGGCGCCGGACGCCGTGGGCTACCGGGTGGTGCACTACGGGGCGCACCTGCGCGGGCATCAGCGGCTGACCCCGAAGGTTCTGCAACTGTTGCGCGAGGCCATTCCTTTCGCCCCGCTACACCTGCCGGCGGCGCTGGAGATTATTGGCGAGATGATGCGGCGATTTCCGGATGTACCGCACTTTGCGTGTTTCGACACCGTGTTCCACGAGACCATGCCGGAGGTGGCGACGGTGTATCCCATCCTGGCGGAGGCGCGCGAGGCCGGCGTGCGGCGGTATGGGTTCCATGGGCTAAGCTGCGAGTCGATTGTGGTGCAACTGCGCGCGGCGCACGGCATTGCGTTTCCCGGGCAGCTGGCGATTGCGCACCTGGGCAGCGGATCCAGCGTGACGGCATGCCTGGACGGCAAGTCCGTGGACACGACCATGGGACTGACGCCGACCGGCGGGGTGGTGATGGGGACGCGCACCGGCGATCTGGATCCGGGGGTGGTGTTCTACCTGCTGCGGCGGGAGGGTGCGACGGTGGATTCGGTGGAAACGATGCTAAGCCACGAAGCGGGACTGAAAGCGCTGGGCGGCGTGAACGATATGCGCGCACTGCGCCAGGCTGCAGGGAGGGGCGATGCTGCGGCGCGGTTGGCGATTCGGGTGTTCTGTCGTGGCGTGGTGAAGGCATTCGCGGGGTTTATTGCGCTGTATGGCGTGGAGGCGATCGTGTTTACCGGCGGAATCGGCGAGCATGATGCGCAGTCGCGGGCGGAGATAGCGGGTGGGCTGGCTGGGCTGGGAGTGGAACTTGATCTGGCGGCGAACGAGATTGAGCAGCAAGAGGCGAAGTCCCGAGTGCGGAAGATCAGCGATGAGGATTCGCCGGTGACGGTGTATGTAGCTCCAGCGCAGGAGGACCTGATGATCGCGCGGCATGTGGCGCAGATGTGCCAGGGATCACCGGCGGGCGGGGGCGCGGCGGCGTAAATTAGCCGGGGTCAGGAATCTGAGTAAATTGATGCGGCGGCAATGCCGGCCAGAGACGTTCGGCGAGATACTGGCATCTGAAGGGGTGTCAGACGCAATCGTCAAGAAGAAGCCAATGAACAATAAAGGGCGGGGCTGGAGCCCCACGCATTTCGTAGCAGGGAATGGTGGCATTCAAGGAGCACACGATGAGCACCGCATCCGCATTGCCCAGTGAGATATCCGAGTTGGCGATTGATGAGCAGCCGTTATCCTCCGATGAGGTGCGCAAGATGGATGCGTACTGGCGGGCGTGCAACTACTGCTGCGTGGGGATGCTGTACCTGCGGGCGAATCCGCTGCTGCGCGAGCCGCTGAAGGTGGAGCACCTCAAACACCGGCTGCTGGGACACTGGGGTTCGGACCCGGGGCAGACGTTTACATGGGTGCATCTGAATCGGCTGATCAAGAAGTACGATCTGGACCTGATCTACATCTCGGGGCCGGGACATGGGGCGCCGGCTACGCTGTCGAACAGCTACCTGGAGGGCGTGTACTCGGAGATCTATCCGGACAAGAGCGAAGACGTGGCGGGGATGCAGAAGTTCTTCAGGCAGTTCTCGTTTCCGGGCGGGATTGGCAGCCATTGCACGCCGGAGACGCCGGGGTCGATCCACGAAGGCGGCGAGCTGGGGTATAGCGTGTCGCATGGATTTGGCGCGGCGTTCGACAATCCCGATTTGATTGTCGCGGTGGTGGTGGGCGATGGTGAGTCGGAGACCGGGCCGCTGGCGACGAGTTGGCACGGGAACAAGTTTCTGAACCCGGTGCGCGATGGCGCGGTGCTGCCGATATTGCACCTGAATGGTTACAAGATTGCGAACCCCACGGTGCTGGCGCGGATTCCTCCGGATGAGTTGGAGATGATGTTCAAGGGGATGGGGTGGACGCCCTACGTGGTGGAGGGCTGCGATCCGGCGGAGATGCACCAGAAGATGGCCGCCACGATGGAGCGGTGCTACGTAGAGATTCGCGCGATCCAGGATGGGGCGCGCAGTGCGGCTGGGGCAAACAGCAGTGGAGACGTGAAGCGGCCGCGGTGGCCGATGATTATCCTGCGCACGCCGAAGGGATGGACGTGCCCGAAGGAACTGGATGGGCACAAGCTGGAAGGGTCGTGGCGCGCGCACCAGATTCCGATTCCCGATCCGATGACGAATCCCGCGCACCTGAAGCTGGTCGAGCAGTGGATGCGGAGCTACCGGCCGGAAGAGCTGTTCGACGAGCAAGGCAAGCTGATCCCGGAATTGAAGGCGATGGCGCCGACGGGGACCAGACGGATTACGGCGAATCCGCATGCCAATGGCGGGCTGCTGCGCAAGCCGCTGGAACTGCCGAAGTTTTGCGATTACGGGGTGCAGGTTGAAAAGCCAGGGGAGATTTATGTCTCGTCGACGGCGACGCTGGCGAATTATTTAACTGATGTGATGCGGCAGAATATGACCAACTTTCGCGTGTTCGGGCCGGATGAGACGGCTTCGAACAAGCTGGATGCGATCTACCGGGCAAGCCCGAAGACATGGATGGAGGAGTTGAAACCGGAGGATGCGGACGGGGGATTTCTGTCACGTTATGGGCGGGTGATGGAGATGCTGAGCGAGCACACGCTGGAGGGATGGCTGGAAGGCTACCTGCTGACCGGGCGGCATGGATTTTTCTCCAGCTACGAGGCGTTTGTGCACATCATCGACTCGATGTTTAACCAACATGCGAAGTGGCTGGAGAAGTCGAAGCTGGAACTGCGCTGGAGGGAGCCGATCTCGTCGCTGAACCTGCTGATTACGTCGCTGGTATGGCGGCAGGACCATAACGGGTTTACGCACCAGGATCCGGGCTTCCTGGATGTGGTGGCGAACAAGAGTCCGGAGGTGGTGCGCATTTATTTACCGCCGGATGCGAACTGTCTGTTGTCCGTGACCGACCACTGCCTGCGCAGCGTTGACTATGTGAACGTGATTGTCGCGGACAAGCAGCCGCACCTGCAGTACCTGACCATGGATCAGGCGGTGGATCATTGCACCAAGGGGATCGGGATCTGGGACTTCGCGTCGAACGACGACGGCGTGGAGCCAGATGTGGTGATGGCATGCGCGGGCGATATTCCCACGTCGGAGTCTCTGGCGGCCGTGGCGATTCTGCGGGAGCGCTGCCCGGAGGTGAAGATTCGCTTCGTGAACGTGGTCGACCTGTTCCGGCTGATGCCAGAGAGCGAGCATCCGCATGGGATGAGCGACAGGGAGTTCGACTCGCTGTTTACGACGAACAAGCCGGTGATCTTCAACTTCCACGCGTACGCATTGCTGATCCACAAGCTGACGTACCGGCGCACGAACCACGCCAACATCCACGTGCGCGGCTACAAGGAAAAGGGGAATATAAACACGCCGCTGGAGCTGGCGATCCTGAACCAGGTAGACCGGTTCAACCAGGCGATTGACGTGATTGACCGCGTGCCCAAGCTGGGGGCCGCGGCGGCGCACACGAAGGAATGGCTGAAGGACCAGATCATCGAGAGCATCAACTACGCGCACGAGAACGGGATCGATCGGCCGGAGATTACGGGATGGAAGTGGCCGGGGTAAAGCGTTGGAGGTTGTCGGTTGCGGGCATGGTGCGGAGATAGGCTCGCCTGATAGTGTTATCTCGCCAAAAAATTCGCTCGGAGAGAGTGGACTGAGATGACACCTGCCCGGATGCAACGCCGCAATTTCCTGAAAGCTGCTACCCGAACACTGCTGGCAGTACCCGCCGCTTCGGCGCTGGGCCATTTCGCGGAGGGGCAGGAAGCCAAGCCGGGTCAACCGGCGGGCCAGAGCCAGGCGCGCGCGAGCGTCCATCCGGCGGCTGCAAAGGCTCCCGCGAAACCTGCGCTGACGCTGAATGTACGCGATTATGGCGCGACCGGCGACGGCAAGACGAAGGACACTCTGGCGATCCAATTGACGATTGAACGCTGCTCTGTTTTTGGGGGCGGCGAAGTGCTGGTGCCGGCGGGAGACTATTTGACCGGGGCGCTGACGCTGCGCAGCGGCGTGACACTACACATTGCGGAGGGCGCTACGCTGAACGGCTCGACGGACATGGCTGACTATCCGTTCGCGCAGGTTCGCTGGGAAGGCCACTGGGTGAAGGGATATAACGGATTCATTTCGGCGACGGATGCGGAGAACATCGGGCTGGTGGGGAAGGGAAAGATCATCGGCAATCCGAATCTGCGCGGCAGGAACGAGCGGGGCACGGGGTATCGCTTTCCCGCGCTGATCGAATTCAACAACTGCAAGAACGTGCGCGTGGAAGACCTGTACACGCAGCAATTCGGCATGTGGTCGACCCACCCGGTGTATTGCGAAAACGCCAGCTTCAAGAATGTGACCTTCAAGAGCGGCGCGGACGGGATCGACGTGGATTCCTGCAAGCACACGGTGATCGACGGCTGCACGTTCGACACCAGTGACGACTCGATTTCGCTGAAGTCAGGGCGCGGCGCGGAAGGAAACGACATAGGCCGCGTGTGCGAGGACACGCTGATTACAAACTGCACATTTTCCGACCAGGGGTTTGCGTGCATCGGAATTGGGAGCGAGACGGCGGCGGGGGTGCGCGGCGTGCGGATTGAGAAGTGCAAGTTTATCCACGCGCGGACGCATGCGTTTTTCATCAAGAGCCGGGTGGGGCGCGGGGCGTTTGTGGAGGACGTAAGCGCGAACGACTGCGACGTTTCGGGTATGGGAATGGGTTTCCTGCAGATTACCAACACGTCCACGGGTAAGGATGACGGCGTCGCCGATGTGCCGGGCGAGGCGGGGATCCCGCTGTTCAGGAACTTCCGGTTTACCAACATGCGGGTGACGGATGTGCCGATGCTGGTGGATGCGACCAAGATGGACCCGCTGAAACCGCTGGACGGGCTGACGCTGACCAACATTACGGGGACGTGCAGGAAAGGGATCGAGCTGGCATATGCGAAGAATGTCCATCTGAGCGGCATCAAGGTGACGGGCTTCGAGGGGCCGCTGCTGGCGATCGCGGACGTCACCGGGACGGGGCTGACGGGCGCGGAGAAGCTGGATACCGCCAAGCTGCCGAGGGTCCCGGACCCGGCTCCAGCGCCGGCGACACCCTACCAACTGCACTGATGGGTCCCCTAAAAGTCGTATCGGGATTTGACCCCAAGGTGCATCGAATTCGCTAACCTTCCACACCCTGGCTGCGATATCATGCTTGGCATGAGGTTCCTGCGCAAGATCGGCTGTTGCGGAAGCGTCGCACACGATTCTGAGGAGACTGGATCGGCGGCGACGAACGACGAAGCCGAGACGGTTGAGACGGAGATAGAATCCAACATGCTGAAGACGGTCGGTTGGATCTCGGCCGCTCTGGGAGCGGTTGCCATTGGCCTGCTGGTCGGGCGGGAACTCCGGCAGCGCTACAAGTTCAGTCACCGCACGCCGTACGATCTTTATTCGCACTCCGGCGATGAGCTGCCCGACGTGGACTGCGGCGTCGGCATATAAGTTCGTTTTCCCCCTTCGCACCATCGATTTCGGCCCCGCTTGAACTGCTGCTATCCCGAAGCCTGGTTCTGAGCGCGCCGCCGATATTTGCGCCGCCGCCGGCGCGGGTCATTTACCATCGTTTGCGATGGAAAAAGTGAAAAAACTGGCATTTCTGTTTCCGGGCCAGGGGTCGCAGTATGTCGGTATGGGGCGCGATCTCTATGAACGATTCCTAGCTGCGCGCGCGGTCTTCGAAGAGGCCGACGAGGCGCTGGGCTTTGCCCTGTCGCGCTTGATCTTTGAGGGGCCGGAAGAGACGCTGAAGCTGACTGAGCATACGCAGCCGGCGATTTTGACGGTGGCCATTGCGGCCGAGCGCGTGCTCGGCGAATCGCTGGCGCCGGAGGGCATGGCGCCGGTGACGGCGGCGGGCCACTCGCTGGGGGAATACTCCGCGCATGTGGCGGCGGGGACGCTGAGCTTTGCGGACGCAGTGCGGGCGGTGCGGCTGCGCGGGCGCTACATGCAGGAAGCGGTTCCGGCAGGCGAAGGGGCGATGGCGGCGATCCTGGGGCTGGACCCAAGGCTCATCGCGACGATCTGCGAGCAGGTGGAGGATCAGGTGACGCCGCTACCGAAGACGCCCGAGGCTGCGGGGTTTGATGCGAAGCTGGCGGTGGTGTCGGCGGCAAATCTGAACTCGCCGGGGCAGACGGTGATCTCCGGCGCGAAGGCGGCGGTGGAACGCGCGGCCGACCTGTGCAAGCAGGCAGGGGCCAAGCGCGCCGTGATGCTGCCGGTGAGCGCGCCTTTCCATTGCGCGCTGATGCAGCCGGCACAGGATCGAATGGCAGGCGATCTGGCGGGGCTTACCTTCCATGACCCAGCGTTCCCAGTGGCTGCGAATGTGAGTGCGACGCTGGTGACGACTGGCAACCAGGCACGCGAGGCGCTGGTGGCGCAGGTGACGGGAGCGGTGCGCTGGGTGGAGTGCGTGCAGCTGTTGCTGGGCCAGGGCGCGACGCACTTTGTGGAGGTTGGCCCGGGCAAGGTGTTGAGCGGGCTGATGCGGCAGATCCAAGGCAAGGACGCGGCGACGGTAATGCTGAATGTCGAGGACTCGGCGTCGCTGGAAAAGACGCTGGCGGACCTGCAGGGCTAAATTTCTTCGCGGGAGGTGCGACGGATGCGGAGGATCGGAATCGTGGCAGTCATAGGCCTGGCCATGAGCTATGCGGCAGGGACTGCGCAGAACGCGAGCGCGCCGCAGCCGCAGCCGCAGCCGGCGCAATCTGTAGCGGACGCATCCGCGCCACAGCAGCCGGCACAATCTTTGCCGGGGGCGCTCGGGCCGTGGGCGTCCCCGAATGGAGCGGAGCCGGAGTTCGAGGTTGCTACGATCAAGCCGAGCGATCCGGATAAGTGCTGCGATCGGACATTTGGCCGAAATGGCAGACGCTTCCAGACGACCAACACCAATTTGAAGTATCTCATCCAGTGGGCGTGGAACCTGCAGGCGAAGCAATTGGCGGGTGGCCCGGCGTGGATTGATGTGGACCGTTTCAACCTGGCTGGCGAGATTGATGGCAGTGGAGCGCCGAATGATCATCAGTGGAAGACGGCGGTGCAGAAACTGCTAATAGACCGCTTCCAGATCAAGCTGCACCATGAGACGCGGGAGATGTCCGCATTTGTGCTGACGGTTGCCAAGGGAGGGCCAAAGCTAACGCCGGGGGATGGCAATGTCTCAGCGCACCAGAGGATGGGATTCAGCGGTGCGACCGGTCACACGATGTACGGAAATGGCGTGAATGCGTCGATTGGGGATTTTGTAGGCGAGTTGCAGCGCGTCGTGATGGATCGGCCGATTGTGGATCAAACCGGGTTGATAGGTATGTACAACATTCACTTTGAATTCACGCGCGAGGACCCGGATTCGCTGGGGATGACTCAGTTGCCGGACACGGCCGCGCCGAACCTGATCACGGCGCTCAACGAGCAGCTCGGTTTGAAGCTGGAGGGTGCGAAGGCGCCGGTGGACGTGTTAGTGATCGATCAAGCGGAGAAGCCTTCGCCGGACTAGACGCTCCCCTCGCCGGGGTTATGGCTGCCAGTAGTAGCCGGCGCGGGTGCGAGCGGTCAGGGTGCGGTTGGCGAGCTTGATTTGCACCTCGTGGTACTCGTCGACGCGCTCGGAGGGCGGCGCGTCGAAGGACAGCTCGTAATACGCTTCGGTGTCAGCCATACATCGCGCGAGCATGCCGGAGATGTCGTTGCTGCCCCGGATGGCGAGGCCGCCGCTTTGCAGGGCCAGCACCTGCAGTCCGATATCGCCGATCTGGGCCTGGCTTGGCTGGGCCAGACCTTTGAGGAATACCTCGTAGTAGGTCGCCTGCGGCACATCCTCGTTGGTGCCGAGAGGATCGACGCTGTAGAGGGTGATGCCCCCGCGCCGCAGCGCAGCCGAAATCTGAGTGACGTCGGAGAAGATCTGCCGTTGCTGCTTGGGATCCAGGTCGATGTTGGGCCCGCTGAGGATGGGCCAGCCGGGCGAGACCCACAGGAGGATCTTGCGGCCGGGACGAGCGGCGAGCTTCATGGTGATGTTCTGCAGCGCCGTCAGGGACAATTGCAGCCGATCCTCGGCGCCATAAAACCCGGCGGCACTAGTGATGTCGCGAAGCGCGATGGTGGTCTGATCCAGCGTGGCGCCGATGGCATTGCCATCGGTGGTGAAATCCTGCTTCACCTGCGTGTCCTTATCGGCAAAAAGCACGAGCGAGGTGGGAAACTGCAGGCGGCCATTGTTGGCACGGAGGAACTGATCGATCTGGTCGCGCTCGTAAGCCAGGTCGCGATAGGAGACATTCACTGAGTCAATCAGGAGAACGACTTCAACTGGGGCCTGGGGGCCGCCGAGAGCGGCAAAGCTGGCGATCGGCCGGGTGACCTTGTTGTCCAGAACGGTGAAGTCGCTCTGCTGCAGACCTGCGACGGGCGGGCCGGATCTGGGCGTGACCACGACGTCAAGGACGATCCGGTTGGAGGGCTGGGCCGGCGAACTAGCCTGCTGCCCAGGCAGCGCGGCTGCGGCGGCGAGAGAGCCGAGCAGCGCGACGGCAAGGCGCATGGATGCGGACATGGTTTCTCCTGGTTCGGCGAGCGGGGCTTGGGCGACCGGTCGGGGTACTTCGCAATTTTAGTCCGAAACGCGGTGAGGGGTAGACTGGAAATGGAGAGGAAACCATGCAGCCAGGCGATGTTGTTGAAGACTTTACCCTGCAGAACCAGGATGGGAAGGCGGTCCATCTGAGCGACTACAAGAAGTCTCCCGTGGTGCTGTTCTTCTACCCGCGTGCGGACACGCCCGGCTGCACGATCGAGTCGTGCGGCTTCCGCGATGCCTTTGAGAAGTTCCAGAAGGCGGGGATTGTGGTGCTCGGCATCTCGCGGGACACGGTGAAGGACCAGAAGAAGTTCCAGGACAAGTACTCGCTGCCCTACGATCTGCTGGCCGATCCGGAGATGGTGCTGATCCAGCGCTACGGCCTGCTGAAGGACAAGATGATGTATGGCAAGCCGGTGACCGGGGTGGCGCGGACCACCTACCTGATCGGACCGGATACAGGCAAGGGCCAGCGGCTGCTGCACGTGTTCCCGCAGGTGACGCCGCAGGGCCACGCGGAAGAGGTGCTGGCGCTCGTGAAATCGAGCGGGGCGGCAGGGAAGAGCTAGCGTGCCGGGAGCGATGGTTGGGGCAGTAGCGGGTGCGGCGGCGCTGGGGCTGCTGAGCGGCGGGCTGATGTACGCGGCGAACTGGCCGACGTCGCAGATCTTCGGGCCCACGCTGCTTGCGGGGAGCGATCCGGGCCAGATTGCGCTGACCTTCGACGACGGACCGAACGATGCGGCCACTCCGGAGCTGCTGGAGGTGCTGGCGCGTCACGGTGTGCGGGCGACCTTTTTCAACATTGGCAACTTTGTCCGGCAGCGGCGCGAGATCACGCGTGCGGTGGTTGCGGCAGGGCATCTGGTGGGAAACCATACGATGAGCCATCCCAAGCTGTCGCTGCAGCCAGCGGCGCGGGTGCGGCAGCAGCTGGCGGACTGCAATGCGGCGCTCGAGGACATTTCCGGGGCGGCGGTGCGGTTCTTCCGGCCGCCGTTCGGTGCGCGGCGGCCAGTGGTGCTGCGCACGGCTCGGGAGCTGGGACTGACGCCGGTGATGTGGAACGTGACCGGATACGACTGGAACCCGATTGGGGCGGATGGGATTCTGGCGAACTTAGATAAGGGGATTGCACGGAACCGGCGGCGGAGCTGCGGGTCGAACCTGCTGCTGCACGATGGCAGCCATCGCGGCATGAGCTGGCAGCGAATGGATACGGTGCGAGCGGTGGATCGGCTGCTGACCGCCAAGGCGGGCGATGGGACGCAGTGGGTGACGGTGGATGCGTGGGCCGGCGGGAGTTAGCGGCTCAGTTGTCCGTCGGTGTCTTTTCGATGTGGTCGAGGATGAGGGCGGGGTAGGTGCCCGGCTGCTTTTCCAGTCTGAGGCCAAGTTCCTTGCGGAATGCGTCCTGGATACTCATTCCGGAGACGGGTTCTGACGCAGCCGCGTCCGCGTCCTTTGCCGCGGCGACGGCGGCGGCACTGTCCGCGCGAAGCTTCCGCGTGCTGCTGTAGTAGAAGGTGAAGTCGTAGGAGCCGGTGAGGCCGGTTTTGTCTTTGACGTGATTCTTGATCTCCGATTTGGCCAGATTTTGCAAAATGTCGCTGAACTGTCCCATGGTTACATTCTGGCAGTGCGACTCGTTGTCGTACGGCCCGTCATTCGGAGCCATGTCTCTCTCGTCATCGGCCGGCCCGTACTTGCAAAAGGTGCGCGCGTTCGGATCGGCCTTCTTCATCTTTGGGGCGTCCGCCAGCAGGACCCATCCATCCTGCGTCTGCTCGCCCCAGTGATATTTGATCTGGAACCGATCAATGAGAAGTTTCTGCAGCATATTCTCCAACTGGTCCCGATTCTGGAAGATCGCGCGGCCATCGACATCCGGCGGCAGCTTGACGACGATGGTGTATTTCACCTGGTTGATCCATGGAGGCGCGTTGCCGAGCATGGCCCCGGTGGGCAACTGCCAGGCATTCACAAGAAGCTGCTGCAAGGGGAAGTTGGTGAAGGTAATTTGTGTGCCGCTGGGGCGAATCTGATCTTCCGGCTCATCGGGGCCTGCGGGCCGGATGGTGGCGACCTCAAACTCGAGGTCGGGGAGTGGTGGAATCAGCTTGGCGATGTCCGCCGCGTCGGCGGTGGGCACATGGTCGACCTTGTCGACCACCATGGCGGGCTGCGGCACGTCTCCGGGTGTGATCGTCAAGCCAAGTTGGCGGTTCAATGCGTCGCTAAAGACGTGCACATAGTCATCGCGGGTGCGCAGTTGCGCAACATCGATTTTGAAGGTGAGGTCGTAGGACTTTTTGAGGCCGGTGTGGTCGATGACCGGGTGAGGATAGATGCCAAAGGCGGAGAAGAACTGGCCCATGGTCTCGGAGGTGCAGGCGATGGTGTAGAGTCCCTGATTTGCCTTATCCTGAGTCGCCTGGCAGCCATTTTCGGCGGCCGGGTCTTTGGCCTCGGCGAACTTTGGGCCATCCTTAGCGACCGTCGCGATGTAGCCGGGCAGCGGGCGGTCCTCGGTGTGGTATGCCAAGTGGAAGCGCTCCGCGAGCACTTGCTTCAGAACGGGACGGACCTGGTCGTAGGGATCCACCGGAGGCTTGGTGGGGTCGGGAGGTGGGGCATCCTGACTGGGGGGCTTGAGCGAGTCGATTCTTGCCACGACGTCGAATCGGTCGAAGTCGATCCAGGTGGGCCCGCCAAGGATCGCCTGGTCCTCGCGGTCGTAAGCGAAGGTGATCATGTCGAGGAGAGTGGCGTCGCGCATGTCGTACCGCTTGAGGCCGATATTCATGCTGTAAAAGATCGCCGAGCGATACGGCGAGGAGTGCACGTCGACGATGAGCGGCTGGGTCGAGGCTGGAGGTACTGGCGGCTTTGCGGGGGGCAGCGTTTGCGCGAGAAGGATGGAAGCAGAAAGAACGAGAAGAAAAGCAGAAGCGATGCGAACGATTTTCATAGGGCCCTGTCGTGATCCAGAATCGGCCAACGCTGTATTCGTACAAATGGTACACCGTGCTTGCAAGCGGATTCGACGAGACCGGCAACCGCAGATTCTTCGACTCCACCTCTCGCGTCCAGGCCGCGAGAAGCTCCGCTCAGGATGACAACTCTGTGGGCGGGGACGGAAAGTGCGCGGCTTCGGCGGCGAGGAGCTTGCGCTTGCGTTCGAGGCCCCAGTGGTAGCCGGTGAGGCTGCCGTCTTTGCCGATGACGCGGTGGCAGGGGATGACAACGGCGACGGGGTTGGAGCCGATGGCGGCGCCGACGGCGCGTGCGGCGCTGGGCCGGCCCAGCGAGTTTGCGATGGCGGAGTAGGTGCTGGTCTGGCCGCGCGGGATTTGCTGCAGCGCCTTCCAGACACGCTGCTGAAAGGCGGTGGCGCGGACGTCGAGCGGGAAGGTAGCGGCGAGGGGATGCTCCGTGGTCTGGCTGGCGACGAAGGCGACGGCTTCGGCGAGCCAGCCGGTATTGCCCTTGGCGGGCAGGAGTTCGGCCTGGTTGAAGCGCCGGCGTAGATCGGCGATAAGCTCGGCGTCGTCGCGGCCAAAGAGGATGGCGCAGACGCCGCGGGGAGTGGCGGCGACCAGCATCCGACCGAGCGGGCTGGGTGCGGTGGTGTAGCGGATGAGCGAGGCCGGCGCCGCCCTGGCGAAGAACGCGCGGGGTCATGCCGAGGGATTCGGTGCTGGACTCGTAGAGGCGGCTGGAGGAGCCGAAGCCGGCTTCGTAGATGGCGTCGGTGATGCGCCTGGCGGGTGCGGTGCGGCGCGGGGTTGGGGCGGTGTCGGTGGGGCGCAGTGCGTCCTTGAAACGGGCGACGCGCTGGGCCTTGGCGAACTCACCGGGGCTGACGCCAAGGACCCGGCGGAATCCACGCAGGAGGGTGAGACGGCCGACGCCGGTGGCCCTGGCCAGGTCGGCGAGGCGCGTGCGTTCGGCGGAATGCTGGGTGAGGTACTCAGCGGCGGCAGTGATGGCGGCGGCCTGGGGGTCGGGGCGCGGGGTGACGAGGTCCGGCTCGCAGCGCTTGCAGGGGCGAAAGCCAGCCTGCTCGGCTGCGGCTGCGGAGGGGAAGAAGGTGACGTTCTTCCGCGTGGGGCGGCGGCTGGGGCAGCTGGGGCGGCAATAAATGCGGGTTGAGCGGACGGCGTAGAAGAACTGGCCGTCGGCGCGAGGGTCGCGGGCGAGCACCTGCTGCCACTGGCGGCCGGGGAAGAAACTGGGCAGGGCGCGGACTGGGGTGGGCGTGCCGGGGTTCGTCTGCGGAGTCGTGCCGGGTTGGAGGGGCTTGAACATCGTATGGGCTCTCATCCCAGTATCTTCGTTCCAGCGAGGGAACGCGACACTCCGCAATGTTCAGAGAAGTGGAGGCAGGCGGCTATGGGTTTGCCGCGGCGAGAGGAGGCTGCGCCTGGGGCTGATCGCTGAACAGGAAGGCCGTCCAGACCTTGGCGATGGTGGGCGACGCGAGGAAGAGATAGGGGACATAGATTCGCACCTCGACTACCAGGCCTATGGCGAGGTAGAGAGGCAGGTAGAGGAGGCAAATGAGGAGGGCAAGTTTGTCGGAGAATTCCAGGAGAAGCCGGTAACGGCGGATGAAGTAGAGGCTGAGGAAGAAGGGCAGCAAGGCGGCCACGAATTCCGGGACGTGGATGGGTGCGTCGAAGGGGTTGAAATTCGTGAGGATACGAAACGTCAGCGGGGTTTGAGTGGGGGTCTTGAGGGGGAACATGACGTACTGCAGATACAGCTGGGTTGCGCCTCCGACGGCAAGACACAGCAGCCCCAGGGTCGCCGTTGCGGAGCGTGAACGCGGGAAGGCGGTCCGGGTGAATGTGATGAGAAGGATGGCGATGCCGACGGTGAGGGGCGCGTCGGTTCGCAGCAGCGATTGGCCGAGGCTGAGCAGAATCGCGAGCAGGCAGACGATGGTAAAGGGCATTCGGCTGCGCTGGGTCACGAGGAAGACGATCGCCGCGAGATAGAAGGCCGTGGGGAGGGTTTCCGGGCGCTCCCAGGGAAAGATCCAGAGGATGGGGAACTGCGCGGCGGTCATGAACAGGCCGAGGGTGACCAGCCGGCGGGCGTAGGAGGCTTGCTGAACGACAGGCGAATCCCGGAACAGGAGGTAGAGCAGAGTCAGGGCGAAGGCGTAGGCGAGGAACTCGAGCAGCGGAAGCGATTGGTTGGGCCTGAGGTGCGCGTGCAACTCGAGAAAGCGCAGCAGAAAGGGGATTGCGATGCGGTATTGGTCGCCGTTCGATAAGGTACCGGTGTACTTGAGCTGAATCCACGATTCGATGCCGGGAAGCGCAGTGCGCATGCGGTCGTACTGAATGAGGAAGAAGGTTACGGAATTGGTGAGGATAAAAACTGCGGCAACCAGCAGTTCGCGGTGCTTTGCCGGGGCGGCAGCGTGCGCGGAGAGATTGGGAGAGAGCCCTTGATTTTGGGGTTGAGGGATGGTGCGCACGGCTCTAGCGTATCATCAGGGGCTTGCCGACGAGGGCCTACGGAAACCCCGGCTGCTGCATCTGGATGAGGTTTTTGATCGGTCCACTGTGGTGCGCTAGTTGCCGGAATCCGTGGGATACACTGCCGGAATGAGCCAAATATCCCTGGACGCCGCCGAAGAGGGAATTTCGCTGTCGATGGCTCGGTCCGTCGGGTCAACTGTTTTCTGCACGGGCGTGCTGCTGGGATGCATTCTACTGTCTCATCCCGTGGTGGAAGCGGGCGTGGGCGACGATTGGGCCTACATCTGGTCGGCCAAGGCGCTGTTCGACACGGGGCATGTGGTGTATGCCGGCTGGGCTACGGCGATGCTCGGCTGGCAGCTTTACCTGGGCGCACTCTTCATCAAGATTTTTGGATTCTCGTTCACCGCGGTTCGAGCCTCTGTGGAGATGCTGTCGCTGATCAGCGCGGCGCTGATGCACCGCATCTTCGTTCGTCTGGGCGTGGGCGAGTGGAACGCATCCATTGCTACGCTTTCGGTGGTTCTGTCGCCGATTTTTCTGCCACTGGCAACGACCTTTCTCTCCGATGTGCCTGGGCTGCTGGCGGTGCTGGTGTGTCTCTACTGCTGTCTGCGCGCGGTTCAGGCGCAGTCGGCCAGCGCGACGATCTCGTGGTTGGTGGCGGCGACCCTTGCCAATGATGCCCTGGGAACGGCTCGGCAGATTTGCTGGCTGGGGGCGCTTGTGCTGGTCCCATCGGCCGCCTGGTGCGTCCGCCGGCGCCGGGGCGTGCCGGTCGTCGCCGCATCCCTCTGGCTGCTGAGTTTAGCCGTCGTCGTGGGCTGCATGCGCTGGTTCAGCCGGCAACCGTATGCAGTGCACGAGAATTTATTTTTTCGCGATTACCACGGCGAGTTGCACCGGACTTACACTCTTGGTCTTAACGCACTGCTGCTGGTTTTGCCCGTGCTTGGCGCGTACCTGTTTGCGCTGAGTAGAGGCCGCGGGGTCTTCCGTTATGCTGTTGCGCTCGCCGGCGCCGCGACCGGCTGCGGGCTTCTGCTGCTCGATCACAGCAGAGGATTTGACATGGTTTATTCCTTTGCTGCGCCTTTCCAGCGTGCCGTTCCGTTTGCGGTTCGGCTGCTTGTGGTTGGCTCTGCCTTTGCCTGCCTCTTCCGGTTTGCCGCGGGGTTGCGCGGAGCGCTGACCGACCTGGATGCGCCGCCCGCCTTTACGCGCGACTCGCCGGCCGCCCTGCCCGCACGCACGCTGCTCCTGCTTATGGGGCCGTTCACGTTGGCTTACCTGCTATTCATTGTTACCCGGGAGACGCTCTGGCCCAGATACCTTGTCCCGGTGCTGCCCTTCTTTATCTTCCTTTTGCTCTGGGTCTACGTCGGCGACCAATCCCGACGAGGGCTTCCGATCCTTTCCGCAATGCTTCTCGGGGCTTTGGCCTGCCAAGCGATCATTACAACCCATGACATCTTTGCGTACAGAAATGCGTACCTTGAGGCGGAAAATCGGGTCCTGGGCGCGGGCGTTCCGAGGTCTGAACTGGAAGCGGGGTTCGAACTGGACGGTTGGGCCCAACTGCAGATGACCGGGCACGTGAACGATCCACGAATTCTGGTGCCCGTTGACGTTTACACGCCGCGTACGCCATCGGACGCGCCGCCCGGCTGCGATGAGTGGTTCCTCGATTGGACGCCATCGATCCAGCCGCACTTCATTCTGTCGGATGCTGCCTCAAGTTGCTTCCTGCCTACGTCATTTCTGCCGGTTCCATATCGCACGTGGGACGCGCCTCATGATCGCGCTGTCTACATTTCGGCTATCCCGGCAGTGAAAGCGGCGAATGAGCCAACTCTGCGGAAAGAGAACGGAAGAGACGATGCGAAGCCCGAGTAAGACAGCCCGGCTGCTGCTCGCCTTTGTGGTTGGCTCCGCCATTTTTGCCGACTACTGGGAATACAGCCGGGCGTATCACGGCAACCCGGACTGGTGGATGGACGTGCTCCGGGGGACGGCGGACGCTCCGCAACAATACCGCATTGGCGTGCCGTGGGCAGCCGACCTGCTGCGACGGTATGGGCACATGGGGCTGCGACACGGGTTTGCGCTGATTGATCTTTTCAGTGCGGTGGTTGCGGTATACCTGCTGTTCGGGTTGTTTGAACGCTCGCGAGTGTATCGCGCGGCGGGCGAGACGGCGCGGTGGTTCGGCGCGGCTGCGTTCGTGTTTCTGGTGCAGTTCTACTTTGCGTGGATCACCTGGTATCAGCGGCCGGAGACAATGGCCAGCCTGGCGGTGCTGGCGGCGACGCTGTGGCTGCTGACGGTGCGGCTGCGCTTGCCGGGAGTTACGGGGACGGTGGCGACCTCGGCTGCGATGCTGGCGCTGGCAGGAGCGCAGGGATTCATTCGGCCGGATGTGATCGTTGCGACGCACCTGGGGATTATTGTGCTGTGCCTGACACGGGCGGGCGAAGGCTTTTCGGTGGGGCGCGGCGTGCAGGCGGCGACCAGCGCGCTTGCAGTGCTGATTGCGGGAGGCGTCCAGGTTTACCTGATGCATGTGGTGTATCCACATGCAGGTTACGGATCGACGCGCGTCTTCGAACTGGTGCAGAACCTTACCAAACCGCTGGGGGCGCTGCCGTTCGTTCTGTTCCTGCTGCCGTGGAGCTGGCTGGTGGTGACGCTGGCGCGCCGGCGTGCGAGTGCCGACGCACCGTCGCTGGCGATGGTGGCCGGCTCATCGATCTACATGGTGACGTGGTTCGTGCTGGGCCGGATTGAGGAGGTGCGCATCTTTCTGCCCTTCGCGGTGGTGTTGGTTCCGCTGACGTGCGAGTGCGCGATGGAGCGGTTTGCGGAGGCGAAGGGTGAGCAGCCGGCCTCTGCATGAGGTGCGTGGCGATTTGCTGCCGCTTGGTTTGCGAGCGTGTAGCCGCCTGCTAGGATCGTCGCATGAACAGGCGCGGTCCGACTGAAGCCTCACGCAGTTCGTTTCCGTGGCTACCCATTGTTCTGATGCTCTGCATTCTGCCGCTGTGTTTTCTGGGATACGGCACCGACAACGATACGTACGGCGTCCTTGAAGCGGGCCGTTCCACCTGGCACCTGCATATTCCCATGACGTCCCGCCATCCCGGCTATTGGGTCTACGAGGCCGCCATCTACATTCTGGACTCGCTTGGCGGACCCATCCTGTGCAACCTGATGTCGTTTCTGATGGCGGTCCTTGTGGCTTGGCGGCTCTGGAAACTGGCGCTGCGCTTGCGGATTTCTTACCCGGCGCTGATAACCGCCTGCCTCATCGTCACTCCCGGCTTCATCATCGCCGCGTCCTCTACCGACGACTATCTCTGGTCGTTGCTGTTCCTGGTTCTCGGCGGCGAGATGATACTTGCCGACAGGCTGGTCGCGGCCACGCTGCTGTCCGCTTTGGCCATGGCGATTCGAGGCGGCAATGGCCCTGTCGTCGCGGGCGGCTTTGCTGCCGCAATTGTGTACGAGGTCTACACCCGGCGCCGGTTGACTTCGTCGGCTGTCAAACTCGCCGCGGCCGGCCTGGCGTCCGCTGTGCTCGCCGCCATTGCCTACATTCCGTCCTACCGTCTTGCCGGCAATATGAGCTTCACTGAGGCGATGAACGGCCCTCCAGCCCTGTATGCACTCTGGCCGCGCATCGGCAAGTTTCTCTACAAAGACTCGGTGGCTGTCGGCCCGGTTGCCGTTGTGGTGATTCTGATCGCCGCGTTTTTCTATTTCAAACAACGCCGCGGGTTGCGAGACGCCCTCGCGCCGTCGTCCGACGCGGCCCGGGTTGCCACGCTTTGTCTCGGGTATTTACTGGGGAACGTCCTGCTTTTTCTGTGCTATCCAATCGAGTTTTACTACCTCATCCCGGGAACCTTCTTCTTCCTGCTGCTGGGCGGCGTCACCTTCTTCCGGTACTCGCGACCGCTCACCGTGGCGCTGCTGGTTTCCATTCTCAGCTTTGCGTTTGTGTGGCCCATCTTTGTCAGACCCAACATTCCGGGCAGATCCACGGGCGGGTATCTGCATTTCGGCATTGGCACGGGCATCGTCGTCGGCGATATCCAGATGCGTCTGAAGCTGATTCACTGCCGCGACGCTAAGTGCTTTCTCGAACGCAGCAGGTAGAGTTGGGGCTCATCGGAACGAGCGTTGAGCCGGCGGAAGCCAGCTAAGCCGGCGCCATAAGCGCCGGGGTGGGCGCGGGGACAAGCGCCGCGGGCGACAGAGACCGGCTCAGCGATCTGCATGGTGATGCGGTTCGTGGTAAGCCGGATTGAAGAGGTGCGCAGGTTTCTGCTTTCGCAGTGGCGCATCCGTGGCCGTGCGGGTACGCGATGGAGCGGTTCGTGGACGGACAGGGTGAGCAGAAGGCGGTGGTCTAGGATGGTGGCGATATGTCGCCTTAGCGGGATTGCGCGGCTTCTCGACGCTTCGTGGAGTAGAGGTGGAAGGATTGGACGAGGCGGCTGCGCAAGCGGAGCGAGGGTTGCTCGATGACGTAATAGGAGAAGGTTGCGGCCAGAAAGAAGCCAAGCCAGTTTCCCGGGAAGGAACGGATCAAGGTGAGGTGGCCGAACACCTGCACGTTCTGGACGTGCAGGAAGAGTGTTTGCCAGATGTAAATGCTGTAGGACAAGACCCCGATCCTGACGATCGGGCCCCAGTTGAGGACGCGGCCGACAACCGACGTGGGATTGCGGGTGCACCAGAGGAGGAAGATGGCAATGGCCGCGCCTTCGAGCGTGTATCCGATGGGGAGATTGAAGTAATTCTGCCAGCGTGCCCCGGCGTAGCTGCATGCGGCGATGACGGCCGGCGGGAGCCACCAATAGCGGGTGAGGGCGCGATAGATCGATTCGAAGCGCGACGTATGCTGCAGGATCGCAACCAGGCAGCCGAACATGATGAAGTCGTAGTTCAGGTACTTGACTCCGATGCTATGCAAGAGCCAGGTGTGCTGGCGGCCGCAAACGACCCGCGCCATAGGCGATAAGATCAGGACCAGGGCGGGAAAGCGCGCGGCGGAGAGCCGCCCCGCGATGCCTGCGCCTTTCATTGAGAGGAAGAGGATCAGTGGCCAGACGAGGTAAAACTGCTCCTCAACGCTGATAGACCAGAGATGCTCCACGGACCACATGGTGGAATGTTCGGTGTAGTTGTGGAAGAAGAACATGGAGCTGAGGATGTCCATCCGGTTCAGCGCGATTCGGCCGAGCAAACCGAGCAAGACGATGGTCCCGATATAAAAATACAGTGGTGGAAGGATGCGGAACGCCCGGCGGAGATAGAAGCCGCGCAGGCTGATGGAGCCGCGTTTGCGCTGTTCCTGCAGCAGCAGGCTGGTGATCAGAAATCCGCTGATCACGAAAAAGATGGAGACTCCGGTGGCACCGTTGAAGAGTGCATACCAGCCCAATCCGACACGATGGGTGAGATTGAAGCGTTGCAGGGTGTGCAAAGCCACGACCAGAAAGATGGAGAGAGCGCGCAGCCCATCCAGACTGGGAATCCGCGCAAGTTCCGGGGCTGGTGCGGATGTTTCCGGGGGCATGGTTCTGTATACCACGCAGGGTTCAGTCAATTTGCTGCGGCGGAACGGATGGGTGTTGGATGCGGGAAGCGGGTGCGGGCCGGAAGGAGGGCGAACGGGCAGCTCCGCGGTTGGGGCCGAGAACGGCGATGGCGAAGAACGGCGCGACCCATTTGGCAAAGAGGGCGCAGAAGATAAAGGCTTCGGCTCCAAAGGTCATGAGGCCAATGAGGCCGTTGAGGGCGCCTTCCGGGGCGGTGTGGGCGACTTGCGCCAGAACCAGAAGCCCCCAGGGAGTGGTGCGGAGATCGCCGAAGAGGAAATCAAAGAGGACAAAGAAAGCGAGCCATACGAGGGGAGCAACCACGAACACGCCAAGCCATTTTTCCAAATGGTAGGCCTCGGAGGTGGGGCTGAAGGAGACGCCGGTGGACAGATCCTCCTCATTCGTCAAGATTCCGGCCTCGTGGGCGTAGATGTTGCCGAAGAGATAGTCCGGCTTATTCGGCCACAGGAAATGGGGAACGGTATTGGCCAGGCTGGCTGCAATGGGCAGCAGACCGAAGACCTTGCCCTGATCGGTGACGTGGACCAGTTTGTCGTCGACGGAGACGAATTGCAGGCGATCCCAGAAACCCTGCGGGGTGTTGTAGTATCCGCCCACGGCAAGGTCCTGTTCGAAATTCTGCCGCGTCTCCTGGGGAGACTCGATCAGCCGGGTGGTGAGGGCCAGTTGCTGACTGAGAGTCATGTTGGGTTCGACGAACTTACGCCCATACTGCGAATAGGGGACCAGGTAATAGAAAAGGATGAAAACGAAAGCTGCGCCGGCGAGGACCTGGATGCCAGTGAGGCGAAAGCGCAACGCGCACACGGGGAGAAACCAGCAAGCGACGGGCAGCAACATCCCCTGCTTGGAGAAAGTGAACAGCCCGTAGAACACGAAAGTGTAGATTGCCGCCAGCAGAATGGGGAGATTGATGCTGCGCGTGCCGCCACTGCGGCGGATTTCGTAGATCACGCCAATGATGATGCCGAGGGGAATCAGTTGATTGAGCTGGGTGAAGGCGGTGTTCAGCCGGAGTGAGGCTTCGCCCAGCAACGCGATGAGCGCACCGCCGGCGGCACCGAAGACGATGCATCCGATGGAGGCGCGATACATCTCAGAGTCTTTCAACACATTTTGCAGTAAGCCGGATTTGCGCGAGATGCGACGGCTGATGACGACCGCGGCAAACATGGCTGTGATGCCGCCAACGTAGACCTCGATGTCGGTGCGCGGGTCGAGGAGGTTGGACTGGGCCGGCTCGCCAAGGTAGGCCTTGTAGCATACGCCGATGATGAAGACCAGCAGGGAATAGAAGAAAACGTAGGCGCCGGAGGTCCGGGTGAGTCCTCCCGCGTAGTTGAAGGCAAAGGCGGCGATCAGGATAAAAGCGACGGATCCGACGCTGAAGTCGAGGGTTGTGCCCTCAAACTGCTGGATGACGAAGAGGGCAGCCGCAAAGATCGCGACGCGGTTGATCGGGACGCGTTCTGGGAAGGGAATGCGCACACGCTTGACCCCCAGTTTAGCAGGTGGGACGGGGAGAAAGGCAGGAGCATGAGAGCCGGCAAACCTTGCTACCATTGCGCCTATGGTGATTGCGCAGCTGCCTGCAGGCGATCCAACCTGGGATGTGTGCGTGGTTGGCTCCGGGCCGGTGGGTATGGCCCTGGCATTGGAGTTTGAGCGGCTGGGCCGGGAAGTGCTGGTTCTGGAATCCGGCGATAGCGCGATCGATGCTTCGATTGGGGAGGCGTCTCGCGCCGAGATTGTGGATGCACGCCGGCATGCGCGGATGGAGTTGGCAGTTTGCCGCGCCCTGGGCGGGACGTCGTGGACGTGGGGCGGGCGATGCGTGGCCTATGACGAGGTGGACTGGCTGGACCGCGCCTTTGTGCCGGATGCGCATTGGCCGATGGGCAGCGACGAGGTGCGGCCCTGGTACAAACTGGCCAGTGAATACCTGTTGTGTGGCGACGACTCCTTCGCGATTCCTTATCCCGGCAAACTGACTGAGGGGCTGACACTGGATCACGTGGAGCGGTGGTCGACGCAGCCTCGCCTGATCCTGGTCCATCGCGAGGCCCTGCTGCGGTCCCCGCAAATCAAAATCAGCCTGAGGAGCACCGTCACCGGCTTGAATGTGGCAAAAAACGATGGGCAAACCGTGGAGAGCCTTGCGGTGCAAACTCCGGCTGGACTGCGGGCGGTGAAAGCGCGGCGGATCATCCTGGCGACGGGCGGCGTGGAGGCAACGCGACTGCTGCTGCATTTTCAGCAAAGTTGGCCCCAGCTTTTTGGAGGCGTGGATGGGCCGCTTGGCCGTTACTACATGGGGCACGTCTCGGGAAAGATTGCCAGCATCCGGCTCGCCAACCCGGACACGATCCGCGAACTGGACTTCAAACTGGATGCCAACGGCGCGTTCTATCGGAGGCGACTGATGCTGACGGCGGAAGCGCAGGTGCGGCACCAGGTGCTGAATACTGCATTCTGGCCGGACAACCCTTTCTTTTACGATCCCGCGCACGGCAGCGGCGTGCTTTCCGCGGTGTTTCTGGCGCTGGCGATTCCGCCGGTGGGGCGCAGACTGCTGCCCGAGGCGATACGCCAGATCCATACCGGGCCCCGACCGTACAAGTTGGCAGCCCACCTGCGGAATGCCGTGCTGGGGGCTCCACGCGGAGCGGCAGATATGGCGAGGATCCTGCGCGACCGGATTATCCGCCGGCCGAGGAAGCCGGGATTCCTGATACGCAACCGCGGCGGGAAGTATGCGCTGCATTACCATGCTGAACAGATTCCGAGTGCGGCGAGCCGCATCCGGCTGACGCGCGAGGTGGATGGGTTCGGCGTGCCCCGGGCCAGCATCGATCTGCGCTTTACGGATCAGGACATCGACAGCGTGATCGAGTCGCACCGGCTGCTGGATTCGTCGCTGCGGGCCAATGGAATGGGGCGTCTGGAATACGGGGATCCGCCGGAAAAGATACGCGAGAGGGTGTGGGAGACGGCAGCCGACGGCTACCACCAGGTGGGCGGCGTGCGCATGGGTTTGGACCCGGCCAGCAGCGTGGTGGACGCAAACCTGAAGGCGCATGGGCTGGACAATTTGTACGTGGCGTCGTCGGCGGTGTTTCCCAGCTCGGGGCAGGCAAATTCCACGCTGCTCGCGGTGGCCTTCGCGATGCGGCTCGCGCATCAACTGGCCGGAGCGGCGTCGTGAATGAGGCGAGTCTGGGTGTGAGTCCAGCGAACTAAAGGCAATTCCTGAGTTGCTGCGACCTTTTCATGTTCTGTGCAAGTTCGGCAAGGAAGGATGGTCCTCGAATGTACGGCCTCAGGCGACCGGAAGCCCCCCACCCCCCACCCCCCCTGGGTTCCGGGATCCTGGTCCCAAAATCCTCATGCGACAGCGGTTCGGTCTGGATGTGGTCCGGCGTCAGGTCCGGATATTTCCGGCGGATATCCGCTTTGGCAGATTTGCCTGGTGGTTTAAATGCAAAGACCCGGCGCGACGCCGAGTCTTCTTTGTTTAATTCACTAAGTTAATGATAGCAGATACCCCATAACTCAACTGTACTTTGGCGCGAAATTTGATGTCGCTTGCTTTGTGGATTGAGGACGGCTTTTGCACAGGCGAGGGGCCTTGACACCAAAATTTTCCAACCGTTCTGGAGGCTTCGGGTAATACCCGGCAACAGGACAGTTCCTCAGGAATTGCGATCGCGAACGGCGAACAGGTGTGACGTGTCTACCCAGGTGGTTTTGAAGCCCCGGTTGCGGAGCAGCTTTTCAATGCGGACTGGCGCCATGGCTTGTCCGCGCGCTTCGAGCTTCATAAAGTGGACCTCGACCAGCAGGCAGCGCAGTTCGGGCGACGCCAGCATCTCGCCCATGCCGCCCAGAACCTCTTCCTCGAACCCCTCAACGTCCACCTTGACGACATTGGGGGGCCGCCCCAGCCGGGCGCGCGCGGTATCGCCGCGGCAAATCTGCACGGGGATGGAACCGGCGGCGCCGTTGCGCGCGTCTGCGGTGGTCTCGACGTGGTTCTGCGCCGAGTCTGCGCCGGTCACCAGTCTGCCGGTGGTGTCGGTGTCTCCCAGCGCGACGTTCTCCACCCGTAACCAGGCACACTGCGGCAACCGCTCGCGAATGCGCTCGCAGCACTCCGCCAACGGCTCAAACGCGACAACCAGCCCATCCTTGCCCACACGCTGGCAGAAGAGCTCGCTGTATACGCCGACGTTGGCCCCTATGTCCCAGACCACATCTCCAGGCTGGACGGCTCCAGTCAGCGCCTCGTGGGCACGCATCTCGTACGGGCGGGTGGGGCGCAGGCGATTAATCAGCCCGATGGCGCCGGTTTTTCGTGCGACTGAACGTGCCTTGACAACCCACGGCTTCATTGCCGGACGATCCCCCAGGGAAGCAGTATCCCGGACCGGACCGGCAGTTGGGCCGACCAGCTCAGGCATATCCTCCAGTGTATCCGGGCGGAGTCCAAGGCAGGTTCGGGGAGGCGAAAACAAGGCAGATTCCTGGGCGGCAGTTGCGATGACGTATGGTATGGAACGACGGCGGCCTGAAAATAGAGATTGTTCCGAGGGATCCGGGTCGCAGGAAACTATGCGCATTCTGCACGTTATTTCGTCGCTTGACCCGGCCGCCGGAGGTACTTCTGAAGTAGTGCGTATGCTGCTGCACTACGGGCCGGAAGGCTATGCCCAGGAGGTGGTGGCGCTGGACGATCCGCAGGCGCCGTTTCTCCGCGAAATGGCGTTCCCCGTGCATGCGTTGGGGCCGAGGAACTCGGTCTATAGCCGCACCAGCCAACTGATTCCGTGGTTGAGGGCCAATGGCGAGCGCTTCGACGGGGTGGTGGTGCACGGGATGTGGCAGTACCCGGGCTACGCGGTCTGGAGGACGATGCGCGGACGCGTGCCCTACGTTGTGTTCCCCCATGGGATGCTCGACCCCTACTTCAAACACGCGTTCCCGTTGAAGCATCTGAAGAAGTGGCTGTACTGGCTTGCCGTGGAGTATTGGGTGCTGCGCGGTGCGTCGCGGGTGTTGTTTACCAGCGCCGCCGAGGCCTCGCTGGCTAAGCAGAGCTTCTGGCTGCACCGTTGGAACGCCTGCGTGACGCCGTTGGGGACGACCCCAGCGGAAGGCGATCCGGACAACCAGCGAGACGCGTTCTTTGCGGCGTGCCCGGCGGCGCGGGGCAGAAGATTCCTGCTGTTTCTGGGGCGAATCGACCGGAAGAAGGGCTGCGATCTACTGATGCGCGCGTTTGCGGCGGTGGCAGCGCGGGCCCCCGAAATCGATTTGGTGATGGCCGGACCGGACCCGGGGGACTGGCGGGCCGAGTTGGAGCGCGTGGCCCAGGCCGCCGGCTTGACCGCCCGAGTTCACTGGCCAGGGATGCTGCGGGGAGATGCGAAGTGGGGAGCTTTCCACGCCGCGGAGGCGTTTGTGCTGCCGTCACACCAGGAGAACTTTGGCATCTCCGTGGCCGAGGCGCTGGCGTGCGGGCTGCCGGTGCTGCTCGCGGACAAGGTGAATATCGCGGCAGAGATTACCGCAGACGGTGCGGGGATGAGGGAGCCGGACACGCTGGCCGGGACGGAACGTCTGCTGGCTCGCTGGACCGAGTTGCCAGCGGCGGAGCGTCAGGCCATGGGAAAGCGCGCGCGCGAATGTTTCCATCATCGATACGATATGCGCGAGAATGCAAAGACGATTGTGCGGGTGTTTGAGAAGAACACTGGCTCGTGAACAGTGGCCAAGTGATCCGTAAAGGCCGGTGAGATGGCGAAGGACGTGCATTACAACGCGGCGGAGCAGATTCCGGCGGAGACGGCCGCTGATCCGTATCTGCGGCCAGCCTTTGCGGCGAGCGACCGGGCGCGGCGAATGGTCTGGAACATCTGCCGGGCATTGCTGTATCGACCGTCGCCGAGGACGATGCATGCGTGGCGCGCGTTTCTGCTGCGGTGTTTTGGCGCGAAACTGGGGCCGGGATGCGCCTTCTATCCAGGCTCGAAAGTGTGGGCGCCCTGGAATCTGGAATGCGCCGACCACGTGGTGGCGGCGGACGGCGCGGAGATTTACAACCCGGCGCCGATGCGGTTCGGCTCGCATGCAATCGTCTCGCAGGACGCGTTCCTGTGCGGGGCGACGCACGATTACGACGACCCGCGCTTCCCGCTGCTGGCCTACGCGATGGACTTTGGCGCGTACGCTTGGGTGTGCGCGCGGGCCTCGGTGGGTCCCGGGGTCAATCTGGGCGAGGGCTCCGTGCTGGGACTGGGGTCGGTCGCAACCCGAGACCTGGAGCCCTGGGGGGTGTACGCGGGGGTTCCCGCAGTGAAAGTTAAGGAGCGCAGGCGGCCGGTCGCTTCGCAGGGCTGACGGAGGGGCGATGCGGATCGGTTGCCCCGGTCCGCGGAGGCTGCCGGGGGCAGGTGCTGCGGTCCACGGCAGCAGAGCCCCGAGGGGGGTGCGAGGAAGGTTCCGGCGGGGCGAAAAAGGGGGCAAATTCCTTTGATTTGGCGTGTGTAATCGCTTATGGTATGGAGCGAGTGGCGGCCTAGAGCATCGATGGATCAGGCAGGCGGATTGACAGTATTCGGCGAAGAGTTGCGGCGGGCGCGCGAAGAACGGGGAGTGGCTTTGGAGACCATCTGCGAAGCCACCAAGGTGCCGGCAAGGCACTATCGCGCGCTGGAGGCGGGAGCCCTGGAGGAATTGCCGGGCGGCGTCTTTCGGCGGAGCTTTGTGCGCAGCTATCTGAGCGCGGTGGGGCTGGAAGAGGCCGCGTGGATGAGGCGTTTTGAGGAGAGTTGCCGGCAGAGCGGGGTGGGCGAACCGGCGGGTATGGAATGGGTTGCCTTTGCCGAAAACGTAAAAAACAACCGGGTTGTCATGGGTCGGAAGGCGAGGATAAAGGGGGTTGGGGTGGGGATCCTGCTGGTCGCACTGGCGCTGGCGGGGTGGTGCAGCTGGAGGCTGGCGACCCATCGCCGGCTGCTCCCGGCACCACTGATTTGGGTGTCCCTAAAGTCTTTGGTTGACAATGGGGCGTCCAGGTAATTTACTGTTTCCTCGATTGAAATTGTTTGTAGGCGCGCGCTGAGAAATTAAATCGCCGTCGCGGACTACATTCACGGCATGACCGCTCTTCGGCATTTCTGTGCACCGAAGGCCGGCGAGCTGAAGGTCAACGCAGGAAAAAATGCCGGCAAAGCCCGTCGGAGTTTGTAAGGAAGTTCTTCAGGAGATGATGATGACGCTGTCTAGACGCTGGGTTCGCGGTGCGGTGTGGATTGTGCTGTTGGTGGCGGGTTCGGTTTTTGCCCGCGCGCAGGAGGTATCGGGGAGCATCAGCGGGACGGTTACGGATGCAAAAGGGGCAAGCGTAAGCGGCGCCGTTGTGACTCTGACCAACACCGACCGGGCGTACGTTGAACGGACCCTGAAGACCAACAAGGCGGGCTACTACACGGCAGCATCGCTTCCTGTGGGGAATTATTCCGTGGGCATCGCGATGCGGGAGTTCAAGACGGTTTCGATTACCGGAGTCGTGCTGCATGCCAACGGCCAACTCCAGGTGGATCAGAAGCTGGAAGCGGGCAGTTCCGGGGAGACGGTGACGGTGGTTGCCGCCGAGCTGCCGGCGAACCTGAGAAACGGTACAAGCGAATCCGTGATTACGGGCACACAGGTTCGCGACCTGCCGCTGGTGGATCGGAATTACGAGCACTTGCTGATCCTGCAGCCGGGCGTGTCGTCCGGGGCAACCAACGACCTGTACCTTGGGACATCGCTTCCCACCGGCACGCTGGGCACGCCGATCGCGCAGACTCCGCGGGGTCTTGACCCATTCGCTCCGAACGAGGTGCTGTTCTCCGTCGACGGAGAGCGTCCGTCGATGAACGAGTGGACGCTGGATGGCGCGGACAACGTCGATCGCGGAACCGGCCTGACGCTGCTGTCGTATCCCAGCGTGGATGCGATCTCAGAGTTGGTTACGCTACGCGGAACCTACGACGCTGAATACGGCCGCAACGGGGGCGCGCAGATCAATGTGATCACCCGTTCCGGAAACAACGGATTTCACGGCGGCGCGTACGAATTCTTCCAGAACAACGTGCTGAACGCCAATAACTACTTCAACAAGCTGTCTTCCCCGATCACGGCGCGGCCGGCGCTGCGATATAACGATTTCGGCTTCACGGCGGGTGGACCGGTGGTGATTCCGCACCTTTACAACGGCAAGGACAAGACGTTCTTCTTCTACTCGCAGGAATTCCGGCGAGTGGTGGACTATGCGACCAATACTTCGTATGTGCCTACGGCCCTGGAGCGCACCGGCAACTTTGGCTCGTCGGCGGTATGCGGAATCTTCAATTCTCAGACCGGCACATGCCAGACCTACACGACGTTGGAGTCGGGAACCACGAGTCAAGGGATTTCGAAGGCATCACAGGCCTATTTGAACGACATCTACAGCCACATTCCGGTTCCCAACGCCGGAGGCAAACAGGACCCGCATACGCTGACCAGCAACCTGCGCAATGTCTTCCATGACAACCAGGAGATTGCGCGAGTCGACCACGCGTTAGGGACCAAGGTGAATATGTACTACCGGTTCCTGCATGAAGATCTGCCCACAGTGGAAGGTGGCGGCCTGTTCATTGGCGGCGGCATGCCCGGGGTATCGACGACCTCGACCATTTCGCCGGGCACGCAGCATTTGGGTCATATGACTATTGCCGCGCGGCCGACGTTGCTGTTCGATTTTGGGTACGCTTATAGCTCCGGCTCGATCCATAGCAGCCCCAATTATGGGCTTGTTTCGACCAAGCAATCGCCCGACATCGGGCCGGCCATCACACTGCCATATCCTGCCGCCCTGGGCGTCGTTCCGTCGCTGACGTTTGCCGGTGTCTCGGGCAGTCCGACTGCGACAGGCATTGCAAGCGCCGGCACGTATAACGAGTACAACCGCAACCACAACGGGTTCGGCAGCGCCACGAAGATCATCCGCCAACATACGTTCCAGTTTGGGCTTTCGTACAACCACTACCAGAAGATGGAGAACGCCATCGGAAACGCAAGTCCGTATCCGCAGGGCAACTTCAGCTTCAATCCGGCGACCATCTCGCCCAGCCAACTCACGGCGCTTAATGCGGCGAATGGCACGAGCTGGACGAGCCCCAGCGCGTTCGACGCGGAGTTTGCGAATTTCCTGATTGGCAACGCAAACGGCGGCTTTACGCAGGGATCGGAGTCGATCACGCCGGACATCAACGAGAACATAGTGGAGTTGTATGGGCAGGATGACTGGAAGGCGTCGCGGCGCCTGACGGTGAACCTGGGCGTGCGCTACAGCTACTTCGGCCAGCCCTACGACTTCAACAATGAACTGACCAACTTCGAGCCGTCCGCTTACAGCGCGTTCCACGCGGAGACGATCTCGAGCACGGGAAGTTTGTGCACCATGGCGGGACAAACGAGCTCGGTGTTGACGTTTACCACGTCGGGCGTAGTGGCGACTTACACGCTGGCCAATTGCCCGAATGTGAATGGACTGAACGGATACCAGCCCAATACCGTAGCGGATCCTTTGAACGGAATGATTCTCGGCGACCCAGCCCTGATCGGTGCGAAGCAAAGTGCGTTCTCCTTGAACTACCCCTACGCCGCGCCATCGGGCGCACCCTCCATCCTCAACCATGGCTCTCCGTTCGGTCTGGAAGTGGGGCAGGCGGAAAAGCATGACTGGGCGCCGCGCGTCGGATTTGCGTATGACCTGTTCGGGGACGGCAAGACGGCCCTGCGCGGCGGCTATGGAATGTTCTATGACGAGGGGCCGGTGAGCCCGTATGAGCAGGAGGTATTCAACAATCCTCCGTACCTGTACGTGAACACCTATACGAGCGCGATACTGAGCGCTCCGGCGATTCCCACGAATGCGCTGGCATTCAGCCTGGCTCCGCCCGCGCTGTATGCTACGCCGTTGATCTACAAGACGCCGTATGTGCAGCAGTTCTCGCTCGATGTGCAGCGGACCTTGGGGTCCACGATGATTGTGGACGTGGGGTATTTCGGCGATCACGGGGCGCACCTGCAAGGCCGGGTCGACACCAACGAGAATGTCCCGGCGGCGTTTACCAAGACCAGCATCGGGTACGCACAGCAGTCGGGCTGCAGCGGGTTCACCAGCCAGGCGTGCGAGGCGCCGCTGAATCAGATCCGTCCGTACCTGGGCTACACCGCGATCAATTCGGTCGAGAACATCTTCAACCAGAACTACAATTCGCTGCAGGCCAAGGTGACGAAGAAGTTCAGCGGCAAGACCGTGATCGACGCCAACTACACCTACCAGCGCGGGCTGACCAACGCGGCATCGGACCTGAACTCGGCACCGCAGAACAGCTATAACCTGAAGCAGGAGTATGGCCCCACGGCCTACAACCGCAACCATGTCCTGACGGTCGATGGAATCTGGGATCTGCCCTGGATGCGTGAACAGGAAGGCGTGGCGGGCCACATTCTGGGTGGCTGGGAGGTGTCGGGCATCTACTCCTACAGCACCGGTCAACCGCTGACGGCCACCATGGTCGCGGGCGGCACGGTGAGTTACGGCGGATTTACCAGCTCCTTTAACGGCCAGCGCAACGGCGGCATCGCAAACGATTCCGCGGGTCTGGGAATTATCGGGGCCAGCGCGGCTTCACTCCGTCCCAACGTGGTGTCGAACCCGAACCAGGGGGCCAGCATCCATTCGCACGTTCGCTGGTTCAACCAGACAGCGTTCGTGGCTCCTTCGCCGACCAGCTACCAGGTGGGGAACGAGCGGCCCGGGCAGATTGTTGGACCACCCGTCAGCCGGTTGGACATGGGCATCTTCCGCGACTTCAAGCTCTATCGCGGATGGGTGTTTACCCTGCGCGGCGAGGGCTTCAACGTCCTGAACAGCGTCAACTGGGCGGCCATCGATACATCGGCAACCGACACGACGTTTGGGCAGGCCACTTCGACTCGGGCTCCCCGCGTAATTCAGGTCGCGGGCAAGGTCAACTTCTAACCCCCAGCAACTCTTGAACGGCGCTTGTCCTCTGCGGCAGGCGCCGTTTGTTTTTGATCGAGGCGTGTTCAGCGCCGGTCGTGGGCGAGGGGTCGCTTGCCGACCAATGCAGAATTCTGCGGTTCAGCGTCCCGATTCCGCTGGAGGATGGTAGCGTTTTGCCGGAAGGGGCGGGGAGGGTAGAATTGAAGGGCTGCGGGGGAATCCCGGACACAGTGCGATGGAGGAATCGATTTGGCGAAGCGCGACCGCTTTTTGTTTACCAGTGAATCCGTGACCGAGGGTCACCCGGACAAGATTGCCGACCAGATTTCCGATGCAATTCTGGACGCCTGCCTGGCTGAGGACCCGTTCAGCCGGGTGGCTTGCGAGACGCTGACCTGCACCGGGCTAGTGGTGATTGCAGGCGAAATAACGACCAAGGCGTATGTGGATTTCCAGAACATCGTGCGCGGAACGGTCCAGGCTATCGGCTACAACAATGCGCTGTATGGGTTCGACTCGAATACCTGCGCCGTGATCTCGACGATCAACAAACAGTCGGGCGACATTGCGATGGGCGTGGACACGGGCGGCGCGGGCGACCAGGGCATGATGTTCGGGTATGCCACGAACGAAACCCCGGAACTGATGCCGATGCCAATCTCGCTGGCGCAACGACTGACGCAAAGGCTCTCCGAAGTACGCAAGTCCGGGCTGATGTCGTACCTGCGCCCGGACGGCAAGAGCCAGGTGACGGTGGAGTACGACGCCAATAATCAGCCCGTGCGCGTGGATGCGGTGGTGATTTCCACCCAGCACGCGGAGACGGTGGGCAATGAGGAGTTGCGCGCTGACATTCTGAAGCACGTGATCCAGGCGGTAATTCCAGCGAAGCTGCTGGACGCGGGCACCAAGTATCACATCAACCCAACCGGACGGTTTGTCATCGGCGGCCCCATGGGAGACACCGGCCTGACCGGGCGCAAGATCATCGTCGACACCTATGGCGGAATGGGCCGTCATGGCGGCGGCGCCTTCAGCGGCAAGGACCCGACCAAGGTTGACCGTTCGGCGGCCTACATGGCGCGCTATATCGCGAAGAACATCGTCGCGGCCGGGCTGGCGGACCGCTGCGAGGTGCAGTTGGCGTACGCGATCGGCGTGGCCGAGCCGGTGAGCGTGCTGGTGGACACCTTCGGCACGGGCAAGGTAGAGGAAGACAAACTGGAGAAGTTAGTGCGGGCGAATTTCTCGTTGACTCCGAAGGGCATCATCGAGAGCCTCAATCTGCGCCGGCCGATCTACAAGGAAACCGCCGCGTACGGGCACTTTGGGCGCGAAGGGAAGAACTTCACCTGGGAGGCGACGGACAAGGCTGCAGCATTGAAGGCCGGGATCGGGGAGTTGGCTGCCGCGAAATAGATTCCTTTCCAGCAGGAACCATGACGGGCGGGCCAAAACGGTCCGCCCGTTTCCATTATCCGCGGCGTTCCGCGGTAGACTGTTTTTCTCTTTCCAATTGCATCTCACTCGGTAGTGACCTTGAGAAACGAGGCCGGCGGATGCTTATCAAGTCTGAATTCGACATTCAATTCGAGCTTCCCTATGCGAGCGCGATGATGGCGATGCTGCATTTGCATCCGTCGTTGGAGCGCTCTGTCCGATCGGGGAATGTGCTGGTGGTCGAACACCTTGAGCCGGGTGTGACGCCAGGATTTGGCGAGTTGATCGGAACCGCGGAGTATCGCGACAGCTTCGGCAACCGCTGCTCGCGCCTGGTCGCGCCAGCGGGCCTGCTGCGGCTGAGCGGGAGCAGCACGATCGACGTGGAAGGGATAGCCGATCCGGTGGATGTGAACGCGCAACAGGCGCCAATCCAGGACCTGCCCAATGAAGTGCTGCAGTTTTTGCTGCCCAGCCGGTACTGCGAGGTGGATCGCTTTGTGCCGGTGGCGCAGGACCTGTTCGGCTGGATGAAGCCGGGGTGGGAACGGGCCGCAGCAATCCGCGACTGGGTGCATGAAAAAGTGCGGTTCGATTACCAGGCAGCGAGGCCGACCAAGACAGCGATGGATGTGTTCACTGAGCGGGTGGGGGTGTGCCGCGATTTCCAGCACCTGGCGGTGACGCTGTCGCGCTGCCAGAACATCCCGGCGCGTTACGTCACCGGCTACCTCGGTGATATCCGCTGGCCGTACAGCGGTCCCGGGGACTTCAGCGCGTGGTACGAGGTGTGGCTGGACGGGCGCTGGCAGACGATGGATGCGCGTCACAATGAGGCGCGCGCGGGGCGGGTGCTGATGGCGACGGGCCGGGATGCAGCGGATGTCGCGATTACCACATCGTTCGGCGACGCCCTGCTGAAACACTTCTTCGTGGAGAGCAATGAAGTGAACGAGGATGGGTCGGCGGTTCCGCTGCAGCCGGCGGCCGCGGCGCAGATGGGTGCGGAAGTTCCGGTGAACGCGGCTTAGCGCGGAGCGGCGTTCCTGCGGCGCGCCTGGTTCGCACTGGGCGTAGAATCTTAAGATTCCCCCGATGCTTTCCTGACCGTTTCCAAATATGCCGATCAATCTGAGTTTCGCTCCGGCCGAGCCGGTCACCCTGGCTCAACCGTCTCCACAGGCGAAACGGGCGGGAGCGGAGCGCTGGGGCGAGAGGGTGGAAGCGGCACTGCTGTTGATCGCAGCAATTTTTTTTGTGCTTCACTTTGCCCACCTGCGAGCCGACTTTCCCAACCACTCGCCGTGGATGGATTGGGCCAAGTACACGGATGAGGGCTGGTACGGCGACGCGGCCATCCGCCATTACCAACTGGGGCACTGGAACGTGCCGGGCGACTTCAATCCCGCGGCGGCGCTGCCGGTGTGGCCGCTGCTGGAACTGGCGCTGTTTCGCGTGACCGGGGTGAGTTTGGCGGCTGCGCGCGCGCTGACGGTCGTACTCTTCGGGCTCACGCTGGTCTGCGTCTATCGGCTGATCCGGCGCTGGCCGGGGATGGGGAGTTTGCGGCGGGGCGGGGCGGGAGACGCCAGGTCAGTGCCCTCGCTGGCACCGGCGATTGCCGTGCTGCTGCTGACGGTCAGCCCCTTCTGTTATGCGTTCACGCGGTTGGCAATCCTGGAGCCGCCAATGATCCTGGAGACGCTGGCGGCGTTGCTTGCGGTCTCGAGGGCAGGCGCGGCGCAGGCCGGCGGAGAAGCCAATGGAGACGGCACGCGCGGGCGGGCGAGCCGGCGAGGCGACGCGTGGGCTATCGCGCTGGGCCTGCTGCTGGTGGCAATGGTCCTTACCAAGACGACGGGTCTCTTCCTGTTTCCCGCGATCTTCTGGCTTCTGTGGGCGTCCGTGGGGTGCAAGGTGAGGCCGTTTCTGCGCGGGTCACTGGTGGCGGGTGGTGTGGGGGCAGGAGTGTGGTGCGGATACTACTGGCTGTTTGTCCGGCCTCACTACCTGTTGGACTACCGGTACCTTTTCAACGCGAACGCGTACACCGGGGTCACCTCGGCGACGCTGGGGCCGGTCCTGCACGACACGCTCTTCGATGGAGCGTGGATCGGCGCGACGCTGTTCTGGACGGCGTTGGCGGCGGGGATCGGCTCACTGGTGTTGCTATGCGTCCGCCGCTTCCGCGTCAACCCGCTGGTGGTCTCGTTGCTGCTATGGGTCTTCGGATATGCGGCCTTTCTGGCGTACCATGACAACCTACAGCCGCGCTATTACCTGGTGCTGGCAGTCCCGCAGACCATGCTGGCGGCGATTGCCTTCGATGCAGTGCTGGCCGGCGCGATGCGGGCGTCTTTACCGGGCAGGACCTGGCTCGGCGCTGGAGCCGGTGCGTGGCTGCTGCGGATTGCGGCGGGGGTTGGCGGTGGGGCGCTGACGTTTGCGGCGATCCACGGCGCCCGGCAGACGATCGCATATGCCGCGCATCCGGTGTTTACCTTTCTCAGCGCGGCGAATCGGGTGCACGATGAGGTTGAGCGCGAGGCCAAGGGCGGCCATCCGGCGTTGGTGCTGTCCATCAGCGGCTCCGACCTTTCGCTGATGACCGGCCTCCATTCCATCTGCGACGACTTCGGAACCATGACGCTTTCCGACCGCCTGGCGGTCTATAAGCCGGGGTGGTTTGCCAGCTGGAACTATGTGGAGGACGACAAGATGGAGGCGCTGGCCCCAATGTACCGCCTGGTGCGTGTGGGTGCGTTTCCGGCGTTCGACGACCCGGACCGCAACCTGCTGATCCTGTATCGGCTGGACCTGGTGGGCCAGCCGGCGCGCGGCTTGCGTGGTCGGCGCCGGTCGCTGTCGGTGCCGCGCCGAATGCGGACGAAGGTTGGCGAGCAGCCGACGGCGGTTCAACTGGAACATTAGGGCGATCAAGCGAAATCACGCACCCCGGGCCGTGCCGATGTCCCTGCCGCACCAACCGGTTGACTCGGTGGGGTCTGTGGGATATTCTGGAAGCTCGCGCAGTCCCGCGTCTGCACGTCTTGGGCGGATTATGTCCGGACAATGCAGCAGGATGGGATAACCGTGGTGGTTCCCCGGGAGCAGCTCAAGCAAGACGGGCTGCCCCTGAAGCACCCACTTACCAAGGAAATGTGCGACTTCCAGGCGGTTCGGCCTTTTCTGCGTAGCAGCAGGGAGCCCTTGTTTTGGGCTCAATCCTGATTCTCGCTGCGCCGTATCACCGGGAGCGACGAGATTGCGTTCCGCCGATGGTTGCGGCGGTGCGCACGGGAACTAAATGGCAGCATCAGTCATCTCTTCCGCAGGACGCCGGGCTGGAGAAGGAAGACGGCAGAATCAGGGAGTAACGCGAGCACTATGAATCGATCTACGACCATACCGAGCGGCAAGGACATCCAGCGCAAGTGGTTCTTGCTGGATGCGACAGGCAAGACGCTGGGCCGGCTTTCGACCCAGGCTGCGTCGATCCTGGCAGGCAAGAACAACGTGCTTTATACGCCCTACATTGACGTAGGCGACCACGTGATCGTGGTGAACTGCGAGAAGATCGTGCTGACCGGCATGAAGGCGGACAAGAAGTTGTACCGCCGCTATACGGGATTTCCCGGTGGACTGCGCGAAGAGTCGTTCGTAAAGCTGCTGGCGCGGCGGCCGGAAGCGATCGTGGAACAGTCGATCAAGGGCATGCTGCCGAAGTCCAAGATGGGCCGGCAGATGGCGACCAAGCTGAAGGTTTACAAGGGACCGCATCATCCGCACCTGGCACAGCAGCCGGTAGCGCTGTAAGACAGCCATTAGCTACTAGCTTCTAGCTACTAGCTAAGGACGACAAGGATTGAGCGCATTTTGCGCTAAGAGCTAGAAGCTAGCGGCTAGAAGCTAATTAGGAGTGATATGGCGGATTTAGTTCAGTACTACGGAACCGGGCGGCGGAAGTCGTCGATTGCGCGGGTATTTCTGCGTCCCGGCAGTGGCAAGTTCACGGTGAACAAGAAGGAATGCGATGTGTATTTCGTGACCGCGCAGCAACGGGCCGCGGCACGGCGCTCGCTGGGCATCGCGGACATCGGCGAGACCTTCGACGTGATTACCACGGTCAAGGGCGGCGGCGTAATGGGCCAGGCCGATGCGGTGAAGCTTGGAATTGCGCGCGCGCTGATGGAATTCAACCCCGAGTTGCGCAAGACGCTGAAGGCCGAGGGACTGGTGACCCGCGACTCACGCGGCAAGGAACGCAAGAAGTATGGGCAGAAGGGCGCTCGCGCACGGTTCCAGTTCTCCAAGCGCTAGTTGCTGGATTGGTAGTTGTTGGTTGGTAGTGGCAACACCCCCCGCATAACGGCGGGGGCAAGGACTCAAATCTCCCTTACGAGGGATTAATCCGGGCACCAGCGCTGTGATGATCGCCCACACCTGGCTGCCTTAACCAAGGAGATAAATTGGCAAACATAACCATGAAAGAACTGCTCGAAGCGGGCGTCCACTTTGGTCATCAGACCAAGCGTTGGAACCCAAAGATGAAGGAGTATATCTTTGGCGAGCGCAACGGCATTTACATCATTGACCTGCAGAAGACGCTGAAGATGTTCAAGGAGGCGTCGAAGTTCGTCACCGAGCTGACCTCAACGGGCAAGCTGGTGCTGTTTGTCGGGACCAAGCGGCAGGCGCAGGACGCGATTGCCGAGGAAGCAAACCGCTGCGGCATGCCGTACATCAACAGTCGCTGGCTGGGCGGGTTGCTGACGAATTGGGTCACGGTGCAGAAGTCGGTGAAGCGCCTGCAGGAACTCGACGACATGTCCACCGATGGCCGCTACGACCTGCTGACCAAGAAGGAAGTCATCAAGCTGGAGCGCGAGCGCAAGCATCTGTCGACCAACCTGTCCGGCATTAAGAGCATGAAGCGGCTGCCCGACGCGCTGTTTGTGGTGGACTCGAACAACGAGGCAATTGCCGTAGCGGAGGCGAACAAACTGGGCATTCCGGTGGTTGCGGTGGTGGATACGAATTGCGATCCGACCATGGTGGACTACGTGATTCCCGGCAACGACGACGCGCTGCGCGCCATCCGCCTGTTCACTACCAAGATTGCGGACTCGGCTGCCGAAGGCGTGCAGATGGTTTCGGAGAAGGCGTTTGCCACCGAGGTGGCGGATGTTCAGGCGGTTGAAGCCTCCCCGGAGTATGTCGGCGAAGAGGGCGAGACGGGCGAGGTGCAGGAGCCTGTCGGGATCGAGGCAGCGGCGAGCGGCGAAGTTGTGGACGACGAGCACGTCGATCTTGCCGCGGTGCTTGGCGGCAATATCCGCAAGGCACCGGCGACAGCCACCGAGGAAGATTCGGAGCCGGAGCCGGCGCACGCCACCGGAGCGTAGCACTCGATAGTTCTGCCAAGGAGAGCGCGGAGACCGAGAATCCGCTCCACGCTCTTACTGTGCGCGGGGCAAGACGCCAGGACGAAGCGTGCGCAGACATGAGAACGAAACATCGGACGCCCAGGATGCGAGCAGCAGGGCGCATTCGGAAAAGAATCAGGGGAAGGACACAGGAATGACCACGGAGACCGCAGTGAAAATTGACGCCAAGCAGGTAAAGGAACTGCGCGAGAAGTCGGGCGCGCCGATGGGCGATTGCCTGAAGGCGCTGCAGGAGGCCAACGGCGAGATGGAGGCCGCATTTGTGGTGCTGCGCAAGCGTGGCATGGCATCGGCGGCGAAGAAGGCCAGCCGCAGCACCAACGAAGGAGCTGTAGGCACGTATATCCATGCCGGCGGCAAGATCGGCGTGCTGGTGGAGTTGAATTGTGAGTCGGACTTTGTGGCGCGCACGGAGGATTTTCAGGAGTTGCTGCGCGATATCGCCATGCACATTGCCGCAACTGACCCGCGCTTTGTCAGCCGCGCCGATGTGACCGAGGCCGACCTGGAGCGCGAGAAGGACATTGCGCGGTCGCAGGCCATCGCGCAAGGCAAGCCGGCCAATATCGCCGAGAAGATGGTGGAGGGCAAGCTGGGCAAGTTCTATGAGGAGTTCTGCCTGCTGGACCAGCCGTTCATCAAGGAGCAGACGCAGACGATTCAGCAGATTATCGCCACCAAGGTCGCGAAGCTGGGCGAGAATATTTCGGTCCGCCGGTTCGCGCGATTCAAGGTGGGGGCGCCGGATTGGACCATGGCCCAGGCCAAGGCTGCTCCAGAGAATCACGGATAAGGTTCCCAGTTCAAAATGACACGGCCCGGACAACAGTTCCGGGCCTTTTTGCATCGCATGCGCAGATTGAACCTATTGAACGGATCGGATGCAGGGATGGTGTTTGTGTCTCGGCCCTTTGTCTGTCGGCAATGGATAGACACGCACAGCCGTCACCTTTTATAGTGATTGCGAATTAGAGATTTTACGAACAGTTCCCGACCGGTCGGAAGGTACCCGGACGATGTTCGATGGCGTTTCGCTCATGCCGCACGCCGTTTGCTGGGCAGCTGCACCGCGGCTGATCTGGACGATGGTGGTCGCCAACGCGATCACCTTTCTGAGCTATGTCACAATCTGCATCACTCTGCTGCTGCTGGCCCACCGGACGCGGAAAGTACTGGTGCGTGACTGGGCCTACTTCCTGATCGGCTTCGCGCTTTTCATCGTGGCCTGCGGCTCGACCCATCTGTTGGAGGTGGTCACGACCTGGTTGCCGGTGTTCTGGGTCGACGCGTGCACCAATATTGCGACGGCTGCGCTCTCGGCCTACGTTGCGATTATGTTAATCCGCAGAGGTTCGGCAATCGGCTTCGGCATCAACGACTACGCCATGCGGCTGGCCGAAACCGAGCGTGAGAAGAGCCGAATGAGCGATAGCCTGGCGGCGGCGCAGAAGCTGGAGGACTGGAGCCGCATGTCCAGTGTTCTGGCTCACGAGCTTAACAATCCATTGGAGACGATCCAGAGCCTGTTGTACCTGATCCGCACTTCGGAGGGTGTGTCCGACGAGGTCGACGGCTGGACGCGGACTGCCTCAGAGGAAGCAAGCCGGGTGATTCAGCTTTCGCGCTCGACGTTGTCGTTTTTTCGCCAGGGTACGAAACCGGAGCCAGTGGATATTACACGGGTGATGGATTCAGTCCGGTTTCTGCTGGGCGGCCTGATTCGGACGCGGGGCATCCGGCTGACGATGTATACGTCCGGCGAGGTTACGATTCAAGCGTTTCCCGGCGAGGTTCGCCAAGTGCTTCTGAACCTGGTCCGCAACGCGTGCGAGGCAACGCCAGAGTCCGGAGGCCAGGTGCAGGTATCGGTCAGCGGAACGTCCTCGTGGGTGGAGGTCGCTGTTGCGGACCATGGGCACGGAATTGATCCGGCGATGATACCGACACTGTTCGAGTTCGGGAGCAGTACAAAAGGAGACCAGGGAAACGGCATGGGGCTCTGGACGGTGAAACAGATCCTGTCCAAGCACGGCGGCAGAATTGTGGTGGAGTCGACTCCAGGCGAGGGCACTCGGTTTACGTTGTGGTGGCCCCGCCAGTATGGGGCCAAGAGCCCGGCACAGGAGCCTTCCGTTGCCTCAGGCAGCAGCGTTGCCGCGCCCCACTTTGGCTGAGCCATCCGGTGCGGCAATTCCGAACTCGTGGTGAGCGGCGCGCATCAGACTTTACAAGAGGAGAGAATTATGGAACTCGGGATGATTGGACTGGGCAGGATGGGAAGCAGTATGGTCCAGCGCTTGCAGCGGGCTGGCCATCATTGCGTGGTGTACGACACCGCGCCGACGGCAGTCCAGGCTCTGGTAAAGGCAGGTGCGGCCGGGGCAGGCTCGCTCGAGGAAATGGTGAAGATCATGCAGAAGCCGCGCGCCATCTGGCTGATGCTCCCGGCGGCGGTGGTCGAGCCGACGCTGCAAAGCCTGGTCCCGTTGCTGGAGAAGGACGACATCGTCATTGATGGCGGCAACTCGTACTATCACGACGACGTTCGCCGCGCCGCCGAGTTGAAGGAGCGCAGCATCCACTACGTGGACGCGGGAACCAGCGGCGGGGTGTGGGGATCGGAGCGCGGCTACTGCCTGATGATTGGTGGCGAGGATGCGGTGGTCGAGCACCTGGACCCGATCTTCGCCAGCCTGGCGCCGGGCATCGACGAGGCGCCGCGCACAGCCGGCCGCGAGAAGATGAGCGGCACGGCCGAGCAGGGCTATCTGCACTGCGGCCCCAGCGGCGCCGGCCACTTTGTGAAGATGGTGCACAACGGCATCGAGTACGGGATGATGGCGTCCTACGCAGAGGGTTTCAATATCCTCCGGCACGCCAATGCCGGCAAGATAAAAGGCGACACCGACGCTGAGACTGCGCCGATGGAGCGTCCGCAGTTCTACCAGTACGACCTGAACATTGCCGACATTGCGGAGGTGTGGCGGCGCGGCAGCGTGGTGGCGTCGTGGCTGCTGGACCTGGCGGCGCGCGCGCTGATCGACAGCCCGGACCTGGGGAAGTTCGAAGGCTGGGTGTCGGATTCGGGCGAGGGACGCTGGACCATCAAGGCAGCCATCGACGAGAGCGTTCCCGCTCCAGTGCTGAGCGCCGCGCTGTTTGAGCGCTTCAGTTCGCGCGGCCAGGACGACTACGCCGACAAGCTGCTATCCGCATTGCGCTTCCAGTTCGGCGGTCATCAGGAGAAGGCCGCGCCGGGAAAGGGGAAGGCCTGATGGCGGTGCCACGTTCCGACACTCTTGTGGTCTTCGGAGTTACCGGCGATCTCGCCTACCTGCAGATCATTCCGGCGCTGTATGCGATGGTCAAGCGCGGGGAACTCACGGTTCCAGTGATCGGCGTCGCTTTTCCAAAGTGGAGTGAAGAGCGCCTGCATCGGCGCATTATGGAGAGCATTCGGCATGCCGGCGGGATCGACAATCAGCGCGCGTTGAAGACTCTGCTGGCCCGGTTCACCTATGTCAGCGGCGATTACAATGATCCGCGGACCTTTGTGGCAATCAAGCAGGCGCTGGGCAAGGCGCGACGCCCCGCGCATTATCTTGCGATCCCACCTTCGCTGTTCGAGACTGTGATCGAGGGGCTGGGCAGGTCGGGTCTGGCCAAGGACGCGCGCGTCATTGTGGAGAAGCCGTTCGGGCGCGATCTGGCCTCCGCAAAGCAGCTCAACCGGGTGGCACACTCGGTGTTTCCGGAAGATTCAATCTTCCGTATTGATCATTTCCTGGGCAAGGAAGCGATCATGAACATTCTTTACTTCCGGTTTGCCAACTCCTTCCTGGAGCCCATCTGGAACCGGAATTTCGTAGCCAGCGTGCAGATCACGATGGCGGAGAACTTCGGGGTCAAGCAGCGTGGCGCCTTTTACGAGACCGCAGGATGTCTGCGTGATGTGGTCGAGAACCATCTGTTCCAAATCGTCTCGCTGCTGGCCATGGAACCGCCGGCGACCCGCGACTACGGCGCGGTTCAGCTGGAGAAGGCGAAAGTGTTTGAGGCGATGCGCGCGCTGACGCCCGACGATCTGGTTCGCGGCCAGTATGCGGGCTATCGCAAAGAGAAGGACGTGGCCAGGAACTCCGACGTGGAGACCTATTGCGCGGTACGGCTTTTTATCGACTCGTGGCGCTGGGAGGGGGTGCCATTCTACCTGCGCTCCGGCAAGTACCTGCCGGTGACGGCCACCGAGGTATTGGTGGAGTTGAAGCCGCCGCCGCAGCGGTTGTTCCAGGACTCGCAACCGGGGAACGGCCGCGCGAACTACATTCGCATCCATTCCTCACCCAATCCGGCGATTGCACTGGCGGCGCGGGTGAAGGTGCCGGGAAAAGAGTTTGTTGGCCGGCAACAGGAGCTGTACCTGTGCGAGGACCTGAGCGGGCAGGAGGCTCCCTACGAGCGGCTGCTGAGCGACGCAATGCGGGGCGACGGCGCGCTGTTTTCGCGGGAAGATGCGGTCGAGGCCGCGTGGGCCGTGGTCAATCCGGTGCTGAAGAAGCACCACCGGTCCCGCATTTACCGGCGCGGTACCTGGGGACCCAGGCAAGCCGATACCCTGCTTGGACAGGGCGAAAGCTGGCACAATCCCGGAGCGGGGACGTCGCAGGGATGACTCATTCGCGGGCCGGAGGCGCATTTGCCGGGGAATGATCGCTAGGGCAGGTTGCGCGCGACGGTGAAGATAGCGGCGGCCACGAGGATTGCATGCAGCGCGGTCGCGGGAGGCTGAGGCCAGCGGAATGTTTCCGGGCGCAGGGCGCGGCGATAACTTTCGAGGGCGCCCGCGAGTGCGGCGGGAAGAAGCAACACGAAGAGCGCGTTCAGGCGCAGAGCCTCTATCAGGTGGCCATGCAGCAGCGCGGCGAGGGCTCGGGTAGCGCCGCATCCAGGGCAAAGGATGCCGAGGTATTGGTGGATGGGGCAGACAGGGTAGAAGCCTGCCCGATCCGGAGGGTAGAGCAGCAGCGCGCCGCACAGCAGCAGCGCGAGCGCAAGCAGCGCATGGGCAAGGCATCTGTGCCGACGGAGGTCTACGCCGGGCGTGCCGACGGCACCCGCGACGGGCATTAGAGTGCCGCGCCCCGGTAGCGTGCCTGGCGCTTGAGCTCGTTGATGCGGGTGAAGTGGTACTGGAAGTAGATTCCGCCGAAGAAGAAGGTCATCACGCCGCTGAGCGAAAGGCCTATGGGCTCGGGGCCGTTGAAATGCTGTTCCATAGATCGACGCATATCGAAGAACGCGAGTTCGATCAGCACGATCGAGATCAGGGTGACGGGAATGCCCAACCCCAGGTACTGGTTGTGAAGCCCGCTGGCGATGACGAGTGCCGTGCGAAGAATGCCGCCGCCGAAGGCAACGACGATATAACCGATGTAAAGAAACAGCGCGTTGCTGCGCGGGTTTACCTTGCGCATCCATACGGCCTGGACCAGGTACCAAACGATGAAAAACAGCCCGCAGGTAAAGATGCCAATCACCAGCACCAGCGCCCAGTGCAGGTTGGGCGGGTCGGGATAAGCGGCAACGCCGGAGGGATACGGGGGAACGGTCCCGGCGAACGGTGCGACGGCGGCTGGAGCCGTCTGCGGCATCGAGGCGCCCAGCAGTTGCGCGACCGGAACCCACTCGGGCATCTCATCGCTTTTGGCGAGGTCGGTGGGCAAAACATTGCCAGATGCGACGTAACGCTGAAGATCTTCCAGCGTGTAGGGGCCGTAGTTCTGCCCATTGCGAGAGACGTGATACACCATGGTCTTGCTCCTCACGGCCTTGATGGCAGGCTCAGCGTTGGATCGCGATTCAGGGTCAGGTTGATGAGAACATGGGAGGCGGCGCGGGCACAACTGCTTTTCGCGGCAAGCTGCTATCCGGCCTGCTGCACCAGGCGTCCGCCGCGGGCGACGATGGAGAGCCGCTCCGTGCTCAGGATCTTCTTCGCCTGTGCCTTGGCGTGGGTGGCCCACGGTCCTACCGGATCCAGCCGCACATAGGTAAGCCAGTGGCGCAGGGCGCGGCGGCGGAAACCCTGCCGCTCGTAGGCCAGCGCCAGGTTATAGTGCGCGTCGGCGTATTGCGGCACCAGCGCGATCGCTCTCTGGTAGGCGGCGATGGCATCGGCCAGCCGCTTCAATTCGTCGAGCACATTGCCCAGGTCGAAGAAGGCCAGTGCATACTCGGGATCAGCTTCGGTGGCACGGCGGTAGAGCTGCTCGGCCATTGCGAACTCGCGCTGATTGTAGTGGATGGTGCCCAGGTTGATGGAGGCCGCTGCATACTCCGGCTGCAGCGCGAGGATCCTGCGATAGATCTCCGCCGCCTCGGGAATCGTCGCCGCATCTTCTTCCAATTGCACCGCGCGCTGGAACATCTCCTGCGTGTTGGGCTGGCGGCTGGGCTCGATTGCAGCGGTGCCGACGATGCTGAGCCGGCGATCGGGCACGGCATCAAAATCAAAGGCAAGCTGCTGGGTCAGGGGATCGACCAGCGCTCCGCTGTGCCGAAAGGACAGGTGCGAGCCATGCCCGACTGCACTGGCCTCAATCAGCGGATTGCGCATGCCGGCGGCTTTGCGCATGGCCTCGACGGACTCGCGGATGCCCTTGGCCGTGATGCGGGTAGCGCGCAGGGTGCGCAGGGTGCGCAACTGCGCGAGATCTTCAAAGGAGTAGATTTCGTTGGCGGGAATCAGTCCGGCCTGCTCCCACGCAGTAAGCTGGCGGGCCCGCAGATGGAGAATGCGCAAAACGTCTTGACGGCTATATCGGGTCACGAATTATCTCGACAGGAACCGTGCAATGCCTTCTGATGCGAGTATGCTTCGAGCGCGCGCTTCAATCAAGGGGGTTCGGGCTCTGTTCGCAAAAAACTGGTGGATATCGCGTACCTAACGTGGTTCCCAAGGCATTTTGCCGGCGTGGACCGCTGGAAGGGCTCGCTCGATGGTGCTTAATGCCAGCGCGCGCATCTCAAGAGGTGAGATTCGACATGTGGATGGGGGCAGGATGAACGCTGCTGTGATCGAGGACTTTGGCAAGCCGCCGCGGTACACAACCTTTCGCGAGCCAACCGCGGGCGAGGGCGAGGCGCTGGTGAAGGTGCGGGCCGCGGCCCTAAGTAACCTGGTGAAGGGCCAGGCCAGCGGCAGCCACTATAGCGGCGCCGGGCAATTGCCATTTGTGCCGGGCTTTGACGGCGTGGGTACACTGCCGGACGGGCGGCGCGCGTATTTCGTCGGCCCGCCGGCGCCGTTCGGCACCATGGCGGAGTGGAGCGTGGCTGCGGCGAGCCGCACCATCCTGCTGCCGGACGCCGTCGACGATGTAACGGCGGCAGCGCTTGGTAATCCTGGGATGGCGTCGTGGGGCGCGCTGCTGGGCCGGGCGCGGCTCAAGCGGGGCGAGGAGGTCTTGGTGAACGGCGCGACGGGTGTCGCCGGGCAGCAAGCCATCCAGGCGGCGAAGTATCTGGGCGCGCGCAGAGTGGTCGCGACCGGGCGCGAGGATTCGGTGCTGGCCAGGCTGCGAGAGTTAGGCGCGGACGAGACGATCTCGCTGCGGCAAACGCCGGATGAGTTGACAGCAGCGTTCCGCAAGGCACTGCCCGGGATTGACGTGGTGCTCGATTACCTATGGGGGACTTCGGCGGAGAGCCTGCTGGCCGCGGCGAAGGGGCACGGCTCTCCCAGGGGCGAGCCACGGCTGCGCTACGTACAGATCGGGGCGATCAGTGGGAACGCGATCACGCTGAATGCCGATCTGCTGCGCTCGTCCGGCTTGGAATTGATGGGCAGTGGGCTGGGCAGCCTTTCCGCAGCGCTGATCATGGAGGCGCTGAAGGCGATGTTCGACGCCCAGGCCGCGGGCGCGGGACTGAACATCGACGCCGAGGCAGTCGCGCTGAGCAATGTTGAGGGGATGTGGAACTGCACACCGCCGTCCGGCCAAAGAATCGTGTTCACGATGTGAACACCTGGTATCCTGGGCCACACCACGATGGCCTGTTATTTCCGTTCGACGGTACGCGGATTCATAGAAACTTCACCAAGTGAAGTGCTCACAAGTCTGACACTTCGTTATGCCTCTGATGACTTCGCTGAGATGCGAAGCGAATTGCCGCTCACTTGGTGGGATGATCTGGATTCTCTGCGGAGTGCACTCATACAAGTCGAACAAGAGCGTCCAGATGCAGCCGTTTGGCCAGTCATGTTGGAGTTTACGATCCCTCGAAAGGGCAAGCGGTTGGATGTTGTCCTGTTGACGGGCGGCGAAATTGTCGTGCTCGAATGCAAGACTGGGTTGCCCACGTCAGAGGCGATCCGGCAGGTGGAGGAATACGCACTGCTGTTGCATTACTTCCATAAAGGCAGCGATCGTCAACGGATTGTGCCGATCGTAGTCTCACGAGCGAACCTAGATCCACCCGGCTTGATTGGGAGACGCGAAGCGTTGCGGCAGGACGAGCTAGGCTTTGAGACGCTGCCGTCCTACTGGATTAGGCCAACGCAAGTCTGTTCATGGAGTGGATTGCCGGAACTGTTAGCGGGGTTGGAGAGCACGGTTGTAGGTCCGATTGATGGCAGCACATGGGACTCTGCTGCTTACTGTCCAACGCCGACAATTATCGAAGCCGCGCTCGCCCTGAAGAGCGGGCTCGCAGTGGGTGATATTGCCCGCTCAGAGGCGGCTGAAAAAGACATAGCCGACGTGACTTCGGCGATTCAGAACATCGTCGAGGAGGCGCGCTGCGATCATCACCATGCAATTTGTTTCCTGACCGGAGTTCCGGGCTCAGGCAAGACCCTAGTTGGGCTGAGTCTGGCACATCTGAGCGAGAGTAGAACCGATGCGATTCATTTTATGAGTGGGAACGGGCCACTTGTGAGTGTCCTTCAGGAGGTCTTTCGCCGTCACGCCATGGAAAAAGGTGTGCCATCGGGTGACGCGCGGATTGAGGCACAGACGCTGATTGAGGACGTACATCGATTTGCCAAGGAATACAGTGAAAACGATAGGCATCGTGCCCCTTCCAACCACGTAGCGGTCTTTGATGAGGCTCAGCGAGCTTGGGATTTGGCGCAGAGCAAACGAAAGTTCAACCGAACCAAATCTGAGCCGGAGATGTTGCTCGGGATTATGGAGCGACACGAGGACTGGGCGTGCGTAATCGCCCTGGTTGGAGGGGGGCAGGAGATTCACGACGGCGAGGCCGGATTGGAAGAATGGGGCAAAGCGCTGTCAACAAGCGCGAAGCCTTGGATCATTTACGCCTCTCCAGAGGTGATCGAGGGGGGTACGTCAACGGCAGACCATCGTCTGTTTGGAAAAGGGTCGGAACCGCGGGAGGTTCGCCGAAGCGAAATGCTTCATCTCCGCACGTCAAATCGGAGCTTACGAGCCGATCATCTGGCGGAATGGGTCAACGCCGTGCTTGCGGGCGATGAGGAGGCTGCGGCCGATGTGAAGATCGCCGAGAAATTCCCGATCTTCCTGAGCAGGAGTCTCGAGCAAACTCGAAGCAAGCTGAGACACGAGGCTTTGGGAAATAGTCGTCTAGGGCTAGTAGGCTCATCTGGAGCGGATCGACTTCGCGCGGAGGGCCTGGAGCCGAACTCCTCATTTCATCGCGACTACCCTTGGCATCACTGGTATCTCGCCAGACGAGAGGACGTTCGCTCAAGCTATGCTTGCGAAGTGTTTGCTACCGAGTTCGAGATTCAGGGCCTGGAATTGGACTGGATTGGCCTCTGCTGGGGTGGAGATCTTATTTGGTCCAAGTCAGGTTGGGTCCTCCGAAAGTTCTGGCAGGGTGGCGTTCCCAAATGGATTCGGATCAAGGATCCCATCAAGCAGAACTTTCGAACAAACGCGTATCGGGTTCTACTCACTCGCGCGCGCCAAGGAACTGTGATTTATGTGCCTACGGGCGATCCGTTGGACAGTACGCGGTTGACCAGCGAAATGGACCGGACGGCTGAATACTTGATCCGCTGCGGGGTCAGAAGACTTCGCCCGTAGTCCCTCTAAACCATAATCTTAGCCCTGGTAGAACTCGCTGCGTTTGCGGCTGTAGAGGATGTAGACAAAGAGGCCAATGATGAGCCAGACGAAGAAGCGCACCCAGGTGCGCGCGGGCAGGCCGGCCATCAGCAGAATGCAGAACAGGATGCTGAGAATGGGGACGACGGGGCCGAATGGCACGCGGAAGCCGCGATGGCGCGATGGCTCCTTGTAGCGCAGGATGATGACGCCGGCGGACACCAGCACGAAGGCGAACAGGGTGCCGATGTTGGTCATTTCCGCGAGGGTGCCAACGTCGAAGAGGCCGGCGGGAATGGCGACCAGGATGCCCGCGACCCAGGTGGCGAAGGCTGGAGTGCGGAAGCGTGGATGCAGGCGGCTGAAGGCGTCAGGGAGCAGGCGGTCGCGGCTCATGGCGAACCAGATGCGGGCCTGGCCGTATTGGCCGACCATGATGGAGGAGATCATGCCGGTAATGGCGCCGAGCAGGACGAAGAGCCGAACCCAGTGGAGGCGATGTCCGCCGGGGAGCAGGGAGATGCGCTTGAGCGCGTTGACGAGAGGTGCGCCGTCATTGGCCACCGATTGCCACGGCACCAGGCCGGTGAGCACCACGGCCACGCTGATGTACAGGATGGTGCAGACGACGAGCGTGGCAATAATGCCGAAGGGGACGTCGCGCTTGGGGTGACGGCACTCCTCGCTGGCAGTGGAGACGGCGTCGAAGCCGATGTAGGTGAAGAAGATGATGGAGCCGCCGGCCAGGATGCCGGGGAATCCGTTGGGCGAGAAGGGGTGGTAGTTGGCCGGATGGATGAAGGAGATTCCGAAGATCACGAAGATGAGGATCGCCGCGATCTTGATGAGCACCATCAGGTTGTTGGCGCGCGCAGATTCGCGGACGCCGCGCACCAGGATAACCGTGAGCAGCAGGACGACGAGAAAGGCGGGAATGTCGAAGCCCCAGTGCCAGCCGGGGGTGTAGATGTCGTTGCCGGCGAGGTCCTGGAGTCCCTGCGGAAGGAAGGCCGGCGAGAGCCACTTGGGATCGAGGTGAATGCCGAGCCAGTCGAGCAGGTCGACAACGTGCGCCGCGAAACCGACGGAGACGCTCATGTTGCCGAAGGCATATTCCAGGATGAGGTCCCAGCCGATGATCCAGGCGATGAGTTCGCCGAGGATCGCGTAGGCGTAGGTGTAGGCCGAGCCGGCGATGGGGATCATGCTGGCAAGTTCCGCATAGCATAGCCCGGTGAAGGCGCAGACGATAGCGACCAGCACCAGCGATACGGCCAGTGCGGGGCCGGCCCCGGGGCGGCCGGCGACGGCTCCATGGTGGAGGATCAGGTCAATGATCGGCGAGTCTTTCCAGTCGGCGAGTTTCGCGGGATTGCCGCCGATGGCGACGCCGATGACGGTAAAGATGCCCGAGCCGATGACCATGCCGACGCCGAGCGCAGTGAGCGAGATCGGCCCGAGCGTTTTACGGAGGGCGTTTTCGGGCAGCTCCGAGTCGGTGATCAGCTTGTCAATCGACTTGGTGGCGAAGATTTGTCGGGCCAATGCGCTGGGGTAGTCTCTTGGAGGGATGGCGTTTCGCTGGATGTAGTATCGCGCACTTTTCCTGCGCAAACACGGAAAAGCGGACCACGCGAGGCAGTCCGCCTTCCATAGGGAGGATTGGAGGCTTAGCGCTTGGTCTTGCCGCGGGCGGCCTTCTTGACCTTGGCCTTGTTCTCGCCGCGAGCGCCCGTGCGCTTGCCCTTGGCTGGGGCAGCCTTGCGGGCTGCGCGCTTGATCTTCTTGCGTTCGAGCTTATCGGTGATCTTCTTGGTATCTGCCATGAAGTTTGGGCTGCTTTCCTTGAAAAAGAGGTTACAGGGCGAACTCTAGAGAGCTTCCAGCTGGGCGAACTTCTCCACCAGCTTTTTTACGCCGTGCTGTTGAAATTGTACTGTAATCTTCGCGTCGTCCCCCTCGCCTTCGCGGCGAAAGACGGTTCCTTCCCCATATTTCGGGTGGCGCACGCGCGAGCCCTGGCGCAGGCCGGTCTTGCCGGTGGGTTCAGGGACGTCGAGCTTTGGCCGTGCAAACTTCTGCCCCCCTGCTCCGGACCGCCCGGCAAAGAAGTTGGCAATGTTGTCGATGGAACTGCCGGCGGAAGCAGGTCGCGAGACTGGTTTGGAGTCGGGCGCGATGCGCGTAGTGGAGAACTTGGTCGAGCCGGCGCGGCTGCCGCGGGCCGGATGCGCGCTCGGGCCGGAGTGGGCGGACTGGGCGGTCTGGGCGGTCTGATCCTCATCTTCGTAGCTGTAATGGCGGGCTTCGTAGTCGGCCTCGCCTGTAGGTCGATTGCGCTGGGGATACGGCGTGGCGTACGGCGAGCGGGAAAATCGCGGGCGCGGCGCCGGGCTGCCCAGGTCTTCGATCAGGCGCGAGGGGACCTCTTCCAGGAAGCGCGAGGGAATGCTGACGTCGGGCATGTCGGAGCCGTAGCGGCGACGATAGCGCGCGCGCGTCATGATCAGCGTGTCCATGGCGCGAGTCATGCCGACGTAGCAGAGGCGGCGTTCCTCTTCCAGGCCGCCGGGATCGACCAGGGTGCGCGAACTGGGAAACAGGCCCTCCTCCATGCCGGCGAGGAAGACCAGTGGAAATTCCAGGCCTTTGGCGGCGTGCAGCGTCATCAGCGTCACCCGGGCCTCGGCGGAGTAGGAGTCGCTGTCGGAGACGAGCGCCGCGTGATCCAGGAACTCGGCCAGCGATTCCCCGCGTTCCTGCGCGTCCTGCGCGGCGTTGGCCAGTTCCTTCAGATTCTCGATTCGGGAGAAGGACTCGGGCGTGGCCTCGTCTTCGAGAGCGCGGATGTAGCCACTGCGATCGTTGAGGAACTTGATGAGTTCGGGGAGCGTCGCCGGTTCGCCGGGTTTGCGGAATCCTTCAACACCGGCCTCGGTGGCGGCACTGGCCGGGCTTTCAGCGGCGCGCTCCGGCGTAGTGTTCCCGGATTTCTTCAGGATCACCGGAGCGAAAGGATTGAATGCGGCTGAGTCAAGGTCGTGGGCCGCGGCAGTGTCGACTGCATTCTCCGGGGCGATGGTGGAAAGCTCCTCGGTCGGCCCGAAGTCGAAGCCGAAGTTGAAACTGGTGTCGAACGGTGTGCCAGGCGCGGCGGCGGGCACTTCTGCTGTGTCCGCTGCAAATTCGTCCGGGTTGAAGTCAGCATCTGCTGCAAGATCGACTGCAGCGGAATCGTCCGGTGGGACGGATTCGGATTCAGGTTCACGCTCGGCTGCCAGATCGGCCGAAAGCATGTCGGCAAAGCCGGGGCCAAGCATGGCGCGTGCATCTTCGATGAGCCGGCGGAACTTGGCGAGCGCCTGCAACGCGCGCGCAGGCAACAGGCCGTCCTCCGTGGCGCGGGTGATGGCCTCCCAGGTGCTGACACCGGCGGTCAGCGCGATGCGCTCCAGGGTCTCCATGGTGGTCTTGCCGATGCCGCGCGCCGGCGAGTTGACCACCCGGGCCAGCGCGATGGAGTCGTGCGGGTTGAGCACCAGCTTCATGTAGCTGAGGAGGTCCTTGACCTCGGCGCGGTCGTAAAAGGAAAAGCCGCCGACCATGTGGTACTGGATCTGGTAGCGGCGCAGCGCCTCTTCCACCAGCCGCGACTGCGAGTTGGTGCGATAGAGGACGGCGCAGCGCGGCAGGGCGTCCGGATCGGAATCGCCGCTGCCCGCGGCGCGGATGTACTGCTGGATGCGGTCGGCAATAAACAGCGCTTCGTTTTCGCCGTCGGGCGCCTCGTAGTAGCCGATGAGGCTGCCGCCCTCGCGCGTGGTGAAGAGCGTCTTGCCCTTGCGCTGGGTATTGTTCGCGACCACCGTCGAAGCGCCTTCCAGGATGATCTGCGTGGAGCGGTAGTTCTGCTCCAGGCGGATGGTGCGAACTTCGGGGAAGTCCTGCTCAAACTCGAGGATGTTACGGATGTCCGCGCCGCGCCAGCTGTAGATGGACTGGTCCTCGTCGCCGACCACGCAGACGTTGTGCGCGGACCCGGCGAGCAGCTTCATCAGTTCATACTGCGGGCGGTTGGTGTCCTGGTATTCGTCGATCAGGAGATATTTGTAACGGCGGTTGTAGCGTTCGCGGACTTCGGGAGCGACCTTCAGCAGGCGCACGGTCTCCAGGAGCAGGTCGTCGAAGTCCAGCGCGTTGGCCTTAAAAAGTTCCTTGCGGTAGATCTCGAAGATGTGCGCGATCTTCTCTTCCATGGGATTGGTCGACGCAAGGAAATACTCCTGCGGATCGATCATGTGGTTTTTGGCCCACGAAATGCGCCCCAGAGCCACGCGCGGCTTGAGTTGCTTGTCGTCCAGGGCCAGGCGCTTGATGGCGGCCTTGACTACGGCCTCCTGGTCGGTCTCGTCATAGATGGCGAAGCTGCGGGTCAGGCCCTTGCCGTTGACCTGCAGCGCCTCGATGTCGCGCCGCAGCACGCGCACGCAGAAGCTGTGGAAGGTGGAGAGCAGGGGCTTTGCGAGCGAGCTGTGACCCAGAATCTTGTCCACGCGCTCGGCCATCTCGGTTGCCGCCTTGTTGGTAAAGGTCACGGCCAGAATAGAGTCCGCGGGAACGCCACGCTGCTCAATCAGATAGGCAATGCGGTGCGTAATAACGCGGGTCTTGCCGGAGCCGGCGCCCGCCAGCAGCAGCACCGGGCCATCGATGGCCTGAATGCCCTCGCGCTGTTGCGGATTCATGTTGTCGAGAAGCCGGGACAAGAGATTGACGCTCCATTAACCATGTTAATCGGCGGGGCGGTGGATAGCGAATGGAACCGGCCGAGACAAAATCGTTACAAATATTTTGGAACCGCAGCAGGCCGCCATGCGTTAAGACAAGTACGACGGGAAGGTTGTACGGACACCTGGTCCCGCCGCCAACTTCCAACTACGAGGGCACATCTATGCTGCGCATCACTCGCACGTTAGCAAGCTCGCTCGCCGTTCTCATCGTTGCCGGGACCATCGCTCCGGCTGTCGCCAATGCTGCGGTATCCAATGGCTCCTACAACCAGGTCTCCTACAACGCGCAGAAAAAGAGCGCGAGCGTTACCTTCCAGCTCTTCAACAAGAGCGAGATGGTGCAGCAGGTAAAAGTCGCCGGCCAGGTCTATACATTGCAGCCCCACAGTGGGCAGAAGATCACAGCTCCGGCCGGGTCTGAGGTCTACGCTGCCAGCGAGAGCAAGGGACACCACGATGGAGATCTGTTGTTTTCGGTTACGACGGCGCTGAAGGGCGATACGGTCTCGATCGACTGAGCCTAAGACGAAGAAGGTGGAGGATAATCGAAGAGATGCCTCCACCGACTGCGCCGTCCTCTTCTGCTCCCTTGGTCCGTCCGTCTTCGATTCGGAATATTGCGGTCTTCTGCGCCTCCGCCGATGGCTTCGATCCGGTGTACCGCGCCGCCGCCGCCGAACTTGGCAGTGCACTGGCGGCACGCGACATCGGCGTGGTGTATGGCGGATCCAACGTCGGCCTGATGCGTGCGGTGGCCGAGGCAGCGCTGGCCAGGGGTGGGCGCGTAATTGGCGTGATCCCGACCGTGCTGGTCGACCTCGAGGTCGCGCACTACGGACTCACGGAGTTGCATGTCACGGACACTATGCATACGCGCAAGGCGCTCATCAGCGAGCGCTCGGATGCATACATCGCGCTGCCTGGAGGATTTGGGACCTTCGAGGAGATGTTCGAGGTACTGGCGTGGCAGACGCTGAGGCTGCACGCCAAGCCGGTCGTCCTGCTGAACATTAACGGCTTCTACGACCAACTGCTGGCATTCCTCGACCACTGCATGGAGCAGGGAATGCTGAAGACGAAGAACCGCGAGATCATCCTGGTGGCTCGCAGCGTGGACGAGGCCTTTCGGCTGCTGGGCATCTAGGGCTGGCTTTGTGGCGGGTGGCACTGCGCGCACTGGCACACGCGGCGCAGGTAGTCCCAGGAGTAGATTCCGGCCTCATGGCCATCGTTCCATTTGATCTTGAAGGCGTACTTGCCCACCGGGGTCACTTCCACGGGGCGCGGCGGTTCTTCATACATGGCCAGCAGGGCCTGGGTCTTCGGCTTGGGCTCGCCGGGGGCGCGGCCGCCCTTATCGCGCTCTTCGTGGCAGGTGGCGCAGGGGCAGGCGTCACGCAGCCAGCGGAAGCTCCAGGAACTCCGGTGGCCGTCGCGCCAGTCAATCTCGACGCCGGTGCCTTCGCTCTTTTTCACGCGGACTTTCAGCGGCGTTACCGCGTCCTGCGGGAGCCGTTTTTCCTCGTGCGTGCCGGCCTCGGCTTCCTCTTTGCTTACGATGCGGATTCCTTCATGACTCATGGCTCCAGCTTCTCCATTGCGTTGCGGCCGTCGCGCAGCTTCAGGACGAGGATACTGACGGAGAGCACAAGCGTCACTCCGTTGGATGCAATCACCGGCTTCGAACCGATGTACAGCCCATAGAGCAGCCACAGAAAGACGCCAACCGAAAACATGAGGAACGTCGGCAGCGAGATGTCGCGAGCCGAACGCAGCCGCAAGACCCGCGCCAGTTGTGGGACGAAGGCCGCGGTGGTGCAGAAGGCGGCAACGAAGCCGAGGTCCTGGACTGCGTCGCTGCCGAAAAATATCATCGATATCTCCAGAAGAAATACGCGGCCATGGTGCAGCCGGTGACGACCACGATCCTGCGTAGAACGTCGGCGCTCATTCTTCGAGCATACTGCGCTCCCACGTATCCGCCGATGGCGGCAAAGACCATGGAAACGATGCAATAGTGCCACACGATGGCGCCACCGAAGATAAACGTGACCACCGCACAGAAGTTCGAAGTGCATGCGGCCAGCACTTTCAACGAGTTGAGCTGGTGCATCTCCTCGATACCAAAGAACGCGAGCGCACTCATCAGCAGGAAGCCCGCGCCGGCGCCGAAGTAGCCGATGTAAAAGGTGACCGGGATGATTGCGAAAAACAGCACCGGGATGGAGGGTTTGCGCGGAGCGTGCGGCGTTTCCGAACGGCTGCGCAACCAGCGCGAGATCGGGCCGCTGACCCAGAACAGCAGCGACGCCACCAGCAGCAGCCAGGGGACCATGTGCATGAAGGTGATCTGCGGCGTGATCAGCAGCAGCACCGCGCCGCCGACACCCCCCACGACGGACGCGGAGAGGACCACGGCAACCAGGTCGCGGCGCAGGTCGCCGCGCAGCGCCCAGATCGAGGTCAACTGGCCTGGCCACAGCGCGACGGTGTTGGTGGCGTTGGCCTGGATGGGTGGCACCCCGATCGCCAGCATTGCAGGAAAGGAGATGAACGATCCGCCGCCGGCCATCGCGTTGATCCACCCCGCGATAAAGGAGGCTGCGACCAGCCAGAGGTAGGCAACGTGCGGGCTAAGGCTGGAGAGCATTCTCTCTTATTGTAGCGGGATGGGGGCCAGCGAGTCGGCGAGTCAGAGAGCCAGCGCGGGCATCTCGGGCGTTGCTGCGATGAGCTGGCGGGTGTATGGGTCGTGTGGGGCTTCGCATACCTGCATGCACTCGCCGATTTCCACCAGGCGGCCGCGCTGCATAACGGCTACGCGGCTGCACAGGTACCGCACCAATGGCATGGAGTGCGAGATAAAGAGGTAGGTCAGCCCAAGCTGCCGCTGCAGGTCGCGCAGCAGGTTGATGACTTGTGCGCCGACAGAGACATCCAGCGCGCTGACCGGTTCATCGAGCACCAGGAAGCTGGGGCGCAGCGCCAGGGCGCGGGCGATGTTGATGCGCTGGCGCTGCCCGCCGGAGAACTCATGCGGATAACGCATCAGGGCCGACTCGTCCAGACCGACCGAGTAGAGGAGTTCGCGCAGGCGGGCTTGGGTGCCCTCAGGAGGCAGCTCGCGATGGATTTTGAACGGCTCCAGCAGGATCTGGTGGATGCGCATGCGCGGGTTCAATGCGGCATAGGGGTCCTGGAAGACGATCTGCATCCGGCGGCGCAGGTCGCGCAGTGGGGCAGAGGATGCCGGCGGCAGGGGGTGGCCAGCAAAGAGGACCTCACCGCTGGTGGGCTCGATCAGGCGCAGCAGCATGCGTGCCACGGTGCTCTTGCCGCAGCCCGATTCCCCGACCAGGCCCAGCGTTTTGCCGGGCGGGATGGAGAAGGAGACGTCGTCGACGACGCGAGTCACACCGCCGTCGCAGGGATAGTCCTTGGTCAGGCCGCGTGCCTCCACCAGTGGCGCCAGGTCCATGCGCTCTTCGGCATCGTTCGAGAGTGAATCCATAGCGGGAATGGTAGCATTCCAGTGGGCTTGCCCGGACGCGTTACGGACTCGCTCAATCTCCTCATCAGGAGCAGTCATGCCGGATGCAATGAGCCTTGCGGGAAAGACAGTCCTCATCACCGGAGCCAGCTCTGGCGTTGGCTGGGCGACGGCGCTCGCCTTTGCAAAGCAGGGCGCGAATGTGGTGGTGACCGCGCGGCGGGAACAGCGGCTGCACCAGCTATGCGATCTGATCGCTGCGGCGGGTGCCAAGGCGGCGTTTCTCGCCGGGGATGCGGCGGTTGAGGCTACTGCGCAGCGGTGTGTGGCGCTGGCGGTGAGGCAGTTTGGCCGGCTGGACATTCTCATCAACAACGCCGGGCAGGGTAACTACAAGAACCTGGTCGACACCAGCGCCGAAGAGTACGACGCGCTGATGGACTCCAACATGAAGAGCAGCTTTCTGTTTGCGCGCTGCGCGGCGCCGCTGATGATTGAGCAGAAGGGCGGCGAAATCCTGTTTATCTCGTCGGTCGCCGGCTTGCAGGGGTATGCCGGCGAGGCCGTCTATTGCGCCAGCAAATTCGCGCAGATCGGCTTTGCGCAGGCGCTGGACGGCGAACTGCGCAAGCACGGCATCAAGGTGGGGGCCATCTGCCCCGGGGGCGTCAAGACCGAGTTCGCGGTGGGCAAGGGGCGCACCGAGGAGGGCGTGAAGAACTCCTACATGATGGAACCGGCTGAAGTTGCGGACACGATTGTCTTTGCCTGCAGTCAGCCTCGCAACGCCCGCATTCTGCAGATGACCGTCCGCCACATGGGCGAGCCGGGGCGATAGGCCCCAGCCGATTACCGGTCTGGAGGTGCGCGCCGGTCCCGCATCGTTTCGTGTATTCTGGTTGCCACCCAGAAGAGCAGCAGTTCTTACTGGGCTATTTTTTTCGTCGTCAAGTTCCTGGAGTGACGGGGAATTCCCCTGAGGTCGGCTCCAGGCGGGCGGCCGTTGTAGCCACGCAGGTTGTGCGTCGCAGGCGGACCCCGCACCATCAGAAATAACGCAGGCAGTTGGAGTTGGGAGGACGTTATGAGTCAGACCTTTGCCCTCGGCATTGGCGGCGCGGCCGGACAGGGCGTTGCTACCCCGGGCGACATCTTCGCACTGATCTTCAGTCGGCGCGGGCTGCACCTGAACGCCTACAACGCCTATCAGTCGATCATCCGAGGCGGCCACACATTTCTCACCATTCGCACCGGCGTTGACAAGGTGGAGAACATGGGCGACGGAATCGATCTGTTAATTCCGCTGAATCAAGACACCATGGACCGTCACCTTCGCCTGCTCACGGCCGGCGGGGCCTGCGTTTATAACGCCGACACCATCAAGCCCGGCGCCGCGGCGGATGGCGTGCAGCTCTGTCCCTTGCCGGTCAGCAAGCTGGCCGATATCACGAAGAACAAGGTAGCGCAGAACACGCTCGCAATGGGCGCGGCTCTTAGCATGATGGGCGTCGGCTTCCAGTCGTTGGAAAGCGTGCTGGCAGGCCAGTTCGGCCGCAAAGGCGAAGCGGTGGTCAAGGAAAACGTCGATATCGCGCGCGCCGGATACGACTATGCCTCGGCGAACTTCAAGCCCTTCGCCCACCCACTACCGATGACCGACAAACGCTACGCGGTCATCAGCGGCAACACCGCATTGGCCATGGGCGGGGCAGCCGCCGGAGTCAAGTTTTACGCTGCCTATCCCATGAGCCCCTCCACCGGCGTCCTGCACTGGATGGCTGGGCACGGGCGTAAGGCCGGCATCCTGGTCCGCCAGGTGGAAGACGAGATTGGGGTGGTGAATTACACGATCGGGGCAGCGCACGCCGGTGTGCGCTCCATGTGCGCTACCTCCGGCGGAGGCTTTGCCCTGATGAGCGAAGGCCTCGGCCTGTCCGCCATGGCGGAGATTCCCATCGTCGTTATCGACTGCCAGCGCGCCGGCCCATCCACCGGCGTACCCACCAAGACAGAGCAGGGCGACCTGTGGCAGATGCTGGGCGCTGCTTTTGGCGACTATCCGCGCGTCATCGCGGCGCCGCTGGATATCGCCGACTGTTTCACACTGATGCCGGAAATCTTCAACGTGACCGACAAGTTCCAGTGTCCGGGAATCGTGCTCTGCGACCTGCTGCTCTCTGAGGGTCGGCTGAGCGTCGAACCCGAAGTGCTGAACTTCAACCCGCCTATCGATCGCGGCGAGATGATCACCTCAAACGGCGACGCGCACGACGAGTACCTGCGTTACAAGATCACTGAGAGCGGGGTCTCTCCGCGCGCAATCCCCGGTATTCCCGGCTTCATGCACGTAGCCTCCAGCGACGAGCATGATGAGAACGGCGTCCTGATCAGCGACGAGTACACCAACCACGCCAAGCGCCGCGCCATGATGGAGAAGCGCATGCGCAAGGAGAAGGGCATCGAAGCCATGGTGCCCAAGCCGGTGTTGGAAGGTCCGGCCGATGCCGATGTGACCCTGATCGGCTGGGGCTCGACCGACGGCACCATCCGCGAGGCGCGCGCGCAACTGGCAGAGCAGGGAATCACCGCCAACCAGCTGCAGATTCGCTGGCTGGTCCCGCTGCACGGCGGCACGATTGTGGACATTCTTGGCAAGGCGAAGCACACGATTATCGTTGAGAACAACTTCAGCGGCCAGTTCGCCCGCTACCTGCGCAGCGAAACCAGCTTCGTGCCCAACGGCTATATTCGCAAATACGACGGCGAACCATTTATGCCGCACCACATAGTCGAAGCCGTGCGCGAGCAGCTTGCCGGCAAGACCACCCTTTCTGTCCCAACCCACGAAGTGATGGTGTAAGGCAATTCTTTCGGACAAGATTTAAGGAGAGACTTTGATGGCAACGATCAATATTGCACCCCCCAAGTCCATGGTGATGGCGGACCTGAAAGGCAAGGTCGACCCCGACTGGTGCCCAGGCTGTGGCGACTATGGCGTTCTCGCCGCCGTCCAGAAGGCGCTGGTCGAGCTGCAGATTCCCAACCACAGCGTGGCCACGGTCAGCGGCATCGGCTGCTCATCCAACTTCCCCGGCTTCATCAACACCTACGGCATGCACACGCTGCACGGGCGTTCGTTGCCCGTGGCCAGCGGCCTGAAGCTTGCCAACCACGACCTGACCGTGCTGGTCACTGGCGGCGATGGCGACGGCTTCGGCATCGGCTGTGGCCACTTCGTCCACGCCATGCGCCGCAACATCAACCTGACCTACATGGTGCTGGATAACCAGATTTACGGCCTGACCACGGGGCAGACGTCGCCCACCAGCCGCATCGGCATGAAGACCAAGTCGAATCCCTATGGCAACGAGGACACCCCGGTGAACCCGCTGACGCTGGCGCTCTCCTCTGGCGCCACGTTCGTCGGGCGCGGCTTCTCCGGCGACCAGAAGCACTTGACCGAGCTCATCAAACAAGCCATCCAGCACAAGGGCTTCAGCTTCCTCGACATCTTTAGCCCCTGCGTCACCTACAACCACGACAACACCTTCCAGTGGTTCCGTCCGCGGGTAAAGAAGCTCGAAGAGGACGCGGAATACGATTCAAGCAGCTGGATCGCGGCGATGGACCGCGCGACGGTGTGGGGCGAAATCATCCCCATCGGCAAGTTCTACGAGACGGACCAGGTTCCTACGCTCGAAGAAACCGAGCCCGTCCTCAACGATATGGCTCTCATTCACCGCGAACTGCACATCCCCGCCGACGTGGCAAAGAAGTTCGTCGAAGAGCTGATGTAGCGAGCGGGGGTAGGATCATGAAGCCGAGCAAAAAAGGAAAATCCGTGACCTTCGAGGTGTCCGCTTAGTGGAATCCCGATGACAAGTCGATTCACCTAGCGAGCAATGACTCCGACTCTCTAATTGTCACAGTGAATGATGATCCTAGCAAAAGGCGGGGTCATCCAAAGCTATTCCGAGAGTTGGCGAAAACTCTCAGAGAAGCAGGCGCGCCTGCTCCGTAGCAACGATTTTGTAGAAGACACATACCTCCAAAACAAAATGCCGAGTGGGATGCTCGGCATTTTGTCTAGTTCCCGCTGATGGCTACAGTTATTTCCTGTAATAGACCGTCATCGTTATTTCGCCGATGTGCGCTCCGTCCGGTCCTTCGGTGTCTGTGACTTCATTTCGCTCTTTACCAAAACCCTCGGTAATAAAGGCTTTCAGTTGGTCGCCAGCGATGGCTGCCAAATGACCCATCTTTGCAATGTTGCTAAGCTGTTGATGGAAGAACATCTGGCCTTGCTGCTTCGCCTTACGATAGTTTGGGCATCCGCCGCCGTCCACATGAGCGCCGCCATCTTTATTCGCGAGGCCCAGGACAATTTCCCTATTGCTGATGGAATTCGCGCCACTGTCCCAACAGACTTGGCCCCACCAGTCTCGAAGGAGAGCTCGTGGGGTAGCCGATGTCGGCTTTTTACGGTCATATCGTACGCAGTTTCCCATCAGCACGACGTCTTGAGATATGCCGCGAGTCTGAGAAAAATTGCCGGGCGTCAGTTCTATGTCCGGCACCTGCTTGACTAGCTTTGGATCGAATGCGATCTGTCGATCCTCAAAGTCTGGCGTCAGTTGTTTCAACAGCGCTTCACCGCCATGCACTAGGACGCGGATCGTAAGTGCAATTTCGATTGCTGCGGCATCTCCGGCCGCTGCATTTCTCGTGTCGGCGTTATAAAAACTGTTCAAAGCGGTAGCCAGCCGATACTTCTGCGTCGTCAAAAGGCTCCGCAACTCAGACTGCGCTAAGTTGGCCATTCGGCTCCGCTAGATATCCAGGTTCTTTACATCCAGGGCGTTCTCTTCGATGAACTTGCGCCGCGACTCTCCACATCCTCGCCCATCAGCGTGGTGAAGATCTCTTCGCAGGCGGCAATATCTTCCAGTCGCACCTGCAGCAGCGTGCGCCGCTCTGGATCCATGGTGGTGTCCCACAATTGCGGCGCGGTCATCTCGCCGAGGCCCTTGTAGCGCTGCACCTGGTATTCCTTCTTGCCCTGCTCGATGACGTACTCGAAGACCTCGCGCCCGGTCTTCTTCTCCACCGGGTCGTGCGAAACCCTGCTATTGCGCTTGGCCGGCTTGGGCTCGGCAGCGGTGCCCAAAGCAGCGTCCTGTGCCGAAGCCTCAGCCGCGACGTCCTCCTCGGAAGCGGCCTCCTCGGCCTCTTCTTCCGCCTGAATCTTGCCCGCCTTCTGCGCGTACTCAATCAGGAACGGCGGCTGCAGTTGGTCTTTCAACTGCGCATGCTTGGCCAGCATCTGCCGGCTCTCCGCGGTGGAGGCGAGCGCCCAGTCAATCTTGCGCACCGCACCCTGCGAGTCGGTAAAGCTCACCGAATACAGGTTGTGTTCCTCGTCGAACAGCACGTCGCTGACGTCACGGAACTGGTACGCCTTCACCAGGTCCTTCAGCCGGTTGCGCATCTCCTTCAGCTTGGCCGGCGATTCGAAGTCGACACGGCGCGCTGAATCCTTGCCCTCCTGGGCGAAGATCTCGGCGAACGCCTCGGTCACGTCCGCATTACGCAGGCGCTTCTCCACCTTGTCGAAGAAGTCCAGATAATCCTTCAGCTGCGAGATGAACTTGGTTAGCGCGGCGCCTTCAATCTTTGCCCCACCCTCGCCGTGGCGCAGCACCATGCCGTCGGAGGCGCGCTTCACCATCACCTGCACGTACTCGCGCTCGTCCTTGATGTACTGTTCAAATTTGCCTTTCTTGATCTTGAACAGCGGCGGTTGCGCAATGTACACGTGGCCACGCTTGATCAGCTCCGTCATGTGGCGGAAGAAGAATGTCAACAGCAGCGTGCGGATGTGCGAGCCATCCACGTCGGCATCGGTCATCAGGATGATCTTGCCGTAGCGCAGCTTGGTGGCGTCGAAATCCTCCTTGCCGATGCCGCAGCCCAGTGCCGTAATCATCGCGCGAATTTCTTCATGGCCGAGCATCTTGTCGTAGCGCGCCTTTTCGACGTTCAGGATCTTGCCCTTCAGCGGCAGGATGGCCTGGAAGCGGCGATCGCGGCCCTGCTTGGCGGTTCCGCCGGCGGATTCGCCCTCCACCAGGTAGAGCTCGCAGCGGTCTGGCTGACGCTCGGAACAGTCGGAAAGCTTGCCGGGCAGGCCCCCTCCGTCAAGCGCACCTTTGCGCCGGGTCAGGTCGCGGGCCTTGCGTGCAGCCTCGCGCGCGCGTGCCGCGTCGATGGCCTTGTTGATGATCTTGCGGGCAACGGTGGGATTCTGTTCCAGGAACGCTCCCAGCCGCTCATTCACGAACGCCTGCACCGTTCCAGCGATGTCGGAGTTCAGCTTACCCTTGGTCTGGCCTTCGAATTGCGGCTGCGACAGCTTGACCGAGATGACGACGACCAACCCCTCACGAACGTCGTCGCCGGAGAGGTTCTCCTTCACGTCTTTGAACAACCCGAGCTGCTGGCCGACGTAGTTGATGGTGCGCGTCAGCGCCGTCTTGAAGCCCGAAAGATGCGTGCCGCCGTCCACCGTATTGATGTTGTTGGCGAACGTGAACACCGTCTCCGAATAGGCGTCATTGTACTGCAGCGCTATCTCCATAGCGACGTTGTCGCGCTCGGCTTCCATGTAGATGGGGTCGCTGTGCAGCACCTGCTTACCGCGATTAATGTGCTTGACGAACTCCTTGATCCCGCCCGCGTACTTGAACTCCTGCCGTTTGCTCTCGCCCGTCTTGGCGTCGGTGCTGCGCTCGTCGGTCAGTGTGATGACCAGTCCCTTGTTGAGGAACGCGAGTTCGCGCAGACGCTGGGCTAGCGTGTCGTAATTGAAATCCGTAACCGTGAAGATGGACTTGTCTGGCAGGAAGTGGACCCGGGTGCCGCGACGCTTCGATGGTCCCATCTTGCGCAGCTTGCTGGTGGGCTTGCCCTTGGCGTAGTCCTGCTCCCAGGCGAAGCCGTCGCGCCAGATCTCGACATCCAGTTCCTGGCTCAGCGCGTTGACGCAGCTTACGCCCACGCCGTGCAGACCGCCCGAAACCTTGTAGTTGGAAGCATCGAACTTGCCGCCGGCGTGCAGCTTGGTAAGCACCACCTGGACCGCCGGCATCTTTTCGCCGTTGGTGACCATGTCGTCCACCGGGATGCCGCGGCCGTCGTCAATGACCGTGATGGAGTTGTCCACGTGGATGGTGACGTCAATCCGCGTCGCATGTCCTCCCAGCGCCTCGTCGACCGAGTTGTCGACGACCTCGTAGACCAGGTGGTGCAGGCCCATTTCGCCGGTCGACCCGATGTACATGGCCGGCCGCAGGCGGACCGCCGCCAGGCCCTCCAGCACGGTGATGTTTTCACCCGTGTAGCCGCCGCCCGGCTTGGGCGGGGCAGGCTGGATTCCTGGGGTCGGTTGAACCTCCGGGAGGACAACTTCAGGACTCATTGCGGTCGATGCCATGCACGCTCCATGCGGCCTGCTGCGGCCGTAAATTTTTGGTCTTGCGCCGGGGGCCATTGTTTGGCCCGGCATTTCCACAAAAGGCGCGCCAAATCAGCATTTTCTGCGTTTATGCGCCCTTCGTTTTTCATCTAATTATAGCACGATTTGAGGCCGTTTTTTCCGCCCCGGAATATGGTCAGAGACCCCTTTTCAGGGTCCGCAGACCTACCCAGAGTCGCCACCGTTGCCTCCGCTAGGGCCGCCGTCCAAAATCGGCCACTTGGGCAGTCCGGCTCGGCTAATAGAAGGCGAGCTGTTGAAATTGAGAGTTCGTCCAGGCGGTCGAAGTCATCGTCTGCGAGGGCGACACGCTGCCGGTTTGGCCTTCTGGAAAGCCATCCACTTCGGGCTGGGCGTTGGCGCTTGTCACCGCAAAGACGTTGTTGGCGTTATCCACCGCGATTCCCGTGTAAGCTGCCGCGAAGGCCCATGTCTTGGTCGGCGCCACATTGCCGCTTGCGCCAGCTGCGAATTCAAGGACCGGAGGAGCCGCCGGGGAGCCGCTGGTTGTGGTTACCAGAATGTTCCCCGCCGAATCCACTGCAATCCCCTTTGGCTTGAGTATCCCGGTCGCGTCGCCGCCAAGTACCATCTGCGGCGCCACATTCCCCCAAGCAGCGAAAACCAGGATATTGTTCCCACCCGAGTTGGCCACACAAATGTTCCCTGCAGGATTCCACGTAAAGGCGGCGGCATGATCGAGCGTGGTCAAGCTCCCTGCAATACTCAGGGCTGGAGTCGCATTGCCGGTTGCCCCTGAAGCGAACTCGCTTATTGTGGTCCCGCCCATGGTCGAGTCGCCCTCCAGGACATAGATCTGACCCCACATGTCCGCTTTGATGTCCACCAGGTCCTGTAGGTTCGTGATCGAGCGCACCGGAGAGGCCGCGCCAGTTGCCCCGGCGGCATACACCAGAACCTCATTCGTAGTGGTGGGGAGTGTGGTCTGGGCGCCCACATAGATATTGCCCGACCTGTCGACAGCTACTAATTGAAACGTGGTATTCGCAGGAGCAGTTAGCGTGGCTGTTGGAGCGATGCTTCCTTGCCCGTTGGCTGGCAACTCCAGCACACTACTGGCTCCCGTGGCGGGGTCGTTCTGAATTACATAGACAGTGGACGCCGCAATGGACAATACCGGGATATAAGAATAGGTAAAGACTCCTCCGGAACTGGTGGTCCCCGAGTTGCCGCCGGTAGCGATCGCCTGCGGGGTGGTCTTACTTGCACATCCGACCGCCAGCAGAGCTGCAGAGATAACTCCAAAGGACAGAAAGCGCGGGCCCGGCTTCATGACGTTCTCCCTTCGATCTCGTTTATTGCGGGGATCGAAAGCCAACGAAAGTGTACACCCGCAGATTGGGTGGCTATCAACAATTTGCGGCTTTATTTCGAGCAGTTTACGGGCCTCACGGAAGGCGCGGTTGGCTAAGATTCATAAGTTGGAGTCTTACACTTTGGCCCAAAACCCGCTATACTCGATAGGTTGTCCAGAAATCCCAAGGAAACACCATGCCAAAGTTGAAGACTCATTCGGGCGCCTCCAAGCGCTTCACCAAAACCGCCTCGGGCAAATTCAAGCGCGGTCAATCGAAGACGCGCCACATCCTCACCTCGAAGGAAACCAAGACCAAGCGCCACCTCGGCCAGTCGGTCCTGGTCTCCAAGGCGGATACCCCGAAGATCGCCCGGATGCTCCCCTACGCCTGATTTTCAGGGCAGGGAAGCACCGAAGTTTTTCAAGTCGAGCCGCTGAAGTAGGAATCCGGAGACGGATTCCGCGAAGCAAAGGGCCAGTCACATGCGTTCCGGCCCCTGGGAATTGCGAAGCAAGCCCCACCGAGACTTGAAGTTGCATAGCGAGTGAAGAGGATCCCTTTCCTCCAGCCGCTTAACCGATGTACGCAAAAGGAGAACTACGATGCCCCGTGTCAAACGAGGTACCAAGCGCAACGACCGCCGCAAGAAGATCCTGAAACGCGCCAGCGGCTACTTCCTCACCAAATCCAAGCTCTACCAGGCAGCACAGGAGGCCGTCGAACGCGGCCTGAAGTTCGCCTACACTGGCCGCAAGCAGAAGAAGCGCCAGTTCCGTTCGCTGTGGATCGTCCGCATCAACGCGGCCTGCCACGCCAACGACCTCAGCTACTCCACCTTTATCAACGGGCTCAAGCTGGCGGGCAATCCGCTGGATCGCAAGGTCCTGGCCGACATTGCCGCCAACGACGCCGCCGGCTTTGCCGCGCTCACTGAAACAGCCAAGTCCGCACTCGCCTCCGCGAAGGCTGCGCGAGGCACGTCCGCCGCCTAGCCGGTCCGCGATTCCGGCGAAGGGTGCGGCTCCGGCTGCACCCTTCGCTACGTATCCACATGCCTGCCGCCAGGAGTGGGCCGAAACCCTTCACGCGTATGGCCTGTGATCTTCGACACCGCAAGGCTGCGCAGTGACGTATAAGGCCGCCCCGTATTCGGCATCCCGCCGTTGCCGCAACCCGGTATCCTAGAAACATGACTTTGATGGTTGAACCCGAAGCGCCCGGTCTTGCCCCGGCCCCTGCCCTACCTGTCTCGGAGTCGCCCCAGTTTGAGTCCTGGGGACGCTATCCGAAGTATGGCGCCAGGGTGGTCCCGGTGAACTGGCAGAGTGATTTCCCGGCCGTCCTGGCTGGGGCGCATGGCGGCGCGCTTCCCGTCGGCCTGGGTCGCAGCTACGGCGATGTCTGCCTGCTGCAGGGCGGGACGCTGCTGCAGACCACCGGCATGAGCCGGCTGATCCACTTCGACCCTGCGACTGGAATCCTCACCGCTGAGGCGGGCATCTCGCTCGCGCAGATCCTGGACTTCGCCGTGCCGCGCGGATTTTTCCTCCCCGTCAGCCCCGGAACCAAGTACGTCACCTTGGGTGGCGCCATCGCCAACGACATACACGGCAAAAACCACGAGAGTGCCGGCTCTTTCGGCAACCACGTGCCGTGCTTCGAACTGGTCCGATCGGATGGCAGCCGGAAGCTTTGCTCGCGCACCGAGAATCCCGACTGGTTCGCCGCCACCATCGGCGGCATGGGCCTCACCGGCCTCATCACCTGGGCGCAGCTTTGCCTCAAACCCATCGTCTCGCGCGGTATCGACTACGAGGGCATCCAGTTCCACGGCATCGACGAATTTCTAGACCTCAAGCAGCAGTATCACGACGTCGAATACACGGTCAGTTGGGTGGACTGCGCGTCGACCGGCAAGAACTTCGCCCGCGGCATCTTCATGTTGGGCCGGCACTCGCAGGTGCCCGGAGAGTTGAAGCCATCGCCGGAGCCCAAGCTGGTCTTCCCGTTTGACGCCCCCGGGTTCGCGCTGAACCACACCACGGTCAGCCTCTTCAACGCTCTCTTCTTCCACAAGCAGATCAAGTCGCACGTCAAAACGGTGCAGGATTACGAGCCCTTCTTCTACCCGCTGGACGCCGTGCTGCGCTGGAACCGCATGTATGGCAAGCGCGGTCTGACCCAGTTCCAATACGCCATCCCGTGGGACCATGCCAAGGAAGGCACCATCGCCATCCTGCGCGAGATTGCCAAATCCGGCCTGGCCAGCTTCCTCGCCGTGCTCAAGGCCTTCGGCGACATCCCCTCGCTGGGCATGATGAGCTTTCCCCAGCCCGGCATCATGTTGGCGCTCGATTTCCCCATTAAGCCTGGCGTCACCTTCCCGCTGCTCCAGCGCCTCGGCGACATGACGCTGGACTGCGGCGGCCGCCTCTATCCCGCCAAGGACGCCGCCATGACCCCAACCCAGTTCCAGACCTTTTACCCGGAGTGGCAGCGCTTTGCGCGCTTCCGCGATCCCATGCTGACCTCGAGTCTCTGGGAGCGGGTCACCGATTCAACCGGAGCCAAATCCACCCTATGAGCACCCTGCCCGCCCAGCCTACACCGCCCGCACTCAACCCCACGGCAAAGCTCACCAAGAAGATCCTGGTGCTCGGCGCCACCTCCGGCATCGCAGAGGCCACCTGCCGCATCTGGGCCGCGCAGGGCGCGCAGCTGTTCCTGGTCGCGCGCAATGCGGAGAAACTCGCTGCCGTCGCCGCTGATTTGAAAACGCGCGGCGCGGCGTACGTGGGCACCGCCATGGCCGATCTTGACGACACCGACCGCCACGCCGAGCTGCTCTCGCACGCCATCAACTCGCTCACCGGCATGGACATCGCCTACCTCGCTTACGGCATTCTGGGTGACCAGGCCCGCGGCGAGCAGGACTTCGAGCACGCGGCCCAGATTTTGCACACCAACTTCGTCGCTCCCGTCTCGCTGCTCACCTGGCTGGCCAACTTCTGCGTGCAACGCCACTCCGGCATTCTGGCGGTGCTCTCCTCGGTGGCCGGCGAGCGCGGACGCAAATCGAACTACCTCTACGGCTCGTCGAAGGCGGGGCTGACGGCGTTCCTCGCCGGGCTGCGCAACCGCATCGACCGCGAGGGCGTCACCGTGCTCACCATCAAGCCAGGCCCGGTTGCCACTGCCATGACGGCGCACATGAACATCAAGAAGGCCGACGTCAATAAGGTGGCCGCGACCATCGTCAAGGCTATCGACGCCAAGAAGGACAACCTCTACGTCCCCAGCATCTTCCAGCCCATCATGTTCGTCATCCGCAACATCCCCGACCGAATCTTCAAGAAACTGAATCTTTGATGTCGTAAGACAAGTCTGCGCGAAGCGAGGAGGGCCACTGTGATCGCCGAGTCGTTCATCAGGATGGCGCGAAGTAATGCGAAGAGGCCGCTTCCTGCTCGCGGAAGCCTGCTTGTGCGGTTCACGCTTTGGTCCGCGATCGCGCTCGCGTCGGCGCTTGGCATTGGACTTGGTATCGGAAAAACGCTCTGGCATGCTCCATTCAACTGGCTCTGGGAAATGCGGAATTGGACGCCGGTCTTTCTACTTATTGCGAGCGTCGCAAACGCACAGACTCTGCTGCGGCGAATCCTGGACGGCTCATATCGAGGCGGCGAGGCGGATCGAAACAGCCCCGAGTCGTCTCAGACTACCGAGTCTCAGAATCCGACCTGAACCCGCGCTATTGCTGCTGTGCCATCTGCTGCTGTCGCGTCGGCATCGGCGGAGGTTCTGGCACTGCGGTTGCCCGTTCTACCAGGATCGACCAATCCTCCGGCACCGGCAGCTCCTGGTCGAGCTGCGGCGTGCCCTCGCTCGGCGTCACCCGCACCGCGACCGTTAGCTCGCTGTTCGCGCGCCCGCGGAAGATGCCGTGCGTCGGTGGCACATCGGCGTAGTCGCGGCCAATAGCGGTGCGGATGTGTCGATCACCTGCGACCAGCAGGTTGGTGGGATCGAAGCCCACCCAGCCGAGCTGCGGCACCAGCGCCTCAACCCAGGCGTGGGTCGCCGAGTTGACCGAGCGGTCGTGGTCGCTCTGCCCGTGGAACAGGTAACCGCTGACGTAGCGGCAGGGAATGCGCAGCTTCGACCGTACCAGCGTCGTCATGATGTGGGCGAAGTCCTGGCAGACGCCCGCGTGGGTCAGCAGCGCCAGGTCAATGGGCGAGTCCACCTTCGTCGACTTGGGCACGTATTCAAAGTGGTTGTACAGCGCCTCGTTCAGTTGATGCAGCACCATTAGCGGATCATCGCGCCGGTGCACATCCAATTCCTCGGCGAGCCCTTCCAACGCGTCCGTGGCCGTGCAGAACTCACTCGGCAGCAGCATCTCCCAGTAGTCGCCTGCGGCAATCATGCTGTCCAACTCGTCCCATGCATCGGGCGCGAGGAATGTTGGCACTGGCGCCGCCGGCTGCACCTCCACCAGCGATTCAGCCACGATGACCAACTGGCCGTGCTGGCCGGGAATATCGAAGTGGTGCACCTGGTTGGCCAGGTGGTCGCGATAGCTAAAGACGCGGCAGCGGGGGCTCACCGAGAGATGGAACGTCAGGCAGCGCTGATTCAAATCGCTGCGCGGATGCATCCGCGTCTCCATCATGCTCTCGCTCACCGGGTTTGAGTACAGAAACTTCGTCAAATGCCGAATCGAGTAATACATCCCGCTCCTCGCGTTCTCCGTTGATCGTTCTCCGTTCTCCGTTGGAGGCGCGTCTCTCAACGGAGAGCGGACAACGTAGCACGTACAACCTGCTTCACCCCGCCAGCGCAGCCTGAATACTGTAATCGATATACAGCTGATACATCATCTCGTGAATGCCTTTGCACTGGAACTGAATGCCGCGCAGGTAGGCGATGATATCTCCATTCAGAATCTCATCGACGCCGGAATAGCTGAGCGAAGCCTGCAGTCTTCCCGCCAGCCTTCGCAGCGGCTCGGCCCGGCTCTTGCCGCCTTCGCCGTGGATGGCCTCCAGCGCGCGTTCCAGCGTGTCGATGGAGAAGCGCACCGAGTGGGGAAACTCCTCATCCAGCAGCAGAAATTCGAAGATGCGGTCGGGTGTCACGTCCGCCGTGTAGACCTTGCAGTAGGCCTCAAAGGCCGTGGCGCTGCGCAGCAGCCCCATCCACTCCAGGTACTCGTTGCCTTCGGCAATCCGGTCGGGCTCTTGCCACAGGTCCTCATGGTAGGCCTCCAGCAGCAACGCGGTGGCCGCGGCGCGCTCAATGTAGCGCCCCACCTGGATGAACTGCCAGCCCTCCCCGTGGCTCATGGTGGAATCGCTGACGCCCTGAAACTGGTGCACGCCTTCCATTACCTGCTGCAGGAACTCCGTGGGCTGTTCGGCGCGGTCCATAACCGCCACCGGATCCAACTCCTGCCGCATCTCCGGCCGCGTCACCTGCAGATACAGGCTGTTCAGCCTGTGCCACTGCTCGGTGGATATCTGCTCGCGCACGTGGCGCGAGTTTTCCCGCGCCGAGATAATGCACGACAGAATCGATCCTTTCAGCCCGGTGTCAAACGAAAGCCGCTGCGTCAGTTCGTAGGGGTCGCCCATCCATTTCACGTCCTTGGGACTGCCCAGCGCCTGCAGTAGCCGTTGCCAACGCCGGTCCGCGCTGGTCGCACTCTCGTCCAGCATCAAGTTCAGATTCACGTCCAGCAGGCGCGTCGTATGCTCCGCGCGTTCGATGTAGCGGCTCATCCAGTACAGGCTGTCGGCGACGCGGCTCAGCATTTGGACCCCTCCCGCAAGCATTATTGGCTTAGCACCCACGTATCCTTGCTCCCGCCTCCCTGCGACGAATTCACCACCAGCGAGCCGCGCTTCAGCGCAACGCGCGTCAGTCCGCCCGGCACAATCGTCACCTTGTCGCCGTACAGAATGTAGGGCCGCAAATCCACATGCCGGGCCTGCAGGTCCTCGCCAATCAGACATGGCGCGCGCGAGAACGAGATCGTCGGCTGCGCAATATAGTTGCGTGGGTCGGCCTCAATCTTCCGCGTAAACTCCTCGCGCTGCTCCGCCGTCGACTGCGGCCCGATCAGCATGCCATAGCCGCCGCTCTCGCCCACCGCCTTCACCACCAGCTTGTCCAGGTTTTGCAATACATGCTGCCGCGACTTCGGATCGGTCAGCAGGTACGTCTTCACGTTCTGCAGCACCGGGTCTTCGCCCAGGTAGTACTTGATGATGTCCGGCACGTAGGCATACATCGCCTTGTCGTCGGCCACGCCGGTGCCGAATGCGTTCGCCAGGGTAACGTTCCCGGCGCGGTAGGCATTGAACAGTCCCGACACGCCCAGGATCGAATCCCCGCGGAAGACCAGCGGGTCGATAAAGTCGTCGTCCACACGACGGTAGATTACGTCCACCCGCCGCAGCCCGCTCGTCGTCCGCATGTAGATCACGTTGTCGTGCGTCACCAGGTCGCGGCCTTCCACCAGCTCAATGCCCATCTGGCGCGCCAGGTAGGCGTGCTCGAAGTACGCCGAGTTGAACACCCCCGGCGACAGCAGCACGATGTTTGGCTCTGGTCTGCCCTCCGGCGCCAACGAGCGCAGAGCGCCCAGCAGCAACTGCGTGTATTGCTCAATGGGCCGCACGTTATAGCTGCGGAACAACTGCGGAAATATCCGCTTCATCACTCTCCGGTTGGTGAGCATGTAGCTCACGCCCGAAGGCACGCGCAGATTGTCCTCCAGCACCACGAACTCGCCATTCTCCAGCCGGATCAGGTCCGTCCCGCAGATGGAGACGTACACATTGCGCGGCACCTGCAGCCCCACCATCTGGCGGCGGAAGTGCTTGCAGCTATACACCGTCTCGCGCGGCACCACGCCGTCCTTCAGAATGCGCCCCTCGTTGTAGATGTCCCTCAGGAAGAGGTTCAGCGCCGTAATCCGCTGGGTCAGGCCGCGCTCCACCGTCGCCCACTCCGCAGCGGTGATGATGCGCGGGACCAGATCGTACGGAAAGATGTGCTCGCTGCCACCGTCCTCCCGCCCATACACGGTGAAAGTGATGCCCTGGTTCAGAAAACTCAGCTCGGCCGAGTGCTTCCGACGCTGCAACTCGTCCGCGGGCAGCGACGAAAACCTTTCAAACAGCGGCTCATAATGCGGATGCAGGTCGTCCGGACCGGCGAACATCTCGTCATAGGCGCGGTCCAGCAAGTAGTTTTTCAGCAACGCGTGCTCGGAGAGTTTCGCCTGCGCGGGGTTCATCGGAACTAAGAGTATAAGGCAAGACTGCCATGGTTTTGCCTAAGGAATAACACTCGAATTCCCGGACGGGCCCAGAGTTTCCCAACTGACAACCGGCCATAGACAACTGCCCTCAATATCCCTGGTCCGGCCGGAACGCCGTCACCTTGTTTTTTACGAAGGTCACAGCCATCGGGTGGTCCACGTTCGCGTACACCACCAGCCGGTTGCCATACTCGTTGCTTTCGCTCTTGGACACCTGGCCCAGCGACAGTCCAACCTCCCGTTCGCTCATCCCCAGGATCACCTGGTGCGAGTCGATCGCCTGCCACACCTGCGGTCCCCAGAACTTGTACAGAACATGCGGGTCATCGTAGTAGAAAAGATCGTCGGTATAGAACGTGTAGTCGGTCGGGCCCTGGCGGTATCCCACCGGCACCGCGTACTCTTTGGTCGGGTCCGCCGACTTCGGCAGCGTAAACGCCAGCAGCACCTGTTTGGTGCCGCCCGGAATGCGAAACGTAGCCGACTGCGGCGCAACCTGCTCGAACGCTTCCTTGATGATCAAGGGCTCAGCTCCCAGGAGTGTCCCCACACTTTTCGTGTAGTCGGCGTGATGCGCCGTGCATGGGTAGTAGTCCATCTGGCCACCGGCCGCAATCCACACCGTCCTGCCATACAGATCCTTCAGATCCGCCAGCGTCTGCGGCCGCTCGTGCTTCAGCAGCACCAGATCGTCCTGGTCGACCGGGATATACTCCGCCGCGGCCTGACTGCCGGGGAGGTTCCGCTCATGGTGCAACCACAATAGTTCCACTCCGACCGCCAGCAGCAGCACCGCAGTGATGCCCGCCGCCACCTTTTTGCCCGTCGTCATGCCTCTCTCCGCCTCCACTCCTCGATTCGCTCCTAACTACCAACCCGCTTTCAATCCACAGGTTCCGCGATGCTTTGCTGGATATTGGATGGCAGCAGCGATTCCGTCGAAAGCGTATCTACCCGGCGCAGCGCAGGGAAGAGCACAGCGCCCAGGCCGGTGACCACCAGCGACCCGATGCCCCCGATCACCACCGCCCGCACCGTTCCCCACCAGTACGCGGTTTCGCCGCTCTCGTATCCGCCCAACTCGTTGGATGCGCCCACGAACAGCCAGTTCACCGCGCTCACCCGTCCGCGCATCTCGGGCGGCGTCGCCAGTTGCAGAATGCTGGCGCGGATCACCACGCTGACCATGTCGCTCGCGCCCACAATCACCAGCGCCAAAAGGCTCACCCACATCGTCCGCGATCCTCCAAAAACAATCGTCGCCGCGCCGAACACGCCCACGCAGAACAGCATCAGCTTGCCTGCATCGTGCTGGATCGGCCGCACGATCATCACCAGCGACACCATCAGCGCGCCCACCGCCGGCATCGCCCGCAGCACCCCAAATCCCCAGGGCCCGGTGTGCAGGATGTGCTTCGCATAGATCGGCAGCAGCGCCGTCGCTCCGCCCAGGAGCACCGCAAACAGGTCCAGCGAAATCGAACCCAGCAACAGCTTGGTTTGCCACACGTACCGGAAGCCGGCCAGCATGGTCTCCAGGCTGAAGGCATTCTTCACCACTTGCGCAGGCTTGGTCCGCATGGCGCCCACCAGCACCAGGTATGCCAGCAGCGTCGCCAGCGTGAAGGTGTACACCGCTGCGGGGCCGCGCCATTCGGCCAGAACGCCCGTCAGACCCAGGGTCAAGACAAACCCGCCCATCGCCGGCCCGGCAATATTCGCAATCTGGAAGACGATCGATCCCCACGTTACTGCATTCACAAAGTGTTTCGTCGGCACCAGGCTGGGTAGCAGCGCCGCCGAAGCCGGGCCGCTGAACGCTCGCCCCAGTCCCACGCCCAGCAGCACCGCATAAATCGGCCACACCCGCCCGGTCGGGTGCAGCGCAAACCGTAGCAGCGCCAGCGTGCACGCCGCCTGCGCCGAATAGCACATCAGGATGATCCAGCGCCGGTCATAGCGGTCAGCCACATGCCCCGCCGCCAGCATGAAGAAGATTCCCGGAGCGAACAGCGCCAGTTGGGTCAGTCCCAGAGCGCGTGGCGAACCCGTGATCTGGTACACCTGCCAAGCCACCGCAACCGACTGCGCTTCCGCACCCAGGATCACCAGCAGTCGCGCCGTCTGGTACAGCCGGAAGTCGCGCGACAGAAACGCGCTGCCCGCGCCCGCTTCGGCTCCAGCGTCCGCCCCAGCCGCCACCCCGCTCCCACCCTCTGCCATATCCGCCTATGTTTTCACATTTTCCGCAGCGAAGGCACCCGCCTGCCCCATCGTCTCCCATTCCGCCCCACGAATTGTAAAGCGAGGAGGAGTCTGTTTTTGCCCTTACTGACAACTGACTACTGGCCCGCTCTACCGCACCACCACCAGCCAAACCGCCATCCCCACGCCGATCCCCGCCAGCACAGCCGCCAGCGCCACCGCGCCCGCCGATACCTTACCCGGCTGCCACGTCCCCGCACTCAACTGCCGCACCAACTGGACATGCCGCACCGCCGCGCCGGCGTTGACAATCACCCCCAGCGCGACCAGTGCCACCCCAGACCACGTCGACAAACCCGTAGCGTGAACCGGCGCATGCGCCTCCACGCCCTGCACCTCGCGCAGGAACAGCCCGAACCGCGCCACCGCGAAGCCCACCCCCATCAGCGCCAGCCCGGTGCGCAACCACGCCAGCAGCGTTCTCTCCGCCGCGAAGTAGGTCCGTGGGTCGTCTTCGGGCTTGTCCGCCACCGCTGGGCCGCTCCTCTCCCGCCGCGAGTTCATCGTGGAACAGCTTGAAGATTCAATGGGATAGATGGCCTGCCGTCCCCAACGTCGCCCATCTGAAGACCAACCATCGCGGTATTCGCCGGGATCACGAATTCGACCTCGCCGTCCTGCGCGCTGTTTGGGGATACCACATCGTCCAGATCGCTCGTCGGCGCCAGTAGCGCCCCATTCACCAGCAGGCGAAATGAGGCTGCCCAGAAGTTGGCGGGGTAGCGGCCGTTGTTGGTCATGCGAACGGATAGATGCAGGTCGACCTTGTCCGTGGAGTAGGGATCCACTCGCGCCGCCACCAGTTGGTAAACAGCATCCCCGGACCGCACCTGGCTAGTTGCGGGGAGGGCCAGCGGTCGGTAGTTCGAAGGGCCGGTCGCAGAAGGCGTGGCCCCAGGTTCGGCGGGGGGTGGATTATCTCCCGCCGTACGGGATTCGCTTGGCGTTGGCGCCGCCGGCTGAGAGCCATGGGGGAAGAATCCCATCTGGTGAAAGGCGAGCAGCAGGCCCGTGATCGCCGTGATGATGCCCGCAGTGGCGGTTAGAAGGCCAGGAAGAGTCTGCCACCAGCCCTTCGCTTCAGGTTCCGGATCACTGCTCATACTTGGATTCTCCTACGCTACCTCATTATCAGGTCTATTCCGGCTGCACAAGCCTGCCATCTCTGGCCCGGCCCCGGCAGCTATCCGCAGTCCGTTTGCGCGGCCGATCGTCAGGAGCGATGAATCAAGAAAAGTTGGGTGCCTCATCCAGGTTCCCGTCAGGCAGGTATGCAAGCCACAGACAGCCCCGTTTTTCACAGGCCCTCCCTTGACACCCCCGATATGATTAAACAAGAGCCAAACAGTCAGCGTCGTGTCCCAACGGACCGGATCTGGAGGCTGCAAGGCTCAGGGTGAAGCGTGGAAAAGTATAGACAAAAGATGCGCCGCCTGTTGGCTACTGGCTACTGGAGGGTATATATCGAAAACGAATCGATACCGAATCAAAACCATATCCTGGTTCGAATCTAAGCCCTTTAGAAGGGGGATCTTGGAATCAAATGGCGGGGGGAGGGGCCCCCGGCTATCGCCCCAGGTACTGCTTGTATTGCGTCTCCACCACGCCGGTGTTCCGCGCCAGCGCCAGCTTCGCCTGGTTCAGTTGGAACTCGGTCGCAATCAGCCGGCTTTGCGCGTCAGCCAGTGTCGCCTGCGCCTGCACCACCGGCAGATTGTCGTCTACGCCCGCGGCAAAGCGGTCGCGGGTGTCGGACAACGCCTCTGTCGCAAGTTCCACATTGCTGCGCGCCACCTTCACCAGCTCGGCGGACGATTCCACGTCCAGTCTGCTGGCGCGAATCTGCTCATCGATCGTCGCCCGCAGCGAGTCGATCTGGCGCCGCAGCGCAATCTGCTGTGCTGCCGCCACCTGGCTTTCGCCGCGGAACCGTCCCTCTTCGGAGAGGGGAATCTTCAGCACGCCCTGCACGGTAAACACGCCATGGTAAAGGCCGCCCGTTTCGCCGATCACGCCGTAGTATCCGTCGAAGCCAAGCTGTGGCAACCGCTCGAACCTCACCGCCTTCTGGGCCCGTTCCGCCACATCGAGCTGCGCCTGCAGCTCCAGCAGGTCCTTCCGCCGCTGATACGCCAGCGCCAGCGTCTGATCCATCGGCATCTCCGTCAGTTGGGCGTAGGGCACCGCGTCGGTCAGGGTCAATTCCTGCTCCGCCGGCAGGCCGATCAACCGGTTCAACGCGATCTTGTCCTTGGCAAACGTATCTTGCGCTCGCACCAGCGCCTGCTGCTCGCTCTGCAACTGCACCCGCGCGCGCAGCACGTCCAGGTTGGTTCCCACGCCCGCGTCATGCTCCAGTGTTGCCTGGCGGAGCACTTCTTCATCGGCAGTCACCAGCGCCTGCGCATTGGCGATCTGGGCCTCGTCGGCCAGCGCCGCCAGGTACTGTGTTCCGACCGCCTCCACCACGCCGCCGCGCACGTTCAGCGTGTTCTCCGTCACTACATTGGCGGCTTTTTTGGCCGCTGCGTAAAGATAGAAATCGGGAAGGTTGAACAGTACCTGGTCCGCGCTCACCTGCGCGTCAGTGACGTTCACCTTCACAATCGTGGAAAATGTTGCCGGGTTCAGTCCGAATGCCGTCAGCGACGACGGCTTGAATCCCAACGCGGCCAGGTCGATCTCCTGTGCATTGCTGTAGGCGGTCGCCCGCAGGTTGGGCAGCAGGTAGTAGAACACGGTCGAAATCTGGCCACGCACCGATTTTTCGGTCTGCACCGCAAGCTGTACTTGCAAGTTGTGTTTCAGCCCGCGGTCGATCGCGTCGTCCAGCGACAGCGGCAGCGCGCCCGGCGTCGCCTGCTCCACAGGGATGCCCGCATAGCGCATCCCCAGTGTCGTCCCAGTTGCCTGGCTGGCGAAGCTTTGGCTGGGGACAAACGCATCCGGCCGTGCCGCCCGAATCGCGCTGGGGGCCATGGGCAGGGCAGCATTCTCTTGATCCTGCGCCTGTACCCGGCCGGCGAACGCGCAGCAAGCCAGCGCCACGCACGCAGCCATCCGGCCCAGCTTGCGCCCGCCAGCAGGGGCGCCCGCGCTGGAACACTTCGATGGAAAGGAGATCACCACGGTCACTCTAAGTTTAGAGCGTCGCGGAGCCTCGCGGGTTGCGAAATTTGCGTCGGCGCAAGTCGATGAGACGAAAGATGTATTGTCGCTCGCAACCTGCCAACATAGCCTCGATTCGAGGAGAGAACCATGACACTGTCCGTCGCATTGATTTTCCCCGTAATCGCCGCTTTATTCGGCATTTTCGCCCTTTGGGTCCTTTGGAAGATTGTGCAGTCGCTCAAGAGCATCGCCACAAGCCTCAAGGAGATCGCCAGCGGCACTCGCTAGGACAGGTTCCTGTGGAAGCGTCTACCACAGCCCTGCCAAAGTCTAACGAAGCTGCACCAGTCCTGCATCCGCGCCGGTTCCATGCGCGCCGCCGGGAGTCACCTGCGAGGTCTGAGGCGCGCGCCAGTGATCGATGTAACTGACCTGGTGCACGCAACTGATGGTGCAGTTGGGGGCGCAACCCTTTTCCGTCAGGAATTCGCGCCTCACATCCGCGCGCTTGTACTCCGCGATGGGAATTCCGGGATACCCACGCTGCTGCGAGCAGTAGTGCACCAGCCCGAACTCGCAGATGTACAGATAGCGGCCGCCCGCGCGGCACCGCCAGTTGTTGGGCTGACCGTTTGCGATCGCCTCCTGGAAGTGGTTGAAGCGCGAGTAGCTGCGCCGCGTAAGCCGCCGCACCTTGTCCCAAACCGTGCGCTCCGCCTCGCCCAGCGGCTTCAACTGCCCGCTGCCGTCGTGGATAATGCCGATGGTCGAGGAGAAACCCAGCGCCAGCGCCCGCTCGCTTACCGTCAGCGCGTCGGTCGGATTGGCAACTCCGCCGCCCACCACCGAGTTGATGTTTACGTGAAAATCGGCGTGCTCCGCCAGCATCTTCAATTTGGCGTCCAGCACTTTCAGGCTCTTCTTCGACACCGCGTCCGGCATTACGTTGTCGATGGAGATCTGCATATGGTCGAGGCCGGCGCGGTTCAACCGCTCGATCCGTTCCGGCATCAGCAGGTAGCCGTTGGTAATCATGCCCGCGATCGCCCCGGTCTTCCGGATCCGCGCGATCACGCGGTCCAGTTCCGGGTGCAGCAGTGGCTCACCGCCGGAGATGGTGATGACCGAGGTCCCCAGCCGGCCCAGTTCGTCGATCCGGCGCTCCATCTCCGCGATCGGCACGGGATCGGAGACGTCGTCGAACTCGTTGCAGTAGGTGCAGGCCAGGTTGCAGCGGCGCATGGGGATGATGTGCGCCATGTACGGATGCCCGGTGCCCAGCAGCGCGGAGGCAATGGAGCCCACCTCGCGCAGCTTGCGCGTCAACGCCTTCCAGCGGCGCGGCAAAGGCATCGGTCTGCGCGGTGGATTCTCAGAAGCCATAGTGCTGCTTCAATTGAACCACACCCCCGCCACGATAGCGAAAACGGCGCGCCTTGCAAGGGGGGTGTGTCGTTTCCTTTCAGTAAGATCCGGCTTGCCGAACTCATCCCTCCGTCTTGCTTTCGCGCAGCCATTCGCGGGCGTATCGCTCGATGGCGACACGCACCAGTTGGCTGCGTGTCCGCACACCGGCTTTGCTGAATAACTCCTGGATAACGGCCTTCACTGACGTCTCGGAGGCTTGCATCCGCGCTGCGATCTCCTTGTTGGTGAGGCCGTCGAGGATACTGCGCAGCACCAGACTCTGGCGCTCGGTCAGCGACCTGACGTTCGCGGGCGAGTTGTCGTCGCCTTTTCCCACAATCGCCGTCCGCAGGATGTCCGGGTCCCACCAGGTCTCGCCCACAGCCACGCGACGGATCGCGTCGATCAGGCGGCGCGGATCGCTGTGCTTCAGCACAATCCCCGCCACGCCGGCGCTGGCCGCGTTCAGAGTTGCCCCGGCACCCATCCCGGCAGTCACCACGAGAACCTTGGCGCTGCTGCCGTCGGCGCCGAATTGCGCCAACAGATCGGTGCCAATCTCATCGCCCAGGTCATAGTCCAGCAGGACCACGTCGACCGCGGCGGTCGCCAGGAAGCTGCGCCCCTCGGCCAACGTGGCGCAGCTGCCGGCGACGGCAAGCCCCGGTTCCGTCTCCAGCAATCGAGCCAGGCTCTCGCGGAAGAGAGTGTGGTCGTCAATCAGCAGGATGCGGAGGCTTTCGCTCATAGGTCCTCTTTCATTCAAGCACCGGACTCAGCCGCACCGGCGCAAGCTCGACGACGAAACACGCGCTGCCAGGCAGAGGCGCGTAGCGCAGGTCGCCGCCGAAGGATCGGGCAAACGCCCGGGCCAGATACAGGCCGAGTCCCGTGTTCTGGGCGCCGTTTTGAAACGGATGAAAAAGCTGGGATGGTTCGGCGACGCCGCCACCATTGTCCAGAACTTCGATCGTCACGCGCGAGCCCTCGCTGCGGGCGGAGATGGAGAGCGACCGGTCCGATGGCTTCTCCGCCAAAGTCCGAATGCTGTTGGTCGTCAGGTTCAAGAGCACCTGCATCAGATGAGAACGATCTGCCCATACCAAAGGCAACTTAGGTTCCAGCTTCCAGGCGCACTGGATACCCTGGTCTTCCAGCGATGGGGTGATCACAATTCTCAGATCGTCCAGAACCGCCGGCAGGTCAACCTCTATTGCCTGATCGGGGTAGGGGCGGAGATCCACCGCCGCGATACGTTCCAGTGCGGCGGCCAGGCTTCCCAGCGCCTCAAAGTCTTTGTCGTCGCTAAGGTATTGATTGCGCGAGAGATTGCGGTGGACCACGGAGATGGCTCCGCAGACGTTGCGGATCTCATGGGATACGGCCCCGACCGCGATGCGCGATCCCGCCAGCATCTGGTGCAGGCTGGACTCTTCCCGAGAGCGGAATTCCTCGGATGAGTCGAGAATCATGGCGGCGAGGCAGGTTCCTGAACCGGTGAGGTAGGTGGAGAAGCATATCTCCGCCAGAAAGCTTTCTCCGTCCTCCCGCTGGCCGCGTGACTGCATTGCCGCGCGAAACCGCGGGTGGTTCGTGGTTCGATCGGAGACATTGCTGAGTGAGGGAAAGTAGCGGTGAATGGACCGTCCCAGAAGCAGAGGCGTTTTTATTCCCACCATCTGATGTGCAGCATCGTTCGCCATCAGGACCTTTCCATCTGCGTCCGCGGTAATGATTGCTGCCGGACTGCTTTCAATCAGGGCGATCAGCTGCTCTTCGGCTTCGCGGCGGGCATCTCGCTGTTTCTCAATTTCATGGAGTTGGCCAAGAGCGATCTGCCGGTTGCGATCCATCTGATACACAAATATCCCGATGGAGAAGAACGCCATGAAGTAAAGCACATCGCGCGGCAGTCCGTGGCTTAGATTCCAGGCAAAGGTATCGAACTCCTCGGTGAGATAGGTGCACAGGAGCGCGGCCAACGCCGTCTGCCACGGTTTCAGTACCTTGCCAAGCAGCAGCATCGGCAACAGGTAGAGAAACCCGAGAGGGACCTCGCCGACCACCCACCAATCGACGGCCGCGATCAGCGCGATCAACGCCCCTGCCCCGATCAGGCTTGTGCGTCTGCCACCGCGAAAGAGCAAGTCCCGCATAGCTTTCCCCAGATCCGACCAACATAGTCTATGCCGTCAAATGGCAGGAAATTCACACGACTGCGGGGGCCCCATCCGCTTCATCCGCCGCAAACGGAAACTCCAACGCACAAAAGAAGATTGCCACCAGCACCACCGCCTGCACCAGCCCGCAGTACACATGCTGCTTCGGGTAGGTCAACAAGGAAAACGCGGAGAACAGCGGCACAAACAGCAGCATCGTCCCCAGCAACCCGCGCACCCGCGTTCCAGCCCGCTGGGCGCGGATCGCCACCCATCCCAGAACCGCCAGCGGCGCAACCAAATGCACCAGCGCGTGGTAGTAGGAGATAGGCGGAAACACCACCATAAACGCGCTGACCCCCAGCAATTGATTCGCCGCCGGCATCTTCCACAGCTTGCCAAAGAAGGCCAGCCCCATCACCAACGCCCCGCACGCGTAGTAAGGCACGGTCATCCTGCCCAGCGGGAAGTGGACGATCATCGCCACGATCTTCGCCAAGGCGATCGCCGAGTGGTTCGCCACTAACTCGCGCAGCGTCCACTCCGACATACGCGCGCCCTGGTACCCGAAGACGATTTGCAGCGATCCCCTCCACGCCACTCCGATGCTTGGCCCCAGCCACCACAGCGACAGCACCGTCGACCCCACAAACGTGCCCACTCCGACCGCCAATGCCCTGTAGCGTCGTCGGGGCAGCAGCAGAATCAGCAGGATCACGGGAAACAGCTTCATCGCCGCAGCCAGCCCCCACAGGGCCGCTGCTGCGTCATCGTGCTCGCGCATGTAGGCCCACACGCCTACAGCCGTAAATATCCACGTCACGAGTTCGATATTCCCCTGGTGCACCAGGCGCTCAATTGGAAACGAGATCAGCACCAGCGTCAGCGGTAGCAGAATTGCGGTACCTCGTCCGATCCTCGCCCGCTTCAGTGCCCAACTCGCCCACCCAACCAGCAGCACAAGCCATAGCCCGGCAACGATCAGGAAGAGCAGCTCCGGAATCGGAAACGCATAGAGCGGCGCCATCACTGCAGCCCCAAACGGAGCATAGGGTACCGGAGCCCACATGGGATACGGCCACGGCCGCCCTGCTACGTTAAAGAAGAACGCCGCCGAATGTACCAGCGTATAGGTTCCGTGGTACTCATCGAAATCGCCGAACAGGGGATCGCTGAGCGGGTCCCAGTTATACCAGCTCTGCCCCGCACGATACTTCAGCCAGCCCACCACAAACGTCAGCGCAAACGCCGTCAGCGAGACGATCCAGAACGTCCGCAACTCCGGCGGCAGGCGTATCCGCCCACCGGTCTGCGCGCGCTTCTCCGGAGCCGCTTGTCGCTTCTTGTCCACAGTGTCCAAGCATATAGACGAGTTTCTATCGTATGAGCGGAGAATGACCTGAAGGAATCAAAGAAGGCAAAGCAAGCGCTGCGTTGGAGCCACCGTTCGGTGAGTATCGTAGGGAAATGCCCGAGGCGTTTCAGGGGCAGCGTCAGCGGACGAAGTACCATATATGCAGATGATTAAGCTCTCCGACTTCGTTTTTCAGTTCGTTGCGGATCTGGGTATCAAACATGTGTTCCTCGTCACCGGCGGCGGCGCGATGCATCTCAACGCCTCACTGGCCGGCGAGAGACGGATCACGCCGATCTGCAACTCTCATGAACAGGCCTCAGCTATCTGCTCCGAGGGCTACGCCAAGGCTACCAACGGGCTTGGTGTCTGTCTGGTGACCACGGGACCCGGAGGCACCAACGCGGTTACTGGAGTAGCCGGCGCGTGGCTCGATTCGACGCCAGTGCTGTTCCTCTCTGGCCAGGTGAAGCGGCCCGATCGTATGTTCGACGCGGTAACCGGGAAGCCATTGGGAATGCGTCAGCTGGGCGTGCAGGAGGTGGACATCTGCTCCATCGTGCGACCCATCACCAAGTATGCCGAGATTGTTCTGGAGCCGGCTGACGTGCGGTATCACCTGGAGAAGGCGGTCTACCTGGCGATGCATGGCCGCCCCGGTCCGGTGTGGATCGACATTCCGCTGGATGTCCAGGCGTCGCCCATCGATGAGACCAGCCTTCGTGGGTTTGACCCCAGCGAGTTTGCCGGCGTCGACTTGCTCCATGGAACCTCTAACGTTCCCGAAGAGGTTGCGCGCGCGATTGAGGCGTTCAACGCCTGCGAGCGGCCGTTGTTGTTCGCCGGGAACGGCATTCGTCTGGCTCACGCGGAAAAGGAATTCGAGGAGCTGCGCAGGTACCTGGGCGTGCCCACCGTCGCTACCTGGTGCGCTGCCGATCTGGTCCCCTCGGACGATCCCACCTACGTTGGACGCCCGGGGTCGGTGGCGGCTCGCGGTGCAAACTTCGCGCTGCAAAACTGCGACTTGCTGTTGGCCATCGGAGTGCGGCTCGATTTCGCCATCACCGGCTACGCGCCGCAGAATCTTGCCCGCGAGGCGCATAAGATTGCGGTGGACATCGACGCGGCCGAGCTCGGCAAGTTGCATCCTTATCTGCAGCAGCCAGTCTGCGCGGACGCCAAGGTCTTCCTGACGGAGCTGCTGAAGCACAAGGACAAGCTGAAGCCGCGAAATATCGAAGCGTGGCAAGCGCGCTGTGCCGACTGGAAGACGCGCTACCCGGTAGTGACCGATGAGCATCGCCGGCCCGAGGGGTTGGTTTCGATCTTCAACCTGGCCGAGGTCCTGGGCACTGAAGTAAAGCCCGAGGACCGGCTGGTGGTAGGTAACTCAGGCTCCGCGATCGAGATCTACCTGCTGGCGTGCCCGACGCTGCACTCCCAGCGCCTGTACCATACCGCCGGCCTGGGCGCGATGGGTTTTGCCATTCCCATGGCCATCGCTGTCGCGATCGCCAACCCTGGCCGGGAGGTGATTGCGGTCGATGGCGACGGGGGCTTCCAGTTCAACATCCAGGAGTTGGAGACAGTGCGGCGGCTGCAACTGCCAATCAAGTATTTCGTGCTCAACAACGATGGATATGCCTCCATCCGCGCCTCGCAGAAGGCCTACTTCGGCGAGGAGAAAATCGGAGCGGACGCGGCCACCGGCCTGACCATCCCCAATCTCTCCAAGGTTGCCACGTCGTACGAGATCGCCGCCGCGGTCATTCAAGACCAGACCAACCTGCGCGACGAGGTTCGCCGCATCCTCGCGATGGCGGGGCCGGTGGTGGTGGATGTACGCGTCATCCCCGACGAGGTGCGCGCGCCCCGGCTGCAGAGCTACCAAAGACCCGATGGCTCCTTCGTTTCCAAACCGCTCGAAGACTTGTTCCCGTTCCTCCCGCGCGAGGAATTCCTGGCGAACATGATCGTCAAACCTCTGCCGGATTAGTTTTGTCGAACAACACCGCGGCTACCCCAGGGGCGAGGCGATGTAAGCTGGAAGCCATGTCTCACACGTATGGAATGATGCAGGGCCGCTTGAGCCCACCGGAAGAGGGGCGCTTCCAGGCGTTTCCGCGCAAGAGCTGGCGTGAGGAGTTTCCGCGGGCGCGGGAGGCTGGGCTGGATTACATCGAGTGGATCCATGACGAGTACGGGCGGACCGCCAACCCAATCTTCAGCAACCAAGGTCTGGAGGAGTTGGACGCCCTGAAGCGGGAATACGGCATCGCAACGCCGGCGCTGTGCGGCGACTGGTTTATGGACCGGCCGCTGATCCGGTGTACCGCGGAGGAACGGGCTGCGCGCGAGCAGCACCTGCACGAACTGATCCCAATTGCTTCGCGTATTGGAGCCAGCCGCGTTGTGCTTCCCTTCGTGGACCAGTCCAGGATGACAACGGAAGAGGAGAAACAGACCGTGATCGCGGTGCTCGAGCGGACGCTTCCTGTCGCCGAGAGGCACGGCGTGGAGTTGCACCTGGAAGCGGATTTCAATCCCGGCGATTTCGCTTCGTTTCTGGGTCGGGTGGAGTATCCCAGCCTGAAGGTGAATTGGGACTCCGGCAACAGCTCCGGGCTAGGCTATGTTGCGACCGAGGAGTTTGCGGCATACGGGGCGCGCATTGGCTCCATCCACATCAAGGACCGCTACCGGAAGCCTGAGGGTGGCGTGGAAACGCGTCCGCTGGGGATGGGCTCCGCTAACTTCGAAGATGTCTTTCGGGCGATTCGCGGGATCGACTACCACGGCGGGATGACACTGCAGGTCGCCCGGGGCAGGGACAACGACGAGGTTGCATTTATTCGAGAACAACTCGCCTTCGTCAAGCACTACTGGTGAATCGGAACGAACTGGAGCGCCAATGTCGATTACCGCCGATGATCTGAAACTGAGCTCGCTGTTCTCGCTGGAAGGAAAGACCGCGGTACTAACCGGGGCTTCGGGCTTTCTGGGGCGCACCTTTGCGATGGCCCTGCTTGCTAACGGCGCTCGCTTGGTGGCGTTGGGGCGCAGCACGCGTCTGCTCCAGGAGGCAGAGCGGTGGGCCCGCCAATTCGGCTCGGACAAGGTTGCCGCCCATCAGGTGGATATGTACGACGTCGCAGCGCTCAACGTACTCTGCGACCGGATTGCGACCGACGAGAAATCCGTCGATGTGCTGATCAACAACGCGCACGAGCTGGGTGCGGCGACGGGGTTCAACATTCCCGAGGGGTCGCTGGAGAATGCCACGTTCGATCAGTGGGAGCGCAATTTGCAGGGAGGCGTCTACTGGGCGGTGCAAACCACGCAGCGGCTTGGGGTGCGAATGAAGCAGCAGCGCCGCGGCTCGATCATCAACATTGCGACGATGTATGCCTCAGTGGCGCCGCGGCCGCAGCTCTACGAGGGAACTACGTCGCTGAATCCGCCCGGATACTCCGCAGCGAAGGCTGCGCTGGTCGCGTTTACCCGCTACACGGCGAGCTTCTGGGGGCGCGAGGGCGTCAGGGCGAATTGCATCTCGCCCGGTCCTTTCTCCAACACCGAAGACGTTGCCGGGCAGAACTCCGTCGCGGAGGGCTCTCCTTTCGTGCAACGCCTGAAGGGCTACACTGTACTGAATCGAATTGGCCGCCCCGCTGAACTCTGTGGGGCATTGATTTTTCTCGCTTCCGACGCCAGCAGCTACGTTACAGGTCAGAACCTGAACATCGATGGCGGGTGGACCGCTGTCTAATATCACGAGCGCTCGACTTAATTCGCATGGATCTTGATCTGGACAATCAGGTCGTTTTTGTCGCCGGTTCCTCGCGTGGGGTCGGCAAGGCGATTGCAGCCGCGCTGCTGGGTGAGGGCGCGCGTGTTGTGCTTACGGGGCGGGACGAGGCCTCGTTGCGGGCCGCGGAGAACGAACTGACAACGATTGCGAACCAGGACCGAATTCTGGCTATCCCCGGCGATTTCTCCGATGCGGCGACAATCGCCACGGCCTACGAAGCCACTTCGCAGAAGTTCGGACGGATCGACCACCTCGTCGCCAACCTGGGCACGGGTAGCGGCAAGCCCGGCTGGGACCAGTCCGAGGAGGAGTGGCGCCGCTTGTTCGAGGTTAACTTCTTTGCGTCGGCGCGTCTGACCCAGGGGGTGCTGCCCTACCTCCTCGCGAATCCGAACGGCGGATCGATTCTGTATATCTCGTCGATCGTTGCGATTGAAGCTACGCCGGCTCCGCTGCCCTACTCCGCGGCAAAGGCTGCGCTGGTGAACTACTCGAAGAACCTGGCGCGGCAACTGGGCCCGAAAAAGGTTCGCGTGAACACCATCGCGCCTGGCAATATCTTCTTTCCCGGGGGCTCCTGGGAGCGCCACCTAAGCAACCGCCGCGAAGCCGTGGAGGCCATGCTTCAGGCAGAAGTCCCGCAGCAGCGCTTTGGAACTCCGGAGGAGATCGCCTCGCTGGCTGCGTACCTGTGTTCGCCGCGCGCGGCGTTTGCAACCGGCGGCTGCTATGTTGTGGACGGAGGGCAGACCCGCAGTCTGTAAACTGTGATCCATGACCACACCGAACAGCCGCGTGCACGACCTCTTCGACCTGACCGGCCGGGTGGCTATTGTGACCGGCGGCGCGGGGCTGTTGGGGTATCACCACGGAGCGATTCTCGCTGCAGCCGGAGCGCATGTTGTGTTGCTGGATCTTGCCGCGGCGAACCCTGCTTTGCGCGCCGAGCAGATCCAACTGGCGCATGGGCCGCAATGCCTGGGCCTCGCTGCGAACATCACCAGCGAAGCGTCGCTGCTGGAAGCGCGTGACGCCATCGTCGCGAGATTCGGCCGCATCGACATTCTGATCAATAATGCCGCGAATAACCCCAAGGTCGAAGTCGACCCCACGGGTGAGCCAAAGCAGTGGTCGCGGCTGGAGAATTTTCCGTTAGCGGTGTGGAACGCGGATATTGCGGTCGGGTTGACGGGGGCTTTTCTGTGCTCGCGCATCTTCGGCCAGGAAATGGTGAAGCGCAACGCCGGAGTCATCCTGAACATCTCTTCCGATCTCGGGGTGATCGCGCCCGACCAGCGCATCTACCGCAAGGAAGGGCTTCCCGACGATCAGCAACCGGTGAAGCCGGTGACTTACTCGGTCGTGAAAACCGGACTCATCGGCCTCACCCGCTATCTGTCGACCTACTGGACGGCGCATAACATCCGCGTTAATGCAGTCTCGCCCGGCGGTGTTTTTGCCGGCCAACCCGACGAGTTTACCGCCAAGCTGCATCAGCTTATCCCGTTGGGGCGCATGGCAAACCAGGATGAATACCAGGGTGCGATTTTGTTTCTCTGCTCGGATGCGAGTTCGTACATGACCGGGCAGAATCTGATTGTGGACGGTGGCCGCAGCGTTCTTTAGGGGTGCACAGGCTCTGCGTTAGAAGCCCCGGATCAGTCAATATCGTATTGAAAGGCCTTAATGAGCATCTGTTCGCGGTATGCGCTGCCGAGTCCAGTTGTAAGAAACTCTGCCCGGAGACGTGACCTGGTGGACTTGGACAGATGACGAATTTCACTCTTCAGGATGCCCTGGGTAGTGCCGTCGCAGTGGTGATCTTTGCCCTTGCTCTGTATGTCCCCGGCTACGTTCTCGGGTATGCGGTCAGCCCGCTTGGCTTCCGCCAGGCGAGCTTCCGGGAGCGATCCCTGTGGGCGATTGCCTATTCCTTTGCGGTGACGCCTCTTGCCGGTTACCTGGTGGCAAAGGTTGCTGGGCTGAACCTAGCCTGTGCGCTATTGGTTGGGCTGGCGCTGGTGTGGCTGGTACTAGCGTGGCGGGATCGCGATGGGCTGGTATGGTCGTGGAGAGAGACTGCGACGGTCTGCGCCGTGGCCGCGTGGATCGCCTTCGTGGTCTTTTCGCTTATCGACATCCAGGTCGGGCACAAGCTGTACTTCAGCGTGGTCGAGGACGACCAGACCTACCGTGTCGCGTTTACCAGCTCGGTGCTTCGCACGGGCGTTCCGCCTGCGAATCCTCTCTACTACCCCGGCCGGTCGCAGTCGATGCGGTATTACTACTTCTGGTACGTCGTCTGCGCGATGGCCGCGCGCATTGGCCATGTCACGGCGAGGCAGGCATTCATCGCCAGTAGCGTCTGGACAGGCTTTGGCATGGCGGCGATCCTCGCCTTGTATGTGCGCCATTTCCTTGGGGTGGTGCAAAGCGTCCGCAGACAAACCCTGATCGCGATTGCGTTGCTCGCGGTGACAGGTGCGGACTTATTGCCTGCTATCGGGAACATCTTCGCTCAAGCTGCTCTCAATGGTGACATGGAGTGGTGGTCAAACGACCAGATCTCTTCCTGGATGGACTCCTTGCTGTGGGTCCCCCATCACGTGGCGTCGCTGCTGTGCTGCCTGGTTGCTTTTTTGCTGCTCTGGATAGGGAGGACCGCCGCTGGCCGACTGCAGCGCATTGCCACAATTGGCGTGGCGGCAGTTGCTTTCGCCAGCGGATTTGGCCTGTCGATCTACGTCGCCTTCGGCTTCGCGCTGTTGATGTTGGCATGGGTGGCACGTCTCATTCTTGGCCGCCCCCGGAACCTTGCGCTTGCGTTACAGGTTGTGGCGGCCGGAGTGGTGAGTGCACTGCTGCTTGTGCCGTTCCTGACCGAGTTGATCAGAGCCCCATCGCGTTCGGACCTGAATGCGCACGCTGCACCGGGCCATGTTCTCGCGTTCAGCGTCCGCCGTTTCATTGACCCCGCGTTCCTGACCGGCCTGCCTATGTTTGCGTCGTGGAACAGCGTTCATCCCGTTCTGCTGGATCAGGTCGCGCGTTTATTTCTGCTGCTCCCCGGGCTCGGGTTGGAGTTGGGACTCTATGGCGCGATCCTGTGGTTCTATGGAAAGCACCGCAACAGCTATTCTGCAGACGGACCGCAACGAACCGCTCTGTATCTGGCGGGATGTGGGCTGCTGCTGGCGCTGTTTGTGCGTTCCGCGCTGAACGGCAATAATGACTTCGGCTATCGTGTGGCGATGCTGCCGCAGTTCTTCCTGCTCGTTCTGGCTGCGGATTTGCTGGGCTCGTGGTGGATCGAGGGCCGTGAACCGGTCGTGCTGCCCACGGTATGGCGCAGAAAGCTGGTTTACGGCCTGATCGTGCTGGGCGTCGCCGGGACGGTCTACCAGGCCGTTCTGCTGCGGATATTCATTCCGCTCGAAGCCAGCCGTCCGCAGAGTGGATTTGCGGATCTGCCCACGCAGGTCTTTGTGGGGCGTACGGCCTTTGCCGAACTGGACCACCTCTCAAGCCGATCGGCAGTGGTGGAGTTCAATCCGATAGGTCCTACCCCTGGGAACCGCGATGACGTGGTGCCGCCGTTCGCGTTCTACTCTCGCTCGCTGCTGATGAACGCGAATCGCCAGGTTGTGAGTGCGGAGCCGCAGTGTCCGGCTCAATTCGGTGGAGACTCGCGGTTCTGCGCGGCAATCGATAGCATGACCCAGCGGCTTTACGGGCTGCCGGCCCCGAGCGCGCAGTGGGCTCAGGAGTACTGCCGTCAATTTGGAGCGGAATACCTCGCCGTGGGCGAGGCCGATCCGGTCTGGAGTGATTCGTCGGGGTGGGCAGTGACCTTGCCCGCTGTCGTGTCAGAGCCTGGCTTTCGCATCCTGCGCTGTTCGCTGGCGACCGGCTCTTACTGATCAGGCCAATCGGCCGCGTGGCACGGCATAGCAGACCTGCTCCCAACCATCCTCCGCGTAGCGACGCACAAACATGGAGTAATCGGGTACTAGCCTATGGATGAGATTCGGGATTTGCCAGAGGTGCTCCAGGCGATGGTAAAGGCAGATTGCCAGCACGGGTTGGGCGTTGCGGAGTAAACTGGCCGCTCCTGCGAGCGCGTCCGGTTCGGCCCCCTCGATATCCATTTTGAGGTAGGTAGGCTCGAATCGCCAGACCAGGGAGTCCAGCCGATGCGCCTCTACGCGGATACTGGTATCCGCGGAACTTACCCGGGAAGCGACATCTCCGGCCGCTGCAAAGGTGACATGGCCATCCAGATTCCCGGCCGCATAGGGCCAGACGGTAACCTTCTCCTGCAAACCGTCGGCAAGCGCTGCCATCGACTTCGAAAGTAACGCTCGGTTCTGGTCGTCCGGCTCCAGCGCGTACAAATGAGAGAAGCTCTTTCCCCGGCGGAGAAACGAGCGAATGCTGTCGCCGTCAAAAGCGCCGCAGTCGACGAAGACCTCCTCAGCCGTATCCTTCACGAGATCGGACGGGAAGTAAATCTCTCCCACATTTTCCGGCAGAGGCAGGAACTCGGGATCCATCCAATATCGCCAGGAGATCTGGTTGCACAGTTCCTGCCGCGACGCCTCGTCCGACAGGATCGCGAAGCATTGCCGGATCTGATCCTCTTCTTCGACGATCCGTTCGGGTTCACCGATTCCCATATCCGGCATGAAGTATGCGGGGTATTTCCAGAAGAGAGGGGTCGCAGAAACGACGCGCTCACATCCCATCCGCCGCAACTGCCCTCGCGCAGCACTGCCATTGAAGATGGTCACCACGAAGACCGCCTTCCGCCCATAACGTTCCACTACAGTTTCCGGGCTCAATACTTCCATCCCGTTCACCTGCTTCCCCCACGAGTTCCGGTTGTTGTCGGAAAAGCAGCATGGTGTAACGCCTGCCTTGCGCAAACGGTCCAGAACAATCTGGCCGAATTGGCCCGCGCCAAACAGCACCAGGTTTTCCTGCAGCGGCGCGGCAACGCGATCGAACATACCTTGCCAGCGCTCTTTACGCTGCGAGGCAGGCTCCGCTGCAATGCGTGTAAGGATCGAGTCCAGCCGTTGCTCAGCCTGCATGTCTTCCTTTCCGAACGGGCTAGCTTTGCGGATCGCTCCGCATGAACATCGATGGGCGAGATTTCAGCCGGCTATCGGGCTGCGATTGTATCGGCCATCCGGTGCCTTCTCCTCGACTATCGTTTCGCGGCGGTCGCCTCTTCGCCTGGGCCTTTACGAAGCTGCAAATAGATCGGATAGTGCGCCTGCAGCCCTACCAGAAGATAGCCTATCCAGTTGCCCACATTTACGATTTGGATCAGTCTGATCAGCCGCCCGATACTGACCTGGACAACCTGCGCCTCAAAAATGAACGCTGTCGACAGGCGCTTCAGAAACATCTCTTCGCCAAGCGAAACCTGCTCCACTCGATACCTGCAGCTGAGCTCTCGAATCTGCCGGCGGCACCAGATCGGGTTGATCTTCGTCTGCAACTCATGGGCAAACGCGGGATTGCGCCGGAACACAAAACGCACCCACCATGGCAGCATCGGCTTCCACACAATTGGCGGCATCACCACCATGTAATGGCCTTCGAAATATGAGAGATAGTTGGGCATCTCCAGGTAAAGATGCCCGCCTGGCCGCAACACGCGCATCGCCTCGCGCAACACCTGCTCGGGATTCTGGGTATGCTCCAGCACGTTGGCAGAGTAGACGATGTCGAAGCTTTCATCTGGGAAAGGCAGCGACTCGCCGGTTGAGTTGACAATGCGTTCCGGGTCGAGCCCATTTGCCGCAAACAGCTTCCTGGAGGCGACAAATCCCTCGCCAAAGCCCACGCCGCTGGGTTCTACGCCGTACCCATCGGCGCCAAAATCCACGATGCATGTGGCCAGATTGGTGCCATAGCCGGAGCCAATGTCGAGCAGCTTTCGTCCTCGAAGGGGCACATGTTGATTCAGCTTCCCAGTTCGCTTGAGGCATTTGGACAGATCGAGAAAATCTGTGGCAAGCGTCCTTCGGTCCGCTTTGGCGATCGGTTCGAAAAACGCGCCAATCGACCCGACCGCGATGTCATATACCTCCGCCGGCACATGCACACACGTACCGCTGTCTTCCACCGCCGCCACCCGCTCCACCCCCATTTAGCTCCTTTGGTCCGCCAATCTCTCGCCATTGTAATTCTCGGCGAGTTTCTCCTAAAAGCGTACGCGCGAAGTTGGGGAAGAGTATGGCGCAATCTCGCCCCCCTTTCACTGTAGACCCCTAGAAACAAAAGGGTTATGGGCTAATGGATTTGAGCTGAAAGGTTTAGCGCCAATGTCGCGAGAAATAAAGGGCGCCGGAGGTCCGGCGTAGGAGGTTTGTAATGCCTTTGGCGCTGAATCGGGCCTGGCAAAGGGGGTTGACCGTGTAGACTAGCGATTCCACGACCGTGGCGAGTAGCCGTGTCTGCGACATCTTCGACCTTGAGACCGAGGCGAAGTTCGCCGGACCAAGCCGCACAGGGGTGACGGGTGCCCGGCTTCCGTCGGAGAGGATCCTAAAGTGAAGTTCCCCACCCAGAACCGAAGTGCGCCTGCCATCTTCGTTGTGCTCGCGTTCGGCCTTTCCGCCGTCTACTTCATTCCCTATCTGGTTCCGGTGCACGAGAAACTCTCAGACTCGTACATCTTCGGCTACAACAACCGGGCAGCCGTCCTCATTCTGCTGGCCTTTACAGTTGGCTTCGCGCTATGGACTCGCGGTTTGGGGCTTCGACTGCCGGTTGCTTCGGCAAAAGACAGTGACCCCTTTCGGCGTACCGCGGCGATTGCCATTGCACTCTCAGCATTCGGGTGTGCCGTCGTCTGGGCGCTTGGCTGGGCAATCGGGCCCCTCTGGGAGGCGCTTTACTTCCTCGATCGGTATGCGATGTTCCGCATGGGAGAACGCCTGTACAAGGATCTCTCCTTCTACTACGGTCCGCTCATGTTCTATTCTTCCGTGTGGATTGCGAAGGTCTGCGGCCTCTCGCTCGGGAACGGATACTTCCTCGCATGGTTGTTGCAGTGGGCGCTGGGGGTATGGGCGTTATGGAAGGTAGTTGAGGTTGCGGCTCGTGGAACCCGACACGGGCGAGCAATATTTCTGCTTTTATGGATAATGATTATCCCTGCCATATTCGACAGCGGATTGAACTATACGCCTTTTCGATTCTGCGGGACGCTCGCATGTGCGATCGGCGTTCATTCCCTCTATACACGAGGCGCTTCGTTTCTTGCGACCTTCGGATTTGCCTGCCTGGGCGCGACCGTCATGCTGCTTTACTCGCCTGAACAGGGGATAGCGTTAACCCTGGCAACCGTCCTCTTTTTTGGCCTCTATGTGCGGCCTGCTCGCAGGGGCCTGCCGGTAGCCCTTGCCTGCTTCGCCCTGTTCATGGCCATTACCTTCGGGCTTGCACTTCGAATGGGAATACTGGGGGACTTTCTCCAAGTCGGCGGGGGCGTGCTCAATTTTCCCTTGCTGTTCAGTTTTCAGTCTCTCCTGCTCCTCCTTCTGTTACTGGCGGCCGGCTGCGCCGCTGTCGAAAGCATCCGCACGCACACGTCACAAAGTGTGCTCCTCTATCTCATCTGTGTGTCAGTTGCCTTAGCACCGGCGGCTTTTTCCCGCGCCGATGTCGGCCACATCTTGCTGAACATGCTGGGTGCGTTGATAGCGGCTCTCGTAATCCTTAGCCAGTACCCTGCGGCCTGGCGCTGGACTTGGCCCTCCTTCGTTCTTTTGATTATTCTGACAACCTACGGCAAGGTCACGTTGGTTAAGAGTGCCGTTCAGAGTCAGGTTCATGACGCGGTGTTTGGCGCACGGAACCCATCGCCAGGGTTCACAAAGGTTTACACCGCGATCTACAAATTAACCCACAGGCATGCCCAGTCCAGGCTGGACCAACTTCGAGCATCCTTTGCCAGGGACCCGGAATGGAGCGCGCCTCATCTGCCGGCAAATACGCATTTGCTGGCGCCCATGGGTGTCCAACGCAGGATCACGCCCCCGCCGGACGGCATACAGATCGTGAGCGGACGGTATTACGCATTCTTTCCCGTGCCCTTGGGAATTCCGGAGAGGATAGCCGAGATGGAGGCACATCCGGATTGGCCGCTGCTGGTGCCATCGCAAGCGCCAGTAAGCTGCGTATTTGATCCAGACGGCGAGAGGACTATGCTCCGCAAGTTCCTGCTCGCCCCCTACATCCCGCGTCCGCGGCATGTGGTCGATGCCGGCCGGCCCCTCTGCGACTATCTGAATGCGCACTATACTCCCGGCCCCTATGCCTCCCCGACGCTTGGCTCGGTTGTTTGGGTTCGCAAGGGAATCGGCTCGGTCGCGTCGGTTCCGCCAGGGTAGCGCGGATTATTGTGTGGGTTCGCGAAACAGTGGCCTAGCTGGCGTGGTGAAGCGGATCTTCCGTGACACGCGGCCTGACACTACCTGGTTTCCTTCCGCACGTAGATCCGGTACGCCAGCAGGTTTCCGTCAAAGCTGCCGAAGCTGCGCGAAACGTCCAGCGTATAGGCGGAGTTCAGATAATCGCGAAACTGCGGCCATGCATCGAGCTTGTCGAAGGAGTACTTCACCCCGAACCTTTCGGAGCTTAAGACAAACACCTGGGGCGGATTGTCCTGAATATCATTCCAGAAGATCTTGCGGTAGTACGGGACGACGTTGCCGTCGTCAGGCCCAAAGAACGAGAGATCGCCCATGAAGCCGGTGCTCTGCATCAAGCCCAGACGGTAGAGCGCGCTGTAGCAGCCCGTCACCATATCCAGGCATTGCACGCGGTTCTGCAGGCTCGCGCCGCCCAGGCGCTTCAGGTCGGCTTGGAGGCTGTCCGCAAAGGGATTCGAGTTGTGGCGCTCGTGGCGCAGCCGGTTGACCTTCGGCGGCAGCACCACCAGCACCGCGACAGCGATGCCCAGCGTACCGAGGTCGCGCAACCATCCTCTGTTCTTGATGGCGATGGCACATTCGATGCCAAACCAGAGCAGAACAAAGGCCATGCAGGTGTAGCGATGGTACGTATACCCCTTGCGCTGGATGAAGTACGACAGCGCGCCTAGAATGACGCCGGCGCGGATTGCCCAGATTTCCCAGTTCGCGCTGCGGCGGTTTGCGATCGCAAGCAGGATCGCGGCCGAGACGAAGAACAGGAAGGGCACAGGCAGGCTGTTCTTAAGCAAGTAACCCCATGTAGCAGGCGCAAAGTGGGAATAGTACGGGAGCGCGTGGCGCTCGATGAAGAGAAAAGGGCCAAGCGACTGAGGCAGCAGGAAACTAAGCAGGATGGCTAACATAACGCCGAAGCCGGCGATGCCCCAGAGCATATAAGCCGTGCCCGGTTGAGCGCGTCGCTTCAAAGAAAAATAGGCGAACAGCAGCAGCACGATGGCGAACAACGCCGCTGTCGGCTTGATAAGCACGGCCATGCCCAGGGCCAGGCCAGAGGGGAGCATCCAGATCGCCCGGCTTCTGCGCAAGGCCAGAAACTGGAAAGCATAGCCGACCACAATCAATACGGTAATCACCTCGTCTCGCTCGGTGGCCATTGCCCCGCCATCCACGCCGTGGAAGATTGCGAAGAGCACGCCGGCTAACAGTCCGGCGAGCCAGTCGTAGGGCAGCGCGATGACGCAGGCAGCGACCGTCATGGAGCCGAGCAGCGTGAATTCATAGAAGCGCCAGCCCAGATCGCCGCCGCCGAAAATGTCGATCGCCCACCGCTCCATGATGTAGCAGCCGGGCATGTTCATGTCGTAGATGTCTTTGTAGGCAATCTTGCCATGCTGGAGCAGGAAGACGGCGTAGTGGAAGACCTGCGTATCCCACATCCAGGGCCAGTGGATTGTGAAGATTACATAGCAAACGGCAGCGGCAAAGAGGACCCCAATGCAGACAAGACGAAAGAAAGAGACCTGGCGGTCCGACACGGTCATCTGCATGGCTGCAAGCATTATAGGCGAGCGATTCCCAGCGGGCTTTGTCCTGCTCTCACTACGTCATACAATGCTCACTAGGTTCGGTGAGTCGGAGCCAACGTCGCGCGGATACACGGAAAGGGTCGCAGAGGAAGGGAATCGGCGGGGGAATACAGCTATCCGCTACCGGGGAATTGCCTGTAAGTTATTGAAGGGCCTATAGCTCAATTGGTTAGAGCAGCGGACTCATAATCCGTTGGTTCCAGGTTCAAGTCCTGGTGGGCCCACCAACCGCACGTCGGTTGGCTCGCGACATGAGTTCGGTGAATTTCATGGTCGAGTTTTGCTTCTCATACTGCTCTAAGATCAGTCAAAGGTTCGACGGTCTGAGGCCGGTCATTCCGCGACGCAACCCGCTACCAGGGCACACCGCCCCCTTTGAACCAGGGCGGCGATCTAACTGCAACCGAAGGAAGCTGCATCTCACGGGAGGGAAGACCGGGAAATGATGGGCAAGACTCCAGCGCGGGTGACGGACGGGACCTCACGGCTCACATGGTTTCTGCTGGCTGCAGGATGGTCGTTGCTGGCCACGCCCGGCTTGCTGCCCGGCGCGCATGCAGCTTACGCGGCCTCGGATGAGGTAGGGCAGATCCGCGTGCAGAACGGTCTGGATCCGGGGTATGCTGACCTCTACAACCTGGATTTCGAAGGTGCGCACAAACAATTCTCGGCATGGATGCAGGCACATCCGGCCGACCCGCTGGGTTCGGCGTCCGACGCCGCAGCGTATCTGTTTGGCGAATTCGACCGGCTCAGCATAATCGACGTGGAACTTTTCGCGGACCAGAGCCGCTTTGACAGCCGAGGTAAACTGACGCCCGATCCGGCGGTGCGCAAGGCCTTTGAAGATCGGTCCGACCAGACCAACCGGCTGGCGGACGCGGCATTAGCGCGCAATCCCCAGGACGCGAACGCGCTCTACGCCAAGACGCTGGTCTGCGGCATGCGCTCCGACTACGCACTGATGATTGAGAAAAGCGACATGCAGGCGCTCTCCTACAGCAAGCAGGCCAGTGCACTCTCCCGGCAGACGCTGGCCATCCAGCCCACCATGTACGACGCGTACCTGGCGTCCGGCGTGGAGAACTACATGCTCTCCCTCAAGTGGGCTCCGCTGCGCTGGATCCTCAGCTGGACAGGGGCAGGTACGGACCGCGAACAAGGGATTCGTCAGCTTCAGGTCACGGCCTCCCGCGGGCACTACCTGGCGCCGTTTGCCCGCATGATGCTGGCGGTGGCGGCCATCCGCTCCGGCCACTCGCAGCAGGCGCGCGATATCCTTACCGAACTCTCCAAAGAATTCCCCCGAAACAGCCTTTATACGCGTGAACGCGACCGCATCCGTTAGACTCTTAAGGAGTTAAGTCCGATCCTCCCGTGCACGCTGCGGGTCGATCCATCACGTCTCCAGGAACAGGCCACCACTTCATGCACATTGCTTCCGTCGGTACCGCGTTTCCCCCGCATCGTGTGTCTCAAACCGAGTTTACTGAAAAGCTCCGCAACTATTGGGGCAGCAAGCTGCCAGAACCACGCCTGCTGAGCCGGCTGCACGCCAACTGCGGTGTGGAGTCTCGCAACTTTGTGCTGCCGCTGGAGTCCTATCCCGGGCTGGTCGGCTTCAAGGCCACCAACGATGTGTGGATCTCCTGCGGGGTCGAACTGAGCCAGACCTGCATCACCCGCGCACTCGCGCCCCTCGGCCTGACCGCCGCAGACATTTCGGCGATCTTCTTCGCCTCGGTGACCGGCATTGCCAGCCCCACCGTCGACGCCCGGCTCATCAACCGAATGCCGTTCCCTACGAACGTCAAACGCACGCCGATTTTCGGCTTGGGATGCGTAGCCGGGGCTGCAGGCATTGCCCGAGTCTCTGACTATGTGCGCGCGTTCCCGAACCAAATCGCGCTGCTGCTGTCAGTCGAGCTTTGCTCCCTGACCTGGCAGGACGATGACCAGTCCATCGCCAACCTCATCTCCTGCGGCCTCTTCGGTGACGGCGCGGCTGCCGTCATCATCATCGGGGACGACGTCACGTTGCCGGCGACGCAGCTCGCGCCCGGCCCCAGCATCCTGGCGACGCGGTCCACGTTCTACCGCAACACTGAGTACGTCATGGGCTGGGACATCGGCGACAGCGGATTCACTATCGTTCTATCGCCTGACGTGCCCAAGGTGGTCATCGAGAATCTGCGCGGCGACGTCGACAGCTTCCTAGCCGAGAACAACCTCGCCCTGCCCGACATCAGCAGTTGGATCTTCCACTCCGGCGGGCCGAAAGTGCTGGAAGCGGTGGAGGCGTCGCTCAATCTGCCCAAGGACGCCCTCGCATTATCGTGGAAAAGCCTGCGCGAGGTCGGAAATCTCTCGGCTGCTTCGGTGCTGATGGTGCTGGCCGACACGCTGGAAAATCATCGCGGAGCGCCTGGGAGTTACAGCATTCTGGCGGCGATGGGCCCGGGCTTCTGCCTGGAGCTGGTGCTGCTGCAGTGGTGATAACCGCGCACATCCTTGACCTTTGGAAAGGCGTGAGTGGTACAACTGACAGTTAGCAGTTGCGGGTCGGCCGCGCCTGCACCGTCAGGCCGGGCGGCTCGTGTTGAGCTCCCGTGGTAGAAGCAAGGGTGTAAGGACAGAGGAGAAAGCATGGACGACATCGAATCCCGCATTATCGAACTTGTCGCCAAGACCAAGGGCGTGCCGGCGTCAAGCATCGGGATGGACAGCTCATTCGACGAGCTGCAGATCGATTCGCTGGATAAAATCAACCTGAGCTTCGCGGTGGAGGAGATGTTTTCGATCGAGATCCCCGACGAGAGCCTGAACTCGCTGAAGACGGTGGGAGACGTGGTGCGCGGCGTGGAGAGCCTGCGCGCCGCCGCGCCCCCGGATACCGCGACCCCGTAATCCAGGCTGCGGGCGAAGCCGCGGGAGTGTGCAAGTGAAGCGTGTCGTCGTTACCGGGTTGGGCTGCATCACTCCCATCGGCAACACGGTCGAGGCCTTTCGTCAGTCGCTCTACGCGGGGCGCACCGGCATCGCTGTGTTCGACCCCAACATGACGGGGTCCATTCCGAATGAACGGCCCATGCGCTTCACTACGACCGCAAAGGTGAAGGGCTTCGATTCCTCGTTGAATCCGGAACAGCGCCTCACCACCGGCGTCGCCATGTCCTCCGATTCGAGTGCGCAGTTCGGCATTGTCTCCGCGCGTCACGCGACTATAGACAGCGGCATGCTCGCCCACTACGATCCGGCGCAGATTGCGATCGTCACCGGCTGCGCCTGCGGCGGTCGCGCAGCGGACGAGGATGCAAACCGCGAACTCTACACCCGCAACGCACGCGTGCCTCCAACGGCGATTATCCGCACCATGGCAAGCTCGGGCGCCAGTTACATCGCCATCGAGATGGGAATCAGCGGTCCGGTGCTGAACATCGCCACCGCTTGCGCCTCAGGCACGCACGCCATTGGAATCGCCTTCCAGATGGTGCGCTCGGGAACCGCACCGGCTGCCATCGCCGGCGGGTACGAGGCGGCACTCACCTACGGCTTCCTGCGCGCTTGGGAATCGATGCGCGTGGTTTCGCCAACCTCCTGTCGTCCGTTTGCCGCGGACCGAGACGGTATGACCCTCGGCGAAGGGGCCGCCATGCTCGTCCTTGAACCCCTGGAAGACGCGCTGCAGCGTGGCGCACGCATCTATGCCGAGGTCGTCGGCTTCGGCATGTCCGCCGATGCGCACCACATCACCCAGCCGCGGGCCGAGGGCGCAACGCTCGCCATGCGGCGGGCGCTCGACGACGTGACCACCACGCTTGGTGCTCCCGGTCTGGGCTCTCAGACCTGGGGGGAGCGAGTCGGCTACATCAACGCCCATGGCACCGGCACGCCTACCAACGACGCGGTAGAGGCCGCCGCCATTCACCAGGCGCTGGCCGCCCTCGCACCGAGCATCCCCGTTGGCGCCCTCAAGTCTCTTACCGGCCACTCCATCGGTGCGGCCGGAGCCATCGAGGCGCTGGCCACGGTGCTCGCACTGGAAGCCGGCAGCCTGCCCTACACGGCGGGTATCGGCGAAGTCGATCCCGCGCTCAACCTGGACATCATCACCGGCGAATCGCGCCCCATGGAGGCGGACAAAGACCTTGCGCTCTCGAACTCGCTTGCCTTTGGAGGGCTGAACGCTGTGCTCGCCTTCCGCCGATTTATGGCTTAGCACGTAAGCGGGTGACCTGGGTTTACGCGTTACCATGATCCGAGATGATCTCCGTCCTGATCCTCACCAAGAACGAGGAGCACGATCTGCCCGAGGCCCTGGCTTCGGTCGCCTGGTCCGACGACATCCATGTCGTGGACTCGCACTCCACCGACCGCACCGTCGAAATTGCCGAAGCCGCAAAAGCCAAAGTCCATCAGCGTGCCTTTGACAACTACGCGGATCAGCGTAACTTTGGCTTGTTCCTTCCGTTCGTCCACCCGTGGCTGTTCATTCTGGACGCCGACGAGCGTCCTACCCCGGAACTTGTTAACGAAATGGAGCACGCTGTCCGCAACACGCCCAACGAGGGACCGCGTTCCGTCTCTGGGTTCCGGCTGCGCCGGCGAGATTTTCTCTTCGGCACCTGGCTGAAGCACGCGCAGATCTCGCCCTATTACATTCGCCTGGTACGGCCGGCGCGCGCAAACTATACGCGCGCCATCAACGAAGTGCTGGAGGTCGACGGCCCGGTTGGCGAACTGAAGCACCCGCTGGACCACTACCCATTCTCAAAGGGAATTGCACACTGGTTCGCCAAGCACAACACGTATTCGACTATGGAGGCGGATCTGATCTTCCGCCAGCAGGGCCTGCGCGACCCGAGCCTGCGCACCGCGCTCGGTGGCCAGGATTTCCACACGCGGCGCCTGCACCAGAAGGCGCTTTTTTACCGGCTGCCGGGACGCCCTTGGATCAAGTGGTGCACCATGATGTTTCTGCGCGGCGCAATCCTCGATGGACCAGCCGGCGTCACCTACGCGACGCTGCAGTCCATTTACGAATACATGATCGTCTTGAAGACCAAGGAACTGCGCCGCGGTGGCGCCTGAGAAGCGATTTTCGTGCTTTTGGCGCCCCCTACTTTGGGTCTAAAACTCCTGAGAAGAGGCGATTCGAGCCGACACCTGGTCTGTCTGGCCGCCCAGGCTTATGTGGCGCCCACAGTGTTTTCCCCACCGGAGAGGGCAGGCTAATCGCCGCGCCCCCCATTCTTAGACTGTAGACGGAGTGTCAAGGGTGCTGGCCTTTGGAAAGTGTGTCAGCTATTTCCGCGTCATCCGCCACTCGATCATTAGCCGCTCATTCCCCTTGTCATCGACCAGGAAATGCCGATGCACGAGAACACGGCCCCCTTCCTCAAGATGTGCGCGTGCGACGGTCTTGCGCCCGGGACGATCAGGATCGAGGGCTGTGGCCCACAGGACAATGTTCGTGCCATCGAACGTGCCGTCGCTTTGGCGGATCGACATCGACGTCTTCTCCGAGTCGTACCAAACTGTGGTGAACCGATTGGTCTGCGAATCGAAACCGGAGATTCCGGTGCCAGTGCTCTTGCTTCCATCCGTATCGAAAAAGACGAAATCCGATTGCAGAAACTTGCCCCCCTGGATCATGTACTGCTTGCATGTTCCCTTGGTTACGACAGGCGCTCCGGTCGCCGGAAAGAATGTCTTGACCATGTCCCAGTCCCCCACAAATTGCGCGAGCAGTTTCTGGCCGGCGCCGGGTGCGCTCGGTGGCTCATATTCCTTGTGAGTTTGCTGCGCGACCGCGAATGGGGCGAAGAGCAAAGCGGCGATAATCCATTTCTTCATAGCGTTACCACTCCTTGGCTGCGGAATCGACAACCACTTCCTCGGCGGGCCCTTGCCAACGCAGGACGGGTTTGCGCGCTGCCGCGGTCTCATCCATCCGCCGGACGCGCGTGTTGTGGGGGGCCGTCTGCACTAGTTCGGGATTCTCCGCCGCTTCTCGTGCAATCTGCTGCAGCGCGTCGATCAGCAGGTCCAACTCCTCGCGGCTTTCGCTCTCGGTTGGCTCAATCATCATCGCGCCGGGGACGATCATCGGGAAGCTGACCGTGTAGGCGTGGAAGCCGTAGTCGATCAGGCGCTTGCCCATGTCGCCCGTCTTCACCCCATTTTTTGCCTGCGCACGGTCCGAAAAGACCACCTCGTGCAGCGTCTGCGTCTTGAAGGGCAGCTCGAACGTGCCTTCCAGCTTCGCGCGAATGTAGTTGGCATTCAGAACGGCGTCCTCGGTAGTCTGCCGCAGTCCGTCCGGCCCATTCGCCAGGATATACGCCAGCGCACGCACAAACATTCCGAAGTTGCCATAGAACGCGCGTACGCGCCCCACGCTTTGCGGGCGGTTGTAGTCAAGCCCCAGGGAACCATCCTCACGCGTGATCAACACTGGCGTCGGCAGAAACGGCTCCAGGACCTTCTTGCACGCCACCGGCCCACTCCCCGGCCCACCGCCCCCATGTGGCGTCGAAAACGTCTTGTGCAGGTTCAGGTGCATCACGTCCACGCCAAAGTCGCCCGGCCGCGTCTTGCCCACCAGCGCGTTCATGTTCGCACCGTCCATGTAGAGCAGCGCACCCTTCGCATGCAGGATGTCCGCAATCTTATGGATCTCGCTCTCAAAGACCCCGATGGTCGAAGGATTCGTGAGCATCAGCGCCGCGGTATCTTCATCCACCATCCGCTCCAGCTCGGCGAGATCCACCATGCCCTGCGCATTCGATCTCAGGTTCGCCACCTGGTAGCCTGCGGTTGCCGCGGTGGCCGGATTCGTCCCATGGGCCGAATCTGGAATCAGGACCGTCTTGCGCGCGTTGCCCTTCGACTCGTGGTACGCCCGCGACATCAATATTCCAGTGAACTCGCCATGCGCGCCCGCCGCCGGTTGCAGTGTGATCGCGTCCATGCCGGTGATCTCGATCAGGCAGTCCTGCAGCAGCTTCATGATACCTAGGCATCCCTGCGACAACGCTTCCGGCTGGTACGGATGCGCCTCGGCGATTCCTTCCAGCCGTGCCACCGCCTCGTTCACCCGCGGGTTGTACTTCATGGTGCAGGAGCCGAGCGGATACATCCCCAGGTCGATCGCGTAGTTCCACGTCGACAGCCGCGTGAAGTGCCGAATGATCTCAATCTCGCTCAACTCCGGCATCACGCCCAGGTCCGCGCGTGCACTCGCGCCCAGCAGGGAACTGGCGTCCACCGCCGGCACATCCAACTCCGCCAGCCGATACGCCTTTTTTCCCGGCGACGACTTCTCAAACATCAACCCTTCGTTCTGGTTGACATGCGTCGTCGCCTTTCTTGGTATGCCTATAAACTTCATTTCTGACATCTCAATCCTCATTTTGCCACTACGAATCGCCCCTAATGCGAAAACGGGATCCAGTTGTGCGCTCGCTGGATCAATAACGCGCCGACGGCAGCGACTACGAAGCCGAGGGCAACAAGAAGCGATCGGCCTCGACGATCCACGCGAACCTCGGCTTGATGGTCTTCCTCGGGAATATTAATATCCACTTTGTTTGCGAAATCAGACTTATAAAACTTCTTTGCCGTTGCGCATCTGAATGCACTGAGAACTCCGCCAGCGAGGAGGAACCAACCTGCGGACAAACTCATTCGAACTGCCTCGATCCTCTAAAACTCCTGCGCATCCGTCTCATCACCTGTGGCGGAATAGCTCCCCGACTCCGGGGTATCCCGATCTTCTTCCCGCAGCGAAAGCCCAAACACCACGCCGTTGCCAAACTGAATCGTCAACGCGTCATCCTCTTCCAGCATCGCCTTCTCAACCGTCTCTCCGATCTGCGCGCAGAGTGCATTGCGATACTCCGGCTCGCCGAACCCCACCGAAAAATCCGCCAGCATCACGTACGGCCAGTCATGCAGCGTCAGCAGCGGATCGTCAAAGCGAAGCTGCAGGAAGTCCTCTACGAACTCCACCGCCTTCAGTTCCTCGCCTTCAATCGCGGAAATATCCAATGTCCTAAGTCCTCGCCAACTCAGCCGAAGCCACGGACCGCAAAGCCTCTGCCGCGGCATCCATCTGCTTGCGTGTGGTCATCTCGGTGGCGCACCACAGGCTCGCATTCGGTCCCAGTTCCGGGTACCACTTCTCGAGCGGCAGTCCGCCGATAATCTTGTTGTCGAGCAGGGAAGCGTTCGTCTCCTCCGCCCCCGCCGGTAATTCCAGCACAAACTCGTGGAAGCGCGGTGCGCCCTCGAAGAGAAGCCTGGGGGCGGTGTGAGGGAAATACGTGGATTCTTCGCTGCGCTCAGAATGACAACCTGACGGGTCAGATTGACCGGTTGAGTCGGTCAGCACGCTGCTAAGATAGGCAGCCTTTGCCAGGTTATGTTCGGCCAGTTCGCGCAGACCCTGCTTGCCATAGACGGTCAGGAAGATCGTCACCATCATTGCTACCAGCGCCTGGTTGGTGCAGATGTTGCTCGTCGCTTTCTCCCGCCGGATATGCTGCTCTCGGGTGGACAGCGTCAGCACGTAGCCGCGCTTGCCGTCCATATCCTTCGTCTCGCCCACGAGGCGTCCGGGCATCTGCCGCAGGAACTTCTCCTTGCACGCAATCACGCCGCAGTATGGCCCGCCGTAGCTCAACGCCACGCCAAACGACTGCGCCTCCATCGCCACGATATCCGCCTCCGCCGGCGGCCGCACAATGCCCAACGACACCGCCTCGGCAATCGAAACGATCAGCAGCGCGCCCTTCGCGTGGGCCATCGCCGCAATCGCCGCGACATCCTCGATCGTCCCAAAGAAGTTTGGCGACTGGATCATCACGCAGGCCGTCTCACTCGTAATCGCCGCATCCAGCGCCGCCATATCCACTCGCCCATTTGCCGCGTAGCCGACCTCGCCGATCGGAATCTCCTGATGCTGCGCATAGGTCGCGATGACCTCTCGGTACTCCGGATGCACCGTCCGGGCTATAACCGCTTTATCTCTGCCGGTTACTCGAACGGCCATCATCATCGCTTCGGCCGTGCCCGTCGATCCGTCGTACATCGACGCGTTCGCGATCTCCATGCCGGTCAGCTCGCAGATCATGGTCTGAAACTCGAACATGGCCTGCAGTGTGCCCTGCGAAATCTCCGGCTGGTAGGGTGTGTAACTGGTCAGGAACTCCCCGCGCAGCACTAGCGAATCGATGATCACCGGCTTGTAGTGGCAATACACGCCCGCGCCAAGGAAGCTCGCGTATCCAGCGGCATTGTTCTCGGCAAACTCCCGAAAGCGGTCGACAATCTCCGATTCCGAATGTTGCCGCGGAACCTTCAGGTCGCGCTTCAGTTGATACTCAGCCGGGATGGTCGAAAACAGGTCGTCGATTGACGCGATCTCCGGCGTCGTCTCGTGGATCGCTGCAAGCATCTCCTTGCGGTCCGCCGGACTCTTGGGCAAATAGCGCATCTAGTGTCCCGTCTCCTCGCTGACAAACTTCTCATAGTCCGCCGCCGACAGCAGCGTATCCAGTTCAGCCGGATCCGTCAGGGTCAGCTTCAGCATCCAGGTCGTATTTGCGTCCGCGTTGATCCATTCCGGCGCGTTTTTTAACTCCTCATTGATCGCCGTCACCGTTCCAGATACGGGCGAATAGAGGTCGCTCACCGCCTTCACGCTCTCCACCGAACCGAAGATCTTGCCCGCCTCCAGGGCGTCGCCCACCTTGGGCAGGTCGACGAAGACGATGTCGCCCAGCGAACTCTGTGCGTAGTCTGTAATGCCTACGGTCCCGGCCGCGCCCTCGACCGAAATCCACTCATGCTCCTTGGTGTACTTGTAATTGACAGGGTAGGCCATTGGTGCAGTCTCCAATCCTCTGTGGTGCAGTATTCCCAGTGTAGCTGTTCGGCGGAGTGCATTTCTCAGGCAGGTTTCGCAGCCGGCCCCTTTGGCCGCTTATAGAACGGCGTTGGCACCACGCGCGCCTTCACCAGTTGGCCGCGGATCTCTACCGCAACCACCTCATCCAGGCTCGCATATTGGATGGGCACATAGGCCAGTGCGATGTTCTTCTTCAGGAAGGGCGCCGGCGACCCGCTGGTGATCGCGCCGATCTTCTCGCCTCCCATGGTGCATACCGGATAGCCATCCCGGCCGATGCCGCGTTCAATCATCTCCAGCCCCACCAGCTTGCGCTTCGGACCGCCCGCAGCCTCGACCGTCACCAGTGCCTCGCGCCCCACGAAGTCCACGCCCTTATCGAGCTTTGCATACCGCCCCAGGCCGGCCTCGAAGACGTTGATCGTCTCCGAGATTTCGTGCCCATAGAGCGCCATCGCCGCCTCCAGCCGCAGCGTATTCCGCGCGCCCAGCCCGCAGGGCAGAATCCCGAACTCAGCGCCGGCCTGCAGTACCTCGCCCCAAACCCGCCCGCTGGTCGGCTCGTCGGACGGGATGTAAATCTCAAACCCGTCCTCTCCGGTATATCCGGTGCGCGCGATCATCACGTTGTACAGGCCGCAGACCTTGCCCCACGTGAAGTGGTAATTCTTGATTGCGCTCAAATCGGTTTCTGTCAGCTTTTGTAGCGTATCCACCGCCTTCGGTCCCTGAATCGCAAGCTGCGCGTACAGGTCCGAATAGTCACTGATGTGGATGCCCGGCATATGCCCGACCTGCTTCCGCACCCAGGCAACGTCCTTCTCCCGCGTGCCGGCGTTGATCACGATCAAATAATCGTTATCGCTGAGCTTGTGCACCACCACATCGTCCACAAAGCAGCCGTCCGGGTACAGCATCGCCGAATAGTGTGCCTGCCCCGCTGTCAGTTTCGAAGCGTCGTTCATGCAAAGCCGTTGCACCGCCGCCAGCGATCCCGGCCCGCGAAACTGGATGTCGCCCATGTGCGACACGTCGAACAGGCCCACCCCCGTGCGCACTGCCATGTGCTCGGCCACCAGGCCCGAGTACTCCACCGGCATATCCCACCCGCCGAAGTCGACCATCTTCGCCCGGTGCGCGCGATGGATCGCATTCAGCGCCGTTTTGCGCAATGTCGCTGCCATCTCAACCATTTGGGAAGTCCTCCGGCCCGCACTTTCAGCGGCCCCTTGTCTCAGTATCGCTCAGCAGAAATTCTTAGTTTGCCCCAGCCGCTCCCAGGAAGCCATCCAGCGCCTTTTTAAACTCCGCGTAGGCCGCATCCGTCGCATCGCCCTGGGTCTGCCACACCACTCTGCCGTTACCATCAACCACCAGCAGGTAGGCATCGTTTGCCTCGTCGCAGTGCGTTACTGCTCGCCAGGGTTTGTCGTCCTCGGCCAACGGCACAAAGTGCGACCGCTCGGCCGCCGGCACGGCCGACGCCATGCTCTTCACGATCATCCCGCGCAGCATCTTCGGCGAGCTCGCGACCATGGCCATCTCGAAGTACACCAGCCCCGGCGACTTTCCGTAGTCTGCCTCAATCAGGCGCCCCCAGTCCGCGATTTGCTCGCCTGAAGCATGGCTGAATCCCACCACCAGAACTCCAATCTTCCCGTGCAACGAGTTCGGCAGCGCCATCTCGACGCCCGTCAGCGTCGTCCCGCGGGCGGTAGGAATATGTGCGGCCGGTTCCTGAGTCCGACCCATCGTCGCCACCAGGAAAAGCAGAGCGACCGGCCACACCACCGGCCGACGCAGCGAACTCCAGGAACGATTGCCCATCCTCTAATCTTAGCCGCAACTGCCAACTCTATTGCACCGGATCGATGGACTTGATGTTCGCCAGCGCAGGCATATGTCCCAGGGCAATCCATGCGCCGGCCACGCCGAACAGCAGCGAAAGGCAGGTGCCGATCATCCAGATGTTGTCGCTGTCCACCGTGGAGCGCGGGCCGGAGGAGCTATGCCAGCGGGATGCGACTTTCAGTGCCAGAAAGCCAGCCACCAGCTGGATCCCGCTGCCCGGCACCATCAGCGCACCGGTGTAGATGGCCCGTTCCAGCACTCCCACCATCCAACTCAGGCGCGACTTCTGGTGTTCCGGATCGGGTGGATGGTGCTTGCTCACATACGGCCACAGGGTTCTTTCAATCAGCAGCCACAGCACCACGTGGCCCGCCAATATCGAAAACGCAAATCCGGCAATCACTCGCAACACGTTCATTCCCTCTTGCGTCCCGAGTGTATCGTCCCACCCAACCACACGCAGGTGATCGAGATCACTTACCGCTGCCGTTCCCGCCGTCGCGCGCGCAGAAAGTTGCTGACACAGAAGTATCCAAAGACCAGCAGCATCGCCACGGCCACCAGCAGTTGCGTGTTGCCCGCGCTGTGCGGGCGCCAGTCCGCGCGCATTCGCACCACAGCGGCCAGCGCAAACAGCGCAAAGATTCCGAAGAAGACCCCCGAAACCTCCAACCCAAGCACCCCCGAGAGCCGCACAAAGGGTCTCCACACCGCCTCGCCAAAGCGCCGTGTTCCGCGCCACAATCCCCCTTGTGTGCTCCGCACCTGGGGCACGGTCCGGGCCGTCACCCGTGCGGCATCCGCAATCGGCCTCACCGGCGGAGATTGCGTGGGCGCGGGCGGTGCCGCTGTTGCCTGGCCGTTATTCGCACGAGGACTCACCCTTTGGCTCGCGGGACCCTCTGTTGTAGCCGCATCCACCGCAGCCACAACCGTCTTCACCGCGTGCCGCGCCCCATAGCCAAGCGCCCGGCCAAAGCGAACCCTGTCCATGCTGAAAGTCTAGCCTTCTTGCCTCGTTCGGTAAAAGTCCTTCCCTCACTGTCCTTTAGGAGCACACCGCCGCTTCGAGCCGCCTCTGCTCATTCCATCCCCGGCGCGGCGGTGCGAATTGCATGCTAAGCGGTTACATTCACAACACGATTTTCATGCCCTGAAACTCAGATTTGCCCAGAATCCACGCGCCTCGCAAGCAACTTCTCTGAAACTAAGGTTGCGCTGCGCTCGTCTACAAATATGACAGCAATCTAGCCGTGGGCCTCGGCAGATTCGCATAGCGGAGGCTCCAAGGCGCTGTACAAAGGAGCCTCAATGAAACAAAAATTCCTCCCCACGATGGCAATCGTCGCAACCTTCACCATGCTGCCCTTCGCGCTCTGCGCGCAGGACTCCCCGAATCCCGCACAAACCTCCACGGCGGCCGCAACCAGTCTGGCGGCCAAGATGGTGCCGGCCAGCGCAAAACTGGTGGAACCGCTGGATTCCAGCAAACTGCAACCCGGCGCGACGTTCAAGGCGACCCTCAACCAGAAAGTCCGCCTGTCCAACGGCACGCAATTGCCCAGCGGCACGACACTTCTCGGCACCGTGACCACCGACGATAGCAATATCAAGGCCGATTCGAAGCTGGCAATCCAGTTCACCACCGCACAGTTGAAGGATGGCCAGGCAATCCCCATCAAAGCTACGGTCGTCGGCTTCTACACGCCGGCGGATGAGTCGGTCAGCGTTTACAACGGCTACAACAGCGAGGCCCCCATCAATGACTGGAATAGCAAAACGACCGGAGTGGACCAGATCGGCGTGGCCTCCGGGATCGACTTCCACAGCAAGGTGACCAGCCAGAATTCGGGGGTCTTCGTCGCCGCCAGCAAGCCCGACATAAAAGTTCCCAGTGGCAGCGACTTCAATCTCGCAATCGCTGCGCAGCAGTCGACTCAGCAAAACTCGTCGCGGGACAACTCCACCACTCGCACCACCGGAAACTAACCGGCAATTACCCCGGAAGGCCGCAGGGTTCCGGATCGCATCCTGGTCCTGCGGCCATCCCATCTGCATGGTGCTCAAAAATCTGGTGCCCGATTGATCCACGGAAATGGGCGTTGCGGCTGCTATCGACCGGGGGTATAGTAGTCGGACAAGTGGACCGCAATGCCGTTCCCGCCGTTTTGGGCCGGGAATACCCGATGCGGATGAATTGCAGCAGGAGTTCGATCCCAGGGCAGCCCGGAGGTGGCATTGAATCAAAAAGTGAAGAACCTGATCCAGAAGCTCGGAGAGGCAATCCACGAGTCTGTCTCCGAATCGGAACACATCGCCGGGGTCGTCAAGAACATTCGCGACCAGGGCTTCGATGTGATGCTCATGCTGGAGGCGACCATCGGTCTCAACCAGGTGGAAACCGAGTCAGACCCGGCCGAGCCGTCACGCCGCGGCCAACCCGGCGCGTTCACCAGCCACGACCTCAACTTTCTCAAGTCACTCCGTATCAGCCTTCCCGATTCCGATTCCGCCGTCGAATCCGAATCGGACGGCCATGCCGACGACGTCGGCCTGGATCCGCCAACCGGCCCAGCCGCGAACCCTTCCGCCGGCGCCTAGCTTATCTTCTCGCCCCCAGGGCATCCAGCCATGGACGCCTGGTCGCGTCTCGCTGTGCAGACGGCCCCATCTCATTTCTTGTTCCCCGCCACACGCATGCAGCGATGCGCGCGTGGTAGACTCTCGATTCGCTCCAGATGCGCGTCGCGATGGATTGGCATCCTATCTCGATGAGGCACTAAAGCTATCAAACTGCTGTGGTTTCGTCGTATGCTAATCTGCACTTCGGTTTCGAGGTAAGAGGACCATGAGAGATACACTCGGTGTGCTGCTTGCTGGTGGCGCTGGCGAAAGGCTCTTCCCGCTCACTCGCGATCGCGCCAAGCCCGCTGTCCCCTTCGCCGGCCAGTATCGCATCATCGACATCACCCTCTCCAATTGCATCAACTCCGATCTGCGTCATGTCTACATCCTCACGCAATACAAGGCGCTTTCCCTCAACCGGCACATCCGCGAGGGCTGGGGCACGGTGGTCGCTAACGAACTCGGCGAATTCATTGAGATTCTTCCGCCCATGCAGCGCGTATCGAAGTCCTGGTACCAGGGCACCGCCGACGCTGTCTACCAGAACATCTACTCCATCGGCGCAGAGGAGCCGCGCTACATCCTCATCCTCTCCGGCGACCACATCTACAAGATGAACTATGGCCGCATGCTCCAGCAGCACCAGGACTCCGGCGCCGGCGTCACCCTCGCCACTCTGCCCATTGCCCCGGAAGACGTCTCGCGCTTCGGCGTGGTCGAGGTGGCGCGCAACTCTGAGGTCACCGGGTTCGTGGAAAAGCCCAAGTCCACTGACGTGCGCTCGCCCTTCAATCCCGAGATGGTCGATGCCTCCATGGGCATCTACCTCTTCAACACCGACACCCTGCTCCCGGAGTTGATGAAGGATGCGGAAGACCCCGACTCCACCCATGACTTCGGCCACGACATCCTGCCCAAGATGCTCGGCCGGGTGAAGATGCACGCCTTCAACTTCGTCGACGAGAATAAGAAGAACGCCCTTTACTGGCGCGACGTCGGCACCCTCGAGGCCTACTTCGAGGCCAACATGGACGTGGCCGGCATCTCGCCCGTCTTCAACCTCTACGACAAATCCTGGCCCATGCGCACCCGGCCTTACCAGTACCCTCCCGCCAAGTTCGTCTTCGGCGAACCCGGACGTACCGGCATGGCCATCAACTCCGTCGTCTGCGCTGGTTCCATCGTCTCCGGATCGGTCGTGCGCAACTCTGTCCTGTCTCAGGATGTACGCGTCAATTCCTACGCCGATGTCGACTCGTCCATCATCTTTTCCCACGTCAACATTGGCCGCCACTGCCGCATCCGCCACGCCATCATTGATCGCGACGTCCACATTCCCGACGGCACGGTCATCGGCTACGACCCCAACGAGGACAAGAAGAACTACTTCGTCTCCGAAAGCGGTCTCACCGTCGTCACTCGCGACTACTCCGTCTACGAGAACCCGGTCAGTCCCGAGTTCCTCCAGCAGGGCAACACCTGGTAACTGGCCTGAAGTCCCAATGACCTTTGCGTGAATATCGGCCCGCTCGGCAGTCTCAAAATCGAGCTGCGACCGGGCCCGGTTACGATCCGCATCTTTGGTAATCTGCCGTCGTTTCCTATAGCGCTTTCCCAATTGCGAAGTTACCTTCACCTTAGTTCGCAGCACGATATGGCCTGATGCCGCGGGCTGTACGGATACGATCCATGGGCTGATTCGCCGGTCCCGGACACACACACAACTGCTAAGAGGCCGGTTGAGTTCATTCGAACGAGACCGGCTCAGTTTTTGTCTACTTCGCCGCACACCTGCGCCAAGTCCCCTTCACTCCTCAATACCCCTGGGTGTGCAGCCAGAACACCACCACGCTCGCCGCCAGGCAATAAATCCCGAACAGATACCAGCGCCCGTTCTCCAGCCAGTTGCTCAGCCACTTCAGCGCCACTAGTCCAGCAAGGAACGCAAACGCCGCACCCAGCAGGCTCATTACCACCGTTGCGTGCAGATCGATCGGCGTTCCGTAGGTGTCCGCGTAGTGGACGGCATGCATCACGCGCCACGCCTCGCGCCCGATCGCCAGCGGCGTAATCGCCACGGCCATCGCAAAGCTGAATCGCTCCGCGCGCTCCTTCGCGGCGCCCGTCAGCATGCCCGCGGAGATCGTTGCGCCCGACCGTGAAAATCCGCGGAAGGGAAGCGCCAGCCCCTGCAGCACTCCCATCCATCCCGCCTGGCCCATGGTCACGTTTTCTCCTGGCCGCCGCGTGATGCTGGCGGCCACGCTCGCCGCAGTCTTCCCTGCGCCATCCGCTTTCTTCTCACGCAGCCCGGCGATCAGAATCAGAATCCCCACGCACGCCAGCGCGGGCGCTACCAGGTCCAGCCGCCCGAACAGGTCCTCAATCTGTGCCTTGGGTGCCCCTTTGAACAAGGTGTGTTCGATCACCTTCATCAGCGCATAACCCAGCACCAGCGTGATCCCCGTCGCCCACACCAGCCGCACTACAAATCGCTTGAACGCGTCCGCGCTCGAGAAATACGTCTGCACCCACTGCTTCCAGAAGTACGCGATCACCGCGAACATCGTCCCCGTATGCAGCATCACCAGCAGCAGCGTCATCTGCGGTGTCGACGGGTCCATCCCCATTAGTTTTTCTGCGACCACTACGTGGGCCGAGCTCGAGATAGGCAGTAACTCCGCCAGTCCCTGCACAATGGCCAGAACAATAACTTGATAGATTGGCATCCCGCTATTCTATCCGGGAAGGCTGCGCGCACGTGATGGAGCACACACCTCGCAACTGTTGCTCAGTCCCGATCATTTCCATACACCGGAATCTGCTGCTGCACACGGTACGCAATACTCGCCGCCCGCGCCGCGTAATCCGACTGCGGGTATCGCTTCTGCACCTCAGCGGCCAACCCCTGCGCATTCGCTGCCGCCTGTTCGCTGCGCTTCTTTTCGCCCTGCACCTGGTACATCTCCACCAGCACTCCCTGGCGATAGGTGGCGTTGTACAGTGCCTCAGCGGCCTTGGGGCTGTCCGGATAGCGGTTCGCGTATTGCTCGTACAGTCCAGCCTCCATCTCCGGACACTTGGGCAGCCCCTGCCAGTCCCCGCACAGTTTGTTGTCGATCATGTCGTACGCAGCCAGCGCCGCGAATTTGCTGTTAGGGTACATCTTCATCACCTTCTGCATGTCGCCTTCGTAAAGTTGCGGCCGCAAGTACGCCTCCTGCTCCTTCGCCGAAGGCAGTGTGCTGATGTCCAGCTTGTCCAGCTGCCAGCGCACGTCGGCTGAACGGAACGCCGCCTCCGCGGCCAGCGGCGAATCGGGATAGTACTCCGCCACCCGCCGGTACAACAGGTGGGCCTCCTCCGCGGCGTCCTTGGGTGGGTGCGGCTGCGCGGCCTCGTCCTCCAGGTACGATCCCATGCCGAACAGAATCTCGTCTCCGTTCGGTGTCGCCGGGGTCACCAGGCCCTTGTTCCGGATCCATCCAGACTCCGGCGACACATTCTCGTCCGGGCTGAACTCCGGCGTCTCGCGGTCGTCCTGCTGATCGGGCTGATCGGTATTTGCGAACACACGCACCCAATCGCCGTTGCGCTCGATCACCACCACCTCGTGCCCGGGAAGCACCTCGGAGACGTGCGTCGCGTCATCGTCGGCCGTCACGTACACAATGGCCGGGTGCACGACGGTCGCGCGCGCCGAGCGGTCGTACCCTGACAGGTTGTCCCTGGACTTCTTCTGGGCAATGCCGGCCGACACCGCCAGCAACAGCACTGCAATGGCTAAGCTTCGCATCGCTCTCATGGAAGTATTAGACGCCCACAGGCCGTTCTGCGGAAGCAATTGCCCCGGCGGTTGCTTCCAGGTCGCGCCGCAGCCCCGGCTCAATGTTCCCACCGCTCAGCACGGCAACCATGCGCCCGCACTTCGGCAATTCCGCGTGATGATACAGCGCCGCTGCCAGCGTCACTGCGCCACTTGGTTCGGCCATCAAGCCGGTCGCGGCCAGCATCACCCGCATCGCCGCCAGAATCTCGTCCTCCGCCACGGTCACAATGCCGTCCACAAAGCGCAGGATGTGCTCAAAGTTCAGCACCCCCAGCGACTGTGTGCGCAGCCCGTCGGAGATGGTCCGCGTGGTCTTCGCCGCCGGCCACTCCACCAGAGTCTTCGTGTCGAATGACTCCTTCGCATCGGCTGCCAGCTCCGGCTCCGCACCCCACACCTGTATCGGCGCGCCCTCCACCATCCCCAGCTTGATCGCAGTCGAAATCCCGCTCAGCAGCCCTCCGCCCGAAACCGGCGACAGCACCACCACGCCTTCGCTGCCAATCTCCCCAAGCTGCTCCAATATCTCCAACCCGCAGGTCCCCTGTCCGGCGATGATGGCCGGGTCGTCATACGGCGGAATCACCGTGTAGCCATGCACCGCTGCCAACTCCTCGGCCTTCGCCTTGCGCTCGCTGCTCGCCGGCCCCACCAGCACCACCTCGGCTCCCATCGCCGCCGTGGCCTCGCGCTTGTTCGCGGGCGAGTTGTCCGGCATCACGATCACCGCCTTCGCTCCCAACGCCCGCGCCGCATACGCCACACCCTGTGCGTGGTTGCCGCTGGAATAGGTAATCACACCGCGCGCCAGTTCGTCCTGGGAGAGTTGCGCAATCCGGTTGTACGCCCCGCGCAGCTTGAAGCTCCCAATCGGCTGCTCGCTCTCCGCCTTGATATACAGCGCGAACGGCAGTTCCGCTACACCCGCGGCGCGCAGCCGTGCAGGCTCGACCAGGTACAGCCCTGTCCGCGCTGCAACCCCGGAGATGCGGTCAGCGGCAGCCTCTATTGCAGCAAGCGTAATCAACTCAGCCATATGTTCTTCATTGTCAGCCGCGGCGCCGCGTTCGGCAAGGCGATCCGCCTCCCAGGTCTCATTTCCAGTGACAAACACGCTCACGCTGCGATAGATTGGCCGCGTACAGAAGAAACCAATGCAAATCGACCGCAGTCGACTCAGCACATTGGGCGGCAGCGCTCCCCAGGGTCCCGAAATGAACGCTGCCTTCCGCCGTATTCTTGCCTGTGCCGCCATCGCGACCGGCCTCTCTATCTCCAGCATCTCCGCCAAAGCCCAACAAACCTACATAGGCCGCTACGATGCCTACGCCGGCTTCGCTGTCATCGACAGTCCCAGGCTCGGCCTGGATGAGCATGATGGCTTCCACGCACAGGCCGGGATCAACCCGCGCCGATGGCTTTCCATCGGTGGCGACTATAGTGAAGGCACGGGTTCCCAGCTGCTCACCACCAATCTGCTGCCTGCAGCGCTGCAGGCCCAGATCAACACGGCGCAGGCGGGATACATCGCGCTGGGCCTGCTGCCCGTGAACTATCACCTCGCCGTGCCCACCGACGCCGCCACCCAAACCTTCGCCTTCGGCCCACAGCTCGCCTACCGCCATTTCTCCAGGGTGACCCTCTTCCTGCGACCGTCGCTGGGCGCGCTGCGCGAACGCGCCGTTCCCCACCCGGCCGATCCGTTCCAGCAGGTCATCGTCGCCCAACTTGCCCCCGCGGGATTCAAGCTGGATTGGACTGGCTTTTATGGAGTCGGAGGCGGAGGCGATTTCTCCATCAGCAAGCACGTGGGCATTCGCGCGCAGATGGACGTGGTCTACAACCATCCCTTCAACGACATCCTCGCCGACGGCCGTTGGACCTTCCGCTACTCCGTCGGCCCGAGCTTCCGTTGGGGCCGCAACATGGCAAAGTAGCAGGCGGCCGCGCAAATCTCAATGTGCCTGTCCTAGCGTTTGCCCGGCGTCTCCGCTGCGTGCAGCACCAGCGCGAAGAAATGCACCAGCCGCCACTCGTCCATCGCTCCCGGTTGCGCCTCCTTCAGATCGACATGCGACAGCACCGGGCTTACCAGCACTGCCTTCAGGCTGTGGCGCGGCAATTCGCTCGCCATCCACAGCGTCTCCGCTGAAGGAATCAGGTTGTCGGCTTCGCCGTGCAGCAGGTACACCGGCGTGGTCAGCGTGTGCAGATGCACCTCCGGCGACAGCGCCGGGAACTTGTAGGCGTTCCGCTCAATCGCCGCCACAATAGCGGCTCGCGTAGCCGGCAGGGTCGTATCCATCAATGCCAATGCCTCGCCCCTCTGCACCGGATTCAAGGCCCGCAGCGCCGCTGCCTCACCTTCCTTGTCCTCGTACAGGTGCGCTCGCAATACCGCGCGAATCGGCTCCAGGTCCGCGGCCGGCACAAAGTCCTCGAGATACTCGTACTCAATCACCAGCGGACCGTATTCGTGCGGCTTCATCACTTCCGTCGTGCCATCCGGACGCACGTCGCGGCCGGTCATGTAGTACCGGCTCACCCGGTCCATTGAGTCCTGCGACCCCACGGCGAAGACGAACTTGAAGCCCGGGCCGTACTGCGGATCCTCCGCCGCCACCAGCGCCAGGCCGCCGGAGAAGCTGAGCCCCATCACGCCCACTGGCCCGCCCGTCTGCGCCGCGAACCACTTCACCGACTCGCCAATCATCCGTGCCGACTCCTGGCTCACACGGTAGTCCTTGATGCCGGGCAGTTCCGGCGTCAGCACACGCAGGCCGCAGCCGGCCATCGCCGCCGCGAAGCCCTTCAGCCGCGGCTCATCGATGCCCAGGTGGTGCACGCCATGGAAGATCACCATCGCGGGAGCATGCGGCTGGTTCAGCGGCAGGTACAGACGCGCGCGTACCAACTGCTGTCCGGTTGGGGTCGCGATGGGAAAGGTGAAGTCCTCAACTGTCACCGGACCCGTCACACCGCGCGCGTACCAAGGCACCGGCTGGTCGGTGATTTCACGCATCACCGCAATCGACTGCAGGTGGGCCCTCACCAACGGCCACGCGGAAAGGCAGAGGATTGCGGCAGCCGCAGCGAGAATCGCAGACAGCCTCGCCCGCCGCGGCGAACCCGCCGCCCGTCCGCCCATCTCACCTGTCGTGCCGCGCTGGTTGCGCACCACCGCAGGCGCGATTCCATCCGTCGTCGTTCGCTGGACCAGTCTCATAGGTGCTTCTTGCTGCACACCCATCCTAAGGTACAAATCTGCACGGATTCGCCCAGGCTGCCTGAATCGCGTCTAGGCCTGTGGTCCCTGTGACTGGTCCTTCGCGTCGCCCAGGGTCACTTTGAAGTCCATGCGCCGCCGCCCACGAAACACGGTCACGGTCACCGTATCGCCGGCGCGGTGCCGGTTCATCGCGCTGGAGAGGTCCTGCGCGTTGGTGATCTCTTGCCCGTCAAATGCGACAATCAGGTCGCCTCCCAGCATCACCGGAATGTTGCCTTCGTACGCCCGCTGCGTGCCGCCGTGCAGGCCGGCTTTTTCCGCCGCGCCGCCGGGCAGTACCCGCTCGATCAGCAAACCATAGTTAGCGGCCAGGCCGATCTGCTCGGCCTGATCCGGGCCGATCTCCAGGCTCACAATGTCCAGCGTTGGCCGCCGTATCCTGCCATATTTCGCGAAGTCATCCAGCACCGCCTTAGCCGTGTTGATGGGGATGGCAAAGCCGATGCCGGAGGACTGGTCCGCGCCATTGGACGCAATCATCGTGGTGATGCCGATCACCTCGCCTCTGGAATTCAGCAGCGGGCCGCCGGAGTTGCCCGGATTCACCGAGGCGTCCGTCTGGATCGCGTCCTCGATCAGGCCGTCGTTCGCCGGGCTGCGCACCGAGCGGATGGCCGAGATGATTCCGCGCGTCATCGTGCCCGAAAGCCCGAACGGGTTGCCGATAGCGTACACGCGCTGCCCCACCGCCAGCCCCGAGCTGGTCTCCGCCAGCGTGGCCGGAACCAGGTTGGGCGCGTCGATCTTCAGCATCGCCAGGTCATGGCCCTTGTCCACCCCCACCACCGCCGCTTTGAAATTGCGCTTGTCGGAGAGCTTCACCTCAACCCGCTGCGCATTCTCAATCACGTGGGCATTGGTCAGAATCAGGCCCTCTTTATTCAGGATGAAACCCGATCCCTGGCCCTGCTGCGGATACGCGCCATAAAAGAAATCCCATGCCACCGCTGTGGAAGTAATGTTTACCACGCTGGGCAGCGCCCGCTTGTAGACAGCAATATTCTGCTGCTCCTCTTCGTCGTAAGCTGGCGCGGCGGAGGCCTCCGTCAGGTCGAAGGTGCCATTGGGGCCGCGTATCGACGCAATATTTGTTCCCGCAGGGCCACGCTCACTCAGCCACCCGGCCAGCGCGCCGGTCGACGCGAAGTGAGTGGTCATGTAATAGAACCCGGCCAGCAGCAGGGCCACTAGCAAAATAGGGCGTAGTTTCATGGAAAAGGCTTCCTCAAGTCGCTCGAACCGCCGTACAGCGCTCAATCTCCCATTTTATTGGCAATCCGCCCCTCCACAAAACCGGTCGCCTCACAGCCCGCCTTGGGTCTTGTCGAAGCGCCCCCTGAGGCGCGATCTCTTGATGGATACGTCTACCGCCGCCTCTTGGTTCATCCGTCCCGCGCCGCATTGCGCAGCTTCGGCCACAACGCCTCGACCTGCGCCTGCAACTGCTCCGGCGAACCATCGTTGTCCAGCACATAGTCGCTATGCGCTGCCTTCCAGTCGTCGCCGATCTGCTGCGCCAGCCGTCTCCGTGCCTCCGCCTCCAGCGCCTGCCGCGCCTTGTCGTTCAGTGTCCTGTTGCTGGACGCGCGCGCTACAAATCGCGCAATCTTCAACTCTTCCGCCGCCCGCACCAGCACAATCTTGTCGAACCGCCGGTGCCACCCATCTTCGCCCCCATATTTCGTCTCGAAGATCAGTGCCGACTCAACAATCACCACCGCGCCCGGATCGCCCTCAGCGATCTTCTCAACCGTCGCGACCTGGCTGGCGATGGTCGCCGGATGCACAATCGCGTTCAACTCCTCAATGCGCCCGTTCCCAAACGCAATCCGCGCCAGCAGAGCCCGGTCCAGCAATCCATCAGCAGTCACCACCCCCGGCCCGAACTTGGCAACAATCTGCGCATAGACCTCCTGCCCCGGCTGCATCAACTCGCGGCCAATCTCATCCGCGTACAGCACGTGCGCGCCCAACTCCGCAAACCGATGCGCCACCGCGGATTTCCCGCTGCTCAGCCCGCCGGTCAGGCCCACGCGCAGCATAGCGCTACCCTCGCCCCGCAGCTGTGGCCACGCGCGATCCGCGCCTGGCCTTGGCCGCCTTTACCGTGTTGTGCATCAGCATGGCGATGGTCAGTGCGCCCACCCCGCCCGGCACCGGGGTATACGCCCCCGCCAGAGCGAACGCCGCCGGGTCAATGTCCCCCACCAGCGTTGAACCCCGCTTTGCAAACTGCGCCGCCCGCTCCGCATCGCCAGGAAAGAATCGCGCCACCTCGGCCGCATCGGTCACCCGGTTGATGCCCACGTCGATCAGCGTTGCTCCCGGCTTCACCATATCAGCGGTTACAAATCCAGGCTTGCCGATCGCCGCGACCAGAATGTCCGCGTCGCGCGTGTAGCGCCCGATGTCCACCGTCTTGCTGTGGCACACCGTCACCGTCGCCGAAGCGTTCAGCAGCATCATTGTCAGTGGCTTGCCCACAATGTCCGACCGTCCCAGCACCACCGCATGTTGTCCCATCACCGGCAGTCCGCTGCGCCGCAGAATCTCCAGGATCCCCGCGGGCGTGCACGGCGCCAGCCCCGCCCGTCCGCCCAGCAGCCGCCCCGCATTGACGGGGTGAAAACCATCTACGTCCTTTTCCGGCGAAACCGCTTCCAGCAGCAGCCGCGTATCCACGTGTGCCGGCAGTGGCAGTTGAATCAGGATGCCATCCACTTCCTCGCGCGCGTTCAAATCGGCGACTAGCGCCAGCAGTTCTTCCGTCGTCACGCTCTCGGGCGGAGTCAGCATCTCACTCCGAATCCCCAGTTCGCCCGAGGTCTTTACCTTGCTCCGAACATAGATCTCCGATGCCGCAACATGCCCTACCAGCACCACCGCCAGCCCCGGAGTGATGCCGTCCGCCGCCAGCGAACGCACCTCCTCGGCGACTTCCGCCTTGATCGCCGCGGCGATTTCCACTCCATTCAAAATCCGTGCCGAGGTATTCATTCTGACACCTATGGTACCCCGCACCGCGCCTCACCTCATTCCGGCCTCGAACCTAGTACCTTGTACCTAGTCCCTGGGACCCAGGCAACCATGCCCGATCAACCTTCCCAGCCCGCGCTCCAGCAAGCCGACCTCCGTTGGCTCTGCTGTCCGGTATGCCGGCAGTCCCTGGCGCTGGCAGCCGCGGCGGTGCGCTGCAGCGGCTGCGGCCGCAACTATCCCATCGTCGATGGGATCCCCGTACTGCTCGCCGATCGCGCTTCCTAATTCGATCTGCCTTATTCGCGCACTCCGCCTACCCGCGTCGCAGACAAAACTTTGACAAAAACCTTACGTATGATTTGCGTAACCCGAAAGTAATATGGTGCGGTCACGTGCCGGGGGAAAGAATAATTAGCAACTCGGCCAGGGAATCGGCGTCTAATCTGCTAAGTTGTTACGCGGAACGAACACGTAACATTTGGCTTACCGAAATCGCTCTTGCTGCGATTGGACGAGTTGAGAAAGGAGGATGGCCATGGAAATCAATTCACCCGCACCAAGCGCGATGGAAAAATTCACCGCGACCGATCTCTCCTCACTGCGCGAAGAGTTGCTGCAGTCCGGCCTCGATTCCTGGCAGGCGGCGGAACTCATCAGCTCGTTCCTCAACGTGCGTGGATACGGCGTCTCCAATCACGCCGCGCGCGGAGCCGTTGCCGCCATCGAATCCGGTTCACTAACCTCCATGCGGGAAGAACTGGAAAAACTCGCCTTGGTGATGTAAATCCCCCCTCCCGGGCGGCGGTTATGCCGATTTACAGGGCTGTGTTCTCGGCTGCCCAGGGTATTGTCCCTTCCGCGCAAAGCAGCCGGCCTTTCGACGCACGCCGTCGGCACATCGCCTGCATCCCTTCAAATCTCGTGAAAACGAGTTAGCTCTCACGACACCAACCCCACACGCCCCAAGCGCATCTTCTACCGCATCCTGGTTGGCCGGCTCACGGCCCTCCGCGAGTTGTGGAAATGGGCCTATGAAGATGCATCGACACCTGCTGGCGCTTTTGGCACTTCGGCTCGTGCTGTCGCCGGCGCTCTATGCTGAGGGTGCAGCGGCTGCGTTGCCGACCGCCTCGCTGCCCACCCCGGTGACCTCTTTGACCGCGAGTGGCGTCTATGTCTTCGACGATGAGCAGTACGGCCACAATCGCAGCCTGTGGGGTTGGTCCGCCACTCCCGAGGTCAATCTTTCAGGGCATTTCGGCCTGCAGGGAGACATTTCGGGCCTCTACATGCGCTCGGTTTATCCCGGCCAGTCCAGGTTCATCCTGGCTGCGGGACCCAGGTATACCTTCACCCCGCGATCGATGTTCACGCTGTTCGTCTTCGCGGAGGGTGGGAACATGCGGCTGAGCACTCAGTTCAATCCGGCCCGCGACTGGAATCCAATCGTGATTGGCGGCTTCGGCTTTGAGCATCGGATCACCCAGGGCTTGTCGGTCACTCTCATTCCCGGGGAATACCTCGGCCAGATGCTGGATAATGGAGTCTGGAACCAAAGCTTCTCGGCCAGGCTCGGCTTCACCTGGAATACCGTCGGCGGGCGCACCTCCCGACGCTGACCGGATTCACCGGAAGCGATTCCTCGACCCCTACAGTGCATAATTAAACCATGCCCTCACTCTGGTCTGCGGCAAACTGGTCCCAGCGTCTGGCCGAACTGCTGGCGCCTGCTGGCGATCTCAAAGAAGTTCCCTTGCGCCGCGACGTGCGCTCCCTCGGCATGCTGCTCGGCGAGGTGCTGCGCGAGCAGGCGGGCCTACCTGTCTTCGAGGCCGTCGAGGAACTGCGCCAGACCGCAATTGCCCACCGCGAAGCCGAAGAGTCCGGCGCCCCCCAGCCCGGCTCCCCATCACCCCGCGCCGCCGGTTCCAGGCGGCGTCCTGTCGCTGCCGCGGACCCGCTCCAGCACGCACTGCGCTGCGTGGAGGCGCTCAGCCTGCCCTCCGCCTACCAGCTCGCTCGTGCCTTCGCCTTTTACTTCGAGCTCATCAACCTGGCTGAGACCAACCACCGCAAGCGCCGCCGTCTTTCCAGCCAACTCCATCCCGACGCCGAACCGCAGCGCGGCTCGCTGCGTGGGGCCCTGCGCCAGATGCGTCTCGCCGGAGTCACCGCCGACCAGGCTCGCGCACTGCTCGATCGCATCTGCGTCACCCCCGTCTTTACCGCGCACCCCACTGAGGTCGCGCGCCGCGCCGTCATGTTCAAGCGCCGCCGTATCTCCGACCTGCTCGAACAGCTCGACCGCATTCCCGTTCCCGAGTCCCGATTGGAAGAGTTGCAGCAGGAAGTCATCGCCGAGATCACCGCACTATGGCAGACCGACGATGTGCGCCAGGTTCGCCCCGCCGTGCGCGACGAGATCCGCATGGCGCTCGACTACTACGAGTCCTCCATCTTCGACACTCTGCCCGTCCTCTACGCTGAGATCGCCTCCGCCCTGGCCACCGAGTATGGCGTCGAACCAGCCCTCGCCGAGCTGCCCCAACTGGTCAGCTTCGGCTCCTGGATCGGCGGCGACCGCGACGGCAATCCCTTCGTCACGCCGGAAGCCACTCGCGAGGCGCTCGCCATGGCGCACGACCTCCTGCTCACCCACTACCGCAACCGGCTGCAGAACCTCTTCGACCAACTCGCCCCCTCCACGCGGCTTATCGCCGTCTCGCCCGAACTGACGCTGCTGCTGGGAAGCTATCTCGAGCAGCTCCGCTCCGCCGGCCAAACCGCTTTCGAAAACCGCATCCCCTACGAGTCCACCCGCCTGCTGGTCGGCTGCATCATGATGCGCCTCGGCGGCGCCCCGCACATGTCCGTCGAGTTGCCTGCGGCGTCCCCGCTCAAGCCCTACGCCCGTGCCGCCGAGCTCATCAACGACCTCAACGTGCTGCGCTCCAGTTTGCTCCGCAACCGTGGCCGCCGCCTCGCGCGCATGCTCATTGACCCGCTGCTGCTCGAGGTCCGCACCTACGGCCTGCACCTGCAGACGCTCGACATTCGCCAGCACGCGCGCGTCCACGCCGCCGCCATCGCCGAAATCTCCGCCTGGCAGCCCGCCACCGACCTGGCGGGTGCCCCATCCAACCTCGGCCTTGGTGGGAATCAGACGGGTGCCCCATCCAAGCTCCGCTTGGGTGGGAAGCAGGATCTCACCCTCCCTCCCGCGCTCACCCCGCAGACCACTGAAGTGATGGCCACCTTCCGTGCCATCGCCGCGCTCAAGCGCGACTACGTGCCGGAATCCCTTCCGCGCTACGTCATAAGCGGTGCCACCTCTACGGAAGATGTCCTCCACGTCCTCTGGCTGGCCCGCCTGGGAGGCGTCCGCGTCGAAGGCTGCGCCGGATCCGGCGATCCCAACGACTCCGACCCAGGCCTGCAGCCCGTCCCGCTCTTCGAGTCCATCGAGGACCTGCGCAACGCTCCAGCCATCATGCGCGCGTTGTGGACCTCCGCCGCCTACAAACCCCTGCTCGCGTCCTGGGACCACCGCCAGGAGGTCATGCTCGGCTACTCCGACTCCAACAAGGACGGCGGCATGATCACCAGCACCTGGGAGATATGGAAGGCGCACCGCGCCCTCTACCAGGTCGCCCGCGATTGCGGCGTAACCCTGCGCCTCTTCCACGGCCGCGGCGGCACCGTCGGCCGCGGCGGAGGCCCCACCCACCGTGCCATCTTTGCCCAGCCCATGGACAGCTTCTCCGGCGAACTGCGCATCACCGAGCAGGGCGAAGTGCTCAACTGGAAGTACTCCGACGTCATCCTCGCCGAGCGCAACCTGGAGTTGATGATCGCCGCGTCCCTCGACGCCCTCGCCCGCCCCGACGCCATCCTCCAGCACCAGGAGTTCGAAGAAAGAAATGAGTCTGTCATTCTGAGCGGACCGAAGAATCCCCGTATTTCTGCTGCCACCGATTCCGCAACCTACATCCCTCATTTGACTGGCGAAATCCTCCCCGAGTGGGAATCCGCCCTCGACCAGATCTCCGAAACCTCCTACGCCTTTTACCGCAAGCACATCGTCGACAACCCGGACACCTTCACCTACTTCGAACAGTCCACGCCCGTCGCCGAACTGGAACACGCCCGCATCGGCTCGCGTCCCGCCAAGCGTAGCGACGCCAGCAGCGCTCGCAAGCGCAGCATGGAAGACCTGCGCGCCATCCCCTGGGTCTTCGGCTGGATGCAGTCGCGCCAGCTCGTCCCCGCCTACTTCGGCGTCGGCCACGCCCTCCAGCACTTCATCCAGAACTACGTCCCCGCCCCCAATGCTGTCATCCCGAGCGAAGTCGAAGGACCTGCGTTTCCCCCGAAAGCCCGGGTGCCCCATCCTTTCCGGCTGCATCGGAAAGGGTGGGAGACACAGATGCTCAGGCCGCGCTCGAAGCCCTCAATCTCGCCCAGCTCCAATCCATGGCCCGCGGTTTTCCTCTCTTCATCGACATCATCCGCAACGTCGAAATGGGCCTCGCCAAGGCCGACTTCGCCATCGCCCGCTTGTATTCCGCCCTGGTCGAAGACGAGCAGCTCAGAGCCCGCGTCTTCTCCGTCCTCGAGGCCGAGTTCGAGCTCACCCGCCGCATGGTCCTCGCCGTCCTCGGCCAGTCCGCGCTGCTCCAGACCAACACCGTCCTCGAGCACTCCATCCGCCTGCGCAACCCCTACGTCGACCCCATGTCCCTCATCCAGGTCGAACTCCTCCGCCGCAAGCGCGCCGCCACCGCCGCCGGCCAGCCCCCCGACGCCGAACTCGACCGCGCCATCATCGCCACCATCAACGGCATCGCCGCCGGCCTCCGCAACACTGGCTGAAGTCTCCCCAAATCCCACTGACGCAAGCTACTGCGGAGGATCGTTCGGCATCACCGCGCCCGCCTTTACCCATGCCGTAATGGTCGCGATATCCGCATCGCTGATCTTCGGCGACTTCGGCGGCATCGGCTTCGGATCATCCGCCGGCCCCTCGTGCCGGATCAGCTTCACCAGCAGGCTATTCGCAGGATCACCGGGCACAATCACCACGCCATCGCGTCCGCCCTTCAGCGTCGACGCCTTGGTCATCAGGCTCAGCCCGCCCTTGTGGTTCACGTCGAAGTGGCATTTCCCGCAGTTCGTCTGCAGAATCGGCCGCACCTTCTCCGTATAAAACGCGGGCGTGTTCGCCCCCTCCTGCGCTGTCACCGGCCGCAACCACGCACCGGCCAGCACCACCGCCGCCACCACTCCCACTGCCGCCAGAACTCGACGCACCCTTCCTCCTTGGAAATCAGTATCTGAATTTTACAGGCACATCCCCCGGCAGAAGACCCCGCGACACGCTCACAAATCGTCCCTCCCCCAGCCCCCGCATTAACCGATCGGTACACAGAACCTGCTTGAATACTTATCGCATGTCTACGTTCACGATAGGGTAAAAGTTGCTCTGGTGCCTCCGCGCGCCTCCAAAAATTAGCATGCAAAGACACGCCGCGACCACTGCCCTGATGGTGCTGTCCTGGACTCTACTGTGCCCCCGTCCCCTGTCGGCCAAGCCTATCCGGACACTCACCCGGCCCCCGGCCCGCCTGGTCGGCACTGCCACCAGCCGTCGCTCGTCCCACGATCGCACCGCGCCTAAGACCGCCGCCCGCGTTACCCCCATCGCCCGTGGCGCCGCCCACGCGGCTGCAAAACCCACCCCCGCGGCCCGACGCAAGGCCTCCCCCCGCGACTTCCTCGAGGCTGCCCACCCCACTGAAGCCGCTGCCGCTCGCCGGTCCCGCGCGCGCGCCCAGCAGGATGCGGCTGCCCACGACGCCATCCTCGCCGCCAACCGCGCAGCCTCCCACGCCAACCGTCTTCCCGGCGACGGCACCGCCACCGGCGACGAACCGGCCCCCAACATCGCATCGTCGCCCTTGCCGCCACCCATCAAGCCCTTCGACGAAGCCGCGCTCACGCCCGTCCAGTTGCCCACGCTCCACGTCGCTTCGCTCTACGACAGCCGCGGTCACCTCATCGTGCCTCCGCCGCTCTACGGCTCGCGCGAGATTCTCCTCCATCAGAACCTCATGGCCGACCGTGAAGGCCTTGGCCGCGTGCAGGACGACGCCGGCCTGCTCGATCTCCTGCGCGAGAAGAAGCTGGTGGCCCTGCCTGTCAACGAAACCCTCCGCGTCGACGACCGCCTTCCGGCGAACCGCCGCTATTCGCGTCCCTGGACCGCCACCTTCCTCGCCATCCTTGCCCGCGACTTCTATGCCAACTTCCACACCCCGCTCCAGGTCAACTCCGCCGTCCGCACCGTCGCCTTCCAGCAGCGCCTGCTCCGCGTCAACGGCAACGCCGCATCAGCCGCCGGCGAAGAGGCTTCGCCCCACCTTACCGGCCAGGCCGTCGACATCGCCAAGCACGGTCTCTCCCTCGCCCAGATTGCCTGGATGCGCGCCTACCTCGGCCCGCTCATGGACCAGGGCAGGATCGACGTCGAGGAGGAATTCCAGCAGGCTTGCTTTCACATCAGCGTTTACAAGAACTACCTGCCCGCCGTCCCGGGTGTCACCGTCGCAACCACCCGTCAACTCTTAACCGGAACCATCTCGGAAAGGCCAAGCTATTGAGTCCCTACTTCCAGTTACGCCAGGAACAAAGACCACCCAGCCCTCCGGCCGAGGAGAATTCCACCCCCAACGGACCACAGCCCAACCTGCATCCGTCCCCGTTTCTTCTGAAGCTCTTAGGCCTCAAGGCCAGCGGATAAGCCAACGCGTTTTGCCGTGTGGACTGAGTCGCGGACTCTCATTTTTCCTTCGCGAATCTGCTTCAACCGCGCGATCTGTCATTCCACCTGGCGGATCGCAGCAGGTCTTCCAACGCGTGCAGCCGTTCCTCAGCCAGATGCGCATACGATCGAACCTTGCCCGCATCGCCGGAATCCAGCTCAATCAGGTAGTTCAGGTTCGCCAGCGCCTCGGTGATGTTCCCCGCTCTTGCGATGAATTCGTGATTCGCCCAGTGCGTGCGCACAGCGTGCTCGGAATTTGTCATGCCGGCCCATCCCTCGCCGAGCGCTTTTGTTCTCGCGGATACGGAGTAGGATGTCAGTCGGCTGTCCCATGTTGCCTGGGTTGGCTACGGTCGCCTCGCGGCAATCAACCGGCTTCCGCAATCGAATGCAGGAGCATCCCCAGTGCGCGAGTCCGATCCTCGGCCATCTCCGCATACATCTCGACCTTGCCCGGCTCGCCGGAGTCCATCCGGATCAGGTAGGCCAGGTTGGTGAGCGCCTCGCAGATGTCCACTGCTTCCAGCATGAAATCCTCGTCAACCTTGTAGGTGCGGCAAACGTCCTCACAAACCATTAGGCTTACACTCCATCTCAAACAATTGTTCGCGCCATCGGGAAACCCGTCCACGGTCGCTTCCCGCAATTCCGTTATTAGACCCCGCTGCGCAGAATCGCGATGTGAGCAAGGTCACATTGCCTTGGTAGCCTACCCACCCGGACTACGCTCTCCCGGTTACCAGCAAGGTCTTCAACGCGATGGGGCGTTCGATCTGCGTCTCCAGCACGATCGTCGTCTCTGTATTCTCGATTCCCGGGATATGCCGCAGGCGCTCGCACAACGCAAGCAGCCCCGCGGTATCCCTCAACCGGGCCTTCAGGATGAAAGAAAGCGGGCCGGCGACCGCGTGGCATTCTTCAATCGACGGAATCGTTCGCAGCTCTTCAATCAGCATCGAACACGGCCTGCTCGCGCTGATTCCAATCAGGGCAAGAACGCCCAGCCCAACCATCGGAGCGTCCACTTTGATCGTCCAGTTCCTGATGATCCCCGCCTGTTCCAGCCGGCGCAGCCGATCGTGCACGGAGGAAGGGGCCAGATGAACCACCTTGGCGAGGTCCTCAAGCCGTTGCGAAGCGTCTTCCTGCAGCGCCTCCAGCAAGGCGAAATCTTTTCTGTCAAAGTCCACAAAACCTCCCGCGCCGAGACCGGTGCCGAATAGAATTCGGCAAACTACAATTATGGCACATTCTCATTGTGCAATAAGCAAATGTGGGCTAATCTCATTCGCGGTGGAGCGGGAACTCCGATCTCGACTCCCACCAGGAAGGCATTCTATGTCGCACAAAATTCGCTTCTTCGTAAGTCCAATCGCGGTTCTCATTCTCGCTGGAACAATCGCACCAGCCGCCTTCGCCGCGGGCCCCGTCGGCAACCTCATGCATCCGTACTTCGCCTCCAAATCGGCCAAGGACGCAACCGTCCAGATCAAGCTCCATAACAAGGGCACGGTCTCCCAGGACGTCAAGGTGAATGACAAGGTCTACACCGTCAAGCCGAACGCTTCCATCACCATCAAGGCTCCTGCGGGAACACCGGTGGTTGCAGCCACTACCGGTACCCAATACAAATCCGGGGACCTGCTGTTTCAGATCACGCCGCAACTGGACGGCATGACCGTCTCGTTCAACTGAACCACTCAGGCGCAGCGGTGGAGGCCGATCCAATCATGCCTCCACCCCCGCCCGCAAATTGTCTTCCGGGTGCCCCATTCATCGCGGCTTTGCCCCCCTGTTTGTCATTCCCGTAGGGAATCTGCTTTTGCCTTTGGCTTTGGTCGTTTCCTGACCGCTGACATAGGGTCGGGGATCATTTCCCCCCGTTTCCTGCTGGCTGCACTGGTATGCCGCCACCCACTGCAAAATCATGCCGCCACTTGCCGGGAAGCATTGCAAAACTTATCCCGCCATCCATTTCACCCAAATCCGGCCAGGCAGCGGCGGGCAGGATTCGAAGTTGCTCAGTAACCCGACTTTTCCGGCGGATTGACCACCTTTCCCCCTCCGCTTAGTCACCTTGTTCGTCTCACTCGAACGGATAGAGGATGTTCAGTTGTTTCGGCTGTCTTCCCAAGCCGTAAGAAGAGTGATCGCCAGATGTATGTGCGGTGGGACATATATTCGAAGACCGTGGGGGAGTAGTCTGAATCGATGCATGGAAGCGCCCGGTTCAATAAGCTTCAACGCGACATGACTCCACGGGACGCGGTAATCAGCTTCCAATGCTCCTCACCTGACTTCGTACAGGTGAGTGAGATGATCGACGGCGAATGCCTCCATCATCACGAGGTCCGACGGCACCCCGATGTTGTGGCGGAGATCGAAGAGAGATACATATTCTTTGCGAAGCAAGCAGATGCCGCGAGGAGCCAGGTCATGCGAGGCAGTTCCTGCGCGTTCAGCGTCTACTTTCGGGAGCCTTAGCTTCCCGAGCCTGATTTATTGTTGGGCCCTGTCTCAAATGCCGAATCGCTGACGACCTCTATCCAGGCGGCTTGGTGCCATTCAATGCCGCCCGTTCTGTGTGCATCCGAGCATTACGCATCAATGGAGGGAGTAGCGGCTTATGAGTAATGAGAAGAGCTATTGGGGTATTCTGTGCCGAGCTTGCTCTGAGCCGGTTGCATTCAACAACAGTCCCTACCATGAGTTTGGACTTGGAAGTGCCGACGTCAGGCCCGGCGCAATCCGCTGCGGTCACGGCCACAATCACATCTACTTTCCGCGCGATTTCCACTTCTTTGCTACCTCAGTCCCGATCGCCGAAGAGACCATGCAAGAGAACCGCGCGGTATACATCGCTATTAATCCCTCACCCCAATCTTCATCCGCCGCGCCGCGTGCGCTTCTAGCCGGAGGGCCTGTGGCTTTGAAGGAGAAGATCGAGGCTGCTGTTCTTCCAAGCGGACTGACTGATCCAGAGGAAGACAAGACGGGCTCGAAGACTAACGCTTCAAACGCGCCCAGAGAGATCGCGAGCCAGGCCGCGAAGATCCGCTGGGCGAGTTGGGCGCATCACAAAGTGATGTAGCAGGCCGTGCCAGGCTCCAGCGCCCCTTGCGATAACGGGCATTCGTCTGATAGCAAAGAGCGAACTTCCCGCAAAACGGGTGGTTTTGAGAAACTACGAATGTTCAGCACCCGCCTTGGATGCGGACGATACTTCAGATCTGCCTGCAGGCTCATTCAGTGGCGGAATGATGTTGCACCAGCGGCGACATACCTTTGCAGGGGTGGCGGCTGCAAAACGTGGCGGAGTTGATTGTAGCCAGCAGTTTTCCACAGGCCCCCCTTGACAGCCCATTTAAAATTAATGAAAAGGGTCAAGCAGCGCCCGGCGTCGTGTCCAATCGGAGTCCCCGACTAGCTTTGCTGGTTGGGACAAGACGGGACCGGACCTGGATCTGCTAAAAGGGGTGGGAAATTGAAAACCAACGCATCGACGCCAGACGTGCGCGCCATCCCATTGGAAACCACGGCGGGGTGCCTCAATGCCACCCGCAAGGTATATCTAGAACGTATATACGTCGCCATAACCCCTTTGGATTCAGTGTGGAAAAGTAGATATAAAACCGTAAGCCATTTAGAATGAGCGGAGTTTACTAGTTTGATATGGGGGAGGGGGGTATGCCGATCGATTGCTGCCTCCGGTCCGCTCCGAAGCGGTGATTCCCAAGCGCTTCACACCGGCTTAAGGTTGCGGGTGCTACGATGAATCCCGTTTCCGCGCTCGGCAATTGGCGCAGCCCGGACCGCACCCTTCATCGACACCAGGAGACTCACCGCATGGTACGTAAACCGTTCTTAGTCGCCGCCCTCACCCTCACGCTTCCCATCGCCGCGCTCGCCCAGGCTGGCCCCTACAAGGTCCTTCAGACCGTCAAGGTTGGCGGCGGCGAGGGCGGTATGGACTACGTGACTGCGGATTCCGCCAATCGCAATCTCTACGTTGCCCGCTCCGGCCAGGGTGATGTCGCCCACATCGGCATCTACAATCTCGACACCTTCAAGCAGGTCGGCGACATCCCCGGAACCAGCGCCCACGGCGCGGTCGTTGACGACGTAACCGGCCATGGTTTCGCCACCTCGCGGGCCATCACTATGTTCGACGCCAAGACCTTCGCCGTCATCAAGACCATCCCCGTGCAGGGCAATCCCGACGGCTACCTCAACGACTGGGTGAACCACCGCTTCTACGATCTCTCCCACTCCCAGCCCAACATTACCGTCATCGACGATAAGGACGGCTCCATCCTCACCACCATCGACATCGGCGGCGCGCCCGAAGAGGGTCAGTTCGACGGCAAGGACAAGATCTACGTCGACATCGAGGATAAAGGGGCCATCGCCGTTATCAACGCCACTACCATGAAGCTCGACCACACCATTGACATCAAGTCCAGTGGCGACGGCTGCGCCGGTCTTGCTCTCGACGCTAAGAACGGCATCCTCTTCGCCGCCTGCCGCAATCCCCAGGTCATGGTCATCGTCAACGCCGCCTCCGGCAAGGTCCTCACCACCCTGCCCATCGGCCAGGGCTGCGACGGCGCCACCTTCAACCCGGACACCATGGAGGCCTTTACCTCCCAGGGTGACAGCACCCTCACCGTCGTCAAAGAGAACTCGCCTACCAGCTTCGCTGTGGAGCAGACGGTCCCCACTCCGGCACGCGCCAAGACCATCACGCTCGACACCAAAACTGGCCATCTACTCCTGATCACCGCTGAATACGGCCCCGCGCCCGCGCCGGCAGTTGCCCCCGCAACCGCTCCGGCCGCGCCTCCAGCCACAGCGGCCGCGCCACCGACAGGCGGTGGACGTCCCGGCGGCCCCGGCGGCTTCCGCGGTCCCCGCGCTCCGATGATTCCCGGGTCATTCGAAATCGTTGTTGTGGGGAAGTAAACTAAGGGAGACATGCCAGACCTGGGTTTACTCACCACCGAAACACGCAACACGCAGTCCGAACACATCGATGAGCTTTCCACCTTGGAGATGCTCACCGTAATCAATCGGGAGGACGCGACGGTTGCCGCCGCCGTCGCGTCCCAACTCCCCGCCATCGCACAAGCCGTCGACATCATCGCCGAGCGCTTTGCCCGCGGTGGTCGCCTCTTTTACCTCGGCGCCGGAACCAGCGGCCGGCTCGGCGTCCTCGACGCTTCGGAGTGTCCGCCGACGTTCTCCGTTCCGCCCACGCTCTTTCAGGGACTGATTGCCGGCGGCGACGCTGCGCTCCGCAACTCCGCCGAGCACGCGGAAGATTCCACGGAAGAAGGCGCGCGCGACCTCGTCCACGCCGGATTTGGCGCCCCCGATGCAACCGATCCAGCCGCGCCGACGCCCGACACGCTGATCGGCATTGCCGCCAGCGGCCGCACGCCCTACGTGCTCGGCGCGATCCTCCACGCCCGCTCGCTGCCGGCGTTCACCATCGGCCTCTCCTGCGTCGCGGAGTCGCCCGTCACCAAGATCGTCGACCTCGCCATCACGCCGGTCACTGGCCCCGAAGTCATCACCGGATCCACCCGCATGAAGGCCGGGACTGCGACGAAGCTGGTCCTCAACATGATTTCTACCGGCGCGATGGTGCGCACCGGAGCCGTCTACGGCAACCTGATGGTAAACGTCAAACCCACCAACGACAAGCTCATCGACCGCGCCCACCGCATTATCATCGCCGCCACCGGATGCGACCGTCCCGCCGCGATCCGGCTGCTCATTGAAGCCGGCTCGGTTAAGGTTGCCATCGCCATGCAACTGCTCTCGCTGCCTCGCGCCCAGGCCGAGGAGCGCCTCGCCGAAGCCGGGGGAAGCCTCTCAAGAGCCTTGCACGCTAGTACCTAACCGGATTCCAACCCTCGGACACGAGTCTCGACTCCCCAGCAGAGGCAACCAGAGCGTCAAGCTTTGTCGTCTAACCGACGTAAGTTCGACTCTGTCAAGCGAGGAAACCGATGCGCACTGGCAAAACAGCGGGCAATTCCGTCACCAAGGGCGGAAAAGAGGTGTCCGAAATCCCATCATCCCCAGACGTTCTGCACGCCTATGAGCGTCTCGGCCGAATTGACGTTCTGGAAGGCGGACTCGCGGGATCACCTTTCGTGGATGTCAGCGTTCTTGCCAACCTCGCGCAACAGCAGCTCGACTCCGGCAACGCGAAGAACGCCGGAACTCTGCTGCGTGCGGCCGAGCACATCAGTTTCGCCGCGCTTGCTCCCAGCAATTCCGCCGAACTCACCTCACACATTCCCGGAGAGCTCAGGACCGCAGTTGCTGCTGAGGTGAATCGCCTGGTGCAGCGTGCCGAAGAGCTTTGGTCCGAATCGGAGAATCCCGACGACCGCACCGTAATCCAGGCGATTTTTGCCGGCACACTCGAACAGGCGCGCAGCGCATTCACCTGCGGCGCGTATCGCCCCGCGCTGCAATTGGCCCGGGCGGCGGAAGCTCTGGCGCAAGTCACCGACGGATTGCCAGCCACGCTGCCAGGCGATCGAGAACTGACCCGGCGGCTCGCTTCCTAAAGCACGCGGCTGTGTTTGTATCCCTCCGCGCTGAGCGCTTCCAACAACTCGGCAACTTGTTCCGGTCCGCGCGTCTCCATGGTGATGTCGATCGCCGTGTCGCCCAGGTTGACGCCATAATAGGCGCGGTTGTGCAGCGTATCGACGATGTTAGCCCGATGGCTCGCGATCAGTCGGGTCAACTCGTGGAGTGCGCCGGGCTTGTCCAGCAGGTGAATGCGCAGGCGAATGAGTCGTCCGTCCTGCACCAGCCCGCGCTCGATGATGCGTGATAGCAAGGTGACGTCGATATTGCCGCCGCCTACCAGCACGGCGGTGTGCGCGCCGGTCAGGCTGGTCCGGTGTTGCAGTAGCGCCGCCAGAGCCGCGGCTCCAGCTCCTTCGGCGAGTGTCTTCTCGCGCTCCAGCAGCATAAGAATCGCCGATGCAACCTCATCCTCGCCCACGGTTACGATCTCATCGACGTAGCGCTCGACCAGCGGCAGCGTTAAGTTGCCCGCACGCCGCACCGCAATGCCGTCCGCGATGGTGGTGGCCGGATCGATCGTAACCGGCTGGTGCGCCTCCACCGCGGCCACCATCGACGGAAGCCTCTGGGCTTGCACCCCTACAATGCGAACCTCGGGGCGGGTTTCCTTGATGGCGCAGGCAATTCCGCCAATCAAGCCGCCGCCGCCAACGGGTACCACCACAGCTTCCAGTTCCGGCACCTGCTCCATCAGTTCGAGCCCGATCGTTCCCTGTCCCGCCATCACGTCGGGGTCGTCGAAGGGGTGAATGAAAGTAAGGTCCTGAACGGCGCACTGGCGCATTGCCTCCGCGTAGGCGTCGTCGTAGCTGGCGCCGAACAGCAGCACCTCGGCGCCGAAGTCGCGCGTCGCCGTCACCTTTACCAATGGCGTGGTCAGCGGCATCACGATCAGCGCCCGAATCCCGCGCTTAGTGGCGTGGTACGCCACGCCCTGAGCATGGTTGCCCGCGCTGGCCGCGATCACGCCGCGCGCTGCCTGCTCCGGCGTCAGCCTGGCAATGCGGTTCAGCGCGCCGCGCTCCTTAAAACTGCCCGTCATCTGCAGGTTTTCGAGCTTCAAATAGACCTGTTGGCCGGTGAGGACCGACAGCATCTGCGAGTGCGGGCACGGTGAATAGTAAATGGAACTGCGCAGCCTCTCGCGTGCCGCCAGAACGTCCTCCAGATGGATGCTCAGCTCCGTATTTGTTTGCGAGTTCATTGGACTTTGATGGAATCTCGTTCGGCGACGATTATGCGGTATGAGGGGTTTCGCCGCGAGCCGGTCGAGAGCAGTTCGAAGCGTCTAGTCGCGTCTTGCCCGGAACTCGTTGGCCAGCCGGAATTCTTCCTTCAGCTCGGGAGTGCGCAGGTTCTCGCGCATATGCGCCAACTGCTGTTCGAGTGCAGCCAGGGCGACGGCGATCGGTTCACTGTTGGAAAGCGCAATATCGCGCCACATGCTGTACGGGCTCGCGCCCAGCCGGGTGGTCTCGCGCAGCGCGCGGCCGCCGATGGCGGCGATCTCCTCACGACGCACCGGGTCGCCGCTGAAGTTTTCTTCCAGCAACGCTGCCAGCGCAGTAGAAAGCATCTGCGGCAAGTGACTGACCCAGGCGCAGATCTCATCGTGCCGCGCCGGATCGAGGTCCATCGTTCGCGCGCCGAACTTTGCCACCCATTCGCGCCACTCCATCTCCAGTCGGGAGGGTTGTACGCCCGCCGAAGGCGTGAAGAGCCACATCGCGTTCTGGAAGAGCGTCGCTTCGGCCAGCGCCGCGCCGCCGGACTCTTTGCCCGCCATTGGATGGCCGGGAAGGAAATGCGCCTTGCCGGGCTGGTTGTAGAGCTTCGTAGCGAGCTCGGCGATCTGCAGCTTGGTGCTGCCAACGTCAGTGACGAGTTGATTCGGCCCCAGAACCGGCGCCAGCCGCTGCATCCAATCCAGGACCGAGAGCACCGGCCCAGCGAGCACGATCACGTCGGCGGTAGCCGCGGCTGTATCCGCATCGGCGCGCGCGCGCCAGCGATCGATGGCGCCAAGGTTCATCGCGGTTTCCAGTGTCTTCTGGGTAGGGCCTGTGCCGACGATCTCCCCGGCAAAGGCCGCCGCGCGCAGGGCCAGCCCGATCGATCCACCGATCAGTCCAGTCCCGACGATGAGAACGCGGCGCATCATCGGCTACGCGACCGTTCGTCCAAGAACGGGTGCCAGGAGCCGCAACTGGGCGATCAGCTTCTGTAATTGTTCCGGATACAAACTCTGCGCGCCGTCGCTCATCGCCTTGTCGGGGTTGGGATGCATCTCCATCAGCAAGCCATCGGCTCCCGCTGCCAGCGCCGCCAGCGCCATCGGAGGAACCAGATCACGGATGCCGACGCCGTGTGACGGGTCCGCCATGATCGGCAGATGGGTCAGCTTCTGCAACACTGGGATCGCCGAGATGTCCATGGTGTTGCGCGTGTACGTCTCAAAGGTGCGGATGCCGCGCTCGCATAGGATCAAATCGTAGTTGCCGCCGGAAAGTACGTACTCGGCGGAGAGCAGCACCTCCTCCAGCGTCGCCGCCATGCCGCGTTTCAGCAGCACTGGGGTGCGCGTGTGGCCGAGTTCGCGCAGCAGATTGAAGTTCTGCATGTTGCGCGCGCCCACCTGGAAGCAATCGATATACGGGATCATCAATTCGATCTGCGAGATTTCCATCACTTCCGTGATGACCAGCAGACCGGTCTCGCCGGCCACTTCGCGCAGCAGTTTCAGGCCGTCGAGTCCCATGCCCTGGAAGCTGTACGGCGAGCTGCGCGGCTTATAGGCGCCGCCCCGCAGGAACTTCGCTCCGGCTGCTGCGGCAAGTTTTGCGCTCTGGCGAATCTGTTCCGCTGACTCGACCGAGCACGGCCCGGCCATCACGACCACCTCTTCGCCGCCTACCACTACGCCATTGGAAAACGCGATGGTCGTCCCTTCCGGTCGGAAGTTGCGCCCCGCCAGCTTATACGGCGACGAGATGCGGTAGGCGTCGTGCACGCCGGGAAGCACCTTGAACTCCACCACGTCGAAGTGCGCAGGTGATCCAACCCCGGCAAGAATCGTCTGGTTGGTCCCTGTGGTCCGGTGAACATTAAAGCCGAGCTCGACCATGCGCTCGATCACGTCTTGAATATGCTGCTCGGTAGCCTCGTCCTGCATCGCTACAATCATTGCGTCCGTCCGTTTTTGTCTGGAGTTGATACCGCTGTCATCGTTCTCACTTACACGTCGCGCCGCTGCAGCGACCGCATCACGTCGATGATCCGTTCATAGATATGGAGTATTTCGCTGTTGGGGAGCGGCCCCGGGTTCACCGCCCGCACGTGGTCGAAGACCGACTGCTCCCGGCCCGGCTCGTACACCGGGAGCTCCGCCTGGCGCTTCAACTCGCCGATGGCCTTCGCCGCTTCAGCGCGCTTGCTGATGAGCCGCACGATCTGCTCATCCAGCTCATCGATCTTCTTTCGCCAGTCGGAGATGTCCATTCGTATCGCCTCGCGTTGCCGGTTCTGTCCTCCGCAGCGTGGTCTCGCGCCGGTGGAAGGTTCTCTGCCCGCACCATGATAAATGGCTATCAGGCCAATGCCTCGGCTCCGGATGAGAGCGGCGGCTGTCCGCGTTATGGCCATCGTGCTCATGAGTGCAATTCCGTGATGAATCGCCCCACCGCCGCAGGTGCGTCCGCGGGTGCAGTCTTTTCGATCAACGCGACCAGCGCACTGCCAATTACCGCGGCATCTGCAAACTTACCCACGGCGGCAACGTGCTCCGCGCTCGAGATTCCAAATCCGACTGCGACGGGGATGCCCAGCGGCTCCGTGAACCTGCGCAGCCGCGCGACCAGCTCCGATGCGTCGCCCGCGACTTTTTGCTGCGTACCGGTGATTCCGACCCGCGAAATAGCGTACACGAACCCGCGGGATGCCGTTGCAATCGCCTGCAAGCGCGCATCCGGGCTGGTCGGTGCAGCGAGAAAGACCGGGGCGAGGCCGTTCGACTTCATCTCGGCCAGGTATTCGCGGGCTTCCTCCACGATCATGTCGGTCAGGAGTACACCATCCACGCCGGCGGCCTTCGCGGTAGCGCAGAACCGCTTCATCCCCATGCGGACCACCGGGTTCAGATAGGAGAAGATCACCAATCCGCATTGCGGTCGCGCGGCGCGCAGCTGCCGTGCAGTCTCCAGAACATCGGTCAGCCGGACTCCGCGTGCCACAGCCCGTTCACTGGCGCGCTGGATTACGGGGCCGTCTGCCAGCGGATCGCTGAATGGAACTCCCAGCTCGATCACATCCGCGCCGTTGTCGATTGCTGCCAGCGCAATCGCCAGCGTTGCCTCGAGGTCCGGATCGCCCGCCGTCAGATACGCCACAATCCCCGGCCTTTTCCTGAATTCAATCGGCATCGTTCTCGTCCCTCGCCCCCTGCAATTGCATCTCACGTGCCAGAATGCCCATGTCCTTGTCCCCGCGACCGGACAGGTTCACCATCAGCACATCCGCCTTGGCCATCTTCGGCGCCATCTTCATCGCCTGGGCGATCGCGTGCGCGCTTTCCAGCGCGGGCAGGATTCCCTCCGTCCGTGCCAGCGCCGATGTCGCCGCGAGCGCCTCCGCATCGCTGGCCGAGGTGTATTCTGCGCGGCCAGAATCGTGCAGCATGGCGTGTTCCGGCCCCACGCTGGCGTAGTCCAGGCCCGCGCTCACGGAGTGAGTCGTCGCCACCTGTCCCGCATCGTTCTGCAGCACGTAGGAATATGTCCCCTGCAGGACGCCGGGCAGTCCCCCGTCAACCTTCTGGAAACGCGCCGCATGCTCTCCCAGCGCTGTTCCGCGACCGCCTGCTTCGACGCCGACCAGCCGCACGTCCTTGTCCCCGAGGAATTCATAGAACGCGCCGATGGCGTTCGATCCGCCGCCAACGCAGGCCACAATCGCCGCCGGCAGCCTACCCTCCTGCTCTAGAATCTGTGCGCGCGCTTCGCGGCCGATGACGCGCTGGAAGTTCCGCACCATCGTCGGATACGGATGCGCCCCCAGCGCGCTGCCCAGAATGTAGTAGGTTGAGCGCACATTGGTCACCCAGTCGCGCATCGCCTCGTTGATGGCATCCTTGAGTGTGGCCGAACCAGCCCCGACGCCGCGTACCTCCGCGCCCAACAGCCGCATGCGGAAGACATTCAACTCCTGCCTCCGCATATCCTCCTCGCCCATGTAGATCACGCACTCCATGCCGAACAGTGCGCACACGGTCGCCGTGGCAACCCCGTGCTGGCCTGCGCCAGTCTCCGCGATGATCCGCTGCTTGCCCATCCGTCGCGCCAGCAGCCCCTGGCCCAGTGCGTTGTTGATCTTGTGTGCGCCGGTATGCAGCAGGTCCTCGCGCTTCAGGTAGATCCTCGCGCCGCCCAGCTGCTCACTCATCCGCTTCGCAAAGTACAGCGGCGTTGGCCGTCCGCAGTAGTGGTGCAGCAACCCGTCCAGTTCGGCGTGAAAGGCCGGGTCGGCGTCCGCCGTGGCGTAGGCCGCCTCCAGTTCCTCGAGCGCGGCCATCAGTGTCTCCGGCACGTACCGTCCGCCATAGACTCCAAAACGCCCTACCCGCCCATTTGCGGCGGACGTCAGTGGTGAGGTTGTAGTGGCAGTTGCGCTCATGCTTTTCCCTCCAGGGAACCGAACCAACAAAAGCAAAAGCCGCGACAATGTGGGTCGCGGCTGCACGGATGTCGAATCAGCTGAAGTTTCCAGATCGTTGCTGCAGATCGTTCAGATGAAGCTAATCCGCCGAGCCCGCTATTGTGCGCCAATAGCGGTACGTAAACGCGAAACGGCTGAAGGTTGCTTTCATCTCGCCTTTTACGATATATCGTCACCCCGCTGTGACGCAACCGGCGCTCCGTTTCGCCCCTAGACAGCCAAAGGCTGCCGACAGGTCTGGAGCCGCGGCAAGGCCAATTAGCCGTTCCTGTCTACCCGTTACCGTCGGAGAAACGCCTCTTATTTTTTCGAATCCGATGTATTGTCTGTCGCGTCCTATCCATGTAGTCTCAAAGGATTAAGAGGATGAAACTCCATTTCCAAATCACGATTGCCTTCATGGTTCTCGTTCTGACGACCCTTGTTCCGGCATATGCCTATGCAGCAAAGGCGTCGGGTGGCGCACGCACCCATTCGCAGACCTACCATAACCGGACTCCGACTGCGCGCACCCATGGCTCCCACACCCACCGCGGCTAGCTACGCGGAGGTCGGTGTACGGTCCCAGGAACCATCGTGCTGGGGGTAGCGCGCGCATTTTCAACAAAGCGCTTTATCCGCTCCGGATCCTTGTGACGCAGCGATGCTTCAACGCCACTGGACACATCCACTCCCCAGGGCTGAAGTTGGCGCACTGCGCTTGCCACGTTGTCATGCGTCAGTCCGCCGGCCAGGATCAACTTCGGCCCCGTCGGCCGCGGTGCAAATACTCCTTTTGCCGCGGCCCAGTCGAACGCCACACCGGTCCCACCTCCAGCCGCGCCCACCTTCGAGTCGATCAGCACCCGGTAGGTGATCCCCAACCGGAGAATGCGCTCAATCTGATCCCCAAGCCGCGCGGCGGACGATTCCTCATCCACCGGCCAATGCAGCGTTTGTATGATCTCCAGCCTGCCCGCAAGCCCTTCGCCCAGCCGTTGCAAGAGCTCCTCGTCGAATCCACCGTGAAGCTGCACAGTAGTCAAGCCCGCCCTCTGGGCCGCCATCGTGATCTGTTCGGGGTCATGCCCATCAAACACGCCGACCCGTTCCGCACCTGCCGGCAAGCGCCGGGTGATTTCAGCCACCTGCTCTGGTGTTACCTGCCGTCGACTTGCTGCAAACACGAAGCCGACCGCGTCCGCACCAAGCTCCACTGCCAGCGCCGCGTCCTCGAAATTCGTGTTCCCGCAGATCTTCACCCACATCGCATTCGTCCGTCTGCCTCAGGTCTCGGGGCCTATGTCTCAGCCGAGTACTCGCGTTCCAGCAGGCAGGCGAGTGCCGCTGCCGGGTCTGGCTCGCGCATTAGCGACTCACCCACCAGGAAGGCGTTATACCCAGCCTCCCTCACCCGCGCAATGTCCGCTGGGCTGCGAATGCCGCTTTCGGCCACATGCACTGCCGCCGCAGGCAGCCATTGCGCCAATTCCATTTGGGTCTGCGGCTGAACTTCCATGGTATGAAGGTTCCGGCTGTTGACCCCAATCACCGTGAAACCCAGTGCGGCCGCGTGCTCCAACTCTTCGCGATCATGGATCTCGCACAGCACGTCCAACTGCATGCGCCGCGCTTCCTGGTTCAGGCTCCTTAGGTCTTCATCCTCCAGTGCCGCCACGATCAGCAGAATCGCGTCTGCCCCGGCCGCGCGTGCCTCCAGGATCTGGAACGGGTCGACCATGAAGTCCTTGCGCAGGCAGGGAATTCTCGTCGCCGTTGACGCGCCGGTGAGATTGGCCAGCGATCCCTGAAAGAACTTCTGATCCGTCAATACCGACAAAGCAGCAGCGCCGGCCGCTTCCAGCGACTTCGCCAGCGCAGCCGGCTGAAAGTCCGGCCGGATCAGCCCGCGCGATGGGGATGCCTTCTTCAATTCTGCAATGACCGCGGGCCCCGAACTCGCGGCCCGGCGCAGGGCCGCCTCGAAGCCGCGCGGGCTATGCGCAGCAGCCTTGCGCTCCAGAAGCGGAATATCGGCGGCTGCGCGCCGATCTCTCACCTCGAGTCGGGTGTGCGCGAGAATCGTCTCCAGCTGTGTTGGCATTTTTGTTGGAAAAGTTCTTGGTGCCGAAGAAGGGACTCGGAATACCTATCCCTGTAAGTTATTGTTTCCAATGGATATTCTCGACATATTTTACTCCACTGTAAGAAGATTGTAAGATTTCTGCGAGGACGGAATAGCTCCCGTGGCAAACAAAACGGTTTCGATTGTGCTCGTTGCAAAGACAGAGAAAGGGTGGGAGCGCTTGCCGCCCGCCTGGGGCAGGAACGGCAAACTCAAGGCCCAACATGCGTTGATCGATGGCCAGCCCGTCCTCATTCCCAAATCTTACTATGCGCTACGGACCTATGAGGGACGCAAGACCGTCTACCGCTCCATCGGGTCAAACGTCACGGAAGCAACCAACGCGTTGGGGAAAGCGGAGCGCCGCCTGGCTGCGCAAGTCGCCGCCACCGAGGCGAATACCACCCTGGTAGACGATGAACTCAAGCGCTTCGATCTCCAGACGTCCAAGGAGAAGTGGGTCGAGCGTCTCGAATCTCGGGGCAAGATGAAGTCGGTTGAATCCGTCACGACCGCGATTGATCAGTTCCTCTCTGCCACTGGTCACCGCTATTCGGACCAGATCACGGATGAATCCATGATCACGTTCTACGACGGCTGCGAGATAATCTCAAAGCAAAACCAAAATGACCCAAAACCCAAAAACTAAGCCGCTGTGAAGTTGAGGAATCGAAGCCTGTCGTGGTTCTCTGGAACGAGAGAGGAGAGCCTGAGATGGGGAAGCGTGGACACAGCGAAGAGGAGATTCTGCGGGTGTTGCGGGAGGCGGAGTCCGGGGACACGGTGGTGGAGGTCTGCCGCAAGCATGGCATCAGCCAGCAGTCGTTTTACCTGTGGAAGAAGAAGTATGCGGGCCTGGGATTGCAGGAGCTGCGCGAGTTGCGGCAGTTGCGCGACGAGAACGCGAAGTTGAAGCGCCTGGTGGCGGACCTGAGCCTGGATCGCCACATCCTTCAGGAGATCGTCGCAAAAAAACTGTAAGGCCTCGTGCGCGACGCGAGCTGGCGGAGTGGGCGCAGGTCACCCACGCTCTGAGCCAGCGGCGTGTGGCAAGACTGATTCCGATCGAACGGATGACCTTGCGCTACACGCACCATCGCGATCCGCAGGAGGCCTTGCGCGTGCGATTGCGAGAGCTGGCCGGCAGCCGTGTGCGTTATGGCTACCGGCGATTGACTGTGCTGCTCAAGCGCGAAGGCTGGCAGGTGAACGCGAAGCGGATCTACCGGCTGTACGTAGAGGAGGGATTGATTGTGCGCACCCAGAAGCGAAGAGAACGGGCGCAGCGGCAACGCGTGCCGCTGGGGCACGCAGTGCGTCCCAACCAGAAGTGGAGCATGGATTTCGTTGCGCAACGGCTTCCGGACGGACGCTGGATCCGGGTGCTGACGGTCGTCGATCAGTTCACACGCGAGTGCCTGACGCTGTTCGCCGACAACGCCCTCAGCGGCGAGAAGGTGGCCACGGCGTTGGATAAGATCGTCGTCCTGCGAAGCACTCCAGAGTCGATAACTGTCGACAACGGGACCGAGTTCGCAAGCAAGGCGATGGACCTCTGGGCCTACAAGAACGGTGTGCATCTGGACTTCATCCGGCCTGGTAAGCCAGTGGAGAACGGCTACATCGAAAGCTTCAACGGCAAGCTACGAGACGAGTGTTTGAACGTGGAGATCTTCTTTACCCTGGCCGATGCCCGACGGAAGCTGCATCTATGGCGGCGGGACTATAACCACCACCGCCCGCACTCTGCGCTGGCGGATCGAACCCCGGCAGAGTTCGCCGCCAGATGCAGCGGTGGAAAAGACGGCGATGAAGCCGCCTTGGAAAACGCTGCGCGTTTCCCACTGTCCCACCGCACGACGACGACTGGAATCATCGCGAACAGAAGCAACCTCTCAACCCGGTTGCTTGAGGCACTCACTTGAGCTACACTCACCGCAAATCTGCCGGTCACTCCGGCACAAACCGAACCACACAGGCCGAAATCTCCAACCTCTTTCGGCTTAGTTTCCCGGTGCAGGTCAATTACGGAGAAACTCCAGTTATCAGTGGATGAGAAACCGGGGGCAGGTCAGCTCCACATACCGGATTGCGAACAAGGAAAGGCATGACGTCTCAATCGTATAGAAACGGCACGAGTTTACCCACTCATAGTGCCTCTACAACTACAGTATCCTCGATTATCGAACGCGCAAGTGGGGTACCGGGAGTGCGGGACCTTCGCAAAAAGCCCGGGCCGGGCCAGGTGGTCCACAACCTGTACGTTGTTGACCGTCAGGCGTCGCAGACAAACTGCGCAGAAAACAAGCCCTTTACCGCTGCAACAAAAGCAAGCATTTCGGACCAGCTAACGTCCGACACCGACAAGTGCGGATCGCACCTCCCGTTCGCGCAGCCAGATGAAGATCACCGGTGTCACAATCAGCACGTGGACCAGAGAGCTGAGCATGCCGCCGAGCACCGGAGCGGCGAGGGGTCGCATGAACTCCGCTCCGGTGCGCGTGGACCACATCAAGGGCAGCAGGCCTGCGACTACGGTTGCGACGGTCATTACCTTAGGGCGTAGACGCAGCAGAGCGCCCTCCATGACCGCCGCGTGCAGCCCATCACGCGTGAGGCGGCCATCGACGGCTGTGCGCCTAGCGACTGCCTCTTCGAGATAGATGACCATGACGACGCCAGTCTGCACGGCGGTTCCGAAGAGCGCGATGAATCCGACCCATACGGCGACGGAGAAGTTGAGGTGGAGGAGCTTGACCAGGAAGACTCCACCGGTGAGGGCGAAGGGAACGGCAAGCAGGACGTGCGCGGCCTCCTTTGCTGAGCCGTAGGTGCGATAGAGCAGGACGAAGATGACGAGGAGGACGATGGGAATTACCATTTCAAGCCGCTTGCGGGCGGTGATCTGGTTCTCGTACTGGCCGCTCCACTCGACATAGTAGCCCGGCGGCATACTGACCTGTTGGGTCACGGCGCGTTTGGCCTGATCCACGAATCCGCCGACGTCGCGGCCACGGACGTTCAGTAGCACAGCCCCGCGCAGCAGGCCGTTTTCGCTGCTGATCATCGAAGGCCCCATCGTCGTATCGATCTTTACGACTTCGCTCAGCGGAACCTGAGCGCCGTCGCTGCCGGTCACCAGGACTTCGCTGAGCTGTTGAGGGTTCTCGCGGAAGTCCCGCGCATAACGGACGCGGACTGGGAAGCGCTGGCGGCCCTCGATGGTGGTGGTGAGGTTCTTACCGCCGATGGCGGTTTCGATCACGCCTTCCACGTCGGCGACGTTCAGGCCGTAGCGATCTGCGGCGGCGCGGTCGACGGTCATTTCTAGGTAGGGTGCACCGGTGGTGCGCTCGGCGTAGAGATCGGTTGCGCCGGGGATCTGACGGACTACGTTCTTGATCTCCTCGGACTTTTGTTCTATTACGCGCAGGTCGGGGCCGAAGATCTTGATGCCGATCTGGGTGCGGATACCAGTGGAGAGCATGTCGATGCGGTTGCGAATGGGCTGCGTCCAGATGTTGGTGACGCCGGGAATCTGCAACTTGTCGTCGAGCCGCGCCAGAATCGCGTCCTTGGTGAGCCCCCTCGGCCACTGGTCCTTCGGCTTGAAGGTGATCGTGGTCTCGGACATGTTGACGGGGGCGGGATCGGTAGAGGTCTCGGCGCGACCCACCTTGCCGACCACCATGGCGACCTGCGGATCGGCGGCGATGATGGCGTCCTGTTGGCGGAGGATTTCGGTTGCGGCTGTGAGCGAGATGCGCGGATCGGTAATGGGCATGAATAGCGCTGTCTCTTCGTCGAGGGGTGGCATGAACTCTGAGCCGATTGTGGTGGCCGTGTAGAGCGCGGTTAGGAACAGGGCCAGCGCAGCCGAGAGCGTGATGACGCGATGACGTAGAGCCCAACTCAATGTGGGCCGGTAGATGCTGCGCAGTACACGCATAATCGGATTCTTTTCCTCGCGGTGCAGCTTGCCGCGAATGAGCAACGTGCAGAGCACTGGAACAAGGGTGATGGCCATAATCGTCGAACACAGCATGGCGAAGGTCTTGGTGAAGGCGAGCGGGTGGAACATCTTGCCTTCCATACCGGTGAGTGCGAAGACGGGAACGAACGCCAGAATGATGATGACCATGGCGAAGGAGATGGGACGGCCCACAAGCCGGGCGGCGTTCAGCGTGATCTCCCAGATATGCTCGCGATAGTTGCCGTGTTCATGCTCATACTGCTCGGCCTGGCGGATGACGTTTTCCGTCATCACAATTCCCGCGTCGACCAGAACGCCGATAGCAATAGCGATACCGCCCAGCGACATGATGTTCGATGAGATGCCCGCGCCCTTCATGAAGAGAAACGCGCCGAGCACCGCAAGAGGCAGTGGAATCGTGACCACCAGGATGCTGCGAAAGTGCCAGAGGAACAGGACGTGCGCCAGCGTCACCAGGATGATCTCCTCAATCAAGGCGTGGCGGAGCGTGTCCACGGCATGATCGATGAGGATGCTGCGGTCGTAAAATGGAACGATGCTGACACCTGCAGGAAGGCCCGGCTCGATCTCGTCGATCTTCTGCTTGACGGCTGCGATCACCTCGCGAGCATTGGCTCCGTAGCGGATGACGACCACTCCGCCCACAGCTTCCTTGCCGTCCTTGTCGAGGACGCCGCGACGAAACTCCGGCCCAAGCTGAACGCTGGCGACGTTGCCGACGGTGACCGGTGTGCCATTATAGGCGGCGAGCGAGATGTCTTCAATGTCTTTCAGCCCGCCAATCAGGCCGATGCCGCGCACCATCTCCTCGGTGCTGCCCACCTCCATCACCTTCGCGCCGACGTTGTTGTTGCTGCGCTCGACGGCGGCGACGACATCCTTGAGCGGGATGTTGTAGGCGCGGAGCTTCATGGGATCGAGATCGATCTGGTACTGCTTCACGAAGCCGCCGACGCTCGCGACTTCGGCTACCCCAGGCACGGAGTTGAGCTGGTACTTGATGAACCAGTCCTGGATGGAATGAAGCGTCCCACTGTCGTAGGGGCCTTCCACTGTGTACCAGAAGACCTGGCCCACGCCGGTTGCGTCCGGCCCCATCATTGGAGTTACGCCAGCAGGCAGGAAGCTGCCTGCAAGGCTCAGCCGCTCCAGCACCCGGGTCCGCGCGAAGTAGATGTCCACCGAGTCCTCGAAGATCACATTCACCATCGAGAAGCCAAAGGCGGAAGCAGAGCGCACAGTCCGCACATGCGGCAGGCCCTGCAGGTTTACGGTCAGCGGATAGGTGATCTGGTCTTCCACCTCCTGCGGACTGCGACCGGCCCAATCTGTGAAGACGATCACCTGGTTTTCGCTGAGGTCCGGGATTGCGTCGATGGGCGTGTGCAGCAGCGCCCAGTAGCCCCAGACTGCCAGCCCGGCGTAGATCGCCAGGACCAGCCAGCGGTTCTTCATGGAAAACTCTATAACTCGGTTGATCATCGCGGCCTCTACTTCGCGTTCAAGTGCGTATGGAAGGATGCAATGACAGCACCGTTTTTGCGTGCATCGACGGTGACGCTCCATGATCCCGACATCGGCGGCTGGCCGTTGCCCATATACACGAGCTGGCTGGCGGACCACGGCAGTTCGAAAGAGCTCTTCATCTCCGGCATGCCCATCGACGGCATCGCAGGCATGGTCAGTGTGACGGTAACGTGTGCGTCGGGAATTGGTTTCCCGTCCGCGCCGGTGAGGGTGACGTGGAAGACGTTGTCCTCGCCTGCTTTCAGGGGATTGTTGTCGGTTCGGAGGTCGATCCTGGCTGTGTTTGCTCCGGCGGCGCTACTGCCGGGTGTTGGAGCCGCTTGATTCGCTGCAAACTCCTCCGACCCGCCATACATCCCCGACATTCCGGAGCTGAGGTGGGCCTGCGAATCGATGAGGAAGTTTCCGCTGAGCACGACCTTATCGCCCAGTGCGAGGCCACTGATTACAGGGAACAGGTCGTCCGACGGAGTGCCGACGGCCACCTCGCGTGCTTCAAAGACGCCGTTGGGCCGGGCAAGATAGACGATTTTGCGTGTTCCGGTGTCCAGCACTGCCGAGCGAGGGACGACGATCGACCGGGTTGGCGCAGTGCTGATGAATGACGCACTGACGAACATGCCTGGCAGCAGACGCATTCCGGGATTGGCGACGTGCACATGCACGGGAACGGTCCGCGTCTGCGGGCTCGCCTGCGGTTCGATGAAGTCGACATGCCCGTGCAGGGTGCGGTTGGGAAGAGCCTCGGAAGTGATCTCCACCTCCTGACCCCGGCGAATCTGAGGCAGTTGATCTTCGTAGACATCGGCTTTGATCCAGACCTGGCTCAGGTCGGCGACGGTGAAGAGCGTGTCTCCCGCGCCTATGTATTGCCCCTGCGTCACCTTGCGGTCCACCACGCTGCCGGACGCCGTGGCATAGAGGGTGACGTGGGGAGTGCCGCCGGTCTCCGGCGCGTCTATTTGGTTTTTGGCGATTCCCCAAAGTTCCAGCTTGCGCTGGCTCGCGGTCACCAGTGCGTCGGCCTGCGCCCGCGCGTTCGGATCGTCCGACTGACCGAGTTGCTTGCGGTTCTCCTCCGCGAGGCGATAGTCCTCGATCGCCGTGGCCACTTCCGGACTGTAGACATCCGCCACGGGCTGGCCACGCCGCACGCTTTCGCCGGTGTACTGTACGTAGAGCTTGTCCACGCGTCCACCGATACGGGCGCTTACGGCGGCGAGCTGGGCCTCCGGCTGTTCGACTCGACCGAAGGAGTCGATGTCGGTCTTGAGCGCTTCGGTGCGGACCTCGGCAACCTGAACGCCTGCCGCCGTGATCTCCGCCGGAGTCAGTTCCAGAGTCGCGCCCGGCTGTGTGCCTGAGTCAGCCACCGCCTGCGGCGCGACTGCAGTGGATCGCGTGGCAGGTATCGATAGTGGCGCTGTCTCTGCTGCGAAGGTGCGAGCGTCTCTTTGCGTGAGGAATCCAACGACCAATACGGTGGCCAGAACACTTGCGCCTGCGCTTATTGCGACGAGTTTCTTTTCCTTTGTAGTCATTTGTTTGTCCTCTCTTCCGTGGAAGGTGTGATGTTGGAAGTCGGGAGTGGCGCTCCGATCGCTAACTCCAATTGGGCGTTGCCGGAGTCGGCTGCCGACAGGGCCTTGTAGTACGCGGTGCGGATGTCGAGAAGAAGGTTCTGGCTGTCGATGAGGTTCATAAACTCGCCTCGGTTGTTTTGGTATGCTGCGGTCGAAGCCTTGAACGCCGCCTCCGCCTGAGGCAGCAGCGTGTCGCGATAAAGCTTCACGCGCTTCTGCGCCGACTGCACCGCAATCTGCGCCTGTCGAATTTCGAGGAAGACGGCGGAGGTGCGAGCGTCGAGTTCGGCCCGGGCCACATCGGTTGCAGCATCGGCCTGCTTTGCCTCGCCATCGTGGCGTGCCCGGTTCAGCGACGGCAGGTTCATGGTCAGCTCCGCCATATAGGCGCTGCGGGAAAAGGAGCCAGCGGGCATCAGCATGTATCCACCAGCAACTGTGATGTCGGGCTTCATGGCCAGACGTGCCAGCCTGCCCTCGTCGCCGGACTTCACAATCTGTTTGCGGAGCGCGGCAAGTTCTGGACGATGCTCGATAGCCACCCGCTCCAGTTCATCGACGGAGGGCACAGCAGTAGGGCTTCGGTAGCTGCCGGTGATCTCTACGGCCTCTTCTGGGCTGCGGCCCATCATCGAGTTCAGTTGCGCACGCGCGGTGTCGCGCTCCTCTTCCAGTTCGACTAGGTGCTCTTTTAACCGGGTCAGCGCCATCTGCGCTCGCAACACGTCTGCCTGCGGAACCTTGCCTATCGTGTATTCGGCGAGCGCGGCGGACAGCGCTTCGTTCAGCAGCGCAGCCTGTTGAGTGTGGAGTTGCATCTCATCCGCATTGCGCAGCAGGGCCGCGCACGCCTCGCGTACTGCGGCGGACACCTGCTGGCGCAAGCTCTCCAACTCGTCCGAGGCGGCCCCCACATCGTCGTCGGCAACTTTGCCGCGCAGATCCCGCTTCTGCTTGCCCAGAAAAGTCTGCTGTAGCGAGACCATCACCTGTGCCTGGTTCAGATCCCAGGGCTTGCGTAGGGGCGTCTGCCAGTCGCGGACCATCAGCATGGGGTCGTCCAGGCTAGGTGCAGTCGTGGTCTTCAATTGGGCCAGCGACAGGCGGCGGACGGCGACTCGGATCTCGTTGTTGGATTGGAGCGCTTCGGCGACGGCCTGATCCACAGACAGCGGTGGATCAGCCAGACGACTAGAGTCAGAGGGCGGCGCGGTCTGGCCCCAGCCTCCAACGAACGATGCAAATGCCAGCGCCAGCACAACCGGCGCAAAACCATAGGGATGCTTCACTCTTCAACTCCGAATTAATTGGCAGGAGGACGGGTCCGAGGCGCACCAATGCGCACACCGGAATACCACGGCGAGGAAGGATGCTCTAGATTCTGAGGATGAAGATGCCGGGCGGCGGAGACTGCGAAGGAATGACCGGCGCAATCACATCCCCGCGTGACATGGAGTTGCCAGGAGCAGCAGGGAATCTCTCGGCGACGTCCATGGGTGCGAAACCTGCAAACACTGGGGTAACGGTTGCGGGAGGAACCTGGGGCCTGGCAGTGCAGCAACCTGCGTTGACCGATCCACAGGGCATGTCCATTTGTGAGCAGCAGCTATGCGGCGCATGCTGCGTGGGAAGCACGCAGGTTCCAACCGACAGCAGCAACACCCCCATTAGGGTTATGGCAACCGTCATCTGTTGGCTGATTCCACGCAGCATAGTGTGAGCCTACCATGTGGCTAGAATCTTGCGGTGACCAGGATCACAGGATAAGGAGGCGTCCTGCTCGGGCAGAATGGCTTGCGGGAAATTCAGCAGTCGTCGCGCTCGATTGTGTGGCACATATCTGTGTGATACAAATATGTGCTATGAAGAATCCCTTTGAATTTGGACGCGAGTTGGGCATTGGTGAACTCGTCGACCGGGAGGATGAAGTCGCCGAGGTCGAGGAAGTCATTCGGAGTGGCCGCAAGTTGTTCCTGATAGGGCCGCGCCGCTATGGTAAGACCTCGATTCTCAAGGCGGCGGAGGACAAGCTTCAGGTAGCGAATTCGGTGGTGCTTCGCCTCGACGCCGAAAGCTACCCCACTCTTGAAATGCTGGTGAATGGTATTGTGGCGGGTGCTGCAAAGCAACTCAAGAGCGGCGTGGAACAAGCTGGTGAGCAGATTCGAAAATTCTTCTCGCGATTGCGCCCAGAACTGGACTTTAGTCTCTCCGACAGTGCATGGACAGCCAAGGTCAGTATCGGCTCCGCACCCGAAGATCAGGGCGGCACAACCTTGCTGGTCGAGGCCCTCAACGGCTTGGAATCTCTCGCCAAAGCGCAACCCCCCGGACGCGCCGTCGGACTCGTGATCGACGAGTTCCAAAAGGTCATCGAACTCGGAGGGGGTACAGCGGAGGCCCAGATCCGCGCGGCAATCCAACGGCATAAGCGAACAGGCTATGTCTTCGCCGGATCGAAGACTCAGATGTTGAGCGCGATGACCATGGATGCGTCGCGTCCGTTTTACAGGTTGGGAAGCATTCGTTTTCTTGGCCCGGTGCCCAGGCCTGACTTTGAGGCCTTTCTAGGAACGAGATTTGTAGAGAGCGGGTTCAAGGTGCAGGGCGCTTCGGCAATCAGTCTTATCCTCGACCTGGCTGAAGACGTCCCATACAACGTCCAGATGCTGGCTCACGGTTGCTGGGACCAACTTCGAGATCGTGCCTCCATCAAGTCCGCCGTTCTGACCGAGGTAGTAGTCAGGCAGGCGCTTGAACTCCTGGTCCGGCAATATGATCCGTTTTACACACAGCTTTGGACGGCACTGACTTCCATTCAGCAAAGGACCCTGCTGGCAGTCGTCAAGCAGGGCGGCGTGAAACTTCAATCGATGACAGTTGTTCGTTCCCTGGGCCGTGGGCCATCAACGGTGCGAAGGTCCCTGGGGGCTCTGATCGATCGGAACATCCTGCGCGAAGAAGAATCCAGCAATGGCATACGGATGCGCTTTGAGGACCCCTTCTTCGCCCAGTGGATCAGACTATTCGCCGCCGAGCCCGTCGGATCGTTTGAGATTACACAGACTTCCTGAATTTCGCACAACCCATCGGCGTGCGACCTTTGGCCATCGCGCTTAAAGCTGCGAAGAGCACGATCTCGTCAGGTTCGATAATCTGCTCAGTGGTACGATTCTTCCGTCCGCCGCGTGCGCCTCCTTCTGCAAATCCTACGTTCCGCCACCGCTTGTTGTGTTCCTCGGCCCGCTGTCGGTGGAGTGAAGCGTCGCGACACTTGCCCAAGGCAACGAATCGGGCGACGGTGGCTGGAGTATTGTCCACCGTGATTTGCAGGCCGGATGCTGCGAGAGCAATATTGCTGACGTCATGTCTCGAATGGCACCCTCCTTCAAAGACATTGACTTGGTGTCGTCCCTTCGTGGTCGCGAAACCTACGGGCGGGGGATAAGGTACTTCTCGTCGGCACGTTCGGGGCTGGAAACGACGACCATCTTGTCAAAGAGAAGGTCCGGAACGACGTAAGAGACCAGGTCGCCATTGGTTGAGGAAGAGAGGCCGGGCAGGCCGGATAAACCAAGTAGAGAGAGAATGCCGAGCGAAGGGTCATCGTCCTTCGCGTGTTCGGTGTAGACCGTGCGGTTCCTGGAGACGGCCACAATACCCTTGAAGGTCCTTAGGATG
>CAVXTS010000003.1:0-1201683 GCA_963764735.1 uncultured Acidobacteriaceae bacterium
TGGGATTCGATTCTTGCGTTGAACCCAAAGCCACTTAGCACTGATCTCAAACGACTTGCTCAGAGTACCTAGCGATTTTGCCATCGTTGATGGCGAAATAAATATACGCCTGTCTGTAGCTTTCTTGTAGCTTTCGTGTAGCTTTCTGGCGGAGAGGGGCGGGAGAGAGAATACTCTCCGCCAACTTCCAAGAACGACTTCCCAGAGTGCAGATGGTTGAGTTCCGTGCGCCTCCAAGCAGGAGTTCAGTTCACGGTCGCCCTCGCTCAGCCGTTCACAACTACTGACCCCCGTCCAAAATCCGCATCAATCCTCTGCTGCCCAGCCTTAATCGCTGCCTCAATCATTCCGCACCTTCGACTGATTGACGATTGCCATGATTCCTGCGAGATGCTCTCGTTCCTTCGGCGTCAACCAGTGAATGTCCTTAATCTTCAGCCTGTAACACGGATTATCCGTGAACTTCTCGGTTGTCAAGGTCAGGACAATATCCGTCCACTCGACATTGCCACAGGACATCTTGAGCGCGTCGAGTTGCTCGACATGCTGGACGTTCATCTGGAACGGCAAGAAATAGTGGTAGTCAATCCCGACGACACGGTTACGGGGCAGATCGATGAAGATGAGAACGACCTTGGCTTCCTTGCGAAGCTCTCCTGTCTCAACGATGCGGAGCATTCCCGGTTGAATGTCTGCCTTGTCGGACATCGGTTGGTCGATGCGGAGCGTCAGCGGCTTGAGCTTCCACATTCGTCCGATTCCAACTGATGGGAATAGAGCAGACATGGCGGACACTCCCGTTGCACCTCTAGATTAGTAGCTGAACGGCGTGTCGCAGCCGCCACGGTGAGACGGTGCCCGGACGATCCGGCACGCTCTTGAGCAACACTCTGCGAATGGCTCCGTCACGAAAGCGGGCGACGAGTTCCTGTCAGACGCCATACGCGCCGAGCAAGTGGCAGGTGCTTGAATGCGGAAACACTTAGAGCGCCCCGCGCCCGCGCCTTTGAGCCGGGACGTGCGAGGCACTCACAAACCGAAGCATACGGAGGCTGCGGCAACAAGCCGTGTACTGTCAGCTTCCGCAACATCGAGGTCGCCATCCCATGAGTAGCCCGAAGCAGCACAAAGACCCCAAAGACCCAACGTTGGCGATGCTCAAGCGTGCAGGCGTGCCGCTCAGCCGGGAATCCTATATCGAACGGGCGTTCATGCTGACCGAAGACGAGATGGATGCCGAGTTGGAAGCCGAACTGCCAGAGATGTTTAGGCGGACGGCACTCGACGAGCCGATGCTGACTGATAAGGTCCAGTAAGTACGGTTCGTTCTCCGTCTCACGGTTTCTTGATTCCAAGCATGCCAACCATTAGGTCAATAGCCGTGGCGACCGACGAGGGCGTCTGGCCCGCAAAGAACAACCCGTCGATATGGACGCTGCTTAGCCTGCTCTGCAAATTGATGTGCTGGGTTGGGAACGGGTAGTAGACGAAAGCAACAAATCTCCCCTTCGGATAAGCACGCTTGAATTTGACGGCTTTGTTGATGATTTCATCTGCCCGTTTGTGAATGTCTCTAGGCGATTCAATCCTCTTTATGTCCACGCCAATCTCAACCTCACCAGTTGGAGGGTACGCAGCATCGAGTTCAAATTTCTCGCCGTCACATTCGAAGCGTCGTTTGTGAAAAACGCCCGTTGCAACTAGGTTTATCGCCTCAGTGATCGTTCTCTCCCAGTTGCCCTTCTTGGCACGCATCTCTTTGTCTGTCCAAAAGAAACGATCCAGTTCCATGAGAGCGGGTACGGCTATCAACGGCGGCAACATAGGCTTAATGTACCCGGCTAGGAGGGTTGCGTTTTCTTGGCTGATCTTTTTTGAATACGTGTTCAGGCTGATCCCGAGGTCTCGCTGGATCGCACGTCCTGCGACATTAACGCAGCAAAGAGTTGGTTTGATTACTACAGGGTGTGCGTAGAACACCTTCGCCAGTTCTTGAGCATCCAAATCTCCGAAGCGAATGAACGGCACTTCTCGATATTCAAGAACGCCCTTGTATGCTTCAACCAAAGCCTTCTCTAGTTGGCCGACTCGCTCACCAGTTGGAGAACAGCCGAGAAGTTGGTCTCGATGGCTACTGTACTCCCGATCTTCGGAAGAGTCAGTGTTCTTCCTCTGCGACGACGAATCATTACTCTTGGTTGAGGTCACTTGGAAGCTCTTGTTCCCGCATTCATCGAGCCTTACCCCGATTCTTCGACACTCGTGGCGCTGTCCGATGCTTCTGGGGCTTGGTCTGCGGGGTCACTGTCTCGACTGTCGCACTTCCGAAAAGATCGGCTGTCGCATGAGCGATGCGGCGTTCAGCGATTCCGAAATAGTGTTCATCAATCTCGATTCCGATGCTGTTCCTGCCCCACTGCGAGGCGGCAACTGTGGTCGTGCCCGTGCCCATGAAGGGATCAAGAACGGTGTCGCCCACGAAACTGAACATGCGGATAAGACGTTCAGCCAGTTCCATCGGGTACGGCGCAGGGTGTTCCCTCGTTGAAGCGCCAGTCACCCCGTTCCAGACTTGCTGAAACCACTTCTGGTAGTTCTCCGCAGAGATGACACTCAGGACTCTGGTGTGAACCGATGGACTCCGATAGCCTCCCGGCTTCCGCTGCATCAGGATGTACTCAACGTCATTCTTGATGATAGCGTTCGGTTCGTAAGGCTTGCCGAGGAAGCTCGACCCGTTCTCGACTTCATACGCTGCGTTGGAGATTTTGTACCAGATGATCGGAGCGAGATTGTCGAACCCGATCCGGCGGCATTGCTCTTGAATCGAGGCGTGGAGCGGGACGACAGTATGCCTCCCGTTGTTCTTGCGGCGGGACAGGCAGACATCTCCGACGACGCAGATCAGTCGCCCTCCCGGTGCCAGCAGGTCATAGCAACGCCGCCACACTTTGTCGAGTTCACCAAGGAACTCGTCGTAATTTGCGATGGAACCCATCTGTCCAGCCGATTCCCGGTACTCTTTCAGCGTCCAGTACGGCGGCGATGTCACCACGAGATGAACGCTGCCAGCCTCGATCCCTGTCATGGATCGAGCATCTTGCAGTTGCAGGCGATGATGCGTCGGGAACGTCTTGAGGCTGGCTTCTATTTCAGCGACCAACGCTGGGTCTTTTGCAATCCGGGGAAGGTCACGCTGGTGATCGCCCAAAACTCGCAGGGCTTGAGGGACGAACTTGCCGATGTCTGGGGGCGAGGCCAATGCAGTCGCAGTCATGAACACTCAAGCGTATCAAAGAATAGAGAAGATGGCCCCAATCAATTCTCTGACGATCTTTCCGATTCGCCAAATCTTTGACGGTGGTGGTGGCGGTGGAGCAAATCGCACCAAGAGCCATGACTTAAACGTCTCACTGTAATCCTCAATGAGTTGCTCCGTGAAGCCCCAGAGGTCCGTAAATTCACTATTCGCTGGGGGTGCTAGAGTACCGCCGTGACCGATGTTGTTCCGCAACCCGACCAGACTGTGCAAACGCCCAAACTTGATGGCAACGAAGTCCGTGAAAGTCGCCATCCCAAGGGCTTCCGCATTGAGTTGCACTACGTCCGGGTTGACATTCGAGAACGTCATGACGAGGGAATCGGCATCGACGTTCGCGTCGAGCGGAGAAGAGTGCCAGCCGTCGAGTGATCCAAGGAACCCTGATAACGTCGGGAAATGCGATTTCTTGGGTTTGTCGTCGTCCGCGGCACTTGAAGCATTCAGCAACGTCTTTGTGAAACTTTGATAGAACCCAGCCCGCATCAGCCATGCCGCACGTTCTGCTGAACTCAACGTCGAGGCCGCTGAGCATTCCTCCCTCACCCGTCGCCACGCAATAGCGTTGCAGAACGTGAAGCACCGCTCCCACGCAGCGTACAAAAGTGGGATAACAAGCAACCTGTACGGCTCAGGGTAACTCTCCCCGGCTGCGACTGGATGAAAGTCCCGAAGGTCTTTCAGCAGTTTCAAGCATTCCCGCTTGACCAGATCAATTTCGTTGATCGTATCTGAAAGTGGGCTGGGCATCTCTATGCACCGAACCACTCCCTGCCTAGCCGAAGTCGTCCTTCCAACTTCCTTCTCGTGTTCGATCCGGCCCCAATCAACTCTCGAAGCTCTGTGCTGTTCTGGAGCGAGGCGTGCTTCTTAGCGACAGACTGGGGGGTCAACTTGCCGAGATTATGGAAGACCCCGGCTGCTACAACATCGAACAGGTTTGTGCTGAACCCCTGATTCTTCATGCGGAAGGCCGTGCCATCCGGTATCCCTGTGTGAATGAGGTCGAAAGTCTGCATGACTCTTTCAACTATTGGGGGAGTCAGCTTGAAGTGGCCCTCAGCGGCATACTCCATGAAATCATCTAGGAACTCCCTGATTTCGTGGCTTAAAGGCTTCTTGCTGAAGTTGAAAGCCAGCAGGCGCAAAATCATTTCCTCGACGCCCATGCTGCGCCGTAGTTCGTCACTCAGGGCGAGTACATTCCTGATGATCGGTTCTCGTCCCAGTTTGCGGAGTTGATCCGGGAACTCGGCCCCCAGCAGCCTTGCCGTACAGTTGCGAATTTCCTGATCACTCAGGAGCGATCCGAATTTGTTCAGTCTGCGGAACACTTCGTATCGAGCACGTCGCTTCGATCCCTTCTCTATGAGAATGACATTGACCCGAGCGTACTTGATCGCACGGGTGAGCGTCTCCGGGAGATTGGTCGAGGCGGCACCTTCCAGAGATGGTAAGAATCGTCCAGCCAAGAGCGTTGTGGGCAGGGCGATGTCATTCTGCTCTACGTCGCTATCAAGATCATCTTCACTCGGTGGCTCTGGCTGCTTGGACGGACGCTCATTGGCGAAGAACTTCAGGAGGGTACTTAGTCGTTGCAATCCGTCAAGGACTTCGAGTTTCCCGTCGTCATTCTGTGCAAGAAATATGGGCGGCGTCGGTATGCCAAGGAGGAGAGACTCGATGTACTGACTCTGCTGATCTACGTCCCAACGGAATAATCGTTGGTAGTCGGGGTTGATCAACAGATCGCCATCTCGATATTGGTTCAGCAACTCACGCCAAGTCACCGTGTAACTATCCGTGTGGATGTCACTGCGGTGCTTCTCAACCTCGTCCAAAAGTGCCATCGACGAATCCTCCTAGCGGCATCCGAAACCCACAAGTATGCACCTGTCATCGCGTTGCCGCAAACGAGTTCTGCTGATTGCCGCCAGTATTCTAGCGGCAGTGGGCCGAGCAGATCATGAGGAAGATCGACAACGTGTTTTCAGGATGAGGAGCATTTTGGAGACTGGACAGCGACGGCTCGCGATCTCCCCGACCGCCTGCTCAGAATCCCCTTCGTCGATAATGGTTCTCTGCATCCCACTTCCCAGCGTCCTGAAAACCTTCGACGCGAATGTTCCCTTCGTTCCGAAAGCCGTCTATGACAACGATGTCTGGCTCGTGATTGATGGTGATCCGTTTGGCGTTGACGAATGGAGGAAAGCCGAAAAGCCCTTTGATGTTCTGCTTGATGTTCTGCTCGTGGAGGGAAAGCACTACGACGGGAGCTTGAAGGATGAACGAACCCAATCTCCAATATGACTCAACGAGAGGAGCCTCGCGGGGTGCATCGCCTGTCACCCCACCTGCAATGTTGTGCCCGATGACATAGCGTTGAAACCCTGACGGCATCACTGACTGATCGACCATGATGCCATCAGCACCAGTGTCGAACGTCATCCAGAACTTGGTCTCACCTGTTCGCACAGCGATCACCGGACAGGGTTTGTGCATTGACCCATTGAGATACCACGGGAAGCCGAGATTGTCGCCATCGGATTTGGACCCTGTGAGAGAGAATTCCAGTCCGCCTGCGGGGACAGCATCCACGAGTGCGACGTATTTGAGATAGCTTATCTTCTCGCTTTCCATATTTGCTTCAATTCACGCCCGAGACCATCGAGGTCTGGATAGACGACTGATTCGGTAATCCCCGCGTCTTTGAGTTCCTGTCTGATCCTGTTAATTGAGCCACGCGGGATGGTGATAGAAACCAATCGTGAACCTTGTTCTCTTTCCATCTTCACAAGCCACGACGGGTCGGTGCCGAAGATCATGAACCGACTTCGTTGAGCAGCAACTCGCCGTGTGACGTGAGGCGAATCCCAGAGCATGGGCGTTTCTGGCGTGTTGAGTAGCGGCTCCTTTGCGTCGTCCTCGTCAGATGGTAGATACAACCGTTCCCAATCATCCTCATCCATGTCGGAGGGATTTTCCTTTTCCAAATACTTTTTCCATCTGTCCTCGGCGTTCTTGCGATCCGGGTGATGATTGAGCAACCGCATAAGCCAGTAAGGATCGAGAACGTAGATGATGGAGCCGCTTTTCGGCGGCATTGGCTTGTCTCGCACCGCAAAATGCAGGGCGATCAGTGCTCCGTCCGACCAATCTAGAAGTCGAGTCGGAGCACCGTGATGCTGCATAAGGAAGTACGAGGCCCAGTCGTCATCAATTGAATCCGTATCAGTTTGCGATAGCTGAGTCGCACAGCGGCCAAACTCTTCGTACAGATCGTTTTCAATTTCCAGCAGTTTATCGACCGATTTCCGTATTCCGCTATCTCTCTGGCGATAGATACCCGGTTGAAGGTGGGTTTTGCGGTGTGATGTGTCTTCGGCTCGAAACCACAACTCAAGGTGCTTCGGGACTTTCCAACGCTTGCGGATTTTGCTGACCGTCGAGAGGTAATCACCCAATGAACGGGCTACTTTGAGGCTCACGGACAGTAGTGTAGTATGTCCCGATCATCCGTGACTAGGAGTGCCGATGTGGATCGGTTCGGTGTGGCGAGGGATATATCGGTTCTTCGCGGCTTGGAACCGCCTGAACAAAGCTCACCCTTTTGTTTCTGCGTTTAGTGCCTTTGTCGTGTTGCCATGTGTCCTGCTCGGAGGGACGATCCTTTATATAGCGTTGTCGGAAGCATACGACGAGTTCAAGTTCAATCATCTGTCCCCTGCTGAACATCTGCGACTGGCTCAAGACGCTTGTCGCACAGCACAATACGGAGGTATCTGTGCTGACTTCGCTACAGCAACTCCGCACTTGAACAAAATCCCGCATGACGCCCCTGAATACGGTGACGCTCACAAGCTCTTGGAAGTGATCCGACTTCAACAGGAAGCTGCCGCAGAGCGTCAACGTCAAAACCTAGCAAAGCAGGAAGCGGAACGCCTTCGATTGGCAAATCAGACTCAGCAAGAATCCTACGAGCAAATGCAGAAGAATGTCGCTGGGACCGCCCATGACCCCTACAGGTGTGCGACCTCTACGGCGGGTACGCAAATATTCTCGTTCGACAACGGGCACTATTGGTGGGCAGATGATGGGCGTTGTGCAGCGGAAGAACTAAAGAAGCAAGCGGCAGAAGAGCAACGACAAATCGAACAGCGGGCGGCTCATGGGCGTCAACAGAGGCAGCGTGATGAGGATGCCCAGTCATCCAGTTATTGGCCCACCACTTTGCGGGTAGATAGCGACATGGATTCATTTTGGCTCAACAACGAAGAACGGACTTGTCAGACCTTGCCAGATGATAAGGGCAGAGTAGCACGGGTCAATTGCAGTGGAAACGCATCGCATCAGGATCACAGCATACCCGTGAAATTTTGGGGTGGGGTTGATCGCGATACCGTCTCCGATTGGAAGTGTCGCAGAGAAGGGGACGAATTTGTGTGTCGGGCGATTGATTGATCGGCGACTGAACCAAGAGTAATCCGCCTCACAGTTCCCACAGGCCAAGCTCTTCCATGACCTTCTTAGCCATCCCGTTTTGAGCTAATTGAAAGGCCCGATTGCGTTCCTTTGCGGCATACGTCTCCACTGTCGTGACGGTTCCAGCGCAAAGACCACTGACAAGCCTTGCTCTTGTTGCTTGGAGTCTGCCTTCTGCTTGGACTGATCCTTCAACAATTCTGAGCAACTGGTGCTGAACGCGGCAAATACTAAGGCGACACACAGTGTAGCTCTCATGCATTTCCCTCTCCCAACCATTTTGCGAAGATTGTACGCCCTCAAGCTTTACTTACAACGTAACGTCCTTGCAAAGCGAATAAACTCGTGGTGAGTGTTGCCTCGGGGGGGACATGATTTGCATGGTCAAGAGACTTGCAGTTTCGCTTCTGCTCTTCGCCTTCGTCGTACCACAGCAGGCAGCATGGGGATGGGGCAACGAGGGGCACATTTATGTCAACCGGGTTGCTGCCGAGAAGCTGCCGCCAGACACGCCAACCTTCCTGCGAAACGCCGTCGCGGAGTTGGCTTATCTCGGTCCTGAACCCGACCGATGGCGGGAGGATTCCGATCCGGCGCTGAAGAGCGCACAGGAGCCCGATCATTACATTGATCTGGAGAGAATCGCTTGGCTGGATCATTTGCCGAAAGGTCGGTACGAGTTTTACCAGAAGCTCTATGAAAAGCGGGCGCAGACCAAGGACAACCCAGACGACTATTTGCCAGAACGAGTCGGCCTCCAACCCTACATCGTGATGGAAATCTTCGGGCGGTTGAAGAATGCGTTTCGGGAATACCGACAGCTTCGGGATCGCCATCAGCCGACAGACTTTATCGAACACAAGATCGTTTTCTACGCCGGGTGGTTGGGTCATTACGTCGCGGACGGATCACAGCCCCTCCATACCACGATTCACTACAATGGTTGGGTCGGCGCAAATCCAAAAGGGTACGCGACTCACGGAGGCATTCATGCTGAGTTCGAGACCGCATACATTTCCCGCAATATCGCAGCCCCCGACTTCGCCAATTTGGTTCACGCCCCGGAGCACATAGCTGACCCGTTTGGCAGCTACATGCAGTATCTAAGGAGTTCAAACGGACTTGTCGAAAAAGTCTACGAATTGGACAAAGCTGGCGGCTTTCGTGAGGGTGGATCGCGTGAGGCGTTCGATTTCACAGCGCAAAGACTGGCGGCTGGCAGCCAGATGTTGGTAAACCTGTGGTACACGGCTTGGCTGGACAGCGCAAACTGATAAGGAGGATGACATGATTTGCCACAAGACAAGGGCATTCGCAATTCTGGTTGTCGTTGTTCTATGGGCTGCATTGGGCCTTGCCCAAACCTCGATATCGGCGGCGGAGGCCAAGAATCACATTGGGGAGAGGGCAACTGTTTGCGGGGAGGTAGCCGGCGTGCACTACGCAGCAAGGAGTCGCGGAAATCCGACGTTCATCAATCTCGATAAACCATACCCGAACCAGATTTTCACGGTGTTGATCTGGGGGAGTGACCGCCCGAAGTTCGGCGATCCCGAGGAGACGTACCGCAGCAAGCACATCTGCGTGACCGGAAAAATAAGCGACTACAAAGGTGTCCCTGAAATCGTCGCTTACGAGCCTAGTCAAATCAAAGTCCAGTGATGCCGGGTTACAAAGGAACGCGCATTCAAGATATTTGTGCACGATTGAAGAATTTCCGCCTCAGGAGGGAAAATGAACCGACTTCTTGGATTGGCATTGCTGGGCCTTGCCCTTGTGCCTTTCGCATCCGCTGAAACCCGCTCGGCTCAAGACATGGCGAAGGAGTGTCGGGTCGCGCTCGACGTAGCTCAGGGGCACGCCGAGAAAAGTTTCGAAAACACGCTCTTTCTGGGCGAATGCATCGGGTACATGCAGGGCGCGGGCGACGTGTCGCTCGCGATGGCGGACAACGTGAAGTGGTTCAAAGTCTGCGTCCCTGACAGCACGTCAACGATGATCCTCATTCAGAAGTTCATCGCATTCGTGGATAAGAATCCGAAGTACACGCTCGCATCAACGGCATTTCAGTTAATGCTTGGTCAGGAGTTTCCGTGCTCGAAGTGAGCCAAGGCCAGAGCACTTCTCGAACCGCACGGGGAGGGTTATTGTGCGCGGGCGTGAAGCAGACCTCTGACGGGCCGGGTTTGCGTCAGGGGACGGAAGTGTGCCAGACTTTCCCTCGTTCCCCCATGCAAAGGAAAACATGAAGGCTCCAGTCGTAGTGGGGATGGCCGTGCTTGCTTGGTTGCTGGCTGGTTGCACGGCATCAGCACAGCAGACAAAATCAGCAGGTACACAACGCCCAGCGAGCAAGACTTCAGGTCTGCCTGACGAAGACAGACTGCGGATGCGTCTTCAGTTCCATCCCCATGACGCAGACGCCCACAAGGAACTCATCAAGCTACTGGATAAGAAATATGCGTTCCGTGCGATTGTCGCGGAGGATGCCACTTGGCTGAACAACAATCGCAGCGACTCGTGGGCGCTTACCGAGATTGTTAGTTACTCGGAGACTGCTCTGCATGATCCCGAGTACGCTATAGCGCAGTTGCGTCTTCAACTCGCCGCTGTCCCACGAAAAGATGACCCCGAGGATTTTGACGACTGGTCGGATCAACTCGCCACTAAACTGCAAAAAAGAGGCAGACCGGAAGAGGCTCTCCCACTGCTTAGTGAGTTGGTCCGGCTGAATCCTAATGAGGCAGGTTTCTGGGCTGACTATGGCGACTTGCTCTCTGCTCTAGGTCAACACGCGGAAGCGATTAGAGCCTTTCGACGATCAATTGAAATCAATCCGTCGATGGATGCATTTCACGAAGGTTTTGCGGAAGCGCTGGTCAAGTCTGGGAACTTGAATGGCGCGGAATCCGAGTACCGGGCTGCTCTTTCTATCTATGACGCCCAGTATAAGAAAGGGGAGCCGACTGACTCGTATCACTCCTTCATCAGAGGCATGGTGAAAATTGAGGCTGCCCACGGTGAGGAACACGCCCTAGCCGAAACACGAATGAAGCTCGCACACATTTTGCTTCTTGATAAGAAGTATGACGAAGCCCTAGTTCAAGCAAAGGCGGCGTTGGATGCAGACCACAATGAATTAGCCGCTTTTTACTTGCAGGCAGAAATCTATGATGCGAAGGGTGAGCACGATCAGGCAAATAAGATTCGTGCGAATGCCGCCGCGACCGTCCAGAAGGAAGCGGCGAGTGACGCAGGGTGGAAGAAAAACAAACCAGACATGGATGCTCAGGTTTTGTTTCTCAGTGACACGCTATGGAATGCACAATCAGGGTATCCAGCATTTCCCTCAGAGATTGTTTCGATTCTGGAGCCGCGCACTGCTGCTCTTTCTTCGTTTGAAAGGGTTGAACTCGCGTCGGCGTACTTCGCGTTGGGGAGCGTAGCAAGCGGAAAGCAACAATGGGAGAAAGCAATCGCTTCCGATTCACAGCTTGACAACGCCGTTAGTCACTCCAACCTCGGTGAAGAGCTTGTTAAGGCAGGTGCTTTCGACGATGCCCTCCCACATCTTCGGAAAGCGTATGAACTCGATCCGCAGAACACAACCTTTCGGATGGAGTACGACGCTGTGCGTCAGCGGCTAGGGCAGTGAGTTCAATCATCACATGAGTGAACCAGCGACAATACCGGATGCGAAAGTAGAGTTCGTGAAGTTCGGACGCGACCGATTCTCTCCGGGTCTGTACCGACTTGATTTGTCGGCCGTCAGCGATCTGCCCATGAAGATGAACGGGGAGCCTTCGACTTTTGGGGCTGTATACGGCAAGCTCGTGGAGTCTAAGGTTCGCGAGATGCCGGATCGATTATCTTTTGGGGTGGAGAAATACGTCACCGAGGCGGGTGACATTAAGGTTGAGGCTGAATGGACGATCCTGTCAGAGATGAAGATGCTGATCGACTTGGTTAGACAGGACATCAGTCCCTATAGCGTCATGTGGTTTTACTACTCCCACGACTGGTCGAGGGATGCTGACGAGTGCCACGTCTTCTTCGCCGTCTGTGGGGACAAGATCGTGCTGGAATCGTGCCACTTTAGCTCCGAGGAACCGCTGATCCTGAAGCAGGACAAGGAAGACGATCCGATCTGGCACAGTCATCCCTACTTCAACGAAGCGTTGGTGAATTACTGGTACAACAAGTTCTATACCGAGACCATGACTGGGAAACTTATGGTGCTCCGTCCCGACGAACCCATCCTCTACTACCACCAACGACCATCCACGAGAGACGTGGCGAAGGATGTCGCATTCGTAATCTTAGTAAAGACGTACCGATTGTTGTGGGTTGCGGTCGCTCTTCTCGTGGCGATTGCATTTCCGGCGATCAAGGAAATTATGGGGATCGTAGCGGGGATATTGCTCATTGATGTGCTTTGGCGTGCGTGGGCAGCCCGTAAAGTAGGTTCGAGCGATTAGCAAACCGAAGCTTCTCCAGCAACCTGACCATCGCCAGCGTATCCTGACCGCAATATTCCAGAAGAGCCTTCCGAGTTTCTTCGTATTCGTCTCGATCCAAGGTGCCCCGCACCAACAACTCCCAAGCCAGTCCAGCACCCTGACCGTCTGCTACTGGCGAAGTACGCCTCACGTTGGAGTCGCCATCTGAAACCCCGCTGGTTGTGCTTCTAAGCTCCCGCTCGATCAAGGTATTCTCTCAAGGCTTGCTGGAGAATCTCTTGATGCGTTCGTAGTTTCTCCCCGGTAGCACGCAGCCCTAGCAGCCGCCTGTACATCTTGCGGTCGATCTTGAGCGTCAATGCTACGGGTCTTTCCTGTGCCGCCACGTTACTGGTTGTGCGCGTTGTTCTCTTCTTCTCTGCCATCGGCACCCTGTCCTTCGCACGTCAGTATATCCGCACCGCCGTGTTTACGTAGTCGATCCCTGCACTGCACCCGCCGTTCCAAAAACGGGCTCGTAATTGCCAATCGCCAACCACGAAGAATCAATCACTTAGCGGGACGAGGTGCGTTGTCCCAATAACGACCGTTTTTGGCACGTCAGTGCTATTACGCAGATACGTATCTACGTATACAGTGGAGGCATGAAGGTCGCGATCTACTGCCGAGTGAGCACCCGAGACAAGGGGCAGGATGTTGAAAACCAGCTTCGCCAATTGAGGGACTTTGCCAAGAAGCAGGGCTGGGAGGTCGTTAACCAATTCAGCGACCACACCAGCGGTAAGACCAGCGACCGAGAGCAGTTCAAGAAAATGTTCGCTGCCGCTTCCAAGCGTCAGTTTGATGTTCTGCTTTTTTGGAGTTTAGACCGTCTATCCCGTGAAGGTGCGCTGGAAACACTCCAACACCTGCAAAGGCTGACCGCCTATGGTATCGCCTACCGTTCCTACACCGAGCCCTACCTAGACAGCCTTGGGCCGTTCCGTGACGGCGTTATCTCGATCCTCGCCTGTTTGGCGCGGCAGGAGCGCATCCGGCTGAGTGAAAGGACCCTCTCGGGTCTAGAACGGGCTCGGGCTCAAGGGCGCGTCGGCGGCAGACCGCGAGTGGAGTGCGACCGCAACAAGGTTCTCAAGCTGCGTGCCGCTGGCAAAAGCCTTGGCGAAATCTCCCGAGAACTGGGGATCAGCAAGACAACGACCCACCGGATCGTGAAGGGTTCCTGCTTGAGGCACCGATGAGCGACAAACACAAGAAGGACGAGAGGTTCGAAGAGCGGCTCGTGAAGTGCCGCGACAGAGTGCTCACCGCTTGGGCGTGTGCCGCTCTGTTGCGTCCCGATCTCAGCCCTGCGGGTAAGGAAAAGCTCGCCAAGAAAATCTTGAAGATGGCTGAGAGCGAGGATCACAGATTAGGGATCACTCCTGCTCAGGCGCGAGAGATCGTGCTGTCCAACGTGCAGTGCATCGCCAAGAATTGCCCGATGCTGCTGTTCACGGAGCCGCTCAGCAGGGAAATCAATCTATTTTTCGGGGAGGAATGATGGACGACATCGAAATGCGGGAGGCGCAACTCGTGCTCGTGTTTCTCCAGCAGCGATGGGACGGCGGCCAGAATCGTAGCTTCGCGCTGATGGACGAGCTGAACGCCGCTGAAAAACGGCTCCTCGCACTATTTTCCATGGAGTGGGCGAAGCGGGGCGGCGAAAGGAGGACGATCAACCTCGCGTATAGCCATTACCGTAAGCGGCTGATGCGCGAGTTCGTGGCTGGGACGGCATGAGGATTCTCACGACAGAATGCATCTCGCTTCTGGAGTCGGTTGGGGTTATCGATAGGCTGTGAGCCAATCGAGCGTGTCCCAGCCCAAACCAAAAGTTTCGCCCGCAACACAGATCAGACAGGAGGAAGTCATGGACTACATAAACAACCAAGGCGAGAAGATAGGGTCTTTGACGGTTGCGATTGGGAGAGACAAAACCGTGACCATCAACCGCCTTAATGATGTCACAACCGTCACTACTCAAGATCGAACCACGGGCAAGTTTTCGACTGAGACATTCTTCGGGGATTCGCCCTTCGGCAAGTAGGCGGCTGGAGCGCCGAAGGGGAGAGCAAACACATGCAAATCGGTAAGCCGTTGCGAACCATCGTCGTGGACCCGCTGGAACTTCCAGTGAGCGAGCCGACCCGCGAACCGGAGCCCGAGCCGATTCAGTCGCCAGAGCCCGAACCTGAGCCACAGCAGGTGCCAGTCACGCCGTGAGCATCCCAGATTACATCTCGCCGATTGTCGGCTACCGTGGGTGGACGTGGGACACCATGGGGTTGAAGTCACTCTGCGGGGAGCGATGGAACCCTAACCAGTCGCTGGCGGCGAGATGCAGGGCTTCTGCTGTCGTCGGAACCATCGCTAGTCGCGTCGAAGGCCATGATTCCCACGATGCCCCGCAAGCGAAGTGCACCTGCGGCGTCTACGCCGCCAAGAGCCTTGAGCATCTACGAAAGAACGGATACGACAGATGCGGTATCTATGGAGAAGTATGCTTGTGGGGCACCGTCGTAGAGCACGAGCGGGGATGGCGTGCCCAGCTTGCGTACCCCAAGAATCTGTTCATGTCGCCGGACGCCCTGCCGTTCACGCTGGTGGAAATTCGGCCTCGGCTCCAAGCTTTGACCCTCTACGGTAGCGACATCTTCGTCCTCGACAACGACCAGCCTATTTCTCTATGGGGCAAGCGTTCTGGCTTTGACCCAGCCGGACTCGATTACCTGATCGAGAGAAGCAAAGGGTATACGACAGACGCCAACGAGACAGAACTCTAAAGAAGGGCGACCGCGTGGCGATTCTCGGGCGCGGGATCGCGGTGGTCGAGCAGGTTGACGGGAAAGAAGTCCACGCCGTGCTGTGGAGCAAGAATGTGGTCAGGATTAATCGCAAGGAAATTGTTTGGGACGAGCGCAACATGCGGTGGGAAGCGAAGGTCTTGGCTCCAAACGGCCTCTAACTGGCACACTGACCCAGTGACGGGGGTTTTGAGCGTAATCGCCTGCTTACGACACTCTCCGTTGAGGATCATTCTCGCAGTGCTGGAATTTCGGCAGGCAAATTCCATTGTGCATAGAATAGTCCGTGGAGGGACGATGGACTTTGTTGCGGTATGGAAAGCATCTTCGATCCTCGTGACCGGGGCATTCGGTGTCCTCGGGCTCCTGAAGGATTTCAAAGATAAGAAAACGAACAAAGTGACTAGATGGGGTTATGTGTCGCTTGTAGGCATTCTCTTGTCGACCTCTCTAGGCTTTGTAGCACAGCTGAAAGAGTCAAACGATGATGCAAAGAAAACGCTTGAGCTTGCGAAAACAACAAATACCACTCTACGGGGAATCAAACGGACGTTATCACCCATTGGTGTACCAGACCTCAAAGTCAGTTTTGACATCGACTGCAACCGCAATCGATTTAAGCAAATGTGCACAGCATTAAGAAATGCTAATGAGGTTGCTAAGGATTTGAAGCCTTTGAGGGTCTATTGGCCACATACTGCTTCGCTCATTGCGCAAGTAGAGATCTACGCGAATCAAACTGACGCGCAAGATGCCCTCAAACGAGAATTGCCCGGCATAATGGCAGACATGGGTTTTGAGGTTAAAAACGCTATTTGGCGGACAAAAAAGAACATAGGTAAGGCCGGGGCGCAATTCGCAATACCTCACGATTCGGGGGTTCAGATCCGGATTGAAGACAAAAACCCCTTTGTTGAAGGAACCAGCGGTCGAATCGTTAGTCTAGAGGACTTGCCGGGTAGCAGCATAATCGTAAGTGGACGCAATAACCAACTGGATGGTTTAACGCTTGCAGAGGTTACGGTGCGCCTTAAAGATGGACAAAACATTACAGCCTTTGGTCCATTTCAGAAGATTGTCTACGACACTACGACCAAATTTATAGGAACGTTCAACAAGAGCAGAGATTACGGCTCAATCCAGTGAATCTTCCCGGAACTCCAATCACTTGGCTCATCAACTTTTTCCTTGGAAATGAGCCACACGACTCCGTTCCCGCACAACTAGGCGCAACCGCCCCCGAAGATCTGCGTATTGGCGAACAATTCCGATTACGCTCACTGACCCACTGACCCGCTCGTGAATGAGGCTGGGACTCCCAGTGGACTTCGCCGCGAGTGCAGCCCCTACGAGCATACGATGGCGTTGTAAATGTGGTTGGGAACCCAAGTCCCACCATTTCAGGCGTTCCTGAGCCCTTGCCTCCCCGGTGGTCCAAAAGGGATGAAATTCCGAGCCCACTTTATGCGGCCTTTCGCCCCCTGTTTCGGCAGATTGGTCGCTGGTGCACAGGTATACCTTTGGATACACTTGGACGATTTCAGAAATACAGACATCGACCAACGGCCCAACGGCCTCGTGGCACAAAATAGAAACGGCCTCCGCCGGCATGAATTCCAAAGCGGAGGCCGAGATTCCCAGTGAGAAGCCGGGGCGCGGTGCGGTAAGTCTAGCTACTTGCCCTTCTCAATGTACTCTCTTAGGTGCTTGGCGCACGCTTCTGCAAGAGACTGTTGACCACGTGCAGCATGCGTACCGAAAAGCAACGCACCGTGGCTGCTCTTATGCACTTCGTAAGCCCACACTACATCCTTGGTTTTTGCATCTATGAGCATGATGCTCGACTCAAGGCCTCGTGTGGAACTAGCCGCAGAAGCACTCTCATAATGACCGCCGTCCTGATTCCAGTTTGCGCTTGCGCCTGAACCGGCAACAAAACCTCGCCATTCCGTTTCAGTCGACACGATAAAAAATTGCGCAGAATCTCTGTCGAGAGTAAGTGTTATTGGGACTTTCTTTTCACGAATAGCCGCGGCAAAGTAAGTCTCAAACCCGCCCATCGGCGCGATGACGATCCGCGCTCCAGATGGGATTTGACTCGTTGCCGGCTCTTTGTCCTTGCCCACTGCGTACAGCGAGAAAAACAGACACAGGATTGTTACCGTCTTTCGCATAGTGCACCCCACTTGGAAGAAAATGATTAATGAGCTGAATCACTTTGAATCCTATTCAAGGCTTTCTCCGCTGTCGAGTTACGTTAGTCATAATCGGCAATGCGGTTCTTTCCATCGGCAGCTGATCACACGTTCCGGAATAGTGTCTGGCAGGTGGCGTGGAATACTAAGCTCTGATGTGCTCAGAGTCTTCAGTGTATCCAGCCTCGCTTGACGCAGCGTAGAAAACGAAAGCGCCCCAGACTTTCACTGGCTCTGATTGAGGGCCCTAAATTGTTCAGCATACGCAGAAGATTTGAATGCCAATTCGACCGAGTTTGCGTCGTACCGACCGACCCGGACTGGCTTGCCAATAAGCTCTGATAAAAGAATACCGGGAGCACAGAATGCTATCCCCAGAACCCAAGCCATCCCCCCTAAATTATACGAAACCGCGACTCCAACGGCTGCCAAAAGACCAAACACAGTCAATGTGCTGCTGTATTTTTGCAGCCGTCGCTCTTTCCTAGCGCAGGATGTACAAAGTGCGATTTGCATTACTAGGTGCTTCTTTGTCGTGAAGAGAACGTAGTAGCCACTGAGTTTGCCATAGTCTGAGGTGATTGATTGGACACTCGATGGTCCCGCACTCAAGCAAACAGGGCAGAGATTGGGAAAAAGAATTCGTTCCCTAGCGACAACCACTTTATTCGGTGCAGACATCTTTAATCCTGCGTTCGCTGCAAATTGTGGAAGAAAATAACGGCTACATCAACTTACCAACGTAATGGAGGGCTGTTTGCATCCTTTGCAGGCCTGAACCTCTGGACTGACGCGTGGACGTGTTAACGTCCTTCTGTCGAGCTTCCTGCCACAATTCGGACAGGAGTAAGTTGTCCACTTCATGCTGACGTACATAGGTTGACCACCACTATTGCACGCCGCGAAATGACAATCGTCAAACCACCAAAAGATTACGCACATGACCGAAGTTACTCGCCGAGCGAGCAGCAGAACAGCTATTCGTTATCGGGCCAGATTAAAAGCGGGTGTCATCCAGCAGAAACTGCGGAAAGGCGGTGCTGCTTGGTATTGGAAACATACTGCTTCTCAACCCACCGGGCATGATCCTCAGGCCAGATGCGGAATTCGTGAAAAAACCTACTTCGATAGGCATGCCAATGCGGCGCGTTCGTTCGTTGGAGCCAGTGGTGCTTAGGTTTCAACAGTCGCCACCACAAAAGCATAATGCGCCTTCCTTAGATATCCAGAATGTTAGCAACGTTCTCTTCTGTAGCCTGCTCCCGCACTTGACGCAATATGGCGGAAGTAAAGCGCCTTTGGGCACGACTACCTTGCTGCCGTCTCTAAAGGACTGACTTTGCGTGCCTTCTGCATGTTTTGGGCAGATTCTGAGACAAGTGGAGGCGTAAGCAACTCCGGGGCTGTTATTTTTGCCTTCTTGGAAACGACCTTCTTGATGAAGCGAACGATGAGAAACAGGGCGACCAGCTTGATGATTACCCCAGTCAGTCCGCCTGCGGCTCTCGGTGATACTTGGAACGTGGCGTACATGACCATGCCAATCAGGGAGAGCAAGATAACTATTAAAATCTTCTTCACAGGGCCTCCTCGTTGCCGCTCACGGCGGCATGCGTCCTCGGCGTTCGGGCCGAGGGGCCGTGACCGGGTTGTTTGACACTCTCTTATGCTTTTATTTCCCCGTCACTGTAAGTGAGAAAATCATGCGGCTCGTCTTTTCTTTTTCCAGCGGAACAAGAAGAACGCTGCTCCGAAAAGCCCTGCCATACCACCGACTTCTTGCCTTTCCTTGGCTATATTGGCGTTGTGCTTTCTAACTCTTTATTGGCTATAGCGAGATTGTATTGTGCAAAATCCAGCTCCCTCACGAGCGATGCCAGCGACTTTACCAAACCCTTCAAGTCCTATTGCGTTCGCTTCCTTCGGTGTCTCAGCAACAGATGTCATCTCGTGTACATTTGCAATGTCGCTCTTTTCCTTCGCCTTGTCGAGACACCGTTTTGTAATGTACACGTCGCGATTGTCGCCGAAGCTCCGCCCTTGGCACTCCGTTTCAATTTCAGCAGTAACTTCGTTGTCTTTGGCGTCTTGACTTGCCCTAGCAGAGACAATAGCAACTTGCGCTTTGTTCCACGTATCCAAGCCTTTTTTTGCCCTAGCCATTTCCTTCTCGGCCGTTGCCACTTCTGCTTCTGCCTTTGTTAATTCTTTCTCAACATCGGTCTGGGCAAAAGCAGCGCCCGAGATTCGCTTTCTTGAGCGGTATGTCTCCCCTCTCAAAGCGGTAGAGGAATATGCAGAGAACGGGTTTCTGACGATGGCCTCTTGCTGTTTGTTGATCGAAGGCCTGACCGCTTATAGAAATGGTTGGGATACCACCCGAGGCAAGAGTCGCGAAGCGTTCAAACAGTTCTTTGGCCGCGAAGATCGATTTGCTGAGTTCAGGCAGCAAACCGACTTCTATGATGGAGTCCGCTGTGGGATTCTTCATCGCGGTGAGACCGACCACGGATGAACTGCGCAGCTCTGCGTGGGATTCGGCTTTATGGGTCAACTTTCGCACTAAGATGGAATTCACTATTACGGACTGCTCACAATGTCCGGGACTGAGATCGTGGATGCGACAGCCCGTCTGTGCGCGATGAATCTTTTCCTTCACGGCGTAGGCGGTGAGCACTCGGTGTGTGTCAACGACGCGCTGATCAGCAGAGGTTCGCGCGAATACAAGATGGTGCTGACAAATCCCCCGTTTGGGAAGAAGTCGAGTGTTACCTTCATCGGCGAAGACGGCGATGAACAACGCGAGGGGCTCACGATTGCCCGTGACGACTTCTGGGCGACGACCAGCAACAAGCAGCTCAACTTTCTGCAGCATGTGCGCTCGATCCTGGAGATCGACGGCACGGCGGCTATCGTCGTGCCGGACAACGTGCTCTTTGAGGGCGGCGCGGGAGAGACGATTCGACGGCGGCTGCTGAAGGAGTGCGATGTTCATACCCTCCTGAGGCTGCCGACTGGGATCTTCTACGCCCAGGGCGTGAAGGCAAACGTGCTGTTCTTCGACCGCAAGATCGCCAGCGAGAAGCCCTGGACGAAGCAGTTCTGGATATACGACTTCCGCACGAACGAGCACTTCACGCTGAAGACGAATCCTCTCCGGCGAGAGAACCTGGACGACTTCGTCGCGTGCTACAAGGCGGAGAATCGGCACAAGCGGAAAGAATCGGAGCGCTTCCACTGCTTCACGTATGACGAACTGGTGAAGCGTGACAAAGCCAGCTTGGACATCTTCTGGCTGAAGGACGACAGCCTGGAGGACGCCGCGAACCTGCCCGCTCCCGACGTGATTGCCGCCGAGATCATGGAGGATCTGCAGGCAGCGCTGGATGAGTTCGCGCTGATCGCGGCGGACCTTCGATCAGTGTAGGTTTCCCTCGCATACTCTGAGTGCGATGGGTGCTGGGCGGTAATCGGCGCTTCCTGCATCTTTTGGCAAAGATACGGAATAAGCGATATATCCTTGCCTGCGGAGACCAAGTAACCCTATGACAGTACCCGTGAAGGCTACCCGCAAGAAATGGAAGCCCACTCCTGCAATGCGTCGCGCCATGGTGTCTCTTCTGGCGAGGAAAGGCATGTCAAACCGAGCAATCGCCAATGAGGTGAAGTCGGATGAAGCGACAATCCGGAGGGACCTCAAGTTTCTGCATACGCCTGAGGACCAGCGTCCCGTCAAGATTCCTCGACCGAAGAAGGTCAGGCGACTGACCCGGGAGCAACGCCTGAAGCAAATGCTGAAGATCTTCCAGAAGTGGGTCGCGGACCAGGCAATGGAACGCGCCTACGTTCTGTGGATAATACCGGAAGCCAACAAGCGCCTATTTAAAGCCAGGGAATACATCAGTACCATCCCTGAATCTCCCCTCAGTCTGGCTGAACGGCTTCATGCAATGAAGCCACGCGAACCCAAGGAGCACTTTACGTCAGATATGCTGGAGTTCTGGACCGCTTGGCTTGTGAATTGGCTGGCTCTCTGCGCTCCGCGCGATGAAGCGTTGCGGGACGAGGTCTTGAGTAAGACCCAACAATGGGCTGAGGTGTCGCTCCCTTACTGACCGGGCTGAAATGTCGCTGTAACTCGTCCGTATACTCCTCGCGACATGTCTGAGATGGGCGGTCCGGAAATCTCGTCAAATCGCCATATTGCGGGCTGCTCCAATCATCAAAGCCATGTGTTTGGCTCAAAGGCGCGGTCAGTCATGCTCAAACCATGCTTACTTCACGTACTTCGCATGTACCGTTCGCCGAGTTGCCCTCCGAGGCTCGCGCGCTGCTTTTCATCATTGCCCAGGCCGCTGCACCGCGGTTCATGGCGCAACCACCCAAGCGGTCAGAACTGACGCCCGCACTCGAAATCATCTGGGATCGTAATCTGCTTTGCCTCAACGATCTCGCCGACCCATTCCGCATGACCGCCTTGCTCAAGTCGGAGCTCTCATCCCTTTGCTTTGCCGGGGGCGCCTAATGACCGAGACAACCGCACCGGAAGTTCGCCACTCCTCTACCGATCGGCACCTCCTGGCGCTCTTTGAGGCCGCGCAGCGTTGGATATACGAGCAGGGTCTGGTCCTGGTGGAGATTCAATCCATCTTGGGCCAGGCCGGCAAGCTTCTCGACCTGTACCAGGGCCGCCTTACGGCAGAGAACCTTCCTCTATCCCTCAGGACTCCCTACGAGCTGATGGCCTGGACGCGTCCAGTGAGGGCGAAGGATGACACGACTGGGATGGAGCAATATGCCCATTGGTTCGCCCGTTGGCTGGTCGTGTGTCTGCCAGGAAATAAAGATCTGCAGAACGCGGCATGTTGTGCGATCTTGATCCGGGCTCAATCGCGAGCCCAAAGGTTCGTATACTGATGGCAACATGTCTGAGACTCGATGACAAGCGCCGCCGGACCGACCTGGACCTCTTTGTCCTGGCTCTGATCGACGGCGGGGTGTCGACCCCTTACGAGTTGCAGAAGACCGCTGGTCTCTCCCAGGGCGCCACGATCCCCGCGCTCCAGCGCTTGCTGGAAGCGCAGATCGTGCGCCGGGGGAAGCCCGGCGCACGCGGCCGAACCGACTACAAAGTCACCGCAGCAGGCAGGAAGGTACTGAAGGCTGGCTGGCTGCCCCTGATCGACGCCGGTCCCAGCGGGGATGTCGATTCCGATCTTCGTGTGGCCCTTCTGGCGATATTGGGCGGCGGCGATAGCCGAGTCGCCGCGGAGTTCCTCCGAGAGGCTGCCTACAAAAAGATGGAGGTGCAAGCGACAGCTGAGCCGACCGTCGTCCAAGGCGAAATCGCCCCCCTCGCGCGTTGGTACGGCGAAATGCGATCGACGGCCGCGAAGGCGCTCCTCGCAGCCGAGTGCTCGGTCATTCGGGCCATGGCTGATACTCTGCCTCGTAGCCTTGCTGGGAAGACTAGGCGCAGAACTCCTGCCCCAAAGAAGCAGAAGGGCTCGTGAAGGCGTTCCAAAAGGCTTATTAGGGCTTCTGACAGCCAGCGACGGGCTCCCGGCTCTTACCGTGTCTGGGCCCCCCTGGAGGCCGTTAGCTCTGCATCTCAGCCTGGTTGGCGTAGAAGAAGGACAGCTGCAGGGATCCAAGGAGGGTAAGGTGCCCCTCCTTGCACGGCAGGAACTCGCAGCGGACCAGCTCCAGCACCATAGCCTCGTTCAGCGAAGGGATGCCAGGACGTCGAAGCCACTGGGAATTTGGCTTGGCGGACACGGCACTCGATGGCGCGGCTGCGTTCATCATTGGCTCCAGCTCCGTCGGGTGTACCACTAGCCAGTCTTGCGCGTCCGGGGAGAAAAGGGCATAGCTTGTGGATTCCAAGTATCCATAAAGTATCCACAGAGCAGGAAGGCCTTCAGCAACCTTCCTCGGAGTCTTCCGTAATCTATTGATTGTAGATGAGATATTTGGTAGCGTTACCGGGGCTCGAACCCGGACTCTCCGCCTTGAGAGGGCGGCGTGTTAACCAGTTACACCATAACGCCATCGTCGCGCCAGGAGGATGGTCCCTCCAATGCAGTCTCTCAACTATATCACCAGCCGGTATAACTGACGCCCGGCGCAACTACGATCAAGCTGAACCAGAGCAATGCGATCCCGTTGAAGTGATCCGAGAGAATCGGCTGAATGTAGAGTTTGATTCGTAGGGCTGAAGGCTCGCGCTAACCCAGCGAACGGTGGCGTCGTTTACGGAATCCTACAGCCCCAGTTTCTTCACTTCGTCGTTGTAGTACTTGCGGTAGAGTATCTCCCACTCCTGTGAACCCTCGAGGATGATCTTGCGCTGCGACGCGATCTTTTGGCGCGCGGCCGTGTCGAGCTTCATCTCTTCGGTCAGCAGCTTTTCCAGCGCCTTACGTGCTTCCTGGCGAATGGTGTTGCGGTCTTCGAGAAAGTCGCACTCGGGAATTTCGGCCAGGGTATCAGCTACCGTGTGCGCCAGCTTATTCACTTTATCGCGAGAGACTCTCACAGCACCGCCTTATACTTGCGCGCCAACTCGTTCTTCACCTTCTTGAACATCTCTGGATAGCTGGCGCCGGTCTTGCGCATGTCCTCCTGGAAGGCGTCGAGGATGACTCGGACCTCTTCGTTGATGCGGTCTTCGAGCGATAGTTCCTCCACCATCGCAGCAGCTACTCGCTCATTCAGCACGGCCGGCTTGGCCGTGGCTATCACTTTGGCGTCGACGAGGTGCTTCACCGTCTGGCGCGCCAGATACCCAACATAATCCTTGGAAAAAATCATCGCTTTCCTCCAGAATACACCAGCATCTGCCCTTGGGGATAAGGAGCTGCAAGAGACCGCTTTGCATCCCGGGCTGAAACTCGTGCATGATGGAAGCGAATCGTCCGCTCGGCGCACCTGTTTTTGGCCGCCGGGCGCCGAAAGAAGACGTGGCCTCCTCCTCCGGACGCTGAATCGGACCTCATCCCAGCCAAAGGACAAGATCGATGCTATCCACACCATTCCGCAAGCAGCCCACTCACAGCCGAAGAGCGTTATGGCTCGGGCTGGTCACTCCTCTTCTGCTGGTTGGTGTGCCCGTGTCCGTGGCCCAGTCACCCCAGGCGCCGTATAGGGCGAAGCATATCTACTCGGAGACCGCCAACCCCACCGCCGACATTGCCGCCGCGCTGGCGAAGGCAAAGAGTGAGCACAAGCGCGTGATCCTCGACTTTGGCGGCGACTGGTGCGGCGACTGCCAGGTGCTGGACATCTATTTCCACCAATCTCCTAACGCGCAACTGCTCGACAAGAACTTCGTTCTCGTCCATGTGTGGATTGGCCACATGGATGCGCATGTTGACGTTGCCGACAAGTATGGCGTGCCCCTGAAAAAAGGCGTGCCCGCGCTGGCCGTTCTGGCCGCGGACGGCAAGGTGCTCTACGCGCAGAAGACTGGGGAGTTTGAGGACATGCGCAATATGGAGTCCTCGTCGGTTACGGAGTTCCTGAATAAATGGAAGGGTTGAGCGTGCCGCGCCGGGGGGACGGTGCGGAACCGCCCGCGCGGGCGTCGCGCTCGGGCCATGCCCGCATCGGTCGCTTCCTCCGCGGATACCGGGTTCTGACGCGCGCGCTGCACCGGACCGTCCTGGCGGCGGCCGCGCACGACTGCCTGAACGTTGCCCAATCGACCGCGTACTCAGCCATTGTCGCCCTGTTCCCCGCGCTGATTGTCGCCGCCGCGGTGGTTAGCCTGCTGCCGGATACAGCCCCAGTGCGCTACCAGTTGGCTGCCTTCTTCGATCGCGTCCTGCCACCGGGCGTGAGTCCACTGCTCGACGCGGCTTTCGAGAACTCGCCCAAGCACACCCACTCTGTCCGTGCGCTGGTCGGCGCCGGGTTCGTTAGCGTTGCCGGCGCGTCCAACGTGATCGCAACGCTGATGGAAGGGTTGCGCCGCGCGCGCCAGTTACCCCGCAATTGCTGGAGTTTCTGGCAACGCCGCCGCCGCTCGCTAGAACTTGTCCCGCTGTCGCTGGTGCCGCTGACCATCGCCAGTCTTCTAGTCGTCTTCGGCCATGCGGCGACGGGATGGCTCGCGTCCAGCATCGGCCCCGAGGTGCGCGAGCCCATCTACGTAACTACCGTGCTTATTCGCTGGGCCGTCGCGTTGAGCGCGAGCGTAGGCCTGATCGCGCTGCTCTACCACCTGGGGGTGCCGCACGGCCTTCCGAGAGTACAGACCCGGCCGGTCGGCCGATCGCAAAACTCGCCGCCGGTCCCGCAGTCGTGGTGGGCGATCCTTCCCGGAGCGGTGATAGCCACGGCGATGTGGTTCCTGACCACGCTGGCATTCGGTTGGTATCTGACGCGATTTGCCAACTACTCTGAGGTTTACGGCTCGCTTGGCGCGGGCATCGCGCTCCTGTTCTGGCTCTACATCATCTCGTTGAGCGTCCTGTGCGGAGCCGAGTTCAACGCCCAGTTCGGCAGCCAGTATCATGCTCATTTTGGCCGCCCGCGAATTCCTCCTCCGCAGGCGTCCAAGCGACAGGCCTGAGCTGGTTCGATGGAAGAGCATAGCTTTAGCCTCAGTGTTCCCGCACCGTCACGCACGTTCCGCCGCGTAAAGGTAAAATGGCAGTTGACGCTGAAGTCAGCGGTCAAGTCTTGACCGACCGATCTACGCAGGGCACCACAAACCCCGCAGGCGCAACACAAGGAATACAAACTTCATTCATGGATATAGTGAACCGTTCCGATGCGGCAATCGCCCCCGCAGGCAAGGCCGAACCTTTTACCGGTATGAAGCACAATCGCCGTGCCAAGATCGTGGGCACGCTGGGGCCGGCGTGCGACACGGCCGAGACTTTTCGCGAGCTGGTCCGGGCCGGCCTGGACGTTGCGCGCCTGAACTTCTCGCACGGCAGTCACACGCAGAAGGCGGAGTTGATCCGCATGGTGCGAAACGTGTCCGCCGAGGAGCACAAGCCCATCTGCATTCTGGCCGACCTGCAGGGCCCAAAGATCCGCACCGGCAAGCTAAAGGATCAAAAGCCCGTGCATCTGATTGCCGGGGAACAGCTTACGATCACCCCGAGGGATGTGCCCGGTAGCGCCACCCTGGTGGGCACCACGTTCAAGACGCTGGCGGAGAACCTTGGGCCCGGCTCGCGCATTCTGCTTTCGGACGGTCTGATTGAGCTCCACGTACTGCGAATTGACGGTGGCGATGTAGTCTGCGAGATCGCAAATGGCGGTCTGCTGGGCGAGAACAAAGGCATCAATCTTCCCGGAATCCCGGTGAAAGTCCCGTCGCTCACGGAGAAGGACGAGCAAGATCTCATCTTTGCCATATCCGAGGGCGTGGATGCGGTTGCTGTTTCGTTTGTGCGCACGGCGGACGACGTGCGCCACGTCCGGCGCCGCCTGGACGCGATGAAGTCCGATGTCTGGATCATCGCCAAGCTGGAAAAACCCCAGGCCGTCGAGCACCTCGACTCCATCCTCGAGGTGGCGGATGGCATCATGGTGGCGCGCGGCGATCTCGGCGTCGAAGTGCCGCCGGAAAAGGTACCGGCGATCCAGAAGCACATCATTCGCCGCGCCGCGGAGTATCGTAAGCCGGTGATTACGGCGACCCAGATGCTGGAATCGATGATCGAGAATCCGCGGCCTACGCGCGCGGAGGCATCCGACGTGGCTAACGCAATCTACGACGGCACCGACGCCGTGATGCTCTCCGGCGAGACCGCAGCGGGTAAATACCCAGTGGAGACTGTCGCAATGATGGCCAAGATCGTTGCCGAGACGGAGTATCAGATCCGGCTCGATCCGCCGTCCCGCCGGCATCTGCCGCAGAATACGCGGCTCTCGGTCGCCGAGACCATCTGCGAGTGTATGGCCCACTCGGCTGAAGACCTGGAACTGGCGGCGATCGCAATTTTCACTGAGACCGGTGCGACCGCCCGCCTGCTTTCGAAATACCACCCCGAACCGCCCATCTTCGCGCTTTCTCCGTACGAGAGGGTCGTCAATCGCGGCATGTTGCTCTGGGGCACATACCCCATCCTGTGCGATCACGCGCGCGACACCGACAAGTTGGTGAGCATGGCGGAATCGATTCTCGAAGGAGATGGTTACGTTCATCGCAACCAGGTGGTCGGCATCGTTGCCGGAACGCGGACCAAATCCGGCGCGACCAACTTTATGCGCCTGCACATGATCGGCGACCGAGCCGAGGACGGCGTTCGCCGGAATCCCGCCAACGGAGTAAAGGCAAAGCCCAGGAAGTAACTTGCCGGGAAGCCTCTCGGCGTGGAAACTCCGGCGTTTTCCGCAGCGTCGCGCGGCCTACAATCAGAAGCCATGGGACGTATCCGCATTCTTTCCGACCAGGTGGCGAACCAGATCGCTGCGGGCGAGGTGGTCGAGCGGCCCGCTTCTGTGGTCAAGGAGTTGCTGGAGAATTCACTGGACGCCGGGGCAACGCGTATCCGCATCGAGGTCGAGGGCGGCGGACGCAAGCTGATCCGCCTTGTCGACAACGGCCACGGCATGGTGAGGGACGACGCGCTGCTCGCGTTTGAGCGCCACGCCACTTCTAAGCTGCACACCTCAGACGATCTGCTGTCCATCCGCACGCTGGGCTTCCGCGGCGAGGCGCTGCCGTCGATTGCCAGCGTTTCCCGCCTGACGCTGGAAACTCATGCTGCGGATGAGGACTCCGGCACCGAGGTTGAGATTGCCGGCGGCAAGATGCTGCGCGTGGAACACTCGGGAATGCCAGCCGGCACTACGATCGCGGTGCGAGACCTGTTCTACAACACGCCAGCCCGGCGCAAATTTCTAAAGTCCGAGCAGACGGAGTTGGCCCACATCGCCGCGCTGGTAACGCACTATGCGCTGGCGCATCCGGCGCGGCACTTCGAACTGCATTCGGCGACGCAGGCCCTGCTGGTCGCGCCGGCTGTGGCGTCCACCGGCGACCGGCTGTTCCAGATATTTGGCCGCGATACGGCCGCGCTGATGCTCGCCACCGCCGCGGAGATCGACTTCGCTCGCGCCGGACTGCCGGAGCCGCCGCCATGGAAGCGGGAACAGGACTACACGCCGCCCGCACCGGGATTCCTGCGCATCACCGGCTTCGTCTCCAAGCCGGAGTTGCAGAAGCTCAACCGCAACTCTATCTACGTCTTCGTCAACCATCGCCTGGTGCGTGATCGGGTGGTGCTGCACGCGCTGACTGAGGCCTACCGCAACATCATTCCGCCGACCTCGTACCCGGTGGTGCTGCTGTTTCTGGAAATGCCGCCAGAGGAGGTCGACGTGAATGTGCACCCGGCCAAGACCGAGGTGCGCTTCCGGCAGCCTGGCTTCGTGCACGACTTCATCCGCGACACCGTGCGTACGACGCTGATGACCGCGCGTCCAGCGGCGAGCTTCACCGGCGCGCTCAACTCCGCTCCCAACGCAGCTTCGTCGTTACTGATCGACGTGAGCCCCATGCCGGGGGCGCCCGGAGACACGGTCTTCTCGCCGCGACAGCAGCCCGAGTCTGACGCTGATCCGTCCGCCGCGGGCGCAGTCGATTTTACCCTGCGTGCGCCGGCGGTGCCGGAATCTCCCGGGCGCCTCGCGTTCTCCGACCAGGGAATCGCCGTGGGATATGAAGAAGGCAACGCTGCCCCGGCATTGAGCGCCGACCCGGCGGATGCGTCCGACCGTCCCGAAAGTACGCTGAACGCGCTAGCCACGTTGAAGCCGCTAGGCCAGCTGCGCGATTCCTTCATCCTGGCCGCCAACGACGAGGGGCTCTGGATCATTGACCAGCATGTGGCCCACGAGCGCGTGCTGTTCGAAAAGATCCTGCGCGCGCGCCAGGTGGAGCAGGTGCAGCGCCAGCGCCTGCTGATGCCGGTGCTGGTGGACCTGCTGCCCGCGCAGATGGTTTCGTTTGCCGCCATAGCGCACGAACTCGACTTGAATGGCTTTGAGGCGGAGCCATTTGGCCCGCGCACCCTCGCTATCAAGGCAGCGCCGGTGGGCCTGGAAGGCCGTGAGTTGGAACGCATGCTGGAAGAAGTGCTGGCCGTGCCGGAACGCGAGCAGCAGACGGAGAACGCGGAAACCCGCCGGCGCCGCATCGCCGCCTCCATCGCGTGCCACGCCGCCATCAAAGTAAACATGCCGCTGGAGCCCACAAAGATCGACTGGCTGCTCTCCGAACTGGGCAAAACCGAGCACCCGATGAGCTGTCCTCACGGCCGGCCTATCGCCCTGCGGTATTCTCATAAAGACATACAGCGCGCGTTCCAGCGCATCTAGCGGCGCAGAACTTACGGAGCATCTACCCTTACAATAGAGGATGACGCCATTACGCACTTCGCTCTTTGACAAGCAACCATCAACCGGCCTGGACTCCGGCCCTGAAATCTGAAATCTTCCGTCGCCCGCGCGAAGGATTGCTGCCGCGAGCGCCGCCCAGCAGGAAGGCATTTTCCCTTTGAGCAACCCGAGCAATCCAAGTAACCCGAGCGTCGTCAACACCTCGAACCCAGCGATTCCGACCGCGCAGCAGCTCACAGCCGCTCGCCTGAAGCAGTGGCACCAGCAGGGCGAAGCTCTGTTGACGATGGAAAACCTGCGTAGCTGGGTCAACGCCGCGGGTCTCGTCCTGTTCACCCCGCGTCCGCAGATCGCCGCGCCCGCGCCGTCGCTGATGGAAGCGGTGTTGGGTGCACCCACGTCCAATCCCACTCTCGAACCGTCCGCTGAGGTGCGCAGCTTGCTCGGTCGCTTAATCGCCGAAGGCCTGGCCGTACCGCTGAATCTGCTGGGCGCAGGCCCTGGGACGGTGCACGCCGGCGCGCCCGGCGACACCCCGGACTTCGTCGCGTCTACCGCTGTTTTCTCCTACGTCTTTACCCTGCGCGGCGATAAGGCCTGGAAACAACCGCCCGCGACCTCCGGGCCGCTGAAAGTTTCACAGCTTGCGCTAGCGACCTACGAAGCGCTCACCCGGCGCGGCCCGCTCACCGCTTTCGACATTGCCATTGAAGTCGGCAAGGAAGTGACGGAGGCGGCCGTGCTGCGAGCGCTTGCCGAACTGTGGACACACCTGCGCGTGCTGCCCCTGCCGCAGCCCGACGGTTTCCCCGCCATCTGGGAACTCGCCAGCGCCCGCTTCACCAAGCAGATCAAGGCGGGCGCAAACGCGGGTCAGCCGTCGGCGCTCTCCGCGCTCATTTCGCTTTACCTCGGGCAGGCAATCGTAGCGTCTGAGGACGAGATTGAAAGCTTTCTTTCGCCGCTGGCCCCACGCTCACGCATCCGTGACGTCATTCATGCGCTACTCGCTGCGCGCCAGTTGGATACGCTGGCGGTGGAGGGGCGCACCATGTTGCATGTTGCCGGCGAACTGCCCGCGTTTGTCTCCCCGGAGCCGGCAGTAGCCGCTTCCGAGCCGGAGGCAATCGAGGTCAGTGAGATTGCCGCTGAGGCTGGCGAAGCTGGCGGCCACGACGCCGACGGAACCGGCGAAACTCCGCCGCGCATCACCAAGTACGTTCCCCGGCCGCGCAAGATTGGCACCGGCTACCTGGCCAAGGGCAAGTCGGCGAAGTTCGGCGCAAAGCCGTTCTCCGGATCCCGGTCGGATGGGGCAAAGCCTGCGTCGAAGTCTGGATTCGGGGGCCCCACAAAGCGCGGATTCAAGCCGCGCTCCGGCCCGGCATCCGACCGCGAGCGCCGGCCTTTCAATAATCCCGCCGCGTCCCGAGGGGCGGGCGGATTCGACAAGCCGTGGGACGATGACAAGCCGCGCAGGTTCGCGCCGCGTGGCGACGGCGAGACTGGCGGCGCTCGTCCTCCGCGCAAGACCTCCAGCAGGCCGGGAACCTTCGGTCGCAAGCGGGAAGGCTTCGAGGGCAAACCAAGTTTTGAAGGCAAGCCGAAGTTCGACCGTGAGTCGCGTCCGCCGCGGCGAGACTTTGCTCCGCGGCCCGATCGCGGGGACCGAGGCGAGCGGGCGAAGTTTGGGGGCCCACGTCCGGCTGGATCGTACTCGCCTCGGCCGCGCGCGGACCGACCGCCTCGCACGGACGGCGGCTTTCCACCCCGCAAGTCCTTCGGCCCGAAGCCGTCGGGCGGCGGATTCAAAGCGCGGCCCGGCTTTTCGAAGGATAAACCCGCGTACAAGCCGCGCGAAGACGGGGATCGATTTGCCGGCGCAGAAGGCGGCAAGCGCGTGTATCGCAAGTTCGACGCGCCTCGCGCCCGCAGGGATCCATCCGCCCGGGGAGATAGGCCGCCGCGGCCGTTTTCGCCGGAAGGTCCCGGCAAACCGGGAGGCGATTTCAAGAAGTCCGGAAAGAGCTTTGCATCGCGCAGGCCGGCCGGAAAATCCGGCGGGGGTTTTGCCGGCAAGAAGCCTTTTGCCAAATCCGACGGACGATTTGCAGGCAAGCCTGCGGGCACGTTCGCGAAGTTTGCTGGCAATAAAAAGCCCTTCGGCAAGAAGCCGCCGGCACGCAAATTCAAACCCAAGAAGGACGAGCAAGCCTGATGCACGACCGACCTACGCTCTCGGAAGACGCCGCAGCGGCAACCGTCCCCGCAAACTCGCCCCGCAGCCGGCCGGTGATTGCCATCGACGGGCCGGCCGGCGCCGGAAAGAGCACGCTTGCCGCCCACCTTGCGCGCCGTTTCGGCTTCCTCAACCTGGAGACTGGCGCAATGTATCGCGCCCTGGCTCTGAAGGCGATTGAGAACGATTTCTCGTTCGACGAAGAGGAGCCGCTGCTCGCGCTGGCTTTGTCGACCCGCATTGAGTTGCAGCCGCAGCTTGAGGGCAATCGCGTTCTGCTGGACGGGACGGATGTTTCGCGGCGCATTCGCGAGCCGGATGTTACTTCCGCAGCCTCGCGTGTCTCCGTTCACCCGCACCTGCGCGCGTGGATGGTCGAGCAGCAGCGCGCCCTGGGGGCGCAGGGCGGGGTGGTGATGGAGGGCCGGGATATTGGCACCAAGGTGTTTCCCGACGCCGAAGTGAAGATCTTTCTCGATGCGGCTCCTGAGGTCCGGGGCGACCGCCGTTATCGCCAGGTCATTCCCAGGCAACCGTCCATTTCAGGTCCGATCCCGCCGGGCCAGGATGCGGACCCGGAAACTGCAAAGCAGCACCGCCTGGCCCAGCAGGCGATTCTGGAGGAGATGCGCGAGCGCGATCTCCGCGATCGCAATCGGGCCCAGTCGCCCCTTCGTCCTGCCGCGGACGCCCAAATCCTGGACTCGACCGCCATGACGCTGGAAGAGGTCCTGGCCCGAGCGGAGCAGATCGTTTTAGCTCATGTGCCGCGGCCGTAAGCTACTTCTTTTCTGAGGCCCACGGCGAAGCCCTTACCGATGTCGTAACGTCGCCCGATCGACAGAATCTGCACCATAAACTGTGCAAAGCAACCAATTCACAAATTTTGTGCGTGAAATCGCTGACAACTGTGCTAACCTTCACTCATCGTTTGAAACAGATTGGTTTCTGCGACACTTGTAAGTATGTCGACCCCGATTTGGATCCAGCGGCAAATTCATCAGTACTAAGGAAATCAACACAATGGAACAGGGAACAGTAAAGTGGTTTAACGATGCCAAGGGGTTTGGCTTCATCAGCCGTCAGAATGGCGAGGATGTGTTTGTTCACTACTCGGCGATCAATTCGAACGGTTTCAAGAGCCTCCAAGAAGGGCAGGCTGTGCAGTTCAACGTGGTGAAGGGACCCAAGGGTTGGCAGGCGTCCGACGTTCAGCCTCTCTAGTCTTCGGTTTTTAGCCCTTCAAAGGTAAAGAGTGTAGCCGCACTCAACGTCAACAAGTTCTGCGGGAGGGATGGCTGCGGCTATCCCTCTTCGCCGTTTTAATCCTCTGCAATGTCAGGGTCGGACGAAGTTGTCTGGCTCGGGCGGCGGATTAATTGTGGTCGCGCCAGGAAGGACAGTCGACGTGGTCCTGAATTTGCGATAGTCCGACTGGACCGCGTGCAGGCTGCCGTTGAAGTTGAAGAAAAGCAACGCGCGCGCCGCTCCTTCTCCGGAGAAGTTCGCTGGCAGCCACACTTCGTTGTTGATCTTGGTTTGCTGCATCTCGAAGTGAGTGTCCTTCTGGACATTCACCAGCAGTCCTGCGCCAATCTTAAACGCATTTGCGAAATGGCCCTCCACGCGGGCCAGTACGTGATCCTGTTCGTCAACCCATGCCGTTCCAACGATGTCGCGGATCACTTCCTCGGCGCGGTTGCGGGTTTTTGCCTTTGGATCGCCGGCGTAATCCACGGCGATGGTGTCGCGGCCATCCAACTGCACGCGACGGGGGTTGGTGAATGCGCCCAATTCCAACAGACGTGACAGCGTGATCTCCTCCTCGCCTCTGGCGTCGGTCTCCTTGCCCTTCGCATCTCCCTGTTCGCGGCGTTCGCGGGCTTTCGCCACCTCCTTGTCAATGCGTTCATCTTCGTGGGAGAGTTCCTCGGCGCTGAGGTCCTTGCCGTTCTTGCGCACCAGGCGCTGCACCGGTACGCCATCGATCCAGTAGTGGTCAAACTCGCTGACGGTGGTCTTCTTCGTCTGCCCGTTTGCGGCCTTCTCAACTTCCGTCTCGACCGAGTGGTAGATGTAGTCCTTCTCGACGGTCTCGGCCTTGCGCTCGTTGGCTTCGACATCGCGCATCAGGGCGACGATGTCGGGAAGCGGCCGACCCGCGTCGGCCGGTCTGCCTGCATCGGGGGGCGGCGTCGCGGCTACGGCCTGCGCATGACCTGAGACGCACATCGCCGAGCATCCAAGAAGCAGCAACAGGGCGCGAGTTCTGGGCATAACGGCGACTATCGACACAACTATAAGACTCCGGGAACCGCTTTGCGGTTTCCGCAGCGTCCTGCAGGATCCCCGCGAAAGCCCCGTCAGGTGGTGACGGCAAGTTCTTCTTCGAGTTGCTGCTTTTCGGCCAGCGCGGTGTAGTAGCCGCTGCGGGCGATAAGCTCGTCGTGGCTGCCAAGTTCGACGATGCGGCCGGCGACCAGGACGGCGATTTGGTCGGCGTTGCGCGCAGTGGAGACGCGATGCGAGATGAAGAGTGTAGTGCGGCCGCGCATAGCTTCGCGCAGGCCGCTGAGGATGCGTTCTTCGGTGTACGTGTCGACCGAAGCGAGCGCGTCGTCGAGGATGAGGATGCGGGGATCGCGAATGACGGCGCGGGCGATGGCGATGCGCTGCTTCTGGCCGCCGGAGAGCGTGATGCCGCGCTCGCCGACCAAGGTCTCGAAACCGCGCGGGAATTCCAGGATCTCGTTGGCAATGTGCGCGGTGGTGGCGGCGTCGAGAATCTCGGGCTCAGTTGCGTCGGGGCGGCCGAAAGCGATGTTCTGGGCGATGGTGTCGGAGAAGAGGAAGGTCTCTTGCGGGACGAAGCCGATGGCGCGGCGGAGATCGGCCAGACGGTAGCGGCGGATGGGGCAGTCGTCAATCAGGATCGAGCCGCAGGGCGCGTCGAAGAGGCGCGGGATCAGCGAGACCAGGGTTGACTTGCCGCTGCCGGTTGGGCCGACGACGGCGAGCGACGAACCAGCGGGAATCTGCAGATTGATGTTGTGCAGGACTTCAGGGCCACCGCTCGGGTAGGTGAAGTTGAGGTTGCGGAATGCGATCGAGCCGGCGATGGAAGCCGCGGTCGGTTGCGCATCGTTCATCCCACGCATCGCAGAAGCCGCGATGGATGGGTCACCCCGGCTTGGTTCAGCTGCCGGGGCGGAAGAGGCGGGATCGTCGACGATGTCGGGTTGCTGCCTGAGGAGCTCGTCGATGCGTAGGACGGAGGCGGTGCCGCGCTGGAAGAGGTTGACCACCCAGCCGATGGCGATCATGGGCCAGATGAGCTGGACCATGTAGACGTTGAAGGCGGTGAACTGGCCGATGGTGATGCCGGCGAGGGGGTTGCGATTGTGCAGCACCACTTCGTGTCCGCCAACCAAAAGCGTGATCATGAGGCCGAGGCCGAGGACGAGTTCGAGCGAGGGCCAGAGCATCGCCATGAGACGGACGAGATGCATGGAGCGGTCGATGTACTCGATGTTGGCGGTCTCGAAGGAGGCGATCTCAGCGTCTTCCTGGGCGAAAGCGCGGATGAGGCGCGCGCCGGAGAAGTTCTCCTGTGCCTTGGCGGAGATGTCGGAAAACATGGCCTGGATGCGCTCGAACCGGCGGTGAATGCGCTGGCCGAAGGACTGCACGAGAACGGAAGCGAGTGGCAACGGGCCGACCGCGCAGAGCGTGAGCATCGGGCTGATGTGGATCATGAACGGCAGCGCGGCGCAGGTGAAGACGAGGCAGTTGGCGCTGTACATGATGGCCGGGCCGAGCAGTTGGCGAACGGCATTCAGGTCGTTGGTGGTGCGCGCCATGATGTCGCCGGTGCGATGCGTGTGATAGTAGCTGGCGGACTGGCGCGAGAGGTTGGCGAAGAGGTCGTTGCGCAGGTCGAATTCGATCTCGCGGGAGGCGCCGATGATGACCTGGCGGGTGATGTAGAGGAAGACGGCGGAGAGCGCGGCGACCAGGAGCAGGCGCAGGCTGTGGTGGATGATTTTGGCGTGAGTGACGCCGTGGCCCATGTCGTCGATGGCGTGGCCGACGATGAGAGGAAGGATGACGCGGACGACGTTGTAGCAGACGACCGCGACGCCTCCCCAGGCGAGATTCTTCCAGTAGCGCTTGAGGTACGGAAACAGGGGGCGAATCTTAGCAAGCATGCTGGCGAATTCTCGTGGGGGAGGGCTGCGGTATTTAGACGATGGTGGGGGGGGCCGGGATTCGTTATTGCGGTTTGGGCGTGGCGGCAGGCGGGGTCGTGGGCGGCGGAGTTGGCTGCGAGGAGGTTGGGGCGGTCGCGGGCGCAGCGGCAGCGCCATGAGTTGGGGCGGCACCAAGTGAAGGAACTGGCTGAGCAGGTTTGCCCGGGATGGGCGTGGCTGCTGCCGGTGCGGGCTCGGGCGTGGGATCGGTATCGTTCTGGGCGATGAACTCGACGTCGAAGATCAGCATCGACTTGGCAGGAATGTTGCCGTGGGCGTTGGGGCCGTAGGCGAGCTGCCAGGGGATGAAGAGGCGGCGCTTGCCGCCGACGCGCATGCCGGCGAAACCGGTGTCCCAGCCGGCGACGACCTGATGCTCGCCGTAGTGGAAGACGAAGGGCGGGTGACCGGGCCGGTCCAGGGACGAGTCAAACTTAGTGCCGTCTGGCAGATAGCCGGTGTACTGGATGGAATACCACTTGTGGCGTGCGGCGAGCGCGCCGGTGCCGACCTTGGTGTCGATGTAGTTCAGCGAGAAGGAGGTGGACTCGAGTCCGAGGTCTTCGCGGAGCGCGGGACCTTCGAGCGGGGAGGTGTAGTCCAGCTTGATGGATGGCTCGACGGTGAGGGTGTAGAGCGGCTTGGCGCAGGGCGCCGTGGCTGGGAGCGCGGGAATTTTGGGCGAGAGCGGCGGCAGCGTGGCGCAGGCGGCCCTAGATGCGGGGGCGGCGGCGTGAGTCGCGGCGGGATGGGGTTTGGCTGGGGCCGAGGATTGGGCCATTGCGGCGATTTGACCGAGGGCGATGGAAGGGACGAGCAGGGCGGTAATGAGTTTCATGGTGACACCATGATACTTGGTCTGCGGACGGGGCGACGACGTGGAGGGCGATGATGGCGTTTTCCGTTGTTCGTTCTTCGTTGTCCGTTGGGACGGACGGTTCGGTGGCGGGAGAGGCAAGATGCGAGGGTCCCTCGACTTCGCTCGGCATGACGGCTTCCGCGGGAGGATGGGTAGCGGGAGCGTAGGCGTTTTCGTCGTCGCGGTGGGCGTAGCGCATGTCGTGGTTGTGCATAACGATGGCACGGCAGCGTTCGCCGGTTTCGCAGGAATAGCGGATGCACCGATGCGGCTTGGATGGTTCGCGTCCGAAGTCCTTCATGGCCTCGTTCCTGTGGCTACCCCCCCCGGGGGGGGGGTATATCTACCTAAGTGGTTGAGAAATGAATGCGATGCGTGTTTGTATATACGGCGCGTGTATACTTTTCAGGTTCGAGGTTCGAGGGAACAGGAAGTGCTGGTTAAATGCGGAGGCCCGGCGATGGTTCGCCGGGCCTGTTTCGGTTCCTTTGTTTGTGTTTAACCTCTACTTCTTAATGATACCAACCGGGGCAAAACTCAACTGTACTTTTGCGGGAATTTTGATGTGGTTTGGATTGTGAATTGAGGACGGGTTTTGCACAGAAGGAGGGGGTTGACATCATTTCTGCGGCGAGGGGAAAAGCGAATCCCAGAGGGCAAGGAGAAGGGTGCGGTTTCGTTTTATAGCTATGAACTATCGGCTATCGGCTATCGGCTATCGGCTGTCGGCTGTCGGATTTTCTGCGGCGGGGCGGAATGGTGGGGAGGAGGTGTGCCTCGACCAATGCAACGACGGAGATTCTGGAGCTTCGCTCCAGAATGGAGGGTGATGAAAAAGGCGGCTCAGCGCAGGAAAGCAGACCTCAGGGGCTAAAGCCCGGCTGATTCTGTGGCTCTTATGGCACGGATAAATCCGTGCCCTTAACGAAAAAGCGCATTTGTCAACATTCTCAGATTCTGGAGCTTCGCTCCAGAATGACGGATTTGGGAAGCTGGAATAACGAGAAATGATTATCAAGTTTGCTCAGGCATGTGCGAGATCAGGCGACGAACGACTTAGCTGGGGAGGCTCTATGTGCCGGGCTTTCAGCTTTCGGCTGCCTTTGCTGCACCAACCTAGTTTCCTGGTGATTTTTAGCGCGGGCCTTCAGCCCGCAGGCGTTTTCGGCCGGACAACCTGGGGCGTTGCCCCAGGCTACGATAGCGCGCGCCTTCAGCGCGACGTTATCCATCAACGACTTATCTCGGCGTCCTATGTCGATACGGCCTAGTGTCCTGAGTCTGAAGTTGCAGACATAAGTGGGAGCCTGAAATTGGTTTGTGGGCAGGAGCGAAATACGGGGATTCTTCGCTGCGCTCAGAATGACAAAGTGGAGAGAGTTATGCCGCTTACTTCAGAATCAGGACACTAGGCTGGTATATGGTGCGCCTTCGGCGCTCTGAAAGCTCCGAATGACAGGTTCGGAAGTAAGACGGTCGGGGACCCCGTTCGCCGATGGCCCAGAATGACAGGTTCGAAAAGCATGGGCGGGGGCGGGACGAACTACGGGGATTCTTCGGCTACGCCTCAGAATGACAAGTTCGAAAGTAGTAGCTCTCAGAATGACAAGTTCGAAAGTAGTAGCTCTCAGAATTACAAGTTCGAAAGTAGTAGCTCTCAGAATGACAAGTTCGAAAGTAGTAGCTCTCAGAATGACAAGTTCGAAAGTAGTAGCTCTCAGAATGACAAGTTCGAAAATAGTAGCTCTCAGAATGACAAGTTCGGAAGTAGGACGGCCGGGGGACCCCGTTCGCCGATGGCCCAGAATGACAGGTTCGAAAAGCATGGGCGGGGGCGGACGAACTACAAGGCTGGTATATGGCGCGCCTTCGGCGCTCTGAAAGCAAGGACGCGCGGCCACGCCTGAGCTAAATGGATCATCATCCAACGAGATTTTGGGGTGGGCGTGGGTTAGGTGGGGGTGCGCAGGAGGAGGTAAGCTCCGGCGATGCCGAAGAGGAGATCGGGAGCCCAGGCGGCGAGCAGCGGGGGGAAGGTGTTGACGTCGCCCATGGAGCTGAAGATGGCGGCGACAGACCAGTAGGCGATGGCGACGCCGATGGCAGTGGCGATGCCGGCGAGGCCGGGGCGCTTGCCCATGAACAGGGCGAAAGGCACGGCGAGGATGGCCATGACCAGGGTGATGACGGGGACGGCTAGCTTGTTGTCGAGCTGGACACGCAGCTGGACGGTGTCGAAGCCGGACTGGCGGAGGTCGGCGATGTAGTCGCGGAGCTCAGCGTAGGACATCTCGTCGGAGGGTTTGTATTCCTTCTTGAAGTAGGAGGGTTGCTCGCGAATTTCAGGGAAGGTGGAGACGGTGAAGGGCTGGTAATCGACTTTCTCGCCGGGTTCTCCATCTTCTTGCAGTGTGGGGGTGAAGGTGCGCTGCCACCCGTTCTCGAAGACCCAGCCATTGACGTCGGGATCCCAATGGACGGTCTCGGCGTAGATGCGGCGCTGGAGGGTGAAGGTCTGGGGATCGAACTCGAAGACGCTGAGGTTGCCGAAGACGGCGCGGTCCCCGGCAGCATTGAAGGCCTGGTAGTAGAAGATGCGTTCCGGGTCGCCAGCCTTGTCGGTGTGGCCGGAGATCCACTTGCGGCCGGCGAGGTTGAAGGTCTGGGCGGGCTTGTTCTTGATCTCGGCGCGGAGGAGTTGCTGGCGGCGGTTGGCGGCGGGGAGATACGACTCGTTGAAGGCGAAGAGGAGAGCGGCGAGGACGGCGGCGACGACGAGGATGGGAGCGACGACGCGGTAGAGGCTAATGCCGGTGGCCTTCATGGCGGTGAGTTCAGAGGCGCGGTTGAGCGCGCCGAAGGTGATGAGGACGGCCAGCAGGGAACAGAGCGGAGTGACGGCGGAGACTATGTAGGGAATGAGGTTGAAGAGATAGAGGCCGACGGTGACCAGGGGGGTCTGGTTGCGGACGATGTCGCCCATCAGCTCGAAGAAGGTGAAGACGATGTAGAGCAGGACGAAGGCGCCGAGCGAAAGCACGAAGTTGGCGGCGTAGGAGCGCATGACGTACTCGTCGAGCAACAGGGGGAAGCTGGCTTTGAAGAGGCTGCGCATACGCTGGACGAGAGTGGGGCCGGGGTGGTGGGGGTGGTGGTGAGAAGCAACCGCAGGTGCTTCGATTGGGCGGTGTGTGGCGGCCTCGCTCACGATGACAGATTCATAAGAGTGAGCAGGACGATTGCCAACCCCAGCCGGCGAGCTGGTTCGGCTGGGGTTGGCGAGGCGGGTGAGAGCCTGGGCGATGCGGCGGGGGGCGATGGCGCCGAGCTTTCTGCCGAGCCACGCGGCGAGAGAGGTGAAGAAGTTGAGGAGGACACCGCCGCCGGCGAGTTGCTGGAGCAGGACGAGGCCGAAGGCGGTGAAGATGAGATTGGCTCCCCAGACGCCGAGGAACGGAGAGAGTTTGCCGGATTTGGCGAAGCCGACGCCGAGCTGGGAGAGCAGGTAATAGGAGAAGACGAGGAGGAGGGTGAGGACGAAGCCGCTGCTCTTGCCGCCGCGTTTGGAGCTGAGGCCAAGGGGCACGCCGATGAGCATGAGCACGAGGCAGGCGAAGGGATAGGAGAAGCGGGAGTTGAGTTCGATGCGGGCAGCGCGGGCGTCGAGGGAGTTCCACCCCGACGAGCCAAGATCGCTCGCCGGGGACCCCGGGTTCGACCCCGACGAGCCAAGACCGCTCCCCGGGACAGGGTGGTGGGTGCGCTGCCAGAGCTCGCGGAGCGAGAGTGCGTGCAGCGGCGTGTCCACGCGGGAGAGGTGAGTCTCATCCTGGGATTCGAGCTGGAGGGGCAGGTCGGTTTCGACAAACCCCTGGACGTTGTATGAGCTGGGATCCGTGGGGGAGATGGTGTGCTCGCCTGCGCCGGTCATATGCAGGCGGGTGGATTGCGCGTCGGGCGGGCCGACGATGCTGACGATCGCCTGATCGGCGGTGGTGACGTCGCCGGGGTCGACGGGCTGGGTGAGGTCGGCGAGGAAGACGTGGTGCCAGACGGGGACGCCGGCGGTGACACGGACATCCTGCACGTAAAGGACTTTGTTCTTGAAGTCTTCGTAGAAGACTCGGGGCTGGATTTCGATGGAGGCCTGCGAGGCCTTGAGCTGGTCCTGCAGCCTGAGCAGGTCGCCGGCGCCGTGCGGAGCGAAGTAGAGGGCGTTGACCAGGCCGACGGCGAAGGCGAAGAAGGCGAGGATGGAGACGATGCGGACGAAGGAAAGTGCGCCGATGCCGCAGGCGCGCATGGAGGTGATTTCGGAGTCGGCGGCGAGGCGGCTGAGGCCGAGCAGGATGCCGGCGAGGACGGCGGTGGGAATGGTGACGGTGAGGGTGTTGGGCAACATGTCGCCGAAGATGCGCAGGGCCTGAGTGAGCGAGGCGGAGGTTTTAACGAGCAGGTCGACGATGTTGGGGAGATCGTGCATGAAGAGCACGAAGGTGAAGAGAACTCCGCCGAGGATGGCATAGGAGACGACTTCGCGGAGGATGTAGCGAGTGAAGATGCGCATACGTGCTGAGATTGAGTGTAGCGTTTTGACCCCGCTGATGCGATGCGCGGGCAGGAATTGGTATGGGCGAGGGCCCTGGCGTTTGTGGTGGGACGGAAGGGCAACTACAGGGATTCTTCGCTTCGCTCAGAATGACAACTTCGAGGGGCAGCGGTGGTACTCGGACGTTTGTAGTGCGGGGAAGGACAACTACAGGGATTCTTCGCTTCGCTCAGAATGACAACTTCGAGGGGCGGCGGTGGTACTCGGACGTTTGTAGTGCGGGGAAGGGCAACTACGGGGATTCTGACTCTTCGAGTCAGAATGACGATCGGCGGGGCAGTAGATGGGCAGAGTTAGAAGTGGAAGCGGTAGCGGAGCTCGGCGTAGATCTGGCGGGGGTCGTTGTAATGGAAGCCGCCGAAGGTGAGAGAGTTGTCGAGCAGGACGCGGGTGTTGCCGACGTTGATTGCGTTGATGGATACAGTGTAGTTCTCGCCGAACTGGCGGCCCAGGGCGAGGTCGGCAGTCGTGTGGGAGGGAAGATAGGGGCCGGCGTAGGGTGAGGGCGGGTCCTGGTAACCGTTGGAGAAGCCGGAGCCGTAGTAGACGTTGAAGGAGCCGTAGACGCGCCCGGGCAGGTTGCCGTTGAAGCCGAGGTTGAGGGTGTTGCGCTGGTCGTGGTCCAGCGCGGAGTAGCCGGGGGCGGCCGCGCAGACGGTGGGGTCGGAGGGGTTATAGCAGACGAGGCCGCCAGTGATGCCGCCGATCTGCTGCGCGATCTGGTTGGAGTAGGAGAGATGGGCCTGGCCGTAGTGCCAGAGATGAGGCGAACGGATGGTGAGCTCCCAGGCCTGGATGAGCGCGCCCTGCACGGTGATGGGAATGAAAATGCTGGACTCGCCGATGTTGTTGTGGTCGAGGAAGTTCTGCGCCTGTGTCTGGAAGGTGTCGGCGTCAAGCAGCCAGCCGCGGAACGGGATCTGGACTCCGAACTGGTGTTCCTCGTCGCGCTCGCCACGGAGAGGGACATAGCTGTCCTGGTTGGTCTGCGCGAAGGCCAGGGCCGGGCCGGTGATGCTGGTAAGCGGCGGCGGTTGGTAGAAGTGACCGTAGAAGGCACGGAAGACCCAGTTGAGTTTGGGGAGCTGGACGGCGATGCCGATGCGGGGGTAGATGGCGTTTTCGCTGATGGCGCCGGAGAAGTGGGACTGGCGCTCGCCACCGGTGAGGGTGAGCCAGGAGGCGGGTTTGTAGTTGTCTTCGACGAAGGCTTCCTCGACGCCGGCGAGGACGATGGGATTGACGGTGAAGTTGGGATTGCTCTGATCGTTGAAGACGACGGCGAAGAGGTCGTTTTCGTGCTGGGCGTAGCCGTAGATACCGCCGGAGAGGGTATTGTGGGCGATGACGGTGGAGGCCGATGCCTGCAGGCCGGAGTAGAAGCCGGTTTGATCTGCGGTAGTTGCCGTGGGCTGGTCGGGATTCTGAGTGCTGGGGCTGGGCTGATAGTTGCTGCGGTTGACGTGGTAGAAGGGCGAGAGCTGCAGCGTGGCGTTGGGGTTGAAGGTGTGCAGCCAGGTGAAGGCACCGTAGCTGTCGGTTTCGTGCTCGCCGTCGCGCAGGCCGGATGAATCGTAGAGCTGGTTCTCCCAGTCGTTGGGATCGGGATCGTAGGGGACCTGGTAGTAGTCGGTGCGGAGCTGGGTGACGTAACGGAATTGGTTGGCGGCGTCGTGGTTGTAGATGAGCGAAGCGAAGCCGCCGTCGCCGTTCTCGGCGTCGTGGACGGGCGCGGAGACGGCGGGTTGGAGGCCGTAATTACTTCGGTTGGCGTTGAGACTCCCGTACCAGGCGAATTTTTCGGAGTGGTCGCCGAGCGAGAGTTGATCGTTGGTCTGGTAGAAGTTGCCGGCGGTGAGGACGAGCTCGGCGTCGCGGTTGCGTTCAAAGCCGGTGCGTGGGACCACGTCGAAGACGCCGTAGGTGCGGTCGCCGACGTCGGCGGGGTAGCTGCCCCGCTCAACCTGGAGGGCGTCGATATCCTTGGGGTCGATCTGCGGAGCGATGTTGGAAGCGATGTTGGTATTGGGGATTTCGACGCCGTCGATGAGCCAGCTGAGTTCATGCCCGCCGCGCATGTGCAGCATGTCGTGGGTCATGTAAGCTCCGGGGACGAAGTCGGTGATCATGGCGAGGGAGTTGGTGCGGTCGGCGCCGGGAGTTTGCGCGATGTCAACGCGATCGATGAGTGTGGAGGGGGTGACGGTGTCAAGGCTGGCGCTGTTCTGCATGCCGATGACTGTCACGGATTGATTGACGGGCGCGATGCTGAGCTGAAAGTGCAGGAAAAACGAGGAGCCGGCGGTGAGGGTGACGGTCTGCCGGAGAGTTTCGAAGCCGGGAGCGGTGACGGTGACGATGTAGTCGCCAAGGGGGACGGCAGGGACGGCGAATGCACCGTCGCTGCCGGAGGCGGCGGAGAAGCTGAGGTCGGAGTGACCGGCGCGGACGGCGATGCGCGCGCCAGGGATGGGGCGATGCTGGGGGTCGTGAACGATGCCCTGGAGTTGAGAGAAGACGGTAGCACGTGCCGGGAAGACGGGGAGCAGGAGCGCAAACAGGAAGAATCTGGAGACAAGAGATCGCATAAACCCTCCGTGGTCGCGAGCACACAGCCGTACGAGGACGGCGTACGAGGCAAGGGACAACCAAGCGGCAGCAGAAGAAGATATGAGGCTGAAGGGATTTAGGAAAGGAGGTCGGGAGGGCCGCGATTGAGGTTGCCGGAGGGAGTGAAGCCGTGTGCGCGGCGCGGGGTGAGGATAGGCGGCGCGGGGGTGCGCATGGGGGCGAGCGACAGCGGTCGCGCGGCAGCCGGCATCGCGGTGGCGAGGGCCGGCAGATTGATGGCGGTGGGATAGAGCGGGCAGGGCGGAGTGGTGAACGCCGGGCTGCGGTTGGCGAGCATCATGTGCATCATGGCGCAATGATGCTTGCCGTGGCTGCGGCAGCAAGGGGGAAGGGATGCTTCAGGATCGGTAGTGGCAGCGGCGAAGAGGGGAACGACGAGCGGCGACGCGAATGCGAGCAGCAGCGTGAGGGCAAGCACTCGGCGCATGGATTTGAGTATAGCGGAGATTGCGCGGTTCGATCCTGCGGGGTACCAGGCTAAATGGCCACATCTTCGGGCCCAGGCTGGTATGTTGCGCCCCGTTGGCGCTTCGATCGGTTCCCCAGTTACGGGTGGGAGGGCGCGTGGGGGTGGGATGGGTTTGCATCTTGCGCGGCTTGGTGGGCCGCGTATTCGCGATCGGTGCAGTCGCCTTCCGTGCAGACACAGCGGAGGATGCCGCAGAGGACAGCGAGGCCGATGCCGCCGACGAGATAGAGGATGCCGGATGACAGGCGACCGGTGAGGTAGGGGTAGAGGAAGATGGCGACGCCAAAGTAGAGCAGGGCGGTAAAGATACGGCGGAGGGTGCATCGCGACATGGCGGTACCTCCTGCAAGGTAGACGGCGGCGGCGCCGGAAAGGCAGCTTTGCTGGGGATTTTACTCTGCCTGAGGGGGGAGATGCCAGAGGGTTTTTGCGGGTTCAGGACGAAAAAGAGAGGTTGGGGGATCCGGTCCGAGCGAAGTATGAACCTCAGTGGTTAAAGCCGCATCTGCTTGCGTGGGGCGAGAGACGCCCGAGCCTGATGGCTCGGGGTACTTAGGAGCACGAGCGTGCGCTTCGCTCCGATCGGGTTTGTCGGCGGAACAAACTACGGGGATTCTTCGCCTACGGCTCAGAATGACAAATCGAAGGTTGGCGGCTCAGAATGACAAATCGAAGGTTGGCGGCTCAGAATGACAAATCGAAGGTTGGCGGCTCAGAATGACAAATCGAAGGTTGGCGGCTCAGAATGACAAGTCGAAGGCTGGCGGCTCAGCATGACAAATCGAAGGTTGGCGGCTCAGAATGACAAATCGAAGGTTGGCGGCTCAGAATGACAAGTCGAAGGCTGGCGGCTCAGACTACTTGATTCCGATGACCATGGAGTCGGGGCCGACGAGGTGCTCGACGCGGGTTTCGCGGAAGCCGGCGTCCTTCATCCAGCCACGGCAGTCGGCGCCGGTGTAGTCGAAGCCGCCGGGGGTTTCAATGAGCATGTGCAGGCTCATCATGAGGCCGAAGGCGTTTTTGGAGCGGTCATCGTCGATGATGGCGTCGTAGGCAAGGAGCGCGCCACCTGCGGGAAGCGCCTCGTACGCCTTGCGGATGAGCATGCGCTTCTCTTCGAGGTTCCAGTCGTGCAGGATGTGGCCCATCATGATGACGTCGGCGTGGGGCAGGGGGTCACGAAAGAAGTTACCGGATCGGAAACGGACGCGGGAGGCGAGGCCGTTGGCCTGGATGTACTCCTCGAAGATGGGCGCGACTTCGGGCAGGTCGAAGCCGGTCCCGGTAAGGCTGGAGTTCTTGAGGCAGACCTGGGTGAGGAGGTCACCCTGGGCAGGGCCGCAGTCGGTGACGGTCTTGTAGCTGGCCCAGGGGAATTTTGTGGCGATGGCAACGTTGGCTCCGCGGCTGACTCCGGTCATGGCGCGCAGAAAGCTCTTGAGGCGCGCGGGATCGGCGTAGAGGCTGGAGAAGACGTCTGGATCGCCGTGCGCCACTTCGTTCTGCTGCTGGCCGGTGCGCAGGGCGGTCGTGAGGTTGTTCCAGTGGCCATAAGAGCGGGCGTTGACCATCTCCAGGATCCCTCCGATGTAGGAGGGCTTGTTCTTGTCGAGGAAAAGATCAGTGCTGGGGGTGTTGGAGTACTTGCCGTCGTGGCGTTCGAGGAAGCCGAGGGCGACGAGCGTGTCGAAGAAGTCGCGGGCGGAGCGCGGATGCAAGCCGAGGCGGCCGCTGAGGGTTTCGAGGTCCTCCGGATGCCTGGCGAGCTCGGTGAAGACTTCCATTTCGACGGCGCTCAACAGGGTTTTGCAGGCCCAGAAGGCGAAGCCGGTTTGCAGGATGGATTCAGGATTGGGAGCGGCGGCGGCGTTCACGGTCACGTTCTTCTCCTTGCTTGTCTTGTGGGTGCTCGGTGGGGATTGAGACATAGTACACGCCTGGTGGGTGGTGAGGCTTATTGTGCGAGCGGTCTACATCCCACCCTTGGCGATGAAACTGCCAAGGATGGGGCACCCGAGCGGTGTGGGGCAGGACGGAGGGTCAGGGGTTAGCGAGGAAACGGTAGCCGATGCCGCGGACGGTGAGCAGGTGCTGGGGGTCGGCGGGGTCGTCCTCGATGTAGCGGCGGAGACGGACGATGAAGTTGTCGATGGCGCGGGTGTCGGTGTCGGCGTGGACACGCCAGACTTGTTCGAGAATGTCGGTGCGGGAGACGATCTGGCCTTCGTGTTCGGTGAAGTAGCGGAGCAAGTCGGCTTCCATGACGGTGAGATTGGTGAAGCGGTTGGGGGCGATGAGTTCGAGGGCGTCGAAGCGGATGGTGCGGTTGTTGAAGAAGTAGGTATCGGCGGGGACGGGCTCGGGTGCAGGAGATTCGGCGGCCTGCCAGGCGGTGCGGCGGAGGAGCGATTTGATGCGGACGAGGAGGATCGAGAGGTCGAAGGGCTTGGGGAGGTAGTCGTCGGCGCCGGCTTCGATGCCCTCGAGGATGTCTTCGGGGCGGGAGCGCGCGGTGAGCATGAGGATGGGAGTGTAGCGGTGGGCGGCGCGAAGGGCGCGGGTGATGGCGAAACCGTCGGTGCCGGGAAGCATGCAGTCGAGGACGGTGACGGCGGGCTTTTCCGGGCCGTGGGTGGGGGCGGCCAGGAGATAGGCGAGGGCGGCGTCGCCGTCGGATTCGTGGTGGGTGCGGTAGCCTTCGGCCTGGAGATTGAAGAGCAGGCCCTGGGCGATGTGTTCTTCGTCTTCGATGACGGCGATGAGAGGGGATTCGGTCATGATCGGGACATGTATCGGGCCTTCAGCCCTCTGCTCTTCTTTCGTAGCTTACCTAGGCCTTCGGCCTAGGCTATTATGTCGCGCGCCGTTGGCGCTGAGTGCAATTATCCTCTGCCGGCACGTCGGGTCGTTAACTGCTCCTGATGGTCGCAAAGGATATTCTGTGCCGACCAACGGGAGGAGGAGCGGCTAACTGCGATGGACGACGCTGGTGAGGAGGGGGACGAGGCCGTTCCAGGCGATCTGGACGCCGATGCAGAGGAGGATGAAGGCGATGATGCGCAGGATCCCGTGCGCGGTTGACTGAGAGATATGGCGCGCGATGCGGTGGGCGTGCGCGTAGCAGAAATAGACGGAAAGGCAAAGCACCAGGATGGCGAGGAGCAGGCCGGCGTGGGCGAGCAGGTTTTCGCGGATGGGTCGCTGCGGAGTGTGCGCGGCAAGGGTGAGCATGATGACGATGGTGCCGGGACCGGCAGTGATGGGAAAGGTGAAGGGGTAGAAGACTTTCTGGCGGAGGTCGTGGGCGAGGTCGCCGACCTCGACATGTGCGGCGGCCCGCACCTTTTCAGAATTAGGCTCGTCGGTTTCCTGGTTGAGCAGGGACCAGGCGATGGCGGCGATGACCAGGCCGCCGGAGACTTCTACGATGGGGAGGGAGATGCCGAAGAAGCGCAGGAGCGTGGCGCCGGTGAGATCGATGGCGATGAGAAAGAGGACGGTGTTGATGGCGATGCGGCGGGCGAGGGAGTGGTAGACGGGGATGGGCGCCTGACCGACCAGGCCGAAGAAGATGAGCGCGGAGCCGAGCGGGTTGATGAGCGGCAGGAGCGCGCTGAAGGAGAGAGCGAAATATTGCCAGAGCACAAGCATGTGGGTTCAAAGGTACTAGGTACCGGGTAGCAGGGACTAGGGCGTGGCGAGGGGGAGGGTGAGGGTGATGGTGGTGCCGAGGTTGGGGCCGGGGCTGGCGGCGGAGATTTCGCCGCCGTGCTGGCGGGCGATGGCGCGGACGAGAAAGAGGCCGAGGCCAGTGCCTTTGATGCGGACTGCATGGCGGCCGGGGACTCGGTAGAAGCGCTTGAAGATGCGTTTGTGCTGGCCGGGAGGCAGGCCGACGCCGGTGTCGGCGATGGTGAGGGCGAGCCGGGTGTAGCCAACGATGGCGATGGAGCAGAGGACGTGGACGCCGGAGGGGGAATACTTGACGGCGTTGTCGAGGACATTGATGACGGCGGTGCGGAGGTCTTCCAGGATGCCGCGGACGTGGAGGGGGGCGGAGCCGGGGATGGGGGCGAGCTGGATGGCCTCGGGCGGCAGGTGGTGACGCTGGAGGGTGACGGCGATGCAGTCCTGGACCAGCGGGGCGAGTTCGATGAGGGTGCGATTCTGGCGGCGGCCGCGGGCCCCGAGTTCGCCGGCCTTGAGTACCTGCTCGACGGTGGCGAGGAGGCGATCGGAGTCGGCGTGCATGATGGAGTAGAACTCCTGGCGCTGGGATTCGGGGACCTCGCGGCGCTGGAGGGTTTCGAGGTAGAGGCGGATGGAGGCGATGGGAGTGCGGAGCTCGTGGGTGACGGCGTTGATGAAGGAGTCCTGACGCTCGTTGCGGCGGACTTCGCGGACGAGGAAGACGGTGTTGAGGACGACGCCGGCGACCAGCAGTCCGAAGAGGATGATGCCGAGGACAAGCGAGAGAACGCGGCCTTTGTGCAGGACAATGTAGTTGATGTTGAGATAGATGGCGACGCCGACGAGGATTGCCCCGAGGGTGATGGAGAGAGCGATGGCTCCGCGGCGCCGGGTGATATTCATAACGTGAAGTTGAGTATAGTGTCAGTGGTAAGGGGCTGGTAGCCGGTAGGCTCCAGCTCGCGGTGCAGGTGAATTGCAATGACTTGGAGGAGAGATGGAGCGTCGTGAATTGTTGGCGGGAATGGGAGTGACGGCGATGGCGGCGATGGCGTTTGGCAGCGAGGCGAAGGCGGATGACGCCGTTACAGATGAGACGGTGTATGAGCTGCGGATTTACCACCTGAACGAAGGCAAGCAGGCGGCGATTCTGGACCGGTTCCGGACCAAGGAGCGGGCGATCTTTGCGCGGTGCGGGATGCATGGAGTGGGGTACTGGGTGCCGACCGATCCGCCGCTGGCCGGGCAGACGATTGTGTACATGATGCGGCACAAGAGCCGGGCGGCTGCGACGGAGAGTTGGGCGAAGTTCAATGCCGACCCGGAGTGGGTGGCGCTGAAGGCGGAAACAGAGAAGGATGGCGCGTTTGTAAAGGTGCACGACGTGACGTTTCTGAAGCTGACGGATTTCTCGCCGAAGGTGTGACGAGGCAGAAAAGGCTTAACGCAGATTTACACCGGGCGCCGATTGATCGGCGAGGCTGGAGTTTCTGGTGGGTACAACTTCGTGAGGAGATACGGGGATTCTTCGGCTACGCCTCAGAATGACAAGCCAAAAACGTGGGAATGACAAAGGAGAAAGGGGAGGCACGGAGACGACGGTGGGGTGCGCGTTTTGGGGCGGGCGGGGTATGATCGTTGGCGATTGAAATTGGTCTGACAACTTTGCGTGGAGAGTGATGACTATGAATCGCTTCGATCGGCGTACGTTGCTGCGGAATACGGGACTGGTGGCGGGTGGATTGGCGCTCGGGACGAAGGCGTGGGCGTGGGCGGATGCGGCGCCGGTGGCGACGACGAGCGCAGGAAAGATCAGCGGAGCGGTGCAAGACGGGATCTACGTGTTCAAGGGCGTGCCGTACGGCGGAGACACGGCGAAGACGCGGTTCCAGGCGCCGGTGCCGCCGGAGAAGTGGACTGGGGTGAAGGATTGCTCGGCCTTTACGACGCAGGCGCCGCAACTGGTGGCGGCGAGAGCGGGTGGCGGCGGGGCGAGACCAGGCGCGGGCGCTGGTGGGCCGGGTGCGAGCGCAAGGGCTGGCGCAGCCGGGCCGGGTGCGGGTGCGCCGCCGGCGATGGCAGCCTCGTCGTCCGGGGTGCCGGGAGCGCCGCGGGACCAGGGTGTGCAGAGTGAGGACTGTCTGCACCTGAACGTGTTTACGCCGGGGCTGCGCGACGGGAAGAAGCGGCCGGTGCTGTGCTACTTCCATGGCGGCGCATACAACAATGGGACGGTGAACAGCGACCTGTACGACGGCCGGCGGCTGTGCCAGCGAGGCGATGTGGTGGTGGTGACGGTGAACCACCGACTGAACGCGTTTGGGTATCTGTACCTCGGCGACCTGGCGCCGGAGTACAAGGATTCGGGCAACGCGGGGCAGTTGGACCTGGTGCTGGCGCTGAAGTGGATCAAGGAGAATGCGGCGGAGTTTGGCGCCGATCCGACGCGGGTGCTGATCTTCGGCCAGTCGGGCGGCGGGGCGAAGTGCGCGGCGCTGATGGCGACTCCGGTGGCGCATGGATTGTTCCATCGGGTGATGACGATGAGCGGGCAGCAGGTGAAGGGCGCGTCGATCGAAATTGCGTCGGATCGCGCGAAGACGGTGCTGGAGAAGATGGGCGCGGGCGGGTTGAAGGGCAAGGAATTGGTGGCGAAGCTGGATTCGCTGACGATGGAGCAGATTCAGGATGGGGCGCGGGCGGTGAGCAGCGACTGGCTTCCGGTGGTGGACAACGTGATCCTGTTCCGCAACCCGTTTGACCCGGACGCGCCGGCTCTGAGCGAGATGGTGCCAATGATGCTGGGCAACACGCACGACGAGACGGGGGCCGTGAACGGACCGGCAAACATGACGTGGGAGCAGGCGACGGCTGCGGTTGACCGCGGGATACACGATTACCTGGGGCCAGTGACGGCGCAAGAGGCGGTGGATGCGTTCCGCAAAGCTGACCCGGCGTATACGCCGCAGCAGGTGGCGCGCGCGGTGGGGACGGCGTTTCGCGCGTGGGCGGGGCAAAGGATGGAGGCGGAGCGCAGGGCGGCGAACCCAAAGAGCCAAGTGCATACATGGGTGTACCAGATGGACTTCAAGGGCGCGGACGGATGGGCTACGCACACCATCGACATTCCGTTCATGTTCGATAACATCGCGATTGCGCAGCGGCAGGTGGGAACAGAGCCGGAACACCTGGCGGAGGCGAATGCGCTGGCGGCGATCATGAGCCAGATGCTGATTACGTATGGGCGGACGGGGAATCCGAATGGTGAGGATAAGAGCAAGGCGCCGACGCAGGATGGCAAACTGCCGTACTGGCCGGCGTATGACCTGAAGGCGCGGGCGACGATGATGTGGGAGGCGACGCCGCGGGTGGAGGATGATCCGCGCGGGGCGGAGCGGGTTGAGGCGGAGAAAGCGCATTATCACCAGGCGGGAACGCCGCTGCCTTAAGGGCAGTTGCGAGTTGTCAGTGATCAGTTGTCAGTTGAGAGCCAAATACGGAGATTCTGACTCTGCGAGTCAGAATGACGGCGGTCTGTGCGGCGGGTGAGTGATATGCTCGGCGGCATGGGATACGAGCTTGATTCGCAGGTGTTGCAGCGGTTGCAGGTGAACTATCGCGGGATGTCGGACGGCGAGTTGCTGGAGTTGGCGGCGAAGCCGGACGATTTGACCGAGATGGCACAGCAGGCGCTGCGCGGGGAGTTGGCGGCGCGAAAGCTCAAGGTGGAGGCTGCGCGGCCGGAGACAGGACGCCGGTGGGCGAGCGACGCGCTGGCAACCGGCTCGAAGTTTCAGGAGGAAATGCCGGCAGCGTGGCAGAATCCTGCGATCCCGGCGGGCATTCTGGGGTCCGCGCCGACGCTGGACATGGCGCAGCCGGAGAACAGCGGGGTCGGGGTCGGAGAGTCGCTGCTGGGACGGTTCCACGATGCGATCGAGGTGGGACGGGCATGCGGATTTCTGGAGGCGGAAGAGGTGTGGTTCCGCATCGAGGATGTGGCAGCGCCGCGAGGCGGCGGAGGCGTGTACGATTCGCCGCCGGTGGCGCTGAACCTGATTGTGAAGAAGACCGACCGCGAACGGGCGATGGCGATCCTGCGCCGCGAAGATGGGGCTGTTTCCGCTGCAGGAGGTGGAAGAGGCCGACCCGGTGGTGGACGATGGGACGGTTACGACGCTGGGGGATTTCGGCCGGCGCGACGACGCGGACGGAGTGGGGCAGATTCTGGATGAGGCGCGGATCTGGCATCGGATTGTGGCGAATCCGGAGGGAAACGCGGCGGAAGAGAACGCGTGGACGCTGGAGGTGAGGGAGGTTGACCTGGTGAGGGCGGGGGAGTGGTGGAGAAGGCGATGGGATAGTCGGAGGGGTGAAAGCAGTTGTTAGTTGTCAGTTCTCGGTGGTCAGTTGAGGTCGCAAGGAACAATGCGAAGCTGGATTCTTCGCCTACGGCTCAGAATGACAATCGAAGAGGCAACTACGGGGATTCTTCGCTGCGCTCAGAATGACAAGCGAAGAGAGAACTACAGAGATTCTGAGCTTCGCTCAGAATGACGACTTCAGTATTAACGGCCGTCTCCGGGGAGACGGCCGCGATATCTGTGTGGACTGAGGTTTAGAGGACGCCGGCGGGTTTGGGGTTGGCGGGGTCGAACTTGGCAACCTGGATTTTGCGGGCCAGACCAATTTTGGAGAGCACCCAGATGCCGTAGTAGTTGACATCGAACTCGTACCAGGTGAGGCCGTGGCGGGCGCTGACGGGGTGGGCGTGGTGGTTGTTGTGCCAGCCTTCGCCGCCGGTGAGCAGGGCGACCCACCAGGAGTTGCGGGAGTCGTCCTTGGTCTCGAAGCGGCGCGAGCCGAACATGTGGGTGGCGGAGTTGACCAGCCAGGTGGCATGCAGGCCGACGACGACGCGCAGGAAGGTTCCCCAGAGGACCATGGTGACGGCGCCCATGATGTGGTGGCCGGCAGGCGCGAGAGCGGCGCCGAGGGCGGCCTGCAGCATGCCGACGATGGCCAGCGGTACCCAGTGGAATTTGCTGAGCCAGACGTGGACGGGGTCGCGGGTAAGGTCGGGGGCGTAACGGCCCATCAGCGCGGTTTCAGAGTGCAGAGCGCGTCCGGAGAGGATCCAGCCGGCATGTGGGCCCACCAGGTGCCGTCGTGCGGGGTATGGGGGTCGCCATCGTGGTCGGAGTTCTGATGATGGACGCGGTGGGTGGCGACCCAGGCGATGGGGCCGCCTTCAAGCGCCATGGTGCCGCAGCAGGTAATGAAGTGCTCGACCCACTTGGGGGTCTTGTAGCCACGGTGGGTGAGCAGGCGGTGGTAGGCCATGCCGATGCCGACGTTGATGGCGAAGAAGTAGGTGATGCAAGCGACGGCGAGGTGGGTCCAGGAGAAGCAGAAGAGCGCGGCGATGGCGCCGATGTGGAAGACCGCCATGAAGATGGTGGTGACCCAGTTGATGCTGCCGCCCTGGTGCTCGCGACCCATGCGCAGGTCCTGCTTGACCCTGAGTGCGACTTCGACGGCGAGGCGACGGGCGTGCTCGATGTCTTCCTGCGTGATGGGAACGGAGACAGGAACGGTGACGGTTGGTGCGGAAATTTCGGTTGTTTCAGGAGCGAGGAGCGTAGGGGACATATGTGTTCGCCTTGTACTTGGGGTCTGGAGCCTTCGTACTTGCCCGGGGCCTGCTGAATCCAACGCTAGCAGGATGCGGCTGAGTCGGGTGTAAGACTTTTGTAATGGCCGCGTGACCCTATTTTGTTAGGGTGGTGCATGCCCTGTTCGAGGGATTGGGCTGAGGTGGGAGTTGGTGCTATGCGAAGCGCAGTGCTGTTTGCGGGGACTTTGGGAGTGACGCTGCTGGCGGGTGCGAGCCTGTGGGGGCAAGATGGGGCGCGGGTGAATCTTCCCTCGAGCAAGCAGCTTGATGGGGCGCCGGGGAATCCGCAGCGGGTGAACTCGCTGCCGATGTCCATGGCGGTTTCTCCAGATGGGCGCTACGTGGTAACGGTGAATGCGGGGTACGGGACGTTCGAGTCGCGGTACGAGCAGAGCCTGGCGGTGATGGACACGCAGACGGGGAAGGTGACGGACTTTCCCGACGACCGGACCAAGACGACGGACAAACAGACGCTCTACTCGGGGCTGGCGTTCAGTGGGGATGGGAAGCATGTGTACGCGAGCATGGCGTCCGAGACGCATCCGGTGGGAGACGGGAAGGCGTTTACAGGGAACGCAATTGCGGTGTACAGCTTTGAGGCGGGGAAGATTGCGCCGGAGAGATTGATCCCGATTCCGTTACAAAAGCTGGCGGCGGGGCGAAGGACGGAACTGCGGGAGGCGACCGAGGATGGCACGCTGGGGATTCCATTTCCGGCGGCGATTGCGCTGGTACCGAGCGCATGCAGCAAAAGCCATCCATGTGAGGACGCTCCGGCCCCGCTGATCCTGGTTGCGGACAATCTGTCGGATGATGTGCTGCTGATGGATGCGGACTTGGGTCGGGTCGTCAAGCGATTTGATCTTTCGGAGAGCGATACGGTGCCGGGCACGTATCCGATAGCTCTGGCGGTTTCGAAGGATGGCCGGCGCGCATTCGTCGCACTCTGGAACGCGAGCGAGGTGGTGGAGTTAAACGAATTGACGGGGGCCGTGGGACGCAAGCTGCCGCTGCTGAAGCCAAACGATCCGGTGAAGCCGGGGACGCACCCCTGCGCGCTGGAGATGAGTCCGGACGGGAAGACTCTGTATGTGGCGCTGGCGAACCGCGATGCGGTCGCGGCGGTGGATGTTTCGGGGAGCGGGGCAGAGGCGAAGTTTGAAGTAAAGGGCTACTTTGATACGCGGCTGCCGGGGCAGAGTTATTTTGGCGCGGAGCCGGATGCACTGGCGCTGAGCGCGGACGGCAGCCGGCTGTATGCGGCGAACATGGGATCGGACGCGGTGGCGGTGGTCGATACGCGCAAGCTGACGGCGAGCGCGGCGAAGCAAGGGATGGTGGAACCGGTGGGGTTTATCCCGACCGAATGGATGCCGACCGCGCTGGCGGCCGCTGGCGGGAAGCTGTATGTGGCGACGGCGAAGGGCAGAGGGACAGGGCCGAACAATTTTGCCCAGCGACAGGCGGAGGGGGCGAAGTTCACTTTCAGCCTGGGGTCCGTCGCCAGCTACATTGCGACGCTGTTGTATGGGTCGCTGGCGGCGATTGACGTGGATAGCGTGGACCTGAAGGCCGCCACAGCAGAGGTGCTGGAGCTGAACCGGATGAAGGCGGCCGCGGAGACGATTGCGTTTGCAGGTGGGGCAAATCCGATCAAGCACGTGATTTACATCATCAAGGAGAATCGGACGTACGACCAGGTGTTCGGGGACCTGACACAAAATGGGAAGGCCGTGGGCAACGGCGATCCGGGCCTGGCGATGTATGGCGAGAGCGTGACTCCGAACGAACATGAGCTGGCGTTGCAGTTTGGGGTGCTGGACAACTTTTTCGATTCGGCCGAGGTGTCGGGCGATGGGCATGTGTGGTCGAATGCCGCGATCGGGACGGATTACCTGGAGAAGACGTGGCCGCAGGATTATCGGAGCGGGCAACGGACCTATGACTACGAAGGGGTAGTGGCAAACGGGTATCCGATCCAGCAGAAGATTGCGGACGTAGTGGAGCCGGCGAGCGGGTATATGTGGGGGAATGCGGAGGCGCACGGGCGGACACACTACAACTTCGGCGAGTACATTTCATCGACGTTCTGCGGCGCGAAGAAGAGCGAGAGTTCGCAGGAAGGACCGCTGCTGGAAGGGGCTGCGTGCGTCAAGGCGGCAATCCAGCCAGGTGAGGAGATTCCAGAGGAATGGGGCGGCGGGGTGAGCAGGTGGGCGTGGGCGATTCCGCTGCTGGAGAGGAATGTGGCGACCAAGCCGGAGCTGGTGGGACATTTTGCGGCGGAGTCGCCGGACTTCAATCTGCGAGTGCCGGACCAGATTCGGGTGAACGTGTTTCTGCGGCATTTTGCGGGGTGGGTTGCGGACCGCGCCGCGGGCCGGGATACCATGCCGAACTACATTACGATGCGACTGCCGAACGACCACACGGCGGGGACGACGGTGGGAGGGCCAACGCCGAAGTCTTCGGTAGCCGACAATGATTTGGCGGTGGGGAGATTGGTGGAGGCGGTGTCGCACTCGGCGTACTGGGACGACACGGCGATCTTTGTTCTGGAGGACGATGCGCAGAATGGAGCGGACCATGTGGACGCGCATCGCAGCCTGGCGCTGGCGATCAGCAAATATGCGCCGCATAGGCCGGACGGTGGAGCGTTTGTGGACAGCCAGTTCTATACGACGGTGAGCGTGGTGCGGACGATGGAGACGCTGCTGGGGCTGCCGCCGATGAATAATAATGACGCGCTGGCGCCGCTGATTGGATCGCTGTTCAGCGGGCCGGGCGATCAGAAGCCGTTTGCGGCCGACTCTGTGAATCGCGACAATGGGCTGATCTACGCGGCGAATGGGCCGAGGGCGGTGGGTGCGAAGGAGTCGGCGAAGATGGACTTTACCCATGCGGACCGCGCCGACCCGAGTAAGCTGAACGTGATTCTGTGGCGGGATGCGATGGGGGACAGGGCGGTGCCGGCGCAACTGATGCAGAAGCAGAAGAAGGCGAAGAAGGATGATGACGATGACTAGCGCTTCCTGGGCAGCATACTGGCAACGACAGAGATTCTGAGCTGCGCTCAGAATGGCGGCTGTTTCCTGGGATCAGGATGGTTGAGGTGTTGGATGGAAGGTAAGAGCCTGGGGCCATTCCGGCTGACGCCGTGGTTCAGCCCACGGCCGTGGGGGCGGAAGGATTTGCGTCCGTGGTACGAGGCGACGGGGACGGCGGAGCCGGTGGGTGAGGCCTGGCTGACCGGACCGGCGAGCGTGGTGGAGACTGGCGCACTGGCGGGGCGGACGCTGGCGGAAGTGGTGTCTGAGGCCGCGACCGAGGTGCTGGGGGTGGATGGCGGTGATGCATTCCCGCTGCTGGTGAAGCTGCTGTTTCCTGAGGACAAGCTGTCCGTGCAGGTGCATCCGGACGATGCGCTGGCGCAGGCGATGGGGCAGCCGCGCGGTAAGACGGAGTGCTGGTACGTGCTGGAGGCGGAGCCCGGCGCGACGATCATGCTGGGGCTGAAGCCGGGCGCGACGGTGGATACAGTGCGGGCGGCGATTGCGGCGGGTACGCTGGAGGAGTTGATGGAGTTTGTGCCAGTCGCGGTGGGCGACATGGTGTTTGTCGATGCGGGGACGGTGCACGCGATTGGGCCGGGGGTGGTTCTGCTGGAGACGCAGCAGACCTGCGACATTACATTCCGGATGTATGACTATGGTCGTCCGCGCGAGTTGCACGTGGAGCAGGCACTGCGCGCGATGAAGCTGAAGACGGCGGCGGGGAAGGTGAAGCCGCGTGCGATAGATAGGGCTGGATCAGGATTTGTGCGGCTGATCGAGCAGAAGTATTTTGTGGTGGATCGGTATGAGGTTGGCGCGGGGCGCGAGGTACTGATCCCGATTGCGGAGGCGGGTTGTTTCGTGGGGCTAAGTGGGTCGGCGGTGGTGATTGGCGGACCTTACGGGCAGGTTGAAATGTTGCCGGGACAGGCTGTCGTGGTTCCGGTGGACTGCGGTTCAGTAACCGTGGGGAGCTCGGACGGGGTTTCCTTTGTGCGGTGCTGGGCGCCGAAGAGTGAATCACAGAGCACACACGGAGCGACGCAAAGTTTTTAGAGACCAGCTATCGGCTATCAGCGGTGGGTGACGGGTTACGGCCGAGGCGGGTAGGATGGTGCGCGGGTTGCAATCTGGAGGGACGATGCGGCGTGGCGGCTTATTGGCGGCGTGTGTGGTGGTGATGGGCGGGATGGCGTTTGGCCAGGCTCCGGTTGGGGTACAGCCTGCCCCGGCAGCGAGTGGGCGGATGAGCGGGGGTTACCCGTGGCCGTCAAGCCTGCCCGCACCGATGCCGCTGTGGGCGAATGGAGCGCCGGGCGCGCTGGGATCGAGTGAAGAGGATACGCCGACGATTGCGGCGTTTCTGCCTGCGTCGAATCCGACGAAGACGGCAGTGATTGTGGCGCCGGGCGGCGGGTATGTCGCACCTGTCGATGATTAAGGAAGGGGCCGATGTGGCGGCGTGGCTGAACGCGCATGGGGTGGCGGCGTTTGTGGTGCGGTACCGGCTGGGGCCGAAGTATCATAATCCGATTGAGCTGGGAGATGCGCAGCGCGCGATCCGGACGGTGCGGGCCGATGCGGCGAAGTACGGCATTGCGCCGGACCACATTGGGATGTGGGGATTCTCGGCGGGCGGGCACCTGACGGCGTCGGCGGGAACGATGTTCGACGCAGGGAATGCGGCGGCGACGGATCGGATTGAGCAACAGAGCAGCCGGCCGGATTTTCTGATCCTGGCGTACCCGGTGATCACGATGGAAGACCCATATGTACACAAGGGGTCGCGGACTTATCTGCTGCGGGATGCGCCGACGCAGGCAGAGATGGATGCGATGTCGCCGGAATTGCACGTGACCGCGCAGACGCCGCCGACGTTTTTGTTCTCGACGACGGACGACCGGACGGTGCCGATCATGAATAGCGTGATGTTTTATTCGGCGCTGGTGAAGGCAGGCGTGCCGGCGGAGATGCACATCTTTCAGCATGGGGCGCACGGGGCAGGGTTGGCGCCGACGAATCCCCAGTTGCAGCCGTGGACCGATTTGCTGATCAAGTGGATGCGGGAGCGCGGGTATGCGGCGGCGGCGACTACGGCGACTGCCCAATGATCTGTAACCGCAGGTTCTTCGACTCCGCTTGGCGCAGAAACGGCGCCAAACTCCGCTCAGGATGTCAATTCTGAGGAGGGTGGCGAGGTCTGGTCAGCCGGCGTTGGCTGCGATGGCGTCGAGCAGCTTTTGTTTCAGTTCCTGTTGCTGGTGCCGTTCCAGCTTGGAGCCGTTGCGAGTGATGTAGAAGACGTCGATGGCGGTTTCTCCTTCGGTGTCGACCAGCGCGACCTCGATGTTGCAACTGAAGGCGGCTAGCGCCAGGCTGATGGCGCGCAGCAGGCCGGGCATATCCTGGGCTACGACCTGCAACAGGGTACTGTGCGAGGAGGCTTCCTCGTCGAAGTCGACGCGGGTCTGGACCACCACCTTGGGCGGCTGGCGGCGTCCGCGGCGGCGTCCGGCCAGGAGTTTCTCCACCGGGTTCAATTTTGCCATGACGTCGTGGACGCTGGCCACGAAGGCGGCATGCTCGGAGGTGTTCATCTCCAGGGTGCGAAAGGTGTCCGTGAAGCGGAAGTTGTCGACGACGATGCCCTGACGGTTGGAGAACGCGTCGGCGGTGACGATGTTCATCCCCCATGCAGCCAGCGCGCCGGCCAGGTCGGAAAAGAGGAGTGCGCGGTCGGGAGTGACCAGGGTGATCTCGCTGGTTTCGGGAGAATAACGGAAGTCGATCTGGACGGGATCCTGGGCGAAGCGTTCGGCCATCTCGAAGTGCAGGCGCACCTGCTCCGGGGTGCGGGTGCGCAGATAGCGTTCGGGAAAGCCCTGGAGAAAGGCTTCGACCTCGGCTTTGCGGCCGGGCAGCAGGGCGGTGACGCGTAGCACCAGTTCCTTGCCGATGCTGGCGCCGACGCGCTCGTCGTCGACACTGCGGTCGAGGTAATTCGCAGTGGCGAGATACAGTCGCCAGAGGTTCTCCGCCTTCCACGGGGTGAGGGCGTCCGGGTGGACGGCCTGAATGTCGGCGTAGGTGAACAGGGTGAGCATGCGCAAGGCTTCGGGGGTCTGCACCTTGCCGGCGAAGGCGCGGACGGTCTCCAGGTCGAAGATGTCGCGGCGCAGTGCGGCGGACATTTCCAGATGATGGCGGATGAGGCCGAGGAGGAGCTCGCTCTCGTAGGCATCCAGTTCGAGGCGACTGGCGACACTCTCCGCCATGCGCGCGCTCTCGCGGGCGTGGTCATCGGTGCTGCGACCCTTGCCGGTATCGTGCATCAGGGCGCCGAGGTAGAGCAGCGCCTGGTGCTGGGCATCGCGCAGGATGCCGCCGAAACGCGCGGCCCACTCGCCCATGGGGCCGGTCTGCGGGGATTCCAGCCCGTGCAGGGTGTCGATGAGGACCATGGTGTGCTCGTCCACAGTGTAACGATGGTAGGCATCCCGGATGACCAACGCATCAATGCCATGAAATTCCGGGATGAGCAGTTCGAGGATGCCCAGCGTGTGCATCACGCGCAGGGCGTTGCCGGCATTGGGGCCGAGCAGGATCTCCGACAGGTGCCGCCACAGCGCGGGGCCCTCTTCCAGGTGTGTTGAAAGGAGGGGCAGGGAGTGCGACATCCTTTCTTCGCTGTTGCGGTCGAGCTTGCATCCGGAGCGGGCCATTTCGGCAAAGAGTTGCAGCACCAACTCGGGGTCCTGTGCCGGATCGCCGGTGGGGCCGGCCGCGTCGCCGAGAACAATTCTTCCTTTCTCCACGCGGAAGCCAGTGGGTGGAGGCTGGGCACGCCGGCGCCCCTTGAAGAAGCTCCGGGCAGTCCAGGAGGCGGCCGTCTGCTTTTCCGGCACCGCTTCCAGCATGTGGGTGAGGCAGCGCTCCACGATGCGCGCGTGGCGGAAGTAGAGACGCATCCAATAGGCCGCGTCGGCTTCACCGTTGCGCGGAGTGGCCCTGCGCTCGTGCTCGCGGGCAGCAGCATCCTGGGCCTGCCAATCGAGGGTGTTGTCGTCGCGCTCGTGCCGGTAGTGAAGAAAGCAGCGAACGGTGGAGAGGAACGCGACCGCCTGGCGAAACTCTTCGCTGTCCACGGCCGCTGGAGAGGCGCTGCTTTCGGGTAACCCTGCCGCGGGCTTGGCCGCCGCTGCGAGCGTGGTAAGCCAGGCGCAGACGTGGACGTCGCGCAGGCCGCCGGGACAATCCTTGATGTTTGGCTCCAGGTGGAAGAGCGTGTCGCCGTACTTCTTGTGGCGTTGCGCGGTGAGTTCCACCAGACCGGCGGCGATGGCACCGGCTTGCGCCTCCAGCAGTTTGGGAAAGCCGGCGGCGGAGAAGCGCTCGTAGACGGCGGCATCGCCGGCGAGCAGGCGATGGTCGAGCAGGGCGAGAGTGGACTCCACGTTGTCGGCGTCGAACTTTTCCACTTCGCTGCGCTTGCGGGTGACGGGCGACAGGCGGATTCCCGCGTCCCAAAGCTCCTGGCTGATGCGGCGGATGGGCTGCTTGACTTCCTGCTCGGAGACTCTGCCGTCGAGCAGATAGAGCAGGTCGACATCGGAATAAGGGAAGAGTTCGCTGCGGCCGTATCCGCCGAGCGCCAGCAGGGCGATTCCGGAGCCCAGCTGCGGGGTTCGCTCGAGGGCTTCGGCCCACAGACTCTGGATGAGTTGATCCATGGCCTGGGCGCGCGCGGCGACGGTTTCCGCGCCGGTGGCGCCCGCGGAAAAGGCAGCGCGAATCTCCAGCATCCGACGCTGGTATTCGTCGCGGAATCCGCTGCCTGGGGTCTCTGGTTGGCGCATGGCTGTCTGTATGAGTAGAAACTACAGCATAGCAGCCAAGCCGCACCGTGATACGACCCAGGCGGACCCGTGTCGTTCGCGATGCCAACGGCAGGTTCTTCGACTTCGTTCGGCGCAGCCGCGCCAAACTTCGCTCAGGATGACAGTTTCTCTACGGACCGGCTATGCACCGGCTATAGGCCGAACTTGAGTGACACGACACTACAATGCGACTTCGCCGCGCTCGTCGTTGCGGATGCGGATGGCTTCGTCGATCTTGGTGACAAAGATTTTGCCGTCGCCGATGGTGCCCGTGCGGGCGACGGCGATGATGGCCTGGACCGCCTTCTCCACCATGTTGTCCGCAACCACCGTCTCCAACTTCACCTTGGGGAGCAGGTCGACGGAATACTCCCGTCCACGATAGAACTCCGTGTGCCCCTTCTGCCGCCCATGTCCGCGCGCTTCCGTAATGGTCATCCCCTGAACGCCAATCTCAACCAAGGCATCCTTTACCGCGTCCAACTTGGAAGGCTGTATCACCGCTTCAATCTTCTGCATCTCGTTTAATCCTCTCGCTTGTTCGCCAAGCTCTAGCATATTACGCTACGCGCAGTTGCCACGGCAGTACCAAAATGGACCAGACACGCCGAAGGACGTAACTTGGCCGGTTCGCATCTCAGTCGCCGGCTAGTGTGCCCACTCGTAGCCCTCTTCGCCGTGCTGCGAGAGGTCCAGACCGGCGGCCTCGTCGTCTGCACTTACCCTAAGGCCCATGGTTTTATCCACGATGAACAGAATGATAAGAGTGCCGATGATCGACAGCGTCCAGGCGATGGCGACGCCTGCCGCCTGGTGGAAGAATTGCCGCCAATTGCCCTCCAGCAGCCCGGTTGCCTTGCCCGGGCCAAAGGCTGGATTGATGGCGCTGTTGGCGAAGATGCCGGTGAGCAATGCTCCCAGCGTCCCGCCGGCCCCATGAACGCCAAAGGCGTCGAGGGAGTCGTCGTAGCCGAACCACGTTTTGACCTTGACCACCATGTAGAAACAGACCGCGCCGGCGAGGAGGCCGATGACGATCGCGGCCATGGGTGAGACAAATCCGGAAGCCGGCGTGATGGCGACCAGTCCAGCCACTGCGCCGGAGATGGCCCCCAGAACGGAAGGCTTGCCGTTGCGGAGCCACTCCACAATACTCCAACCGATGGCTGCGGCGGCTGCGCCAAACTGGGTCGCGACGAAGGCGGAGGTGGCCAAAGTTCCGGCGGCGAGCGCGGAGCCAGCGTTGAATCCGAACCAACCCACCCAAAGCAGACATGCGCCGATGACGCTAAGCACCACCGAGTGGGGCTGCATCGCCTCTTTGGGATAGCCGATGCGTTTGCCCAGGTAGATGGCGGTGACCAGCGCGGATACGCCTGAAGTGACATGGACCACGGTGCCACCGGCGAAGTCGAGACAGGGGATTCTGCCGGTAGCGGCGTTCATCAGGCCGCCCGCTCCCCAGACCATGTGCGCCATGGGGCTGTAAACCACGATCGCCCACGCCACCATGAAGACCAGCATGGCGGAAAACTTCATGCGTTCGGCGAACGCGCCAGTGATGAGCGCGGGAGTGATGATGGCGAACATGAGCTGATAGACCATAAAGGTCTGGAGCGGGATGGTGGGCGCGTAGGGGCTGGGCGCGACGCCGACATTGTGCAGGAACATGTTGTGCAGTCCGCCGATAAAGGCGTTGCCGCTGCCGAAGGCGAGGGAATAGGTGACGACGGCCCAAAGCAGGGTGACCACCGCCATCATGGCAAAGCTCTGCATCATGGTGCCGAGCACGTTCTTCTTGCGCACCAGACCGCCGTAAAACAAGGCCAGGCCGGGGCCAGTCATCATCAGCACCAGCGCGGCTGAAGTAAGCATCCAGGAGTTGTCGCCGGAGGTCCGGGCTGCGGCAATCTCCTGCGACTGCGCAGCCACCTGCTTCTCGAGAGCGGCAATGCGATCGGCCTCAGAACCTGCCTGGGGCGTCGAACCTGTGGGCGCCGCCAGCGCAGAGGGCGCCTGTGCTCTTGCTACTGCCGGGCCCCATTGCGGAAAGGCCGCCAACATCACCACGCCCAGCAGCAGCCAGACTTTCAGACACACGGAACGCATCAACGAATCACCTGTCCAGGGAGAATTGAGGCAGCGGCCCGATGGTTTCGAACTGCGCTGGAGAGGCGATGGAATTCAGCGCAACGCAACCTCGATAAATACTGCCCTGTGTAGGCTACACAAGGCAGGCGGAAGCAGGGCATTAAATCTGGCCCAGGCCGTTCTCTGGCGCCCCGGATTTGCCCGTGTGGATCAAACGCTTGCTTTTCAGCGGGTGTCCTGACTGCGGAAGCAGGTGCGAGGAACGCCAGGGCGCGAAGCTGCTGGGCAGTTGGGCGATGTTCGCACGGTATGGCCGGACTTGCGGAGTCGGCCAACCTTTCAGTTTGTGAAGGCATCGCACCGAAGAAGCGCAGGTTTTACTTCGACTTGTCTGCCGAGATTGTTCCCTGAAAGTGGCGATTCACCGGGACCAACGATTTATACTGACAAGACACATGACTTCTCCCTCTGACCAGAATTCCGGCGGCGACCGCTCGACGGCGATAACACATGAGAACGACCGATATTTCTTTGGGTCTCTGGACAGTTCCGCCCAGAACCGGGAAAAACTGAGCGAGGTGAACTGGGGCTACGACCAGCAGGAAGGTGTAGTGATGGCGTCGCTGGACGCGGCGATCAACTGGGTGCGGAAGAATTCAGTATGGCCGATGACGTTTGGCCTGGCGTGTTGCGCGATTGAGATGATGTCGATGGGCGGTTCGCGCTACGATATTGCGCGGTTTGGCGCGGAGGTATTCCGCCCGTCGCCGCGGCAGAGCGATTTGATGATCGTCGCGGGGCGAGTTTCGCAGAAGATGGCGCCGGTGATCCGCCGGCTGTATGAGCAGATGCCCGAGCCGAAGTGGGTGATTTCAATGGGGGCGTGTGCGACTTCAGGCGGGGTTTTCAACAATTATGCCCTGTTGCAGGGGGTGAATCAGGTGATTCCGGTGGACATTTATGTTCCCGGCTGTCCTCCGCGGCCCGAGCAGTTGCTGTATGCCATCACGCTGCTGCAGGAAAAGATCCAGCAGGAGCGCGGAAGTATCAGGAAAACGTTGAACTTATCTTAGGGAAGGATTGAGGTTTCATCGACGATTGAGGCGGGTTACTGGCAGGATGCAGCGAGCTGATTTTCCCGAAAGGGACGCTAAATCTGGTCGTAGCCCAATCTAATGTAGGAATTAGCGTGTATTTTTGCCTTCGACATTGCAACCAACTGCGGTACACTCTGGTTGATCTGATTTCAGCGGTTTTTTGCGCGAAGAGTCGCAATATCTATAACAAGCATTATGAGTGGAGGAAGTCGCATGACTTATCGCCCGTTTAGCAGTCTCGGCCGGTTCCTGCTGGCTGCATGTGCAGTTAGCCTTGGTGCAGCAAGCCTGGGTGCACAGACACCCGCAACCGCCCCGGTATCGGGGTCAAATCCGTCGAGAGTAGACGTTTTCATGGGCTATTCGTATTTTGGAGCTCATGGACGGGTTCAGCCCGAAGGGCTCCCCTACTCGTCCGTGAACCTGGGCGCGATGGGCAGTGTGGCCTATTACATGAATCGGTACTTTGGCGGAGAGTTTATCTACGTCAACCATCCGGACGGGCAGAATGATGGTGTGTCCTCGCTTTCGGTGGGTCCGATTGTGCGTTATCCCATGGAGAACTTTACCTTGTTCGCGCACGGGCTGGTGGGCAGCGAGCGACTGGGCGGACCGAACAACGACACCCCGGCTCAGTTTGAGCACAATCCCTATACCTGGGGCGTGGCTCTGACCGCCGGCGGCGGCATGGACTATGACCTGCCGTTCATGGACAATCGGTTCAGCCTGCGCCTCTTCCAGGCTGATTACCGGTTTATGCACGACGATTTCGGTCCTTTCGCCGGAATCCCCACGGGCGGGCCTGTGGGCGGCCGCGCCAATATAGATGCAGTCGAACTGAGCACCGGCATTGTGGTCCACTTTGGCCACGTGATTCCGCCACCGCCAGTGACTTACAGCTGCTCGGTGTCGCCTTCCAGCGGCTACCCGGGTGACCCGATTACGGTGACGGGCACGGCGGCGAACCTGAATCCCAAGAAGACGGCGACCTACACCTGGACTTCGACCGGCGGCGTGATCTCGGGAACCTCAAGCACCGCGAACATCGCGACCACGACTGCAGCACCGGGGACTTACACAGTGACCGGCCACGTAACGGAAGGCCCGAAGCCGGGTCAGTCCGCGGATTGCACCGGTCAGTTCACAATCAACGCGTTCCAGCCGCCTACGATCAGCTGCTCGGCGAATCCTTCGTCGGTGAATCCGGGCGACTCGTCGAATATTTCGGCGAGCGCGATGAGCCCGCAGAATCGTCCGCTGACCTACAGCTACAGTGCGACGGCCGGTTCGGTATCAGGCACTGGCCCGTCGGCGACGCTGTCGACGTCGGGTGCTTCGCCGGGTCCGATCACGGTGACCTGCAACGTGGTTGACGACAAGGGCAATACGGCATCGGCAACGACCAGCGTGAACGTGATTGCGCCGCCGCCGCCGCCGCCGCCGCCCGCGCCCATGGCATCCAGCCTGTGCGCCGTCAGCTTCGAGCGCGACAAGGCTCGCCCAACCCGCGTGGACAACGAAGCCAAGGCTTGCCTTGACGACGTAGCCACAGCTCTCCAGGGCAAGGCGGATGCCAAGCTCTCGCTGGTTGGCAACGAAGACGCCAAGGAGCAGGCAGCCGATGCCAAGGCCGCGAAGATGAAGCGGAGGCACCCGAAGCCGAGCGATGCAGCACTGCGCGCGGTCAACACCAAGGACTACCTGGTGACGGAGAAGGGCATCGACGCTTCCCGCATCACGATCTACACCGGCACGGACGACGCGCAGACGGTAACCACGAACCTGGTTCCCGCAGGTGCGACCGATCCGGCAGCCAGCAATACGCCCGTGGACGAGAGCGCAGTAAAGGCTGTGCCTCGTACGCCGGTGAAGGCAAAAGCAAAGGCGAAAGCCAAGTAGCCGTTCGACAAACGAAGCAGCACCGGAGGCTGACTGGGTTGGTTCCCAGTCAGCCTTTGTGCTGGGTTCCGCCGCGCGCAGACGGCGGAGAACTATGTATTCTAGATATGGTGCAGATCGGAGCATGGGCCGGGCTCCGGCAGTCTCCCCAGGGGAACGCCAGTGTTGATTCGCGGTGGTTTGCGGAGGGGTTGGACCGTGCTGATCGGGCCGTTGACATGGCCCGGAAGCTGCACGAAGTGAGAATTAGCGACGGGATGGGACGACAACGTTGAATTGCAGACTGAGCCGGCACTTGTTTGTGATTTTTCTGACCTTTGGGCTGGTCTGCCCGCGGATGAATGCGGTCTCCTGGTTTCCCTTCGGACCGGACGGCGGGGATGCGCGCGCCTTTGCGGCTGACCCGAGCGACCATGCACACCTTTATCTGGGAACGGCGAACGGATGGATTTACCAATCGCGGGATGGCGGGCAGAAGTGGCAACGACTGGCCCGCGTAGGCAAGCGCGATGACCTGGTGATACGGCATATCCTGGTCGACCCGGCGGACCCGAAACACCTGGTCGTGGGAGCCTATGTGGTAGCTGATGGCGGCGGTATCTACATCAGCGACGACGGCGGCGCGACATGGACCATGCAGCCGGAGATGCGTGGGCAGTCGGTGCGGTCGCTAACGTTTGCCCCCTCGGACCCGAAGATTATGGTGGCGGGAACGCTGGAGGGAGTGTTTCGCTCGACCGACGGCGGCGCGCATTGGGAGCGAATCAGCCCCAAGGACAGTGCGGAGATTCACGAGGTCGAGTCGCTGGCGGTCGATCCCAGAGACCCGAGCGTGATCTACGCAGGCACGTGGCATCTTCCCTGGAAGACGACGGACGGCGGCGAACACTGGACCAGCATCAAGCAGGGAATGATCGAAGACTCAGACGTGTTCTCGATCATCCTCGATCCGAAGCAGCCGAACGAGTTGTATCTGAGCGCGTGTTCGGGGATCTACAAGAGCGAGGACGGCGGCGCGAAGTTCACGGGCGGAGTTACCGTGAACAAGGCCCAGGGGATTCCGCCTACCGCGCGGAGAACGCGGGTGCTGATGCAGGACCCCAACCATTTGGACACCGTGTTCGCGGGGACGACGCAGGGACTGTATCGGACCGACGATGGCGGCAAGGTGTGGACGCCGGCGACCAGCGAGGACCTGGTGGTAAACGATGTGTACGTCGACCCGGCGGACTCGCGCCACGTGCTGCTGGCGACGGACCACGATGGTGTGTTGGCGAGCGACGATGGGGGCGTGAGCTTTCTGCCGTCGAACAGCGGCTTCTCGGCGCGGCAGATCTGGGCGTTCAGCGGAGACGCACAGCATGCGGCCACCGTGTACGTGGGGGTGGTGAACGATAAGGACGCGGGCGGCGTGTTTGTGAGCCATACCGGCGGACTGAGTTGGTCGCACCTGAGCGACGGGCTGGATGGACATGACGTCTTCGCGCTTGGACAGGCCCCGGACGGCACGATTCTTGCGGGTACAGAGCATGGGATTTATCGGCTGAAAGACTCCGTCTGGCAGCGCGCGGGAGACGATGCGCCGGGCGCGAAGGCGGTTGGCGGCAAGGCTGTACCCGTGGCCGTCAGGACCAGGGCGGCGCGGCAGATGGCCGGGCATGGGAGCGCACGGCGTGGGCCGGCGGCGAAACCCAGGGCCGCGGTCGCGGCCGCCACGCTGAAGAACTTCGATGGCAGCGTGAATGAATTCGCGCGGGTCGACGACACGCTGTATGCGGCCACTTCCGAAGGAGTGCTACGGAGCGTGTCCAGCGGGGTGACGTGGAGCGTGGTGAGCGCGATTCCCGCGGACGATTGGCGCTTTGTAACGGCGACCGATGCGACCGTGGCGGCGGCGAGCCTGACCGCGCTGGAACTGTCGACAGACGGCGGCAAGACGTGGCAGGCGGCGGCGCTGCCGGCGAATGTGACCCAGGTGAAGGCGCTGGCGGTGGATGGACGCGGGGGTCTGTGGGTTGGAGACAGGGACGGCGTCTACTGTTCGCCGGACAAGGGCGCGCACTGGCAGACACTGACGGACCTGGTGGCGCGCAACATCGACGGCCTGTATTACGACGAGAACGCGAAGCGCATGCTGGTGACCTCGAAAGGGCCGGGGACGGATGCGTTCGCGGTGGCGATTCCGTCGATGCGGGTGACCACGTGGGACACGGGCTGGAACCTGCGATTCCTGCGGCCGGTGGGCGACTACCTGGTGGCGGCGACGCTGTTCGATGGGATCGTGGTGCAGCCGCGCTGGGTGGATTCGGCGGAGGTTGGGAAGCACTGAAGATGGCGGTTGTCAGTGGTCCGTCCTCAGTCGTCGGTGAAGGAAGAAGCAGATTCATCCGCTGCGCTACGGCATGACAACGTTGACGGATTAGAATGAAGGGAGCATGAGTTTCCCTGCTCCAACCGGCGCGCGGCACGGCTTCCAGACGGATGACGCGGCGCTGCGGCCGATTGCGGCCAAGGTGGAAGCGGGCGAACGGCTGAGCTTCGACGATGGCGTGGCGCTGTATCGTAGCGGCGACATTCTGGCGGTTGGGTGGATGGCCAACGCGGTGCGCGAGCGGATGCATGGCGACACGGCCTACTTCAACGTGAACCGGCACATCAACCCGACCAACGTGTGCGTGGCGAGTTGCCGGCTGTGCGCGTTCGGGCGGAAGAAGGGCGAGGCCGGAACGTACACGATGGCTCTGGAAGAGGCGTGGGAGACGGCCGGCTCGGGGCTGACCGAGGCGGTGACCGAGTTCCACATTGTTGGCGGACTGCATCCGGACCTTCCTTTCGAGTACTTCGAGGACCTGGTTCGCGGGCTGAAGGTGCGTTATCCCAAGGTGCATATCAAGGCGTTCACCATGGTCGAGGTGGCGTTCCTTGCCAAACGCGGCAAGATGACGATCGAAGAGACGCTGGTGCGGATGAAGGCCGCGGGCGTCGATTCGTGCCCGGGGGGCGGGGCAGAGATCTTCGCGGACCGGGTGCGGCACATTATCTGCGACCACAAGATCGACGGCGGCGAGTGGCTGGAGACGGCGCGGACGGCACACCGGATCGGGCTGAAGTCGAATGCCACCATGCTGTACGGGCACGTGGAGAACGACGAGGACCGCGTAGACCACATGCTGCGGCTGCGCGCGCTGCAGGACGAGACGGGCGGCTTCCAGACGTTCATCCCGCTGGCGTTCCATCCGGACAATACGGCGCTGGCCCACATTCCGAAGACGACGGGAATGATGGACCTGAAGCAGATCGCGATCGGGCGGCTGCTGCTGGACAATTTCCCCCACGTGAAGAGCTACTGGCAGATGGTGTCGCCGGAGATGGCGCAGATTTCGTTGCGGTTCGGCGCGGACGATATCGACGGCACGGTGATCGAAGAGAAGATCTACCACGATGCCGGGGCGACGACCCCGCAGGGCATGCGGCGGGCCGATTTAGTCCGGCTGATTACGGAGGCAGGCCGGGTGCCGTTCGAGCGGGACACGCTGTACCGGGCGGTGACGCGGAGCGAGGATACGTTTACGGTTAGCTGCTAAGGCGGCTTGTGACCTTGATCCGGTCGCCTGAGGCAGCATATTCGAGGACCATCCTTCCCTTGCAGCACTGGTTTCAGCGAGTTTAGGTGTTGCACCCCCCCCGGGGGGGGTATCCCCCCGCGTTTGGCTGGAAACAAACCTAGTTAGTGGAGGGGAGTCCCTTTCGAGTTAATAACATTTGTTGCAACCAGCCCCCTTGCCTCAGGGCCTGAAGAAGGTGCTGAAAAAGGCGGCTCAGCGCAGGAAGGCAGACCTCAGGGGCTAAAGCCCGGCTGATTCTGTGGCTCTTGCGGCACGGGTGAACCCGTGCCCTTAACGAAAAAGCGTTTTTTCAACATCCTCTGAAGCCCCCCCACCCCCCTGGGGGTTCCGGGATCCCGGTCCCAAAATCCTCATTCGACAGTGGTTCGATCTGGATCTGATCCGTGCTGGATCCGGGATCGATTCGGGGATATCCGGATTGGCAGATTTGCCCGGTGATTTAAGTGCAAAGACCCGGCGCGACGCCGAGTCTTCTTTGTTTAATTCACTAAGTTAATGATAGCAGATACCCCATAACTCAAATGTAGTTGGGGGCGATTTTTGATGTCGTTTGGGTTGTGGATTGAGGACGGGTTTTGCACAGGTGAGGGGGCTTGACAGCTTTCGGCCGCTTGGAGGCTTGGCGTAATCGCGGCAGGGTTCGGGGTACAGTTACTCAGGAATTGCGCTAGCGGCCGCAGTGTAAGGTGTGCGGTCCTGTTGTATCGAGGGTTGAGACCAGGACGGGGGGCAGGCTGCTATACTCCAGACCTCATTTGTGGATTTGTTCCGCGTGGCGATCGGCAGCATCCACTGAGGCCCCTTTTGTTTTGATCGGCAGTGGTTGCTTCCCGGGCATGGAGATACGCGGTAGGCCGGGTTCGATGTGACTTGGTGACGGCCCAGTACGGCGGCTGGGACAGGGGCGTGCGGCGTGAGTGGTGCGTTGCCTGAGAGTTCATGGATTCCAATGAGAAGGTGCGGCTATGAAGCACATGGGCATGCTGATGGGCGCGGGGGTGGTGGCGTCGCTGGCCGCGGTTTTCGGGTTTGCGATTTCCGCTGCGACGGTGGACAAGTACAGTCTGAAGGTGCCGGGCGGGCTGGCGTTCTCAGAGTTTCGGGGATACGAGAGCTGGCAGGTGATCAGCGTGAGCCATAACGGGGAGATGCTGGCTGTGATCCTGGGGAATCCTGCGATGATCTCCGCGTACGAGGCGGGGATTCCCGGTAACGGCAAGCCGTTTCCGGATGGCGCGAAGATGGCGAAGGTCCACTGGAAGGCGGCGAAGGATGACGACCAGCCGGGCGGGCCGCTGCTGCCGGGCGCGCAGCATGATGCGGACTTCATGGTGAAGGACAGTAAGCGGTTTGCGGACAGCGGTGGATGGGGCTGGGCCGAGTTCGAGTATGACGCGGCGACGCAAACCTTCCGCCCGGGCACGACGAGCGACAAGCCTCCGCAGGGGAACGATGCCAAGTGCGGGTTTGCGTGCCACAGCGACGTGAGGAACAAGGACTACGTGTTTACGAAGTACGCGACGAGGTGATGGACCGGAGCGGAGCGACTAACCCCACGAGAAATGCTCGATGACAGGGGAATCTGGGGTGGCTCAGCGATCAAGGGTTTGGGGTGGCACAACTACGGGGATTCTTCGCCGATGGCTCAGAATGACAAGTCGAAAAGGGTTGGCGAAGAAGGACTGCGTCGGTGGTACAACTACCGGGATTCTTCGCCGATGGCTCAGAATGACAAGTCGAAAAGGGTTGGCGAAGAAGGACTGCGTCGGTGGTACAACTACCGGGATTCTTCGCCGATGGCTCAGAATGACAAGTTCGAAAGGAACAGCCGGGGACCCCGTTCGCCGATGGCTCAGAATGACAAGTTCGAAAAGGGTTGGCGAAGAAGGACTGCGTCGGTGGTACAACTACCGGGATTCTTCGCCGATGGCTCAGAATGACAAGTTCGAAAGGAACAGCCGGGGACCCCGTTCGCCGAAGGCTCGGAATGACAGGGGAATTTGGGGTGGCTTTCAATGACAAACTAAAGTCACGATGACACTCCAAGTTATGGAGCCTGCGCGGTGGCTTCGGTCGAGAGCATGTCGCCGACGGCGCGGTGGACGCCGGCGGAGGGGTGACCTTCGTGGTAGAAGAAATGGGCGTCGGGGGCGGCGCAGGGGGTGGTGTCTTCGTGGTGGATGTTGCGGCCGGCGCAGGGAGACTTGATGTCGGTGATGCCGTATTTTGCGGGGTTGGTGATGACCTCGTCGAAGAATAGGCCCCAATTGGAGTTGGCGATGCGGATGTCGGGATGCCGGGCGAGTTCTTCGACGGGGATCTTGGCGAGTTCGGGGTTGAAGGCGATGCCGGCGGTGGCGAATTGGGGGATTTTGGTGGGGAGGAGCGCGACCATGAAGCGGCGCGCGCCGAGGTCGTACAGTTCGTCGATCTCGGCTTCGAGGTTGGTGCGGGTGTAGCCTTCGGGCTTGCCGCGGTCGTTGAGGCCGCCGGCGAAGAAGAACATGGTTTGCGCGGGATCGAATTTGGGGATGTCGCCGGTCCTGGTGAAGGTAACGAAGTTGTCGACCTGATTCTTCATGCCGAGGGAGAGCATCTCGCCGGTGGGATAGCGGCGGCCCGCGCCTGCGCCGGAGCCGGCTCCGCTGATGGCGAAGTTGAGGCCCTGGGTTTTGGTGTATTTCGGGTTGCCGTACCAGGTGAAGGGAATGCCGAGGCGCTGGGCAAGGACGGCGACGGCGGTGGGGCCGTTGGTGTCGAGGTAGCCGGAGCCGGAGTCGGAGTAACTGTCGCCGAAGACGTAGAGCTGCGTGTAGGGGTGGGGATTGGGAGCGGCGGTGGCTGGCATGGCCGCGGTCTGGGCAACAAGCTGGGCAGCAGACACGAGGAGAACAGCGAGAAGACGCTTCATGGGCAATGCTCCTGGCGATGACAATTCTATCGTGGAGACAAGGCGACGGCGTTGGTGGGGTTGTGGAGCTGAGAAAGAATGCTGGCAGCGAGCACGGACCTCAGGCAACTCCGCCGATTGCGCGAGCAGGGCGAGTTCGTCTTGCGAAGCGCAGAGTTTTCCGGCGGTGCGGGGAAGGAGACTATTCTGGTTGGACTTGCTATGTCCGGTTCGCGTGGAGTGTATGGGTTGGTGGTGTTGGTGTCGGCGTTTCTGCTGTTTCTGGGCGAGCCGATGGCGGCGAAGCAGTTGCTGCCGTTGCTGGGTGGGTCGTCGGCGGTGTGGGTGACGTGCCTGGTGTTCTTCCAGGCGACGCTGCTGCTGGGGTACGCGTACGCGCATTGGCTGGTGCGGCAGACGAGCGTGCGCGTGCATTTGGCGCTGCTGGCGGCTGCGGTGGCGGTGCTGGCGTTGCCCTGGGCGATGGGGGCGGTGGCTGGGTCGCGCGGAGCTGGGTTCGGGGCGATCCCGGCAGCGGCGGACCATCCGGTGGAGACGATCTTTGTCGCGCTGGGAGTGACGATTGGGCTGCCCTTCTTCATGCTGAGCGCGACCAGCCCACTGCTGCAAGTGTGGTGGGCGCGGCGAGAGGGTGGGCGGGTGCCGTATGGACTGTTTGCGCTGTCGAATGTGGGTTCGCTGGCGGCGTTGGCGGCATATCCGCTGCTGGTTGAACCGCACGTTGCGCTGGCGCGGCAGCGGGAGTGGTGGGCGGCGGGGTTTGTGGTGTATGCGGGGGTGTGTGGGTGGTTGGGGTGGACGAGTCTTGGGGCGGCCCGCGTTGATCCGAACCTCGTGTATCCCACCCTTGGCGATGAAGCCGCCAAGGATGGGGCACCCGGGCTGCTCGTGCATCCCACCCTTGGCGATGAAGCGGCCAAGGATGGGGCACCCGGGCTGCTGGGGAGAGAGAAAGCGGACAACGCGAGGGTGAGGTGGATGTGGTTTGTGCTGCCGATGGGGGCGGCGATGCAGTTGGCGGCGGTGACCAGCCATCTAAGCCAGGACATCGCGGCGATTCCGCTGCTATGGGTGCTGCCACTGGGCGTGTACCTGGTGACGTTTGTCCTGGCGTTTGACGCGCCATGGCTTTACCGGCGATGGGTGGTGGCGCGGCTGCTGGTGGTGCTGCTGGCAAGTCTGGGATATGCGCTGTCGCAGATCGATGCGCGGCTGCCGGTGGGGTTGTCGATCCTGTTCTACCTGGCGGAGTTGTTTGTGGCGTGCTGGTTCTGCCATGCGGAGACGTATCGACTGCGGCCGGCGAGCGCGGAGCGGAGCACCGTCTTCTACCTGATGGTGGCGGCGGGTGGAGTGGCGGGGACATTCTTTGTGGGGATTGCGAGCCCGCTGATCTTTCGCGCAAATTATGACCTGGCGATCGCGTTTCTGGTGACGGCGGTGCTGGCGGCGGTGGTGACCTGGAACGATGGCTGGGCGCCGCGGGCGTTGTGGACGGCGGCAAGCCTGGGACTACTGGCGCTGACGGTGGCCCTGCATGCGCAGTTCGAGCGGCAGGCGCTGATGCGGGCGAGGAATTTTTATGGTTCGCTGCGCGTGACCGAGGCGGACTGGGATGATCCGGGCGATGTGGGGGTGGGGCATGCGACCGGCGGCAGCAGTTGGACGGGGAGCGGGCCGGTGCGCGTGCTGATGAATGGCCGCATCCGCCACGGCATGCAGATGATGGAGACGGAGCGGCGGCGGGTGCCGACGACGTACTACGGAGAAGACTCGGGCGTGGGCGTGGCGCTGCGGAACTGCTGCGAGGGACGCGCGAAGAACGTGGGAGTGGTGGGGTTGGGCGTGGGAACGGTGGCGGCGTATGGCAAGGCAGGGGACCGGATTCGGTTCTATGAGATCAATCCGCTGGTGGAGCCGATTGCGCGGAATCTGTTTACGTACCTGCGCGATTCACCGGCGGCAATCTCGGTGGTGAACGGAGATGGGCGCATGGCACTGAGCCGCGAGGCTCCGCAGGGGTTCGATGTGCTGGTGGTGGATGCGTTTTCAGGCGACGCGATTCCGCTGCATCTGCTGACGCGCGAGGCGATGGAGGTGTATCGGCGGCAGCTTGTTCCGGGCGGCGTGGTGGCATTCCACATATCGAACTCGTACCTGACCCTGGCGCCGGAGATCAAGCTGGTGGCGGATGCGGAGGGGATGCAGGCGCGGGTGGTGGAGAGCGACGACGTGCCAGCCGAGGGGGAGTATCGCGCGACGTGGGTGCTGGTGAGCGCGGATGCGGGGTTCTTCGCGAAGCCGGGAGTGGATGCCGTGGCGAATAAGATTCCGGAGCAGGCGGGACTGCGGGTGTGGACGGACGATTATTCGAGCTTGCTGCCGGTGTTGCGGCTGGGGCGGTGAGGGAAGTGGTCAGTGGTCAGTAGTCAGTAGTCAGTGAGTGGTCAGTTGATTGAAGGGGCTGATTGGGCTCCGGTTGGCTTTAATCATGGGTGTGGGCGGGTTGCATACAATATTTCGCGGGTTGGACCGTTAACACTTATGTAGAGGGAAGCGAACTACGGAGATTCTGACCCTTCGGGTCAGAATGACGACCGTAAGAGGCGTAAAAGAGGGTCGAAGGCGGATGCTGAGCCGGGAATTGACCATGGACGAGCAGGACAGGCTGATTGCCGCGGTGGTGGAACGCGATGAGCCTCGGCTGCGCAGCTTTATCCGCAAACGGGTGCTCGACATTGGCGATGCGGAGGATGTGCTGCAGGATGTGTTCTACGAGTTGACCGCAACCTACCGGATGATGCAGCCGGTGGAGCAAGTGACGGCGTGGCTGTACCGGGTGGCACGGAATCGGATTACGGATTTGTTCCGGCGGAAGCAGACGGCGTCGTTGAACGAGCCGGTGGAGGATAGGGAGGGCGCGCCGGCGCTGGAGGACCTGCTGCCTTCGCCGGATGCCGGGCCGGACGCGATCTATGCGCGCAATGTGATGTTGGAAGCGCTGGATGAGGCGATCGATGAGTTGCCGGAGAACCAGCGCGAGGTGTTTGTGGCGCACGAGTTGATGGGGAAGAGCTTCAAGGAGTTGGCGGAAGAGACAGGCGTGGGAGTGAATACGCTTCTGGCCCGCAAGCGATATGCGGTGCTGCACCTGCGCGAGCGGTTGCAGGAGATGGCGGAAGATTTTGGGAAGTGAGGTGAGGGTATGCGAGGAAATCGTTTTTTGCGTGTATTGAAGGTGCTGGCGATCGTGGTGGTCGCGGTGACGGTGATCAGCTATGTGACGATGCACCTATGGAATTGGCTGATGCCGGCGGTGTTTGGGCTGCACACGGTGACGTGGCTGCAGGCGTTGGGACTGCTGGTGCTGGGCAAGATTCTGTTTGGCGGGTTCCATCGGCATGGCGGCGGATGCCGGCGGCGCTGGAAGCAGGACATGGCGGAGCGGTGGGAGAAGATGACTCCCGAGGAGCGCGAACGGTTTCGCGCGGGGATGCGTGGACGTTGGGGCTGCGGGCCGGAACGCGAGACCGCTCCGCAACAGGGGCAGAGCTAACCATGGAGACGATGCAGAGGCCGGAAGAGCCTGCACCAGTTGGTGGCTTTGCGGAGCGTGGTGGGAGGCAGAGGATGGATACCGGGAGGCTTGCGAAAATGTCGCTTGAGGAGTTGCTGTATTACGTGTTGGTGGGGGATGGACGGCGAGCGGAGGAGGAATAGACCCGCGGACGGTGCGCGAGTCGAAAAGCAGATGGCAGGGGCTGAGGCCCGGTACATTGGAATACCTGCGAGTGCCGGACTGAAGTCCCAGCCTATCCGATGGCGGGAGTTCCCGCCCCTCCGTTGTGCGGTTGGCGGCAGAAGACCCGATGGCGAAGGTCGGCTATTTCTTTTTCTTCTTTGCGGGGGCGCTGGGCTTCTTCGCGGGTGCGGCCTTGTGCGCGGGCGCCTTGGTTGCATGCGCTTTGGCCGGCGCGGCTGAGTTGGATTTGGGCTTGGACTCCACGGCTTCCTCGGGGGCAGCCTTCGCGGATTTGGCTTTGGGCCTGGGCTCAGTGGACTCGGCGGCCGAGGCTTCGATCTGCTGGCGCAGCGCGTGGAGGACGACGCGAAACATCTCTTCCTCGGGGGCGGGCTTGCCGGTGAAGATCTCGAACTGACGCGCGCCCTGCTGCACGAACATCTCAATGCCGGTGATGAAGGGAATGCCCTGCTGGCGCGCGAGGTGGATGAGTGGCGTCTCCAGCGGATTGTAGACGAGGTCGAAGACGAGGCGCGCGTTCAGGTCCCTGGCCTCGAGGATCGACGGCGTCTTGTTGCCGGCCATGCCGACGGGCGTGGCGTTGATGACGATGTCGAACTGGGTCTTGGCGAGGGCTTCCTTCTTGATGGTCTTGGAACCGGACTGGCGGGCGAGTTTCTGCGCGGTTTCGGCGGTGCGGTTGAGGATGAAGACCTCGGCGCCCTTGTCGCGCAGGCCGAAGACGGCGGCGCGTGCGGCCCCACCGGCCCCCAGGACGAGGACCTTGGCGCCGCGCAACTGGATGCGCTTCTCCAGCGGGATGATGATGCCGGCGACGTCGGTATTGAAGCCGTAGAGTTTGCCATCGAGCATACGAATGGTGTTGACCGCGCCGATCTTGGCGGAGAGCGGGTCCGTCTGCTCGAGGTGGGCGATGATCTCCTCCTTGAGCGGCATGGTGATGGAGACACCCTGGATGGGGATTTCGTGGACGAGCTTCAGCAAATCGTTCAGCTTGGTGGTCTGCAGGGCGAGGTAGACGGCGTTGACGGTCTCGCGGCGGAAGGCCGTGTTCATCATGATGGGCGAGAGCGAGGTACGGATGGGATTGCCGGCGACGCCGTAGACCTTGGTGGCGGCGTCGACGTTATCGATGCGATAGGTCTCGATCAGGGTGCGGGCGGCGATCTGGCCAGGGCCGGTTTCCTCGCCCGGAGTGGCGGCGGCGAAGGTGAAAGCGCTGCCGGCGCGCACGCCGAGAACACGGGAGATGAGGCCGGCGTCGCCCATGCAGATGCCGATGATGTTGGTGTGGTCGTTCATGCGCTCCAGGAAGCGGATGAGGGTGACATTGTCGACCAGGGCCTTGGCGGTGGAGACGATCTTGACGAAGTCGGGATTGAAGGGCGCGATGCGGGCGTAGATGCCGTCGAGGTCCTTGGTGGCATTGAAGTCATGGTGGCTGATGATGAGGGCTACGCCGGTGTCGCGGAGCTTCTGCACGCCGGGTTTCTTGAGGGCGTGGGCGGATTCGAGTTCGAGGTCGGCGAGCTGGAAGCCGGCCTCCGCAGCCTTGATAAGGACTTCGAGTTCGGCGGCGACGTTGCCGGGGAACTTGCCGCCATTGGCCTCGCGGCGGCAGGTGGCGATGGCGGTGGCGGCCGTGTTGTCGGCGAAGAACTGCTTGAACTTAGGCAGGGCAAGCAGAGGCTTATCGAGATAGTCGAGGCGGAACTCAAGGAAAGGGTTCTCCTTGACTGCTGCGGTGGCTTTCTCGATCATCTCGGCTGGGGTTGCGCCGATGATCGCGACGCAGACCCTGGTGAGGCGGGAACGTAGGAGTTGGGGAGCTATGCTAGGCACATTCGATCTCATAGACGGCAATCGCGTATCTTACAGAGCAGTGGGCCAGGATGCAAATTTTATTGAAAAGTAAGGGTTTATGGGACGGGTCCTGGCGTTTGCGGGCGGCGGTGCGACCGGTCCACCGACCCGGCTAAACTATAGACGCCTAAGAAGAACCGAAGGCCGCCGGGCGGACGGACTTTTGGCGAGGGAGCGGTGGAAATCGGCGGCCAAATTGCCAAAGAAATGAGCGAGTTATGGATTGGGTTGAGAGCGCAGAAGCGATTGGAGAAGTGGATGAGCTGCTGGCGCGAGTCGGATTGGGGCATGGGCGGCGGAAAACACGCGCGGGGGCGTGGAAGAGTGGCGAACGGCAGAGACGAGAGACGAAGCAGGAGATGCCGGGTAACGCCGAGCGGGTGCAGGGCGGACGAGTTGCGGCGAAGGACGGCGCAGTGGTGCGGGTGGCTGGTTGGGAGAAATACGCGTGGCTGAGGCACGGATTCAGCACCCGGGCAGGTGGAGTGTCGACGATTTACGGCAAGGGGTCGCTGAATCTGGGATGGACCAAGGAGGATCAGGCGGCGAAGGTGGCGGAAAACCGGCGGCGATTGCTGCGCGCGGTTGGAGCGGCGAGGGGACCATTGGTGACGCTGCGGCAATTCCACTCCGGGTTGATCCGAGTGGTGGAGGCTGGAGACCGCGAGCTGGAGACAGCGGAGGGACGCGCGGTGCTGCGCGGCGATGGCATGATGACCGACGTGCCCGGCGTGATGCTGGGCGTGCAGGTAGCAGACTGCGTTCCGGTGCTGGTGGTGGATGTGCGGCGGCGCGCAGTGGCAGCCTTCCACGCTGGCTGGCGGGGAACGCTGAAGCGCATGGTGGAGCGGGGAGTTGGGAGGATGCGGCTGCGCTATGGGTCGCGGTCGGAGGACCTGGTGGCAGCCGTGGGGCCGTCGATCGGGGCATGCTGCTACTCGGTGGGCGAAGAGGTGCGGCACGAGTTCGAATCGCAGTTTGCCTATGCGCAGGAACTTTTCCGCGAGGTATACGACTCGGACCCGGTGCGGGAGAGGTATCCGCTGCTGTTCCTGACGGCGCGGGCGCCGGGGCACTCGAATATTGGGCCGCAGATCCATCTGGACCTCTGGGAGGCGAACCGGCGGCAGTTGCTGGATGCGGGATTGAAGGCGAGCCGAATTGCGGTGGTTGGCGAATGTACCGCCTGCGCCCGGGTGGGTGCGGGATTGAAATACTTCTCGCATCGCGGAGAGAGCGGGTTTGCCGGACGGGCGATGGGTGTGGTCGGAGTGGGCAAAGGTTAGCCGTGGCGAGTTCCGCGCAATATAATGCTGTACCTATGCTGAACTGGCTGGTAATCGGGATTGGGGACATTACGCGGAAGCGAGTGCTGCCGGCGATACTGGCGGAGCCGCGCAGTCGCCTGCACGCGGTGCTGACGCGCGATCCGCGCAAGGCCGAAGCCTACCTGGGAGTGGAGGCGTTTACCAATCTGGCGCAGGCGCTGACCGATCCGGCGATCGAGGCGGTGTATGTGGCATCGCCGGTGGCGCTGCACGCGGAACAGACGATTGCGAGCCTGCGTGCCGGGAAGCATGTGATGTGCGAAAAGCCGGTGGCCATGGATTTAGCCCAGGCAAAGAGTATGGCCGCGACGGCGCGCGAATGGGGACGGGTGTTGGGAGTGGCTTACTACCGGCGGCTGTATCCGAAGCTGGTGCGGGCGAAGGAGCTGATTGCGGACGGCGCGATTGGGCAGCCGGTACTGGTGGAGGCGAACTATCATGGCTGGCTGGAGGACCCGGAACGCGGCTGGCTGAAGGACCCGGCTCTGGCGGGCGGCGGGCCGCTGTACGATGTAGGATCCCATCGCATCGATGCTTGCAACTTTCTGTTTGGCAGGCCGCGGCGCGCGACCGGGCTGCTGTCGAATGCGCTGCATACGCTGGCGGTGGAGGACTCAGCGACTACGCTGATCGAGTACGCGGGCGGGGTTCATGCCGTGGTGGATGTGCGCTGGAACTCGCGGATCCAGCGGGACCAGTTTCGCGTGATCGGGGTGGAGGGCGAGATCAGCCTGGACATGCTGAATGGGCCGGCGTTGCGACTGCTGGACAGCGCGGGCAAGCTACGCGAGGAACATCTGCCGGCGCACGCGAATGTGCATTATCCGGCGGTGGAGAATTTTGTGGCGGCAGTGCTGGATGGGGCGGCACTGGCGTGCCCGATCGAAGAGGCGATCTGGACCGACTGGGTGACGCAGCAGGTGAAGGACGCTCAGGGGAAGGCTTAGAACCCTCGGCGCACGAGGCGGGGAAAGATTGCGCCGGTGGTGCGAGCGTAGTCGATGTACTGTGCGCCGAAGGTCTGGCGCATGAATTGTTCTTCTTTGAGGCGCTTGACGGTGAAGCCCAGCCAAAGCAAGACCAGGGCAACCACTCCTCGCCAGTGATCCTGCGCGATGACCGTGCCGATTGCTGCGACCATAATGCCACTGTAGATGGGATGGCGCACGAATTGGTATGGGCCGGTGCGGATGAGTTCGTGGTCCACCTTGATGGTGACGGTTCCGCTCCAGTTGCTGCCGAGGATGAATCGGGCCCAGAAGGTGATGGCGAAGCCGAGCGCGGTGACGGCCACACCCAACCATCCGGCCCACGCGGCGGCTGGAAAAATATCGCTGTCCCACCAGCCGGAGAAACGCCGGCCGAAGAAGCCGATCCACACCGCCGCGAAGAGGATGAGGGTGTAGGAAAGGCGCGAGCCGATGCTCTCGCGTTCGCGAGTCTTTTTGCTTTGAAAAGCCCACGCGATCCAGAGGGCGTACCAGACAATCCAGAGATAGCCGCAGATGCTGTAGGCGTTCATAGGGCGGGCTCCCAGCAAAGAATACGTCGGAGTGAGGCAGCAGGTTCGGTCTAGGCGCCGAAGGCAAGGTTAATGAGGGCTTTCTCTTCGAGCTCGTGAGCCTTGGCGGAGCCGGTGGCGGGGCTGGGGCTGGGACTGCGCTTGACGCTGAGTACGGCGCGGTCGCCGGCCATACGACGCAGGTGTGGCAGGACGTGGAAGCGCGCGCCCATGTTGGCGGGCTCCTCCTGCACCCAGACAATCTCGGTGGCTTCAGGATGCTGATCGAGCGCCGCCTGCATCTCGGCTTCGGGCCAGGGGTACATCTGCTCAAGGAAGATGATGGCGACGGAGGTGTCCTTCCGCTGTTGGCGCTCGACGCGGAGGTTGTGGCCGATCTTGCCGGAGCAGACCAGCAGGCGGCGGGGCGCGGTGACGGACGAGTCGGGGATGACGTTGAGGAAGCGCGGCGCGGCGAAGTCTGCGAGTTGCGATGAGGCGTCGGCGTGGCGGAGCATGCTCTTGGGGGTGAAGACGATGAGCGGTTTGCGCCAGGGCCGAAGCGCCTGGCGGCGCAGCAGGTGGAAGTACTGCGCGGCGGTGGAGGGCTGGCAGATCTGCATGTTGTCGTTGGCGGCGAGGTGGAGGTAGCGCTCGATGCGCGCGCTGGAGTGCTCGGGACCCTGGCCTTCGTAGCCGTGGGGCAGCAGCAGCACGAGGCCGGAGAGCAGGTTCCATTTGGCCTCGCCGGCGGCGACGAACTGGTCGATGATGATCTGCGCGCCGTTGGCGAAGTCGCCGAACTGAGCTTCCCAGAGGACGAGGGTCTCGGGATAATCGCGCGAGTACCCGTACTCGAAGCCGAGGACGGCGGCCTCGGAGAGCATGGAGTTGTAGACCTCAAAGCGGGCCTGGTCGGGGCTGAGGTGCGCGAGCGGGACGTACTTCGCTTCGGTCTCGATGTCGATGACGATGGAGTGGCGGGTGTTGAAGGTGCCGCGCTGTGAGTCCTGGCCGCTAAGGCGCACGGGCGTGCCGGCGGTGACCAGTGAGGCGAAGGCAGTGAGTTCGGCCATGCCATAGTCGAAGGCGCGCTTGCCCAGGGCCATTTCGAGGCGCTGGGCAAATAGTTTTTGCACCTTCGGGTGAATGTGGAAGCCGGGCGGAACGGAGGTGGTGAGGCGCGTGAGTTCGGCGACACGCTCGACGGGCAGGCCGGTGGGGACGTCGTCGTCGGGGCGCAGCGCGCCGCCGTGATACGGGGACCAGTATGCGGGAAGGGTGGCGAGCTTCGGTTTCTGGCGGGCGTGGGCGGCGGCCTTCTGGCCTTCGAGGAACTCGTCATGCACGCGTTGGACTTCGGCGGAGGGGTCAAGGCCGATGCGGTCCGCATAGAGCTTGTAGAGCGGCGGGTGGTCCTTGATGACCGCGTAGCGGCGCGGCTGGGTGACGGTGGGATCGTCGACTTCGCTGTGGCCGTGGCGGCGGTAGCCGATGAGGTCGACGACGATGTCGGTGTGAAAGCGATGGCGGTATTCGGCGGCGATGGCGGCGACGCGGACGACGGCGTCGGGGTCCTCGGCGTTAACGTGGAAGATGGGGATGGGCATGCGCCTGGCAATGTCGGTTGCGAAGCGCGAGGCGTTCGACTCCTCAGGCACGGCGGTGAAGCCGAGGAGATTATTGACGATGATCTGGATGGTCCCGCCGACCTCGAAACCGTGGAGCGCGCCAAGGACGAGGCATTCGGCGAGGATGCCCTGGCCGGCGAAGGCTGCGTCGCCATGCATGGCGATGGGGAGGACCTGATCGCGGCCGGCCTGGTCGGGGCAATCGGCTGGGCGCAAGGACTCGCAGATGCGGGTTTGCTTGGCGCGCGAACGGCCGAGGGCAACGGGATCGACCGCTTCGAGGTGCGAGGGATTGGAGACGAGATGCAGCGCGACGGTGCGGCCATCGGGAGCGCGGAACTCGCCGGTCGCGCCCATGTGGTACTTGACGTCGCCGCCACCGAGGACGCTACGCGGATTGACATCCTCGAAGCGGGCGAAGATTTCGGCGGGCGTGCGGCCGATGATGTTGGTCATGACGTTGAGACGGCCGCGATGGCTCATGGCGAGGACGGAGGTATTGACGCCGAGAGCGGAACTGGATGCGAGCACGGTGTTCAGAAATGGGATGAGTGCGGTGAGGCCTTCCAGGGAAAAGCGCTTTGTGCCGAGGTAGCGGGATTGGATGGTCTGCTCGAAGATGTCGGCGCGGATGAGTTCGCTTAAGATGCGTTGCTGGTCCGAGGGTTGCGGCGGCTGCTCCATTTGCGCTTGCAGCCACTGGCGGCGCTCGGTGTCCGGGATGTGCATGAACTCGACCCCGATGCTGCCGCAGTAGATGGCGCGCGCTGCGTCGGCAAGCGGGCCTTCGAGCGCGGGGGTGGGAAACGGCTCCGGCGCGAGGTACTGGTCGAGGGGATCGAGTGCGGCCTGGAGGTATCCCCAGCGGCGGAAGATGTCGAAGATCGCGTCGCGCTCGGCTTCGGACTCGGAGGTTGCGGCGGTTACGGCGGGCGTGCCCTGCTCGGTGGTGGTGGCCATCAGATTCTTCGCTCCATACCCATGTTAGCTCGCCGAAGATAAATGCCTTCTGAAGTCAGGCCTCCAGCCCGAGCACTTTGACGATGATGCGCTTGGCGCGCTGGCCGTCGAACTCGGCGTAGAAGATGCGCTGCCAGGTGCCGAGGTCGAGACGGCCATTGGTGATGGGGAGGGTAGATTCGTGGTGCAGGAGCAGGGACTTGAGGTGCGCGTCGGCGTTGTCCTCGCCGGTGCGGTGATGCTTGTAGCCGGGCCATGCGGGCGCGAGTTTCTCCAGCCAGGCAGAGATGTCCTCGATGAGGCCGGACTCGTTGTCGTTCACGTAGATGGCCGCGGTGATGTGCATGGGCGAGACGAAGCACAGGCCGTCGATGACGCCACTGCGCTGGACGATGGCCTCGAGCTGCGGCGTGAGATGGACCATCTCGTAGCGCTTTTTGGTGGTTAGGGTGAGGTATTCGGTGTGGGCCTTCATGCCGGGCATTGAGTGCTCCTTCAGAGTGTGCTGATTCCCAATCTATACTGATTGGATGGTGTATCGGCTGATCGACGCGGCGGCGATGACGGGCACAATGGCGTGGGAGATTCTGTGGGCGCTGTGCCTGGGATTTCTGCTCTCGAGCGTGGTGGAGGCGGTGGTGTCGAAGGCGCAGATGAGCCGGCTGCTGCCCGACTCGTCGGCGAAGACGATTGTGAAGGCGTCGGCGATGGGCGCGGCGTCTTCGTCATGCTCGTACGCGGCGACGGCGCTGGCACGGACACTGTTCCGCAAGGGCGCGGACTTTGTTGCGGCGATGGCGTTCCAGTTTGCGTCGACCAACCTGGTGGTGGAACTGAGCGTGCTGCTGGCGGTTGTAATGGGCTGGCAGTTTATGGCGGCGGAGTTTGTGGGCGGGCCAATCATGATCATGCTGCTGGTGGTGCTGCTGCGGGCGACGCTGCGGCCGCGGGTGATTGAAGCAGCAAGAGCACATGCGGCATTGGGGCTGGCGGGCCGCATGGAAGGCCACGCGGCGATGGATATGAGCCTGCACGAAGGCACGTTCTGGCAGAAGGTGACGTCGCGGCGGGGAATGACAGCGACCAGCCACTACTACTGGATGGACTGGTACTCGCTGGCGCCGGATATTGCGCTGGGGCTGGTGATTTCAGGAGTGCTGGCGGCGTTTGTGCCGACGGGTTTCTGGCAGGCGTTTTTCCTGAGCGGGCATCCAATGCTGGCGAAGGTGTGGGGGCCGCTGATCGGACCGCTGGTGGCGGTGCTGTCGTTTGTGTGCTCGGTGGGAAATGTGCCGCTGGCCGCGGTGCTGTGGAATGGGGGCATCAGCTTCGGCGGAGTGATCGCGTTTCTGTTTGCGGACCTGCTGATTCTCCCGATTCTGAATATCTATCGCAAATACTACGGGCTGAAGGTGGCGGCGATTCTTGCGGGAGTGTTTTATGTCGCGATGGCGGGCGCAGCGCTGGTGGTGGAGGCTCTGTTTGGTGCGCTGCATCTGATTCCGGCGCATACGCAACTGCAGGTGATGCAGGAATCGATTCACTGGAACTACACCAGCGCGCTGAATGCAGTCTTTCTGGTTGTCAGCGGGCTGCTGCTGGTGCGGTTTTTGAAGACGGGCGGGCCGGCGATGCTGCGCGAGATGGGAAACGCCCCAGCGGATCCGATGGCGGAAGCGCATTCCTGCTGCCATGACGAGCCGGTTGCGGTGGCGGTGCATTCCTGTTGCCATCAGGAGCCTGAGCTGGTGGTGCATGATTGCTGCCATGCAGAGGCGAAGGCTGAGCCAGTCGCCGCACATGATTGCTGCCACACTGATCCTGAACCTGAAAAAGCACATCGCCATTGAGCGAGGGGTTGGAGCGGATCGCGTACGCGCACCAAAAGCAAGGGCTCCTCGGTTGAGGAGCCCGTCTTTTGAATTTGGCCTTCAGGGAGGCCCGTAGATGAGTGCGCTCCGGGTCCCTGAAGGTGTCGTCCCGGCCATCCCCGCCAGACCGGGGATGGCCAAGGTGATGGTGTCAGCTTGCCTTGGATTCGATCCTCATGCCATAGAAAGATTTGTGCACGAAGAACATCGACACCAGGAAGAACGCAACTGCCAGAATATGGGTCAGCAGCGCGTTCCCGCTATGCAGCGTCACCGCAAGCTCGACCGCAAGCAATCCAAAGAGCGTCGTGAACTTGATGATCGGGTTCATTGCCACCGAAGAGGTGTCTTTGAACGGATCGCCGACGGTGTCTCCGATTACGGTCGCATCGTGCAGCGGTGTCCCCTTCTGCTTCATGTCGACCTCAACGATCTTCTTCGCGTTGTCCCACGCGCCGCCGGCATTGGCCATGAAGATCGCCTCGTACAGGCCGAAGATTGCAATAGAGAAGAGGTAGCCGATGAATAAGAACGGCTCCATGAATGCGAACGCAAGCGTAGCGAAGAAGACCGCGAGAAAGATGTTGAACATCCCCTTCTGCGCGTACTTGGTGCAGATTTCCACCACCTTCTTGCTGTCGCTGACCGACGCTTTCTCCGCGCCTTCCAGGTGGATGTTCGCCTTGATGAACTCGACTGCGCGATAGGCTCCTGTCGAAACCGCCTGCGTGGAAGCGCCTGCGAACCAGAAGATCACCGCCCCGCCGCAGATCAGCCCCAGCATGAACGGTGCATGCAGCAGCGAGAGCTTCTGCACATCCTGGGTCAGTCCATGGGTCAGCGCCATGATGATCGAGAACGTCATGGTGGTTGCGCCCACCACGGCGGTGCCGATCAGCACTGGCTTGGCCGTCGCCTTGAAGGTATTGCCGGCTCCATCGTTGGCTTCCAGCAGGTGCTTGCAGCGCTCGAATTTGGCGTCGATGTTGAAGTCCTTCTTCAACTCAGCTTCGATGCCGGGGACCTCTTCAATCAGCGACAGCTCGTAAACCGACTGAGCATTGTCGGTCACCGGCCCGTAGGAATCCACGGCAATCGTAACCGGCCCCATGCCCAGGAAGCCGAAGGCGACCAGGCCAAACGCGAACACCGCTGGAGCCAGCATCATGCCCGCCGGATTGTACTGCGAATCCGGTATGCCCAGGCTGAAGTAGTAGCCCATGCCCATCAGCGCGACCATGCTCAGGCCCAGCCAGTAGGCGGAGAAGTTGCCAGCGACGAATCCGGAGAGGATGCCGAGGGAGGCTCCGCCTTCCTGCGCGGATTTCACGACTTCCTTCACGTGGGCGGACTTCACCGAAGTAAAGACCTTCACCAGTTCCGGGATCAACGCGCCCGCCAGGGTTCCGCACGAGATGATGGAAGCCAGCTTCCACCACAGTGTTCCGTCGCCCAGCGGTTGCAGCATCAGGTAGGTAACGATATAGGTCAGGATGATCGAAGTGATGGACGTGATCCAAACCAGCGAGGTCAGCGGCGCCTCAAAGTCCATGTCCTCGGAGTCGGCGTATTTCGCGTGAGCGATGGCGCCATTCAGGAAGTACGCAGCCGAACTGGAGACCAGCATGGCCACGCGCATCACGAAGATCCATACCAGCAGTTGCGCCTGCGTCGAGGGTTCCCTGACCGCCAGCAATATAAAGGTGATCAACGCCACGCCGGTGACGCCATACGTCTCGAAGCCGTCGGCACTGGGGCCAACCGAGTCGCCCGCGTTGTCGCCCGTGCAATCCGCAATCACGCCAGGGTTGCGCGCATCGTCTTCCTTGATCTTGAACACGATCTTCATCAGGTCGGCGCCAATGTCGGCAATCTTGGTGAAGATGCCGCCCGCAATACGCAGCGCCGCTGCGCCCAGCGATTCGCCGATTGCGAAGCCGATGAAGCATGGACCCGCATACGAAGGCGGGATGAACAGAAGGATGAACAGCATGATCAGCAGCTCGACCGAGATCAGCAACATGCCGATGCTCATGCCCGCCTTCAACGGAATCGCAAACAGCGGATACGGCTTGCCGCGCAATCCTGCGAATGCTGTCCGTGAGTTCGCAAAGGTGTTCACGCGGATTCCAAACCACGCCACCCCATAGCTGCCCGCGATGCCCACCAGGCTGAACAACAGAATGATCGGCAGCGTAACTCCAATCGATTTGCCCGGTACCGGCGCCAGCCAGCCAAAGTACAGCGAAATAATCACCGCGATAAATGCCCAGAGCAGAAGAATAAACTTGCCCTGCGTCACCAGGTAGGTTTTGCAGGTCTCATAGATCAGGTCGGAAACTTCAAGCATGGTGCGATGTACCGGCGCGTTCTTCAACTGCATGTAGATCATCAGGCCGAATAATAGGCCGCCGGCGCAGAACAGCAGCCCGATCATCAGCAGCGCATGTCCGTTCATGCCGAAAAAGTTCACGGCTCGCAAGTCCGGCAGGATCAGGTTGGCTTCTCCTCCGCCCCCATGTTCCTGGGCGTGGGCGAGGGTAGGAAGCAGCAGGCCCAAAAGGGCTACCGCGGTCTTCGATTGCCGCTTCAGGAAAGTCCTAGTGACTTCACGCGTAAATAACCAAGCCCCACCGAGCGACAAGACGCCCACTGACAAACAGAAATAAAGCCAAGAAACAACGCTCACATGCTCCTCCGGAACACAGGTTGATGAAGCCACACATCGAGCCCCAGGGCGCAGGATACGTCGAAACACTGGGGAAAAGAGTCAACGGAAGCCTATCATTCCGATTGACGGCTGTCATGTGATTCGAGTCACAGGTCGTGGCGCTGGCCCAAGAATGATAGTCCCTGGTGTAAGGCAGGTAAGTAGTGATCGATCAGCACTCCAGGGGGCGCAGCGGACCGTTCTGCGAAGCGAGCCCATTGCTACCGGCTGTGCTAACCTGCTGACTCGCCGACCTTATGCGCCTTTATGCCGCGACGACTAACCCGGGCAAACTCCGCGACTTCGCGAATGCGGTTGAGGGGCAGGCGGATGATCGGGCGTCCATCGAAATTGAACCCCTGGCCGGGCTGGCGGAGATTCCGGCGCCGGCAGAAGATGAGCCGACGTTTGAGGGCAATGCGCGAGTCAAGGCGATCTATTACTCACGGCATGCGCCGGGTGTGCTGGTGCTGGCGGACGATTCGGGCCTGGAGGTGATGTGCCTGGACGACGCCCCAGGCGTGCGCAGCGCGCGCTTCGCTGAAGACCAGGCGCAGGCCCTCGGCTTTCCCCTGACGCCCGCCGCAACCCTCGACGAACGCAACAACTTCGCCCTGCTGCGAGCACTCGATGGAGTGCCTGAGCACTGCCGCCGCGCGCGCTATCGCTGTGTCCTGGCTCTGGCGCGCGATGGTGAGGTGGTTGCTGTGGCCGAAGGATCCGTGGAAGGCCGCATCCTGAATGCGCCGCGCGGGGAAGGCGGTTTTGGCTACGATCCACTCTTTCTGGTGCCCGAGTACGGACGGACGATGGCGGAGCTGGATCCAGCGATCCGGCTGGCGATCAACCACCGCGGGCGGGCGCTGCGCAACCTGCTCGGGAACGTTTCCGGTGGCATCTAATCCGCATAGATGTGTAAAGTCGAGAGCAGCCTGATTCCACCGGGGCCGCGCCGGAAGGGCCTGGCAGGGAGGAAAAGCGTATGTCACGAACGGCAGAGATTTTGCTGGTGATTCTTGTGGCCGCATGCACGGTGGGACGGTTGGTCTATCAATCCCGCGTGACCGGCGCCCGGCTGCGCTCGGGGAAGAAATAGGCGCGGACGGATTGCCTTGAATCGCGCGCCCGGCGTCTAATGGCGCATGGATCTGACCCATATCGTCTACGTCTTGCTGGTCGTGGCCGCTCTGCTGGTGGTTACCTACTGGGTGCTTTACACCACGCGCCTGAAGACCGCTCGGAACGTCGGAAAGAGCGAGGGGATTGCGATGGCGACCCAGGAGAAGGAACGCACCGGCAAGACCGGATTGATCAGTTAGCCGCTGAGTTGTTCCCGTCGCCGATGCCGCTTCCTGCGGGGGCCTGCGAATTCCCTGCGATGTTGCGAGTGACGGCGTAAGTCCGACAAGGGAGCTATTTGTCCGCGGTTTCCGGTTGGCTGTGCGCGTCGGCGGCCTTGCGGGATTCTTCGAACGCGCGGGTGGAGTGTTCGTGAGCCTGGCGCGAGAGTTCATGGGCAGTGAGGCTGCCCTTGCCATGCGAGGCGGCAGCGGCGGAGTGGGCATGGGCGGCGAGATTGTGGTATTCGGCGGCGCGGTCGTGCGGGCTTTGGGGCATAGAAGATCTCCTCAGGCCAGTTAGATGCCGGTGACCGGGGTGTGGAGTCAGAGGAATCCCTCTCGCGCTCCGTCTCGCACTATTTCGAAAAGATTGTGCTGCCGGGAATCCTTTCCTCGTTGTCGAGCAGGCGATTCTGGGCCCTGCGGGCACTGCGCATCGCCAGGTTAGCTAGTTTGTGCTGCTCACTCTTGAATGCGTCGATGGAGTCGTCGGAAGCCTTTTCGATCGCCTGATGGGCCGGCCGCGCTGAAGTTTTGGAGGAATTGAATCCATGGGTCATGGGTGGTGCCCTCCCACTGCTGCAGGGAGCGTACGCCGGTGCGCGGGCTCGGTATGTGACGGCGGTCAACTGTGCTTGAGGTGGAGTCAGCGACCGAACTGGCGGAGGTGGTGGTCGGTGTGGAGATAGCCCCAGCGCATCCATTCGGTTGTGGTCATCGGGCCGAACATGGGATGCGGCGACCAGGGACCCGTGGCGCAGGCGAACTGGTCCAGTTTGGCGAGCAGGGCGGCGCGGTCGGCGGCGAACTCTCCCGGTGGCGTGGGGATTGCTGATCATGATGGGCGGGGTAGGCACTCCGTGGGGCCATTTGCGGGGGAAGTAGAGGGCCAGCCACCGGTAGACCGGGATGGGGATGGGCGGGCCTTTGACGGGCGGGGCAGGCCGTTCGCCCAGCGGGCAGCGAAAGGTGTCGGTGAGGTGGCAGAGCACTGAGGGGCACTCTGAGCCCCACAGACGGGTGTGTGGGGCCGACAAGAATAATGCGGCTGCGGATCGCGGCGAGATCGGAGGCTGAGGAAGGGTTTCGGCATTTGTCGTGGGTTGTGTGTGTGGTGGGAAGGTTTGCGGTTACATCGGCATTTCCTCTGCAGGGTTAGATGCCGCGGCAGGGTCTGCGGAGTCAGCGACCGAACTGGCGGAGGTGGTGGTCGGTGTGGAGATAGCCCCAGCGCATCCATTCGGTTGTGGTCATCGGGCCGAACATGGGATGCGGCGACCAGGGACCCGTGGCGCAGGCGAACTGGTCCAGTTTGGCGAGCAGGGCGGCGCGGTCGGCGGCGAACTCTCCCGGTGGCGTGCCGGCGATCTGCTGATCCATGATGGGCGGGGTAGGCACTCCGTGGGGCCATTTGCGGGGGAAGTAGAGGGCCAGCCACCGGTAGACCGGGATGGGGATGGGCGGGCCTTTGACGGGCGGGGCAGGCCGTTCGCCCAGCGGGCAGCAAAAGGCGTCGGTGAGGTGGCAGAGCATCTGAGGGGCACTCATCGAGCCCCACAGACGGGTGTCCGTGGGGCCGACAAGAATAATGCGGCTGCGGATCGCGGCGAGATCGGAGGCTGAGGACAGGGTCTTCGGCATCTTCATCGTGGGTTCGCGCGCGCGGCGGGAAGGCTTTCGGTTACCGGGCCATCCACCCGCCATCGACGACAAGGACGTGGCCGGTGATGTAGTCGGCCGCGGAGGAGGCGAGGAACACGGCGGTTCCGGCTACGTCGGTGGCTTCGCCCCAGCGTCCGGCGGGGATTCGGTCGAGGATCGCCTTGCTGCGTTCCGGATCGGCGCGCAGTTGCGCGGTGTTGTTGGTGGCGATGTAGCCGGGAGCAATGGCGTTTACCTGGATGCCCTTGACGGCCCACTCGTTCGCGAGCGCCTTGGTGATCTGCGCGACGGCACCCTTGGCCGCGGCGTAGGAGGGCACGCGGATGCCGCCCTGGAAGCTGAGCAGCGAGGCGATGGAGATGATCTTGCCGGGAGCTTTGCGCGCCATCATGTCGCGGCCGGCAAGCTGCGAGAGCTGGAAGACGGCAGTTTCGTTGATCTGGATGACCTTCAGCCAGTCGGCCAGCGGGACGTTGACTGCGTCTTCGCGCAGGATAATGCCGGCGTTGTTGACCAGGATGTCGACGCGGCCGAACTTGTCGAGCACCTGCTTGAAGAGCGCCTCGGGCGCGGCGGTGTCGGAGAGGTCCGCAGAGAATGCGGCTGCCTTGCCGCCGGATTTTTCGATGGTGGCGACGGTCTCGGCGGGTGGGCGAATGTCGTGGGTGGCGACGGCGGCGCCGGCCTCTGCGAGAGCAATGGAGATGGCTGCACCCATCCCTCCGGCTGAGCCGGTGACGAGCGCGATCTTGTTGTCGAGGCGGAAGGAGTCAAGAATGTTTGGCATGGGGATAACTTTACTCCGCCGCTGACGGGGCGGGCAAACGTAACGGCAAGGTTCAAGGTCCGAGGTTCGAGGGAGAACGATAGGGGATTGCGTTTGCGGCGGTCTGGCGGCGATTACGCGGGGCCACGGGAGTGTCCGCTACAATGGTTGGCGGCGTCTCGATGGGTGTGTGATCACCACGGAGACAAGAAGGAGACCGATGAAGCTGGTACAGATGGCTGATCCCGTGCGGTATGCACGGATGACGAGCGCGGAATTGCGCGAGACGTTCTTGCTGGAAGGCATGTTCAACCCGGGAAAGATTGAGTATGCGTACGTGGACCTGGATCGCACGGTGATCGGGTCGGCGGTGCCGACGGGCGCGGCGCTGACGCTGGAGACGCAGCCGGAACTGCGCGCCGACTACTTTCTGGAACGGCGCGAACTGGGCGTCCTGAATGTGGGCGGTGGGGGAACGGTGACCGTCGATGGCAAGGCATTTGAACTGGACAAGCTGGATTGTCTGTATGTGGGGCGTGGCAGCAAGTCGGTTACGTTTTCCAGCAAGTCCGGCGGTGCGCCTGCAGCGTTTTATCTGCTCAGCTATCCGGCGCACAAAGAGTATCCAACCCAGATGGTGAAGTTTGCCGAGCTGACGGGGGTTGCGCTGGGATCGAGCGAGACCTGTAACAAGCGGACAATTTACAAGGCCATTCATCTGGAGGGCATTCGGAGCTGCCAGTTGGTGATGGGCTTTACGTTGCTGGCCCCGGGAAGCAACTGGAACACCATGCCGGCCCACACGCATATGCGGCGGTCTGAGGTGTACTTCTACTTCGATGTGGGGCCGGATCAGCGCGTCATGCACCTGATGGGGCCACCGGATGCAACCAGCCACATCATCATGGCGGACAAGGAAGTGGTGGTCTCGCCGGGATGGTCGATCCACGCGGGCGTCGGCACCAAGAGCTATGGATTCTGCTGGGGCATGGGCGGAGAAAACCAGAACTACGCGGATATGGACCCGGTGGCGATCAAGGACTTGAAGTAAAGCAGATTCCTCCGCGGCGCTGCGGAATGACAAAGGAAAGATTGATGGCTAGCCAAAAGAAGAGTCTGGTGCTGCGGAAGAAGGAAGAGTGCACGTGGGACCTGGTGAGCCTGGGCGAGGTGATGCTGCGGCTCGATCCGGGCGATGTGCGGGTGGCAACGACGCGGCAGTTCCAGGTGTGGGAAGGCGGCGGCGAGTACAACGTCGCCCGCGGCCTGCGGCGCTGTTTCGGGCTGAAGACTGCCGTGGTCACCGCCCTCGCCGACAATCCCGTGGGCCGGTTGGTCGAAGACCTGATGCTGCAGGGCGGGGTGGACCAGTCGCACGTGGTGTGGACGAAGTACGACGGCGTGGGCCGAACCGTTCGCAACGGATTGAACTTCACCGAACGCGGCTTCGGCGTGCGCGCAGCTCTGGGCTGCAGCGACCGCGGACATACCGCGGTCAGCCAGTTGAAGCCGGGCCAGATCGATTGGGACGAAATCTTCGGCAAGGAAGGTTCGCGCTGGCTGCACACCGGCGGGATTTTCTGCGCGCTGAGTGAGACTACGCCGGAGGTGTGTAAGGAGGCGATGATCGCGGCGCGCAAGCACGGCACGATCATCAGCTATGACCTGAACTATCGCGACTCGCTGTGGAAATCGATTGGCGGGAAGGCGCGCGCGACGGAGGTCAATCGCGAGTTGGCGTCGTACGTCGACGTGATGATCGGCAACGAGGAGGACTTTACCGCCGCGCTGGGCTTCCAGATCGAAGGCGTCGGCGATGATCTGGGCGAGTTGGATTCGGCGAACTTCCGCAAGATGATCGAGAAGGCCGTGGCGACGTTTCCGAACTTCCGTGCCGTGGCGACCACGCTGCGCCACGCCAAGACGGCTACAGTCAACGATTGGGGCGCGGTGTGCTACTACGAGGGCGCGTTCCACGAGGCGCGGCCCATGCCCGGGCTGGAGATATTCGATCGCGTGGGCGGCGGCGACTCTTTCGCGTCGGGGCTGATCTACGGCTTCCTGAACGAAAAGGGTGCGGACTGGGCCGTCAACTGCGGCTGTGCCCACGGCGCTCTGGCGATGACGACGCCGGGTGACACCACCATGGCTACCTTCGACGAAGTGCAACGGATTATGAAGGGCGGCGGCGCGCGGGTGCAGCGCTGAGTGCTCATAGGCTATAGCGGAAAGTGAGAGGGTATGTCGGCATCGAAAAAGAATGAAGCCATGCAGCTGCTTTTTACGTTCGCATTTAGTTTCCTGATGTGCAGTCTGTTTGGCTGGATATTGCGGCTCTTCCGGTCACGTCCGAGTACGCTGAATCATCCAATACTCACCTACGGCCTTGCCGGCGCGCTGGCCACCACGATTGTAGTTATGTGGAACAATCGGGCGCGGGCACGCAGGGGTTAGAGCAAGGGGATTGACGATGTCGGCACTAAACAAGAACGAAGCCATGCGGTTGCTTTCTGAGGTGGTAGTTGTCGCTCTGGTGTGGTTTTTGGGTGGTTGGATCATCCGGGGCCGCGGGCACAGTGTCCATCAGATACTGATGGACACCACCCCGTTCGTGTTGGGTGCAACATCGGTAACCATTTGGAGATTCTTCCGCGAGAGAGCAAGAAGCCGAAACGAGCATAAACAGGAGTCCTAATGCAGAAAGCTGAAGTTCTGAAGACATTGCGCGAGATTGGGTTGGTGCCGGTGTTGCGTGCCGAGAGCGAGACCCAGGCGCTGGCGCTGGCATCGGCGATTGCTGCGGGCGGCGTTACCGTGCTGGAAGTGACGATGACCGTTCCTGGCGCGATCCGCGTAATGCGGCGGCTGGCTGAGGAGCGGCCCGACATCCTGATCGGCGCAGGCACGGTGCTCGATCCGGAGACCGCCCGGATGTGCATCCTCGAAGGCGCGCAGTTTGTGGTCAGCCCGGCGCTGAACCTGAAGACCATCGAGATGTGCCATCGTTATGGCGTAGCGGTGCTGCCGGGCGCGCTGACTCCGACTGAGATTGTGACCGCATGGGAGGCCGGCGCCGATGTGGTGAAGGTGTTCCCGGCGAGCGCGCTGGGCGGAGCGAAGTACCTGAAGTCCGTGAAGGCGCCGTTGCCCCAGGTGGAGATGATCCCGACCGGCGGCGTTTCGCTGGCGACGGCGGCGGAGTTCCTGGAGGCAGGAGCATTTGCACTGGGGGTCGGAGCGGACCTGGTGAACCTGAAAGCGATCGCCGAGGGCAAACCGGAGACGATTACCGAGAGTGCACGAAAGTACCTTGCCATCGTCCGCGAGTTCCGCAATCCACGGGCCGGATCTGCCGCCTGAGCCGATTCTGTTGGGGTAAGTCGTTGGCAGGGATGGACCAGGGATGCTGCGGCGCCGTGGTTACTCGGTCGGCCCGTCGACCCGCGCACGCCAGAAGGGCGAAAAAAATCTTTTACCCGTTCTTGGCTCATTTACCCTCGGTTGTGATGTAATACGGTTTCTACAGGGACCCATTTCCGCCGATAGAGTTCCATCCCGAGTTTGCCTCGGGATGCGGTACCCGGCCGATTTGCCGGCTTGCAGGGAAGGCGAGTAGCCGGGAAATCGCGTCAATATCAATTGACTGAGGAGATGAAGCCATGACTTCGCTGAAGGAAGTCGTATGTCCCACGTGTGATGCAAGCGTAGCCATGCGGATCAGCCGGAGTGGTTTCTGGCAGAAGATGGTTCTGGCATCGGTGGGAATCTATCCGTGGAAGTGCGGAGCCTGCGGGACTGTCTTCCGGTGCCGGCACCGTGGTTACCATGGCCTGGCGCCCGGCCAAACACGCGGCGAGAGGCGTCGTCGACGGGCAGCGTAGGCGCGCGCGCAGGGACGCGTCAGGCTGGCCGGTGCGGCGGCTGGCGTACCCACAGCAGGGGCTGGTGGATGGGCAGGGTGCGCAGGACAACGGGCGTGGGTGGGTCTGGCGGCAATGTTTTCCAGAGTGCGGCATACTCCGGCCGCTGATAGGCGCGCGCGCTGAACAGCAGGCTGGCGCGCCGCCCGGGGAGTTCCTCGAAGTGGTCTGCGTCCGCGCGAAACGGCCACCGGTCACGGTCCGCGATGAAGGGGAAATGGTAGGCGATGGCCGATCGCATGCCTGGCCCGTCATCCAACTGGTAGTCCCAGACGCTTTCGAAGCGGGTGGAGAGCAGTTGGCAGATGCCCGCCATCATGTCCAGGTTGAAGAGTGAGTCGCGGTATGGTGTGACGGAGCCGAGTTCATGCTTGAACGTGCCGTCGGCGGAGATCTGGGAGCGTAGCGTGATGGTCTTGAAGCGGTGACGCAGGTCGGCCAGCGCGGTGTCTTCCGACCGGGCTGTGTCACCCGGGGGGACCGCGAGGTTGGCAAAGGCGCTTGCCTGCAGTAGCCACGAGGTGGCGTGGTGGTTCCTGCTGTCGCGGGCCAGCGCCGGCAGATGCGTGCCGCTGTCCTCCGGGGCGTCCAGCCAGCGCAGGTAGTCCGCGAACCAGGCGTGCAGTGCGCTGAGGTCGGCGTCGCTGAGTGCGCTGGAGGCGGCGAGAAACGGGATAGCCTGGGCGATTTCTACCAGTGGCAAAGCCTCCAGCAGGCCTTCGAAGCGGCCGGTCGCAGGTGTAATGGCAGCGGCGCCAAAGTCGGCGTTGTTCTGGATGATGATGGGCTGAACATCCTGCTGGACCTGGGCTTGCTTGAGGTTCGGCTCCATTCGGGTGGCGGAGTCCACAAACCAGGCGCGCAGATGCAGCGTAGCGTGCTCGGCGAAGGGCGGCTGGCCGGTGAGTAACCAGGCCCCAGCCAGCGCGGGCACCGCCAGGCCGAGTTCGAAGAGAGCGTCGCGGTGCGCGGTGAAGGGAGGCGGGGGTGCAGGCTTCTGCGCCGGACTGGCGGGCGGTGAGGAATTGGAATCGGGAGTGGCTTCGGAGTAGTAGTCGTGTACCGTGCCCCGGCTGCGCGGGCACTGCAAGGAGGTAATCGGCGTAGGCAGTTGGCTAAGGTAGCGCTTGGCTGCGGCGAGGATGCGGTCATGATCGATGGCGGCGACGTCGACCCGGGTGGTGGCAACGGCGTCGGCGGCCGTCGGCTGACCGAATGCAGGAGACGGCCTGAGCAAGGGTCGGGTGAGCAGCAGCGATGCAGCGCTGCAACAGAAGGCCCTGCGGCTGGGCTGAGCCAACTTGCGGACCAGCTCGCCGGGAGGTGTTGCCGCGTTGGGGGTGTTTCTACTCACCGTTCTGAAACCTCGCCGGTGCGTGAGTTGGCTGCCTGCACGGGCCGCCTTGAGAAGGACGCGGCGGAAGCGTCACGGATAGCATCCTACGCGTTGCTCTATCGTAACGGGTAACTCGCAGCCCGGATGCCGTAATCTGGTCGGGCCGGGTGTATCTGTGCGAGCCGGGGGTGACATGGATTTCGGATTTGCGGTGTTCCGATCCGCGTCCGGCGCGTGGACTCGCCTGGGAACCACGGTGGTGTCGTCGTTCCTGGCCTCGTTGGTGGAGTGCGTCGAGGCGCTTACCGTCGTGCTGGCGGTGGGGAGCGTGCGCGGATGGCGCAGTGCGCTGGCCGGGGCCGGGACTGCGCTTGCGGTGCTGGCTGCCATCGTTGCGGTGCTGGGGCCGGCGCTGACACGAATCCCGCTACACCTGGTCCAACTCGTGGTGGGTGCGATGATTCTGCTGTTCGGCCTGCGCTGGTTGCGCAAAGCGATCCTGCGCTCGGCCGGGTTGGTTCCGCTGCACGACGAAGTGGCCGTATTTGCCCGGAATACGGCCGCGATGCACGGGGCGAGCCTGCGGGGCGATGGCGGGCGCGGCGGCTGGGACAAAGTTGCATTGGCCGCGTCGTTCAACATCACCATGCTGGAAGGCACGGAAGTCATATTCATCGTGGTAGCGCTGGGTGCCGGCGGGGCTGGATTACTGCTGCCCGCCGGGCTGGGCGCGATCGCGGCACTGGTAACGATCTCCGCGCTGGGCTTCGCTGTGCATCGGCCGCTGGCGCGGGTTCCGGAGAACACGCTGAAGTTCGTGGTGGGCGTGCTGCTGGCTGCGCTGGGCACGTTCTGGGTAGGCGAGGGTGCGGGCCTTGCGTGGCCGGGCTCAGACTTGGCGATTCCGTGCCTGATGGCGGCGTATTTCGGGCTGGCGCTCGGCCTGGTGCGGTTGTGCCGGTCGAGCGCGGTCGCGGCGGAGGGCTGAGGCGATGCGCTGGCTGCGAGCGATTGTGAGTGAGGTGATCGGCCTGTTTGTGGAGGATGGCAGCTTCGCCCTCGCTATCCTGGTGTGGCTTTCGCTGGTGGTTGCGGTGTTGCCGCGGATTGCGCCGCGCGCACGATGGGGCGGCCTGTTGCTATTTGCGGGACTGGTAGCGATCCTCGGCGAAAGCGTGCTGCGATTTCGCCGCCGCACCAAGTAGGCGAAGATTCAAGCGGTTCCGATCCCCGTGGCTTTTTCGCCAGAGTGGCCGAAAGATAGGCGCTCCTGCCAAAAGATAGGGGCGGTCGCCGGAGAGGGTCAATGCGTTCAATGCAATGATATTTTAAGGACTTGCGCTGCTGGGGAAGTCGGAGCGCTCTGTGGCCGCGAGGCTTTAATTTTCATTCCAGTCCGTGGTGAAAAAACAAGGGCAACCAATGGTTTCAGCAAAAGCAGTGAGGGTATCCAGCGCACTGGCATGGATTGCGCTCTATCTGATAACGGGATGCAATGGTAAGCGGTCCGACCCGAACAGCGAGGCGCCTCCGGCGGCCACGGTTCAGGCAGATGCAGATCCCAGCCTGGTGCAGGTCAAGAATCCGGACGCCTTCGCCCTGGTCGCGGTGTCCAGCTACGAGGCGCCCTCGGAGCTGAACGCCACCGGTACCGTCAATCCCGATGTCTCGCGCACGATTCCTGTTATCTCGATTGCGTCAGGGCGGGTTGTTGCGATTCACGCGCGCATGGGCGATACGGTGAGGAAGGGCGAGTTGCTGATGGAGGTGCAGAGCAATGATGTTGCCAGCGCCTTCCAGACCTACCTCAAGGCGGTCAACGACGAGCGGTTGACCCAGGTCCAGCTGGATCGAGCCAAGCTGCTGCACGACAAGGGAGCCATTCCGACCAGCCAGTTGGAGATCGCGCAGAACGCGGAGGACGATTCCAGTGCCGCGCTGACTGCCGCGGAGCAGCAACTGAAAGTTCTGGGCGTGGATAAGAACAACCCAACGGAGACGGTCAAGATCTACTCGCCCGCATCGGGAGTAATCATCGCGCAGAACGTCACGGATGCTGCTGCCGCCGGCGTGAGTTTGAGCGGCACGTCCACGGCGTTCACCATTGCCGATCTTTCTCATGTCTGGATTGTGTGCGATGTGTACGAGAGCGATCTGGCGAGCGTGCACCTTGGCGAGAAGGCCGAAATCCGCCTGACAGCCTATCCGGACAAGGTTTTCACCGGCGTCATTGGCGACATTGGCGCCGTGCTTGACCCCTCGATCCACACCGCCAAGGTCCGCATCCAGGTGGACAATTCTGGCATGCTGATGCGGGTCGGCATGTTTGCTACCGCAACCTTTTACGGCAAGGCGACGCAGACCCATCTGGCCGTCCCCGCGACCGCGATCCTGCATCTGCACGACCGCGATTGGGTCTACATGCCCGCTTCCGGACAGGGCGCCTTCCGCCGCGTCGCGGTCGAAGGTGGAGACATGCTTCCGCAGGGCATGCAGGAGGTCAAGTCCGGTTTGAGCGCGGGTCAGCAGGTGGTTGCCAACGCTCTAACGCTGCAGAATACGGTGGATCAGTAAATGATCCGTGCGCTTGTCGATTTCGCGCTGAACAACAAATGGCTGATGGTCGGCGCGACCATCCTGATGTTTGCCTGGGGAGCCATATCCTTCCACAACCTCCCGGTTGAAGCCTACCCCGACGTCGCCAATAACTACGTCCAGGTCATCACGCAGTGGCCGGGGCGCGCCGCCGAAGAGGTTGAGCAGCAGGTGACCATTCCCATCGAGATCCAGATGGCCGGCATTCCGCACCTGGAGCATCTGCGGTCTACCTCGCTCGCTGGACTCTCCAGTGTGATGCTGATCTTCGACGACGACTCCGTGGACAAGGACAATCGCCAGGAGGTGTACCAGCGCCTTGGCCAGGTCACTCTCCCCAACGGCCTGCAGCCGCAGATGGGCACCGACTGGAGCCCGGTCGGCCAGATTTACTGGTATACGCTGCGTTCCACCAACCCTGCGTATGACAGCATGGAGCTGAAGTCGCTGGAGGACTGGAAGCTCGAAAAGGAGTTCAAGTCCGTGCCCGGCGTCGTCGACGTCTCCAGCTTTGGAGGGATGACGCGTGAGTACCAAATCCGCGTGGATCCAGACAAACTGATTGCCTATGGGCTCTCCATCGGGCAGGTTGAGCAGCAGATCGCGAGCAACAACGTCAACGCCGGCGGCAACTTCATCGAACAGGGCGAGCAGCAGGTGAACGTCCGCGAAGTCGGCCTTTACCGCAACGTCCACGACATTGAAGAGACCGTGCTGAAGGCGCTGAACGGCACAGCGCTGCGGGTGAAAGATATTGCCACGGTCGTGCAGGGCCCAAAGATCCGTCTTGGGCAGATTGGAAAGACGTGCCGCTTCGGAGCGACTCCGGTCAGCGAGTCGGAGCCGACGGCACGCCCCGACCCCTGCGTCGAGCAGGTCGATAGCAACGGCAAGCCCATCGCCATCCAGAAGGAAGACGGCAAGCTTATCGACAACGACGATGTGGTGGAAGGCATCGTTCTGTTGCAGAAAGGCGACAACTCTGACGCTGTGCTGGAGGGCATCCACCAGAAAGTTGCCGAGCTGAACGACCACGTCCTCCCGCCGGGCGTCAAGATCGTGCCTTTCCTGGATCGCAGCGACCTGTTGCACTACACCACGCACACGGTTCTCGAAAACCTGACGGTCGGCATCTTGCTGGTGGTGGTGGTGCTGTTCCTCTTCCTGGGTAACGTGCGCGGTGCGCTCATTGTCGCGCTGACGATGCCGTTTGCGCTGTTGTTTGCGGCGATCTGCCTGGATCTGCGCAACATTCCCGCCAACCTGCTATCGCTTGGCGCGCTGGACTTCGGCATGGTGGTCGATGGCTCCGTGGTGATGATCGAGAATATCGTTCGCCACCTGAGCCACGGCCGCAGAGCAGGCGCCACGCCGGCAGAGCAGATCCGTGAAGCGGCGCACGAGGTGCAGCGCCCCGTGTTCTATGCGAGGGGCATGATCATCGCGGCCTACTTGCCTATCTTCACGCTCCAGGCCGTCGAAGGACGGCTGTTCAAACCAATGGCGTGGATGGTGAGTTTCGCTCTGCTGGGTGGACTGGTTTTCTCCATGCTGATCGCGCCCGTGATGGCTGTCTTCGCATTCGAAAAAGGGGCCAGCGAGTGGGAGAACCCGGTGATGACCTGGCTCACCCGACACTACCGGGTTGCCGCCAAGTGGACCATCCAGCATCGCTACGTCACACTCAGCCTTGCAGGACTGACCCTTCTGTTCGCTCTCTTCCTCGGGTTCAGCGGCATTATTGGCTCCGAGTTCCTTCCCCACCTGGATGAAGGATCGATCTGGGTCAGGGGCACGCTGGCACCGTCCACGGGCCCCACGGAGAGTCTCCGTGTCGACAATCAGGCCCGCATCCTGCTGAATTCCTTTCCTGAGGTCACGAAGGTGGTCAGTCAGACGGGCAGGCCCGACGATGGGACCGACACGACGGGCTTCTTCAACACGGAATACTTCGTCGATCTGAAGCCGAAGGAGCAGTGGCGCCCAGTGTTCCGGCAGAACAAGGATGAGCTGATCGGCGCAATGAATCGCGAGCTGGAAAAGATCCCCGGGGTCGACTGGAATTTTTCGCAGCCCATCTCCGACAACGTGGAAGAGGCTGTGAGTGGAGTCAAAGGCGAGCTGGCCGTCAAGATCTACGGCGATGATTTGAAAACCCTGGAAGCAAAGGGCGACCAGATCGTTTCCATCATGAGCCAGATTCGCGGTGTGGCCGATCTTGGCCTCTTCCGGGTCATCGGCCAGCCAAACCTCGACTACACGGTCGACCGCGAGGCCGCCGCGCGCTACGGTATCAACGTTGCCGACGTTCAGGACGCGATTCAGACTGCTGTGGGAGGCAATGCCGTCACCCAGGTGCTGCAGGGCGATGCGCGCTACGACGTTGTTATCCGCTATCTTCCGCAGTTCCGCTCGACCCAGGAAGCTATTGACAACATCCGCCTCCTCGCTCCCTCGGGCGAACGCGTCGCGCTGGCCCAGTTGACCGATGTAAAGACCGAGGACGGAGCAGAGGAGGTTTATCGCGAGGCCGGAGAACGCTACGTCGCGATCAAATACAGCGTACGCAATCGAGACCTCGGGTCTACGGTGGAAGAAGCCATCCGCAAGGTTGGCGACCAGGTTAAACTGCCCGCGGGATACAAGATTGACTGGGCCGGAGAGTATGCCAGCCAGCAGCGTTCCTCGCGCCGGCTGATGCTGGTGCTGCCGATCACCCTGATTGTCATCTTCGTCATCCTGTACATGATGTTTCACTCCGGCAAGTGGGCCCTGCTGATCTTTGCCACCGTGTCGATGGCGCCGGTCGGCGGCCTGCTCGCGCTTCTGCTGTCGCATACGAACTTCAGCGTGTCCACCGGCGTGGGCTTCCTGGCGCTGTTTGGCGTGTCCGTGGAAACCGGAGTCATCATGCTGGAATACATCAACCAGATGCGTGTCCGCGGCCACACGATCGAGGAGGCTGCGATCGAAGGGGCGGTGCTCCGGCTGCGCCCCATTATGATGACCATGCTGGTGGCAACCCTCGGTCTGCTGCCGGCCGCCTTGTCGCACGGCATTGGGTCCGATTCGCAGCGTCCCTTTGCCATCGTCATTGTCGGTGGCCTTATTGGTGCGCTGGTTATCAGCGTCTTTCTGCTACCGACTCTGTATGTGTGGGTCGCTCGGCCCAACGATGTGCTGCCGTTACTCGACACAGAATTTGAGAACTAGTGGAGGTTGGCGGGTATCAGCCTCCATCGAACCGCATAAGGAACAGCTGGAAACGAAGATGAAGAACAGAAAATCCGGCTCACAACTCGCCCGACTCGGTCTGTTCGTTGCTTTGGTACTCGGCGGTGCTTTGTCTGCCGCCCGTGCTCAGACCCCGCCGCCCGCGCCAGCCGCTGCGGCTACGCCGCCCGCGACCGCGGCGCCTGTCCCGCTTACCATGCAGCAGGTTGTCGACCTGGCCCTGTCGAAAAACCCCACCCTGCTTGCCGCGCAACAGAACTTCCTCTCCGTTAAGGCGCAGGAGATCCAGGCGGGCCTGCGCGCCAATCCTTATTTCACCTTGACTGCGGCCGAGGTCACCGAACCCGCGACGGTCAACAATCCCTATGCTTATGCCGCCCAATTCTCGCGGCTGTTCGAGCGCGGCAACAAGCGCGAGTGGCGTCTGGACAGCGCACGCAACACCACCGTTCAGACGGACGACCAACTGCAACTGACCAAACAGCAGACGATTCTCGCCGTGCGCGAGGCCTTCACCAACTTCATCATCGCCAAGGCGGCAAAGAAGGTTGCTGACGACAATCTCGGCGACTATAAACACGAACTCGCCATCCAACAGGACCGCTACCAGGCCGGCGACCTGGCCAAGCTGGACTTCGAGCGCCTCGACCTTCAACTCGCCCAGTTCGAGACCGATGAATCGAACGCGATCGTGGCGGCGCAGCAGGCCAGTGACCAACTGCAGGTGCTGCTCGGCTACGACAAGCCACGCGCCGACTTCGACGTTGTGGGCGAGGTCGTCCCGCCGCCACTCTCGCTCAGCATGGACGACCTGGAGCAGAAGGGCCTGGCCGCGCGTCCCGACCTGAAAGCCGCGCAGGCTGCGGTCGCCGTAGCCGATGCGCAGGTCAAATTGGCATATGCCAACGGCACCACCGATCCGACTGGCGAAATCGAGTACGATCGGACCGGCCACGAGAACTCCGTCGGTTTCTACGTCAATATCCCATTGCGCATCTTCGACAGGAACCAGGGCAACAAGGAGACCGCCAGGTTTACTGCCCAGTCCAACCGCTTCGCCGTCATCGCAGCCCACAACCAGGTCGTCTCCGACGTCGATCAGGCCTACTCCGGCTACATCAACTCGAAGGTCCTTTCGGATCGCTACAACGGACATTACCTCGACGAGGCAAAGGACGTGCTGGATATCGCGCGATTCAGCTATGAACACGGGGGGCTTGCGCTGATCGATTACCTCGACGCCCTGCGCGAAGCCCGCTCGGTTACGTCCGATGCGCTGAACGCCTATCAGCAGACCTGGGTCTCCATCCATCAGCTCAGCTTCGTCACGGCTACCGATATGGTGCCTTGAGGCTGCGCTGATGGCCCGGTTGTGGGCGGCCTGCGTTTGTTGGCGGGGATGACGGCGATTCCGGCTGAGGCCATAGTCCGCGCCTCTGCGTCCTAGAACCTGACCTTCAGGGTGCGGGCTTCTTTCGAGCTGATGCGGGCCATTTCTAGGAGTTTTGTGACGCGATAGCCGTCCTCGGGCGTAACCGCCAGATCGGCCTTGCCGAGGATTGCGTCGCGGACGTTTGCATAGAAGCCGCGATAGTCACCGGGCGCGGTTTTGATTTGTTGCTCGACCAGCATGGCGGGATCGGCGGGCACGGGGGCGATGACGAGTTTGCCCCAGGCCGACTCTTTCTCCTGCAGCCAGGCGTCGGAGCCGGGCGAGCCAAGTCTGGGCACCTTGGCGTCTGCGACCAGCGTGGGTTCCTGAGGGTCGAGCCCGAACTTGATGAAGCTGCCCTTGGTGCCATGCAGCAGGAAGCGAGGCGCGTTGATGCAAGCCAGGTAGCTGGTGCGGCAGTGGACGAGCAGGCCTTTTCCGTTGGCTTCGGGATAGTGGAGGGTGATGTCGAAGGCGTCCTCGATGGCGGTCTGGTCGCGGTCGGCGCGGACGCTGGCGGTGATGGCGTCTGGCGCGCCGAACAGGGCAAGCGCCTGATCGACGAGATGCGGGCCTAGGTCGAAGAGCATGCCGTTGGCGGGGTTTTCGGCTTCCTTCCAGGTATTCTCGCGCGGGATGGGGCGGAAGCGGTCGAAGTGGGACTCGAAAGTGACCAGTCGGCCCACGGCTGCCTGTTGCAGCAGCTTTTTGACGGTGAGAAAATCGCCATCCCAGCGGCGATTGTGGAAGGGAATGGCGAGCAGACCCTTGCTCCTGGCAAGGCGTACGATTTCGAGCGCTTCTTCGCTGGTGGGGGCGAATGGCTTGTCGATGACAACGTGTTTGCCGGCCTCGAGCACGCGCTTGGCGAGGGAAAAATGGGTCTCATTGGGGGTGGACACGACGGCCAGCTCAATGGATTTGTCGGCGAGAATTTCATCCAGCGAACGCGCGATTTTTGCGGCAGGATAGGCTTTTGCGGCTGCATCGCCTGTGCGCTGCATGATGGACACCAGGCGCAGCCCGGGGACCGCGCTGACGAACGGCGCATGAAAGACGGTTCCCCCCAATCCAAATCCGATAACGCCCACGCCGATTTCGCGGTCTTCCATTTATGCCCTCCCGATCTCTCTCAAAGCAGGATACAGCCGGCGGAATCTTTCATACGCGTCATCCATCACCGCGGTGTACTTCGGCTCGACCTGGTGGGCGACATGGACGGTGGCGGCGCAGGCAGCCTCCACGTTGGGCCACGCGCCGGCGCCGACGGCGGCCAGCAGGGCTGCGCCGAATGCGCCACCTTCCTCAGCGGCAAGCAGTTCGACGGGGTGGCCGTAGACGTCTGCCTGGATCTGCCGCCAGAGCGGGCTGCGCGCGCCGCCGCCGCCGAGCCTGATGCGAGTGACGGGGATCCCAAGTTCCGCAAACAGGGAGAATGTATCGCGCAGACTGAAGGCGACGCCTTCCATGATGGCGCGCACGCAATGGGCCCGGCTGTGGGAGGCGGTGAGTCCGACGAATGCAGCGCGCGCATTGGGGTCGAGATGCGGCGTGCGTTCGCCGAAGAGATATGGCGCCCACAACAGGCCGTCGCTGCCCGGGTCAATGGCTGTCGCGGCGGGCGTCAAGTCGTCATAGCTGGTCTCGGGCGCAAAAGTGTCGCGGAACCAGCGCAGCGAGAGGCCCGCGCCGTTGGTGACTCCCATGACATGCCAGAGGGCGGGGGCCGCATGACAGAAGGTATGCAGGCGGCCGAGTGGATCCATGGCGGGGCGGTCCGTGGAGGCGAAGACTACGCCGCTGGTGCCAATGGTGGCGGAGACAGAGCCGGGGCCGACGATGCCCATGCCGACCGCGCCCGCGCCCTGGTCGCCCGCGCCGGCGGCTACCGGAGTTCCCGCGGCCAGGCCGGTGGCGTGGGCGCCGGCGTGGCTAATACGCGCGCAGATTTCGGGGCCCTCGAAGAGTTGGGGAAGCCAGCTCATAGGAATGCCGGCAGCTTCCGCTACTTCGGCCGACCAGCGGCGATGGGCGACGTCGAGCAGCAGGGTTCCGCTGGCCTCCTGCATATCGATGGCGAACTCGCCGGTGAGGCGGTAGCGAACGTAGTCCTTGGGGCAGAGGACGTGGGCGATGCGGCCGAAGATTTCGGGTTGATGGGCGCGGACCCAGAGCAGCTTGGTCAGCGTGAAATTCGGCAGGGCGGGGTTGCAGGTGAGTTCGATCAGCCGTTCGCGGCCGATTTTTGCCTCCAGCCAGTCGCACTCCGGCTGGGTGCGCTGGTCGCACCAGATGAGGGCGGGACGGAGCACGTTGCCTTCCGCGTCGAGCATGACGCAACCATGCATCTGGCCGGTAAGGGCGACGGCCTCGATCTCACCGGCGGATTTCCCGGCGGCAGCGAGGGCCGCAGGGATCGCTTTGCGTGCAGCGCGCCACCAGTCATCGGGGTCCTGCTCAGCCCAGCCGATGTGTTCCGAGCGGATGGGTGCGTGGTCCGCGGCCGCCGAAGCTACCACGAGACCTGCCCCATCCACCAGGACGGCGCGCGTGCCGCCAGTGCCAACGTCGATGCCAAGAAACATGCGTGTTCTCCATTCTTCCGTTCCGAAAGTGTAACCGGTTTGGATGGGGCGCAGTGCCTTGCAGTACCAGTGCGATAAGCGACCGGCTCGCGAGCCGCCGATCGAAACGGAGGGAGCCGGCGTCCGCTCGCGGATGAGGCAAAAACTGCCAGTTTTTTGCACTTTTGGCGCGCTTGGGTGCATCCAAACCTTATCGCAAAAGACGACAGTCGATAGAGTTGCGAGCCGCGGACGAAGAGCAGGTACCATAGAAACAATGACTCCAAACAAAGCAGCGCCTCCGGCACGGCCGAACGTCCTCGTGGCCACAGGCCTTTGCAGTCTGCTGTTCGTCGCGTTTGCCGGCCGCGCGCAGGCGCAAGCCAGCCCGAATTCTCCTGGCGCCACTACGCCGGCGCAGGCGCAGACGATTGAGGGCGGATTGCAGCAGTTGTCGGCGCCGGCCGGGCAGAGTCTCTCTTCGCCGACCCAGGACTCGTTCAAGGGATCGGTGGTGGAGGGCAAAGCGACCGGTGAGGTGTTGGACCTATCGCTCGACGATGCGATCGCACGCGGCCTGCGCCAAAACCTGGGCCTGATTCTGCAAACGACTGCGCAGCAGAACGCCAAGGGTCAGGAGTTGGAACAGCTACAGGCATTGCTGCCGACCGTTACCGGCGATGTCTCAATTGAGGTTGAGCAGATCAACCTGGCAGCATTCGGGTTGAAGTTCCCCGGGCTGAATCCCATCATCGGACCGTTCCAGGTGGAGGACTTCCGCGGCTACCTTACCCAGAGCCTGGTCAACGTACCCGCGCTGGAGAACTACATTGCGGCGAAGCACAACTTTGCCGCCACCAAGCTCTCAGCGGAAGACGCGCGCGACCTGGTGGTGCTGACCGTCGGCAATGCCTATTTATTGTGCATTGCGGATGCCGCGCGGGTTGCGGCTGTGAACGCGGAACTGGCGACGTCAAAGGTCTCGCTGGACCAGGCCACGGCCTCGCATGACGCCGGCATCAGCCCGCGGCTGGACGTGCTTCGCGCGCAGGTGGACTACCAGAACGAGCAGCAAAGCCTGATCTCAGCGACCAACCAGTTGGCCAAGGACAAGCTGGCGCTGGAGCGCGCCATCGGACTGCCGCTGGACCAGGCGATCCGGCTGACCGACACCGAGCCGTACGTGGCGCTGGACAACCTGGATCCACGGGCTGCTTTCGCGCAGGCGCTGAAGAATCGCAAGGACCTGGCGGCGCAAAACGAGCAGGTCGCCGCGGCGCGCGCACAGAAGACCGCGGCATTTGCCGATCAACTTCCCACGGTGAAATTCTCCGGCGACTATGGGGACATCGGCGAGACGGCTAACCATTCGCATGGCACCTTCACCGCTACCGGCACGGCTTCCGCTCCGATTTTGCAGGTGGCCAAGACGCGGGGCGAAGAGGATGTGGCCAACGCGAATTATCAGCAGGCGAACGATAAACTCGCCGACCAGATCCAACAGGTGAACGCGGACATTCGCGATTCAATCCTGGACATTCAGTCCGCGGCCAGGCTGGTGGAAGCGGCGAAGTCGAACCTCGATCTGGCGAACGAAGAACTCAACGAAGCACAGCAGCGCTTCCACGCGGGTGTATCGGACAATCTGCCTGTATCCCAGGCGCAGGCGCAGACCGAACAGGCCAATGATCAGTACATCAGCGCGCTTTACCAGCATAATGCCGCCAAGCTATCCCTGGCCCGCGCGCTGGGCGTTGCGGAGACCAACTTGAAAGATTATCTCGGAGGAAAGTAATCGTGCCAGATACCGTTACCGAAAAAGAGAAAGCGCAGCCCGAAAAGACGGTGCTGACTGCATCCGGTGAACCTGCAGTTCCCGAGCCGCCGCCAAGTTCCAACCGCAAATTCGTTGTGATGGGCGTGGTGCTGGTGCTGGTGCTGGGGGCTGTCTTCTTCTACTGGCGCTCGACCTTCACCGAGGACACCGACGACGCGCAGGTGGATGGCAATCTGTACCAGGTGAGCTCGCGTGTTACCGGGCACGTAGTGAAGGTTTACGTGGACGACAACCAGCAGGTCCATGTGGGCGATCCGCTGGTCGATATTGACCCGACTGACTACCAGGTGGCGCTGGATCAGGCCGAGGCGGATTTGGCGAACGCGGAGGCACAATACACGCAGGCAACCACGAATGTGCCGATTACGAGCATCACGGTAGGGACCAACGTGTCGACGTCTGCCGCCGATGTGAAAGGATCGGCGGACATGGTTGCACAGGACCAGAAGCAGGTCGACGCTGCCGTGGCGCGAGTTGCCCAGGCGCAGGCGAACCAGCAGAAGGCGCAGGACGACGTGGATCGCTATACCCCGCTGGTGCAGAAGGACGTGATTTCGAAACAACAGTACGATACCGCGGTTCAGGCCCTGGCCGGGGCAAAGGCGGCCGTGGTGGAGGCTGAGGCCAACGTGCTGGCGCAGCAGAACGCCGTCTCCAGTGCGAGGGCGAAGCTGGCACAGGCGGAGGCGCAGTCGCAGCAGTCGGTGAAGAACGGGCCGGGGCAGATCCGCGTCGAGCGGTCGCGCGCCGCAGCGGCCGACGCAGCGGTAAAGCAAGCACAGGCGCGCGTGGAGCAGGCCAAACTCAACCTCTCATACACCCACATCACGGCGCCGACCACCGGAATTGTAAACAAGAAGAACGTCGAGGTTGGGGCGAATCTTTCCGTCGGTCAGGACCTGATGACCGTCATCCCGCTGACTGACCTGTGGGTGACGGCGAACTTCAAGGAAACGCAGCTTGCCAAGATGCACCCTTGCCAGGCGGTGACCTTGAAGGTGGATGCATATGGCGGCCGGAAGTTCTCCGGATACATTCGCCAGGTTGGCGGGGCAACCGGCTCGATGCTGTCTCTGTTCCCACCGGAGAACGCGACCGGGAACTACGTGAAGGTGGTGCAGCGCATCCCGGTGAGGATCGACTTCAGCAATCTTCAGCAGGAAGACGGCGATTACGTTCTACGGCCTGGACTTTCGGTGACACCCGATGTGGCCGTGAAGGATGGGGTGGTTCACAACGTTGCGGGATGCCCGTAGTTCAGTGGCTGCCTAACCGCAGGTCCTTCGACTGCGCTCAGGATGACAGATTTATTGATTGAGCGGAGTTTTGAGACGGCTTAGCGGATGGCGTGGCCGATGAGCATGAGGACTGGCGCAGGGCCGACCACATCGTCTTCGAGCGCGGCCAGAGTGGTGCGATGGATGTGTTCCTGAGGCGTGCTGGCCTTAGACACGGCGACGCAGGGTGTGTGCCCGTCAATGCCCGAGGCGATGAGTTCGTCGGCCAGCAGGCGGAAGCGGCGACCGGGCATGTAGATGACCAGGGTGGCGTCGGGTGGGAATGTGCCTTCCCATTTGGGCGTCAGTTCCAGCTTGTCCTTCGCGTGATGCGCGGTGGCGAAGATGAGCTTGGAGGCGGAGCTGCGATCGGTAAGCGGGGTTTTCAGCTCGGCGGCCACCGCGAAGGCAGCGCTGATTCCAGGGACAATTTCAAAGGGGATTTGCGCTGCTGTGAGCGCGTCGATCTCTTCGCCGGCGCGACCGAACACGAGTGGATCTCCTGATTTGAGGCGGAGGACGGACCGGCCCGCGGAGGCGTGTTCGAGCATGAGCGCATGGATGCCAGCCTGGGTGATGCGCGGCTGGCCACATCGCTTGCCCACCGGAACAATGAGCGCGGAGGGAGTAGCGAGCGCAAGGACTTCGTCGGAGACGAGGTCGTCGGGCAGGACTACGTCGGCGGTCTGGAGCAGGCGCACGGCGCGCAGGGTAAGGAGTTCCGCGTTGCCAGGACCGGCCCCGACGAGGTAGACGACGCCTGGCTGGGCGGAGGTGCTCAAGGCTTGCTCTCAGTGGCGCCGTCGGGCGCGGGCCGAGGGTTGGTGAGCGCGTGTGTGCGGGCGAGCTGGCGCGAAGGGCATTGGTCGTAGCTGCAGACATCGCGGCTGGTCAGTTGGTGCAGCAGTTCGTTGCGCGCGGGGTTCAGGGGCTCGAGTTGGAGGACTTCGCGGCGGAGGTTGCCGAGTTCGGCGAGCCAGTCGCCGGTGTCGAGCGGGAGGAGCGCATTGATCTCCTTGCGAAGACGCTGGGCGAGCGCGGGGCTGTGTCCGGCGGTGGAGATGGCGATCTGCAGGTCGCCGCGGCGGACCACGGAGGGGAAGTAGAAGTCGCAGAAGGGCGGATCGTCGACGGCGTTGATGAGGACGCCGGAGGATTCGGCCTCGGCGAATACGGCGCGATTGACGGCGGGGACGTTGGTGGCCGCGACGACGAGGAATTGGCCGGCAAGGTCGCCGGGGAGGTAGTCGCGCAGGTGGAGCGTGAGTTCGCCGGAAGCGGCGAGGTCCGCGATGCGGGGAGTGGCCTGTGGCGCGATGACGGTGACCGCGGCATTAGCGGCGAGGAGGGACTCGACCTTCGACTCTGCGAGGCGTCCTGCGCCGATGACGATGCATGGGCGCGCGGCGAGTTTGAGGAAGATGGGGAAAAGCGACATAAGTTATTGTTCTAGCTTCTGTATCAGATTTCCAGACGCAAATATGTCGGGCCTTCAGCCCTCTTGCGCCGTCTTATGCCCCAAATCCAGGCCTTCGGTCCAGGCTGGTATAAGTCGCACCTTCGGCGCTCTTACTCACCCGGCGCGTGGCGGCCGGCGCCTACGGGGGCGGGGTCGCGTTCGACGGGGTCGACGATGGCGCCGGCAAGCTGTGCGCGGAGGGTTTCGTCGTTGGTGCGGGCGAAGTAGGCGCGCAGGTCCTCGCCGGGCTCGCGTGTAGCCAGGTAGGCGCGGAGCAGGTTCTCGATGGCGGCCGGGCAGTCCTCGGCGGCGGCGCGGTAGCCGATCTGGCGGGCGATGTTCGCGTACTTGCCGACCGCCCCGCCGACGCAGAAATAGAAGGCATCGACCATCTTGCCGTCCTTCTTGATCTTCTTGCCTTCGAGGCCGATGTCGGCGATCCAGCTCTGGCCGCAGGAGTTGGTGCAGCCGGTGACGTGCAGCTTGATCTGCTGGTCGAAGCCGGGCAGACGCTCTTCCATCTCGCTGGTGAGCCATTTGGAGAAGGCTTTGGTTTCGGCGATGGCCAGCTTGCAGAACTCGGTGCCGGTGCAGGCGACGGCGCCGCGCCAGAACGGAGTGACGTCGACCCTGAGGCCGATCCGGTCGAGGGCTTGCACCAGGTCGAGCGTCCGCGCATTGGGCACGTTCACCAGGATTATGTTCTGCATGATGGTGGCGCGCAGTTCGCCGGAACCGTACTGGTCGGCGAGGTCCGCGAGCTGCTCCAGTTGCTGGCCGGAAAGACGGCCGCCCAGGACGCTTGCGCCCACTGCCGAGAGCCCTGGTTGCTTTTGCCGGGTGATACCAACGTGGTCGCGATAGATGTCGCCGGGAACCTGGTCTTCGCTGACCGGGCTGGGGTCGAGCTTATAGCCAAGCTTGGCCTCAATTGCCTGGAGCATGGTTTCGGCGGTCCAGCCGAACTTCATAAAGAGGTACTTAATGCGAGCGCGGGTGCGGTTCTCGCGCAGTTCGGTCTGCTCGCGGAAGATCGTGATGACGGCGTGGATGACATCGTACGCCTTGTCCTGCGGGATGAACGCGGGAATGCGCACTCCAAGGTGCGGCTCCGTGGAGAGGCCGCCGCCTACGCGCAGGGTGTAGCCGATTTCTTCCTGTCCGGCGGCGTTGATGCGCTTGATTGCGGTGAGCGCCGTATCGTTAATCTCCGGGTAGGAGCACCACTCCGGGCAGCCGGTAACGGAGACTTTGTACTTGCGCGGCAGGTTGTAGAAGTCAGGATTGGCGGTAAGCTTGTGGGCGATCTCGAGGGCCAAGGGGCTGGCATCGATCAGTTCGTGGCCATGCAGTCCGGCCAGCGGGCAGCCGGTAACATTGCGCATCACGTCGCCGCAGGCGCCCTTGGGGCTGAGGCCAATCTCGGTCAGTGCGTCGACGATCTCAGGCAGCGCTTCGATGGTCAGCCAGTGGAGTTGGATATTCTGCCGGGTCGTGATGTCGGCGAGGTCGCGCGCGTATTTCCTGGTCAGGTTGCCAATGACGCGCAATTGGTGCGAGGTGAGCAGGCCGTTGGGCAGGCCGATGCGCATCATGAAGTACTCAGTCGCCTTGCCCACGCCGTCCTTGCCGCCGGTCACTCCTGCACCGTCGCCCTGGGTGTAGACGCCCCACCATTTGAAATAGAACTCGGCCCACTCCGGCAGGACTGCGGCGCGGCCTTCCCGCGCGAACTGGCGCACTTCCTGCCAGGCTTCCCACGGGTTCTTGGCTAGCTTCAGGCGCTCGGCCTTCTGGGCCTTGGTTTCCTTGACGGCGGCAACGGGTGGTGGCGGCGCTATGGCTGGTTCGATCATAGTTTCCTGGAGGTTCCTGGTGCTTGAGTGCGGCTGGCTGAGATGTCAGGCTGAAACTGAGAGAGCTGCAGAAAATAAAAATGCCCACGATCAACGTGGGCGCTCGTGCAGCTTGTCCGCATGCTTCGTAATTGTCTGATTCTACGAGGCGGGACAGAAGCGACGGCGCGCGAAACCGCAACAACAGGTGCAGCAGCAACCGAGCGGGATCAGGAGACGCGTCGTCATCGTTTTCAGTTTAATAGGCACAATGGTTTGAGTCAAGCGCCGGGCCGGCATGCGTCGCGGGCTGCACAGCGCAACTACTGTGGAATCATGCCGATCGTGCCCAGCCACGTCTCTACCAACTGCGGCCAGGCAGTAACCGGAAGTTTCGTCCGCCGCAGCCCGAACGCGTGGCCGCCCTGCGCATACAGATGCATTTCCACGGGGATCCCGGCGTTCTTCAGTGCAACGTAGTATGCCAGCGAGTCATTCACGTTATCCGAGTCATCATTCTCGGCCTGCAGCAGGAACGTCGGTGGCGTCTCCTTGGTGATGTGGAGATCGGGATTCAGCCCCAACTGCTGATCGGCACGCGAAAGATGCTGGGGATTCGGCAGCGCATACTTCTTTGTGCCGAAGTTGGCGTCGTACTCCGACGCGGAGTACGACAGGTGCCCCGGATAGATTGCTACGGCAAAATCCGGGCGGCAGCTCTCCTTGTCGGCAGCGTCGACGGGCGGATAGAGACGGTGGTCAAAGTGGACGCTCATGGCTGCCACCAGGTGGCCGCCCGCCGAGAAACCGAGCACCCCAATCTTGTGCGGATCGATGTGCCACTCCGCGGCGTGGAGGCGCACCAGCCCCAGCGTCCTCTGCGCATCCTCCAGGGCCATTGGTGACTCGGGATATGGCCCCGACTTCGGATATGGCCCCCGATTGGTTACGCGATACTTCAACACGACACAGGTGATTCCCCGAAGCACCAGCCAGTCGCATACCTCCGTGCCTTCGAGGTCGATGGCCAGAATCTGATAGCCGCCGCCGGGGAAGACGACTACCGCAGCACCTCTATTTTTCCCAACCGGCGAGTAGACCGTCATCGTCGGCCGCGTGACGTTGAAGATGGCAGTGCCAGGCTTACCGGCAACGAAGTCCCTGGGGTCATTCGTCACCTCCGCGTACTCCGGTCCCGCGACCGGTTGCGGGTCGGGCGCCGCTCCCGGCCATATCGGCGCCTGCGTGTGGCCCTGCGAGGGCTGCCACTGAAATCTCTGCGCGCTCAGGCTGCTGCCAACAAACCCAACCAGCAGAGCAAGGGTCAGAGGTTCGAGAGCCAGGAATGAGGGCTTCATCACAATCCCCGCAGGTTGGTATGGAATGAGCCGCGGCCGGCCAGAAGCCGAGTGTACGGCTGTTCTTAGAGAGACTTTTTCTCTTACCACGGCGGGAACCGACTTGGTTAATGGATGTTGGCTCACCAATCCACCGGCACCTCTCGATGGGGGGCTTCCACCTTTTGAGTCAGCGTCAATCCGCTTCGGCGAGCGACATGCGGTGGCGCACGTCGGAGCCGCGCAGCCAGAAGACCACGTCCTCCGCGATGTTGGTGGCGTGGTCGCCGGCGCGTTCCAGGTTGCGCCCGATGATGATGGCGTTCAGGGCCTGCTCAGCCACCTCAGGATGCTGCTGCATCACTTCGACCAGCTCGTTCTGAAGGGCTCGGTTCATGTCGTCCACTTCGTCGTCCATGGTGAGCACGCTTTCGGCCATCTTGGCATCAGCCTCCAGCAGCGCCTGGATTGCAGTGCGAATCATGATGCCGACACACTCGCCCATCTTGTAGATGTCGACGGGAAGGGAAATCTCCGGCGCGCCTTGCATCTTCAGGACCTTCTCCGCGATGTTGGTGGATTGATCGCCGATTCTCTCCAGGTCGCCGTTGATCTTGATGACGGAGAGGATGAAGCGCAAGTCGATGGCCATGGGCTGCTCCTTGGCGAGCAGTTCGTAGGCCATCTCGTCGACCGTGGTTTCGGCGGAGTTGATGGCGTCTTCGATCTCGATCACATGGTCGCACAGCGCAAGGTTCCGCTCGACGTAGGCTTCCACCGAGAACTCCAGCGACTGCTGCGACAAAGCCGCCATGGCCAGCAGCTTGTCCTTGAGCGCTGCGAGTTGTTGATGGAAATGAGTGCGCGGCATTGCTTCGCCTCCCAGCACGGAAAAGCCCGTGCCCTCTATTGTGACGCAGATGTGAAACAGCCGTGTGAATATGCGGCAACAGGGGGAAGCCGGGAAGATACCCGGCTCCGGTCCGCGAGCGCGAACCGGAGCGGGATCTAGTTGCCGAAGACGGCGTGGAGGTAGTTACCGTAGCCGACAATGACGGTCGAGCCGACCAGCAGGAAGAGGCCGCAGGTGACCAGCAGCTTGGTACGCATGCTGGTGCCGTGCCACTCCCGCAGCACCAGGCCCCACAGGGTGGCGAAGATGATGATCGAGGCCATGTGCAGCGTCCAGGAGGAGAAGTCGTACTTGCCCATCTTGGTCTGGCCCATGGAGTAAAAGAAGAACTGGAAATACCAGATGACGCCGGCCATGGCGGCGAAGATGTAGTTCGCGAAGAGAGTGTGCGGGGCAAGCCGGTCGTAGGTGGAGGGGTCCAGCGGGTCGAAGTCGACCAGGGTGTCGCCCGAGGTGGCAGCGGCGCGCATGGGGTTGATTCCAGGCTCCCCGGCGAACTGCTTGATTGAGCCGTTCTGGAAGATGAGGATGGCGGACCAGATGAAGTTGGTGGCGAAACCGCCGAGCAGGACGACGATCAGGACCGGGAGGTTGGCCCAGAGGTCGAGCCGGTGGTTGGCGATCAGTTGAACGCGGGCGAGGGCGGCGATGGGCTTGCCGGCGTCGAGGCCGAAAGCAAAGAAGGAACTCATGAAGCCCGCCAGGATGGCGATGGCGATGCCCTTGCCGAAGTTGTAGTCGCGTTCGCCGGCTTCCGCCTTGGCTTCGGGAGTAATCTCGTTTTCCTTGGAGTAGCCGGCGGCGCCATTGACCGCGACCCCGATGAGGCAGACAAGCACCCCCGCGAGAATGACCCTGCCTGAGGTCTGATGGAACAGCGTCCCGATCTCGCGGTGGTACACCGGCGGGACGAGGGTTCCGAAGAAAGCGCAGAGGCCGAGCGCGATGGCGTAGCCAAGGGCGATGCCGAGGTAACGAATGGCGAGGCCGAAGGTGATTCCGCCGACCCCCCAGCAGATGCCCCAGAGGACGGCATAGCCGATGGAGGATGGGTTGTTGTGCCAGGCTGTGGCGAGGATCAAGTGCAGGTGCGGGACAAAGATCCAGGCCAGCAGCGTGGGCGCAATGATCCACGCCGCGAAGCCCTGGATGATCCAGTAGACTTCCCATGACCAGCGCTTAATCTGGCGGAACGGGATGAAATTGGTGGCGGAACAGAAGCCGCCGATCCAGTGAAAGATGACGCCTAAAAGTGGGTTCGGTCCCAAGATGCCTCGCAACGGTGCAAGATTGTGTGAGAACGCGTATCAATCGTACCTGACGGGTTTCTATTGTGGAAATAGATTGTCTATTGGACTAAGGTGAATGCGAGGGTAGACGACCAGGGCTTCAAGGCCCACCCGTGCGGACATGCACAGAGAAACTGAGCTAACCGCGATGTTTGCGTGACGTGTGCGGCTCGGTGCTGGAGCAGAGAAGGGAAGAAGTTTTGCGAGTTTCACTGTTTATTACTTGCTATAACGACACGCTGTTTCCGGAGACGGGCAAGGCAGTCGTTCGCGTGCTGGAACGACTGGGGCATACAGTCGACTTTCCCGCCGGCCAGACCTGCTGCGGGCAGATGCACTGGAACACGGGCTATCAGGAAGAGGCGTTTCCGCTGCTGAAACGCTTCGTCGAGCAATTCCGGAATTCGGAGGCGGTGGTAAGCCCGTCCACCAGCTGCGTGGCGATGATGCGAGACCACTATCCGCTGATGGCAGAGCGGTTGAAGGACGAAAAGCTGAAGGCCGAAGTGGCTGCGCTGCTAGCCAAAGTGTGGGAGTTCTCGGAATTTCTGACGCAGAAGCTGGGGCTGGAGGACGTTGGCGCGTACTATCCGCACCGCGTGACCTACCACGCGAGCTGCCACGGGCTGCGCAGCCTGCACGTTGGCGATGGGCCGATGCAGCTCCTGCGCGCGGTGCGTGGGATCGACCTTGTGGAGATCGAGAACCTGGAGCAGTGCTGCGGATTTGGTGGGACCTTCGCCATCAAAAACGCCGAGGTCTCCAGCGCGATGCTGTCGGAGAAGGTGCGCGGCGTGCTGAATACCCGGGCAGAGGCGGTGACGGGCTGCGATAACTCGTGCCTGATGCACATTGGCGGCGCGCTGCACCGGGAGCGGACGGGTGTGCGACCGATCCACATTGCGGAGATTCTGGCGAGCGAAGAGGGCGGCCAATGACAGCGCAAGATCCGAACTTGGGGCTGTGTGAGCACTGCCGCGAACGGTTCCAGTACGCGATCTATCATTGTGGCTTTGGTGACTGTTCTTACGCCTATAGCGACTTGTGCGGAAGGACAGCGATTCTTTCGATGTGGGACAATCGTTGGCCAAAGATTGAGAATTGCGAAGTTCAGCAAGAGATTTGTTCCCCAATGGAGCCACTACTGGAACCGTGCCAGTGTGGTGGAGGTTTTAGGAAGGGACGCTCGCCGAGGTGCCCTCGCTGCGATCGGCCACTTTCGGCGGAATTGGCTGCCTCCTACATTGAGAAGAATGCGCCAGCTGCTAAGAAAGGGTGGCGGTGGCAAAGAAGCTGGAAAGGTCTTTGTTGCATGGTCGTCGAGAATAAGCGAGTCGACAATAACTGGCGGACTAAAGAGGTGCCGGCGTGAGTGGCGAAGCACTGGACCCGAGAACTGCGCCAAAGTTCCAGGTTGCGGCGAAGACGCTGATTCGCGATTCGCAACTGCGCAAGAACGTGCGGCATGCCACCAAGGTGATCCAGACCAAGCGGGCCAAAGTTGTGGCCGAGATGCCGGACTGGCAGGACTTGCGCGAGGCAGGCAAGCAGATTCGGCAGCATACGATGCGGCACCTGGACTACTACCTGCAGGAGTTTGAGCGGAACTGCACGGTCGCGGGTGGAGTGGTGCACTGGGCGCGGAACGCGGAGGACGCGCGCCAGATCGTCGTCGGGATTGTGAAGGCGAGCCTGGTCGATGGCAAGCCTCCCACCGAGGTCATCAAGATCAAGTCGATGACCACCGAAGAGATTCAGCTGAACAAGGCGCTGGAGGCGGCCGGGGTCCATGCGTACGAGACTGACCTGGCGGAGCTGATCATCCAGCTGGGGCACGACCAGCCGTCGCACATCGTGGTGCCCGCGCTGCATAAGAACCGTGCGCAGATCCGGGAGATCTTCCGGCGCGAGATGAAGCTGCCGGAGTTGGGCGGAACGCCGCAGGACCTTGCGGACGCGGCGCGAAGATTCCTGCGCGAAAAGTTTCTGCGGGTGAAGACAGCGGTGAGCGGTGCGAACTTTCTGGTCGCGGAGACTGGCAGTGTTTGCATCGTCGAAAGCGAGGGCAATGGAAGGATGTGCCTGACGCTGCCGGAGACACTGATCTCGGTTGCCGGCATCGACAAGGTGGTGCCGACGTTTCAGGACCTGGAAGTAATGCTGCAGTTGCTGCCGCGGAGCGCGACGGGCGAGCGCATGAATCCGTACAACTCGCTTTGGACGGGCGTGGATACGAAGTCGCCTGGAGGCGATGGGCCGCGCGCGTTTCACGTGGTGTTGATGGACAATGCACGGACGGAGATCCTCGCGGACGAAGAGTCGCGGCAGACTCTCAACTGTATTCGCTGCGGCGCGTGCCAGAACGCATGCCCGGTGTATCAGCAGACGGGCGGGCACGCGTATGGGAGCGTGTACGCGGGTCCGATTGGGGCGATTCTGACGCCGCAGTTGATGGAGATGCACCACGCACAGAGTTTGCCTTACGCGTCCAGCCTGTGCGGAGCGTGTTACGAGGTTTGCCCGGTGAAGATCAATATCCCAGAGGTGCTCATCCACCTGCGGAGCAAGGTTGTCAAGCAGCAGTCGGCGGGGTTGAATATCCTGGCCAACCCGGAGGTGATGGCGCTGAAGGCGGTGGCGATGGTATTCCGCAGCGAAGGGGTCTTCCGGGCGTCGCAGAAGATGGGGCGGCTGGCTGAGTTGCCGCTGTCGCACAAGGATGGGCAGGGCGTGGGCTGGATTGACTGGCTGCCGGGGATGCTGGGCGGCTGGACTCAGGTCCGCGACCTGCGCGTCATGCCGAAACAGACCTTCCGGGAATGGTTTGAACAACGCGGAAAAGACGCGCCGGGCCGACGAGCCACGGACGAGGAGAAGGCAGGACGCAATGGGCGCTGAAGCGGTGGCAGCAGGAGCGCGGGAGGAAGTGCTACGGCGCATTCGCGCGGCACTGGGGGACGTGCCCCAGACCGATGACGCGGCCATTCGCGGTGAGTGGAAGACGCTGCCGCGAAACTACAAGCAGACTGGCTCGCTGGAGCGCGATGCGGTGCTGGAACTGCTGGAAGACCGGCTGCGCGACTATGATGCCAGTGTGGTGCGGGCGAAGGCCGGGGAAGTCGGCGTAGAGATTGCTCGGATTCTGGCCGAGCATGGCAAGCGGCGGCTGGTGGTGCCGGCGGGTCTGGCGGAGGCGATTGGCGAAGCGCTTCCCGCGGGCTTTGAATTTGTTACCGACGATGGCCTGTCGGTGACGGAACTGGATGGGTTCGACGGCGTGGTGACGGCGTCGACGGTGGCCATCGCGGAGACCGGGACGATTGTGCTGCAGAATGTTCCGGGGCAGGGAAGGCGCGCGCCAACACTGGTTCCGGACTATCACCTGTGTGTCGTACAGGCAACGGATGTGGTGGAGACGGTGCCGGAGGCAATAGCGCGCCTGGAAGCGACGGCTTCGCTGGCAACCACCTTTGTATCCGGCCCGTCAGCAACGGCGGATATTGAGATGACACGGATCAAAGGGGTCCATGGGCCACGATTTTTGGACGTGATTCTCGTTCCGTAGGCCGGAATTTCTGCATCCCATTCTTCGAGTTGGCAGGTTTTCCGCAAAGAATACTGCTTTGTCTATCGCCGAATTGTTTCAATAGAGAGTATATTTCCATAATTGAGGGCTGAGGGATTTTTCTATGAGCGAGGATGGGGTAGGGGCCGGCGCGAGTGCGACGGAGAGGATATTTGCAGCGCTGGACGGATTCCGGATTGAGGTTCCTTCGTGGGGCTTCGCCAACACCGGGACGCGATTTGGCAAGTTCACCCAGCCGGGCGCCGCTACCACGATCGAAGAGAAGTTTGCCGATGCGGCGCAGGTGAACGAACTGACCGGGGCCAGCCCGACGGTGGCGCTACATGTGCTTTGGGATCTGCCCAATGGCAAGGGCGATGTTGCGGAGATCAAGCGGCTGGAGAGCCGTTTTGGAGTGAAAGCGGGGTCGATCAACCCGAACCTCTTCCAGGCACAGGAATACAAGTTCGGATCGATCTGCAATCCCAGTGCGGAGATTCGCGGCAATGCGCTGGCTCACTTGCTGGATTCGGTTGAAATCGGGCGGGAGCTGGGCTCGAAGGATGTTTCCCTGTGGATTGCGGACGGGTCGAACTATCCGGGCACGCAGAGCATTCGCAAGCGGATCGAGTGGATGGAAGAGGTGCTGGCGACAACCCATGCCGCACTGGGCAACAACCAGCGGATGCTGGTCGAGTACAAACCGTTTGAGCCGGCCTTCTATCACACGGACATTGCCGACTGGGGCATGGCACTGGAACTAACGCGGCGCGCGGGCCCGAAGGCCAAGGTGCTGGTCGATACCGGGCACCACCTGCAGGGCACCAACATCGAGCAGATTGTGACCTGGCTGCTGCATTGCGATGCGCTGGGTGGGTTCCACTTCAATGACCGCAAATACGCGGACGACGACCTGACCATCGGTTCAATCGATCCGTACCAGGTATTCCGCATCTTCAATGAGATTCTCAGCAGCGATTCACCGGCCGTTGCAGGGATCGCCTACATGATCGACCAGAGCCACAACCTGAAGGGCAAGATGGAGGCTGCGGTGCAGACCGTGGTGATGGCGCAGGAGTTGTTTGCCAAGGCGGCTCTGGTGGACCAGGAAGAGCTGGCCGTCCAGCAGCAATCGTGCGATCTGGTGGCGGCGGAGCAGCTCTTCCGCGGGGCGTTCTGGACCGACGTACGGCCCGTCGTAAAGCAGTGGCGCGAGGCGCGGAAGCTTCCGAATGAGCCGCTGGAGGCACTGAAGCAGAGCGGCTACGTGGAGACAATTAGCCGTGAGCGCGGCGCACGGAACGCGGCCAGCGTTTCCAGCTACGCATAAGTTGGCGTGAATCGTAAGCCAATTGGCGGAGCCGAGCTTTGAGCGCGGCTCCGCTTGTTTTTAGAGGCGCAGCGGCGGACGAACGCCGGCAGTGACCGGCCTCACAGTCACGCCGCGCCGACCTTGTTATCCTGACTGGACATGGCGAAACCGATTGTTCTGACGATTCTTGACGGCTGGGGTTACCGGGCCCATACGCACGGCAATGCGATTGCTCTGGCACGCAAGCCGGTGTACGACGCGCTGCTGCGCGACTTCCCAAACACGCTGCTGCATGCAAGCGACCATTTTGTGGGGCTGCCGGATGGCCAGATGGGCAACTCCGAGGTTGGACACCTGAACCTGGGTGCCGGCCGCATTGTGCGCATGGACATGACGCGCATCGACGTGGCCATCGCGGATGGGTCGTTCTACACCGACCCGACCCTGCTGGCGGCCGTGGCTGCGGCGCAGGCAAAGGGTGGCGCGATCCACTTCATCGGGCTGCTGTCGGATGGCGGCGTGCATTCGCACCAGCGCCATCTTTACGCGCTGATTCGCCTGGCTGCGCAGCAAAAGGTGAAGCGCGTATTTGTGCACGCTTTCATGGACGGCCGTGATACTTCGCCGACCGGCGGGCTGATGTACCTGTCGGGGTTGCAGCAGCAGTTTCGCGAGATTGGCGTCGGAGAACTGGCCAGCGTCAGCGGACGCTACTATGCGATGGACCGGGATCTGCGCTGGGAGAAAGAGAAGCAGGCGTTCGATGCACTGGTGACGGGGCATCCGCAGGGAGGGACCTACGCGGACGCTGCGGCGCGCGTCAAGGACCTGTATCACAACGGAATTACGGACGAGTTCATTCCGCCGTTTACGGTGGTCGATGACGATGGCCATGCGGTAGGGCCGATCCGCGACAACGATGTGGTGATCAACTTCAACTACCGCGCCGACAGGGCACGGCAGATTACGCGAGTGCTGGCGCGCAACGTCTCCAATACCAGGGGGGGCCTGACGGCGAATGGTGGTTTGGACCTGCCCAAAGCAGCGGAGCTTGATCTGGAAATCCCGCGCAACATGGTGCCCGCGGACATCCACTACGTCTGCATGACGCAGTACGACAAGAACTTCAAGCTGCCCATCGTGATCCCGCCGGAGTCCATGGATAATCTGCTGGCGCACCTGATGGCCAAAGCCAACCTGCGCAATCTGCGGGTCGCAGAGACGGAGAAGTACGCCCACGTGACCTATTTCTTCAACGGTGGGATTGAGAAGCCGTTTGGCGGGGAAGACCGCGTGCTGGTGCCGTCGCAGAAGGTGGCCACGTATGATTTGGCGCCGGAGATGTCCGCAGCGGGGATTGCCGATGCGGTAGTGAAGGCGGTGAACGATACGGCGTTCGATGTGATCATTGTGAACTTCGCCAACGCGGACATGGTGGGTCACTCGGGCAAACTGGAGCCGACGGTGCGCGCGGTGGAGACGGTGGATCGCGAATTGGGGCGGGTCTATAAAGCGGTGAAGCAGGTCGGTGGTGCGCTGCTGGTGACCGCGGACCACGGCAACGCAGAGATGCTGATCGATCCAGTGACGGGCGGCCCGCACACGGCGCACACCACCAACCCGGTGCCGTTCATCCTGATCACGGATGCGCCAAACGGGACGGTGAGCCTGAGGCCGGACGGCAGTCTGCGCGACATCTCGCCGACCATCCTGTCGCTGCTGCATCTGGACAAGCCGAAGGAGATGACCGGCGAGGGTCTGCGGACGGTGTCGAGCTAAAGGGGCACGCATCGTCGCGCCTCACAATCCGGCGAAGCTCACTTCCCGCGCTCAGAACGCCGTTTCAGGTGGAATGCGTAGTCGACCCAAAAGAGATTGGAGTCCAGTCCGGGATTTTTGTAGTGGATATTGCCGTTCGAGATGTGGTTGATGGCGTAGCCGAACGAGATGGAGTGATTGTTGCTCATCACGTATTCGAACTCGGTTCCAAACTGGACGTTGATGTTGAGCCGGGTGCCGCCTTCGGTGAGAATGCGTCGCGTCCAATAGGAAAAACCGCCGCTGGAATACAACGACGCCTGTAGCCGCTGCCGTGGGTTTACCACCACGCGTTCCCCCAGCGGCAGGATGGCGGCGCCGAAGACGGAACGGCGCTCGGTGGTGAGTGCGACGCTTTGGTAGTCGTAGTACTTGGGCTGGATCAGCCGGTACACGGGAATCGCCTGCATGAAGAAGTCGCAGCGGATGGGGCCGAAACCGCCGGACGGGTGGATGTACTTAACTCCCCAGAGTTCCTCGGAGCGGTCCTGCGCGAAGGCGTAGATGCGAACGCTGCCGACGGTCTGACCGAACTGAATCGCAAGCTCAATGGGCCGGAGCGGGTGTTTCCGAACCGGCGTGGGCACTGCCGGGCTGGAGACATTGTCGGTAGCGACTGCCCCGGGCGAGGCTGCCCCGCCCGCATCGGTTCCGGACGCTTGTGCCAGGGAGAGTGCCGGGCAAAGCCACAGCACGAGAACGGCCGCCGGGGCGACCAGGGAGAAGCGCAGCGTGGGAGACAGGGAACGACTTCCTAAGACGCCGGTCACAAGTATTTCCTCAAGAACGATAGAGTCCTAGATTCTTGTATCAGTTGGATGGCCCTTTAGGCGGTTTTTGGCACAGCGAATCTTGCCTTCCGAGGTTCGGCTCCCCGGCGATCGCAGGGCGCGGCAACGGAAATCAGAAGTCGCGGCGGCCTTCCATGGCACGGCTCATCGTGACTTCGTCGGCGTATTCGATGTCGGAGCCGGCAGGGACGCCAGTGGCGATGCGGGTGACGCGCAGCGCCGGCGCGACCCGGCGGATCTCTGCGGCGAGATAGGCGGCGGTCGCTTCGCCCTCAGTGGTAGGTGAGGTGGCCAGGATCACTTCGCGGATGCCTCCGCTGCCGTTATCTTCCGCGGACGCACTGATGCTGCCGTCCTGCCCGGAGGATGCGGAAGGAACGAGGCGGGTGAGCAAGTTGGCGATGCGGAGTTGTTCCGGACCGACACCGCCGATGGGCGAGAGCGTGCCGTGCAGCACGTGGTAGACGCCGTTGTAGCTGCGGGTCTTCTCGATTGTAGCGATGTTGGTAGGCTCTTCAAGGACGCAGATGATCTGCTGGTCGCGCACGGCGTTGCTGCAGTAGCCGCAGGGATCGACGTCGGTAATGTTGTTGCAGATGGAGCAGAGCCGCAGCTGTTCCCGAAGCACCAGGATGGCGGCCGCAAGCGCCTTCGCGTCGGCGTCGGACGAGCGCAGGAGGTGGAAAGCGAGCCGCTGCGCCGATTTGGTCCCGATGCCGGGCAGCTTTTTCAACTCGTCGATCAGGCGGGACATGGGCTCGGCGAATCGCGCCATGTGCAGACCTATTCCATTCCCGGGAGGTTGAGCCCTCCGGCAAGGCCGCCTAGCATGCCGCTGACCGAGGACTTCATGGCCTCGTCGGCGCGGCGGCCAGCTTCGTTGATCGCTGCGGCGATCAGGTCCTCCAGCAGTTCGATGTCGCCAGTGGAGGCGCCCAGCGCGGTAGGCTCGATCTTCAGGCGCAGGACTTCCTTCTTGCCGTTCATCCGCACCTGGACCATGCCGCCGCCGGTCTCAGCTTCCACAATGGTCTCGGCGAGCTTCTGCTCCATCTGCGCCTGCATCTCGCGTGCCTGCGACATCATTTCTCTCATCTTGCCAAGATCGGAAAGGTTCATCGGTTCAGGTCCTGAGTACTAGGTTCGAGGGGACTAGCTGTCTTCGCGCAGATCGATGACCGTTTGCACCTCGGCGTCGAAGAGCTTCTGCGCCTGCTGCACCATGGGATGCTCCAGGGCCTTGGCCTGGACTGAGCCATTACGAGCCGGCCGCGGTTTTTGGGGGGCGGCGGGCGTTGCTGTCCCGGGCAGCAGGGTGAGCCGGGTGATGCCCGCACCGCGCAGAGCGCCGCGCGCGATCTTTTCCGCCTCGGGATTCATCACGACGGGCAGCATGGTCTTCGACAGCTCGCTCTGGATCTGAGCTTCGCCGTCGGCGAGGGTCCACACCGCATCGGCCATAGCGTCGGCGGCGGCAGACAGGTTGGCAGCCGCGAGAGCCTCTACGACGGCCCGCTGTGGGTCGGATTTTGCTGCTCCGGGATGAGGCGCCGTGTGGGGAAGCTCGACGGGCACAGGCGCTGGAACCGGCACTGGACCGCTCTCCGGCGCGGAGCGGGATGTGGGTGCGATCGACACCGCCGTCGCGCCACGGGTCTCAGGAACCGGGTGCGCGGCCACGGCGGCGACACTGATGGGAGCGGCGGCTGAGCCTTCGGGATGGCGGCGGTTGCGGTCTTGTTCGAAGGGCGAGAACGCGGGACGGGCGGGTGCGGCCTGAGGTTTCGCAGCGCCTGACTGTGCCGCTGGGACTGCGCGGGGTGCGGCGGAGGCTGCGCGGGGTGCGTCAGGGGCTGCACCGCTGCGGCCGCTGGCTCCGCCCGCCTGGCTCAGCGCTTCCTCGATGGGCAACAGGCGGCTCAGGTGGACCAGCTTCAGCAGGCCGAGTTCGAAGTGGAAGCGCTGCTCCTGCCGGTAGCCCAGCTCGTCGAAGGTGCGCAGCATGACCTGCAGGAAGCGGGTCAGTTCCTCTTCGCTGAACAGGGCGGCGGTGCGGGCGGCACGGCGCTGCTCCTCGGGGGAGATTTGCAGCAACTCGTTACCCACGCCCTCGGTAGCCGCGCCTTCGGGTAGGAGCCCGGCGATCTTGGCGATCAGCGCGTTGCGGAGATAGCGGACGCACTGGCGGGCGAGTTGCGCCGGCGAGTTCCCGGCGTCGAGGAGTTGGTTGGCCGCCGTAATCACCTCGGCGGAGCGATTGCCGTCGACTGCCTCCATCATCCGCTCGAAGACTGTGTTGGGGACGCTGCCCATCAGCTCGCGAATTTGGGCGGCATCCAGCCGGGCATGGCCGCCTTCGGTGGGCGCGCTGGCGATGGCCTGGTCCATGATGGAGAGCGCATCGCGCATGGAGCCGTCGCCTGCCTCGGCCAGCAGGGAGAGCGCGGTCTCGTCGGCAGCGACGCCCTCCGCCTCTGCAATCGATCGCAGCTGGGCCATGATGTCCACCAGTTTGACGGCGTGGAAACTGAAGTGCTGGCAACGCGACCGGACGGTCTGGGGAAAGTCCTCGGGTTGGGTGGTGGCCATCATGAAGACGATGTGGTCGGGCGGCTCTTCCAGTGTCTTCAGCAGTGCGTTGAACGCGGCATCGGTAATCTGGTGGGCCTCGTCCAGGATGTAGATTTTGTACTTGTCGCGCGCGGGGCGGTAGCGGGCGGCGTCGCGCAGTTCGCGGATCTCGTCGATGCCGCGATTCGTAGCGGCGTCAATCTCGATGACGTCGACAGAGTTGCCGGCCTTGATCTCGATGCAGCTGTCGCAGACCTCGCAGGGCTCGGGCGTGGGGCGTTCTGCGGAGCCGATGGTGTTGCGGCAGTTCAGGGCCATGGCCAGGATGCGTGCGATGGTGGTTTTGCCGATGCCGCGATGGCCGCTGAAGATGTAGCCGTGGGCGATGCGGTTCTGGGCGAGCGCGTGCATCAGGGTCACGGTGACGTGGTCCTGGCCGACGACGTCGGCGAAGCGCTGGGGACGATATTTGCGGGCGAGTACCTGGTAGGCCATCTGCGAATTTGATTGTACCGCCGCACGCCGGAGGAGCGCGGCGGCCGGCAGAACGTGGGGCGGCGCTCGAAGGCCGAGGGCAGAAGCGGTATTCGCAGTGAATGTGCGATATTCGGTCTGTCCGGGGATTATTTCTTTGTGGAATGTTCCGATGGCAGCGTAGCGTGGTTGGATATGATTGCAAGACTCGGCCTCCTTCCAGCGCTCTTTCTGGCGGCCTGTGCGTGCGCGCAGACTGCAGCAAAACCAATCGAACCGAATGGCGCGGCGAAGAAGCCCAATGCGATGGCAACCTACGATGCGTTGCGGAGGGAAGAGCCTGGCGCCGAGACCATTACGGTGAAGGATTTCAAACTCGAGCGCGAGGGCGGAGTCTTCCACTTCGACCAGGGCGTCTTCTACTTTTACGCGCCGGTGGCGGGGCACGTGACCGGCGCGGTTTTCGAGGGCAATGGCCGCTTCGAACTGACGGTGAAGGATACCGGCGAGCAGCGCTCGCTGGCGTTGCTGACCAAAAGCGGCGCGATGACCCAGGACTTCACCACCCTGGTGTTGCGCTTCACCGACGGCACCGTGGATGACATTCGCAAGGCCTCGGCGGGAGCCGCGGGCGCTCCCGACGGGCATGTGCGAGCGGCGGCGGAAGACCTGGCCAGGAACTATCGCAAGGACTTGAGCGACAACGTCGATCTGCGGATACTGGCCGACGTGATCGCCAACGGGCAGGGCCAATTCTTCCTGGCCTCCTTTCGCATGGGGAACATACTCACGGGGAAGAATGTGCTGTTCATCGTCGATCCCGAGGGCACTCCACACGCCTCGCCCGACGAGGTGGAATTGACGACCTGGAGCGACGCCGAGATGCAGCCGTGGGTGGCCTACAAGATGGAGCACGCTGACGCAAAGAACCGCGGGCAGCGCGTCCAGGTGACCGACGAGGCGCTGGATGTCACCATCGAACACTCGGGCGAGATGAAAACCTCGGCGGTTACGACCTTCAAGGTACTGCGCGACGGCGTGCGGGTGGTGCGGCTGAACCTGTATCCGGCGTTGCGGGTATCGGGTGTGTACGGCGAGAGCGGCGAGCCGCTCGACTTTGTGCAGGAGGATAAGAAGCTCGACCCGGATTTCGGCGTCATTCTGCCGGCGCCGGCCAAGGCCGGAGATACGGTGCGGCTGCTGACGGTCTATGACGGCAAGGACGCGCTGCGCTTCGATGGCAACGACACCTACTACCTGATGTCCGGAGCACGCGATAGCTGGTATCCGTCCGGGCAGTCGCAGTTTGGAGACTTCGCCAACTTCCACATGACCTTCCACATACCGAAGCAGTTGCAGATCGTCGCGACCGGCAGGCAGGTGAGCCTGACTCAGGAAGGCGGCGGAATGGCGAAGGCGGTCTGGGACAGTGGGTCGCCGATTCCGGTTGCGGGCTTCAACCTCGGCGACTTCAAGACGAACGGCGCGAAGACGCCGCAAGGATTTGCTGTGGACGCCTACGCCGACACCGGTGTGCCGGATATGTATGCGCCACTGGCGGAGTCGGGCACACTGGGCGGACTGTCCGCGGTAGGCGCCCTGAAGAACGAGGTCTCGCAGGGCAGCGCCGCCATCCAGATCTATTCGGACTTCTTCGGCAAGCTGCCGTATGACCACGTAGCGTTGACGGAGCAGACAGCCTGCAACTACGGCCAGAGCTGGCCGATGCTGGTGTATCTGCCCATTTGCGGTTTCTGGGACAAGACGGTGCAGCACCAACTGGGGCTGCTGGACTACGACGCCAGCTACTGGCGCGAGGTAACGCCGCATGAGGTCTCGCACCAATGGTGGGGGAACCTGGTGGGCTTCAAGAGCTATCGCGACCAATGGATGAGCGAGGGCTTCGCCAACTTCTCGGTCGGCGTTTTCCTGATGAACACATCGCCGAAAATGGACGACTTCCGCGACTTCTGGAAAGAGCAGCAGAAGAACCTGCTGCAGAAGAATGCCGAGGGCGTGCGCCCGATCGATGCCGGAGCCCTGACCATGGGAGAGCGCGTGTCCAATTCGAAGTCCGGCGAGGATGTCTACCAGATGCTGATTTACAGCAAGGGTGCCTACATCCTGCACATGCTGGAGATGCAGTTCTGGACGCCCACCGACGGCGAGACGCCCTTCAAGCGCGCGATGCAGCAGTTTGTTGCGGACTATGCGGGCAAGGCGGCGACGACGGAGGATTTCAAGGCGTCGATGGAGAAATCCATGCCAAAGACCATGGACCTGCGCGGCAACGGCAAGCTGGACTGGTTCTTCGACGAGTACGTTTATGGGACCGAACTTCCCCACTACACCATCGGCTCGGAATTCTCTGTCGGGGCCGATGGTATCACCAGCGTGCATCTGAAGTTGGTGCAGAGCAACGTCTCAAACAACTTCGTCATGCGTCTGCCGCTCTACATGCAGTTTACGAACGGCAACACCATTCGCCTGACCAACGTGGTCATCCGGGGAAATGCCACCATCGACACGACCATTCCGCTGGGCAAGTTGCCCTCGCCGGGCAAGACGCTGCTGCTGAACTATAACGCCGATGTGTTGAGCGACTGAGGGAGGCGGGAGGGACGCCAGCCCCCCACGGTAGCAGTTGCCGCATGTGCTTTCACTGAAAGCAGCGATGTCCCGATTGGTGACTCCCCCCGGGATTGGAACGCACGCGTCTTTATCGCGGTTCGCCCGCGCCCGCGTACTCCCGCATTTCGGCCAGCCAGCGCAGAAACCGAAGAATCTGCCTCCGCTCCGCAACCAGGAATCGCCAGAACTCCCGCAGGCCTACATCTTCGGCGTGTTTCCCGGTAAAGGTCTCCAATCTCCATCTCAGGTAGTCGCTGCGCCATGGTCGCAGCCGATGCCCGCGCGTCGCTGTCCACAAAAACCTCAATCCGGCCGTCATGCGCCTCCCCGGTTTGCGAGCCCCAACACGAGTCTATCGAAATTGACATCTCCGCGGGGCAGACGGCCGCGCCCCTTCCAAATACCTGACTCGACCGGCATCGGCGCGCTACCATGGTTCTGCTGTATTTTCTGGTGAACTGTGAAGCCGTCCGGTCGAATCGCTGTTCTTCTCCCCGTCCTCGTCGCCGCCGCCGCGAACCTCCCAGCGCAGGACATGCGAGCCGTGAAGGAACCGGTCCTTCCCCCGGCGTGCGTCACACTGAAATCGACCCTCACCACTGCCTCGGCCACCAGCGGTCAACTCGAAGTGCGCGCCGACCAGGCAGGCTCCGATCGCACCGGCCTCGACACCACGCGAATCCAGCAGGCGCTGGACCAATGCGACCAGGTCCACGCGGTCGAACTGGCCCCCGACGGGGCAAACACCGCATTTCTCACCGGGCCCATCGCACTGCGCGCCGGGGTCACCCTGCTCATCGACAAAGGCGCCACACTCTACGGTTCGCGCAATCCTGAATCCTACGCCATCACCCCGGGAAGCTGCGGTCTGGTGAACGATTCCTCCAGCGGGTGCAAGCCGCTCATCGCCGTAAAGAACGCCACCGGCTCCGCCATCATGGGCGACGGCGTCATCGACGGCCAGGGCGGCGCCAGAATGGTGGTCGATGGCAAGCTCGCCGGCAAGAGCTGGTGGGACTTGGCCGAGGACGCCCGTAGTGGTGGCCGCCAGCAGGCGCCGCGCATGATCGACACCGATCTCTCCGACGACTTCACTCTCTACCGCATCACCCTCCGCAACTCCCCCAACCTCCACGTCGCCTTCCACCGTGGCGACGGCTTTACCGTCTGGGGCGTGAAGATCGACACCCCCAAAACTGCGCGCAACACGGACGGCATCGACCCCGCACAGTCAAAGAACATCACCATCACCCAGTCCTACATTCGCACCGGCGACGACAACGTCGCCATCAAGGCCGGCGACGGCCCCACCACCAACATGACCGTCAGCCACAACCATTTTTACTGGGGACACGGAATGTCCATCGGCAGCGAAACCGACGGTGGCGTGAGTGCAATTCGCGTTGAGGACCTCTCGCTCGACGGCACGGATAATGGAATCCGTATCAACTCCAGCGCGGGGCATGGCGGCCTGGTCGAGGACGTGGTCTACGACGACGTGTGCATTCGCGACTCGAAGAACCCAATCCTGTTCGACACCGCGTATACGTTTCCCGGCAAGGAAGCCATCGAGCTGCCGGTCTACCAGGACATCACGCTCCACAATGTGCGCCTGGCCGGTGGCGGAAAAATTCAGTTCAACGGCTTCGACGATACCCACCGCATCGAGGTGAAACTGGATGGCGCGTTTGCCCTCGATCGCGCGGACCAGTACAAAGCGCAAGCCACCCACACCGACATCGCTTTCGGCGCCGGCCCCGTGAACCTCATCCTGACCGGCGATGACGCCACCGTCACCGGCAAACAAGCCAAGGGCAGCCTGCCCAATTGCGCCGCCAAGTTCGTCCCCTTCCCGTGAACCGCCTTGTCCTTCTCAGGCGAAGGTCAGAATCTTCGTATCGGGGATTAGGTTGGGGCTTTTAAGCGCCACGAACAAGGTCGACGGAAGACGCAGTCGAAGCTATTAAAGAAGTCCGTTTTGCTTAGGGGGCACGCCTTCAGCCGCGCCGTAAGCCCCAAAACGAAAGCGGCAGAGGCTCTTCGCCCCTGCCGCTTTACCCCTCGCCATATCTTCTTCGTTGCTACTTCACCACCGACTGGAAGAGGGGTGACGTCAGCAGGCTGGAAAACTGGCTGTCCGTGGAGGAATACTCGACCGAAAGCACCCCGCCGCTGGAGTCGATCGTGGTTGCATCCAGCGCGGTCTTTTCCAGCGGGGTTCCCTGCGCCTTGCGCAGCATCGCCACCCCCTTCAGCAGGGTTGCGCAGGTGGCCGCCGTAATCGTGTCGGACATATTCACGCCCATGTTGAACTTCACGCCGTTGGAGAAGTCCATGGTGTAGTGTGAGAGGCCCATGCGGTTCTTCACCGTGTCATAGTCGGCAATCTGCGACGCCTCGCCCAGCACGCTCTTCATCATCATCTGCGTGCCCTTGGCGTCCAGCAGGCTCCATACCGCGTGGCTATCCACTGAGCTCATCTCGCTCACCAGGTCGGTGTCGGTCAGGAAATTCGGTGCAAAGCCGTCGCGCGCGTCCACCGCGGCCTTGATCGCGTCCTTGTCGCCGAACACCATCGTGGTCTGGTTCAGAAACACCACGTCAAGCCCAGTGGCCCCCATGGGGTAAATGGTGTTGTTGCGGATCACTGTCGTCTTGACCTTGTTCTTGGTCAGGTTGGCCAGAATGTCGTGGGTGTGGAACTGCCCCTGCGCAATGCCCACAATGCGCGCCGTATCCGCACCCTTGCCGTCGGGATTCGTCACGCGAAACGCCGCGAACGCCAGCGTGTCCGCATCCGTATCCACCTTCAGTCCGGAGTTCACCAGCGCCGACTCCAGCCGCTTCAACTCAGGCGGCATCACCCGGTCCTTCAGGCTCATCGCCGCCGCCGAGTTCTGCATCGCGCGGTAGTCCACCACAATGATCTGCTGAACGTCGTGCGGTATCGATGCCTTGGCATCGCTGGAAAGCCCAGCGGCGTGAGCGAACGGCGCCGAAACTGCAAGTATGGCCGCCACGGCGGCAGTGATCGCAAGTCCAGACTTGCCTTGCCCGGCAAATCTCGAATAAACCTCGGATAGGGAAACGAAGATGCGCAAAGTAAACTCCCGTGCAAACGTTTTGAATCGGTAAGTTCCAGCTGCGGTTTTCTCCCGCAATTCCAGAACATCCCATTCTTTCCTGAAATACCGCCGGAAGCAAGTGGGACTTGTGTTTGGACGAACGAAATATGCGAAGGTTTAGCTGATTTGCAGAACTCTTTCTGCGGAACTCTTTTTCTTTCAACCCTCCGGCCACGGCAGGGGATGCTGCAGCCTGCGCTCCAGCACCTTGGCCTCAGGGTCGAAGCCGGGGATTTCGCGCACCCATTCCGCGTCCGGCTCGTACGCCTCCTGCGGAATCAGGCCGATAATCTCTCCTCCGGTTACGACCGTCCCATGGTCCTCCGCCAGTTCCCGCACCGCGGCGTGGATCTGTCGCACCGGTGTGGCCCGGAAGTCGGTAATGTTCATGCTCACCTGGGCGCGGCCGTTTACGCTGACGCCAATCGCCTTCACGCCGTGCATTCCACCCCCGGAAGCACGGATGGAGCGGGCAATCGCGCGCACCACGGCAATGTCGGCCTGCGCCGCCTGCGGCAAGCCGCCGTCGGCCGCCGGCTTGGGCGAGTCCAGAAAAACGTTGTATGCGATCAGGAACCGCCGCGCTCCCACTGCGGTAGCGCCGGCCGTGCGATGGATCTCCGGTCCGCCCACATCCGGCCGCCGGCTCACATCGCGATGGCTGCTCTCGCGCAGGCCCTCAAACTGCCCGCGCCGAATGTCCTCCAGGTTGATCCGGTCCGGGCGCGCCGCCGCCGCCTCGTAAAAGTACACCGGAACCCCGAAGCGCCGCCAGATCTCCAGCCCCGCCTGCCGCGCCAGCATGGCGCACTCTGCCAGCGACACCCTGTTCACCGGCACAAACGGCACCACGTCCGCCGCGCCGATCCGCGGATGCACCCCGCTCTGCCGGGTCAGGTCGATCAACTGCGCCGCCCGCCCCACTCCCCGCACCGCGGCCTCCACCACTCCCACCGCGGATCCGGCAATGGTCACCACGCTGCGGTTATGCGCCGCATCCAGCGAGAAGTCCAGCAGGTGCACCCCATCCACCTTCATCGCCGCAATAATCTGCGCGACTTTGGCGGGGTCCGCGCCCTCACTGAAGTTGGGCACGCATTCAATCACCGCATCCGGATTCAACCGCGAAGGCATCAGGTCACTTCCACCAACTGTATCCGACGGTAAATTGCACGCTCGCGTTGACTCCGGGATTCCGGTCGCCCAGCGACGCGCTGGAAATGTGGATCGCATTGGCGCCGAAATCGAGCGAGCGCTTCGCACTCAGATAGTAGTGCACTCCCACTCCGAACTGCGGCGTAAAGTTCCACACGCTGGTATCGTCGTTGGCACCATTGCCGCCGATACTGCTGTTGCTGATGCCCCCGTTGTTTACCGGCGGCCCTCCGTAAGCCGGATACTTGTGGTCAGTCCACACCAGTCCACCCGCGCCCTGCACCCACGGCGCCCAGTGGCGCGTTCCGGCCAGGTTCCAGCGCAGGATGATCGGCGTAATGCTGGCCCCGGTAAACGTCCCGCCAATCCTGAATGGGGCCGAGCACGACGCCTCCGGCCCACCGAAGATCGTCGTCGTCGTGCAATTCTGCCGCAGCGAAGTGGGCGTGTACGACTGCCAGATCGGGAACACCTCCACCCCGTACTCAAAATTGCCGCGTAACCATCCGGGCCCCGCATTTCCCGTCAGCACCTTGCCCGCACGCACGCCGGCCATCAGAAACCCAAAATTGCTGCGCTGCTCGGTTACGCCGAATCCCCCTTGTGCCAGCACGCCAAAATTCCATGGCTTCGCTATCTCCCGTATCGGATTGGTCACCAGTGAATTCATTCCCCCTGCCGCTGCCCCGCCGCTTGCCGACGACGGCGCCGCAAACAGATTCGAACTTGCCTGGCCGGCTGCGACGCCCACCGACATCCCCAACATCAATCCCAACTCAACAATGCTGCAACGCAAAGGTCAGCTCCGTTCCCTGTTTCAAACCTCAAACCCGCACAGAAGAAAGCCGCCGGCACTCCGGCGGCCTCTCTAACCCTAAGACCCTCGAAGCCCGCGCTTAGCCCGCCGCTGCCACCGCAGCCTCATCCATGTCGAAGTTGCTGTACACATTCTGCGTGTCATCCAGGTCTTCCAGCGTCTCCAGCAGGCGCATCATCGCCGTCGCCTGCGTCCCTTCCAGCTTCTGGTAGGTTGACGCAATCATCGTCACTTCGGAATGTTCCGGCGCTATCTTTGCCGCCTTGATCGCGTCCACCACGGCCTCGAAGTCGCTCGGCGCGGTAATCACTTCCCAGGTGTCGCCCTCGTCGGAGAGGTCCTCCGCGCCCGCGTCCAGCACAATCTCCGTCAGCTTCTCTTCGCTCACCGCTGACTTCGCAACGATGATCAGCCCCTTTTTCGAGAACAAATAGCCCACCGAGCCCACCTCGCCAAGGTTGCCGCCACACTTTGCGAACGCGTGCCGCAGCTCACTCACCGCGCGGTTCTTGTTGTCCGTCAGCACCTGCACCATAATGGCGACGCCGCCCGGCCCGTAGCCTTCGTACATAATGTCTTCGTAACTCACGCCCTCCAGCTCGCCGGTGCCGCGCTGGACCGCCCGCTTGATGTTGTCCGCCGGCATGTTTTCCGCCTTGGCCGCCAGAATCGCCGTCCGCAACCGCGGGTTGCCGTCCGGATCGCCGCCGCCCTGCTTCGCTGCAATGCTGATTTCCTTGATCAGGCGCGTAAAGACCTTGCCGCGCTTGGCGTCGGCTGCGCCCTTCTTATGCTTGATGGTTGCCCACTTCGAATGGCCGGACATTTGTGCTTCCCTCGGGTCTTGATCTGGCAAGCCGAGTACTCAAGCAAGCCGATTTCGGCGCTGCCTCGCGACGCATCGCAGGCATGACGCAACGCTCGATTTTAGCACGCCGAACCGGGGTCTTTCTTGCCCCCGAAACGGCCATCCTGAGCGGGGCAACCGTCCTCCCGGGTTCAAAGAGTGTCAGCCTGGCTGCGGGCCGGGCCTTTATTTTGTGTCGACAACGCCACCGCCTGAACTGCGCCGTGCAGATGGGTGTATGATCTCGTGCCAACGAGAGGGTTATCGATGGCCCCTATGACTGAAGGATTCGAAGGCGACATTCGGCTCGTCCACCGCCTCACCGAAGAGTGTTGGAACGATGGGAACGTGGCGCTGGTTCCGGAGTTGGTTACCGAAGACTGCCGCTACCACGACCGGGTCTTTCCCACTATGGCGCCCGGCCCGGCCAGCCTGCAAGTCCTCATTGAGCGTGTCCGCAGGGCATTTCCCGACGTCAAGTTTAAGATTCTCGATGTGACCCGCGAAAACGACCAGGTAAAGGTGCGCTGGAACGCCACTGCGACTCACGCGGCCGAATTCCTCGGGATACCGGCGAAAAACAAGGTTGCCTCCATCACCGGCACGTCGATCTATCGGATTGAAGCCGGCAAGATCGTTGAGAACTGGATGAAGTGGGACGTCATGTCGCTGATGGCACAGCTCTTGGGTGTGAGCGGGCATCGTCGCAAGAAGGAACACTGGCGCCAGGCGGGATGACCGGCTGTCGGTGCCCGTCGAGGCTTTGCTGGGCGGGATGCCGTCCAGCACCCAAATCACCCCAGGTCCAGCGGCCCCTCGCCCACTCTCGGCGCCACATCTTTCTGGTCATGCGCCGCCGCCAGCAGACCCTCCAACTCCAGCGTCCGCGTATACATCTCAAGCTCACCGTTCTTCCCGCGCGGCCACTCGTCCTTCGGCCGGTCCCAGTACAACTCCACCCCGTTCTGGTCCGGATCGCGCAAGTACAGCGCCTCGCTTACGCCATGGTCCGCCGCGCCGTCCAGCTCCACCTGGTTGGCGATCAGCGCCTCCAGCGCCCGGCCCAGGCTCGCCCGTGTCGGATACAGAATCGCCAGGTGGTATAGCCCCGTCGTCCCCGGCGGCGGCGGCGAGCCGCCCTTACTCTCCCACGTGTTCAGTCCGATGTGGTGGTGGTACCCGCCCGCCGCGATAAACGCCGCCGACGTCCCAATCCGCTGCGTCACCTCAAACCCCAGCACGCCCACGTAGAACTTCAGCGCGCGCTCCACGTCCGCCACCTTCAAATGCACATGCCCAATTCTTGTCCCACTCGGTATCGTCATGGCACCGATCATATCCCCGGGCCAGCCCAACCGCTGTCAGCCCTGGCGAAGAGCCGCCGCCCAGCGTCTGCTCCCGCTCATCGCCGTACTTCCAATCAATTTTCCCGCGCCGAAGAGAAATTTGCTTCCAATCCCTGCGCAAACAACTGCGTGGCGCATCGGGGTGGTCCGGGGCGCATGATGGCGCTAAATCATTGATTCAACAGCTTGAAACCCAACAAGCCAGCCTGCAATGGACGCTCAATTGCTCTCCTCTCAATCACTCCTGGCGACCAAGCATTGAAGGGACCCGGGAAAAACCCTCAAGGAGACCAATTCGAGATGAAATCTATTGCCCCCTTTATCCTCCTCGCAGCCGCATGCCTGGTCCTACCCTCCGTCGCCAAAGCCGACTCGGTCACCACTGGGTCTGCCACCGTTAATGCATATGATGACATCTACGCCGCAGGCTCTCAGAGCGGGCTGGCCGGCGGTTCCGGTTCTCAAACGGGGGCGGCGCCTGGATCCATCTCGGTCACCGGCTCAACCTACGTCACCCTCACCGCCATTGGCAGCGTCACCATCAACGCTGGCGGCAACTTCAACGACCCCGATGGATTCGGCGCCGGAACTACCACGAGCATCAGTACTGGCTTCGGTTCCATCTCCGGCATCACCGCTCCCGGCGGAGGCTACCTAGTAGGCGTGTTCATCGGTGCCAGCGGCCCCAGCGGAACCGCTCCCGCATCTCTCACCTATGCCACCGCAGGTGACTTGCAAGACGCATCCTACACCCCGCTCCTCGATCAGGTCTTCTTTATTGGCGACGGTCTCACCGGCGATGGCACCGGCGCAAATCAGGAGTTTTATGTGCCCACGGGTGCAACCGAACTGTACCTGGGCATCAGCGATGCCTGCAGCTACAACGGGGCTCCAAACTGCTACGCCGACAACTTCGGCGGGTACAGCGTCAACTACAGCGATGTAACCTCCGGCGGAAATAACTCGCCTTCTCCCACTCCCGAACCTTCCTCGTTGATGCTCCTGGCCACCGGTGCGCTCTCCGCGGCCGGTGTGGCCCGCCGCCGGTTCAACTTGTAACATCTGCCGTCTCTCCCAGGTCTGTCGCAGAGCCCCCTCCCCGGGGGCTTTTGCGCGCCTGAGCCTCATTACCGAAGACACCACACGGCATCGTCGAGCGCTCCGCTATAATCCCTTTGAACATAGGCCATGCGTGTCGGGGTCCGGGCTGCCGCTTCAAACCGAACCGGAGGATACGAGCCGGAGGGTTGGATGGCAGACGAAACGCTGCGGGGTTGGAACGCTATCGCCGACTTTTTGTCCTGCGACGTGCGAACCGCCAAACGGTGGGAGCAGTATCGTCACCTCCCCGTGCACCGCACCCGGCGCACTCCCGGCGAGGGACGGGCCAACGTATACGCCTTGCAGTTGGAGTTGGAGGCGTGGCTCGCCTCGGCAGACACCGAACCCGCCGAAAAGGCCGAGTCCCCCCAGCTAACCGCCCCTCCCCAACACGCTGACTCCGCAGTCACCTCCTCAGCCAGCTCCGCCCTGTCCGGAGAATCCCCCGAGCCGACTCCGTCCCAGCCCGCGCCAGTCGGCTGGAAGCTGCCGGCTGCCGCCGCTGCCCTCTTGCTCATCGCTCTCATCGTCTGGGGAGCGACCCATAAACCCAGGCGCTCGTCGACCCCATACCGAAACTCTGTTCAGATAAACCGCTCCACTCCGCCGTCAAAACCGGAAGATGCCCGCGCGCAGGAACTATACCTGGATGGATCGTACCTGTTCGAGCAGCGCACCCCCGAAACGTTGGAACAGGCCCGGCGCGATTTTCAGACCGCCATCGCGTCCAGTCCAAAATTCGCCCCTGCCTATGCGGGTCTGGCCAAGACCTACGCTCTCTTGCGCGAGTATTCCACCCTGCCTTCGGCGCAGGCCTATCCGCTCGCCAAGCAAGCCGCACAACAGGCGATCTCCCTCGACCCCAGGCTGGCCGACGCGCATGCCGTCCTCGGCTACGAGGAGTTCTTCTGGGAATGGAACGCCCCCCAGGCCGAAGCGGAGTTCAAGCGGGCGATTGCCCTCGATCCAAACAGCAGCCTGGCCCACCATTGGTACGGCTCCATGCTCACTCACCAGACTCGGTTTGCCGAGGCCATCGACCAGTTGAATCAAGCGCAGATGCTGGCCCCGGACTCCGCCGGCATCCTTAGCTCACGCGCCTACGCCATCGGGCTCAGTGGAAAACGCGATCAGGCCGTCGACCTGCTGCAGGACATCCTCACCCGCATTCCGGATTCCGCGCCCTTGCACTTCACTCTGGCACAGCTTTGCGTCCAGGAACCGCGCGATATTCCCCGCTACCTGGACCAGATGCGCAGGTTCGCCGAACTGCGCCACAGCGACGAACAGCTTGCCCTCTTCACAGCCGGGGAACGTGCCTACCGCGAAAAGGGAGAGGAAAAGATGTGGCTGCTCATGTTGCAGATGGAGCGCCAGCTGCATCCCGACAAAGACTATCCAACCTACTTCATTGCGCAACTCGAAGCTGTCCTGGGAATGAAGGAGGAAGCATTGCGCGACCTGGACATCCTGCTGCGTAACCATAGCGGTCAATTGATCGGCATCGAAATCGACCCGGTGCTGTCCTCACTGCGCGGCGACCCCCGCTTCGCCCGCATCGCGCACCAGGTCGGTCTGCCCAGCCCTGTCCTGCCCGCGACTCCTACCTCGAACCTTTTGTGACGCCTCAGCCCATTCAAAATGCACACTCTCTGCCTGCGTTGGAACCGTCGTCGCTATGTGCTGTAATAAATAGGCTTACCGATTTTTCCACAGCCTCGCCCGACAGAAATTCTTGACACCGGGGTGTAAAATGGAAGAAGAAGAGAAACAGGAGCGCGGCCTCCGGTCTGGCCCTTTCTCTCCCGGTTCAGAGGGGGGGTGGCTTTTTGCAAGGTAACTCACACATTTCAGCTAATTTACTGCTCACCAACCAAGGGAATCAATATCTTGGAACCCGGTCCGGATCCTTACCCGGACCCAGGTCAGTTCTAAGCCCTTTGTCTCGAGTATTTTGAGACCAGGATCCCGGAACCCAAGGGGGGTGGGGATGGGGGGTTCGCCGCGCCCACAACAGCGCGAACTGCCAGTTCGGCTGGGGCAGGGCTCCGGCACGCGTTCTTGTACCAGGTCCTAGCCTAACTCGTTTGTTTTCATCACTTAGTTGGGTATATATAGGGGGAGGGGGGTATCCCGGGGACTCGCAGCCGCATGGAACGCTAAAGAATCTCCGGCGCAAACAGGTCCTTGAACGTCTCGCGCCGCCGGATCAGTTTCGCCTTCGCGCCCTCGACCAGCACCTCCGCCGGCCGCAGCCGCGTGTTGTAGTTCGAAGCCTGGGCCATGCCATATGCGCCCGCGTCCAGCAGCAGCACCAGGTCGCCCGGCTTCACCTTCGGCAGTGCGCGGTCGCGGGCAAAGAAGTCGCCCGACTCGCACACCGGCCCCACCACGTCCACCACCTCGGTCGCCGCTGTGCTCGGCTTCCGGACGGGCAGAATCTCGTGGTGCGCCTGGTACAGTGCCGGCCGGATCAGGTCGTTCATGGCCGCGTCGGCGATCACAAACGTCTTCGCGCCATTGCGCTTCACCACCAGCACCCGCGTCAGCAGCGCGCCCGCCTGGGCCACGATGAACCGCCCGGGCTCGAGCAGCAGATGAGCATCCAGCGTAATCCTGGCCAGCGCCGCGGCATAGTCCTTCACCTTGCGCGCCGCATCGAAGGTCGGCTCCTCCGGAGGATCGCTGTAGTCAATGCCCAGCCCGCCGCCCGCGTCGACGTAGCGAATGTCGTGCCCGTCGGCCTTGAGTTCTCCCACCAGGCCGGCGACTCGCTTCAACGCCGCCGCAAATGGCTCAACCGCGCGGATCTGCGAGCCGATATGCACGCTGACGCCCGCCGCATTCAGCCACTTCGACCTGGCTGCCTTGCGATAGATCGCTCGCGCCAGCCCAATGTCGATGCCGAACTTGTGCTCGCGCAGGCCAGTGGAGATGTAAGGATGTGTAGCTGCAAAAACGTCGGGATTCACCCGCAGTGCGAACCGCGCCCGAATCTTCAGCACCTCAGCCCGCGCGGCCAGAAGTTCCAGCTCAGCCTCGGATTCGACGTTAAACAGCAGGATTCCCGCCTTCAGCGCCGCGTCGATCTCCCAAACCTGCTTGCCGACCCCGGAGAAGACAACGCGCGCCAGCGCCTTTTTGCTCGCGCGCCGCACGCGTTCCAATTCGCCGCCGGAAACAATGTCGAACCCCGCACCAAGATCGGCCAGCAGCCGCAGAATCGCCATCGTCGAGTTCGCCTTCACTGCATAGCAAATCGTCGCAGGGCGTCCGGCAAAGGCCTTTTGGAACAGCCGGAAGCGATAGCGAATCTGCCCGGCGGAGTAAACATACAGCGGCGTTCCATGCCGCTCCGCCAGCGCATCCAGCCGGACTCCATCGCAGCACAGCACGCGCCCGTTGTAGTGGAACGGCCGTGAATCCAGTTCAGGGGCCTTTCTGCCTGCGGTCTTGCCTGTGCGAGTGCTCAAATGCCGGCGCCCGTGCTGCCCGTGCTGCTGCCTGCACCGCCGGGCTGAGGCAGTTCATAAGGTGCATCCGGAATGATGATCCACGCAGCGAAGTAAAGCAGCATCGCCGTGCCCATGGAAAAGAACAGCACGACCACCGCAATCACCCGCACCAGCGAGAGGTCCCAGCCGTAGTGCAATGCGAACCCAGCGCACACCCCGGCAATCATTCGCGGATGATGCGGCCGGGTAAGCTGCCCGGGGAACGGCGCGCGCGCAAAGGCTGTGGGCGTAGGCGCACCGCAGGCGGAGCAGAATCGGGCCGTGTCGTCCATCTGTTTTCCGCAATGAGAGCAGTACATCGCAGGCCTCCGGGAACTCCTTATTTTGCCACATCCCCAGGCATCTGTACGCAGTTGCGCGCCTTCTGGTTCCGCGTGGTTCCGTCCCGGCTACTTCCCGGCGTACGGGGCCTGCATCAGGCGATGCGCCATCTCGGCCTGCGACTGGTCTCCGCCGCCCGCCGACGCCAGGCGGTAGAGTTGCACCGCCCTTTGCCGCTGGTGCAGCAGGTCGTACATCTCGCCGGCGTTCAACTGCGCCCGCTTGCGCAGCCAGTCGCTGCCATTGGGCTCAGCGGCCGCCTTTGCGTAGTTCTCCGCCGCATCGGCAATGTCGTTCTGCCCGCGTTGCGTGTCAGCCAACCCAAAATAGGCCAACTGCCGCCGCGGATCGATGAAGTAGCCCGGCTTGGCGGCGTCGGCCAAAACTCCCTTGTACAGCGCAATCGCCTCCGGTCCGTTGCCCTCGTCTTTGGTCAGGTTCGCGACCTCCAGGCGGAACAGGTAGTTGTGCGGATACTGCATAGCCAGCCCACGCTGCACCACCAGCGCCTCTGGATAACGGCCGTCATGGCGCAGGAAAAGCGATAGCACGGTACGCGATTCCACTGCCGTAATTACGCCATGCGCGGCCGCTTCGCGCAGCAGGGTCAGCCCACGCTCCTTGTTTCCGCCCACTCCCATGATTCCCACCAGCATGCGCACCCAGCGGGGCAGGCTGGCCACCGCGAACTGCTGAATGCCGATGGCCATCTTTGCGTCCGCGTAATTCGGATCGATCTTCAACACCTGCTCGGAGTCGCTGCGCGATGCGTATCCCTGCCGCGCCGCGGCCACAAAACTGTGGTCCACCAGCGTGATGTAGGCCGCGTGAATGCCGCGCAGGTAGCCGCGGGCGAAGTATGCGTTCTTGTCGTTGGGATTGGCCTTCAGCCGATCGTCCGCCAGCCGGATGCCCGTGTCGGTCAGGGTCTCGATACGTTGCCGCGTCGCCGCGGACACCGCCACATTCCGCTTCGTCGTCAGAAAGCTGTCATGCGCGTAGTACGTGGTGTCCAGCAGGTCCTGGTGGTACAGCTCGCGGAAGACTGTCGCCATCAGCACGTATCCGTAGGCCATCGGGTCCTGCGGATGCGCCTTGAGCACCGACTCAAAGCGACTTATCGCACCGTCAAAGTCGAGGACATAGAAGCGCTCGTAGCCGTCGCGTACGACCGGATCCAGGTTCAGCGGATCGGTGTGCAGCGCCGTGTCGTTCGTCGCGGCGGGCGCAGGCTGAGGCGTAGCGGCCGTCGCAACTGCACCGGAAAGCAGCAACGACAGCAACACCGCTATGCCCACAAGCCAATGTCCAACCCTGCGAACCGGGCGTCCGGCTCCTGCCCGCGGGGCGATCGGACATTCGCCAGGCCATCTCGAACGCCGCTCCCGCTGCCTGCTCAAATCGTCAAACCCATTCAATCGACTGTACCTTGTCACTTGGACGGGGCATTCTCCCCAAAGCTGCCGACGCGGAACGCCTCGAACCACACAATCTCTTACTCCGCCCCATCAAGGCAAAGCCGGATGAGCCAACCGGGCCCGGAGTTCGAGCATCAGTTAGCCTCTAAGTCCTTGCGAAACCTGAAAAACCGATGTTCGCAGACGTTGCAGCGCAGCGGCACCATACCAATACTTCTAAGGATGAAATCGAGTAATCGCCGACGCGATCTGCGGAAATTCGGTTCACGGCACTTCGGGCATGTAATAGTCATGACCGCACTCTCCTGAGAACCTGTGGCTCTAGAAGTGGACTGATTCAATAGCGGTTACACCGCGTGAGGCCAGCAAAAAATGCAACTCCCGAGTCACCGTGCGATCTCGGGGATACCATTATGATGCTCCCGCCATGATGAATTCGCAATTCCGCGGGATAATTTCAAGCAGGGGATTCAAAGTGAGCTACGACACAGACCCGGGCATGCACAAGGCCTAGGTTTAACCATGCGAGTCGACCTTTATGACACGGTATGAACTGCTTCATCTACTCGTCGCGCAGGCCCGGGCCAACGGTTTCGAGTTCCGCAAGTGGTATATCTCCAAACTAGGGCTGCCCTGGGAGACAACTCGCCAGGCGGTCGATGCGCTATGCGCCGAGCGGCGATATTACGCGCTCCTGTTCTCGCATGAGTTCGCCTCCAGCTTCTGGAAAGCCGGTGAGCGCATCACATTTCAGGTGCCCACCCAATCCTTTACCCGCCGCAAGAAAGATGGCACGATCGGCACCGTCATTCGCAAGGCCTACACCCGCCGCAGCACGCGCGACGATGCCTGGCGATACCATCTGCGCGAACTCGCGGTCGCCGAGGAGCCCCTTCGTTACATGCGCAAATATCTGCGGGTGGACGAGGACCTCGATCTTGACGATGACCTTGGCGATTCGGACTTTGCCGCCGATGGAGCCGTGGCTCGGCCGCAGCCGTTCGCGCGGCCCGAGCCGGCCGGAATCGCAATTGTGCGCAACCGCCTGACGTAAGACGGAGTAGCAGTTGGTGGGAAATCTCTAGCGCTTCAGACGCTCCAGCGCCTTGCGCGACTCCTTGATCTCTTTGTCCGAGGGGTCAAGCTTCAGGCAGGCGTTATATTCGGCAGCGGCCTCGTCGCGCTTCCCCAGCTTCAAGGCGATCTCGGCCAGGGCAAAGTGTGCATCCGGGTCGTCGGGTACCGTCTTCACCGCATCCTGGGTGCGCAGATACGCGCCCTCCACGTCGCCGCTATCCATGTAGAACTTCGCTACGTTCAGGTCTTCGGCCTCGCGCTCGTCTGCCGACTGCAGCTTGGTTCCCACCGGATTCACCCGATGCAGCAGATGCCTGCCGGGCGTGGCCGCATTGCCCTCGCTGCCGTTGTCCTGGAGTCCCGGAGTGCCGCTCAAATCAGGCGGCGACGCATCGTCGTCGGAACTCGAACTGCTGCTGGAGCTGGTTCCAGCGGCGCCTGGGCCCGAATCAGGCTTGCTCGGGTCGCCGGGAAATGGAAATTCCTTGCTGGCTTCCGGCTTCACTGGCGGCGCGGACGGTGTGCCGGGATCGGGCGCCGGCGGTACGCCGCTAATGCTGGGCGCAGGCGTGTCCGCAGCGGGCGCATTCGAAGGTGCGCCGCTAACGTCCCCCGGAAATGGGAACTTTTCCGCAGCGCTGGGCTGTTTGGCGGAACTCGCCGGCTTGGCGCTGCACGGCTCAGGCTGCGGCGCAACCGAACATGGCGCAGGATTGGCCTGGGGCACGCTCTGCGCAGCGCACACAGCTGCGCCCCAGGTCGCCCAAACAGCCGCAACCACGATCACGCCGAGATGGTTCCGCATCGCCACGCTCCACCCATCATTTTAGACGTTTCGCGCTGTGTTTGCGTCTCCTCTGCTGCCCGCACGGATCGAAAACGCAAAATCCACATCGGAGGTTTGTTATAGTGTGCCCAATGCTTCCAGGACTGGTTATCCGCTCCTCATCCATCCATGCGGCCGGCTGCTATACGGCTCGTCCCATCAGAAAAGGCGTCCGCGTCGTCGAGTACGACGGAACGCGGCTGTCCAAGGCCGAGGCGGACTCCCGCTATGAAGGGCGTCCGGTTACCTACCTGTTTGCCTGCACCCCCGGCATCGTTATCGACGGCTTCGGCACGGCGATGTTCCTGAACCACTCCTGTGATCCCAATTGCGAGACCGAGCAGGATGAAGATGGCCGCGTATTCGTCTGCAGCATTCGCGACATCGCCGCCGGCGAAGAGCTGACCTACGAGTACAACCTGCATGACTCCGATGAGGACAATCAGGACTGCTATTGCCTGGCAGCCGGCTGCCGCGGGACCATGTTCTCCGACCGCGAACTCCGCCGCCGCGCCCGCAAGGCCAAGCGCAACGGCGCGGGTCCCGCGGGCGAGTCGAAGCTGGCGCAGATGTGATGCACCCCCGGATCGACTGAGACGACCAAGACGGCATCATCGCGTGCGTTGCACTAGAATCCAAATTGCTAAGCGAGGCCCGAACGTCCTGCATCTGATGCAAGGTGCGAGCGAGCTCAATCTCGCATGAAGGAGCGATGGGATGAGTGAATGGGTGAAGGTGAAGGCGGAAGATGGGCACGAATTGGGTGCGTATGTGGCGAAGCCAGCGCAGCGGCCGATCGGGGCGCTGGTGCTGGTGCAGGAGATCTTCGGGGTGAATGCGCACATCCGCGCAGTGGCTGACGGCTACGCGCGCAATGGCTTTCTGACGATTGCGCCCGCGCTGTTCGACCGGATTGAGCGCGACCTGGAGCTCTCCTACAGCCCAGAGGACATGAAGAAGGCGTTCGGGCTGTATCCGCAGCTGAATCCGGAGTTGTCGCTGAAGGATGTGGCTGCTGCCTTTGCGCATGTGAAGGAGAAGGAGCGGGCGGCCGGGGTGCTGGGATTCTGCTATGGCGGGCTGATCAGTTGGCTATCCGCAACCCGCGGCGAGGACTTGAAGATGCAGCCGGGTTGCTGCGTGGGCTACTACGCCGGCGGCATTGGGAAGTTTGCCCGGGAGGAGCCGGTATGCCCGGTGATGCTGCACTTCGGCGCGAACGACAGCCATATTGGCAAGGACCAGATTGACGCGGTGCGCAAGGCCCACCCGGACGTGGAGATCTATATGTATGAGGGCGCGGGCCACGCCTTCAACCGCGAACCGGATCCCGAAAGCCATCATGCGGCGGCGGCCAAACTGGCGCGGGAGCGGTCGCTCGAGTTTCTGAAGAAGAACCTGGCGTGAGTCACTGATCATTCCGACAGATCCGGCCAGGGCGGCTGCTGGCCCCTCGAAAGCCTCCTTTATCTGGGCCTTATCGGTCCAGTCAGCGTCAAGTGGGTCGAACCTATTTTGACGGCGGGCGCATTGCCGTTGCGCGCGATTGGATGCTATCCTTTAGGGAGATACTACGAGCGCGAAAAAAGACTAGAAGATCAGGAGCAACAACTGCTGTGTTGGAATCCGTAAAAAAGACAGACATTATCCAAAAGTTTCGGACGCACGAGTCGGACACCGGTAGCCCGGAGGTCCAGATCGCCCTCCTGAGCGAGCGCATTGGCGAGTTGACCGAGCACTTCAAGCTGCACAAGAAGGATCACGGCTCTCGCCGGGGTCTTTTGATGCTGGTGAGCAAGCGCCGCCGTCTGCTTGATTATCTGAAGAAGTGCGACTCGGAGCGGTATCGCGAGGTCATCGGCAAGCTTGGCATCCGCAAGTAGACGAACTGGGACAACCCCTCATCATGGACGCAGGCAAGACCCGCCAATCCCCGGCATTTCTTTTGGCGCAAGGCCGTTTCGGCTCTTGCCGGCGGAGATGCTAGTGGAGTGCGAGGGCGGCATGTGGAACCGCAGCGAGCGACTGCGGCTGGTGCCCATCCCGGCGCGTCCATGCACGAGCGCGACATCCCGAACTCAACCATTTCCTTGCAGCCCTCGGCGGCCTGAGACCCGCCCATCCGGGCTGCATATTTGCGTGGGCGCGTAGCGGCGCAACGCAACCCAAAAGCTTCCATATAGACAAGAAGAACAGAGAAGAGGCGCACCATGAAACAAGACGTGATAGTTGAGCTTGCCGGCGGCAAGCAGATCAAATTTGAAACCGGGCGGATTGCCAAGCAAGCTGGCGGCGCCGCGCTGGTCAGCAGCGGAGACAACGTAGTACTGGCCACGGCCACCGCGGCACCCGACCCCAAGGAAGGCATCGACTTTTTCCCGTTGACGGTGGAGTACCGCGAGAACACCTATGCCGGCGGACGCATTCCCGGCGGCTTCATCAAGCGCGAAGGCCGCCCGAGCGAGAAAGAGATCCTGACCTGCCGGCAGATCGACCGGCCAATCCGGCCGCTGTTCCCGGAAACCTTCCGCAACGAGACCCAGGTGGTCGCGTTCGTCTACTCGGCGGACAAGGAAAATGATCCGGACGTGTTGGGCATCAACGGCGCGAGCTGCGCGCTGGCGCTGTCGGACATTCCATTCCACGGGCCGGTGGGCGCGGTGCGCGTGGGATTGATTGACGACGTCTTTATCGTGAATCCGACGTATGCGGAGCGGGCGAAGTCGATTCTGAACATCATGGTCGTCGGCACCAAGGACGGCATTGTGATGGTGGAGTCGGGTTCGAAGGAGTGCTCCGAGGAGCAGGTGGTGGACGCGATTGAGTTCGCCCACATTGAGATCAAGAAGATCTGTGCCGCGATCGACGATTTGGTGAAGCGCGCCGGCAAGCCGAAGCGTGTGCCCGCGCCGGTGGAGATCGACCAGGTCTATCTCGACCAGCTTGCGGCGAAGGCAGGCAAGCAGCTGAAGGATGCGCTGGACACGCAGAAGCATCCGAAGTTCGAGAGCTACGCCCTGGTGAAGGAGCTGAAGGACGCGCTGAAGAAAGAGTTGCCCGAGGGCGACGCCGAAGCCGCGAAGAAGTTCAGCAAGTACTACGAACTGCTGCGCGAACAGATTTTCCGCGAGCAGGTGCTGCAAGAGCGGACGCGGCCGGATCATCGCGCGTTCGACGAAATTCGCCCGGTGACCATCGAGGTGGGCGTGCTCCCGCGCGTGCATGGCTCGGCACTGTTTACCCGCGGCGAGACCCAGGCGTTGGTGACCGCAACGCTTGGCACCACGGACGATGCGCAGCGGCTGGAGAGCTACGAGGGCGAACAGAAGCGGCGCTTCATGCTCCACTACAATTTCCCGCCGTTTTCAGTGGGCGAAGTGGGGCGCATGGGCGGCGTTGGCCGGCGTGAGATCGGCCACGGCGCGCTGGCGTATCGCGCGATTGAGGCGGTGCTGCCGGCGGAGGATCAATCGCCATACGTGCTGCGGGTAGTGTCGGACATTCTGGAGTCGAATGGATCGTCTTCAATGGCGACCGTTTGCGGCGCATCGCTGGCGCTGATGCAGGCCGGCATTTCCCTGAAGGGGTCGGTGGCGGGCGTGGCGATGGGGCTGGTGAAGGAGGGCGACAACTATGCCGTGCTCTCTGACATTGCCGGAGCCGAGGACCACTACGGCGATATGGACTTCAAAGTAGCCGGCACGCGCAAGGGCATTACCGCATTGCAGATGGACATCAAGATCATGGGCATCACCGCGCAGATCATGCGCGAAGCCCTGGCCCAGGCGAAGAAGGGCCGCTTCCATCTGCTGGACATCATGGACGGCGTAATCGGCAAGGCGAGCGACGAGAAGTCGCAGTTTGCGCCGCGCATTCACACCATCCAGATTCCGACGGACAAGATTCGCGACCTGATCGGGCCGGGCGGCAAGGTGATTCGCGGGATTATCGACGCCACCGGAGTGAAGATCGATGTCGACGACACCGGCCGCGTCAATGTTGCCTCCAGCGACGCCGACGGCCTGGCGCGCGCCATCCAGATGATCTCCGACATTACGGCGGTGCCGGAGATTGGCAAGACCTACCTGGGCAAGGTGGTGCGCATCGCGGAGTTCGGCGCGTTCGTGGAGATCTTCCCGGGCACGGACGGCCTGCTGCACGTCTCTGAGATCGCGGAGCATCGCGTGAAGGAAGTGAAGGACGAGTTGCGCGAAGGCGATCAGATCCTGGTGAAGGTGCTCTCAATCGAAGGCAACCGCATCAAGCTTTCCCGCAAGGCTGTGTTGCGCGAGCAGCGCGCCAAGCTGGGCCTGCCCGAAGCCGGCGAGCCCGCGGCTGCGTCACCCTATTCCGCCCCGGTGGAAGATGAGGAAGCCGAAGGCGACGAGACGATTCTGGTGGAGGGAGGCGTGGACTTCGACGATGACGATCCCCCAGCCGATTCCGATGAGCCAAACTTCAACCGTGCCGATGGAGCGCCGGTGCCGGTAGCGAACGCCGGTGGACGCGGCCCTGGCGGCGGTGGATTCCGCGGTCCCGGCGGTGGTGGTGGCCGTCCGGGCGGTGGTGGTGGACGTCGCCGCCGCGGCGGACGTCGTCCCGGCGGACCTTCCGGCGGTGGCGGCGGGAATCGTTAAGGTTTTGGTTGGATTGAGAATGGAGTGAAGAGCCCGGCAGGCAGCCGGGCTTTTTGCATGCAGCAAGTTGAAGGGGTGGTAGTTTAGGATTTGTCGCGGAGGGTGAAGCGTTGAATAGACTGCGCGGATTGCTTTTTCTCGCAATGAGCCTAGCCCTGTCTGTTGCTGCGGCGCCTGCGCAGGGCTCGCCGGCCCATCAGATCGCGCGCGGGGTGTGGTTCCTGACGGGCGACACCAATGGATACAGCAATACTGTCATCATCGAGATGAAGAACTACCTGATCGTGGTCGATGCGAATTATCCGGGGCGCGCGAAGGAGTTGATCGAAATCACGAAGCAGTTGTCGCCGAAGCCGGTGCGCTATGTCTTCGATACGCATCACCACGGCGATCATGCCTATGGCAACTCAGTTTGGACCGCGGCAGGCGCGACCACCATGGCGTTTGCCGGCGTCACCGAGGAGATGAACCGCTGGGAGCCGGCGCGCTGGCAGGCCGCGCTGCCCAAGCGGCCGGACCTGCAGGCTACCGGCGACCAGGACGTGCAGCGGCCGCAGATCTCGATTGACGGCGACAAACTGGTGCTGAACGACGGCACGCGCGAGGTCGACTTCCTGCACTTTGGCTGGGGACACACGCGCGGCGACGGCTATGTGTGGCTGCCCGCCGAGCGCATACTGGCCACCGGCGATGCGGCGGTAAACGGCGCGCGCAACAAGCTGCTGGACGCGTACATCGCCAACTGGCCGATGTGCCTGGATAAGGCCATTGCGCTTGCGCCGCTGCATGTCCTGCCGGGACACGGAGATGCGGGCGGAATCGAGATTCTGACTGGACAGAGGCAGTTCCTCATTGACCTGTACGCGGCGGTGAAGATGCAGGTGTATGCAGGCAAGAAGCCGGCGGAGATGAAGATTGAGTTGCCGGAGCCGGACCAGTGGTGGTTCCCAAACTCGCGGCCGGACCTGCGCCAACAGGACATCGAGACGGTGTACCTGGAGATCACGTCGCACGCGCCGGCAGGGTCGATCGAACACGAGTGGAAGTGATGGAAACAGTGCGGGCTGGACGCGAGGATGGGCGCGAAATTGGGCGCAGTCAGTCTGTAACTGTATTTGTTGCGTTTGCGGCGCTTGCCGTGCTGGATGGGCCGGTGCGGAGTTATGCTGGGGCGGCGTTTTATCCGGTCGTGCGATATCAGGTATTGGCCGGCGGGGCGCTGAGCGCTGCGCTTGCGGGCGTCGTGCTGTTGGGTTTGAGTGTTGCACGACGACCGGCAATGTTGCGCGGAAAGCAGTGGCTGGCGCTCCTGGTGCTGCTGGCACCGCAATGGCTCGCGCTACCGCTGACTGCGCCGTATGTCCGCGCAGTTCCGTGGCTGCATGAGACCCCCTGGGGCGCCGCTTTTCTGCTGACGCTGGCGGCGCCACTTTGGCTCGGGCTGCTTGCAGCACTGGGGTGGGTGAAGGTCGAGGTGCCGCGAGCCGTGGTGGGCGCGGCCATCGTGGGAATTGGCGCGGTCTACCTGGTGATTCCAGTGGACGCCACCCGAGTCGCGCCCGACCAGGTTCCGGTCCTGGCGCTGCAATTGCTGCTGAGTATCGCGCTGGTGGCTAGCTGGGTGTACGTGGCTTCGCGCCTCGCTGGAGCGGGGACGGTGGCCGTGGCGGGGTGGTTTCTGCTGCTGAGTGCAGTCGGCGATGCGAGCTTTGCCGTGCTGTTTGAGCGGCGCTCGTGGCAACCAGCGAACGTGCGCGAGATTATGCTCCCACTGCTGGTGCAGGCGGCGGTAACCGCAGCGTCGTGTTGGCTATGGTTCTGGCTGCTCCAACGGATGACGCTGGCGGCACTCGCCATGCGTGCTCTGGCTGCGTGGACGGCCACTGTTCTTCCTGGGTTTGTGCTTTTCGGTTTCATGAGCTGGCGGATCGACGCTGCGCTGGCATTGTCAGCGGGCGCGATTGTGGTGGCGCTGCGGGCGCGCGTGGCGGAGGAACAGCCGCTGGCACTGGGCCTGCATGGCCGGTGAAGCTATACTGTGGGAAAAGATGGCAGCTTCAATGTATATCGTGGTGGAGGGCGAGGATCCGGGTTTCGACATCTTCGTTAATGGGCGGGCGCTGGCTCGGCATGAGGACGCGCTGGAGCGGGTGGCGCTTGGACTTGGCGTGAAGCCATTGATTGAGTTTTTCTCGGCGGACGAGAATTCCATGTCGCTGCTGATTGAAGAAGGCGGGGGAAATCCTGAGCTGATGCGGCGGCTGCCTCCGCCCCAGTGGTATGCCGCGGGCGACGGCCTGGCCACGGTGCGGGCGCTGGTGACGGCGTTGCAGGATGATCCGCAGCAACTGGGCACAGAAGGTTCGCAGGTGCTCGGCGAACTGCAGGAGTACGAACGAGTGCTGGAGCGGACCATGCGCGCGGGGCTGCGCTGGCACCTGGCCGTGAGCTGGCGGTGAGGGCACTTCGTGCGGTGCCGAACGCAAGATTCGGGACTAAAGCCCCATGCTTCTATTAACTCCTGCTGCAGCCGACGGATGGAGCGGCTGAGCCCCGGGCTGCTGCGCGATCTGCTGGCCATGGCGCACCGGTTTGCGACGAGAAGAGAAGCAACGCGGGCGTAGGCGTCCCTCTCGGCGAGCTGGTCCCGCCCTTACGACTTCCAATGTTTTACAAAAACGCGCCGGGTGTGGCACCTTGGATGAGCGGTTCTCAAGTGAGGCGATAGATGGAGACTCCCGATGTGTCCCCCGAGCCAGCTCCCTCGGAAAAACTGCCCGCGTCCGGCGCTGGGAAAATGGGAGCAGCCGCCAAGGCCGTGAAGTATGCCATCCCCGGCGCCCTGGTTTTAACCGTCTTGGTCGTGGCTGTTGTCTATAGAACCGAGCTCGGCATTGCGAAGTCGCCTCGGGTGCTGCTGGTTGCTGCTCTTGCGGCGCTAATTCTTTATGGAGCAAATAGGGCAATCATCAGAACGTCTTCCGGGAACGAGGATGTCCGCTATGTGATCGCTTATAACTGTGTCATCTTTATTGTGGTCGGACTTGCAGGGGCGATTCTCTCTTGTACCGAATGGACGGTCGCGCTACTGCTGTGCGGCTCGTCCATGCTTACCGGAGGTTTCTTCGGGCTGCTTTTTGGATACCCGCAGGGTGTAGCCCAGCAGAGCGGTGCACAGGCCAACAATCTTCCAAATCAGTCTGGCGGTTCGCAGCCAGCCTCAAAGAAGAACCTCGTTGCCGAGTCTGCGGAGACGCTGGGTAAAGTCATTGCCGGCTTCACATTGGCGAAGGCTGGGCGGGTCACTGCTGATTTTGCCAGTCTGTGCCATACAGTTTCGCCTGCGTTGGGCGTGCAGGATGCCACAGTGGCCTACGTACTGGCCGGGGTCACCATTGTTTACTTCTTTGCGGTCGGTTTCTTCTCCGGACTCTTGCTGCCCGCCTATTTTATGAGCGACCAATTCTAAGCTTCGTTGGATTGAGCGACCGTTGGCCCTGGTGATTGCAATCTACTTTCTGCCAAAGACGTCGCCCATACGGCGGATTTGCGCGCCAACGTTGCGGAGTTTTTCTTCGAAGTGCTCGTAGCCGCGGTCGAGGTGGTAGACGCGGTCGAGGATGGTCTCGCCGTCCGCAACCAGCGCGGCCAGCACCAACGACGCGGAGGCGCGCAGGTCGGAGCACATGACGGCGGCAGACTCCAACTGGCTGGGGCCGCGGACAGTTGCGGTGCGGCCCTGCACGGTGATGTTCGCGCCCATGCGATTCAGCTCCTGCACGTGCATGAAGCGGTTCTCGAAGATGTTTTCCGTGACCGTGGTGGCGCCGTCGGTTTGGGTGGCCAGGGCCATGAACTGCGCCTGCATATCGGTAGGGAAGCCGGGATACTCTTCGGTGGAGATGCCGGAGGCCTTCAGCGATCCGCCGGAGCGGACGCGGACATGGTCCTTGCCGACCTCCATGCGGACGCCGCACTCCTGCAGCTTGGCGATGACGGCGCCCAGGTGCGAGGGGTTGCAGTCGGTGACGTTCAGGTCACCGCCGGTGATGGCGCCGGCGATCAGGAACGTGCCGGCCTCGATGCGGTCGGGGTTGATGCGATGGCGGGCGCCGCGGAGTTTCGCGACGCCCTTCACCTTGATGGTGGAGGTGCCGGCGCCCTCGATCTTGGCGCCCATGGCGTTGAGCAACTCGGCGAGATCGCAAACCTCGGGTTCGCGGGCACAGTTCTCGAAGACGGTTTCGCCGTCGGCAAGGGTCGCGGCCATCAGCAGGTCTTCCGTGCCGGTGACGGTGATTTTGTCGAAGACGATGTGCGCGCCTTTCAGCCGATTGGTCTTCGCCTCCAGGTAGCCGTGGTCCTGCGTGATGGTCGCGCCCATGGCTTCCAGGCCCTTGATGTGCAGATCGATCGGCCGGCCGCCGATGGCGCAGCCGCCGGGCATGGCGACGCGAGCAATGCCGGTGCGCGCGATGAGCGGGCCGAGCACGAGCGAGCTGGCACGCATGGTCTTGACAATCTCGTATTTGGCGACGGGGTCGGAGAGGATGCCGCACTTGATGCGCGTGCGGTGCTGAGCGCGGCCGTAGCCGAGCTCGACTTCAGCGCCCATGGAGGTCAGCAGGCGGCGCTCGGTTTCGATGTCACGGACCTGGGGAATATTTTCGAGGACGACTTCACCCTCGGTCAGAATGGCGGCGGCCATGCAGGGAAGCGCGGAGTTCTTTGCGCCGGAGATCTTGATGGTGCCCAGCAGCGGATTGCCGCCGCGAACGACAAACTTGTCCATCCAGCTAGTTTACGGAAGTTGGCAGTGCAGATGGGTGACCGCAGTGGTACGGCTGGTGTCCTTGTTGGCCACGGACACCAGCGTGAGACCGGTTACGCGGTTGGAGCGGTAGCGGGTTGTGCCTGGCCTCTGCGTGCGTGAGCGTGCTGGATCGTCCGGAACTGCTGAATCTGATCCGGGGTCAGCACCTCGCTCAGCTGGCTCTGCGTGTTCTGGCGGATGGCGCGCATCTGCTTCCTTGCGTCCGCCGGTGCGAGCGAGCTGTTGCTGCGCAGGGCGGCAAGCTTCTGGTCGCGATCGGCCAGGATCGGTTCGAGCTTGGCCGTCTGGTCGGCGGTCAGATTCAGCTCCTTGGAGAGGCGCAGGGTCTGGCGATGCGGGTTAGGGGTGTGTGCCCGCGCGGTTGCGGCGGGCGGCGCGGTGGACTGGACCGATTGCGCAAGAGCGAGACAGCCGGCAAGGGTTCCAGTCAGGATCAGTGCAAGTGCTGTGTGCAACGTGCTGCGAGTCATCGAGGTGCTCCTTCGGAGCGGCGCTGGGGAGGTGCCGCCGCTGCTGATGGAATTAACACGATGCAGGCGGAATGTTGCGGAGAGCGGGCTGGCTGTGGCTGCAGCGCCGCGCACGAATCACTTGCGGCGGTAAATCGTGTAGTTGGTCAGCGTACGGTAAGGGGCGAAGTCCTGTTCGAGGACGCGCGTGATCTCGGGCAGGTCGGGGTGGGGTGGGCCGGCGAGTTGTGTGCTGCGGCTGACGATGAGCCAGCGAATGTTGCGCTTGCGCGCCAGGTCGCGGGTCTGCTCGGGGGTGTAGGGATCGAGCGCGGGGTCGAAGAGCAGGAAAGGGAACTGCGGCACGCGGCCCGTGGCGAAGTAGAAGGGATCCTCGCCGGGGATGAGGAGGATGCCGTCGTTGGCGGGGATTTCTGCGTTCGTGACGCGGACGAGTTCTTCGAAGCCCGGAATCCAGGGGCCGGGGGTGGTGAGACCGCGAAGTTCCGGAAGCGTTGCGTGGGCGAGCGGGCCGTCAAGATAGACGTAGCTTAGGCGCTCATGGCTGACGGCGTAGAGGCCGCCGCAGAGCAGGAAAGTCGCAGTGATGACGACGGCCATGGGGCGGGCGATCGTGCGGACCTGTGCGAGCAACGCAGCGATCAGCAGAGCGAGCAGGGGCCAGAGGGCGTAGGTCGATCCCCAGAGTTGCTGGGAGAGGAATGCGCCGAGGATCGTGGCCAGGAGGATGAGGGGAAAAAATGGCCGCAGCCCAGGGTTGGCGGCGAGATTTTGCGGACGCAGATTCCAGAGAGCGAGTGCGGCGCTGAGGATGAGGATGTGAGGCCAGAGAGAGAGAAGTTGATCGGTGCGGTCTGACGGATCGCTGGTGAACGCGAGGCGGGCGATGGTCCAGAAGAAGGGCGCGGCAAGCAGGAAGATGGCGAGCGGGCGGCCCCAGCGAATCGGGCGGCGAAGAATTGCCAGCGCGGCGACGGCCGCCGGAATGGTCCAGAGCAGTGAGAGTTGATGGTACGTGGTGAGCATCACGTCGAGGCCGGGCAGGCGGCGCTGGCGGGCGAAGGTGATGGTCCAGTAGAGATAGTTATGCAGCCCGACGGTGGCGTCGAGGATCAGCAGGGCTGCGGTGAGCGCGCAGGCTGCGCCGGTGATAAGCCAGAGTTGCGGGGCAATGCCGATCCGCTGCCGGTGGCGCACAACGGCGATGGCGGCTACCGCTGCGAGCGTGACGAAGAGAAAGGGCAGGCCGATGTTCTGCTTGATGAAGAGTGGGAGTACGCAGGCTGCGCCGGTGAGGAAGTGCAGCAGTGGGCCGGTTGCGGGGCCCGAAGTGGAACGCTGCAAAAGATACAACGCGATGAGGATGACGAGGATAGTGTCGCTGTCGTAGATGGGGTAGGGATAGATGCCGTAGATGCCAAGGACAATAAGCGGGAATGCCAGGACCAGGCTCAAAGACCACGCGCAGCCTGGATTAACAACCGAGGTTCTGGCTGCTCCAGAATCACGCTCGTCGTTACTTGAACACGACAACGGGGTGAGACCGGCATTCAGAACTTTAAGCAGGATGCGCCAGGTAAGGACGGTTGCGGCTCCCGCTTCGAGCGCGGCGCAGAGGATGTGGGGGAAATACACGCGGCCAAACACGCGGATAATCCCAGCGTGAAGCAGAAAAGTGAGCGGCGCGTAGGGGAAGGGGAGAGTCTTGTAGGGGAGTTGGCCGAGGGAGAAGCGGTAGCTGGTGTCCAGCAGGAAGCTAATGTCCCAGAGGACGGCGACGCGGGTGTTCTGCCACAGGGTGAAGGCGGCGGTGGCGAGGAAGAGTGTTGTGGCGGCAAGCGTATCGCGGAGTCGCCATGCCGTACTTGTAGGCATGGTTCAGCGCTACAGTTCGAGGCGGGAGTCGTCGATGGCGAGGCGAACGTTGCCATCGGACTTAGCCAGGCGGCGGACCGCCTCCATCTTGTCGACATCGGCCTTCAGCATGACCACGGCGATGGGGATGGATTTTCCTGCCGACTTGATGGTGCGGATGGCGGCGTCGCGGTCGATGTTGCAGACCTTCATCAACACGCGAATGCCGCGCTCGACCAGCTTGGCATTCTTCATGTGGACGTTGACCATCAGGTTGTCGTAGACGTAGCCCAGCCGCGTCATGGCGCCGGTAGTGATCATGTTGCAGATCATCTTCTGCGCGCTCGCGGACTTCATGCGAGTGGATCCGGACACGACTTCCGGACCAACCTCGGCGATGATGGTGGTGTCGGCCACCTCGGAGAGCGGAGTGCCGGCGTTGCAGGTAATGGCTGCGGTCATGGCGCCACGAGCGCGGGCATACTCCACCGCGCCGACCACGTAGGGAGTGCTGCCGGAGGCGGAGACGCCGATGACGATATCCTTGCGCGTGGGCCTGCGGCGGGCGATGTCGCGCTGGCCAATCTCGGGCGAGTCCTCGTTAACGTCAGAAGCGGAGGCGAGCGCCTTGGGACCGCCAGCCATGATGTATTGGACCTGCGCCGGCAGGGTGGAATAGGTGGGCGGACACTCGGATGCGTCCAGGGCCGCGATGCGGCCGGAGGATCCGGCTCCCACGTAGATCAGACGGCCACCGTCGCGCAGGGACCGGGCGACGATATCGATCACGATGGCGACTTCAGGCAGCGCCTTCTTCACGGCCGTCGCAATCTTGGCGTCTTCGTGGTTGATGATGCGGGCGATCTCGAGAGCGGACTTGGTATCGAAACCCTCGGAAGCGATGTTTGTGGTTTCGGTGGTAACGTCCCGGGAGACCTCTGAATGATGGTTGGGAGACTTGGGAGCAACTGGCTGTTCGAGCATTGTGAGTGTGGCCATAGGATTCCGCCGCCGGTATTTGACGCTATTGATCTGCTCTGAGGTTGCCTGAGTTTGGTTGTTTATCCCGGCGACAAAGATTCAGCTTGTCGCCAGAGGTCCCTAAGTCTCAGCATACACTTCGTTCCATGCCAGGGGAATCGCGATCGGCCCCCTACGCTTGGCGGCTGGAGCAGGGTTCCTTGAAAGACCAGGCGTCTAATGCCGGTCGTTCGGGGGATTGGGTCATATTGCTCCATCCAATACTGAATGTACCATGTTGACTATGAAAGTCTACGAGATTTTGCTGGGGGCCGCCGTGGTTGCGGCATCCTTCGGGACACAGGTTGGGCAGGCGCGGGCCCAGGACAGCGCGACGGCCCCGGCCGCGGGCACGGATACCGCGCTGGAGAGTCGGCTACGCTCGCTTGCCACGGCGCATCATGGCAAGGTGGCGCTGTATGCGACACAGTTGAACACGGGCAGGACGGTCGGCCTGGATGCGGATCAGGTGGTACAGACGGCTTCCGTTATCAAGCTCACAATTCTCTTCGAAGCCATGGAGCAGGTGCGCGCGGGCAAGGCGCACTGGGACGATCCGGTGGTCCTGAAGCCCGGTGATGCGGTGAGCGGCTCCGGACTGCTGCTATTTCTAGATGCGCCGCAGACGCTGACGCTGAAGGACATCCTGACGCTGATGATCATTATGAGCGACAATACCGCCACCAACCTGGCGATTGACAAGATCGGGCTGGACGCCGTGAACACGCGGATTGCGTGGATGGGGCTCCAGAACACGCACCTGTACAAGAAGATCGGCAAGCCGGCCACTGAGCCGATGCCGGCGGACCAGCCCAAATTCGGGCTGGGCAAGACGACCCCGCGAGAGATGGCCGAGGTCATGGAGCGGATAGGCCTGTGCCGGCTGGACGATCCAGGCAGGCTCAAGATCGGCACTGCGGTTCCGCTGACCGAGAAAGACACGGCGATTTGCGGGGTGGCGATGAAGATGCTGCGCAACCAGTTCTATCGCGACACCATCCCGCGCTACCTGGAGAAGTTGGACACCACGGAGTCGAACGGATCCGGCACCGCCAGCAAGACGGGCAGCCTGAATGCGGTGCGGAATGATGTTGCCATCGTGGCGGGCAAGACAGGGCCCATGGTGCTTTCCATCTTTACGTACGACAATGTAGATACGGGCTGGACGGCGGACAACGAGGGCGAGGTGACGATTGCGAAGATGGCAAAGGCAATCGTCGACGCTTGGTCGCCGGAAGGGATCGATGGAAAGACGCTGGTGCCGGGGCTGGGACTGGCGGTAGCAAGTCCCCAGGGTGGGAATGCCGCGTCTAATTGATGAGCTCGTGAGGGACTAGAGTGATTGACGAAGGGAATGCAGGAGAACAAAAGCCGGAGGAGTTAGTTTCCGGCCCCAAAGACCGCGGCACGGAGAGCGCTGCGGCAGGCGGCACGGATCGCGGGTTTTCCGCGGGTTGGTACTCATGGGTGCGCGACCTGGTGGTCGCGGTGGCCATCTCGGCTTTCATCATTCTGTTTCTGTACCAGCCGGTGCGGGTGGAAGGAACCAGCATGCTGCCGGTGCTGGAAGATCAGGATCGTCTATTCATCAACAAAATTGCGTATCGTGTGGGGGAGATTCACCGGGGCGATGTGGTGGTGTTCCAGTATCCGCGGGACCATGAAAAGAGCTACATCAAGCGCGTGATTGCGCTGCCGGGGGATCGGCTCCGCATCGACCAGGGCCGCGTGTATGTGAATGGCAAACGGCTGCCGGAACCTTACGTCCCCAGCCGCTTCGCCGACGACCGGTCGCAGCCGGAGATGGTGCTGCCGGCCAACGAGTATTGGGTGATGGGTGATCATAGGTCGATCTCCAGCGATAGCCGCGAATTCGGGCCGGTTGATCGCGACCTGATCTATGGCAAGGCGGTATTTGTTTACTGGCCGATGGAGCAGGTTGGAGTGGTGCGGTAAACAGTGGTCCGTGGTCGTTGGTAATTGCTCGGTAAAGACGGCGCTGCGTGGAGTTTCGGCTCCGTGCAGTTACAGGGTATTTCGCTATTCTGAACTAATACTCCGCCCCGCATGCATCTTTCGGCATCCTATCTATTGCTGGCTTACATTGGGCCAAGCAGTATCGGGGATACAAGTGAAGATGCGAATGGGACGATGGTTATTGGGATTGTCAACGTTGTTTGTGTTTGCCGGCGCTTTTGCACCGTCGCAAGCGGTGGCAGCTGAGACTCACGTTGTGGTGAGCGTCGGCCATACCCACAGGCACCGGCGGCACCTGGTGGTCTATTACCGCCATGGCAGACGGTACCGGGTCTATCGGTAGCGTGAACGGATGGAATTAAAAGCCCGCGACTAAAGACAGCCGCGGGCTTTTTGTTGGAGGTAAGCGCTCTCCGGTCAGGCGGCGGAGTTGGCGACGATCTTGGCGAACGATGCCGGGTCCAGGCTGGCGCCCCCGACGAGTGCGCCGTCAATGTCGTGGCAAGCGCAGAGGATGGCAGTGTTGTCCGGCTTGACGGACCCTCCGTAGAGGATGCGGGTGGATGCGGCCTGCGCCGGCGAGAGCGATTTCGCGATCTGCGCGCGGATGATCTTGTGCGCTTCGTCGGCGATCTCGGGGGTGGCGGTGCGGCCGGTGCCGATGGCCCACACCGGCTCGTAGGCGATGACCAGCGCATGCGCCGCTGCGGGGTCGATTCCACTGAGCGCGATGGAGGTCTGGCGCTCGAGGACTTCGGCGGTCTGGTTGGCTTCGCGCTCGGCCAGCAGTTCGCCCACGCAGACGATGGGGACGAGCCCATGCGCGAGGGCGGACTTCAGCTTCAGGTTCACGCTCTCGTCGGTCTCGTTGAAGTACTGGCGGCGCTCGCTGTGGCCGATCAGGACGTGGGTGACGCCGAGGGCCTTCAGCATCAGCGGCGAAGTCTCGCCGGTATAGGCGCCCTGATCAAGCCAGTGCATGTCCTGCGCGGAGATATGGATGGGGTAGGTTCGGGCCGCGCCGACGACGGCGGGGAGCAACGTGGGCGAGGCGCAGAGCACAACCTCAGCGTGACTGTGGGGAGCGGCGAGCGGCGCGAAAGCCTTAATGAAGGCAACGGCTTCGTCGGGAGTCTTGTACATCTTCCAATTGGCGGCGATGAGTTTTTTGCGTGGATTCGTAGGCATGAGGACAGTATTTCATTCGAGAGGGTTGGTGGGAAGGTGATGGGGGTCACTCCTGAAGCATAATCGGAAGGCTGCCGTGGTGAGAGACTATACGAGATATGAAAAAGAGAATTCCTGAGTTTCAGAACGAAGAGGACGAGCTCGAATTCTGGTCGAAGGCAGACTCCACGGAGTATGTCGATTGGAGCAAGGCGAAGCGGGCGAAGTTTCCAAATCTGAAGCCAACGCTACGGACCATCTCTGTGCGTTTGCCAGTGGCGATGGTGGAGGACTTGAAGATACTGGCGAACCAGAGGGACGTGCCGTATCAATCGCTGATGAAGGTGTTTCTGGCCGAGCGCGTCGAGCAGGAGCGGAGACCAGCGCGCAAGCGAGCGTAGACGCTGGATTTCCCGCGGGATCAAGTGGGGCTTTACTCGTTCTCAACTGAATTCGTTAGCGGAGATGGGATTGAGAAACTCCGGGCGCTTGCCGCGAAACCCTGCCGCGCTTCTATACGCGAAAGATCCGAGCGAACCCGGGATGGCCACGAGCAAAACGATGTATACGAATGCGGTAAAAGTTTGCAAGCGGCTCACATTGATGAGCAGCGCAATGCCTGTCGCGAGGGCGATGAGCACTCCGACCCCGATGGCGATACCCGTCAGGTAGAGGCGAAACAGGTCCATCGTCAGACGTCGGATTATCCAGCCGTGGACGAGCGTCATCACGGCGGCGCCTGCCATCGCGACCACAGCCATGCAGACAAGCGCAAGATTCCCTTGGGTGGAGAATAGGGAGTGAAGCATGCGGCTGTGGATTGCATCGGCCCCTTTCTCGGCAAGGACCGTTCCAACGAGCACTGCAATGTAGCAGGGGCCGCAGGCGACAAACCATAGAGACGCGGAAAGGGCAAACCTTCGAAGCGGAGGGATGAAGGCGCAAATCAAGAACGCCGCACAACCGGAAAGCAGGAATGGCGTGGCAAACATGATTTGCATGCGCCTACCCCTTATCAGGTTCCCAAAACTCACTTGTCGGTCAACGCGGCGACACCGGGAAGGGTTTTGCCTTCGAGGAACTCGAGCGAGGCGCCGCCGCCGGTGGAGATGTGGGTGATCCGGTCAGCGACCCCGGCCTGGTGGACTGCCGCGACCGAGTCTCCGCCGCCGACGATGCTGGTGGCGTTCTCGTTCGCCGCGACCAGTTCGGCGATGGCGTTAGTGCCGTGGGCGAACGGAGCCAGTTCGAAGACCCCCATGGGGCCGTTCCACAGAATGGTGTGGGCGTCGGCAATCTCGGTGGCGAAGAGGTCGATCGTTGCCGGGCCGATATCGAGGGCCATCAGCTCGGCCGGGAACGGGCCGTCGCCGCGGAAGATCTGGGTTTTGGCATCGGCGGCGAACTTGTCGGCAAGCACGTGGTCGACGGGCAGCAGCAGCTTGACACCTTTGGCCTTGGCCTTGTCCAGCGCAGCCTTCGCGACGCCGATCTTATCGGCTTCAATCAGCGACTTGCCGGTCGTCTGGCCCAGCGCATTTAGGAAAGTGTAAGCCATGCCGCCGCCGATCAGCAGCGTGTCGGCCTTGTCCAGCAGGTTGTCGATCACATCGATCTTGCCGGATATCTTGGAGCCGCCGATGATCGCGACGAAGGGATGGTCCGGATCGGTCAGAACTTTGCCCAGGAAGTTCAACTCCTTCTCCATCAATAGGCCGGCGGCGGACTGCTTGACGAAGTGGGTGATGCCCTCCGTGGAAGCGTGGGCGCGGTGCGCGCTGCCGAAGGCGTCGTTGACGTAGAGGTCACACAGCGCGGCCAGCTTGGCCGCAAAGGCCGGGTCGTTCGCCTCCTCTTCAGGATGGAAACGGAGGTTCTCCAGCAGCAGCGTCTGTCCGGACTCGAGCTGGCTGGACATCTCCATCGCGATCTCGCCGACGCAGTCCGGCGAGAACGCCACATTCTCTGACACGTTCAGCACCTGCTCCAGCAGCGAACGCAGACGGGCCACAATCGGGCGCAGGCTCATTGACTCCACCGGCTTGCCCTTCGGGCGGCCCAGGTGCGAGCACAGGATAACCTTGGCCTTGTGGCGCAGGGCGTACTCGATCGTAGGAAGGGTCTCGCGAATGCGAGTGTCGTCCGTGATGAGGCCGTCCTTCAGGGGGACGTTGAAGTCCACGCGGATGAGCACACGCTTGTGCGCCAGATCCAGATCGCGTATCGAAAGCTTTGCCATATGCGTACAGAATAAGTGGTTTTGCTTGCTATGGGAACTAAAGAAAGGAGAATTCGTGCAGAAGGTGCGATCATCGCGCGGTGTGGGTCTCTCGCTGCGGAGATTGCCACTCCTGCATTCCCCGAATTCACCAGCTGCGGCCGCGTCGCGCGCGCCACTGGTAAACATCTATACTTGAGTATGGCAATTGCTCTCCCCACCACCCTGGGCGCGTTGCGCGCCAGCGAATTTACCCCGGACCGGGTTGGCCGCTCGGTCAAGGACGAGTTGCGCGAGAACCTGATCGCCCGCCTGCGCACGAACGCTGCATCGGAGAATGAAACCCTCTTTCCCGGCATCATCGGCTACGAGGACACGGTCGTCCCGCAACTGGTGAACGCGGTGCTCTCGCGCCATAACTTCATCCTGCTCGGCCTGCGCGGGCAGGCAAAGTCGCGCATCCTGCGCGCGCTGACCACGTTGCTCGATCCGCAGGTGCCCTACGTCGCTGGGTCGGAGGTGCGCGACAACCCATACGCGCCCATCTCCAGGTTTTCGCGCGACCTGATCGCAAAGCTGGGCGACGGCACCCCCATCGCGTGGCTCGAACCCAACGACCGCTACGTAGAAAAGCTGGCCACGCCGGACGTGACCGTGGCCGACCTGGTGGGTGACATTGACCCCATCAAAGCCGCGCGCTCCAACCAGGACCTGGGCTCCGAGCTCACCATGCACTACGGTCTGCTGCCCCGCGCCAACCGCGGCATCTTCGCCATCAATGAGCTGCCTGACCTGGCCGGCAAAATCCAGGTGGCGCTGTTCAACATCATGCAGGAAGGCGATGTGCAGATTAAGGGATACCCGGTGCGTCTGCCGCTGGACGTAGCCATCGTGTTTTCCGCGAACCCCGAGGACTACACAGCGCGGGGCAAGATCGTCACCCCATTGAAGGACCGCATAGGCTCGGAGATCCGCACTCACTACCCGGAGAACATCGAGGAAGGGATTCGCATCACCCAGCAGGAGGCGTGGACGGCGCGCTCCGCCAGGAACGGCAAGCCGGCCAGGGGCGGCATCGAGATTCCGCACTACGTCCGCCAGGTGGTGGAGCAGATCGCCTTCTCCGCGCGCGAGGACAAGAAGGTGGACAAGCGCTCCGGTGTCTCGCAGCGCCTGCCCATCACCACCATGGAGTTGGTGGTATCGAACGCCGAGCGGCGCGCATTGCTGCACGGCGAGGACCTGGTAGTAGCACGTGTGGGCGACATCTACGCCGCGCTGCCCGGCATCACCGGCAAGATCGAGCTGGAGTACGAGGGCGAGATGCGTGGCGCCGATACCGTGGTTCGCGAGATCATCCGCAACGCCGTGATGCGCGTCTTCGACACCTACTTTGCCGAAACCAACACCCAGCAGATCGAGCAGTGGTTCAACCTGGGCGGCACCGTCCAGTTGAACGACGCCCAGCCCTCCGTTGGCTCGCTGGCGGAGTTGCAGCAGATCCAGGGGCTTTTTGAGAAGCTTTCGCCGCTGCAAATTACCGCGAAGACCAGGCCCGAGATTGCTGTCAGCGCGGCCGAGTTCCTGCTGGAGGGCATGTACGCGCACAAGCGGCTGAGCCGCGCCGAGGAGCGAATCTTCTCCGCCGGCGAAAAGAAATCCCGGGCCGATGAGGCGACCCGCTACGCCGAAAAGGTCCGCGAGCGCGAGACGGAGCGCGAAGACTACGCCAAGAGCCGCACCCGCAGAGGCTTCAATTAGGCTGCGGCATGTCGCGCGGATGGCATTCCGGCCTCGCATGAGGACGCTCGAGAAAGTGGTACTCAAGTAACCTCAGAAATGCAAAACCTTGCGCATGGGGTGGAAAACCGACGCCTAACCCCCTTATTTTCTATAGCCAAGTTTGGCACAGAAAATGCACCCTTGGAGGGGCATCGAGGAGCCTCCGACTGGTGGGCGATCGTCAGCCTGCTCAGCGGGGCGTTCCGCGCGAAAGGCAACGGAAACAGGTAGCGAAGGCTGAACGCGACCAGGAGCGTTGGCTACGACGGGCGGTCGGATGCACGTCACTTCGCCGCGGAAAGCTAGGCAGAAATTTTAGTTCATCCAAGGAGATTTCTATGAACTCTGCATTGCGGTCAGTAATGATGGGAGCAGTAGCTCTGGTTCCTTTGGTAATTTTGAACTCAGGTTCAGCTCTGGCCCAAAACAACGTCGGACCGCCTGAGGGGGCAATTCTCGATCTCGGCGGTGCTGAGACAGGCATGCCGGCGCAGACGATCGACCATGGCGACGCAGTTACGGAATCGGTGAGCTTTATTGCTGCTCTCTCCTCAACCGACATCACCTTCGCCTTGCGTGAAGACCCTGCGTTTATCTCGCTCAGCGATATCTCTCTGGTGGACAACACCACCAGTAGCGGTAACCTCATCCTCAATGGAAACTTCGCCCTCGGCACCGTTGGCACCCACAATGCAACCGACTGGACCTTTGACAACGTTTACGGTGCCGGAGCCAGCGGTACGGTTGAGACGAGCGACTGCGGCGGCGGCCTTACCACCTGCTGGTTTGATGGCTCAATTCAGGCTTTTGACGCCATCGACCAGATCGTCGCCACCAACATTGGCGATTCCTACACCCTGTCATTCGAATACAGCGATGACGGCGGCCTCACAACCTTCTCCGATGTGGCGACGAACGGTCAGGGAGGTACGGCCGGCAACGGCGTCGACCTTCTTGCCTACGCCCAGGCCGCCCTTCCTCCGCCGGCTGGTAGCGGCGGCGTGACCCCGGAGCCCAGCACGCTGGTTACCCTCGGTACCGGTCTGCTCTCGCTGGCCGGAATTGCGCGTAACCGGTTCGCTCGCAAAGCCTAACCGCAGCGGCCTTAGGGCCATCACCAACGCCTCTGGCAGACCGCATCAGCGGGTCGGTCGGGGGCGTTGTTTTTTGCCGTGCGCTTCGCGTTCTAGAATGGGATCGGGGGGCTAAGCGATTTGAAGCGCATCCGCTATACGAAGTTTACCGGTGACCTCGCCTCCTCCATCGGCCTGGAGGACCTGATGCAGGCGTTGGCGGACTTCCTGCTGGATTCGGGCTTTCAGGACCCCTACGCCCAATTCAACGAGTTCAACAACCAGACCATGGAGAACCTGCGTGAGGCCATCCGCCAGGCTCTCGAATCTGGCGAACTGTTCGACGAAGAGTCGCAGGCCAAGTTCGACCAGCTTTCCGCCGAACAGGTGGACGAGCTGGTCGACCAGATCATCCAGAAGATGCAGGAGCAGAACTTCATCAATGCCGAAGAACCCCAGGAGGGTCCGGGGCAGCGCGGCGACGGCAACGGCGAGGCGCGCTTCGAGGTCACGGACAAGAGCATGGACTTCCTGGGCTACAAGGCCCTGCGCGAGCTGTTGGGCCCGCTGGGCAAGGCCAACCTCGGCCGCCACGACACGCGCCACGAGGCCGCCGGCGTCGAGACCAACGGGAGCTCCAAGCTGTACGAGTTCGGCGACACGCTGAACCTCGACATCACGGCGACGCTCAGCTCAGTGTTCGCGCGCGAGGGCATACGCACCGCCGTCGAGGGCGAGGAAAACGCGCCGCTCAACATTGAATACTCGGACATCCAGGTGCACCAGTCGGATTACGAGTCGTCCTGCGCCACCGTGGTGATGCTCGACTGCTCGCACTCCATGATCCTCTACGGCGAGGACCGCTTCACGCCGGCCAAGCGCGTGGCCATGGCGCTGTCGCACCTCATCCGCACGCAATTCCCGGGCGACACGCTGAACCTGGTGCTCTTCCACGACACCGCGGAGGAGATTCCGCTCAGCCAGTTGCCGCGCGTCAAAGTCGGCCCGCACTACACCAACACGCGGGAAGGCCTGCGCCTGGCCCAGCGCATCCTCGCCAAGCAGAACAAGGACATGAAGCAGATCGTCATGATCACCGACGGCAAGCCCTCCGCGCTCACCCTGCCCGACGGGCGCATCTACAAGAACGCCTTTGGGCTGGACCCGCTGGTCATCGCCGAGACACTGGAAGAGGTCAGCCGCTGCAAGCGGTCCAGCATCATGATCAACACCTTCATGTTGGCGTCGGATTTTTCGCTGGTCCAGTTTGTCCAGCAGGTCAGCGCCATGTGCCGGGGCAAGGCCTATTTCACCACGCCGCAAAACCTGGGCAATTACCTGCTGATGGATTTCATGTCGCGCCGCATGAAGACCGTCCACTAGCACTGGTGACCCCTTCTAGATGCCTATTCCTGTTTGGAGTTGTCATTCTGAGCCGAAGGCGAAGAATCCCTGTAGTTATGAGGCGAAGGCAATTTGGGCAGGAAGAATCCCCGTAGTTGTGCCGCCCTGACTCGCCCCCAAATCCAGGGACCCAACCCAAACCCCTTGAACTTGTCATTCTGAGCCATCGAACGGGGCCCAAACCCCTTGAACTTGTCATTCTGAGCCATCGAACGGGGCCCAAACCCCTTGAACTTGTCATTCTGAGCCATCGAACGGGGCCCAAACCCCTTGAACTTGTCATTCTGAGCCATCGAACGGGGCCCAAACCCCTTGAACTTGTCATTCTGAGCCATCGGCGAAGAATCCCCGTAGTTGTGCCGCCCCCGAACCGTCCCCGCGCACTACACTAACGCGATGGGACGTTTACTCTCCGAACACGGCTGGGAGATCGCTCGTCTCACCTTTGAGCACCTGTGGCTCACGGCCAGCGCCATGCTGCTCGCCGCCGCCATCGGCCTTCCCTTGGGCGTGCTCCTGACCCGGCGCGAGCGGCTTGCAAAGCCGGTCATCGGCGCAGCCAACGTTATCCAGACCGTCCCCAGCCTGGCGCTCTTCGGCCTGCTGCTGCCCGTGCCCTGGCTGGGCGAGAACGCCGCCCGCCTCGCCATCCTTGCCCTCACCGGCTACGCGCTCCTGCCCATCCTGCGCAACACCTACGCGGGCATTCGCAGCGTAGACCCGGCGCTGGTCGACGTGGCCAACGCCCTCGGCATGACCGGCCGCCAGCGCCTCATCAAGGTGGAACTGCCTCTGGCGGCGAGCGTCATCCTCGCCGGGCTGCGCACCGCGACGGTGACCTGTGTCGGCGTTGCAACCATCGCGGCAGCCATCGGAGCTGGCGGCCTCGGCGAACTCATCTTCCGCGGCGTCGCCAGCGTGGACAACGGCCTGGTCCTCGCCGGAGCCATCCCCGCCGCGCTCCTCGCCCTCGCCGCCGATGCATCCCTCGGCTTCGTCGAACACAAAGTCGCCGTCCGCCGCTGAAGCATTCTCAATGGATCGCCGCGGTCTCGTTTCTGAGACCGGAGTCTAAATACGCCTGCAGAGTCTGCAAATTGGATAGGCCCGGACTTTAGTCCGGGCATTCTCAGCCGCTAACTGACGCCGGGTGCCCCGTCCTAGCTTCGCTAGGGCGGGATCGTGCCGCCACCGAATTCGCGGGCTCACACAAAATATCCTCTGGTGCCCACCCACAAACCTGGGTGCCCCATTCGTGACAGCTTCATCGTCACGGGTGGGGTCCGGTCTCCCACTCATCCCAACGCAGCAAGAATAGCGGGCTGAAAGGCCCGCGCTAGTGCCCGCGGTCCGCAACCGAGGGGGATTCGTATTCACCCCGAATCTAGGCCAATTTGGCCAATTCCCTTGACACCCTGCGTATAATGGAAGTAAAGCCAGAACAGAATCCACGAGCTTCAGGATTGTGTCTCTTGCGACTCGGGGGGGAAAATGACCAATACTAAGCGCAATGATAAGAGCGGTTTACGTGTAAGTCGTTTGCCTTCTAGATCATAGCCTTTAACTCGTTTCGTTTCTTGATCATGCAAATTTGGATAGGGGGGAGGGGGTGGCATGATATTGAGCCGGCGAGCAGTCCAAATCGCAGCCACGCTGCTCCTGTTTGCCCTCTGCTCTTGCGCGCCGCCACGCTCTGCAAAAATTATTATTGGTGCCAAGAACTTCACCGAGCAGGTTGTCCTCGGCGAACTTCTCGCCCAGGAAATCGAGGCGGTGTCGGCTCAGAACGGCCACCCGCTGAAGGTCGAGCGGCGGTTCTACCTGGCCGGCAGCTATATCTGCCAGCAGGCGCTGATCAGCGGCCGCATCGACGCCTACGTGGAATACACTGGCACCGCGCTGACGGCGATCCTGAAGCAGCCGCTGCCGCCGCCGGGCGAGCGCGATGCGGCCCGGGTCTTCGCCGAGGTAAGCAAGCTGTATGCGCAGCGTTACCGGGTGAAGGTCGAGCGAGGGCTGGGGTTCGAGGACACCTTTGCCATGGTGGTACGCGCGGACGACGCGCAGCGGCTGGCGTTGCGCACGATCTCGGATGCAGTGAAGGTGGCCCCGCAATGGCGCCTGGGCGTGGGTTACGAGTTTGAGCAGCGCCCCGACGGGCTCGCGGGACTCGAGTCGACCTACGGGCTAAAGTTTGTCGGGCCACCGCGCACCATGGATCTCGGGCTGCTGTATCGCGCGCTCGCAGCGAAGCAGGTGGATATGGTGGCCGGGAACTCGACCGACGGGCCGATTCGCGCACTCGGTTTCAAGGTGCTGGCGGACGATCGCCACTACTTCCCGCCGTACGAGGCGGTGCCTTTAGTACGCGAAGACTCGCTGGCTCGCTGGCCCGTAATTCAAATGGCAATGGACCGTCTCGCCGGCCAGGTCACCGCCGAGGAAGTGCAGGCGATGAACGATGCAGTGGATGGAAAGCATCGGGACGTGGGCGAAGTCGTGCGGGAATTTCGCGCGCGGAAAGGGCTGTGATGGAGAAGCGAACAGGAATCAGGGAGCAGGGAACAGAGCGCCCAGACAAGAGCGTAGAGCCGTGGCTGCGAGGAACGCATCGCGACGTGGATGCGGTGACGCGGCAGGTCGTTCATGCGCTGGAATTGGCCGGCGAGGACGTGGGGAAGTGGTGCACCGGGCTGACCGATGCGGAGATCAACGCGCGGCCCTATGGATTGCCTCGGGTAGCGTTTCATCTGCGGCACATCGCGCGGAGCCTGGACCGCCTGCTGAGTTATGCCGAGGGCAGGCAACTGGACGCAAACCAGAAGGCGGCGCTGCAGACGGAGATGGGTGAAGGAGCGACGCATGCGGAGGTTGCGGCGGAACTGAGCGCGGCGCTGAGCCGATCCATGAAGCGAGTACTGGCGTTCTCGCCGGAGATGTATAACACGGAACGGGGAGTCGGACGGGCCATGCTGCCAACCTCGGTCGCCGGGCTGCTGGTGCACTGCGCGGACCACACCCAGCGGCACGTCGGCCAGGCCATTACGACGGCGAAGCTGCTCCTGGCGATGCGGAGCTAATCGAGTCGTGGAAGGTCTTGGTTGTTATGCGGAATTGGACGGATCGCGGAAGCCGGTTTTGCAGAAGGGCACGGGTTCACCCGTGCCGCAAACCGGCACCAGGGCACTGGGCTTTAGCCCCTGAGGTCACGATGGTGATTGCGAATTCTCTACTTCGGCTCGATGCACGGCTTCGACATATCCGCGCACGTGCGGATTCTTGGAACGCAACACCTCCGCCGCGGGAAGGTTCGCCACTATCTCGCCGGCATCGAGAAAAACGATCCGCTGCGCCAGGTATAGGGCTTCATCCAGATCGTGCGTCACCAGCAGTGCGGTCTTGCCGACACGCTCGAGCAGACCGCGCAGCATGGTCTGCATCTCGGCGCGAGTCAGCGGATCGAGGGCTCCGAAGGGTTCGTCCATTAGCAGAACTCCCGGGTCGGTCGCCAGCGCGCGAGCCAACCCGACCCGCTGCCGCTGCCCCCCGGAAAGCTGCCACGGATAGCGCGCGCGAAACTCGGCGAAGTCGAGCCCCGCGAGTGCGAGGACTTCAGCAGTGCGCCGATTCTTCTCGGGAGCGGGCGTTCCGGCTAGCTCGAGCGCGAGCCCCGCATTCCGCTCGACGGTCATGTGCGGAAACAGGCCTGTTTCCTGGATGACGTAGCCGATGCCGCGGCGCAAGGCGGTCAGGTCGTATTCGGCGGTGGATTTGCCGGCGACCAGAATAGAACCGGAAGTGGGCTGGACCAGGCCGTTGACCATGCGCAGCAGCGTGGTCTTGCCGCTGCCGCTGCGGCCCAGCACTGCTGTCGTCGTGCACGGATCCAGTTTCAGGTTGATCTCGCGCAGTAGCGCGCGACCGTCCGGCAGCGTATAGCTGACACCCGCGAACTCGACGCCGGCTTCGGCCATAGAGCCTGCTTAGATGCTACTGGATCGGGCTACTCGGCCGTTTCCGACGCGGTTTCTGCGGGAGCCTCTTCGCCGGCGATAGTGACCGGAAGCGATCCGGGTTGCCCTTTGACGCGCACCACGGTGATCTTCTCGAAGCCTTCCTTGAAGGTCGGCGGACGCAGCCGTTCGGCCATCTTGTGCATTACCTCGTCGGTCACCTGGCGATCGCGCTTGGAGTTCCGTTCCAGGCAAACCGACAATGGCACGTCGAAGAAGACCGCCTGCACTTCGTAGCCGAAGCTTTTCGCCATCTTGATCCACTGCTTGCGCTCGTGCGGGCTCAGGTTGGTCGCGTCCACATAATTCCAGGGCATTTTGGCGATCAACCGCGCCCGCAGCAAGCTGCGCAGCGTGGAAAAGACGAGCCCTTGGTAGCGCTGCTCGGTGATGTCGTCGAAGAGGATGCTGCGCAGCAGGTCGCTGGAGAGCGGCGTGACGCCCCGGCGCTTGTACCAAGTCGTCTTGCCGGAGCCAGGCAGGCCAATGGCAAGAACGACATAGCCGCGAGGCTCTTTGGGTGAAATGCTGATTGGCTCCGCCGGGGGCGTGCCGAGCGACTCCGGCTGAGTCTCGACCACCATCTTCTTCTCTGGCTCAGAAGGCGGAGCTTCAGCAGCGGCGGCTTTGGCAGCAGGGGCGGCCTGCTTCATCGGCAAGGACGCCAATGGCTCTGGGTACGAAGGTCTTAGGGGAGCGGGTTGGTTGGAGGGCAGCTCCTGCCCACTCTTGCCCGTGGATTCCGACTCGTTCGGTCCACGTCTGGAACGTCTTCTCATGAGGTCGCTTATCCATCCGCGCACATCGCGCATAGCTCGTTTGTAACAGAGCGCGGGGGCCGCGGCAAATCTCGCGCATCTTGGTCGATACCCGAGAGCGCCTGATTCTTCCGGCCGCTGACATCGTCTGTTCACAGTCCGCAGTTACTGTTTGGAGTGAGCGAGGTTCGCCATGGCGATTGAAATCAGTGATCTTGACCAGATGCAGGCTGCTTACAAAACGGCTGTCGACCGGTGGATAGCAACGATTCGCGAAGAGGAAGCGCTGGCTTCGTGCGATCATTCCGAAGCGGAGATCGACACCTGGGAAGCGGCAGGCTTTCGTGAAGAAGACGCCCGTGTCGAGGCCAAGGCTGCGAAGAAGCAGTACGAATCCGCCTTACGTGAGAAGTTTTTCAACTTCTGACGCCTGAAGCCACCCCCTGTGATATGGGTCACATTGCACCGGCCCTGCCCCGGTGCTAGCATCGAATTGACAACCAAAACAGGAAAATCCCGCAATTTAACCGGATAGAGAGCTCAAATCCCGTCTCGGGACCAAAGCCCCGAATCCCATCAGAAGTACTACAGGAGCAGGCACGAATATGGCAGTAAAGGTAGGCATCAACGGCTTCGGCCGCATCGGACGCAATGTGTTTCGCGCAGCGCTTGGTAATCCTGACATCGAATTCGTCGCGGTCAACGACTTGACCACGCCGGCGACGCTGGCGCACCTGCTGAAGTACGACTCGATTCTGGGCAACCTGAAGAACGAGGTCAGCTTTACGGCCGATTCCATCACGGTGGACGGCAAGACGATGAAGGTATTCGCCGAGCGCGACCCGTCCAAGCTGGATTGGGCTTCGGTTGGCGCCGAGATCGTCATCGAGTCCACCGGCTTCTTTACGGACGCGACCAAGGCCAAGGCACACCTGGGATCGACGGTCAAGAAGGTGATCATCTCCGCTCCGGCGTCCAACGAGGACATCACCGTCGTGCTGGGCGTAAACGAAGGCAAGTACGAGGCGGCGAAGCACAACATTATCTCGAACGCCTCCTGCACGACGAACTGCCTGGCGCCGGTGGTGAAGGTGCTGAACGATACGTTCGGCATTCAGAGCGGCATCATGACCACCATCCACAGCTACACCAACGACCAGGTGATCCTGGACCAACCGCACAAGGACATGCGGCGCGCCCGTGCTGCCGCACTGAGCATGATTCCCAGTTCGACCGGAGCCGCGAAGGCCCTGAAGCTGGTCATCCCGGAGATGGCGGGCAAGCTGGATGGGTTCGCCATCCGCGTCCCGACCCCCAACGTATCGGTCGTCGACCTGACCTTCGTTGCTGAGAAGCCGATCTCTGTGGCTGCGATCAACGAGGCTGTCAAGGCCGCTGCGGCGGGCCCGCTGAAGGGCATCCTGGGCTACACGGAGGAAGAGTTGGTTAGCTCCGATTTCAAGGGCAACCCGCTGTCGAGCATCTTCGACTCCAAGCTGACCAAGGCCATCGGCAACACCGGCAAGGTCATTGCGTGGTACGACAACGAGTGGGGCTATTCCAGCCGCGTCAAGGACCTGATCCTCTTCCTGGTGAAGAAGGGCTTGTAGCAGAGACTGGTAAGCAGATATGCCGCCTGGCTAATCCGTGAGGCTTCGATCACAACATCGAAGCCTCAGGATTTAGCCGGGCGGGTCATTTGGAGTACTCGCTAAATCCGGGGTGCGTGCGCCGTCTCCGGCGAGCCAGTCGATTCGCCGCGTTCGACGCAGCGAAAGCCCTGCAACTAGCCCCCTGCGTTTCCACCTCCGGCATTGCCACCTCCCGCGTTGCCCCCTCCAGCAGCGTTCCCGCCACCACCATTGCCCGCGGTTCCTGGGGTCCCAGCGTTTCCTCCGGATGCAGCTACCTGCCCCTCAAAGCTCTTTTGGATTCCTTTCGACACCACGTAGGATCCGCCGCTGATCCCCATCAGGCCCAATACCCCGGGAGGGATATTCGGGAATGTGCCATCTCCGACATAAAAGAAGAGATAGATCCACATCAGCGCGATGACGAACGTAAAAATCAAGAACTGAAACCGCGACATACTGGCATCGCCGTTCGCTTCGCTGATCAGTTTTGTCAGGTCGATCTTTCCCGTATAAATCTTCCAGAGGAGTATTGCTGCAAGCGCCCCCACGAAGATCACCATAATCCAAGCGGCTATGAGTTGAGGGACCTCCATCGATTCACTCCTTTCACGTGTCAGTTAGGTGGACCACTACGTCTGTCCGTTCTGTGAAATGCCCGCGAACTTACCGGCGACATACAATGCGTTGCTGCCACCCAGCAGTGCAGTCAGTTGAGCGGGCACCGGTACGAAGCACTTTTGCTCGTAGCACTGATAGGCATAAAAGATTGCGCCCCCAAGCGTGAACAGGAGCAGTTGGAGCCTGGCCGGGCTATATCCATAGGGAGGCGTCTTGGAGTTCAGCAGGCCGTTGACGTTGATAGTCCCCGCGAGAAGGCGATAGCTGATGATCAGGGCCAAACCGCCAACGAGAAACCCGAGTTCATAGCGAAGGACCGACAGCACGCGGACCAGTTCCATATTCCACCCCGAAATCGACCTGGAAATTCACTGAGGCCCTCGTTGTCCGATTAACCAGGCTACCGACGATCTGAACTCAACTAAAGCTGTGCGTGGCCAAGCGGCAATAAATGTACGACCTGCGGGATAGGAAAAGCAAGAAGGCTGTTCCGCATTTTCAGCCGAAGATGGCCTCTGTGTAGGGGAAAGGCCGTTCCAGCTTGCTCCTCCAGAAGTAGGCGAGGATGATGATGCTAGCCGCTGCCGCGTAAGCGCACCACAGCGACGTGAACGCATAGCGCTTGACCGCCATGACCGCGAGCAAGATCATCAGATTGGCTACGCCGAAGGTGACCATATCCTTGATCCTGGAGAAGAACAGCGAGCCGCAGGTCGCGACGACGTAGAGCACACCCAGTACGGTGTTATTGGTGCCATCGTTGAGATAGACGATGCTGTTGTTTTGGACGTAGATCCGGGTGGGATACGCGATCAGAGCCCAGAGGATGTAAAGCGCCGTGCCGGTTCCCACGGCGAGGAAGGGCAACATGCGCCGTCGGCTGTGGACGTCCGGTTCGAAGAGGAGAACGCTGAGTGGCATGAGAAACGGCAGTAATCCCTGGGCGTAGAGCATGAAGGCCGCACCCATATCGTGGGTCACGGTGGGCGACAGCATGCCATCGAGCCCGAGCCAGACGAAGCCCTCAGTGAACTGGTGCACCGCGAAGAGTGCCGGTAGGGACGCAAACAGCAATTCGCGCCGATGCTTTACCTTGGTCAGCGTGACGACGCCGACTGCGCCGAGCACTCCACTGCCAACAAAGTTTGCTGTCGCAGAGAAACACATCGTGGAATTCCTCGGTCAGCAGCGCCGGTTACGGTAGCTGCAAATCGGTTGGCAGCTCTCTCAGGTCTGGAAGGGTGAGGGCGAAATTCCGGGCACCGCGCTGTCGGGGGTCATGGGCATGTTGCGCAGGCGGGCCCCAGAAGCAGCGAAGATGGCGTTGCCAATAGCAGGGGCCAGACAGACCAGGCCGGTTTCACCGGCTCCGGCGGAGGCGATGTCTTTGCGGTCGATCAGCACGATCTCGACCTGAGGAGCGTCGCTGAAGCGTGGCAGGCGGTACTGCTCGAAGTGCGGATTCAGGATGTGGCCGTCGCTGAACAGGATCGCCTCGAACAGCGCTCCGCCGATGCCCTGGACGATCGCGCCCATGTTCTGATTGCGTAGGCCGTCGGGATTGACGATGGCGCCCGACTCCCAGGCCTGGACGACGCGGACGATCTTGACCTTCTTCGTGGCAGGGTCGATGGTGACCTCAGCGCAGGTCGCGGTGTGGCCGCCCTTTTCCATTCCGCAGGCGAGTCCGAATCCGCGGGTAAGCGTGGACTTCGCATTCGCCCAGCCAAACTTCTCGGCGGCGGCGTTCAGGCAGGCCAGCAGGCGCGGCTCGGTCAGGTTCTTCAGGCGGAAGGCCAGCGGGTCCATGCCGGCTGCGTGCGCCAGTTCGTCCATAAAGGACTCGCGTGCGAAGTGGTTTGCCGTGGAGGCCAGCGCGCGATAAGAACCCTGGCGCAGCGGCGATTTGGACGCATGGTACTGGGTCACCGGGCTGGCGACGTTGTAGGGAGTCGGCAGGCCCGCGTTGCCGGAGTTGTAGTTGTGGTGCTCCCACGCGACCAGCGTGCCGTCGTACCGGACGCTGGCTTTGAGTTCCATCAGGCCGCCGGGACGGAAGTAGGCCCAGGTGAACTCCTCTTCGCGTGTCCAGACGAGCTTCACCGGCTGGCCGACAGCCTTGGCCAGGCACGCGGCTTCGATGGCGGTTTCGCCGGTATGCTTGCCGCCGTAGCCGCTGCCCATGTCAGGCTGGATAACGCGGACTTGCGCGGGGTCGAGGTGAAATGCGGCGACGAGTTCGTCCTTCACGCCGAAGGGGCGTTGCGTGCCGGTCCAGACGGTGAGCTTGGCGTTCTCCCACTTGGCGACAGCGGCACGCGGCTCCAGCGGCGCATGGGCGATGTACTGGACGGTGTACGACTGCGCGAGTTGGACAGCGGAGGAATCCGGGGCGGGAGACGCTGCGGTGGTGGGTGTTCCTCCATCGCGCGCGGCAGCCGCGCCGTCGCGACGACCGCCACCTTCGCGGCCTGAGCCTTCCGGAGTGTTCTTCAGGTAGTCGAATATGTTTGCATTGGAAGGTTGCCCGGGTGCGATGGTCCAGGTGGCCTTGATCATGGCCAATGCTTGCTCTGCGGTCCAGGCGTCGGGCGCGACCACGCCGATGAAGTCACCGTCGCGGACGAGCTTGACGCCGGGCATCTTCTCGGCGGCCGAAGTATCGAGCGAGGCGAGCGTGGCGTTGTAACCAGTGGGACGCAGGACTTTGCCGAACATCATGCCGGGCAAAACGATGTCAGATGGGTACTGGTGCTTTCCGGTTACGAAATCCCGGCCGTTGGCCTTGGGAACGGGCGTTCCGGCGATCTTCCAGTCTTTGGCAGGGATCAGCGATACATTGCCGGAGACGGTGGCGACCAGCTTTTCGCCCTTTGTGAGCTCGCCGTAGGTAAGCGATTGGTTGGCATTCGGCGCGGTGATCTTGCCATTGGCGACGATGAGGGCTGCGGCGTCGCAGGTCCAGCGCTTGGCGGCCATATCGACCAGCGTCTGCCGCGCCGTCGCAGCCATGGTGCGCAGGCGCGGCCCCATCTGCGGCGTGGACTGGCTGCCGAAGGTGCCCTGGTCAAACGGGGTCAGGTCAGTGTCGCCCATGATCATGGTGATGGCGTCGAAGGGGACCATCAGCTCTTCCGCGACTAATTGGGCGAGCGAAGTGCGGATGTTCTGGCCGATTTCGACCTTCCCGGTGAAGACCGAAACCTTGTTGTCGGCAGCGATGTGGATCCAAGCCGAGACGTCGCTGGGAACTTGCTGGCGGCCGCCGCCAAAGCCAACGCGGCCGGATTCCTGCGCAAAAGCGGGCGCATCGCTGAGGCAAATCAGCAGACCGCCGCCGAAGAGCTGCAGAAAAGTGCGGCGGTCCAGCGAGAAGCAGCGCGGGGCGTTGACGGGGTCGGGGAGCGTGACCTCCGGGCTATGGGTGAGGAGGGTGCTCATCGCGCGCCTCCTTTGGCCATCAGCAGCGAGGCCCGCTGCACTGCGTCCACGATGCGCGGATAGGTGCCGCAGCGACAGACATTCCCGTTCATCCGGGAGACGATCTCGGCTTCAGTGGGTTTGGGCGTGGCAGCCAGCAGCGCCGTCGCGCGCATGACCATTCCAGAGGTGCAGAAGCCGCACTGGTAAGCTCCGGCGTCGACGAAGGCCTGCTGGACTGCGGAGAGGCGACCATTCTGCTCCAAACCTTCGACGGTGGTGATCTTGGCGTCGGCGGCTTCTGAGACGAGCGTTTGGCAGGACCTGACGGCCTTGCCGTCGAGAAGGACGGTGCAGGCGCCGCACTCGCCCTCGCCGCAGCCGTACTTGGTTCCGGTGAGCGCGAGGCGGTTGCGCAGGACCGAGAGTAGAGTTTCGTCATCGGGCGCGTCGACGGGCATCTTTGCGCCGTTGATGTTCAAGGTCAGAGTGCTCATTCCGGTCTCCCCGCAGGCTGCCGGCCTCTGTCGCGATGCGAGCCCGATGAAATTGCTGGCTACGAGGATACGCCAAGTGCTCGCAAACCTGCATCAACAGCTCCGGGAGCCGCGGCCGGGTTAGCCGTCCTGCGAATTATCGCTTCTCCCGATCGTTCCCGCGCCTGGCGGGGACCGGGTGGTGCTCTACGCGAGGCGCGGCCGGACGGACGTATGGATGCGAGTACGGATGCACGTAGGCCCCGCGATTGACGAAGGTGCGCGTCCATGGCCGATGGTCGATGAGCAGCGCGTGGTCGCGCCAGCCAAAGCCCGCGCCGAACCAGCCGAAGCGTCCGAAGGTAGCGCCGAGAGTGACGGCGGGGCCGAAACGGATGGCGCCGCCCACGAAGAAACCGGGGCGCGGCGGGCCAAAGACCACAAAGGGATCGTAGATGGGGACGTAGAAGAGGTAGGGATTGTAAGGCTGGATCTGGACATAGCCGTCCTGGTTGATGACATCGACATCGGAGTTGGAAGCGAGATAGCCGTAGCCTTCGGCTTCGCGGCGGAGGCGTTGGACCGAGTCCATCACGTCGCTGCGCTGGACGAGGACGGCGTTGCCCAGCTGGCCGGTCCAGTTAGGATCGCGGGCCATCATGTCGAGTACGGACGGGAAGGGCAGCAGCGCAAGCACGCTGGGATCCCAGGGAAGATTATCGGCGGTGATAGCGGCGCTGAGCGCGTCGCCCTTGATGTTGCTGTGCTCCTGGGCCCAGACGGCGGCGTCAGGGATCTCGTCCCAGTACGTGGATGCGGTGAGGACCTGGGCCAGCAGCGGGTCAGGATAGAGCGCGATGCGGTTGACCAGGCCGTCGAGCTGCTGGGGAGCGAGCGGAGCGGGCGGCGGCGCGTTCTGCTGGTCCGGCGCTGAAGCTGGACCTGGATAAGCGGGCTGCGAATTATCGGGCGGCTGCGCGGAGTAGTCCGGCGGGGGCGCGGAGGGCGGCTGGCGGACGATGGGCGCCTGCGCGGCGGCGAGAGTGGCAACGGCGATAGCGGGGAGAGCTGCTTTCCAGAGCTTCATTGCGTCTAGTCCTCTTTCTACGATTCTCCTGATTCGTAGACACGATTTCCGGGTGCAAGTTGCCCCGCGGCGGTCATCGGCGGTACTGGTCGTCGGTAACATGTTCGAGCCAGTCGACGACCTTACCGTTGAGTTTTTCCTGGATGGCGATGTGGGTCATGGCGGTGGTGGGAGCGGCGCCGTGCCAGTGCTTCTCGTTGGGGGCGAACCAGACGACGTCGCCGGGGCGGATTTCCTCGATGGGGCCGCCGTCGTGCTGGGCCCAGCCGCAGCCAGCGGTGACGATGAGGGTCTGGCCGAGCGGGTGGGTGTGCCAGGCGGTGCGCGCGCCGGGCTCGAAGGTGACGCAGGCGCCGGCGACGAGGGCCGGGTCGGGCGCCTGGAAGAGCGGGTCGATGCGGACGGTTCCGGTGAACCAGTCGGCAGGGCCTTTGGTGGAGGGCTGGGTGCCGATGCGTTTGATTTCCATGATGTACTCCTCCCATCCCTCGGGCCGCTGGACGGTATCGGCACACCCCCCCCGGGGGGGGTATATACCAGTCAAGTCGCTGTTGTAGCCTGACTTAGGCTTGGACTTGGTACAAAAACGCGCGCCAAGCGATCCAGCGGGCAACATGGCAAGCTCGGCGTACGCCCGGCCCGGAACGAAGTTTTCCCCCTACCTTAATTATATCGCGCGATGTCAATGGGTTTGGGTGTGGGAAACGGGGAAGTGACTGGTGAGGTTTGGGTTATGCGGTCAAGAAATTATCGGGGAAGGAAGCGGGAGGTGGGGAAGCCGAAGAGGCGGAGGTAGAAGCAACGGGAGGCTTCGACGGCGTAGTGGGTGTCCCTTTCGAGGAAGGAGTACTCGGGAGGCCAGCGGGCGGGGTGAGTTCGCCAGTTGAGCGCGAGCGCGGGCTGGCGGCGGTTGAAGGTGGTGAGGATGAGGGCAGTGCGGGGGAGATGGGAGGGGGAACTGACGACCTCTGCGGAGGACCAGCCGTGCGCATGCATTATTTGAGCGGAGTAGTAGATGTTCTGGATGGTGTCGAGGGCCTGGGGTTCTTCGATAAGGGCCAAGGCGGGGACGCCTTGCGATTGGGCGAGGTGGGCCATGACGTGCGCTTCGACGAACTGGTTGTGGGCAGCAGCGCCGGTGAGGATGAGGCGCGGAGCGACTCCGGCGCGGTATTCGCGGACGCCTTCGAGCACGCGCTCGCGCTGCTCGGGTGAGGGCGTGCCGTCGAGTTTGGCCGGCGTGCCGAGGACGATGATGGTGTCGAAGTGCGTGGCCGCAGTGTTCTGCGTGGGCAGAGTGACGTAGCTGCCATAGACGACGAGGCCGCAGAGGGCGGCCAGGACGATGAGAAGAAGGAAGCGGCGGCGGAAGAGCATCACGGGATGAGGGTAACAGGAAGCCTGCTATTTCGAGGCGGGGCGGCCCTGGCGAGGCGGGGGGGCGTCCGCAGGGTTGATGTCGTTGATCTGGAGTGGGCCGTCGGGGTCGGATGTCCTGATCGCGGCTCACGTTTGTGGTGGGTTGAGGCGTCTTACACTTGAGGCTGGAGGGCTGAGGATGGGAAGACAGGCGACGGCGATACTTTACTTCGTGTTGATGGCGGGCGTGATCGTTGGGATGGATTTCCTGTTCTTCAAGGGCCGATTCTGGGACCGGTTGATGGCGAATATCGGGATTGTCCTGGTGTTCGCGGCCTTCTACTTGAGGTTTCTGAGGCGGCCGTGAAGGCGCGTCTTTGCGGTTCCCGGTGAGGATAAGAGTGTCTATCAATGGGGCAACCGGGGATGGGTCCAGGTGGGGCTGCGCCGGTATGATAAAGATATGCCGATGGATAAGGCGGTTCGCAAACTCGCGTCGTTCGAGGAGATGAAGGACGAAGAGTACCGGTACTGGCAGAGCGTCAGTCCGTGGGAGCGTATCGCCGCGATTTTCGAGCACAGCGTTGAGGCGTATCGAATGAAGGGAATCATTGCCGATGGACGATGGCTCAAGACCACTGTTGTTCGGTTTGAACGCGTGCCGGGTGGGGCTCAGTAGAGGAAGCAATTCAGTCGTTCCGCGCATTGCGCTTCACTCCGGCCTTCGGCAGAGCGGTTGCGCCTTGCGGCGCGGATTTTGTTGCCGGGACTGAAGTCCCGGCCTATCAGATTGGGGGATTCTGGGGCGCACTGGAACGGGTGGCCCTGCGGTTCTTGCATGTATGAGGATCGACCGCGCTTATGCGCGATGAGATTGTGGTGTCAGTAACCCGCCCTAGCAAGCCAGGCGGGGCACCCGCTTTGGTGATGAGCGCTAGGGTGGGCCACCCGCCAGCAATCTCGAACCTCAGAGGCGAGATATGAGGCACCCGATTTTGTGGTGGGTCAGATGGGGGCCGCCCGCCGGGGACGAGCCCTAATTTGTTTTCGACGGTTCGCTGCGGGTTGCGGTGAAGGTGCCCTTGCCGAGGGGGCCGTAATCGCAGGTGCCGGTGATTTTGCTTCCGTCGGCGCTGAGTTTTCCGGAGTAATGGACGGTCCCGCCTTGCGCGTCGAAGTCGAAGGCGATGTCGCTGTCCTTGACGGTTCCATGCAGGGGCGCTTCGCCGAGCGCGCCGGAGTAAGTGCCGGAGAGCTTGTCGCCGGTCTGCTCGAGGACGAAGCTGGGCGTGCCGCCCTGGCCGCCGAGGTCCACCGTGGCGGTCCACTTGCCAGAGGCGGTGAGGGCGTAGAGGGCGGTGGTGAGCAGGAGCATGGCCGGCAGGACAGCGAGCGAGCGGAGGGTTTTCATGCGGGAAATTGTACGCCTGGGTGGCGAGGACGGCGCGGGAGCGGAAGGGATGAGGTTTGGTGGCAGCAAGCCCACCCAAGCGGAGCTTGGATGGGGCACCCGCTTTGTGGTGGGTGAGTTGAAATTCAAGGGTGGGCCACCCGACCTTCGAGGATGTACACCCAGATCATGGAGTCGAGATAAAGCTTCATTCGCCCCAGGCTTCTCGTTCGCGGCGGAGGACTTCGGATGGGCCGCCTTCTTCGGGGAACCAGCCTTTCATGCTGCCTTCGAGACTCCAAAACAGATCCCACCACTCCTCGCGGGTGAGGGGCTTTTCGGATGCTTCGGTGGTGGCTGGCGAGGTGGGATTGGAGGCCATGGCTCGTTCCTGGGCGTTGCTGTGGATGTTGTACGCCGAAGGTGGCGCGGAGGGCGTGGGGATTGACCCCACCCATGACGATGAAACCGTCATGAGTGGGGCGCCCAGGACGGTCTTATGGGTGGGCCACTCGCCAAAAGCAAGGACGGAGAGAGTGTACTCCGTGGTTGGGTCGGTGGAGCGGTTTTCGTTCAGTTGGGTCCGGATGATGTTGGCGTGGTGTGTCGATTGCGTTTGAGAGTTGCGATGTTGCCGTCGTCTCTAGGAGAGGACCGGGCTTCAGCCCGGACAATCGAGCGCCTGCACGGGATGGGCTTTAGCCCCTGGGATTTTCAAGGGCGCGCCCCCGGGGCTAAAGGCGCTTGTTTCTCGGTGGCTGGGATGCCCGGACTAAAGTCCGGGCCTATCTCAGAAGCAAAAGCGATGACGGAGAGAGTGTACGCGAAGGTGTGGGTTGGCAGTGAGGGGATGCGGTTATTGGCACGGTGTTGCGGTTGGGTGGGGATTGGTGTGGTTGCATTTGTCTTTGAGATAGGTCCGGGCTTTAGCCCGGACATTCGGGCGGACTCCACGAGATGGGCTTTTTAGCCCCCGGGAGTTGTTAACGGCGTGTCCCGGGGGCTAAAGCCCCTTGTTTCTCGGTGGCGGGGATGCCCGGACTGAAGTCCGGGCCTATCTCAGAAGCAAAAGCAACGACGGAGAGAGTGTACTTTGGGACACGATTGAAACGTGTTTTACTGGTTCCGGTTAGCAGAACGGCAAATTGAAAGGCAGAGATGAACGCCTGTTTGAAGTGTGGGCAGCCGGTACCAGATAACGCGAAATTCTGCGCGGAGTGCGGCGCACCCGCGGCTGCTAGCGCGGTCCCGTCTAGTCCCAATGTTGAAAGGGAGGCTGAGCGATTGTGGAACAAGGTTACGAGGGCAGCGGATTCTGCTGAAGGCGCTCAATCCGGCTCTCGCAACCCAGCGCCGCCGGCTCCCAATCGCGGTCCTCGTAGTGCTCCTCCGATCGTTGCGAAAAACAGTGGAAGGGCGCCCGCTGGTAAAGCAACCCAAAAGCGTGTTGTTTCTCTCATCTTTGGGTTGGTACTTGGCTGCGTAATCCTTCTGGTGTCCGCGCTCTTGATCCTCTACGTGACGTCGGCCGGCGGAAATGACTCTGACGATCTAAGCAAATTGTCTGTCGGAGATCAGCTAACACGAATGAGCAATAAAGATGTTGCTTTTGCTTTACATTGCAGTCTTGATCCAGAACCAGAATGGCAAAACACGTTCTTTGACGATCCAGACATTGACATTGCTAATCCGATTGACGTAACGGCTGTGTCTGAAGCATCCAATGCCATCGACCTACTTACAGTTGGTTTCAAGCATGGAGAAATAGCCCCATCACATATCGGAATTTCGATGGCCAATAGTTTTTCCCCAAGTGGCAACCACTTTATCGCGGATCCTGAATTGCCTCTGTATGACTATTGGGACAAGAGCGCGGTCGGCAAAGATGCTATGAATGCCGAGACAAACTACGATATAGATAGAAATACATTGAAGATGAGCGTCGTGCATGCTAGAGCCGGAGGGCAACTTGACGCAGCGGCTTCGAAACTAGAGTTTGTCTATTCTTGTGCCAAAATGAACAGCGGTGAGGTGCATCCGCTTATCATACGAGCGAGAAATGCGATTGTGCCCATGCTGGCGGCTAAGAAGCGTTCAAAGGATGAAGAAAATGACCCAAGCCATCACCAATTTTGATCCAACAGAGGCGATTTGGCTCCAAGGTCATTGGGAAAGGACCGAGCGTGAGTAAACCGGAGCCTGGATCCACCGAGGAAATGCGTGGGTGGATTGACCTAGTGACGAAAGCCGACAACGGAAATGTCACCCGAACCGTAGTCTTTCCTCGTGGGTTTCGAGGTAAGGTGGCACTGATTGCCTCGATTCTTACTTTTCTCGCGGTCATGAGCCAAGGCATAGAGGCGGCTCATAGTTTTCTTTGCGATATGCATTGGATATCGAGTTCGTGCTCAATATGTACCCGTTCAAAATGAGGCTATTTGTTCTCGTCACGGTTCGAGAACCTGCAGAGATTAAGAAAAGAGGAATTCTTTGGTGCGGAGTTCTTTTATTGTGTCGCGGAGTTTGACGGCTTTTTCGAATTCGAATTTTTTGGCGGCTTCGCGCATGTCGGATTCGAGGTAGGCGATGTAGGTGTCCAGTTCGGCCTGGGTGGCGAAGTCGGGGATGCCGGCGGTTTCTTCGGTTAGGTCGGCGTAGTCGGCAGTGACGATGCCGGCGAGGGCCATGTCGAGCGGTCGGATGATGGAGATGGGCGTGATGCCGTTTTCTTCGTTGAAGAGTTCCTGCTTTTCGCGGCGGCGGTTGGTCTCGTCGATGGCGCGCTGCATGGAGTCGGTCATCTTGTCGGCATAGAGGATGGCGCGGCCTTCGATGTGGCGGGCGGCGCGTCCGATGGTTTGGATGAGGGAGCCCTGGGAGCGGAGGAAGCCTTCCTTGTCGGCGTCGAGGATGGCGACGAGGGAGACTTCGGGGAGGTCGAGGCCTTCGCGGAGGAGGTTGATGCCGATGAGGACGTCGTACTCGCCGCGGCGGAGGTCGCGGAGGAGCTTGATGCGTTCGAGGGTTTCGATTTCGGAGTGCATGTAGCGGCAGCGGACGCCGACTTCGGTGTAGTAGTTGGCGAGATCTTCGGACATGCGCTTGGTGAGGGTGGTGACGAGGACGCGCTGGTGGAGGTCGGCGCGGGTGCGGATCTCGGCGAGGAGGTCGTCGATCTGGCCCTTGACGGGGCGGATTTCTACTTGCGGGTCGATGAGGCCAGTGGGGCGGATGATCTGTTCGACGACGACGCCGGCAGATTTGGTGAGTTCGTAGGGGCCGGGGGTGGCGGAGACGTAGACGATCTGGCCGGTGCGGGACTCGAACTCCTCGAAGCGGAGCGGGCGATTGTCCATGGCGGAGGGCAGGCGGAATCCATAGTCGACGAGGTTCTGCTTGCGGCTGCGGTCGCCGTGCCACATGCCGTGGAGTTGAGGGACGGTGACGTGGGACTCGTCGATGAAGAGGAGGTAGTCGCGGGGGAAGTAATCGAGAAGCGTAGGGGGTGGCTCGCCGGGGAGACGGCCGGAGAAGTGGCGGGAGTAGTTCTCGATGCCGTGGCAGTAGCCGACGGACTTGATCATTTCGAGGTCGAATCTTGTTCGTTGATGTATGCGCTGGGACTCGACTAAGCGGCCTTCCTTTTCGAGGTAGGCTTCCCACTCGGTGAGTTCGTCGAGGATGGAGGTGATAGCGGAGGTTTTGCGCTCGGGCTGGACGACGTAATGGGACTTTGGATAGATGGGGAGGCGCGAATATTTCTGGCGGACGGTGCCGAAGAGCGGGTCGATTTGCGAGAGGGAGTCGATCTCGTCGCCGAAGAGTTCGATGCGGTAGGCGTTTTCGTCGTAGGTGGGGTAGATCTCGATGATGTCGCCGCGGACGCGGAAGGTGCCGCGGCGGAAGTCGACGTCGTTGCGGTCGTAGAGGATTTCGACGAGTCGCTTGGTGATGTCTTCGCGGCGGATCTTCTGACCCTTTTCGAGGAGCAACAACATGCCGTAGTAGGCTTCCGGCGAGCCGAGGCCGTAGATGCAGGAGACGGAAGAGACGATGATGCAGTCGCGGCGTTCGAAGAGGCTGCGGGTGGCGGAGAGACGGAGCTTGTCGAGCTCCTCGTTGATGGTGGCTTCCTTCTCGATGAAGAGGTCGCCGGCGGGGATGTAGGCTTCGGGCTGGTAGTAGTCGTAGTAGGAGACGAAGTACTCGACGGCGTTGTGGGGGAAGAAGGACTTGAATTCGTGGTAGAGCTGGGCGGCGAGGGTTTTGTTGTGCGCGAGGATCAGAGCGGGGCGCTGGACCTCTTCGATGATCTTGGCCATGGTGAAGGTCTTGCCGGAGCCGGTGACGCCGAGCAGGACCTGGTCCTTCTCGCCGGCGGCGAGGCCGGAGACGAGTTCGCCGATGGCGCGGGGCTGGTCGCCCTGGGGCTTATAGGTGGTGGCGAGCTGGAAGTCCATCTTTATAGGATAAGGGAGGCGTGGACAGAGGTGTGATGGCGGTTCCGGCGGCGATTACCAGCCCATTTGGCGCATGCGGTTCAGGATGACCGCACTGTACTGATTCATGCGCTCCGGACGCCGCTTGAGGGGGGAAGGCAGAATGGCGGCGAGGCGCGCCGCCTGTTCGCGGCCGATCCTGCGGGGCGGGATTCGGTAGTAGTAGCGGGACGCCGCGTCTGCGCCGTAGATGCCCGGGCCCCATTCGACCACGTTGAGGTAGAGCTCCAGAATGCGCCGCTTGCCGAGGACCAGTTCGGCTACCGGCACCAGGGTGGTCTCTGCGCCTTTGCGGAGGAACGAGCGGCCGGTGGCGAAGAACAGGTTTTTCACGAGTTGCTGGGTAAGGGTGGAACCTCCGCGTGTGCGCTCGCCTTCCATATCGTCCTTGGCAGCGGTTTGGATCGCCTTCCAGTCGAAACCATGGTGCTGGTAGAAGCGTGCATCCTCCGCGGCGATGACCGCGTGCTGGAAATCGGGCGAGATCTGGCTAAGAGGAATGAACGTATAGCGTTCGGTATAGGGTTTGTGTGCGACCCACGCCTGCAGCCGGCGCTCGACGTGTACCGCGGTGGTTGGCGGGTCTATCCACCGGAGGGCCACAAGGCTGAGTGCGGCGAGCGACCACAGCGCCGCCACTGCGATGACAAGCCATTGAAGGAGGATTCGGAGGAAACCCCGACGATGCGGGGTCCTGGTGCGCATAGATTGCGTTGCCGGCACACCCCAGTATAAGCCGGGGTTGGCTGCCGCCGATGGGAATCAATCGACCACGGAGAGCGAATGGGACAGGTGCGCCGTCCACGATCCAGGTACGCTCTGCTGGCCGACCCCGAATCAAGGCTGCCGACCCGCACTGAGACATCGAGCCATCCAACTCGGGACTGACTTGCGAAGGCATCTGAGTTCCTGCAAGTTCCGATGTGTGTGGTTAGATTGAGGGGATGGGTGAAAGGGGGCGCAGTGACGGAACTTTGGCTGATTCGACACGGGGAGACGGAGTGGAGCGCGAACGGCAGGCATACCAGCCGGACCGATCTTCCGCTGACGGAAATGGGGCGGCAGCGCGCGGCGAAGCTGGGTAAGTATCTGGCCGGGACGACGTTTGCCGCGGTGCTGGAGAGTCCAATGCTGCGCGCCCGGGAGACATGCGAGATTGCAGGATTTGGTGCGCAGGCGGTGGTCGACAACGATCTGCGGGAATGGGACTACGGCGTGTACGAGGGGCGTACATCGGCGGAGATCCAGGAGGAGATTCCGGGGTGGTCCGTGTGGACGTATCCGATCATCGGCGGGGAGACGGTGGAGCACGTGGGGGAGCGGGCTGACCGGGTGATTGCGCGGTCGTTGGCGGCGGTTGGCGACCCCACATCCCAGAATCAAGATGTGGAGCACCCGACGGGAGCGCGGGTGGCGCTGTTTGCGCATGCGCATATTCTGCGGATTCTGGCGGCGCGGTGGATTGGGTTGCAAGCGCGCGGCGGAAGCCTATTTGCATTGGATACGGGGAGCGTGAGCGTGCTGGGGTGGGAGCGGGAGACGCGGGTGGTGCAGAGTTGGAACCGTGGATTCGACGAGTAGGGGTCAGTTGCTTGTTGTTCGTTGAGGGTTGAGAGCGCCGGTTAGAATAAAGTTATGGTTCCACGGTTGGTGGTATTCGATCTGGACGGCACGCTGATTGATTCGCAGATCGATCTGTCGAATTCGATCAATGCGATGCTGGTGCATCTGGGCAGGCTGGAGTTGCCGCATGCGGTGATTGCGGGCTACATCGGGGATGGAGTTAACCTGCTGGTGCGGCGCGCGCTGGGCGATCCGGAAGGCGACATCCACGATGAAGCGTACGTTGAGGACGCGCGGCACTATTTTCTCGACTACTACCGCGAACACAAACTGGATTTCACGTATGTGTACAAGGGAGTCGTTGAGGCGCTGGAGGAGTTGCGCCGGGAGTATCCCACACTGGCGATGGCGGTGCTGACGAACAAGCCGGTGCGGCCTGCGCGGGACATCTGCGCGCACTTCGGTTTGGACCGCTTTTTCTTTCAGAACTACGGCGGCAACAGCTTCGACACCAAGAAACCGGATCCCACTGGACTGCTGGCGCTGATGGCCGAGGCCTCGGCGCTGGATGATTCCGCAGCGCCGATTGTAGCGGCCGAGACGGTGATGATCGGTGACTCGGATGTGGATGTCCTGACGGCGCGGAACTGCGGCGCGTGGGCGATTGGCTGCACCTTCGGGCTGGCTCCGCATAGCCTGGCAGCCGCGAGGCCGGATGCACTGGTACACGCGCCGGTCGAGTGGCCGGAGACGGTGCGCGCGATGGCGGGCGCGGTAGGGGTGCGCTGATCCTACCGGGGTCGGTGACGAGTTAATTCATTACTCCTTAAAATACGACATTACAAATTGGTTATCGCGCTCCGATGCGGCTGAAGATGCCGGATCGATGGGCTGAAGAACTGGATTCCTTAGCGGGATCTCGGCCTTGTGCAAATCTCGGTCGCGGATGGGCTGATGCGGTGGATTTATGCGGCACTCAGCGATGGCTCGGCGCAGGGGTATGTGAGCGCGGGAAAACTAAGCTCGTGTTTTCCGTACTTTAGAGATGCCCACCTTTATCTCAACACGTGTGACACGGGTCACAGGCTAGGGGTGATCTTTCGTTCTACGCTTGGTCAACTCGACCAAAGGTTCGGCCGATGGGTATGTGGTGCTCGAACAATCGAGTTTGCGGATTGTCTCCGTGGAGGAGCTTGATGAAGCGTTTTGTGTTTTGTATAGCGTTGGTCGCACTGCTGCTGGGAGTTTCGAGAGCAGGGTATGCCGCGAGTGGGAACAAGCAAGCCGCCGTGGCGCAAAAAGCGGCCGCGCCAGATTCCGCCGAGTTCGTTGGCTCGGACGTCTGTGCGACCTGCCACGCAGATGTAGCCAAGAAGTTTGAGAACAACCCGCATTCCAAACTGGCGCTGATTCATGGCCAGGGAGCGACCTGCGAGAGCTGCCACGGGTCGGGCAAGGCGCACGTGGAAGGCGGCGGGGATGTAACCAAGATCAAGATGCTGGCCAAGATGCCGGAGAAGCAGGTGGACGCGACCTGCCTGGGCTGCCATGCGGCGGCGCACCCGAACTTTGAGCGTTCTCCTCACGCCAAGGCAGGGGTTGGCTGCATCAGCTGCCACAGCATTCACGGCGGCGACACCGACGCAAAGCTGCTGAAGGCATCGCAGCCGGGACTCTGCTTCCAGTGCCATGCGGACGTGAAGCCGGCGTTCAGCATGCCCTTCCATCACAAGGTGAACGAAGGCCTGGTGAAGTGCAGCGACTGCCATGACGTGCACGGGACGTTCAACGCCAGCAATGTAAAGTCGACCGCCGACCAGAATATGATCTGCACCAAGTGCCACGCGGAGACGCGCGGGCCCTGGGTGTTTGAGCATGCCGCGGTGAAGGGCGAAGGCTGCACGGGCTGCCACACGCCACACGGCTCGCAGAATCCGCGGCTGCTGAATGTGGCCAATATCAACCAGCTGTGCAACCAATGCCACAGCCCAGTTTCCGCGGCTACGGTTCACGGAATCAATGCGGGATCGGCAGATCGGCCGCCCTGCATCAACTGCCACACCATGATTCACGGGTCAAACATCAATCCCGCATTCATCCGGTAATGAAGTTTGCTGCGTCGTCGAGGCAAACGGACGGCGCGGCTCGTATCTCGCAGCAAGAGCAGAGTCAAGGTTTTGGGATTTAGGAATGTTTTTTCAAGTGAGGCTTGTAATGATGAAGATCGGCTGGCTTTCTCGGTTGATGAATGAACGCCCCTGTCGCGTAGGGTCCAATCGGATCGCCGGGACCATTGGTGTCGCAGTGTTGCTTACGGCTGGAATCGCGGTTGCGCAGGACGCTCCGGCGCTACCGGCGGGGGTCCAGGACGGATATGCAATTCATAATACGGTGGATCTGGGCGGCCATATGGTTGGCCTCGGCGGCAGCGGGTCCATGTATGACACGCTGGTTAACATCCACTCCGGACCGCGGGTGCTGGGCCAGACGTTTACCATGCATGCCCTGCCGGGCACGAAGCACGGCCTGTTTGACGATCTGACCGCGTTCAGCGGCGGCTTTGGCGGCGATCCGAACAACTTTGCCAAGATGGACATTTCCAAGGGCAAACTATATGAGTTCTCGGGCCTGTTTCGGCGCGACCGCCAGTACTTCGACTATGACCTGCTCGACAGCCCGAACGTGCCGGTGTGGAACATCCCTTATGGAACGGCTACCGGGGCTCCGACCTTCCCGTATCAGCATCTGAACGATTCGGGCATGATGTTCAACACGGTGCGCAGAATGCTGGATACCAACCTGACGATTCTGCCGCTGTCCAAGGTAACGTTCCGGGTGGGATACTCGCACGGTATCTTCCAGGGGCCGAGCACGATGACGAACCGGTCGATCGGCAAATATGACCAGCTGCTGTTGAATTATCAACGCAACGGCACAGATGATTACCTGGCCGCGGTGGACTGGAAGCCCTTTGAACACACGAAACTGACGTTTGAGGAGCAGGTCGACCACTACAAGGCTGACTCAGTCATCACGCTGGCCCCGAGCGATTTTATTGCGCAAGAGGCGGACGGGACGCCGGTCGCCCTGGGCAACTACGATGCGCTGCCGAGTGCCACGTCGGCTGTGCCCTATACGATCGCTGCCTGCAATACGGCTAGCATGGGGAGTGGCTACACCAGCTCGACGAATTACACCATCTTTTCGGCGCCGTTGACGCCCGGCGGCTTGCCCATCATCAATCCGGCGTGCGCTGTGACTACGAGCTACATCCGTACGCAGCCGACGCGTTCCATTTATCCGACCGAGATGGTCCGGTTCCAGAGCACGAGCATCAAGAATATCGCGCTGAATGGGGACATCCGTTACTCAGTCGGGAACACCCATCTGGGCAACTACTACGAGAACTATACTGGCCTGAATGGGGCGACGCGGTCTTCGACGATCACCGGGAGTTCGGTCGCCCAGCGCCGGACCGTCGCATTGGATTACGGCATGACCTGGGACGCGACGAAGACGATCAGCCTCGAAGACCAGGTGAGCTATTCCAATGTGCACCAGCCGGGCAACGTTACCCTGGCAGGCTTCACGTTGGCCGCGCCGACGTCTGCAGGCAACGAAACCATCAACTATGCGGGTTCGCTGACGACGGGGGCTGCATCCGTGCCCACAGGCAGTTCGGTGGGTATTATGTACGCTTACTTCGGCCAGACATACCTGACGAACGATGCGACGATCAGCTGGGAGGCTTCGGCCCGCGCGACGCTGGCACTTACCTACCGCTACCGGAACCACGACGTTGTCCAGACCAGTGGGACCGGTCCGATGGAGAACCTTATCAGCATGGACACCAACGGCGCAATTCTGAATGCTGCGCTGCGACCGACTACGAACTGGACCCTGAACGGCTCGGCGGAGATATCGTACACCGACAACGCCTGGACTCCGATGACGCCGCGGCAACTGAAGCACTACCGGATGCACACCCTGTACCGGCCGAAGCCCTGGGCAACGATCTCCGGCGCGTACAATGACCTGGAACGGCACAACAACACCAATAACATTACGCCGGGTACTGCTCCAGCCGACGGACCACTGCAGCATGAGGACCACACCCGGATCGGGAGCCTGGGACTTTCGCTGGCGCCGAACGAGCACTATGGGTTCGACTTCAGCTACTCCTTCAGCGATGTGTACATCACCACGAACGCCTGCTATGCGAACGGCGCCTACACCACGCTGCCGGGTGCGGCCTCGCTGAATGCCGCGGGCCAACCCAATCTGTGCCCGAACCTGACCACCGACTGGGGTCCGGTGAAGGATTACCTGATTGCGCCCACGCAGTACTTGTCCATGGCACTAGCGCTGTCTCCCGTGAAGGCGGTCCATTCCGACATCGGGTATCGCGTGAGTGCGGTGAGCGGCAGTCAGTTCTTCAACGATGCACAGGAAGTGAATGGCGCGCTGCAGTCCAGGTATCAAACCCCGTACCTGGATGTGGCGTGGACGGTAAAGCCGGGATGGATTTGGAGAGCAGAGTACAACTACTATGGCTACGGTGAGACCGGCGGCTCGACGGGCGCAGTTTTGTGCAGTACGTCAACGCTGTCGACCTCGTCCCTTGTTCCCTGCAGCACGCTCACGCCGACGGCGATGACCGACGAGCCCTGGGGTTTGACCGCGCCGCGGAACTTCCACGCGAATAACGTGACTCTCGGAATGCACTACGAGTTCTGACGAGTCGGGCCCGCAACCGAACCACCAGACAAGAACGGGAATAGAGGAGATTGCCAGTGAAGATGAGAACCGGAATTGCACTGGTCGCCATGATGGCGGCTACGACCATGACAACCGCTTTCGCGCAAGGATCGGGAGCGGATACTTTCAAGGCGAAGTGCGCCATGTGCCACGGCGCGGACGGCCTGGCGACCGGGCCGACCGGAAAAGCGATGAATGTTCCGTCGTTTAAATCGCCAGCCGTGCTGAAAGCATCAGAGGCAGATTTGATTGCGACGACGAAGAACGGAAAAGGAAAAATGCCGGCCTACACGGGCAAACTGACGGATGGGCAGATCAAGGATGTAGTTGCCTACATTCGTACCTTGCAGAAGTAGGTTTGGCAGAGATGCCTGTGGACGGGTCGATTGGGTTCGGGAGAAAGCGGCGGCTACCCTATCTCCTGCAAGATCGTACCCGGGTTGGGGTGCGAAGGCGGGATTATCCCCGCCTTCGCATACAGGCTTATTCCTCCCCGGCGATGTTCTGTGCTGCTTCTCCTCCGGTTTGGCCGGGGGCGTACCAGAGGTTTGTTTTTTAGCACGCGAGGTTGGGCATGTCTGGGCCATTGATCGGTTTTCCTGGGAAAGCACGTGTTGGGCAATCATGGCTACGGAAGATTGAGCCTCATGGGGTGGATGCGGGTTCGACACTTCTCATTGCGGCGTTGATCCTGTTCTTGCTTTTTGGGGTGCCATCCTTTCTACATGCGCAGACGGACTGTCTTGCCTGCCACGCGGACAAGACGCTGCAGGATGCATCCGGGCACAGCGTGGGCGTGGATGCGGACACTTTCCATGCGAGCATCCACGGCAGCCTGGGCTGCAGCGATTGCCACACGTCGATCAAGGAATATCCGCATCCGGACCAGCCGACGGCGGTGAAGTGTGAGACGTGCCACTCCGATCAGCAGGCGGCGATCGGCAACAGCGTGCATGCCAAGGCAAGTGCGCATCCCTGCATCAGTTGCCACGGGGACGCCCATAAGATCTTTCCCAAGACCGATGCACGATCCGCGGTGTATCCGCTGAATATCCCCAAGACGTGCGGAAGCTGCCACGCGAATGAGGCGCTGGCCAAGAAGTACGGCCTGCAGAACGTCTATTCGACCTACATGGACTCCATCCATGGATATGCGGTGAGCAAGGAGGGCTTGCTGGTGGCGGCTAACTGCATGAGCTGCCACGGGTCGCACGCGATTCTGAGTCATAAGGATCCGAAAAGCACCACCTTCAGGACGAATATTCCGGACACCTGTGGAACGTGTCACGGCGGGGTGAAGGACGACTACTTTGACGGCGTGCACGGCAAGGCGATCAAAGACGGCAGCATGAAGGCGCCGGTATGCACGGATTGCCACACGGCACACGGGATTCTGCAGCCGACCGAGTCGGATTTCCGCATGCAGTCGACGCCAATCTGCGGATCGTGCCACAAGGACCAGTTGGCGACCTATAGGGATACGTTCCACTCGCAACTGGGATTGCTGGGCGGCTACGTGGAGACGGCGCGCTGCTGGGATTGCCACCAGGCGCACCGTGTATTGCCGGCGTCCGACCCTCAGTCTCCGGTGAATCAGGCCAACCTGATCAAGACCTGCAGCCGCTGCCACAAAGATGCGAATCTGAGCTTTGTGCAGTACCAACCTCATGCGAATCCGCACAATCGAAAACTGAATCCCGCACTGTACTTTGTACGACTCTTTATGAACCTGTTGCTGTGGTGCACGCTTGGGTTCTTCTCGTTGCATACGCTGCTGTGGTTCATCCGTTCGAAGCGGGAGCAGGGCAGGCACGGGCCAACAGGAGAGACGAAATGACGGACGAGACCGGGACTGTGGCTGCGACGCAACCCGACGGCAACGGCAAAGAAAAGTACTATGTGCGCTTCACGTTGGAGCAGCGATATCTGCACGCGATCCTGTTCAGCTCGTTTCTGGGCCTGGCAGCGACGGGGTTGCCGATGCGCTTCAGCGAGAACGCGGTGGCCAGGTCGCTGGCCAGTGCGGTGGGCGGATTCGGCGCCATCCTGTTCTTCCACAAATTCTGCGCGATCGTGCTGACCCTGGCGTTTCTTTATCACTTGAAGGACCTGGCGTCGCGGGTGCTTCATGGGGAGAAGGGAATCTTCTGGGGACCGACCTCGATGGTGGCGAACTGGAAGGACGTGCAGGACCTGATCGCTCACCTGCGCTGGTTTGTAGGCCTGGGACCAAAGCCGAAGTTCGAACGGTACGCGTACTGGGAGAAGTTCGATTACTGGGCGGTGTTCTGGGGCATGATCGTCATCGGGTTTTCAGGCTACGCGATGTGGTTTGCGCCATTCTTTGCGCGGTTCCTGCCGGGCTGGGCGCTGAATGCCGTCCTGGTGGTCCACGGCGAGGAAGCGCTGCTGGCGATTCTGTTCATCTTCTCGATTCATTTTGTGAATACGCACCTGCGGCCGGGCAGCTTTCCCATGGATATGGTGATCTTCACGGGCAAAGAGACGGAAGAGGAATTCAAGAAAAAGCGCACTCTGGAGTTTGAACGGCTGGCCGCTGCAGGGAAGCTGGAAGCAAAGATCGGGGACAAGCCGGTATATTGGTGGGTGAATTTCGCCAAGGTGGTGGGAACCATCGCCATTACGGTTGGGTTGGTCCTGCTTGTCCTAACATTGATCGCCTATTTTGGCGGCCGGTAATTTAACGCAGAGGTTCGCATGTTCCAGTTCAGCAGGTTGGAGAAGAGCCTTCGCCCGGCTCTTTTCTACGGCAACAATCCGATAAGCTTGATCGGCGGCGCCCTGACCACCGCGTCGGCGTTTGTGCTGCTTGGCTTCTGGGTGGTCAACACTGTCGGCCACGGCGGGTCCAACAACCCCTATCTAGGCATCCTTTTCGATGTGTTTCTGCCCGGCCTGTTCGTGCTGGGGCTGATTCTCATCCCACTTGGCATCTGGCTGCGGCACAACCGATTGAAGGCGCTGGGGGAATTGCCTTCGATTTACCCGCGGATTGGCCTGAAAGATCCGGTGTTCCGGCGTGGGATCGAACTGGTGGTTGCGGCGACGTTCATTAACTTCGTCATCGTGGGCACGGCGAGTTACCGCGCCGTCTCTTACATGGATTCGCCGAACTTCTGTGGCCAGACGTGCCACGTGATGGCTCCGCAGTGGACTGCTTACCAGGTGTCACCGCACTCTCATGTAGCCTGCGTGGAATGTCACATCGGCTCGGGCTTCAACGCGGCGGTGCAGGCCAAGGTGAACGGCACCAAGCAACTGATCGAGGTGACTTTCCACGACTATCCCACGCCGATTAAGGCTTCGCTCTCGGCGCTGCGGCCAGCGCGTGCGACCTGCGAGGAGTGTCACTCGCCGACGCATTTTGTCGGCGAAAAACTTCTGGTCGAGACGATGTATGGCGATGACGAAAAGAATTCTGTAACCCACAACGTGCTCGCACTGCATCTGGGCGGAGTGGATTCGCTCTCGCGGCTGAGCGGGATTCACGGCCACCATCTCGATCACTACGAGTACGTCGCGACGGACACGACCGACCAGACCATTATTGCGGTGACCAAACATAATCCCGACGGCACCACGACGCAATTTGTCAGCTCCGACTGGAAGGGGCCCATTCAGGGTGTAACGCGACAGATGGACTGCATGGATTGCCACCAGCAGGCGACGCACATCTTCCAGACCCCGGAGGACGCGATCGACGAGGCGATGGCAGTGGGCAGCCCGAACCCCGGGCTGCCGTTTGTGCATAAGAAGGGGCTGGAACTGATCCAGGCGACGTACACCTCGCAGGACGATGCGGCACAGAAGATTGCGGCGGGGCTGAACGAGTTCTACCGCACGCAGTATCCGGCGATTTGGAATGGACAGCGGGGGGCGGTGGATGCGGCCGCGAAGAGTCTGGTCGCGATCTACAAGCGGAATGTGTTCCCGGATATGAAGGTGACGTGGGGGACGTATCCCAGCGGAATGGGGCACAGTGCGCCGGGACATAACCCGTCGCCGGGCTGCTTCCGCTGCCACGACGGCAACCACACGTCGAAGGATGGCAAGACGATCACAAACGATTGCTCAACGTGTCACAATCTGGTGGCGAGCGATGAGGCCAATCCGAAGCAGCTTTCGGACCTGGGGCTGGAGCCGGGACAGTAACGGCTAGCGGCCCGCGAGTTCTTCGCGTAGCGCCTCCATTTCAGCGAGCGCATGCTGGTTGCCAGTGCGGTTGGCGGCGGCGATGCCGGTGTGCAGGAGTTCGAGTGCTTCGCCGGTGCGGCCGAGGGTCGCGAGAGTTTGTGCGGACATCTGGTAGGCGGGGACATAGTCGGGGTTGTGCTCGATGGTGGCGGCGAACTCGACGAGGGCGGCGGTGTGATTGCCCTGGGACAGGTGCTCCATGGCGAGGCCATAGCGGGCGAAGGCGTTGGCGGGATCGAGTTGCAGGATTTCATTGAGGGCGGCGAGCTTGTCCATAGAGGGATTCTATTCGTCTCCGCGGGAACTGAGGGTTTGCGGCATTTAGAATGAATGCATGAGTGACGAGAAGGTCGTGTCGCGGACAGTGGCGGAATCGCAGGCGGAACGCAGTGAGATTATCTTTCCAGCGGACTCGAACGCGCTGGGGAACCTGTTTGGCGGGCGGTTGATGCAGTTTATTGACCTGGTTGGCGCAGTGGCTGCAGTGCGGCATTGCCGGGCGATCGTGGTGACGGCTTCGATGGACCACTCGGATTTTGTGGCTCCGGTGCATATGGGCGATCTGCTGATTCTGAAGGCGAGCGTGAACCGAGCGTTCCGCACCAGCATGGAGGTTGGCGTGCGGGCTATGGTGGAGAACGCGCGCGAGGGTACGGTGCGGCACGTGTCTTCCGCGTATGTAACCTATGTTGCGGTGGATCGCGAGGGGAATCCCATCCCCGTGCCGTGTGTTGTTCCTGAGACCGAGCACCAGAAGCGCCGATTTGAGGATGCAGGGCGGCGGCGCGCGATGCGTTCCGAGGAGACGAAACGGGCGCGGGACATTCGGGCGGCCCTGGGAGCCGGGTGGCACGTTTGAAGTGCAATAAATCAGTTGTCCGTAAGAATGGGTGCGCCGCCTGCGCTGAAAAGCACGAAGCTCGTTAACCGAATCGAGGGAAACTGATGGGACATATGGGACATGGAGCGCCACAGATGCCGCAGCCGCAGCCCTTGCCGGGCGTGGCGCACGTGGTCGCGGTGGGCAGCGGCAAGGGCGGCGTGGGCAAGACCACCGTTGCGGTGAACCTGGCGGTAGCGCTGGGCAAACTGGGTTATCGCGTAGGGCTGCTGGACGCGGACGTTTACGGGCCAAACGTACCAACCATGCTGGGCCAGACGCGGCAGCCGAATATCGTGGGCGAAAACCAGATTGGGCCGCTGCTGGCGCATGGAGTGAAGTTCATCTCTGTGGGGCTGATTTCGCCGGGCGATAAGCCGATGGTGATGCGCGGTCCCATGCTGCACCAGATCATCCGCCAGTTCCTGCAGCAGGTCGCGTGGGGCGAACTGGACTTCCTGATTGTGGACCTGCCTCCGGGGACCGGCGACGTGGTGATTTCGCTGGTGCAGACGGTGCCACTGACGGGTGCGATTGTGGTGTCGACACCAAGCGATGTGAGTTTGCAGGACGGGCGCAAGGCGATCGAGATGTTCCACCAGGTAAAGGTGGAAGTGATTGGAATCGTGGAGAATATGAGCCACTTCACCTGCCCGCACTGTCAGCAGGTGATCGACATCTTTTCCAGCGGCGGCGCGGAGCGGGTTGCGCAGCAGTATGGGCTGGAATTTCTCGGCGCCGTGGAACTGGATCCGTCGATCCGGTCGGGCGGTGACCGCGGGTTGCCGGTAACGCTGGCCGGGCCGGAGAGTGCCGTGGCCAAGCCATTCTTCGAAATGGCGCGGAAGGTGGCGGATCGAGCGAAGGAGATCGCAGGATCGAGTGAGCCGATTCTGGAGATATCGTAAGAGCAGTTGCTGGTTGCTAGTTGATAGTCGATTCGGCGCAGAAGCGTGGCCTTCTCCCATTTGCGTGGAATGCGATACTGGCTCAGAGGTGGTTTATTTGGAGCTGTTTAGAATCTTTGAAGGAAGGGCGAGTCGTCAACCTAATGATCTCCTGGGCGAGGTCGCTTGAGATGCTTCGGACGGCAGGGTTACGGGAAAGACGCGCGCGAGCGAAGCTGGATAGATAAGGCTGGGGATTTCGGAATCAGGACCTTGCGCCCTTGAGGGTCCCTGGCCTTTGAGTGCGAGATGCAAGTTCAGCAGCGTGGGCGGACGTTCAGGCAGACGCAGCATTCGATCCAGGCGGAGTCTTCTGCTTCGCTCCTGGGCAGTCAGGATCATCAGTGCGGTGGCGGGACCGACCAAAGCAAGCAAGATGACGATTTGCAGGGATGGACTCACAGCTGCTCACCTCTTCCTTTGGACAAGCGAGCAAATGCGTGGCCAATGGGGGGAAGCAACGCGCCCCTAGTCGAAGATGGATGGAACAGGCATGGAATCAGGGTTTTGAGGGGGGTAAGGCCGGCCCGCGGCATGGTCGGGCTGATTTCGTCAAAGGGAATGAATTACCCGATGGCGCTTGACTGAGGGAATAAACTATAGAGAGAGGTGAAAGACGATGGCGGAGGGGGAGCGGATATCGGCGCGGCAGTGGGCCATCCTGACGGCCATCGTCGAGAACTATATTGAGACGGGCGAGCCGGTCGGGTCGGGGACGGTTGCCGGGACGATTGCGGGCGTGCAGGGCGCGGGGCTGAGTTCGGCGACGGTGCGCAACGAGATGGCGGAGCTGGCCAATGAGGGCTTGCTGGAACAGCCGCACACCTCGGCGGGACGAGTGCCGACGGCGCGAGGGTTCCGGCTGTATGTGGAGCGGCTGAGCGAGATGGGGATGACCGGCGGCCGGCTGCTGGGCGGCTTGCGGTCCCACCTGGAGTCGCAGATCGATTCCAGCTTTGCCGGAGTTTCCGGGACACAGGCGTTGCTGGAACGGACCAGCCATGTGCTGGCCACGGTTTCCAGCGGGGTGGGTGTAGCAGTGGCCGAAGTGGCAGGCGGCGACACGCTGGAGCATGTGCATTTTTCCCGGCTTGCACAGGGTCGCGTGCTGGCTGTGGTGGTGACCAGTTCGGGGATGGTTCGCGACCGTATGTTGGCGCTGAATGTGGATTTGACGCCGCGAGAGTTGGAGGCAGCCGCGAGTTTTCTGAATGAACATTTTCGCGGATGGAGCATCGAACGGGTGCGGGCCGAGCTGGGGAGGCTGGTGGAACGGGAACAAAGCGAGTACCACCTGATGCTGAGTTCGGTCGAGCAGTTGTGGGCCGCGGCAGTTCCGGAGGGCAGAAGCGGAGTGCGGACGGTGTATGTGGAGGGTGTGGCGAACCTGCTGGACAACCACGCCGTAGGCAGCGCGGAGGATGTTGCGCGGCTGCGTGAGGTGCTGGCGGCGCTGGAGGCGAAGCAGCGGCTGGTAGAACTGCTGGATGCGTATATTGATGCGAAACAGGAGAGTGTGCGGGTGATCTTCGATCTGGACGAGCACACGCCGGAAATGGCGGGATTGGTGCTGATCGCAGCGCCGGCACGGATGGCAGGCGACGGACGGGGGACGGTGGCCGTAATCGGGCCGAAGCGGATGCGCTACGAGAACACGATGAACGCGGTGAGCTACATTGCGCAGGTGTTCGAGCGAATGCTGTAGAACAAGGGTTCGAGGTACCAGGTTCGAGGTTCTGTGGGAAGGACCCTGTGCCGGGGTGGGATTGAGAGGTTGAGCCGTGAGCAGACACAAGGGAAAGCCGGTTGCGGAGCAGTGGGGCAAGGTCGCGCGATGGGCCGGAATCGGTAACAATGAACAAGAGGGAAGTTCGGGCAGGAGCGAAGACGGAATGGCAGAAGACGCATTGGTGAAGGAAGCTGAAGAGAAGGAACTGCCGGCGGCGAGCGTCACGGACGGGCCGCAAGGTGCATCCGGTGAGAGCGCCGAAGCCACGCTGAAGGCCGAGCTGGACCAGGTGCGCGGCGAACGGGACCAGTTGCTGGACCGGCTGGCGCGGTTGCAGGCGGAGTTTGAAAACACGCGCCGGCGCGAGGCAAAGGAGCGGCAGGACGCGCGCGACTACGCGGTACAGCGTGCGGTCGAGCCTTTCCTGGGTGTGATGGACAATTTTCAACTGGCGTTGAAGTCGGATGGGACCAAGGAGCAGTTGCGCGCAGGCGTGGAATTGATTCTGAAGCAGATGGAAGAGGCGTTGCGCGGGCTGAATGTGCAGGCGGTGGAAACGGTGGGAACGCAGTTTGACCCGCGCGTCCATGAAGCCATGGGAAGCATCGAAAGTTCGGATGTTCCGGACCACCAAGTGCTGGAAGAGATACGGCGAGGGTACAAGATCCGCGACAAGCTACTACGCCCCGCGCTGGTACGGATTGCGAGCAACAGCGCGCAGGTGAACGAGTGAATCCAAGGGCAGCGGGAGAAGACTTCTAAGAGATGAGTGCGACGGCAAACGTGACGAAAGCTGATTTTTACGAGGTGTTGCAGGTTTCGCGAGACGCGAGCGACCAGGAGCTGAAGGCCAGCTACCGCAGGCTTGCCATGCAGTACCATCCAGACCGCAATCCGAACAACCCTGAGGCCGAGGAGCAGTTCAAGACATGCAGCGAGGCCTACTCGGTGCTGAGCGATCCGGAGAAGCGCGCGGCATATGACCGCTACGGCCATGCGGCGTTTCAGGGCGGCAACGGCGGCGGAAATCCGTTCCAGGGCGCGGGCTTCCAGGGCGACCTGGGGGACATCTTCGGCGATCTTTTCGGCGAGATGTTCGGCGGGGCCGGCGGGCGGAGAGCGTCGCGGGTGCAGCGCGGGCGCGACCTGCGCTACGACCTGACGCTGGAGTTCGAGGAGGCGGTCTTCGGTGTGGAGAGGGAGATCAGCATCCGGCGACTGGAGGCGTGCGATGACTGCGGCGGTACGGGCGCGGCGCATGGCAAGGCACCGGCGACTTGCACCCAGTGCGGCGGGCGGGGGCAGGTGCGGTTCCAGCAGGGATTCTTCTCGGTCGCGAAAACCTGCTCGCGGTGTGGCGGCACCGGATCGATGATTACCGATCCCTGCCCGGGATGCCGCGGCGAGGGATTGCAGGCAAAGAAACACACCATCCTGGTGAAGGTGCCTGGTGGCGTGGAGCAGGACACGCGGATTCGCTACCAAGGCGAGGGCGAGGCAGGCCGGTTCGGCGGGCCGGCGGGCGATCTTTACGTCATCCTGAGCATTAAGGCGCACAAATTCTTCGAGCGCGATGGTGACGACCTGCACTGCGTGATGCCGATCTCGTTCCCACAGGCGGCGCTGGGGACGGAGTTGCAGATTGAGACGCTGGAAGGGCCAGCGGCAATCAGGATTCCGGAAGGGACGCAGAACGGACGTCAGTTCAAGCTGCGCGGCAAGGGCGTTCCTCACCTGAACGAACATGGCAAGGGCGACCTGGTTGTGGAGATTCGCGTGGCGACGCCGTCGAAGCTGAACAAGACGCAGCGGGAATTACTGCGGCAGTTGAGCGAAACGATGACGGTGGAGAACACGCCGACCAGCCGGGGGCTTTTCGAGAAGATGAAGGATATGTTCAGTTAGATGTCAGGGTCCAGGTGCCAGGTACCAGGTACCAGGGCAATCGGGCTTGGGGCTCGACTGCCCTATTCTTTTGACTCGGGTGAAAAACTTGCGGAACGCGGGTTGGACGGGCGGCGTCATTTTGCGATGCGGCGCCCCTGCAGCTGAAATTGCCGTTTAGGCTGCGGTGGCCATCGTCTTTAGGTGTTTCTCCATTTCTTCTTTGGAGACGTCGCGGACGTGGGTCGAGAGATACCACTTGTACCCGAACGGATCCTCGAGGCCGGCGGTGCGGTCTCCGTAGAACTGGTCTTCCAGCGGACGAACGACCTTAGCGCCGGCGTTCGTAGCCTGTTTGGTGCTGGCGTCCACATCCGGCAAATAGAAGTGGAGAGAGATAGGCGACCCTCCATAGTGAGTCGGGCCGTAGGCGTTCATCTTGGGGGCCTCGTCGGCCAGCATGATTCTTGAGTCGCCGACTTGCATCTCGGCATGAGCAATGCCGCCGCCAGGGCGCGGCATTCGCATGATTTCCCTGGCACCGAAGGCATGGGTATAGAACTCGAGAGCCTGGCTCGCGTTGCCGCCGGGGATGATGAGATAAGGCGTAACGGAGTGATATCCGTCAGGAATGGGCTTGACTGACTTAGACATGAAAACCTCCTTTATTCGCACTCTTCTTACACTTTAGGAAGTTCAGATTACTCCTTTCCTGAGGAGCTGTGGAGCCGCCTGTTGAAAAGGAAATGAATTCAGCAGAGTGCAATGAAGTTATGGGAGGCTGAGGAGTTTTGCGGGGTTGGTGCGGGACATCTCGGCGATTTCGGCGGGGGTGATGCCCTGCGCTTCAAGGCCGGTGAAGAGAGCGACGAGGCCTTCGGGGTGGAGCGGGTTGGTGGGCTGGCCCATGTCCGACGAGAGGATGCAATGCTCGGGTCCAACGGCGCGGATGGCTTTGGCGTAGTCGGCGAAGGTGAAGGTGTGATCGCCGATAAGGCCGTTGTATACGAACTCGATGTAAGCGCCGACGCCGGCGGCTTGCTGCATTTGCGGGATAGTCATGTTGATAGGCGAGAGCATGGCGTGGGTGACGACCATGCGGGTGATGCCGAGCGCGCGCGACTCGCGAACCAGCAGGAGGCCTTCTTCAGCGGAGTTGTGGCCGGTGGCCATGACCAGGTCGTACTTCTTGATCATGGCGAGGACGGCTTTGGTCTCAGGCAGGAGTTCGCCGTTGCGGGAGATGGCGACGTAGGGACGTGCCCGACCTTCCGGGGTTTTTTCGGCGAGGACTTGCGCGTGGGTGTCGTAGGTGGCCATCCAAACGAACTTCCCGAGATGCCCCGTGGTGAGCGCCATCTTCTCGACCGCGGCGGGATTCATGCCACCGACGGAGAGGTTGAGGTCGATGCCACCGAAGGCGAGGATTCCGGGAACCTCCTTCTGGACGAGATATGCCATATCGGCGGTGGGCTCGAAGTGGTTCTTGTAGACGATGGCGCGCATGCCGCGGGATTGCGCGAGTTGGGCCAGGTCGATGGCGTCGATGCTGCGTGGCGTGGAGTCCGGCGCGGTGTGGGCGTGGATGTCAATGACGCCAGCGAGCGGGTTGGTCTGGGCGGAGGCGTTGCAGGCGAGGAGCGCGGCGATGAGGAGTGCGGCGAGGCGAGCGAGTTTCATACGGTGCCTCCTGAGGATGAAGTCAGATGGGACGAAGCGATGGCGATGGCGGCGATGGCGGCGGTTTCGGCGCGGAGAATGCGTGGGCCAAGCGTGACGTGCGTCCAGTTGTGGTGGGTGAAGTGGGACATCTCTTCAGGTGTCCAGCCGCCTTCGGGGCCGACGGCGAGGTCGAGGCGGAACGTGGCAGGTTGGTGGTTCACGTCGAAGCCATCGTGGTGAAGCTGCGAGGTGAGGGAAGCAAGAGCATTGAGAGCAGAGGCGAGGCCGAGCGACTGCTCGGTTTCGCTGAGGAGGATGCGGAGTGGCGCGGCTTCGGCGGCAAGGGCGCCCGCGAGTAGGATCGGATCGGCGATTTCGGGGATGTCTGTGCGGCGGGATTGCTTCGCGGATTCGAGGGCGATGCGGCGCCATCGCTCTACGCGCTTCGCGGAGGCCAGGGCGAGGTGCTTTTCGGTGCGGCGGGCGAGGATCGGCGTGATGCGGGTGACGCCGAGTTCGGTGGCTTTCTCGATGGCCCATTCGAAGTGATCGAACTTGAAGACAGCGAGCAGCAGATGGATGGGCAAGGCGGCTTCGGCTTCGAGTTCCTCCTGCAGGGTGAACTGGACTTCGTCGGGGGAGATGGCCGTGACTTCGGCGCGGTGGAGGAAGCCGTTGGCGACGATGTCAAAGAGCTGGCCGGGCTGCGCGCGGAGGACGCGGGCGAGATGCGCGGCCTGCTCGCCGGTGAGGGCGGCATGCGTGGGATGGCCGGTTTGCGGAGACCAGGTATCGGCGATGAAGCGGCGGCGCATAGGGACGGTTGCCAGTTGCAGATTGCCAGAAAAAACAGGGCGAAGCGGAGGCGATGGATCACTTGCGGATGGGGACGGTGATGGCGTCCTGGTGGTAGAAGGCGACGGTGACGCTAGCGGATTTGCGCTGATCCCAGTCCGCCTGCGTGAGCGGATAGTGGAGTACGACCATGCCCTCGACTTGCGCGCCGGGCTGGATGGTAGTGTCGCGGAGCAGCGGCGGCCCGGCCAGTGGGGCGAGTTTGGGGAAGACGACGAAGAGATTGGCGAGGTCGCTCTTCTCGACGGCGGTGGTGGTGAGTTGGGCGTCCTCGGTGTTGCTGACGGCACCGGTGATGTCGTTGATGGTGATGGGGAACTTGAGGCGATTGTCGATGCGCACGGTGGTGAGGACGTAGAGGTCGTCCTGGGCCTGGTCCTTGACGCCGACGACTTTGGTGCCGCTGGCGAAGACGGTGTGCTCGGCGTCGACCGCGGTGTGCGTGACGGTGAGCTGAGGTTGACGGTACGGGTTGATCATGGCAAAGATGCCGAGGCCGATGGCCAGGACCACAAGCGCGATGAGGCCGGGAACCAGGAAGCTGCGGCGTTCGGCTTGGGAAAACGTGAGTGCGGACATGGGAGACAAGCATAGCAGGCGCTTCGTGCTGTTCTCGACGCTGCGCGTCACAGGCGAAGACGAGGAGCCGATTCGCCGTGGTCATTTCTTATTCGGGTGGTACCCCCTTCCTTGCTTTGTCGTCAAGCCATTGATTGCAGGTCGGTTAGGCTAGGACCTGGTACATTTTTGCGCGACCCATCTCTTAACAAAGATTTTTGGGGCGCCTGAGTTATAAGGGGATGATAACTTTGAGGGATGGACCGGAAGAATTTGCTGAAGATTGGGATTTGCTCGAAAGAAAAGTACAAAGCAAGGGAGCTGGCGATTGCACAAGGCAAATACGTGCCGGCAAAGGATGAGCCGAAAGTTTGGTTGCAATCGGCGCAGTCGCTAGTGCAACTGCTGTCGGCGCAGAACCGGGCTTTGTTGAGGCTGATCGTGGAGACGCGGCCGCAATCGCTGACCGAGTTGGCAGAGAACACGGGGAGGGCGATCGCGACCCTGTCACGGGTACTCCGGGCGTTGGAGCGGTTGGGGCTGGTGCATTTCGAGCGGGGGCCGAAGCGCCGGGAGCGTGCGCCCAAGGTGGATTATTCCGGGGTGAGGCTGGAGATGTGGTTTGAGGAGTAGTTGTCCTTCCGCGGATATTTAGGCGGGGCGAGCGGCGGCGGAACGAAGAGAAGGCGATGCCCTTCGACTGCGTTCAGGGCAGAGCAGCAGGCGCTTTGTCACCCCGGCCGACAAGCTGGCCGGGGACCCAATTGCGGCCGGGCCTTTCGATGCCGGGAACTGAAGTCACGGCCTATCCAATTGGCAGGTGTGAACGCGTGCCTTTCCGGGTTCCTGGCCGAAGGGAGAGGTCGGTACCACGAATCCGTCCTAGCGGAGCCAGGACGGGCCACTCTTTAATGCCGCGAACCAATGGCGTGCGATTACGGGCGGTCTTTCTGGACGGCGTATTCGTCGAGGAGGACGGCGATGAGGGCGGCGGTGGGGACGGCAACGAGGGCGCCGGCGATGCCGGCTAGCTCAGTACCGACGATGAGGGAGATTAGGACGGCGAGGCCCATGAGGTTGACGCTGGAACGCATGATGCGGGGGGTGAGCCATGCGTTTTCGACGTTGATGTAGATGATGTAGAAGATGAAGACGCCGGCGACCTTGGACCAGGAGTCGAGTGCGGCGACCAGGGCGACGAGCAGGATGGTGATGACGCCGCCGGCGATGGGGATGATATTCATGAGACCCATGAGGACGCCCAGCAGGACGAAGTAACGGACGTGGAGCAGGCCGAAGACGATGATGCTGCAGACGCCGAGGATGAGCATGAGCGTGCCCTGGCCGAAGAGCCACTTGCTCATGCGGAGCTCCGCTTTGTAGAGGGTGACGGCAAGGCGGAGACGATTGTCGACAGAGAGGAAGGACATGAACCAGCCGTAGGCGTGGTCGCCCTCGAGCATGAAATAGACGCAGAGGACGAAGCCGGTGGCGATAGTGAAGATGTGGCCCATCCAGAGGGGGACGGAGGCGACGAGGTATTCGGCGGTGGCGGAGAACGCGTTCTCGGCTTTCTGAGCAAAGGTATCGAAGCCGAGCTGGTCGGCGAAGGGGAGATGTTTGAGACGGGCTTCGATGGCGGCGATGCGGGTGGGGAAGTCGGATGCGAACTCGTGGAGATCGCGGATGACCGGAGGCAAGCCGAGGATGAGGATTAAGGCCAGGATGGAGATGGTGCAGGTGAGCAGGAGGGCGATGGCGGCGCCGCGCGCGAGATGGCGGCCGCCGGGGAGTTTCCAGTTCATGATGTTGTTGACAACGGGCGTGAGCACGACGGCGAAGAGCGCGCTGATGTAGATGAGCAGGAGGATCTCCCGAAGACGCCAGGCGAGAGCAAGGACCACAACCACACCGAAGGCGAAGAGGATGTGGCTGCGGATGGCAGCGTTGCCGGATGGATCGGTCTGCGGCGATGGTGAGGGGTCCGTGGGGTTCTCCTGTTTCTCCTGATAGATGCATCTATAGTGCATCGGGGGAGGGGGAGAAAGACAGTGGATAGTGGATCGTTGCTAGTTGCTACTTGAAGACCGAGGCGGAGGGCTAGCGGCGGCGGCGAGGGGGTGGAGTATTGAGGCGAGTGAGGAGTGCGGTGACGGTCTCCTCGGTGGTGAGGTCCTGGGTGGAGATGGCGTGGTGGGCGAGGCGGCGGTAGATGGGCTGGCGAGCGAGGAAGCGCGCTTCGGCGGTGGCAGGGTCAGCGAGATTGGGGCGGGCGGTTGAGTTCGGGTTGAGGGACTGGAGCATACAGCGGTCGTAGAGAGTGGGGAAGGGCGCGTCGAGGAAGATGGTGGCGGTGGCTGGGGTCTGCTCGAGGAGGAGGCGGTTGGTGAGGACCTCTGGGGCGCCACCGCCGAGGGCGAGGACGACGCCGCTGCGGCCAAGCGCGCAGGCGAGGGCCTGGGATTCAAGTTGGCGGAAATGGCGCTCGCCGTGGGTAGCGAAGATAGTGGGGATGTCGAGGCCGGCACGCGATTCGATGAGGGCGTCGAGGTCGAGAAAGTCCCAGTGAAGGCGGGCGGCGAGCAGACGGCCGATGGTGGTTTTGCCGGCACCCATGAAGCCGGTGAGGACGATGCGGCGGAGATGCGCGGGGAGGAGGTCGTTGGCGGCGGGCTTGGGTCTGGGGCTCACGCTGGGTTCGGCGATCTGGACGGGCATTGGAGGCTCCTTTGATGATAACGGCAAGTACGAAAGCAAATGCGAGAAGCAGATCCCCTTCGGGAATGAGAAACAGAAGGGAATGACAACCAGGCAAAACAAAAGCCGCGACCTTTGCTGGTCGCGGCTCAGTGGAAGTTGCGGATGCTGAAGAGAACTTATCTATTCAGATGTGCGCGCAAGCCCGACTGACCCGCTCCCTGCCACCAAAAGCAGGGATAGGTAAAGAGGCCGAACTGGGCTGTGCGCGATTTCATCCTGTAGTCGAGAGTACATTGGGCGGTAATCGGTTGCAAGGTAATTCTACCCGGGATTGTGCCGGGCCTACGGCCCTTTGGTTATCCGTGGTCTGAGCACCTGGGCCTGCGGCCAAGGCTATTATGTTGCGCGCTGATGGCGCTATGGGCGTTGGCTCAGTCGATTTCCCTGACGTCGTCGGTGTCTTCTTCGCCTTCCCCGTCGGACTCGCTGTTGCCGAAGTGGGCGGTTTCTTCGCGGAGCTTGCTCTGGATGTTGTCCCAGACCTTGTCGCTGGGATCGGTGACAGGCTCTTCGAAGAGGCTGCGGGCGGTCTCGGCGATGGTTTCGAGATCGTTGACCAAGGCGGCGCAGTCGGGGTACGCGGCGAGGAATTTCTGAAGGCGGGGGTCCTTGCTGACTTTGCCGTCGCCGGTGGCGAAGAGGTCGGGAAGATACTCTTCAAACTCCTCAGGCTTGAGGGTGTCGAAGTTGATTTTGCGAGGCAGCGTCATTGCGCGGCCTCCGCGGACCGCTCGGGCGGGGACTGTGGGCCGGGTTGACGGAGCAGTTCGCGAAGCCTGAGACGGGCTTTGTGGAGTTGGGACTTACTGTTGCCGGTCGAGCAATTGAGCATAGTGGCGATTTCATTGTGCTCGAAGCCCTCGACATCGTGGAGAATAAAGACCATACGGTAGCCGGGAGGTAACGAGGCGACGGCCCGCTCCAGGGAGACGCGGTCGACAGATCCAGCGAGGACGGGGTCGCGGCTGCCGAAGTCGCGCTTGGGAGAGTCCTCCTCGGAGGGATTGATGGTCTCTTCGAGGGAGACGAGGTTGAGGCCTTTTTTGCGCAGGTGCATGAGGACCAGGTTGACGGTGAGGCGATGGAGCCAGGTGGAAAAGGCGGATTCGCCGCGGAAGCTGGAGAGCTTGCGGAAGAGATGGAGAAAGGCCTCCTGGGTCATGTCCTCGGCCTCAGAGACGTTGCCGAGCATGCGCAGACAAAGGGTGTAGACCCGGCGTTTGTGCAGGGTGTAGAGCTTGGAGAACGCCTCGGCGTCTCCGTTCTTGGCGGCCTCGATGGCCTCGGCCTCGCCGGCGATGGGCGGATTGCGCTTGAATAGCCCAGGGTTCGGTTTTGGAGGAGTTGCCTGGGTCATCAACTGGCCTTCATTCATGGGGGTGGGCTCCGGGGGTGAAGGTTGCCGGACTCGCGTGCCTCTTCCAAGCCTATCGCATTAGCCGGGATTCCATTTTCTAGGGGATTTGAGGTTGTGCTGCTGAAAAAGGTTGCGTGAAGGAGTGATCTTGATGCGATTGGGGTTAGGACGCGCATCAGGCGCCATGAAGACTGGGGCGTGCAGCACCTCTGTCGCCCCTCTTCGCAGTGGTGTGAGTGCTACTTTCGCGGCAACCCAGCAACAGAAGCGGCCTAGGCGCCGATGAAGCGGGCGTAAAGCGAGCGGGCGACGACGATGTCGGTGGTGCCGTGGACGATGGCGCGACCGTCGGCGAAAAGGGTGACGGTGTACGGGCCGCGGCGGAAGCGGAGCAGCAGATCGTTGGCGCGGATGTCCTGAATGTCGGTGTGGGCGCTGAGGCGGGCGCGCATGGCGGCGAAGTCGACGGGGCGATGATGCTCGTGGATCTGGACGGAGTCGCGACCGCACAGGGTGATGTGGGCGCGGTCGTGGCCGGCGAGGTGGGTGAAGTTGCGGCCGCCGCAGACCTCGCAGCCGGAGCGAGGCGTGGACGCGGCGATCTCAGAGCGGTCGAGTTTTCCTTCGGCAGGGTTCCAGAGATCGAAGGAGAGCAGGGTGCGGCGCATGAGATGTGGCTGGCCGGTGAGGAACTTGAGCGCCTCCGTGACCTGGATGGAAGCGGCGAGGTTGACGGCGGTGGAGAGGATGCCGGAGGTGTCACAGGTTTCCAGGTTGCCGGTAGGAGGCTTGGGGAAGATGCAGGCGAGACAGGCTGTAGGAGCAGGTTCGGGGTTCGGAGCTCGTGGTTCGAGGTGAGGAGGCGCCGTGGGGAGGATGTTCATGGTGGCGGCGTAGGCGCCGATGGCTGCGGCGTAGATCCAGGGCTTCCCCTGCTGGACGGCGAAGTCGTTGATGAGGTAGCGGGTTTCGAAGTTGTCAGTCGCGTCGAGGATGATGTGGGCGTCGGCGAGGAGTGCGGCGATGTTGGTGGGGACGAGGTCCGCAATGTGGGCGTGGACGGTGACGCTGGAGTTGAATTGGGCGATGTGGCGGCGGGCGGCCTCGGCCTTGGGCAGGCAGTCGCGCGCGTCGGCCTCGTCGTAGAGAACCTGGCGCTGGAGGTTGGAGGGTTCGACGAAGTCACGATCGATGAGGGTGAGGGTTCGGATGCCCGCGCGGGCGATGAGGGATGCGGAGGCTGCTCCCATAGCTCCGCAGCCGACAATGGCGACATGCGCAGCGGCGAGCTGCTGCTGGCCGCGCTGACCGATGCCGGCGAAGAGAATCTGGCGGGAATAGCGGTCTGCGTCGGAGATGGGCGAGGGTACCGCTGAGGAAGGCTGGGACGGGGTTGGTTCGAGCGGTACGGCGTATTCGTTTAAAGGCATCGTTCTTCGTAGTATAGGGAATTGGGGCGCGGGCTTGTTGTGAGCCAGCGCCGCGAGTGGTCGTGTCGGCCTGGATCGGCATCCATCCGAAGTGGCAAGAAAAAGGGGAAATCAGGTTGCGTGGTGCACAGGATGCAGTGACCGGAGCAGCGACCGCGAGCGATCGGCGCGAGATGGGCAAGGACGTGGCGCGGGGGATCCGTGGACGGACACTGCATCGTGCGGGTGCGGTTTTGGTTTTTTGGTCGGCGATCCTGGCCGGCGGCGCTGCGGGTGGGCAGACGCTGCCAGGATCGCCCTCGTCTCCCGCGCAGCCGGTGCAGTCCGCTTCGCCGACGCAGACGCCGGCAGCTGCTGGGGTTCCGGCTCCTAGCCCGGCCGCGGGGTCCAACACTCCGACAGCTGTGAATGGAGTCAGCCCGGAGGCGGAGGCTGTGGCGAAGGCTCAGGCGGCGAATGAGGCGAAGTCATTGACCGGGGCGCAGGCGACCCTGGCGAGTTGGAAGGGGTTGCGGGTGGATCGGCTGGAGTTTCGAGGGGTCAGTTTCGCGGACAAGGACCCGCTGCCGGGGCAGCTTCCGCAGCAGGCTGGTGAGCCGCTGGATCCGGTGAAGGTGGCGGCGAGCATCCGGCGGCTGTTTGCCAGCGGTAGGTACCGCGGTATCCAGGTGATGGGAGAACGAAATGGCGCCGGAGTGACGCTGATCTACGCAGGGACGCCGCGCTATTTTGTCGGCCGGGTAACGATTGAGGGAGTGAAGGATGAGCGGCTGGCGTCGCTGCTGGAGTACGCGACCAGGCTGCAGCCGGGCGCTCCCTTTGCCGACGCGGACGTTGCGACGGGAACGGACGGGGTGCGGGAAGCGCTGGCGAACAGTGGATACTTTCAGCCGACGATTACTGCGAAAACGACGGTGGACGACACGGGCAGCCAGGTGAGCGTGACCTACACCGTGAGCATCGGGCCGCTGGCGCGGGTGGGCGACGTGATGCTGGAGGGCACGGACGCTGGGTTTACGACGGCAGACTTCCGCAAGAAGGCGGGGCTGAAGCAGGGGAGAAAAGTTAACCGCGAGACGGTGAGTAACGCATTAACGAAGGTGCGCAAGCAGTATGAGAAGCGGAACCGGCTGGAGGCGACCACCTCGCTGCGCAAGCAGACCTACAATCAGCCGCGCAAGCAAGTGGACTACGACTTTGCGGCCAGCCAAGGGCCGCTGGTGAATGTGGTGATCGAGGGCGCGAAGGTGTCGCAGAGCAGGCTGAAGCTGCTGGTGCCCATCTTCCAGGAGGGGACGGTCGACAACGACCTGGTGAACGAGGGGAGGTCCAACATCAAGGACTTTCTGTTTCAGGAGGGATACTTCGACGCAACGGTTACAGTGAACGTGGTGGGCGACGGCACGCCGTCGGTGCGCGTGGTGTACAGCGTGGTGGAGGGCGTAAAGCACAAGGTCGGATCGGTGACGATTGTGGGCAACAAGTACTTCGACACCGACCTGCTGAAGGAGCGGATGCAGGTGGCTAAAGCGGACCTGTATCTGCGCAACGGGCGTTACTCGCCGCAACTGATGAAGGCGGATACGGAGGCGATCCTGGCGCTGTACCGGGCGAACGGATTCGACAAGGCGACGATTTCCACTGCGACCAAGGATATGGACACGTCGAAGTCCGGGAAGAAACTGAAGGTGCCGGAGATCGCGGTGGTGGTGACGATCACAGAAGGACAGCAGCAGAAGTTCGGCACAGTGGCGCTGACCGGTGTGGACAACAGCCGGGAGAACGCGGTGAAGGCGTTGCTGAACTCGCAGTCGGGGCAGCCCTACTCGCTGATTACGCTATCCGGCGACCGGGACGCAATCCTGGACTACTACCTAAGCCACGGTTTCGCGGAGGCACGGGTGGAGGTGAAGCAGCAGACGGAGAGCGGCGATGTTACAAAGATGGATGTGGCGCTGAATGTGACCGAGGGGCAGCAGGTGTTTGTCGACCGGGTGCTGCTGTCGGGCGTGGTGCATACCCGACCGTCGGTGGTGGGCAAGCAGATCACGGTTCATGCGGGCGATCCGCTGGACCAGAGCGCGCTATTGAATACGCAGCGCAACCTGTACGGATTGGCGCTGTTCAACGAAGTGAATTCGGCAGTGCAGAATCCCGATGGCGATGACCCTTTGAAGAATGTGGTGCTGCAGCTTTCCGAAGCGCGGCGGTGGGACGTGACCTACGGGTTTGGCTTTGAGGCGGAGACGGGCACGCCGGCGACAGGCGTGATCAACCCGGCGTCGGCGATTCTGCTGGGACTCTCGCCGACTGCGGTCTATTCGCAGAACGGCAAAACCGGCGTAAGCCCGCGCGTGTCGCTGGACGTGAGTCGAATCAATCTGCGGGGGACGGACCAGTCGCTGACGCTGCATACGTCATACGGGTTGCTGGAAGAAGTGGCGACGCTGACCCTGCAGACTCCGCATTTCCGGGGTAAAGAGCAGCTTTCGAACAGCATATCGGGAGGCTACTCGAACGTGCAGAACATTACGACGTTCCAGGCGTCGACGCTGCAGGGCGACTATCGCATTACGGAGAAGGTGAGGAAAGCAGACACGCTGATTTACAACTTTGAGTACCGCAGAGTTGCAGTGAACCCGGCGACATTGCAGGTTTCGGCGAACCTGATCCCGCAACTGTCGCAGCCGGTGCGTGTGGGCGGCCCTGGAATTACGTGGTTCCACGATACGAGAGACCCCAGCCCGCTGGACGCGGTGCGGGGCACGTACACGTCGGTGCAGGAGTTTTTTGCCTCGTCAAAGTTCGGGTCGCAGGCCAACTTCAACCGCACGGACATAACCAATTCGTCGTACTACGCGTTCGGCAAGCACCAGTATGTGCTGGCACGGAATACGCGATTGGGATTCGAGACGACGTTTGGCGCGAACCCGAACGTGAATAGCGCGAGTTGCGCGGTGTTGCCGAATGAGCCCAATCTGCTGGAGACGAATGCGAGTTGCAATGCGGTGCCGCTGCCGGAGCGGCTGTACGCAGGGGGAGCGACGTCGCATCGGGGGTTCGGCATCAACGATGCGGGGCCGCGCGACTTGCAGACCGGCTATCCGGTGGGCGGCAATGCGGTGTTTGTGAATAGCACGGAGTTGCGTATGCCCGCCTTCACGCTGCCGTATGTGGGCGACAGCGTGAGTTTTGTGCTGTTTGAGGACATGGGGAACGCGTTCACGCACGTTGGGGACATGTTTCCCAGCTTCACGCACTTTCATCAGCCCGACCAGCAGACGTGCGCCAATGTCTCCGCTCCGCAGGTGACATCGGCATTTCCGTTTGGGACGTGCAACTTCAACTATTTTTCCCATGCGGTGGGGATAGGCGCACGGTACAAGACGCCGCTGGGGCCGATCCGTCTAGACTTCAGCTACAACCTGAACCCGCCGGTGTATCCGGTGATCTACGACTTCGCCGGGAATCCGCCGTATGAAGGACAGGCGGGCCACTTCAATTTCTTCTTCAGCATCGGAGAGGCGTTCTAACGGCATGGGCGCAATGGGATATCGACGAGCGCTTGAAGCAGGCTGGATGGCCTCGCTGGCGGTGTGGCTGGCGGCGGCTATGCTGCCAGGCACGGCCGATGCGCGGCAGACGGCACAGGCGGCCGCGCAGCAGCCGAATGCGGGAGCCGGGGCCGAGGTGACGCTGGATCGAGTGGCGGCGATCGTGAACGGAGATCTGATCCTGGAGAGCGACGTGGAGGCGGAGGAACGCTTTGCGGCGTTCCAGCCCTTCATGATGGAGCGGCAGGCGTCTTACGAGCAGTTGCTGAATCGGTTGATCGACCGCACCTTGATCTCGCAGCAGATGGCGCTGCAACCGGAACCGCCGATCAGCGATGCGGAGGTGGATGCGCAGTTGGCGACATTGCGCAAGAGCATTCCCAGGTGCGCGACGTACCATTGCGACACGGAGGCGGGCTGGGAGAAGTTTGTTGCGGACCAGGGCTTCACGGTGGGCGAAGTGCGAGACCGCTGGCGGCAGCGCATGGAGGTGCTGCGGTTTATCGAGGAGCGGTTCCGCATGGGGATTCGCATCTCGCAGGCGGAGATCGACGCGTACTACAAGACAACCATGCTGCCGGTATACCTGAAGGACGCTGTTACGCCGCCGGCGGAGGCGAGCATCGCAGACCGCATCCAGGAGATATTGTTGCAGCAGGAGGTGGACAAACTGCTGGATGACTGGTTGGCGACGTTGCGCGCGCAGGGTAGCGTGAGGATCTTGAAGCTGGGAGAGGAGGCGCCGTGACGGACGAGAACCTGCCGGCTGGCGGCGGCGAAGCGAACGCCGAGGCCCTTCTGCCGGTGCGCAGGCCCGCGAATCCGAAGAAGAAGCGCAGGCTGATGTTCCACATCGGGCGCGGGATGGCGTGGATGGTGGGGGGCGTGCTGGCGCTGGTGATCCTGGTGGTGGGCGGGTTCTGGTGGTACACGACGACGGGCGACTTCCAGCGACGGGTGAGCAAGGAAGTTGTGTCGGTGCTGGAGAACGCGACCGGCGGGCGGGTGGAGTTGGGCGGGATGCGTTTCAGCCTGTGGCACCTGGAGATTGAAGCGGATGGGCTGGTGATCCATGGGCTGGAAGGGCCCGGTGAAGCCCCCTATCTTGCCGCGGACAAGGTACTGGTGCGGGTGAAGATCTTGAACTTTGTTGCACATAGCACGGGCGCGGGGATGGCGTCGCATGTGGGGTTGAATTTGCTGCGGGTAGAGCATCCCCAGTTTCACCTGATCATCGACAAGGACGGCAAGACCAACCAGCCGGTGCCGAAGCATCCGTCGACCAGTACGCAGCCAATTCAGGACACGCTGCTGGACCTGCGCGCGAGCGAGGCGGACGTGGTGAACGGAGTTGCACTGCTGAACGACCGGGCGATTCCGTTCGACCTGGCGGCGCGCAACCTTGACGCCGAGGTGCATTACCTGAGCGCGACCGATCGCTACGGAATCACGGTGGATTTGAACGACCTGCGCACGAAGATGGGGCCGCAACCCGAAGCGCGTTCGAAGCTGCATGCGGAAGCCGAACTGGGACGCGATGTCGTGCAACTGACGAAGCTGGAGTTTGATTCGGGCAAGGCCTCGGTGCTGCATGCGACGGCGACGTTGAAGAATTTCGCGCAGCCGGAGTGGCAGGTCGCGACGAATGGGACGCTCGAGTTGAAGCAGGTATCGGTGCTGACGAATGTGGATGGCCTGACGGGTGGGACGGTTGACCTGGTGTTGCGCGGGCATAGCTGCGCTGTATCGCCGGTGGCAGCGCAGACGCGGCCGCACTTCTGGCAGAAGAAGCTTCCGCCGCTGCCAGCGAAGCCGGGCACGACGCCGCTTCCGCCCAGCCCGGAGTGCCAGGCGGGCTACCTGGTGGTGGGCAACGCGAAGCTACATGGTGCGGGTTACGACATTCCCAACGTCCGGCTGCATGACGTGGATGGCGGCGCCGATCTGCACATTACGCCGAGCGAGTTGCTGCTGACCGCGATGACGGGATACCTGCCGGGGGGCGGATACGCGACGGGCGAGTTGCGCATTGTGAACTGGCTGGGCGAAACCACGCCGGCGAAGTCCGCGACAGCCGTGGCTGGAGTGACGACGGCGCGGACGACCGAAGCGGAGATGCATTCGAAGCCTAACTCGAACAAACCCGTGCCCGAGGTGAAAACCTCTCCGGTAAGTGCGAACGGGGTGTATGCGCACGCATACCTGGTGGCGACGGTGAATGCAATTCCGCTGCGCACGATTATGGAAGTGACCGAGACCGGCGGGTATGGCGATCTGGGGTTTGACACCGCAGTAACCGGGCCGGTGAAGGTGGAGTGGGGCGGCCCGGTGGCGGACGTTTCAGAGACGGTGACCGTCGACGGCGATATCAACTTCAAGCCGACGGGGGTCAAGCGCAAGGGTGCGCTGAACAACGTTCCGATCACTGGTGAGGCGGTGGCCCGCTACGACGGCAAGAATGAGACGGTAAACATCCAGAACGTGATCCTGGTAACGCCGGAATCTTCCACCGAGGCGAGCGGAATCCTGGGAGTGAATGAAGGCGATCCGTTAACCGACCTGCACGCGGATATGACGGTGCGCGACCTGGGCGAGTTCGACCAGCTGCTACAGACGCTGGGGTTTGCGGCAAACGGCAAGAAGGGAACGGCGGCGGTGCCGGTGGTGCTGCACGGCGCTGTGGCATTCCAAGGGACGGCGAAGGGCCGGGCGGCCGACCTGGATATGAAGGGCCACTTTGAAGGCTCGCAGATCGAGGTGAAGCTGGACAAGGAACTGGACACACTGGTCGATTCGGTGGTGGCGGATGCGGAGTTCTCCTATGACTCGGGACTTGCGATCGCCAGTTCCACGATCAAACGCGGGAGCGCGGTGCTGAATGTGACCGGGACGATGAAACCGCGAAAGGCAGGGTTGCGCAAAGGCGTTGCCGACTATGAGTGGGACGAGGGCACCGGAGTGAATGCCACGGTGCAGCTGGCCAATGCCAGCATTGCAGATGTGCTGCAGATCGCCGGGCAGCAGCAGAAGTACCCGATCACCGGAACGATTGCAGTGAACGCGAAGGCCGCGGGCACGCTGGACAATTTGAACGGCGAGGGGAAGATTGCGCTGAGCAAAGGCGTGGCATACGGCGAGCCATATAACTCGGCGGTGGCGAATCTCTCCGTGCGAGGGCAGGACTTTGAGGCGAGCCAGGTGGTGCTGTCGCTGGATGGGATGCAAATTACCGGCAACGGGGGATATAACGCCAATTCAAAGCACGTGCGCGGACACGTTGAGGGGCGCAACCTGGTGCTGTCGAAGTTCGCGACGTTCCGGAAGGCGCGGCCGGATGACGACGGAACCCTGACGCTGGTGGCGGACGCGAACGGCACAATGGAACAGCCGGGGCTGAAGGCGACCGTGAAACTGGCGAACGTAACGGTTGGCGGCAAGGCGCTGGGGGATATGTCCGCGGACCTACACAGCGAAGGCAGCGTGCTGGACTATACCGCGCAATCGAACCTGGTGGGCGCAAAGATCGATGCAACGGGACAGACGGATCTGACGGGCGACTACGAGACCAGGGCGAAGGCGACCTGGACAGCGCTGGACGCGGGCACGGTGGTGGCGCTGTTCGGTCCGGCCAGCGTGAAGGCGGAGTCGTCGATTGGCGGAACGGCTACCGTGAGCGGCCCGCTGAAGACGCCGACAAAACTGAGCGGCACGGCGGAACTGGACGACTTTGACGTAAAGCTGCAGGGAGTGGAGCTGAAGAGCGCAGGGCCGCTGCGAGCCAGCCTGCGGGATGGGCTGGTGACGCTGGACCAGATCCACATTACGGGGCAGGACACGGACCTGCAGGCGCGCGGAACGATGCAGGCGTTTGGGGCGACCGATGCGAACGGCGGGAAGCTGGATGTGAAGGCCAATGGGAGTGTGAGCTTCGCAATTGTGCACACCTTCGATCCGGACATCCTGTCCAGCGGGAAGGTGCAGTTCACGATCGCAGCGGGTGGGCGGGTGAAGAAGCCATCGCTGACGGGCACGGTGCAGATCGTGAATGTGAATGCGGCGATGGACGGAGTTCCGAACGGGCTGAGCGCGATGAATGGGACGCTGGTGTTCAATGAGGATCGCCTGCAAGTGCAGAACCTGACTGCGATGACGGGCGGCGGGCAGATCAAGATCGGTGGATTCCTGACGTACAAAAATGGGCTGTATGCCGACCTGACCGCCAGCGGAGAAGTGGTGCGGGTGCGGCTGTATGGGCTGAGCGCGACGGCGAACACCAACCTTACGCTGCAGGGCGGCCCGCAGAACCTGCTGCTGAGCGGGAACGTGTTGATCACGCGCTTCGGAGTGGGGCCCGACGTGGACTTCGCGGCGTTCTCTTCCGTGGGGGGCGTGAGTGCGCCACCCGAGCCGGGCGCCGCGTCGAACAAGATCACGTTGAATGTGCACGTCACCAGTTCGCCGCAGCTGGACTTCCAGAACTCCTACGCCAAGCTGGCGGGCACGGTGGACCTGAACGTGCATGGCACTGTGGCGGAGCCATCCATTCTGGGCCGTATCCAGATTACGTACGGGAACGCAACGTTTGCCGGAACCAAGTACGAGCTGCAGCGCGGGGATATCTACTTCTCCAACCCGGTGCGCATCGATCCGACCATCGACATCAACGCTACCGCGCGGGTGGAGACGTACGACATTACTGTGGGGTTGCAAGGCACGATGAGCAGCCTTAAGCCGACCTACCGCTCCGAGCCGCCGCTGAGCGAAGCGGACATCTTCGCGCTGCTGGCGCTGGGGCGCACCCAGGAAGAGGCGCAGCTGTACCAGGAGCAGGAGGTGCAGGAGGGTTCCAACCCAACCACCAACGCGCTGCTGGGTGGAGCGTTGAACGAGACGGTGAGCAGCCGCATCGGGAAGCTGTTCGGCGGCGGCACGGTGAAAATCGATCCGGCATTTGTGGGGACGCTGGGCAACTCGACGGCGCGGATTACGGTGCAGAAGCAGATCTCGCGGCAGTTGAGTGTCACCTATGCGACCAATGTGAACTCCACCGCCCAGCAACTGCTGCAGGCGCAGTACGATCTGACGCCCGATGCGTCGTTGGTGGTCTCGCGTGACGAGTCAGGGGTGTTCAGCGTGGTTTACAAGATCCGCAGGCGGTACAAATAGCTGCCTGGAGAGCGTTAGCTTCCCGACAAATAAAGTCCGAAGAATGGGTTAGAGAGTCGAATCCCTGCCGTTGACAGGCATCCACGTAGCGGACGGGGGCATCTGCATCCTATTGCGGGGAGCATTCTGCTGGCTGTCCCCTGGGAAAAGGAGCATATCTATATGTTGCACAGAGGGTGGGTTCGGAAAGGATGGTTTTCCGCGGCAGTGGCCGCATTCGGCGTTTTGGTCCTGGTTGGAACGCTGGCGGTTCCGATTCAGGTAGCAAGGGCGCAGGACGCGTCAAAGATCGACGCCAATGTGCACAAGGCGCTGGACAACAAGAAGTTCAGTGGGGTTACTGTGTCTGTTCATGATGGCAACGTGGTGCTGGGCGGGCAGGTCGCGCGCTATGCGGATAAGGAAGATGCGGACAACCGGATTCACCACGTGTCCGGGGTGAAGGGAGTCGACAACGAGATCCAGGTTGCGGGCGGCCAGGTGAGCGATGAGGCGCTGCGCGACCAACTGGCCAAGAAGCTGGCGACCTACACGGTGGGTTATGGAACGACTGCATTCACCTCGCTCACGATCGGAGTCAAAAACGGTGTGGCTACGCTGGGCGGCACCGTGTACTGGCAGCCAGACAAGGATGCCGCGCTGGGCCTGGTAGCCAATACTCCTGGGGTGAAGGACATTGTCGATAATATCCAGGTAGCGCCGCTGTCGCCCATGGACGACGGGATACGGCTGCGCGTGGCAAGGGTGATCTACGGGACGCCCGAGTTGCAGAAGTATGCCATCGATCCCGCGAAGCCGATCCGCATCGTCGTGATCAACGGCAATGTGACGCTTGAAGGGGTGGTCGACAGCAAGATGGATCGCGACCTGGCAGGGATCCGCGCGAACAGCGTTCCGGGGGTCTTCAAGGTGACCAACAATTTGCAGGTCGCAGGGTCGCCATCCGGGCAATAGTGCTTCCGGGCGGGTGTTGCCAGGCGATGAGCCCTCTAGAATGGAGGGATGGGCGATACGTGGAAGAGCACCCGGCTGACGCTGGAGATGATCAAGTGGGAGCACTCGATCTTCGCGCTGCCGTTTGCGCTGACGGGGGCGGTACTGGCGGCTGATGGCTGGCCACGGGCGCGGGTGCTGTTCTGGATTGTGGTGTGCATGGTGTCAGCGCGCTCGGCGGCGATGGCCTTCAACCGGCTGGCGGATGCGCGGCTGGATGCGGCGAATCCGCGAACCGCGATGCGCGCGCTGCCGGCGGGAAAGCTGAGCGCAGCGTTTGTGGGCGGATTTGTCGCGGTGTCCGCCGGAGTTTTTCTGCTGGCGGCGGGGATGCTGAACCGGCTTACGCTGGAACTGGCGGCGCCCACGCTGGCGGTCCTGCTGGTGTACAGCTACATGAAGCGGCTGACGCGCTGGTCGCACCTGGTGCTGGGACTGGCACTGGGGATTGCGCCGTCGGCGGCATGGATTGCGGTGCGGGGATCGCTCGATCCGCGGATCGCGGTGCTGTCGGCGGCGGTGATTCTGTGGGTCGGTGGCTTCGATGTACTGTACGCGTGCCAGGACTATGAGCACGATCGCGCGGCCGGCCTGAACAGCGTGCCGCAGGCGTTTGGACTAACGGCTGCGTTCTGGATTGCACGCTCGATGCATGTGGGGATGCTGGGTATGCTGGTATGGCTGGTGCGGCTATTCGGGCTGGGCGCGCTGGCGGACGTCGGCATTGTTACCGTAGCGGTGCTGCTGGCGTACGAGCACAGCATCGTCTCGCCGCGGGACCTGCGGCGGATGAATGCGGCGTTCTTCACGCTGAATGGATTGATCTCGATTGCCTTCTTCGGATTCTTCGCGGCGGATGTTTTGCTGCACAAGTAAGAGGGCCCACGCGAGTGGACCCTCCGTCGAAAAAGCACTTGCCACCGCACGACTCACTATGAAGCGCGCTTGTGCTGCTGCTTGAAGTTCTCGGCCTTTTCGTTGACCGAGGTTTTCACGTTTTGGGCGGTTGAGGCGATTTTTTCGCGGACATCGTGGGCAGTTGCCTGGCTGCGCGCCTGGGCGTCCTTCGAGGCCTCCCTGGCGGCGTCTTTCGTGTTGCCCCAGGCTTCCTTGGCTGCGCCCTTCACCTGGTCGGCGGTGCCTGAGTTAGCGAGCCTGTCGTTGCCAACCGCTTCACCGAGGGACTGCTTCGCTTTTCCCTTCATCTGGTCGAATTTTCCTTCTGCAACGTCACGATTCATGGGCTACTCCGTAGTTTTCTGCAAGTTGTGGCCCCGGACCGACGTCCGGGGCAAAAGGTCCTTTTAAACCGCCCGCCTGCCAGACAGCAGGTTGAAGATAAGCACGATGACGGCAAGGACCAGAAGGACGTGAATCCAGCCCCCGAGGGTGTAGCTGCTGACCATTCCCAGCAGCCATAGAACGAACAACACGATGGTGATTGTCCAAAGCATTCTTTCTCTCCTGAACAACTGCTCGGCCTCACTTCTGGACCGGGCTTTCTAGAAAAACCTACTGCAGGCCATCCAGTGTGATAAGTTGCGTGGTGTTGGAGTGAGGTTGCCAATTGCGCTATAGAAATGAGTTCCGCAAAGGTTGCCCGGGCCGGGGTTGCCCGTGAAGATTGCCATTCAGGGCGAACTGGGCTCCAACAGCCACATGGCGGCGCTGGCGATGCTGCGCGATGTCGCAGCCGGCGGGTTGGAGATTGCCGCGTGCGCTGCCTCAGCGGAGGTGTTTGAACGGGTTGTGGCGGGGACTGTGGATGGGGCGGTGCTGCCCATCGAGAACAGCCTGCACGGGTCCGTGGCGGAGCACTACGATCTGCTGCTGGCGCAGCCGGTGCGGATTGCGCGGGAGAGCCTGCTGCGGGTGCGTCACAACCTGATCGCGCGGCCGGGCGTGGCGCCGGAGGACATCAAGCGGGTGATGTCGCACCCGGTGGCACTGTCGCAGTGCCGCAACTGGCTGGCGGAGCGGCCGTGGCTGGAGGTGGTGAACTTTTACGACACGGCGGGCAGCGTAAAGCACCTCATGGCCGAGGAACTCGATGATGCAGCCGGAATTGCGCCCGAGCTGGCAGCGCGGCAGTATGGCGCGGAGGTGCTGGTGGCGGGGATCGAGGACCACGCGGAGAATTACACGCGCTTCCACCTGCTGCTGCGGGAACCGGCGCTGCGGCCGGGCGGCTGGTCTGGATCCGGGCAGAGCGCGAACAAGGCCAGCCTCGCCTTCAGCGTGATGCATCGACCGGGATCGCTGGTGGTGGCGCTGGAGGAGTTTGCGCGGGCGGGCGTGAACCTGACCAAGATCGAGTCGCGCCCGGTACCGGGAATGCCGTGGGAGTATGTGTTTTTCGTCGACGTGCGGTTTGACTCAGCGGCGCAGATCGACGGCGCCCTGGCGCAGGTGGCGCGACAGTGCGAGATGGTGAAGGAACTGGGACGATACGTGGCAGCGTAAAAGGTCACTGGATCAAATGATTTTCGACGGATACCACTCCACGGATTGCCAGTTTCGCGACGGCCGGGGTCAGGTAAGCGTCCTGCCCTATGAAGAAGGCTGAAATCCCGATGTGCGAAGGACGGGGATGCGGCGTCCAATGGACAAGAGGGCCAGAGGTGTGCGGATGGCAGCTTGCGACTTTAGGCGGGCTTATGCATCCAATTGAAAGTAATCTGATATAAGGACACTCAAGGATAAGAACCCATGGCAGGCGATTTCGTAAGTGTAATCAAACCAACGACAAAATCTTCCGACGAGCCGGAGACCCGCGGCACGGGACTGCCGATTCCGGTTCTACCGGTACGCGACACGGTGCTCTTTCCGCATGCGGTTCTGCCGTTGACGGTGGGGCGGGAGAGTTCCATCCAACTCATTCAATCTCTGGGCGAAGAGAAGACCATCCTGGTAGTGGCGCAGCGGGACGCGCGGCAGGATGTGCCCCAGGCCGCCGATCTGTACCACATTGGGACGCGCGCGACCGTGCACAAGGTCGTGAAGATGCCCAACCAGAGCCTCTTTGTGTTTACCGAGGGGAATGAACGGGTGCGGCTGGGAGAGTTTGCCCAGGTCACACCGTTTATGACAGCGGAGTGTGAGCCGGTGGAGGAGTTTCAGCCGCCCACCACGCCGGAAACCGAGGCCCTGCAGCGGAACGTGGTGAGCCAGTTTCAGCAGATTGTCAGCTCGTCGCCGACCTTGTCGGACGATCTGCAGACGATTGCGATCAACATCGAGGAACCTGGTCGGCTGGCGGACTTTATCGCCTCTTCGCTGCCGTTCCTGACCACGATCGACAAGCAGGAGCTGCTGGAGACTCCCGACATTGCCGCGCGGCTGGAGCGCATCAACAAGCACCTGGCCAAGGAGATTGAGGTGCAGCAGTTGCGCAATAAGATCCAGACCGAGGTGCAGGATTCGGTGCAGTCGTCGCAGCGCGACTACTATCTGCGGGAACAGTTGAAGGCGATCCAGAAGGAGTTGGGCGACCTGGATGACACGCAGAAGGACATTGCCGAGCTGAAGGAGAAGATTGAAGCTGCGGGCATGCCCGAGGAAGTGAAGAAGGAGGCGCTGAAGGAGCTGGGCCGGCTGAGCCGGATGAACGCCATGGCGGCGGATTACGGCCTGACGCGGAACTACATCGAGTGGCTGGCGGTGCTGCCGTGGTCGAAGTCGTCCGCCGGCGAGGTGGACATCCTGAAGGCTAAAGAGATCCTGGACGCGGACCACTATGGGTTGAAGAAGGTAAAGGATCGCATCCTGGACTACCTGAGCGTGCGCCGGTTGAAGCCGGACATGAAGGGGCCGATTCTGTGCTTTGTAGGGCCTCCGGGCGTGGGCAAAACGTCGCTTGGGCGCAGCGTGGCCCGGGCGCTGGGGCGGAAGTTCTCGCGCATCTCGCTGGGCGGCATGCACGACGAGGCGGAGCTGCGCGGACATCGGCGGACGTACATTGGGGCGCTGCCCGGGCAGGTGATCCAGAGCCTGAAGCGGGTGGAGACCAACGATCCGGTGTTCATGCTGGACGAGGTGGACAAGCTGGGCCGCGACTTTCGCGGCGATCCGGCCAGCGCGCTGCTGGAGGTGCTGGACCCGGAGCAGAACAATACCTTCCGGGACAACTATCTGGATCAGCCGTTCGATCTGTCGAAGGTGCTGTTTATCTGCACGGCGAATCAGCTGGATCCGGTCCCAGCGCCGCTGCTGGACAGGATGGAAATTATCGAGCTGACCGGCTATACCGAAGAAGAGAAGATTGCGATTGCAACCAGGTACCTGATCCCGCGGCAGATCAAGGAAAACGGGATCGATCCGGAACTGATCGAGTTTCCGCAAGACAGCGTCGCCCAGATTGCGCGCTACTACACGCGCGAGGCCGGCGTGCGCAAACTGGAGCAGCAGATCGGCACGATCTGCCGAAAGCTGGCGCGACGGATCGCCGAAGGGCACAAGGAGAAACTGGTGATCACCAGTGAGGTGATCCGCGAGTTCCTGGGCGGCATCAAGGTGCGCGTGGATACCGAGATCGCCGAGCGCACCAAGCGGGCCGGGGTTGCCGTGGGCCTGGCGTGGACGCCGGCGGGCGGCGACGTGCTGTTTATCGAGGCCAACCGCATGAAGGGCAAAGGCAGCTTCACCATTACCGGACAGATTGGCGATGTGATGAAGGAGAGCATGCAGGCGGCACTGACCTGGGTGCGATCGAACGCCAAGGAGTACGGCCTGAGCGAGGAGCTGCTGAAGGACTCCGATCTGCACATCCACGTGCCAGCGGGCGCGATTCCGAAGGATGGGCCGAGCGCGGGCGTGACCATGGCGACGGCGCTGGTGTCGCGGCTGACCGATACGCCGGTGCGGCCGCTGCTGGCGATGACGGGCGAGATCACGCTAAGCGGCAACGTGCTGCCGGTGGGCGGAATCAAGGAGAAGTTCCTGGCCGCCAAGCGGGCGGGCGTGCGCGACGTGATTCTGCCGACGGACTGCAAGCAGCAGGTGGAAGAAGACCTGTCGCCGGACCAGATTGAAGGCGTCACGATCCACTACGCCAGCCGGATTGAGGATGTGCTGGCGATCGCGCTGCCGAAGTCGGCGCGCGAGGCGGTGGAAGACGAGGTGGTCCGCGAGGAAGTGCTGAGCGCGGCAAGCTAACGACTGTTGAAACGTATATGAACAGTGGGCGGTCACGAGGTTTCGTGGCCGCCTTTTTTGCGCTACGGGGCCCGGTAGATGGTGGAGGCGGAAAAATCGGTGAAGTAGCCGATGGGTGCTCCGGCGAAGGCTCCGGCAAAGGCGTAGATCATGGCGAAAGCCCCGTGGACGGCAAAGTAGTTGCTATGGATGCCCTGGATGCCGCCGGCGGTGGCCCCCGCGCCCGCGCCAATGGCGGCTGCGAGGACGGCCGAGCGGCCGCGGCGGGTGAGCTTGACGGTGCGGATCTCTGCACGCTGGAAGACGAGTTTGTGGACCTCGAAGCGGTAGTTGTGGTCGCAGGCGAGCGAGTCGGCGGCGACGGCGGTGAGAGTGCAGACGATGGGACGCTTGCTGGCGGTCACCTGGATGTTGGTTCCGATGGGCAGCGCCTGGACGTGCTGCCAGTTGGATCCGGCGGGCGTAGGCGCGGTGGCCGACTGCGCGTTTGCGGTCAGGAGTACGGACGCTGGGAGCATCAGAATCGCGAACAGGATGGTTCTTATTGGCATGGCGAGTCCAATGTTAGTGGAACGGCTTGCTGGGCTACCCAAATATCTCATAGAGACCCTCCGGTGCTGGTTTATGCTGGGCGGATGCGGGTGCGAGTTCTGTATTTTGGGGTGCTGAAAGAGCGGTTTGGGCTTGCGGAGGAAGAGATGGATGCGCCGGAGGGGACTACCGTGGGCAACCTGCTCCGGATTCTGGTGGAACGAACGTCTAACGTCAAGATGGAGAGGAAGATGTGGCAAAGCATCGCGGTGGCGGTGAACCGGGAGTATGGCTCGCACGCTGTGGTGCTGCACGATGGCGATGAGGTTGCGCTGCTGCCGCCGGTGAGCGGCGGGCTCCTTCGCGGAGGGCGAGAAGCGAGCTTCGCTCGCGAAAGCTGCGACTACGGACTGCGAGGCGCTCGCGCTGCTCGCGAAGGAACGGTGTGAAAGAACGACATGAGAGTTGAGATTGTGGATATTCCCATTGCGACTGAGGCGATTGTCGCAACGATGAAGGCGGGCGGCGATGGCGCGGTGTGCGTCTTCGACGGCATTGTGCGCGACAATTCGCGAGGCCGGCGGACGCTGCACCTGGATTATGAAGCTTATCGGGAGATGGCGCTGGAGCAGATGCGCAGGCTGGCCGATGAGGCGGTTGCGAGGTTTGGCGTGCGTGAGGTGGCAGTACTTCATCGGCTGGGACGGCTGATGGTGGGCGAGACCAGTGTGCTGATTGTGGTGGCTTCGGCGCATCGGGCGGCGGCGTTCGACGCGTGCCGCTGGCTGATCGATACGCTGAAGAAGACGGTGCCGATCTGGAAGAAGGAGACATTTGCCGATGGCGCGGTGTGGGCAGACGGCGAACCTTTCCCGGACGAATTGGCGGTGCAGCGACGAGGGGCTTCGGAATGAGGACGGCTGGATTGAGAACTGCGGCATTGCTGATCCTTTCCCTGTGGATGGCGCAGGGTGCGGCGTTGCGGGCGCAGGAGACGCAGGCCGAACCGAATCCGGTGGTTCCTGCGGCGCCCGCGCAAACGCCTGGCGACACGCAACAGAAAGCGAGTGCGCCGGTGGAGCGGCGCACGCCGCATCCGAATGCTTCCTCGCCGGAGCCGGTGGCTGGACCGCTGACCAAGGCAGGCACGGCGCAGGGCGCGGCGGCGCAGCCGGCGGGCGCGGCACACACCGCGGGGACGATCCGCGTGGAGTCGCGGCTGGTGAACGTAGCTCTGAACGTGGTCGATGCTCATGGCACTCCGGTGGGCGGATTCGAGAAAAAGGACTTTGCGGTGTTCGAGGACGGCAAGCCGCAGACGATTGCGGTTTTCGACCGCGAGGCGACCAGCCCGCTGTCGATTGTGCTGGCGATTGACGCGAGCGAGACGGTGCTGACCAGCGAGCGGCTGGAGAAAGAGGCGGCCAAGCACTTTGTCCGCGCGATTCTGCGCGAGCAGGACGAGCTGGACCTGATGGACTTTGCCGATACGGTGCGCGAGATTGTGCCGTTTACCAACCAGGCGAAGCGTGTCGAGCAAGGACTGAGCGAGCTGCAGCACGGCGACGAGACGGCGCTATACAACGCGATCTACCTGGCCAGCCAGCGGCTGAACGCGACCTCGACGGCGGCGAACCGGCGGCGCGTGCTCGTGATCATCAGCGACGGCGGCGACCAGATGGAGCGCGGCGTGCACTACGAGCAGGCGGTGGAGCAGGCGCAGCGCGCGGGGGCGATCATCTACTCGATTATCATCGTGCCGATTGCCTCCGACGCGGGGCGCAACACCGGGGGCGAACATACGCTGATCCAGATGTCGGAAGACACGGGCGGCAAGTACTACTACGTCGAGGACCCGAGCGACCTGGAACCGGCGTTCCAGCACGTGTCGGACGACCTGCGGACGCAGTACCTGCTGGGGTACTACGCGCCGGACGATGGGAGCAAGTCGTTCCGGCGGATCCGGGTGAAGCTGACGGACGCGGCGAAGGAGGGGACGTATTCATTGCGTTATCGGACGGGATACTTTGCGGACGCCAGGTAAGGCAGCCAGTCCGCAGGTCAGCTATGTCCCCGGTTCGTACCGCCTGAGGGGATATCCCCCTCCCCCCCATATCTACACACTCAGTGATGACAACAAACGAGTTAGGCGAGGACCCGGTACATTTTCGCGTAACGGGAACGCGGCATGATCGTTGCCAGTTGGTCGAACTATGGGTCGGGCCTTCAGCCCTCAGTCCTTGCGCTCGACCCAACCCAGGCCTTCCTGCCCCAGCGAGCAAGCTCGCCGGGGACCCCGTTCGGCCTAGGCTGGTATGTTGCGCGCCTGCGGCGCTTGATCGTGGCAATCCGAGCTTAAGGACCCCCACCCCCCACCCGCCGGGTTCCGGGATCGTGGTCCTAAATTCCTCAGACGATGAGAGTTCGGTCTGGATCTGGTCCGGCGTCAGGTCCGGATGAATCCGGGGGATATCTGGTTGGCAGATTTGCCCGGTGGCTTAAATGCAAGGACCCGGCGCGACGCCGAGTCTTCATTGTTTAATTCACTAAGTTAATGATAGCAAAAACTCCATAACTCAACTGTACTTTGGGGCGATTTTTGATGTCGTTTGGGTTGTGGATTGAGGACGGGTTATGCACAGGTGAGAGGCCTTGACATCTCTCACAGCGCCTGGGAGCTTGGCTGGGCGGCGATGACGGGGCAGGCCAGCTTTTGGGTTGTTTCTGTTTTTATACCTATCAGCTGTCGGCTATCGGCTATCGGCTATCGGCTATCAGCTATCGGCAGATGGGCGAAGGCAGAGGCAGGCTGCCGGATCGGGCGAGGCGTTAGAGTTAAGGGAGGTGATTGAGGAGAAGCGATGAAGCGGTTCGAGTTTGCGCATGTGGCGGAGGGGATTGCACGGCAGGCAGGAGCGCTGCTGCGGGATTTTTTTGCGAAGGGCGTTGCGACTGAATACAAGGGCGATGTGGACCTGGTGACCGAGGCCGACCGGGCCAGCGAGGCGATGGTCCGCGAACGGCTGACGGCGGCGTTTCCGGCGCATGGGATCTACGGCGAGGAGGGCACGCGCGACCAGATGGAGAGCGAGTATCGGTGGTACGTGGACCCGCTGGATGGGACGACGAACTTTGCCCATGGGTTTCCGGTGTTCTGCGTGGTGCTGGGGCTGGAGCGGCGGGCGAAGGGGTTGACGGCGGGTGAGGATGGCGAGATGGTGGCGGGGGTGATTTATGACCCGCTGCGGGACGAGATGTTTGTGGCGGAGCAGGGACGGGGCGCGTGGCTGAATGGGCGACAGATTCACGTATCGAAAACCAAGGCGTTGCAGGAGGCGCTGACGGCGACGGGGTTTCCCTCGCATAAGCGGCACGTGAGCCCTAATATCCACTTCTACCAGGAGCTGACGCTACGGTCGCATGGGGTGCGGCGGGCGGGGAGTGCGGCGCTGGATATGGCGTACGTGGCGTGCGGGCGGCTGGACGGGTTCTGGGAGTTCCATTTGAATCCGTGGGATACCTCGGCAGGGTATTTGTTGGTTGAGGAGGCGGGTGGGCGGGTGACGCATTTTGACGGCGGGAAGTTTACGCTGGACTCACGCGAGGTGCTGGCGACGAATGGGCTGATTGCGGAAGAGATGGAACACTTGTTCGGGGAGATGTTCGCGGGGCGTGGGTTGGAGCCGATTCCTACGCCGGCGGAGTTTGCGGCCAGACGGAAGGCGAGGGACATGAGATGAGCCGGCAACTGAGAGTCACGATTGGAGTGGTTCTGATCCTGCTGGGTTCGGCCGCGATCTTTACGTCGCGAGACGAGCGTCTCCTGGGGGCGTGGGTTGGGCCGGTGATGGGGTTCGAAGTCATACCGTTTTTGTTGCTGTTTGCCGGTCTATGGCTCATCATCCGCAAGCCGGCGCAGGGGGGCAAGTAGGATTGCGGGCTCGGCGGTCGGCGCGGGTGATGGTGTTTGACCCGGCGGGGCGGGTGTTGCTGATCCGGTGTGTGGCGATGCGCGCGGATGGGGAGTTTGTTTTCTGGTTGACGCCGGGTGGGGAGGTTGAGGCGGACGAAGATCCGCATGCGGCGGCGGTGCGTGAGTTGCGCGAGGAACTGGGGCTGGATTTGGAGATGACGCCGGCATATACCGAGGCCAACCAGTTTGAGCACCAGGGGGAGATGCGGGACAACGTGGACTTTGTGTTTACGGCGCGGTGTGCGGCGGATGCGCCGGCGCTGCGGGGCGTGACGGCGGAGGAGATTGCGTTGATGAAGGAGATCCGGTGGTGGACGGTGGAGGAGATTGAGCGGGCAGGCGATACGGGCGAGGAGAGGATTTTCCCGGTGGACCTGGCGGGGAGGATGCGGACAATGGTTCGGCCGTGAGGTTGATTCAGAGGTTGGCAATATGGGGTACACTCGCGGAACGCAGAATCACATTCAAATCACGGAGGTTGCACGATGAGCTTTCCTCAGGGTTCCGTTCCGGGTATCGATGTGTCGCACTACCAGGCCGTGGTGGATTGGGAGGCGGTTGCGGGAGCGGGGGAGTTGTTTGGGTATTGCAAGGCAACGGAAGGCACGGGGGTGGTGGATCCGTATCTGCCGGGGAACTGGAGCGGTATCAAGCAGGCGGGAATGCTGAGGGGCGCGTACCACTTTTTCCATCCGGACCAGGACCCGACGGCGCAGGCGAACAACTTTATTGGGGCGCTGACGAAGGTGAACGGCTCGGCGACGCTGGCTCCGGGAGACCTGCCGCCGACGCTGGACCTGGAGGTGACAGGGAACCTTGCGCCGGGGGATGTGCTGGCGGCTGCCGCGACGTGGCTGGGGTTAGTGGCGGCGGCTACGGGACGCACACCGCTGCTGTACACGTTCTACAGCTTCTGGATGACGCTGGGGAATCCGACTGCGCTGGCGCAATATCCGCTGTGGATTGCGCGGTATACGAGTGCACCGAGTCCGGGAGTGATCGGGGGCTGGCCGACGTGGACCTTCTGGCAGTACAGCTCGAGCGGGGCCGTGAACGGGATTGGCGGCACGGTGGATATGGATGCGTTCCAAGGGACCGCAGCGGCGCTGAATGCGCTGGCAGGGATGTGACGGGCCTGAGTTCAGGAGGATGGGATTAGAGCTTCTTGCGGAGGGTTTCGAAGATAAGGTAGCCGATGGCGGCGGCGAAGAGGCCGATGGCGAGGTTGCGGAGGGTCAAGATGTCGTAGAGCGCGAAGGAAAGGGTCTTGCCGGGGCCGTTGGTGTGGGTGAATTCGCCCATGAGGAGGTTGGAGTAGAAGAGGAAGAGGATGAAGGCGACCTCGACGACCGCGCGCCGGAGCGTGGTGAGAAAGCGCGGGGAATTGGGGTTGCGGGGCATGAGGGTATAGTACAGAACGGCGGCGGAGTTCCGGGGGTTTGCAGGGATTTGCGGAAGTGCTGCTAGAATTGTGGGCTGAGAACTGGAGCGAAGGCTTTCGTTCGGGAAAAGTTAAGGGAGATTGCAAAGATGGCTTATGTGATTGCGGAACCGTGCATTGGAACCAAGGACGCAGCGTGCGTGGATGCGTGCCCGGTGGACTGTATTCATCCGAAGAAGGACGAGGCTGGGTTCGCCGAGACGGATCAGTTGTTTATCGATCCGGTGGAATGCATCGATTGCGGGGCGTGCGTGCCGGTTTGCCCGGTTTCGGCGATCTACGCGGCCGACGACCTGCCGGAGAAATGGGCAGATTACCAGGCGAAGAACGCTGCACACTTCGGACGGTAGAGAGGATAGCTGCCGGTTGTCCGGTGTCAGTGAAGGCAGAGGCGCGCAGCCCGATGGGTTGCGCGTTTTTCTTGGGGAGCGGGTGGTTTGCGGCCGGGCGGTGGAAGCAGGTCCTTCGCTACGCTCAGGATGACACTTCTGAGGAGCGGAGGCGGGCGGATGATCCAGCGCGTGGATGAGGCGATCGTACTGCGGACGTGGCCGTTCCAGGAGGCGGACCTGCTGGTGAGCCTGCTGACGCGGGAGCAGGGACGGGTGAAGGGCGTGGCGCGGCATGCGCTGCGCAGCCGGCGGCGGTTCGGTGGGGCGCTGGAGCCGATGACGCACGTGCGGGCGACGTATGCGGAAAAGCCGAAGCAGGAGTTGGTGCGGCTAGACGCGTTTGAGATTCTGTCGTCGCCGATGTCGCGGCCGGTGGATTACGCGCGGGTGGCTGCGCTGGAGATGGTGGCGGAGGTGCTGGAAGAGGCTCTGCCGGAGGGTGCGCCGGAGGATGCGGTGTTCCGGCTGGCACTGGCAGTGCTGGACGAACTGCAGGTGGGGCGCGTGTGGATGCCGATTACCTACTTTGCGCTGTGGATGAATCGGCTGATGGGGTGGATGCCGGAGTTGGGGCGGTGCGCGGCTTGCGGGCTGGTGCTGGATGCAAAAGACGGGGGTGGTGGGACGGTGTGGTATTCGGCGACGAGCGATGGGGTGACGTGCGCGGATGACCGCAAGGGCGGGAGCATGGCGCTGTCGGCCGAGTCGGTGGCGCTGGCGGGGCGGATGTTTCGCGGGACGGTGAAGGGATTGGCGGCGGAAGATTGGCCGAAGGCTCGGGCGGCGGACCTGCGGCGATTTGCGATCGAGGTGCTGGAACGGCATTTGGAGGGACGGCTGGTGTCGGCGCGGGCACTGCGGTGAGGCTGGGGCAAGCTCAGGATGATAACTCTATCTGAGGAGCCCAGGCAGGATGGTGCAGGCGGCCTTGCCGCTGATCCACCTTTGTGAGCTGGAGTATTCTTTTGCCTTGGGCGACGGCGGGAGGTTTCGCCGCGGCTGGAAGGCGGAGGGGCTGGTGGCGCGAATCGGCAGATATGGGTGGTGCGTGCTGGCGCTGATCGGGCTGGGGGTTCCGGCGGTTGTGGCGCAGGAGGGGCCGGCGGCGCAGGACGAGAAGGTGGTGACGCTGCACGTCTATACCAACCTGGTGCAGACGGCGGCGTTGGTGCTGAGCCCGGACCACAGGCCCCTGGCTCCGATAGCGGAAGGGAGATTTTTTGTCAGTTTGGATGGAGGGCCGCCGTTCCGGGTGACGCACGCAAGGCTGGAGGGCGACGACCCGATTTCGCTGGCGATTCTGCTGGACCTGACCCAGCCTTTTCCCGACCTGATGAAGACGATCGACGGCGCGATTGCAGGACTGGCACCACTGTCGCTGCATCCGAGGGACCGGGTTTCGGTATATGCGCAGGACTGCGTGTTGAGCCGGTGGAGCGCCGATGCGCCCGCGGAGCCGGCGAGCCTGCAGCAGGCGGTTGCGCTGGCGCTGGGGGAGTGGAGAGCGCGGGGACGAACGCGGCTGAATCATTGCCAGGATCGGTCGTCGCTGCGGGATTCACTGATCAAGATGACGCAGGCGCTCTCAGAGGAACCGGGGCATCGCGTGATCCTGGTGGTGACGGACGGGATCGATCGGGGAAGCAGGAGCCCGTGGAATGCGGTGCGGTTAAGCGCGCAGTCAAGTGGCGTGGCGATCTTCGGTTTGTCGGAAACGGTCCTTGAGTCGGGCCTGACCCAGGCCGAGGCGCAGTCGGAGAATCTGTTTGTTTCGTCGTGCGAGTCGTCGGGTGGGATGGTGCTGACGACCAATGTGAAGGGACTCGCGAAACAGCTCGAGGATTTTGTGGCGATGCTGCGGGGGCGGTACATTGTGGAGTTTCCGCACGCGCTGGCGACGACTCCTGAGGATCACAACATGGATATCACGGTGGAGAAGAGCAATCCGTTTATTCGGGCGACGGGGATTCGGGTCCCGGTGGACGATCCGGCGATTTTGTCGGACCCGACGACGGTGCTGACGGACCCGGCGAAGACCCCGGTGCTGGGGAAGCGAAAGGCGATGCCGCCGAATTAGGCTGAACTTTTGAAGCTGCGGACTGGGTGGGCTCCTCCAACGTAAAGCGAGGAGCGCGCCATGACGCAGCAGTATGCAAAGACGATGTTCTCGAAGGCGGCGATGGGGGCTGGGAAGTAGGACGGCCGTCAGGGGCGGCGGCGGCGGTCGCTCTCCCGGCGAAGGTTTCTGACCCAAGCTGCGGAGCCGACGGCGAGTTCGGGGTGATCGCGATCTTGCCAGGCGGGGCGATCAGAATGCAGGAAGGCAAGCAAGTCGCGGCGGCGTCGTTCGGCGCGTGCCGCCAACTTGTCGGGAGTGTCGATATGCGCACGTTTCAATCCCATGATTAGACCGATAGCTATTGGGCTTCAGAAGTTGAACTCACGGCCGACGGCGGGTGGTTTTGATCGCCAGGAATGTGCTAAGAGCCCGATGTCGACGAATCCAACCCAGCAAGGGGAGCCTCACGATCTACCTGCTCTGGCTAAGGATAAACCCGAGCGAGCGGTTAGAATGGACGGATTGCCAATAGTTGAAGAGAGATGCATGACTGCGATTGCGGAAGAGAAGAAGGCGCTGACATTTCAGGAAGTGGTGTTTCGGCTGCAGAAGTTCTGGGCGGAGCGCGGGTGTGTGCTGCAGCAGCCGTATGACGCGGAGGTAGGCGCGGGGACGATGTCGCCGGACACATTTCTGCGGGTGCTGGGGCCGAAGCCGGTGCGGATTGCGTATGCGCAGCCGAGTCGGCGGCCGGCGGATGGACGCTATGGCGAGAACCCCAACCGGCTATTCCGGCATACGCAACTGCAGGTGATCCTGAAACCGCCGCCGGAGAACATCCAGGAGCTGTACCTGGCGAGCCTGGAGGCGCTGGGGATCGACCTGCGTGAGCATGACCTGAAGTTCGAGGAGGACAACTGGGAGTGGCCGGTGGGCGGCGCGTGGGGTGTGGGCTGGCAGGTGATGCTGGATGGGCTGGAGATTACGCAGTTCACGTATTTCCAGCAGTGCGGCGGGATGGACCTGGACCCGATCTCGGGCGAGATTACCTATGGGATGGAGCGGATTGCGGCGTTCCTGCAGGACGCGCCGTCGGTGTACGACGTGGTATGGGCCGTGGAGCCGGATGGCCGGAAGGTGACGTACGGCGAAATTCAGCTGGCGGGCGAGCAGCAGTGGTCGGCGTACAGCTTTGATTATGCGGATGTGCCGAAGCTGTGGGAGCATCTGCGGCTGTATGAGGCGGAGTGCCTGGAGTTGTTATCGCAGGCGCGGGAATTATTCGGTGAGAAGAGCGCGGCGGACGAACTGGCGGTGAAGCGGTTTCCAGTGCTGGGGGCGTACGAGCTGGCGTTGAAGTGCTCGCATGTGTTTAACCTGCTGGATGCGCGAGGCGCCATCAGCGTAACCGAGCGCGTGGGCGTGATGGCAAGGATTCGGGCGCTGGTGATTGGCGTGGCGAAGGCGTATGTGGCGCAAGGGCAGCGAGTCAGCGAGTCAGCGAGTCAGCAAGTCAGCGAAAGACAGGTTGGGTGATGGCGGAGTTCTTGTTTGAGATTGGGTTGGAAGAGGTGCCGGCGCGGATGATTGCCGGCGCGCAGGCGGAGTTGCAGCGGCGCGTGGTGGCGATGCTGGAGCGGGAGCGGCTGATTGCGGGTGGCGTGGAGGCGAAGAGCTTTGCGACGCCGCGACGGCTGGCGGTATGGGTTGCGGGCGTGGCGGAGCAGCAGCCGGATGCGAGTGAAGAGTTGATGGGGCCGGCGGTGAAGATCGCCTACAAGGATGGGGCGCCGGGGCCTGCGGCGGTGGCGTTTGCGAAGAAGGCGGGCGTGGCGGTGGAGGCGCTGAAGCGGGTCGACACGCCTAAGGGCGAGTATTTGGCGGCGACGAAGGTGAAGGCTGGACGCGCGGCGGCCGATGTGATTGCCGAAGAGATGCCGAAGGAGTTGGCGGGGATCTATTGGGCGAAGAATATGACGTGGAACATCCCCACCGGACAAAAGTCGTCCGGCGGGGAGTCCGCTCGACCGGGCAAGCCGGAGCGGTTTGTGCGGCCGGTGCGCTGGCTGCTGGCGCTGCTGGGCGAGGTGGTGGTGCCGGTGGAATTTGGGGGTAAGAAAGCCGGGAACACGACGCGCGGGCACCGGGTGCTGGCGGGGGATGCGCCGTTTGCGATCGGCTTTCCGGATGAATATGAGCGGGCGCTACTGGGTGCGAAGGTGATTGCCGATGTGGAGAAGCGACGGGAGACGATACGGAAGGCGCTGGACAAGGTGACGCGAGCGGCGGGCGACGGGCTGCGCTGGCGTGAGGACCACGCGCTGGTGGACAAGCTGACGCACCTGACGGAGTGGCCGACGGTGATTGCGGGCGGATTCGAGCGCGAGTACTTAGCGCTGCCGGAAGAGGTGCTGGTGACCGTGATGCGGGACCACCAGAGTTACTTCGCGGTGGAGGAACAGATTCCAGGAAACGGCGATCAGCGGTCAGCGGTCAGCGATCGGCAGGGCAAGCTGGCGCCGTATTTTCTGGCGGTGCTCAATACGGAGACGGATGCGAAGGGCGAGGCAGTGATCCGGCATGGGAATGAGCGGGTGCTGCGGGCCCGGTTCAACGATGCGCGGTTCTTCTGGGAGTTCGACCAGCGGGTGCTGCTGACGAAACGCACGGCGCTGCTGGAAAAGGTGACGTTCCAGAAAGACCTGGGCAGCTATGCGGCAAAGACGAACCGGGTGCTGGCGGTGGCGGAACGGCTGGCTACTCGGCTGGCGGAACGCGGATGTGTGCTGAATGGTGCAGCGCTGGTGGAGGCGGCGAAGCTGGCGAAGACGGACCTGACCACGGACCTGGTGAAGGAGTTTACCGAGCTGCAGGGCGAGGTGGGCGGGCTGTATGCCCGGGCGCAGGGACACGGCGAGAAGGTAGCGCTGGCGATCTACGACCAGTACCGGCCGGTGTCGATGGAGGACCGTGTGCCGCGGACGGTGGAGGGCGCGGTACTGGCGCTGGCGGATAAGGTGGACACGATTGTGGGAATGTTCGGACTGGGGTTGGAGCCGACGGGGTCGAAGGACCCGTTTGCGCTGCGCCGGGCGGCGAATGGGATTGTGAAGATCCTGGGTGAGGCGGAGCCGGCGCTGCCGTTGACGTTGGGCGATGTGGCGGATGCTGCGTCGGCCAGCGAGGCGGTGCGGACGCGGGTGGAGATTTTTTTCGCGGAGCGGCTGGAGTTCTACCTGCGCGAGGCGAAGGGGCAGGCGTACGACGTGGTGAAAGCCGTGCTGGCGGCTGGGGCGAACGATGTTCGCGACGCGGTGGCGCGGGCGGAGGCGGTGACGGCGATACGGGGCAGCGAGGACTTCGCGGCGGTGAGTGCGGCGTTCAAGCGGATGAAGAATATTCTGGCGCAGGCCGCGGAGAAGGGAATTGCACCTGCGGCGACGGTCGATGAAAAGCAATTGACGGAAACGGCGGAGAAGAAGCTGGCAGAGGCGTCCGCCCTGATTGCCGGACGCGTGGAAGCGTTGAGCGATCGCCGCGACTACCGTGCTGCGTTGGAGGAGATTGCCACGCTGCGTGGTGCCGTGGATGCGTTCTTCGAAGCGGTGATGGTGATGGTTCCGGAAGTAGATGTGCGGGCGAACCGGCTGGCACTGTTGACCCGGGTGCTGAAGGACTTTTCGAAGATTGCGGACTTTTCGGAGATTGTGACGGCGGGATAAGGCGGTTCAGCCGAAGCGGGGGGCGAGCAGGATGTACTGTTCGATGACGCGCTGCTCGAGGACGGATTTGTCAGGGTTGGAGGGTTTGTAGCGGATCTGGAGCCGCGTGTCCCGCATTTGCTTGACGAACGCGTCAGCTTCGGTTTTTTTTGGGAATTCGTGGTTGTACTTGCCGTAGTGGTATTTGTCTTCGAAGTAGTAGCTGTAGTCCAGCGTGGCCATAAAGCGGGAGGTGTGGGCGATGTTGGCGACCTTACCGCCGATGATGCGGCCCTCCACCGAAGGCCAGCCCTGGGCGGCTTCTTCGTCGCGGCGGCGACGCCAGCGGCGGACGTAGAGGGTAACCCAGCCGAGGACAAAGTAGAGCGGCCATTGGTAGGCCTCGTTCCAGTGGCGGAAATAGTGGGGCAGGTGTTGCCACTGAATTTGAGGGATTGCGGCCATGGTTGAAACGGTAGCACGAGATGGGCGAACGGCCCAGAGTTTCGCAGCGGCATAGGCGAAATACAGGGATTCCTCGCCTGCGGCTCAGAATGACAAGTAAGCCATAAAGCAGATTCCTCCGCTGCGCTAAGGAATGACAAACCAAGAGGCTAGTTGACGCGCTGCAGGCGGGCGATGAGTTTTTCGGCGAGGGGTTCGCCGGACTCTGTCCAGAGCAGGCGGCTGGAGATGCCGCAGTTTTTCTCGATGAGCAGGGTGAAGGCGAGGAGCTTTTCGACGTTCTGCTGGATATGGAGTTGGGACTCCTCGTCGAGGGTTTCGTCCTCCTCGGTGTCGAGGACCCAGGGCGTGTCGAGGCCGAAGTCGATGAGGATGTGTCCATTCTGCTCGTAACCTGCGACGTCGAATTCGGGGCCGAAGCCGAGGATGCGGACGGTGTGGGTGCGCAGCTTCCAGGGCGTGTCGGGGTCATGGAGGACGGGTTCGTCGGACTCGAAGTCTTCCTGTGCGCCGGGGATGCCCGGCGGAGCGTCGAACCGGCTCGAATTCGCGTTAGGTTCCTCCAGCGCCCACAACTGCCAGCGCATTTCGAATTCGTAGGCCATGTCGTCGTGGAGTTGCTCGGTGGCTTCGGCGACGGCGGCTTCGAGTGCGGCGTCGGATGCGCCGGGGATGGAATCGATGGGGGCGGGCTGGTCGAACGCGGTGGCGGGGGTGGGCTCGACATAGATGCGCTGGTAGGTGGGCGGCTCGGTGAAGTTGATGGGGTACGCGGAGGCGGCGGAGACGCGTTTCCCGCCGACCAGGGCGAACTGGCGCAACACTCCGGTGAGCGCTGCGGGCAGCGACTCCAGGCGGAAGTTGGGGTACCAGAGGCTGAGGTAGAGACGGTCGGCCATTCAGCCAAGTTACCAGTTACCAGTCGCCAGTTGCCAGTTGCGGGCAGCCAGTCGCCGGTAGCCTATCACCAAGTTCGAGGGCGTGAACCGGTAGGCGGCTGGGGAAAGTGAGAAGATGGATGGGGCGGGCGGATGCGCAATCGGGTTGAACGACTGAGGATTTGGTTGCTGGGAAGCGCGGTCTTCCTGATGCTGGTGATCGCCGCGTACATCGGGGCCGCGCGCCACCTGAGGGGTCATTGGTTTACGAAGGTGCCGGAGAAGCTGGGCATCAATGTGCAGAGCGATGCGAGCGGGTATACGCTGTCGCACTACGACGACCGGCTGCGGCGAACGACCTACACGCTGCATGCAGCCAAGGAAGTTGGGTACACCGACGGGAAGTTCTCGCTGCATGATGTTTCGGTAGTGCTCTATGGGAAAAAAGGGGACCGGCGCGACCGCATCTATGGGCAGGATTTCGAATACGACCAGAAAGACGGTGTGATCCGGGCGCTGGGGGTGGTGCACATCGACCTGCAGGCGGCCGATGCGGGCGGCGGGCCAATGGCGAGCGGTGCGGCAAAACCGGAGGGCACAGCATCCTCCGCGTCTGCCGATGCGAAGTTGGTGCATGTGACCACCAGCGGCCTGGTGTATCTGGACAAGCTGGGTGTGGCTTCGACCGACCAGCCGATCGAGTTTGAGGCGGGGGCGATGACGGGGCACGCCACGGGCGCGGACTACAGCAGCGATTCGGGCGTGCTGACGCTGCACTCGGCGGTGAGCATGAGCGGAGTCGCGAGCAACCGGCCGGTGCAGTTGACGGCGGCGACGGCTGAATTTGACGAGCACAGCCAACAGGCTTTTCTGACCCACGCGCACTACGAGTCGCAGGGGGAGGGGGCGACAGCCGAGCAGGCTACGCTGTACCGGCGGCCGGACGGGACGCTGGCGCGGGTGGACGCGAAGGGCGATGTGACTGTCCAGGCGGAGGGGGCGACTACAGTGTCGCAACACGCGGATGTAATGCTGAATGGCGCGAGCCAGCCGCAGCAAGCGGTGCTGACGGGCGGGGTGATGTACACCACGGACGAGCCGCTGCGCCAGGCGCGTGGACAGGCGAGTGAGGCGACGATCACCTTCGACAAGCAGGCGAAGCCGCAGCCGGAACGGGCGCTGTTTACCGGTGCGGTGCACATGATCGAGCGGACGCGGGCGACGGAGGCCGCGCGGGAGCCGTGGAGCGTTCGCGATCTAACCGCGGAGACGTTTGAGGCGGAGCTGGCGCCTGCAGGCGAAGGCCGAGTGCAACTGCGCAATGCGGAGGCGAGCGGGAATGCGCACCTGACACTGGTGGACAACGGCAGCCTGGCCGGCAATGCGGGTGCGGGGCGAAGGGAGTTGTCCGCCGATGACCTGAAGGCGCACCTGCGGGATACAGGAGATGCAAAGCAGCCTCCACAGTTGGATACGCTTGCGGGCCGGGGCCATACGGTGCTGCACCAGGTGAGCGTGGATGGAGTGGAGCAGACGAGCACGGGCGACACGCTGGATGCGAAGTTCCGGCCGAGGGTGGGAAAGATGCGACCCGGGACCGGCGGCGCCGCGGTGAGCCGTACGGCCGCGGGGTCAAGAGACCTGGGCACGCTGGCGAGTGCGGTGCAGCAGGGACATGTGACGATGATGGAGCATGTTCCGGCGAAGCAGGGAGGGGCTGCGGCCAATGCCCGGGACGAGGTGCGGCATGCGACGGCGGAACGGGCGGCTTACGACGGGGATCTGGATCGCTTGACGCTGGCCGGCGGTGTGGAGATGACGGATGCGGGCAGCGTGCTATGGGCCAACCAGGTTGCTCTGGACCTTGGGACAAGGGACGCGCATGCGCTGGGCAGGGTGAAGGTGGACTATGTGGAGGACTCCGCAAAGACGAATGCGGGGCAACGGAACACGGGCCCGACGCACATCCTGGCCGACCGGGCCGAATTAGAGCACGCGACCGACATTGCGACGTTTTACGGCAAGCCGGTGCGGCTGTGGGAGAGTGGCGGGTCACAGGTGCAGGCACCGGAGATCGAATTGTCGCGCCAGCAGAAGCGGCTGATCGCGCGCGGGGTAGGGTCGACGGGGTGGTCGGCGGCTGTGCAGGCGGCCCAGGTGCACACGGTGCTGGTGAGCGGCGCCGGCGATAGAGGTAGCGCGCAGGGTTCCGCGGCGGACAAGAATGCGACGGCGCAGTGTGCGGCCGGCACAGGCGGAACGGGAGCCGGCGGAGCCAAGGCCGGTGCGGCCGGCGGGACGCCGGAGGTGGTGCGCATTGCCAGCGGCGGGCTGATCTATTCGGGCATTCTGCGTCAGGCCGACTTTACCGGCGGAGTGCGGGCGGAGACGGTGGACGCAACGATCCGGTCGAACCAGGCCACGGCTTATCTGGAACAGACGCCCGCGAACGCGACGGGCAGCGGGCCGGCGGCTGTACCTTCGCTGGGCGGAGCTTTAGAGCGGATGGTTGCGGCAGGGCACGTGGCTATCGATCGGCCCGGGTTGCAGGCCACGGGCGAGCGGCTGGTGTATACCGCGAGGGATCAGGTCTTTCTGCTGACGGGCGACCCCAAGGCGGTTGATGCGCAAGGGACCACGACAGGCGCGGCGTTACGGATGCACAATACCTGCGATGCCAGTGGCGGTGTTAGTGTTGAGGCGTTGGGGGAGATTCCGGGGGAGCCGGCGCAGGGAGTGCACACGGAATCCCGAGTTCAGGACGAACGGAAGAAAGAGATGGGGAGAAAGTAAATTCGATTCTTTGGAAAACTGATGGGCAGCGCGGGGGTTAACCAACCCGAGGGAGAGATGGACGAGTCAACGCAGGAACGAGTTGAACCGACGGCGACCGCCATGGTGCGCACGCTGGCAACGGACGAGATTGGCAAGGCCTATGCGGGCCGCCACGTGGTCCGCGGTGTCAGCATGGAGATTGCACAGGGAGAAGTGGTCGGGCTACTGGGACCGAACGGCGCGGGGAAGACGACCATTTTCTACATGATTGTCGGCCTGGTGCGGCCGGAGGCGGGACGCATCCTGGCGGATGGCGAAGACATTACGCGGCTGCCGATGTATCTGCGCGCGCGGCTGCACGGCATCAGCTATCTTCCGCAGGAGCCGTCGATCTTCCGCAAGCTGTCGGTGGAGGAGAACATTCTGGCGGTGCTGGAGGCGCAGCCGTTGAGCTGGGAGAGCCGGCGCACACGGACTGAGAAGCTGATTGAACAGCTGAACCTGGGCCACGTGCGCAAGACCATGGGCTATGCGCTGAGCGGGGGCGAGCGGCGGAGAGTGGAAATCGCGCGCTGCCTGGCCATTGAGCCTGCATTCATTTTGCTGGATGAGCCGTTCTCCGGCATTGATCCGATTGCCGTGCTGGAGTTGCAGGAGATTATTTTCGACCTGAAGATGAACGGCATCGGGGTGCTGATTACCGACCACAATGTGCGGGAGACGCTGTCGGTGACTGACCGCGCGTACATCATCAGCGATGGCAAAATTTTGTTTGCCGGGACGCCGGGTGAGTTGGGACGGAACCCCGAGGTGAAGCGGATCTATCTGGGGGAAAAGTTCTCGCTGGGCTAGGGTTCATGTACATCGGCGTGTGTATTCGCGCGCACAGACAGATTGATTCTAAGGTGTTATTGCTTATTCTTTCCGGTGAAGTATAACCGGGAACGAAAGGTCTTTTTGGCGCCGCCGGAGTGTGAATTTTACATCTTGCGCGAAAAGACGCGGGGCGTTGTAGACTGTGGCCAAGTTCCTCGGCAACAGACGAAGGCAGAGGGTCTGCCTGACCAGCGGCCCCTCTTTCCGGCGACACCGCGGAGCAAAGTTGCACGGATGAGGTAGAAGGATTGCTGCAGCCGAAGCTAAACCTGAGAGTCTCGCAGCGCCAGGTGCTGACACCCGGACTGGTGCAGATGGTCAGCGTGCTGGCGCTGAACAAGCTGGAGCTGAAAGAGATGATCAACACCGAGATGGTAGAGAATCCGGTGCTGGAAGAAGTTGAGGAGTCCGCAGTAACGATCGAGGAGATGGCGGGGCGCGAGGCGGAACGCGAACGGTCGGCGGAAGAGATCGCAGCGTCGAACGAGCGGGTGGAGAAGAAGGACCCATTCGACGAGATCGACTTCGGGAGCTATTTTCAGGACTATCTGGATCCGGGGTTCCGCACGGCGTCTTCCTTTGAGGATATCGAGCGGCCGACGTTCGACAATTTTCTATCGCAACCCAGTACCCTGACCGACCATTTGGACTGGCAACTGGGCTCAATGAGCCTGGCTGCGGAGGTGCGACTGGCAGCGGACCTGGTGGTGGGGAATCTGAACGAGGATGGGTACCTGACGGCAACCGACGAGGAACTGGTCGACGCATTTTTGCAGGCGCGCGGTCCGCGTGCGGTCCCGATTCCATTTGAGCGCGGCATAAAGAACCGTCCGGGTTGGGACGGACACCTCTCGGTGGTGGATGCCCCGGGGTTTAGCGCAGTTGCCGGCGCAAGTTCCGGCGAGGGTGGTCCGTTGGGTGAGCGCGCAACCGCATTGGCCACCGTGGGGGAAGGGCGCGAGATCGTGAACCATCTGGATCCGCTGGGGGTTGGAGCGCGGGATCTGCGCGAGTGCCTGTTGATCCAGATTGATGCTCATCGCCGCGAGGTTGAGATGGCGGCGAAACGGACCCAGGCGCAGACCATCTATCGAGTTGACGATGCGGCCGACGACACGGTCGCGGCAATTGCGCATCCCGAACCCGCGGCGGGGATTGCTTCGGCCAATGGTGCAGGGCACAGTGTTGCGGAGCGCAATGGGCATGCTCGCAATGGAGTTCAACGCGAAAGCAGCAGCAGTACGGTCTTTGAAATTGCGGCGCACATTGTGGCCAACCACCTGACACTGCTGCAGAAGAAGGACATGCGCGAACTGACGCGCAGCTGTGCACGAACGGCCGAGGAGGTGCAGGCGGCGGTTGACTTTATCCGCACGCTCGATCCCCGACCCGGGCAGCGCTATAACCTGAGCGAGACCCGGCTGATTGAGCCGGACGTTGCTTTTGTGAAACGCGACGGCGAGTACGTTGTCCTGATGAACGAAGAGGACATGCCCACGCTTCGCCTGAGCCACGCGTACCGCAGGATGTTGCGCGAAAAGGGCACGGAGAAAGACGTGCGCGAGTACGTGAAAGAGCGCTACAAGTCTGCCATCCAACTGCTGCGCAACATTGAACAACGGAAGAATACGATTGTGCGCACCTGCGAGGTGATCGTTCGCCGCCAGCAGGAGTTTCTGGAACGCGGCGAGCAGGGCCTGAAGCCGATGATGATCAAGGAAGTGGCCGAGGAGATTGGCGTGCATCCCTCTACGGTGAGCCGCGCGGTGGCCAACAAGTATGTGCACACCACGCAGGGCGTGTATGAACTGCGCTACTTCTTCACCGAGGGGGTGAACGGGCCGGAGGGCGCGGACCTGCCGCTGGTGCTGCTGAAGCGCAAGGTGAAGAAGCTGATTGAGGCCGAAGATCCAAGCAAGCCGCTGACCGACGATCAACTGGCGGCGGAGTTGCAACGGCAAGGGATACGGGTTACTCGCCGGACGGTGGCCAAGTACCGCGAAGATATGCAGATTCCCAGTACCCACCAAAGGCGTGTACGATAACACCCACAAGATGCATCAAATCCTCACAGAGGTGATTGGATGATCATCGAGTACACGGGAAGACAGACAGTCGTCACGCAAAAGTACAAGGATCAAGCCAGGGTGGGAATACAACGCATCACGAAAATAATCAACGGCGCAACCAGTGCGAAGGTGGTACTGAGTATCGACAAGTACCGCAAGATCGCGGACGTGACGGTGAGCCAGGGGAGCCAGAGCATGGTTGCCGCCTGCGAATCGGCGGAGATGATGACTGCGCTGCGCGATGCGCTGGCGAAGATTGAGCAGCAGGCGATCCGCCAGAAGCAGAAGACGACAAACGGCAAACGGCATCCCCGGCCGATGGGGACGGTGAACGGCCTGGAATCGACCGTGGCGGCAGCGAGCGCATAAGCACCGGGCTGCGCCGGCGGCGGGGTGCTAGGATTTCACCATGTCCGCGAAGCGCATCGGGAAGACAACAAGGCGGCCTTCCGGCCAGGCGAGTGATGGCGAGTTAGTGATCCTGACCGGTATGTCCGGCTCGGGCAAGCTGTCGGCGCTGAAGGCGTTCGAGGATCTGGGCTACTATTCGGTGGATAACCTGCCGCTGGAGCTGATCCCGCGGTTTGCCGACCTGGTGCGGCAGTCGCCGCAGATCGAGCGCGCGGCGCTGGTGGTGGATGTGCGCGAGGCCACGCGACTGGATCGCTTTCCGGCGATTCTGAAGAAGGTGCGCAAGACACTTTCGACGCGAGTAGTGTTCCTGGAGGCGAACGAAGACGCGTTGGTGCGCCGGTTCTCCGAGACACGGAGGCCGCACCCGATGGGCCGCCAGACCGTGGTGCAAGGCATACGCGCCGAGCGCAAACGGCTGGATCCGATCCGCAATGTCGCCGACATTGTGCTGGATACAACCAAGTTCAACGTGCATGAGTTGCGGGCGCGCATCCTGGCGCAGTTTGAGCGCGGGATGAAGCCGAGGGACCTGACCATCTCGTCGACCAGCTTCGGCTTCAAGAACGGCGTTCCCGCCGAAGCTGACCTGGTATTCGATGTGCGCTTTCTGCCCAACCCTCACTTTGTGCCGGAGTTCCGCAAGCTGACGGGGCGGCATCCCAAGGTGGCGAGGTACATCCGCCAGTTTCCGCAGACGCAGGAGTTTCTGGACAAGGCGACGGACATGCTGAAGTTTCTGCTGCCGCACTATATTGAGGAAGGGAAGAGCTACCTGACGGTGGCGTTTGGATGCACCGGTGGGCAACATCGGTCCGTGTTCATCGCCGAGGAGATGAAGAAGCGGCTGGAGGCCGAGGGTCATCGCGTGACCACCACGCACCGCGACATGCCGCGATGAGGCCGGGAAGCCGGCCCAGGGTTCAAGGAAAACCAATAGAATTGTGTTGATGAGCGAGATCGAGACGAGCGCGCCGAATACGAATGCGATGCGGAGATTGGCACGATGAAGCGCATCTGGCGGCTTCTGCGGTACGCGCGCCCCTACGCGCTATTCTCGCTGGCGTCGGTGGTCTTGACGGCAGTGGTAGGCGCAATGGCTGGGTTGCGCGTGCTGCTGATCAAGCCGATCATCGACAACGTATTGAGCGCGAAGGCGTCGCCGGATCACGTGCTGGTGTTCCCGATTCGAAATACCAAGCGGGTCATCGACCTGCAATTCCTTGTTCCGCATCATTTTCACAATGCGTGGGACGTAGTGGCCTATGCACTGATTGTCTCGGCGATTGTGAAGGCGGTCTGCGACTACCTGGGTACGCTGCTGGCGAACAAGGCCGGGTATGGCATGATCACGGACCTGCGCAACGATTTTTACGATTCGATGCTGCGCCGCTCCACAGCATTTTTTCAGCGGCATACGTCGGGCACGCTGATCTCCTCGTTGATCAATGACGTGGAGCGAGTGCAGAACGCAATGGCCACAGTGCTGAGCGATTTTCCGCAACAGTTCTTCACGTTGCTGGTGATGATCGTGGTGGTGGCGATCACGGGCGGAACGATGGCGCTCGTACTGCTGCTGTTCGTCCCGGTCGTGGTGCTGTCTTCGCGCAAGGTGGGCCGCAGCGTGCGCACGACGACGCGGCGCGGGCAGGATAAGCTGGCCGAGATTCAGAACATTGTGCAGGAGACGATTTCGGGCCATGGGATCGTGAAGGCGTTCGGCATGGAGCACTGGGAAATGAACCGCTTCCGCCGGGCGTCAGACCGGCTGCTGACGGCGAACATGCGCTCGGTTGCGGTGCAGGCGATCTCTTCTCCGCTGATGGATGCGTTGGGCGTTGTGCTGCTGGCGCTGCTGTTGTGGTACGGGCGGAATGTGATTCTGCACGGCTTGACCGAAGGAATGTTCATCGCGTTTCTGAGCGCGGTGATCCTGCTGTACGATCCGCTGCGGCGGATGCCGGTGTACTACAACAATTTTCAGCAGGCTGCGGGCGCGAGCGAGAGCATCTTCCGGTTTATGGACGCCGAGGACGACGTGGTGGAGAAGAAGCGCGCGCACGTGGTGCGGGGCTTCAAGGACTTGATTCGCTTTGAGCAGGTGAACTTCGCCTACGAGAGCGAGGGTACGGTAAAGACGGTGCTGCACGAGCTGGACCTGGATGTAAAGCGCGGAGAAGTGATCGCCATTGTGGGGCCGAGCGGAGCGGGGAAGTCGACGCTAGTGAACTTGATTCCTCGCTTCTTCGATCCCACCAGCGGGCGGATCATGATTGATGGCTACGATGTGCGCGATGTCTCGATTGCGTCGCTGCGCAAGCAGATCGGCAAGGTGACGCAGGAGACCATCCTGTTCAACGACACGGTGCGCAACAACATTGCGTATGGGCAGCCCGACGTGCCTTTGAGCAAGGTGCAGGAGGCCGCGCAGATGGCGCTGGCGCATGATTTTATTCTGCGCATGCCCGAGGGCTACGACACCGTCATTGGTGAAAAGGGAGTGCGGCTTTCGGGCGGCGAGCGGCAGCGGCTGGCGATTGCGCGTGCGATTCTCAAGAATGCGCCGATTCTGATTCTGGATGAGGCGACGTCGGCGCTGGACACCGAGAGCGAGGCGTTTGTGCAGGCGGCGCTGAAGAACCTGATGCAGGGCCGTACCGTATTTGTAATTGCGCATCGGATGTCGACGATTCGCAATGCGACGCGGATTGTGGTGCTGGAAGACGGGCGGATTACCGAGACGGGCGACCACGAGCATCTGATGCGCCAGTCGGGGACATACCGGCGGCTGTACGATCTGCAGTTCGAGTCGGACCGCTTTGAGCGCCGTCCCGCAACCGAGTCCGCCGAAGCAGAAGTTCTGGAAGGAAGGCCGTGAGCAAATCGCAAGCGAAACCCGATGTAAGTGCCAGTGGGGCGAGCGCCAAGGATGTGCGGCCCATTTATTCGATGACCGGCTACGCGACTGCGCAGTCGGCGACAGAGGATGGGGTCGCGTTTACGCTGACGTTTAAGAGCGTGAACCACAGGTTCCTGGACCTGAACCTGCGGCTGCCCGGCGACAGCGATGCGCTAGAGGTCGCGCTGCGCAGGCTGACGAAGGAGCGCGTGCGGCGCGGCCACGTGGATATAACGGTGCATGTGGATCGGCGCGGGCGCGACCAGACCCAGAGCGTCCAACTGAATCATGAGTTGCTCGCGGCGCATTTGCAGGTGTTTCACGAGGCGGCGAAGCTGCATCACTTCAACGTGGAGCCGGACCTGAATGAACTGCTGCGCATGCCGGGGGTGCTCTCGACGGATGCTGGTGCGGCGCCGGATCCCGCAAATGCGGCGGCGCTGGAGGCTGCGGCGATGGCAATTGCGCCGGAGCTGCTGGACCAGTTGAACCAGGTACGCGGTGTAGAAGGAGCGACGCTGGCTGCGGAATTGCGCGCCTCCATGCTGCGGCTGCGCGGGTTGGCGGAAGAGTGCGCCCAGCTGCGGGTGGGTGCGCGCGATGCTCACTTCGAGCGGCTGCGCGCGCGGATTGGGGAACTGCTGAAGGCGGATGCCACGGCAGAGGCTGCCGGACAGGTGACCGACCAGCGGCTGCTGGCGGAGGCGGCGCTGCTGATTGAGCGCTCGGATATCGAGGAGGAACTGGTGCGGCTGAGAGCGCACATTGAGAGCTTCCTGCAGATGCTCGACGGGGGCGGTGAGCTAGGCAAGCGGCTGGATTTTCTGCTGCAGGAGCTGAACCGCGAGGCGAATACGATGCTGTCGAAGACGACGGGTGGCGATCCGGGGATCGGACTGCGGCTGACCGCGTTGGGGTTGGAGGTCAAGACAGAGATCGAGCGCGCGCGGGAACAGGTGCAGAACCTGGAGTAGAAACGATTCTGGAAGGTTGAGCGGTTACACTGCTTATAAAGCATGGCGGGGATTCTGTTTATCATTTCGGCGCCGTCGGGGTCGGGCAAGTCGACGCTGGTCGCACAGTTGCGCTCGCTGGTGGAGGGGCTGGAGTTTTCCGTTTCGTACACCACGCGGCGGACGCGCGGGTCGGAAGAGAACGGGCGCGAGTATAACTTCACCGATCGCGAGACTTTCAAGCGAATGGTGGAGAACGGCGAATTTCTGGAGTGGGCAGAGGTTTTTGGCAGCGACTACTACGGAACGGCGTGCGCGGCGCTGGACCACGCACGCGCCACGGGCAAGGATCTGCTGCTGGATATTGACGTGCAGGGTGCCGCGCAGGTGATGCAGAAGATGCCGGACGCGGTGTCGATTTTCGTGCTGCCGCCCAATCCGGATGTGTTGCAGATGCGGCTGCGCCATCGCAGCGAGGCCGAGCACATGACCGATGAAGAGAAGATCGAGCGGCGACTGCGCCAGGCGCGCAGCGAGGTGCAGCAGATGTGGGACTACAAGTACGCGCTGGTGAACGACGTGCTGGACCAGGCGGTGGCGGAGATGCGCGCGATCGTGCTGTACGAGCGGGGGCTGCGCGACGGGGTGACGGCGATGGCGGAGAGCTGCCGGACGGATCCGAAATCGCCGCGGCTGCGCGCGGTGCTGAAGAGCTTTGGGCTGGAGTGATTCCACAGTTTTGTCCGGGTTATCCACGGTAGACGGGCGAGGACAAAATGGGCCCAATTGGAGTAGATTGGAATCATCCCCCGAGGTGCCGATTATGTCGAACGACAATCCTCTCCACAACAAGTACAGCCTTGTAAAGGGCGCGGCGCGCAGGGCCCGGCAGTTGCAGTCGGGCGCGCAGCCGTTGATGCCTACGAAGTCGATGAAGGCGTGCCGGGTGGCGCAGGACGAGATCCTGGAGGGCCGCGTGAGCTACGTGGTGACTCACGAGCCGAAGGACGTCGAGCCTCTCGAACAGGAACTGTAAAACGCAATGCAGGACGAAGCCGGAACGCCGCTGCGGGCTTGGGTGGACTATTACCGCGATCTGGGCATCCACGACTTCTATCGGCGCGGCGAATCTGCGACAGGTGCGGAGCCGGCGGATGAGGCGACAGCGGCTTCCGTGGACGCAACTCCAGCCTTGCGTGCGACGGCTGCGGAAGCAGCGGATGTTCCAGCAGTGGTCGCAGCACAGCCTTCTCAGCATCTTCCCGCAGTACCCGCAACTCCTAACCCAAGTCCAGGGCCCTCCTTGCTGACGCTGATCTCCTTCAACAAGCTGGCTCCGCTACCCGCTGCGCCGGTGCCGCCGGGGGAGCGGGACGCTGCGCTGCGTGCGATTCGGGAGGACATCGGCGATTGCACTCGCTGCCCGCTGGCCTATGCAGGGAGGCACAAGATCGTCTTCGGCGATGGTTCTCCGACGGCGCGGCTGATGTTCGTGGGCGAAGGCCCCGGAGCGGATGAGGACGCGCAGGGAGTGCCGTTTGTGGGCAAGGCCGGGCAGTTGCTGAACAACATGATTGCCGCGATGGGGCTGCAGCGCGAAGAAGTCTACATCGCGAACATTGTGAAGTGCCGGCCGCCAGGCAACCGTGTGCCGGAACCGGTGGAGGCAAATACCTGCTCGCAATTTCTGCTACGCCAGATCGACGTGGTGCAGCCGCAGGTGATTGTGGCGCTGGGGTCGACTGCGGCCATCTATCTGCTAGGGGTCCGGCGCTCGCTGAGTTCGCTGCGGGGCGCCTGGCATACGTGCCGTGGTGCGAAGCTGGCAGTGACGTACCACCCCGCGTTCCTGCTGCGCGACCCACGACAGAAGGCCGAGGCCTGGAAAGACCTGCAGATGGTGATGGCGGAGTTGGGGCTGCAAGCTCCGGCCAAGAAGTAAGCACTCATGCGATGGGTGTGCCGGCGGCTTTGTAGATAGCTTCGATGGCGAGCAGGTCGCGGAGGCCCTCTTCGCCCGGGGTTTTGGGGGTTGCACCTGTGCGGATGCAGTTGGAGAAATGCTCGGCTTCGAGCTGGAAGTGCAGCGTCTGGCCGCCCTGGGTGGTGGTGTCGGCGCGGATGCCGCCGCTGAGGCCCATCAGGTGGGGCCCGGTGTAGTTGTAGGCGCTCTCGATCATAAGCGAGCCTTTCTCGCCGTGAATGCGCAGAAAGCCGGGCATATCGGAGCCATAGGTGCAGCCTAGCGCGGCGACGATGCCGGAGGGGAATTTCAAGGTGAAGTCGAGGGTCTGCTCAACCTCGGCAAAGCGGCCGCTGGTGTGGTCGCGTGTGGCCGGGACGGCGGTGAAGGCGACGGGCTCCTCGCCGGTGAGCCAGCGGGTTTCGTTCATTGGGTAGATGCCGACGTCCATCAGCGGGCCACCACCACCGTATTGGCGGGTGAGCCGCCACTGGTTAGGCGCGGCATTGAATCCGAAGCCGCCCTCGAAGGACTGCAAGTCGCCCAGCGCCCCGGACTGGATGAGCTGCTGCGCGGCAAGGTGCGTGGGCTCGTAGTGAATGCGGTAAGCGATCATCAGCTTCCGGGCAGCGGCGCTGCAGGCTGCGATCATCTGGCTGCACTCAGCGGAGGAGATGGCCATGGGCTTCTCGCACAAAACGTGCTTGCCCAACTGCGCCGCGCGGACGGTGTACTCGCGATGCATGCTGTTGGGCAGGCCGATGTAGACGGCCTCGACGTCCGGGTTCTCGCGGATGCGGTCGAAGGTTTCGTAGGTGTAGATGGAGCTTTCGGGGATGCCGTACATCGCGGCATAGCGCTTGCCCTTCGTCTCGGGGTGGCCGGTGACGAGGGCAGTGATCTTCGAGGTGTGGGGTGTGGCGGCGCAGGCGCGCATGAAAATGTCGGAGATGGTGCCAAGTCCGATGGCAGCGTAGCCCACGGGCTTTTCGGTGCCCGCTGCGGGCTGCGCGAAGGAGGGAACCTGGGTTGCGGCAAGCGCGAGGGCGGAGAGGCGCGTGAAACTGCGGCGGTCCATCGAGGTCATGGGCAATAGCGTAAGCCGGATACCGCGGCGATGTCGAATCCGCAGGAGAACGCGCCACACGGCATACTAGAAGATGTTGGTTTTGACGTGAATCGACGGCATCGAGCGAAACTGCGGGGATCCTTCGCTGTGCTCAAAATGACAACCCTTAACACGTAGTGCTTCCTGAAAAGGCAAGTTTTTCGATGAGCGAAAGCGCACGCCGTTATAAGTATCTCGACATGCTGACCACGATGTTCGTGGTGATCCTGCTGGTTTCGAACCTGGTGGCGCAGAAGATCTGCATGATCGGACCGTTCGCGGTGAGCGGAGCAGTTCTGTTGTTTCCCATCACGTACATCTTCGGGGATGTGTTTACAGAAGTGTATGGATTTTCTGCCTCGCGGAGGGCGATCTGGCTGGGGTGCTTCGGGACGGTGCTGCTGTACTTTATGGGAGAGGTTGTGATTGCATTGCCGGGTGCGCCGGGTTGGAAGAACCAGGATGCATTCAGGGTGGTCTTCGGGTTCCTGCCGCGGATCCAGACGGCCTCGCTGATTGCATTTTGGGCTGGCGATTTCGCCAACTCCTACACCATGGCCAGAATGAAGCTGCTGACCAACGGCAAGAAGCTGTGGACGCGGACGGTGGGCTCGACCATCGTGGGTCAGGCAGTGGATACGACATTGGTCATCACGCTGACGTTTGCAGGCAAGTACCCCGCGCTGACGCTGGTGAATATGATCGCCACCGGATATTTGCTTAAGGTGGGATATGAAGTGCTGGCGACACCCCTGACGTACGCCGTGGTTGGCTGGCTGAAGGCAAGCGAGCATGCGGACGCTTACGATCGCAATGAGGACTTCAATCCATTTCACCTGGGTGGCGGAGACGCGGAGAACGCATGAGCCGCCAGCGTATACTCATGCGGTGCGCCCTGGTGCGATCGGCGTAGTTTTTTTGCGTCCCTTTCGCATCGAGGGACAAATCCCTATCATCAAACCACCTACTCGGTTGAGGCGTTGGGTTTCGAATGCGCCGCAGCCCCGGGTTGCATATCCGTAGCCGATGCCAGGCTGCACAATTTGAAGGAGATACGACGTGCGTTTTTGGAAGAGCGATGGGAATGCCGGGTCGTTGCCGGTAATGGCGCTGGCTGGAGGGCTGGCCGTGCTGCTGGCTGGATGCTCGAAAGCGCCTCCGCCCGCAGCCGCCGCTGCTGGAGCGCAGGCGATGCCGGTGATGGTGCAGCCGGTGACGCTGAACACGGTTCCCAGCACCGACACCTACGTGTCCACGATTAAGAGCCTGCGATCGGCCACGCTGCAGCCGCAGGTGGACGGCAACCTGACCAAGATATTGGTGAAGTCCGGCGATGCGGTAAAGGCCGGGCAGCTGCTGATGCAGATTGACCCGCTGAAACAAGTGGCGACGGTAGAGGCGCAGCAGGCGGCCGAGCAGCAGTTGAAGGCGACCTACGACTACAACCAGACGGACCTGGCCCGGCAGCAGCAGCTCTACAAGGACGGCATCATCTCCAAACAGGCCTACGACCAGGCGATGCAGTCGTTCCAGAATTCCAAGGCCGCGTATGAGTCTGCCGGCGACCAGACCAAGACCCAGCGGGAGCAGCTTGCCTACTACCAGATTCGCGCTCCATTTGCGGGCATTGTGGGCGATATTCCGGTGCACCTGGGCGACTATGTGTCCCCCACGACGATGCTGACCACGCTCGACGAGAACAGTGGCCTGGAGGCCTACATCTACATTCCGACCGAGCGAGCCGCCCAGGTAAAGACTGGGTTAGCCGTAGATCTGCTGGATGAGAGCGGCACGGTGCTGGCGCACACAAGCATCTACTTTGTCTCGCCTGAGGTGGACAACGGGCTCCAGGGGATTCTGGCGAAGGCGCCGGTTCCGAAATCCGCCGAGCGTCTGCGGGTGGACCAGATTGTGAACGCACGCATTACCTGGGGCACGTCCAAGGAGCCGACGGTGCCAGTGCTGGCGGTGACGCGCATCGGTGGGCAGAGCTTTGTGTATGTCGCCGCGGCCAAGGATTCTGGATACATCGCCCATCAGGTCGCGGTGACGCTAGGCGAGCCGGTCGGCAATCTGTATCCGGTGCAGACCGGGTTGAGAGCGGGCGATCGCGTGATTTTGTCGGGCATTCAAATGCTCCAGGAGGGTGCCCCGGTACAGCCAATAACGCCGCCGCCGCCGGGCCAGGGACCCGCGAAGGCAGGGAGCTAGGGAGTCACGTAGACGCGGCTGAATCCTGGCAACGTAGCAAATAACGAAAGGTGAAGATTCTTGGTTGAGTTCTTTATTCGCCGTCCCATCTTCGCCACGGTGTGCGCACTGTTGATCGTGCTGGCCGGGGCGGTGTCGCTGCCAACGATTCCTATTTCGCTGTACCCGCAGCTGGCTCCGCCGCAGGTGGTGGTTTCCTGCAACTATGTGGGCGCGAACTCGCAGGACGTCGAATCGGCGGTGACCATCATCCTGGAGCAGGCCATCAACGGTGTCGAGGGAATGCGCTACATGTCCTCGGCTTCCTCGAACGACGGCACCTCGAGCATCACAATTACCTTTCAGACGGGATACAACCTGGACATTGCTGCGGTGGATGTGCAGAACCGCGTGGCCACGGCGCAGGGCCGTCTTCCGGCGGCGGTGAACAACACGGGCATTTCGATTACCAAGGCGAATTCGAATTTCGTGCTGGCGGCGGGCTTCGTCTCCCCCGACCACTCGCTGTCACCGGCGTTTATCTCAAACTACCTGGACGTTTACGTCGCCGATGCGCTGAAGCGCGTTCCGGGCGTGGGCAACGTCATCATCTTCGGCGAGCGCAAGTATGCCATGCGCATCTGGCTCGATCCCAACAAGCTGGCCGCACGCGGGCTGACGCCGCTGGATGTGACCAACGCGCTGCAGGAGCAAAACGTCGAGGTGCCGGCGGGGCAGCTTGGCGTTCCGCCGTCTGACCCAAAGCAGAGCTACCAGATGGCGGTGCGTGTGCAGGGGCGGCTGAGCGATCCTGCTCAGTTCCAGAACATCATTATCAAGTCGAATAGCCAGAACACGAGCCAGGGAGTGCCTGCGCCCAGCAGCGGTACAGGGATTGTGTTGTTGAGGGACATTGGCCGCGTGCAACTGGGCGCGGAGAGCTACACCACCAGCCTCCGCTATGGCGACCGCACGTTCAGCGCCGGGGATGCGATCGGCATCGGCGTGCAACAGCTTTCGAATGCGAATGCACTGGATGTGGATCGCCAATGCAAAGCGGTGTTTGCGGAGTTGCAGAAATCGTTCCCGCCGGGTCTGCAGGGATTCATCGCGGTGGACACGACCACGGTGGTTTCGGACTCCATCAAAGAGGTAGAGAAGACGCTGACTGAGGCGATCATTATCGTCATTCTGGTGATCTTCCTGTTCCTGCAGGACTGGCGCGCCACGCTGATTCCCGCCATCACCATTCCGGTGTCGCTGATCGGGACGTTTCTATTCATCAAACTGTTCGGGTTCTCCATCAACTCGCTGACGCTGTTTGGCATTACGCTGGCCACAGGCCTGGTGGTGGACGACGCGATCGTGGTGATCGAGAACGTGCAGCGCCACCTGGAAGGGACCGTCATCACCGGCGCGGATTGCGCGCACGATCCGCACAAGGCAACGTCGGTGGCTATGGCCGAGGTCACCAGCGCCGTGATTGCCACGTCGCTGGTGTTGATTTCCGTGTTCGTTCCGGTGAGCTTGTTCCCGGGAACCACGGGAATTCTGTACAAGCAGTTCTCGCTGACGATTGCGTTCTCGATCGCGATCTCGGCGTTCAACGCGCTGACGCTCTCGCCGGCGCTGGCAGCGGTGTTTCTGCGGCCTGAGGTGCGGCCAACGGGCTTGCTGGGGCTGCTGCTGAACCCGGTGGAAGCTGTGATCCGCAAAATCATCGCGTGGTATGCGGTCGCGGTCACATGGGTGGTGAAGTGGCGCTACGCGTTCCTGGTGCTGTTCGTCGCCGGGCTTACGGCAACGGTGTACATGTACAACCACGTGCCGACCGCGTTTGTTCCAGTGGAGGACCAGGGGTATTTCATGATCCTGGTGCAGACGCCACCGGGAGCTTCGCTGAGCTACACCACGGACTTCGCCGATAAAGTGGCGGCAAAGGTGAGCCAGGACAAGGACGTGTTCGGTACGTTCTCGGTGATGGGCTTCTCGCTGTCGGGTGGCAGTTCACCGAACTCGGGGTTGATCTTCGCTCCGCTGCAGCCGGTGGATGACCGCACCAAGCTGGGCAAGGGACACACGGCGCATGACATTGTGGCAAGGATTGCGCCGCAACTGTTCGCGGTGCCCGGAGGAACTGCGTTCGCGGTCGAGCCTCCGGCGATCCAAGGCATCGGCTCAGTGGGCGGGTTCCAGTTCATCCTGCAGGATGGCGGGCGCAACACCTTTGGCGACATCGATCGTGTTGCGCATACGCTGGTGGGCGCGGCGCGCGATCCGTCGTCGGGGCTGGTGAACCTGAACACGCAGTTTACCGCGAACGATCCGCAGTTGAACGTCGTCATCGACCGGGAGAAGGCGGAGGCGATGGGCGTTCCCATGTCGCAGATCACGGCGGCGATGGGCACGTTCATGGGATCGACCTACGTCAACGATTTCAACTTCAACAACCGTTCCTATCGCGTTTACGTGCAGGCCGACCAGCAGTTCCGGCGGAACGCCGCCGATCTGCGGCAGTATTACGTGCGTTCGAATGCAGGCCAAATGGTGCCGTTGGACAACCTGATTGCGCTGAACGAGATTTCCGGGCCGCAGGTGATCGACCACTACAACCTGTTCCGCTCGGCGGAGATTGACGGGTCGCCGGCGGAGGGTTTGAGTTCCGGGCAGGGACTTGTGAACATGGAAAAGCTGTTCGACAAGTACAAGATGCCGGGGATGAAGTTTGAATGGACCGGACTGGCGCTGGAAGAGGAGGAATCCGCGGGCAAAGCGCTGCTGATCTTCGGGCTGGGGCTGCTGGTGGTATACCTCACTCTTTCGGCTCAGTACGAGAGCTTCTTTCTGCCGTTCATCATCCTGTTGGCGGTACCCATGGCAGTGCTGGGCGCGCTGGGGCTGGTGGCGGCGCGGGGCATCAGCGACGACGTGTACGTGCAGATCGGGTTGGTGATGTTGATCGGGCTCTCGGCGAAGAACTCCATCCTGATTGTCGAGTTCGCGGAGCAGCAACTCGAACTGGGCAAGTCGGTGATCGTCGCGGCGATTGTCGCGGCGGAACTGCGGCTGCGGCCCATCCTGATGACCAGCTTCGCGTTCATCCTGGGGGTGATGCCGCTCTACTTCGCCACCGGGGCGGGTGCGCTGGGGCGGCACTCGGTGGGCACGGCGGTGGTGGGCGGGATGCTGGTGTCGACCATCCTGAACCTGTTCTTCATCCCGGTGCTGTACGTGCTGTTCAAGACGGTGGCGGGGGCTGTGTGGAAGAAGAAGCCGGCGCCTGAACTGCCGCCCTGCGACTAGGGTGGAGCGGAACTTGCAACCTGCTCCTTTCGATTCATCCCTGGGGCCGTTGCGCGAGGGAGTTGGCTCGCGGGCATCTGGCTTATCGGAGCGGTTGAATCGAAAAATGCTTCCTCTGATCCGGGCAAGTTTGGGGCCCTTTTGGGAAAACTAACACCAAAGTTGCAGGCGTATCCCACTGAAGTTCTATGAAGTGATTCCTAGGTGGGATGGGTTGCGGGGCAGGGGTGGGCGATATTGGAGGGGCTGGTGAATCCATTCAGCGAAGAAAGCTGAGGCAACGACATGCATGACGCGATGATGGCCCTGCTGTTCATGGTAGTTGTGATGTTTCCCTGCTTCCTCTCCTCGGTGACCCCGGAATAAGCGGTTCGGTGGAACAGGGTGCAGCGGAAAGATTGCTACCCGCCGGGGTGTCCTGGTAACGACGGCGGCGGGTAGGCTTGGTCGGAGTTGTACAACAAGGCCCAGGTCTCAGGCATTGAGACCTGGGCCTTGTTGTTTTTCGCAGGCGACAACTGCAGGTCCTTCGACTCCGTTGGCGCGAACTGCCGCGCCAAACTTCACTCATTTATGGTTCGAATCCCATACTCGAACGCTAAAAGAGCAGTTTGAGGCCGAACTGAATCTGACGGCTGGTGTTGGCGGTGGCGGAGATGATTCCGGGGGAGCCCAGGACGGCGACCGCGCTTTGGTTTGCCAGCGTGCCCTGGGTAGGGCCGGTGGAGTAAACGACCTCATTGGGGAGTTGGAGGTTGGTGTGGTTGAGGATGTTGAAGAACTCGACGCGGAACTGGAGGCGGGCGCGCTCGGTGAGGTCGGTGGATTTAAGCAGCGAGAGATCCCAGTCGGTGAAGTTCGGCCCGGTGAGGCCGTCGCGGGAGGCGTTTCCGACGTATCCGGCGGCTGGGGCTGAAAAGGCATTGGGATTGAAATACTGGGCGACGCGCTGGGCGGTAGTGCCGCCGGGGTAAAGCTGGCCGGTGAAGGCAGGGTTGAGGTTGGGACGGACGGGGTTCCGGGAGTCGCCGGAGCCGGTGGGGTTGTAGCCGAGCTGCGGCGAGAAGGGGAAGCCGCTGGAGATGTTGACGATGGAGGCGAGGGTCCATCCGGAGACGGCATGGGTGGTAAACGGACCGCTGTTGGGGAAGAAAGCCTTGCCGGCGCCGAAGGGAAGCTCGTAGGTAGCGTTGATGGCGGCGGCGTTGCGGATGTCGGTGGCGGCGGGGCCGTAGTCGAGGTGGGGAAGCGAAGGGACGGAGACGAAGGCGGGCGTGTTGGAGGAGACAGAGGTGTTCCAGGCTGAGCCGTCGTCGAGGTTCTTCGACCAGGTGTAGTTGGCGCGGAGTTGGAGGCCGCGGTTGAGGTCGTGGCGGAGATCCACGATGAGGGCGTTGTAGTTGCCTGAGGCTCCGGACCACCAGGAGGTTGTATTGGCGACGGCTGGGTTGGCCTTGATGGGCGCGGCCGGGCTGGCGATGGTGCCGGCGGCGGGGTAGAAGACTGCGCCGTTGACGATGGTGTAGGCCGGCTCGTTCAGGTCGCCATTCATGATTTGGTGGTAGCTGTGCGAGCCGCTGTAGGCGATGGCGAGTGAGGTCGCCGGGGCGATTTGTTGTTCGACGCGGAGATTGTAGGAGAACAGCGCGGGCGTGGAGATGGAGGGGTCTACGGTAGACGGCGAAACCAGGCCGGCGCTGCCGGTGGGATTCGCAACCGTGGTGCTGCTGTAGGAGTAGACAGTATTGTACGGGGCGGCCTGGTCGAGGCGGTAGTCGAGAGCGTCGAGCAGGGTGTGGTGCAAGCCTGCGCCGCCGGTGACGCTGGTGTGGCCGTTGCCGAAGACGTTCCAGGCGAAGCCGATACGTGGCTCGGGCAGGAAAAGGGCACGATTGTCGGTGAGGGCGTTCGAGAGGCCGCTGGTGGGATTGGTGGAGATCACGCCGTTGGAATACGTGTAGACGCTGGCGCGATTCTGGGACTCGCTCCAACCGGTGGAGGACTCGGTGCGGATGCCGAAGCGGAATTCCAGGCGGGGATTGATGTGCCAGGTGTCTTCGAGGAAGGCGTCGGCGAAGAGGGAACGCCAGCCGAGTTCGGTGGTGCTGGGAGCGTAGGTGAAGGTCTTGATGGTTCCGGCGAGAAACGTGGTGAGCGAGGCGAAGGACGCCTGACCGTACTGGTCCTGGGCGAGATTGTCGTTAGATTGCAGCCGCTGGAGCCAGACTCCGCCCTGGAGTGTGTGCTTGCCGAGGGTGTCGTAGATGTGGTCGTCGAAGGTGTAGAGGTTGCGGGTGATGCCGTTGTTGGAGCCTACGTTGGCGCCGGCCCCCGTGATGGAAGAGGCGCCGTTGGAGGCGGTCGATCCAGAGATGACGACGGCGTAGGTGGATACGCCGGCGCGAACGCTGGGCGCCAATGCCTGCTGTGCGGCAGGAACGTAGCCATAGAAGTAAAAGTTGGAGCGGGAAAAGCCGATGCGGGCAATGTTGATGAGATTGGGGGAAAAGATGTGCTGCTCCTGGCCGCTGAGGACCTGCTCGCGCAGGCGTTCGCTGACGTAGGAATAAGGGTTCGCGGAGGGAGTGGATGCGTCGGAGTCGTCGATGGTGTAGACGGAGTAGAAGCTGTCCTTGGTGGTCGGGTTGTAATCGAGGCGAGTGGTGCCAAAATCCTCGCGGATATGCTGCGGAGCCGTTCCGGTGTAGGTGGCGATGCCGGTGGCGACGCCGTTCTGGAGAATTTCGGGTCCGTTGGCAACAGGCCAGAGGTTGAGCAGCGGCTGAACGCTGGCGCTAGCCTTGGAACGAGATGTGGCGTCGGGGACGAGGGTGACGATGGAGGCGCCCAGATTCTGACGGTAGCCCTCGTAGTTGCCGAAGAGGAAGACTTTGTCCTTCTTGATGGGGCCGCCGAGGGACCCGCCGAAGTCGTTGCGCTGGAACTCGGGGATGCGGGGACCGTCGAAGTAGTTGCGCGCGTCGAAGAAACTATTGCGGAGGAACTCGTAGGCGGAGCCGTGAACCTGGTTTGTGCCGGATGTGGTGACGATGGAGATCTGTGCGCCATCGCGCTTGCCGTAGGCGGCGGAGTAGGTGTCGGTGACGACGTTGAATTCGTGGATGCCATCGATGCCGAGGAGTTGGCCGGAGGTGCCGCCGGGGGTGGTGTTGATGAGCGACGCGCCGGTGTACTCGATGCCGTTCAGGAGGAAGAGATTGTCCTGGGGACGGCGGCCAGAGGCGGAGAACATGCTGCCCACGGAGGAGTTGGAGGTGCCGACGCCGCCGGAGCGCTGGTTGGTGTAGTTGACGGTGCCGGGGTTGAGGGTGATGAGTTGGTCGTAGCTGCGGCCGTTGAGGGGGAGCTCTTTGACCTGGTGGGAGTTGACGAGGCCGGCGGTTTGGTCGGTGGAGACGTTGACGGTGGATGGGACCGCTCGGACGGTGATGGACTCGCTGCCGGTGACGACCAGTTTGAGGGTGAGTTCCAAGGACTGGCCAACGGTGATGTCGACGCCGGTCTGCCGGTAAGGGGCGAAACCGGGCGCGCTGGCCGAGATGGTGTAACTGCCGACGGCGAGGGAGGGCGCGGTGAAGGCGCCGACGGGGGAGGTGGTAAGAGAGCGCTGTGCGTTGGTGTCGTCGTTGTGGATGAGTACGCTGGCGTCAGGGATGACGGCGCCCGAAGCGTCGACGACGGTGCCGGAGATAGTACCGCCGACAACCTGGGCCTTGGCGGAGCAGGCTGCGAGGAGGGAGAGCAAAATGGCGAGGGCGGCAGAGAATGTGGAAGGGCGAGGAATGCGGATCATGCGTGTCTCCTGATGAAGCGGGGGGCGCGCGACTTCGCGGGCGTGCTGCGGATTCAGTGGGTGTTGGGGCGGCGGCGTGTTCTCGCTAAGGGCGACAACAGCGGCGGGATGAGGCGGGGGTAGAGCTGGCGGGAGCGATTCGCGTGATCGCGCGAATGCCCACCTTCGGCGCAAACGACGCGCCGCAGATGAGGCTCCCATATACGTGGCCGACCGCGAGCGGGGTCATCGGGGGACTCCGTAGCGGTAGCTCCAGTAGACGAGGCCGAGGGTGAGGATGGCGATGAAGATTTCGCCGAGGACGCCGACCATGAGCGGACGCCAGCCCTGGCCGACGAGGTCCTTGAGGTTGGTGCGCAGGCCGACGCCGGCGAAGGCGGGAAGAAAGGCCCAGCGCGAGAGGTTGGAGAGACTATTGAGCTGGGAGTGCGTAAAGAAGCCGGCGGTGGCAAGGACGGAGATGGCGACGAAGCCGAGGATGAACTTGGGGAACTTCTGCCAGAGGAACAGGCCTTTGTTCTGGACCACGGCGGCCTTGCCGCGTGAAGCCCAATAGACGGCGTAGCCGAGGACGACGAAGCCGATGAAGGAGGAGCGGGCGGTCTTGGCGAGGACGGCGAAACGACCGGCTTCGTCTCCAAAGAGCGCGCCGGTCACGGTGGCTTCGGCGGTGTTGTCCACGGCGAGGCCGGCCCAGATGCCATAAGCCTGCTGCCCCATGTGCAGGGAGTGGCCGATGGCGGGGAAGGTGAACAGCGCAATAGCGCCGAGCGTGAGGATGGCGGCCATGGCGGTGGTGACGTCTTCTTCCTCGGGGTCGATGGCTCCCTGGGCGGCCATGATGGCGGTGACGCCGCAGATGGAGGATCCAATGGCGAGCAGGCTGGTGAGTTTGGGCGGCAGGCGGAAGATGCGGCCGAGGAGGGTCATGACCGAAAGCGAGAGGACAAGCTCGATGGCCACCAGCGCGAGCGACAGACCACCGATGTGCAGGACGTCCTGCAGCAGGAAGCGCGCGCCGACCAGCACGATTCCGAGTTTGAGCCAGAGCTCGTAGGTGGCGACCCCGGGAAGAAAGACACGGGAGACGCCGACCGTGTTGGAGATGATGAGGCCGAGGATGATGGCCCAGAGGACGTACTCGATCTGCGGCAGCAGCAGGTGATGCTCGGTGCGGAGGACGGTAAAGGTATGCTCCAGCAACTTGCCGAGCAGGCCGATGGCGAAGAGCAGTGCAATGCCGGGGAAGACGGCGAGGATGCGCCGCGAGGGGGATGGTACTCGAGCGGCCATCGGCATCGGGATGGTTTGCGTGGACATCATCGGGGTCGTGCGGGCCCCTCGGGTGGGCCGCCGCGCCAAATTCAGCCTCTTAAAAGTTGATCTGGTGAATGACGCCGAAACGGATGAGCGCGGCGAGCGCGAGGGCGATGCCGACGGCAAGCAGATCCACGTTAATAGGCAGCCGGTGGGCGGCGGGCGGATGCGCTGGGCGTTTGTCGTTGATGGGTGCCATGAGACTCCTTGGTGACTTCTGTGTTGCCGGCCTGCTTTTGTTTTGGTTGTATGTGGGCCAACAAGGAGAAAGCCCACATATCGCGCTTAGCGCTGATACGTGGGCTCCTGAATTTCTAAGGCTTGGTGTTGCTATGTTCGCCTAGATTGGGGATGCACCAGCGCAGCAGCGGCTCTTGCCCATACAACAAGGGCAACAGCTACACATGCACGCGGTGATGCGCATCACTCCCATGGCTTTGAAGGTACCGGTTCCGGGGCAGGGAGTCAAGGGGCGGGCAGGAATAAATTGGCCATTAAAGAGGAAACCCACGCAGCGCGGTGGGGGCTGTTGCGTGGGTATTCCGGTAATGCAACGAAGTGGGTGGACTTCGTTGTGACCGACTCAACCCGAAGGGAGTCTTGCCACCTTTCTAGAGTAGTGCGGAGCGCCGGTCGCGTCAAGGGGGAAATGGTGGAAAAGTAAGGCGTAGGGGTGCCTATTGTGAAAAGAGTTAGCCTCACGCGCCGGCTGACCCCACACGGCGTCGCCCTCGGCCCCGGGAGCAGCCGAGAGCGCCTGAAGGTTCGCGATCAATAGGTTGGGCGCTATAGCCGGCAGATGAGAAGCTCGCGCTGGTAAATCATCTCGGCGGGCAGATGGTCATGCAGGTCGATGAAGAGCTCTTCGTGGCCGATCACCTCACGCTTCCAGGCGGCGGAATCGACGTGCTGAAGCTTGTCGAAGGTGGCCTGGAGTTCCGCAGCGGGAATGTCGAGGCCCTCCCACTGGATATCTTCAAAGTAGGGGGTCCAGCCGATGGCGGTCTCCTTGCCCTGGGCGCGGCCGCGGACCCGGTCGATAATCCACTTGAGGATGCGCATGTTTTCCGAGTAGCCGGGCCAGAGAAACTTGCCCGCCTCGTCCTTCCGGAACCAGTTGACGTGAAAGATGCGGGGCGTGGCGGAGAGCGTGCGCTGCATCTTGATCCAGTGGCGGAAGTAGTCGCCCATGTGATAACCGCAGAAGGGCAGCATGGCCATGGGATCGCGGCGGACCTTGCCGACAGGGGCGCCGGCGGCCGAGGTGGTCTCCGAGCCCATGGTGGCCCCGGTATAGACACCGGCAGACCAGTTGAAGGCCTGGTAGATGAGGGGGATGGTATGGGCGCGGCGGCCGCCGAAGACAAAGGCGGAGATAGGCACGCCCTGAGGGTCCTCCCAGGCGGGGTCGATGCTGGGGCACTGGCTGGCGGGAGCGGTGAAGCGGCTATTGGGGTGGGCGGCCGGAGTGGTGCTGGCGGGTGTCCACGGGTGGCCATGCCAATCGATGAGGTGGTCGGGCGGAGTCTCGGTCATGCCCTCCCACCAGATGCCGCCGTCGGGCTTGCCGTCCGCGCCAACAGTGAGGGCGACGTTGGTGAAGATGGAGTTCCTGGCCAGGCTGGCCATGGCATTGGGGTTGGTGCGTGCGCTGGTGCCGGGGGCGACGCCGAAAAAGCCAGCCTCGGGATTGATGGCGCGGAGCCGGCCGTTGGCGTCGGGCTTGATCCAGGCGATGTCGTCGCCGACTGTCCAGACCCTCCAGCCCTCGAAGCCGGCGGGCGGGATCAGCATGGCAAAGTTGGTCTTGCCGCAGGCGGAGGGGAAGGCGGCGGCGACGTAGGTCTTTTCAGTCTTGCCGGCGGCGTCGGCGGGAGACTCCACGCCCAGGATGAGCATGTGCTCGGCCATCCAGCCCTCATCGCGGGCAATGTTGGAGGCGATGCGCAGGGCGAAGCACTTCTTGCCCAGCAGCGCGTTGCCGCCATAACCGGAGCCATAGCTCCAGATCTCGCGCGTCTCAGGGAAATGGACGATGTATTTCTCGTGATTGCAGGGCCAGGGCACATCCTTGTGTCCAGGCTCCAGGGGGTGCCCGACCGAGTGCAAGCAGGGGACTACGCGCTTGTCGCCCTTGTCGATCTGGGCGAAGACAGATGCGCCGATGCGGGCCATGATACGCATACTGACGACCACGTAGGGCGAATCCGTGAGCTGGACGCCGATGCGTGACATGGGCGAGCCGACCGGGCCCATGGAAAACGGGAGGACGTACATGGTCCGGCCGCGCATGGCGCCTTTGAAGATGGTCTTGAGTTTCTGCCGCATCACGAAGGGGTCGACCCAGTTATTGGTGGGGCCGGCGTTGTCTTTAGAGAGCGAGCAAATGAAGGTGCGGTCTTCGACACGGGCAACGTCGTTGGCGGCGGAGCGTGCGTAGAAGCATCCCGGCCACTTCGCCTCGTCCAGCGGGAAGAAGGTCCCGGCCTCGACGAGTTGGTCGCAGAGGCGCTCATACTCCTCCTGCGAGCCGTCCACCCATTGGATGGCAGCGGGTTGGGTGAGTTCGGCCATCTTTTCGACCCAGCGGATGAGGTGCTTATTGGTTGTGGGGGGCGCAGCGGCAGCTTTGTTCTTCATAAAGTTGAAAAAATTCGTCCTTGCGTATCAATTCAAGTCTTTCGTGTGAAGGATGGGCTGTCAACCGGATTCGCCTGATGAGTGCAATAATCGGCCAAAATAAACGATTATCGTCCATTGAACGGAAACGATCATTTCCGCGTACCATTTCTCAGAAAGGGTGGTGCGGATGATCGGCAAGATGGGGTTGGTGGGATTGTTGAGCCTCGGGATGGGATTGGGAATGGCAAGGGCGCAGATGCCGGTCGCGCCAAGAGCTACGGTTGCCGCCAAGCCGATGGCCTTCGACGTGATTTCGATCAAGCAGAATCTGTCGCCGCAGCGCAATGGTCCACCGCTCTTCGGGCCTACCGCGGACGGATATCGCATGGTGGGCGGACCCCTGCTGCTGCCGATCATTACCGCGTATCTCCCTGAGACGGGCACCGCGACAGCGTTCATGCCCAACCAGATCAAGGGGCTTCCGGACTGGGTGACGCGGGACGCCTATGATATCGACGCGAAAGTGTCTGACGAAGACCGGGCAGCGTGGCAGAACCCGGCGTCGCAGAAGACGATGCTGCCGGCGATGCTGCAGGCGCTGCTGGAGGAGCGGTTCAAGATGGTGGTGCATCGGGAGACGAAGGACTCTCCGGTGTACTTGTTGACGGTGGGAAAATCCGGGCCGAAGTTCAAGGAGACCGATCCCAAGGCCGAACACCCGGACGGGATCAAGCTGCCGTGGGGCGGCGTGATGGTTCCTGGGCAGGGTGGCGCGACCCTTTATGGAACTTCGATGGCATCGCTGGCGACACTAATGTCGTCCATGGGTGGCCCCGCCGGCGTTGGCCGCCAGATCCAGGACAAGACAGGCCTGACCGGCAGCTACGACATTACAATTAAGCCGCCCAGCGACCTGCCACCACCGCCGCCGCCTGGGGGCCAGTCGGGCGCCGCGTCCGATCCTGGCGGCGGGATGTCTTCGATGGTGGATTCGGTGATTGAATCGCTGGGGCTGAAACTGGAGTCCGGCAAGGCGACGGTAGAGACGCTGGTCGTCGACCATATCGAGAAGCCGTCGGCCAACTAGACGCACGGCTTGGCCGGAGCGTGCCAAGGCGTGCGCGCGTGGGGTAAACTCTCTGCCGAGGGCGCGGCGATGACGGCTGGCATGGTGAAGGTTTCTTTGGGAATCTGTCTGATGGCCGCCGCGATGACTGCGGGTGCGATGGCCCAGGGCGATCCGGTGCGGACGTTTGACCCTGCGACGGCTGCGATGCGCAAGCCGGGGACGACGGTGCGGATCGACCTGATTGGCGATTCGACACAGACCGACCATGCGGGCTATGGGCGGGGCTTCTGCGCAAACCTGACAGCAAAAGTCGACTGCGTGAACATGGCCAAGGGTGGGGCGAGCACACGGTCGTTCCGCGCGCAGGGTTTGTGGGAGCGGTCGCTACAGACAAAGCCGGACTATATGCTGATCCAGTTCGGACATAACGACGTTGTGTTCAATCGACCGCCTGCAGCCAACGGAGCTGCGACGGCGGGCGGTGATCGCGCGCTGGCCAACGCGGGCGATTACGAGGCGAACCTGCGCCGGTACATCACCGAGGCGCGCGCGGCGGGAGTCAAGCCGGTGCTGGTAACGCCCATTACGCGGCAGTACTTCGAGGCGGATGGCAAGATCCATTCCGACCAGACCGAGCACTCGGAGACGATGCGGCGGGTTGCGGCGGACATGCACGTTCCGCTGATCGAGCTACAGAACGAGAGCATCGCTTATCTGGATGGTATCGGCGAGGAAGCTGGCCACAAGTTCGAGATCACCAAGAAGGACGCGACCGGCGCGACCATCTACGACAAGACTCACTTCAACTGGGCGGGCAGTTACGTGTTTGGGCGGATGGTGGCCGTCGACCTGGGCAAGGCGGTGCCGGAGTTGAAGAAGTACGTGCGGCCCAAGGCGGCGGAGCTGCCGCCGGAGGGCGAGAAGGCGATGCGCGTGATGGAGCGCGGGCCGGTGAAGATTGTGCTGGTGGGCGACTCGACGGTGGCGATGGGGGGCGGTTGGGGGCCGGGCTTCTGCGTAGCTTTCGCGGCGAATGTGACCTGCGTTGACGAAGCGCTGAACGGGCGCAGCTCCAAGAGCTTCATCGACGAGGGCGCCTGGCAGAAGGCGCTGGACGAGAAGGGCGATTACTACCTGATCCAATTTGGGCATAACGACCAGAAGACCGCGGCGTCCCTGTACACCGATCCAAATACGACGTTTCCAGCGAATCTGCATCGCTACATCGCGGATGTGCGCGCGATTGGAGCAGTGCCGGTGCTGGTGACGTCGCTGTCGCGGCGGAACTACAAGGATGGCGTGCTGGTGGAGGACCTGACACCGTATGTTGAGGCGGCAAAGAAGGTCGCGGCCGACGAGTACATCACGCTGATCGACCTGAACCAGATGTCGGTGGCGATGCTGAAGCGGATGACGCAGGAGCAGGCGGACAAGTTCGACAAGGACGTCGATCCGGATACCGGCAAGCAGACGACGGTGGTGGAGGGTTCGGCGTCGGCGGTTCTGGGCGCCCTGGCCTCGGGCGGCAGCGTGCCCCTGGATCGGACCCACTTGAATGCGCACGGGCAGCAGGTCTTCGGCCGTCTGGTTGCGGACGCAATCGTCAAAACTCAGGTCGAGCTGGGTCCGGACCTGATTGGCGTGCGGGGTGGGCCAACGACGGTGCAGCCCGGAGGGCCTCCGGGCGCCGCTCCGGTGCGCGTGCCGGTGCAGCCCGCCGCGAACTAGTCGGCCACCATGAGTTCGCCGGGGATGATGGGGCGGGTGCGGGGGAGCTTTCCGCGAAATGCGGCGAAGGCCATCAGCAGCAGCATGCCGCAGTAAATGGCGAGCTTGATCAGGCTGGCTTCGCGAGTGTTGGGCAGGGCTTTCCAGAAGGCCAGCAGCACCGTTTGCGCGATGACCGCCGACCATACGGCGCCGTAGAAGTAGCGGCGTTCAGTGCCTTCGCCCTTGGTGGATGGCCGAACGCGCGGCAGCACTCCGGCCGCACCCAGCAGCAGGATAGTGGCGGCGAGCGGGGCGTAGGCGTAGTTGTAGATCTGCTTTAGATACCAGGTGCCGGTGACGGAGGCGACGACCAGGCCGGCGAGGTTCAGCAGCGCAAAGCTGAGGACGGCGTTCCACGCGAAGGTGTAGCAGACGCGGCGATAGAGCGGGTTGGGCTTGTCCTCGTCGAAGCGCAGGATGTAGGGTGCAGGTTCGGCGCCGGGCAGGCTGCCGCGCAGAGCCGCGATGCCGGTGCCGAGGAGCACGAGCCCAAGCCAGGCCAGGTTGGCGCGCCCGAATCCGTGGGCGACCAGTGAAAAGGTGAGCGGGCCGGGAGTGAGAAAGAAGACCCAGATCCAAAGCGGCCAGTGGGCCAGCCGATAGAGGCGGGTGTTGCGGGTGCGCATCCTGCGCGCGTGGGAGTATTCCAGTTTGCCGCGATAGTGCATAGGCGAAGTCTCGCAGAGGGTTGCGAATGCGTCAATTTGTGTGGGGCTTCGCCGGTGCAGGGGCTCACGCACATGCCCTATTTCTTCGGCTGGGAGATGCTTAACTTGGACCTGTTTACCTGGAGTTGACCCTCGTCGCTATCAAGTGGTGTCAGTGTAACGTTTGGTATGCCCGGAGCATCGGGCTGTCCGGCTACAGCCACGAGGCTGTTCTTGACTAAGAAGTAATAGACGCCTCCAGTCCCCGCCGTGAAATGAGCAGCAACTGCCCTTTGATCGCCCTGTCCAATGCCTACGCCGGCGACGGCTCCGAATGCGCCCCCGGCATGATTCTGCGAACTAGCACAGAGATGGTGGACTCCAGGAGTCAGTGAGACGCGCAAGTAGGAATTGCCGTGAGTGGCTCCCGCCCATTCGCCGTCGATGCCGAGCCGGGTCGTTGGTTTCGGGATGGAATTGAAGTTCGTGTCATCTTCGATAAAATACACCAGCGCTTTTCCCGCATCAGGATGAGCAACAGGGCCTGACTTGCTAGTCTTCACATCGAATTTGATCTTCGGATCGCCACAGCCGGGCGCTCCTTCGCTGCCGGAAGGGTTGTTTTGGGCTAATGCCGAGTACGTCTGCAGAAGGATGGAACAGGCAAAAATTCCAAATAGCTTTCGAAACATGAGATTTGCTCCCAACTGCCCGCGATAGAGGCTACACCCGCGCGGCAATTTGTCAACGGCTGCGCCAGAAAAGAGTCGCGGGCAGACGCTGCGTGAGTAATACTGCCCGGATGCTACATTGAAGACTCATTTCGCAGAATCCCGACGGAGCCATGGCTTGAACAACCCTGTGGAAGAGCTGGCGGCGGAGTCCGGAACGGCCGGAGGGCGAGCGTCGAGTCATGCGCTCAGGCGCGAGCTGGGTCTGTGGGACCTGGTGCCGATGCAGATCCTGCTGGTGGTCGGGGTCACCTGGGCGGGCACCGCGGCGCGGCAGGGCGGAACGCATCTCTGGTTCTGGCTGGCGGGCATCGTGACGCTGTTCGTCCCGGTGGCGGCGGTGGTGGGATGGTGCTCCAGGGTGTGGCCGCTGGAGGGCGGCGTTTACCAGTGGGCGAAGTATGCGCTGGGGCCATTTGCCGGGTTCATGTGCGCGTGGAACTTCGGAATCTGGGCGCTGCTGGCGGTGTCGAACATCGGCATTATGACGGCGACCAGTCTGAGCTATGGGCTGGGGCCGCAGGCAGCGTGGATGGAGAACAACCACTCGCTGATCCTTGGCTTGAGCATCGGATTGTTTCTGCTGGTCCTGCTGGTGAATGTGCCTGGGTTCGGCATCGGAAAGTGGGTGTCGCACTTTGGCGCCGCGGTGACGGTGCTGGTGACCCTGCTGATGATGGGGCTGCTTTTCTTCCATCCCCATGCCAGCGCGGCGCATCCGCATGTCAACCCGCAGAGCCCGTTCAGCCTGGAGATGCCAATGCTGACGCTGTTCAGCCTGAACCTGTTCTCGAAGATCGCGTTCAACGCGCTGACCGGGCTGGAGCAGGTTGCGGTGTTTGCCGGGGAGACGCGCCACGCGGGCAAGACGATCATGTGGTCGGCGTGGATTGCCGCGCCGTTGATTGCGGTGATCTACATCCTGATGACGGGTTCGATGCTCGAGTACATTCCGGCGGCGAAGATAGACCTGACCGGACCGATCCCGCAGTTGCTGGCGGTTGCCTTTGGCGCGGGGACGGCGGGCGGCGGCGTCGACTGGGGTTTGTTGCTGGGGCGCGGGACCATCCTGGTGCTGGGCATTGCGCTGGTGGCGCAGTATGCGGTGATTGTGGCGGAGACCAGCCGGCTGCCGATGGTGGCGGGATGGGACGGCATCGTGCCGGCGTGGTTTACGCGGCTTGACCCGCGCTGGAAGACGCCGACCCGCTCGATCGCAATGATCGTGTTGGCGGCGATCCTCATGGGCATCCTGGCGACGTATGGCACGGGAGCGCAGGAGGCGTTCCAGTTGATCTCATCGGTGGGAAACATTTCCTACGGGATCTACTACCTGATGATGTTCGCGGTTCCTCTGGCGGTAGGCGACAGGTTCGGGGTTCGCGCGGGACGATGGCTAAGGCTGGGCGCGGCAAGCGGCCTGGCGGTGACGCTGCTGGCGATGGGATTGAACCTGCTGCCGATTGTGGATGTGGCCAGCAAGTGGGTCTTCGCCGCCAAGGTAGCAGCGCCGTCACTTGTGCTGAACGTGGTGGGAATCGCGATCTACCGGAACGGCACGCGAGCGGCACTGACGCACGAGAGCTAGGACCGGGCGGCGGCCTGGATGTCCTTCATGTACTGGTCAAGGTTGCGAGTGGGGCCAAAGACGTGAGCCATGATGAAGCGATAGATGGGCGGCTTGATGAAGCCGGTCTCAGTGATGCGTAGCGTGGTGGTCCCCGGCGCGGGGCCGGGTGCAAGTTCGTAGATCCAGGTGCCGCCGTAGGAGGCTTTCGGATTGTCGAGCATGACCTCGCGGCGAGTGGGGGGATCGGTACGCACGGCAAGGAAGGTCATAAACTGGCCATGGGCGAGGTGCTCGACCCAGTGGTCGCGGCCCTGGTCGGGCGCTAGCGGGGTGACCGATTTGACCGCGGGGCGCCAGTCCGCACCCCTGGTGACATTCGTGATCAGGGCGAAGACCTTGTCCGGCGCGGCCGGAACGACCCCCGTAACGGAGACCGAGTGATCAACCGGCAACCGCGCGCCATCAATGTAGACAACAACGCCCGCGACCAACAGCGCGAACACAAGAAAGAGGACGACGCGGCCGAGAATCTTCATGGAAACTCCAGGAGCAGCAAGCAGGTGCGGCGGCAACAGTCAGGGAGCGGAGAAAAACAAGGGTAACTCACGAGGCAGGGTTAGGGAAGAGGCTCAAACTCCGGTAAACGGTCACGGCACAAGATTATTTTTGCCAACGCAATAACCTAGTGGCATCCTGACCAGTCGAATGATGCGGAACACTTCACCGAGTCGCAATTGAGCGACCCAGCGTAAGCGAAGCTGCACGCCCTACGGAGGGCTGCCATGCACGTCTCCTGGACCCCTTGCCTGCCGATTCTTGTTCTATCCGGACTACTGACCGCAATTCAACCTGCACCGGCTGCCACGGCCAAGCCTCCTCAGCCTGCCATCTATCCCCAGATTGTCCGTCTCAGTTACATCGAGGGCGATGTGCGCCTATCGCGCGGCAAATTGGCGGACAAGCCAGACAGCCACGCGAATGGCGAGGCCACCGGATGGGAAACAGCCGTGGCGAATGTCCCCATCGAGGCCGGCTATAGCCTGGTGACCGGCGCAGGTCGGGCGGAGATTGAGTTCGAAGACGCTTCCACCGTCTATCTTGGCGACAACTCCGTGCTGACCTTCAATGCGCTCAGCACCTCCAACGGCGCGCCTTTCACCGACATGGCGCTGCTCTCCGGCACGGCGACTCTGAATGTGCGAATGCAGCGTGGATTGCTTATTCTGCGCACTCCTACCGACCATATATCGATGATGCCTCCGGAACAGGCATACGTGCGCGTCGAGAGCTACGTGGATGCGATGGCCGTCACGGCACTGCAGAAACTGACCTTCCGAGCGTCGAGGTTTACGGAGGCTCGCGCCCAGGAGGCAGGGCAGACCTTTTACTTCCGGAATGGGTTCCGTGTTGCGGCGCCCCGGCCGCAGGATGCAGCGGCCTCCGCCGACTGGGACAAGTGGGTGGACGGCCGCGTGAAGCAACGCAATGCGACCATGACCGCTGTGATGAAAGACGCCGCTTTGACGGAGCCTATTCCCGGCCTGGCGGATATGAATGGGCAAGGACATTTCTTTGCCTGCGCACCATACGGAACCTGCTGGGAGCCCACCAGGGGATGGAGTGGAAAAGGGGCAGAGGAGGCGCAGGTTGCGTCCGCACAGGTTCCTGCACCCGCGCAGGCTCCCACTCCAGCAGCGCCGGGTCCACAGGCAAGCCCCGCGACCCAGGCAGCGCTTTCGACCCTGCCCGACACGTCCGCGGCTAAGAAGCCGGCGCAATCGGCGGCGGGCGCTTACCTGGCGCTGCATCCCGGAGCGCTGCTGCGGACGGAGGACGATACCTTTCCGTGTTCGACGGATGAGTTCAGCGAGTTGATTGCGACGGATCCGATCACCGGCAGGGAAACTGTGGTTGACCGCCAGTTCCTGCCACTGGGTTTCGGCTTTTTCGGGGCCTATCCGTATCGGTGGCTCAATCGGGGGCTCAGTCCATTTCTTGGTCTCGATCCGTTCTGGGGCTACCAGCCGTGGGACTGGGCGGTGTGCCATGCCGGCAGCTGGATCCGCTGGCAGCACCGCTACGTCTGGGTGGCGGGCAGCAAACGGCACCACCATCGGCCGATCCGCTGGGTGAAGAACGGACGTACGGTTGGCTTTGTCCCGCTTCATCCCCGCGACGTTGCCGGCAAGCCGCCCATCAATCTGAAGCATGGAATCTACGAGCCGACCGTTAAGAAGGGCGAGTCGATGGAGCGGATCGACTTCGATGCCGGCAAGGAAGTAAAGGTGCTCAGCCAGGCGCCGAGGGAATTTCGCAGCGCGGCGCTGGAACCCCTGAAGAGCGCGGACGTCCCGCATCCGATGGCCTATTCGGCGTATCGTGCCTCGGCTGCGGCTGGGGTTGTGGCAAAGGGTTCGTCGCCGGCAGGAATCGCAAAGGGCAGCGCGATCGCCGCCTCCTCGATTGCCAGGTCCACGGCGATAAGAGCGCCGGGAATGCCCATTACCTTCGATCGCAAGTCGCAGAGCTTCACAGTGGAGAGACTGGTGGCGCAGGGCGGCCGGCCAACCGCGGTGGTTGAATCGCTGGGGTCCTCCATGGCGCGGGGCGTAACCTCCGGCGGCGCCAACCGGGCCAGCTCTGGCGGCGGGAGCTACTCGAACGCGGGCGCCAGTTCGCGTGGGTCGGCTCCGTCCTACAGCGGCGGCGGGTCGGCTCAATCAGGCGGAGGCGGCAGGTCAAGCGGCGGAGGGTACAGTGGCGGTGGCGGTTTCAGCGGCGGTGGCGGCGGCGGGGCTTCTCATTCAGGTGGCGGCGGTTTCAGCGGTGGCGGCGGTGGTGGTGGAGGGGCTTCTCATTCAGGTGGCGGCGGTGCGTCGAGCGGCGGTGGTGGTGGAGGCGGGGGCGGAGGCGGAGGCCACAAGTGAGATAGGGCTTCGGTGAAGCGAGGCATTAGCCCGCCTCGCCGGGCCGGCATTAGCGGCGCGCCGGCACGGAGATTCATCGTGCGCCCGGGCGCGTGCTGCCAAATCTTCGCTACAATCAAGTGCAGCCGCAGCCCATCCCCAAACGGAGATTCGCCATGACTGACTCTTCCGCCGTTTTCTTCAACGCTCTCGAAGGCCGCATCCAATCGTATGACCTGCTGAAGCATCCGTTCTACCAGGCCTGGTCCAAGGGCGAACTTACCCGCGAGGACCTGCGCGAGTATGGCGCGGAATACTGGCACCATGTGTCGGCGTTTCCTGCGTACCTGAGCGCGCTGCACTCGCGCCTGCCGGACGGCAAGCTGCGCCGTCTGGTGCTGGAAAACCTGGCCGACGAAGAGGGCCTGGAAGACGGCCTTCCGCACAGCGACCTGTGGATGGACTTCGCGCGCGGCATGGGCGCCGACGAGAGCGAAGTGCGCGCACGAAAGCTTGCGCCGGAGACGCAGGCGCTGCTGGAACAGTTTCGTGGTTTGATGCGCCACTCGCCCGCGGCAGCGCTGGCAGCGCTGTATGCGTACGAGTCGCAGGTGCCGGCGATTGCCAAAACCAAGGCCGAGGGCCTGGTGCACCACTACGCCGCGGATGCCGCGACTCGCCACTACTTCACCGTGCACATGACCGCGGATGTGCATCATGCGCGGGTGTGGCGCAACGCGCTGACGGCCGAGCTTGCGGCGCATCCCGAAGAAACCGAGGCTGCGCTGAGCGCCGGAGAAGCTGCGGCGCGCGCGCTGTGGACTGCGCTGGACGGCGTGGAGCGTGTGCGCCAGGCGCGCATGGTTGCGGCGGCGTGAATCGGCTGCGGAATCTCGCGGCGGCGTGCGTTCTGTTGGGCGTGGTATGCGCGCTGCCGGCGGTGGCGCAGCAGGAAGTCTGGCGCTTCGATCAGACGTCCGAGATGAACGGCCACGATATCAAGGTGCTCGGACATCCGCAGGTCGTCGACACGGCGATAGGCAAGGCGGTCGCGTTCAATGGCGTGGACGACGCGCTGTTCTTCGACGTGCATCCGCTGGCCGGCGCGGCCACCTGGACGTGGGAGATGATCTTCAAGCCGGACGCGGACGGAAAGCCGGCGCAGCGGATCTTTCACCTGCAGTCGGTCGACCCGGCAACTGGGGCGGACATCGCAAATGAACGGATGCTGTTCGAGATTCGCATTGTCGCCGGGGCCGACGGAAAACCAGCGCAGTGGTGCCTGGACAGCTTTGCCACGGCCGGCGGGCAGTCGCGCACGCTGCTGAACTGCGATAAGCTGCATCCGTTCGGGCAGTGGTACCGCGTGACCGCGGTGTACGACGGCAAGATGCTGCACAACTACGTCGGCGACGAACTGCAGGGCGAAGGCGAACTCGACCCTGCCGGCGGAACGGCCGGGGCGCGCCTCGCTGGGCACGCGCATCGACCTGCGCGACTACTTCAAGGGCGCGATCTACGAGGCGCGGTTCACGCGGAGGGCGCTGCCGGTGGCGGAGTTCCTGAAGCCGCCATCGGCACGGTGAGCACCTAGGCCGCCTTGAGTTCTGCCAGGTAGCCGGCAATTCGCTTCAGGTCGGCGACGAAAACACCGCGTTCCCGATGGCGGTCCTCGTCGGTGCGAGCGCGCAGAATCGAAGAGGGATGGACGGTGGCGACGAGGGCAGGCAGACCCTCCCGGTGAAGCAGCACTCCGCGGTCGCGGGTCACCCGGAACGTCGAGCCAAGCAACGCCTGCGCTGCCGTTGCTCCCAGGCACACAATCAGACTGGGATGGATGGCCTCAATCTCGGCGTCGAGCCACGGGCGGCAGGCTTTGATCTCCTGCATGTTCGGCTTCTCGTGGAGTCGACGCTTGCCTCGCGGCTGCCACTTGAAGTGCTTCACTGCATTGGTGACGTAGACTCTGCTGCGGTCGATTCCGGCCTCCACAAGGCATGCGTCGAGCAGCTTGCCGGCGGGGCCGACGAACGGACGCCCTTCAATGTCTTCCCGGTCGCCGGGTTGCTCGCCGATCATCATCAGGGCGACATTGCGAGGACGCGTGCTGGGGGTTCGGCCGATCTCGCTCTCGATCTCGCCGAAGACCGCCTGGGTTGCGTTGCGATACAGGTCGCAGCCGCGGCAGGACTGGACCGCGTCGCGCAGGATGGGCAGCGTCCGCGCGGCAGGAACGAAGGCTTCGGCGCTGGGCGCAGCGCGCATGGAAGGTTGGATGCAGGGAGGGTTGCAGGAAGCGCAACCCCGGCCGGATTGGGAGCATCTGGCTGAAGGTGACGACCAAAATCGCTGCAAAAAAGGGCATGGGGCTGCCGGTGGAACCGCCGGTAGCACCGATGCTGGCAAAGCGCGTGGCAAGCATCCCGGGCGGTTCGTCCTGGATCTTCGAGCCGAAGTGGGATGGCTTTCGCGCCGTGGTGTTCCGCCATGGCGACGAGGTTCTGATCCAGAGCCGCGACCTGAAACCGCTAAATCGATATTTTCCGGAGCTGCTGGAGCCCCTCCGCAAGCAATTGCCGGACCGCTGCGTGCTCGACGGCGAGATTGTGATTGCAGGAGAGAAAGGCCTCGATTTCGATGCGTTGCAATTGCGCATCCATCCTGCGGCGTCGCGGGTTAAACGGCTGGCGGAGGAGAGCCCGGCATCGATCGTGTTCTTCGATCTTCTATGTGAAGGCGGGCGCGACCTGCGCGGGGAGCCCTTCGCCACCCGGCGGAGGCGGCTCGAGTCGATCCTGGCGAAGGCTGTTACGCCGATCCACTTGACCCCTGCAACCTCCGATCGAACTGTCGCGCTGGATTGGTTCAGCCGGTTTGAAGGCGCCGGGCTGGATGGGGTAGTCGCGAAGCAGAACTCCGAATTGTATGAGTCCGACCGCCGCGTGATGCTGAAGGTGAAACACGAACGCGACTGCGATTGCGTGGTAGCTGGGTTTCGCTGGTACAAGGACGCCGAGGATGAGGCGGTGGGTTCGCTGCTACTGGGACTCTACGATCGCCGGGGAAGCCTGAACCACGTCGGTGTCTGCGCCAGCTTTACCGCGGCCAAGCGGCGAGAACTGCTGAAGACCCTGGCGCCGTATCGCAAAAATGCGCTCAAGGGCCATCCATGGCTGACCGTGGGATCGGGTGCGGAGGGACGGCGCATTCCCGGCGGGGAAAGCCGTTGGAGTCATGGAAAGGATCTGGCGTGGGAGCCACTGCGGCCCGAACTAGTGGTCGAAGTGGCCTACGAACACATGCAGGGGCGGCGGTTTCGCCACATGGCGCAGTTTCGCCGATGGCGCCTGGACAAGCGGCCGGAGGATTGCAGGTTTGATCAGTTGGAACAGGTCCCGCCACGGGAACTGATGCAGATCTTCCGGCCCGAACTGCGGGCGGCGGCTGATGCGCCGACCAAGAGCACAGCCAATCGTGCCTCTGCTTAGGCGATCGCCGCGGCGACCAGCGTTTGGCTTCGGTCTGAATCTGCTTTAGATGTGCCTCGCCGTTGAAGCTCTCGGCGTAGATTTTGTAGACGTCTTCGGTGCCGGAGGGGCGGGCGGCGAACCAGCCGTTTTCCGTCGTAACCTTGAGGCCGCCGATCGGGGCGTGGTTGCCGGGCGCTTCCGTGAGGATCGATGTGATGGGTTCGCCGGCGAGGGTCTTCGCGGTGACCTGCGCGGGCGAGAGCTTGGCGAGCTTGGCTTTCTGCTCCGGGGTGGCCTCGGCGTCGATGCGCTGGTAGACGGGATTGCCGTACTTGGCGGTGAGGTCGTTGTAGAGCTGGCCAGGATCTTTTCCGGTCACCGCTGTCATTTCAGCAGCAAGTAGCCCCATGATGAGGCCGTCTTTGTCGGTCGTCCAGACGGTGCCGTTGCGGCGAAGGAAGCTGGCGCCGGCGGACTCTTCGCCGACGAAGCCGAGCGAGCCATCGATCAGGCCGTCGACAAACCACTTGAAGCCGACGGGCACTTCAAGCATGGGCCGGCCGAGGCCTTTGGCGACGCGGTCGATGATGGAGGACGAGACCAGCGTCTTGCCGATGCCGACCTTCGCCGACCATTCCGGCCGATGAGTGAAGAGGTACTGGATCGACGACTGCAAGGTAGTGGTTAGGGTTCAGCAGGCCGGCGGTGCGGGTGACGATGCCGTGGCGATCGTGGTCGGTGTCGCAGGCCCAGGCCACATCGAACTTGTCCTTGTTGGCGATCATGCTGGCCATCGCATAAGGGCTGGAGCAGTCCATGCGGATGCGGCCGTCCCAGTCCAGCGTCATGAAGCGGAAGGTGGGATCGACATAAGGGTTGAGGATTTGTAACTGCGGCAGATACTTTTCCGCGATGCGCGGCCAGTAGTAAACACCGGCCCCGCCGAGGGGATCGACAGCGAGCTTCAGAGTGGTGTCGGCCAGCGGGGCGAAGTCGACGACGTTGCCGAGGTCGTGGACGTAGGCGGTGATGTAGTCGTGCTTGTGGGTGGTGGCGGCGTGGAGAGCGAGCGAGAAACTCATCCGCTTGACGTCAGTTAGCCGGTCGGCGATGAGCTGGTTGGCGCGGTTTTGGATCCAGTTGGTCGCGGAGGTGTCGGCCGGGCCGCCGTTGGGCGGGTTGTACTTGAAGCCGCCATCCTCCGGAGGGTTGTGCGATGGAGTAATGACGATGCCGTCACTCTGCGGCTTGCCTTTATTCGCGGCGTTGTAGGTGAGGATGGCATGTGAGCACGCAGGCGTGGGCGTGTAGGCGAGCTGGTCGTCGACCATGACGTCAATGCCGTTGGCGGCGAGGACCTCAAGCGCGGTGGTGAAGGCCGGCTCGGAGAGGCCATGCGTGTCCATGGCGAGGAAGAGCGGGCCGGCGATGGCCTGGCCGTGGCGATAATCGACGATGGCCTGGGTAATCGCGGCGATGTGGTCGTCGTTGAAGGAGCCATCGAAGGCGCTGCCGCGATGGCCCGAGGTGCCGAAGGCGACGCGCTGGGCGGGATTGCCAGGGTCGGGGCGCAGCGAATAGAAGGCAGTAATGAGGCGGGGAACATTGACCAGGGTGTCAAGCGAGGGAAGCGTTCCGGGCTGGTTTTTCTTCGCGTCAGGCATGGGCAACAGACCTCTCGGAGAGAATCGGCCATTGAAGTTTAGCTGATGTGAGTAAATTCAGCTTGCATTTCCGGGCTATGAGGCCTAAAAGGGGAATGCTCCCAAGTCTCTTTCGCGCCATGCAGTTGCGTGGCTCCTGATGCGAGAAGTGGCAGCGTGCGTAGCAGAGCAGGGATCGTTGACAGGTACGGATCGGAACGGCCAAGCCTCCTTCACCAGCCGGAATGACTCGTTTCTGGAACTGGGGCCAGTTGGATGGAGTTGGGTGTTCGGCGTTCGATAAGACTTGGGCTGCGTGTTGGTGCAGTGGCGCTGTTGGGGCTGTGGGGTGCGGCGCCGGCGTGGGGCGCGCAGGCCACTCTGGTGGCCGACACGCACGTGAACAGCGCTCTGCCGGCGGTGAATAGCGGGGCAATCTCCAACCTGAATGTCGGCGGCGGATATACGACGCTGCTGCAGTTCGACCTGTCGCTGCTGCCGGCAGGGACGACGCCGGTGCAGGTGTCGCGCGCGGTACTGCGGCTGTATGCCAACCGGGTGACCACGCCGGGATTGATTGCGTATGCGCCGGTGAATACAGCCTGGGGCGAGTACAGCGTGACCTACGCAACTCTGCCTGCGACCGGCGGCGCAGCCGGGGTCTTTACGGTGAGCCAGGCGGGAGCGTACGTCGCGGTGGATGTGACGTCGCTGGTGCAAGCGTGGATCGGCAACCAGGCGACGAACAATGGGATTGCGCTGACGGCGGGCACGGCGGTTGTTGCATTCGACAGCAAGGAGAACGATCAGACCTCGCAGCCCGCGACGCTGGAGATTGAACTGGCGGACGCGGGGCCTGCCGGGCCTGCGGGTGCCACGGGGCCGGCTGGAGCAACCGGCGCAACGGGATCGGCGGGCACGACAGGGCCGATCGGACCTGCGGGGCCTGTTGGAGCAACCGGCCCGCAAGGGCCAGTCGGGCCGATGGGGCTTCAAGGGTCGACGGGCGCGACTGGACCAATGGGACCCGAAGGGCTGACCGGAGCGGCGGGCGCGACGGGGCAGCAGGGAGCTACTGGGCCGCAAGGACCGGCGGGTCCTGCGGGAGCCGGCGGCCTCGCGTATCAGGGGAGTTACAGTTCGACGCAGAACTATGCGCTGGGCGATGTGGTGTTGTTTCAAGGGACGAGCTATGCGTCGTTGATGGCGGCGAACCACGGGAATACGCCGGACGTAAGTCCGCAGCAATGGGGAGTGGTGGCGGCACAGGGTTCCGCGGGGCCTGCGGGAGCAACGGGTGCGCCGGGCCCAGCCGGGCCGCAGGGATTGCCGGGAACCCTGGGCGCGACGGGACCGCCGGGGCCGCAGGGTCCGCAGGGGATAGCGGGGCAGGCGGGAGCGCAAGGGATTCCCGGGGCGACGGGCGCGATCGGGCCCAGCGGGCCGACGGGGCCGCAGGGTGTCGCTGGGCCGGTGGGACTCGCGTTCCAGAGTGTGTATTCATCGACGACGAACTATGCGCTGGCGGATGGAGTCTCGTATAACGGCTCGGGCTATGTTTCGCTGATTGCGAACAACCATGGGAATACGCCGGGCCAGAGCCCGCAGCAGTGGGCGCTGTTTGCCGCGGCCGGCGCGACTGGAGCAACTGGGCCGGCAGGGGCGACCGGCGCGACCGGGGCCGTCGGCCCGATGGGGCCGCAGGGACTGCCGGGAGCGGCGGGCGCGACCGGTGCAACGGGTCCGCAGGGACCGCCGGTAGCGAACTACCTGGGAAATTACCAGTCGGCGGCGAATTATGCGCTGAACGACGCGGTCAGCTGGCAGGGGTCAACGTACATCTCGCTGGTAGCGGGGAATCACGGCAATACGCCGTCGCTGAGCCCGGCGCAGTGGACGGTGTTGGCTGCGGAGGGAGCAGCGGGCGTGGACGGCGCGGCGGGGCCGATGGGACCTGCGGGGCTGACTGGATCCGCAGGCGCGACTGGAGCGGTCGGACCGCAGGGACCGCCGGTGACGTTTCAAGGAGAGTGGCTGATTGGAACCGCGTATGCCGTGGGAGACGCGGTCGGATACGGTGGGTCGAGTTACATCGCGTTGGCAGCGAATACGGGGCGCGAGCCGGACACGAGCGCGACGTATTGGGGATTGCTGGCGGCGGCCGGTGCGCCTGGGCCTGCGGGACCTGCGGGCCCGACGGGCATGCAAGGGCCGACCGGCTACGCGGGGCCGCAAGGGCCAGCAGGGCCGCAAGGGCTGGCGGGGCCTATCGGTTCCGAAGGTCCGCAGGGCCCGACGGGCCAGACCGGTCCCCAAGGGCTGCAGGGAGCAACCGGTGTGACGGGAGCGACTGGCGCAGCCGGGCCCGCAGGCACCAATGGCAACAACGGAAGCAACGGGGCTCCCGGCCAACCGGGGATGATCTTCCGAGGCGCATGGAGCAACATCTATGGATACGCTGCCAACGACGCGGTGACCTACGGCACCCCAGCCTCGACGTACATTGCCCTCACCACGAACTCGTCGACCGAGCCGGACCTGTATCCGCAGGTGTGGACGGTGCTGGCGCAGGCGGGAAGCGTGGGACCCACTGGGGCTGCGGGGACGCCGGCGACGGTGGCGGTTGGTAGCGTCACCACGGGCGCGGCGGGCAGCCAGGCAATGGTCACGAACTCCGGGACGAGTTCCGCAGCAGTGCTGAACTTCACCATTCCGCAAGGTGCAGCGGGAGCGCCGGGAAGCGGCGGCACCGGCGGGGGTGGTGGAACCAGCGGGATTCCTTTCGCGTCGGTCTATCACGTGGAACCGTCGGGCGGCTCTCCCGGCATTTCGCTCGAATACTACTCGGTGAACGATGCCTCTTCGAGCGGCGCAGAATCTGCGGCGGTGCTGACCTGGGTGCCCAACGCATGTACCGTGACGGGACTCAGCGTGTACTCGCAACTTTCGGTGCAGACGACCTTGACACTGCGCTCGTTTGCGACGCCGACGGCGCAGGCTGTACCCCTGGTCACTTGCTCGGTCGCAGCGGGGCCCTCGGCGACGACTTGCTCGATTCCGAACGGCACCCAGATTAATGCCGGCTATTTTGTTGACTACAGCATGGTCAGTCAAAACGGCCCTCCGAACCCGGGCATCTGGACCGCGCTGACCTGCAATTGAGCCTTGCCGGTGGGAACACCGGCAGCGGCGCAGCGTAAGATTTCGCTATGCCTACGACGCTCGTCACCAGCCGCGCCAATCCCCGGGCTAAGCAGCTGCGCGCGGCGTTCCATGGAAACGCGCGGCTCGCGAGCGGCCTGATTGCCATCGAGGGCGAGCACCTGCTGCAGGAGGCGATGCGCAGCGGCCTGGTGTTCAAAACCATCTTTCTGAGCGAACGCCGTGTCGCTCCGGAATGGATTCCCGAGGGCGTCGAACTCATCGAACTGAGCGAAGAAGTCTTCGCGAGCGTGGTGGACACGCAATCGCCGCAGGGGATTGCCGCGCTGCTGGTGCCGCCTGCGTGGGAACTCGAGGCTCTGTTCGCCGGCCGTGTGGCCAACCCGCTGCTGGTGATCGCGGCGGCGTTGCAGGATCCCGGAAACCTGGGCACGCTGATCCGCTCGGCTGAGGCCTTTGGCGCGACTGCGGTGCTGACCACCGCGGGCACCGTCAGCGAGTGGAACCAGAAGGCGCTGCGCGCGTCCGCCGGGTCGGTGTTTCGCGTTCCGGTTTTGCAGGTGGCGGCGGAAGAACTGGCCGCGCTGAAGACCCTTGGCGTACGGATCCTTGCGGCGGTTGCAATGGAAGCCGAAGCGGATCCGGTGGTCACGGGCAGCGAATTTGAGCCGATCCCGGCAGCCGATGCGGACCTGGCCGGCGGGTGTGGGCTGATGATCGGCAATGAAGGCGCGGGGCTGGGCGACGAGTGGCTGCGGCTGGCGGATGCGCGAATCACGATTCCCACTCCCGGGCGGGTTGAGAGCCTGAACGCCGCCGTGGCCGGGTCGCTGCTGCTGTACGAGGCGGCGCGGCAGCGGGCCGGGCGGTAAATACTCGTGCGTGGGGCAAAGCCAGCGAGTTGTGCGATCAAGCGGACGCGCATTTCTGGACGCTTTCTCTTGCCTTCGCAGGGTGTTGTCGCTGCTGCTCCGAAGCCGTCATGCGAATGCGGCTTGAACTACCATCAGGATGCAGTGTTATGAGCCTTTTCGATGCATCGCCGATTGCTGCTGCCGCCAACGCGCTGAGCTATGCTCCGCTGGCGGACCGGATGCGGCCGCGGTCGCTGGAGGAGTTTGTCGGGCAGGAGCATTTGCTGGGGCCGGGCAAGCCGCTGCGGCTGGCGATTGAGCACGACGACCCGACCTCGATGATCTTCTGGGGGCCCCCGGGGACGGGAAAGACGACGCTGGCCAAGATCATTGCCGCGCTGACCCATGCGAACTTCATCGAGTTCTCCGCGGTGATGGCCGGCATCAAGGAGATCAAGCAGGTCATGGTGGCAGCGGAGAAGGCCGCCAGCTTTGGCGCGGGAGCGGCGGGGCGGACCATCCTCTTCGTCGACGAGATTCACCGGTTCAACAAGGCGCAGCAGGATGCGTTTCTGCCGTATGTGGAACGCGGTTCGATCCGGCTGATCGGCGCGACGACGGAGAATCCTTCGTTTGAGCTCAATGCGGCGCTGCTGAGCCGCTGCCGCGTGTATACGCTGCAGCCGCTGACGGAGGCGCAGGTTGTCGAGTTGCTGCAGCGCGCGCTGAGCGATGCGACTCGTGGGCTGGGTGGGGCGAGGATTGCCGCGGACGAGGATGCGTTGGCGACGATTGCTTCCTACGCCAGCGGCGATGCGCGCAATGCACTGAACGCGCTGGACGTGGCGGCGAACCTGGCGGTCGAGCAGCCGGACCGGCGGATCACGAAGGAGATTGCGGCCGATGCGCTGCAGCGGCGCGTGCTGCTGTACGACAAACAGGGCGAGCAGCACTACGACATCATCTCCGCGCTGCATAAGAGCGTGCGGAACTCCGACGCGGACGCCGCGCTGTACTGGCTGGGGCGGATGTTGCAGGCGGGCGAGGACCCGATGTACGTGGCACGGCGAGTGGTGCGCATGGCGGTTGAGGACGTTGGCCTGGCCGCGCCGGAAGCGCTGAATCTGTGCCTGTCCGCGCGCGATGCGTACGATTTTCTGGGATCGCCGGAAGGCGAACTGGCGCTGGCGCAGGCGGTGGTCTATCTGGCGCTGGCGCCGAAGTCGAACGCAGTGTATACGGCGTTCGGAGCGGTGCAGGCCGATATTGAGGCGACCGCCGCAGAACCGGTTCCGCTGCACCTACGCAACGCGCCGACCAAGCTGATGAAGTCGCTCGACTACGGCAAGGGCTACCAGTACGCGCATGATGTGGAAGGCAAGGTGGCGGATATGGATTGCCTGCCGCCGTCGCTGGCGGGGCGGAGGTATTACCATCCGACCGAGGAAGGGCGCGAGAAGGCGCTGGCGCAGCGGATGGAAGAGATCCGGCGGATGCGGGAGAGCAAGCGCAAGGCATAACCGGCGGCGTGGCAGTAAGACAGGTGAAGATTGGCGCAACCAGGAAACCACAGGTCCTTCGACTGCGCGGCTTCGCCGCCCCGCTCAGGATGACAGTTTCGTGGCGGGGATGGCTTCGCTCAGGATGACAGTTCTGTGGTGGGTGGATATCCCGATTGGCCGGTGCGCGCTACTTGTGGATGGGGTGTGCTACTGGACGCCGCGGCGGGGGTGCGTGCAGGATTTCACGAGTGCGTTCGCGGGTCATAGTGACATGGCAGCCCAGCGGGTCCACCACGCCGCCGCACCTGCGATCGCGCAGTTGGACCCACGCGACCTGGTCGGGATCGGTGATCATCCAGGCGGTCGCGTTGGTGACGTGGTGGGTCTGCTCCAGGTACTCAGCCGCATTTACGTCCATGTCGGAGGCGTCGGCGTTCATCTGCTCGCAGTCGTTGTATTCCGCTCCGGCGGCGGTGGCCATGCAGTAGTCCTCATCGTGCTCCAGCAGGATTTTTTTGTTGGAGCCGGTGATGAAGTAGCGCGTGGTGAGGGCGGGAACGCGGTCAAACTGCTCCCAGGCGACCAGGTCCCGGGCAAATGCCGGGGGCAGTTCGCTCCAGTCCAGCAGCATTTCTTTCTGCACCTGGCGGGAGAAGACGTTGACTACCGGTGTGGGCTCGCCATTGGTGGGGCGGAAATAAAAGCCGCCCAGGCCGATTCCGTCCTGGGTATCGATCCAGAGAAATCCCTTGCCGGCCAAATAGGGACCCATGCGCCCGGAGAGCATGACGTAGCGGCCTTCGTGGACGACCACCGGCTCAGGCGAACCCTTGATGACCTCGTCGAGCGCCTCGGTCAACGATTTGTCCGAACCGTAGTGGAAGGTGCAGTCGGGGACGAAGTCTTTCATCAGCCGGTGGAACTGCTTGTCGTTGTACAACTGGCTGGACGGCGCGCCGTCGAATTGCAGCAGGAACGCGAGCTGGGCTTTGGGGACGGGGTACTGAAAGAGCGCGGGGTCGTAATTCGACAGCGGCGCCGCATTGGGATCGGGCTGCCCGGGCGGCGGCTCCGGCGTCTCGCGCTCGATGGGCGCAGGCTCCTGTTGCGGTGGTTGCGCGTAGGGTCCGTTCTGGGTCGACATCCCCTCCTGCGCCGATGCGGGAAGGGCCGCAACCAGCGCGCCCGTCACAAGGAATCCCGCGACCAATAACCCACACCCGGCCTTAACGCTGTGCAAGCTCGAGGACAGCATCTGCGGCAATCTCCCCTTATTGTCAGGGCCCGATTGACGAGATTCTACCGCATTTTTTGGCAGGATTCGGCGGTGGAGCAGGGAACTCGCGCCACGGGGCTCCGGCTATGCTTCCCGGGACAACCGCACCGCGGCGAAGGAGTCGTTGATGCGCGCCAGCAGATCGGCCGGGTGAAGCGGCTTGGCGAGGAGGGTAAAGTTGTGTCCGGCTTCGCGGGCCTTGTCGAGCAGGTCACGCGTAGCCGCGTGTCCTGAGAACAAGAGGATCTTGCATGCAGGAGAGACTTTCAGCACCTCTACGGCGAGTTGGGTGCCATCCATGCCGGGCCCCATCATCACGTCGGAGAGAAGCAGTTCGGGCGGGACAACTTTGGCGGACTCGAGCGCGGTTTCGCCGTCGTAAGCCGTCATGACAGAGAAGCCGCTTCGGGAGAGGATGACGGACAACGTGTCGGCGATGACGTGTTCATCGTCCACTACCAACACGACTCGGGGCAGGCGCTGGGCCTTGCCTACCAACACAGCCGATGGTATCTCGGCGAGATTCACGACTTCGAAGTTTATTTGGGGGGGCATGGATTTGACCTCTGGATTGAACCGTAACCCATGCGGGAAAATACGGGCTAACTCTTTTGTTTCTAGCCGACAGAGGCGAGCTTAGGCCGGTTTCTGTTTAGCGGAGGCGCGAGGGCCAGCTTTAGCTGGGGCGGAAGTCACACAGAATCAGTTCACGGTGAACAAAGCGCGGGGACTGCCACTTGACTACCTGTATATTGCGGCTATAATTTGCTAGATTAGTGTCACGTTAGCGTCTCGTTATGTTAACGTAGACGACAAGAAGGATGCATCGGAGGCAGAACTATGGCAGTGAAGGAAGCTCGCGCACCCAAGTTTCAGTCCATTCTTCAGGCGGATGTTCCCAAGGGCCGGGACGGCAAGCATAAGCAGATCATCCTGCAACTGCTGGAAAACATCGAACAGCTTCGCAACGGGACTGCGTTGAAGATCCCGCTGGCAGAGCTGCCGGACACGAAGGAGAACATTCGTTCCGCGCTAAGCCGCGCCACCCGGCAAAAGAACATAGAAGTCGCGACGGCAAGCGACGCGGAATTCCTTTACGTCTGGAGGGACGGGAGGTGACCGGCGGAGGGGATTGCGGTCGGGCGGTTGCGCCGCCGCGGTCTACGCTTCGGCGCGGGCAGCCTTGGCGCACAGCATCAGGCCAAGAAAGGTGAGGCCAGTCGCAACCAGCAACAGGCTTGCTGGCTCGGGAGTGTCGCCCGCGACCTCCACCATCGGGAATACTGGTGGGACGATGGGCAGCACGGGCATGACCTCCGCAACCTGAGGCGGGAGTCCGGGCGGCAGAAGGACCTGCGTGGTCTCCATCGGGGGGATGGAGGCGATGATCGGCGGAGCGGCGAAGTTCGTGGGGGTGAAGAAGAGATCCAGGTAGGTGGAATCGGTGGGGACGGAGCAGGCGAAGTCAACTTTCTGCGTCGCCTCTTCCCGCGTCATCACATACTTGGGGCGGTGCAGGTTTGGGTTGGGCTTCCAATTGGGATGGTCCACCCGCCAGGCAGCCCAAGCCTCGGCGGTTTGCCTGCTGACCCGATTGCGCACCGGCGTGGTGATGTAAGTGCGCACGAAACGCTCGCAGGTGGCGGAGGCGTGCACGGCGAGAATTCCGGCTGTGGCGGGAAGCAGAAGAAAGGCAAGTACGGCAACCTGGATTCGAATTCGGGACCGGTTCATCGGGGTCTCCCTTCGATCGATGCAAGCGCATGTCGACGGGACATCGCCGCCAATTCTGGCGGATAACTGTTAATGGAATATCGATCCGCGCGCCCACGGCCGACATGTTGAGATTCGAAGGGGTGGACGGTGACGTACGCGGTGCCGGCTGTTTTTGAAGTTCCTTACGTTCTTGAATCGGCCGGCAATGCACTGGTTTTACTCGACTAACCCCATCTTTGCAGGCCAGGTGCGGAACGTCAACGAAAAAGAAGGGTCGACTCGGCTAATCACCCCGGTTGAAGAAACCGACGCCTGGCGGACGCGAAGCCCGAAAAAAGTGCTGTGCTGAGGAGAAAGCTACCTTACAACCCGCGGAACGGAAATACCACTTTTGGGGATGTGAGAGCCGGAGCAAGTCGCAGAAACGGCAACTGTTGCCGCACAGGGAGGGTACCCTTGCCGGGTACCGGGAAACCCGGCGGGCGAGTTGGCATCGGTAGGAAGTTTGACGGCGGCTAGTGGGAGTAGTGCACTGCGCACCCGTACGGCTTGGTGACGGCAACGGCCACCGGCTTGCCCGCCATGGCGGCGTTCAAGGCATCGTTCAGGTAGTTGTCCGCGACCTTCAGGCTGGCCGGGTCCGGCGTGGGCTGATTGTCGATGGCCCCCTGGTAGATGAGTTTGCCGGTGGGATCGATGACGAAGATGTGCGGTGTGGTGCGCGCGTCGTATAGGCGACCGATGGCGCCCGTGGGATCCAGCAGCGCCGCCGTCGGCGAGGCGTGCATGGTCTTCAGGTAGTCGTTCTCCGCGGCCGGTGTGACGTATCCCTGCTGGCCGGGAGGATCAGAGAGAATGCTGAGCCAGACCACGCCTTTGTCCGTCCACTGCTTTTGCAGCGATTCCATGTTGCCGCTCTTGTAGTGCTTCTGCTCGTAGGGGCAGCCGCGGTTGGCCCACTCGAGGACTACGAACTTGCCGCGATAATCGCTGAGGCTGTGCTGCGCTCCATTTGAGTCGGTGCCCTTGAAGTTAGGCGCCGTCGAACCCGGCGGCAACGCCTTTGCCACATTGGCCGAAGCCGCGAAGACTGTGAGGAGAAGAACGGACCAGATACGCTTCATGCGCCACCTCGAGATTCGATTCGAAGGCCCATCGCCGCGGGACGGCGTTACGTACCGTGCTGAGTAGATTCTGCACCTGGCCGAGGTCGCGCGGCAAGTCGAGGGATGCTGCTACTTCGTATCTCTTTGGATCGCTTTGAGGACCAGGTCTTTGGTCAGCAACTCCGGCAGTACGTCTGCGGCACTCTCTGCGGTTGCCGGATAGAGGACATAGGTTGGCACGCCGGCGCGACCTACAGAAGCCAGCTTGCTGGTGATCTCCGGGTCTTCGCTGGTCCAGTCGGCCTTCATGGTGACGACGTTGCCGTGGCGCAGCGCACTCTCCACGTCGCCGGACTTCAGCACAGCACGCTCGTTGTACTGGCAACTGAGACACCACGCCGCGGTGAAGTCGATGAAGACCGGATGGCCGGCTGCGTGCGCGGCGTCCAGTGCCTGCTGTGAGTACGGCGTCCAGGTAACGCCATCGGCAGGGGCACTGGTTGAAGCGGCCGGGCCGGCTGCACCGGGTGCGGCCGCCCCGGCCCGCATTGCGCTGCGCGCCTGCGACAAGGGAATCGCCAGCCCCAGTGCGATCAGCACTGCCGCCGCGATTCCGCTGGCACGCGTGGCCGGCCAGCGGCCCAGCGCCCATCCTGCGATGGCCAACATCAGGAAGCAGCCGAGCAGCAGCGCCACCTGGTTGACGCCGTCGCCGGCTGCGTACAACTGGCCGTAGACCCACGCCAGCCAGATGGCCGTTGCAAAAAAGATTGCGGCGGTAATGTGCTTGAAGACCTCCATCCACGCGCCCGGACGCGGCAGCAAACGCGCCCACGCCGGTTGCCAACTGAGCAGCACGTAGGGAGCGGCAAGGCCTAGCGCCAGCGCGGTGAAGACCGCAAAGGTGACAGGCGCCGCCTGGGCCAGGGCAAAGCCAATCGCCGCACCCATCAGTGGGGCGGTGCATGGGGTCGCCACTACCGTTGCCAACACACCGGTGAAGAAGCTCCCCGCGTAGCCCTGCTTCTGCGCGAGCGAGCCGCCGACGGAGGTGAGCGTGAGCCCAATGTCGAACTGACCCGCGAGCGAGAGCGCGAAGAAAAACATGAACGACGCCAGCACCGCAAGAAACGCCCGCGACTGCAACTGGAAGCCCCAGCCCGCGTGGCTTCCACCGGCGCGCAGCACCAGCAGGGCAGCCACAATCACCCAGAACGACACCAGGATTCCCAGCGTATACACCAGGCTGTGACGGCGCAGATGGCCGCGTTGCGCTGCCAGGTCCGCGGCCCCTCCACCACCGGCCGCCTGCGCCAGCGCCAGCCCCTTGAGGAACAGCACGGGAAAGACGCATGGCATCAGGTTGAGGATGATGCCGCCAAGGAACGCCAGGCCGATGGCTCCGGCGCTTGCAGCCAGCGTGGTGGGCGGGGGCGGGAAAATCGGCGTATTGCTGGCCACTACGGGAGCGGTGACGTCGTACGCCAGTGTGTCCGATAGCCGTAAAACACCATGGAGCGTGGGCGGCAGCGAGGCCAGGTCGGGCGAGCGCTCGACGAGAAGGCGTATCCCGTTGCGCAATGGTTCAGCCTTCTGGTCCGCCGCATTGGCGATGACATCCGTGGGGTCTTTATCGAACGGATAAAACTCGGCAGTTGTCGTTCGCTTGCCGTTGATGAGTGTCAGCGCGAAGTTCTGCTTGTCCGCGGCGACGGAGAAACTGGCGCCGGCGGGCAGCGGCCTCGGCATGAGTGACATTGCCTGGCCCAGCGCGCCGACGAGGGGCTCCTGCGACGGCGGCGGCGCGCCCGGCTGCACCTTAAGGTCGATTCCCAGGTGCGCCTTGCCTGGGATGCAAACCTGCGCACACACCAGCCAGTCAACCTGCGCGTCCAGATGCACCGGCCCCGGTTTCAACGTGGGGGCTGCGTAGATGGGTACAGGGAAGGCAACCTGGTCTTCGTAGCCGAAGTCCATCAGCGGTCCCAGCGGCAGCCGCTCCGGGATGGGAAACTGCATAGGCCCGGCGGTAATGCCCGCGGGCAGGGTCCATGCAATGTGCGGCGGCTCGCCGGAATCGCCGGCGTTGATCCAGTAGACGTGCCAGTTCTCCTCAAGGCTGAGCACGAGGCCGACGACCTGCGTTCCACCCGGCGCAATGGCCGGCCCCAGCGACACCAGCTCCGCCGTCAGGTGCTGCGCCTTCACTGGCCCGGGGCCGCCGTTGCCTACGACGGCAATCTGCGCGCGCGCACTCGCCCCCGTCAGCAAAGCGCAGGCCGTCAAGAAGCTCGCTAGCATCCCCAGCAAGCACGAATTGGTTTGCCGAATCCTCACGATATCGATTGTATTGGTTCGCCGGTCGGCCGGGAGCTGCGCCTGAACTACTGCCTTGTTCGATGTTCCACCATAATGCAGTGATCCATCACGACGCGAATGCCGCCCTGCTCGGCGCGCTGTGCGGCCTCCAGATTCACGATCCCCTGTTGTACCCACAGGTTCTTCAGGCCCAGCGCCAGCATCTCGTCCACGATGGCAGGAATATACGACGGCAGCCGAAACACGTTCACCACGTCCGGCTTGATGGGAAGCGCGGCCAGCGAGGGATAGCTTTTTTCGCCGAGGACCGAGTCCAGCGTGGGGTTGATCGGGTAAATCCTGTATCCGTGCTGCCGCATGTACTCGGAAACGTAGTGGCTGGGCTTGCCAGGGTTCGCCGACAGGCCGACGACCGCAATGGTCCGCCCCGTCCCGCTGCCCAGCATTGCGTCGATCACTTCCGGCTCGTTCAATTCACCCTCCTGGCTTATGCCTTCCATGCGCCAAGCAGCCGGCGCAGCACGATGAGCTCGCCAATGTGGTACGCCTGGTGGTCCGCGATGAGCAGCGTCTCGCGCAACAGGTTCTGCCCCGTACCCCAGCGAAAGGGCTTCGTCAGGTCCGCGTCCGGCTTCTGCAGCAGCGCTTTGAACTTCTCCAGCTCCTCATCGACGGCCGCAACCGAGCGGTCCCACGCCGCGGCGGATGCGGGCGCTTTTTCCTTCGGCCAATATGCGTCCGGCCACTTCAGCGCGTGATATCCCCCCGTAGGCGGCGCGGAAAAGTCGAGGATGTCCTTCAGCGCGAGTCGCATGTGCTCCAGCAGTTGCCATGCCGAATAGGGCAGCCCGTCAGGCGCAACGCCACGCAACTCCACCGGGAAATCCGTCACGGCATCGGCAAACGTCGCATGCGCCTGCCCACCGTCGAGCAAGGTAAGCAACTGCTTGAGGAGTTCCTCCTGCTCGGTAATAGTCTTCTTGATGTCAGCATTTGCCATGGACTCTGCCCCCTGGTCTACGCGGAGTTGGATGCGCGAAGCTGACGGGAAGGCTCAACTAGGCGATCTCGTCTTCCTCGACCACGGACGGCAGGGTACCTTCGCGGCGCATGCGCAGGTATCCACGGATAAAGGGCTCCAGGTCGCCGTCGAGCACGCGGTCGACGTCGCCGACCTCGACGCGCGTGCGCAGGTCCTTGGCCATGCGGTAGGGCTGCAGTACGTAGCTGCGAATCTGGGAGCCAAAGCCGATCTCCAGCTTCGAGTCCTCGATCTTGCGCGTCGCCGCTTTCTTCTTGTCCAACTCGTACTCGTACAACTTCGACCGCATCATCTTCATGGCGCGGTCTTTGTTCTTGTGCTGCGAGCGTTCGTTCTGGCAGCCGGTGACCAGGCCGGTGGGGAGGTGCGTGATGCGCACGGCCGAGTCGGTGGTGTTCACATGTTGACCACCTTTTCCACCGGAGCGGTAGGTGTCGATGCGCAGGTCTTCCACCTTCAGGTCGATGACGATGGTGTCGTCGATCTCCGGGCTGACGAAGACGCTGGCGAAGCTGGTGTGGCGGCGCTTGGCGGAGTCGAACGGCGAGATGCGTACCAGACGGTGAACCCCCGTTTCACCGGATAAAAGCCCAAAGGCGAAGTCGCCCGTGATGGTGAAGGTGGCCGATTTGATGCCCGCCTCGTCGCCATCCTGAATTTCGTTGATCTCGGTTTTGAAGCCCTGGCGCTCCGCCCAGCGCAGGTACATGCGCATCAGCATCTCGGCCCAGTCCTGCGATTCGGTGCCGCCCGCGCCGGGATGCACGGTAACGATGGCGTTCAGCGGGTCGGTCTCGCCCGAAAGCATGGTCTTGGATTCGAGCTTTTCGGAGAAGTCGATCAGCGCGGGGATTTCGCGTTCGAGGTCAGGCTCCGTAGCCTCGCCTTCCTTGGCGAGTTCGAAGTAGGCCTCGATGTCGTCCTGCCGGCGGGCGAGTTCGGCATCGTCGGCGAGGAGGGTTTCGAGCCGCTTGCGCTCGCGCATCAACGGCTGCGATTTTGCGCCGTCCGCCCAGACTGCGGGGTCGGAAATCTTCTCTTCAATGGCGGCTAGTTCGCGCTTCAGGCGGGGCGAGTCAAAGATACTCCCGCAGCTCGCGAACGCGCTCGCGCACCGGGGAGTATCGGTATTCCAGATCATCAATCATGGATCAAGTTTACGGCATTGGCCGCCGCTCAGCGGCAGCGAAGGCTTTGCGGTCAAGCGCCCGCGCGTCTTTTGCAGAGAATCCAACAGAGCCGCGGAATCGTTCGGTTTCATAGCATCCTCCTCAAATGCCGCCAGAATCGCCCCGCGGCCCCGGAGCAGCAAGCAACTATATCAATCTTTCGGCAATTCCATCGGCGCGTTAGATGGCCTCCGCCGGACGTTGAAGCCCTTGGCCCCGGCAACGAATCCCGCGTCCAGCAACGCCCGCGCCATGGGGCTCGCTCCCACCGCGACACCATTGACCGTGGAATCACCAGCCCCGCGCGGCCGGCTGGATGGTTTTCACGATCGCCGCGCACGTACGCGACCAGGAACTCCGCCAGCGCTCGCGCCACTTGGCTGCGCGCCGGCTCATCATCCGGCAGAAAGACTTGCACATTGGGATTATCGCGGCGGAGATAGGCCGCGAGCGCCCCATCGCACAGAACGACGCGCGCGCCAACACTGCGGGTCAGGGAACTCGCCGCATCGCCGCCCGCAGGCCAGCGCAATAGTGCGCCGTAGGGATTCGCGGGATCGGTCGCCGCCAGCAGCAGCAGTTCGCGGGGCTCGCCTTCGCGCTCGGCGCGGAGCGACCGCAGCAGATCCACCGCGGCGGGCAGCGCAAACTGTGTCGCGCCCAGGTTCGCGGCAAAGTATCCGCGCCGCACGCGCCCGCTTTCTTCCATCGCCTTCAGCACGTCGTAGATCGCGGAGAATCCGCCGGGCAGGTTCTCGGCGTGCGCCGTTTCGCGGAAGACGACGCCGTAGCGCGTCAAGAGCTGCTGCGCCATCGCGTGACTCCACAGCGTAGTTGCGACCGTGGCACTGCGGCCCTCCGCGAACGCCGCCGGATTTAGGGCCCATCGGCCCTGCGCCGTCGGAGGTGTGGTGCGCCGCGAGCGGAACCCCGTCTGCTCATGCAACCGCTTCGCATGCTTCGATTTCCCAGCCGGAACGCAATAGGCCCGCAGCGCATGGAGGGCGTCGTTGGTCAGTGCTCCCCGCCACACCAGAGCCCAGATTGCGGCGAGCGTCTCACCGGGATACCCGCCGCCGGCCGCATCATGAATCTGCTGGAAGAAGGAAGCGCCGTGCTGCCGCAGGAACGCAATGACCGCAGCCTCCCGCTCCGGGTTCTTGTCTTCAACGGACAACGGAGAACGGACAACAGGAAACGGCATCACCGGCCACAACCCTTCCAGCTTTTCCGCGAGATAGAGGCCGATGCGGCCGTCGCGCTCGCCAATCGCGTCGAAGCCCGCCCACGTCACCTCGCCCGCTGCGATCAACGTATCCAGATCTTCCGGGCGATAGCCGCGGATGCGCGCGGGCAGAATCTCTGTCTCCAGGATCGAAGCGGGCAGCGGCGCTCCCTGCAAGTTCTCAATGACGTCGAGCAGCGCATCGAGCCCGCGACGCGGCTGCACCACGCCTTGCCAGCGCGTGATCAGACGCGCCAGCACAGGCTGCTCTACTGGTTCGACTTCTTTTCTGAGGCGAGCCAGAGATTTTCTGCGGATGGTGCGCAGGACTTCCACGTCGCACCATTCGCGATGCATGCCGCCCGGACGAAAGCCGCCCTCGACGATGCGGCCCAGGCTAACCAGCCGCTCCAGCGTCGCTTCCACGCCGGCGACGGGCAGCCCGAAACGCCGCGCGCACTCCGGCGCGGTAAACGGTCCATGCGTGCGCGCGTACCGTCGCAGCAAATCCAGCGTCGCGTCAGGAACAGCCTGAAGAAATGCGGCGGGCAGGCCCGGGGGCAGCGCAACTCCAAGCGCATCGCGATAGCGCCCCGCGTCCTCCACGGCGATCAAGCGCTTCTCTCCGGCGACCGTCCCCTCGATCACGCGGCGCGCGCGCACCAATTTGGTTACAGATTCAGCCACGCTGTCCGAAATGCAGCGAATACGCAACTCGCGTGGTGACAAATCGCCCAGCCGCAGCAGTAGATCGTGGATGCCGTCCAGGTTGCGCGCCTTCGATTCCTCAAGCAGCGCCTGCAGGCGTTCCTCGGTGTCCTCGATGGCATGGATATCCAGCAATTCGCGCAGGTCGGCGTCGCCCATCAGCTCGCGAAGCTGGTCCTGGTCGATGGACAGCGCCTGTGCGCGGCGCTCGGCCAGGGGCGCGTCGCCATCGTAGATGTAATTGGCCACGTAGCCGAACAGCAGCGCAGCCGCGAACGGCGACGGCGTTGGAGAGTCCACGATATGGACGCGCAGCGATCCCGTGCCGATCCCGCGCATCAACTCCATCAGTGCCGGCATGTCGAAGACATCGCGCAGGCATTCGCGATAGGCTTCGAGCAGGATGGGAAAGCTGGGATACTGGCTGGCCACCGCGAGCAGGTCGTAGGCTCGCTTGCGCTGCTGCCAGAGCGGAGTGCGTCCGTCGGCTCGGCGGCGCGGCAACAGCAGGGCGCGCGCGGCGCTCTCCCGGAACTTCGCCGCAAACAGCGCGGTCGAGCCGAGCTGCCCCATCACCAGTTCCGCGGCCTCCTGCGGCTGCAGCAACAGCGGCGCCGCGTCGGGAGGCGAATCCGACTCGGGCAGGCGCAGCACAAAGCCATCCTCGGTCGCCATGGTCTCGACCTTCGGGCCGCCTTGGGCGTGGATCTTTGCGGCCGCGGCCATCGCCCAGGGAGTGTGGACCCTGCTGCCGAACGGAGTCAGCACGCAGATGCGCCAGGCGCCCAACTCGTCGCGCACGCGCTCGATGACGATGGTGCGATCGTCGGGAACGGCCCCGGTTGCAAGCTCCTGGTCGGCCAGATAGCGCATGAGGTTTTCCGCGGCTCCGGCCTCCAGATCATGCATCTTCACCAGGGTGGTGACCGCGACTGGCGGCGGCATCTCGCGCAGCTCGCGCACCAGGGCGCCGATGCGCCGGCCAAATTCCATGGGGCGGCCGGCGCGGTCGCCATGCCAGAAGGGCATCTTGCCGGGATCGCCCGGCGCGGGGGCGACCAGCACGCGATCGTGCGTAATCTCCTCGATGCGCCAGGTGGACGCGCCGAGGATAAAGGTCTCGCCGGGTTTGCTCTCGAAGACCATCTCCTCATCCAATTCGCCCACACGCATCGGCTTCTTGTGTTCGCCGGCGAGGAAGACGCCATACAAGCCGCGATCGGGGATGGTGCCGCCATTCAGGATGGCGATGCGTTTAACCCCATGCCGGGGCGTCAGCCAGTCGCGCGTGCGGTCCCAGGTGATGCGGGGACGCAGTTCTGCGAACTCATCCGATGGATAGCGGCCCGACAGCATATCCAGCACGCCGTCGAAAGCGGCGGTGCTCAGGCCGGCAAATGGCGCTGCGCTGCGGACCAGCGCCAGCAGGGAAGCGCGCGAGAGTCCCGGCCCGGGATCGTCGTCTGAGTTCGAGCGCGACCGGCGCTCCGATGCGACGATGTCGAGCGGAGGATGGGCGACGATCGCCACAATCTGCTGCGCCAGCACATCCAGCGCATTGCGCAGGAAGCGCGTCGACTCCACATGACCCTCGTGCATGGCGCGGGTTACAGCGGCGCAGGCGACGAGGTCCGCGCGATATTTGGGGAAGATGATGCCGTGCGACGGCGCGCCCACGTGATGCCCGGCGCGTCCGATGCGCTGCATGCCGCTGGCCACGGAGGGCGGCGCCTCAATCTGAATCACCAGGTCGATCGCGCCCATATCGATGCCCAGCTCGAGCGAGCTGGTTGCCACCAGCGCCTTGATCTGCCCGGCTTTCAACAGCTCTTCGATCTCCCTCCGCTGCGCCGCGGCCAGCGAACCGTGGTGCGCGCGGGCGATGGACTCGCCGGCAAGCTCGTTCAGCGCGCCGGCCAGACGCTCTGCCACTCGACGCGCGTTGACGAAGATCAGCGTCGAGGTGCGCCTGCGAACGATCTCCAGCACGCTCGGATAAATACTCTGCCAGATAGAGGTTCGCTTCGAAGTCTGCGCATCTGGCTCGGCAGGCTGGTTCTCCGGGGCGCCCAGGCGCGCCATGTCCTCAACCGGAACCTCGACCCGCAGTTCCAGCGGCTTGCGCGCACCCGCATTCACGATGGTCACCGGCCGAAATAAGGCGTTGTCCGCTGCTCGCACCTCGGTGCTCGTTGCGAGTGAGGTCGGGTCGAGGATGTCTGGCACAGTGATGCTGGCGACCTTGCCGGCCTGCTGATTTGCGACCCCGCCGGGCACCGCGCCGCCGAGAAATCGCGCGACTTCCTCCAGCGGGCGCTGGGTCGCGGAGAGCCCAATGCGTTGCAGGCCCGCGCCGCCGCTGGCACGCACCAGCGCCTCCAGACGCTCCAGTGACAGTGCCAGGTGCGCGCCGCGCTTGGTGGGGACGAGCGCGTGGATTTCGTCGACGATGACCGTTTCCACCGCACGCAGTCCCTCGGCAGCTTCCGAGGTGAGGATCAGGTAAAGCGACTCCGGCGTGGTAATCAGGATGTCGCCGGGATGGCGGCGAAACCGTGCGCGCTCATTTGGCGAAGTGTCACCCGTGCGCATGCTGATCGCGGGAATCCGCACGGGGACGCCAGCCTTCTGCGCCATGTCTGCGATCCCTGCCAGCGGAACGCGGAGGTTGCGCTCGACGTCGGCGGCCAGCGCCTTCAGCGGCGAGATGTAGACCACGCGGCAGCCGCGCGCAGCTTCGTCGCCGCTGCGTCCGAGCATCAGCTTGTCCAGGCAGGACAGAAACGCGGCCAGCGTTTTGCCTGTGCCCGTGGGCGCCAGGATCAGGGTCGACTCGCCCCGCGCAATCGCCGGCCAGCCCTCTTGCTGGGGCGCGGTGGCCTCCGCGAAGGCCGCGCGAAACCAGGCGGCCGTAATGGGATGGAAGAGGGCGAGCGCGTCATCCGGCCCGGAATGGAGATCGGAGTCGCCGCACCGCGGCGCGTCGGCAGCGGCAGGCTTTGCCCGGGTGTGCGTCTCCTTGCTCTTCACTTTCTTCGATCTGGACAGGGTGGGCGGCATCGCAGCATGTGCTATCACAGCAGGATAGCCGCTGCGATACAGTTTTGATGCGGGCATCCCAGCCTCGGCTCTTGCTATCGCACCTGCCAGCGGCTACTCTCAAGCCCTATGCCAGCCAGTCCTCTCTCTCCCGCTGAAATTGCCGCGCTGCACCAGCGCGCCACTGAGGCCGCGCAGCACTCCTACTCGCCCTACAGCCGTTTCCGTGTCGGCGCCGCCATTCTGCTGCACCCGGACGGCGGCCAGCAAGGGGCCATCGTCGCTGGCACCAACGTCGAAAACGCCTCGTATCGGCTCACCTCCTGCGCAGAGCAGGCGGCCATCGCCGCGGCGGTTACGCTCTACGGTCCGGCGATCCGCATTCGCGCCGTTGCGGTCGTCAACCTGAACGGCGCAGCCTGCATGCCCTGCGGGGCCTGCCGCCAGACCATTCTGGAATTCGCCGACCCCGGCACCCCGATCTTCTATCCCTCCGCCGACGGCGAAACTGTCTCAACCACGCTGGCGGAGTTGCTGCCCGCCGCGTTCCACCTGACCCCCGAATAGCCCGGAACCGAGCCTCACTCAGCTCCCGCCATCCCTCTCCGGGTTTGCCTCGGGAAGCTGCTACCATGCCCCGCTCCCCGCAGCACATGACCAGAACGTGTAGCTGCGGTGCCCTCCTTTCTGTGGCACACTCATGGAGTTTGACAAGACCTTGACCCCAGGACTCTAGGAGGGTGCCATCGCACTTCGAATAGAGCTCGGCCACCTTCTCGTCCGGGCAAACCTCATCACCGTAGAGCAAATGAACGATGCCCTCGCGCTGCAGGCCAGGCATGGCGGCCGCTTTGGGGAGCATCTGGTTGCGGCGGGGCACCTCCGCCAGGAGGCGCTCGACGCCTTCATGCACAAGACCCCGGTTGAGCCGGAGAACCTGCGCGCCACTGGAATCGACGAGACGGAACTGCTCAGCCTGTTCATCAAGCAGATCTACAGCTGGCGGCTGGAGTCTAACCGCGAGTTCGGCAATGCCATCAAGCTGCCCGCCAGCATCATCGTCCACCTGATTCGGCTGGCCTCCGACCGCAAACTGATCTACGCGCGCGGCGTCCGCGCGGACAACTCCGCCGCCATGAACTACTCGCTCACCGACGAGGGCAAGCGGTGGGCTGTGGAGGCGTTCCAGAAGTCGCAGTACACCGGGCCGGCGCCAGTCACGCTGGACCAGTACATCGAACGCGTCAACCTGCAGAAGATTACCAACGAAGTGATCACCTTCGACCGCGTGCGCCAGAACCTCGGCGAACTGGCCGTCGAGGACAGCCTGGTGGAGCAGTCCGGCCCGGCGTTGAACTCCGGCCGCGCGATTCTGCTCTATGGCCCTCCCGGCAACGGCAAAACCACCTTCGCGCTGCGCCTCGCCAACGTTTTCCAGGACATGATCTACATCCCTTACGCCGTCCAGGTCGAGGGCCAGATCATCCGCGTCTTCGATCCCAGCATTCACATCCCCATCGCCACCACTCCAGACGCGTCCGCTGGCAGCCAATCCATCCTGCGCAGCCAGGCCACGGACGCCCGCTGGGTGCCGTGCAAGCGGCCCTTCGTGGTGGCCGGCGGCGAACTGACCCTGGAGATGCTGGACCTTCGCTACGACGAAACCTCAAAGTTCTACGAGGCGCCGCTGCATATGAAAGCGCTGGGCGGTTGCTTCGTCATCGACGACTTCGGCCGCCAGCTCGTGAGTCCAGCCAACCTGCTGAACCGCTGGATTGTGCCGCTGGAGAGCCGCATTGACTATCTGAAGCTGCACACGGGCAAGAGCTTCAGCATCCCCTTCGATGAGTTGGTCATCTTCTCCACCAACCTGGAGCCGTCCGACCTGATGGACCCTGCCTTCCTGCGTCGCCTGCCCTACAAAATCAAGATCGGAGCGCCCTCCGTCGAGCTCTATCGCCAGATTTTCGACAAGGAATGCAAGGCCCACGGAATCCCGCTCCCTGAGGAAACATTCAAAAACATCGTCCACAAAATCCAGCGGGAGAAGCAGATTGAGCTGGCCGCGTATCAACCTCGCTTCCTGATTGAGCAGGTCGTCGGGTCCTGCCGGTTCATGCAACAGGAGTCGCGGCTGGAGCGGCGATTCCTGCAGTACGCCATCGACAATCTGGCGGTGGAGAGCAACCCCGCGGCCGTTGGCGACAGGAACGCCGCCCAGACCCAGCCTGCGATGTAGCTCCAGGCGCCGGCACTCCGGAACTGCTCCCACCGCATCGGCCTCCTGCTTGCAGTTACAGGCAGCAGACCCAGGCGTTCGTGGATTGCACCCGTCCTTCGAGCCACAGCGGAACCTGGCTCGCCCAAATTCAGGGTGGCATCGGGCAGAACGCATGGCATAATTGCGCTATTCGGAAAAAACTGAGACTTTTGTATACCACCGCAGACACACGAGTTGGCTTGGGAAAGCTGAGTCATGAAAACGATGGGTGCAGGAAGCCGCCACTCCACCATGCCAAAGGCTGCAACGCGCAGCTTGCTTGCGTTCTGCGCCGGACCTGCCAGGCGGTGCCATCCTCTCAAATCCACGCTGATTCTCCTGCTGGTCTGGCTGCAGGTCTTCCCGGCCTTTGCCTGGGTCTTTCCGGAACACCGTGACATCGCCGTGCTGGCCGTGCAGCGGCTCACCGCGGACCAGCAGGCCCAGTTGCAGACGCTGTGGACGGAGGCCCGCGGCGGGCATGAAACGCGGCTGTGCGCGCAGGCCGCCGATCCGGCGCAGGGCCCCAAGCCGGCCTGCATCGACTTTGCGGCGTGGGCTGCCATCTCCGGAGACCACTCCTGCTCCGCGCAGGAGATGCTGGACACGTCCCTGAACGCACCCTGGATCCTGGGTGTCGCGCGAGTGGCGGCCCGGCTGAAGACCCAACTCGCCGCCGCCAGGCGCCAGAGCGACCGCAGCAACGCGGTGCGCAACTCCGATCTTGCCCTGGAGCGTACGGACCCCGAGTATGTCACCCGCGCCAGTTCCAACAATGCCCACTTTCTGCTGGCGCGGACCGACGACAACATGGACGCCGAGGCTTACGTGCGGCTCGCACTTGGCCCGAAGGCTGAAATCAACGCGCTCGGCACTTACGTCTGGTATCACCTGCGCGCGCTGGACCGGGCGCGATCGATCGCCGGCGGCGCGGTGCCCGCTGCAACCCGCGCAGACGCCGTCCGGGCGGCGCTGGCCGATGAAGCCTTCGCCCTGCACTTCCTCGAGGACAGTTTCGCCGCCGGCCACGTCGCCGGCAACTGGGGCAGAACGGCCATGCGCAAGGGAACGCACGACTTCTATAGCCAGCGCGGCCTTGCCCTGGTGACATGGAACGGCGATCACTTTGTCGGCCAGGGCGATGCGTACATGAAGCCGTCTGACGCTGACCGCGCTGCCAACGCCGTCCGCGACAGCCTGGCGCAGCTTCTCGATTCCTTCGCCGGCAAGGTCGAGCTGACCGGCACCGACGATCCAAAGTACGGAGAAGCGGAATCGTTCAACGTCTGCAAGGAAGCGCAATTCCCCACGGCCGCCGGCAAGCGCAAGGATATCGCCATCGTTGTTCCCATCCTGAAGCAGACGCCCGTACCTGGACTGGGCAAAGGCCCGGGCGAACTGCCTCGCTTCCGCACGGAGATGGGGGCGTTTATCGGCTTATCGACCGGATTCCGCGGTGGATTGCTGACCCACGGCTTTGGCTCCGGCGAGGATGGCGCCAGTGGCATCTCCGGCGTCGAGTTGGCGGCCCGCGTCGGCCTGGGCATGGATGGTGTGCTCAACGATTCCAGTGACGGGCTGGTTTTCCTCGAAGGCGGTGTTCGCGATGACTCCCACGCCAGCGGCGCATCCACCGTTCCCGGCCGCGGCGCAATTACCGCACGCCTGCGGATGCCTTTCTGGCTGGTCCCCGGCGACCTGGCTGTCGCGGCGCCCATCCTTGCCTTTACATCGCCCGTAAAACTGCAAAAAATGCTGGTAGGCGCCGTCAATGGCGGAGTCGTCCCCTGGCAGGCCGGCATCTCAACCCGCGCCGGCCGCCTGCAGATGGTGCTCGGGCGCGAAGTGGGCGTAAGTATCTATCGCAAGGGCATCGATCATCCATTTCAACTGCCCACTCCGGGCGTGTCCCCCGCGAATACTCCCACGGTCGCCCTCAACTCCCTGCAAGTGGAGTTTCCGGTACTGGAGTGGCGCCTGTTCCGCACTTTTTCCGTCGACCAGAGCTCCGGCTTGATGCTGCAACCCTACGTGGGCTTCGACATCCCGACCGCCATTCGGGTGATCTCGCCGGCAAATGCACCGGCGCCGGATGGGCACACCGTCGTTACCACCGGCGTGCGCGTCATTTTCGACTGGCGCCATTACCTTAAGTGAGGCGCTTCTCCCAAGACCATCTCCCAAGACCACCAATCGATTCCGAACTGGTGCAAGCGCGGGTTTTCTTTGCGATTTTGCTCAGCAAGATCGCAGGTCAAGCCCCTTGAGTCCTCGAAAAAAGAAATCGCCAGGAGCCGCGCCTTTTCGCAATTCATTTTGTTGTCAGTTTTCCCCTCTCAAACTCGTACAATTTAAGCAGGGAGCAAATGAGCTGCGGGCTCAGATCTTTGTTCGAATGCAGCCCGGATTCACATGAGGCTACGGCCTGCGAAACTACAATGGTTTTATGAACGTAGCGGGAACCTCAATGTTGGCGTGACACCCTCCAGCTAACCGGAACATTCCGCAGGGCTCATCCCCAAGATCACAGGAGGGTCTTCCTGGCCGCTCCTGCCAAACCGAACAGCAACATTGAATTGGGTACAAGTGACGATTCATCCTATTGACGTAATCCAGCACAAACGCGACGGCCGGGTTCTAACCGACGCCGAGATCCAGGATTTCATCCGCGCCCTGGTCGCCCGCAAGTCGCCCGCCGCCCCACCTACTGACGCGCAGACCGCGGCCCTCCTGATGGCCGTCTTCCTGCGCGGTCTGAGCCCGGAGGAGCTGGCCGCGCTGACTCAGGCGATGCGCTTCTCCGGCGAGGTGTTCGACCCGTCGCCCCTCGGCTGCTTCGCGGTGGACAAGCACTCCACCGGCGGCGTGGGCGACAAGACATCGCTGCTGATTGCGCCCATTGTTGCGGCCGCCGGCTTGCCCGAAACGCTGGGCGGAAGGCGCAGCCTGTGCGACCCGATGATCTCCGGCCGCAGCTTGGGCCACACCGGCGGAACGCTGGACAAACTGGAGACCATTCCCGGATTCCGCACCCAGCTTCCGCTGCCGGAGTTCCTTTCGATTATCGAGAAGTGTGGCTTCGCGATGGCCGGCCAGACGCCCACGCTGGTGCCTGCCGATCGCATCCTGTATGCACTGCGCGACCATACCGGCACGGTCGAATCGCCCTACCTGATCACGGCCAGCATCATGAGCAAGAAGCTGGCCGAGGGACTGAACGGGCTGGTGCTGGATGTGAAGACCGGCAGTGGCGCATTCATGTCGAAATACGCCGACGCGCAGTTGCTGGCGCGGCTGATGGTGGAGACCGGCGAGCTGGCAGGCACGCGCACCGTCGCGCTGTTGACCTCGATGGATCAGCCTCTGGGACGATTTGCCGGCAACTGGGTCGAGGTGCAGGAATGCCTCGAACTCTTTCAGCATTTCTCCGCGGATCACCCGTTTGCGTTGCCGCCGCGGAAGCTTCAGCTTTCGTCGGACCTGATGGCGCTGACCTACGCGCTGACGGGCCACATGCTCCACCTCGGCGGACGAGTGGCGACGCCTGAGGCAGGAGCAGACCTCGCCGCGGAACGGATGGTCGACGGCTCAGCCTATCGGCAGTTCCTGATGATGGCGCAGTTGCAGTCCGACGATTGGCAAGCGGCCGAAGCTGCCCTGGCCAATCCAGCGGCATTTCACAAACCGACGGCGAGCCGCACTCTGAGCGCCGAGCGCGCGGGCTACCTGGCCGGCATGAATTGCACCCAGATCGGCTGGGCGGTGCAGCGCCTCGGCGCCGGTCGCGCCCGCCCCGGCGATCCCGTCGGTGCGCATGCTGGCATCGAGATGCACGCCAAACTCGGCGACCGCCTGGAAGCAGGCCAGCCGCTGGTCACCCTGTTCAGCGAAGACGCCGCTTTGCTGGACGAACCTGCAGCGATGCTGCACGAAACGCTGCAGATTTCGCCCGAACAGCCCCAGCCCATCCCGTTGGTCCGCGAAATCGTCCGCAAGGAGGATCGAGGATAGCCGTACCGGCCAGGCTTCTACGGCGTCGTCAGCTTCAGGTCCGTCACCACCGCATCGGTATTGTGGGCAAAGCGGATTCCGTACACGCCGTCGGTCGACTTCAGTTTTCCGGGCGCGATCAGATCCGCCTTGGCGTAGGTCGCCACAACGGTCCCGTTGATCGAGCAGGTCACGTTGTCGCCCTTGACCGACATGGCGATCACTTGCGTCACCGGCTGATCGACTCCAGCGGCCTTGTGGACGGCGTCGTTCGCCGTGGGCCGCCGTCCGCCCATCTGGAACGGGTCCGGCCCGAAGCCGCGGACGATGAACGTCCCGTTGCCGTAGGCCGCGCAGTACAGCAGGCTTTGCTGCGCGGTTCCCATGTCGTTGCCGCCGATCACAATCCCGTACGGATGAGGATGGTCATTCAGGTTCATGAACTTCGGCTCGTAGAACGTCGCCGACACGGTGTAGTCGCCCTTGGCCACGTTTTTCGGATTCCAGTAAGTGATCGCCGGCCCGGTCGTGACGCGCATTCCAGCGCCTTCCGGAGCCAGCTTGGCGTCTTTCACGGTCTGCCCGGCCTTCTCGGCGCCGGCATCGGGTTTGCCTTCCCAGCCCGGAACGGTGATGCCGCCGCCGGCGATGCTGCGGCCCGCGTCTTCAGACGCCGCAGCCGCAGGCGCCTGGGCGCGGGCGTTTCCTGCAGCCAATCCACACAAAACGACGATGCAAACGATGAGGCGGGGAAGACGCATGCGGTTTCTCCGGAACAGGATTTGGTGGGTGGATTATAACCATCCGCGCCGGCTTCTGGCTGGAGACGGCAATCTGACACAACAAACTTCTGCCGTCGTGCGCGGCCATCCGTTACACTCGGTTCACACTTCGAAACCTCTTTAGCACGGAGCCTGACTTGGCACGATTTACCGGTCTTCTTGGACTTATCACATTTCTCGGCGTTGCTTACGCGCTCTCTACCAATCGCCGTGCCATACGCTGGCGCACCGTGGTGTGGGGACTGGGGTTGCAGATCGTTTTTGCGTTCCTGGTGATTAAGTGGGTCTTTGGGCAGCGTGTGCTCCGGGTAGCGAGCAGTGCGGTTACCTCAATGCTCGGCCACGCGGCCGACGGCTCCACGATGGTCTTTGGTCCCCTCGGCGATCCCCACAGCCCGCTCAACGTCTTCGCCTTCGCAGTGCTGCCGACCATCATCTTCGTGTCTGCGTTCTTCGCCATCCTGTACCACATCGGGCTGATGCAGCAGATCATCAAGGTGGTGGCCTGGATCATGCAGCGGACCATGGGCACCAGCGGCGCGGAGAGCACCAACGTCGCAGCCAGCATCTTTATGGGCCAGACCGAGGCGCCGCTGACCATCCGGCCGTTCCTTTCGGGCGCGACCAACTCCGAGCTGATGACCATCATGACCTCCGGAATGGCGCACGTTTCGGGCGGCATCATGGCTGCGTACATCAGTTTCGGCATCAACGCGAAGGACCTGCTGTCGGCGGTGATCATGACCGCGCCGGGGACCATCCTCGTGGCTAAGATGCTGGTCCCGGAGACAGAAGTGCCGGCGACCGCAGGCACGGTGCATATGCCGCCGTCGGAGGAGCACGCCAATGAGAACTTCGTTGGCGCGATCGCGCGCGGCACCATAGACGGGGGCGCGCTGGCGTTCAACGTCGCCATTATGCTGATCAGTTTTCTTGCGCTGGTCGGCCTCGTCAACGCTTGTATGCTCGGCATCTCGAACTCTCTCTGGGCCCACGGCCATATTCCCTTTCCGCACTCGCTCGGCAATGCGCTGGGCACGCTCGCCTCACCCGTCGCGTGGCTCATCGGCATTCCCTGGGCCGAGTGCCAGAAGATTGGCAATCTGCTCGGCACCCGCGCGGTGCTCAACGAGTTCGTTGCTTACACGCAGCTGGGCCTTTGGAAGAGCACGCTCACGCCGCGGACGTTTTCCATCGCAACGTTTGCGCTGTGCGGATTCGCCAACCTGGGCTCGATCGGCATGCAGATTGGCGGCATCGGAGCACTGGTGCCCAACCGCCGCAACGATCTGGCGCGGCTCGGTTTCCGCGCGATGCTCGCGGGCACGATGGCGAACCTGATGTCGGCCAGCATTGTGTCAATGTTGATCAAGTAGGGTGCCGCTGTGTATTTGCCTAAGGAAAACGGAAGAATGACGAAGAAGCTGGCCCTGTGCACGCTCGTGTTGTCCTTGCTCTATGCTCCTGTTGCTCCAGCCCAATCGACCGATATCCCCCACCTGGAGAAGCGCGAGGGTCACTTCGCGCTGATCGTCGACGGCAAGCCGTTCCTGCTTCTGGGCGGGCAGATCAACAACTCCAGCGCCTGGCCGGCTCCGCTGCCCGCGGCCTGGAGCGCGGCCGAAGCGATCCACGCCAACACCGTGGAGGCGCCTGTCTACTGGGAGCAGATGGAGCCGACGCGCGGCAGCTTCGACTTCCGCAACCTCGACCTGCTGGTGCAGCAGGCGCGCGAACATCGTCTGCGCCTGGTGCTGCTGTGGTTTGGGACCTGGAAAAACGGCCAGAACCACTACGTTCCGGAGTGGATGAAGTCCGACCCGAAGACCTATCCGCGCCAGGAGAACGCCGACGGCAAGCTGCTTGATGTGATGTCTGCCAACTCGCAGGCGAATCTGGATGCGGACAAAACCGCGTTCGCGGCGCTGATGCGCCACGTGAAGTCCATCGACGGTACGCAGCACACGGTCATTATGGTGCAGGTGGAGAATGAGTCCGGCACCATTGGCTCGATCCGGGATTACTCTCCCGCCGCGCAAAAGGCATTCGATGGCGACGTACCTGCGGACTTTGCGCGCGCGATGAAGCTGCGCCCCGGCAACTGGACCAAAGCCTTCGGGCCGGATGCCGACGAGAGCTTTCAGGCCTACTCTACTGCCCACTACATCAACCAGGTCGCGGCGGCGGGCAAGGCTGAGTTTCCGCTGCCGATGTACTGCAACGTGTGGTTTGCCTATCCAGTGCACGCGCTGGAGAACCGGAACCGGCCAAGCGCAGGCCAGGAGTATCCATCGGGCGGCCCGCAGCAGGCCAATGTGCCCATCTGGAAGGCCGCCGCGCCGGCGATCGACATTCTCGCGCCCGACTTCTACTCGGACGACTTCTCGCTTTTCCGCAGTATCGTGGCAACCTACGCTCGCCCCGACAATCCGCTCTTCTTTCCCGAGAGCCACTTCGACGCGACCTTCGGGCGTTACTTCTTCTATGCGCTGGGACACGGCGCGATTGGGTTTTCTCCCTTTGGCATCGATCGCTCGCTACAGCCCCCGGTCCCCAATCCGCAGGGTATCGCCGCTTCCGCCAACGCGGACCGTGTGAACCCGGCGGAGAACTACGCGCTGTTCCATCCAATCGAGGAGCAGATCGCCGCGTTCAACCTGGACGGCCGGTTGTATACCGCCGTGGAGGACAAGGGCGCAGCACGCCAGTCGATCCATTTGCCTGGGGCCGATGCGGTGGTCTCGTTCGGCTTCCCCCAGCCCGATGGCGCATTCCCTCCGGGAACGCCCACGCTGCAGGGTCGCGCGCTGGTGGCGCAGCTTGGGCCGCTCGATTTTCTGGTCACCGGATTCGATGTCAGCGTCAGCTTTGTAGTGTCGGCAACTGACCTGGAGAAACAGCCGAACCAGCAGATGGAGATTCTGCGCGCCGAAGAGGGGCAGTATGTCGATGGGGTTTGGCAGGCGACGCGGACCCTGAACGGCGACCAGACGGACCGCGGCCTGAACTTCCGCGGCTCCAACCCGTCGCTGGTGCGGATTCATCTGCATATCCTGCCGCTCTACGACGACGCGGTGCATCGCGGCGCGCAGTAGGGTCAGCCAACCAGCTTCAGGTAATCGGGTTCGTCGGCGATGGTCTTGTAACGGAACCGGCGTACGATCTTCGGACCCTTGAGGAAGAACAGCCCAGGCATCTGGTGGCCGTCTTCCCGGATGGCGCCGATGCCGTGCTTGAAGATTGCGCCCTTCAACCATCCGCCCAACACCACCGGATTCACCACGTGCCACAGCGGATGGACGCGGCCCAGCGCGAACACCGGGTCACGATAGATCGTCGCATCCGGATCGCTGACGCGTTCTACATCCTCAAGGTGGTAGTAGTCGAAGTAGGGCTTGGCGCGCTCCGGCGTGCCCAGATGCACAAACACCGGCTGCACTCCGCGCGCGGCTAGTTTGCCGCGAAGTTCTGCGATATCGCTGATGGCCTTGCGGCAAAAGGAACAGCCGAAGTGCCGCAGGAAGATCAACAGAATGGGCGATGCCTCGACCAACGCGAGCAGGCTGGAGCCGGATTCGGTGTGGATGGAAGCGAGCCTCTGCGCAAGGTCAGCCTGGGAGTCCGCAGCCACGGTCACCGCCTGTCGAGGGTCATACTCCCTGCCATTCTTGCATCCACACCGTGGATTTGTCACAAGCCGATCAGCGGGTCAGGTAGTCCAGCAGCACAACTGCCTCGTTGTGCTGCTCGTCCCTCGCACCGTAGACGAGCGTCACGGGTCCCTTCTTCATCTCCGCTCGCAATTGCGCAACCTGCTCCTGGTTTTTCCCCAACTCGGCGCGATACCGGCGTTTGAACTCTGCCCATCGCGAGGGATCATGGCCGAACCACTTCCGCAACTCTGTGCTGGGCGCAATCTCCTTCAGCCACAGATCGACGTGCGCTTTTTCCTTGGTCAGCCCGCGAGGCCATAACCGGTCTACCAGCACTCGCGTTCCATCTTCCGGCGTCGGCTGTTCGTAAACGCGTTTTAGGCTGAGTTTCATGCTGTGCAAATAGGATGCAGTGCCTCGCCAAAGCGAACTACCTTTTGCGCGCGTTCAACTGGTCAAGGACGACCTTCAGCTGATCCAGCTTCTGTCCGGCTTCGCCCAGCTTGCCTTCCGCTGTCAGGCGCTGGTAGTCGGCAAAGTCCTTGCCGGCCTCGGCAATCAGGGAATTCAGGTCCGCCGCGGGCTGCGCCGCCCCTGCAGAGGGTGACGGTGCTGCTGTAGCCGGCGCCTGCGTGGCAGTCACGCCGGAGGCCTCGCCGCCGAAGAGAGAAGCGAGCGCAGCCTCGAAGGTGGGCCCATAGGCGAGGCGGTCCTGTAGCGCGAGGACGACCAAGCGCAGTTCCGGCATGGGGCTTTGCTGGGCCTGCAGGTAGATGGGCTCCGCATACAGCAGCGCCTTGCCGGTGGGGATCACAAGCAGATTGCCTCGGACCACATGCGACCCCTGCTGGTTCCACAGCGTCAGTTGCCCGGAGAGCTGCGCGTTCTGGTCGATGCGCGACTCAACCTGCTGCGGGCCGTCGACGAGTTTGGTCTTGGGGAAGTCGTAGACCACGGAGGTGCCGTAGTTCGCGCCGTCACTGCGGCCGGCGATCCAGCCAATCAGGTTGTTGCGGTTGGCGGGGGTGAACGGGAGAATCTCCACAAACTCCACGTCGGGTTCGCCGGGCAGTTTCATCAGGACGAAGTTGGGCTCCATCTCCTGGCTGGCCTGCTGGCCGTTGCTGTCGGTTCCGGTTTCGGTAGCAACGGTCCACAGGTCCTCGCGGTTGAAGAAGACCTGCGGATCGGTCATGTGATACAGGCCGTAGACATCTGCCTGCAGCTTGAACAGCTTCTCCGGATAGCGCACATGCTTGCGCAGGTCGGCGGGCATCAGGGATGCGTCTTTGAACAGGGTGGGGAAGATGCGCCGGTAGGTGGCCAGGACTGGGTCTTCGCTGTCGAAGACGTAGAACGTGGTGGTGCCATTGTAGGCGTCAATCACAACCTTGACGCTGTTGCGCATGTAGTTGATGGAGTTGTCGTCGAGATTCGAGTGGGTCGAATACGGATAGCTGTCGGAGGTGGTGAAGGCGTCCATCATCCAGAAGAGACGGCCATCGTCGCCAACCACCATGTAGGGGTCCTGGTCGAAGCTGAGAAACGGCGCCAGGGTGGCGACGCGCTCGCGCACGTTGCGTCGCATCAGCAGACGGCTCTGGGAATTGACGTCGTCGCTGAAGGGCAGCTTGCCCAGGTCGTCGCGATCGAAGGCGATCGCGATGCGGTTGAGAAAGCCCCCAACAGTGATGCCGCCGGTCCCCTGGTAGGAGGTGAGGCTATTGCTGGCCCCCTGCGGGTAATCGAATTCCTGCTGCTTGGTCTTGACGTAGACGTCGGTGTCGGTGAGTTCGCCAAAGTAGATCTCGGGGCGGGTGACGTTGAGGCCGGGCACGGTGCTCTGTATCGGCATGTTGCTCAGCAGCAGGGTGGGCAGGCCTTCGGAGGTGAACCCGTTGACAGGATTCATGGTGATTCCGTAGCCGTGGGTGTAGATAAGCTTCTCATTGATCCAGTTGCGGCTGCTCTCGGGGAGCTTGTCGACGTTCAACTCACGCGTGCCGATCATCACTTCGCGCAGGGCGCCGTTAATGGTGTAGCGATCGATGTCGATGTCGGGAAAATCATAGTAGGTGCGGATTTCCTGGACCTGGCGCAGCGTGTCCTGCAGCGCATGCCAGTCCCACAGGCGGATGTTCTGCAGCGTCGGCTGGTTGTTGGCGGGGTCGGCGGCATCGACCGTGGTTTCGGCGGGGAACTCGCGCTGGGAGAAGCGGTCCAGGCCGTAAGCCTGCCGCGTCAGCGCGATGTTGTAGGCGATGTATGGCGTTTCGCGATCCAGTTCGTTCGGCTTGACGATGAAGCTGCTGACGTACCAGCTGACGACCCCCAGGAGGATGTAACAAACCACGGCGGGAACGACGGCGACGACCAGCGTACGGCCGCCGGGTCGGCGCACGGCACTGACGGCAGCAAACACCGCCCCGAAGACCAGCGCCGCGCAGACCAGCAACAGTCCGTTGAGCACCACGTGGGCGTCGGTGTAGGTGATGCCGTCGAAGATGGTGTGATGTTCCAGCTCACTCTGGAATCGGCTGAAGTAAACGTTGCATGCGAGCAGAAGCAGCAGGGGGCTGGCGGCAAGCGAAAATCCGCGCCAGGGCGAAGGGCCATACGGAGTGCGCCGCTTGCCGAGTGCCTGGGAGCCGCCTGCCATCAGGGCAAATAGAAGGGCGGCCACGCAGACGATCGCGGACAGTGTAAGCAGCCAGCCCAGGATGAGTTCTGCGGCGGGGAGGGTGAACAGGAAGAAATTCAGGGGCTTGCCGAAGATGGGGTCAGTGACGCCGCCCATGGATCGTGGGGCGTACCAGAACAGCGCCAGCGTGGGCCAGTCCGATGCCATGGTGGCGCCGGAGCCGGCTGCGACCACCAGCGAAACGACCAGGCTGAGGATGCGCAAAACGGGATCGACGGAGAGATTTACCGGTTGGCCGCCGAAGACAATCGTGTGATCGCTGGGCAGATAACCCTGGTAGGTCCGCTTGAGCGCGGAAAACGCCGCATACAGGATGAGGAAGGTCGCCAGTGCGAAGACGATGAAGGTCCCCCATTGCAGGCGAAGCGTAGTCCAGAATACGTCTCCGTAGTCGAGCGACCGGAACCACAGCAAATCGACCCAATAGGACAAGGCCGCCCGTCCCGCGAACACGAATCCAACGACGAGAGCAAGCAGGACAAGCAGCTTGCGCCCGGCGCCCGATCCCCGAGGCACACCCTGCGAATCTATGGTTACCGGCAATCCAACACCCCGCTGTACGACACTTTCGGAATCGGGAGAATTGTACAGGTTTCAGGAAGATCGGAACGCCAGGCTGCGGGCGCGGCGGCGATTGCGACGCGCGAAAAGCCATCGGATTCGGCCTGCCACTGTGCTACCATTCTCGGTCAACCCACCCGCTTGGAATGGCAACATGCCAGGAGACCAGAATGACACCGCAGGACTGGATCAGTCCGTTTCCGCCGGCTTACGATTCGGCCCCGGCAGCGCCTCCTCCGCCGCTGGCTCCGGCGTATGATCTTCGTCCGCTGGCGGTGGGCGAGATTCTGGACCGCGTGCTGTCCATTTACCGGGCTCATTTCTGGCTTCTGGTGGGACTTTCCGCGGTTTCGGCCGGTGTCTCGGTGGGGGTCGCGGTGCTGCACCTGCTTTACGCTTACGCCACGGGGATCACCGTCGCCTCGCGTTCGTATGCCTTGGTGTCCGCCGGGTTCGCTTTCCTGCAACTGGGTCTGTACCTGATCGCGTACAGCCTTACGCTGGCAGCTACCACGACCGCGGTGAATGCGATCTACCTGGGCGAGCCAACTTCGCTGGGCAGCGCACTGCGTACCGCGCGCCGGCTCTGGCTGCGCTGCCTGGGTGTCGCGATCTGGCAGGGGTGGAGCGCCTCCTGGGCTTTCATGCTGCTGCTGGTCCCATTTCTGGTGTTGCTGATTCCAGGCATGCGCGGGCCCTCGGCGGCGATCCTGCTTGGCATCTTTATGCTCCTCGGTTTTCTTGCCGCCCTGGTCTACGGGGTGATCGCCTATCTGCGCAACTCGCTGGCCGTTCCCGCAGCGGTCATCGAGAACCTGGGCGTGCGCGCGGCGATGCGGCGCAGCAAGAACCTGGCCACCGGCCGCATTGGCCGCATCTTCCTCCTGCTGCTCCTGGTTTATGCGCTTTCGCTGGTTGCTGCTGTCATCCAGACGCCGTTGGCCCTTATGCTGTTGCGCAATCCGACCGCGCAGCATTATGTGCTGCAGGGAATCGTGCTGACGGTCAATTTCGTCTCCACTTCCATGGTTGGCCCGGTCGCGGCGATTGGGTTCTGCCTCTTTTACTTCGACGAACGCGTGCGCCGGGAGGGTTTCGACATCGAGATTCTGCTGCGCGGCGCAACTGCAGCTTCGCCGCTTCCCGCGCCGCCACCCATCGCGGAGGCCGCTCATCCGGAAATTACGCAACCTACCCCGGAGCAGATATAAGCGCATGGCACCCGCCCTGAGGTGGACCTTTCTGCTGCTTGCGCTCGCCTGGCTGCCCGCTCTCGCGCAGTCCGGTGCTCCGGTGCTGCAACCGCCGGTGCAGCAGACTACGCCGGATAGCTATCGCGCGCATGTCCAATCGCTCGGCGGCCTGGTGCGTGCCTGCCGCGACAATGCCGGTGCCTGCGATCCCGCCGCAGTCGGAGACGACGACAAAATCGTGTGGTCCGGCGAGACCTATCAGGTGCGCTGGCAGTGGCTGCGGAAGCTGCTGGACGATGCCCGCAACCCTGCGCTCGCCGATCGCAATTCGCTGCTCGATCAGGCGTCCGCGCGGCTGGACCGGGAACTGGCTGCCGCCGGCGCCGCTGTAGCGCCGCAACCGGCGTTTGCGCCCGCACGCCGCGCTGCCAACTCAATCCTCGCGCGTCCGGAGTTCCGCGTTGTCGGCGGCGAATCCTGGCTCGACCGCAAGGTCGCGCAGTTCTGGGACTGGTTCTATCGCATCTTCAGCGCAACCGCCGACTTCGGCCACCGGTCCCCCTGGCTGGGACCCGTGCTGGAGTGGGGCTTTGTCGGTCTCGCCGTCCTGCTGGCGCTCATATGGGCTGTGCGGACCGTGCAGCGCGAACGCCTCGCCATCTCGCTGAACGCCATGATGCCCGCTTCGCACTGGCAGAAGGAAGCCGACGACTGGGCGGATCGCGCGCGCGTCGAGGCGCAGAACAGCAATTGGCGCGAGGCGATTCACTGCCTCTACTGGGCAAGCATCGTCGTGCTGGAAAGCCACCGGCTGTGGCGCCGCGACGCCGCGCGAACCCCGCGCGAATACCTGGAGTTGCTGGAACGCAACTCACCCCGGCAAGTTACGCTGCGCTCCGTCACCCGCATCTTCGAACGCATCTGGTACGGCCTCCGCGCGGCCTCTTCTGAGGATTACGTACAGGCGCTCGCACTCTTCGAGGACCTGAGACGCGCATGAAGCCGAATCGCGAACGAAAACTCGTGCTGCTGTTCGCGGGCGCGGTGCTGCTGATCATCGCGGGGGCAAGCCTGCTGGCGCCCAATGACGACTCCGACAAGTCCCCCACCACCTACAACAGCGGCACCGCCGGCACCAAGGCCGCGTACCTGCTGCTGGGCGACCTGGGCTACTCCGCTCAGCGTTGGGAGCAACCGCCCTCGGCGCTCGCCCAGGTGGATGCGCGCGACACCACGGTCATCTTCGCCGAGCCCTTTGTCCAGCCGGGACAACTCGAATCCGCGCGCACGGACATCGCAGCCTTCCTGAAGCGTGGCGGCAGGGTTGTGGTCACCGGCCCGGGAGGGGCAAGCCTGCTTCCCGAGGCAGCCATTGGGCCGCCAACCCAATTCTTCCGCAAGGTTTGCCTGACCACCCCGGAGGGCCGCAGCCTGCTCGCCCGCGCCGGGCAGGTCTCCCTCAACGATGACTTCCGCTGGACCGCGCTTACTCCCGCAGTCCACGTGGAGCAGTGGTGCGGCGGCGACGCGGTCGTCGTCTCCTACCGCGTTGGAGCGGGAACCGCCATCTGGTGGAGTTCCGCGATGCCCCTGACCAACGGCGGCCTGAAAGACGACGCCAGCCTGAAGCTGCTGCTGGCCAGTGTTGGCGGCCTCGGCGCCGACGGCTCCAGCCAGCCGGGCCACAGCATTTTTTTCGATGAATACTTCCACGGCATCGAGACCTCGCTCTACGACCTGACGCGCGGCCTGCCGTTGCAGCAGATCGCCTGGCAGACGGCCTTTGTCGCGCTGCTGTTGATCCTCTCGTTCAGCCGCCGCAATGGCCCCATCCGCCCGCTGGCGCGCCTGCCGCGCACGTCGCCCATCGAGTTCGCCGAGTCGATGGGCCAGCTCTATCGCAAAGGCGGCGCCACCCAGGCGGCTACCGAAGGCGCTCGCCAGCGGCTGCTCCGTTTTCTGCGCGATCGCTGTGGCTTGCCGCGCGAGATCGTTCAGTCCGACGCTGCTACCATCGCGAAGGCGCTGAATTCCCGCTATCCCGGCGATTGGAGCGAACTTGCCGAACATCTCAACCAGGCTCTCGATGCACGCTACCAATCGCTCGCCCCGCGCAGCGCGCTTGCGCTGGTCAAGGCGCTCGACCACGACCTCAAAACCCTCGCCGAGCGCACCACTCGGCCCCAACATCCGTAAATGCCGGAATGCCCAGAAGGAAATCGCCCCCATGAGTGAGCAAGAGCAGCCCTACAGTCAAGTCCAGTCCGCCTTTCAACTGATGGAGCAGGGCCGCGCGCAGATCGGCCGCATCATCGCCGGCCAGCAGCAGCTGATCGACCAGGCGCTGCTGACGCTTCTCTGCGGCGGCCACGCGCTGATCGAGGGCGTGCCCGGCGTAGCCAAAACGCTCGCCGTCAAATCGCTGGCACGCTTCCTCGGGCTGGACTTCCGCCGCGTGCAGGGTACGCCGGACATGATGCCCGCGGACATCCTCGGCACCACGGTCTTTTCTCCCAAGACCAGCGAATTCTCGCTGCACAAGGGGCCCGTCTTCACCCAGTTCCTGCTGGCGGACGAGATCAACCGCATGCCTCCGCGCACCCAGGCGGCGCTGCTGGAATCGATGGAGGAGCGGCAGGTAACGATGGACGGCGAGGGCCACCCGCTGGACCCCTACTTCACCGTCTTTGCCACCATGAACCCGCTGGAGTTCGAAGGCACCTACCCGCTGCCGGAGGCGCAGTTGGACCGCTTCCTCATCAAGATTCGCGTGCCCTATCCCGCGCTCGACGAGGAGCGTACCGTTCTCGAACGCCACCACACCAGTGTCGAACCGAAGGATTTGGAACTCACTCCGCTCACTCCCATCGATCAGGCGCTGCTGGCCCAGGCACGCCGCGAGATCCGCGCCGTTCGCATTGAGCCCGCGCTGTTCGACTATCTCCTCGCCATCGTGCGCCGCACGCGCGACTGGCCTGCGCTCTCGCTGGGCGCATCCCCGCGCGCCTCCGCCAACCTGATGCTGGTCGCCAAGGCCTACGCAGCCGGCGATGGCCGCGACTTCCTCATTCCCGACGACGTCAAGCAGGCCGCCGTCCCGGTGCTGCGTCACCGTCTCGTGCTCCGCCCGGAGGCGGAACTCGAGGGCTTCGATACGGACAAAGTCGTCGCCGACATCCTCACCGCTACCGCGCTGCCCAAGTAAATGCAGACTCTGATTCCACAACCCGTCACCGCAACTGCCCGACCCAACGGGCGCTGGGGCCGGGCGCTGGGGTTCGGACTTACGCCGCGCGCACTCTTGCTGCTGCTCGCGGGAGTCCTGCTCTCCATTCCGGCATTCTTCCACCCGCACCGGTTGTGGATCATGGTGGTGTGGGATGCCACGATGCTTGCGCTGATCGCCTTCGATCTGGCCCAACTGCCCGCGCCGCGGAAGATCGCCGTGACCCGCCGCTTTGTTCATTCGCCGACGCTGGGCGTTCCCACGGAAGTGATCGACGAGGTGTTGCAGCAATCGAACGCGCGGCTGGAGGTGCGCGTCATTGATAGCCTGCACCCGGCCCTGATCGTGACGCCGCGCATACTCACCGTTCTGGCTTATCCGCGCGAACCGGCGCGCGCAACGCTGATCTGTGCGCCGAATCGCCGCGGCGATTTTCGCCTGGGCAGGATCTTCCTGCGCTACCGCAGTGGGATGCGGCTGGTGGAACGCTGGGCGGTGGCCGACGTGGAACAAGGCGTCCGCGTCTTTCCCGCGGCGGAGCAGAGCACTGGCAATACCGCCTTCTACCTCATGCGCGCGCGCCAGATCGAGCTGCAGAAGCGCCGCCTGCGACTGCGCGGGTCTGGCCGCGAGTTCGAGAGCCTGCGCGACTACCAGCCCGGTGACGAGTTCCGCAACATCTCCTGGACGGCGACCGCCCGCCGCGCGCACCTGATCACGCGCGAGTTCACCACCGAGCGCTCGCAGAAGGTGTGGATTGTGCTGGACGCGGGGCGGCTTTCGCGCACCGCCTTCGAGATGCGCCGCAGCCAGCCGGAGGGCCGCGGCGAGGTGGAGCAGGACGCCGCCGAGCAGCTTCTCCTGACCGTGACCCAGTTGGACCAGGCTGCCAGCGCCGCCGTAATGCTGGCGCAGGTCATCGCGGGTTCGGGCGACAAGTTCGCGCTGCTCACCTACGGACGCAGAATCCAGCAGCAGCTTCTGCCCGGCGCCGGGCCCAGCCATCTTCGCCTGTTGATCGACCAACTCTCCCAGGTTCGTTCCGAGGCTTCCGAAGCCGACCACCTGCACGCCGTCGCGCGCCTGAAAAACATGCAGCGCAGCCGCGGGCTCATCCTCTGGATCACCGAGATGGCCGAATCCGTCGGTCGCCCCGAAGTGGTCGATGCCGTGGCCGAACTGGTGCGCCGCCACCTGGTGGTGCTGGTCCTGCTCACCCACCCGGAACTGGACGCGCTCGCCGTCCGCGAACCGCGCAGCGTCGACGAGATGTTCACCTCGACCGCCGCGCAGGAGATGCTCGACCGCCGCCGCGCCGCTGTCGTCCAACTCCGCCAGCAGGGCGTGCTGGTGGTGGAAACCTCGCCCGCCGAGGTGGGCGCAGCCGCCATCAGCAAGTACCTGGAAGTGAAAGCCCGCGGCCTGCTGTAGTGTGGTGTCTCAGAAGTTCGTGCCACAATTGAAGTGTCATCCTGAGCGCAGATTGGCGCGTGTTTGCGCCAATCGGAGTCGAAGGACCTGCGGTTGGAACCTCTAGGAGAATGTTGAAAATGCGCTTTATTCGTTAAGGGCACGGATTCATCCGTGCCATAAGAGCCACAGAATCAGCCGGGCTTTAGCCCCTGAGGTCTGCTTTCCTGCGCTGAGCCGCCTTTTTCATCACCCTCTTTAGCCCCGGGCTCTTCGCTCGATAACCCGCATCGGCTTTTTTAGCAGCCCTCCCAGGACTCGTCTGATAGCGGCCATTGAGTGGTTGGGGTCGGTCAAGAGTGGGCCACCTGTCCATCCCAGCCCCGTGGGGAGAGATTTCGCCTGGTTACCGGAGTAGATTAGCCGGGTGCCCCATCCTTCGCGTTTTTGCGAAGGGTGGTATGGAAGAAGCCGGGCGCCCCGCATCTCGACTCAGAAATGAGGAGCCTGGTGGAGCGGGTCTGTCCAATTCTCCAGGTGTAGATCCTTCACGCGACCAAACTCGCGCGTATTGTTCGTGACGAGCGTGAGTCCCAGACAGCGCGCGTGGGCTGCGATCAACAGATCGTTGGCGCCAATCATAGTGCCGGCAACCTTGAGCGCAGCGCGTATCTGGCCATAGTGAGCGGCGGCCGCGTCAGGGTAATCGAGGACTTCGACATACTTCAAATACCCGTCGAGCGCCGCGCGATCCTGCTGCTGCCGCGGAGAAACTTCGACACCGTACATAAGTTCTGATTTCGTGATGACCGAGATGCAAACATCGGCGGTGCGAACCATCTGCAATCGTCTCAGGAGAGGGGCGTGGGAGCGCTTCATGACGTAAGACGAGATGTCCGTATCGAGCATGTAGACGGCCATCAGAGCTCGCGTTCCTGAACTGGCAAGTCTTCGATCCCTTCCATAAACTCCTGCGACGCCACCGGGCCGGACGAGAGATAGGCTGACCAATCCTCCGGACGCGCCGACAGAACGATCTCGTCGCCCTGCTTGCGAATGAACACTTCTCTGGTATTGAACTGAAACTCCTTGGGCAGACGAACCGCCTGACTCCGGTTATTCATGAATATCTTGGCTGTGCGCTGCATTGGGAGAACCTCCTGCGAATGCCATATACAATAGTATATGCCAAGTCGACTCAAGCGACCTCCGCGTGGTGGGTGGCCACCCTTGACCAACCCCAAAAGCGCGGGTGCCCATCCTTCGCGCCTTTGCGAACGGGGTCCCCGGCCAGCACCGGGGTCCCCAGCGAACTTGTTCGCTGGGTGGGAACTTGCTGGCTGGGGCGGGAAGGGTGGGATGTAAGCGGCCGGGCACCTGTATCTCTCCTCCGAGTTGCCGACTTGCCGCCGCCGAATCATCGCAGACAAGTGACCGCGGACACATCCCGAATCGCCTCGGCCGAGTAGAATCGAAACAGCGGGAAACGAAGGAGCGCGGCCTCGTGCCTGGCCCTGCCCGCAAGGGGGGGAAAACTCAGCTAACTCATTCACTCCAGGTATACTTGGAAAATAACATCCGTGGAATGAGCGCCTTGCAGGTTTAACAAAAAACTAAGTGCTTTATTTCCTTGATCATGCAGAAATCGATAGGGGGGGAGGGGGGGTACAAATTGTCGGGCTGGGTCTTCTACGCGGCACGAATCGGCTTTCTGCCGCCTTCGCTCAACCAGAATCCGAGCCCGGTGAGCAGCAACGCGCAGATCGCGAACTTCAGCGCCACCGGAGCGTGCGTAGGCGACAGAAACGCCTCCAGCGTCCCGGCGATCACCAGCAGCGGAATGGTCCCGGAGATCAGCCGGACCGATTCAGCGCCGGCCACGGCCAGCGCGTCTTTCCGTCCCAGCATCCCCGGAAACAGCACTCCGGTTGCCAGCCTCAGCCCCGCGCCGCCGGAGATGAAGATGGACGGCAACTCCAGCGCGCCGTGGGCGGCAACGAAGCTCCACAGGCTAAGCGCCATGCCGTGCTGGCCGCAGGCGGTCGCAACCACGCCGATGTTCACTCCGTTGTTGAACATCAGGTAGATCGTTCCCAGGCCGCCCGCGATGCCGCCGACGAAGGTGAGAAAGCAGACCATGATGTTGTTGGTCATGATGGCGCTGGAGGCTTGCGGCTTCGACGTAAGGATCGAATCGGTCCACATCTTGTGGTGCTCGATCTGGTTGACCATTTCCGGCCCCAGCATGGCATGCATAAACGCGGGGCGGGCAAGCGTTTCCAGCGTCCCCAGCAGTCCGCCGGCAAGGCCAAGCATCAGCGCCGCGATGGTGTAGGGCAGCAACCGGCGGAAGATGCGAGGATAGCCGTGCACCAGAAACTCCCACACGCTTGCGGGACTCAGCTTCTGGCCGGAGTAGATGTAATTATGGGCGCGGCTGACCAGCTGGTTTAGGTATGCTTCAAGCGTGCGGGAGGAGTTGTCCGCGCGCGCAGCCGAAAGATCCGCCGCAGCCTGCCGGTACAGCAGCCCGAAGTCGCGCAGGTCGTCGGCCGATAGTGTCTTAAGGCTGTTCGTCTCGACACGATGCACCATGGTTTCAAGTTTGGTCCAGTTTTCGTGGCGAAGCGCGATCCAGCGATTGGAGATCATAGAGGAATGATGGATTTCGACGTTGCGAACCAGCGAGACCAGCTTAACATCGAAACCCCCGAGCAGGTGGATCTGCGGCTGCCGATTGCCGGCATTGGCAGCCGATTTCTGGCGCTGCTGACCGACAGCGTCATTCAGTTCATCGCAGAATTGCTGTTGATCCTGTTCTTCGTCCTATTCAGCAACGCGGCGCAGCGCAGCCGCATTGGCGAAATCTCCGATACCGCCGGCAAGTGGTTGTTTGCCGCACTGCTGCTGATTCAATTCCTGCTGTTCTGGGGATATTTTTCGCTCTTCGAAGCGTTCTGGAGGGGCCAGACTCCGGGCAAGAGACTTGTGAAGATACGGGTCATCAAGGACTCGGGACGGCAGATCACGCTGTTTGAGGCGCTGGCACGCAACCTGCTGCGCGTGATCGACATGATTCCGCCCTACCTCTATTTTGTCGGCATCATCACCATGCTGTGCAATCGGCAGCAGAAGCGCCTGGGGGATTTCGTCGCTGGGACGATCGTCGTCCATGAGCGGCTGAGCGAACAGCCGGTGTCCGGGGATTTGAGCCGCAGCATCACGCTGTCCGCCTATCAGCAGCCCAAGCCGGAATCCGTGCAACGCCCGAGCGCCTGGCAACCGCCTGCCGACGCGGTGGCGCGGCTGCGGCCGGAGGACCTGACCGTGATCGAATCGTTCCTGGCGCGCGCGCTGGACTTCGATCTGTCGACGCGAGCCGAGATTGCCAGCCGAATTGCTACGTCCATGTGCATGAAGATGGGCGTGGCGTTGCCGCCGGAGGTCAATCCGGAGCGCGCGCTGGAAGCGATTTCGTATGCCATGCGATCGCAGGCCCGGGTTTGAGCCGCCGGCAATCGCGATGCGGGTTGCTTCTATTGCCGAAGCCTCGGCCGCTAAGCGGCGGAGGCCTCGACAGGTAAGGGAGACGATTCGGCAGGGGAGGAAGTTCAATTTGAGTTGAGCGGTAGCGCGTAGTCTCACGGTGCCGGGAGTTTTCCAAAGTACAGGCTGATGTGGCCCTGATACTCTCCTTTGGCAACCGCCGGTTGCCCCATGGGGCCACTGGACTTCGGCCCGACGAATTTGCTTCCGATTGCCGGGATGGCGTGCAGGAAGGTAAGTCCGGCATTCGGGAAGGGAACGCCAGGCCTGCCCCGGCAGGGGCGCGGGCGGGGTTTTGGGCGTGAAGATCTGCACGTAAATCGGCGAGTTGCTGCGCTGGTCTACCATGCGCGATGATCGGGCCTTCCGTGGTATTGAGCTGCGAGCCAGCGCACGCCTGCGTAGAACCCCTTGAACGGCGGGTAGTCGAAGTGCTCTCCGGGTTTGAGGTCGTCCGGATCGCCAACCATGGTGTTGTTGTAGGGACGGTTCCAGACGTCGAGTGTGCCGCCGGCGAGGCGATTCTGGTAGACGGTGGCGGGGCCTTGGCCGAGGAAGCGCATGCCTTTGACATTCGCTTCGGGGTAATCGAATCCGACGCCGAAGTATTCCTGCTCACCACTGAGGGCGTAGACGTAGTCGATGCGACAGCCAGCCGTTGGGTTTGAGGCGGTAGGTGAGCGACTTCATCGGGCCGTCGAATGCGGCAGAGATCACCAGGTCGTTGCCGTCGGGCTTCTGGGCGAAGGAGGTCAGTTTGGAGTCGGGCGCCAAGGCAGGTGGCGGTGGGGGCGGCGGAGGCGGCTACGCCCGGTTGTCTACGCGCAGGGGGCGGGAGCCTGGGGGTCATCGCCACGACGCGCGGGCCGTTGACGAGAGAAAAAGATTTGCCTTGTCGCGAGGCAGAAACCAGCAGGCCGGTGGTCTTGCTGATCTGCACGGACAGGTCACCTGCAGTTGCGGTGAGTGTGTCGCCGGACTCGGTGGCAGTGGGCTTTGCGCCGCCCGTCGACTGGTCCACCTGGCCCAAGTGTCGCGCGAGATCGCTGTGCCGGCCAGACATAGGTCTGAATCACGCGGCCGGTGGCGTCCTTGATGCGGAGTCGGGTGGCATCGGGCTTCGTCTTTGCGCTTCGGCCGGCGGCGAGCGGGCGGGCCCCAGCCGTCCCAGGTTGCCGAGCCGCCTGACGCCAGGGAACGGCCGTGATCGGTGCGCGAGGCTAGTACGACTGAAGCCGGAGGCTGCGTTATTGGGTTGGCGAAAGGCGATCGTCTGCCACTCGAAAGTGCATTGATCCGCGTTGAGTGAAGGAATAGCGGTTGGTTACGGTGAAGGAGTGCGAGGCGCCTTCGGGCGGCGTGACGATGATCGGCGACCAAATCTGTTTGACGGTGTAGAAACTTCCTTCCCGCTCGCGATAGGGGCCGACGATGCCATCGGGCGCCTGGTTGCCGGCGGAGTCGAGAATGCCGCCCTTATCGACGCGCTTCACATCTTCATCGACAAACGACCAGAGGATTCCGCCGGCGCCGGCCTTGCTCTTGAGGATGGCATCCCAATACTCATTCAGGCCTGCACCCGAACCACCGTCGTAGAGGCCGTGCAGCATCTCTGTCGGGAAATAGACGGGATTAGTCGGCGAGCTTCTGCTGCAACTGCTCGTAGGTCGGGTAGTGCTTGGTGTCTGCGATGCCGGGAGGAAAGGCCGCCCACGGATGCAACACGACGCGCTTCTGCGGGTCGTACTTTGAGAAATCGCCGTCGAGCGCTGGGTTGAACCCGCCTTCATTGCCGTTGTCCCAGAAGATGATCGACGGATGGTTGACGTCATGTTCAACCATCTCCTTCACCAGCTTCTGGCCAACCTCGGTGTCGTAATGGCCGTGCCAGCCGCCGAGTTCATCGAGCACGTACAAGCCGAGTTCGTCGCAGGCATCGAGGAAGTGGCGGTCCGGCGGATAGTGGCTGGAGCGGACCGCGTTGCCGTTCAGATCCTTGATGACGTTGATGTCGTCTCTGGAAATCTGCGCGGACAGGGTCCGGCCAGAATCGGGCCAGAACGAGTGGCGCGCGACGCCCTTGAGGAAGACACGATTGCCATTGACGAACAGGCCTTGACCGGGACGGAGCTCGATGGTGCGGAATCCGAACTTCTGGCGCACGCGTATGCACGACGGCAGCGCCGAGCTTGAGCTGCACTTCGAGCTGATAGAGGTTCGGCGTTTCGGCGCTCCAGAGCCGTGGATTGGCGATGTTTCCAGCGAGATGGGTGACCTGGTTGAAGGAGACATTCTTCGCGGTAATCGGAGCGCCCACGGGCCTGCCGTTTCGATCGAGTACGCGCATCTCCACCGAGGCTGCAGGGCCGCTGGCGACCGCTGTGCGCGTGTCTAAGAGCGTGACATCGACGTCCAGCGAGCCCCGTCGCGGTGGCGTTGATGGCAAGGTGATCGATAAACGTGCTGGGGCACGGCCTCGAGATAGACGGGGCGGAAGATGCCGGCGTAGTTCCAGTAGTCCGCGCGGCGTTCGGCGCGATTGACGGAGTCGTTCATGGAGTCGTCGTCGACGTCGACCTGAATCTGATTTTTCTCGCCGGCCGGCTTCAAGAGACTCGTGATGTCGTACTTGAAGGCATAATAGCCACCCTGGTGAATCGGGCCGGCGGATTGACCGTTGATGGTGACTCGGGTATCGGTCATCACGCCTTCAAAGTTGATGAAGATGGTTTTGTCCCGCCAGGTGGCAGGCGTGGTGAAGGTCCGCTTGTAGATTCCATGGGTTCGCGGCCAACCGCCCGCGCGGAGTGGGTTGGCCGTATTCGTAGATACCGAAGCCCTGCAGTTGCCAATTGGACGGCACGCCGATGGTGGACCACTTGTTGGCATTCTGGCCCTTGTCGCACATGAATTCCCACTGGACCGGGTCATCCTTGCCCAGGCCGGACAGGTACTGGGTTTCAGTCTCCGCAGCTCTTGCTGCTGGAGCCAGAAGAAGTACGAACAAAGCGGCATAGCGGGCTGGCGAACGCATCAGAAACCTCCCAACAGCCATAGTGGCAAGCGATCAATTGTGCCACGATCCTGCCAGAACAGGCTCGGTTTCGCTGTACGGCGGCCACACGCTGTAGGCATTCGATAGCCCGCAAACGAGCCCGGAACATTCGCTGTATCGGTATTCGAGGCACAGCGGAGCGTCAAGACGGGGGTTCTCACGGGCGTTTGCCCAGGGTATTGTTCATGACGGCTGCAGCGATGGGAGTGACTACCGGCGCGGCGATGCCGATGAATTCGACGATGCTGCAGCTGCCGCTCGTGTTAGCGACCCAGATGTTTCCGGAGATGTCGATTGCGAGGGCGTAATTGCCGCCCAGGCCGGTTCCGAGGATGGCGGCCGGGGAAAGGGCAGTTCCAGAGTTGGAGAATGTGGAGAGACCTGTGTAGCGGTTAATGATCCACGCATTGCCCAGGCCGTCGATGGCGATGCCTTGCGGAACGGAAAGGCCTCCGCCGGTGAAGGGGCTCCCGGAGGCCCCGACCCCGGAGCTGGAGATTTTGGCAACGAGGTTGCTGCCGGTGGTCCAGACGTTGCCGCCGGAGTCGATGGCGATGCCGACGTTGGTCGTCGCGGAGGAGATGCCTCCGCTGTTGTAGCTGACGGTGCCCATTGTGGAGCCGGAGTTGGGCATCTTGGTGACGCTTTCGAAGAACGAATTGGAGATCCAGGTGTAGTTGGAGGGATCGATGGCGATTCCAGTTGAGTCGTAGATGCCTGCGCCGGTGAAGGGGGAGCCTGTGACCGGGGTGCCGTTGCTGTTGAACTTGCTGACGCCGGGCATATACGAGGTGTTGTTCGCGACCCAGATGCTCCCTCCGGTATCGACAGCCACGGCATCGCCTCCGGACAGGCCGCCGCCGGTGTAACCGAAGGGGCCGGTGGATTTGGCGATCCCGGTGCTGGAGAATTCGCTGAGGCCGCTGTTGGCATTGGCGATCCAGACGTTGCCGGAGTTATCGATGGCGATCCCGTCGGGTGTCCCGAGCCCTCCGCCGCTAAAGCCTGCTGCAGTAGCAGGGGTCCCCAGGGGTGAGAATTCGGCAAGGAGGTTTGTTGAGGAGGCTGGGGACCAGACGTTGCCGGCCGCATCGATGGCGATGGAAAGAGGGCTCCCACTGTTGATGCCGCCGCCGGTGAAGCTGATGGTGATGGCGAAGTCGGCCGGATAGGGGACGGTGCAGGGGAGATCGGGAATGTAGGGTGGAGTTGCCTGCTGCAGGCCGCAGAGGGTGGAGGAATTCAGGTAGGGATAGTGGGCGAGGTTGAGCGCGGCGGTGGCGGTATCGACCGGCGCGGCGCCGGTGGAACCGCCGGAGAGCGTGTTGGCGAAGAGCGTGGAACAGGCGGTAGAGGTGGGGCCGGTGGAGTTGACGCAAGCGGCGAGGATGTTGCCCAGGGTGTCGATGCGCGTCTGCGGAACGGCGCCGTTGCCCCCGTTGGCGGTGGGGGTTTTACTGAGCGCGGTGCCTGACGCCAGATCGACGAGGCTGGCGGCATTGGCGAAGGCGTTGGCGATGCCGAGTACGGCCTGCGTGGTTCCGGAGCTCGATACGTGGGTGGGATCCACCGCAAAGGCTGCGAAGGAGTAGGCAGCAGCGATGGTGGAAACTTCGTTCATGGTGATGAAGGTCGTCGAAGGAAAGCTCGTCCCAGGACAATTCCCGAGGACGGCCATGAGCCCCGCAGCCGAGTTGGTCCCTGCGCCGGGGTTGCCGCCAAAGGCGAGCAGGTAGACCTGGTCGCCGGAGGCGCACGTATAGTCGCCTGTGATGGAGAAGAAACCGTTGGAACCGGTAAGGACGTAGGTGCCTATGGTGTCCGTGCCGTCGCCGGTAGTGAGCAGAGACTTGGAGGCGTTGCCGTAGCCGGTGGTGTTGGCAGCAAGAAGATAGACGCGAGCTCCGCTAATCGGCTGACGACCTCCGTAGACCTTGCCCTGGAGTGCGCTTCCTATCTCGGGCAGCGGCGCGGCGGTTGGGCTGAGCGAGCAACCCGTGATAAGCAGGTTTGACGCAAAGGCGAAAGCTAATACAGGACGCATGCCAATCTCCTCCCTAAGCGGAAAACGCCCTTGCTTCGGCGCCGTTCCACTGGTTTGTGTACCGAAGAATCGAGACGGAATCTGCTACTGTGTCGGGACCAGTTCAGCGTTGGTTGCGGTGAGGTTGATGGTGTTATTCTGGCCGGCCTTGAGGGTGACAGGCATGTCCCAGACGAGGGCGCCCTTAGTGCCCTTGGCTGAGCAGATGATGTAGTAATTGCCCGGCGCGACAGGCGCGCTGAGGGTAGCCTGACCCTTGGTGTCGAACGTAGCGGTGCCGACATAGTACGGCTTCATCAACTGAGCGGCGGCGGGGCAGCCGGTGGGCGGCGGGCAACTGATGACGTAGGCCAGCAGGGCGTGGCCCGGCGTTGTGCCGGCTGGAACCGGCGCTCCCACCTTGCGGAATACATTGTCGAGCCGGTCGGTCATGAGTTTGACCACGGCCCCGGCGAGCGGATTCTGTGCGATGGGGAAGGTTGAGGTGATCGAGAGAGTCATCGCGGAGCCACCCGGCCTCGATGCTGTTGACGTAGCAGGCGTCGTGGTCGCAACAGGCGCTGGGGCTGCCATGGGCGCTGGCGAAGCGTTCGCCGCCACCGTCGTCGTGGACCCAGAGCCCGACTGCGGCGTGAACGAAGCGACGGCGCACGACTCGGAATGCGGCGTGAAGGTAATGTCCGTGCCGTTCATGCCGGAGACGAGCTTGCCGTTGACGGTGGTCGAGCCCGACCCGCGAAGCGTGTTGTCGGACGAGACAATCAGGTCGAATGGGCCGCCGGAGTTCTGGACATGAACCACCAGCGACTTGGCCGCGTTCTCCACCGTATACGACGCCTTCACGTGCGCCTGGCCACAGTCGATGGTCACAGCATCGCCCGCGAAGTCCAGCAAGAGGCCACTTGAGGAGTACTTGCCCTCCATGCGCAGGCCGGGCAGCGAGGCCGCAAGGCTGGCGCCAGGCATCGTCGCAGTCATCGCCCCAGTGAGCGTACTCATGACTCCGCCCATCAGCCCGCCCGTCTGCGAGATATCGGAGCCATTCGTGGAGGGAGGCGCTGGCGAAGGCGGAGCCTTGAGCGCGCTAAGCGTGCAGTGGTCGGTAGCCGGTTCGTAGATGGGGGTCCGGGTTGTGGTTACGCAGTTGGGAGCGCAGTTGCCTGTCTTGGTGACAGTCACAACGTGGTAGCCTGTGATGATTTGGCCATTCAGCGTGATCGCTCCAGGTCCCTGGAGAGAACCGTCGGGACGCATGGTCAAGATCACGGGGCTGGGCGAAACCGGCAACGTGACCTTCAATGCCGTGGCAGTCTTGCTCAGCGTGTATGTGCTATCGTCCGGCGCCAGCTTCCCGCAATTGTTAATCGAGCCGGAATCGCCGCTGAAGACGACGGAAGCCCCACTTTGACTGGCGGCGTAACCGCCGCTCAGCACGACTCCCGCGCGCCCGGGAGCGGCCAGGCTGCCCAATCCCTCCCCGCCGGTGACCATGCTGATCAACCCGCCGATCAACCCCCCGCCCATGCATGAGCCTGTGCTGCCGCCCAGTTCCAGGCATCGCCGGATGGCGACTGAGGTGGGGTCGCTGGACAAGGACACGGTCTGGCCATTTACCGTCGCCGTCTGCTGTTGTGCCTGCTGGGCCTGCTGCAGGTCGTGCATCTGCTGGTTGTACATCTTCTGGGCGCTGGCGTTCAGTCCCGCATTGGCATTCTGGATCGCCGCCGACGCCTGCGATCCGATCAATTGCTTGGGCCACGCAGACATGAAAGTATCGTCGAAGAGGTACTTGCCCTGGAGTTGATTGAACGTCTGAACTTCGGCAGGTGTGTGCGACTTTGTGAAGTCCTGCGTGATCTGCGCGGACGCCCCGCGATAGTCGCCCATCAGCTTCGCCTCACCCGGCGCGTAGGGAGCGCGAACGTTGGTATTGGTATGGACGCGGTCGATATACGTGACGAGGTAGTCGAAGACGGTCACCTGACGCGCTGCGGTGTCGGTCGGGTCCGAGCCTTGGATCACGGATTCGACCTTCACCACCGACGGCATGTCGTCGGTGTAGTTGGCGCCGGTAGGCATGCCGGGCTGCGCCAGCGCGCAGCAGACGCAGGCGAGTAGGGGAGCGGCGAAGACTACGAGGCGCAGGCGCAGGCGCAGAGAATAGGGCACCTTGAGGGAAGATAAGGCGTTCATGGATCAAACTCCCGACGCAGGTGAATGATGATTGCTCAAGATACAACTAAACGGGGGACGAGCCCCAGTATTCTTTCCAGCGCGCCCGCTCTAAGCCGCGGACGCATTGGACTTCACCAGGGAGGGAGCTGCAACTCCGCCAGCCAGGAACTGTTTGATGGCGACGGCAGCCAAGTACAGGCTTGCCAGAAGGGAGACGTAGGTCCCAGTGCCGAGCGAGATCGCCTTCATCATCTCCGCCTGGGCCTGGCGCTGCACATCGGCTAAAGGACCCTCGGGCGTGCCGCCGGCCAGGCCTTGCAGGCTGATGCGCACCATAATCCCAACGAAAACCATGAAAACCAGCGGCAGCAAGCCGCCGAGACTCGCGCGGCGGTCCTTAAAGACAAAGCGCAGGAACGGCGCTGCTAATGCAACAACACAGAAGAATCCATAAAGTCCGGGGCTGGGACCGGAGCCGCCCTGCATCACCACGTCCCAGGCGTTGCCGGCGTTGATGAACCCGAGGACCTGCCAGAAGGTGAAACTGAGTTTGCCCAACAGCGCGTCAACCGAGACGGCACTCAGGAAGAACCAGGAGACGATCAGCAGGCCGGTCGCGACCAGTAGAGGCAACCCGAAGCTGGCGACCGCGGAGGCAAGTATGGCGCCTCCCTTTTCCCGTGCCACGTTCATCGCGGCCTCAGCGTGTTCCTTCGCAATCTGAGAATCGGTGACCTGGGTGATGGCAGCGACGGTGCCGTCCTCGGCAAACTCCACCTCGACGGACATGCCTGCCGCTGCCGGAACGGGGGATTTCCAGATGGGGCCCATTTCAAACGGGAGTTGTTGGCCATCGACCCAGAGCAGTTCTGGGCCGGCGTTCGCATCCTTCAAGATCTTGCCTCGCTTCGTCATTTTCGTCTCCTTGGAGTTGTTGTCATCGGGCCCCATGTGTCTATGCCGTCGAGCTGGAGATATGGCAGAATGTCTCCACCAATGCACGCAGCCTGCCTTAACCTCCCCCTGGCTGTCCTGACGCAGTTCTTAAGAACTATAAAGAGGTGTTATCTCGATGAGTCTGTTGGGGTCGATTGCGGCTGCACAGGAACATGCAGGTCGCGTCTGGCGGTTCGCGAATTGTGAATTCGATGAACTGCGCCGGGAACTGAGAGTCAACGGCAGGAGAGTTGAACTAGAGTCCAAGCCCCTGGACCTACTGCTGCAGCTTCTCCTCCACTCCGGCGAGGTGGTCACAAAGGAAGAACTGCTGGATGCCGTTTGGCCCTCAGTGATGGTCGTCGACGGCTCCCTTGCCACGGCCGTCTCTAAACTCCGGAAGGCAATGGGCGACGAACAGCACCCGGTGGTGTTGACCGTTTTCCGGATCGGCTACAGGTTGGCTGTGCCTGTTTACTGCAAGACGGCGGCGCCAGTGGCCGCCGGTCTAGAGCTGAGCTTCCGGTCCGGCGACCTGGTGCCTGGCCGGGAGCAATGGCGGCTCGAGCGTTTAGTGGAGCGGTCGGGATCGAGCGAGGTCTGGATCGCTGCGAATCCAAAGACCCGCGAGCAAAGGGTGTTCAAGTTTGCCTCCGACGGCATCCGGCTGAAGGGTCTCAAGCGTGAGATTACGGTCTCCCGCTACCTGAGGGAATCGCTGGGCGACAGGCCTGAGTTCGTGAAAATCCTGGAATGGAATCTGGAACATCCACCGTACTTCCTCGAAAGCGAGTATGCCGGCGCGAACCTGGCCGACTGGGCCGAGGAGCAGGGCGGACTGAGCGCGGTCCATATCGGAATCCGGCTGCAGTTCCTTATCGAAGTTGCGGTTGCCGTGGCCGCGGCCCACGGAATTGGGGTCCTGCACAAGGACCTGAAGCCGAGCAACATCCTCGTCGTTCCATCGGCAAGTGGAGAAGGCTGGCAGGTCAAGATTGCCGACTTCGGCAGTTCTTCTTTGTTCGATCCTTCGCGCCTGCAGGCCTTGGGAATTACCAATCTTGGCTTCACCCATACCCAAACTGCGGATGATGCCCTCACGGGCACGATGCTGTATCTGGCGCCAGAGGTCCTCGCCGGCCAGACACCCAATGCTTCGTCCGATGTTTATGGGCTGGGTGTATTGCTCTATCAACTGACTGTTGGCGACTTCCGCAAGCCGCTCGCTCCGGGCTGGGAGGCGGACATCGGCGATCCGTTGCTGCGCGAAGACATCGCCGAAGCTGCGTGCGGTGATCCCGCCAAACGCATGGCCAGCGCCAATGAGCTCGCTGAACGGCTGCTGTTGCTGGATGAGCGCCGCGCTAAACGGGACGAACTGGAGGTGGCCCAGCTTCGAGCTCAGACTGCGGAACGCAAACTGGCGGAAGCCCGAGCTCGAAGGCCGTGGGTCGCACTCGCGACCGTCGCACTTTGCATAGGACTGGCCGTCAGCCTCTACCTCTATCGAGGAGCGGCCCGCGAACGCGACTACGCCAGCCACCAGACCGCGATCGCCACGTCCATCAATCAGTTCCTGTCCGACGACCTGCTGGGGCGAAGCAATCCGTTCGCCAGCGGCAAGGCAACCGAGTCGCTGACCGACGCCATCAAGCAGGCTTCCCCAGCGATTGACCAGCAGTTCAAGGACGAGCCTTTGATTGCAGCCCGCCTGCATCAGACTATCGCGCGTGCTTTGGACAACCGTACCGACTATGCCGACGCCCGCCTGGAGTACGAGCATGCGGCCGCCCTGTTTCGCCAGACCGATGGAGAACTCTCTCAGGATGCCATTATCACGGAACTGCAGCGCGCAACGCTGGAAGCACGGAGTTACGAGAAGGATTCGCTCCCCCTCGCGAAATCGATCTTTGCGCAGCAAGAGGCGCTGATTGCAAAGCTGCCCCACCCGCGCCCCGAAGTGCCGGTGTGGGTGGCGTCGGCACGCGGGATGATTGCTCTCATCGACAACGATGCGAAGACTGCCGTGGCGAACTTCAAAGTTGCCGTCGACACGGCGGCTGTTCTGCCGGCCTTCGATGAAAGCGCAAAACTCACTTTTGAGCAGCGCCTGGGCTTTTGCTACATTCGCCTGGGAGACGGCGCCAAGGCCGAGCAGATCTTTCGCGGCCTGATTCTTGCCTTTACCCAAATCTCAGGTCCAGAAAGCCCCAATGTGCTGCGAGTCCGGCTGAATCTGGCGCAGGCTTACATGATTCAGAACAAGAATGCGGAGGCTGTGAAAGAGGCAAATGCAATCTATCCCGCCTTCGTCGCCGCCCTTGGACCCGACCACGAACTGACGATGCAGTTGCTGACAACGCGTGCACAATCCGAAGGAAGTCTGGAAATGTGGAACGACGCCATTCGTGACGACATGACGATCTATGACTTGGCGGTGAAGAAGCAGGGGCCGCTTTCCTTCTTTGCGATTGCTACGCTCTCCGACGCCTCGCTGGCGATGTGCCGCTCCGGCCGGCTTGCCGATGGCATCGCGAATTCCAGAAGGGCCTTCGATGCATCGACCAAAGCCTTCGGTCCGCGCGCCGGTCTCACCGGCGGAGTTGCATCGACGCTCGCAACTTGCCTTATTGACGTGGGACAATTCAATGAAGCTGCAAAGCTCCTGGACGATATCGATATTCCGACCGTGACCCAATTGGCCGGCGATCCTGATTGGGGAGCAGGCGTGAAACTCCTGCAAGCCAAGATTGCCTTTGCTCGTGGAGACTATAAACTCGCGCGAACCGAGTTGCGCGAGGTGGGCTCGGTCTTTACACGCCCGAACGCCGAACCCTATCAACAGCGTGAGTATAGGGCGCTCTCCGATAAGCTCGACCGCATCAGCGGATGACTGTTCCTCTGTTTCATAACCCACACCTGGCTGGACATGCCAGCGTCCATCCAGTGAACGGCCAAATGCAATCTTGCTTGCGGATGAGTTTCAGGGTATCTACAAAATCGAGTACAGTCGGCAGGCTACTATCGAGCCTGTTCGCTGTAAGTGACTGAATAAGATGGTGGACGCGGAAGGAATCGAACCTTCAACCTGTCGATTAAGAGTCGAATGCTCTGCCAGTTGAGCTACGCGTCCCGCTTGTTGTTGCGGCCTCCCTGGGGGAGGGGGGACCGGCAAATGCGGCCCGATTCTCAAGGCCACTCACGCGCAATCACCTTGAAAAGGATAGCACATGTATGTGCGGAGAAACCCCAGCTTTCGCATAGCAGCTTGGAGCGGCTCCGCAATTCCTATGTCCTGGGCGAAGATCGTGGGGCGCGGCCTTCCGGAGGAGAAAACCGCGCGGCGGTATCCTTGACTTGGGGTGTGTCTGTTGGGGAACCGCTTTAGTCGACGAATGCAACGTCGGCACGCATCGGGATGATTCCGCGATCGAATCCCATCTCCAGCAGCTTGCGAATGGCCTCGCGGCCATCTTCCCCGTAGTTCAGCGTTCGCTCGTTGACGTACATGCCGACAAACTTGTTGGCCAGCGCCGGATCCAGGTCGCGGGCGAACTGCATCGCGTAGGCGAGTGCTTCCTCGCGGTGATCGAGCGCGTGCTGGATGCTGTCGCGCAGCGCGCCGGTGGTGATCCGCATGGTCTCCTCGCCCAGGGCGCGGCGAATGGCGTTGCCGCCCAGCGGCAGTGGCAGTCCGGTCTGCTCCCTCCACCAGGCGCCCAGGTCGAGAGCTTTTACCAGGCCGTTGTTGCCGTAGGTGAGCTGGCCTTCGTGGATGATGAGGCCTGCGTCGAACTCGCCGGCAACGACCGCGGGAATGATCTTGTCGAAGGGAACGGTTGCGGTCTCGATCTCGGGGGCGAAGAGCTTGAGCGTGAGGTAGGCGGTGGTCAGTTCACCGGGCACCGCGATGCGCGTCTTCTTGATACCGGCCAGCGAAAGCTTGCGCGGCGCGACCACCATGGGGCCGTAGCCCTCGCCCACGGAGCCGCCGCACGCCATCAGGGTGTACGCCTCCTGCATGTATGGATAGGCATGGAAAGAAATTGCCGTGACGTCGTAGAAGGCCTCATGAATCGCACGCTGGTTCAGCGTCTCAATGTCGGTCAGAGTATGGGTGAATTTGAAGCCCGGAACGCGCACTTTGTTGGTGGCGAGGCCGTAGAACATAAAGGCGTCGTCGGAGTCGGGGCTGTGGGCAATCGTAATTTCCTGGATGGCGGAAGCGGTGCTGGTGAGTGTCATCGGATAGCTGTTCCTCGGCAGAGTGGTTCAGTGAATGAAAGAATCGGAGTTTGTCTGGCGATCGGGGGTATTTCACTTCAAGGACGAGCAATCCGGGTTCCCCGCGGAATTGGGTATGTGGATTGCATCGGTGGTCCTTTCAGTATCGCGCTGAAACCGATCAAACGGCACAATCAATTCCTGGGTGGTTCTGCGATATGAATGGCGAAGCGTCCCCCCGACCACAAAGCTGACAAGACAAGAATATCAAGCGCGGGAGAAACGTGCGTCATGCGACGAAACCGGGAGGAGCAACCTGCACATTGGATGGATTTCGATGCCGGGCCCGGTACGAACTTGATTCCTGCCGCGGATGGTTCAGGCTTTGACGTTGACTCGGCGGGGCCACGGCATCTCAACTTAGAGAATGACGATGAACTCACCCGTTGCGCGAACGCCTGGCCGGTTTGCCTCGGTGCGCGCCACCTGGGAAAGGCTCTCCGCCGCGCGGAGAAAGGCCGCGACGGTGGCAGCGGCGGCATTGGCGCTGGGCGTTGGCTATCACGTCATCTTCGGCGCGAACGGGTTGACCGTGTATGGGCAGAAGCGACATGAGAAGCAGCAGCTGAACCAGGAAATGCAAGACCTGCAACGGGAGAACGACCTGTTGAAGAGCCACGTCGACCAGCTGCAGAGCGACCCGAGCGCCATTGAACACCAGGCTCGCGAGCAGCTGCACTACACGCGCCCGGGAGAAGTGATCTACGCGCTTCCCGGCAAGTGAGTGCTGTCAGGCCACGGGCGATGCCTTCCATTCCTACTTTCAAGTTCTGCCGGGGCCGAAGGAGCCGGTAACAGCGGAAGTGGAACAGAAGCTGCCCAACGAAACCACGCCAAAGTAAGTCGGTCCCTTGGCCTCGCGTGCGTTCCGGTCAGCGGCGGTTGTCCGTGGCCGGTTCGGGATGAATGAGCAGGCGATCGACCTCCGGAGCGTCCAGCTTAAAGGCGCCTTCGAGCGCCGTAATGACGGAGTGGACGCGCGCCATTGGCAGATCGTCGGGCAACGTGCAGTGACAGGTGACCTGGATGTGGCCTTTGGTGCCGTCGGTGGCTCGGATTCGACGGCGGGTGACAAAGACCTCGTGGATGTCGAGGATTTCCGGAAAGCCGGCGGCGACGCGGCGGAGACGGACTTCGAGTTCGCGGTCGCGTTCCAGCGAGGCCGGCCGCTCGATGGTCGCAGGCTCGCTTTCGATGTGGGTGAGGATGGAGGCGATGGCAGGGACCTCGCGCCGCATCTCGGCCTCCAGATCGGTGACCAGCGCGTGCGCCTGGCGCAGGGGCATGGTCTCGTCCACTTCCAGATGCTGCTCGACATGCAGGCCGCCGTCGATGTGCTGCACGGTGATCTCGTGGATGGCGAGATTGCGGAGGGCGGCGACGGCGCGGATGCGGTCATAGACGCTTTCGCCAAGCGATGCTGTAGGGACGGTGTGGATGACCACGTCTGCCCCGGGAAGATGCCGCTGGACGGCCTCGGTTGCGGCCTTGGTGAGTTGCTCGGAGCGCTGGAAGGTGAGGTTGCGCGGCATGCCGAGGGTGATGTCGGCAAAGTAGTCGGCGCCGGAGCGGCGGGTGCGCAGGCGATCCACGGACAGTACGCCGGGGATGGCTTTGAGATCGTGAATGAGATTGTTGCGCAGGTCCTCCTTGGCCTGGGACTGGTCGCTGGAGGGGTCGGCGGTGGGCGTTGCGTCCAGCAGCGCGTCGACCGTCTGGCGGGCGAGCCGCCAACTGACACGGAGGATGACGCCGGCAACCGCGATGGCGGCAATGGGGTCGGCGTACTCGAGCCGCGGCAGGGAGAAGCGTTCGCCGGCAAAGGTTGCCGCCAGGCCGACCATGACGGCGAGTGAGGCCCACATGTCGGTGGCAAAGTGGATGGAGTCGGCGAAAAGTGCGTCGGAGCGATGCAGGCGGGCAACGCGGCCGAGGGTACGTGAGCGGGTGAAATCGACGCCGATGGAGACCAGCAGCACGACGAACGGCCACAATGAAGGCCGGAGCGCAAGGTGCTGATGAAAGAAGATGCGCTGGATGGCCTCGACGACAATCCAGATGCAGGAGCCGAGCATGATGAAGGTTTCGACAAATGCTGCGAGCGACTCGGCCTTGCCATGGCCGTAGTTGTGGTCTTCATCGGCGGGGCGGTCGGCGACCTGGACTGAGAACAGGGTGATGGCCGAGGCGATGAGGTCGATGGCGGAGTGCGCGGCCTCGCTGAGCATGCCGAGCGAGCCAGTGAGCAGGCCGGTGAGCAGTTTCAGTATGGTAACGGCACCGGCAGCCACGACGGAAAAGATTGCGGCGGAGCGCTTAGCAGCATGGGGTGCCGCATTCTGCTGGCCGGCTGCTGCGCGCGTGGCCGTTTGGCTCATGGAAGAGATGGTACAGCAGCCGTCGCGACCGGCACGCCGGCGAGCAGAACGCGGGCGCGATGCCGGCGAGGAATTGCGGAGCGCGGCGCGGGCAGCCGGCTGCGCTTGCTCTTGAGCTTCGTCACAGTGTTACCACCCCTCGCCCCCCCGGGGGGGTCGGCCCACCAAAATCCTCACAACACATGCGTTACCAGAGGGGAGTCATATCCTGGTCAATACTCCGCCGATTAACCCCACCTTCTGCATGGCAGTTGGAAATGGGAGCGAAGGAACACGGTGGATTCTGTCGCCCTGTCACCTTCTATTTTAACAGTGGTGTCAAGCGATTGCCTGTGGATTTCCTCCGCAGGTTGCACGCGGAGTGGCGTGGAGCTACAGATTTGGCGATTCCAGTGCGCCGGTCATCCTGGCGGTGATCGCTGGCTTGGCAGCGCGGGTAGCCCGGCGATGGAGGTGGAGCATGATTGCTGCATCGATGAGCATGAGAGCGCTGAGGGCGAAGAGCCCGCGCTGATAGGTTCCGGTAAGTTGATTGAACAGGCCCATGATGTTGGGACCGACGAAGCCACCGAGAATACAAAGGGTGTTGACCGCGGCGATGGCGGCGGCGGACGAGCGGCCGCGGAAGAAACCAGGAATGATGGCGAGCCACGGGCCCTGCATGGCATAAAAGCTGACGAACGCGAAGGCGAGCGCGGGGATCAGGACGGCCGGACGGTTCGAGAATCCCGCTGCGGCCAGACCGATGACCATACCCAGGCAACCGGGAATGCTCTGGCGGCAGCGTGTGGAGGGTGAGCGGTCGGAGAGCCTGGCGCCGAGCAGCATGGCAGGTATACCAAGGAGCTTGATGGTCGCAGTGATAAACCCTACGCGGGCCACGTCGAGGTGGGTGGACGCCTGGACAAGCTGCGGCAAGAGCAGGTCGAGTCCGTAGACGGACGTAAGCATGAGGAAGCCGAAGACGCCGATTTGCCAGACAAATGGGTCGATGAGGATGCGGTGAATCGGTTCCGAGGGGCTGCGGATGTGATCGTCGCTGTGGTCGACGGCGCTGGCGAACCAATTGCGTTCGGCCTGCGTGAGCCAGGGGGCGTCTGCCGGGCCGTTGGGCAGCAGGGCGAGAAAGGCAAGACTGAGAAGGACCGCGGGAACGCCTTCCACGAGGAAGAGCCATTGCCAACCGGCCAGATGAGCGCGGCCATTGAGATTGAGCAGGCAGCCGGCGACCGATCCCATGACGACTCCGGCCAGCGGGAGCGAGATGTAGAAGCGGCCAACGGCGCGGGCGCGCAGGTCCGGCGGAAACCACTGCATGAGGTAAAAGATCGCCCCAGGGAAGAATCCAGCCTCGGCCATGCCCAGGGAAAAACGCGCGGTGTAAAACTGCCACGGCGTTCGGACGAAGAGCATTCCCATGGCGATGAGGCCCCAGGTAAGCATGATGCGGAAGAGCCAGCGACGCGCTCCAAAACGATAGAGCAAGAGGTTGGAGGGGACCTCGCAAGCGGCGTAGCTGAGAAAGAACAGGCCTGCGCCGAACCCATAGGTTGCGGCGCTGAAGTGCAGGTCGCGGTTCATCTGCAGCGCAGCAAAGCTGATGTTGACGCGGTCCATGTATGCGCAGCCATAGCCGAGCGCGATGAGCGGAATAAGGCGCAGCGAAGCTTTGTGGAGAGCGCTGCGGGCCAGCGGGCTGGCCGAGGAAACGGACTCGATCACGTGCGCGACCTCGTGGGACGCTATCTGGCCTGCTGCTCGGAGGATTAGACGGAAGATATCACGAAGCGCCGGGCTCAGGGTTTGGCGGCGCGATAGAGGCCGGCGATGCCGAAGGTGTAGCGGGTCCAGGTGGGGCGGACGAAACCGGCGGCTGCGATGAGGGCTTTCATCTGCGGCGGGCGGGGGAATTTGGTGACCGAGTCGGGCAGGTAGGCGTAGGCGGCGGGGTCGCGGGAGATGAGGCCGCCGACGCGGGGCAGGACGTGCCGGAAGTAGGCGTTGTAGGCGAGTCCGAGCGGGCCGCGGGGCTGGTTGAAGTCGAGGATGGCGATTTCGCCGCCGGGGCGGAGGACGCGGTGGAGTTCGGCGAGGCCGGCTGCGTAGTCGCTGAGGTTGCGGAAACCGAAGGCGGAGGTGACGAGGTCGACGGAGGCGTCGGCGAGCGGGAGATGGAGTGCGTCGGCTTCGATGGGGATGATGCTGCGGCCGGCGAACTTAGGAAGAGCCAGGGCGAGCATGGCGTGGGAGAAGTCGGCGGCGAGGATGGGCGCGATAGTGCCCGGTTTCTGGCTACGGGTTCGCGAGGCGCGGGCAGACTTCTTGTGCGGGAGGGATAGGCCGTACAGCGTTGGGCCCTGTTTGGGGCGGTGCTTGTCCAGGGCGAGGGTCATATCGCCGGTGCCGCAGCAGAGATCGAGCACGACTGCTTCCGGACGGTGAAGGATGGGGCGGAGGGTGCGGGCTGTGCGGGCCCACCAGGTGCGGTCGATCCCGAGGGAGAGGACGTGGTTGGCGCGATCGTAGGTGGGAGCGATGGCGGAGAACATCTGCTGGATGTTGGCGGCGGCCTGGTCGGGCGAGGTCGCGCCGGGTGGGCGGGCTCCGAGGACGGGGTCGGGTAGAGGTGAAGGCTTGGAGGTCATGGTCGGAACGATTCTTTTTGGATCGACTCGAACCCTATTAGAGCAGCTTCGCATCTGATGGGGAAATCTGAGGACGCTATTTTGAGGAGGGAACTGCAATGAAGATCGGAGTGCTGGGTTCGGGAGAAGTGGGCAAGACGCTGGCTGCGGGGTTTCTGAAACATGGCCACGAGGCGATGGTGGGAACGCGCGACACGGCGAAGCTGAAGGCGTGGGCGGCGAAGACGCCGGGCGTGAAGCTGGGGAGCACGAGCGATGCGGCGGCGTTTGGAGACGCGGTGATGCTGGCAGTGAAGGGATCGGCCGCGGCGACGGTGTTGCGCGAGGCGGGCAAGGAGAGCCTGGCGGGCAAGCCGGTGATGGATGCGTGTAATCCGATTGCGGATGTGCCGCCGGTGAACGGCGTGCTGCAGCTTTCTATCGGCATCGACACGTCGCTGATGGAGCAGTTGCAGAAGGAATTTCCCGGGGCGCACTTTGTGAAGGTCTTTAACTCTGTAGGCGCAGCGCAGATGGTGAACCCGCACTACAAGGCGGGTAAGCCAACCATGTTTATCTGCGGCAACGATGCGAGCGCGAAGAAGACGGTGACGGGGATATTGGACCAGTTCGGCTGGGAGACCGCAGATATGGGCGCGGTGGAGGCAGCGCGAGCGATTGAGCCGCTGTGCGTGCTGTGGTGCATCCCGGGGTTCCTGCGGAATGAGTGGACGCACGCGTTCAAGCTGCTAGGGAAGTAGAGGCGCGCCTGATTCCACATTGTGGCGACACAAACTGCGGGGATTCTTCCTCCCCAGCCGCCAAGCTGGCCGGGGAGCCGGTCGCTGCGCTCGGAACGACAAATCGTTGAAATAAGCCGTTCAGGCGCGACGCTGGCGCATGTCGGCGAGCATGGCTTTGGTGGCGGCGAGGAGTTCGGCGTCGGTGACGTCGTAGACAATCTCGACGGAGCCGATGCCGGTGGCGAGGACGAAGGCGCGACGGCCGGAGCGACGCTTCTTGTCGCCCGAGGTGAGGGCGACGAGTTTAGCGGGGTCGGCGCCGAAGGGTGGGATGGGGCCGTGGCGAAGGATGAGTGCGGCCATGCGGGCAAATTGTGACTCCGTAAGGCGGCCGCGGGCGAGCGAGAGGTGGAGCGCGGCGATGGAGCCCCAGGCGACGGCTTCGCCGTGGAGGAGTTTACGATAGCCGGTGGCGGCCTCGATGGCATGGCCGATGGTGTGTCCGAAATTGAGGATCATGCGCAGGCCGGATTCCTTCTCGTCGGCGGAGACGACATCGGCTTTGACGCGGACAGAGGCGGCGATAACGTGGGCCAGGGTTGCGGGATTGGCCGCGAGCACTTCATCTGTTTTTTGTTCAAGATAACGGAATAACTTCGCGTCGCGGATGATGCCGGCTTTGATGGATTCCTGCAGACCCGCCCTGAGTTCCGCAGGGGGCAGCGTCCCGAGGGTGTCGATGTCGGTGAAGACGGCGATGGGGTGATGGAAGCTGCCGATGAGGTTCTTGCCGGCGAGAAGGTTGACGCCCGTCTTGCCGCCGAGGGAGGAGTCGACCTGGGCGAGGATGGTGGTGGGGATGCCGACGTAACGGATGCCGCGCATGTAGATGGCGGCGAGGAAGCCGGTGACGTCGCCGATGACGCCGCCCCCGAAGGCGAGCAGGATGGAGTCGCGGTCAGCCCCCTCGGCGACGAGTTGTTCGGCGAGAGCTTCGACCTGGGCGAGGCGCTTATGGCGTTCGCCGCGGGGCAGGAAGAGGACGGCGGGTTGCGCGTCCGCCGGGAAACTGGCGAGGAAGCGCTGGTGCCAAAGAGCCCAGATCTGCGGCGAGGTGATGACGAAGGTGCGTGTCGGACCGCCTGCGTTCAGCTTGCGCAGGCGCGGGTAGAGGGTGCGGAGCAGGCCGGTGCCGATGGTGACGTCGTACGTGGCTTGGGGAGTGGTGACGCGAATGGTGGACACGGTGAGTCCATGATAGTTGATGGTTGATCGTTGATGGTTGGCAGCGAGCGCCTGACAAGTGAGGGGAACCTCGGGCATACGCCCGCGCGGGATTTGCTTTAGCCTTGAGAGATGCAGGTGGTGGATTTTCTGGTGGTGGGCGGCGGGGTTGCCGGGCTTCGCGCGGCGGCGGGGCTGGCGGAGTCGGGCAGCGTTCTGGTGGTGACCAAGGAAGGGCTGTCGGAATCGAACACCGCGTATGCGCAGGGTGGGATTGCCGTGGCCATGGGCGGCGAGGAGGATGTGGCGCTGCACCTGGCGGACACGATTGTGGCGGGTGACGGCTTGGTGAATGCCGAGGCTGCTGAGGTGTTGGTGGCCCAGGGACCGCGGCGGGTGGCGGAGTTGCTGGCGTGGGGGACGGAGTTCGACCGCTATACCAAGGACGACCCGGCGCGGGCCGGCGAGCTGATGAGGACGCGCGAGGGCGCGCATACGCTGGCGCGGATTCTGCATGCGCATGGAGACGGGACGGGTTGGGAGATTGCGGCGTCGCTGCTGCGGCATGTGCGCGGGCTGAAGCGGGTGGAGTTGGTGGAGTGGGCGACCACGGTGGATCTGTGTGTGGAAGGCGGACGGGTGGTCGGGGCGATCCTGATGGATGCGGCGGGAGAGTTGCAAGAGGTGCGGGCGCGCGCGGTGCTGCTGGCCAGCGGGGGCGCGGGGCAGGTGTACAGCGAGACGACCAACCCGGCGGTGGCGACCGGCGATGGCATTGCGATGGCCTACCGGGCGGGGGCGGAGCTGATGGACATGGAGTTCTACCAGTTCCATCCGACGGCGTTTGCGATGGAGGGCGCGCCGCGGTTCCTGATGAGCGAGGCGCTGCGGGGCGAGGGAGCGTGGCTGGTGAACGCGAAGGGCGAGCGGTTTATGGGCCGGTATCATCCTGGGCTGGAACTGGCGCCGCGGGATGTCGTGGCCCGGGCGATTACGCGGGAGGCGATAGGAGAGGTTCGAGGTTCGGGGTTCGAGGTGCAAGGGGAAGAGCGGGTCTACCTTGACATGCGGGAAGTGGGAAAACGCATGGATCTGAAGGCGCGGTTTCCTGGGATTTCTGAAGTTCCTGGCGGGCTATGGGCTGGAGCTGGCGCGGGATTTGATCCCGGTGCGGCCGGCGGCGCACTACCTGATGGGCGGAATCCGGACGGACGTGCATGGGCGGACCTCGCTGCCGGGGTTGTATGCGGCGGGTGAGGCCGCGTGTACGGGAGTGCATGGAGCGAATCGGCTGGCGAGCAACTCGCTGCTAGAGGGACTGGTGTTTGGGGCGCTGGCGGCGGAGGCGATGGCCGGGGAGGCGTCGGTCGTCAGGGATCAGTTGTCAGGAAAGACGGCGGGTATGGAAGGCGATCTGAAGGAGCACCGCGATATTGAAGTGTGGATCGCGGAGTTGCGGGGACTGATGTGGCGCGACGCGGGGTTGCTGCGCGATGCGCTGGGATTGCAACGCGCGCAGGCGGGTTTGGCGGAACTGCGGCTCGAGGATGCCCCCGGGGCTGACGCGGCGGGCGGTGGAGGCGCGGAACCTGCATGCCGTGGCCGAGGCGATGGTGCAGGCGGCGCTGGGACGCGAGGAAAGCCGCGGTGCGCATTTCCGGATGGATTTTCCGGCGAAGGCGAAGGTGGCCCGGCACTCGGTGGTGGAGCGGGGCCGGCTGCGGTTTGTGGAACGGGTGTAAGGCTTGCGCTGGGCACTCAGCTTGACGGGGCGGCGCGCCGATCGCCCGGTGCCAGCAGCGACGCGAAGACCGTAATCGCAAGGACGCTCAGGATGACGCCGAGGGAGACGAGCGGGCCGATGTCGATCCAGCGGGCGGCGAGCATCTTGCAGGCAGCGAAGGCGAGGACTGCGGCCAGGCCATAGTGCAGGAAACGCAGCCGCGTGAGCGTGGCAATGATGAGGAAGTAGAGCGAACGAAGACCCATGACCGCCATGATGTTCGAGGTGTAGGCGAGGAACGGGTGGCGCGTGATAGAGAGGACGGCAGGGATGGAGTCGAGCGCAAAGAGGACGTCGGTGAGCTCGATGGCGATGAGCGCGAGCAGCAGGATGGTCACGGTGGGCCTGCCGTTTTCCATTACGACGAAATGGTCCTGACGCAGGCTGACGGGGTGGAAGCGCTTGAGCCAGGCGATCCACCTGGGCTCGGCCGGGGTCTCGGCGATGCACTGCTGCTGGTGTTCCGGGCGCAGCAGGCGGATGGCGGCCACAAGGATGATGGCGGCGAAGACGTAGGTGACAGCGTCGAAGCGAGCGAGCAGGGCGATGCCGCCCGCGATAAAGAGGCCACGCATCAGGATGGCGCCGGCAACTCCCCAGAAGAGGACCTTGGGCTGGCGGGCAGGATCGATCTGGAAGAGGCGGAAGAGCAGCAGGAAGATGAAGAGGTTGTCGACGGAGAGCGACTCTTCGAGCGCATAGCCGGCGAGATATTGCACGGAGCTGGCTGTGCCCATGCTGTGGTGCAGGAAAAGAGCGAAGGCCATGGCTGCGGCGATCCAGAGTGCAGTTGCGGCGATGGCGGTGCGATGCGGATCGCGGCCGAGGCGGATCTGGCGGCGCGCGTAGATGTATTCGACGGCAAGCAGAAGCAGCAGCGCGAGGTGGAAACCAATCCAGTAACTGAGGGGCGTGGCGGGCACGATTTCGATGCTATCGCGAGTCGGCTAGCGCTGGTTGATGAGCCGGATGGTTTCCAGGAAGAGGTCGGCGGAGATCTGGAGGGATTTGGGGCTGATCTTGTCGATGGTGTCCTGCGCCGTGTGATGGTAGCCATCGGGCGTCGCGGCGGTATGGGGGCCGTAGTCGACATCAATGACGTCGAGCGAGGGGACACCGCGGCGGAGGAAGGGCAGGTGATCGTCGTCTTCGTCGCCCTGGGTCTTGTAGACGTATGCGGAGTTGTGCGTGTTGGCGGCGGCCTGGCGAAAGACTTCGCGGAGCCAGGGCGTGGACTGCATCTCTTCGAGGATGTTGAGGTCCTTGTCGCCGATCATGTCGGCAACGATGAAGGCTTTGATGTGACGCAGGGTGCCGTCGGCGTACCATTTGGCGGCAAGGTGGCGGGTACCGTAGAGCGAGTCGGAGTCCGACCACTGGTTGACGGCTTCTTCGCCGTCGTCGAAGACCAGCCAGACGGAGTAGCCCTGCGGCGGGTTCCTGTGGAAGTAAGCGCCGAGCTCGATCAGCAGAGCAGTCGTGCAGGCGCCGTCGTTGGCGCCGAAGAAGGCGATGTTGCGCAGTGGATAGTTGGTTTCGTAATGGCTGGCGAGGACGATGATGCCGTCTTTTTTGCCGGGATACTTGACGATGTAGTTGCGCATGATTTGCATGCCGGCAGGCGTGTTGGCGGTGAACTGGTCGGTTTCGAAGTTGCCCTTGGCGGCTTCGGGCTTGAAGTGCTGCTTGATAAAGTCCTCCGCGGCGAGGTGCCCGGCGGAACCGTTGTAGCGCTTGGGCGCGACGCTGAGGAATTGCTGGGTGAGCGAGTAGATGGCCTGGCCGCTGACGGGCGCGGCGGGTGCGGCCTTTTGCGCTGTGGCGGGGAGGATGAGCAGAAACAACAGCAAGAGCGAAATACGGGGATTCTTCGCTGCGCTCAGAATGACAACCTTTCTCAATGGGGCGCGTTTGGGTGGGATCATGCGGTGGCCTGCTTGGCTTTGTTGCGGCGATCGGGATGAACCCAGTAGGCGACGCCTACGCCGAGGAAGTAGAGGGCAAGCATGGGGCTGGCGAACAGGCACATGCTGAATGGGTCGGGCATGGGGCAGATGATGGCGGCGATCAGGAAGATTAACGAGGACGGCGTAGCGGAAATGGCGCAGCAGGAACCTGGCGTCGACGATGCCGAAGAGCGCCAGGAAGAAGATGAGGATGGGCAGTTCGAAGCTGATGCCGAGGCCGAGGATGATGGCGAGAAAGAAGCCGGTGTATTCATCGATGGTGAGCAGCGGATGAAGCCCTTTTCCAAATCCGAAGACCAGGACGTTGATGGCGTTCTGCAGCACGTAGCGATAGCCAAACCACGCGCCGGCGAGGAACAGGCCGACGGTGGCACCCATGAAGGGAACGACGTACTTCTTCTCGTTGGCATACATGCCGGGCGAGATGAAGAGCCAGACCTGGTAAAGGATGAACGGGCTGGCGAGGATGGCGCCGCCGACCAGCGCGGTTTTCAGGTAGAGGTTCAACGCATCGGTGGGATGGTTGAAGTAGAGGTCGAGGTGCAGGTTGTCCAGCGGCTGCTTGATGAATCCATAGAGCTGCACGCGGAAGATCCAGCCGACGATGAAGCCGCCGAAGAGGAACATCAGCGAGCGAATGATGCGCTTGCGCAGCTCTTCCAGATGCTCCATCAGGCTCATGCCGGGCAGTTCGGCGCGATCGGCGACAGCTTTGCGGGCCCGGTCGACGGGGTCGAAATCAGCCATGGAGGGTCTCGGTTTCCAGTTCGGATTCGCGAGGCGGCGCGCTGGTGTGCTCCGTACGGTTGGATTCCGCGGGGATCTGAGTTGGGCTGTCAGGCGCGGGCGCGGCGTCGGCGGCCGGAGCGGAGTTGGCGATGGGCAGGCCGGTGGCGGGCGGCAGGAGGCTGACGTCGCCGGAAGTTGCGATCGGTGCGGGCTCGGTTGCGGACGCGATCGAGGGCTCGGGATCGTACGGGTTGTCGACCATATAGGGGTCTTGATGCACGTCGGCGGGTGCTGAGGTCGATCCGTAGTCAGGCACTGGAGGGTCGGGTGCGGTGACGGCCGGGGCCGACGGCCTGGCGGCTTCGAGAGCGGCGACCTGCTTCTGGCGGTCGGACTGTTCGGAGATGCGAAGCTCTTCTTCCATCTGGGTGCGGAACTCGTTGGAAGCGCGGCGGAAATCCGCCATGAGTTTGCCGGCCTGGCGCGCGAGCTGGGGCAGCTTCTTCGGCCCGAAGAGCAGAAGTGCGAGAACGATCAGGAATGCGCTGTCCTGGAAGCCCGGCATAGATGGCCTAATGATACGGCTTAGGCGGGGGTGAATCCAAATGAGTTGCGATGGCGCCGCGGCCGCCTGCAGATTCAGGCGCAGGCTTCCGCGACGGAAGGCAGGATGGGCGGAGGCAGCGCCGTGTCGCCGTCTTCAGGCGCTTCGAGGAAGGCGTTGAAGAGGGTCGAATACAGGCCTTGGCGGCCGGCGAGGCGGTCGCGGCGGGCGCGGAGGAAGGCGAAGCGGAACGGAGAGGTGAGTTCGGTTTCGGCGAGAAATTCCGGGGTGAAGAACTGGTGCGAATCTCCGATTGCGCCGACGATGAGCGATCGCCAACTGGTGCGCAGCAACTCGCGGAGCACGGGCGTGCCGTGGGGCAGGGCGTCCATGCGATCCGCGACCTGGTTGCCGAAGCTGAGGAGTTGCGTGGCGAGGGCATCGAGCGGCGCGCCGAGGGCGGCGGCGCGCGAGAACAGGGTGACGGAGCCACGCGCGAGGTCCTCGCGGACGTCCTGCAAGTCGTCGCCGAGCTGCAGCAGGACGCCCCACTCGAAGGCGAAGCGGCTCTGCTGCGGGTTGAGCCGGCCGCGGGCGAGACAGGCGTCGGCCAGCACGGAGGTGCCACCCTTGGCGCAGCTTAATTGGAGGATGCCAGCGGTGGGCCAGGTCTGGCTGCCGTTCGGCTGGCTGCCGGCCTGGTCGCTACTGAGCTGGGCGATGCTTTCCTCCTGCGCGCGATGGATGGCGAGCAGGCAGTCGAAGACCTGGGGGAAAAGGTCGCGGGGGTATTGGCCTTCGATGAGGCTGACCAACTCCCACAGCGCGGACTCGTGGTCGTTCTGCGGGGAAAGGCTATCGCCTTGCAGGCGGTTGCGGAAGCGCTCGCTGAAGAGGTGCTTGGCGTCGGCCGAGACGTCGGTGCGGTCGAGGAAGTTGTCCGTGTAGGGATAGAGGAGGCTGTAGCCCAGGATGGACGGCGTGAGTGCAACAGGTTCCCCGAGCAGGGACTGCAGGCCGCAGGCGGTCCAGGCGTTGCGGCAGGCCTGGATGATGTCGGGCATGCCGAGGGTTGGGTCGAACTGGCGGGCCCAGCGCGCGAGACTTGTGCCGACAGGGATGAAGTCGGCGGTGAGGAGCTGGATGGCTTCGCCCTTGAGGTCGAGGGCTGCGGCGGCAAAGCGGGCGAAGGACGCGGTGATGCGGTCCTGCGCGACGAGGCGGTGGGCCGGGGTTCGAGGGGCTGACCGGGCCTCGCGCTCGACCTCGCGCAGGGCCCGGTCGTAGGCCTTTTCGCGCTGGCGCTGGTCTTTCAGGCCATATTGAGGGCCGACGCGCGGCGGGCGCGACGCGGCGCGGCGCCAAACCTCGGCGGTTTCGGCGACCTGCGCCTGAACCCATGACCAGCTATAGGCGTGCTGCATTCTGATGCTCCTTACGCAAATTGGGGCGGGGTGGTTCCGTCGCGCCTTCGCGCGTCCCGGACCGTCCCGGTGGCCCCCCCCCCGGGGGGGTATATCTACCTAAGTGGCTGAGAAATGAATGCGATGCTTGTTTGTATATACGTGCGATGCGTGTTTGTATATACGGCGGTGTCCGGACTTTTTGGGTTCGAGATTCGAGGGAACAGGAAAGTGCTGGTTAAATGCGGAGGCCCGGCGATGGTTCGCCGGGCCTGTTTCGGTTCCTTTGTTTCTGTTTAATCTCTACTACTTAATTGTAGCGAATCGAGCAAAACTCAACTGTACTTTTGGGAAAAATTTGATGTGGTTTGGATCGTGAATTGTGGACGGGTTTTGCACAGATTAGGGGAGTTGACATCGGGGTTTTTGGATGGTCCAGGGGGACCGATGGGCGGTGGTTTGCTGGCTGCAATGTTATGCCGCCACCCTGCAAAGTTATGCAGCCACCTAGCGGGGACAGCGTTGCAAGGTTGTCCCGGCCCGTTTCACTCGAATCCCGCCACCTGTTTCAGGCGATTTCCGCCAGTCGGGCATGAGCTAAACTCCTCAGTTTCTCAAAATCCCGATTTAAGGGAGCTGGTGTATCTGCAGCTCAGCCGCACCATCGGCTGCGATATGCTTCCTGCATGACTTTGTTGCGCTTTCGCAAGGCTCTAGATATAGCCTCGATTCCGGGCGATTGGACGCTTGTGCGGCTCGCTCTTGATTGGGCCGGGTGCCCGCTCTTGTTGTATGCGGAGGGTAAGCCGCCGCAGCCTGATTTTCATACCAACAGGGACGCTTGGTCAGTGTGGTATCGGACACCCCCGAGGGCGCACCACGTGGTCTATCAAGAAGGAGATCAGTTGCAATCAGTTGCGTTCGATGAATCGTCGGGTCTATCTACGTTCCATATTCAACGATTTGAAGAGGGATGGCTGCTGGGAGAGAGTAGAGGAGGTCGAACCACAATCTATGACAAGCGTGGAGCTGTGCGGTCAACTCTGGATCTAGGCGATGCGAGCGAAGACCTTCAGGCCACTCCTGGCGGCATGATTTGGGTGAGCTACTTCGACGAGGGGGTGTTCGGAAAAGGTATCGGCCGACAGGGATTGGTTTGCTTCAACTCCGTTGGCGATCCGGTCTTCAAATACGGTGAGTTCGCTGAGCAAAACGCGTTGCCAATGATCGCCGATTGCTATGGGATGAACGTTGACCAGACAGGAGAGGTATGGATCAATTACTACACGGACTTTCCTCTAGTTAGACTGTGCAACTTCAAGCTTGAGCAGGTCTGGAACGCATTTGGCGTATTAGGAAAGGCATTCGCCGTACGCGAGAATGAGCTGATTCATGCTCATAAAGAAGAGCTTGCCATTAGCGGCCTCATCGATCCTCTGGCACCTGAACCAATCCTCGTGCAGGCAACTGATGAAAACGAAATCGCGATAAGATATGCGGACATCGCCGCTCGGGGGCAGTCTCTCGCCATCAATACCGGTGACGCGGTTTATACGTTGTTGGACTAGAATCCGTCTCACTCCCTGAATACGGGGTTTTGAGAAACTGAGATTTTTCCGAACACACCTTCGGCGCGGATGAGATTTGACCGCCCAATCAGTGGCTGCATAACGTTGTACCGGGTGGCTGCATAAGTTTGCACTCGGTGGCTGCATTGAAGTGTAACGGGTGGCGGGATCGATTGCAGCCAGCAGTAGTTCGCCCAACAGTGGCCCCGCAGCGGGTGCCGGGCGTGCGAAAGCATGTCGCAGAGCTAAAGCCCAAATCGTCTTGCCGGCGTGAATGTCGGGACAAAAGAGGATGCGGAAAAAGTCAATGTGGCACGGAAACGAAGGCCGGGGGGTTAAGACCCCGATTGAATTGACGCGAGTTACCGCGCGCTAAAGCGCGCTGAGGGTGATGAAAAAGGCGGCTCAGCGCAGGAAAGCAGACCTCAGGGGCTAAAGCCCGGCTGATTCTGTGGCTCTTATGGCACGGATAAATCCGTGCCCTTAACGAAAAAGCGCATTTGTCAACATTCTCCGCGCGCTAAAGCGCGCTGCTAATCCCAAAAGCGCGCGGCACGGACTTTTTCCGCACCCTCTAAAGCCCAAATCGTCTTGCCGGCGTTAATGTCGGGACTAAAGTCCCGACCTATCAAGTGCCGGCGTATCAAGTGCCGGCGTATCAAGTGCCGGCGTATCAAGTGCCGGCGTATCCAATGGCAGCGGCCCGGGCCAGGGGAACGGAGAAAGGCCCGAGGCTAAGGGATGAGCAGGACTTTGCCGGTGGTCTTGCGGGCTTCGAGGTCGCGGTGGGCCTGCGCGGCATCGGCGAGAGGGTAGGTGTAGTCGAGGCGGAGTTTGAGGCTGCCGTCGGCGACCCAGCGGAGCACGTCGCCGGCACGGTGTTCGAGGTCTGCGCGGGTTGGGACGTAATCCTTCATGGTGGGGCGGGTGATGTAGAGCGAGCCCATGGTGGAGAGCTTGATGAGGTCGAAGGGTGGGACGGCGCCGCTGGAGCCGCCGTAGAGGACCATCATGCCGCGCGGACGCAGGCAGGAAAGGCTGCCGTCGAAGGTGGTCTTGCCGACGGAATCGTAGACGACGGGAAGGCCTGCGCCGGCGGTTAGCTCGCGGACGCGTGGGGCGAAATCTTCGCGGGTATAGAGGATGACTTCGTCGGCGCCGGCCTGGCGGGCGAGGGAAGCTTTCTCGTCGGTGGAGACGGTGGTGAAGACGCGCGCGCCCAGGCGCTTGGCCATCTGGATGAGCAGGAGGCCGACGCCGCCGGCGCCCGCGTGGATGAGGACGGTGTCGCCGGGCTGGATGGCGTAGGTGGAGTGGGCGAGGTAGTGGGCGGTCATGCCCTGCAGCATGGTCGCGGCGGCTTGTTTGCTGGTAACGGCGGCGGGGATGGTGACGAGGCGGGGGAGTGGGACAGCGGCGAACTCCGCATAGGCGCCGAGAATACCGGCCCAGGCGACACGGTCGCCGACGTTGAGACCGGATGGTTCGGGGCCGAGGGCGACGACGGTTCCTGCGGCTTCCTGGCCGGGGATGAAGGGCAACTGGAGGGGGTAACGGCCCTCGCGCTGGTAGATGTCGATGAAGTTGACGCCGCAGGCCTCAATGCGGACGAGGGCCTGGCCGGGGCCGGGCGTGGGGGTGGGAAGATCGTGGAGGGTGAGAACTTCGGGGCCGCCGGTTTGGGTGATTTGGATGGCTCGCATGATGGTTTAATGCTACTGCCGGTGGCGGGGAACGGTGGTGCTTGTTGGGCCCAAAAATTTCCCTCGGAGGCTAAAGCCCGCGATCGTTATGCGCGCGGCATGTACGGCGAGTCAACTTGAGCGCAGTGACTTCTGGATACAGTGACTCAGCGGTTGCGATCGCCCGCGACCTTGTCGCCAGTGCGTTGTGCGCGGTATCTTTCTTTCTGCGACAATACTCTTTGGATGCAATCCGATAATCTCATCTCGCTGAAAGACGACATGGTGGCGTTCATCGCCGGCCATGGCATGCGCCGCTTTAATGGATACATCACAGAGGAAGTTCCCACGGTGATCTTCGAGGACGACGACCCGGACTCGTGGAAGGACTTTGTGGAGCACGCCAAGGCTGCGGGGGCCAGCTTTATCACCATGAGCGAGGTGACGCTGGAGAAGTCCGACATCGCGATCCTGCTGGATCAACTGCGCGAGCAGAACTTTCCGGACGCAGACGCGCCCGACATTGACGACGCGGAGTATCTGGTGAACCATGTGGGCAAGCTGGGCTATCTGCAGCTTGGGTTCGCCTACCAGGGGGTGATGTTCCTGTTCGAGACTTCGACGGAATGGTATGAGCGGTTCCAGGAACTGATCGAGACGGTGACGGATCTGGGTGGTATTGTCGTCGACGACCACGACGAGGAATGACCAAGTGAATCGAACGAACTCGACGATCCGGACCCTATGCCAGATCGCATTGTGGGTGATTCTTGCCATCAAGGCTATCTGGCTGGATTTGGCGATCACCTTTGTCGGCCTGCCGTGGCAGGTGGTTCTATTTTGCGGCGCGTTGTTGCTGCTGATTGCGGCGGCGTGGATGTTCCACAGCGGCAATCGCGCGGCGGGGTATTTGCTGGCGTGGGCAGGCGTTGTCGCCGGGGTCGCGGTGAGCTACTTCGGCGCGCTGCAGTCCGGACCGCTGACGGATCGATTGCACGAACAGTTCCGCAGCCACACGGCGGATATCCTGTTTCTGCTGGTGGCGAGCGCGCAGTTTTTCGTCGGGATGCGAGAGCATCGGGTAGAACGGGCCGCGTAAGCGAGATGGCAGAACAAAGCACGAGCGGCGAAGCGCGATGGCAATCGGTGGAAGCGGATCCGGCGAGCGCGGCGGTGCTGTGTTCTCATCTCGGGTGCCCGCCCGTGGTCGCGCAGATCCTGGTGGGCCGCGGGATCGGTACGGTGGAAGCGGCGGAGGCATTCTTCCACCCGCGCATGGAAATGCTGCTGGATTCGCCCCAGAGCGACCCGATGCTGATGCTGGGCATGGGCGCGGCGGTGGAGCGGATTCTGGCGGCGATTCGTGGCGGCGAGCCAATGCTGATCTATGGCGACTACGATGTGGATGGCACGACGGCCACGGTGCTGCTGAAGACCACGATTGAGCGGGTGGGGCTGGCGCTGGAGCCGGCAAAGACCGCGCAGGTGAGCTACCACGTGCCGCATCGCATCCGCGAGGGTTATGGGATGCAATCGAGCGTGCTGGGTGCGGCGGCGGGCGATGGCATTCGGCTGGTGATCAGCGTGGATACGGGGATTCGCGCGGTGGCGGAGGCGGCGGAGGCGCGCAGGCTGGGCCTGGACCTGATCGTCACCGACCACCATCTGCCCGGCGACGTGACGGAGTTGCCGGACGCGTTTGCGGTGATCAATCCGGCGCAACCCGGCTGCCCTTATCCCAACAAGAACCTGTGCGGCGCGGCGGTTGCGTTCAAGCTGGCACAGGCGCTGTTGACGGCGGCGGCACCGGCGACCGCCGATCCGGCGGCGTGGCTGGAGCGCGTGCGGGAGAAGATGCTGCCGTCGTTTCTGAAGCTGGTAGCGATTGCGACCATCGCCGACTCCGTGCCGCTGGTGGGGGAAAACCGCACGATGACAGCGCTGGGCCTGGCCGCGCTGGCCAATCCGGTGCAGCCAGGGCTGCGCGCGCTGATGCAGGTGGCCGGCATTCCGCCGGACCGCGCGCCGACGGCGGGCGAGGTGGGCTTCCGGATTGCTCCGCGGATCAACGCTGCGGGGCGCATGGATATTGCCTCCGACGTGGTGGAGTTGTTCCTGACCAGGGATCGGGGACGGGCGCAGGCGCTTGCAGCGAAACTCGATGGACTGAACCAGGACCGCCGGGATTCCGAGGCGCGCGCGCTGGAGGAGATTGACGGCGAACTGGCTGGGTTGGTCGACGGCGAGGGCGCGTATCCGTCCGAGTGCCTGATTCTGGACCATGCGGACTGGCATCGCGGCGTGCTGGGGATCCTGGCGACGCGCGTGGTGGAACGTACCGGCAGGCCGGCACTGATTGTGACCCATGCTGACGGCGATGCGCATGGATCCGGCCGGTCCGTGCCCGGCTTTCATCTGCTGGACGCGTTGACGGCGGTGAATGCGGTTCCGGCAAACAGCTCCGAAGGGACGCCGCTGTTCCATCGCTTTGGAGGCCATGCGCATGCGGTGGGCTTCTCGCTGGCATCCGGCCGGCTTGAGCTGCTGCGGACACGCATGCGGGCCTATACGGACGCGCGCCTGACCCCGGCGTTGCTGGCTCCGCAACTGGAGTACGACGCGGAGGTCTCGCTGGCCGACTTGACGGAGAAGTTTTCGGAGTGGATGGCGCGGTGCGCACCCTTTGGCATTGGCAACCCGGAACCCATCCTGCGGACGCGCGATGCGACACTGGCCGCTGCCGTCCGCGTGATTCAGGAAAAGCACATGTGCCTGCAGTTGGTCCCGCAGAGCGCTGAGCGGCCGAACGGGCCTAAGGCGCTGCCCCCAGCGATTCCCGCGCTGGGCTGGAGCCGCGGGCCGACCAACTGGGCTGCGACCTGCTCGGGGCTCTCGCTGGCCGAGGGCTCAGCGGTTGACATTCTCTACCGGCTAAAGCGCAACACCGGTCCCTATGCCAGCGCTGCCTGCGGCGGTCTGGAACTCGAACTGCGAGCTCTGCAGCCGGCCGCGGCACGTTGTGTGTCTTCCTGCTTCGTTGCAGGAAAGGCGTAGACCGTGCAGCCCGCGACCCAATCCGCATACGAACGAGAAAAGGACTTCGATTGTGCACTGGCGGTGAAGATTCTGGGTCGTTTCGCGGCGGTAGGCGTCTTATATACTGGCTCGTGAACTTATGGCATCGAACCCCAAGTCAAGCAGCGCGGCAAAATTAGTGATCTGGGGGGTGGCCCTGATCGTTCTGGTAGTAGCGGTGGTGGCAGTGCGATCCCTGACCCGCACGCGGATTGCCGTTCACGTGGCCCGGGTGGCCTACGGAGACGTGGTCAAGACCTCATCCACCAATGGGAAAGTTGAACCGGTGGAGGATTACCGCGCCGAGGCAAAGGCCGCGGGGCAGGTTGAAGACATCTACGTACACAACCTGGAGAAGGTGAAGGCGGGACAACTGCTGCTGAGGATGGACGACCAGTATGCGCTGGCCACCCTGGCTCATGCCCAGTCGCAACTTCGCGACGCGGAACTGGCAGTGAGCGACATCGAGCACGGCGGCACGCAGGACGAGCGCAACACCTACGCCGGGGAGCTGAGCAAAGCGAAGATCCAGTTGCAGCAGGACCAGGCCACGCTGGCCGCGCGACAGAAGCTCCAGCAACAGGGGGCAGCTTCCGCTGCCGAGGTGGCGGATGCGCAGCATAGCATCGCCCTGGACGAGAGCAACCTCCACAGCATCGAGCAACACAGCACCCAGCGCTATGGGGCGAACGATCGCGCCCGCGCCGAGGCACAGCTTGCGGATGCGAAAGCAGCCGTGGCCGCGGCGCAAGCCAGCTACGACACTGTGGATATCCGCTCCAAGATCTCCGGCACCGTGTATTACCTTCCGGTCTCCCAGTACGACTTTGTCAGCACGGACCAGCCGGACCTGGTCTATGTTGCGAACCTGAAGCATCTGCAGATCACGGCCTACTTCGATGAGCCGGAGATTGGCAACCTGGAGGCGGGGCAGCCGGTGAAGATTGTGTGGGACGCCAAGCCGGGAATGACGTGGCACGGCCATGTGACGCAGGCGCCCACCACGATCATTGGCTACGGAAATCGCAATGTTGGGGAATGCCTCATCAGCGTCGACGATGCGGATGGCGTGCTGGAGCCCAACGCAAATGTGACCGTGTACGTGACCACCGCCGACCATGAGAATGTGTTGAGGATTCCGCGCGAAGCGCTTCACTTCGAGGGCACGCAAGCCTACGTCTATCGCGTGGTTGGCCGGCAACTGGTACATACGCCGGTGAAATCGGGGATTGTCAACAGCAACTGGGCTGAGATCGTTAGCGGATTGACGGAAGGCGAGACGGTCGCGGGTACACCGGTGGGAACGCAGGATCTCAGCGACCGTCTTGAGGTGACCCCCATCCAATAGCAATGAGCATGCGTCCAGAACCCTCCCCTCTGACTTCGCGCTCGACCAGCCGTCCGGTTTCCGCCGGGATTGCCGCGCGTTGCGCGCCGCTGCTGGTTCTGGGTGTCTTGTTCGCTGGTGCGGCCAGCGCGCAAATAACTTTGGCGGACATACCGTCGGTGGATCGAGCGGTGAGCAGGAACGCGCCGGCTTACCAGGCCTTACAGGAGGGCCGGGTGAACGACGCGGCGATGCTGCTGCACTCGTCGCTGGCGGACAATCCGGCCGACGGCGTTGCGCACCAACTGCTGTGCCGCGTATTTTATGCGCAGAATGCTGCCGACGAAGCCATCCATGAGTGCGAACTCGCGGTTTCGTCCGCGGCCGCCAGTAAGGAACAGGCGAGCGACAATCAGCTATGGCTGGGGCGCGCTTATGGCATGAAGGCGCGCCACGCCGGCGCCATTGGTGGATTTGGGCTGGCCAGGAAGGTGCAGAGCTGCTTTGCCCGCGCGGTGGAGCTAAACCCGGACAATGTCCCCGCGCTGAACGATCTTGGGGAATACGATGTGATGGCGCCGTTCCTGGTGGGCGGCGGGACCGACAAGGCGCAAGCGCTGGCCGCCCGCATGATGCCGCGCTATCCGGGCGCCGCCCATCTACTGCTGGCGCGGATTGCGGATGCCAATAACGATCCGAAGACGGCGGAGGCTGAGTTCAAGCAGGAAGTTGCGGTGCAGCGATCTGCCGAGGCCTGGGTTGACCTGGCGCAGTTTTACAAGGCGCACTCGCGGCCAGGCGACGCGGTAGCAGCGATCAAGGCCGGCCTGACTGCCGACCGCACCCACGGCCCCGCGCTGGTGGACGCGGCCAGCATCCTGACCGCGACGCACCGCGAGCCGGAGCTTGCGGAGCGCTGCCTGAACAACTATCTTTCGTCGCGGGCAAAATCCGACGCGGCGCCGGCTTTCAAGGTGCATCTGCAACTGAGCAGGCTGCTGGCCGCGCGCGGCGACGCCCGGGACGCAAACCGCGAGGTCGCGGCCGCTGCGGCGCTGGCCCCCGACTTTGCGCGCAATGCCCGTCCGGTTCAGGGCTTGTGATGCCGCCGCGCGGTACCATGGACATTGCTCGCTTTCGGGGCCGGGACTCAGGACGGATGCATGGTTACGCTAAAAATCGTCAGACGTGGGGTAACCCGCTGATGGGCCGCCGCTCGCGTTTGGCTGGGGTGGTTCTGGCGCTGGTTGCTGTGGTTTGCCTCGCAGCCTCGGCGCGGGCGCAGATTTCGCTGACCAGCGCGGTGGACCTGGCTCTGCGCAGCAATCCCCGGGTGCAAGGGGCGCAGGCCGACATTGCCAGAGCGCAGGCGGTGCTGGCCCAGGCGCATGACGTATATATCCCCACGATCACCGCCGGCTCGGGAATCGGCCAGGCGTACGGTTATGTGCCCTATCCTCCTACTTTGTTTACGGTCAACGCGGGTTCGCTGGTTTATAACGCTTCCCAGAACTTCTATGTCCGCTCGGCGCGGGCGGGACTGAATGCTGCGCAGCTGTCGCTGAGGGATGTTCGCGAAACTGTGGCCCAGGATACCGCTCTCGCTTTCCTTGCGCTCGCCCACGATCAGCGGCGCGAGCAGGTGATTCATCAGCAGACCGGATTTGCCAATACGCTGGTGACCATCGCTCAGGAACGCTTCGACGCCGGCCAGGACAGCAAGATCGATCTGACCCAGGCGAAATTGACCGCCCATCAGCTTCGCCTGAGCGCGCTGCGCGCCGAGGACGACAGGGACAACGATCGCAAACACCTGGCGCTGTTGACCGGCTTGTCCGCCGCGGGGCTGAGCGCGGACGATAGCTTTCCTGCGAACCCGCTGCCTGCGGAGGCCAGCGGAGCCGCATCCGCCGGGGGTTATGCCACGGCAGCCATTGCCTCGGCCTTCGCCAGCGCGGAGGCCAAGCTGCAGCAGGCCAGGGGCGACGCGAAGTTCCGCTTCTGGCCGCAGATCAACCTGGTTGCCAATTACAGCCGTTACGCTACGTTCACCAACTCCTTCAAGGATCTCGAAAACATCTATAAAGGCAATAACAACGAGACGCTGCTCACTTCGAGCGAGACAGCATTTGGTGTGCAGATAAATCTGCCGTTCCTCGACAAGGGCCGGACCGACAAGGCGCGCCAGTCCGCGGCCGAGGCGGCGAAGGCGCTGCACGACGCGCAGAATGCGCAGCTGGACGCGCTGGACGGCCAGAACCGCGCGCGCCACGCCATTGCCGAATTACAGGCGCAGGCGGACGTTGCAACGGATGAACAGGAACTGGCGCAGGAGCAACTGGACGTGCTGCAGGTGCAATTGCAGAACGGGACGGGAAACCCGAACGGCGCGGCGATGACGCCGAAAGACGAACAGAAGGCGCGCATCGACGAGCGAGACAAGTATCTTGGCGTTGTCGACGCGAACTTCCAACTGCGGCAGGCGGAGATCCAACTGCTACGGCAGAGCGGCGAGTTGGTGGACTGGCTGAATTCTGCTGCCACAGCGCAGCCGGCGACGAATCTTCCTGCGAGTCCCAATCCACAACCCTAAGCCGCGCTAGCGCGAGAGCAGGAAGACGCCGGCGCAGACGAAGAGGGCGGCGAACCAGCGGCGGCGATCGACGTTTTCCTTGAGGAAGAGTTTGGCGGCGAAGGCGTTGCCGAGGAAGGTGAGCGAGGCGCTGGCGGGCGCGGCGAGCGAGACTTCGACGTTGGACAGGGTGAAAAGCAGCGAGAAGAAGCTGAGGGCCATCGACAATACGCCGAGCAGGAACATGGGGCTGGAGACGACGGCGCGGATGGCTCCGGCGAGGCCGGATTGGGCGCGGATGTGGTCGAGGTCGCCGATGCGGCGCATGGCGCCGGCGGTGAGGACGTCTCCTGCGACCGCGGTGGCGGCAACGGTGAGGATGGTGGCCCAGGTTTCGAAGGGTCCGGCGTGGGTCATGGGATGGGGCCCGCGGGGGAGAGCGGCTTGGGCGCATGCTCGGTGAGCGACGGGCCGTTGGCGACGAAGCCGACGCCGCAGACGATGAGCAGGATTCCGGCCCAGCGCGAGAGAGTGAGGCCCTGCTCGTGCAGCCAGAACTTGGAGAGCAGGGCGACCACGATGTAGCCAAAGGCGGTGGCGGGCAGGACGAAGGTGAGGTCCGCCCAACTGAGCGCGGTGAGGTAGCTGGCGAAGAAGCCGAGCAGGCAGAGGATTCCGGTGATGACCCACGGGTTGCGGATGGCGGCCAGAAGCAAGCCGAGGTGCGCGAGCGAGACGGGGCCGACCTGCTTCATGCCGTGGGAGAGGAGCGTATCACCCACCGAGGCCGTCATCATGACGGCAAACAGGATGAGATAACGCCGGGGAGTCAGGGTGTGCTTCATCTCTCTCAATTCTAAAGGCGATAGGCCAGTGCGGTTGGCGTGTATGCTGGCTGGTTTGGGTTCATTCTGGTTGCACCCCCCCCCGGGGGGGGTATATACCCAGGTTTTGTTGCAAACAATGATAGTTAGCGCTGAGATTCCCTTTCTAGTTAACAGCAGTTTGTTGCAAACAAACGAGTTGGCGGAAGGATTCACGTTTAAGTTAACAACCTGGCAGATTCTTGGTTACCCGTTGAGCGAGACACGTGAGACGCATCGGGCGAGTGGGCCGAGCCTTTCGACGTAACCCGCTATTTTAATTGTACGAAATTGGGTGAAACTCAACTGTACTTCTGGCGGAGATTTGATCTGGTTTGGATGGTGCGTTGTGGACGGCTTTTGCACAGGATGAGGGGCTTGACGGGCAAAACTTTTGGGATCCATAGGTGGGTATCGGCCGGGCGTGCGGCGCTTTGGCTGATGCCGGCCTGATACCGGCACCTCCGATGGGGTTTCGTCCCACAGTGGTGCTGGCTGCAATGCTTTGCCGTCACCCTGCAAAGTTGGGTGCCACCGGCGGAGGAGGTGTTGCAAACTTATCCCCGTCACCCATTTCACGAGATCGCGCCAGCCAGAGAAGGGCGAAATTCGTAATTTCTCAAAATCCCGATTCACGAGCACAACCTGACTTTGCAGGCGGTTCAATTGCAGAGCAATATGGCGGCGAAATCGGTAAAGAGAACGGCTTTTCGTTCCCTAATACGTTGACCCCGGCCAATGTTCGTTCCGCTGGTTACAACTGACCCCAAATGTTTGCTGCCAACCCAGTGCCAGAATCACAGTCAGATCCTCGGACGAATCTTCGCACCTGCCTGGGCGTGAAGGCGCGGTGCGGAGAAGAGGATGAGAGTAACGCCGATGGCGAGCAGCCATTTTTTCATGGGCATCTGCTGAGAATCGTGTACGTCTGCTAAGAAAGGCATCGCGATGTCCTGCGAGCGGCCGCCCAGCAACGAGTCACGGGCGAGTGCCGAGCAGGCTGTATTGAACCGTGCCAATGCCAGAGCTGGAGCTCGCGCCGGGCGTCCCACCAGAAATGCACGCCGTGAACTGCGTGCTCGTGGCTGTAAGCACCTCGACCTGTTGGTCGATTAAAAAGCCGCCGGAGGTGCCACCAAAACCGGACAGCAGAACGTATTGTCCTTCCGAGATGGACTGCGGGGCTTTGAAGTTGTTCGGAACCGTGAACGTGATTGTGTAGTAGCCGGCGCCGGGTCCGCAGTTGGAGGTGGAGCTGGACCAGGCCGTGATCGTATTGATGCCCGGGTATACAGCAGACGCGGGCGTAGCGACCGGAGCAGCCAGGCCAATCATGTGGACCACCGCCTGGGTGTTCCACGCGGCGCCCGGCCAGAGATTGCCGCTGGAGTCGATGGTGAGGTTAGCGCCAACGCCGGAGAAGGTGTTGTCCTGGTTGAAACCGAATGCCGGCATGCCGGCTCCAACACCGGAGCAATTGCTGGTTTCGCTGGAGGGAGCGGGATAATTGGTTGGCGACAATGGCGTTCCCGACCCGGTGAACTCCGAAATGCCGCCGCCTGGTACAACGTCTCCACTCCCGCAACGCCGACGCCGTTGGCAACGAAGACGTTGCCCAGGCCGTCGATAGCAATGGAGATCGGCGCCAGCAAACCACCAGTACAGTCGTTGGCGGCACCGCCGCCCGAGTTCGTGCTGGCGATATAAACGGTGGGCGGCGGCGGGATGACACTGTATACGGTGGGCGGCGCCGGCGGCACTGGCGGGACGATATTGTATCCCGTGGGCAGATAGGCGAGACGACCATCGCCGGCCAGTGCCCGACCTTCGCCAACCCACATGTTATTGAGCTGATCGAGCGCGCCATAGGACGGAATCAGCGGTGTGGACCCCGCGGACGTATAGTTCGCGCCGGAGATATTGAGGGAAGTAAGGTATGCATTCGTGCCGGCGCCAACGGATCCAGAGAAAGCGGAACCGTATGCAGAGCTACCACAGGTGGTGTAGGAACAACTTGAATTGCGGTATATGGTCCCGCCGGGGGTATTGGTGCTGGGGATGCCCCAGGCATTGCCAATTAGCCCGTCGATCAGTATCTGGTTAAAACCACCGGTGACGTACTGACCCTCATAGAGTGTCTCCTCGGTTTCCTCCCCGCCGGTATCCCATATATATGTAGGTAAGGCTTCCACCTAAATCGCTTCCGGTTTGCGGGTTGGAGCCCACCCAGAGGCCGCCGCCGTAGGCCACATTACCGACGGCAATGGGCCCGGGGTAGGAGCCGCTGATATACGGCGTCGGCGTGGTGGCCGTGGATGTGGCCGTGGCGCCGGAAATGACGCTGGCGGTCGTAGGGATGCCGAGGACCAGGCCCGGATAAAAGCTTTGCCCGCCGCTGGTGAGGGCTGCGCCGCCCACAACGCCGGCGCCGTAGTCCGCCGCATACAGCGTGTTCCCGTAATCGACGTTTGATGGAGAGGCCATAGGGAGTGAATGGCGAAGTGCCGGGAGCAAGAGTCACGGTTGGCGGGGTAGAGAAGCTAAAGTTGTAAGAGCCGCCAGTGCCGCCGCCATTGAAGACGGGGGTGCCGCTGGTGCTGGTGACAAATACGCCATTAGGGACGCTGGACGGCATGGTGAAAGGGCCTCCGACCGCCTGCATGACAAACCCCTGCGGGCTCCATTCGACCAGTGGATAACCTGTGCCGGGAGATATCCCCGTGTTGCCGGTCCATATATTTCCGTTGCTATCAACGGCGATTGCGCCCATCTCCTGGCCGTAGGTAAGGCCGTTGTTGTCGACTGCGCTCCACTTCACGCCGATCGCATAGTCGGTGGGGTAGCTGGGCGTCGGTGGACGAACCCTGGGTGCAGGCCTGGCGTGGGAAATGGCGGAGTGGCGGTTACGAAGTAGGTCGCACAATCTCCAGCGCCCATTCGCAGCCTACGGAAGAGCACGCTTGGCCCCGGGGGAGTTGAGGGAGTGCCGGCGGGTATGGTGGCACCGCTGGGGGCGGCGATGGTGTACTCGGTGATACCGCCGGGGGCCGTAGCTATGTAATAGGCCGCCTGGATGGTGTCGGTAGGCAAAAGTAAAAAGTGCCGCCGTTGGGGCTGACGGCGTCGAAGAGCAAACTACAAGTTAGCGACCGGTAAGGACCGAGGCCGTTGGGGCTGGAGTCGGCTGTATTGATGCAGGCCGCCAGGATGTCCGCGACGATGTAGATGCGATTGGTGTCGGGGACGATGGTGGTGGTGAAGGTCAGCGTTGGAACGAATGAGTTCCCGGTGACCGTGCTGGTGAGGGTGCTGTTGGCCGATTGGCCCGTTGCGATGTTGACGAGCTGGGAGACCTGAGCAAAGGCGTTGGTGAGGCCGATGAAATTGGCGGTGTCAGACCCAATTTGCCATGGCACGGCGCTGCCGGTGTATGGGCCGTTGGCCGGGGTAATGCTCATGAACTGCTGCAGCGCCCAGACCGAGGCCACCGTGGTGACCTCGTTGATCACGATGCTGAGGCCGCCTGTTATCACCTTGAAGCAAGGCGCGGGAAGTGCGAGCATGAGCGCCGCAGTGCTATTGACGGCCCCGCCTGCGCCCTGGGAGCTTCCGCCCGTGGCTGTGATGTAGTTCAGCTGGCCGTTGGCGCAGGCCGAACTGCCTCCGCCTCCAGGGTTGAGATCGAAGTTCCCGTTGGAGTCGGTGGTGACGGGGCTGCCGACCGCTGTGGCGCCTGCTCCGTAGCCAGTGGTGGTTCCCGCCGCCCACATCTGAACGGTTGCGCCGGTGATCGGCTGCTGCCCGCCATGCACGAGACCGGTGATGTGGCCGGGCTTAACCGTGACCGCCGGTGTGCCCGTGGCACCCGCCGTAAGGGTGGGTGAAATGCCACCTCCCGCAGCGCAACCTATGGCCATGAAAGCAATTGCAGAGAGCGCGATGGCAGACACACCTTTATACAAACCGGCACAGAGCTGTTCTGAACAGAACATGTTCGGTTCTCCTGATCTCTTAACTAGGGTGGGGGGGCCGGAATTCGAGTTGCGCGTTGCTGCAAAGTCTATGCTCCGGGAGATAAATGTCAACGTGAAAATCAGTAGTTCCGAGGGTTCGGCGCCGCTGGTCGAGTTTTCTACGAAGTGACTATGACAAATTGGGATGCCGGCCATGCATCAAACCGCGTGCTGCCACTTCCTCCCCTTGCTGAAAGATTTAGTGACAAGTCGGCTTGTGGATAGCAGCCGCACGAAAACGGGGTTACTGAGAAACTACGATTTTCCCGATCTTGCCTGCGGCGTGGATGATATTTTGACTGCTTAATCTGGTGGCGGCATAACGTTGGTACCGGGTGACGGCGTAACTTCGCCGAGGGTGACGGCATAACAGTGAAATATGGGTGCGGGGAATGAAGTGCGTGCCGGCAGCGGGTTTGTGGCGTGGATGAAAGCCATGCTTGCAAAACCGCCGGGTTGCAACAACCCGGAACGAGGTAGACAAAATGTACAGAATAGTGTACAGTTCTAGTTGAGGTATGACTTATGGGCGCGCGAATGGTCAGGAGCGAACCGGAACGGGTGGTTAAGGCCGAACCGGAGCGGGTGAAGAGCGAAGCCGAGCGGGCGATGAAGAGCGAAGCGGAACGAGTGATGAAGAACGCGACAGAGCGTGTGATCAAGAGCGCTGCGGAACGGGCCATCAAGGGCGCTGCGGAACGGGCGATCAAGAGAAATCCCGAGCGGGCGCTGACCGAGGTGATCGAAGAGGCTGGGGTGACCCAGTTGCGCAATGAATTTCTGCAGGCGATTGAGCGCCTGCAGGAGAACCCGGCGCTGCGATTTGTGATTCGCAAGCATGGCAGGCAGCAGGCGGTGCTGCTGAGCGCGGAGGCGTATGGGGCACTGCGGGCGCTGGTGGACCGGGTGGTGCAACATGCGGATGCGATGAACCCTGGGGATCGGCTGGAGCGAGCGTTTCTGCGGCTGGAGGAGGACCGAGCTGCGAAGACGGCTGAGCCGCCGGAGATGGCTGCCGCCGCCGCTGCGGGGGCGAAGGATGCGCGGGCGCTGCTGGCGGAGATGCAGCTGAAGATGCGTGAACTGGAGACGGCGCTGGGCAGCCAGCAGGCGGTCGACGAGGCGAACATGACCGTGTAAGCTGATCAGGTCAGGGGCCCCGGCATACCGCGGAGAGTATGTGCTGATCGAACTTAGCTACGACTTGCTGGTGGAGCTGCATTTTCTGTCGACGGGGCGCTATCCGCTGGCGCTGCGAAATATGATCCGCAGCCAGAAGGTGCAGATCTACCAAGGGCTGGGGCAGGATTTGCGGCGGCCGGATATGTTGTCGGGGACGGCGGTGTTTCAGGTGGGCAATCGAAGCTTTGAAGTCTCATTTGCGTCCGATCGGACCCGGGACGATCCGGCGAACGACATACGGCAGTTGAGGGTGCTCGAAATCGATGAGCTGCCCTGAGGCACTTCACGGCACATTCAAGGATTGGGCAAAGCTTGCCCTGGGTGTTGCCAGCGGCGGCCTGGGACTGGCGGGCACGTGGCTGATGTCGCGGCGGTACGCCAAGCGATTTTTCCGGGGGGTGTTCTACGCGGTGATCGCTCCGATCCTGTGGGCGGTGCACCTGGGACAAGGGCTGCGCAGCGTTCTGGAGGAAGACGCGAAGGACAACAGCGATCTGCCCGACTCGCCGACCGATATGACGCTGGGATTGATTCTTCTGTTCTGGTCGTTCTTTCTTCAGTTGGTGCTGCCGTGGTTCGACGCGAAGTTTTAGGGTGGTACCTCTGAAGACCCAACCCAGGCCTTCGGCCCTGGCTGGTATGTTGTCGGGCCTACGGCCCTGGTCAATTCCACGCATGAATGGGTCGCCACAGTAAGGCGTATCCACATGTAACCAGGCCCGACGAATTCGAATCTGCCGCCGAAAACGGGAAGTGTATCGGTGGTGCGAGGGTGGACGCAGGTCCTTCGACTTCGCCTCTCGCGTGGGGCCGCGAGAGGCTCCGCTCAGGATGACAGCTTCTCTATTCCGCTCAGGATGACAGCTTCTCTATTCCGCTCAGGATGACAGCTTCTCTATTCCGCTCAGGATGACAGCTTCAGTCAGGGAACAAACCTCAGAGACACAACGCTAGGCTGTATCGACATATAGGAACGATCAAAAACCTGGTTTCCCGATGATTTTTAGCGCGGGCCTTCAGCCCGCACGCGTTTTCGGGACAACCTGGGGCGTTGCCCCAGGCGAGGGTGATGAAAAAGGCGGCTCAGCGCAGGAAAGCAGACCTCAGGGGCTAAAGCCCGGCTGATTCTGTGGCTCTTATGGCACGGATAAATCCGTGCCCTTAACGAAAAAGCGCATTTGTCAACATTCTCAACCTGGGGCGTTGCCCCAGGCTACGATAGCACGCGCCTTCAGCGCGACGTTATCAATCAACGACTTATCTCGGCGTCCTATGTCGATACGACCTGGGCCTTCGGCCCAGGCTGGTATGTTGCGGGCCTTCGGCCCTGTTGCATCTACGCTGGAACGCAACCTGTTGAGACTTCACAGCTAGGCGTTCTGGCTGACGGACCCCTGGGCCTTGATGGCGTTGGCGGACTTGATGTCCGCGACCGCTTTGTTGCGCTTGGAGCGGAGCTTCATGAAGGACCACGACTCGTCCCAGAGGCGGGCGACATCGCGGTTCTTGATGGCTTGCCAGACGACGCGCCAGGCTTGCTTGGGGCGGAAGAAGTATTCGTCGTAGAACTTGTGGACCATCTCCATGACGTACTCGACGGGCAGGCCGGGGTACTCGATGTGGGCCATCTGGTGGCCGCCGTCGTCCATCATGGCGGCGTTGGTGATGAAGCCGTTTTCCTTGGCGTAGTCGAAGAATTCGGTGCCGGGGAAGGCGTGGGCGATGGAGACCTGGATGGTCTCGCAGTCGAGCTGCTTGGCGAACTCGATGGTGTTGCGGATAGACTCGCGGGTCTCGCCGGGGAGGCCGAGGATGAAGTCGCCGTGGACGATGAGGCCGAGCTTGTGGCAGTCGCGCTGGAAGTCGAGTGCGCGCTGGACGGTGGCGCCCTTCTTGATGTTCTTGAGGATCTGCGGGTCGCCGGACTCGTAGCCGACGATGAGCAGGCGGCAGCCGGCTTCCTTCATGGCCTTCAGGGTGTCGTAGTCGGTGGTGACGCGGGAGGTGCAGGACCAGGTGAGGCCGAGGGGCTTCAGTTTCTCGCAGAGCTCGATGGTGCGGGCCTTCTGGATGTTGAAGGTGTCGTCGTCGAAGAAGAATTCCTTGACGTGGGGGAAGAGCTTCTTGGCGTTGGCCATTTCGGCGGCAACGTCGTCGGTGCTGCGCTTGCGCCAGGCGTGGCCGGAGAGCGTCTGCGGCCAGAGGCAGAAGGTACACTGCGCGGGACAGCCGCGGGTGGAATAGAGTGCGACGAACGGATGCAGCAGGAAGGGCACGTTGTACTTGGTGACGTCGAGGTCGCGGGCGTAGATTTCGGTGGCCCAAGGCATCTCGTCGAGCTGCTCGGGGGTGACCTGCGCGCGGTCGGGATTATGCTGGATGACTCCGTTCTCGTCCTTGTAGCTGATGCCGAGGATCTCGTTGAGCGGCTTGCCCTGGGCGAATTCGACGATGGAGAAGTCGAACTCGCGGCGGCAGACGAAGTCGATGGCGGCGCACTCGTTGAGGGCGCGGTCGGTGGAGGTGGTGACCGGGGGGCCGACGAAGGCGATCTTGATGCTGGGGTAGCGCTGCTTGATCATTTCGGCGGCGCGCTGGTCGCCGTCCCAGCCCATGGTGCTGGTGAAGAGGACGAGGAACTGGTAGTCCTTGAGGATTTCAATGACGTCGGGCCACTTGAGGTGGTGGGGCGGGGCGTCGACCAGGCGCGAGCCCTCCAACATGCCGGCGGGATAGGTGAGCCAGACGGGATACCAGTAGGACTCGATCTCGCGAGTAGCGGGCCAGCGGCTGCTGGCACCACCGTCAAACTTTTCAAAGGAGGGCGGGTTGAGAAACAGCGTCTTGAGGGGCGTTGTCATTGCCTCAATTTTACCATTTTTGGCGGTGATTCCGGACTGATTTGGGGCGAATTCGGCAGTGTTTTCGCGGGTTCGCGCCGGGGGCTGGATATGGGGGTTTGACGCTGCCGCAAGTGTCAGATTCGGGGGAAGAATGAGGGTGCGCGTCAGTGCGAGGCGGGCGGCGGAGTGGAGCTTGAGGACGGCGCAGGTGAGGCGGGCGCAGCCGCGGGAGCGCTGGGCGCGGGGGTGGGTTGATGCTTGTTGCGGACGAGGAGCCGCTGCAGGTCGGGGCCGAACTCCAGGACCTGGCCGCCGAGCGCGCCGAAGAGGGTGACGGAAACGCCGTTCTCCACGGTGAGGACGGCTCCGCGTTCTTGCTTCGGATAGTATGCGTTGGAGATGGCCCCGGAGACGAAGTTGCCGAGTACGTTGGAGACGTTGGCCTGGCGCCTGCCGTCGTCGCCGCGGCAGATGACGGTGGATCCCGCGGCATAGAGGAAGCGCTTGAATATGGGGCCGGAGCCCTTGCGGAAGTAGCGGGGGTCCTGGTGCAGGAGTTGGGGGAGCAGGGCGTTGCCGATGAGGGCGCCGTTGACGTTGTCCGCATAGTTGGCGCCGACGCGTTTGAAGTAGCCGGCATCGCCCCAGCCGTAGCCGCGGTTGCTGTCGACGAGCTCGCTCCAGCCGCCGCCAATGGTGAAGGCCCAGCCAATGTAGAAGGGGTCGATGGCGCTGTGGAGGGCGAGGCGCCACTTCTGGCCGCCGCTGAGGGGGACGGCCTCGCCGCTCTCCACCACCTGAAACTGCGGCATGACGCCGAGGAGGCGCTGCTTTTCCTGGGCCTTCAGGTCGCGCTCGGCCTGGTCGTGCTGCTGCTTTTTGGCGTCGGCGGGAGTTTGCGGGGCCGGCGGCGGATTGGTGGGAGCAGCGGCGGGCGCGGCCTGCTGCGAGGAGGAAGACTGGCCGGCCGCCGAGGTTGCGGCCTGGCCTGGGTCGGGTGCAGGGGATGGTGAGTTGGCTTGCGGCAGGGGGGCGTCGGGAAGGAGCAGGGACGCGGCTTCCACCGTCTGCGGCAGAGGGGGCTGAGCGGGCGGCGTCTGCGCAGGCAGGAATGCTGAAAACCATGCTGCGAATAAGACGGTCAGGGCTAAGCTGAGCCTGGCGGTGGGAACTTGCTTCACCGGATGAGTTTATCCTACGGAGCGCGCCGGATGAGGGGCGAAGGGTGGTACTTGGGGAGGACGCGGTTTGGTCGCGGAAGTTGCGGTAGGCTTAGAGCGGTTTCACTGGAGACGGGAATGAATTTTGAGATGGAGAAGACGCCGCATCGGCAGGTGTACAACCTGCTGATCGGGCTGGTGGCGCCGCGACCGATTGCGTGGGTGACCAGCATGGATGAGGAAGGACGCCTGAATGCGGCGCCGTTCAGCGCATACAACTACCTGTGCACCGATCCGCCGATTGTCGGGATTGGCGTGACCAACCGGCCGAATGCCAAGTGGACGCCGAAGGATACGGCTCGGAATATCCGGCGGACGGGCGAATTCGTGGTCAACGTGGTGACCGAGGATCTGCTGGAGAAGATGAATGTCTGCGCCACGGATTTTCCGGAGGGCGTCAGCGAGTTGGAGATGGCGGGGCTGACGACGGCGTCGTCGTCCGTGGTGAGGGTGCCGCGGATTGCGGAGGCGCACGCGGCGCTGGAGTGCCGGGAATTTACGACGATGGAGATTGGGCGGTCGAGGATCATCCTGGGGCGGGTGGTGGCGATGTATGTGGAGGATAAGTTTGTGGATCCGGCTGGGCCGTACATCAAGGCAGATGAATTGCATGCGGTGGGGCGGATGAATGGACTGGGGAATTATGCGAAGACGCGAGGGGCGTTCGTCACGGTGCCGCGGATTTCGTTCGAGGAGTGGGAGAAAGGGAAGCGCTAGAGCGGGTCAACGGTTGGCGGTTTTCTCTGCCAGAGCCGGATGACGAAGGTAAGCATGAGGCCGGCGGCGAGGCCGGCGAGCAGGCCGGTTGCGCCGTAGAGGCCTCGTTTTGGGAAGGAGGGCTTTTGCGGGAGGTTGGGCGCGTCCAGCACCGAGAATGTTTCGCCCGGCTGGCGGGGCCCGTCGCCGGACGCCGAGGCGATGCGCCTGCGCAAGTTGGCTTGGGTGAAGAGAGAGACCAGGTCAGCATCCACTTGCTGTGCGATATGAGGGTCGGGGTAGGTGAAATAAACGATGAATCCGGGAAGACCGGGTGAGGGCGAGGCTGGCCGGACGGGCGCTATCGTGATACTTTTCCGCATCTGGACGATTGCCGCATCCGAAGGCGTGGCGGCGCTTCCGTTCGAATAGAGGTTGTACTTCTGGATGATGGGAGTCAGGGACGACCGGCTGAGAACGTCCTCCAACGTATTCCTGAGCATCGCGTCGATATCGTTCTGCGATCCGTTGTTGCTCGGGTGCCCTGCGACGTCAGCCCCCGCGTCGACGAGGATGAGCGCCTGGGAGACGTACTTCGGCGGGACTGCGAAGGAGATCGCGAGGGCGGCAAAGAGGCCGAAGACGCAGGATGCGAGGGTGATGCGGACGAGCGACATCGTGGTCATTTGCATCGTCAGGGCTCCTATCAGGACATCGAAGGCGTCGCGGGCGCGCGGGGTACGGTCTTCCAGCAGGGCCTCGAACTCGGCGGCGTAGCGGTTGCGCCAGGCGGATGGATAGAGGCGGGCGAGGAACTTCAAAAGGCGCTTCATGAGTTCTCCAGCCGGCGCAGGCCAGTGCGGGCGATGCGGTTGAGATTGCCAAGCTGCTCGTGGAGATACTCGCGGCCAGCGCCGGTGATGGTGTAGGGCTGGCGGCGATCGTCGGAGGCGACGGGGGCGATCCAGCCGCGCTCTTCCAGACGCGTGATGGCGCCGTAGAGCGTTCCCGGGCCAAGGCGGACACCGGCGAAGCGCTCGATGTCCTCCATCATGGCGTAGCCGTGTTTATCGCCGCCGGCGAGGCTGGAGAGGACGAGGATGGAAGGATCAGACATGGCTATTACGCCTCACGTAGTATAACGTACGACGTAGTAGGGGGAGTGTCAAGGGGAGCGGTGAGGCGGAGGGCTGGGGAATTACGTGAAGATGCGAGGCGCGTTCGTCACCGTGGCGCGGATATTGTAAGGAGGAGCGGGAAAAAGGGGGCAGTGAGGAGGTCGAATCGCACAGGGCAAATCATGGAAACTTGCACCAGAAGGCGTGTTTGCGCTGCACGTTGTGTCGGGCCTACAGCCCTGTGGTTCTTTGGGGCCGCACACCTAGGCCTTCGGCCTAGGCTGGTATGTGACGCGCTTTCAGCGCTTGGGCTCATGCGAGGTAGTTCTCGATCCAGGGGTCTTTGGAGTGGACGAGTTCTTCGGTGGTGCCAAAGAAGGCGATGCCGCCGTCGTTGAGCATCATGAACTTGGTGCCTTCATCGATGCCGTGGTTTGGGCCGTCCCTGGGCAGGGGGGTCATGCCCTTATCGGGGTCGTAGCGGTTGGTGGCGAGGGTGAAGGCATCCTGCAGGCGATGGGTAACCAGCAGCGAGGTGCTGTGGGAGACGTCGCGCTGCTTGAGGACCAGCTCGATGATGGTGGTGGAGGTGATGGGGTCGAGGCCGCCGGTGGGAGAGTCGTAGAGGATGAGGTCGGGGTTGCTGATGATGGCGCGGGCGATGGAGACGCGGCGGCGCATGCCACCGGAGAGTTCGGAGGGGAACTTGTTGATGGCTTGTTCCAGGCCGACGAACTTCAGCGCCTCGACGACGCGCTCGTGGGTTTCTTTCTCGGGGATGTGTTCCTCGTGCAGGCGGTAGGCGACGTTGTCCTCGACGTTGAGGGAGTCGAAGAGGGCGGACTCCTGGAAGACAATGCCGATGTGAGCGCGGAGGGCGTAGAGGTCGCGCTCGGGCATGGTGGTGATCTCCTGGCCAAAGATGTGGATGGAGCCGGAGTCGGGGCGGAGCAGGCCGTCGGCGAGTTTGAGCAGGACCGACTTGCCGCAGCCGGCGGGGCCAAGGATGACGAGGGTCTGGCCGCGGTCGACGGAGAAGGAGATGTTTTCCAGCACGGGTTTGACGTCGAAGGAGATGGTGACGTCTTTGAATTCAACCACGGGAGTGTTGTCGCCGGGCTGGTCGAGGGTTGCGGGGCGGGGGCTGGAGATGGCTGCGGGCATAAGGGACTGGCTCAACTGCCGAAGATGCCGATCATGGCGCGGGTGACGAGCAGGTCGACGACGATGATGGCGACGGAGGAGACGACGACGGCCTGGGTGGTAGCGCGACCGACGCCCTGGGTGCCTCCGGTGGTCTTCATACCGAAGTAGCAGCCGACGGTGGAGATGATGAAGGCGGAGAAGAGGGGCTTGGTGAGGCCCTGCACGATGTCGCCGTGGACCAGGCCGCGGTAGGAGTCGTGCAAGTAGGTGTTGGCGTTGAGGCCCAGCAGGTAAACGGACATAAGGGCCCCGCCGGCAATGCCGAAAGCATCCGCAATGATGGTGAGGAAGAAGAGCATGAAGACGGTGGCCATCAGGCGCGGGGCGACCAGTTTGCGGACGGGGTCTGTGCCCAGGGCGCGCATGGCGTCGAGTTGCTCGGTGACCTTCATGGAGCCGATTTCCGAAGCCATTCCGGCGGCGTTGCGGCCAGAGACCATGAGGCCGGTGAGGACCGGGCCGAGTTCCTTGACCATGGAGAGCGAGACCAGCGAGCCGGTCATGGAGATGGCGCCAAACTCGGTGAGCGCGGTGGCGGACTGGAGGGCGAGGACGCATCCGGTGAAAAAACCGGTGAGGACAATAATCGGCATGGACCCGACGCCAATCGAATCCATCTGGATGAAAACATCGTCCCAATAATGGGGTCGAGTAAAGATGTCCCCGATGGCCGTGCCAGCCAGAACGGCGTAGTCCTGAATAGCGGCGATGTTCTTCTTTATGTAGACCTCTGGCGACTGTAGGGGCATAGCTATGAGGCTCAGGTTATCAGATGCAGGGACCGGGGCCGCGAATGCGGGATTCCAGAGCCGCAAGGCGCGAGACTTAAGGCCGGACTGGGGAAAGCAGAGACGCCGCTTGGCCCGCAAGCCGTTGAAAGTGAGAAGATAGAAGGATGATTGTAGAACGTCCAGCGGAAACCATGTTGGCGGCGGTGCTGTATGGCAGCGAGGACCTGCGTATGGAGCAGATCCCGGTTCCGCGCGCAGGCACGGGAGAAGTAGTAGTGCGGGTGGGCGCGGCGTTGACCTGCGGGACCGACCTGAAGGTGTACCGGCGGGGGTATCACGCGACCATGCTGAAGCCGCCGGTAGTATTTGGCCACGAACTGGCCGGGGTGGTGGTGGAGGCGGGCACCGGAGCAAAGTTTGGCGTGGGCGACCGGGTGGTGCCGATGAACTCGGCGCCGTGCGATGCGTGTTTCTATTGCCGGCGGGGGCAGCAGAACCTGTGCGCGTGCCTGCTGTTCAACAACGGGGCGTATGCGCAGTATGTGCGGATTCCGGCGCGCATTGTGGAAAAGAATACGCTGCTGGTGCCGGACGCGGTGCCGCTGCAACATGCCGCGCTGACGGAGCCGCTGGCCTGCGTGGTCCATGGATTCGGGGAGACGCGCGCGCAGGCAGGCGACACCATGGTGGTCATCGGCGCAGGGCCCATCGGGCTGATGTTTATCCACGTTGCGCAACTGAGCGGCCTGAGGGTGATTGCGGTGGTGAAGCGCGACGACCAGGTGGGAGCGGCGCGGCGGTTTGGGGCGTCGGAGGTGGTGAAGATTACCGAGGGCGTGGATACCGTGGCGGCGGTAAGGGAATTCACCGGGGAGGGCCGGGGAGCCGATGTGGTGGTCGAGGCGGTGGCCACTCCCAAGGCCTGGGAGTGGGCGATGGCGATGGTGCGCAAGGGAGGGGTGGTGAACTTCTTCGGCGGCCCGCCGAAGGGGACCGTGGTGGGGCTGGATACCAACCGGCTGCACTATGGCGACATCACCCTGAAGGCGAGTTTCCATCACACCCCCGCGGCGTGCGCAGCGGCGTTCGCCCTGGTCAGCAGCGGCCGCTTCAAATGCGCGGAGTTTATTACCCGAACGGCGTCGCTGGACCAGGTGCCCGCGGTGTTCGCACGCATGATGAAGCGGGGTGCGGACCAACTGGCGGACATCAAGACGGCCATCGTTCCGATCGCGAATGGCCCCAACGGAAGCCGGCCCAAGCCGGGCGGGCGCGGCGGGAGCGGGCAATGAGTGGGCAGTTGCAGGCGCTGTCCGGCGAGATCGTGGAAACCGATCCGCTGGCAGGAGCGCCTGCGGAGTACCTGACGCCCGCGGAGCGGCCAACGCTGGAGGAGGCACGGGCCTGGTGCCACGAACTGGCCACGACGCATTACGAGAACTTCCACGTAGCGACGTTCTTCCTGCCGAAGCGGGTGCGGCCGCATTTTGAGAGTGTGTACGCGTTTTGCCGGGTGTCCGACGACCTGGGCGACGAGGTCGCGGATACGGGGACGGCGCTGCGGCTGCTGGAGGCCTGGGGCACGATGCTGGACGAATGCTACGATGCTCCGGGGCGGTCGCGGCATCCTGTGTTTGTGGCGCTGCGGGAGACGGTGGTGGCCTGCGACCTGCCGCGACGGCTATTCCACGACCTGCTGCGCGCCTTCTGCCAGGACCAGATCAAGACGGAGTATGGGACGTGGGACGAGGCGGTGGAGTATTCGCGCTACTCGGCGAACCCGGTAGGCCGCCTGGTGCTGATGGTGTGCGGCTATCGCGACGAAGAGCGGGGTCTGCTCTCCGACAAGATTTGCACGGGGTTGCAACTGGCGAACTTCTGGCAGGACGCGGTGCGCGATTCGGAGATACCGCGCAGGTATATTCCGGCCGAGTACATGGAACGCTTCGGCGTGGCGGAAGGACAGATTGAAGGGCGCGTGTTTACGCCGGAGTTTGGCGCCATGATGCAGGCGCTGGTGGAACGGACGCGGGACATGCTGCAGGAGGGTGCGCCGCTGAGCCGAATGGTGGACCAGGAGTTGAGCGTGACGCTGGATCTGTTTCGCAGGGGTGGCGAGGCGATTCTGGATGGCATCGCGGCGCAGGACTACGACGTGCTGCGCGGCCGGCCGGTGGTGACGCGGCGAAAGAAGCTGTTGCTGCTGCTGGGCGCACTGCTGGGCAAGATCAGAATTGGACGTGTGGCTGGAGTCCGTGCGGCGTGAGGGAAGCAAGCAAGGAAGGTCTCCACACGTATGCGAGATTCCCTCGGGGGCTAAAGCCCCATGTGGTTCTTTGTACTTGCGGCGGGCCTAAAGTCCCGCCCTTTCAAAACGACGGGTTGTTTAGAGATTCCTTAACGTGAGTGAAGCGAACAAAGCCAGAAGCGTGAGCGAAGCTGGGAACGGAAGCGACGCCGACGCACGGACGGCGGAGGCCTATCGATTCTGTCGCGAGCTTGCCCGGCGCGAGGCGCAGAATTTCTACTGGGCATTTCGCGTGCTGCCGCGGCCTAAGAGCGATGCAATGTGCGCGGTGTATGCGTTCATGCGACGGGCCGACGACATTGCCGACGACGAAGCGAAGACAGTGGAGGCTCGGCGCGTGGAGATGGCTGCATGGTTGCAGGCCTGGCGTGCTTCGCGGGCGGCTGGTTCGACCGCTTCGAGTAGCGGCGCCGAGAATCTCGTCTTTGTTGCGCTCGCGGATACGCAGCGGAAGTTTGGGATTCCCGATGCATTGCTGGAAGAGCTGGTCCAGGGCACGGCGATGGACCTCGAACCTCGAGCCTCAAACCTTGAACCGGTTCAGAGTTACGCAACCTTTGAGGATCTCTATCAGTATTGCTACCTGGTGGCTTCGGTGGTGGGGCTGGTGTGTATCCGCATCTTCGGGTACAGCGATGCGCGCGCGGAGAAGCTGGCCGAGGAGACGGGGGTGGCGTTCCAACTGACCAACATCCTGCGCGACGTGAAGGAGGATGTGGAGCGTGGGCGGGTGTATCTGCCGCTGGACCTGATGGACGAGTTCGGGGAGAACGTCGCGGAGCTGCGTGAGCTAGCCGCGGGGCGGACGATGACCGAGCGCGAGCGCGGAATGCTGGCAACGCTGGCGATTCGCGCGGAGAAATACTACGTTGCGGGAAAGAAGTTGATCCCACTCCTGGACCGCGACAGCCGAGCGGCGATGTGGGTGTTGCTGACTATTTACCACCGTCTGCTGGGGCGGATTGCAGCGCGCAGGATGGAGGTGTTCCGCGAGCGGATGAGGCTTTCTACCGCTGAGAAGTTGGGAATCATGGCGCGCGGGGCGGTGATGGCAGCGTGGAATCGGGTGATTGGGTGAGTCGCACGGAGCGCGAGGTCGTCGTCGTTGGGGCCGGCGTCGCGGGACTGGCCGCGGCGGCCGCACTGGTGGGGGATGGAGCGAAGGTAACGCTGCTGGAGCGGAGGGCGTTTGTGGGTGGGCGGGCCTATTCCTACGTGCATCCCGCGCTGGGCGAGGTGGTGGATTCGCAACATGTGCTGCTGGGGTGCTGCACCAACCTGATCGAGTTTTGCGATGCGGCCGGGTTGGCGGAGAAGATTCGCTGGTACGACCGGCAGACCTTTCTGGTGCCGGGCGGGCGAGCGAGCACGATGGCAACCGGCGGACTGCCGGCTCCGCTGCACTATGCGGGGAGTTTTCTGCGAGCGTCGATGCTGGGCGCCGCGGACAAGATTGCGATTGCGCGCGGCCTGTTGGAGTTTGCGGGGGGAGAGCCGGGCTCCGACGATGAAGATGTGGTGCAATGGTACCGGCGCACCGGCCAGACCGAGGGGGCGATCCGGCACTTCTGGCAACCAATCCTGGTGGCAACGCTGAACGACGAAGAGGCCAACTGCTCGATGAAGTATGCGGGCAAGGTGTTCTACGAACTGTTTGTGAAGAATGCGACCGGCGGCAGGCTGGGAATTCCGACGGTGCCGCTGAGCGAGTTTTACGGTGCGGGGGTGCGGCTGATTGAGCGCATGGGCGGGCGCGTGGAACTACGGTCGGGCGTGGAGAAGCTCTCGCAACAGGCAGATGGGTGCTGGCTGTTGCGGACGGCAGACGCGGACTTGGTGACCGGAAACGCGATCCTCGCATTGCCATTCGAGCAGACGCAGCGGCTGGTGGCGGGAATGGACGTGGCAGGGGCCGAGGGCGAGGGGGTGCGCGCGGAGTTGCTGGGTGCGATGGGGAAGTTCAGGGCCTCGCCGTTCATCTCCGTGCTGCTGTGGTACGACCGCGAGATTGCCGATCTGGATCACGCGTGGCTGCTGGATACGACGATTCAGTGGTTCTTCCACAAGTCGCGCATACGCGGCTACGCGCCGGGGCAGGGAAGCTACGTGGAGTTGGTGATTGCCGGATCGAAGCGCGAACTGGCGATGACAAGGGAAGAGATTTTGACGATTGCGCTGACGGAGCTGGAGCAGTTCTTTCCCAGGGTTCGGGACGCGCGGCTGGTGAAGAGCGGGCTGCTGAAGGAGGCGCGGGCTACGTTCTCGGTAACGCCGGGGCTTGATGTTTACCGGCCGGGGCAGAGGACCAGGTTGCCCGGCTTGTACCTGGCGGGCGACTGGACGGCCACGGATTGGCCTTCGACGATGGAAGGCGCGGCACGCAGCGGACGGCTGGCTGCGGGGGAAGTGGTGGGCGTGCGCGAGCGGTTTCTGGCGTCGGAGTTGAAGGCGGGCGGACTGACGCGCTGGTTGAGCGAATAAGAGGGCAAGTGCCGCCGCCTAGGCGGCGTCGCTCCTGTGTTCCGCCGAAGCCAGTTTCTCTTCGGCTCCGCGGGTCACGGCGTTGGCGTATTCATACTTGGCGGGATCGTCGCCCGCTTGGTGCCACAACTTGTCGCCCTTTTCGAGCTCCCGCCGTGCCTCGGCCGTGTCGATCTCGTCCGGGCGCAGCGCCGTCTCAGCCAGAATGGTGACGCGCTCCGGGAGCACCTCGACAAATCCCCAGGCCACGAAGAAGACCTGGCCGTCGGAGGTGCCGCCGTGCAGGCGCACCTCGCCGGCTCCGAGTTCCGCCAGGAGAGGAGCAGCGCCGTAGAGCGTCTCCAGGTAGCCTGCACGCGAAGGCAGCTCCACTGCTTCCGCGGTTGCGTCCAGCAGTAGGCGGTCGGGGCTTACCAGCCGCACCGTCAACAGTCCCGAATTCGAAGTTGCCTCAGCCATATTGACTTCTCTTGCCGCTTGACCCCGGGGGCTAAAGCCCCATCGAATTTGCGGCCGTTATCGGCACGGCTAAAGCCGTGCCCTTCCGATCCCATTACGGCCTGCGTACGGACGGGCTAAAGCCTGTTCCCTTCAAAACTCAGCCTGCGTACGGACGGGCTAAAGCCTGTTCCCTTCAAAACTCAGCCCTGGTTACGCAGACTGCAGCATCTTCTCCGAAGCTGCCAACACGTCTTCGATGCCGCCCTTGAGGTAGAACGCCTGCTCCGGGATGGCGTCGTGCTTGCCTTCGATGATCTCCTTGAAGCTGCGGACCGTGTCTGCCACCTTGACGTACGCGCCGGGAATTCCGGTGAAGACCTCGGCGACGTGGAAGGGCTGGGACAGGAAGCGCTGCACCTTACGCGCGCGGGCGACGGTGGTCTTGTCCTCTTCGGAGAGCTCGTCGATGCCCAGGATGGCGATGATGTCCTGCAGGTCCTTGTAGCGCTGCAGAATCTTTTTCACTCCCTGGGCGACGTCGTAGTGCTCCTGGCCGACGATGCGTGGCGAGAGGATGCGCGAGGTGGAAGCCAGCGGATCGACGGCCGGATAGATTCCCAGTTCGGACAGAGGCCGCGAAAGCACGGTGGTTGCGTCGAGGTGGGCGAAGGTGGTGGCAGGGGCTGGGTCGGTCAAGTCGTCCGCGGGAACATAGACGGCCTGGACTGAAGTCACCGAACCTTTCTTCGTCGATGTAATGCGCTCCTGCAATTCGCCCATTTCGGTGGCGAGGTTGGGCTGGTAGCCGACGGCTGACGGCATGCGGCCCAGCAGCGTGGATACTTCGGAGCCGGCCTGGGTGAAGCGGAAGATGTTGTCGATGAAGAGCAGGGTGTCGGCGCCTTCGCTGTCGCGGAAGTGCTCGGCGACGGTGAGACCGGTGAGGGCGACGCGGAGACGCGCTCCCGGCGGCTCGGTCATCTGGCCGTAGATGAGGGAGGCTTTGCTCTTGGAGAAGTCCTTGAGGTCGATGACGCCGGACTCCTGGAACTCGATCCAGAGGTCGTTGCCCTCGCGGGTGCGCTCGCCGACGCCGGCGAAGACGGAGAAGCCGCCGTGCTGGGTGGCGACGTTGTTGATGAGTTCCTGGATGATGACGGTCTTGCCCACGCCCGCGCCGCCGAAGAGGCCAATCTTGCCGCCCTTGAGGAATGGCTGGATGAGGTCGATGACCTTGATGCCGGTCTCGAACATCTCTTCGCTGGTGGACTGCTCGTCGAACGCAGGGGCCTGGCGATGGATGGGCGCGAACTCTTTGGAGTTGATGGGGCCGAGTTCGTCGACCGGTTCGCCCAGGACGTTAAGCACGCGGCCGAGGGTGGCGCGACCCACGGGCACCGTGATGGGGCCGCCGGTGTCGATGGCCTTCATGCCGCGCACCATGCCCTCGGTGGCGACCATCGCGATGCAGCGCACACGACCTTCGCCCAGATGCTGCTCGACCTCCAGGATGATGGAGAGCGGCTTGGGCACATCGAAGCCGTCGCTGACGACGCGGAGCGCCTGGTAGATGGGCGGCATGGTCTTCTCTTCGAACTGCACGTCAACGGCCGGTCCGCTGACGGAAATCACTCTTCCAATATTTTCTGCCATAGTCTCTCTTCGATTACTGCCCAACTGCAATTGAAATCTCTACGTACTCCGCCAGCGTGGTCGGGCGAGGAATAGTCTCGCCGTGCTCCTTCATCGCCGCAATGTGCCCGGCGATCGCCTCGCGAATGTTGCTCTCCGCTTCCTCCAGCGTGTCCCCTACTGTGACGCAGCCGGGAAGGTCGGGCACAAATGCGCCATATCCGTCTGCCGATCTCTCGAACACTACTGCGTATTTCAAGGCCTCGGTCATTTCAGTCCCGCCTGTTTCAGTACGCTGTTCCTGGTACCCTCCGGCATGTCCTTGCCGGGATGTCCGGGAATTGTCACGGTGCCCGGTTTGGTTGGATGGTAGTAATGCCGGTGACTTCCTGTCGTCCGTGCGTGGTACCAACCGTCCTGCTCGATCATCTTGATTACATCACGAACTTTCATTCCATGGCCCGATCTACAGCGCCGCGGCACCGCTTACAATCTCGATAATTTCCTTGGTGATTGCGGCCTGGCGCAACCGGTTCATGGTGAGGCTGAGGCTGTCGATCAAATCTCCTGCATTCTTGGTTGCGGCGTCGGTTGCGGTCATGCGTGCGGCATGTTCCGCGGCGGCAGATTCCAGCAGCGCATGAAAGATCTGGGTGGCCACATAGCGGGGCATCAGGTCGCGAAACAAACGCCCGGGCGGCTCATCGAAGATGTAATCCACGTCGGCGGTGCCGAATTTCTTTGCTTCCTCTTCCGCCGCTTCATCTTCGGGCTCCTGGATGGCCACACCCGCGGTGCTGGCGGCCCGCGCGGCCGCTTCTTTCTGCTCTTCGGTCATTTCCTCGGCCGCGGTAATTTCGCGGGTGCCGAGTTTGCGGATGGGCAGGAGTTTTTCCACGACCACGCGCTGCGAGATCACCGACTTGAATTCGTTGTAGACCAGGTAGACCGAATCGATCTCTGCGCGTTCGTAACGCTCGATGATGGAGTGGGCCATCTCGGACACGTCGTTGAAGTCGACACGCAGCAGCAGCCCGACATGCTCCATGGCCACCTCAATCGGCTTGGCGCGACGGCGCACCACGTCGTAGTGGGTGGAGAGATCGTTGTCGGAGTGCTGCTCCGTCTTTTCGTAATCGGCGGCGGGGAATTTCTTCTTGTAGAGGGCAATCGCCTTTTTGCCGACCGGCTCCAAGTCGATGGTCTGGTCCAGTGCACGGCGGCCGTCGATAAACCGCTGCGCGGCCTTGCCGATGTTGGAGTTGAACGCCCCGGCAAATCCCTTGTCGCCGGCGATCACGACGACCAGCACGTTTTTCTCCGGGCGCTCGATCAACAGCGGATGCAGGACCTCGCCGGTCTGCTCGTCGCACTGGTCGGTGCGGCGCACCATGGACACGAGCACGCTGGCCAGCATGCGCGCATAGGGCCGGGCGCGCATCGCGCGCTCCTGGGCGCGGCGCAGCTTGGCCGCCGAGACCATCTTCATGGCCTTGGTGATCTGCCGCGTGTTCTTCACACTGCGGATGCGGCGGCGAAGATCGAGTACATTGGCCATGATTTAGTGACTGCCTGCCATTACGGCCTCGGGCTTTGGGGCCTCAGGCTTTGCAGCCTCCGGTTTGGCGGTCTCCCTGGCTGCCACATCCTTCTTGTCCTTCAGGTCGGCGAGGAAGGATTGCTTGAAGTCCTTGATCGCGGCGGTCAGGCGAGACTTCAGGTCGTCGTCGAGCGCCTTCTTGGTGGCAATGTCGGTCAGAATCGCGGGCGCCGAGGTCTCCAGGTAGGGATAGAATCCATCCTCGAACGCGCGCAGGTCGGAGACCTCGACATCGTCGAGCAGGCCCTGGGTGCCGGCGAACAGAATCGCTACCTGCTTCTCCACCGGGAGGGGCTGGAACTGCGGCTGCTTGAGAAGTTCGGTGAGCCGCTGGCCGCGATTCAATTGCTGCAGCGTGACCTTGTCCAGATCCGAGCCGAACTGCGAGAATGCCGCCAGTTCGCGGTACTGCGCCAGGTCCAACTTCAGCGTGGAGCCAACCTGCTTGGTCGCCTTGATGGCTGCGGCAAACCCTACGCGCGACACGGAGAGGCCTACGTTGACCGCGGGGCGCACACCGGAGTTGAACAGGTCGGTCTCGAGGAAGATCTGGCCGTCGGTGATCGAGATGACGTTGGTCGGGATGTAGGCGGAGACGTCGCCCGCCTGAGTTTCGATGACGGGCAGCGCAGTCAGGCTTCCTCCGCCCTGCTTGTCCGACAGCTTGGATGCGCGCTCCAGCAGGCGGGAGTGGAGGTAGAACACGTCGCCGGGATAGGCCTCGCGGCCGGGCGGACGGCGCAGCAGCAGCGAGATTTCGCGATAGCTGACCGCATGCTTGGAAAGGTCGTCGTAGATGACCAACGCATGACGCTTGGAGTCGCGGAAATACTCGCCCATGGCGCACGCCGCGAAGGGCGCGATGTATTGCATGGGGGCGGGCTCCGACGCGGTGGCCGCCACCACGATGGTGTAGTCCATAGCGCCGTGCTCTTCCAGCGTCTTCACAATCTGCGCTACCGACGACCGCTTCTGCCCGATGGCGCAGTAGATGCAGATGAGGTTCTGGCCCTTGGAGTTGATGATGGCGTCGAGTGCGATGGCAGTCTTGCCCGTCTGGCGGTCGCCGATCAGCAACTCGCGCTGGCCACGGCCGATAGGAATCATGAGGTCGATAGCCTTGATGCCGGTGGCCATGCTCTCGCGCACGCCCTGGCGATCGACCACGCCCGGCGCGAGGCGTTCCACGGGAAGGCGATCCTTGGTGGCGATGGGGCCTTTGTCGTCGATGGGCGCGCCCAGAGCGTCGACCACACGGCCGATCAGGGCATCGCCCACGGGCACCGACATGATGGTGCCGGTGCGCTTGACCTCGTCGCCTTCGCGAATCTCGGTGTAGTCGCCCATCAGCACGGCGCCCACTTCGGACTCGTCCAGGTTCATGGCGAGGCCGTAGATGCCGTGGGGAAACTGGAGCATCTCGCCCGCCATTACCTTGTCCAGGCCATGCAGGCGGGCGATGCCGTCGCCCAGCGAGATGACGGTGCCGACCTCGTCAACCTGGACGCGCTGCTCGAAGTTCTCAATCTGCTGGCGGAGCAGCGAAGTGATCTCATCCGCGTTAATCTTTGCCATGTCTACCCTCTACCCTCGATCCTGCAATCTTATGCGTTCACCAGCCGGCTCTTGAGCCGCTGCAATTGGGCGCGCACCGATCCGTCGTAAATGGTCGATCCGATCTCGACCACCGCCCCACCCAGCAGGCCGGCGTCTTGCTGGTAGCTGGCGCGAACTCTTGCGCCGGCGAGTTTGGCCACCTGCGCCTCCAACTGCGCGCGGTCTTCTGCGTTCAGCGGCCGGGCGCTGGTGATCCGCGCTTCGACTGCCCCCGCGTGTTCGTCCACTAACTCCGCATACCCGGCGAGAATCTCGTCCAACTCGGGCAGGCGATGATGCTCCAGAATGACGGCGATGAAGTTGCGTACCTGGGGAAACATCTTGATGCGCGCCGCAATCGCATCCAGCACCTTCAGCTTTTGCGGCATCTCAATCGATGGATTCTCCAGGAACTTGCGCAGATCGCTACTGCCGGCAAGCGTTTGGGAGAAATCGCGCAACTGCTGCTGCGCCGCACCTGCGTCGAGGCCAGCCGATTCCGCGACCTCGGCAAAGGCGCGTGCATAGCGTGGAGCGGAACTGGCCACTTAGTTTTGTCCCTTCTTCGACTCGTCGCCGGCCAGGCGCTGCGCGAAACCCTGGACCAGCAGCCGGTCGGTTTCGGCGGAGACCACCAGCTTGCGGGCCGCCTGTTCGATGGCAAGCTCTGCGGCGTGCTGCTGGAGCAGTTTTTGAGCGTGCATGGTCGCCACGCTGATTTCCTTTTCCGCGTCCGCCAGAATCCGTTTCTTCTCGTCTTCCACGGAGGCCATGATGCGCTGTTCCTCGCGGGCGGAGTCCTGCTCGGCAAGGGTGCGCATCGCGGCAATTTCGTCGTCCAGCTTCGCCAGTCGCGCTTCCACGCTGCCCAGGCGGGTACGCGCCTCTTCAGTTGCCGTACGGGCATCGACCAGGTGTTTTTGAATGGCGGAATTCCGGTCACCAAAAAACTTCGGCAGCAATTTGACCGCAACCCACACGATCGCGGCGGCGAGCAGCACAAAGTTGAAGATTGTGAAAACGATGGACGACTGCTCCGGGTTCAAGCCGAACTTTGCGCCCAGCCAGATGACCGCGGGAGACTTGCGATACGCCTCGGTTTCATCCTGCTCCGGCTGATTCTTTCCGGTGTCCGCGGTCTGCGCCGCGGGCGTACCGGCGACCGCAGCAGCCTGTGCATGCACCGGCGTCGCGTGCATGCTGAAACCAAGTCCAAGCGCCAGCACCAGCCCGAACAGTATGCTCCGCTGCAACGACTGCCTCACTGCGCCACCTCCGGTCGAGTCCCGGCCGGCATCACTGCGCGCAGAATCTGCTCGCTCAATTCCGCGCTGACGCCCTCGATTTGTCGCCGTGCAGCAGCCACGCTTTGATCGATCTCGGCCTTCCCCGCCTTCACTTTTTCCGCGGTGGCGGCGCGCGCTTCTGCCAATGCCCGGTCGCGCTCCGTGCTCCACTGCTTCAGCCGTTTCTCCCGCGCGGCAAAGATATCCGCACGTGCCCGGCGCAGGCGGTCTTCATACTCCGCGGTCTTGGCCTCCGCGGCGGAAATCGAGGCGCGTGCCTGCTCTATAGCGCCAGTTGTGCGGGCGCGGCGTTCCGCCAGGATGCGCTCCAAGGGACGCTGGACCAGCAGACTGTAGGCGATGACCAGAAGGACGAAAAACACCATTGTCGGCACAGCGCCGAGCACAAGTCCACCGAGTTGTTTCAGCAATTCATCCATGATTGAGGAGGGCTGGGATTAAAGAGGATCCTTCATATCGCCGGGGCCGGACCCGGCTGTGCAGTGCATTTGGGGTACACCTAGTTCTAGCAAAGCGCTTACAACAGTGTCAATGAGTTGCGGGTCGATAACCGGGTAGGGTTGCCGATATTCGCACAGAATTCCGGGGCGAAATTTCAACCGAAAAAACTCTTTGACAAACCCCGCGGAAGGCCTAGACTTGAAGTACCACCAAGACCCTATGTCCTGGGTCGTACAGGTCGCGTGCATGGGGACACCACCTCCGCTCCCCGACAGGCGGCCTGTTCTGTTTAAGCCAATAGGTAGGCACTTTGGTAATCGGCGCTAGGCGACGCCCCGCTCACGAAACCTTCGGTAACGATCGAGCAGCGACGCCGGTCCGCGCGCGGTGAGGAGAACCAGGTTCCCGACAAAAGTTTTCCGGCCCACGACCGCACCGGCCTCCAGCGCGGCCAGCACGGCCCCCTCCGATTGCGGGATTCGAAATCTTGCCTCGACCAGCGGGTCCGCGACCAGTGCGGCGTCGATGGCTGCGAGCAACTGGTCCAGCCCCGCCCGGGTCAGCCCGGAGACGGCGACTGCAGCCGGACCACCGCGCGCACGGCTGTGGTAGCGATTCTCAAGATGAGAACGGTCCTCCTGCGATAGAAGGTCGATTTTGTTGAGCACTTCAATGACCGGCTTTTGCTGCACCTCCAACTCGGCCAGCACCTTCTCTACCTGCTCCTTCTGCTCCTCCAGCATGGTGCTGGATGCGTCGCGAACGTGCAGCAGCACCTCGGCGCGGTCCACTTCTTCGAGGGTTGCGCGGAAGCTGGTGACCAGCGTGTGGGGCAGATTGCGGATGAACCCTACAGTGTCTGAGAGCAGGACCTTGCGCCGGCTGGGCAACTGTAGTTGCTTCAACTTGGGATCGAGGGTAGCGAACATCTTCGACGATTCCAGCACTCCGGCCTCAGTCAGGGCATTGAACAGCGTGCTCTTGCCTGCATTGGTATATCCCACCAGCGCGACGACGGGGATGGGCACGGCCTCGCGCCGCCGGCGCTGCTGACGGCGAATGCGGCGGACCGATTCAAGTTGCTGCTTGACGTGGTCGATGCGCAGATTGATTTTTCTGCGGTCGGTTTCCAGCTGAGTTTCGCCCGGTCCGCGCGTTCCGATTCCGCCTCCGAGTTGCGACATGGCCTTGCCCCTGCCGGCCAGCCGGGGCAGTTGATACTCAAGCTGCGCCAGCTCCACCTGCAACTGGCCTTCGCTGGTGCGCGCGTGCCGGGCAAAGATGTCCAGGATTAATTGCGTCCGGTCGATGACGCGGCAGGGAAGGCGGGTCTCCAGATTGCGCAACTGCGAAGGGGTCAGATCATGGTCGAACAGCACGATGTCCGCGTGTGTCGAGGCGACGACGCCCTCGATCTCCTCCAGCTTGCCCTGTCCCACCAGTGTGGCCGGGTCGGGCCTGGCACGGCGCTGAACCAGGGTTGCCGCAATCGCTGCGCCGGCACTTTGCGCCAGTTCCTGAAACTCGCGCAACGATTCTTCGAAATCGAAATCCAGATTGCCGGCGCCACTCAGGTCGTGTGCATTGCTGGCGGCGTGGTCTTCGCCCCCAGCGGCGGCGGCAGCGTTGCGGGCCTGCCTGGCTGCGGCGGTCAGTTTCCGGCGCTGCGCGGTGAACTCCACCGCGACCAGCACGGCAAGCTCCTGCCCCATGGCTGCCCGCGGCCTTGAGTTGGCCGCGCGCGAGGCATCCGCCTGCGCCTGCACAAGGCTCACTGGGGTCCTCTCAGTCTTGTCGCTTCCGATCCGGTTGTAGCCGGTCCGGCTGCCAGGGAGGGGAGTGCTCAATCGCCGGCTACGCCTGCAGTTTCGGCCAGGGCCGTGGCCGGCGTGCCGGAGGCACTCTGCGTCCGCGTATCCGGTTTCGTTTCCATTCGACCCTCGGCGTGCGGGGCTACCCGGCCACTGACAACGGTCGAGATGGCATGCTTGAAGATCAACTGCTCCTGCGCATTATTCTCAAGCAGCACCGAGTACTTATCGAAGGACCGGATCTTGCCCGTGAGTTTCACCCCGCTTACCAGGTAGATCGTGATCGGGCTCTTGTCCTTGCGGACCGTATTGAGGAAGGTGTCTTGGATGTTCTGTGCCGGCTTGGATTCCATTGGTGCCGATCTCCTTTAGTTTGGGATTGTCGCCTGGGGAAAAAGTAACGCCAGGCCGGACGGTGCCCCGGGAGCCGGTCCCGACTACGGGGTTCAATACAGATACAATTCACAGGCCTGTAAACAATACGATCATCAGCCCGGTTTTTCAACTCCGTAGCTCAATTCGCCCTTTTTCAACGTGCCTGGAAACCGGAGCGACCAGAGCCACTCAGCCCCTAGCGAACTACCCCTTGACCTGATTGGACGCACTTTGGCGGCAAAAAGTCTCAAACGTTCCCGCGTTGTACCATGGCAGCGTGTCCAAGCCCGTGCCGCAGTCCATTCCAATGCTTGACTTTTCCCGCCAATTCGCCCCGCTGCGGGCGGAGATCCTGGAGGCAATCACCCGGGTTTGCGACTCGCAAAGCTTCATTTTAGGGCCCGGCGTCGCCGCATTTGAGGCCGCTGCGGCCGCGGCGTGCAACTCGTCCACCGCGATCGGCTGTGGCAGCGGCACGGACGCGTTATGGCTGGCGCTGGCGGCCGCTGGGATTGGCGATAGCGCGTCCGCGGAACGGGCGAAGGGCCCGCAAGACGCGGTTATCACTACGCCATTCAGCTTCTTCGCCAGCGCCAGTTGCATTCTGCGCGCCGGCGCCCGGCCGGTCTTTGCCGATATCGATCCCCGGACCTTCAACCTCTCTGCGAAATCGGTCGCCGAGGTACTGCGCACTCCCGCCAGCCAGCAGGTGAAAGCTGTCCTGCCGGTTCATCTCTATGGCCAGTGCGCCGACTTCGATGGGTTCAAGGCGTTTCGTCAGGACCGTCCTGACCTGCTGCTGATCGAGGACGCCGCACAAGCGTTTGGCGCGACCTGGGACGGCCGCCCGGCGGGGTCGCTCGGCGATGCGGCGGCCTTCAGCTTTTACCCCACGAAGAACCTTGCGGCCTGCGGAGAGGCGGGCCTGGTGACGACCTCCAGCCCCGCCGTGGAAAAACGCGCGCGCTCGCTGCGCAGCCATGGAATGACCCGCCGTTACTTCCACGACGAGGTTGGCTGGAATGTGCGAATGGACGCCATCCAGGCCGCCGTACTCGAGGTGAAATTGCGCTACCTGCCGGAGTGGAACCAACAGCGCCGCGATCGGGCCGCCCGTTACGACGAACTGTTCCGCGAAGCCGGATTGGGGGCTGCCAGCACTCGCGAGGGAATCGTCCTGCCCTGGTGCGATCCCCGCGCCACCCACATCTTCCACCAGTACGTCATCCGCGCGCCACGCCGGGATGCGCTGCACGAATCTCTTGCCGCCCAAAACATCGGCAGCGCCATTTATTACCCTGTTCCCATCCATTTGCAGGCCGCGATGAAGGAACTTGGCTACAAAGCCGGCGACTTTCCCGAAGCCGAGACCGCGGCTGCCGAGGTTCTCGCGCTGCCGCTGTATCCCGAGCTTCGGGACGACGAACAGCAGACTGTGGTTGATGCCATTCGCGCGTTCTACCAATAACCCGGCGACGGAATGGGAGTCTTACCGCCGCTTGCTCCTGGCGGCCTTCGCGTCCTTCTTCACTTCGGCTACCGGATGGGCCTCGGGCTCATCCTTATATCCCGACGGCGCAACGCGCACCACAATATTGCCCACCAGCCGGTAGGTCTTCTCGATGGTTCGCCCGGGGGTGACGAGTCCGGTGACTGGATCGGGAACTACGGCCGGTGCATCCGCGGCCAGCACCCGGTAGGTGAAGGCCGGCAGCGGCGTCTGCGCGACGACCGCTTTGCCGTAAGGATCTTTGCTGGTGAAGACCTTCACCGGCAGATAGCCCTCAATATTCTTCTCGCGATACGCCGTCTCGTAGCGGTGCATCTTCATGTTCCAGGTGAAGACGCGCACCTGGTCGAAGTCGTAGGGCAGGCCGGCCAGATAAGGGCTGAGCACAGTCAGGTAGATGGGGATGTGCGCGGTGTCCTGGATCCCGCTGTCGGAGTCGTCTTTGCTGCTGCTCTTCGAATTCGCCTCAGGATCGTTCACGGTGGTCAGGACGTAGGCCCCGACAATCCGCTGCCCCTCGGCATATCGTCCCACCGAAACCGGCACGTCGACTTCAACCATCCGCGAGAGCAGCCATCCGGTTCGCCCATGGGTGTCGCGGGTCAGCCACCAGTCTTCCATGGCGATGGGCGGCAGAGTGGTGTCGGCTCCGGTGCCGTTGGCGGGATGCGCTGCTTTGCTGTTGGCCGTACTCTTCGCTGGAGCAATTCCGCCCGGCACTGGCTTGGGCAGCGTCGCGCGCTGCAGCAATTGCAACTTGTCCCCCTCCACCAGCCGGTAGAACTTCTCCGTATCCCGGCCCGGCTTCAGGTGCAGGTTCACCTCGTCCTGCACCACCGCCGAGGCGACCGCCGGATCGCGCTTATGGTCCCGCGCAAGGTCCTGGAACGCGTCGTAAACATCCTGCGTGGCGACCGCCTTCTCGTCGATCCAGCCCTGCTCGCCCTTGCCGGTCTTCACGCGGAAGAAGCGCCGCCCATGCTCCAGCACCTCCAGTTTGTCGCCGTTTTCCACGGTCCCGGTACGGTTGGAGACGGCAGCCACGCGGTCGCGGAGGAACGTCTGCTTCGCCGTAACGTAGACATATTCGGTTGCCGGCTTGCCTCGTAGGCGCGAGCAGCCGCTAAGCGTGGCGAAACAGAGCCCAACCGCGAGCAGGAATGGCAGGAATCCAGGCCGGGCGGCGCTCGGACCAGTCCGCCGCCGGCAAAGACCGGCAAAAATCAGGTTTGACACGTTCGATCGCAGGGAATGGTTGGGACAGTGGGCCGACACATGTTCCAGCATACAGCGGGGATAGGGGAAATGGAGGGTTGCCGGCGGCATCGGGAGGGGCAACCCGGGGCCGCCGCGGCCGGTACAGGAAGCTTTTTCCCAGGGCAAAAAAGGTCATTTTCACCAGTAAAACCTTGCTTCCGGCGGTTTTTTCACTGCCCTGCCGACCTCGCGAAAGCACCCTATTGCCGGGTTGCATCCGGGGGCTGCAAAAACATTCTTGCGCGAAGTGCCGTCTTGCGCATACAGTTGCGTACGGAAACAAACTCAATAAGGAAACCACTCCAAACCACACGCGGAGTCCATCTCCGTCCAAAGCACGATCTGAACCGCTTCTATAACACGTCAACCCGCAAGGAGGCCCAGACAATGGCCAGTACCGAAATCGAAATCCTCGACCCCGCGGCAGCGGTCGAGAAAGTCAAAAGAATCGCGGCAGGTCGCGCACTGAATCGCAGGCATTTTCTTGCTGCCCTCGGTATGACCGGTGCTGCGACTGGCGCCGGATTGATGTCGGGTTGCAACGCGACGACCACCACTGTTCCGGTCACCACTGCTTCGCCTGCGGAGACGAATGTTCTGGCCTTCGCACTGAACCTGGAGTATCTCGAAGCCACGTTCTACTCGTTCATCACCACGGGCGCAGACCTGCCCTCCAGCATGACGGCGGGCAGCGGGCCGGTTACCGGTGCGCCTGGGTTATTGTCCTTTACCGGGACGAACGGCCAGCAGACGACCGATCTGCTGAACGAGATCTATTACGACGAACTCAACCACGTGACTTTTCTGCAGACGCTGTTGGGCTCCGCGGCCCCGGCCAGGCCTGCGATCAATCTCGCGGCCTATGGCGCCATCACGGCGACCACCGTGATCGCGATCGCGAGGCTGCTGGAAGACGTCGGAGTTACAGCCTATAGCGGCGCCATTCCTTCGCTGACCACCAGCAATCTGACCTATGCCTCGCAAATCCTCGGGGTGGAAAGCTCTCATGCCGGGGCCCTGCGCCTGGTCAGCCTGCAGACCTCAGCCACCCCGGTTACCACCGGCGACGGCGAGGACGTGTTGCCGTTTGACCCGAACTCCGCGACGACTGCCGCGGCAGGGCCGGGCACCTCCGGCGGTTTCTTCCCCACCTATGGCGGAACCGCCGGGACCACGGCGGGGATAGCGTACGCCCGCACCACCTCGCAGGTTCTCGCCGTGCTGTATGGCGCCCCTGGCGCTCCCGCGCCCACGCACTCCGGCGCCGGCGGCTTCTTCCCCAAAGGCGTGAACGGCAATATCTTCCTGGTTTAATCGGAGCTCGGGCTTGACGCCAGAAATCGCAGACAATCATGAACAATTCTGATCGCACATATCGCAAGTCAACTGATAAGGAGGCCAACGCAATGGCCAGCAATGACGTCGAAGTCCTCGATCCCGCGACATCGGTCGAGAAGCTCAGAGAAACCGAATCCGGAGTCGCGCTAGATCGCAGGTACTTCCTGACCGCCCTGGGTGTGGCGGGCGCCGCGGCGGGCGTCATGGTGGGTAGTGGTTTGCTGTCGTCGGGTCCCACGGCTCTCGCTCAGCAGCCAAAGCCCAGCGGCTACGCGCAACTCGATGTCATGAACTTCCTGATGAACATCCAGTATCTGAAGGCCACCTTGTATGCCTTCCTGACCACGGGCCTGGACATTCCGGCGAACTATCCCACACCCAACCCCACAGGCGCGGGGACCTCGGGCACGGTCGTTGCCACCCCCAGCTCTCCGATTTATGGCTCAGGGCAAATCTACAACCAGCTCGGCAAGGTCACTTTTCCGAACCAGCAGATCACCGACCTGTTCAACGAGATGTACTACGACGAAGTGAGTCAGCTGATCGATCTGCGCAACCTTATCGGAGACGCCAGCGGAGATGTGGTCGTCGGCGCCCGTCCGACCATGGACTTGCTGGGCACGGGGAACAAGGCGACCGCGACCGCGACCATGACCTATCAACAGGCCATCGGCTACGCCCGGATGCTGGAAGATCTGAGCGTCTCAGCCTTTATCGGCGCATCGGTTTATCTGACCGGCGCCAACCTCGCTTACGTCAGCCAGATCCTCGCCAGCAATGGATACCACGCAGGCGCGCTGCGCCTGATCAGCATCCAGAACAGCATCCCGTACATCGGGACATCTTTCCTGACCACCACGGCTACGGGCACGCAGTCGCTGAATACCTACACCGGTTCCGTCACCACCGGCAGCAATGTGATCGTCATAACCCCGGTCACCACCAACGCCCCGATCATCGGAAACCTGATTACGGGTATTGGCGTTCCCCCGGGTTCGGTCATTACCGGCTATGCCCCGGCAGCGAACAGCACGTTCACGGGAATTGCCAACAACGCCGCCAGCCCGAATAACCCCAACGTGCTTACCGCGGTGTCCAGTGTTTCCGGACTGGCGGTAGGGCAGCCCATCAGCGGCACGGACATCGCCACCGGCGCCTACATCACAGGGATTGGCACCACTACGGTCACCATGTCTGCTGCGGCGACCGGCACCGCCACCGTGGCGCCCACCGGCTACACGACCAGCGGCAGCCCCAGTATCACCGGCGTGTCCAGCATCAGCGGCATTGTGGCTGGGCAGACGATCAGCGGCACCGGCATCCCGTCGACCGCAACGGTTGCCTCGGCGACCGGCACCACAATTGTCATATCCCCTTCCAGCGGCGCCACCGCGACCAGCCAGCTGACAACCTCCGGCATTCTCACCAGCGGCAGCACCACCATTACCTCGGTGTCGAGCCTCAGCGGTATCAATACTGGCCAGCCAATCACCGGCACCGGAGTTCCTTCGGGAACGACGGTCTCGGCGACGGGCACCAATACCATCACCATGTCGAAGGCTGCGACCGCGACGACCACGCAGACGCCGACGACTTTTACCGGGACGCAGGTCACGGGCAGCGCGGTCATCCTCAACGTGTCGAGCTTCACCAGTCTGGCGGTCGGGCAGCCCGTCACCGGTACGAACATTCAGCCTGGAACAACCATCACGAACCTGAATACAACCGGAAAAGCCCTCACGCTGTCGATCGCTCCTGCCGGGACGGCACTGCAACCGCTGACGCCCACCGGCATTCTCACGCCCAGTACCAGCGTCATTACGGGTGTGTCGAGCACCGCGGGAGTCCTCCCGGGGCAGCCGATTACCGGCACCGGCATTCCGGCGAATACAGTTGTGACGTCGACCACGGCCACCACCATTAATATCGGGATTCTGGTCTCCGGCATCGTCACCAATGGAAGCAGTACCGTGACTTCGCTGACCACCACCACCGGGTCCGCCGCCACCACCGGCCTGGTGGTCGGGCAGACGATTACCGGCAACAACATCCCCGCGAACACAACGATCACGGCGATCAACACGACCGCGCTCACATTGACTCTGTCGAACTCGGCCACCGGCAGCAGTGTCACTCCAGAGTTGCTGAGCGTCGGGGTGCTTGCCACAGATACGATTCAGGGCATCGTGGTCGCCGGGGATCCCGTCGTGGCTTCGGGGCCCACCGTTCCGCTGAATTCCATTGCCGGGCTGGCTGCCGGGCAAACGATTTCCGGCACGGGCATCCCAGCGGGAACAGTCATCAGTTCGGTAGGAACCGGCACACTGACCATGTCGAACCCGGCCACCGTTTCGAGTTTCGTTGCCGAGACGCTGATCATCAGTGTGCCAACGCCAGTCAGTCTGACTATTTCGGTCCTGGTTCCTGCAATTTCTATGACGGCCACCACGACCCAAACGCTTACCATTCCCTCCACGGTGACGCTGAAGATTCCCACGACCGTAACCGTCACCGTCGGAAAGGGTACCCTGACCATCTCGCAGCCTGCGGTGGCTTCAGGTGTGCAAACTTTGACGATGATCACCGGGGACCTGATGGACGTCGAGCCATACGATCCTGGCACCGCGGCTCTCGCCGCAGCCGGTCCGTCGCCCATCACCATCCCGGTTTCAACTTATCCCACGAGCGGACCAACCATCCCGCTGGTGTATCAAGGGTTCTTCAACACCGCCAGCACCGGGACGGCCACGGCGAACACGCCAGCGGGTCTGGCGTTCGTCCGCAGCTTTGGGCAGACTCTCTCGGTCCTGCTGGGATCAACCCAGACCAACCCGATCACCTACCAGGGCGGCTTCTTCCCAGTTGGAGTGTCCGGTCCGATCAACGCCAACAACGACCAATAATCCGCGCCGATGGCCTGGCCCGCAAGGCCAGGCGATCGAGCCAACCAACAATCGAAAGCCCACATCCCGCGACTGGGATGTGGGCTTTTTCAATGCGGGCGGCTGGCTTATTGCGCCTTGGTCGTCACCATCGCAATCGGCCCCATTCCGGCGTTCGCCGAGGTGGAACTCACCAGATTGCCCGCGGAGTCGAAGCTGTACATGTTCAGGTTGTTGCCAGTTGCCGTGTTGGAGATCTCCAGCAGATAGGTCCCCGTCTCATCGATGGCCAGCGCGGTAGGGGCCGATACGCTGTACGGCGACAGGCTCAGCGCGGTAAGGGTTCCGGTGGTGGCCCCGCTGTATCCGGTAATATTGCCGCCCGCCTGATTGGCCGCATAGACATTCGAGCCGTTGACCACCACAGAGTATGGCTGCTCACCCGCCGCGACGGTAGGAGGCCCGACCGCCGGGCTGACCGTGGTGGCGGTGACGGTGTAGGTTGCCACCACGCCGTTGTTTGACCCGTTGGTCCTGGCGACGAAGAGGTACGAGCCGTTCGCCGTCAGCCCGTCATCAGCGTTCACGCTCGAACCCGTCGTCAATGCTGCGCCGGTCCCAAACGTGCCGTTCGAGGTTGTGAAGGGAAACACCACGTCGCCCGCCGTTCCCAGGGCCGCAAACACCAGCAGCCCGTTCGGCGAGAAGGTCACCGCTCTTGAGTCGACGACGGTGCCGGAGGGGAAAGAGTAGGTTGCCGGCGTTGCTGCCGTCAGCGTGCCCGAGGACACGGCAATGGCAAACGTGTCCACCGTGGCCACACCCGACGTTGTTCCATTCGCTTCCAGTCCCACCAACCAGTTTCCGTCGGGCGAAACGGCGAGCGCATTTTCGACGGTTGTCCCAAGAGTATAGGTTTTCAGCAGACTGATCACCCCGCTCGATGCGATGGAGTAGGTGTCGATTACTCCGGATGTTCCGCTGGTACCGGAAACGAAGAGAAGCGTGTTCGTCGGGTTCACGGCCATCGCGACCGGGGTGATTCCAGTATTGAAAGGCGAACCGGACACCGCCGTCAGCGAATTCGTTCCAATGCTGTAGCCGGCCACCGTGCCCGCAGTCTGGTTGGCCACATACACATAGTTGCCGGTACTGGTGGTGCTGCCGCCTGGCAATGATCCCGGATAGACAAAAAATCCCGGGCATCCGGTTGTGAAAGCAAGAAATGCTACCATTACCGCCGAAGCCACTCGCGCTGCCCATTGCTTCATGTGTCCCAGTCCCCTTACACTTCCATCATCGCAGCAGATGGCTACGCGCACCCACTATAATCCGCGCAATGTCCTCTGTTGCCATTTGTTGCTGCCGACTGAAGATCTGCGCCGCCGTCTTCTGCGTTGCATTCCTTCTGTTCAGCCTGCCTGCCCGGTCATACTCATTCGACTCCGGTGCGGGCCAAACGGCACTTACGCCGGGTGGGGAAAATGCAACCCTCAACCGCGAAATCCGGGCGGACATGGAGTTCCTGGCCGACGATGAGCTTCACGGGCGCGGCTCGGCGACCCGCGACGAACATATTGCAGCGCTGTTTGCTGCTTCGCAGTTTCAAACCCTCGGCCTGGTACCGGGCGGCGACAGCAACACGTTTGTGCAGCGAGTCGCGCTGCCTTCGCCGCTGCCGGACAGCCTGCATCAGCGGCTCTCGCGATTTGAGAATACGCCGCGTACCGAGACCTGGAACGCGATTGGCATTCTGCGGGGCAGCGATCCCGCCGGCGAGGTTATCCTGCTCTCCGCGCACCTCGATCATCTCGGCATAGGCCCGCCCAACGCCGCCGGCGACACCATCTACAACGGCGCCGATGACGATGCTTCGGGTACGGCCGCCGTGCTCGCGCTTGCCCACATTTTTGCCAGCGGGCCGCGCCTGCACCGCACCATCGTCTTCGCGCTGTTTGGCTCGGAGGAGCTGGGCGGTCTGGGCAACGCCGGCTTCCTCGCCCATCCGCCGGTGCCCTTGGCTTCTATCGTCGCAAACCTCGAGTTCGAGATGATTGGCCGGCCCGATCCCGCGGTACCGAGCGACGCGTTATGGCTCGCCGGCTACGATCGCTCCAACCTGGGGCCCGAACTGGCGAAGCACGGCGCGCGCCTGCTTCCGGACCCGCACCCCAGCGAGGGTTTCTTCCAACGTTCCGACAACATTGCGCTGGCGCGGCGGGGCGTTATCGCGCAGACCGTCTCCAGCTACGGATTGCACAAGGACTATCACCAGCCATCGGACGAACTCGCGAAGATCGACTTCGACCACCTCGACCACGCGATTGCCGGGATGATCGAGCCCATTCGCTGGCTCGCCGAGACGACGTGGAAGCCGGCGTGGAATCCCGGCGGCAAGCCATAGCGGATACGGAAAGAAGCGGCCCATCGCTGGGCCACTCCTTTTCCGTACGGGTGAAATCACGCCAGGTCGAAGCGATCCAGGTTCATCACCTTCCTCCATGCGGCCACGAAGTCATGCACGAAGGCCCGCTGCGAGTCGCTGCACGCATATGCTTCCGCGAGCGCTCGGAGCTGCGAGTTCGAACCAAACACGAGGTCGACGACCGTGCCTGTCCACTTTGGCTTCCCGGTCGCCCGATCGTGTCCCTCCAACACAACGTCGGAGGTTTCGCACTTCTGCCACTTCGTGTCCATGTCGAGGAGATTCAGGAAGAAGTCATTGGTCAGGGTTTCAGGCCGCTTGGTGAGGACACCGAGTTCGGTCTGGCCGTAGTTCGCCTTCAGGGCGCGCAGGCCGCCAATCAGTACGGTCATCTCGGGAGCGGTCAGCGTCAGCAGACTTGCCCGATCCACCAGCAGATCGGCCTCGGATCCCGCATGTTCCTTGCGGAGATAGTTGCGGAATCCATCCGACGTCGGCTCCAGTACGGCAAAGGATTGGACGTCGGTCTGCTCCTGCGACGCATCGGTGCGACCCGGCGAGAACGGAATCTTTACTTCATGACCGGCCTTTTTCGCAGCTTCTTCAATCGCAGCGTCGCCGCCCAGAACAATCAGATCGGCAAGCGAGACCTTTTTCCCGCCGGACTGCGCCGCATTGAACTCCTTCTGGATTGCCTCCAGCTTCGCGAGCACCTTGGCCAGTTCTTCAGGTTGGTTGACCTCCCAATCCTTCTGCGGCGCCAGTCGAATGCGCGCACCGTTGGCGCCTCCGCGCTTGTCGCTGCCGCGGAAGGTGGAAGCGGAGGCCCAGGCGGTTGTCACAAGCTGCGAGATGGAAAGTCCCGACGCTAGAATTCTCGCCTTCAGGTCATCAACATCCTTCTCGTTGATCAGAATATGGTCCACTGCGGGAACGGGGTCCTGCCAGATCAGCGGCTCTTTGGGGACCAGCGGGCCAAGATAACGCGAGACCGGTCCCATGTCGCGATGCGTCAGCTTGAACCAGGCCCTGGCGAACGCATCTGCGAACTGGTCCGGATGGTCGAGGAAACGCCGCGAAATCTTCTCGTAGCTCGGGTCCATCCTCAGGGACAGGTCGGTGGTAAACATCATCGGAGCATGTTTCTTCGAAGCGTCGTGAGCGTCCGGCACGGTGCCCGCGCCGGCCCCATTCTTGGGCGTCCACTGAAATGCGCCCGCTGGACTCTTGGTGAGTTCCCACTCAAACTTGAACAGGTTCTCGAGGTAGTTGTTGTCCCATTGGATTGGGTTCGCGGTCCATGCGCCTTCCAGCCCGCTGGAGATGGTGTCGGCGCCCCGGCCGCTGCCGTAGGTGTTGTTCCAGCCCAGGCCCTGCTCCAGGATGTCGCAACCCTCGGGCTCCGCACCGCAATACTTGCTTGGATCCGCAGCGCCATGGGCTTTGCCGAAGGTGTGGCCGCCCGCGATCAGGGCAACGGTCTCCTCGTCGTTCATTGCCATGCGGCCGAATGTCTCTCGGATGTCCCGCGCCGCGGCGACTGGATCCGGCTTGCCGTTGGGGCCTTCCGGATTCACATAGATCAGGCCCATCTGCACAGCGCCGAGCGGATTCGCAAGTTCCCGGTCCCCGCTGTAGCGTTCGTCTGCCAGCCACTTGCCCTCAGGCCCCCAGAAGATTCCCTCATCCGGCTCCCAGATGTCCTCTCGTCCACCGCCGAAACCATAGGTCTTGAAACCCATCGACTCCAAAGCCACATTGCCGGCAAGGATCATCAGGTCGGCCCACGAGAGTTTGCGGCCATACTTCTGCTTGATGGGCCAGATCAGGCGGCGAGCCTTGTCCAGGCTCACGTTATCCGGCCAGCTGTTCAGGGGCGCGAATCGCTGCGCCCCGGCGCCGGCGCCACCACGGCCGTCGGCGATACGGTACGTACCCGCGCTATGCCACGCCATACGAATCAGGAACGGCCCATAATGGCCGTAGTCCGCAGGCCACCAGTCCTGCGAATTCGTCATCAACGCGCGCAGGTCCTTGATCACTGCGTTCAAATCGAGTGTCTTGAACTCCTCAGTGTAATTGAAGTCTTTCCCCATCGGATTGGGAAGCGGCGACAGCTGGTTCAGCGGCTTCAGGTCCAAATGATTGGGCCACCAGTCTGAGTTTGCCCTTCCAGCCGATACGGCCTTGCGCGTGCTGCCCGTGAACGGGCACTTTGCTTCTTCCAGTTTGGTTGCCTCAAGCGTTGCTTCATTAGCCATACATCACCTCGAAAACACTTCTGTTAGCGAATCATCCTAAGCCGCCTGGCATTTGGCACAAATGCCGATGACGTCCACTGCATACCGCTCCACCAGAAAGCCATCCGGCAACCGGTTGCGCCTGGCCACGAAACCAAGCTCATGTTCTCCAATATCCGTGATTTTTTTGCACTTCGAGCACACCATGTGATGATGCGGATGCTCATTCATCTCCACGCGCACTGAGCCATGATGCGGGCTCATCTTGCGGAAGACGCCGCTCTCCACAAACAGATTGATGTTCTTGTATACGGTGGCCAGCGAGATGGCCGGCACCTTCTTTTTCACCCGCGCATAGACCTCTTCCGGGCTGGGATGCCCGTGCATGGTCTGCATTACTTCGTATAGCACCTGGCGCTGATGAGTGACGGCAATGCCATGCTCATGGCATAGCTCGCGAAACGGCCTGGGCCCGGTTCCCCGCATGAGGTAAGTATAAACGATAATATTTATCGTTTGCGATCTATTGTGGAAAAGGTCTGGGCGGCGGCGTCAGTTCAACCGCTCCCGCTCCGTCTTGCCGAAGCGCGCATCCAGCGGCTTGCGCCCGGCGAAGCCATCTTCCGTCGTATGCCAGAAGCCGATCTCCTTCTCGCCCAGCTTCCAGCACAGCAGCACGGTCTGGCCGTCCATCACGCAGGGAAAATCCAGCAGCCCTTTCTCCAGATCCTTCACCTGCACGCCAATCTCGTCGATCTCGCCCAGCGTGTCCTGGGCCTCCTGCAGTGCCTTCTCGCGCTCTGCCCGCCGCCGCGCTGCCTGGGTCACGTTCACGTGCATCCCGCCGGACAGGAAGATTCGCTGGGTTAACTGCTGCATCTCCGACTCCAGCTCGGCCGCCCGGGTTCCGGCGGCCTGCGCTTTGCGCAGCAGAGCCTCCACCACCGGCAGCAAGGTCTGGGCCTCATTCAATGTAAACGTCTTGCTCACGTCCTGATCTCCAGCATGCGATCCAAAGCGATCCGCGCCCAATGCTTACTATCATCCTCCACCCGGATGCGATTGACCACGTGACCTTGCAAAAGATTTTCCAATGTCCAGGCCAGGTGCTGCGGAGAGATGCGATACATGGTGGTGCACAGGCAGCCCGACTCGTCGAGCGTTATCACCTGCTTGCCCAGCGGCGCGAACTGCTTCGCCAGGCGGTTTACCAGGTGGATCTCGGTGCCGACGGCAAAACTCGAGCCCTCCGGCGCGCGCTCGATCCGATCGATGATGCTCTCGGTCGATCCCAGCGCGTCCGCCTTCTGGCACACCTCCCAGCGGCACTCCGGATGCACCACCACTTGCATCCCCGGATGCTCGCGGCGAACCCGGTCCACGTGCTCCGGCAGGAAGCGTTGATGCACGCTGCAGTGTCCCTTCCACAGGACGACCTTCGCGGCGCGCAGCCGCTCCGGTGTTACGCCGCCGTTGATCTGGTACGGATCCCACACCACCATCTCGCCTAGCGGAATCCCCATGGCAAAGGCGGTGTTGCGTCCCAGGTGCTGGTCGGGCAGAAACAGAATCTTGCCGGCGCGCCGGTAAGCCCACTCGAACGCGGCCCGCGCGTTCGACGAGGTGCACACCAGGCCGCCGCGCTCTCCGCAGAAGGCCTTGATGTTCGCCGCCGAGTTCATGTACGTCAGCGGAAGCATTCCCTCGCCGGCCACTTCGCCCGCGCGCTCCAGCGACTCCCAGCAATCTTCCACCTGCCCAATCTCGGCCATGTCAGCCATGGAGCAGCCGGCGTTCAGGTCAGGCAGGACGACTTGCTGCCACGGCTGCGCCAGGATGTCTGCGGTCTCCGCCATGAAGTGCACGCCGCAAAAGACCATGTACTTCGCGTTGGACTCCGCGGCGGCCTTGGAGAGTTTGTAGCTGTCGCCGGTAAAGTCGGCAAAGCGAATGACTTCGTCGCGCTGGTAATGATGTCCGAGGATGACTGCGTCGGTGCCAAGCTTTTCACGGGCGGCAGCGATCCGCGCGTCCATGGTGCGGTCCGGCAGCACCAGGTAATGGTCCAGCGAGCAAGCTGCGCCCGCGATTTCGACCGGAGTTTCTTCCAGCAATAGTCCGTTCACTCGATTCCGCCTTCAGTTCCGCCTGCGCGCTCCAGCCTGGTTCAAGACGGTCGATTCGCATGCGAAACGGGGATGTTGAAAGCTCGTACTTGCCGGGCTGCAGCGAATTCACTGCGACCTCTCGGAATACCGAGCCGTCGCCTAATCCGCGGGGGTGTTGCCGCCCACGTAACTTAGATGCTCGCGCAACTGTCGAAGTCGCGCTTGCCTAATCTTAGACGAATCCGGCGACTCGCGTGTTTCAAGGGTAACTTTCCGGGCGAGAGCAAAACCCGAGACGCCTATGCCGGCTATCGATGCGGAATCAGCGGAACCTCGACCTTTTGACATTGGCAACCCGATGAATGAAACTTGAGAGTACGCCCTTGTTCTGCGGCTTGCCTGGTTGAACCTGGCGGCCGTGCCACCACAACCCTTGCCCGCAACGAAATGTTCGGGAAGCGCGGTGAAATTCCGCCACTGCCCCGCAACTGTAAGCGCGCACTCTGCTCCACGCCGCATCGGAGCCTGAAGTGAATGCCGCCAGGGTCCTCCCACTGAAGCCGCCAGGCGACGGGAAGGGAAGGGTCAAGCTCTTCGGCGCATGTACCCGCGTAAGTCAGGAGACCGGTTCCGCTGCGTACATCAACCACGTTCCCGGGGGGGAGCGTAGGAGTTTTCCACATGTCAGCTATCTCCGGCCGTTTGCAGGCCGCCTTCCTTTCGCGCGCGTCCGCCTTGCGCAGATTCTCGACGCCCGCCGCCTTCCTGCTGTTCTCACTCGCTCTGATCTGCAATGCGCCTGCGGGGGCCGTTGTAGTTCGCGGGGTCGTCACCGACCCGCTGGGCAAGCCCGTTCCCGGGGCCCGCATTCAACTTGTCCAGGGCCAGAAGGCAGTTGCCATCGCCGTCGCCGGCCCCGACGGCTCCTACGAAATTCGCTCAACCGAGGCCGGCCGTTTTGTCCTGCTCACTTCGTCGGCGCAGTTCTATCCCGGCATCGGCACAGATTTTTACGGGGGCGCAACCGATGAGATCACGCAGAACATCGTGCTGGAAGCAGCCTCAGTGCACGAGGATATCACCGTGACGGCGACCGGTCTGCCCACGCCGGTGGAGCAGACCAGCGCGGCAGTCACCTTGATTCCCCAGGGCGACTTGGCGACCCAGTTTGGCATCGTGGATGCGTTGCGCGAGTCTCCCGGCGTGGATGTGGTGCAAACGGGGCAGGCGGGTGGCGTCACCTCGCTGTTTATGCGTGGCGGCAACTCCACCGCGAACCAGGTGCTTATCGACGGCATTCCTGCGGACGACATAGGCGGCACCTTCGACTTCGGATCCGTCTCTACGACGGGACTGGCGGGCCTGCAGGTCTATCGCGGCCCCAACTCTGCACTTTACGGCACCGACGCGGGCGCCTCGGTGGTGAATCTTTCCACGCCTCGCGGCAGTGCCACCAAGCCGCAACTGGACTACTCCGGCGATGCAGGCAACTTCCACACCTATCGCGACGAGGCGTCACTCAGCGGCGCCCACCAGAGGCTCGACTACTACACTGCATTCTCGCGGTTCGACACCTCGAATGCGCTGCCCCGGGACGAGTACCACTCGGGCACGGGGGCAGCCAACATCGGGGTCGCCATTGCAGCGAATACGCAATTCCGCTTCACCATCCGCAATGCCGACTCTGCGGCGGGACTTCCCGGAGCGCACGACTTCTACGGCATCTCTGCCAGCGGCAAGCAGGCCGACCAGGACCTGTACTCGGGCGCCACGCTGGAGAACACGCTGGATAGCGGCTGGCACAACCTGGTGCGCTACGGCATCGCCCGCAAGCGCGAACAGGCGGAACAATTCGCCAATGTTGGCATGCCGATCACCTACAACTTCGGCACCGGCGCGTGCGGTACACCGACTTCGGACTGCTTCACCGAATATTTCGGCAATGTGATGACCATCCGCGGCGCAAACGGCTACAGCGCCACCGGTCAGGCTTCGTTCTTCATCCCGACCGAAGACCAGGATTCCAACCGCGACGAGTTGTACTACCAATCCGACCGCACTTTTGCTCCCTGGCTCGCCGCGCTCTTCGGCTTCCGTTACGAGAATGAACGCGGCAGCTACGTCAGCGCGTTCGACAACGAAAAGCTGCAGCAGGCCAATTTCGAATACACGTTGCAACTGCAGGGCGCGATCAAGAGCCGCCTCTTCTACTCGGCCGGCGGGGGCCTGGAAAAGAACCACCTGTACGGCATCACCGGAACTCCGCGCCTTGGCATCTCGTACGCCCCGGTCCGTCCGGCGAGCCAGTGGTTTCGCGGCACACTGCTGCGCGCGAATGCGGCCACCGGCGTACAGGAGCCGACGCTGGGCATCCAGTTTGCCAGCCTATATACGCAGCTAATTGAGGCGGGAGACACGGCTGACATTGTGAAATATCACATCATGCCGCCGGGCCCGCAGGATTCGCGTACCTACGACATCGGCGTCGACCAGAACATCAAGGGCGAGAAGCTGATTCTCAAACTCGATTACTTCCGCAGCACCTATAACCACCAGCTCGAAGGGGTCGATTCAGGCGCACTGGAGCAGGTCTTCCACTATTCGCCAAATGTTGCCGACAACGTCTTTACGCCGTACCTGAACTCGCTCGCGTTTCGCGCGCAGGGCGCTGAGACGGAGATCAAGTGGCAGCCCACCTCGCGCTTCTTCGTCCGCGGCGGCTATACCTACCTGGACGCCGTGGTCACACAATCCTTCTCCAGCGACGCCTATAACGATGGCAACTACAACAGCAACCCGAACCTCCCCGGAATCGCAATTGGTGCGGAGAGTCCATTGATCGGCGCGCGGCCCTTCCGCCGTCCGCCGCACACGGGCTTTTTCGCCGTGCAGTACACCGGCAACAAACTGGGTGCCGCGTTGAAGGGGGCACTGGCCAGTCGTTCGGACGACTCCACGTTCCTCGATGGTTTCGACCCTAACTTCGGCAATTCGCTTGTTCTGCCCAACCGCGACCTCGACTTCGGCTACGCCAAACTGGACGCGAACCTGAGCTATCTCGTTCAGGGGCGCTACACCGTCTTTACCCAGCTCGATAACCTGCTCAGCCAACAACACATTGGCCCGATCGGCTATCCGGCGCTGCCTTTCACGGTGCGGGCGGGGCTGAAAATCCGCATCGGCGGCGACTAAGACCAGCGGAATCAGGAGCGGCCCGGTTGTTAGCCAGGACAACAATCGGGCGGCAATTGCGTCTAACGAGATGCTATGAAAAGGCTTTTCGTCGCCGCGTTTCTGCTCACTTCTTCCGCCCTCGCGCTTAGCGTTGCCGCCCACGCCCAGCAGGAAGGTCCGGTGTCGACCCAGACGCTGGTCAATGTGGACCCTAAATCGACGCCTCCGTCCAACGCCTCCGCGCTGACCGTCTCGGTGAACGACCATAAAGAGCCGCTCACTGCCTGGTCGCCGGTAGTTCCGGCGGACGCGCAGGTGGCGCTGTTGATTGATGACGGCCTGCGCGAAAGCCTCGGCCGCGAGTTGGATAACCTGCGCAGCTTTATCCGCAACCTTTCGCCCGGTGTCGAGATCCTGGTCGGCTACTTGCAGTATGGCCACGTCGTGGCGGAGCAACCCTTTACCACCGACTACGCTCAAGCCGCCTCCGTAATTCATCTTCCTGAGGGAGTCGCCGGCATGAGCGCGAGCCCGTATCTATGCATCTCGGACTTCGTGCGGAAGTGGCCAGGCCCCGCGAGCTCTTCCTCCGCCATGACTCCGATCGCGTCCGGACACCATAAGGCCCGTTTCATCCTGTTGCTCTCCAACGGTGTCGACCCCTATAACGGCAGCACCAGTCCCATGAACCAGGACAGCCCCTACGTTGCCGCTGCCATCAGGGATGCGCAGCGGGCCGGCGTCACGGTCTACACCATTTATTTCGGGGATGCGGGCATGCGTGGCGGATCTGTGGACTTCAGCGGGCAGGGCTACCTGCAGCAGTTGACCGAAGGTACCGGCGGAGTCAACTTGTGGGAGGGCACGGGAAATCCGCAATCCACCGCGCCGTTCCTCCAGATGTTTCAGCATGCCATTGCTGAGACCTACGTTGCCACCTTCATCGCGCCCGCCAACAGCGACCCGCAGAGCCTGGTTCGCGTGAAGTTCAGTGCTGGGAAGGCAAAGCTCCGCTCCCCGGAGCTGGTCCGGCCCGGCAACCAGGAGTAGCTACTTGACTACACAAGTTGCAGCCCGCAACCGCCCATAATGGCCGCAGAGTCGAGCTTGAGGGCTTCGGCTGCAGCGTAGAATTCTGCCCATGATGAATCGGCCCCGTTCCACCGCGCGCTGTGCAAGCCGCCGGCTGTTTGCAATCTCCTTCTCGATCGCGAGTCTAACTCTTCTGGTAAGCCTGCTTCCGCTGCCGGCGCGCGGGCAAAGCCAATCCAGCACCGAAGACCTGGGTGGCTGCACCCTCCGAGACCATGTCTATACCTGCGACGGCGCGACGTTTCAAAGGGCGCTGAGCGCTTCCAACAGCGTACGGATCGAAACGCACAATATAGATGGCGTTGCGCGGGACCAACTGACGACTTTCATTACCAGGAAGCTCGGCAAGACAGTCGCAGCGCCGGGTAGCCCGGCGGACCTGAGCTTCCTGATGATCCCCGTCGACGATCAGGGAGTTCTCGGCGACGGCGTGGGCGGCGCTCCCCTGGGTACACTCCGCGTGTATACGGTCACCCCCGGCGGCTCGCGCGGGCACCTACTCTGGGCGGAGACCTTTTCCGGTCGCCGGGATATGCCCTGGCCGGCGGTGGTGCGCGGGCTCATTCTCCAGTTCCAGTCGCGGTTTCACATCAAGTAACCAGACCACCGCCCACCCCCGGAAAACCGGCGCACAACTGCGACAACGCGCAGCCCGTAATCCAGGGCTGCGCGCTGCCGCAATTGCCTGGACTCCAGGCGTGGACGTCAGCCTAGCTGGCGGATTCCTTGTACAAAGCACCGCCGACAAGCGCGGCGGCGATCATCTCGACCAGGTTTCCGGCCGTAGTCATCGCGGTAAGGTGGTGCGAAAAGAGGTGCGGGATCCACATGAAACCCCAATTGGGGAGCAGGCAGCCGATCACCCAGAACGCGAAGCCGGCTTTCACCGCAGTGCCCGGCCCGGCGCCAAAGCGCGGGCGGATGGCGGCATAGAGCCAGACAAGCGCGACGCCGACGAGGATTCCGAGTGCATTGAAGCTGATTATCTGGCCCCCGGTAAACGCGGGGCGCCCCAGCGCCATCATGCCGGCGGCCCATCGCGAAGCCAGCAGCCAGCCGTCGACGATATAGCTCAGCACGTCATTGACGACGCCGGCAACGATACCTGCGAGGAGTACGCGACTCATATTGATTCTTCCCATACAATCTCCTTGTCGTTTGTATTGGTGGAAGCTACTGAAAACACATATTTTGGGCCAATCAGAAACTGCTCTGTCAAGGAACGGCGCAAGTATACTCACCTTGCGGGTGGGGGGCAAAGGAATTGTTCGGGCGGCAAAGAAAAAGCCCCGAAGCGATCACTCGCTCCGGGGCCTGTTCTTGCTGCTTTCTGGTTCGCGCTGGATCGCGCGCAGGACTCTAGTACATGCCGTCCATGCCGCCGCCGTGTCCGCCGCCCGCCGGTGCTTCCTTCTTCTCCGGGATGTCGGCGATCATCGCTTCGGTGGTCAGCATCAGGCCTGCGATCGAGGCTGCGTTCTGCAGCGCGGTCCGCGTCACCTTGGTGGGGTCGATGACGCCGGCCTTCACCAGGTCCTCGTACACGTCCGTTCCGGCGTTGTAGCCGTAGTTGTGCTCCTTGGAGTCGCGGATCTTGCCGATGACGACCGCACCCTCTTCGCCCGCGTTGGAGACGATCAGCCGCAACGGCTCCTCCAGCGCACGCTTGATGATCGTTGCCCCGATCTTCTCGTCGCCTTCCAGGCCCTTGATCACCGTTTCCACGGCCGGCACGCAGCGCAGCAGCGCGACGCCGCCGCCGGGGACGATGCCTTCCTCGACCGCCGCGCGGGTTGCGTGCATGGCATCCTCCACGCGCGCCTTCTTCTCCTTCATTTCGGTCTCGGTGGCCGCGCCAACCTTGATCACTGCGACGCCGCCGACCAGCTTGGCCAGCCGCTCCTGCAGCTTCTCACGGTCATAGTCGCTGGTGGTCTTGTCGATCTGGGCACGAATCTCCTTCACCCGGCCCTCGACTTCGCCGTTCTTGCCGCCGCCATCGATGATGGTGGTGTTGTCCTTGTCGATGGTCACGCGCTTGGCGGTGCCCAGGTCCTCGATCTTGACGCCCTCGAGCTTGATGCCCAGGTCCTCGGTGATCGCCTTGCCGCCGGTCAGGATTGCAATGTCCTGCAGCATGGCCTTGCGGCGGTCGCCAAAGCCAGGGGCCTTCACGGCAGCGACGTTCAGCGTGCCGCGCAGCTTGTTCACCACCAGGGTCGCCAGGGCCTCGCCGTCCACGTCTTCAGCGATGATCACCAGCGGCTTCGCGGTGCGGGCAATCGACTCCAGCAGCGGCAGCAGGTCCTTCATCGACGAGATTTTCTTCTCGTAGATCAGGATGTAGGGGTTCTCCAACGCGGCTTCCATGCGCTCTGCATCGGTGACGAAGTAGGGCGACAGGTAGCCGCGGTCGAACTGCATACCCTCGACCACCTCCAGCTGTGTCTCCATGGTGCGCGACTCTTCCACCGTGATAACGCCGTCCTTGCCAACCTTGTTCATCGCTTCGGCGATGATGGTGCCGATCTGCGCGTCCGAGTTTGCCGAGATGGTGCCGACCTGCGCGATCATGTCGCCGGAAACCGGTTTGGACAGCTTGTTCAGCGCGCCGCCAGACGATACGCCGTTCTCATCGCGCTTGCCGATGATGGCCTCGACGGCCTTGTCGATGCCGCGCTTCAGCGCCATCGGGTTTGCGCCTGCGGCTACTGTCTTCACGCCCTCGCGATAGATCGCCTGGGCGAGTACGGTCGCTGTGGTGGTGCCGTCGCCGGCTACGTCGGAGGTCTTCGAAGCAACCTCGCGCACCATCTGCGCGCCCATATTCTCCAGCCCGTCCTTCAGTTCGATTTCCTTGGCGACGGTCACGCCGTCCTTGGTGATGGTCGGCGAACCGAACTTCTTCTCGATGACGACGTTGCGTCCCTTGGGGCCGAGCGTGACCTTCACCGCGTCAGCCAGAATATTGACTCCACGCAGGATTGCCTGCCGTGACTCTTCTCCATGCAGAATCTGTTTTGCCATTGTGCTACTCCTGTTACCGGCTCATAGGCCGGTAAAAATTTTTGTTGCTTTGATGTCTTTCACCGCGAAGCGGTCGAGAACGGCACGAAGTGCTACTTCTTGACGATGCCGAGGACTTCCTCTTCGCGCATGATCAGGAACTCTTCACCGTCCAGCTTGATTTCGGTGCCGGAGTACTTGCCGAAAAGGATTGTGTCGCCCTTCTTGACATCGAGCGGGAAGACCTTGCCCTCGTCGTTCGACTTGCCCTTGCCGACTGCAATCACTTCGCCTTGCTGTGGTTTTTCTTTGGCTGAATCGGGAATGATGATGCCGCCGCGAATGCTCTCGCCCTCTTCCATGCGACGCACCAGAATCCGGTCGTGCAGGGGGGTAAAGGATGTTGTTGCCATTGCGTATGTCTCCTTGTTGCAGTAAGGTTTTTTCGAGCTTTCGAAAATGAGAGATCGAATGGGTCACAATGAAGCTGCACGCCCTTCCCCGTCGTAACCTGGAAGTGCGCTTAGCACTCGTGGCCCTCGATTGCTAACGATAGGCGAAAGATGCCTGCGTGTCAACTCGGCTGCGTGAAATGTGAGTGAAAGTCGCGCAGATATCTGGCAGGATGATCGAACTTCCCGCTGTTCTTGGGTTTGCGGGGCCAAATCTCTCCACCGGTGAGTTGCCAATGAAGTTTCCGCTCTGCTTCATGATCCTGCTTGCCATGCCGCTTGCGCTTCCCTCCCAGGCGCCCGAGAAGCGGGAAAAGAGCCGCTTCGACGGTAGGTGGGACACGGTCCTGTCCTGTTTCCACAACTCGGGCGCGCAGGGATTCTCCTTTCGGTTTCCTTCGATGTGAAAGACGGCGTGCTCCATGGCGAGAAAGGGACGGAGAAACAGCCGGGTTGGCTGGAGATCAATGGCGAGATTCCGCCAAATGGCAGAACGCAACTCTACGCGGATGGATTGGTGGGCGCGTCGGAGTTTGCCGTCGGCGGCCGCCCCGCAGGCACGGAGTACGAGTATCACATCGGTGCCACCTTCGACGACAAGCAGGGAACTGAAAAGGGGGTTGAGGGCCGGCCCTGCAACGTCGCCTTCGCCCGGGAGAAATAGGTCCGCCAGGCACAATCGCGCAGGCTCGCCGGCATTCATGACTGCAGGGATTCTGGCGTAAAATGGGCTAATGTTCCGCAGCCACCCCCGACGCACCCTGGTTTCCTGTGCCTTCCTTTCGTTCGCTGTGTTCGCATCACTGGCCCCCGTCCACCTCCGTGCCCAGGACGACGACAATCCCAAGCCGGAACAGCATGGCCGCAAGTACAAGGCGCCGCCGGATACCTCGCACATCGAAGTGACGGTTCTGAAGGGGTTCAACAAGAAGCCGATTGATGGCGCTCACGTCATCCTGCATCCCGTAAAGGATGGCAAGGACGAGGGCAATCTGGAGATCAAGACTCACCCGGACGGCAAGGCCGTCATCGACGTCATTCCGACTGGCAGCAAGGTGACCATCCAGGTATTTGCGGACGGGTTTGCCACCTATGCCGAGGACTACCAGATTGACGAGGCCAGCCGGAGCATCGTCATCGCCATGGCGCGCCCGAAGGCGCAGGTTTCCGCCTATGTCGACAACAATGGAAAAGACTCGCAACGCCAACCCGGCGTGCAGGAGCCGATCCGCCCCAAGCCTGCCGCCAAGCCACCCGCTGCTGGCGGAGCTTCCACGGGAGCTTCCAGCAACTCGGCTGCGCCGAGCACTCCTCCGCCCAGCACGCCGCCGCAAAGCTAATGGCCGAGATGCAAGATTCTCCGACCTCGGCATCGCATAGCATACCCGGAACCGCTTCCGGGCCCTTGGCCGGCAGGACCGCGCTGGTCACCGGCGCGGCAAAGCGCATTGGCCGCGCCATCGCGTTGAAGCTGGCCGCTGCGGGCGCAAACGTCGCCATCACCTATCTCGACTCCCAGGACGATGCGGAAGACACGCTGCGCGCGCTCGCGGCGTTTGCGGTGGAGGGGTTTGCTGCCCGCACCGACCTTGCGGATGCCGACAGCATTCGCGAATCTGTGGCCGCCGTGATCGAAGAGTTTGGCCGGCTCGACATTCTGGTCAACAACGCCGGCGTCTTTGAGTCGGCCGCGCTGGAGAACATTACGGTGGAGCAGTGGGATCACATGTTCGCCACCAACACCCGGGCGCCGTTCCTGGTGGCCCAAGCCGCTTACCCGCACCTGCGCGCTGCCGCGAGCGGCGGTCGCATCATTAACATCGGCTCGCTCGGCGGCATCCATCCGTGGGCTACGCACGGGCATTACTGCACGTCCAAGGCCGCGCTACACATGCTGTCGCAGGTCATGGCCAAGGCCTGGGCGCCGCAGATCAGCGTCAACTGCGTCGCACCCGGAATGATCGTGCAGGGCGAGGTCGGCGAGGCCTATGTTCACTTTGCCGAGCGCACCCCGATGGGCCGCAATGGCACCGCCGACGATGTCGCCGAGGCGGTGCTGTTCTTCGCCACTGGCCCCCATTTTGTCACCGGCCAGTTGCTGGCCGTCGATGGCGGATTAGGGTTGTAGGATAGCCGCACCCGATCTTACTTCCTGGCCAATGCTGCCGACACGCGCTGCCACCAGTTCGGATTCTTCACCTCGTCCACCAGTCCGCGCGACGGCTCTTCCACCTCAAACGGCTTGCCCAGAAACACGGCCAGCGGATTGGCGACGCACAGGGCATGGGCATAGCTGGCGCTGTACTTGCTCGCAACCAGGTTATGGGCCTCGCGCATCCGCGGCGGGCGCGAGGTGGTGTTGTGGGCATCGGTCGCCAGGAAATGGACCCAGCGCTTTTCCAGTAGATCATGGGCCATGCGCTCCGCCTTCCGGCCCTTGTGTCCGGTCAGCGAGTCCGCTGTGACCTGGATCAGCACCCCTCCACGCAGCCAGTCGCGCATTCGTTCCGGCTCCTGCTGCAGCGTGGGGTTGCGCTCCGGATGGGTCAGGATCGGCGTCAGGCCGGCCAGGTGCAACTCAAAGAAAGTCTCGGTCAGCCCGGGGGGAAGGCTATAGTCCGCCACCTCGACCAGCAGGTAGCCCAATCCGTTGATGCTGAATCGCGCCGGGTCAGCCTGCGCCTGCTTCAGATTGTCGAACGAGAGGTGAAAGTCGCAGCCCCTTCCCAGCGTCAGGGGGATGTTCTGCTCGGCCAGCCGCGCGCACAACTCCTTCGTCCGTGCCGCATTCACTTCCGGGTCGAAGGCGAAATGGTTGTTCGCGTGCGGGGTGCACACAACGTGCGTGATGCCGTCCGCGACGGCGAGTCTGGCCATCGCGACGGACGTCTCCATGTCCTTGGCGCCGTCGTCCAGCCCGGGCAGAAGATGATGATGGATGTCGACCATTGCCAACGCAAGACTAACACCGCGCCCGTGTTCGTTCTATGCGGCAGCCAAACTCCGCGCCATCGCCTGGAACAGCAGCAGCCCGTCCTGCGAGCCCAGCAGCGCTTCGCTGGAGCGGTCCGGGTGAGGCATCATGCCCAGCACGTTTCGTCCCTCGTTCAGCACGCCGGCGATGTTGTCGAGCGAGCCGTTGGGGTTGGCTTCGGCGGTGATCTCGCCCGCCGCCGTCGCATAGCGAAACGCGATGCGATCCTCGCTCTTCAAGGTCTCCAGTGTCGCGTCGTCGCAGAAGTAGTTGCCCTCCATATGCCCGATGGGCATCCGCAGCACGCTATCCTCTTCGATCCCAACCGTAAAGGGCGATGCCGCAACCTCCACGCGCAGATGGACCTGCTTGCAGATGTAGCGCAGCCCCGCGTTGCGCATCAGCGCGCCGGGCAGCAATCCTGCCTCGCACAGGATCTGGAAGCCGTTGCAGATGCCCAGCACCAGGCCGCCCGCGTCGGCAAAGCGCCGCACGCTCTGCATGATGGGCGCAAACCGCGCGATGGCTCCGGTGCGCAGGTAATCGCCATAGGCAAAACCGCCGGGCACCAGGATTGCGTCGCAGCCTTCGAGAGAGTGCGATTCGTGCCACAGATACGTGACTGGCTGGCCCATCACGCCGCCCAGCACGTGGTGTGTGTCGTGGTCGCAGTTAGAACCGGGAAATACCAGAACGCCAAACTTCATAACTTTAAGAGTAGCATCGCGCGGCATCAGGAAAGCTTACGAAGGCCGCACCCGCTCAGCGGTGCAGGCTCAATGTAATGCGAACGACGCCCTGGTCCACGCCGGGGTTCTGCGTTCCCTGGCCGGCGTTGGACATATGGCGATAGAGGTATTCCACACGCCATGACGTCTTGCGGTCGGTAAAGAACTCCAGACCCGGGCCGAACGAGAACAGGTAGTTGAACCGGTCGGAATCGTCCAACGGGATATCGCGCGTGGAGGCGACGAAGCCGAGATCCAGCGCAAAGCTCGGCCGGAAGCGCCGGCGCGGGAAAGCGCTGATTCTGGCGCCCAGCGGATTAACGGCCGCGGCATAGGTGCTCTGCCGCCCAAACGTGGCATAGATCGGCACGCTCGTACTTTTCCCCGTGATGGCGATGCCCACGGGTGCACTGGTCACGTACACCACACGCACCGGCGCCTGCGGCGTAACGATCAGCGTGCCGTTCAGGTTGAACTCCGTGCCGGTGAGGGTCGGATCGGTTTCTTCGTAGACCGGCATCACCGATCCCTCATAGTCGAGACGGTACCCTGGGTTTTGCCGCAGCAGGCGGGTGTACTCAGCGCCCACCGTCCAGACGCGCCGCTGCTCGCAATCTCCGATCAGAATGTGACTCGAATCGGGGCTGTAGCTGGTTGAGAAGCCGAGGCTCTCGGTGCCGCCAAAGCCACCGGGCTCCTGTCCGCGGCCGGCCGCGCCTGAAGCTGAAAGGCAAACTATACCCGCGAAGATCGAGACGAGTGCAGCCTTGCGCAACTTGAACCCTCGCAATGCAGAAGCCTGAACCCGTCCTCTGCGTCGGTGCAGCAAGCATATCAGCACGCAAACCGCCCGCGAACAACGTCTCAACCTTCCAGCTTGTAGCGCGTCTCCGCCAGCCGGTACAGACGCCGCCAGATCAGCCGGTTGGTTGTCACCACCATCAGCGAGATCAGGATGGTCCCCAGCAGAATGATAGGGAACTCGCCATTCGCGGTGGCTGCACTGATCTGTTCGCCGAGTCCCAGCGTCGTCATCACCTTGCCGTGCAGCGTAAAGTACTCCGCGAAGATGCTGGCGTTCCACGCGCCGCCGGAAGCCGTCACCATCCCGGTAATCAGGTAGGGAAAGATGCCCGGCAGAATCACCGTCTTCCAGCGCTCGAAGCTGGAGAACCGAAAGATCGTTGCCACTTCCTTCAGATCGGTCGGAATCGCCATCGCGCCGGCAATCACGTTGAACAGGATGTACCACTGCGTGCCCAGCAGCATCAGCGCAAGCGAGCCAAGTCCGATGCCGCCGCCGAGCTTAACCAGCGCCGCAAGCAGAACAGGAAACAACGCGGTTGCCGGCACCGACGCCGCAAGCTGGGCCAGCGGTTGCGCCAACCGCGCCAACTGCGGCCGCGATCCGATCGCCACGCCCACGGGAATCGTCCACGCCGCAGCCAGCAGCAGCGATAAATTCACACGAAGAAAGGTCGCCACCGCGCCCTTCAGCAGTTCAAAGTATGCCGGTCCGGTTACCGGTAACACCAGCGCCACCGCATGCTCGGCGGCGTACAGCACGCTGACACCGGCAGCAGCCAGCAGCACCCAGGGCGCCACCCGCCCGCCAAGGCTCTCCCGCGTCGCAGGATGGCTTGCCAACCGCGCCAGGCGTTCCTTCCGGCGCTTTGCCAGTTCGATGTAAACCGCCTCGTTCAGCGGCTCGGTCGTATGCCGAGCAATCGCGCTCAGTACGTTGGAGTTGGTCAGCAGGTGCAGGATTGGCGAGCTGACCCGCTTCGAACTCTCCACCTGTTCAAACTTGAATTTGTCGCTCCAGGAGATCAGGGGACGCCAGACAATCTGGTCGATGGCCACGATCAGCGCAACCATCGTCACCAGTCCCCACGCAATCGCCTTTCCGCTATTCTGGTCTGCCGCGGTCTGCAGGTACGATCCCAGTCCGGGCAGGCGAAAGTCCTTCGTCCCAAAGTGAAACATCTCGCAGGCCATCAGTGTGAACCACGCGCCCGCCACCGACATGATGGAGTTCCACACCAGCCCGATCGCCGCGTAGGGCAGCTCCAATTGCACCAGCCGCTGCAATCGCGAGAAGCGATTGATGTCCGCGGCCTCGCGCAACTCGCGCGGAATGCTCTTGATGGACGAGTAGAAGCTGAACGCCATGTTCCACACAGCGCCGGTAAACAGCAGCAGAATCGCGCCCAGCTCCACGCCGAAGTGCCGGGTAGGGAACAGCGCCACCATGGCCAGCATCACCGGAGGCAGAAAGCTCAGCACCGGGATCGACTGCAGGATGTCGAGCGCGGCGATCATGAAGGACTCAAGGCGACGGTTGTATGCGGCCATGTATCCATAGCTGATTGCGAACACCAGGCTCAACATATAGGCAAGAAAGATGCGGACGACCGAGTAAAACGCGTACAGCGGCAGCGTTCGCGGGCTCAGCGACACCACCATCTGCTCTGCCGGCGGTCCCGCCCACAGCATTGCAATGCGCACGATCGCGTAGAAGATTGCCAGGCCGATCGCCGCGACGCACAGGTCCAGCACCACCGGCCAAGTGCGCCACAGCACCCGCGCGCTCGCCAGCGTCGCCCGCCCGCGCTCGTAGTTCAAGCCTCCGTGCAGCCGATTCACTCCCGAATCTCCGCTTCGGGCTCATCCACTCGCCCATCGCCCTGCTCGAATCCCGGCGGCAGTGTCTCGGGCCGGATAAATCTTCGCCGCGCGGCGTCGAAATCGAAGAGTTCCGCGTATCGTCCCCAATTGATCGCGGTCTCCAGTTGCCGCTCCGTCACCTCCTCGGTAAATTGCTCGTCCAGCAGGTCGTGGAAGAACTCCTCGGGCACGCTGCCATCGCTCTTTGCCTCGATGGCGCGGACAATCTGGCGGATGATCAGCACGTTATCCACGGCGGCCTTGCGGAACAGCTCCTTCTGCCGCAGGATTTCCGAGTTGGCCCATTCCGCGCCCGCCGGCGTAATCTCCGCATCGCCCTCGGTCACGGTCACGAACCCCAGCAACTGTGCGGCGTCCACAATCGGCAACAGGTCATCGATCTCGAACGCCAGGTCGTCCGCCAGCCGGTAGATGTCGTCCTTGCCATTGTGATCGAGCAGCAACTCCAGCAAGCCGGCGATGCCGCCGGGGCGTGCGTGCGGCAACTCCTGGTAGTGTGCCGTCCGCCCTGCGCCGGGCTGCCCAGCCGGCGCGCTTGGAAGCGCGGGAGGCTGCGCGCCCGGCTGCGTCAGCACCTTGTAGATATAGTCCACCAGCTGCGTGAAGGCCTCGCTCTTGCGATCACGCGGGTGGGCCAGCGTCACCTTGAAGTCGGTCCGCACCACCCCCGGATTGCGCCCCAGCACAATGATGCGGTCCGCCAGCAGCACCGCCTCCTCAATGTTGTGGGTCACCAGGAAGATGGCCTTGGTAGGAATCGTCTTCTTCTGCCACAGCTCCAGCAGTTCGCTGCGCAGGTTCTCCGCGGTTAACACGTCCAGCGCCGAGAACGGCTCATCCATAAACAGCACTTCCGGTTCGACCACCAGCGCCCGAGCGAAGCCAACCCGCTGCCGCATCCCACCGGAAAGCTCCTTCGGATACGCCGTCTGGAACCCGTCGAGGCCGACTGTGTCCAGGATCTTCAGGCCGCGCACGCGCTGCTCGTCGGCGCCCATCCCCCGCGCCTTCAGCGGCGCCTCCACATTTTCCAGGACGGTCAGCCACGGAAACAGCGCGAAACTCTGGAAGACGATCGAGACATTCGGCTCGGTGGTGGCAATCGGCTTGTCGTGCCAGTACACCTGGCCCGCTGACGGCGCCGAAAGTCCGGTCAACATGCGCAGCAGAGTGGATTTTCCCGAGCCCGATGGACCCAGCAGGGCCAGAATCTCGCCCGAGCAGACCGCCAGATCGGTCGGAGCGATGACCTGAATGCGATTCTCGCTGGGCTGGGCATAATACTTCTCGACATGTTCGGCGCGGATGATCGTTTGCGGCATAGGTTCTTCTTTTTTTTGGGCTTTTGGCTCAGCGGATGCGGAATAATTGTGCAGCCATGCATCCTTCGCCCCGCTCAGCGTATCATTATCAGGTGCGCTAAGATCGCGCGTGGGGGCTTGAGCAGGATCAACCCGCGCACTTTTCTCACACCATTCATTTTTTGGGGAAATGCCGCATGTCTGAAGCGCCAGCAGCAACACCATCCCGGCCGAGGGTGCTCGTTGCCGACGATGAACAGGTTATTGCCAATACACTTGCCATCATTCTCAATCAGGCGGGGTTCGATGCGCGCGCCGTCTACAGCGGCGAGAAAGTGCTGGAATCACTGGAATCGTTCCAGCCCGACATGCTCATCACCGACGTCATCATGACCGGAATGACCGGCATCGAAGCCGCCATCGCTACCCGGGCAAAGATGCCCAACTGCAAGATTCTGCTCTTCTCCGGGCAGGCTACCACCGCCGATTTGCTGGAGAAGGCACGCCGCGAGGGCCACGAATTCGAAATCCTCGCCAAGCCTGTCCACCCCACCGACCTGCTGGCCAAGCTCCGCGGATAGCTCCTGGCTTAACGGCTCATAGCCTATAGCGGACAGCCAGGTTTGCGCACCCTACGCCGCAAATCCCGGCACCACCGCCGCCAGCGCCTGGCGAAGCCCGCGTACATCCTCCTCGAAACCCCAGGTCTGGATGCGCTCGAGGGCGCGTTGTCCCATTCGCTCGGCGGCGCCCGGCGTCTCCAGCACTCGCCGCAGCGCGTCTGCCAGCGCGCCCACGTTGCCCGCCGGGTAGACGCATCCGTTCACTCCGTCTTCGATCAGGTCTGGCGCGCAGCCCACGTGGTCGGAGACAATCGCCGGCCGCGCCGTATTCATCACCTCGTTCACAATCAATCCCCAGGGCTCGTGTCGCGACGGCAGCACAAACACCGTGGCCAGGTCGAAGAAGCCGGGCAGTTCGGACTGGTTGCGGAAGCCGCAAAAGCGGATGCCGTCCAGTCCCGTAGCTGCCGCCTGGCGCTCCAGCTTTGCGCGCTGCTCCCCATCGCCCACGATCACCAGGGCTGCGTTGACTTCGTTACCGGGAGTCTGCAAAAGCTGAGCATACGCCTGGATCATGTGATCGCAATGCTTGCGTGGCTGCAGTTTCCCTGCAAATAGAATCACCGGCCGCTCCGGCCCCAACCCCAGCTCCGCGCGCAGCACCACCCGCCCCGCCTGGGCCTTCCGCCCCCGCTCAGCGAAGTAGTCGTTGTCCACTGCATACGGCATGGGGAACTGGGGCACGTCTTCGCCAAAGTAGTGCCGCCAATACTCCGCGTTCAGCGTTCCAATCGGCAGTACGCCGTCCACCAGCGTCTTCAGGCCCGCAAAAAATGCGCGCTTCAGGCCGAGTTTGACTCCGCTTCGCCCGCGATCGCCCAGCCACGACTCCGCCCGCAGCAAAACCGGAATCCCCAGCGCCTTCGCCGCCAGCATTCCATGCATCGCGTTCACGGTTGAATAGCCATGCACCCACAGCGCAGCACAGGCCGGATTTCCGTCCCTACCCATCAGCCGATTGACGATGCCGCGGTTCAGAGGGCTCGCGAAGCTAACGTCTTCCCCATCCCTCAGCTTGGGCAGGAACACGTGCCGGTATCCGTCCAGCAGTGGAATGTCCCACTTCACTCCCACGCCGAACCCTTGGTCGCGATACCCGCGCACCGAGAAATCCGAGCCGAACAGCACCATCAGGTCGATGTCCGGTTCCTGCGCGATGCGCCGCAGCATCGGCGCCTGGTATTGGATCGGGTGGCTCACCAGATAGGCAAGCCGCACGCGCCGGTTCGCGGCGTGCGAGGACGGCCGTTCAGACTCGGAGGTCATTCACGTCTCCAACTCCAGGGTGCTTGTGGTCCCGCGTGGCTCCCAGATTCCAGGGCTGCTGTCTCATCGCCGCTGCTAATAGTCGCGGATTGCGTACAGCAGAGAAACCAACCCGATCACGCCCCCGATGCCAAGACTCTTCAGCGCCGCCTTCATGTTATTCGTCGGTAGAAAGATAATGTCGTTGGCCTGAAGAATCGGGTCGTCGGCCTTGCCGCTGCGTATCTTCTTGATGTCCACGCTGATCATCTTGCGCTCCGTGCCCACAGTGCGGATAAGCCGCAGATCGTTATACTGCCCTTCGTAATTGATCCCTCCGCTCAACGCCGCAAGCTGCAACAGCGTCAGCGGCGTGGCCTGGTCCAGCGGTACCGACCCCTGGTGCGAAAAGGCGCCCAGCACGTAGACCACGCTGGCGCGGCTGATTTGGATAATGTCGTGGGGATGGACGGGGATATTTCCGGCGGAGCTGGCCGCCAGGTCCGGTCCCAGGTCGACCACGATCGGCTCCGCCTCGCCCGGTCGCACGATCTTCACCGTATGATTCGCGTTTGCCGGCAACCCGCCTGCGGACAGCAGAACGTCCCGCAGGGTCCTGGCATTGGCGACAGGAATTACGGCTCGCACTTCCCCCGTGATCAGCACCGAGCCGTTCACGGTGTCCAGAACGCGGATCGTAACCTCCGGTTCGTTATAGATACCCGCGGTTCGCAGACGGTCCGCGATCAACGCCTGGGCCGCCTGCACGCTCAGACCCTGCAGCGGCACGCTGCCGATAAGCGGCAGTATGGCGGTTCCGTCCAACTTCAAACGTACCGTCGCGGTGTACTCCGGCTGCATAAAGACGGATACGGAGATCAAGTCTCCGGCTGAGAGGGTGAAGTCCTCGCCCGGGTACAGCATTGCCTGGTTGCCCAGGGGCGTTGCCGGCTGCGCCTGCGTTTCGCCCGCCACCGATCCGGGATTTTGCGTGCCGGTCTGCACCCCGCTCTGCACGCCAGTCTGTGCCGCTGCCGCCGAACTCGCCTGCCCCAGCGCTCTGCCTGCAGTGCCCGTCCAGCAGGCCGCAACCAGAAGCAGCGCCGCCAGCTGTTGCCAGGAACGGCTCGCCCGCGGATTCGCGCATCCGGCTGCGACGGCTGCCGTTCCGCTCGCCGATCCCCCGCAAACCCCCTTCGCAATGGGGAAGCTGCTGTTCATCGCTTGGCCTTCCCTTCCTCCTCCGCATCCTCTCGGGCAGCAGCCCGCGTCCCCCAACTGCCCCCGTCCATCGACCCGTAGGAATATCCCGAGTATCCGTAATAACCGTAATACTCGGGCGAATTCAAGTCGACCGCGTTCAACACCAGTCCGGACATGGGAGCGCCCGAGCGCACCAGCAGGTCGCGTGCCCGCCGCATCACGTTCTTGCTCGCCTTGCCGTGGCGGACCACCAGGACCACCGCGTCTACCGCACGGCCAAGGATCACAGCGTCGGTCACGGAAAGAATCGGCGGCGAATCGATGATGACGTACTTATACAGCGGCGCGATTCGATCGAGCAGCACCCGCATCGCCTGCGAACTCAGCATCTCGGTTGGGAAAGGAGGCACCGGACCGCTCGGCAGGATGTCCAGGTTCGGCATCTCGGGAACATGCTGCAGCGCTTCCTCCAGCGTCGAAGTGCCCGCCAGCACCGTGGTCAGGCCAAGCTTGCCGGTCAGGCCGAACCGATGGTGCATGTTTGGCCGGCGCAGATCGGCGTCCACCAGCAGAACCCGCGCCTCGCCCTGCGCCAGAATGCACGCCAGATTGCTTGCTGTAGTGGTCTTGCCCTCCGACGGCGTCGCGCTGGTAAACAAGATGAACTTCGGAGGTTGCCCCGTCGTGGCCAGCAGCAGCGAAGTCTGCAGCGCGCGGAACGACTCCGTAAATTGCGACTTGGGCTGGGTCAGAACATTCACATTGCGCTGCACGGCCGACATGGCCGCGGTTTGCTCCGCGCTGGAGCGTTTCGCCCTCGGAATGATCGCCAGCGATGGCATCTCCATCAGCGTTTCGAGCTCGGGAATGTTGCTCAACCCGGTATCCAGGCTCTCTACAATGAAGGCGATCACAATGCCGCCGAGCATAAACAGGACAGTCGTCGTCAGAATGATGGATCCAGCCGGCCGCAACGTCGGACTCACCGGGGGGACCGCTTTGTCCACCGTGTCCACTTCCAGCGCATCCAGGCCGGCTTCCACCTTGGCCGTCTCCAGGCGCTGCTCCAGGCCGTCGTAGAGTGCGCGGTTCTGCTCATACTCTCGCTGCAGCAGGGTGTAGCGCACCAGGTCGTCGCCCTGTTTGTAGGATTCCGCCTTCTTCTCCTCCAACTCCTGCTCGATCTTGTCCTCGGTCCCCTTGGCCGCGAGGTAATACTCCTTCGCCTGCAACTCGATCCGGTTCTGCTCTGCGGTCAACTGGTTGGTCAGCACATCGATGTGCGCCTTCAAACTTTTCGCCATCGGGTGATTCGGCCCGATTCCGTTCACGGTATCGGTGGTCAGGCGCGCGTACTCCGCCTTCTCACTCTCAATCTGCGAGCGCAGTGAATTCAGTTCACCCGGCAGGGTCCCCGGAGTCATCTCGATCGATTGTTCGATCGTATTCGGGTCCATTCCCGCCACCATCCGGTAGCGAGACTCCGCCGTGATGCGCGCAACTTTTGCCCCGTCCTCCGCATTCAGCAAGGCTTCCAGCGACGACTGCAACTGGTTGTGCGTCGAATCGTACCCCAGGACTCCCAGTTGGCGCTGCAACTCCATCATCTCTTCCTGCGACGTCTCCACCTTGGTCTTCAGCTTGGCCAACTGGTCTTCCAGCGAGTTTGCGGCGGTCTCAGTGCGCTGCTCCGGTGTATGCAGGCTTCGCTGCATATACTGGGCGACCACTTCGTTGACGATCTCCGCGGAGAGCCTTGGGCTCAGGCTCATGTAGCTAATGTTGATCAGCTCCGTGTGAGGAACGAGGGTAATCTGTAACCCGCTCTTTAATGTGCCCAGTACGCTGGTGCGCACATTCGGGTCATCCATGGAAAGGTGCAGTGGGCTGGTGGCGCCCCAGAAATCTTGATTGTTCGCCAGGTTCAATTGGAGAGCGACGCCTTCAAGCAGTGTGTCGCTCTTTAGAATGAACGATTCGGTGTTCATCCTGGTCTCCGAGTCGTCCTCGTAATCGCCCGAGGTATCCACCCGGTATTCGTTCGACGCCCCATTGTGAACCTGGATGGTGCTGGCGGCCACAAATACCTTGGGCTGGGTAAACGCCTTGTACGAGCCATAACCCGCCCCCAGCACCGCCGCGAGGATCCATATCCAGCGCCGCTTGCGCAGGGTCGCCAATGCCTCAGACAACGAAGTGTCGCCGCCATCCGACCCCGCACCGGGCCGCAGCGGTTCAGTTGCGCCGGCGGCAGGGGGTAACTGCGTTTTTTCCGGACCCATTCCAGCTAGTCTACTCGACCGCCTCGCCGCGAGGAAGGGGATCGCAACTCCAGGCGGCGACCGTAACCCGGAGCAACGGCGTGGGTTGCCTCTTCCATGCTGGCCAGCCGAAAGACTCGCCCCACCGCAACGCCGTCCCCTTGGCTGCGGCGGTTCCGCAAGCTTTCTCTTGCCTCTGAAATCCGCTAGACTGCAAACATCAGCTGCCGCAGGATCATCTTCCACCGGAGACCCATGAGCAAACCCATTCAAATAGCTGTTGTTGGTTCAGGATACGTAGGCCTGGTTGCAGCCGTTTGCTTCGCCGAGATTGGCCACCACGTCGTCTGCGTCGACAATGACGAGCGCAAGGTAGCCTCCCTGGAATCCGGCGATGCCCTGATTCACGAGAAGCATTTGCCCGAACTGCTGGGACGCTACCACAACACCAGGATTAGTTTCACCACCAACCTCGCCGAAGCCGCCCGCGACTGCGAAGCCATCTTCATCGCGGTCGGCACCCCGCAGTCGGAAACCGGCGACGCCGATCTTTCCTATGTGGAAGCAGTTGCCTGCGAGATTGCCCGTTCGCTGACCAGTTACAAGGTCATCGTGGAAAAAAGCACCGTCCCGGTCTACACCAACGAGTGGATCGGCCGCGCCATCGAGCGCAATGGCGTTGCCCGCCGCTTCTTCGACGTCGTCTCCAACCCCGAGTTTCTGCGCGAGGGCACAGCAGTCCAGGACTTCCTCCACCCCGACCGCATCGTTGTCGGAGCCGACAGCGACGCCGCCGCCAGCCTGCTGGCCTCCATTTACGCGCCCCTCACCAGCGGGGAATACTACACCCGTCCCCAGGCGATTCCCGGCAACTGCTCCGCGTCCCATCCTCCGCCGCTGCTCAACACCTCTACCAAGTCGGCTGAGATCATCAAGCACGCCTCCAACGCCTTCCTGGCGCTCAAAATTTCCTTCATCAACGCCGTCTCCAACCTCTGCGAAGCCACCGATGCAAACGTAGAGGAAGTCGCGCGCGGCGTCGGACTCGACAGCCGCATTGGTCCCCGCTTCCTGCGCCCGGGAATCGGCTATGGAGGTTCCTGCTTTCCCAAGGATGTCGCCGCATTCCGCTCCGTAGCGGAGCAACTCGGTATCGGCTTCAACCTGCTTACTGAGGTGGAAAGAATCAACGCGCTGCAGAAGAAGCGCTTTTTAGCTAAGGTCCGATCCGCCCTGTGGACCCTTCGCAGCAAGCGTCTTGCGGTGCTCGGCCTGGCTTTCAAGGGTGAGACGGACGACATCCGCGAATCGCCCGCCATCGACCTCGTCGAGTTGCTGCTCGCCGAAGGTTGCTCCGTTCGGGCCTACGATCCCGCCGCCATGAAGCGCGCCCAGGAGAAGCTTCCTGCCTCAGCGCAACTCGGTTACGTCGAGGACGCCTACACCGCCGCGACCGACGCCGACGCCCTGCTGGTACTCACCGACTGGGCAGAATTTGCCAAGCTCGACCTCAAGCGCCTCGCCGGGCTCATGCGTTACCCCATCATCGTCGACGGCCGCAACCTCTTCGACCCCAGGGCGATGAAGGAAGCCGGCTTCACGTACATCAGCGTCGGTCGTCCCGCTGTGTTTCCTGCCCGCGATGCCGAGCTTGCCACCGCGGGCACCGTCTGAGCCGTGCTCCCCGCTGGTCCGTTTTCCCCGCCCCGTCCGCTCCCTTCACCTGGTCTTCCCGAAGGGAATCTGCCCCTCGCCTCTTCAACGGAACTGCCGGACCACGATCGCACAGGCGCATGAGCCAAAAGAAAATTCTCGTCACCGGCGCAGCGGGTTTCCTCGGCTCCCATCTAACCGACGCCCTGCTCGCGCAAGGCCACTCCGTCCTCGGCATGGACAACCTCTGCACCGGCTCCATGGCCAACCTCGCCCACCTCGCCGGCAATCCTCGCTTCGAATTCCTCAATCAGGACATTATCCAGCCCATCGATCCCGGCCCGGTTGACTTCATCTTCAACTTCGCCTCGCCCGCCAGCCCGGTCGACTACGACCGTCTCGGCCCCGAGACCCTCCTGGTCGGCTCGGCCGGCACCATCAACACCCTCAACCTCGCCCGAAAATACTCCGCCGGCTTCCTGCACGCCTCTACGTCCGAGTGCTACGGCGACCCCGAGGTCCATCCCCAGGTAGAAACCTACTGGGGCCGCGTCAACCCCATCGGCCCGCGCTCCGTCTACGACGAGTCCAAGCGCTTCTCTGAGGCCGCCGTCACCGCGTGGCATCGCTACTACGGCGTCGACACCCACATGGTGCGCATCTTCAACACCTACGGCCCGCGCCTCCAGGCCAACGACGGCCGCGTCATCTCCAACTTCATGATGCAGGCGCTCGCCGGCGAACCCCTCACCGTCTACGGCGATGGCCTGCAAACCCGGAGCTTCTGCTACGTCTCCGACCTCATCGCCGGCATCGTCCGTCTCTCCGAATCCACCGAGCACACCCCCGTCAACATCGGCAATCCCACCGAGTTCACCATGCTCGAGTGTGCCAGCGAAGTCCTGCGTGTCACCGGCTCCAAATCCGAAATTGTCCACCGGCCCCTTCCCAAGGACGACCCCACCCGCCGCCGCCCCGACATCACCAAGGCCCGCACGCTGCTCGGCTGGGAACCCAAAGTCGCCCTCCGCGAAGGCCTGGAAAAATCCCTCGACTACTTCCGCTCCTGCGTCGCCGCCCAGCCGAAATAGCCTGCCGCAGCCGCGATATACTGGCGCTTTCCTATTGCACCGAACTTCAACGTGCTGCCGAAAGCAGCGGAAACGGTGTCTATGTCGCGGACCGGAACGTGTCTCTCCATCCTGCTTGCATTCATCCTGTGCGGCTCTTCGCTCGTCGGCCAGACGCCTGCCCCGGCAACCGACAAAACCCCGGAAAAGCCCGACGAAACCACCATCCCCATCCCGCCAGAGAATTCCTCGGTCACCAAGCACGACTGGACCGCCGGCAGCCAGACCATCCACTACACCGCAACAGCCGGCAATCTGCTCATCAAGGACGACAAGGACAAGGTAAACGGCAGCATCTTCTATGTCGCCTACACCGAGGATGGCGCCGATGCCAGGACCCGCCCGGTCACGTTCTTCTACAACGGTGGCCCCGGCTCCGCTACCGTCTGGCTGCATATGGGTTCGTTCAGCCCGGTGCGCGTCGTCACGGAGAGTCCCGACGCCTCTAATCCGCCGCCCTTTCAGGTCGTCTCCAACCCCTCCAGCCTCATCGATCGCAGCGACCTCGTCTTCATCGACGCACCTATGGCAGGCTTCTCCCGCGTCGTCGGCAAGGGAACCATCAAAGACTTCGCCGGCGTCGACGAGGATGTCAAGGCATTCGAAAAATTCATCACACGCTACATCACGCTCAACCAGCGCTGGAACTCGCCCAAATTCCTGTTCGGCGAATCCTACGGCACGCCGCGCTCGGCCGCCCTCGTCGCCGCGCTCCAGAACGATGGCATCCAGTTCAACGGCGTCACCCTGCTCTCCTCCATCCTCAACTACAACGTGCGCAGTCCAGGCTACGATACGGCGTACATCGCCTACCTCCCGTCCTACACTGCCATCGCCTGCTACTACAAGAAGGGCAAGCACACCGGCAGCATGGCCGACGCCGTCGAACAAGCTCGCGAGTACGCCCGCGGCCCCTACGCCGCGGCCCTGGAGCAGGGCGACAAACTGCCACCGGCCGAGATGGACGCAGTCGCCGCCCGCCTCTCTGACTTCACCGGCCTCAGCGTCCAGTACCTCAAAGAGACCAAGCTCCGCATTTCTCCGTCACGCTTCCGCAAGGAACTCCTGCGCGACGACGACCGCACCTTCGGCCGCTACGACGCGCGCTTCGAAGGCTGGGACGTCGATTCCGCCGGTGAGGTTCCCGGTTACGATCCCTCCAACACCGGCCCCGAGGGCGCGTTTGTCGGTGCCTTTCACGACTACCTCCAGCGCGAGCTGAAGTACACCAGCACCGACCCCTACTACGTCACCGCTCCCGGCGTTAACGCAGCCTGGAACTACAAGCACCACCCCAGCGGCGACTCCACCGAGCAGCAGGTGCCCGACACCGCCGTCGATCTCGCCGACGCCATGCGCAAAAATCCCAAGCTGCGTATCTTCTCCGCCAACGGATACTTCGATCTGGCCACGCCCTTCTTCTCTACGGAGTACGACCTCGACCACATGATGCTGCCGCCCTCGCTCATCGGCAACATCGAGTTCGGCTACTACCCCGCCGGCCATATGGTCTACCTCAACGTCGACGCGCTGAAGCTGATGAAGGTGGACATGGACCACTTCTACGCCGAAGCCACCAAACAGTAGCTCGCATCCGAGTGTGGCGCATCCGGCAAGCCGGTCCGTACTGCTTTGCAAGGGCGAATCTTCAGACCCGCCGACGAGGGAGATCCCAGGAATGGCTCCAGCGCCACCTGGCCCGCAATCGATGCTGTTACGCGTTCCCACAGGCAAGCACCCTGCGCAGACGCAACAGCGTCGCCACCAGCGCCACGCCCGCCACACCCCACACCAGGAACGCAAGGCGCACGACCCACGCCGGCGCCGCGCCCCCTCGCATCATCAGGAAGGGCAAAAAATTCCACGTGGTCAGGTGAATATAGTCCCAGGGATCGCTGGTAATCGTGCTGTTCAGCAGCCCCCACGCATCCATCTTGCCTAGCGCCGTGGCCACACCCGCCGACCCGACAAGGAGAGCTCGACGGCTGCCCGTATCCACCCACTCCAGTTCATACGAAAACCCCGTTACCGTCAGCAGAAAGATGGAGCTGTTCTCCATCAGGTTCTGCGTGTAGTGCAGATGCGTTGTGCACAGCAGCAACGCAAGAACGCCGGCCACGGCCTGCCACGGCCTGCCCTGTTGCGAAGCCGAATTGTCGCAGAATCCTGAAGCACACCAGCGCGGTCAGCACTGCAATCACGATGTTGGTCAAGTAGCTCACCACGATCATGCGCACGCCGGGGTCGCCCTCATAGCCCGCGAGGAAGGGAAGTTTCTCTACCCCGGTTCCAACAATATCCGCCGGCAGCATCAGCAGCGACTGGCCAATGCCGTACCAGCTTTGCAGCCGGCCCCCGCGTCCATGCACGCCGAACTCCGGATACTCCTCCGGCAGCACCGGTGGCTGCGAAGTCCATAGCGCATGGGCAGCTTGCAGGCGATGCTCGGTGTCGGAGGTCCCCAATTCCCCGGACTGCACGACGAATGCAATCAGGCCCGCCGCCAGGGCTACAAGCAACAGCGGGCTGCTAAACCGGGTCATCATGGCGGAGTCGTCTTCCGCATCGTAACAGCAGCCCGCCGGCCGATTTGGTTGCATCTCCTACGGCGTGGTCGTCTGGAGCTTCGGAAAGAAGGTTACCTGGAACGTGAATGTATTGTTGCCCTGCACTCCGGGCAGGTAAATCGGCGCCACCCAGCGCTCATGTTGATACCACGCGTGCAGTTCCACATCCGGCCGCAGCCGTTTCACAACGTCCACCAGGAACTGGTTCTGCGTCGTCCCTCCGGGAATAAAATCCTTCGGCGTCTGCTTGTGCATGTACTCCACCTGTACCCACTCGTTTCCGGAGAGGTGGTAGGTCAGCCAGGCCTGTCCGCCCTTGGCCTCGCGCCCAATCCAGTCGCCCACGATGTAGCCCTTGTTCGTATAGGCCTGCTTCTGGATGGTCTCGATGTACTCGTTGCCGCCGTTCTGGCACGCCAGCGTCGAGCAGTCCGTCGACACGCCCTCCACGCGCAGGTCCAGCCGTCTCGCGCCGGGAAACTGTGAAAGATAAATCCCAGGACGATATGCTGCCCGCCGTGGCGCCGAGATGGGGAACAGATCGTCGTGCGTCTCCCCGTCCGCGTACAGGGTCAGGTAGTTGCGCACAAAGGGCAGCCGGTAGGAGAAGCTGAAGTCCGAGAAGCGCGCGCCCGGATCGCTGCGCGAGAATTTCGTGCTCAAGTTGGTGTCGTTGGTGTCGAAGAATCCCTTCAGAAACGTGTGCAGCGTCACCGGCTCGTGACCCTCGCCGCCGAAGACGATCGTTCGCTGCAGCGTGAACTGGAAGTCCCGCGTTGGCTGGAACGAAACTGTATCCGAATGCGTGTAATCGTCGTTCGGGTAGGTGTGGCCCTTCAGGCTGCCGTAGAAAAAGTCGTAGCGCACCGGCCCAATCAGCTTCGACAGCCACTTGATGTATAGCGGCTCAATTCGATTGATGCGGAACGAGTAGATGTTCTCCGCGTTATTGGACCAGTCCATCGCGCCGCCCATCGCCGGCCCCAGCCACGCGTCTGATTTCCCTCCGGAGATCTCGTGTCCCAGCAGGTGGTACGACAGCGTCGCCTCCACCAGCCGAAACGGATTCTGCGCCGCAATCGGTCCCGTCGGAATGGTCGCCTGCGGATCGTTGGGCGGCGCAAACGGCACAATCTCGTCGATGGTCGAAAGCTGCGCCGACAGCGCCTGCGAGTAGCCCGGCCCGCCCGGCGCATGCTGGTATTCGCCGCGTACGTACAGCGAAAACGGTCCGCGCTCCTCCAGCGTCGAGAAGCCGGTAATGTTGTTGAACCCCGGCTCGTGCGGCCGCCCATAGTCGTCGAAGAACGTCTGTCCCAGGTGGAAGCTGTCCTGCAGAATCGAGCCGGAGATCCCCTGCACGCGCGTGTAAATGGACTCCAGCCCGTAGACCATGCCCCGCGGGCTCTTGCTGCTGATTCCCTCATCGGTCAGCTCATTCAGCAGCGCCGCCAGGATGTCCTGCGCCCGCTCATCGTCGCTCGAAAGGATCGCATCCTCCGACTTCTGCAGGATGTGCAGCGCGCTGCGCCGTGTATACGGCCGCAACGCAAGGTACATCGAATCGAGGTAGCCCATGGAATAGAGCCGCACCATCGCCGGATACACCCAGCTATCCACCGGAATATAGGTGCTACTGTCTGGATCGCCCGGCATCCGCACCCGCGGAGCCTCGGGCGTCCCATACGCCGGCATCGCCGTATACGGTGTCTGCGGCGTCGGCGGCGCAGGCGTAACCAACGGCGGAGGCGCGTGCTGCGGCGGCGGTAGCGTCTGCACGGCGCCCGGCGAACTCTGGCCTCCATACGCTGGCGCCGAGGTGGTTTGGTCCGGGCTCTGCGGAGTCGGCGCCGGAAGGGTCTGCGTAGCCGGGGCCGGATTGGCCGCCGGAGGCGTCGCCGGCGTTTGCGCCCGTCCCGCCGCCAAACCCAGCCCCAGACTCGCAATGCCAACCCAAAAAAATGGGATCCCTGTCCGCACTCGCACCTCGAGCATCTGGTCCGTCCGGCCCATCCGGTCCATCATCCTCTCCAGTGTAACTGCGTGCGCAGCCATTGGTTAGCCCACTTCCTCGCGCCCCGGAACCAGGCAAACGCATGGGCCCTTGCTGTGAATTCAGAGCTGCCCTCTCGTTGGATGCAGCTTCTCCTTCGCAATCCGCTTGGTGCAGTACGAGGCCTCGCGCCGCATCCATTGCCTGGTCGCGCTGCCGCGACTCAGCATGTACTGCTCCAGCGCCGCAATCGCGTCACTGGAGGCGCTGTGCCTGCTCCTCGCTCCTTCGAGGACGAACGGCACGCACTCCATCAGCGCCGCTCCGCCGCCGATCCGCGCCCGCCCAATCGACTCCTGCGCCACGCGGTACAGCGCGACCGCGTCGTCCGCATCTACCGCTATCCCCGGAACGCCATGCCGCGACGCCAATACACTCATAGCTCCCACGCTCGCCCTTGCCGCCTTGCGCCGCTCCGCAGGCAGCACCACAAACAGCACCGGCAGTACTTGCTCCGCCGCGAAGGTCAGCGCCCGTCGCCAAAGCGCCGGCTTCACTTCGCCCGGCCGCGCGTACACCACCACCACGCCGCTCTCACTCGCCGCGCCTGCTTTGCCCCTGGCCCTTTCGCTGGCGTGTTGCGCCTTCAGCGTCAGCGCGGTGCCCAGCGCAGCCCACATCCGTTCCTCATTCGCGGACATCGCCGGCAGCCGCGACGCCGCACCGCACTCCGCCGTCAGTCCATTCCGGCTCGCCCTCTCATCCGGCCGCAGAGCGGACTCCAAAGTCATCCTGCGCAGCACCGGAGCCGTTCCACCCACCGGCCACATCAGCGCCGTGCCGCGCAGAAAATCCACCGCCCGGCCCGTCACCGCGTCGCTGACAAAGTCGCCCCGCCCAAGATCGACCGACGTGCTCGCCAGGCAAGCCTCAAGCCCTGCCACGCTCTCGCCGCGCCGTCGCTTCGGCAGCGCCCTTTCCAGAAGGCGTGCCCGAACCATTGCCGCATAAATCTGGCGCAGCTTCGCGTTCGGCATCAGCGGGTTTTCGTACGCGGCTTCTGCCGCTGGAGCAGTAGCCATCACGTGCGTGCCGGGTCCTTGGCCTCGACGTCCAGCCCCAACTCCGCCAGCGCCGCCTGGGCTTTCTTGGGTTTGATCTTGCCGTCGCGCGCCAGCCGCGACAGCGTCGCCCCCGCAATCGACTCCGCATTCACCTCAAAGTGCCGCCGCAGGTGCGCGCGGTTGTCGCTGCGCCCGAATCCGTCCGTCCCCAGCGTGACCAGCCTGCACTTCCCATCCGCCTGCAGCCACGGAGCTAGCACATCAGGAAGCGCTTTCATGTAGTCGCTGGCCGCGATGATCGGGCCCTTCGCCCCTGCCAGTGCCGTTTCGATGTATGTCTTGCGCTCCGCTTCCGCTGGGTGTAACCGGTTCCAGCGCTCGGTCGCGATCGCCTCGCGGCGCAGCTCGGTATAGCTGGTCACGCTCCACACATCCGCGGCGATCTGGTACTTCTCCGCCAGAATCTCCTGCGCCCGGAGTACCTCGTTCAGAATCGGCCCCGAGCCGAACAACTGCACCGTAGCCTCGCCGTTGGCCGCCGCGCGGAACTTGTAGATTCCCCGCAGAATCCCTTCCTCCGCGCCCTCCGGCATTGCCGGCATCGCGTAGTCCTCGTTGTACATGGTGATGTAGTAGAAGCAGTCTTCGCCATTCTCGTACATCCGCTTCATGCCGCTTTGCACTACCACGGCCAACTCGTACACGTACGCCGGATCGTAGCTCACGCAGGTCGGCACCGTGCTCGCCAGCACATGGCTGTGCCCATCCTGGTGCTGCAGTCCCTCGCCGAGCATCGTCGTCCGGCCCGCCGTCCCACCCATCAGAAATCCCTTGCCGCGCGAGTCCGCAAACGCCCACACCATGTCCCCGATCCTCTGGAATCCGAACATCGAGTAGTACATGTAGAAGGGAATCATCGGCACCTTATATGTCGAAAACGCCTGGCCCGCTGCCGTAAACGAAGCCATCGACCCCGCCTCGGTAATGCCTTCCTCCAGAATCTGTCCGTTCTGCTCCTCGCGATAGAACAGCAGCATGTCCTTATCGTGCGGCGTGTAGCGCTGTCCCTCCGGCGCGTAGATGCCCACCTGCCGAATGACGGACTCCAACCCAAACGTCCGTCCCTCGTCCGGCACAATCGGCACCACCAACTTGCCAATGCTCGGATCCTTCAGCAGTCCGCGCAGCATCGACACAAATCCCATCGTCGTCGACACGGCGCGCCCGCCCGACCCCGCCAGTCCACTCCTTGAAGAAGCCCAGGTCCGGCGCCTTGAACGGATTCTCCGGCACCGACCGCATCGGCAGATATCCCGCCCAGTTCGCGCCGCCGCTCCTGCATGTACACCATCTCCGGCGAGTCCTGCGGCGGCCGGTACGGCGTGCCGTCCTTGCGCCGACTCCTCCGGAATCGGAATCTCGAACTGCTTCACAAACGCCGCCAGCGCAGCGTCGGTCAGCTTCTTCTCGGAGTGGGTCGCATTGCGCGATTGCGCCGTTCCCATCCCATAGCCCTTCACCGTCATGGCCAGTACCACCGTCGGCCCGCCCTTGTGCTCCACGGCGCGCTTGTACGCGTTGTACACCTTCACCGGATCGTGCCCGCCGCGGTGCAGATGGATCAGTTGCTCGTCCGTGTAGTCCTTTACCAGTTCCAGCAGTTCGGGATACTTCCCGAAGAAGTGGTCCCGCAGAAAAGCGCCGTCCTTCGCCTTGTAGGTCTGGAAGTCGCCGTCCACGCACTCCTCCATCCGGCGCAGCAGCAGCCCGCTGTGGTCGCGCGCAAACAACTCGTCCCAATCGCTGCCCCAGATCACCTTGATGACGTTCCATCCCGCGCCCAGGAACACGCTCTCCAGTTCGTCGATGATCCGCCCATTGCCCGCGCACCGGACCATCCAGCCGCTGCAGGTTGCAGTTCACCACGAAGATCAGGTTGTCGAGCTTCTCCCGCGAACCCAGCGAGATCGCGCCCAGCGTGTCCACTTCGTCCGTCTCGCCGTCGCCCAGAAACGCCCAGATCTTGCGCGTTGCGTCTTCTTGATCAGCCCGCGATTCTCCAGGTAGCGCATAAACCGCGCCTGGTAGATCGCATTCAGCGGCCCAATCCCCATCGACACCGTGGGGAAATTCCAGAACTCCGGCATCAGCCACGGATGGGGATAGCTCGACAGGCCCGGCTTGTCGCGCAGTTCATGGCGAAAGTTCTTCAGGTGATCGTCGTTCAATCGTCCCAGCAGATACGATCCGCGCATACACGCCCGGCGAAGCATGTCCCTGGTGGTAGATAAAGTCTCCCGGCTGCTCGCTGCCATCGTCCGCAATATACTTCGCGCGGAAGAAGTGGTTATACCCCACCTCCTGCAGCGTCGCCTGCGACGAATACGTCGAAATGTGCCCGCCAATCCCCGGGTCCTTCTTGTTCTGCCCGTGCACCATGGCCATGGCGTTCCAGCGGATCAGCGCCTCGATCCGCCGCTCCAGGTTCCGGTCGCCAGGGTAGGGAACTTCGTCGTACTTCGGAATCGTGTTGCGGAAGGGCGTCGCCATCTCGCAGGGCAGCGTCACCCCGGCCTCGCGCGCGCGCTGGCGCAGCGCCTTCAGCAGTTCCGCGCCATTCTGCCACTCCTCGGCCACCACGTCGTCGAACGCTTCGATCCACTCCGCCATCTCAGCGGAAAAATCCGCCTTCGCCGCAACTTCAGTCTTCGTCGTCATAAACGTGTCCGGCTTTCCCTTCGATACTCGATAATTCCACACAAAGTCTGGCTGATTCGGCAAACTGCTGGCTATGCAGTCCGTGAAATTCACTGGCGCTTGCGAAGCCACCATCTCTAACCATAATTGCACTGCGTGGAAACGTCACGCCGCGGCATTCGGTCCCCGCTTTCAGGCTGCTGGTTCTATTCTTCCATCGTCCTCTCCACAGTCCCTCGCTCATAGCTGAAAGCTGAGAGCCGATAGCTCCTCCAACAAGAAACGCTGGCGACCCGCATCTGCAGAGCGCCGCGGATGCCCCACATCTCGTCTGAGAGATGGGGGCATTGCAGCCTGAAACCCACGTTTCCCACAGCCCGCCGCTTGACACCTCGCTTACAATAGAAGAAAGGGTCAAACAGTCGTCCGGCGTCGTGTCCCGCCTTTCCGGGACCGGACCTGGAATCTGCGGAAGGGTGGGAACGTGAAGACCAACGCATCAACGCCAAACGTGTGCCGTATCCCTCTGCGGACCAGGGCAGCGGTTGCATCCGGCATCGAGCGCTCGCGCAGATCGCCGTTACCCAGTTCCGGCAGGAAGCAGGCCTGGAGGTGTTTACTACTTCGGGACTCCCCGGGGCCGTTTTGAAGATAACCCATTTGCTTTCATCGAAACCCGCTATGTACCAATTCGTGAACTCCCCGCCCCGGGGGGTGGGGTATCATGGCGCGGACGAGCCCTCAAGACGGGCAACCAGCGGGCCGGGCGCTATCATCGCTGACGTGGGCAATTCCCGTATGAAACTCCTGCTCATCGATACCTGCGGTGCCGTTGGCAGCGTCGCCCTGGCCGATGCCGGCCCCGGCCCCGCAGTCGTAACGCCGGCAACGCTTCCCGGCCGCTCCGCTTCCGAGCGCCTGCTCCCGGCCATCAAGGAACTGGCCGCGACGGGTCGCATCCCGCTGCAATCGCTGGACGCGGTGGCCGCAGTGCACGGGCCTGGCTCGTTCACCGGCGTGCGCGTCGGACTAAGCGCGGCGAAGGGCCTCTGCGAAGCCCTGAATCTGCCGCTGATCGCGATTTCCCGTCTCGCCGTACTTGCGAACCAGGCGAAGTGCCCGCCTTCCACGTGCATTAATGCGCTTTTGGATGCCGGGCGCGGCGAGTTTTACCTGGGCGTCTACCGCGATGGAATCTGTCTCCGCGAAGCTCTGCTCACTCGCGCTGAGGTCCTGGCTGTGGCGGCGGCGATGCCGGCCTCGGGACACGCGCAGGTCTCCGTGGCCTGCGAACCTGTGGTTGCGGAGTCGCTGGCCGCGTTGGCCCCTCACCTTGTACCCCCACCCAGCGCAGCAGATGCCTTGCCGCTCGCCCTGCTCCGCATGGATCGGCGGCCTTTCGATGACCCGGCGACGCTGGACGCGAATTACCTGCGCCGCACCGACGCCCAGATCTTCGCCAAGCCCCGTCCCAGGGCGGCCGGCAAACCGGCGGAGGCTCCGGCGTCATGAGCAATTCAAAGGAGCACGTGCGTCTGGCCACCGCCGAAGATCTGGCTGCCATCGTTGCGTTGGAGCGCGCGACGGACACTGCCCCGCATTGGCCCGAGGCAACGTACGAGACGATTCTGGCCGAGGAACCTGGCTGTGGCTCGCGCTGTGTCTTCGTCGTGGATAAGTCGGAGGAGCCGGGCGAGGCGCTGGCCGGATTCGCGGTGGGCTTGATGTATCCGGCTCCAAGTACCGGCCGCGAAGACGTCATCGCCGAACTGGAGAGCGTCGCGGTAGCAGCTTCCGCCCGCCGCGCGGGCATTGGCCGCACCCTGTGCCGCGCTGTACTCGACTGGTGCCGATCCAACGGCGCGACCGAGGTTGTGCTGGAAGTGCGGGCAGCCAGCACCGGCGCGATCGCGCTCTATGCCGGGCTTGGATTCACCGAAGCCGGGCGCCGGCCGCGCTACTACCGCGATCCGGAGGACGACGCACTCAGGATGCGCCTCCAGCTCGATCGCTCCATCCCGGAAGGCGCTTGAATGCGTCGCGCGAACGCAGTTATGTCTCCCTGGGTCCCGGCAGGTGCTGCGGCCAGAACGTCGCGAGGCCATCGGTCACGACTACCGGCTTGGCCACAAGCTGGACCTGGGCCGATTTCAGGCCATCGCGCCTGGCCGTCACCGTGATCGTTCCCGGCGTCAGCGTGGACCGCACCGCAACGCGATTGATCCCGCATTCGGTGTTCAGGTACAGGTTGTTGGTTGAGTCGATCTTGCCGCTGTTGTATCCGCCCCGCCAGATGCCCGGGCCGGTGCAGGTAAAGTCGACCCGCGCATCATCGGTGGGGCAGCGCTGCCCCTTCGCGTCCACCACCTCGACGTCGATCAGCGCAACGTCCTCGCCATCGGCCTGCAAGCCCTTGGGACCGACGATGCGAGTCAGCTTGATTGCCGCCGGCGTGCCCGCCGTGGTTAGTTCCTGCTGCGCCGCGACCCTGCCGCCATTCTTGCCGACGGCCATCAGGATCCCCGGAGCAAACTCAACCTGCGGGAAGGAGAATATCCATCCACTGTCCGGCTTCGCGTTGACGCCGAGCGACTTGCCATTGACGAAGAGTTCGACCGACTCGGTATTCGCAATCACGTAGACCGTCTTCACCGTCTTTCCCGTTCCCGCATCCGGACCTTGCGTCGGCGCTTCCGGATAGGTCCAATGGCCGAGGATGTGCAGGTCGGGCTGATCGTTCTGGATCACGCGATGGGCGAAGTAGATCTCTTTGGGCAGGCGCATTGCATCCACCTTGCCGCTGACGCGCGCGACCTCGCTGGAATCCTGGCGTCCGTCGGCGTCCTCGTCGGTGAAATAAATTGAGCAATAGCCCGACCACTTCGAGTGCGCCGGATCGGTATTGGAGATGCGGTTGGTCCAATAGTCCCAATAGCGCTTGACTCCGGCGATCGCGAAGCTCTCCGAGGTGTATTGATACGTGTCGTTCGGACCTTTCTTAAAGCCGTAATAAGGAGGTGAGTAGTCGTCCCAGTAGCGTCGCGCGCCTTCGTCGCGGAAGTCCTCGGCCTCGACCAGCGGCGCGCGATCGCGGCGCTCTACACTGTACCCGCGAAAGATTTGCCCCGGCTGCGTCACCTGGTCGGTTTGCGGCGCCTGGCCGATCATCACTCCGTAGTACTCCGCAATCGGCGTCAGCGCCTGGTTGGCCGCGACGACGTCGTTGTCGCGATAGCCCATCACTCGCCCGCCATCGGGGTCCCACTGCTTGCGCAGGTCGACCATCTGCTGCATCTCTTCGGGCGTGACGATGGTGTTACCCGCCTCCCAGAACAGGATGCTCGGGTTATTGCGGAAATAGATCATCGAGTCGCGCATCACCTCGACGCGCTGGTCCCACTGGCGTCCCGTGACTTCGCGCTCCTTGTCGCCCGCAGGACACACCTGGACGATGCCGTAGCGCGCGAACGAATCGGCATCGACCTTCTGCGGCGAGATATGCATCCAGCGCATGTAATTGCCATGGCACTCGCGAATCAGCCTCGCGGTGTAGTCGTGCATCCAGTCGGGATAGCCCGCGCCAACGCCAGCCCACTCGTCAGCCGAGCGCTCCGCGAATCCCTTCAGATAAACAAACTTGTCGTTGATGTATACGCCGCCCGTGCCCACGCCGCCCTTGAATTCGGCCTTGCGGAATCCTGTCTCCAGACGATTGACGTCCACCACCTTCCCATCCACTTTCAGGATGGTGTAGACGTCGTAAAGGTATGGGTCGTCGGGGCTCCAGAAGCGCGCATTCTTCAAGCCCCCGGTTGCCGACTGAACGCTTTTTTCGCCGTCCACCATATCCACCGGGTCGCCTTCGAAGCGCGCACGAACCTGGCCATTCTGATCGACGACCACAACGGACAATTCCACCGTCGCGCGGTCGCCGGATGCGTTGTGCACCTCCGCATCTACAGTCACGTCCGCGGTTTTCTTCGGAATGTCGAAGTTCGCGGCATGCACGTAGACGCCCTGGCTTTCAAGGCCGTAATAGAGCGGCAGCGTCTGGTGAATCTTGCCGGTTACGTGCAGCCAAACATGACGATTGATGCCACCGTGATCGGGGTTGAAGTCGTTCGCGTTCCACTCGAAGCCGACCGGCTCACATGGTGTGCCATCGGGGTTCTTGGGGTTTGCCGTGCAGAAGGCGCGTTCCTGATAGCGGGTGGTGTTGTCTACCTTCACCGCGAGGACGTTCTCCTTTGTGCCAAACTGCAGCGCGTCGGTGATGTCGATTCCGTATGCTGTGACGCCGTTCTCGTACAGGCCGACCTGCCTGCCGTTCAGGTAAATGTCGCCCGCCTGGCGCATGCCCTCGAACTCGAGAAAGACCTTGTGGCCGGAGAGGTCCGCGGGCAGCTTGAAGTGTTTGCGATACCACGCGAGGCCTTTGTAGGTGCCGGTGTCTCCGCCGCCATGCGAGATCAGTTTGCGGAACGAGTCGACGTCGTTGAAGCTGTGTGGCGTGGCCACGGTGCTCCACTTGGAGTCGTCAAAGGCGGGAGCTTCGGCACCCTCCACATCCTCGCGGATGAACCTCCAGTCGTAATTGAAGTTCAGAGTGGCCCGCGGGGACATGGGCGGGGCGTAAGGCGTTGCCGCCGATGGCTGGCCCGCAGCCAAAGCCTGGTAGGCGCGTCCCATGACCATCGGCAGTCCCAGGGCCAGGAAAGCTGAGCTTCCAACAAATTCACGACGGGTAAGTCTAGATTTGGACATATGATTCGCGGGGGTGCCTTTCGGGTGGGAGACAGTTATCGAGCGCGCTGCGACGAATCGCAGGGCGTACCCACAATATCGCAACTACGATTTTGGAGTCTATTTTCGCTCGGGCTGGGCGAAGGGTCGCGACGACGGAGCCCCTGGCCGCCTCTCTGGGAGAAGCTTTCCAAGGATCGATCAGCCAGTGCCAACTCTTACAACTAACTCAGTAAAGCCAATAGAATCAATAAGAGATGAATGGACGTCGGGTTCGGTTATTCAATTTTTAGGATTTTGGTGGTTTTTAAATACATTTTTGTGGAATAATTAGGCAACTTTTGTTCCGGCTTCGCGTCTTATCCGATGTAACAAATAGTTTGTCGGGCCAGCAATTCCCACGGGCCCGGCTTCCCCAATCCGCACGACCCCTCCCCACCTACACGTAAGGCCCCCAGAATACCGGGGGCCTTCACTCCTTAACTGGCAGCTTCGCGGCTCAGCGAGTCAGATATTCGTCCAGAAACTGCTTCAGGGCCGCCTGATACTCATCTTCGCCGCCGGCGGACGGAAGGGTTATGGCGCGGCCGTGGTCGGCGGCGTGCTCGAAGAGTGCCTGCAGACGACTCGGGTCATGGGTTCCGCCGGCGGAACCCGGGCCGCCAGCGATTAGGAGCTTGGGTGTGGCGAGATTGGAGATCAGGTTCGCTATGTCGAAGGGATGGCCGGACAACAGCCGGACCGGGATGAAGCGGGATCGCCGCGCGGCGGCAGACGCGAGAGGATCGGGGTTGGGATTGTCCAGCACGACGGCGGGAAGATCCGGATGGTTCTGGACGAGGCTGGCGGCGAGAAACGCCCCGAGCCCGACTCCGTAGGGTACGATGTTGCGGGCCGGGATGCGGCGCGTGGAGGTCAGGTAGCCGAGCGCCGCGGTGGCGTCCTGGGACATGCGGACCTCGCTGGGGTGGGCGGAGTTGTCGCTTGCCCCGAAGCCGCGGTAGTCAAAGGCAAACACATTCAGGCCGGTGCGGTGCAGGCCGCTTAGCATCGGGATAGTGTCAGCCAAGGAGCCTGAACCGTCGTGAAGATAGAGGATAGTTAAGGCCGCATAACCGGCTTCAGCTGGATTTGCGGATGCGGCGGGAATCCACCAGCCGGTAAGGCGCGGCTGGCCGGTTTCAGCTGCGTCAAAGCGAACATCCGTGTAGGGCAGTCCAGCGGCGGCGGGGGTTCGATCGACGGCACGGGTGGGATGCAGCATGAGCTGCCACGTGCCCTGGTAGTAAAGCAGGCAAAGCGTCGCGTAGCCGCAGAGGATAGCGGCGATGAGGCTGAGAGCAAGCGCCTTCATCAGCCAGATTGGGTCGACGATCTCCGGAGAAGCGCTTCGATCTGGGATGAGAGGTTCGCGCGGTGTATGTCGCTTGGCAGAAGGCATCGAAAGCTAATCCTAGCCGAAAGAGCCAGGGAGATGCTCTCGGCTTAAGCCGAGGAGCCAGGCGCCAGAACTGCGCGCAAGATCAGCTTGCGGGAGCAAGGGAGGGCATAGCAACGCCCAGCAGCGCCGCGCGCACCGCTTCCAACGCCTTTGGAACGGCAGATCGCACAGTCTTGCTGAGCTGATCCGTCAGGGCGAACGACTCTCCACCCACGGTTACGAGGACAGCTTGTGGGGGCGTTCGAGCATATAGATCGAGCGTCAGCCTGAGCAACGCGGCCGGGTCCAGATGGTGGGTGAGGATGCGCGGAGGACGCTCTGCCGGCCGAATAGTGCTGGTGGAGACGGTGCCCGCCGCGGCGACGGCGGAGCAATCCACGAAGACTACGATTTCCGCGGCGCTAATGGCTTCGGCGTGTTCGGGCAGCAGCTGCCGGGTCAGGACGACGCTGAGGCCGTCGCATGGTGGGCGCTGCTCCACAGCGCAGCCAATGCGCCAGCCTACTCCGTCATCGCCACGGAAGGTATTGCCGCAGGCCATTACCAGGGCGCGCGGGGATTGGTCTGCGAGAAGGGTTGTAGGCTGCGTTGTCATCAGGGTCTATGAACCTCATCCAGTTTGGTGCCGTCAGGCGCCAGTAGTTCAATCGCCAACGGCATCTCGCCAAAGGCATGGGTGGAACAGCTTAGGCACGGGTCGAAGGTGCGAATCACGGCCTCGACCCGGTTCAGCATGCCGTTGGTAAGCTTGTCACCCTTGAGGAAGCGCTGTGCTGCCTGGAGCACACCTTTGTTCATGGCGTTATTGTTCTGGCCGGTGGCAATGACCAGGTTGGACCAGGTCATCAGGCCCTTCTCGTTTACCGTGTAGTGATGCATCAGGGTACCGCGCGGCGCTTCGGCAATGCCTGCGCCCTCCTGGCGGTTGACGCCTGCGGTGGCACGCACGTGTTTGTCCAGGATGCTGCTTTCCGAGAAGAGTTGTTCGATGACCTCGATGCCGTACAGAATCTCGATGAGCCGGGCGTGATGGTAGTGGAACGAGCCGAGCACGGGGCCCTTGGCGAGTTTTTTGAACTCGGTTAACTCGGCGTCGGCGAGCGGTGTCCCAGTGTGGCTGGCGATATTCAGGCGGGCCAGCGGTCCCACGCGATAGGTCCCGCGCGGATAACCAAGCGACTTGAGGTACGGAAACTTCATGTAGGAGTACGGCTCAACCGCCTCGCCGATGTTTTGATCGAATTGCGCGGCCTCCATTTTGTTCAGCAGGATGATTCCTTCGGCGTCGATCATGCGCAGCTTGGCGTCGGTGAACTCCAGGCCGCCCGCATCGCTTACCATGCTCATGAAGAGGCCGGGGAAGTTGGCAAAACTCTCTATTTCTTCCTGGAAGCGGCCTGCGATTTGCTTGTATGCCGCCAGCGCCATCTTTGCATTCGCGTACGCCTCCGGAATGAGCGCGAGGATTTCCTCGCGTTTGGCGGGATCGAGCGGTTCAGTGACGCCGCCGGGCACCACCCATCCCGGATGAATCCGCTTGCGGCCCAGCAGTTCGATCATGTGCTGCCCGAAGCGGCGGAGGTCGACGCCTGCGCGGCCAAGCTCCGGATGGGTTCGGGCGACGCCGAAAATGTTGCGGGCGGCTGGATCGGCGTCCATGCCCAGCAGCAGATCAGGCGAGGCGAGGTAGAAGAAGCTGAGCGCGTGGGATTGAATGATCTGGGCAAGGTTGAGCGCATGGCGAAGTTTGGCCGCGGTGGGCGGAATCTCCACCGCCATGATGGCCTCGCAGGCTTTGGCGGATGCGATCAGATGGCTGACGGGACAGATGCCGCAGATGCGTGCCATCAGTGCGGGCATTTCGTAATAGGGCCGGCCCTCGCAGAACTTCTCAAAGCCGCGCACCTGGGTCACGCTGAAGTACGCTTCGCTGACCTCGCCCAGGTCATTGGTCCGAAGCGTGATCTTGCCGTGGCCCTCAAGGCGGGTTACCGGGTCGATGGTGATGGTCTGCGACATGCGGTTCTCCTAGGCCCCAAAGCGAGTCAGGCTGGTGACGTTCGGTATGGTGCCGGCCAGAAGATCAGTCAGAACCGAGAAAAATGTGTCCGCGGACGGAGGGCATCCCGGCAGGTAGAGGTCGACATCGACCAGTTCGTGCACCGGCCGGACTTTTTCAAGTAGCGCGGGAACGAGGCCACGCGGCGTCTGCTGCTGGAACGATGCGTTCTGGTGGTAGGCACGTTCGAGAATCGGTAGAGGCCCGAACGGGTTGCGCATGGCGGGGACATTACCCGTGACCGCGCAGTCGCCTATAGCAATCAGCAGCGTGGTGTGTTTGCGGATGTGCTGGATCTTGTGCTCGTCTTCTACGCTGCTGATGGCGCCTTCGACTAGGGCGACGTCCACCATGTCCGGAAAGATTTTGAAGTCGACGAGAGGGCTGTAGACCAGGTCAAACTGGCTGCTCAACTCCAGCAGGCGCTCGTCCATGTCCAAAAAAGACATGTGGCATCCCGAGCAGCCATCCAACCATACCGTTGCCAACTTGATCTTGCTCATGGCCGTTCTCGCATCATGTTGAGATAGGGCACAAAGTCCGGATACTTCGGGTGGGACGATCCGACTTTGCTCTTGTCGAAGAGCGCGCCGGTGGGGCACACGTTGACGCACTTGCCGCAACGTGTGCAGGTGGACTCGCCCCAGGGCTGATTGAGGTCAGTGATGACCAGCGAATCGATGCCGCGGCCCATTACGTCCCACACGTGCGCGCCTTCGATCTCGCTGCAGACGCGTACGCAGCGGGTGCAGAGGATGCAGCGATTCTGGTCGGCAACAAAGCGCTCGTGCGACGCATCGACAGGCAGTTTGGGATTGCGGTAAGAAAGGCGGACGTGGGTCACCCCCTCCGTCTGGGCCATCGCCTGCAATTCACAGTAATTGTTCACCGCGCAGACGGAGCAGACGTGATTGCGTTCCGCGAAGAGAAGCTCCAGAACCGTCTGACGATAGTGGAGCAGCCGGTCGGACTTGGTTGTGATCTCCATGCCTTCTTCCACCTTGAGGACACACGATGGAAGCAGCTTGGGCGAGCTTTTCACTTCGACCAGGCAGAGACGGCACGCGCCGACATCGGATAAGCCGTCGAGGTGACACAGAGTCGGGATAAAGATGTTGTTTTCGCGGGCGACCTCGAGGACCGTCTGGTCTGCGCGAGCGCTTACATCGACGCCGTCGATCGTCAGTGTCTTGACATCGATCGCGGGGCTCATGCGGTCACCTCGTCCGCGCTGGCAACCTTGCTGCCGCACGAACAGACTCCTGCGGGGCAATGCTTGTTCTCGATGTGCTCCAGGTACTCTTCCTTGAAGTAGCGCAGTGTGCTCAGCACTGGGTTGGGCGCGGTCATGCCGAGGCCACAGAGGCTGGTGTTCTTGACCACGTCGCAGAGGTCGATCAACAAGTCGAGGTCAGCGTGAGTCGCTTCGCCGTCACAAATCTGGCTGAGTAGGTTGAACATCTGCGCGGTGCCGGTGCGGCAAGGGATGCACTTGCCGCAGGACTCGCTCATGCAAAATTCCATGAAGTAGCGGGCGACGTTGACCATGCACGAGGTGTCGTCCATGACGATCATGCCGCCCGAGCCCATCATCGAGCCGGCGCCGATCAGGGCCTCGTAACTCACCGGCAGATCCAGGTGCTGCTCCGGAATGCAGCCTCCGGACGGTCCGCCGGTCTGCACCGCTTTGAACTTGTGGCCGCCGGGAATCCCGCCGCCAATGTCGAAGATGATTTCGCGCAGTGTCATCCCCATCGGGACTTCGATCAGGCCGGTGTTGGTGATCTTTCCGGTGAGGGCGAAGACCTTGGTGCCCTTGCTCTTTGCGGTACCGATGCCGGAGTACCAGTCGGGGCCGTTGCGGAGGATGGGGGCGACATTGGCGAAGGTCTCGACGTTATTGATGAGAGTCGGGCAGCCCCACAGGCCGGAGACTGCAGGGTAGGGAGGCCGCGAGCGGGGTTGGCCGCGTAACCCCTCGATCGAGGCAATCAGAGCGGTCTCTTCGCCACAGACGAATGCTCCGGCGCCGATGCGAATCTCGATGTCGAATGCAAACGTCGTGCCGCAGATGTTGCTGCCCAGAAAGCCACGGCGGCGTGCCTCACGCAGAGAGGTCGTCAGGCGGCTGATGGCGAGCGGGTACTCGGCGCGCACGTATATGTAGCCCTTGCTGGCCCCCACCGCGTAGGCAGCGATGGCCATACCCTCAATGACGCGCTGCGGATTGCTCTCCAGGACACTGCGGTCCATGAAGGCCCCGGGGTCGCCCTCGTCCGCGTTGCAGATGACATACTTCTGTGCGCCGACGGCCTTGGCCACAGTGCCCCACTTCAGGCCGGTTGGGTAGCCACCGCCTCCGCGGCCGCGCAGACCGCTTTTTGAGACTTGATCGATAACTTCCTGCGGGTCCATCTGTGTCAGGGCCTGCATCAACGCCAAGTAGCCGCCGCGGCCGATGAATTCGTCGATCTTTTCGGGATCGATCTGCCCGGAGTTCTCCAGCACGATGGGATGTTGCCCCTGAAAGTATTTCTCCAGATGAGTCTCGAGCCGTTCCACCGGCTTTTCGCCCAGGCTTCCGACTACCGCTTCCGCATCCGCCTCGTGCACGTTGCCGTAGAGCGTTCCCGCCGGGCCGACCTGGACCAGAGGCCCCGCGGCACATGGCCCCATGCATCCGGTCTGGCGTACGTGGCAACGCTTGCCGGACCTGGCGACTTCCTCAGTCAGTGCGGCCTTCAATCTATCGCTGTGCTGGGACATGCATCCGAGCGCCATGCATACGTTTAATTCGTAGTCGAACTCCTTGCGTTCGGCGACGTTCGTTTCTGCGATCTGCTGTAGCTCTTCGCTAGTCATTGACGGCCCAGCCTTCCAGCTTCTGTGCCAACTGCGCAGGTTGCATCAGGCCCAACAGCTCTGTGTCCTCCAGCACCACCGGCGCGCGACCGCACGCTCCCACGCAACGAGCGGTCATCAGGGAGATGTTGCCGTCCGGCGTCGTTTCGCCCGGCTTAATTCCCAGGTGTTTCTGGGCCTCCGCCAGCAGCTTGTCCGCGCCCTTGATGTAGCAGGCGGTGCCGAGGCAGACGGTGCAGGTGTGCCTGCCGGCAGGCTTCAGGCTGAAGTGGTGGTAGAAGGTCACAACTCCATAGGCCTGACTCAGCGGCACGTGCAGCGACTTCGCTACGAAGCGGATCGCCTCCTCATCCAGAAAGCCGAAGGAAGACTGAGCCGTGTGGAGGGTTTCAATCAAGGCGTTGCGGGCATAACCGTGCCGCCGCATGGTCCCGTTTACGATCTTCCACCGCTTATCGTCGGAAGGAAGTGGGGGCATAGGATAGGCTGGCAAGGTTCCTCCGTTGTGCTACGCCGTCAGAGGGGGACGCCCAACTCGCAATGTCGGCGACCGCATGCACCCGGCGCGTAAGTTATTCACCGGACAATGCCTTTTTAGTCTTCGGCGTGTAAAGCAGTCGGTGATGGCTATCACAGGGACAAGGTTGGGGTAACCGCCGTCATTATCGAAGTTCCGCGATATCCTCTAAGATCAATGCCGTAAGTGCAGATCGGCGCAAACACGGCCCAAGCCGCGGAGCAGGCGGGTATGAACCCAGGCGCCGATCCGAGGAAGCTGCGCGCGAATGGTAAGGTGATGCATGCATGAGCTATCCATTGCGGAATCGATTCTGGAAGCTGTGCGCAAGGAGTTGTCGAGCCGTCCCGGCGCGAGGCCCACGCGCGTAGGACTGCGTATCGGGGAGTTGGCAGCCGTCGATGTGGATTCGCTGAGCTTCTGTTTTGAGGCGGTGCTGAAGGGAACGGAATGGGAGGGCGTGCAACTCGATGCTCGCATTTGTCCGCAGCGGCGCATCTGCAATGTGTGCGGTCATGAATTTGCGGTCATCGAATACAACGCGAGCTGCCCGGCCTGCAAGAGCTGCAACACCACGCTGAGCAGCGGGGACGAACTGGATTTCGATTACCTGGAGGTAGAGACCGATGGAACGCTTGCCGCTCAAGTCGAAAGTGCTGAATGAGAACCAGGTGATTGCCGAATCGTTGCGGGAACGGTTCCGTCAGCATGGCATCCTCTGCCTGAACTTGATCAGCGGCCCCGGTTCCGGCAAGACGGCCCTGCTGGAGCGGACGCTGGCAAGCCTCGATCGGGCGACGCGCGTTTGCGTACTTACCGGCGACATCCAGACCGATAACGACGCGCGGCGGTTGGCGCAGTATGGCTTCCCGGTGCAGCAGATCACGACGGGCGGCACCTGTCATCTGGACGGGCGCATGATTGAGAAGCATCTGGCCGCGTGGAATCTGGATGAGATCGACCTGCTGTTTATCGAAAACGTCGGCAACCTGGTTTGCCCGTCAAGCTACGACCTGGGCGAAGCGGCCAAGATTGTGCTGCTGAGCGTGACCGAAGGGGATGACAAGCCGCTGAAGTATCCCTCGATTTTCTTCAAGTCCGACCTCTTCGTCCTGACCAAAGTCGACCTGCTGCCGTATGTGCCGTTCGACGCGGAGGCCGCGGAGGCCAACGCGCGCCTGGTGCACCCCGGCATGGAAATTGTGCGCGCATCGTCGACGGCCGATGGCGGACTGGATGGATGGCTCGCGTGGTTGAGCCGGCGCATGGCGAAGGCGCGGGAAGACGCGCTGGCGGCCGGTGTCGCTTAGGCCGCGGACTCCTGGGTAAAAGTGTCGCCGAGCGGCAGGAACAGCGAGATTGCAGTGGCGCTCGCCCCCGTTCGCCGCGTGCTCCAGACCCGCACCGAGCCGTGATGCCGTTCCATCAACTGAGCAACCACCCACATGCCCAGGCCGGTTCCGGTCTCCGTTTTTGTGGTGAAAAACGGCTCAAAGATGCGCTGCATGGTTGCCCGATCCATCCCCACGCCCGAATCGTAGAACGTGACGCGCATGCCGGCGGTTTTTCCGTCCCGCCAATCGCGCGATGGCCGCAGCCGTATGATCAGCCGTCCGCTCTGCGGCATGGCGTCGATGGCGTTGGAAACCAGGTTGGCAACAATCTGTTGCACTTCTCCGGCCATGCAGGAGACGCTCAACTCCGCATCCGCGCGAACTTCCACGGCAATGTGTGCAGCTCGCAACCTGCCGCGGAAGAGCGCCAGCACTGCCTGGATAACATCAGAGAGTCTTACGATCTTTGGTGTGCCCGCCTGGCGGTGGAACTTCAGCGTCTGCTGTGTGATCAGCGAGACGCGCATCAGTTCATCGAGCGCCTGTTGCGCATGCGTCCGGGCGGCGTCAGCGGTTTCGGTTCGGGTGATGAGGTACAGCAGGTTTGTGACTGCTTCCAGAGGGTTGTTGATCTCGTGCGCCACGGATGCGGCAAGGCGCCCGGCAACGGCCAGTTTCTCCGCCCGCAGCATGGCTTCTTCGGAATGCTTGCGGCCGGTCACGTCCGCCAGGACTCCCACTACGCGCACCACCCGGCCCACGCTGTCCAACTGGCACCTGCCCTGGGATTCGACCCAGTGGAACGAACCATCCGGCCATAGCACACGATATTGACGTTGGTAATCCTCGCCGGATTCGCGGCTGTGGGCCATCGCTTTTCTCACGCCGTCCACATCTTCCGGGTGAATCAACCGCAACCAGGCATCGGCGGCTGCCTCGACCGATCCCGGTTGACGGCCGGCGATGCGATACACTTCATCGGACCAGTGGACGGTGTTGCGCTGTACATCCCACATCCAAAGGCCCATGCCGTTGGCCCGCAATGCAATCTGCAGCGCGTCCTCGCGGTCGCGCAGGGCCTCGCTGGCGCTGGCGCGTTCCTGCGCCAACTGACGCTCGGCATTGGCCAGGGTGAGTTGCTGCTGCAGTTCCTGCGTGGCTAACTGGGCGCGTTGCTGGGCTAACTGCCGAAGCGCCCAGCCGAGCAGAACCGAGAGCACCAGAAAAACGGCCAGCCGCACTTCTTCGCGAACATATCCGACCGATAGATGGAACTGCGGCTTGGTGAGGAACCGATCGACCAGCACGGTTTCGGTAATCCCGCAGAATACGCCGCCCCACGTGCCCAGATACCACGCGCTGAGGACCACGGTGGGGAACGCGAGCAGGAACGGAAAGGCGCGGAACGGCGGGATTGCATAGGTGATTCCCACCGCCATGCCGGCCGTGGCGCAGCCGAGCAGAGCGCGGACCATCCATGGCAATCGCTCCAGAAAAGTGATGCCGCCGAGTTTGGTCAGGTCGATTCGCATGGTCAGCGGGACGAGGCGCGGGCGATGAGCACCGCCGTGTAGGCGGCGCCGAAGCCATTGTCAATGTTGACCACGGTGACGTTGGGGCTGCAGGAGTTCAGCATACCGAGCAGCGCGGCTGCGCCAGCGAACGACGCGCCGTAACCGACCGAGGTGGGGACCGCGATGACCGGCACTGAGACCAGCCCGCCGACGACCGAGGGCAGAGCGCCTTCCATGCCTGCGCAGACGATGATGGCGTGCGCCGATTTCAGGTCGTCGCGGACCGCCAGCAAGCGGTGCAGTCCGGCGACACCGACGTCGTAAAGGCGGGTGACGCGGGTTCCGAAGGTCTCGGCGGTGACCGCGGCCTCTTGCGCGACGGGGATGTCGCTGGTGCCGGCGCAGATAACGGCGATGTGCCCGTGGGGCTCGGTTGCTTCTGGGGACTGGCGGAGCGCAACGGTGCGCGCGACCGGGTTGTAACTTGCGGAAGGATAGCGCACGAGTACCGCCTGCGCGGTCGCGGGATCGACGCGCGTGGCCAGCACATCGACGCCGTCGGCGGCGAGCGAGGAGAAGATTGCCACCGTCTGTTCGACGGTCTTACCCGAGGCGAAGACGACTTCGGGAAGGCCGACGCGCAAACTGCGGTGATGGTCGACACGGGCGTGGCCGAGGTCTTCGAAGGGAAGGTTGGCGAGCCGCTGGGCGGCGACCTCGGGAGCCAGGGAACCGCGTTCGACCTCGGCGAGCAGTTTCAGCAGATCGGAAGAGGTCATGGTTCTGCCGACTCGCTTTCCGTTCGCCGGGGCCGCTGAAGGTAGGCTGCGATGGCGGCCTGCTGGACTTGTTTGAGGGCTACGCGGCAGCGGGCGGCAGCGGCGCGGCAGTCTTCAAACTCCGGCGCGGCGTTGATGGCTTCGCCGGCAAGCGAACCGATCTTGATGCGAATGTCGCCGTAGGGCGTGGAGACGGAGTCATGCACGCGGTCGAGACAGGAGCGGCGATCCTGGCGGATGCGGATGCCGAGCGTGGTGGTCTCGCGGAGGATGAACTCCTCCATCGCATGGCTGTTGGACGGGTTGCAGAGGATGGTCAGCAGCGTGCCGGGGCGACCTTTCTTCATGATGACGGGCGTGAGCATGACGTCGAGCGCGCCGCCACCGAGGGCGGCTTCTGCAACGTGGGCCAGAACCTGCGGCGAGAGGTCGTCAAGCGCGGTTTCCAGCACGGTGACGACGTCTGCTCCGTCTGTGGAGGGGGCGATGTCCGTGGACTTGTCTAACGCTTTGCCGATGCTGAGGCGCAGGACGTTGGGAAACCCCTTGGTAGTGCGCGTGCCGGCGCCGTATCCGATTCGCTCCACGCGCATGGGCGGCTGCGGGCCGAAGTGCGGCGCGATGGCGCGGAGCAAAGCAGCGCCGGTGGGCGTCACCAGTTCCACCTGCGCATGAGCGGAGTAAGTGGGCAGGCCGCGCAGCAGGTCGGCGGTCGCGGGGGCGGGAACGGGGAAGGTTCCGTGGGCGCAGACGACTGTGCCGCCGCCGACGTTGATGGGCGAGCAGTGCCAGGCGTCGACTTGCAGGTGGTGAATGCCTGCGCTGGCGGCGACGATGTCCACGATGGCGTCGACGGCGCCGAGCTCGTGGAAGTGGATGTCGTCGATGGGGACATTGTGGATGCGGGCCTCGGATTCGCCCAGGAGTTCGAAGGTGCGAAGGGCGGTCTGCTTGACCGGTGCGGCGAGCGGCGCGGATTGGATGAGAGAGCGAATCGCGGTGAGCGAGCGGCCGTGCGCGTGAGGATGCGAATGGTCGTCATGCGCCGCCGCGCGGCTATGGCTGTCGTCGCGGCTGTGCGTGGGCCCGGATTTGTGCTGGTGCTGCGCCCTGGGCTGCTGCGTCTGGGCTACGTCCGGCTGCTGCTCGGGCGGCTGATCCGCGATGTGGCCGCCCTCGAGCACGTGCACTTTGGTTGCCGAGATGCCACCGCGGTCGACTTTCTCGATATGGAGGGTTGCGCCGAGGTTGAGCGCGGCGGTTGCGTCGTGAAGCACCTGCGGCGGTACGCCGGCGTCGATCAGGGCGCCGAGGAACATGTCGCCTGCGATTCCGGCGAAGCAGTCGAGATAGGCAGTGCGCATATTCCCTCGGCGGCTAAAGCCGCATTTAATCGGCATGGCTAGCGGCGCGGCTCAATCCGCGCCCCTTCAAGCCGGACCTAGCCGGAAGTTTGTTCAGGGGCGGAAGCGATGGCTGAGGTTGGCAGCACGTCGTTCATGGAACCGGTGCGGTAGCCCTGCGTGTCCAGCGTGATGTAGACGAAGCCGCAGAGGCGCAGGGCCGCGGTGATGCGATCGAGCATGGCGAGGGTGAGCGCGCGAGGCAAGTCCTCGCGGGCGATTTCGATGCGCGCCAGTTCGCCGTGATGGCGCACGCGGACTTGCGGGAAGCCGAGCGCGTGCAGGGCGTCCTCGGCGCGTTCGACCTGCGCAAGGTTTTCGGCGGTGACGGGACGGCCATACTCGATGCGCGAGGAGAGGCAGGCGCTGGCGGGCTTGTCGGCCAGGGCGAGGCCGGCTTCGCGGGCGAGGGTGCGAATCTCCTGCTTGGTCAGGAGGGCCGCGGCCAAGGGCGCGATGGCGTTGTGCAGTGCGGCGGCTTTCTGGCCGGGGCGGAATTCGACGCGGTCGTCGAGGTTCATGCCGTAGGCGAGATGGGCGAAGCCAAGTTCGAGGCGGGTGGCTTCCATCTGGGTGAAGAGCTCGTCCTTGCAGTGGAAGCAGCGGTTGCCGTCGTTGCGGGTGTAGTCCGGGTTGTCCAGTTCGCGGGTTTGCAGGATGCGGACAGGGATGCTGTGCTGGGCGGCGAAGTCGAGCGCGGCGGCCAACTCGCGGCGGGGCAGCGAGGCGGAGTCGGCGATGACCGCGAGCATGCGGTCACCGAGTGCGCGATGGGCCTCCCAGGCGAGATAGGCGGAATCGGTTCCGCCGGAGTATGCGACCAGCAGCGAGTCGAGAGAACCGAGGATCTCGCGGAGCACGTCGTGTCTTTTGGTCAACTCCATATGCAGACCCATTGTAAGGGTCTGGGCCGGGCGACTGCGATTTGCGGCAGTTGCCGGATGAAATGCGCGGGGAGATGACGGACTCGGCGCAGTGGCAGACGCGTCTCCGGCCTATACCGTTCCGGGATACCCCCCCCTCCCCCTATATACCAACTAAGTGATGACAACAAACGAGTTAGGTCAGGACCTCGTACAAAACGCGTGCCGGGGCCCTGCCCCAGCCGAACTGGCAGTTCGCGCTGTTGTGGGCGCGGCGGCCCCCCCCACCCCCCCTCCCCCCTGGGTTCCGGGATCGTGGTCCTAAAATTCTCATTCGACGACGGTTCGATCTGGATTCTGATCCGTGCTGGATCCGGGATCGATCCGGGGATATCCGGCTTGGCAGATTTGCCCGGTGGCTTAAATGCGAGGACCCGGCGCGACGCCGAGTCTTCTTTGTTTAATTCACTAACTTAATGATAGCAGATACCGCATAACTCAACTGTACTTTGGCGTGATTTTTGATGTCGCTTGCTTTGTGGATTGAGGACGGGTTATGCACAGGTGAGAGGCCTTGACGTCTCTAACGGCGTGGGGTGAACCCCTTGGGTGAGACAGTTTGAGAAGTCCCTGTGTGCCGTTCGCTGGATTTTGCTTGGCGGACCGGAGTTGATGGCTGAGCCTGAGTGCACGGATTCAAATCCGAGAAGGCGTGTTTTCGGCGCTGCTCTCAAGCGATGTATCGGCGCGGCTGGACAGGCTGCGGAAAAGTCGGCTTTTGGGGGAGCATCGCAGAGAGCATGTCCCAGGGGCTAAAGCCCGCATTGTTTCTACCCCATCATGCCGGGACTGAAGTCCCGGCCTATCTGGGGGGTTGCCCCAGGCTACGATAGCGCGGACCTTCGGCCCGAATGGAGAACTGGGCGGGTCAGGCGTAGCGGAAGAGGGCTTTGAAGCCGTAGTCCATGTGGGACTGGATGTGGCAGTGGAAGAAGGACAGGCCCGGCTGGTTGGCGGTGAATTCGACGACAGCGCGGCCATAGAGGGGCACGACCACGGTGTCCTTGATGACGCCGGAGGTGGGCTTGCCGTTGATGTCGATGAGTTCCCACCGGTGACGGTGCAGGTGGAGGGGATGGGCGTCGTCGGTGCGGTTGTGGAAGGTGAGGCGGTAACGCTGGCCCTGATGGAGGACGAACTGGTCGTTGGCGTCGGGGTAGGATTTGCCGTTGACGAGGAAGGTATTGAATTTGCCGGGGCCGCCGCCGGGGACTTTCTCAAAGACCATGTCGATGTTTTGAGCCGCGATGGGCGGCGAGGCGGAGGCTGGTTTGCCGAAGAGGGTGTAGTCCCAGATGAGAGACGCGGGCTTGATCCATTGCGGGTTCTTGTGCTGGTTGGCGTATTCGACCATGACGCCGAGGCCGGCGTTGCGGATGAGGTCGGTGGGCTCGCCGAGGATCCAGTTGCCGGGGTTGATCATTTCGACGATGGCGCAGATGCGCTCGCCCGGGCCGAGGAAGAGGGCTTCGACCAGGGCGGGGGTGGGGACGGGATTGCCGTCGAGGGCGATGACCTGGAATTTGTGGCCGCCGAGGGAGATGCGGCGGTTCTCGATGGCGCTGGCGTTGAGGAAATGGAAAAGGACGCGCTGACCCTGGGTGACGCGGATGGGTTCGCCGGCGCCGAGGGCCTTGTCGTTGATGGAGTAGGTGGTGGAGGTGACTTCGAGGCCGTTGGCTGCGGTGTTGAGGACGGCCGGCTTTTCCGGCTGCGGGGCATTAGGGTCGTCGTCTTCGTCCATGTCGACCATCTGGGTGGTGAAGAAGGGCTCCCAGTCGCGGATGGCGAGGAAGAGCTCCTGATCGTAATTGCCTGGGTTGGGGGCGGGGTCAACGTAGACGAAGCCGAACTGGCCGGTGTAGGTGCCCTTGTGCAGGTCGGCCATGGCCATGGCGTGAGAGTGGTACCAGCGCGAGCCGGAGGGGGTGGGAGTGAACTGGTAGCGGCGGCTTCCATGAGGCGGAACCGGGGGCGTGTTTTCTTCTTCGGCGCCGTCGACGTCGTCGGGGATGAGGAAGCCGTGCCAGTGGACGTATTCGGGGGTGTCAGTGTCGTTGATGACGTTGACGGTGACGGGCTCGCCTTCCTTCAGGCGGAGGACCGGGCCGGGCGACGTGCCGTTGTAGCCGATGGTGGAGAGGATGCGGTCTGGGGCGAGTTCGACGGTGACGGGCGCGATGCGGAGGGTGATGTCGGACGCGTCGGGGGCGGGCGCTGGGGGATGGTCTCCCGTGGTGCCGGGAAGCATTACCATCTGCGAGGAAGCCGGGCGCGAGGCCGCGGCAGCCAGGGCGAGCGGGCCGAGTTTGAGGAGGTCGCGGCGGTTCACGGGGGTCCCTGCATTTTTGAGATCCTGGCGGTTTGACGGAGGCTGTGCCGCAATGCCGCGTCGAGCGTCGATCACACGGCTCATCGTCTCATGGCGGCGGAAGGTCTTTCAAACCAGAGGGGATGGGGGGCCACCTAATTCAAGAGCCTTCAACGCCGAGGTAAGCGCAGGGAGCCTCTGGCCGACCAACGAAATAATGAGTCTCGAGCTCTAAGCTGAGCAGCTTCAGGCTCAGAGATTGAGCATTCTCTCTCCGAAAATGCACCGCTGCAACTACTGGACGGCGGCATCGTCTATAGATACAAGCAAATCTGACTCCGTCCCGCGGGAAGAGAACCAGGGCCGCCCGGTGCCCGGGGAAGGTCTAACAGATTCTGTTATGCTCCGGCTAGAGCGGTTGCACCGTTCTTTGCCCGGCGAGACAAGTGCAATGCGGTTTTCGTTGAGGGGAAACCGCGCGAGGGAAGTCAGCTTCGGGTACACCCCGGTGGACCCGCTGTAAAGGAAGGTTCACTCCGATGAAGCTTCTGATTCAGTCCACTTTGGTGACGGTATTGGTGCTGGGGCTTGCGACTGGCCTGTTCGCATTTCAGCGGGTGGCGGACTGGGGGCAGATCAATCCGCAGGGGCAGGAGAAGGCGGAGTTTTCGTGGTCGCGGCTGGCCTATAACACCTCGATGGGCGGCGGCGGGTATGGCGGCTTCGGTGGGGGCTTTGGCGGTGGTTATGGGGGGGGCTATGGGCGGTGGGCGACCTGGCAGCGGGACTATCCCAAGGCTGACCGGCAGTTCCTGATGGCGCTGAACCGGCTGACGCGGATCCAGGGGCGATCGACCGAGCAGGTGGTGAGCCTGGATAACGACGACATTTTCAACTATCCGTTTGTGTACGCGGTGCAGGTGCAGACCTGGACGTTTACCGACGAGCAGGCCAAGCGGCTGCGGGAGTATCTGCTGAAGGGCGGATTTCTGATGGTGGACGACTTCCACGGGACGGAAGATTGGGAAGACTTCATGCGCGGGATGCGCCAGGTATTCCCGGACGCGGCGAAGTACCCGGTGGAAGACCTGAGCGACAAGGATGAGATATTCCACGTTCTGTACGACATGGATGACCGGTTCCAGGTGCCGGGCGAGCAGTATATCCGCACCGGCAGGACGTATGAGAAAGATGGATACGTGGCGAAGTGGCGCGGCATCCGCGATGAGAAAGGGCGGCTGGTGGTGGCGATCTGCGCCAATATGCACCTGGGAGACGCGTGGGAGTGGGCGGATGACCCGGAGTATCCGGAGCAGTTTGCGTCGATGGCGTTCCGGGTGGGGCTGAATTACGTGATGTACAGCATGACGCATTGACGACAGTTGATAGTTGCTGGTTGCTAGTTGTTAGTCAGGGAAAGACAGATGCAAGTGCCGAGACTTCTGCTGCCATAGCCGGCGAACCGGCCGGGAACTACGCTCGCCGGGCTCAAGGAACACCTCGCAAACAACCGCAAGAACGACACGTGTAGTTCCCAGGCATGTTCGAATTCTTCTTCAAGTATCCGATTCCGGTGTTCACGAAGGGCAAGTTCATCCTGCTGGGCGCGTGGCCGGGGTGGTTGCTGGCAGCGCTAATTGTGGTTTCCGCGGGCGGGCTGGCGTGGCTGATCTGGCGGCGAATGCCAGAGACGGCGCCGCGGGTTCGGAACTGGCGGGTGTGGTTGGTTTGGGCGCTGGAGTCGGCGATGGTGGCGCTGTTGCTGCTGTTGCTGTGGGAGCCGGCGATTACGGTGGCGGAATTGAAGTCGCAGCAGAACATTATTGCGGTGCTGGTAGACGATTCGCGCAGCATGGCAATTGCAGACGCGGGCGCGGATGGCAAGACGACGCGAGAGGCTGCGGCGGTAAAGACGCTGGAGGATGGCGTGCTGGCGGGTTTGCAGAGGAAGTTCCAGACGCGGGTGTATCGGCTGGATGCGGGGTTGACGCGACTGGACAATCCGGACGGGGATGCGGGCAAGGCCGGTGCGGGACTCGGCGGGCTGGTGGCGGGGACGGAACCGGGGGCGGGCGCGACCCACATCAATGCCGGACTGCGGCGGTTGGTGGCGGAGACGAGCGACTTGCCGGTGGGCGCAGTGGTGCTGCTGAGCGATGGGGCGGAGAACGGAAGCGGAGATGCGGGCGGGGGCATCGATGTTGAGACCATCAACGCGCTGCATAATCGCAGGCTGCCCGTGCATACGATCGGGTTCGGCAAAGAGAAGGCTGGGCACGACCTGGAGATGGACGATGCGGCGGTGGCGGCGAAGGCCATGGCGGACTCGCGCATGACGGCGACGGTGAGTTTCCATGAGCGGGGATACGCGCGGCAGAAGGCGACCATTGACGTGAAGGATGGCGATAAGCTGCTGGCGACAAAGGAAGTCACGCTGGACCGGGATGGCGTTGAGTCCAGCGAGACGATTTTCTTCAACGCGGGAGACGCGGGGGTGAAGAGCATTGCGTTCCAACTGGAGCCGCTGCCAGGCGAAGATAATACAGCCAACAATGCGATGACACGGCTGGTGGATGTGAGCGGAGACCAGCGCCGGATTCTGTATGTGGAGGGCGAGCCGCGCTGGGAGTTCAAATTCATCCGGCGAGCGGAGGCAGAGGACAAGGGCGTGGACATCGTGTCGATGCTGCGGACGACGGAGAACAAGATTTATCGGCAGGGGATTGCGGACCCGAGTGAACTGGCCGATGGATTTCCGGTGAAGGCGGAAGACCTGTTCAAATACCAGGCGATCCTTATTGGCAGCGTGGAGGCGCAATACTTTACGCCGGTGCAGCAGGAACTGCTGCGAGAGTTTGTGGACAAGCGCGGCGGCGGAATTCTGTTCCTGGGCGGGCGGTTTTCGCTGGGGGATGGCGGATGGGCCTCGTCCAGCCTGGCGGACTTGTTTCCGACGTTTCTGCCGAATGAGAAGGGGACGTTTCATCGCGATCCGGCGACAGTGCAGTTGACGGCGGCGGGCGCGGAGAGTCCGATTACCAGGATTCTGGACGATCGCGCGGCGAATGTTGAGCGTTGGAGGAAGTTGCCGTACCTGGCCGACTACCAGGACCCGGGAGCGCCGAAGCCCGGGGCGACGGTGCTGGCGCAGATGATAGCGGGGAAGACGATGCCGCTGCTGGTGACGCAGAACTATGGGCGCGGAAAGACCGCGGTGCTGGCGACGTCGGGTACATGGCGGTGGCAGATGAGTTCGCCGCTGGACGATCCTTCGCATGACCTGTTCTGGCAGCAGTTGCTGCGCTGGCTGGCCGCGGACTCGCCGGGGCAGGTGGTGGCGACGATGCCGCAGCAGACGCTGATGGATGAGGGCCACGTGCAGATGACAGTGGTGGCGCGGGACCAGGAGTTTACGCCGGCCGCCGACGCGCATGTGACGGCCCACATGATTGGGCCGGATGGATTGTCGGCGATGGTGGATCTGACGCCAGTGCCGAATACGCCGGGAAGCTATGCGCTGGACTGGACGGCGGAGAAGCCGGGAAGCTACGTGGCGGAGGTGACCGCCGACCGGGGCGGAAAGGAGCTGGGCAAGGACGTTGTGGACTTTCGGCGGGAAGATGGGGTTGCGGAGAACTTCCACACGGAACAGAATCGGGATTTGCTGGAGAAGCTTTCCGACGAAACCGGCGGGCGCTACTGGCAGCAGGATGAGATTGGACGGCTGACGAAGGAGATTTCCTACTCGGAGGCGGGGATTTCCGTGCGTGACACAAAAGAGCTGTGGGATATGCCGGTGGTGTTTCTGGTGCTGCTGGGGTTGATGTCGGCGGACTGGCTGCTGCGGCGGAAGTGGGGAGTGGTATGAGGGGCTGCGCCTGGTTGTTCGTTGTCCGTTGTTCGTTGCTCGTTGTGGGCTGCGGGATGTTTGCTGGCGGCGCGCGGGCGGCGACGTATTACGTTACGGTGGCTGGGCTGGGCGGCGAGCCAGACTATGAGCAGCGGTTTACGGCGAACGCGATGGACCTGGACAAGGTATTCAGAGGTGGCGTGGGCGCGCATGTGGTTACGCTGACGGGGAAGCAGTCGACCAAGGCACGGCTGACGGAGGCGCTGGCGCAGGTGGCGCAGGGGGCGAAGCCGGAGGACGACCTGGTGGTAACGCTGATCGGGCATGGCAGTTTTGACGGCGTGGAGTACAAATTCAACCTGGTTGGGCCGGACATTACGGGAGCGGACCTAGCGGCGCTGTGCGACAAGGTTCCGGCGAAGCGGCAATTGATCGTGGATACGACGAGCGCCAGTGGAGGAGCGGTGGCGGCGCTGGAACGGCCGGGCAGGGCCGTGATTGTGGCGACCAAGTCGGGCACGGAGAAGAATGCGACGGTGTTTGCGCGGTACTGGGTGGAGGCGCTCGAGGACCCGACGGCGGACACGGACAAGAGCGACTCGATCAGCGCGCTGGAGGCGTTTGCGTATGCGGACCGGAAGACGGCGGAGTTTTACACTTCGCAAAAGCGGCTGGCGACGGAACATGCGATGTTTGAAGATACCGGCAAGGGCGACCCGGTGCGGGCCCTGCCTGCGGAGGGCCGGGAGGGCGCGTTGATGGCGACGATTACGGTGGTGCGGATCGGCGCGGCGCAGGCGGCGATGAATGATCCGGCGAAGCGCGACCTGATGGCGAAGAAGGAGGCGTTGGAGCAGAAGATCGACGAGCTGAAGTATCAAAAGGCCGCAATGGAACCGGGAGAGTACAAGAAGGAGTTGACGGCGGCGTTGGTGGAGTTGGCGAAGACGCAGGAGGAATTGGATAAGTGACGGGCCGGGTACCGGGTTCGAGGTGCCAGAACGGGCAACGGCGAGATACGGGAATTCTTCGCTGCGCTCAGAATGACAACAGATGAAGTCTATGCGCAAAGTCGGGATGGTGGCGCTGGGGATGCTCGCAGGAGCGAGCCTGGGTTGGGCTGCGCCGGCGACGGCGACGCCGGAGGGCTGCCGGGCGCTGCGGCTGCATGGGAAGAATGCCGAGGCGACAGCATGCTTTGAGGCGCTGGGGCGAAGTGGCGATGCGTATCTGATGGCGGAGGGATATTGGGGGCTGGAAGACTACGAGGACGCGAAGAAGGAGTTCGAAATCGCGATTGCGCAGCCGAAGAGCCCGGCGCTGTGGCGGGTGCGTTATGGGATGCTGTTCCACGAGCGGTTCAACAATAAAGATGCGGCAGACCTGTTTAATGAGGCGCTGAAGATGGATCCGGGGAACGCGCAGGCATACCTGGGGCTGGCGATGTTGAGCGCGGACGGGTGGGACGAGAAGGCGCCGGAGTATGCGGCGAAGGCGATTGCAGCCGATCCGAAGCTGGTGGAGGCGCATGAGTTTATGGCGAACCTTGCGCTGGAGGACTCCACGCCGGAGGAGGCGGTGAAGGAGGCGGACGCGGCGCTGGCGCTGGCGCCGGATGCGCTGGATGCGATGGCGATTCACGCGGCGGCAGCCCTGCTGGCGGACAAGAACTCGGATGCGGATGCGTGGCTGGCGAAGATGAAGGCGGTGAACCCGGGCTATGGCGAGGGCTATGCGATTGTGGCGCGCCAACTGGTGCTGAACCGGCGCTATCCGGAGGCTGTGGCCTACGATCGCAAGGCGATTGAGGCCGACCCGCGGGACTGGCAGGCACACTCGGACCTGGGCATTAACCTGATGCGGCTAGGCGAGGAGGAGGAGCCTATGCAGCAGCTGGAGCTCGCCTATAACAACGGGCAAACCGATGCTGCGACTGCGAATAGCCTAAAGCTGCTGGATAGTTACAAGGATTTTGTGACTTATAAGGATGGCACGACAATTCTTCGGCTGAACAAAAATGAGGCTGATTTATTGAAGCCATATTTTGAGGAGCAGTTACATAAAGCTATCGCGACTTACTCGGCGAAATACAAGATCGCGCTGAGTGGGCCGGTGCAGTTGGAGGTGTATCCGAACCACGATGACTTTGCGGTGCGCACGATGGGCATGCCCGGGCTGGGCGCGCTGGGAGTGACGTTTGGCCAGGTGGTGGCTATGGATTCGCCGTCAGGGCGGAAGCCCGGGGACTTCAACTGGGGCGCGACGATGTGGCACGAGATGAGCCACGTCTTCATTCTGACGGCGACGAACTATCGTGTGCCACGGTGGTTTACCGAGGGGCTTGCCGTACATGAAGAAGGCCAGGCCAATCCGGAGTGGGGGAATCGGCTGACACCGGACGAAATAGTGGCGATCCGCGATAAGAGGCTGCTACCGGTGGCGGAGATGGACCAGGGATTTATTTTCCCGGAATATCCAGAACAGGTGCTGGTGAGTTACTGGCAGGCGGGGACGATTCTTGACTACATCACGGAGAAGTGGGGCAATGATGCCGTGATGGGGATGGTGCACTCGTATGCTGCGCTGAAGACAACGGCGGAAGCTATCCAGGAAAACCTGCATGTTTCGCCGGAAGAGTTCGACAAGGAATATGCCGCGGAACTGGAAAAGAAAGTGGGAGCGACGGTCGCGAACTTCGACCAGTGGAGGGTGCAGTTGAAGGCGCTGGCGAAGCTGGCGGACGCGAAAGACGACGATGGAGTGATCAAGGCGGCACCGGAGGTTATCAAGCTGTACCCCGAGTATGTGGATGATGCAAACGCGTACGAGTTTCTGGCCAACGCGCAGTTGATTAAGGGCAATCAGCAGGCTGCGGCCGACGCGCTGACGGCGTACGAACACGAGGGCGGAGAAGACCCGCCGACGCTGGAGAAATTGGCCTCACTGGAAGAGAATTTGGGGCATCCAAAAGAAGCTGCAGCGACGCTGGAGCGGCTGAACTTTATTTATCCCGAAGATGAGGACCTGCATCGGACGTTGGGAGGATTATTGCTGGCGCAGGGAGATGACAAAGGCGCGGTGCGGGAATTCAGCGCGGTGCTGGCGATGAAGCCACTGGACATGGCGTCGGCGCGCTACGATGTGGCGCGGGCTTACTATGCGGAGGGCGACAAGGCCAGCGCGGAGGAGAGCGTGCTGGCGGCGCTGGAGGCGGCCCCGGGGTATAAGCCGGCGCAGAAGTTGTTGTTGGAGATTGAAGCGGGGAAGACGGGGCAGGCATCGGACGAGGACACAAATCAACCAACACCCAAGAAGCAATAGAGAGAGGGAAGTTACGCTATGAGCGCAATTGCCGGATTGAACCAGGACGCGGCTGAATTACAGCAACGCATTGAGCGCTTCCAGACGGTGCGCGACGGCATCCTGACCCAGGTGCGGGAGGTGATTGTCGGGCAGGAGGAGGTGCTTGACCAGATCCTGATTGCGCTGTTCGTCGGTGGCCATTGCCTGATTACAGGCATGCCGGGGACGGCGAAGACGCTGATGGTGCGGACCATCGCGCAAACGCTGGGGCTGACGTTCCGGCGCATCCAGTTCACGCCTGACTTGATGCCCTCGGACATCACCGGCACCGACATTATCGAAGAGGACATCACGACGGGACACCGCAAATGGACGTTCGTCGAGGGGCCGATCTTCGGCAATGTGATTCTGGCGGACGAGATTAACCGCACGCCGCCGAAGACGCAGGCGGCGATGCTGGAGGCGATGCAGGAGCGGAGTTGCACGGTGCGCGGGCATGTCTATAAGCTGCCGGCGCCGTTCTTTGTGCTGGCGACGCAGAATCCGATCGAGCTGGAGGGGACGTATCCGCTGCCGGAGGCGCAACTGGACCGCTTCCTGTTCAACGCAGTGCTGGATTATCTGAGCGCAGCTGACGAGTTGAAAGTGGTCGACCTGACGACGGCGACCAAAGACCCGAAAGTGGCGGCGGTCACCAACGCAGAGGAGTTGCTGGCGTTCCAGCAGTTGGTGCGAATGGTTCCGATCGGCGAGTCGCTGGCGAAGTACGTGGTGAACCTGGTGCGGGCGACGCGGCACAAGAGCGAAAATGCGCCGGATTTTGTGAAGAAGTATGTGAACTATGGGGGCAGCATTCGCGCGGCACAGTTCATTGTGCTGGGCGCGAAGGCGCGCGCGCTGAGCCGTAAGCGATACCACGTGACCTACGAAGACATCACGGCACTGGCGACTCCGGTGCTGCGGCACAGGATTTTGCTGAACTTCCATGCGGAGTCGGAGCGGATCGATTCGGATGAGATATTGACGCGGCTGATTGCGCATCTGCCGCCGCCGAAGGAGAGTTGATAGTTGTGAGTTGTGAGTTGTGAGTTGTGAGTCGTGAGTTGTGAGTTGTGAGTTGCGAGTTGCGAGGCAAGGGCAAGGGCAAAGGCAAGGGCAAGGGCAAAGGCAAAGGCAAGGGCAAAGGCAAAGGCAAGGGCAAGGGCAAGGGCAAAGGCAAGGGCAAAGGCAAAGGCAAGGGCAAAGGCAAAGGCAAAGGCAAATACGGAGATTCTTCGCTGCGCTCAGAATGACAATCTTTAGAGCGAGGATCAGTTTGATAGCGAGGAATTGGAGGCGGGATGCTGCAGCGGTTTCTTGATCCGGCGGTGTTGCACGGCATCTCCAGCCTGGACCTGGTGGCGAAGACGGTGGTGGACGGCTTTGTGGCGGGGCTGCACCGTTCCCCGGACTTCGGCTTCAGCCTGGAGTTTGCGGAGTATCGCGCGTATGCGCCGGGAGACGATCTACGGCATGTGGACTGGAACCTGTTTGCGCGGACGGAGCGCTGCTACCTGAAGCGATACCGGGGCGAGACGAACAGCCAGTTGACGCTGCTGCTGGATGCGAGCAATTCGATGAAGTATGCGTCGCACGCGGTCAACAAGATGGATTACGCGCGGTACCTGGCAGCGTCGCTGATGTATCTGTCGCTGCACAATCAGCACGACCCGACGGGGCTGATTGTGTTTGACGACGAGGTGCGGGAATACATCCGACCGTCCACGCGGCAGGGGCAGTTGTATCGGCTGCTGGCGGGACTGGAGCAGGCGGAGCCGGCGGCACGTACGGATTTTGCCAAGCCGTTGCAGCATTTTCAGCAATTCCTAAACCGGCGCGGGATTGTGCTGGTGATCTCGGATTTCTACGAGCAGCCGGAGACGATTGTGCGCGCGATTGAGCCGCTGCGGTTCCATGGCAGCGAGGTAGTGCTGTTCCACATTCTGGATCCGAAGGAGATTTACCCGGAGTTGAAGGGGCCGGCGATCCTGGTGGACCTGGAGACGGACCAGAGGCTAGAGGTGATTCCGGACTATGTGAAGACGCAATACCGGGCAAAGATGGATCAGCACCTGGAAGAGATGCGCGAACGCACGCGGTCCGCGGGAATGGGGTACCACCTGCTGACGACGGACAAGCCGCTGGACCGGGCGCTGACGGAGTATCTGTCGCTGCGGCAGGCAGCGTGGCCCGGGGCGGGGCGCACGACCGGAGCCAGAGTTGGGGGACGCGCGTAATGGGATTCCTGGCGCCATGGTTTCTGGCGGGAATGCTGGCGGTGGGACTGCCGGTGTTTGTGCATCTACTGCGCAAGCAGACGACCGTGCCGCGCCCGGTGAGTTCGCTGATGTTTTTTGAGCAGGGAAAGCAGAGCTCGACGCGGCATAGGCGGCTGCGCTACCTGCTGCTGTTTGCGCTGCGGACGGCGCTGGTGCTGCTGCTGGCGCTGGCGTTTGCGCGGCCTTTCTTCCGGCACAAAATGGTGCCGGCGAGCGACAAGCTGCTGCTGGTGGCGATCGACGATTCGTTCAGCATGAATGCGGCGGCGGGCGGAGGCACTGCGGGCACCAGGCTGGATGCGGCGAAGCGCGGGGCGCTCTCGGTGCTGGCGGGCAAGAGGCCGGGGCAGAAGGCGCAGGTGATCGAGTTGGGTGGACAGATGCGTTTGCTGACGCAGCCGGTGGAGGATGCGAACGAGTTGCGGGCCGCGGTGCAGGGGATCCAGCCGGGCGACGGGCACGGCAACTTCGGCGAGTTGGGACGCGGGATGCGGGCGATGGCGGAAACGGTGCATACGCCCATGGAGCTTCACCTGTTCAGCGACATGCAGGAATCGAACATGCCGGGTAACTTCGCCGACATGGTGATGCCGGGCAATGTGACGCTGGTGCTGCACTCCATAGGCGAAGCGAAGGTGCCGAACTGGACGGTGGAAAGCGTGCAGGCGCCGGGGCAGTTGGTGGACACCAAAAAGGCGCGGGTGATTGCGGTGATCGCCGGGCACGGGACGCCAGCAGCGGCGCGTACGGTCTCTCTGGTGGTAAACGGTGCGGCGATCGCGACGAAGAAGGTGGATGTTCCGGAGGATGGCCGCGCGACGGTGACCTTTGAGGGGCTGGATGTGCCGTACGGCGAGAGCCGATGCGCGGTTCGGATTGACAGCGCGGATGGGTTTTCGAATGACGATGTCAGCAACTTTTCCGTGAAGCGCGCAGATCCGGAGCGAGTGCTGTTTGTGCATCAGGCGTCGGACACGCGGTCGCCGCTGTACTTTGGTGCGGCGCTGGCGGCGGCCGCGCAGGCGTCGTTTGTGTTGCAGCCGATTACCCCAGAAGAAGCTTCGGACATCGATCCGACGAAGTATGCGTTTGTGGTGCTGTCGGATGTGCCGTCGGTGCCGTCGATTTTGGAGCATACGCTGGAGCGGAATGTGGAGGACGGCGGCAGCGTGCTGGTGGCGACGGGAATGGCGGATTCGCATCGCGAGCATATCCCGGTGTATGGCGGGAATGTGCAGGATGGGCATTTCTACGCGCGCGGGTCCGCCGAGGATGCCGGCTTCTCGACAGTGGGAGTGGCCGATGCGGCGTATCCGGCACTGAAAGACGCGAATGGGTTTGAGGGCGCCAAATTTTTCTACGCTGCCAGCGTCGATCCGGATTCTGGTGGGGGGCAGGTGCGAGTGGTGGCGCGGCTGGCGGATGGGACTCCACTGCTGATCGATAAACAGGTGGGCGAGGGGCATGTGCTGTTGTTTGCGTCTGGGTTCGATAACCTGACCAACGATCTGCCGCTGAATCCGGTCTTTGTCGCCTTTGTGGACCAGACGGCGCGATACCTGTCCGGCCAAGAGCGGGTGAGCGGCGCGCGGGTGGTGGACTCGTTTGTGCAGTTGCGCAACCCCGTGAACCAGGGGTCAGGGTCGGCCACGGCCAAGGCCGCCGCCGGGGCGACCGTGGACATTATCGGACCGGACGGGAAGCGGCCGCTGTCGCTGAAGGAGGCGGCCGCGGCGGAATCGTTCCAACTGGCGCAGGCGGGCTTCTACCAGATTCACTTTGCCAATGGGCGGGATGCGCTGATTGCAGTGAATCCTGACAGCCGGGAGTCGGACCTGCAGGCGGTTCCGGACGATGTGCTGAAGCTGTGGAGCGGCGGCGCGGGCGAGGCGCCGGCTGCGGTAGAAACGGCTTCCGAGGCGTCAAATGATGTGTCGAGCCTGTGGTGGTGGGTTATGCTCTTACTATTGGTGGCCGCGCTGGCCGAGTCAGCCCTTGCCAGCCGTTATCTGGGCACGCAGCGGGAGGCAGTATGAGCAAGCGGGAGCAGCTCAACCTCTACATCCGGCAAGTGCAGCACAGGCTGCGGCTGGATGCCAGCCTGCGGGGGGCAGCGGTGGTTGCATCTGCCGCGCTTGCCGCGACGGTAATTCTCACGCTCATCTTGAATGCGTACGCGTTCCCTGAGGGCGGGTTGACGCCGGCGCGCCTGGTGTTGCTGGCAGTGGTGGTTGCGGCGGTATGTTTTGGGGTTGCCGTGCCACTGTGGCGGCTGAGCGTGCGGCGCTCGGTGGGGCGTGCGGAGGCGGCGTTTCCTGAGTTTCAGCAGCGGCTGGTGACCTTCTCTGAAAAGGAGAATGCCGCGGACGACGAAGCAGCGCCGCAGAGTAGGCTGTTTCTGGAGTTGCTAGCGGCCGATACGTTGAAGGTTGCAGATTCCGATGCGGCGCGGCCGGAAGGGTTGGTGCCGCCGAAGCGGCTGATGTGGTTGCTGGGCGCGGGAGTGGTGTGCTCAGGGGTGCTGGTGTGGATGATTGCGGCACGGCCGGGTTTCATGGGATACGGCGCCTCGCTGCTGTGGACTGGCCCGCGCAAGGATGTGCCGCCGCTGTATGAGATCAAGGTGACGCCGGGCGATGCGGCGGTGCGGCGCAACAGCGACGAGATGGTGTCGGCGCAGGTGATCGGACTGGAGACGAACAAGGTCAATTTGTATGCGAAGTATGCGAGCGCGTCGAAGTGGGAGGCCGTGGCGATGCAGCCGCAAATGGACGGGTCGGGGTATCAGTTTTTGTTCGCAGGACTGCCGGAAAACGTGGAGTACTACGTGCAGGCGGGAGCTGCGACCTCGAAGCACTTCAAGTTCCGTGTGGTCGACCTGCCTTCGGTGAAGGCGATGCAGGTGACGTACCACTATCCGAAGTGGACGGGAATGCAGACGGTATCGGAGGAGCAGGCCGGCGATCTGCGCGCGCTGGAGGGCACGGATGCGGCCTTAACCGTGACGATGACGGCTCCGCTGAAGGACGGGATGCTGGTGCTCGACGATGGGCAACCGGTGAAGCTGACCGGCGGGCAGGGGAACGTGTACCACGGGGCCATCCATATGGAGAAGGATGGCGCATACCATGTGGCGGCGATGGACGAGGGGCAGCAGGTGCGGCTGTCGGAGGACTACTTCATCTCGACCAGCAAGGCGAACCCGCCGATGATCGCGATCGAGCGGCCGGCTGGAGATTATCGCGCGAGCCCGATCGAGGAAGTCACGGTTGGGGTGAAGGCTGGCGCGGACTTTGGGCTGACGCACGTGAGCCTGCACTACTCGGTGAACGGCGGCCCGGACCAGACGGTGAACATCCTGAAGCAGCCGGGCGCGAAGGATGCAAGCGGCAGCACGACGCTGAGCCTGGAAGACTTCAAGCTGCAGCCGGGCGATGTGGTGAGCCTGTATGCGACCGCGAAGGACAACCACGCGGAGGCAAAGACGGACATTAGCTTTATCCAGGTCGATCCGTTTGAGCGGGAGTTTTCGCAGTCGCAGGAAAGCGGTGGTGGTGGCGGAGGCGGCGGTGGCGGCAACCGCGCGCAGAACCAGACCGACATCTCGAGACGCGAGAAAGAGTTGATTGCGGCGACCTGGAAGCAGGTGAACGCGAAGGGAACGACTCCGGAACAGGCGGCGGCGATGGGCAAGACGCTGTCCGAGGCGCAGGCGACGCTGAAGCAGCAGGCGGAGGCGCTGAGCGCACGCATGCAGAGCCGCGACCTGTCGCAGGCGAATGAGGAATTCAACAGCTTCGACAAGGACATGGAGCAAGCCGCGGCCGGAATGCAGCCGGCGGCTGACAAGCTGAAGGCGATGCAGTGGCAGGAAGCGATGCCGATTGAGCAGAAGGTGCTGCAGGCATTGCTGCGGGCCGAGTCGACCTTCCGGCAGATCCAGGTGGCATTTGGGCAACGCGGCGGCGGTGGCGGCGGCGGCGGCGGTGGCGGCGCGGGACGCGATTTGGCAAGCCTGTTCGACCTGGAGATGGACACGGAGAAGAACCAGTATGAGACCGCGCAGACGGCTTCTCCGGCGGAGCAGCAGGAGAAGAAGGTAGACGACGCGCTGGCCAAGCTGGACGCACTGGCCAAGCGGCAGGAAGAGTTGGCGCAGCAGCAGAACAACTCGGCCCAGAACTTCCAGCAGCGTTGGCAGCAGGAGATGCTGCGGCGCGAAGCGGAGCAGTTGCAGCGCGACATGGAGCAGATGCAAGGCCAACAGGGTCAGCAGGGACAACAGGCTGCGAATAGCCAGCAAGGACAGCAGGGACAGCAGGGACAACAGGGACAGCAAGGGCAACAGGGACAACAAGGTCAGGCGGGACAAGCGGGACAGTCGCGCTCGGGTCAGGCTTCCGGGTCGCAAAGCGGGTCGCAGTCGGCGTCGCGGGGAACGCAGGACGGCAATGCCGATCCGCGGGTGTCGCAGGCGCTGCAGCGGCTGCGCGCGGCGAATGAGTCGATGAGCCAGGCAAACGGGCAGAATGCTCAGCAGAGCGCTGCGGAAGCGAAGCAGGCGGCGGAACGGTTGCGCGAGGCGACGGATTTGCTGGGCGGCGCGCAGAAGCAGCAGGCGTCGAGCAAACTGGACGCGATGGGACGCGAAGCGGACCGGTTGCAAAAGGAAGAAAGCTCGCAGGCCGATCGTGTGCGCAAGCTGGCGGCCGCGAGCCAGGCCATGCAAGACAAGAGCAGCTCAGGCGGATCGCCCAGCGCGGCGGAGATTGAGAGCCTGGCGAATGACCGGCAGAAGATGTCGGACGATCTGTCGAAGCTGGAGACGGGGCTACGGAGCACGGCGCGCGAAATTGCGCCGACGCAGCCGGGAGCAGCGTCGAGCCTGCGCGATGCGCTAAACGGGATGGATCAGCAGGACCTGACCAATCTGGTGCAGCGGACGGCGGACTGGCTGCGACAGGGGATCGATCCGAACTCAAATGGCACGGAGAGCCAGATCGCGAGCGGGCTGAAGAAGCTCGATGACCAGGTGCGGCAAGCGGAACAGGCTGCGGGCGGCGGACCGAATGGGCGCAGCCAGGATTCGGGCACGCAGACAGCGGCGCTGGACCGTCTGGATCGGCTGCGCAGCCAGATAGAGAGCCTGAGCCGCGGCGCGCCGAATGGGCGCAATGGACAGCAGCCGGGACAGAACGGCCAAGCCGGCCAAGCGAATCCGCAAGGGCGCAATGGGCAACCGGGACAGCAAGGGCAGCAAGGACAGCAGCGCGGCCAGGGCGGACAGCAAGGCCAAGGTCAGCAGGGGCAACAGCGCGGCCAGGGCGGACAGCAGGGGCAAGGGCAGCAGGGGCAAGGGCAGCAGGGTCAGGGGCAGCAGCGCGGGCAGAACGGCCAGGGCGGTCAGCAAGGCGGCCAGAACGGTCAAGGCCGCGGTGGCACGCAACAGGCCGCGAATGGCGGGCGCTTTGGCGGCGAACAGCTTGGCAACCGCGGCGCGCGGGTGGATGGACCGGTGGGCGATGGCGGAGCCTTCGGGCCGCTGCGCGGGGGCGGAGGCGGGGTGGCGAACTACAACGTCGATACGGGCGGGCAGACGTACAGTTCTACGCGGAACCCAAATGCTCCGCAGATTGGGGCGAATCCGGCGGACACGCAGCGGGTGATCGACCAGGGCCTGGGGGAGTTGAGCCAGCTGCACCAGGCCGCGAAAGGCGATCCGGCGGCGGAGAAGCAGATCCAGGACCTGGAGCAGGAGCTGCAGAAGCTCGATCCGTCGCGATTCAAGGGCAATCCGGCGATGGTGGACGAGCTGCATACCAAGGTGCTGAACGACGTGGACAAGCTCGAGCTGCAACTGCGCCGCGATCCGAGCCAGCCGCAGGCGGGACAGGTGCGCACGGCTTCGCCACCCAATGTTCCGGCGGGGTATGAGGATGCGGTGGCGGAGTATTACCGGCGCCTGGGCAAAGGACAATAGGGCGAGTTTGTCGGGCGCTTCGGTTCGCCGTTCAGGATACCCCCCCCTCCCCCCATACTCCTACCAAGCGGTTTATTTCAGACTAGTTGTCCTCGGACTTCGTACATTTTCGCGGGTTTGCGAGTTGTAAACCGCGGACTGCTGAAGAGCCAGGGCCGGCCAAAATGTGACCCCAGAGGCTAAAGCCGGGCTGCGCTCGCGGCGGTGACGGCACGGCTGAAGCCGTGCCCTTAAGTGAGACCGGCTTTTTCAGCAGCATCTCCGAAGCTCGCTCCTAAGGCCGGCTCCGGGCACAGTGAGGGACCGGTCGGCCTAGTCCGGATGGGTTAAGACAGAGGCAAAAGCCCGGCGGGGATGCGCCGGGCCTTGCTGTTTAACTCAACTATGTTAATGATACCAAAGTGCACATAACTCAAATGTACTTTTGCGGGAGATTTGATTTCGTTTGGATTGTGAATTGTGGACGGGTTTTGCACAGGTTTGGGGGCTTGACATCCAGATTTTTGGGTTAGGAAAGCGAATCAGAGGTGGCACATAGGGAGGGGAAGAGAGGACACGGAGTGAGATGAGGTGTTTTCTTGTATTGTCGGCTGTCGGCTGTCGGCTGTCGGCTGTCAGCTGTCAGCTATCTCTGTCAGCTGTCAGCTGTCAGCTGTCAGCTGTCGGCTGCCGGCCATCGGGTATCAGCTTGTGAGTCAGGTGGAGGGCGGGGATAGCGAAGGGAGGCGTGCCTCGACCATGCGACGACTGAGATTCTGACTCTTCGAGTCAGAGTGACGACCGATGGGGGTCAGCTTGACGCGCCGATGGGGTCAGCGTGACGAGCCGAAAGGTTGGCATGACGACTCGGCGGGGTCCCGAAGGTGGCGGATCGACAGCCGGTTGGAAGCCTTGGTTTACGGCGACCCCACTGGTCCGGTAACACTCATGCGCAGATCCTCCTGGCCGTGGAGGAAACTGCTGCAATCGTGTCGGGTAAGATGGCGTTGGTGGGTGGATGGCTGGGCGGAAGGGTTTGCCCGGGCGGATCCAAGATTTGAGATGGAGTGGATGCGTGAGCGAGATCAGGATTACGGGAGTGCGGGTGCTGGATGTGCGGTTCCCGACGTCGTTGGGGAATATAGGTTCGGATGCGGTGAACAAGGATCCGGATTATTCGGCGGCGTATTGCATCCTGGAGACGAACTCGGAGTGGCAGGGACATGGGCTGGCGTTTACGCTGGGGCGCGGCAACGAACTGTGCGCGGCGGCGATTGAGTACCTGGCGCAGCAGGCGGTGGGGCGAACGCTGGAGGGGATTACCGAGGACCTGTGCGCTTTCTCGCGACTGCTGACGGAAGACAGCCAGTTTCGCTGGCTGGGGCCGGAGAAGGGCGTGATCCACATGGCCGCGGGCGCACTGATCAACGCGGTGTGGGACCTGTGGGCCAAGGCGGAAGGCAAGCCGGTGTGGCGGCTGCTGGCAGAGATGCCGGCGGAGCAAATTTGTTCCGCGGTGGACTTCCGCTATATCGACGATGCGATCTCGCGGCAGGAGGCGATGGAGATTTTGCAGCGCAGCCACGTAGGGATGGCGGAGCGGCTGGCACGGCTGGCGGCGGAGGGGTATCCGGCGTACACGACCTCGGCGGGGTGGTTCGGCTTTAGCGATGAGAAGGTGCGGCGGCTGTGCCGGGAGGGGCTGGCGGAGGGGTGGACACACTTCAAGCTGAAGGTGGGCGGCGAGGCGAAGGACGACCTGCGGCGGGCGCTGCTGATGCGCGAGGAGATTGGCTGGGAGAACAAGCTGATGGTGGACGCCAACCAGAAGTGGGGGGTCGACGAGGCGATTGCGCGGACGCGAATGCTGGCGGAGGCGAAGCCTTACTGGATGGAGGAGCCGACCAATCCGGACGATGTGCTGGGGCATGCGCGCATCCGGCGCGAGGTGAAGCCAGTGCGGATTGCGACGGGAGAGCACTGCCAGAACCGCGTGATGTTCAAACAGCTGCTGCAGGCGCAGGCGATTGATGTATGCCAGATTGATGCGAGCCGAGTGGCGGGGTTGAATGAGAACCTGGCGACACTGCTGATGGCGGCGAAGTTCGGCGTGGTGATTTGTCCGCATGCGGGCGGGGTGGGACTGTGCGAGTATGTGCAGCACCTTTCCAGCTTCGATTACTTGCGGGTTTCGTGCGGCATGGAGGATAGGGTGATCGAGTTCGTCGATCATCTGCATGAGCATTTTCTGGATCCGGTGCGGATTGTGCGGGGGCATTATCAACTGCCGGTGCGACCGGGATTCAGCATCGAAATGAAGGCGGAATCGCTGGGGGCGTATCGCTTTCCAGGCGGCTCGGCGTGGAGGAGTGCATGAAGCTGGTTACCTTTCAGTGCGGCGATTATGGGCAGAGGCCTGGGCTGGTGGTTGAAGGCGGCATTGTGGACCTGAGCGCCGAGGGATTCAAGGATTCGATTGCGTTTATGGCGGCGGTGGCGAGCGTGCAGGCGGATATGGCGCGCTCGCAACGGGCCATTTCAATGGAGGGCGTGACGCTGCTGGCGCCGGTTCCGGCCCCGCCGCGGATCTTTGGGATTGGGGTGAACTACGCCGAGCATGCGGCGGAATCGAAGACTGAGGTGCAGAAGGTGCCTACGGTGTTCCTGGTGCTGTCGTCCTCGGTGATTGGGCCGGATGAGGATGTGGTGCTGCCGAAGGCGAGCGCGAAGGTGGATTACGAGGCGGAGCTGGCGGTTGTGATTGGCAAGCCGGGGTACCAGATTCCGGCGAGCGCGGCGATGGAGCATGTCTTCGGGTACACGATGATGAACGACGTGAGCGCACGCGATGTGCAGCGAGCAACGACGCAATGGTCGCTGGGCAAGAGCTTTCCGACGTTTGCGCCGATGGGGCCGTGGGTGGTGAGCAAGGATGAGGTGCCGGATCCGCATGCGCTGAACATCAGCCTGACGATTGGCGGGGAGAAGCTGCAGGATTCAAATACCAGCAAAATGATCTTCAGGGTTCCGGCGCTGATTGAGTACATCTCCGGGATAGTGCCGCTGCAGGTGGGCGATGTAATCAGCACGGGAACTCCAGCGGGCGTGGGGATGGGGCGGAATCCGCAGCGTTGGCTGAAGCCCGGCGAGGAGATGGTGATCCGGATCGACGGGATTGGGGAACTGCGGAATAAGACCGTGGCGGAGAGGTAGTTGCGGAGGCGGTTGCCAGGGAAAAGCGATGGCGACCGGCACGCGCCTGGGGCGTTCTTGGCTGAACCACTACGGGGATTCTTCGCCTACGGCTCAGAATGACAAATAGAAGACCGGGGGCGGTATAGGAGTTCCGGGGTCTGGGCGGGTCCGGTTGGCGCGCATTTGGGCGGTGGAAAAGTGGGCCTGGGACGGTTCGTACGGGGCGCCCGGATGCTGATAGAATCGATTGAATCCACTCCTTTTGGATTCCACGGGAGTAGGCACAATGCAGGCAATCCAGGCGATCCTTGCACTCGAGGACGGGCGCGTCTTTCGCGGCAGGGGACACGGCGCGCCGGTCGAGGCTGCGGGCGAAGTTGTCTTCAACACATCGCTGACCGGTTACCAGGAGATCTTTACGGATCCCTCGTATGCGGGCCAGATTGTGGTGCTGACCAATCCGCATATTGGGAACTATGGGACGACGCCGAGCGATTCTGAGGCGGTGCGACCCTACATCGAAGGCCTGGTGACGCGCGAGTTTTCGGCGATGAGTTCGAACTGGCGGGCGACCGAGGTTGCCGACGATTTTCTGGAACGAAATGGCATTCCGGTGATCGCGGAGGTCGATACGCGGGCGGTGGTGCGGCATCTGCGGACGCATGGCGTGATGCGCGGGGTGATCGCTTGCGGCGACACTCTGGACGCCGACGCGCTGGTGGCGAAGGCGCGAGCCATTCGCAAGATGGAAGGCACGGACCTGGCCAGCGTGGTGACGACGAAGGCCGCGTATGGGTGGGATGCCGACGAGCCGAAGAATCAGACGGGCGATGAGCTGTTGCCGGGCGAGGACAAGGCCGCCGAGGAGCGCGAGCCGCTGCATGTGGTGGCGTATGACTTTGGGATCAAGCGGAACATCCTGCGCATGCTGACGCGGGAGAACTGCCGCGTGACCGTGGTTCCGGCGAAGACGACCGCGGAAGAGACACTGGCGCTGAATCCGGACGGCGTGTTCTTCTCGAACGGGCCGGGCGACCCGGAGCCGCTGGAGTATGCCATCGAGACGGTACGCAAGCTGCAAGGGAAGAAGCCGATCTTCGGGATTTGCCTGGGACACCAGATCTTTGGGCTGGCGCTGGGCGGCAAGACTTACAAGCTGAAGTTCGGGCACCACGGCGGGAATCATCCAATCATGAACCACCAGACGGGCAAGGTGGAGATCACCGCGCAGAACCATAATTTCAACGTTGATCCCGACTCGCTGCCGGATGATGTGGAGCGGACGCATACGAATCTGAATGACCACACGCTGGCCGGGCTGCGGCATAAGACAGACCCGATGTTCAGCGTGCAGTACCACCCGGAGGCGAGTCCGGGGCCGCATGATTCGCATTATTTGTTCCGGGATTTTAGGAAGATGATGGAAGAGTGGAAGAAATGAGTGCTTTCCCGGCTTTTGCAATTCCGCCCGATCTGCCTGTGAAGCAATTTAGCTTTCAGGATATAGATTTGTTTTCCTATTTGCCGTCTGGTCTGAGCGGCGAGGGACTGGAGCAAACGGCAATTCCGGAGCTTGCGAAGAACACAAAACTGCTCGACGAGATTGCCAGAGCTATTCAAACGATCCCGACAACTCAATATCTAGTCCGCGGTGATGCTCGGGAGATGAATTCTCTCGGGACTAATTCGGTGCATTTGGTCCTGACTTCGCCTCCATACTGGACCTTGAAGCGTTACGAAGATAGCGATCGACAACTCGGCCATCTTGAGGACTACAACTTGTTTATTGACGAGTTGAGTCGAGTGTGGAGGCGATGTTACGACGCGCTGGTTCCGGGCGGAAGAGTGGTTTGCGTTGTAGGAGATGTTTGTCTTTCTCGACGGCAGAATGATGGGAGACATACGGTCGTTCCATTGCATTCGAGCATTCAAGAGAGTTGTCGCAAGATTGGTTTCGATAATCTCGCCCCAATTATTTGGCACAAAATCGCTAATGCGGCATATGAAGCTGGCGTGGGCGGGTTCCTTGGCAAGCCGTATGAACCCAATGCAGTCATTAAGAACGACATTGAGTACATCCTCATGTTTCGGAAGCCGGGTGGTTACCGAAAGCCGGATGCTGCAGCGCGGCTTTTGAGTGTAATTAGCGCCCAGGACTATCAAAAATGGTTCCAGCAGATATGGACTGGTTTGACCGGCGAGTCAACTAAACATCACCCTGCTCCTTATCCCGTCGAACTGGCGGAGAGACTTATCCGAATGTTTAGTTTTGTCGGAGACACTGTCTTAGATCCGTTCTCTGGCACAGCTACTACTAGCATTGCAGCAGCTCGCAACGGTCGCAACAGTATTGGCTATGAGGTGCAGGCAACTTATTTCGAATCCGCTCTCAATCGGCTTGATCGGGAAACGAGCGGCTTGTTCACTACCCCTCTGCTGATTGAGGAGCATGAAATATGACACTCGATCCGAGATGGGAGGAGCAGCTCAAGAAGGCGGTTCGATATTTCTGGCAAACCCGCTCCGCGCAGTCGGAGAATCAGGGTATCCGGTCGGGACAAAAGGACGCCGGGGCACGAAGTGCGGTAACGGGCGGCAAACAGCTTCAAGGGTTCGCCGATTTGGTATGCGATTATCTCGAAGAGTCAGGAATGGACCGCCCAAGCATTTATTGTGATCGAGCTGTCGAGATTCCCGGGTGGTATAGGCCCGAAAAATGTTGGGATCTGCTGGTGGTTTCCGACAAGAAGCTTGTCGCCGCACTTGAGTTCAAATCACAGGTGGGGTCCTTTGGGAACAACTTCAATAATCGAACGGAAGAAGCCTTAGGGAGCGCGACAGACCTTTGGGCGGCCTATCGCGAAGGTGCATTTGCTCCCTCCGCGAGGCCGTGGCTTGGCTACTTCATGATGATCGAAGATGCCCCTGAGTCCAACCGTCCTGTTGGCGTCAAGGAGACTCACTTCAAGGTGTTCCCCGAATTCATGAATGCTTCGTATACAAAGCGGTACGAGATTCTATTGACGAAACTCATTCGTGACAGGCATTACGATCATGCTTGTCTACTGACATCTTCCAGGGACGAGGGTTTGCACGGCGTGTATCGCGAACCGTCAGCCGAACTCTCTTTTGACTTGCTGTTGAAATCCCTCAAGGCAAGAGCACTAACGACGGGTGAATGAATCAATGCCACGTAGAAATGACATTGCGAAGATATTGGTGATCGGCTCAGGGCCGATTGTGATTGGGCAGTCGGCGGAGTTCGACTACTCCGGCACGCAGGCGTGCAAGGCGCTGAAGGCCGAGGGCTATGAGGTGGTGCTGGTGAATTCAAACCCAGCGTCCATCATGACCGACCCGGAGGTCGCGGACCGGACGTATATTGAGCCGCTGACGGCGGATTATCTGGCGGAGATTATTCGGGTTGAGGCGGAGGCGATGGGCGGGGACCGCAATGTCGCCAGCAATAACTACGGGGATTCTTCGCCTTCGGCTCAGAATGACAAACGAGTAGGTGGCGGATTTGGGAGCAACTACGGGGATTCTTCGCCTTCGGCTCAGAATGACAAACGAGTAGGTGGCGGATTTGGGAGCAACTACGGGGATTCTTCGCCTTCGGCTCAGAATGACAGACGAGTCGGTGGCGGATTTGGGAGCAACTACGGGGATTCTTCGCCTTCGGCTCAGAATGACAAGCAGGGGCGGGGGTTATTTGGCGGGAACAAATACGGGGATTCTTCGCCTACGGCTCAGAATGACAAGCAAGGGTGGGACGACAAGCATGGTGGGGTGTTCGCGGTGCTGCCTACGGTGGGCGGGCAGACGGCGCTGAATCTTGCGGTGGAACTGGCGGATTCGGGCGTGCTGGAGAAGTATGGCGTTGAGCTGATTGGCGCGAAACTGGAGGCCATCAAGAAGGCCGAGGACCGGCTGCTGTTCAAGGATGCGATGTCCCGGATCGGGCTCGATATGCCCAAGTCGCAGCTGGTGCGGAACGTGAGCGATGGGCTGGCGTTTGCGGGGAAGATCGGATTTCCGGTGGTGATCCGGCCGAGCTTTACGCTGGGCGGATCGGGCGGCGGCATTGCCTACAACCGCGAGGAGATGACGGACATTCTATCGCGCGGGCTGGACCTGTCGCCGGTGCACGAGTGCCTGATTGAAGAGAGCGTGCTGGGGTGGAAAGAGTACGAGCTGGAGGTGATTCGCGACCTGAAGGACAACGTGATCATCATCTGCTCGATTGAGAACTTCGATCCGATGGGCGTGCATACCGGCGACTCGATCACGGTGGCACCGGCGCAGACGCTGACCGATCGCGAGTACCAAGTGATGCGCGATGCGGCGATTGCGTGCATCCGTGAGATTGGCGTGGAGACTGGCGGCAGCAATGTGCAGTTCGCGGTGAATCCGCATAACGGCCGGATGACGATTATCGAGATGAACCCTCGAGTGAGCCGGTCGAGCGCGCTGGCGAGTAAAGCGACGGGGTTTCCGATTGCGAAGATCGCGGCGCGGCTGGCGGTGGGCTACACGCTGGACGAGATTCAGAACGACATTACCAAGGCGACTCCGGCGTGTTTCGAGCCGACTATCGATTACGTGGTGGTGAAGATTCCCAAGTGGCAGTTCGAGAAGTTTCCGGGCGCGGACGAGGGCCTGGGGCCGCAGATGAAGTCGGTGGGCGAGGTGATGGCGATTGGCAGGACCTTCAAGGAAGGGTTGATGAAGGCGGTGCGGTCGCTGGAGACGGGCAAGAAGGCGACGGCGGCGGACATTGAGCCGCGGCGGCTGACGCAGCGGTTGGTGACGCCGCATCCGGAGCGGCTGGCCTACGTGCGCTACGCGTTTGAGAAGGGGATGAGCGTGCGCGAAGTGGCGCGCATGTCCGGAATGGATCCGTGGTTTCTGAACCAGATGAAACAGATCACCGACGAGATCAAGGCGATTGCGGCGACAGGGCCTGCAGCGACAGCGGAGGAACTGCGTGCGGCGAAGCGGATGGGCGTGTCCGACGAGCGGCTGGCTGCGGAGTGGAAGTTGGAGGGCGCGGCCGGGATTGCAGCGGTGCGCGAGCTGCGGACGAAACTGGGCGTGAAGCCGGTGTTCAAGCTGGTGGATACATGCGCAGCGGAGTTTGAGAGCTACACGCCATATCTGTACAGTTGCTACGACGAGGAGGACGAGGCGGCGCCGACAGCGAAGAAGAAGATCATTATCCTGGGCAGCGGGCCGAACCGGATTGGGCAGGGAATCGAGTTCGATTACTGCTGCTGCCATGCGGCGTTTGCGCTGCGCGAGGACGGCTACGAGACGATCATGGTGAACTGCAATCCCGAGACCGTCTCGACCGACTACGACACTTCGGACCGGTTGTACTTTGAGCCGCTGACACTGGAAGATGTGCTGGCAGTGTATGAGCACGAGGCTTCCGGCGGGGCTGAGGTTGGGATGATTGTGCAGTTTGGTGGGCAGACGCCGCTGAATCTGAGTCTGCCGCTGAAGCGCGCGGGGGTGCCGATTATTGGGACTTCGCCGGAGTCGATTGACCTGGCGGAGGACCGCAAGCGGTTCGGCAAGCTGATTACGGAGTTGGGGATTCCGCAGCCTGAAGGCGCGATGGCGACCAGCGTGGAGGAGGCTGTTGCGGGCGCGAATCGCGTCGGCTATCCGGTGCTGGTGCGGCCGAGCTACGTGCTGGGCGGGCGCGCGATGGTAATCGCGTTTGACGACGACGCGGTGCGCAACTACATGAGCACGGCGATTGAGTACTCGCAGGAGCGGCCGGTGCTGATCGACCACTTTCTGGAGAATGCGACTGAGTGCGACGTGGATGCGCTGTGCGACGGCGAGGACGTAGTGATTGCCGGAATCATGCAGCACATCGAGGAAGCGGGAATTCACTCCGGCGACTCGTCATGCGTGCTGCCGGCGGTGGATTTGAGCGAGGAGGTGCTGGAGACGATCCGCAAGCATACGCGCAAACTGGCGATGGCGCTGAACGTGATTGGGCTGGTGAACATCCAGTTCGCGATTCAGCGGGGCAAGGTGTTCGTGATTGAGGTGAATCCGCGGGCGTCGCGCACGGTGCCGTATGTGTCGAAGGCGACGGGCGTTCCGCTGGCGAAGATCGCGTCGCGGCTGATGGTCGGGCGGACGCTGAAGGAACTGTTGCCGGAGGTCGTCGAAAGCGGCAAGGATTTGGAGACGGGCGACCACTTTTTTGTGAAGTCGCCGGTGTTTCCGTGGGGCAAGTTTCCGGGCGTCGATACGGTGCTGGGACCGGAGATGAAGTCCACCGGCGAGGTGATGGGCGTGGCGGACAACTTTGGCGAGGCGTTTGCCAAGGCGCAGATTGCCGCGGGACAGGTGCTGCCGCTGAAGGGCACGATCTTTATGAGCGTGAACGACCACGACAAGGAAGCGCTGGTGTCGCTGGCAAAGACGTACGTTGAGATGGGCTTTCACCTGGTGGCGACGCATGGAACGGCCGAAGTGCTGGAACAGGCGGGATTGCAGCCGGAGCGCGTGTACAAGGTGAAAGAAGGACGGCCGAACGTGGTGGACCTGATCAAGGGCGACCGGATTCAGCTGATCGTGAACACGCCGCGCGGGCAGGAGACGTTCTTCGATGAGAAGGCGATCCGGCGGGCGGCGGTGCTGGCGCGGATTCCGACGATCACGACGCTGGCGGCGGCGCGGGCGGCGGCGGAGGGAATTGCGGCGCTGCAAGGCGGGACGCTGAGCGTGTTTGCGCTGCAGGAGTTGCATGCGGCGCGGGCGGTGGCGCTGGCTTAGGCCGGGCGGAATCCTTACATCCCACCCATTCGCGATGAGACTGCGCATGGATGGGGCGCCCCATCGCTTGCGGCTGGCGGATTGTCAAAGAACTGCTAGTTGCGGAGCGGCTTCATGAGCTGCTCTAGTTCGGCGCGCTCGGCGCCGGTGGGCGGAAGATGCGGCAGGCGGGGTTGGCCGCCGAAGTAGCCATTGAGGTCGCAGCCAGCCTTCAGGCCGCCGGGGCCAAGGATTTCTTCGGCGAAGTGGGCAGATTCGCCAAGGCGTGATTGCTTTTCTTCGGCTAGCGGTTGGTCGTTGTCCTTCCACGCGGCGAAGACCTCGAAACAGACTTGCGGGGCGCAGGCGGCGAAGGCTGGAGCGATGCCCGTGGCTCCCGCGCACAGGCCATCGAACATGCCCTCTGTATCGCCGGCTATGATCTGGAAGCCGACAGATTTTGTTCGGGTGCGGACTGTGTTCACTGGCGGTGCGGCGACTGCGGTTACGGACCCGGTGAGGCTTGCCGCGGAAACCAGCGTGCCGGCTGTAGCCGCCATTTGCATGCGGGTTGTTACGGCGGCGAATGTGGGAGTGACGGTGACGGTGCGCCGGATTGTGTCGGTGCGAGCCCGCAGTTGGCCGAAAGCATCGGATCGGATGTTATGAGGCTGCACGTCGAGGAGCGCGATGATGTTGGGGTGCGCCGCGAGTTCGACGATTGCGTCGACAGTCAGGGCGCGGTCGCGAGCGTTAAGCAGGATGATCGGAATCGGCGAGCGATCTGCGAGCGTTTGAAAGTAAGTGAGGACCTCGACCGGACGATTTCCGGGTTGCGGACGGTCGATCCCGAAGGACGCCAGGATGCCCGGTTTGCCGATGAGGACGGCGTCGTAGCGGTGCTCGGCGGCGAAGTTGGCGAGTTCGAGGGTGGCGGCAACGCTGTCGCGGGAGATGCCGGCGATGAGAACCTTTTCGGGGGCTGCGGAGTCGGCGGCGATGCGGAGGACTTCGTGGGATTCATCGTCGGAGAGCAGCGTGGGCTCGCCGGAGGGACCGAGGACGATGAGGCCGGCGGCAGGCGTGCGGCAGTAGCGGGCGACGTTGGCGGCGAGCTTGTGCGGGTTCAGGCGGCCGTCGGGATGGAACGGGGTGGTGAGCGGGATGTGGAGGCCTTCGAGGAGCATAGTCGTCAGTTGCCAGTTGCCAGTTGCCAGTTGCCAGTTGCCAGTTGCTAGTTGCTAGTTGATGGTTGAAACCGCAGGTCCTTCGACTTCGCTTCGCTCCGCTCAGGATGATACGTCGGAGCCTGGCGCGACGGAGGCGGGGTAGTAGATGGGCCAGTGTTCGGTGGCGGCGCGCGAGAGGAGCGCGGGGGAGGGGTTGACGGGAAAGGCGCCGCTGGGGCGGGCGATGGCGAGCATGGCGGCGTCGTGGATGGAGTTGCCGAAGACGGCGTCGGGCGAGGTGATGGCGGTGCGGGCGAGCGCGGTGACCTTGCCCTCGTCGGTGGGGACGTCGAGGAGGGTGTCGGTGACGAGGCCGTTGGCGATGGCGACCCTGGCGGCGAGGACGCGGCTGGGTGGGATGTCGAAGCGGCGGACGCCTTCGTCGACGACCCAGTCGCAGGTGGAGCTGACCGCCCAGATTTCGACGCCGCGGTACAGGAGTTCGCGGATGAGGAATTGCATCTCGGGGAAGATGTTGGGCTCGACCTGGGTGCGGAAGTACTCGGCGGCGGCGGCGCGCATGTCGGACTCGCGGAGGCCGGCGTAGATCTGGACCATCTCGCCGCAGATCGAGAGTTCGGAGACCTGGCCGGCGAGGTAGCCGCGATAGCGGAGGTCGAGGCGGGCGATGGCTTCGGGCGAGAGGATCTGCTGCTCGACGGTCCAGCGCATGAAGCCGGAGCCGGCGTCGCCGGACCAGAGGGTGCCGTCGCAGTCGAAGACGGCGATAACCGGGGCGAGGTTCAGGACGGCGGCGTGGAACTCGGCGGTGGAAAATATTTTTACCGTTTGCGCGGGAGTGTTCGTCGAACTCAATTGCTTCCTTTCTGCGGTGCGAGGATCAGGGCTCACCCCCCCCTCCCCCCAAACTTGCATGATCAACAAAACAAACAGCTTACAGCATATGATCCAGAAAACAAGTGAGTTACCTGCAAATCGCTCCATCCATTGCAGTTAGGCGCATCTGTGGACGTGGGCGCGGCTAGCCTGTGGATGAAATGCGATGAGAAACCCCCTGTAACTATTGTAGTCGGGGTGTCAAGGATTTTGAGTGTTTTTGGGGTGCCCCGACTCAGGACGGGTGTGTTTTTCAGCTTTCGGCTTTCAGCTATGAGGCATGAGCTGTGAGCCGTTGTGGATGATTGGTTTCAGACGGGGGGCTCGCTGTCGACTACGGGGATGTTGGGGGGTGGGATGAAGATGAAGTCGGAGGGTTTGGTGGGGATGTTTTCCTGGATGTTGGAGAAGGTGAAGTCGGTGGTGGAGCCATCGATCTCCTCGATCTTCATGGCCTGAATGACGCCGGCAGGAGTGACCACAAGGGTGAGCAGGCGGACGCGCTGGGCCATGCCTTTGGGTACGCCGGTGATCTTGAAGTTTGCGCCGTCGGGAGCGGTGGCGAGCTGGTCGAGTTCCTTGGCGAGTTCGGTGTGACCGAGGAGGAAGCGGAGTGGGGAGCGGAGATCGTCGAGTTTTTTGGCGGAAGTGCGGGCGACCTGGGCGTCGCCGGGGGTGTAGAACCAGCCGTAGCGGCCGTCGAGGACGAAGACTTTGCCGGGGGGCTGGTCGTAGGACCAGCGCATGAGACCGGGCTTGCGGAGGAGGAGGGTGCCGGTTTCGGTGCGGTCGAGGCCCATGCCGGTGTAGTGCTCGGTGTAGCGGGCGCGGAGGGTGTGGAGGTGGTTGTAGTGGTCGTCGACGCGGCGGATGAGGGACTGGTCGGGCTGGGCGAGAGCGGCGATAGCCACGAGAAGGAGGGGCGCGAGGAGCGAAATGCTGGGATTCTTCACCGCGTTCAGAATGACAGAAAATTGGGCGTGAGCGCAAAAGGGGGAACCGCAGGTCCTTCGACTTCGCTGCGCTCCGCTCAGGATGACAAGTTCGAAAGGAGGTACCGCTCAGAATGACAAGTTTGAAAAAGCATGGGCGGTGGCTGGACGAACTACAGGGATTCTTCGGCTACGCCTCAGAATGACAAGTTCGAAAGTGTCCCGCTCAGGATGACAGCTTCAGTTTTATAGGCAGGAGCGAAATGCGGGGATTCTTCAGTGGGTTCAGAGTGACAGCGGGGAGGGGCGAGGGCAAGAGCGCCTACTGGAAGAGGTGAGTGCAGTCGGTGCCGCCGGAGGGGTCGAACTTGAGGACGTCGTCCTGGTCGGAACAGTAGCCGCGGTTGCCGGTTTTGCCGGGCGCCAGGGGAACCGCGGTGAGGCGATAGGAGGTGTAGGTGTCCTGGTCGTTGAGGGTGACCTTGTTGCCGCAGGTGAGGGTGAAGGCGTAGCCGGCTTTCTGGCCGGTGGAGGCGAGTGCGGGATCGATGAGCTGCGCGGCCTGCGAGGTGGGCGAGCCCGAAGCTCCGCCGAGGACGGCGAGGGTGCAGGCGTAGCCGATGGTGGGGTAGGTGGCGCTGTACTGGCTCTCAGCCTGCCCGATGTTGCGCATGGCCAGGACCGCGGAGGCTTCGTTGGCGGTCTTCTTGACGGACCGCAACGCGGGGAAGGTGAACGCGAAGAAGAGCAGGATGGGGATCATCGCGATGCAGACGACGATGATGGCGATCCACATCCATGCGCGGAAGCGGCGGCGCCTGGGCGCGGCGGATGCGGGATTGGGCAGCGGGCCGGATGCGGCCGAAGACGGAGGTAATGGAGGCGACGAGGAAGAACGTTCGTCCATCATGATGAGCAGTGTAGATCAGCCAGGCAGCTACTGGATGGGTTGGGTGCAGTTGTTGCCGCCGGCGGGGTCGACCTTGACGATATTGTTCTCGTCGGAGCAGTAGCCATTGTCGCCGGTCTTGCCGATGGCCTGGGGCACGCCGCTGAGGTCGTAGGAATTGTAGGCGTCCTGGTTATTGATGGTGACCTTGCTGCCGCAGGTGATGGAGAAGGAGTATCCGGACTTCTGCGAGGTGGACGCGAGCGCGGGATCAAGCAATTGCGCGCCCTGAGGCGTGGGCGCGCCGGACTTAGGATCGCCGCCCAGCAGGGAGAGTGGGCAGGCGTAGGTGTGGTAAGTGGAATCGTATTCCATCTCGGCCTGGCCGATGGTGCGCATGGTCTGGGTGGCGGAGGTCTCGTCTGCGTGTTTCTTGAGCTTGAGCATCTGGGGGACGGCGAGAGCCATCAGGATAAGCATGATGGACATGACGATGAGGAGCTCGATAAGGGTGAAGCCGGCGGAGGCAGGTTCGAGGTTCGAGGTTCGAGGCTCGAGGGTTTGGAGCAGGAGGGTGCGGGCGGTGGTCTTCATGGGGCTCGTGTTACCTCTAAAGTCTGACAGCTATAAAGTATAGACGTTTTGCGTGGGCGGATGACAGCGAGATGGGAAGCGAATGGGCAGGCCGAGGCAACCGCAGATCCTTCGACTCCGTTTGGCGCAAAGCGCACCAAACTCCGCTCAGGATGACAAGTTTGGGTGGGCAGGCCGAGGCGACCGCAGATCCTTCGACTCCGTTTGGCGCAAAGCGCACCAAACTCCGCTCAGGATGACAGATTCTTGATGGTCCTCAGCAGGCGAGGGCGGCGCGGTCGACGGTGAGGTCGCCGAGGTTGCCGACGAGGGTGAGGGCGATGGCGTCGGGGTGGAAGAGTTGCTGGGCGAGGGCCTGGACCTCGGCGGGGACTACGGATTCGACTTCGGCAACGATTTCGCCGATGGAGAAGAAGCGGCCGAAGTACATCTCCTGGCGGGCTAGGTTGGACATGCGGCTGGAGGAGGATTCGAGGCCGAGCACGATGTTGCTCTTGAGCTGGTCCTTGGCTCGCTTGAGTTCGGGGTGAGAGACAGGGTCGGCTTTGAGGCGGTGCAGTTCCTGGATGGTGAGGCGGAGGACTTCGGGAGTTTTTTCGGCGGAGGTGCCGGCATAGATGGCGAGGCATCCGGCGTCGCGGAAGGGATTGGTCTCAGAGTAGATGGAGTAGGCGAGGCCGCGGTCCTCGCGGATGGTCTGGAAGAGGCGCGAGCTCATGCCGCCGCCGAGCATGGTGTTGAGCAAATAGACGGCGTAACGAGAGGGCGAATCGACCGGCGGGGCGGGGACGCCGAGGCAGAGCTGAACCTGCTCTAGAGACTTTTTGCGCTTGAGGGTGATGTGCGGGTTGGTGGCGGGGGCGGGGAGGTGGGCGAGGGGCGTGTCGGTGCCGGCGGGGAGGCCGGCGAAGCGCTCGGCGACCTGGGCGACGAAGGCGTCGTGGTGGAGATGGCCGGCGGCGGAGAAGACCATGTTGCGCGGAGTGAAGCGGCCGGCGTAGTAGTCGAGGACGACCTGGCGATCGAAGGCGGAGACGGTTTTGACGGTGCCGAGGATGGGGCGGCCGAGGGCGTGGCCCTTCCAGAAGTTCTGGGTGAAGGTCTCGTGGACGAGGTAGTCGGGATTGTCCTCGTCCATCTTGATCTCTTCGAGGATGACGCCTTGTTCGCGGGAGATGTCGTCGGGGGTGAAGGTGGGGTGGAGGACGAGGTCGGCGAGAAGGTCAAGTGCCGGCGCAACATTTTCGTCTAACACTTTGACATTGAAGCAGATGCTCTCCTTGCCGGTGAAGGCGTCGAAGTTGCCGCCGATGGAGTCGGCTTCGCGGGCGAACTGCTGGGCGGAGCGCGAGGTGGTGCCTTTGAAGACCATGTGCTCGACGAAGTGGGAGATGCCGTTGAGGTCGAGCGACTCGTCGCGGGAGCCAGAGGCGATCCAGACGCCCATGGAGACGGAGCGGACGTAGGGAATGGATTCGGTGAGGACGAGCAGGCCGTTGGGCAGGCGGGTGCGGCGGATGCTGCGAGCGTGGGATGGGGTTGCGGGCAAAACCGGGGCAGTTTCGATCATGCGACTCCTGAGTGCGACAGGCCAAACTTTATTCTGTCATACGGATTGGATGTTCGCGGAGGCCGCGGCGGCATTGGCGGACTGCGGCTAAACTGAATTGTAGCGATGGCAACGGATTTGAGCATGGCCGGGACGGGCGGGGCGGCAGGGGGTAAGCCGCTGTTTGGGATGGAGTTGACGGAGTTGACCGACCGGATGATGGGGCTGGGGCAGAAGCCGTATCGGGCGCGGCAGGTGTTTGAGGCGCTGTACCGGCAACGAGTGGGGCGACTGGAGGAGATGACAGCGCTGCCGGCGGCGCTGCGGGAGGAGTTGGCGGCACAGGGGTGGTGCGTGGGGCTGCCGGAGATTATCCAGACGGCGAAGAGTGTGGATGGGACGGAACGCTACCTGATGCGGATGGCGGATGGGGAGACCGTGGAGACGGTCTGGATGCCGGGTGGGGATGGCGGCGAGCGGGGGGATGGGAGTGAGGCGGCGACGGAAGAGGAGGAGGAGGGTGAGATTGGGGACGCGGAGGATGCGGTGGAGTTTGGACCCTCTGCTGCGCCCGACATGGGCAAGAGAAAATACGGGGATTCTTCGCGTACCGCTCAGAATGACAATTCGTTCGTTGGTGGGGGCTCGGTGGGGGATGGGTACAAGCGGGCGACGATTTGTGTTTCGAGCCAGGTGGGGTGTGCGGTGAATTGCCAGTTTTGTTTGACGGCGAAGCTGGGGATTCGGCGGAATTTGACGGCGGGAGAGATTGCGGGGCAGGTGGCGGCGGTGTTGAACCGGCAGCAGGTACGGATTGGGAGCGGGAAGGGCGTGGAGACGCCCAGCCGGATCAACCTGGTGTTTATGGGGATGGGCGAGCCGTTTCTGAACTATGACGCGTTTATGCGGGCGGTGCATTTGCTGCGGGCGATGGGGATTCCGGAGTCGCGGATGACTGTGTCGACGAGCGGGATATTGCCGGGGATTTTGCAGTTTGGAAAAGAAACGGTGCGGCCGAAGCTGGCCTTGAGTTTGAACGCGTCGAATGACGCGGTGCGGCGCGAGATTATGCCGATTACGAAGAAGTGGGACATTGCGGCGTTGTTGGAGGCGGTGCGGGCGCTGCCGCTCGGGAAGCGGGAGTATGTGACGTTTGAGTATGTGCTGCTGGGCGGGGTGAACGACCAGCCGGAACATGCGCGCGAGGTGTTGGCGCTGCTGAAGGGGATGAAGGCGAAGGTGAATTTGATCGTGTGGAATCCGGGGCCGGGGATTGAGTTTCATCAGCCGAAGCCGGAGGAGGTTGCGGTATTTCACCGGATGCTGATTGACGGCGGGATTCCGACGTTTACGCGCAGGCCGCGGGGGCGGGACATTTATGCGGCGTGCGGGCAGTTGAAGCGGACGGTGGAGCCGGGGCTGGTGGAGATCGCGGTTTAGGCGATCGGGATCCATAGTGATGAAGCCTGGCGTAGCGAGGGAATTCAGCTAGGCCGAGGCAGGCAGGCACACGCGAAAAATGGTGCCCGTCTTACGGGATGAGTCGGTGGAGGTGCGCACGGTGATGGTGCCTCCATACTTGCGCACGATTGTCTGGGAGACCCAAAGGCCGAGGCCGGTCCCTTTGCCGAGTTTGGTGGAGAAAAAGGGCTCGAAGATTCGCTCGCGGATCTCTTGCGGAATGCCGGGGCCATTGTCGGCGATGATGACGCAGACTGAGGTGCCGTGGTGCACGCGGGTGACATCGATCTTGAGCTGGCCGCCCTGGGGCAGGGCGTCTATGGCGTTGAGGAAGAGGTTGGTAAAGACCTGGCGAAGCTCGCTGGGGCGGGCCCACATGCCGGTGAATGGCTGTAACCGGGTGGAGACCTGGATGGAGCTCTTCTCGAAAATTGGGCGGTGCAGGCTGAGAACACTCTGGAGGAGAGCTGAGACGTCCACTTCGCCGGCACATGCGGTGTCGCGATAGAAGGAGAGGATCTGCTTGGTGATCTCGCCGACGCGGAGGACTTCGCTGAGCAAGAGTTGGGCGTAGTTGCGGGCCTCCTGATCGAGAGAGGGATGGGAGGCGAGGAGATAGGAGAGGTTGAGAATGGCCTCGAGGGGATTATTGACCTCGTGGGCGATGCTGGCGGCGAGGCGTCCGCTGGCCGCGATCCGCTCGGACTCGAATAGCGCGGCTTCGGTCTGTTTGCGTTCGGTGATGTCGCGAGCGATTTTGGAGATGCCGACGATTCTACCGGAGGCGTCGCGGATGGGGGAGAGAGTGAGGGAGATGTTGACCAACTCGCCGTTCTTGCGGCGGCGCCTGGTTTCGAAGTGGTTAATGCGCTGGCCGGAGGTGACTTTGCGGAGGATTTCCGGTTCTTCGTATTGGAGTTCGGGCGGAATGATGATCAGAATGGATTTGCCGATCATCTCGTCGGCCGTGTACCCGAAGAGGCGGGTGGCGGCGGCGTTCCAGCTGGTGACGACGCCGTTAAGGTCCTTGCTGACGATGGCGTCGTCAGAGGAGTCGACAATGGCGGCGAGCTGCATCCGCGCCTCGACGGGACGCGGGGCCAGTGACGTTTGCGGTTCAGCGGCTTCGAGTGGGGGCGATTCGAGGTGGGTTGACGAACGCATGAATGGCGTCTCCAGTCGACGAAATGGACGTCCACCGGAGGCGGCAGCTCGGCAAACGTGGAGCTGAGCCCGGCAAGTGTCGGCTACTCGACGTTAGGATGCGAGGGCGGCGGCGCAGGTTGCTATGGCCTCAGGCGCGCAGTGGCGCGGCGTGGCGGGCGAGGGCGAGTGCGAGCAGTGCCTGGGCGATGCGGTCGGGGTCGTGGCGGAGGACGTTGCCCTCGTGGACGAAGCTGCCGGGAACGGGCTCGACGCCGAGGGCGCGGATGCGGTCGAGGTCGGGGTCGATGGGCGACTGGCCTTCGCGGGCGTACTGCGCGATGAGGGTGGGTGAGATCGGTGCGGTGTTAATGAGTGCGTAGTCGAAGAGCTTTGCAGTGCTGTTGGAGCCGCAGTGGACGTTGCAGTGCTCGAGGATTTTTTCGATGTGCTGGGAGGCGGTGAGGCCGAGCGACTCGTTGGCCTGGGTCATGAGGTTGCCGATGTAGACGCGGGTGGCCCTGGAAGCGGCAATGGCCTCGGGGATGCCACGGACCAGCAGGTTGGTGATGAGCGAGGTGTAGAGCGAGCCGGGGCCGAGAGTGATAAGGTCGGCGTTGGCGATGGCTTCGAGGGTGCCGGGGAGGGGTTCGCAGCCGGCGGGCTCCAGCATGAGTTCGAGGATGCGATGCGGACTGGCGGTGATGCTGGTTTCGCCGCGGACGAGATCGCCGGAGTCCATGCGGGCGGCTAAAGTCACATTTGTATTCGTAGCCGGATAAATGCGGCCACGGGCGGCCAGAATCTGCGAAGACATCTGCACGGCCTGGGCGAAGTCGCCGGTGATGCCGGAGAGTGCGGCGACGAAGAGATTGCCGAAGCTGTGGCCCCGGAGGTCGCCCTGCTCGAAGCGGTACTGGAAGAGGCGAGCGAGCAGGAGTTCGTCCTCAGAGAGCGCGACCATGCAGTTCCGCACGTCGCCGGGCGGCAGGATGTTGAGGTCTTCGCGAAGACGGCCGGAAGAGCCTCCGTCGTCGGTGACGGTGACGACGGCGGCGAGGTCGCGGATGAGGCAGGGAAGCTGCGGGGTGGTGGGCTGGGCACGGCGGTCCGGCTGATTTGCGGGGCGGACGCCCGGGGCCGGCGCGGGTTGGGAGGGGGCACCGGGCTGGGGCGGAATGTCGGTGGCGCGGCGCGCGGCGACGGTGGCGGGGACGTAACGCTTGAGGCCGCGGAGGAGGGTCGAGAGGCCCGTACCTCCGCCGATGGCGACGACGCGGAGAGACGGCTGGGGTGAATTTGGTTGAGACATGCGCTAGGCCAGTTTACAGGGAAGGGTGCGAGGCCAAGGTTCAGGGGTCATGATCGCCCGTCATCAGCCATCTATACGGGCCAGTCCGCGCCAAGGTCGCCTCGAAAAGATGCGGATTCTCGGACGTTTCTGGCGTCCACACGGAGTTCGTCAACGATGATGCGCTTGAGAGTTTTCCAGACCAAGGCGTTGGTCCAGAGCGAAGACGCGGCCGTCGATGGTGGGATGACGGACGGATAGGGAAGCGGTTCCCGTTCAATCTCTGGCCCGGGCCGATATTCAAGATGGATCTCTCTGAGCACGAGACGGTACAGATCCCCAACTGTTCGCAGGTTTGCATATTCGTCGTACGGGAGTCCGACGTCGAACTTCCGCTCGGCTTCACAGATGACTCCGACAATGCCGAAGTCCATCATGGATGGGTTAGACCTCGGGGTATAGGAGTTCGGTGAAGCGGGGGTCGTCGGCCATGTCCTGGAAGTCGGAGTCGGCGCGGGCCTGGATACGGTTTTTGGCATTCAGGCGGATGGCCTCGGTGAGGTGTTCGAGGCAGGTGTGGGCTTCGCCGGTCATGCTGGCGAGGACGGCGAGGCCGTAGAAGGCGTAGTCGGCTTTATTGTCTTCGTCGATGATTTTCTTCAGGTGAGCGCGGGCGTCCTCGTAGTTGCCGTCGTTGAGCAGGGAGACGGCGTAGTCGTAGCGCTCCTCGGCGGTGGCGAACTGGGTCTTGCCCTTAGCGCACTGCTGCAGGCAGGCGTTAATGTACATGCGGATGCGCTCGGCGAAATCGCCGGGGCTGGAGGCGAGCATCTGGTTGAAGGCAGTGTGCGCCTTGTCGTACTTGCCTTCCTGCATCAGGCGCAGGGCGGTTTCGTACTGGGCGAGGGTCTTGGCGCGGGCGCCGTCGCTGGATGCGGACGTGACCCCGGCGAGGGTGCGTGGACGTTTGGATGCGGAGGCGGTCTTCATGGAGTTGCAGTCCCTATCGGAAGGTGGAATGCGCGGCGATGGTGCGAGGGCCGTGCGGGGTGGGCGACGATGTCAGTGACCGGTTGCGCGGGGCTCTGGCTGAATGTCCTCGGCAACGTCCGAATACGGTCGGCTGGTCTTGTTCCGGTTTTATACGCACACTGAGCGAGAAGGTCAACTGGCCTTTCGGCCAGGCTTCTTGCGCTTGGGTTTGTGGGCGTAGATGGCTGGGTTGAGTTCGGGGTCGTTATACATCTTCATCTGGCGGTAGAGTTTGAATCGGCGTTTGCCGGCGAGGGATTCTTTCCAGAGCGAATTGAGGCAGCCGGCCAGATCGCTGCGCTGCTCTTCAAGCAGGGCGAGGCGGTCGCGGTTGCGCTTGCGGTGGGCGGCGGTGGCGGAGGCTCGGCGAGTCTCCTCGCCGGTGTGGTAGATCTTGAGCGCCAGGATGGAGAGCCGGTCGAGCATGAGGCCGGGGGACTCCGAGTTGAGCGGAGCGGTGGCTTTCTGGCGGCCGGCGGCGGCGAGCAGCACGTGGTCCATGGCCTCAATGAGGTCATTGCGGTTCTGATTGCGCGCGTCGATGTTGCGCTTGACCTGCGCGATGGCGGCGGCGGAGGCGCCGGGCTCGCGGGCCTTGTCTTCCTGGTGCCAGAGGTCGAAGTTGACCTGGTGATGGGTGAGCACGAGCTCGAGCAGGGCTTCCGGCACTTTGGGCTGGGCGTTGGAGTGGCGCGATGCGCCGGAGGCCTGCGGGGGTTTGTTGTCCTTGAGCTGGGCGAGCGTGGCTGGATCAGGCCAGGGCTTGTCCTGATGCCAGCGGGCGGTTGCCTGGTCGTGCAGGCGCGAGATTTCGAGAGCGTTCAACATAGAGTATGGTTTTGCCTCGACTGTGGGAGTCCATCCAACTGTAGCAGCAGCGTGAGGCGGGTTCCAGTGCGCGAGTGAAGTTGGCGAGCCGGTGGAGGAGGGCCGGCGCGGAGCTTTGCGATTATGATCGAATCCACCGTGCCAGATGCGTTGATTCGGAAGGTCATGATTTATCGCCTGGGGAGCTTGGGAGATACGGTGGTGGCGCTGCCGTGTTTTCACCTGATTGAGCGAGTGTTTCCGCAGGCGGAGCGGGTGCTGCTGACGAACTTTCCGGTGCATGCGAAGGCTCCGCCGGCGGCCGCGGTGCTGGGCGATTCGGGACTGGTCCACGGGTATATGCGGTACACCGTGGGCACGCGGCGGATGGGTGAGCTGCTGCGGCTGGCGTGGCAGATTCGCCGCTTCCGGCCGGATGTGCTGGTGTACCTCATGCCGGCGCGGTCGCCGGGACAAGTGCGCCGGGACTGGTGGTTCTTCCGGCTGGCCGGAGTGCGGAGGATGATGGGGCTTCCGGGCGACGAGGAACCGAAGCACCGGTTCGATGCGGCGACCGGGCTGTATGAAGCGGAGGCGCATCGGCTGGCGCGAGGGCTTGCAGCGCTTGGGGATGCGCATCCGGAGGACCTGGGCAACTGGGAGCTGCGGCTGACGGATGCGGAGCATGAGACTGCAACCAGAGTGCTTGCGCCGCTGTCCGGGCGGACCCTGCTGGCGTGCGCGCCGGGGTGCAAGATGCAGGCGAACGACTGGGAACAGGAGAACTGGCGTGCGCTGCTGGAACGGTTGTCCAGCCGATATCCGGAATATGGCCTGGTCATGGCGGGGTCAAAGGAGGACAGCGCGGTCTGCGAGTTTGCCGCGCAGGGCTGGGGTGGCGCGAAGGTGATCCTGGCTGGGAGCCTGACTCCGCGGGAGTCCGCCGCGGTGTTCTCGCGCGCTGTAGCGTTTGTCGGGCCGGATTCGGGGCCCAAGCACCTGGCTGCGTGCATGGGGGTTCCGTGTGCGTGCGTGTTTGGCGCGCGGGCGCTGCCGGGAGTGTGGTTTCCGCCGGGCAAACGCAACCAAATTGTGTTTCACCAACCGGAGTGCTTTGGGTGCGAACTGGAAACCTGCGTCGCGATGGGGAAGAAGTGTATCCGTTCGGTGACCGTCGCTGAGATGGAGCAGGCGGTTGGCCGCGTGCTCGATGGCGTTGTTGCCGGGTAGAAGTCAGGGCGAGACGGACGCGAGCAGAGCGTCGACGGCGGTGGGTAAGTTGGCGAAGTGCTGATCGGCAAGGTCGCGGGCGGCGTGAGCGCCGGGTTTCTGGTGGGTGGGGTCAGCTTCGAGGAAGATGGTAAGCATGCCGAGGTTGCGGCCGAACTGAATGTCAGAGAGCGAGTCGCCGATGATGGCGCTGGTTTCGGCGGTGATGGAGGGGAACTGGGCGACGGCCTGGTGGAAGAGGCCGGGGAGCGGCTTGCGGCAGTCGCATTGATGGTGGCCGTGGGGGCAGAAGTAGAAGGCGTCGAGGTGAGCGCCGGATTGCTGCAGGATGGTTTGCAGGTTGGCGTGGATGGCGAGCACGTCGGCGGCGGAGTGCAGGCCAAGGGCGATGCCGCGCTGGTTGGAGACGACGATGACGCGGAGGCCGGCTTGGTTGAGGCGGGCGATGGCCTGGGGGACGGCGGGGAGCAGATGAAAATCTTCCCAGGAGGCGACGTAGCGGCCTTCCGGCAGCTTGCGGTTGAGGACGCCATCGCGGTCGAGAAAGACTGTCGATAGGACGCGGGAAAGATTGCCGACCGGGGAGTGAGCCACGCCGTAATGATAGCAATTGGTTGGCGGCGACGGCAGGCTGCCGCCGTGCCCTGAAGCGAGACGGGGATTCTCTGCGTCCGATGACGGCGTGCCCTCCAGCAAGACGAACGCCTAGTCGAAGACGGGGGTGAGGAGGCGGACGAGCGAGTCGGGTTCGGCGAGGAAGGCGTCGTGGCCGTGGTTGGAGGCCATTTCGCGGTAATCGCAGCGGGTGCCGGAGGCACGGATCATGGCGGCGAGCGAGCGCACGTCTTCCGGCGGGAAGAGCCAGTCGGTGGAGATGCCGACCAGGGTGATGTGCGCCTGGATGCGGTTGTAGGCGATGTAGGGCGTTTCATGCGCGCGGACGGGATCGAAGATGTCCATGGTGCGGGTGATGGAGATGTAGGAGTTGGCGTCGAAGCGCGGGGTGAAGACCTGGCCCTGGTAGTCGAGGTAGCCGGCGACGTCGAAGCGGCCGTTCTGCCCGGCGGAGGTGGAGAGGTAGGGATTCTCGTTGCCGTAGCGGTTGGGGCGGCGGTCGAAGCGTTCTTCAAACAGAGGAACTGACTTGTAGCTGATCATGCCGAGTGCGCGGGCGAGAGCGAGACCGCCGGTGGGGCCCTGGCCGGACTCGTAATAGCCGCCCTTCCAGGCGGGATCGAGCATGATGGCCTGGCGCTGGAGGTGGTTAAGGCCGAGGCCCATGGCGCCGAGCGGTGCGGCTCCGATGGAGACGGCGCGGGCGACGCGCTCGGGGAAGAGGATGGCCCACTCCAGCACCTGCATGCCGCCGATGGAGGCGCCGATGGCAAGCTTGAGGCGGTCGATGCCGAGGTGGTCGATGAGCTTGACCTGGGCACAGACGAGGTCGCGGACGTTGATAAGCGGGAAGGTGGGACCGTAGGGCTTGCCGGTGGCGGGATCAATGGAGCTGGGGCCGGTGGAACCGTAACAGGAGCCGAAGATGTTGATGCCGATGACGCAGTCGCGGGTGAGGTCGAGCAGGCCGAGGTCGCCGGGCAGGAAGAGCTGCGGCCACCAGTCGCCAACGCGGGCGGAGCCGGATAAGGCGTGACAAACCAGCACCGCATTGTCGCGCGCGGCGTTCAGCTTGCCGTAGACGGCGTAATGCAGGGCGGGGTTGACGAGGATTTCGCCGCTCTCGAGGGAGAGGGCTTCGTTGAGGACGAAGTCTCCCTCGAAAGATGGCTCGGGTATTGGTATCGGATCTTCTTCGGTCATTTCGTTCGAGAATTCCCTCAGGGGCTAAAGCCCCGGTTCTTGCTGGGCCGCGGGATGCCAAGCCTAAAGGCTTAGCTTACCTAGAAGCAAAGCCGCTCGCAGAACTCCTTCATTTGGCGGCGATGCCGTTGGCGGCCAGGAGCGCCTGGTCGAGGTCGGCGGTGATGTCGCGGATGTCTTCGGTGCCGACGGAGAGGCGGACGAGTTCGGGCGTGACGCCGGTGTCGGCCTGCTCCGCGACCGAAAGCTGCGCGTGCGTGGTGGAGGCGGGATGGATGACGAGGGATTTGGAGTCGCCGAGATTGGCGAGGTGGGAGAAGAGTTTGACGGAGTTGATGAGCTTCTTGCCGGCTTCGTATCCGCCCTTGATGCCGAAGGTGACCAGCGAGCTTTGGCCGGTGGGCATGTACTTCTGCGCGCGGGCGTAGTACTTGCTGGAGGGAAGGCCGGGGTAGTTGACCCAGTCGACGCCGGGGTGAGAGCCGAGGTGTTTGGCGGTGGCGAGGGCGTTCTGGGAGTGGCGTTCCATGCGCAAGTGAATAGTTTCGAGGCCTTGCAGGAAGAGGAAGGAGTTGAAGGGTGAGAGCGCGGCTCCAGTATCGCGCAGGCCCTGGACGCGGGCTTTGAGGATGAAGGCAAGCGGGCCGAAGGCTTCGACGTAGGAGAGGCCGTGGTAGGAGGGGTCAGGCTCGACGAAGTCCTTGAAACGGCCGGAGGCCTTCCAGTCGAACTTGCCCGCGTCGACGATGATGCCGCCGATGGAGGTGCCGTGGCCGCCAATGAACTTGGTGGCGGAGTTGACGACGATGTCGGCTCCGTGCTCGATGGGGCGGGTGAGGATGGGGGTGGCGACGGTGTTGTCGATGATGAGCGGCAGGCCATTCTCGTGAGCGATGGCGGCGAGCTTTTCGATGTCGGCGATGTCGAGTTTAGGGTTGCCCAGGGTTTCGGTGTAGATTGCGCGGGTTTTGGGATTGATAAGGGCGCGGATGCCGTCAAAGTCGTCCGCGTCGGCGAAGCGCACGGTGATGCCGAGCTTGGGCAGGGTGTAATGGAAGAGGTTGTAGGTGCCGCCGTAGAGCGACGTGGTGGAGACGATTTCATCGCCCGCATTGGCGATGGTGATGATGGCGAGCGTTTCGGCGGCCTGGCCGGAAGCGGTGGCGAGCGCAGCGGCACCGCCTTCAAGCGCCGCGACGCGCTTCTCAAAGACGTCGGTGGTGGGGTTCATGATGCGGGTGTAGATGTTGCCGAATTCCTGCAGGCCGAAGAGGCGGGCGGCATGGTCGGAGTCGTTGAAGACGTAGGAGGTGGTCTGGTAGATCGGGACCGCGCGGGAGTTGGTGGCTGGGTCGGGGGTTTGTCCGGCGTGGAGAGCAAGAGTGGCGAGGTGTTGCGGCGGCGTAGTGGATTCGGCTGACATTGATTTGCTCCTTCGTGCGCGTAGATCAGTGTATGGGATTTGGTTGGATTGGTTATCGGGTGCAATGGAAAACGGCTCATTGTCCGTGGGGACCGTGAGCCGTTTGGAAGCTGATATCGATTGCGGTTCAGCGCATTCGATTATTCTCCCACGCACTCACGGGCCGACTACACATGCGCATGCACATGGCCATAGTTGGAGCGGAGGTGGTGGAGGTGAACTTCATTGGGAGAAGTATAGCAAAAGAGGTTTGAGGGACTACTCGGAGAATTCCCGGTGTGCGCGTTCGAGGAGAGACCGATTGGTCAAGACTTGGGCGAATGCGAGACCCATGCATAGGAACATAAAGGCAGGAACGAACGGGGTTTCGCCTTTCGCGTCTTCGATATTCCACCAGTCGGGTAGGTGCGGCCGCACTGCGAGAGCCGCGGCTTGAAGGGCGAATAGAGCGACGAGAAAGCCGAGGTGGCGGAAAAGCAGGCGCGGAATCTCGGGCTCCACTGCGGGGCATGTGAATTTGAAGCGGCGCCACTTTCGAGTGGCCGCGAATGTCAACCAAACTACGAAGAGGGTGTAGGAGATCGCGGACGCCTCTTGCAGTCCGTAGGGCTTCTTGATCAGGAGGAGGAAAAGAGGGATGCTGCCGAATGTCCAGCTCAGAAACATCGTCGACATCAGGGCAAATCGGGCAAAGGAGAAGGGCCCGCAGGGGCAGGGATCGGAATATGGCCAAGGTCGCGCCTCAGGCGATTGTGGCTCAAAGGAAACGACGTGATCGATGGAAATGGAACGATGCCCACGCTCGCCGTTCGACTGCGAGTGATTCGGGGGGATGACCTCGACAACAAGTTCACGGCGATCGTCATCAAACTCGACAACTCCCACAGTCATTTGCTTGCCGTCGTCAAGCGTGAGAACGCCGGTTCCACCTGATTCAACTTTGTCGAGCCACTGTGGGAGATCTGCAAGCGACATTTTGGTCACCCAAGACAGCATACAGAGGATGTTTTCTCCAGCCGCAGGTCATGCGATTAGAAATGGAGGCCGCCGCCGCAGATGAGGATTTCGCCGGTGACGTAGTCGGAGAGCGGGGAGCAGAAGAAGAGCACGGCGTCGGCGGCTTCATCCGGGGTGCCGAGGCGGCCAAGGGGGATGCGGTCCTTGAGGGCTTCGAGGGCGTGGGTGGGGACACCGATTTTGATGTCGGTGTCGTGCATGCGCAGGGTGGAGTCGGCGGGCGTGGCTGGGGCTACGAGGCGGGTCTCGATGAGGCCGAAGCCGACGGCGTTGACGTTGACGTTGTAGCGGCCCCACTCCTTGGCGAGGGTACGGGTTAGGCCGAGGATGCCGGCCTTGGCGGTGGAGTAGGCGACCTGGCCAGCGTGGCCGTCGGTGCCGGCAATAGAGGTGATGTTGACCACCTTGCGCATGACGCGCTGGCCGGCGGCCGCTTCGGATTTGGCGGCGGAGCGGATGTGGTCGGAGGCGGCGCGGAGGATGCGGAAGGGGGTGACGAGGTGGATGTCCAACATGGCCTGGAACTGCTCGTCGGTGGTCTTCTGGATGACCGAGTCCCAGGTGTAGCCGGCGTTGTTGACGAGGATGTCGATGGCGCCGAAGGCTGCGAGGGTGGCGGCGACGACGGCCGTGGGCGTGGCGGGGTCGGTGAGGTCGGCGGTGACGTGGCGGAGGTGCTCGGGATGGCCGAGGGCGGCACGGGCTTCGTCGAGTGCGGCTTGGTCGAGGTCGTTGAGCATGACGTTGGCGCCGACGGCAAGCAGGCGTTGGGCGATGGCGCGGCCGATTCCGCGGGCGGAGCCGGTAATGAGCGCGGTGCGGCCTTCGAGGGTAAAGGGCATTGTGGTTCTCCGCTTACGGCTGGGATTATATGGGTTGCTGGAGTCGAAGGTGCGAGATGTTTCGCATTCCCACCCTTGCTGCGCAAGGATGGGGCACCCGGACTAAAGAGGCTGGATGCGGGGTGAGGTTTATCGATCCCACGCTTGCTGCGCAAGGATGGGGTACCCGAGCTATAGGGGCAGGATTTGCACGGGGTGCAGGCGTGGATTCGGGTGGGTGGCGAGGGTTTGCAGGCGGTCGCGGATTTCGTCGCGGAGTAGGTCGAGGTCCAGGCCGCCGGAGGTGGATGGAAGAGGGTCGAGGCGGCGGAGCGCGGCGGTGAGCAGACGCGTGATTCCGAGGGCGTTGTTGCGACGGTGATGTTCGAAGGCGGCGGCGACCTGGATGATGCCCTGCAGGAAGGTCTTTTCCGGTTCGGGCGCGGCCAGCCATACGCTCTCCCAGGCTTCGTGCGCGGCGAAATACTCGCCAGTGTTGTAGCGGCGGAGGCCTTCGGCGAGCGCGCCCTGGGTCCAGTCGAACACCATCAGGCCAGCGTAGCAGGCGCGGGGCTTTGGGCGGTCTGATCATGATATTGGAAGCAGTTATGAACCGAAGTGACGAAGCGCACTGCGCCGGCGAGCTGCGGGTGACTATGATCACACCATTGCCGACGCGGTAGGTGCCGGGGATTGATGCACCCGGGCCGAACCCACATTTTGCAGATACCCGCTTAGCGGTTGAGAAAAGAGATCCGATGGCAGCGATTTCGACAGATGACAGAGTCCTGAATTCCGAATTGGCGCAGCGAGTGATGAGTGGGGAAGATGCGGCGGCGCTGATTCAGCCGGGCTCGCAAATTGGGATGAGCGGATTTACCGGGTCGGGCTATCCGAAGGCCGTGCCGATGGCGCTGGCGCGCAAGGTTGCGGATGCACATCTGCGCGGCGAGAAGTTCAAGATAAATGTGTTCACGGGGGCCTCGACTGGGCCGGAGTTGGATGGTGCGCTGGCGATGTCGGGTGCGATGCAACTGCGCACGCCGTATCAGTCGGACCCAATTACGCGGAAGCTGATCAACTCTGGTGACATGCAATACATCGACATGCACCTGAGCCATGTGGCGCAGTTAGTGGAGTACGGATTCCTAGGCAAGTTGGACCTTGCGATCATCGAAGTGACGGCAGTGCTGGAAGACGGACGGGTGATTCCGAGCACGTCGCTGGGCAACAATCAGACATGGATCGAATGTGCGGACGAGATTATTCTGGAGGTGAATTCGGCGCAGCCGTTGGAGATCGAGGGGCTGCACGACGTGTATTACGGGCTGGGCAAGCCTCCCTTCCGCGATCCGATTCCGCTGACTGAGCCGAGCCAGAGGATTGGCACGCCGTACCTGAAAATCCCCATTGAGAAGGTGGTTGGCGTGGTGCTCACGGACTCCGGAGACCGGTCGACTGCGTTCAAGGCGCCGGACGAGAATTCGAAGCGCATCGCTGGTCACGTGCTGGAGTTTCTGGGTTGGGAGGTCAAGAAGGGACGGATTCCGCAGTCGCTGCTGCCGCTGCAGTCGGGCGTGGGGAACATTGCGAATGCGATGCTGTATGGGTTGCTGGAAGGGCCGTTTGAGGGAATGACGGCGTATACCGAGGTGATCCAGGACGGACTGGTAAGGCTGATGGAGTCGGGCAAACTGCTGAGCGCTTCGGCGACGGCGTTCTCGCTGAGCCCGGACATGGTGAATGAACTGATGCCGCAGATCGGTGACTATCGCGACCGGATTGTGCTGCGGTCGCAGGAGCTATCGAATAACCCCGGCATCATCCGGCGGCTGGGCGTGCTGGCGATGAACGGGATGATCGAGGCGGACATTTACGGCAATGTGAACTCGACGCACATCATGGGGTCGAGCATGATGAACGGCATTGGCGGCTCCGGCGATTTTGCGCGCAATGGGTTTATGTCGATCTTTATGGCTCCGTCGACGGCACAGAAGGGGACGATTTCGACGATTGTGCCCATGGTGAGCCATGTAGACCACACGGAGCACGATGTTTCGGTTGTAGTGACCGAGCAGGGGCTGGCGGATTTGCGTGGGCTTTCGCCAACGCAGCGGGCCAAGCTGGTGATTGAGAACTGCTCGCATCCGGATTATCGCTCGGCGCTGAAGGATTACTTCAACCGCGCGGAGAGGGTTTCGCTTGCGAAGCACACGCCGCATATGCTGACAGAGAGTTTGAGCTGGCACAGCCGGTATCTGCGGTGCGGGCATATGTTGAGGCAGGAAGAGTAGGGCTTTTCCCTCGGTACCCCCTCCCCCCTGTCTCCCGTGGGTGGGGCGACCGGCTGGAGAGAGCGGCGCGGGCGAAGCAAGTTCGATATCCCCCCGGGGGGGGGTATATACCCATCTATGTGGTGTTTCTAAGGTGGTTAGCCTTGGACTCTGTACATTTTTTGTGCGCAGGGCGAGGGCGCGCTGGATGGAGGCCCGGTCTACGAGGCTGGGCAAGTGGAAGGCGGGCAGTCTTGGTTTTCTCCCGGCTGCCCGGGGGCGCCGGCGGGTGGGGTGGTGGTAGAAGCAGAATTGCTCGCCACGGAGGGCGGGCGAGCCGCAGGGTTGGCCGTTGGCTTTGGTGTGATGGCGGGTGGGACGGGATGCGGACATGACGAGGCTCCTTGGGGTTAAATGCGAAAAGCCCAGCGCGGAGGCTGGGCCTTTCTCTATTTTCTTACTGTTTTAATTGTAACGAATTGAGCGAAACTCAACTGTAGTTTTGGGGGATTTTCGATTTGGTTTGTTTTGAGAATTGAGGACGGGTTTTGCACAGGTGAGGGGGGTTGACAAGATTTTCGATTGGATTGGGTGGGGTCAAGGGCGGGCCTCGACCCGCAGGTTTGCGAATAGCAGCCAACCCGGGGGTGTTGCCCCTGGCGAGGATATAGCGGGCCTTCAGCCCGGTGACGACGATTCAGGGTTTCCTGGGGGGGGTGGGCTCCAGTTTGAGTTTGAGGGTGTATTGGGTGAGGAGTTCGACGGATTCGAGGGTTGCGCCGGGCTTGGGTTCGTAGCCGGGCTCGAAGAAGATGGGTGGGTTGGGGCGGAGGGGGTAGATGGAGAGGTCTAGTTTGCCGCTGGACTGGGCGAGCTGCGGGGCGAAGCGGGTGAGGCCTACGAGCCAGGGGCGGCCGTCGGCGAAGTTGTCGTCGAGGAGATGGGCTTTGCCATCGATGGGGGTGGTGAGGCGGGCGACATCGCCGGTGTAAGTGATGCGGAGGAAGTGCTGCTGGGTGGGGGTATCGGTGAGGGCGGATTTGGGGAATGGGATGGTGTAGGTGGCGGCGCGGGACCAGTCGGCTTCGGTTGGAGCGGCGGCGACGACGCGGGGGCGGGCGGAGGGTTTGAAGTCGGCGGGGAGTGGGGCGGGGGCGTCGGCGGGCTTGGTTTGGGTGGCGTCGAGCTTCACGGTCGGTGTCGTGCTGCGATACGAGGCTGAGTAACCACCATCGGGCAATGGAAGGAGATGCGCAGCGGAATCGAGAGACGTGACGCCACCAATGTCCGGGCTGAGATCGAAGAGAAAGGAATTGTCACTGCGATTTTGCAGCGTCGCGGAAGTTCCATCGACGAACGCCTCCTGCGGAGTCCACAGGAGTTGGGTTGTTCGTTCCATGTTGCAATCTTCCAACTGTGTTCGGCACTTTCTTCCTTCAAGAGGAGGATCGCAACCTTCTTGCCGTTTGGCAGAAGCAAATATTGCTTCGGCTTGTCCAATTGATCCCTTTTTGTGCAGCGAAAATCCGCCGCTGCTGTGCGACTCTTCGATGTATGGCGAGCTATTAGCACGATCGAACCTCAGACCCGAGGCATCATCGACTACGAATTCTGGCTCGATGCCGGGCTGAGTGAAGAAGGCGTAGACGGGGGCGGCTTTGGTGCCGAGGATGGCGAAAGGTTGGGCGGTGGCGTAGCGGAGGTGGAGGCCGCTGAGGTTCATGTTGAAGGGCCAGACGAAGTAGGCGTCGGCGGGGAGAGTGATGGGCTTGGTGGGGAGGATTACGGATTTGTCGCCGGGGAGCTTGATGGTGACCTGGAAGTTTTCGCGGGCGGGCATGGGGTAGTCGCGGACGTGGTTGTTGACGAAGAGGAAGCCGGACTGGGCCGGAGGTGCGGGCGGCGAGGCGGGGGACGCGTGAGGTCGCGCGCGCTGGCGGGTAGGACGTTGGGGCGCGTGGGGTGGCATGGGGGCGAGGATGGGGCCGAAGTCGTTGAGAAAGTAGTTCCAGGTTTTGAGTTTGAGGAGGGATTCGCGCTCGTCGCCGAACTCGCCGATGGGGGCTTCGAAGTCGTAGGTCTTTTGCGGGAGGTCGTTGGCGTATTTCGTGGCGAGGGATTCCTGCAGAGTGGTGAGTTTGCCGTCGGGATTTTCGCCGCCGTGGAACATATAGGTGCCGTAGAGGTTGACGCCGGAGCCGAGCATGACGGGCATCATGGCGGCGATGTCGTCGGCGGAGACGATGGGGCGGCGATGGTAGGTGACCTGCATGCCGCCACCCATTTCGGCGGTCATGAAGGGCGTGTCGGTGGTGAAGTTGGCGGCGTTGCCGGTGGGCGCACGGGCGCCGATGGCTCCCATGGCTGGCGTTGGCGGGGTGCCTACGGCACCCATATCGCCGGTAACGCGACTGCCGAAGCGGAAATTGTAGACCTCGGAGGGCGGGAGCTTGTTGATGGAGGCGTCCCAGGGAGCGTCGGGGTAGCCGCCGTAGACGGGCAGGACTTCGCCTTTGGGGATGGAGGCGCCGTCCCAGCCGGTGACGGTGTAGAAGGGGACGCGCAGGCCGGCGTTGCGGGCGAGTTCCTTGAGTTTGAGGATGTGCGCGGTGCCGCGGGTAGGACCGCCGCCGCGGTACTCGTTCTCGAGCTGGATGGCGATGACCGGGCCGCCTTCGGACCACATGAGGCCCTTGAGTTGGGCGGCGATCTGCTGGTCGTAGAGGTCGACGTAGTGGAGGTAGGTGGGGTCGTTGGAGCGGGTCTGGTTGGTTTTGGCGAGGAGCCAGTCGGGGAAGCCGCCGTTGCGGACTTCGGCGTGCGACCAGGGGCCGATGCGGGGAACGACGTACATGCCGTGTTTGGCGCAGAGCTGGACGAACTTGCGCAGATCTTTGTTGCCGGACCAGTCCCACTGGCCTTCGATCTCTTCGTGATGGATCCAGATGAGGTAGGTGGAGACGATCTGGACTCCGGCGGACTTCATCTTGAGGATTTCGGTCTCCCACTCGGCTTCGGGGACGCGGGAGTAGTGGATTTCGCCCATGACGGGGAGCCAGGGTTTGCCGTCGAGCGTGAGGTACTGGGCGTTGAGGCCGAGGACGTGGCCGTCAGGCGAGCGGGCCTCGTCGGCAACGTAGGTGTAGTTCGCGGGACCGGGGGCGGGCGTGGGCGCGGAGGCGTCGATGACGAGCGGAGCGGGCAGGGTCTGGCCGGGCAGCGCGGCGGGCAAGAGCAGGCACGAGAGTGCGGCGAGTTTGAGCAGGCGAGCGAGAGAATGGGGGGGAATGGGCCGCTGAGGCGAGACGGGCAAACAAGGCGGATGAATCATGGCAGCCATGCTCTCAGGTATGCGGGAGTGCCGCAAGCGAGAAGTCCAATCGCTGGTGTGGGGAGGCGGCTCGCCTTGACAACCGCTGGTGGTGAATCTAGGGTTTCGAGTTGCAAATTGTTCGGGTTTGAAACAGTTTCAAACAACGTTTGCAAAATCTCGAGTACGCTCTCGGAGCAGTCCGCCATGATCCTCGAATTCAAGAATGCACCTTTTGTCTTTCTGCTGGGGTGCCTGGGCGTCAGCGCACTGGCACAAGCCCCCACTGCACCGGCAACTCCAGGCCAGCCTGCAGCTGCCGCGCGGCCTGTGCCTACGGGGCCGCCGGCTGAGAAGCCAGTGGCCGGGATTCCCGTGAACTACCACGAAGATAAGGTGGGGACGTACACGCTGCCTGATGCGCTGACCCTGAATGACGGCAAGAAGGTGACGAACGCGAAGACGTGGTGGAGCAAGCGGCGCCCGGAGGTGGTGAATATCTTCGAGGAGCAGCAATACGGGGTTGCGCCGGGACGGCCGGCGGACGAGAGCTTCGAAGTGACGGATAAGGGAACGCCCGCGCTGGATGGGAAGGCGATTCGGAAGCAGGTGACGATCCACCTGTCGAAGGAGCCGGGCGCGCCGGTGATTCACCTGCTGGAGTATCTGCCGGCGAACGCGAAGAAGCCGGTGCCGATGTTCTTCCAGGTCAGCTTTGGGGTGAACCAGAACACGGTGGAGGACCCGGGAATCATACCGGACAAGGTGCGCGATGCGAAGACGAACGAACTGGTGACGCCGCCGGCGACGCCGGGCCGGTTTGTGTTTGGGCGGGTGCCGGTGACGCAGTTTCTGGATGCGGGCATCGGAGTGGCGACGTACTACTATGCGGAACTGGACCCGGATACGCTGACGGGGTTTCCGTTTGGGATTCGCGCGCTGTACAAGAAGCCGGGGCAGACGGGCGAGGACGACCGGGCGCCGGATGCGTGGGGATCGATTGCAGCGTGGGCCTGGGGCATGAGCCGGGTGGAGGACTACTTTGAGACGGACCCGGGCGTGGATGCAAAGCGCGTGGCGATCCAGGGTGTGTCGCGGCTGGGCAAGACGGTGGCGTGGGCGGGCGCGAACGACCAGCGTTTTGCAGCGGTGATTGCGAGCTGCGGCGGCGAGGGCGGAGCGGCGCTGAGCCACCGGGACTTTGGCGAGACGATTGCGCATCTGACCGCGCCGAACCGGTTTCCGTACCAGTTTGCGGCGAACTATGCGAAGTGGGGCGGATTTCCGGACAAGGCCCCGATGGACGCCAATATGCTGCTGGCGCTGATTGCGCCGCGGCCGGTGCTGCTGCAGACCGGTAGCACGGATTACTGGTCCGATCCCAAGGGCGAGTTCCTGGCGGCCGTTGCTGCCGGGCCGGTGTACAAACTGCTGGGCAAGCAGGACCTGGGCACGGACGTGTGGCCGGCGCCGAAGCATCTGATCCTGACCAACGGGCTGAGCTACTACATGCACGATGGGCCGCATGGGATGGTCCCGACGGACTGGGACATCTATATCCAGTTTTTGAAGGCGCAGTTCCATCCGGAGCAGTAGGGGCGCCGCAAGAACGTATGGGCTGCATAAATGCGGGGATTCTTCGCCTACGGCTCAGAATGACAAGTGTGTAAGGAGAATGACAAGTGTGTAAGGAATGACAGGTGTGGGGGGCCGATGGCTCAGAATGACAAGTGTGTAAGGAGAATGACAGGTGTGGGGGGCCGATGGCTCAGAATGACAAGTGTGTAAGGAATGACAGGTGTGGGGGGGCCGATGGCTCAGAATGACAGGTGTGTAAGGAGGATGACAAGTGTGTAAGGAGACGCGAACAGGCATGAAAACGGCATCGATTGTGGCGAGTGCATTGTTGATTGCTGGAACGGCAGCGGCGCAGAGCGTGCCGGTCACGGTTGCGCCTGCCGCTGCCGCGCAGGATCGGCTGGCACAGGGTTTTGTGACGCCGCCGGACTCGGCCAAGCCGCGCACGTGGTGGCACTGGACGAATGGGAATGTCACGGAGACGGGCATCACCAAAGATATTGAGTGGATGAAGCGCGTGGGCATCGGCGGCTTTCAGTTAGTGGATGTGGCGACGGGCAATGGGCAGGTGGTGGAACCGAAGATCGACTTCGGCACGCCGGAGTGGTACCACGCGGTGCTGCATTCGGCACAACTGGCGAAGCAATACAACCTGGAGATGTCGATCTTCAGTTGTGCGGGATGGAGCGAAGCGGGCGGGCCGTGGGTGACGCCGCAGATGGCGATGAAACGACTGGTGTGGAGCGAGACGGATGTGACGGGCGGGCGGGCGTTTGCGGACAAGCTGGCCGAGCCACCATCGAACGAAGGGTCGGTGCGGGATTCGGGCGCAGGCGGCGGAGGGGCGCACTTCTACCAGGATTCGTCGGTGGTTGCGTACCGTACGCCGAGCGATGAGACGCCGATGGCGTCGCTCGATCCGAAGGTGACGACCAGCGGGGGGCCGGTGAATGCGAAGGCTCTGCTGGACGGCAGCCTGCAGACAGCGGTGACGATTGCGGCGCCTAAGGACGGCGGACCGGCGTGGCTGCAGTATGAGTTTGAGAAGCCGTACACGGCGCGGGCGCTGTCGCTGGGAGCGCGCGGAGTGATCCCGGTGGGGAAGATTCTGGCGAGCGATGACGGTGCGACGTGGCGCACGATTGAGGACATGCCGGGGCCACAGGGGTATCACGGCGCACAGATTCGGACGTTTGCATTTCCGGCGGTGACGGCGAAGTTCTTCCGCGTTGAGTTCGATCGCCGGGGCCTGTCGCCGGCAGAGGTGATCACGGGCGAGGACGATGCTGCGCCGCCACGCGGCGGGTTCGCGGCTGGGCCTCCGAGCTACGGCATCAGCGAGGCGATCTTCTACAGCGATGCGCGGGTGAATCGTTGGGAAGACAAGGGAGCGTTTGGCAGTTTGATGGATGTGTATGACGTGGTTCCAACACCTGGAGCGCCGAGTGCGGCGGAGATTTCGCGCGGCGACATCGTAAACCTGACCGACAAGATGGACAAGGACGGAACCCTGCACTGGGATGTGCCGGAGGGACACTGGACCATTCTGCGCATGGGGTACGCGCTGACGGGCGCGCGAAACCGGCCGTCGGTGCCGGCGGGCAGCGGGCTCGAGGTTGACAAGCTGAACTCGAAGTACGTGCGGGAGTATTTCAACGGCTACATGGACCCGATGAAGAAGTACCTGGGCGACCTGATTGGCACGACCACCCGGTACATGACCATGGATAGCTGGGAAGCGGGAATGCAGAACTGGACCGACGACATGATCGCGCAGTTCAGGGATCGGCGCGGCTATGATCCGACGCCTTACCTGCCGGTGCTAGCCGGGCGCGTGGTGGAGAACGCCGACGTGAGCGATCGCTTTCTGTGGGACTTCCGGCGCACGCTGGCGGACCTTTACGCCGGCGCCTTCTACGGGACGATGGACGACGAGTTGCACAAGCTGGGCATGGGGGCATACTCCGAGGCCTCGGGCGTGGCGCTGGAGATCCCGGAAGATACAGAGCTGAACAAGAGCCACATCGATATCCCGATGGCGGAGTTCTGGGTGCGCGCGCTGCATCCGGAGTCAATGTATTACGTGGATGTGCGCGGCGCGGCATCGGCGTCGCACACGTATGGCAAGCGGCTGACGGCTACGGAGACCTTCACCGGGGGCGGATATGAGGCGCCATACACGCTGAAGAAGATTGCGGATTACTGGTTCACGCAGGGCGTGAATCGGATCGTCTTCCACACCTCGGCGGAACAGCCGCTGGACACCAAGCCCGGCAATACGATGGTGGGCACGCACATCAATCGCAACATTACCTGGGCGGAGCTGGCCAAGCCGTTTATGACCTATATGGCGCGGGTGCAATACATGCTGCAGCAGGGCGATCCAACGGGGGACGTTGCCTACGTGCTGCCGGAAGGAGCGCCCTCGACGATGCCGTTCTGGGGCGACGGGCTGCAACCTGCGCTGCCGGCCGGATACGACTACGACGTGATGAATACCGATGTACTGCTGCATCGGACCAGCGTGGCGACGGGCGGCCGCATCCACGTGGAGGGAACCACGGAGATGCCCGACGGAATGAACTATCGCATCCTGGTGCTGCCGCCGACCACGCAGATGACGCCGGAAGTGCTGCGCAAGCTGCATGAACTGGTGGCGGCGGGGGCGACGATTGTGGGGCGGCGGCCGACGAGCTCGCCGAGCCTGCTGGACTATCCCAAGGCGGACAGCGAGGTGAGTACGCTGGCGCTGGACCTGTGGGGCAACATGGATGGCGTGACCCTGAATGAACACGCGTACGGCAAGGGCATGACGTATTGGGGGCTTACGCTGGACGAGGTGCTGCATCGCGTGGACGCCGTGCCGGACTTCAAGGCGAGCGGATCGCTGGACAATCCGCTGCTGTGGGTGCATCGGCATACGCCGGACGCGGAGATTTATTTTGTGGCCAACCAGGCTGACCAGCCGGTACACGTGAACGCGCGCTTCCGGGTGAGCGGCAAGGATGTGCAGGTGTGGCGGCCGATGGACGGCGATGAGACGAAGGGTGTCGCCTACACGACGGCGGCAGACTTGCCGGACCGCAGCGGGAACAAGCAGCCGGGAATCGAGCCCGCGCTGTACACGAAACCGCAGGGTGAGTTCACCGAGGTGCCGCTGGATCTGGCGGAGCGGGAGAGCGTGTTTGTAGTCTTCCGTAATCCCGCGCCTGGGCCGGAGCGCACGGCGGCGGCGGTGAAGGAGACGAAACTGACGACCCTGACGGGTCCGTGGACACTGACGTTCCCGCCGAAATGGGGCGCGCCGCCCAGCGTGCAGATGGCGAATCTGACCTCCTGGACGGACAGCAGCGTTGATGGCGTGAAGTACTTCTCCGGCACCGCGACGTATAGCAAGACGGTGCAGGCGCCGACGATTTGGTTCCGGCCTGGCCAGCATGTGTGGATCGACCTCGGGACGGTTCGCGACATTGCGGAGGTGAAGGTGAACGGCAAGTCCGCTGGGATGGTGTGGGCGCCGCCGTATCGCGTGGATGTAACCTCCGCGCTGAAGCCGGGTGCGAACAAGTTGGAGATTGAAGTGACGAATGAGTGGACGAATCGCATCATTGGCGATCGCCTGTTGCCCGCGGACCAGAAAATCCTGGCACAGCCGGGTGCGCCTGCGCCTGGAAGCGCAGGTGCGACCGCCGGTGGAGCGAGACCTACCGGTGCTGCCGGAGCACCTGCTGCTGCGCAGCGCGGCGGCGGTGGTGGAGGAGGAGGATTTGGGTTTGGGCCGCAGGTACCGCCGGAGTCGGGATTGATTGGTGAGGTTAGCTTCGTATCTGTGTCCAGCCGGTGATGCTGCAAGAGCGCGGACGGACGCGCGTGCGCGCGAAAACAGCGTGGGCACGGAGCCCCCTGTGCCGCAACAATTTCGAATGAGATAGTGGTTTGCGTTTCTGCGAGGTGCCAAGTGGTGCGGTCCGCTTCAATCGGTGTGTTGCTCTCTTTCGCGCTTGTGATGCCTGGCGGCTCGCAGGCCCCAGCCGGAGCGCCAACTGCAAACCCGGCTCAACGAGCGGGCCGGCCCGCGCCCGCGCAGGCGGCCCGGCCGACCGGAGGACTGCCGCAAGGACGAAATGCAGGTGGAAGGCCGATGCACGTGGAAGCCTTGCGCGCCGCGCGGTGGAAACGGGTGACGATGGCGTACGGAAAGGCGGGGCTTAGCGCGCGCGAGCAGCAGATGATAGCCAAGCTGGCTGATGCGCTGCGTCTGATGGATACGGTGTATTGGCACCAGAGCGATCTGGGCGGGTGGGCGATGTATCGCGTGGAAGCGAACGCGGTGATGAAGCAGTTGTATGAGATCAATGGCAGCAGGTGGGATCTGGCGGACGACAATTCTCCGTTTGTTGGGGAGGAGCCGCTGGTTCCGGGGCGCGAACTGTATCCCTTTGGCCTGACGCGGGCGGAGATTGAGCAGTATGCGGCGAAGCATCCTGAAGAGAAGGCCGCGCTCTACGATCCGCATACGGTGATTCGTTCCGCGCCGCTGGATCTGCCGGCGAGGCTGAGCCAGCCGGTGGTGAGGGGCACGCCGGATAAGCTCTTCATCGTTCCGTACCACGAAGCCTATGCCGAGTGGCTGAAACCGATGGCCGAGGACCTGCGCGCCGCGGCGAAGCTCAGTCCCGACCCGGCGTTTGCACACTTTCTGAATCTGCGCGCGACTGCGCTGCTGACGGATGACTACTACGCCAGCGACATTGCGTGGCTCGACCTGAAGAACCCGAAGGTGGATTTGATCTTTGCGCCGTATGAGGTGTACCTGGATGGATTGCTGGGGGTGAAGACGTCGTATGGCGGCGCGATCCTAATCCGCAACGATGCGGAGAGCCGCAAGCTGGCGATGTATCAAGCGCAGGAAGCAGCGATGCAGCAGGCGCTACCGGTGCCGGCGGAGGACAAGCCTTCGAAGGAAGGCCAGGCGACGCCGATGGAGGTGGTGGATTCGCCGTTGCGCGCGGGGGATTTGCACTACGGCTACCAATCGGTGGCGGATAATCTGCCTAATGACCCGCGCATCCACGCGGAAAAGGGTTCGAAGAAGATGTTTTTCAAGAACTTCATGGATGCGCGCGTGAACTACGTGGTGCTGCCGGTGGCGCAGCGGCTGCTGACGTCGGAGCAGGCGAAAGACGTGAGCGGCGAAGGCTTTTTGACCGGCGTGATTCTGCATGAGATTTCGCATGGGCTGGGGCCAGCCTTTGCGCATGTGGATGGCAAGCAGGTGGACATCAACGAAGCGATCGGGCCTGCGTACAGTGGGCTGGAAGAGGCCAAGGCGGACGTGACGGGAATCTTTCTGGCGAAGTGGCTGGTGGATCAGAAGCTGCTGCCGGCGAGCGAACTGAATGGCATCTATGCGTCGTATGTTGGCGGGATCTTTCGCAGCCTGCGTTTTGGCACTGCGGAGGCGCATGGGCGCGCGATGATGATGGAGTTCAATTATCTGCTGGAACACAAGGCGCTGAACCTGGGCGCGGATGGCCGGTACACGATTGACTATGCAGCGATGCCGGGTGCGATTGCGGGCCTGGATGAGAAGCTGCTGCTGTTTGAAGCGAATGGCGACCGCGCGGGCGTGGAGGCGTGGTTCGCGAAATACGATGTTATGGCGTCGTCGCTGGTTCAGGCGCTGGATACGACCAACGACATCCCTGTCGATATCACGCCCAAGTTCGAGCTTGGCAATGAGGCCCGCCCATGAAGCGACATTATCTTTGCTGCGTAACCTCCCTGCTGGCGCTGTTGTGCGTGACGGCGTTCGGCCAGGAGCCGCTGGTGCTGCACCATCACGATGCTGCGCACCAGATTCCCGGGACCATTCTTGTTCCCGCATCGGACTTTTACCTGACCATGGCGGAGGGCGATAGCAACGATGGCCGGTTTCCCGCGGGCACGTGGATGTTCAACGAGAACACGATTAACCTGGGCGCGGCTGCGGATGTGACGGCGGAGATTCCGGTGAAGGAAGCGGGTGTGTACCACCTCTTTGTGCGCAGCATTGGCACGCCGACGAGTTCGTTCCACGTGAAGATCGACGGCAAGGAGGACGCGGGCACCTATGGGCAGGGGCCGCTGAAGTGGCAGCGTGGCGGCGACTACACGCTGAAGAGCGGGACCATTGATGTGCGGCTGACGGCGATCGACCCGCGGCCTTCGCTGAATGTGCTGGTGCTGACGAAGAATGGCGAGTTCAAGGAAGACGATCTGAAGGCGATGGAGTTGCCGCCCGAGGTGAAGTTGCTGCACGAGTACCACATTGCACCGTCGAACATTGTGAAATTTGGCGATGTGGATGGCAGCGGCAAGTACGCGATTGTCGATATCACCAATAACTATTCGGTGATTGTGTACGCGAATGATGGCCACGAGTTGTGGCACTGGGACGCTCCGCCAACGAGCCAGGGCGATCCGCGCGGGAATGAGGCTGCGGGGATCCTGTGGGACTTTCATCACACCGGGCGCGACGAGCTGGCGCACTGGCGCGAGATCGACGACAAGGAGTGGCTGGTGTTGGCGGATGGCCGCAACGGCGACATCATCAAGAAAGTTCCATGGCCCGCGCCCGATCTGCCCCACGTCGATAACAACTACCGGATGGCGGTGGCGAAGTTCCACAAGGATGCGGATGGGCCGGACACGCTGCTGGTGCTGGCCGACACCGGCGGCTGGATTGGGCTGACGGCGTATGACCAGGACCTGAACCTGCTGTGGCAGCACGCGGAGCATCGGCTGAAGGACTACTTTGGCCACTACATCTATCCGTGGGACGTGAACGGCGACGGCATCGACGAGGTGATGATCAGCCATCTGTGCCTGGACGCGCAGGGGCACGAAGTGTGGAACAACGCCAAGTACTTCGAAGACAACCACGACCACATGGACGCGATGGAGTTCTTCGACATGAACGGCGATGGCAAGCCGGAACTGGTGGTGGGGCAGAGCGACGTGGGCACGATGGATGTACAACGCGCAGACCGGCGACATTCTGTGGCAGAACATCTCCGACCACACGCAGCAGATCACGGCGGGGTACATCCTGGCGAACTCGAAGACTCCGCAGGCGGTGGCTAATGGCCGCACGTATGGAGCGCCTACGCCGCGACCTGCGGGTGCGCCGGCGCCGGGTTTGCGGACGGCAGGTGCTGCGGGGACAGGCGGAGCAGCGGGAGGGCGCGGGGGGGGCGGGTTTGGCCGGCAACAGGGTCCTCCGGATCAGATTTCGGTTGGCGGTGGACTTGCAGCGCAGCTTTACTGGTTCGATAACAAAGGCAATCTGCTGGAGAAATGGCCGGCGCAGCCGCTGAACGGGAATCCGAATTTTGTGCGCGGCGACTGGTATGGGACAGGGAAGCGCACCTTTTTCTGGTATCGCTTCAAGCTGGAGCCGGATGGCAATGCGACCCTGTTCTTCAAGGGCGAGGCGTATCACATGTTTGACTTTGACCACACCGGCGCGGACCAAGTGATTACGCTGGAAGGCGGAGGCGGCGGCGGTAATGGCGGGGCTGGGCAGATCCTCCGCGTCTATGGCAACGCCAACGTCGTGCCGCACCCCAAGCCATGCAACGCCGACTGCCGCAAGCTGATTGCCAACCACACACACTATTAGGGGAGAGTGTTGCAGAAGTCCGAGAAGCATTCCTGCAGAGGCTCAAGCCTGCATTGATCTTAATGGCCTTGGTGCCGGCATATTAATGTCGGCCTGTCCGATAACGACGTTTTTCAAACACCTAGAGGAATCATGTCCACCTCCACGCGCCTTACCCGCCGCAAGTTCGTCGCTTTGACTGGCGCTGCCGCCGCGCAGGCTGCAGCTTCATCCACCTTGCTGTTCGCGGCGCCTACGCCGGCGGCGCCTCCGCGTGCGGGGGGGCAATCGCTTGCGGGGCAGTGGCGCTTTTCGCTGGACCGCGACGACACCGGGGTGAAGGAAAGCTGGTTCGCCGGTGAGCTGAAAGGCGACACGCACATTGCGCTGCCAGGAATCCTGCAGACGCAGGGGTATGGCGATGGCATTGTGGCGGACACGCAGTTTATTGCGGCGCTGCCGCGCGACATGGCGTGGTACAAGCTGCCGCAGTATGCCGCGTACACCAAGCCGGGCCACGTTGAAGTGCCGTATCTCTCGCAGCCGGTGAAGCACTATCTCGGCGTTGCGTGGTACCAGCGCGACATTGAGATTCCGGCGGCGTGGCGCGGCAAGCGTGTGGGCCTGACGCTGGAGCGCACGCGCTGGGTGACCACCGTTTATCTCGACGAGAAAGAGACGGGAAGCTGCCGCTCGCTGGTGGCGCCGCACGATTGCGACCTTGGGATTCCTGCTCCCGGCAAGCATCGGCTCTCGATCCGAATCGACAACAGCATGCAGCCGCCGCCGTACCGATTTGACGGCCATAGCGTCTCGGACGCTGAGGGCAGTACGTGGAATGGCATTGTGGGGCGGATCGAACTGGCCGCGACCAGCCCGGTGTGGATCGAAGACGCGCAGGTGTTTCCGAATGTTGCCGACAAGACGGCGCGGATCAAGGTGCGGATTGGGAACGCGACGGGGAACGCGGGTGCAGGAACTCTTGCCGTGGGAACGACGACAGCGCCCGCAACGTGGGATGCGACGGGCGGCGATGCAACGATCGATGTGGCGCTGCCGAACGCGACGCCGTGGAGTGAGTTCACCCCGGTGCTGCAGCACTTGACGGTGAAGCTGAGCGGGCCGTCGGCCGATGACCGGCGCGACCTGACTTTCGGCTTGCGTGAGATCAAGGTTGACGGCAAGCACATTCTCTTGAATGGCGAATTGTTCAATCTCCGCGGCACGCATGATGGCGGCGGATTTCCGCTGACGGGTTATCCTGCAACCGATGTGGCCACATGGAAGCGCATTGTTTCCACCTGCAAGGAATGGGGCCTGAATGGAATCCGCTTCCACTCGTGGTGCCCGCCGGAGGCCGCGTTTACGGCCGGCGACGAGTTGGGCTTCTACTTCCAGCCGGAGTGCGGGATGTGGAATTCGTTCGACGCCGAGGGCAAGATGCTGGTGGTGCTGAACGATGAAACTGCGCGGCTGCTGAAGGCGTATGGCAACCACCCGTCGCTGGTATTGCTGAATGCGACTAACGAGCCTGCGGGGCATTACATGGAGCAACTGCCGACGTGGGACAAGAAGTGGCACGACGCTGATCCGCGGCGACTTTACTCCGACGGTACGGGACGTTTTGCACCGCCCCCGGGGGGCCCAGGCACGCCATATGCGGCGGACTACCTGGTGACGCCGGGAGGACGCGGGCCGCGCGGCTGGTTCGGCGCGGATTATGAGAACACGCTGCAAATGATGACGCGCGGGGCGACCATTCCGTCCATCGGGCACGAAGTGGGGCAGTGGTGCTCCTATCCAGACTTCGATGTGATCCAGAAGTTCTCCGGCCAAGGCAGCTACTCCGTCTTTGTCGATGGCAAGGGGTCGGGCCAGGTTCCGTACATGATTCCCGGCAACTACAGGATTATGCGCGACTCGGCCGAGGCGCACGGCCTGTTGGCAAACAACAAGGCCATTGCCCATGCGTCAGGGCGCTTCCAGGTGGCGTGCTACAAGGAGGAGATCGAGGCCAACCTGCGCACGCCCAGCTACAGCGGCTTCGAGATGCTTGATCTGCATGACTATCTTGGGCAGGGTGGCGCGCTGATCGGGATGCTGGACGCGTTCTGGGAGTCGAAGGGCTATGTTACCCCCGCGGAGTTTCTTCAGTTCAACAACACTACCGTGCCGCTGGCGCGGCTGAAGGACCGCGTTTACACCACGGCAGACACGCTGAAGAGCGAGGTTGAGGTGGCGCATTTTGGGCACGCGCCGCTGGCCAGCGCGAGTTCGGAGTGGCAGATTGTCAGCGCTGCGGGAAAGGTTGTCGCCAGTGGCAACTGGGCCGCGCGGCCGATCCCGCGAGGCAAGAACATTCCCCTGGGTAGCATCAGCGCGGACCTTTCGAAGCTGCCCGCGCCGGCGCAATACAAGTTGGTTGTTGCGGTGCACGGGGGGACGACGTTCCGGAACGAGTGGAACTTCTGGCTGTATCCGGCGAAGGTTGAGGTTGCGGCGCCCGCTGCTGTGCTGGTGACCAGTTCGTGGCCGGAGGCGGAGACGCGCCTGGCGGCCGGGGGCAAGGTGCTTTTCATTCCGAAGGCGGCGGATCTTGACTCCACTGACACGAAGCTTTCGAGCGTGCCTATCTTCTGGAATCACCTGATGAATCCCAACGGCACCTGCTTCCTCGGGTTGTGGAACGATACGAAGCATCCGGCGCTGGCGGGCTTTCCAACGGAATCCAACTGCGACTGGCAGTGGATCGACCTGGTCGCGAGTGCGCGTGCCGTAAACCTGGACGCGCTGCCGCATGCGCTACAGCCGATTGTGCAGCCGATTGATGACTGGAACCGCAACTACAAGCTGGCGCTGGTGTATGAGTGCAGTGTGGGGGCAGGCCAATTGATGGTTTGCTCGATTGACTTGGACGTCAACCGCCCCGGGGCTCCGTCGCTGCGGCGCTCGATCCTGGACTACATGGCATCGGCGCACTTCAAGCCGGCGCTGGCTATTTCTGCGGCAGATCTGCGGAAGCAGTGGGTGAGCCTGAATCCGAACCATGTGGACCCGGACGCGAAAAAGCCGGTGGCGCCGACTTCGCCGGACCTGGTCGATCCCGGGCAGATTCAGCGCAGGCCCGGCGAGTAAGGAGGGTCTGCATCGGCAATGCGAAGTGGCCCTGACATTTGCCAGGGCCACATGCGTTTAACGGATCTGCAGGGAGGCGGTTAGCTCTTGGCCTCGACAACTGCGGGCTCAGCAGCGGCAGCCGCGTGGCCTCCATTTCTGGTGTCGCCGGGCTTGCGGATGTCGATGCCGCCCTTGAAGTAGGCGCCGTCTTCGATGGAGATGCGCGCGGCTGCAACGTCACCGGTCAAAGAGCCTTCGCTGCGGATGTCGACGCGATCGCTGGCGCTGATGTTGCCGCGCACTTTGCCCAGCACCACCACCTCGCGCGCCATGATATTGGCGGCGACCTGGCCATTGCGGCCCACGGTGACACGGTTGCCGGGGAGGTTGATTGCACCCTCCACTTTGCCGTCGATGAAGAGCGATTCCGATCCAGAAACCTCGCCCTTGACGACGAGGGACTTGCCAATGGTGGCCTGCTCGCCGGACGGGGTCGCACCCGGAGCCGCACCGGGGGCCGGCCTAACGGCGGGATCGAAGGTGGTCGGCGTTGAGGCCGGAGGAGCCGGACGCGCGGGCTCAGGGGTTGAGGGGGAGTTCGGTCCAGTCTGGTTCGGTTTCCACATGATTTCGATTGTTTCCTTTCCTGGTTGCCTGAGATATGTCGTTCGTTGCCTGAGGTCAGCTTCGCCGGCCTCAAGTGTTCGCCAGCGTCTGCCGGAAAATCTGGAGCATTTCACACTTGCTGTGGCCGGCGGAATACAGCGAAAGTGGATTTCTTTGGGAGAAAGCCACGCAAAGTCTGTAGGAGGCGTACTAGTTTGAAACTATCCGGGGTATCCGGGTGTGCCCTCTGACCACGATACTACTTCGCGCGGATTCACGGAAACGCCTGGGTTCTGCAAAACTCCGCCAGAATGGTGGTCCGGCGCGGTGCGCCTGACGGGGCGCGGGCGCGACCTCAAAAAACAAAACCTTGCTTCGGGGGCCCGAACGCATTAATCTGGCCGCGCATGCAGACCTTTCGTTCGGCTCCTGTGCGCCTGCTGCTGTGGACGCTCGCCTTCCTGTTCTTCTCACAGCCATTTGCCTCTGCGGGGGCCCCGGCCAAGGTGCATGTTGTGGCCCTGGGTGGAGTGCGGAAGGTCCCGTAGACGCCGCCGGGGAGTATGCCTGCCGCTCCCGAGGCCAAGGGCAAGCCGGGCGACGCGCCGATGATGAAGGTGCGCCCGCTGACCGTTGACGGACGCCAGAAGGAATGGACCACCGGCGACGCCCACGACGTGACCGACCGCAGTTTCACCATCCGCCGCGCCATGCGGCTGAACGATGCGCTGCCCGGCGATACGACCGTGCGCTGGAGCTGGCAGCCAGGCCCCTGGCTGCAGGTGGATCGCCTGACCGGCCACATTACCGCGCTGCACCTGCCAGATTTCGACGACATGGTATCGGAGGCGGTGTGGTTCCGCGATTACGCGGCCTATTGCGGAACGGGGACGACGGCCAAAGGAGGATTGTTTGCGGTCGTCGCCCAACTGGGTGCGCGCCGGGCCGTGGTGCAGCAGCAGGTCGGCAAGTGGCCCCAGGTCGCGCCGGCCGAGCCGGTGTGCAAGCCGGCGCAATGGCAGCGCGCGCCCATGCGCGTGACGCTGCAGGCGACCGGCGGCGCAGCCGATGACATTCGATGTGGTGGGCGCAGCCTCGCTGATCGAGGAAGGCGATTCCGAGAACCGAAGACGGGCCGTAGCGGCGCAACCCAATCGCCGCGGGCAGCTCTGTTAGTGCGCTGCGCCGGAGATGTAGGCGTGCAGGTGCTGATGGTTTGTTCCTGCTCCGTAATGACGAGTTCACCAGGTCGCCGATGGAGACCACGCCAACCACGGCGCCTTCCTCCATCACAGCGAGATGGCGGAAGTGCTTGTCCGTAATGATGCGCAGGCATTCGCCCACCGTATGCTGGCGAGTTACGGTCAGGACGGGGCTGCTCATAATTGCCGAGACCGGCGTTTCTTTGGACGAGTGACCCTGCAGTACCACTTTGCGCGCGTAATCCCGCTCAGAAACAATCCCCAGCAATTGTCCGCCTTCCATCACCAGCAGCGCGCCTACGCTTTTCTCGGCCATTACCTCGATCGCTTCATACACGGAAGCGTGGGTGGGATGGATAACACTCCTCGCGGCTTCTGCCTCAGCACTGCGCCTATGGTCGTTGTCAGTTCACTCATGGGGGGTCACCTCGGAAAATGGAATTATCACGTTCGCAGCGCACGTCCGTCAAACGCGGTTGCGGAATCTGGTGGCTGAGCGTGGGATTCGCCGAGCGCTATCATCACTGTATGGAATCCCTGGACAATCTGCTGCGCGAAGCCGAGGTTGCGCACGGTCATCTTTGCGCCGGGCAGGTATTGGGCGTGCGCATGGCCATGCTGGGATGCCGGATGCTGGGCATCGAAGACCCGCGCGGCCTGGCGACTCGCGCCGACCGCAAGCGCCTGGTGACCTTTGTGGAAATCGACCGCTGCGCCACGGATGCAATCGCCGTGGTGACGGGTTGCCGATTGGGAAAGCGCGCCCTGAAGTTTCGCGACTGGGGCAAGATGGCGGCTAGTTTTCTGGACCTGGGCCGCCCGGCTGACCCCGCTCTGGGACTGGATGCAATCGCCGGAGGACGGGCGGTGCGGATTGCTGCGCTGGAGTCGTCGAAAGAACGCGCGCGCGAACTGTATCCGCAGATCGAGGGGAAGAATGCGCAGCAGATGCTGGCGTACCGAGAACTTCCCGATGAGGAACTGTTCGCGACGGAGTGGGTGTCAATCCCGCTGCATGCGCGCGAGATGCCAGGGTACAAGTCCGCGCGCATTGCCTGCGACTTGTGCGGGGAAGGCATCAACTACGATCGCGAGGTGATCCGTGAGGATGGCGATGGAGAGAAAACAGTCCTTTGCCAAGGGTGTGCGTTTCCGGAGTCGCGATACTATCAGCGGTTGTGAGGTTGTCTCTGCGCGGACGACTCGACGTAAGATGGTGGGAACACCCAGGAGCATAACGATTTGCAGAAGTACCTTTTCATCGCATTGGGCGGGGCGCTGGGATCGGTCGCGCGCTATTGGGTCGGTACCAGCGTGAGCGATCGGCTGGGAATCCGGTTTCCCTATGGCACGCTGATCATCAATCTTTCGGCGTGCATGATCATTGGGCTGTCACTGGAGATTCTCAATCGTCATACCAATGTGAATCCAGCGTTTCGCTACCTGATTCCCATCGGATTCATCGGCGCGTACTCAACTTTTTCCACGTTTGAGTGGGAGATTTTCGCAAATCTGAACAGCGGGGCGTTCTGGATCGCGCTTCTGTACGTCACTACGAGCCTTTTGTTTGGCCTGGTCGCCGTCGCCCTGGGAGCCGCGCTGGGGCGGGTGCTTTCGTAGCGCGAGCGGCTGGCGTATTGTGTTGGCTTGACGCGAGTGAGTTGCCCGCGCCGGAGGTTACCATGCTGCAGACGGGTAAGGCGCTCAAGGTTTGTATCTATCTCAGTGAAGGTTCGCGGCACCACGGAGCTGCCAGCGAGGCGAGCATCCTGGATTTTCTGCTGCACCATGGAGTGTCGGGAGCATCGGTGTTCAAGGGCGTGGCGGGCTTCGGCGTCGATCACCATCTGCATTCGGCTTCGTTTGTGGAACTGTCGGACCATCTTCCGGTGAAGATCGAGTTCATCGAGACATATGAAAAAGTGGACGAGTTGATGGGCCGGCTGACGGAGCTTGCGGGGTCGGGAATGATCGATCTTCAGGAGACGACGATTGTGAAGCCGGCCGGCGCCCCGAAAACAGCCCGCGTCTAGCGCGCCTGGATGATTGCCCGGTTGTGACGACACGACGCCGAGCAGGTCGATTTGCTACTATGGGGCGGTCTAAGAAGGCATGGTTTTTTCAATGAGGTGCATTATGCGTGTGCGGTCGATTGCGGTGTGTTTGGTGCTGGGCGCGGCTTCGCTGGCGGCGACCGCACAGATGGCGATGGGCAAAGCTCCGGCGGCAGGAACGATTGTGGCTCCGGCGAAGGCTGTCGATTCAGAACTCTCCATGATTGAAGGCGAGATGCTGAGCGCCGTAAAGGCGATGCCGGCAGACAAATTCAGCTTCGCGCCCAGCGCGGCAATCTTTGTGCCGGGACAGACGACGGAATTCAGGACGGTGCGGACCTTCGCACAGCAGGCAATCCACGTGGCGCAGGCGAATTACAGCATGTACGCGGACGTGAGTGGACTGAAGCCGGACGTGGATGTGGCGGGGTTGAGCAAGCTGACGAAGAAAGACGACGTTGTGGCAGCGCTGGCCGGCTCGTTCGCATTTGCGCATAAAGCCATCGCGACGCTGACGCCGGAGAATGCCTTCGAGGTGGTTCGACTGGAGGAAGGCGGCATCCAGACGCGGGCAACGGCGGCGCAGTTCGCCATCTCCCACGCTAACGATCACTACGGCCAGATTGTGGAATATCTGCGCATGAATGGAATAGTGCCGCCGGCGAGCATGAGGTAAGGAGCGCAAGGGAGCGGCGAGTCAGGCGGAGTGGAGCGCCGGGATGCGTGCGGAGACCAGGGCGCGGATGCGGAGCTCGATGCCATCGATGGAGTTGTCTGCGCTGCTGTCGTTGCCGATGGTCAGAACGCGATTGGGCTCGCGGACGGCGATCTGCTGGTATCCGGCATGGACGCGCGCATAGAAGTCATCGGGTTCGCGCTCGAAGCGGTTTTCGTCCGCACCGTCGCACTGGGCTCGAACTCTGGCCAGGGCGTCGCGATGGTTGCGGCGGCGGGCGCGAACTAGCGAAGCGTCCAGCGGCGGGAGCAGGAGCAGGGTAAGATCGGGCTGCAAATTGTCGCAAACGGCCTGGTGCATCTCCAGGATGCGCTGGCTGCCGAGTTGGCGGCCGGCTCCCTGGTAGGCCTCGGAGGAGTCGGTAAATCGGTCGCAGAGAACGATGGAGCCCGCGGCGACCGCAGGCGCGATGATTTCCGAGATTGCCTGGGCGCGGTCGGCGAACATCAGGGCCATTTCAGCGAAGGGGCTGAGCGGGCCGAGCGCGGACTCAGAGCGGGAGTCGAGCAGGACGGCGCGTAGGCGGTCGCCGAGCGCGGTCGAGCCGGGCTGGCGCAGGGTGACTACGGTATGGCCTGAGTCGGTAAGCCAGGCGGCGAGGCGTTGCAACTGGGTGGTCTTGCCGGAGCCGTCCAGACCTTCGAAAGTGATGAAGTAACCGCGCGGCATCGCGTTCAAGTTTAGAGCATTTTGGAGTTCACGACGAGCTTTCGGGCCGGGACGCGCGCGATTCGGCAGGGGAACTCAGTGGCCGGAAGCGGGACGATTGAGCAACTCGACGCTCCACGCGGGGCTTGCGCTGCCAGGGTCGAACGTGATGAGGAGTTTGCCTTCATCGCCGTCGCGGAGGGATGGGCCGGAGCTGTTGTGGTCGCGGTGATCGACGTCGGTCCACAGGATAGTTGTGGCGCCGCTGCCGATGACCTGGAACCGATAGTGGAAATCCTGGCCGGGAGCGAGCGTCTGAGTCCCAAAGCTGGCTGAAGGATAATCGAGTTCAATCAACGATATCGGCGCGGAGGTTCGATTTGAGATGGTGGCGGCGATGATTGCAGAGTGGCAGCCGGCGAGGTTGAGGGCAACTGCCAGCGCGAAGAGAGACTTGAGAGTTCGCATCCGAGTTAAGGGTATCAGCAGGGGCAGGAGCAGGGACGGAATCGCGCACCAGGTGGGGTTCGCATATGGGCGATGGTCCGACCAATAAATTCTGAAAGAATGCCCAAACAGAGGAGCCAGAAGCGACAGGGTTGAGTTAGACTCTGGTGCGTAATCCATTTATTCCTTGGTTCCTGGGCCCCGAGCGCAGACATATCCTGTCGAGCGGCAGCGATATGCCCTGCGACAAATTCATCTCAAAGAAATCTGATTTAAGAAAGACAGGTGAACGATGAAAACGCTATTAGGGCTGTGTGCCGGTTGCTGCGTTCTATTTGGTGGTGGCGCCATGGTGGCGCAGGATATGCCGGCGGGTCCGCCAAAGGTGCTGGTGATTGAGCGGGAGTGGCTGAAGACCGGCAAAACCGACAGCATGCATCAAAAGACCGAGGCTGCGTTCATCAACGCCATGACCGCGGCGAAGTGGCCGACGCACTACTTTGCAGCGGAGTCGATGTCGGGCAAGCCGCGCGTGCTGTTCTTCGTGGGCTATCCGTCGTTTGAGGCATGGGAGAAGGACAACCACGCGATGGAGAAAAACGCGACGTTGTCCGCGGCCTGGGACCGTGCCGAGGCTGCCGACGGGGAACTGCTGGATGACTTCCAGCAGGACGTGCTGCTGTTCCACCCGGAACTGAGCCTGCATACCGGCGACATCGTGCATGATCGCTACTTTGAGATTTCGGCATACCATGTCAAGCCAGGCCACCGGGCCGACTTCCTGGAACTGGTGAAGATGTATGTCGACGGCTACGGGAAAGCCTCGCAGCATGCGAACTGGGCCACGTTCGAGAGCTATTACGGCCAGGACAACGGCGGCGTGTATATCGCGATCTCCAAGATGGCTTCGCTGGCGGAGAATGACCAGTTCATGGGCGACGACCAGAAGTTTGCCGATGCTGTGGGCCCGGAAGCGATGAAGAAGGTCCGAGAGCTGTCCGCGGCCAGCATCGAATCGTCGATGACGAACCTGTACGAGTTCAAGCCGTCGATGAGCTATCCGGACGAATCGTGGGTCAAGGCAGATGCGTTCTGGAAGCCCAAGACTGCGGTTGCGGCAGCGGCGAAGAAGCCGGCTGCGGCGGCGCCCGCAGGACAATGATTTGAGGTGCAACTGAATCCCCATCCCTGCGAACTGCGGGGATGGGGATTTCTTTGCCGTAAATCCGGGTTCAGGCGAGGAGCGAGGGGGCGCGTTCCAGGATGCGAGCGGTGAGCACAACGCCGGGGCGGCTATCGTGGAGGGTGATGGGGAAGGCGAGTACGCTCCAGCTTGGGCTGGGACCGTTGTCGCCGGTGAGGAAGAAGAGGCTGCGGCGAGTGCGGTCGATGTGGGTGTTGCGGGTCTCGGCGACGGAGCGCAGGATATCGGCCCAATCCGTGGGAACGGACGGGATTTCGATAAACAGGTTGCGGCCGGGGAACCATTCGCGGGGCTGGCCGAGGTACTCGGCGGCGGTGTCGTTGCAATAGAGCCAGTTGCCGGCGGCGTCGAGGATCTGGACCAACACGTCGGAGCCGATGGCGAGCGAGATGCGCGAGTAGAAGAAGTCGCGCGCGTCGACCACGACGGGGGCTCCGCGCAGACGTGCCTCGAAGGAGCGCAGGGCAGAGAGCAGGTCGTCGATGGAACTGTGGCCCTTGAGCAGATGCATGTCCTCGACTCCGCCGAAGCGGCGCTCCAGTGTGGCGGACATGATGATGATGGGCACTTGCGGGCGGCGCTTGCGCAGCTTGGCGGCGACTTCGGTGCCGAACTTGCCGTGGCCGAGGTGATAGTCGAGGACCGCAATATCAATCTGGTCAAGCAGCTCGTTGGCTTCCTCGATGGTGGAGGCGGCGACCGAGGCGTAGCCGTGCTGGCGCAGGATGGCTCCGCGAAGGTGCAGATTCACGGGGTCGTCATCAAGCAGGAGGACGTTGACGCTCGCGGAGCGGACGAGTTCGAGGTTGGTGTTTGCGGGCGATTCAGTCTGCACAGACATTTAGATGCACGCGAGGCGCGCCGGGCCATCTTACTCTTTATTGTTTTCACTCTGTAAGCTTTCCGGCGGCTCCTTTTTTACGGATTCTTTACTTTTGAGTTCGCGGATGAGCTCAGGCAGGCGCTGGAAGACGGCGGAGGCGCGCAGCCACTTGCGGTTATCGATAGCGGGGTAGCCGCTGACGGTGGCGCCGGGGGCGACGTCGTTAGGGATTCCGGTCTGGGCAGTGGCGACAGCGCCGTCGCCGATGGTGCAGTGGCCGGCGACGCCGACCTGGCCGGCAAGGATTACGTTTTTGCCGACGTGGGTTGAGCCGGCAAGACCGACCTGAGAGCAGAGCAGGGTGTCTTCTCCGACCGAGGAGCCGTGGCCGACCATGACAAGATTGTCGATCTTGGCGCCGGCGTGGATGTGGGTTTCGCCGATGGAGGCGCGGTCAATGGTGGAGTTGGCCTGGACTTCGACGTGGTCGTCGAGGACAGTGCGGCCGGTTTGGAGGATCTTCGACCAGGCGGTTCCCGGCGCGGCGTCGGTTTGGCGGGCGAATCCGAAGCCGTCGGCTCCGATGATGACGCCGTTCTGCAGGATGACATGGTCGCCGAGGACGCAGTGCTCGCGGACGACGGCGTGGGCGTGGGCGAAGAAGTGGCTGCCAATGTGCGCGTTGGGATAGAGGACGACGTGGGGGAGGAGCGTGGAGTTGGGTCCGAGGACGACGTGGTCGCCGATGACGACGTAGGCGCCGATGTGAGCATTGGGGCCGATCTGCGCGGTGGGCGCGATGACGGCGGCGGGATGGATTCCGGGCGGGTAGATTTGCGGCTGGTAGAGAAGGTCGAGGGCGCGGGCGAAGGCGAGGTACGGGTTCGGGATGCGGAGGGTGGCGGCCGCGATGGGTTCGAAGGCCGGTTCGACCAGGACTGCGGTGGCGCGAGTGATGCGCGCGAGGCGGGCGTATTTCGGGTTGGCGACAAAGGTGATCTGGCCCGGGCCGGCATCTTCCAGGCCAGCGGCGGAGGTGACTTCGGCTTCAGGAGCGCCGTGGAGAGTTGCGCCCAGATGCTCGGCAAGGTCGGCTAGCTTCATGGGGGAATTGTAGAAGACAGTCGCTGGTTGCATGTTGTTCGTTGTTGATTGTCGAGCCGTATTGCCGGTAGGGTCCCTCTCTCAGGCATTTGAGTCCAAGATACGGCTTGCAAAGGAGTTAGATTCGAATCGGGATGTGCTCTTGATTCCGGTTTGCCAGGGCACCCAAAAATCATGAGGTTGGGTTGGGCGGTTTCTCAGAAAGCGAGTTCAATGATCAGGCCCTCCGCACCCTTCAATTCCACTTCGCCGGCTGTCGTTTCGCCTTCGCGTTTCAGCGAGGTTGACAAGAGGATCGAGCCAATCCCCGCCGGCACTCTGGCCGGTTCGAACCCCATGTTCAACAGCACGAGCGCGCGCAGGCCTCTGCCGGCTCGTTCGAAGCGCAGGATGTTGCTCTGAGCGGCGACCGCCTGCAGCGCGCCAGACACCAGCATAGAATGCTTCCGCCTCAGTTCGATGAGCCTGCGATACAACTGCAGCATCGAGGTTGGATCGAGATCCTGCGCCGCAGCACTCGACTGTTCGCCGATGGGCAGCCACGGCTGTCCCGTGGTGAACCCTGCTTTCACTGTCTGGTCCCAGACCATCGGCGTTCGCTCCGGGTCGCGACCCAAGCCGAGGCCGGGCTCATTCTGTTCAGCGGGATCCTGCACCTCCTCGGGCGGAATTGGAGTGTTGGTCATAGCGATCTCATCGCCGTAATAGAGGGTTAATGTCCCGGGAAGCGTTAGCAGCAACATTGCCGCAACCCGCGCCTGCTGCAACCCGATTCTGCTGGCAATGCGGGGCTGGTCATGATTGCCGAGCACCCAGTTGGGCCACGCGCCCTGGGGCAGGGCATCGTCGTAGTCGGAGATGACCTGCTTGATTGCGTCCGCGGTCCATGCGCATTGCAGCAGCAGAAAATTAAACGGCAGATTCGCGCCGTTCAATGCGGTTCCGTAATAGGTCATCAGCTGCTTTGCCGGCAAGTAGATCTCGCCAATCAGGGCCCGATCGGGGAACTCATCCACCACCGCCCGCATGCGCGCGACCAGCTCGTGCACCTCCGGCCGGTCGGTGTTGTAGACCGGCAACAGGCGGTGGACGGATGGCTGACCGGGAAGGTATCCGGGGTTGGGTGGATTATCGCGATATTGGTCATCCTTGATCATCATCCACATCACGTCTACGCGGAACCCGTCGACGCCGCGGCGCAGCCAGAACCGGAGCACATCGAACATTGCCGCCTGAACCGCCGGGTTGCGCCAGTTCAGGTCGGGCTGCTGCTTCAGAAAGGAGTGGTAGTAATAGTGCCCGGTGGTTTCATCGAACTCCCAGCCGGATCCGCCAAAGTTGCTGAGCCAGTTGGTGGGGTGGTCCCGCCACAGATACCAATCGCGCTTCGGATTCTTCCGCGACGACCGGCTCTCCAGAAACCATGGATGCTGGTCAGACGTATGGTTAGGCACGAAGTCGAGGATCATTTTCAGCCCGCGGCGATGGACTTCGGCCAGCAGCCGATCGAAGTCCTGCATGGTGCCGAAGATTGGATCGATCGCGCAATAGTCTGCAACGTCGTAGCCGAAGTCGGCCATCGGCGACGGGTAGATGGGCGAGATCCAGATGGCGCTAACACCTAACTGGACCAGGTAATCGAGACGCTGCAGCATCCCGTTGAGGTCGCCGATGCCATCGCCGTTCGAGTCCTGAAAGGAGCGCGGATAGACCTCGTAGATGATTGCCGATTGCCACCACTTTATCGGATGCATCTCATCCAATTGCTCCTGAGCAGTAACTTCCGGTTTGAGGGATAGCGCGCATGATCAATGACCTGTGGTACAAGAATGCGGTCATTTACTGCCTGTCGGTTGCCACTTATATGGATGCAAATGGCGACGGGGTGGGTGACTTCCAGGGGCTGATGCGGCGGCTGGATTATTTGCAGGGAATGGGAGTGACCGCGATCTGGCTGATGCCGTTTTACCCGTCCCCGTGGAAAGATGACGGGTACGACGTCGCGGACTACTACAACGTCGATCCGCGATTCGGCACGCTGGGAGACTTCGTCGAGTTCACCGAAGGATGTAAACAGCGGGGCATGCGCGTGCTGATTGACCTGGTGGTAAACCACACCTCCGATCAGCATCCGTGGTTTCGGCAAGCGTGCCGCGATCCGGAATCGAAGTATCGCGACTGGTACGTCTGGTCGAAAACGAAGCCGAAGAACGCTGCTTCGGGAATTGTGTTTCCCGGGGTGCAGAAGTCGACGTGGGACTACGAGAAAACTGCGAAGGCGTACTATTTTCACCGCTTCTATGAGTTTCAGCCGGACCTGAACACCGCAAACCCCGAGGTGCAGGCGGAGATTTTGAAGATCATGGGTTTCTGGCTGCAACTGGGAGTTTCCGGCTTTCGCATGGACGCGGTGCCCTTTGTGATCGCGAAAAAAGGTGCAGGTCTGGCGCGACCCTATGAGCAGTACGACATGCTGAGGACCTTCAGCGAGTTTTTGTCGTGGAGACGGGGCGACGCCATCATCCTGGCGGAGGCCAACGTTCTGCCCGACACCGATCTGCGCTATTTCGGCGATGCGGGAGAACGATTGCAGATGATGTTCAATTTCCAGGTGAATCAGCACCTCTTCTATGCGCTTGCGAGTACCGATTCCAGGCCGCTGATGAGTTCGCTGGAAAAGACCAAGCCGCGTCCCGCGACCGCGCAGTGGGGCCAGTTTCTGCGCAACCATGATGAACTTGACCTTGGACGTCTGACCGAGAAACAGCGGGATGCAGTATTTGCCGCCTTTGGCCCGGACAAGGACATGCAGCTTTATGGTCGCGGGATTCGCCGCCGGCTTGCGCCCATGCTGCAATCGGATCGGCGCCGGCTGGAACTTGCCTACAGCCTGATGCTCACGCTTCCCGGCACTCCCGTGATTCGCTACGGAGATGAGATTGGAATGGGCGACGATCTTATGCTGCCGGAACGCAATTGCGCGCGCACGCCAATGCAGTGGTCGGACGAGCCGAACGCGGGCTTCACGAAGCACTCGAAGCCAGTGATGCCGGTTATCAGCACAGGTCCGTATGGGTATACGCGGGTGAATGTGGCGATCCAGCGCCGCGATCCTAACTCGCTGCTGAACTGGATGGAGCGCGTTATCCGAATGCGGAAGGAGATTCCTGAAATCGGCTTCGGGGATTTCTCATTTGTTTCCACCGGGACCGCGCAGGTATTGGCGATTCGTTACTCGTGGCGCAATAATGCATTGCTGTTTCTGCACAACCTGAGCGCGAAGCCCCGGGAGATCAAATTCTCACTGGGAGCGGAAGCGGGGAGAGACTGTGCGCTGGTGAACCTGCTTTCCGAGGATCACAGCTATCCGGCAAAGACCGGAAAGCACGCCATATCCCTTGAGCCCTATGGTTACCGCTGGTTCCGGGTGGGTGGCCTGGACTATCTGCTGAACCGTGCAGACAGCGCGAAGTGAGGCGCTGGCTATTCCCCGGGGACGATTCTTGCCATTCACAGGCTGACGGCTGACAACTCACGCTTCAGGGCGCCCAGTTGGCGGCGAATGGGGTGCTTCAGTTGGGGCGGGAGTCGGGGTCGAGGGGCAGATGGAAGAGCTCTTCCTGGAGGCTTTCTTTGGAGGGCTTGTCGGCGGGGAGTGGCTGGCGGCGGGAGGGGGTGGTAATGACGGCGAGCAGGTGGAGCTCAGTGATGGCGGCGCGGGGGACGTAGAGGCGCTGGGTGTTAGAACGGGTGTCAGGCGGGGTGAGAAAAAGGCCGGCGTCGTCGGCGAGGGCGTCGAGCAGAGAGAGGTCGGTGGGCGCGAGGCCTTCGAGGAGGTCGCCGGTGCGGAAGGTGAGGCGGATCCAGAGGCCTTCGGTGCGTGGGCGGGCGAGGAAGGTGCGGCGGGCGAGGCGCTCGGGGTTGACCTGGTCGGAGAGGTTGAAGTCGCGGACGTAGCTGATGATCTTGATGTCGCCGAGGGGCAAGGGGATGATGTGGCCGCTGAGGTCGAGGAGGTCGATGAAGCCGGAGCGGACAAATCCGGCGGAGGCGAGGTAGCCGGGGAGGGTATCGCCGGAGAAGCGGCGGACCAGGACTTTTTTTCGCGAGTTGGATGGGGAAGTGGCCATGGGCGGGGCCAGGTGCGCCGCGTTCAGCGCGATTGTCGCACGATGCGGGCATCGCGTCACGAAAAAGGTGCAGATTCGGCTGGCAGCCCGGGCTATATCGTGCTAAAATGGAGCGTTGCGCCGAGTTGTTAGTGACCCGTAACCCTCTGATTTAGTTGGCTTTGAGGGCGGTTGAAAGGGCCCGGCTGAAGCCGGGCGGAGAAAACGCGTAGCGTATGGCTGATTATATCTACCTGCTCGAAAGCCGCCTTTCCCAGGCGCAGCAGATGGCATTGCAAGCGGTACGGGAGATTGCTCGGAACAAGGGACTGACGGTGTTTCTGGTGGGGGGAGCGGTTCGCGACCTGACCAGCGGCTCGCCGGTGCGCGACCTGGACGTAGCGGTACAGGGGAATGCGCTGAAGCTGAAGAAGGACCTGGAGAAATCCGGCGCGGCGGTGGTCGGAGAGAACGAAGCGATGCTGGCGCTGTTTGTGCACTTTCCGGGCAGCGTGCGCATGGAGGTGGGCAGCACGCTGCAAGTCCACTTCCCCAAGCCGGGGAAACCGGTGGTGAAAGCAGCGAACATCCTGGACGATCTGCGGCGGCGTGACTTTACCGCGAATGCAATGGCACTGTCGCTAAACGAGGGATCCTATGGGTTGCTGATGGATCCGCTGAACGGCGTGGCGGACATTGAGAACCGCGAACTGCGGTTGGTGAGCAATTACGGATTCATCGAAGACCCGGTGCGGATGGTCCGGGCGGCGCGGCTGGCCGCACGTCTGGGCTGGCAGATGGAAGAGAAGACCAAGGCGCGCTATGACACAGGCAAAGAAGAGGGATATATCTCTGCGATGTCGGCGTTCCAGCGCGGGTATGAGGCGGAAGAGATTGTGCACGAAGAGGACCCGCTGCGGGTGATGCGCGGGATGGAGCAAGAGGGTTGGACGAAGCATGTGGCTGCAGGATGGACTGCGGCCAAGGCGAATGTCGCGGAACTGGAGAAGCTGCGCGAGGCGCAGATGCAGTTGCAACTGCGGGGTATCCATGCGACGACGTCGACGGCACACTTTCCGCTGCTGACGGCGAAGATGAAGGCGAATGACCTGAAAGCGCTGAAACGGAGTTTTCCGCGGCGGGGATTTGTGGCGGAGATTGACGCGCTGGAGGGTGAGGGCAAGAAGTTTGCGGCGGCGCTCGGAGGGAAGCAGGCGGCTACCCCTTCTGCGGCGTGGAAGCTGCTGATGAGCGCGCGGCCGGAGGCGGTGCTGTGGGCGGCGTATGCGGTGAAGAATGCGGCGCTGCAAGCGAAGTTCAAGGCCTTCTATACGGAGTGGCCGCAGGCGCGGCAGAAGATTCCGTATACGCTGATGCAGGAGATGCGAATTGTTCCGGAACTGCCCGGGTATGACGAACTGGTGGAGAAGCTGTTCTTCAAATTGATGGATGGAAAGCTGACAACGGAAGAAGAGATGAAGGCGTTTCTGGAGCCCTATTCTCCGCCGGCGCCGCCGCCGCCCGTGCACCTGCGCAGGCCGCGTGCTTCCAAGAAAGAGACGAAGGCAGCGAAGAGCCGGAAGAAGGATGAAGGAGGCGCGGCACCGGCAGAGCGATTGGAAGAGGTTGCGGCAGCGACAGGCGGGTCCGGGGTTGCGGGCGAGGCTGTGCGCAAGGAGGGGACTGAGGCCGCTGGTAAGGCACAGGCGAAGGCTGGAGGCCCGGCAAAGGCTGCTGTACCGGCAAAGGCTGCTGTGCCGGCGAAGGCTGCCGCTAAGACTGCTCCCGTTATGGAGAAGCCTACGGCCATGACTGGCGGCAAGGCGGGGAAGGCTGTTCCCGCGGCTAAGACGGCTGCAAAGAAGGGCGTTCCGGCGAAGGCTGCGGGGAAGGTTGCGGCGAAAAAGGCTGCGGCGAAACCGGCTGCCGCGAAGGGGAAACCTGTGGCGAAGAATGCAAAAGCTGGCGCGAAGGCCGCGGCCAAGGGGAACAAATCCTCTGCGAAACCTGCGGCGAAGGCTTCTGCGAAAAAGGCCGGGGCGAAACATCCTGCGCACAAGGCTGCAAAGGCGGCATCCAAGAAGAAGTAGAGACTCCGGGATCATTGCAGAACTGACGGACTGGCCGGCGCAATTGGGACGCGGGTCAGGACGCAGTATCAGGACGCAATTCTGTGGGGGTGCGCGTTATGGTGGTTGCGGTCTTGCTTGGGTCGGTGCGGAGCGATCGGACCGGGGGCCGGGTGGCGAAGTGGGTGATGGCGCAACTTCGCGCGCGGGAACACGAGGCGGTGCTGGTGGACGCCAGGGTCCTGGATCTGCCTGTCCTGGACAGGATGTGGAAAGAGATTAAGGAGAACCCGTCGCCGCAATACGCAGCGCTGCACGAGAAGCTGCTGCCGCTGGCGGAGTTGTACGCGCGGACCGATGGCTTCTGTATTGTGAGCGGGGAGTACAACCACAGCATCGAGCCGGGGATGAGCAACCTGATCGATTATTTTCTGGAAGAGTATTTCTTCCGGCCGTCGGCGATCGTGTGCTACTCGCCGGGAGCGTTTGGCGGGGTGAGGGCGGCGATGCAGTTGCCGGCGATGCTGGCGGAAGTGGGGATGCCATCGATTCCGTCGATGCAGCCGATTCCCTTTGCCGAGAAGACGCTGAACGAGGATGGAGTGGCGGCGACGGAGGATCTGGCGAAGCGATCCAAGAAGTTCTGGGACGAGTTTGAGTGGTATATGCGGGCGTTCAAGGCGGAACGGGCGAAGGGCACGCCGTATTGAAGGCGGTTGTTCGTTGTCCGGTGTTGGTAGTCCGTTGGGTGGGGCTGGCGCAGTGTGGTCGGGGCTAAGCGGCGGTGGGTTGCCGGGTTTGGGCGTGGTTGAGGAAGAGCGCGCCGAGGGCGAGCAGGGTCATCAGAACAAACCAGGTGATGAAGGTGCCGCGGCGGAGCGCGTCTTCCTGCTGCTCCACGAGAAAGAGAGAACGGCCGGTGAGGACGAAGCAGGGGTTGGGGCCATCGACGTGGCGCAGAACCGAGGCGATGCGAACGCCGGGTTGCGGCTGCCAGGTGATGCTGTCGAGTTGATATTTGCGGGCGTAATCGAAGGTGCCGGCGGGTGGTGCCGGGACGGCGTTGTTGAGGGAAGCGGTCGAAGCGATGGGTACGCCGTTTTCAGTGTAAAAGATGGCGAAGGGCTCAAGGCTGTTTTGCAGGTCGATGCGGCTGGCGGGTAGCAGATCCGCGGGCTTCTGACCGGCAGCGATGGCGTGGGCGTAACGGCGGCCCATCTCGATCTGGGGATGGTCAGCGCCGCGGCGCAGCATTTGCTGCATGGTGACGGCGGCTGCGCCGCCCATGAAGGTGAGGATAAGGCCGAGGCTGAGGGCGTGGTAGAGGATGGGGCGGCGGATGGCGGCATCGCGGGTCATGAGGAGATGCTCCTTGAGCGAGGACTTGCAGAGGTCGACGAAGAGGTCGGTCCAGAAGCGAATGGGGTGGGCGCGATGTTCGGCGTAGGCGTCGCAGGCAGCCTGGAGGATCTGGTCGCGGTAGACGAAGCGCAGGCGGCGCGGGTAAAGGCAAAGGGCTGCGCGATAGAGCGCGAGCAGGTTTTGAGTGGGAGGATTCATGCGCGGGCTCCCCGGGTTGCGCGGGTTCGGGAGGTGCGGGCGCGAGCAGTGCTGAGGGCTGCGGTGAGGCGTGCGGTCTCGGCGGCGAGGACGCGGTGCCCGAACTGGGTGAGGCGATAGTAGCGGCGGCGGGCATCGTCAGTGAAGCCGGTCTCGTCGACGAGGGCGTCGCGGATGAGGCGGTCGATGGTTCCGTACAGGGTGCCGGGGCCGAGAGTGATACCGCCGCCCGAGGGCAGCGCGGCCTCCTTCATGATGGCGTAGCCGTGTTTCTCGCCTTCGGCGAGCGCGAGCAGGATGGCGAGGACGGCGGCGGAGAGCGGCAGGTGGCGGGTTTCGGGGCCGGATTCGGATGTCATATTGGCGATTATATCTGTTACGGATATATCGTCAACGGATATGTTGAGAAAATGGAGCAAAAAGGGCAAATGCGGGGATTCTTCGGCCGCGGCTCAGAATGACAACAGGTTGATTGGCTACTGGCAGAAGGCTAACAGAAGGAAGAGGCAGAGCCAGAGCGCACCCATGGCATGCCAGTACCAGGCGGCGCAATCGACCATGATCTGGCGGTTTTCCACGCTTCGGAACGCGAACAGGCCGACGAGCGCGGTGATCAGAGCGAGGACGCCCACGGAGAGATGGATGGCGTGGGCCACGGTCATGATGTAGAAGGAGTGGCTGCTGGGGTTGGACGCGAAGAAGACGTGCTCCGCTGCGAGCTGGTGCCACGCGATTCCCTGGCCGGAGAGAAAGAGCAGGCCAAGCGCGAGGGTGGCGATGAGCCAGGGCAGGGCGCGGCGCGAGGTGGGCTTGCCCAGGCCGAACCACTCTTCCATGGCGTCGATCTGGTGGAACATGCGACGGCGGGCGAATTCTACGGTGATGGAGCTGAGCAGCAGGACCAGAGTGTTGAGCCAGAGGATGCGCGGGACGGGAGTGGGCAGCCAGGAGTTGATGTAGTGGCTGTAGGCGTCCACGTGGCCGGAGGTCTGGGAGACGAAGAAGACGCTGACGATGCCGACGAAGAACATGGCAACGGCGCCGAGACCGAAGAAAAGACCGAGGCGATACGTGGTAAGGCGTTCGCCGGGGCGGTGCGGGCGACCGGCAGAGTCGTTCCAATTGTCGTTATCGCCGCCGCCGCCGGTGCGCTTGAGATCGCGGCCATTGGGCGGACGCCTCCCGTGGCCGCCGTCATTTTCCTCGGCACGGCGGGGACGGCGTTCGAGATCGGGAGGTGTGATGATTGCCGGCATCCTGACACCTTCACAGAGCGTATGACGTTGACCCTGCAGCGATCGTACCCTTTGGTTTTCGCTCGCAGAAAACCATTGCCGCGTTCTCCCTGCCCCAGCGCACGCGATGGGTCGAGCTTACTAGGAAATTCGGCTGGGCACCACTGCGCCGGAGAGTTTGTGTGTGAATATAACGCGGCGCGACGGCCCCGGGTTAGGTGGATGAGATGCGGGCGGAGCGCGCGGGGATGCGAGAGGGGCTCCGGCAAATTGCGCCGCAGCATGGTGATACGGGCGGGGCGGCTACGGCGCTGGTCTGGAAGCCAGCTGGGGGTTCGGGGGTGGGAGCTTGATCCACTCGACGGGGATTTCGAGTGCGCCGACGCGTTGGGTGGAAACCTCGCTGACCAACGCTCGGAGGAAGAAGTGCTCAGTGGTGGGGATGGCGATGGTCTGATCCAGGGTGACGCCCGAAGCCTGGACAGCCGCAAGGTCATCGTCATTCAGATCGAGGTGCGTGACCGTACCGAGGGAATTTGCGGTGATTCCGTCGTCGCGGTAAACGACGGCGATGGTCTTGAGGTCTTCATGGTAGAGGCCGGAGGGATTGCGGACGAAGCGGAGATACTGTGGATCGATCCAGTAGCGGATATGGTAGTTGCGATAGGGGCCGTCGCGGAACGACGTGGTGAGGAAGTTGCCGGTGGGAAGATGGTCGTGGGCTTTGATCTTTTCTTTGCCAGGCTCAGGGGTGACGGCGATGGTGAAATGCAGGTCAACGGGCGTCAGGCTGGCGAAGGCCATGGCGGCGACAATTTTGCTGGAAGTCACGCCAAAAGAGACACCCTTGGGAGACACGGAGATGAGCCGGCGCTGGGGTGCAAGCGGCGCGCGGGGGGCGGTGTTGGAGAGGACTGGGAGAGTGTCTCCGGGCGCTGCGGGGCTGAAGTCGGAGCTGGTGTCGCGCGGAGGGGAGGAGCGGGCAAGGTATCCCTGGCGGTAGAGCAGCGTGGGTTCCACGTCGTCGGCCCAGCCGGTGATGAGCTGCGACCAGCGCAGCGTGAGGGGTGGTTGGGCGTAACCGCTGACATCGATGTGGATGTGGCGATAGGCGCCGTTCCAGTTGGGATTGGTGGGATGGTAGGAAATGGTGTAGTAGTGATAGCCGGTGGCGGTGATCTGCTGGAGGGCCTGCCTGGGAAAGGTGCACCAGAAGTCCCTGCCGCCGGTTGATGCGCCGGTGTTGTGCAGGTCGGAAATGGCGAAAGCACGGCCGGCGTCCGCGACCGAGTTGACCTGCGGCTCCATCTGATCCTTGGTGACTCCGCCGGAGACAGTGAATTGGCCGAATGGGCGAGCCTGCGCCGTGGAGGGGACTCCGAGTCCGCAAGCGCCGATGGTGATGCTGTAGAGCGCGATTCGGCTGAGCCTTTGGACGTCGGCGGCGCGATTGAGGCTGCTGACCATGCTGGACACGTCAGCGAGGGAGGTAGATTGATCGGGGAAATCCCGGTCGAATTGACTGACGGGGGCTGTTCCTCCGATCCAGACAACATTGATGCGTCCGGGAATGGCAGCGAGAAATTCAGCCAGGTGCTGCGTGGGAGTGCCGATCGCGGTGACCCGGAAGCTTGCGGGGTCAGAGCCAAACGCGGGACCAAGCACAGGCCAAATGCGCTGGCTGGTTGCGGCTTCGACCAGACGTTCGCGATTTGTGGTGAAGCTTTGAATGAGGTGCAAGTCGCGCCCCTCGATGAGGAAGATGGCAGTGGGGGTGGTGAGCCCAGCAGTTTGAAAGTAGTCCCTTAGCTGGCCGTGAAAGAAGGGATTCCAACGGAAGGAGGAGTTTATGACTATGACCGTCACGGCGCCGTTGCCGGTGACAGGCGGCTGGACGGCGAAGGTGTTGGGGGGAAGCTGGGGCTCGACGGCGACTGGTTGGCTGGGCGGCGCGGCGTCGCGCTCGGTGAATGTGTCGATGTTCTGGAGGACGCCGTCCTCGGTGAGTTTGAAGTCGGCTTTGGTAAGTCCCTTGGCGGGATTTCCATGGCCGTCGCTGACGACGACATCGAGCTCGACGATGCGTGAGGTGACGCGGATGGTGGGGGTGGCCGGGCTGACGTCTTCGGGTACGAAGCCGGCGCCGGGGAGGTTGGATTCGACCTGCGGGGGTGCGATGGCGGAAGTCGGGGTGGGCGCAGCCTGAGGCACAGCGGCGCGCGGCGATGCGAGGGCAAAAATGGTGATAAGAAGACCGATGCGCCCGAGATCCATAGGAGTTCCCTGGTGCCGAGGTTCTTCCGGCAAGAATACTCCTTGGCGAATTTTGGGGGAAGGAGATCTTGGGTGGGGCAGTGGGCTGCGGGCAGACAGCCGGACAGCCATTTGGATGGGCTGCCCGGCCAGTGGTTTCGGCGATCGCCGGGTTATGCGGCTGCCTGGAAGTTGACGTGATCGGCGATCTGACTGAGCAGTTCGTCGGCAGCTTCCTCTTCTTGCAGGATGCCTTGAAGCGATGCTGCATCCGAGCTGAAGCCGAGGATCTGGGCCCAGGTGCGCAGCGTTCCGTATACCGCGATCTCATGATGCTCGACCTGCTGGGCGGACGCAATGATCGAGATATCGCGAATGCCGGAATCCTTGGCGTCCTTGATACTGTCTTCCGCCTCGGTGATGAGGCTGGAGATTGTTTTGCAGGCAGAGGTTCTGGCGTCGCCGGTGGCCTTGCGCAGAATATCCTCGACCCTGGAGACGTGACCCCGGGTCTGCTCAAGATGATTGCGCAAGGCGGAGGTCAGTTCCGGGTCGGACGATTTCTCGACCATGGTGGGGAGGGCCTTGACGATTTTCTGTTCCATCTCCAGCGCTTTCTGGAGCGAGTCGATGTAGAGGGTACGCAGGTTGTCGATGTTGGCTGAAAAGAGTTTCATGTTGCGAATTCTCCTTGGTTAGATGTTGCGATCCGAGCTGGAATGGCGAGCGCAGGACTGCCGGCAGGGAAGATTTCGGGCCTCCCTGTTGTCAGAGCCGGAACATTTTTCCCTGAGCGTGCGGTGGGAGAATGCTTGTCGGCGACAAGTGCTGGCTGGTTGGATGCGGAGGCGGCGGGATGGTTTGCTGAGGTCCCAATCCACGCAGAGTTGCGGGCGGTTGCGGGCGGGCTCGGATATGCTTGAAGCGGGGAAACGATTTCAGAGCGGGACTGCCGGCGGTTCGATAAAGGAGGACGGGAAATGGTTCGCTTACTTTTGCACTGGATCTTGAACGCCGCCGCACTGCTGATCGTGGCGCACTATGTAAAGGGATTTGTAGTCAGCGACTGGAAATCGGCGCTGATTGCGGTGGTGGTGATTGGGCTGTTCAATGCAACGTTTGGGCTGCTGCTGAAGCTCATTACGCTGCCGTTGGGGATTTTGACCTTCGGACTCTTCTTCCTGGTGATCAATGCGGTGGTGTTGAAGTTCGCCAGCGACTTTGTTCCCGGCTACGACGTACTGACGTGGAAAGCGGCCTTGTTGGGAGCGGTGGCGCTGGCTGTGCTGCATTTGTTGATCGGCTTCCTGTTTCCCAAGCGGAGACGGCCGCGCGAGTGGGCGCAGGAGTAGGAGGTTTGGGTGTGGAACTGACCATTGCGGCGATTCGGTCCGGGACGGAACCGGTGGGCAAGCTGCCGGAGGCGGCGTTCCATCGCTGGCTGGAGATGCCACTGGGCTGCCCGAAGTGCGATGTGAGCTACAACCTGGTGGTGGATTGGGAGCGCGCTACGGGGCGGTGGTTCGAGGACGAGTCGCGCGGGCTGATCCGGATGTTGAAGAAGGCGATCCAGATGGGACACGGATCGGGGCATCGCGTGTCGCACTATGAGACGTCGGGGGTGGTGGTGAAGAGTTTTACGACGCGCGAGGGGGCTGATGCGGTGAGTCGCGCTACCTGGAGTACGCGCATTTCCAAGATGAGCGGCTGAAGTGTAGGCGACGCAGAGGCGTGGTGGGAAGCGGGCGGGTGATCGGTGCTTCGGCGCAGGGGGTGGGAATGCGGGGCTGGCACCACGGAACGATAGACAAATCGGCGATACGGAAAATCCTCTGACCGTGACGCGAGCGACTGAGCCGGGTTCTGTTCCATGGTGGCCTCGCAGGTGATGGAACAAGTGTAGGTGCGGCACAGCAGAAGGTGCGGAGGAATCGGCCGGCCTACGTTACTTTTGTGTGCGGCGCGCCGGACGTCTTGTGTTTGCGGACGAGGTCCAGAAAGAGTTGGTGGACGCGGGGGTCGCCGGAGAGTTCTGGGTGGAAGGTGGCGGCCATCAGGTGGCCGGAGCGGACCAGGGTGGGGAAGCCGTCGCGGGCGGCGAGGGTTTCGACGCCGGGGCCGGTAGCGCTGATGCGCGGCGCGCGGATGAAGACCATCTCCAGCGGGCCGCCGGGCAGGGCGGTTTTTGCGGTGAGGATGGTGGAGTCGATCTGGCGGCCATAGGCGTTGCGTTCGACGGTGATGTCGAGGGCGGCGAGGGAGCGCTGCGGCGGATGCTCGACGTGGGTGGCGAGCAGGATGGCGCCAGCGCAGGTGCCGAAGGTGGGGGTGGTGCGGACGTAGGTCTGGAGGATTTCGAAGAAGCCCTTGCGGTCCAGGAACTTCAACATGGTGGTGGATTCGCCGCCGGGCATGATGAGGCCGTCGAGACCGGCGAGTTCGGCCGGTGTGCGGACGAGGCGGGGAGTGGCGCCGAGAGCGACGAGCGCTTTGGCGTGGGCGTCGTAAGCGCCCTGCAGGGCGAGGACGCCAATGTTGAGGGGCGCGGGCGGGGATGGTTGTTCGTTCATGCCGTTCAGGTCGGGTGCGCTGCTACATAAAGTGTAGCGCCAGGCGACGGGTCGAACTGCTTCATCGGACAGAGGCGTGCTGGCGCCGAGGCTATTTCGGTGTTGCCGCTGGCGGCGCAGGATTTGTGTTGGGGGCAGGCGGCGCGGATAGACTGCCACGGAAGTCCGCGAGCAGCGGGGTGAGCTGCGGCTGCAAGGAGGATATCCTGGCTTGCGTGAGCTGCGGGATCTGGGCGTTGATGCCCGCCATTTTCTCCAGGAAAGCAATTCCGGCGGGCGACTTGTAGAAGGCCGTGATGGCATCCAACTGATCGTCGGTGAAGGCTTTTGCGTACAGATCCACGAAGTCGGGTTCCATTGCTTTCCATCCCACTTGCGCATCGACCAGGTCAAATACTTTCTTCTCGAAGTCGGCGGCCTTGGCGCTGTTTTCGGGCGTGGGATTGCGGGCAATCTCCTTCTGGGCCAGGTCGGTCACCTGCTTCTTGAGGTTGTCGGTGAGGCGCTTCACCATGTCCTGGGTGTGCATCGCGGTTAGCAGCTCCTGCGTTTTGGCGCGATGCGAGGCATCATCTGCGCGAGCAGAGAGGGGAAGGCACAACGCGAAGACGAGGAGGAGGGAGAGACGATTCATGGGATGCACCTTTGGTTGGATCGGAATGTTGGCAACGCGATGCGGTGAAGGCCGTTTTCGCGCTGCGAGTTGCATAAATTGGTCTGCAAAGCGCGCTACCAGCCGCGGGTCTGGAGGAGATTCTGCTCTTCGATGGCGGCTGCGGCGAGGCCTTTCATGGTGCCGGTGACGGTTTCGCTGGCTTCAGCGACGATCTTGGGATCGTTGAAGTGGGTGGTGGCAATGACGATGGCGCGGGCGCGGGAGACAGCCTCTTCGCGTTCGATGGGATTGTTCTCCACATCGAGCGGGGTGGCGCGCTCCTTCATGAAGATGCCGGAGCCGACGAAGACGGTCTCGGCGCCGAGTTGCATCATCAGGGCGGCGTCGGCGGGCGTGGCGATGCCGCCGGCGGAGAAGTTGGGCACGGGCAGCGAGCCTGATTTGGCGACCATGCGGATGAGTTCGTAGGGTGCGCCATGAACTTTCGCGGCGTTGTAGAGTTCATCGTCGCCCAGGACGGTGAGCTGCTTCATCTCGCGCTGAATGGTGCGCATGTGCTGGACGGCGTGGACGACGTCGCCGGTGCCGGCTTCGCCCTTGGTGCGGATCATGGCGGCGCCTTCGGCGATGCGGCGAAGGGCCTCGCCGAGGTTGCGCGCGCCGCAGACAAAGGGGGTGGTGAAAGCATGCTTGTCGATGTGGTGGGCTTCGTCGGCAGGAGTGAGGACCTCAGACTCGTCGATGAAGTCGACGCCGATCTGCTGGAGGACCTGGGCTTCGACGAAGTGGCCGATGCGGGCCTTGGCCATGACCGGGATGGTGACGGCGGCCATGATCTGCTTGATGAGTCTGGGACTGGCCATGCGGGCGACGCCGCCTTCGGCGCGGATCATGGCGGGGACGCGCTCCAGCGCCATGACAGAGATGGCGCCGGCTTCTTCCGCGATGCGCGCCTGCTCGACGTTCATGACGTCCATGATGACGCCGCCTTTGAGCATCTCGGCGAGGCCGAGCTTGAGGCGGAGGGTTTGCGACTCGAACGACGAAGAGCCGATGCCGGAGGTCTGGCTGCCGTTCTGGGAGCGATCTGTCACTTGGGTTGTCCTTTGGGCGCGCGAGAGCTGGGGTTCAGAAGATTCGCGCCCGGATCGCCGCTGCCAATCCACAGTTTAGCAGTTTTACGAGGAGCGGGCGCGGCATCCGGCGGCTGCATGAGACGATAAGTGAGGGCCAAACTACCCGGTTTCTATTTGTTCGATGGGGTTCATCCAACTAGCGGATTTGGCAATTCCTGGTCCATCAGGGAATGCGGCTGGACATTCTAAGGCCTGACAAGAGCAGGTATTATGGCAGGCGCCGGGGGTGCGCTATAAAAGCACCACACATCCGTTTCGTTTCACGGGGCCGCGCGGAAAGCAGCAAAAGACCGAACGATGACGATTTCCCTGGACGACCTGGAAGGCAGTCAACCCGCGAGGCAGGTGCTGAAGCAGGTGCCGGCGGTCGACTCACGTCCGACATGGACACGTGACTGGCTGATCTATCTGGGGGCGCTGGCATTCCTTTGCCTGCGCACGCCGTACGAGGTTCTCCACGGCTTTGTGTATGACGAGGAAGGAAGCGTTTACCTGCGCTATGCATGGGACGCGAAGGTGTGGCGCGCGCTGATTGCGCCGCACCAGGGCTACTACTCCCTGGTGCCGAATGTCTGCGGTGTGATTGCCGCGCGGGTTTTGCCTCTGACGCAGGCGGCGCACCTCTTTATGGCTGCCGAGATTGCTGTGCAGATGCTGCTGGTGCTGATGCTGGTGCAGTGCGAGATCCTGAAGGGAACGGGGCAGAAGGTGCTGGCTGTGGCCGTGGTGCTGTTGACTGCACCCACTTCCAGCATCGCGCTGAGCACCATCCACGCGCAGTTTTTTCTGGCGGCGATGACTGGTGTGATCCTGATTTCCGATGCAGATCGCCTGCGGGTGGGACGCCTGCTTGCCCTGGCATGCGCCGGACTGACGGGGGTTGCCTCCTGCGTTCTGACGCCGTTTTTTCTGCTGCAGGAGCGAAAGGAACGGACAAGAGGTCGCGCCACCCAGGTGGGAGTGCTGGTGGCGTGCATGTTGGTGCAAACCGCAGTGGTGCTGGCGGCGCCTGGCGGATTGCGTGGTCCACACTCCACGCTGCGATTTTCCGCCGGCGCGCTGCTGTCCTTCGGCGTGCTGGATCACTTTTTTACCGGATGGTCGTATGTGGAGGCGTGCAAGGCGGTGGGCTCGCCGAAGCTGGAGCATTGGCGAGACCTGTGGTGGTTGAGCGTGGAATGGGGGAGCGCACTCTACGTTGCCGGGGTGTTGTTTCTCTCCTGGAAGGGCGGTCGCGCCGCTCGGCTGCTGGCGGCAGCAGCCATGTTGAGCCTGGCGGTCAGTTTCAAGCGGAGCGGTGCGCTGGACATGGACCTGATGTGCGGTTCAGGCGGACGTTATTTCTTCATCTTTAATGTTTTGATCGGGCTAAGCCTGTTGCTGGTGACGCGACAGGCAACGGGAATGTATGCGCTCGCTGCGCGGGTTCTGGTCTTCTGTTCGCTGGTGTCCGGAGTTCTGGATGCGAAGCGCATTTCGACCCAACTGCATTCGCCGATCTGGTCGGAGGAAGTTGCCTCGTGGCGTGGCGATCCGCAGTATCGCCTGCGGATTCGTGCCCGCGATGACTGGCCCGGCGTGAAGCTGACGCGAGAGCCCGGCAATCGGGATCTTCCCGCGGGGATCTACGACACACTGAACCCGGACTGGCGGGAGCGCTAGGCCTGCGTGGGAATCGACTCAACGAACGCGCTCACACTTGAAGAGCGAGATGTGGGGCGTGCACGGCAGCGGTCAGAACTCGATGCCGCGCTGAGCGAGAATGCCTTTTTGGTAGGCGTGCTTGACTTCGCGCATCTCGGTGACGGTGTCGGCGAGTTCGACCAGGAGTGGATGGGCGTTGCGGCCGGTGAGGATGACGTGGGTCATCTCCGGTTTGCGGCGGAGGACCTCGGCGACGGCCTCGGGCGCGAGCATCTTGTAGCCGATGGCGTAGTTGATCTCGTCGAGGACAACCAAGTCCCAGTCGCCGGAGAGGATGGCGGCGGCGGATTCGGCCCATGCAGCTTCGACCAGGCGGATGTCTTCGGGGTCGGTCTCGGCGCCCCCGACTTTGACGAAGCCGCGGCCGAGCTGCTTGATGACGAAATTCTGTGCGGGCGGCTCGGCGGGCGGCCTGGGGTCAGGCGTGACCACCGCGCCGAGGGCGGGACTGAGTGCGGCGTTCAGGGTCTCGGCGGCGTCGAGCTCGCCATAGTGCCATGAGCCCTTGAGGAATTGCAGGATGAGGACACGCATGCCATTGCCGGCAGCGCGGAAGGCCGTGCCGAGCGCGGCGGTGGTCTTGCCCTTACCGGGGCCGGTGTTGATGACGATGAGGCCGCGGCGGGTGGATTCGGAGGTGGGGGCGGGGGCTGAGTCGGACATGGAGTTTAGTGTAGTTGCAGGTTGCAGGTTGCAGGTTGCAGGTTGCTGGTACCGGATTGGTTCCCGTAGGCGACGAATACCCGCAACCTGCAAAGAACAACCTGCAACTTTCTCAATGGCCGGAGTGGTAGGGATGGCCGGCGAGGATGGTGAGCGCGCGGTAGATTTGTTCGGCGAGGACGGCGCGGGCGAGCTCGTGCGGCAGGGTGATGGCGCCGAAGGAGAGCACCAGGCCTGCACGGGCACGGGCGGCAGCGGACCAGCCGTCGTGCGGACCGATGGCGAGGACGGTGGACTGCGAGCCGGAGTCGCGGAGGCGGCCCAGGTGAGCGGCGAACTCTTCCGAGGAGAGTTGCTTGCCGCGACTGTCGAGCAGGATGAGGGCGGGCAAAGTGCGGCCGGACTGGCGGGCAGACCGCTCAAGCCAGGCGAGCAGGGCGGTCTCGGAGGCGTAGGACTGGGACTCGCAGGGAAGGTAACGTGAGGCTCGGGCGAGGTAGTCGGCGGCGAGGGCAGCGGCAAGGTCGGATTTCGGGCGGGAGCGGGTTGGCGAGACGGCGGCGAGGACGAGTTTCACGATACGAGAGTAACCAATTTGGGTAATACTGGGTCGCCAGAAACTATGATTTATTGGAGTTCAACACCGTGAACCAGAGGTAAGATGGCTTCCACAGGCACCAATTGGCTGCGGAGATGGCTGAATTTGTGGGAGTTGAGGGGAAGATCAAGAGGGGCTGAGCGATAATCGTTTGGCGACAGAATTGCAGTCGAAGTGCTAAGGTAACAATACCGCAATACTAAAGCTGTCAATTTGGGCCCAGGAAAGTGACTCAGCGCCGGATCTGTAGCTGATTCAGGGAGATATCGATGAAGAATAGGCTGCTTCTCGTAGTTGCCACGTTGTTGGGGCTTACCACCGCTGCAATAGGCCAAGCCACGAACGGCACGATTGCCGGAAGCGTGGTCGACCCGGCGCAGGCCGCAATCGTCGGCGCCACAGTGACGGCGACTTCGCTGGAGACGAACGACTCGCGTATGGCGACAACCAACAAGGTTGGCGGCTACCGCATCGAGTCGGTCCCGCCGGGGACCTACCGGATCGATGTGACTGCGCCGAGCTTTGCCAAGACGACGGTAGATAAGACGGTGGTCGATGCCTCGGTGGTCACGTCAGTGAACGTGACGATGTCGCTTGGGATCGACCATGACCACGGTGGAAGTGAGATGCCGATCGAGGTGGAGGCACTGAAGACCGACAGCGGCGAGTTGAGCGATACGCTCTCGCGGTTGAGGTGAACGACTTCCCATATCAACCTTGAATCCGTATCAGTTGGCGGTGACGCTGCCGGGCGTGACGACGGTAACGGGCGACAGCCTACACCAACGGGTTCGGATTTTCGGTGAACGGCAATCGGCCGCGCGACAACAATTTCCTGGTTGAAGCGCTGACAACAACGATCAGGGCCTTCATGGGCAGGCGTGGCAGCCGGAGAACATGGAAGCGATCCAGGAGATCACGTTTCTGGTGGATTCGTTCTCGGCCGAGTATGGGCGCGGCGGGTCGGTTTCGAACCTGGTGCTCAAGAGCGGCTCGAACCAGTTCCATGGTGCGGGTATGAGCTGCTGCTGAATTCTGCGCTGGACGGCGAGGACAAGGGCGACGTGCTGAACCAGGTCCCGCAGACCAAATCGCGAGAGAACATGGTTCGGTTTCCGGTTGGGCGGGCCGGTGGTCCGCAACCGCTGGTTTTTCTTTGTCTCCAATAGTGGGACCGGTATCCGTGCGACGGCGAACCTGGGCATTTTGACGGTGCCGACGGCGTCTGGGTATACGGCGCTGCAGGCATACTCCAGCAATCCGCGGATTGCCAATTTGCTGACGGCGTATGGATCGCTGCGTGGGCACCAAAGCAGCTGTATGCGTCGACCGTGAACCTGGGTTTCGATCCGAGATGATCCGACGGTGAACCGCGGGGTGGTGGATTTTGCCGGGTGTGCAGCAGTTCGGTGGGCGACGATGAGAACTCTCGCGAACTGGAAGCGACCTCGGATGTAATTGTTTCGGACAGCGACAAACTGCGCTTCCGCTTTATTCAGGCCCCGTATGCGGTTCCGTTCGACGTGGGCAACTTCCCCAGCCAATTGCCGGGATTCGATACCTCGCAGGGCGGGGGGGCCTATAACGCGGGCATCGTTTACACCCACATTTTCAGCCCGATACTTGTTGAATGAACTGCGCCCGGCGTGGAGCCGGATCGGTTTTCTTTCTATCTGCCAGCCCGAGACCTGGCCAACCCGCTGGCGCTGACGCCGGAGATCAGCATATCGGGAATCACCGGTTACGGCATCCCGGCGGGGAACGTGCCGCAGGGGCGGTTCCAGAACACGTACCAACTGGAAGACACGTTGACCTGGATCAAGGGTACGCACACTATCAAGTTCGGCTTCGATATGGAGGACCAGCGCATCCGCGAACCGAATCCGTTCAATTTCTATGGGGCCATCGCCTATTTGCCGCCGCAGGCTGCGGCGGCTACACGCCCTGCGCCAACTACCTGGACAACTTACGGCGGGAACGTTATCGACAAACGGTGGAATGCGACCACGATCAACTATCGGCAACCCAGTCGCGCGTCCGGCGATCTGGGTGCAGAAGCTACTATGCGGAGGACAGTTGGAAGATTGCGCATAACTTCACCCTGGATTTCGGCCTGCGCTACGAGTATACGGGGCGCCGTTCAACTACCTGCCGAATCCGGCGATTCAATCAGTACAACCCGGCGGCGTTCATCCCGGGTCGGCCGTTGCCGGAGATCCCGAACGACAAGGACTTCGGGCCGAGAGCCGGCTTCAACTACGCCTTGAACGACAAGACGGTCGTGAGCGGCGGGTTCGGATTGTTCTATAGCCACATCTTCACCAACATGATCAACAACATCCAGGGAAGCTCGCCGAAGCGGCTCCTCGAAGGACCTGATCAACTTCTCGCGACTGGCCGGGGAACGCCGAACTGGTCGACGCATTCTGGCCACGACTTCAAACGCCAGCCAGCCAGCTACCGGTGGCGACGGATACGTCGAACGTGATCTCCGCAACAGCCTGCTGGAGCCGCTGACCTACGAGTACAACCTGCGGGTCCAACGGCGAACTGCCTGCGGAGTTTGTGCTGGCGGTGGAGTATGTGGGCAACCGGAGCGAGCACGAGTACGCGACGACAGAGTTCAATCCTGCGTCGTATCTAGTCGGGTCCGAACACTATTCGACTGCACTCGGTGCGCACTGTTCACCGACCGCGGCCGCATGATTCGCGAGGACAACACCGCGGACTCGAACTACAACAGCTGCAGATTGAGGTGCAGCACAAATTGCAAAGGCGGCTTGACCTTCCGGGGCGCCTACACCTACTCGAAATTGCTGGACGATGGTTCGGAGATATTTACCGACTCGAGTGCGAACCTCTCGACCTACGAAGAGATCCAGTATCCGGCACCACCGGCAGCGTGAGTATGCGGCGTCGGCCTTCGATCACCGCAACCGCATCGTGGTTCGGCTGTGTACCAGCCGCCGGAGTGGCATGCTGGCGAGGGACATGCACTGGGCGGGGGCGATCGTGAACGGATGGACATTCTCCGGCATTACGACCTTCCAGTCCGGGCAGCCCATCAACGTTGAGATTGGCTACGACTGGAACGGGGACGGAATCAGCAACGATCGTCCGATTCTGCTGAACAAGAATGCGCCGATCACGAACTGGGCCATCAAAGGGGACGATCCGATCTTTGGATTCGGCACTGGCTCCGGGTACTCTGTGCGACGGGCCGAGCTGGTGGGCGACTGCGCGATCGATTGCCATCGTCGTCAGCTCAGGCAAACACACACTGGGTACTTCGTATTCCGGTTCGACGCAGAACACGGTTGGCCGCAATGTACTGTTCGCTGACCACCAGTCGAATACGGACTTCACCCTGGAGCGATCGTTCAATACCTTTGAGCGGCAGGACTTCATGATCGCGGAGTAGGCGTTGAACGTGTTCAACCATGGTCCGACGGAAGCTACAACGCAGACCTGATCACTGGCGTTCCATTACAACGGCACTGGATCAACAGGGCAACGCGTATAGCGGTGCGGTGACGTTCGATAACAGGCCGTTGACCGTCTCCGGAAACCGCGTCCTGCGCATCTACGCTCGCTACGAGTTCTAACCGGCCAGCAAGACCTAAACAGAGTACGCCGTCTGCTTTTGCAGGCGGCGTATTTTTTATTGGAGTGGGTTGGATTCAGCCGTGGCGATTAGTGCTTTACTTTGCGGCGCACGGCAGGGGATTTCGCGGCTTTCTTGACGGGGGACTTTGCGGCCTTCTCTGGATTAGTCGGACTGGGCGACGGCTTCGCGGCTTTCTTCGCCGGAGACTTTGGCTGCGGGTGTCTTGGCGGGAGCTTTCTTCTTGGGGTGAGTGGCGCGGGTGGTGGCGATGGCGGACTTGAGTTCGGCGTTGAGGTCGGCGACGCTGATGGTGGATGCGGTCTTGCGCAGGCGTTCCAGGCCGTAGAAGGCGCGCTTTTCCGCGGAGAAGACGTGGACGATGAAGTCGACGTAGTCCATGAGGATCCACTCGCCCTGGCGGCGGCCCTCGACGGAGTTGGGGAGGGTGTTGAAGTCGCGCTTAAGGCGAAGTTCAATCTCGTCGACGATGGCGACGTTCTGGCGCTCGTTGGTGCCGTTGCAGATGAGGAAGTAGTCGGTGAGGCCGCTCTCGGCGGGGTCGAGGGCGAGGATGCGGATGTCTTCGGCCTTCTTGTCTTCGCATGCGGCCGCGGCTGCCAGGAGCAGCTTGTAGCTTTCAGTTGAGGGCATGGATCTCCTATACGGCTATGGTATCGGTTTGCAGCAGGGAGCGTCTATCAGGTTCTCAGTTTGCGGATTTCAGCTTTGGGTTGCGAGTTGCCGGTCGGAGCGACGGTGGTGGCATGGGTATACTACGATTCACGGATCGCGTGGAGGGTGAGCTTGCGACGTCAAAAAAGTGGTTGGCTGGGGTGGATGGCGGCGGCGCTGTTGACTTGCGTCCTGCCGGCAGGATTGGCGCAGGACGCGGCTGCGAAGAAGGACGAGAAGGTGGTGGTGTCCGGGACTCCGGTAGCGCCTGCGCCGCAGCCGACCCCGGACTCGACGACGGACGGGACGGTGACCGTCGGCGGGCAGACGATCGCGTACCGAGCAGTGGCGGGAACGCTGACGGTGGGATCGACGGACGCGCAGGACGCGACTCTGGACTTTGCGGGAAACCTGTTGCCGGACGCGGGCGTGAAGCCGCCAGACCCGGAAAAGCCGGAGGAGGCGCCCGCCACGGCGCGGATGTTCTACGTTGCCTACTTCAAGAAGGATGCGGCGGAACCGCGGCCGGTGACGTTTCTGTACAACGGCGGGCCGGGTTCGGCGACGATGTGGCTGCATATGGGCGCCTTTGGGCCGCGGCGGGTGGTGACGCCGGACGCGGAACACAAGGAAGGCGCGCCATACAAGGTGGTCAACAACGACGACAGCCTGCTGGACGCGAGCGACCTGGTGTTTATCGACGCGCCGGGGACGGGGTTTAGCCGGATCTTCGGCAAGGACAAGGAGAAGGCATTCTGGGGCGTGGACCAGGACGCACACGCATTCGACCGGTTCATCCGGCGGTTTCTGACCAAGTACAACCGGTGGAACTCGCCGAAGTACCTGCTGGGCGAGAGCTACGGCACACCGCGTTCAGCGGTGCTGAGCGGGCTGCTGGAGAACGTCGACCTGAACGGGATCATTCTGCTGTCACAGATCCTGGATTTCGACAACAGCATTGATGGGCCGAAGTTGACGCCAGGCGTCGACCAGGCCTATGCACTGGCGCTGCCGACCTTCGCCGCGACTGCTTACTACCACAAGAAGCTGCCCAGCCAGCCGGCGGCGCTGGAGCCGTTCCTGGCAGAGGTGGAGCAGTACGCGATGGGCGACTACATGAACGCGCTGCTGCAGGGGAGCGAGTTGCCGGTAGCGCGCAAACAGGCGGTCGCGGAAAAGCTGCACGAGTACACGGGACTGCCGGTGGCGTTGCTGCTGAGGGCGAATCTGCGCATGACCGGCGGCGAGTTCGAACAGGACCTGCAGCTTGAAGAGGACACGACGACCGGGCGGCTGGATTCGCGGTACCAGGGACCGGACCTTGATCCGCTGAGCGAGGAAGCCGGCTACGATCCGCAGAGCAATGCGCTTTCGGCGGCGTATACGGCGGCGATCAACAGTTACCTGCGCACGGAGTTGAAGTACGGCGATCAGCAAACCTACGTTCCAGGCGCGTACAGCGACCCAGCGTTTACGTGGGACTTTCGGCACCAGGAGCCGGGCGGGCCACCAGTGAATCAGTTGTTTGGTGGCGGCACAAACGTGATGGCGGACCTGGCGTACGCGATGAAGTCCAACCCGAAGATGAAGGTGATGCTGGCGGGCGGATATTTTGACCTGGCAACTCCCTTCTTTGAGGGAATGTACGAGATGCACCATCTGCCCATGCCGGATAAGCTGCAGGCGAATATCAGCTACCACTACTACCAGAGCGGACACATGGTTTACGTCAACGAGGGCGTGCTGAAGCAGTTCCACGCAGATGTGGCGGCGTTCATTAGCGGGACGAAGAGCGGCAACTAGAGAGAGCATGAAGAATGGCGGCAGTGGGGCGCTTACTGCTTCGTCTTTGCCCCACCCTGATCTGAGAACGAGGCGGGGATGGCGATCGGCTACGCTGGAAGGTGTGGGTCAGCGGGGGATGTGGATCTGGTCGGGAGGCAGGTGGGCGTGGTGGCGGGCGTGCATGGCGGTGTACGCGGCTTCGAGATGGCGGGTGAAGGCGGTGGTCGAGAAGAGCGGCGTGGTGAGGCGGTTATGGTTGAGCTTTTCGCGGATTGCCTGGAGGCGTTGCGGCTGGAGGGCGAGCGAGATGGCGAGGGCTTCGTAGACGGCGTCGGTGGTGGTGATGAGTTCCGGCAGGTCGATGGCGTGGAGCAGGCTGGCGGCCATGCGGCCTGCGAAGGACTCGCCGACGCGAGTGAGGACGGGCAGGCCGGCCCAGAGCGCGGGACTGGCGGTGGCGCCGGCGTTGAAGGGGAGCGTGTCCAGAAATAGATCGCCGAGGCGCTGGCGAGCGAGGTGATCGGGCAGGGGTACGCGGCCGGCGAAGATGAGGCGCTGGGGATCGATGGCGCGGAGGGCGGCTTCTTTGCGCAGGTTGGCGGCGGCGGAGGGATTGTCTTCGAGCAGCCAGAAAACGCTGCCTGGGACCTGCGCGAGAATTCGCATCCAGATGTCGAAGGTGGCGGGGGTGATCTTGTAGTTGTTGTTGAAGCAGCAGAAGACGAAAGCCTGCTCCGGCAGGCCGTGCTGGGCGCGGGTGCAGGGAGCTGCCGAGAAGCGTTGTGCGGAGTTGGTGACCTGGAAGCTGTCCGGCAGGTAGACGATTTTCTCGGAGTAGTGGTGGCGGCTGGCTTCGGGGATGAGCGTCGGGTCGGCGATGAGGTAGTCGATGAAAGGTGCGCCCATGGTGGCGGGGTAGCCGAGATAGTTGACCTGAATGGGCGCGGCGCGTTCGGCAAAGAGGCCGGGGCGGCTGCCGCGTGTGAAGCCCATGAGGTCGACGGCGATGTCCACTTCGAGCTCGCGGCTGAGTTGGGCTACGGCCGGGTCGGACAAGGTGCGCACATCGACGAAGCGATCCATTGCGGCGGAGACACGAGCTTGCATTTCGTCTTTCAGGTCCGGGCCGAAGGAGAATGCGAGGATTTCGAATTGAGTGCGGTCATGGAGTTCAAAGAGTTCAGCCATCAAATGGGTGACGGCGTGCTCGCGAAAATCCGCGGAGAAGTAGCCGATGCGAATGCGGTCGTGCCGGGGGTGCGGGAGGATGGGGGTGGGACCGGTGCGTGGGGGGCATTTGTCGCGTACGTAGATTTCCGCGGCCTTGCGCTGCAGGGCCGGTGAGTCGGTGATGGGCAGAAGCACGAAGGGGAGCGCGGCCATTTCTCCGCGATTAATGCGGGCTTCCAGGTTGCGGGTTTCGCTTTCGAGGTCCTGCCAATCGCAGATGGAGCGCTTCATGAGCAGACGCATGCCGTCGAGATATTCTGTCTCCGGATTGAGACGGCTGGCGTGGTTGTAACTTTCCAGCGCCGCCTGGCATTGTTGGAGTTCGTACAGGATGCTGCCGCGATTGCCATAGGCCTCCGCGTATTGGGGGTCGATTTCGATGGCGCGGTTGAAGCTTTCGAGTGCGGCCTGGTGCTGGCCGAGAGCCTGCAGCGAGCTGCCGCGGTTGTTGTGTGCCTCCGCGAGGCGGGGATTGATTTGAATAGCGCGATCGCAGTTTGCCACGGCCTCCTGGTACCGCTCGAGCACATGGAGCGTACCCCCGCGGCAGGCATACGCCTCGGCAAGATTTGGATTGAGTTGCATGGCACGATCGCAGCTCTCCAGCGCCTCCTGATACCGCCTGAGAGAGTGCAGGGCGTTGCCGCGGTTGGCGTGGGCGGCCGCATAGTCCGGCTTGAGCTGAATGGCGCGATCGCAACTCTCCAGCGCCGCCTGGTATTGGTGGAGGGCTTGCAGCGCGTTGGCGCGGTTGCTGTGGGCTTCGGCAAAGTCCGGCCGGAACCGGATGGCGCGACCGCAGCTTTCCAGCGCCGCCTGGAATTGGCGGAGGGCGTAGAGGGCGTTGGCGCGATTGCAGTGAGCGTCGGCGAAGTCCGGCTTGAGCAGGATGGCGTGGTCGAGGCTCTCCAGCGCTGCCTGGTATTGCCCCAGCGCCTGGAGCGCATAGCCGCGGTTGCTGTACGCCTCGGCGTTGCTGGGGTTGATCTGAATGGCCTGGCCGATGAGGTCCACCGCGAGGGCTGGCTGGCCGACCTGGTGCGCCAACACCCCCAGGTAATGCAACGAGCCCGCATGACGCGGGGAAACTTGCAGAACCTGGCGGTAAAGTGCCTCCGCCTGGGGCAATTGCCCAGCCTGGTGGCTGGCCACGGCTCGCTGGAACAGCGCGGCCGCGGAGGAAGAAGCAGACGAGGCGGGTGGCTTTGCGGGCGATTGCTTTGCCGGCCGGAAGGGAGGGTTGCGTCTGCTCTTCATGGGGTCATCCAGGATTTTAGAAGGCCGGGATGCCGGTGAGATGGTGGCCGAGGATGAGGGTGTGGATGTCGTGTGTGCCTTCGTAGGTCTTGACGGATTCGAGGTTCATCATGTGTCGCATGATGGGGTAGTCGTCGACGATGCCGTTGGCGCCGAGGATGTCGCGGGCTGTGCGCGCGCACTCGAGCGCCATCCAGACGTTGTTGCGCTTGGCCATGGAGATGTGCTGGAACTGGGCTTTACCGACGTCCTTGAGCCGACCGACCTGGAGTGCGAGGAGTTGGGCCTTAGTGATTTCGGTGGCCATCCAGACTAGCTTCTCCTGCACCAGCTGGTGGGAGGCGATGGGCTGGTTGCGGAACTGGCGGCGCTGCAGGGCATACTGAAGCGCCGTGTCGTAACAGGCCATGGCCGCGCCGATGGCTCCCCAGCCAATGCCGTAACGCGCCTGGGAAAGGCACATGAGCGGGGACTTTATTCCGGAGGATTTGGGCAACAGGTTCGCGGCGGGAATGCGGACATCCTGCAGGGAGAGGCCGGAGGTAACGGAGGCGCGCAGCGAGAATTTGCCGTGGACGTCACGGGCGGAGAAGCCGGGACGATCCGTCTCGACGAGGAAGCCACGGATGCTGTCAGTGTCGTCGCTCAGTTTTGCCCAGATGACGGCGATGTCGGCGATAGAACCGCTGGTGATCCACATCTTTTCGCCGTTGAGGATGTAGCTGTCGCCGTCCTGGCGGGCGCGAGTGCGCATGTCGCCGGGGTTGGATCCAAAGTCGGGCTCGGTGAGGCCGAAGCAGCCGATCTTTTCGCCGGTGGCGAGCTTGGGGAGCCAGTGGCTTTTCTGCTCGTCGGAGCCAAAGGCGTGGATGGGGTACATGACGAGGGCGGATTGCACGCTGACGAAGCTGCGAATGCCAGAGTCTCCGCGCTCGAGTTCCTGGGTAAGGAGGCCGTATTCGACGTTGTTGAGGCCGGCGCAGCCGTAGCCCTCGATGGTGGCACCGTAGAAGCCCAGGGAGCCCATGGGGCGGACGAGTTCTCGGGGGAAGCGGGCGTCGCGATTGCATTGCTCGATGATGGGGACGAGGTTGTCTTCGACGAAGGCGCGGGTATTGTCGCGGACGAGGCGCTCGTCTTCGCTGAGGAGGGAATCGAGCTGGAGGAAGTCGAGGGGTTGGAATTTGAAGGACATGGCGTGTCCAGCTTAGCAGGGGGATTCGGGGCGACGAGAGACAAATACGGAGATTCTGAGTGTCGCTCAGAATAAGAAGCAAAAGAACCCCTGGCTCTAGACGATTCAGGAGCTTCGGTCAGTGTTGGATAGCGGCGTTGGCGAGGATGGTGAAGGCGGTGATTTCCGGGGCCATGTCGCCGCCCCCATTGGTGCGCTGAAATAGAATGATGCCGAACATGTCCCGGGCAGGATCGCCCCAGCCGTAGGTGCGGTCGGCGCCGCCCTTGGAAAAGCTCCCCATGGACTGGTAGCGATACGTCCCAACGACATCCTTGATGACGCCGAAGCTAAGCCCCATTCCGAGGCCGGGTGAGAATTCAACGTCCTTGAGGTCTCCAGTCTGGTTGGTGGTCATGGCTGCGACGGCGGGAACCGAGAGCAGGCGCTTTCCGTTGAGAGTCCCTTTGTTCATCAGCATCTGGTAGAACCGCGCCATGTCGGCTGCGGTCGTGCGAGCGCCGCCTTCGGGTGAAGGGATATGTACACCGGAGTCGGGAGAATCAGGGACGCGCACGAGTTTGCCGTTGGGGTCGAGGGTGTAGAGGGCGGCGAGGCGGCTTTGTTTTGCGGGCGGGAGGAAGAAGTAGGTGTCGTTCATGCCGAGGGGATGGAAGAGGCGCTCGGCAAGGAAGTCCTCGTACGATTTTCCGGAGCATACTTCGATCAGGCGACCGAGGGCGGCATAGCCGATCTGGCTGTAGATCCACTTGGTGCCGGGCTGCGCCTGCAACGCGACATGAGCGCCGACACTGACGCGTTCGGCGAGCGACTTAGAAGGCTCTGGGCCACGGGCGCCTTGTCCCGGCAGCCCTGATGTGTGCGTCATGAGATCGAGGACGGTGATGGGCCGGGCGGGATTGATGAGACCGCAGCTTTGGCCAGCCGGCTGCTCGGGGCACGGGTTTACCTTGATTCCCTTGAATTCGGGCAAATACTGCTCGATCGGGTCAAGTAGACTGAGGCGGCCTTCATCGACCAGGATCATGACGCCGGCGACCGTAAACGACTTGGTCATGGAAGCGATGCGAAAGATGGTGTCAATGCGCATGGGGGTTTTCGTCTCGAGTTCCTGGTAGCCGACGGCCTGAAGGCTGGCCACATGGCCATGCCGCACGACGATAGTGACGAAGCCTGCCGCGGTGCCCTGATCGACGTAGGATTTCATCTTTGTGGGAATGCGCGCGAGCAGTGCCGGGTCCATGCCGGCGGCGGCTGGATCGATTTTGTCGGGAGTAAAGCTATCTTGCGAGCAAGCGGCAACTGCGCATGCGAGCAGTGCTGTAGCGAGGGCGATGTTTCGATCGCGACGGCGACTGCTGTACATTCGTGATCCTCGGTAACGATGGGATTTGTCTGCGATCGTCGCAGGGTCAAAGTCTATCTCAGCCGGAGCGGCCAAGCCAGGAACGACCAATACCGGATTCTGAGCTGCGCCAGAATGACGATTTGGGCCGCGCTCAGAAGATCAGACGGGCTAGCGGTCGCGGGTAGTGACGAAGCCAGGGACCCAGAGGAGGGCGCGCTTGGCTTCGGAGTAGGGCAGGTCGGCGATGGAGAGGCGGGCGGCTTCGGCGTAGGCGCAGGCGGTGTCCATGGCGTAGGCGAGCGAGCCGTGGCGCTCGAGGATTTCGAGGATGTCGGCGTGGGAGACGGTGGCGAAGCTGCGCTCGGAGAGGACGGTACGGATGGCTTCGCGATCGGCCCCGGTGCCGCGCTCGAGGGCATGGATGACGGCGAGGGTGGCTTTGCCTTCGCGCAGATCGCTGGCGACCGGCTTGCCGAGCATCTTGTCGGTGGCAGTGAGATCGAGCACGTCGTCGACGATCTGGAAGGCGAGGCCGAGATTGCGACCGTATTCGCCGAGTGCGGATTCAACCTCGTCGGGACCGCCGAAGGACTGGGCGGGACTGATGGCCGCGCCGAGTTGCATGGAGACTGAGAAGAGGCACGCGGTCTTACGGTAGATGAGGTCGAAGTACTCCTCTTCGTTGATCAGGTGGCCGAGTTTCTGCATCTGGAGAAGTTCGCCCTCCACCATCTGCTGGGTGAGCTTGATGAGCAGGTCAAGGACGCGGAAGTTGCGCTCTTCGAGAGCGGTGGAGAAGGACTGCATGTAGAGCCAGTCGCCGGCGAGGACGCACTTGGCGTTGCCCCAGGTGGTGTTGGAGGAGGGGCGGCCACGGCGGATGTCGGCCTCGTCGATGATGTCGTCATGGACGAGGGTTGCGGTGTGAAGCATCTCGACGACGGCGCCGAGGCGGATGCGGGAGTGGCTGGTGCAGCCGAGAGCTTTGGAGGAAAGCAGCAGGAGCAGCGGGCGGATGCGCTTGCCGCCCCCGGCCATGAGGTACTGAGCGATGTCGGTAATGACGTCGACCTCGGAAGCGGACTGGCGAATGAATTCCTGCTCGATCTCGGCGAGATCGTCGTGGAGGAGGTCAAAGACCTCTTTGGCGGTCGCGATGGAGAGGGTGCTCACGCAACTTTAGAGTAGCAGGTCGGTGGGCTGATTCGGTTGTTGTTAGGACGATGGTGTGATGTTTGTCACAGGGGTCCGCGGCCCCAGCTAGCGGTAGTTGGTGAATTGGAGGGCAACGCCGAAGTCGCCGGCGCGGAGCTTGCCCATGATGGTCTGGAGGGTGTCCTTGTCCTTGGAGACGACGCGGACAGTATCGCCCTGGATGGAGGCCTGGGCTTTGAACTTGGACTCCTTGATGAGGGCGACGATCTTTTTGGCGGCGTCGGAGTTGACGCCCTGCTTGAGCTTGATCGTCTGGCGGACTGAGGAGTTGGCGGCGGGCTCGATCTTTTCGTATTCGAGGTTTTTGAGGGAGATGCCGCGCTTGACCAGCTTCTGAGAGAGGATCTCGATAACGGCCTTCAGGGAATACTCGCTGGCGCTGGCGAGTTGAATGGCCTCGGTGCCCTCAAGGTCGATCTTGGACTTGGAGTCCTTGAGGTCGAAGCGAGTGTGGACTTCCTTGGAGGCCTGATCGATCGCGTTCTTTACTTCCTGCAGGTCCACTTTGCTGACTACGTCGAAACTGTTGTCGGAGGCCATAGACAGACAGTATAAGACGGTTGTCAGTAATCAGTGATCAGTAAGTGCGAACAGCGTGCGGAAGTTTCTGGTGGTTGTGGCAGCGAGGGCGCTGGCGGGAATGCCGCGGAGTTCGGCGAGGGCGGCGGCGGTGTGGGTGGTGAGGGCGGGTTCGTTGCGCTGGCCGCGAAAGGGGATGGGCGCGAGGAATGGGGCATCGGTTTCGACCAGGATGCGGTTGATGGGGGCGAAGGCCGCGGCTTCGCGGATGGTCTTCGCGGCGGGGTAGGTAAGGTTGCCGGCGAAGGAGAGATAGAAGCCGAGGGCGAGCGAGCGGCGGGCGTGGTCGACGGTGCCGGAGAAACAGTGCATGATGCCGGGGAGGCCATGAGGCTGCCAATGCTCGGCGAGGAGGCGCAGGAGGTCGGCCCCGGCGTCGGCAGGGCCGAATTTGGCTTTGGCCTGCGGGGTGGCGAGTTCGGAGGTGCGGCAGTGGATGAGGATGGGTTTGCGGGCGGCGGCGGCGACGCGGAGCTGGGCGAGGAAAGCGGCATGCTGGATGTCGGGGAGCGGGTTGTCGACGTGGTAGTAGTCGAGGCCGATTTCGCCGATGGCGATGCAGCGGGGGTTTTGCGCGAGGACGGCGAGCCGGGCGAGGTTTTCGGGGGTGGCCTGGTGGGCTTCCTGGGGGTGGATGCCGGCGCTGGCGTAGATGGTTGGGAGATCGGGCGAGGTCGGGGCTTCGGCGATCTCGATGGCGCGATGCATCTCAGCGGGGCCTTCGCCGATGCCGATAGCGAGGATGGCGCGGACGCCGGCGGCGTAGGAGCGGGCGAGGACACCGGGGAGCTCTTCAGCGGAGTACATGTCGAGATGGGCGTGGGAGTCGATGAGCATGAGGGCTGAATACAGGGTACTAGGGGCTAGGTGCCAGGTGCCCAGGGATTGGCGAAAAGCAACCGGTGGGGCGGATCAGTTAGGATTGCGGGCATGAAAAAGATGACTCGTCGCGATTTGTGTGTTGCCCTTCCAACTCTCGCCGCGATTGGCGCGGGTGCGACCCAGGCGCTGGCAGCGCAGGCGCACGCTTCGGAGTTTCCGGCTCCGAAGACTCCCCAGCCGATGACACCGGCGAGCGAGAAGCCCGCAGCGGCTGCGCCTGAGGCAGGGGCGGGAACGCTGGGCGCGGCGCGGGCGATTCTGTTTGCGCAGTTGCCGGCTGCCGCGACGGCGAACGGCGGCGATCGGCGGGTGATGCTGCATGGGAAGCTGGCGACAGGTGAGCCGCTGGAACTGCACCAGTCGATGCAGACTCCCGGAACGCCGGCGCCGGCCCTGCACGTGATCCAACACTCGGAGTTGATCCTGGTGCGTGAGGGGACGCTCGAGTTTCAGCACGAGGTGGATGGGAAGATCGTGGCCGAGACTGCGGGACCGGGCGATGTTTTCTACATTGCGTATGGCACGAGGCATACGGTGAGCAACGCGGGATCGACGCCGGCGCGGTATTTTGTGGTGGAGATTGGCGGGAACGCGTAGTAAGAGCGGGCGGCAAGGGTAGTGGAAACCCGGTGCCCGTTTGGCGACGCGAGGCGGGAGGGTGCGCGCTACACGGTCTGGGCCGGGGTTTCGCGTCCAATTGCCATCACGAAGTAATTTGCCGGAGTGTCGCCGATATTCTTCAGGCCGTGCATGATGTTCGATGCGGCAAAACATACGCCGCCCGGGCCGACCCGCTCCGGCTTGCCGTCATTCTCGAACTCCAGCGTGCCCTCGCGGATGAGCATGAACTCCGAGTGCAGATGCTTATGTGGCGGATGGGGCATTTTGCCCGGCAATAGTGTGGTTTCGTGCAGCTCGACTGCCTCACCGGTCGGGAGTACGCCGCGAGTGACGGCGCGGGTCTCGCCATTGGCGGTCTTGACCACCGGAAGATCGGCAAAGCGGAAGACGCGTTGCGTCGCCAGTACGGCATCGCCGGACGATCCCGGTGGCGCGGGCACGGCCATCGTGTCCGGCAACTTCTGCCCAGATTGTGCCTGGGCCGCGGCGGCAACCGCAGCTAACGCGGCCAGCCCTAGCAACACATCCCGGCGATCGGTCATCTGCAACCTCCTCGTGTCCCGCTATTTCTTTGCGTGTTTGTCCTCGGCCATTTTGTAGAGTTCGCTGCCGGCGAGGAGGAAGCCGCCGACGCCGTAATTGTAGCTGGCGGAGGGCTTGTAGGTGGAGGGCGCTGCGCCAGTCTGTTGGATGTCGCCGAGGCGGCCGTCGGCATAGATGTGCTGCAACATACCAGCCCAGGCGCGGGTGACGACCGGGGTGTAGGTTTTGCGATCGAGGATGCCGTTGTTGATGCCCCAGGCCATGCCAAAGGTCATGAATGCGGAGCCGGAGATCTCCGGCGCATTGTTGTAGGCGGCAGGATCGAGCAGACCGGCGCTCCAGAGTCCGTCTTTGCCCTGGATTTTGGCGACGGCGGCAGCCATCTGCTGGAGTTGCTGGATGTAGCCGGCGCGCGCAGGGTCGTCTTTGGGCAGGTACTGGAGGGTGCGGGCGAGGCCGGCCATGACCCAACCTTCGCCGCGGGACCAGAAGACCTTCTGGCCGTTCTTCTCGGTCTTGTCGGTGAAGGTGGCGTCGCGGGCGTAGAGGTGGGCGTCTTTGTCGTAGAGCGCGGCGTAGGTCTTGGCCCACTCCTCGTCGAGGTAGCCGATGTATTTAGGATCGCCGGTGGCGGCGTAGAGGCGGGCCCAGGCAGGCGGGGCCATGAAGAGGGCGTCGCACCACCACCAGGAGATGCGCTTGCCGGAGTTGAGGTCGGGGCGCGGGCCGGCGAGGACGGCATCCATGCGGGCCTTGGTGGGGGCGAGTTCGCCGGGCTGCTTGTCGAGGAGGTAGATTTCCAGGTAGGTCTGGGCGAGAGCGAGCTGGTTGGCGTCGGATTCGCCGGGGCTGAGCGCCCAGTTGGTGGCTTTGCCCATGTCGCGCATGGCGTTGATGTACTTGGGATCGCCGAGGGACTGGGAGGCGGCCATGAAGCCGGTGTAGAGGGCGCCCCAGGTCCAGATGCGGCCGTCGACGGCGGTGAAGTACTGCTGGGACTGGGCGAGCTGCCAGTCGGCCACCTTGCGCATGGCGGCGGAGACGGCTGCGGGGGTGATGGCGGGCGAGAGATCTTTGGCAAGCGGGCCGGGGTCGTCGGGATCGGAGCCGAAGTGGCGCGCGGCGTCCTTGGCGATGCCGTCCAGGCGGTGGGCTTCCGTGTTGGGCGGGGCGGCCGGAGTGTCGGGTTGGGGAGTGGCTGCGGGCGGTGGAGCAGGCTGCTGCGACCAGGCGGTGCGCTGAGTTGACCCGAACAGGCTAACGCTCGCCGCGAGGGCGAACACTCCCAACTTGTGCTGCAATGACATGCTAACCCTCACTTTATGACCGATGGATACGTTGGCCGGGTACGCGGAATCTGGCGCGCAAGCGGCAGGAGGATGATAGCCGACCGGTGGGGGAAAGTTAAGTCTGAGGCGGGCAGGGCGCGTTTTATGCCGGATGCCTGAGATACCCCCCCCCGGGGGGGTATATCTACCTAAGTTGCTGATGAATCAATGCGATGCGTGTTTATATATACGGCCCGTATATACGGACTTTCCGGGTTCGAGGTTTGAGGGAACAGGAAAGTGCCGGTTAAATGAGGGTGATGAAAAAGGCGGCTCAGCGCAGGAAAGCAGACCTCAGGGGCTAAAGCCCGGCTGATTCTGTGGCTCTTATGGCACGGATAAATCCGTGCCCTTAACGAAAAAGCGCATTTGTCAACATTCTCGGTTAAATGCGGACGCCCGGCGATGGTTTGCCGGGCCTGTTCGTTTCTGTTTAATCTCTACTTCTTAATGATACCAACTGGAGTGAAACTCAACTGTACTTTTGACGGATTTTCTATTTGGTTTGCTTTGTGGATTGAGGACGGGTTTTGCACAGAATTGGGGGGTTGACGTCTTCTAACGACTGGGGTGAACCCCTTGGATGAGACAGTTTGAGAAGTCCCTGTGTGCCGTTCGCTGGATTTTGCTTGGCGTACGGAAGTTGATGGTTGAGCATGAGCGCGGCCGGGCAAGCGGAGGCGAGCAGGGCAGCGGTTGCAATCCTCCGGATCACGGCTTTGTCCTTTGCGGAGAACAGTACGCTTGTGGGGCGAGCGATGGACGATTGGTGGAGAAAGGGACGGAAGGTTGCGGTGGTTGGAGGGTGCCGCAGGTCCTTCGACTCGCTGCGCTCGCTCAGGATGACAGTTCTGGGGCGGGTCGGGATGACAGTTTACCGGGAGCCAATCTGAGACGCGGATTGCTTGCCTGACCGGCAGGTGACCGGTTAAATATGATCTAGCCAGACCGCGTAGTCTGGTAGACGATGAATGGTCTACTGGTTCTGGATAAGCCGGCGGGGTTGACTTCGCACGATGTGGTCGACATTGTCCGCCGGGCTACGGGCGAACGCTCCATCGGCCACCTGGGCACGCTGGATCCGATGGCGACCGGCGTTCTGCCGCTGTTGCTGGGGAAGTACACGCGCCTGGCCCAATTCTTCGCAACCTCGGACAAGACTTACGCCGGAACCATCCGCTTTGGATTTGCCACCGACACGTTCGATGGCGAGGGAACACCCGCCGGCGAAGCCCAGGCGCTGACATGGTCGCTGCAGCAGTTGCGCGATCTCGCCGTTCGCTTCCATGGCGCGATAGAGCAGACGCCTCCCGTTTTTTCGGCAAAGAAGATTGGCGGCGTTCCGGCGCACAAGTTGGCGCGCGCGGGAAAGCCGGTCGAGGTGAAACCGGCGCGCATCGTGATCCATCGGTTTGAACTGCTCTCGCTGGAAGGCCCGTCGCCCATGGAGATGACGGCGGGCTTCGAGATGCGGGTGTCTGCCGGGGGCTACGTCCGCTCCGTAGCGCACGAACTCGGCCAACTGGCAGGATGCGGGGCACACCTGGCTGCCCTGCGCCGCACACAAGCTGGACCCTTCACGCTGGCCCAGGCGATCGGCCTGGATGAGTTGAAGTCGCTGGCCGCAACGCCCGCTGCAATAGAGCGGCTCCGCCCCCATCCGCGCACGCTGTTGCCGGAGATGCCCTCCGTCACCGTGGATGAGCAGCTTGCCGGCCGCCTGCGCAACGGCATGCAAGTCAACCTGCCCGACTTCTCCGACGCCGCGCTGGTGAAGGTGTTCACCAGCCCGGTGGAACTGCTGGCCATCGCCAAACGCATCGCCGGCACGCTGATGCAGCCTATCGTCGTCCTCGGCTAAGGCGATTCCTGAGAAAGATTCTCAAGTTTGCTCAGGCATGTGCGAGATCAGGCGACGAACGACATAGCTGGCGAGGCTCTATGTGCCGGGCTTTCAGCCCTCGGCTGCCTTTCCTGCACCAACCTAGGCCTTCGGCCTAGGCTGGTATGTCGTCGGGCCTTCGGCCCTCTGGTTCTTTCCCGTGAGCCAACCTAGGCCTTCGGCCTAGGCTGGTATGTCGTCGGGCCTTCGGCCCTCTGGTTCTTTCCCGTGAGCCAACCTAGGCCTTCGGCCTAGGCTGGTATGTCGTCGGGCCTTCGGCCCTCTGGTTCTTTCCCGTGAGCCAACCTAGGCCTTCGGCCTAGGCTGGTATGTCGTCGGGCCTTCGGCCCTCTGGTTCTTTCCCGTGAGCCAACCTAGGCCTTCGGCCTAGGCTGGTATGTCGTCGGGCCTTCGGCCCTCTGGTTCTTTCCCGTGAGCCAACCTAGGCCTTCGGCCTAGGCTGGTATGTCGTCGGGCCTTCGGCCCTCTGGTTCTTTCCCGTGAGCCAACCTAGGCCTTCGGCCTAGGCTGGTATGTCGTCGGGCCTTCGGCCCTCTGGTTCTTTCCCGTGAGCCAACCTAGGCCTTCGGCCTAGGCTGGTATGTCGTCGGGCCTTCGGCCCTCTGGTTCTTTCCCGTGAGCCAACCTAGGCCTTCGGCCTAGGCTGGTATGTCGTCGGGCCTTCGGCCCTCTGGTTCTTTCCCGTGAGCCAACCTAGGCCTTCGGCCTAGGCTGGTATGTCGTCGGGCCTTCGGCCCTCTGGTTCTTTCCCGTGAGCCAACCTAGGCCTTCGGCCTAGGCTGGTATGTCGTCGGGCCTTCGGCCCTCTGGTTCTTTCCCGTGAGCCAACCTAGGCCTTCGGCCTAGGCTGGTATGTCGTCGGGCCTTCGGCCCTGAGGGTGATGAAAAAGGCGGCTCAGCGCAGGAAAGCAGACCTCAGGGGGCTAAAGCCCGGCTGATTCTGTGGCTCTTATGGCACGGATAAATCCGTGCCCTTAACGAAAAAGCGCATTTGTCAACATTCTCCGGGCCTTCGGCCCTCTGGTTCTTTCCCGTGAGCCAACCCAGGGCTGCGGCCTAGGCTGGTATGTCGTCGGGCCTTCGGCCCTCTGGTTCTTTCCCGTGAGCCAACCCAGGGCTGCGGCCCAGACTGGTATACGGCGCGCCTTCGGCGCTTTTTCTAGGCTGGTATATGGCGCGCCTTCGGCGCTTTTGAAGCAGTCGCCTGGGCTAACTTGATAATCACCTTCATGAGTTGCTGTGACCTTTCGATGTTCTGTGCAAGGTTGTCGCTCCCTGGGGTTTGCGCCGACCTGAGCGCAGTGACTTCAGGATAAAGTGACTCAGGAATTGCGGTAGCGGAACTTTTCGGTTGCGAATCCGCCCCTGGCTATTTCTTCAACAGCGGCACCAGAAGTCCCATCACGTTGCGTGCGACAATCTGGTTGCCCTTTGCCGTGGCGTGAATTCCGTCCGGTTGCATCATTCCCGGGACGCCGTACACATCCTGCAGCAGGAACGGCAGCATGGGAATGTGGTATTTCTGGGCGGTCAACGTATAGGTTTCGTTGAACTGGCGAATGTAATCTTCGCCGTAGTCGGGCGGCAGGGTAATGCCGGCCAGCGCAACCCTGACGCCCGCGCGCTTCAGCGTACCGACAATCTCATCCAGATTGGCGCGCGTGTCTGCGATGGGCAACCCCCGCAGCCCATCATTGCCACCGAATTCGACCACCGCGACCGCGGGATGGAGCGCCAACACATCCGGCAGCCGGGCGACTCCATCCTTGGTGGTGTCGCCGCTTACGCCTTGGTTATCGACGCGGTAGAGGTAGTGGAGTTTGTCGAGGTCGGTCTGCAAATAGTCGGGGTAACTCTGCCCTGGTCCGGTGCCATGCCCCTCGGTCAGGCTGTCGCCAAAGCAGACCAGTACCGGCCGCGTGTCCTGCTTGGGCGCAGTCTCCGGCGACGACGCCGCACCCTGGTCCTGTGTTGTTCCGGCGGGGGGCATCGCATTCGACGCGGAATGTTGGGGACCGGGGGCCGACCCCGAATCCGGCGCTTCCTTTGCATGGCAGCCCGCCAGCGCGAGCACAAGTCCCGCTAGAATCGAGAGAGAATAAACTTTCCGCACCGTTCCAACGTATCAAATCCATGGGTGCTCGCGGTCAACTCGACCGGTGCACAGGGGGCTTTCCATCCGTGAATGAAGACGCAAGCAACAGCCAGCCGATGATTGTTGTCGAAGGACTGCACAAGTCGATCCGCAACGGCGCGCGTACGGTCGACATCCTCCGCGGGCTCGACTTCGCGGTGCCACGGGGCGAGTTTGTTGCGATCATGGGCGCTTCCGGCAGCGGCAAATCGACGCTGCTGGGTCTGCTGGCTGGGTTGGATACGCCCAGCGCCGGCAATGTACAGCTCAACGGGACCGCCATCAGCTACCTGCCCGAGGACCGGCTGGCCCAGGTGCGTGGCCGGACCGTTGGCTTCGTCTTTCAGTCCTATCAGTTGATCCCCACGCTGACCGCGCTGGAAAATGTGCTGCTGCCGCACGAGTTGAACGCCACCGGCGACGGCCTGCCGCGCGCCCGCCAACTGCTGACGAGCGTCGGCCTGGGCGACCGCATGGACCACTACCCGGTACAGCTCTCCGGCGGGGAACAGCAGCGCGTGGCGCTGGCCCGCGCCTTTGTTCTGCGGCCGCCCATTGTGCTGGCGGACGAGCCCACCGGCAACCTGGATACCACCAACGGCGCGCACGTGCTGGAGCTGCTGCTCGACCTGAACCGCAGCGAAGGCACGACGCTGGTGCTGGTGACGCATGACGCCATGCTGGCCGGCTATGCCACCCGGCGCATCGTCCTGCGCGACGGGCTCATCATCTCGGACGAGCGAAATCCCGACCGGGCGGCCACGCCGGCTGCTGCGGCCGTCACCGTGGGGGTCTAGCCCGTGGCAAGCACACTCAGCTGGAAGTCCGCGGCCCGCATCGCCTCGCGCGAGATGCGCTCTTCGCGCGGCAAATTTTTATTTGTGCTGCTTTCGGTTGCAATTGGAGTCGCGGCGCTTACCGGAGTGCGCAGCTTTTCGGCATCCTTCCGCTCCGCGTTGTTGTTGCGCGCGCGCTCGATCATGGCAGCCGACCTGGCCGCCCGGATGGGCCAGCAGCCGACGCCCGGCCAGCAGCAGGGACTCGATGAGCTGCGGGCCGCCGGGGTCCAGGAAACCGCCGTCACGGAGACGCTTTCGATGGCCTCTTCGGCGAAATCGGGCGACCCGATCCTGGTGTCGTTGAAGGCGGTCGACCCCGCCCTCTATCCTTTCTACGGCGACGTGGAACTCGCACCTGCCATCGGGTTGAAAAGCGCATTGGCCCAGAACTCCGTGGCCGTAGGCGACGACCTGCTGCTTCGCCTCGGTTTGCATATCGGCGACGACCTGAAGGTTGGCGGCCAATCGTTCCGCATTACCGCAACCGTGATCAACGAGCCGGATCGCCTCTCCGGAGCCTTTGCCGCGGGGCCGCGAGTCTTCATCTCGCGTGCATCGCTGGCCTCCACCGGGCTGCTGGCCCCCGGCAGTCGCGCGACTGACCGCTTCCTGTTCAAGCTGCCACCGCCGTCGAATGGACAACCGGTTTCGGACGCTGCAGTCGCGGCGCTCAAGGCAAAACTCGTAGCCCTGCTTCCCGACGCGCAAGTCACCGACTACCGCGAGACCAACCCCGCCGTCACCGAGAGTCTTGACCGCGCGACGAGCCTGCTTTCGCTGATGAGCCTGGTTGCGCTGGTGCTGGGTGCGGTCGGTGTCGCGATGGCCATGCGTGCGCACCTTGCCCAGCGGCTGGACACCATCGCGATCATGAAGTCGCTGGGCGCGCGCAGCACGCAGATCATGAAGATCTACCTGCTGCAGACGCTTTTGCTGGGGCTCGCCGGCGGCGTGCTCGGAGTCCTGTTCGGCGCGGGTGTGCAACTCGCCTTCCCGCTGGTTCTGCCGAAGAGTATCAATATCCCCACGCAATTCCTAATCCAGCCGCAGGCGATCCTGGTTGGCCTCTTGGCGGGAGTCCTGATTACGCTGTTGTTCACCCTGCCGCCGCTGCTGGACATCCGCAACGTCAGGCCCAGCCTGATTCTGCGCCGCGACACGGAGTCCGAGGGTCCCGCGGAAACCGCCGGAGTCTTCACGCATTTTCTGGGTCGTCTGCCGTGGCTGCTGTGCGCCGCCATCGCTACCTGGCTCAGCGTCAGCATTGTTCGTCGTCACTGGCCCGGACACGGCCTCGCGCTTCTGCTGGAAGCTGTCTGTCTGTTTGCCGCCGCCGGGTTCGGTCCATGGATTGGCACCAAGGCGCGCAAAAATCCGTGGCAGATTGTGGCATTTTTGCTCATCCTGGGCGGCATCGCCACCATCGCCACCATGCTCTCTGAGGTTCCCCGCGGCCCGGACGCGGCCAGTGTTGGCGAGGTTTTCTCTGTCGGCCTCGTCCTGGTCCTCCTGGTTCTGCTCGGCGCCTCTGCCGCGGTCCTGGAAGCGCTGAAGTTTCTCCTCAATCGCACTCGCCTGCATCTGCCTTCCTCGCTGCGCCACGGTCTGGCGAACCTCTATCGCCCCGGTAATCCCTCCGCTGCGCTGCTTGCCGCGCTGGGGATGGGCGTCATGCAGATCATGACGGTATTCCTGGTGCAGTGGGCGGTGGTTAACGAGTTGCACATCACCGCCGCGCCTAACCTGCCCAACGTGTTCCTGATCGACATCGCCGACCGCGAGATCGACGGCGTGCGCAGGCTGCTGAAGGCTCAGCCGGGAATCACTGCCGAGCCGGAACTGCTGCCGGTTGTCAGTTCGCGCATCGAAGCGATTAATGGCGTCCCGGCCGCTACCGCGAAGCTGCGCAACTTCCCCCGCCGCATGCTGCGCTCGACCCAGCTGACCTGGATGGATGCCCCGCCCACGGGCACGCGCGTGGTTGCCGGAGCCTGGTGGAAGCCCGATGAAACACGGCCCGAGGTGGCCATCTCGCAGCACATGGCGGAGCGCCTCGGCCTCACCGTGGGATCAACTATTACCTTCGCGGCTCAGGACTCGCACATCGATGCCACCGTCGTCGCGCTGACCAGTGCCAATGGTCAACACGCCTACTCGCGCGCCGACTACATCCTGCCCCACGCAGCGCTCCAAGGGCTGCCCGTCATCTGGGACGGCGGCGTTCACGTCGATCCCGCAGAGGTCAGCCAACTGCAGCGCGCGCTGTACCAGGCCTATCCCACCGTCACCATCATCAACGTGGCGCAGACGATCGAGACCGTGCGCACCGTCGTGCTTCAGGTGACCTACGTGATCCAGTTCCTCGCCGCGTTCTCCATCTTCGCGGGCGTCGTCATCCTTGCGTCCTCCATCGCGGGGACGAAGTACCGCCGCATCCGCGAAGTGGTCGTGCTGAAGACGCTCGGCGCAACCCGCGGCCGCATTGCCGGCATCTTCTCCATTGAGTTTGCCGTTCTGGGCCTGGTCGCGGGCGCGGTCGGCATCTTCTTCGCCAACGTCATCGCCCAGACACTGCTGCACCAGCTCAACGTCGCTTACAACGCGCATTGGCTGTTGAACCTGGGCGTCCTGGCCGGCGCGGCGGCACTCACGGTCATTACCGGCTGGGTCGCGAGCCACCGCGTCCTCGGCCAGAAGCCTCTCGAAGTCCTGCGCGAAGAGTAGCCCCTGGCGCTGGGTGCTACGCAGGCGATAGCCTCACGGGGACCGATCCAGCCGGCGGTTTTCGGCAGTTTCTACAGGCCGTTGCCGTTGCGGCGGACGAGGGAGAGGAATTCGTTGCGGGTCTGGAGTTGGGTTTTGAAGACGCCGCACATGGCGGAGGTGACGGTGGCGGAGTGCTGTTTTTCCACGCCGCGCATCATCATGCAAAGGTGCTGCGCCTCCAGGATGACGCCCACGCCCTGGGGATCGATGGCGGCGCAGATAGAGTCTGCGATCTGGGTGGTAAGGCGCTCCTGCACCTGCAAGCGGCGGGCGAAGACATCGACAACGCGAGGGATCTTGGAGAGGCCGATGACCTTGCCGTTGGGCACGTAGGCGATGTGGGCCTTGCCGAAGAAGGGCAGCAGATGGTGCTCACACAGGGAAAAGAATTCAATGTCTTTGACGATGACCATCTCGTCGTAGTCCACGTCGAACAGGGCTTCGTGGAGGACGGCGCTGACGTTCATGGTGTATCCGCGGGTGAGGAAGGCCATGGACTTCTCCATGCGCTCCGGCGTGTCCAGGAGGCCGTCGCGGGTGGGGTCCTCGCCGATGCGCAGCAGTAGTTCGCGGTAGAGTTCCTGGGTGGTGAGCGATGCGGCCGAGATTGGTTCCGAAGTTGCGGGTGTGGCCATTCTGATTCAACCTTTCTGAGAGATCTTTGGATCTGAGTATTCAAACGAGTTGTTGCTGGTCTCTTCAATCTTTACGCGGGTGAGCGTGGCTCCGGGAAATGCCGCGAAAATTCGGTAGACCCCTATCGTAAAGTTCTCCGTGGTGGGGACCACGTCCTGAAATATATTCAGCGTGTTCAAGTTCATGGCATCGAAATGGTCGAGCAAATAGGTCTGTGCGAACGCGTCCAGGTCGCCGAGATTGCAGACCATGCCGGTTTCCGGGGCGACCGGGCCGCCGAGCGTGATCTCGACGATGTAGTTGTGGCCGTGCCCATGGGGGTTGTTGCACTTGCCGTAGACGGCGTGATTCTGCTCGTCGGTGTAGGCGTCTGAATGCAGCCGGTGGGAGGCGCTGAGATGATAGCGGCGGGACAGGTAAGCGCGGGGACCGGTCCGCGGCGGATTAAGAGATTCGGCGGGGACGCTCATGGCTCACCGTAGTAGTCGGCGAAGAGATCCGGCATTTCGTAGACGCGCACCCGATGCAGCGTGGCGTTGGGGATTTTTCCGTCGAGCCGGTTCCAGATCGCGATGGCGATGTTTTCGGTGGTGGGAATGCGCGTGGCGAAGTCCGGGACCTCCAGGTTGAGATGGCGGTGGTCGTAGACGCCGACGACTTCGCGCTCGAGAATGTCCTTAAGTTCCTTGAGGTCGACGACAAAGCCGGATACCGGATCGACTTCGCCCGCGACCGTCACCTCGAGGGTGTAGTTGTGGCCATGGCCATTGCGATTGGCACACTTGCCGAAAACACGCTGGTTCTCCTGCGGCGACCAGGAATCGTTCCAGTAGTAGTGTGCGGAGGAGAATTCCGCCTTGCGCGTGAGAAGGACCATAGTTTTTGCTCGTGCACCGACTGGGTGTCACCGACTGGCGGGCGGCAACGCGCTACAAGAAAAGCAGCCCGACCAACATTAGATGAAGCACGGGCCAAACGGTTACGCAGCTCGCTATGATTTTTGGTCATCCAGCGGCTTTATAGGTCCGCCCCTTCCAGCTTACCGACTTATTGATCCGGCGATGGAGATTGCTGCGCACGAGGAGCCAGACAAAGAGCGGAACTCCCAGGATGGAGATGGCCTGGTCGACGGCGGGGAAGTGGGAGCGCGCCACGCGGTGGTAAAAGCCCCAGGTGGTCCGCAGCCACACCAGGAGGATGGCCCAACGCTGCAGAGAATATGGAAGCGGCAAAGCAAGCGCCAACACGGGCAGGCTGAAGAACAGCAGGAGTTGCAGGGTTTGCATGGCGGCCAGCAGCAGCGGGCGCGGCATGAGCAGCGCCAGATTCTTCGTCCAGCCTTCGACCATGTCCGGCAGCGTGCGATACATGCGCGTGGCCAGGGCCTCCGGAGCATAGCGGAAGCGAATGTTGTGCGCACGCTTGATGGCGCGGGCGAGCGCGACGTCTTCGAGAATCTGCTGCCCGATCAGGCGGTGGCCCCCTACGGAGAAGTAGGCTTCGCGCTCGACCAGCAGGAACTGGCCATTGGCGGCGGCCACTGGCGAGGTGGGATCGCTGACCTGCTTTGGCGGGTAGACGCTGGCCAGCTCCGAGAAGACCAGCGGCATGACGGTGCGCTGCCAGAAGCCCGTGACGAACTGGCGCGGTGAGTAGGAGAGCAGGGAGGCGTGATACTTCTCCGCCTCATGCATGGCGCGGGAGAGGTCTCCGGACTCGTGCACGGTATCGGCGTCGGTAAAGAGCAGCCACGCGCCGCGAGCCCGCTGCGCACCGGCCCAGCAGGCATTGGTTTTGCCGGTGAAGCCGCCGCGATCGCTGAGGTCGAGCGGGGGCGCAGGCATGACGATGACGCCTTGGTGTGCAGCGGCGGCCTGGGCGATTTCCGGTGTGGCGTCGGTGGAGTCGTCGTCCACGACGATCAACTCCCACTGGGCGGCGAGCGCGAATCCCGGCTCCGACTGGGTCAAGAGCGAGTTGAGACAAGCGGCAAGGGACGCTGATTCGTTGCGCGCAGGCACGATAACGGAGAGCCGGAGGCTGGGCGGCGATGCTCCTGTTTCGTCGATCTTGTGCGCCACGCTCCCGATATCGTCCACAGGTTCGTATTATAGGAAGCAGGAGCATTGCGTGCCGGACGGGAAGCAGCGGAGTGTGGTTTGGAGGGGGCAGGGACGAAGGCCCCTGATTGGGCGGGCGCGCATGCTGGCTATGGCTGGGATAGCGCTGTGCGGCGTGCTGGCGACCGCATGCGACCGCGGTAGTCATCCGGGGCGCATCGGCTCTCCCGCACCGGAGTTCACCGTGAGCGACGGCACGCGGACGGTCGACCTGGCGAAGCTTCGCGGGCACGTGGTGGTGCTGAACTTCTGGGCCACGTATTGCATTCCGTGTATCGAAGAGGTCCCAAGCCTGGGAGAGATGCAGCGCCGACTGCCCCAGGTGTCCGTGATCGCGATCAGCGGCGACGAGGACGACGCGGCGTACCGCCAGTTCCTTGCGGACAACCACCTGGATTTCTTGACGATACGGGACGGGTCGGGGCGGATTCCCAAGCTCTATGGGACAATCAAGATTCCGGAGACGTACGTGATTGACCAGGAGGGCATCCTGCGGCGGAAGTTCGTCTCCGCGCAGAACTGGACCAGCCCGGAGATCGTGGACTATCTGAGCAAGCTGCAGGCCGCTGGTAGAATGGGGTTATGACTCAGCTTGACGTGATGTACCGGTACGGCGCTCCGCCTGCCGAGCGGACCGTACTGGCGCTGGCCAAGGTCCGCGATGTTTACGGTGTGCGGCGCATGGAAATCGACGAGGCGGCAAAGACCGTGCGCATGGAGTATGACGCCAGCCGGCTGACCGGCCCGGTGATCCACCAATTGCTGCGCCGCGCTGGGCTAGACATTGTGGAGACCGTGCCGCTGAATCCGCATCCCGAGGACACGGCGCCGCCGGAGCCGGTGAAGGCCTCGGTGGCGTAGGCGAAGGAAGCGAAACGGAAGGATTAGGTTTGCGGAGGGTTTTTTCCGCGGTGTGCGCCCGTAGCTCAGCTGGATAGAGCATTTGGCTTCGAACCAAAGGGTCGGGAGTTCGAATCTCTCCGGGCGCACCATAAAATCAGCAAGTAGCGGCAAGCGCCCGAAACTACTACCCCACGAATCCCACACTGAAGCCGATGTTTCAGGTTGGCTGGATCTGGGCAGGCATGGCCGTAGGATAGGGACGGGGGTAAGTCGGATGCTTATCGTTCACGTTCATGTGCGGGTCAAGCCCGAGTCGGTTGCGGATTTCAGGCAGGCTACCATCGAGAACGCCCGATGCAGTGTCGCGGAGCCTGGAATTGCGCGCTTCGACGTGGTGCAGCAACAGGGCGATGCAACAAGGTTTGTGCTGATCGAGATCTACCGCACGCCAGAAGCGGCGGCTGCACATAAAGAGACGGCTCATTATGCAACGTGGCGCGATGCGGTGGCGCCCATGATGGCCGAGCCGCGCCAAAGCGTGAAATACAATGCCGTCTTCCCCGATCCCCAGGGCTGGTAGGACCATGCGCTTCGAATTTGCGACGGCAACGCGGGTTGTGTTCGGCGAGGGCACGGCGGCCACCCTTCCTGAACTGGTTCGCTCGTTCGGCGCCCGCCCGCTGGTAGTGACCGGCGCCACGAAAGGGCGGGCTGAATGGCTTGTCTCGGCACTCTCGGCCAAGAGTTTTGCGGTGCCCGGTGAACCTACGGTTGATCTGGTTCGCGAGGGCGCCCGGCGCGTGCGGGAAGCTGGCTGCGATGTGATCCTGTCGCTGGGCGGAGGCAGCGCGATCGACGCGGGCAAGGCGATTGCCATCCTCGCTACCAACGGCAGCGAGCCGCTCGAATTTCTTGAAGTGGTGGGGAAGGGGAGAGCCCTTGCGACTGCATCGCTGCCATTCGTGGCAGTGCCGACCACAGCCGGCACCGGCAGCGAAGTTACGCGCAATGCTGTGCTCGCATCCCCGGAGCATGGCGTGAAAGCGAGTTTGCGAAGCCCGCTGATGTTGCCGCGGGTCGCACTGATCGACCCCGAACTGACCTATGGGCTACCGCCTGCAGTCACGGCCGCTACCGGCCTTGATGCGCTGACGCAGCTTATCGAGCCCTATGCGAGCGCACGCGCCAATCCGCTGACGGATGCACTTTGCGTTGAGGGAATGCGGCGCGTGGCCGGCGCGTTGCGCCGCGCATACCACGATGGTGCGGACAGGGAAGCGCGCCGCGACATGGCGCTGGCAAGCCTGTTCGGTGGGCTGGCACTGGCGAATGCCGGACTGGGTGTTGTGCATGGCTTTGCGTCACCTCTGGGAGGCTCCCGGGAGGCGCCGCACGGTGCGCTCTGTGCGGCACTGCTGCCGCACGGCATGGCGGCGAATGTGGCCGCGTTGCGGGCTCGTGCACCCCAGCATCCTGCCCTGGAACGCTACACGGCGATTGCGCGCCTGCTGAGCGGGCGGACCCAAGCAAGCGCGGAGGACGGAATCGAGTGGGTACGCGTGCTGTGCGCGGAGCTGAATGTCCCTGGGCTTCGTGCCTGGGGAATCGCCGAAGCTGATTTGCCAGGAGTGGTTGAGAAAGCAGCGCACGCCAGCAGCATGCAAGCCAACCCACTTCCGCTTACGAGTGGGGAATTGCTGGCGGCGGTGACGGCGGCATGGTAGGGGACCGGCCTGGATGGCGAAGACAGCCTGGCGAGGATGCAGGCTCGGGCAATAAAGGCCCTTGACACGGGGGCTGCATATTTATACAGTTAACGGTGCATGTTTATGCATTTCGCGGTTGTTGATGACGGCGCATGGATGTGAAGGCGCGCGGACCGCGTAACGATCATTTTAGATTGCTGTGTTTCCGTTGCCAAGACGAAGGCCGACAGCGGCAGTCAGGAACCTTATGAAGCAGCAACGCCAGACCGCGATTCGCGACGTGCTCAACCAGGCTGCTGTGCCCAGCCAGGACGAGTTGCGGCGCAGGCTGGCGCGGCGGGGGTTTCACGTGACCCAGGCGACGCTGTCACGGGACATCCACGAGCTTCGCCTGTCCAAGGGGCCAGCGGGCTACGCGCTGCCGGGCAATCTGCCAGACGAGGACGAAGACAGCTTGCCGGGGATCCGCGAGGTGCTGGGCAGTTTCGGCATCGAGGTGCGGCAGGCGATGAACCAGCTGGTGCTGATCACCACGACCAGCGCCGCGCAGCCGGTGGCGGCGGGAATTGATTACGAAGATTGGCCGGAGGTGGTGGGCACTATCGCCGGGGACGACACGGTCCTGATTATCTGTCCGGATGAGCGCCAGGCGCGAGCAGTGAAGACGCGAATCGAAGAATATATTGGCTGAATTTTTTCGTTTTGCAGGCCGGGTTCTCCGACCGGGAATCGATTGAGAGAATTGATTGGTTAGTATGCAAGCTTCAGGCATGGAACTCGAAACGCCATCGCGATCGCGCAAAGCACAGCTGCCGGCGACAGTACGCACGGCTGTTGCCGGCGTGGGTGGATATGCGGGCGGGGAACTGGCGCGACTGCTGCTGGCGCATCCGCGGCTGTCCGAGACCAAGCCGCTGTTTCTGGGGCGCATTGCCGACGGCGCTCCTGGTGGGCGGGTGCCGCTGGAACAGGTACATCCGCAGCTGGCTCGTGGGATGGGACAAGAGCAGCCCGAAATACTTGCGTTTAGTTGGGAGCTGATTCGTGACGCGGGCACGGAGATCGTGTTTCTTGCGCTGCCGCACGAGACCTCGCGGGAGTGGGTGCCCGGGTGGCTGGAACGCGGCGTGCGAGTGATAGACCTAAGCGGGGCCTGGCGGCTGCGGGACGCGGACAAGCGCGTGGTTTACAAACTGCACGATGCCAATCCGACGCTGGCCGACGCGCTGCAGGCGGAGGCCGTGTTTGGATCGCCCGAACTGCATCGCGGCGCGATTGCGCCGGCGCGGCTGGTGGCGAATCCTGGGTGCTACTCGACCTCGATCATCCTGGCGCTGGCGCCGCTGCTGCGCGCGGGGCTGGTGGATGTGGACCACGGCATTGTGTGCGATGCGAAGTCCGGTGTGAGCGGTGCGGGCAAAGCTGCGACGGCGAAGACGCATTTCATGTACGCGGCGGACAATCTGTCGGCCTATGCAGTGTTTGGGCATCGGCACACGGGCGAGATGCTGGAGCAGCTTGGCCTGACGGCGGAGCAGATTCAGTTCACGCCGCACCTGCTGCCGATTCCGCGCGGCATTCTGTCGACAATTTATGTTCGCCTGGCAGAGCGGATGGAGCCGGAGCAGATTGAGGCTTGCCTGCGTAGTTTCTACGCGACCAGCCCGATGGTCCGGGTGCATGCCGCGCCGAACCTGCCGCAGATCCAGCATGTGGTGCGGACGAACTACTGCGATCTGGGATTTGAATTGGGCAAGGACGGCAAGCGGTTGGTGCTGGTCTCGTGTTTGGACAATCTGCTGAAAGGCGCGTCTGGCCAAGCGGTGCAGAACATGAACGTAATGTGCGGCTGGGACGAAGCGGAGGGCCTGAAGTGAAATACGTGGTCAAGCTGGGAGGCGCCTCTATTGAAGACAAGGCCCTGCTGCAGGCGTGCGGCAAGGCTATTACGGAGTTGGTGCGCGACGGCAACCAGGTGGCGCTGGTGCACGGCGGCGGGAAGCAGTTAACCGAGACACTGAAGCAGATGGGCAAGACGAGCGAATTTGTCAGTGGCCTGCGCGTGACCGATGCGGAGACGCGCGACGCCGCGCTGATGGTGCTGGCGGGGCGGGTGAACAAGTCGCTGGTGGCGGCGCTGCGCACGCATGGGCAATCGGCTATGGGGTTGGCTGGGGGAGACGGCAACGTCTTTCGCGCGCGGAAAAAGAAGACCGTGCCAGACCTGGGGTTTGTGGGCGAGATTGCCGCGACCGATCCTCTGTGGCTGGAAGCGATCTGGAAGATGGACGCGGTGCCGGTGATCTCGTCGATCGCGCTGGGCTTCGATGGGGAGTACTACAACATCAACGCGGACGAGATGGCCGCGGCCTGCGCCATCTGCACCAAGGCGGACGCGCTGGTGTTTCTCACCGATGTTCCCGGCGTGAAGGGGGCGGACGGCGAGGTAATGCGCTGGCTCTCGCTGAAGCAGATTCCGGAGTTGGAGAAGCAGGCGGTGGTGCATGGCGGCATGCTGCCGAAGTTGAACGCGTGCCGCGATGCGCTGACCCATGGAGTGAAGCGGGTGCGGATATTGCCCGCGGAGGCTGTGCATTTACTACCCGACCTTTGTACGACCAAGGTCAACGATGGAACGGAGGTCATGGTCGCATGAGCGCAGGTCACGGGAAGCTGGAGTCGATCCAGGCGGCGGAAAAGAAGTTGATGCTGAACACCTACGAGCGCACGCCGGTGCTCTTTGTTGAGGGCCATGGGGTATTTCTGCGCGACGATCTGGGCATCGACTACCTCGATCTGTTGAGCGGTATAGGCGTGTCCGCGCTGGGTTATGCGCATCCGGCCGTGGAAGCTACGATTGCTGCTCAGAGTAAGCGCCTGATGCACACCTCGAATCTGTTCTTCCACGAACACACGGCGGAACTGGCAATGCGGCTGACGGAGATCAGTGGGCTGGACCGCGTGTTCTTCTGCAACTCCGGCACGGAGGCCTGGGAGGCGGCGCTGAAGCTGGCGCGCGCGCATGCCGGTGTGTTGCGAGCGGAAGGCAAGATAATTGGCACGGATTTTCTGGCGATGGAACACAGCTTCCATGGACGGACCATGGGCGCAGTGGCGACCACGCACAAGGAGAAGTATCGCGAGCCGTTTGCGCCGGTGATGCCGGGCGTCGAGTTTGTCCGCTTCAATGATGTTGCCGATCTGCGGGCGAAGTTTTCTTCCAAGGTCTGCGGCATTTGCATTGAGGCGATCCAGGGCGAGGGCGGTATTTGCGAGGCGAGCCAGGAATTTCTGTCGACGGTGCGCGAACTGTGCGACCAAACCGGCGCGCTGCTGCTGGCGGATGAGATCCAGTCCGGCATGGGCCGCACCGGCGAGTGGTTTGCCTACCAGCACTACGGCATTCTGCCGGACATTACCACCCTGGCCAAGCCGATTGCCAATGGCCTGCCCATGGGCGCGATGTTGTGCACGGATGAGGCGGCGCGGGCCTTCTCGCCCGGGATGCACGGCACGACGTTTGGTGGCGGCCCGCTGGCCTGCGCCGTGGCGATTACCGTCATCGATACGATGAAGCAGACCAATGTGCTGGCGCATGTTCGCGAGGTGGGCGGCTACTTCAAGCAGCGGCTGGAATGGCTGCGGCAGCGTCACGATTGCATTACGGATGTGCGCGGCATGGGACTGATGCTTGGGATCGGGCTGGACTCGGCCGAGCTGGCCAAGCGGGCGGCGTCCGAGATGATGGCGCAACACATTATCATTAATCGCACCAGCGAGACCGTGCTGCGATTTCTGCCTCCGTACATACTTGAGCGCAAACACGTCGATACAGCAGTTGCGGCGCTCGATGGAACTCTCACCAGACTTACCTCGACCACGACCGCAATGGCCGGTCGGGCGCCGGCAGGAGACGAATCGCATGGATAGTAAAACCGTTGTCATGAACCCGAAGCCGGACGGTGGGCCCAAGCACAACCCCGCGTTGGGCATTCAATCCGATGTTGCGTTTGCGGAAGCGGCCAAGCGCCTGTGTGGGCGCGACCTCTGCTCGATCGGCGATCTGACCGTGGAAGAGATGGCCGCGATTATGGAGCTTTCTCATACGGTCAAGAGTAATCCCGAAGACTTTCGCCACGCGCTGGACGGGCGGCAGATGGTACTGTTTTTTGAGAAGGCATCGCTGCGCACGCGGCTGACCTTCGAGGCGGCGATCAATACGCTGGGTGGCAACGCGATTTTCGTCGACCAGACGCAGTCGCCGCTGGGCGAGCGGGAATCGATTCCGGACATGGCGCATAACATTGAGCGCTGGATGAGCGTAATTGTGCTGCGCACCTACTCGCACGACACCATCACGGAGATGGCTGCCTGTTCGCGCATCCCGGTGATCAATGCACTCTCCGATCTGGAGCATCCGTGCCAGGCGATTGCCGATTTCTTTACGCTGGAAGAGCGCTTTGGGTCGGCGGAAGGCCTGCGCTTCACCTATGTGGGCGACGGCAACAACGTTTGCCACTCGCTGATGCTTACGGCGGCGCAACTGGGTGTGCATTGCACGGTGGCCACTCCCAAGGGATTCGCGCCCAAACTGGACATTATCCACAAGGCGATCGAGATCAGCGAGCAGACCGGCGGCAGTATTACGCTGATGCAGGACCCGGTGAAGGCCGTGACCGGGGCCGATGCGGTCTACACCGATGTTTGCACCAGCATGGGATTCGAGCACGAGGCGACCAAGCGCGCGCCCATCTTTAAGCCGTACCAGGTGAACGACGCGCTGATGGCGCATGCGCATCAGGATGCGGTCTTTATGCATTGCCTGCCGGCGCATCGCAACGCCGAGGTGACCGACGCCGTGCTCGATGGCCCGCAGTCGGTGGTGTTTGACCAGGCAGAGAACCGGATGCACGCGCAGAAGGCGCTGCTGCTGATGCTGCTGGGCGGGGCGAAACGGATCGCGACTGCTCGTGAACGCGGCCAGTCGCGGAAGCGCAGCTAAGCCTGAGCCGTGGAGGGAAACACGCCCTTCCATTCGACGACAAAAGGAATGGGGAAGAAGTGCCCAGCCCGCTTTTCGAACTACTGAGGTCGGCCTTGCCATGTCTGTAATTCTCGAAACACTACCGGTTGGCCAGAAGGTGGGCATCGCCTTCTCTGGCGGGCTGGATACCAGCGCGGCGCTTCACTGGATGAAGCAGCGCGGCGCGCGGCCGTACGCCTATACAGCCAACCTGGGGCAGCCTGACGAGGCGGATTACGACGAGATCCCGCGCAAGGCGCTGGAATATGGCGCGGAGAAGGCGCGGCTGATCGACTGTCGCGGCCCGCTGGTGCGCGAAGGCATTGCCGCGCTGCAGGCGGGGGCCTTCCATATCACCACCGCCGGCACTACGTACTTCAACACGACGCCGATCGGCCGCGCCGTTACCGGCACCATGCTGGTGACCGCGATGAAAGAGGACGACGTCAATATCTGGGGCGACGGGTCGACTTTTAAAGGCAACGACATCGAGCGCTTCTATCGCTACGGCCTGCTGGTGAACCCCGATCTGAAGGTCTACAAGCCGTGGCTGGACGCCGACTTCATCGAGGAGCTAGGCGGCAGGGCCGAGATGTCGGCGTTCATGCAGAAGGCCGGTTTTGCGTACAGGATGTCTGCGGAGAAGGCTTACTCGACGGATTCGAATATTCTCGGCGGGACGCACGAAGCCAAGGACCTCGAACTTCTCTCGAGCAGCATGAAGATTGTTGCCCCCATTATGGGGGTTGCTTTCTGGCGCGACGACGTCGTGATCCCTCGCGAGGAGATCACCGTCCGCTTTGAGGAAGGCTTCCCGGTCGCTTTGAACGGCAAGGAGTTTCCCGATCCGGTGACGCTGATGCTTGAGGCCAACGCGATTGGCGGACGGCACGGGCTCGGCATGAGCGACCAGATCGAGAATCGCATTATCGAAGCGAAGTCGCGAGGCATTTACGAGGCTCCCGGCCTGGCGCTGCTGTATATCGTGTACGAGCGCCTGATCACCGGAATCCACAACGAGGACACGATTGAAACGTATCGCGAGAACGGCCGCAAACTAGGCCGCCTGCTGTACCAGGGCCGCTGGTTCGATCCGCAGGCCATCATGTTGCGCGAATCTGCGCAACGCTGGGTCGCCAAGCCGGTCACCGGCGTGGTGACGCTGGAGCTGCGCCGCGGCAACGACTACTAGCATCCTCAACACCGAGTCGCCCAACCTCACCTTCTCGCCCGAGCGCTTCAGCATGGAGAAGACCGAGTCCACGTTCTCGCCGCGCGACCGCATCGGACAACTCACCATGCGCAACCTGGACATCACCGACACCCGCGCCAAGCTGATGACCTACGCCCAGACCGGCCTGATCACGCTGAGCAAGGGTCTGAGATGCCGCAACTGAACAGCGGCACCAAGCCAACTCATCCGGCACGGTCGGCTGCGGGCCAGAAAGTCGACGAATGACGACCGGTTCCTCCAAGATGTGGTCTGGCCGCTTCCGCGAGCCGCTCAACAAGCAATTCGAGGAGTGGCAGCGTTCGTTTCCCTTCGACTGGCGGCTGCTGCCGCAGGAGGTGGAAGCCTCGAAGGCGCACGCGCGGATGATCGCCGCTGCGGGGCTGCTGACGAATGCGGAGCTGGACGCGATGCTGGAGGGACTGGACGGAGTGCTGGACATCTCGCCGGGACTGACGCCGGATGAGCCGGGCTTCGTCAGCCCGAAGCAGCTTGCGATGGAGTTGGGCACGTCGCCGCGGCAGGTCCGGCGCTGGCTGCGCAGGCAGCCGGAGTTTCGCAGCCAGCATGAGAAGTACGCGCGCGTTGCACTGGCCGAAGACGATCCGCTGCTGCCCAGGTTGCGGGCGCATTTCGCCATCCAGGAGAACCTTGACCTGGGGAAAGAATTCGCGGCCGAGGATTTCTCTGGCAATGCAGGCGCCGATCTTGCGGCACAGGCCGAGGACATCCACCACTTTGTGGAACTGCAGCTTACGCGGCTGATTGGGCCGCTCGCACTTAAGCTGCATACGGGTCGCAGCCGTAACGAGCAGATCGCTACGGACATGCGGCTGTACGTGATTGCCAATATCGACCTGATCTGCCTCCACCTGAGGCGATGGTTGAAGGCGCTGGTGACTCTGGCGGAGCAGGCGGGCGACGCGGCGATGCCGTCGTATACGCACCTGCAGCGTGCGGAGCCTGTGCTGGTCGCGCACTGGCTGCTGGCCTATGCGGCCATGCTGGAGCGCGATCTGGGCAGGCTGGCGGACGCACGCGCGCGCATGAACTTGTGCCCGCTGGGCTCCGGCGCCATCGCCGGTGCGACCCTGGCGCTCGATCGCACCATTGCGGCTCGCGACCTGAACTTCGAGGCGCCCACGCAGAACTCGATGGACGCAACCTCAGATCGCGACTTTGCGCTGGAGTTCTGCCACGCGGTTGCGATTCTCGGGCTGCACATATCGCGCTTTGCGGAAGAGTTGACGATTTTTTCAACGGCTGAGTTTAGCTTTGTCGAACTGCCGGAGGCATTCTCGACCGGCTCTTCAGCAATGCCGCAGAAGAAGAACCCGGATTTCACGGAGCTGTTGCGGGGCAAATCCGCCCGGCTTTTGGGGGCTGCAACCAGCATGGCTACGCTGCTGAAGGGACTGCCACTGGCGTACAACAAAGACCTGCAGGAAGGTCAGGAGCAGGTCTTTGATGTGGCGAAGACGATTACCGGGATGCTGGAGATTCTGCCTGACTTTACCCGCAGCCTGAAGTTTCGCTTCGATCGGATGAAAGTGGCGGCGACCACGGGGTACCTGAACGCAATGGCGGCGGCGACCTATCTCTCGAACAAGGGCGTGCCGTTCCGCCGGGCGCACGAGATCGTCGGCAACGCAGTTCGGCTCGGTCTTGAATCCGGGCGCGAGTTGAACGATCTAAAGCTTGAGGAATTGCGTACTCTGTCAGAGGCGTTTGCCGAGGACTTTTTCTCGGCCATTACGCTGGAAGCGACACTGGATTGTCATGATGTCGTCGGAGGTACAGCGCGTGCGCGAGTAGCTGCAGCGCTGGCTGCGGCGAAGCAAGAATTGGGAGAGAATAGTTAGATGAGCAGTCCCGCGTCTCTGATGGCAGCCAGTGAATCCACCGCATCCACCCGTGTCCGCACGGGCGGGGCTGTGGTGCGGCAGGCCAGGCTGCAGGACGCGGTGAGCATCTTCGAACTGGTCAACTCGCTCTCCGGTGACGGGACGCTGCTGCGCCGGAGCTACGCCGAAATCTGCGAGAACGTCCGCGACTTTTTCGTGGCCCACTCTGAAGCGGACATCTTTCTGGGCTGCGGCGCGCTCCACCTGTATGGGCCGCATCTGGCGGAGGTACGCTCGATCGTTGTGAAACCCGAGGCTAAGGGGCAGGGAGCCGGGGGACGACTACTGCTGGCGCTGCTGGAAGAAGCCGACTTGCAGGGGGTGGTCTCGGTCTGCCTGTTCACGCGCATTCCGGATTTCTTCTTTCATTTTGGGTTTCGGCTGGGAGATCGCACCACCCTGCCCGACAAGATCTACAAGGACTGCCAGGCCTGTCCGCGGCTGTATGCCTGCGACGAGGTTGCGATGGTGCGCGGCCCACTGCCCAGGATCGCAGTACTAGGGCCAACCCGGATTGCCCGGCCCGAGTTGGTGAAGTTGCAGGTGGGCCACATTGCCCACCCCGTGGAAGAGGCGGCGGAATTGGCCGGCGACGCCGCGAATGGTCCCAAGTCGCTGAAATAGCGCGCCAAACCGCTAATCTGACCGCGGGTGCGCGCACCTTAGCGACGAGACCAAACAGCTGTCGCGCCCGTCTAACCGGAGTGTATCCTTAACACGCAGGTGCACCAACACGCAGGCGCACCGCAGGAGAGCTCCGTTGATACGTCCATTTCCGCTTGGTTGGTTCCGGCCCTGGTTTGTCTTCGCGCTTGGCGTGGCGTTTTGTGCGGGATTAGCGCATGGGCAATCGGCTACGGGAGCTTATCCGACGCAGGCTGGCCAGGGAGCGACATCCTTGCCTCAGGCGCCACAGTCGGCTTCGCCCGATCTGACTACAACCACGATCCGCACCTACAGCAATCTGGTGGTGGTCGACGTCGTGGTGACCGACGCACAGGGCAACCCGGTCCGCGGGCTCGACAAGGATACTTTCACATTAACCGAAAATGGCAAGCCACAGACGCTCAGGCACTTCGAGGAACACAGCGCGGCTCCGGTATCGGACACCAAGGTAGTGGCGCCGCCGAAGATGCCTCCTGGGTTGTTCTCCAACCGGACCGGGGCAGTGGCCAACGGCCCGGTGAATGTGCTCCTGCTCGACTACCTTAATACGCCGGTGAATTCGCAGCCTTACGCGACCAAGCAGTTGCTGGATTACCTGGACCACGCCGCCCCGGGCACGCGCATTGCCATCTTCGGACTGACCACACAGCTCTATATGCTGCAGGGATTCACCTCCGATATCGCAGCGTTGAAGAATGCGCTCAATCCGAAGAAGGGGGGCGCGCCGCAAGTGTCGCAAATCCTGTCCAACCCGGTCGGCGGCGGGGCGGTCGGCGATACGACGCTCTCCGACGCGTTGACCTACGACCCAACCGCGGTTGACGGCATGATCACCCAGGAGATGGTTGATGCAGTGAATCGATTTGAGGCACTCCAGACCTCGTTCCAGCAGGATATGCGGGCGCAGTACACGCTGGGTGCGTTCGACTCACTGGCACGGTACCTGGTCGGCATTCCGGGGCGGAAGAACGTGATCTGGTTCTCGGGCTCATTCCCGCTGGACGTCGAGCCCAACCCCAATGAGGCGGATCCCAACGACTCCGTGGTGCGCAACGACGAGTTGGTGCGGGAGACGGACAACCTTCTGACGCGCGCGCAGGTTGCGGTGTACCCGGTGGATGTGCGCGGTCTGCTGACCGATCCGTCGCAGAATTTCAACAACCAGTCAAACAACCCCATTGACGCGAATAGCGGCGCGAATGCGGCGGCCACGACTGCGGCCTTCATGCAGCAGACGGCCATGGAGCACGAGACCATGTTTGCCATGGCGGAAGATACCGGGGGCCAGGCCTATGTGAACACGAACGGGCTGACCCAGGCGGTGCAGAAGGCAGTCGACAATGGCTCGAACTACTACACGCTGACGTATTCGCCGACGAATATGGTGTGGGACTCAAGGTTCCGCGCTATCAAGGTGAAGGTGGACCAGCCCGGGGTAAAGCTGAATTATCGCAACGGCTACTATGCGGTCGATCCGAATGATCGCAACAAGGTCTACGCGCAAGGGACAGCTGCCCTGCAAACCCAGCCCACCACCATGGTGACGGCCATGATGCACGGGGGGCCCGACCCCGCGCAGATTCTGTTCAAGGTGCGCATCCGGCCGGCAGCGACGCCGCCTGAAGATGCGGTCCTGCGGAGCAACCAGGCTAATCCCTCCCTCAAGATCGAGGGGCCGTTCAGGTCGTATGGGGTGGACCTGGTGCCGGATCCGCATGCGGTAAGCTGCCGCCAGGAGCCAAACGGCAACCGCCATTGTGCGCTGGAGGTTTGGACCTTTGTCTATGACAGCAACGGCGACAAGTTGATCACCGCGAGCAACCGCCTGCGCACCATGTTGACTCCCGCCGACTATACCAAGCTGCTGACTGGGGGCATGGCGTTCCACCAGGAGATCAGCGTGCCGGTGAAGGGGCAGTATTTCATACGGACTGCGATTCACGACATGGTGTCGGACCGCGTGGGAGCCGTGGAGATCCCGGTTGCGGCAGTCGCGAGACTGACGCCGCTGAAGACGCTTGCGTCGACCTCCGGACCGGAGCCCGCGGGTCCCGTGCTGCAGGACCTTTCTGGCGGTCGCCCGGGCAACGCAGCCCCGGCGCCGGGCGGACCGGCAGTTCCGCCACGGTAGGGTGGCGGTGTGGGCGAACAATGCCGGGTCGTGTCCTCCGTTTCACGCTTGCCGGCAAATGAGTTAATCTGAGATTCAGCGTGTCTACCGCCCTTATTGAAATCTTTGAGCAGGAATATCGCGAGCTTCGCCCGCGCGCGCCGATTCCTCCGCTGGATATCCGCTTCCGCCGGTTCACGTCGCTCAACACGACCATCCGGCTGCGGGAGGGGCGGCTGCAGGTGCGGCTCTCCGACCTGCTGGAGCACGCTCCCGAGTCGGTCCACCACGCCATTGCTCATATTCTGCTGGCAAAGCTGTACAAGAAGCTTCCCATCCAGCGGGTGCATGCGGACCGGTACCGCCGTTACGTGTCGTCGGAGCCAGTGGCGCGGCAGGCGGAGCTCATTCGCCAGACCCGCGGACGGAAGACGATCCTGACGGCCCGCGGCCATCATTATGATCTCGACGAGGTTTTCGAGAGCCTGAACGCACGCTTCTTTCATGGCCTGCTCGGTCGCCCGCTGCTGACCTGGAGCGCCCACCATGCGCGCCGGATGCTGGGCCACTACGACGCCGCCCACAACACGATTATGGTCAGCCGGGTGTTCGACCGGCCAGACACGCCGCGCTGCGCCGTCGAGTATCTTCTGTACCACGAGATGCTGCACCTGAAGCATCCGGTGCGGGTGAAGGCAGGACGAAGGTGCGTTCACTCGAAGGCGTTTCAGGCGGAAGAGCGGCTGTTTCCGGAGTTGGACGCGGCCAAGGCGTACCTGAAGCGGCTGTAGATCGGAATGGTGTTGCCTTTTCAGTACCCTCCCCTCCCCCCTATCGAGTTTTGCATGATCAAGAAAATAAACGAGTTAAAGGCTATGATCTAGAAGGTAAACGACTTATACGTAAACCATTCTTATCATTGGACTTAATTTTGAAGCCGTCGCGTGACTTTCCCCACTTGAATCGAGCGAGACACAATCCTGAGACTGGCGGATTCGGTTTCGACCTCAAAGTTAAATTATACGCTGCTGACGGGAATGTGAAGACGTTGTATCTAACAGAGGGGACGGGGGTTGCGCGATTTTTGTTGACAGGCGTGGGACTGTTTCGAACAGAGCACCCGGCATCCTCAGATTAATCCGTTGGCAACTGGTTGTGAGTCACAAATAGCATTAGTTCAGGCCGGCCCTCCCGTGCCCTCAGATTCCTAAAGCCAACGAAAGGCAGAGGGAAGAGCCGCTGGCCGGGTGGTTTACATCCCACCCTTCGCAAAGGCGCGAAGGATGGGGCACCCGAGCATTCGGGGCTGGTCGAAGAGCGGGCACCCGGCGAATGGGGGTTGCATTTAGCGCGGGCCTTCAGCCCGCTTGGGACCTGGGGCCGGTCCGCGTTGAGCATGGGGCACGCGGGCAGAATGCGGGGATTCTTCGCTGCGCTCAGAATGACAAGCAAAAAAACAACAGCAGATTCCCTTCGGGAATGACAAACAACCTCCCTTCGGGAATGACAAACAACTTCCCTTCGGGAATGACAAACAACTTCCCTTCGGGAATGACAAACAACTTCCCTTCGGGAATGACAAACAACTTCCCTTCGGGAATGACAAACAACTTCCCTTCGGGAATGACAAACAACTTCCCTTCGGGAATGACAAACAACTTCCCTTCGGGAATGACAAATATCGACTGGGGGCGGGCGGTTAGGTGAGGTGGGTTTGCTTGGTGCTGGTGGGGCGGGCGGCGCCGGCGTGGCGAATGGAGGGATGGTCGGAGTAGATGGCTCCGTCGCGGATTGTGACGATGCGGTGGGCGAACTCGGCGATGTCGGGCTCATGGGTCACCACGACGATGGTATTGCCCTGGGCGTGAAGATCGTCGAAGAGCGCCATGATCTCGTCGCCCGTTTTGGAGTCGAGATTTCCGGTGGGTTCGTCGGCGAGGATGATGGAGGGGTGATTTACCAGGGCGCGGGCGATGGCGACGCGCTGGCGCTGGCCACCGGAGAGCTCGTTGGGCTTGTGCATCATGCGCGCGCCGAGGTGGACGCTCTCAAGGACCTCTTTTGCGCGGGCGATGCGCTCTTCGGACGGAGTGCCGTTGTAGATGAGAGGAAGTTCGACGTTATGCAGCGCCGTGGCGCGCGCCAGCAGGTTGAAGGTCTGAAAGACGAAGCCGATCTCCTTGTTGCGGATGCGCGCGAGTTCGTCGTCGTTGAGGGCGGAGACATCGTGGCCGTTGAGCCAGTAACGGCCGCGAGTGGGCGAGTCCAGGCACCCGATGAGGTTCATCAGGGTGGATTTACCGGAGCCGGACGGACCCATGATGGCGACGTACTCGTTGTGGCGGACGCGCAGGTTGACTCCGCAGAGCGCGTTAACCTGCTGGTCACCCATCTCGTAGGTTTTCCAGAGATTCTGGGTGACGATGACCTCGCCGGGGTGGGGGCCTTCGGCGGGGGCTGGGGTGGTATCGACTTCGGTTGGTTCGGTTTCGAGGGCCATCCGGTTCTCCGGCGATGCGGTGGGGCGATTTTGGGGTCCAGCTATCAGCTGTCGGCGATCAGCTATCGGCCAACAACTGGGACGATGAGCTATCAGCTTAGAACAACTACGAGGACGACGGTGTGTCCGTGGTTACGGGGGTGTTGTCGCGTTTGACGACGGTGCCGCTCTTGAGGGCGCGCAGGACCTGGTAGCGGCCGGTAACGATCTCGTCGCCCGGCTTGACTCCGGAGAGCACCTCGATGTCGGTGGCTCCGGTGACTCCGGTGGTGACGGGAACAAAGACGGCGCGGAGTTTTCCGCCGGTGGTGGTGAGGGTATAGACGCCCTGGGCGAGTACGGGTTTGGTGGGGGCGGAACTGGCGGCAGCCGCCGTGGTGCCGCTGGGCAACTGGCCATTGTGCTCGGCGAGAAGCTTTTCCATGGCGGGATCGCGCTCGACCAGCGCCTGAATGGGGATGGTGACGGCGTCAGGCTTGTTCGCCACCGTGATCCGAGCCGTGGTGGACAGGCCGGGGCGCAGCTCATTCAGGTCTTCGCCGGGCAACTGGTCGAGAGTGACGACAACCTTGAAGTCCTTGGCCTCTTCGGTGCCCGTGGTGGACTGCGACGTGGCGATTCCGGTGGTGCGCAGGAGCGCCTGGTCGCCGACCTCGGTAACGTGGCCTTTGAAGGTGCGGCCGGGAAGCGCATCGACGGTGACGTCCGCAGACTGGCCCATGGAAATGTTGACGATGTCGGTCTCGTCGACCTTGACCTCAGCAGTGATGACCGACATGTCGGCGAGCGTCATCAGTGTGGATCCCTCGGCATTCTGGATGCCGACGACCACGGTTTCGCCTTCGCGTACGGGGACGTTGGTGACCAGGCCGTCAAACGGAGCGCGGCTGATGGTTTTGTCGAGGGCGTCGAAGTTGGCGCGCTGGCTGGCGACAGCCTGATCCAGATGGGCGCGCTGGGACTGCGTCTGGGCCTTGGCCTGGGCTAGCGCGGCGACGCGCTGTGCCAGAGTGGCGACGTCGACATCGTAGGCGGCCTTCTTGGCATCGAAGTCCTGCTTGGCGATGAGCTGCTGGTTGTAGAGTTGCTGGGCGCGCTCGTAGTCGAATTTCTTCTGCTCGAGGTCGGCCTTGGCCTCGTCGATGTTCGCCTGTGCTGTGTTCTCGGCGGCGACGTAGGAGGCGATATCCGTTCTGGAGGAGGCGATGGCAGCCTGCTGGGCGTCGACCGTGGCTTCCGGCTGCACGCTCTCCACGCGGGCGACGATGTCGCCTTTCTTCACGTGGTCTCCTTCTTTGACGTAGAGGTGGGTGATACGACCGAAGGAGGTGGCGCCGATATTGACGTAGGTCTTGGGCTTGATCTGGCCGGTGCCGCTGACGGTGGAGACGAGATCCTGGCGCACGACCTTGCCGGTGGCGACCTTAACGATGCCCGCCTCGCTGTAGAGGATGGTACCGGCCGTAACGCCCGTCAGGACGAGGACAATGGCGACGAGGATAATGATGTTCCGAGTTCGCATTCAGTCTTTCTCTATGCCCGCCGGGCATCCCTTTTCGCTTCGCGGCACTGCGCGCAAATGTGCCCTATGGAAGCGAGCGTTGCCTGCTACAGGATACGCGCGAAAGCTGGGATGGGTTCCGTTCGGTGGTGGTTCAGGATGAGACTCCGGGCCGCTTGCCGCGGCTGTGTTTTGCTGCACTCTGTTGTAGTTGATGATAGCAGGGCGAGGGGGCACAGGCGGCGGCTTTCGGCGGGTTGCGGCCGCTTGTATCCGGGGTGGTTGGGGCACTACAATAGTGCATGGGATTCCCTTTGCGCGTGCCGATGCACGGCAGGGTGGAAAACGGGGCGCGCGGCAAGAGCCTATTCGGTAGGAGTACCTGAAGCAGGAGTATTACAAGGCGATGAAGATACCGGGTCGGTTGTTTGTGGGGTTGTTGTTGCTTCCAATGTGGGCAGGGTGGGGCTTCGCCCGGGGGCAGGAGGCCACAAGTCCTCAGGCTTCCACGCCGGATGGCGTCACCCAGTCGGCTCCGGTGGAAGAGAAACCGAACCCACTGAAGCGCCGTCTGAGCGACCGTGAAAAGATCCAGCAACAGAAGGACTTGAAGCAGGAGTTGCACGGAGTCTACAAGACCTGGCTGGAGCAGGATGTCCGTTGGATCATCACCGACACCGAGGCGCAGGCATTTAAGCACCTGTCCAACGATGAGGAGCGGGACGCCTTCATCGAGAACTTCTGGCAGCGGCGCAACCCAAGTCCCGATTCCCCAGAGAACACCTATCGCGACGAGATTTATGCGCGAATTGCGTACGCGAACGAGCATTTCGCCGCGGGCAAGCCGGGATGGATGACCGATCGCGGGCACATCTATATTGCCTACGGGCCTCCGGACGACAAGGATTCCCACCCCAGCGGCGGCGAGTATCAGCGTCCCATGGATGAGGGTGGCGGCAGCACGGCGACCTTTCCGTTCGAGGTGTGGCATTACCGCTATATCGAGGGGATTGGCGACAACATCGATCTGGAGTTTGTCGACACCTGCCAGTGCGGCGATTATCACTACACCATCGACCGGTCGGAGAAAGACGCGTTGAAGAATGTGCCCAACGCCGGCCTGACCATGGCCGAGGAGAATGGCCAGGCGGAGAAGAAGGACCGTTTCTCCGGCAGCGGGCTGGAGCAGCTGGGCCTGGGTCCGATGGGCCAGCAGAACCAGAGCAAGCAATTCGACCGGCTCGATTTGGCGGCTAAGATTATGGCGCCGCCGGTGGTGAAGTACCAGGACCTGGAACAGTTCATGAGCAGTTCCAAGATCCTGACCGGGCCGCCGTTCCTGTTCGATGTGCGCACCGACTACATGAAGGTGACCGACGACACGGTGATTGTGCCGATCACCCTGCAGATCAGGAATTCGGATATCACGTACGACACCAAGGACGGGGTGTCGGTGGGCAAGGTAGACATTGAGGGCAGGATATCGAACATCACCCACAAGATCGTTCCCGGGGGCACGTTTGAGAGCAATGTGGAGTCGTCGACCCCCAGCGAACTTCTGCCGTCGATACAGAAGGGGGCTTCGGTTTACTGGCAGGCCATCCCGCTGAAGCCGGGGATTTACAAGATCGATATCGCGATCAAGGACGAGAACAACCCGGACCATGTGGGGAGATGGACGCGCAGCGTTGTTGTGCCGAAGTTCGACGACGATAAACTGGACCACTCTTCGCTGATTCTGGCGGACCAGATGCGCCGGGTTCCGTCGAAGGAGATTGGCGGCGGGAGCTTCGTGCTGGGAGACACGTTTGTGCGTCCGCGCGTCGGCAGCGTACCCGCCGGTGGCACGTTGCCAAATCCGCCGTCATTCAGCCGCGTCCAGACGCTGAACTTCTGGATGCAGGTCTACAACCTGGGACTCGACGACAAGACCAAGCAGAACGAGGCGACGGTGACCTACCAGATTGTGAATCTGGCCAACAACGCGCAGGTACTGAGCACGCAGGAGTCGACCAGGAAGATCAGCCCGAACGCCGACCAGTTGACCCTGGAGAAGAGCATGCCGCTGGCAGGTCTGGCGCCCGGGCAGTATCAGTTGAGCATCAAGGTGAACGATGCGGTATCCAAGCAGGAGACGGAAGGGACAGCAAAGTTCTCCGTCAACTGATTGGTATGATGGAAGCAGGTTCGAAGCGCGGTTTCGAAGCGCGCTCGATCGCAGTAGATCTTGGACGGGATGCGCAGAGTTCGAGGCTGGACGATTACGCGGATGGGATGGCGATGATCGAAAGCCGGCGCAAAACGTTCTGACGGGCCTCCCTTTTCCGGGCCGTCCTTTCGGAGAACGCCATCGACGCACAGGTGATGCGGACTGTGCAACGGTACTGGATGAAACTCGGCAAAGAGCTATCGCTGGGCGCCCTGATGTTGTCGCTGGCGCCGGGGATCTGCAGCGCGGCGAACCCTGCCGCCGTGTCTGGCGTGGTGCGCGATGCGCGGGGCGTGGCGCAGATGGGCGCGATGGTGCAGGTCCTGGCGGTTGGTTCGGCCAACGTGACCACTGCATTTACCGATATGTATGGCCGGTACCGGATTGCCAACCTGGCTCCCGGCAAATACCAGGTGCGGGCCACGGGAGCGCTGTTTGTGCCGGCCACGCGGAATAATCTGCAGCTTTCAATGGGGATGCGGGCCACCGTAAACCTGACCCTGAACATGCTGGCCGATCCCGCGGCGTGGCTGCCGGTCGAGCGACGCAAGGCGGATGAGCCTGGAGATGACTGGACCTGGACCCTGCGCTCGGCGGCAAATCGCCCGATTCTGCGCATGCTGGACGATGGCGAGGTGGTTTTGGTGCCGGCGGCCGCGAAGGATGGGTCGCCCACCGCGTCCACCAACGCGCGTGTTGCCACGACTGGCGGCAATGGAGGATTTGGCGAGGGCGGCGTGCATAGCGCGCTGCTGCTGGAACGAAAAAATAGCAGCGGCTCCGATGCCGTGATGCGGGTGAATGTGGCCATGGTGGGCACCGCGTACGGGCCGGCGGCGGCGACGGAAGTGGATGCGGGATACGAGCGCGGAGCGACGTTTGGCGACTCGTCGCGGACAGTGGTGAGTTACGCAACGCACCCGGAAATCGAGAGTGGCAATGCAACCGGGCTGCAGGTGCTGCGCATGGCGAGCGCAGAGAAGATGCAACTGGGCGATGTGGCAGAGGTGGAAGCCGGAGGAACGGTTTACGCGATTCATGTGGCTGAGACCGCTGTGGCGGCGCAGCCCTTCCTGCACGTGACCGTGCATCCGGGCGAGGTTTGGGCGGTGCAGTATCAACTGGCGACGGGACGCGATCCGCAAAGCTTCGATGGGTTGGATTCGATTGAGACCGATTTGCCGGTTGCAGCCCTAAGCGGCGGCCGGATGTGCACCGAGAGCGGCACGCACCAGGAAGTCGCGGTGAGCCGCAAAGCGGGCGGCGGCCAGGTCCGCGTGGCGGTGTACCACGATGGCATCGGCCATTCCGCGATTGCCGGGACGGGGATGGTGAATTCCGCTGACATGCTTCCGAAGGATGGGACGAACGGGGTTGTTGTGGATACGGCAACCGGCGATTTCCGTTTTCTGGGTGCGGGATATACGGCGAACGGCGTGAGCCTGACCGTGTCGGAGCCACTGACCTCGAGCCTGTGGGCGGCGCTGGAATACGCAAGCGGCGCGGCGCTATCGGCCCGGGAGACAACGGCCGAGGGACTGGCAGAGGTTTCGGCCAGCCTGCACAGCCAGGCAGCGCAAACAGCAACGGCTGCACTGAACGGGCAGGTAGCGCGAACAGGAACCAAGGTGCGGGCGGCGTACCGCTGGCAGCCACGGCATTTGGTAACCGCGGTAAATCCGTACTCCGGGCTCAGCAACCAGGCGTTCCTCAGCTTTTACGTACGCCAGGCGGTGCGCTGGGGAGACAGGCTGCCGCCAGGGCTTGAGGCCACCATCGACGTGACCAACCTGCTGGCGCAGGGATACCAGCCATTCCTCTCGGCGGACGGGCGGACGCTGTATCTGGCGCAGTCGCCGCGCACGCTGCAGGCAGGGTTGTCGTTCACGTTTTAAGGCAATTCCTGAGTTGCTGTGGGCTTTTGATGTTCTGTGCGAGGTCGTCGCTGCGTGTGGGTCGCGCCGCCTTGAGCGCAGTGACTTCGGGATATAGTGAGTCAGGAATTGCGATAGTGTCCCGAGTCAATACGTTAGTTGAACTCTATGTCGGGCCTTCAGCCCTCGGTCCTTGCGCTCGACCCCAACCTAGGCCTTCCTGCCCCAGCGAGCAAGCTCGCCGGGGACCCCGTTCGGCCTAGGCTGGTATGTTGCGCGCCTGCGGCGCTTGATCGTGGCAATCCGAGCTTAAGGCAATTCCCGAGTTGCAGTGGGCTTTTGATGGTCTGTGCGAGGTCGTCGCTCCGTGTGGGTCGCGCCGCCTTGAGCGCAGCGACTTCGGGATACAGTGACTCAGGAATTGCGATAGCCATCGCGGCCCATCCCATTTTCACGATCAGAGGGTTTGATCGATCTGCAACGACTCGATCTGGTTGGCGAGCGAGTCGGTTGCGGTTTGCAGGTTGGCCTGTGCCGCGGCGAGGTCTTTCTGCGCGGCTGCGATCTGGTCTTCGGTCGCGTTCAGGTCGTGAACGAAACGCTCGCGGGAAGGCTTGTCCGCGCTGGCCAGTGCGGTCACGTTGGCTCGCTGGCGCTCCTCGTCCGAGCGAAGGTCAGTCAGCCGGGTATTCGCCTTGTCGACGGCCGCCTGCATGTCGGCTACATGGCGACGCGCATCCAGGATGGGCTCCAGCGCCTGCTTGATCCCAGCATTGTTGTTGGTCTGGTTCAGGATGAGCGCGAACTGGCTGTCGCTGAAGTTGGTGAGTTGGTACGCGACCGAGCTGTTGTGGTGCTCGGCGACCTTCAGGCGCGCCGTCTCGCCAGGCCCGGCGGTGACGCGGTAGCGATAGAGCGTGGGAGTGGTTTCCTCCGGTTTGAGGTCGGAATCGAGCACGTACCCTTGCCGGATGGGATGCTCGATGATGACGGTGCGCCCGTCGGCGGCCGCGTTGTGCACGACGTACGTGACCTCTGCACGCTGCGTATGGTGCAGCTCCAGCACGCCCTTGGACGCGGTGAGCGAGGTGGACTGCATGGTGTTGCTCTGCCCCTCTGTGCTGACGCGCACAGCCTGATCAACGGCGTAGGAGAGCAGCCGCTTCTCGGCGGGATGAATCGGGTCCAGCAGGCCTTCGCCGCCAAAATCGCCGTCTTCGACGATGGAAAAGGAGCCGCGATCGAGCGTGAGGTTGGAGGTGTTGGTGATCCAGAGAGCGCGCAGCGGCGTTGGGCGCTGCGGCGACCAGAGCGTCACCCGTTCGGCGTCAATCTTCGTCTGCAGGATGGGAACGAGGGCGGACTCATTTTTGCGAATGGTGATGGGCTGGGTGATGTTATAGGCGAAGTAATCGTCGAAGGCGGAAGTGGTGGAGTTGGGGGCGATGGAGGCTGCGGCATTCTGCTGGTAGGACAGTGCCGATAGTTCGGTGCCTAGCTGGACCGAGTCTTCGCTCAGCGAGTTCATGGCCGAGCCAGTCATGACTGTCGCGCTGGCATTCGAATTGGTTCTTATCCGCCCGCCATAGGCGCCGCCGCCGCCCATGCCGCCCAAGACGCCCCCTGAGAAACCGGCGAGGCCGTCGACCTGCCCCTGCGCGGCCGTAGCCGGAGCTGGGGCGGCCTTGGCTTCCTCCTCGCCGCTCTCGTGCGTCTGCGGTGACAGTTGGGCTTCCTGGGGCAGGCCGATCTCCGGGCGGCGCGAGTAGTAGGGCACGGAGAGCGGTTGGATGAAGCTCTGCGGCGCGCCGGCGATGAGGGAGAGCTGTACGTTGATCCAGTCCGCGCCGGTGGTGTTGTCGACCACCGACCAGCCCTGGAGGGTCGCGGTCTGCTTTGTGGCGGCGCCGGCTTTGGGTTCGGTGAAGAGGATGCGGTAGGTCGACTTCCAGATGGGGACTTCGCTGATGTAGGAGACGTGCAACTCGCGCGCGCCGGACCCGTTGTCCTGCAGCGTCAGGTGGCGCAGACCCTGGTTGCGCGTGCTGGCCAGCAACTGCAGGTAGCGGGTGACGTCGGCGTGCAGGTCGGTGTCGAGTAGTTGCACCTCCGTGGCCGGTGTCAGCTCGACCGTGCGGACTTCGCCTGCGTCGCCGATGACGGTGATGAGTCGCTTTTCGCCGGCGGGCTGGCCGTCCTTCTCGGGGCTTTCGACGTTTTCGATGTTCAGCAGTCGGCCGGTGATGGCTGCGCCGGTCGAGTGGACCTGCACGCGCGCGCCGCGGATGGCGTTGTAGAAGTCGATGGCGGTGGGATCTTCGCCGAGGCCGAGGGGCAGAGCCTGGAGTTGCTGCTCGAGCGGCGTGGTGGAGTTGTAGCCAGCACCGGCGATGCGCCCGCCGTTCAGGTCGATGGCCGTCAGCGACTGCAGCACATCGTTAAGCTGCGCGGTGGTGAAGTCGATGGTGACGCTCTGGTCGCCGGTGACGCGGCCGGCGTGCTCGAAGAAGCCGACGCCATTCTTGTAGAGCGCGACCCGGGTGACCGGAAGCTGCGCGGAGATGGCGGCGTCGGCGCTGGCAGCCGGGGGCTTCGAGACGGCTCGCACGACGGGCTTGATGTTGGTTTGCGCGTTTGCAATGAGAGGGATTGCAAGAAAGAGGGAGAGGATGCCGATTGCCTTGCTCATACGGGCGAGTTCCTTCCGGCCGGGAGGTGTCTGGTTGCGTAAACCCGGCTACCAAAGAAGGAACGGCAGCGACGCATAAACTTGCGAAATATTTTTCGCAATCCTTCGGCTGCAACGATAGACTGCCGAGCGCCAGAATTTGTTCCACGCTTCGAAAAATAAAATTGGGGGATGGCTCAGCGCCAGGTTCGGCTGTCAGGGAGTGATGACGGAAGATCCGTTTGCGGTTTCGTCGCGGACGGCGAGGAGGGCCTGGTTGGCGTCGGCGAGGGAGAAGACGTTGGCGCGTGGCTTGATCTTCAGTTCGGTGGCGAGTTGGAGGAAGTCGCGGGCGTCCTGGCGGGTCATGTTGGCGACGCTGCGAATCTGGCGCTCGCCCCAGAGGAGGGTGTCGTAGTCGAAGGCGGGCATCTGGTCCAGGTGGATGGCGTTGATGGCGACGATGCCGCCTTTGCGCAGGCAGGAAAGCGCGTGGACGACGACTCTGCCGGCGGGGGCGAAGGTGATGGCACGGTCGAGTTCGACGGGAGGGCGAGCGTCTTCGTCGCCGACCCAGGTGGCTCCGGCGGCGCGGGCGGCGGCGCGGTGCGGTTCGCCACGGGTGACGACGTAGACCTCGCACCCCCAGGACTGCAGGACGGCGATGGCGAGCGAGGCGGAGCTGCCGAAGCCGAAGAGGCCAACCCGGTCGCCGCGCTGGACCTCGGCGACGCGCAGGCTGCGGAAGCCGATGATGCCGGCGCAGAGAAGCGGGGCGAGGTGGATGGGGTCGAGCGATGAGGGCAGGGGATAGACGAAGTCGGCGCGGGCGAGGGCGAACTCGGCGTAGCCTCCGTTGACGGTGTAGCCGGTGAAGATGGGGTGGTCGCAGAGGTTTTCCATGCCGTGGGTGCAGAAGCGGCAGGTGCCGTCGGTGCCGCCCATCCAGGAGACGCCGACGCGGGCGCCGATGGGGAGGTCGGCGGTGGCGCCTTCGACCACTTCGCCGACGATCTGGTGGCCGGGAATGATGGTGGGTGCGAGTGGTGGGAGATCGCGCTCGACGATGTGCAGGTCGGTGCGGCAGACTCCGCAGGCGAGAACGCGGAGCAGGACGTGGTTGGGGAGCAGGGTGGGTGTGGGGACGTCCTCGATGCGGAGGAAGTTGCTGGGAGTGGCGAGGGTCGGGGTTGAAGACGGCGGCCTTCATGGGGTGAGGTTAATGGGGTGGTGGGAGGAAAGACAAATGCGAATCACGGAGAACACAGAGAGAAGGAAAGAACACGGAGAGGCTTGTGTTTGCCAGGATTGCCGATTGTGGTGCGGCATTATGCGCCGTTTCCAGTTGTGTTCGCGGGCGGCTCGGACGCGGACGGTGCCGTTTGGTTGGGGTGCGACTTCACAGGGGTCAGATGCGTGGGGTGGTGGGTGAGTGGCCTCTCAGCGAGGAATTTGCATCTCATTTGAGGTCGCGACCCGTTCGTTTCATGCTCCTTCCGAGAACGCAGGTTGATTCTTGCGGCGTCGGGTTGGGCGTTCGATTCGAACTGTAGCGGTTCATCCATCAACTTCCGGTTTCTGCAGAACATGGGCCCCATCTCAAAATACAGGAGAAAACTATGAAGTCTCTCTGCCTTCTGCGGCCTGCTACTGTAGCGCTCCGACTGTGTCCAAGTGGATTTGTCTGCCCGAAGTTCTTTACAGCTGCGGTCCTTGCGGCTGGGCTAGTCCTGGTTCCTTTAACGGCCAGAGCCAGTCAAATTGGGTTCTCGTTCAGTGGTGGAGGAATGAGTGGCTCCGGCGTCATCACTTTTTCGAATGCCGCCGTGCCAGGAGTGGCGGGTGCGTATCAGATTACGGGAATTAGCGGTACTTTTTCGGATACGGTTGCGGGCTTCTCCGGGGCCATCACCGGATTACAGTCGATTGCGCTGCCATCGGGGATCAACAACGACGGCACGTTCGTACCTCCCGGAACGGCGGCGGATGGATTTGGGTTTTCGTGGGACAACCTGTTTTATCCCGGGGGAAACTCTCCGGCGGTATGTCCTCCTCCTGGACCGGGTGACCCGGAGCCGCCCTACCCATTTGGCGGTGGCCTGTTCGACATTTATGGCGTGTTGTTCAACGTGCAGGGTGGTTACAGTGTCGACCTGTGGAGCAACGGCGTGGTTCCGGGATTCGGGCTGACGTACGGAGTGGGCGATTCCTTGAATGGCACGGTGATCGATACATTCGGCGAACCGTTTTCAGGGATGACCGTGACTGTCAACGAGACGCCGGAGCCTTCATCGCTGGTGTTGTTCGGTACTGGGCTGGCTGGGTTGGTAGTGACCTGGAAGCGAAGGATTCATGCTAACGGGATGCGCCGCGCGTAAATTTGGGCAATGCGGAATGGATCGCGGATTTTGCGGATAAAACGAGCCCAAGAAGGCCGTTTTGTTTGTCAATCCGCGATCCTACCTGTTTGAGAGATTTGTTTCAGAAGGGAGCGAACACAACTTACGCAGGTTGGTTCCAGCCGGGGGCGACGTGGCGGTAGGTGGGGGTGAAGCCGAGGGTGCGGGCGGTGGCGAGGAGTTTGTCGAAGTTGAGGCTGATGGTGGCGCCGGCGGTCTGGGTTACTTCGTCTTCGATGGGGAGATCGAAGTCGTCGGCCCCGTAGAGAAGGCCTTCGAGGGCGCGCTCGTTCTGGGTGAGGACGGAGGTGCGGATGCGGGGGATGTTGTCCAGGTAGATGCGGCTGAGGGCGAGGTGGCGGAGGTACTCGCTGGTGGTGATCTCGATGCCGCCGAGCTGGGTGAAGTAGGGCTTGTAGGTCCAGCAGAGGAAGCTGGCAAGGGCGTTGGGGTGAGGCGAGGCGAGGACCTGGTCCTGGAAGGCGCGGGTGCGTTCCATGTGCTCGATGCGCTCCTCGATGGTCTCGTCGAAGCCGATGACCATGGTGGCGGAGGTGCGCAGGCCGGAGTCGATGAGGGCGCGCTGGGCGGCGAAGTATTCGGCGACGGTGTACTTGAATTTGCTGTGGCGCGCGCGGAAGTCCTCGGTGAGAATCTCGGAGCCGCCGCCAGTGATCCAGCGGACGCCGGCCTGTTTGAAGCGCTCGGCTGCGGCGGCGTAGTCGAGATGGGCGTGGTCGGCGAGGTACATGAATTCGGCGATGGTGAGGGCATAGAACTCGAGGCGGTCGCCGTAGCGCTGGCGGATGGCGCGGAAGAGGTCGCAGTAGTAGTCCAGCGGGAGGTGCGGGTTGAAGCCACCGTTGAAGCCGACGAGATCGCCGCCCAGGGCCAGCAGTTCGTCGAGCTTGGCGAAGACCTGCTCGTGGGAGAGGACGTAGCCACCCTCCTGGCCCGGCAATTTGTAGAAGGCGCAGTAATCGCACTGAGCGACGCAGACGTTCGTGTAGTTGATAATGCGCATGACCAGGTACGTGCAGGATGCGGGCGAGTGGAAGCGCGCACGGACCTGGGTGGCGAGGTCGCGGAGTTCGGCGTCGGTCGCCGCGTGCCAGAGCCAGAGGGCGTCTTCCGGCGAAATGCGCTGGCGAGAGCCGATCTTGCGGCGGATGTCGGACAGAGTGGAGGCGGCGGTGGGCACAGGGTTATTGTAAACAGTAGTCAGTAGTCAGTAGCCGGTAGCCGGCAGCTAGTTGCTGGTTGCGGGGCCAGGAAAGACGCGGAGGGATGGGGGCTGCGGTGTTGCGGGTACAATTGTTCGCATGAGCAAGGTTGAGGGCGCGGTGGCTGCCGAAGAGAGCTTAGCGAACGAGTCGGGCGGGTCCAAGTACACACGCAACAACCCCTACTACTCCGCGGTGGTGACGAACTACCGGCTCTGCGGCGCGGACTCGGAGAAAGAGACGCGCCATCTTGCTTTCTCGCTGGACGAAAGCATGATCTATAGCCCCGGAGATTCCATTGGGATACTGCCAGAGAATCGGGCGCAGGCGGTGGCGGAGGTGCTGGCGTCGTTGGGATTTAGCGGCGACGAACGGGTGCTGGACCACTACAAGGTTGAGATCAGCTTTGAAGAGGCGCTGAGGAACCGGCTGACGATCGGCAAGCTGGCGCGGGGAGCCATTGGCCAATACGCCAAGCTGCCCGGCGCGGCCGGCGTGGGCGGACGCGGATACGCCGAGTTGAAGCTGCTGTGCGGGCCGGAGAACAAGGCGCGCGCCGAGGAGTATTGCTGGGGGCGCGAGTTTATTGACCTGATCACGGATTTTCCCGGGGCGGTGAAGACTCCGCAGGAATTGTTTAACGTGCTGCAGCGGCTGGTGCCGCGGCTGTATTCGATTGCGTCCAGCCAGATGGTGCATCCCGGCGTTGCCGAGACGACGGTGCGCGTGGTGCGCTACGAGACCCATGGCCGCGAGCGGCAGGGAGTGGCCAGCGGGGAACTGGGCGAGCGTTCGCATGTGGGCGAGACGCTGCCGGTGTTTCTGCACGCCAACCAGAATTTCAAGCTGCCGGAGGACCCGTCGGCACCGGTGATCATGGTGGGGCCGGGGACGGGAGTCGCGCCGTTCCGGGCGTTCCTGGAAGAGCGGCAGGCAAAGGGCGCCACGGGGGACAACTGGCTCATCTTCGGCGACCAGCACCGGGCGAGCGACTTTCTGTACGAGGAGCAGTGGAACGCAATGCTGCGCGAGGGGACGCTGACCCGCCTGGACACTGCGTTTTCCCGCGACCAGGCAGAGAAAGTCTACGTGCAGGACCGCATGGCGGAGCACAAGGCAGAGTTGTATGACTGGCTGGAACGCGGCGCCTATTTCTATGTGTGCGGTGATGCTTCGCGCATGGCCAGGTCGGTGGAGCTGGCGCTGCTGGATGCGATCGCATACCGGTCGAACTGCGGGCTGGATAGGGCGGCCGAGTACCTGGCGGCGATGAAGAAGCAGAGACGGTATCAGCGGGATATTTACTAGGTACCAGGTACTGGGCAGTGAGAGGTGGCCGAGTCGCGCGCGTTCTCCAAGGGGGCGAGCCGGAGAGTCGAAAGCATATCGCGGGGGCTAAAGCCCGTCCTATTTGTGCAAAGTGGATGCCGGCACTGAAGTGCCGGCCTATCCAATATGCAAAGTGGGGCACTCAAATGCCGGCCTATCCAATGTGCAACGTGGGTGCCGGCAGCAAAGTGCCGGCCTATCCAATAACAGCCTGGTTTAGACGCGAAAGTAGTCGGGGCGCCAGGAGTTGATGGATTTCTTGATCTGATCGCGGGTGAGGTGTTCGTCGAGGGTGCGTTTAACGAGGCCGGGGAGTTCGCCGTCGGAGGCGAAGCGCAGGCCGATGATCTGGTCTTCGGTGAGGGATTTGCTGCGAGCGAGCAGTTCCGGAGGCAGCAAGGCGGCGAAGCGGAGACGTTCCTCCAGGCGGATGATGCGGTCCTGCGCCTTCAGAGCCATGACGCGGCTGCTGATGGCGAGGACGATAAGGGCCAGCGACACCACAATGTACCAGAGGAAGAGAATGTGATGCTGCGGCCAATGATGGATAGTCGCGGCGATGGCGAAGAGGAAGTTGAGTACCAGGATAGGCGCAGCGAAGAAGTGGAAGGGTTGGAACCAGCGGGTGTGGTTCTTGTAGCTTTGCGGTTCAGGCATGGGGCGGGTCCTTTCGGTCATGCTAAGGATGGTTTGAAGAGCAGGAGCGGATCACAGAGGACACAGAGGAACGGAGAGAACACAGAGCGAACCCTGGGGCCCAGGTTCGGAGACACCGAGATGATACATGGAGCTGGCGGTCAGCGGCAGGCATGGGAGTGAATCTCGAGCTGTAAGCTGAAGAGCTTTAGGCTGACAGCTCGCGCCAGGGATGACGGGATGGGTAGGGAATTGGGATAGGCTCGAAGGCATGGCGATGAAGCGGATTGGGGTGCATGTGGGCACTGCCGGGGGAACCTGGACCGCGGTGAACCGCGCAGTCGAGGCTGGGGCAAATACGTTCCAGATTTTCTCTTCGAGTCCGCGGATGTGGCGCGCGGCGGCAGTGACGCCTCGGGATGCAAGCAAGATGCGCGAGTTGCGGGCGAAGTTTGGCGTGGGGCCGGTGGCGATCCATGCGAGCTACCTGATCAACCTGTGCAGCCAGACTGAGAGCGTGCGGGTGAATTCCGTGGTGGCGTTTCGGGGAGAGGTGGAGCGCGCGCTGGCGCTGGGGGCAGAGTACCTGGTGCTGCATCCGGGAAGCTGGAAGGGATTGACGCGCGAGGAAGGGCTGCGGCTGGCGGCGGAGTCGATTGAGCGGGCGATTGACGGGGATCGACGTGGCAGGGCAAGGACTTCAGGATTCTGATTGAGAATACGGCGGGGGCGGAGTTCTCGCTGGGTGGGAAGCTGGAACAGGTGGCGGAGCTGGTGGAGTGTTTGCGGGCCTGTGCTCCCGTTGCCGTGTGTTTAGATACGTGCCACGTGCATGTGGCGGGGTACGACATCGTGTCGGAGGATGGGTATATCGAGACGATGAAGCTGGTGGAGGCGACGGTTGGGATCGACGCGGTGAAGGTGTGGCACTGCAACGATGCGAAGGCGGCGATGGGGTCGAAGCTGGACCGGCATGAGCATATTGGCGAGGGGACGATTGGCGCAGCGGCGTTTCGGCGGCTGCTGCACGATGAGCGGTTTGCGCATTGCGCGTTTATCGCGGAGACGCCGGTGGATGCTCCGGGGGATGAGGCGCGGAATGTTGGGGTGTTGCGGACGCTGGCGGCGGGATGAGGCAGTCAGTCGCGTTCGAGGGGGAGGCGGACGCGGAACTCGGTGTTGCCGGGCTCGGAGGCGAAGGTGACGGAGCCGCCGTATTGCTCCACGATGCGCTGGACGATGCCGAGGCCGAGGCCGGTGCCGACGCCGACGGCCTTGGTGGTGTAGAAGGGGTCGAAGACCTGCGGCTGGCTTTCCAGCGGGATTCCCACGCCGTCGTCCGCGATGGCGATGCAGAGGTAGTGGCGCGGTGTGGCCCGGCCGGCGGCTGCGTCCGCAGGCGTCTCTTCCGCCCAGGTGCGGACGCGGATGTGCCCACTCTGCGGGACGGCGTCGATTGCGTTGTCGAGGAGGTTGGTCCAGATCTGATTCAGGCCGGTGCACTCGCATTGCAGGGAGGGAAGGTTCGCCGCGAAATCTTTGTCGACGGAAATCTCCTTCTGGCGAAACTTGTGGGCGAGGATGACGAGAGTGGCGTGGAGGCTTTCATTGACATCGACGGACTGCTTTTTCCCTTTGCCTTCGTACGCGTAGGATTTGACCGCCTTGACCAGGCCGGAGACGCGCCCGATGCTCTCCTCGATGGTGGACACCAGTTGCATGCTGGAGACCAGCGCCTCCAGCCAGTTCAACGCGTCGGAGAAGAATGGGCCGTGAAACTCATCGCGCGCGCACTCCAGCTCGTCCGACGTGATGCCGATGGAGACGAGCGTGGGGGCCAGCTTCCACGCGTCTTCCACGTCTGCGTTCTCCATCCATGCGGCCAGAGCCTCTTCCGCGTCGCTCTGCTCCAGCGAATTCATGCGCAGCGGCTGTTCCCTGGCCAGCGCATGCTCCTGCAGGTCGAACATGCAGCGCTTCTGCTGCTCGGTGAGTTCGGCCTTGCTGAACTTCGCGGTGAGCCGGTGCATGCGCATCAGATTCTCGCGCAACTGGGCTGCCGCTCGCGCCGCCGCGGCTCCAGGGTTGTTCAATTCGTGCATCAGGCCGGCGGCGAGGGTGCCCAGCGACGCCATTTTTTCCTGCTGGACGACGACGCTCTGGAACTTCTGGAAGCGGTACGCCATGTTGCCGAGGATGGCTTTGCGCACGTTGGGGCACGCAGTCATCATGTTCCAGAATTGCTGCTCGTCAAACTGGAGCAGCTCACTGGGCGCGACCGCGCGCACGTTGGCACCGTAGGGGGTGTTGGAGAGCAGCGGCATCTCTCCGAAGGCGGTGCCGGCGGGCATCTGGGCTATGGTGATCTCGGGCCCGTCGGGTAGCGCCTGGTAGATTTGCATTTCTCCGCTGAGCAGGATCCAGAAGGAGTGGGCGACCTCGCCCTGCCTGGCCAGCAGCTCGCCCTTCGCAAGGCGCAATGTGCGGGCATCGCCGAGGCACTGAATCTCCGTATCGGGGACGGACTCAAGGATGGAGACGGCGCGCAACCGGGCGAGCAGCTGGTCGCTCATACCCGGCTGGTTCTTGTCCGCGATCTGGCCTTGCTCGCTCACAACCTGATTGGATTGCTTCTGTGCCAAAAAAGCTTCTGAAATCTGGTATCCCGGGGGTGCTATTTCTGTGTTGACCAAAGTGTTACGGGCCGGGCGGGGGGCTCCGGGTTTCGCAGCCTCCCTAGAGCGTCGCCAGATATTGGTGCATAAACTGGACGGCGATGGAGCCTTCGCCGACCGCCGACGCACAGCGTTTTACAGAGTTGTAGCGCACGTCCCCGGCGACAAAGACTCCCGGCACGCTGGTTTCCAGCAGATACGGCTCACGCTCCAGTTTCCAGGCTCCGGGTGCGCGGGCTTTCAGGTCGGGGCCGGCCAGGATAAAGCCTCTGTCGTCCGTTGCAATGTCTTTGGACAGCCAGTCGGTTTTGGGGGCCGCGCCGATGAAGATGAAGAGCGAGGTGGCGGCGCGCTGCTCTTCGCCGTGGGAAGTCTTGAGAGTCAGGCATTCCAGGTGGTCGTTTCCGGACATGGCGACCACCTCGGTCCTGGTCTCCACCAGGATGTTGGGGGTGGCGATAATCTGGTCGACCAGGTATTTGGACATGCTGCGGGTGAGCGATTCGCCGCGCACCAGCAGGTGCACCTTGGCGGCGTAGCGGGAAAAATGCATGGCCGCCTGACCGGCCGAGTTTGCTCCACCGACCAGGTAGATCTCCTCCTCCGCACAGGACATGGCCTCGCTTTTGGCCGCGCCGTAGTAGACGCCGGCGCCGGCAAAACGGTCTGCGCCCGGCACATCCAGCTTGCAGTAGGCTACGCCGGTGGCAATCAGGCAGACGTGCGCGGTCAACTCGCGGCCGTCGCTGAGCTGGATCACGTGATAGCCGTTCTCCGAGCGGATGCAGGTAACGCGCTGGGTAAGGAATTCCGCGCCCAGCCGGTTGGCCTGCAGGAAGGCGCGCTTGGCCAGTTCGTCGCCGCTGAGGCCGTTGGGAAAGCCCAGGTAGTTCTCGATCTTCGAACTCGACCCGGCTTGGCCGCCAATGGCTTCCGGCTCAATGATGAGCGTGTGCAGCCCCTCGGATGCTCCGTAGACGCCGGCTCCCAGGCCGGCCGGGCCGGCGCCGATGACAATGGCGTCGTAAAACTCCTCGCGTGCCTGCATGCGCAACCCAATGCGGGTAGCCAGTTCCTGGGTGGCAGGCTGCACCAGCGCGGTCCCATCGCCAAACAGGACAACGGGCAGCTTTGCGTCATCCAGGCCTTTTTCCTTCAGCAGCGCGATGGCGTCGGGCATGGTCTCTGGATCCAGCCACTTGTACTCGATGCGGTTGCGGGAGAGGAAGTCGCGGACGGCGTGGTCGGTGGGAGACCAGCGCAGCCCGATCACCTGGATGCCCTCGTAGGGCGCTTTGTAGCCCTGTTTCCAGGCCTCCAGGAGATCGTCCAGCACCGGGTAGAGCTTTTCTTCCGGCGGATCCCACGGCTTGTTCAGGTAGTAGTGGATCTTGGCGGAGTTGATGGCGCGGATTGCCGCCTCAGTGTCGGCGTAGGCGGTCAGCAGCACGCGCTTGGCCTCGGGATACATGGGCATGGCCTGCTGCAGGAAGTCGACGCCGGTCATGCCCGGCATACGCTGGTCGGAGAGAAACAGCGCGACCGTCTCCTTGCGCTCGGTCAACTGGCGGCAGATGTCCAGGGCTGCGACGCCCGAGGCGGCCCGGACGATGCGGTAGTTCTGCCCATAGTTCCGGCGCAGATCCTGCACCACGGCTTCGAGCACGCTGGTGTCGTCGTCGATGGCGAGAAGAATTGGCTTCGGCATAAGGTCGCGAGGCTTGCTATTCTGACGCCGGCCCGTGTGCGGCGGCCGGGAAGGGTGTCTGCGTTTGATTCCGCCGGGACCGGAGAGGTTTCAGAACGCGGATGTTGCGGAACGGCGGCGTGCGAGCCGAACCCGGATCGAACCGGGAGGCAGAGATTCCTGTAGGAATTGTAGACACCCCTGAATCCCAGTGCCAGCTTTGCCGATAATAAGGACTGGCAGCGGGCCGCGTCCAAGGGGGCGCAAAATGCAATGATTCAGATCATCCTTGCCGACAACCAGGCGATCTTTCGGGCGGGCGCGGCCCGTGTACTCGCCCTGGAAGACGACATGCGGATTGTCGCGCAGTGCGATGGCCCTGGCCATCTGGGGAATGCCCTGGACGCGCACCCGCGCGCGATTCTCCTGTTTTCTGCCAGTTTCCAACCCGACGCAAGCAGCCTGGTCGTGCGGGCCCGGGCGGCGGGGTGCCGCATCATCCTGATTGCGGAAAACGGCGCCGAGGTGGCAGACGATCTTGCCCGCAGGCTGGATGGGATTGTATTCCGCAACGTTCCCGGGCCTGAGCTGATCGGCTGCGTTCGCCGGGTCGCGGGGGGGCAACCCTGCCTGCAGCCCTCCAACGTCGCCTCGATTCTGGCGCAGGACGCGGTCGGCGCGCGCGTCCGCGACCGCCTGACGCCCAAAGAGATCCAGATTGTGGCGCTGATCTCCCAGGGTTGCAAGAACAAACAGATTGCCGCTCTGCTGGACACCAAGGAGCAGGTGATTAAGAACTACCTGCGCAGCATTTATGACAAGACGGGCGTCTCCGACCGCCTGGAACTGGCGCTGTTTACGATCCATCACCGGGTCCTGGCGGAAGCAGCCGCCCGCGCTGGCGACCTGCTGCAGGCGAAGTCGGCCTAAGCGGACCATCACCGGCCCGGCTGTGCCTCCCAACGGTCGCGACTGGCGACTACGCCCGATTCGCCATTCGGCCTAGCGTCGGCCATAATCCTGTTCAGCATCCCAGAAAGCTCCGGGGCAAAAAACCTTTTGCATCCCGGGAGCGGCCCATTGGCGTATAGACAGGATGAGAGCGGTATGGTGATCGCAGACGATGAGTTTCGCAGACTGATCGAGACCCACCAGCGCATGGTCTTCTCGCTGGCGCTGCGCATCACGGGCGACTACGGCACCGCCGAGGAAGTGGCCCAGGATGTTTTTCTGGCCCTGCATCGCGACGCCGAGCGCCTGAACGGCGAAGACCACGTCCGCTACTGGCTGCGCCGGGTGGCCGTGCATCGCGCCACGGATGCGCTGCGACGTAAGGCGGTCCGGCCGGAGGCCACGGCCGATGAGTGGCTGGACGAGTTGCACTCCGATGGGGAGGCCGTGAGCAACCTCGCTGTGCAATCGCGAGTGGAAGACCTGCTGCGCGGCCTGCCGGAACCGATGCGGGTGGTCGTGGTGCTGCGGTACCAGGAAGAGATGCTGCCGGACGAGATTGCCCAGATGCTTGCCCAGCCGGTCGGGACGGTCAAGAGCAATCTGCACCGCGGGCTTAAGCTGCTGCGCCGTAAGGCGGCCGTAACGATGAAGGAGTATGTGCGTGAAACAGCCTGAAGAAGCGTTGAACCCTGAATTCGAACAGAACCTGACCGATGCTCTGCGCCCGGTTGCCGCGCCTGACGGATTCGCCGACCGAGTGATGGCACGCGTGCAGGCGCCCGCGGGCGCAAAGGTGATCCGGATGCCGCTGCGCGCGCGACTGTGGATCAACGGGGCGATCGGCGGAGCGATTGCCGCGGGATTGTTGATCGGCGCGTACACCGGCGAGCAGGCCCACCAGCGACACGAGCGCTACGAGCGCCAGCGCGCCGAGCGCGCGCAGCAGCAATTTGACGCCGGAATGCGCATCACCGATCAAACCCTGGAACACGTGCGGGTGCAGTTGCAGCAGGCCGGCATCACTATCGGCGATTAAAGGAATTCGAAAACGAAGATGGACCCAGGAGAGAACGATGACGAAGACGATGCAGTTGGTTCTGATGATGGGAATGATCGGCGGAACGGCGGCGGCCGCACAGCAACTGACGAGCAGCGCTCCGCCCAGCGCGGAACTGCATGCGAATCTGTCCATGCTGCCCACTGTGCCTGGCACCGAGCCGCAGTTGAGCGTCACCACCGGCATGCATGCCCAGGTGAAGGACGACCTGTTTGCGGGCGCGGAGAAGTTTGCGCAGGGCGCGACCGAGGTGACCGATATCAACCTGGATCCCAGCACCATGGGCATGATCGGCCGTGGCCCGTTCATGATGGGGAAAGACGGGGGACTTGCCAGCAAGATGAACTTCATGGTCATCCACAGCTTCAAATACGACAAGCCGGGAATGTACAGCATGGACGAGTTCGAGGCGTACAGCAAGAAGCTGACCGACGGAAGCTGGAACTGCTCGATTCACGTGCGCAGCAAGACCGGCTCAACCGACATCTGCTCGCGCACAGCCGCGGACCATGAGACCAACGAGATGGTGATTCTCTCCGCCGAGCCGAAGGAACTGACCTTGATCCACATGAGCGGAAAGATGTCGTTGAATGACCTGACCAGAATGAGCGGCGAACACGACGTCAGGCTACCGCAAGAGCCCTTCGCGTATCCCGAGCCGAAGGCGATCATTGTTAATCCTCGGGTCTACACCCCGGCGGCTCCGCCGGCGCTGACAGCTCCGCCGGCCCCGCCGAACCCGCCTGCTTCATCCCACTAGGAGCCGAGCACGGTGCCCAGCTTTTCCGCGATCGACTTGGCCTGAGTGAATAACAGGAGGTAGTCCGGGCCGCCGGCTTTGGAGTCGGTGCCGCTCATGTTGAATCCGCCGAATGGATGCGCGCCGACCATGGCGCCGGTGCACTTACGGTTGAAGTAGAGATTGCCGACATGGAACTCCTCGCGCGCGCGGTCGAGTTTGGCGCGGGTGGTGGAGTAGAGCGCGCCGGTCAGGCCGTACTCCGTGTTGTTGGCGATGGCGAGGGCTTCGTCGAAGCTGTTTGACTGGATGATGGCCAGGACGGGCCCGAAGATTTCTTCGAGGGAGATGCGCGCCGTTGGGGCTACGTCGGCAATCACCGTGGGGGCGATGTAGTAGCCGGCGTCGGGCGTGGCTACCGCATGGCCGCCGGCAAGGAGACGGCCTTCCTTCTTGCCGATTTCGATGTAGTCGAGGATCGATTTGCAGGCGGCCTGGTTGACGACCGGCCCCGCGTAGAAGTTCTCGACCGGGTCGCCCTGCTTGAGCGCTTCGACACGGGCCTGCAGGCGCTCGCAGAAGGCCTCGTAGATGTCGGCGTGGACGATCGCGCGGGAACACGCGGAACACTTTTGCCCGTTGAAGCCGAAGGCACTAGCGACAACGCCTTCCACGGCGGCGTCGATGTCGCAGTCGGGCTCCACGACGATGGAGTCCTTGCCGCCCATTTCGAGGATGGTGCGCTTGATGAAATGCTGGCCGGGCTGGGTTTTCGCGGCGCTCTCGTGGATGTCCAGGCCGACAGCCTTCGACCCAGTGAAGGCGATGAAGCGGGTTTGCGGGTGGGCGACGATGGCAGCTGCCGAATTTTGCGCCGGCGCCGGGGCAGAAGTTCACGACGCCGTCGGGCAGGCCTGCCTCTTCAAGCAGGCTGAAGAAGATGGCGGCGATGGTGGGCGCGTCGCCGGAGGGCTTGAGGATGACGGTGTTGCCGCAGACGATGGCGGCGGCGGTCATGCCGGCCATGATGGCCAGGGGGAAATTCCACGGGGGGATGACGGCCCCGACGCCGAGAGGGATGTAACGGAGTTGGTTACGTTCTCCGGGAAGCTGAATGGGCGTAGTGGCGTGGTCGAGGCGAAGGGCTTCGCGAGCGTAGAACTCGAGGAAGTCGATGGTCTCGCCTACATCGGCGTCGGCTTCGGCCCAGTTCTTGCCGACCTCGTAGGTCAGCCACGCGCACATCTCGAATTTGCGCTCGCGGATGAGGGCTGCGGTGCGGAACAGCAGGTCGGCGCGCTCGGGCATCGGCTTACGGCCCCAGTTTGCGAAGGCGGCCTGGGCTGCGCTCATGGCGAGTTCCACGTGCTCTGCGCCGGCCATCTGGTGGATGCCGACGATCTGGGCGGGGCGTGCCGGGTTGATGGAGGTGATCTTTGCCTCGGTGCGAATGCGTTTGCCACCGATGACGAGGTCGTACTCGGTGCCGAGCCTGGCTTTGACCGCGGCCAGAGTCTCCTGCATAGAGCGTTTGGTCTGCGGGTCGGTGAAGTCGAGGAAGGGCTCGTTGACGAATGGAGCTTCGGGAGTGCGACCCTCGCTCACCTGCGGCGGATTCGTGGATGAAACGGCGGTGGCCATGCTGCTTATTGTAGTGGTTTGCCCGCAGACTAGTGGAGAACGTGGAGGGCGGACTTTTCGTCAGACTCCTCCTCGAAGTGGCGGCGGATTTTGGTGGCGGTGGCGGCGCTCACCACGGCGGTTAGTGCGTCGGGGCTGGCCTGGCGGATGCCGCGGACGCTGCCGAAATGTTCCAGCAGGCGCTGGCGGGTGCGCGGGCCGACGCCGGGGATGGCGTCGAGTTCGGAGTCGCGGTCACGCATCTCGCGGCGTTTGCGGTGATAGGTGACGGCGAAACGGTGGCTCTCGTCGCGAATCTTCTGGACCAGATGGAGCACGGGGGAGCGGCGATCGAGCACGATTGGGTCCGACTCCTGGCCGTAGACGTAGATGATCTCTTCGCGCTTGGCGATGGAGGCCAGTGCGGGCTGGTCGGGCGTTCCGGGCTGGATCCCGAGCTCGGCCAGCGCTTCGGCGGCCGCGTGCAACTGGCCAAGGCCGCCGTCGATGAGGATGATCGAGGGGAACCTGGCGCCGCTCTCGTTTCGCTGTTCCGATAAACGCTTGTAACGGCGGCCGACGACCTCGTGCATAGCGGCGAAATCGTCCACGCCGCTGACGGTCTTGACCTGGAACTTGCGGTAGTCGGACTTCTTCATCGCGCCATCTTCCCAAACCACCATCGAGGCGACCGTTTCCGCGCCTTGGATGTGCGAGATGTCGAAACACTCGATGCGGCGGGGCAACGCCTCGAGCGTCAGCAAATCCTGCAACGACTCCTGGATCGCCTTCATGCCGGGCTGGAGCACGCGGAATCGCTGGTCGTAGGACTGCTTCGCGTTGAGGCAAACGAGGTCTACGAGGGAGCGCTTCTCGCCGCGCTGTGGGGCAAGGATCTCCATGCGGCGGCCAGTGCGTTCGGTGAGGAGTTCCGCGAGGACGGTGCGGTCAGGGAAGTCGACCGGGACGAGTACGGTGCGCGGCACGTAGTTCTGGTCCAGGTAGAGCTGCTTCAGCAGGGAAGAGAAAAAGGCCGCGGGGGAGAAGGTGTTGTCCGGTGTCCGTTGTCCGTTGTCCGTTGGGTCGGTGAGGATGGAGTGCTCTACGGCGATGGGAGAGTCGGCGCGGATCTCTGGGAAGGTGTGCGTGGGATCGGGGTCGAGACAGGGAAGGACTTCTTCGGTTTCAGGTTCGGCGCAGGGGTTGTCTGCGTTGTCCGTTGTCCGTTCTTCGTTGTCTGTTGCGGGTGCGGGGTCGTCGGCGGCTGCGATGAACTCGGGCAGGTCTTCCCAGAAGAAGTCGCGGCGGTCGACGATTTTGCCTCCGCGCATGTGGAAGAGGTTCACCGCCAGCATTCCATTCTCGTAGTGGAAGCCGAAGACATCGGCATCCTCGTTGTCGGTGGTGGCGATGCGCTGCTTGTCGTGCATCTGGTGGACGGTAACGATCTGATCGCGCAGGCGGCCCGCAAGCTCGTACTGCTCGGACTCGGCGGCTTCGTTCATACGCGCGGTCAGGCGGGCCTCCAGTTCGCTGGGTTTGCCGTCGAGAAAGAGCTGCACGTCGCGGACGGTTTGGGCGTAAGCCTCGGGTGTGGTCAGGCCTTCGACGCAGGGGCCGAGGCAGCGTTTGATGTAGTACTGCAGGCAAGCGCGCGGGTGATAGCGCGAGAGGTCGACCTTGCAACTGGGGATGAGGAAGCTGCGATGGATGAGGTCGACCAGGCGATACGCGAGGTTACCGGGGAAGTAGGGGCCGAAGTAGGCGCTGCCGTCCTTGCGCAGGCGGCGGGTGACGAACACCTTGGGGTAGCGGTCGCCGAGCGTGAGCTTGATGTACGGATAGGTTTTGTCGTCGCGCAGCAGGATGTTGAAGCGGGGCTTGCGCTGCTTGATGAGATTATTTTCGAGCGCGAGCGCTTCATGCTCGTTGGCGACTGTAATGTAGTCCACGTCGACAGCTTCGCGCATGAGCGAGCCGGTTTTGGCGTTGGCTTGCGAGGCCGCGAGAAAGTAGGAGCGCACGCGGGCGCGCAGGTTCTTCGCTTTGCCGACGTAGATCACCTCGCCCTCGGCGTTTTTGTAGAGATAGCAGCCGGGCAGTGTGGGGAGGGTGCGGATTTTTGCGTGGAGATCCATCAATTGCCGCTGTATTTGAGTGTAGCCGGAACGCGGTCGGGTCGCCGGGCAGGAAGCTCCGGGCGGGCAGGTCCGGCGAAGCAAGTAACTTTGACGTGGAATCGCGCAAAACTTACGCGGCCAATTTACACAATCGGCTTGGCCTGTTTCGGAATAAAACATGCAAATTGAATGGGTTCCAGAGAACTCGCACTATGGCACTGGGATTGCTGTATCTGGGCTGTCAAAGCTTTGGGCCAAAAGTGCTTTGTACCAGGAGAGTGCCGATCATGAACCTTGATTCTGCCCAACTAAACCAAAACCAACATTGTGCCAATCGTGCCTACGTCGCGGCTGTGATCGCGAGTGCGGTGGCGTTGATGCTGACGACCGGCTGCTCCACCAAGAACTACGTGCGCTCGCAAACCGCACCGCTGATCCAGCAGACGAATGAACTAGACGCCAAGACGGCGCAGGATCATAACGCCATCACGGACACGGACCAACGCGCCCAGGCAGGCATCGCCAAGGCAAATGGTGCGGCGAGCACGGCCGACCAGCACGCGCAAGCGGCCGGACAGTCGGCTGATGCAGCGCAGCAATCGGCGACGGAAGCCGTCAATCGCGTTGACACGCTTACCGGCGTGGTGGCCAATCTGGACAACTATACGCAACTGTCGGACGTGAGTGTCACGTTTGCGTTCGACAAGAGCGTGCTGACAGCTGACGACAAGGCGCAGCTGGATCAGGTCGCCAACAGCCTGACAACAGCGCGGGGCTACATTCTGGCGCTGACCGGCGGCACGGACTCAGTGGGCGACGCCCAGTACAATTACCAGCTCAGCAACCGGCGCGCGGATGCAGTGGTGAACTACCTGGAGACCAGGTACAACATCCCGCCGCACAAGTTCTACCTGATCGGCATTGGCAAGGATGATCCGGTGGCCGACAACCACACCCGTGAAGGACGGCATGAGAACCGGCGTGTTGAGGTGAAACTGCTGTCGAACATGGCGCAATCCGGTTCCACTCAAGCTGCTTCGTCGGGCGGCGAATAGGCGACAAATCCGTGGGCAAACGGATTTGGGTTCGATGAAGTTCAGGCGCGTCCGGTCATGCCGGGCGCGTCTTTATGTCTGTTACGCCGAAAGGGTGCAGCTCATAGGCAAAGCGCAGGACCGTCGCCGGCTAGCATCTCAGCCATTTTCGGGCTTCGGCGCTTTCAGCTTGATCAAAGTACCGGGTAGTCGCCTTGGTGAATGGTTTGAAGAAGATCGCAAGGGCTTGCTGCCATTTCCTGTCGCCAACCAGGGCCAGCCGGTCGATATCGGCGAGGTGCTTCACGCTGAACTTGAGGTCTGCCCAGGCGGCGCCGAGATCCCAGCCGCGAAGTCCGGCCATATCGAACAATACATGTTGCTTTCGGGGTTTTTGCACCCTGCGTTCGAACTGGGCCACGAATTCGGGATAATCTGCTTGCACCAGCTTGCCGCTGGCGTGGACAACGAGGATCTTCCCGCCTTCCTCCTCACTGAGTTGAATAGGCATTTTGGAACCTCCTGCTGCATCGAGTTTACGCTGTTTCGCGTTGCAGATCCTGTGCCTGCGAGAGAATTGGATTCTCAACGTGGCATAGTCTCCGGACACGATCGGCAGGAGGGTGAAATCGCGAAGGGGTAAAGTAAGGGTATGACCCAAATAGGCGCATCCCCGGTTCCCCAGGAGGAGATGTCGCGTCAGGCTGAGGTGGCAGTCAAGGCGACGCCGCTATTGGCTGAAGCAGTGTCGATCATGGCGCGGCTGCGCGGGCCGGGCGGGTGTCCATGGGACCGGGAACAGACCTTCGACTCCATCAAGCGGCATACGCTGGAGGAGACCTACGAGGTCTTTGACGCCATCGAGCGCCGTGCGTGGCCTGAGCTGAAAGATGAGTTGGGCGACCTGTTGCTGCAGGTGCTGTTCTATGCGCAGATGGCAGCGGAAGCTGGATATTTTGACATCGGCGACGTGGCCGCGAACCTGAACGCGAAGCTGGTTCGCCGGCATCCACATGTCTTTCCCCCGCAGGAGGGCCCGAACGCTGGGCGATTGGCGGACGCGAAGGATGCCAACGCCGTGCTGCGCAACTGGGAGCAGATCAAGCGTACGGAAAAGGCCGAAGCCGCAGAACGAAATCGGGCGACAGCACCCTCTCGCCCCAGCGGCGTCGCCTCCGGGCTGGACGATATTCCGCGCGCCATGCCTGCGGTGATGGAGGCGGGGAAGTTAGGCTCGCGTGCAGCCAAGGTTGGGTTCGACTGGCCCGATGCGGAAGGCTTGTTTGCCAAGCTGCAGGAAGAGATCGCGGAGCTCCAGGCTGAGACCGGAAAAGGCAGTGCGGAGCAGGCATCCCTGGTCGAGGAAGAAATGGGCGATCTGCTATTTACGGCCGTAAACCTGGCGCGCCACTTGAAGGTGGATGCGGAGTCGGCACTGCGCTGCGCAACGGCGAAGTTCCGCCTGCGCTTCCGGTGCATGGAGGCGAGTGCGGGCGGCTTCGAAGCCTTGGCGCTGCTTAGCCCAAGAGAACTGGACGCACTTTGGAACCGGGCGAAACGAGAGACGGAAGCCGTTGCGCCAGACGGGTTGAAGGCATGAGCAAGACAGATCTGGTTCAGTCCGCGGCACGCGATGCCGGCGCCATCCGCATCGGGCCGGTGACGGCAATGGCGGAGTACGAACGCTGTGTCGAAGTGCAGCTTGCGGTGTGGGGATACAGCGATGGCGACTTGATTCCCAAGCGCGTCTTCATTGTGGCGGATCGCATTGGCGGCCAGGTGATTGGCGCCTTCGACCGCGACGTGCTGGTGGGGTTTGCCATGGCGTTGCCTGGCTACCGCGACGGGAAATCCTACCTGCACTCGCACATGCTGGCGGTGTTGCCGGAATATCGCAACTCGGGGCTGGGACGCAGGTTGAAACTGGCGCAGCGGGACGATGCAGTGGCGCGCGGTATCGACCGGATGGAATGGACGTTTGATCCGCTGGAAATCAAGAACGCGTACCTGAACCTTGTGCGGCTGGGCGCGATTGTAAGGCGCTACATTCGCGACTTTTACGGGCCAACCACGTCGCCGCTGCAGGGAGGGCTGCCAACCGACCGACTGGTAGCGGAGTGGTGGCTGCGGTCAGACCGGGTGAGGCGCATCGTAGGCGAAGGCGGTGCGGGCGAAGAAACGGTGGACCCGACGTCTGCTGCCGATCCGGCGATCGAGCGAATCGTTGTCCCGCACGCGGTGCAGAACTGGAAACGAAACCCGGAGCAGCGTAAGCTGGCTGAGCAGCTTCAGACCACGAACCGGCTTGCGCTTGAATCGGCGTTTGCGCGCGGGCTGGCAATTACCGGCTACGAACGCAACCCGCAGGGCGATGGCTGCTTTCTGCTTGGGCCAGTTAGCGGGCTGGAAAATCCGGAAGCAGGCAACAAACAACCTGGCGCGGGCAACAGAGGATAGAGCACCTGAAACCAAACCGCAGGACGACAGAAGATCAGGACGGAACTATGCTGACCATCGATGCAGTTCACCTACGCGAGATCAACATGCCTCTCGCCTTTCCCTTCGAGACGAGTTTCGGCATCACCACGACGCGGCGCATTCTGCTGATCGAGATTGAGTCTGACGGGCAAACCGCCTGGGGCGAGTGCGTTGCCGGCGAGCATCCGTATTTTTCCGATGAAAGCATCGACACCGCCTGGATCGTGACGGAGAAGGAGCTGGCGCCGCGGCTGGTGGGGCAGGAGCTGCTGGGCGGGGGCGGTTGCCCGCGGCTGTTCCGCCAGGTGCGTGGACACCGCATGGCCAAGGCAGCCCTGGAGAATGCGGTGTGGGACCTGGAAGCGCAGCGGAAGAAGATATCGCTGGCGGACCTGCTGGGCGGCACGCGCAGCACGATTGCGTGCGGCGTGTCCATCGGCATCCAATCTTCGCCGGCGGCGTTGATGGAGAAGATCGCGCAGGAATTGGAAGCCGGCTACCAGCGCATCAAGCTGAAGTGCAAGCCGGGCTGGGACACCCAGATCTTTGAGCAGGTGCGCAAACGCTGGCCCGACATCCGGCTGAGCTGCGACGCCAACTCCGCCTATCGCATTGTCGATATCGAGCACATTGCGGAGTGGGACCAGTTCGACCTGATGATGATCGAACAGCCACTGTGGTATGACGACTTCTACTTCCATTCCATGCTGCAGAAGCGCCTGGACACGCCCATCTGCCTGGATGAATCGATTCGCAACCGGCGCGACGCGCTGGCCGCGATCGACATGGATTCGTGCCGCATTATCAACATCAAGGTGGGGCGGGTGGGCGGCTTCTCTGAGGCGATTGCGGTGCATAATGCGGCCGGAGAGCGCGGCATTCCCGTGTGGTGCGGCGGCATGCTGGAGACCGGCATTGGACGCGCGCACAATATCGCACTGTCGTCGCTGCCCTATTTTTCGCTTCCGGGCGATGTCTCGGCGTCGCGGCGCTATTGGGTCGAGGACATCATCGAGCCCGAGGTGACGGTGAGCCGCCAAGGGGAGATTGTGGTGCCGGACGGGATTGGCTCCGGCTATACCGTGCTGCGCGACCGCATCGAGGCGCTGACGGTGCGGCGGCAAACGGTGCGAACCGCGGCACGCGTGATGGCCTGAGGCGAAGCCTTTGCGGCCGTTCTCCGGCGGGCCAGCACGCGGCTACGGTGGCATTCAGATTGTCTGGCCCCCCCGCGTTTGGGCTTTTGTCCTTTCCCCTTTGGGATATCCCCCCGGGGGGGGGTATATACCCATCTATGTGGTGTTTCTAAGGGGGTTAGCCTTGGACTCTGTACATTTTTTGTGCGCAGGGCGTGGCGGCCGGATGTCGCAGAGGAGGTCGGCGAGCGGGTCGACTGGAGCAAGACCGAGCGCCATTTGGGCCTGGTGGATGAGGGCGCCGAGGGGGCGGGGATCGCCGGGCAGGGCCTGGTTGGCGACCTGAAAGGCGAAGATGAGGAGGCGGGCCGTGCGGCGGTCGAGCCGGCCGCTGAGGACTCGGGAGGCCACTTTGGCGAGGGCGCGCTGGATGGAGGCCCGGTCTACGAGGTTGGGCAAGTGGAAGGCGGGGAGTCTTGGTTTTCTCCCGGCTGCCCGGGGGCGCCGACGGGTGGGATGGTGGTAGAAGCAGAACTGCTCGCCGCGGAGGGCGGGCGAGCCGCAGGGTTGGCCGTTGGCTTTGGCGTGATGGCAGGTTGTTGGGCTGGATGCGGACATGACGAGGCTCCTTGGGGTTAAATGCGAAAGGCCCAGCGCGGAGGCTGGGCCTTGAGGGTGATGAAAAAGGCGGCTCAGCGCAGGAAAGCAGACCTCAGGGGCTAAAGCCCGGCTGATCCTGTGGCTCTTATGGCACGGATAAATCCGTGCCCTTAACGAAAAAGCGCATTTGTCAACATTCTCAAGGCCCAGCGCGGAGGCTGGGCCTTTCCTCTATTTTCTTACTGTTTTAATTGTAACGAATTGAGCGAAACTCAACTGTAGTTTTGGGGGATTTTCGATTTGGTTTGTTTTGAGGATTGAGGACGGGTTTTGCACAGGTGAAGGGGGTTGACAGATTTTTTTTGGGTCCCTGTGATTCTGGGGTGGCAAACCCACATCTCAGCGGCGAGATGTGGGGCACCCGGCTTCAGGGACCTCGGCCAACATCGCAGCAAAATCATCACTGGTAGCGCCATTTACGTCCGGGAACGCCGCCCTACTTATCATCTTGGTAATCTCGCCCACTGCGATAGCAGCCCCTCCTGATGCCAATGCTCCGCGTGCCCCGCTTTTGCTTCATATTCTCAGATGGCAGCCGGAGAGTATACAAGCATTGAAAACCGCTCCGTATCTACCGGTCGTCCCAAAAGCAAAACCTCAGTATCCGCTTATCTACCGCTCAACAGGCCTAGAAAATATAGAGCCAAACACCCTATGCCCACTGCTCCTTCCAGACAGACAGAACACCAAAAGAGAGCCGGATCCTCCGACCGGCTGACAGTCTTATGGCCGAAAAGCGAGGTGCCGTTAGCCAGATTTCTCCAAGCCAAGATAACAAGACACACGCCTAACAGCGGAAGCTTCCAATCACTGCGACCTGTCGGCATCTGCATCACTGGCCGACTCCGCAAACGGTCTCCGCTTTCTGAAGCGCATCAGGGACCTCTGCCAACATCGCAGCAAAATCATCACTGGTAGCTCCGTTTACGTCTGGGAACGCGGTCCTAGATACGCCCGAGGCTATAGCATTCGCTAACTTGCTGACCGCATACGCGGAGAGGGCTCCGCGTGCACCTCCCTTCGCATATCCCGCCAACGTAGACCCTACAGTCTCCATGTAGCCTCCGGCCGCGGCCATGTCAGTGCTCAATCCTCCGGCGCCGACTTCGATAGGGGCACCCTCAGGAGCAACCAGCCCCCCTGCAGCGGCGAGCGCGTCTAGGCCTACACCACTATAAGTCAACTCCTTTCCTGTCGTTGATAGTTGATTTCCAGCGTTTGCCACCACTGCTGCAGTTCAGAGCATGTTTGGCGGGTGGCCCACATCTTAGCGAACCTCCACTAGAGCGGGTGCCCCACATCTCGATTCTGAGATGTGGGTTTGCAAGGACGCTGGGGGAATATCCAGGGCGGGTGGGGAAGGCGGCCTCTTCGGCGCGCCGTCCAGTGAGATTCGATCTCGACGGTCCGGAGTTCTCCCGTAGCCCAGTGGCGGAAGCTGGACCACGCCCACTCCTCGGGTTTAGCGACCAGCCCCCGAACGACGGGGTTGCGATGTATATAGCAGAGTTTCTCTGTGTCCTTGGCATGGGTGTACACGTTGAAGTCGTAGTAACGAGCCTGCCAGAAAGGCCGTTCTCGGCACTGGACAGCAACAGAGAGCTTGAGCGCCTGCAAGGCCCTGGCCAGGAGCACGCGGCGCGGTTCGCTGAGGAGAAGATGCACATGCTCGGGCATTACGACGTAACCGGCGATGAAGAATTCGTAGCGGGCGCGCATCGCTTCCAGAGAGCGCTCGAAGAGGCTTCTTGCGGCGTGAGTTTCGAGGTGGGCGAGCCGGTGGTAGCAGGAGAAGGTGACGAAGTGGAAGTCGCCGGCCCGCTGAACCCGGATGAGGCCTTTTGGTATGGCGGAATGGTACACCCGGGGATTCGAATCGGTGATGTGACCGCGCGCACTTTTGGGGTGGTCCTTCCCACATCTCAGAAGCGAGATGTGGGGCACCCGCTTTCGTGGAGGCTCGTTACGAAGTGGGCCACCGGCCAAAATGACAAACAAAAGCGGTGCGGGCGGTTTACGTTCCCACCCTTTCCGCAAAGGCGCGGAAAGGATGGGGCACCCGGCACGTCAATAGCCAAAACTGCGTGACGACGGTCACTCGCCCATCCGGCTGGAGGCCGGATCATTATTCTGCAGATGCATTCCAGGATCAAGATCGGATTCGATGTATCGCCCTTGGCCGATGAAGAAGCGTTCGGCGTGAGCCGCTATGCAATCCACTTGATTCAAGCACTGGCAGAAGCCGGTGAGTTTGATCTTTGCCTGCTCTATCCATGGTCTCTGAAAGTGGGTAAAGAAGAGATGGCCCAGCTGAAAGTGCAGCAGATCGGCCTGCAGTTGCGCGTTCTGGGAACGAGATGGTGGGAGCAGCTCTTTATGCCGCTGCTGGCGGCGCGGGCTGGATGCGACGCGATTCACAGTGTGGCGAATGTGGCTCCGGTGCTGAGTTCGCGGCCTGTCATCCTGACGCTGCACGACACCATTACCTATGCCGGGGATGCCGATGTCTCTGCCGCGACCATGACTTACCTGCGAAGCTTTGGGGCTCGCGCCGTGCGAAGCGCAGCCGCGATTATCACGGTCTCAGAGTTTTCGCGGCATGAGATTGTGAATCGCTTCCACGTGGAAGACGGCAAGGTTCAGGTCATTCCCAACGGAGTTTCGCGGGAGTACTTTGCGGTTTCGAAGACACACGAATTCTCGCAACTGGCGCCTGTGGTTCTGGCGTGCGGCTCGCTGGCGCCCAGCAAGAATCTGCGTGGGACCCTGGACGCGTTTGCTCGAATCCTGTGCCGGTTTCCGAAGGCGAAATTAGAGTTGTTTTCGATTGCGCCAAATACCGAGAATTTGATCCGCAAGTGGGGTTCTGAAGCAGGCATCCCCGCGTCGGCGCTGGCGTGTGTTCATGCGCCGGATGACCTGGACATGAGCCGGGTGTTTGCGGATGCCGATGTGCTTGTGTTCCCCTCGCTGAACGAAGGATTTGGTTTGCCGGTGGCAGAAGCGTTTGCGGCTGGAGTACCCGTGGTGACATCCAACGTTGGCGCCCTGGCTGAGGTTAGCGGCGGCGCTGCCTTACTGGTGGACCCCAACGACAGCGCAGCGATTGCCTGCGCGGCCATTGGCATTCTGGAACACAGCGAGCTGCGAAGGGGATTGCGCGAACGAGGCCGGCGCCGGTCTGCCGCATTCACATGGGGCCGCGCAGCCGAGGAAACCGCAGCCGTGTATCGCCGCGTGCTCTGCGCGCAGGCAGACTGGGGCGGGTTGACCTCTTCCGTGTCAACACAGGGAGAGGTCGCCAGCCATAGGGGGTGAAGGCTTTGGGCACGGCGGTTCAACTGAGGCCCAGGAGCTGAAATTCGCCCTCGTAGCCTTCCATCTCTTCGGCGATTTCTTCAGGCCCGCTACGCAGTACGACCAGAGCAACGTGGATTGCCGCGGTGGCGAGCAGCAGAAGCAGGAGCCTGGATGGGTGCCTCTCGAGCTGCGTCTCCAGGTAGATCACTCCGTAGACAAAGACGGGAAAGGCTCCCCAGAGGGAGAGCATGATGGGGAAGTTGACGCGGCCCGGCATGCGGGGCTGGTTGAAGGGCAGGCGCTGCTGCGAGAAGAAGAAGCTGTCCGTGAGCAGCAGGCAGAGGCAAATCCCGCAGACGGCTTGTACGAGCAGTTGGCGGGCGTCGAAAGCGGCGACCCGCAGCGCTGCCAGGATGCAGCCCAAGGCGCCGAGAGCGCAGAACAGCGCCCAGCGCCGCGCCGCTGAGGCACATTCGCCGGTGCTGACGCCGGTGATGCGAAAGATCCAGCCAGCCGCGAGGTTGACAGGAAAAGCAAATGCGATGCGCAGGCCGGCGACGATCCAGAACAAGAGAAGAGGCATGGTGGCGTGCAGTCCTTTGGTGGAGAGCGCGGGGTGAGAGCCGCCCGCATCCACGTGAAAGGTGACGGCGCAGGCGAGGGCGAGCGCGAGGCCGGTGCCGCAGTACATCGCGAGGTAGACCTGGTAGCGATTGTTGCGGGCGAGGGTCGCCCCGATGAAGTGGAAGACGGCGCGCTCGCCGGGCCGGCGAATGACGGCGTGCAGCAGACGGGTGAGCCAGCGCAAGGGCTGGCGGCGGGGGCGTGACGTGCCTTCGATAGCCATTTTGCGCATGCGCGCCCAGGCCAGCGGGTAGGTGAAGAGCGCCACGCCGGCGGCGGCTGCGGTGGCGCGAACCGCGTAGACGGAGAGTTCTGCGGCGAAGGGCTGGGCTGCATCGCCGTGGAGGAGATGTTCGTAGAGGCCGAGGAACCAGAGCGGCGGGAGCCAGCGCGCCGGCCCCAGCGGTTCGGTGAGCCAGGATTGAATCGAGTCGCCGTAGCGCAGATATTGCAGCAGCAACAGCACCAGCGCCAGGACGAAGAACATCTGCACCAGGGGCGAGGCCATACGGAAGCGCGCGCCGTCGAGCAGGCAGAGCAGCACTCCGCCCAGTGCGAGGACCAGCAGCGCGACGAATGCACCGGCCATTCCCAGGGCGACGGCGTGGGCCAAGACCTGACGGAAGAACGCACCGCGGCTGATGGCCGGCAGGATGAGAGTGCCGAGCAGGTTTCCGCCGACGAGGAAGAGTGCGAGAAAGCCGACCAGCGCGGTGGCTTTGGCGGCGAGCATCTGCCGGGGTTTTATCGAGAGCGGCGTAAGGATGAGAAAGTCGAGCCGGTCGGGGAAAAGCACATCCCACTCGAAGATCGCGACGGCTCCGATCACGACAAAGGCATACAAGACGAAGAAGTAGTGGTCCTCGATAACAAGCCAGGGGGGCCTCTCAAGCGGCGGGGGGCGATACGAGTTTTGGAGCCAGAAGGAAACCATCAACTCCGGTACGATCACAATCGCAAGCGCCCGCACGATGGTGGTTTGGGTGTCGCCTTCGACCTGGATGGTGTCGTTGTCAAAGAAGCGGCGGAAGAAGTGGTCGACCAGGATACGAAAGATGCTGGGTAGAACGCGGGATTCGGCGGGCGCGTTATTCATAGCGCCACCTTCATCGCGCCTACGATGTCGCGCGCGACTTGCTGGGTGTCGGTCTGCTGCACGAGCTGGGCAAAGACACTCTCCAGGGTGGGCAGTTCCATCAGCGTGGTGAGCTCGCGTGGAGGTGCGTCGGCGACGACGCATCCCTGCGAGAGGACGATCACGCGGTCGCAGACGCGTTCGACGACTTCCAGGACGTGGGAGATGTAGAGGATGGCTTTGCCCTCGCGCGCCAGCAGGATGAGGAGGTCTTTGATGAGCCGCGCCGATATGGCGTCGAGCCCGGAGAGCGGCTCGTCGAGGACAATCAGGCGGGGATCGTGGAGCAGCGCGGCGGCGATGAGGACGCGCTGCTTCATCCCCTTGGAGTAGTCCGACAGCGACGAGTATTGCGCGGCCTCCAGCGACAACAACTGGAGCAGGGTGCGGGCTTTCTGCTCGAGCGGCCGCTCCTCGATGCCGCGCAGGCGACCGATCAGCTGCAGGTATTCGAGGCCGGAGAGGTGGGTGTAGACGTGGGCCTCTTCCGGCACATAGCCAAGCTGCGCGCGGTAGGATGCCAGGTCGTCGTGGATGTTGCGGCCGGCGAAGAAGACTTTGCCGCGGGTGGGCTGGATGATGCCGATGACCATCTTGACGGTGGTGGATTTGCCGGAACCGTTGGGGCCAAGGTAGCCGAGCACCTCGCCCGCTTTGAGGGAGAAGCTGACATCCCAGACAGCGGGGATGCCACGATAGGTTTTGGTTACATTGCTGAGTTCGAGCATGAACGATTGCCTCGCCACTATGTAGCGTACTACTCTGTGATAGCATACTACATAGCTTATGAGCAACCAGCCCAGCCCGCGGCTGTCCCACTCGGCGGCCCTTATCCTGAAGGCGCTGAGTCTTGGGTACTGCTTTGGGTTTGACGTGATGGAGATGACGGGCCTGCCCAGCGGTACGGTGTATCCCGCGCTGCGGCGGCTGGAGCGCGACAAGCTGGTGGAATCCAAGTGGGAGCCGGAGGAAGAGGCTGCGGCCAACCAACGGCCAGCGCGACGCTACTATGAAGTTACGCGGGAAGGCAAGGCCGCGGCGCTGGCGGCCACCGAAAGATATCCGCTCCTGGCACGCCTGATCCCGGTGAAGCACACATGAGCGCCCAACTGCCGTCGCCGTTGTCCTGGTTCGACCGCAACCTGCTGCGCGTGGTTGAGCAAGTGGTTCCCTCAGCGGAACGCGTGGAGTGGAGGCGTGCGTGGCAGGCGGAGTTGTGGCATATGCGGCAACACCGCCGCAATCTTCGGCCGATGCCGCTGGGGGTTACCGCCGATTTTTCGATTGGGCTGCTGTGCGATGCGCTGTGGCTGCGCACGGATTGCTGGCGGCGCAGCTTCAGCGGGACGGCGACGTTCTGCCTGGCAGGGGTGGCGGGGCTGCTGCTGCTCTCTACGCTGATGGCGCTAGCCCTGACCGGCAGTTGGAACGCGATGAGCCTGTATCTTGCGGCTCCGTTCCGGCGCTTTCTGGCGGAAGCGCCGCTGGTGGTTCTGGTCACGTTCGCCTTCGAGTCGCGGACGTATGCCCCGCGGCGGCCGGTCGGCCGAAAGCTCGCGTGGATCGCGCGGATCAAGGGCAGGGTTTTCTTTGCGGTCAAGACGCTGCTGCTGTTGCTGCTCAGCTTCCAGTTGAGCGCGGATGTGTGCCAGCCGGTCCACGCGGCGTTGCCGAACACCGCGTTCGTCTTCCAGAATTTCTTTTTCATGCTGCTGGCGGTGGCGGGGCTGCGCTGGACCTTCCGCGACCAGGAGCAGCGCTGCATGCAATGTCTGCGCCTGCTGGCCACGCCGGCGCGGGTGGGGCGGCCCTCGCACAACTTTCTAGAGTGGAACGGCACGGAACTCTTGTGCAAGCAGGGCCACGGGCTGCTGAGCGTTCCGGAGATGGAGACGAGCTGGTGCCGGTCCAGCCAATGGCTGGAACAGTCGCGCACGTGGGATCAGGTGGCCAGCCTATAACGAGGGTGATGAAAAAGGCGGCTCAGCGCAGGAAAGCAGACCTCAGGGGCTAAAGCCCGGCTGATTCTGTGGCTCTTATGGCACGGATAAATCCGTGCCCTTAACGAAAAAGCGCATTTGTCAACATTCTCCTATAACGGGTGGTGCGAATGCTGGTCATGGTGAGATATGCATGGATCCTCTGCATGAGGTGTGTTCTTCAACTGATGGCAACCGCATGAGTTAGTGGAACACCTGTAGTTGGGCGGCTGGGTGGAAGAACAAATGACGCGGTCCGGGGTTACTATTACGGAAACAGTCTTGCGGCTACGGTCGGAGGACGTTTGTCGTTTTGGAAGCATCCTGGTTTTCTGGAACCGCCTTGGTTGTGCAGCGACCCCTGGGTGAATGCGTGGAGGCACGATGCGTTTCCAAATGAGCGAGCCTGGTTTTTGCGTGGCGGGGTTTTCCCGGCCGCCGGTTGAATCGAGAACAAATTCTTTTTGGCGGATGGGGTCGCATCCAGGGATGACGATGAGGCGAGCAAGGGTACTGGCGGCGGGAGCGGTTTTACTGGCGTTGATGTGGAGCGAGCGCGATGCTGCCGCGCAGTACTATCCGGGCGGATATGGGCCGGGGATGCAGGCGAACGCTTATGGCGGGCAGTATGCACCGCAGCAATATGCGCCCACTCCGCAGGTATCGTACGGGCAGCCGCAATATGCGCCGCCGTCCGCTTATGGGCAGGCGTATCCGCAGCAGGGGTATGGGCAGGCGTATCCGCAGCAGCAGGCGTATTCGCAGCAGCCTTATGCGCCGGCTTACCCGGGAACTGCGCAGGCATATCCGCAACAGGGCTACGGCCAGCCGAGCGGCGGGCAGGCTCTGAACGCGGATCAACTGGAGCAGTTGGTGGCGCCGATTGCGCTTTACCCGGACGCGCTGGTGGCGCAGGTGCTGGCAGCGGCGACGTATCCCGGGCAGGTGCAGCAGGCGGATGGCTGGGTGCAGGCGCAGGGAAGCGCTTCGCCGTACCAGATTGCGGGCGGGGCGGACGCCGAGAACTGGGACCCCAGCGTGAAGGGGCTGACGGGGTTTCCGCAGGTGCTGGCGGAGATGGACCGCAACATCGAGTGGACCGCCGCGCTGGGGAACGCGTACTACAACCAGCCGCAGGACGTGTTGGAAGCGATCCAGGTGATGCGGCAGCGCGCGGAGGCGGCGGGGAGCCTGCAAAACACGCCGCAGGAGCAGGTGAGCTACGACCAGGGGGCGATTGAGTTGGCGCCGCCAAATCCGCAGGTGGTGTATGTGCCGCAGTACAACCCGTGGACGGTGTATGGGGACCCGGTGACACCGTATCCGGGCTTCAACCTGCTGAGCGCGGTAGGTTCGTTCTTTTCGTCGACGCTGGGCTCGTCGGCGATCCAGTATGGGCTGGGGATATTGACGGGGGCGTTCAGCCACACGCCGTTCGGGCTGCTGAGCTGGGCACTGAGCTGGCTGGGGCACGCGATTCTGTTTGACCACTCGACCTACAGCACGCACAGCACGACGGTGGCGAACTGGGGATTAGCGCCGGGGCGGTCGTATGCCTTCGCAGGGCGAAGCGGATATGGTGGCTACGGTGGAGTCGCACGGGGCTTGGGCGGGTCGGCGAGTGCGCATACCTACGCGCGGCCTCCGACGGCGAACACGTATGCCGGGAACCGGTTTGACAGCGGCGTGAACCGGGGCACCCAGCCGGCAGCGCCAATGTATCGGCAGGCTCCGGTGGAGGCTTACAATCGTCAGCCTGCGCCGATCGTCAGACCACTGCAGCAGGCGTATAGCCGGCCGGAGAGCCGGTTGGCCTATGGGCCGGAGGCTTATGGGGCTGGTGCGCGAAGCTATTCGGCGCCCATGCAGCAGGCGTATCGTGCGCCGGCGGAGAGCTTCCAGCGGGGCGGGTTCGATGCGCGGGGCGCGGGCGGGTACACTTCGTACCGGGAGCCGGAAAAGGCGGAGAAGTCGGGCGGGATGCACCTGTTTGGCGGGGGTAACAAGCAGCCGAAGATGTACTCCGAGAACCGCATTGAAGGCGGAAAGTCGTCTTCCTTCAAAGAGCCGAAGTTCAAGCAGCCAAGCTTCAAGGAGCCGAAGTTCAAGGAGCCGAAGATGTCGGGTGGGCATTCAAGCGGCGGCCACTCCAGCGGTCATAGCGGCGGCGGTCATCGCTGGTAGATCAATGGCTGACCCAGATCTCACGGATGATGACGATCATCAGGGCCACGGCCAGGATGGTTAGACCGATCGCTCTCCACCGGTAACGCTGTTCTATCATGCAGCCCAACTTTCAAGCCGGAGGCTGGGGAAGTCCCGCGCTCCAGACGGGATGTAAGATGCGAGCGGCCGTAGCCCAGGCGCGCGATGTCTGGTGACATCCTTGCAGAATCAGCAGCGGGATACAATCGGCGGGACTCAGCCTTGGTTCGGGGCAAAACCGGGGGGCTGGGAGCCGGGCGAAGGCGCGCTGGTGGCGGGAAGCGTGACCTCGGGGACTAAGAGCCCGGTGATTTCTTTCCGTGCGTGCGGTACGCGCAGGGCTGCTTATGGTTTCAGCGCGCGACGTTGCGGTGCGCGGATGTATTCAGTGGCCGTAGCTGTCTGGGCTGGTGGAGACTTTGCCGCGAAACATCCCGTAGGTGATGGAGAAGTATCCAATGGCGAGCACCATGCCAAGCGACCACCAGATGAGGCCGACATGGGTGGCGTAGGAGCCGGAGAGTGCCTTGGCGATGGTGATGTCGCCGGATGGGTCGATGGAAGAGGGCAGGACGGTCGGGTAGAGTCCGACGCAGGCCCCGACCAGCATGATGATGAGATAGAGGCACGAGCAGAGAAACGCCTTGAGGGATCCTTGCGGATGCAAAAGGCCTTGATGCCGAGCAGTGAGGCCACGACCAGCAAGGGGATTACGAACAGAATCGGGTGATGGAGATAGTTCTTGAACGAACTGGGGCGGACGAAGGTCGTCGCCGGAAGACTAAGGAGAGTAATGGCGCAGAGTGCGATCCAGGCCTTCTCCGCAATTCGCCGGGCGCGCTCTTCCAACGCACCGGGTGCTTTCATCGCCAGATAGAGCGCGCCATGGGTGGCGAGGGCGATGAGGGCGACCAGGCCGCCGATGACGGTGTACCAGTCGAGGATTCCAGGGTGGGGGCTGACGCGCCAGTTGGTCCAGAGAGGCAGGAAGAAGTATTGGTCCGCGCCGAGGGGGACGCCGCGGATGACGTTGGCGAGGGCGGCGCCGAGGAAGATGGCGAGCAGGGCGCTGGAGAGGAAGAAGACGCCGTCGAAGAAGCTGCGCCAGACGGGATTGTCCATGTGAGTGCGCAGTTCAATGCTGACACCGCGGCCAATGAGCAGCCAGAGGACGATCATCAGGGGCAGGTAGAAGCCGCTGAAGGCGGAGGCGTAGAGCAGGGGAAAGGCGAAATAGAGGGTACCACCGCCGGCGAGAAGCCAGACCTCGTTGCCATCCCACACGGGACCGATGGAACGCAGCATGATGCGGCGGTCGGCGTCGCTGCGCCCGAGGATGGGGTAGAGGATGCCGACGCCGATGTCGAATCCATCGAGGACGACATAGAGCGCGACCATGACTGCGACGATCCAGAACCAGATGAACCCCATTATTTCTCCTGTGCAGCTATACGCTGGCGGTTTCGCGAATGGATTCGGGCTCGACTGCGAGCGGGGCGGATTGCGGTTCCGGCGCGGCCGGGCCGGTTTCGATGATGCGGTAGACGAGCACGATCCAGAGGATCGAGAGCAGGCTGTACATCCCCATGAAGCCAAGCAGCGTGAAGAGACTGTTGCCGGCGGAGACGTATTTGGAGTAGCCGTCGGAGGTGCGCATGAGGCCGTAGACGACCCAGGGCTGACGGCCGATCTCCGCGGTCATCCAGCCGGCGGTATTGGCGATATAGGGCAGGGGAAAGCTCAACAGGATGGGCCACAGGATCCAGCTTGAGCTGTAGAGCTTCCCCCGCCATAGCAAAAGCGCGGCAATGACCATGAGCAGCACGAAGTAGGTCCCCAGGCCGGCCATGATGTGGTAGCTGTAATAGAGCAGCGGGAGGGTGGTGGGCCACTGGTCCCGCGGGAATCTGGTCGAGGCCTTTGACCTCGGCCGAAGTTGTGCCGTAGACGAGAAAGCTGAGGACGTCGTTGACGGCGAGCGGGTTGTCGATGCGTTGCTGCTCCATGTCGGGCTGGCCCAACAGCATGATGGGCGCGCCCTTTTGGGTGTGGAAGAGGCCTTCCATGCCGGCGATGGCGGCGGGTTGATTCTTCGCGACATAGCGTCCATGCAGGTCGCCGGTGGGGAAGATCATGCGCGATGCAGGAGAGCAGTCCGGCGATGACGCCGACACGCAGGAAGAGCTGTCCGGATTCCGCGTGGCGCTTGTTGAGCACGTAAAACGCGCCGACGGCGGACATGACGAAGGCCGCAGTGACAACGGAGCCGCACATGTTGTGCGCGTATTGCAGCCAGGCCCAGGGGTTGAGGAAGAAGCCCCAGAAGCTGGTGAGCTTCGTAACGAGCCGTTCGGCAGCAGGCGGTAGGCGACGGGATGCTGCATCCAGGCGTCGGTGACGATGATGAAGAAGCCGGAGATCCAGGAGCCGACGAAGACCATGAAAGGCCGCGCCCCAGTGTCCCCATTTGGAGAGGCGTTTTTCGCCGAACAGGAAGAGGCCAAGGAAGGTGGACTCGATGAAGAAGGCAAAGACGCCTTCCATGGCCAGGGGCTGGCCAATGACACCGCCGGTGCGGCGCGCGAACTCCGACCAGTTGGTGCCGAACTGGAATTCCATGGGGATGCCGGTGACGACGCCGAGGACGAAGTTGATGGCGAAGATTCTGGCCCAGAAGCGCGCGGCCTGGCTGTAGCGCTCGGCGGATTCGGGAGAGGCATTGGCGCGGGTGAGGCCGAGGGTTTTGAGGACTACGATCAGCAGCGCCAGGCCCATGGTCAATTGGGGGAAGAGATAGTGAAAGGTGACCGTGAACGCGAAGTGGATTCGGTGCAGGAGAAGAACATCCATGGTGCCGCCGAGTTTACCCGGGCCGCGCACGGCTTGTTTGTGACGCAGGAACACAGGAGATGGCCGGAAGAGGGCAGGAGTAGGCCCGGGGCGAGTAGAATCACTGGCATGAGCCTATTTTTCGCAGCCGGATCGCCGACCACGGAGTTCACCGCCGCCGAGGTAAAGGCGGCGCTTTTTGCCGCGCTGGACAAGCTTGGCGCGCGCAAGAAAGTGCTGGCGGTGCCGCCGGACTTTACCCGCATGCACTCGATGTCCGGGCAACTGACCGAGTATGCGTGGAACTACTACGGCGACGCGCTGACGGACGTGCTGCCGGCGCTGGGCACGCACAAGGCGATGACCGACCACGAGATCCAGACGATGTATGGGCCGACGCCGCGCGACCTGTTCCGCGTGCACGACTGGCGCAACGACATTGTGACGCTGGGCGAGGTTCCCGGCGAGTTTGTGCTGCGAGGTGAGCGAGGGCAAGCTGGACTATTCGTGGCCGGCGCAGGTGAACAAGCTGCTGCGCGACGGCGGGCACGACCTGATCCTGTCGATCGGGCAGATGGTGCCGCACGAAGTGGTGGGCATGGCCGGCTACAACAAGAACGTCTTTGTGGGCACGGGCGGAGTGATGGGGATTCATCGCAGCCACTTCCTGGGCGCGGTGTACGGCATGGAACGCATGATGGGGCGGGCGGACACTCCGGTGCGGCGGGTGCTGAACTACGCCAGCGAACACTTTGCGCAGGAGCTGCCGATCGTCTATGTGCTGACGGTGGTGAGCAAGAACGCCGCGGGCAAGCTGGTGATCAACGGCCTGTTCGTCGGCGATGACGCGGAGTGCTTCGAGCGGGCGGCGGAACTGAGCATGAAGGTCAACTTCGTGATGATGGACCGCGAGATTGCGAAGGCGGTGGTATTCCTCGATCCGCACGAGTTCAAGAGCACGTGGCTGGGCAATAAGAGCGTCTACCGCACCCGCATGGCGCTGGCCGACAACGCCGAGCTGATTGTGCTGGCGCCGGGCGTGCATGAGTTTGGCGAGGACCCGACCATCGACAAGCTGATCCGCAAGTATGGTTACTGCGGAACGCCGGCGACGCTGGAGGCGGTGAAGAACGATCCGGCGCTGGCGGGGAACCTGTCGGCGGCGGCGCACCTGATCCACGGTTCCAGCGAGGGGCGGTTCAGGATTCGGTACTGCCCGGGCGGGCTGACGCGGGCGGAGATCGAGGGCGCGCACTACGAGTTCGGCGACCTGGCAACCTACTGCGCGAAGTACGATCCGGCAAAGCTGAAGGATGGATGGAACATGGTGGATGGAGAGGAGATTTTCTACATCTCCAACCCCGGGCTGGGGCTTTGGGCGTACAAAGGCAGGTTTAAGGACTGAACGGAGACGGCAGTGAAATTGGCGTTGTCGACAAGAGGAATTGTTCTGATTGTGGTAGCGATCGCGGTCGTAGAGGCGTTGATTCTGAATCCGATCAAGTTTCGCCAGATTGCGCAGGCGGGCGGCCACACCATGCAGGTCCCGGTGCTTTGGAAGCGGGTGAAGAACCCGGGCGAAGGAGTTACGGTTGCGTATCAGCACGAGTGGTCGCGCCTGGCTGGGCCGGGTTCGGTGGCCATTGTGGACCGGCCGCCGGATTCCAAGGAAGGGCCCTGGACAATGGACGATGCTCGGGCGGAGCTGGCTTTTCTTGGCAATGTTGCAGAGCAGAAACCAGGATTACACCGATCCGCAGACCTTCGATGTGAGCGGGCGGAAGTTTACCTCGGCCTGCCAGGAAGCGACGGTCAAGGGGAATCAGGCGATGATCTGCCTGGTAGTGGGAACGCGACTGGAGTTCTCCTACCTGGGCAGCAAGAAGTATGAGCCGGTGGCGCGCAACGATGCTGGCTTCGCTGAATTGAGGCGACAAAGCAGCGTTTGCGGCGCAGATTTGCCGGGGTCTGGCCGCCAGCCAGTATGCTGGGACGGCTGAAAAATTGGTTAGACCAGTGGGTCTGAGACTTGAAATGGAGTCACAAAAATGAGTGTAGCAGTTGAGAATCTGACACTTCCGAAGTTTTCCATTGGGGTAGGCGATCGCTTTGCCCACCAGGCCAAGGCCCAACTGGCCGCGTGCATGAAGGCCGCGGACGCCGGCGTCGAGGTGGTGCCGGTGTGGAACAAGTCGAACCGCGAGCACACCATCATCGGATCGGAGCCGGTGCAGACGCGCGCGGCCGCGGACGCAGCGGTGAAGGAGATGGGATGGACCAAGCCTTACTTCGTCGACGCGGACCACATCAACCTGAAGACGGTGGGGCGTTTCCTGGATTCGAGCAACTTCTTCACGCTGGACGTGGCGGACCTGATCGGGCAGCCGGCCAAGCCGGAGGATGTGGCGGCGTTTATTGCGGCGCATCCGGAACTGGTGGGGACGGTGACGATTCCGGGCATTGCCGAGCCGTTCAAGACGGACAAGGCGTTTGTCGAGGGCGTGGCGAACAAGTTTCTGGCGGCGGTGCAGCATGCGGGCGAGATTTACCGGCTGCTGGTGGAGAACAAGGGCGCCGGGCGGTTTGTGCCGGAGATCTCGATGGACGAGACGGACTTTCCGCAGACGCCGGTGGAGCTGCTGATTATTCTGGCGATGATCGCCGACCAGAAGATTCCGATCCAGACGATTGCGCCGAAGTTTACGGGCCGCTTCAACAAGGGCGTGGACTACGTGGGCGACGTGAAGCAGTTTGCCAAGGAGTTTGAGGAGGACCTGGCGACGATTGCGTTCGCGATCAAGCGCTATGGGCTGCCGGAGAATTTGAAGCTGAGCGTTCACTCGGGCTCGGACAAGTTCTCGATTTACAAGGCGATTCACGACGGCGCGAAGAAGTTCAACGCGGGGGTGCACCTGAAGACGGCAGGCACGAACTGGCTGGAAGAGCTGATCGGGCTGGCGGAGTCGGGCGGGACGGGACTGGCGATTGCGAAGGAGATTTACGCGGAGGCGCTGGCGCACAAGGACGAACTGACCGCGCCGTATGCGACGGTGATCGACATCGACGACAGCAAGCTGCCGACGGCGGCCGAGGTGAACGGCTGGACCGGCAAGCAGTATGCGGCGGCGCTGCGGCATGACCAGTCGAATCCGGCGTACAATCCCAGCTTCCGGCAACTGCTGCATGTTGGGTTCAAGATTGCGGCGAAGCTGGGGCCGCGGTATCTGGATGCGCTGGAAGCCAACGAGGACGTGGTGGCGAAGAATGTGACCGCGAACCTGTGGGAGCGGCATATCAAGCCGGTGTTTCTGGGGGAGTAGGGCAAAGGCAAATACGGGGATTCTTCGCTGCGCTCAGAATGACAATGATTATTGGCGGAATGGCAACAATTATTGGCGGAATGCAACAATTACTGCGACTACAACTTGGCGGAATGACAAAGATGGAAGTGGAATTTGAAGGAGAACGTCGTGAGATCTAGGTTTTGAGATTCCGAAGAAGGGGTCGCTCGATCTGCTTTCGCTGGGTGCGCTGGTGACACGGCTCGATCCGGGCATTATTCCGTTTCGCAAGGCGACGAACTTTGCGGTGCACGTCAGCGGCGGCGAGTTCAATGTTGCGGCGAACCTGTCGGACTGCTTTTTGCTGAACACCGGAATTGCGAGCGCGATGGTCGAGTATCCGATTGGCGACCTGATCCACGAGCGGGTGCGCGCGATGGGCGTGAAGCCGTTCTACAAGAAGTTCAAGCACGACGGCGTAAGCGGGCCGAATATGGCGACGGTGTACAGCGACCAGGGGTTTGGGATTCGCGCGCCGATCGTCTTCTACAACCGCTGCAATGAGGCGGCGGCGCAGTTGAAGCCGGGCGATTTCGACTGGAAGGCGATCTTCGCGTCGCGGCGTGCGCTGGTTCCACTCCGGCGGCATCTTCTCGTCGCTGTCGGAGACGACTTCGGCGCTGGTGATTGAGGCCATGAAGGCGGCACGCGCGGCCGGCGTGGTGACGTCGCTGGACCTGAACTACCGCGAGAAGCTGTGGAAGCCGCAGGGCGGGATGAAGCGCGGCGCACGAGGTGCTGGGGCAGATTGTCGAGAACGTGGACGTGCTGATCGGCAACGAAGAGGACCTGCAGAAGGGGCTTGGGTTCCACGGGCCGGAGGTTGCGGCGAGCGCGAAGGCGGCGAGTTCGAAGCTGGATACGAGCGCGTTCCTGGGCATGATGGAGCAGGTGGTGCTGCGCTTCCCGAAGACGAAGATTGTGGCGACCACGCTGCGCGAGGTGCACAACACGAACCACCACAGCTGGAGCGCGGTGGCGTGGGTGAACGGGACCGCGGTGCAGGCGCCGACGGCCGAGCTGCGGGTGCTGGACCGCGTCGGCGGCGGCGATGGATTTGCGGCCGGGTTCATCTATGGGCTGCTGAGCGGCAAGACGCCGGATGAGGCGGTGAAGCTGGGATGGGCGCATGGCGCGTTGATGACGACGTTCCCGGGCGATACGACCATGGCGACGCTGGACCAGGTGGAGCAGTTTGCGCAGGGCGGATCGGCGAGGATTCAGCGGTAGGAAGTACAAAGCAGATTCCCTCCTTCAGCAAGCTCAGGGTACGGGATGACAAAGGAGAAAGGAAGCAATTCGATGGCGACGTTCGTTGTTTGATTTGAGTGGAAAGACTGCTGTGGTGGTGGGAGGAACGTCGGGGATCGGGCTGGCGATGGCCGTGGGACTGGCAGAGGCGGGCGCCGATGTGGTGGCGAGCTCGCGACGGCAGGAGCAGGTGGATGAGGCGGCAGCGCTGATCGAGAGCCAAGGGCCGCAAGGCGCTGCGGCTGACATCGGACGTGGGCAACCGCGCGACGCTGCAGCACCTGCTGGACGAGACAGTGAAGGCGTGGGGCAAGGTCGACATCCTGATCAACTGCGCGGGGAAGATCAAGCGCGCTCCCACGGTGGATTTTCCCGAGGACGTGTGGAACGACATCATGGACACCAACGTGACTGGGACGCTGCGCGCGTGCCAGGTGTTCGGGAGGCACATGCTGGCGCAACAGGTATGGGCGGATCATCAATATCGCGTCGCTGAATACGTTTGTCAGCCTGAAGGAAGTGACGGCGTATGCCTGCAGCAAGGCGGCCGTGGGCGCGCTGACCAAGTCGCTGGCGGTGGAGTGGAGCTCGCAGGGTGTGACCGTGAATGCGATTGCGCCGGGAGTTTTCCGCACGGCGCTGAACGCGGAGCTGCTGGACAAGAGCGAGCGCGGCAAGGAACTGCGGATGCGCACGCCGATGGGGCGGTTTGGCAAGACCGAGGAACTGGTGGGGTCGGCGATCTTCCTGGCAAGCGATGCTTCGGCGTTTGTGACTGGGGAGATTCTGGTGGTGGATGGCGGATTCCTGGCGAGCGGGGTAAATCAGTAGCGAGGTTCGAGGTGAAGGCGGCGTTGGGCCCGGCGGGATTCGATTGTCGGCTGTCAGCTGTCAGCTTTCGGCGATCGGCGATCGGCGGGCGGCGTATACTTTCCAGTAACGGTTCGGGGCGAATCGACATCCAAACGATCACGGCCAATCAAGAGATAGAGGGATTTGCATGAGTGAAAATGGGAATGGCCATCGCGCCAACGGCAACGGGCATGCGTGCGCAGACGAATGTGCTGGGGAACGATTACAAGGTTCCGGCGCCGCGGGCGGAGTGGATTGTGAAGCGCCGGGAAGAGGCTGCGCGCACCGGCGACACCAACATGAGCCAGATGCATTTTGCGCGCAAGGGGCTGATCACCGAAGAGATGGCGTACGTGGCGCAGGTGGAGAAGGTCGAGCCGGCGTTTATCCGCGACGAGGTTGCGGTGGGGCGGATGATTATTCCCGCGAACATCAACCACCCGGAGCTGGAGCCGATGGCGATCGGGGTGGGGTCGCTGTGCAAGATCAACGCGAACATCGGCAATTCGGCGATGGTGTCGAACGTGGATGAGGAGTTGCGCAAGCTGCATACGGCGGTACACTACGGCGCGGACACGGTGATGGACCTGTCGACCGGCGGCGATATTCCGATGATCCGCGAGCAGATTCTGCGGCACTCGCCCGGTGCCGATTGGGACGGTGCCGCTGTACGAGGCGCTGGCGCGGGTGAAGAAGCTTGAGGACCTGAATATCGATTTGTATCTCGAGGTGATCGAGGAGCAGGCGCAGCAGGGCGTGGACTACTTCACGATCCATGCGGGCGTGCTGATCCAGTACATCCCGATGGTGGCGAAGCGGATTACGGGCATTGTCAGCCGCGGCGGCGCGATCCTGGCGCAGTGGATGACATCGCATCACAAGCAGAATTTCCTGTACGAGAACTTCGACCGCATCACGAAGGTGATGGCGAAGTACGACGTGAGCTACTCGCTGGGCGATGGGCTGCGGCCGGGATGTCTGGCGGATGCGAGCGATGAGGCGCAGTTTGCCGAGTTGAAGACGCTGGGCGAGTTGACGCGGCAGGCGTGGAAGAGCGATGTGCAGGTGATGATCGAAGGGCCGGGGCACATTCCGATGGACCAGATCAAGCTGCAGGTGGACAAGGAAGTGGAGCTGTGCGACGGCGCGCCGTTCTATGTGCTGGGGCCGCTGGTGACGGATATCGCGCCGGGCTACGACCACATCACGAGCGCGATTGGCGCGGCGATGATTGGCTGGCACGGCGCGGCGATGCTGTGCTACGTGACGCCGAAGGAGCACCTGGGACTGCCGAACGAGAAGGACGTGAAGGACGGGATTATCGCGTACAAGATTGCGGCGCATGCGGCGGACGTGGCGCGGAAGCGGCCGGGCGCGCGCGATCGCGACGACGCGATCAGCCATGCGCGGTACACGTTCGACTGGGACAAGCAGTTTGCGCTGTCGCTGGATCCGGAGACGGCGCGCGCGATGCACGACGAGACGCTGCCGGACGATTATTACAAGGAGGCGGCGTTCTGCAGCATGTGCGGGCCGAAGTTCTGCAGCATGAACTGGTCGAGCAAGGTGGACAAGTTCAACGAGCAGGAGCATGGGCTGAAGAAGCCGGACCTGACGCAGATTATGACGGACCAGATGGCGCTGCGCGGGTAGGCGACAGTTCGCGGGACGCAAAACAATGGGCCGCACCGTTTAAGGATGCGGCCCTTCGTTTCTACAACCGCCGACGAATTGCCGGCGAAACCTGCGAGATTCGGTAGAGCTAGGCGCGGACTGCGGACGGGATCGGATCGCGGTTCCGGCTGTGCCTGGGGCGGCGCTTTGCGCGGCGTTGGGTAGTGCGAAATCTCAATCTTGCTGAAGTTGAAAGCCATGCCGGCCACGTCCTGCGAGATGCGGTGCGGCGTGGGCAGGCAGCAGAGGTCCGGGGAGGGCGCCAATGCGCGGGCCTGGATCATAGGCGGTCCCGTTCGTCGCGGTCGGGGGAGATGGTGACATGGCAGGGGCAGCGACCATTGCGATGAAGGCGATGGCGAGAATGAGTTCGTGGAACATGTCTGATACTCCTCGAGCGAGCAGTGGATCAAGCTCGCCTCTAAACGGCAATCATCTGGACGGCATCTGATGGATTGGCGGGGAAAATAGCACCTGCGGTGAAAGAAATGCAGCGCAAGTTGTATGATGGAGTCGCGTCTTTCGGACGAGACTACTGCGCGGCCTGCGTTGCAGAGGCCGCGGCAGCGCGGTCGAGGGCTTGGGCGAGGGCGGCGAGTTGGGCTGGGCGCGCGGCAGGATCCATCGCTTCAATGGCGTCGTTCACGCCGGGAATCACCTCGGCTGCGTAGCCGGTGAATTCGCCTGGCGCATAGATACTGTGCCGGTACCAGGGGCGGCGCGGCAGACCCGCAGGGATCAGCAGCGCGTGTTCCGCCGCGCAGAGCGCGCGATTGAGGCCGGCGGCGTTAGCCGGCGCAAGCTCGTTGGCTCTGAAGCGCGCGGGCATCCTGGGCGGCGGCGGCGAAGCTATGGTCGGCGGCCAGCGCGCCGGAAAAGTCGAGGTTGAGGCCAAGACCTGCGGCGTGGCTGTGCGCCTGATCCAGGTAGCGGCGAATCTCTTCCGCGTAGATCCGGTAGTCGTACGGCAGTACGTCGGCGTCGGCCATGTGCAGGATTTCCAGGCCGAAGAACCTTGCCTGCTGCTGGGTGTAGGCGAAGGTTGGGTCGACGAAGCGGACGAACCAGTCGTAGTCGTCGAAGACGGTGTGGTAGACGCCGAAGGGGCCGTCGGAGCCGATGTCGGTGGAGGGCACGCCGGCGTGCTGGAGGAACGGCGTGTAGTCGGAGCCGGAGCCGAGGTCGCCGACCGGAACGCCTTCGTCGGCGGGTTGGAGGTTCGCCGAAGCCGGAGTCGCGGCGAACGCTGGCTCCTCGGCTTCGCTTCCACTGGTCAAAGACCGTTCCGCCGGCGGGCGAGGGCACTTCGTGGCGATCTCGCGCAGAAACTGGCGCAGCGATGGCACCGCGCCGGCGTTGAAGACGGGGCCGGCGACCGCTTCGTCCACGTTGAAGTAGGCGACGGCGTGCTCCATCTCGGCAGGCGTGTTGCTCCACCCATTCGGTAGAGCCGATCAGGCCTTCTTCTTCGCCGTCCCAGCTGGCGACGACGATGGTGCGGCGCGGCTTCCAGCCGTGCTGCAGCAGTACGCCGAGGCCGTGCACGGCTTCCAGCATGGCCGCGGTGCCGCTGCCGGGATCGGCTGCGCCGTAGACCCAGGCGTCGCGATGGTTGCCGGCGATCACCCATTGGCTCGGTTCGGAGGCGCCGGGAATCTTGCCGATGACGTCCCAGATGGTGCGCAGGCGAGTGTCCTGGACCAGGCGCATATGGACGGTGACGGGTGCTGCGTGGCGCCGCCGAGGCGATAGGGAAAGGGCAGGCCGCCCTGCCAGTCGTGCGGCGCAGCCGGCCCGCCGAGCGCGCGCAGGATGGGGGCCGCGTCGCGCGGCGGAGAGAGGATCCACCGGGATGCTGGGCAGGTCGTTCTGCAGCTTGTCGACGGGGATGCGCTGGGACGCGGGAAGCCCGGGCACCGAGGCGACGCCCGGCGTGGTGGGGTCGCCGGGATAGATGGGCAGAAACTGCACGGAGCCTCGCTGCACCGCGGAATCGGGCGCGATCGGGGCCGTCGGGATAGGCCTCGCCGCTGCGCGAGCCATCGTCGGCGGGATCGGAGTAGAGCAGCACGCCTTTGGCTCCGTACTGCTGGGCCAGGTAGACCTTGACGCCGCGAAAGTTCTGCCGTAGCGCACCAGCGCGATCTTGTCCTTCAGGCTGACGCCGAGCTCGGCGAGCTTGCTGGAAGTCCTGAAGCCGGCCGTAGTTGACGTAGACGACCGGTGCGGTGACATCGCCCGAAGCGGCCGAGCTGTTGAAGCCTGGAAGCATGGAGGGATCGTCCTGGAAGTGGTCGACGGCGCCGTTGGCGGCGGGCGCGACGTGCTCGCGCGTGGGGCCGCTGAAGATCTTGCTGCCGGTTGCGTCGAAGGCTTCGACGAGGATCGACACAGGCTTGTCATCAGCACGCTGTAGGGCACGATCTCGGTTTGGAGGCCGGCGGCCTTGAAGCGGTCGGCGACGTACTGCGCGGTGGCGTAGTCCTGCGGCGAACTGGCCCAGTGGGGCGCGGCGGTGAGCACCTGGAGATGCTGCTGGGCGAGTTTGGCGTCGGGCACGGCAAGGAACTCCGCGTCCAGCGCGGCCTGGCGCGTGAAATCGTGAAAGCCGAAGGCGTGAATTGCGGTCTGCGGGCGCTCGCTGGGCGCGGCAATGGGCGCGCCAGCGGACTCGGCTGCAGGCCGCGGAGTCTGACCCGCGACGAACAGAAGAACGACCAGGGGAAGCAGCGATGCGAAAGATCTATGTCCGGTCAAAATCGTTGGGCCTAAGGTGGAATCTCAGCTGCAGTAGTTAGCGTGACGGACGATTGCGCAGCCACTCCTTTCAGGCTGAACGTGCCTGTTTGGACGTTCTATACCACCGGCTGGGTGCAGAACTTGCAGCGCGTAGCGGCGATGGGTATATCGCCCAGGCACTGCGGGCACGCCCGAGTCGCCGGCGGTTCAGCGGCAGGAGGGTTGAACTTCTTCAGCAGGTATTGGGTGGGGACGACGAGGAAGAAGTAGACGACTCCGGCGAGGATGAGGAAGTTAATGATGGCGGTGACGAAGGTGCCGAGCAGGACTTTGCCGCCGTGGACGTCGACGATCCAGTCGAAGCTGGGCTTGCCGATGAAGGCGCCGAGCAGGGGGTTGATGATGTCGGCCGTAAGCGCGGTGACGATGGCGGTGAAGGCTGCGCCGATGATGACGGCGACCGCCAGATCCATCACATTGCCGCGGAGGATAAAGTCCCGAAATCCCTTGATCATGGAAAGACTCCTTTTACGTAACTGACAGGTGCTGAGTATACCTCAAATGCGCCCGCCGGGCCGGTGAAAGCACACAGTCTAAACGAGATAGGGGAAGAAGAGGAAAAACAGGATGAGGCAGAGAACCATCATGTCCATCAACAGCAAAAGGAGGATGCCGAAATGATATAGGTCCCAGCGCGGCTGTACGCAACGGACGGTTTCGATGAGGCCCATGATGGCGAGGAGAGCCGGAATGGCGAGCAGCGGCGTGGCGCGCGTGCGGGGAAAGCCGGAGAGCCAGAAAGAGGCGAGGAAACTTCCCAGCACCAGCAAGTTGGCGCGCAGCAGCGACCGGCGGCGGAGATGGAAAACGGCGAACGAGGAAAATGAGCGAGTCAAGGTTTGGGCGTACTGGGCCCCTTGGTTGGACTCCGGGCGCGCGTCCTTGGATTCCCGGTTTGCGGCCGTTGTCGGGAGGGGCGGAGTCATGAGCGGAGCTCCGCTGCATCGCAGAGCTTCTCGATGCGGCGCTCGCGGGCGTCAATGGTTTGGTAGTAGAAGACGGCCATCAACAAGGCGCGGCGCTGGGTAGGGGTCATCTTTGCCCAGCCGGCCCGGGCTTTGGGCCGGCGGCGGAAGGCTGCGGCGATGGCAGGCGGCAGTTCGCGCTCGCCCTCCATGGTGGCGAACAGGCGCTCGGCCATCTGCTGGGCGCGGCGCATGCGGGCTTCGCCGGACTTGACGCCGATGACCCACTTGCCGATCTCGCGGCGCATGTATTCGGTCAGGTTGCTGAACCAGTCGCGCAGGCCGGGCTCTTCGTCGAGCAGGACGGCAAGTTCGTCGGGCAGTTCGGCATCGCGGGGGGCGAGGTCGGGCTCGAGGCGGAAGTCGGCGGTGTCGCCGAGGCAGACGCCGGCGCCCTGCTGCATGGCACGGTTGACGAGGAGGTAGAAGCCGCCGCGCGGGTCAGGGAACAGAGACGTGCGGAAGGCGAAGCCGTTGACTTCGCCGCGGACGCGCAGCCGAATCTTCTGCTTCCAGGCCTTGGCGGGATCGAAAGGCACGCGGGCGATAGTCCAGCCAAGGGCACGGGTGTCCTTTTCGAGCGTGGCGCGAAGGGTTTTGGTGGCCGCTGGCATGTGTCCTGGTCTTCCCCCCGGGGATCGCATAGATATATCAGAATCCCCGCAGGACGGGCAGTAAGGCGGCATGGCGGCATGGCGGGCAAATCCGCGTTTCTCTGGGTTGGTAGCCGAGGCAGTCGCTCCTTTCGTCGAACGCCCTGGCGTTTCGTTGGACTTGCTGCCTGCGAGCCTGGACGCCCGCTGGAGGCCACCGGCAATGCAATGCCAATGGATAAATCTATGCGCGGAAAGGATATACCTGCCCGCGCCGGTTTAGACGCTACACTTATCTGCATTATTACCAGGTCCAATCCGCGGATTTTTCTTTCGGCCGGCGAAGCTTCAGGGGACCACTATGGGGCGGAGATAATTGCCCGTCTGCGGGCCCGTATGCCGGGAGCTACGTTTGTCGGCCTGGGCGGGGCGGCGATGGAGGCGGCGGGGCAGCAGCGGGTGGTGCGGGCCGAGGATGTGGCGCACATGGGGCTGACCGAGGTGATCCGGCATGCGCCGTTTATCTACCGGCAATACTGGCGGCTGGTGGGATCGATCAAGCGGGACCGGCCGGATGTGGCGATTCTGATCGATTTTCCGGACGTGAACCTGCGGCTGGCCAAGCATCTGCGGCGACGTGGAGTGCCGGTGCTGTACTTTGTGAGCCCGCAACTGTGGGCGTGGAAGCGGCGGCGCATCCGGTGGGTGCAGCGGCGGGTGAACCGGATGCTGGTGATTTTTCCGTTTGAGGCTCCGTTCTACCGGGCGCGCGGGGTTGATGCGGAGTTTGTGGGGCATCCGCTGGCGCGGTTGGCGATGCCGAGGGTGACGCGGGAGGAGTATGCGGAGCGGTATGGGCTGGATCCGGCAAAGGAGTGGATTGCGCTGTTGCCGGGCAGCCGCGTGAAAGAGGTCGCGATGAATCTGCCCGCAATGCTGGGCGCGGCCGCAGCGCTGGGAAGCGAGTACGAGTTCGTGATTCCGGTAGCGTCCACGATTACTGATCAAACGGTGATACAGGCTCTCATCGATGGCGAGATTGCAACGCGGAGATTGTGGGCCGGACGGGAAGAAAAGACAAACGCGGGGGTTCTTCGCTCCGCTCAGAATGACAAGAGTTTTGGGGGGAATGACGAGGAATCGGGGGGGAACTGCACCCTGGTGCGGGACGCGCGGGAGGCGCTGTTTCATGCGCGGGCGGCGGTGGTGGCGAGCGGGACGGCGACGGTGCAGGCGCTGACGATTGGGAACCCATTCGTGGTGGTATACCGGGTGTCGGCATTGACGTTTGCCGTGGCGAAACGGATGATCCGGTATCCGGGGGAGATTCCGGAGCTGCCCGACGCGGACGGGAACTTGCCGGTAGGGATGGTGAACCTGGTGGCAGGGCGACGAATTGTGCCGGAGTTGTTGAACGAGCGGTTCACGGCAGCGGGGTTGGCAGAGGCGCTGCGGCCGCTGCTGGAGGATACGGCGGCGCGGCGGGAGATGGTGGCGGATTTGGCGGAGGCAAGGGCCTTGTTGCTGCCGGAGGGTGCGGCGGACCCGATTGGGAAGGTTTGCGATGCGGTGGAGGGGTTGTTGGGGGCGAGCCGAAACGAGAGGAATGGCGTCTAAGCGCATAGACGGTCAACGGTTGGCAAATTGGTGCGTCCAATGGGCAGGAACGACGGCCCGGGGCTGAAGCCCCTTTTGTCGCGGAAGGCGGTTGGTGGGGCTGAGGCCCCACGCTGATCGAAGGAGCATTACGATAGATTCAAGGGTGAAGGGCACGTGAGGGTCTACGAGCGCATGGGTTTCCGAGGGCAGGGTCGCGGCGCGATGCGGATTGCAGTGGCCGCGTTGATTGTTCTGAGCGTGGTGGTGGGGCCGGCGTGGCGGCGTGCGCTGGGCGCGCCGGTTCGGCAGCAACTGAACGTTACCGGCTATGTGATCGACGCGGACCTGGATCCGGCGCTGGGCAAGCTGACTGCCACGGCAGAGGTTACGTTTACGGCGCTGGAGGACCTGACGACCGTCAGCCTGGAGCTGAACAATGGCCTGGCCATTACCAGGCTGACGGACAAGAGCGGCGCGGCGCTGAACTCGGAGCGCCTGACCCCGAACTCGACGGTGCGGATTACGCTGCCGACGCCGATACCGAAGGGCACGTCGACGACCTATCACTTTGACTATTCAGGCATTCTGACGGGTTCGGATACGAGCCCGGTGGAAGGCATCAAGCTGGCGGCCGTCGCCGACCCGATCAGCATTCTGCTGTATCCGGGGGCGTGGTTTCCGATGACGGGTTTGTTTACCGACCGCTTTACGGCGGAGATGCACATCCAGGTTCCGGCGGGCTACACCGTGGTGGGCAGCGGGACACCGACGAAGAAGTCGCTGCCGGACGGGGGCACGGAGTTCGGCTTCGATTGGGCGAAGCCGGGATTCCCGGGGACTATTATCGCGGGCAAGTTTATGCCGGCGGTGAGCGGATCGGGCTACGCCAACATCCACGTGTATGCGACCGACAAACGCAAGGCCAACGTGGCGGAGTTTGCGGCGCTGGCGGGGCGCGAGTTTGAATACCTGACCAGCGTATTCGGCGAGCCGGAGTCGGGGCGGATCAACATTGTGGAGCTGCCGGAGGACGCGGTGGGTGGCGGGGCGTTCTGGGCGCCGGAGATTATCGCCGTGGCGGGCAACCGGTTCAGCATGGCGACCAATCCGCAGCGCTTGCTGGCGAATACGCTGGCACACCAGTGGTGGGGGTCGGCGGTGTCGCCGGCGACGCTGAACGATGCGTGGATTACGAATGGGATGTCGCGCTACGGGGAGCTGATGTACCTGGAGGATTCGGCGGGCAAGAGCGCGTTTCAGAACGCGATCAACGATGTGAGCGCGGGGGCGCTGGCGTATGACACGGAGCCGCTGAGCACGCTGGGGCGGCTGGACCCGTACTCCCCGCAGTTCCAGTCGATGACACTGGAGAAGGGCGCGATGGTCTTCCATATGCTGCGCTGGGAGATGGGCGACGACACGTTCCAGAAGTTTCTGCGCGGGGTGCTGGCGGACTATAAGGACAAGGGCGTTCGCAGCGCCGATGTGCAGGCCGAGGCGGAGTCGCAGAGCAAGCTGGAGCTGACGGCATTCTTCTCGCAATGGGTCGACGGCACGGGCGCGCCGGCGTTTGTGGATAAGTATTCGGTGTATCGGCTGGGCAACAACAAGGGATTTCGCACGGTGGGCGCGATCAGCGAGGACCTGGACCTGTTCCGCATGCCGGTCGAGTTGCGGATTGAGACGGACGGCAAGACGGAAGACCGGCGGATCGATGTTGCGGGGACGGATTCGGCGTACACGGTGGAGACGTTTGGGCGGCCGCGGAGGATCCAGATCGATCCGGAGAACTGGGTGTTGAAGAGCACACCCGACCTGGCGGTGCGCGTGGCCGTGCTGCGCGGGCAGCAGTTGTATGCGCAGGGCGACTACACGGGGGCGCTGGGCGAGTACCAGAAGGCGCTGGATGCCAACAAGGCGAGTTCGCTGGCGTCGTATCGGATTGGCGAGGTGTTCTTCGCGCAGCGGAACTACCAGTCGGCGGCGAACAGCTTCCGCGACGCGCTGCGCGGCGACGATGACCCACGCTGGACCGAGGTGTGGAGTCACATCCATCTGGGCTATATCTTCGACGTGACGGGCCAGCGCGACCGGGCGGTGAATGAGTACCGCTTGTGCGTCCAGACCAACGACAATACGCAGGGCGCCATCAACGAATGCCGCGCGCGCATGCAGACGCCCTACAAGCGGCCAGCGGAGAATTGATTCCGCCCGCGGGTGGGGAGGCTGGATTCTCTTCGGCGCAGATTCACAAGAGTAGGTTCGCGATAATCGGCTACACTGGTTTGCGATAAAGGGAGAGATCTATGTCCCATTGGGCAAGTTTGCTGTGCCTGGTTGCGGTGGTGGGAGCGACGGGAGCTGCGATTGCGCAGCAGCAGGGGACCATGCCGAGCGCGACCGACCCGCTGGGCACGTCGACGCCGAGGCCGGGCGCCCGGCCGCAGGCCGCGCCGCCCGCACCCGGGCCGCAGAGCGCGCAGGGGCCGGTGAGTACGTTGAAGGCCAAGGCCCAACTGGTGATCGTGGACGTGGTGGTGACGGACAACAAACAGGCGCCCATCCACAACCTGAAGGCGAGCGATTTTAAGGTGCTGGAGGATGGCGCCGCGCAACAGATTTCGAGCTTCGAAGAGCACGTTGCGATGCCGCAGAAAGTGCGGCCTGCGATGCCACATCTCCCCCCGGGAATCTTTACGAACTACACGCCGGTGCCGCCGGGGACCGCGGTGAATGTGCTGCTGCTGGACGCGCTGAATACGCAAATGAAGGACCAGATGTACGTGCGGCAACAGTTGCTTGACTTCCTGAACAAGACCCCGCCCGGCACGAGCATTGCCATCTTTGGGTTGAATGACCGGCTGATCATGCTGCAGGGGTTTACCTCCAATTTGGAAGCGCTGAAGGCGGTGGTTGAGAAATCGAGGGCGGGCTCATCGCTGCTGCTGGCCGACAGTCCTGGCAACGGCAGCGACCTGAATGGACCTGTATCTCAGCAGATAACCAACGTGATGGGCGATGCCGTCGACATGGCGCAGCTGATGGCGAGCGTGCAGCAGTTTGAAGCGGTGCAGGCTTCCACCGATTCGCAAATTCGCGCGCAGGCCACGCTGGATGCGATGAATCAGCTGGCGCATTTTTTGGCCGGAATTCCGGGGCGCAAGAACCTGATCTGGTTTTCGGGTTCATTTCCGCTGACTGTGCTTCCCGATCTCACCGGTGTTGAACATCCATTTGAAGTCGTCGGGGATACAGGCGAGGAAGCACGCGACACCGAGGACCTGCTGGCGCGCAGTGAGGTCTCGGTCTATCCCGTGCTGGCTTATGGGCTGACGACCACGAACACACCCATCGGGACTACTCCAACGGTGTCCGGCATGAACAACGGCGGGATCGTGGGCACCCTGACTAAAATCGAGCAGGCCAACTTCGACCAACAGAACAGTGTGCGGCAGATCGCGTCCCGCACCGGCGGGCAGGCCTACGTTGACGGAAACGGGCTGAGCGAGGCTGTACGAAGAGCGATCGAGAACGGCTCAAACTACTACACGCTGTCGTATACGCCCACGAATTCCAAGCAGAACGGAGCTTTCCGCAAGATCCAGGTGAAGCTGGCGCGACCGGGCGTGGACCTTGCTTATCGCAGCGGCTACTTCTCAGACGATGCGAAGGCCAAGGCGAAGCTGGAACTCACCGGCCCCATGCCGGAGCAGCCCACTCCGTTCATCAAAGCGATGCTGCGCGGCGCGCCGAATGCAACCGCGATCATGATGAAGCTGCAGGTGCTACCGGTAAGCGGCGGCACAGAAGCTGCGGTGGCGAAGGGGAATGCGCTGAGCATGGATACGGGAGCGAAGGCCGAGGTAAAAGGGCCGTTCCGTCGCTATGCCATCGACATTGCGGTGGACGCGAAGGACGTACAAATCACGCCGACACCCGATGGGCGCTACCGGTTCCAGGCGGAAGTGCTGACGTTTGTGTATGACGCCGGCGGCACCATTGTGAACCGCGCGACGCAGAGGGTGCGAGGCACCCTGACCCTGGCTGCGTACGCAAATCTGGCGCGGGTCGGGTTGCCGTTCCACCAGGAGGTCAGCGTGCCGGCGACTGGGGAATACTATCTGCGCACCGCGGTGCACGATCTGGGAACGGACCGCTTTGGCGCGGTCGAGATTCCGGTTGCAGCGGTGGCGAAGCTGGCGCCGCTGGTGGCGGCTGCCACATCTGCGCAGTGAGCCGCACCGGATTACGGATTGCGAAACGAGGATGCCTTCCATGCAGAGTCGTGCCGGCTTCATCTGGGTCGCGTTGGGGATGTTTGCCTGCAGCGGGTTCGCGCAGAGTAAGCCGGTTGCACCCGCGGCGGTAAGTCAACCTGCAACTAAACCGGCTCCGGTCACGACGCTGAAGGCGAATGCGCAACTGGTGGTCGTCGATGTAGTGGTGACGGACGGCAACCACAAGCCGGTGCATGGGCTGACGGCGAACGATTTCAAGTTGGCGGAGAGTGGGGTTCCGCAGGTTGTTAAGAATTTCGAAGAGCATTCGGCGCTGACGGCGGCGGATGCGGCGCGATTTGATCCGATGCCAAAGTTTCCGGCGGGGATCTATACCAACTACACGCCGGCCCCGGTGAGCGGCGCGGTGAACCTTGTGCTGCTGGATGCGCTGAATACGCCAATGCAGGATCAGGCGTATGTGCGGGCGCAGTTGCTGGCGTATCTAAAGGCGACGCCGCCGGGGACGCAGGTGGCGATCTTCGGGCTGACGACGCACCTGACTCTTTTGCAGGGATTCACCGGCGATCCGGAGGTGCTGCGGCGGGTGCTGGAGAAGGGGGTGGGGAAGGCCTCGGCTTTGCTGGACGACCAGGTAGGGGGCGGCGGAATTCAAAACAGTGCGGCAGACGATATGGAGGACATGGACCTTCCGGGCATGACGCAGGTGATCGCGAACATGCGCGACTTCGAGGCGCAGACGCAGAGTTTTCAGTTGCAGTTGCGGGTGAAGTACACACTGGACGCAATGAACCAGATTGCGCGGTATCTGTCGGCGATTCCGGGGCGGAAGAATCTGATCTGGTTTTCGGGGTCGTTTCCGATCGACATTCTGCCGGACACGTCGGGCATGCAGGCCGATCCGTTTGTGGGAGTGGGGAGTTCGGAGGATGAGTTTCGCGACACGGTGTCGCTGCTGGGGCGGAGCCAGGTGGCGGTGTATCCGATTGACGCACGCGGGATGATGACGTCGCCAATGTTTCAGGCATCGACCACGCGCAACTACAGCAACCCGAAGACCGGCATTCAGCGGATGAACCAGGATCAGCAGAAGTTCTTCAGCGACACGGCGGCAGAGCACGCCACGATGACCCAGATGGCCGATGCTACCGGGGGCAGGGCGTTTCTGAATACGAATGGGCTGACCCAGGCGGTGGCGGCGGCGATTGACCAAGGATCGAACTTCTATACGCTGAGCTACACACCGACCAACTCGGAGCGCGACGGCAAACTGCGGAAGATCAAGATCGAGGTGGAGCGGCCGGGGTTGAATCTTGCATATCGGAAAGGCTATTACGCGGACGATCCGCAGAAGGTCAACCTGGCGGCGAAGCCGGACGCGGCGATTACGGCGGGAGAAGCTCCTACGACGATGGACTCGTTGAGGCTGGCGATGATGCGGGGCGCGCCGACGCCTGGAGAGATACTGATCAAGGTGGGAGTGTGGCCGTTGACCCCGAAGGCGCAGACAGAGGAGAAGGTGGCGGCGGGGAATCAGCCCTCGCCGAAGACACAGGGGCCATATCGGCGTTACGGTGTGAATTGCGCGGTCGAACCGGCGGACCTGGTGTTCTTTCACGGGAGCGACGGGAAGATTCACGCCGACTTCAGCACGATTATCTTCGCGTATAGCGCGGACGGCGAGCTGGTGAACACGCAGTACAGTACGGCGCACTTCGCGGGGACGACGGATGACCTGAAGCAATTGTTGGCGCAGGGCGTGGTGCGGCATGACGAGATCAGCACGCCGGCCAAGGGCGAGTACTTCCTGCGCATTGCGGTGCATGATCTGCATCGCGATCGCTACGGGGCGGTGGAGGTGGCGACGTCCGAGGTGAGGAACGTGGTGCCGCAGGCCCCTCCGGCAGGTGGGGCGGCTGCGGCACCGGCGAAATAACGGGGCTCAGTCTGCGGCGGCGTTGGCGAGGAGTTCGGCGGCAGCGAGATTTGCGGCGAGCGCGGGAGGGAAGCCGTGGCGCTGCTGGAGCCAGGAGGGATCGTTCCAGGAGATGAGCACTTCGCCGGTTGGGGATTCCGCGACGAGGATTTTGAGCGGGAGATCGAGCGCAGTGGCGGGTGCGGCGACCATGAGGGGCGTGCCGGCTTTGGGGTTGCCGAAGATCAGAAGCTTGGTGGGGCGCATGTCCAGGCCAGCGGCGGCGGCTTCGCCGGAGTGATCGATGAGACAGAAGAGCTTGATGCCCTTTTGCCGGAGCAGGGATTGGACCTGGGTGACCGTCTCGTCGACGGAGTGGTGACTGATAAGGGTGCGAATACCTTCCTGCATCGGGGGGAGTCTCCCGGACATTGAATGAACCCGAGGAATTGTTTGGATGCAGCCGCGCAGAATAAGGGTGTCGTGCGGCGACAGATTTTCTGCGCGGCCGGACTGCCGGCAGGCGCAGGTGGGGTTCGCCTGTTCGCGGGTGGGACGATCGGCGGTACCTTGATAGCAGATGCCGGAGACCAGCGAGACGCGAACGGAAATCAGGAGGGATGGCGAGACGGTGATGCCGGCCGCGCAGGCCAAGCGGTGGCAGCTGAATCTGTTTTCGATCTTCGTTACCGCGATCAGCCGCGCTCTACTGACGCGTGACCGAGTGCTGGGGGTGACCAGGCGGATGGCGCAGCCGGTGGCCGCTGAGAGATTTTCCTTCGCGAGCGGGGAGCGGAGCCTGGCGGGGGTGTTGGCGGCGGCGGGGGACGGGGCGCCCGTGGTTTTGATCTGCCACGGGATCGGGGAGACGGTAGAGCACTGGAGCGCGGTGCAGGCGTTTCTGCAGGAGCGCGGGGTGGGGTCGATGGTCTTCAACTACTCGGGGTACGGGATGAGTTCGGGGACGGTTCGCGCCGAGCATTGCGATGAGGATCTGGTGTCGGCGTATGCAGAGGTGCGGCGACGCGTGGGTGTAGAGCGGGCGGTTTGGGTGCTGGGATTCTCCATGGGGAGCGGGGTTGCGGGGTGCGGGGTGGAGGGACTACGGCCCGTGGCCGCGGGATTATTTCTGTGCGAGGCTTTTACGACGTTTCGGGAGGCGACTCGGGCGGCCTGGGTGCCGGGATGGCTGGTGCGGCGGTTTGCGCCGGATATTTGGGGCACGGTGGCGGCAATGCGCAATGCGCAGGTGCCGGTGTGCGTGCTGCACAGCGACGGGGACGGGCTGTTTCCGGTCGCGATGGGGCGGCGGATTGCGGAGGCTTGCGGAGATCGCGGGGAGCTGGTGGTGGTGCGAGGGTTGGGGCACAACGAGGCGTACCGCAGACCGACCGACTTGTATTGGGGCGCGGTGGTGGAGCGGGTCCTGCGGGAGACTGAGTGCGGGTGACCCCGCGCGCGGTCTCCGATGGGCACCTGGCGCCTTCGAGATGCGTCCCACCCCGGGCGTGATGGAGGTCGCGCCCAGGGCGGGGTTGCAGCGTTGTGGCCCGCTCAGGTGGTCAGGACGAAGCCCATCAGGGCCTCGGCGTCGTACTGGCTTTGCCGGCCATTTCCGTTGGTCATGGTGGCTGCGACGTAGACCTCAGCGGCAAAACCAGCGGTCGGGCAAGTGCCGAGCAGATTGGCGACCGTCGGCGCGGGCGTGATGGGTGAGTCACCCGGAGCGGCGGTGACGGGTCCGCTGGGCAGCTCCGCCGGCAACGGAGGATCGCCCAGCGGGGTGACGCCGCGAACCAGCGAGGTCGAGAAGGTGGCGAAGTTCGCGGGATGGCTCGCGGTGAAGGCCAGCGAGACGGTTGTGGTTTTGCTGGTGCCATAGTGCAGCACTCCGCAGGTGTCCGCGCCGGTTGCGGGCGAGGTGTTGAGGACCGGAGCCTGGAGGACGGCCACGCACTGTTGGTTGTTGATCTCGACCAGCACGGAGAGGCTGACCAGGTTGGGCGTCAGCTTATTGCCGGAGGCATCGAGGAATTGCAGCTCGATGTGATGCAGTCCATTGGTGAGCGCGGTGCTGTCGAGTTCGTATCCCAGCGCCGGCGGCTGATAGTTGAACAACTCTGTGACGGCATGGACCGGGTAGCACCCAGGGGTGGTACCCACGGTCGCGGACGGAACGGTGATGAGGACGTTGGTGGTGCCGGTCCAGTGGTAGACGGTCCAACTGCCGGTTTGCACGACCGAATCCACCTGCACCTGGTAGAAGCGGGCGCCTGCGTTGTAGGCCGACTGGTAGTTGACCATGATGGGCAGAGTTCCGCCGAAGGGCGCGTTCGTCACCTGGTAGGGCGAGCCGGACGGTGTGGTGGCCATTCCGGTTCCCGAGTTGATGAAGTTGGCGGGGATCTGCCCGATACCCATCAAGAGCGGCCCATTGCTGAGGAAGCCGGCAAAGACGACATCCTCGATGACCGAGTCGCAACAGACCAGAAGCTGCCCCGCGTAGGGGACGACGCAACTGGAGGGACGGAAGGGCACTCCGCTGACCACGACGTTCTGCGCGCCACTGGATACGCTTACCGTGGCGATGGAGTTGGACGGGTCGCGCTGCGGGACGTAGAGCATGTCCTGCGCCGCATCGGCCCAGGTGAGGAAGAACGGGTTGGTGAGGCCTGTGGAGATGGCGGTGATGGTACCGCTGGAGATCTGGACCTCGTTGATGTGCCCGGATTGGTCGCTGACGTAGGCGTACTGCAGGTCCGACGTGAGGGTGAGGCCAATGGGATAGGTGAGCGCGCCGGTGATGACGGTCTTGGCGCCACTGGTGAGGTTGATCTTCAGCAGCCTTCCCGGCGAGGCGTACTCGACCACGTAGGCGGAGTTATGTGCCTCGTCGAGGAACATTTGCTGGGGGGAGTTGATGCCGGAGGCGACTACGGTTGCCGCGCTGCGATTGGCGCTGGCAAGCGCGACTTTCACCAGGTCGCCGGACCGCTCGGTGACGTAGGCGTGAAGGCCATCGTTGCTGAGCTTAACGTCTTCGGGATTAGTGTAACCACTTCCAAGGACGCTGTAGCCGGGGGTGGCTGGAGCGACGGTGAGCGACGACAACTTGCCACTGTATTCGACGAAGACGAGTTTGTTCTGGGCGGCGTTGAAGTCGCATCCAACGACTCCGCCAAGTCCGCTCTGGAGCTGGGTTTGCGTGGGGGTTGGGATTGGCACTGGAATGGGAATCGGAATCGGGGGTATGGGTATGATTGGCATATGAATTCTCCTTTGGGTGCTCTCCCGCAAGGGGTTGCGGCTCGGTGGGCCAGAGACAGCATGGACCGAGCTCAGGGATATGAGTCCGGATCTCCGTGAATTTGAGTTGCAAGGGTTCGGGGTATTTTGTAAGCCGCTGTCCCCGATGGATGTCTGGTAGGGCTGACCGGGAGAAACCGCTGAATTCAGCGGAACCGTGGGACTACGAGACTCCCGAAAACGTGGGCTGTCAAGTGGAAATCCCGGAGACGGCATTTTCTCAACCTGCCGGAGGGTCGAAAACGACTGCCTAAACCGTGGAGGGGATGGGAGAGGAGGTGGACTCTGGGAGGGCTGCCCCGGGCAGTTCCTGGTCTTTGTACTGGAGTTGGTAAAGCTTCCAATAGAGGCCGCGCTGGGCGAGGAGTTGCTGGTGGGTGCCGCGCTCGCGCAGGGTGCCTTTGTGCATGACGAGGATGGTGTCGGCGGACTGCACCGTGCTGAGGCGGTGCGCAATTAGCACCGACGTCCGGCCGGTGATCATACGCGCGAGTGCGAGGCGGACGCGATGCTCGGTGTCGGTGTCGACGGAGCTGGTGGCCTCGTCGAGGATGAGGATTTCGGGCGCGTGGGCGAGGGCGCGCGCGAAGCTGATGAGCTGCTTCTGGCCGGTGGACAGCGTGGCGCCGCGCTCGCGCACAGGTTCCTGGAAACCCCCGGGGAGGGTGCGGATGAAGTCGGCGACGTTGACCTCTTCGGCGGCCATCTCGAGGGCTTCATCGGTGATCCACGTGCTGCCGAGGCGGATGTTGTCGGCGATGGTGCCGGTGAAGAGGAACGGGTCCTGCAGGACGACGCCGAAGCGGCGGCGGAGGTCGGTGAGGTCCTGATCGCGGATGTCCACGCCGTCGACCAGGATGGAGCCGTGCTGGATGTCGTAGAAGCGCATCATCAGGGAGATGATGGTGGTCTTGCCCGCGCCGGTGTGACCGACGATGGCGGCGGTTTCGCCGGGCGAGACGGTGAAGGAGACGCCGCGGAGGATCCATTCGACGTCGGCGAGTGGGCCGGAGGTGAGTTGCTCGGCGATGAACCGCAGGTCCTTCGACTCCACGCTCCGCGCTTCGCTCAGGAGGACAGACCTTAGATGGAGCTGCTGCTCCTCGGTGAGGGGCTGGTAGGTGAACCAGACGTTGCGGAATTCGATGGAGCCGCTGGGCAGGGCAGCGATGGGGTTGGCGGGCGAGACGATGATGGGCGTGGTGTCGAGCAGCTTGAAGACGCGCTCGCTGGCGGCCATGGCAGCCTGCAGGATGTTGTATTTTTCGCTGAGGTCCTGAATCGGGCGGAAGAAGCGCTGCGCGTACTGGATGAAGCCGATGAGAACACCGATGGTGACGGTCCCGAAGAAGCCAGTGACGCGGCCTGGATGCAGGCCGATGGCGCTGAGTCCGGCCAGGACGGCGTCGTTGTGCAGCACGGCGATGCCGCCGCGCCAGAGGACCAGCGCGATGGCGGTGGAGGAGAGGAATTCGACGACGGGATAATACCAGGCGTAGGCGAAGATGGCGTCGGTCCAGGCCTGCTTGTTCTCGGCGTTGACGGCGGAGAAGTCGCGGAAGGCGCGGCGTTCGCGGTTGAAGAGCTGGACGACCGGCATTCCGGAGACATACTCCTGGGTGAAGGAGTTGATGCGCGCGGTTGCGGCGCGCTGGCGGCGGTAGCTCTCGCGCACCTTGGCGCGAAAGATGCGGGTGACGAAGAGGATGGCGGGAATGACGGCGAGCGTGAGCAGGGCGAGCGGCCAGCTCTTGTAGAGCATGATGGCCACGATGAAGGAGAGGGTGAAGATGTCCTCGAAGATGGCGAGCACGCCGGAGGTAAACATCTCGTTGAGCGCGTCGACGTCGGAGGTGAGGCGGGTGACGAGGCGGCCGACGGGATGCTTGTCGTAGAAGGCGGGGGACATGCGCTGCAGGTGGCGGAAGATCTGGCTGCGCAGGTCGAACATGACCTTCTGCCCGGTCCACTGCATCAGGTAGGTCTGCAGGAGTTCCAGCAGGAAGGTGAAGAAGAGCGCGGCGAGGTAGATTGCGGCGATCAAGGTGACGCCGCGCATGGGCGAGATGGGATGGCCACTGAGCGCGGCGAGTTGGCGGGGAAGCCAGGAGAGGTGCGAGGGTGAGGCCCCGGACATGTAGGTGTCGACGGCGATCATGACCAGCAAAGGGCCGGCGCTGTCGGCGGCAGCCTTGAGGATGGTGGCGACGCAGGAGATGACGACCTGAGGCTTGTAGGGGCGAAGGTAGGTGAGCAGGCGACGCATGAGGCGCGAGTCGTAGGCCTTGCCGGCGACGTCGTCGGAGAGTTCGGGCCGCTCGCGTTTAGCGGCCTTGCGCGAAGCTTGCTTCGGCTGCGTAGATTTTTCCTGGTCTGCCATCCGTATCGTTCTATTTTAGATGGCGATGGCGGCGGAGGGATTCCGCCCCGGCCGATTAGCCGCGAATTCCTAACGCGCGGGCGGCGCCGGCGCGGCTGCGGCGGAGATTTCCGAGCCGGAGACGGACGGGGAGGAGATGGCCCCAAGGATAGCCCCCTGTCCCGCGCGCTGGACGAAGACGACGACGCGGAGGTTTGCCGAGGCGGCGTCTTTGGGGGTGTCGAGGGAGAACTTGAGCCGCGCGGAGGTTGCCTGGGCCACGCTGCCGATGCGCTGCATTTCGCGGACGACGGAGACGTGATGGAGGGTCCGGCCGCCGTTTTCGCCGGCGAGAACCTGGGTGGAGGCGATGGATTGGACGACCGCGGCGTAGATATCGGCCTGGCGCGCGGCTGGGACTTCGGAGTCACGCAGCGATGCGGCCGCCTTGGGAATGCGGACTGTGCCTACGATGTGTTTGCCGTCAAAGGCAAGGGGGGACAGGGAAAGCGCGAGCTTGGGTGCGACGGCGGCGTGGGCGATGGCGCGGAGCGCGTGAACGACGTCGTTGCCGGCAAACTGGTCGGTGCCGTCGACGATCATCTGCGGGGTGTATTCGCTATTGAGGCGGAGACGATCGATGTACGCGGTTTGGCGGGCGCTGAACTGCTGCGAGGAGAAGCGATCGTGCCAGCCAAGCGAGTTCCAGTAATCGACGTGCTCTTCGAGCGCGAGGATGTCGGCTGCGGGGACGGGCTGGGCCTGCTGCAGGCGGGCGAGCAGGGCATCGGCGATAGGACAGCTGGAGCAGCCCTCGGAGGTGAACAGCTCCACGAGAACCGGCGTGGTGGAGGGAGTTTGCTTCTCCGGGCGCTTTGCGGGGATGCGCGCGTCGTCGTCCGGGATGGCGCCGGCCCGCTCAGCGGCATGGACGCTGGTGCGCTGGTGGGTCGCGAGGAGACAGAAGAGCTTTACCAGGACCAGGGCAGAAAACACAACAAGGAAACTGAACCGGGTTGCGTCAGGACGTGTCATGGCGACTCCGGGAATCTGATTTTTTTATTTAGATGAGCGCGAGATGCAAGGGGCCCGATTTTTTTACGGCATGAAAGAATGGAGGGATGGCCCAGCCTGCTGTTGGAGTATACATCTCGGTGCCGTTCTGTAAAGCGAAATGTACCTACTGCAACTTTGCCTCAGGGGTGTTCGGGGCGAGGCGGATGGACGGATATGTGGAGCGGGTGTGCGCGGAGATTGCTGCCAGCCGGGAACGCGTGGCGGAGCTGGCGCAAGGGCCGAATAGTGCAGCGCTCTCAAGGTATGTGGATTCCGTGTACCTGGGCGGAGGGACGCCGAGCCTGCTGGGCGCGGAGCAGATGCGGCAATTGTTTGCTGCGCTGCGCGCGGAGTTTGAGATTACCAAAGATGCGGAGGTAACGCTGGAATGCGCGCCGGGCCAGTTGAGCGATGAGACGCTGGCGGAGATGTTGCGGCAGGGCATGAACCGGGTGAGTTTTGGGGTGCAGTCCTTTGTGGATCGTGAGGCGGCGGCAGTGGGACGGCTGCATACGCGGGAGGTATGCCTGGCGGAGATTGCGCGGCTGCGGGGGGCGGGGGCTTCGAATCTTAATGTGGATTTGATTGTGGGCTTGCCGGGGCAGACCGCCGAGAGTTGGCGGGAATCGGTGGAGGTGGCAATTGAGAGCGGAGTTCCGCATGTGAGCGTGTACATGCTGGAGGTGGATGAGGATTCGCGGCTGGGTAGCGAGATATTAAAGGCAGGGAACAGAGAACCGGGCACAGGGAGCAGGGCGAAGTATGGGGCGGACACGGTTCCTGCGGACGACGAGATTGCGGCATGGTACCTCGCGGCGGGCGAATGGCTGGATGCGGCGGGGGTGAGGCAGTACGAGATTTCGAACTTCGCACGAAAAGGGTGGGAGTCGAAGCACAACATCAAGTATTGGCGGCGCGAGACCTATGTGGGGTATGGGCTGGATGCGCACTCGATGCTGCGGACGAGGGAAGGTGCGGTGCGGTGGGCGAATGCGGATGAACTTGCGAGGTACGAGGTTCAAGGTACGGGGTTCGAGGGCAAGGCGGCTGGGCTGGCGCTGTTCGGCGAGGGCGGCAGGCCGGAGAGCGAGGTGATTGGCAAGGAGAAGGCGTTTGAGGAGGCGATGTTTCTAGGGTTGCGGATGAATGCGGGAGTTGATATGGCGGCGCTGCGGGCGGAGTTTGGCCAGGATCTGGTGGGTGGGGCGATGGTGGCGATGGAAGATGTGGTGGAGGCTGGGTTGGTGGAGCTTGGGGGGAGTTGGGTGCGGCTGACCGCGCGGGGGCGGATGGCTTCAAATGAGGTTTTCAGCAGGCTGCTGGTGGGGGCCGCGGCTTGATGAGTGTACGAATGCGAATACGGGGATTCTGCGCTGCGCTCAGAGTGACTGGGATGATTCGTGAGGGGAAGGAGATTCTGTGTTGATTGATCTGCGAAGCGATACGGTGACGCGGCCGACGGCGAAGATGCGGAAGGCGATGGCTGAGGCTGAGGTGGGCGACGATGTGTACGGCGAAGACCCCACGGTGAATCGCCTGGAGGCGCGGGCGGCGGAGGTGTTTGGGCGCGAGGCGGCGCTGTTTCTGCCAACCGGGACGATGGGCAACCAGGTGGCGATTCGGACCCACACCGAACATGGGCAGGAGGTGGTGTGCGAGGCGCGCGCCCATGTGCTGGACTGGGAGATGGGGATGACGGCGGCGTTTTCCGGATGCACGCTGCGGACGGTGGCGGCGGAACGCGGGATTCTGACGTGGGAGCTGGTGCGTGGGGCGATCTTTCGCAATGTGGCGTTTCATACGTCGACGGGATTGATTTGTGTCGAAAACACGCACAATATGGCGGGCGGGACCGTGATGCCGGTGGCGACGGCGCGGGAGATCTGCGACGGAGCGCACGCGCTGGGGCTGCCGGTGCATCTGGATGGGGCGCGGATTTTCAACGCGGCGACGGCGCTGGGGATTGGCGTAAAGGAGCTGACAATCGGCTTCGATACGGTGATGTTCTCGCTGTCGAAAGGGTTGGGCGCGCCGGTGGGATCGATGCTGGTGGGCAGCGCGGGCGCGATGAAGCGGGCACGGCTGTTTCGTAAGGCGCTGGGCGGCGGGATGCGGCAGGCGGGTGTGCTGGCAGCCGCGGGATTGATTGCGCTGGACGAGATGCCGGCGCGGCTGGGCGAGGACCACGCGAATGCGCGTCTGCTGGCGGAGGCGGTGGCGGGGCATGGGGCAGCGGAGATCGATCTGGCCACGGTGCAGACGAACATTGTGATCTTCGGGCTGCGGGCGGGTGGGGATGCGGCGGCGTTTTGCGCAGCGTTGAAAGAGCGTGGCGTGCTGGCGAGTGGAGTGGGGCCGCGGGCTGTACGGTTTGTCACCCATTTCGACGTGAGCCGGGAGGAATGCGAACGGGCTGCGGCGGCGGTTGGAGAGGTCCTGGAGAGTTGGCACTCCTAGCCCGACCGCGAGGTATATCCCTTCGCGGGGCGCTGCAAAATGACAAAGACGCGGCGAAGATTGCCGGTGTTGCGCTATGCGACTGCGAGCAGGCCCATCCCTGCGCTCAGATCTTCGGTTGGGTGCGTACCACCTCGACCGAGCAGGGGGCATGGCGGGCAACGAACTCCGCCACACTGCCCAGCAGCAAACGCTGGAGGCCTTTATGTCCGCGAGAGCCGACGACGATAAGGTCGGCATGCCAGGCCGCCGCGGAATCGATGATGGTCTCGCGCACGTCACCAACGGTGACGGTGGGATCCACATGGAATCCCGCGCTGCTCAACTCCTTTGCGGCGCGCTCCACCAACTGGCGGGCCGCCGGCATCTCATCCTGCAACTCGGGAACGTAGCCTGCGCCCATTTGTGGAGGTGCTTCGAGGGCGATCGGTTGCAGCACGTGCAGGACCCGGATTTCGGCATTCTCCACGCGAAACTGTTGGGCGATCGTCTTGAGTACGTCTCCGGAAAAGGTCGATTGATCCACTCCCACCAGGATTTTCATACCTGCTCCTTGGCAAAACACATCGGCGCGGCTATCAGAGCAGGAACCTGAGCAGGAGTCAATGCCGCACGCGGTGAAATAACTGTGTCGTTCCCGAATGGCTGATTGCATCAGGCGGAGACTTAGAAGAAAAACGTTGATGAAAACCGGTCCGACCCACTGCCGAACAACAAGAGAGCGATCGTGACGCCGGGGGAGAGCTGGCGCGATGGGGACGGGCGAACAGCGTCCCCAACCGCGAACGGGATGGTTTAGGCGCAGGCGTAGCTTGCCAGCGCAGACCGGTTGGGAATGGTGACCATCGAGCCCTGGAAGGCGACCAGCCGGCGATGCTTGAAGGTGCTCATGGTGCGGGTCACCGTCTCGCGCGAGGCGCCGATGAACTCGCCGATCTGTTCGTGAGTGAGGCAGAAGCGGAAGCGCGTGCCGCACTCTGTGGTCTGGCCATTGACGCTCCAGTCCAGCAGCAGGCGGGCGAGTTTCTCCGGCGCCGAGTTCGACAGCCCAACCGTGCGCAACTGCGCGCAAGCCATGTGGACGTGGCGGCTGAGTTCTTCCGTTACGGTCTGGTAGACCTCAGGATGGCGCGTCAGGAAGCTGAGGAAGGCCTGCCGCGTGATGGGCGCGATGCACGCGGGATAGAGCGTTTCTGCGGTCAGCTCGTACGGGCTGCCGGAAAGGGTTGAGGCCAAGCCCAGGATTTCGCCTTTTTTTGCGATACGCAGGCTCAGCCTTCGGCCGTCACTCGAGTTGATGGAGAGCTTGACCTCGCCGGAGAGGACGACAAACACGCCGCGTGTCGGATCTTTCTCCGAGAACACGAGCTTGTTGACCGGGTAGTCGGCCGGGCTCAGCATCGACTCCAGGTCCCGCATGGCCGCAGGCGAGAGCTTGCTGAAGAACGCACCAACTGGTTGGGGTTGGCTGCTGCGGCAGGTCATTGGTTCATGGGTCGAATTCATATCCGTCTCCTCGTCAACTCGATCTGTTTACTTCTTCTTGATTTCGTCAGCTAGATACTGGGCCCAAAGGGTACCGGTGATGAGCTCAGCGCCGGTCTGAGCGTAGATTTCGCGTAGCGTCTGCTTGCCTCCGGCATCCGCGTAGGTCACGTTGTGCAGGTCGATCGAGAGCTTCTTCTTTCCCAGCCGCGGCGCGGTTTCCGCCCAGGCCCGGCTCAGTTCAGACAGCCACATGCCGGCGACCCGCCCTTCCAGCCTCATCCCGATCGCGGATTCGCTTTCGTTAATCGTGATGCGTAGCATTGTTTGCCTTCCTGCTTACGCCCAGACATAAAGCACGTGCCGCGCCAAACTAAATAGCGGGTGAGGGAACCGGCGCTCCCGGTTGAAAAGAGGTGGGTTAGTAGTGGTATGGGGCAGATGCGGGGAGTGAAGAGGCAGCCGAGTGACGAAGTGACGAAGACGAGATTTCGTCACCGAGACTAGATATAGTCACTTCGCTCGATGCCCAGCTTCTTCATCTTGGAGTTCAGCGTGGTGCGCTTCAGGCCCAGGCGGGCCGCCGCGCCGTCGTCGCCGCCGATCTGGCCTTTCGTCTCGCGCAGCACACGCAGAATGTGCTCGCGCTCGGCAGCGTGCAGGGTCGGGCTGTCGGGTTCGGCGTCGCCGTCCTCTTCCGCGGTTTTCAGTTCGGCCAGGGGGACATAAAGCACCGGCCCGCGGGTGAGGATCACCGCCCGCTCCAGAAAGTTCTCCAACTCGCGGATATTTCCCGGCCACGGCCAGCGCGTCAGCGCCTCCATGGTCTCGTCGGGGATCGTGTCGATCCCCTTGCCCATCCGGCGGCTGTGGGTGGTGACAAAATGCCGCACCAGGACGGGGATGTCGCCGGCGCGGTCGCGCAGCGGCGGAGCGAAAACGGGAAATACCTTCAGCCGGTAAAAGAGGTCACTGCGGAATTGCTTCTCCGCGACCATCTTGCCCAGGTCGCGGTTGGTCGCCGCGATCAGGCGAACATTGACCGGGATGGGCCGGTTACTGCCCAGGCGTTCGATCTCGCGTTCCTGGAGCGCGCGCAGCAGCTTGGGTTGTAGATCGAGCGGCATCTCGCCGATCTCGTCCAGAAACAGCGTGCCCTCGTGCGCCAGTTCCAAACGGCCCATCTTGCGCGCGATAGCGCCGGTGAATGCACCCTTCTCGTGGCCGAACAGCTCGCTTTCCAGCAGGCCGGCAGGAATGGCGGCGCAGTTGAGCTTGACAAACGTCCGGTCGCACCGCGGGCTCAGCCGGTGGATGGCGCGCGCCAGCAGCTCCTTGCCGGTGCCCGTCTCTCCCTGGATCAGCACTGTGGCGTCGGTGGGGGCTACCGTTTCGATCTCCTTCAATACCTGGCGCAGGCCGGTGCTCTCGCCCACGATGTCCTCGAAGCGATTCTCCAGGCTGATCTCTTCCTCGAGGTATTTCTTCTCCTGGGTCAGCCGGTCGCGCAGCTCCGCAATCTGGCGAAAAGCGACGGCGTTGTTGACAGCCATTGCCACCTGGTCCGCCACCTGGGCCATCATGTCGGCTTCGCGCTGGGTAAACGCAGCTTCCTGCCGGCTGGTCACGGTCAGGGCTCCAATGGCCTGGCCACGGTGGATCAGCGGGACCCAGCAGCCGGACTGCATCCCAAGGGCGGTAAGGTGGCGCACAGTGTCTTCGGCAAAGCGCGAACTCTGTATGTTTTGCAGGATCAGCGGCTCACGCGTGCGAAATGCCTCGCCCGAGGGCGAGCCCAGGACCGGCACGCGAACGTCTCCGCGCCGCGGTTCTTCCTGGCCGGCATCCAGAAACTGCACCATCAGCTGGTTCGAAGCGGAATCGTAGAGCCCGAGCGTTGCATTGTCGTGCGGCACCACCTCGCGCAGGCTAGCGGAGATGGCTCCCAGCAACTTGCGCACGTCCATATTGGCCAGCAGCGCGTTGCTCAACTGCAGCATCACGGCTTCCTCGGCGCGCTTGCGGTCGGTAAAGTCGCGGGTCACTTTGGCGAAGCCGGTCACGGTTCCGGTGGAATCGCGGATGGCGGTCAGGATGCTGTCTGCCCAGAAGCGCGAGCCGTCCTTGCGCTGCCGCCAGCCTTCTTCTTCATAGCGCCCGCGCGCGGCAGCCAGGTTCAGCAGTTCGGCTGGGTGACCCCGCTCCACATCTTCCTGTACAAAGAACCGCGAGAAGTGTTTGCCGAGGATCTCGTCGGCGGTGTAGCCCTTGATGCGCTCGCAGCCCGCGCCCCAGGTGACCACGTAGCCGTCCGCGTCCAGCATATAGATGGCGTAGTCGCGGACGCTCTCGACGATGGACCGGGTCAGTTGATCCTGGCGCCGGAGTTCATCCTGCGCCGCCCGTTGCTCGGTCGCGTCGCGGACAAAGCTGAGCACGATGGGGCCGGCTTCCGACTCCATCGGCTTCAGCATGATGTCGACGGGGACCTCGGTGCCATCCTTGCGCAGGCCGAACAGGTTCATGGCCGCGCCCATCTGCCGCGTGCGGGGGTGGGCGTGGTAGTTCTCGCGGTGGCTGGGGTGGTTTCGTCGGAAGCGCTCCGGGACCAGGGCCTCAATGCTCATCCCGGCGAGTTCAGCCTGGGAGTAGCCGAAGAGCTCCGACGCGCGCGGATTCGCGCCGCGGATGGCCCCTGAGGGGTCCGTGACAAAGATCGCGTCTGGAGAAAACGCGAACAAATCCTCCAGCGTGGACGATGCAAACTGGACCCGGTTGGGTTCGGTCCCCGCTGCTGCTTCCTGTTCTCGGCTGTCTGGAGGCCGCATGCAGTGATTTCCTTCTTGCAAGATACCAGCATTTTGCTGGAGAAGTTGCAACCGGTGCCTTTTCGACCCGCGACCGCGCCGCCCAGGTGACAACGTCATTGCTACGGTCCCATTGAATCTGCACCCGAAATTGCCCCAGCCAGCGCCAGCCTCGCAAAACCTGCGCTACTATATTCCAATCGCTTTCCGGGTCCCTTCCTCTGGCAGAGCTCCTCTCCGCTGCATAAATTCGTTACGCCGAAATGTCCCAGGCCCTTGCCTTGTCTCCAGCACGGGGAGAAAGCACTGAGTACGCAAGCACAAGGAGAATTCGAATGAAGAAGACTGTATTTCGCAAGGTGATGTGGGCGGGCGGTATGCTTTGCCTCGGCGGGGCGCTGGCCGGCTGCGGCCCCAGCGTGACAGGAACTTACGCAGATGCGAACGGCGCCTTCGGGCTGGACGTGCAATCCGGCGGCAAGGCGACCATGACCTTCATGGGCATGTCCCTGCCTTGCACCTACACTACGTCCGGCAAACAGCTGACGCTGACCTGCCAGGGGCAACCGGCAAATGAGGTGTTCACGGTTAACAGCGATGGCTCTTTGGCCCCTCCGCCAGACACTTTGATCCCACTCCTGAAGAAGACCAAGTAGCAGCGGCAAACGCAGGGCAGCAGCGGCGATCGACAGCCCGTCAGGAGCGCCGACAGGCAGGGATGGAGCCTGCGCGGGCTCACGCTTGACAGCCGGGCCCGGATGGTCGAGCATCGATTCGGCTCGCGAAAGCGGAGCGGATGGGCGACGAATTCCCGCTGCGCCATCTGCTGCTCCGCGTCCAGGAAAAAGAGAGAATCGATGAACCTTCCCCTGTCGCAACTCGGTCCGCGTTCTTCCCGCTCAATCTGTGCCCTCGCCTGCGCCGTGCTGCTTGCGGCCGCGTGCACCCCGCTGCTTGCCCAGACCGCCAACGGATGTCCGCCGGCAAAACCGGGCGATGCCAGTATGCCGAGCCCGCCGGCAACGGCCAGCGTCGACGTCGGCGGCGGTTCCATCTCGATCTGCTACAACACGCCCCACATGAACGGACGCAAGATTATGGGCGGGCTGGTGCCCTACGGCCAGGTCTGGCGCACGGGCGCGAATCCGGCGACGACCATCATCACGTCGGTGCCGCTGGTCTTCGGCACCCTGCTGGTTCCGACCGGCACGCATACCATCTACACGCTGCCCAGCCCGGACACCTGGGAGCTGATCATCAATAACCAGACCGGCCAGTGGGGCCTGACCTACGACCAGAAACAGGACCGGGGCCGCATTCCGATGAAAGCCAAACCCATGACCACGCCGCAGGAGGTGATGAGCATCTCGTTCGAGAACACTACTGCGGTGTCCACCGAACTGCACATCCGCTGGGAGACGACCGACCGCTACGTCACCATCACCGCACCGCAGCGCGACCCGGCGATGTCGCGCGAGATGAAGTAGAGAATGAATGCGATTTCTCGCCGCGAATTTCTCGCGACGGCTTCCATGGCCGGCGCTGCACTTGCGGGTTCCATCGGTTCCGCGCAGAGCCCGGCAGCGGCGCCGCCGTGGATGAGTTCCATTCCCATCATCGACGCGCATATTCACCTGTTCGACCCGACCCGCCCGGTGTTCTCCGGCTACATGGGCTCGCCGGACTATCGCAAGCTGAACAAACCTTCGCTGCCTGCGATGTACAGCGCGCAGGCAAAGCCGGTCGGCGTGGTGGGCGCGATCGTGGTCGAATCGAGCAGTTGGATCGATGACAATCTCTGGTATATCGACACCTGCCGGGCCGATCCGTTCATGGTGGGCGTCTGTGGGAGCCTCAACCCGGGCTCGCCGGACTTTGGCCGATACGTCACTCACTTTGCGCGCGACCCGCTGTATCGCGCCATCCGCTTCAGCGTGTTCTACAACGCGGCGAACGGCCGGGCAGACGATGGCAAGGTCACCCTGAAGCAAGACCATGTCGCCAATCTCAAGCTGCTGGCGCAGGCCGATCTCACGCTGGACACCGCCAACCCCAGCATGAACCTGATGAACGCCAACGTGCTGCTGGCCGACGCGATTCCCAACCTGCGCATCATCATGGACCATCTGCCCTCGTTCGATCCCACGCCCGACAACCAGGCGGCATATGAAGCGGTCGTGAAGGAGATGGCGGCGCGGCCGAACATCTTCGTCAAGCTGACCGAGGTGTATCATCCGCGGCTATCCGACAACGTCATCGTCAAGGACTACGAGCCGCTGCGCGCCCGGCTTGAATCCCTCTACGGCGCATTTGGCGAGGACCGCGTCCTGTTCGGGACGGATTATCCCAACAGCTACGGCGTCGCCACCATCCCCGAGGAGGTTGGGCTGGTGAAACGCTTCTTCTCCACCAAGACGAAGGAGCAGGCGGAGAAATACTTCTGGAAGAATTCCGCGCTCATCTACAAGTGGAAGAAGCGCACGGACGATCAGCCAAGTCTGACTTGAGGCAGGGGGCAGTTCGCCGGACGCGATTCACTATTGACGAGGAGGGTAAACACCATTGAGGCAAATGATGTAGTTCAGACCGGACTGCAACGCGCCTGCGTTCAGCTTGGGCAGGGCGAAGTGGGTCTTTCCGTCGCCGCCATAGGTAGTTCCCAGGAGGGAAAACAGCGCCGTATATTGATTGATTGGCAAGAGTTGGCCTTCGCAGAGCGCCCAATTGGGTGGTGCAAAATTGAAGCCTGCCAGCGTGATTGTGCCGATGAACTGATCCATGGTCGCTCCTTCAGAAGCTCTTGCTAACACATTGGAATTGTAGGAGTTTATGGTGAGAGCGCTGGGACTCGAACCCAGGACCAACGCCTTAAAAGGGCGATGCTCTACCAACTGAGCTACGCTCTCGAACCACACTCCAAAGGTAGCATATTGGGGCGGGCCCTGAGTCCTCTGAACCCCAGTTGGCGTGGCCGAAAGGGTTGAAATTCTGGAGTGGGGCCATCTACACGAAACTGACCCGGGTGATCCTCCGATGGGTCTGAATGCAATGGCAAGGATGAGAAAGTGACCCGGTCACTTCGACCAAAGGGAATTGGTTCGTCACACTTAAGTCGCACGGCTGACTCATTGACTCGGAACAAGGGCAAAAGTACCCTCATATCAACTGCATGGAAGACTTTGCGCAAGCGGAGTCGAGCCAACCAAAGACCCCATTGCCGGCAGGGCAGCAGAAGGGTCAACAATGGGGCAAAGATGGGGTCACGCGGCGCTGAACTAGACGACCAGTCAACCTCCGACAGTACGCCGGAGGATGTGGCTGTTCTCTACTCCTGGGCCCACTTGCAGGGCGCAAAGTATCGCGACTACTCAGCCTCGCGCCGGGAGTATCGCGCGCAGGTTCGCTATCGTGCCGCCAAGGCGTTGCTGGAGCGTGAACTGAAGGCGCAGGCGGAAGCCGAATCGGCTGCCGAAGAGGCGGAGCGCGAGGCGTTTGCGGCAGAGGCCGTCGCCCGCTCACGGGTGGACCATAAAAGTCTGGCAGCGCGGATGGAGTCGCTGCGCAGCGCCGAAGCGGCAACGCGCAAAGCAGTTGAGGAACGAGTGGAAGCCGCGCGCAGGACTGAGGCCGCCGCCCGCGCCACCGTGCTGGCCCTGCGCGAGGAACGTGAGATTACCGAGGCGCGCGCGTCGGCCCAACAGCAAGCCATGATCTATACCGAGTCGGAATTGAGAAGGCGTCAGTTGGCGGGGCCACAGCCGCGCCTCTCGCTGGATGAAGCAAAGAGGATTCTAAGCGCAGAAGGGATCGAACTGCATGGCGCACACCTGGACGCCGCTTCCCCCTCCGAGTTCGCGCAGCCGGCTCAACCGGACACGGAGCCGAACCGCGCAGGGATTCCCTTTCTCAGCCCGGAGTTTGCCCGGGAAGGGCCGCTGTTCGATGCCGAGGCGGGCAACGCTGTAACCGAGTGGCCGCTGGTTCGCAGGGCTGGAGACGGCTCGGCGGGACCGGGCTTTGCCGCCGAAGGGATGGAGACGGAGATGGAAGCGGGCAGCCCGGCGTGGCTCAATACATCGCAGGCGCGCCCGCGGACCCCGGCGGTCCCGGGAACCTTGCCTGCCCTGGGCATTGACCCGCCCGCGGTGGACACGCTGCAGGATTCGCGGGAGCGGGTTGCCGCGCGATGGTTCGCGCTGAAGGGCGTCTTCGAGCAATCCGGGCCCGAGTTCGCAGCCATTGCGCCGCCTCGTCCCGGAGAGACTCGGACGCCCGTGCTCGCAGTCTTTTCGCTCGCCGGCGGGGTGGGTAAGACCAGCCTGGTGGCGACGCTGGGACGAGCGCTCTGCGCGCAGAACGAAAAGGTGGTGCTGACCGATACCACCGCGCACGGCCTGCTGCCGTATTACTTTGGCGCGCGCGAGCTTCGCCCCGGCGTGGTGCGCAGCCTCCCGCTGCCCGCCGAGAAAGCTGCCCAACCGATTTCCCTGGTGATCTACGACGCCGCACCCACCATTGCCGACGAGCTGCACCAGAACGTGCTGACCGAGGAGATTCTCCGCAACGGAGCGGGACACCACCGTCTGCTGCTGGACCTGTCTTCGGGATCGAGCTGGCTGGTGTACCGGATGGTCAACCTGCATCCGACGGTGCTGGTTCCGGTGACGCCGGACATGAACTCCGTCATCAGCCTGCAGGCGGTGGAACGGCTGTTTCGCGGCATCGTGGACTCCTCCGGCCGGCCTCTGCTGCCGTATTACCTGCTGAACCAGTTCGACCCGGCCCTGCCGCTGCATCTGGACGTTCGCGAAGTGTTCCGCCGCAAGTTGGGAGATCGGCTGCTGCCGTTTGTCATTCGCCGTTCTCCGGCGGTCAGCGAGGCGCTGGCCCAGGGAATGACGGTGCTGGATTATGCGCCCTCCGAAGGCGCCGCGCAGGATTTCCTCGCGGTCGCATCGTGGCTCAGGGCCTTTTCACCGCCCGCCGTGGAGGGGATTCGCAGCTTGCGCTGGGGTGAGCGGTGAGACGGTCGCCTCTCTGGCGGGAGTTTGAATCCGGGGACGGCGTTCTGGTGCGGGCCCTCCGGCTTCTCATCCTTACCGGCGGCATTCTGTTCCTGGGTTTCGCCGGAACGCTCGCCCTTAGCTGGCAGCACCAGCTCTTTCTGGCCTTGCTCACGCTGGCCATTGCCCTCTGGATGAGCCGCGGTTCCAGGTCTCACCTGGTGACGCTGACGCTGGTCCTTCTGTCGGTGTATTCAACCTTTCGCTACGGCTTCTGGCGAGTCTCTACCGCGATCGGGTTCTTTCGCGACCCGGGGTCGAGTTGGACCTGGTTGGATGCGGTCTTTATCTGCCTCTTGCTGCTGGCGGAGGGCTACGCCTTCCTGGTGCTGGTGCTGGGCTATCTGCAGGTCGCATGGCCGCTGCGGCGCCAGCCGGTGCCGCTCCCGGACAACCCCGACGACTGGCCCGCGGTTGACCTGCTGATCACCACCTACACTGAGCCGCTCAGCGTGGTTCGCCCCACCGCGCTGGCTGCGATGAATATCGACTGGCCGGCGGACAAACTGAATGTCTACATCCTGGACGATGGCCGGCGGGAAGAGTTCCGCGCATTCGCCGAAGAGGCGGGCATTGGATACATTTCGCGCGACGACAATCGCCATGCCAAGGCGGGGAATATCAATCACGCTCTGGAGCAGGTGCATTCGCCGTTTGTCGCGCTGTTCGACTGTGACCATGTACCCACGCGCAGCTTTCTGCAATTGACCATGGGCTGGCTGTTGCGCGACCCCAGATTAGCGATGCTGCAAACGCCGCATCACTTCTACTCGCCCGACCCGTTCGAGCGCAACCTGGACCAGTTCCGCATCACCCCCAACGAAGACGAGTTGTTCTACGGCGTGGTCCAGGACGGCAACGATTTCTGGAATGCGGCCAGCTTCTGCGGCTCGTGCGCGGTGTTGCGCAGGAGCGCGCTGGACCAGGTGGGCGGCGTCGCTGTGGAGACGGTAACCGAGGACGCGCACACCTCGCTGCGCATGCAACGGCGCGGCTGGAACACCGCCTACATCAATATTCCGCAGGCCGCCGGCCTGGCCACCGAGCGGCTCAGCGCCCATATCCGCCAGCGCATCCGCTGGGCGCGGGGCATGGTGCAGATCCTGCGCATCGAAAACCCACTGCTGGTTTCCGGACTCAAACCGGCGCAACGGCTGTGCTACTTCAACGCCATGGCGCATTTCCTGTTTGCGCTGCCGCGGCTGATCTTCCTTACCGCGCCGCTGATCTACCTCGTCTTCGGCATGACCAGCATTCCTGGCTTCTGGGCGGCTATCGTGGCATACGCACTGCCGCACCTGGTGCTGGCGAACCTGGCCACGTCGCGCATCCAGGGCGCCCACCGGCACTCCTTCTGGAACGAGATCTACGAGACGGTGCTCGCGCCGTACCTTCTGCTGCCCACGCTGTTCGCACTGGTCAATCCGCGGCGGGGAAGCTACAACGTGACCGCCAAGGGAGGCGTGGTCGACAAGCCATTCTTCGACGCGCGCATCGCCCGGCCATTCCTGCTGTTGCTGGCGTTCAACCTCTTCGGCGTGCTGTGCGCGATTCCCCGGTGGGTGCAGTTTCCTGCTTATGCTGTGCGGCCGTGGCTCAGCTTTGTCAACTGGCCCGCGCATCTCTACAGCGGAAATCAGCACGGAATTATTGTGGTCAACGTGCTGTGGGCGCTGTTCAATCTCGTCATCCTGGGGGTCGCCACTGCGGTGGCGTGGGAAAGCCAGCAACGCCGCCAGACCGTGCGCGTGGCGATCGCGTTGCCGTCGGATGTAATCCTGCACGATGGCTCCATGGTTCAGGGCATCACCGCCGATCTTTCCGGCGGCGGTGTTCGCACCCATGTGGACAGCCCCGTGAAATCGGCGGTTGGCGACCCAATCAAGTTTGTCTTTCCGCTGCTGGATGGGACCGCGACCCTCCCGGCAACGGTCGTCGCCGCGGATGGCAGCGAACTGCGCGCCCGCTTCGGCCCACTCAGCCTTCAGGAAGATGAAGCGCTGACCATGCTGCTCTATTCGCGCGCGGACGCCTGGCTGGGCCGGGACAGGTCGCCGAAGGCTGACAACCCGCTGCGCAGCCTGGCCCACATTCTCAAGCTTTCGCTACGTGGCCTGGCCATGACCGTAGGCGTCTCCAGGAACAGAAAACATGCTGCCAAGGGAACACTGGCGGCCGGCATTGCACCCCTTGTTCTACTAGCGCTGCTGGCGGGCTCGCGGCAGGTGCAAGCGGCGCAGGCCGCGGGCGCAGCCTCGACAGCGCCCGCCGGCAGTTCATCGCCCGAAACGGGCAATTCTGCGCATCCGGCAGCGGCCGCGACCTTCAATAGCGTCTTCTCCCTGGCCGATGCGGGCGCGGGAGACACGATGATGCTGCGTGGACTCGATGCGTCCCGCTCGATCAGTTTTTCCGTGCCGCGCAACCAACTGGTGAAGATGGCTACTCTGAAGCTGCGCTACCGCTTTTCGCCCGGGCTGCTGCCCGCCATCAGTCAACTGAACGTCAGCCTGAACGGTACGGTAGTCGCAACGCTGCCGGTCAACGCGCCCGCAAATTCCGCAAGCTCCGCAGCTCAGGGCGGCCTGCTTGAGGCCACCGTAGCGTTGCCCGCGGACCTGCTGGCGCACGACAACCAGCTGACCTTCGAGTTCATCGGGCATTACGCGCTGCAGTGCGAAGACCCCGCGAACTCCACCCTGTGGAGCGAGATCGACACCCACTCGACGATGGAACTCACGGGCACGCCGCTTCCGCCGGCGAACGACCTCAACCTGCTCCCGTTGCCGTTTTACGACTCCGCGGTGAATCCGCACCCAACCGTACCCATCGTCTTCCTCACCCAGCCGACCTTCAAGGCGATGCAGGCGGCGGGCATCGTGGCGTCGTGGTTCGGCATCCTCAACGGACCGCGCCCGGTGCGCTTTTCCGTTTCGATCGGAACCATACCCGCGGGGAACGCAATTGTGATTGCCGAGGACGCAACCCAGCTTCCGCCGGCGCTCGGCATCACCGCGATCCTCGGTGGGACCGTGGCTGTGCGCACCAATCCCTCCGACCCGAATTCCAGCGTGCTGGTGGTCACGGGCGACAATCCGGACGACCTGCTGCTGGCCGCCGATGCGCTGGTGCTCCACGGCGACACCTGGCAGGGGCCGCAGGTCCCCGTCCGCGGTCTCACTCCGCCCGCGCCGCGCCAGCCCGACGACGCTCCGCGCTGGCTCAGCACCGACCGCGACAAGGTGACCACCCTCGGGCAATTGGCGCAGAACGCTGACCTGCAAGGCGACGGCTCCATGCCCTTGAACGTAACTATGCGCCTGCCGCCGGACCTGGACTACAGCGAAATCCGCAACCTGGCCTTCCACCTGAGCTACCGCTACAACGGCGTTCCACTCGCCGGCGGAAGCACCCTGCAGGTGTATATGAATGGGGCCTACGTCAGCTCGACGCCGATGCCGCACACCGACGGGGCTTCGGAGGTGCTGGAAACGGTGGTTCCTGTGCCCACGGTCGATATGCGGCCCTTCCAGAACACCATTCAGTTGAAGTTCATGTTCCAGGTTGCCAACCGGGGAAACTGCGCAAGCGCTCCGCTGAACCTGCAAGGCGCGGTGCTGAAGGATTCGTACCTGGACATCACCGGCATTCCACACTCGGCGATGCTGCCCAATCTGGAGCTGTTTGCCAGCGCGGGCTATCCGTTCACGCGCAAGGTGGACCTTGCCGACACGGTCGTGGTGCTCCCCGACCAGCCCTCCGCGGCCGAGTTGGAGATGTTCCTCGCTCTGATGGGACACTTCGGCGCGCAGACGGGATACCCCGTTCTGAACGTCACCGTGATCAACGCGGCGCGCATGACCAGCGATGGCCGCAGGGATTACCTGGTGCTGGGCACCGTGGACGACCAGCCCGCGCTGAAGACTCTGGACGCGTCGCTGCCGGTCGGGGTGCATGCGAGCGGACTCGAGATGCACGATGCAAGAGGGTTCTTCGACCGCTACTACGGGCGGCAGGGCGCCACGGATCACGCAAAGTTCGGAGAGCTGGTGACCGGCGGCCTGCCCGACGCGCTGATCGAGGGGATGGAGTGGCCGTCCGGCTCCCGCCGCTCCGTGGTGGCGATTGTGCTGCGCGACCAGGCCTCGATTCCGAACTTCGTCGCAGCTTTCCTCGAGGCCTCCCAGTCGTCCGATATCTCCCAGTCGGTCAGCGTGCTCCACGCCGCGCAATTCTCCTCGTACCGAATTGGCGCCAGTCCCTACCGTGTCGGGGAAACCTCACCGCTGGAGCGCGCGGGCCGGACCTTGCAGGAGTTTCCCTGGCTGGTCGCGGTGGTGACGGTGTTCCTCTGCTTCCTGATGGCGGTGCTCATCCAGGCGTGGCTGCGCCGGCGCGCCCGCACCCGGCTGCAAGGAATGGAGTAGCAATGATATTTGTGCCGCTTCCGCATGGAAACCCCGGTGGGGCAAAGAGCCGGCTGGGCAACGCCGGCAATCTCTGAATTCCTGCCCGGATATCCTCAGAGGATTGCGTTGTGGGGCGAGAAAGCGCGACACAGGACGAACGAAAAGCGGTAGTCTTCAGGTTAGCCATAGTTTCCAGCCTGGTTCCTGTCGAGATGAACAAGAAGCTGTGTGTAATTCGGCTCTGGGCCCCTGCGATTTTGCTTGGCGGCATCTCACTGGCCGCCTTTCCGGCTCAGTCGTTGGCGCAGGCCGGTCCATCCCCGGCCCAATCTTCCCAATCGGTAACGCGGCCGTTGCTGGACAAAGCTGCCGCGCAGGACTCCCACGGCAACAGAGACCTGGCGGTGCAGACCTGGCAGCAGGTTCTGCTGGTAGACCCCAACAATGCGGAAGCCCTGGGCGGCCTGGCGCGCGCGGCCACGCTGGACGGCAACGCCGCGCTGGCGCAGACCTACCTGGAGCGCCTCCGCCGCATCAACCCGAACGACCCGAACCTCGAGCGCATCGCCAAACTGCAACCCCCCCACGCGCGGCCCAGCGCAACTGCCGCAGCCGCGCGGGCTCCGCGAACGCCTGCCGCCCCGGCGGTACTCCACGCAAATCCCGCGGACATCGCCGCGTACGATGCCCTGAATGCGCACCATGTCGTTGACGCGGAGAGCCGCTTCAAGGCAATTCTCGCCAAGACCCCCAACGATGCGGCCGCACTTGCGGGCATGGGCTACGTCCGCATGCAGCAGGGGAACTTCCTGGGAGCGGTCAGCTTCCTGGAACAAGCCAGGCAGAACAACCCCAACGACAAACAGCTCGCCGCCGCGCTGGATGCCGCGCGTTTCTCGTTCATTCTGGGCGAGGGCCGCACCGCGCTGGACTCCAACGACTTCACCACCGCGGACAAGCGGTATCGCGCCGCGCTGGATCTTCGCCCGGACAGCCCGGAGGCGCTCACTGGCCTGGGCGACGCGCTGCTGCAGGAGCAGCAGCCGCAGCCGGCGATTCCCGTCTTCGAGCGCGCGGTCGCGGCCCAGCCTGCTTCCGCGGAAGCCTGGCGCGGCCTGCTTATCGCGCAAAGCCGGGCCGGCAACGCATCCCTCGCGCTGGCAACAGCCCAGCGGACTCCCGCGGCGATTCAGTCCCAACTACAGAGTGATCCGCGCTACCTGCAGGCGTTGGCCTCGGCCGACCTCGCGGCAGGACGCACCGGCGATGCCGAGAAGGCGCTGGACCATGCGCTGGATCTCCCGCTCCTGGGGGATGCGAAAGCTCTCAGGACGGATCTCCACCTTCAACTTGCCGGCGTCTTGCTGGCCTCGCATCAACCGGATCAGGCCGCGGCGCTCGATCGCGAGGTGATTGCGGGCGACAGTGGAAATGTTCCCGCCTGGAAGGGACTTGTCACCGCGGTGGGCGCAAAGGGAGACGACAAGGAAACCCTGGGGATTGTCGAAGGCATGCCTGCCGCGACCCGCGAAACGGCGATGCTCGACCCCGACTTTGCCGTCACCGTCGCCCGTCTGTGCAGGTCGCAGAACGAACTCGACGCGGCCCAGGACCTGCTGCAGAAGGCGATCACCCAGGAGACGAATGCTGGACAGAAGCCCGCGCCCGCGGTTGAGCTTGCGTTGGCGGACATCTATATTCAGCGCGGCCAGCCGCAGCTTGCCTATCCCATCTATCAGCAGGTGCTCCGCGAAAATCCGGCGCGCGCGGATGCGTGGGCCGGACTGCTCTCCACGCTGCATTTGACCGGCCACGACAACGAAGCGGTCGCCCAGGTGCAGTTGATTCCGCCCGCGGCCCGCGCTCAGTTGGAGTCGAATGTCGACTACCTGCAGGCCATGGCGGAGATCTACGCCGCGCAGGGTCGATCGCGCGAAGCAGCGCCGTTTCTGAATCGCGCGGAGCAGGATTACGCCGCCGAGCGCGTCGTTCCGCCGGCCAGGCTGGAGATTGAGAACGCGTGGCTGCTCTACAACGGAATGGACGATGCGGGACTCTATCGCCAGTTGATGAACCTGGGCGCGCGAACGGATCTGACCGAAGCCGAGCGCCGGACGGTCGAGACCATCTGGACGGATTGGGCCGTGCGGCGCGCCGGCCAGGCCGCCGCCGCTGGGAATTCGCCGCGTGCCCAGGCCATCCTGAACGCCGCCGCGCAGTCGTTCCCGGACAACCCCGCAGCGCTGAAGCAGGTGGCGAGCGGATACGCGCAGGCCGGGCAGCCGCAGCAGTCCGTGCTCCTTTACAAGGCCCAGAACATGACCGCGGCCAGCGCAGCCGACTACCAGTCCGCGGTAAGTGCGGCACTCGCCGCCGGCGACAACAAGGACGCGGAGATATGGCTGCGTTATGGGCTGGCAAAATATCCCACCGACCCGCAGATCCTGTTGCTGGGCGCGCAATTCGAGCAGGCACGCGGAGACACAGCCCGCGCCATGAAGTACTACCAGCAGTCCCTGAAGGCGTTGCCGCCGGCCAGTGCCAACACCGCAGCGGCCCTGCCCGGAGCGTCGCCCCCGGCCACTCTGCCCAGCGCGACTCCTGCCCAGGACCTCACCATCCTGCTGGCTCCCGCGGGCGACGTGGCTCCAGCCCAGATCAATCCCTACGTACCACCGGCCCCGCCGGCCAATCCGCCTGCCCAGCCGGACGGCGGAATTGGCGGCGGACTCGGGCCGCAGACCAGCATCTCCCCGGCTGCTCCAGCCGAACCGCCGGCAACCCCAGGTCCCAGCACGATTGCGGAGAACTCCCCACCGACCGCGGGAGTTGCTGTCCCCAGCGAGCAGGTCTATCGCCCCTACGTTCCGTACATTGCGCCGCCTCGGCCGGTCGCACCCGTGGCCGGCGCTTCGGCTCGTCCCTCCGGCGCGGTCGCGGTCCAGCTTGGCAACAGCACGCCGCCGCCGGTGACGCCCCCGACGGAGATGACGGACGTGCTGCCGACGCCCCATCCCCCCAGCAGCCGCAGAAGTCAGTCGCTGGCCTCAGACCCCAACGCCGCCGCTGCCCAGGCAGAGCGCATTCGCCGCCAGCAGGCGGACGTAGCCCGGTCCGGACAAAGCCATCCGCCTGCCGGCGTCTCTCTCGCCGGCGCGCAGATTCCCCAGCCGCCCGTTTCGCCGGGCAGCCAGTCCGGCGGCGTGGCGGACACCGGGTCGCAGCAGTATCCGCAGCCACGCACTCAGCCCGGGACCGCGGCGCCCGTTCCGCGCAGCCGGCCGGCCCCCGCTCCACCTGCTCCGGCAGCCCAGGCAATTACGCCTGCCGCAGCGCCCGCGCAGCCGGAGCCTGTTCCATCATCGGCCAAACCGGCTGAAAATCCTCCCGCTGCCGGCCCCGCATACAACTCGCAGCTCTATCCACTCACCTCTCCACCCACCGACGCGGAACTCGCAGCCCGCAATCTGCCGCCGCTGCATGGGGCCTTCGGGTCGCAGCCTCCGCCCATCCCCATGACTCCGCGCCAGCAGGCGCAGGCCGCGCTCACCGCTCTGGAAGGCTCCTATAGCGGCTGGATTGGGGGAACCGGGAACGGCCGATTTCGCAGCGGCACCCTAGGGCTCGATCGCCTCTACGATGTTGAGGCGCCGGTCGAGGCGTCGGCGGTCATCGGACATTCGCTGCGGCTCACCGCGGTGGCGCAGCCTGTCTTTCTCAGCTCCGGCACGCTGGCCCCTTTTACTGACGTCTCCGGCAATCTGCCCTACCTCGGCACGCTGCTGGTCTACAGTGCCAGCCCTCCCGCCCAGCAACTCGCCAACGGCATCGGCGGTGAACTCCAGTTGACCACGCGCAACATTGGCCTGGCCGCCGGCTATACGCCGTACGAATTCCTGGTACATAACCTTACCGGCCGTGCCCGCTGGCGTCCGGCGGGTGGACCTCTTACCCTCTTTGCCGAGAGGCAGCCGGTGCGCGACACCCAGCTTTCCTACGCCGGCCTGCGCGATCCCGGAGTCTCGACCGTCGCAGGCCCCATCTGGGGCGGCGTGCTGGCAACCACCGGCGGCGTGCGGCTGGACTTTGTCAGCATCGGCGGCACCGCCTTCTATATCACCGGCGAAGGCGGAGTTCTTACCGGCCGCCACGTACTGGACAACTCCCGCTATGGGGGCACCACCGGCGTCAACTTCCGCATCGGCAACTGGCCCGGACATGGCAACCTGATGTTGGGCGGATTGGTCTCCGGTATGCACTACGCCTACAACGAGATTGGAATGACCTACGGCCAGGGAGGATATTTCAGCCCAGGCTACTATGTCCGGGCGGCTGCGCCCCTCACCCTCAATGGCAACTACAAGGCGAGCTTCCACTACACGGTCAGCGGTGCGCTGGGCGTACAAACCTTCCAGCAGCAGGCGGCCCTTTACTTCCCGCTGGATCCCTTGTACCAGCAAGCCTTCCCCACGTGCGCCGGCGGGGAAACCCCTTCGTTTAGCTGCGGCGAGTATCCCGTGAGCGTCACCACCGCCTTCAACTACTCGGTCGACTCCGAGGCCGCGTACCGCTTCGCTGATCGCTGGTACGCCGGCGCATTCTTCTACGCCAGCAATGCGAATAACTACAACGCCGTCTCCGCTGGGTTTTTCCTGCGCTTTGCCTTCCGCGGCCAGCCCTCTTCGGAAGGCCGCCCCACCGGTCTCTTCCCAATCCGCGGCTTCCGCCCCCTCCAGGTCCCCTGACGCCCGCTGCAACCCAAACGCCTCGAATGTCTAGATTGGGTCTCGGATTACCACGATCAAGCGCCACAAGCCCAGGTCGGGTCTCAGGAATTGCCTTAAGCTCGGATTGCCACGATCAAGCGCCGCAGGCGCGCAACATACCAGCCTAGGCCGAAGGCCTGGGTTGGGCTCAGGAATTGCCTTAAGCTCGGATTTCCACGATCAAGCGCCGCAGGCGCGCAACATACCAGCCTAGGCCGAAGGCCTAGGTTGGGGTCGAGCGCAAGGACCGAGGGCTGAAGGCCCGACACCTAGTTCAACCAACTTATAACTCAGGACGCTAGCACAATTCCTGACTAACTGTATCCCGAAGTCACTGCGCTCAAGTCGGCGCGACCGTCAGGGAGGGACGACCTTGCACAGAACAGCAAAGCCCACAGCAACTCAGGAATTGCCTTAACTAACCACGAAAGCTCGCGGTCCTTGGCTTTTTTGACGTCAAGACCCTCTTCCTGTGCAAAACCCGTCCACAATTCACCATCCAAACAAGATCAAACTTTTCCCAAAAGTACAGTTGAGTTATGGTCGTTTCGCTACAATTAAGGTAGGGGGTTAGATAGCGTCCGGCCCTTCGTCAGGCCTTCCGCCCTTCAGGTCGGAGCAGCCTGCAACCCAGGGGCGACTCCTCGGGTTTTACTTAATAGCTAATAGCATGAAAGGGATTCCCCTCGGCTAACTGCTTGTGTTTGCATCAAAATCAGGGGTATACTCCCCCCCCCCCGGGGGGGGGTACCGGCGGCGGGGAACAGGATAGATATTGGAGCTGAGCATCGCCGAAATCGTGCCGCAGGAAGTGGAAGAGTCGTCCGTCGACGTGCAGGGTGCGCGCATGCACTTCCTGCATGCGGGAAGCGGCAGCCCTATCGTCCTCATCCACGGGTTGGTCGGCTCGTCGGCAAACTGGCGCGGCAATATCGGCGCGCTGGCCCAGGTTGCCGACGTCTATGCCATCGACCAGAGCAACATGGGCCGGTCGCATCGCATCCCGGGGTTGGACGCGAGCCTTGAGGCGACCGCAGACCGCATCGCCGCAGCCATGACCGCGCTGGGCCTCGACGCCGCCGACATCGCCGGCGCGTCCCACGGCGGAGCGGTCGCGTTGACGCTGGCCGCCCGGCATCCGGAGCGCGTGCGCAGCCTCATCCTCTTCGCGCCGGCCAACCCCTTCAGTCATGTGGGCGATTTTCTGGTGCGCCTCTACACCACCCCGCCGGGCCGGCTGATCGCCCGGCTCGGGCCCTATCTTCCCCGGCGGTTCCAACGCTGGGCACTGGCGCGCATGTATGGCGATCCGGCCCGCATCGCGGAAGGTTACCTGGAACGGCACACCGATGGCCTGCGCATTCCGGGCACCATGCAGCACATCCTGGCCATCGTCGACTGCTGGTTTGCCGACATGGCGAAGCTCGAGGCCACGCTGCTCCGCATCGCGCAGGTACCCACGCTGCTGGTGTGGGGAGATCGCGACCCCGCGGTCGATCCCGCCTCGGCCGCGCCGCTCCACAGCATCCTGCGCCAGTCGGAGCTGCGTATCGTCCCGACCGGCGGCCACATCCTCTTCGAGGAACTGCCCGAGGAGTCGAACCGCATCATGCTCGACTGGTTGCGCCGCCGCCCGCAAGCAGGAGCAACTTCTTGATTCCTTCTGAGAATTGTCATCCTGAGCGGAACCTCTCGCGGATCCATCGCGAAAGGTGGGGTCGAAGGACCTGCGCTTTGCCCGTCGTGCCTGGATGCAGGTACGGCTCAGACCTTCGCTGCGCCGGACAGCTCAAACGTGTCTTGCAGCCACTGCCGAATCTCAGCCTGCATGCGGCCGAGCTTGGCGCCCGGCGAATCGGCCGTTCCCTGGAAGAAGTGGTCGGCGCCGGCGATCCACACCAGCCGCTTCGGCTCAGGCGCGCTTTCCCACACCTGCGTCAGCAGCTCTCGCGGGCCAAACTCGTCGTGGTCTCCGCTAACCAAGAGCTTCGGCGCGCTGCATCGGTGCAGGAACTCGTAGCTGTAGTCGCGCCCGGCCGCATGCACCGGCAGACCCAGGCCGATCAGCCCTTTCACCCGCGCATCGCCGCAGCAGGCGCGCAGTCCCACCTGCGAGCCGAAGCTGAATCCCACAAACAGGATCGGCCGCTGGAAGGCCCGCTCCAGCCAGCTCAACGCCGCGCGAACGTCGTCCTGCTCGCCGCGTCCGTGGTCGTGTTCTCCCGTGCTCAGCCCGGTGCCACGGAAGTTGAAGCGCAGCACCGGCAGGCCGAACGCCGACAGCGCCTTCATGGCGTGATACACAACCTTGTTGTGCATCGTTCCGCCGGCCGCCGGATGCGGGTGGCACACCAGCGCGGAATACGGCGCGTCGTTGCGCCCGGTGTTCAGCAGCGCTTCCAGCCGTCCCGCCGGACCGTGCAGGTCGTCGACGGAGCGGACGTGGGATGTGGCCGGAGAAGGAGTATGTGCGCCAGCGGAGGAGTTCATCGTCTTTCCCAGTCTAATCGGCGGCTCTATGGCTGTAGAAAAGGCTGGCGGAAATGCAGGGTTTATCCTGTACGCACATGCCTATCGACGCTATCGACCTGACGCGCAAGCTCGTCAACATCGAGTCCATCTCCTACCACGAAGGACTCGTCGGCGCATTCCTCGCGGACTTCCTCGCCGCGCAGGGTTACGCGGTCGAGCGCATGGCCGTCGAGCTGCCCGACCTCGCGCTTACGCCCGGTGCCGGCGCGGGCCCGCGCTTCAACGTCTACGCAGCGATGCCCGGCGTCACGCCCGACGTCGTCCTCTCCACCCACATGGACACGGTGCCGCCGTTCTTCGCCTGCACCGAGGACGACGAGTTCCTCTACGGCCGCGGCTCTTGCGACGCCAAGGGCATCATCGCCGCGCAGGTCGCCGCCGCGGAGCGCCTGCATCGGGCTGGCGTCAAGGTGGGCCTGCTCTTCGTCGTCGGCGAGGAGCGCGACTCCGCCGGCGCCAGGGTGGCCAACCGCAGCCCGCGTGGCTCGCGCTTCCTCATCAACGGCGAGCCCACGGATAACCGTCTCGCGATTGCCACCAAGGGCGCGTTGCGCGTGGAACTCCGCGCGCATGGCCGCATGGCGCACTCCGCCTACCCGGAACTGGGCGATTCGGCGATCGCCAAGCTCGTCGAAGCGCTGCACGATGTGCTGGCCATGGCGTTGCCCGTTGAACCGGAGATCGGCCCATCGACGCTGAACATCGGACTCATCTCCGGCGGCTACGCGCCCAATGTCATCGCCGACAAGGCCGAGGCGCATCTGCTCATCCGCACCGTTGGCCCGTCGGAGCAGGTGAAGGAAGCGGTCACCCGCGTCGTCGCCGGCCGCTGCGAGGTCGCCTTCTCGCTCGACCTGGCCTGCGTGCGCATGCGCCGCATCGGCGAACTGCCCACGATGGTCGCAAAGTTCGCCACGGACATCCCTTCGCTGACCGCCTGGGGCGAGCCATTCCTGCTCGGGCCCGGCTCCATCCACGTCGCCCACACCCCGGAGGAAAAGATCAGCAAGCGCGAACTGCTGGAGTGCGTCGATCTGTACGTAGATTTGGCGACGGAGCTGTGCGGGTAGCTAGCCCGAAACCACCTCAAATGGCAGCTTGCTCGAATTGTCTTCCGCCAGCACAACCGCCTCGTCTGGATTCGCGGGATTGTAGCGGACGGTAACTTCCGGCTCGCCCACGGCCAGCTTTTCCGCCTCGCGCCTGCCCATTGCGACGCTGCGCGCGTAGCCGCCATAGAACTCGTCGTTCACGTGGAAGTGGAAGCGAGCCTCGATATAGTCGCTCTGGCTAAAGGATTTCGCGGCATCGCCGGCAGGCAGGATCTTCCAGCCGTTGATCTTCGCCGTCGCCTGCGGCCATCCCGCGGCAAGCTGCACCCGTTTTTTTCGCGCGCTTTCAGCAAGTGCGCGTCGGATTGCATCGATGGGATTGAGCCCAGCCATGACACGAACATTCTAGCTCCGAGCGCACCCCGCTGCGCCACTGTCCGGCACTGAGGGCTACTGCTTTTTCGCGATGACGAAGTGGTCTTTCTCCTCCCACTTCAACTTCTTGGCATCAGGGTCGGCCAGGCGGTACATCGTCGCCTTGAGCTGATCCTTTTCCAATTCAAACCGCACGTAGTGGAAGTTGGGGAAGCCGGCGTCCTGGTAAAGGTCGTCCTTGGTGCGTTCCACCTCGTATGGTTCCGCGCCGCCGCCACCGCTGACGAGATACGTGATTCCCTCGAACTCATGGCGCTCATAGTTGTGAATATGGCCGGCAATCACCACGATGGCCGCATGCATGCCGGGCTGAATCTGAGTAAAAAAGTCGCGCAGGGCGATCTCGTTGGGCCTCGGGTTGTGGTCAACGTGGAGATGCGTCTGGATGTCTGCCACAGGCGGATGGTGCAGGCTGATCATCACGAAGTCGACTGACGGAGCCAGGCCCATCAGTTGTGCGCGGAGCCACGCGATCTGCTTGCTGCCCGGGGTCAGGGTGCTGATGCTGTCCAACTGGATGAGCGCGATGCGATCGCCCAGCGCCACCGAATACCAGCGCATTCCGTTCAACTCGGGGAATGCCTTCCACCACTCCTCGATGCCTTTTTGCTCACCGCCGGAAACCTCGTGGTTGCCCAGCGCGGGATAGATCCGGAGATGCTCGTTGGCCCAGGGCTTGGTCTCTTTGGCAAACTCCTGGTAGTCGTCGGGATCGGCGCCTCGGTAAGGAACATCGCCCGACATCTGCACGGCATCGGGCTTTTCCTCCGCGATCTTCTTTACCAGTGCCACCCGCGCCTTGGGATTCGCGATCAGAAAGTTAAAGATGGTCGTGGAAGCGCTGGTCTCCATAGGCGATGACTGTGACGTGGGACGAAAGTGCCGATTGGTCGATGCGGAAGGTTGGGGAGGACTCGTCCGTCGGCGGTTGTTGCGCCAGTAGCGGAACGCACAGCAGGGAGAGGAAAAGTGTCCGGAGCAGAAAACGCTGACTCATAGTCGTCGATTCTATGATGCAAACCGAGGCAACAACGGGAAAACGGTTGCGGGACTCGGAATTAGGGACGCGTTTTCCTCAAATCGCGCGCGCCGCGGAAGAACTAGACTTGAAGTATGGCCGCCGAGTTTACCCACCTGCATCTGCATACCGATTATTCCCTGCTGGACGGCGCCTGCGATGTCGACAAGCTGGTGAAGCACGTCCATTCGCTGGGCCAGACCGCCGTCGCCATGACCGACCACGGCAACATCTACGGAGCAGTCCACTTCTTCAACGCGGCGAAAGAGAAGGGAATCAAGCCCATCCTGGGCTGCGAGCTCTACATTTGCAAGGAAGACGACCACCGCGGCAAGCCCGATCCCGACCTGAAGTACAACCACCTGCTGGTGCTGGCGGAGAACGAAGAAGGCTACCGCAACCTGGTCCGGCTCACCTCTGAGGCCGCGCTGCACGGCTTCTACCGCAAGCCGCGCGTCTCCAAGGCTTTCCTCGAAAAGCATGCCGCCGGCCTTATCGGCTTCTCCGGCTGTCTGGCCGGCGAAGTCGCACAGCACATCATGGAGGGCCACTACGACAAGGCGATGGCCACCGCTGGCCAGTACCAGGATATCTTCGGCCGCGGCAACTTCTTCCTCGAGATTCAGGACCACCAGCTCGGCCCGGACAAGACCGTCGGCGACGCAATGTTCCGGCTGGAAAAAGACCTCGACATCCCGCTGATTGCCACCAACGACTCCCACTACATCGCCGCAGGCGACAGCCGAGCGCACGAGATCCTGCTCTGCGTGCAGACCGCCGGCTCCATGAACGACCCGAAGCGCTTCAAGTTCGACACCAACGAGTTTTACATCAAGTCCGGCGAGGAGATGGCGCGCCTGTTCGCGCATGCGCCGCGCGTAGTCAGCGGCACCATGCAGTTCCCGGAGCGTTGCAATCTGAAGCTGCACAAGGTGGACAATCCCTTTCCGAGATTCCCGGTGCCCGACGGCGAAACCCTGGACAGCTACTTCGAGCAGGTGTGCCGCAGGGGCCTGGAGAAGCGACTTGCGACCTCTATTGAGCACCTTCGTGCCACTGGACTGCTGAAGAAGACCATCCCCGACTACCATGCGCGCCTCGATCGCGAGATCGATTGCATCAAGAAGATGAAGTTCCCAGGCTACTTCATGATCGTCTGGGACTTCATCCGCCATGCGCGCGAGAAGGCGATCCCAGTCGGTCCGGGCCGCGGTTCGGCGGCTGGCTCGCTGGTCGCATATTGCATGGAGATCACCGACGTCGACCCGCTGCAGAACGAGCTGCTGTTCGAGCGCTTCCTGAACCCCGAGCGCGTCAACATGCCCGACATCGACATCGACTTCTGCATGAACCGCCGCAGCGAAGTCATCGACTACGTCAAGAGCAAGTATGGCGACGACCAGGTGGCGCAGATCATTACCTTCAACACCATGGCCGCGAAGGCAGCCATCAAGGATGTAGGCCGCGCGCTGGACATGCCCTACGGCGAAGTCGACCGCGTTGCCAAGCTCATTCCCGCCACCATCGGCATCACGATCCAGCAGGCGCTCAAGGAGTCGCCGCCGCTCGCTACGGCCTACGAAGATCCAAAGGTCCGCGAGCTGATCGACACCGCCATGCGCCTGGAAGGCCTGGTGCGCGGCGCGGGCGTGCATGCCGCAGGCGTCGTGATTGCGCCCAAGCCGCTGACCGAACTGGTCCCCGTCACGCGCACCAAGGACGAGGCCATCGTCACCTCGTACGACATGAAGTCCATCGAGAAGATGGGACTGCTGAAGATGGACTTCCTCGGCCTCACCACGCTCACCGTCATCCATGATGCGCTGAAGCTGATCGGGTCGACCAAGGGCGTCGACATTGATCTCTCGACCATTGCACTGGACGACGAGGAGACCTACGAGCACGTCTTCCACCGCGCGCTCACCTCCGGGGTCTTCCAGTTCGAATCCAGCGGCATGCGGGACGTGCTGCGCCGCTACAAGCCGAACCGCGTCGAAGACCTGACCGCCCTGAACGCGCTCTATCGTCCGGGCCCGATGTCGATGATTGACGACTTCATCGAGCGCAAATGGGGCCGCCGCGACGTCGAGTACGACTTGCCCGAGATGGAGACCATCCTGCGCGAGACCTACGGCGTGATGGTCTACCAGGAGCAGGTGATGCAGATCTCCAACGTCATCGCCGGCTACTCGCTGGGCGAGGCTGACCTGCTGCGCCGCGCCATGGGCAAGAAGGACGTGAAGGAGATGGCGAAACAGCGCGAGCGCTTCATGTCCGGCGCTGCTGCGAATCATCACCCCAAAAGCGTGGCCGGCAAGATCTTCGACCAGATGGCGCTGTTCGCCGGGTACGGCTTCAACAAGTCGCACTCGGCCGCTTATGCGCTGCTGGCCTACCACACCGCGTGGCTCAAGACGCATTACCCGGTGGAGTTCATGGCTGCGCTGCTGACCAGCGAAACCTCCAAGCCGGAGAATGTGGTCAAGTACATCGCCGAGTGCCGCGAGATGAACATTCCCGTGGTGCCGCCCAACGTGCAGGTGTCGGATTCGACCTTCACGCCAGTGCGCACCGAGGCAGGCGAGGCCATTGGTTTCGGGCTGGCCGGCATCAAGAACGTCGGGCACAACGCCATCGTCTCCATCGTGGAGGCGCGCAAGGCGTTGCGCGCGGAAGGGAAGCAGGGCTTCGCCAGCTTGTGGGAGTTCTGCGACAAGGTCGATCTGCGCCTGCTGAACAAGCGCGTGCTGGAGTCGCTGATCAAGGCCGGCGCAATGGACGCTTTCGGCACGCGCGGCCAGGTTGAGGCGGCGCTGGACAAGGCCATCGAACGCGCGCAGAAATCGCAGAAGGACGCGGAGTCCGGCCAGTCCGGGCTTTTCGGCGGCATCTTTGACGCGGCCGATCTTCCCGCATCGCGGCAGCAGAGCGAGCCGCTGCCGCCGGCGCCGGACTGGGACGAGCACACCCGCCTGCAGCACGAGAAGGAGGTGCTCGGCTTCTTCGTCTCCGGCCATCCGCTGGACAAGTACCGAGAGAAGCTGCGCAACCTGAAGGTCGTCGACACGGCGACTGCGTGCGAGATGAAGCCGGAACCGCAGGTCTTCCGCCGCGGCCAGAGCGAGCCGCAGAACGAGATCCAGATTGCCGGCGTCATCACCGGCCTGAAGGTCGGCAAGTCGAAGAAGTCCGGCGAAATGTATGCGCAGGCCTCGCTGGAGGATTCCGTCGGCAAGATCGAGTTGCTTACTTTCGGCACGGCCTACACCAAGCTTGCCGAGAAGCTGAAGATCGATGTCCCGGTGCTGGTGCGCGGCGTGCTGCGCGGCGAGGAAGATTCCGCGCCTAAGCTGTCCGTGTCCAACATTCAGGCGCTGGAGGACGTCGTGCTCAAGCTGCCGGAATCGCTGCGGATTAAGGTTCCGCTGCAGCGCTCCGACGCGGTGCTGCTGGAAAAACTGCGCGCGGTCTTTCTCGCGGCGCCGGGCAAAGGCAGGCTGCTGCTCGACCTGGAAGAGCCGGGCGAGTTCTGCGCCGTGCTGGAGCCGCAGGGCGTTCTGGTCAGCGCCGACCGGTTGTTCATCGACCGCGTGGAAGAGTTGGTCGGGCGTGGCGGGGTGCGCGTCATCGACTGACTCGTCACCACGCAGCCGCCATGTCGCTCTTCTTGTTCTTGGGCGGAGGCAGCATGTGGATGGTCGCCGGCGCGTTGCGATCGACCGTCAGGATGCCATCCTGCTCGTGCAGTTCGGTCACATGTAAAACCGAGCGCCGCCCCCAGCCAGGATCATGTCCTTCCGCGTCCGCACCGCCCTGCGAGGTGAAGTAGAACAGCCACGCACGGCCGCTGCCGTCGACCACCACATCCGCGTGGTTGCCGATGGCGCGGTCGGTGGGCTGGGTGCCGGGCACGCGCAGCAGGTTGTCCGGCTGCTGCTTCCAGGTGGTCAGGTCGTCAGACCGAAAGACAGCGAGGCCGGTGTGCGGGTCGTTGATCAGCCAGTAGTGGCCCTTCCACTGGAAGACGACCGGGCCTTCGCCGTGGTTGGTGGTGGCGATGCCCTTCGGCGTCCAATGCACCAGGTCGGCTGAGTCGCTGAAGTAGACCTTCGAGCTGTCGGCCTCGTTCTTGTACCACAGCCGCCAGTCGCCATCGGGCAGCTTGAAGACGCAGGCGTCGATGGTGCGGTCCGACTCCAGATTTGCATTCTCCAGCGGTTTCCAGTGCAGCAGGTCCTTGCTGGTGAGGTGCAGGATGTGGCGCGGATGGTTCCAGTTGTCGAACGTTCCGGGGACGACGGTCAGGAACATGTGGTACGTTCCGTGCACATCGATCACCTCGGGCGCCCAAAGCGTGTAGTCCGGCGCGGGCAGCGGAATGTCAGCCTCGCTGACGTACTTCCAGTGCGCGCCGCCGTCGGCGGATTCGGCAATGCCGATATGCGTGCCATGCACCCAGGTCACGCCGTTGCCGCCATCGAGATCTGCGCGGCGGTTGGTGTAAAGCATCCACCAGGTCTTGCGCGCGCGGTTCCAGACGACAACAGGGTCGGCTGCGCCGTCGTGGATTGGATCCCTAAAAAGCGGAACATCGGCAGCCACCTGCGCTGCTTTCTGTTTTGCCACGCGCGGAGCAGAGAACTGCCCGTTCGCTGCACCCGTGACACCGATCAGCGCCAGTGCCGCAAACGCGCAGCAAACCAACACCGATCCTCCCCAGACACTAAGCTGCCTCACCGAACCCTTCCATTGATCGCAGACAAGTGTAGCGCAGCGCTGGCGCGACGAAAGACTTGCCGACTCCCGGGGAGAGAAGCCGCTGTCGCCACGTACCCCCCCTCCCCCCTATCCCGTTTTTGTATGATCCAGACAACAAAGCAGTTAGCAAAAACATAAAAATGCAAGTGACACATTCAGTTGCAGTTAAAAAATACGATATCCAGAATCAATGACTTACGGTGATTCCGCGTTTTGAGCGATCTCCCGGCTGACACGATGTTCAGAATGTCAGGTACCCCTCCCCCCGATATCCTGCGGGGAAGTTCTTTTGAATGTTCGTGTTGCAGTGGGTGGTTGCCGCAAATTATTCCGGACAAAGGGGCTGTGGCTAAATTAGCCGGAATCAACGAGTTAGCGGAGGCCAGTAGATGGAATAGGTCTCCGGGAGGCGCGCCCTTGGCGCTCGCGTGGCTGATTGCCGGAGCCGGGTTGATCCTCATCTTGCCTTATTCCACCCAACTACTATTATAAATGGCGGTGTCAAGAGGCAAGATGGCGGGATTGTTGGGCTTAGTGGCGTGTTTTGTGTGACGTGGACGGCTTTCCCACAGGCTTTTCCGGTGGGATGGGTTTTTTGCGGGTTGGCGCAGGATGGATTTGCGGTGGAATTTCACCCACATCTCAGAGAGGGCGCTGAAAAGGCGTCTCAGACCGCGAACGGTGACCTCAGGGGCTAAAGCCGCATTCCAAACACGGCGGTTACGGCACGGCTGAAGCGTGCCCCTTAACGAGGGTGATGAAAAAGGCGGCTCAGCGCAGGAAAGCAGACCTCAGGGGCTAAAGCCCGGCTGATTCTGTGGCTCTTATGGCACGGATAAATCCGTGCCCTTAACGAAAAAGCGCATTTGTCAACATTCTCCTTAACGAGAAGGAGTTTTTTCAACAGCCTGCTAAAGGCCGCTGCTATCTTGGCGGTGTTGGCGGCGGTCTGCCGCCGACTTTCAGCGAGAGTTCCAGGGTGCCTACCTTGTTGGTCGTGCGGTCGAGGACGCCGATGCGGAGGAAAAGCTGGCCTGTGGGCAGGTCGATCTGCTGAAAGAGGCGGATGGGCGCTTTTTCCGCCATGTCCTGCTGGTAGGTGCTGTCGTTCAGCGTGGTCTTGACCACCTGGCTGAGCCCTGTCAGCAGGTGGTCGTTGGTGTCGTAGACGGCGATGTCGAAGTCGAGTTGGGCCTTGTGCGTCTTGTTCGACCCCTCGGTGAAGGTGATCTGCTGGGCCGGCACCACGTAATCGAAGCCATAGCGGACAAGGTGGTGGCCGCGCAGCTTGGGATCGAGCGTGCCCAGGATTGGCGGATCGCCGGGTCTGGGCGGCACGGTGCTGGGTTGCACGCTCACGTTGAAGAGGATGTCCTGCGCGGTAGCCTCGCCGCGGCTCATGGGAGCCTTCATGTTGCCGGCATAGGCGGGCGGCGGGGTCATGGAGAGGGTGAGCCCGGGATCCAGCTTGTCCTTGGCCAGGTTGTCCGAGTAGTAGCCCTTGCGGAAGACGAGGGTGACTCCGGGACGGTCCACCTTGACCTCGATCTTGTGATACGCACCGTTGTATTTCTCGCTGGGCGGGACGTAGGAGATGGAATAGTAGTTGGCGCCGTTGTCGATTGCCTTCAGCACCGCGGTGGCCAGGTTGTTGGTCTGGGAGTAGGCGACGCCTCCGGTGGCCTCCGCCACCATCTGCTCCGAGAGCTGGCGCGCGCCCAGGGAATCCACCCCGAGGGCGTCCACCGGGTACACCGACACCTGCGCGGCGGTGAGTTGGTCGTATGCGTGACTGAGGCTAACCGAGTAGTCGGGTTGGCACGCCGGCCGGTCGTTGGGATCGGTGATGGCGGGGATGCCCGCGGTGAACCAGATAAGGTTTTTCCGGCCATGGATGCCCGCGGAGGAGACGGCGATCTGGTCCAGCGACTCCAGCACCATCCGGTTGCGCATGGTCGACTGTACGCAGCCCTGGTCGCCCATGCCGAGCAGGTCGTAGGGCGTTGCCTGGATGGCCGCCGCCAGCAGCGCGCGGTCGGCGGTGAAGCTCTGCAGGATGCGCAGGTTGTTGGTCATGGAGAGCACCGCGATGCGGGTTCCCTCCGGCATGTCCTGAACGGCCTGCAGGGCTGCCTGCTTGACGTACCCCTGGAGCCGGGCGGCCAGCGACACCTGGGGCAGATTGGTGTCGTCGACCGGCGCCAGGTTTTCCAGGTCCAGCAGCAGGATGTTGACAGCGCTGCTGGGGGATTCCGGCTGAAGATTGGTGTAGACGTTGGGCGGCAGCTCGCGCGGAGGGACGACGGGCTGGGTCCCCACTTCCTCAAAGTTGCGGATGGGCTGGGGCTTGCCGTCTTCCGAGATGGTGAAGTCCGACTGCCTGAGCCCGTAGACCGGCTGGCCGGTTGCGTCGGTTGCGGTTACGTCCACGACGGTGAGGCGCGAATAGACCTGCAGCGTCGTCGGGCCGCCCGTGTCCTGTTGCGCCGCCGCGCTGGAGCCCGCCCATACCCCGGCAGCGGCGATCGCAACTGCGCCAACCGCTGCCCATGCCGTTCGTCGCCGTCGCATCTCGAAAAAGTTCTCCCGAAGAGTTCTACACCGTTTCGATTGGCTCCACTCGTATTAATTCGCCGTAATCCGATTTTGCGAATGTGGCGACGCGAGGCGTGTGACGAGCGAGGCAACCGATGGTGCGACGCGCGCATCGTGTAACGTCAAAAAAAGGCCGGCAGTCGATTCCTGCGACCTCGGGTCCGGTCACCGGCTATCTTCGATACAATGTTCCAGATGGCAGAACAAGAACCAGGCAGGCCCGCGCAGGTTCCGGCAGCAGCCGCCATGCCCGAAGCCTGGCGCAGGACAGAGCTTGCTCGTCACCCCGACCGCCCCTATCCGATGGATTTCATCGACGCACTCTTCACCGATTTCAGCGAGATACACGGCGACCGCCTGTTCGGCGACGACGCGGCGATGATCTGCGGCATGGCGCTGTTCCACGGGCGGCCGGTGATGGTCATCGGCAACCTGAAGGGGCGCACGCTGAAGGAACGGCTGGCGCGCCGCTTCGGCTCGCCCGACCCGGAGGGTTATCGCAAGGCGCTGCGGACGATGAAGATTGCGGAGAAGTTCGGCCACCCGATCTTTACGTTCCTCGACCTGGCGGGCGCGAATCCGGGCATCGGCGCCGAAGAGCGCGGCCAGGGCGAGGCGATTGCGCGCAACTTGCTGGAAATGGCGCGGCTGCGGGTTCCCACCATTGCGGTCGTCACCGGGGAAGGCGGTTCGGGCGGTGCGCTGGCCCTGGCCGTCGCGGACCGCGTGCTGATGCTGGAAAACGCGATCTACACGGTCATTTCGCCTGAGGGGTGCGCGTCCATCATGTGGAAGGACGCATCGAAGAAGCAGCAGGCGGCGGATGCATTGAAGTACACGGCGTTCACCGCCAAGGAACTGGGCTGCGTCGACGAAGTTCTGACCGAGCCTGAGGGCGGCAGCCACCTGGACCCCGCGTGCGCCATGGCCATGGTCAACGAAAAACTCCAGTTCCACCTGGCGCAACTGGAAGCCATGTCGATTGAGCAGTTGCTGGCGGAGCGTCAGCGCAAGTTCCGCACCATCGCCCAGTACTACACCACCGCGGAGTAGCTCCAGCGCTGGGATTCTTTCGCAAAGCGAGTGGGCTGCACCGCGGAGGCTTCGCTTTCGCCAACCACAACCCCACCGAGTTCTGATCGCACCATGCCGGCGCCCGAATCCACCACTACCGCTGTTCCTCCTCCCCCGCTTGCGCGGCCTGCGCCGGACGCGATGGCGCCCCTTGCCGGATCGCGTCCGCGTTCGCTGCAGGTGGCGCTGTTTCTCGCGGCCGTCCTGTGGTTCAATTGCGCGCGCGCGCTGGCCGGCAGCGCCGCCGACGAACTGGACCTGCACTTCGCGCTCGGCGATCTGCGGCCGCTGACAGAGTCGCTGCTGCTGCTTCTGCTGGTGGTGTTCGGCCTGTCGGTGCTGCGATCCATCGAACACCGGCGCGCGCCGCTGTGGCCGACGCTGGGATTTCCCCGGCGGGCGACGGCGCGCGAAGAATGGGCCACCGGCGCGGCGATCGGCTGGGGACTTGCTGTGGCGTCCGTGCTGCCCATGGCCCTGGCGCGTACGTTGAGCGTCCAAGTCTGGACTGCGCCGCGTGCCTTCTGGCTGCTGGGACTGAGCCTGCTGACCCTGGCTGCCGCAACCCTGGCCTACGCGCTGGCTATTTATGGCTATGGTTTCCAGCGGCTGATTGAGGCGACCGGCCCGACGCGGGCGGCGCTGATCCTGGTGGCGCTGGTGGCTATCGAGGCAGCGGTGAGTCCAACGCCGTATGCCACTCCGGATGGAAGCCGCATCCTGATTGCAATGCTGGCCAGCCTGCTGCTGTGTCTCTGCTGGTTTCGTACCCATGGCTTGTGGCTGCTGTGGGGACTGCACTTTGCGTGGGCCGCCTCCACGGCCGCCTTTTTCGGGCTGCCGATCCGAGGCGATGCTTCCTTTACCTCCGTCGTTGACACCCGTGCTGCCGGGCCGGCATGGCTTACCGGCGGCGACTATGGTCCGGCGGCAGCGGCAATCTCCGTTCTGCTGCTGTTCGCCGCGATTCCCGTCCTGATCCGCGTGACCGGCGACTACGCCTGGGACTACACCCACGCGCCGATTGTTTCCGGCGGATACGACGTGACCGTCGCGCCGCCTGCCGCCCACGTGGCCATGGAACAGGCCGCCCAGGCAACAGCGCCCGCGTCGCTGGTGCAGATTCTTCCGGCTACGCCGGCGGGTCCGAGCACTTCGTCTGTGGAAAATACCCCCGAATAATCTCCCGCAGCCTGCGTGCAATTGTCATTCGTTTGTCACGCGAGGTTGCGGAGCGGCGCGGGGGAGCGATACTGCAAATGGTTCATAAATCCCGCGCGTACGGCTTCCGCATCTCAGACAGTGCCGCTCCCTTTTGCGCGCGACGGGTGCGGGGGCGGCGCCCAGCAGCGCAAACTTCCCTTGCAAAAAAGGGAAGAGATGGCGCAAGATTCTGGATACACGGGGTGCTGTCATGGCCTTTCGTCGGGCAACGGATCTCCCACTTCTGGGATCGGCTCTCGGCCTGGCGGCGTTGCTGGCCGCAGGGCTGACGGGGGCGAGTTCGTTTGCCCGCGCGCAGGTCTTTGTGGTCGGCGAGAAGTCGGCGATGGCCGATGTGTCCACCGATTTCAAACCCACTCGGGTCGAGCTGCCCTCCGAACCCATCGACGAGCGCGGCCGCCGCGAACTGATCCGCGATCTTGAGGCGGAACAGGGCTTTGCCCATCGCGCGCTGCCGGTAGGCGAGGACCTGGTGCTGGTGGCAAACGGCAACCTGAGGCCGAACGGCGACGCTTACAGGGAGATGCTGTACAAGAAGGGGCAGTCGGCCGCGCCCGGCGACCGCATTGTGATCACCGCGGTAACAGTGAAGCCCGATCGCCTGGTCCTGGATCTGAACGGCGGCCCGTACCTGAAACACCGCTTCCTGCGTCACCTCGAGATCAACGACATGCCCGTGGTCGGGGTCGACGACGAGTATGTGACCGGATGCCGGGTCACGCTGCTGTTTGAAGGCGGGCTGCCGGAGATCAGCGCGCCCGAGGTGAAGGCGCTGCTGGACCCCATCATCGACTTTGGAGTGAAGACCGGCGCCGAGGCCTATGCCGACAGCCTGCCGCAGTTCCTGAAAGACGCCATTCACCAGCATGACGTTCTGGTGGGCATGAACAGCAAGATGGTGCTGGCCGCGATGGGGCCGCCGCAGTCGAAGGTGCGGGAGCTGGTTCCCGGCTCTACCGAACAGCACTACGAGGAGTGGATCTACGGACAGGCTCCGCAGACCGTGCGGTTCGTGCGGTTCGAGCACGACCGGGTGACGCAACTGCGGATCGCCGCGCTGGGCAAACCGATCGCGATCCACGACAGGAATGAGCTGCGCGGCTATCTGGACGGTGAGAATCCCGACACTGCCCGCGAAATAGCTCTCGGCGACAGTAACTCCTCCGGAGAAGATGGGGCCACGTCCAAGCCACCGACCATCCTGAAGCCGGGCGAGGTGGCGCCGGGCAGCGAGCAGCGGGTAAGGTTGCCGGTCTCGCTTCCCGACACTCCGCCGGATAAGACTACCCCTGCGCCGGCGGCTCCAGACCCGACGGCCGAGCCGGGGAATCCGTCGATGGCCCCATCTGGCCCGCCCGATGCAAATGCTGGGAAGGCTGCCGCTGCGCCGCCGGATCAGCCTGCTGCGGATGCGCCCGCGGAGCTGCCAGGCGCATCGACTCATTGACCCGACACCGCCCCTCCCTGTCCTCAAGATGGTTTGGAGAGAATTCTCTGCTGCACATGCGATGGGCCTATGCGGCCAGGTGCGGAATCCGGCAGAGTATAATCGCCAGCCATACGTAACCTGGCATGTCTTGGCGTCTGCCATGACCGAAGTGAGGTCGGCCCGGACACGATAGGCGTCCAGAGACAGCCTTCAAACCAGTAAGTCAAGGGCGCACGGTGCCCTAGCATGAGCAGCGTAATTACGAGAGAAAGTACTACCCCGGCCCCAGGCTGCGTCAACCAGAAACACCCTGCTCACCTGTTCAATCTGCTCCCCAAGGACTGGATAATCCTCGCAATCGGCGTACTGCTGATCGCCGGGGTCATCTGGTTCTGTTGGACGCATCCGGACCCGCTATGACCAAAGCCTGAAGGGTACGCTTTTTTGCAGCCAGCTCTACTGGCTGCGCCCGGTGAGACGGAGGGATGCGGCGATGGCTGCGATCGAGAGACAGACGGCCAGCAGAATCAAGCCAAGCGTCATTTCGCCGGTGGTGAAGTTGAGAGGGAGAGACGGCGCGAGGTGCACGGGGATTGGCGCAGCCGGTCCGGAGACCGCGCTCGTGCCGCCTCCGCGCAGAACCAGGACCACCAGGACGATGAGGCCGCAGACAGCCGCCAACGCGCCGGGCAGCACGCGACGCCAGGGGAAGGCGATGGGCGGCGGCGCGGCGGCTTCCGCCTGAATCGACTCCATGACCGAGGCGACAAAGCCGGAGGACGGCGCGAGTTGCTCCGAGCGATCGGCGAGGTGCTGGTCCAGCAGGCGGTCGAGGAGAGCGTCATTGGAATTGGGATCGACGGTTCGCTTCATGCGGACTCCGTGGCCGGCGGCGCCGGACGTTGGGTTGGATTCAGTTGCGATTGGATACGCTGCTCCAGCAGCGGCTTCAGCTTGTCGCGCAGCAGGTTGCGCGCGCGGAAGAGGTGTGCCTTGACCGTGCCTTCGGGCAGCCCAAGGCTACTCGCAGTCGCGGGAACATCGAGCTCGTGGAAATAGAAAAGCGTCAATACCTCGCGGTACTTCGCCGGCAGGCTGCGGACAGCCTTGCGAATGGCGGCGCTCTGGTTTCGCTGCTCCAGGCCGCCGTCGACGGCGTGGGGATCGGCCGGCTCGTGGATCTCGTCGAAGGGCAGCGTGACGGGCGGATGACGGCGGAGTTCGGAACAATAGAGGTTGGTGGCCAGCGTAAACAGCCAGGTGGAGAATACCGATTCCTGCCGCCACGATCCGAGGTTGCGGAAGGCACGCAGAAAGGCCTCCTGCGCCATCTCCTCGGCGCGGCCGCGATCGTGGCAGAAACGGTACGCCAGGTTGATGAGCCCCGCCTGCCAGCGCTGGACGATGCCGGCGAATGCGGCCGTGTCGCCGGCCAGCACCCGGGCTGCATCCTGACGGTCTGCCGCTGCGCGTTGGTTGTCGGTGGCGCTCAACCAGATCATCCTCAGAATAGTCTGACCGATCCGGCGGAGAAGCGGTTGCATTTTCTTTTGCGGGGCGGATTTTCGGAAATTCGCGAAGAAAACGAAACCGCTTGCGGCAGGGGGCGGTCAGACGGGGTGAATGCAGTTATTCGGCAGGTCGAAGGAGAGTGATCCGATGTTTCCTCCAGGTTTTGATGCTCCAGGTGTCGCAGTCTTTGTATTTCTGGCCGTCGGAGCGATCGCGCTGTTTACGTTTCTCGCCGTTGCCACCTACTCGGGGAATCGCCAGGTCGAGCGCACCGAGTACTACAAGGCCGAGATGATGAAGAAGATCGCAGAGCTAGGCGGAGAACGCAACCCGGCGTTGGAGTATCTGCGCGAGCAGGAGCGAATCGCCGCGGCGAAGCGGCTGGGCGGCTACAAGCTGGGCGGCCTGATCAACATCGGAGTTGGCATCGGGCTGATGATTTTCCTGGGCGCGTTGCTGCATGGCGCCGCGGTGTTCTGGGTGGGCGCGATTCCGCTTTTCATCGGGCTCGCCCTGCTGGGATATGCGATGTGGTTCGCGCCGGAGCGCACGGCGTAGACGGCATTGGCTCACTGCGCATGGGCCGGGAGCGGGTTGCTAAATAGCGCTGGCCAGCACGGCCTGCTGGGCGGCGAGCAGTTCGCGGATGCCCTTTTCCGCGTAGTCGAGCATGGCGCTGAGTTGGGAGCGGCTATAGGAGACGCGCTCGGCGGTGGCCTGCGTCTCCACCAGGCCGCCGTCGGCGAGCATCACCACATTCATGTCCACGTCGGCGCGCGAGTCTTCCTCATACGCCAGGTCGAGCAGGATGTTTCCGTCGACCATGCCCACCGAAGTTGCCGCAATCATCTGGCGCAGGGGCGAGGTCTTCAGCGTGCCCGCGGCGACCAGCTTGCCCAGCGCGAGGGCCAGCGCGACGGACGCTCCGGTGATGGCCGCCGTGCGGGTGCCTCCGTCGGCCTGGAGCACGTCGCAGTCCAGGATGACCGTGCGCTCGCCCAACGCCTTCATGTCCACTACAGCACGCAGCGAGCGACCGATGAGCCGCTGAATCTCGTGGGTGCGCCCGCCGATCTTGCCCCGCTCGGCCTCGCGCGGAGTGCGGGTGAGGGTGGCGCGCGGCAGCATTCCATACTCGGCCGTCACCCAGCCGCGCCCGGAGTTACGCATCCAGTTGGGCACGCCGGCTTCGATGCTGGCGTTGCAGAGCACGCGGGTGTTTCCCGTCTCGACCAGGACCGAGCCTTCGGCGGTAGCGACGAACCCGGACGTGAAGCGGACTGGCCGCAACTGGTCGGCGGCGCGGCCGTCAGGGCGGAAGATATGGGTCGGAGGCGAAGGAATTGGGGCTAGGGTTGAGGCCATGAGGCGATTATAGTGGTGCATGCGGAAAGAGGACTTGGCGATGGTTGCGACGGCGCGGCCAGTCGCGGGCAGGTTCGCTGGGGGCAGACGCATGCGCTCGCGCGGCAGGTGTGCGTCCCAAGGCGGGCGCGTATTTCCCGCAATGGGAATTCGTCCCGTTTCGGGAATCTTAGAGAATCCTTATCTTTGTGGCAGTTACAGATGAGGTCGCGGGCGGGGAGTTCCATTTTGGGAATGGGATGGTCGTTCAAGGTTGGAGAGCCGGGCGACACCTGCGAGGATATTGTTTGGTTTCAGGTGGTTACGTATAGTGTGCCAGTTTGGCACTCAACCTGATTAGAGGAGAGTGCCTGCAGCTTCGCAACATGAAGAGCGGCGGGCTATTACGAGATTAGGACTGGAGTACCGCTGTGTTGGCAAAGCTGAGTTCCATCGCCACCGGGTTGCATCGCTCGACTGGATCATTCACGCCCTTACCGATTTCCTCCGCCACCCCTGACCGCTCCGGCGGGTTGTGGCCGGCTGGTGACATTGCGCCGCCGGCAATTCGTCGGCCGGATTCCGTTTTGCTCTACGACGCTCGCAGCCTGATGTCCGTAGTTGGCCTGTACTGCGACCTGTTGGATATGCCGGGTGTGCTGCAACCGCAGCACCGCAAGTATGCAGAGGACCTGCGCCTGGTGGGCAGGCGCAGCGGAGCGCTGATCGAGCGCGTGATGGAGCAACTGGCCGAGAGTGCGGCGAACGGTCCAGACCCTGTGCTGAGCGGGCCTGCGGCCCTTGCAGAAGGGCGGGTGTCATGCTGACGCGTTCGAGTGTTCCCTTTGCGACCAAGCCCAGCCAATTCGAGGGGAAGGGCTCGCGACCGGGCGTGTGCGATCCGGCTGGCGCTGCTGGTGCTGCGGGCACGCCGCGGGTCGATTCCGGGGAACTTGCCGGCTTCCCGCTGGATCGCCGGCCCGGCGGCTTCCATCGCCTGCCGGAGGGGATGCCGACGCTGCGGCTGCTGGTGGTCGACGATGATGCTGGGTTGCGCGAGGCGTGCTGCGAGAGTGCCGCGCGGATGGGCTTCGTGCCGCTGGGGGTGGGCACTGTGTCCGAAGCTCTGGAGCGGATGCGGCAGCAACCGGCGGAGATGCTGCTGCTGGACCTGAAGCTGCCCGGCGACGGCGGGCTGAAACTGCTGGGGGAGATCAGGGCGCTCTATCCGAAGACTGCGGTGGTGGTGATGACCGCGTTTGCCACTGTGTCGTCAGCGGTACAGGCAATGCGTGTCGGAGCCGGGGATTACCTGACCAAGCCGTTTACCCAGGAGGAGTTGACCGCCGTGCTGGAGCAATCGGCACAGCGGCTGCGCCTGGACCTGGAGAGCCGAGAGCTGCGCGAGCGGCTGCGCACCAGCCGGGGCATGGGCAGCCTGATCGGGACCTCGCCGGGGATGGAGAAGGTCTACCGCATCCTGTCCAAGGTGGCGTTTTCCACGCATCCGGTGCTGATCCTGGGCGAGAGCGGCACCGGCAAGGAGCTGGTGGCGCGGTCGATCCACGAGAATGGGCCGAACCGGTCGCGGCCGTTCGTTCCGGTGGACTGCGGCGCGCTGGTGCCGACCTTGATTGAGAGCGAGCTGTTCGGCCATGTGCGGGGAGCGTTCACCGGTGCGAATCGGCCCAAGGAGGGGCTGCTGGCCGCGGCGGAGGGCGGCACCGTCTTCCTCGACGAGATTGGCGAACTTCCCCTGGACCTGCAGGCGAAGCTGCTGCGCGCGCTGCAGGAGAAAGAGGTTCGCCCGGTGGGTGCGACCCACGCCGTGCCCATCCGAGCGCGCGTGCTGGCGGCCACGAACCGCGATTTGCTGGGGATGGTCGCGCAGGGCCAGTTCCGCAAGGACCTTTATTACCGGCTGAACGTGGTGAACCTGAAGATTCCGCCGCTGCGCGAGCGCCGCGAGGACATTGCGGTGCTGGCCGAGCACTTTCTGGAGCGGATCGAGCGCGACTCGGGAACGCGGCACACGTTTTCGGCGGAGGCGCTGCGCCTGATTGCGGAGTACGACTGGCCGGGCAATGTGCGCGAACTGCAGCACGCGATCGAACGCATCTGCGCGATGTCTTCGGGGCCGGTGCTGCACACGGTCGACCTGCCCACGCAGTTGCAGGACTTCCACGCCCAGCAACGCGCGGCAGAGGCGCCGGCTGCGGGCGAGGGTGGGGAAGACACGGACCCGGCCAACGCCGTTGTCTCCATCGCCGAGATGGAGCGGCAGGCGATTCTGGACACCATTCGCCAGTTGAACGGCGACAAGCTGCTGGCGGCGAAGCTGCTGGGTATCGGCAAGACCACGCTGTACCGCAAGCTGAAGGAGTATGGGCTGAGCGAGGCAGCCGACTCGCCCGACAACTGAGTTGCGGCCTGGGCCGGTGCGGGCACCGCTCTTCATTGGCTGCTGTCCGCTGTTGGGCGTGCGTTCGGCCGCGGCCCTGAACAAGCGGGGGATACCCCCCCGGGGGGATTATCAAACTGGTAAATAGGCGATCTGCTGAAAGGAGATGAGTTAGCCCAAAATTGGGCTGGAGATTCTCGGAGTAGTACATAGCGAAGTGGTAACTGCCTGCGCGCTGGCGCGCGTTCGAGCTGGCTGCCGCCGGTCTGCGTCGATCCAACCGAAATTCAACGCCCATTGGCGACGACCTCACTGGGCAAGCCCCGCGAGCGTGTCTCGCAGGAACCCGTCGAGACAGGCGCACCTTTGTTGCCGATGTGTTGGCTTTCAATTTCCCACCCTCAGGCTTGGCTGGCTCCAGGTCCGGTCCGGTGCGGCTTGGACACGACGCTGGGCAGTGCTTGCCCCTTAAGTTAAGTATATGGGGTGGTGTCAAGCGATTTTTGTGGAGAAGTGGGTACGGAATTGGCTAAACGCAATGATTGCAATGCCAATTATTTATGGTGGGGTTGTCATGAATAGGCGAATAGGACACCCAGCGGTGAATGAAAAAACGGGTAGTTCCGCGCTTCGCGCTTCACTCCATCCCTTCGACTACGCCCAGGGCAGAGCGGTGGCGTCCTGCGGACGCGGCTTTTTATGGCCCGACTCAAGTCGGGCCATATCTGAACTGACCGGCGATGACAGCGCCACGGCTCTCTAGGCGGCGGCAAGGGCGCGGCAAGTTAAAACACTAGCCCTTGCTGGGAGTACCATGTTTGCGTTCCGGTTTTGCTTTCTTCGGCACCGTAGATTTCGGCGCACGGGATAGGTGTGTGACTAGGTCTTTGAATCGTTTCGCAGCGTCTGGGCTTGGTGGTATTCGTGTTTCATCACACTTCCTATACAGAGAATCCGCTATGAATGAGCATCGCTCCGATCAGGATGAAAAGCGGACTAATAAGGAAGATTTCCCGAGTGAGGAGATTGGAGCAAAGGGCCGTGAAGATAACAGCGAGTCCGATCCAGCAGAATATGACCCCTATGAACTCGTTGAAATTCGCATGATCGGTGGGCGTGGCTTGGTGTTCTCTGCGGTGTTTCGGTCGGTTCCTGCTCGAAACGCGCATTTTGCCAGTGTTTACGCGGGCTTTGGAGGCTCGTGGAAGGCGGTTTCCGCGTTCCGGTCGAACTTCAGGCGCACTGCTGCCTGAGGCCTTGTTCCGCTCTTTGGGCGATCAGCCTGGGCAGCCGCATCAGGTTGTGGGCGGCGCAACTGAAGACGAACAGCCAATCGACCTTGTGCAGTCCGCGCAGCTTCACCTGGCGCATCGGGCCGGTCTGCTTGAGCCACCCAAATCCCTTTTCGATCAGCCAGCGCCGGCTCAGGCTGATGGCGTAGCCGCGATGCCGCGTGGTTCTGCGGTCGAGGTTGGAGCGGCGTCCCTTCTCGTTCTTCGTCACATGCGCGGTAACGTTCAACTCGCGTGTGGCCGCGATGAAATCCTTCGTGTCGTAGGCCTTGTCCGCGCCTAGGGTGATGCGGCGCTTGCGGCCTTTTCGTTTGGCCTGAAGCATCAGCAGCGCGGCTTCCCGGTCGGCATAGCCGTCGGCCTGGGTCACCATGGCGGCGGCAATCAGGCCATTGCGGTTCTCCACCAGCGTGTGCCCCAGATACGCCAGATGCGACTCCTTGCCGTAGCTTTTCTTGTACAGCCGCGCATCCGGGTCGGTGGTCGATTCATGCGTGTCGTTCGACCGTTTCTGGCCGTGGAAATTCGTGCCATCGCCGCTATCGGAATCGGAACCATCCTTGGCGCGGAAGCTCTTATGCGAGGCCCAGGCCTGGATCAGCGTCCCGTCCACGGTGAAGTGATCGTCACTCATGAAGCGCTTCGCCTGCTTGTTCACCGCCGCGAAAAACTGTTGTGCCACCTCGCTGTTGAGCAGCCGGTCGCGGTTCTTGGAAAAGACAGCATGGTTCCACACCGCGTCGTCCATGCCCAGTCCGACGAACCAGCGGAACAGCAGGTTGTAGTCCAACTGCTCGACCAACTGGCGCTCCGAGCGGATCGAGTAAAACGCCTGCAACAGAAGCGCACGCAGCATATACTCCGGCGCGATCGAGGCACGGCCCGTGGCCGCGTACAGCTTGTCGAACTCCGCATCCAACCACTGGAGCACGCCATCCGTCAAAGCGCGGATCTCGCGTAAAGGGTGATCCGCAGGAACACGCTGCTCCAACGTCAAATAGCTGAACATACTGTCCTGAACCCGCTCGTCTCCACGCATACTCAGTAGACGAATCGAAATCAAAATCAGCCGAAGACCGGAACCAATTTCAACAAGTTCCTATGAAGAGCTAAAGAGACAAGTAAAAAGGCTCTGTCTCTATATACAGCGCGAATGGAGCAAGCTGAAGTTTTTCAAGCGCGCCGAACTCGTAGCTACTTACGTCGGACTCTTCGCACTCATTCTCTACACCTCCTATACGGCGGGAATGTATCGAGCTAATCGAGATGCCGCCAACGCTTTGCCCGCTGGCAGCCAGAATGGAATATTAGTTTCAGATGTTCCACAGTCGCTCGATGGGCTCAATTGCAACAATTGCAGATTCGTTAATTCTGACCTCATATACGCCGGAGGGCCCTTCCGGTTAGCCAACATTTCTGTTTCTGGCACCACCCGTCTGACCCTGCAAGGGGCGGCAGCAAACACTCTGGCACTGCTTGCATTCTTCAACGCGTTAGAGGCAGGAGTCCCTGCGGCTCCAAGCGTCCCGCAGCAGCCCATCAAGAAAACGAGTACAGCGAAGAAGCCAATGACTAAACTTGACTTCTCGCCTCCCTTTATTGGACAGCGATGAGTCGGCTTCCGGGATCGCAAGGCTCACATTCAGGACGAGCCGCTTGTGCGTCAAGTATGTTTATACCCAATTATTTATGGTGGGGTTGTCCTGAATAGGACACCCAGCGTGACGGGAAAAACGGATCGTTCTGCGCTTCGCGCTCCACTCGGGTCCTTCGACTACGCTCAGGGCAGAGCGGCAGCGTCCTGCGGACGCGGCTTTTTGGGGGGCCGACTCAAGTCAGGCCCTATCTGATGGGCCACTCGTGCAGGCGTGTCCTTCCGATTCGGTGGCTTAGGCCGGGATCGGCGGCAAATCCCAAATTTTAGTGGCGAGCTATTGGCCGAGAGGCTTGTCCCAGCGGCCTAGGCTGTGTCGACATATAGAAACGATCAAAAAACCAGGTTTCCGGGTGATTTTTAGCGCGGGCCTTCAGCCCGCACGCGTTTTCGGCCGGACAACCTGGGGCGTTGCCCCAGGCTACGATAGCACGCGCCTTCAGCGCGACGTTATCCATCAACGCCTTATCTCGGCGTCCTATGTCGATACGGCCTAGTGTCCCGAGTCTGAAGTTGCAGACATAAGTGGGAGCCTGAAATTGAGTGTGGGCAGGAGCGAAATACGGGGATTCTTCGCTTCGCTCAGAATGACAAAGTGGAGAGAGCGCTCAGACAACCCTGGGGCGTTGCCCAGGGCGTTGCGCCAGGCTGCGATAGCACGCGCCTCAGCGCGACGTTATCCATCAACGACTTATCTCGGCGTCCTATGTCGATACGGCCTAGTGTCCTGAGTCTGAAGTTGCAGACATAAGTGGGAGCCTGAAATTGAGTGTGGGCAGGAGCGAAATACGGGGATTCTTCGCTTCGCTCAGAATGACAAAGTGGAGAGAGCGCTCAGACAACCCTGGGGCGTTGCCCAGGGCGTTGCGCCAGGCTGCGATAGTACGCGCCTTCAGCGCGACGTTATCCATCAACGACTTATCTCGGCGTCCTATGTCGATACGGCCTAGTGTCCTGAGTCTGAAGTTGCAGACATAAGTGGGAGCCTGAAATTGAGTGTGGGCAGGAGCGAAATACGGGGATTCTTCGCTTCGCTCAGAATGACAAAGTGGAGAGAGCGCTCAGACAACCCTGGGGCGTTGCCCAGGGCGTTGCGCCAGGCTGCGATAGTACGCGCCTTCAGCGCGACGTTATCCATCAACGCCTTATCTCGGCGTCCTATGTCGATACGGCCTAAGAATCCGTGCCGGAGGACCGCGTGGCCCTCGCCGCCTGTCCTCTGGTTAGCCACGTCGGTTCTTGCCGAGATTTGGGGCACCTGGGACAAAGCGAGCCCGAGAGAGCGTCGAAGAAAAGTGAGGGATGGTGTGTGCCGGCAGTCACCGGTCGGGAGCCAGGCGAGGTGTAGAGTGGGCCATCATGAACGGACGGCTGGGCGGGAAGAGTTTCTATGCAGATTTTTGTGCCATCGCATTGCTTCTGGTTGCGATCACGAGTTTATCCGGTGCTGCCCAAACGGCTGAGGCGGTTGGCGGGGCTGAGAAGGCCACACCGGAGATCGAGGCGGCGACCATCAAGCCGGTCAAGGAGCCCAGCCCAAATCGGATGCACGATAACGTGGAGGGCCGCAGGCTTTCCACCCGGTATACGTCCGTGCGCGACCTGATGATGATGGCGTACGAGGTGGACCCGCGGCAGATTGTGGACGGGCCGGCGTGGCTCGCCAGCGATGAATACGATATCGACCTGGTGACGGGCGATGGTGTTCCGCTCGACGGCGACCGTGAGGAGGCAATCTTCAGGGAGCTGCTGGCGGACCGCTTCCAACTGAAATTTCATCGGGAACAGAGAACGATGAACGTGTATGTCCTGGAGGTTGCGAAGGGTGGACCCAGACTGAAGGCGGCGGATGCCGGCGGGGCGGAGAACTCCGGATGCCAGGGTCTAGGCCAGTGTTTCTTCAAGAAGAGGACGCTTGCGAACTTTGCGCGATTTATGCAGTTTGTGGTTCTGGACCGGCCGGTGGTGGATAAGACGGGGATCGATGGCGTGTTCGACTTCACGTTGACCTGGACGCCGGATGAGACGCAGTTCACGGGCATGGGCATTCGCGTGCCGACCCAGGCGGACAATCCGAACGCGCCGCCGGGGTTGTTTACCGCGATCGAGGAGCAGCTTGGGCTGAAACTGGAGCCGGAGAAGATTCCGGCAGAGGTGCTGGCGATCGATCATCTGGAGCGGCCGTCGGAGAATTAGGAATGTGGGTGGGCGGGCGCGAGAAGCGTAGCTTCGGGTCGCATCAAGCGAATGGGCCGCAAAGCCGCAAAGAGCAGCGCTTCGGGAGCGGGTCGCCCCCAGAAAGACAGCTACAGAGATTCTGCACGTCATGCAGCATGACGTCCCTTTGGGGGTGGGGGTAAGCGAACCCCCGCCCATGACGACCCGTACAATTATTGCGTCCTGTCCCGGCAGCCTTTCCCAGCAGGAGCAAAGACTATGAGAGTTGCTATCCCGTCCGCCCTGTTTGCGGCGCGCAAGGTTGGGTTGTTATGCGGCGCGTTGATCCTGATTGCTGGATGCGGCGCAGGTTCGTCGTTTCACGCTGGCTCAACGGCCAACACGGCTTCCGTCGTGGGCAGCGTCGTGCCTAACTCTGCTTACGAGCTTGACGCTTTCGACATTCAAGGGAACTACGCCTACATTCTGGGAGACAACGGCAATCAAGGTAAAGGATCCTCGGCTGCGCAATTCTATGTGGTGGATATCACGCATCCGGCAAGCATGGCCGTGGTCAGCACGACGTCAATCACTGGATTTATCAATTACGGGCAGTCCGGGATACGAGTGCAGGGGCAATACGTCTATCTCGTGTCTTCTACAGGAACGGCGAGCACGAATCTGCTGCAAATCTACGATGTGTCGAGTCCATCGGCTCCTGCGTTTGTAGGAAGCGTTGAAGTCCCACTGTATGGATTTGGTCTTTGGGTCTCTGGGGAGTACGCCTATGTTATCTCGTATGTAGGTCTGCATTCCATAAGCACACTCGTTGTCGTTGACGTTTCCAATCCTGCATCGCCGGCGATTGTGGGATCGACCGATACGGGAACGGCCGGCCTGAATGTAGCCGACATCAAGGTCGTTGGAAATTACGCTTATGTGGCGGGGCAGAGCGAGGGGCAATCCGAGATGCTGGTGTTTGACGTCGCCAATCCCGGCTCGCCGTATTTGCTGAGCAGTCTACCGGTGGCGCACAGTCCGCAAGGCCTGGATGTCGAAGGAAGTTACTGGTACGAGACGATCTACGATGCGAACTCGCTGAACATTTACAACATATCCAATCCGTCCTCGCTTTCGCTGGTAGGCACGGCTTCGTTGAGCGGAACATGCAGTCCGCAAGACGTTACTGTGGAAGGAACCACAGCGTATGTGGCGTGTTATGAGAATTCATCGGTAGGGGTAGTGGATGTGTCGAATCCAGCTTCTCCAAGTGTGAAGGGAACCATCTCTCTTCCGGCGGCTTCTTATCCGATATTCCTCGAGTCACAGGGTAGTTATGTGTATTCGATCTCAAACACCCCGGGTGGAATGTTGTCCGTTATCGACACGGGTGGTGGGTAGCGAAAATTCCGTCCGGGCGCATTTCAAGTCGGTGGAGGCAGCCATCCCTGCGTTCGCCGCGCGGGCTGCTATGCTTGGGCTTGCCGGTATCTGACCGGGGAGTGCGTCTATTCATGTCCGATCCTGTAAAGATTACGGTTCGACCTAACGGCTCGTTGCGGGTGGAGGGGCCGATTGTGCTGTGCGATGGCGAGGGCCACGAGTGGGACCTGGCCGGGAAGGCTGTGATTTCGCTGTGCCGCTGCGGGCATAGCGCCAATCGCCCGTTCTGCGATGGCACGCACAAGCAGATCGGGTTCCAGTGCACGGCCAGCCCGGTTGTTCCGCCGCAGGAACCGCCGGTTGGGCCGTAGGAGCTAAAGCCCGTGTTGCGCTTGCTGGCCATAATGCCGGCACTCGAGTGCCGGCCTATCCGATGCCGGCGTTTTTCAGCGGCATCTTTCCCCGTTTGGGACCTTCCCGCGCGCCGGTTCGACCGGTTCTGGGCGGGGGGCCGGCGGGCGGCGCTGCTCGCGCTGCTGTCGGCGTGCTGGGTTGCCGGCGGGCCACTGTGCGCGCAGGATGCCGCAGCGGCTTCCGGCGCCTCGACCGCCCAGGGTGCGGCAGCCGACCTGGTCCAGTATCAAGGCCAATATCGTAGCGTTGCCGATCCAGAGCAGGTGCACGCGATTTATGTCGAGGGCGGAGCGCTGTATGAGGAGCGCGAGGGTGCGGGCCGGCAAAAACTGAACCCGGATCCCGCCCCCGGCGCGGCCGACCGCTTCCGCATTGCGTCGCCAGCAGCGCATGTGGTGTTTGTGCGCGATGGAGCCGGCGCAATCTCCGGGTTGCGGATGGTGCTGGACCGCGGCGGCCAGACCGTGGATGAGGAGACGCGCTTCAGCGTGGTGGTGGCGCGACCGAACCAGCCCCGCGAGTACACGCGCCAGCAGGTGATGATTCCCATGCGCGACGGCGTGCGGCTGCATACGGTGATTTTGCGGCCGGCCCCCGCCGAGCCGGGCGAGACGCCGCTGGCGCTGCCGTTCCTGATGGCCCGCACACCGTACGGGGTGGAGGAGTTCGACTCGGCGCGGGTGAACCTGGACAAACCCTACCTGGCCGCCAGCGGCTACATCTTCGTGTACCAGGACATCCGCGGACGCTATGGCTCGGAGGGCACGTTTGTGATGAACCGCCCGATCGTCGCGCACGTGACGGCGAAGGATGTGGACGAGACTACCGATACTCGCGACACCATTGACTGGCTGCTGAAGCATGTGCCGGGGAATAACGGCCGGGTGGGCGTCTTCGGGACTTCGTATGACGGGTTTTTGGCGATCATGGCCGGCATCGACGCGCATCCGGCAGTGAAAGCAGTCGCGCCCGAGGCTCCGATGACCGACGTGTGGATGGGCGACGACTTCTACCATAACGGCGCCTTCCGCGAGAGCTACGGGTTCGACTATGTGCAACAGATGGAGGCGCAGAAGACCGACGCGCGCGTCGACATGAAGCAGGACACGTTCGATTTCTTCCTGCAGCATGGCAACTTTGCCAACGCCGCGGCCGCTGCGCATATGAGCGACCTGCCGACGGCGCGCGCCTTTCTTACTCAGCCCGCGTATACGAAGTTCTGGCAGGACATGGCGGTCGAAGGTCATCTGGCCGGGGTCACGGTGCCGGTGCTGGAGGTGGGCGGCTACTGGGACCAGGAAGATATGTGGGGGACGCAGGCGGAGTATGCCGCGCTGAAACAGCACTCGAACGACCGCAGCGTTTTTCTGGTGCTGGGGCCGTGGGACCATGGTGGCTGGGCCGGCAACGGCCGTGAGTTGGGGTCGCAGTTCGGCAGCCTGGACTTCGGCGAGGCCACCGGTATCGAGTTCCGCAAGACCATGGAGGCGCCGTTCTTCGAGAAGTATCTGAAGGACAGGCCGGGATTTGACCTGGCCGATACGGCCAGCTTCCGCACCGGCGTCGACAAGTGGGAACGCTACGCCCAGTGGCCGCCGGCGAGCGGGTTTAGTCCGGCAAAGCTGTATCTGGAGCCTGGGAGGAAGCTGAGCTTCGCGCAGACGGCCAGCGCGGGGGATGGGATCGCGGCGACATACCGGTCGGACCCGGCGGACCCTGTACCCTATCGCCACCGGCCGATCCAGTCGACCTATGCGCCAGGATCCCGATGGCACACGTGGCTGGTGGAGGACCAGCGCTTTGTGTCCGGGCGCAAGGACGTCGCGACCTTTACCACGCCCGCGCTGGATCATGATGTGACCATCACCGGCGAGGTAATGGCGGACCTGTTTGCGGCCACCACGGGCAGCGATGCGGACTGGATCGTCAAGCTCATCGATGTGTACCCGGACGATGGGGTCGATGCAGACGCGGGATACCAGTTGATGATTGCGGATGAGATCTTTCGCGGGCGCTACCTGAAAAGCTTCGAGCAGCCCGAGCCGCTGCAGCCCGGCGCGGTGAACGAGTTCAAATGGAGCTTGCACGCGGCGGACCATACCTTCCTGAAGGGACATCGCATCATGGTGGAGGTGCAGTCTACGTGGTTCCCGCTGTACGATCGCAACCCGCAGACGTTTGTGCCCAACATCATGACTGCGCCAAAATCCGAGTACCAGGCGGAGACGATGACGATCTACGCCTCTCCGCAGTACCCATCGCATTTGGAATTCGACGTGGCGAAGTGAAGTCAGTTGTCAGTATTGGACGCCGCGATTTGGCGCAGAATTGCTCCGAGAAGTGATGAGTATCGTTTTGGGGAGTGTGCGGGATAAAGTTTGTCTAATCCTCGCCGATAAGAGAATCGTAAGCCTCATTCTGGTTGCGTTGGAGGTTTCACAGGATCGCGTTGGCGATGGCGAGCGACGATCCCTGCCTGACCTGAATCCGGGTTGCAGATCCTGCTGAGGAGTGATTCATGCTTGTGTTGGTGGTTGAAGATGATCCTGCGTTAGGTGCATTTCTGAAGAAAGGACTGGAGGGGGAAGGCCACCGGGTCGATTGGGTCGAAGACGGAGAGGCCGCATTGGCTCGTGCCGCGGAGGGCTGTCCCGACCTGATCGTGCTGGACCTGGGCCTGCCCAAGCGGGATGGGCTGGAGGTGCTGGGGGAGTTGCGGGCCCGGCATGATGACGCCGCGGTGCTGGTGCTGACCGGGCGGGGCGACCTGCAGGCGCGGGTGGAGAGCCTGGACATGGGGGCTGACGATTGCCTGTTAAAGCCGTTCAGCTTCCTGGAGCTGACCGCGCGCTGCCGGGCGCTGCTGCGCCGACGGCAGCAGTTTGCCGACCCGGTGCTGCGCTGCGACGACCTGGAGCTGCACCGGGTGGAGCACAGGGTGATGCGGGCGGGCCACGTTATCGGCCTGACTGGGAAGGAGTTCGCCCTGCTGGAGTGCCTGATGCTGCATCGCGGCGAGTGCGTGTCGCGCAGCCAGCTGCTGCAGGAGGTCTGGCAGGTGCGCGAGGAGTCGGGGACCAACATCGTAGACGTGTATATCAATTACTTGCGGCGGAAGGTGGACGCGGGAGCTGCCAGCGACGTCCGCCGGGGGTTGATCCAGACCGTGCGGGGAACCGGGTATAGAGTTTCCGGCCGGGTACGGGTTGCTCGCGTGGCGGAGGCTTCGCACCCGCTGCCCATTCAGGCGCCAGCTACGCCTAATGGGGTATTTCCCTCTTTGTGACTCATGTCACAAACTTGATCTGGGCCGGAGGATTTCACTGGTCTGAGGCAAAAAAAGAGTGCACAATTGCACTCTGGTTCGCTTACTCTAGTGCCCCGGCAAAACTCCAAGGGCAGTGCGTCGCCACTGGACTTGCCGGGAACTGAAAGGTTCGAATGCAATGAAGTGGCTGCGCACCCTTATCGCGTATTGGCGCCGCTGGAACGAAGTGATTCGTTGATTTGTCTCCCCAGGCAATCTCTTCGGAAGGACTGAACGCCGGCCCGGTTTTCTCTCATGGAAAACCGGATGGGAATGCCTGTGAAAACTGCGGAGCCGCAGGCCTGCGCTACATCAGGGTAACGGCATCCACATCCACAATCAGGCTGCGCCGCGGAATCGCCTCGGCTTCCGCATAGGCCAACATCCCACGCAAGGTGCGGCCAAGAGCGTCGCGGCGTTCGGCTTTCAGCACAAAGTGAAAGCGATAGATGCGTTTCAGGCGCACGATGGGCGCGGCGGCCGGTCCCAGCACGCGGACCTTGTCCAGGCGGGCGGCGGTGAACCAGCGGCCCAGCGTATTCGCCCATGCGGCGGCCTCCTCCAGCGTTTGTCCCTGCACAATCACGTTGGCCAGCACGCTCGATGGCGGGTAGTGCATCCATTGGCGATATTGCAGTTCTTTAGCGACGAAGCCCCGATAGTCGTGGGCCGCCGCACATTGGATGGCGTAGTGCTCAGGGTGGTACGTCTGCACCAGTACGCGGCCGGGAAGTTCTCCGCGGCCGGCGCGGCCCGACACCTGGGTCAGGAGCTGAAAGACACGCTCCGCGGCACGAAAGTCGGGCAGACCGAGGGCGAAGTCCGCGCCGACTACGCCGACCAGGGTGATGCCGTGGATGTCGTGGCCCTTGGCGATCATCTGCGTGCCCACCAGCAGATTGATTTCGCCCGAGTGGAGGCGAGTCAGCAGACGCTCCATGTCGCCGCGTCCGCGGACGGTGTCGCGGTCCATGCGCCCGATGCGGGCGTTGGGGAAGAGCTCCTGCAGGCGCTCCTCGCCCTGCTGCGAGCCGGCCCCGAGGTAGTAGAGGTGCTCGGACTGGCACTTGGGGCATAGTTTGGGGACGGAGCGTTTATAGCCGCAGTAATGGCACTCCAGCCGGTCGCCGGCATGAGCGTGCAGATCGGTGCCGATGACGGGCCTGTGATAGGTCATGGCGATGGCGCAGTTCTCGCACTCAATCTTCTCGCCGCAACTGCGACAGAGCACGGTGAAGGAGTAGCCGCGGCGGTTGAGGAGGATGATGACCTGCTCGCCTCGGTCCAGCGTTGCCTGGGTCTCGGCTACCAATGGGCGGGAGAAGATGTCTTCCTTGCCCGTCTCCTTGAACTCCGTGCGCATGTCTACCAGCTCGACGGTGGGCAACGGACGGTGCATGACCCGGGACAGCATTTCAACGCGTGTGTAGCGGCCGCGTTCTGCGTTGTTCCAACTCTCCAGCGACGGGGTGGCGGAGCCGAGGACGACGACAGCGTCGTTGAATTTTGCGCGCATGACCGCGACGTCGCGGCCATGGTAGCGCGGAGTTTCCTCTTGCTTGTAGCTGCTGTCGTGCTCCTCGTCGACGAGGATGAGGCCCAGGTTGACCATGGGCGCGAAGACGGCCGAGCGCGTGCCGACGACAATGCGGGCTTCGCCGCGGCGGATGCGGTGCCACTGCTCGGCGCGCTCGTCGGGCGTCAGGCCGGAGTGCAGCAGGGCCACTTGTGCTCCGAAGGCCGCGAACAGCTCGCCCGCCATCGCCGGGGTCAGGCCGATCTCCGGCACCAGCAGCAGCGCGGACTTGCCGGCGTCCAGCGCGCGCTGCATTGCAGCGAAGTAGACGCTGCTTTTGCCTGAGCCGGTCACGCCGTAGAGGAGGATGGGCCTGAAGCCACCCTGCGCCATCGCCGCCGCAATTGACCCGAGCGCCTCCATTTGGGCTTCGTTGAGGGCATGCTCGTGGGTGCGCTTCTTGCCGTTGGCGGGGAGGCCGCCGAGGTGGAAATCTTCCGGAGCTTCTTCAATCGCCACCAGCCCGCGCTTCACCAGTGTGGCCAGCGTGGATGGAGGAACGCCGAGTTCGCGCAGAGCTGAGGAATCCCGCAGATCCGTGACCCGCATGCGCCCGCCGGCAGCCGCCAGTTCCGCCAGAATTGCGGTCTGGTTGTCGTTCAACTTCGGGATGCGCGCGTCCGGCACCAGCGCCGCGACCCGCACGGTGCGCCTCGCGTCGCGCTCTTCGGCCAGCGCCTCGCGGACCAGCCACTTCTTGCGCACCATGCCGTCCAGCAGCGTCTTGTTCGCCTGCGTTGCCGAGCGCAGGGCTGATGCTTTGGCTGCGTTGCCATCCTCCAGGTAGTTCAAGACCGCGTATTCGCGGTTCTGCTGTTCCGCGGGCAGCTGCGATCGCCGCGAAGCCCCCCTGGCTGCGCCGTCGTAGAGCACGCGCCGGCCGGCTTCCGCGATGCGGTAGACGAAATGCCGCTTGACCTCGGCGGCCAGCGGCATCATGCCGCGCAATACCTCGCCCAGCGGGGCTACGTAGTATTTCGCGATCCACTGGGCCAGCCGCATCAACTCTGCCGGCAGCAGCGCCGCGTCGTCGAGCACCTGCTGGACAGGTTTGATTTCCACGCCTTGCGGAGGTGCGTCATCGTGCACACGGACCACGATGCCCATCAACCGCTGCCCGCTGAAGGGCACCAGTACGCGCGCGCCAACCTCCGGCACCACACCATCCACCGCGTAGGTGAAGGTGCGGTCGAGCGGGACCGGCAAGGCGACATCGCAATAGGCGGGCATCGCTATCCAGACTAACGCCCTGCTCCGTGCGTCGCTGTTCCGGGCGCAGAATTCGGCAGTGGTGCTGGGATGGAAGCGCGGAGATAGTAGGATTGCTCGACGCGCAGCTGACACGCTGCTCGTCCAAGCAGAAGCGCTTGAGGCGGTTGACGGCGTAAAGACGAATTCAAACTGACCCACTGTTGCAGATCCCCGCTCAATGCGGCAGAAACACCCTTCACTGCGAATGTTCGCCACCCGCACAGGATCGATTGGCGACCGACGCTGCGATGGTATTCTGAAAGGGACTCACAGGCCTCTTCTACAATGGCCGGCTGGCTGCTTTTTGGCCGGAAACTAATCAATCAATGAGGTGTTTGCATGGCGACGGCGACGATCGATAAGGCAGCTTTGGGTAAAGGAGCAACGGAGTATAAGGTCGCGGATATTGGCTTGGCGGAGTTTGGGCGGAAGGAGATCGACATCGCCGAGAAGGAGATGCCGGGCCTGCTCTCGATCCGCAACAAGTATGCCGCGGGTAAGCCGCTGGCCGGCGTGCGCATTACCGGGTCGCTGCACATGACCATCCAGACCGCGGTGCTGATTGAGACGCTGGTCGCGCTGGGCGCGGACGTGCGCTGGGCGAGCTGCAACATCTTCTCCACCCAGGACCACGCGGCGGCGGCGATTGCGGCGTCGGGCGTGCCGGTGTTTGCGTGGAAGGGCGAGACGCTGGAGGAGTACTGGTGGTGCACGAACCAGGCGCTGAGCTTCCCAGGCGGCAAGGGACCGCAGCTGGTCGTGGACGACGGCGGCGACGTGACCCTGCTGATCCACAAAGGCGTCGAGTTGGAAAAGGGCGACAAGTGGGTTGAGTCGGCATCCGGTTCGCACGAAGAGGCCGTTATCAAGGACCTGCTGAAGCAGATCCACGCGGAGACTCCCGGCCGCTGGCAGCAAGTCGCCAAGGAGTGGCGTGGCGTCAGCGAGGAGACCACCACCGGCGTTCATCGCCTGTACCAGATGTTCGAGCAGGGCAAGCTGCTGGTGCCGGCGATCAACGTCAACGACTCGGTTACCAAGTCCAAGTTCGACAATCTGTACGGCTGCCGCGAGTCGCTGGTGGACGGCATCAAGCGCGGCACGGATGTGATGGTCGCCGGCAAGGTCGCGGTTATCTGCGGATATGGTGACGTGGGCAAGGGCTCGGCGGCTTCGCTGCGGGGGCTGGGTGCGCGGGTTATCGTTACCGAGATCGATCCCATCAACGCGCTGCAGGCCGCGATGGAAGGCTACGAGGTGACCACGCTGGAAGAGACGCTGGGTACCGGCGACATCTACGTCACCTGCACCGGCAACGTCGATATCATCACCGTCGAGCACATGAAGCTGATGAAGGACCAGGCCATCGTGTGCAACATCGGCCACTTTGATAACGAGATTCAGATGGAGCCGTTGAATGCGCTGAAAGGCGTGACGAAGTTGAACATTAAGCCGCAGGTGGATAAGTACACGTTCGAGACGGGCAACAGCATCTTCATCCTGGCCGAGGGGCGGCTGGTGAACCTGGGCTGCGCCACCGGGCACCCCAGTTTCGTCATGTCCAACAGCTTCGCCAACCAGACGCTGGCGCAGCTTGACCTGTGGAAGAACAAGGACACATACAAGGTGGGAATCTACATCCTGCCCAAGAAGCTGGACGAGGAAGTTGCCCGGTTGCACCTGGAGAAGATCGGGGTGAAGCTGACCACGCTCTCCAAGCGCCAGGCCGATTACCTCGGCGTTCCGGTCGAGGGGCCGTACAAGTCGGAGCACTACCGCTATTAAGTGCAGTCGTCAGTATTCAGTAGTCAGTATTCAGTATTCAGTAGTCAGAGTATTCAGTAGTCGGTAGTCAGAGAAGTAGTCAGTAGTCAGAGATGACCTGCTTCCAACCTCAGCTTTTGCCAGGGCGGCCTTCCGCGAGGAAGGCCGCTTTCGTTCGACCCTGGGTTGCGGCTGAGTACCGATTACCGACTACGGACTACTGCCACGCCCGCAAAATCCCTTCCGAACCGCGCGCTGCTCCGGTATCCTTTATCCATCGCAATGAAATAGAAGGAGACAACTTGAGGCTGCTCGGCTGCCTGCTGCTGCTATCTGGATTTGTCCTTACGCTGGTGTCGCTGGTCTTGCTGGCCACGCTGGGGCAGCGGTTTCTTTTTGTCGCTGCGGGATTGGGCGTGGAAGTGCTTGGTGTCGGGCTGCTTACCCGCGCCCATACGGCGCTGGCGAAGGAGCAGCGATGACCCCGTTGCTGTGCCTGGTTTCCGTGATGTTGATGCCGCTGGCGGCCGCCGGACTGGCGTTGATCCATCAAGGGCTGGGGCGATCGCGCTCCGCGGCCCATGCCATGCTGGCGACGCTCTGCGCGTTGGGCATCTCCGCAATCGTCTTCGTGCTGTTCGGATTCTCATGGGCAGGGTTTGCGGGTGGCGCGGCGCATTCCTTCACTGCCGGCGGCGTGCATTGGGACTGGCTCGGCGCGGCGCCGTTTTTCCCCAATGGCCTCAGCATCGATTCATCCAATCCTGCGGGACTCATCAAGGCGCTCACTCTGTGTCTTGAGATGTTTGCTGCGGGCCTGGCAGCAACCGTTCCGCTTAGCGGAGGTTCCGACCGCTGGCGGCTGGCGCCCATCTGTCTGGCCAGCGCGGTGCTTGGCGGCTTCCTCTTTCCGCTGTTCACGCACTGGGTGTGGGGCGCGGGATGGCTGGCGCAACTGAGTGCAAACTTCGGGATACCCGCGTTTGTCGATTCCGGCGGCGCAGCAGTTATCCAGGTGGTCGGCGGCCTGATGGCGGTCTCCATCGTTTGGATCCTTGGCCCCCGGCGCGGCAAGTTTGCCGAGGATGGAATGCCGCTCGCCATCCCCGGGCACAACATTGTGCAGGTGCTCTTCGGCTGCCTGCTGGCGCTCGCGGGGTGGATCGGGCTCGACTCCGCAGCCTCCATCCTGTTCTATGGAGCCGGCCTGGAACAGGTGGTGTGGATTGTGGTCAACGCCATGCTCTCCGCGTCGGCTGGGTGCCTCGCTGCGATCGTGATCACGCGTGCGCGCTACCGCAAGCCGGATGCGTCGATTGCAGCCAACGGCTGGATTGCGGGTCTGGTGGCGGGAAGCGCCGCGTGTGCCTTCGTCTCGCCGGTCGCGGCGATCGACATCGGCCTGGTCGCCGGACTGCTGGTTACTTACATGATTGAAATTGCCGAACTGCGGCTGCGGGCGGACGACCCCGGGGGAGCCGTCTCCGTCCACGCCGGCGCGGGACTGTGGGGACTGGTTGCGGTCGGACTCTTCGGCCATTTCTCCGACGGCACTCGCGCCAGCCACATGCTGGCACAATTGATTGGCATCGCCGCGCTGCTCGGTTTTATGCTGCCGCTGATCTACGGCGTCAACCTGCTGCTCAACCGCATCTCGCCGTATCGCGTGGATGGCGATGGTGACTGGCAGGGCATGGACATTCGTGAACTGGGCGCCGGAGCCTATCCGGAGTTCGTCGTCCACGCCGACGAATTTGTTCCCCGATAATCGGGCGGGACCTACAACAACCGGTAAGGGCGGCCGCGATAGAGTCCCATGCGCTCCACCGTGCGCACTCGGATCAACTGCACGCTGACGTTGTCGTGCCCGCCGGCCGCATTTGCCGCTTCCACCAGCTTCGACGCAGCTTCATTCAGGTCGGGCGTGGAGCTCAGCATCCACTGGATCGCCGCGTCGGGTACATACCCATGCAGCCCGTCCGAGCAGAGCATCAGCAGATCGCCAGGCATGACATTCACGGTGATCGTGTCCGCTGCGACAAATAGCTCAGGCCCCAGGCTGCGTGTCAGGATGTGCCGGTTCACATGCTCCGCGGCGTCTTCTTTGGAGATGAGGCCCAGGCGCACCTGCTCATCGACCATGGTGTGATCGCGCGTCAGCGAGGCCAGTTTGTCCTGGCGCATCAGGTAGCAGCGCGAGTCGCCGACGTGCGACACCACAGCCGAGTCGAAGCGTAGCGCGCACAGCACCAGCGTGCTGGCCATGTGGGAACCGCCGGGAAGAATGGCGCCGCCGGGATCGGAATATTCCGAATCGACACGGCTGGCGTCGGCATTGCCCTGGTCGAAGACGGCCTGGTTCGCCTCCTGCACCAGCCTGGGCAGCAGCGATACGTGCATGATGCCCCTGGGAATCTTGCGAAATCCGGCGAGCACCGTATCCACCGCCAGCCGCGACGCGACTTCTCCCTTTTCCTGGCCTCCCACTCCGTCTGCCAACGCGAACAGCCAGCCCTGCGACTGCACCTGGGCGGGCGACGCCGGAACGACGTGGCCGACGAAGTCCTCGTTATGCTGCCGAGTCAGGCCGGAGTCAGATCGTTCTGCAAATTCAAGATCAAGCATTGGGGGCAGCTCACCTCAGGCGCATGGGATGTGTTTTCCTGGATGCACCAGTTTACCCTGTCGCCCTGCCGGGTCCGTTTTTGCGGCAGTTCAGCGTAACCGGCACACCTGTACCGCTGCATTGCGGTAGGGACAGTCAAGGTACGTCGCCGCGTTTGCGTCCATCACTACCCACGACACTCCCAGCGGCCCGAGCGCGGCAATCCTCTCCGCATCAGCCTCGGCTGCGTTCCCGCTGCGCCGGCTCAGAGCCCTCTGTGCTGCCTGCCCAACCGTCCACGCCGCGGTCAGCTCAGGTGCGATCGCCGCCTCGCCCCCGTCTTTCGAATAGTCAGGCAACGCGCTGCGTTCCGCGATCGCCCGAAAGCACTGCGCGTTCTCGCCGGCCGCGTTGACGTAATCCACGTCCAGCGCGAACAACGCGTCCGTGGGCGTGTTCCCGGAAATCCATAAGAAGGCCTGCGCCCACTGGTTGTGCGTAACCGTCCCCGGCAACTCCAAGTGATTCGAGTTGGGGAACGCACCGCGCTCCGCAGCCAGCATCGTACCGCCCAGCACCACCATCGTCGCCGCCCATCGCCATGCGCTTCGCCGCAACACGCGCTCACCCAGCTTCGCGCCCAGCACCAACGCCAGTACCAGGTACACAATCTGAAAGGCGCGCAACGGCTGCATCCGCGCCACCAGGTGCGTCGCCGCCCCCTCCCGCGCAAACAGCACGGCCACCAGCACAGCAGTGAGGCCCACGGCGACCGCCATCTGCGCCAGCGCGCGTCTCGCCTCGACATCTGGATGCCCGACGACCTGCCCCGAGCTTGCCGAAGGGTCTCGATTTCGAGATGGGGGGTCCATCCAAGCCTGCGCAGCGAGAATCGCCAGCGGCGCCGCCAGTCCCACCAGCTCGTACCATCTCCACTCTGCGAGGAACCAGTAGGTCCGCGTCATTGCCACGCGAACGTACTCCGCACTCTCCGGCCCTGCGATGGCCTGCAGGCAACCCGCCAACGCGAGCGCCGCCGCGCCCATCGCCGCCGTCCCCCAAATCCTTACGTCATGCCGCGGCGCCCGCACGTATCCCAGTATCAGCGTCGCTCCCAAGGCGTATGCAGCCATCAGCGGATGCATCACCCCGGCCAGCGCGATGCTTCCGGCCCACAGTAACAAGCCTCGCCATCGCCGAGCACGGGTTTCGTTTCGTTCCGTAAAGTCGAGCATTCCCTTCAGCGCCAGCACCATGCATGGCGTGGAGAAGCTCCGCGCGGTTACGTGAGGGTCCATCATCAACAGCGCCGTTCCGGCAACCGGCAGCGCCAGCCAGCACGCCAGCAGCACCAGCGCACCCGCGCGCGCCTCGCGCCCCCTCCAACACCGCTCCGCCAGCATCCACGCGGCAAACAGCGTCGCCCACACGCTGGCCAGGTGAAGCATCAGCAGGACCATGGGCAGCCCCAAGTGCGTGAGCCGCTCCACTCCGGCCACCGCCGGCGCAAACAGCGACAGTCGCATCGGCTCCGTCACGAACTCAGTTCCGTGCGGATAGAGCGCCGGATTGAGCAGCCATTTCACCCCGGCCACATACAGTCCGCCGTCCTCGGCATAGGGATGGTAGCCGTTCACGGCGACGGCGAACAGGGTCAATCCGGCCGCCAGCAGCGCGCCAAATCCGCGATCCCGCCTGCGCGTGGTTGGCGCCGCCTGCCCGGCTTCATGCTGCGAATCGATCGATGCTACAAAGGTCGCCAACGCCCGCCGCTCCATCCGCCGCGGCCGCGCAGGCCGGGTCTTTTCGTCTTACTCCCTATGCTAAACGCGGCCAAGGTATAGTAGGTTCTTACCGGCCGCAAACGCCGCAAGGGGGGACCGCCGCAATGGATCGCAAGGAAATCGTCGCCAAGAAGCAACAATACGTCTATCCCGCCGTCGCCAACTATTTCAAGGACCCGCTCCCCCTGGAACGCGGCGAGATGCAGCACGTTTGGGACGTGGAAGGGAAGCGCTACCTGGATTTCTTCGGCGGCATCGTCACCGTCGGCGTGGGCCACGCTAACCCGCGCGTCACTGGCCCGCAGAAAGCCCAGATCGACAAGCTTGGCCACACCAGCACACTTTACCCGCACGAATCCATGGTTGCGCTGGCGGAGAAGATCGCGCAGATCACGCCCGGCCGCCTGGAAAAGTCCTTTTTCACCAGCTCCGGTTCCGAGGCCAACGAGACGGCGATCGACTCCGCGCGCATGCACACTGGCAACATGGAGATCATCGCGCTGCGCCACTCCTACAGCGGCCGCACGTCGGTCGCGCGCTCGCTCACCGGCATCGCAGCCTGGCGCAAAGCCTCCTGGCAGATCGGCATCGTCCATGCGATGAACCCCTACTGCTACCGCTGCCCGCTGGGCAAGACCTATCCCTCCTGCGAGGTCGCTTGCGCCCAGGACATCGAAGCCGTCATCCAGTCCTCCACCTCAGGCGCTATCGCCGGCATGATCGCCGAGCCCATCCAGGGGGTCGGGGGCTTCATCACGCCGCCCAAGGAGTACTTCAAGATCGCCTTCTCCATCGTGAAGAAGTACGGGGGCGACTTCATCGCCGACGAGGTCCAGACCGGCTGGGGCCGCACCGGCAAAGGCTGGTTCGGCATTGAGCACTGGGAGGTCGAGCCCGATCTCCTGACCGCGGCCAAGTCGCTCGGCAACGGATTCCCCATCGGCCTCACGGTGGCCACGCCGGAGGTTGCCAACGCCTACCAGGGTCCGACCATCGCTACCTTCGGCGGCAACCCTATTGCCTGCGTTACCGCCTCGGCGGTCATCGACCTGATCGAGGAAGACGACCTCATCCGCAACTGCGACGTCGTCGGCACATACCTGCACGATGGCCTGCTCGAGTTGCAGCAGAAGTACCCCATCATCGGCGACGTGCGCGGCCTGGGCATGATGCAGGCCATGGAACTTGTCCTCGACCCGAAGACCAAGGAGCCCGCGCCCGCTCTCGCCAACGAGATGCTGGAAGCTGCTCGCGAGCGCGGCCTGCTGATCGGCAAAGGCGGCATGTACAACAACGTCGTCCGCATGTCGCCGGCCATGAACGTCGCCAAGTCCGATGTCGACGAGGCCCTGCGCCTCCTCGACCAGAGCTTCGCTGCCGTCACCCAGACGGTGCTCGCCACTGCCTGACGCGCCACTGTCTCGCTGCCCTCCGGAATGCCCTCAGAATTGGCGTGGGGCTTCCGGGACGGATCGCGAGGGCTGAAACCGCCAGCGCTGTTTGCCTCTCGCCGGCAGCGTGTTGTTGTCGTTCCGCATCCAAGCAAAAGAACTTTGCCCGGCTTCCTCCACTCAACAGATAGAATCGAAAAAACCGTGGACCCAACTGACCAGGACATCCTCATCGCCGACGGTGCGCCGCCCGACCCCAAAGCCCACGGCCCTTTTGGCGCTCTTCGGCGCGCCCTGCCTGCGGGCGAAGTCATTCGCTTCCTTGCCGTTGGTGTCTTCAACACGGTCTTTTCCATCGCGCTCGCCTACGTCTTCATCTTTCCCGTCGAGTTTTTCTTTCCCAAACTTCCCCGCGCAGCCGTCACCACTATCGCCAACTACGCGGCGCTTCCCATCGCCATCACCGTCGCCTTCCTTGCCTACAAATGGTTCGTCTTCCGCACCCACGGCAACTACTTCAAGGAGTGGCTGAAGGTCTTCGCCGTGTACGGCGTCAGCCTGCCTTTTCCCGCCTTTGTCATCCCCATCGCGACGAGTCTCTTCCTCCGTCTTCACGTCAATCCGCGCGTGGTCTCGCTGCTGGCACTGGTTGCGAACTCCATCGTTATCGCCTGCTATAGCTACTTCGCCCACAAGAAATTCTCCTTCAGGCGGTAGCGCGACCTTCTTCGCACCCCTGAGCTTCGAGACCCCTCCGGCCTGTGCCGTCTTGTAGACTTAAAGTCACGCATGGTTCGCACAATTCAGCTCTCGCTCCAGGCCCGCATCCAGGCCATCCTGCTCAGCAAATACGACCTTTCGCTGGCCCAGCTCGCAGTCGAGCAGCCGCCGAACATCGCCATGGGTGAGCTGGCCTCGCCCGTCGCCTTCGAGCTGGCCAAACGGCTGCGCAAGGCGCCCCGCGCCATCGCCGCCGAACTGGCTGCTGAGCTGAATGCCGACCTGGCCCAGCTTCCAGGCGTCGCCTCGGTCGAAGTGGCCGGCGCCGGCTACCTGAACATTCGCCTGGACCGCGCCGCCGCGGTCCGCGCCATTGCCGCAGACCGCCATGCGGACATTGGCGGCCCGGGTTTCCGCCTGGTCGAGCACACCAGCATCAACCCGAACAAGGCCGCGCACATCGGCCACCTGCGGAACGCGATCCTGGGTGACACGTTTCAGCGCCTGCTCCGGCCGGACGACTACAAAACCGGCTACCAGGTTGGTGTGCAGAACTACATCGACAACACCGGTGTTCAGGTCGCCGACGTCGTGGTCGGTTTGGTGCACCTCGAAGGCCGCAATCTCGCATCCACGCGCGAACTTCTCGCCGAGCTCGCCGCAAAGGGCGAGCGCATCGACTTCTACTGCTGGGACCTTTACGCCCGTGTCAGCCAGTGGTATAGCGGCTCCGGCAACGACGACCCCGAGACGCCTGAACACACGGAGCTCGCGCGCCGCAAACAGATTCGCCTGGACACGCTGCACGCGCTGGAACACGGCGGCAACGACACCGCGCAGATCGCCGATCTGATCTCAACCGCAGTGCTGCATCGCCACCTGGAGACCATGCAGCGGCTCAGCATCGAGTACGACTTCCTGCCGCGCGAGAGCGAGATCCTCAGCCTGCACTTCTGGGACGCGGCGCGCACGCTGATGCTGGAGCGCGGCGTGCTGTACCTGGAAACCGAAGGCAAGAACAAGGGCTGCTACGTCATGCGCAGGGCTGGTTCAGAGAGCGCAACGACAGAGGAGGGCAGTGACGGACCGGATGAAGACGCCAAGGTTATCGTTCGCTCCAACGGTACCGTCACCTACGTTGGCAAGGATATTGCCTATCACCTGTGGAAGTTTGGCCTGCTCCCTGGCAAGGACTTCGGCTACGCCAGGTTCCGCGAGTACCCGACCCACACCTGCTGGATCTCGACCGCCGCGGGGAGCGACCCAGCCGCGCCGACCTTTGGCCACGCTGACCATATCTACAACGTCATCGACTCGCGCCAGAACGATCCGCAGAACAACGTCATCGCCGCGCTGCGCGGCATGGGCTTTACGGAAGCGGCCGAGAACTACACGCATTTCAGCTACGAGATGGTGGCCATGACGCCCCGCTGCGCCGCCGAACTCGGCTATGAGCTCTCCGACGAAGACCGCGCGCGCCCGTTCGTCGAAGTCAGTGGTCGCAAGGGCTATGGCGTCAAGGCCGACGACCTGCTGGACCGTCTGACCGCCGCTGCGCAGGCTGAAGTAGACAGGCGCCACCCCGAACTCACCGGCGAAGAACGAACCGGCATCGCGACCCAGATCGCCGTTGGTGCGCTGCGCTACTTCATGCTGCGCTACACCCGCAACACGGTCATCGCGTTCGACTTCAAAGATGCGCTGAGCTTCGAAGGCGAGACCGGACCTTACGTTCAGTACGCCATCGTCCGCGCCGCGAACATCTTCCGCAAGGCCGGGGCTACGGAAGAAGCCGCGCTCGCCGCCATTGCCGCTCTCGATCTATCCGAACTCGCCACGGAAGACGGAACCGGCCTGTGGGAGACGTGGCTGCTGGCCGCGCGTCTGAGCCTGCTAATCGAACAGGCGATTGCCACAGCCGAACCTGCCTACCTGGCACGCTATGCCTTCCAGTTGGCGCAACAGTTCAACAACTTCTATCACCGCCATCACGTCCTGACCGAGCAGGACGCCAACCGCCGCGCACTTTTGCTGGGGACGGCAGCGGTGGCGCGGAGAGAGATGGTCCGCGCGCTCGGCCTGCTCGGCATCGAGTCACCGCCGATTATGTAACGAAAGGATGTACAAGAGGTATGGATACCAAGCTTCTCTTTGGAAATGCAGCGGCGTTTACGACGCCGATGCTCGCGGTGTTTGCGGTTGACCTGGCAACCGATAAGAATGCGAAGGCGCAGCCCTCGATGCTCAGCGGCTCGGACGATTTGCAGCAGGCGGCGGCCACACTGCTCGCTTCCGGTGAATTCAAAGCTCTTTTGGGCGAAGTCGCCGTGCTGCATGCGCCTGCCGGTGTGAAGACCGAACGGCTGCTGCTGGTCGGCCTGGGCAAGGCAAAAGATTTTTCTCTGGACCGGGTGCGCAAGGGCGCTGGAACCGCGGTGCGCGCGGCCAAGCCGCGATCTGTGCGGGAGATGGCGATTGCATTCCCCGATGCCCAAGCGCCGGACGCTGTGCTCCCTGAGGCCTTGGCCGCCCGCGCTCTGGTGGAAGGCGCGGCCATCGCGGAAGTGGACTGGGACACCTATCGCAGCGACCGCAAGAACCTCTCTGTGAATTCGCTGACGCTGATCGCGGGCGAAAGGAACGCCGAAACGCAGCGTGGGTTCGACGAAGGCCAGATTGTTGCAGCGGCGCAGAACTTCGCGCGCTCGCTGATAAACGAGCCGGGCAACGTGCTGACTCCAACCGTGCTGGGCGCGCGCGCCCAGGCGATGTGCGATGAGGCGGGACTGAAATGCGAAGTCTACTCGTCGGAGAAGATTCAGGGACTGAAGATGAACGCGTTCTGGGCAGTGGCGAAGGGCTCAGCCCAGCCGCCGGCTCTGATTGTGATGCGATACGAGCCTGCGACTGCGCCACCGCAAGGCTCGCCCGTGCTGGGACTGGTCGGCAAAGGGATTACGTTCGATACCGGCGGAATCTCCATCAAGCCCGCTGACGGCATGGAGAAGATGAAGTACGACATGGCCGGCGCGGCGGCCATGATCGGCGCGATGCATGCAATCGCGCGGTTGAAGCCGGCGGTGAAGGTGATCGGCGTCGTCTGCTCGGCGGAGAACATGCCGGATGGCCGCGCGTACAAGCCGGGCGACATCGTTACGGCGATGTCCGGCAAGACCATCGAGATCGTCAACACGGACGCGGAGGGCCGACTGGTGCTCGCTGACGGATTGCATTACGCCAAGACGCTGGGCTGCACGCACCTGATCGATGCGGCGACGTTGACAGGAGCGGTCGGCATTGCGCTGGGCGCACTCAACTTCGGCGTCTTCTCCAACGATGAGGCGACCGCGGAGAAATTTATGGGCGGGTTGAGGGCATCCGGCGAGAAGGGCTGGCGGCTCCCCTGTACCGACGACTATCGCGACCACATCAAGAGCGAGATTGCCGACATCATGAACACCGGCAAGAACCGCTACGGCGGCTCCATCTCCGGCGCGATGTTCCTGAAGGAGTTCGCGGGCGATACGCCGTGGGTCCATCTGGACATCGCCAATTGCGCTTGGAACGAGGAGAAGAAGCCGTGGATCCCGTACGGGCCCAGCGGCGTTGCGCTGCGCTCCATCGTCGAGTGGGTGCGTAGCTACTCGGCAAGCTGACTTCAACAATCTCCGGCGAGCACCTCGGCGAGGTGGACGGCAGTGCGCGGAGTGTTCTGGCTGATCTGCTCGCGGCAACTGAAGCCGTTGCTGACCAGCAGGTCGCGCGCTCCGGCGGCGCGTACGGCCGGCAGCAGCACGCGCTCCGCCAGCGTTTGCGAGATTTCGAACTTGTCGTGTTCGAATCCAAACGGCCCGGCCATGCCGCAGCAGCCGGAGTCGAGCAGTTCGACGTCGGCTCCGGTGGAGCGCAACAGCTTCATCTCGTCCTTCATTGACGGCAGGGACTTCTGGTGGCAGTGGCCGTGTACGACAATGCGTCGTCCCGGCAATTGCGGAGGCTGCCAATTGGTAGAGGCGCGCACCAGCATCTCGCTGAGCAGGATGGTTTGTTGGCTCAGGCGGACTGCGCGCTTGTCGTGGGGAAAGAAGTTGATGAGTTCGTCGCGGAAGACGCTGGCGCAACTGGGTTCGAGCATGACGACGGGAATCCCGGCGGTAATCTGCGGCTCAAACTCGTCGAGAATACGCAGCAGGTAACGGCGTGCCTGGTCGAGGAATCCGAAGTCATACAGCGGCCGGCCGCAGCAAACGTGGCGTTGCGGGATTTGTACGCTGGTTCCAGTCGCAGTGAGTACTTTTGCCGCCGAATGGAGCGCCTGCGGGTGGAAGTAGTTGTTCCAGGTGTCGGGCCACAGCAGCACCGGCTGGCCGCCGGCTATGCTGCGATTGGAACGTTTGAACGCATCGCGGAAGTTCGTTGCTGCAAACCGGGGAAGGTGGCGCGGTTGCGCTACGCCGAGCATCGCCTTGACGAGGCTACTGATTCCCGGCAACCGTCCAGGCAGATTGGCCAGCGCAGGCATTGTCGAGGCCATGCGAGCCCAGCGATCCATGAAACCGAACGCGTAGTGGTGCAGCGGATGAAGGCGGCCTTCGTAGTAGTGCGCCAGAAACTCCGACTTCCAGGTTGCCATGTCCACGTTGACGGGACACTCGGTTTTGCAGGCTTTGCAGGAGAGGCAGAGTTCCAGCGCATCCTTCACCTGGTGGTTGCGCCAGCCGTCGCGGAGGACGTTGCCCTGCATCATCTCCCATAGCAGGCGTGCGCGCCCGCGGGTGGAATGCTTCTCTTCGCGCGTGGCCATATAGCTGGGGCACATGGTGCCGTGGTCCTGCTTGCGGCAGGCGCCGACGCCAACGCAGCGCTCGGTGGCCTCGCTGAAGGAACCGTTGTCGGCGGGGTATTGGAACCATGTCTTCGCTTGGGCGGGCTGATAGCCGGCGCCGATGCGGAGATTCTCGGTAGGCTCGTAGACCGCAACCGGATCGATCAGCTTACCGGGATTCATGCGGTTCAGCGGATCCCACAGCGTCTTGAACTCTGCGAACGCCTGCATCAGTTCCGGCCCGAACATCTTGGGCAGCAGTGCGGCGCGCGATTGCCCGTCGCCGTGCTCGCCGGAAAAAGAGCCGCCGTACTTCAGGACGATGTCGGCAGCTTGGTCGATGAAGCTGCGAAACTTCGCAATGCCTTCGGCAGTCTTGAAGTCGAAGGTGATACGAAGGTGCACGCAGCCCTGGCCGAAGTGTCCATACATCGGCGTTTGGTAGCCGTAGCGTCCCAGCAGCGTGAACAGATCGCGGAGATAGCCGCCGAGCACTTCCGGCCGAACGGCGGAGTCCTCCCAGCCTTCGCATCCGTTCGGCTCGCCCGGGACGAAGACGCAGGCACCCAATGCCGCCTCGCGGACCTTCCAGACGCGCTCGGCTTCCTCAGAGGAGTAGAGCACGGACGACGGTGCCTGTGGGAAGTCCTTTGCAGCCTGGAGGAGTGCATTTGCCATCCGGTCGGCATCCTCCGTCGAGTCGGCGCCAAACTCACAGAGCAGGAAGCCCCGGCCTTTGGGAAGGAGTTTCACGTCGTCGACGAGGAGGTTCTTGCGCTGCATGAAGTCTGTGAGCAGGCCGTCGAAGCCTTCCAGCCCGATGGGTTTGAAGGCAAGAACGGCGGGCACATGATCGGCCGCGATGAACGCGTCGGTGAAGCCAAGCGCAACCAGGCGGCGATGCTGCGGGCTGGGCTTCAGCTCACAATCGGCTTCCAGAATGGTGACGCAGGTTCCTTCGGTTCCGACCAGCGCCTTGGCGACGTTGAAGCCATTTTCCGGCAGCAGTTGATCGAGGTTGTAGCCGGAGACGCGGCGTGGAATGTCGGGGAAACGCGCGCGGACCAGGTCGGCGTAGGTGTCGCGCAGGCGGCGCAGGCCGGCATAGATCTCGCCGCGCCGCCCGCCCGCAGCGATGATGGCGGCCAACTCCTCCTCGGTGGTTCGGCCCACACGCATGCGGGTTCCGTCGTAGAGGAGGATGTCGAGCGCCTCGACGTTCTCCACCGTCTTGCCGCCGAACAGAGCGTGGACGCCGCAGGCGTTGTTGCCGATCATGCCGCCCAGGGTACAGCGGCTGTGCGTCGCCGGGTCGGGCGCGAAGGTGAGCTGATGCGTCTCGGCCTGGTGGCGCAACGCGTCGAGGACGATGCCCGGCTGGACGCGCGCCCTCCGCGCCTCGGCGTCGAGAGAAACCACCGCATGCATATACTTCGAGAAGTCGAGGATGACGGCGACATTGCAACACTGGCCCGCGAGGCTGGTACCCCCGCCGCGAGAGAGTACGGGCGCTCCGAACTCACGGCACGCGGCCACGGCGGCGATGACGTCGGCAGTGTCCAGCGGCAGGACGAGGCCGATGGGAACCTGGCGGTAGTTCGAGGAATCCGTGGCGTAGAGCGCGCGCGACGCATCGTCGAAACGGACCTCTCCTCGGACCACGCTGCGCAGCCTGGCCTCGAGCTCGCGGGCAGCGGCGAAGCTCTCGTGCGGATGCCTGGTCGAAGGTTGCGGCGTTTCACTCAGAATCGGAAATGGCGACGCGGAGACCATCGATCACTCCCGCCAGTCCAGGATGACCTTGCCGGCCTCGCCGGATTGCATAGCCTGGAAGCCCGCCTCGTAGTCGCGCCAGTTCAGCCGGTGGGTGATCACGGGGGTCACGTCCAGGCCGGACTCAAGCAGCACGGTCATCTTGTACCAGGTTTCGTACATCTCACGTCCATAGATGCCGCGCAAGGTCAGTTGGTTGAAGATCACGCGGTTCCAATCGATCGCCATCGGCTCCGATGGAATGCCGAGCATGGCGATCCTCGCGCCGTGGCTCATGTTCTCCAGCATCTCGCGGAAGGCTCCCGGATTGCCGGACATCTCCAGGCCGACGTCGAATCCCTCGACCAGGCCCAACTGCTGCTGCACCTCGCGCAACGTCTTCGCGCCCGGCCCCGCGGTGCTGACCGCGAGCGTGACGCCCACCTTCTCCGCCAGCGCGCGGCGAAAGGGATTTGGGTCGGAGATGACGACCCGTCGTGCGCCGGCGCGACGCGCCACCGCAGCGGCCATGATCCCGATCGGCCCCGCGCCCGTGACCAGCACATCCTCGCCGACGACCGGGAATGCCAGCGCTGTGTGGACCGCGTTGCCCAGCGGATCGAAGATTGCCGCGACATCCAGATCGACCCAGGGCGCGTGCAACCAGATGTTGGTCATGGGCAGCACGATGTACTCGGCAAAGGCGCCGTTGCGGTTGACGCCAACGCCCTCAGTGTGCGCGCAGAGATGACGGCGCCCGGCCAGGCAGTTGCGGCAACGCCCGCACACTACGTGGCCTTCGCCGCTGACCACCTGGCCCGGCTCAAAGTCGGCGACGTTTGAGCCTACCGCGACAATCTCTCCCACAAATTCGTGGCCGATCGTCAGGCCCACCGGCACGGTTGCGCTGGACCAGGAATCCCATTGGTAGATGTGCAGGTCGGTGCCGCAGATACCTGTCTTCAAAACCCTAATCTTGACGTCGTTGATGCCCATCGCGGGCTCGGGAACGTCTTCGATCCACAGCCCTCGTTCGGCCTTGCTCTTGACTAATGCTTTCACTTCAACCGCCTCTCGTGGCGTGGCTGCCGATTGTGCCCGGCGCCCAGGGGGTATTCCAGTTCCGAACCGCGGGCCTTACCTCCACATGAAGTAGAAGCCCGGCGCCTGATCGAGGAGTTTACTGGGGTTGGGGAAGATTTCGTCGGAGTCGTCGGTCAGCGTCGCGAGCAGGCCCCGGTTCTGGGCAGCGGGGCGCGCGATGGCGGGCTCACCCTTGATGCCGGCGTCTCGCGCGGTATCGATCAGCGCAACGCGGAATCCGCCAATCTTATCGATCAAGCCGAGTTTGGGATCCACGGCCTCCTGGCCGGTCCAGACCTCGCCGGTGGCGAGCGGACGGATCTTGTCCTCAGTGGTGTGGCGGCCAGTGGCGACGTCGTGAATGAACTGCCCGTACATGTTATCGACGAGTCCCTGAAAATACACCTGTTCTTCGGGAGTCATGTCGCGCGTCGGGTCACCGGCGTCCTTCAGCGTGCCGTCGTGGATGACGACATTCTTCAGCTTGGCCCACTTCATCAGGTCGCCGTAGTTGGTCCACTCCATGATGACGCCAATGGAGCCGACCACGGAGGCGTCGTTGGCGTAGATCTTGTCGCAGCCGCTGGCGATGTAGTAGGCTCCGGACGCGCCGACGGACTCGACCGAGGCGACGATCTTCTTGTGCTTCTCCTGGCGGACACGCAGGACCTCGTGGTAGATCTCCTGGGAAGCGGCAGCGCCGCCACCGGGGGAGTTGATATGCAGGATGATCGCCTTGATGGAGGAATCGTCGCCGAACTTGCGGATCTGGGTGTCGATCTTATCGGCGTCGGTGATGACGCCGTCGATGTCGATGACGCCGATCCTGGAGCCGCTGAATCCGTCGATCGCACTGGACTCGTCGCCGTTGAGACTGCGGACGGCGGACCAGACCATGGCGGTGATCAGCAGCGCGACGACGGCAAAGGAGCCTCCGATGACCGCGAACCAGAACCACCCGGAGTGGCGCGGGCCCGGCGGGCGGCCATATGCGGGATAGGGCTGCGCATAGGCGTACGGGGCAGCATATGCTGGCGTGGCTGAGGTTTGGGGCGGCGGTGGCGGCGGTGTGGGTGACTCTTCCGGCATGATCAGGAGTTTAGTCCTTTTCAGGTGTTCTTGCGATGCTGGAATCGGTGCGCTTGGCCCGCGCGAATGCATCCTTGATTGCCGCTTCTCACTGACCCGGCTTGGCGATTATGCGAATTCTGCGGCAAAGTTGCCTGGTTGTACGTCCAAGAATTGCAGTATGATAAGTTGCGGCTTTTTGAACGCGTGACGTCGGTCACATGGTTGGCGGCGCAGGGGATGGAAGGATAGAACGACGATACGCGTGCGGCGCCGCAAGCGAGTTTTGAGAGTCGTGCGGCGGCGAGCGTTAGGAAACCAATGGCAAGTCCGCAATTGAGCATCGTGATTCCGGCGTACAACGAGAGCGCCCGCATTGAGAATGCGCTGGAACGCGTGATGTCGTGCGTCGCGAAGCAGGGCTGGGACGCCGAGGTGCTGGTGGTCGACGATGGCTCGACGGACGTTACCACCGACATTGTCCAGCATTGGATGGAGAAGCAGCCGCGGCTGCACCTGATCCAGAACGAGGGCAACCGCGGCAAAGGCTACTCGGTGCGCAACGGCCTGCTGCAGGCGTCGGGCGAAGTGGTGATGTTTACCGATGCGGACCTTTCTGCGCCGATGGAAGAGGCAGAGCGGCTGCTGGCCGCCATCGCGGATGGCGCGGACGTCGCGATCGGATCGCGCTGGATGGACAAGACGCGGCAGACCATCCACCAGCCACTGTACCGGCGATTCTTTGGGCGCTGCTTCAACTGGGTGACGCGGATGGTGATGGGCCTTCCATTCAAGGACACGCAGTGCGGCTTCAAGGCATTCAAGCGGCCGGCTGCGCAGGTCATCTTCCGGCTGCAGCGGATCGAACGCTGGGGATTCGACCCGGAGATCCTCTTTATCGCGCGCAAGCTGGGCTACGACATCCGCGAGGTCCCGGTTACCTGGGGGCATGATGAGCGCAGCCGCATGAGCTATCTGAAGGACGGCATGAAGATGCTGGAAGAGATGGCGGCGATCCGGGCGAACTCGCTGGCCGGCCGCTATGACGAGGACATTGCGGCGCTGAAGGACACCAGCTCGATGGTGACCGAGCCGACGCCGCGGGTGAAGGTGAGCGCCAGCACGCGGGCCCACGGTTGAGGCGAAGTGAATCTTCCGCGGTCGTTCTTCATCGGGCTTTCTAAGAACAGCACAATCAGGCGATGGGCGGAGCAGTCGCGCGCAGGGCGGCGGCTGGCGTCGCGCTTTGTCGCCGGAATGACGGCGGACGAAGCGGTGGCCGCGTGCCGGCGAGTAAACGCCGAGGGGATTGCCGTGTCGCTGGATTCGCTGGGCGAGAGCGTGACGGTGGAAGCGGAGGCGCGCGCGGCGGCAGAGATCTATCATCGGCTGCTGGACGCAATTGCGGCGAATCAGTTGCAGGCGAATGTGAGCCTGAAGCTGTCACAGATGGGGATGGATATTCGGCCGGAACTTGCCGAGGCGATTGTTGGTGAGCTGGTGAGCCATGCCGCGCGTGTGGGCGGATTTGTGCGCATCGATATGGAGGGCTCGGCGTATACCGAGGCGACCCTCGCCATGACAGAACGGCTGCATGCGCGGTTCGCGGGGAGCGTCGGGACCGTCTTGCAGGCGTATCTGTACCGGACGGAAGCGGATGCGGAACGGCTGCTGACGCAGGGGATTCGCATCCGGCTGTGCAAGGGCGCATACGACGAGGGTCCGGACGTGGCGTTTCCGGCGAAGGCGGACGTGGATGCGAACTACGTAAAGCTCATGAAGCGATTGGCGGCGTCGGGTGTTTTCTGCGGGATCGCCACGCATGACGGGGTGATCGTCGACGAGATGCGGCGGTTCGCCGGCGAGCAGGGAATTGCCAGGGACGCATTCGAGTTCCAAATGCTGTACGGCGTGCGCCGCGACCTGCAGCGAAGGCTGGCGCGGGAAGGGTTCGGCGTGCGGGTGTACATCCCGTTCGGGACGGCGTGGTATCCGTACTTCATGCGCCGGCTGTCGGAGCGGCCGGCCAATGTAGTGTTCCTGGCGAGGAACTTCTTCCGCAAGTGACCGCGAACCGCTTTGGGTCGGAGATCGGCTGCGGGTTCGCCAAGGGCTGCGATTCAAAGGTGCGCCTTCGGCTGCGAGAACAGAGAAACCGAATTCCGCATCGCCGATACCTTCGTCCAATAGACACACTGGGGCTTCTATCGCTTAATGAACATAGCCGTACGGGTATGCGCCCATACAGTACTCGTGCCGAGGGTTCACCGGATCAGGATGATGTGGCTCGAATCAGCAATGCTTATGGCATGAGAAGACGCATGGCGAACATCGCATCCGCAGATCTGAAGATGCCGATGTGAGTTGGATCCCCATTTCAAAAAAGGAGAAAAACATGGCGACACAAGGAAAGATCCTGGTACTGGTTTCGAGCGGTCGCGGCCTGCCCTTGAAGGATGGCGGGGTTTATAAAGGCGCCGGCTACTACCTCAACGAACTGACGGTTCCGGTTCGCGCCCTGATGAAGGAGGGCTACGAAATCACCTTTGCCAACCCCAAAGGCAACACGCCGCAAGTGGATGTCCACTCAGAGGTCCCCGATTTCTTCGGCGGGGACGCGGCCAGGCTTGAGGACTATATGTTATTCCGCGACGGCCTGAAGGGGTTGAGAGATCCGGCCCGCATCGCGGATGTCATCGCCTCTGGCCTGGATCAATATGACGCTGTGTTCGTCCCCGGTGGCCATGGCCCGATGATCGATCTTCTCGATGATCCCAATGCCGGCATCGTGATGAGACACTTTCACCAGACATCCAAGCCTACGGCTGTGCTCTGCCATGGGCCGATTTCACTGCTCTCGGCTCTTCCGAATTCGACGGAGTTTGTCGCGGCGCTGGCAGCGGGCGATGTCGCTGGAGCGCACGCGAAGGCTCAAGGATGGATCTATGCCGGATACAAGATGACTATCTTTTCGACCGCGGAAGAACAGCAGCGGGAGCCCCAGGAGATAGGGGGTAAGGTTCTTTTCTACCCCGACTTCGCCCTGGCTACGGCCGGCGGTGACGTGAGTGTGCTCGCTCCGTGGAAGAGCTACGTCATCCAGGATCGCGAGTTGATCTCGGGTCAGAACCCGTTCTCGGATCAAGCGGTTCTGAATCTTCTTCTACCGGCACTCGACAGGGGAAAAGTAGCCGCTTGAGATTGGCGGCCAGGTTCTCCCGTCTTTGCCTTGAAGCTTCCGAGCCAGCTGAGATCCTGGCGGGTCAACGCCTGACGGCGAAGCCACTTTGAGGGAACGATCCTCTTTGTCCCAGTTTCGACCGGGCAGATTGTTCGTGCCCTCGTTGCATCCAACATGGTCACGGTTTGTGGGCGATAGGATGTTGGGAATTGGCATCCTGTCCGAGCCCGACGACGGCTACGATTCCACCGGGTCCAGGTGAAACCGGGAGCTGGGTCACGGTGGCAGGAGGTGCGGATGGCGACGGAATCGAAGAGGGTGAGGCTGGCGGCTGCGCGGGCTCTTCAGGGTGCGGCGCTTCCGGCGGTCGCGGGCCGCGATGAATTCGAGGCCCAGCTCAACCGGCTGCGAGTCCGCGAGAAGGAGCACACCCATCATGGTGACGCCATTGCCGCCGAAAGACGCCGATTGCCTATGGTGGAGGTGGACCCATCGACGAAGTTAATCGGAGCCAATGGGCCGGTGACGCTGCTGGACACCTTCGAAGGGCGGCGCCAAATGATTGCCTATTTTTTCATGTGGCATAAGGGCCACCCGGCGCAGGATCAGTGCCAAGGTTGCACCTGGGTCACGGCGCATATGGGTGAGCTTTCGTACTTCCACGCCCGGGACGTCACGTTTGCAGTGTTCGCTCAGGGGCCGTATGAAGAGAGCGTTCGCTATCGGGATTTCATGGGATGGCAAATGCCCTGGTACTCTGCGTCGGAGTCGCTGGAAACATTGCTGTCGGGTCGACGAATTGGAAGGATGCACCTTGTGTGCTATCTGCGGAGCGGAGCGAAAGTTTTTGAGACGTACTGGACGACCTCCCGCGGTGTGGAAGTGATGGACAACAGCTATCACTTGCTCGATCTGACGGTTTACGGACGGCAGGAGACACACGAGGATTCACCGAACGGCTGGCCTCAGCCCTATGCTCCGGGAGAATTGACGATCGACGGCCGTCCCCTCTCGCAATGGTCCCGAATCGAAGCAGGCAGGCGCGATGATTTGACAGGCGAAAGGTGATAAGTGTCCGGTATGTGCCCGGTCTAGAGTGTCAGGACTGTCCCCGGCCATTCAGAATTGTGAAACCGTCTTAGGGCGCGGGGCTGTAGGGCTCGCCGGTGAGGACGGTGCGAATGGTGGAGCGCTCGCCTTCGCTGAACTGCGCGGCGAAGGCCGGCGAATCGATTACCTGCTCGCGCTGGCCCGGGGGCATCATGCGGAGATCGAGGATGGCCTTGGCCATCAGCCGCTGGCGGGGTTGGGGAGCGACGCGCAACTGCTGCACGGCGCCGCGATATTGCTCACGCTGCTGCGGCGTCATGCGTTCGAGCATCTCGTTGCGGTCCAGCATGCGCTCGCGCTGCTGGGCAGGCATGTTGTTCAGGATTCTCAGATTCTCGAGCGCCTGCCGCTGCGCCTGCGGCGTCAACTCGCGGAAGCCGGGCTCGTTTTGCAAGGCACGCTGCTGTTCCTCGGGAGAAAGGTTCTTATGGTTCTCCAGCCAGCGTTGCAGGTGCGGCTGACCCCCGGACGGCTGGGCCGGCAGGTTGGGTGCGGACCGGACGGCGGGAGCTTGCTGAGCTTTGTTGGCAGCACGCTGTTGGGCGCGCATCTCTCCGCGCTGCTGGGCTGCCGGAGGTGCTCCAGGGATGCGTCCAAATCCGCGTCCGCGGGCGAACGCCGGCGCAGCGGCAAACAGCACGATGAGTGCGGCGCCAAGGCCAAGCCGGGATGGGCAGTGCAATTTCATGACAAAGACGGCGCACCTTTGGGCGTCGCGGTGCAGAACTCATGACTGCACGACCAAGGAGGGGGTTCCATAGGGGAGGCGGGCCGGAACCCGACCAGTCTACTGCGATTACAGCAACCGCGAAAGCTCTTTTTGAACCTCCACTGCGACGGGATGACAAAGCAACAAAAGCGCATGACTAGCTCTGCGGTGTTGTGTCGGTCGAGTCGGCGGGCGCGTTCTCCTGAAGCACCTGGTCCACCTGCTGGAGCGCCTGCTCGTTCTTGTCGAGGAGCTGCAGGTCATTGACGGTCGCGGACATGGGAGCTGCCTGAGTGCTGTTGGGGTGCGAGAGGGTCGAGATGCCAAAGCTTCCGCCGCCTGCGATCAGCAGAAGAGCCATGGCCCCGGCCAGCGCGGGACGGAACTGGCGACCGGTATTCAGCAGCAGGCGAATGCGCAGCCGCTCGAACCAACCGGGTGCGGGTGCGGCTTGCACCTCGCGCAGACGGACAGCCAGCTTCTGGTCGAAGTACGGTGAAATCTCGGGCGCGCTCCAGGTGTCGAGCAGAGCGACGGTGGCCTGCAGGGAGGCGAGTTGCTGTGCGCAGACGGCGCACGCGGCGAGATGGTCGCGTGCGGCGGCGTTGGCCGGCGCTGCGGGGTCCAGCAGCAGATCAGGAAAAGCGGTTTGGCAAGTTTTGCAATTCATCGGTGTCCTTCCTTTCCTGCAACGACGCGTCGGGTTCGATCTTGCGCGTCTTGTTCAATCTTTCTCGCTGGTCTTGCGATCCATCCGGCTTCCGAATCCCACGTGGAAGCCCTAACAATTAGGACGACCGGCGCGATGCAACGTTTCCGTCTAGATAAACTCCTTCAATTTCTCGCGCAACGTCTGGTAGGCGCGAAAGAGCAACGATTTTGTGGCGGACTCACTCAGCTTGAGCACATCGCCGATTTGTTTATAGTCCATGCCCTCGTACTTGTGCATAAGGACGGCCATGCGCTGGCGTTCCGGCAGCGCCAGCACATGCTGACGGATGGCATTGAGGCGTTCGCGCTGGAGCATGCTAACCTCCGCGCTGGGCCCGGCGTCGGCGACGTCGGGAGTGGTGCCGGTCTCGGAATCCGCCTCGTCCAGGTAGATGGTTGAAGCTGCACGTTCATGGCGCGTGTCGCGAGCATAGTTGACGCCAAGGTTGGTGGCGATTCGATAGAGCCAGGTACTGAAGCGGGCCTCCGCGCGATAGGTTTCGCGGGAACGATAGACGCGGAGGAAGACTTCCTGTGCAAGTTCCTCAGCGATTGCCTGGTTATGCACCATGCGATACATGAAATTGATAATCGGCCTGCGATACTTGTGGATCAGGAAATCGAAGCCCGCCATGTTGCCGGCGCGAAGCTCAAGCATGATGGCGGAGTCTTCAAGCTCAGGGAAGTGCGCCGACCCCTGGGCGACGTCCGGATGGGCGGCCGAAGGCCGGACGCCTTCAAGGACACCCGGGTTGACCGCCAGCGTCGCCATATCCTCCATAACCCCGTCTTCTTCGCCAGGTTGCGCGGATGCATGGAAATCCGGGGGATTTTCCCGTTCGTCGAATTCGTCCGGTGGGTGGGAGAAGCTTTCGGTTTCCGGCGTCTCCCTGCCGGAGGGATGGGACGGTGACGGAATTGCCGGGCGGGCATTCTGTGGACGGGCGGGCATGGACCTGCGCTATTGTACTTGGCCACGAGGATGGGCTGGAGGAATGGTATGCTGGAAGTACCTGCTGCCGGATGGAATGCGGCGCGCCGGGCGCATAACTCAGCGGTAGAGTGCCACCTTCACACGGTGGAAGTCGTAGGTTCGAATCCTGCTGCGCCCACCAAATAAATCAACAACTTAGAGCGATTGCTGGAGCTTGCGCGCGATCCACACGGGGCTGCGGCAGGGCGCGCGCTTTTGCCTCGTTGCGGCTGGGGCCCTGGAGGGCTAAGGCAATTCCTGAGTTGCTGTGACCTTTTCCTGTTCTGTGCAAGGTCGTCGCTCCCTGGGGGGGCGCGCCGACTTGAGCGCATCGGGATATAGTTACTCAGGAATTGCGATAGCTTGGCTGAGATGGCGGCCTTCGGTCATCCTGTCCGGCCTTTAGAGCTGGACGCGGTTGTTCTTTTGCGTGATTTCGGGCAGTTTTCCGGTGGATTCAATGGTGACGTTGCCGCCCTTCCAGTCCGCATTGGCGGGCAAGGCAAGGGAAACCACGGCGGTCTTGGGCACCAGGTCCAGAGGGGCCTTCAAGGCGGGGCAGTGGCCGGTTGCCAGGACTTTGCCATTGCGATCGCGGAGAACGACTTTGGCGGCGGGAGCGTCGACGGAGCCGAGGCTGTGGACGGTGACCTTCATGGCGTGGCCGTCGACCTTGACGTCGCCGGGGTCGATGCCGAGGTCGGGACGGGACCAGTAGGGGACGCCCTTGGCGACCAGCTTGAGTTCGAGCACGGTGGTAGCGTGCGGCGGGAAGTTGATGTCGAGGGTGGTACTGCGTTCGAAATCCACGGTGCGGGTGGTGGCGTCGCGAACCGGGCCGGTGCTGGAGGCGTCGGGTTGCTTGCCCTGGGTGATCTCCCACTTGCCGGGATCGATCTCCCAGCCGGTCATGTGCGCTTTGACGGCGGCCGAATCGAGGTTATAGGCGATGACCTTGAAATGGTCGGGCGTGGCCTCGGGGACGAGGATGGCGACGCTCTCGTCGCTGGCGGGGGCATCGAACTGCCAGCTGATGACGTTTCCGGGGTAGATTCGGTCGCGCTGCAGGGCGATGCCGCCGAGGCGCTGACGCTGGAGGTCGCCGGTGTTGAAGCCGCCGCCATCGGCGATGCGGTCGATCCAGAGGCTGCCTTCGGTGTTGATGTATTCGCGATCGAACTCTGATTCCAACTGGGTACGGTAACCCGGTTCGAGGTCGCGGGTGTCGCCGGTCATCTGCCAGGCGAACTCGCCGGATGCAGGACCGGTCATCTGTTTGCCGAGCGTGTCGCGTAGATGCAGCATATCGACTGCGTCGGAATTGATGGATTGCACGCTCACCGCGCCGCCATCGAGCAGGGGGTCGAGGTATTTCTTGTCGCCGGTCCATCGGTAGGCTGACCAGAAGATGAACCAGGGCGCTCCTCCGCCACCGCCGCCCCCGAAACCACCGCCGCCGGCAGGCTCCTGGTCCGTTTTGAAGTTGATGGTGGCCGCGGTGGTGTAGCGGCCGTTGGGGCCAAGTTTACGGTGGGCCAGCAGGCCGTCCGCGACCTCCAGGGCCATCTTTTTGGTTTCGGGCGCGCCGTTGTAGAGGACCATGGAGAGCGCAGGCTGGAAGACGTAGTATCCGCGGGCCTTGGACCAGCCCCAGACGCCGCCCTCGGCCATCTTGGCGCCGTTGTAGTAGGCGGAGCGGATGTGACGATGGCCGGCGGCGTTGATGCCGGTGAGCCATTCGAGCCGCTTGGAGGTTTGCATCGCGCGCTCGATCTGCTTCGGGCTCCCGAAGTCGAGCAGCATCATCTGGCCAAGGACGTCGATACCGTCCTCGTAGCTATGCAACTCGTCATACTGGCCGGAGGCGAGGCCGTTCAGGAAGAGGCCCTCGTCGTAATCGGCATCCAGTTCCTTCGAGACGGACTGGGTGATCTTATCCGCGGGCGCGCCCATGAAGGCGACGGATGGGAAGAGGTCGGTGAGGTCGCTGTCGTCGGAGAGGCCGCCGCCAAATTCGCCGTTGGAGATCTGGCGATTGTCGATGTACCAGTTCACGAAGCGCTTGAAGTAGTCCATGTCCTTGACCTGGAGCCACGCCCATGCGGGAACGCCGGTGGGGACGACGGGCTGCGTGTAGGGCGGCGCAGGTCCTCCGCGGTTTGCTTCGAACCAGTACTTGCGGCCGAGGTCATTGTCGGGATCCACGCGAAGGAGGTCGCTGATGTCCGCGTAGAAGCGGTTCCAGGTGTTCAGGCGCTCCGAACTGACTGCTTCCTCCACCATGTTGGAGAAGTTGTCCTTCACCTGGGTCAGCCTGTCGGCGATGTGCTCCGGCAGCGCGTCCTGGCGTGGTTTGAAGACGAGGCGAATCTCCGCGCCCTCCAATGCCGCAGGGCCAAACTCCGGCGAGGCCGACGCAATCGTGAGGTACAGGCTCTTGTCGTTCTGCAGGATGCGATCGCGAGTATCCAGCCAAAGGGTGTGCGGCTCGCCGGGCTTAATGGAAAAGCTGAAGTCGAGCATGTCGCGCATGGGCCACAGCGGGTCCTTGATCTGGATGTTCATCGGGATGTAGTCGCCATGCGTCGGCTTCAGGTTCATCGCGGGCAGGTCAATGGCGATGCCATCGAGGCCACCGTCGAGATTCTGCCAACTGGTGCCCCCACCGCCGCGTCCCCCGGCTACGCCCCGGCTGGCGCGAGGATCCGCTGCGATAAGGATGTGCACGATGGGCAGGCCACCCTGCGAAGTCGAGGCTGCGCGCGATCCTCCGGCAAAGCCTCCGCGGCCCAAGCCGCCTCCACCACGCCGTCCCGCGCCGCCACCTGGAGCGACGGACCCGGCTGCACCGGAGCCAGCCTGTGGACCGGGCGCGCCCAAAACGTCGACTCCGCCACCCTCGCCTCCCGGCAGACCGCCCTCGCCTTCTGCCACCAGCCCTGCGCCGCCGCCACCACCCCGGCCGCCGCGACCGCCGAAGCCGCCGCCAGCAGAGGCCACCATGGTCTGACGTTCGTCGGCCGGATAGCGGCCGGCGATGAAGGAGACCAGATAATCCAGCGATGGATTGTCCGTAGATGCGTTGGCCGTGAGGCGATAGGTGAGCTTGACGCTTCCTGCGGGTTCGCGGCCGGGATGAACGTAATATGCGGAGAACTCGCCGATGGGCCACTCCTGCTCGACGTTGGTGAAGCGTACTTTTCCGCCGGTAACAGGCTCCGCAAACTGATTCACGGTGCGCTCCTGCCCTTTCGGCCGCTCGAACAAGGTCTTCGCGAGCATGGGCGAGGTGTCGTGCTGGTCCGGGTCGGCGACTGCCTTCGGATCGCCGTTACCGGGTGTCAGAAGGGACACGTTTCCCCACGCGCCGCCCTCGATCTCCAGGTGATTCCACGGCTCGTTGGGCATGGAGAAGGTGATGGACTTACCGGAGAGGGAGTAGCAATCCCAGTCGGGAAGCTGGAAGTAGTCGAAGCGTCCGGTCAGCTTGGAGCGGTTGTAGACGCCGGGCCAGGTGGTCTCGCGAATGCCGTCATTGGCGCGCCACCACCAGCGCTTAAGGTCATAGGCCTCGTTGATCTGGACCTTGCGAACGGTGGTATATTGCCCCTCCAGGGGCGCGGGAACATCGTCGGGCCGATTCCAGCCATTCCGGAACCACCAGTCCTGCAGGCCGCTCTCGGTGGGAAGGGAAGCTGTCTGTGCGATACCTGCAGGGGCGGCAGGCGGGGTTGTCGCGGATGCGGGTGCGGCTGCGAGCGAGCGCGCGATGGGCGGAATGGATTGTGGGATTTCGCCCTTGGCGAGTGAGGCGATGTTGTCGTCGGACAAGGCGCGATCGTAGATGCGCACCTCGTCGATATCGCCGCCGCGGTCGAAGTTGTAGGAGCTCTCGACGCCGGTTGGGCCAATGATGCGCGAGTGCGGCCCGAACTGGTCCAGCCCGGCGTCGAACATGCCGGTGGCGGCCTTCTCGGCGGCAAGCTTGCCGTTCACGTAGAAGCGGATGCCGGTGGTCTCGTCCCACGTGAGCGCCAGGTGCGTCCACTGGTCCGGCTTGGGAAAGTCCGGCATGTTGAAGGAGACGCGGGTACGGCCCAGATTGATGTCGGTAACGAAGGCGTCGAAGCCGTGGCCGTTGTAGTCGATGCGCAGCCACGTCTGATCCCAGCTGGAGTGGTCCGCGTAGCCGACGCGGAAGACGGGGAAGGCGGTCTCGTCCACGGGATCGCGCGATCGCCAATAGAACGAGAGCGTCCCACGCTGGGCGTAGATGTTGCCCGGGGCCCAGTAGGACAGCAACTGGTTATTGCCGCACTGGATATAGGAGCCCTTGGCTCCGCCGGGAAGAATCTGAACATCCGATTGGAAGTTGGGTGCGGTGTTGCCGCTGGCGGCATAGTCGGCGTCGAAGCTGTGGTCTGCGGAGAGGTAGAAGAGCAGGCCTGGTTCCGGCGGGTGTGGGGGAAGCGAGGCGACCTTGGGAAGACCCACCTGCTGTGCATTGGAGGGTGTGGTGAGCAACACACCTGGCAGCGCGCACGTGAGCGCGCAAAGGAAAATCTTCGAACGTAGACTCATACTCTGCACCGTCGCATTCAGTTTCAGATCGCTTTACGGGGTTTGACGTACCAGGTGCCGGGCAAGACTCTTGCCGCCCGGAACGGGAACTATCGCATGGGGAGAAACTTTGCTTCGCAGTCCTTGACGTCCCGATCGAGCCCGCTGCCGGACGCTGCTGTCTGACCATCAACGGTCACGCCCTTGCCGCTGAATTGGAGTGCGGTGCCGCGGCCGGCGACCGTGATGTGGCTGAATTGGCTGTGCACCTGATCCGGCTTGATGCCGTTGATGATGATGCCGTCGAGCGTGACCGTGGTGATGTGGTCGGCGCTGATGCCGGCGATGAGGACGTTGCCGGGAGTGGTGTCGGCGATGTTCTGGAGCGTGATGTTCTTGTAATCGGGGATGAGGTTGCCGGTGAGGCCGGGATCGACGAAGCCTTCGACGGTCTGCCCGGTATAGAACGGGCTGATGGCGATGGCGTTGGGCACGTCGCGCATGCAGATGTTGCGGTAGGTGAGGTCGTGTACGGAGCCGCCGCGGGTGACGTTGCTCTTGATCCGGATGCCGCTGGTGGTGTGGTCCTCGGTAAGGCCGTCGACCAGCAAAAAGCTGACGCCGGTGTTGGTTTCGCTGCCGATGGACATGCCGTGCCCGGTGTAGAAGTGGTTGTCGATCACGCTCATGTGGGTGACGCCGGTCTTGATGGCGACATTGTCGTCGCCGTTGTCAATCCAGCTATGCGCGATGGTAACGTTGGTGGACGAGCCGGGGTCGATGCCGTCGGTGTTGGGCGCGTCGGTGCCCTTGACGGTTGGAGAAAGCAGATGCACCCCCCAGGCGGTGAAGCCGTTGGTGCCGCCTACGGTGACATGGAAGTTGGGCGAGTTGTGCAGGGTGATGCGGTAGAGGGTGAAGCCATCGGCGTTGCGGGCGACGATGAGGCGGGTGTTGAACGCGCGCGCGTGGGCGGCACTGGCGCGACGGACCATTTGCCACCAGGAGTAGTCGTGGCCGATCAGGGTCGCGTCGCCACGGCCGTCGATGGTTCCGTCGCCCATGATCGCTGCATTCTTGACGTTGGTGATGGAGATCAGCGGCCTGCATCCTGCTCCGCGGCCCTGAGACGGAGCGGTGCGGCTGGGCGCCGCTGGAGCGCCGGGTGTGGCAGGCGTGGGCGGGTTTGAGGAGGGCATGGACCCGCACAGCGTCTCGCCCGGGCCGGAGGGGTTCGCGTCGTAGTCCTTCGGATCGCGGGAGCCGTAGAGGGTGACGCCCTTGTCGATCAGCAGGGTCACGCCGTCGCGCAGATCGAGGGAGCCGGTGAGAAACGCGTCGTTGGCGGGGGGCTTGGCATTGGCGGCGCCGAGGGCCAATTCCACCGCCTGTCCCTGCTTGCACTCGTCGATCGCCTTCTGGATGCGCGCGGTGTCGGTGGTCTTCTCAAATTCCGCCGCAAGCGTTCCGCCGCTGTCTTGTTTTTGCGCGTTCAACACCGTGCACGACGGTGGAATCGTGGGCTCAGTGACGGTGCGGGTGTCTTGCGAGAAGCCAGGCCAGGAAATGAGGCCGAGAGCGAAGATTGCGGCAGCCGTAGCGAGGCGCGGAGATACGGCGCGATGCGACGATCCCAGACAAAGCATGGAGGGACCTCCTGAACCTGACCAGCCAAGCTAGCATACCCGCGGAAGTAACGGCAAAATGGCGACGCCGTTGCACGGCGCTGCCGCGACTGCCTGGGCCAATGGGTTCCATTAGTAACCTGAAGCGTCTTGCGGGCGCCGGGGAGCTGCGCTTGAAGTCGCCCAATATAGCCCTGATAGGGGCAACGGTACGGCCAAAGTCGTATTTACCAATGTGAAAACTATTGATTTCCTGAGGATGGGGCCGGTGAGTGGAGTTGGCAAGGTTCTCCGCTAAAGAAAAGGCCGCGCATGGTTCGAATGACAATGGCGAGATTCAAAGGTTTTGCAAGGTTTCTTTCGCAGTGGGCCAACACCGCCGGCAGGCAACTTTTCCACCATCGACGCGCCCGGATCGAGTGGGCGCTAGCACGCCGTGCTAGCTTCTCCAGGAGCATGGGCACCGGGCTACGCGGCTGGCTAATGCTGGCGGGTGCAGTGTTTGCACTGACGACGCATGCGGGAGCGGCGGTGGGGCCGGCGACAACTGCCTATCAGTTTGCCGCATCAGCACAGGTCGGCGCGGCCGGCGAGAGTGGGATGGCCACCGTGACCTTTTCCGTGGCTGGCACGCTGGGCGCAATCGATGTGGTGACGCAGGGCATTACCGGACAGGACTTCTCATACGCGGCAGGTGGAAGCTGCGCGGTTGGATTGAGTTACATGGCGGGGCAGGCGTGCTCGGTCGGCGTCAGCTTTCAGCCGAGATATCCCGGACTGCGCCAGGGCGCGGTGCTGCTGCGGACGAGCAGCGGAGGATTGCTGGGAGCCGAGTTACTGAATGCGATCGGCGTGGGCGGAACTGCGGTGTTCGTCCCCGGCGTGATTACAACGGTGGCCGGCGACGGCGAGTGGATCTATCGTGGCGATGGCGGCCTGGCGACGGCGTCGCCGCTGTTTCTGCCGATGGGCGGCACGGCCGATGCCGCGGGAAATCTGTTTCTCTCCGACTCGAACAATCAACGGATCCGCGAAGTAAACGCGGCGACAGGCGTCATCTCCACAGTGGCGGGAGACGGAATATCGGGGTTCGCGGGAGATGGCGGACCGGCAACTTCGGCGATGCTCGACGTGCCCGCCGACGTGAAAATGGACGGCGCGGGCAACTTGTACATCACGGACAGTGCAAACCATGCCATCCGCATGGTGAATGCCGCCACGGGAATCATCACAACAATCGCCGGCATCGGCGGGCAGCAGGGCTATTCGGGTGATGGCGGGCAGGCGACGCAGGCCCACCTGGCGTATCCCAGCGCAGCCGCCTTCGACGGCAATCATCTGCTGTACATTTCCGACACCGGCAACAATGTGATTCGCAGGGTAGACCTGACCACGGGCATCATCACGACGGTGGCGGGCACCGGAACGGCAGGCTACGCGGGAGATGGAGGGCCGGCAACGTCTGCGCTGCTGAACACTCCGTGGGGGATTACGCTGGACGGCGCGGGCAATCTGTACATCGCTGACCTCACGAACAATTGCGTTCGCAAGGTGAGCGTGGGGGGCACGATCTCCACCGTGGCGGGGACGGGCGCGCGCGGACTGAGCGGAGATCTGGGTTTGGCCACGCAGGCGCAGTTGAATGTGCCGGCCAGCGTAGCCGTGGATGTGGCAGGCAACCTGTACGTTGCGGATTCCGGCAACCAGCGGGTGCGCAAGGTGAGTGCGACGACGGGGATTATCGACACCATTGGGGGTTCGACTGTTGGGGTAGCGGGCGATGGGGGCCCGGCCACCGACGCTGAGTTCAATGGGCCGTATGCACTTTTCCTCGACGGTCCCGGCAATCTGTATATCGCCGACTATTTCAATAATCTCGTCCGCACCGTGATTGCAAATACAGCCGAGCTGGGCTACCCGGTGATGCGGGTCAATTCTGTGTCCACGCCGCAGCCCCAAATGATCGAGAACGATGGCAATGCTGTATTCAACTTCAGCGCGTTCACCTTGGTGAGCAACTCGGCGCTTGATGCGGCGAGCACCACCTGCTCGATGACTCAAGCATTGTCGGTAGATCAGACCTGTGTGTTTGGGGTGGAGTTTGCGCCGACGGTAACGGGAACGCTGGTGATCGGATCCATCTCCGTAGTGTCCAATGCGGCGAACAGCCCGGGCACAATTGACCTCTCCGGGCAGGTGCTGCTGGTACAGCCGACGCAGATCAGTCTGACCCCCAGCGCGAATCCAGCGGCAGTCGGTTCGATGGTGACGTTTACCGCTGCGGTGGCGAATGGAACCGCCATGACACCCACGGGCACTGTGACTTTCATGGACGGCAGCGCGCAGATTGGCATGGCGACGCTCTCCAGTTCCGGCGTGGCGATGCTCTCAACGGCTACGCTCACGCCTGGCGTCCACAACCTGACCGCCGTTTACAGCGGCGATGCGAACAACGCGCCGGCGACTTCCGCAGTGCTGGCCGAGCATCTGGAGCAACCGACGACCACTACGCTGGCGTCGAGCGTAAACCCTTCCGTGGCCGAGGCGTCCGTGACGTTTACGGCGACGGTGAAAGGGCCGTCCGGCCTTCCCGGAGTTCCCACGGGCACGGTCACATTCTCCGACGGAGCGGTGCCGATTGGCACATCGGTGTTGAACGCGAGCGGGGTGGCGACGCTGAGCGTTACCCGACTGACCGCCGGGCAGCATAACATCACGGCAAACTACAGCGGGGACTCTTCGAACCTGGGCAGCCAGTCGGTGATCCTGGTGCAGACCGTGGCGCAGGCGACTACGGACACTTCGCTGACGACTTCGAATGCGACCGTGTACGCCGGCGTAAGTCTTACGTTTACCGCGGTGGTATCGCGAACAGACTCCCTGATCCCCACGGGATCGGTGACGTTTATGGACGGGGCCGCTGCGATTGGGACGGGAACCCTGAATGGCACGGGCACCGCGACGTTGACAACCAGCGCACTGGCCGCCGGAAATCATTCCATCACTGCGGTGTACGGCGGCGATACGAACGATCAGACCTCGACTTCCGCTGGAGTCAGTGAGACGGTGCTGCAGATTGCTACGGCGACAACGGTTGCAGCGAGCGCCAATCCGGGTACGGCGGGCACGGCGTTGGTGCTGACCGCAACGGTTGCGCAGAGCGGCGCGACAGGCACGGGCGGGAGTTTCTCGGGCACGATGACGTTCCAGAACGGCGCGGCAGTGCTGGGCACGGCGACCGTGTCGTCGACCGGAGTGGCGACGTTGACGGTGACGACGCTGAACGCTGGACCCAACACGATTACGGCGGTCTACGCCGGCAACACCAATTATGTGGGCAGCACTTCGTCGCCGATTGTAGAGACGATCATTGCCGCAACCACGACCACTGGACTGGCATCCAGTCAGACCCCATCGATTGCCGGCAAGCCGGTAACGTTTACGGCGGTTGTGACCAGCACAGGCGGCGTGCCCACGGGTTCCGTGACTTTTTCCGACAGCATGAGCGGGATGCTGGGAAGCGGAACGCTGAATGCCAGCGGGATCGCGACCTTTACCGCGACGGGGCTGGCGGTGGGACCGCACACGGTGACGGCGGTGTACGGCGGCGATGCTAAGGATAATTCCAGCACCTCCGCGCCCCTGCTGCAGACAGTGCAGCTTGCGACCACCGGCACCACGGTTGCCTCTAGCGCGAACCCGTCGGGCTTTGGGGCAGGAGTCACATTTACCGCCGCGATTACCACCAACGGCGGCGCGCTGACGGGGTCGGTGACGTTCCAGGACGGCACCACAGTGCTGGGCACCGCGACCGTGAATGCGGGTATGGCCGTTTTCAGCACCTCCACGCTGGCCATGGGCGCGCACTCGATTACGGGGACGTATGGCGGCGATGCGAATAACGGGGCCAGCCAGTCCACGCCGCTGAGCCAGCAGGTGGAGCAGGCCGGCGGAGTGACGCTGACCAGCAGTGCTAACCCGGCGATCGCTACGACCAGCGTGACCTTCAGCGCGACGGTGGCCGCGCCGCAAGGCGTTGCCGTGACGGGCACGGTTACTTTCAAGGATGGCGCGACCATCCTGGGCACGGGAAGTGTGGGCGCCGGGGGAGTGGCTAGCTTTAGCACTTCGAGCCTGGCCGTCGGCCAACACCAGGTTGTCGCTATGTATAGCGGCGATGCCAACAACCTCGCGGCAAACTCGAGCATGCTGATTGAGACGGTGCAGATTGCCGGAACCAGTGTCACGCTGGTGTCGAACGCAAACCCGGCACTGACGGGTGCGCCGCTTACGTTGACCTCAACGGTTGCCGGGAGCGGAGCTGTAACAGGAACGGTGACATTTGAGGATGGAACGGCAACGCTGGGCGCGGCCAATCTGAATGCTGCCGGCGTGGCGACATTTGTGGTCTCTGGACTATCGCCGGGGGTGCATCCCATCATCGCGGTATATGGCGGCGATGGCAACAATTCGACGAGCACCTCTCCGGTGCTGGCCCAGAACGTAGTTCAGACGACCACGATTGCCCTCGCGTCGAGCCAGAATCCCTCGCTCGCCCTGAATTCAGTGACGTTTACGGCCAAGGCGACGAACAGCGGCAGCAAGCCTCCCACCGGAAGTATGGTGTTCAGCGATGGGACTGCGGTGCTGGGGACGGTAACGCTGGACGCGACCGGCACAGCGACTCTTGCCGTGCCATCGATGGCGGCCGGGCAGCATCCCATCTCCGCTGCGTACGGCGGGGACCCGGTGGACCTTGCAGCGGCTTCCGCGACTATGACGCAGTCCGTGCAGTTGCGCCCGACCACGGAAACGCTGACGGCGTCCTCGACCTCGCTGACCGGCGGGCAACAGGTGACGCTGATCTCGATACTCAACTTCTCCGGTCCGGTTACGCCGACCGGCAATGTGACCTTTACCAGCAACGGCACGAGTCTGGGCACAGTCGCGGAGACCGGCACGGGCGTGGCGACATTGACGGTCAACCTGCTGACGAATTCGCCCACGGTGATTGCGACGTATTCTGGCGATGCGGTCTACGCGGGATCGGCTTCGACCCAAACCAGCATTACCGTCACCCCGCCGACGCAGTTCAGCATTCAGATCAACCCATCCGCAGTGACGCTGCAATCGCAGCAGCACAGCACGGTCACGTTGACGCTGACGTCAGTGAATAACTTCAGCGACACGCTCGACCTCGGATGCCTGGGGCTGCCGCAGGCGGCGACGTGTACCTTCAGCAAAGACTCTGTGGTGCTCGGCGCCAACGGCACACAGGCGATCCAGGTAGTGGTGGACACCGGTTCTCCGCTGACGGCGGGTGAGCAGGCGAAGTTGGAACCGCACACCAGCCGGTCGATGGTGACACTGTGCGTTCTGCCCGGAGGGCTGCTGCTGGGACTCCTGGTGTGGAGTGGGCGCGGACGCAGACGGAATCGTCTGGCCGGGCTACTGATGCTGCTGGTGCTGGCAGGATTGGCCGGCGGGCTGAGCGGATGCTCGGGGTTAAACATCAATGGGACGCCTGCAGGCACCTACGTCTTCCAGATAGCAGCAACGGGCACGGGAACCGGGGTAAGCCAGTCCGCGGACGTAACCCTGACGGTGACGCAGTGATTGTTTGCAAAACAGTTGGCCCGTGCATGCGGGGTTGGATGATGGCGGCGGCGCTGTTTCTAGCGGCCCAGGCCGGGGTGCGCGCAGCCCATGCTCAGGCGATGCCTACGGGCACCGGAACCGGCATGTACGTCATTGTGGGAGGAACTTTTTCAGAGTTTCAGTCGGACTATGGAAAGCAGTCGATCCCGGGCGGCGGCATTTACGTTGACACCAACCTGGACTGGCGGTGGGGCGTCGAGACCGAGGCCAGGCGGATGCAATATCCGCATTATGGCGAGCGGCAGACGACACTGATGGCCGGGCCGCGGTGGTCGTTCCGCTCCTCCGGCCTGGTGCCATACGTGAAGGTGCTGGTTGGTGGCGGGCGGTTTGACTTTCCTTACGGCTATGGGGTGGGGAATTACTTCGCCTTTGCGCCGGGCGCCGGGGTTGATCTGCGCCTGGGGCAGCGGTGGCGAGTGCGGCTGGTGGACTTCGAGTACCAGGACTGGCCGGGCTTCACCTACGGCGCAATTCATCCGTATGGAGTGACGGCAGGCATCAGCTTCCAGTTCCTCGGAGCGATGCGAACAAAGATGTCGCAGCAGTAGCTTGTGCCATTGCGCGAAGTGCGAAGCCGGACGGAAGCTCTTAAGGAGCTGTTTGCGAAGTCTGCACGGCGCAGTTACCGGTGGTTGCGGTCCCGGCGTTCGCACAGGACTGAGTCCCTATCGTTGTGTAATAGATCTGCGATTCGCCGGTGGTGCTGGATGTGTTGTCGATGACGATCCCGGTGGTGCCGCCAGTCGCGGTGATCCCGGCCGTCGCAGCGGACGGAGTCGAGAGCGTCCCGGGTGTGGTGGCCGTGCCGCCGGTTGCGACGAGGAAGTTGTAAAGGCAGTCGCCCGTGCAAGCGGTTCCCAGCGCGGCTCCGGTATTGGACACGCTCAGATAGATGTAGTCGTTAGTGGTAGCGTTGGAGCCCCAGATCTCCGTGACCGGCGAGCATACCGCCGTGGTGGTGTTGGCGGAGGCAAGGGTGGTGATGGCGTTGACTGCGGCAGAGATAACGCCGCTGGACACGATGCTGCCGGTCGCGCTGAAGTTAGTCTGGTTCAGCCTTGGCCCCTCAAAACCGCTGGCAGGCACGTGTTCCGGGCAACTCCAGATGTGCCCTGTTGTTCCGGTGCCGGTCAGATAGATGTGATCAAAGGTTCCATCGTACATGGCCAGGTTGCCTGTGATCGATGTTCCCAGCGCGGACTCCACGCCGCAGTTGGTTCCTGTAGCCCACGCTGTATTGCTTGTCGCGGTACAGGAGGTGCCACTGCCATTGGTGGTGTACTCGGACGCGCCAAACTGAAAGATGCCGGCGCATCCGGTCGCGACCTGGCAATCCGCAGCAGTGGAAGTATTCGCATCGTTCCCGACAAAGACGTAGACCTCTTCGGTGGTGGAATCGACAATCGGGCTGTCAACGATGCCAGTGGTGTTGCTTGTGGCCGTGAGTTTACTGCTGGTCCACGATTTGACGGCGGTGGATGCCTTAATGGCATAAAGCAGGCCGCCTGAGTCAGCCACAAAGATGTTGCCCGAGGTTCCGGAATCGTATACGGGGCTGGTTAGACTATTTGAGCCAACCGCCACTGGCCAGACGGGGGCGGTAGCAGAGACAACCTCAGTTGGAGTGCCATTGAAGACGCCGGTGAATTTGTGCAGGGCGCCGGAACTGTCGCCTACGTAGAGTACGTCGTCGACCAGGTCGACGAATGGTGATGAATTGGTGTCGTTGTGGGAGTCGCCAAAGGCGATCGCCGTGTAGCAGGGTGCGACACATGCTCGGTAACTTGCGGCGCTCTCTGAAATCGGAACCCCGGGGGTTGCGGCAGTCTCAGCGACGAGATTAAAGGTTCCGCTATGACCAGTCGTAGGGGCTGTGGCCAACGTGCCCGTCGTCAGGCCCGTAATACTGGCAATGGTGTCGTTGGCCGGCATATCCGTCCCGCTAACCTGCGCGCCAACATCTGCGGCAGTGAGTTGACCTGAGGTGAAGCTAAAGTTCGTGCTGCCTCCGGTGATGGTACCGCTGAAGGTGCCCGCTGCCGGACCGGCTGCCCATTTCAGCAGCACCAGGCTGGCCTTAGCGCCGTTGCTCTGGATGTAGGCAATCTGCCTGCCGGTGGCGTCATTGGAAAAGCTGGGCGAGAGGATGGAGGTTCCGCCCGTGTTATATGCCCAGTAGACGGTTGGTGCGCCATTAGCCGCGGACCCAGTGCATGTGGTGTGGCCGTAGATATTGTTGAAGGCGATGATTACGGCAGCAGTCCCGGTGCCGGTCACTCCAGTGGGGAAGACCACGAAGTCGCTGCATGCCCCAGAGTCGATGGCGTCGAATGTGAACTTGGCGGGATATGTATTCGGCAGGAGTGCAGTTGTGGTGCCGATGTTCATGCTCCAGTCCTTGTCGAGGGTATTGGATGCCACCGGCTTGGGTCTCGGCCTTTGTTTCCACTGCTGGAACAGATAGCGCGGGTCATTGGTGATCTTCAGCCAGTGAGCGTGAGTGCCATTCCGGATCGCGCCCTCTTCCGTGCCGGGGTTGGCGAAGAAGACATGGTGGTGGCTCCAATCGTCGGGAACGCCGGCCGCAGACTTTCCGTTGGCCTGGCCATGCATTGCCATGGAGGTTGACAGAACACAGAAAGCCATCGCGAGGCGCACTTTGGAAGCGGGATGCAAGATACCACTCATGTTTCGCTCCTTGGACAATGTCACTGAACCAGAACAACCGGCTTTTAGAAGATTCTTCTTAGACTAAGTCATTGTTAGGAGAATTTCAGTGCAAGTTTTTGACCGGCAGGTGAGAAGGGGTACCTTCGCAGCCTACCCCCCAGTTTGGAAGGTTGGTCATCCCAGTGCGGTTCCTGACAGGGTAGACGAAGCCTAAGATAGCCTCCGTATGCGACTCTTTGTGGGGATACCATTGCCGGCTGCGGCTATCCGGGAGCTGACGGCGATCACAACACGGCTTCAGTCGGCTGGAGACGGATTGCGCTGGTCGAGGTCTGAATCATGGCACGTAACCCTCGAGTTCCTGGGCAATACCAGCCGGGAGCAATACGAATGCGTGGCGGCGCGATTGCGAGAGCTGCGGTCGCCGCCGGTTCCGATATGCCTGGAGAGGTTGGGTTGCTTCGACCGCGCCGGAGTGCTATTTGCCGGGGTGAAATTGGCGCCCGAATTGCTGCGGCTCCAGCAGCGCGTGAAGGCGGCAACGGGGATTTGCGGGTTTGTCGCTGACACTCGACCCTATCAACCTCACATCACGCTGGCGCGCAGCAAAGGCAAAGGCCGAGGCTTGTACGCACTTAAGGCCAGGGTGCCTGCTGCGCCGATCTTTACCAGGTTCGTGGCGGACGAATTCCTGCTGTTCGAGAGCTTTCTAGGCGCTGGCGGCTCTGTCTACGAAGTCCGCGCCCGCTTTCCGCTGGGCCCTGCATTGGTGTCCGGTTCGTCCCAATAAGCCCGGCGCGCTGGCGGCGAGGGTCACATCGGCGGGCCCTCCATGCACAGACTCATCCGGGCTTGCAACGGTGGTAAGGAACAGTACAATTCGAACTAGATTGCCTGACAAGGAGATTCCTGCTCGAGACACTCCCGGCATGGGAGAGCGCTGTCTGGTGTAGAACCTACGATGCGTCGTGTTGCGCTGATTCACAACCCGGTTTCCGGACAGCATTCCACGCGACGGTCGGCGATTCTGCGGGATGCGCTTGCCGTGCTGCACGACGCGGGCATAGAGACCGAGGAACTGGAGACAAGCGAGCAAGGGGGCGCGACTGCGCAGGTGCAGGAAGCGCTGCGCCGGGGTTGCGACACCATCTTTGCCTGCGGAGGGGATGGCACCGTCCACGAAATCTTGCAGTGCCTGGTGGGAACGCCGATCGCCCTGGGAGTGGTGCCCTTTGGGACCGCCAATGCGCTTGCCCAGAACCTTGGCCTGGGGACTTCGCCAGTCAAGGCTGTGCGCCTGCAGTTGACGGCGACGCCTACGGCGGTTCCCGTGGGGCGGATCATTTACCGCGACAGCTGTGGTGCCGAGGGTTCGCGCTACTTTACGGTGGCGGCGGGTATTGGATTGGACGCGTTGCTCATGTCGGGGCCTGACCCTGCGATGAAGCGGCGATTCGGATATGCGACCTACGTGGTTGAGGTGATTCGCATCTGGGCGACCCATTCCTTTCCGCTGTTTCACGCGGAGTTTCTCTGCGCCGGGACCGACGAGCCACAGGTGGAGCAGGTATCGCAGGTGCTGGCGGTACGCGTGCGCTCCTTCGGCGGACTGCTGGGTCGGCTGGCTCCAGGCGCAAGCCTGCACAACGGCCGGCTGCGGCTGATGGCCTTCAAGACGCGCAGCCGTTTGCGCTACTTCAGGTTCCTCATAGCGGTGCTGGCCGGCCGGCATACCTTTACCGGCGAGATCGAACTGGTCAAGGCAATTTCAGTGGAATGCAGCGTAAAGAATGGGTCCAGCGAGACAATTTACGTAGAGGCGGACGGCGAAGTGCTGGGCACTCTGCCGGCGAGGATCGAGGTTGCGCCGCAGCCGCTGACTCTGACGCTGCTGATTCCGGGACACGCGCAGCCGTAGCCCGACCCGCGGGCCTATTGGACTACGGGAAACGGCACGAACTTGTCGGCGCAGGAATCGGGCTTGCCCACAGAGGGCTTCCCCGTGATGGTCACATCGGTTGCCGGCGTAGGCAGCTGGATGTTGCTGCCGCCAGCGCCGTAGGTGATGTCCGCGTAGTCAAAGGTGTAGGTGTAGGGCGCAGAGTCCGTCAGCCATACGCCGTCGAGAGTGAGTTGCGCACGGTGGTCGTGGTCGTAGCCGTCGAAGAGGATGTGGCCGCCGCCGGAGATGCGGACGTCCTTCAGCGTGATGTCCTTGAAGGTGGGTGGGGAAGGACCTTTGGCCGGGCCGTTGGCGGAGTAGGCCATGGTGATGTCGAGGGGCCGCGGCGAGTTGCGGATACAAATGTCGTCGTAGACGACATCGTGCACCAGGCCGCCACGCGTGCCCATGGACTTGATGCGGATGCCTGAGTCGGTGCCGTCGAGTGAGAGGTCGGTGACGCGCAGCTTGCTGACGCCGCCATTGGTCTCGCTGCCGATGGACATACCGTGTCCCCAATAAAAGTGGTTGTGGATTACGGTCATCTGGGTGAGTTCACCGGGGCCGCCCCCCTTGATGGCGATGTTGTCGTCGCCCTCGCGGAAGAAGCAATGGGTGATGGTGATGTTCTTGGAGCCGCCGCCGGGGTCGATGCCGTCGGTGTTGCGGGAAAGCGGATGCGGCGAACTGGTATCGCGGCGGACGGTATCGATCTTGACGCCCCAGACGGTGAAGCCATCGCCACCGTTGTAGGAGACGTGGAAGTTGGGCGAGTTGCGCAACGTAATGCGATAGAGGGTGAAGTTGTCGGCATGCCTGCAAACGATCAGGCGCGAGACCCGCTGGCCGCCGCCGTCCACGTTGGCCCGCTGGCCGAGTTCCCAGGCGCTCTCGGTTTTGCCAAGGATTTTCTCGCCGCCGCGGCCGTCGATGACGCCGTCACCCATGATGCCTGCACCGGAGACGTTGGTGACCGAGATGAGTGGCTTGCAGCCGCCGCCGCCGCCGGTGGCGACGATACCGCAGCTTCCGGGCGCAGTCTCCATGAGGGCGGGATCGAGGGTCTCAAACAGCGTCGCGCCCTTGTCGACGACCAGGGTGACGCCCTCGCGCAACTCCAGCGGACCGCTGAGGAAGGCGTTGGACTTGCCGTGGACCTGCAGCGCGACCGCCTTGCCCTTGCCGCAGGAGTCGATGGCCTTCTGAATCCGGTCGGTGTCGAGCTTGGACTCGTCGGCGGGGGCCAACGTGTTGTAGGTGCCATCGTTGATGGAGGTAAGCTGCGCGTCGAGCGTGGCGCAGAAGGGAGGGATCACCGGTTCGGTCACGGTGCGGGTGTCCTGCGCGAACAGTGCGGGGGCGACTAAGGCTGTCAGCAATCCGAATGAGTGCAGAAGACGCGGCATGGGAACTCCTGTGGTGCGGCCAACATTATAGGGTTGCATGCTGTTGCATGTCGCTGGGCGCCACGGCGGCGCTCACTTTGCCAGTTTTGCTGGATTCCAGTGATCGGATCCTGCGAGGAAGACTTTGGTTTCGTACTGCTTCGCCTGCTCCGGGGTGAGTTGATGCGAGTGCGGATTGCGGGCGGCAGCATTGGCGCCAGGGCCGGTGGATTTGTACTCGGCGTAGAAAGCGGTATCCAGGTTGTGCGTGGTGGGCCCCCATTCCTTCCAGCCGGCCGGCTCGATGTGGCCGGCCATCTCGCAGTTGAGGTAGACGACCGAAGCGTAGGGACGCCAGGGACGGCCGAGATAAACATGCTGTTCGCCAGGTTCCGCGGTGAGGCGGCAATGGTTGAACACGAAAGTGGATTGTTGATTGGCGAGATATTTGCCCTGTGCGGTCAGGTAGCCGCCGGCCGCGTGCAGGGTCGAATGAATCTCGCAGTCATTGAAGACAGCGTTGCCATCGCCGTAGATGAAGTCGACGTTGCCGGCGACGACGCAGTGGGTGAAGTAGCTGCGGGTTGGAGTGGGAACGCAGGGCGCGGCTGGCGGAGGCACCCGCGCGGGAGCGGCTGAGGGCGGAAACGAGGTATTGCTGGGCGGCGGACGGCGCAGGCTGCCGGACTGGCCGCAGCCTTTGGCGCCTATGTAGAGCGTGTCCTGGTTGGCGAGGATGTGCACGTGGTCGAGGAGGTTGCGGTCGCCCTCCAGGTTGAGCGCCTGCGCCTGTGAGCCTTGGGAGACCTGCTCGTGAGTGCGGTTGAAGTCGTTCTGGAAGGTGATGTTGTCCGCGCGGAAATCATCGCCCAGCACATGGACCGTGGCATAGCTGGGTTTCGTGCCGCGGGTGCCCTGGCTGGTGTCGTCGACAATGACGGTGGCATCTGGAGTCGGGCCCGTGCCCTTGAGGGTGACGTGGGACTGGTTGATGATGACCTGTTCGCGGTAACTGCCGGGCGCGACTAGAACGATGCCACCGGTCGCGGGGACATGGTCGATGGCAGACTGCACGGTGGTGTAGTCGCCGCCGCCGCCGGCAGCGACGCGGAAGGTTGGGAGCTGCTGGGCGGGAGCGCTCGTGACGGCGAAGAGAATGGCGAGCGCGGGCAGAAACGCCGTAGTTGGACGTGTGCAGAGTGGGCGGGTCATGTCGCTCAACAGCATAGACGACCGATCGTTCGGCGGGCAACGTAACTGATTGTCAGTTTGGAGCTATGCGGCCAACGGCCTGCGATTCGAACCGGACGGCAAGGTCACCGGTTCAGCATGAAGCGGACCGATCTGCTTGTTTTTACCCCTGGCGTGGTAACTTCGTTCGATAATTGATTCTGAACCTTGGGGCTCGTCTATGCGCCGTTTTGCTTCTGCCTGCTTCGCGATCGTGTTGAGTTTTTGCAGCGCTTATGCCGGACGCGGACAATCGCCGGCCGTAGTGGGGGAGTTTGCCGGGGCGCCTTTTTCCGAGACTGCGGCGGAGTTGACGGCGGCATCGGCGGCGATGCCCCCAGATCATGAATTCGATGCGGAGATTCTGTTTGAGGAAGGGATCTATCGAATCGCGGAGGACGGAACGCTTGCCTTCCAGCAGCGGCTGATCTATCGGCTGGACTCGGCCGAGGGCGTCAAGAACTGGGCGGAGATTTCGGCCCAATGGGACCCCTGGTACGAAAAGCAGGCACAACTGCAGGCGCGGGTCTTGCAGCCGAACGGCGACTTTGTCGAACTGGACCAGAAGACCATTACCGATGCGCCGGTGAATGCACAGGACGACGAGACCTACTCATCGGAGCACGTGCGCCGTGCGCCGCTGCCTGGGCTGGCAATCGGTTCGATTGTGGAAGAGGTCAACACGATTGAGGAGAAGGTCCCGTACTTCTCGGCGGGTGAGGTCTATCGCTACTCGTTCCGCGACAACGTGCCCACCGGACGCGAGCGTCTGATCGTCGACCTGCCGGCCTCCATGCCCTTCAAGGAAATCGTTAGTGAGTTACCAGCCCTTGCGATTAGCCGGTCGGAGGCTGATGGCCGGCGGCACATTGTGTATGAGGCGTCGGGAATCGCGGGGCGGCACAATTCAGACATCAACCTGGCAACCAATGCGCCGGATGTGCCCAGCGTAGAGTTCGGCACGGGAGCCTCGTGGGCCGCGGTAGCGTCTGCGTATGCGGCGCTTGCCGACCCGCAGACCGTGACGGCGGACGCGATACCCATCCTGCCGCCGACGATGCCGGCCGATCGCGTGGCCAAAATCCAGGCCATTGTGCGGCGTCTGCACGAGGAAGTGCGCTACACGGGCGTTGAGTTCGGAGCAGCCAAGTTGACGCCGAACCGTCCGTCGGAGGTGATCCAGCGGCACTATGGAGACTGCAAGGACAAGGCAACCCTGCTGGTGGCGATGCTACGCGCGGCGGGCATCCCCGCGAACCTGGCACTCCTTTCGACTGGACCGGGACTGGACGTACAGGCCGGCCTTCCCGGAATGAATCGCTTCAATCACGCCATTGTGTATGTTCCAGCCACAAGCGAAAAGGGTGGGAAGGGAACCGCCCTTTGGATTGACGCCACGGCGGAGTTCTTCGAAGTGGGAACGCTGCCGTATCCGGATCAGGGACGGATGGCGCTGGTGATCGCGCCCGGAACCCAGGGGCTGACCAGAATTCCCGAAGCACGGCCCGAGGACTCGACGCTGGTGGAGACGCGCAGCTTCACGCTGTCGGAGATGGGCGCGGCGCACGTGGTGGAAAGTTCGGACACCCATGGGGACATTGACGCCGACTATCGCGCCAGCTACGGCGGCCCGGACACGCCGAAGATGCATGAGGAGTTGGAAAACTATGTGGAAGGTGCGTATCTCGCGAAGAAGTTGGTCAAGGTTTCGCACGGCAATGGGACGGATTTTGACCATCCATTCCTGCTGACGCTGGAGGCGGACGGAGCACGTCGCGGATTCACGTCGATGAATGAAGCGGTGGTGGCGATATTTCCAAACGCCGCGGCCAATGGCCTGCCGAAATGGTTCTTCGAGGCTCCGCCGGTGGTGGGCAAAGACACCTCGGACGACATGCGGCACGACCTTGAACTTGCCGCTAAAAGCCGGTTGGCGACCTATGCGATCCGGCCGTTCGTCACGGAACGCCGGACCCGCATCCTGATTCCCGAGGGCTTTGCGCTGCGGTCGCTGCCGGCGGACAAGACGACGCAGTTGGGAACCGCGAAACTGACGGAGAAGTATGACGCGTCCGAGCCCGGAGTGGTGACGGCGACCTTCCGGTTCGAGAGCGGTCCGTCGAACATTACCGCAGAGCAGGCGCTGGCCATTCGCAGCGCGGTACTCGAACTGAATAAGCGTGACTGGGTAGGAATCTATTTCGACCAGATTGGAGCGAAGGCGCTGGCAGCAGGGCATATCCGCGAGGCGCTGGAGGCGGACCGGAAGCTGATTGCCGCGCAGCCTGCGGAGGCGCTGCACCACGTGCGACTGGCGCGAGCGCTGCTGGAAGCAGGGATCGGCACGGAGGCTCACGAGGAAGCGAAGCGGGCAACCGAGCTCGATCCGAAGTCCGCGACCGCCTTCTCCACGCTGGGCTGGACGCTGGAGTCGAACGGGCTGGGCGAGCGCTTCGGCAAAGGATACGACCGAGCTGCTGCACTTGCCGCGTACACCCAGGCGGTTGCGCTGGACCCGGAGGACAACGACATCCGCTTCGACCAGGCGATTCTGGACGAGTTCGATGCGCGTGGCATCCGCTACACCAAGGAAGCGGACCTGCCGGCGGCGATCGCCACCTATCGCGATTTGGTGGAACGGACCAAGGACAAGGATCCGCAGAACGCCAACATGTACCGCGAGAACCTGATCTATGCGCTGCTGTTTTCGCGTCAGTTCGCGGAGGTGGACAAGATGCTGGCCGACCTGCCGTCGAGCGACTCGCACACGGTGGTTGCCATCACGTCGGCGGCGGCGCAGCATGGCGCGGCTGCGGGGATTGCCCAGGCGGACCACGGAAACATGCCGGCTGCGGACCGCAACAAGGACCTGCGAGCCGCCGGCCTGCACCTTGCTTCCCTGGGCTTGTACGCTGAGGCCGCGGACGTGGCGAACGCTGGCATTCAGGGCGGTGATGACGCGCCGACCGTGGCGCGCCAGATCGAGCTCTATCGCAGCCTGCGATCGAGCAACCTTACGCCGCTGCCGGCCACGAATCCCGCGAGTCCTGTACAACGGATCACCATTGGCGTGATGGCGGGAACGCTGACCCGCGATCAGGCGGCCGGAGCGCTGAGTCGCCATGCCTATGCGACTCCTCAGGAACTGGAATGGGATATCCAGAAGAACCTGGCGAGTTCCGGCTTTCTGCGCGGCATTGCCGAGAAGAGTGAGTACACCGAACCGGTGCTGCTGGCCCTGCTTGCCGGCAACATGACCTTTACTTCGACCGGCGACGATGCAACCGGATATGCAGTCGTGTCGCAAAGTCCGGGGGAAGATCCGAGACACTTTTATGTGATTCGCGAAGAGGGAGCGTATCGCGCGGTCGGGGACGAAAGCGACAACCACCAACTGGGCACGGCAATCCTGTACGCGCTGGAGCATGGCAATCCGGCGCAGGCCAAGGCGATACTCGACTGGAAGCGCGATCTGACGCACAGGGAAGGGGGAGACGACCCGTTTGAGGGACCGCTGTTGCCGCGCTTCTGGACCATTGGAAGCTCCAAGCCGGGAGCAGATTCGCCTGCAGCCATGCGGCTTGCGGCAATTTCCTTGCTGGCGGGCTCGATGGACGCAAAGGGCTATCTTGGCGAAGTGAGCGCGGCGCGAGATAACGCGAGCGGACAGCACCAGACGGACCTTGACCTGCTGCTGGCGATCCTGGGCGTGGGTGCGGAGGCCCCTGATGTCGCGCTGCCGGCGGCGCAGCGATTGCTGGAGCAGGAACCCGACTCGTTGACGGCACTGCGCATGGCAGGGCAATCGTATGCCTTCAGGCATGACGCTGCGGCGTGGCAGGCAATGCTGGCGCCGCGGCTGGCCAAAAAGCCGAAGGACCACGATCTGCTGTCGGAGCAGGCCCGAGCCTATGCGCTGGCGGGCGATTTCGCGGCGTCCCTCGCGACCCTGCAAAAGGTGCTCGATTCCGGCAAGGCCGACTCCAGCGACTACAACAGCTACGCGTGGACCGGGTTGTTCCACGGGCCGCTCGGCGATGACATCACCAAGGCCGCGCAGCAATCGAACATGCTGACCAAGAACGGCAATTTTGCAGAACTGCACACAATGGCCTGTGTCTATGCCGCGCAGGGCCGCACCACCGAAGCGCGGCAGGTGCTGGATCAGGCCATGTACGCAGCCAACATGACCGAGCCGGATTCGTCCGTGTGGTATGCGCTGGGGCTGCTGTATGAGCAGTATGGAGCTCGTGCGGCGGCGCTGGACGCATACGGCCGAGTCCAGGCCCATGAACTCGACGACCACACCTACATCGATCCGGTTTCGACGTACGTGCTGGCGCAGGCGAGGATTAAGGCGCTGAACTCCGCCCGATAGCATGCGCCGCCCCACGGGAGCGGCGAATGAAAGCTGGCACGTCGTCGGAACCCTGTCGTTGCGCCCGTTCTGCGAGGGCTGCCCCGCCGGAAGAAATCTTCAATTATTCATATTTTTGAAGTATTCCTATGACATTCAATGTGATGACCGACACAGACGGGGGCCGTTTTTGCTGGAAGAATGGTTCCATCCTGTAGGTCTTCAACCTTTGTAAGCATCCGTCAATTCAAACAGTTATGGGCGATAGCTTTCCTTTGCACCCGTGCTCGCTGTAGTTGTCTACAACTTTGGTATCACACGTGCTTTTGTGTAAGCACACCTTGTTGTTTCTGAGCTTATCAATCAGCAACGCTCGAAACTCAAGAGTTTCAATCCAGAAAATGGTTTCCCCAGGAGGTTGTAAATGGTTGTCTTAACTCTACCTATCCCAGCGAGCGCATCGGAGCGGCCCAGCCGAGGTTTCTGGCAAAACTTAGCAAGCCGAGCGAGCGCGTTCGGTATCAATTTGCGCAGCGGGCTTGCTATCTGCCTGGGTGTGGGTCTCCTGTTTGCAGCCGCAACCTCCAGCTATGGCCAGGTCACCAGCGGAGACGTCGCCGGTACGGTGAAGGACCCCAGCGGCGCCGTCATCGTAAAGGCCAGGGTCCTGGTTACGAATGAGGGCACCGGTGTTGCCACGACTGTGTTCACCGGACCGGCCGGCGACTATCACGTCTCCAATCTGCTGCCCGGCCAATACGATATCGCCGTCACCGCGGCCGGCTTCTCGCCCTTCACGCTGAAGGGGGTTGCGGTTGAACTGAATCGAACCACCACCAGCGACATCAAGCTCATCGTAGGTTCAACCGCCTCGACGGTCGAAGTCTCTGCGGAAGCGGGCGCGGTGCTTGACACCACCAGCACAAACCTCGCCACCACCTTCCAGAGCACGGAACTTGAAGAGCTTCCCATGGCCGCAAACGGCGGATCCGGTCAGAGCGGCGTTATCAACGTGTCCCTGCTCAGTCCGGGTGTTGCCTCCTCAGGCGGCCTCGGCATCGGCACCGGTCCTTCCATCGGCGGCCAGCGTCCGCGCGCCAACAATTTTGAGATTGAGGGCATCGACAACAACAACAAGGCGGTCACCGGCCCCCTGGTCTATGTCCCCAACGATTCGGTCAGCGACTTTACCCTCATCACCGACCAGTTTTCGCCGGAGTTCGGGCACTCGGCCGGCGGCCAGTTCAACACCGACGTCACCTCCGGCACCAATGTGTTCCACGGCATGGGGTACGAGTACTTCCAGAACCGCAATCTGAATGCCGAGAGCGGCATCGCAGGCGGCAAGATTCCGAATCCCGCTTACGACAATAACCGCTACGGCGGGGAGCTCGGCGGACCTATTTTCAGGAACAAGCTCTTTTTCTTTGGCAATTTTGAGCGCAACACCATCGGCCAATCCCTAAGCGGCTACGTCTGCACCCCGACCGCCGCCGGGTTCGCCACGCTTAACACCCTGGCGTCGTCCTACAACTTCAACGCGGCCAATCTGCAGCAGTTTGCGACGTACACTCCCGCGGCCAACTTCCTCGGCGCCGGCACCTCTACCACCGGTATCGACTCAGCCAGCGACAATGCCTGCGGTAACTCCACCGGGACGTATCAGACGATGGCCGTAACCAACACCGGCCTCAGCGGCGCCACGGCAACGACGAACATTCCGCTCGGCAATTACCTGTATGCCGGCAAGAACCCCACGCTCTTCGAGACAGTGGTAGCCAGCGCAGACTACACCATCAACCAAAAAGACAGCATGCGCATGCGCTACATTCACAACTGGCAGGCTTCCACGGACAATGGGGTTGCTTCGGGCGAGACGATTCTCCCGGAGTTTTACACCACGCAGCCGTTCAAGTGGCACCTCTTTGCGCTGTCCGAGTACCACGTCTTCACGCCGAACCTGACCAATGAATTCCGGCTCGGGTTCAATCGCTACAGCAACACGGAAACGGCCGGAAACATAACTTACCCCGGCTTGGGTTCATTTCCTGAGCTGAACTACTATGACCTGGGCAACCTGCAACTTGGCGCAGACGGCAACGCGCCTCAGTTCACCATCCAGAATCTCTACCAGGCGACTGACAACGTCTCCTACGTCTGGCATAACCATACGTTCAAGGTTGGCTTTGACGGACGCAAGTACATCTCGCCCCAGGGTTTCACGCAACGGGCCCGCGGCGACTACGAGTGGGCGCTCACCGATCAGTTCCTGCATGACCTGGCTCCGGATCAGGGCGGTTTTGCGGAGCGCTCGGCCGGCAGTCAGACCTACTACGGCGACCAGACTGCACTCTACGGCTATGGCAACGACACCTGGCGGGTAACCTCCAAGCTCACCCTGAACATGGGGTTGCGCTATGAGTTCACCTCCGTTCCGGTGGGCGAACGCGCTCAGCAGTTGAACAGTGCTGCGTCCGTTCCCGGGCTGGTAAGCTTCCACGCACCGCAGCCGACCTACACCGCGTTCGCCCCTCGCCTCGGCATCGAGTTTGCTCCAGATGAGAAGACGTCTGTACGGGCCGGCTTCGGCATCGCCTACGACGTTCTCTTCGACAACCTGGGCACCCTTTCCTTCCCGCCCCAGTACTCGGTTACGGAGGACGTTGGAGCGGTCTGCACCGACCCAACCAACCCTAACACCGCAAAATCGCTTACCTGCAGCGGCTATGCGAGTTATCTCCAGGCGAACTTCCTGAAGAACGGCGGCCTGCCTACCGCTACGGGCTCGGCCATTGCCACCTATGCCACGGTTGCGGACCAACGTTCGGCTACGTCCGCCTACATCCCCAACCAGGTCCTGCCTTACTCTGAGAACTACACCCTCACGGTACAGCGGACCATTGCCAGCGTCTACACGGCTGAGCTCGGGTACGTCGGAACCAGGGGCATCCACCTCCCGACCCAGGACCAGATCAACGTTCAGCCGGAAGTCACGGCGCAGAACCAGCTCTATACCATAGCCGGCACCACCACACTGGAGGCCGCAGGCAGTGGCGCGACCACCCTGGCTGCGATCCAGGCCAGTCCCACCGGGTACTTTGTGCCCGCGTGGTTCAACGCTGGATTCAATAGCAAGATCACCTCCTACCAGCCTTACTCTTCTTCCAACTACAACGCGTTGGTCGCCAATCTGACTCGGCGCTATCAACACGGCCTGCAGATGAAGCTCTCGTATACATGGTCCAAGACCATGGACGACGCGACCGACGAAGTATTTGCAACCGTGCTGACCCCGCGCCGCCAGGAGAATTCGCAGTGCATTGCCTGCGATTACAGCCGTTCGGCGCTTGATCGTACCGACCGGCTCACGCTCGAAGCCGTCTACGACCTCCCCTTCTACAAGAACTCGAGCAATTTCCTGATGAAGAACCTCGTCGGCAACTGGGTGATCACGCCTGTCTATACCTACGAGTCGCCTGAGTATGCAACCGTCCTCTCGGGCGTCAACTCCAACCTGAACGGCGACAACGGCTCTGCGATCGATCGGACGATCATCAACAAGTTCGGCGTCAAGGGGACGGGCAGCGGAGTCACCGCCGTTACCAACGGCTCCGGCGATACCATCGGCTACACGGCCAACAACCCCAATGCCTATTACATTCAGGCGGGATTGGGTACACTGCCGAACTCCCAGCGCAATACCTTGCCCATTCGCCCCATCGATGACCTCGACCTGGGCCTGGATAAGAGAATCACCATGTTCGAGCGGTACAAGCTGGAAATCGGCATCGGGGCCTACAACGTCCTCAACCATCCGCAGTATCAGCCGGGCACGATCGACAACGTCAACGGTCCAAGCTTTACCGCAAGCTACAACTACCAGACGGTTACGAATCAATTCTTCAACCATCCCGAGAAGGAGTTCCTCAACAACGCGCGCACGGTGCAACTCACTGGAAAATTCAGCTTCTAGACTGCACACGCTCAAATCGAAAAGAGAGGCCGCTTCGGCGGCCTCTCAGACTGCTGACGAACCCCATCATTTTTGGTGGGGTTTGTTTTGAGAATGTTGACAAATGCGCTTTTTCGTTAAGGGCACGGATTTATCCGTGCCATAAGAGCCACAGAATCAGCCGGGCTTTAGCCCCTGAGGTCTGCTTTCCTGCGCTGAGCCGCCTTTTTCATCACCCTCAGAGGCCGCTTCGGCGGCCTCTCTTTTTGTGCTCGATGAGGATACTCTTCAGCCGAGGTCCGTGCCCTTGGCTTCAGGGCCAAAGCCCGTCACGGCAGCGACCACGATAGCCACCACCACCACGGTTGCGGAGAGAGCGACCTTCAAGGAGCCGCCATTGTGGTGGTCGGCATAGGTCTGCTGGAAGATCTGGTTGCGCGAGGACAGCAGGTTGCCGAGCTGGTAGGCAAATCCCGGCAGCACGGCGCGCACGGGCGCTGGCGAGAGTTCGTTCAGGTGCGCCGGGATGACTCCCCACGCGCCCTGCACCATGAACTGCATCAGGAAGCCCCCCAGGGCAAGCATCGCCGCGGTGTGGGACCACGCCCACAGCGGGACCATGGGGATGGCCAGCAAGGCTGCGAAGACGATGGTCCTGCGTCGGCCAACCTTCTCCGAGATTGCGCCGCAGCAGATGCCCCCCAGCAGCGCACCCACATTGCCCATTGCGACGATTAGGCCGGTGTGCGCCGCGCTCTGATGCACGTCGTGCAGGAAGGTAGGGTAGAGGTCCTGCGTGCCGTGGCTAAAGGAGTTGAACGCAGTCATCAGCAGAATGACGAACAGGAAGATGGGGAGATACCCCATCAGGTCGCGGAGTTGATGACGCGAGATTGACGAAGGTCGATGCGCGTCGCGGCCGGCGAGCCAGGCGGGCGATTCTTCTACCTTGTAGTTCAGATAAAGGGCGAGCAATGCGGGCAGAGACCCAATCATGAACAGGATGCGCCAGTTGGTGAAGACGCCGGTGCCATGCAGGTGGGGAAAGAGCGCCGCAAACAGCAGCGCAGCCAGCAGATTGCCGCAGACGTAGCCTTCCTGGAGCAGGCCGGAGAAGAACCCGCGGCCCTCCGCAGGCAGGGTTTCCAACGCGAGCGCCGCGCCGACGCCCCACACGCCGCCCATGGCCACGCCAAACAGCGCGCGGCAGACGAGAAAGCTGTGCAATGTGGGGGCAAACGCGGAGGCCAGTTCGAACGCGGAGAAAGCGACGACGTTGAAGATAAGTGTGGGGCGGCGACCGTATCTCTCAGCCATCGCGCCGAAGAGAAATGCGCCCAGGGGCCGCATGGCTAGCGTCCAGAAGATGGCCTCTTCCACCTGCCTGCGGCCGGCGTGAAAGGTCAGGGTGATCGCGGTCAGGCAGAAGGTCAGCAGGAAGAAGTCGAAGGCGTCGAGCGTCCAGCCGAGGAAGCAGGCGAAGAAGGTATTGCGTTGGACCGGGGTCAGCGCGCGGAACTTACCAGGAAATGGCATCGCCGAATGCTACCATCCTGTTTGCGCGGAGGGCTTCGGCGGCATCCTTGGTGGGCTGAGGGAAGCGCCCAGTTACATCTTGGCGCGTAGTGGTGTCACCTGTTCCGCCAGCGGCATGGGCATGGCCTCGGGCTCCTGCAGGTAGGCCTTTAGCAACTGGTGGTGCAGGCAATACAGCGCCAGCTCCAGCCGGTCGGAAACGCCCAACTTGTCGTACACCTTGCGCAGGTAGTTCTTGATCACCTGTTCGGTGGTGCCGATCTGGTAGGCAATCTCTTTGTTCCGCATGCCCCGGGTGATGCAGCTGATGATCGCCAGCTCTTTTTTTGAGAGCTTGGGCTGCACCCGCGGGTTGGTTAGCGAACTGGCCTGAGAGCGATAGGCCTCGATCACCCAGCTGATGGACTGGTTGTCGATCCAGGTTTCGCCGTCGGCAATCTTACGTACGCACTTGATCAGCAGGTCGGGGGAGATGGAGCGCGGCACCACGCCGCGCACGCCGCGGCGGTAAAGCTCCACAATATTGGCCTCGTCGGCCTCCGCCACCTGGACGATCAGCTTGGCATCCGGAGCGCGCCGCACCAGGTCGGGGATAGCGTCGATAGTGCCCGCGATCATCTGGCCTTCCAGAACCACCACATCGGTCGGATAGCGCTGCAGCGCGGCGTGCAGGTTAACCAGCGTCTCAGCCTGCGCCACCACGCGGATATCGTCTTCCAGCGCGAACACCTTCTTCATGCCGACGCGATAAATCGCCTGGGAGTCGGCGAGGATGACGCGAATTGCCGTGCCTTCGGTGGGCTGCTCAAACGCGCCGTTGGTATGTTTTTCCGTATTGACTGTTGGTGTCATCGTCATGCCTTCAGAACGTATTCGTCGATCACAGCGGCCGCCATCGATTCGTGCCCTGTCTCCTGATGCCGGACCACTCGTCCCTTACAGTGGATGGAAACATCGTGCTCCCAGCCCATCACTTCCGATGGCATATCCATAGTGAACTCGATGGTGCTGCCAACCCTTGGCAGGTGGGAAGTCGTAAACAGCAGACCGTTGGAGGAGATATTCCTCGTGGCCGCTTCCACCGTACCGTTCTCCGTCTTCAGGTGCAGCACTAGCTGCAGCGGAAAGCGAACCGCCGTTCGGACGGCATCCCTCGCGCCAAGCTGCTGACCCGCCGTCAAATTGCCTCCTTTGAAAACCCGGGGGCTCAATCATCCGAGTTCCGTGGTTACCAAAGTTATGCTACACCCTGATTGTGCCATTCAGATTTCGGCTGGACGATGGCACATTAGTTGCACTGTGCGTAACTTAGGCGGGAAAAGGTAACCACGTCCAATCCACCCCTACCCGGGCTGCCCCGCTGCCGGGCAAGCCGCTCGACCTATCAGGCCGAACGGATCACTTCCGGGCACTCACCGTGATGGGATGAGCGTCCAGGAAAGCGTTAATTTCCTGGTATTCCTCCGCCGGGAGGCGGAATTTGGCGGCTGGCCAGATTCCCTCAACCTGCTCCGGGCTCCGGCCGCCCACGATGGCCGCGGTGATCGCCGGGTTGCAGCGCGTCCATGCAATGGCGATCACTCCCGCCGAGACGCCGTGGCGCGCACCAATCTGCTTCAGCAGGTCGGCGATCGCCAGGTTGCGGCTCAGCAGCGGCTCTTGGTAGTTCTTGGCATTGCGGCGGAAGTCGTCGGGCGGCAGGTTGGCCACCCGCTCCTTGCTCATCGCTCCGGTCAGCAGGCCGGAGTGCATGGGGGCATAGTTGATCACGCCGATTGCATTATCGCGGCAGAAGGGCAGAATCTCCGGCTCGACTGCGCGGTTGATCACCGAGTAGGGAGGCTGCAGCGAGGTGATCGGCGCAATCTCCAGGCAGCGCTTCATCTGGGCCACGGAGAAGTTGGATACGCCGATATGCCGGACCTTGCCTTCCCGGCGCAGGTCAACCAGCGTACTCCAGGCCTCTTCGATGTCCTGGTCCTCTATCGGCCAATGGATCTGGTAAAGGTCAATCGCCTGCACCTGAAGGCGGCGCAAGCTGTCTTCCACCTCGCGGCGGATCTCGAGCAGCGTGCGCTTAATCTCACCCTTCGCATTCCATACCATGCCGCATTTGGTGAAAATAAAGGGCTTGACATGGGATTCTTTGACGGCTCGGCCCACCACCTCTTCGGAATGGCCAAGCCCGTATATAGCGGCTGTGTCGATCCAGTTCATCCCCAGATCGATCGCCTTGTGGATTGCCGCGATCGACTCGTTATCGTCCTGCGGACCCCATGACATCGCCCAATTGCCGCCGCCCACGGCCCACGAGCCGAAGCCGATCGGCGTGAGCCACATATCTGAAGTTCCAAGCTGGCTGATCTTCATTGATTCCTACTGGTTCCCGGTTAACGCGGCCTTGTCTGGCGGCGTCCTTCGCCCTGTTTTTGTAAACTATCCGACCTCAGGAAGTTACGCCTGCTTCGCTATAAAACACAAATTCTAAATGTTGCCGGACGAATTGACTATCCCGTCATTGATGGAACGTGGCACCAGTGCGATAGTCTCATTATTGCGCGTATGAGCGACACGAATCCAACTGAAACGGCCACGCCTGCCGCAAAGCCCCGTCGCAGCGGCAAGCCTGCCCGGGGCAGAAAGACCGCGAAGAAGGCGAACACGCCTGGCGCGCCGGTCAGCGAGAAGCTCTTCTTCCCGCGCGACGAGTCGTGGATGCTCTTTAACTACCGGGTATCGAGGAGGCGGAGGACGCCGGCAATCCTCTGCTGGAGCGGGTAAAGTTTCTCGCCATCACGGCCAGCAACCTGGATGAGTTTATCGAAATCCGCGTCGCCAGCCTGCTACAGCACATCGAGGACGCGCACGGCGAGCCGCAGCGCCTCGACGAGGCCGGCCTGACTCCGCAGCAGACGCTGGAGCGGCTGAATGTGGTGATGCATAACTTCGTCGATGCACAGTACGAGTGCTGGAACAACAAGTTGCAGCCGGCGCTGCGGGCTGAAAATGTCCATCTGCTGGCGTGGCGAGATCTCGACGACCGCGCACGCGCCTACGCGCTGAACTTTTACGAGACTGAGGTCGACCCGCTGCTGACGCCGGTCACCATCGACCCCTCGCACCCCTTTCCCAGGGTGCTGAACAAGGCGCTGTGCATCGCGCTGCTGCTGCGTTCGAAGCGCGGCAGCAGGTCGTCGCCCCAATCCGCGGCCGCGCTTGGTGTGGTCACGGTTCCACGCGCGCTGCCTCGCCTGGTCCCGCTGCCCAGCGCCGAGGGGCGCGTGGACTTCATCATGTTGCACAAACTCATCGAGGCGCAGGTGGGCCGAATGTTTCGCGGCTACGAGGTGCTCTCCCGCGCTCCGTTCCGGGTCACGCGCAACAGCAACCTCTATCTGCAGGAGGAGGAATCGCGCAGCGTGCTGGAGAGTGTGCGCTCGGAGCTGCACAACCGGCGCAAGGGTGATGCGGTCCGCATGGAGATCGAGAGCAGCGCTCCCGAGGAGATTGTTGAACGGCTGCGCACCAACTTCGAACTCGATCCCGCGCAGGTCTTTCGCACCAATGGCCCCGTAAACCTGCTGCGCCTGATGAATCTGTACACCCACGTGGAGCGGCCCGAGCTCAAGTTTCCCGGCTTCCACGGACGCCACTATCGCCTGTCGCCCAAGGCGGCGAACCTCTTTGACGAGATCCGCAGCAAAGACATTCTGCTCCATCACCCGTTCGACTCCTACTCGACGGTCGAGGAATTCGTCGAGTCGGCGGTCAAGGATCCGGCGGTCGTGTCGATGGAGCAGACGCTGTATCGCACCAGCGAGGATTCGCCGCTGTTCACCGCGCTTACTGAGGCGGCGCAGTCCAAGGAAGTCACCGTGGTGGTGGAATTGATGGCCCGCTTCGACGAGGCCTCCAACATCCGCTGGGCTCGCGATATGGAAGATGCGGGTGTGGGCGTCTTCCACGGCATTCTCGGCCTGAAGACCCACTGCAAACTTGCCTTGGTGGTGCGCCGCGATCCTGACGGCGTGGTGCGCCGATACGCCCATCTGGGCACCGGCAACTACAACTCGGTAACCGCCCGCTTCTACACCGACGTCAGCCTGCTCACCGCGCGCCCGGAGATTACTTCGGCCGTGCAGACGGTCTTCCGCTACCTGACCGCCAAGTCCGAATCCGAGGATTACTTGCCCCTGTTGGTGGCGCCGCTCACCCTCGCGTCCACCATTCTGAAGCTGATCGCCCGCGAGGCGGAACACGCGAAGTCAGGCAAGCCGGCGGCGATCGTAGCCAAAATGAATGCACTGCTCGATCGCGCAACCATGGAAGCCTTATATGCGGCGTCCAACGCCGGTGTCGAGATCGACCTGATTGTCCGCGGCATCTGCGCGCTGCGGCCGGGCGTCCCGGGCATCAGCGAGCACATTCGAGTGCGCTCCATCGTTGGCCGGTTCCTGGAACACAGCCGCATCTTCAGCTTCGCCAATGCCGGCCACCCCGAGGTCTACTGCGGCAGCGCGGATTGGATGCCACGCAACCTGATTGAGCGCTGCGAGGTGGTCTTCCCGGTGGACGATCCGGCGCTCTCGTCGCGGCTGCGCGACGAGATCCTGGCGGCGTATCTGAAGGACAACGCCAAGGCGAGGCTGCTACAGCCCGATGGCGTCTACGTCCGCGCTCCCAAAGATGGTCCGGCATTCAACGCGCAGGAACACCTGATGGCGATATCGGCGGCCGAGAGCATCGAGACACCCGCATAACCGAGCGCCGACCCCGGGAAGCTATCGGGCCGGTGCCTGTGGTGTGGGGTGCCCTAATTGATGTTGTACGTGATAGTCGTGCTATGCACCGTCGTCTGGTTGCTGGAACTGGTATAAGTGCCGACCACGGTCACAATGTAGGTGCCCGCCTCCGGGTTGGTGCTGGTAGTGCCGGTCGGCGGACCCGTTTGGCTGGAGCCGCAACCAGCGGCCCCGCCAATGACGGCCACGGCCAGCAGAACCAACAGGAGACTGCCCAGGCGGCGCCTCCTGCGTGGCAGCAGCAACAGCAGCAGGGAAGCTGCCGAGATCCCGGAACCAGCCGCATACCAGGGCGCATGGCTGGGGCTGTGCTGCGCCAGCATCGTTCCGGAACCCATATGGCCGGGCAGCGTGGGAGCCCGCAACTCCGCCGTAATGCCGGAGAAAGTCAGCGCTGTGGTGGGAGAGTTGCCGCTGATGGTCACCGATGCGGGACTGAAGGTCAGCGTAGGAGCGTACCCAGTGCTGCTGGAAGCCGTAGCGGTGAATGCCACTGTCCCGGTGAATGAGTTGATCGATGCCAGGGTAATGGTCACGGGGGGGATAGTGCCGCCCGCCGCCACAGTCACCGTTGTGCTTGAAGCCGACAGGCTAAAGTCAGGGCACGCATTCGATGTGACCGTGACAACCAATGGATTGGTAACGGCGGACCCATTGTTCGATATCCCAGCCCCGCCGCTTAAGCCCGCCTGTCCTGCCGGCAGCGTCGGCCCGATGGAGCCCTGGTAGGTGGTGGTACTTCCCGAGTAGGAGGCGGACATGGCCTGCTGCCCCAGCGCAGAGCAGGTGGCATTGTAGGTGTAGGTGGCAACGCCGCTGCTGTTGAGGGTTACAGGCGTTCCGAGCGCCACGCCGTTGGCGTAGAACTGGACCGTTCCCGTAGGTGTCCCGGCAGACCCCGTGACCGTCGCGGTGAGCGTGATGCTGGAGCCTGACGCGACCGACGTGGTGGAGGCGAGGAGTGTGGTGGACGAGACGTTCGAGCCCAGCGTTCCGCTGCTCAGCGGACTCACCAGGTTCCAGGAGTTGGCCAGGTTGTACAGATTTGGGCTGCCCCAGCCGGAAGCCTCGTCGTAACCCGCGGCCGCGCTGTATCCCAGGGAGCCGCCGTTGGAGCATTCCGTGGATCCTGTGGCGCACGGCATGGAATTGTTGCCTGAAGTCACGTCGTTGAAGACCACCGAGGGCAGCGTGGTGACCGTCTTTCCGGGTGTGTAGTAGAGGGAATTGTTCGCGAGGGCGTAAAGGATCGGATTGGCGTTGCTAATGCGCGAGCCGATCTTCTGCTCGACCAGGGCCAGCATGCCGCCGAATATCTGCGAATCGAAGGATGTGCCGCCTGCGGTATCAAAGTCGCTGCTCGCATTCCTGAATCCGCTGCTGCAGTCGCCGTTGGTGGCGGCGACGTTCATGCAAAACAGAAACCCGTCGTGAATATCGGCGGCGTCCAGCGACAGATCGGGCACGTCGCGCGCGCCGTCGTTAGGAACTCCGCTGCCCTGTTGCCAGGCGGGCTTGGTAAAGTATGCGCTCGCGCCGCCGCCCCCTCCTTCGAAAAAGTCATCACTGATGTCGTTCCATATGGCCTCGGGGATATACCCGAGGGCAGAGCCTTGTCCGACCGTTCCGTTGGTCGAACCCCAGTACTGCGTGGTGCCGGTCGTGTTGCCCTCGTTGAATTGCGTGCCCCCCACACTGGTAACATTCGGGGAACTGCCGGGAAAATCGACCGCCAGGCCTTCGGTTGCGTCCGCGTAGGTTTGTGTCGACGAGTTCCCGGTGTCGCAGTCGGTCGCACCCTCGTCTCCTGCCGCCGCCAGCACCGTCTGCCCCTGAACATTGGCCTGCTTGAAGAGGAGTTGCATCGCGGCGATATCGCTCGCGCCCCATCCAACTTCGCAACTGCCGTAGCTGGTAGTGACAATCGGCGCCAGGTTGTTGTCGATCGCCCAGGTCATCGCATCCACGCCGCATCCTGTGCCCGGCAGCGTGCACAGGGCGTTCACGAAAATGATGCTCGCCGTGGGCGCCATGGCTCCGGACCACTCCAGGTCGATGGACGATTCGGCAAGGTCGAGTTCGTTGGGACCCGTGTCACAGGAGGTGCAGATGGCCGGACCTGGATCGAGTCCGTTCGCATGAACCGTGGTCGGCAGATTCGTGACGGGACTAAGGCCCGCAGCCGTGCGAAATGCCGTGATGTCGGCGATATTGATGTCCACCTCACCGGTAACGGCCAGGCTCTCGCCGGTGCCGGTAATCCCGTTGTTCAGCAGGCTGCTCGTGTCGTAGATGGTGTAGACGTCGCCGGGCGCGATAAAGTGATTGCCGGTCAGGGACGACGTGTATTTCGGGCTCACGGCGTTGGCGTGCAGATGTGGCTGCAGGCGGAAGTTATGCAGGCCCGTCACCGCTTCCACAACCCCGCCCAGCGCGCTGGGGACCGACACGTTGGTGACGTTAGCGAAGTGCGTCTCACCCTTGTAAGAGATGTTGCGAATACGGGTGGCAAAGGCCGACTGCGCCTGGCCGACGGTGCCCTTGAAGCTGATGAACATGCCGCCGTTGCCGACCCCGGTCACGGTGAACCCCTTGCTGGTAAGCCATGCACTGACCTTGGCAATATCGGCGCTGGACAAGCCAAACTGTGCCGCGAACTGGGCAGGTGTCAGCCATTGGTGATATTGCGGGGAAGCGGGGTTCTGCTGGTCCGCCAGCAGCTGGTCGAGCGCCGCCTCCTGCGCCGCGGTCATGCTGAACCGGATCGACATATCCAGCGGGGTGTCTTCCTGCGTCGGGCCAACGTCGGTGCCCAGCTTCACCTTGGGCTGTACAGAATTGGGAACTTGGACGGTGCTCTCATCGCTGATCGTGGTGGTGATGCGGTTCTGCAACGCGGCCGACGCAACTGGAATGCCAACGCCGGCTAACCCGGCACATGCGAAAAAGGTGACTAGAAGCCGGGGAAGGGAAGTGCCACGCATGGTAAGTCCTTTTATTCGATCAATTTTCTGCCGAGCCTACGGCTGCAAGAAAGTCCCAGCCGAAGTCGGAGAAAACTACTTCAAATACTGGACGACACTTCTTCCTGCTCGGCTTACAAGCTTAGACCATTAGGTCTGGAAAAGGTTGCGGTCGGCTCTAGATCGCGTATTTTCCCGCCTTTACCATGGCCTGTGCCGCGTCCCGCCCCAGCGAAATGGTGTCTGTGGGGTCGTGTTTGGCTAGCCTGCGCAAAATGACCATCTGCGTCCGCAGCGCGTCACCTTCTGCCACAGTGGCCACCACCTTGCGCGCGGCCAACTCCACCGTATTCATCGCTTTGGCCGCATACAGCCGCGCCAGCGTTCCCGCCAGCGACCCGGAGGCCGGGGCAGCCGCATTTGTCCGTGTCATCTTCTCCGCCCGCAGCACCGCGCTCTCCATGGTGAAGACCTCAAGGATCATGTCAGCCAGCGCGGCCATCACTTCCTGCTCGTCCGCCAGCTTGTTTGCATATTTCTGCGTTGCGGCGCCGGCGGCGAACAGCGTTAGCTTCTTCGCGCTTGCCAGCATCTCGAACTCCGTGGCCAACGCGCCCTCGCGCTCTTCCTTCGCCGTCGGGCCGGCCATCACCTCGTCCATCAGCGCCTTGATCGCCGGCAGCAGCGCCAGCTTGCCCGACGTTGCCGACTTGATCATCCAGCCGGTAATGATCAGCCGGTTGATCTCGTTCGTCCCCTCGAAGATGCGGTTGATGCGCGAATCGCGATAGTGCCGCTCCGCCGGATACTCCTCCACGTAACCGTAACCCGCGAAGATCTGCACCACGTCATCCACCACCATGTCCAGCATCTCCGACGCCCACACCTTCACGATGGAGCACTCGACCGCATAATCCTCAATGCGCTTCTGGATCTCCGCATGATCGCTGTTGCCAACGCCCGCCAGCGCTCGATCGATCATGCCGATAGTGCGGTAGCACAGCGCCTCGCCCGCAAAGATCCCCGCTGCGCACTCCGCGATCTTTTCCTGGATCAGCCCGAACTCGCAAATCGCCTTGCCGAACGCCTTGCGCTCCTTCGCGTAGCGGATGCCTTCGGCCAGTGCCGCCTTGGCCGCGCCCAACACCGTCGCGCCCAGCTTGAATCGGCCGATGTTCAGGATGTTGAATGCAATGTGATGCCCCTTGCCGACTTCGCCAAGCAGGTTCGCCGCGGGAATCCTGCAGCCGGCCAGAATCAGCGGGCAGGTGGACGACCCGCGGATGCCCAGCTTGTGCTCTTCATGTCCGGAGGCAAATCCCGGTGTGCCGCGCTCGATCAGGAACGCTGTCAGTTTCTCCTCGTTCGTCCCCGGCACAGCGCACTTCGCAAAGACGGTGTACAGGTCTGCGATACCGCCGTTGGTGATCCACATCTTCTCGCCGTTCAGCGTGTAGGTCGTGCCATCGGCGGAGAGCACCGCACGCGTCCGCGCATTCAGCGCGTCGGAGCCGGAGGTCGATTCCGACAGCGCATACGCCCCGATCCACTCGCCGCTACCCAGTTTGGGCAGATACTTCTGCTTCTGCTCCGGCGTTCCGTACCAGACAATGGGCAGCGTGCCAATGCCAACGTGCGCGGAGAACGCGACCGAGAAACTGCCCTGCCGGCCCATGTTCTCCGCCACAATGGCCGAGCTCACCTTGTCCATCTCCATCCCGCCGAACTCCTCGGGAATATCCACGGACAGCAGCCCCAGCTCGCCCGCCTCCTTCATCAGCCGCCGCGTCACGGAGAAGTCCTTAGCCTCAATCGCCTCGCTCGCCGGCACCACCTCGTTCGCCGCAAAATCCGCCGCCGTCTGCGCAATCTGCTTATGCTCGTCGGTAAAGTCCTCGGGAAAAAAGCAGTCCTCGGGCGTTGCATCCGAGATGAGAAACGACCCGCCAGGGGCGCGTTTTGATGAGTTTATTGGTGAGGTCACGGTGGCCATGGTACTGCTCCTGGGGATGCGCTATACCTTTGTTGTCAACACAGCGTCTGCAACGACCGCACAGAATGCAAGTAAAACGTCGTACTGCACTGACTTTAGCGAATGACGATTACGCCAGCACACGATAGCTGTGAAGGCTAAGAGGCAAACTGGGAAAAGCACACAAAGATCTGCGTATAAGTAAGACAGCCTGCGCAGCGATGCAGAAGAAAAGAATCTCGCGAGCGGGAATGACAAAGCGAATACCCAAAAGAGAGCATTCAGCGCAACGAGCGTCCGAATTACCAACCTGGATCCCATAATTGAGTCTTCGCACGCTAAGTCACAAGCTCAAAGATACCCGCCGCCTCATTTCGCCTCCGCCGCCGGACATGGTTACCATTGCATACCCCCGGAAGCAAACACAGTATGACGCTCTGCAACAGAAGTTGTCGCAAACTTACGTAACCTTCAGCCCGGCGGCCTTCGCCAGCTTTGCCTGCCGCTCATCAAATGTCCAGAACTGTTCCGCTTTCAACTCCAGCGCTGCCGCCACGTGCAGCGAGTCCAGCGTCCGCGTCCCCAACTTCGCTACATGCATTCGCGCCAGTTCGGTCGCCCCGCCAAACGCGGCATCCGGAAAGTGGGTGTTTTCCCAGAGGCCCGCATCCTGATCCAGTCGAAAGTCCCGAATCGCCCGATCTGCACGATCAGACGAGAGGCCTCCGCGAAACACCTGCTGCAGAACCGCGTGGATCAACTCGGCCTCATGAAAAGGAGTGAGCCAGATTCGCGGCTGCCGCGCGAGCCGATCCAGGGCAGCCGTCGTGTGGCTGTCCTGTAGATAGATGGATACGAAAAAGCTGGAATCAACATAGACGCTCAATACCGATGCCGATCCTCAAGAAAGTCGTCGACTGCATTCAGAACTTTGTCGCCGAACGTTTCCTTCAAGCGCGCCTCGAAATCCGGCCACTCGACCGGCTCGGCCTTCACATTCTCAGGCACGATTCGTCCGATCACCCGATTCCGGTCGCGCAGCTCAATCGATTTCCCCTGGCGCAGCAACGCCTTCAACTTCCGGGTGTCCCGTAGTCCGCGCATGTTCAAGACAGGCATGCAAGCATTGTGTCACACAATGTGTCACATTGCAACCAGTCGCTCCGGTCCGTTCAACTCGTCGCCTCAAAGATCCCCGCTGCCCCCATGCCGCCGCCGACGCACATCGTCACCATGCCGAATTTCGCCTGCCGCCGAGGCATCTCGTGCAGCAGCGTCGCGGTAAGCTTAGCGCCGGTGCAGCCCAGCGGATGCCCCAGTGCAATCGCGCCGCCATTGACATTGATCTTCGCCGGATCGAGTCCCAGCACCTTAATCACCGACAGCGCCTGCGCCGCGAACGCCTCGTTCAGCTCGATCAGGTCGATCTGGTCGAGCGTGAGTCCGGCCATCCTCAGCGCCTTCGGAATCGCATAGACCGGCCCAATGCCCATCTCCTCCGGATCGCACCCTGCCGTCGCGAACGCCACAAACCGCGCCACCGCCGGCACACCAAGCTGCGCCGCCCGCTCCGCCGACAGCACCACCGCCGCTGCCGCGCCATCGCTGGTCTGCGAAGAATTCCCCGCCGTCACCGTGCCCTTCACGTGGAACACCGGCTTCAGCTTCGCCAGCGCTTCCAGCGACGTATCCGCCCGCGGCCCCTCGTCCACCTTGAACACCGTCTCGACCGCTTTAGCCTTGCCCTTCGCATCGAGAACCGTATTCGTAACCGGAACCGGCACAATCTCATCCTCAAACCGCCCTGCCGCAATCGCCGCCACCGCCTTCTGGTGCGACTCAAGCGCGAACTGATCCATCTGCTCGCGCGTAATTCCGTAGTGCTTCGCCACCCGCTCCGCCGTCAGCCCCATCGACAGGTACGACCCCGGATAGCTCTCCACCAGCCACGGATTCAGCGACGGCTTGTTGCCCCCCATGGGCACAAACGACATGCTCTCCACGCCGCCAGCCACGATCGCCTCTGCACCGCCGCCGCGAATCCGATCCGACCGCCATCGCGATCGACTGCAGCCCCGACGAGCAGAACCGATTGATCGTCATCGCCGAGCACGTCGACCGGCAGCCCCGCGCGAAAGCTCGCCACCCGCGCAATGTTCAGCCCCTGCTCCGCCTCCGGCATAGCGCAGCCCAGAATCACATCCTCAATCTCCGACCGGTCAAGCTGCGTAACCCGCTCCAGCGCCCCATTGATAGCATATGCCGCCAAATCATCCGGCCGCGTCGTCCGCAGCGCTCCCCGCGGCGCCTTCCCAATCGCCGTGCGCACCGCCGCTACGATGACCACGTCCTTCATTGGATGACCTTGTGATTGACCACTTTGAGAGTAACGGTTTCGCCGTCGGCGACATCCTTGATCTGATAGTGGAAGTCACCCATGAAGCTTATATACTCCGCAGTAGTAGCGACGTATACATTCGATGGCTCAAGCGATCCTCCTGCGACAAGCTGACTCTTGTATCCGTAGCATTGGCCATCCGTCGGGAGCAGCCCCGCCTTGACGTAATCCGCGGCGATGGCCATGTCAAAAGCCATAGGAAACAGGACAGCGGGGTTGCTGCCAGCTACTTCGGCATATTGAAGTTCACCAAGGTTGATATCCAAGAGACAAAGTGCGCCGGTGGAATCTCGCAAGAACAGATCGCCGAAGGGCGAGACTTCAAGCAGCGTGAATTGCTTGAGGTCGATCAACCAACTCCAGTCTCTCGCGAGAATCGTTAGATCAGCGGGCATAACTAGTTCCTCAAAGGCTTTCCGGTTTTGAGAGTAAACGCAATCCGCTCCTGCGTCTTCTTCTCGCCGCACAGCGATAGAAACGCCTCGCGCTCCAAATCCAGCAGATACTGCTCGCTCACCAGAGTTCCCGGCTGCACCTTACCGCCGCACAGCACACACGCCGCCCAGTTCGCCACCTTCGCGTCGTGGTCGCTGATGAATCCGCCTTCACGCATCGTCCAAACCGCCAGTTTCAGCGTAGCCAGCACACTCTCTCCCGGCGCCGGAATGTCAGTCCGCGCCACCGGAGCAGCGTAGCCCAAATCCGCCGTCCCCCGAGCCTGCTCCTTCGCATCCATCAGCAGCCGCGCGCGATTCATCGTGATCTCATCTGCCGGCCGCAGCAGCCCCAGCGCCCGCGCCTCCGCAGCCGAAGTCGACACCTTCGCCATCGCAATCGTCTCGAAGTTCTTCTTCAGCGCCTCGAAGATCACCAACTCATCGCCACGCGCACCCGCCGGCCCCGCATCGACAGCCCGCAGCAGCATCTCCTTGCATCCGCCACCGCCCGGGATCAGCCCAACCCCCGCCTCCACCAACCCCATATACAGCTCCGCATGAGGATGCCGCGCCGCCGCATGCAGCGAAATCTCCACACCGCCGCCCAGGCACATGCCATATGGCGCCACCACCACCGGTCGCGGACACAGCTTGATCGTCTGCGTCATATTCTGGAACGCGCGCACCGCCAGGTCCACGTCGTCCCACTCCTGCTCCTGCATCGTCAGCAGCAGTTGCATCAGGTTTGCGCCGACGGAGAAATTCGCCCCCTCGCCCGTAATGACGAACGCCTCAAAGTCCGCGACTTGCTGGCTCGCCGGCTTCAGCGTCTGCGTAATCAGCGAGACGATGTCGTCGCCCAGCGCATTCATCTTCGAGTGCAGCTCAATCGCCGCAACCCCATCGCCCAGATCGATCGACCGAAGCGCCCGCATTCTTCCGCACCACCCCCCGCGCCGCCTTGATCACCGCGAGACTCGCCGTGCCCTTCCGGCGCAATCACGGGCTTATACGCCCCGCTCACCGCGTCGAAGAACAGCCGCCCCGATGCCACCGAGGTATCGTCCCGGTACCACGTCTCGCCGACCGCCAACAGCTTCTCAACATTCGCCGCAATTGGCTGCCCCAGCCGCCTGCATCTTCTCCGTCGTTGCTCGAACGCCTGCCGCGTCCCACATCTCGAACGGCCCCAACTCCCAGTTGAACCCCGTCTTCATCGCGGTATCGATCTCGACAATCGACTCCGCAATCGGGTGCGGCATCGGCGGAATCCGATTCGCCGCATACGTAAAGAGTTCCGTAAGCAGCGGCCAATAGAACGCCGCCGCCTTATCCTTCTGCGCATCCCCATGCAGCAGTTGCGGGATGCGCGCTGCCGTCTGCTCCACGCTCTTCGCCATCTCCAGGGCAGGGAACTTGGGCCGCTCGCTCGCCCGATACTCCAGCGTCTTCCAGTCCAGCGCCAGCCGCACATCGCGACCCTGCTCGTCCTTGCCGGCCTTCTTATAGAACCCCTGCTGCGTCTTATCGCCAAGCCACTTGCGCTCCAGCATCGTCTCGACAAACTTCGGCAGCCTTACTTCCGCGCGCTCATCGCCAATCCGCCCAGCCTGCGCGGCGAAGTTGGCCGCGACGTGTGCCAGGATGTCCACGCCCACCAGGTCGCCCAGCCGAAACGTCCCCGTCTTCGGCCAGCCCAGCGCCGCACCCGTCAGCGCGTCAACCTCCTCGATCGTCAGCCCCTGCTCGATCATCAACCGAATCGCATTCAGCATCTGAAAAGTGCCAATGCGGTTGGCAATGAAGTTTGGCGTATCGTTCGCGCGCACCACCGCCTTGCCCAGCCGCTGGTCGCAGAAGTGTGCAAGATCCGCCACGTCCGCCGCGTCCGTCTCCGGCGTCGCAATCACTTCCAGTAGCCGCATGTAGCGCGGAGGATTGAAAAAATGCGTTCCGAACCAGTGCCGGCGAAGCTCGTCCGGCATCCCCTCCACAATGTTCGCCACCGGCAGGCCCGACGTATTTGTGGTGACAATCGTCCCCGGCGCGCGGTGCTCCTCCACCCTGGTCAGCAGCGCGCGCTTGATCTCCAGGTTTTCCGCCACTGCCTCGAGGATCCAGTCGCAGCCCGCCACCAGCTTCATATCGTCGTCAAAGTTGCCGGCAGTAATCAGGCGCGCCGACTCCGGCGTATAGAACGCAGCGGGCTTCGCCTTCTTCAGCCCCTCCAGCGCGGCCAGCGTCAGCTTGTTTCTGGCCGCCGTGCCGGCGTCCCCCGGCGTACCCGGCAGAACCATGTCCAGCAGCACCACCGGCACGCCCGCGTTGGCGATATGCGCGGCAATCCGCGACCCCATCGTCCCCGCACCCAGCACCGCAACTTTGCGAATCTGTTTCATCCCGCTGCCCAGAACCTTTGACGCCTGAAGACTATGGAAGGACTGTTGCTCCGTCAAGTAAAACACGCCTTTCCCTCTGATCCGGTATTGTTAATAGCCAGGCTCTGGTTCCGTTACGGGAGGATTTCTTCGTGCGAATGCATCGTCTGATCGCCCTTGCACTGGCGTTTGGTTTGGTCGTGGGAATTGCGGCGCAGGCGCAGGACTCCGGCAGCCTCGCGCAGTACCTGGCCGGCTTCGAAAAAAAGACCACCGTCAAGGTGCTGCCCAACGGCCTCACCCTGGTTGTCTGCGAGCGGCCGGAGGCGCCCGTCTTCAGCTACTACACCATGGTCGATGCCGGCTCGGTCAACGATCCCCAGGGCGAAAGCGGCCTGGCCCACATGTTTGAACACATGGCCTTCAAGGGAACCCCGGAGATCGGCACCACCAACTATCCAGCGGAGAAGGTTGCGCTGGCTAAGGTCGAGATCGCCTATGCCGCCTACGACGCCGAGTACCGCAAGCGCGTCGGCCAGGATCCGGCCAGGCTCGCCCAACTCAAGAAAGTCTTCGATGACGCCCGCGCGGCCGCTGAGAAATACGTCATCCCAAATCAGTTTTCCGTCATTGCCGAGGAGAATGGCGTAGTCGGCATGAACGCGGAAACCGCCGAGGACTCCACCCAATTCTTCTGGAGCATGCCGGAGAACCGCCTGGAACTTTGGGCCTACCTGGAGAGCTCCCGGCTCGCCCACCCCGTCTACCGCGAGTTCTACACCGAGCGCGATGTGGTGCAGGAGGAGCGCCGCATGCGCATCGACTCCAATCCCATCGGCGCCATGGTGGAGCAGTTCCTGGCCACCGCCTACGTAGCGCATCACTACGGCGTCTCTGGCGTTGGCTGGGAGAGCGAGATCAGCCAGGTCTCCGCCACTGAGGCCGACGCCTTCCACAAGACGTACTATGTTCCCTCCAACATCGTCATCGCGGTTGTCGGCGACCTGAAGGCGGCCGATGCCATGCCCATCCTCACGAAGTATTTCAGCGTTATCCCCGCCGGCCCCAAGCCTGAGGGGATGACCACCGTCGAACCGCAGCAGTTTGCGGAGAAGTCGGTCATCATCCGCGAACCGACCCAGCCCTTCTACCTCGAGGGCTATCACCGGCCCGATTACCGCGACCCCGATGACTCGGTCTACGATGCCATCTCCGACATCCTCTCTAACGGCCGCACCGCGCGGCTCTACAAGAGCCTGGTCCGCGACCAGAAGATCGCCGCCGATGCCGAAGGCTTCAGCGGCTTTCCCGGGCAGAAGTTTCCCGGGCTGTTCGCGTTCTACGCGGTTCCCGTCCCCGGCCATACGCCCGACGAGATGCGCGCAGCCATCCACAAGGAGATCGACACGCTGAAGACCACCGACGTCACCGACGAGGAACTGCAGATGTTCAAGACACGTGCTCGCGCGAACCTGCTTCGCGGCCTGGCCGACAACCCGGGCCTCGCCCAGGAACTGGCCACATACCAGACCCGCTACGGCGATTGGCGCGAACTCTTCCGCGAGCTGGACCGCATCGACAAGGTGAGCAAAGCTGACGTACGCCGCGTAGCCAACAAGGTCTTCGTCCCCAGCAACCTCACCAGTGCACGCATCGAGTTCACCCCTCCCGCGCAACCGCAGGCGCCGGATGCCGGAGGTGCAAATTGAAGCTCCCTGCGATGGATACTCTGCAAGCGCAATCCGCACATGGAATGGATAGAACGATGAGAACCCCGGCCGCCACGCTCAGAATCCATCTCACCTTTGCGATCGCCGCGTGCCTGCTGTTGCCCACTGCTCAGCCCGGCCGGGCCCAGTCCGCGCCGCCTGCGGCAAAATCGTTCGCACCGGCACAGGCCGAACCCTGGACTAAAATCCCCATCCCGCCGCTGCACGCATTCAAGCCGCAGCAGCCGCGCCGCATCGAGTTGGCCAACGGCCTCGTCATCTTTCTGCAGGAAGACCACGAACTCCCCTTCATCGACGGCTCCATCCTGATTCGTGGCGGCAGCCGCGACGAAGCCGCCGACAAGGCAGGCCTGGTATCGCTCTATGGAGAGGCCTGGCGCACCAGCGGCAGCGCCACTACCTCCGGCGATACACTCGACACCGAACTCGCCCAGAAAGCCGCCAGCATCGAGACCGGAGGCGACCTGGCCTTGACCTCCCTGCAATGGGGAGGCTTCAAACAGGACTTCGACACCATCTTCGCCCAGGCCGTCGATCTTCTCCTCCACCCCGCCTTCAAGCAGGACAAGCTCACCCTTGCCAGGCGCGGGATGGACACCGGCATCTCCCGCCGCAACGACGACCCCGGCGACATCCTCGATCGCGAGAGCATCAAGCTCGTCTACGGGGCGCACAGTCCCTACGCGCGCCAGCCTGAGTATGCCACCGTCGCCGCGGTCACCCTCGACGACCTCCAGGCCTGGCACGACCGCACCGTCGTCCCCAATAACATGATCGTCTCCGTCGAAGGCGACTTCGACAGCGCTGCCATGGAGGCGAAGCTGCGCAAGGCCTTCGAGCCGCTGCCGCGCGGCACGGCCGTCCAGCCGCTCCATCTCGACTTCCCCGGCCCGAAGCCGGGCGTCTACTTCGTCGACAAAGAAGATGTGAACCAGTCCAACGTGGAGATCGTCGGCCTTGGCATCCTGCGCAGCAATCCCGACTATTACGCTCTCAGCGTCATGAACGAGGTTTACTCCGGCGGTTTTGGTTCGCGCGTCGTCCAGTACGTCCGCACCAAGCTCGGCCTCGCCTACGAAGTGGGCGGCAGCTTCGGCGCCTCCTATGACCACCCCGGCATCTTCGGCAGCGAGGTTGGCACCAAGAGCGCCACCACCGTCGCCGCAACCCAGGCCGTCCTGGAGGAGATTGGCCGCCTGAAGACCAGGCCGCCCACTCCCCAGGAGTTGCGCAAGGCCAAAGACGACGTGATGAACTCGTTTATCTTCCGCTACGACACGCCGGAGAAGACCCTGAACGAGCAGGTTGCTCTTGCCTTCTACGGCTATCCGCCGGACTTCCTCGAAAAGTATAGAGACGGAATCGAAAAGGTGACTTCAGAGGACGTAGCCCGCGTTGCCAACAAATACATCGACGTCTCGAAGCTCGCCATCCTCGTCGTGGGCAACAAGTCGCAGATCCAGCCGCCCGTCTCCACCCTCGGCCCGGTCACCGACATCGACATCGCCATTCCGCCGGCGCCCGGAGCGCCAAAGCAATAAGGAGTGCTGGCTCAGCTACCGGCAACCGCAAAACGACCATCCGGCGTGAGAAGATAGCGGGCATGGAAGTAACAGGTTTTGCAGTAGCCATCATGGCCGCGGGCAAGGGCACGCGGCTCAAAAGCAAGCGCCCCAAAGTGCTGCACGAGGTCGGCGGCCGCGCCCTTCTGCTGCAAGTCATCGACGCGGCAAAGAACCTCGTCTCCGCCTCGCATATCTTCTGCATCATCGGCCACGGAGCCGATCAGGTGCGGGCCGCCGTTTCGCTCAGCGGCGTCAACTTCGTGCCCCAGGAACCCCAACTCGGCACCGGCCATGCCCTGCAGGTGCTCAAAGCCTTCTTCGAGCTCTCCGGTTCGCCCGTCCCGAAGCACCTGCTGGTCCTATCTGGCGACGTTCCGCTCATCCGCCCGGAAACGCTCACAGCTCTCTGCGAGTTGCACCTGGCCGAACACGCCGCGATGACCATCCTTACCGCCGTCCCGGACGACCCCACCGGCTACGGCCGCGTCCTCCGTCGCCAGCCCGGCTCGCCCGCGGTCAGTGCCATCGTGGAGCAGAAGGCCCTCACGCCGGCCCAACTCCACACCCCCGAAATCAACTCCGGAATCTACTGCTTCGAAACCGAAGCGCTCTTCGCCAGGCTCGACCGCCTCTCCACCGACAACGCCCACGGCGAGTTCTACCTCACCGATGTCGCCGCCATGCTGGTTGCCGACGGCAAGCGAGTTGTGGCTCTCCAGGCCGAATCCGCCGTGGACGTCCTCGGCGCCAACACCATCGCCGAGATGATGCAACTCGACCAGGCCATGCGCCGCGCCGCCGCGCAACGCCTCATGGCCGCGGGCGTCACCATCTTCCGGCCCGACACCTGCGTCATCGACGCCGAGGTCACCGTGGGCGCGGACACCGTTATCGAGCCGTACGTGCAACTGCTCGGCGCCACCCGCATCGGCTCCGACTGCCGCATCCGCTCCTACTCTGTCCTCCAGAACTCCGTCCTCGGCGAAGGCGTTACCGTGCGCAATGGCTGCATCCTCGACGGCGCGGAGGTCGGCAACGGTGCGGTGCTCGGCCCCTACGCACATCTCCGCCCGGAGAGCCACATCGGCGAGCAGGCCCACGTTGGCAACTTCTGCGAGACCAAGAAAACCACCCTGGGCCGCGGCTCCAAGGCCAACCACCTCACCTACCTCGGCGATGCCAATATCGGCGCAGGCGTCAACGTCGGCGCGGGCGTCATCACCTGCAACTACGACGGCGTCAACAAGCACACCACCACCATCGGCGACGGCGTCTTCGTCGGCTCAGACTCCACCCTGGTCGCGCCCATCAGCATTGGCGAGGGCGCCTACGTTGGCGCGGGCTCCTGCATCACCCATCCCGTCCCTGCGGACGCGCTGGCCATCGGCCGAGCGCACCAGATCACCAAGGAAGGCTGGGCCGCCGCCCGCCGCGCCGCCCGCGCCGCGAAAAAGAGTTAACTGCAGGGATTGTCATTCTGAGCGCAGCGAAGAATCTCCGCATTTAGCCTTTGCCACCGGCTACTTCACCACCACCGCCAACGCCAACCCATCCCACTTCTTCATCCCCACCGTCTGAATCGCCGCTGCCGACAGTCTCGACTCCGCAGCAAGCATCTCGAACATCGCGCGCACGCCCTGAACATCCGGGTCCCTGCTCGCCGCGTTCAGGATTCTCCCTTCGCGCACCACGTTGTCGATCACAATCAGCGTCCCGCGTTTCGCCAGCTTCAGTGCCTGTGCGATATATGCGGGGATATTCGCCTTATCCGCATCGATAAAGATCAGATCGAACGGCGCGGTGCGTTTCTTCACCAGTTCAGCCAGCGAATCCGTCGCCGGGCCAAGGCGGATTTCCACTTTCTTCGAGACCCCGGACCGCTCCAGGTTGGCCCGCGCCACCTTCGCGTGTTTCGGCTCAGCCTCCAGCGTGATCAGGCGCCCGCCGGCCGGCAGCGCGCGCGCCAGCCAGATGGTGCTGTATCCGCCCAGCGTGCCAATCTCCAGAATCCGCCGCGCGCCTGTCGTCAGCGCCAGCACGTGCAGCAACTTTCCCTGCACCGGGCTCACATCGATGGAGGGCAGTCCCGCAGCCGCATTCGCCTGCAAAGCGGCGTCCAGCGCAGCATCCGCGGGCGCCAGCCGCTCCCCGATATAGCGATCCACCGCGCCCCAGAGGTTCTTGTCTTTCGTCGGTTTTCTCTTCATGGCTGTCTCCGTCTCATCCCATCATAGGGGGTGTTGCGCCTCAGAACTCGCGCGGCATAGTATCTCCCTTGACTTGACCTCGCCGCGTTGCCTTCTGGGGCTCGCGAACGGCCCCGGGGCAACGCCACCGCATCCAGTTCTGGAGGCCCCCTGATGACGCAATCCAGCAAAGCAACCTTGTCCGCGGAAGAGCTCAGCAAACTTCTGCGTGAGCTGCCCGAGTGGGCGCTCGAAGACGGCCAACTCGTCCGCTTCTGGACCTTCCCCAACTTCGTCGAGGCCATTGCCTTCGTCAATCGCGTGGCCCAACTCGCCGAGCAGGCCGGACACCACCCCGACATCGACATCCGTTACAACCGCGTCAAACTCGCCCTGGTATCGCACGATGTGGGAGGCATCTCCGCGCGGGATGCCGCCATGGCGCGCCGTCTCAGCGCCCCCTCCGATTCACCCGACTAAAAATCGCCGCCCAGGTAGGCCCGAGTCACCCTGTTTTGCGTGGTATTCTGATGGTGAGCAGTTTTTGCTCAACAGTTCTTCGGTCTACGCGGTCAGTCAGTCGCCCCGGCCGATACAAGTTGCGTCACTGGCCTCCCGGCACGAACAATCGATCGTTCGTGCCGCCTTTTTTGCCCCGAATATGCCGCAACCCCTTGAACCGGCCCGGCGCAGCTCTCCAAAGACGAACCCGGCCCAGATCCGCCCGTCCCGCAATTCACGGCACAATTCACCCCTCCAGTCACCCAAGTCCCCGCCCGGCCGCCTGCTCGTCCCCGGCTGGCCCCAGGCACCCTAGTCTGACGGCCGCGGCCTCAACGGGCCCTTTCCCGCTCCAAACCCTCCCTCGGAATCCCTGGAGCCTTCCCATGGCCCATTCAATTTTTTTCGCCTACGCCTGCCGCAAATCCTGCATCCCATCTACAATCAGCGATAAGCTAGAATCACAACACCGATGCGAGGAGACAACACGATGACCAAGGCCGACCTTGTGGACCGAGTTACCGCTCTCGGAGATCTAACCCGACGCGACGGCGAAATCATCGTCGACACCCTGTTCGAATCCGTCATCGGAGCGCTCAAAGCCGGCGACAAGATCGAGATCCGAGGGTTCGGCAGCTTCCGCACGCGCCAGCGCAACTCCCGCATCGGCCGCAACCCCAAGACCGGCGAGCGCGTCGATGTGCCTGCCAAGCGCGTCCCGTTCTTCAAGCCCTCAAAGGAGTTGCGCGACTCGGTGAATCCGGGTGGGGTCAAGAGCACGGCCGCCCCTGCAAAAGACGACAACGTCGACCCTCACCATCCCCCGGCCATGTAAGCCGCGCCCTTACGCAAAGGCGCGGGCTCGCCACTCCATCGAATGTCTCCGCTGGGTCTATCTTTCGGTCAGGGCATCGAATCCTTTAGCAGCTGTAAACGCGACTAGATCTGGCCGCCTGACGATGCGCATTCCGCTATCGCCAGCCGCAAATATTTCACAACTCCACATCCAATCGGGGACTATTCTCATCTATTCCACCAGGAGCCATCCTCATGCCGATCGCCATCGAGTTCTTCGTCGGCCATGCCTATGCGATCCTTTTCCTCTGGGTCCTGGTAGAGCAGCTCGGCCTCCCCATCCCGAGCGTCCCGCTCCTGCTCACCGCCGGAACTTTGAGCGCCACCCACCGCGTCAGCGCCTTCTCGGCACTGCTCTGCGTGGTCGCCGCCTGCCTCCTCTCGGACTCCGCCTGGTTCGCTATGGGACGCCGCTATGGCAACCGGGTCATCCGCCTCCTCTGCAGGTTCTCCTTCGAAGCCAACACCTGTATCGCCAGGACCGAGAATTATTTCTCCCGCCGCGGCCCCGTCACCCTGCTCTTCGCCAAGTTCGTTCCCGGCCTGTCCACCGTCTCCGCGCCCATTGCCGGCCAAAGCGGCTTGCCCTACCTGGACTTCCTCGTCTACGACCTGTCCGGCACGCTGCTCTGGTCAGTCTCCTGCCTGTTCGCGGGTCGCTTCTTCGGGGATGTAGCCAAGCGCAGCCGGGCCTTCTTCGGCCTGCTCAGCCATTTCGCCGTCGCGGTCTTCCTCCTGATGGTCGCCGGCTTCTTCCTCTGGCGCGTCATCAAACAGCGCCGCTTCATGGCTCGTGTCCGCGAACTGCGCATTGAGCCCGCCGAAGTGATGGCTATGATCAACCAGGCCTTCCATGAATCAGGCGAGAAGCCCTACATCGTCGACCTTCGCCACCCGCTGGACTACCTGCCCGATCCCCGCGTCCTGCCTGGCGCTGTGCGCATCGGCCCATCCGAGATCGCCAACTGCGCCGCCTACATCCCACGCGACCGCGACGTGATCCTCTACTGCACCTGCCCCTCTGAGGAGACGTCGGCCAAGGTCGCGCTGCAACTGCATCGCCTCGGCATCACCCGCGTCCGCCCGCTTCGCGGAGGCTTCGACGGATGGAAGAAGGCTGGCTATCCGCTCCACGATTACGTGGAAGTCGCCACGCCCACCGCCACCATGGTCATGGACGCCGACACCGGCCCGGCTCTCAAATCCGCCTGAACCGTATTCGTACTCATCAACTATCAACGAACAACTAACAACTGCCTTTCAGTTTCCCAACCGGAACAGCACCCGGATCGTCGTCTGCACCTCGACCGGTTCGCCATTCAGCAGGTATGGCCGGTAGCGTGCCACCTGCACCGCATCGCGCGCTGCTGCCTGCAGCATCGGTGGCCCGCTCACCACGTGCAGGCTTTCAATCCTGCCCGCCTTCGAGATCGTCGCCTCCAGCACCACCGCGCCCTGGATTTGCGCCGCCCGTGCAATCGCCGGATACACCGGCCGGATCGGCGTCAGCAGCAGCCCCTCCGACACGCCCGTTGAGACGTGCAGCGGCCCTGCCTCCCGCGTTCGCATCGCCACCACGCCGGCCCCGGAAGGTCCATTGCCCACCGTGCTCAACACGTTAAGCGGCCCGTTTCCGTCACCCATGCGCAGGCTCGTCCCAAGGGCCGGCATTGGCCCATCCGTCAGTGTGACGCCTTGCTGAAAGATCAGCGGCCGGTTCGCTGCCGCCTGCACCGGAACAGCAGCCGGCGCACTCACCACACTGGAGGACGAAGCCACCGCAGCCGTTCTCACCGGCTCAACCGGAGGCCTGGACACATACGGCAGCGTAATCCGCGGCGCCGCCGACAGCGTTGGCAGCACCTGCGGCCGCAGCAGCGGAATCGCCAGCAGCAAGCCGGCCACCGCACATTGCACTGTAAGCGATCCCAGCGCCGCCCATCGCTGAGTCTGAGAAACCGGCAATCCGCGTGACTCCACCAGACTTCCTTCAAACATAAGGCACCTCCGAACTGCGAACATCGGATCGGTGCGCATCTGCGAGGAATGCGTACTACCACCATAGACACCGCCGCGCCCGCGATGTTCCCGCCGCCATCAACCCTCAAAGCTGACCGCCGAAAGCTGACAGCCCAACGCCGATTCTCGAAACCCGCGCCTCGCGCCCCGAACCTGGCACCTCGCAACCAGCACCTGTACCATGAATCACCCATGCAATCTCTCGCCAAGCCGGCCCCACCGCGCGTCCTTTCCATCGATGCCCTCCGCGGCCTCACCATCGCTCTCATGATCCTGGTCAACGATCCCGGCGACTGGGGCCATGTCTACACCCAACTCGACCACGCCCCCTGGAACGGCTTCACCCTCACCGACTTCGTCTTTCCCAACTTCCTCTTCCTCGTCGGCGCGTCCATCATCTTCTCGCTCGAATCGCGCATCGCCCGCGCCCAATCCCGCCGCACGCTCGCCGCGCACATCGTCCGCCGCGCCGTCCTTCTCTTCGCGGTCAACGTATTCCTCGCCACCTTTCCCCACTTCCACTGGGCCCACATGCGCATCTTCGGCGTCCTCACCCGCATCGCCCTCTGCTACCTCGTCGCCGGCCTCATCTGTCTCTTCACTCGTCGCGTCCGCACCCTCCTCGCCATCGCCGCTACACTGCTCATCGGATACTGGGCGCTCATGCGCTTCGTCCCCGTCCCGGGTGTTGGCATCCCCACCCACGCCATGCCCATCCTCGATCCCGACCGCAATCTCGCCGCCTGGCTCGACCGCGCCTTCAACGCCTTCACCCAGCGCACTCTCCACACCGGTCGCCTCTACCGGCACACCAGCGACCCCGAAGGCCTCCTCAGCACGCTCCCCGCCATCGCCACCACCCTCATTGGCTCCGTCACTGGTCTATGGCTCCGCCGCGTCTCCAATGCCAGTCATCCTGACCCTAGCCAAATTCCTCCCGTCCAAATTCTCCGCGTCCTGCTCCTCTGCGGAACGCTGGGACTCATGACGGGTCTCATCTGGTCCTTCAGCTTCCCGCTCAACAAGAATCTCTGGACCAGTTCCTACGTCCTCTTCTCGGCCGGCTGGTCGCTCCTGCTGCTCGCCCTCTGCTACTGGCTCATCGACATCCGCCGCTTCAACGCCCGCCCAGCAGGGAAGGCGCTCCTCTGGCCGTGGCTCGTCTTCGGTTCGAACGCCATCTTTGCCTTCGTCTTCTCCAACGCGCTGGTCGAGATCATGCTCTGGATCAAGGTTCCCGCCGGTGCGCTCATCCATCCTGATTCCCCCGCCACCCGCATCACTGCCTGGTACTGGACCTACCGTCACCTCTTCGCTCGCCACGCCTCCACCGAAATCACCTCTGTCGCCTTCGCCCTCGCCTTCACCGCGTTCTGTCTGCTCCCCAACTGGCTCCTCTGGCGCAGGAAAATCTTCCTCAAAATCTGATTCCCTCAACCAACGCCCGCCACCCCACCACCGATCCTCATTCTGCTCCGAGGTCGTCAGTGGGGACTCCACCCTCGTCATTCTGACTCACAAAGTCAGAATCTCCGTCGTTTGCTCCCCGAAGTCCCCGTGAACTGGCGACCAACCCCGGTTTCCTGCACGACTTTTACAACTTTTTAACAAATCCCGTATCATGCCCCATGGGCACATTTTCTCTCGTCACCCGCTTTCGCCGGACTCTGCGCACCCACGGCCCCCGGCGAACCCTGCACCTCCTTGGCAAGCGAGTCCACCGCGAGTTCTTCCCGCCGCCCATCCCCATCCATCCCTTTGACCTCCGCCACGGCGTCGACACCAGCGGCCTTCTCTTCGCCGACCAGCTCATCTCCGGCCACGCGCACGACGACCACATCAACGCCTACTGGGGCACCCCGCCCTCGGGCTTCGCCGGCATTCTCGACCAATGGCAGCAGACGCTCGCCCGCACGTCGTACTCCCTCGCGGACTACACCTTCCTCGACATCGGCTCCGGCAAAGGCCGCGCTCTCATGCTGGCCTCCGATGCGCCCTTCCACCGCATCATCGGCGTGGAGCTCAACCCCGATCTCACCTCCATCGCCGAAACCAACCTGGCCCTCTGGAAAACCTCTCCCCGCCCTTGCAGCGACATCACAGTTCTCAACGTCGACGCCCTCGCCGCCCCCATCCCGTCGTCGCCCACCGTCCTCTACATCTACAACTCCTTCAACCTGTACGTCATGCTGCCGTTGCTGGAGCGCCTCCAGGCCCTGGCGCGCGCCCGCACCACCCCCATCGACCTCATCTATGCCGCACCCCAACAAGCCGTTCTGGTGGACGCCACGCCTGGCATCGCCCTCCTTGCCGTCGGAAGCGTCGACCTGGCGCCCGAAGACCAGGCCGCCTGCGCCTTTTCCTCCAAATCGCTCGGCTATCGCATCTACCGATGGGCCCCACCCGCATCTCAGGACATTCAGTAGACCGGCGCGCTTCCTCCGTTCCTGGCCCTGGCTACTGCATTCACAGGACTTCTCGTGGTCCCAAACTTTTTTCTGCGAAATTTGGGCAGAAAACCTCTTGTCAAGCCCCATTGTCACTTATCTTATTCAAAACAAGATAGATAGACATAGCGTGTTTCCCGGCTCAAAGAGCTATAATGTTAAGCAGGGGATTTTTTACGAACCGAACTGCTTTAGGTTGAGGGAGATGGGGCCGGATTTCACGGATCGAATTCCGGATCTCCGGCGGACTTGATCCAGACTTAAGTCATTTTGTTTGGCTACTTTAGGACTTGAGTCCTGGAACCCCCCCACCCCCCCCCACCCCCTTGACCGGGTGGGAAAGGGAACGATCGGAGCCAGCCGTGCCCTACAACGACCTTCGCGAATGGATCAAGGCGCTCGACAAGGCCGGCGAACTCCGCCGCATCCGCGAGGCCGTCAGCCCCTGCCTCGAGATGGCCGAGATCGCCGACCGCACCGCCAAACTCGGCAAAGGCACCGCGAAGGCTGGCGGTCCCGCCCTGCTCTTCGAGAACATCACTGGCCACCCCGGAGCCAGGGTCCTGATGAACCAGTTCGGCTCCGAGCGCCGGATGAAGCTTGCCCTCGAAACCGACTCGCTCGACGCCATCGCCGACCGCATCCGCGCCCTGCTGCACCCGCCAACCCCCGCCGGATTCATGGCCAAGCTCAAGATGCTCCCCACGCTCGCCGAAGTCGGCAACTTCTTTCCCAGGGTCATCCCCGCCAGGGACGCCGCCTGCAAGCAGGTCATCCACCGCACCCCGGAAGACGGCGGGAAGGGAATCGACCTCCTCAAGCTTCCCATCCTCACCACCTGGCCTCAGGATGGTGGCCCCTTCATCACGCTGCCCTGCGTCGTCACCCGCGACCCCAAATCGGGCAAGCGCAACGTTGGCATGTATCGCCTTCAGGTCTACGACGGCCAAACCACCGGCATGCACTGGCAGCGCCAGAAGAACGCCGCCGAACACCTCCGCGATCACCTCCGCGCCGCTGCCGGATCCACCGATGATGCGGTCAACGTCATGGCTCTCACAGCCGGCGGAACAGCTCCCGCAGCACAAGCTTCTAGGTATCCCGAGGCTTCAGCCTCGGGTCTGGCCCAGACCTCCGGCGGCATCACCCCCGCCTCCAACGCCGCCTCCATCCCGCAGACCACCCTCGCCAAGGTCCGCGAAGGCCGCATGGAGGTCGCCGTCGCCATCGGCACCGACCCTGCAACCACCTTCTCCGCCATCGTCCCCGCCCCACCGGACGTTGAAGAGTACCTCATCGCCGGCTTCCTGCGCGGCAAGCCCGTCGAACTGGTCAAGTGCGAAACCGTCGACCTGGAAGTCCCCGCCCACGCCGAGTACGTCTTGGAGGGTTATGTAAATCTTGCTGAGTTGAGAACCGAAGGCCCCTTCGGCGACCACACCGGCTTCTACACCATGGAGGACCAGTACCCCGTCTTCCACATCACCTGCATCACCCACCGCAAGGACCCCATCTACGCCGCCACCATCGTCGGCAAGCCGCCCATGGAGGACGCCTGGATGGGCAAGGCCGTCGAGCGCATCTTCCTGCCGCTCATGCAGCTCACCCTGCCTGAGATTGTCGACGTCTGCCTCCCGCCCGAAGCCGTATTCCACAACCTCATGATCGTCAGCATCCGCAAGTCATACGCCGGCCATGCGCGCAAGATCATGAACGGCATCTGGGCCATGGGCCAGGCCATGTTCACCAAGTGCGTCATCGTCGTCGACGAGGATTGCGACGTCCAGGACCTCGCCGAAGTCACGCTCCGCGTCGCCAACAACATCGACCCCGAGCGCGACATCCAGTTCACCCTCGGCCCAGTCGATACCCTCGACCACGCCTCGCGCCTGCCCAACTACGGCAGCAAGATGGGCATCGATGCCACCCGCAAATGGGCCGCCGAAGGCTTCACCCGCCCCTGGCCCGCCGTGCTCAAACAAGACCCCGCGCGTCACCGCGGATCGACGCCCTCTGGAAGAAACTAGGCATCGAATGAAAGCAATTCGCGAGCGTGCTCGTCCTGACCGCTCTATGCGTCGTCGCATCTGCTCAGTCGAAATCCAATCGGCCGCCGAACAGCGCTTCTTCAATCTCGAGGATGCTGTCCAGAACCAGGTCGACCTATCCGATGCGGAACTCGCCGCGCTGGCGGACTGACGACGACTATCACAAGGAACTGGCTCACGCAGCCCCAGGCCACGAAGCTCACCCAGGACGGTCTGGAGGCTACCGTCGTTCATCTTTGCGGCTCGGGCGAGCGAGACCTCGTCGTGCTTGGCGACGGCGAGCCATATGCGGCTGCGAACGTCGGCCCATTCTGGATCATTCGCGATCTGCCGGCGGGTCCGGCAAGTCGTGCTCAGTGAAAGTTCACTCAGCCTGACCATTGAGGCCAGCCGAACGAATAAGTGCCTCAATATTGAAACCTTCACGGCAACCGCAACCGAAGGCACCACCACCGACTTCCGCTTCAATGGCCAGAAAGTATGTCGTCTCCAAACAGAAGACGGCAAAGCTGGGCCGATAAAATATCGGCGACTGAGGGCCGCCGGTATCGTACGCAGAGTTCTTTGAAAAGTCGATGCGCTACGCCTTCACCAGATGCTGGGTTCGAGATCAGCAGGAACGTCACGCTGTCCTCGGTGCTCCGCTTATGCAGCGTGCCCCGCGGAATCAGCAGCATGTCGCCCTTCCCATCAGGATCGACTTGCTGCCCGTCGATCCGGTCGCGTGCAACTCGCCCTGTCCCGGCATCACCTTCGTCCCGGTCGGCGTGCCGCCAACCTCGTACAGCGTCGATCCGTCAATGATCTGCACAGATGTGGTCGCGCCCCTCATGCCACTCGAACTCGGTCGCGCTCTTATGCTTCTCCGTCGTCAGGATGATCTGCTCCGGAATTACAGTCGACGTGTACAGCTTGTTGTCGCCCGGCTTCGCGTCCAGCGCGGCGCGGTCTGCATCGAGTTCCTTCGCAGTCCACAGCTTGAACGGCTGCGCCGCCGCATTTACCTCGGCGCCCGGAGCGCCTTGAGCCAGCGCTGCCAGCGAATCTGCAAGGGAAAAGCCAGCCGCGGCGGCTACGGGAGCCGTCCGGAGAAAGTTGCGGCGAGAGGTCTTCTTAGCCATGCGTGAAAGTGAACCACATTCGACCAACCTCTGCCAAGGGCCGCTGTCGAGCGCAAACCTACTCCGCGCTTTTCAGCGTGATCGCCGTCAGATTTCGCACCCAGCGCTGCGGCTTCTTGTCTCCGGTCGACACCAGCTTCAACTCGCCGTCCGCACCCAGTCCCTTGTCTCCCATCGAGGTTGCCACAATCACGTCGCCGTCGTGCTCCGTCCCTTCCACCTCGGTCAGCGAATACACCACCCAGTATTTGTCCGTGCCTTCGACCTGGAGATAACTGCGCAGCATCTTCCGCTGCGTCGTCTTGTTCGCCACAAACCCGGCCTTCGCCAGCAGATCGCCCAATGGCACGCCGGAATACGTCTCATCCGCGTTGGTATGCGCGTTGTGTACCTTCACCGTCTTCTGCGGCATGGCCTTCAGTTCCGCCACGGAAAACGTGGTCGCCTTGCCGTCCAGGGTAAGCGTCAGGCTGGTCGAAAGCGCTGCAGCTGGCTTGGCCATCTCCATTCCGCCCATCGGCGCCGCGGGAGTCTGGGCCTGGGCCGCGGGGCCAAAGGAGAAGCTGACGGAGGTCAGCGCGAAGCTAATGCCGGTCCGATGCAGGGCGACCGCTGTACCTGCCGCCGTTACCATCGCAATCGCGATCACGGCGGATATTCGGGCCATTCGGGACCTGGGTGGGTTCATGCCTTCCAGCCTAACCTGCCCGCGTCGTATACTCAAGGTATGTCGATCCTAAAGAACACCGCCGCCATCGCCAAGGGAATGAGCATCACCTTCGGGCAGATGTTCCAGCCCAGCGAGGTGGAAAACTACCCTGACGGCAAGGGTCCGCTGCGTGGCGCCGTGCTGCAGGAGCGCTTCCGCGGCAAGCACCAGTTGCAGCGCGACGAGAACGGCCTGGAGAAGTGCGTGGCCTGCTTCCTCTGCGCCGCCGCCTGCCCCTCGAACTGCATCTACATCGAGGCTGCCGAGAACACCGAGGAAAAGCGCATCTCCTCCGCCGAGCGCTACGCCAAGGTCTACAACATCGACTACAACCGCTGTATCTTCTGCGGCTACTGCGTCGAGGCTTGTCCCACGGACGCCATCACCCATGGCCATGGCTTCGAACTCGCCTCGCTCAACGCAACCACCCTGGTCATGCGCAAGGAAGACCTGCTGGTCCCGACGCCGCCCATGCCCGACGCGGTCGATTCGGCCGAGGACGAAGCCGCCCTCCTGGCCTAGCCAGCCGCTCAGGTTTTTATCAGCACAGGCAGTCTGCGAGCCATGCTCGCAACCCCTCGACCCTCGCGAGTCCGCACCGTGCGATTGGACGAAGGCATCGGATATAAACATGAAGACAAACGGCAAGCATCCGCTGCAGAAGGTCCTCGAGAGCCGCATCGCCATCATCGATGGAGCGATGGGCACGACCATCCGCTCCTATGGGATGAAGGAAACTGATATCCGCGGCGAGCGCTTCAAGGACTCCGCGAAGGACCTGCTGAACAACGGTGACCTCTTCTCGCTGACGCAGCCGGCGATGATCTGCGACATCCATCGCCGTTTCCTTGAGGCAGGCGCGGACATCATTGAGACGAATACCTTCGGCGCCACCAGCATCACGCAGAGCGAGTTCTTCGTGGACGATCCGCGCGAGCAAGGCGGCCGCAAGGACCCTGAATTCTACCAGAAGATCATCGACAATCCGGTCCTCTCGAACCTGGCCCGGGAGATCAACGAGACCTCGGCGCGCCAATGCCGGGAGTGGGCAGACCGTGTCGGCGCCGCCACCGGACGGCAGCGCTTCGTCGCCGGCGCCATCGGGCCGCTCACCGTTTCGCTCTCGAACTCTCCCGATCCCGACGACGCGGGCTTCCGCGTGGTCACCTTCGACCAGGTGAGGATTGCCTACGAGGAGCAGGTGCGCGCGCTGATTGCCGGAGGCGTCGACGTGCTGCTGGTGGAGACCATCTTCGACTCGCTGAACGCCAAGGCAGCGCTGGTCGCTATCCGCGAAGTGTTCGACGAGGACGGCAGGGAATTTCCCGTGATGATCTCCGCGGCCGTGGGGCGCGGTGGTGAGACCATGATCTCCGCGCAGACCGGCGAGGCGTTCTGGAACGCGGTGGCGCACGTCAAGCCCCTGTCAGTGGGCCTGAATTGCTCGCTGGGGCCCGATCTGATGTATCCATTCCTGAGCGAGCTCTCGGAGAAAGCAAACGTCGCTATCTCTTGCTACCCGAATGCTGGCCTGCCCAACCCGCTCGCCCCGACCGGCTTCGATCTGGGCCCTGAGGACATGGGGCGTTATCTGGGCGACTTTGCGCGTTCCGGGTTGATCAACATCGCCGGCGGCTGCTGCGGCAACACGCCCGAACACATCGCGGCGATTGCCAGGGCGCTCGATGGCCTGCCTCCGCGAAGATTGGGTCTGCGCGAGGAGGCGGCTTGAGTTCGACCACAGAGACAAAGCCGCTCCGTCTTTCCGGATCGCAGCCGTTCACGCAACAGCCCGGCGTCTACATCATGATCGGCGAGCGGACCAATGTGGCCGGTTCGCCGAAGTTCGCCAAGCTGGTGAAGGAAGGGAAGTACGAGGAAGCGGTCAGCATCGCCCGCCAGCAGGTGGAGAACGGCGCCAACATCATCGACATCTGCATGGACGAGGGCATGATCGACGGTGTCGCCGCGATGACGCGCTTCCTGCAACTGTTAGGCAGCGAACCCGAAGTTGCCAAGGTGCCCTTCATGGTCGATTCCTCCAAGTGGGAGGTTATCGAGGCCGGCCTGAAGTGTCTGCAGGGGAAGGGAATCGTCAACTCAATCTCCCTGAAGGAGGGTGAAGCGAAGTTCCGCGAAAACGCCGCGAAGGTGCGAAAGTACGGAGCGGCGGTCGTCGTAATGGCATTCGACGAGCAGGGCCAGGCTGCGACCTACCAGGAGAAGATCGGCATCTGCGAGCGCGCCTACCGCATTCTTGTCGACGACGTCGGCTTTCCGCCGGAAGACATCATCTTCGATCCCAACATCCTGACTGTCGCCACCGGCATGGAGGAGCACAACAACTACGCCGTGGACTTCATCCAGGCCACGCGCTGGATCAAGGCCAACCTGCCCCACGCAAAGGTTTCGGGCGGCGTCTCCAACATCTCCTTCAGCTTTCGCGGGAACAACAAGGTGCGCGAGGCAATGCATTCCGCGTTTCTCTATCACGCGATTGCCGCCGGCATGGACATGGGCATCGTGAACGCCGGCATGCTCGAGGTGTATGAGGAGATCGAACCCGAGCTCAAGGTCCTGGTTGAGGACGTGCTGTTGAATCGCCGCCCCGATGCGACCGAGAGGCTGGTCGACTTCGGCGAGGCTCTGAAAAGCGCAGGCACAGGTTCGGTCGCCAGCGAAAAAAAGACCGAGGAATGGCGCAACGGCACGGTAGAGGAACGGCTCTCGCACGCACTGGTCAAGGGGATCGACACCTACATTGAGATCGATGCCGAGGAGGCCCGCGTCAAGCTCGGCCGCCCGCTGTTGGTCATCGAAGGCCCATTGATGGACGGGATGGGCGTGGTCGGCGATCTGTTTGGCGCCGGAAAAATGTTCCTGCCCCAGGTGGTCAAGTCCGCTCGTGTGATGAAGAAGGCGGTTGCGCACCTTACGCCCTATATGGAGGCCGAAAAGGCCGAGCGAGTCGCTGCCGGTGAAGTGGTCAAAGCGCAAGGGAAGATCATCCTCGCGACGGTCAAGGGAGATGTTCACGACATTGGCAAGAACATTGTCGGCGTAGTGCTGGCCTGCAACAACTATGACGTCATCGACCTGGGAGTCATGGTCGCCTGCGAAAAGATTCTCGAGCGTGCCAAGGCCGAGAAGGCCGACTTGATCGGCCTTAGCGGTCTGATTACGCCGTCGCTCGACGAGATGGTGCACGTCGCGAAGGAGATGGAGCGGCAGGGTTTCAAGCTGCCGCTGCTCATCGGCGGCGCAACGACGAGCCGGAGACACACCGCGATCAAGATTGCGCCGCACTATAGCGAGCCAGTGGTCCACGTTCTGGATGCCAGCCGGGCCGTTCCCGTGACCACCAGTCTGCTGAGCGAAGACGGCAAAGCAGCCTTTGTGGCAGAACATCGCGCAGAATACGAAGCGCTCCGCAAGGCGCACGCTGCGCCGCCGCAGCCAATCGTCCCGCTGGAAGCCGCCCGCGCGAGGCGAACTCCGATCGAGTGGCGCCCGGAAGACCTGCCTGCGCCGGAGTTCTTCGGCGTCCGGGTGCTCGACAACTTCCCTCTGGCGACGCTGCGCGAATTTATCGACTGGTCCCCGCTCTTCCATGCGTGGGGCCTGAAAGGCGTCTACCCGCGCATCTTCGAGCACGAGGAGCAGGGCGCGCAGGCGCGACAGTTGTTCACAGATGCAAACGCGCTGCTGGATTGCATCATCAAACAAAACCTGATCAGCGCACGCGGCGTCTACGGATTCTTCCCGGCCAGCGCGACCGGCGACGATATTGAACTGTACACGGATGATGCGCGCACCAAGGTGCCCGATCGGCTTCACTTCCTGCGCCAACAGGCAAACCGCGAAGGCAGCGAGCCGTGCCGCTCGCTCGCCGACTTTATCGCGCCGAAGGAGACCGGTCTGCGCGATACCATCGGTGCGTTCGCAGTCACCAGTGGCATCGGTCTGAAGGAACTCTGCGACCGCTTCCGAGCCGAGAACGATGACTACAACGCGATCATGGCGGAAGCGGTTGCGGATCGTCTGGCCGAGGCCTTCGCCGAATGCCTGCATAAGCGTGTTCGCGATGAGTGGGGCTACGGCCGTGACGAGGACCTGAGCAACGAGGAACTGATCCACGAGAAGTATCGCGGCATCCGTCCGGCGCCGGGCTACCCGGCATGCCCGGACCACACAGAGAAGGGAATCATCTGGCGTCTGCTGGATGTGCAGGCGCATACCGGAATGCTGATTACGGAGTCGTTTGCCATGTGGCCAGGATCGAGCGTCAGCGGCCTCTACCTCGCCCACCCGGAATCGCGATATTTCAGCCTGGGCAAGATCGGCCGCGATCAGGTCGTTGACTATGCCGACCGCAAGGGGATGAGCGTCGCCGAGACCGAGCGTTGGCTTGGCCCAAATCTGAACTACGATCCCGAGCAATAGCCGCCGGGGTAGAGCCGTTCGTTTCGTAGCCGCGCCGATCCAGGTCTCACATGTTTCGATTAGCCGGCAACCACGATGCGCGGAGTACCATCCAACCGCACTGGTGTTGCAATCCATTCCTTCGTCTGTGTCGCACGCAGATGCAGGGATCGAGGGTGAGAACGCCAACCCGAGGCCCGCTCGTGACCGACTCCAGTTCGACTCAGCCATCTCTTTCCGATCGCCCTACCATCCTTCACTTCTGCAAACGCGAGATGCTCCGCCCGCTCCGTGACCAGATCCTGCGCGTCTCCGGATATCAGGTCGACTCCACCCTATCCAGCGCAGAAGCGCTCACGATGCTCGCCTCCAAGACGTACGCTCTTGTCCTCATCGATGTCGAGGGCGAACGCGGAATTGCCGAGGCCGAGCAACTGTGCAGCGAGATCAAGTCCGCCCAACGCGACCAGCTCGTCGCCTTCGTCTGCAATTGGCGCGTCGCTATCCTGACAGATTGCCCTGACGACATCGTTCGCACCGAGTTCGATCCCGCCGCATTTGTGCAAGGCGTTCGCGACATCCTCGCACAACGCTGACTCTGGATGCACTGCCAGGCATGTACACATGGTTATGCAGCTTGAATTCGTCGCGTGGGCCTCGCGGGCGAACTTGTGCCACTTCTCGCAACTGTGCTAAAAGTAGGTATTCCAGTCTGCTTTCGGGCAGATTTGAATTTCATGCAGAGTGGTTGAGGGACGAGCCCTGCGACGCCACGACAACCGGACAAAACACGGTACCGGTGTCAACTCTCTCCTGGCTGGCCGGAAAGGCCGCAAGGGAACATGAGATTCGGAGCAGCAGCGCCCAGTAGTACGGACCGGCCCAGCCTGCAACCGCAATCCTCCTTCCTTCGCGGCTGGCCCCCAAGAGAAAGCAAGGCAAGAACCAGGCGACAGCACTCGAACCCGCTCCCCTCGGAGAGAGCTTGATGGACTATTCGTGTGCGAATTACGAACTAATGTGCAGCGAGTGCGGCAAACGCTATGGCAATCGCCCGCTGTCTGGCTGCCCGGATTGCCTCGCGCCGCTCGAAGTTGTCTACGATCTACTCAACGCCAAGGGCGTCTTCACGCGCGAGTCCATCGCCCGCGGTCCGGCCAGCATCTGGCGCTACGCCCGGCTGTTGCCGGTGCCGGAGGGTTTCCAGCCCGATCTGCCCGTCGGCTTTACGCCGCTGATTCGGGCCAGCCGCTTTGGCGCGCGCATCGGCGCCTCCAACCTCTACCTCAAGAACGACGCCGTCTGCTTTCCCACGCTCAGCTTCAAGGACCGTGTGGTCTCAGTCGCATTGGCGAACGCGCGCAAGTTCGGTTTCGATACGGTCGGCTGCTCGTCAACCGGCAATCTCGCCAATTCGGTCGCTGCGCAAGCCGCGCGCCTGGGTCTGAAGGCTTGCATCCTGGTGCCCGCCGATCTGGAGCCTGCCAAGATTCTCAACACTCTCGTCTACGGCGCGCAACTTATCCGCATCGACGGCAATTACGACCACGTCAACAGGCTCTCGACACTCATCGCAGAGGAATACAACTGGGGCTTCGTCAACGTCAATCTCCGGCCGTATTACGCGGAAGGCTCGAAGACTGTCGGCTACGAAGTTGCCGAGCAGCTTGGCTGGCGCCTCCCGGACAACGTCGTCGTCCCCATGGCCGGCGGCAGCCTCATTCGCAAAATCCGTAAGGCCTTCAATGAACTCATCTTCCTCGGCTTGGTGAAGAAGCCCGCGCGGCCCGTGCGCTTCTTTGGCGCGCAGGCCACCGGCTGCTCGCCCATTTCAGTTGCGGTCAAGGACGGCGCCGAAGACATCGTCCCGCAGCGGCCAAACACCATCGCCCGTTCGCTCGCCATCGGTAATCCCGCCGACGGTTCTGCGGCCGCGAAGATGATTCGCGAGGACGGAGGTTGGGCGGAGGATGTTTCCGATGTTGAAATCGTCTCAGGCATCCAGGAACTCGCCGAGACCGAGGGCATCTTCACCGAAACCGCCGGCGGTGTCACTGCAGCCGTCACTGCGCGCCTGTTTGCCGATCGGCGCATCGGACGCGACCAGGCGACCGTCATCTGCATTACCGGTAACGGTCTGAAAACGACGGATGCGCTGTCCGGCTGGTACGACCACCTCGACGCCCGCGCCATCCGCCCCCGGCTCGCCGATTTCGAGGTGTACCTTCGCTCACTCCACGAAGCGACCGAACCAGAACTCATTGCCGCAGGAGAATGACTTGTCCATTCGAATAGTGCTTCCCACAGCCTTCACCCGCCACACCGATGGCCGCAAGCAGTTCGACTCGAACGCGGCCAACCTTCCTGCGTTGCTCACCGAGTTCGACACAACCTTCCCCGCGCTCTCCGCCCAGATCAAGGATGAGAACGGCAAGCTGCGCAAGTTCATCAATATCTACATCAATGACGAAGACATCCGCTTCCTCGGCGGGGATGCCTACGTCTTTCAGGACGGCGACGAAGTCATGCTGATCCCATCAATCGCCGGCGGCAGTCGATAAGCAAGCAACACCGCGTGCGGAGTGCACTTCGAGCACTCCTTCGCGCGCACCGCAATGTTTGGTTTTGACTCGTTATAAGTTTTGACTCGTTATAATGTGCCGTTGGCCAATGCGACTATCAGCACGATCAGCAGGATCAACCCAAGGCCGCCGCTCGGATAATATCCCCAGCTCCGGCTATACGGCCACGCTGGGAAAGCGCCAAACGCCAGCAGCAGAAGAATGATCAATAAGATAAGCATTGAACCTCCTTGGTCGGTCGCCGTCCAATCAAGACTCGTTGCATAGATGCAATCGCCCTTCGCCGCGTTATCCGCCGTGGATGGCTACATTTGTTTCTCGTGCCAAGCAACGCACCACCGCCCTCTGTCTCTCTCACTAACTGCCTGTGTGCACGCAGTAAGAAAGCGGAGGTCTCATGTTTCTATTACTAGCAATCGTCCTGGTTTTGTTATGGCTGGGTGGATTCACATTGCTGCATATCAGCAGCTTGTTTATCCACTTGCTACTGCTGTTCGCTGTGATCTCGTTGATCATGCATTTCGTCGCTGGTCGGCGGACGGTCTAGTAGTCGCACGTGCCAAAAAGCGGAAGGCCGGGCCCCTGGGGCTCGGCCTTCTTGCACATAGTGGTCGCTGCTTACTGGTGGGCAACCGGCTGCGTTGCCGGCAAAACCGGCGGCATCACAGCGGCCAGCGCGGGTGGAGTCTCTTCTTCCAACTCCGGTAGCTTTTCTTCCAGCGCAATCTGCAGCACCTGGTCCATTTGCTCCACGAAGTGCAGCTTCATCTCCGTCTTCAGCAGCTCCGGCATGTCGGCCATGTCCTTGCGGTTGTCCTCAGGGACAATCACCTCGAAGATGCCCGCGCGGTGGGCGGCCAGCAGTTTTTCTTTCAAGCCGCCAATGGACAGCACCTTGCCGCGTAGGGTGATTTCGCCGGTCATGGCGATATCGCGCCGTACCTTGATCTTCGTCAGTGCGCTCGCCAGCGCGGTAGCCAAGGTGATTCCCGCCGATGGCCCATCCTTCGGGATCGCTCCCTCGGGCACATGCACATGAATATCCAGATGGCGGTAGAACTCCTTGCCCAGGCCAAGGTGTTGCGCGCGCGAGCGGATATAGCTAAGTGCGGCCTGCGCCGACTCTTGCATCACTTCGCCCAGTTGCCCGGTCGTCGTCAGCTTGCCTTTGCCGTCCAGAATCTGAACTTCGGTCTGCAGCAGCGTGCCGCCGACTTCGGTCCATGCGAGGCCCGTAACCAGGCCAATCTCGCTCTTCTCATGCACCTGCGAGTCGCGGAACTTCGCCACGCCCAGAAGTTCGCCCACGTTCTCGCCGGTCAGCACTTCAGCGTGGTCCGGACCGCTCTGCACCACCTTGCGCGCCACTTTGCGGCACACATTGCCAATTTCGCGTTCCAGGTTACGCACGCCGGCCTCGCGCGTATATCCGCGAATAATCGCCCTCAGCGCGTCGTCCTGGAAGACCACCTGTTGCTCTGTAAGCCCGGTGGCCTCACGCTGCTTGCGAACCAGGTACTGCTTCGCAATCTCCAGCTTCTCCAGTTCGGTGTAACCGTGCAACCGCAGAATCTCCATGCGGTCTTGCAGCGGGCCGGGAATCGTGTGCAGCACGTTGGCCGTGGTCACAAACAGCACGTTCGACAGGTCATACTCCACGTCCAGATAGTGATCCTGGAACGAGCTGTTCTGCTCCGGGTCCAGCACCTCCAGCAGCGCGCTGGCCGGATCGCCGCGGAAGTCCGAGGCCATCTTGTCGATCTCGTCCAGCATGAACACCGGGTTCTTGGTGCCCGCCTTCTTCATGGCCTGGATAATCTGCCCCGGCAGTGCGCCGATGTAAGTTCGGCGATGCCCGCGAATCTCTGCCTCGTCACGCACGCCGCCCAGCGACATGCGCACAAACTTTCTGCCGGTTGCCTTGGCAATCGACATGCCCAGCGACGTCTTGCCCACCCCCGGAGGTCCCACGAAGCACAGGATCGATCCCTTCGGGTTCTTCACCAGCTGCCGCACCGCAAGGAACTCAAGGATGCGCTCCTTGATCTTTTCCAGGCCATAGTGGTCGGTGTTCAGGATCTGTTCGGCGTGTTCAATCGACCGAATCTCCTTGGAACGCTTCTTCCATGGCACCGCCAGCAGCCAATCCAGGTAGTTGCGCGACACCGTCGATTCGGCCGACATCGGAGGCATCGCCTCCAGCTTCTTCAATTCCTGCAGGGACTTTTCCAGTACATCCTTGGGCATCCCCGCCGTCTCGATCTTCTTCTTCAACTCGTCGAACTCGGACTTCTCACCGCGTCCCAGTTCCTTCTGGATCGCCTTGATCTTTTCGTTCAGGTAGTACTCTTTTTGTGCCTTCTCCATCTGCCGCTTCACGCGCGACTGGATGGTGCGGTCCATGTTCAGCTTCTCAATGGCCACATCCAGCACGTCGCCCACCCGCGCCAGCCGCGTCTCCGGGTCGAACACATCCAGCAGCTGTTGCTTCTCATCGATCCCCAACTGCAGGTTCGCCGCGATCGTGTCCGCCAGCTTGGCCGGCTCGTCCATGCGCACGCTGGCTGCCACCGTCTCGTGGTTCAACGACTGCTGCAGCTTCACATACTGCTCAAACAGTGAGTGCACGCGGTGCATCAACTGCTCCACCTGCGGCGACATCTCCAACTGTGCCTGGCCTGTGCGCACCGTCGCAACGAAGAAGCCGTCGTCGTCGTTTACCTCGATCGAGCGCGCCCGCTCCACACCCTCCACCAGCACCTTGATGTTGCCGTCTGGCATGCGTACGCTCTGCACGATATTGCCGATGGTGCCGGTCTCGTAGATATCGTCCGCGCTGGGCTCGTCCACGCTGGCGTCATGCTGGGTTGCCAGAAAGATCTTGCGGTCTCCGGTCAGCGCCTCCTCCAGCGCGCGCACGCTGGATTCGCGTCCCACCACAAACGGCGTCATCATATGAGGAAAGATAACCATGTCGCGGATCGGCATCATCGGCAGTTTGCGGACCTCGCCGGTCAAAACGGTCTTTGGTTGGTTTGCCATGCTCTCCCCATTAGACTTGCCCGCGGCTGCTGGCGATTCAGCCGGCGGCCACAGGCTTCCAGTGATTGTAATGCCTCCGGCTACCCCCGCAACCCCGCACTTTGGTAGGACGCAAAAAAAATAGACTTCCGCCGCACCAACGCGCAATGAAATGTTTAGTTTGAGTAACGGACGCGGTTACCTGAGTAACGGGAAGGCTATCCAGCCTTTTCCAGCAGCATCGGCAAAGTCAGGCTGTGCTTCTTCACCATCTCCGCAGAGATCGTGAGCTCGGTAATCTTCTTATTCCCCGGGACGTAGTACATCAGGTCCAGCATCAGCTCTTCCAGGATCATGCGCAAACCGCGGGCTCCCACTTTGCGTTGCAGCGCCTCGCGGGCGATCTCTTTCGCTGCATCGTCGGAGAACGTAACCTTCACGTTTTCGTAATCGAAGAGTTTCGCATATTGCTTCAGGATGGCATTTCGCGGTTTGGTCAGAATCTCGATCAGCGCCGCTTCATCCAGTTCGTCCAGGATCCCCAGCACCGGCAGCCTGCCCACAAACTCCGGGATCAGCCCATACTTCAGCAGGTCCTGCGGTTCTGCCTGGCGCAGCAATTCGGTGTCGCGCTGTGCCCGGATCGGCGTGACTTCGCCTTCCTTCGCATCCGCCTCCGCGATGGCGCGGAACCCGAGAGCCTTCTTGCCGACGCGTCGCCCGATCACCTTCTCCAGGCCCACAAAGGCTCCGCCGCAGATGAACAGGATATTGGTCGTATCCACCGCGGTAAACTCCTGGTGCGGATGCTTGCGGCCGCCCTGGGGTGGCACATTCGCAACCGTCCCTTCCAGAATCTTCAGCAGTGCCTGCTGCACGCCCTCGCCGGAAACATCACGTGTAATCGAAGGATTCTCGTCCTTGCGCCCAATCTTGTCGATCTCGTCGATATAAATGATTCCACTCTGCGCGCGCGTCACGTCGCCTTCCGCCGCCTGCAGCAGCTTCAGGATAATGTTCTCCACGTCCTCGCCCACATACCCGGCCTCGGTCAGCGTGGTCGCATCCACGATGGCAAACGGCACGTCCAGCATCTTCGCCAGCGTCTGTGCCAGTAGCGTCTTGCCCGAGCCCGTAGGTCCCACCAGCAGGATGTTTGACTTGGTCAGTTCTACATCGTTGCCGCGCGTCTTGTTCATCTGGATGCGCTTGTAGTGGTTGTAGACCGCCACCGCCAGTTTTTTCTTGGTCTGGTCCTGGCCGATCACATACTCATCCAGAAAGGCCTTCACCTCTTGTGGCTTGGGCAGCTGCGCCGGCGCCACGCCGGGCAGCGCCTCGCTGCGGTCATCCTCCAGGATCGAGTTGCATACCCCCACGCACTCATCGCAGATGTAAGCCCGGGGATAGTCCGACGGCGAAGAAATAAGCTTGGCCACCGCATCCTGCGATTTGTGGCAAAACGAGCAGCGAAGCGATTCGTCTGAACCGCGGGATGTTTTCATGATCCGGTAACTCCTCGGGTCGGGCCGGTAGTACAGGGACACCTTTAAGTCTACACCGAACCGCCCTCCCGCCGATGACACGGAAGTCATCGGTATGACCCTTTTTGGTCACACCTGAACCTACTTTGCTCACACCGAGAAAGGCAACAAACCCCGGCGCTTGGTAGGGCCGGGGTTTGGTTGCGGTCTACGTCGACCGGCGCGGTTGTCGCCTACGTCCTCGGCCGGTCGATGATGTCGTCGATGATGCCGTACTCCTTCGATTGCTCCGCCGTCATGATGAAGTCGCGCTCCACGTCGCGCTCGATGCGGTCCAAGGATTGCCCGGTCGACTTGCTCATCAGCTTATTAGTGATTTCGCGGATGCGCAGAATCTCGCGCGCATGAATATCGATGTCTGTCGCCTGCCCGCTCAGCCCGCCCATGGACGGCTGATGGATCAGGATGCGCGAGTTCGGCAGCGCGAACCGCTTGCCTTTCTTGCCCGCCATCAACAGGAACGCGCCCATCGAAGCCGCCTGTCCGATGCACAGCGTCATCACGTCGTTTTTGATGTACTGCATGGTGTCGTAGATCGCCAGGCCGGCCGTGATCGAACCGCCCGGAGAGTTGATGTACATCTGGATATCCTTCTCCGGGTCCTCTCCACTCAAAAACAGCAGCTGCGCAATGATCACGTTCGCAATGTTGTCGTCGATCGGCGTGCCCAAAAAAATGATGTTGTCCCGCAGCAGACGGCTGTAAATGTCGTAGGCGCGTTCGCCCCGGCTCGTCTGCTCGATCACCATTGGTACTAATCCCATTTCGCTCCCTCTTTCTTGCCTGCCGTCGGGTGCCTCTTGTTTGGCAGCGTGGCGTCTTTCTTGGTTGTCATTCCTTTTGGTTTTCAATCCTTTTGGTTGTCATTCCCGAAGGGAATCCGCTTCTCTCCCTCTACGATGCCAGCTTCTCATAGAGCACGCTGCTCGTCTTCTCGCGCCGCATCTCCTCGCGCAATCGCACCAATCCGCCGTCCTTCGCCAGCCGCTCGCGCAGTGCCTCGTAGGGTTCGCGGGTCTGAATCGACAGCATCAGCACCTCGTTATCCAGCTCCTCATCGCTCACCGCAACGCCCTCGGCGTCCGCAATCCGATCAACCACCAGCGATGCGCGCACCTCGCGCTCAGCCTCCTGCCGCTGCGCCGCGCGGAGACGAGCAAAGTCCAGCTTGCGCATGTCGTCCGGCTTCATTCCTTGTTGCGCCAGTGCACGGAGACCGCGCTCCAGCCGCGCATCCACACGCTGCTGCACAAACGACTCGGGTACGGGGAACTGGTAGCGCCCAACCAACTCATCCAGCATCTTGTGCTTCGCATTCGCTTCCAGCGCCTCGCGCTTTCGCTTGCCCGCGTGTTCGCGCAACTGCGTGGCGAACTCCTCCCACGTCTCAACGCCGCCCAGCTGTTTCGCCAACTCCGCGTCGCGCTCCGGATAATTCTTGCGCTTGATCGCCTTCACGGTCACGTCGTAGCCAACCGTCTGGCCCGCCAGCCTGTGATCGCCGAAGTCCGCCGGATACGCCACCTCAAAGGTCATCTCCTGCCCGACCTTGGCCCCATTCAGCGCGTCGTTGAACGCCGGCAGAGTATTCTTGCCGTCAATCTCGATCAGCACATTCTCGCCGGTGATCGGCTCCGCCGGCGGCTCTGTAGTGGTCACGCCTTCCTCAGTCACCGTCTCTGCCAGCGGCTTGATGTCGCCGCGGAACTGAATCTCCGCCCAGTCGCCTTTGGCCAGCGGGCGATCTTCCTCCACTGGCTCGACCGTCGCCTGGCTCTCCAGCATGCGATCCAGTTCTGCTTCGAATTCCGCATCGGTCAAGGCAACGTCCGGTTTCTCCACCTTCACCGTGTTGTATCCGGCAATGTCGAACTCCGGCATCACCTCAAACGCTGCTTTGAACCGCAGCGGCGAGCCGTCCGTCAACTGCAGGTCCAGCAACTGCGGCTCCGACACCGGCTGTAGCTTCCGCTCTACGAGCGCGCTGCGGAAACGCTCTGAAACCAGCGCCTCCAGCACTTCCTGGCGCAGTTCCTTCGCGAACTTCGACCGCACCAGCGACTCTGGCACCTTGCCCGCGCGAAAGCCCGGAATGCGCGCCAGCTTCTGGTAACGCTTCGTCACCGTCCGATAGGTCTTCGAGACCTCTTCCGCAGGAACCTCGACCTCCACCTCGCGCAGTAACTCCGGATTCAGCGAGGGCCCGTGTTCGTGGTGATGGCCGTCGCCGTGCTCATGTTCGTGCTCATGGCTGTGCTCGTGCGGTTCGACCGGCGCGGTGTCCAACTGCGGTTCCAAGGTCTCGTTTGGCTCATTGGTCAAGATGTCGTTTGTTTCCTTCATTTCCGTCGAATTCAAATCAATGCCTTCCAACAGCGTCCCTGGCGGGCTGCTGCAGCTGTGTCGATGGGCGTCCAACGCCGCCGACGCCTCTCATCCACTCTACGAGTCTTGCTCGTCAAGGGTCAAACCGCCGCGCCTCGTCCCCCGCGGCCGCTGTTATGTGCCATGACCGTTCTCCGACAGCAGGAAAAGTTCAAGCCGCACCTTCCATTCCGTCGTCTTCCCCGGTTGCAGCACCACCATGCCGGTATCGGCATCTTTCGCCCATTCCCGCCCCAGCGGATCGGGGAAGTTGAACTGGGGCTCGATCGACACGTAGTCCTCATTTGCCGGCGCCGCCACGCGCATCGCCTTGATCGTCGAACTCAGCGCCGTCAGCCGCAATCCAAAATTGTCTGCCGGGTCGGTTAATTCCGCGGCCGGCCCGCTCGCCAGCAGCTGCTGGTGCAGCTTCACGAAATACCCTTCCATATCTGCGACTCCCAGCCTCCCGCCCCCAGGCATGGTCAGGTCGTAGGGGGTTCCAGCTACGGGCAGCAGCACGCCGGTGGGCATCCCTTGCGCCCGGTCGTCTAACTGCACCCGCATCTCGCCGGGAACACGCAGCCGCAGTTGTTCCCGGTTTCCACCCAGGATCGCAAATCGCGGATGCCACCCGATGCCGATCGGCTCGGCCACGTCGCCCACGTTTTGCGCCACTACCGTCAGTTCGATCGTCTGGCCGCTCAGCAGCACGGTAACCGTCACGTGCGTCTTCGACGGCCAGCGCGTGCCAAAATCCGCAGCATCGAAGGTCGCCTCTGCCTCGCCTCCATCCGGCAGCGCCGTGGTGTCTACCGAGTTTGCCGGTTCAGCTAGCATCAGCCCGTCGCTTGCTGTTCCCGGATCGTTGCCGCCGACAGACGGCAGACTCATCGCATGTCCGCGCCACACAGCGGTTACGTGTCCGGCGCTTGACGAGGCTGTTCCCCGGAGGATACCTGCCCATGGCGCTTCGAATGCGCCCCCCATCGCCAGGCTGGCCCGCCCACCTGCATCCGCACCCACACCGGTCATTGCACTCGCAGCGTCCTCGACTGAGGGCGACGCCATCAACTTCACTTCGCCGATTCCGGGAATGTAAGCCGTAATCTGCAGTACGTTCATGCCCCGCCCAGGCAACAGGGTGGCCGACAGAAACTGCGGCGTCAAGTCGCCCATCTGCCGTGTGCGCGTCAGCATCACCGCTTCCTGACCGCCGGGACGCGGTACCGGAACGTCCTGCCTTTCGTCTGCGATCTTCGCCTTCAATTTATGGAAGTTCCCGCGCATGTGCTGGCGATAGGCCGCTGTCAACCCCACCAGTACACCGGCCAGAACCAGGCCCGTCACCATACCCGACCGCATCAATCCCCTGCGCCAAAGCCTGTGGTAGAGCGTTGCGAACCACCGCCGTACCATCGACCCGTACATCCCGCCGATTTCTCGATCTCCCAAGGTACTTCGCCCGTCCTTCTTCGTACTCGGATGTATTCTATCGAGATGGCGGGCCTTCCGCTGCGCCTGCGCTTCCAAGATCCCGTTGCCGAAGAAACCACTCCAACTCCTTACCGTCCGACCGAGTCACCAGCAAGTGCGCGACTCGATTATTGCCTGCCAGCGCTGTCCCCGTCTGCGCGAATACTGTACCCGCATCGGCGAGACGCGCCGCGCTGCCTACCGCGACCACGCCTACTGGGCGCGGCCGGTCCCCGGCTTTGGCGATGCCCGCGCTCGCGTACTTATCCTCGGTCTAGCCCCCGGCGCCCACGGAGCCAACCGCACTGGCCGACCCTTCACTGGTGACGGCTCCGGCTACTTCATGTACCCCGTCCTGCATGAACTGGGCTTCGCCAACCAGCCCACCGCCACCTCCCGCGACGACGGGCTACGCCTGCGCGATGCCTGGATCGGCTCCGTCGTTCGCTGCGCGCCCCCTGGCGACAAGCCCACGCCCGAGGAGATCCGCAACTGCGCCGGGCACCTGGCCGCTGAAATCGCTGCCCTGCCCAAGGTCCGTGTCGTCGTGTGCCTCGGCAAGATCGCCTGGGACGCCTTTCTCGCGCAGTTGCTGGCCGCCGGCACCATCACCCGCCGCTCGGACTGCCGCTTCGCCCACGCCGCCGAATACGTGCTTCCCAATGGCCTCCATCTGCTCGGCAGCTACCATCCCTCGCTGCGCAACACCAACACCGGCCGCCTGGACCGCGCCATGTTCGCGCGCGTGTTCGTCCGCGCCCGCGAACTCGCCGGCCTGCGCTGACGCCCACCAACCCATTTCCCTTTTTTGTTGTCATTCCGTAGCGCAGCGGAGGAATCTGCTTTCCTCACGCAGGGCACCCAACCCCACGCAACCATTCACCGCTTCCGCGACTCTTATCTTCCAGCAGTGAAGGTATGTCCTTCCTTGGAGGCAGTATGAGTGCAAAAGGTATCTGGATCGCTTTTGGCTTGGGCGTATCGGCGGGCGCTGCCGTCGCCCTCCTCTACGCCCCTCAATCCGGCGTGAAAACACGCAGGCAACTCAAGAGGAACCTCGACGAGGGGGTCGACTACCTGGAGGACGCCGCCGCATATCTCAGGCAGCAGGCCGAAAACCTCAGCAGGGAAGCGCAGAAGACCCTCAAGCGAACCAAGGGGCATGTGGAGGATGTCGTCGACAAGGTCACCGACGCCGCCGCTGACGCCGTCAAGGGCGTCCAGTCCCTGATGTAGTTTCCCAAGCTCCGGCGGGCGAAACGCCCCCCGTGGAATTGAATTTCAGTCAGTCATGTGGCGTATAACTTTGAGTTTGTCATCCTGAGTGGTGCGAACCCGGTCCCCCGGCCACCTTGCTGGCTGGGCAAGGAAGAATCCCCCCATTTGTCTTCGAACCCTGCTCGCCCGGGCCGACTACTCCGGCGGACCCACCGTTACTACAAAGTACGCGATCTCCCCGTCGCTCTTGTTCGCAATCCAATGTTCATCGCCCGCGACGCACAGCCCCACGTCGCCTGCCTCCATGGTGTGCTCGGTGCCGTTCAGATAGAGCGTAGCCGTGCCCCGCTGCATCAGCCATATCTCGCTGTGCTTGTGTGTGCCCACCGCCTCATGCGGAGCGCCCGCCTGCTGAACGCTCTCGTGCATCTCCAGCCGGATATTGCCCGCCGCAAGCATCCCGGCCAGGAACTGATGCGACTCATGCCCGCCCACCATGCCTTTCCCTGCAATCGGCTTGAACACGCCCGAACTCAACTCCTTCATCGCCCTCGGCCCCGCCGCACCCGCCGCCGGTCCAGTCGCCGGCGCAGCACTCTGACCCTCCGCCGTGCCCGTCAACGCGCCCGCGATTGCCAGCAATGCCGGCACCAACCCCGCAAACTCCCTCCGGTTCATACCAGACTTCGGACTCTCCATAGCGCTTTTTCCTCCGCCCACAACAATACCCCAAAACAAAGTGCCCCGGCTCTTCACCGGGGCACCTTTGCTTTTCAACTGATAACTAACAACTCACAACCGTTCTCACACCGCCGTCAACGCCAGCCCACCGACCTGCTCGTCCCCGTCGCCGTCCTGCGAGATGGGCCGATAGAAGAGCTGATTGTTCTCCATGTACACCTCCAGGAAAGCCGGCCGCTGCGCAATTCCGCCCGCAATCAGCGCCTCCGAGAGCGGGTCCTCGACGAACCGCTGCAGCGCGCGCCGGAGCGGCCGCGCCCCATAGTTCCGCTCCGAAGAAGTCTTCTCGAGAATCCACCGTTTCGCATCGTCGGTCACTGAGAGCGTAATCGACTTGTGCACCAGGTTCGTATTCAACTGTTGCACCAGCAGCTCCATGATCTGCATCAGGTCTGAAGTCGTCAGCGACATGAAGATGATGATCTCGTCCACGCGATTCAGGAACTCCGGATTGAAGGTGCGCTTCACCTCGCCCTTCACCAGTTCCTCCATCTTGTCCAGGATCATCTCTTCCTTGTTGCTCTGGAAGCCCAGCCCTTCGCGCTTCTGCAGGTGCTTGGCGCCGATGTTCGAGGTCATCACCACGATCGTATTCTTGAAGTCGACCGTGTTGCCCAGACCATCCGTCAATTGCCCGTCTTCAAACACCTGCAGCAGCAGGTTGAAGACATCCGGATGCGCCTTCTCGATCTCGTCCAGCAGCACCACCGAGTAGGGCGAACGCTTCACGCGCTCCGTCAACTGCCCGCCTTCCTCGTAGCCCACATATCCCGGGGGCGACCCGATCAGCTTGCTCACGGAATGCTTCTCCATGAACTCCGACATATCGAACCGGATCAGACTCTTCTCGCTGCCGAACAGGAACTGAGCCAGCGTGCGCGCCATCTCCGTCTTGCCCACGCCGGTCGGCCCCAGGAACAGGAAGCTCCCGATGGGTCTAGCGGGATTTTTCAAGCCAGCTCTAGACCGCCGGATCGCCCGCGCCAGCGCACTGATCGCCTTGTCCTGGCTGATCACGCGCTTGTGCAGCTCTTCCTCCACGCGCAACAGCTTGGCGGTCTCTTCTTCCTTGATCGACGTAATCGGCACGCCCGTCCAGCGGCTCACCACGTCTTCGATATCCTCGCGCGTCACAATGCCCGCGCTCGAATCATCCAGGTGGTACTTGTCGCGCAGCGCCCGCAGGTTCTCCCGCTCCTTGCGTTCCTCATCGCTGTAGAACCTTGCCTTCTCGAACTCGTGGTTCGCAATCGCGTTTTCCATGCGGTGCACGATGAACTTGATCCGCTTCTGCACCTCGGTCAACTCTTCGGGCAGGGAAGTCTGGCGGAGCTTCACCCGCGCCCCTGCCTCGTCGATCAGGTCGATCGCCTTGTCCGGCAGGAAGCGATCCGGAATGTAACGGCTCGAATGCGACACCGAAAAATTGACCGCCTCGTCGGTGTAGCTCACTGCGTGGAACTTCTCGTACTTGTCCTTGATCCCGTTGATGATCTTGACTGCATCTTCCTCGTTCGGCGGCGGCACCTTCACTGCCTGGAATCTCCGCTCCAGCGACCGGTCCTTCTCAATCGACTTGCGATACTCCGCCGGCGTAGTGGCCCCGATGCATTGGATCTCGCCGCGGCTCAGAGCCGGCTTCAGGATGTTCGCCGCATCCAGCGAACCCTCCGCCGACCCCGCGCCCACCAGCGTGTGCAGTTCGTCGATGAACACAATGGAGTTCTGGCTCTCCATCAGCTCCTTCATGATCGTCTTCAGCCGCTCCTCAAACTGGCCGCGATACTTCGTCCCGGCCACAATCAGCGACAGGTCCAGCGCCAGCACGCGCTTGTCCGCCAGGAACGACGGTACTTCGCCGTCCGCAATCTTCTGCGCCAGCCCTTCGACAATCGCCGTCTTGCCCACGCCCGGCTCGCCGATCAGTACCGGGTTGTTCTTTGTCCTCCGGCACAGAATCTGGATTACCCGTTCCACTTCGTTGTCGCGGCCCACCAGCGGGTCCAGTTGCTGGTCCATGGCGCTCTGCGTCAGGTCGCGGGAGAACTCCGCCAGCATCGACTGCTCGCCTCGCTGCCCCTTGCTGCTCTGCTGTGTCGGGACCTTCTCCTGCGTCGTCTTCTGCAGTTCTTCGCGGATCATCGGCAGCCGCAGCCCGCGCTCCGTCAGGATCTCCGCCGCAAAGCACTTCTCTTCGCGCAGCAGTCCTAGCAGCAGGTGTTCCGTGCCGATATGTTTATGCGACAGCCGCTCTGCTTCCTCCGCGGCATAGGCCAGTACCCGCTTGCATTCGTTCGAGAGCGGCAGATCGACCGAGGTCGACACCTTTTCCCGGATCGTCGTATGTCCTTCAATCTGCTTTCGTATCGATTCCACCGACGCATGCGACCGCAAAAAGCGGTTCGTCAGCGCCTTGTCCTCCCGCAGCAACCCGAGCAGCAAGTGCTCAGTCTCAATGTACGGCGACCCGAACTGACTGGCCTCGTACCGCGCAAAGAAAATTACGCGGCGCGCTTTCTCCGTATAGCGTTCGAACATGTTCCCCCTTCAAACCGGCCACTGCACCTGCCTTGCGGACGCGATGCAGTACCATCGGTCGAGCCCGTCTCTGCGCCAACTCCGCGCCAAGACCCTTCAGGGTGTCACCGGAAGCCAACTCCGAGATACAGATCACCCATTCCACTCCCTACCAGTGTAGACGCCGCGCCAAATATTCCCATCCCGCGAAAGTTTTGACTAAGCTAACACGCTTATTGGATGTTCGTTGTGCAAAAAAGGCACCAAGCCTGGTGCAACCCCACCCGGTCCTCGCCACCTTGCCAGGCTAATCTCTTTTACACCACCCCTGACCCACCTTCGTCAATCCCCGCCATCCGGACTCGGCTGCGTTCTATTTGTCATCCGTAGTGAAACGGAGGAATCCGCTTCTTCTTCTTGGCCTTAGCCAGTGCAGGTCAGGGCTGCAACTGCTCGTCCAGCCGGCCATCGCGCAGCCGCAACACCCTGTCGCAGCGAACCGCAAACTCCATGTTGTGCGTCACCAGCACGCTGGTCAGGGGATGCTCCCGATGCAGTCGCTGGATCAGTTCGAACACCGCCTCGGCCGTCTTGCCGTCCAGATCGCCCGTCGGCTCGTCTGCCAGCAGCAACTTCGGCCCCGTCACCAGCGCCCGGGCAAGGCTCACCCGCTGCTGTTCGCCGCCGCTCAGTTCGCCCGACCGGTGCCCGGCGCGGCCACCCAACCCAACCTCGCCCAACCAGGCCCGCGCCTTTGCCAGAGCCTCCGCCGGCCGCTCTCCGCGCGCCAGCAGCGGCATCGCCACATTTTCCAGCGCCGTAAACTCCGGCAGCAAATAGTGGAACTGCCACACGTACCCCACATCGCGGTTCCTGAAACTCCGCCCCCTGTCGCGCATTCAGCCCGCCCAGCCGCACATCGCCCACCCACACATCGCCCGCCGTCGGCCGGTCCATCGCCGCCAGCAGATGCAGCAAGCTGCTTTTGCCGCTGCCGCTCTCGCCCACAATCGCCACCATCTCTCCCGCCGCCACCGCGAACTCCAGCCCGCGAAACAGCACCACCTCGCCCCGCGCACCGTCATCGCCGCCCCTCATGGGTCCCCGCATTCCTCGCGGCTGTGTCGCGATGGGTGGGATTCACCGCCGGATAAATCTTCGTCAACCCCTCCGCCCGCAGCATCACTCGGCATAGTGTTCCGGCCTTCGCTTCTGTGTCATAGCGTCCGGGCTTGTACCCAGGGCTTCACCTTGTTAAGGGAATCCGGTGCCATTAAACTGACTCGGGCTTTAGCCCCTGGGACATGTCTCCGTCACTTCGCCGCCCCCGCATGCCCCGAAAAATTCCCCAGCGAAATCGCCAGCCGATTCCACGCATTGATCGTCGTAATCGCCAGCGTCAGGTTCACCGTCTCCACGTCGCTGAAGTGCTCCCGCATCTGCGTCATACACGGCATCCGGCGCGTGCCCATCCTGAATATTCGTCACCGCCTCGGCCCACGCCAGCGCCGCCCGCTCCCGCTGCGTATACGCACTCGGAACCTGCGCCAGCGTCCGCCACGCCCGCAATCCGCTCCTCCGGCTCATGCATCTTCCTCAGCTCGCTCCGAATGCAGACGGATGCAGTACTCGCACCCATTCATCAGCGAAGCCCGCAGCCGCACCAGGTCCAGCAGCACCGGCTCCAGCCCGCGTCGCCGTGTTCAGGTAGTGCTCCAGCGCCCGCATCTTGCGCCAACCCCTCCGGCGCCAGCTTGCTATATTCAACCGTGCCGCCATCTAAGTTTCCTCCTGCTGGAGATCTCTGTCGTTCAACTCCCACGCCAGTGACCCAGTCTTGACACAAACTGTCTCAACTTGACTTCCAAGCCCGTTTTGAAATCGCCCACTCTGGGTCGCCATCGGCAGTCATCATTGAGCAAAGGAAGAGCCCATTGGAAAACTCGACCTGCACCTCAGGCAGTCGGCCGAAGAGCGCAACACTTCTCACCTTCGCTCCTGTCAATCGATCAAAAACCGCGGCCATTGCTCTTCCTCGCTCCAGCTTCCCGCGATTATGGAACTCGAATCTTCAATGCGCCAGCTCCAAGTGATGCCCAGTCCCATCTCGCCTCGGTCATGGTTCATCCGCCGACCATTTCGAAGGAACCATGGCACGAGGTCCCCGAATTCGAGAAAGATCGCCGACCCGTATCCTCTCCAAAGCAAGCTGAGTGGTAAGCCGATAAGCGGCTCGCAGAACACAGTGAAACGCTCAAGGTCTTCGTTGAAAACTGAACCCTCACTCATACCGGAGTGCCTCCGCCGGCAGCACCTTCGCCGCGCTCGCACTCGGATACAGCGTCGCCACCAGGCTTACGCCCAGGCTCACCGCGCTCACAATCAGCGCATCCACGATTCGCGGCGCGAACGGCAGGTAGTCAATCGAGTACACGCTCGCATCCAGGTGGATGAAGCGGTAGTGTCCGCCCATCCAGCTCAGCCCGTAGCCCAGCACCAGCCCCGCGGCTGTGCCGATCACCGAGATCAGCAGCCCCTGAAGCAGGAAAATCCGCCGCACCTGTGTCTCGCTCACGCCAAAGCTCATCAGTACCGCAATATCCCGCGTCTTCTCCATCACCATCATGGTCAGCGCGATCAGGATGTTCAGCGCCGCCACGCACACAATCAGCGCCAGGATGATGAACGTCACCACCTGCTCCAGCCTTAGTGCGCGGAAGAGCGGCCGGTTCTGCTCCATCCAGTTGGTCGTCTCGAAGCCCCTGCCGGCGGCATCTTCGATCTCCGTCCCAATCGCGTCGGCCCGATACATGTCGTCCACCTTGAAGCTGATCGCCGAAATCAGGTCCGGCTCGCTGAAGAGTTTCTGCGCATCCGTAAGCCGAACAAATACATAACTTGAGTCATACTGGTAAAACCCTGACTTGAAGATTCCCGCCACCCGGTAACCCTGGTATTTCGGCACGATCCCAAACGGCGTCAGCTCGCCTTGCGGACTGGTCACCAAGACCTTGTCGCCCACCTCGGCCCCCAGCGTCTCCGCCATATCCTGCCCAATCACAATCGGCGGCAGCCCCTGCTCCACATCTTGACTCGGCGACGACAGTTCGGATTCTGGACCCTGCGACAAACGCTCGGGTGCCCCATCCTTTCCGGTCTCATCGGAAAGGGTGAGTGTATCCCGCTCGTGCCCCCGGCTTGCCCCACCGGCTCCAGTGCCTCCGCGCTCCCTTGCTTCACCTGCTGCAAGATATCCGACACGGTGTTCTGGTCCGCCGGGAGGATTCCCTCCACCAGCCCATCGCCCGCCCGCGCGCCCTTCGAGATCAGCACCTGTCCATACAATCCCGGCGCAGCAGCCGTCACATGCGGCAGCGTCCGCAGCCGCGCCAGCAGCGGCCGCCAGTCGCGGATACCATCGCCAGCGATTCGCATCAGCATCACGTGCGCGGTCGAGCCCACCAGCTTCTCCTGCATATCGCGCCGCATCCCATTCGTAATCGCCAGCGCGATAATCAACGACGCTACTCCCGCCGCCACGCCAATCACGCTGATCAGCGTAATCACACCCACCACCGCCTGCCGCCGCTTCGCCCGCAGGTACCGCGCCGCAATGAACAACTCGAATCGCATCGCCTAGCGCACCACGGCCTTCACCGCGACCACGTTGTCGTACCGGTCATACACCCGCACCGCCAGCACGTGTTCCGAAGGGCTGACCACTCCCGCCGCTGCCTCGCCAGAAACCGCCGGAATCGCTGCCGTAAAGTCATACCGTTCTTCCAGCGAATCCGACACATGTCCCACCGGCTCCAGGTACTGCCACGGCCCCGCGTCCACCGAATACTCCGCATGCGCAATCGGAGAAGTCGCATCCTTCGCCGAAAAGGTCGCATGAATCTTCGCGGGCTTACCCGCTTCCAGCGTTGCCGTCAGCATACCCGGCACCGGCGGCGTGGTGTCCACAACAAACGCATCGCTCACCCGCTCGCCGCTCAGCGCCTCTGCATCCGGGTGGTCGGGCGAGTCGCTCGCCGTCACCTTCACCTCGTAATGTCCGTCCGGTAGCAGCGACGCATCGAAACTCAGGTACTTCTCCGTGATCTTGTCCTTCAGTAGCCGCCAGTTCCGCTCGCCCACCCCGCGATACCACACCGCAAACACCAGGTCGTCACCGTTATCGTCGTGCGCCGCCCATCGCACCGTCACCGCATCCTTGTCTTTCTGTGCCACCAGTGGCTGCGCGTTCGTATCCTGGGTGAACGGCTGCGCGCTCGAAGCAGGAGCAGGGAAGCTGATCTGCACCGTCGCTTGCTGCGGCTGCGGCGGATTCGCCGGCACCCGCGCGTCCGGCTGCACCATCACCTCGTCCACCACCGGAGCCAGATTCTTCTCCAGGTAGTTCAGCCCCACCGACTCGACGCTTCCTCCAGCTCGCAGCTCCGCCTTCCACTGTGCAAACCGCCCGCCCGGAACCGCAATCTCCCCCAGCCTCGTCACCTGCGACCAATCGCTCCATCCCATCAGCGGACTCTCTACATTCCCGCTGCGCACAAACAGGTCGAACCCCGCGCTCCCCGCAACTTCAGGCGTCACTTCCACCCGCCCCCATTGCGAAAACACGTGTGCGTCGTAGACCTCGCTGGTGTACGTCGCATGCGCTGCTGGCTTGTCCTCCATGCGATAGACCTTGCCGCTGTTGCTGGTCGCAACCAGCACTCCGCTCTCTGCGCCCGGCAAAATCGCAAACGCCATGCCCTGCGATGCCTCCAGGTGCGTCACGTCCGTAAACTCCTCCGCCACCGCCGTGTCCACCCGATACACTCGCCCGCGATTCCCCGTCGCCGCCAGCAGGCTTCCGTGATCGAATGCCAACGCATACACCACGTCATCCTTCAGCGTGACCCACTTCTCCGGGCTGCCGTCCGGCGCAATTCGGTAAATCTCCGACCCCTCAGGAATCAGCGTGTTGGTGCTCGCCGCATTTGCCGATCCAGGCTGCGAAAAGGTAACCGTCACGCCTACCGCTCCCGTCACCGGCAACGGCGGCAGTCCCGGGCTGGCCGCGCCCGCAGCCGGCTTCTCTCCCACCCCCGCCGCATACACATTGCCGGCTCTATCCATCGCCAGTGCGGTAATCTCCCGCTTGGCCGCCGCATAGACGGCAAATGGCTTGCCCGCAGGCCCAGTCGCGGTCGTCTTTAGCTTGTAGATCACCCCGCTGCCATCGCTCCCGGCCCACAACGTCCCATCCCGTCCGATCAGCAGGCAGCGAATGTGCTGGTCGACCGTCCGAAACGCGACCTCGGCCTTGCCTCCGCCCGCGGGCACCCGATACACCACTGCGGGCGCACCCGCAGCCACATAAAGATCTCCACCCTTCCCACCGCTCCCGGCTGCCTGCACCACGTCCCAAAGGTACTTCGGCTTCTCCGCGGTCTGCGCGGAATCGAACACCATCACCGCATCCCCTGGTGTCGCTCCCAGCCGGTACACTTTGCCATCCGGCGAAGTCGCCGCGTACACCTGCCCATCTGCGCCCACTCGCAGCGCCTGCACTCCAAGCTCCTTGCCCGCAAAAACCTTGGTAGCCTTGCCGTCTGGTGGTATGCGCATCACCACAGCTCCTCCTGCCGCCGTCCCACCCAGGCCCGCATAGGCATTCCCGGCCGCGTCTGCCGCCACCGACCACACATAGTTCCCGCCGCTCTCGTACAGCACGGAAGTCGTCGGCCCGGCTTCGATCCGCCCATCGCTGCGGATGGCCACTCCATCCGTCGTCCCGCGCTCCATCTCGTCGTAGCGCGAAGTCGTCCACAGCTTGGTCCCCTGCGCCCGCGCACTGTCCGCGCCGGCCCAGTAGCCAAGCATCGCACCCAATCCAACCACCACCGCCGCCGTCCGAAGTCGCATCATTCTCCTCAATCCTATATCCGCACAACAAGCAAAGGGGCGAGCCAAAGCCCACCCCCTCTTCTGCAACGAACAACTGTTCTTAATTCGTCAGCACGGCCCGATACCGCACCTTGCTCTTCTTCACCTTCGCAATCGCCTCGTTCGCCTTGGCCATGGGGAAGCGCTCTGTAATCGCCTTCACCCCGTGCCGCGCGGCCACGTCCAGCATCTCGTGCAGGTCCCGCGGGCTTCCAATCGGGCTTCCCGAGATCGACTTCTGCCCGCTGATCAGTGGAAACGCCTGGATCGACATCGGCGATGGCGGCACACCTACGATGCACAGCGTCCCCTTCGGCCGCAGGCTGCTCACCAACGCCTGCCAGTCCTGGTCTGCGCTCACCGTCGAAAGCAGAAAGTCGAACGACCCCGCAATCTTCTTCATCTCCGCCATGTCGCGCGTATTCACAAAATGGTCCGCGCCCAGTTTCCGCGCCTCATCTTCTTTATCCAGCGAAGTCGAGAGCGCCGTCACCTCCGCGCCAAACGTCTTCGCAAACTGCAGTCCCAGGTGCCCCAGCCCACCAATCCCCACCACTCCCACGCGCGAGTAAGGCCCCACTCCATGCTTCCGCATGGGCGCATACACTGTAATTCCTCCGCACAGCAGCGGCGCCGCAGTCTCGCTCTCCAGACCCTCCGGCACCGGAATCGCAAACCGCGAGTTCACCCGCACCGCATCCGCGTACCCCCCATTCCGTCCCACACAGGTGGGCTGCGCCTGTGCGCACAGGTGCTCATCGCCTTGCCGGCACCACTCGCAGATCCCGCAGCTATCCGCCTGCCAGCCGATCCCCACCCGCTCTCCAACCGTCCGGTCCCTCACGTCGGCTCCCACCGCCGTCACCGTGCCCACAATCTCATGCCCAGGAATAAATGGGTACTTGCTGTTCCCCCAATCATTGTCGATCAGGTGAGCATCCGAGCGGCATACCCCGCAATGCGAAATCCTCACCTCGACTTCATTCGCCTTCAACTCGCCGGGCTCGTACCGAAACGGCACCAACTGCGCACCGGCCGCGTGCACAGCCAATCCACGTATCTCAACTGCTTCTGCTGACTTCTTTGTCTCTTTCATCGGGTTAACCATCCGCGCACACTTGCCCCTCTGATGCTACATCAGCCTGTCTGCAAGTCTTTTTCACCTATTGAATATCCAGCGTCAGCACCTGCAGGCCCGCTATCGCATAGTTCGTCTCAATCGAGCCGGCCTCCACCACGCTTTCGCCCGTCAATCGCATCCGCTGCGCGGTCTTCAGCGGTTCCAGCACATTCGCCATGGACAATGGCACCGACGGCAGCGCCTGCGAGTCCAACTCCGCCTGGGGAGCATGGTCCAGCAGCGTTACATAGACGCGGTCGTTGCTGTGCATCCGATTCATCTGCGCCACCGCATCCGCCAGCGCCATCGGATGCTGCGCCGCCATCCCCAGCGGCGAAGCTCCCGGCGTTGTCAGCCGGTCCAGTGTTGCTCCATCGCTCACCACAATCCGCAGCGGCCCTGACGTCAGGCTGTCCGGCAGCTTCACCTTCAGCCGCACCACCCGCTCCTCCGCCTGGTACGGATGCAGGGTTGCTTCTACATCCAGCGTGTCGCCGGCGTGCGCCTCCGTCTGGCCCAGCCGCGCGTTCTCGATCACCGCGGTCCGCCGCGCGGGAATCTCTTCCAGCTTCAGGTGCAGTCCCACCACGTCCGGCTGTTCGACGGCGTTGCTGTACAGGCGGCTGAACTGTTCATTCACATACTGTGCCGCAGCCATCGCGCCGGTCGTCGAATCGCTGGGCGCCATAATCCCATCCAGGCGGACTGGCGGCATACCCTTCAGCGTCAACTCGCCGTCCATCCGGTAACTCACGTCATCGGCGGAGCTGTTCGTGCCGGAGAGGCTCTGGTACACCGAAACCAGCATCGCTGCAGGAGTCAGTTCCCGGTTGTTCAGCACCTCGAAGTGCATCCCATCCTTCAGGCCGGGAATCGGTCCCGCCTGGGGCAGCGGCAACCGTGGCTCAGGCCCTCCCACCTGCGCGGAAACCTGCTTGACGGTAGCTTCGGCCGCCGCGGCCGGCGTCTCCGGCACCACCTGCACGGAAACCGGAATCATGTGCGCAGCAACGCCAAACTGCCCCAGAATCGCCGACGCGCGGTCCTCGGTAAACGACCCCACAGTCTCCGTCGTGTTGATGATCTTGAACGCATTCAATGGCGAAGCCAGCGTCGTCACCACCTCGGCCTTAGTCATCGGCATCGACACCGGCCCAAACTGCGTAATCGGATGCCCGCACGCCAGCAGTTGCGTGGGATCGACGTAGGTCACCGTGCATGTTCCCGAGATGGAAAGATCGCCCCGTACAAGGATCGCACTCACCGCCGAACCGGGAACCAACGGCTCCGGTTGCTTCGTGCCCGGCTCCGCCGCTCCACCCAGCCCCACCACCGGACTCATCCCCAGCGCGCGAAACTTGTCGCCAAACAGCTCCACCGCCTGCCGCGAAAACCCGCCAAACACCAGCGCCGTGTCAATCGGCTGCACCTCGCCACTTCCGGAGACAGCCACATCCCGTTTGCCATTTTGGGTGTCATTCCCCAGGGGAACCTGCTTTTCGCCTCTGGTAGCATCCGCCACCTGCATCCCACCGCCGGCCTGCCCATCCCTCACTTCGAACATCTGCTCAATCGGCGTAATGCCCGCAATCGGCTCCTTCGAAAACTGCCCGATCCGGTAACTCAGGGCACCCACCAGCCGCCCATCGATGTACACCGGGCTTCCGCTCATTCCGGCCACTACACCGGTATATTCAGGCTTCTCGCCCAGCAGTCGCGCCAGGATCATGTCCTGTCCCGGACCAATTGCGTCCTTCAGCACGCCCAGTATCTCCACTCCCATCGGCTCCGGCGTCACTCCTTCAAACACGGTATACGCCACGCCGCGCAGCCCCCGCCGGACCTCAGCCAGCGGAAAGATCTTTGCCCCGCTGGGCGCTATTGGCGGCAGCGCCGCCGCCGATGCTGCTGCCACCGGCGTCGCCGTAATCTTCTGCGCCAGTGCGTCGCCCGCCCCGGCACACACACAGCTCAAGCATCCGGCCAGCCCTAGCACAGTTGCCAGCCCGGTCCATCCACCCGGCTTCATCGACAATTGCGTCACCTTTCCTTCCAGAGTACAGCAATCCGGATCGTCTTTGCCTGGGGTCGGGGACCCTGTTCACTCTTCCCACAGGCGCCAGAACCGGGGATAGCTCCTGGAACCTTTCCGCAGCAAACCTACAGCCGGAAATGCCAAAATTCCCCTACGGCGGCCTTCCCTGAATCCGCCTACAGCCAGATAGACGCAGCATACGTCTAAACCGGAGTAAAGTCTCAAATAACGATGCCGACCATGACCCAGACGACTCCAATTCCCCCGACGACCCCCAGGAGCAGGTTTTTCCCCCTCCCGTGCCCGCCGATCCGGCGACGACGTCCGTCTGCAGGCCGGCGCCCCGATCATCCGCGCCTGCTCACCATCGCCTTTTTCGCCGCTTTCGCCCTGGCCGCGCTGGCCTTCACCGTCTTAGCCGCCCAATCCGAAGCCCAGGCCCCGGCCGCGCCCGCCCCATCCACGCCGCCGTCGGCCCAGGCGCCTGACCAGACCCCCGACTCGGGTGGTCCCGCGCCCGATAACGGCCCCATCGTCATCCCCAAGAAGAAGGAATCCGAAGAACCGCCGCCACCCCCCGCGCCCGCCGAGCCTGTGGTCAAGAACCCCAACGGCGAAACCTACTCGCTGCGGGTCGATGTCCCCATCGTCAACCTCGATGTCAGCGTCATCCTCGACAAGAATCACCAGTTCGTCCCCGGCCTCACCAAAGACAAGTTCCTCGTTCTCGAAGATGGCGTCGAGCAGAGGGTCGACACCGTCCGCGTCGTCCAGACCCCCATCACTGCGGTCATGCTGCTCGAATTCGCCGCCAACTCATGGAACGTCATTATCGATATGGAGAACGCAGCCGTAAGCTTTTTCCGCTCGCTCCATCCCGACGACTACGTCGCCGTCATGACCTACGACCTGCAGACCCACATCCTCTCCGACTTCACCAACAACAAGCAGGTCATCGCCGAAAGCCTGCAATCGATGGTCATCCCCACCTTCTCTGACACCGACATGTTCGACGCGCTCTACGAGACCCTCGACCGCGTCAGCCGCATCGAGGGCCGCAAGTACATCCTCCTCGTCGGCACCGGCCGCGACACCTTCTCCAAGCTCACGCTGGACAAGATGCTCGCCAAGATCAAGGCCACCCCCAACGTCACCATCTTCACCATCGGCACCGGCGCCCTGGTCAACGAGATGTCCGCCGGAGGCGGCATGCGCGAGATGAACTACCTCCAGGCGCAGAACCAGCTCAAAACCTTCGCCGAAATGACCGGTGGCCTCAGCTTCTCCCCGCTCTTCCCCGGCGAACTCCCCGACGACTTCGCCCAGATCAACAACTCCATCCGCAACCAGTACCTCCTTACCTACCGGCCCACCAACACCAGGAACGATGGCAGTTATCGCAAGATCAAAGTGCTGCTCGTCGACAACGAGGGCCACCCGCTACAGATGCAGGACGAAAAGGGAAGGCCGCTCAAGTACTCCATCATCGCCCGCGACGGCTACAACGCCAAGCTGCCAGTGCAATAAGCGTGCGCATCGCGTCGCTGCAACCATCCATCACCCTGACGCTCTCCGCGCTGGGCCGCCTCGACACCCTCTGCGCCGTCACCAAGTACTGTCTTGAAGCCCTGCCATCGCTGGCCGAACACAACTTGCCGATTCTGCACGACAGTTGGACCGCCGATACCACTGAGATCCTTGCCGCAAAGCCGGACCTCGTCATCGCCAGCGTCCCCTACCGCATCGAGTCGCTCGCCGCCATCCTCAAGTCCGGCGTGCCCGTCCTCGCGCTCGCGCCGCGCTCGCTCGCCGACATCTATGCCGACACGCGCCTCATCGCCTCCCTCGTCCACGCCGATCCGGAACCTCTCATCGCCCGCATGCAGGCTGCTATCGCCGCCATCCGCGCCCGCACAGCCAGCGGCGCCAAACCTCTCGTCTACTGCGAAGAGTGGGGCAAGCCGCTCATCCAATCCCAGCACTGGGTCGCCGAACTGATCGAAGCGGCCGGAGCCTGCTTCCTTGGCACACCCGGCGCGCATGCCGATCCGGACCAGGTTGCCGCAGCCGATCCCGACGTCCTGCTCTTCGCCTGGTGCGGAGCCGGCGATCGCGTCCCCCTCGCCCGCGTCATCGCCCAGCGCAACTGGCAGCACCTCCGGGCCGTTCGCACGGGCCGCGTCCACTGTATCCCCGACGAATACCTCAACACCCCCGCACCCACCCTGCTCGAAGGCCTGGCCTGCATCGCCGCCGCCGCCCATCCCACGCTTCACCCACCTCATCCCCGCCTCATCACACTCGCATCCATCTGTGTCGCCGGCAGCTGATAGACCGGCACTTGATGGGCAGGCCCTTGATAAGCCGTACTTGCTAGGCCGGCTCTTCACTGCCGGCATCACCGCCAGCAAATCGCGGGCTTTTAGCCCGTGCGATCTCCTTTCGAACTTTCAGCTTTGCCCCTTGACATCTCCCATGGCGCCGCGTTACCGTCTCTGACAAATGTCGTAGCAATAACGACTGGAGTCATAGCAATGACCGGGATTCGACTGAGCAAACTTGAAATGCAGATCATGGAGACCGTCTGGGCGCGCGGCGAGGCCTCCATCCGCGAGATGCAGGAGGCCTTTCCCGAGAAGAAGCGCCTCGGCTACACCACGGTGCAAACCATGGTCTATCGCCTGGAGGCGAAGAAGGTTCTTCGTCGCGTCCGCAAAGTCGGCAACTTCCACGTGTTTGCCGCAACCGTCTCCCGCGAGGCGGCTCAGCGCAGACTCGTGGACGATCTGCTCGCCGCGTTTGGCGGTGAGTCCCGCCCGGTGGTTGCCCGCCTCATCGAGACCGGCAATCTCACTCTGGACGACGTTGAGTACGCGGAGAAGACCCTCAAGGAGTTAAAGCGAGGAGGCTAGCCGTCATGAGCAGTTACCTTTTCAGCCATCTGTCTTCCATCGGCCCCGCTCTGGCAAATCACCTCTGGCAATCGTCCGCCTTCGCGGCTGCTGTTTGGCTGCTCACCCTCCTCATGCGCCGGAACCAGTCTCGGATCCGATACGCTCTCTGGCTGGCAGCGTCCGTGAAGTTTCTGCTCCCGTTCTCCTTACTGATGGGGTTGGGGGCGTTGCTGCCGCGCCCGCAGCGGGTAGTCACCGCGCCTGCGATCTACAACGCAGTCGACGTGGCGGCGCAGCCGTTCGCTGAGCCTGATCTTGACGCCCCGATGCTGACCGCGCCACCCGCCCACGTCGCGACCCTGAAAGAGCGCATCGCCGCGTGGACGCCTATAGCGCTGGCGGCGCTATGGCTCTGCGGAATGGCGGTGGTGCTGTTGGTTTGGAGCGTGCGCTGGCGTCAGGTCCGGACGATGCTGCGGCATGCCATCCCTGTGGGCAAAGGGCGCGAGGCTGAGTTACTGCACCAAATGGAGCGGGCCACAGGAGTTCGCAGACCTGTCCCTCTGCGGCTATCGCAGACTCTGATGGAGCCGGGTATCTTCGGCATCTTCCGCCCCGTGCTGTTTTGGCCGCAGCGCCTCTCCGATCGCCTAAACGACGAACATATGGAAGCCATCCTCGCGCACGAACTGATGCACGTCCGCCGCCGCGACAACCTTACCGCCTCGTTGCATATGGTGGCGGAGGCGCTCTTCTGGTTCCACCCCGTCGTGTGGTGGATGGAGCGGCGCATGGTGGAGGAGCGCGAGCGTGCCTGCGACGAGGCCGTCGTGCAAATGGTTGGCAAGCCGGAAGCCTACGCGGAGAGCCTGCTCAAGGCCTGCCGCTTCTGCGTGGAATCGCCGCTGACCTGCGTCTCCGGTATCACCGGCGCAGACCTGAAGCAGCGCGTCGTCCAGATCATGACCGGGCGCGTCGTGCGCAAACTGACGATGACGAAGAAGTTGCTGCTGCTCGCCGTCGCCCTTGGGGTCGTCGCCGTCCCAATTGTCCTGGGTCAGGCGAAGGCAGCCCGGCGCGTCATGCTCGCCGCAATCCAGTCCGCGCCAAAACCGTTCCGCCTCGCGGCGCACGCAATGATCGCGGAAATTGCTACGCCCGCTGTGGGAGAGATCTCCGAGGCGTCGCTGCAACAGGCTCCGGCGACAGGAGCGGCCCGGATGGATATGTCCAATGACGCGCGGCTTCGGTTCGAGGTGGCGTCGATTAGGCCGGCTGCGCCTCAGGAAAGCACCAGCGGGGGGCCCAGGCGTGTATCGGTGTTTACGGACGATGGGATATCGGCACGCAACGTGCCGCTGAACCGTCTGCTCGCGACGGCATACGATGTAAATCAACTGCTGGGGCAGATCATTGGCGCGCCGGACTGGGTCGGGACGCAGCCTTGGAATATCGAGGCAAAGGTTGCAGATGACGACATGGCTGCGTACAGCAGGCTGATGCAGGACCATACGCCGGAGGGAATGCATCGCCGCAATCTGATGTTGCAGGCTTTCCTTGTCGAGCGGTTCAAACTGAAGGCACACTATGAGACTCGCGAGCAGACGATCTACTCCCTGGAGGTCGCCAAGGGAGGGTTCAAGGCCAAGCCCGTGGCCGCGAATGCCGCTTCCAGTATTCGAGTCACCCTTGGCAACGGCCACTATCAAGCTCACAGCGCCGATATCAAGGGGCTGGCGACGTATCTGGCGATGTCGCTGCAGCAACCCGTGGTGGATAAGACCGGCCTGACCGGGGACTACGACATCACGCTGGATTGGCAGCCGGGCACCGGCGTTTCTGCTGACCCAGGCCCCGCTGAGTCGTCCAAGCCGTCGCTCCCGGCAGCACTCGAGGAGCAACTTGGGCTGAAACTAGTCGCTGGCAGAGGCCCGGTTGACTTAGTCGTCGTCGATCACATTGAAAAGCCCAGCGTCGATGGCGCGGAGTTGTCGCCGCCGGCGAGCGTGGTGCCGGTGGCGTTGGCGCAGGAGAAGGCGGCGCAGACAATCAGCGCCGCGCAAGCCCCCCGCCAGTCGTTTGGCGTCGTAACCGGTGGATTTCCCGTGAAGGATGCCGCAGGCAAGACGGTACGGTTCAGCGCCTGGATTAAGACCGAGAATGTGGCTAATGGCTACGCCGGCCTATGGTGGCGCGTCGACGGTCCGGGTGAAGGGAACAACCGGCCCCAACTCGCTTTTGACAATTCCATGGTGCGGTTCATCAATGGCAAGCCGGACACTGGGAATGGCACCGTTCGCGGCGCAACCGGTACCACGCCATGGACCCGCTACGAGATCGTGCTGCCCGTCGACAAAACCGCTTCCAACATCAATTTCGGCGTGCTCTTGTCGGGTAGGGGAACTGCCTGGGTCGATGCGATGGAGGTCGATCTCGATGGTGTACGGTACGGCAACCCGCAACTCGATCTAGACTTCGAATCCCCCACAGTGAAGGGCTTTTACACCGGTTGCGGTGGCTACGCCGGTTGCACGGACTACAAAGTCGGCGTCGACGGCACAACTTCGTTCTCCGGCCACCAGAGCCTCAAAATGCAATTCGTCGGAGACTCAGCAAGTGTTCAAACCCCTTCAACTCAAACCACGTCGTGTACTTGGCCCGAATTGAAACCCAGCCCGCTCAATCTAGACTTCTCTCAGGGAAGTGTTGGCTCGGCACCCCCAGGTTGGAAGCTCGGTCAGGCAGCGCCCGTCCACACATACGAGGCCTTAATTGCGCCGGCCAATCAGTGTCATAACAGCCCACAGTGCGCGACTGTGCACTCACGTGATCCTTCTGCGGTTCTTTCGTTTCTTTATCAGGACCTTGATGCCTCGCCCTACCGTGGCCAAACCCTCACCTATCGGGCGTTCGTGCGGGTTGATCCGGCGTTCAAGGGTGTTGCGAGGCTGCTTGTACGAGTTCATCGGAAAGATTGCTCAACGACGTTCCGCAATGACATGGGAGACCATCCGGTAGTATCTGGCGAATGGGCTGCTTACGAAATCCGTGCGCCGATCGCTTCGGACGCCTATCACATCGAGTTTGGCGTCCAGTTGGTCGGTGCTGGGGCACTCTGGATCGATCAAAGCGCGATGCAATTCGCGCCTTAGCCCTAAGCCCCGAATCTTCTTCATCTGTGGCTCATGCTGGGTGCCCCATATCTCCCTTCTGAGATGTGGGGTTGCTGCAGTCTTGGGCCCCGTTTTCCACAGGGCACCGCTTGACACCCGGGCATAAAATTAAAGAGAAGGGGTAAGCAGCGACCGGAGAGCCGGAAGCCAGCCAGAAGAGTAGGAAGATGGAAGATCAATGCATCGACGCCGAACGTGTGCCGAAAGCCTGCCGAAACCAGGGGGAATGATAACCCCCGCGCCTGGCGCTTGCAGAGATCGGGGTGACCCAATTTGAACGGGCCAGGAGCGCGGAGATGTTAACTACTTAGGCGTTTACTATTGTGTGACTCCCAAGCCCCTTTTCTGCGGCTAACCCCGTTTGCTTTCAGTGAATCCGGCTGTGTACTAACTGGTGACTCCCCCGGGGGGGGGAGGGGGCTACTCAGCCATCAATTCATCGACGTAGCACCACAGCCAGCGCTCATGCGGCTGCGCCGAGCACATCACAGGATGATCGCTCGTGTGGAAATGTTTGGTCGCGTGCTTGTTCTTCGAGGAGTCGCAGCATCCCACGTGACCGCACGCAAGGCAGGTTCGCAGATGCACCCAGGTGTCCCCCATAGCGACACACTCCAGACAGACGTGGACCTTGGGCGCAGTGTAGCGGGCTTTGGCGAGATGTTCGCAGAGTGCTGGCATTGGCTCCTCCTGCATCAAGCTGAAATGCATGTCGCGCCCGTTTCCAGCCTGCGGCCACAAGCTGTCAAACGGGATGCTACCAAACTGACTGCTGCCGATGTAGATGCCGCCCTCGCCATTGCCGATTCTTTCACCCGCATCCCCCCGGATAATTGAGGCATGTGGGCAAGCATACAGGCTCCGGAAAAGGCAGGCGCGCAATTTGCCGGAAACCCCGGGACGATTCGCGAGTATCGAGCCTATCTGCAAGTCGAGAAAGGCCTGCGTCCCGCCACCTGCTCGGCTTACGCGCGCGACCTGGAACAGTTCGCAGAACAGTTGGAGGAGCACGATCGCCTGCTGCTCACCGCCGGCGAAGACGACGTCCGCAGCTTCATGGCGCACCTCCGCGGCAACCACGTCGATACGCGCTCGGTTGCCCGCAAGCTGAGCTGTCTGCGCGGCTTCTACCGCTGGCTGCTGCTGGACAAGCGCATCGCGCACGATCCGACCGTGACCATCGAGACGCCGGCCACGTGGAAGGTTCTGCCGAAATCGCTTGCCGAGAGCGAAGTCTCCGAAGCGCTCGACCGCAGCGCCGCCCGCAGCATCACCACGGCCGATCGCACGCCGCACGCCGCGGCGCTCGCCCTCCGCGACCACGCAATTCTCGAGCTGCTCTACGCCGGTGGCCTGCGCGTTGCCGAAATCGTCGCGCTCGGCGAAGAGGACCTGCATCTCGACCAGGCGCGCGCCCAGGTTCGCGGCAAGGGCGACAAGGAGCGCATCGTTCCCCTTGGGCGCAAAGCCGTCGAAGCGTTGGACGAATACGTCAAGCGTGGTCGTCCCACTTTGGCGCGGGGAGGCATGCAACGCGCTCTATTCCTCAGCGTTCGCGGCCGCGCGCTGACCCGCCAGTGGATTTGGGAGATGGTGCGTGCGGCCTTTCGCGGCCCGGACGGCAGCGTGCGCAAGGCCAGCCCGCACATGCTGCGCCACAGTTGTGCGACGCACATGGTGGAACACGGCGCCGACCTGCGCAGCGTCCAGCGCCTGCTCGGCCACGCCGACATCGCTACCACGCAGGTCTACACCCACGTGGCCATGGAGCACCTGAAGCGAGTCCACCGCGACCATCATCCCCGGGGAAAGCGGAGGCAGCAAGCAGGGAACAGGGAACAGGCATTAGGGAAGGACGCTGAAGCGCAAACGATTGCGGCGGTGCGTCTGTGAAAGTGAAGTCCGGCGTCACCGAATTCGAGACGTTCGCCGAGCAGTTCCTCGCCATGCTGCAGAACGAGCGCAACGCCTCCGCGCACACCGTGCGCGCGTACCGGCGCGAGGTGCTGGACTTCGCGGCCTTTCTGCGCGAGACGCTGGGCGCGGAGGCAAAGATCGGCAACGTGGATCACCTTCACATCCGCGCGTATATGGCGCAACTCTACGAGCGCGGCCTGACCAAGGCTTCTGTGGCGCGTGCCCTGGCGGCAATTCGGTCGTGGTTCCGTTGGCTGGCGCAGGAACACAGAATCACGCAGAACCCGGCCGTTCTGGTGAGCACGCCCAAGCTCCCACAACATCTACCCCGCGTGCCGAGCATGGAAGAGGTCAATGGCCTGATGAACTCCATGGATCTGAGCCAGGGCGCCGCTGCCAAGGACGATGCGGCAGCGTGGCCGGAGCGCGATCGCATGATCTTCGAGTTGCTCTATGGCTGCGGCATTCGCAATTCGGAACTGGTCGGCATCGACATGCCCGACATCCAGTGGAAGAATGACGCCATCCTGGTAAAGGGAAAGGGCCGCAAACAGCGTTACGTGCCGCTGGGCGACGAGGCGGCCATCGCCGTCCGCGCCTACCTGCCGCTGCGCGAAGCCCGGCTCCGCGCCGCTGGCAAGACTGCGCTGATCTCGGATGGCCCGCTGGTGACCAACCTGCGCATGCGCGGCTCTGCCCGTCTGACCACCCGCAGCGTCGGCAGAATCGTCAAAAAGATCGCGCTGTCCCGCGGCCTCGCTTCTGATGTGCATCCGCACACCCTGCGGCACGCCTTCGGCACTCACATGCTGGAGGAAGGTGCCGACTTGCGCGCCATTCAGGAGATGCTTGGCCACGAGCGTCTCTCCACCACCCAGCGCTACACCCAGCTCACGGCGGGTCAGGTGCAGCGCGTTTACGACGAAACCCACCCTCGCGCGCGGTGAGGCGGGCGCGGATCAGTTTTCTGTCGGCACTTTGCCCGCGGAGTCGATCACCAGCGTTTCGACGGGAACTCGCTGCGACTTGAGCAGCAATCCGGTTGCCTGCTTCAGGGCCACATCGAGCGGCGGGAGCTTCTGCTCCTGCTCGGGCTTCGGGTTGTAATCGAAATCGATATCGTAGCTGCCCGAAAGCCCTGTCCGGTCCACCACCGGAAAACCGGCCCCAGGCATCAGGTATTGCGCAAGCTGCGCCATGGAGCAGTTAAAGACATGCATATGTCCGAGGGACACTCCGCGCCGCTGGCCAGGAAAGTGACCTACCGCAGCCGGCGTCAGGTGCGTGCTGCCCGGGGCAGCCACCAGGGCATATCCGCTCTCCGCTCGCGTCTCCATATGCGCCATCAGGTGGAATCGCTCCTCGAGCAGGCTCTGCAGGCACGGCTTCAACTCCTCACGCGTCAGGGACACACCGTCTTCCGGTTTGGCGTCCACGTCGTAGAGATTCGTTTCCATCCATCCCGGCTTGTTGGCGATCTGGCTCGGGTCGATGCCGTAGGCCAGCTGGAGAAGCAGCGTGAACGGGACATGGCTCGCGAAGAACCGGCCTGTCCCAGGGCGGCTCCATACACCGCTGCCCGGATTGGCATCCGGCGGGGACAGCCTGACGCTGGCAACTTCAAACTTCGTCGGCGCTGGAGCCTGAGCAACTGCGGCAGGCACCGTTGCTAGAACCAATGTGGAGAGAAGGGCACAGCAGGCAAGGCTGGCGGCAATCCCGTGTGCGCGCATAATCCAGCGATCCTAGCTCCCCAACGGTGTGCTTGGCAATCGCTGCGGCGTCGAAGCCCCACGAGAGATTTGTCTCCAGTTCCGCGGCACGGCCGGGTCAATCACCCTCACCACGACGCGACACATTCAGCTCACAGCCGACCAGCTGCAGCGCGTTTACGACGAAGCCCACCCTCGCGCGCTCTGAAACTGCATGCCTTAAATCGGATGCGCAGCGAAGCTGCATGCGGTAAGATCGAATAGGAAGCACAAGTCTCCTCACGGGAGGAAAGAATCTTCGCTGCTGCGGATTTTTCTTTTATACTTGTAGATACCGAATCGTTCAGTTCTGTCCCGACGCTCAAGTGGTCTGCCGCGGCAGACGTGTCGATCAAGCACTGGAACCCATTTCCGGGCGTAGAAATCGAAGAACTCGTTGTGTCTATCTGGCCAGGAAACGAATCCTTCAACGGAAGGTTGCCATGAAAGCATCTGATCGCCGAACCCGCATTCCCGCACCCCAAGGGCTCTATCACCCGCAGAATGAGCACGATGCCTGCGGCATGGGTCTGGTCGCGAGCATCCGCGGCGAGAAGAGCCACGACATTATCCGCAAGGGTCTGGAGGTGTTGATCAACCTGACCCATCGTGGAGCTGCCGGTTGCGATCCGGAGACGGGCGATGGCGCAGGGATCCTGATCCAGATTCCGCACACGTTCTTTGCGCTGGAATGCGATCGCTTGGGAATGCAGTTGGGTGAGTTGGGCAACTATGGCGTAGCCATGGTCTTCCTGCCGGTAGATCGTCATGCCCGCCTGCAGTGCGAGGGTGTGTTGGAACGCCAGTGCCAGGCCGAAGGCCTGACCGTGGTCGGCTGGCGCGATACGCCGGTGAACGGCGATGCCATCGGCCGCGAAGCGCGCGCCTCCCAGCCCTATATCGAGCAGCTCTTCGTGGCCCGTCCACAGGGCATGGACGAAGACACATTCGAGCGCCGGCTCTACATCGTCCGCCGCCTGGCAAACCGCGAGATTGCCGCATCCGACATTGAGGACAAGGGCGACTTTTACATCCCATCGTTCTCCTGTCGCACCATCATCTACAAAGGCCTGATGCTGGCTCCGCAAATTGAGAAGTTCTACGTCGAACTGGCGAATCCGCTGGTAGCCAGCGCGCTCTGCCTGGTGCATCAGCGCTTCTCCACCAACACCTTTCCCAGTTGGAAGCTCGCGCATCCCTATCGCTACATCTGCCACAACGGCGAAATCAACACGATCCGCGGCAACGTCAGTTGGATGAATGCGCGCCAGTCTGTGCTGGAGAGCCCACTGTTTGGGGACGAGATCGAAAAGGTCTATCCGGTCATCGCGCCGGCGGGAAGCGATTCGGCTTCGCTGGACAATGCGGTCGAGTTCCTGTTCCAGTCGGGACGGTCGCTGCCGCACGTCATGGCGATGCTGATTCCGGAAGCCTGGGCGGGCAATCCGGACATGGACGAGGACAAGCGCGCCTTCTACGAGTATCACGCGTCCCTGATGGAGCCTTGGGATGGACCGGCGGCAGTGGCGTTCACCGATGGCCGCGTGATCGGCGCCACGCTCGACCGCAACGGCCTGCGGCCGGGACGATACATCGTCACCAAGGATGATCTGGTGGTGCTGGCCTCTGAAGCAGGCGTGATTGATGTGCCTGCTGAAGACGTACGCAAGAAAGGCCGTCTGCAGCCGGGGCGTATGTTCCTTGTCGATACTGTCGGGCACCGCATTATCTCCGATACCGAGATTAAGAAGTCGCTGGCCGGCCGTCAACCCTACGCCGAGTGGTTGAAGGAGCAGCAGGTCACACTGGAACATCTGCCTGAGCCCTGGCGCGTAATCTCATCGGATCCGGAAACCCTGCTGCGCCGTCAGCGAGCTTACGGCTACAGCGAGGAGGACCTCAGGGTGTTGCTCGGACCCATGGGCTCCAAGGGCGAGGAGCCGCTCGGCTCCATGGGCACGGATGTGCCCCTGGCCTGCCTCTCTGACCGGCCGCAGCAGTTGTTCAGCTACTTCAAGCAACTGTTCGCGCAGGTGACCAATCCACCGATCGATCCCATCCGCGAAGAGTTGGTGATGTCGTTAATCAGCTACATCGGGACCGAGCGCAACATTCTGGACGAGACGCCGGAGAACTGCCACACGCTAAAGCTGCCGCACCCGATCCTGACCAATCGCGATCTGGAGAAGCTGCGCCGCATATCCTCGGGCGATCTGCTGGCAACCACGCTGCCGACTCTGTTCCGCGCGGAAGATGGCGAGGCCGGTTTGAAGCACGCGCTGGACGACCTGAGCGGTCGGGCTGCGCTGGCCGTGAGTTCCGGCTACTCGCTGCTGATCCTTTCCGATCGCGGCGTCAATGCCACGCTTGCGCCAATTCCGAGCCTGCTGGCGATGGCCGCAGTGCACAATCGCCTGGTACGCGACAAGACGCGGACCCAGGTGGCCCTGATCATCGAGAGCGGCGAGCCGCGTGAGGTGATGCACTTCGCCCTGCTCATCGGTTATGGCGCCAGCGCGATTAATCCGTACCTGGCGTTTGAGACGCTGCACGATATGAAGCGGCGCGGCCTGATGGCGGACGACGTAACCGGGGAATACGCCGAAAAGAATTTCATCAAGGCCATCAACAAAGGGCTGCTGAAGACTTTCTCAAAGATGGGAATCAGTACGCTGCAGAGTTATCGCGGCGCGCAGGTCTTCGAAGCTGTGGGGTTGAATCAATCGCTGATCGACAATTATTTCCCCGGCACCGCATCGCGCATCGAAGGCGTGGGGCTGGATGTGCTTGCGCGCGAGGCGTTGATGAAGCACGCCTTCGCCTTCCAGCCGCTGACTGAGTCGGAGACGGAGTTGGTAGTTGGCGGCCAGTATCAATATCGTGTGGATGGCGAGTATCACCTGCTGAACCCGGCAACGATCAGCAAGCTGCAGCAGGCCGTGCGCCAGAACAATCCAACCACCTTCCAGGAATACACCGACCTGGTCGACCAGCAGAGCAAGCACCTTTGCACGCTGCGCGGCCTGATGCAGTTCAAGTACGCCGACAAGCCGCTTCCCATCGAGGAAGTGGAACCGGCGAAGGACATTGTGAAGCGCTTCACCACCGGCGCGATGAGCTTCGGTTCCATCAGCAAAGAGGCGCATGAGACGCTCGCGATTGCCATGAACCGCATTGGTGGCATGTCCAACACGGGCGAGGGCGGCGAGGACGAAGCGCGCTTCAAGCGCGACGCCAACGGCGATTTGCGCCGCAGCGCGGTGAAGCAGGTGGCTAGCGGACGATTCGGTGTTACCGCCAACTACCTGGTGAACGCCGATGAACTCCAGATCAAGATGGCGCAGGGCGCAAAGCCGGGCGAGGGTGGTCAGTTGCCCGGGCATAAGGTGGACGACTTCATCGCGAAGCTGCGCTACTCCATCCCAGGCGTGGGCCTTATCTCGCCGCCGCCCCACCACGACATCTACTCCATCGAGGATCTGGCCCAGCTCATCTACGACCTGAAGAATGTCAACCCGAAGGCGCGCATTGCGGTCAAACTGGTCGCGGAAGCGGGCGTTGGCACCGTAGCTGCGGGCGTGTCCAAAGCGCACGCTGACGTGGTCCTCATCTCCGGTGACAGCGGCGGTACGGGCGCATCGCCACTCAGTTCCATCAAGCATGCCGGCCTTCCATGGGAGCTTGGCCTGGCGGAGACGCAGCAGGTTCTGCTGCTCAACGATCTACGCAGCCGCATCCGCGTGCAGACTGACGGCAAGCTGCAGACCGGCCGCGACGTGACCATTGCCGCACTACTGGGCGCGGAAGAGTATGGCTTCGCCACCATGCCGCTCATCTCAATGGGCTGCATCATGATGCGCAAGTGTCACCTGAATACCTGCGCTGTGGGTATTGCCACCCAGGACCCGGTGCTGCGCGCGCGCTTCCAGGGGCAGCCGGAGCACGTCATCAACTTCTTCTTCTTCATCGCGGAGCAGGTGCGCCAGTATATGGCCAAGCTGGGCTTCCGCAAGGTGGACGAGATGGTGGGCCGCGTGGACAAGATCGATGCCGTGCTTGCCGAGTCGCATTGGAAGGCGAAGGGCGTCGATCTCTCGACTATCCTGTTCTCGCCTACGCTGCCTTCGCATGTGAAGCGTCGCCGCACGCAGGCACAGGACCACGGGCTGGACCAGGCCCTCGATCATGCGTTGATCGAGCAGGCCACGCCCGCACTGGAGTCAAAGCAGCCAGTCACCGGAAGCTTCGCCATACGCAATGTGCATCGCACCGTGGGCGCCATGTTGGGCGGTGAGATTGCCCGCCGCTACGGAACCGCGGGCTTGCCCGAAGGGGCCATCCACTTCCGCTTCGCGGGTTCGGCCGGGCAAAGCTTCGGCGCCTTCGTGCCCTCCGGCGTCACCCTGGAACTCGAGGGCGACTCCAACGACTACCTGGGCAAGGGGCTATCCGGCGGCCGCATCATCGCCTATCCGCCCAAGACCTCCAGCTTTCTGCCCGAGGAGAGCATTCTCGTCGGCAACGTAGTGCTCTACGGTGCGACCGGCGGGGAAGTGTTCCTGAATGGCATCGCAGGCGAGCGCTTCGCGGTTCGCAACTCGGGCGCTACCGCGGTGGTCGAAGGTGTAGGCGACCACGGCTGCGAATACATGACCAACGGCACGGTGGTGGTACTGGGCAGAACCGGCCGCAACTTCGCCGCTGGCATGAGCGGCGGCTGCGCGTTCGTCTACGACGATCAGGGCGACTTCTCCACCCGCCGCTGCAACCGCGCCGGCGTGGACCTGGAGCCGCTCGTCTCGGACGAGGACGTTCATCTGGTACGCGAACTGATCGAACGCCACATCGACCTCACCGGCAGCCCGCAGGCAGCCTGGATTCTGGGGCATTGGGACACCACGCAGGCTCGCTTCATCAAGGTCTTCCCGCACGAGTTCAAGCGGGTTCTGAAGGTTCCGCGCGTCGATGCCGTCTATGTCTCTCCCGTCAACTCGTCGTCTATGGTGACTTCGGAGCAGGTGCAGCATGGGTAAGGTTACTGGTTTTCTCGAGATTCAACGGCAACAGCCCACTCGCCGCAAGGTCGAAGACCGGCTGCAGGACTGGCAGGAGATTTACGAGCCGTTTCCAGAGGAGAAGCAGCGCGAACAGGGCGCCCGCTGCATGGATTGCGGTGTGCCTTTCTGCCACACCGGCTGCCCGGTGAACAACCTGATCCCCGACTGGAACGACCTGGTCTACAATGGCCGCTGGGAGAACGCCATCCGGCGCCTGCATGCGACCAATAACTTTCCCGAGTTCACCGGCCGCATCTGTCCCGCGCCCTGCGAGGCAGCCTGCGTGCTGGCCATCAATCAGCCGGCCGTCTCCATCAAGCTGATTGAGCGCAGCGTAGTCGAGCGCGCCTGGGACGAGGGGTGGATTCATCCCGAGCCGCCCCAGGAGAAAACCGGCAAGCGGGTCGCCGTTGTGGGCAGTGGTCCCGCCGGACTGGCAGCCGCGCAGCAGTTGCGCCGCTCCGGCCACTCGGTGACGGTGTACGAGAAGAGCGACCGCATCGGCGGATTGCTGCGCTATGGCATTCCCAACTTCAAACTGGAGAAACGGATCGTCGACCGCCGCCTGGAGCAGATGCGGGCCGAGGGCGTAACCTTCGTGACCAATGCGCACGTGGGCGTGAATGTGCCCGTGGAAACCCTGGTCGAAGAGTACGACGCAACCCTGCTGGCAGGCGGGTCCGAACGCCCCCGCGATCTGCCTATTCCCGGCCGCGAGTTCAGGGGCATTCACTTTGCCATGGAGTTCCTGCCCCAGCAGAATCGCCGCTGCGAAGGGGATGTGGTCGATCCCTCCATTGCCATCCTCGCGGAGGGCAGGCGGGTCCTCATCCTCGGCGGCGGCGACACTGGGGCCGACTGCCTCGGCACCAGCCTGCGCCAGAAGGCGAAGAGCGTGCACCAGTTCGAGATCATGCCCAAGCCGCCCGAACAGCGCGCTCCCTCCACCCCATGGCCCATGTGGCCCATGCAGTTGCGCACCGAGAGCAGCCACGAAGAAGGCGGCATCCGCGATTGGAGCATTGGCAGCGTCAGCTTCAGCGGCGACGAGCAGGGCCGCGTCAAGCAGTTGCATGCAGTGCGCGTAGGGCCGCCACCCTCCTTTACGCCTGTCCCCGGGAGCGAGTTCACGCTCGACGTCGACTTGGTGCTACTGGCCCTTGGTTTCCTTGGCCCAGTGCGATCCGGCATGATCGAGCAGCTCGGGCTGGAACTCGATGCCCGCGGCAACGTCGCCACCAACGCAGATTACATGACCTCGGTGGAGGGTATCTTTGCCGCCGGCGATATGCGCCGTGGTCAGTCGCTGGTGGTCTGGGCGATCTCTGAGGGTCGCAAGGCTGCCGAAGCGATGGACCACTACCTGTTCGCGAAGACGGCTTCGCAATCCCTAAGCCGTCGCGTGCTTGTCTAGAGTCCCGGAGCCGGAGCCGCACTCCACACATCGGATACACTACTGGGAATGGCAGGCGAACCAGCTCTTCGCCGGGGCCTTAGCCCGCCTGGCACCGGGCGAGTAGCTCAATTGGATAGAGCACCGGCCTTCTAAGCCGGGGGTTGTGGGTTCGATTCCCGCCTCGCCCACCATATTACAAATCAATAACTTATGCGGATTTCCGTCCTTCGAGAAATACTACGAGGAACGGCCTCGCATGACTTGGCTCTTCGCGGCATCTGCTTGCTTCGCGAAGAATACATATCTCTCTTCGAATCTCCGCCACAACATCGGGGCGCCGTCGGCGTTGCCACCTGAGCGATTGCCCGCTATGCACTCGCACATAGCACCAGCCCTTCGGCGCCAAGTATCTCTATAAGTGCTGCTCTGCACCTATATCTCATGAGTAAGTTCATGGTTCGCATTATTCCTGGTCCGCGTTTCTAACCTGCGTTCCGTCAGCGTCCTCGCCATGCGTAAGCAACTCGAAGACCGTAGTATGAGGGTCCACCGGATACGGTATTGCAAGCACATTGTCCAGCCACTGGCGCGTCTGAGGCAGAGGTTGCCCCAGGCGGTTGTGATACTCGTTGTACCCAATGCCAAGCGTGTACCCATCGCCGTAGTGGATGTTGCCGCCGCAGACCGCCTTCGGCGCCGGCTCCTTCTTCAGCAACAGGCGGGCATCGAACTCCATCGCTCCAATGAGCCGTGGCTCTTCGCTCTCATAGAGTTTGTCGCCTTGGATGTGCGCAGTCTCCGCCGCAGCCATGGTTGCAGAAATGCCGTAGCCGGTATGGCCCAGGTCGCGGCAGGTCTCCTGTGCTATGCCATTGGTCCTCGCATCGAAGGTCGTCTGCCCATACCAGGTTGTCCTGGAAGTGCCGCGGGGAAGAGGTTTCGGATAGTTGCCATCGAGCTGAACGTTGTAGAAATACGCCGGCACCCGCTCATGCCACATTGCTTCCGCATGGTCCAGCAGCGGGCGATCATCCGTGAACACGGCGATACCCATCATGCCCTCGATCATACTTAGCTCCCAATTGCCATTCTTCGGGGAGCCCTCCCTGATCAGTGGCAGATTGACGTTCGTAAGCATTGCACTGAAAGCCTGCACATCCTCCGGCTTCCATCCTGCAGCACTGTAGCGGATGATCTCAGCCGCCCGCGGCCACATCTCCGCGCTCCACGCTGCCTGCAGTGGGGCATTGCTACTGGTGTAGGCCTTTAGCTGATGACTGTAGGTATTCATAATGCGGATCGAGTCGTCCGCGTAGCGACGATCGCCGCTGATCCACCACAATACCGCCTGCAGATACGCCGCGGTCGCGTCGGCATCCTCAGCATGGCATCCATGGTCCGGGTTGGAATACGGTCCGCAGTCGATAACGCCCGTCGTCGGCGGCCCTTGAAGCTTGTAACCCAGCGCGGCATACTGGCTGGCGACTGCCTTCCCATACACGCCGTATATGGGCTCCTTCTTCTGTTTCACTTGCTGCTTCACAAAATCCAGCTGCCGCCCGCTCACGAGCACTCCCGGATGTCGCATCGCCTGCGCCTGTCCGAAGCCACAAACAGTTCCCAACAAAAATAGAACACTTAGCCGAGTTCGCATGGTCGTCCCTGAAAAGCGTTCTGAGCTACGCCTGTGCCCTGGTTGAGGACGTTGACTGAGGCTCCCGCTACGACCCCCCGGTGGAATCGGTGACTGTGCCTTAAATGGAACCGGCGCCACTCTGACCGAACGGGCGCAGACTGCAAATCCTCGGAGGAATTCACCGTCTCAAAATCGCCTACGGTGGAGATGCAGAAAAGACCAGATGCTTTAGGCAATAACGCCGTATCCAATTTATTTTGAATGGTTTGGAATGGTGCGCCCGGAGCGATTCGAACGCCCGACCTACTGGTTCGTAGCCAGTTGCTCTATCCAGCTGAGCTACGGGCGCACATTGTGCAAGCGATTGAAATCATCAGCGGCTGCAACTCCAAGGATAGAGGATTCCGGCGCGGAGAGCAACCCACTCGAGATGCCGGCAGCGGGCAAATCAGGATGGTGGGCGAGGCAGGGATCGGACCCACAAGCCCAGGCTTAGAGACGGGCTATATCGGCGCGACATTGATTTCTAGGCCAGGTTGCTGTCTCCGAGTTTCAAAAAGCTTGGATAACCGGGGGGGCTGTAATAAATGAACCTATCGCCACTTTGGCACACTTAGGATTAGGCCGATGATTCGTGTTGCCCGGTGACCGTGAGAGGGGTGGCTCTTCAAATTGCCGTCGGCTTTCAGTTTCATAACATTCCCATCCTTTGCACGATGTTGGGAGGTCGGGCGACTCCGAGCCGCTAAAACTTGAGATTTCCTCGGCCCCTTATGGGGTTTTGGCGAGGCACAACGAACACACATTTCAGACTCCACTCACAGAAGCTCGTGATGTCCAAACCCCTCAGGACACCACCCAAGAGCTGCGGGAAGTCTCATGTCGGAAGAGATTTGTTATCATCTTGTGTCGAGGCCAAGTTGCATGCGGAGCAAGGTGATCGAAGCCGTTAACGAGAAGAATGAACACTCCGTCGAATCTTTGCCATCATCGAACGCTCAGCGTGCCGAAGGTTTGAGCAAAGATCGCGAATTCCCCGTTGCGCAAAGCTACGCGCAAATTGCCGGGGCGAGGAGCAGAATAATCTTTCCTGGGACGGCGTCGTCTCCAGAGTTACGCCGGAACGGCAGTTCTCAAAAACTCACGCATGCGTTGGCGGAAGCCCTTTCCGAGAGCATCCATAGTTCCACCATCCGCCCTGGCGACAAACTTCCGTCGGAGGCCATGATTATGGCCGAATACGGAGTTAGCCGCACGGTAGTGCGTGAGGCCATCAGCAGTCTTCAGGCCGCTGGCCTTATTAGGACCCGTCATGGAATCGGCTCCTTCGTGAGTGCAGTCCCGGATTGTTTCCAATTTCGAATTGATGCATCCGCGATTATCACCGTGGAAGACGTATTGGCAATGCTGGAATTGCGAATAGGTCTCGAAACAGATGCGGCGGCTTTTGCAGCAGCCAGGCGAACCGATAGGCACATAGAGGAGATGCGCCGTGCGATGAGTGCTTTTCAGACGAATTTAGATCGTCCAGAAAAGACGGTGGAATCGGATTTTCAATTTCATCTGCAAATCGCATATTCCACCGGAAATCGCTACTTTGTCGACATCATGAGTCATTTGGGGACTAAGACCATACCGCGGACTCGGGTAGATGCGCTCCAAGATGCCGCCAGCCATGCCCAATACCTCAGTATCGTCAATAATGAACACAAGCGGATTTTCGAAGCCGTCCTACGACGTGATCCGGAGGGATCACGGGCCGCGATGCGCGCCCATTTGGTCAGCAGCCGCGAGCGCCTCCGCCGTGCGCACGATCTCGCCATTCACGACGAAACATAACTTGGTCTGACTTATCGCGAAAGAAGCCAGTTCAATACGAGGCGCGCGATGAACCGGGATCCCCCCGCCGGGAACGGCCTCGGGCAATGGGCCATGAAGAGCAGCGGGACCGGGCCTCTGCTGGCTGCGGCGGATCGTGTGGTCGAACCCCCAGGCAAACATTTGTGCCCGATATCGGTCTCACAATCACACCTGGAGGCTTGATGGCTGCGCCGTTGAGGACAAGGCGACGTCGCCATAGACTTCCAGTAGCTTGCGGAGTTCCTCGACATCGTTCGGGCGGCAGTTCATGAGCGGAGGCCGCACAGGCCCGGCGGCTCTACCTAGCATCTCCATCGCCTCCTTCATGACGGCGACTTCGTAGCCCTTCGAACGCTCGCGCAAAGCGTAAAGTGGATTGACATAGCGTTGCGTCAACTCTTTTAGCCGGGCGAAATCCTGGTTCATGCCGGCTTCCGCCAACTCCACGGAGAGGCGGGGCGCGATGTTCGAGATGCTTGAGGTATAGGCCTGGACCCCGATGGCGAAATAGGCAGTGACGCAATCGTCCCCTTGCCCGCCGAACCAGGCCAAGCGGTCGCCGTTGTATTCCATGATGCGCCGGTATTTTCGAACGTCTCCCTGACCATCCTTCCATGCCGATAAAGTCGGCACCCGATCCGCCAATCTGGCTACCATATCGGGAGTGAACACAGCCCAATCCCGGCTGTAGATCATAATAGGGAGTTCAGTAGCGCGTCCGATCGCTTCATAATAGGCGAATAAACCCTCATGAGGAGCGCCTACATAGTAGGGAGGCAGCACCAGTAGATATGCAGCCCCGGCCCTTTGGGCCCGACGCGCAATTTCCACCCCCATGGGGACATTGAAGCCAGTGCCCGCTACCACCGGCATTCTCCCGTTCACTACGCGCACCGTGGTCGCAATCACCTGCTCGATCTCGTCGATGGACATGGAGTATACCTCGCCGGTTCCGCCTGCACTGACCAACGCACAGAAGGGATAGCTCGCCATTTCGGCCACATTGCGCTCAAGCGCATCGAGGTCGAGGGACAGGTCGCGTCGGAATGGGGTTACCGGAAAGCCAAATACCCCGCGGAGCGTGAAAACCGATGTGCGTGCATCCATAGTCATAAGCCTGTAGCGAAGTCGCCCCCCTTTGGAGGTAAATGTCCGCCCTGGCGATCCCGTGTCAGAAATGAGCGCATTCGCTGAATATGCCCGGAGCGCAACACGTCGCTCGGTCCTCCGCCCTCTTGCGCCCTGAAAACTTTGCGCAGCGGAAGATCGTTCAAGATGTACGACATCATATGATCTGGCGGTCCGACCCGAGTTGTCAACGGCAAAGTTTCTTCAGACCACGAAGACTGCCAGTGGCGTCGCCCTCTCTCCTGGTCGAGGCGCAGCACTGTTGAGGCAAGCCCGAAAAGGAAGAGCGGGCATAACGAGCAGGTATCAATACTCCATTGGTATCATTTCCCGGGGAAAAAGGGCGGGGTACCGATCTTTCTGTAGGCTCCGGAGAGGAAAATGTCCGCGGAGGCGCCGGGATCTTGATGCCGAAGCGGGCGCGGGGAGCTGCCCTCGATGGGGGGGCAAAGGAGCCACTGGCCGGCCTCGAAATAAATCCACTTGACAGAAAAGTTCTGAGCTGGTTACTATGCCCGCTGTTGTATGACATCTGATCTCCTAGAGCGGGAGCACTCCTATGGCCCCCCGCCACCCATGAAGCTTTCTTCAAGGAGAGTCCCCCACATGCACAGCGTAAAACACCGCACATCCATACTACGGAAATCGATTTCGCTAGTTGCAGGCGCGCTCGTTTCCGTCGCCATCTGCTCAGGTCAAAACGTCGGCGGAAAAGTGAGCGGGCGGGTAACGGACCCGACCGGGGCTATCATCCTCGGTGCGAGCCTGAGCGCACGTGACATCAATACCGGCGTTCTCTCCACCGGACAAAGCGATACCAGCGGCTACTATGTGCTGGAGCTCCCTATCGGGGTCTATAACATCACTGCAACCTCCAAGGGGTTTGCGACTTCCACGCAACAGAACGTGACCGTTACCGTTGGCGGGGACGTGGGAGTGGATTTCCACCTTCAATTAGGCTCCACGCAAACAGTTATCGAAGTGAATGGAGGATCTACGCCGCTGATCAACCCGGACAGCGTTATGCTCCAAACCACCGTGACCAACGACCTGGTTTCCACCATCCCTATTCAAGTCTCTTCGTCCATCCGGGCTGCCAGCGAGTTTCTGCAACTGGAGCCAGGCTATAACGGCTCTTCCTTGAACGGCGGAGCCGGCAGTGAGCAGTCCATAACCGTCGACGGGGTTGACGTAACCCCAGCGGGCTTTAACACAGGACAGGAGTCGGCGACTTCCACAATGCCCGTGCCGGCATTCGCCGTGCAGGAATTTCAGGTTATTGGAAGTAACGGCGGGGCGGATACAGGACGGACCTCAACGGGAAACATCAAATACTCGCTCAAATCTGGCACCGATCATTTTCATGGGCAGGTATTTGAGTTCAACCGAACGACCAACTACGACGCGAAGACATATTTTGAAACCGTTCCCGGAGCCGATCACCAAAACGAGTTCGGGGGAGAACTGGGCGGCCCCATTCAACACAATAAAACCTTTTTCTACGGCTACTATGATGGCTTCCGCTACTCGACGGCCAATACGGCGGCGATTTATAGCGTACTGACGCAGGCGATGAGGGCTGGGAATTTCTCCGCCGCCGGCATCCCGGCCATCTACGATCCCTTGACGACGGCGCCGAATGGAAGCGGGGGATATACGCGGACGCAGTTTGATTGCAATGGCGTTCTCAACACAATCTGTCCCAGTGAATTTAGCAAAGTATCCAAATTCTTCGCGGCTCTAATGCCGCTCCCGAATTATGGCGCCGCCAACGCCATTGTGAACAACTATATCGGCACGACCGTCAGTACCATTGGCAGCAACCAATACCTCATCAAGATCAACCACACGTTCAGCCCCACGGATCATATCGCCGTGAGCTATAACTATTTTGAGGGTCCAAACAACAAAATCTGCCCGTTCGGTGCTTTTATCTGTGGTGAAGCCGAAACCCTATACACCTACCGCGGGTACCGGCCAATTCTGAACTGGGAGAAGGCCTTTTCAACCACTAAGTTCAACCACCTCATTCTTGGTTTCAGCTTGCTGGGTTTTTTGGAAGACGAAGGTGGCCAATCCTCTCTCACGAGCGGATCCAACTACAGTGCCCAGGCGGGATTGACGGGCGTAAACGAGACCGGCGCGCCAGCGATCAGCGCCGGTGGATATACCATTGAAGGCGGCGCAAATCTCAACCAGATTACGCACTCGGATGCGCAGCTTGGCGATGACTTCTCCTGGACCCATGGCACGCACGAAATGCAATTTGGCATGGAGTATCAGTATTATGCCACCATCGGAATCCAAGGATCCGAATACCCCGGAACCAATTGGGGCTCGGCGACCTTTGCGACTCAGGAGACGTCGCTTCCGGGAAAATCGACAACCGGCTTTGCTCCAGCAAGTTTCCTGTTAGGCGATGTGGATTCGGCATCGCTTGGCACGGATCCTGCCCAAGCGATGATTCAGCCCTACTGGGCTGCGTACGCGCAGGATGCCTGGAAGGTGAGGCCCAATCTGACGCTCACCTACGGTCTGCGGTGGGAGTACTGCGTGCCGGTTCACGATCGGGATGACAGGCTCGCAAATTTCGATCCTACTCTTCCGAACCCCGGCGCAGGAAACATTCTTGGAGCGTTGACTTTTGCGGGCACCATCCCGGGCGCAGACGGTGCCAATCAGTTCGCCATTCCGTGGCACAAAGGATTCGGACCTCGACTTGGCGTCGCCTACGCCTTCAGGCCTGGTACGGTGTTTCGCGCCGCCTATAGTCTCCAATGGAACGACAGCGATCAACAGGCGGTACACCTGAACCAGCAGGGATATTTCGGACAGGCTACCACCTCCAACACAAGCAGCGGAATTACTCCGACATTTGAATGGGATAACGGCTTTTTTTACGTCCCCACTGTCCCCAGTTTGGTTTCCACGACTGGCAACGGCCTCGCTACTACATGGGAGCCGCCCTATGCGGACAAGGAACAGGAGGTGGAAAACTATAACGTTGGAATCCAGCAGAGGTTCTGGGGAGGGGTTGTATTGGATGCGTCGTATGTAGGCACGCAGTCCCATCATATGTACGGCGGGGCGCTCGATATTAACCAGCTCAACCCGAGTTATCTAAGCCTCGGCAACACTCTGAATGCGAATGTCGGCTCGGCGGCGGCTAACGCTGCTGGCATTACCAGCCCCTATACGGGATTTAGCGGGACCGTCGCACAGGCCCTCCGTCCCTATCCCCAATTTCAGAACATCACGAACCTGCAAAGCGCGAACGAAGACGAAACCTACAACGCCTTGCAGCTCCGCGTTCAAAAAATACTCAGCCACGGAATTTCGTTTCTGTCGTCTTATACGATCGAAAAGAATATTACCGACCAAAATGGCACACAGAACTATTACAACTTCGCCAAAGACGCGCGAGCTCTGGCCAGTTTTGACATTCCCCAGGTATTTCTAGTGGCATACACTTACAACCTGCCGTTCGGGGAAGGGGCATTGGGCTTCCATAACCGGGTGGCCAATGGGTTTATTGGCGGCTGGACTGCTTCGGGAGTCGCCTCCTTCAAAAAGGGTACTCCGCTAGCTGTGAGCGACAGCGCTCTCTCACTACCTGGCATCGGAACTGCAAGGCCTAACATTGTTCCCGGGGTTTCTCCCTATCTTCCCAACGACACACGCGCGTCGTTCAATCCACGCACAGACCTCTACATAAATGCGGCCGCATTCACCCCGACCCCGGCTTTCACCTTCGGCGATGAACGCGCAGAGCTATCCAACCTCCGAGGATTCGGAACTAAGGATTGGGATGCCGCTGTAATGAAAAAGATACCGATCCATGAAAACCTGAAGCTGACTTTCAAAGCTGAGTTCTTTAACGTCTTGAACATCACCAACTTCTCGGCACCATCAACGAGTATCACTAGTGCAGCTTTTGGAACGATAACAAGCAGCGGAGCCGCCCGGAATGGCCAGATGTCTTTAACGCTGGCCTTCTGAGAGCGGATTTCATGAATGGCTTTTGGAGTCCCCGCGACGGATGATGAGCCCGCCTCGAAGGAGGGTTCATCTGTGACCTGAAGCGGGTGCAGCGGGTTTATCACGCTAGTCTCAGGTCAGGCTTCGGAGTGCAGGCATCCGAGCCGCGGCCCGGGAAATTCTGGGTGAAGGCTGTCGGCAACGCGGCGTAAGGAAAGATTGGCGAAGAGACGAAGCGGTAAGTGGACAAGTGGTGGCGAAGGAGGGCGCAGCCTGATGAAAGAATCCAGTCGGATATCGCGAAGAGATCTGCTGAAAAATGCGGGAGGTATTGCTGTCGCGGGAGCGTTTGCAGAGCGCGGGATTGGGGCGCAGTCCCAAACGGCTGCTAAGCAATCTGCGAGCGGCGGCCCGCCTCGCACTCTCGCACTGATCGGGGACAGGTACCACAACGAGGATTACATTCGGGTCAGCCTCGACCGGCTTTTTAAGGAGCTCGACCTGCCGATCGACTACACGATTAACTACGACGAGTTGTCGGCGGCCCTGCTTCAGCCCTACCAACTCTTCATTTGTCTCCGCGATGGAACAATTCGCCCCAAGAGCGGCTATGCCGACACTTGGGCCGGCGAGGGCGCCCTTGAGAATCCTTGGGATTATCCGCCTCAGCAAGGGGAGCACTGGATCACTGAGGAACAGGGTGCGGCGGTGAAGGATTTTGTGACCGCAGGAAACGGCTTTTATGCGCTCCACAACGCCAGCGATATCTCTCTCAGCTCAAAGAACTATCGTGACGTCATGGGAGGAGTCTATAACGGTCATCCGCCTCTCCGGCCCTTCAAGGTGCGAGTTGTGAACAAAGATCATCCCGTCACCCGGGGGATAGAGGATTTCATGGTCGCCGATGAACAGCATTTTCCGATCTACGATAAGGATCCGAAGAATCTGCTCCTTGTTGGCGACAATATCGACGGGCTGACCTATGGCCAGCGTGCCATTCCCAGGCCCGGAAATGCAGCTGTTCCTAGGCCCGGGAATGCTCCTATGGCGGAGGAGAAGCCCCGAACCACATCTAACAGCGGGTGGGCATATGAATATGGGCAGGGGCGGGTCGTCTTTACCGCTATAGGTCATACCGTCCACGCGATGTGGCAGCCACAGTACTTCCAACTGCAAAAGAACGCGGTGCGGTGGCTGCTGAAAATGTCATGACGGCGAGCTTGCCCCAATCAGATTGTCTGGTGAAGCAGAGGTCTCGATGGCGACTAACTCTGGAAGAGGGAATGCTGAATGAAAAATCTAAGTGAGATATCGCGAAGAGATTTACTGAAGAACGCTGGAGCGGCGGCAGCAATCGGGACGCTCGGGGCGTCCGGAGTATCGGCTTTGTCTCAGGCACCTGCGACGCAAACGGCAGGGAGAGCCGGCGGACCACGCACACTTGCCTTGATCGGCGATCGCTATCACAATCCAGACTATACCCGGATTTGCCTGGACAGGCTATTTGGAGAACTTTCCCTCCCGATCCATTACACGGCCAACTACGACAAACTATCGCGAAGCATGCTTGAGCCCTATCAGCTCTTCATCTGCTTCCGCGACAATATGATATGGCCGCAAGGGTATATAGGTCCCGACCAATGGATTTCTGCCGGGGATCTTGAGAATCCCGGAGATTTTCCACGGGAACAACCTGAAGACTGGCTCACGGAAGACCAGGGGAACGCAGTGAAGGAGTTTGTGGCGGCGGGAAACGGCTTTTACTCGTTCCACAACAGCGCTCTCGTCTCAAACTCCCAGCCCAGCTATAGGGACGTTCAAGGCGGAAGCATTGTGTATGACCCTCCTACTTTTCGAAACGGGTATCCACCTGTGCGCCCATTTAAAGTGCGGATCGTCAATAAGGACCACCCAGTAACCAAGGGCGTCGAAGATTTTATGGTCACTGACGAGCAGTTTTTTACCGTCTACGATAAGGATCCGAAAAACATCCTCATTCATAGTGAAAACCTCGATGGGCTGAGTTACGCTCCCGGCTATGGCGCTCGCCAGGGAGGCGGCGGAGGAGGAGGGCGCCCGAACCAAGGCGTGCCTGGAAGCCAGAGTGCGGCGGGGCGCCAGGGCGTAAGCGGCAACCAAGCGACGAGCGAGCCCCCGCCCCACACATTAGGCACGGTGTCGATCAGCGGCTGGGCCCACGAGTATGGGAAAGGACGCGTCGTCTACACAGGGATGGGCGGTACGCTTCATGCAATGTGGCAGCCGGAGCATCTGAAGTTGCAAAAAAATGCGGTGCGTTGGCTCTTGAAAATGAGCTAAAGCGTTCCGCGTCTTCATTGTGCTTCGGATTGAAGTTCCTCGATAGGCGACGACGTGTTCGTTTCGCATGTTTGCTGCGAAGTCTAGCACGGCTCAATACATGTCGAGGTTCGCTAGATCACCGTCCGTGTAGTCGGCTCCTAATGTACTAATTACTAGCTTCCTGATTGCGCGGCGATGGGTACGAGTTGGAAACCCTGTTGAATACGTGCTTTCTTAGTCATGGTTCGGCGCCGAGTTGAGCTAGCCCGTAACAACCCCACCGAGTGGAGGTATTGGATCCGAGGGCAGTCCGAGACGTCGCTCTTGCGACCAGGAACGTCTTTAGGTAATCGGCATTGCCAGATACATCTCGACTCGCTGCTCCAGGATCTGAAAAACTCCAAAAGCGCCGACTTCCGGTCGGCTGCCATCTTGATTGATCATTTTGAATGATATAGCGGCCGGGTCTCGTCGGAGTTAGGAGCGGCTAGCACCAACCTCCATGGGTCATCCGTCGGGCTATCCCCCTCTGTCAGGCGGAATGGCCGTGCCCTTGCCATTGGTGCTTGTCCGGCATGCCCATTGCACGGACCGGGAAGAGGAATTTGGCCTTTGGATTGCACTACGCAGACATAGTGAAAATACTTAGTGTCGAAACCTGCACGACTGTCTACTGGTGAAAACCCTAGGGCTGTCGCTGTATACGGGCGACGACACCGACCCCAACACCGGGACGGCTCTAGGGGCATCTATTCCCAGGCTGGAGCAGAGAACGGCCAACCGAAAAAGAGGTATTGCGAATCGCCCGGACAGTCGAGGACGGGAGGTATCGCGGATCGCTCAAACCGCGAGGTTTCTGGCTATCGGGCAAGGGACCCGGGCCGGACAAGGCATTTCACATGGATATTCCAGACCTGTCACACTCTTTTCTGGTAGATCATAGCTTCGTCATCGATGCAGGCAACATTGCCGAAGCCCTCTCCAACCTGCAATACCTGATTTGCATGGACGCTGCCGACCCCGCCAAGGTCCGCTCCTATTCGGATCAGATTGCTGAGCGTGTCCAGGCTTTGGGGGTTCTGCTTCGTTCGATTGCGCCTGAGTAGGCGAAACTCCTTGGGGCCGGGCCCCGCGCGGATTCACATGTGATAGAGGCAAAACCCTTTGGCTCTTCCTGCGCGCCCTCCGCCGCGCGGGATTCCAGGATCTGCCTGCGCACTGCGGACTCTGCTCGGTCGGGATTTTCGCAGATCGCTTTAGGAACGTCCCGCTGCATTGGTAAGGCGGGATCTTCCACCCCGGCGTTCGAATCGCTCCGGGCACAGCATAAGATCAGATACTTGGAGGCCGCCAAAGTGACGGCTTTCTTCGCTCGACCATAGTTAAGACTATCTCTGCGGCCTGCGCCCTACGCCCTCCATCGACTCCGGGCCCTCCCGCACCGGGTCTACGTCGAAACCGGGAAAGAGCGGGCCCATCCCGGCGACTGTCAGCGCACTTCATCCGACGACATTTCGCGACAACGCTCAGCGGCATACCAATGTTTCGCCATGTGCGTCGTCGCGCGGCGAGATCGTGCTAAGCTGTGTCCACTTCGCACCCTCACCTTCAAGCGAAGCGGAAGTCTGTGCCCGAAATGAATTTCCCGCGCCTCCCCGGTGGCTCCCGATCCTCGCGCCTCCTGCTGTTGGCAATTCCCGCTGCCGTTGTGCTGGCCGTCGCACTTGCCGCAGTCTTCAGCGCCCGCCGGGCGCTTACGCGCGCCACCCAGGCCGCCACCGGCGAAGATCAACTCGCCTTCGCCCTGAGCACAATCGATCTTTCCTCGAACCGGGCTCAGAACCTCGGCTTTCAACCCGTTGCATCCGCTTCCGGCAATGCCACCGGAGCTTTCTTCGCCGGGGACCTCTACCTTGCGGGTCCGTCCGGCCTGACCGTCCTCAACGGCGACGGAACCGTGCGCCTGAGCCTTCGCAGCGGCTATGAAATTCCCGTCGCATCCATTGTCGGCATCACCAGCGCGCGCCTCCGCAACACCAGTGAGCCCCAGCTTCTTCTGGCTACCAGTGGCGCCGGGCTTCTGCTGCTTGAACCTAGTTCACAGACCGTTCCGACGATTCACCAACTCCTGCCTGCCGCGCTCGAGGATCGTGACCTCACTGCGCTGGCACCACTCTCCACCGGCGACCTCCTCCTTGGAACTCGGCGCCACGGAGTCCTGCTTTACAACGGTGTCACTTTGGCGCCGGTTCGCTTTAGCTCGCCCGGTGTAGATCCGGCAGCCCTCCAGATCACGGCCCTCGCTGCCATCGATTCCTCATCTTTCCTCATCGGTACGCGCAACTCCGGCATCTTTTACCTTCACGCCGGTATGGTCGCTCATGCCGACTCGACCTCTGGCCTCCCAGACGACCAGGTCGAATCCATTGCAATTGCCCCGCCCCCTGCACCGACGCACGCCTTCGTGGGAACCCCGGTCGGCACCGCGGAGTTCGATCTCACCGCCTCGTCCTTTCATCCCATGCGTATTCTGGGCCGGGGCTTCTTCAGCCACGCCCTGGCTTTCAATGGCAGCCAACTCGTCATTGGTACGCTCGACCAGGGCATCCAGCAAATTCCGCTCGAGGCCCACCCCTATCTCCGGCGTGCCTCAATTGCTGTCGGTCCCGGGGCCGCGTCATCGCAACGAATCGACGCCTTCCTCACAGCCCCGGATGGGCTCTACGCACTCGCGAATGGGACCCTCCTCTACAGCACGGGCGCGAGTTGGGCACCCGCAATTCCGCCCTCAGCGCCGAGCCTTACCGATCGGAACGTTTCTGCACTTGCCTTTGCGCCCGATGGGACTCTTTATGTCGGGTTCTTCGATCGTGGTATTGACCTGCTCACCCCGAGCGGGGAGATTCACCATCTGGAAGACGATCATCTCTTCTGCATCAATCGGCTCGCGGTGGACCCCCAGCGCCACACCATCGCGGCAGCCACCGCAGACGGCGTCGTCCTATTCGACGCACAAGGCATTCCCCGGCAAACCCTGGGCCGTCGGGACGGTCTCATCTCCGACCACGTCACCGACATTGCCTTCACGCCGACCGGAACCGCACTAGCCACGCCCGCCGGCATCACATTCATTGGCCCATCCGGCACGGAAAGCCTCTATGCCTTCCAGGGCCTTGTCAACAACCACGTCTACGCTCTAGCCAACACGACCTCCGACGAACTCCTGGCCGGAACCCTCGGGGGCATTTCCATCCTCAAGTCGAACGCCGTCGAACGTAATCTGACGGTCACCAATTCGGGGCTCAAACACAACTGGATCACCGCTTTGCTCCGCATGCCGGGCTCCAGCGTGCTTGTTGGCACATACGGCGCAGGTCTCGAAACCCTCGACGGCCAGGGCAACATCACCCCCATTGAGCTACCCGCCGGGATCCCGCGCGATCTCGTGATCAACCCCAACGCTCTTTTCGCCACCTCCTCGCACATCTACGCTGGCACCCTCGGACACGGTCTACTCGTCTACTCGGTCGCGTCTGGTCGGTGGTCCGCGGTCGCCGACGGTCTACCCTCTCTCAATGTCACCGCCTTCGCCGCCCGCGACGGCGAACTCTATGTTGGTACCGAAAATGGCCTCGTCCGCATTCCCGAGGCGAACATCCCATGAAGACCCTCGCTCTGCTGTTACTGCTCGTCGGATTTACGCTCCCAGCCAGACCGGACGCCGGCACACTAACTCCCCGCGACAAGCAGGCGCCCGACCCGTCGGTTCTCTCGCTCGATGAGATGCGCGTCGACATCTCCATCGACAACGGCGACGCCCACGTCTCGATCGTCCAGATCTTCACCAACCACACGGCGAAGATAGAAGAGGGAACCTATCGCTTCTCGCTTCCGACCGGCTCTACAGTCTCCGACTTCGCCGTCTGGGACGGGGCCGTGCGCATCCCCGCCGTCATCCTCGAGCGCAAGCGTGCTGAGCAGGTCTACGACCAGGCCCGCCTGCAAGCCGTGGACCCGGGACTGCTCGAGGCCGGCGAGCGCGACGACAAAGATCCCCGAACCACTTCATTGTTTGCTGCCCAGATCGTTCCGATTCCTGCGTACGGTACCAAACGTCTCGAGATCGAGTACCACCAACGCCTCGCTGCTTCCGACTTCAAACAGTATTTCATCCTCCCGCTGAAGCCCGACGCCGGCCAGCAGCAGTCTGTCAAGAACTTTACCCTTCACTTTATTCTTCGCTCGGTTCATCGCTTACAGGACTTCGCCGCAGCCTCCAAACTCTTCCCGCTCGGCCTCACGACCAATGACCCGAATACCGTCGAAGGCTCCTTCAAAGCCACCAGCCTCTCGCTCGATGACGACTTCCAGGCTACCTGGTTGCTATCGCAGGCATCTGCAGACAAACTCGAGATCATCACCCATCGTGATCCTCATACGCCGCTGCCAACTGCCGGCGAACCGGTCGCAGGCCCCCGCTCCACCTCGCCCGAGCCCGGTTTCTTCGAGGCGCAATTCCTACTTGCTGACCCACAGAGCAAGAGCCAGCCCACCACCCTGGCTCAGGCCTCACTCCATACCGTCATCCTCCTGTTCGATAACTCCCTCTCCATGCAATGGGACAAACTCGAACGCAGTTACTCCGCTCTCGAAGCCACCCTTCACACGCTCAAACCCACCGACCGCTTCAACATTCTCCTCTTCAATCAGAATGTGGCGGAGTTTCAGCCGCAGCCCGTCGCTGCTAGTCCGCAATCGATTCAGCAGGCTCTGGACTTCGTCCGTTCCAGCAAGCTCCGCGGCGGCACGGACCTGCTGAAAGCACTCAGCGTAGCAATCGGCCAATCCACGCAACCCGACACCTCCATCGCCATCTTCTCCGACGGCGGCTCCGACCGCGGAGAAACGGTAGTCGGCAGCAAGATTGTTGCCCGCTATGCAACCATTTGGAAACAGTCTCCTCACCCGCCCCAGACTGACGTCTTCGCGGTGGGCGACGATGCCAACCTCCCACTCCTCCGCAGGCTCGCGCAAAACGGCGGCTTCCTCGAACCGGTTCTTTCCACCGAGCCAGTTGAGCCTCACCTCGCGTCGTGGACCTCCAAATTCAGTCGCAGCCCGGTCATCGGGCTCGCACTCACTCCTTCACCGGCTGCCCATACCTCGCTCATCTACCCACTCGATGACGCAGTCTACCCGGGCTCCATCGCCCAGTGGGTCGGTCAATACCAGCCGTCCTCGACCCAGCTCAGCCTCGCCGTTCACGCAACCCGCGACGGCAATCCGCTCAACGTCACCGCGCAGTCCCCACTCCCGGCGAATGACCTGACTCACCCGCAGCTTCCACGCATCTGGGCCCAGGCCCGCGTCAACGCGCTACTCGACCAAATTGATCGCGAAGGCGAATCAGAAGCTGCCATCGACGAAATCATCCGGCTCTCGCGCCGCTACAAATTCGTCACGCCATACACCAGTTTTTTGGCCGTTCCGCGCGCGCTGCTGCGCCCCCGTGTCATCCGTCCTGGCGATCCCGTGCTGCGCGTTCGCACCGATGCCGAAATCACCTCTGTGATTGCACTCTTTCCCTTCGGCCTTACCAAGCCGCTCCGTCATCTCGCCAGCGAAGATCTGCAGGCGCCGGGCGATGAGGCAAATCGACTATGGGAGACACGCTTTCTTGCGCCGCCGGAGATGAAGGACGGCACCTACAGTGTCCGGCTAATTCTGAGAGACACGCGCGGCAATACCTACAGCGAAGCGAAAACCTTCGTGATCGCCAGCACTCCTCCCGTGGTCAAACTTCAACTCCCGCGAACCACTCTGCACCGCGGCGAGACCTTCGAAATACGCGCTGCCGCTTCCGCTTCCACGCGTACTCTGACTGCACAGATCGAAGGGGTGGTCCCGGTGACACTTCGTTGGAATCCCCGCGCCCAAACCAACACCGGCAGCCTCACTGTTCCAAACGATCTGCCCATCGGCCGCTACACTCTCACAGTTACCGCCGAGGACGTCGCCCACAACCTGGGCAGTCAGGAGGTTTCCATCGATGTCGTTCCCTGAAGCACTACAGACAACGCGTCGAGCCGTCCTCGCCAGCATCGCCATCCTTGGCAGTCTCGCCATCCCGATAACGGCGAGCGCGACACTTCCCCCTTGGCTCCAGCACATCGTCGGCGCCTCCACGCTCGAGTCGGCACTCTTCCGCGCGATGCAACTCCCGGCCGCTCAAGCCCTCTACCCTCGCCCACCCAAGGAGGCCCAGGCCCAGCTGGCTCAAGTGATTGCCGCGAACCCAGGCAATGCCGAATTGTATGAGCTTCGCGCCCGCGCCGACGAGCAAGCCCTCGATGAAGCTGCCGCCGAATCGGACTGGAAGCTCTACGCTGCCCACGCCGCGGACCCCATCGCCGCCAAGTTCGAACTGGCGGACTTCTACCAGCGTCGTCTGCTCATTCCACAGGAGATCGCAATCCTCAACGAAGTGGCCGCAACTCCGCCTATCGCAACCGAAACCTATATCGACCCCACCCAGCAGCGTTCCTGGCGGGCCTTCGAACGCATTCTTGGGGCGATCTATTTGCAGAATCTGCCGCCATCGCAGACCGCGTCCACCTTTAGCGCCTTCCTCGCGCGCTATCCGGACCAGCCCGCAGTTTACGCGGCGTTCCTGCAGTTTCAGCTCGAACAGCACGACTGGCCTGCGGCCGAATCCCTCATCGCCCAGTACGGCCATCAGTTCCCGCAGGACCACATCTTTCCCATTCGCACCCAGGCCCTGCTGGAGTTTCGCCGTGGCAACATCGATGCCGCCCTCGCTGTCTACGATCATGCCTTCCAACCGCTATGGCCCACTGAGCTTATCCAGTCATACTTTGCGTTGCTCGACCAGACCCATCGCCAGCGAGCTTTTGTAGCCGAGGCCCGGGCGCAATTAGCCGCAAACCCCGATGGTCCCGAAGCACTCAATGCGCTTGCCCGCATCTTCTTCTATGACCAGCAAGCCGGCCGACTCGATTCCTCCCGGCAGACGCTCGATGCCTTCCGCATCGCACGCGAAGCTCGCAATGGCGTCTGGACGCCCACCGATCTCTATACCCTGGCGGCGCTCAGCGCCTCGATAAACTCCTACGCCGAATCCGCCCGCTACAATTACGCGCTGGCCTCGACCGACGGCACTCTGCCAAATGGTGAGCCAGCCGCACAGGTCGGCCTGGCTCGCCTAATCCAGATTCTTCTGGAAGCACCCGACCAACCTCTCACCCTCGGTTCCCAGAACCTCACGCTGTATCGCGATATCGCCACCCTCGATCAGGGACCCGGCTACTGGAACGGAATCCTCTCGCTCTGGCTCAACGGCACTCGCCCTGAAACCGAATACCAATCCGAAACCGCGAGGGCGCAGAGTTACTTCCATCGCTCGAAGGCGGTCGAGCTCCTTGCCGACCTTGACAAGCGCTTTCCCAACGCCCCCGAGCGCGCGGCCCTCCACGCCCAACTCATCCGCGCGCTTGTCATCTATGGCGAACCCGCAACCGTCATCGCGGCCGGCAAGGAGTTTCTGGCGTCCTTCCCGTCGGCTCCCGAGCGCCTCGATGTCGCGGACCTGATGGCCGATGCCTACGCCCGCCAGAACGATACCGCCGACGAATTCGCCCTCTATGATTCGCAACTCAATGAACTCGCGGCTAAAACCGGAGGCCTTCCACTCAGCTCCTCGCCGACAGCGCGGCCGCCAGCTCCCGAACCTGGCACCGTCAACTTCTACGTCAGAGTGCAGAACCCCGAATCCGTAAATGCTGACGCTGCCGTCTCGCAGAAGCTCGAATCCCAGCAACTGGCGCAGCTTCCAACCCGCAAATCTCTCCCCGAAGGCGCTGCCTACTCCCGCGTTCTCGACCGCTACCTCGGCCGTCTCACCGCGACCGGTCAACTCCCTCGCGCCCTCACCGTGCTGCGCGGTCAACTCGACCGCAACCCCAACGATTCGCTTCTTTACGAACGACTCGCCACCTTCCTCCAGCAGAACAACCTCTCTGCGCAGCAGGAGCAGGTCTTCCAGCAGGCCATCGCAAAGTTCCAGCAACCCACCTACTACGACAAGCTGGCCCGTGTTTACCTGCGCGAGCGCAAGCGCGAAGCCTTCGCCGCCCTCACCCGCCAGGTCACCGACATCTTCTCCGGAACGGACCTCGATACCTTCTTCGGCAACGTCAGCCCCGGCCAGCCCATCGGCCCACAACTCGCGCTCGAACTGAACTTGTATGCCGCGAAGCGCTTCCCCCACGACCTTGCCTTCACGCAGAATCTTCTCAACGCCTATCAGGCACCCGCGACTCGTAATCCCGCTGCCTACGAAGCTCTCCTGCGAAGTCACTGGTGGGAGTCGGACGATCTCCGCGATCAATTCCTCACCTACCTTAGCCGCACCGGGAAGCTTCAGACGGAACTGTCCCAACTCGAAGCCCTCAACACCCCATCACTTCAGGCTGCCAGTTCCAACCCCGCCGCTCTCCGCGAACAAGCTGAGATCGATATCTTCACTTCGCACTTCGAGCAAGCCGCTCCACTCCTCGGCTCGGTCGCCGACCTCTACCCCGCAGACCCCGACACCGGCGATCAGGCCGTTTCGCTCTTCCGCTCGCTCGCCTACCTCGATCCCGGGCCAGCGTCCACGCTTCGCGCTGTAGCGCTCGAGCAAAACCTCCTCGCCGCCGAACCCGACAGCCCCGACCGCCTCGCCACGCTCGGAGACCTCTACGCGGAAGCCACCAGTGCCGGCGGGGAAGACCTCGTCGCCGCCGCTCCCTACTGGCGCCGCATTCCGGAACTCCATCCGGGCTCTACGCAAGGTTTCCTCACCAGTTCCACCATCTTCTGGGATTACTTCCAATTGGACGATGCCCTCGCTGAGGTTACCGCAGCCCGTACCCGCTTCCACTCGCCCACGCTCTTCGGATACGAGGCCGGGGCGATAGAAGAAAATCGCCACAATCTCTCCGCAGCCGTCGCCGAGTACACCAACGCTGTTACCCAGCCCATAGAAATCCATCGTCACTTCGACTCCGCGCTGGGCGCGATCGAGGCATGGCTCAAGCCGCCCTCCGACGCGGGCGACAGCAACTTCCGTTCCACCGCGCAGAGCTTCTATGGCTCGGAAGAATCAAATGCCCGGCTGCTCCAACTCGCCACCCGCCCTGCCACCAAACCCCTCGTCGACGCCGCCACCGCCAAAGCGGCCGCCGACAACCCAGCCAACACCGCCGCGCTCACCCTGCGCGCCGATGTTCTCGCCGCACAGCGTCACGGTCCTGAACTTGCTCAATTGCTGACCGATCTCTTCAATCAAGCCCTCGACCGCACCACCACGCTCGACGAGGCCGCTGCCGTCGGCGCCCTCGCACAGGCTCGCAATCTCGCTCCCGTCTACGAGCGCGCCCTCGCCAAACAAGCCGCACTGACCCTGGACCCGGTGCAAAAGATCGAGCTGCAATACTCACTCGCCCGGTCGCTCGAGTCCCATGATGACATCGCAGCCGCCACTCGGATCATCGATTCCGTGCATGCAGCCAACCCACGCATCCTAGGAGTCGTCCGCGCCACCACCGACTTTTACGCCCGCACCAACCAACCCCCGCGTGCTATCGCAGCCCTGCTGGAAGCAGCCAAGGCAGCCACACCCTCGCTTGCACGCGACTTTACCCTCGAAGCCGCGAGCCGCGCCAACGATGCCAATGACACCGCCCAGGCGCGTACTCTCGCCCTCGGGCTGCTCGCACAAACCCCCTACGACGCCCGCGTGCTGGATCTCATCGCAACCAGCTACGCCCGCGCGCACGACGACACCGGCCTGAAGCAGTTTTATCTCAGCCGTCTCGACGCGGCCCAGAAGGATCCCAGCCTCTCGCTCGATGCGCGCAAGCAGGACATTGCGCTCCTGCGCCGCGGGCTGATTCCCGCGCTTACTCGTCTCAGCGACTTTCCAGGCGCCACCGACCAGTACGTCGCACTGTTATCCGCATTCCCGGAGGATTCGAGTCTCGGCCAGGAGGCGGCGCTCTACGCCCTGAAACACAGCAGCCAACCACAACTCCTCGACTTTCTCCGCACCACCATCAAGCAATCCCCTCACGACTCCCGCTTCATGATCCTTCTTGCCCAGGTTGAAACTACATTCGAGGATCTTCCCGCCGCTGAGTCCGCCTATTCGCAGGCCATCAACATCCGCAAGGACCGTGTCGATCTGTACAGTGCCCGTGCCGACATTGAAACCCGCCTTAGCCAGACTGACCCCCGGCAATCCGAACTTGCTGCTGCCGATTTCGACCGCCTATACCTCCTCAGCTACCACGATCCCTCCTGGATGATCCGCTTGGCGGAGTTGCGAGCCCGCCAGCAGCGCCCCGCGGACGCAGTCAGAGCCCTTGAAACTGCCTATATCAATGGTCACGCCAAAAACGCGGACGACTGCTTCACCGTGGCCGCGCTGCTTGCAAAGTGGAATCTCCTCGCGGAAGCCCGGACCTTCGCGGAGCAGGGCGTCGCTCTTGCCGGGACTGACCTTCTCACGCCGCCAAACATCATCACCTACGCGCAACCCGAGCCCGGCGCCGTCATCTACGCTCGCGTCCTTGCGCGCCTTGGCCATGCCGATCAGGCTCTCGCCACGCTGACAGCCGCTCGTCAGGCCGCCGAAGTGGCCGCCACATCCTCCTCCGTCCTTGAAGCCGAACTCGCCCGAGAAAACATCACCGGCGACGAGGCCGCCAACTTCCGGCAGAACTTCGCCACGCAGCACCGCCAGATCGCCGAGCAGAATCTCAAGACCGCGGTTAGCGCGCTTGGGCAAGCCGTCCAGACCTACTACACGCCCGAACAAAAGCAGGCCTTCGCCCTCATCCTCGACAAGCTCCATGACACTTCCCAACCCAACTCCAACCCAGAGCTGGCTCTCCAGGCTGCAACCGCTGCCGGCCTCGCCGACCGCGAGGCCGATTGGCGCAAGCAGCGGCTCCTCACTGGCGATCTGAACAACAACCCCGATGCTGCCCTTTATGCAACCCTCCAGCAACATCGGCTCCTGTTCTCTGAACTGGCCCACACGCTCGAGAGCTACGCCGTTCGTCTCGTGCCCCGCCGGCGCGATCCGATCCTGGCTCAGGCCTCCCAGGCGTACCGCGACGCGGGCGACACCGCGAACGAGACCCGCATCACCCGGGAACTCGTTTTCCGAAACAACGCACAACTTCGCGACCGCTACTTCGATCTGCTCCTGCGCAGCGATCCGGCCGCACTCGTCGCACTCGCCTCAAACAGCAACAGCAATCTGGCCGACGCCGCCCTCAACTATGCCGTAGCGCACGCCTCCGAGGTGCAAGCTCTCGCCGCGGTTGCCAATCGCGGCCGTTCGCTGAGCGCAGTCTGGCGTCCGGCCTCCGCATCGCTCGTCCAAACCTACTTCGCCAGCGCGACGTCGAGCCCAGCAGATCCGTCCAACTTTCAACAGTCGCTAGCTTCCGAATCCACAATCGGGGATCACCTTGCTACTCGGGCGGATCCAGCAAAGGAGCTCACCGGCGACAACTATTTCTTCTATGCCAGCCGCTACGGAATCTTCCTCGCGACCGTACCAAAAGCGCTGTCGCTGCCGGATTCCGAAGACTTTCTCCCCGCTGAACTCGAAGACTCCCCAATGTCTCCCACCCCCTACCTGAACCTGGCGCGAACCTATGTCGAGGCCCACAACATCAACGCCGCCGTCGCTGAGTTCAATCACGCTCTCGAGCTCTCGCCGTCGGACCCAGCCATCGAAGACGAACTCGCGGTCGCTCTCTTCGCCGCCAATCGCCACGACGAGGCCATCACCCACTGGCAAAACGCACTCACCATCCTCAGCCGCATGCAGCAGCGCGCCATGTACCCGGAGTCCTGGTTCACATCGCTTGAAACGGTCACTCGTCATCTCGGCGAACGCCACCTGACCGCGACGTTGCGCCCCGAAATCGAGACAATTGTTGGTCCGTACCTCGCAAAGAACGGCACATACCGCTCCAACGAGCTCCTCAAAGCCATCTACCTGGCTTCGGCCACACCGGAGGAAGGCGCAAACTTCATCATCTCTGTTGCAAACTCAGCCCAGGACTCCGATCAGGTCCTCTCCGATCTGCACCTAACCTCCTGGCGTGACACATGGCTCTCGCCTGAAGCTTCCGAACTCATCCTGCGCCAGCGCATCGCGCTCCTGGAAAAGGCCACGGCCGCAAGCTCAACTGACACGCAGTGGAAGCTTTCCAGTCTTGATTCCGTTCGCCACGACTTGCTCAACTCGTATCTGCAGAATCACGAAGACGCAGCGGCCGAGGCGCTGTTTGATTCGCTTCCAGCCAAACTGCAAACCAGTAGCAACTTCGCGGACATTCGCATCCTTCTCGCCGCCCACTCGGGCCGACTGGACGCACTACTCGCCAGCTACCATGCCGCACCAGAGGGAGCGCCTTCTACGGAAATTCTCAGCTCTGCCGCAGATACTCTATCCGCTCAGAATCCATCGGACCCAGCCAGCGCCCGCACCCTCCGCGAGTTCGTCTTCGACCGAAAACAACTCGACCATGCCCTCATTCCCACCGATTTCCTTGCCCTCGCCGAGTCTCGACTCAAGACAGACGATCTCGCAGGAGCACTCACCTTGCTTCGCCGCTTAACCCTCCAGGCGCCGCCAACCCCCGCGATCTACCAGGGCGATACCATCCCCAACCCATACGCCAATACCGACTCTGCCGCCGCGCTTCTCGAACGCAGCCACCATCCTGCCGAGGCCATCCCATTCCTCCAGTCCCTCGCCCAATCCGTTCCATGGGACGCCTCGTATCGCCTCCGCCTCGCCCAGGCACAGCTTGCCTCTAGCGCCCGCGGCCGTGCCCAGGCGAATCTCGTTGCCGTCGCATGTGACGCCTCCGCGCAATATGATCTCCGTATCCAGGCTGCCCGCGCCCTCGCGTCGCTCCCAGCCCAGCTCCCTGAACTCGGCAGCAGGGAACTGACGTTAGTTGCCCGCCCCTCCACTCCCGCCGCTGCCCGCCAACCTTACTTTGCTGAGGCCCGCATCGCGTCCGCCGCCGCATCTTCAACGGCCGCCTCCGATCGCGAATCTCTTCTCCGCGAAGCCATCGCGATAGCCCCCGAGGGGCCCGACGCCGATCGCGCTCGCCTCGATCTCTTACTTCTCCAGCCTGCCACGGCCGATCCATCTGCAGTCCTCGCCATTCTGCGCTCCGTCCAGGGCCCTTACGCCCCGGCAGCCAACACGGACAACTCCGAACTCGCTTCCGCTGCCAACGACACTCCCGACCAACCCGAAACCCCGGCGCATGGCGCTGCCGTCGACTCACTGGACAACATCAACGTCCCACCTGTCTTTCTCCCGCAGTCTGCCGACGCTCTTGACCTTCCTACGCGCATCCGTCTGGCCACTCGGATCGCATCTGCCAGCCAGCGCGACGGCAACCTTGAAACCGCCTTTGCCTATGCCCGGCTCGCGGTCAGCTTGGCAAAGGACTCTCCACAGCCCGATCTCGTACGCCGCCGCGACGAACTCAGATCTGCCATCCTGCTTGCCCGCCGCAACGCGCTCAGGCGGCCTGACTTGCACGCTGCCCTCAATCAACCTATCCAGGTTCGCCCTCGCCTCACTGCCTCCGCGCTCAGCCAGGAGGAAAGCCAATGAAAACTCGCGGCGCCCTCGTTCTGCTATTCCTCGCAACCTTTGCCGCCGTCGCGTATCAGGTCCGCACTGCGCAACGGTCCGTCGCGCCGCAATCTCTTACCGCCTACGTGCCGCAGGATGCCCTGCTCACCATCGAATCGCCCGACTTTGCTGCGCTGCTCCACCGCTGGACGAACTCCGCCGAGAGCAAGACGTGGCTCGCATCCGACAACTATGCCGTCTTCCAGAACTCGCGTCTCTTTGGCCGCCTCACCGACGCTCAGACTACCTTTGCCACTGCTGCCGGCATTCCCGCCGGTGCCAACCTCCTCAACCAGGTAGCCGGAGAGGAGTCCGTCTTCGCCTGGTACGACATTGGCAAGCTTGAGTTCCTTTACATCACCCGCATGCCTGCCGCTCAGGCAAATCAGAGCCAACTGTTGCAGTCTCGCTCCAGCTACCAGCGCCGCCACGCCGGCAACTCCGACTTCTACATCCGGACCTCGAACACCGACTACAGTACCGTCGCCTTCGCCCAGGTCTCCACACCATCTGGCGATCTTCTCCTACTCGCCACTCGCGAAGACCTCATTGCAAACGCCCTGACGCTCATCGCCGCCCGTTCGCCCGCAAACTCTGTCAGGCAGGAGCCGTGGTTTCGCGATGCCACCGCGGCTCTCCCGCCGGAGCGGCCCGTACCCGCCCTTCACATGGTGCTCAACCTCGATCTCATTGCCAAAGATCCCCACTTCCAGTCCTACTGGATCCAGCGCAACATCACCTGGACTCGGCAATTCCGGGCAGCCGCCTCCGATCTCTATCTCGAACCCAGGCGCTTCCGCGAAGAGCGAGTCCTGCTCCCCAAATCTCCCACATCTGAAACTGCTGCCGCTCCCGACATCGCCGCTCTGGCAGCCCTCGCGCCGCCATCCACAGGAGTCTTGCGCGCAGTCGCAACCGGGGACCCATCCATCGCTGTTACGGCCATCCAGGAAAAACTTCTGGGCAGCTATACCGCCCCGCCACCCGACACTGAATACGCTCCCGATCCAGACCTCGAAACCCCGCAAACTGGCAGTGCTGGCGATCTTGAAATCCTCATCGACACCCCGCCACCCGTCTCGCCCACGGCTTCAGCCGACGGCCTCACCCAGGTCTTCCAATCGGCCAACCTCGATGCCGTCCTCACTCTCTCCTCCGCGCAAAGTCCAGCGGAGAGAGGCGCCGTCTGGGTTCCCATCCATTCCGCAGTCGTCCTCCACGCCGCCAGCCCGGCGAGCCCGCAGGCAGTCGCATCCGCTCTCCAGCAGGAACTCCGCGGCTCTCTCACTGCGGCCAACATCGGCATCGACCTGCACCCCACGGACGAGGCCGGCACGACGATCTACGCCGTCACCGGGCCCCAGCCACTCTTGTTTGCCCTCTCTTCCACGCCGGCGAACGGAAACCTGATCCTGCTGGCGGACGACAAACCTCTGCTCGTCGATTTGCTCCACAACCTTGCGACCATTTCCCAGCAAAAGACAGCCACCTCCGTCACACTGATCGCGGCCTTCAATCACACGAGCCAGCGCACACCTTACGCACGACTCACCTCGCTGATCGACGGCACCAACAATCAGGCTCGCGAGCCCAGCCCCAACGTTGCGGCTGACCCGAACGGCAACGCCGGGGGTGCACCCACCTTCTTTTCCCGCAATATCCGTTCGTTGTCCGACGCCTTTGCTACCCTCGAATCCGAGCGCGTAATCGAACGCACCGTCGACTCGAACCTCCGGCAAACCGTCACGTACACCTGGCAAACTCCCTGAGGTTTCGCCCCTGTGGTCATAGTCTGGTACGTCAATTCGTCAATTGGTGGATACTGCAGCACCTCCTCCAGACGCTTCACCGGACGTTCCCCCACGCCACAGTGAATCGATTTGCCTGTGACAAGTGTCCGGGATAAGCGTAAGGCGGAATTAGGCCACGGACTGAGTCACCTGAAGCTTCAGTGCCTGTTCGATGAGATCTGCCGCGCGGCCCGGTCCGTCCAACTGCTGGATCGCCCGCTGCAGCGCCTGGGCCGCCTCACGATATCTGGGTTCTTGAAGCACCAGCAGGACCGCCTTGCGAAGCCTGGCAGCGCTTAGTCTGCGCCGCGGAACCACCACGCCTGCTCCCCGGGCCTTCACCCGCGCGGCCATTCCGGGCTGGTCATTGCCGAGGGGTATGGTCACCATCGGAACTCCCTCCGATAGTGACTCGAGGACCGTGTTGATGCCGGCATGGGTGATTACCAGCGCGGTCCGCTTCAGAATTTCCAGTTGCGGAGCATAGCGCACGACCACCGGATCGCCGGCCAGCTTGTCCAGTCTTGCCCCATCGAGCCCCGCACCCAGCGAAATCACCAATTGCGCGTCGAGCCCTGCGCAGGCATCCGCAATCGCTCGAAAGACGGGTTCACAGCCATTTTGGAGAGTGCCCAACGATGCGTAGATCAAAGGACGCCCGTCCAGGCGATCCCAGGGAAACTCGGTCGACGGTCGCTGTTGCGCGTGGAGGAACGGTCCGGTGTAGTGAAGCCCCGCGGCATTCGCGCCCCCGAATTCGAACTCCAGGGCCCGGGGCAACTGGGTAATCTGCGCCAGCGGCGATAGCCCATCTTCAGGCTCACTCAACGGCTTCAGCCCCCATGCATTACGCTGCACATTAATCTCCTTAAAGATCGGTGCGGCGATGCGCAGCAGCAGGCGAATTGCCAGGCGATTCCGCAGACGGCTCAGGCGATCCTGTCCCCCCGCCCAGCTGAAATAGAACGGTGGAAATCGGTCGTCTGGAAGCAAGGGAGGAATCAGGGCGATGGAAATCCACGGCAGGCCCAGATGGTCTGCGACGTTCCCGGCAAACTCGGCCTCGTCGACCAGCAACGCATCGATGTTCGCCGCGCGTACGGCCTCCGGTCCGTCGCGCAGGACCATCCGCGCCGAATTCCTCACCCGGGCCAACGTGAATCGAAATGCTGCGATCCCCGTCAGCCCCGCCATCTCCTCGTCCAGTTTCTGGAGGGTGCCGGGCGGATGATCTTCGGCGCCGATCCGGCAAAACTCAATGCCTGCGGCACGCACACGCGCCTCGGTGTCCGCAATCCCAAAAATTACGACCTGATGCCCTCGCAATTGCAGCGAATGCGCCAGTGCGGTCATCGGATTGATATGACCGGTTCCCGGATAGCAAAATGCCCCGAAGCGTGCCATCAATCATGCCTCAGCGCATCCACCGGCGAGAGCTGCCCAGCGCGCCACGCCGGAACCGCTCCGGCAATCAGCCCCGCCAGCACCGCGATTCCCGTCGCCTGGGCAAGCAGCGGCCAGTGTAGCGACGCCGAAACGAAACTCGCAGTTTGGGGCAAGGCCGCCAGCACAGCGAGTGCGCACCACCCCAAAATGATGCCGACAACACCGCCACCCAGGCCTAACGTAGCTGCTTCCAACTCAATCAGCGCCAATATCTGCCCGCGCTTCCAGCCCAAAGCGCGCAGAATCCCGATCTCCCGTGTGCGCTCAAAGACCGACATGACCATGGTGTTGGCGATCCCCAAGATGCCGATGATCAGGGCAAGCGTTGACGTGCCCCAGGCGGAAGCATGGGCCAGCCTTACAAACTGGTTGTCACTGGCACGTTCCGCCGCGGGAATGGCGCGCACTCCGGGTAGCGCGGCTTCGATCTCAGCCTCCGCCCGCTTCACGTATTTCTCCTGCGATTCGCCGTGAGGCGCGGGGCGCAGTCGCACATCAATCGTCGACACTTTGCCTTGTAGGCTGCTCAGCTGTTGCAACTGGTCGAGCGGCATGACGACCGCGTTCGCCTCAAGCGCCGAAGCCCCATGATAGATTCCAACCACCTTGAACGGCGTGCCTTGAATCTCCAGCGTGTCGCCCGGGTTCTTCTTTAGATCCCCGGCCAGCATATCGCCGAGCAAGACCTCCGGTTGACCGTCGCGAAAGGGTCGCCCCGCCAGAATCTGCAGCGAACCAAACTGAAACGCATCGGCATTCCACCCGTAGACCAGAGCATTCACATCCGTGGTCAGATCCATCAGGTTAAAAATTGACGGCGACGCCTGTGCCACAACTGGCAGTTCCTTAAGCTTGGCCGTTGCCGATTCATCCAAAGAAGTATTCAGAAACGTCCCATGAATGACTGCAAGGTCAGTGCCGCTGCTGGAGTAAAGCTGCTGCCATTGTTGTTCGAATGCGCTGGAGAAACCCACCAGACCAACAAAGGCGCCCACCGCCATTCCAATGCCGCCCAGCGTGAGCAGCGTTCTCAATCGCCTGCGCTGGAGGTTCCTAAAGACGAATCCTGAAAACGACAATGATGCCATAGAGGTTGAAAGGCGCCCTTCTGTATTCGCATTGAAGGAAACCCGGCTGCGAGCTTCCGTGGCGGCATTCGATGCGCCAGTTCAGAATAAGGGGTGCGAGGGAGTTTTTCCAACTCTGGCCCCTTCGGCAGTGTCTCAGTTCGACACTATCGCAATTCCTGAGTAAGGGTATCCCGAAGTCACTGCTCTCAAGTCGGCTCGACCCCGAGGGAGCGGCGACCCTGCACAGAACATGGAAAGGTCACAGCAACTCAGGAATTGCCTTAACTGGCGGTTTGCTCACCTGATCGTGGAAACAGGGCTCTCCTGGGGCGCAACCGGCGACGCGCCGGCGATTTTCAGAGGATTGTCCGTACTTAGGGTCCAGCTGGCGTTTTCAGCCAGGTGCAGAATGTGGCCGGGAAAAATTCCCAGCAACAGCGTAGCCGCAGCCGCGAGAATAAGTCCCACCCACGAGGGCGCACTCACGGCTTGGGTCGCATCGGCGCTGCCCGCATTCTCAGCCGCCTCAACCTCTGGCCTTGCATAGACTGAGCCGAGCAGTTTCAGGTAGTAGAAGCAGGCTACGCCGCTGTTGATCAGTCCGATGACGGCGAGCCAGACGTGGCCGGCCTCGAGCGCGGCGGTGAAAACGTAAAACTTGCCGAAGAAGCCACCGGTAAACGGAATCCCGATCAGCGAAAGCAGGAAGAAGGCAAGCAGTGCGGCCAGAACAGGCCGCCGCATAGCGAGGCCCTGGTAATCCTCAATCGTGCGCAGCTTCTCGTTATATCCGCCAACCTGGGTAACCACGGCAAATGCGCCCACGTTCATCGCTGCGTAGGACGCAGTGTAGAAGCAGGCAGCGGCAATGCCGTCGTGCGGCGGAAACGCGGTGAACGCGACCAGGATGTAACCGGCGTGAGCGATGCTGGAGTAGGCCAGCATGCGCTTTACGTCGCGTCTGCATCAGCGCGCCCAGGTTGCCGATGGTCATCGAGAGCGCGGCCAGCACCCACAGCAGCACGCTCCAGCGATGTTGCATCGACGGAAAGCCGGAGAAGGTGATGCGCAGCAGCACCGCGAAGGCCGCCGCCTTGGGTGCGGTCGACATCAGGCCGACCACCGGAGCAGGCGCCCCCTGATAGACGTCGGGCGTCCATACGTGGAACGGCGCGGCCGAGACCTTGAAGCCCAGGCCGACGATCATCATCGCCAGTGCCAGAAACGCCATGCGCGGTGTCGCGCTGCTGCCCAGGCCGGCGGCGATCGCGGCAATGCTGGTGCTGCCGGTCGCGCCGAAGGCCAGCGCAATGCCGTACAGGAAAAATGCCGTGGCGAACGAGCCGAGCAGGAAATACTTGATCGAGGCTTCCGAAGCCGAGGCTTGGCCCTTGCGGAAGCCGGCCATGATGTAGGTCGAGATCGACGAGATTTCCAGTCCGATGAAGACCATCAGCAGCTCGACCGAGCAGGTCATAAACATCATGCCGACCGCTCCGAACAGCACCAGCGCGTAATATTCGCCGGCGTACTCCTGCGTTGCCTTCGAAGTAATCCAGCGATTCCAGCAGCGTGGCCACCACCACCGCGCCGATCAGCAGGTGGAAGAAGATGCTGAAGCGGTCGACCTGGATCGTTCCGCTGAACGCGATCAGGACGCCCAGTCGGATCTGATACCAACTGATAAAGCCGGTGGCAACCGTGGCTGCGATGGCCAGCCAGCCGAGAGGCTTGCGGCTGGTGCCGGCTTCAGCACCGCCTCAATCAGCATGATGAGCGACGCCCGCGACGGTGAGGACATACTCAGGCAGCAGCGCGATTACTGAAGTGGGAAGGGCCATCAGCGCGTGCCTCCAGAAGTGTGCGAAGCAGTGGAAACCGCAACCGGCACAGACTTCGTGCTCAATGGGGCAGCGTCAGAACTGCGCTGCGTCGGTCACCCCGGCCGTTACGTTCTGTGGAACTCTGGAGGATGATCTGCCATGGCGACCGCCGCGGGGTCGATCGCCCGCAACCAGATAGGCGACGCAATCCCCATGATCAGAAACAGCGCGACCATCGGCCAAAGCGCCAGGTGTTCGCGCGCGTCAAGATCCCATCGCGGCAACCGCCTGCGGTTTCGAGCCCAGGTCGCAGTAGAACACCCGCTGGATCATGCGTCAGCATATAGGCCGCGCTTAGGATGACTCCGAGTGTCGCCAGCGCAGTCCAGAAGTGATGGTGCGCGAAAGCAGACTGCATGGACCCGGAGAGAATAAGAAACTCGCCGACAAAGCTGTTCAGCATGGGCAGGCCGATGATGGAGAGCCCGGTAATGACGAACATAGTCGCCACCCAGGGCAGCTTCGCGGCCAGTCCGCCGTATTCGCGCATGTCGTAGGTGCCGTAGCGCTCATAGAGCAGGCCCAGCAGCATGAAGAACGCCGCCCCCGCCAGAGATCTCGTTCAGGATCTGGTAGATGCCGCCGCCCAGTCCTGCGATGGTGAAGGTGAAGATCCCCAGCACAATAAAGCTGAGATGGCCAAGCGTGGAGTAGGCCGCCAGGTGCTTCAGGTCGTTCTGCACCAGCGCCAGCAGACGCTCCGTAAACAATGCCGATGGCCGCCAGGGCAATCATCAGCGGGGCAATGCGATGCGACTCGGCAGGGAAGATCGCAAAGGAGAAACGCAATATGGAGTAGAGCGCAGTCTTGCCCGCCAGCACCATGACGGCCGCGGTGGGCGCTTCGAAGATCGCATCGCTGAGCCACCCGTGCAGCGGAAAGATCGGTACCTTCACCGCAAAGGCCAGCAGGAACCCCAGCGAAGCGATCCACAGCGCGGTCGAATTGGCGGAGATGGCGTGTTGCGCCGCCGAGCGTGGCTAGCGTAGGCAGATCGAAAGTGCCCGTCTGCGCATAGATCCACAACATCGCGACCAGCAGCAATCCGGACGGAATGAACGCGTACAGAAAATACTTGATCGCCGCGCGACGGCGCTTTTCGGTCCTGCCAAACGTCGCGATCAGCAGCGTCATCGGCACCAGCGACATCTCCCAGAACGCGTAGTAGAGAAACATGTCGAGGGAGGCGAAAATGCCCATCATCGCGACTTGCTGCAGCAGGAAGAGAACATAAAACAGCTTCTTGCGGCTGTCGATGGCCCGCCAGGAGATCAGCACGCCCAGCGGCGCCAGGAAGCCGGTCAGCACCATCAGCCACATCGAGAGGCCATCGACGCCCAGGTGGTAATGGATTGCCGGCGAGGCGATCCACGGGACGTTCTGCTCGAATTGGAACGCTGCCTGCCTGCGCTCCATACGAGTAATGGGCCGGCAGGTGAAGCGTTAGTACAAACGTAAAGAGCGTAACCGCAAGCGCGCCACACTGCATGGTTTTGCCGCGGTCGGGAAGCAGCGCCAGCAGCAGCGCTCCGGCCAGCGGAACGAACACGATGAGGGTCAGGATGATGTGATCGATATCATCGTGTCCTCATGGGTGCACCCACAGCGACCGGCCGAAAATCATCACCGCGAGGACGGCGGCGGCGCCAATCGCGAGCCATCCCGCGTAGGAGCGAATGTTGCCCGAGATCTGCTTGCGGGCGAACCACGCAAAGCCCCGCGTCCCCAGGCCCGCCGCTCTGCCCGAACCATTGACGACACCGCGCTCGAAGAGAAGTTCAAGGACGCCGCGCGTAAACATCAGCAGAGGCAACACCAGAAAGTTGTTGTAGAACTCATCGACCCAGTACTTGTTCTTGCAGCGCGTAAGAAAAGCGGCCTGATGACGCTCTGCCAGTGCGGCCGCCATCCCCGGCTTCTTGTAGTAGAAGAGATAGGCGATGTAGAAGCCGGCCAGCGCAACCAGAACCGAGACCACCGCGAGCGCGAGTTCAAGCGCACTGCTGGTCCGCAGTCGCCGCTGTACCCACCGTCGGACTGCCCGCGAAGACGGGATCGAGGAAGTGCTCGATCTCGTTGTGCCACCTAGTGACCGCGGCACGCCAACCCATCCGCCGATCACGGAGAGAATGGCGAGGATCACGAGCGGGAAGCAGCATGACCCACGGCGACTCATGAACGCCATGCGTGTGGCCTGCATCATCGTCGCGCTCGGCCACCATCACGGCGTGCGAACCGGACGTGCAGGTGCACCGCCGCTCCATGGTCGTGGAGGTCGGCCTCCTCACCGAAATGCGCGGGCGCCGAAGAAAGTCTTGAACCACAGCCGGAACATGTAGAACGACGTCATGCCCGCCGTGACCAGGCCGACCAACCCAGAGCACCATGCCCATCGGGTTCGGCGAGAGAAACGTCTGCATAGAGGATCTCGTCCTTCGAGAAGAATCCAGCAAATGGAGGAATGCCCGCGATGGCAAAGACACCCGCGCTCATCGTCCAGAACGTGATCGGCGTCCGCGTGCGCAGCCCGCCCATCCTGCGCATGTCCTGCTCGCCGCCCAGCGCGTGGATCACCGATCCCGCGGCCAGGAACAGCAGCGCCTTGAAGAACGCGTGCGTCAGCAGGTGGAAGATGCCGGCTGCATAGGCGCCAACGCCGCAGGCCAGGAACATGTACCCAAGCTGCGAAACGGTGGAATAGGCCAGCACCCGCTTGATGTCGTGCTGCACCATGCCGATCGACGCCGCGAAGATCGCGGTCGCCGCTCCAATGCAGGCCACCACGGCCAGCGCAATCGGGCTGCGGTCGAACAGCGTATGGCAGCGCGCGACCATGTAGATTCCTGCCGTCACCATGGTGGCCGCGTGGATCAGCGCTGAAACCGGCGTCGGGCCCTCCATCGCGTCCGGCAGCCACACATACAGCGGAATCTGCGCGGACTTGCCCGCCGCGCCCAGCACCAGCAGCAGCGCGATGGCAGTAAGGAAACCGAGCGCCCTGCCACTCCGGATGCTGTCCGATCGTCGCAAAGATCTGGGTGAAGTTCAGTGAGCCGAAATGCGCGACCAGCAGAAACATCGCCAGCAGAAACCCGAAGTCGCCGATGCGGTTGACGAAGAAACGCTTTCTTGCCCGCATTCGCCGCGGACGTCTTCTGGAAGTAGAAGCCGATCAGCAGGTAGCTCGCCAGGCCAACGCCTTCCCAGCCAACGAATAGCAGCAGGAAGCTCTCGGCCAGCACCAGCACCGACATGAAGAACATGAAGAGGTTCAGGTAGGCAAAGAAGCGCCAGTAGCCTTCTTCCTCGGCCATGTATCCCACTGAGTAGATGTGGATGATGAAACCCACGCCGGTCACCACGCCCAGCATGATCAGCGTCAGATGATCGACCGTGAAGGCGAAGTCCACGCTGGAAGCCGGTGATTTTGAATCCATGGGCCGATGTTGCTGGACATCGTAAGCATCGCCGGCCGCGCGCATGGTCACCCACAGCCATGCCACAAGCCCTGCCGGGACGGCCGTGAACAGCAGCGCGACGGCGCTGACAGCGGCCCGCGGAAGCCTGCGCCCCAGCGTCCCGTTGATCAGGAAGCCGGCGAACGGCAGCAGCGGAATCAACCAGAGATAACTCGCGGGCATGGGGCTCATAGTTTCATCAGATCGATCTCGTCGACGTTCAGCGTCTGACGCGTGCGGAAGATGGAGATGATAATGGCCAGCCCTACCGCAGCCTCAGCCGCAGCGACCACCATCACAAAGAAAACGAAGATCTGGCCGCTGATCTGGTGCCACATGTGCGCAAAGGCCACAAAGGTCAGGTTCACCGCATTCAGCATCAGCTCAATGGAAATGAAGATGGTGATGACGTTGCGCTTGATCAGAAAAGCGGCAATGCCAATCGAAAAAAGCATGGCGGCCAGGACCAGGTAATAGGCGGTCGGCACCATGCTATTGCTCCTTCCGCGCGATCGCGACCGCGCCCAGGATCGCCACCAGGATCAGAACCGAGGTCACCTCGAAGGGAAGCAGATGCCTGGTGAACAGCATCTCGCTGACCTCGTAAATATTGTCCGCTGCCATTGCGGAGGTCGCCGCCGATAGTGGATCGGCCCAGCGCATCCGCGCTCCGACAGAAACACAAAACTGAGCAGGCAGAAGATGGCCGCGGCGCCAGGCATTCCCACCGTGTATGCCGCGCGGCTGCCCTGGGTGCGCTCTTCTTTGCCTGCGTTCAGCAGCATGATGACGAACACGAACAGCACCATAATCGCGCCGGAGTAGACGATCACCTGGGCGGCCGCCAGAAACTCCGCGCCCAGCGACCAGTAGAGCACCGCGAGCGACATCATCACCACCACTAGCGACAGCGCGCTGTTGATGGGGTGGCGCTGAAGCAGCAGATTCAATGCTCCTGCCACTGCCAGTGCGCCAAAGATGATGAAGAGTGCCAATTGCATTTGAATCAGCCGAGTCCTTCTGTCATGCGCGCCGAAACAACCCGAAACCGGCGCCAAATCATTTGCGTATCTTCTGATTGTAAAGCAGCAGCCTATCCCCGCAGCGCGAGAACAAGACTGGTGACGATGATGTTGGCCACGGCGAGCGGCAGCAGAAACTTCCAGCCGAAACTCATCAATTGGTCATAGCGAAAGCGCGGCAGTGTCGACCGCACCCAGATGTAGAGAAAGAGAAAACCAAAGACCTTGACGACGAACCAGAAGACAGACAGGATCGCCTGCACTGCCGGGCCGCCAAAGGCGGGGAAGAGATGCCCAAACGGACTGGACGCGCCGCCGAAAAACAGCAGCGTGGCGACGCAGCTTACCGTAATCATGTTGGCGTATTCCGCCATGAAGAACATGGCGAACTTCATGGAGCTGTACTCGGTGTGGTATCCGGCTACCAGCTCGCGTCTCGGCCTCGGGCAGGTCGAACGGCGAGCGGTTCGTCTCCGCATACGCGGCCATCAGGTAGATAAAGAATGCCACAAACTGGAAGCCGCCAAAAAAATTCCAGGAGAGCAATCCGTGAGCCGACTGCACATCCACAATCTTCCGCAGGTTCAGCGATTGCGAGCGCAGCACCACGCCCACCAGCGACAGCCCCAGCGCCAGCTCATAGCTCACCACCTGCGCCGTCGAGCGCAGCGAGCCCAGCAGGGAATACTTGTTGTTCGACGACCACCCCGACAGCGCAATCCCATAGACGCCGATGGACGTGACTCCGAGAATCACCAGCAGCCCAATGTTGACGTTGGCAATCTCGAACAGATCCATGCCCGGACTGCCATGGATTGACACATGCGTGACCGCGCCGAACGGCACCACTGCGATCGAGACCAGCGCGCAGCCCAGCGCAATCACCGGCGCCAGAATATACAGCGGGCGCTCCACCGCCAGCGGCATCAGGTCTTCCTTCAGGAACAGCTTCGCGCCGTCGACCAGCGGCTGCAGCAGCCCAAACGGGCCCTACCCGCACCGGGCCCCCACCGATTCTGCATGTAGCCGATTACCTTGCGCTCCAGCAGCACCGTGTAGGCCACGCCCATCAGCGTAATCACCAGCACCACCGCCACCTTGAGCACGCTCAAGAGCAGGAAGACTTCGAAGTTGGTCAGATGGTTCAAGGTCTCTCTCGTCGCCGTCTAGTCGGCCGCGGTCCGGTCCGTTGTCGTCAGGCACTATGCCGGTTTTGATATCTGTTGCAGATCGTTCAGCATCGCGGAGTAGCGCCCCAGCGTTCCAGAGGTAAACAGCGTGTCGTTGGCCGGCAGCACTAGGTCGCGGCGGTTGGAGAGCTGCACCAGGCCGGCGCCGTCCCTGATCGGCGTCGCCGCAGGCGAGAGGTGCTGATCGTTGCCGGAAAGCAGTTGCAGCCGCATCAGGTCGTAGCCCGGAACCAGGCGCTGAATCTCATCGAGGATCGCGTCCGGATCGAACGGGCTCAGCCGAGGTTCCAGGTTGTTCGCCGTCAGCCACACCGCGTGCCGGTCCGCCTCGCCGGATTGCGCGCCGCGTGTCTGCCCCATGTCGGCGCGGACGCCGGGGCCAAACGGAACCAGCTTCGCGCACATCTGCGCCCATCTTGTCGGCAATGCGCACAATCATCTCGAAGTCGGTGCGCACGCCCGCGCGGTCCGCGGCCTTCTTCACCTGCTGCAGATCGCCGTAGCTGTTGGTTACCGAACCCGACTTCTCATAAAGATTCGCTGCGGGCAACACCACATCGGCCAGCGCGGCCGTCTCGGTCAGGAACATATCCTGCACTACCACAAACGTATCCTTCAGCGTGCCGCATCCACTCCGTAGCGCGCGATCGGGTTCGCCCCAACCACGTACAGTGCCGAAAGATTTCCTTTGCCGGCCGCGTCGAAAATCTCCAGCATAGTCCAGTCCTGGCGCAGTCGGGGACATGTACTCGCGGGCAATCGTTGCTCGTCGGCGATTCGCGTGTCGATCTCGCCGATGGGGGTGTAGCCGGGAAGCATATCCGGGAGCAGGCCCATATCGGCCGCGCCGCGCGAGTTGGCATAATCGCCCAGCAGCGCAAACTTCGCTCCCGGATGCGTAAGGCCAATGTCGATCCAGCGCTTCAGCTCCGCCCCGCGCAGTTCAGAGCCGAACAGGATCAGCAGATTCTCTTCACGCCTTTACCGCATCGCGGAAGCTGCCGAGCGCCGCCGAATCGCCCGCCGCTGCGTCCGCCGCTGCAGCATCGCCCGCCAGGTACGCAGCCAATGCGCCATAACCGAACTCGTTCACCTTCAGAAAAGCCTTGGCCTGCCGCCGCAGCTTGATCTCAGCGGTATTCGCAATGTAAAGCTTCGCGCCGTTCAGTCGCACCGCCGTCCGCAGGTTCCACGCAGTGGCCGGGCTTTGGTTGGTTGGATCGCCGCCCACCAGCAGAACCGCCTTCGCCGCTCAGCGTGTCGCGCAGCGAAGCCGTCCGGCCCGTAGTTCCGGCCAGCGACTGCGCGAACGCGACATAGTCTGCCGTGCGGTGGTGGTCAATGTTGTTGGTATGCAGCACACGACCGCGCGAACTTCTGCAGCAGGTAAGCCTCTTCATTGGTCAGCCGGTTGCCGCCGATCACGCCGATGCTCTTGCCGCCGCGCGCATCGCGCAGTTCTGCAAACTTCTTGCCAACGTGGGTCAGCGCCTCTTCCCAACTCACCGCCTTCAATCTCGCCATTGGCCTGGCGCACCAGCGGCTGAGTAATGCGCTCGGTCGAGTTGGCAAAATCGAATGCGTAACGCCCTTTGTTACAGAGGAAGTCGCCATTGATGCCCGACTTGTCGCGGTTATCTCCGCGCACAATCTCCGATCCATCCGATGTCGACCGAACGCCCAGCGTCGTCTTGCAGCCATCGCCGCAATGGGTGCAGACGGTGGCAACGTGGTTCATCTCCCACGGCCGCGTCTTGTAGCGATAGGTCCCGCTGGTCAGCGCGCCCACCGGGCAGGCGTCGATGCACATGCCGCACTGCTCGCAGTCCACATGCGCCATCTTGTCCGGCGTCAGCGCGGCCGGTATCATTCGGCACAATAATCGACGAAGCACCGCGGTTCTCCACCGCCAGCGCAAACACGTCCATGCCTTCGCCGCACATCCGCACGCAGCGATAGCACAGGATGCAGCGTGGCCGGTCAAAGTACACCACCGGCGACCACTGCTGCTCCTCGCGGTGGTTCTTAGGCTCCGCATAGAAGCTGTCCGCTGCGCCATACTTGAAGGTCATGTCCTGCAGTTCGCACTCGCCGCCGGCATCGCACACCGGGCAATCCAGCGGATGGTTGCCCAGCAGCAGTTGCAGCGTGGCCTTGCGCGCCTGGATCACCTCCGGCGTGTCCGTAAAGAAGACTTGCCCCTCGGCAATCTGCGTCGTGCACGCCGTCTGCAGCTTCGGCACCTTCTCCTGTCGTACCACGCACATGCGGCAAGCGGCCTGCAAGCTCAGCCCCGGGTAGTAGCAGAATGCCGGAATCTCGATGCCCGCGCCCTTGCACGCCTCAATCAGCAGCGTGCCCGCCGGTGCGGTGATCTTCTTGCCGTCTACGGTAATGGTTACATCAGCCATTGCCTTCCTGTCTATCTCGTGATTCTCGACACGCTTCTAGCACTAGTTTCCGAAAGAACTCAGAGTGTTTCTTAATGTCGTTGACGGTCAGCCCCACAAAAACTACCTTCTTGCGATCCTGAATTCTTTCGACTCTAAGTGGCGGGTCGAACGTACTGACTTCGTTGAGTGTAAGAGAGGTGGAGGAGTCGGGTAACGTAAACCGAACGCGCCTAGGGAGGATTGAAACGGCATTCTTGTGCCGCTTCGATTTTCCGACCTGGGCCTCAAGCGTGATGTAACGAGAAATAGATTTCACGTCTTGCTCTAAGACACCATCAGCTAGACCATGCAGAAGCGAAGCAATTTCGAACTGGGTAGCTGAAGGGCCCTTTGCGATGCTCAAAACTGTCGGAGCACTGCTATCGAGATTTGCGTTGTCTACCATGTCGTGTTCATTGCCTCAATGCTGGTGCGACTTCTCAATCAAAATCTTCTGGTCCTCACTGCGATGATGCATCAACCTCGTCTTCACGATTACGCCCAGCACAATCACTGCAAACCCAACCATTATCCAGACCACAACGGTTAGCCAGCGGTTACTCAGTGTCCCGCTCCAACCAGATCATGCTCCGTCGTCATCACCGGCGTTCCCGCCTTCTTCCCCTCGATATAATCCTCAAATTCCTTGCGAACTTCTTCACAAACCCCAGCGTAGGCATCGCCGCCGCGTCGCCCAGCGGGCAGAACGTCCGCCCCATCATGTTCTCGGCCAGGTACTGCACGTTGTCGATGTCCTTCTTCTGTCCGCCGCCCTCATACACGCGCGTCAGCGTCTTCTTGATCCAGTCCGTCCCTTCGCGGCAGGGAATGCACCATCCGCAGCTCTCGTGCTGGTAGAACTTGATCGTCCGCAGCGCAAACTCCACGATCGACACCGTCTCGTCGAGCACCACAATCCCGCCCGACCCCAGCATCGTCCCGGCCTTCGCCATCTGGTCGAAGTCCAGGCCCACATCGATCTCATCCGCCCGCAGCACCGGACACGACGCGCCGCCTGGCACCACCGCCTTCAGCTGCCTTGCCGCCCTTGATCCCGCCCGCAACCTCGTAAATCGCCTTGCGCAGCGAGTAGCCCATCGGCAGCTCATACACGCCCGGCCGCTCCACATGCCCCGAAATCCCAAACAGCCGCGTCCCGCCGTTGCGCTCCGTGCCCAGCGCCGCATAGGCCTCGCCGCCCATCAGCAAAATGTGCGGCGCATTGGCAATCGTCTCCGCGTTATTGATAATCGTCGGCCCGCCATACAGTCCCACCACGGCAGGGAAGGGAGGCCGAATCCGCGGAATCCCGCGCTTGCCCTCCAGCGACTCCATCAGCGCCGACTCTTCGCCCACCTCGTACGCGCCCGCGCCCGTCTGCGTCACAATGTCGAAATCCAGCCCCGACCCGAAAATGTTCTTGCCCAGGAACCCCTTCGCATATGCGTCCGCAACCGCCTTCTCCACAATCTTCAGCAGGTAGCGATACTCGCCGCGCAGATAGATGAACCCCATCTTCGCGCCGACCGCCAGCCCCGCAATCATGGTGCCTTCAATTACCGCGTGCGGGTCTTCGCGGAAGATGACGTGGTCCTTGCACGTCCCCGGCTCGGACTCATCCCCGTTCACCAGCACGTATTTCGGTTTCGCCGACGTCTTCGGCACAAAGCTCCACTTCATCCCGGTCGGGAAATCCCGCGCCCCCGCGCCCGCGCAGCCCGCTCGCCTTCATCTCGCCGATAATCCACCCCGGCATCGCCTCCAGTCCCTGCGCAATCGCCTTCTGCACCGCCTTGTACCCATCCAGCTCGACATACTTGTCGATGTTCGCCGCGCCCTGCCCAAACCGCCGCTTCAGCACCATCACTTCATCGGGATGGGAGACAAGTCGCGGCATTATTCCCCCACCTTGTTCGTATCTGCCGGCGTCTTGCCCGCTGCATAATCCGCCAGAATCTCATCCACCTTCGCCGGCGTCAGCTCATCGTGGAAGTCATAATTCACCTGCATGGCCGGAGCCCAGCAGCATGCCCCAATGCACTCCACTTCCTCCAGCGAAAACTTCCCGTCCGGCGTCACCTGCTTGTGCCCGATTCCCAGCTTCTTCTTGCAGTGGTCCAGAATCTCGTACCCGCCGCGCAGCATGCAACTGATGTTGGTGCAAACCTGGATGTTGTATTTCCCCGCCGGCTTGGTCCGCAGCATGGAGTAGTAGCTCAGCACCGAGCGCACCTCCAGGTCGAACAGATCCAGCCGCTGCGCAATCTCCTGAATCACCGCCTCCGACACATACCCCACCTCATCCTGCGCATACAGCAGCATGGGAATCAGCGCCGAGCGCTTCACCGGGTAAATCGTCACCAGCTTGTCGAACCGCGCCGCCAGCTCCGGCGAAAAAATCGAATTGGCAATCGTGCTCATACTGTTTCCAACGTTCCGACCCTCTACAATTACGCCGTCATCTCGACCAACCACCGTACATTCCATCATCCCGACCGATCAACGTAGAACGCCATCAGTCGTCGAGCCACAACCCAAAAACGCTTGTCATTCTGAGCCGAGGCGAAGAATCCCCGTAGTTGTCGTGCTGTATGTCCAACTGCTCTTACCCCCGCATCAACTCCCGCGTAACCCGTTCCGCCGCAAAATCCATCTCATCCATCTTACCGTCCAGCATCACCGTTCCATCCTCATTCAGCGCGAATGCCGTCTTACTCGCCATCGCTCGATTCCATCCCCTCATGCGTAAACCGAACCCACTTGCCGCCGGCCCGCACCACAATCTCATCCTCGCCAAACTCAATCACCGCAAACTGCTTGCTGTTCAACCCATGAGCCGCCGCATAAGACCGCAGCAGCGAAGCCCACGAAATCCAAAGCTCGCGATGGAGTTGACAGTACGTGTCAGACCCAGTTCTTGCATTGCGATCAATCGTCTCCTTAGTCTGCAACGATAACTACTCCCTACTAGGTTACAGCTACCGTCATACCAGACGAGCCAATCAGCTCGATACAACTTACCGCGATCTGTGCTTCGATCGACTCCCCCAGCACAATATCAATACTCCCAATCACCGCCACCACATCCGCCAGCAACCGTCCCTTGCACATAGTCTCCAAAGCCTGCAGCGTAGCGAACGAAGGATTCCGCATATGCACGCGATAAGGCTTGGCCGTCCCATCCGAAACAACGTAATACCCCATCTCGCCGCGCGGGCTCTCGACCGCCTGGTAAACCTCGCCCGCCGGCACGCCAAACCCCTCCGTCACAATCTTGAAGTGGTGGATCAGCGCTTCCATCTGCGTCTTCATCTGCTCGCGGTTGGGCAGCACAATCTTCGGCGCGTCCGCCACCAGTCGCGTCTGCGGCATGCTCCGGCCAGCATATCCAGCGCCTGCTGGCAGATCTTCACGCACTCGCGCATCTCCAGCATGCGCACCGTGTAGCGCGCCCACACATCGCCGTCCGTCGATCACCGGCACGTCGAACTTGAACTTCTCATAGCCCGAATACGGCATATCGCGCCGCAGGTCCCAATCCACGCCACTCGCCCGCTGCGGCGGCCCGGTCACGCCCAGCGCAATCGCATCTTCCTTCGACAGGATGCCAACGCCCTTGATCCGCCCCAGCCAGATCGGATTGGCCGTCAGCAGGCCCTCGTACTGGTCGATCTTCTCCGGCATCGTCGTTCAGAAACCGCTGCACCCACTCCGCGAACCCCATGCGGCGGTCTCCAGCGCCAGCCCGCCAATGCGGAAGTAGCTGGTCATCATGCGCTGCCCGGAGACTGGCCTCGAAAATCCGCAGCAGTCTCCTCGCGCTCGCGCCAGCAGTACAGGAACATGGTCAGCGCGCCAATATCCATGGCGTGCGTGCCCAGCCACACCAGGTGGCTCTGGATCCGCGTCAGCTCGTTCAGCAGCACCCGCAGCACCTGCGCCCGCTCCGGAATCTCCAGCTCCAGCAGCTTCTCCACCGCCAGGCAGTAGGCCAGGTTGTTGGTCATCGGGCACAGATAATCGATGCGGTCGGTCAGCGGCACTACCTGCTGGTAGAACTTCGCCTCGCAGGTCTTCTCGATGCCCGTATGCAGGTAGCCAATGTCCGGCGCCAGCGCCACGATCGACCTCGCCATCAATCTCCAGCACCAGCGCGCAGCACGCCATGCGTCGACGGATGCTGCGGCCCCATATTCAGCACCATCGAGTGCTCGCCCGTGCCGCCCGTTCCGTGGCGCTTCGCGTCGGCAATCACATCTTCAATGCCCGGCGTAATCATGTCTGGAGCGGCGATCGGTGCCATCGTCTCTGCCTTTACCTTGCCTCGAACCTCGAACCGCAACCGCGTACTCGGTAGGCCGGCACTCGATAGGTCGGGACTTTAGTCCCGACATTCGCCGGCCCCAAAACTCCTGGGGCTTTAGCCCCTGCAATACTCCCTACCGGTACCCTTCCACCGGATAATCCTTCCGCAGCGGATGCCCTGCCAGTCCTCCGGCATCATGATGCGCGTCAGCCGCGGATGCCCGCAAAGTTGACCCCGAACAGATCGAAAACCTCGCGCTCGTAAAAGTTCGCCGACGGGCCAAACCGAAGTAATGGAATCAATGGTCAGATCAGCCGAATCAAGCCGCACCGCCAGCCGCACCCGCTCTTTCAGGCCGTGCGAAACAATGTGGTACGACAGCTGAAAGCGAGGCTCCTGCGGATACCAGTCCACCGCCGTCAGGTCCTCGAAGAAGTTGTACCCGGCCGCCTTCACCGCCTCGCACGCGGCGACGATCATTCTCCTTCGCCACCGTAATCGTCAGCTCTTTGCGGTCGAACTTCGCATCGGTCGCCAGCTCGGCCAGCGCCTTCACCGCGGCATTCTCCGCCATCGCCTCAAAAACGGCGGCCTTGCCAAACAGGGTCCTGGCTGCGGAGGATGGCCCACAGCGCCCGGCCCCGGCTCCGGTCCCGGATGCGGCCCAGGACTCGCCGCCCCCGGCGCGGGATTCGGCACGGGAAGAGGATTCGGAGTGCCTCCCATTACAAGTCTCCCTTATCTTCCGCCCAGGTCAGAATGCCCTTCTTCCACACATAAAACAGGCCCACCGCCACAAACCCCAGGTACACCAGCATCTCCCAGAACCCGAACATCCTCGAACCCGGTAATCCCCGGCAGCCGGCGAAAGATCACCGCCCACGGCAGCATGAACACCGCCTCCACATCGAACAGGATGAACAGCATCGCCACCATGTAGAAGCGCACGCTGAAAACCGCCCGCGCGCGTCGCCCACCGGGTCCATGCCGCACTCATATGCGCCCAGCTTGGTGCGCGAGTTCTTATGCTTGCCGATGAAGTAGGACGCAAACACCATGCCGCCCGCAATGCCCAGCGCGCCAAGTATCTGCAGCGCCAGCGGAACGTAATTCCAGATATACGGGTAGCTCGTCATGGGTCATCTTTGACTCTAGAAGTGCCTCCGTCAAGAGTCAAGCAAACCGCCCCGATTGCATGCCTCCTCCGGTGACCGCCATCACCGGCCATTCCTCACCTTGTCATCCTCTTCCTCGAATTGTCATTCTGAACCCCACCCTTCTGGAATTGTCATTCTGAGCCCACGCCGGAAGCATTCGAGCCGTAGCGAGTCGAGCGCGATCGCGACAAGCTCGTCATTCGGAGTCCCACTCACCTGGAATTGTCATTCTGAGCCCCAGGTCCTCTCTGAATTCTCTCTTCTGAGCCGTAGGCGAAGAATCTCCGTAATTGGCTTGCCCCACTTCGTGATCCTGAGCCGGGCCAAATTACCGCAGCAGCCCCACATACCAATCCACAATCCCCGCACCAAACAGGCCGCGAACAGCCCACCCACCGCCAGAAAACTCCCAAACGGCAACTTCGTCTCGCCGCCCGCCTTTCCCCGCACCATCAGCGCAATGCCATACACACTCGCCGCCAGCGCCCCCGCAAACAGCGCCAGCACCGACTCGCCCGAACCCCAGAAACGCCGCAATCATCGCCAGCAGCTTCACATCGCCCAACCCCATCCCATCCCGCTTGCGCAGCGCCTTGTAAATCCACCGCACCACCAGCAGAATCAGCGCCGCCCCGGCAATCGCCGCGACCCTCCCCAGCACCATCGCCTCCGGCCCGGTCATAAACACATTCCCCTGCGCCTGCGGAACTCCCCGGACTCGACATCCGCAACTGGTGCGTCGTATTCAGCACAACGTCGCCCTCACCCGGCGCCAGAAACATCGCCTGCACGCACACCAGCACAAACCCAATCCCAATCCCCGTCAGCGTAAACGCATCCGGCAGCCGCTGCGTCTGCCAATCCATCACCATCAACCCAATCAGCAGAAACCCGATCGAAGCAAAGCCGACTACGCCGACATATTCCCCCACCGTCGGCCCGCTCAACCGGGACACCTTGGCGAGTTCAAGCCCGACGAACTGGTCTGCCGCCAGCGCAAACCACACCCCCACCGCCAACTCCACCGCCGGATACCGCCAGGAAATCCCCGCCCCACAATCCCGGCACTTCCCCCGCAGCAGCACCCAACTCAAAATCGGCACATTATCAAACCACCGCATCGCATGCCCGCAACTCAGGCACCGCGACCCCGGCCGCACAATCGACTCATGCTCCGGCAGCCGCGAGATGCACACATTCAGAAAGCTGCCCAGCAGCAGCCCCACCCCAAACCCAACCACCTCGAACCACATCGCCGCGTCACGCGAGAAGTATACGTTTGCCTTTCCCAAGCTGACAGCCGATAGCTGACCGCTGTTAGCCGTTCCCCGAAACGTCTTCCTCCCCCGCCGCCTGCCCGCCTCCAATTCCTCGAACCCGGCTCCTCAATAAACCGGTCCATTTGCAAAACCCGTCATCCTGAGCGAAGGGCGAAGCCCGTAGTCGAAGGACCTGCCACACCGCTGGTTCAGGCTGACGAAGCTTTGTACCCTTTCCGCCACGGTGCATCGGGGGCGCCCCGCCTCGCCGTTCTTAACCAATCATTCACGCATCTCTCACATTCCATGGAATAAAGCCCACCTTTTCCACAGCCCTCGCATTGACAGCCACGATAAAATAGAAACAAGAGAGCAAAGTTGTCGTGCGCATCGCGCAGGACCTTCCTCCCACCGGATTCAGGTTCCCGAAGAACCGTTCTTTGACAACCTCGGCACGCCCAAAAACCGCTCAATACCAATCTCCCGCTTCCCGGGAAACTTACGCGAAAATGTACAAGGTCCGGGGCTAACCCATTAGGAATCAGCGAAACCCGGGGTAGATATGGGGGGAGGGGGGGATACCCCAACCTAAGCTCAGAAGTCCACATGCATCCGCACCGACTCCACCAGCACCGGCCCGCGGTCCTGGTTGTATCCCGGGTGGTTAATGTACTGAGCGTCCAGCGCGTAATACACCCCGCGCCACGTGTGGACAGTGTAGTAACCCTCCAGAATGTCCTCGCGCGCATAGTTCAGCTTCCCATCGCCCAGGATGAAGCCCAGCCCACCCAGCTTCAGATACTCCTGGTGGTCGCGCTTGATGGCGTTGGTCACAAAAGCCAGCCCAATCTTGTCGTGTCGCCGCCCCCAACTCCGGCCGGCAAAGTCGCCGCCAAACTCGAACGTCTGATCGCACTCGGTATACGCAAACGACTCATGCTGACCCTCATTCCAGCCAAACCGCCCAAATACGCGCAAGTTGTCCGTCAGCTCCTGCTCGGCGTTCAGTCCAAAGCCATACTTCACCGCGCCATACTTCTCCACCGCAAGTAATGCTCGGAGCGGAGCCGGAATTGCCCGCCAGGTACGCCTTCACCGCGTCGCGATACAAGCCCATATGCGCGTGGTTCACATAGCTCAGGGCTCGCACCACGCCTTTGCGGTCCGGCTTCACCAGCCCGCCCAGCAGTCCATGCCGCCACTCGAACTCCATGTTCTGGCCGCTGGCTCTCCCAACGTTCCAGTCCAGGTCAATACCGTTGGCGACCGCCGGCATCAAAGCCCCTCCATACCGTGCCGACCAGTTTTTGTCGTCGTACTCCGCGATCGCTCCCCACGTATACCCGCGGGTGTCCGCCGCGTAGTCGTACGCACCGTTGTTGTCCACCGTCCAGTTCAGGAACTGCAGGTGGCTGTCGGTCCCCACGTTATTCAGGTCGAAGAAGTCCGGAATTCCGAGCTTCCCCACGCGCAGCTCAAGCCGCCGCTCCGGCGCCTCGGTTGCCAGCGAAAACGGTCCCCGCGCTGCCTCCTGCATCTTGCTGCTCAGGCCAATCGTCTGGTGCAGCTCTACCCGCGCCAGGTACGGCACCGGCCCCAGGTTCGGATTCCGAACAACATCCAGATTCGTAAACCCCGCCAGCCCCAGAGCCTCGCTGATCCCGCGCCCGGCAGCCGACTCCTCGTCGTAGATCGCCTCCAGGTGGCGCGCCGGGCTACGCACCAGTTCCGCCCCCAGAAACAGCGTGCCCACCAGCGAGGTCTTGTACTCGCCGCGCTCCAGCAGGCTGTTCGTCCCCTCATACGGCGAGTGGAAAGGTCCATGTGCCTGGAAGATGATGTTGGCCTGCCCGGCAATGAAATACCAGGTGCGGTCGGAGTGGGGGAACATCGTGGTTGCCGCCGGGTCTGCCGCCATCGCCAGCGCCTCGGGCTTCACATCCGCCGTCGGAGCGTCCACGGTCGCCGGCTCGGTCGACTGCGCCGCCGCAGCGCGGCCAACACCGAAGAGCAAGAGCGCCAGCAGCGCCGGCAGTCTGAAGCGCACGGGAAGGGAAGTCATCCAACCTGCATCATCCCCGCGACATGTGAATGGTGTGCAAACATGCATCCGAAGCTGCCGTCCTCTAACTGTTTTTGTTTGGACGGCCGATTCGCCACCCGCGTTCCTATAGTATATCCCCCTAGGATATGTGACGCTATCAAATACCAGCCGGAAATCGCCGCGCCCCTGTCTGTCTCAGGCAAACTTGCTCCTCCCCGCCCTTGCAGGGTACAGTCGAGTTACACGGGAAAGGAGGATGGTCCAGCCTATGAAAATTGACAGTAAGAGTTGCACAACGCTACGTGAGGTGACTGAGGCTTAGAGCGCGTCCTGCTCTAGTCCTGGCGTTTTCAACTGAAAGTTCCACGCCGAGGCCCGTCCAACAACTCCAGTGGCAGGGTGCACTGGAGACCCAAAGACAGGACGCCTCAGGTCAATCTCAACAGCTCACCGCCGTCAAGCCCGCGCACTCTTGCGCGGGCTTGGTGTTTCCACCGCCGCGATCGCTTATCGCACCCGACTGACAACTGAGAACTGACAACTGTAAACTTCCTCTATGCAACCTCTCGTCATCGCCGGCCGCGCCTTTCAGTCTCGCCTCATCGTTGGAACAGGAAAGTACAAAGACGGGCCCGAAACGCAAGCCGCCATCGAAGCCTCCGGCGCAGAAATGGTCACGGTCGCCGTCCGGCGAGTCAACCTCGACCGCTCCCGCGAATCCCTGCTCGACTTCCTTGATCCGCAGCGCTATTGGCTGCTGCCCAACACTGCCGGTTGCTTCACCGCCGACGAGGCCATCCGCACTGCGCGCCTCGGCCGTGAAGTCGGCATCTCGGACTGGGTCAAGGTTGAAGTCATCGGCGACAAAGCTACGCTTTACCCCGACATTCACGCCACGCTCGAAGCCACCCGCGTTCTGGTCAAGGAAGGCTTCACTGTCCTGCCTTACACCTCCGACGATATCGTCTACGCCAAGCGCCTCATCGACGCCGGCGCGTCCGCGGTCATGCCGCTCGGCGCGCCTATCGGTAGCGGCCTTGGCCTGCGCAATACCGCCAATCTGCGCATCCTCCGCGAGATGATCACCGAAGTCCCGCTCATCGTCGATGCCGGAGTTGGAACCGCATCCGACGCAACCCTCGCCATGGAGCTCGGCTTCGATGGCGTCCTCATGAACACCGCCATCGCGGAAGCCAGCAACCCAATTCTGATGGCGGAAGCCATGCAGCACGGCGTTCTCGCAGGCCGTCAAGCGTACCTCGCCGGCCGCATGCCCCGACGCCTCTACGCGACCGCCAGTTCGCCGCTGGAAGGCATCTCAAAGTAGCGACGCTGGGTTGCGTAGCCGAAGACGTTGCCCTGTTGAGGGCACGGATGTTGTCCGAGCCCTTCGTCCACCAATGAGTCGGGCCGCAGGGGACAAGCTTCGGACCTTCAGCGCCGCCGAGCTTGTCTGATAGTGTTGTCGAATGGCTAAGAAGACCAGACGTATCGGTATCCTGACCGCTGGAGGCGACAGCCCTGGCTTGAACGCTGCCATCCGTGGTGTTGGCAAGGCCGCACACGGCTACTACGGCATGCAGGTCGTGGGATTTCGCGATGGCTTCCGCGGCCTGGTTGAGAATCGGCGCGTCGATCTGGATCACTCTGGTCTTTCCGGGATTCTAACCATTGGCGGCACCATTCTCGGCACCAGCCGCGATAAACCGCATCGCATGGTGATCAACGGTCGCACCCGGGACATGACTGGCGTTATCAAGGACAACCTCAAGAGGTGGGGCATCGATTGTCTCGTCTGTCTCGGAGGAGGCGGTACACAGAAGAACGCCTTCCGTTTGCACCAGGCCGGCATCAACGTCATCACTCTACCCAAGACCATTGACAAAGATGTGCCCATGACCGATGCAACGTTTGGCTATGCCACCGCTTTAGGCATTGCCACGGACGCCATCGACCGTTTGCACAGCACGGCTCACAGCCACCATCGCATCATCGTGGCGGAGATTATGGGACATCGTGCCGGCTGGCTCACGTTGGGTGCGGGGTTGGCGGGCGGTGCGGACGTGATTCTCATTCCTGAAATTCCCTACAACGTGGAGAGCATCGCCCAGGCAATCGGCCAACGCAGAAAGAAAGGGAGCAACTTCAGCATTGTGGCAGTGGCCGAGGGCGCGATGAGCCGGAACGATGCACGCGTCTTTGGAATTGCTGAAAAGACTCTGAAACGGGCTAAGACCTTGAATGAGAAACTGGAAGCCAAGCGCGAGATCGCCGCCCTTGAAGTCCGGCATGAGGGCAATACCATACGCCTGGCCCGTCAGCTTGAGGAACTGACAAGTCTCGAGTCGCGCGTCACCATTCTTGGATATGTGCAGCGCGGTGGCGCGCCCTGCGCGGCAGATCGAATCCTTGCGACGCGACTGGGCAGCGCATGCGCCGATCTGATCAAAGAAGGTCAGTTTGGCGTGATGGTGGCAGCACGCGGCGACCACACCGAACCCGTGCCGCTCGATCAGGTCGCAGGCAAGCTCAACCTGGTGCCCCCGGACCATTCATGGGTGCAAAGCGCTCGCAGGGTAGGAACGTCTTTCGGGGATTGAACGAGGGCCCCGATGCTCCAACGGTTGCAACCTGAAGCTAAGCCTTCCCTCGAACCTCATCCGCCATCCGCCAGCAAGACCGCGTTGCGCTAAACTTCCCCCATGCGAGTCTTCGGCATTGACTGCGGCACCGAGTTCACCGGCTACGGTGTGGTCGAGACGGATTCCGCTGACCGCTCGCCGCACCTGGTCCACTGCGCCGCCGGCACGATTCGCCTGAACAAGAAGGAGAAGACGCCGCAGCGCCTGGCCCAGGTCTACGCCGAACTGACCGCGCTGATGACCGTCCACGCACCCGACTGCGTTGCCATCGAGGAGGTTTTCTTCTCCGCCAACGCCAAGTCCGCGCTCAAACTGGGCCAGGTTCGCGGAGTCGCGCTGCTCGCCGCCGCGACCTGCAACCTGCCCGTATCCGAATACGCGCCGCTCTCCGTCAAGTCCTCCGTTACCGGTTATGGCCTTGCTGCCAAGGAGCAGGTCCAGTTTATGGTCACCCGCCTGCTCTCGCTTGATGGTCCACCCGAATCTCCCGACGCGGCCGACGCGCTCGCCATCGCGATTTGCCACATCCATACCGCGCAGACGCTCCAACTCCAGGGAGCAACCCGATGAAGCGCACAGCGACATCGCACGTGCTATTCCTCTCGGCTTTGCTCGTCATCGCGCCAAGGCAGTGGGCGCAGCAGCCAGTCGCGGGACCTTCCGGTTCTCAGCCGATTCTTCCGCTCTCCGCGAACCCCACGGTCTCCTTCGCCTTCGAGCGCCCCGGCCTTCCCGTCCCGCGTTACACCCTGACGGTAAACGACCAGGGACTGGTTGACTATGCGGGAGACCAGGTCGCTTCGGCCTCCGGAGTGGCCAACGCAGGTGCCGAACCCCAGCACTTTCAGCAGCGGGCTGTTTTGTCGGCGACAACCACGCACCGAATATTCGCCCTCGCCCACGGACTCCATAGTTTCGATTTTCCCTGTGCCTCGAAGGCGAAGAATATCGCCGACACCGGCAAGAAGACGCTGACCTACACCGAAGCCGGCAAGACCACTCCCGCCGGATCCTGCACTTACAACTACACCGAAAGCAAAGACGTTCAGGCGCTTACCGATATCCTCCTAGGCATCACGGAAACCATGGATCAAGGCCGGGAACTGGATCGCCTGCATCGCTACGATCGACTCGGCCTGGACGCGGCGATGATCTTTCTGACACAGGAAGTGAAAGACGGTCGTGCCCTCGAGATTGGAACTATCGCCCCGTCGTTACGCTCCATTGCCGCCGACCCGGATGTAATGGAGCGCGTCCGCACCCGGGCGAGCGCTTTACTTGCCCTCGCAATTGCCAACCCCGTTCAGCGCGCTGACCAAATCCGTTGACACGCCTCGTGGGCGGCCGCAGAATGGTGGGTTCTCCTAGGGCCTGCATGAAGCAGCCCCAGACCGAGCGCAAAACTCATGACTTAACCGGCTTCGAAGAGCGCAACATAATGTCACACGGACTCGAAACTTTCGAGGATTCCAGCAGTCTGAATACATGGGGTTGCGCCTTTCGCAACGGAGGCCGCACGATGACCGGCTCTAGATTGACCTTCCACCGCACCGTTGTACTGGCTTTTGCGTTTGGCCTCGCGATCATCGCCCTCGGCGTTTCCGCTCTTGCCGCCGACCCGGCCCCGGCGACCCGCGCTGCCCGGCTCACCTACCTTCAGGGGACGGTCATGGTCAATCAGGGCGGCGGCACCGCGAGTGTACCCGCGCAGCTCAATCTGCCGCTGTTGGCTGGCGTCCAGCTGGTGACTTCAGAAGACGGCCAGGCCGAGGTTGAGTTCGAGGACGGCAGCGTGGTCCGGCTGACGCCCAACAGCGCGCTCTCGCTTGACGCTCTCTCTGTGGATCCCAATGGCGTATTCACTACCGACCTGAGCCTGCTGCATGGGCTCGCATACGCCGAGTTGCGCGCAACGCCGCAATATCACTACTGGCTCAACGCGGGCGGAGACACCGTCTCGCCGGTCGAGAACGCTACAGTTCGGGTAGCCTTCGATGAACCTCCGGCCATCTTCGCGGTGCTCGATGGAACTGCGCACGTTGAGCGCCAGAATGGTGCCCAGGCCGATGTTCGCGCTGGGGAGAGCCTTAGCGTCGATTCCAGCCAGGCCAACTACTTGCTTACCCAGGGAATCAACCCGGACACCTGGGACCAATGGAACGAAGACCTCGACCAGTCCGCTGCGGCGCAAGCGGCTGACACCACCGACGTCCGCAACAACTATGCGGGCCCGGATGGCTACGGCTGGTCCGACCTTGACGCCAACGGGACTTGGTACGATGTGCCCGGCCAGGGGCCGGTATGGCAGCCGGAACTGGCGGTGGATGACTCCGGTTTCGATCCCTACGGGTACGGCTCCTGGGTCAACTATCCGGGCGTCGGCTACCTGTGGGCTTCGGGCTACGCCTGGGGCTGGACCCCGTATCGCTGCGGCAGTTGGTCTTACTTCGGCGGCTTCGGCTGGGGATGGGCTCCCGGCACTGGTTGCGGTGGCTTCGGTTGGGGATTCATCGGTGGCGGATTTCCCGTCAACATCGGCATATATCCCGCCGGCTATCGGCCGATTCGAGTTCCAGGTCCGGGCCGCAGCCCGGGACGGCCGCTGATACAGGTTCGTACCTACACTCCACTGCACCCTTCGCCGACTGCCCGGCCCGTCGCGTACGGTCAACACCAGATCGCCGGAGTCGCGGCCAGGCCGATTGCGCCGGTTCATAACAACGCGAGTTCCGGAGGGGTAGCCACGGGTTCCGCGCTGCGTCGCGATTATCCCGTGGACTCCCAGACCCGCACTCCGGTGCTGGGGCTGGCTGGCACACGGCCTGCGATGGTTTACACTCCCGGAGCACAACCCGCCGGCCGTCCCGCCCGAAGTTCCGCTCCAGTGCCGGCAGCCAGACTCGCGCCTGCAACTTCCTACGGCGAACCATCTCGTCCCGCGGGCTCTTCTGCCGGGCAGCCTGCTCTGCAGACGCAGAGACCGACTCCCTCAAGCGCGCCAGCCCAGCGCTACTCACCGCCTTCGCAGCCGGCCGCGCATCCGATCTATTCTCCGCCTCCGCAACGGTACACGCCGCCACCGTCGGCCCCACCGGCACCTCGGTACACGCCGCCGCCTGCACCCCGGTATTCGCCACCGCCATCGCCGCCACCGGCATCGCATCCGTCGAGCCCTCCGCCGGCGCCGAGTGCGTCCAGCCACCCCAGATAGGGCCCGAGCCTAGCGCCTCGGTGTGGGATTCAACGCGCGGTATAGCTTCGCCATGGGTTCCAGTGCGATGGACTCCGCGCGCGCCAGCACTGGAATTTCCGTCGGCCACGCTGCCTGCAGCTGGTTGGAGCCATAACCCGCTGCGCGCAGGTTATTGGCCAGCGTCTTCCGCTTCTGCGCGAAGCATGATCTTAGGAATGTGTCGAACCCCCCAGCGTCCACGCCAAGTTCGCGGAAGCGCGGCGCGAATTCCAGTCGCAGCACGGTCGAGTAGACGTCTGGGGGCGGCGAAAACGCTGCCGGCGGAAGCGTGAACAGAGTTTCCACCCGGGCATTCATTTGCGCGGTGGCTGAGAGGAGCCCATAGGCGCGCACGCCCGGAGCAGCGGCTACGCGCTCGGCAACCTCGCGCTGCATCATCAGCACCGCACGAGAGAGCAAGCCGCTCGCGCCGGCGGCGAACAGGCGCAGCAGTATATCCGACGTAATGTAGTAGGGCAGGTTGCCGATTACGTCAACAGTCTCTCCCGGCTGCAGCAGCGCCGTCAGGTCGGCTGCAAGCACATCGGCCTCGAGAATCTCGACCTGCGGCTGCTCGCGGAAGCGAAAGCGAAGCTCGGCGGCCAGCGCGCGGTCGATCTCGACTGCGATCAGGCGACGGCAGCGTCCCGCCAGAATGGATGTGATAGCGCCATGACCCGGCCCAATCTCGACGACCGCGCGCTGGCCGACCGGACCGAGCGAATCCGCGATGGCATGCATGGCCGCATCGTCAACCAGAAAGTTTTGTCCAAGCTTGGGCTTCCGCGACATGCTTCCTACATTAGAGCGCGGGCGCAGGGGGCAACCCAAAGAAAATGCGCACAAAAATCCCTGTCGACGCGGCCGCAGCCGTCGACCCAAACCCGCTGTGCTGCAGCCTAGTAAATGTGCGAGTAGGACGAACTGCCCGCGTAGCCGACCAATTCGGTCACCATGGTCAGCATGCGATTCGGGACGTCCAGAGTTTGCCGTATATGGCCCAGAACTCGCGACGGACGTTTGGAACTGTCGCGCACCAGGGCAAGCTGCTTGATCTCAGGCCAGCGCGAGGTTACATGAGTCACTGCCTGCGCGGATTCCTTTGCGGAAAGCGTATGGCACAGCACCAGCAGATCGACAGGTGGAGTCGCGGGGATGCGATCGAGGTCGACCAGATGCGTCGCCGTCAGCACTCGGTAGCCGCGGCTGAGCAGGGCCCACTTACGGGTCTCGAGCAAACGGGCATCGTGCCCGAAGATCAAGATTGAGATTTGTGCGGTCTTCATGATCCCCTCCAGAGATGCGAAAACTGGAGATACTGCGGGAATCTACTCTGCCGGTCACTCCCGATCAGTTGGGTAGCCGACAGAAGGAGTATGCTTTGAACAAATGACGCAGGCGGCGCACAAGCCGAATTATCCTGGCCGCGGGCAAACTTCCCTGCCCATGCGTCTTTTTCAGAATACTCTCTTAAAGGCCATGGATGCTGAAATTATTTCCAGGCTGCAATTGCGGCAGGTAATCTTCGAACTGGAGCATGAAATCGAGTACCCGGGGAACCCGATCGACAAACTCTTCTTCGTGGAAGAGGGGATGGCATCGATGACGACCACGTTCCGCAATGGAGGCCAGGTCGAGGTTGGGATGTTCGGCTATGAGTCGGTAATCGGCGTCTCCGCTCTGATGGGCACCAAGCGCAGCCTGAACCGGGTCTACACCCAAATTGAAGGTCACGGCTACTCCTCTCCGGTGGAAGCCGCGCGGGAGGAGTTCAATCGCGGCGAACTGTTTCAGACGCTCGCATTGCGCTATGTGCAGACCCAGTTGCTGCAGGCGATCCAATCGGCGGGCTGCAATGCAAGCCACGATCTGGAACAGCGGCTGGCGCGGTGGTTGCTGATCTGTGCCGATCGAGCCCATCGCGACACCTTCAAAATGTCACAGGAATTTCTCGCCGACATGCTCGGTAATACCCGTTCCACGGTCTCCATCACCGCTACCCTGCTGAAGCATGCAGGGCTCATCGAATACAGCCGCGGAGTGATCCAGATTCTCGACAAGCCGGGACTGGAAGCGAAGGCGTGCGAGTGCTACCGCGTCATCAAACATCATCTCGATAACTACGCTGAGTTCGACAGCGGAGTCACTGCATAGCGACCATGGCGGCCACGATCAGTTGCCGGGGGCTGCGGGCGGCGCGACAGACCCGGTCGGCAGGCCGGTGACGTTGGTGGAGTCGGTGACCTTGACCGTGCTGTTGTCGGCGATGATCAGCTTGATGTCGGAAAAGGTCCAGTCTTTGGCGTCGGCGATGCTGCCGGCGCTGGCGGCCTGAATGTCGAGGTGGTCGAACTTGAAGTCGACCAGCGGCGCGTTGGGGTACGCCGCCACGTCGAAGGCCCTCCTCGCTCCGGTGGCCTTGACGTTCCAGATATGAACATTGGAGAAGTGGGGCAGGCCCTGTTGAGCGGGAACTGGCGTAGTGAGAGGAACCCAGTACGGCGGGATGGTCTTGGGATCGGTCCCCGGGGGGAGCGTGGCGTAGCTGTAGCTGGGGTTCCAGTTCATGGTCATGGAGATGGGGACGCCGACGCCGTTCAGCGTGAGATCGTGGATGCGAATGTCCGTGGCCGTGCCGCCGCGCGTGTGCGCAGACTTGAAGAGCACGCCGTTGGGGACGCCGGACTCAGCGGTGATGTTCCAGACCTCGATGTTGTGGAAGCCGCCCGAGGTTTCGCTGCCGATGGTGACGGTCGCGGCGCCACGATGGATGATGGAGTCGTGGATTTTGATGTTGTAGGTGGGCCGATTGACGCGAAGGCCGTCCGCGTCGCGTCCCGCTTTCAGGCATAGGGCATCGTCGTTCACGTCGATGTCGGCGTGCGAGACGTCAATGTCGTGCGACGAGTCGATGTCGATGCCATCCGTCGATGGCCCGCGCCCGCCCTCGTTGTTGCGAATGGTGAGGCCGTCGAGAGTGACGTCGTGCGAGTAGAGCACTTGCACGGTCCAGAAGCCGGAGCGCTTCAAGGTGAGGCCGCCGCCGTAATGGACGTTGTACGAGTTCTGAATCAGCGAGAGGCGGACCCGCTTGGCGTCATAGTCGGAGGCCCAGCGCAGTCCCTTGGGCGCGTATTCGGCGCGCAGGGCGCTGTAGACATTCCACCAGACCTTGCCGTTCTCGTCGATAGTGCCTTTGCCGGTGATGGTAACGTCGTGGGCGTCGCGGACGTTGATCAGGGCGGCGGGCCATGTCATCTCGATGCCGGCAATGCGCGTGGGCAGTTCGGGGAAGTCCTTGATGTCCTGCGAACCGGTGAGAGTAACGCCCTCGGGGAGGTTGAGAGTGACACCGGACTTCAGGAAGATCGCGCCGGTCAGGTAGGTTCCCGGCTTGAAGCTGACGATCTCGCCTTTGGGCGCGGCGGTGTCGATCGCTTTCTGGATGGCGCCAGTGTCCAGCGTGGTGCCATCGCCCTTTGCGCCGTAGTCATTCACCAGCAGCGTCCGGGGCGCGCCGAATGCGCTGGCAGATACCAGCGCTACAGCGCAACCGAGCATTAGCGCGCGCAGGGACCTGGCACATTACTTGCCCCCCTGGACGACCAGGCGAACAGTCCCCAGAATGCCGGAGGGGATGGGCATTACCTGGTTCAGGTCCTGCATCTGGAAGCGGTCGCCGTACTTGGCGATCAGCGGCTCGTAGTCGTGGGGCGGAAGTGCGGACCAGGCATTCAGCGCAGTGTTGTACACGTGGATCTCGATGTGGTTCGTTCCGGGCTTGAGGAACTTGGTCACATCCAGGCGATAAGGCGGGTGCCACAGCGCGCCGGCCGGCTGGCCGTTGACGGTGACCAGCGCGGCTTCGCGGATAGGCGCGTCGTAGTAGGCATGCATCCCGGGACCAGTGCGCGTCACTAGCGGATTGGGTAGGCCATTGGGCCCGAGGACGGCGGGTTGCGAACCATGCTCAGGCGGGGAGTTGGGTGCGCCAGCCAGCGCCTTGCCGCCCAGGACTTCCAGGTACACCGGCAAGGAGGATGCGGCGCCCAGCTCTACATCGCGGGAGTAGATCGCTTCGCCGGAGTAATGGATCGTGGAGGGATCGGCGATCCAGTCGGTAAGGTGCGCCTCGTCCACCGTCTTGCTGAGGCCAGGGAAGCTGACCTTCCACACAGTGCTGATATCCACATCGGTGGTCATACCTGCGGGAGGCTTTGCGGGGCTGGCCGTTGAAGAGTCGCTGAAGACGAAGACGCGAGACTCATAGGGAGCAAGATGGATCGACTGTGCCGTTGCCGAAGCCGGAGTGGCAGCCGTGGAGTCCGGGTCCCACGCTTCCGCGTGTTTGAGGTTCGTGGCAAAGCTCGCGGTGGTATCGATGGGCTGGTTGCAGGTGTTCACCACGAAGTAGATGTCAGCGGTGGGAAGCTTGCGTCGGATGAAGCCAAGCTGGTTTTTGAATGCGTCATCGGAGGCAAGCTGAAAGTCCGGCTTGGCAGCCTTGGTCAAGGCAGCGGGCAGCGCGGCATCGTCGGCTATTAGCGTGGATTTGGCCGGATCGAAGAGCCCCTTGGAGAGCGCCGAGAGTTCGGCTTGGGTCTTGCCTTCGGGATCGATGGAAGGTGCGCGGCCGACTGCGATCACCTTGCCTCCGGCCTTTTCAAACGCGGCAATCTTGCTCAACGTCTCCAGCGGGATGCGGTCGGTCGGCGGCAGGACGAGGATGGAATGGTGGCCAAGGCCGACCTTGTCGATGGCATCGGCGTCGATGAAGTCCACGTTATAGCCGGCGGAGAGGATGGCGGACATCAGGGACGGCGTCACCATGCGCGACATGGCCCCGGTGACTGTGGTTGCGGCAGGATGGAAGCCGGCCCAGACGTCGTCCGTGGGCAGCAGGATGGCGACCTGGTTGGCCGGCTTGCCCTGGCGCATCAAGTAGCTCATGCGGCCGATGTAAGCGGTCACGGCGGGCATCACCGGATGCCATGGGTTGTGGTTGTTGAAGGATGCGGCGGCGTACAGCGACCAGCCCGGCTCGGGGACTTCCTCAGTCCGGTGGCGAGTACGGCCAGCCATGGCAGATGATCTGGTTCTCGCCCATGATGAAGTCGATGTCGGCCTCGGTCTTCATATCCAGCGGAATGGCGCGGAAGACCGGCGAGTGCAGCCAGGTGAAGGTCTCGCCGGAGGTTACATCGTGGCCGAAGACGTGGTTGGCGGAGGTGGCCCAGCGCAGCGTGGAGAAGGCCGCGCCACTGCGGGCCTTCGCCCTCGGCGAGCTGACGCGAGTGTTCTGGCTGGAAAAGCTAACTGCCGGTTCTCCATAGGTTTGCGAGCGGAACTTCGTGTGATGCGCGACGGCCCAATCGGCATCTGGGTGAGGTAGTTCTCGTTGATCAGCTCGGTCAACGTCTCGGCCGTAGTCGTGGCGGATCGGTCTCGGCTGCGGGAGTGCCTCCGGCGACCAGTTCCGGCAGATGCGGGATCAGATCGTAGCCGCGGCGCTTCTTGAACTCGGCCGGCAGGTTGGGAGTCCAGTCCGATCCATAGGCTTCCAGCGAGTCGGAGAAGATGGCGTACGGCGGGGTGTCGCCGAAGGCGCCGATCAGAGGCTGGCCGACCTTCCGCAGGTAATTGGCGACCGCTTCGTGCGAGAACGAATCGAGCACGTAGCCCTCGGCCCCGACGGCGGCGCGCTTCACCTGCTGCTTGGTGTGGCTAAGGATGAAGAAGACGGCGATGCGCGGCTTGAACTGGATGCGGGTAGCGCAGCGCTGCCGCCGGTTACGGTGATCGGCTTGGCCGTGGAAGGCGTCGAAGCTTGCGCGGCCGCGGGCCGCCGCCGCGGCCTCCACGGCCGCCCGGAACGGCTGCGGGTGGGACCAGCTGTTGACGGACCGGCAATGACGGCTGAGATAAGCGATTCGCCCTCGTCGCAGCTTTGGCAGAACCACCGAAGTCGCGTCGGCGGCGACGGGAATCTCGGCGGTGCGCAGTCGCGTGGAGGCTTCTGCCAGCGTCACGGATGGGCCGCCATAAGGCCAGCCGGAGCAGAGCGTGAGATCGATGCGCAGGCCCAGCTTGCGGCCCTCTTCCTGCGCGTACTTCACGTCGTCCAGCATCTCGGGCGAGAGGAAGGGCAGGTTGTTGAGGCCCTTGGCTGGGTCGTCCAGAACCTGCGGGTATTCAAACGCCAGCTCGGCGCCCTGGATGCCGTCGGCCTTCATCTGCTGCAACTCGCGCAGGATCTCCGGCTTGACCACCGCCAGGCCGAACCACCACCAGCGGACCATCGGTCTCGCTTCATTCGGCGGGTTGACGAAATTCTTCCGCAACGCTTCAACCGATGGGGTGGGCAGCTGTGCAGGCAGCGCCGGGGCCAGCGCGAACGGAAGCACGGCAGCGACGACAAGCACGGCGAGCGGCAGAAGAGTGGCGAGGGTGTGCGGGCGGTGATTCGGGTTCCGATGGTGGATCATGCGATTCTCCAAAGCGATCTCTTACGGCTTGTTCGATTTCTGCGCGGTGGGATTAACGTGGATACGGGCCCCGCGAGTTCTGAGTTTCGGCGCGCACCATTATTCCTGACGGCGGGTCGATTTGTCGCTGACTGCGCCGTCGAGACGGGAGTGGTTCTGGCCTGCTGCGAATTCGAGCACGTTCATGGCGCGCAGGTGAAGAGGATTTCCTTCATCGGTTCAACGCGAGGACCCCCGCCGAATCACGGTAGTTCATTGGGGAGAATGTTTCAAGGCGGAAACCCTCGCCGACCGCCCACAGTGTTCTGACCAGTGCCCCAGTGCTGCGATGAATGGGGCACCCGAAGATAGGAGTAGACTCTGCCCCGGGGACGGATAAGTCCTCGTGGCAGTATGCTGTTGCGAGGTAATTGAGGGGTGAACGATGCGGGTTGGGCTGATCACGCGGGAGTATCCGCCGGAAGTGTACGGCGGGGCGGGCGTGCACGTGGAGTACCTGAGCCGGGAACTGGCGAAGCTGATCGAGGTCGAAGTGCATTGCTGGGGCACGCAGCGCTCCGATGAGGGCAACCTGCACGTGATCGGCGATGAGCCGCCAGCGGAAGTGACCGCGGGGACAACCGAGAAGTTCAAGACGGCAGTGGACGCGTTGGCGCTGAACCTGACGCAGATGAAAGAACTGGGCGCAATCGACGTGGTGCACACGCATACGTGGTATGCGTCGATGGCGGGATTCCTGGCGAAAAAGCTGTACAAGGATTCCGTTTGTGCTGACGACGCACAGCCTGGAGCCGCTGCGCGCGTGGAAGGCAGAGCAACTGGGTTCCGGCTACGCGATGAGCTCGTGGATGGAGCGGACGGCGATTCTGGATGCGGACGCGATTATCGCGGTGTCGCATGGGACCAAGGCGGACATTCTGCGCGCGTATCCCGACGTTGATGCGGCGAAGGTCCAAGTGATCTACAACGGGATCGATTTGAAGCAGTATCAGAAGACCTCCGCGACCGATGCGCTGGTGAAGTATGGCGTGGATGTGAGCCAGCCGTACATCTTGTTCGTCGGGCAGGATCACGCGGCAGAAGGGCGTGGTGCACCTGGTCGACGCGGTGAAGTATCTGCCCAAAGGAATGCAGGTGGTGCTGTGCGCGGGCGCGCCGGACACGCCCGACATTGCGGCCGAGATGCGCACAGGCGTAGAGGCGGCGCGGGCTGCGGGCGGCAACATCGTGTGGATCGAAAAGATGGTGACCAAGGCGGAGGCAATTGAGCTCTACTCCAACTGCCGCGTCTTCTGCTGCCCTTCGGTGTATGAGCCTTTCGGCATCATCAACCTGGAGGCGATGGCCTGTGGCGCTCCAGTGGTGGCCAGCGCGACAGGCGGGATCCTGGAAGTAGTCGTGGACGACGTAACCGGATACCTGGTGCCGTTCAAGGCCGACCATGTGACCGGCTTCCCGGTGCATCCGGACAAGTTCTCGCGTGACCTTGCGGGCTGCCTGGCCGAGCTGATGGCGAATCCGCTGATCTGCAAACGAATGGGCGCGGCCGGGCGCAAGCGTGTGGAAGAGACGTTTGCGTGGGATGCGATTGCGGCTCAGACGGTGAAGTTATATCGCAGCCTGATCCGCTAGCATTGCCGCCGATTCAATGGTCAAAGAGCATGCCGGCCGTGCGAGCCTGAGCTCGGGCCCGGTTGGTCATTTCAAATTCGCCTGGGGGATTTTGGTTACGTCGCCGGCTTGCTGCGGGGGCGTGTAGGGCAGGTGAAAGTCGGCGAAGGCATCCGGATGCGCGGGATCGAAGTCGGGAACGGCGGGGTCGAGGAACTTAGCGATGGGAAGGTTGTCCTGCGGATGCCGTGGACGATGCAGCGCGCTAGTTCGTAGGCGCCGAAGTTGTTGAAGTGGGTGGTGTCGGAGATGTCGCTCTTGACGCCAGGGATAGCTGCCGGCCTTGAACTTCATGAAGGCGTGGTCGGCGCCGGCGGGGCCCATGGCTTCGAACATGGTCTTGGACATGGCGTTGAGGTCGATGAGGGCGGTCTTGGTGTCGGCCGCGATCTGGCGCGAGGCCTGCGGGTAGCCGCCGAGGGTGTCTTTGATATGACCGTCGGCGTCGAAGCTGTCGCGGTTCATGCGCGGTGACGATGACGGGCGTCGCTCCCTTGGCGCGAACCTGGTCGACGAAGTCGGTCATGATCTGGATGTAGCGGGGCATTCCGTTGGCGACCTTCTGGTCGTTGTGGGCGAACTGGACGAAGAAGTAGTCGCCGGGCTGGATGAGTGAGAGGATTTCGGCAAAGCGCTGCTCGCCGAGGAAGGAGATGGCGGATTCGCCGGACTCGGCGTGGTTGGCGATGACGATGCCGGGGAGAAAGAAGCGGGGGAGTTGCTGGCCCCAGGAGGCCCAGGGCTCGACGTCCTGATCGACCATGGTGGAGTCGCCGGCAAGGTAGAGGGTGGGCTCGGCCTTGACGCCGGTGAGGGGTTCGATGGTGAGGGAGTGGAAGGCGGGGTCGGTCGCCGTTGAATTCGAGGGTGAGCTTGGCGTCCCAGTCGAGGTTGCCGACTTCGCGCAGCCTTGAGGCTGACCCGGCCGGGCGTGCCATCGGGCTTGGTGAACTCGGGGATGCGGACGTTGACGTCGATGGAGCGGGTGACGGTCTTGCCGGCGGCGATGGGGAGGGTTTGGATATAGAGGCGGCGGGCTTCCGCGCGGACGGTGATGGTGGAGGCTTGCTTGCCGCCGAGGTTCATGGTGACGCGGTAGTTGCCGGGCGGGACGGGGATGGAGAAGAAGAAGGGATCGGCGGCGGAGGCGGAACAGATTCCGTTGGCGACGGTGGGCACCGTGTTCAGGTCCCAGCCGGCCTTGGTGGGGGCGAAGAGAGTCGTAGCGGTGAGGGCCGTTGCGCCCTTCTTTGCGGTGGCGCAGGTGAAGGTGACCGGGCCGGTGAGCGCGGGTGGGACGACGGTGGGGAGGACCGACCCTGGACCGAGCCCGGCGCGAAGTTCGGCGGCTGTGGGCGGAGGCAGCGGCGGTGCGGCAGAGGTTGAAGCGGGCGGTTGCGCGGCGGCGGTGAGGGCGAGGGCGGCGACCAGGAGAACGGCGGGAGTGACGCGCATTGGACTGTCCTTGAGTAGGCTCGTTTCGCGGGGAGAATGGTAGCATTCGCGGGCGATGTCGGTCGATAGAGTGACATGCTCGGCGAGCGGCTTACATCCCGTCCTTCACGATGAAGCAGTGAAGAATGAGACAGCTGAGCGGAGTGAGTCAGTGCGGCGGAGTAGATGTTCTCGACCAGGTCGGCGGCGGTGGTGGTGCGGTCGGCGCAGGCCAGACGAAGTCGCCGATGTCGGCGGATTTGACGGCGGTGATGAGGGTGTACTCGATGAGGGTCGAGGTGGCGGGATCGATCTTCGCGAGGGTGAACGTGGGCGGGTTGCCATGGTCGGGCGAGATGGACTGCACGGATTTGAGCGGGATGGGGTGGGTCGCGTCAGGGAAGGTGATCTGACTGAGATCGTCGATATGAGTGTGGGCGAAGAGGGCGAGGCGGATAGCGGCGGCGTGAGGAGCAAGGATGCCGGTGAGGTCGTATGTGAGGAAGGAGACGGGGTGGCGCTGCTTGGCGCTGGCGTAGAGGTCGAGACCCGGCGGGATATGGCCCATGAGCCAGACTTTCTCATTGGGCTTGAGAGACCGAAGTTGTTGGACGAGCCAGGCGAGTTCGGCCTTGGCGGTCGCGGGGTCGTCGGCGCCGGAGCAGGTTTTGTGGTCAGGGGCGAGGAAGACGTCGTCGAAGACGATCAGGTGCGTGTTGGGCAGGGCGGCGAGCTGAACGATGTAGCTGCCGAAGGCTTGCCAGGGGCCGTCGCGCTCGAACTGGGCGGGGAGAGCGGCTTGGTTCATGGTGGGGTTGATGCCGGCGGCGACGAGCGGAGCGGTGCGGCGAAGGAATTCGTCGGCGGGGTCGAGGTTGTAGTCGCCGCAGGCGGAGTCGTTGTTGCCGAGGGCATAGTAGATGGGGATATTGGGGAACGTGTCGCGCAACTGCGCGGCGACGTAGATAAAGACCCTCGCGACGAAATCGCGATACTGCTGGCGCTGCTGCGGGGTGAGCGCGGAGTATTGGGCGGCCTCGGCTGCAACCGGTTGAGTGTTGAGGACCAAGGCGGTAAAGCAGCGGGTGAACTGGTGGGAGAGCAGGTCCCCGCCGACGGTGACAAAGGCAACCGAGGCGACGTAGGGTTTCATCGCCTCCAAGCTACTGCGGAAGAGAGCGACGGGCGCGTCGGGGAGCTTGTGGCAGTAGGCCTGCACGGCGGCGGTTAAGGGTGAGGGCGGGGCTGTGGCTGCGGGTTGGCCAGTGAGGGTGGCGAGGAAGGCAGGGTCGTGGAAGGGATTGAGGTGGATGTCAGAAAGAAAGAGGGCGGTGACGGGTTTGGCGACCGGCGCCGTAGGCTGGGCGAGGGCTGCGGGGCCAAAAAGCAGGAGGCCAGCGAGGAACGCGGCGACGACCCGGCACCCCTCCCCCCAATATCGTTCTGGGCGTAACTGGTGTGGATTCAGGTGGATGAGCGGGGGTGGATGGTTGTAACTGTCAGATTGCGCTTGGCTTACGGCTAAGATCCTGATTTTGCTAGGGTTCGTGGCAGGGGTCAGTGAGTCGTGGCGCAAAAGCAGTGATCGATATAGCTTACAGGCTATGCTCACAGGCGCACCCCAGGGGGTTGGCCCCGCAGGAAAATTGGCTACTCTTTAATTGTATCAAATTGGGTTGGTTTAATTGCCATGGATAAGTCTTGTAGATGGAGAGTGTTAGGCCTGTTTGGGGCTTGACATGTCAGTTCTGGGCCAAAAGCGCCTCATATTTCTGTATCTGGCTGATGGTAAAGGTGTTCATGTCGGCTTCGGTGGCCCAGGCGCGGTACCATTGGACGAGCCATTCGAGGGCGGTTTCGAGGTTGAGGTGTGGGGTCCAGCCGAGGTCGAGGGCGGCGCGGCTCGCATCGAGCTTGAGGTACTGGGCTTCGTGGACGCCGGGCTCGGGATCGTTGATCCACTTCGCGCCATCGCCCCAGAAGCCGGTCATTTTGTCGGCGATCCAGCCGACGGGCTGGGCGTCTGCTTCGGATGGGCCGAAGTTGTAGGCGGTGGCGAAGCGGGCAGGGTTGGCGGAGAGCAGGTGCTCGGCGAGAGAGATGTAGCCGTGGAGGGGTTCGACGACGTGTTGCCATGGGCGGATGGCGATGGGGCGGCGGATGTGGACCGGCTGGCCGGCGAGGAAGCCACGGACGAGGTCGGGGAGCAGGCGGTCGGCGGACCAGTCGCCGCCACCGATGACGTTGCCGGCGCGGGCGGTGGCGAGGGCAACGCGGTGGGCGTCGGGTTGGCCGAACTTGGCGGGGTGGAAGTAGGACTGGCGGTAGGCGGCGGCGACGATTTCGGCGCAGGCCTTGGAGGAGGAGTAGGGGTCGTAGCCGCCGAGCGGATCGGTTTCGACGTAGGGGCGGAGGGTTTCGTGATTCTCGTAGACCTTGTCGGTGGTGATGCAGACGACGGCGCGGACGGATGGGGTGCGGCGGACGGCGTCGAGGACGCGGGCAGTGCCGATGACGTTGGTCTCGTAGGTGCCGATAGGGTCAGCGTAGGAGGCGCGGACCAGCGGCTGCGCGGCGAGGTGGAAGACGACTTCGGGGGCGAAGTCGTGGAGGGCGGGCTCGAGGGCGGCGGCGTCGCGGATGTCGCCGCGGATGTCTTCTACGGCGGAGGCGACGCGGGCTGCGGTGAAGAGATTGGGTTCGGTGGAGGGCGCGAGGGCGTAGCCGCGGACGTGGGCGCCTTTGGAGGCGAGCCAAAGGGCAAGCCAGCCGCCCTTGAAGCCGGTGTGGCCGGTGAGGAAGACGCGCTTGTCGCGCCAGGAAATTTGAGGCTTGTCGGACATGCAGATCAGGATAAATGGTTCGCGCCGATTGGCACGGGTTTCAGAATGATAGACAGGCGTGCTGCTGGGGCAAAGGAACGATGGTTGCCTTTACAGGTCCTGCGGGGTAAGTCCTGTGTGCTTGGCGATGCGAGCGAGCATTTTCGGACCGATCTCATCGGAGTCCTGGAAGGCCCAGGTGAAATCCGGGAAACCAGCGCGCTGGAGTTGCTGGTGGGAGCTGCCCTTGATAAGGTGATGCTCGGTCCATCCGATACGAAGGAGCGCGCGGTAGACCCTCCTGGCCTTGGTACTTGGCCAATGGCTCATGCGGCAGCAAATTTCACGTGGCTCATCGTCGTGTTTTCGCGCTCGATGCGGTCAGCGATGACGCGGAGGGCCATTGCCTCGACTTTCGATTCGGCCTCGTTCCTGGTGAGGCCATAGGCCATCACGCCGGGCAGCGCCGGGATCTCGGCGATCCAGCGGCCGCCGCCTTCCTGTTCGAATTCGATAGCGAAGTTCATGGTGTTCCCAGTTTACAGGAGTATACCCACTCAGCCGAATATATATGGGTCTGTGAGGAATCTGTGAGGTGTCTGCGAGGATGACAGTTCTAAAATTGACGCGGGGGTGGACGATGGCGCGATGGGTGGCAGCGGCGATGTTGGTATTGTCCGGTGTGTGTGGTTTGGCGCAGGGGCAGCAGAGCGCGCGGCCTAAGTTTGACGCGTTCGAAGTGGCTACGGTGAAGCCGGTCGACGTGGATGCCAAGGCGGGGCGGATGTTCCGGATGGAGGGGACGCATCGCTGGACGGCGACGAATTTCACATTGCAGGCGTTGATTGCACTGGCGTATGACCTGAATCCGCGGACAATTTCCGGCGGCCCGGGATGGCTGGATTCGCAGCATTTCTCGATCGAGGCGGTCACGCCGGGAGAGGTTGCGCCGACCAGGATGGAGCAGATGCAGATGTTGCGAGCACTGCTGGTGGATCGGTTCGGGTTGAAGTTTCACCGGGAAGATAAGGAGTTTTCGATTTACGAACTGACGCTGGCGAAGGGTGGGCCGAAGCTGAAGCCGGCCGCGAAGCCGGACGATCCGCCGCAGATTTATGGGGTGGTGTATCCGGACCGGGTTGAGGTGCCGGCCCGGAGCGTGACCATGGATGATTTTGTGGCCATGCTGCAGCGGGCCACGCTGGACCGGCCGGTGGTGAATAAGACGGGGCTGGCGGGGAAGTTCGATTTCGACCTGAAGTTTGCCCAGGACGAGACGGTGTATGGAGGCGAGTTGCCGACGGCTCCGGAGAACTCGGACAGTCCGCACCTGCTTACGGCGGTGCAGGAGCAGTTGGGGTTGAAGTTGATGGCGACGCATGGGCCGGTGAGTGCGATGGTGGTGGATGCAGCGGTGAAGCCGCAGGCGGACTGAAGGGACTGGTTTGGCGGACGATACAATTGGCGCTGCTGGCCGAATCTATGAGACGAATTTCGGATGAGGATCTGGAGCTGATGGCGGCGGAGACCGCGGGCTTGTGGGAAGAGATGCGCGGGCAGCGTGTGTTCTTGACCGGCGGGACGGGGTTCTTCGGGTGTTGGCTGGTGGAGAGCTTCTGCCATGTGAACCGCATACTGGGGCTGGAGGCAAGGGCGACGGTACTGTCGCGCGATCCGGCGAAGTTTAGGGCAAAGGCTCCGCATCTGGTGAATGATCCGGCGATTACGCTGCTGGCGGGGGATGTGCGGGAGTTCGAATTTCCCGCGGGCGAGTTTGGGTATGTGATCCATGCGGCGACGGAGACGACGGGGAAGCAGGAGCCGGCGGAGTTGCTGGCGACGATGGTGCAGGGGACCGCGCGGACGCTGGAGTTTGCGCGGGAGTGCGGGGCGCGGAAGTTTCTGCTGACCAGTTCGGGGGCGGTGTATGGGCGGCAGCCGGCGGAGATGACGCATGTGCCGGAGAGCTACGCCGGCGTGTCGGATGCGGCGAACACGTACGCCGAAGGCAAGCGGGCGAGCGAGCGGATGTGCGCGGAGGCGCAGCAGGCGGGCGCGGCGTTTGAGGCTAAGATTGCGCGTTGCTGGGCGTTTGTGGGGCCGCATCTGCCGCTGGATGCGCACTTCGCGATTGGGAACTTTATCGGGGACGCGCTGGCGGGGCGGCCAATTGCGATTGCTGGGGATGGAACGCCGCGGCGGTCGTATCTGTATGCGGCGGACCTGGCCGTGTGGCTCTGGACGATGCTGTTTCGCGCGCCGGCGAAGGGTGCCGATCAACGTAGGTTCGGGGCGGGATGTGAGTATTCGCGAACTGGCGGAGGTGGTGGCGAAGACGCTGGCTCCGGGGACGAAGATCGAGGTAGCGAAGCAGGCGATGCAAGGTGCGGGGCCGGCGCGGTATGTGCCGTCGGTCAAGCGGGCGGAGGAGTTGCTGGGGCTGCGCGAGACGGTCGGGCTGGAGGAAGCGATCCGGCGGACGGCTGCGTGGTACCGCGCACAGTAGCGCGCCCGAGGTGTGGGGATTGGCCCCCCCGTTTGTGTATCCTTAATGACTATGGGTGACAAGGCGGAAGAGCTTCGGCAGCGGATTCTGGAGTTGACGGCGGAGTACCACGCGGCGAAGTTTGCGGCGAAGGAGTTTGTGCCGGGCGAGTCGGCGGTGCCGGTGTCGGGCAAGGTGATTGACGCGGCCGACATGTGCGCGGTGGTGGACTCGGCGCTGGATGGGTGGTTCACGACGGGGCGGTGGGCGAAGGAGTTTGAGCGCAAGCTGGCGCGGTTTGTGGGGGTGCGGTCGGCGAGCCTGGTGAATTCAGGGTCGAGCGCGAACCTGGTGGCGCTGAGCGCGCTGACTTCGCCGAAGCTGGGGGCGCGCGCAGCTGAGGCCGGGCGACGAGGTGCTGACGGTTGCGGCGGGATTTCCCGACGACGGTGAACCCGATCTTCCAGAACCGGCTGGTGCCCGTGTTTGTGGATGTGACGGTGCCGACGTACGAGATCGACGTGACCAAGCTGGAGGCTGCGTACAGCCCGAAGATGAAGGCCGTGATGATGGCGCATACGCTGGGCAACGTCTTCAACCTGGACGCGGTGACGGCGTTTTGTCAGGAAGCACAACTTGTGGCTGATTGAAGATTGCTGCGATGCGCTGGGGTCGACGTACAAGGGGCGGAAGGTGGGGACGTTTGGCGATATTGCGACGGTGAGCTTCTATCCGGCGCACCACATTACGATGGGCGAGGGCGGCGCGGTGATGACGGACAAGCCGATGCCTGCAGGTGCTGATCGACAGCTTCCGCGACTGGGGCCGGGATTGCTGGTGCGAGCCGGGCAAGGACAATACGTGCGGCAAGCGGTTCGACTGGCAACTGGGCACGCTGCCGTGCGGGTACGACCACAAGTACACCTACTCGCATATTGGGTACAACCTGAAGGCGACGGACATGCAGGCGGCGCTGGGGCTGTCGCCAGATTGGGAAGCTGGAGCATTTTATTGCGCGCAGGAAAGAGAACTTTGCGTATCTGAAGGCGGCGCTGAAGCCGCTGGCGGAGTTCCTGATTCTGCCGCGAGGCGACCGAACATGCGGACCCGAGCTGGTTCGGATTTCCCATCGGCGTGCGGACGGACGCGCCGTTTACGCGGGACCAACTGACCCATGCGCTGGAGGCCAAGAAGATTGCGACGCGGCTGCTGTTTGCGCGGGAACCTGCTGCGGCAGCCGGCGTATGAGGGCTGGGAGTACCGCGTGGTGGGCGAGTTGCCGAACTCCGACTTCGCGATGAACCAGGTGTTCTGGATTGGGGTGTTTCCTGGACTGACGAGGGAGATGCTGGACTTTATTGTGAAGACGGCGACGGAGTTTGTGGCGGCGAAGAAGAGCGGGCTGGTGGTGGTGTAGAAGGCTGTCCTGCCGGACGGGCCCACTGCGCGTGGGGCGGTCACTTCGTGACGGGTATTGGGCTTCGCGTCGTGCTCCCGATGGTCGCGTGCGGGTTTGGGGGCAACGCTATGTCTCTACCTGGCGTTCGCGGGTTGGCGAGAGCAGGCGGACGGTGATGACCATGGCGGGGACGAGGAAGGCGAAGGAGCCGAGGACCCACATGATGACTGCGCCGAGGACCTGGTCCGTCGAGGACGGGGATGCCGAAGGGGTTGGGGTGGGCGATGTAGAACGGGTAGACCGGCCGGTCGCAGAAGGTGAGGAAGCCGGAGAGCATGGTCATTACGATGTCGGAGAGGGCGAGGTAGAGGAGCGATTCCCCAATCGTTGGGCCGCGGGCGTGCAGGCCACGGGCGGAAGATGGTGCACCAGAAGAGCAGGGAGGTGAAGAGGAAGCAGAGATGCTCGGCTGCCGTGGATGGTTTCGTTTTCCAGGGCGAGGTCGTAGGCGGCGGGGACGTGCCAGGCGAGATAGGCGACGTTCATGGCCAGCCAGGCGATGGCGGGTGAGACCAGCCAGTGAACGAAGCTGCGCAGCGGGCGCAGGCGTAGGAGCGGGCCGAGCGATGCGGCGCGTGATGGGCACGGGCAGGCCGCGCAAGAGTGGGACGACCGGCAGGCCGTAGAGCAGCAGCATGGGAATGGCCGACATCAGCAGGAGATGCTCGACCATGTGGGCGGTGAGGAGCGCGTCGGCAAAGCCGTCGAGGGGTGAGGCGGTGGCGATCCAGAGGATGGCGAGGCCGGCGAGGAAGGATAGCGAGGCGGACGTCCGTGAATTGCGTGCGGCGGGCGGCGGTGCGGCGGATGGCGAGCCAGCCGCGGATGTAGATCACGGCGGTGAGGAGGATGGCTAGAGCGTGAGGCCGATGGGTGGGGAGTAGTCGGCGAAGATGGCACGTGCGGCGGGGGGCATTGGTTACGGCTTTCCTGCATCAGACGCAGAGGGCAGCGCAAACAAACTACAGGGATTCTTCGCTACGCTCAGAATGACAACTGTTATAGGAGCGCTCAGAATGACAACTGTTATAGGAGCGCTCAGAATGACAACCGTTATAGGTGCGCTCAGAATGACAACTGTTATAGGAGCGCTCAGAATGACAACCGTTATAGGAGCGCTCAGAATGACAAACGTTATAGTAGTCCGCCGTCGCTTATGGTGCCTTCGTCGCCGGGGATGGGCTCGGTTGGGCGAGGTCGCGGGAGGCGTCGACGGCGGGGGCGAGGTCGCCATGGAGGGTCATGAGGAAGCGCATGAGGGCCTTGGTCTCCGACGGGCTGAGCGCGTTGCCGTAAGCGGGCATGTTGCCGCCGCCCTGCAGCACCTGGCGGATGATCTGGTCTTCGGTCATGCGCGAGGCGATGGCGTCGAGCGCCGGGCCGCGCTGGCCGCCGGCGCCGGCGAGCGAGTGGCAGTCGCGGCACTGCTTGTCCTGCAGGACGAGCGCGCCCTGGCGTTCGAGCGGCGTGCGGTCTTCGAGGTACTGCGGCGGGATGGGATCGGCGGTCCAGGCGTCCATGATGGGGCTCCACGGCGTGTAGGTGCCGAGGTGGGTGAAGATGGCGAGCGTGAGCGCGATGACGGAGACCATCAGCACGGCGACGGGCCGGCGTGCCCAGTGACGTTCGCCTTCGCCGGCGAACAGCGGCAGGGCCAGCATGGCGGCGATGATGAGGACGGGTGCGACGAGCACTGCCGCGGTTTCAAGGTTGGCGGGCAGGAAGGCGAGGACAGCGTAGATCCAGAGGAAGGCGAAGTCGGGCTTGGGGACGGTCTGGATGATGGTGGGATCGGGCGTGCCGGTGGGGCCGAAGGGGCCGAAGTAGAAGGCGCAGGCCATGACGGCGAAGAGGATGGCAGCGGCGAAGACGGCGTCCTTCCAGGCGGCGTCGGGAACGAAGGGGATGCCGGTCTTGGCGGTGAGTTCGTGGTACTCGCGCTCGTAGGTGGATTTGCGGACGAGGCGGCCGGGCATGGGCCAGTCGCTGACGCCGTGCTTCAGCGTCATGAAGATGTGCATGAACGCGAATGCGAGCAGCAGGCCGGGAATGACGAAGACGTGGAGGGTGAAGAAGCGCGAGACGGTGGCTCCGCCGATGATGGGGCCGCCCAGCAGCAGGTGAACCAGCGGCGCGCCGATGAAGGGCACGCGGCTCATGATGGATGCGCCGATGCCGAGGCCCCAGTAGGCGTCCTGGTCGAAGCGCATGACCTGGCCGGTGAAGGCCATGCCGAGCGTGAGCAGAAGCAGGAAGACGCCGAAGATCCAGGTGAGTTCGCGGGGGAATTTGTACGCGCCGAAGAGGAAGACCTGCACCATGTGGATGAGCACGATGGCGATCATGAAGTCCGAACCCCAGCCGTGCAGCGCGCGCAGATACCAGCCGAGCGGGATGGAGTGGTTGAGGATGCCGAGGCTGGTCCAGGCTTCGTTGGCAGACGGACTGTAGACCAGCGCGAGCAGGATGCCGGTGACCACCTGCAGCAGAAGCAGCACGGTGGCGGCGCTGCCGAAGACGTACCACCAGCTGGCGTTGTTGGCGGGCGTGGGATGGGTGGCCGCGTCGGTGAGCGGCTTGATGAGGCCGAGGCGATTCTCCAGCCAGTTGTAGGTCGCGATGGCGCGTTTGTTTCAGGCTGGCCATTCGGACCTCGCGGCGGCGTCGCTGGTGGCGGGGGAGATTTGAGTGAGCGGCTTCGGCTTGTTGCAGGAGGCTTGCGTCGCGAGCGTGGGCATGTCGCCGGCGTGGATCATCAGGGAATCGCCGGCGAGCTGGTACTGGTACTCGAAGAGGCCGCGCTCGGGTGGGCCGGAGGCGCGGCTGCCGTCTTCGTAATAGGCGCCGCCGTGGCACGGGCAGAGGAAGAGATGCGACTGCGCGAACCAGCGCACGGGACAGCCAAGGTGCGCGCAGTTGACGGCGAAGACCTGGAACTGGCGGTCGGCGATGCGGCGGACCCAGCAGGCGACCTTGGCGGTGTCGCCGTCGTCGAAGCTGGCGACGGGCGAGCGGAAGTCGGCGAGGCGGGTTTCGCCGACGGGGAAGTCGTTGATGCTGCCGAGGGTGATCCAGGCACCGGTGGTGGCGTTCTTCTTGCGCAGCGCCGGGCCGAGCAGGTAGCCGACCAGCGGGAACGGCGAGGACGACGCCGACGGCGGCGTTCAGCGCAAGCGAGAGCTTGAAGAGGAAGGCGCGGCGGGTGTGCGCGGCGGCCTTGGCGGCGGCGTCCTCGGCGGGCTGGGCGGTTGCGGATTGTCGATGGGTTCGCTCATGCGTGTCTCCGCTGGTTATGGATGCTGCGGATAAAGCTGGCCGGGAGTGGCGATGCGATGCGAGGCGAGCCAGGCGACGATGTCGGTGATCTGCTGATCGCTAATGGGAGTTGTGCGGCGGAGCGCTGGCGTAGGTGCGCCAGCTATGCGGGGTTTCCTCAAAGTATGGCCGGCAATGATATGCTGCGCAGGCCTTGGTCACTGATGAGGGCCAGGTACGCGGGATCGACCAGGGAGCCAGTGTGGATGTTGCGGACTTCGCCTGTTCAGGAGTCAGGCCTAACCATGATGCGTTGGCTGCCGCTGATGCCTCCAGTTCCGCCATCGCCGTGGCATCGGGCGCAGTAGGTGGTGAAGGCTTGCTGGCCCTGCGCGGGATTGCCGGGCGCGGCGTGCGACGCATAGGGAGGCGGCGTGCCACCGGCGAGCCGCGGCGGGATTGCCCCAATGCTGCTACCATGCCCTGTGGTGAGGATGGCGATCTGCTGGTCGGTGAACATGCCGCCTTTGGATTTGGCGAAGGGTGGCATGGCGGTGCCAGGGACGCCGTTGGCGGTGATGCGTTGGATGTTTGCGGGGCCGGCGATGGCGAGGTAGACCGGATTGTTGAGCGAGATGGCTGCGCCGTTTTCCGCCATTGTTCCCATGACAGGCGGCGCAGTTCTGAGCGTAGAGGGTCGCGAAGTCGAGGACCTGCTCCGGGCGCGGGACCTCGGGGCCGGGACCAGGCTTTCCCGGAGCGTTGCAGCCAGCGGCGGTGAGAGCGACAGCACAGGCAGAAGCAAAGGCGAGCGAGCGAGGAGTGGGCGGCGTTCATTGCGGGCGATCTTCTCCTTGCGTCCTGATGTCCAGCTGCTCTTCCGGCGCAGATATGGAGGCCAGCGCGGACGCGGAACGGCAGCGCCTGGAACTGGGGCGTGCGCACCTGGGCCTGAAGGTTGACGACGTAGCCGCAGACCAGGCCAAAGGCAACCTGCGAGACGACGAACCAGAACCAGTCGATGCGCTGGTTGAGGATGGGGCTGACGATGCCCAGCGCGGAGTAGACGATTCCGGTGATCAGCAAGCGGAGCCATGAAGCCCGCTGTAAGAATCGGATACCTGGGAAACATGGGCAGCATGGCGCCGTACAGGAGGCCCACCAGCAGAGAGACGAATCCTTGAATCAGGAAACCGGCCAACACTCCCTGCAGATGGAACTGGCTGAGGAATGCGTCACTGGCGCCGGCCCAGCTTTGGAAGCCGCCCGCCGCAAGCAGATTCACCGAGTACCAGAGGCTGTGATACTTGATCAGGCTGAACAGGGTTGCGGGTACGACCATCGCAGTGCCGCCGGCGATGCCTCCGCGGATGCCGGTGGTGATGCGGAAGGTTTCGATGGGAAGAATCTTGCGTGGCGTTCCGCTGGCAGGATGGCGCGCGGGACGCTCCATGATGGTGCGCGTGCTGGTGGCGACGTAGGGCTCCTCGGCGACATGCGGGACGGACTCGTGGGCCTCATGCGGGAACAGCTGACGGAACCAGCCGATGGCGCCGGCGATGCTGAGCACGAGGCCGAGGAGGCCGATCGCGATGTTGGTGACCATGACCGGCGAGAATCAGCGATACGCCGAGCGCGAGCACCAGCGGCCACGCGGTGGGGCGCGGAAGTTGGATGGCGTTGGGATCGTGGTTCGGGTGTTCGTCGTGCATGGTGGTCCTTTGCTGTCCTATCTGCCGAGGATGTAGACGACGGTGAAGACGACGACCCACACGGCGTCGACAAAATGCCAGTAGAGCGAGAGGACTTCGAGCCGGCCGGTGTGTTTGCTGGTGAGTGAGCCGGTGAGCGAGAAGATGAGCGCGAGCGAAAGCATGATGAGGCCGACGATGACGTGGGTGGCGTGCAGGCCGACCAGCGAATAGAACGTCGTGCCGAAGAGGTTGGTGCTGGATGGTGAGGTCGATCGTGGTAGATGAGGTGGTACCACTCGTGCGCGGTGCCGGCGAGGAAGATGCCGCCGAGCAGAACGGTTGCGGCCAGCCAGAGCGAAGTGGCGGCGCGCTTGCCGCTGGTGCAGCGCGGAGACGGCGAAGTGGACGGTGGCGCTGGAGGAAAACAGGCAGATGCTGGTGAAGATGGGAATTTCGAGGACATCGTGCGGCGTGGGCCCGGTGAGGCTTTTGCCCAGGTAGTAGAGATACGCCACGATGAAGATGATGAAGATGGCGGACTCGGCGCAGATGAGGCAGGCCATGCCCACGATGCCGCGGGAGGGAAGTACCCAGGGCTCGCTGGTGCTGTGCGGAATGACGGCTGCTGTGCTCAAACGTGCTTGCTTCCTCTCTACTCGTAGTGGCTGTCGGGGTCGTCGGGATGCTTCAGGTCCCAAAGCGGACGGCGGCTCTCGACGGTTGGGGTTACGGCGAAGTTATACGCCGGCGGCGGCGAGGCGGTGGACCACTCCAGCGTCCACGCATCCCAGGGATCGGGGCCGGCGATGGGACCTTTGAAGTACGACCAGATCATGTTGTAGACGAAGAGCAGCGTGGCCGACGGTCTGGACGACGGCGCCGCAGGAGATGAGCATGTTCAGCATCATCCAGCCGCGGTCGGCCTCGTAGGTGTAGATGCGGCGCGGCATGCCCTCCAGGCCGGGAATGTGCATGAGGTCGAAGGTGAGGTGGAAGCCGATGAGGAACAGCCAGAAGTGCCACTTGCCGAGCTTCTCGCTCAACATGCGGCCGGACATCTTGGGGTACCAGTAGTAGAAGGCGGAGAACAGCATGAAGAGGATGGCGCCGACCAGCACATAGTGGAAGTGGGCGACGACGAAGTACGAGCCGCCGAGCTGCCAGTCGAAGGGCGCGACCGACAGCATGATGCCGGTGAGGCCGGCGATGAGGAACTGGAAGAGGAAGCCGATGGCGAACATCATGGAGGTGGTGAAGTGGATTTTGCCGCCCCACAGCGTCGCCAGCCAGTTGAAGATTTTGATTCCCGTGGGCACCGAGATGGCCATGGTGGCGAGCACGAAGAAGGTGTTGGCGCCGGAGGTCATGCCGACGGTGAACATGTGGTGGGCCCAGACGCTGAGGCTGATGAAGCCGATGCCGACCGAGGCCGCGACCATCGCCGGGATAGCCGAAGATGGCCTTGCGCGAGAAGACGGGGATGATCTCGTTGGCGAAGGCGAAGGCGGGCAGCACCAGGACGTAAACCTCGGGATGGCCGAAGATCCAGAAGAAGTGCATCCACAGCACGGCCGAGCCGCCGGCCTGGGTGTCGAAGAAGTGGGAGCCGACGTAGCGGTCGAGCATCAGCATGATCTGCGCGGCGGTGAGCGGGCTGATGGTGACGAAGACCAGGCAGGACATGACCAGGTAGAGCCAGACCAGCAGCGGCATGCGGTTGAGCTTCATGCCGGGGCAGCGCATGCAGATGGTGGTGGCGACGATATTGACCGCCGTGCCGATGGTGCCGATGCCGCTGAGCAGGATGGCGAGGGTCCAGTAGTCGGTGCTGTGGCCGGGAGAAAATGCCCGGGCGGTGAGCGGCGCATAGGCCCACCAGCCCACGTCGGGCGCGCTGCCCGCGCCGTAGAGTCCGCTGGCGCCGAGGTAGCTGAAGTAGAGCAGCAAGCCGCCGAAGGCCGAGATCCAGAAGCTGAAGGCGTTCAGCCGCGGGAAGGCCATGTCGCGGGCGCCGATCATCAGCGGGATAAGGTAATTGCCGAAGCCGAAGAGGATGGGCATCCCGACGAAGAAGACCATGGTGGTGCCGTGCATGGTGAAGAGCTGATTGAAGACCTGCGGGCGAGACGAAGTGGTTGTTGGGCACGGCCAGCTGGACGCGCATCAGCAGGGCCTCGAAGCCGGCGATGACCAGGAAGATGAGCGCATAGCCGATGTACATCAGGCCGATCTTCTTGTGGTCGACGGTGGTGACCCAGTCGTGCAACACCTCCAGCCAGATGCGGCGCGGTGCGGTGTGCTCGATGCCTGCGGTGACCGGGGCCTGGGTTGCCATGGCGTTTCCTTCCGTACGCTACTTCAGGGACATCAGATAGGCGGTGACGGCGTCGAGGTCGTGATCGTTGAGGTGCATCGGAGGCATCAGCGCTCCGGGCTTGAAGTTGGCTGGGTTGTCGACGAAGGCGCGGAGGTTGGCCGGGGTGTTGGGAACGGCGCCGGAGGCGATGGTATCGCGGCTGGCGAGGTGGGTCAGGTCGGGGCCGAACCTGCCCGTGGCCACGGTTCCGGCCACAGTATGACAGCTGATGCAGGCGTTGTGCTGGAAGACCGCGCGGCCCTCGGCGACGCTGGGGTCCTCGCACGGCCGGCTGCTGCTGGCGCGCGACCCAGGCGGCGAAATCGGCGGGCGATGTCGGCATAGACGCGGATGCAGCATCTTGGCGTGCTGCGTGCCGCAGTACTGCGCGCACTGGCCCAGGTAAAGGCCGGCGGACTTGCGGATCGATCCACATGGTGTTAATGCGGTTGGGAATCAGGTCGGTCTTGCCGGCCAGGCGCGGAACCCAGAAGCTGTGGTCGGTGTCGGCCGAGGACATGGTGAGATAGGTCGGCGTGGGATGATTCGGATCGCTGACCGGGATGTGCAGCTCGTTGGCGGTGACGATGCCGAGCTGGGGATAGCGGTACTCCCACCAGAACTGGTGGCCGATGACGGTGACGTCCAGCGCGTCCGCAGGCTTGGGATGCGTCCTGGGTGGCGAGGATGATGCGGGCCGTGGCCAGGAAGAGCATCACCACGATGAGGATGGGAATGACGGTCCAGGAGAGCTCAATCTGGGTGCTGCCGTAGATCTGCGGAGGTTCCTGCGCGGCGTTGGCGTCGTCGGCGCGATGGCGGTAGCGCACCAGCACATAGAGCAGCAGGCCGCCGACGGTGAGGAAGATCGCCGCGCAGATGCCGAGCACCAGCATCGAGAGGTCGAAGATGGAATGCGCGGGCGTGCCTGCCGGAGCGAAGATGCTGGTCGAGCCGACGTCCGAGATTGGAAAGGGATTGCGCTGCGAGGCTGGACCAGACTTGATGCACCAAAGTGAGACTCCGAGGACAACTGTTGCAGAATCAGGCAGAAGACCGGCCTGCAGAAATAGCTACAGGGTTCTGCAGGCAAAACGTCAGGATTGAATGTAGTGTACTTTCCATTGAGATTGTTCGCACGTCACAAAGGAAGAAAAGCAGCCGAGTAGTCCGAATATCGGTCTCAGGCACGCAGAGGCCCGTGTGCAGCGACACAAGCCTGTGCCGGGATATCGCGGCTCGACCGTATGCGAAGGCAGGTCTGTTTCGAGCTAGCTCGGTTTCGGGCGGACGGATTTTCGCCGGGACCACGTGGCGGCCAGTTGCGTGACTGCGTACGCCGCCAGAATGGTGAGGATGGGATCGATGTTGAGCCGATAGCGGAATTCGGCGTGGGTGATGTAGTAGGGAAGCGGGAAGAGCAGCAGTGGCAGGGCCATCAGGACCGCGAACGCGCGCGATCCGATTGCGGTAGATGAGCAACAGCCCGGCGAATCCGAAGATGGTGGTAAGCAGGGCATGGATCGCGTATGTGATGTGTGGCATCGCGTTGCCGGTGCCGCTCCAGAAGCGATAGATCCGGCGCAGGGTGAGCTTGAGAAAGACACCGGGGTGCGCGCGAATGTAGTCCGAGGCCTCAGCGGACTTGCCGCGCGTGTAGGCGACCTCGCCCTGCGGCGAGATAGCTGGCCAGCTCCTGCTGGTTGAACATGGGGAAGATGCGATTCGTCCAGGCGGCCAGTGGCGCCGGGCCGGTTGCCCATCCACATCTCGAAGCCCGACGGTGCTGCGCAGTGGGATGAATGCATGAAACCGGACGGCGTTGCGAATGGGCCACGGAGCATAGACCAGCGGCCAGTGCCAGCAGGCCGATGAGCGGAGCGGTGCGCGAAACGCGGCGCGTCTGGAAGGCCAGCCAACCCATGATCGCCAGCAGGGAAAACATCAGCGCGGGATTGATGAGCGCGATGATGCCGCAGAGTGATCCGAGCAGGATCCATGCGGCTTTGGTGGGCTCGCGCCGAGTAGTGGATGGCGAGCGCAATGATGCCGACCAGAGCGCACTCCGAGAAGCTCGACTCCCAGAAGATGGCGGGGATGAAGAACAGCGGAGGCGAGACTGCCCAGAAGGCGCCGGCCACGGTAGCGGTGCGGCGGTCGAGCATCTCCGCCGGCGATATGCATCATCAGCCAGATGGTCGACGAGGCTGACGAGGATCTGCATCAGCATGATGGCGAGCGCGGAGGCAAAGGTATCGCTGCCGAAGACCAGGAAGATGCCCGCGATGAGAGTTGGATATCCCGGCGCAATAAATGCCGTGGGGCCGGTGGGAACGCCGAACGGAGAACTGTAGCCCTGGCCGTGGATCAGCGTAGTTCGCGAGCAGACCCATCTCCCAGGGGTGGGAAAAGAGCCAGTTGTGCGGATGGCTGGTGACCACCGAGAGCAATGCCATCAGGCGCCCCAGCAGCGCCAGCCCGAAGATGACCGCGAGCGAACGGCGCGATGGCCAATGGCGCGGAGGAGGCAGGCGCGAGTCTGAAGATGCGGAAGTGGTTCGGTGGTCATTTGTTTGAAGGATACAGAGGTTGATGCGGTTGACCGCAGGAAACCGGGCAGAGCGTTGTTGCCTGGGGTGACACCTTTCCTGGGTGGTGCAGAGCAAGCGATGTGGATTTGTGAATCTGGCCCTTCGGCCATCGCTGCGCGCAAACGCTCAAAACGTCGCTCTGGCGGCGGATTACTGTTCAGCGATCATCTCTACCCGCCTAACTGAGGGATAAATACAGTAGAAACATGAACTTGACAGCTAATTATGAGCGAACTTTAGTGTTACCCGGTGACACTTCTTGGGGATTTCTAATGTTGTACGTTGACCCTACCCTCGGATCATCCCATGGGACTCGCAAACCCGGAGTGCCGCGGAAAACCCGAACGAGGAGAAACAAAAAAATGACGAACATGAAGCAGCTTGTCAAGAACCTGATCAATGAAGATTCCGGTCAGGACCTGATCGAGTACGCGCTGGTTGCAGCTCTGGTAGGTCTCGGTGCAGTCGCCGCGATGAAGGGTCTGTCGAACTCCATTGGCAACACGTTCAATGGCGTGGGCAACTCGCTTACCAACGCAGTCGCCTAGTTTGGAAAGGGCTTATGTGAGCGTTTAGACGTCAACGCTCACATAAGCCGCTTCCTCAACATTATTCCCGGCTCCGGCAGATTTGCAGAACGGATCGCGGTGGGCCTAACCTGACACCTCGGAAGCCTCAGAACTTCGGAGAAAACGATGAAGAACATGAAGCAGCTTTTGCAGAACCTGATCACGGAAGAGTCCGGTCAGGACTTGATTGAATACGCGCTGGTCGCCGCTCTGGTGGGTCTCGGCTCGGTGGCTTCGATGAGCAGCCTTGGCGAACTCGATCGCAACCACGTTCAACGGCGTCGGCAACGCCCTCACCAACGCAGTCGCGTAACCGGCTTAGAGCTCACATGAGCCAGGCAAGGCTCATGTGAGCTTTAAGCACGTTACCTTAGAAACCGGCTGAGTTGTCCTTCTCACTAACCATTTACAGGAACGATCAATGACACTTCTTCAATCAGAGTTGACGTATCCTGCGGCCGCTACCGCCTGCGCCTTGATCGGTTCGGTCTTTGATGTAAAGAGCAGGCGCATCCCCAACTTCATCACGATGCCCGCCTTTCTGTTTGGCCTGGCCTGCATCTGGCTCTGGGCGGATGGCGGCAGATGCTTACTTCTCTGGCTGCGGGACTTATTTGCGGCCTGGTGTTTCTGGTGTTCTATCTTGCGGGTGGCATGGGGGCAGGGGACGTCAAGCTGATTCTGGCGGTAGGATGCATCGCCGGCCTATCGCATATGGCTTATCTTCTGGTGCTGACCGCGCTCTCCGGCGGAGTGATGGCAATTGTCTGGGCTATGGCCCGCGGACGGCTGCAACAGACGATCATGAATGTGGGCGAGCTCGCCTCCCACCACCGCCACGAGGGTCTGCAGCCGCATCCGGACCTCAATCTAAAGAACGCTGCGACGCTGAGACTGCCCTATGCCCTGGCAATCGCGGGCGGCAGCATGCTAACGCTCTACTTTCAGTTTCAATAGGGGTGCAGCGTGATAACTCGTCGACTCACCTCCGCTTTCATCATCGCCCTGGTGATCTCCGGCGTATTCACCTTCTGGCTGAGCCAGAGGTTCAAGAGCAAGCCCGCTCCTCCTCCGCCCAAGAGCCAATATGTCGCGGCTGCCGCGAACCTGGAAGCGGGGCAGGCGATTCGAGCGGAGAACCTGCGCATGGTGGACTGGCCGGCAAACGTGCCGCTGCCCGGCGCCTTCAACACTCCGCAGCCGTTGATCGGGCGCATCGTGCTTTATCCGCTGGCCGCCGGCGAGCCGATTCTTGAGCGCCAACTGGCCAACCCAGGCTCCAGCGCGGGCCTGAGCGTCAAGATTCCCGACGGAATGCGGGCCATTTCGCTGCGCTCCGACGAGGTAGTCGGTGTCGCAGGCTTCCTGTTGCCCGGAACTCACGTGGATGTGCTGGTCACGCTGCATCCCGACGGCAGCCCGGACCCGGTGACCAACACCGTGCTGCAGGATGTTGAGATTCTGACCACCGGGCAGAAGATTGAGCCGGATCCTGAAGGCAAACCCACCACGGCAACCGTCGTGACCCTGCTGGTAAAGCCCGAGGACGCACAGAAAGTGGACCTGGCGGCCACCCAGGGCATTGTTCATTTTGTGCTGAGAAACGGTGTCGACAGCGCAGAGTTCAAGGGGCCACCGGCCCTCTTTTCGCAACTGGCGGGGACGCCGCCTCCGCCTCCGCCCGCGGTCCGCAGAGCGCAGCTTGCGCGCCAAACCTTACCAGGTTGAAACGTTCATGGGCTCTAACGTCAAAACGGACAACTTTCAGTGAAACGGCAAATCCTTAGAATCGCGCACAATTCGACTTCGTCGATCTTATGGGCAGCGGGCCTTTCCGTTAGGTTGGCGGCCCTCTTGCGATGGCCTTTGCTCCCGCCTGCCTTGCGCAGGATTTTCCGGTCACGGTCAGCCCCAAGGTTCCGCCGCCGACCGCCCCCGCGATTACGGTGCCCGGGACAAAGGCTCCAGCTGCTGAGCCTCCTGCAGCCACAGTTCCTGTGCCTCCCGCAATTTCGGCCTTGAGCATCGCGTCGATCCCCGGCGCGCTGAACGCCATCAGCCGCAACGCGTCAACCGGCAAGACGATGCATGTGGTGTTGGGTCACTCTGTCTTCATCGATACCAAGACGCGCCTGCGCCGCGTTTACGTGTCCGATCCCAGCGTGATCAACTCCGTGACTCTGAGCCCCACCCAGATCATCGTCACCGCGATGACCCCCGGCATCAGTTCGCTCACGCTGCTGGACGAGACCGGCCTGGCGCAGTCCTATGTCATTTCCTCCGATGTGGACGTCGAGGGCCTCCGGGCCGCGATGGCGCAGGCGATGGGAGGCAATGCGGTCAAGGTAGAGGGCAGCGGCGGTCGCGTTACGCTGAGCTGGGCATCGTCGCCAGCCAGGCAGCCTCCGATGCGGCGGCGAAACTAGCGGCGCTCTATGCCAAGGATGTCGCGAATGCGCTGGTGGTAGCAGACCCCGGCCATCCCAAGCAGGTGCGTCTTGAAGTGCGCATCCTCGAGGTCGACCGCAGCAAGCTGCTGCAACTGGGAATCAATTTATTCAATCCCGGAGGGAACACCAACTTCCTCGCGACCAGCACATCGGCGCAATTTCCCTCAGCTTCCACGCTAAGTGCGGCTGCGGCCACCGCTAGTTCGGTTGGCACGCTGACGACCTCGAATCCATTGAGCTTTATGCTCTACAGCGCAAAACTGAATCTGGGCACGACGATCGAGGATCTTCAGACCAAACAGGTGCTGCAGATCCTTGCCGACCCAACCATTACGACCATCAGCGGGGAGCAGGCCAATTTCCTCTCCGGCGGCGAGTTCCCGTTCCCGATGGTTCAGCCCGGGGGAAGCGGCGACTTCTCCCGTGGTCACGATTCAGTTCCGGCCATTCGGCGTCAAGGTGGAATTCACGCCCGTTGTGAATCCAGATGGAACAATTCGCCTAAAAGTATCTCCTGAAGTAAGTGCGCTGGACTATAGCAACGCGGTGACAGTCAGTGGATTTACGGTTCCGGCACTTTCCACTCGCAGAGCTACTACCGAGGTTGAGCTACGGAGCAATCAGAGCTTTGCAATTTCGGGCCTGCTGGACCAGCGGACTACAGACATTCTTAGTAAGAATCCCGGCGCAGCCAACATCCCCATTATCGGAGCGCTTTTCAAATCGAAGAACGTCAACCACTCAACCACTGAGTTAGTGATTGTAGTTACTCCGACGGTGGTCGATCCGCTGGCGGAAACGGCGGATCCTGCCGAGCCCGATATGCCAATTCGCACTTTGGACTCAGGGGCGTTCGATAAGTCACTGGGGAAGAACCTGAACCCCAAGCCGACGCCTCCGGCGCTGAACTCGTCTCCCTATGGTTACCCTGCGCCGCCCGCGCCACCGGCCGCTGCTCCGGCCCCTGCGCCGGCAGCAACCCCCCGAGCCTCTGGGAATGGGCCGGCGATCGTGGCTCCGCCGGCTGCGCTAGTTCCACTCCCGCCGGCATCGTCGACGGCTCCCGCGGGCGCGCCCTCAGTGATGAATGATCCTGCGGTTCTGGCGCTTGCGGACCCTGGGGCAGGGACCCAGGCAGCCGCTCATGCTGAAACAGCTTCAAACGTGTCGGTTCACAGAATGGAAGCGGCAAGCGCGCCGCCGGCCAGAATGGTTGAGATTATGACGTTGTCGCACGAATCGGATGCCGATGCGATGGTTGCTGCTCTCAAGCGCCACGGCTACGACGTCGCGGTAAATCATACTGCAGCAGATCAGCTGCTTCATCTGGATGTAGGACCATTCGCAAACAAGGAAGACGCCGAGACAATGCGCCAGCGGTTGCTGCTCGACGGCTACAACGCGACGATCAAATAGCGTAGCAGTCATTTGGCTAAGCACCTAACTTGTAACTGATAACTGGTAACGAGGAAATCGACAGTGGCTCAAGAATCGAATGCGGTCGTTCCAAGCGTCGCGCTTATAACCGTCGGTCTCGATCCGACACTTGCGGAGGACATCGCCTACGCAGTGGGGACCATGGTTTGGGCGGTGCATCGCGCCGATTGCGAAGGCTACATCTCCGCAGCAAAACGGCCGCCCTTTTCGCAAAGCGTAAAGTCCGCCCAGCACTGCATCGCGATCATTGACTTTGACAAGGATATCGACCAGGCGATCGAGGCCGCCAGCTATGTGCAGGAGATGTTTGGCGGCAAGGCGGCGCTGGTAGCACACTCCTCCAGTCAGGATCACGATATCCTGCTTCGATCGATGCGCGCCGGTTGCAACGACTTTATATCCGGAGCATTCGACGAGGCCGCATTTGCAACTACCCTGGACCGGATTAACCAGTTGTGGACCAGTAAAGCCGCGCGCAACTCCGTGCGCGGTTCGGTTCTCACCTTCTTCGGAGCTAAGGGCGGAGTAGGAACCACGACCCTTGCAGTCCACGTGGCCATGTACCTGGTCCAGTGCCATAACAAGAAGACGCTGCTGATCGACAATCACCCGCAGTTGGGCCACGTGTGCGTGTACCTGGGGATCGACGGCAGCCGCTACAATTTCCACGAACTAGTACGCAATTTGAGCCGGCTCGACAGCGAGTTGTTGCGCGGCTACATCGCCACCCATTCCAGCGGGCTGGAAGTTCTCTCGTCGCCAGACACTTGCGGAGGACGAAAGGCAACCGATCCCGAATCGATGGCCCAGACTCTGGATTTCCTGCGTGGCGAATATGACTACGTGATTGTCGATTGCCCGACTTCTCTGGATGAAACCAACCTCGCAGTTATCGAAGCTTCCAATCAGGTATACCTCGTAGCTACTCCCGAGATAGGAGCTGTCCGCGACTTATCACGGCATGTCGATAGCTTGTCGCAGAACGAACAGAATCAGGAACGGGTGAAAGTAATTATCAATCGTTTTTCAGCACAGCACGCGGTCAGCCTGGAGCAGATTGAAAAGGCAATTCGCCTGCCGGTATTCGTCAAACTTCCCAATAACTACACGGAAGTAGTTCGCTCGGGGATTTTGGGCGAACCCATCAGTCCGAAGCAGCAAAAGAGTGAGTTCGCGGCGCAGATCTTGAAGTGGGTAACTTCCCTGGCTGGCCCCCCCGTGAATCAGGAAGAGGCCGCCCCGAAGAAGTCGGGTTTCTCACTCTGGAAGTAGAACAAAGGCTGCTTTTCAACAGCCAGGACACTTACTAACATGTCTGACACAAATGCGATTTCGCCGAATTCGAGTCGACCGGAGCGTCCCGGACGCCCGCCCCGAGCTGTTGCGGACAGTGTTCAGCAACACATCAAGACCGCTGTACACCGGGAACTAATCAAGCGGGTTGATCTCGACAAACTGGGAGACATGCAGGAGGCGCAGGCAACTCCAGCACCAGTTCTTCGTCGTCATCCAGCAAATCATCAATGAGCAAGGTGTACCGCTAAGCGCCACGGAGCGCGACCGCCTTGCCCAGGAGGTGCTGGACGAGGTCTTTGGCCTGGGCCCGCTGGAGCCGCTGCTGAAAGATGACACCATCAGCGACATCCTGGTGAATACCTACAACTCGATCTACGTGGAACGGCGAGGCATATTGGAAAAGACAGCTCTTACCTTCCAGGACAACCGGCATCTGCTGCACATTATCGACAAGATTGTTTCCGCGGTCGGACGCCGCATCGACGAGTCTTCGCCCATGGTGGATGCGCGCCTTCCGGATGGTTCTCGTGTCAACGCGATTATTCCGCCGCTGGCGGTCGACGGCCCCATTCTTTCCATCCGGCGGTTCGGTGCGTCGCCGCTGGGAGCTGAGGATCTGTTGCGATTCCAGGCGCTAACTCCGCCCATGCTGGAGTTTCTTCGTGGCTGCGTCAAAGCCCGTTTGAACATTGTCATCTCCGGCGGAACCGGTTCCGGTAAGACGACCTTGCTGAATACTCTCTCCAGCTTCATCTCCGAGAAGGAGCGCATTGTCACCATCGAAGACTCTGCCGAACTTCAGTTACGGCAGGAGCACGTGGTACGGCTGGAGACCAGGCCGCCCAACGTGGAAGGCAGGGGAGCAGTGCGGCAAAGAGAGCTGGTCATCAATGCTCTGCGTATGCGTCCCGACCGCGTGGTGCTGGGCGAAGTCCGCGGCGAAGAGACCCTGGACATGTTGCAGGCCATGAATACCGGCCACGACGGGTCGCTGACCACCATCCACTCCAACACGCCGCGCGACGCCCTGGCCCGTTTAGAAACCATGGCCATGATGGGCGAAGTCCGCCTGGCGGAGAAAGCGGTGCGAGCGCAGATCGCCGCTGCCGTGCACATCATTATTCAAGCTTCGCGTATGAGCGACGGCACGCGGCGCATCACGCATATTACCGAATTGACCGGAGCGTTTTCCGACGTCATCAGTATGCAGGACATTTTTTTATTCGAAAAAAAGGGCATAGGCCCAAACGGGAAAGTAAGAGGACGGTTCTACGCGACGGGCATCGTGCCCAAGTGCACCGACAAGCTGAGTGCGGCGGGCATTCCTGTACAAATCGGCCTGGCCGATCACTCCGTAGAGATCTAAGCGAGACATCGACTCATGTTATTATTTATCGCTTTTGCCGCAATATTGACGATCACCTTCGGAACCGTGGCAGTTGTTACCAACTCGTCACGGAGCCAGAAGGCGGTTGAGCGACGCATTGGCGGCATCCTTGCGACGGGCGACGCGGCCAACCCGAACCAGCCGCAGGTGCAAATCCTGCTAAAGCCGGAACAGGAAAGCAACTTCGATTGGCTGCTTGGCTTGCTCTCGCGGTACAAGATTCCTCAGATGATTGAGGCGAAAATCATCCAGGCCGACGTTAAGACCTCTCCAATTACAATTCTTTTCTCGAGCGCTGGGCTCGCGGCGCTTGGATTCGGCATCGTTTATCTGTGGGTTCCGATAATCGCGGTTCAGGCCGTAGTCGCGGTGATTTGTGCTTACATCCCCATGGGTTTCCTGAGGTTCAAGGCGTCACGCCGGCTGAAGGCTTTCGATGCGGGACTCGCGGATGCGATCGACATGATGGCCCGCGCGCTGCGTGCAGGACACTCGATGAGTGCGTCCATCAATGTGGTTGCGGAGCAGAGCCTGGAGCCGGTGCGGTCGGAGTTCAGCGAAGTCTTTAAGCAGCAGAATTTTGGCCTTCCGTTGCGTGACGCGATGCAGCAGATGATGGATCGCGTGCCGTCGCAGGATCTTCGCGTGCTGGTGACCGGAATTCTAGTGCAAAAGGAGACGGGCGGAAACCTTGCCGAGATTCTCGATCGCACGGCGCAAACCATTCGCGAGCGAATAAAGATTCAGGGCGAGATACGAACCCACACGGCGCAAGGGCGGCTGACGGGATATATTCTCTGCGCGCTGCCGATAGTGATGCTGGTCGTTATCAACTTTCTCAATCCTGGCTATTCCAGGGTGCTGGTCGAGAATCCAACCGGCCGCATGATTTCGTACGTGGGTGTCGTCCTGCTGGCCGTCGGCGGACTCATTATTCGGCAGATCATCAACGGAATTGAGGTCTAGCATCCATGCCAGTCGTTTTCTATGCCGTACTCGGGGTGATCATATTCTGCGTGGTTGCGCTGCTGCTTACGCCCAACCTGTTTCGGCCCTCTGCCGAGGCGCAGCGCGTCTTCGACGTAGCCAAGAACGACAAGATCGAGCGGCGCGATCAGCGCACCATTCGTGGCAGAGAGAAGATTCAGGACAAGCTGCTGTTTCTTGCATCCGAGTTGCGCATTCGCCTCGGGTTGGCCGACAATCCAAAGCTCAAGGCGCGAATGGCTGCGGCCGGCTTGCATCGTAACGCCAGTCTCGATGTCTTCTTTGCTGCCCAGTTTCTGGTACCGCTTGCCGGAGCCGTAGCCGGCAGCCTGATGGGGTCCAACACGCTTTACTGCATTTGCGCGTTTGCCGTAGTCGGCTACCTGATTCCCGATCTATGGCTTACGCGCAAAACTGCAAGCCGCAGAAAGCGGATTCGCCGGAGCATTCCGGATGCGCTCGATCTGATGGTCATTTGCGTCGACGCGGGTCTTGGGTTGGATCAGGCATTGCTCCGCATAGGGGACGAACTTGCAGTCAGCCACCCGGATATCCACGAAGAATTCATCCAGGTCAATCGAGAGCAGCGGGCAGGCAGGCCCAGGCTCGAGGCCTGGCAGAATCTGGCAGACCGCACCGAGATCGAGGAGTTTACCTCGTTTGTGAGCATGCTGACGCAGACCGACCGATTCGGCACGCCGATTGCCAAAGCGTTGAGCAGATTCTCCGAGGATATTCGCACCAAGCGGAAGCAGCATGCCGAGGAGGCTGCATCGAAGACGAAGATCAAGATCATCTTCCCGCTTGGTGTTGTGCATATTCCCCTGCATCTTTATCGTGCTTCTGGCTCCAGCGGTGCTAAACATCATGTCTGGACTACAGGGAATGAATCAGTAACCACGGAAGGACTTACAGACGGCAGTACATCGTATTGGTGATTCCACGATTCCAGGACGATCTGTACATTGGGGGTGTAAGCCGGGGTTTAGCAGCGAACTAGGAAGGCGACGAGAGTTCAGGCGTAGTCAGACTAGTAAACAGCATCATGGTTGTTTTAGGCGTTTCAGACGAGTAGATGACTACAATGAAACTGCTTCGTAGACAGGATACAGCGCCGAATTGAAACTGGTTTGCGCTGCATCCCTGGAACGCTGAAGAGCAACGGGAAGGAGGAAGAATGACTGGAACAATTATGGTTCAAGTTACCGCCGGAGTCCTGGCCGCTGCCGTACTGGCAGTTATCATCTACCGCAGAAAGCAGAAGTCCGCCTAGTTGTGGTTGCGCTGATTGATTCTATGCTCAGAGTTACCAATACAACCCGGGGTACTGCTGTTGGAGAGAATGTAGAGCTGGCGAATACATCCATCAAGCGGATGGTTGGCCTGCTCGGAAGACGTGGTCTGGACGCCGGAGGGGGGTTGTGGATCAAACCATCCTCCGGCGTCCATACTTTTTTCATGTCCTTCAAGATCGACGTGGTCGGCCTCGACCGCGACCTCAAAGTCATCAAGCTCTGGCGCTGCCTGCCGCCGTGGCGCCTCACCTCAGTCAGCGTAAAGCTGCGCAGCGTTATCGAGCTGCCGTGCGGAACCATCGCACAGTCGCAGATCCATATCGGCGACCAGATACAGATTGAACCCGCCCCGCAATCGGCCGCCGCTCACGCCAAAGTCTCTTAGTTCATCTCCCATTGAGCGTCCGATACGCCCCATAGCATCAGGGTCTCGGCTGTTCGTTCTTATTGATTCGCGCGCGAACCAGTTTCTTTATCAGGGCGGTGGGCAGCTTTTCACCCAGCGGAAAATGAATGGCCGACTTAGTCGTCTTATATCTGGCCAGTTCTTTCTCGTGTTCCGCAATGATCGGCGGCCGCAGATAGAGGCCAATGTATCCCCTCCTCAGCGCGAACCACGCAATTCGCCCCTTGTCGTACCCCGGCATTCCGTAGCTGATGCTCTCGGCCGCGTTCGGCGCTATCCCTTGAATCAGTCCGCGCATCTGCTCCAGTTGCCCGCGTGCATCTGGAGGAGCTTTGGCGATATACGCATCGACTTCTTTAGATTGGTTCACTGATGGAATCCTCTCCGGACGAGCAGCCGCCCTCCACGTGTCAGGTGAGCAATAGAATAGCCCGGGCTTTTGGTTGGGGAGATGTTTCGCCCACACACGGTTGCATTTGCATATAGTTGCAGCCCAATCATGCATGAATATGCAACCTTGTACCATGGTTGGGTGAGGCAACTCCTTTTGGCCGCGGCTCCATCCTGAGCGGCGGCTCCAGGGCCTCCGAAGGATCAACCGATGCTTCCCGCAGAATTGATCGCGCTTGAAGACCGTTATGGAGCGCACAACTACGATCCGCTGGACGTAGTCATCGAACGCGCCTCGGGTGCGTGGGTGTACGACACCGAAGGCCGCCGTTACCTGGATTTCCTGGCCGCCTACTCCGCGGTCAACCAGGGGCATTGCCATCCGACCATCTTCCAGGCCATGTGCCGCCAGGCGGAGAAGGTGACGCTTACCTCGCGCGCCTTCCGCAACGACCAGCTTCCGCTGCTCTACCGCGATCTGCACGAGCTGACCGGGTACGAGATGGCGCTGCCGATGAACTCCGGCGCCGAGGGCGTGGAGACTGCGCTGAAGGCCGCGCGCAAGTGGGGCGCCGTGGTGAAGGGCATCCCCGAAGGGCAGCAGGAGATTGTTGTCGCCGCGAACAACTTTCACGGGCGCACCATCGCCATCGTCGGCTTCTCGTCCGACGAGCAGTATCGCAAGGGGTTTGGTCCTTTTCCCGCGGGATTTCGCGAAGTGGCCTTCGGCGACGCCGAGGCGCTGCGCCGCTCCATTACGCCAAAGACCTGCGCTTTTCTGGTCGAACCCATCCAGGGCGAGGCGGGCATCATCATCCCGCCTGAAGGCTATCTGCGCCAGGTTGCGGCCATCTGCCGCGAGAACAATGTGCTGCTGGTGCTCGACGAGATCCAGTCGGGGCTGGGCCGCACCGGGAAGCTCTTCGCCTACATGCACGAAGGCATTACGCCGGACGTGGTCATCGTGGGCAAGGCGCTGTCTGGCGGCTTCTACCCGGTCTCCGCCGTGCTTAGCTCGCGCCAGGTGCTCGGTGTCTTTGCCCCCGGCGATCACGGCAGCACCTTTGGCGGCAACCCGTTGGCCTGTGCCATCGCCCGCGCTGCCCTGCGCGTGGTAGTGGACGAAGATCTCTCCGCGCGCTCCGCCGAGCTCGGCGACTACGCGCTGAGCTACCTGAAGAAGCTGCATAGCCCCTACATCGTCGAACTGCGCGGCAAAGGCCTCTGGATCGGCATCGAACTGGATCGTCCGGCGCGGCCATTCTGCGAGGCGCTGAAGCAGCGCGGCGTACTCTGCAAGGAGACACACGCATCCGTCATTCGTCTGGCGCCGCCGCTGATGATTGACAAGGCCGACCTGGATTGGGGCCTGGAACAAATTCGCGCGGTGTTGGAAAAAAAGCCCGCGTCCAGCGCCGCACCGGCTGCTGAACTGGCCGAAGCGGCCGCCGCAACACGCTCGTGAACAGGATTCTTGCAACAACCTGCTAAGCGCGCGCCAGCGTTGCGGCCAGCAATGCCACGACGATGCCGTAGAGGTCCACCTCGACGTGGAGCGAAGCCAGTTCCTTGGCCGGGGCGAGCGGCAGATGCAGCACGGTCGCAGCGCCGCCGGGTACGGTGCGGCCCTTGCCGTGGAACGCCACCGGATCCAGAACGCGGATCTGCCCCGTACGCAGGTCCAGGCGCGGCGGTAGCGGCGCATTGTTGACGAACATATAGTCGTCGAGAAGGTAGTCCTGCTCAATGGGCCACCAGGTCTCCGGATTACGCAGGGCGAGCTTGGCAGCGGTCCCATCCGTATAGGTAACGGATACGGTCCCATGCTGCATCCGGCTGCACTGCGGCAGGGTGGTGCCCGCCATCAGCAGGTAGATCGCGTGGGCGCGGCCATGGAGCGTGACCTTCAGCGTGTCCTGGTCCTGGTCCCAATGGGAGAGGAACAGGCAGTTCGGTTCGTTCCCTGCGGGCGTCGCAAAATCCACGCCCAGCGCCGTCCGCAACATTCCGCCCGCCGCGCGCAATCCCGCGTCGTCGACCGTTGCGCGTCCGTCCGGATTGGCCCAGCCGCCCAGCAGATTGTCGGGGAATGCCAGCGAGCAATACTGCGATCGTGGCTCGGCGATAGAGGCGAGTGAAGATCTCAGTGACGCGGTCCTTGAGCACACGGGAGAGATCGACCTGCGCGCCTCCCGGCGGGGTCGCGTTCAGTTCCGGAACCGGCGCAAACTGGCTCTGGCTGGGTATGGCTTCGAAGTGGATCGGCATCGACCACGCGCAGTCACCTTGGTGCATGTCTGCGAATACCGTGTGGAAGCCGGGAACGGCAACGTGGCCATTGACAAGCTGCAGCGGATCGTCAATCTGCCCGATGGCAACACCATGCGGCAGTTCAAGCTCCTCGTCCACGCGATAGCTGCGCCGCGCCGGAATGGGCAACGGCGCGCTGCCGTGCCACTCAATGCTGACCCGGTTGGATCGCGCCGCCGGAAGGTGAAGGGTCAGCATCGGCTCTCCGACTGCCGCCGCATCGAACGCACAGTCCGCGTGCCGCCCATTGCACGTCGCGGCGGGAAGGCTGGTGGTCCGCGCCGGCAGGGTCATCGTCAGCGGGACTTCTTTGGCGAGGCGGCTGGTAAATTCGTAGGTTTCGTGCAGTCCATCGCGCCGCCAGGTAAAGTCAAAGTCCTTGTGCTTCAGTGAGGCATGGTTCCAGTTGCTGGGAAATCCCGGGCGAATTCTAACCTCATCCGCAATCAAATCCGGCTGCACACCGAACAGTCCCTCCACCAGCGCCCGCGACGAGATGCCGATGGGATCGCCGAAGTCCCGCTGCGCCTCCTGCCGATGCACATCCAGCGCGGACGTCATGTGGAAGTCGCCCGGGCACAGTCCCATGTACATCGAGTCCAGCATCGCGCCCTTGAAGATGCGATACGCCTCGTCGCGCATGCCCGTCTGCCACAGCGCCAGCGCCATGTGCGCGTTCTCCCCCAGCAGCAACAGGTTCAGCGACCACATGTACGGCAGCCAGTCCGAGCAGGAAAGCATGGTCCAATCGCCGTCGGGCACACCCTCCCCGTGGATGGGCACGTGCCGCAACTGTGCCAGCCGCTCGGCGGCCATCTGCCACGCCTGCTTTGGCGTAGGCACCTCGCTGTCGATGGTGTGATACACCGTCCACAGCGCCGGATTGGTGTACACCGTCTGCGGCTCCATCAGGTCCTTCGACTCCCCGAAAGCCCCCTGCTCCGGCACCCAAAGGAGTTCGTTCATTCCTTGCTGAAGCAGTTCAGCCTCGGCCGCGTATGCGCGTCCCATCCTCGCCCAGCGCCTTCGCCAGCTTCGCCGCGGTTCGCAGTGCAAACACGTTGTAGGCGGAGGAGTGCGCCGCCCCGCCTCCGTTGTACTGCAAATTGTCGCTGGCCCAGATGGCTGCGTACGCCTCGTACAGCGGAAGCTCCTTGCCGTCGGCGTCCGTGTACATTCTGCGGAAGAGTCGGTGCTCCCACGCCAGGTGCCGCTGCAGCGCCGGCCACATCTCCCGGGCAAACTCCAGATCGCCGGTCCACATCAGGTGCCGTAGCAGCACATCCATCAGCACCAGGTTCATGTCGTAGTGCGTAGTTCGCGATGTCGCCGTTCGAGTGCAGGAGCTTCTCTTTGCGCGTCATGTGGCTGTTGGCGTCCCACGGCCCCGTCGCCGGATCGCCAGTCGTTACCGGCTGTGACGTTCTGCCGCTTCAGCCAATGGCGAAAGTCCGTGACCGCGCGCTCGTGCGTTGCCCAGCGCATCCAGCGCGTACGGCCCGCGCCAGCCCGCGAGCGCCTGCCGCCACGCCACGGCGCCGTGCATGATGCAGCTCTTGCTTCTGCGTCCCAGATGCGTGTCGGCTGCAATCGCCAAGTGCCGGCCCCGCTGCGTTGATGTATTCATCCGGCGTATCAATCTTCATCTGCTGCGCAATAGCATCCACCTGCGCGCTGCGCGCCGCAAACGCCTTTGCAGGGTCGGACATCGCCGGCGCACCTCCAGCGGTCACTCGGTCAATCGTCAGGTAGAGCGGCTGACTCTTAATCTCAGTCGACCCGGTCAGAATCGGCTGCTTCGCATCGGAAGCCTCGACCGGGTGTTTCCACTCCGGCGCGCCTGGAACAGATGTGCCAGCCTGGTGCGTCACCACCTGCGGGTTCGCAGTCCACGCCGAAAATCCTTCCACGTCAAGCTTCGCTTCGCCGGGAAACGTCAACACCATCTCCGCCGCCTTGCTGCTCGGTCATGCGCACCGACGCTCCGAGTCCCACTCGCAGGCTCAATGATGTAATTGTTCCCATCACATTCTTCCCGGCGCACCTGGAAAAACTGGCTGACGGGCTCCACCTCGCAGCCGATATCGCCGCCGCGCCGTCCCTTGCGCCCACTCACTCCGCCAAAGGCCCACGCCAGTTGTGTCTCCGCAGGCAGATCGCGGCCCTCTACCTTCAGCATCAGGCCTGCGCCTTCGCCTGTGGTCAGCAACTCCGACCTGCAGCATCCCTTTGCCCAGCAACGCGTCGCGAATCTCGTAGATCATCCGGCCCGGGCGGTAACGCGCCACCACCTCATCTGCCTCCGCCGCCCACTTCGATCCCGTGTCGCCACCAGCCGCCATGAGTCCCAGCTTCAGATTTCCCGCCGTGCCCCGGCAGATACAGCGAGAACTCCGGCAGATCTCCGGCATCCACGCGAAAGTCGCCCGCTGCGTCGCGGCTGACCCCGTAGATCGGCCGGTTGAAGAACTCCTTGCCGTTGCGGATCACAAACTCGCCGGCCACCGGCTTATAGCGCAGCGGCCGGGCGGTCATCGACTCCATCAGCGGCTGGATTCCGCCGGTAATCACCCCCGGCGCGGGCATCGTCGTCGCCGCCTCCGCGCGCGTTCGCCGCCGCGCCGCTGCGGCTCCGGCAGCACCACCCTGCGTCTGCCCAAACCCCTTCAGTCCCGCCGCCGCCCGCGCCGCCGCCGCACTGGAAACCGCCAGGAATCTCCGCCGCGACCAACCCTTGCCGAATCTCATATCGCTCCCGCGCCACTACGAATCATCGAGGGAATCGTATCAACCGGCAACAGCAACAGCAAACCTCAGTGCGATGATCCACGTCTTGTCGGCGGAGTTGCACAGCCGCTCCAGCGTGCAGTCGACGCAGCGCGGCTTGCGTGCGATGCAGATTTGCCGCCCGTGGAAGATCACCTCGTGCGAGAACTCGATCCACTTCGCCTGCGGAATCACCTGCATCAGGTCCTGCTCCACCTTCTCCGGCGTCAGTCTCCTTGGTCAGCTCCAGCCGCCGCGAAATCCGCAGCACATGCGTATCCACCACCACGCCTACCGCAATGCCAAACCACGAGCCCAGCACCACGTTCGCCGTCTTCCGCGCGACACCAGGAATGCGCAGCAACTCGTCCATGGTGTGCGGAACCTCGCCGCCAAACTCCTCGGTCACCATCCGCGCTGCGCCCTTGATCGACTTCGCCTTGTTGCGAAAGAAACCCGTCGTGCGGATCAGCGCTTCCAACTCGGGCAGGGAAGCGGCCGCCATCGCCTTCGGGCGTAGGAAACGCCGCGAACAGCGCAGGCGTCGCCAGGTTCACGCGCACATCGGTGCATTGTGCGGAAAGAATCGTCGCCACCAGCAGCTCCCAGGCGCTGCGATGGTTCAGCGCACACTTCGCCTTGGGATACGCCTTCTCCAGCGCGTCCAGAATTGCCGCCACCCGCTCCGGAGCCAGTGGATTCGCGGTCTTGCCCTTCCTCACCTTTGCGGAAACCGGTTCCGCCGCTGCAATCTCCCGCGCCTTCTCGCCCACCGGCGCAACCGAGACCCGCGCCGTCGCCTTCGCAAGTTCCTGCTTCGTAACTGTCGCGGAACCTTTAGCCGCCAACTTCTTCGCCGTCATCCCACGCCTATCAATCCGTCGTTGCTGCGCAACTATCAACTAACAACCATCAACTAGCAACCATCTTCATCCCAATCGTTCCAGCATCTCCGCCGGCGTCACCCGTACGCAGCTGAAGATGGGAAAATCCTTCAGCGTATACATGCTGATCTCGGTCTCCCGCAGTTGCTGCACCAGGTCGAGAAAATCTTCGGGAAAATTTGTCTCGAACGCCACCACAAACTCCTGGTCGTCCAGTCCGAACGAATAGGTGGTGTTCAACTTCACCCGCGGATACAGCAACCCAATGCGAATATGCTCATCCATCAGCCGCTTGCGTTCTCCCATGGACAGCAGGTACCACGCGCGTGTCTTCCAGAACGGATAGATGAAGATGTACTTCTGTCCGCCGGGACGGATAGCGCCGCGCCCTTCGCCTTCGCTCTCATCCGGCCGGCCAATCTGGTACTGCGACCGCTTGGTCATCGCCAGAAAGTTGTGCGGCGCGCTCAGGTAGCCGCCCAGCGGAGTCCGCAGCAACTCGCTGCGCATCTGGTTCAGCTCATCCACGCCGTAGCCAATGGACCACACGCACATATCCACATCGCCGCGCGTGCCGATGGTGGAGTACGTCAGCGACAGGAACTCGCCCACCTTGTTCCACTTCTCCAGCACCTCGACAAACGCCGCCTTGTGCGCGGCCTTCTCCGCCGCCGGCAGCCGACGCCATTCCGGCATCACTTTGTAGAAGCTGAAGCAAACAATCTGCCGCTTCACTGCCGGCTTTGCCCCATCGTGGGGTGCGCTTGCGCCTGCGGACCGCTGCTGCGGCCGGCTGGCCGTCCCGCTGCCGGCGCCTCAAGAACTTCGCTTTTTGTCTCAATTGTCTCTGCCATGGCTCGATTGTCTCCCGAACCCTCCGCCGCTGGCAAAGGGCCGCTCCCCGACAAACTGTGGCTAGCGCAGAAAGTCGAAGTTGCCGTCGCCCTGCGAGATCACGTCCTCCAGCCGCCGCGTATGCACCACCTCATTCTCTGGATACCACAGCGGGACCGACGGCACCTCATCCGCCAGAATCTTCTGCACCTCAACGTACTCCGCGCGCCGCCGTGTCTCGACCTCTGCTGCCGGCCCGGTCTCGGTAGCCGCTTTCGCCAGCAGGGCATCCACGCGAGCATTGACGTAGTGCCCCCGGTTCGCTCCCTTCGGCGGAAAGCTCGTCCGACGAGTACATGTAGCGAAAGATATCCGGGTCCTCGTTCGATCCAATCCACTTCAGGATGTACATCTGGAACACGCCGCGCGTCACGTCCGAGTAGAAGGTCCCGAACTCGGCGGAGCGGATGCTCAACGCAATCCCCGCGGCGCGCAGTTGCTGCTGCAAGCACCGCCGCCAGCAGACGCGTCACCTCATCCGTGCTGATCTTCAGCTCCAGCCGAAGGCGCACGCCGTCGCTGCCGGCCGGATAGCCCGCCGCCTGCAGCAGCGCGGCGGCCCGTGCCGGGTCATGCGGATACTGGGCCAACTCTGCGTCATCCGCCCGCGCCCATTCACCCGGCGGCAGCAGGGAATTCGCCAGCCGCGCGTGTCCCCTCCACAGCGCAGCGAGGATCGGCTGGCCGGTCAATCGCCAGCGCCATTGCCTGCCGCACCCGCTTGTCGCGCAGCACCGGGTCCTGAACGTTGAAGTTCAGATACCACACGTTCGATCCCGGCCCGGTAGCCGTCTCGCACCCCCGGCGCATTGCGCAGCGCGTACACCATATCCGGTGTCAGCACATTGCTCGCCGCATCCGCCGAGCCCTTCTGCAACTCCAGCGCGCTGGTAATCGTGTCGGGCACTACATTGAACTGAACCCGCTTGATACTAAGGTGCGGATTGCTGATTGCTGACGGCTGACCGCTGGTTCCCAAATCCTCGCTCCAACAGTTCGGCGACCGCTCCAGCACAACCTCCTTGTCCTGCACCTGGCTCACAAAGCGGTACGGTCCCGACCCCACCGGCTGCAACCCGAAGTCGCTGCCCGCGCCACGCGGCACCACACCGAACAGGCCATCGCTCATGTTGAACAGCAGGCCCGCGTCCGGCCGCTTCATGTGCACCACCACGGTCAGCCGGTCGCGCGCCTCCGCATGGTCCACGTGGCGAACGCTCCCGCCTTTGGGCTGATCAGTGTTCCGCCGGGCAGCTTCGCCGTCAGGCTGGGGTCGATCAGACTCTCGATGGTCCACACCACGTCCGCAGCCTCCAGCGGTTGGCCGTTCTGGAAGCGCACGCCGTCGCGCAGATGGAAGACCCATTCTTCCGATCCGGTCAGCGGATCGGGTTGCTGCTCCCAACTGGTGGCCAGCCACGGCGCCAGGTTGTAGTGCGTATCCTTCTTCACCAGCGCGTCGAAGATCAGAGGGCCAATCCGCTCCGACTGCGCATCGGTCCCCTGCCGCGGATCAAGATTGTTAGGACTGCTCTCAATCAGAACGACGATGCTGCCGGGAGGTCGCGGCGCTCTGTTACACCCCGTCACGACGGGCATCGCTGCGGTGCCAGCCATAAAGATTGTCATTCTGAGCGCAGCGAAGAACCCCCGCATTTTGCCTGCTCGGGCGGCAGAGCTCACCCATGGCAAATCTTTCCCAGAACCACTGCCCGAGCCGCTCCCGTGGCCGAAGGAACATTGCCCGAAAGCCCGTTGCACGTCAGCCACGCCAGCAGCGCGAAGGCGACGGCCTCCTTTGCCTGCGAGGGGATGCCGAGCGAGTCGGTTGGGAGCAGTGAGATATTCAGCCCGGCGAGGCCCTCGCCCAGTAACGACATCAGCGTGCGGTTCCGCGTGCCCCCACCCGCGGCGATGAGTTCGGTCCGCACGGCACCCGGTGCGTGCTGCGCGAAGTGCGGCAGGCAGAAGGTCGAGATCGCCTCAAGGACGGAGGTGCAGGTCAAAAACGTTGCCGTGGCGACCAGGTCGGCAGCGCTTGCTTTCCCTGCGAGCTTCTTCAGCCGCTGGGCGTACGCCTCGCCGAACTGCTCGCGCCCGAAGGATTTGGGCGGTGGCGCAGCGAAGTACGGCTCGCGCCAGAGCTCGCTGAAGACCTCGCCCAGAACCTCGCCGCGTGCCGCGACCGCTCCATTGCGGTCGAATGGTTTGCCGAATTCCGACTGCATCAGCGCATCGATCACCATATTGCCGGGGCCCGTGTCGAAGGCGAGGAGATGCTCCATCCCCGCACCTGCGGGAATTGCCGTCAGGTTGGCAATCCCGCCCAGGTTCAGCAGCACCCGGTTCGCCTTCGCCGACCGGAACAGGCACCAGTCCAGCATGGGTACCAGCGGAGCGCCCTGCCCGCCCGCTGCCAGATCGGCTGGCCGGAAGTCGCTCACCACTGGGCAGCGCAGCCGTTCTGCGACCACGGCCGCTTCGCCGATCTGCCAGGTCGACCGCACCGCCGCACCCAGGACCCGCACCGGCGTCGTCTCATGATGCACCGTCTGCCCATGACACCCCACCAGCCCCACCGTCACGCCAAACTTCGCCGCCGCCTTCTCCACGCAGTCGGCATAGATCGCGCCCAGCCGCCAGTTCAGCCGGCTCAACTCCGCAGCCGGAAGCGGCCTCGCCGCCCATCACCCGCAGCACCGCCGCCCGCACCGCCTTCGGGTAAGGCGAACTTGCCAGGCCCAGATCAACTTGATCCGCGGCGAGTCACCTTGAGCGCAACCCCGGCCCGATCCGGCACAGCGCCACATCGACGCCATCCGCCGAGGTCCCACTCATCACCCCCGCCACAATCATCGCCTTGGGTTTGCCGAGGGTCGTCAAGAGGATGCCCCCAACTCCCGCTGCAACTCGCGCCAGCAGGTTCAGTGCGTCGCGCGGCGTCAGCCCATCCACGTCCACGTGCGGCCAGCCGGTCGACGATCCGCTGCGATAGCGGAGTAAACATCGTCATCTGCACTGGCGCTGCCGCCCGCTCGTCCGCCTCCTCCAGCGCTCGCGCCACCTGCTGTGTCTCGGCGCGCTCATGCAGCTTCAGCACCTCGCGCGCCCGGGCAATCACCGCCGCTGGCAGTCCTGCCAGCCGGGCTACCTCGATCCCGTAGCTCTTGCTCGCCGCGCCCGCCTCCACCGTATGCAGGAAGACGATCCCGCCCGCGGTCTCTTTCGCGGTGACTCGCAGGTTCTTCAGCCGGGGCAGCCGCTCCGCCAGCAGCGTCAGTTCGTGATAATGGGTCGCAAACAGCGTTCGCGCGCCGATCTTTTCATGCAAATGCTCGACCGCTGCCCATGCCAGAGAAAGCCCATCATATGTTGCAGTTCCACGCCCCATCTCATCTAACAGTACAAGACTTTGCGCGGTCGCCGTGTTCAGAATCGCAGCCGTCTCCGTCATCTCCACCATGAACGTCGACCGTCCGCGCGCGACGTTGTCGCTCGCCCCAATCCGGGTGTAAATGCGATCCACCAGTCCCAGGCGCATCCGCTCCGCCGGCACAAAGCAACCGCACTGCGCCATCACCACCAGCAGCGCCGCCTGGCGCAGATAGGTGCTCTTGCCCCCCATATTCGGCCCGGTAATCAGCGCAATCGACGAGCCAGTGGATTCCGGCTTATCGGAGGACGTGCCCCCCAGCCACGCCTCCAACGAAATCGAGTTCGGCACAAACCGCCCCCCGCCCGATTCCTCCATCCGTCAACTCGACCACCGGATGCCGTCCCGCCGCGAACTCCAGCAAGCCCGACTCCTCCACCTGCGGCCGCACCCAACCGCGCAGCGCCGCCAGATGGGCAAAGCACGCCGAGCAGATCGCTCTCCGCCACCCGCCGCGAGGTCTCCCGCATCCGCCCGGCCGCATCCAGCAGTTGCCGGCGCAACTCGGCAAACAGCCGCCGTTCGATCTCCCCGGACCGCTCCTGCGCCGTCAGAATCTTCGCCTCATACTCCTTCAACTCCGGCGTAGTAAAGCGTTCCGCATTCACCAGCGTCTGCTTGCGCTCGTAATCTGCCGGGACCGATCTACTATTTGCCTTAGTCACTTCCAGGTAATACCCAAAGACCGAGTTGAACCTTACCTTGAGGCTTCCAATCCCCGTCCGCTGCCGCTCCCGCTCCTCGATCCCCGCCAACGCCTGCCGTCCCGAGCGCCCCAACTCCCGCAACTCATCCAGCTCCGCATCCACCCCCGCGCGAATCACCCCGCCCTCCGCCAGGCTCACCGGAGGCTCCTCCACAATCGTCGTCGCGATCAGCTCGTGGATGTCCTCCAGAGCATCGAACGCCGCCGGAGCTTCTGTGGAAATCTCCCCATGTCCGGTGGATAACCCTGTGGAAATCTCACCCTCAGCCCCTGTGGAAATCTTCCCGCAGGAGTCGTCGCGTCCAGCTAACCGTCTCCATCGCTTAGCCTTAAAGCTTCCCAGCGCATCGCGAACCCTGGGCAGGCAGGCCAGCGCTCCGGCCAGCGCCACCATCTCCCGCGGCCCGGCGGAATCCAGCGCAACCCGCCCTAGCAGCCGTTCCAGGTCGAGCAGCCCATCCAGTGCCCGCCGCAGCCCCTCCCGTCGAGGCAGATCGCCGGCCGCCTCCGCCACGGCATCCAGCCGCTCTTCAATCTCTCCAAGGTCGCTGGCCGGTCGCAGCAGCGTAGCCCGCAGCAGCCGCTTGCCCATCGGCGTTGCGCAGGCGTCCAGCGTGTGGAACAGCGTCGTCTGCGCGGATTCGCCGGAAAACAGTGGCTCCACCAGCTCCAGGTTGCGTACGCTCACGGCGTCCAGCATCAGGCAATCGCCGCGCTGGTAGAACCGGATGGTGTCGATGTGTTCCAGTCCGCCCTGCATGGTCTTTTGCAGGTAATGCACCAGCGCCCCGGCAGCCACCGCAGCGGCCTCGTGCCCCGCCAGGCCCAGCCCGTCCAGCGAGTGCACGCCGGCATGTTTGCGCAGCAGCGGCAGAGCATAGTCGGCTGTAAAGACCCAGTCCTCCTGCGCCGTCTTGGTCCGCACCGCCGCCAGCGCGCCCGTCGCTGCTTCGTCGTTCTCTCCGGCGGGCAGCGGCCCTTTGTCCTTAGCCACCAACTCGCGCAGGCTGCCCTGTCTGCTGCCATGCAGCGCCACCGGCCCGCCCTCGGCGTACAGCAACTCCACCGGGCGCACCCGCTCCAACTCATCCATCAGATGTGCCCACGCCGTCGCCCCGGCAAACTCCGTCGCGCGGAACTCGCCGGTTGACAGGTCCAGCAGCGCTAACCCCACGCTGGCCGCTCCACCCACTCCCTTGGCGGAAACGCTCGCCAGCCAATTGCTTTGTTCCGCGCCCAGCGCCGCGTCTACCACCGTCCCCGGCGTCAGCACCCGAGTCACCTCGCGCCGCACAATCTTCTTGGTCAGCTTGGGGTCTTCCATCTGGTCGCACAGGGCAACCCGGTAGCCCTTGCGCAGCAGCCGCTGGATGTATTGCTCGGCCGCGTGGTAGGGAACGCCGCACATCGGCTGCTTCTTCTCGCGGTCGCGCGCGGTCAGCGTCAGCTGCAGTTCGCGCGAGGCGACGATGGCGTCCTCGTAGAACAGCTCGTAGAAATCGCCAATCCGGCACAGCATCAGGCAGTCTGGGTGCGCTGCTTTCGCGGCAAAATACTGCCGCATCACCGGCGTTTGCGTGGTCGCGTCGCCGGCTGGCGCGTCGGTCGTCGCTTCGTTTGCTGGCCCAACTGTCGCTTGCCTCGTCAAAATGGTATCGCCCCGCCGGAGACTTGAAGGATAACGCACTCGCGCCCGCAGCCTCCAATTTGCGGCTCCAACTCGCCGCCTTCAAGGCCTGCGCCGCGTCCCGGTTTTATTCCGCAGGCGCCGGTCCGGGCAACGCGTCCGGCTCATTTGCGTCTGTTACATACCATAAGGCACCCGTGTCACACGCGGGCGCACAACCTGGCACGATCCCCTCCAACCAGACCAGGAGTCAATTTATGAAGACACAAAATAAGGAATTGAACGGCAAGACGATTGCCATTCTCGCAACCGACGGTTTCGAACAGGCCGAGCTGATCGAACCGCGACGTGACCTTGAGAGAGCCGGTGCCAGGGTCGAAGTTCTCTCCATCCACGACGGCAGGATCAAGGGATGGGACAAGACGCAGTGGGGCTCCTCAGTCAAAGTCGACGCTGTGGTCTCCGACGCGACTCCCGCCGACTACGACGCCCTCGTTCTCCCCGGCGGCGTAATGAACCCGGACCATCTTCGCATGAACAAATCCGCCGTCTCCTTCGTGCGTGACTTTGCCCACAGCGGCAAGCCAGTCGCCGCCATCTGTCACGGCCCCATGGACCCTCATCGAGGCTGGCGTAGTCAAGGGCCACACCATGACCTCCTGGCCCTCCCTCCACACCGATCTGACCAACGCAGGCGCCAACTGGGTCGACCGCGAAGTCGTCACCGACGGCAACTTCATCACCAGCCGCAAGCCCGAGGACATCCCCGCCTTCGTCCGCGCCCTCACCCAGGCCATCGCCCAGTTCGGCCAGCAAAAGTTCGCAAAGGCCAGTTAGCGGTCAATCAGACCCAGACTCTCCATCCCCGCGGCGATCCGTTGCCGCGGGTCGGAGTTTAAGCCCTCTTTTCCCAAACCGGTGTACCCCGCGCGCCGCCCGCATGACCACGTCTACTGTGACTTCCATCACATCCAAGCTCGCCCATCATGTATCACTCTGATAACAGATGCCCGTCACGCGAATTCAGCCATCGCCCCCACGGGCGCCCGATATACTGCATAGTGGCCCTATGACCCTTCTCTGGCTCAGACTCGCGGTCCTGTTGTACGGCGTAGCAGCCCTGGCGGTGCTGCCGGCGGCGCTGTACGACCGCCCGCGCTGGCGCCTTCTCGCCGTGCCCAGCTGCCGTGGCCGGCGCCCTCTTCCACTTTGTCTCGCTGGCGGAGACCCTGAACGCCGCCCACCATCGCCTGCCGGTCGAGACTCACGAGGTGCAATCGCTGCTGGCGCTCATCCTCGCGTTGGCCTTTCTGCTGGTCTACGCGCGCTACCGCAGCGTCTCCATCGGGATATTCGTCCTGCCCATTGCCTTTATCTTCGCCATGCTGGCCGCATTCCGCCCGGGCCAGGAGACGTTTTCCGCTCCCATTCGCACCGGCTGGATTCTCCTCCATATCGTCCTGCTGCTGGCCGCCTATGGCGCACTGGTGGTCTCGCTGCTGGCCTCGTTGCTGTACCTGATTCAGGAACGCCGCCTGAAGTCGAAGTCGATCGCGCCGCTGGCTGCCGCCGCTGGACACGCCGCTGGAGACGATCGATCAGATCGCCCTGAAGATGCTGCTCTTCGGCCTGCCCTGCATGACCGCCGGGCTGCTCATCGGCTCGGTCATCGCGCAGGCAGACTACGGCGCAAAGTATTTCAGCGACCCCAAGATTCTGCTCACCTTCGGCCTCTGGATCGGTTACGTCGCCATGATCTTCATCCGCCGCGCTTCCGGACTGCGCGGGCGTCGCGCCGTCTATCTCTCCAGCTTCGTCATTCTGGTTGTCCTCTTCGTCTGGGCTGCCAACCAATTCTCCGCCGTCCACAGGTTCCCCACGCCATGAGCTCAAATCCCCAGCGCCTCACGCTCATGAAACCCTCCGCGGAGGCCGCGCTCGACCACGCCCCGGAAGGCTCGCTGGTCCTGGTCGGCGTCAATCACACCACCGCGCCGCATCGAGGTCCGCGAGCGGCTCTCCATCCCTGCCACCCGCCTGCCCGACGCAGTCCGCACGCTGGTGCACCTGCCCGGCATTCGCGAAGGCCTGATCGTCTCCACCTGCAATCGCGTCGAGTTCATCACCTACCAGGACGCGAGCCACGGCCCGGCCAACGCCAACCTGATGCGCTTCCTGCACGAGTACTTCGCCATCCCGGCCGAAACGGTCGAGCCCCACCTCTACGAGTTCCGCGAGCGCGAGGCCATCCGCCATCTCTTCCGCGTCGCCTCGTCGCTGGACTCCATGGTCGTCGGCGAGCCGCAGATCCTCGGCCAGGTCAAGGAGTCCTACACCGTGGCCCGCGAGGTCGGCGCCGTCTCCGGCACGCTCGAACCCCTGCTGCAGCGCGCCTTCTCCGTCGCCAAGCGCGTCCGCACCGAGACCCAGATCGGCAGCTCGTCCGTCTCCATCGCCTCGGTCGCCGTCGACCTGGCCCGCAAGATCTTCGGCTCGCTCCAGGGCAAGACGGTGCTGCTGGTCGGCGCGGGCAAGATGTCCGAGCTCGCCGCGCGCCACCTCATCCAGCAGGGCGCAACCTCCATCCTGGTCGCCAACCGCACCCAGGAGAAAGCCGCGCTGATCGCCGGGCAGATCGCCGAACAAATCTCCCAGCAGATCGCGAACAACGCGCACGCCATCGCCTGCACCACGGAGGTAATCCCCTTCGAGCAACTCCACGCCCAGGCCGGCCGCGCCGACATCGTCATCACTTCCACCGGGGCCGAGGGCCACATCTTCACCCGCGCCCACGGCCAAGCAGTTCCTCGAGCGCCGCCGCAACCGCCCCATGTTCTTCATCGACATCGCCGTCCCCCGCGACGTCGACCCCGGTGATGAACAAGGTCGAAGGCTGCTTCGTCTACGACATCGACGACCTGCAGCAGGTCGCTGCCGCCCACCTCGCCGACCGCAGCCGCGAGTCCGCCGCTGCCGAGAACATCGTCGCCTCCGAAGTCGAGAAGTACCAGCAAGCACCTGCAAACCCGCGACGCCGTTCCCGCCATCGTCGCCCTGCAACAGAACGCCGAATCCCTCCGCCAGGCCGAGTTAGCCCGCGCCGCCAAACGCCTGGGCAACCTGACGCCGGAACAGCAGGCGGCGGTCGACGCGCTCACCCGATCGCTGACCGCGAAGCTCCTCCACCCGCAGATTGTGGACCTCCGCAAGAAGTCGGAGTAATCGATCTCGTCCGCCAGTTTGACTTATACACACAAAACTGACATTCTTACACATGGGTGATGCCATGCGGACAAACATCGATATTGACGACAAACTGATGAAGCAGGCGATGAAGAGCAGTGGTGCCGCCACGAAGAAGGCGGTCGTTGAAGCGGCCCTCAATCTCCTCGTACGGACGCACGCGCAAGGCGACGTGCGCAAGTTGCGCGGAAAATTCAAGTGGGATGGCAATCTTGAGGAATCCCGTCTTGACTGACGAGATCAGGTTCCCATGATCATCGTTGACACCAGTGTCTGGATTGACTACTTCAGCGGCGTCGACAATCTCCAAACGACATGGCTCGACCAAAGAATCACCCATCTGGGGCTGGGAATTACCGACCTCATCCTCTGCGAGTTGTTGCAAGGCGCGCGCGAGGAGCGAATGTTCCGTGAGGTCCGCCGTCGAATGTCCCGGTTCGAATTCTTCAACACAGGGGGAGAACAAATCGCGATCGCCTCAGCGAACAATTACCGTCAACTTCGCTCCCGGGGCGTCACTGTTCGCAAGACAATCGACTGCATCATAGCGACATTCTGCCTGGAACAAGGTCACTCTCTGCTCCACCGTGACCGCGACTTCGATCCGTTCGAGCGCCATCTGGGTCTCCACGTCATCCATCCGCAAACTCAGTGAAGTCTCAGCGGTTCTTAGTCCTCGATCGGGCCTCACCCCACCACCACCATCGCGTACACCCCCATCTCCGGCACGGTGAACTTCACAACCCCGCCCGTCTCCGCAAACTCCAGCTTCACCGGATCATCCTTCTCCGCCGAAAAACACGTCACCGACTTCACCGCAGCGGGGAACTGCTTCTTCACCGTCACCGCGAACGGGGCAACGCGCTGCTTCGGTTCGAAATTGACGAAGTGGACAATGGCTTCCCCCGTCTCTGCACGTTTCTGAATCTCCATCACCGTGGTCAGTGGGGCCTCGGCGGTTACTGTCAATCCCGCAGGCAGCCCTGCCACGACCGCCCGATGAATCTCCTCCGCATTCTTTGGCAGCACCCACTGCGGTGGATTCATGTGCACGCCCCGCGTCGCCGTCGCACCCGGCTCCGGATCCTCATTCGCGCCGGCCCCGCGAACCTGTTTATCCGCCCGCACCACCTCCGGAATCACCACCATCCTCCCCTTACCCTCGTTCCGTGCTGCACCCAGCGCAGGCTTCGATCGCGTCTCGCGCCACTCATCGTACTGCCCCGTATTTCCCGCCACCACCAGCGTCCCGCCGCTCCGCGCGTACGCCAGCAGTGCCGCCACCTGCGCATCCGACAGACACTCCTGCCCCGCCACAATCACCACACCATACTTGCCAATGCGGTCCATCTGCTCCTCGAACAGCAGGTCCCATGGCACCTTGTACTGAATCAGCACCTGCTCCACCAGCGTGGTCGGCACATACGCCGCGCTCACGCTGTACGCCATCGAGGCCCACGTCCGCAGCACGGCCACATCCGCCACGTTGTCCACGCCCGTGTAGTACCGATCGTTGTACTCGCGGAAGAACTCCATCATCGGCGTAAACGTGTTGAACGCGCCCGACCCCATCGGCGCCGCCGCCAGCCCCGCCACTGGCTTCTGGTAGCCGAAGCTCATATGCACTGCCGCGCGCACGTCGTTAGAGAAGGCGTCCTCGCAGCCCGTCTCCAGCCGCCGCGCCATCTTGTACGCTCCGAATCTGCGAAATCAGCGCGCCCGTCTGTGGGTCGATGTGCTCGTCATACCCTCCCGTGTCGAACGCCATCAAATCGATCTTGCCCGCATACAACGGCTGATACACCGCATTCGTCCAGTATCGGTTGAAGCTGTACACGCCCTTGATGTTGAACAGCACCGCGACCTTCGGATCGAGCGCCTTCACCGCGTCGTACAGATCATTCGCATACTGCGCCAGCGACTTTCGCACCGGAACCGCACCCACTCCTGCAGCACCGGATCGTTCAGCGCGGTCACGCTGTCCGGCTCCGTCTCGCTGCCCCAGTCGTGCAGCACCAGCCAGTCCGTATCCGGCAGGCCGAACCGCCGCAGCGCCGCCTCCTTCGTCGGATACTTCCGCTTCAGCATCGCGTGGAACGCCGCCACGCACCGTGCGCAGTGGCAGCTGTGCGGCTCCGCCTGCAACATAATGTTGTCGAAGGCGAACTCATCCACCTTGAACTCTTCCACGCCCACCTTGATTACTCGCTTCAGATAGTCGCGATACTTTGGCTCATTCGGGCACGCATAGTGCCGATAAGTCTGCGCCCCATACGGCACCGGCCGGTCCCACTGATCTCTCTGCTCCCACCCCTGCGCCTCCGGCAACTCGCGATACAGCGTCTCCGTAAACATCGTCCCGCCCATGTACAGGCTCACCTCTCATGCCCAGCTTGTGCATCAGGTCGGCGGCCTTCTTGCCTTGTTCCATCGCCGGCCGCTCGTACTGCAGCCCGAAGCCCTTGTAGAAAAACAGTCGCCCCCACTTCACCCCTGCGTCCGCCATGCGCTGCAGGTTCGCCGGGCTAAGCATGGTCGCATAGTGCTCCTCGATATCGGCCTCGTGGTCGCCGCGCCGCAGCAGAAAGTCAATCGGCTCATGTGTAGTCCACACCACTCCGCGCGTCTGCTCGCGCTTCTTCGCCGCGCTTTGTGCCCACCGCGTCGTGCCAGCCGAAGCCGCGGCCGCTCCCGCACTCGCCCCTTGCGCTCCGGCTTGGCCAAACGTCACGCCCAGCCCATTCCATCTCCCACCCAGCGCCGCCCCGCCTGCCATCCCCATCCATCCCATCAACATCCTGCGATCGATCTTCATCGGCAACCCCTCCGGCAACCTCGCCGCAACCAGCCCGACAAGTCTAATCGCGCAAGCGCCGGCTCGTCGCCCCTCGCTCACAGCAACTCGCAGCAGGTTCACCGGTCGTTCAAGCGCATGCCCCCGGTCCAGGCGTATTACTGGAGGATGATTCTTCCTCGAGTTCGCCGACTCTCCCTCCTGGCTACGCTACTTGTCTGGGCCTGCGCCACTGTCGCCGGATACGCAGCGCCCGTTCTGATGATCTCCATCGACGGGCTCAAGCCCGAGTACGTCACCCACGCCGACCAACATGGCCTGCGCATCCCAACCCTGCGCCGGTTTCTCAAAGAGGGCACCTATGCCGACGGAGTAATCGCTGTTTTCCCCACCGTCACCTACCCGGACCACACCACCCTCATCACCGGAGTCTGGCCGGCAGAGCATGGAATCCTCAACAACGGACTCTTCGATCCCACGGGCGACCTGGAAGATGCCTGGTACTGGTATGCCGATGCCATCCGGGTGCCTACGCTGTGGGACGCCGCGCACCAGGCCGGCATCGGCACCGCCAGCGTCAGTTGGCCCGTCAGCGTGGATGCTGCCAGCGTCGACACCCTCATCCCCGAATACTGGAGAACCTCAGGTAGCTATGGTGTCGACCCGCAGGATCGCTATCTGATGAACGCCATCTCGCGTCCCGATGGCGCGCTAGCCGAGATGGAAAAGCGCATCGGCCCCTACATGATGGGCAACGACACCTCCGTCGAAGAGGGCGACGAAGTGCGCACGAAGTTCGCGCTCGACATCCTCAGGAACCGCAAGCCGGGCTTCATGACCATCCACCTCAGTGCAATGGACGCTTCCGAGCATGAGCATGGTGTCTTCAGCCCCGAGGCCGACAAGACCTTGGAAGCCCTCGACGGCATGGTCGCCCGCTTGATGGCGGCCGCACTGCAGAACGATCCGCAGGGCAAGGTCGTCATTGTCTCCGATCACGGCTTTCTCAACGTCACGCACGTCGTCAATCTCAAAATTCCGTTCGTTCAGGCGGGCCTGCTTCCATCCCGCGACCAAGACGCAGACCAATGGAAGGCGCAGCTCTGGTCGGCGGGCGGACTCATCGCCGTCATGCTGCACCAGCCCGCCGACCCGGCAATCAACCGGCAGGTGCACGCTCTCCTTACCAGGCTTGCCGCCGATCCGGCAAACGGCATCGACCAGGTGCTGGACGCAGAGCAGGCCAAAGCTCGCGGAGGCTTCACCGGCGCCGCCTACGTCATCGTTATGAAGCCGGGATACGCCATGGGAGGAGCACGCTCCGGTTCACTCGTCCTCCCCCAGTCCGCGGCTCCCGGCAGCCACCTTGGCAACCACGGCTTCCTGCCGCAGTTTCCTGAGATGCATGCATCCTTCTTCATTCTGGGGGCAGGCGTGGCCCGCGGCCGCGATCTCGGCACCATCGACATGCGCCAGATCGCGCCCACCGTCGCCGACATTCTCGGCGTCTCCCTGCCGGCAGCCAGACAACCAAAGCTGCACATTGAACCGTAGACCGTCCTGGCACAGCTTTGTCCGCCGCATGTCCGACACTTCGCAGGCGGGGTTTCAAACTCACGATCGGGCCGCAAACAACTCTCGATGAGGCGCGCCCTGAACAGACACACCGGGCATTCCAAGCGGGTTTCCGATTGGAGAACGAGAGATGAGAATCACGATCGCTATTTTGTTGTTTGTTGCTGGCTCTTCCAGCATTTGCGCAGGACAAAGTGCAAGCCCGACTGCGGCCTGTGGTCCTGCGAACGTCACCTTCGATGTGAAGGCGGACACCTCCCAACACACATTGGCGCAGCCCGAAACGGGTCTTACGGAGTAAGACAGAATAAGACAACCCCTGGCTATTTTGGGCAGATGCCGGCAACGGCCTTTTGGAGTTTGCCCCTGGAACGGCTCTTGAGCAGGTTATCGTAAAACTTGAATTTTGTTGTCGGGTCCGCGGCGAGGAACTTCTCGTAGACATTGAGGGCGGCGCTCAGTCCGGCGACAGTCTGCGCTCTTGAATCGCCGGCCGCTTCGGGATGTTCATACAGGAAGGCGGCGGAGGAGACCAGCATCTGGAGCGAGATGTCGTGTCCGTGGCTCCTGCTGTCCGAATTCATTTGATTGAGAATCGGAATGCACGGAATCACCTGGCTGGTGTGATCGTTCTCTGCGTAGGCTATCGCGGCTCTTCGCTGATGATCGGCTTCGGGTGAGAGCGGATTCGCTTCGGCGGCATGGGCATAGGCAACGGCCTGTTGCTGGGTGAGTGGGAGCCTGCCATGCAGTGCGGTGGCCGGCTCGAGCTCCTGGGCGTCGCCAAGGCCGGCAAAACAGCATAGGAATACGAGCGGAACGAGGCAGATCGTGGGACACGTACGCTTCATGAAATCTTTCCGATTCGGTACGGGGCCACTATACCGCTGAATTCAAGATCGCGAACGTCTCTTTCGATTCTCTAAGCGCGAAGGCGGGCCAGGAACTCGCGATCCTCATCGCTAAGGTGGGCTTCTTCAAGCAGGTCGGGACGGTTGCGGAGGGTTTTTGCGAGAGCCTGCTGGCGACGCCAGCGGCGGATGGCGGAGTGGTCGCCGCCGGCGAGAACTTCGGGAATCGGAACGCCGCGGAACTCCGCGGGACGGGTGTAGTGGGGGTAATCGAGCAGGCCGCCGGCGCCGTGGGTGGAGCGGGGAACGCCATCGGGTCCCTTACCCGCGGATCCTTGGACTCCGCCCTCCGGGCTGCGCCCAGGATGACAATTCTCCTTGGGCGCCAATTGTTCGTCGCTGAGGCCGAAGCTCTCGTAGCGGGCAGAGTCGGCGTGGCCAAGGACGCCGGGGAGCAGGCGGACGGTTGCGTCGAGGACAACGGCCGCGGCCAGTTCGCCACCGGAGAGGACGTAGTCTCCAATGGAGAGTTCGTCATCGGCAAGCAGGTCGTTGACACGCTCGTCGACGCCTTCGTAACGGCCACAGAGGAGAACCACACGCTCCAGTGAGGCGAGACGGTGCGCGGCGGCTTGTGTGAAGCGCTTGCCCTGGGCGGACAGCAGGATCACGGACTGGCGCGAGAGGTCGCGCTCCGTTTTCGCCGCGATCGGAATGCCGAAGGCGTCGAGGGACTCGACACACTCGAAGATCGGCTGGGCTTTGAGCACCATGCCTTCGCCGCCGCCGAAGGGGCGATCGTCTACGGTGCGGTGGCGATCGTGGGTGAAGGTGCGGAGGTCGTGCGTTGCAACCTCGACCGCGCCGGTGGCGATAGCGCGGCTAAGGATGCCGTGGTCCAGCGGGCCGGAGAAGAAGTTTGGAAAGATGGTGAGGATATCGAAACGCATGATTATGCAGCCCGGGGGTGTATTGGCAGTGTAGAGCAGTTTCGCGGGTGCTGCGGCCCTTCCGGATCTCCTTCAACGCTGCCGGATCGTACGACTTTGTGGGGATTTCGATGCCAATCTGGGCCGAATATGCTCATGCTACGTGTACAGGCGGCGGATTTCTCTGTGCAACGGGGGCTGATATGTCGAGGTGCAAAGCTTTGGGTGTGGTGATGGCGCTGGTTGCTGGGCTCAGCGCGCAGACGGGATGGTCGCAGGCAGGAGCCTCTGAGGATCCGGCGGCGCGTGTGCAACTGGTTGCGCCGAAGATTGCCTCGACTGACGGCGCAGGGCCGGCCCTTGCGACCGCGGGCGTGTCGTCGTCCGTGAACGATGCGGACGCAGCGCCGGCTTCAGCGGCAGTTGCTGTAGTGCCAGTGACTCAGCCCGCGAAGAACAGGAACAACCAGCGGGTGCGGCCGTTTTCGCGGATCGCGATCGGCAGCAAGTCCGGCACACTGGGCCTGGGCGGACAGATCGCAACTCCGCTGACGCGCTGGCTGACGCTGCGCGGGGGCGCGGACTTCTTCAGCTTCGGCTTGACCGAGGGAATCGACAGCGTCAACTACAGCGGGCAGATCGCGCTGAAGTCGGGAATTGCCTGCATCGATATTTTTCCGTTCGGCCACGGGCTCCATATCAGCCCGGGGATACTCATCTTCAAGAGCGCGATTGGCGCGTCGATGAACGTGCCGGGCGGCAATACGTTCAGCATGGGCGACAACAGCTATACCAGTGACGCCAGTGATCCGGTGACGGGCAATGGCAGTATTGTCTTCAGCCGGTCGGTGATGCCGTCGCTGACGCTCGGGTTCGGCAACATGATTACGCGCAAAGAACGCGGCCACTGGAGCGTTCCCTTTGAGGTGGGCGCGGCCTACACGGGACACTACACGATGCAGCTGAACCTGGCCGGATCTGTGTGCAGCCAGGGGTATTGCCAGAGTGTCACCGCACTCGAGCGTGCAGCAGAGCGTGACCCAGGAGCAGAACGACCTGAACGAGGCCGCCAAGCATTATCAGCTGTACCCGATTATTTCGAGCGGCATCGCCTACCGGTTCTAACTCCTCGGAGCGGACTTGATCTACGAGCGGCGCGGACCCGAACCTGGGCTGCGCCGTTTATTTTTCTGCGGCGGATGGATGGTTCGGGCGATTGAGGTCGGCGAGCCCTTCGGGCAGGGTCATGCGAATGACCTTTGCCGCAACGTCCAGCGAGAGCAGGTACGCGTTGGCGAAGGGAGCAAGAATTTCGCCGCCGTCCGGCGAAGCGATGGAGAGCAGCGGTGCGGCGTCTTCCAGGCGGCGCGAGCCGTCGGGGGTGCTGGGGAACTGGACGTCCTGGACGACGCCCAGGGGGAGAGCGCGATCATAGACGGTGCAGCCGATGAGGTCGGAGATGTAGGCGGCGCCGGGCGCAGAGTGGGAGGCGTTCGGCGAGCGGAACGACGACTTCCTTGCCGGCGAGATTGGCGGCCTGGGCGATGGTGTCGATGCCCGCGAAGCGCAGCACAATGCGGCCTGCGTTGCGGCCCACGGGTAACCAATGAGAGACGATCTCGGCCGGCTGGGCCTGCGCGTTCTTCTCCGGGCAATCGAGCGGGGCCGACGCGGCGAGACCGGCGGGGGCAAGCCACACGCGCGGGTGCTGGGCGAAACGCTCGGGGAAATCCGTGAACAGGTCGGCGAGGACCTCGCCTTTACGTCCCTGCGGACGAAGAATGTGGGCCAGCACGATCCATTGGGGAGTGGACTGCATGGAATGCATGGTACCTGCGGCGGGGGTTTCTGCGACGGGCCGCAAGTCCGCCGTGGCACCGAAGCGCAGTTCTTCCCCGTCGAGAGAATCGGCCGGACCGGACGGGAGAGCCGATTCAGGCCTAAGGCCGCGGCGGTCCGTCTCCGTCTTCCATGATGTCGAGCGCAAAGCGGTGGCGCAGCTTCATGCTGGCGGCGCCCAGAATGGTGCGCAGCGAGCGAGCCGTGCGGCCTTGTTTGCCGATCACCTTGCCAATATCCTGGTGAGCGACGCGAAGGCGTATGACGGTGGAATCGTGGTCCTCGATCAACTCGACCTCAACGTCGTCCGGTTGGTCAACCAACGCCTGGACGATATCCAGGATAAGTTGCTTCATCAGCTCTGCTGGTTCGGAGGCAGTTGGCGTAGCTTCATTCATCACAGACACCTCTCGGGAGTATGCCGCGCCGGTTCGATTCCGCCCCATGGCCTCAATCTTGGGTTAAGGTCATCAGGATTGGGACGAACGACGTTCTGCCGGTACCGCGCTGGGTAGCCAGTCCCGGAGAAACACCGAGGCAGTTACCCAGGCCTGCCTGCAATCGCAAGCAAGCCTTTGAAGAGTCTACGCGAAGATTCAGGAAGTCAACCGTGCGAAAGCCATCCTTACGGACATTCTTTAGGCACTTGAAACTGGTTACTAGATAACTAAATAGTAACTAGGCTGCAGGGGTTGATTCGGCGGGCGCTTCGGCCGCCTGCGCGGCGGGCTGGGCGAAGAGCTTCGCCATGCGGCCCGACATGCGGGCGCCGTTACCGACCCAGTAATCGATGCGGTCGCGCTTGAGTTCGAGCGAGGCGGGCGTGGTGCGGGGGTTGTAGGTGCCGACAACTTCGATGGAGCGGCCATTGCGGGCGCGATCCTTCTCAATGACAACGACGCGGTAGTGGGGCTGCTTGCGGGCGCCAACGCGCGCCAGACGGATCATCAACACTTGGGAATCCTCTCAGAGAAAACGGTGTATGTGGGCGAAGAGATTGAGCGGACCGGCCTTCAAGGCGCAGGCGGGACCGCGATTCACACAACCCAACACCTAAGTATGGCGGAATCTGATGGATTTCGCAATGGCGGCCTTGCGAACGTCGCAAGGAAAGGCCGCATTAAAAAGCCGTGCCGCCCGACAATGCGGGCGGCAGGCAAATGGGCTTATTCAACTCTGCTTAGCCCGAAAGCACAACGATAGGACATTGCCGGGCCGGATACTGTGTTCGCGATCACACTTGTTGCCGAGGGGCAGAGACTCACTTCTCGTCGCGCAGCAGCGCGGTTGCGGCCCATAACACAGGGGCCTGGCCATGCAGGTTTCCCGTCTCGCGCTTGCGATCGAGGTAGTACTGCATGTTGTCCATCTTGCCCGTGCCGGTGCATACCTGGGTGACGTCGTGGTTCTGGTCGACGTAGCCGACCACGGCGATCCAGCCGCGACGCGCGGCGGGAGCATAGGTAGCGGCGTCGAGCCAGCCATGCTTGACCCCGGTGATGAGGGCGAAGCTGAACATGGCGGAGCTGGAGCTTTCCGGCCATGCTTCGGGGTGGTCGATCAATTCGCGCCACATGCCGTCCGGCGCCCTGATACTTCAGCAGCGCGGCCATCATCAGCTTGTAGCCGGCCATGATGCGCGGGCGGTCGCGGGTGGTCGGCGGGCAGTGTGCGCAGCATCTCCGCCATGCCGGCGGCGAACCAGCCGTCACCGCGGCCCCAGAAGTACTTGACGTCGGGCGCATGGTAGAAGAGGCCGTTGGGCTGCTGCAGCCGGTCGAGGTAGACGACCATCTCGTGCGCGTCGCGGTCGAGGTATTTGCGGTCGCCGGTGGCGCGGTAAGCCTCCAGCTGCAGCATGGTGAGCATGTACATGTCGTCGACCCAGAGGCGGGTCTCGGGCGAGAGCCCGTCCTTCACCAGCGCGTCGTGCAGGTCCTGCGGCAATTCGGGAGGCGTGTTGTCCGCGAGCGGCCCCCACTGGCGGTCGGCCCAGCTCTGTGCCGAGCTTCGAGGTACTTCGGATCGTAGGTTGGCAGGCCCTTGGTCTGGATGGCGATCTCGAGCGGCATGACGCCGAAGATGGAATCGTCGACGTGGTGGCGCTGCGGCTTCGCGCCTCGGTGCCCCCGGCATCATGGGGTCGAATTTGGCGATCAGGCGGTCGCGCAGCGCGTCGTCGTGGGTGAGCAGGGCGAAGGTCATGGCGCCGTAGAAGGTGCAGACGTAGGGGTAGCCGGAGAACCTGTTGCGGACTGCGCTGCCGGTGACGAAGTGCTCCGCCAATGCTTGCCGACACTCCTCCGGCGCATCGCCGCGCGGCCAGATGGTGAGGTCGCCGGGCCAGGGCGGAATGACGGCATGATAGGGCTCCGGTGCTCTGCGTGGAGGCTGAGCAGCCGCTGCTGGAGTGGCCACAGAGGTCGGTGGGTTCGGGGCCGGCGGTGCGGCTTGGGCGGAGAGCGTGGCGGCCAGCAGCACGGGCATGCCAGAAATCAGAAGCGAATGGACGATTCATCGGGGTTACCCTTCAAGGATTAATCGCGCACGTTGGGACTGCCAGTGTACGCGGCGGCTATGGGCTTGAACAACCCCGCGACAGCGCCACGCAAGTCACTTGACAGCGTCGCTTAGGTGGGAAAGGATCAACCTACTTCTCATCCCACACCGCGGGCCGCGCGGAGAACAGGCTGAACGAGGGCATCCCGTGGAAACTGAGGTTCTGATTGTCGGTGCGGGGCCGGTGGGAATTGCTCTTGCGGCGGAACTGGCGCGTTACGGCGTTGCTGTCCGCATTTTGGACAGGGCGGCGGAGCGCAGCGACAAATCGAAAGCGCTGGTGGTGTGGAGCAGGACCCTGGAACTGCTGGACCGGCCGGGATGCGGTGCAGCCTTTGTGGCTGCGGGGTTGAAGGTTACGGCCGCCAACGTGGTGTCCGGCGGCAAAGCGATCGCGCGGATTGAGCTGGGCAGCGTGTCTACCCCGCATCCCTATGCGCTGATGCTGCCGCAGAGCGAGACGGAGCGGCTGCTGGAAGCGCAACTGAATGCACTGGGTGTGCAGGTGGAGCGCGGCGTCGAGATGCTCCGCTTCTCCCAGGGGCAGGACGAGGTTGCAACAATACTGCGCCACGCGGATGGGAGTGAGGAAAAGATCCGAAGCCTGTGGCTGGTGGGGTGCGACGGCGCGCACAGCACGGTGCGGGACGGGTTGCGGATGGTGTTTACCGGAGACACGCCGCCCAGCAGCTGGGTGATCGCCGATGTGCGGCTGCAAGGGCGTACGCAATCCGGGTGAGATTGAGGTCGGCTGGCACGCGGATGGCATGCTGGCGACCTTTCCCCTGGCGGGCGGGCGCTACCGGGTGATTGCCGACATTGGCTCATCGCAATCGGCGGGGAGACAGCCCGATCCGCCGTTGAGCGAGGTGCAGGCGCTGCTGGAGAAGCGCGGATATGAAGGGCTCACCGCATCCGATCCAAGCTGGTTGTCGACGTTTCGCATCAACGAGCGCAAGGTGGCGAACTACCGCGAACACCGGGTGTTTCTGGCCGGAGACGCTGCCCACGTCTTCAGCCCCGCGGGCTCCCAGGGAATGAATACCGGGATGCAGGACGCATTCAACCTGGCGTGGAAGCTGGCCTTGGTGTGCCGGGGCATCTGCGCTGAGGACCCGCTGCTGGACAGCTACAGTAGTGAGCGCAGCGAAGTGGGCGGACAGGTGTTGAAGACTCGGGCAGGATTGCGTCGCTCGCCCTGCTGCGTGGCGATTTGAAGCAAATGGCCCGTAACCACGTTGCTTCGCTCTTGTTCGGATTTGCACCGGTTCGCAGCGCGATGGCGGACGCGATTACCGAGGTCTCCATCGAGTACCTGCGCAGCCCGCTGAATGGCCGGGGGGAGATTTTTTCCAGCATCCCGCAGCCGGAGAGCGGGTACCGATCCGCGAGGGCGAACTGCCGTTCGGGAGCGGGAGATAGACCCAGGTTCGTGTTATGCGCCGACACGTCCGATGCGGCAGCCAGGAGCGCCGCTGCCGTCCTGGTGGGGCTGTACGGGCACCTGGTGGAGGAAACGGTGCGCGCTCCGTTCGCCAGAGGCGGCATGTGGCTGGTGCGGCCGGATGGGTACATTGCAATGGCTACCCGGGCCGGCGAGTGGGACGACGTGGCGGCCTACCTGGAACGGATCACAACGCGCAGGTAGGCGTCGCCGGGGCTCTACTTGTGCCAGTGCATGGGCCAGTTGAGATACTTGCTGGCGGCTTCGTAGACCGGCGCGGCAGTGGTGGAGAAGTTGGCTGCGACGTGGTGCTCGAATCCGTTCTCGCAGATGTAGTGGAGTAGTTGCTGCATGTTGGGGATCTCGACCACGCCTGCGCCGCCGAAGGTGTTCAGCGGGTCGTTGGTGAAGGCGCCCTGGCCGACGTAGCCGCGAATGGTGCCGGTAAAGTCGTCGGTGGAGAAGCGGGCGAAGCTCATGGGGCCGGCCTTGACCGTGCCGTCCAGCGTGCCGTGGGTGTTCTCCTTGCCGACCGTGCCCGCGATGATGAGCTGGTAGTCCATCTTCACGCCTTCTTTGAAGAAGTGCTTGGGCAGGTTGGAGCAGTGGAAGCAGACGGCCTTGTCGGGGTTGTCGCCATAGTTGTTGTTCCAGTCAAGCAGCGCGGAGGGTGTCTCGCTGGCGAGGGTGAGCGCGTACATGGAGAGCGTGCCGAGCACGTCGACCTCGCAGGCGGAGGGGATGAGGTTTTCGCTCATCATCGACATGACGGTGCAGGGAACGATGCCGAGGTACTCCTCGATCGAGGTCCAGCACTGCACCGCGGAGACGGTGAGTTCGCTGGCCTTCATCCAGTGGTCGATGACCGCGCCCAGCTTGGCCATCTTCAGCAGCGCGGCGTCGGGTGTTGAGCCGACAGGGATGTACTTCTTGATGGCCGCGAGCTTCTGCCTGCGCGGCGTCGTCGTTATCGGCCATGCGCCCGATGCGGCCCATCACTTCAGAGAGGTCGAGCGTCTCGACGGTGATGCCGGAGCGCTCCAGCATCTTCTCCGAGTAGCGTACGGTGTTGAAGGCGGTGGGACGCGCACCGATGGCGCCGAGGCGAACGTTCTTCAGCCCGCGCACCATGCGGCAGACCGCGGCGAACCAGGCGAGGTCGGCCTTGAACTCCGCGGAGTCGGGCGCCTCAGTGTGCAGCGTGGTCAGCGAGTAGGGAATTCCGTACTGCTTCAGGTTGTTGCAGATCGACATCTTGCCGCAGAAGGAATCGCGGCGGAAGGCGATGGACATTTTGCGCGGGAGTGTCGGGCGTGGCCTGGATGAGCACGGGCACGCGCAGGTCGGCGAGACGGATGGCGTCGGCCAGGCCGCGCTCTTCGCCGAAATTGGGCAGGGTGATGATGAGGCCGTCGATCTCGTGCGGCGTGCTGCTTGAACAGGGCCGCGCATTTCTTGGCGTCCTCGTAGGTTTCCACCGCGCCGTGGGCGGTGACGTCGGGATGCAGCACGATGGGCTTGATGCCGGCGGCTTCGAGTGCGGCGATGATTTCCAGGCGGCCACTGGTGGCGAGGTGCGAGGGGAAGAAGCCGCGGTTGCCTACGAGAACTCCCATGGTCATTGGTCGAGACATTGCTTGTACTCTCCGTAAATCTGTGGACGAATCGTCCGGTTGATCATCCGGGCCCCCGCGCGAGTGCGGGTGGCCAGCGATGGTGACGTGGATCTAGACCTTGTCTTTGTCTTCGGGTCTGGGGCGGAACTTGAGGGTGTAGCAGAGGCCGAAGAGGAACATCAGCAGGCCCCACCAGAAGGTCGGGTGCAGATTGTTCAGCACGGTGTCCGCTTCATGGTTTCCGAACCACGCGTAGGCGCCGTAGGGTAGCAGCACCAATCCGTAGAGCAGCGTCATGACTCCGACAAAAAACCAGATGGAGAGTGACTCGCCGCGCCCTGTTCCTTCAGCCATAGTAGTTTCCTCTTGTTTCCTGTCCTAGAAGAAGATGATCTGCAGCACGACGAAGACGACTGCAACGATGCACGCCCAGAAGATGGGCTTTTGCCAAAGGGCGGCGGAGCCGTCGTGCGGGATCACCGTCGCGCCATAGACCAGGCCATTGAGTTCGGCATCGGTTTTCGGTTTGGTCAGAAAGCTGACGACAATGAATGACAGCGACGCAGATGAGCCAACTCCAGAGTGCGCGGAACATGTTCTCCGCCATCGGCTGCGCGTCGGGCGAGAGGGCGATGCGCGAGAGCGCCAGCGCCTTGTGTGCATCGCTGCCTGTGCTGGTGTAGATGAACATTCCAATCGAGGCCACCGTGCCGGCGAGCAGCCCGAGAAGCCGCCCCTTGGTGGCGCGCTTCCACAGCATCCCCAGGACGACGGTGCCGAACAGCGGCGCGATGAAGAAGCTGAACAGCGCCTGCACGTAGTCCATGATGGTGGCGAAGTGGCCGACGAGATAGGCCGTGCCGACGGAGATCACCATGCCGACGACGGTTGAGCGCGGCCCATCCACACGTAGTGCGGTCGGTGGCCTCTTGTTGATGTAGGCGCCATAGATGTCGTAGGTCCACACGGTGGAGAAGGCGCTGACGTTGCCCGCCATGCCGGACATAAAGCCCGCCACCAGCGCGGTGATGCCGAGGCCGAGCAGTCCCGGGCCGCAGGTAGCGCACCATCATCAGCGGCAGCACCTGGTTGTAGCTGTGTGCGCCGGTGTACTGCGGCGATGCCGTCGGGGATAGAGCTGGATAGCGGTGGCCGGACGGGTCCTTCAGCAGCCCAGCGCCAGCAGACCCGGCAGGATGACGAAGAACGGGACACGACATTTTGAAGGCCGAGCCGATGATGGGAGCCAGCCGCGCTGCGCGCAGGTTATTGGCGGAGAGCACGCGCTGGACGACGAGGAAGTCCGTGGTCCAGTAGCCGAAGCAGATGACCAGGCCCAGGCCGAAGACGATGCCGGTCCAGTGGACGCCCATGGGATTGTCGTTGAAACTGCCGAGTGGTGGACCAGAGGTGCGTGTAATCGTTGGACTGCATGCGCATGGCGATACTGCGCCTTGAGTTGGGTCCAGCCGCCAGCCTCGATGAGCCCGAGGATGGGGATCAGCGCGGCGCCCGCCCAGATGAGGACGAACTGCAGCACCTCGTTGATGATGGCCGAGCGCAGGCCGCCCAGCATGACGTAGATGGCGACCGTGACCGCGCCCACCCACATGGAGAAGTTGATGTTCCAGCCCAGCACGACCTGCATCACCACGGCCATGGCGTACATGTTGACGCCGGACATGAGGATGGTCATGAAGGCGAAGCAGACCGCCGGAGAGCCACGCGCGCCCTCGCCGAATCGGAGCTGCAGGTAGCCGGGAACGGAGTGTGTCTTGGAGATGTAGTAGAAGGGCATCATCACGATGCCGAGAAAGAGCATCGCGGGAATCGCGCCGATCCAGTACCAGTGGGTGGCAAGGATGCCGTACTGGTAGGCCGCGCCGGCCCAACCCATCAACTCCAGCGAGCCCAGGTTGGCGGAGACGAAGCTGAGGCCCGCGATCCATGCGGTCATCTCGCGCCCGGCCAGGAAGAACTGCTCGCTGGTGTTGGTCGAGCCCTTCACGTAAAAGCCGATGAAGATCACCATCGCGAAGTAGAGCAGCAGGATGACAATGTCGACCGGGCAAGATGGGTCAACTGGGTGGAGGCGAGCAACATCATGGCGGGGATCGGGGCGAGGGGCATCGGGCTATAGGCATCCATTCCTCCGGCGGAATTCCAGTTATCCGGGCCGGTCTGTTCGAGTCGCAAACTTATTTTTTTTGATTCTTGCAACCGTAGAGAAATATACGCATTTCGGCGGCCAGTTGCGAATCGGGTTACGGAGACACGCCGGCTTCGGGGTCACGAAGACACTCCTGCCGATGCATCTCGCCGTGGATTTGTCGAATCTACCTTAATGGGCATGCGTTAGGCATACGCCGGAGGAGCAGATGAAGAAAAGGATTCCGCTGACGGGGTTTCTACTGACCGCTGGGCTGGTGGCAGGGCTGGTGTGCGGAGCCGCGTACGCGCAGGATGCGGGCCAGAACATGAAGGATGCCGGCCAAGCCAGTAAAGACGCGGCAAAGGATACCGGACAAGCGACCAGGGATGCGGCCAGGGATACTGCGCACGCCACCAGGAAGGCGTACCACAAGAGCGCAAATGCGACCGACCGCGCGGCAGACAAGACCGGGAATGGCTTAAGGAACACCGGACAGCACACCAAGGTCGTGGCCAGAAAAACCGGAGAAAAGACCAAGTCAGTCGCAAAGACTGCGGGTCATCGCACGCAGAACGCGGGAGACGCTTTGGCAGGCAAGCCGCAGCAGCATCCCCCGGACAATCCATGAGGATTTCGCAGCAACGAGGTTCAGAAGTGACCCGGACAGGAAGTTGTGTCCGGGTCGCACTGTATTTAGGCGGGCATGGCCGCCGTCGACTGACGCATAGGGATGGAGGGCGCGGAGCCCGCGGCGACCGGCCAGATGGTCTCTGCGGCCAGCAGGACCAGCGCCACCCAGTAAAGATCGGCCCCGAGCAGATGAAGCAGCTGCATCCACGCAGGCGCGAGCAGCAGCACATCGGCGATTCCGAGCACGAACTGCAGGACCAGCAGCAAGCACGACCAGGCGCGCGAGGAAGGTGCGGCTGGGCTCCTGGGTCGGAAGTCGATGCGACCCAGCCTGGCTCGAGCGGCGCGATGAGCCAGAGGACAAACGCGGCCGCCAGCAGTGCGCTCGCCGGATGCACCAGCGCAGGCGCAGCAGCCACGGCGAGTTGCCCGCGAAGTCCTGCAGGTAAGCCGCCTGCAGCGATGCAGCAGGGAAGAGTGTGTCGCCCAGCGCCGCCATGGACCCGCTGACGCCGACGCCGATGGTCGCCGCTAGTCCTGCGAGCGCCCAGCCGAAGCCGCGCGCCCGATGCAGGCCGCCGAGGGCTGCGCGGACGAGAGAAATCGCGCCGTCAGCGTCAGCGCGGCGACCAGCAGCAGCGTATTGCTGAGGTGGATCGCAAGCAGCACCATCGCGCCCAGTGGACTGGTTGCCGGTGACGTAGCCCAGCTTCACCAGCAGCGCGCCGAGGAACGCTTCGTTCAGCAGCAGCACTGTGGACGCAATGGCGAACCAGCGTGCGGCGTGGCCTTTCGTCGTCGCCGCGGAAGGTCCAGACCAGCAGCGCCAGCACGATCAACGTCGAGCCGCCAGTCATCATCCGGTGGGTGAATTCGATGATGGTGTGGATGCCGGGCGACACCGGGATGACCTGGCCGTTGCACAGCGGCCAGTGGTTGCCGCAGCCCGCGCCCGAGCCGCTGGCCCGCACCAACGCGCCCCACAGGATGACCAGCACGTTATAGAAGACGGCAAACCAGGCGAAGCGAGCCAGGAGGCGATTGTGCTGGACCGGATGTTGCGGGACTTGCGGACATAACTCGATTCTATGCGGCCTTCCGGCACTCTATTGGCCGCGGTTCGAACGCGCCGGGCAACGACTACGCAGGGGGCGCGATCAGCAGCGCGGTCTTGTCCGCGCCGGCCGGCGTTGCCGTCACCTGCACCAGGTCGCCCTTGTCAAAATCGAGCTTATAGCCTTCCACCACGCCGTTCGCCGTGTCTGCCATGGTCTTAGGATCGATGTGGAAGACCTCGTCCGCTCCGGCACTGTTCTTGATGGTGATCAGATGCTCGTGGCGATCCACCTTGACCATGGTTCCCCGGTCGCTTATGAACGGCCCCTTGCCCAGGGCGTGCAAGGCAACCACGTTGCGCACGTCGCCATCGCCGTAGAAGTAGAGGATTACGTGAGCTCCCGTGGTGGTGAATTTGTCCGCTTCGGTAGAGTCGGCTTTGACGGTCTTGTCAAAGTCGACGAGAGCCCGCGGCTTGCTTCGTCCATTGGAAGTGACCGGAGGTGCCATCGTCCGTATCAATCTCAATCATCCCGATTTTGGAATTGATGGAGGTTACGGTTCCGGATAACGCGTGAACTCGTTCCTGTGCGACGACGACCGAAGTTACCAGAGAAAAACCAATTGCGCATAAAGCAGCTTTACCCACCATTCTCATCATGGAGTTTGTTTCCCCCTATCCCACGCCCCGGCTTTCCGCGGACGGCTCGTTCTGAAGGTGGCGAACCCGGTCAATACGGCGCTCCACACCGGATACCGTGATATTAACCACTTTGCCTCAAGCGGCGGCCGGAGACAACTGTTTTCTGGGGACGCTTTGAGGCGGCCAAAACGAGGTCACCCCGCGGCCAGTTCCTTCGCCCGCTGGGTGGCGCGCTTTACGGCCTTGATCAGGGTTACCCGCAGGCCGCCCTCTTCCAGTTCCAGGATGCCGTCGACGGTGCAGCCGGCGGGCGTGGTGACGGCGTCCTTCAGCAGCGCGGGGTGGTAGCCGGTTTCCAGCACCATGCGCGCCGAGCCGTACGCGGTCTGCGCGGCCAGCAGCGTAGCCACATCGCGCGGAAGTCCCACGTTGACGCCGGCCTCGGCCAGCGCCTCGATGATGATGTACAGGAAACGCCGGTCCGGAGCCGGATAGCCCGGTGACCGCGTCCATGTGCTTCTCGTCCACCACCACGGTACGACCCACGGTCTGGAAGATCTGCTGCGCGATCGCCATCTGCGCCGGGGAGACAAAACGGCCGGGGCAGAGCGCGCGTGATCGCCGCGGCCAGCATGGCCGGAGTGTTGGGCATCGCCCGGATCACCCCCAGATCGCAGCCGGCGCGCATCTTCGATGGCGCGCGTCTTTACCGAGGCGGCGAAGGAGAGCAGCAGCTTGGCCGGGGTCAGCGCCGGGGCAATCTCGGCAACCACCGCCGGCACCTGGGTCGGCTTTACGCCCAGCAGGATGACGTCGGCAAACTGCGCCGCGGCGAGGTTGTCGGTGCCGACCTCGACGCCAAACTGCACGGAAAGCGCCTTGCGCGCGATCGGGATGCTGCACCGTCGCGACCAACTGCTCGGGGAGCAGCAAGATTGTTCTTGAGAAACGCCTGCAGCAGAATGCCGCCCATCTTGCCCGCGCCAAGGATGGCGACGCGCAGGTTGGTCAGTGACCAGGCGCGCTGGACTGGTAGTTCGTACGTGTCAGTGCTCATCCAAACAGGCTACCAGAGTGGGGCTTTTCATGCGCTGTGGCCGCTATCCGGCCGGGCGAGTTGACAGCCTCGCCGTGCCGCCCTAATGTTTCTTCGCTGCGGTCCGACCAATTTTCAGCGGATGCAGACGCCGCTGCTGCCCGGGCGGGAACTGCCTGGACCTGGCAAGGAGCGACTATGCAGATGGATGCGCCGTGGTATCGGAATCGCACTTGGTGTGCTGATAATCGCAACCGCACTACAGCCGGTGGCACTGGCGCAGGACAATCTGCGCGACGGCGCGCCCTTCAACGGCTATACCGGCGTCAAGTTCGACACGACGAAGTACGCCTACGACTACCTGGTCGACAGCAGCCTGCCCCAGGACGACCCCGCGAACAAGAAGTTCAAGACGCTGGAGGCCGCCTATGCCGCCGCGCCCGCCGGCACGCCCGGGCAATCCGACCGTCATCGGCATCAAGCCGGACGTCTACCTGATGCACGTCGGCGGATCCGACGCCCAGTACAGCCTGCAGGTGACGAAGAACTACATCACCATCCTGGGTCTCACCGACGACCGCCGCAAGGTGGTGCTGGCCGACAACCGCGGCAACAAGGAAGGCGCAACCAACAACGGTTACATCTTCGACGTGAACGCAACCGGCTTCACCATGATCAACCTCACCGTGGTGCAACTACGCCAACCTCGACTACGAGTATCCCGGCGACCCCTCGAAAAACCTGCACAAGCGCTCCGCCGTGATCACCCAGGCCGTGGCCATGCAGATGCCGGGGCGACAAGCACGTCTATTCGCACGTCGCGTTTCTCAGCCGGCTGGACACCACCTTCATCCGCACCACGCGTTCTTACTTCACCAACGTCTTCATCGAGGGCACGGACGACTTTCTGGGCGGTGGCACGGTCGGCGTCTTCAACGACTCGGAGATTTATTTCCCCACCGGCAGAGGCGTGATGTCCGCCTCCGGGCTCACCTTCATCAACACGGTATTCAAGGCGGCGCGCGGCCTCGAGTTCTACAAGGGCTTCGGCAACCCCGACACGCTGATCGATTGCACCATGCCGGTCGATACGCCCGCATCGCCGGTGACCTGGATGGCGTGGGACGTCCTGCCGGTTCACCAGAACCTCTTCTCGCTGACCTACCACGTCAAGGATGCGAACGGAAAGCCTGTCCGCATCAAGGACATGATCAAAGGGCCGCCGACGTACACGCTCTCGCGCGAGCTGAGCGACGAAGAGGTGAAGGCCTTCAACCCGTGGAACCTGCTGCGCGCTGCTGTGCCCAACGGCCCGGTCGACGACTGGGACCCTGCCGGCGTGCGCGCGAAGTATGAGGCCGACGGCAGCGATGTCTTCCGCATGTCCGTGACCGGCCGCTCCGCCTGCCGGCGGCATTCCCGGCGGAGGGCCGTTCACCAGCCGCGCCGTGTCGCCCATCGTCCGCACCGGAGACGACAGGGGCCACACTCACGGTGAATGTCCTGCCGGCGCGCGCCCGAGGACACACCGATCACCTGGTCGACCGACGTCCGAACCTGGTCACGCTCGGTACGACCACGGGCAACAGCGTCACCGTCAGTCGGCAACAACACAACCAACCGTGCGGAGTGCGTCGCCGGTGCAAGGCGCAACCGCGGCCAACGGCTTTTACGTCATGGTCCACGTCTATGTGGAGCCGAAGTTCATCGACCCGCCGAAGTTCACCGAAACAGCCGGTTGTCGGCAGCTCCGCTGCGACGGCAAGGTGCGCGTGCAGTACGCGCTGGACCTCGGCGGCAGGGAAGACCAGTCGCTCATCACGTGGTCTCAGTGCGACGATGCGCCTGCGCCGATCCGCGCAAGGTTGCGGTCAGCCGCGGCGATCTCCCACTGAAGACCTACACGCTGACGCTCGGCGATGTGGGCAAATACCTCCAGCGTCAGCATCCAGCCGAAGCACAATATCAGCGACCCCGGCCCAGCGGTCGTGACGGTTTCCGCCAAGCCGATCACCGCGGCGGAGGTTCGTGTCGACCACCGTCAATCCGGACTTCCGCAACTTTGTGCCGGCCGAGCACTCCTCGATCGAAAACGGCGAATGGACCGTGATCGGCACCTGGACCTCGGTGACCGGCGACAAGCTGGTGAACGGCTACGGCCTGCGCGTCAGCAACCCGCCGGGAGCGGCGGGCGGCTTTGGCGGCGGTGCAGCGGCAGCGGCGGGAGCAGCTCGCCCGGCGGCCGGAGCAGCAGGTCAGGCGGCAACCGCGGGACGTGCAGCTAACCCGCACGCGTCGCTGGTCTATGTGAACGATGGCGCCGGTCGGCGACATGACAGTCAAGGTGGTGATGTCTCCGGAGAAGAACGCCGGGCAGGGATTCGGCATCGCCGGATCGCCCGACGATAGCGACCCCCGCGCACAGCGCGCGGACATCTTCATCAAGTACGACCCGCGGACGAAGAACGGGCTACTCGCTGCGCTTCTGGCGCACCATCCAATCCGCATACAAGTGCATGTTCCAGCTCTACAAGATCGAGAACGGCATCGGCCATCCTTTGAACGAGCAGCAGGAGCTCACCGGAGTTTTCAAGCCGGACACGACGATCACTCTATCCGTGGCTGGCGAACAAGCTCACGGCCAGAGGGATCGAACACGATGGACGGCGATACGCTGGCACTGGACGGGACCATCGCACCCAACGACTTTGGCGGAGCCGGAGTGTACTGGTCTGGTTCCGTTCCGGTCGGGAACAGCAACGTGTATAGCCAGATCGAAATCTCCTACCCCGGCAACGCAAAGCGCTAGCCAGGCCGCGCGGGCAGCGCCGATGCGGCGTTGCTCGAGGGGTGGTTGGCCGCGGCGACGTGACCGGGGACACTGACGAACGACAGTGCGCGGAGGAGACTGCAAGTGAGTCCAGCGATTGTGCTTCCCATTGGATTGAGGGAGGCATAAGATTTGCTCGGATTCGGAGGTTAGTATGTTCAAGCTCTTGTTCGCCCTTCCCCCTGTGCTTCTGTTCGCACTGTTGCCTCAGGAGCCGGCTGCTACGCCCGACCAGGCAATGCCAGCGGATGCCGCAACGCTCACCAACCCGGTGAAGCCGACGTCTGAGTCCCAGGCGCGCGCCAAGCAGATGTACGCCATCGATTGCGCGATTTGCCACGGGGAAAAGGGCAACGGCAAAGGCGACCTGGTTGCCGATATGAACCTGAAGATGAAGGATTTCACGGACCCGGAAACACTGAAGGACGCCAAAGACGGAGAACTCTTCTACATCATCAAGAACGGCGACATGAAGGACAAGATGCCCGGCGAAGCTCCTCGCACCAAGGGCGACGACGACATCTGGAATCTTGTGATCCTGGTACGCTCGTTCGCGAAAAAGTAACCAGGCGCGCCGGCAACCAGGTCCACCGCATCAGAATGACTGCATGGTTGCCATGCCGGGGGTCCCGGCAGGCATACACCCCAAGGAGGAACCACACGTGATCGATATCAATCTTCTCGTGCAGGCTCTGCGCAAACGCGGCCACACCGTGGAAACGGTCATCCCGGTCCCGGAGAATGCGGGCGACTACGAACTCAGCGTGGACGGAAACGTGATTCCGCTGGAAGAGGCGCGCCGTCTGCTGGAACTGGACTACGCAAAGTAGCCCGCGGCAGACCTCGGCTGCAACTTGCGCCAGAGAAGCCGGCGCATCGATCAGGATGCGAGTGGGGTGGCGGACTGCTCGTCCGTTTCGCGAGCACGCGGCAGCAGTTGCTTGGGCGTAGGTCGCAGCTTTTCCAGCTCTTCGGCCTCGTAGATGGCGGCACTACCATCGGAAAAGCGGACCAGCACTTCATTGCCTTGCAAAGGATCGGTCGCAATAATGTGCAGCGGTTTATGGGCAGACTTCAGCTTTTCAAGAATCAGGGCAGATCGTGGCACGGATTACTCCTGGTTTTAAAGTCTTCCGGCTTTCCGTTCGTGAGCGGTAGGATGCAGTCAAATCCCTCTGAGTAGCCTGACCTTGACTCAGTGATACAGCATTCGGCTGTGGAAGGGGAGTAGCGCTCCGGGTGCTATTGGGGTTTCGCCGCGGCACGCTGCGTTTCAATCCAGGCGTCGACCTGTTTTTCCAGCACATCCATCGGCAGTGCGCCAGAGTCGAGCACCACATCGTGGAAGGCCTTCAGGTCGAACTTCGGTCCCAGCGCGGTCTTGGCGCGATCGCGCAACTCAAGAATCTTCAACTGGCCCATCTTGTAGCCCAGCGCCTGCGCCGGCCACGCGATGTAGCGATCGACCTCGGACTGGATATTCGTCTCGTCCAGGGTGGAGTACTGGTGGAAGTAGTCCACCATCTGCTGCCGCGTCCAGTGCTGCGAGTGCACGCCCGTGTCGACGACCAGGCGGATGGCCCGCCACATGTCGGCCTCCAGCCGCCCATAATCCGAGTAGGGATCCTGGTAGAAGCCGATCTCCTTGCCCAGCCGCTCCGAGTAGAGCGCCCAGCCTTCGGTGTATGCCGTGTAGTAGCCCTGCTGGCGGAATGCGGGCAGATCGGAGAGCTCCTGCTGAATGGAAATCTGCAGGTGGTGGCCGGGAATGCCCTCGTGGTACGCCACGGCCTCCACATCGGCAAGCGAACGGTCAGCCCAGTTGTACAGGTTGACGTCAACATGGCCCGGCCGCTTGCCGTCCGGCGTGCCCTGATCGTAGAAAGCCTGGGGCTGATTGGGAGCCATGTAGGCGGGCATGGGAACAACTTCCAGCTTCGCCTTGGGCAGGCGGCCAAAGAGTTCCGGCAGCCGCGGCTGCATCTGTGCAATGTAGCCCTTGTAGGCCGCCAGCAGCGCGTCCGCGGAGGCGGGATGCTCCTTCGGATTCGCCTTCAGCGCCGCGGAAAAGCTCTTCAGGTCCGCGAAGCCGAGCTTATGCACGATGGTCAGCATCTCGGCTTCATCGCGCTTCACCTCGTCCAGGCCGATCTGGTGGATCTCTGCGGGAGTCTTGTCCAGCGTGGTGCTCGGCGCACCAGGAAGGCGTAGTAGGCGTCGCCGTCGGGCAGCGCCCAGATGCCCGGATCCTTGCGGCAGTTGGGAATGTAGGTGGCCGACAGAAACTTGGCGAAGCGCTGGTACGACGGCAGCACCTCCCGGGCGATCGCGTCCAGCACCGCGTCGGAGATGCGCTTCCGCTCTTCCGCGGAAACGGTTGCCGGGAACTTCTTCAGCGGCTCCGCAAACGGCGTGTCGGCCGGCTTCTGCGCCGCGATGGCCTGGGTCTGCGCCAGCACCTTCTCCATCAGGTATGCGGGCGGCGTGCGGTGGTCGTCGATGCCGCTCTGCATGTTGGTCATCGATCTGCGTGAACGCCAGCGGAATCTTGCCCAGGCGCGCGATGTAGTTGTCGTAGTCGTCGGCGGTGTCGAACGAAGTGTGTTCCACCAGTTGCGGCAGGTCAAGCTGGATGCCGTCGTACTGGTTGACGGGCATCTCCCACTCCTTGAACGGCGCGGCTTCCTGGTCCTCGATCAGCGAGCGCAGCATCAGATCGGCGGAAAGCTGTTCCTGCTGCGGCAGACCCGTGGTGTCGATCTTCGAAAGGCGGTCGATGTAGGTGCGCCCGCGGGCCAGCGCGTCGTTGATCGCGCGCGGAGAATAGTCGGTCAGCTCCGCGTCGTAGCGCTTGTCGCCAAGGTAGGTGGCGTATTCAGGCTGGTGCTTGAGCTTGTCCTGCCAGATGTCGTCGAACAGCTTGTTCAAATCGCGCGAGCGGTCGGCAACGCTCTCATTCGCGCCCTGCGCGCCCGGGTCAGCGGTAACGGAAGGCAGGTTTTGAGCCCGCAACTCCCCCTGCGGCAGGGCAGCGAGCGCAAGAATCAGGACAGCCGAAAAGGCGGACAGCGTGCAGCAAAACTTTTTCATTCAACCTCAATCGGAACTACCCTTCCAGATTACTCGCAACTCCGCCGCCGCTGACCACGTCCCGCACCCTGCGTGGCCATCCGGTCGGATGTGGCGGTTGCGTTGGCCCAAAGATCGCTGCGTCCGCCGGACAGCGCGCGTTTTCTCCGCTCCCAAAATGATGTCAAGGCCTCTCACCTGTGCAAAACCCGTCCTTAATCCACAAAGCAAACCACATCAAAAATCCCGCAAAAGTACAGTTGAGTTATGGAGAATTTGCTACCATTAACTTAGTGGATTAAACAAAGAAGACTCCGCGTCGCGCCGGGTCTTGCATATAAGCCACCGGGCAAGTCTGCCAAGCCGGATATCTGCCGGATTGATCCGGACCTGACGCCGGACCCGATCCAGACCGAACTCCCATCCTCTGAGGATTTTAGGACCTCGATCCGGGAACCCGGCGGGTGGGGGGGTGGGGGGTACGGAACGGGGGGTACAGACCGGGCACATCCCTGACAGATCAGACCGGGGACATAGCTGACCCGCCCACCTGCTGACCAACCCGCGAAAATGTACGGGGTCCTCGCCTAACTCGTTTGCTGTCACCACTGAGTGGGTATATCAGGGGGAGGGGGGGTATCTACGAAAAAGGGGCCGGTGACGATAGAGGATGGGCCGAGCGAGGACGCAATCGTTGTCCTGCGAACACCCTTGCGGCTGGATGCCAGCCGCAAGGGTGAGGTTCCTGAAGACAGGCCCCGCCGGCTATGCAGTAGTGGTGACGCAGTAGGTATCGAAGGCGCGCGCGAGTTCCTCGGCGATGGCCGGCGCAGTGGATGTCTCAATTGCCGAGCGCTGCATCAGGTACACCAACTGCCCGTCGCGCAGAATGGCGATGGCAGGGGAGGTCGGCGGATGGCCGGCAAAGTAGCTGCGCGCCTTCTCGGTGGCCTCCCGGTCCTGCCCGGCGAAAACGGTAATCGCCTGGGCGGGTTTGGTGGCGTGCTGCAGGGCCAGGCGCACGGCCGGGCGCATCTTGCCCGCCGCGCATCCGCACACCGAATTGACCACCAGCATGGTGGTGCCCGGCTGGGCCAGGGCTGCGTCCACTTCTGCGGCAGTGCGTGCTTCCTTCAGTCCGGCGCGCGTAAGCTCTTCGCGCATCGGAATCAACATAATCTCTGGGTACATGGAATCCCCTCCTGGGAACAGTCTGCCGGCTAAGCAGGCTGCGTTGTTCCGATTGTACGGGTGACTGCGGCGGTACGCCAATGCGCAGGCCGCGGCGCTCATTCGCAACGGGTTGCTCTACTCTAAGAGGTGTGATGATTCTTGAGAATGTTCCGCTGGCCCAGTACACGACGCTCGGCGTGGGCGGCCCGGCGCGCTGGTTTGTGGATGCAAAGACGGACTCTGATGTGGTGGAGGCGGTGTGCCTTGCCCGCACTCAGGGCGCGCCGTACTTCATCCTTGGCGGCGGCAGCAATCTGCTGGTCAGCGACGACGGATTTCCCGGGGTCGTAATCCGCATCGCAAATAACGATCTGGAGATTGTGATATCCGAACCAGACGGCCTGGCCTTCGTCAAGGCCGGCGCCGGGGTGGAGTGGGACGCGCTGGTCCGAGCTGCGGTCGAGAAGAACGCGGGCGGCATCGAATGCCTCGCGGGAATTCCGGGCTCGGTGGGAGGAACTCCAGTCCAGAATGTTGGCGCATACGGCCAGGAAGTCTCAAACACAATTCGACAGGTATACGCCGTCGACCTAACTGCAAAGAGAAGGATCAGCTTTTCTCAGGACGAGTGCGGCTTCACATATCGCCGCAGCATCTTCAATACGACCGAATTCGGCCGCTATGCCATCACGAGTGTTTCGTATCTTCTGAACCTCAATCGGCCGCCCCACCTCCTATACCGCGATGTGCAGCAGTACTTTGCGGAGAGGGGCATAACCCGGCCGTCGCTTGGGGGAACTGCCGATGCCATTCGCGAAATCCGCGCCCGCAAAGGGATGGTGCTTGCTGAAGACGATCCCGACTCGCGCAGCGCCGGCTCATTCTTCAAAAACCCAGTAGCGCCGCGAGCGGCCGTGCCTCAACTGGCCGCCATTGCCGGCTGCCGCGCCGAGGAGGTCCCGCAGTTCCCGCCGGGCGCAGGGTTCGCGCCCGCGGACCAAATGGTGAAGCTCTCCGCAGCCTGGCTGATGGAACTCGCCGGCTTCCACAAGGGATTCTCAATGGGGCACGCCGGGCCTGTCCAGCAAGCACGTGCTGGCGATCGTAAATCGCGGCGGCGCAACCGCGGCAGAGATCGTTGCCCTGCGCGATGCGGTCATCGATGGGGTTCTCGCGCGCACCGGAATCCGGCTGGAGCAGGAACCTGTCATGCTGGGCTTTGCGTAGCTCCGATTGAGTTGCCGCAGCAGTTGGATGCGCTCTTCTGCCAGCACGGTTTCGACCGGCCCCTGATCGACCACACGCCCCTCCGCGAGTTGGATCACTTCCGCCCCCAACTGAAACGCCTCAGCCACATCGTGCGTCACCGAGAGAATGGGAGTGCGGGATTCCGCCTGCCATGCCAGAAGATTGGCGATGAGAGGTCGCGCAGGGGCCGGTCGAGACCGGTGAACGGCTCGTCGAGCAGAAGGATGCGTTGCCTCCCGGTCATCGCCGCGCGGGCAAGGCAGACTCGCTGCGCTTCGCCGCCCGACAATTCCGCAGGCCGCTTTCCCAGAACGTCCTCGACATGAAAGAGTTTCGCCAGGCGCGCTGCCTGGGCGTCGCTGCCGGAGGAAGCGCCATATTTCAGGTTTTCCAGGACACTCAGATGCGGAAACAGGATCGACCTTTGCGAAGCCAGCACGGCTCTGCGCCGGTGTGCAGGCACGCAGATTCCGTCGGCCGTGTCGATCAGCGTGGAAGGTGAATCCCCGACGGAGCCCGTTTCGGTATAGCTGACGATGCGCGCGGAATCCGGCCGGAGCAGTCCGGCGATCGCCCGCAGAATGGTCGTCTTGCCCGAGCCCGACGGCCCGAACAGAATCGTCCACGGCCTTGTCAATTGGAAGTCGACATCGATCTTGAGCGCGCCAATCCGATGGCGGATCTGCACGCTGAAGTGCCTCGTCAGGGATGGCGGTGCCGCTGCCTCGATCCGTTCGGATTGGAGATTCTCAGGCAAGCAGGGACCTCGCGTCTTCGCTGCGCCGCCAGTAGAGGAACAGCAGCGTCACCAGGCTGAATCCCAGCAACACCGCAGCCGTCCGGTTGGCAGCGGCATAGTTGAAGTCCTGCACCTGGTCGTACAGCGCGATGGACAGGGTTTGCGTCGCGCCGGGGATATTGCCACCGAGCATCAGCACCACTCCGAACTCACCCACCGTATGCGTGAAGGTCAGTACCGCAGCCGTCACTAGCGACGGCTTGGCCAGCGGCAGCGTAATGGTCCGGAACGCCCTGGCAGCGCGAAGCGCCCAGCGTCGCAGCGGTCTCCAGCAGCGCAGGGTCGACGGCGCGGAACCCTGCCACCAGCGGTTGCACGGCAAACGGCAGGCTGTACAGCACCGACCCCACCACGAGTCCCGAGAACGAGAACGCCAGCGGATGGCCCAGCAGCCGAATGATCAGCCGTCCCGGCGGGGTCAGCGGGCCCAGCGCGACCAGCAGGTAGAAGCCCAGCACAGTCGGCGGGAGCACCAGCGGCAGGGCCACTACGGCCTGTGCCAACGCTCGTGCGGCGCCTGTGCCCGAGGCGATCCACCAGGCCAGCGGCAGCGCGATCAGCAGCAGCAGCGCGGTAGTCGTCAGCGCGAGGCGCAGCGTCAGCCAGAGGGCTACGGAGTCCATGTCAATTCACGATACAGGTCATCCGGGTCGCCCCGCACGTCTGCATGCTATCCGCACAAAAACGTACCCGCAAATCGCACAGACTTGCACCCTCACTTCTACTGCACCGGGTCGAGCCCATATTGCGTCAGGTTCCGCTGGATCGCCGGCGAGCGCAGCCAGTCCAGGAATGCATGGGCGTCGGCGCGGTGCGCGGAGTTCTTCATCACCACGGCGCACTGGAGGATCTCCGGATAGGTCCCCATGGGGATGCGGATGAAGCTGCCGAGTTGTTTGAAGTGGTCCGTCGACGCGGCGGTCAGCGAGATCAGTCCAAGTTGCGCATTTCCCGACTCGACGAACTGCGCCGTCTGCGCGATGTTTTCTGCGATGACGATGCGCGGCTTCAATCGGTCATAAAGCTTCATCGACGTCAGGGCAGCAACAGCAGCGCGGCCGTAGGGCGCGTGTTCCGGGTTGGCGATTGCCAGCGACGCGAACTTGCCGTCGCGCAGTGTATTCTGCGTCAGCGGCTGCAGCGGCGAGTCCTTGCGCGCCCACAGCACCAGCGTTCCGCGCGCGTAGGGAAGCGGAGCAGGCGTATCGGCCAGGCCCGCCGCAACAATGCTCTGGGGAAAGCTGGAATCGGCGGCCAGAAAGACATCGGCGGGTCGCCATTGAGAATCTGCGTCGCCAGCGTTGCGGACGACCCATAGCTCGCGATCAGCTTGATCCCGGTGGCTGCTTCAAACGCGGTGGCCAGCGCCGGCAGCACCGGCTGCAGGTCCGCGGCGGCCAGCACGTGGACTTCTCGCGGCGTCTGCGCCCGGCAGCAGGGAAGCACGGTTGCCAGGCAGACCAGCATCCGCGAGATAGAAAGCTGTGCGTTTCGCGATACCTCGAATGCGATTGCATACAATAGGCTAAAGGTAAGGCAGATGAACCCGACACATCAACTACGATGCACGAACTGCGGAGTGCGGATCGCCGCGGACGCAGGCAGCAGCGACTTCCGCTGCCCCGACTGCAATGGGCTCTACGAGGTGATCTATCCCTGGAGCCCCATCCAGTCGGCGCCGGAGCGACAGCAACTGCCGACGTTCGCCTGCCCAATCCCGGCGGCATGCGGCATCTGTGGCAGGAGCGCCGAACCTCCACCATGGCCATCGACCAGAGTGGCGTCTGGCGCTTCCGCGAGTTGCTGCCCATCGTCCGCGATGTGGATCGCGTAGTCACGTTGCGTGAGGGCAACACGCCGCTCTACGAGATGCCGCGCTGTGCGGAGATCGCCGGCGTCGACTGGCTGCTGGCCAAGCACCAGGGGATGAATCCCACCGCGTCCTTCAAGGATACTGGCATGACCGCGGCGCTCTCGGTTGCGGTGGAACGCGGCTTCCAGTGGGTTGCCTGCGCGTCCACCGGAAATACTTCGGCCGCCATGGCCGCCTATGCTGCGCGCGCGGGCCTGCGCTCCATCGTTTTTATCCCCGAGGGCAAGATTGCCTGGGGCAAGCTGTCGCAGTCCATGGACTACGGCGCAATGACCGTGCAGCTGAAGACCGACTTCGACGGATGCGTACGCCTGCTGCAGGCGCTGGTGCGGCGTTTCCCCATCTACCTGCTCAATTCGGTCAACCCGTATCGGCTGGAGGGACAGAAGACGCCCGCCGTGGAGATGGTGGAGCAATTGGAGTGGCAGGTTCCCGAGCACATCGTCGTGCCTGGCGGCAACCTCGCCAACTCCTCCGCGCTGGGCAAAGGTTTCCAGGAGATGAAGCACCTCGGGCCTGATCCCGCGTGTGCCAAAGATCAGCGTCATTCAGGCGCAGGGCGCAAACCCGCTCTACCGCTGGTTCAACGACACGAACCGCGATATGCAGCCGATGAAGGCGGAGACCCGGGCGACCGCGATCCGCATCGGCAATCCGGCAAGCTGGAAGAAGGCCGCACGCGTGATCGAGGAGATGGGCGGATGGTGCGAGCAGGCCAGCGAGCAGGAGATCGCCCTGGCCAAGGCCGAGATCGGCGCCGAAGGCGTGGGCTGCGAACCGGCCTCCGCAGTGACGCTCGCCGGGCTGAAAAAGCTGGTCGTGCAGGGCAGGGTCAGCCGCGAGGAGCGCGTAGTACTGCTCCTGACCGGCCACACCCTGAAGGATTCGCAGTACACCATCGACTACCACCGCGGCGAACTGCTGAGCAAGGCAGAACTGGCCGGCGCCACCGAGGCCGAGCGGGCACAGCATGAACTGCTGCGCAAGCCGCCGATCGTTCTGGAGGCCGACGAGGCCGTGGTGCTGAAGGCGCTGGAGCAGCAAATGAGCAGGGCGAACTCGACTCTCGATGCGGCGCAGACGCCCGCGGCAACCGGAATCCCGGTATGAGCCAGGCGCAGGATCTCAACTCCATTCACAGACCCGGTCGTGCCCCCCGGCCCCATCCGGCTGATTCTGCCTGCCACCTCGGCCAACCTCGGGCTCGGCCTTCGATGCGGCCGGCCTGGCCATGGCGCTGACTCTGACCATCGCGGCGGAGGCGTCGCCATCCGGCAGTCCGGAACTCACCATTGAGGCCACCGGACGCGACGCCGACCGTTGCGCGCGCACCACCAACAACATGATCTTCGAGGCCTACCGCGAGGTTCTGGCCCGCGCCGGGCGCCCGCTGACGCCGCTCCACCTGCGCATCCACAATGAGATTCCGCTGGGGATGGGGTGCGGATCCAGCGCGGCGGCGCTGCTGGGCGGCGTCATGCTGGCCAACCATTTTGGCCGGCTTCGGGTGGGACCTGCCAGCCTGCATCGACGAGGCCAGCCGCCGCGAGGGCCATCCCGATAACGTGGCCGCCTGCGCCCTGGGCTATATGACCGTCTCGGCCGTGGCCGAGGGCGTGGTGACGGCGGCGACCTGCGGCCAGGATGTCGGCTGGAAGCTGCTGCTGGCGCTTCCTCCGGCCAGCCTGTCCACCGAGAGGGCGCGGGCGCTGCTGCCTATCACCTACGCCCGCGCCGACGCCGTGAGCAATGTGCAGCGGGCCGCGCTGCTGGTGGCGGCCTTTGCGCTGGGCCGGGGCGACCTGCTTCGCGTGGCAATGCAGGACAGGTTGCACCAGCCATACCGGATGGAGGCGTGTCCGCTGCTGAGGGCGCCTGCTGCCGCTTGGCCGGTACGTCGGGCGTGCTGGGCGTGGCCCTCAGCGGGGCCGGTCCGGGCGTGCTGCTGGTGGTTGATGCGGACGCTGATACGGCCCGGATCGCCGACCGGATTCGCGCCGCCGCCGGGGTGCCCGAGCTCGAAATCATCGCCACCAGCATTGCGGGCGGGGCTACACAGTCTCTGATCCATGACGCAGAGGCTGTGTATCAAGAGTCAGTTATACAGAACTATGTAATGTGGTTCACGAACCCACTTGAAAATGCCTCCGGAGCGAGGCAGGTTACTTTAGTCATCTATAAATTTTCTTTACATTGATCCCGCCGTTTCATAATATGTGCGCGTGTGCAGTTCTGGGGAGGGCTGCTACGCCGCCCGCTGTCCCGTGCAAACTCGGGCAGCGGGCGTTACTGTTCTTAGGGCAAATTTGCTCGCATTCCGTCGATCCTGAACCCACCACACCCCTCGCGCATCTATTATGGAGGTGTGTCAATTACGTCTACTTGCCTCCTGGCTGAGTAGCGGGAGGAGTAAGAAATGGCAGGACAGTTCGTGACCGCGGTGACCGACGCAAGTTTTGAGCAGGAAGTGCTGCAATCGGAGCAGCCCGTGCTGGTGGATTTCTGGGCTGCATGGTGTGGCCCATGCCGTGCGCTTGCGCCGGTGGTGGACGAGGTGGCATCCCACTATAACGGCAAGTTGAAGGTGATGAAGATGGACGTCGATGCCAACACCGCGACGCCCCATGCGCTATGGCATCCGCGGCATTCCCGCACTGTTGCTGTTCAAGGGCGGCAAGGTTGCGGACCAGATCGTCGGCTACGTCCCCAGGGACACCATCGACAAGTCGATCACCAAGCTCCTCGCTTAAGTTCCAGGTCTCAAAGTCCCTCAATCTCCGTTGCGCACCGGTGTCCCTCCTTCCAGGACGCGAGCATTTGTGTGTTTCCTCCGGGCCGTGCACAGCGACCTGTAGGACGCGGAATGCTAGACTCAGCACGGAATGTTGGAATTGATGTTCTTCCGCGCAGTCATGGTGGCCTTCTTCATCCTGGCCAACAGCTTCTTTGTGGCTGCGGAGTTCGCCCTGATCAGTGTGCGCGAGACGCGCATGGAGCAACTGGTCGCGCTGGGCCGCCCCGGAGCGCGCACCGCGCTGCACCTGAAGCGTAATATCGACGAATTTCTTCCCGCCGTCCAGTTCGGCGTCACCCTGGCTTCGCTGGCGCTGGGTTGGCTGGGCGAGCCGGCCGTCGCGGCGATGATTCTCGACTTCGTCAGCCGCTGGCTGCCCGTCCACTGGCTCGCGGTCCTGTATGCACACACAGTCGCAATCGTCCTTGCCTTTGCGGGCATCACGTACTTTGAGCTGCTGCTCGGCGAACTCGTCCCCAAGGCGCTCGCCCTGCAGCGCGCCGAACGCATCGCCCTGGCCGTCTCCGGCCCCATGGACGTCTTCATCCGCATCTCCCGCCCCTTCGTGCGCATCATGAACAGCTCGGCTGCGGTTGTGCTGCGTCTCTTCCGCGCGCCGCTGCATGGCGAGGGCTCCGTACACTCTCCCGAGGAGTTGAAGCTGATCGCGACGGCGACGCGCCGCATGGGCCTGCTGCCGGTATTCCAGGAAGAGATTATTCACCGCGCCATCGAACTGAACCACGTCACCGTGCGCGAGATTATGACGCCACGCGGCAAGATCTTCTCGCTCCCTGCCGATATGCCCATCGAACGTGCCAGCGCACGCATCGTGGAAGAGCAGCATTCCCGCGTGCCGGTCTACGACGCCAAAGGCGACACGCCGGGTAGCATCGCGGACCCCGACCGCATCATCGGCGTCGTTTATTCCAAGGACATCTCCCGTCTGATGCACTTCCGCGCCGTCACCCTGGGGCTCGGCGGCGCCATCAACTCCGGCCTGACGCTGCGCCAGGTGATGCGCGATGTCTTCGTCGTGCCCGAAACCAAGCTGGCCGTGGAGCTACTGCAGGAGTTTCAGGAGCGTCGCCGCCAGATTGCCGTCGTCGTGGATGAGTTCGGCTCAACCGTTGGCATCGTAACCGCGGAGGACGTGCTGGAGCAGGTGGTCGGCGAGTTGGAGGACGAGTTCGACATCGCCGGCAAGACCGCGGGCTTCAACGCCGAAGGAGTGATGGCGCTGGATGGCAGCACCACCCTGCGCGACCTGGGCACCCAGCTCGGCTGGACGTTCCCACGCGAGGCCGGGGTGGAGACCCTTGCCGGATTCCTGCTCGCCCAACTCGGACACCTGCCGGTGGCGGGCGAGAGCGTCGTGCACGGCGGTCGCCGCTACGTCGTCGAAGAGATGGCCGGCCGCCGCATCGCCCGCGTTCGCGTGGAAACCATCAACCCCGATCGCCCGGAGCAGCTAAGCTTTGATATCTAAGGTCTGCTGACCGTCACTGACAATTGAGAACTGACAACTGCCCACCATCCCCAAACCCGTTCGCCGCATTCTGATCACGCTTCCCGTTCTTTGGGTGGTGGTATCGGTGGTCTTTCTGCTGATCCATCTCGTCCCGGGCGATCCCGTCGTCCAGATGCTGGGCGAGGGTGCCACAGCCTCCGATGTCTCTGTCCTGCGCCATCAACTACGGTTTTGATGCTCCGCTGCACACGCAGTATGTTCGCTACTGGCGTGGGCATACTCCACGGCGACCTCGGCCAATCGCTTCGCCTGCACGACTCTGTCACCCACCTCGTCGCACAACGTTATCCCTACACCATGGCGCTGACCCTCGCCGCACTGATCTTCGGCATCGCGATCGCCGTGCCCGCGGGCGTCTTCTCCGCGCTGCATCGCGGTCACTGGCCGGACCGTGTTCTCGGCGTCGCCAGCCTGGGCGGGCTCTCGTTTCCCAACTTCGCCCTCGGCCCCATCCTTATCCTCATCTTCTCCATCAAGCTGGGTTGGACGCCCGTCTCCGGCGCGGGACCGGCCCCATCTTCGGCCTGCAATTTTTGTTCTATCTCATCCTCCCGGCCATCACGCTGGGCCTGGGCCTGGCCGGGATACTCACTCGCATGGTGCGCACCGCCATGCTGGAGGAGTTGGGGCAGGACTACATCCGCACTGCTCGCGCCAAAGGCCTCAGCGAGCGTACCGTCGTCTATCGTCACGCCCTCGGCAACGCGCTTATTCCGGTGCTGACGATCATTGGCCTGCAGTTCGGCAGCCTGCTGTCCGGCGCCATCGTCACGGAGACGGTCTTCAGTTGGCCCGGCATCGGCCGGCTTACGCTCTCGGCCATCTCCAACCGCGACTATGCGCTGGTTCAGGGATGCATCTTAGCCATTGGACTCACGTACGTCACCGTCAACCTGCTGACCGACGTCGCCTACACCCTCGCCAACCCCCGCATGCGCGCCTGATAACTACGTCTAAACCTCACGCTTGGCCATTCCTCTTTGATCTGTCATCCTGAACGTACTGAAGGGAAGTGTCATTCTGAGCGCAGCGAAGAATCCCCGTATCGCCTTTGCCGTTGTTTGTTCTTGTGTGTCATTCCGCAGCGAAGCGGAGGAATCTGCTTCTGTACTGCCATCCTTGGGAGTATCCAACGATCGTGATCAAGCAGAATTGTCATCCTGAGCGGAGGCGCAGCCGGAGTCGAAGGACCTGCGGCATGCTGGCCGCGGCCCTTCTGCTCGCCCCTTTCTGCCTCTGCCCTTCGCTGCTCCTCGCTCAAACCGTCGCGCCCCCCGACGCAACCCACACCTTCCACGACCCCGCCTGGCATCTCTCCTTCGACTATCCCGCCAACTGGAACTTCTCCCACACCGACCGCGAGATCAGTACCTTCCACCTCGACGCCCGCTCGGCCCCCAAGTCGACCACCATGCGCGCCGTCGTCGCCATGTCCTAGAACCCGTTTCCTGCCTCCACCTTCAGCGGGGCCTACGTCTACTTCAGCGTCACCCCGCACGCCTCGGTCGCCGCGTGCGCGCAGCAGGCAGCCGCCACCCCCTACGGCAAGCCGGCGCACGTTACCAGGATTGCAGACATCTCCTTTGCTCACGGCCACGATGAGATCAAAGACATCTGCATCACCCAGCGCGACGAGATCTACACCACCCTCCATCGCGGCGCGTGCTACCGCTTCGATCTCTCCATTAACAACTTCTGCGGCGGCGAAGTTTCCGGCGTCAAGGACATTACTCCCGCGGAACTCGATCAAGTCCGCGACCGCCTTTTCTCCATCCTCTCCACCATCCGCTTCGACCCCAAATAGCGCTCGGTCAGCCGTCGTCCTCAAAACGGAGCAAAGGAACCTGCATTTGTTTTTGCGAGGCTTACATCGAATACTGTGGCGCCGTAAGTTCCAGGAAGTTAGACCTCAGACACACCCGAAAACCACCTCAAATCCTTGACACGCCAGTTATAATGGAAGAAGGAACCACAGGAGCGCGGCCTCGCGCCTGGCCCCTGTTTTCCCAGTTGCAGCAGGGTGGTTTTTCGGGTAACTCATTGAATCCAGGTATACTTGCAGACTAAGCCATCTGGAATCATGATCTTGCAAGTTGGAGGAAAATCCACCCCCTGTGTTTTGTTGATCTTGCGGTTTTTGATAGGGGGAGGGGGGCCCCCAGGAGCAGCCTCGCTAGCCGGTAGCGACCATTGCCGGAACACGCTTTCACGCACCCGCTGTATCATCCGTACCACGCGGAGGAATTTATTTATGCCACGCATTTCCAGACTGAACCGCAGCGAAATTAGGCCGTCGTCCGTCGCCATCTACGACCGCACCCTGCGGGACCGCGGCAACGTGCCCAACATGTTTCGCACCATGGCGCATCGGCCCGAAATCTTCGAGACCATCATCGCCCACATGGACGCCGTCCTGAACACCGGAACCCTGCCCAAGGCGCTCAAGGAGCTGGTCATTGTGCGCACGTCACAGTGCAACCGCACGCCCTACTGCCTGGCCTCGCACACCGCCATCTGCAAACGGCTCGGCTGGACCGACCTCCAGCTCGAAGACCTCAAGGACGCAGCCGCAAGCAGCTTTACCGAGGCCGAAAAGGCCGCAATCCATCTCGCCGAGGTCATGACCCTCGACGCGCACAGCTACTCCGACGCCGACTTCGCGCGCCTGCGCACCTTCTACTCCGAGGGCGAAGTGGTCGAGCTGATGGCCGCCATCGGCCTATTCAACTACTTCAACCGCTTCAACGATCTCCTCGAGATGGAGCCCACGCAGCCCGCCTCCGCCGCCGAACTGGCCGAAGCCGGAATCGAGGTGCCCGTCGCCCGATAACCAAACTTTGTCATTCTGAGCCGGTCCCCTCGACCCGTCATCCCCACGCTTTGGCTTGTCATTCTGAGCCGTAGGCGAAGAATCCCTGTCAGTCTACGGATAGAGTCTCGCCGGCCTGATCTCCGGCTCCGGCTCGCCCGCCGCGACCAGCAGCTTCTTCAGCTTTGCCTGCAGTTCGTTGGCCTGCTGGCGAAACTCCTTGCGGCCCGCGAGGTTGCACTGTTCGTACGGATCGTTGCGCTGGTCGTACATCTGGTACTCCTGGTAGGTGGTTGCGGCCATCTGGTTGGTGGTTCCGGTAATTTCGGCGACGCAGTAGGTCCAGTCCTTGTGCGTATCGCGCGCCCGGTCATCGACTCGCTGATCTGGATCAGTTGTTCGTTCGGCCACTCTGCACGCGCTTTTTCGTCGCGCAGCAGCGGCATCAAGCTGTGGCCCTTCATGGTCGCCGGCGCTGCGACGCCGGCTGCCTCCAGCAGCGTCGGTGTCAAGGTCGATGAGGCCGACTATCTGCGTGATCTGCTGCGCGCCCTCGAAACCCGGCCCATGGATCAGCAGCGGAACGCGGCTGGAGGCGTTGTGCACGCTGCGCTTGTACTCCGCGTTGCGCGTCATGAAGTGGCAACCGTGATCGCTGAGGAAGACGAAGATGGTGTTGTCCGCGAGCTTTTCCTCTTCGAGGATCTTCCGCACGCGCCCCACCGAGCGTCGATCGCCTCGCACGCGCCATAGTAGTCCGGAAGCTCCTGCTGCCAGTTGCCGGGCAAATTGCGCAGGTCGGGCGGAACGTGCGAGTTCATGAAGCGGTCAGCCGAACCTTCCGGCCCGATGATGCGGTTGTCCCAATCGTTCTGCTGGTGCGGTTCCAGCTGCGAGATGAACAGGAGGAATGGCTTATCGTGCTTCTGGCGCAGGAAGCGCTCCGCGCGGTCGGTGATGAAATCCACGCGATACTCGTCCTTGTAAGTGATCTCCTTGCCGTCGTTGTCGTAGATGGTTCCTTCGTAAGGATGCGTGGTGTGTTCGAGCGCATTGGAGCCCTCGAACAGGTCCATGAATCCGCCGCGCCACTCCGGTTTGACGAAGCCTGTTCCACCGCCGGCCGCTTCCGTATTTGGCGCAAGATGCCATTTGCCGATCAGGTTGGTGCTGTATCCCGCGTTATGCAGTTCGCTCGCCAGCGTGGGCAGCGTCTGGTTCATGCCCAGGCCGTTCTGCCACACGCCGGTTTCGGTGGCATAACGGCTGGTCAGCATTACCGATCGCGACGGCGCGCAGACCGGCTGGTTGGTGACGGCGTAGTTGAAGTTCTTCCCCTGTGCCGCCAGCGCGTCCAGGTTGGGCGTGCGCGTGGAACCGTTCAGGCCGTTTGCGCCGAGAAAATCCCAGCGGAACTGGTCCGACATATACAGGACGATATTTGGTTTTGGCGGAGCAGGTTTCGGCGGTTCACGGCCGCCGGTGTTGCCCTTCTTTGCGAGGCGCTGCCTCGGCCATCGCGCTGCCCAGCCCCAACGCCGCTCCGGCGCAACTCCCGACTTCAGGAACTGTCGCCGGTCTACGGCTGTCTGCTGTTCTCGCTTCGCTCACGCGCCCTCCCCATCAGCGCGCCCGCAGATTGCAGCCGAGCTTCGACTTCGGACTTAAGGGTACAGCAGCACGGCGAGGTTGTACGAGGTGAATGCGCTCTGCCGATCTGCGGCGCACGCTCCCACCGCGGCCTGGTGGTAACGGCCCGAAGCCAGCTCGGTCTTGAGCCGTCGGGAAGCTGGCGTAAGACTCGTCGGAAGTAAAGCGCATCACGAACCATGGCTTGCGCTCGCCCGCGTATCCGGTGGACATGGAGCAGGTCTTGCGAGCAGCGGAAACCGAGGCCGAATCGCTTGCCAGCCTTATCGGGCCCTGCCGGGTAACCAGCGAGCCAATGGCAGACTCCTGAGCCTCGAGGCTGACCAGATCGCACAGTCTTGGCAAAGTCTTCGACCGCGAAGAGTTCGCTTGCCGCGGGCCATCACGCTGATGCCGATCGAGTCGACCGAAGGGTCGAGAAGGTTCTCTCGGTGGTGTTCGGAGTTCATCCACATGTCGTGAATCTGGATTACGCTGGGCGCTTCGCCGACATTCTCAGCGATGACGCTGAAGGCTAGTCCCGCAGCCGCCCCGCGGTCGGTAAGCTCCGGCTCGCCGGGAAACTGGTGGGAGATGGTTCCGTGGGCCGCCATCACGCTGGCATGCTGGGCCGCCGCCCGGGCAAGTTGAGGATCGCGGCGCAGCAGCGGCAGGCCGCGGGTAGCCACGTTCCTGGTTGGCGGCGGAGAGCAGGTACTGTTCGGCCAGGGTTGCAGTATCCTGCGGTTGCTGCGCCAGGGCGCATGGCAGGATGCCGAAGGCGAGCGCGAAACCCAGCAGGAGATCAGTTAGCTGTCCCGGCTTCGCGATGCAAAACGGCCTCATCCCTCGATTAGACCCGAAGTTCGGCGAATGGATGCGGCAAAGGCGCGCTGGAGGGTGCTACTTCCGTTGCACGTTATGGATAGTCAGCCGATCGCGGGCAGCTTCCCAGGTGCGTTGGATACCTTGTTCCAAGCTGGTGGTGTGGCGCCAGCCAAGACGGTGTAGCCGACCGACGTCCAGCAGCTTGCGCGGTGTGCCGTCGGGCTTGGTGGAGTCGAAGATGAGAGTGCCGTGGAAGTCCAGCACGCGGGCGATCGTCTCCGCCAACTCGCGGATGGTGACGTCCTCGCCGGTGCCGATGTTGATCAGTGGCGGTGAATCCACCGTCAGCAGGGAACCGAAGCGTGGCGTCATCCAGATTCATCAGGAAGCAACAGGCATGGGCCAGGTCATCGGAATAGAGAAACTCGCGCCGTGGCGTTCCGGTGCCCCAGACGACAACCTCGTTCGCCCCTGAGGCCTTGGCTTCAGCTGTCTTACGAATGAGTGCGGGTAGCACATGCGAGGTGGCCAGATCGAAGTTGTCGTTCGGGCCATACAGGTTCGTCGGCATGGCGGCCAGATAGCGGGTGCCGTACTGGCGGTTATAGCTCCAGCACATCTCTATCCCGGCGATCTTCGCCAGAGCGTAGGGCCGGTTGGTCGGCTCCAGGGGGCCTGTAAGCAGGTAGTCCTCTTTGATCGGCTGCGGGCAGTCTCTGGGATAGATGCAGGACGAGCCAAGGAAAAGCAGCCGCTTTACGCCAGCGTTGCGGCTGGACTCGATCAGGTTGGTCTGGATGATGAGATTGTCGCGGATAAAGTCGGCAGGATAATTTGAGTTGGCGAGAATCCCGCCGACTTTGGCGGCCGCAAGGAAGACGAAATCGGGCTTTTCGTGGGAAAGGAATGCGTCGACGGCGACCTCATCGCATAGATCCAGCTCCTCATGCGAGCGGGTGAGCAGGTTGTCGTAGCCCAGGCGCAACAGCTCGCGATGGATGGCCGATCCAGCCAGGCCCCGATGTCCAGCGACGTAGATGCGGCTGTGGGAATCCATGAAGGACTCCGAGCGGGATGAGGTTGGTAGCGGCATTGGTCAGCTCTCGCGGCCGGCAAGAGAGGCGCCGTCCTGCCCAGTGACTCCAGTGATAAGCGCCTTCTTCAAAGCTTCCAATCTCCGTGATTCATTGCGCCAGACAGCGCAGCAGGCACGGGCTACTCGCTTATTGGCTCCAGTCGCTTCTCGACCATCTTATTCTACTCGCGGCCCTTTGCACGAACCGTCCGGCGGCGGTTGGGCAAGCACGGTGACGCTGAAACTGGGTTGGGGCGCTCAGCCTACGGCCGCGCGAGCGCATCCTCGAGGTCGGCTTCGAATTGCTGCAACACGCGATGCTTGCCCATATGCTCTACCGCATACTCCCGCGCAGCGCGACCGAGGCTAAGGCGGAGTTCGCGATCCTCGACGAGGCGCAAAACGGCCGCGTGCAGCGCGCCCACGTCGCCCGCCGGAACCGCCAGCCCACGGCCTTCGACCGCCATCGCGAGCTGGGTCCCGGGATGAGCCGTGGCGACAACCGGACGCCCACTGGAAAACATCGCACCCAGCCGGGAAGGCATCACCAGGTCGGCGGCGCTCGCTCGTTGCGGCAGCAGATGGATATCGGCAGCGTTCATCAAGTGATTCAGGCGGTCGAGCGGCTGCAGGGAAAGCAGGGTGACATTCCTGCGGTGGGCTACTCGAGCTTCCAGTTGCGACCGGAAGGAGCCGTCGCCGCAAAAGATGAAATGCACCCGAGGGTCGGCCGAAAACGATTCGGCCAGCGGAGGCAACAACTCCAGCCCCTGCTTCGCGCCCATGTTGCCTGAGTAAAGCAGAATGATCTTGTTCTCGATCCCAGGCACTTCGGAGGCGAGCTCGCGGCGGATTAGATTGGCTCGGTTCGCGGCCGGGGCGAGCGGATAGATCGCGTCGATATCCACCCAGTTGGGAAAATGAACGACCCGGTTGCTCGGGATCCCTTTTGCGAGCGCGCGCTCGACCATTCGGAATGAGATTCCGGAGACCCGGTCAAACGCATAGGTAAAGAACTTCTCGATCCGCAGCGCTGCGTCGTGGATCGGTCCCTGGGCCGGAAGCAGGCCGAGTTCGAAGGCGGCGTCAACTTCAAAATCCTGCACATGCAGCCAACAGGCGGCTCCGGCGCTTTTTGCGACAAAGAGCGTGAGCGGGGCGCAAAAGAAGGTAGGCTCTACAGTGAAGACAACCTGAGGCTGGCGGAACATCTCGCGCAGCATGACGGGAAGGCTTCCCATCATGAAGGAGGCGAGATGCACGATTCGCTTGACTCCCGTGGGCCGCTCCGGCACATACAGCGGCGTGCGATAGACCACCGGCTGGCCCGGCGTCTGCTCCGTGCGATACCAACCGCCGCGATAGTCGTCGCGGATTCGCCAGGCGGGGTAGTAAGGCGGAGCCGTAACCACGCGGACCTCGTGTCCGCGCTCCGCGAGCCAGACTGCCATCTCGCCGGTATACTTGCCAATTCCCGTCAGTTCGGGAGAATAGTTCAGCCCATAGATCAGGATTCGCAAACATTGCCTTTCATCGGCAGCGGCGCCGCGTGTGTCAATTTCCTATGATAAACAGGGATGGATGGCGATGAGCATGCAATCTTCACGGCGATTCCGCTCAATGGTAATCAAAGGAGTCGTCCGGCAACCGCTGGCGGCGCTGGGCGTGCTGCTGCTGGCGATCTTCGTCGCCTGTGCAGTGTTCGCGCCCTGGCTGGCGCCGCAGGACCCCGCACAACTCGACCTCGGCGGCCGCCTCCTGGCTCCGGGGCATGGCCATTGGTTCGGCACCGACGAACTTGGCCGTGACATTCTCTCGCGCACGCTCTATGGCGCCCGAATCTCGATGATGGTCGCCGTCTCAGTGGTTTCGCTCTCGCTGGCAATCGGGCTGGTTGCGGGTCTGGTGGCCGGCTTTTACGGCGGATGGACGGACACAGTGTTGAATGTGTATGTGACCAACGCATTTCTTGCGCTGCCGGGCATTCTGCTCGCCATTGCGTTCGTTGCGTTTCTTGGTCCGGGTCTGTTCAATTTGATTCTTGCGCTTTCCATCTCCGGCTGGGTGGGATATGCGCGGCTGGTGCGCGCGCAGGTGATGGCGGTAAAAGAGCGGGAGTTTGTCGAGGCGGCCAGGGCGTTGGGGGCCTCCGATCTGCGCGTAATGTGCTCCCACATTCTGCCAAATATCGTGCAGCCGCTGATTGTGCAGGCGGCCATCGGCATGGCCGGAGCGGTGCTGGCCGAGGCTACGCTGAGCTTCCTCGGGCTGGGCGTTCCGCCGCCGGCGGCAAGCTGGGGCTCCATGCTGAATGACGGCCGCTCGCACCTGTTCGATTCGCCGCACCTGGTGGTGTTTCCCGCCGCCGCGGTGATGCTGGCGGTGCTTTCGTTCAACTTCATCGGCGACGCGCTGCGCGACTTGCTCGATCCGCGCACGCGGCTGACGGCGGGCCTGTGACCAGCATAGGCGCGACGAAAGCCTTGACCATCGGCGTGATCTCCGACACTCACGGACTGCTGCGGCCGGAGGCGATCCAGGCGCTGGCCGGCGTGGACCATATCCTGCACGCCGGAGACGTGGGCGACCCGCTGATTCTGGACAAACTGCGCTGGATCGCTCCGCTGACGGCGATCCGCGGCAACGTGGATGTGTCCGGCGTGTGCGGCGACGCTGCCGGCGACCGCGACGGTGGAACTGGGCGGCTGCCGTTTCTACCTGGTGCATTCCGTTCAGGACCTCTTCCTCGATCCGTCGGACGCTGGCATCGACGTGGTGGTCAGCGGCCATTCGCACCGCGCCGGCGTGGAGATGCGCCACGGCGTGCTGTATCTGAATCCGGGCAGCGCTGGGCCGCGCAGGTTCGATCTGCCGGTGACGCTGGCGAAGGTGACGGTCGACGAATGGCGAGGTGAAGCGCGCGCATTGTGCGCTCGCGTCAAGTGCTTAGCGATGGAAGCTTTGACCCAGCGATGGCGGTTTGTTATAACTAAGGAGTTGTGCGGCGAAGTACGAGGACGCGGCACACGATGTTCCTGAGTAGCTCAATGGCAGAGCATTCGGCTGTTAACCGAAGGGTTGTAGGTTCGAGTCCTACCTCAGGAGCCAACACTCCACTTTCGCGAGAATCTTCTTTCCAATCACTCCCACTCGATGGTGCCGGGCGGTTTTGACGTGATGTCGTAGACCACGCGGTTGATGCCGCGCACCTCGCTGACGATGCGGCTGGAGATGGTCCGGAGCACCTCGTAAGGAAGCGGCGCCCAGTCCGCGGTCATGCCGTCTTCGCTGTGGACGGCGCGGACGCAGCAGGTGTAGGCGTAGGTGCGCTGGTCGCCCATGACGCCGACGCTCTTGACGGGCAACAGTACAGCGAACGATTGCCAAACCTTGCGATAGAGCCCGGCGGCTTTGATCTCGGAAACCACGATGTCGTCGGCTTCCTGCAACAGGGCGACGCGCTCCGCGGTGACTTCGCCGAGGATGCGGACCGCGAGCCCGGGGCCGGGGAACGGCTGGCGCTCGAGAATATCCTCGGGCATGCCGAGATCGCGGCCGATGCGGCGGACTTCATCCTTGAAGAGATCGCGCAACGGTTCGATGAGCTTCAGCTTCATGTTGGCCGGCAGGCCGCCGACGTTGTGGTGGCTCTTGATGGTCTGCGACGGACCTTTGACGCTGGACGACTCGATGACGTCGGGATAGAGCGTGCCCTGCACAAGCCAGGCGATCTCTTCGCCGGTGTGCCGCTCTGACTCGAAGATCTTCTTCGCTTCCTCGTCGAAGACAGCGATGAATTCGTTGCCGATGGCCTTGCGCTTCTGCTCGGGATCGGCGGCGCCGGCAAGGCGAGCGAGGAAGCGCTGGCTTGCGTCTACCGCAACCACGCGCAGGCCAAGCTGCTCGCGCATGGTCTTCTGCACCTTGGCAAATTCGTCTTTGCGCAGAACGCCGTTGTTGACGAAGATGCAGGTTAGGCGGTCGCCAATGGCGCGGGCTACCAGCACCGCAGCCACGCTGGAATCGACGCCGCCGCTGAGGCCGCAGATGGCGTGTCCGTTGCCTACCTGGGCGCGAACGCGGTCCACGGTGGAGTGGATAAAGTGCTCGGGCGTCCAGTCGGGCTTGGCGCCGCAGATGTCGAGCACGAAGTTGCGCAGCAACTCCATGCCCTGGGGCGTGTGCGCGACTTCGGGATGGAACTGCACGGCCCAGATGCGGCGCTGCTCGTTGGCGATGCCGGCGAGTGCGTTCGCGGTCTGCGCGGTCAGGACGAAGCCATCGGGCAGCGATTTGGCCTGGTCGCCGTGGCTCATCCAGACATTGATGGCGCGCGGCAGGCCGCGAAAGAGCGGCGTTTCCGCAATGATCTCGACCTGCGCGTGGCCGTATTCGCGTGCCGGAGCGGGTGCCACGCGGCCGCCGAGGTGATGGACGATGAACTGCAGTCCGTAACAGATGCCGAGTACCGGGACTCCCATTGCCAGCAGGCCCGGATCGGCGGCGGGTGCGTCTGCATCGTAAACGGAACTGGGCCCACCGGAGAGGATGAGGCCCAGCGGGTTGAGTGCGCGAAGCTGGTCGAGCGGGGTGGTGCAGGGAAGCACGACCGAGAAGACGTTGAATTCGCGGATGCGGCGAGCGATGAGCTGGGTGTACTGCGATCCGAAGTCCAGGATGACGATTGTCGAGGTGTCCACTCAGCCGATTGTAAATGCGGAGCGATGGAGGCCGCTGAAACCTGGGTGCGCGGCGACCGATGCCCGCGACCAGAATCTTTTTGCCCCTCTTTCCTTTATGGCGCTTTCGGGCGGAACGACTGCGTGCTGTATCTCACTGTTGTTTCAGGAGATCGGAGAAAGTTGTTGACAATGCCCCGGCTGCTTTCTAGCTGGGATCTTTCCCGCGGGTACGCTGGACGGCGGTGACAATTCCGACGCCAAACAGAATGATGGAGATGGCGACGATGTAGGACTCGGGAATGCGCATGAGGTGGGCGAGGTAGGCGATGCCGATGATCAGGATGAGGTAGCCGATGGCATAGATTCCAAACGACATAAAGACCTCCGAGTCCGACACAAGAGAAATCGCTTTCGGACCATGAGATGCGCAGATTGAGCTACCGGAGGCTGGGTTTGCTGCGATTTGCGGGGGCGGCGGTTTTCCACTCCAGCCCAGGCGCCCAGAGCATATGCAGGAGTTCGTTGTCGGGCGAGATGTATTTGCGGGCGACTGCCTGGATCGCGTTGGCGACGACGGTGGGCCGAACGAAAGCCAGGTCCACGACCTTTTCCGGGACGAAAGAGAACTTGATGGGTTGCGACGTGCCGCCTTCGATATAGAGGCGGCGGGACCCGTGCAGGATCTCGTTTTCAATGCAGTAGGAACGCATGACTGTGCCAAGGGAGTAGGGCGCGAGGCCGTCCCGGTTCAACTGCCAAAGAATCTCGGAGCGGTCGAGGTACCGTCTGCCGCCAAGCATGCTTAGCCAGCGACCGGACTTATCTTTTAGTCCCATGAGGAAGGGCTGGGATAGCTCCCATAACGAGTCATAGCGCAGGGCCATGGTTCGGGCTGGAACAGGGTACATGGACTCCTGGCTGAAGGCGACGAGTTCCTCACGGGAAGGTCTCGCTGGAGAGACGAAGACGCAGCCCAACTGCGACTCTGCCCGGCGCCGGTAATAGCGCAGGTTGAACCGGGTCTTTTGCCCGATGGAGGCGAGGGTTGCGTCGTAGGTTTCCGCCAGGGGCAGGTATCCGGGGATCAAGCGTTCGCGTACGGCCCAGCGGACCGACTTCCTGGAGTGTTTTGCGCCGGCCAGGAGAAGAGACTCGCTGGTGGCGGCGGGGGCGATTTCGTCGTCCATGCGAAAGGACATGAGAACCAGATGGGCTCCGCGTTCCAGAAGCGCGTGGGCAACTGTGCGGGCGAGTTGCATTCGGTGCTGCGGGGCCGCGACCAGCGAGTTGCGGCCGGAACGGTCGTTGGTGGCATAGATTCGGGTTTCGATGCCCGCGATACGGTGTTCAAAGACGAGTACGACGCCGGTGAGATCGTCGACGGCGGGGTTTTCAGCATCGAGGCCGGGCGCTCCGACGAGAAGGAGTTGCGGAACACGAGGCAAGACTCCGGGCTTGGAAAGGAAATAGATGATGTCGTGCATGGCGTCGGGTTGACCGCAGCGTGCACAAAACTCACCTAATTTCTGGCAGACGCGCAGAACCTCCTGCCGTCCGGAGATGGATTGGACCACCAGAATTCCCTCGTACTCCGGCGCCTCAGCATCTGCAGCGTTGGCCTGTCCGTGAGCTAAGAACTACAGCGTTTCAGTTCGGCTAAAACTAATCTTTTGGCTTTCCCCAAGTTAGCACATCAGGGCGCACTTGAGGTGCAACCGAGTGGCACGGTAGTGGTGCAGTTTGGCGAGCGGGCCTTCCCTCGGGGGCCAAAGAGGATGCGGAAAAAGTCAATATGGCACGGAAACGAAGGCCCGGGGTTAAAACCCCGATTGAATTGACGCGAGTTACCGCGCGCTAAAGCGCGCTGCTAATCCCAAAAGCGCGCGGCACGGACTTTTTCCGCACCCCCTAAAGCCCTCCCTTCTTACAGTACTTATCGGCGCGGCTGAAGCGGTGATCTTCAAAGCAAACGAAACTGCACCAGCACCAGCACCACGAGCAGGCGGCCTGGGGAGGCTTACCACGCGTCCAGATTGAGTTGATAAACCTGGCCGCCTGTGGTGGCGGCGGTGGCGAGCAGCAAGTTGCCGGAGAACGCGAGCCGTTGCGGATTGGCGATGCCGGCGATGCTTTGCTGCAGTTGGATTTGCGCGGGATTGGCGATGCTCAACTGCTCAATGGTTCCCTGTGCATAGCAACCAACATAGGCAGAGTCGTTGCGTACGGCGATGGACAATGGATTGCAGGTCTGATTCGGCGAGGCGAGCGAGGCGATTTCCAGCGGATACGGGCTGGCGGGGTTGGCGACGTCGAAGGACTCGAAGGCAGCCGCGTCGAAGAGGGTGACGTAGAGGACGTTTCCCTGAATGGCCAACTGCTGCGGCGAGTGGGGCACAACCAGCGGCATGCCGGCGAGGGTCATGGTGGCCTCATCGACCACCTGAATGGTGCTGGAGGTGCCCTGCGGGTCGGCCTCCGACCCGGCCGTGGCGTAAAGGTATCCGTTGGAGACGGCCAGGTAGCCGGTGTTGGAGGTTCCTCCGGACTGAGGACTGGCGAGTGTGGCTGTGGCAACGACTGCGGGGCTGATAGGTGACGCGATGCTGACTTTCGCGACGGCTCCGTTGGTGGAAGCGGTTCCCAGGAGCGGGACGAAGACGTTGGTTCCGTCCAGAACGATGCCGGGATACGGCGCGGGCAGGCCGGCGACTGACCCGAGCGGGCTGAGCGAGCCGTCGGCGTTAAGGGTCAGCGTCAGCAGGGAAGCAGTGTCGTAGCAGACGACGGCCATGACGTTCTGGCCGGCGATGGTGGCGATGACCATGCCGCTGGGATCGGCGCAGGGCGTGGCGTACGGCGATCCGGCGAGTACCTGCAATCCGCTCGTGAGGGTGTAGGTGAAGATCTGGCCCGTGCCCTGCACGGAAACGAACTCATAGTTTGCGAAGGTTACTACGGAGTTTGGCGTGCCTGTGGCCGACGGCGTGACGCTGGTGAGGGGATTGGGCGCGGGGAATGTTGGCGCGGCACAGCCAGAGCAGGCAATCGAGAGGCCCAGGATGCACCAAGCTAAGATTTTCACGGGAGACTTCTCTTCCTGCACACGGCGCAAGCGCTGCTGATGAAACATGACCGTCTGGAGGATACGTTGAAAGGGTCGATGGCTCAATCCCCCAAAAGGAGCTGATTCGGGGGGATGCCGGAAAGTTTATGGGTAGAGGGGTGGTTCGCCGGAGGGGCGGGTTTTCCAGCGGCGGTGCATCCAGAGCCATTGCGAGGGGTAGCGGCGGATGGCGTCTTCCAGCACGGAGTTGAAGCGGGCAGTGTTTTCGGCGGCGTCGGCCTCGGAGTCGCCGGTGGAGGCAAGGGCGATCTCGGGATAGAAGTGGAGGACGTAGCGGCGCTCCGATGCTTCCCAGAAGAGAAAGCCGGGAACGACCGCGGCTTCAGTCTTGAGTGCGACACGAGCGACGCCAGCAGCGGTACAGGCCTGGATGCCGAAGAAGGGAACGAAAAGACCCTGCGGCGGGGTCATGTTGGTGTCCATCAGGATGCCAACGGTTTCGCCGGCGCGCATGGCGGCGATGAGGCCGCGGGCGAAGTCGTCCTTGTGCAGGACGCGGTTGCCGTGCAGGCAGCGGATGCGGTTGACCATCGCGTCGACCAGCGGGTTGTCGAGACGACGGATGACCATGCCCATGGGATGTCCGGCGAGGGAGTGGTAGAAGCTGGAAAGCTCCCAGGCGCCGAGATGGCCCGTGAGGATGAGTACGCCTTTGCCGCGGTCGCGGGCGGCGAGGTAGTTCTCCAGGCCTTCGTAGCGGATGAAGCGCGAGGCGAAGGCGGGAGTGTAGGTGGACATCTGGCAGAACTCGGCGAGCAGCCAGCCGAGGTTGCGGTATTCGAGGCGGAGAATCCGGGCGCGCTCGGCGGCGGGCATCTGCGGAAAGGCGAGGGCGAGGTTGCGCTGGCCGACGCGGCGCAGGCGTGCGAGCAGGTGATAGGCGACGCCGGCGATGAGGACCCCGGCTGCGCGGGCGAGGGAGCGGGGAAGAATGCGGAGTGCGTGGATGAAGAGCCACGCTATGACGAATTCGAAGGTCTGGCGAGCCGTGGGGCGGGAAGATGGCGCTGAAATGGCTTGGGCGTTGCGGGAAGATTGGGCTTCGAAGGTCAAGATACCAGTCTATAGATTCAGTCTACCGGGTGGGCTGGGCCGCAGGCTCATAGATTTGCTGCTGGAAGGATAGACGCAGAGGAACCACCAAAGCCTACACACACGACAAAGCCGCCCGCGGAGAGAAATCCGCGCGGCGGCTTCTGGGGAGGGCAGAGTGGTTAGTGGTCCTTGCTGCTGACGAAGTATCGTGCGACCGTGCGGACGAAGGGACGAGCGTTTTCCGGGACCGGCTGATTGCCCTTCAGAATGGTGCCAAAGGGAATATCGGAGCCGTACTCGGTGCGGGTGTCATCCTGGTTTTGGGAGAGGACGGTGCCGTCGAGATCGAGACCCGCGAAGAGTCCTTTCGAGCGCGAATAGGTAAGGAACTCGGCGTTGAGCTTCCAGTCGGTCCCGGCCTGGGCATTGCGGCCGACGGGGCCAGCCGAAGCGGCTGCATCGGCGCCCAGCTTGACCTTGTTCTTGAGCATGTCCTGCAGGCCGTTCTGGTTCATGGCGATCAGCACGAGGTCCGTGGACTGGCCGCCAATCTGCCAGCCGAAGCTGCCCCCGGCAAGCTGAACGAAGACGGGAGCGCTCCAGCCATTGGGCGTGCGGCAAGTGGCGACGCCCTGGCCGTATTGCGCGCCGACGACGAAGGCACCCTTCTTGTATGCGGGAATGACGGTGACGCAGGAGGCACCAGCGAGGATGCCGCGGGGAATGCCCTTGTCCGGCGTCGCCATAATCTCGTTCATCACGGCCTGGGCAGCGGTGAGACGTTCGTCAAGCTTCGACTTGTCCGCTTCCTGGGCGAAACTTGACAGGGTGGCCGTCATCGCGACCACGCCACACAGAATTACAGAGAGTCGTTTCATCGGTTTCAAACCTTTCGAGAATCAATTTGTTCTGCCCCGGCTGGGGAGCCCTAAGTAGTTATAAATCGCGGCGGCCATACGATACACCCGGGGAACATGATTGGGTATGGCTGCTACTACGGGGTAAGACGGCATCCGAGACCGGGGAGTTGTTCAGGGGCAAGGAAACATTGGAGATGCGCAGGGCCGCGGCGCAGGGTGGGGCAGCGAAAAATAGGGGCCCAAAGAGCCATGCAGCGAATCGCTGCCCAGCCTTTGAACCCCTCTCCCAGGTCTGTGTTGCGAATTCATCATGGGCTGCTGGCGATATCCGCACAACGGTACGGAGGTCTAGAGCCTTTCGTAACCACATCAGGTAATTAAGTAGTTAACTGGCACGCCGGCGGGCGCGAGGGTGATGGAGCGGTGGGATTGCGGCTGGAAATCATGAGATCTGGGTGAAGGGATGGACGGTGAGGGCGGTGCGATTGCTGACGCCCACCTTGCGCATCAGGCGACCGATATGCGCCTTGACGGTGCTCTCGTCGATGCCGAGGGTCTGGGCGATCTCGCGATTGGGTTGCCCCTGGCGCAGCAGGTTGAGGACCTGGCGTTCGCGCGTTGTGAAGCGAGGCGGGGTTGCGGGGGACTTGGGGGCGGTCCTGCCCTGATCGAGGAGGCGGGAAAGCACACGGCGCGGGGCCCAGACGGAGCCGTCACGCACCATGTCGATGGCCATGCGAATCTCGGACTCTTTGGCGGTGAGGGGGACGTAGCCTTTTGCGCCGGAGCCGATGACGCGCTCGATGTATTCGGGGCCAATTTCATTGCCCAGAACGATCAGCTTCAAGGACGGATGCGCCTGGCGAAAGGTGCCGATCAACTCGAACAGGTGAGGAGTGCATTCGGCGTCGATCAGGACCAGGCAGAGATTGCCGTCGTCGAGAGCACCGGGGATGGAAAGGTGCACGATCTCCAACTGCATGGCGTCGCGGAAGATGGTCTTGAGGCCAAGCACGCGTAGCGGGTCGGTGGCAACGACGCCGACGCGTTCTGCGCGTTGTTGGGGAACTTCCATCGACCTGAAACCTCAATCTATGATTGCGTGGCTGAGTCACAGCGGTGGCGTGTGACCGAGATCACGGTACCATCCGACGCGAAAGAAAGTCGTAAGAGCAGTCTAAAGCTTGGGAAGGACGATGCCTTGCTGGTTCTGGTACTTTCCTTTGCGGTCGGCGTAACTGGTTTCGCACACCTGGTCGGACTGGAAAAAGAGAATCTGGCAGAGTCCTTCGTTGGCGTAGACGCGGGCGGGAAGTGGGGTGGTATTGGAGATTTCGAGGGTAACAAAGCCCTCCCACTCCGGCTCAAAGGGGGTGACATTGACGATGATGCCGCAGCGCGCGTAGGTGGATTTGCCGACGCAGATGGTGAGCACGTCGCGGGGGATTTTGAAGTACTCGATGGAGCGCGCGAGGGCGAAGGAGTTGGGCGGAATGATGACGCTGGGGGCCTGGACGGTGACAAAGGAACGCTCGTCGAAGGCCTTCGGGTCAATGATGGCGGAGTTGACGTTGGTGAAGATTTTGAATTCGTCGGAGACGCGGAGGTCGTAGCCATAGGAGGAAAGTCCGTAGGAGATGACGCCTTTGCTGACCTGCTTCTCGCTGAAGGGGACGATCATCTGGTGGTCGATTGCCTGCTGGCGAATCCAGCGGTCGCTTTTGATAGCCATGCGTGTGTTTTCTCTCGCTTGTCGCGGACCCGGCCCGGTCTGGTTCCGTGGCTGCGTTGCGGGCAGTCGGGCAGGTGGGTTCGGTCCGCATTGTTAGGATAGGCAAATCTTACGGCAGGCTTGGCACGTTGACAATCCGGGCCCGAGTTCCTAACATCACGACAACGGCAAGTGTTCTAGTCTTTAGAACAGGTTGCGGGAAATTTTGCGCGAGAGAGGCGGCCCAACTTGATTAAACAGGACCTGATTCAGAGGGTCGTTGAGCGGACCGGACTTCCGAGGACGAAGGCTGAGGACGCGGTGGATGCCATCTTCGACAGCATGAAGAAGACGTTGATCGCCGGGGACAGGATCGAGCTGCGTGGGTTTGGCGTTTTCACCGTGAAGCCGCGCAAGACGGGGATTGGGCGGAACCCGCGAACCGGGACCGAGGTGAGCATCGCGCCGGGTAAGGCGGTCCGGTTCAAACCCGGCAAAGAGCTGCACCTGCTGGACGCAGCGGCCACCTAGCGGTTGGAGCTGGTCCCAGTTTGCTTGCCGGCCGAATCGGCAATTGCCTGCGCCGGCGGAAGGCTAATGCGGTCGGTCGGGATTTCGATTGCACCGATGTGTCCGGTGGAAACCTCGAGAACTCCTGTGCGCAGATAGAAGTGCTCCGCGGTAATGTCGCCGTTGATGGGGATGGCGATGGTGCGGTCCAGCGTGACTCCAGTGTTGCGAATGGCCTCGTAGTCCTGCGCTGAAACCTGAATGTGGGTGCTGAGAGAGAGGGAGCTCACGACCAGGCCGTCGTCGCCATAGACGACGATGGCGAACTGGAGATCGTCGCGGAAGGCGCCGGCGCTGGTCTGAGTGAACTTAAGGTGGCTCGGGTCGATCCAGTAGTGGATATCGTAGTCGCGATAGGCGGCGCTGCGGAACGCAGCGGCAACAAAAGTGTCCTTCGCTGCAGCCGCTTCTACGTAGGGCGATGGTTTGATGACCGAGGTGAAGGCAATTTGGCTGGGGGTGGGTGTGCCGAACCCCATGGCTAACTCGAGGACAGCGGCGGTCCGGGGGTGAGTGCCGACGGGTGCGAGGGGTATTGGCGTGGCATTCTGCTTCGAAGCGTCGCTGAGGCCGAATGCGGCGGAGGCTGATGGAGAGGAAGGAGCGGGCTTCGAGAGCGCATAGTATCCAGGGCGGTAGGCAACGTTTGGCTGACCGTAATCCCCCCAGCCAAAGCCGGGGTGAACCTTGTCGGACGCTCCCGCGACCCGGATGTCGATCTTGCGATAGGCTCCGTTCCAGTTGGAGTTGGTGGGCGTGTAGGAGAGGGTGTAGTAGTCGTCGCCGAGAGCGATGATCTGGCTAAGAGCTTTGGTCGTGCCGTTGAAGAAGGCGTGGCCGCCCAGTTTTGCGGCGAAATCCGCGAGCGCCTGGTTCTCGAGCAGGCTACCCGCTGCGGGCGGCATCAGTGGACAACTCGGTTGGAACGGCTGCAACTGTTCGGGATAGACCTTTGAGAGCACCACATCGGGATGGTCGAGAGGCTGCAGGATGCCACCGATGGTTCCTCCGGCCTTGATTGCGTAGAGGGTGATACGACCAAGCTGGAGTGCGCCCCTCGATCCGTTGAGTCTCGTGAGATCGGGATATTCCTGACCAGCATAGTCGTTTGGATGTCCCGCATCGGTGACCCATGCGAGGTTGATTCGGCCGGGAATACCATCGAGGTAGCTGGCGAGTCGCCGGTACGGGTGGGCGACGCCTTGGTATGGAATCTCGCAATTAGTCCATGGGTAAACATTCATTGCGGGGAGCGGTGGCAGAATTCGCTTGCCCGCAACGACCTGTTGCAGGAGCTGAGGATCGGAGGTGAAATCCTGCACCAGGTGGAGGCCTTGCCAGTCAATACGCATGATGCTGATCGGATTGCCGGGGGGCACAGTCTTCATGAAAGCCAGCAAGTCGGCGCGGACCAGGGGGTGACTCGGGTAGTGGAGGTTGTCAAGGACGATGACGGTCTTGGTAACGGATTCAGGAGGAGGCGCCTGTACGGCGAAGGTGTTGGGCGGCAGCGATGGTTCCGGCAGTCCGGGGACGTCCGAGGTGGTGTGTTCGTTGAAGGTCGAGAGCTTCTGTGGGACGCCGTCTTCAAGTAGGGTGAAGGCGGAGGGTTTGAGGCCTCTGACCGGATTTCCGACGCCATCGGTGACGGTGACTTCGAGAATAACGGTGCGTGCATTGACGTGGAGGGTGGGAACCGAGAGGGTGGAGTCCGGCGTGACCTGCGCCTGGGCATGCAGTTGAATGGGCCGTTCCGAAGCGGCCGGTAGCAGGAACCACGGAAGGGCGGCGATGGACAGAACTACGGGGACCTTGGGCATAGGCGGTTCCGTTGCGCGCGATTTTTGCAGTGCAGCGATTATAAGGGTGAGCAGATGGGAATGACGGGTGTGCGGAGAAGACGCAGGCGATCGCCGGGGACAGGATCGAGCTGCGTGGGTTTGGCGTTTTCACCGTGAAGCCGCGCAAGACGGGGATTGGGCGGAACCCGCGAACCGGGACCGAGGTGAGCATCGCGCCGGGTAAGGCGGTCCGGTTCAAACCCGGCAAAGAGCTGCACCTGCTGGACGCAGCGGCCACCTAGCAGAACCACAGCCTGGTAGGGTGTCACGGTAGCCGCGGGGCATCGTTTGTGGCGACTGTGATGTTGCGTGGTCAATCGAAAACTGCGTCGCTGTGCCTGGTTATTGCCCCCGCTTGGAGTTGGCTGTGCCCGTTGGCGGCGAAAGCTCGATTTGCGAGATGGGGATTTCCAGTGCGCCGATGCGCCCGGAGTTGAGATCGTGGACAGCGACCCGGAGATAGAACTCTCCGTGGGTGGGTACGGCGATGGCCTGGTTGAAGCCGACGCCCATCCGATTGGCCTCCAGATATTGATTGACATTGAAATCCATGGGTGTGGTGGTGACGATGGAGTTGGCGATGTTGCCCTGATCGTCATAGACAATGGCGAGAAATTCGAGGGTGTCCTGATAGGACATCGGAGTGGGCTGGCCGAATTTGAGCGCCTCGGCGTCGACGGAATAGTGGATCTGATATTCGCGGTAGCGGGAGTGGAGCCACTGGGTCTGGAGGTAGTTGCCGGCGGGACGCTGGTTGTGCCGGGATATTTTTGCGGTTGCAGAAGCGGGCGTGATGTGGGCACGGAACAGCACCTGAAAGGGCGGGACTGCTCCGAAGAGCATCGCCTGCTGGAGCGGAGTTGTTGTCGGGGAGGTGGCGTGCGGGTCGCCTTTGGGCGAATAGGAGATGAGCTTGCGGGTGACGGCCGCGGGAGAAGTAGAGGGCGGAGGGTGGGCCGTGTCGCGGGCGTAATAGCCGGTGCGATATTCCAGGTGCAGCTTGGCGGTGTTCAAACCAGTGGAGGTGGTGTTGCCGGCCAGGCGCATCTGGAGTTGGCGGAAACTACCATTCCAAATCGGGTTGGTAGGACTGTAGGAGAGAGTGTAGTAGTGGGACCCGGTGGCAACCACCTCGGCGACCGCCTGCCGAATTCCGTTGGAGTCGTAGAACGCTTTGCCGCCGGTAGCTTTGGCAGTCTGTTGCGCGTCGGCGCCCTGCCAGAAGATGTCATTCTGTTCGGTGATGTTCTGTTGGAGGTTCCAACGGAAAATGACGCCGCGTGGATCGACTGGGTAGAGCGCGACGCGGTTGAGGGTGAGGGTTGTGGTGAGGCCCTTGAGATCGTCCTCGCTGAAGGTTGTAGTGTCTGGGAAGAGACTGCCGGGTCTGCCAATGGAGAGTTCGGGGCTGTTGATCCCGTAGAACCAGATAAGATTCTTGCGGCCAGGGAAGCCGGCGAGATAGCGGGCAAGCTGCTGCAGGGCTTGTCCTCGGGGTACAAAGATAGGGACTTCCGGCGGGGGCGGGAGCCACTGGGCGTTTTGCTTGCTTTGCACGGCCTGGCGGAGAAGCTTGGAATCGGTGGTGAAGTCCTGGATGAGCCGAAGGCCGCGGCGGTCGAGGTCGAAGACGCACATGGGAGTTCCCGGCTGCACCGTCTTCAGAAAGGAAGCGGCCTCCTGGCGCGCGTAGGAAGCGTCGGTGAAGGAGAGCTGGCTGGTATCGAATAGTAGGACCGTCATCGCGGTGTTGTTGGTGATGGGCGCGTGGTCGGCGAACGTGTTGGCCGGCAGCGGAGGCAGTAACGGTGCTGCAAGCTGATCCGCGACGGAGTCGCGCTCTGTGAAGCTGGAGAGGGTTTGCGGTGCACCATCTTCCGTGAGTGTGAAGTCGGACTGCTTGAGACCCTTGACGGGTTGGCCGTGAGTGTCGGTGACGACAACATCGAGTACGACCTGGCGCGCGTTGACTTGAATGGTGGCGGTAGGCGGGGTGGGATTCGCCGCGGGCGCCGGCTGCTGCGGTGGCTGCTGCGAAGACAGCGAGGCGACAGACAGAAGCAGGATCGGCAGAACAATGCGGGGGAGAGGCATTGGTGCTCCGGGAGTGCGGAACCTTGCTGCGCACATAATAGCAATAGCAGTGGGCGGCGGGCGACGGCTCAGCTGCCGCTGGCGCATAGATGCGAACGCAGGCCTCGCGCAAAACCTGCTATTTTTCAAAGTATGATCAAGGCCTCGCTCCCGCGAATCAATCAGGGCGATTTCGAGGAGACGTGCGCATGATGCGGAGGATGGTACAAGTGATGGGTGTTGGCGTATTGGGAGTGGCGACGGCGGTTGCGGCGCAAAATGGGGCGCTGCATGATCCTCTGCATATTTGGGTAGGCAACCCGGATGCTGCGCAGGCAAGAGCGTGGGCGGACGCGCACCTGGCCACGGCGCAGGCCCAGATTGACACACTGCTGGCGGTGACGGGCCAGCGCACGGTGGAGAACACGCTGCGGCCGTTCGACGAGGCGTCGCGTGAGTTGGGCCTGGCGGGCAGCGGTGCGAGCCTGCTGACGAATGCTTCGCCGAATAAAGAGTTGCGCGATGTGGGCGATGAGGTCTCGCAGAAGGTCTCGGCCGCGGCGACCGCGCTGGGGCTGAATCCCGATGTGTATCACGCGCTGGAGGCGGTGGACGCAAGCACGGCGGACGCGGCGACCCGCTACTACCTGGCGCACACGCTGCTGGAGTACAAGCTGAGCGGCATCGACAAGGACGCCGAGACGCGCGAGCGAGTGCGCAAGCTGAATGACCAGCTGACCGCGGAGGTGCTGCACTTCCAGCGCAATATTGCCGAGAGCCTGGGCAAGGTGGTGGTGAAGGACAAGGCCGACCTGGACGGGTTGCCGGCGGATTACCTGGCGCGACATGCCCCGGCGGCAGATGGAAGCATCACGCTGACGACGGATGAGCCGGATTACCGGCCGGTGATGACCTACGCAAAAAACGCGGACCTGCGGCACCAGATGTACCTGGCGTACAACGGGCGCGCGTATCCGGAAAACCTGGAGATGCTGCGCCAGATGCTGAAGACGCGCGCGGAGCTGGCGCGGGAGCTTGGCTTTGCGAACTGGGCAGAACTGGCGACGGCGGACAAGCTGATCCAGAATCCGGCGAATGTGCATGCGCTGCTGGCGGAGCTGGACAAGGCGGCGAAGCCGGTGGCTACGAAGGAGTACGCGGAGATTCTGAAGTTCGCACAGGAACGGGAGCCGGGGTTGAAGGAGATTCCCGTGTACAGTGCGGCGTACTGGATGGAGCAGTATCAGCGGTCGGTGTATGGGTTCGATTCGCAGGCCGTGCGTGCTTATTTTCCGTTTCCCGAGGTGCAGCAGGGCGTGCTGGATACGGCGGCGCGGCTGTTCCACGTGAAGTTTGTCCCGGTGAAGGGGCTGGAGCTGTGGGACCCGTCGGTGGACGTGTTCGACGTGATGGATGGACGGGACGGCAGCGGCAAGAAGCTGGGGCGAATCTATCTGGATATGCACCCGCGGACGGGGAAGAACAAGTGGTTCAACGCGAGCACGGTGGTGACGGGCGTGGCGGACCGGCAACTGCCGGAGGCACGGCTGAATGGGAACTTTGTCGGCGGTGGCGTGGACGCGTCAGGCCGTGAAGACCCGGGCCTGATGCAGTATGCGGACGTGGTGACGTTCTTCCACGAGTTTGGACACATGATGCACGCGGTGCTGGGCTCGCACCAGGAGTGGGTGGGGACGTCGTCGTTCCACGTGGAATGGGACTTTGTGGAAGCGCCCTCGCAGATGCTGGAGGAGTTTTTCCGCGACAAGAAGATCGTCGACGGATTTGCCAGGAACTACAAGACCGGTGAGGTACTGCCGGACGACTTGTTCAACAAGATGCTACGCGCGGATGCGTTCGGACGCGGCATCGGATATGAGCGACAGATTGCGCTGGCAAATTACTCGCTGGAGCTGCATGACCGCGCGCCGGAGAAGGTGGATATCGAAGCCATGTGGAAGCAGGCGACGATCCAGGGCGGCCCGTGGACGTGGGTTGACGGCAACCGCGGGTTCACGACTTTTACACACCTGACGGGCTACTCCTCGAACTACTACACCTATTCGTTGAGCAAGGTGATTGCGCTGGACTTCTTCAACCAGTTCGACCAGAAGAACCTGCTGGATGGGCCGGCTGCGATGCGGTATCGCAAGACCGTGCTGGAACCAGGCGGGTCGATGTCGGCGAATGATCTGGTGAAGGATTTTCTGGGACGGCCGCAGAGCTATGATGCGTTCCGGGTGTGGATGAACGAGGAGTTTGCGGGGGCGAAGCCGTAGGGTTCAGGCGTTACAGAGTTCGATGATACTGGCGCCGAATTTTGCGGCCTTGTCGGGGCCGACGCCGACGATGGTCTGGAGTTGGGCGAGTGTGCGCGGGCGGATGAGAACGATGCTGCGCAGCGTGGAGGAGCCGAGGACAAAGAATTGCGGAAGGCCCATGCGGGCGGACTCGGTTTTGCGCCAATCGCGCAGGCGGGCGTCGAGGGCCTGCTGCTCAGGAGTGAGCGGGGCGGTGGGCTCGGATGCAACGGGGCGGGTGCGGTGAAAAGTGAGATCCGATTGAGCGGATACCGTCCGGGAGTCGGGAAGAATCTTGGGCTCTAGCGCGCGACGGCGGGCGCGGGGAGTTGTGCTGAGCGAACGAGGATTGGTCCCGGCGGAGCGTGGGCTGCGAGTTTTGCGTTTGCGCGGGACGGGGCGTAGATCGACGGAAGATTCGGCGGGGAGGACGACGCCAGCCAGTTCGGAGGCGTCGGAGCTGCGGCCTTCGTGGGTGAGGGCGGCTTTCTTGTAGGGGATGGTGCGGCCGTCTTCCTTGCTGAGAAAGGTTTCGGCGGTGAGGGCGACGAGGCCGGCGCGAGCGAGTGCGTCGAGGAGAACGTCGAAGGCTTTGCGGTCGAGGGGCAGGGCGAGTTCGGTGTGGAGCTTGCCTGTCGACGTAGAACGATGCGCGAGGGCCTGCAGGATGGCGCGGAGATGGCGCGCCTGTTCGGTGGTCGGCGGAGCAAAGCTCTGGGCGGTACTGGAGCTGGGCGCGCAGAAGTCGCATTTGCCGCAGGGGCGAAGGCCGTCCGCGGTGTCGCCGAAGTGCTGGACGATGGCGGACATGCGGCATTGCTGGGTCTCGGCGAAGGCGGCGATGCGGTCGAGTTGGGCGCGGCGGAAGGCGACCTGGGCGTCATAGCCGGGCTGCCATGAGGCGCGGGTGATGGATGCGGTACGACGGACGTTGCCGGCAACGTCGATGGTGGCTGCGCCCTGGGCGGTGAGTTTCTCGACCGCCTTCTGGAACTGGTAGGGATCCATCTTGAGTTGCTGAGCGAGCGGGTCGGGCATGAGGAACTCGTCAGTGAGGACCTGTGCGACGCAGGCGAGGTCGTTGGCGGGCGGGTAGTCGCGCTCGAAGAAGAATTCGTGCATCTTGCGGTCGGCGTAGGAGTGGAGGAGAACCGTCCGGCTGGGCAGGCCGTCCCTTCCGGCTCGGCCGATCTCCTGGTAGAAGGCCTCGATGGATGCGGGGAGCGCGGTGTGGACCACGGTGCGGATGTTGGCCTTGTCGATGCCCATGCCGAAGGCGATCGTGGCGACCACGACTTCGAGCTTGCCGGACTGGAATGACGCTTGCACGCGCTCGCGGATGGTGGCGTCGAGGCCGGCGTGGTAGGCGGCGGCGGAGTTGCGACCCAGCGCTTGGTTCAGTTCGACAACGAGTTCCTCTGAGGACTTGCGCGTGGGTGCGTAGACGATGGCGGGGCGGCTGGCGGGATCGCGCAGCAACTCCGCGGTGAAGGGGTTGCGGCGGGGTTTGGACATCTCCACGACTTCGATTGCGAGGTTCGAGCGGCGGAAGCCATGGATGAACAGCGCTGGGTCGTGGAGCTGGAGTTGGGCGACGATGTCGCGCTGCACGGTCGGCGTCGCGGTCGCGGTAAGAGCAATGATGGGCGCGGGGCGAAGGGCGGGCAGGTGTTCGCCGAGGGTGCGATAGTCGGGGCGGAAGTCGTGGCCCCAGGCGCTGATGCAGTGGGCCTCGTCGATGGCGATGAGGGAGGGCTTGCGACGGGCAAGCATCTCTGGGAAGGCCGGGACGCGCATGCGCTCGGGCGCGATGAAGAGAAAGTTGAGGTCACCGGAGAGATAGTCACGGCAGGCCTGGCGGGATTCGTCGCGGCCCAGGCCCGAGTGGATGCGGGCTACGCGCAGGCCATGCGCGGTGAGTTTGGCGGCCTGATCGTCCATCAGTGCGATCAGCGGCGAGATGACCAGCGCGGTGCCTCCTCGAGCGACGGAGGGAAGCTGGTAGCAGAGCGATTTGCCCGCGCCGGTGGGCATCACCAGCAACACGTCGCGGCCGTCGATGGCGGCACGGCAGACCGCTTCCTGGTTGGCGCGGAAGGTGGAGAAGCCGAAGGTGGTGCGGAGAAGAGTTTCGAGATTCATGCGAGACGTCAGCACAACCAGTTTCGCATGAGCTTCGCCTTACAGAGCGATCAAAGCGCAGGGTATACTTCCAGATAATGACAAGGGGTTCGCAGCAGGCACGCCGAATTCAGCTGTTCACAGCGGTGGTGGTGCTGCTTTGCGTCCTGGCGTTCCTGGCCTCCAATGCGACGAGCCATCGATCGCTGGCAGCCTTCGTTCTGTTCTTCCCGGTGTTTCTCTTCGGGTTGCTGGACCTGCCGTGGCGCCTGCGTGCCTCGGTATACGAAGATGCAGCATTGCTTCCGCGGTCTCCTGTTGTCGGCCCACTTTTTCAACGCCCTCCTCCATCGGTCGACTAGTTCCCAATTGCTGTGCAGAACGATCCGCATCTGGTGCGGCTATTGCTCTCAGCGATTTAGTCAACGAATTTCTGGGGATATCCAATGGGATACCTGGGACTGCTATTTCTCGCAGCGGTTGCGATGTTCCACGTGCAGCGCGCGCGATGGCGTTGGAAGACAAGAGCGCAGAAGAAAACCCGCAGCCGTTATCGCGGCGGAGCAGCACTGGGGAATGCACTGCAGGCCTTGCAGATATTTGTGCATCCGCAGGCTGAGCATGCGATTGAGGAGATACTGAAGGAGCCGGTGGACGAGGACGACGAAGGCGACCCGAAGGACCCAACAGCGCACCTGCTGCGACAGGCGAAGAAGATTCGGAATGGAGAGACGGTGGATTGCCTGACGACGCTGCTCCCACCCTGAGCCGGGTCGTCTCGTACCAGGAAGACTTCCAAATGCCCCTTATTGGATCTGCTGCTTAGCGGCGTGCGGGGTGAGCCGGGGCAGATGGTCCGCGCCGTTGGCGAATGCCTCACTCATGCGCCACCGCGCCCGCCCGAGATCCCCGATCGATCCGACGCTCTCGGAAGCCCAGAACGAAACAAACGACGGAAGTGAGTTCAGGCCCGCGCCGGCAACTGCGGCTACGCGGCCCGCAATCAGAGCGAAGAACGATACGCTGGGCTCGGGCACCAAAGCGGCAGGCTGCACGAGCGCGGGCTGAACTTGCGGCTCAGCGAGTTCTTCGACGATAAACCGGCAGCAGCCGCCCAGCGAGGTGAACCGGCGCGAATTGCGCGCGGTGAAGGCGCTGTGGCGTTCCAGCACCGCCAAAGCCTCGACCTGGTGTGGGAGCATGTATCCGCGATCGCGCGTGGAGGCGCGGGTAGCGAAATCATTGAGGAGATAGATGCGGGCGTGTCTGAGGCTATCGGCAGCCTCGCCATAACGGGCCGCGCGATACTTGCGTGTCAACCAAAACCAAAAGCCGTACACGATAAAAACAAGTCGTTCCATAGAGTTCCTCCCTCTCGCTGTGACCTGGGCGCCTGGAGGTGGCAATTTCTACCCACCACATGTGATGCGGCTTGAGGCTCTTGGGTTCGGCCTCTTCACAATGACGGTTTAAGCAATCCCTGGCCCACACGGGGGCGGTAGCAAGTACCTGATTTCACGTCTTCCCCTTGGGAATTTGCACAGGTTTACCCCATGGGCACTGGGAAAAAGATTTCCCATGCGTCCAGGGATGGGGCGGCTCCGAAGGGACGGGCTAACTGACCACCTTGCTAAAGAGCCAGAAGAGGCCGCCTGAGAGGAGCGCCGCCGCAGGAAGGGTAAACACCCACGCCATTGCGATATCCCGGATGGTAGACAGCTGCAGGCCGCTTCTGTTTGCCGCCATGGTGCCGGCCACGCCAGAACTTAGCACGTGGGTCGTCGATACGGGCAGCCCGTACTGGTCGGCTGCCAGAATGGTCGCCATGGCGACCAGCTCGGCTGAAGCTCCCTGCGCATAGGTCAGATGAGTCTTGCCGATCTTTTCGCCGACCGTGACTACGATTCGCTTCCAGCCGATCATGGTACCCATGCCCAGCGCCAATGCCACCGCAACCTTGACCCAGGTGGGAAGGAACTTGGTTGATTTGTCCAGGTAGCCTTTGTAGGCCGTGATGACCTTGGCGTCCTCTGGCGAAAGCTTCGGGCCGCCGGCCTTGGTCATCAGCGCCAGGGTCGCGCTGGTCAGATACATCTGGTTGCGCACGTTGGCCTGCATTTCCGGAGGAACGCCCTTCAACGACTTGTACTCGGTGGTCTCGTTGCGGATGTCAATGACCATCTGGCGCAGCGCGAGTGTCACGCCCGGCTCGTACTTCTTGGTGGTGACAAAGTTGGTTAGCTCCGATTCCTCGTCCGCCATCACCGCTTTTGGGTCGACATATTTGTCGATGGCCGCCGCCGTCTGCGTGGAGACCTGCGCGAATTGCTGCACATCGCGCGAGCTGACCGCGTGGTTCAGCGCGTAGGCAGTGGGCACGGTGCCGACCAGGATCAGCATGATGAGGCCCATGCCTTTCTGCCCGTCGTTCGATCCGTGCGCATAGCTCACGCCGCCGCAGGTGCAGATCAGCAGGCAACGGATCCAGAACGGCGGCGGCGCAGTGCCTTCGGGAGCCTTGTAGAGGCGCGGGTCGCGCGCGACCAGCTTGAACAGGAGAAACACCACAAAGGCGGCGCCAAACCCTACCAGAGGAGAGATGAGCAGCGCCTTGAAGACCTTCTCCACCTGGTCCCATTCCACACCGGCAGTGCCCGAATTGCCCTGCATCAACTGGTTCGCCACGCCGACTCCGATGATGGAACCGATCATGGTATGCGAACTCGACGCCGGCAGTCCGCGGTACCAGGTGGCCAGGTTCCACAGGATTGCTGCTACCAGCAATGCGAAGACCATAGCAAAGCCGCTGCCTTTGCTAACCTTCAAAATCAGCTCGACCGGCAACAGGGAGATGACCGCAAACGCGACCGTGCCGGTGCTGAGCAACACGCCAATGAAGTTCAGAATGCCGGAGTAGACCACGGCAACGTGCGGTTCCAGGGAGTGGGTGTAAATGCACGTCGCCACCGCATTGGCCGTGTCGTGAAAGCCATTTACAAATTCAAAACCCAAGGCAATCAGCAGCGCGACTCCCAGCAGGATGTAGGGAAAGACGCTGGGGCCGTGGACCACCGATATGTCGCCCCAAAGTTGCGACGCGATGTAACCCAGGCCGCCGACCAGCATGAGTCCAAACACGATCATGCCGGCTTTTCCAGGCGAGGATTTCTTCAGCTTTTCGTCGAGGAGGGACTGCTCGGGTAGCGTTGCCGTTGCCATGAGTTCACCTGACCTGAGATTTTGGGAGCCTTCGCAAAACCTACGCCACCCGGGGGGCGGGAGTGGTTAAGGGCGTGTAAATCGTGGGGTGGAATTCAGGACTGGATGCAACTGGGTCGGTAAAGCGAGGGGTCGAAGGTATACTGCGTCTGAATGTCAGAAAAAATTGTTGCAGCCCTGATGAGTCTGATTGCGAGCGGCGGGTATGCGGCCGTGGTGGTGCTGATGGCGGTGCAGTCGGCCTGCATTCCCATTCCTTCCGAAGTCATCATGCCGTTCGCGGGTGCGGCCCTGGCGCATGGGCCGATGCAACTGATCCTGCTGGCCACTGTGGCATCGCTGGCGTCGAATCTGGGATCGATCCCGGCGTACTGGGTGGGAGCCAAAGGCGGCCGGCCCATGGTGGAGCGCTACGGGAGCTGGTTGCTGTTGAGCCGGCGCGACCTGGACCGCGTCGATCACTTCTTCGCGCGCTATGGGTCGATCACTGTGCTGGTGGGTCGCATGCTGCCCATCATCCGCACCTTTATTGCGTTTCCCGCGGGCGTGGCGAAGATGAACCAGGTGCGCTTCCACATTTACACGTTCGTCGGCTCCTGGCCGTGGTGCTACGTGCTGGCCTATATCGGGATGACGCTGGGCGACAGGTTCAGAACTGATCCCCGCTTCAAGGCTGCATTCGGCCGCTTTCACCTGGGGGTGGAGTTGGTGCTGGTCGTGGGATTTGTATGGTTCGTGGTGTCGCACTGGAAGAACCGGATCCGCACCAAGCCGGCTTGACGGAGCCGGCGCGCGGAATGCACCTTTGCTACGGCGCGGGACCTCTGTGAATTATGCAGGTATGCAGCCGCGGGGAGACTCGCGGGTGTATGCTATGCATCACGCTTTCCGCGTAACTCATTGGGCCAAATGAGACTCCACGTACGAGGTGGCAGCACGATGCCCAGTTATCTGATTCAAGTTGCCTATAGCCCTGAAGCGCTGGCCGCGATGATCAAGAAGCCTCAAGACCGCAGAGAGGTGGTCAAGAAGCTGGTTGGCCAGCTCGGAGGAACCTTGGTGGGATCCTGGTTATGCTTTGGGGAGTACGACGCGGTGATGGTGGTTGAGGCGCCGGATAATGTCAGCGTTGCGGCATGTTCGGCGGTGGTGTCCTCAAGCGGCGCGTTGAAGGCGTTCAAGACGACTCCGCTGCTGAGTGCAGAAGAGGGAATCGCCGCGTTCAAGAAGGCCGGGAAGCTGAGCTACAAGCCTCCCACCAAGAAATAGGAACATCGCGCCGGAAACCCTTCAGCCTGAGCACCGTGGCGAAGTGTGGCAGGGACGAAGTGTGCTCGCTGCCAGTTCCACACCGATGATCCGTCAGTCCCCGTGCAGGATGGCCCACATCCCCCTTACAATCGAGATAAGGGACAGATGAAGGAAGGCAGAGCTGTGCAAGTTGAGTTGTTCGATACCAGCCTTCGTGACGGGCTGCAGCAGCCAAACCTCGACATTTCCGTGCCCAGTGCCGTGAACCTGCTGCGGCGCATGGGCAGCTTTGGCGTGCATTACGCCGAGATCGGCTTTGCCGGGGCAAACCAGTTTGTAGGCGACCTGGCAAAAGCGCTGGAGCCGGTGGACACCGGGGCCATGAAGCTGGCCCTGTTCGGACGGACGCGCGGCCGCGGCACCAGGGTGCAGGACTGGCCCGACGTGCAGTTTATGGTGCGGCACAAGAGCCGCATTCCAGTGGCCGTGGTGGTGGTCAAGTCGAGGCTGCTGGATGTGGAGAAGTCGCTGGAGACCACCCCGGAAGAGAATCTGTTGATGGCCTATGAGACCATCGAATGCCTGCACGACAACGGGCTGCAGGTACTTGTCGACTTTGAGCACGCGATGGATGCAGCGTGTGGGCGGCAGGAAAACGGCGAGACCAGTGACCCCGATTCCAGCAAGCGCAGCCTGGACTACCTGCACGAGTTGACCGCGCAGTGCGTGCGCCAGAACGTCAACCGGCTGGTGATCTGCGATACCACCGGCGGCGCTGGGCCGGAAGAGGTGAGCGACGTCATCAGCGAGCTGGTGAGGACCTATCCCGCGCGGTTCGGATTCCATGGACACACCGACCGCGGACTTGGCGTTGCGAATACCCGGGCGGCTATTCTGGCCGGTGCGGTGCAGGTGCAGGGAACGCTGCTGGGAACAGGCGAGCGTTGCGGCAACGTAAACCTGACCACGGTGATCGGAGGCATGCAACTGCGCGGCGAGGCCGAGTTTGTTGCGCCGGAATCGTTGACCGGGCTTACCAGCCTGGCGCACGCGGCGTATGCGGCGTTTGGGCTGCAGCCGCCTCACGGTGCGCCGATCGTTGGCCCGGGAGCGTTTGGCACGTGGGCCGGCATGCATGGCAGCAGCGAGCGCAAGAATCCAGGAGCCTACCTGTGGTGCGATCCGGCCAGGGTCGGCGCAAACGCCGTCTTCGGGGTAAATGCGCAGTCAGGACGGGCGAACATTATTCTGCTGTCGCAATCGCTGGGCGTTGGGCTGGATGCGGCGCAGGCGCAGACGTTGCTTGACGCGAACCAAGCCATGGTCGACGGCGGCGGCTTTACGGCCAGCGAGGTGTCGTTCCGGCTGGCCTGCATGAAGGTGCTGGGGACGCTGCCCAACCGCTTCGGCGTAAAGAGCTGGCGGGTGGTGGACGAGTCGGAGATTACCGGCGGGCGATTTGTCCAGGCTGCGATGGCGCTGTCCATTGGCGATTCCAAGCTGGCGACCAGCCGAGCCGAGGGCGAAGGGCCGGTAGACGCGCTGACCAAGGCCATGCGGCAGGAATTGGAGAAGTGGTATCCAGCGATTGCCGAGATGCGGCTGGACACCTTCAGCGTAGCGGCGCTCGACGTATCCGCGCACGACACGGCGGCGCATGTGCGGGTGACGGTGAGCTTCCACGCCGACGGGCATCAGCCGTGGATCACCGCGGGCGTCAGCAGCGACTTGAACCAGGCAGCGCTGATGGCCATCGTGGATGGCTTTGACTATTGGCTGCTGCAGCATCCCGGCTGACCGGCGGGGGTACTCGGGGTCTATACTGGAGATTCCGCCTATACGGAAGAACGCAATCTATTACGCAGCACAGAAGGGTAACGCACGTATGTCAACTCCCGGAGCCGCAACGCAGACCGCGGCCAGCATCAAGCCTGCTACTGGAAAATTAGGAATCATGACCGCCGGAATGGGAGCGGTCTGTACGACGCTCATCGCCGGCGTGGAAGCCGTTCGCAAGGGACTCGCTAAACCGATTGGTTCGCAGACGCAGATGGGCACCATTCGCCTGGGCAAACGCACGGACGCCAACAGCCCGCTTCATCAAGGACTTTGTGCCCATCGCCAAGCTCGACGACCTGGTCTTTACCGGCTGGGACATCTTCGGCGGCAACCTGTACGACGCGGCCAAGACCGCGCAGGTGCTGGACCGCGACCAGCTCGACCAGATTCGCCCGTATCCTCGAGTCGATTGAGCCGATGCCCGCGGTCTTCGACCAGTACTACGTCAAGCGCCTGACTGGAAAGAGGATCAAGAAGGGCACGCAGCAAGTGCGACCTGGCCAGCCAGATGCGCAACGACATCGCCGAGTTCAAGACCAAAACCGACCGCCAGGTGCTGATCTGGACTGGCTCGACCGAGATCTTCATGCAGCCCTCGGCGGTACACCAGTCGCTGGCCGCGTTCGAGAAGGGACTCGACAACGACGACGTGGACATCACGCCCTCGCAGATGTACGCATGGGCCGCCCTGAAGGAAGGCATTCCGTTCATCAACGGCGCGCCCAACCTGACCGTGGATATTCCGGCGATGAACGAACTGTCGCGCAAGATGAACGCGCCCATCTGCGGCAAGGACTTCAAGACCGGCCAGACCATGATCAAGAGCGTGCTGGCGCCGGCCTTCAAGACGCGGCATGCTGGGCGTCTCCGGCTGGTACTCGACCAACATCCTGGGCAACCGCGACGGCGAGGTGCTGGACGATCCAGAGTCCTTCAAGACCAAGGAAGAGTCGAAGCTGGGCCTGCTGGAGATGATTCTGCAGCCCGAGCTCTACCCGGACCTCTACAAAGACATCTACCACAAGGTACGCATTAACTATTACCCGCCGCGTGGTGATAATAAAGAGGGTTGGGATAACATCGATATCTTCGGCTGGCTCGGCTACCCAATGCAGCTAAAGGTCGATTTCCTGTGCCGCGACTCGATCCTGGCCGCTCCGCTGGCGTTGGATCTGTGCCTGTTCATGGACCTTGCCGCGCGGACGCCAAGCCTGCGCGGCCTGGGCATCCAGGAGTGGCTGAGCTTCTACTTCAAGGCGCCGGACAGCGCGCAAGGGCGTCTATCCGGAGCACGATCTGTTCATCCAGTCGATGAAGCTGAAGAACACACTGCGCCACATCATGGGCGAGGACCTGATCACGCACCTCGGCCTCGAGTACTACGAAGGCTAAGGGCGTCTTTAACTTACGCGGAGCCCTGCGATTCGCTGAATTGCGGGGCTCCGCTGCTTAAGACTGAGTTCCATGCAAAACCAAAGCAAACTCAATCCCAGGGACCTCCAACGCCAGACACTTCGCCTTTACGGCGAAATTGTTGCCCGTCGTGAGAGATGGGGTGGCAAACTCGTGCTCGGGTGCGGTGAGGGCTTTTCCACAAGCGGGTTGCCTGCAGCGGTGAGCATTGCCGGAGGCACGTCGCTGGTGGTCGATCCCGATGTGAGTGCGGTCAAGAATGTGCTACGTCAAGGCGGGATCGACTTTATGGTCAACACGCTCGACGAGGCTCTGCGGACCTTGAAGAACGAGATACGGCAAAAGCGACCGCTGGGTGTTGCCCTTACCGCGAAGCCGGCAGCGGTATTAAAGGAGGTGCTGGAGCGCGGTCTTCTTCCAGACCTTCAGATTCAAATCTCTGACGATGAGAACGATTCTCACGAGTCTTCGATAGAAGGGGATTTACAGGCGCTCGCCCAGTTGGGGATGGCACGACTCAAACTCGTTCAGAAGAGCGGAGCGGCATTGCCAAGTGCGCAGCTCACCGCCTGGCTGACGGAACGCGAATGGCATGAAACGCTGTTTGTTACTGCCTCCAACGCATCGGATGCAGCGCTTCTTGCTAAGGACGAGCTCGTTTCGGGACCACGCCGCGCATGGCTGGAAGGTATCTCTCGCTATCAGCGATTGCACGATCGCACTTTGCGCTTCGTTTGGCTTTCCGGTGAGGAACAACGGTCATTCGCGGGTCTGAAACCCGAGCCAGCCTAACCTTCAGCCACAGCCGTGAGTCGCGGCCAGAGGGTCTTGGTGCCGGTGGGGGTGTTCGCCGAAACGGCCAGCACCTCTTCGACCTCGTGGGCGCGCTTCAGTGCGGCGAGGCTCTTTGCCAGGGCGTTACTCGAAAGCCGGTCGGACTTGGTGCCGACGACGAGGTACGGCCGTTGGGTTTGCTTGAAAAAATCGATGAGGACTCTGTCGCTGGGCTGTGGCGGGATGTTGGTGTCCACCAGGCAAATGGCGAGCGCGAGCGTCTCACGCTCGGCGAGGTATGGCTCGATGAATTTGGGCCATTCGGCGGAGATGGATTTCGAGAGTTTAGCGTAGCCGTACCCGGGCAGGTCGGCGAAGATCAGCGTGGGCCGCGGTTTTTTCTTCTCGCCCGCGCCCTCGTGCAGCGCAAAAAAATTGATGGCGCGCGTTCGTCCCGGGGTCGACGACGTATGGGCCTGCTTCGAGCCCAGCAGCGCATTGATCAGCGACGACTTGCCCACATTGGATCGGCCGAGGAATGCAATCTCGGGTGCGCCGAAAGTCTTCGCCGGAGTGGGGAAGTGGGCGACATCGGTGGCGGAGAGCAGGAATACCGGCGTCAGTCGCATCTCTTGAGTCTACGGCAAATCTCCTGTGCAATGATGAGAGTAGGAGCAAGTCCGTCATGTTGTTCGAGCCTGAATCGGAATCCGAAAAACGCAAGTTTCGCCATGCCATGCTGCGCGAGATTTACGAGCAACCCGCGGCCATTGCGCGGACGATCGAGTATTACCTGGATTTGTCCGGCGCGGTTCCTGAGTTTCGCGAGCAGCGCCTGGATGCTGTTGCGGCGCTGATCCGGCGACACTCCGACCTGATCATCGCCGCCAGCGGGTCCAGCCGGCACGCGGGGCTGGCCGCGGAGATTCTGCTTGAAGACATCGCGGGCCTGATCGTCGACGTGGAATATGCGAGCGAATATGCGTGCCGTTCCACGCATTTGCGGCGGCATCCGGACTGCCCCAGCCCGGTGATGGTGCTGTCGCAGTCCGGCGAGACGGCGGATACCCTGGCGGCATTGCGCGAAGCGAACCGGCGCGGGCATCCCACGATTGCGGTGACCAATGTTGCGGGCTCGACCATGATGCACGAGGCCAGCGTGGCGCTGTGCACGCAGGCCGGGGTTGAGCTGGCAGTGCCGGCCACCAAGAGCTTCACCACGCAGCTCACGCTGATGCTGATGCTGGCGCTGCTGGCGGCAAGGGAGCGGCGGGCGCTGGCGCCGGAGCAGATCGAGGAGCAACTCGATGCGCTGGCCGGGGTTCCGGCGTCGATCGCGGAGCAACTTCCCGCGTGGGAGCGGATGATCTCCGGGCTGGCCGAGGAGTATTCGGACGCGCGGACGTTTCTCTACCTGGGGCGCGGCGTCCACTACGCCATTGCCCGGGAAGGCGCGCTGAAGCTGAAGGAATCGTCGTACCTGCACGCCGAGGGCTACCCCAGCGGGGAGCTGAAACATGGGCCGAATGCGCTGGTGTCGCCCGAAGTTCCGCTGGTGGTGCTGGCAACCGTCGATGAGGATGACCCCGAGTCGATGCTGCGCTACGAGAAGACGGTGTCGCTGCTTTACGACATGCGGCAACAGGGCGCGCGCGTGCTGGCGCTGGCGAATGCCGGGGATGCGACGATTCCGTCGCTGGCGTCGCATACCATTCCGGTGGATCGGGCGAGCGAGTCGCTGCTGCCCATGTCGGAGATTGTGCCGCTGCAACTCTTCGCGTACTTCATGGCGGTGCGACATGGCGTGGATGTCGACCGGCCGCGGAATTTGACTAAGGCCGTAACCACGGAATAGCCTGCGCCGGCGCATGCCAGGTGCAAGCGCGGTGTGATAGCCTGCCAGAGCTTGGCGTGAACAGCCAGCGGGCCCAGTTGGAATTCCACCCTACAAAGGAAACGAAGGAGACTTGTATGGAAGCCGGTAGTCCTGTTGAAGCTCCGCTTGACCCCCGCCTGGTGTTTGATATGCTGAATGCGCATCAGCGCACCGCGGCGCTGAGAGCGGCCATCGATCTCGATGTTTTCCGCGCCGTGGGCGAAGGTCCGGGCGACGTTGCTTCCATCGCGCGGCACTGTGCAGCATCGGAACGCGGGACCCGCATCCTGTGCGATTTCCTGGTGATCAACGGCGTTCTTGCCAAGGAGAACGGGCACTACAAGCACACGCCGACGAGCGCAGCGTTTCTCGATCCGCGTTCGCCTGCCTGCATGGCCTCGATTGCCCAGTTTTTGGCGAACCCGGTCATGAATCAGGCGTACGATCACCTTGCCGACGTGGTGCGTAACGGCCGTACCACCCTGCCGGGTGAGGGCAGCGTGGAGCCGGACAATCCCGTCTGGGTTGAGTTTGCGGAGAACATGGCGCCGATGATGGGCCCCATGGCCGGACCGCTGGGCGCGGTGGTGTTGGAGGGTCACAACGGCCCCATGCGCGTGCTGGATATCGCCGCGGGGCACGGGCTGTTCGGCATCGAGATCGCGAAGCAGAATCCGCAGGCGCATGTGACCGGCCTGGATTGGGCGAATGTGCTGAAGGTGGCTGTGGCGAATGCGAAAAAGTTCGGCGTTGCCGACCGCTACGACCTGCTGCCCGGCAGCGCATTCGAGGTGGACTTTGGCGGACCGTATGACGCAGTGCTGTTGACCAACTTCCTGCACCACTTCGATGTGCCGACCAATGTGGGCCTGTTGAAGAAGGTACGCGGCGCGTTGAAGCCGGGCGGCCGCGCGGCCACGCTGGAGTTCGTTCCGAATGAAGACCGCGTGTCGCCGCCCATGCCGGCGGCCTTCAGCATGATCATGCTGACGACCACGGCCGCGGGCGACGCCTACACGCTCAAAGAACTGACCGCCATGTACAACGAGGCGGGTTCAAGAACATCACGCCGCACCCGATCCCGATGAGCCCGCACACGGTGGTGATGGGCCATGCATAAGCGAACCGCTGCGTGACGGCGGGCACTGCGCCGGTGCTTCCCCGGGCCTAGGCTGGAGTGTTCCAGCAGGGGCCGGGAGGCATGGCGACAACCACGCAGGTCTACGAGGCAACGGAGGTTGCGGTCGCCGCTCCGGCGGCAGGACCGGCTACGCCGTTGGTGAATCCGTGGATCGTCGCCATCTCCGTGATGCTGGCGACCTTCATGGAGGTGCTGGATACCGCCATCGCATCGGTGGCGCTGCCGTACATCGCCGGGTCGCTGGCCGCGTCGAACTCCGAAGCCACGTGGGTGCTGACCAGCTACCTGATTGCCAACGCCGTCATCCTGCCGGCGAGCAACTGGTTTGGGCTGCGCTTCGGGCGCAAGCGGTTCCTCATCTCCTGCGTCGTGCTGTTCACCATATCGAGCTTCTTCTGCGGCGCTGCGCCTACGCTTTCGATGCTGCTGATTGCGCGCGTGCTGCAGGGTGCAGGCGGAGGCGCGCTGCAGCCACTGTCCCAGGCGATTCTGCTGGAGACCTTTCCGCCGGCCAGGCGCGGCGCGGCCATGGCGCTGTTCGGGTTCGGCGTAGTGGTGGCGCCGGTGCTGGGGCCGACCCTGGGCGGATGGCTGACCGATACCTATAGCTGGCGCTACGCGTTCTACATCAACATCCCCATCGGCGCGCTGGCGGTCTACATGATCAGCCGCTACGTGCATGATCCGGTGTATGTGCGCAATGCCAAGCCCAGCGCGTTCGACAACCTGGGCTTCGGGCTGCTGGTTCTGTGGACCGGATGCCTGCAGGTGATTCTGGACAAAGGGCAGGAAGACGACTGGTTCGGTGCGGTGTGGATTCGCTGGGCGGTGATGATCCTGGGCATCTCGCTGTTCTGGTTTGTGTGGCATTGCTGGCGGTCGCGCGACTCCGCTGGTGAACCTGCGCGTGCTGCGCGACCGCAACTTTGCCGTCGGCTGCCTGCTAATCTTCCTGCTGGGTTTCACCATCTACATCACCATCACCATGCTGCCGCTGTTCTACCAGGAGGTGCTGGGTTACACGGCGCTGACTGCGGGCATTGTCGTGGGGCCGCGTGGGATTGGATCCATGCTGGGTCTGCCGGTGATCGGCGTCATCAGCAACAAACTGGACAACCGGTACCTGACCAGCGCTGGATTCACCGTGTTCGGCATCTGCACACTGTATTTCTCCTTCGTCGACCTGGAGATCAGCCCGTGGACGCTGCTGATGCCGATTGTGATTACCGGCTTCGCGCTCAGCTTTGTGTTCGTCCCCATCTCCAGCATGGCCATCACCACGCTGGCCAACGAAGAACATGGGCAACGCCACCTGCGTCTTCAACCTGCTGCGAAACATCGGCGGTTCGATTGGGATCGCGATGGCGCAGACGTTTCTGGTCCGCCGGACCAACTTCCACGAGTCGCAACTCGCTGCGGACCTGCCGCCCAGCAGCCACCAATTTCAGCAGCAACTGGGCGCGGCGGGCGGATACCTGGGCCGGCAACTGGGCGCACAGGCAGGGCGGCCGGCGGCGCTCGGCTTGTTCTATCGCAACCTGGAGCGGCAGGCGTTGCTGCTGTCCTTTGTCGATATTTTTCGCTGGACCGCGCTGGTGGCATTCGCGTCGGCGGCGGTGGTTTGGCTCTTTCACCGGGTCTCCCACGGGGAGGACGGGACGGTCAAAGTACATTCCGGGCACTAAGATGAAGTCGCCGCAAGGTAACTGATATTGTGGCTCCTGCGAGGTTTCTATGAGGTGGATAAGGACTGTCTCCCTGCTGATGGCGGTCGCCGGAACGCAAACGGTATTTGGGCAGATCGATGCGAAAGGGCTGGAGCAGGCGTTGAAGGTGAAGCCCCAATGGCAACTACGCAACTTCTCTGCCGAATCGGTGGCGCGGTACAAATGGGTGGACGGGAAGCTGGTGGGCGATCCGGTGCAGGTACACATTTTCGGCGTGTTTACGGTGGAGTCGGTGAAGTTGAAGGGTGACAAGCTGACGATCAAGGGCAACCGGTCGGCGGTGGTGCGTGACAGCAAGACCGGCAAGTTCCTGGGGTCGGGTAGATCGCCCATGACGCTCGAGATCGTCACGTCTGGCGCACCAGTTCCGATGAAGGGCGACGACTTGGCCGATGCGTTGTTCTTTCCGGACCTGCAATCGGCAGCCGCTGCGGTACCTGATCGTCTCAAGAAGGTTTTGGGGTTGAATGTTACCGAGGCAGCGAAATGCGACTGCATTCGATTCTTCGACGACGACGGACAGTGGATCGAGAAGCCGAGGGCCGACGCGAACGTTCTTCAACCACCAGTGCTGACCAGAATGGCCGATCCGGAGTTCTCCCAGGAAGCCAGGGCGCAGAAGTTCCAGGGCATTGTCCTTGTGACGATGATCGTCACCTCCAAGGGAACGGTCGAGGATGTCTGGGTGGTGAGAGGGGTGGGAATGGGCCTGGATCAAAACGCCGCAGCGGCGGTCCGGCGGTATCAATTCAAGCCGGCCACGTTCAAGGGACGCCCTGTAGGCGTTGAACTGAACGTGGAAGTTAACTTTCAGATCATGTGAGCTTGGGGGGAGCGCGGGTGTTCCGCAACCTTCGCGCGACGTGATATGGTGCAGCCATGGCGCTCGATATTACGGTTGATACGCTGAATGCGGCCTCTGCGGTCGTTGCTGTCCATGGCTCGCTTACGCTTGGCTCCAACCTGAAGATGGTGGAGGGCCAGGTGCAGCAGTTGATCGAGGAAGGCGTGAAGAAGCTGGTGCTGGACCTGACCGATTGCCAGTACTCGGACAGCGCGGGGCTGGGTTTCCTGATCCATACCTACGGGCTGGTCTCCGGGCGTGGCGGCACCATCCGGCTGTGCGGCGTGAGCGATCGCGTGCTGGAGATGCTGAAGATGACCCGGACCGACGCGCTGATGCCCATCGACGCAGACCGCCAGGCGAGCGTGGGCAAGCTATAGATCCTGTCGAGCGCGGGGATCGAGGAGTTCAGTTAGGATTGAAAAGTGGAACAGGAGGGTGGAATGAGTCTGTTGCGTGAGTCGTGGGTGGATCGGTACTGGACGGTGCTGGTGATCCTTTTTGGCCTGATCTTTGTTGCCGTGCTGGTGACGTTCAACCCGGTGATCTGAGGGAAAACAAGCACAGATTCCTGCGGCAAGCTCAGGGCAGGCTCTTCGTCCAGGCTGCGCTGAGGATGACAGCTCTCATGCTGGGGTCTTTGACTGGCCGTTGTCGGGCTGGCTCGTCACGCCAATTCTGACGCGTCGGACCTCCCGACGCAACAATGCTCCATCCAAGCCAACAGACGGGGACCATCGAATTCAATATCGGATGGATGTGCCGGTGCGCTAGACTCTGCTGATGACCACCATGAAAAAGGCGCGAATTGCAACTCTGGGGCTGGTGATGGTGAACGTTGGTGCGCATGCGGGCTGGGGGCAATCCGCCGCGGTACCCGTTCCGGTGTATGTGGATGAGAACTCGCAGGACCCGGCGCCGCTGAAGCTGGACGGCCTGGAGGGCAAGGTGCAGGGCCTGGGCGGCGACCCGATGCCGCGGGCGGTGGTGTCCTTGTTTACGGAGGAGAAGCCCCATGTCCTGGTAGCCAGCGTGAACAGCGAGCGCGACGGGAAGTTCCGGTTCGACAAGGTCGCGAAGGGATTCTACCGGGTGATCGCGCGCGTGGACGGACTGTGCACGGCGAATATTCCGGTGAAGATTGAGTCGTCGTTGCTGGCCGGACGCAGGCTGATTATCACCATGCGGCCGAAGGATATCGACACGTGCAGCTACGGCATGGCGAAGAAGTGAGCACTTCGTGCCGTTCTCGAGGCTTCGCGTAAAAGAAAGAAGCAGATTCCTCCGCTACGCTGCGGAGTGACAACCCGGATCATTGTCTGGCCAGGTCGAAGACCTTCTCCATGGGCGCCCAGCGGCGCACGGGATCGGCGCCCTCGGGGACGGCCTGGAAGTTTGCCATCAGCGCTTCCCACTCGCCGACCCTGGGGTTGGCGCGATCCATGGCGGCCTTCTTCTCCAGCGAGAAATCGTCGCTGACGTCCATGATCATGAACATGCGCGTGCCATGCAGGTAGATCTCCATGGCGGTGACACCGGCGGCGAGGAGGCTGTCGCGAATCTCCGGCCAGATCTTTTCGTGGTAACGCTTGTACTCGGCGATCTTGTGGGGGTCGTTCTGCAGGTCGAGGGTAAGACAGTGCCTGGGCATAGTTCTCCGTGAGGGCGTTGCGGCGCGGTTGCAGGTTGCAAAGATCGCCGCTGCGATTCCAGAGCAGCGTACCACGGCAAAACTCTACGGCAAAGGCCGGGCTTGGTGGTACTCTCAGAGACGCACAGGATTCGCGCGCAAAAGCGGGTCCGGGACGAGCAGACAATGGGGACGCAGAGCAGAACCAACCCACAGCGCGAAGCAGTACGCCGCATTTTTTCCGGTCAGATTGGCATAGCGGTTTGCATGGTGCTTGGCTTGGCCATGCCGGCGCCGGCCCAGACGCAGGCGGCGATGCTGCCGGTGGCGCTTCCCTCAGCGATTGCCTACGACGCGCAGGGTAACCTCTTTATCGCCGACACGAGCAACCAGGTTGTGCGCGAGCTTTCCGCGGCCGGGTTGGTGACCACCGTGGCAGGCAGCGGCGTGCAGGGGTTCGCGGGCGACAATGGGCCAGCCACTGCTGCGGAGCTGGACTCGCCGATGGGGCTGGCAGTGGATGCGGCCGGGAATCTCTATATTGCAGATAGCCACAATCACCGGATTCGCATGGTGACTGCGGCGACCGGCATTATCACGACGATTGCGGGCACTGGCACGGCGGGCGATTCCGGCGACAACGGGGCGGCGAGGGCGGCCGCGCTCGACCTGCCCAGGGCGGTCGCGCTGGACTCCGTGGGAAACGTGTACGTGGCGGATACCGGCAACCACCGGATTCGCAGGATCGCCGCCGCGTCGGGGACGATCACTACCGTGGCGGGCAAAGGCGTGGAGGGTTTTGGCGGCGACGGCGGCCCGGCGACGGTGGCCTCGATCGATTCGCCCGGCGGCCTGGCGCTCGACGCCGCGGGGAACCTGTATCTTGCCGATACGCACAATGGCCGCGTGCGTAAAGTGGGCGCGGCCACCGGAGTGATCGCGACGGTGGCGGGCGTGGGCGTGACCGGCGGCGGCGTGCAGCAGTTTGGCGGGGACGGAGGCCCGGCGACCGCTTCGGGATTGGCGCTGCCGCGGGGGCTGACCCTGGACACGGCGGGAAACCTCTACGTGGCCGACAGCGCGAACCATCGCATTCGGCGAATCTCGCCCGCGGGCACGATTACGACCATTGCGGGCGACGGAATCGAGGCCTTCGCCGGAGACGGGACGCCGGCGGTGACGGCCAGCCTGGATTCGCCGCGGTCGGTGGCGGTGTCGCCCGGGGGGCTGGTGACGCTGGCCGACAGCGGCAATCAGCGAGTGCGGCAACTCGACGCGCTGCCCTCGCCGGGGCCGAACATCCAAACGATCGCGGGAGTGGGAGCGACGGGGTTGGCAGCGTCGACGCTCGCGCTCGCAGGGCCGTCGATGATTGCATACGGAAGCGGCATTGTGACGGCGACCTTGTCCGCAACGTCGCCGGCCACGGGCAGTGTTACGTTTGTGGACACCGGCGGCGGGTCGGCGGTCACGCTGGGGACGGTTGTGTTGAGCGCTACCGGTTCGGCCAGCTTTAACACCACTACGCTGAGCGCTGGGACGCATACCCTGGTTGCGACCTACCCGGGCGATGCGACCCATGGGTCGGCGCAAGCGCCTTCGCTGGCGATAGTGGTGACGCCGCTGCCTGTGACGGCGGCGCCGAGCCCAGCGTCCATTCTGTACGGCCAGGCCGTTCCGTTGCTGAGCGGAGTGCTCAGTGGCGTGCTGCCGCAGGATGCGGGGAATGTTACCGCGGTGTTCGCCAGCGGTGCCGGGACGTTGTCGCCGGTGGGGAGTTATCCCATCACGGCGGCGCTTACGGGCAGCGCCGCGGGCGACTACACCATCACGCTTTCGCCCGCGAGCCTGACCATCGCGAAGGCGACCTCGCTGGCGACGTTGTGGAACGCAACCGGCAACCCCAGCGTGGGGCTTCCGGTTACGCTGAACGCGCAGGTCGCCAGCACCACCAGCGGCGTGCCTACGGGCAGCATCGCGCTGCTGGATGGAGCGACGGTGCTCGCGGGGGCGCCGCTGTCCGCTGCGGGCAGCGCGACATTCACTACGAGTGCTCTGGCGCTAGGCACGCATACGCTCAGCGCGGCATACTCGGGCGACGCAAACTTTCTGGCCAGCGACTCGGCGATTGCCACCGTAGTCGTGGGTGTGGCCCCGGATTTCAGCCTCGCTTCCTCGGGGCTGACCACGCAGGCGGTTTCGGCCGGAAGCGCGGCGACGTATGCCTTCTCGGTGGCGATGCAGGGCGCGGCCCTGGCCAGTCCGATCACGCTGGCGGTGCAGGGCGCGCCGGTCGGGGCGACAGCTTCGCTGAATCCAACCAGCCTGCCTCCGGGCGGAGCTGTGACCAGCTTTACGCTCACCATCCAGACGCCCGTGGTCGCGCTGGAGAAGAGCCCAGAGCGGATTGGGGCACGGCCTTCAGGGGATTTCTCCGGTTCCTCGGGATGGGTGGCTGTCCTGTTGCTGCCAGCGCTTGGCTTCAGCAGGCGCTGGCGGAGACTGGGGTCAAGGGGCAGCTTCCTCGCGCTGGCCGCAGCCTGCCTCCTGCTGACGGCACTGACCGGCTGCGGGGACCGCGTGAATACGGCACCGGAGCTTACCAACGCCAAGTCGTACACCATCACTGTCACTGGCACAGCGACCGGCCCCACGGGCAACGCGCTGGTGCACTCCGTCAAGGTTACGCTGCAGGTTCTCTAGCCCGGTCCCAGCATGCGCAGCAGGAAGAACAGCACGACGCCGGCGAAAAAGATAAGAGCCATGCGCACGCCGGGCTCGCGATTGACCTCGGGCACCAGGTCGGTTGCGGCCACATAGATGGTGACGCCGGCCGACAGGGGCAGGCCGGCCTTGACCCACCCCGGCTGCAGATTGATGGCGAGCACGCCGGCCACCGTGGTGGCACCCAGGAACAGGGCGGAGTTGAGCGCCGCTTTTCGTCCCTGGCCGCCGGCGAGCATCACGCTGGCTACGGTGAAGCCTTCCGGCACCTTGTGCAGGAAGATGGCGATGAAAAGCACCCAGCCGAGCCAGGCGGAGACCACGAATCCTGAGCCAATGGCAACGCCGTCGAAGAAGGTATGGGTAGCCAGGCCGAGCAGCACGGAATAGCTGCTCTTTAAGGAAAGGAACTCATGGTGGTGGGTCTCCTCGCCGAAGTGGAAGTGGGGCACCAGCGTGTGCTCCAGCAGATGCACTCCGCAGTAGCCGGCGAGCACCAGCAGCGCGGCCCAGTGCGCATTCACGGCGAAGGCCTCGGGCAGCATCTCCAGCAGCGCCGCGGCCAGCATAAACCCTGCTCCGAGCGCCACAAAATAACGCAGCGCGCGCGCCGAGGGCGATCGGCGAACCAGCAAGAAGCCGCCCAGGTAGTCGGCCAGGCCGGCGAACAGGCCGAGCGCAAGCGCAATCCAGAAGCGTGATACCGGCAGCGCGGGCAAGATCATGGCGCCCTAACCGCTGTGGCGGATGTTCAGCACATCGCCATCCTTCACGGGATAATCCTTGCCTTCCAACCGGAGAATTCCCTGGGCGCGCGCAGCAGCCTCAGAGCCGGCAGCAAGCAGCGCATCCCAATGGATGGTCTCGGCGCGGATGAAGTGCTTTTCCAGGTCGGAGTGAATGGCCCCGGCTGCCTCCTGTGCGCGGCAGTGGATGGGGATGGTCCAGGCGCGCGTCTCGGGTTCACCGACGGTGAAGAAGCTGGCGAGCCCGAGCAGTTCATAGCTTTTCCGGATCAGCCGGACCAGGCCACTTTCGGTCAAGCCGTAGCCTTCCAGAAACTCGGCGGCTTCGGCGTCATCCATCTCGGCCAGTTCGGCCTCGACTTTGCCGCAGATGGCGGTCGCGCCGGAGTTGGGCCGCGAGGCGACCTCGGCCAGACCATACTTCGCGACCGCCGCGTCCAGGTCCACGCCCAGCGTGCTGCTCTCGGAGATATTCAGCACGTAGAGGATCGGCTTCTGTGAGAGGAAAACAAAGCCGCGGATGAGCTTCTTTTCTTCGGCGGTCATCTCCATCTCGCGCAGCGGCTTCTCGGCCTCCGTGTGCGCCTTGCAGCGCAGCAGCAGCGCGTGCTCGCGCTCCACCTCGGGCGTCTTCGCCTTCTTCATGTCCTTTACCACGCGCTCCAGCCGCTTCTCAATCTGGGTCAGATCGCTGACGATCACGTCGATCTCCACGTTGCCGATGTCGCGCAGCGGGTCGATAGGCCCCACGTGGGGAATGGTGTCGTCGTCAAACGCGCGCAGCACGTGGATGATGGCGTCCACGTTACGCAGGCTTTGCAGAAAGGCGGTTTCTTTCAGCGCCTCTTCGCCGATGGCGGCCAGGTCGGCGTACTCGACGGTTGCGTAGACGGTCTTGCGGGTGTTGGCCAGCGCGGCCAGCTTGTCCAGGCGGGAGTCGGGCACGCGGGCAATGCCGAGGTGCGCCTCACGGGGATTGGAGTGGCCAAAGCTGTCAGTCCGGGCCTTGGTAAGGATTTTGAACAGGGAAGTCTTGCCGACCTGCGGCAGACCGATGATTCCAGTTTTCATGTCTCTACAATTCTACCCGGCGGAGTCAGTTTTCCGGGCGGCAGAGGGCTCTGCAGCGAGCAACACAACGACGCCTATGCCAAGAAACAGCGCCGAGCCCTCAACCTTCTCCGAGACGCCGTGCAGACGGTCAAAGTGAGCGCGCACGGAGTTGTCCGTGGGCAACGCGTTGATATCGCCGCCCGCGGCAGCGCGGTCGCGCTCCATTGAGGGAACGATTCGGTCTTGCACCACCATCGTTGCCGCAATCATCAGCACGATGAGCAACATCTGCGCCAGCAGAAGCCTGCGGCCCCGTGGATCCGTCCGGAACCAGAGCGCGATCGAGGCCAACAGGAAGATCAAGCCGCAATCTCGCCCCACCGCGTTCAATGTGCCCAGGCTGCCACCGATCAGCAGGGCAAACTGGCGCGTTGTCCCCATCACGTGGAATGCGGCCGGCGCTTCGATGGCGGCGAAAAAGATAAGGCCGCCGACCCAGACGACCAGGGCCAACAGCCGCAGCGCGCGGAGGAAAAATGCCATGCCGTTCATGCTAGACCGGTTCCACAGGATGTGCGTCCCCGGCGAAGGTCATTCAAGCACGTTTTTCCTTGAGGGAAAACCGCGCGGGCTCTTGCCCCCCGGATACATCAACTGTGGAACCAGTATAGTCCCGGAGGCACCCTGAAAACTCGAATGTATGGTTGCTAAACCAGGTCGCGGCCGATCAGGCGGCGAATGCGTTCCTTGGTCGGCGGATGCGTGGAGAACCAACTGCGAAAACTGCCGCCGATGAGTGGCGCGATGATGAACAGGTGCGCGGTGGAGGGCGTAGCCGGCAGCGGAACGCGCTTGGAGTAGTCCTCCAGCTTCTGCAGCGCTCGGGCCAGGGCGTATGGATTGCCGGTGGTGTGGGCGCCGGTTGCATCCGCCTCGTATTCGCGCGAGCGCGAGACGGCGAGCTGGATGAGCATCGCCGCAAAGGGAGCGACGATCAGCATCAGCAGGGCGGTAAGGCCGCCGCCGTTGCGGTCGCGGCCACCACGGCCGCCGTAGCCGCCGAATAGAGAAGCCCAGTAGCCCATGCGCGCAATCAGCGTGATGGCCCCGGCCAACGTGGCGGCGATGGAACTGGTAAGGATGTCGCGGTTCTTCACGTGGCCCAGCTCGTGCGCCAGCACGCCTTCCAGTTCCTCGTCGTCCAGCAGGCCCAGAATTCCGTGGGTTACCGCAACCGACGCGTGCTGCGGGTTGCGGCCGGTGGCGAAGGCATTAGGCGATTCGGTCGGAATCACGTAAATCTTCGGCACGGGAATACCGTCTTTCGCGGCCAGCCGCTCCACTACCTGATAGGCGCGCGGAAGCTGTTCCCGCGTCACTGGCTGCGCGCGGTACATCGCGAGGGCAATCTTGTCCGAGTAAAAATAGGACACGAAATTCATGACGGCTGAGACCACCAGCGCGAGAATCATGCCGTTCTCGCCGCCGATGCGGTCGCCCAGGAGGATCAGCAACAGCGTAAGCAGTACCAGCAGGAAGGTCGATTTGAAGGTGTTCACGGTCTTGTCTATCCTATCCGGCAGCCGGCTGTCTGACGCGACCGATCTGCCCCATCAGCTATTAGACGCGGCAGGGCCGGGTTCGATGCGGTTGAGAGCGCGGCGCAGGACAACGTCAAATGCTGCTTTATGTTCAGCATACTCGGCGTCGCTCAACTTGCCCGTAATGCGGTCGGTTTCCAGTTCAAACAGCTCGTCCTTCAGCGCGCCGAGCAACGGGCTGGCTTGCGGCGCCGCAACCGGGAACGCCGCTTCAGGATACGCGACTGCGGCGGAGATCGGATTCAGCGTGGGAGTTTCCGTGAAGGGCATGGGGGCCATCCCGCCCGCCGGGCTGGTCTTCAGCATGATAGCTGCGCCGCACACCAGCGCCAGGCCCAGCGCGGAGAGAATCCACCACTTGTACTTCGACCAGGGATCGTTGACGTCCCCTGGGTCCCCGGGCGCGCCCAGGCCGCCCCCGGGACGGGTGCCGGCCTGCGCCGGTGCAGCGCCGTTGCCGGATTCGCTGCCGCCGCCCGCGCCCTGCGCGTCTTCCTGCGGCAATTGGCCCATGCCCACCAGGGTAAACTCCACCGGCTGCGCCACGGTCGGTTCGTGGTCGTCGAAGCTCTGCGTATTGGGGTCGGGATTGATTGGCTGAAACGTGCTCGTCGGCTGGAACTGCATGCTCTTGGGCAGCATCACGGCGACGTCGTTGGTGGGCACGGAGAGCTTGATCGAAAACGGCTGCTTGCCACTATAGGGCAGTGTGTAGGCCACCTGGAAGCGGGTCTCGCCGGGGCGAACCGGGAAGGTGAATGCGTAGTGGCCGGCGGCCGCGTCGATCGTCTTCACCGGGGTGTTGGTGGGCAGGCCGCCGGGAGAACTGGCCAGGGTCATGGAGATGGCGGCGCCCTTGGGCAGGTAAAAATCCAGGGTGTTGGCGCCGTATTGCGTGCGCGGTGGCGCGGAGGTATTCTGCAAAAAGAAATTCTCGGTTACGTTCAGCGTCTTGCCGGAGGGCTCGGTTTCGGCGCGCAGCACCAGGGCTTCGCCGCTGATGCCGTCCACCTTCGCGGCCGAGTCGTAGACGTCGATATCGACGCTGGTGGACCCGGGTGGGACGCTCTTGAAGTAGTCGGCGCCCTTGTGCGTGATGTGCAGCAGAATCTGGCCGCCATCGGGCGCGCTGGCGCTGAACCGGCCCTGCGCGTCGGATGTGACTTTGACCAGTTCATCCATGCCCTGCGCGGTGTTGATGACGGCGATGGTGTCGCCGGGCGAGGGCTTACCGGTGGTGCGGTCCGTCACCGTGCCGGTTACGGTTGCGGCCAGGGCAGTGGCGGCGCACAGCATCAGGCAGGCGGAAGTGAGGATGCTGCGGAGAGTCTTCGTCGAAACAGGCGTAATAAACAAGGGTCAGTGGGTCCAGTTCTCAATCGCTAGATTGGGGATGCGGCTGAATTCGCGTTCATTGTTGGTAACAAGCGTGAGTCCGAGTTGGAGGCAATGGGAGGCTATCCATAAGTCGTTGGTCCCGATAATCTTTCCGCGCCGCTCCAGATCAAGCCGGACTTGCGAATAAAACCGGGCGACCTCGATGTCCATCGGCATTACCGGCACCATCCGGGTGAAGATTTCGAGGGCATTCAAAGTGGCGGGATAACGGTCGCTCTTTTCAGCGCCGATGCGCAGCTCTCCATAGGTGACAACGGACATGCCAAGATCGCCCGCACGATGGCTTCGAAACCGGCTAGTAACTTTTGGGTGCTTCTGCCTCGCGATGAAAGCACAGGTATCCGTGTCGAGCAAATACCGCATCTTCACCAGCCCTCAACCGGTTCAGGCGGCGGATCTTTTCTGCCGTCTTTGAGAAAATCATCCGCGATTCCTGCAAATGCATCATAGGCGTCCATCAGCGTCAACTTCCTGGGCTGGCGAATAACGATGTCGTCGCCCTGACGCACGAGTTCGACCTCGGTCACTTTCAGACGAAACTCTTTGGGAAGTCGAATTGCCTGGCTGTTTCCTGATTTGAAGACTTTGGCGGTCGCCATCGCAGGCTCCTTTCAATCCGCTAAGTATACACGTCACGTATACACGTTTTCTAGCCTATGTCCTCGCGCGCGTGCTCTTCATGCCGCGGGCGGTCAGGGCTTCCATCTCGGCAATCACGTGGGCGGCCTCGTCTTCCAGGGCGCGGCGCTGCTCGGCGTATTCGCTCTCGGGATACTTGCCGGCAAGATGCTCAAAGTTCAGATCGCGCAGATTCTCGTAGATGGCTTCCTTGCGCTCGCGCAGGTAGTCGACGCGCGTTTTGTCAGCCTGCACAAAGGGGTTGCGTTCCGGCCAGAAGACGAAAGCGAAGAGGCCGACGGTAAGGATTGCTATAGCGAGGTAGGCTGGGGCCATGTTAGTACTCCGTCTCTTGGCGGATGCGTTCGCGCAGGGCCGCTTCCTGCGGGGTGGTTGGTCCAGCAGCGGGGGCGTCGAGGACGCCGCCGCAGGGTGGGCTCTCGGGGGCGAGAGTCAGCGCCCGGCGCTTCCACAGCCAGACGACGACGAAGGTGCCCGCGGTCGCCAGCAGGAAGACAGCGATGGGGACGATCCAGGCTGCGTTGTCGAAGCCGCCGCGGATGGGCGACGCGAGCACAGTCGGCCCATACTTGGCGGAGAACCATTGCAGCACCGCAGTTTCGCTCTCGCCGCTGGCAAGCTGTGTGCGCAACTCGGCGATCATCGCGTGTAGATTCGGTGCAGCCGACGTGATTGCACTCCAGCAGAACCTGGCCACAACCGCATGTGCACATCAACTCATGGCCGATGCGGTCGAACGCGCGATTTGCCGGCGCCTAGCATCGCCACGGTAATCACGCAGAGCAGCAGGGTCTGCAGGGTCCGCGCCCAGAAGATTGCGCCTCGAAGCCGAAGGGATGAGACCAGTCTACGCATTGGGGGCCTTTGCCATTGCGACGCCTCCCGCCGGACTTAGCACCGGTGCCCGCGGTCCCGCAGGAACCGAGTCCTCCTGACGGCGAGTAACGGGTGCGCGGACAAGATTGGGCATCAGCGCGATGAAGGTTCCCACGACAACAATCGTCACGCCGATCCAGATCCACGCGATCAGCGGATTCAGGAAGGCTTTGATGATGGGCATTCCGGTGTCGGGGTTCTCGCCCTCGTAAACCGTATACAGGTCGGCCTGCGCAGTGGAGTGCAGCGCGACGATGGTGGACGACTGCTCGTGGTCCGTGCCCGCAAAGTAGGTGCGCTTCTCCGGCGAAAGCTGCGTGACGTACTTGCCGTTGCGGTACACATCCAGGCGGGCGTAGTGGGTGTCGTACTCGGGCAGGGAATCCTCCGTTTTCCCGGTTGCGACCAGGTGGTAAGGGCCGATATCGAAGCTGCTGCCGGTGACCATCTCCATCTCGCGCGACTGGTTGAAGGCTCCGCCGGCGATGCCGATAAACATCACCACGATGCCGAAGTGGATGATGTAGCCGCCATAGCGGCGCGTATTGCGCCGGATCAGCAGCAGCGGTAGACGCGACGATATTCTTGCCCGTCTGCGTACGCACCACGTTGGCGCCGCGCAGGAACTCCTCCACAATGGCGGTAATCACGCCCGCCGCCAGCGTGAACGCAACCAGCGAGAACAGGGTGGACTGCATGTCGTCGCCATCGTTCCACGGACGCATGCCGGAGATCATCAGGCCCAGCGCGGTTGCGACCATGGCGATGGTGGGCAGAATAAAGTTGCGCCGGATGGATCGCAGCGAGGTGGACCGCCACGCCAGCAGCGGGCCAATGCCGGTAAGGAAGAGCAGAAACAGCCCAATGGGGATGTTCACGCGGTTGTAGAACGGCGGCCCGACCGTAACCTTGGAGCCCTGCACGTACTCGCTGAGCACCGGGAACAGCGTGCCCCATAGCACCGTAAAGCACGCAGCCAGCAGGATCATGTTGTTGAACAGGAAGCTGGACTCGCGGCTCACCAGCGACTCCAGCTTGTTCTCGGACTTCAGGTGGTCGCGCTGGAAGAGGAAAGTGAATAGGCACACCGCGAACGCGATGACGATAAACGTGTAGAACCATGCGCCGATGGCCGACTGGGCAAACGCGTGCACAGAGCTGACCGCGCCCGATCGCGTCAGCAGCGTGCCCAGGATGGTCAGCAGGAACGTGGAGAAGATCAGCCACACATTCCAGTTCTTCATCATGCCGCGCTTTTCCTGCATCATGACGGAGTGCAGGAAGGCGGTGCCGGTCAGCCATGGCATCAGCGAGGCGTTTTCCACCGGGTCCCAGCCCCAGTAACCGCCCCAGCCGAGCACGCTAGTAGGCCCAGTGCGCGCCCATAAAGATGCCGCAGGTGAGGAACAGCCAGGTGACCATGGTCCAGCGGCGGGTGATGTGGATCCACTTCTCGCCGGGGTAGCGCATCATCAGCGCGCCCAGGGCAAAGGCAAACGGCACCGAGAAGCCCACATAGCCCAGGTACAGCATGCGGCGGATGGACCACCATCTCCGGGATATTGCAGCAGCGGGTTCAGCCCAGCGCCGTCGGCCGGGATCGCGCCCGGGTGTGATGGAGAACGGCGGCGCCGCAACCACCAGCAGCAGAACAAAGAAGACCTGGATGCCCGCCAGGATGGTCGAGGCGAACGCGGTCAGGCGAACGTCGACACGGTGCCGGACCCGCAGCACAAAGCCGTAGGCGCTCAGCAGAAACGCCCAGAGCAGCAGCGAGCCTTCCTGGCCGCTCCACAGTGCGGCAAACTTGTAAGCTGGATTCAGCGCCCGGTTGCTATGCGACGCGATGTAGGCGACGGAAAAGTCGTTGGTAAAGGCCGCCCACACCAGCGCAAAGGCGGCGCAGCACAGGGCAATGAAGCTGGCAATGCCGGCGCGGCGGGCGGTCTCGCCCAGGCGGTTCCAACTGACTTCCGGGATCCCGGTGATGCGCAGGCCGCTGCGCGAACCGCCCCACAGGGCAAGGCGCCGAAGACCAGGTTATACAGCGGTAAGACCGAGCGCCAGGAGCAGGCAGAAGCTCCCGAATTCAGGCATGGGGTGGACAGGCATCGCACCTTCATTCTCTCAGATATGGGGCCGGGAATGTGCGTGACGCACGTCACACCGCGAACGGTGGGGTATCACACTTGGAGGGCGCGGGCAGGGCGGGAAATCCAATCGAAGAGGCTATGCGGCGCCCTGTTCCTGCCGATCCAGCAGATCGCGCAGGTTGGAGAGCAGCAGATCCGGCGGCAGAGGCTTCACCAGGAAGCGCACATTCAGCCCGGTGTATTCGGCCTCCGCCTCTTCCAGGCCGCTGATGACGAAGACCGGCAGATGCGGCTGGGTCTTTCGCAACTCGCGGACAAACTGCCGATCCATTCATACCGGGCATGACGTGGTCGGTGATGACCGCGCTGATCTGGGCAGGGAACTCGTTCTCGCTGGAACATGCTCGAGGGCGCGCGCCGGATTCAGCGCTGCGATGACGAAGTAGCCGGCCCGCCTCAGGATGGCCTGGCGATCGCCGTCTGGATCGCGTTGTCGTCGACGATCAGGATCGTGTGTCCGTTTTGCGGAGTCGATTGCCAATCGTTTTGGTTCATGAGCAGCACCGTGGCACCAGTTCGAATCCATGCAGGGCAGACAGTAAGCAGGCACACTCAAAGCCATGCTGCTCAAGGGCTCCATCCGCTGAAGGGTGGGATGCAGGCTGGACCCCTTCTGGTTTTCCCATCCCCTCCAAATATTTGAGCAGATGGATCCTCGATTCGAATTCGGCGCTGGACTCATCCGGCTCAAACATTTAGAGTTGCCCCTGAAATCTTAGACCACAAACCGCCACCTCAACGCAGCCGCCGTCAAGGATACTCCAAGTGAATCTGACCCACCTGACCTACATCGACTGGCTCATCATGCTGGTCTACTTCGCCTTTGTGCTGGGCATCGGCTTTGCCCTGAAGCGCTACATGCGCACCTCCAACGATTTCTTCCTGGCCGGGCGCTCCATCCCCGCGTGGGTGTGCGGGCTGGCCTTCATCTCCGCCAACCTGGGCGCGCAGGAGGTGATCGGCATGGGCGCGTCCGGCGCCAAGTACGGCATCGTCACCAGCCACTTCTACTGGATCGGCGCGATCCCGGCGATGTGCTTCGTCGGCATCTTCATGATGCCCTTCTACTACGGCTCGAAGGCGCGCAGCGTGCCGGAGTTTCTGCGGCTGCGCTTCGATGAGAAGACCCGCGCGGTCAACGCCTTCTCCTTCGCCATTCATGACCATCCTCTCTTCCGGCATCTCCATGTACGCCATGGCGCTGCTGATCCAGACGCTGGGCCTGTTCCACGGCATCCTGCCCGACGCTTACATCTTCCACGTCTCGATCATCGTCTCCGCGGTGATTGTGCTGGGCTACATCTTCCTCGGCGGCCTCACCAGCGCCATCTACAACGAGGTCCTGCAATTCTTCCTGATCGTCGCCGGCTTCCTGCCGCTGGTCTGGATCGGTCTGCGCAACGTGGGCGGCTGGCAGGGCATCAAGCAGACGCTGCCCGCCATCGTTGACCCACTCCTGGCGCGGCATGGAGCACGCCAACACCAACAACCTGGGCGTGGAGTGGATCGGCCTGACCATGGGCCTGGGTTTCGTCCTCAGCTTCGGCTACTGGTGCACCAACTTCCTGGTGGTGCAGCGCGCCATGGCCGCGGATTCGGAGGAGTCCGCCCGCCGCGTCCCGCTGATCGCCACCATTCCCAAGATGTTCTTCCCGTTCCTGGTCATTCTGCCCGGGCTGATCGCGGTGTCGATCGGCTCCCACAGTGGCGCGGCCGGGCAGCCGGGCAGCTGTCAGCGCGCCTGCGCAGTCCGTCGGGCGCCAGCAGCCGCTGTGCCGCTTGACGTGGACCATCCCCACGGGATCGTCCCGGTCAAGACCGATCCCATCACCGGCGCGGCCGTGGTCGACTCCAACGGCCAGCCCGTCTACAACTACGACCTGACCATCCCGGTCATGCTGCTGCATTTCTTCCCGACCGGCATCCTCGGCCTGGGCCTCACCGCGCTGCTGGCCAGCTTCATGTCCGGCATGGCCGGCAATGTCACCGCGTTCAACACGGTCTGGACCTACGACATCTACCAGGCCTACATCAACAAGAAGGGCTCCGACGCGCATTACCTGTGGATGGGCCGAATGGCCACTGTCTGCGGGGTTGCGCTCTCAGTGGCGGCGGCCTACGCGGTCACCGGCTTCAACAACATCATGGATGCGCTGCAATTGGTCTTCGCGCTGGTGAATGCGCCGCTGTTCGCCACCTTCCTGCTGGGCATGTTCTGGAAGCGCACCACTGGCCACGGCGCCTTCTCCGGCCTGACCATCGGCACCGCCGCGGCATTTATCCATCACGGCCTCACCCTGCCCCTGGGCGATGCCGTCGGCATCCACGGAGGCTGGATCCACGTCGTCCACCAGTACCCCAGCGACATGGCGCAGAACTTCTGGACCGCCATCTTCGCCTTCACCATTAACTTCATCGTGACCGTGGTGATCTCGCTGATGACCAAGCCTCGCCCCGAGCCGGAACTGGTCGGCCTGGTCTACTCGCTGACGCCGAAGCCCGTGGAAACGCACCTGGAGTGGTACCAGAAGCCGGCGACCCTGGCCATTGCCGTGCTGGCAGTTGCAGTCGTCCTGAACCTGATCTTTGCCTAAAGTTGCAGATGATCAGCTTCGCAAGCGTTGATAAATTAATGCTACAGAACTGGAGCCGCTCCATGGGTCTCGATATCCGCATTCCGCTTGGCCTGATCTTCCTCATCATCGGCGGCATCATGGCCGTGTTCGGCCTCGTCACCCATGGCGACGCCGCGCTGTACGCCCGTTCGCTGGACATCGACATCAACCTCGCCTGGGGCGGCATCATGGTCGCTCTTCGGCGCGATCATGTTCTTCGTCGGCAAGCGGAAGAAGTGGCAGGACACTCCGGCAGACCCGCGCCCATGGGAGAAAGGTGACGCCAGCAGCCAAGGCGACCGCACTAAAGCATGCATGTCGAGTACCGAGTAAGCGAACGGGAATACGCAAGCGCCACGACGCTGGCCCAGCGCAAGCGCTCGAACCTCTCCGCGCTCGAACACTTCTGGCCTTATCATCTTCGCCATCGTCTGGGTCGGCATCGGCTGGTTGCCTTCCTAGCATGACCGGGACAGCGGGCGAAGGGACCGACGACCTTTACTTCGAACTCGGCGTGCTTCCGATCCTCATCGTCTTTCTGTAGATGCGCCGGCGCATGCAAAAGCGGGAGTACAAGAAGCTGAGTCATTACCGCCTGCTCCACCAGCTTGACCTGGACGCCAACGGTCTTCGCCTGCCAACCAGCATGGGGATCCAACGCGAACCGCCTGGACCGTGTACGACAAAGTTCGCGGAAAACGACAGACGTCTTCATTCTGTACCAGACCGGCAACCAGGGCATCGTCCCCATCCCGAAGGCGCACATGACCTCACTCCAGATCGACGAACTTCGCAGCCTGCTGAAGGCCTACATTCCGCGTAGTCAGAAGCCGCTGATCGGCCGCGAGCATCCGGGTCGACACGTCCGAATTGCGCTGACTAGAACCGGCCATACCCACGTCCATATCAGCTGTGCGCATAACTTCCACTGCCACAACCTTGCGATAATCAAGGTATGAAGCGCCGCACAATCGGGCACTACGAGATTCCTGCGCAAAATCGGCGCGGGCGGGTCAGGCGTCGTGTACCTGGCCACGGACACCCTGCTGCAGCGGCCGGTGGTGCTGAAGCTGCTGAAGCGCGGCGCGCAGTCGCTGGAGCAGGTGCGCACCACCCAGCTCCGCGAAGCCCGCCTGGCCTCGGCCATCGACCACCCCAACGTCTGCGCCATCTACGATGTCGGCGAGGCGCCCTCCGAGTCCGGCGGCGAAGACGAAGCCTACATCGTGATGCAGTACATTCCCGGCAAGTCGCTGGACAAGGTGATTGCCGAGGGCCCGGCCAGCCTGCAACTGGTGCTCTCCGCCGGCATCCAGATCGCCGACGGCCTCTCTGCCGCGCATCAGCTGGGCATCTTCCATCGCGACCTGAAGCCGGCCAACGTCATGCTGACCGACGGCGGCCTGATCAAGATCCTCGACTTCGGCCTCGCCCGCAAGCTGAAGCTGGAAGACGCCGACTTCGACCCTGCGACTCCCGGCCGCAGCAAGCCACCCAGCCCCGAAGCCACCTACACCGCGCGCGGCGGCACCATCGCCTACATGGCGCCGGAGCAGTTCGTCACCGGCCGATCGTCAGTCCAGTCGGATGTATTCGCCCTCGGCCTCATTCTCTACGAACTCGCCAGCGGGCGGCATCCCTTCCACCGGCCCGACGCGCCGGAGTTCCAGACCATCCGCGCCATCCAGTTCGCCGACCCGCCCAACATTCGCGAGATCGTCCCCGACCTGCCGGTCGAGCTGGAATCGGTCATCCTGCGCTGCCTGGAAAAGCAGCCCTCCGCGCGCTTCGCCTCCGCCGCCGACGTGCGCGAGGGCCTGCGCACCATCATGAAGGCGCATGCAGCTGGACTCGGTGGGCATGCCCGGCGACTCCATCTCGCAGGTGCCCGCGCAGGGCAAGCTGGAACTCGAATCTCCCGAGGAAGAGAAGCGCGCCACCGGCATCCTCTCCATGCTGGCCGAGCGCTTTCGCGAGTCCGGCGCCACCGCCGCCGCCAAGCAGAACTCCATCGTCGTGCTGCCCTTCATCAACTTCGGCAACTCGGTCGTGGTCGACGCCGAGAAGGCGCCCGCGCCGCTTTACGGCTACGCCCTGGCCGACGCCATCGCCGCGCGCCTGGCCCGCATGACCTCGCTGGTCGTCCGTCCGTCCAGCTCGCTGATGACGATTCCCGCGCAGCAGCTCGATCCGCTCTCCATCGGCAAGAAGCTGCTGGTGCGGTTCGTGCTCGCCGGCAACTTCATGCGCTCGGACGCGGGCTTCGACCTGAACTGGCAGTTGCTGGACATTCCCTCGCAGTCGGTGCGCGCCGGCGGTTCCATCAACGTCGCCTCCTTCGACCTCATCAGCGTGCAGACCGAGATCTGCAACGAAGTCTTCTCCACGCTGCAGGGCTTCGGCGACCTGGAGAATACCGCGCCCTCCGCAGAAGGCACGCGCGACACTCGTGCCTTCGCTGAGCCAGGGCTTGTCGGAGGAGTATCTGCAGGCGCGCGCGGTACTGTCGTCCTTCATGTCGCGCACCGGCTCGCTGGACGACCTGAACCGCGCCCGCGGTCTCTTCGAAAGCGTGCTCAAGCAGGACGAGAACTACGCGCCCGCCTGGTCCGGCCTGGGCATCACCCACCTGCAATACGCGCGCCACGGCCTGGGCGGCCAGATGCACGTCATGGAAGCCCGCCGCGCCTTCGACAAGGCCCTCCTGCTCGATCCCGGCTCGGTCGAGGCCAACCTCTACCGCGTCTACATGCTGCTCTCCCGCGGCGAGAAGGAATCCGCCCGCCACGGCATCGAACACCTGCTGACCACCGCCGCCAACGACTGGAACGTCCACCTGGTCGCCGGCCTCACCCTGCGCATCGACGGCCTGTACGACGAAGCGCTGGACCAGTTCAACACCTCGCTGCGCCTCAACCCGGCCAACGCCGCCATCATTTACAACCACCGCGCCCGCGTCTACCAGTATCAAAACCAGCTCGAACTCGCCGGCGACGAGATTGAGAAGGGCCTCACCCTCGAACCGCGCCAGCCCCTGCTGCGCATCTCGCTGGGCTACCAGCAAATGCGGCTGGGCGATCTTGCCCGCGCCGTTCGACACCCTGGAAGATGTCATCTCCGACGAGGCCAGCCTGCGCATCGTCTTCCCAACCATCGCGCTCTGCTACGTCCAGTTAGGCGACCGCAAAAAGGCCGCAAGCTTCATCCTGGAAGAGACCCTCGCCGCCGCCGAAGCGGACAGCGAGATGGCCTACCGCCTGGCCACCTACTTCGCCGTGGATGGCGACGAGTCCGAGGCGCTGCACTGGCTGCGCCGCGCCATCTACCTCGGCAACGAGAACTATCCGTGGTTCAGCAAGAACCCCGCCTGGCGGAATCTAGCCGGCCACAGCGACTTCGAGCGCATCCTCGAAGACCTGAAGAAGTCCTACCGCCGCAACCAGAAAAACTGGAAGCGCCTGCTGGCCCAGGTCCGCGACTAACCAACAGCGCTTGTCATTCTGAGCGGTACGCGAAGAATCCCCGTAGTTATGCCACCGCGGGTGCCTGAGCGCAGCGAAGAGTCCCCGCATTTCGCTTTCGAGGTGCTGATAAGCTGGCAGACGACCCCAAAGGTGAGTTTGTGAACGCGCACCGCCCCGCACGCCCCGTTCTTGCCACCCTCATCTGCATCTATGAAGCCGCTGTCCTGGTCTTGGCTCTTGCTCTGCGTCTGCGGCCGGGGCAGGCTCCTCAAGTCCACGCGCACGCCGCCGTTCTTCCTCCCATAAGTCCGCTGGTAGTGCCGCTATCCTGGCTCGGCTATACCCTTGCGCTGGCCGCCGCCATCGCGCTCTGGCAGATGCGCCGGTCGGCGTTCTTTCTCCTCATGGCGCGGCTCGCCATCTCCATCGCCGTGGTTTTGCTCACAATGCCGCGTCTGCGTTGGCTGCACCACCGGATCGACCCTCTGGTCGCACGTGCCCCTGGCTTCCAGCCTGACGTGCTCGGCCTGGCCATCCTCACCATCGTCGTGTCATGGTCGATCAGCATCGCAATCCTCTGCTATGTCGGCGTCATCACTTCGCCGAGAAGGCCCCCTCCACCTGATGCCGAGACTCAGGCTGCATGGCGCCGGGTACGACACAAAGGCCGCCCAATCTTCTGAGCGGCCTTTGAAATGCTTCATTCAACCTCGGTGCTTATTCGCCACCGGGCATTGCTTCCTTTACCGGCGCGACCGCCGCGTGCGCCGGGGTGATGTCCATCGGTTCCGTCAGGCTGAAGACGATTCCCAGGTCCTTGGGCAGTTCGGCCTGGCGATCCTGTTTCAGCCAAACCACTGTGCCCGCTCCAGCGCCCACACCTGCGCCAATCAGCGCGCCGGGAACGCCGCCAATCAAAGCGCCGGCGGCGATGCCTCCGCCTGTCGCCAGTCCCATGGCGGCGGCCGTTTTCTTGGCGTTATCCTTCCGCAGAATTGTCCCTTCGTCGTCGACCGTGACCGAGTTCCATTGGTCCGTATCGATCACGCGCGCTCGCAGGAAGTATTGTGTGCCGTCAGGAAGAGTAATCGTGCGCGGCTCCAGGTGGATCGCCGCCGCTCCGCCGATTCGCTTGCCCCCGCGGACCCAGGTCACGCGGCCTTCCATCAGCGAACCCACCGGCACAATCACCTTGCCGTCCTGCATCACCGGTTCGCTCACGTCGGCCGTGAACTTTGTGCCCGGCCTGGTGGTCAGCGTGGACAGATCTTCGCGCAGTTTCGCCTTCACCAGCGTGCCCTCTGAGATTTCGCCCGGCCGCGAGGGCACACGCGTCACAATGCCCGCATCGATGTCAGCCTTTGCCGCCGCACTCTGCGCCGCACTCTGCATCATCCGGTCGTCCCGTCCGGCAGTTGCTGCGGTCACGATGTTCGCATCGGGATCGCTCGCGGCACTGTTCTCCGCCGGCGCAACAGCTGGCGTCCCGGGCGCGTGGTAGGGAACATAGGGCCCGTACACGGTCTCATCAGGCGCCGGAATATCCGCCGAGGGCTTGGCCGCAGGAGTCGCAGGCGCAGCAGCCTGGACCCCGACGTTGGCATCGGGAATCGTAATTGTCGTGGGGTCCGGCGGGTGCGAGACGCCCGAGCGCGCATCGTCCTGCGCCAACGCAAGCGCTGGCGAACCCACAAGCAGGCACGCGATGCCGGCGCAAACGATTCCGGCGGTCAGAGCCTTTCCGGACAGCTTAACTCGCTCCACTCGATTGGCATTTCTCATGGCGATTTTCCTTCCTTCAACCGGCTTTTTAGGCCCTGATGCTTGGACGCTCCCATGCCGCGAACGGCTCAGAGGCGCATCTCGCCGCACTTCTTGATTCTCAGGGTAGCGGCGCCGCCACAGCTGTGCAGGGAATTCACCGGCAGGGAATCGAGACCGCCAACAAGCCGCAGGGTGGCTTTCCGGCACGCGCAAAAAGGTGAGGGCAGCCCAGTTTTGGACTGCCCTGCAAAAACCTTCCCGTAGTACTCAACCTGAAAAATCCAGAATGCGAAGCGGCTCACGTTGCCGGAGCACCACGACACACTTTGGACTCTGCTCCCCCTTGTGCAATCGGGGGGCCATTGCAAAGAAGCTCGAAGTGCGGGTATTTCAATGAATTTCATTCCCTGCATGGGCAAACATTTGCCTATTCGAGGCCAAATCATTTCCAGTCCTGTCATCTCGCTTTGTTAGAATTTCAATGGTGAAAGATTCTGCAATTGAACTCATCACAACCATCCACACCGCCGGCGGACCGGCCGTTGCCGTTGACCGCCGCGCCAAACTCAATGACCGTCTGCAGCACCGCGTCGTGGCCCAGACTCCCGGCGTCGCTCCTGCACCTGGTCCTTTTTCCCCCCATAGGAGCAACATGACCGAGATTATCTCCATCAGCGCCCGCGAAATCCTTGACTCGCGCGGCAACCCCACCGTCGAAGCCGACGTTACCCTCTCCGGCGGAGCCAAGGGCCGCGCCGCTGTCCCCTCCGGCGCTTCCACCGGCGAGCACGAGGCCGTGGAATTGCGCGACGGCGACAAGGCCCACTATCATGGGCAAAGGCGTCCTGAACGCCGTTGAGAACGTCGAATCCATCCTCGAGCCCGAACTCAAGGGCATGGACGCATCCAACCAGCGCCTCATCGACGCCACCATGATTCAGCATCGACGGCACCGAGAACAAGTCCAAACTCGGCGCCAACGCCATCCTGGCCGTCTCCATGGCCTGCGCCCGCGCCTCCGCCAACGCGCTTAAGCTGCCGCTCTACCGCTACCTCGGCGGCGTCAACGCCTGCATCCTGCCCACGCCCATGATGAACATCCTCAACGGCGGCAGCCACGCCGACTCCAACGTCGACTTCCAGGAGTTCATGGTCATGCCCGTCGGCGCGGAGAGCTTCGCCGACGCGCTGCGCTGGGGCGTCGAAATCTTCCACACCCTCAAGGGCGTACTCAAGAAGAAGGGCTACAACACTGCCGTCGGCGACGAGGGAGGCTTCGCCCCCAACTTGAAGTCCAACGCGGAAGCCATTGAATTGATTCTGGAAGCCATCGAGAAGGCCGGCTACACCGCTGGCGAACAGATCGCCATCGCCCTCGACCCCGCCTCCAGCGAGTTCTACGACAAGGAGAAGGGCAAGTACATCTTCAAGAAGTCCGACAAGTCCGAGAAGACCTCCGAACAGATGGTCGATTTCTACGAGGGTTGGGTCAAGCAGTATCCTATCGTCTCGCTTGAAGACGGCCTCGCCGAGGACGACTGGGACGGCTGGAAGGTGCTCACCGAGCGTCTCGGCCACATCCAGCTCGTCGGCGACGACCTCTTCGTCACCAACACCGAGCGCCTGCAGCAGGGCATCGAGCAGAAGACCGCCAACTCCATCCTGATCAAGCTGAACCAGATCGGCACCGTGTCGGAGACCATCGAGGCCATCGAGCTCGGCCGCCGCTACGGTTACACCAGCGTCATCAGCCACCGCTCCGGCGAGACCGAAGACAGCTTCATCGCAGACTTCGCCGTTGCCACCGGCGCCGGCCAGATCAAGACCGGCTCGGCCAGCCGCACCGACCGCATCTGCAAGTACAACCAACTGCTCCGCATCGAAGAAGAGCTAGGCCAGTCCGCGGAATTCCTCGGCATCGAGTCGCTCAACTTCCAGTAGCACCGGGCAACTTCCCCTAATCCGAACCCGCGCGTCCTGCATCGTCAGCAGACCGCGCGGGTTCGATCGCGTTTGCTCAGGGCAGTTGCACCGGATTGACGTTGGTCTCCGGCTTTGCCGTCACCTGAATCGGAACGGTGAGCGGGGGCTTATTGGGTGTAGCCCAGATCTCCAGCGTATATTTTCCCGCCGGCACGTTGGGGATGTAGTAAATCCCATCCGAGCCGGAATAGGCGGGCGCACTCCTGACCTTTTTCGCGCTGAGCACGGTCACCTGGACTCCCGAAACCACCGCTGTGCCGCGGACCAGCTTTCCCCGCACGGTGGCCGCCGCGGCCTGACCCAAGCCCACAACAAGGTAAGCAAGCAACACCGCCGCGACCACCTTATTCTTTCTCTGCATGGGGACCTCCTGGGTCCGCGCCTGGACTCGCGCTCACTGGGGTGATGGGGGCGAGATTGTCGGGGTAGGGGCTGGACTGCGTTACCAGCACTTTACCCAGGTTGATCGTATTCCCCGTGACGGTCACGTTGGACAGGCATCCCTGGACCGGCGTCAGGGTCGGATCCAGGGAGTAGCAGACGGATTGGTAGCCGTCCGGAGCGATCGACAGAATGGGGCTGATTCCTTCGGTCGCAGTCGAGTTGGAGTAGTACGTCAGGCTGAACGATCCCGGCGGCGGAACCGGAGTGGTGAGCGGGGCGGGGTCGACCGAAACATTCTCGCACCCAAGAGGCAGATTCAGCGGCCCGTTCGCGTTAACCACCTGCCCAGTCACAGTCCACTGTTTGTATTGCAGCGGGATCAGCGTCTTCTGATTTGCAATGATCAGCAGCACCACCGCAAAGTAGCCGGCAAATGCGCCGCCGAGTTTGATCTCCATGCCTTGCAATTTGCCGTCTACCGCACCGGTGGAAGGCAATGCTTTGAACAGAATGAATGCCGGCAGGATGGGCAGCAGAATGACACAAAAGAGAGTTGCAAACTGGTACATCGCGCCTCCGAGAGAGACTCTGGGGCCCACCACATTTCAACGTGCTCTGGCGGCGATTATGCCTCTTGATTCTCGACTCCGCAAGCGAATACTTCCCGCACGGGGCCTCGATCCGGAGCGCCGGACCGCGCGTGGCGCCATTCCGCGCCCACCCCAAAAACTGTCAAGGGCCTCAAGCTGTGCAAAACTCTCCAACACCCTCAGTCCACGCCGCTTCCACCCCATGCCCAACATACAGTTGAGTTATGCGAAAGGGAGTAGAATTAAGGTAGTTGAGTTAAACAAAAGCTCCGGTTTCCAGGCCGGGGCTTTTTCATTCTGTCGCGAGAACTCGTTTAGTTTCTGATATTTGACTCCAACCTACGCAGAATCTGATATTTACGGAGGCCGCTCGGAGGAGTTTTGCTTTTTTGCCGCGCTAAGCCATGGAGTATCTGATATTTGCGAGTAACTGCCGCAGAATCTGATATTTACGCTGCCTACAGTTCGTCATGTCATTGATATAACACAACTTAGTGCTGCCACCCGGGATCCCCCCCCGGGGGGGTAGCGAGTCGCTATTAGCTTCACTCCGCCGCCGACTTCGCCTGCGGTCGCAGCAGCGGGAACAGGATCACGTCGCGGATGGACTTCGACCCGGTCAGCACCATGGTCAGCCGGTCGATACCGATGCCCTCGCCGGCGGTTGGCGGCAGCCCGTAGCCGAGCGCGCGGATGTAGTCGTAGTCCACCTCGGCCATGGCCTCCTCGTCGCCGCGTTTGCGCTCTTCAATCTGCGCCTCAAACCTGCGGCGCTGGTCGTCCGGATCGTTCAACTCGCTAAACGCATTGCCGACCTCAAAGCCGCCAATGTAGAACTCGAACCGCTCCACCCACTCCGGCTCGTCCGGCTTGATCTTGGAAAGAGGTGAAACCGCAAGCGGAAAGTCATAAATAATCGTCGGCTGAATCAGGTGCTCCTCGGCCAAGAATTCAAATATGTTCGGCAATCGCTTTCCCCAAATTCTTCGACGTCTTCGAGTTCATGACGTAGCCAGAATCATGCCTGGAGGCTCCGATCCTTTGCCGCGTCTCGTAGCTAGGCAAACCGGCATTCTGCGAAGACATGTAAACGGACGCCAGTTCTTCTGTGCTAAGTAGCGCAAGGTTCTCGGCGAGGATCGGGTGTAAATTGCCAATCCTACTGCCTAGCGCTGTGTGCAGCGACTCGAAACTTGCGAGGTCGTCGGCTAAGAGGGGCGGACCGTAGTTCGTCTGTAGGCCAAAACTTGACGATTGCCTCGCGCATGGACAGCTTCGTCCATTTGCCGCAGGTCGATCTCAACGCCGTTGAAGGTGGTCAGCAGCGTGCCGTTGACCTCCATCGCAACGTACTTTACCAGCTCTTCCGTCAGGTCCATTAGGTCGTGGTAGTTCGAGTACGCCTGGTAGAACTCGAGCATGGTGAACTCGGGATTGTGCTGCGTGGAGATCCCCTCATTGCGGAAGTTGCGGTTGATCTCATACACGCGGTCCATGCCGCCGACGACCAGCCTCTTCAGGTACAGCTCCGGCGCGATCCGCAGCTTCAGGTCCAGGTCAAGCGCGTTGTGATGCGTGGTAAACGGCTTCGCCGCCGCGCCGCCCGCGACCGTATGCATCATCGGCGTCTCGACTTCGAGATACCCGCGCTCGTCGAAGAACCGCCGCATCGCCCGCAGCACCGCCGCGCGCTTCACAAACACCTCGCGCACGTTGAGCGGACCTTCTTCCGCATCCCCACTCGCGCCTGTCATCCTGAGCGGAGCTTCCGCAGGAAGCGCAGTCGAAGGACCTGCGGTTCCTGCGGCCGCTTTCGCGGATTGCCCGGTGTTCATAAACAGGTCGACATAGCGCTGGCGATAGCGCAGTTCGGTGTCTTCCAGCCCGTGGTACTTGTCCGGCAGCGCCAGCATCGCCTTGGCGAGGAAAGTGAGAGTCGTAACATGCACAGTCAGTTCGCCTGTCCGTGTCCGCATCATATAGCCGCGCACGCCGATGTGGTCGCCCAGATCGAGCAGCTTATACAGCGCAAACGCGTCCTCGCCGACATCGTCCTTGCGCACGTAAATCTGCATGCGCTGGCCGCCCTGCTGCAACTGTGCGAATCCGGCTTTGCCCTGGACGCGGATGGCCATAATGCGCCCGGCGATGGACACCTCATGCTTCGTTCCCGCTTCGATCTCGGCCACGAACTGCTCCGCCGAAACCGGGTCAAACCGGGCGCGCAACTCCGGAATCGTGGTGGTCGCGTTGTAGTGATTCGGGTAAGTCGCCTCGGCGTAGCTCAGCCCGGCCTTCTGGCCCAACGCGGCGATCTGCCGCAGTTTCTCGCGGCGCTCGTTGTAAAGTCGTTCTTCAAACTGCGATTCGTACACGTGTTCTCCAGCCATCGACAAAACGGAGCCTGGCCCCGCAGCTACTCGGAAGGGCACGGCTTCAGCCGTGCCACAGAACGGCATCTCAAGAAATGGGCTTTAGCCCCGGTTCTTCGTCCGACACCTCAGTATATCGACGCGCATCGTCGCCCGTGTTGTAATGGTCGAGCGATGGCAGATGAATCTGGCGAGAAGCGCGGTTTTTTCCAGAACTACGTCAAGGCCGAGGGCATGGTGCAGCTTGCCATTGCCATTCCGGCTGGATGCTTCATCGGCTGGCTTCTGGGCTCGTGGCTGGATCGCCACTTTCACACCACCTGGATCGCCATTGCGGGTGTCGTAGTCGGCGCCATCGGCGGATTTGCCCGCCTGATTGCTGTCGCGTCGCAGTATCTGAAAGAGAAATAATGAATGCAGACGAACCCACGAACCGGAGCGACCCAGGCAGCGCGCCCGGCCTGAATCCTTACTCGGATGAAGACTTCAAGCGGTCGATCTGGAGCGCGCTCCGCCTGGTGCTGATCGCGCTCGCGGTGGGCGTGCCACTGCTGTGGTGGAAGCTGGGCTGGCAGTCGGCCGCGCTGATGGCGGTCGGCGGCCTGATCTCCGGAACCGGCCTGTTCGAGTGGCTGCGCCTGATGTCCGCGCTGATGGCCAAAATGGATAGCGGAGGCGACAAAGCCGCGCCGGTCCGTCCGCTGGGCCGGGTCCTGACTGGATTCTTTCTCCGTCTTGGGGTCGCTCTGGCGCTGCTTTATGGTAGCCTTAAGTTTCTGGACGGATCCGTTTATGCCCTCGTTGGAGGGCTCACGCTCGGAGTGGCTGCGCCTTTCGTTTGAAGGTCTGCGGCTCATCAAGAGCTGGGCAGGCTGACCGTTCCGAGACGTTTCTTTATGCCGACCCAACTGCTGCTGACCCGCTTTCTGAACGCCCACTTCGCCCCGCAGGTTGACTCGCTGCTGGCGGCCTTCCATGTTCATCCCGCCTATCCCCAAGCCCCGATTAATAACGCGTTCTCGATGGAGTTGCTGGTCTTTGTCCTGTTGCTCGCGTACTTCATCGTGGTCCGGGTGACGCTGAGCGTGGAGAAGCCGCAAGCGGTACAGCACGTGGCCGAGTGGCTCAACGAGTTTGTATCCGAGCAGGCCGAGGGCATTATCGGGCACGACTATGCAACCTTCGTCGGCTACCTTACCGTTCTTTTTGTATTCATTCTGCTGTGCAATCTGGTCGGACTCATTCCCGGATTTGAATCGCCTACCGCGGCAGCTTCCATTCCGCTCGGGCTTGCCCTGCTCACCTTTGCGTACTACCACTATCACGGCATCCGCAAGAACGGGTTCGGATACATCAAGCAGTTCCTCGGTCCGGTCAACGTATCGGTCTGGATGTGGCTTTTGGCTCCGCTAATGCTGGCCATCGAGATCGTTTCCCATCTCGCCCGCGTGCTCTCGCTCACCGTCCGGCTTTTCGCCAATATGTTTGCCGGGGACATGGTCACGCTTGCGTTCTTCTCGCTGATTCCCATTGGAGTCCCGCTGATCTTCCTCGGCCTCCACGTGGGGGTTTCGGTGTTGCAGGCCTTCGTCTTTATGGCGCTCGCCATGAGCTATCTCTCCCTTGCGGTTGCGGAGGAGCATTAGCGCTCGCGCGCTGCTCCAGGCCGAAGCCTGGAGTTATCAGGTTTGATTTCGCTGCGGAGGCTCTCTCTCCCTTCGCGGTGTGCACCAACGCCGTTCAGCGTGAGGGTGCCAGCACGGTGAGCATCAACCACCCACTGGCGGCGTACTTTGGGAGAACGGAGTCAAGAACCTATGCGTACATTGCAGTATCTCTTCATGACCTTAGCGGCGCTGTTGTTGGCAACGCCGGCTTTTGCCCAGGCCGCCGGCTCTACCGCAAACCCGTATATCCCTCTCGCTGCCGGAATCGGCATGGGAATCGCCTCCGGTCTGTGCGGAATCGGTCAGGGCAGAGCAACTGCCTCGGCTACCGAAGCAGTCGCGCGCAATCCCGGAGCCCGCCCAGCGATCTTCCTCTTTCTCATTCTCGGTCTCGCGCTCATCGAGTCGCTTGCGCTCTACACCTTCGTCATCATCCTCATCAAGGCAAAGTAAGCGCGTCGGATTTGTACCAGCCGCAGCGAAAAGCCTCCTTTGCGGGGGCTTTTTTGCTGCCGGCTGTCCGTGGCGCAGGAGGCTGGCTTCGCATCGTTTGTCGCTGAGGCGGTAACTTGGTAGACTTCGGACGCTACAGCAGCCGTCGATGGACCGGCTTTGCGCAGCGGAGAAGATGCAATGAGTGGACACTTCAAGACCAGCCGCCGCAGTGTTCTGGCGGGAATGACGGCCGTGGCCGGAAGTCTGACGCTGGGCCGCAGCGCGCTGGGAATGCTGGAGCCTCCGGCGGCCAAGCCGGACCAGTTCATTTCGGGTAAATCCGGTAAGCTGGTGCCGTTTCCCATGACGCAGGTGCGTCTTCTGGACGGGCTCTTCAAGCAGCAGGCTGAGATCAATCAGGCATATCTGGACTCACTGCAGACGGATCGCCTGCTGCATAGCTTTCGCTTGACTTCGGGGATGACTTCAACCGCAACACCCTACGGCGGCTGGGAGAGGCCGGATTGTAGTTTGCGCGGACACTTCAACGGCGGGCATTATCTCTCCGCTGTTGCGCTGGCTTACGCGAGCGCAGGCAACGATACGCTACGCAAGTCTGGCGACACCATGGTTGCCGAATTGGCGCGCTGCCAGAAGGCGAACGCCAATGGCTATCTGAGCGCGTATCCGGAAGCGCAATTCGAAGCATTGGCGGGCGGAGCAACCGACTGGCCCAGGGTGTGGGCGCCGTTCTACACGTATCACAAGATCATGGCGGGCATGCTGGATATGTACGTCCACACCGGCAACGAGCAGGCGCTGGCGGTGGCCGAAGGCATGGCCGATTGGGTACGCCGCATACTTCCAGTCCATCTCCGACGACCAGCAGGCAGTTCATGCTGCGCACTGAGTACGGCGGCATGAATGAGGTGCTGGCGAACCTGTTCGGGTTGACCGGCAAGCAGCAGTATCTCGACACTGCGCAGGCTGTTCGAGCAGCCGATGTTCCTCGATCCGCTGGCCGGGCATCGCGACGAGTTGCGCGGGCTGCACGCGAATACGCACGTGCCCAAGGTGATCGGCGCTGCGCGCATGTACGAGTTGACCGGGGAGACGCGCTACCGCGAGATCGCCGAGTATTTCCTGGGCGAGGTGCTCGACCGAACGGAGCTACGTCATCGGCAACACCAGCGTGGGCGAATCCTGGCGCAGCGATCCGGGCAACCTGAAAGGCAGCCTGGAATATCACGACGCCGAGTGCTGCGTGGCCTACAACCTGATGAAGCTGGAGCGCCATGTCTTTAGCTGGACCGGCGATGCGCGCTGGATGGACGCCTATGAGCGCCAGCTGTGGAACTGCCGCTTGGGAACGCAGAATGCGCAGGGGCTGAAGCAGTACTTCTTCCCGCTGGCGGCGGGCTACTGGCGCTACTACAACTCGGCGGAGGAGTCGTTCTGGTGCTGCACGGGAACCGGCGCGGAGGAGTTTGCGAAGTTCAACGACTCGATCTACTTCCAGGACACAAGCGGCGGTGTTTGGGTAAACCAGTTCCTTGCGTCTGAACTCGACTGGAAGGGGAAGCAGTTTGGGCTGCGCCAGGAGACGGCGTTTCCGGCCGAGCAGGGAACTACCTTGCATATCAAGGCTGCATCTCCGCAGAGGCGGACGATCCACGTGCGAATTCCAGGCTGGGTTGCGGATGGCGGATCAGTCCGCATCAATGGTCGCGAACTGGAGGCGTTTGCTGAGCCCGGCAGTTACCTCCCGCTGACGCGCGAGTGGAACGACGGCGACAAGATCGAAGTGTCCCTGCCCATGCGGCTTTACTCCGAACCTCTGGCGGGCGATCCGACACTGCGCGCCGCTCTCTACGGTCCGCTGGTGCTGGCGGCGAATCTTGGACTAGGCCCGAAGGATGGGCTGCTGCGGATTGGCGGGTACGATTCAGGCCCGAAGCAGTCAGACCTTGGGCCGCCAGCGGAACCCCCGGGAGCGCCAGCGGGCGATGCGGCGGACTGGATCGAGGTTGACCGCGCGAAGAACCTCACGTTCAAGTCGGCGACAAAGGACATGCTGCCGGTTAAGCCGTTGTATTGCGTGACCGACGAGAAATACGCGGTCTACTGGGGAACGGAGAAGAAGGCCTGAGCGATCCCGCCATCAAGACGATCAGCAGCCGCGAAGTCTACCGCAACAAGTGGACGCGTGTGCGCGAGGACGTGATCGAGCGGGCGAATGGTGAGCGCGGCATCTATGGCGTTGTTGATAAGGATGACTCGTGCCTGGTGATTCCGCTAGAGTCGACACCGGCGGGCGAGATGCTGTACCTCGTCTCACAGTATCGATATACATCCGGTGCGCGTTTCATGGAGTTTCCCCAGGGAAGTTGGGAGACGATCGCGGCAGCGCCGGAAGCACTGGCACACGGCGAGTTGCGCGAAGAGACGGGGCTGGTCGCCGAACGCATGACTCGGTTGGCGTCCTTGCGCATTGGCTATGGCGTTCTCAATCAAACGCAGCACATCTTTCTGGCCGAAGGACTTTCGCACGGCGAACACGACCGCGATGCCGAAGAGAGCGATCTGGAAGTGCATCCCGTGAGCGTTGCGGAATTTGAAGCGATGCTGCTCGACGGGCGAGTCGTTGACAACTGCTCAGCAGCGGCTTGGGGCATTTACCGGCTGTGGCGGGAGCGTCACAGCAGCTAGCTGACCAAATGACCCATTTTTTCGCGCTTGGTTTGCAGGTAGCGCGCAGAATTTGGCTGGGGGGCAACTTCCGCGGAGATGCGCTCGGTAACGGTGACGCCGACTGCTTCCAGGGCTTCCACCTTGGCCGGGTTGTTCGTGATCAGCCTCACCGCGCGCACGCCCAGCGACAACAGGATCTGCGCAGGAAGTTCGTACTCGCGGCAATCAGCTTTGAAGCCCAGTTCGAGGTTGGCCTCGATGGTGTCCAGGCCCTGGTCCTGCAACTCGTAGGCCTGCAGCTTGGCCATGAGTCCGATGCCGCGACCCTCCTGGTTCTCATAAATGAGGATTCCGGCGCCAGCGTCGGCGATGGTGGCCAGCGCCAATTCGAGTTGCTGACGGCAGTCGCAACGCAGCGAGTGGAAAACGTCCCCGGTAAGGCACTGGGAGTGGATGCGGACGATGGGTGGCTCGGGATCGCCATTCGCAGCGGGCGCCCCGAGGTCGCCCATGACCAGGGCAACCGCGGTTTCCACGCGCCGGGGCGGCGCCTCCTGGTCGTTGCAGGGCTCGGAATTGGCGGCCACGCCCTCAAAGCCAAGGATGCGGAAGTGACCCCAGCGAGTGGGGAAATCGGCATCGGCGAGCTTGCGCACGGTTTCAAACGGCATACTTTGATTATACGGTTCGCAGTCTGCCCGGGATTGAATTGTGCTGACGGGGTTAGAGTAAGGGGTATGGTGCTGGCGATCACGCACGCGGGCGTGCCCCAGGTGAAGGACAGCCTGATCCTGATCACGCTGCTGGTGGAACTGGGCGTTGCCGCCTCGTTTGCCGCCATTTTGGCGCGCACCACCACGTTCAAGAACCTGTTGCTGAATCAGCACCGGACCCGCCGCCAGAAGCTGGCGATGGTGGCGATGATCTGTGTGCCACTGACGGCGGGCGTGTGGATTCGCGTGCATGTGCCCAATTTCCTGGCAGCGGACCTTTCCTATGAAGCGACCATCCTGATGGGGCTGCTGATGGGGCCGTGGGAAGCGATGTTCGGCGGCGCGATCCTGGCGATTCCCGCGCTCGCGCATGGCGAGTACTGGACTCTTCCGGTGAACCTTGCCGTCGCCGCAATTGCCGGAGGGTACGGGCAGATTACTGACCGGGAAGAGATGTGGTCGTTCTCGCCGATGATCGACCTGAGCCTGTACCAGTGGGTGACGCGCAACCTGAGGAAGCCGCAGCTGGACCGGCAGATTCTGCTGTTGCTGCTGATTACCGTCATGCAGTTTGGCACCAGTATGCTGAGTTGGAAATACCCAACCCGGTTCTTCGAGCTGCATTCATCGGATTGGCTGGTGGAGTTGGCGATCTGCGCGTGCGCGCCAGTGGTGGTGGGGATTCCGCTGAAGATATGGAACTCGATCCGCATCGAGCGACAACTGGAGGAGCAAAGCCGCCTGCTGATGGAGGCGCGGATGGATGCGCTGCAACGGCAGATCAACCCGCATTTCCTGTTCAACACGCTGAACTCCATCGCATCGCTGGTGCGGTCGAAGCCGGAACTGGCGCGCGAGATGATTGTGAAGCTGGCGAATATCCTGCGCGTGCTGCTGAAGAACCGCGAGGCGTTTGTGCCGTTTGAAGAAGAATTGGCGTTCACGGATGATTACCTGGACATCGAAGTAGTGCGCTTCGGCGAGAAGCTGCGCGTGGTGAAGGAGATTGCCGAAGACACCCTGCCGGTGGTGGTGCCCAGCATGTTGCTGCAGCCGCTGATTGAGAACTCCATCAAACACGGGCTGGAGCCGCGGATTGGCGGAGGAACGGTGACCCTGCGCAGCCGCATGCTGCAGGATGGCCGGCTGCTGCTGGAGGTGGAAGACGACGGCATCGGAATGGACCCGGAGCCGCCGGAGTTTCCGCTGTGGGGTGCGAACGAGGCCGTGCGCGCCGGCGCGGGAAACGGGACGGGCATCGGCATGCGCAACGTGCGCGAGCGGATGGAAGTGATGTATGGAAACCAGGCCGAGGTGGACATCGTCAGCCGGCCGGGACGGGGAACCCTGGTGCGGCTCGTGATGCCGGTACTGGAAGCGGGCGTGGCTCCGTGGTCGCAGTTTGGCGAGGCGCTGCAGGCGACCTGGGCAGACGTGGCGCGGACCATTACGCGCAGCTGATCCGCACCCGTCTGGCAGGCCCTCCCCCCACGTGGCAAGAAATTCGAGAAATACGAGAATCGTCGTTGACATACGAGTAACATCGTACTATGGTGATCGGCATGAGATTGCGCCGGATGTGCAGACGGGCAGGCTTGCTGCACGATGCCCTGCGGGAACAGCTCGGATTAGAGCTTCGGCCCGTGAAGAATGTCCCTGTGGATGTTGTGGTGATCGACCGCGCAAAGAAAGTACCGACGGAGAATTAACCGCAGGTCCTTCGACTGCGCCGACCGCAGAAACCGCGGCCTGGTTGCCTCGGGATGGCAGCTCATTGTTGATAAGAACTTTGACTCAGGAGATTTGAGGTTATGGAGTGCAAATGATGCGACGAAGCAAGAAAGACGCGGCGGTGCAGCTTCCTACGGAGGCTGAGTTGGAGATTCTGAACGTGCTGTGGGCGAACGGGCCGAGCACGGTGCGGGACGTGCATACCCTGAGCGGGAAGGCGACCGGCTACACCACCGTGCTGAAGCAGATGCAGGTGATGGTGGAGAAAGGGTTGCTGGGGCGCAGCGAACGGTTCCGCTCGCATGTGTACGAGGCGCGCATTGCGAAGGAGAAGACGCAGCAGCGGCTGGCGCGGAACCTGGTGCAGCGGGCGTTTGACGGGTCGGCGGCGAACCTGGTGCTGGGCGCGCTGTCGGCGCAGAAGGTGTCGCCGGCGGAGTTGGCAGAGATACGCGAGATGCTGGACCGGTTTGAGAAGGGCAGTTGCTAGGGACTCGGTACTGGGTGCGAGTGGTTGGTTGGAAGACGCAGCGAAGGAGCCGCTATGAGTTACGGACTAGCCAATTCGTGGGGAATGCAGACGCTGGGCTGGACGCTGCTGCATTTCCTGTGGCAGGGAGCGCTGGTGGCCCTGGTGCTGGGTTGCATGCTGGCGCTGATGCGCGGGCAGCGGTCGCAATTGCGCTACGCGGCGGCGTGCTGCGGGCTCGCGCTGATGGTGGCGTTGCCGGTGGTCACGTTTGCCCACCTGGCTCCGGCTGCGCGATGGGCGTCGCTGCAACGGGCGGTGCTACGCTTCGAGCTGGATACCACGGTGACGGTGGATGGCTCGGGCGCTTATGCCGAACCGCTGAAGGACCGGGTGGAGCGCGCACTGGATGACGTCGCTCCCTGGGTTCCGGCGGTATGGCTGGGCGGCGTGGTGCTGTTCCTGATGCGGCTGAGCTTCGGGTTGAACGCGGCCCGCGGGATGAAGACGGGCGGGACGGAGCCGCCGCTGCTGGAGCTGCAGCGGCAGTTCGAGCGGCTGCGAGTGCGGCTGGGCGTGAGGCACGCGGTGCGGCTGCTGCATTCGGCGGTGGTGCAGGTGCCCACGGTGATTGGCTGGCTGCGTCCGGTGGTGCTGATCCCGGTAAGCTGCCTGACCGGGCTCTCGGCGGCGCAGATTGAGGCGGTGCTGTGCCATGAGCTGGCGCATATCCGCCGACACGACTACCTGGTGAGCGTCGCGCAGTCGGTGGTGGAGGCGCTGCTGTTCTACCACCCGGCGGTGTGGTGGGTGTCGCGGCAGATACGGCGCGAACGGGAGTGCTGCTGCGATGAGTTGGCAGTGGCCGCCGGCGGAGACGTGCTGACTTACGCGCGAGCGCTCTCCTACCTGGAGGAGCGGCGAGCATTTTCCACGGCAATTGTTCTGGGAGCGAATGGAGGAGTGCTGAAGATGCGCATCAAGCGGCTACTGGGCAGCAGGGAGGGGCCGGCAGTCTCCATGCCGGTTGTGGTTGCGCTGGCGCTGGGGGTGACGGCAGGGATGGGCGCTTATCTGGGCGAAGTGGCGTATGCGCAGCGACAGGCGGCGGTGAGAATGACTGCGGTGCCGCTCATCGAGACGCAGGCTACGGCAATGCTGCAGCAAGCGGCGGGGGAAGGCTTTGTCCAGAAGGGTGCTACGGCGGCGAATGAGGGCATGCCGCAGACGCCGGGCGATGGGGCCTCTGTGGCGTCGACGGCGAGGGGGATCTACAAAACGTGGCTGGACCAGGATGTCCGCTGGGTGATTACCGATCCGGAGCGGGCGGCGTTTCTGCAGTTGAAGAATGACCAGGAGCGCGATGCCTTCATCACGCAGTTCTGGGCGCGGCGCGATCCGCCGGGTGCTCCGGCAGGCACATTCCGGGAGGAGCATTACCGCCGCATCGCGTATGCAAACGAGAACTTTGCGGCGGGTAAGCCGGGATGGGAGACGGATCGCGGGCACGTCTACATCCTGTATGGGAAGCCGGATGAGATTGTGATACACAGGGGCGGGACATATCCGTTCCAGATTTGGCACTACAAATATCTTGCCGGAGTTGGCGTTAGCGTCTTGTTGGATTTCGTCGATACCGGCGGCAGCGGCGATTACCGCTATACGATCGACAGCCCGAACGGGGGCGCACAGAATGGAAGCCCCGGCGTTGGATTTGCGGTGGCTGCAAATGCTGCAAGAGTGTTCGCGCCGCCGCAGGTGCACCCTGCGCAGGCACCGGGAGACGGCGCAGGCACGATCGAAGGAACGGTGGTCGATCCTACCGGAGCGCTGGTGGCGCGCGCGAAGGTGACGGCGATGAATACCGACACCGGCGAGCAAACAATCTGGACGACTGACAACACGGGGAAGTTCGTGTTCGCGGGACTGCCGCCTGCCGACTATAACGTCGAGGTGGAAGCGCGGGGCTTCCAGAGGCTGTTGCAGGAGCATGTTGTGATCGGCTCGGGGGCGGTGCGCGGCTTGAATCTGAAGCTCACCGTGGGCGCTGCGACGGAGAATCTGACCGTAAACGGCGCGCAGAGAGCGGGAGCGGTTGCCCCCAGCGCAATCCCAGGGCCGGCACGGGTGTCTGGCGGTGTGATGGCGGAACAGGCGATCTCGCAACCGCCGCCGGTGTATCCGGAGATTGCCAAGGCGGCACATGTGCAGGGGGTGGTGGTGTTGCGCGCCACCATCTCGAAGACGGGAACGGTGGAGGACCTGAAGGCCATCGGCGGGCCTCCGATGCTGATCCCAAGTGCACTGGAAGCGGTGAAGCACTGGGCCTACCAGCCGTACCTGCTGAACGGCCAGCCGGTGGAGGTGGAGACGACCATCAATGTGAACTACACCTTTGGCGGCGACGGGGCGGCGCCGGCAGCGCCACCAGAGGGCATTCAGGGGGCGAGTATGTCCGGTCAGACCTGGGCACCTCCTGGGAGCCCGTCGCAGCCGCTGTCTCCGGGGCCGCTGCGGGTGTCGTCGGGCGTAGCGGCAGGGATGGCGATTTCGCAGCCATCCCCGGTCTATCCGGATGAGGCGAAGGCCGCGCATGTGCAGGGGGTGGTGGTGTTGCATGCGCTGATTTCGAAGGATGGAGACGTCGAAGACCTAAAGGTGATCAGCGGGCCGCCGATGCTGGTGCAGAGCGCCATCGACGCGGTGAAGCAGTGGAAGTACAAGCCATATCTGCTGAACGGTGAGCCGACCGAGGTGGAGACGACGATCAACGTGAATTACACCTTCAGCGAGGAAGCGCCGTCGCAGCCCGGAAGCGGCTCGAGTGGTGCGGAGGCTCCGCCGCAACACCCTGCCGCGCAGGTGCCGGTGAGAACGACGTCAGCCGCCCCGAAGACGGATGCTGCCGGAAACCCGGTACGTAAGGTCGGCGGCGGAGTGTCCGAGCCGGCGTTGATCTACAAGGTCGATCCTGAACCAACGCCGGAAGCGCGCAATGTCAAGTTCAGCGGGGTTGTGCTGCTCAACCTGATCGTGAATGCGAAGGGCCTGCCGGAGAATGTACACCTGTTGCGCGGTGTCGGAATGGGTCTGGACGCAAGGGCGATTGAGGCAGTGAAGCAGTACCGGTTCAGGCCGGCGATGTTGGACGGCAAGCCGGTGCCGGTGGAGTTAAACGTCGAGGTGAGCTTCCAGAACTTCGACTCAAACGGCCCGGCGAAGGCGGCCGGTCGCGACGTCTCGCCGCCGAAGTTGATCTACCAGGTCGAGCCGCAGTACACGCAAGCAGCGAGGAAGGCCAAAACTGCAGGCATTGTGCTGGTGAACCTGACCGTGGACCGGAACGGCAGGCCGACAGGCGTGCGCATCGTTCACGGGGTAGGGAATGGACTGGACAAGAAGGCAGTGGACGCGGTGAGCAAGTACCGGTTCAGGCCGGCGATGCAGGATGGCAAGCCGGTAGCAAGGAGTCTGAATGTTGAGGTTAACTTCCAGATATTTTAGAAGCAGATTCCCTGCGGGAATGACAAGGCAAGGACAGGCAACAGCAAGAAGCGCGACGGAGATTCTGACCCCTTGCGTCAGAATGACGACGTGAGGTGGTTCGTTAGTGGTCCTGGCTGCGGGCGAGGACGCGCTCGTAGTACTGCTCATAGAGCGGGATGATGCGGGAGGAGCAGAAGCGGTCGCTGGCAGTCTTGCGCGCGGCGGTACCCATTACGGCGAGACGCTGCGTGTCGCGCAGCAGGTCGATGGCAGCGGCGGCCATGGCGTCCACGTCGCCCATCGGGAACAGCAAGCCGTTGATGCCGTCGTCGATCAGTTCCGGCACGCCGCCGACGCGGGTGGCGATGGTAGGCACGGAGCAAGCCATGGCCTCCAGCGCGGCCAGGCCGAAGGACTCCATCTCCGAGGGCATCAGCATCAGGTCGGCCAGCGGGAGCAGCTCGTTGACGTTGTCCTGCTTGCCCAGGAAGTGTATGCGGTCCTGCACGCCGAGGCGCAGGGCGAGATGCTCCGCGGCGGAACGGTCGGGGCCGTCGCCGATCATCAGCAGGCGGGCGGGCAGCGCGGCGGCGACGCGAGCGAAGACCTCGACGACATCGAGGATGCGTTTGACCGGGCGGAAGTTGGACAAGTGGACCAGCAGCTTCTCGGCTGGTCTGTCTCCAAGGCCGGGGTCGGCATAGCGCGGGCGCATGGCCGCGACCTTGGTGGGCATGCGGATGTAGACGTCGCAATTGACGAAGTTGCGGATCACCTCGATTTCGCCCTGAATGCTAAAGGCCTCGCGGGTACGGTCGCGCAGGTAGTTGGAGATGGCGGTGACGCCGTCGGACTGCTCGATCCCGAACTGAGTGATGGGCAGATAGGAGCGGTCAAGGCCGACCAGCGTAATGTCGGTGCCGTGCAGCGTGGTGATAAAGGGCAGGTAGCGACGGCGCGCGGCGTCCTGCTGCGTCTCCAGCATCTGGCGCGCCAGCAGGGCAGAGAGCGAGTGGGGAATGGCGTAGTGAACGTGCAGCAGGTCCAGCGCGTAGAACTCGGCAACCTCGGCCATGCGTGTGGCGAGGGCAAGGTCGTAGGGCGGATGTTCGAACAGCGGGTAGTGGTAGACGTCCACTTCATGAAAGTGGATGTTGGCCTCGCGGCCGTTCAGCCGGAAGGGCGGTGACGAGGTGATGAAGTGGACTTCGTGGCCGCGCGCAGCCAGTTCGATGCCAAGCTCCGTAGCTACGACGCCGCTGCCGCCGTACGTGGGGTAGCAGGTGATTCCGATCTTGCGCTTGGGAGTGGGCGTCATGAAAAATCCGGGCGTTCAAGATTAGATGAACGTCCTACTCACTCGATGCTACCGGATATTGCAGAAAAGGTTTTGTGGGAGAGACACAGCGCCGCGAAGAAGCGGCAGGGGGCGTCACCGCCAGCGGCAACTTCACTCGCTGGTCATTGCGCCCGCGCGCCCTGCCGCGGCTGGCGTCAGACCGAGGTGGGTCCGGCGCCGGGCTTTTGCGTTGACAGTACCGCGAGAACGATCAACGGAGGGCAGACGGTCTGGGTTCCGTAGCCGGAGCAGACGCCTTTGCAGTGGGGATTGGTTGCTGCGCAGTTGCTGGTTGCGGTCGCCGATTGCATAAGTCACCCCACCGTGAATTCTGGCAGGCGCGCATGGCCGGGTCTGTGTTCGCCGTCACACCGTTCAGTTCTTGTGGTGATGCGGCTTTGCTGCGCGTTCGGCCCCGGCATGCACGGTGTTGGAGTGCGAGGTGAAGGCCATGGTCAGCACCGGGCAGTTGGCCTCGGTAATGATGCGATAGGTGATGTGTTCGGGCACGTCCGAGGCCAGCAACGAGGCTCGGCGAACGCCCAGGACGATCAGCCTTGCCTTCCGCTGGCGTGCATACTCGACCACAGCGTAGGAGATTTCGCTGCCGAAGATGGTCGCGCACGTAGGCGGCTGGATGACCACTCCGCTCTCAGTGGCGAGCTGGTGCAGCGCCTCGGACATAATCCCAGGAACGATCTCGCTCTGGGTGCCGGCTTCCAGCGTGCGCGGCAAAACGTGAACGCAATCCAGTGGGGCCGCGGCCAGATTGGAGAAACACGCGGCATAGCGAATGGCGTGCATGGTGGTGAAGTCGAAGTCGGTGGCGAAAACAATGGGGCCGGCGACTGGGGCGTCCTTGGAGCTGTTGCAAACACGGGGCCCGACGGACAACACAGGGCAGGGCGACTTGCGCAAAACGGTCTCGGCAGTGGAACCGAAGACCAGGCGCTCAAAGCCGTGCAGAGCTTTGGTTCCCAGGACCGCGAGATCAATCTGCTTTTCCCCAATAGTTCTCAGAATACAGTCGGATGCGTTGCCATCCTCCAGAAAGGTTTCACATTTCACGCCGGCAGCGCCGGACTGATGGCAGAGCTCTTCGAGATCCAGGCGGCACTTCTCGCGCTTGCCCTGCATTTCCAGCAGCAGCCCTCCGGTATCCGGCGGCGGCATCTCGCCATTCTCAAAGACATGCATGACGAGGAGACTTGCACCGAGCGAGACACAGGTATCCAGGGCGGTACGATAGGCCGCCTGCGACGCGACCGAGAAATCGGTTGCGATGAGAACGCGTTCAAAAGACGGAATGGTATCAGTCGCCGGTATCTGCATTGGAGCGGTGTCACTTTCTGATGCGGAACGGCTGATGAAAGCCGCTCGAAACGATGGATCCTCGTGAAATGTGCTAGAGAAGGGCGCCATAAACGGGGGTACCCCAGTCCCCGGAGTTATTCATCATCGGGCCAATGCCCTCGCCATAAACGAGAGGTCGAAGCTCTGCATGGGCAACCGAGTTCACGTGGCATGCAACCATGGGCGACCTCCCTCAAGCTTGAAGTCTAGGGGGCTGCAAGCGAGAAAGCTGTGATAGTGGTCACGTGTCTGCGGGCGCGTAAACCGTCGTGTAACAGACGCTTGGAAGTTGTTTCGCCGTGGCCCCGAAGCTGAGGTCGATAGGCGCACGCGAGGGTCGCTATTCGAGTCCCATTGCCGCTCAGGGCAGGCCCTCCGGCTGCGTTTTGGCGCGTCCGCCAAACTGCCACCTCGGCGAGCAACCTCGCCGGAACGCAAACTCTAATCAGGAGGACAAGCGGATTTGTGGCTAGGCGGAGATGCGTTCCAATCTCTCGGGAGAGATGATGTGAATTGAAACGCCGTGCATCTTGATCAGCTTCTCGCGTTTGAAGCGGCCCAGCATGCGGGTCATGGTTTCGCGCGAGCAGCCAACCAGGTTGGCCAGTTCCTCGTGGGTCAGAGCCATGGTAAGCCGCATCTCGGGCTTGCCGCAGGATTCGGCGCGGGCCCAATCCAGCAGCACACCGGCAAGCCGTCCGGCGGTGGAACCTGACAGGGCAAGGCGACGCGCATCGAAGAAGGCGGCTTTGTACTCCTCAGAGAGCGCCTTGGCAGCATGCAGGCTGGCCTGACCGTGCTTCTTCAGAAAGCTCAGAAACTCGTCACGCCGGATGCTCTTGATCTCGGAGGGTTGGACAGTTTCCGCGGTAACCTCATACTTCGATCCGGAGATAACCGCGCCCAGGCCGAGGACGTCACCCGGCATGGCGATCTTGAGGATCAGCGTGCGACCTTCTCTCGAGGTGCACGAAAGCTTTACCTGACCGGAGCAGATGACAAAGACTCCCTGGCTGGGGGAATTCTCCTGGAAGAGCTTGGCGCCACGCGGAAGGGTGGAGTGGGCGCCTATGGCCTCGAAGTCGTCGAGCGCGCCGGGACCAAGGCTGCAGAACATGCGGAGCGAGCGGAAGTCGCAATCACCACACTGTCGGACGGGGCGAGCTGGAGAAGTAAGAGGCATGGTTGTATTAAGCCCACGTACTGCCGGAGTCCGTGGAACAGGGATTAATTCTCTCTATCGCACAAATTCCGTTAATGTTTTCACTAAACGATGATACTAACATACGGTCATCACCGGACATTTCGCTTCGGCCAGCAAGTCGGGGGTAAGACCGTGTTCGACATGAGTTAGCCAAAACGACGCGTTGCGCGCGCCGAGTACGATGAGATCGGCATTAACATTCTCGGCCAGTTCCAGGATCGCGGCAGCTGGATCGCCGTGTCGGACCACGGTTTGCGGACTGCACCACTCGTAAACGGACTCGGGAATCATCTTGTTCAAGGTTGCGTTGAAGGTGGTATCCAGTGCTGCGCGTTCCGCTGCCGTCACATCCTGACCGGCGATGTGACAGAAGTAGAGATGGGCGCCGCTGTCCTGCGCGAACGAGAGCGCATAGACAGCGGCCTTGGAAGCCTGGACGGAAAAATCGGTTGCGTAAACGATGGTGCGAAAGACCAACGGCCCATCGTTCGGACGGCGGGCGTGCGGCCCCAGGGTGAGCACGGGGCAGGCTGCGTTACGGATCAGTTCCTCGGCCGTAGAGCCCAGGACAAGCCGCTCCAATCCCCATTTGGAATGGGTGCCTGCGACGATCAAATCGATCTCGTGCTGACGGGCCAGCTTCAGCAAAGTGTCATGCGCCGGATGCCCTTCCGGCAGCGCCGTGCGCACCGCAATGCCTGAGCCGGCAAAATCCTGTTGCAGCCGCTCCATGCTCTCGATGCTGAGCGCCTGCCGCTCCTTGGCCGCCATGCCAAGGATTCCCTCCACATAGGTCACCAGCGACGGATCGAAGACATGAACGATTTCGACGTCGGACCGGAAGTTCATAGCCAACGCTTTGGCATACGAGGTCGCGATGTCCGATACGGACGAGAAATCGGTGGCAACGAGAATGCTTTTTAGCGAAACGGAAATACGCTGCAAGACAGGCATCACGCACCTCAGAACATTGGGCCGACCCGCGTGCTCAATGGCCCGCCCGGAATTGGGCTGGTTCGATTAGAGCGGGCGGGGCGGGAAATGTCCGTGATGTGCATCACATCGGTTCGGGTGAGGTGCACAGGGGGTCTATGCCTGGGCGATGCGGTTCGCGTGGCGTTCCAGATATAGCATGCGCGCGGCCATCAGCGACTGGGCCACCCCAAAGGCAGCGAGGTAAGCGTAGGCGAGAAAGGCGATCTCTCGCGCCGTCAACGCGGCCGGAGCCACGAAGGCCGCAATGGCGTAGAGCATGGCACAGACGAGGGCGACGCCTGCCGCGGCGTAGTTGACGCGGGAACCGAGCTTCGGGGAGGTGTGACGCGCGATTGTGACCTCAGAATATGCGGTTTCAAATGCCTGCAGGGCGATCAGGTAAAGGAACCACTCAATTCGGACCCGGTCGAAGAGAATGGAACCAAAGAGTATCCCGATGGCGATTCCTGCGGCGCTTTGCAAGCGCAATGCCATCCTGGCGGGATGCAGGACCATGAAAAAACTGGTGATACAGACGAGCACGCTGTCGGCGATGCCGTAAACCACCAGGGACAGAATGACGAAGGCGACGGCGAAAGGCAGAAACAGCAGGGTGCGCGCCATATCGGGAACAACCAGAATGGCGCTGCCGATGAGGAGAGCCAAAGCCCCGCGGAGGATGGTAACGATCCAGAAGTTCTCATATTTCTCCATAAGAACCTCACTTTTAGGCAGGTTCCTCCTTTCTTGCGGGCAAAGATGTGATGCGGAACACACAGAGTGGATGACACTCTGGGCGGGCGTTAGACGGGGGTCAGTTCGGGCTGCTGGGGCGAGCCGACGGCCATGGCGCGGATGGATTCGGCGTAGGGTGCGCGCAGGACGCCGCGCTCGGTGATGATGGCGGTGACGTAGGCGGCGGGCGTGACGTCAAATGCGGGGTTTTCGATGGCGACACCGTGCGGCGTCATCTGGCGGCCGTTGGAGTGCGTGACTTCACGGGGGTCGCGCTGTTCGATCGGAATCAGGTCTCCGTTGGCGGTGGCGAGATCGACGGTTGACCACGGGGCGGCGACATAGAAGGGAATCCCGTGCTCGTGGGCGAGGATGGCGACGCCGTAGGTGCCGATCTTGTTGGCCACGTCGCCGTTGGCGGCGATGCGGTCGGAGCCGACGATGACCGCCTGGATGCGGCCCTGGCGCATCAGCGAGGCGGCCATGTTGTCACACAGGACGGTAGTGGGGATCGAGTCCTTCATCAGCTCCCAGGCGGTGAGGCGCGCGCCCTGCAGGAACGGACGGGTTTCGTCGGCAAAGACGTCGATCTGATGGCCGCGTTCGACGGCCGCGCGGATGACGCCGAGAGCGGTACCGTAGCCGCAAGCGGCGAGCGCGCCGGCGTTGCAGTGGGTGAGAACCGTTCCTTTCAGTGGCAGCAGGGCCGCTCCGTTGGCGCCCATGCGCTTGCAGGCAGCGATGTCTTCGTCGTACATCTGGCGCGAGCGGGCGACGACCGCGGCCTTGATGGCTGGGATCGGCGTGTTAGCGGCGGCGAGGGTGTTGTAAAGATTGCGGATCTCGTCGATGCCCCAGAAGAGATTGACGGCGGTGGGCCGGGTTTCCGCCAGCGTTTTGGCAATGAGGGCGACCTCGGCGGTGAGAGCGGGCAGGGTAGTTGCCGTGCTGCGGTCGATTCCGAGGGCCATACCCATGGCGGCCGACACACCAATGGCGGGCGCGCCGCGGACGATCATGTCGCGGATGACGGTGGCGACCTGGCGGTAATCGGTGGCGAGGACGTAGGTCTCCTCCAAAGGGAGCTTAGTCTGGTCGAGGAAGTTGACGCCTTCAGGAAGCCATTCGAGGGTAGGAATCATGTAGCTCCAGTGTACCAATGAGGGCGAGCGCATTGCCGGTTGTTCGTGGTTCGTTGTCCGTTGGCGCGACGGCGATGGAGAGCGCAGGCGCGCTGGTTTCCGGCGGCGGATCCTGAATGGCCGGCCGGGGAGCGGGGATGGGGTAGCTCGATGGCCGCTCGTGGAGGGACATGAGGCGTCCGGTTTGATCCATGCGGGGGATGAGGGGCGGGATGCCGAAGCTGCGACGGACCGCGCCGGCGCGGGCCTGGATGTCCTGGTCGGTGATGGACGCGGGCCGGGGATGTTTGTCGCTCGGTTCGTACCCGAGGGCCGTGACGGTGTAGCGGAAGTGGTCGAGTTCCTGCGGGGTGTAGGGGCGCTCGGGCGGCAGCGCGGCCTTGGACTGATCCGGGGCCGGTTGGGCTGGGGCCTCGGGGGGAACATACTCGGTAATCGGAGCGATGGGGCCGAGGATTTCGTCGTCGACGAGTTCGGCAACGGGCTCGGGTGTGGCGATGGGGCCGGCTTTGGCGGCGGCGCGAGAAAGCCTGTCAATGATGGTGGTGATGAGTCGCAGGTTGTAGAGCATTTTGCCGGCGCGCTGGCAGTCGAGATCGTTGGAAGCGATGCGGCTGAGGATCTGAGAACCGACGGAGAGAGCGGAGGGCAGGTCTTCGACGACGGGGAGCTCGAAGGGCTCGTGGGCGTCGAGGCAGCGGAACTTGCCGGCGGCTGGTTTGGGGCGGCGGGTGGTGTGGTGGTGGTAGCAGAACTCTTCGTGACGCAGAGCGGGCGAGCCACACTGGCGTCCGTCAGCGTGGACGTGGCGACACTGGTAGCGTTTCTGGGTGATGGTGACTGGACTGGACTGCTCTGACATGGTATTCCCCCTATCGTCGATTTAGCTAAGATCAAGGATCGAAACGAGTTCGATCATGATCCCAGCGTGGATCCAAGGTGCGCCGGCGGGGCGGAGCGAGGCGCGATGGGGCGGCAGTTTACGGCCGGCACGAAAGCGCGCGATTCGGTGTTCGTTCCCCCCGGGCGGGCAGGCTCCAAGTCCGGCCCGGTGGTTTGGGCACGACGCCGGGCACTGTTTGCCCCTTTTGTTAATTCTATGCAGGGAGTCAAGGTTCTGGCTGTGGATATGGGGGTCGAGGGAGGAGGATGTGTTGATTTGAGGGTGGTTGCGGGAGAACGAAAGTTGTAGGGGAAGGCGAGAGGCGGGGGTAGAGCGGCGGGTGGTTGTTCCGCCCCGGCTTGTCGCCAGAAGCGGCGACGCGGATGGGGAACCCGGCGCGGGGTGGGATGGCGCGCGGAGTGGGGAGGGTGATGAAAAAGGCGGCTCAGCGCAGGAAAGCAGACCTCAGGGGCTAAAGCCCGGCTGATTCTGTGGCTCTTATGGCACGGATAAATCCGTGCCCTTAACGAAAAAGCGCATTTGTCAACATTCTCGGAGTGGGAGGGGTCGTTTCCGGCAGGCGGGATGGGCCGCGCGCCAGGCGGACCTAGGGCGCTACCCTCGCCAGAATTGGGGGTAATTGCAGTGTTGCGTCCGCGTCAATATGTTCCTATTAGGAGTCTCGCGCCAATCCTTTTCCCGCGTAATTGCGGAGAACGAGGGTGATGAAAAAGGCGGCTCAGCGCGGAAAGCAGACCTCAGGGGCTAAAGCCCGGCTGATTCTGTGGCTCTTATGGCACGGATAAATCCGTGCCCTTAACGAAAAAGCGCATTTGTCAACATTCTCAGAACGGTTCCTTATGTTGGTTGTCGGATCCATAGACGAAAGCGCAAACAACAAGATTTTCACGCTGGCATGCATTCTCACCACCCCCGACTAACGAAAAAGCGCATTTGTCCACATTCTCATAACTACGGGGATTCTTCGGCTACGCCTCAGAATGACACCTTCAAGGGGGTGGCTGGAGGGACAACCGCAGGTCCTTCGACTGCGTCCGGCATGCGCCGGACTTCGCTCAGGATGACAGTTCGGAGGGGGTAAGGTCCACTCTGGATGGCACTTTTGCTGGCGGTTCTAATGATTCAGGGGCTGTTGACTGCTACTTGAGGGCGAGGTGGGCGCGGCGGACGTCGGTGGCGGTGAAGACGGCGTGAAAAGGCGGGGTGCGGTGGGAGGGGACTTCGGCGAGGGCGCGCTCGATGTTGTCGCGGCCACCCTGCTCGCGGTCGACCAGGCAGAGGACTCCGGCGACCACCATTCCGGCTTCGCGAGCGGCTTCGATGGCCGTGATGGTGGAGGAGCCGGTGGTGCAAACATCGTCGACGATGACGATGGGCGCGCCGGGGGTGACGAAGCCTTCGATGCGGCGGCCGGTGCCGTGAGCTTTTTCCACCTTGCGCACTAGGAAGCCGTGAATAAGCGTGGGCGCCGGGCCGGTATTCTCGTCGTCGAACTCGAAGGAAGCGTTGAGGCGGAGCAACTCCTCGTAGTCGGCGAGCCCCCAGGCGCTGGCCGAGGCAGTGTTGGAGACGAGCGGGTCCGCGCCCAAGGTGAGGCCGCCAACGGCGACGGCGTGGGGAATATGCTCGGCGATGTACTCGTAGAGGACGAGGCCGGAAAGCCGACCGCCTTCTGCGTGGAGCGTGGTGGTGCGGCAGTCGATGTAGTAGTCGGATTTTTGGCCGCTGGCGAGGGTGAAGTCGCCGAGGCGGAAGGAGAGCGTGGCGATAAGGTCGAGGAGCTCGGCGCGGGCGGCGTTGGACATTCAGTCGATTTTAGTGGAATGGTAGGAAGCGCGCAGACTCGGGCTGCGATCAGCGAAAGTGTTTGGCTCGTCTGGCAGCGGCGGGTTCCAGGCCGGCTTGGATCACGCGATTGCGGGGACGGAGTCCGCGAGGGAGGCTTGCTGGGCTGGGACCGCGAACAGCCGGGTGATTCTGCCGGCCGCTGCGCTGGAGACAAAGGCCACGGCGATCCCACCGAGTACGTCGACGCCGTAATGCCATCCGGTGGTGACGGTCGAGAGGCAGAGCAGACCACAGGCAATCCAGGCAGGCCACTTGACGAATCGATTGCTGCCGAGCGCCTTGGCCGCCAGGATGCCGACGATGACGTGCTCCGACGGAAAGGAAATGATGCCGGCGCGGCCCAGCTCCACCAACACCGGCAGGCGGGACCGGAGCGCGAGCAGGTACAGGGTCATATCCTGCTGGGGCGGGTAGACGTGCGTGCTTGCCGAGGTCCACGGTCCGGCGGCTGGGAGGAAGATAAAAAGGACGATGCCGGCGAGCATCCCGATAAGGCCCGCGAGAACGAATTGGTGCGCAGCCTCTCGCTTGTCCAGGAGGCAGGGAACGGTTGCGGATGCCGCGATGAGGGGAAGGAACAGCTTGTACGCCGGCCAGGAAAGCAGGTTCAGTGCCGGATGGCGGTAACAATACAGGGCGATGGCGGGGACGTTGATGTGCAAGGCCCGGTCGATGGCATAGAGGTGTGGGTCGACGAAAGGAAATGGGCTTCTGCCGGCCAGAATGACCAGCATGGAGATGGGCGTAATCAGGGCTGCCGTCCACAGCAGAGTGACGGCGGCGTCGACGACGCGGGGAATGCGGCGAAAGGCGTGGATGAAGAGGACAATACCCAGGAGATAGACCTGATGGCGGGGAATCCAGTCAGACAGATGGTTGGGGAAGATGAGATGGAGGCGCCGCAGCAACAGGAGCGCGAGCAGAGACAAGACGGCCACGACGATCGCCATAAAGAGGCTGAACGGGAGGTTGGGAGAGAAAGCGGTTGCAGCCGGCCCTACTGTGCCAGGATGAGGCTCTGTGCGCATAACCAGCTTTCCGGAGCGAAGGGATTCGACCGCTCAGTGGTTGCGGCGATTTGCCACCATCCTACCGGGGAGCAGCCGGTTGCCGGTATTCCACTTGAGTGGCAGAATCCTGGGGTTTGCGGCTGGGTGTTCAGTTGCCGGGCAGCGTTCGCCGGGACGGGCGGCGGGCGAGTTCGATGGTGGTCTCGACGCGGATGAGGCGGTGCTCGTGGTCGGTGACGGTGGCGGCGAGAGCTTTGGTGTCTTCGGAGAGGCGATTGAGTTCTTCGCTGACCAGCAGGATCTTTTTGGTCGCAGCGAGGGCATCCGACAGGAGCGTCACGAGCGGGCCTCGCGCAGGTGGGCAATTTTGTCGAGACTCTCGCGGATTTCGGAGCGCGCGGACCGGATCGCGGCGAGCGCATGGTCGAGTGCGCCATTCATGTCCCCGAGCAGTGCTGCGACGGTTTCCTCATCACTGGCGGAGATGTTTCCACCGTAGGAGTGCAACGAACGACGAAGGATCTCGCCAGCCGAGACGCGTTCCGCGGCGGCGAGCTTTTCCAGACGCTTGCGCTCGCTGGGACGAAGGAGGACAACGGTGCGGGCGGTTGCGGATTGGCGCGGAGCTGCCATAACGGCATGGTAGCACATGTGCATGACATGTGCATGTGCCGGGGCGCAGGCCAGGCAGCCATAGCAAGAACAGGGTCGAGCAAAAGCAGAATGCGGGAATCCTTCGGTGCGCTCGGAATGACAAACTTACCGGAGGCCTCGGTTTTGTGGCCAGAATGAGAGCGCTTGGGCGGCTGGCGCGAGGTGGCTAATTGGGAGCGAGGCCCCCACAGGAGCGCGGCAGGAGGCGTTGCGGGGTTTCGCGCAGGACGGTGAGGTCGAAGCAGTTGGCCTGGGTGTTGATCATGTTCTGCTGGATAGCGGTCTGCTTGAGGATGGCGGCGGTTTCCGCGTTGGCAACGGCGGGCGGGACGTAGAACGGGGCGAGCTTGGCCTGGAGCATGTTGGACGGGATGCGGTAGCTGGCGACGACGGCGGAGGCGAGCGCGCCTTCCTGCTGGGCGACGGCGGGCGGGGCCTGGGCGGTGATGAAGATGATTTTGTAGGTGCCACCCTGGTCGATGGGCAGGGAGCACATGACAGCGGCGACGGTGACGGGGCCGGTCTTGCCATTCATGCCTGCGGCAATGTGGCCGCACTGGCCGACGGTGGCGGGGACCTGGGACATGGGTGTCTCGGAGGTGATTTTGACCTGCGGGCCGGGGAAGCCGGCGAGGGCGGCGCCATGCTGCATGGCCATGGTGAACTTCTGCGAGAGCGAGTCGGAGTTGGGGATGGAGAGATCGACGCCGCCGGAGACGGGCTGATTGAGTTGGAAGGCGGCGTTGCGCACGATGAGGGCGTTGCCAAGCGAGATAGTTTCGCCCTGCGTGCCGGTCATGACGATGACGGTCTGCGCGCCGGTGGTGACCTTCCATCCGGCAGGCACGCCGGCGGAGGCGCTCTTGTCCGGGGTGGTGTAGGGCGTGAGCTTGGGCGCGGCGGCCGGGGTGGATTGGGCGCTTCCACTGAAGTTGGTGCCGAGGACGGCGAGGGTGGCCAGGAGCAGAGTCTTCTGGGGGACGATGGGCACGTTTGGGACTCCTGGCGGGCGGATTTTTGCGAAGGACAGGTGCATTGATTATCACTGGACGCGGGAAAGCGTCAAGCAAACCGTCGTTGATTCAGAGAATGCAAGAATGACAGGTTTGGGGGGATGGCGGGGAGCGCTACCTGGTCAGGCGGTCGAGGTGGCGGTAGCCGCCGGTGGCGATAATCACGGTGAGGAAGACGAAACTGTTGTAGGCGGCATGCACCAGGGCGGAGGCCGCGACAGACTGGGTCCGGACGCGGACGTAGGTGAGCAGCAGCGAGAGGATAAACAGAAGCAGCAGAGCGGCCCAGAGGTGGGCGATCTGCTCGGCATGCATGGCCGCAAACAGGATGCTGGTGAGAATGGCGGAGAAGATGAGCGACAAAGGAGTGAGCGTAGTGGTTGTCTGCCAGCGGATGCGTGCCTGAGGAGTCCGCGGCAGGCTGAGCCAGTCGTAGGCGATGGCGAAGGCGGGCAACAGGAAGCCGCGGAAGCAGATTTCTTCGAAGATGGGGGCGACGACGGTTCCGAAGAGGGTGATGAGCCAGGCGGTGGAGGGCGTGAGGAAGAAATCGTCGATGGGGAGAGTTTTGGGCGGAGTGATGAAGTTGGTGACGACCTGCATGACGCCACCGAGGACGAGGCCAAGGGCGATGAGCTTCCAGGCCTGGTGGCGCGCGGTAGGCCAGTGCCAACCGACTCCGGAGAGAAAAGGGCGATCCCAGAGCAGCGGATAGAAGAGCCACGCGGCGAACAGGGTGATGAGATAGGTGATGGCCTGGGTGGCGATCTGAAGCTTGGGGTGGGGTATGGTGATGGCGCCGGCGTGGACGGTCGCAGGGATTTCTCCGAGGGCCAGCAGGAGAACCTGCAGGACGACCAGGATCAGCCCAGCGAAGGCTACGAAGATGAGCGCGTGCAGAAGATTGGGGATGCGGCGCGGCGTGGGTTCGGGCGGCGGCCCGGCGGAATCCTGCGGGGGCGTTGCGGGCTCGGGTGTCGCGATGAGCGGGCTGTCAGGAGGCATGGGCGGGGACCGGTACGGCGGTTGGTTATGCGACAGGACGCTTCGAACCGGGCTTCTTCTTGGTGGCTTTTGTTACGGATAGCTTGCGGTCCGATCTTTCCGCAGGCTTGGTCGAGGAGGCCTCCGGGAGGCCGGTTTTCCTTTGGGGTGCGATGAATTTGCCACGGACGGGCTTGACGCGATCGGGAGCGGCGATCTCCAGGGGCTGCGGGCCGGAGTGGGTGTGGCCATTGTTGCTCAGAGCGAGTTGGTTGGGCGCGTAGTGGCGGGCGAGGAACTGGCCGGTGTAGGAGGTGGGGACGGTGGCAACCTGCTCTGGCGTGCCGTGGGCGATGACGCGGCCGCCGCGCTCGCCGCCTTCGGGGCCCATGTCGAGAACGTAGTCGGCGTTGCGGACAATGTCGAGGTTGTGCTCGATGATGATGACGGTGTTGCCGAGGTCGGTAAGGCGGTGCAGCACTTCCAGCAGCCGGCGCACATCGTCGAAGTGTAGGCCGGTCGTGGGCTCGTCCAACAGATACAGCGTCCGGCCGGTCTGGCGCTTGCTCAGCTCGCGGGCCAGTTTCATTCGCTGAGCCTCGCCGCCACTCAGCGTCGTGGCAGACTGGCCCAGGTGGATGTAGCCCAGACCCACGTCGACCAGGGTTTGCAGCTTTGCGGCTGCCGTGGGAATGTCCTTCAAAATTGGCAGGGCGTCGGCGATAGGCAGGTCCAGCAGGTCGGCGATGGAGTAGCCGTTGAACTTGACGGCGAGGGTTTCCTGATTGTAACGGCGCCCGTTACAGACGTCGCAGAGGACGTAAACATCGGGCAGGAAGTTCATTTCGATGCGGCGCTGGCCTTCGCCCTGGCATGCTTCGCAGCGGCCGCCCTGGACGTTGAACGAGAAGCGACCGGGCTTGTAGCCGCGCTCGCGGGACTCGGGCAGCAGCGCGAAGATGTCGCGGATGGCGGTGAAGACGCCGGTGTAGGTAGCGGGATTGGAGCGCGGCGTGCGACCGATGGGAGACTGGTCAATCTGGATGACCTTATCAAGCTGGTCGATACCGACGACGCGGCCATGAGCGCCGGGCTCCTCGCGCGAGCCGTAGAGTTCCTTGGCTAGGGCACGGTAGAGGATGTCCGCGACCAGAGTGGATTTCCCCGAGCCGGAGACGCCGGTGATGACGGTCATGACGCCGAGTGGGAAGTGCGCGGTGACATGCTGGAGGTTGTGCGCGGTGGCGTCTTCGACAGTGATCCACTTGCCGGTGAGCGGGCGAGGCGCGGGGCGGGCGACGATTTCGATGTTGCCGGCGAGGTATTGGCCGGTGAGGGAGGCGGGCGTGTCCATGATGTCCTGCGGCGTGCCAGCCGCGATGAGGTGGCCACCGTTGTTGCCGGCGCCGGGGCCGAGGTCGAGGACGTAGTCGGCCTGGCGGATGGTGTCTTCGTCGTGCTCGACGACGAGGACGGTGTTGCCGAGGTTGCGGAGGTTTTCCAGGGCCTGCAGCAGACGGCGGTTGTCGCGCTGGTGGAGGCCGATGGAGGGTTCGTCGAGGACGTAGAGGACGCCGCGCAGGCGCGAGCCGATCTGAGTGGCGAGGCGGATGCGCTGGCCTTCTCCGCCGGAGAGCGTGGCGGCGGAGCGAGCGAGGGACAGGTAGTCGAGGCCGACGGCATTGAGGAATTCGAGGCGCTCGATGATCTCGCGCTGGAGACGGTCGGCGACGATGGAGTCGCGGCCGGTGAAGTGCATGGCGCGGGCGGCGACGAGGGCGCGTTCGAGGGATAGGGCGGTGAAGTCGGCGATGGAGTAGTTGTGAGTTGTGAGTTGGGAGTTGTGAGTTAACCGCAGGTCCTTCGACTCTGCGCTGCGCGCTCCGCTCAGGATGACACTATCTTTTTCATCACCATTTTTTTGCGGGAGGTCGACAGGGATGGTGACGGCTAAGGATTCGGGGCGGAGGCGCCGGCCCTGGCACCGGGGGCAGGTGGACGCGGACATGTACTGCATCATGTATTCCCGGTAGCCGTCGGAGCGGGTGTCGTCGAGGTTGGAGCGCAGGTAGGCGAAGATGCCATGGAAGCCGGTGCGGCCGACCTCGTTTTTCGGCGGCCCGTAGAGGAAGAGATCCTGCTGCTGCTTGGTGAGGTCTTCGAAGGGGACTTTGAGGTTGATCTTGTATTTGTCGGCGGCAAGCTTGATGAGGCGCAGGAGGTACGACGAGCCGGAGCCGGGGCCCATGGCGCCGTCGAGCAGCGGCTTGGACCAGTCGGTGATGACCTTGGCGGGGTCGAAGTCATAGATGCTGCCGAGGCCGTGGCACTCAGGGCAGGCACCGTAGGTGGAGTTAAAGGAGAAGCTGCGGGGCTCGAGACGGGCGATGTTGATGCCGCAGTCGGGGCAGGCCATGGAGGAGGAGTAAAGCGTCTCCTGCTGCGCGCGGTTGGGGCCCTTGATGCCGATGAGGACCAGGCCGTTGGCCATTTGCAGGGCTTTGGCGACGGAGGTTTCGAGACGCTTGGTGTCGTAGCGAGGTTGACCGTTGTCCGTTCCACGTTCTCCGTTGAGCACGGACTTGAGGATGATGCGGTCGACGATGGCTTCGACGGTGTGGTTCTTCTTCTTGTCGAGGCGCATGCCCTCGGTGAGTTCCGTGATTTCGCCGTCGATGCGCGCACGGAAGCCCTGCTGGTCGAGAGCTTCGAGTTCCTCCCGAAACTCGCCCTTGCGGCCGCGGGCGATGGGGGCAAAGACGGTGATGCGTTCCTGCGGCGCGCCCATACCGGTGCGGTCGATTGCCTGGCTGACGATTTGCGCCACAATCTGGTCGGGGGTCTGGCGGGTGATGGGCAGGCCGCAATTGGGGCAGTGCGGCTGCCCGACCGAAGCGTAGAGCAGGCGGAGGTAGTCGTAGATCTCCGTGATGGTGCCGACGGTGGAGCGGGGGCTACGGGAGGTGGTCTTCTGCTCGATGGAGATGGCGGGTGAGAGGCCGTCGATGGCGTCGACGTCGGGGCGCTCCATCTGGTCGAGGAACTGGCGGGCGTAGGCGGAGAGAGTTTCGACGTAGCGCCGCTGGCCCTCGGCGTAGATGGTATCGAAGGCGAGGGAGGACTTGCCGGAACCGGAGAGCCCGGTGACGACGGTGAGGGTATTGCGCGGGATGGCGACAGAGATGTTGCGGAGGTTGTGCTGACGCGCGCCCCGGACCGTGATGTGAGTTATGCCCATGCAGATGGTCTTGGCCCGGCGCTCCCATAGTGCGGCTCCGGAGCGAATGGGCCAAGTCTCTAGGATACGGCATTCGAGGGAGCGAGCGCGCGACGGGAAGAAGTAGGTCAAGAAAGCAACGAAGCTGCGACACGCCGAAAAAGTCCCCGGGGACGAGCCTCACCGATTTAAACGGGGCGTTAACATTGGCCGAAGCTGACTGCTACTGCAGCAAGGCAGGTACGAAGATTCATGGGGTGTGATGAGGCGCACTGACTCGTACTGGGGAGGGCGGGTATCTTAAGTGGCAACGATGATTGCACAAAAATCATCTTAACTGTGTTTGGGAATGAACGAGTTCCTGCCAGAATGAGTGTGGGTGTGTCACGTCCTGGCCCGCGTTCGCGCACGTAACCAAGAGAAAGTTGAGGAAGTTTCAGTGAGTGATTCGGTAATGTTGGTGTGTGCCGTGCTTGCGTCATTGGCGTTGGGGGTTCTGGCGGCGTATGGAGTGTGCCTGTGCTTCTTTGCTGCGTTTCGCATGAGGACGGCAAAGGCGGTGGTAAAGCCGGCGGCGGGCCATGGTTCGGCGAGCGGTCCCGTCGGCGTGGTGGAAGGGTAAGACGATTTTTCTTCAGAGCTGACTGCGATTGGCTGGGCATGGACGCCTGGTGGGTGGGGTGGAATGACGGGACGCCACGAGAAGTGGTCTAATCGGTTTCGTGAGCCGCGAAATTGAATCCGTAGCTTCAATTTCAGAACCTAAGATGCGATTGACACTGGCGGTTACTGGGGCAAGCGGCGCGGTGTTTGCCGCGGAGATGCTGCGCGCACTGGACGCGGATGAGCGAGTGGCGAAGGTCGACTTTGTGCCGTCCGAGGCAGCGCTGCGCGTGTTTGCCGAAGAGATGAACCTGAGCGGGCGAAGTGGGCTGGTGGAAAAGCTGCTGGGTGGGAAGGGCGCGGGGAAGATCGAGCAGCATTGCGAGGCGGATATTGGAGCGAATGTGGCCAGCGGGAGCTACCGGTCGGACGGGATGATTGTGCTGCCATGCACCATGGGAACGCTGGCGGGGATTGCGAACGGGATGGCGGGGAACCTGATCGAGCGGGCCGCTGATGTTTGCCTGAAGGAAGGGCGTCGGCTGGTTTTGTGCGTGCGGGAGACGCCGTTCAACAAGATTCATCTGCGGAACATGCAGCTCGCGGCAGATGCGGGTGCAACGATCTTTCCGGTGATGCCGTCTCTCTACAATCTGCCGCAGGATACGACCGAGATGGCGCGGCAGTTTGGGAACCGCGTGCTGGCGCATATGGGGCTGGTGCAAGCCGGGGCGTTTGAGTGGAAGGGTGAGTAGAGCAGCTTCTAACTGAGAGCGCTGGCTTGAGCAGTGGTTGCGTGGTGTGCGATGCTTTTTGAAGGGTAGAGCGGACTTGACAGTTGCAATCGGAGCGTAACGAATGATTTCGAGGTCGAGTCTCGCGATTGACGCGGCGCCGCCGGGGATTCTGGCCGGGCGGCCCTCCTGGAAGAAGAAGGTAGACAACATCTTCCTGATCGGGATCCCGATGGCGGGTTCGGTGGAATGCCTGTTCTGGTTTCATAAGCAGCCGATTCACTGGGTAGAAGTCATAACGTTCGTGGTGGGCTATTTTGTGATCGGGATGGGCACCGGGGTCGGGTTTCACCGCTACTTTTCGCACAAAAGCTTCCAGACCAAGCCGTGGGTGGCGTACGTGCTGGGCGCCGCAGGTTCCATGTCGTTCCAGAGTTCGGTGCTGACGTGGGTAAGCGATCACCGCAGGCACCATGCGCATACGGACAACTGCGGCGACAACCATAGTCCGTTTGTGGATGAACATTGCGGGGCGAGCACGAGTTTGAAGGGGTTGTTCCACGCGCATATGGGATGGATGTTCGACAATACGGCGACAGACTTGCGGATTTATGCGCGCGACCTGGTGAAAGACCCGGTGATCCGGTTCTACGCGCGCACGCATTATGTATGGCCGGTAGTTTCGCTGGCGATTCCGTGGTTGATTGGGTACTCGTTTGGCGGCACGATGGACGCGTGGGGTTGCGTGTTTGTGGCGTGCCTGCGGACGATGCTGTTCCAGCACAGCGTGTGGGCGGTGAACTCGTTTGGGCACACGTTTGGGTACGAGAACTACAACATGAAGAACAACAGCAAAAATAACAAGTTTCTTGCACTGGTGACCTTTGGGGATGGATACCACAATAATCACCATCGCTATCCGCGGTCCGCATTTCATGGGTTGAAGAAGGATGAAGTGGACTTGAATGGCTGGATTATTTGGTTGCTATGCAAGCTGGGGCTGGCCAGCCAGATCATTATTCCGGATGAGTACGCGGAGTTGAAGGCAAAGGTGGCAGCGTGAGTTTGGCCGGTATTGATTCTGACGCAAAGCAACACAAATGCGAGGGTGATGAAAAAGGCGGCTCAGCGCAGGAAAGCAGACCTCAGGGGCTAAAGCCCGGCTGATTCTGTGGCTCTTATGGCACGGATAAATCCGTGCCCTTAACGAAAAAGCGCATTTGTCAACATTCTCACAAATGCGGGATTCCTTTCTGCGCTCAGAATGACCAACGTTTTGGGTGATTTACTTCAAGGGCTTGCCGAATTCTTCGCCGAAGACGGTATGGCTCATGTCGAAGCGTCCGCCGTAGAACTTGTCGGGGCCCTTAAGGTGGCCGATGGCGAGCAGTGCGACGACCCAATAACTGAGCGGCAAGCGAAGGACTTCGTGGACCTTGGCCTGCTCAAAGCCTTCCATCGGGGCGGTGTCGTAGCCCATCGTCTCGGCCATCAGCATCATGTGGGTGACGGCGATCATGACCATTTTGTTGAGCCAGCCGTGCATCTCGTCGGAAGAGAAGCTGGAGAGATAGTTGGGCACGTTGCTGCGCGCCTGGGCGGCGTAGCCCTCGGGCATTCCGCCGGCGAGTCCCTGCTGCAGCATCAGGTCGAGGTCCTTGCGCCAGCCGTCGGCGTCGCCGCAGGCTACGATGACGGCGGAGGCTTCCTCCACCTTGCCCTGATTGTAGGCAGCGGCGCGCAGGCGCTTCCTCTGCTCCTCACCACGGACAACGATGAAACGCCAGGGTTGCATGTTGTATCCGCTGGGAGCGCTGAGGCCGGCTTCGAGGATTCTGTGCAGATCCTCCATGGGGATGGGCGCGCCGTCGAAGCTGGGCGTTGCGCGCCGCTCGCGGATCGCCTGGGCCAGTGATTTTTCCTGCTTCCCGGTCTTAAACATCATCGCTTCTTTCTATTTTGCCTGCAGTGGTTCCGCGACATCCGGGAAACCCGCGGGCCGCGGATAACTGCAAACGACTCCCAAGATAGCACCCCGCATGGTTCCGGCAAAGACGGTGACCGCAGGAAGGTTGCAGCAGCCTGGTAGCGTTCGAATGCGATATGTAACAGGCGCGATGACTATTTGATGTCTGCCATGGGTTGCTCGGTGTTGAATGCGGCCTGCCCGAGGGCCTCGGCAGATACCTGGACGCCGTGGAAGGGCTTGCGCAACTCAGGATACGCAGCCAGCAGCGCGGCGGCGGCGGCAGTGTTGCGGTGGCGCGCGGCAGCGGGATCTGCGAGCGGATCGACGCGGAGACGGACCGCGATATCCAAGCCGGGCTGGGCGCTGGACTGCGAACTGGCTGGGGCGCTGGAGGGCGCGGGAGCCGGGTCGACGGCCAGTCCGATGAAGTGATACTGCGTGCCGTCCGCGGCCTTCACCACCAGCGGCGCGTCCACGCTGATGCCATCCGAGAGCGCCGGAGGTGCGGCGTCGGTGGTTTCGGAGTGAAGCTTATCCAGGTGCGTGCTGAGCACGAAATCCGCGGGCTGGAGCAGTTGGCGCGCTTCCTGATAAAAGAGCCACGCGTTCCAGGGTTGTTTCTCCTTGGCCATCTGCCGGGCCTGCGTCCAGTACCATAAGCCGTCATGGCCAGCCGCGGTCATGGGCCGGGGATACAGGCCGGCCAGCAGCCACGCAGACTGTGGTTGACCGGCAGAAGCTTGTGGTTGAGGCTCCTGACGCAGGAGAAAGGAGAGCCGCGACGGCTCGGGAGCGGTTGCACCGGCCGGCGGCGCGATGGTAATCATCACAAACGCGTACTTGCCGGGAGGCAGGGCGGGAATGTCGAACTCCGCCTCCATGGGAGAGCGGTTGAGGGAGCAGAAGAACTGAGCGTCGGGCGCGGAGCCGTCGGCATTGCGCTTCAGGTTGGTCGCGTCGAGCAGGTAGACCTGTTCCACCGCGGGGACGCCTCCGGCAAGTTTGGGCGCGGTGGTGGCGACGAGGTATTGCAGGGCTCCGAAGTCCTTGGCCAGTTCGGCCACCGATTGCGCGCGTAAGGCGGCTGCGTCGTTGGCGAGCACCCTGGTTGCGAGCGAGCGGGCGGTGTTGGCGATGGCGTCGCGCTGAGCCGCAGGAATTTCCGATTGCGTGATGCAGGTTTCGGCTTGGGCGACGGTTGCGCCGAGCAGGGCAAGGACGAGAAGGCCGGGCACGAACTTCGCGATTGAGTGCGAAGAGGCGCGGCTATAGATGCGGCCGTCAATTCTGAATGAGTCCATGCGCTTCATCCCGAATATCAGTCTAGTACAGCGGTGAGAGGACGCGTGCGGGGCGGCGTTAGGTAAAACTGACCTCAAGGGTTAGAGGGTCACGATACGGATATACAAGATAGCGGCTGGCCGCAAATCTGTGGCGGCGTACACTTGCTGATAACACTTTGCGGTTGGCATTGTCTTATAGATAAGGCAGAACAGTGGATTCGATTGGGGCAGTGCGATGGGGTGCCGCTTTCCTGGTGGCGATGGGGAGTGTGGCGGGTTTCGGGCAATCGGCCCTGCCGCTTACGAGCCCGACCACGGCTGCCACGCCTGCCGCCGGGGCAGCCTCAGCCGGCGCTACCGCTGGGGCGACTGCTGCACATCGCGCGAGCGTGGTGTATGCGGGCGGGAAGCTTGAGGTGACCGCGGACAACTCCAGTCTTAATCAGATTCTTCGCGACATTGCGCGCGAGACTGGGATGAAGATCACCGGCGGCCTGAACGACGAACGCGTGTTTGGCAAGTATGGACCGGCGGGAGCCGCAGAGGTGCTGGCAAAATTACTGGACGGGGCTGATACCAATATGCTGCTGAAGGAGAACGCAGACAAGGTTCCCGCGGAACTGATTTTGACCCCGCGAGGCGGTGGCCCGACGCCACCTAACCCGAATGCGCCGGGATTCAATGATGATTCCGACCGCGACGCGGCTGAAGAGGCACAACAGCAAGAGTTGGAACAGGAACGACAACGACAGCTGCAACAGCAGGCAAGCCCAGCCAACCTGCCCGTGGCGGGCGCCAATGGGACGCCGCCGGCGAACCCGGTCAGGACGCCGCAGGAGATCTACCGACAGTTGCAGCAGCTGCAACAACAGCAGCACCAGCAGCAGCCGGCTAACCCGCAGTGAAGCAGGGCATTTCCTTATTTAGCGATCAGCTATTGGCTGAGAGTCCATGGTATTTGGCCATGAATCCAGAGCAACCAATGCGTTGGGGAGGGGTTTGAAATCCTATGTGTTAACGGGGCAGTTACGGGTGCACGGGATGCATCTAACCGTTGAGAACGAGCGGCAAAAACGCGGGGATTCTTTCCCTTCGACAGGCTCAAGATGACACGGACGATTCGGCGGAGCCAGAGCGAGAGTGGAATGAACAGAGAAACGACTCAGCTGGATATGGTCACGTCAGGACAGCGGCGACGCTGGCGTGGATGCAGCGCTGGGGTGGTTGCGCTGCTGTTGTTCCTGCTGGCCCACAGCGGAGGGGCGCATGCATCGGTGGCGTTGCTGATGGAAGAGCCGTACGGCGACCTGGGCCAGTTCGACCCGGCGGGACATTCGGCGGTGTATCTGAACCGCGTGTGCGCGGCCTCGCCGATTGAACTGCGGCCATGCCAGGCGGGCGAGTTTGGGGTGGTGATCAGCCGCTACCATAAGATCGGCGGATACGACTGGATCGCAATTCCACTGATTCCGTACCTGTATTCGGTGGACAGTGTAAGCGATATCCCGGCAACGGTGGATAAGGAGCAGGTAGCGGCGCTGCGAGATGCCTATCGCAGAGAACACCTGTGGATGCTGGCGCCGGACGACAAGCACGGCGGGGCGCCGGGTGGCGACTGGACCCAGTTGGTGGGGTCGTCGTATGACCGGAGGATCCACGGCTTCCAGGTGGTGAGCACCAGCGAGCAGGACGAGCGCTTCATCGCGATTTTCAACGATCGTAAGAATATCGGGCACTTCAATGCGCTCTTCCATAATTGCGCGGATTTCTCGCGGGCGGTGCTGGACATTTATCTGCCCCACGCGGTCCATCGGAACTACATCGCGGACCTGGGGCTGACCACGCCGAAGCAGGTGGCGCGGTCGCTGGTGAAGTACGGGCGGAAACATCCCGAAGTGGAGATGACGGCGTTTGTGATTCCCCAGGTGCCGGGGAGCCTGGCGCGAAGTCATCCGGCGGATGGCGTGGCCGAGTCGCTGGTGAAGAGCAAGAAGTACCTGTTGCCAATCACGGTACTGACTCCGGAGATAGCCGGTGGGCTGGTGATTGCGTACCTGGCCGAAGGCAGAATGAGACTGCCGAAGGATGCCAGAGTGTTCAATGTTGACGATGAGGTGACGGAGCCGGAAGAAGTGCCCGCAGTGGTGGCTCGGCCTGCGAGTTCGCCTCTGATGCGTTAACGGCGCTGGCTGCGGGCGATGGCGGCTTTAGCTTCGTTGTCGGCTTCGCGTTTTCGTTCGGTGGCGCGCTTATCCCACTCCTGCTTGCCTTTGGCCAGGGCCAGTTCGCACTTCACACGGCCATTGCGGAAGTAGAGGCGGGTGGGGACGAGCGTGAAGCCCTTCTGCCGAGTGGCGGCTTCGAGCTTGCGGACCTCGCTTTTGTGCAGCAGCAGCTTACGAGTGCGCAGGGAATCGTGGTTCATCGTGTTGCCGTGCGAGAACGGACCGATATGCGCGTTCAGGAGAAAACATTCGCCGTCCTTAAGCAGGCCGTAGGCGTCCTTGAGGTTGGCCTTGCCCTCACGGATGGACTTGACTTCGGTGCCGCGAAGGGCAACGCCGGCCTCGAACTTGTCAAAGAGCGCGTAGTTGTAGCCTGCGGAGCGGTTGTGGGCGGCGTCGCGGGCGCCGGCGGCCACGGGGTCGCGGTCCTTTTGCTTCGAGATGGGCTTAGCCGGTGAGTTTGGAACGGTCGGATTGGAGAGCGATCGGGGCATAAGGAGTGGAATAGGAGAAGATCGGACGGCGGGGCAGTCGAATTTCACGGCGATACAGGTGCCGGGATTCTGCCTTCCCCAGCGCACGCTGGCCGGGGGCTTATTCGCCTACGGCTCAGAATGGCAACGGGGTCGGCGTACCACTTAAGTTTAACATTACGCTAACCCCGGACTCACCTGCGCGATGTGGCAACGTCTAACCTTCGACCCCAGAGATGAGCACCGCGTTGAGCACCGGAGCGGGTCTGCAGGCGATTGCGACAGAAGCGAATTTCGAGGGGTTGAACGGGGTACGAATGCTATACTCGCGAGAGTTCCACGAGTGCAAAGACTACGTCTCGATGGCAAACGGCACGCGACGGGCAGTTCGCTCTTCAGCCTCATTTTTCCGGGACGGCGGCAACGGGCGACGCGGCGGAACACCGGTCGCGGCGATCCAACTAGGGCAGGACTTCGGCACCGAGGAAGCACAGAGCATCAGCATGACGAGCGGGTACCCACGGTTGACTTCGCGACTTTCCAGATTTGAGTTTTCGGGTTTAGTAAACCGGGGAATGCTCGCGGCGCTGATGGTCCTGCTGGCTGGGATGGCGTTAGGTGGACCTGCCCATGCGCAGAGCGCGACGACGTGGAACAAGCGGGGCCAGGCCGCGGAGTTGCGCGAGGACTATGACACCGCGTACCAGGACTACCTGAAGGCGAAGCAGAAGGCACCCAAGGATCTGCGTTACCAGGCGCGCGTGGACCGGATGCGGTTCGAGGCGGCGGCGCAGCATGTGGACCGGGGGCGGGTGCTGCGGCAGAGCGGAGACATTGCGGGAGCGCTTAACCAGTTCACACGCGCGCTGGAGATCGATCCCGGCAACGAAGCGGCTGCGCAGGAAGTGAAGATCACCGAGAGCATGGACAAGAGCTCCACCGGGGGAGCGGCTGCCACGTCCGGTTCGGCCGAGAGCAAGGCCGAGATTCAGGAAGTGTCCAGCATCGCGCCGCCGATTGAGCTCAAACCGGTGTCGGACGACCTGATCACGCTGCATATGACGGAGGACTCGAAGAACATCTACACGGCTATCGGCAAGTTAGCCGGGTTGAATGTGCTGTTCGATCCCGACTACGTGTCCAAACGCATTCCGGTCGATCTGACCAATGTGGACCTGTCCGATGCACTGCGCATCGTGGGGACGATCGCGGGGACGTTTTACAAGGCCATCACTCCGGACACAATTTTTGTTGCGGTGAATAGTCACCAGAAGCACCAGGACCTGGACGACCTGGCGGTGCAGACTTTCTATTTGACCAATCCTAGCCAGGCCAGCGACGCGAACGAGATTTACACGGCGCTGCGCAACATGCTGCCGGCGGACGTGAAGAGCTATCTGGTACCGTCGCAGAACGCCATTATTGTGCGCGGAACGCAGGACGACCTAATCCTGGCGGAGAAGCTGCTGAACGATCTGGACCGGACCAAACCGGAGGTCGTGGTGGATGTGGCCATCCTGGAAGTAAACCGGGACAAGGTGCGGAACCTCGGGCTGACGCTGCCACAGTCGTTTGGGATTACGCCGCAGGTTACGCCCAACTCCTCGAATACGGTGGCGTCGGCAACGGCAACGGGTACGGCGCAGGCTTCGGGGTTCACGCTGAACACGCTCGCTAACATCAATGCGACGAATTTTGCGGTGAGCATAGGCGGAGGCACATTGAATGCGCTGCTGACCGACGCGGATACGCGCGTGCTGCAGCAACCCAGCATTCGGGCGACCGATGGGCAGGAGGCATCCCTGAAGGTGGGCTCCAAGATTCCGGTGGCCACCGGGTCGTATTCCGCCGGAGCAGCGACCGGTATTACTGCGGGCATCGGGGTGCAGACCCAGTTCACTTATATGGACGTGGGCGTGAACATCACCTTGACGCCAACCATTCATCTGGATCGCGAAGTTTCGCTGAAGCTGCAGGTGGACGTACTGTCGCAGACCGGCTCGGCGACCATCGAGGGCGTAACGGAGCCGATCATCGGGCAGCGCTCGGATAAATCGATTATTCAACTCAGGGATGGTGAGCCTTGCCTGCTGGCAGGCCTGCTGACCAAAGAGGACAACACGACCAACAGCGGCACGCCTGGACTGTCGGACATTCCGCTTCTCAAGTACTTTTTCGGCTCCGTCAACCACGAAGTATCGCAGGACGAGATTGTTTTTGTCCTGATCCCGCACATTGTTCGCGAATCCACGCTGACGAAGTTGAATACGCGATCGATCGATACAGGAACGTCCAACGACATCGAGATCCGCCGCAGCGCTGCGCTGGCGGATGACAATACTCTGCTCAGCGCCGCTCCTGCGCCGGCACCGGCCACTCCAACCACGGCGGCCAACGCGGCCACGGCGATGGTCCAGCAGCTGCAGCAGCAGGCGATGCCGCCGGTGCCGGGAACGTCCGGGGCGCCTGGTTCTCCGGCTGCGCCAAAGAATGCAGCGGCCGCCGGACCTCCGGTCTCGATGACGGTGATTGCACCCCCCGCCCCGCAGGCTGTGGGCAGCACGTTTACGGCGTCGGTGTACCTTACCAATGCGCATGACCTGTTTTCTGTGCCGGTGCAACTGCAGTTCGATCCCAAGGTGCTGCAACTGGTGAATGTGGACTCGGGCGGGCTACTGGGCGGCGATGGCCAGCCGGTGAACATCTCGCACCGCGACGACGGTGCTGGCATGGTGACCGTCTCGGTGTCACGGCCTCCGGGAGCGAGCGGCGTCAGCGGCGAGGGACAGGTTTGTATCTTTACGTTCAAGACGATTGCTGCGGGCGACTCAAGTCTTACCCTGGTGAAGGTTGGCGCAAAGAACAGCACCCAGATGAGCCTGCCGGCGACTGGCGGGCAGGCCGTAGTCCACGTGAAATGAGGTGAAGCAGGTGCCAGGTACTGGGTACAAGGCGCCAGGCGCGAGATCGGAAGATGGGCTGACGCTGGTTGAGCTGATTATCACGGTGGCGATAGTGGGCATTCTGGCCAGCGCGGCGCTGCCGATTGCGCGCTTCCAGGTGAAGCGCGAAAAAGAACGGGAACTGCGCCGCGACCTGTGGGAGATGCGTGACGCGATCGACCGCTACAAGGATGCTGCCGACAAGGGAGGCATCCAGATCAAAGCGGACAGCCAGGGCTATCCACCCGACCTGCAGACGATGGTGGACGGAGTGGACGTTGCGGACAAGAAAGTGAGGTTCCTGCGCGCGATTCCGACCGACCCGATGACCAAGTCGACCGATTGGGGACTGCGCTCCAACCAGGACGACGCGGACTCCGGCAGTTGGGGCGGTCAAAACGTGTTCGACGTGTACAGCAAGAGCGACGGGACTGCGTTGGACGGATCGAAGTACAACACATGGTGAATTGGTTCAAAGTTCGAGCTTCGAGGTTCGATGGGTTGCGGCAGCGGGCCATTGTGCCTGACCTGCGCCCACTGGATGCCGGGGAATCGGGCTTTACGCTGCTGGAGTTGATGATCGTGATGATCATCATTGCCACGCTGGCGGCGATGGCGATCCCGATGTATACCCAGAATGTGAAGGCGGCCAAGGAAGCGGTGCTGAAGGAAGACCTGCAGGTGATGCGGACGGCGATCGGGTCGTACACGGTGGACAAGCAGAAGGCTCCTCAGTCCCTGGATGATCTGGTGCAGGCGGGTTATCTGAAGGCGGTGCCGAAAGACCCGATTACGGGCCGCTCGGACACGTGGATTACCTCCCAGTCGGACACGCTGGATACGATCGACGAGACCGAGGGGGGTATCGACGACGTGCATTCCGGGGCGGAGCTTACGGCGATCGACGGAACCTCGTACAGTCAGTGGTAGAGCTGCGGGCGCTGGCGGCAGAATTGGGCGCGATCGAAGAAAGCCCCCTGATTTTGTAGATTTTTCCCGCGGCCAAGGCCGCCGCTGCTCCGGATAGGGAGCGGGGTGTGGCTGCTCTATAATCGGGGCAGGGGGCTGGAGGACAAGGCTCACTAAAAAGGCGCATACTGCGTCTAAGGAAACGCGGAGTTGCGTCCGACCGCAGGGAACGCAGCCCACCCGGAGAAACCCCATGCGTTCACGAATCCAGTTCGGCTTAGCCGCCCTGTTTACCGTCGCGCTGTTTGCGTTGCTGGCTCGGGCGTCCGCCTCTGCCCAGCAAACCTCGCCTTCTTCCTCTCCCGCGGCCACGCCTTCAGCGACAAGTACCCCGGCAGCGAGCACTACTCCGGCGAACGCACCGGCAGCAACTCAACCGGCGGCGCAGGCGGGGACACCCGACGCGCAGACTCCTCCGGCAGCATCCAGCGGCAGCCAGACCACGGGCACGGCGGACAAGGGCGCCGGCACGACCGCGCCGCCAGCCGCGAAGGGATCGAAGGGCGCGAAAGCAGACGCCACTACGACCCAGGCGAAGACGGATGTGCTGCCGTCTCCCGGGGAAGATCTGGATCCACACATCAAGAAGGGCAGCGAGGAAGATGTAGACGCCGTGGGGACGCGCGACATCGGCCACCGCGGCCTGGGCAACTGGTACTCGGTAAACTCCGAGATCAGCATGGGCAAGCAGTACTCGATGGAGATTGAGAAGTCGGCGCACCTGGTGACCGATCCGGTGGTGGTGGAGTATGTGAACCGGGTGGGGCAGAACATTGTGAAGAACTCCGACTGCAAAGTGCCGTTCACCATCAAGGTGATCGATTCCGACGAGATCAACGCGATGGCGCTGCCGGGCGGGTTCTTCTATGTGAACTCCGGGCTGATTATGGCGGCCGACGAGGAGGCTGAACTGGCCGGCGTGATGGCGCACGAGACCGCGCATGTGTGCGCGCACCATGCGATGCGCGAACTGACCCGCATGAACTATGCGGAGATCGGGTCGATTCCGCTGATCATCTTTACCCAGGGTTCGTGGACGGGCTACGGCATCTACGAGGCGTCGCAGCTTGCCATCCCCATCAGCTTCCTGGAGTTCTCGCGTGAATTCGAGGCGGAAGCGGACTACCTTGGCGTGCAATACATGTACAAAGCGGGGTACGATCCGCAGGCCTTCATCCAGTTCTTCGAGAAGATTGACGCGCTGGAGAAGCACAAGCCGGGGACACTGGCAAAGGTGTTCGCCGACCATCCGCAAACGCCGGATCGGATTGCCGCCTCAGAGCAGGAGATTGCGACGATCCTGCCGGCAAAGCCGGATTACGTGGTGACGACCAGCGAGTTTGACGACATCAAGGCGCGGTTGGCGCGGATTGAGAATAAGCGCAAGCTGAACGACAAGAAGGACGGCAACGCGCCCACCCTGCGGCGTGTCGGCGGCGGCAACGATCCCAATAACCCGGCAGACAGCGGCGACGATCGACCGACACTGGGGCGCAGGGATTAGAGGCAACGACAAGGTCGCAAGACGCAGCCGGCTCAGGGGCGGAGGTCCCGAGGGAGGGACGGGCTTGCGGCACGGCTTCAGCAGAGACGGCGATATGTCTGTGAGCCTGTAAAATGGGGCTATGCCTACACAGAAAACCGGCTATACCGACGAGCATGCAGCCGCCGGCCTGGATGCAAAGTTTCCCTCGATTGATACCTGGGCAAACCAGTTTCGCGGTTACGAAATTCTGGTGGACGATCCGGAGTTTACGTCAGTGTGCCCGAAGACCGGGCTGCCGGACTTTGGGCGGCTCTCCATCCGCTATATGCCGCGCGAGCTGTGCATGGAACTGAAGAGTCTGAAGGAATACCTGTTCACCTATCGCAACCTGGGAATCTTTCAGGAGAATGTCGTCAACCAAGTGCTTGACGACGTGGTGAAGGCGTGCGAACCGGTGTGGGCGAAGGTAGTCGGGGATTTCCGGCCGCGGGGCGGGATATCGACAATTGTGGAAGCGAGCTACCCCCGGCCGGATGTGAAGTAGAGTCATGGGCGAAAGAGCCCAGGGCTAAGGCTCCGCGGTTTTGGTGACCCTTTACCGGAGGCTGAAGCCAGCTGTTCCTCCGAATACGAGCGCGCAGGTTCTCGAACAGCCTCTGGGTTTCGCAGCGCGATGTCCTGCTATCCTCGCGAGAGATGGCCAGCGCGACCAAGCTCAAGTTGCCCGTACCCTCCGTTGCCGGAGCGACGATGGCGCTGGTGCTGCTGACCGCGCTGAACTTCGTCAACTACATCGACCGCTACATTCTGCCCGGCGTGCAGGAGCAGGTGAAGGGCGAGTTCCACGTCAGCGATGCGACGCTGGGGTCGCTGACGTTCTGGTTCTTTCTGACGTATATGTGCGCGGCGCCGTGCACGGGTTGGCTGGGCGATCGGTTTCCGCGCAAGCCGCTGATTGTTGGCTGCGGCCTGCTGATCTCCGCCATTAACGTGCTGACCGGGACGGTGCATGAGTTCGACTCGCTGCTGCTGCGCCATGCGGTGCTGGGAATTGGCGAGGCGAGTATTGGGATTTATGCGCCGGCGCTACTGTCGGATTTCTATCCAGCGGCCGACCGCAATCGGGTGCTGACCATCTTCTATACGGCGATTCCGGTGGGCGCGGCGCTGGGCTACCTGGTGGGCGAAGTGGTGGGCGCGAAGTGGGGCTGGCGGATGCCGTTTTATGTGTCCGCGGTGCCGGGATTTCTGATTGCGATCCTGATCTTCTTCCTGATGCGCGAACCCGCGCGGGGAACCAGCGACACGCACGCCCCAGCCGCACGCGGAGGGAAAGAATGGCTTGATGCGCGCGCTGCGGAGTGCTTTGGACCTCGCGACGAATGCGCGATATCTTTACGCGACGCTGGGAATGGCGGCGATCACGTTTTCGCTGGGGGGAATTTCCGCATGGATGCCCAGTTTCCTACAGCGGTCAGGGTTCTCGCCGGATACGGTTGGGATTACGCTGGGAGCGATTACGGCGGGCGCGGGGTTGGGCGGCACAGCGGTGGGGGGATGGATGGCGCAGCGATGGCTGCGGACGAATCGGCGGGCGCTGTATTTGGTGTCGGCGTGGTCGGCGCTGCTGACAGTGCCTTTCGGGGTGGTTTGCTTCTTCGGGCCGCGCGCCACCATGCTGCCATCGCTCGGCATTGCGATGTTTTGCATCTTCCTGGGAACGGGGCCGTTGAATGCGGCCATTGTGAATGCCGTGCCGGCAGAGGTGCGGGCCACGGCGATCGCTTTTGAGCTGTTCCTGATACATGCGTTGGGAGATACGCCGTCGCCGCGGCTGATTGGCATGGTGAGCGACCACAGCACACTGGCGACCGGGCTGGGATTGACGCTGGTGACGATGCTGATTGCGACGGCGCTGCTGTTTCGGGGGGCGCGGGCGGTGGCCAGGGTTGCGGTGGTTTGATGCACTTTCTGCACGCTGCGCTGGCGATTACGGCCTGGGGGATTGCGTTCGCATGGTTGTATCTACTGGTGGGGGCGGCGCGCGGGTTGCGCAAGCTGCCCAATCTTCAGGCAGGTGCGTATGACGCGGCGCCTGCGGCGGGTGAGTCAATCGCGGTGATTGTGCCGGCACGCAACGAGGCGGAAAAGGTTCGGGACGGGCTGGAATCCCTGATCGGACAGGACTACGAGAATCTGTGGATTGTTGGAGTGGACGATCGCTCGACTGACGGGACGGGGGCGATCATGGAAGAAATGGCGCGCATTCACGGCGCGCGCTTCAAGGCGCTCCATGTTGCCAGTCTCTCGGCTGGGTGGCTGGGCAAACCGCACGCCATGGCGATCGGCGCGGGGCACGCTACTGCTGCGCATAATCCCGATTGGCTGCTATTTACCGATGCCGATGTGGTGTTTCAGGCGGACGCGATCCGGCGGGCCGTGGCGGAGGCGGCGGCGAGCCACGCAGATCATCTGGTCGTACTGCCTAGCTTGACCGTGAAGTCATCGGGAGAGGCCATGCTACTGTCGCATTTGCAGGTGATGGGCCTGTGGGCGGTGCGGCCATGGCGGGTGGCCGATCCGCGGGCGACGCGGGACGCGGTCGGGGTGGGGGCATTCAACCTGATTCGCTCCGAGGCTTACCGGCAACTCGGTGGCTTCGATGCGACGCCGATGGAAATTCTGGAGGATCTGGAGCTCGGCCGGAGGGTGAAGCGAGCGGGACTACGCCAACGCATGGCCTTCGCACCGGAGATGATCTGTGTGCACTGGGCAGCTGGAGTGTGGGGCATTGTCAACGGGATGACGAAGAATATGTTCGCCGTATTTCACTTCCGGACGGTTCCGTTGCTCGCCGCGGCGGTTGGGATGCTGGTCCTATGCATCGGCCCAGCGATTTTTATTGGGTTGCCAGCTGGGCGCATTCCGGCAAGTCTCAGCCTTTTTGCGATTGGCGGCCTTTACGTCCTGTTTAACCGGATCAGCCGCATTTCCCCCTTCTATGCAGTGCTCTTTCCCGTGGGCGCTGCGTTGGTCGCCTACACGATGCTTCGCTCCATGCTGGTGACCTTGCGCGACGGCGGAGTGACATGGCGCGGCACTTTTTATCCGTTGGCTGAGTTACGGCGCAAGCGGGGAGAATACTGCAATATGGTCCACTAAATAAGGCTCCAAGATGCCTGAGATAGTATGGATAGAGTCTAAAGTTTATTGTCTGCTGGGCCAACAAAATCCTGATCTTCCTGCAACTATATGGCAGGGTCGTTTCGTCAGTCTCCAGTAGCCGCAAGTTGCGCGTGAGTCCCTCAGTCCCCGCATGCCTGGACAGGAGAAAGCATTGCAATCTGATTCAAATCAACCTCCTTTGATCGAACCCGATCAACGCGTTGCCCCATCGACAGAACCGGCGAGGCCCCACCGCAAATCGATTCGCGCCCTCGGCTGGCTTGGGGTACTGGTTTTCTTTGGCGCCGGGTTTTTTCTGGTTCTGCACCACAGTTCGTCGAGTGCCACCACGGCAGCGCCCGTGGGGGGTGGCGGCGGCCGGCGCGGCGGAGGCGGCGCAGGAGGGGCTGTCGCAGTGACCTCGGCGACGGCGCAGAAGGGAAGCATCGGCGTATACGTGGATTCCATCGGTACGGTTACGCCGGTATACACGTCTAACATCACCAGCCAGGTAAATGGGATTGTGACCGCCGTCCACTTTACGGAAGGGCAGATGGTGAAGAAGGGCGACGCATTGATCGATATCGATCCGCGCCCGTACCAGGCCACGCTGCTGCAGGCGCAGGGGACTCTGGACAAGGACCAGGGAGTGCTGGCCCAGGCCCAGATGGACGTGGCGCGGTACCAGGCGGCATGGGCGCGGAATGCGATTCCGAAACAGACACTGGACGACCAGGTGAAGCTGGTGGAACAGGATCAGGGGATCGTAAAGAACGATCAGGGGACGGTGCAGTATGACCAGATCCAGGTGGAGTTCTGCCACATAGTGGCGCCGATTACGGGCCGGGTGGGGTTGCGCCTGGTCGATCCTGGGAATGTGGTTCAGGCGAATGGGACCACGGTGTTGGCCGTGATCACGCAGATCCAGCCGATTACGGTGGTGTTCACCATCGCGGAAGACAGCCTGGGGCAAATCCAGCCACAGTTGGCCAAGCGAAAGAAACTCAGCGTGGATGCGCTGGACCGGAGCGACCAGAAGAAGATTGCGTCGGGAACCCTACTGACGCTAGACAACCTGATCGATACGACGACGGGGACGCTGAAGGCGCGCGCCATGTTCGCAAACAAGGATTCGTCGCTATTTCCCAACCAGTTTGTGAATACCAGGCTGCTGGTGAACACGTTGACGGGCGTGACCCTGATTCCGACCGCGGCCGTGCAGCAGAACGGAACGGCATCGTACGTGTATGTGCTGACGAATAACAAAGCGCACCTGACGCCGATCCAGGTAGGCGTGACCGATGGACAGACGGCGCAGGTGCAGGGAATCAATCCGGGGGATGTGCTGGCGACCAGCAGTTTCGACAAGCTGCAGGACGGCAGCGCCATCGCTATTTCCAACCGGCCAATACCGGCCAGCACCACCACTGGGAGCAATGCCCCTTGAGTCCGTCGCGTCCCTTTATTCTGCGCCCAGTCGCGACCTCGCTGCTGATGGCGGCCATCATGCTGGTCGGCATCGTTGCGTATTTTCAGCTGCCTGTCTCCGCGCTGCCGCAGGTCGACTATCCGACCATACAGATCCTGACATTTTACCCAGGATCAAGCCCGGACGTGATGGCGACCACGGTGACGGCTCCGCTGGAGCGCCAGTGCGGCGAATTGCAGGGCCTGAGCCAGATGACGTCGACCAGTTCGGCGGGCAATTCGGTCATTGTGCTGCAGTTCAACCTGAGCCTGAACATCGATATTGCCGAGGAGGAGGTGCAGTCGGCGATCAATGCGGCACAGAGCTTCCTGCCGGCAAATCTGCCGGCACCGCCGATCTACAGCAAGACGAACCCGGCGGACGCACCGGTATTGACGCTGGCGATCACTTCGAATACGACGCCGCTGTCGCAGGTGGAAGACCTGGTGGATACGCGGCTGGCTCCGAAGATTTCGCAGCTGAGCGGGGTGGGGCTGGTGAGCATCAGCGGCGGGCAGAAGCCGGCAGTGCGCATCCAGGCGAATCCGACGGCGCTGTCCTCGTACGGCATCGATCTGGAGAACCTGCGGTCCGCGGTGAGCAATGCCAGCGTGAATGCAGCCAAGGGGAACTTCGACGGGCCGCATCAGGACTACCAGATCGACTCCAATGACCAGTTGGTGACGAGCGCGGACTACCGGCAGGTGGTGGTGGCGTATCGAGACGGGGCGCCGGTGATGCTGACCGACGTTGCCAACATTGTCGACGGGGTGGAGAACAGCACACAGGCAGCATGGGTTGGCTTGGCAGGCACCAGCTCACACGGCGCGACCGAGACCCCGGCGATCATCGTGAACGTGCAGCGGCAGCCCGGCGCCAACACCATCACGGTGGTGAAGAGCATTAAGAATCTAATGCCGCAACTGGAGGCGAACCTTCCCAAGGGCATCGACGTAACTACCCTGACTGACATGACGACACCGATTCAGGCGTCGGTGGACGACGTGGAGTTTGAGCTCGGCTTGACGGTCATTCTGGTGATTCTGGTGATGTTTCTGTTTCTGCGTAGCGTCTACGCCACCATTATCCCCAGCGTGGCCGTGCCGCTGTCGCTGGTGGGCACATTGGCGGCGATGTACCTGCTGGGATACAGCCTGGATAACCTGTCGCTGATGGCGCTGACGATTTCCACGGGCTTCGTGGTGGACGACGCGATTGTGATGGTGGAGAACATCTCGCGCTACCTGGAGCACGGCGACACGCCCATGCAGGCAGCGCTGAAGGGAGCCGAGCAGATTGGCTTCACCATCGTCTCGCTGACGGTGTCTCTGATCGCAGTGCTGATTCCGCTGCTGTTCATGGGCGACGTCGTGGGGCGACTGTTTCGCGAGTTCGCGGTGACGCTGGCGGTGACCATCATTATTTCGGCGGTGGTATCGCTGACGCTGACGCCGATGATGGCTTCGCGCATTCTGAAACACAATCCGGAATCGCAGCAGAAGCCACTGTACAAGGCTTCGGAACGCGCCTTCACTGCGATGATCGCGTTTTATGGGAGGACGCTGAAGTTCGTCCTGCGCTACCAGACTGTAACGCTGTTGATCGCCGTGGCCACCCTGCTGCTGACGGTGCTGATGTACAACTACATCCCCAAGGGCTTCTTCCCGGTGCAGGATACGGGCGTCATTCAGGGAATCTCGCAGGCTCCGCAGACAATCGGCTCGCAGGGCATGGCGGAGAAACAGCAGGAGTTGGCGAAGGTGATTCTGCAGGACCCGGCGGTGGAGTCTATTTCATCGTTCATCGGCGCTGACGGGACCAATACCACCACCAACAGCGGCAGGATGTCGATCAACCTGAAGCCGCTGAACCAGCGCGATCTGAGTGCAGCCGACGTGATTCGCAGGCTGGAGCCGGAACTCAGCAAGCAGGTTCAGGGCATCCAACTGTACATGCAGCCAGTGCAGAACATCACGGTGGATGACCGGGTGAGCCGTACCCAGTACCAATACACGCTGGAAGACCCGGACCAGAATGAACTGAACACGTGGACCAACCAGTTTGTCGCCAAGCTGAAGCAGGTGCCGGGGTTGGAGGACGTTGCCACCGATCAGCAGACGGGGGGACTGGCCATATCCCTGGTGGTTGACCGGGTGACGGCGTCGCGGCTGGGCATTGCTCCGACGACCATCGACCAGACGCTGTACGACGCGTTTGGCCAGCGGCAGATCAATACGATGTACACGCAACTGAATCAGTACCACGTGATTTTGGAAGCGGAACCGCAGTTCCAGCGCGATCCCAACAAGCTGAACCACATTTTTTTGCAGGCCAATGCAGCCTCCGGCACGGTTGGGGCCGGGGCTTCGAGTTCATCGGGGAGAGGATCAACCTCGGCCGGATCGAATGCGCAGACGGCGGGCACGTTGTACACGCCTACGGCGAATACGCTGGCTCCGGCGACGCGCATCCTGACGGCGGGCACAACGGCCTCCGGGGTGAACTCCGCCGGCGCTACCAGTACAACCCCCAGCAATGCCATCCCACTGAGCGCATTCTCCCATTTCGAGACCATCACCGAGCCGCTTTCGATCACGCACCAGGGGCAGTTTCCATCGATCACCGTGTCTTTCAACCTGGCCCCGAACGCCTCACTAGGCACCGCCATTACAAAGATCACGAATCTGCAGAAGAGCATGAACATGCCCGCGAGCCTGCAGGCCGACTTTCAGGGCACCGCGGCATCGTTCCGAAATTCGCTGTCGAACGAGCCGCTGCTGATCCTGGCGGCGCTGGTGACGGTCTACATCGTTCTGGGCGTGCTCTACGAGAGCTTCATCCATCCGATTACGATTCTTTCCACCCTGCCGTCGGCGGGAGTGGGCGCCTTCCTGGCGTTGATCCTGTTCCATCAGGACCTGAGCGTGGTTGCGATCATCGGGATTGTGCTGTTGATCGGCATCGTCAAGAAGAACGGCATTATGATGGTTGACTTCGCACTGGAGGCGGAGCGGAAGCACGGCAAGAGTTCCACCGACGCCATCTACGAGGCCTGCCTGCTGCGTTTCCGGCCCATCATGATGACCACGATGGCCGCGTTGCTGGCGGGAATTCCGCTGGCCTGTGGCAGCGGGATCGGATCGGAGTTGCGCCGGCCGCTGGGCATCGCCATGGTGGGCGGCTTGCTGCTGAGCCAGATCCTGACCCTCTATACGACGCCCGTGATTTATATCTTCTTCGATAACCTGGCGCACCGGTTCTCACGCCAACCAGTGCGGTCGGCAACCGGCGATGAGCCGCAGCCGGCAGGGCATCCGTGATTGTCTCCGCGCCATTCATCCACCGGCCGGTAGCCACTACGCTGCTGACGGTGGCGATCGCGATCGCGGGAATCATAGCGTTCCAGGTGCTGCCTGTAGCGCCGCTGCCGCAGGTGGATTTTCCCACTATATCGGTGCAGTCGGGGCTGCCCGGGGCCAGTGCGGAGATCATGGCGTCCTCCGTGGCCACGCCGCTGGAACGGCAATTGGGGCACATTGCCGGGGTGACGGAGATGACCTCGTCGAGCGGGCTGGGCTCGACGGGAATCACGATCCAGTTCGACCTGAGCCGCGACATCGATGGAGCCGCGCGCGATGTACAGGCCGCCATCAATGCGGCGCGCACCTATCTGCCGGCCAACCTTCCCGGCAATCCGACGTATCGCAAAGTGAATCCGGCCGATGCGCCGATCATGCTGCTCGGACTCACCTCAGATGTGTACGGCCCGGACAAACTCTACGACGTGGCCTCCACCATCATGGTGCAGAAGATATCGCAAATCCAGGGGGTGGGACAGGTAAACGCCGGAGGTGGCGCGCTGCCGTCGGTTCGCGTGGAAGTGAATCCCACCAAGCTGGCCAGCTACGGGCTCACCATGGCCAACCTGCAGGGCGTGCTGAGCCTGCAGAATTCCAATCTTGCGCGGGGACAGATCAGTAACGGCACAACCAGCGCCGACATTGTGGTCAATGGCCAGATATCTCACGCGGACGATTACAAGCCACTGATCGTCGGCTACAAGAACGGCGCCAGCGTTCGCCTGTCCGATGTGGCCGATGTGATCGACTCAGTGTCCAATGTCCGGGCCGGTGGGTACCTGAACGGCAAGCGCGCGGTCATGCTGATTATTTTCCGCCAGCCCGGCGCCAACATCATCGACACGGTGGATCGCATCTATGCCCAGCTTCCTTCGCTGAAAGCCTCGATTCCGAATGGCATCACCACCACGGTAGTCATGGATCGCACAACCACGATCCGTGCCTCGGTACGGACGGTGGAACGTACGTTACTGGTCTCGATTGGGCTGGTCATCCTGGTAGTATTTGTGTTCCTGCGCAGCCCTCGGGCAACCTTGATTCCGGCGGTAGCAGTGCCCACTTCGCTCATTGGGACCTTTGCGGTGATGTACGCCTTCGGCTACACGCTGGACAACCTGTCGCTTATGGCGCTCACCGTATCCACCGGCTTTGTGGTGGACGACGCCATCGTGGTGATGGAAAACATCACCCGCCACATCGAAGATGGGATGGAACCGTTCGCCGCGTCGCTGCGCGGTGCGAAAGAGATTGGCTTCACCGTGATGACCATCAGCATCTCGCTGATCTCGGTCTTCATTCCACTGCTGCTGATGGGCGGAATTATCGGTAGGCTGTTCCGCGAGTTTGCGGTGACTCTCTCGGCTGCAATCCTGGTGTCCATGTGCATTTCGCTGTCGACGACACCGATGATGTGCGCGTATCTGCTAAAAAGTGAGCACGCCGTGAAGCATGGGCGAGCGTATGAACTATCGGAACGCGGTTTTGCCTGGCTCCTGCGGGTTTACCGCAGCAGCCTGCGCTGGATGCTGGACAATTCGGGGTTGGTACTGACCGTCCTGGCGCTGACAATCGCGCTGAATGTAGTCGCGGCCTTCAAGATTCCCACCGGCTTGTTTCCGCCGCAGGACACCGGCCAGTTGGGAGGCGCAATGCGCGGGCCGCAAGACGCTTCGTACCCGACGATTAACAGCGCCCTGCTGCAGGCTGAACGCGTTATCAAGCGTGACCCCGCGGTGCAGAATGTCATGGGATTTACAGGCGGCGGGGGCGCAACAAATACGGGCAACCTGTTCGTCATTCTGAAGCCGCTGAACCAGCGGGGGCCGAATGCCAGCGCCCCCCAGGTGATCAACCGGCTGCGCCAGCCGTTGAGCCGGATTACCGGAGCGTCGACCTTTCTGCAGGCTTCGCAAGATTTGAGGATTGGCGGACGCAACAGCAACGCCATGTATCAGTACACCATCCAGGCGGACAATGTGGCCGACCTGCAGACGTGGGGTCCAAAGCTGCTGGCGGCGATGATGAAGCTTCCGGGATTCCAGGACGTCAGCTCCGATCAGCAAAATGGCGGGCTGGACCAACTGCTGACCTTCAACCGCGTGGAGGCGGCGCGGCTAGGGCAGACAGCCAGCTCGCTGGACTCCGCGCTCTATGCGGATTTTGGCCAGTCGCAAGTGTCGCTGATTTACACGCAGCTGAATCAGTACTACGTAGTGTTGGAAGTAGCGCCGCAGTATTGGGCGACCCCCGAGGGGCTTAAGGACGTTTACCTGCATCCCTCGACCACCAACCCCACCGTCACCGGGGACAGCCCTTTGTTTACCATGGCCAAGGTCCACGCCAATACAACGCCCCTGCAATTGAACCACACCGGCCTTTTTCCCTCGGTGACGGTGTCGTTCAATCTTGCGCCGGGCATGGCGCTGAGCGACGCAACCATCGAGATCAATGAGATGCAGCAGCGGCTGGGCACTCCAGCGACCGTGCGCGGCTTTTTTGCGGGAACCCTGCTGGCGTATAAACAAGCGCTGGGCAGTGAACTGGTGCTGGCGTTGACGGCTGTGCTGGCAGTCTTCATCGTGCTGGGGATTCTGTATGAGAGCCTGGTGCACCCGCTGACGATCATCTCCACACTGCCTTCGGCCAGCGTGGGCGCGATGCTGGCGCTGATCATGTTCAAGCAGGATCTGGACGTAATCTCGATCATCGGCATTGTGCTGCTGATCGGCATTGTGAAGAAGAACGCCATCATGATGATCGACTTTGCACTGCAGGCAGAGCGCGAGGGCGGCCTCAATTCCCGGGACGCAATCTTTGAGGCGTGCATGCTGCGCTTCCGGCCGATCATGATGACCACCACGGCGGCGCTGTTCGGCGCGCTGCCGCTGGCCTTTGGCAGTGGGACCGGATCGGAGCTGCGGCGGCCGCTGGGCATCACCATTGTGGGCGGCCTGGTGGTGAGCCAGGCGCTGACGCTGTACACAACGCCGGTGGTCTATCTTGCACTGGACCGTTTGCGCCTGCGCGTGATGGGAAAGCAGCGCGACACTTTCAACCCCGAGGGCGGCACGTTTCCGGTCACGGCGGATTAACATGGATGAACCCACGGATGCATAAGACTATGACCACCCTTCGTCAGGGACCTCGACTTACTTCCACGCTGGCGGCGCTGCTGCTGACCGGCTGCATGGTCGGGCCCAAATACCAGAAACCGCCCGCGATTGCGCAGGCGCCTCCGGCGACCTATAAAGAGTCGCCAACCCAGTTTCCCAATGCAGATACGGGTACCTGGAAGGTGGCGCAGCCGCAGGATGCGCTGCTGCATGGCAACTGGTGGGAGATCTACAACGACCCCGACCTGAACGCGCTCGAAGCCAAGCTGAACATCGACAACCAGAACATCAAGCAGTACTTTGCCAACTTCATGGAGGCGCGCACTCTGGTGGCAGAGGCGCGGGCGCAGCTATATCCCACACTGACGGCGGCTCCCACCTTCTCGCGCTCGCTATCTTCGGGCAATCTGACCAACACCTCAACTGCCAACGCCGGCAAAGAAGGGTCGGTCAGCACGCTGGGGCTGGATGCCTCGTGGGCGCCGGACCTGTGGGGGAAGGTTCGCAATCAGATCCGGCAGGCGCAATACAGCGCGCAGTTGAGCGCGGCGGACCTGGAGAATGAGAAGTTGACGGAGCAGGCCAGCCTGGCGATGTACCTCTTTGAGATCCGGGGGCAGGATGCACTGGCGGCGATCTACACCCAGACCTTGTCCGACGATCAGAAGTCGCTGGACTATACCCGGGCACAGTACGAAACCGGGGTGGGCACGGAAATCTCGGTGGTGGAGGCCGAGAACACGCTGGAGAATGCGCAGGCTGCATTGACGAACCTGGGAGTGGCGCGCGCGCAGTACGAACACGCGATTGCCATGCTGATTGGCACAAACCCGTCCACCTTTTCGATTCCGGTGAAGGCGCTGACGGCGACTCCGCCGGCGGTGCCGATCGGGGTGCCGTCACAATTGTTGGAGCGCAGGCCGGACATCGCGGCGTCAGAGCGGACGATGGCTGCAGCGAATGCCAACATCGGCGTTGCTACGGCGGCCTTTTATCCGGCGCTGACCCTGAGCGCGACCGCCGGCCTGCAGAGCTCGACTCTGGGACACCTGTTCGAGTGGCCCAGCCGCTTCTGGTCGATTGGGGGATCGATTGCGCAGCCCCTTTTCGATGCCGGTCTGCGCCGCGCTACGGTGAACCAGTACATTGAGACCTATAACGCAGACGTTGCCGGGTATCGCCAGACCGTGCTGGTGGCATTCCAGCAGGTGGAGGACTCGCTGGCCGAGGAACGCATCCTGTCGCAGCAGGTGGTGCAGCAGCAGGCAGCGGCAGACTCGGCGCAGCGGTTTGTGGACCTGGAAACGGCGCGGTATCAGACCGGCATTGACCCATATATCGACCTGGTGACCGCCCAGGAGACGTTGCTGAGCGATCAGCAGACACTGGCGAACCTGCACACGCAGGAGATGACCGCCTCCGTGAGCCTGATTGAGGCCCTGGGGGGTGGGTGGGATAGCACCCGGCTGCCCACGCCGGCACAAGTCTCTGTGAAGCTGACCCCGGCGGAGACGACGATCGCGAAGTAGGCAGGCCTGGTCCACAAAGATTGGAGGGTCAGGTTGGGCCTTGGGCAGGCCTGCCCCCGGAGGGCAGAAAAGATGGCTAGGCTGCCGGAAAAGCAGTGACGCGAATTAGCGGGGCAAATGGGACGCATAACACTAAAGTGTTAGCCCCGACAGGCCGATGGAGAAGGGAAGAGCGGCCCGCCCGACGGGAGTGAAGCTTGTGGAGCAGCCTCCAGTTTCGCAATGCACGCCGGAATGACCGCACAGACTAGTCGCAAAAGAAGGGAACTGGGGGCAATGCCGAGGATGATGCAGGCTGGGGCGAACAGCCCCGCCTGGAGCTTCGAGACGAGGACAGATCCCAATCCATACACGGGTGTGGGCGGTTCGGTGGCTACCCCAGTGCGGGGCGCCAGAATAGCAGCCTTGCAAAGAACAATTGCGGCAGGCACCTACCGCGTTTCGTCCATCGAACTGGCGGAGAAGATGATCCCGGTGATGGTACGGCGGAAGTGTGGAATAGGCAGGCCGATGCAGAACTGACTACCGATTCTCCAGCGAGATAACCCTTTTGGACACATGTGCATAGGCCCACGCTACGAGATGCGGCATCCGCAATCCATTGTAACCGGCAGAATAATAGACTGTTATAAGTGGCGGAGAGACAGAGATTCGAACTCTGGATACCTTGCGGTATACACGCTTTCCAAGCGTGCGCCTTAAGCCACTCGGCCATCTCTCCGCAGTAGTGCGGACTGTATGAATCTATCATATCGGTCAGCCTGTGGCGGGGCCCGCCGCGCTTCGATTTTGAGTCGATACTAGTTTCGTCTTAGCCTGCGCTGACCAGAGACGGGGTACTCGCTCGCGCTGCTGACCTGGCTGCGAATCGGCTGTCGAGCCAAACGATGCCAGCTGCGTAAGGCACCGCGCACAGCAGGTCGAAGAAGTAATGCTGGCCGCCGCTCATTGTAGATAGCAAAGTGAGGACGAGAAAGATCGTCGCCGCGAAACGGCCCCACCCCCAGCGGCGCAGAAGCCAGAGGACCAGAAGCGCAGTCGAAGTATGCACGGATGGGATGCCATTGGGCGCGGCGGCGAGGGCAATCCTGTGCGGTATGAGGGGCAAAGCCGGAAGCTGAGGGAACTGGGGAAAGGCGAATTCGGGCCCGCATACTGGAATCAGAAGATAGAACCCAACTGCCAGAAACACATTGAGAGCGAAGATTCGGGCTACCTTGCCTATCTCCGCCGGCCGAAGCCAGAGGTAAACCGCAAAGGTACCAACCATGCCCAGGGAAAGCAACGAATAGGACACTTGCATCACGACATCGAGCCCATGATGCGGCAGCACTATCTGTCCAAGCCGGAAGCTGGGCTCGCCGAAGATCGCATCCACCCGATAGATGTACAAGTCGTACTTAAGCGGTCGCAGGCGGGAGAGTGCCTGGGCGATCACGAGCGAAAGAACCCTGGCGGGCTCGGCCAACAAGACGGCGACAAGAAGCCACTCAGTCCGCTTGCGATCCGTTGGAACGACAAACCAACGCGCGAGGCAGATCAGAGAGACCAGAGCCGGGATCGTGAAGCCAGTGTAGTTCGTTAGGAGTGCGAGCCGGTTCACAAGGAGCAGTGTAGCTAAAAGGGGGATCAGGCGGGGCAGAAACCAGGAGCGCGGCGCCTGAGTCTTTTCAGGGGTAATGTCCGATAACAGATATTATGTATAGTGCGGGCTGCGTCAGCTTTGCCCCTCTCTATCGCTCCGCTTTACGAGGCCGGCTTCCCCGTCATCCGTCTTGTGGAACAGCCTCTGGCGATAAACTGTGAAAAGGAAGCCAGCGTACTTCGCGCGGCGGTTCGTCCGTGGGTGGTCAGATTGCCGGGTGCGCCTGTGCCGCCGCCAACGAAGTGGACGACCTCCAGACGGTCCCCCGAGGCCACGGGCGTCTCGGCCCACAGAGGGCGCTGGGCGATTTCGCCATTGTGCTCTACGGCGATGCGGTCTCCTTTCAGCTTCAATATGGCGATCACCTGCGCGAGCGTTACCGGCGGCTCAAGGTTGGTGAAGGTGCGGCTTTGGCCATTGATGGCGAGCGTGAGGGACATTGCCTTCTAGCCTAGCAGGTCGACGGCTGGCCGGGCTCCCTCGGCTACGCACAGGAGGGTCTAGTCGTGTTATCAGACACTCCGGCTTTCCAGCGGCCATAGCAGATTCATCGGGCCGTGGCCTGCCCCGTGCGGCTCGGCAGTTCTGAGGGCGCCGGCTACGTAGGCCTTCGCGGTCCGCGCGGCCTGGCCTGCAGAGTCGCCCAAGACGAGCCGACTGAGGAAGGCGCTGGAGAAGGCGCAGCCTGTTCCGTGAGTGGATGGAGTGTCGAGGCGTTTGCCGGGCAACCACGTCTCTTCCCCGGCTGGCGTCAGGAGGAAATCGTCCGGCGGATCGAGATGGCCACCGGTGGCGAGGATGCCCAGGCGGCGCGAACTTCGGCCGGCGATTTCGGCTTGCACTGCGCGGCTGGCCACGGGTAGATGGTTGAACTGGCTGACGGGCAGGCCGGAGAGCGTGGCAAGTTCGCCCAGGTTCGGGGTAATCCAATCGACCAGCGGGAGCAGACGTTCGCGCATCAGATGGACACCCGCGGGATCGAGCAGTTCTCTGCCCGAGGTCGATTGCAGGACGGGGTCAAGCACGACGATCAGCGAAGTATGATCTTCATGTGTTGCGCGAACTTCAAGGAGGTAGTCACAGATTCTATTTATGTTATCCACATTCGCTGTCATGCCGATTTTGATTCCGGCGGGACGCAGATCGGAGAGCAGACAGTCGAACGTTGCGGCCACGACGGCACCGGCCGTGGGATGGCTGGAGCGCACGCCCAGGGTGGATTGGACGGTGAGGGCGGTGATGCAGGCGGTGCCGAACAGGCCTTGGGCAGCAAAGACCATCAGGTCAGCGGTTACCCCGGCTCCGGACGAAGGATCAAAGCCGGCGATAGTGAGAACAGTGGGCATGGGCCGGAGGGGAGTTAAATACCGGAAATCCACAGATTTTAAGAAAAAACCTGCATTTCCTGCTGGACAGGCCCATTTAGGAGGGAATCGAATCGTCCGGGACCAAAACTACCACTTTGGGGGTACTTTCCCGCATCAGGCCTACGCTTTCTCTATATCATAAAACGGCCTGCTCTGGCAACTCTTTTCAGCCGCTAACGTCTTTTGGATGTTTGACTTGGGACGGCTACGCAAAGACAATAACAGAAGGAGCGTGCGAATGAATAGTCCTTCTTTCACAAGTGCTCGAAAACGTTCGTCAGTCTCGGTACAGAAGTTCGGAGCCAGCGTATTAATGATGGGTCTGGCGCTGTCGGCCTCCGCCCGGGACGGGTCCAATCCGATTGTCAAGGAACAGACTCCGAACGCGCAGGTCAAACCCGAGGCTAACCCGAGCAAGGTGAATCACAAACCGCGGCGCTGGCTGCAGGTTGGGATGGCATCCTGGTATGGATCGCAGTTTCAGGGACGGACCACCGCCGGGGGCGAACGGTTCGACATGAATCAGATGACTTGCGCTCACCCAACCCTGCCCATGGGAACTTGGCTGCGGGTAACCAATCTGAAGAACCGCCGGACGGCCTACGTCCGCGTGAATGACCGCGGCCCGGTACTGGATGGGCGAATCGTTGACCTGTCGTTTGCGGCAGCGCGACAGCTAAGGCTGGCTGGGCTGGGCAAGGTGAGGCTGGAAACGATCCGCGAAAGCGACCCGACGCTGGCCCAAGCGCTGGTGGCACAGCTGCAGATGCCGGAGCTGTTCACCATTCCCGGGAGATAAGCAGCTGCGCCCACTGAGGTCGCGGCGCTTTCCTAGGTTAGACTGGGGCCATGGAACCCGCGGCCTCGTCGAGCAATGCGCAAGATCAATCGGTTAGAGCCGGCACGACTACCCCGTTCCGGCCCGAGCCCGTAGACCGCCTGATTGTGGCGCTCGACTTCGCTTCCGCCGATGGGGCGATGGACCTGGTGGACCAGCTTCAGGGGGCCTGCCGCTGGTTCAAGGTGGGGATGGAGCTCTACTATGCGGCTGGAAACCAGATCCTGGACCGGCTGCGGGCCCGCGGGTTCGAAGTGTTCCTGGATCTGAAGCTGCACGACATTCCCAACACGGTGGCCGGAGCGGTACGGTCGGTGGCGAGCTCCGGAGCTTCGCTGCTGACGGTCCACGCGGCGGGCGGCGAGCGCATGATGCGGGCGGCGGCGCAGGCGGCGACCTGCCCGGATGCGCCCAGACTGCTGGCGATTACGGTGTTGACCAGCATGGACGCGGAGGAGCTCGGCGCTGTCGGTGTGGGTGGCGAGGTGGAAACCCAGGTGTTACGGTTGGCCAGGCTGGCGCGGACAGCGGGGATCGATGCGTTGGTGTGCTCTGCGGAGGAAGCTGGGGCAGTTCGCGAGGCGATGGGGCCGGATGCGCTGCTGGTGGTTCCGGGAATACGCCCGACAGCGGCGGGGGTCAACTCCGACGACCAGAGCCGGGTGGCGACCGCGGCGGACGCGATTGCCCGAGGCGCGTCCATGCTCGTGGTGGGCCGGCCGATTACGCGCGCGCCGGACCCGGCCAGGGCTGCGGCGGAGATTCTAGCTGAGATTCGCAGCGCATATTAGCGAAGCATAGTTCGAAAGCCACGGGCCGGCGGCGCGAGGGTACCCGTTCGTGCTATACCAGCCCATTGGTGTTATTGCCCATCTGGCTGGGCGGCCTGATATGGTGGCGGTGTGGCGCCCGAGATCGTGCAGGGAGTTTTACCGGAAGAACAGGATGCGACTCCGTTGGAGCCGGAGGCGGGGCTGCAGACGCCCCCTGCTACGCCGGAACCGCCGAGGAAAGCCGACCGGGTTGCCCAAGCGGTTGTGCTTGCGGTTCTGTTCGCGGTGCCTGCTCTGATCTGTGTCCACGCCGCGGTCGCCTACGACCCGGATGTCTGGTGGCATTTGCGCACTGGCGAATGGATACTGCAGCATCACGCTGTGCCGCGAGTCGATCCCTTCTCGGCAGCCGCCGCAGGCAAACCCTGGCAGGCGTATAGCTGGCTGTTCGAATTGCTGACCCTGGGCCTGTTTCGGCGTTTTGGGCTGCTTGGGTTGATTGGCTACTCTACCGGGATGGTGCTGGCGATTACGGTGGCGATGCGCCACCTTGTCCGTCGGCTGCAATCCGACTTCTCCTACGTGGCCCTGCTGACGTTTGTCGCGTGTTTCATCATGGGTCGCCTGTATACCCCGCGTCCGTGGCTGTTCACCATCCTGTTCTTCGTCCTGGAAATGGACATCCTGATGTTCGCGCGGAAGACCGGGCAGGTGCGCGAGCTGACGTGGCTGCCCCTGATCTTTGTCCTGTGGAGCAACACCCACATCCAGTTCATCTACGGCCTGGCGATCCTGGCGTGGGCGGGGGTGGAAGCGGTGGTGACGCGCCGCGGAATTGGGATCAAGACGCGGCTGGGTGCTCCATGGATCTTTGCCGCTCTGGGTGTAAGCGTGTTGGCAACGTGCGCCAATCCGTACGGCTGGCACATCTACCAGATTGTGGTTGACTTGGCCAGGCAGCCGGGCGGCTTGAACGAGATCAGCGAACTGCAAGCCATCCATTTCCGCGAACTGACCGACTTTGGTCTGCTGTTCCTGACCCTGGCAGCTACTGCGGCGCTGGCATGGGACAGGCGCTTCAGGGTGTTTGAAACCGGTCTGCTGGTGTTTGCGGCGGTAGTGTCGTATCGGTCGCAGCGCGACCTGTGGGTAATGGCTACGGTCGCGACGGCGATTCTGGCGATCACGATTGTGGGTCGGGAGACGGCTGCGTTCCGATTGCCTGGCTGGGCGACAACGTTGGCGGTGGCGGCCGGAGGCTTGCTGGTGTGGGGCGGGTTCAGGGTGCTGCCGGTTAACAACCTGACGCTGCAAACCCAGATGGCAACGATTCTGCCCTGCGATGCGGTTGCCGCGATTCGGGCGAAGGGCTACTCCGGGCCTCTGTTTAACGACTTCAATTGGGGCGGATACCTGATCTGGGCGCTCCGTATGCCGGTGAGCATCGACGGACGGGGGGGCTTCTACGGTGACGAGACGCTCAATCGCTCGCTGACGACCTGGCGTGCGGAGCCGGATTGGAACTCCGACCCGGCGCTCAAGTCCGCCGGGCTGGTGATTGGCCCGGTAACAATGCCGCTGGTCCAGGTGCTGCGGTTGGACCCGCATTATCGACTGGTCTACGAAGATAAGCTGGCAGCGGTCTTCGTCGCACGCAAGTGATCGGGCTTCGCGGCCCGGACGATTCGCTTGATTCTGTGAGTTCCTTCTAAAGCAAATACCGATACTCTAGCTGCGCCAGAATGATGGATGGTCGACGGAGGGATTTAGGCGATACCTGATTGTTGTATGGGGCGCGCCGGGCCGAACTGATATGGTGTGGGTGTGGCCTCCCTGATTCAACCTGTTGCGTCGGAAGAAGGGCGTGGAACTCCGCCGAATCCAGAAGCGCAGAGCCGTGCATCGGGCGGGCGGAACAAAACTTCGGAGAAGGTTGCCCAGGCGATTGCGCTGGCGGTGATCCTGGCCGCGCCCGTGCTGATCTGCATTCACTCCGCGGTAGCCGCCGATCCGGATGTCTGGTGGCATCTTCGTACCGGCGAGTGGATACTGCAGCACCACGCGGTGCCGCACGTCGATCCTTTTTCCGGACCGAATGCAGGCAAGCCATGGGAGGCATATAGCTGGCTCTTCGAGTTGCTGATCTTCAAGCTTTTTTCAGGATTCGGGCTGGCCGGCATCGTCGGGTATTCGAGCGCAATGGTGCTGGCGATCGCAGTCGCATACTGGCACTTAATCAAGCGCCTTCAACAGGATTTTTCCGTGGTGGCACTGCTGGTGTTCGCAACCTTTTGCAGCCTGCAGCACCTGTACACGCCCCGACCGTGGATGTTCAGCATCCTGTTCTTCGTTCTGGAAGTCGACATCCTGATGCATGCGCGAAGGACCGGCCGGGTCCGCGAACTGGCCTGGCTGCCGCTGATCTTCGCTCTATGGAGCAACATCCACATCCAGTTTGTCGATGGCCTTCTGGTGCTGGGACTGGCCGCGGCGGAATCGCTAAGCACCAGCCGCGGCATTGGGGTCAGGACACGCGTGCGCGCCGGGTGGATTTTTGCCGCATTCTTCGGGAGCATCGTGGCGGTGATGATGAATCCGTTCGGCTGGCACATTTACCGCGTGGCATACGACCTGGCATCGCAACCCGGCGTGTTGAACAAGATCAACGAGCTTCAGGCCATACCGTTCCGTGACATCACGGATTATTCCCTGCTTTTCCTGGCGCTCGCGGCGGCGGCCGCGCTGGCCTGGCGCAGGCGCTTCCTGGTGTTTGAAGCCGGATTGCTCGCGTTCGCCGCGGTCGTCTCATTTCGCTCGAAACGAGACATCTGGGTCATGGCTACAGCAGCTGCCGTGATTCTGGCATCGGCCATCAAAATCCGGCGGACGGCCACCGTCCGGTTACCCGGGGTTGGTGCGCTGCTATCGATTGCCGGGGCGGCGCTGGCGGCGTTGGCCAGCTTCCACCTGATGCACGTGAACAACGCGAACCTGGAAACCCAGGTGGAGAAGACTGAGCCGGTTGCCGCGGTTCGCGCGATCCAGGCAAGGGACTACCCAGGACCATTGTTCAACGACTTCAACTGGGGCGGATATCTGATCTGGGCACTCCGCATGCCAGTGAGCTTGGACGGCCGCGCGGCGTTCTACGGGGACAAGGCCATCGACCGCTCGGTCGCAACCTGGAACCTGGCGCCGGACTGGAACACCGACCCGCAACTGAAGGCCGCAGGAGTGGTGATAGGCCCGGTGGGGGCTCCGCTGATCCAGATGTTGCGGATCGACCCGCATTTTCAGTTGGTCTACGAGGACAAGCTGGCGGCGGTTTTCGTTCCGCGCAGGTAACGGCCCGGTGAGGCACCTTCGCGGCTTTCGGCCGGCGGTACCGGACGCGGAGCTAGAGCTTCTCGAAGAACTCGCAGGCTGAGCAGGAGATGTAGACGCCGCCCGGGATGCCGCGCTCGCGGTCCTTCACCCGCTTGACGATGCGGGTGGGTTTGGAGCACTTGGGACAGTCGGTGCTCTTGTTGGTGTCCATCATCTTCTTGCGGTCGCCGGTCTTGGCAATCTTTGCCATTGTGTTCCCATCTCCTGTTGCCGAACTGGTGGTTCCCGCATGCGGCGGCCTCGTTTTGGCGAACCCCTGGGGGGCGCCGCCGAAGCAGCCATTCGCTTCCCTGGGGATACATCGATGGAGAAGGAGCGCGGCGAGAAACTTCAGCTAGTTTACACGATTGCGGGGTGTGGGCGCGACCGGGGCGCTGGGGGTGCGCACCCCTTTCCTTGAGTGGCCGAATGCAGGTCCCGAGCGCGAGCTCTCTACTTCAATGAGACTGCCCCAAGAGGTAGGCGGCTGCTCAGCGGGGGCACAGGACCGGGGTCCGCTACCGGACGCTTGCGGCTACTTTGAAATTCCATGCTGCTCCTGGGCAGAGTGCCCCGAAAGATGCGGTCCTGGGTATTCATATTCTCGCCCCACGCCTGAATCCGGAGAAAGGTCTTATGCCCAAACCAGCCCAATAACATACCAGCGACGATGGAACCTGAGATTAGCAATGCGATCACTTCTCTGCCTCGCTATGGCTCGAAATCATACAGCGTGTCCCCGGAAAGTCAACCCGGACAACTGGGTCAACTTTGGGCGAGCCGTACTATAAGCCTCTTATCGGCGACGGCAGGAATTGCATTAGGGCCGACACGCACTTTCTCGCGCGATCGGCGGCACTAGCCTGTAACCACCGTCACACCCCGGTGCAGCGTAGCGCGGTAGAATTGGGGTCGAAGCCAAAAATGCAAGACAGTACGACACAGGAGACTCATACAATGATGACGTTGACCCCCACCACGACGTTGACACCCGGAAAACTCGCAGGACTCAAAGCCGTCTCCGACGCGCGCGGCGTGATTGCCGCTGCGGCCATGGACCAGCGCGGCTCGCTGCAGAAGTCGCTGGCCAAGGAACGCGGATCGGCCGCCACTGGCCAGGACCTCGAAGACTTCAAGACGCTGGTCACCGACGTTCTTTCCCAGCACGCTTCGGCCATCCTGCTCGATCCTGAGTACGGGCTTGCCGGCATCCAAGCATCGCCACGGCAAGGGCCTGCTGCTGGCCTACGAGAAGACCGGGCTACGATGCCCAGACCCCCGGCCGGCTGCCCGACCTGCTCGACGTGTGGTCCGTCCGCCGCCTGAAGGAAGCCGGCGCCGACTGCATCAAGATCCTGCTCTACTACACTCCGTACGAGAAGTCGCACGTCAACGACCTGAAGCAGGCGTGGATCGAGCGCATCGGCGACGAGTGCCTGGCGCACGACATTCCCTTCTTCCTCGAGTTCGTCGGCTACGACGCCGACGGCGGCGACGAGAAGTCACTGGCTTACGCGAAGAAGAAGCCCGAGATCGTCTCCGGCGCAATGGCCGAGTTCGGCAAGGCGCGCTACAACGTCGACGTGCTGAAGGTCGAGGTGCCCATCGTCATGGAGTTCGTCGAGGGCACCAAGGCCTTCAAGGGCGAAAAGGCCTACACCCGCAAGGAGGCGCTGCAACACTTCCGCGACGCCGAAGTCGATGACCCACAAGCCGTTCATCTATCTCTCGGCCGGCGTCTCCAACCCCGTCTTCATCGAGACCCTGGAACTGGCGGGCGAGTCCGGCACTAAGTTCAACGGCGTGCTGTGCGGCCGCGCGACCTGGAAGGACGGCATCGCCATCTTCGCCAAGCAGGGCGAGAAGGCCTTCCGCGACTGGCTGGAGACCACCGGCGTCGAGAACATCAACAACGTCAACAACGGCCTGAAGGCCGCCAGCCCCTGGTACCTGAAGTTCGGCGCCAAGAGCATGGCCGAGCTCGGATAAATCTCTAAATTCCTCAGTTCGATTGCAACGCCGTGGCCTCAGGTCACGGCGTTGCAGTCTGTGGGCCTGTCTCTCTTTGCGGCTGCACCACACGCCCAAGGTTTCACGCCAAATCACCATCGGGCAGCGAATAACGTCTAAACTTGACCATGCGCGTCCGCGAAGGCCTACTGCTGCTCGCCCTGTACCAGCTCCATTGCTGTGCCAGACCGCGCCCGGCGCCCTCCCGGCCGGCACTCCGCTGGCCCTGACTCATCGACCAGAATTACCCCATGCGCGTCCAGGCACCCCATCCGCGCGCACCTGCTCTACCCCATCTACGCCGACAACCAGCTCCTGCTGCCCAAGGACACGATCATTACCGGCACTGTCGTGCAACTGCTTCCCGACCGCAAGCGCCGCATCCATGCGGCACTCGGCGGCGACTTCACCCCCTTCCGCATCCCCGAGGTCCGTTTCAGCCAGATCGTTCTTGCCCGACGGCACCGCCGTTCCGCTCTCTACAGGTCCGGCATCCAACGGCGCGCCGGTCTACCGTGCGGTCGCACCGCCGCCGGCCAAGGGAGGCTTCGTTCGTCGCGAGTTCGACTCTGGCCTCAACGCGGCCCGCGGCGATCTTGCCTTCTACATCGCCCCCGGCAAAGGAGACCGTTTTCTTCAGTTCCTCTACGGCCGCCTGCCTTACCATCCGCAGCACATTGAAAAAGGCACCTCGTGGACCGTCGAGACCACCGCCGCCGTCGAGCTTCCCGCCGAAGCCGCTTCGCTTCCGCCTGCCGATCGTTCCCAGCCCATTCACAAGCATCACTTCTGGGATCAGCCCGCGCCACCCGCCAGTTCTGCCGCTCGCCCGACACTGGCGCGTGGATCGTCCAGGCCAACCTCGCAGAGAATCCTCAGCTCCGAAGTCTCCAAATCCGGCCAGTCCATCAAGGCCGTCGTCGCCGAGCCCATCTACAATCCCGACCACACCCTCGCGATGTCCCGCAGGGCGCGACGCTCGTTGGCGAAGTTACGCGAGCCAAGCCCGCCCGCCATTTTGGCCGCACCGGCGTGCTCAGCTTCAACTTCAGGCAGCTCACCATGCCCAACGCCGAAACCCAGACCGTCGAGACCCGCCTGACCGGCGCTGACTCCGCGCAGGATATCGCCCTCAACTCCGAAGGCCAGGCCAAATCGAAGCCCCAGGACAAACTCATCATCCCCCTCGTTCTCGTCTTGATGGCCGCGCGCCCGCTCGACCAGGACTGCGGCACGCGCCGGTGCCGCCGGCAACAGCCCGGCAAGAATGGCATCGGCGGCGCCGCCGGACTAGGTCTCGTCGGTACCATCGTCGGCCTCGCCGGGGGCTCACCCTATGCCGCCGCGGGCATCGGTTACTGGGGCGCCGCGCGCGCCGTCTACGCCCGCTGGATCGCGCGGGGCCAGAAGATCGCCTTCCCCAAGGACACCCGCATCGTCGTCGAAACCACGCCGCGTCGCTCCGCTCCGATTACGGACACTCCGCCCCCAGCAAACTAAGCTCAACCTGCAACCCGCTAGCGGCCCACGGTCTTCGACGCCTCCGCCGGAAGCGGCTTATCCGCCATGGAGAGCAGCAGGCTCACCTGCCACAACTGCGTCTCCGAAAGTGCCTTGCCGTACGCCGGCATTCCCGTCAGCCGAATGCCGTTTTTGACTTTCCAGTAGGTCTCGCCTACCGGATCGTCGCTGACGCCGACCACGCCGTTCTTATGCTTCGCCCAGAGCCGAGGCGCACGCGGAAAAATCTTGTCGCCAATCTCGGAGGGCTGGCTCGCAGTCTCCGTGGCACATCTCGCACTTGTCTTCGTAGATGTCGGCCCCCGCATTCAGGTTCTGCGGCGGAGGCAGGAATTGGCGAGGCCGCCGGCATTTCGCGCTCGATGCGGCTTGTGCAGCGGAATTGCGGCGATCCGGGCCTCCAGAGGAAATGGCTTGTCCACTGCAGCAACCGGAGGATGGCCGAATGCGATGTAAAGATAGATCACGAGCGGAAGCACCAGAAGCCCCGCGATGAAGCCGATGATCGCTATAAGAGAACGATTCATAGAGGATGGTTCATTATAGAGAACTTAGAAAGCATGAATTGATTCTGGAGGCGCGCACAGTTTGGTTGTGATGCATATCACATCGGCGGCGGCTCGATTCCCTGATAAACTCAACTCATGCGCGGCAAGCCCCCGATCAAGATTCTCGCGGCAGCTGTAGTGATTCTGGCCACCGTCGGCTGGCTCTCCTACACCGGCGTCGAACAGACCAAGGAGTACTACGTCACCATCAGCGAACTGAACGCAATGGGCAACAAGGCGTATACGCGCCATCTGCGCGTCGCGGGCAACGTTGCGCCTGGCAGCATCCAGCGAGAAGGCACCAACGCGAAGTTTATCCTGCTGGAGCAGGGACATACACTGCGGGTGAGCTACCAGGGATCGGAGCCGCCGCCGGATACCTTCAAGGACGATGCCCAGGCGCTGGCGGTGGGCACCTATGGCCGCGACGGCGTCTTCCACGCCACCCAGTTGCAGGCCAAGTGCGCATCGAAATACGCGCCGGCAAAGCCCGGAGAAGCGCCGTCCGGCAATACCGCAATGCTGGCCCCGGCGAAGTAGTCATGCGGGGGACAATGACCCTGCCCACTCCCCTCATGAACGAACCAAGCTCACGCGTCCGGATCCGTTGCTGAAGCGGCCGCATCGCTTTCTGAAGTCTCCAAGCTCTACGGGACATTTGCCGCGCTGCGCAAGGTGTCGGTCGAGTTCCCGGTGGGCTCGTCCACGATGATCCTGGGGGACAACGGCGCGGGCAAATCAACGCTGCTGCGGTTGGTTGCGGGGCTCATCGCGCCCTCGCGCGGCACGGTAAAGGTTTTCTCAGACGAGCCGCGCCACCAGCGCCGCCGCATCGCCTACATGAGCCACGAGGCAATGCTGTACGACGAGCTTTCGGCGCTGGAGAACCTGCGCTACTTTGCCGCATTGCAGCGCGATGGGCGGATCGGATGCAGCTGCACAGGGTCGCCGGAGATGGCGCTGCGTGCGGTCGGGCTGGATCCCGCGCTGACCCGGCCCGTGGGCCAGTACTCGCAGGGCATGCGGCAGCGAGCTTCACTGGCGCGCGTGCTGCAAACGGACCCGGAGCTGTTGTTGCTGGATGAGCCCTTCTCCAACCTGGACGTTGAATCCGCGCACCACATGGTGGAGTTGCTGCAGGACTTCCGCAACTGGCCGGTGGACAAACCAGCGGCCCCTTCGAATGGAGCGCTCCGGGCGCCGGGATGCACTCCCGCGCGCGGCCGCACCATTATCCTGACCACACACCAGGCGCATCTGGCCGAGCCGCTGGCCGAGACCACGCTGACCATGCGCGCCGGGACCATTGTGTCCACCGTCCAGCGCACACCCGATGCCGCTGGAGCCACCGATTCCCAGGTCAGCGCATGACGACGAAGACAGACAAGCCAGCCAAGACCAACGCCGCGCGCCTGCTGGACTCGCTGGGCATCGCGTACGAGGTGCAGACGTACGAGGTTGACCCCGACGACCTGAGCGCGATCACTGTGGCGCGCAAGATCGGCATACCCGCGGAACAGGTCTTCAAGACGCTGCTCACGACGGCGGCGCCGGTGGCCGGCCAGCGCGAGACTCCGCATTTCTTCGCCGTGATTCCCGGCGACATGGAACTGGACCTGAAGAAACTGGCACAAGCCGCGGCGGTGAAGAAGGTTGAGCTGGCGTCGCTGAAGGATGTCGAGCCGCTGACCGGCTACGTCCGCGGCGGAGTGACGGTGATGGCCGCGCGCACCGCCTTCCCTGCTTTCGCGGACGAGACGATCGAGCTGCATGATGTGGTCTCGGTCTCCGCCGGAACCCGCGGGACGCAACTGCTGCTGGCGCCGGCGGACTTACCTGCGGGCTACCGGCGCGACGCTCGCCGACCTGACCAAGCCCATGCACGCCGCGGCCGGCGCGGGGGCAAGCCGATGAACTACTTTCGGCCACGTCCTCAGCCACCTGCGCAAGGACTTGCAGCTGGAATGGCGCTCCCGCGACTCCGTGGTCGGAATGCTGTTCTTCTCGCTGCTGGTGGTGGTCGTCTTTCGCATTCGCTTTCGACCCCACCAGCGGACGTGTCGCGGCAGATTGCGGGCGGGATTCTGTGGGTCGCGCTGCTCTTTGCTTCGATCACTGCGCTGAACCAGGCGTGGACTCGCGAGCAGCGCAACCGCGTGCTGGAAGCGCAAAGAATGTCGCCGGCGCCTCCCTCGGCGCTGTTTCTCGGCAAGGCGCTGGCAAACATGCTGTTTGTGGCGATGGTCGAGATGATTCTGGCGCCGCTGTTCATCATCTTTTACAACCTCCACGCGCTGGGGCAGGGGTGGCTGCTGGCCGTGGTAATGCCGCTGGGAACCTGGGCACTGGTTTGCAACGGCACCTTCTTTGCCGCGCTCGGCCTGCGGACACGCAACCGCGAACTGATGCTGCCGCTGATCCTGTTTCCGATCTCGATTCCCGCGCTGCTGGGCATGATGTCGGCCACCACCGCGATCCTGACCGGCGAGTCGGAGCCGGGATCGTGGATCCGGCTGCTGATTGCCTACAACATTGCCTTCACCACAGTCTGTCTGCTGCTGTTTGAAACAGTCCTGAGTGCGGAGTGATCCAACGGTGTAGTGACGGTGCTCCGGTTTCTGTGTGATGTCGCTCACATGCCAAACCCTAGCCGCTCGCGGTAAACTGGAGTCATTGTGAACCGCTCTCGCATTCTCGGTCCGGTTGGGCTCGTCTGGCTTGGCCTGACGCTGGCCGCCATTGCCTACGCAACCCGACTTGGCCTGTTTCTGGCGCCGGTCGATGCGCTGCAGGGCAACGTCTTTCGCATCTTCTTCTATCACGTTCCGCACGTCGATGCTGAGTCTGCTCTTCCCCTACGTGAATCTCATCGCCTCGCTGTGCTATCTCTACTGGCGGCGGCGCGATCCGCTGAAGGCACTCACCGCGGATGCAGTGGCGATTTCCTCGGCCGAAGTGACCGTGGTCTACGCCAGCATCTGCCTGTGGACGGATGCTGTGGGGCCGGGCCGCCTGGGGCATCTGGTGGACCTGGGATGCGCGCCTCACCAGCATGTTGCTGCTATGGCTGCTGTACGTCAGCTACCTGATGCTGCGCAAGCTGTCTTCCACCGGGCAGACGCACACCCTGGCGGCGGTGCTCTCCATCTTCGCGGCGATCGACGTGCCCATCGTGTATATGTCGATCCGGCTAGTGGCGGACGCAGCACCCGGCACCCGTGTTTGGCGGCGGGGCCGATTCCGGGCTGGACAAGTCGATGTATCCGGCTTTCCTCTGGAACATCTTGGCCTGGACCATGTGGGGCGTCTTCCTGCTGATGCTTCCGCTATGCACTGGAGCGCCGGCGCCAGGACAATGAACAGGACGCCGCATTACAGGCCATTGAGCCCACTGGAGATCGCGCAATGAATCTGAGCTGGATGTTCGGCAACAGCATGGCACAGCATCATCTGCTCTACGCCTATCTCTCGGTGTGGCTGATCCAGGGCGGATACGCAGGCTGGATTGCGTGGCAATGGCTGCGGACCAGGAAAACCGCGGAGCCGCCGGTCCCCGCCGACTCGGTGACGCGCGAGGACGCCTGAGCCCAAAGAAAAAAACAACGAAGCTGAAGGAGTTATCCCAGCTTCGTTGTCCGAGGATGTCTTCAGGGAAGCGTAGATCCCAGTCCGAATTGGAACTACACCCCTTTACGAGCTAAAACCTTATCGGGAGAGAAAGTTGCGCGGCAGATCCCGATTTCTGGTGGCCGAACCCTGATTCCCGGTCGATAACCGAGCCGGCGGGCGTGCCAATCTCGTCTATCGACCGGGAAATGCTCTAGACTCGCAGGAGTGCAGAACATCCGACCAGCTTCTGATTCCAATACTGACTCTGATTTCGATTTCGAGGACGGCGGCGTGAGCGCCCGTCCGCGGCTGCCTGGGCTAAGCCCCCGGCTGCTCCTGGCGGCGCTGCCTCTGCTGCCGGCGATTGCGGGGTGCAATCGCGGCCGATTCCCAGATGTGCCGCCGGGGTACCGCGAGTTCGCCTACGTCTCCAACGGAGCGTCCAACACGGTTTCCGTGCTGGACCTGGTCTACCTGCGGCAGGACCGCACGCTGCAGGTGGGCAGCCAGCCCACCGGCATAGCGGTGAACCCGGTGCGCAACGAGGTGTACGTCGTCAACACGCTGTCTGGGAACCGTGTCCGTAATCGACACCGAGAAAAACAGCGTGGTCGCGACCATCCCGGTCCACAAGCTTCCCTACTTCATCGACGTCGATGCTGCCGGGCATCGCGCGTACGTGGCCAACAGCGGATCGAACACGGTGAGCGTAATCGACCTGGACAGCCGGCGCGAGATCGCCGAGGCGGGTACCGGCGAGCAGCCCGGCCTGGCGCGCATCTCGCCCGACATGCGCACGCTGGTGGTGACCAATCGCGGCAGCGGCAGCGTTTCCGTTTTTGCGGTTGAGCCCTATGCGGCAGCAGAAAGTTTTGGGGCTTCCTCTCCTGCCCAAACAGAAACCCGACAACCAACCCGATTCCGCGTCTGCGGGCGGCGTTCTCCGGATGCCCAGGCGCCACCGATGCGGTCATCCTGCCCGATTCGTCGAAGGCCTTTATCGCCTGCTCGGGCGGTCACCAGGTGATGGCGGTGTCGTTGGCGGCTGCACCAGACTAGTGGGCAGCCAAGCAGAACCCTTCCCTGCTGACCGATCACATGCTGACCCTGATGGACGTGGGCCAGACGCCGATCCAGTTAGCGCTGAAGCCGGACGGCGGCGAGATATTCTGCTCCAACTTCGGCTCTGACTCCATCTCGGCGATCAATACCCAGACCAACGAGATAGGCCGCACCGACACCATTGCCAACCACCCGGTATACAGCATCGTCAGCTCAGACAACAGCACGTTGTGGATATGCAACTTCGGTTCCGATTCCATCAACCTGTGGAGCATCGACGACGGCCAACTGACGGACAGCGTACGCACCGGCCGCGCCCCCGACGCGTTGGCCTTCTCCGCCGACGAACACCTGCTGCTGGCGGCCGATGCCCACTCCGGCGACGTGTCCGTCATCCACACTGCCGACCGGACCGGCTCGCCCATGTTGTTCACCATGCTGCCGTCAGGCGGCTCGCCCAACGCGATTGTGGTGAAGGCGATGCAGGGAAAGCCCTGACGTCGCAGGCGTTGTGCCCGGTTGAATCTCAGACTTGGCGCGCCAGCACCAGGGTGATGTCGTCGGGCTGTTCTTCTGCGCCAATCCAGGCGTCAAGCGCAAGCATCACCTGGGCGGAGATCACATGCAGCGGCTGGTCGCGATAGCAGGGCGACGACCTCCATCAGCCGCTCCTCGCCAAACTCGCCGAAGTCGTTCTCGGGTTCGGTGATGCCGTCGGAGTAGGCGACCAGGATGTCGCCGGACTTCATCTGGAAGCGGTCCTCCTCGTAGCGCATGCCGTCCATCAGGCCCACCACGGTGCCGCCGACATCGAGCCGGCGAATCTTGCCATCGCGGCTCAGCACCAGCGGCGGCAGGTGCCCGGCGTTGGAGTAGGTGAGCTGCGCGGTGGCTGCGTCGTAGTGGGCCAGGAAGAGCGTCGCGTACTTCTCCGGCTGGGTGCTGCGATAGAGGTGCCGGTTGAGCAGCGAGAGGATCCGGCCCGGCGACTCGAAAAGCTTGCCGCCGTCTCCGGCGAGCCCTTCGCGGCTGACATTCAGGGCTGCGACAGCGCTCTCGCTGTAGACCAGGTCCTCGCCGGCGAGGCGGTAGGCACGGACAGCCGAGTGCAGCGTCGCCATCAGCAGGGCAGCGGAGATGCCCTTGCCGCTGATGTCTCCGAGAGCGATGCCGACGCCCGACTCGCAGCCGGGAGTGCCATCCGGATGGTCGGGCTGATGGAAGATGAGGAAGTCGTAGTAGTCGCCGGAGACGGAACGCGCCGGGCGGCAGATGCCGTGCAACTGCAGCGTGGGCAGGTCGCGCACGCCTCGCGGAAACAGGTTCGCCTGCACCTCCTGGGCAATGGTGAGCTCGCTCTGCAGGCGCTCCTTCTCCTGCTGCTCCAGCAGCAGGCGTTCCAGCGAGCCGGTCATGCAGGTTGAAGGAGCGGGATAGTTCGCCGAGCTGGTCCTGCTTGCGCGTCTGCGGGGCGGGAATGCGATGCATGAAGTCGCCGCGATCGACGCGCTGGGTGGCGGCGTAGAGCTCCTCCACGGAGGTAGTGATGTCGCCGCTCAGGCGCCGCGCCGCCCACAGCGCGATCGCCTCGATCAGCGCAAACAGGATGCACAACGCGATCAGGCCGTAGCGGATGTAGCTGGTGACGATGCCGCCCAGCGAGCTGCCGAACAGCTGGCGGTACAGCAGCGATGGCCGCGAATGCACCACAATGGGGACGCTGTCGCGGTTGCCGGTATCCCAGTCCGTGATGTCCATGGTGGAGAGAAACGGCACGCCAAGGTCGCAGAAGTTGACGGCCGCTGGCTCAACGCCGCCGTAGACCGAGGTGTCGTTCGACGTCGCTCTTGCCAGCGAACTGCGGCGCAGCAGCGCGGGCCGCCCGTCATCAGGCCGGAAAGCCGCACCCGCCCAAGGCCTTCGGCGACCACGTCCATCAGGGCATCATCCACCGGAAGACTGGTAATCACGGTCAACGTTCCCCTCCCTTCGACCCGGCGTTGGTCGATGGCGACGAGGTAGAGGTCCTGGCCGTCGAGGACCAGCTGCGAAAATCGTTGCCATGCAGGTCCGCAGCCCAGGGTGGAAGACCAAGCGGCATGCCCGCCTGGACGGGATTGCTCTCCGCCGCGGTGGTCACTGTGCCGTTGGCCGAAGGCTGCGCGCTGGCCGAGGAGCGCCAGTTCCGGGTTGCACCCCAAACAGCGGCGCTCCGTTCAGGTACATCGCGGTGTGCCGATGCAGCTTTGCCAGCAGCGGGTTGGGCGCTTCTTCACCCAGGGGCTCTGCTGCAGCCGCTGCCGGTGTCGCAACTGCTGCGGTTTGGGCCGGTTCGGCGGCTGGGGTGACCGTCGCAGCGTTGCCCCGTGCCGCCGCCCCAGGCCGGTTGCGCGTTCCGCCCGGAGTAAAACGACCGCCGCCCCGCGCTCCTGGAGGTCCGGGTCTGCGCGGAAATCCGGGCTGCCCCAGCGGCGGCGGTCCCCCCGGCGGCGTTTGCGCCCAGGTCTCGGGCCGCGCGCGCCATTCTTGAAGCTTGACGCAGAGTTCTGCGAGCCCATCTCCTCAAGCTGCTGGCGTATGCGCGAGTCCGCAAGATGGATGGAGAACTGGCCCGCCGCGATGTACGCCGAAATCCCCGCCAGCGTCAGAAACAAAACCACCGGCGCCAGACCAATCAGCAGGTAGGTCAGAATCAGCTTGTTGCGCAGGCTCCACAGCAGCTGCTGCTGCAACAGGCGCCAGGCCAGCGGAATGGCCAGCCCGATCAGCGCAAGCCCGACCAGAACCTGCATCCAGCCCAGCAGTTCGCCGCCTGCGCCAGGAACTCTGCCGCAGCAGCCACAGCAGCCCAAACCATAGCGCGAGCCAGAAGACAGCGCCTGCTATGCCAGTAGGAGGGCGCCGCCGCCACCACGGCTTGCGCGTGCGCGAAGCGTCGACATCGGACGTGGAGTCGAGCGATCTAGGCATTGACCCCGCTCTCTCGCGCCTCTTCAAGCCCCTCTTCCGTCAGCCGCTGGTGCTCTTCCTCACGAGCTACGGACAGCGCATAGCGCGTGGCGGAGAAATGAGCTCCGGCAAGCAGCAGCAGGCCGGAAAGAAACGCCCAGATCATCAGGCCGACCGAGACGTAAAAGGGGCCATAGACGGATTGGAAGTCGAGTCGTGGCAGCGCCAGCACGTAGAGATAGCTTCGCCGCCTCCCAGAGCAGGCCGACCACAATCGCCGTGGGTAGCACGGCGCGCGCGGGAACCTTGCGGTTGGGCAGAATCCAGTAGATGAGAAAGAAGATGAGAATGCCCGCAATTGCGCCCATAATATTCAGCACACTGCCGTCGATAAAGCTGCTGATCAATCGGTAGACGGCATTATCGGTATGGCCGAAAAAGGCCGCGTTCAGGACCGTCCTCTGGCCTGCGGTCAGAGCGACCGAGGCCATCGCCAGCAGGCCGATCAGGAACGCCAGGCTGAGCGAGACGAGCTGGTTGTGCAGGTACGACCGGTTCTTGCGCACACCCCACACCCCGTTCAGCGCCACTTCCAGCGGAAGAAACACGCCGGTGCAACTGATCAGCAGCATGATCACGGAGTAGACCTGCATGCCCCTTGTGCGGATGCGCGAGCAACTCCATGTTGCGCATGATGAAGGCCTGGTTCGACGGCGAGCAGGAAGGAAGGTCATCATGTCGCAGACCACATGCCCCATGCGAGATCGAATGGAAACCACGCGGGAGATGGTCAGCAGCATCACGATGAACGGGAACAGCGAAAGAATGACATTGGCCGCGACGCTGAACGCGTAGGTGTGGACCTCCGTCCGCACCATGTACTTGGCCAGTGCGGCGACTCTGCGGCCACAGGCCGGCTTCGGGGACCACCGGACGCACCCGCGCGATTGGGACCGGCGGCGCATCGGTAGGATTGGTGCTCCGGCGTCTGCGCCCGGTCTGTCCTGCGTCGTCTCTAGCGACATAGTCTTCGACTTGCATCTTGCTTGAAACCGCGTTGAGACATCACCTTCTAGGCTAGCAGACGTAAGCGGGCCATCCGAAGCCTCAGCGCGGCGCGAGAATACGCGCCCGCGCCCACTCCGCAGTTTCGTGCAGAACCGGGTCGGCGGGGCGCTTCGCTATTTGTAGGTGCATCCGTTCGAGTCCCCTCGGCCCACGCATCGAGCTGCGGCAGGAAGCGCGCGTCGCCGCTGTTGCCCATGGCAATGGCGACGTTGCGCAGCAGCCGCTTGCGCCCGGTGCGCTCCAGCGGAGAGCCCTTGAACCTCCGCTTGAACTCGCGCGCGTCCATCGCCGCCAGCCAGTCCAGCGCCGGATTGATCAACTCCGGCCGCGGCTGCATGCCTTCGTGGGCTCGCGATGGGTGCGCGCCGGTTCCACGGGCAGACATCCTGGCAGATGTCGCAGCCGAACACCTGCCGGCCCATGTGCGCGCGCAGGCTCGGGTCGATCGCGCCCTTCTTCTCGATGGTCAGGTACGCGATGCAGCGCGTCGCATCCATCTCTCGCGGACGCTGCCGGATCGCTGGAGCCAAGCAGCGCGTCCGTGGGGCAGGCATCGATGCAGCGCGTGCAGGTGCCGCAGCGGTCTGCCGCCGGAAGTATCGCGGCACGGCTCATCCAGCGGCAGCGAAGTCACGATGATGCCCAGCAGCAGCCAGGAGCCAAGCTGCTGATTCAGCACGCAGGTATTCTTGCCAATCCAGCCCACGCCGGCTTGTGCTGCCATACTGCGTTCGACCAGCGGCCCCGTGTCGACGTAGCAGCGAGTAGTGCATGTGGCCTGCGCCAGCAATTCCGCCTCGATTTTGCGCAGCCGGCGGAGCAATTCGTCGTGATAGTCGGTGGGGATGCTGGTTCCATCGTCACCGGTCTTGCCGCTCCACGCATAGCGCGCGATCCAGCCCGTCCCCCGAGCGCGCAGGATCGAGTCGACCGCGGCGCTTCCGCGTTGTAGTTCAGCGCGCACACGATTACCGACCGCGCCCACGGCATGGCCACCCGCAGCCCGCTGCGAATCAGCGTACCGTCTTCATCGCGGCGCTTCAGGTACTCCATCTCGCCGGCACGGCCCGCATCCACCCAGGCGGTGTAACGCGCTGCTTCCTGCGCAGCATCCGGATGCTCCGGGTCACGCACAACAGCCACGCCGGCGGCCTCGAAGCCGGCCTCGTGCGCGCTCCGTCGAGCCAGCCTCGCAACTCCGTGTTCCACATCTCCAACTTCCGTCTGCAAATTCAAGGGTAAATCGCCTACAATCGGAACAGATGCCCTTCCCTTATCCGGAGAATCCGCTGCCCGCAGCGGCAAATACTGCGCCTCGAATCGACGCAGTGCTGTTCGACTACGGCATGGTGCTGTCCGCGCCGCCCGATCCGGACGCCTGGGATAAGATGCGCGCCATCACCGGGCTGCCGGAGAATGTTCTGCATGCGGCTTACTGGAGGTTCCGCCACGACTACGACCGCGGCCGCGCTAACCGGCCGCGCCTACTGGCACGCGGTCGCTGCCGACGCCGGGATCACCCTGACCGATGCGCAGATCGACACGTTGTTTGCCATCGACGTGGATCTGTGGACTGCGCCCAACCCGCCCATGGTGGCGTGGGCCGGACAATTGCAGCGCGCGGGCGTCCGCACCGGCATCCTCTCCAACATCGGCGATCGCATCGCAGAGGGCGTCGCCGCCAAACTGCCCTGGCTCGGGGGTTTCTACGTATGCATCTGGTCGCACGCGCTGTTTACCGCCAAGCCAGATCCGGAGATTTATCGGAAGACCGCCGAAGCGCTCCACACCGCGCTTGCGAACATCCTCTTTATCGACGACAAGCAGGAGAACGCCGACGCGGCGGCAGCGTTGGGAATGCAGGCGTTCCAGTACGGGGGCCAGGCTACCTTTGAGCGTGAGATGCGCGAGCGCGGCTTTGCTTCCCTGCTCGATGTCAGAGGCAACACCCAGAGCGGGGACGTCGCCGTGCACAGCCGGACCCAAACCGGCTGATCCTTAGCGCGCTGTGACAGTTGCGTCCGTGCCCAGCGGAACCTGCACCTGCTCCACAATCTCAACCCCAAAGCCCTGCAGCGCGGGCACATGGGTGCGCGTATTGGTCAGTAGCCGGATGCGGTGAATCCCCAGGTCGGAGAGGATCTGCCCACCCAGTCCAACCTGGCGCAGTGTCCGCTGTATTCGCTGTTGCCCGTCTTCCCCCAGGTAGTTCGTCTTGGTGTCGCGATTATTGTCCCTGGTGTGCAGCACCACGCGGTGCAACCCCCCGGGCGTCACGGCGCTGACGCGGTCGATGCCAAAGCCGCGCGCGCCATTGTGCAGGTAGACCAACGCGCCGCTGCCCGCCTCCGCAATCATGCGCAGGGAGTTGTCCATCATGGCATGGCAGTCGCAAAGTGTGGCTCCGAAGACATCGCCCGCCATGCAATGGGTATGGACGCGAACCAACACTGGCTCCGATTCGGGCGTTCCATCCGGCCCATCAATCTGGTTCCCGTATACCAGCGCGATGTGCGACTCCGTTCCATCCGCTTCGCTCTCGTACGCAATCAAGCGGAAATCGCCATACCGTGTCGGCAGCGTCGCCTCCGCCACGCGGTGGATGTGCCGCTCATGCTGCAGCCGGTAGCGGATCAGCGAAGCAACGGTGAGCATCTTCAGTCCGTGCTCCGTGCAGAAGCACACCAGGTCGGCCACCCGAGCCATAGTGCCGTCCTCGTTCATCACCTCGCAGATCACGCCGGCCGAGATCAATCCTGCCATGCGCGCCAGATCCACCGAGGCCTCGGTCTGTCCCGCGCGCACCAGCACCCCACCCCTCCGCGCGCGCAGCGGAAAAACATGACCCGGCCGTGCCAGGTCGTTCGCAGTCGTTTTGGGGTCGATGGCCACGCGAATGGTGTGCGCGCGGTCAGCGGCCGAAATTCCCGTGGTCACGCCCTCGCGAGCTTCAATCGTCTCAGTAAACGCAGTGCCGAAGCGCGACGTATTCTCCGCCGTCATGGGCGGCAACCGCAGGTGGTCCGCCCGCTCCTCGGTCAGGGTCAGGCAGATGAGTCCGCGGCCGTAGCGTGCCATAAAGTTGATCGCCTCCGGCGTGACGAACTCCGCCGCTAGCGTTAGGTCGCCCTCGTTTTCCCGGTCCTCGTCGTCGACCACAACCAACATCCGTCCAGCGCGTATCTCCTCCACCCCCTCCTCAACCGAGGCGAAGATGGGGCTTTGCGCCGACTGTTCCTGCGACTCCGGGCTCATGGCTACTCCTCGACCTCGGTCGGCGGGATTGCCCTCGTGAATCCGGCGGCCATCAACTCATATAAGCCAACTGCAACCGCCCCCACAATCACCCCTGCAATCAACATAAAGCTCGCCGAGTGAAGCTGCGTAATCCGGTCGAAGTAATGGCTTTGCTGAGCGAGAAATCCGTCTCGTCCCAGGCTTAACTCACGCATCTGGACGTAGTGACGGTAAAGACCGAACGCCGCCCCCAGGGACAAGGCCGCCAGCACCCTGCCTGTTTTCGATTGCTTCATAGACTCTCCCGCTTAATCATAGGACCTGGCCGCGCCAGTTTTGAAACTTTGCCGTCGCCTCAAACGAAAGCGCCGCCCATTTGGCCAGGCGGCGCTCGCTTCTGATCTTCCCCCAACGTCTACAGCGTCGACTCGATCTCAAACCCCCAGGCCTCCAGCAGTGCCTCCGGGATATACTTCGAGTTCTTGTTACGCCGGGCCCATTCACGCAGCCGGGTGGAGCGAAGATACTGATCCGGGGTCAGCTTGAATTCTTTTACGACCTGCTCGAACGATGTTACGGTTGGGACGACCGGTCCGATTGGCTCGGGTTTGCCCCAATTCGGATTTCCACGACGCTTTGCCATCAGTTATTAGTATCCTTTGTGATTTGTTTACAGCCATTTACATCAAGCTGCAGGAACTGGGCCGGGTCTAATGTGCTTCATCCGTCATAGCGCTTCCTTCGACACCAGCCGACATTCATTCTACGGCATTTATGGGTAGAATGCAACCCGTCCATCGTTACATTCTGCTCAATTCGAGCTATTGCGTCCCACCCTCCTCCGGCCGCGCCAACTCCAATCGCACCACGTCGTAGGCAATTCCGCTGGTGATGCCACCCGCCGGAACAATCAGGGTCAGCGTATTCTGGCCCGCATGCATCAGCGACCCGTCGAAGGTGACGTCTTTCTCGACCCACGAACCTTCCACGCCGTCGCGATTGATGGTCGCGTTATACGCCAGACCCGTAACGGTGCCCGCGTCCTTGCCGTTCACCTGAACCGCAAGCGATCGTGCGCTCACTCCGGAGAGCGCCAGCCGCAGCACGCCGCGCTCGCCCGGCGTCGGAGCCTTGGTTAGGGTGAAGTTTACCTTCCACGGAGTATCGCGGCCCTGTCCCTTGCCTTGCGGGTCGGGTAGCGTGTCATGCGGCACCTGGTAGATAAACCAGTCCTTGCGGTAGTCGCTCTTGCCGATGGTGAAATTCACATCGTTGGGAAAGAGCTTGGCATACTCAATGTATTCGCCCCAATGCCAGTGATCGTTGCCGTGCAGAAACTCCGATGCGGAGCGGTTTGGGATACCCACCTGCCACAGCTGCTTGCCGTAGCGCAGCGGGACCCACTGCTGCTTGCCCAGGTCAACCTTGCCGCCGGCTCCGATGGTGATGTCCGCCTTGGCGTACTCGCCCAGGACGCCGTCGGCCAGCGCATGCAGCTCGTACGTGCCCGGACGCACGTTGGGGATGGAGAACCGCCCATCCGGCGTTCCGCGCACCCAGAACTCGTAGTGCTTGGCATCGTTCTGCCAGGTCAGATGGCTGCCGCCCCCGCGTCCGAAGCCACCTGCGCCCGGTTGACCCGACGGGGCAGGCTGTGCCGGTGCCGGCACCTGGTCGGGATACGCAAGCCCAACCAGCAGATTCGGTAGCGTCGCTCCCGGCGCCTGCGGATCGCGCAGCAGCAACTGCCCGCTCACCGTGGCGCGCTGAGCAGCCTTCGGATAATCCACACCGTTGACCCACGCGTAGGGCCATTTCGCCGCTTCCACCTTGGCCTGTCGCTTCGCATCGGCAAACAATGCGTCCGGAGTTCCGCCCGTCGGCACGTAGATCAGGATCGGGCCGACCACTTTGTTCCAGTCCTCATTCGCCGCGATCGGTGCTTCGGCGCCGCCGTAGTGTGAGCCGCGCCAGTAATCCAGCAGCGTCGGATCGCCACCGTCGCCATCGTCAAGGTGACCGGTCAGTTCGAAGTGGTCCGGCCCGGCCGACAGGTACTCCACCGACGGGTTGATGAAGTAAATCCCAACCTGCTGCGTGGTGCTCGACCAGCCGTACGCCGTCACCAGGAACTGGTCGGCGCAATAGTCGTACTTGTGCTCGGCAATGCCCTTTTTCACGCCCGTGGTCAGCAGCCGCGCTTCCTTCATGTTCAGGTCGGTGCCCAGGTCCCAGTCGTGGCCGTTGGGCATCGCCATGTTGCGCTGGTCGTCGATGGAGAGCCAGTCGAACACCTTGCCATTCAGCTTCATGCCGTAGCGGCTCTCGCCGATCTGGGTGGCGCCATAGGTAGGTTCATGGGTGAAGATCGCGTAGGTGTAGATGCCCTTCTCGCCGCGGCCCAGCGTGTAGCGAATCTCCATATCCAGCTGCATCCCACCCCGTCCGCCGCCGCCACCAAAGCCACCCGGAGCGCCCGGCCCTGCACCGCCGGGACCGGCAGCGCCACTGGGACGCGGCCCTCGCCCGGTTTGCGTGCCACGGTTCCTGGCCACTCCTGCCGGCAGTTGCTGTGCTCCCGGCGTCTCGCCTTCGGCCTCTGCGTCCGTCCCCGAGCCCAGCGCTCCCGGCGCGATCCCGGCAAACTCGTTGCCCGGCCTGGGGCCGCCGCCGGAGTTCAACCCCTTGCCATCCGACCACCCCTTCACGGAAACCTCCGCTCGCTCGCCCCCATTCGTCGCTGGATCGATGGTCACCTTCGACTCCATCCGCGCCGCGCCCGCCGGGTTCTGTTCCCAATACCCGGCGTGGTGGCCGGAGACGTACCCCTGCGTCTCAATTCCCTTCACCTTCAGCGACACCATATCGCCGGAAATCTTATTGATGGTCGCGGTCAGGTATCCATTGGACAGAATGAAATTGTGCCCGTCGTCGGTGAGAGTGACTGCAGGGGCTGCAGCCGCCGAACTCACCGCCTTCTGCGCGAAGCCGGCCGGCGCGAATCCGATCAGGCAGATCAGTAGCGCGGCGAACCATGCGAGAGAGGGTGATTTTGTCTGGGCGGCGGGAACGGAGCTTTTGAAGTCGGCAAGCGGGGAGGGCTGAAGCGAAGAACGGTGCATGAAATGTCCTCTACTACTGGCGGCGCCACTGGAATCTGCCGGGTCAACCGCCTGAAGTCGATTTGGGGGAGCAGCTTACGGTACTGAAGACGCGCCCCAGACATCGGAAGACGCGTCTGGCACGTGCTATTCAGGAATTTTTTCAATTCGGAACCCGGCGGGTCGGCAGGGACTTGATCAGATCAGGGTTCATCCTGCGGTTGCGTCAAGGAGGGTTCAGCGACCACGGCGTACCGGCCATCCGGCCCTCTCGTCAGCGTCGGGGCATAGGTGCCCAGGTACTGGCGGGTCCACCAGATTCCCTGCTGCCGCTTCTCCTCTCGCGTGCTGAACCAGTATTGCCACAGCACCGCGCGCACGTACTTGGGCGGAGAGCCGGGAAAAGGATTCCCGGCAAAGAGTGCTAACAAGTCGCGATCATTGTCTAGCAGCAACTCCTCCGTGCGCGGAACCATCGGATATTGCACCCACGAACCCAACGAGGCAAACCATAGGTTCCAATCGAAGCGCGGCTGGTAGGGCGCGTAGATGCGTGGCCGCGCGTGCACATCCTGCGGCTTGTAGCGGAAGGGATAGGGCACCCATGTCTCGCCGTCGTTCGAGCCCTGAAACTCGATTTCGTAACGATGCGGCGTCATCACCGCGAACAGGCCGTACTGATTGGCGATACGGAACGGTTCCAGCAGCGCAACCGGCGTGCCTGGCAGCGGCTCTTCCGGCCAGAACATGTGGAGCATCAGCACCGTAGTTGCATAGAAGATCCAGACTAGCGCAAATGCGGTGATGGCCAGCCGCGCCGGGACCAGCGGCCCCGTCCCAATCACAGACGCGCCGCCCGCTGCCGCCTGCGCGTCAGACGACCCGGGATTGACCCTGGAGCCGTCCCGTTGCGCCGGGACTCCCGACGTCTCGGAGTCAGCACTGGCATCGGATTCGACTGAACTCGTTTCGCTTAGGGGTACGGCCTCACCCGTGCCAAACAAGGACAGTGAAATGGGAGGGGCTTCAGCCCATGAGGTCACCGCTGTGGCCTCTCCCGAATTTAGCCCGTCCCGCCAACGCACCGGAACGAACCCCCGCAGAAACCGATCGTCCAGCAACAGTACCGCCAACACCAGCACAAGATAATTCAGAAACGTATAATTCGCCGTCGCGATGACGACGATCTGCCACGCTGTCACGATAAAGAAACAGGAAATGCGCCAGCGCCGGGGGAGAAACGCCATCCACACCAGCGCCAGTTCCATCACCAGTGTGGCGCCCGCCGAAGTCCGCTGGAACCAGTTGGGCAGGTGCTGCATGTACCACCCGATCCACGTCGGCAGCGGCCCGTTCTGATAGTACTCGTACATCGCGGTCAGGTTGCGCCAGGTCGGGTCGCCGCTCAGCAACTTCACCACGCCCGACTCAAAATAGATGCGGAACCACTCCCACAGCAGCAGCAACTGCGCCGCGCGGGGAGCCAGACGCGTCGCTCCCCAACCCGGAAACAGGCCGCCCGGCGCCAGGAAGAGCGAGATAAATCCTGCCTCCAGCAGCATTCCATCCGATTGATAGCCGGAGAAATCCTGCGCCGCGGTTACAAAGGATAGATAGCACAGGAAGCACGCCACCAGCATCGCCCGGGGCCAGAGGTTCGCGACCAGCAACACGGACGCAATCAATCCGATCCACATCAGCGCCATCAGCATGTGGTCGCTGCTGGAGATCCACAACAGCGACGGAATGTACCAGAAGCGAATCGGGCCGATGCCACGCGCGGAGTCAAGATAGGCCGCCGCGGAAGAGATGCCGTGTATCCCGATCAGGCCCTTCACCTGGAACAACAGCGCGAAGAACGCCGAAAAGTAGATGAGCCCCAGCGCGCGCAGGAACAGCCAGCGCGAGATGAGATAGTTCCGCGCGCCATGCCCCGAATCGAACAGATAAGAGAATACGCGCCTGATCCAATCCAATTGCGATCTCCGCAAGACGACGGATGCAGTTAGGTTTACGCTTACTTGAGCGCTGACGCAACGGTTCGCGCCGCGCGAGTGAACGACCATGCCTCAGCCCGCAAATTCTCGGCACGGCAAAGCCTGCGTGATCGGCTCGGGCCCGAATGGCCTCGCAGCTGCCATCGTGCTCGCCCATGCCGGCATGGAAGTCGAAGTTTTCGAGGCCGAATCGGAGATCGGCGGCGCCGTCCGCACCCTCGATCTCACCCTCCCCGGCTTCCACCATGACTTCGGCTCCGCTGTGCACCCCATCGCCGCAGGCTCGCCGTTCTTCCGTTCCCTGCCCCTCGCGGACTACGGCCTCGAGTGGATTCACCCGCCCGCACCGCTGGCGCACCCATTCGACAACGGCACAGCGATCACACTGGAACGCAACCTCACTGCAGCGGAGGCCGAATTGGGCGAAGATGGCCGGGCGTGGCGCAGCCTGTTCGAGCCACTAGCCACGCGCTGGCAGGATCTTGCCGCCGACATCCTCGGCCCCGTCATCCACTGGCCCAGGCATCCCTTCCTGCTCGCGCGTTTCGGGCTGCACGCGCTTTCCTCCGCCGGCTTCGTCGCCCGCCGCCACTTCCGCACGGAGCGCGCCCGCGCCCTCTTCGGCGGCCTTGCCGCGCACTCTTTTCTAGCGCTCAATCAGGCCCTCAGCGCCTCCTTCGGCCTCGTGCTGGGAACCGCCGCGCACGCCGTGGGATGGCCGATTCCCCGCGGCGGCGCACAATCCCTCGCCAACGCGCTAGCCGGCTATCTCGCCCATCTTGGCGGCCGCATCACTCCATCGCAACGCATCCACAGCTTCAGCGATCTCCCCGCCTGCGACCTGACCCTCTGCGACGTCACGCCGCGCCAACTCCTCGCCCTCGTCGACCACCCCGGCAACCACCCCCGACCCGATCCGCTCTCCCACGGCTACCGCCGCAGCCTGGCGCGCTACCGCTACGGCCCTGCCGCCTTCAAGGTGGACTACGCGCTCTCTCGGCCGATTCCCTGGAACTCCCCGGCATGCCTGCGCGCCGGCACCGTGCACCTTGGCGGCAGGCTGGACGAGATCGAATCGTCAGAAGCCGCCGTGGCCGCCGGCCGCTGCTCCGACCAGCCCTTTATCCTGCTCGCCCAACCCACCCTCTTCGACCCCACTCGCGCGCCTGCCGGCAAGCACATCGTCTGGGCCTACTGCCACGTCCCCAACGGCTCCATGGAATCCGACACCATGCTCGAACGCATCGAATCCCAAATCGAGCGCTTCGCTTCCGGCTTCCGCGACTGCATCCTCGCGCGCCACATCGCGTCCCCCTCCTGGCTCGCCGCCCGCGACGCCAACCTGGTCGGCGGAGACATCGTTGGCGGCGCCTGCACCCTGGGCCAGGTCCTCTTCCGCCCCACCCGGCGCCAATACCGCACCACCTCGCCCAACCTTTACCTATGCTCTGCGTCGACCCCACCCGGAGGCGGCGTCCACGGCATGTGCGGCTTCCACGCCGCCCGGACGGCGCTCCGCGAGTGGACCGGTTAAACAATCTGGGGCCGGCGCAAATCTTCTGCACCGGCCCCAACTATCAACTGGCAACACCCTTACATGCCGTTCTGGCTTCCGCTGCCCGGGTGGATTACAAGATACGTGTCGCCGCCCTTCGACCAGATCAGCAGCAGGATGTCCTTCCCCTCAGGCGTAGCATGGACCGCATTCACGAACTGCTCCGCCGAGCTGACCGGCTTCCGGTTCACCTCGACCACCACATCGCCCGGCTGCAGGCCGGCCTCGTCCGCGGGCGAGCCGGGACGAACATTGGCAATCGCCGCTCCATGGACCTGCGCCGGCACGTTCAGTTGCTGCCGCGCGTCCTGATCCAGGTCGTCCACGGCCAGCCCAAGCTTGCCGCTGTTTGCGCTGCCCTGCCCGTCGTCGTTCTCTGCAACCTCGGTGCTGCCCGGCTTGTGGTATTCACCCACCTGCACGTTCAGCGTCATCGGCTGGCCATTGCGCAAAACGCCCAGGCGAATCGATTGCCCCGGCTGTTCCTGTCCCACCTCGATCTGTAGTGCGCTGGAGTCCGTCACCTTCTGCCCGTTCAGCTCGTTGATCACGTCGCCGTTCTTCAGCCCAGCTTTCGACGCAGGCGAATCGGGGGTCACCTGGGTGACAATTGCGCCGGTCGCATCCTTCAGGCTGAAGAAGCTTGCATTCTCCGGCGTCACATTCTCGATGCCGATGCCGAGGTATCCGTGCTCCACCTTGCCGTGCGCAATCAACCCCTGCGCCGTCTTCTCCGCAATCTGCGACGGAATCGCAAACCCGGCGCCCGCGAACGATCCGCTATTGGAGATGATGAACGTGTTGATCCCGACCAGCTCGCCATGCGCATTCACCAGCGCGCCGCCGGAGTTGCCGGGATTGATCGCCGCATCGGTCTGGATGTATCCCCCCGGCTTGCGCGAGTCATCCGAGTAGGGATTCTGCCGGTTCACCGCGCTCACTATGCCGCGCGTCACCGAGTCCTGGAAGTACCCAAACGGACTGCCGAATGCCAGCACCGTCTCGCCCGGCTTCAGTTCCGACGAGTTGCCCCACTGCAGATAGGGCAGGTTGCTCCCGTCGATCTTGATCACTGCCAGGTCGGTCAGCTTGTCCACGCCAACTACCTTGGCGTCCATCACCCGCCGGTCGTTCAGGGTAACCTTGATGTTCACCGCGCCATCGACCACGTGGTCATTGGTCACAATGTAGCCGTCCGGCGAGATGATCACGCCGCTGCCCACGCCATGCTCCAGCGGCTGCTGCTGCTGCTGGAATCCCCGCCCCTGTCCTTGTCCCTGCCCAGGCTGTTCAAACCCGCCAAACGGCCCATTCGGCCCAAAGAACTGGGCGAATCCCGGGGGCAAGTCCTGGCCGCCATTGCTCTGCGCCTGTTCCTCCTCCGATCCGCGCGAGGTCACCTGCACATTCACCACCGCCGGCTCCACGTGCGCAGCCACCGCCTCCACCGCGTGGTCCAGCGCGGTCAGCGCGGCAATGCTGTTGTCGTTGATCGGCGGCACCGGATCTGCCGCCCGCCCCATGTTCTCGTGGAACAGCAGGCTCACCGCCAATGCCGTCGTCAGCACGACACCGGCGCCTACACTCAAAGGCTTTCTCGCCATCTTCTTCACCCCTTCTACTAATTGATTAGTTGCGATAGACATTTCATATCCTCCATGCACGTTGAACCTACTAACTTACAGTCTGAAAATGAGCCAGCCGCCCTGCACCGGCACAGCGGCATACCGAGGAACTTCCTGCTGCTGTGGCTGCGGCGCATCCGTGTCCTGCTCCACCCGTGGCGCACTCTTCCCAATCTGCGCCGTCGTCAACACCGTGCGTGACCCGTCCTGCCCGGGCGTCACCACGGTCCACTGCGTAATCACCACATCCTCACCCAGCGAAGGCTGAGAACTCGCGGCCGTCTGCACCATCCGCAACCCTGGTTCCGCAGGGTTCTTAGGCGTCTTTCTCGCCACATCGATCGCCCTCACGGCGTCGCTCTGCCCTCTAACCTCGGCTTCCACATTACGCTGTATCGCATTGTTTAACGGTGGCCTTTTGGCATCAGCAGCCGCAGTCAACTTCCACTCCTGCGCTCCAGCTACATGCATTCGCAGCGACACTGGCCGTGCCGCAAAACCAGGCAGCTCGCTCTTCCCGAATCCCTGTTCCCGGTTCCCCGCTTCTACCTTGTTCGCTGTGCTAAAGCCCACCACCTGCGGGCAGCGCTCCAGCGCGCTTGTGGAAACCAGCAATCCCAGCACTGCCCCGCCCAGAACCAGCTTCGCGTGCAGAGGCTTCATGTGTGTCTCGCGTCGCAGAATCCAACCTACCCGCCGGCCTAGTTCAGACTCGCGCCCGAGCGCACCCAGCACCAGCGTCAGCCCACGGCGCCGCTGCAGCCGATGCTCGGCCAGGGTTGCCAGGCAGGCGGCATACGCTTTAGGAGCGCCGGTAGCCTGCAGCACGCGCTCGTCCACCGCCAGCTCGCGCTCAAAGCACAGCCGCCGCTCCACCCAGGCCAGCGCCGGATTCAGCGGAAACACCACCAGCGCGATCTTCTGCAGCAGGTTCATCCAATCGTCCGCGCGTCCCAGGTGCCCCGACTCGTGCAGCACAATCTGTTCCAACTCCGCCGGCGTCAGCCTTTCCAGCAGCCATTCCGGGATCACAATCTTCGGTGAAAAGAACCCAATCACAGTCGGTCGATCCACTTCATCCGAGGTGCAAATCCTCGCCCGCCGTACCGTCCCTGAATCGTCATCCTGTGCGAGGCATGCTCCATCGGCGGCATGCACAGTCGAAGGGCCTTCGGTTGCATTCGTTTTGCTTAAGGGCACGGCTTCAGCCGTGCCGCGAAGGCCAACTTGTGTGACCGGCTTTAGCCCCTGAGGGACCCTTATCTCCACTGGCGTCGCCCGCTTCCACAGAGCCCGCACACGAAACGCCGCCACCACCAGCGTCCCCGCGCGCACCAGCGATGCCATTGCCCACACGACCGCAATCGCCAGGCACCATCGCTCATCCAGAGTGATCCATGGGCCACGCCCCCCGGCCGCGCCCGCCGCATGCGGCCAAAGCGAAAGCACCGGCAGCGCCGCAACTACCAGGAAAACGCCGAACCAGATAGCAAAACGAACCGCCGCCGGTGTCTTCGGCAGCAGCCGCAACCCCAGCGCTGCCGCACCGGCCAGCAGAAATCCCTGCCACACCGCAGCCACCAGCGACCCGGTCGCCGCCAGCGACAGGTCCGCCAGCCAACCATGCGCCAGCCCAGCGCCCATTGCAGCAAGAGAGATCATCGCGCCTCCCTTGCAGGCTTAACCCGTGTTCTGAGTGCCCCATTCACCGCAGCCTCAGCGCCACGGATGGGGACCACGTCGTCCGCTGCCTTGGCAATCACTTCCTTCAGCCGCTGCAGCTCTTCGGCGTCAATCTCGCCGTCACCCAGCAGCGACAGCAGCAACCGCTCCCGCGAGTTCCCGAAAAAACGCTGCATGGTATGGCGAATCTCTGACCGGCTCGCTTCATGCTCCGCCACGCACGGGCTGTATAGAAACGCGCGACCCTCCTGCCGATGGCGCACATAGCCCTTTTGTTCCAGAATGCGCACGGTTGTCAGCACTGAGGTGTAGGCCAGCATCTCGCCCTCGGGCATCGCCGCCACCAGGTCGCTCACGGCTGACTCGCCGCGCTCCCACAGCAGCTTCATCAGCCTCAGTTCGGCTTCCGTCAGCGTGATGGACTTCCTCGGTGGCATGTGCTCGGTTCTAACCCCTCCGTCGAATGGGCCGGCACTCGATACCTCAAGCCCCGGCTTTAGCTCCTGCGATATATTTCGACGCTCCAGCACCCTCTTGGCCCCAGGCCCTGCCTCGTCACTGTACAGACGTATCAACTAATCGATTAGTTAGCAAGCCCTGTGGAAATCTTGGTCGTCCCGCATTGTCAAGCCATTTTTTTGTATGCGACTGGTTTTCAATTACATACCCCAGCAACTTAATCCGTCGGAAAGCGTAAAATAAAAGATGGGGGCAATTCCAGGCACAGGTTCAAACCAGCGTCGGCGGAGCCGCCGTGCGCGCTTTTGTACCAAGTCCTTGGCTAACCCTTTTGTATAGAGCATTTGATGGGTATATGGGGGGGAGGGGGGGTACTTGGGCAACCCAGCGAACATCGAAGAGCCCCTTGAACCCGCGCGCCTGCCGCCCGGCCAAACCTTGCTGTTCGACGCGGATGACACCCTGTGGGAGAACAACATCTACTTCGAACGCGCCATCACCGCGTTCATCTCCTACTTGGACCACCGCACGCACACGCCGGAAGAAGTCCGCGAGCATCTGAACACCTGCGAGCGCACCACCATCGCCGCTCAAGGCTATGGCCTGAAGAGCTTCCGCAAATCCCTGATCGCCTGCTTCGAGCAACTCACGAACCAACCGGTGACCGACGAGAAGCACGCCCGCATTGTCAGCTTCGCGCAGTCCATCGCCGATCAGGAGCTTGAGCTGCTGCCCGGCGTGGCGGAAACCCTGCCTGCGCTAGCCGCCCGCCACCGCTGCATCCTGGTGACCAAAGGCGACCCCGCCGAGCAACGCGACAAGCTGAACCGCTCCGGCTTGGAGCCTCATTTCAGCGCCATCGAAGTGCTGCCGGAGAAGCACCCCGAAGCCTATCGCGCGCTGGTCGCTCACCACGCCTGCGACGCGGCCAGCACCTGGATGATCGGCAACAGCCCGAAGTCGGACATCAACCCCGCCCTCTCCGCCGGCCTGCACGCCGTCTTCATTCCGCACGGTGCAACCTGGGTGCTGGAGCATGAAACGGTCGAGTCGGCGCCACCGGGCCAGCGCCTGCTGGAGATCGCTGCGTTCCCTGATCTGGCCCGCTACTTCTGACCAGCGCCGCTCTAGTCGCCGGTGTAGTAGCCGTCGCGGGTTTGGATGTAGTAGTCCTTCGGGTTCGACTTCGGCTCCAGATCGATGCGATGGTAGCCGTCAGAGTCAGTCTTCGCGTCGAGCGCGAAGGTCATCCGGTATTGCGCATGCAGCTCCTCGTCGATCTGCTTGTAGATGTCCGCCAGCGTCTGTTTCTTGCTCAACTCGAACACCCGTCCTCCGGTCTCGGCGGCCATGCGCTCCAGCACCTTCCTGCCGTCGGGCGCGGAGACGTCCTGCGGGCGCCGCTGGCCGGTTGGGCAGCCGCCTGGATACCCGCCCGGGTAGCCGCCGGGATACCCACCCGGATAGCCGCCTGGGTACCCACCGGGATAGCTGCCACAATCTTCCGCCGGATTGCCCTGGTGGAAGCCGCGGTCCGGATTGGGCAGTTCTCTGCCCCTGAAATAAATGGTGTACACCGCAACGTTGGCGCGCTGCGCCGCTTCGATCGATGACAGCAGCGTCTCCTTGCTGCCGCTGTCCACGCCATCGGAAAGAACGATCAGTACTTTGCGGCCCTTTTGCTTGCTCATCAGCTCGTCGGAGGAAAGAAACACCGCATCGTACAGTGTCGCCGTGGCGCGCCGCGGCGTTTCGGGAGCCTTGTTACGCGGGTCGGTGCTCGAACTGACGCTTGGCTTGGACTCATCGGGCTCAGAGGACGTCTGCAGTTGTTTCAGAGCGGCCTCCAGCTTTGGCTTCGCGCTGGTCGTGTCCTGCAGCAGATCGGTCTCCCGCGCAAACTGGATGACGAAACCCCGGTCGCGGTCGGCAGCGCCGTTGACTATATTGTCCAGAAAGGTTGAGCTGGCGCTGCGTTCCTCATCAATCGCTTCGCGCTGGCCGGGGCTGGTGTCGACCACCAAACCCAGGGTTAGCGGAGCGCCGTCCAGGCTGAAACTCTGAATGGTCCGTGGCTGCTTGTCCACCTGCAGCACAAAGTTGTCTTTGGTTAGGTTCTGCAGCAGTTCGCCCTTCTTGTCATACACGATGACCGGTATGTTGACCTCGTGCGCGTCCTCCTCGGTATCGGCCGATTGGGCTGTGGCAGGAGCCGTATTGATCCTCGGCTGCGCAAGCGTGGCATTGCCCACGGCGGCCAGCAGCAGCGCGGCGAACCAGGCACAGGCGGACGTTCCTGGGAATCTCATTCCTAGACGATAGACGGGAATCACCGTCAACAGTTGCCCCGTTCCGAAAAATCGGCGGAGCGAGCGAAAAGCCCAAATCCGGTTGAGGTATGCTGGCAGCGCGATGAAACGTATCCTCCTGCTCTCCCTTACAGTGTGTCTTCTCTGCGCTGCCGCGTCTGCCCAGAACCGGGTCGGCGCGCCGAATCGCATCGCGGGCGCTCCCGCTCCAACCGGCTTTGCCAGGGTAATGGTGCTATGGCCGGAGGCCGCGCCACTGGCCCGGGGATCTGCCTCCGCGGATGTCCCAAAGCTCTACTACTATCCCGCCGTTGGGGCGGGGGTTGGATCGGCGGTCATTGTTCTTCCTGGCGGCGGATATCGAAGCCTGGTGATGGACAAGGAAGGCTCCGTGCCCGCGAGGTGGCTGGCCGAGCATGGGATTGCGGCGTTTGTGCTGCAATATCGGTTGTCCCCGCCGTACCACTTCCCTGCGCCCATGCTGGATGGCGCGCGCGCAGTACGCTATGTCCGCAGCCATGCGGGAGAATTCAGAATCGACCAGGACAAAATCGGCGTCTGGGGCTTCTCCGCAGGGGGCCATCTTGCCGCGTACCTCGCTACCGAGCCCGAAACCGCCGACCGCAAGGATCCGGACCCAGTGGAGCGGGTCTCCGGGCACCCGGATTTTGCGATCTTCTCGTACACGCGCTTCTCCATGGACGCTTCCATTCCGCGAGCGGGAAACATGGAGGCGTTGGCGGGGGACAATCCCACCCCCGAGATGCTGGATACCATTTCGCCGGCGCGCCACGTCACCCGGGAGACATCGCCGAGCTTTATCTACTCCACCACGGAGGACCAGACAGTAAGCTCTCTCAACGCGACAGCCTACTACGATGCGCTGAAGCGCGCGGGAGTCCCGGCAGAGCTGCATATCTTCGAACTTGGGCCGCATGGAACCGGAATCGGCCAGGGCTTGCACGGACTGGCGGAACTGGAAGTATGGCCCACCCTGCTCGAACACTGGATGCAGTTCCACGGTTGGATGGCTGTGACCGTACCGGAAAAGTAAACTCGCTGGCATACTGATTAACCGCTGCCGGCATGCCGATATGGCATAGAAGTTGTAGGTACCAACCCCTGCCGGGTAGTTTCATTCGGGTCATCGAATGCTAGCCTTACTTGACGCTCGAACCTGAGCTATCCCAGCTATTTGAGCTGTATGGTGTGACCCATTTCACGTCACCGGGGTAATGGAAGGCAGGCGGCTTTGATGAAGCGATGGTTGAGAGGCTCTCGACGTGCCCGATTGATCCAATTCACGGCAGGCATCGTCGCGATCTTCATCTTGTTGGCCGTGCTTGACGAAAGACGCGGGTCCGCAGCGTCCTCGATCGCCGGGGCCTTCATCTGGGGAACTACCTTTCTCACCGCACTTCTCCTGGTTTGGCGGGAGCGCAACCTCGCAGCTGCGCATCGCAAGGCAAGTGAAGAGCATGCGCGGTTTATTGCAGCAGCAGAAACCAGCCCCGACGCCTTCTTTATCTCCGACGCGGTACGCAACGATGATGGCGACATCGTGGATTTTCGCTATGTCTATGTCAACTCGCATGCCGAGAAACTACTGAAGACATCGCGCGACGCCCTGCTGCAACAGAACATGTGCGTGAAGTTCCCCAACCACCGAGGGGGCGGACCGTTTGACCGGTATCGCCAGGTCGTGCTGACCGGCGAACCCCTCAGCGAGGAATTCTCCATGCACCTGGACGATGGCAAGGAGATATGGTTGCGCCAGCGCGTCAGCAAGCTGGGTGACGGCGTGGCCGTTACCACCAGCGACGCCAGCGAAATCAAGGCCAGCGAAGAGCGCTTTCGCAGCCTGTCGAACTTCAGCCGCTCGGTCTTTGAAAGCGCACCCTACAGCATCATTGAAACCGGCCCCGACGGCGTGATCCAGGCGATGAACGCGTCTGCCGAGAGGCTGACCGGCTATACCCGCGCGGAAGTTGTCGGAACCACGGCGCTCATCAGCCTGCACGATCCAAAGGAGTTGGCCCGCAAGCCCGACGAGAAAACTCCGCGAGGCGAACCCGAACGGGAAGGCTTCGAACTGCTTACCGCCAAAGCGGTCCAGGGCGAGGTTGACGAACGGGAATGGACATACGTCCGCAAGGATGGCTCGACGCTGCCGGTACATGTCGCAATCACCGCGGTGCGCGATGGGACGGATGCGATCAGCGGTTTCGTCGCGATCGCCTCGGACATCACGGAGCGGAAGCAGTTGATGACCTACCTGAATCACATGACGTCCCACGACCAGTTGACCGGCCTGCCCGGACGCACACTGCTGCGCGAGCGGATTGCGGAAGCCATCGAAAGGGCGATGCTGCATGGCCGCAAGGTCGCCGTGTTCGTGATTGACCTGGACCACTTCAAGCGCATGAACGACTCGCTGGGCCATCGCGCCGGCGACGACGTGCTGGTCGGCATGGCGGAGCGGATGAAGCAGTCGCTGCGCCGGTCGGACACGCTGGGACGGCTGGGTGGCGACGAGTTTGTGGTCGTTATGCCCCACATTGCAACCATGGAAGACGTGGAGCGATGTGCGAAGCGGCTGGTGGACCGCGTCTCCAGCACCGCGCAGGTGGGAGAGCTGGAAGTCAACCTTACGGCCAGCGTCGGAGTCTGCGTCTATCCCGACTTCGCCGAGGACGTCGACAGTCTGCTGGAGCGCGCCGATGCCGCGACCTACGCGGCCAAGGAAGGCGGCCGCAACCAGTACCAGGTCTTCGCCGACGTCATGCTGAAACAGTCGCAGGACCGGCTGTCCATGGACGCGGCGCTGCGCCATGCGCTCACCCGCGAAGAGCTGTTCCTGCACTATCAGCCGCTGGTCTCGCTGACCACGGGCCGCGTGATCGGAATGGAATCGCTGCTGCGCTGGCACCATCCGAAGCACGGCGTTATCTCGCCCTCGACCTTTATTCCGCTGGCTGAAGAGACCGGCTTGATTGTTGCCATTGGCGAGTGGGCGCTAAAGCAATCGTGTAAGCAGGCGAAAATGCTGTGCGACGAACTGAAGATGGACCTTTCCGTGTCCATCAATCTGTCGCCGCGCCAATTCGAACAGAGCAACCTGCTGCAGGTGATCCGCGAGGCGCTCGACGAGAGCGGACTTCCGCCGGCCAACCTGCAGATGGAGTTGACCGAAAACACATTGATGATCAACTCAGCGTCGAACCTCGAGAAACTGCAACAGATTCGCCAGCTGGGCGCGCGCGTCGCGATCGACGATTTTGGCACGGGTTTCTGCAGCTTCTCGTACCTGCTGCAGTACCCCGTCGACCGGCTGAAGATCGACCAGAGCTTCGTGATGAAGGCCATCACGGAGCCGAACGCCGCGACCGTGGTGCGGACCATCGTCGCCATGTCGCATCACCTGGGCATCAAGGTGATCGCGGAGGGCGTGGAGAAGCCGGCGCACCTGAAATTCCTCGCGGAGCGGAACTGCGACGAGGCCCAGGGCTACTACTTTTCGCGGCCGGTTGCCGCGGTGGGATTCCGTGCAGCCGTGGAATCCATCCATCGCCTGTTCGACGAGCGCAAGTTGCAGGAAGAGATGCGTCCCACCCAGTCCGGCGTCGATGGGTTCGAGAAAGACCAGGAAATGGAGCGGGAAGGCTCATCCTTCGCCCAGCTCCAACTCAAGCAAGTCGTGATGTAGCCGAACACCTTTGACTTGTGAGTCGCCGGCTGTGAGCTAGGCCTTCTCCACATACAGCGTAGGCGCGTTGCTACTTTTTCGGGACTCCAGCGCCCGATTTTGAGGCTAACCCTTTTCCTTTCAATGACCCTGCACTATATACCAATTGGTGATTCCCCCGGGGGGGAGACACAGGCAAACCGTGCTGCGGATGGACGCCGTCGATCATGCTTACGGCTTATTTGCGGGTTTTCTATGCAATTCTTGCGGCGGAAGGTGTGGGATAGAGCCAACGGCGCAAGTGTGCAGCCTGATGCGCCCCCGGAGTTCCCCGCCAGGTGGCTGCAGGGCGGCCATCTATACTGGGAACGATCCGTCGAACGGCCGTGCAGTTCAGCCCGGAAGGCGAGGACATCCGGACACAGGAAAGCGAGCCTATGAGTCTTCCCGCGGAGCTTGAGACCGGCCAGGAACTGGACCATTTTCGGATTGACGCTGCCGTCGCCGAGAGTGGGATGGCTTCCATTTTTCGCGCCACCGATCTGCGCAACGGACGCACGGTTGCGCTGAAGATTCCCCATATGGCGATGGAGTCGGACCCTGCCCTGTTTGACCGCTTCCTGCGGGAAGAGGCCATCGGGCTGGCGCTGGACCACCCCAACGTGATGCGCATCTTCCCCGTGGACGACCGGTCGCGGGTGTACATGGCTATGGAGTGGGTGGATGGCAAGCTGCTGCGCCAGGTGATGTCCGAAGAAGGCAAGATGCCGGCGGCGCGGGCCATCAGCATTACGCTGAGCATTCTCAACGCGCTGGACTACATCCACAAGAATGGCGTGGTGCATCGCGATCTGAAGCCGGAAAACATCATGCTGGGGGCGAACGACAGCATCAAGCTGATCGACTTTGGCATTGCGTCGCAGGCGGGCGCGAAACGGCTGACGTATGCGGGGTTCACCCAGGCACTGGGGAGTCCAGACTACATCTCGCCGGAACAGGTGAAGGGCAAACGCGGCGATGCCCGTTCCGACCTGTATGCGGTGGGCGTGATGCTGTACGAGATGCTGTCGGGCAAGACTCCGTTTTCCGGGCCGTCGCCGCTGGCGGTGATGAACGACCGGCTGATCAACCATCCCCTGCCCCCGCGGGAAGCGGAGCCGAGCATCCCGCCGCAGCTGCAGGAGGTGCTGTATCGCGCACTGGAACGGGAGCCGAAGAACCGGTATCCTTCCGCCCATTCCTTTGCCCAGGACCTGGAGCATCTGGACCAGGTGGGGGTGGCGGAGCGGTCGGAGCTGACGAACTGGAAGGACCGGCGGTCGGCGAAGTCGCGGCAGATCCTGTTGTATGGGACGCTGGCGCTGATCCCGTTTGCCTTGTTCCTGGCGATGCTGCTGTTGGCGCGACACCACTAAGCCGCAATTTTGCAGGCTTGCTGCCAGAAATCTTTATGGGTTCTTTATGTCTTAGCCGCTAGGGTGGAAAAGCATTCAACTTTTACCAAACCCCATGCGCGAGGAGATTCGTGTGACTATGACCAAATACAAACTTGAATACATCTGGCTCGACGGCAAAACGCCCATTCCTGGTCTGCGCGGCAAGACGACGATCAAGAGCTTTGAGAAGCCGCCCACGCTCGCCGACATGCCTTTATGGGGATTTGACGGTAGCTCCACGATGCAGGCCGAGGGCAAGAGTTCGGATTGCATTCTGCACCCCGTGGCCCTGTATCCGGATGTGAGCCGTAAGGACGCGTACATCGTTCTGAGCGAAGTGATGCATCCGGATGGTACGCCGCATCCTAGCAACGCACGCGCGACGATCGAGGACGATCCGGACTTCTGGGCTGGGTTCGAACAGGAGTACTTCCTGTATAAGGATGGGCGCCCGCTGGGCTTCCCGAAAGACGGCCACCCGACGATTCCGCAGTTCCCGTACTACTGCGGCGTCGGCTACAAGTACATGGGCAACATCGCGCGCCAGATTGTGGAGGAGCACTTGGACCTGTGCCTCGCCGCCGGCATCAACCACGAGGGCATCAACGCTGAAGTAGCGAAGGGCCAGTGGGAGTTCCAGATCTTCGCGAAGGGATCGAAGAAGGCCGCGGACGACCTGTGGACTGCGCGCTACCTGATGATGCGCCTGTGCGAGAAGTACGAGGTGGATATGGAACTGCATTGCAAGCCGATCAAGGGCGACTGGAATGGATCGGGCATGCACACCAACTTCTCCACGAAGTACCTGCGCGAAGTCGGCGGCAAGGACTACTTTGAGGCGCTGATGAAGGGATTTGAGACTTATATTCCCGAACACATCGCCGTGTATGGCCCGGACAACCATCTGCGCTTGACCGGCCTGCATGAAACGCAGGCGATCGACAAATTCAACTACGGCCTGTCGGATCGCGGCGCTTCGATCCGGCTGCCGGTCAACTTCGTCAAGAATGGATACAAGGGCTACCTGGAGGATCGGAGGCCAAACTCGGAGGCGGATCCGTACCAGATCGTTTCGCGTATCTTGAAGACGATCAAGAGTGTTAAGGTCGAGGCGGGCGAACTGGTTGGCGCGTAGATCACGCGCGCCGATCGGACGTCAGTCTTGGAATCTGTGGGCGTTGTGCAGCAGGGAGGGTTTTTGCTTCCCTGCTCCGCAACGCCCACCTTTATCTTAGTTTCTTCGGTAGTCCGAGAGACGAAATGCGAGGATCCTTCCCTTTGTTCAGGATCACAGCCAGGAAAATCCGCGCGGCGGAGATCGTATTGGACGATGAAGGCGCGAGTTGTCAGGACTCGTTCGGGAGTTCAGGACGCTGGATGGCGGCTTCGTTGCCGCTTGGAGCTTCCGCAAAGCGGTAGCCGACGTAGGCATCGGTGAGGAGGTACCTCGGGTTCGACGGATCGTCTTCAATCTTCTTGCGCAACTGGCGCACGAAGGTGCGGAGGTAATCGACTTCCTGGCGATAATCCGGGCCCCAGACGGCGGTGAGCAGTTTGCCGTACGTGACGGCGCGGCCGGCGTGGGTCATGAGGTAGTAGAGGATGTCGTATTCCTTGCGGGTGAGATGAATTGGCTGGCCGGCGCGGTTGACGATGCGGCGCGCGGGAAGCACCTCAATCTCGCCGATGGTGAAGGGTGCATCCTCGTTGCGCTCAGGGGCCTGGGCTCGGCGAATGGCGGAGCGCATGCGGGCTACACACTCGCGAACGCTGAACGGCTTGGTGATGTAGTCGTCGGCGCCCGATTCCAGCGCTTCAACTTTCTCTTCCTCGCCATCGACGACGGTCAGCATGAGAATGGGCAGGCGCGGAGCCAGGGCACGGAGCCGCACCAGAGCCCTGAGGCCGCCCATCCCCGGCATATTCACGTCGAGCAGAACCACATCGAAGGTTTGCGACTGCACCAGTTGCAGCGCTTCCTCTCCGCGCGAGGCCTCCACGGTGGTGAAGCCCATTTCGTTGAGCGGGGCTCGTAGGGCGCGGCGGATAGCGGGTTCGTCGTCGACCAGAAGGACGCGGAGGGCGGGATTGGAAGAGAGTGGAGTCACGAGCGAACACCTCCCGGAGAAGCGGCAGCCAGCGGAATAATGGGCAGCGAAGCGTAAAAGGTGGTTCCGTTATCGGCATCGCTAGTGACCCAGACGTGGCCGCCCTGGGCCTGCGCAGTGCGTCTGGCTACGGAGAGGCCAATGCCGGTTCCCGGCGCCTTGTTGGCGATGATCGACGAGCGATAGTAGCGGTCGAAGATGCGTTCGAAGTCCGCGGCCGGAATAGCCGGGCCGAGGCTGTGCACCGAGAAGACGACTTCGGCAGCTTGCTCGGCAGCCTGGATGGTGACCGGAGTACCGGAGGTACCGTACTTGGCCGCGTTATCGACGTATTGGGTGAGTAGCGCAGTAAGCAGGCTGCGGTCGCAGCGCAGCGACAAATCGTCGCGTGAAATGGCGATTTTTACCGGAAAACCGGCAAGCTGATCGCGCAGGCTGGCGACCACGTCCTCCAGCAGGGGCGCAATCGCAACCTTCTCAGTTTGCGGAATCATCTCGGACGATTGCAGGCGCGCAGTTTTGAGCAAACGTGTGGTGAGGCGATTGAGCAGCGCTGTCTGCTCGCTGATGAGGGTGACCAACCCGGTCTGGTCGTGCGAGAGACTGCCGGTGGCGCTGAGGCCTTCGCTGGCAGCCGCAATCACCGTAAGGGGCGTCTTGTAGGCATGGGCGAGCGAGTCGAGGACGGTGGTGCGCAACTGCTCCGCCTGGCGCGCGCTTTCGGTGCGGCTTTCATTGGCAAAGGCATGATAGCGATCGAAGGTGATAGCGACGATGGAGGCGATTGCACTTGCCATGCGGTCGTGGGTCTCGCCGCGCAACAGCAGGGCGCCGATGGGCAAATTCCCCATGCGCAAAACTCTGCGACTGAGTCCCGTCTCCGGATCGTCGCTTACGGTTTCAAACGTGCAGATGTTTTGCAGCACGTCAGGCAAATCGTCGAACCAGTCCCCAACGCGGTAGACCTCCTCAAGATCGGCATCGAGGATGGCGACCGACTCCAGGCCAAAGAGAGATTGCACCAGGGGAGCCAACTGTGGCCCGGGTTTGCGACGAGGGTCAAGCCGGGTGGCCTCGCAAATAAAGTTGCAGAGTCGCTCCGCCTCCAACCGGTCCGGCTCATCGGAAGGCACGGCGACCGGTAAAACCGAAGTCTCTGCCGACGAAGAGGAGCGGCGATGCCTGGCCAGGACGACGAGCAGGACAGCGGCGGCGGCTACGGCCTCAAAGATGAGTGCGAGCAGGACTTCCACTCTATGCGCGTGGAGATCGATCGTACTGCCCTCCGATAACAACGCCATCAGCGACATATTCTCCGGCGGCTGGGTTGAAAGCACAGGCGATCCTGAGATACCACCGCAGCGAGCGGTGGCGACGGGATCGCCCAGTTAAGTTGCCGGAAATCCAACATCTCTACTCCGTCCAGAGATTCGGAACCGAATCCTGCTCCTGGCCTGCCAAAGGCCAGAGAAGTCTTCCCGTGGCGAGGGGGAAAGCATGAAGTTTCTCCGGCTTTCGATGGTTTCGGTCTCTTAATGCGGCAGATTCCTATAGCAGGACTTCCATGAAATTTGGAGGGTATCTGTGGAAATTCTAGCATTTTCCTCCGTAATCATCGCTCCTTACTTGAACCGCGCGCGCAGAAACACGGAATCTTTAGCTTTCTTTATGAATTCCTCATAACTTCCTTGCGTTCATAGAGAGTATCCGGGAGAGACGAACATTCCCCGGCGTTCGAGACCGGGCGCCGAAGAGAAAGGGAGATCTAAGGCGCCGATGCCCTAGCGTCTCTCCGGAGAGCAAACGTGCACTTATTTTTTATGGAGGAGTTGATCGAATGGATCTTAAACCGCAGAGCGTGTTGCAAGGTATGGCAGGCGCAATCCTGTGTCTCGCCATCGCAGCGGGAGCTCAAACACCGAGTGCTCCCGCAACCGCCACTCCGCCGGACTCCACGACAGCGACAGCCCCCGCGGCTGCTCCGGCTGCTCCCGCCGCGCCAGTATGGAGCGTCGGGACGATTGACTTCAGCGGATACGTCGACGGCTACTACAGCTACAACGCTAACCGCCCGGCTGGACAACTTAATAACTTTTACGACTTCGACGATGCCACGGACCAGTTCAACCTGGAAGCGGCCAAGCTGACGCTGAACCACGACCCCGATCCGGTTGGCGCGCACGTGGATGTCATTTTTGGCAGGACCAACAACATCATCCACTGCAGTGGCTGCGACCAGACGCTGAACTACATTGAGCAGGCCTACATCAGCGTGAAACCGCCCAAGGCGAAGGGTTTCGAACTGGATGCGGGGCAGTTTGTCACTTCGGCGGGCCAGGAAGTCATCGAGACGATGAGCAACTGGAGCTACTCGCACGGCCTGCTCTTCTCGTGGGCGATTCCGTTCTACCACTTCGGGATACGCACCTCGATGCCGATCACGAAGACCTGGACCGCGGGCGTGCAGCTGGTGAACGGCTGGAACGACGTGACTTCCAACAATGGGGGCGTGACCGTGGGCCTGACCAGCTCTTTGGTTAAGCCGAAGTATACGTGGAACACGAATTACTACGTTGGTCCGTCGAACAGCGGCCTGCCGCCCCAGTACTACGGGACACAGAAGGGCTATCGCAACCTGATCGACACCACCTTCTTATTGACGCCCAACGCGAAGTTCAATGCCTACGTGAACTACGACTACGGCCAGAACCGCATCCCGTCGTACCCCAGCCCGTACAGCGAGGTCACGACCACCGTCAAGTCGATGGATCCCCATTGGCAGGGCGTTGCGTTCTCGGCCCGTCAACAAGTTACTCCTAATGCAGCCCTGGTCGTGCGATACGAAGACTTCTGGGACAACCAGGGCTTTGCGACTGGCGCCGGCGGTAACAACTCCGACTACAGCGGGGACTACTTGAATTCCTCGACCTTCTTCAAGACCAATATCGAGGAGATGACGGCAACCTACGAATACAAGTGGGCGGCGGGGCTGCTACTGCGGGTTGAGTACCGGATCGACTGGTCCAACAAGAACATCTTTAACTACGGCAACGATGGGAACTATGACTTGAAGGGCTCCAGCTACAACTCCAGCAACTACGGCGAGTATGGGCCGTCGAAGGACGCGCAGAACACGGCGACGGTTGGGCTGATCGCTTTCTTCGGGCCCAAACGCTAATTAGCTTCCCTGGCCGCGCCACCGATGACCGGCGGCGCGGCCGAAAGGAAGACGCAGACTTCCACAGGAAAGAGAAAACTTTAGGCAACCCTCATGCAGGCCGATGGAAAATGGCATTACCCCTTAACTGATTTTTAACAACTTTCCACCAGGAGACAGCTCATGGCAGAGACAAACGCCCCGCAAATGCAGAAGACGCTCGGCCTTACAGGTTTGACCAGTAATGCAATGGCACTGATCGCGCCAGGGGCCTTCCTCTGGCTGACGTTCTTCATCCAGGCGACCACGGGCGCAACCTCTCCCTCAATGTGGATCGGGATTTTCGCGGCGCTGCTGCTGTGCCTGGCAACGGCCGTCTCCTATGCCGAAATCTCGAAACTATATCCGGGGACCGGCTCCAGCTACTACTACGCGGAGCAGGCCATGCTTTCCAAGGACACGGCGTTCAAGTACGCCCGGCTCTCAAAGTTCATCGTCGGCTGGGGCTCCCACCTCTACTACTGGGTGTACCCGGGCGTGATGGTCGGCGTCACCGGCGTCTTCGTCGGCTACATTGTGGGCTTCCTGTTTCCGACTTTCATGAGCGGCTCCAACCCAGGCCCCATCTTCATGGCTCTGGTCGCGGTTATCTTTACCTTCGCGGTTACGGCCATCGCGCAACGGGGCGCCAACGCCTCGACGGCTGTAAATCTGGCCATCAATGTGGTGCAGATCTCGGCGCTGGTCCTGTTCAGTGTTATGGCCATTAGCTACCGTGTCAGCCACCCGGAGGGCGCGCCGGCATTCAACTACGACTCCACTACGCTGGCCGACTACACCTACAACTTTGCGACCAAGGCGGACGGCACAGTCATCCGCGATGCGAACCAGGTTCCTCTGCCGCAGAAGGACGCTGCCGGCAAAGACGTTCCCTTCACCATCAGCTACGCACCATATGACTCAACCGGCAAGCTGTTCCAGGCCCACCCTAGCGCCAAGTCGGTTATCTCGGTGCACAGCTTCAACTGGATGATGATTCAGGCCACCATCGCCATCCTCATTCTGGTCGGCTTTGAATCGGTCACCTCGATGGGCGGCGAAGCGAGAAACGCTAAACGCGATATCCCGCTGGCGGTCATCTTCTCGCTGCTCATTCAGGGACTGGTGTGCTACCTCTTCGAATACTTTGCCGCAAACTACTTCCTAAACTCTGGCTATACCATGCAGAGTGCGGCGGGGTCTGCGGCGCCGATCGGCGACATGATGATTATGGTCGGCGATCACTTCTTCGGAATCGGCCATGGCAAGTGGTTCATGTTCGCCGAGGCGGTCACCGTGTTTCTGGCGCTGATCGGCACGACGCTGGCCTGCATGAACACAGGGGCTCGCGTGACTTACGCGATGGGCAAAGACGATGAGGCGCCGGAGCACTTCGGTATGCTTCACGCCAAGACCCTCTCCCCGCACCGCGCGCTGAGAACCCTGTCGTTCATTACAGCGGTATTGGGCGTGCTGGCGGTCTCGCTGGTATTTGGAGATGCAAGCGCGGTTCCGGATGCCACCATTGCGGCACTGCCTCACGGCATCTTCTCCAGCGTTGGATATCTTTCCCACGACATGCTGGCCAAGCTGCCTAACTCGCTGCTTATGATTACACTGGTCTCCAACTTCGGGACCTTTATTCTCTACGCGCTGAGTTGCGGCCTGTGCATGGTCGCCTATCACAAGCGACCTGATCACAGTTTCCTCAAACACACGCTGATTCCCGCATTTGGTGTCCTTGCCAACGTTGGCTGCATGGCGTTTTACCTGATCGGCCCATTCCTCGGCATCGGTACCGCCAAGGAACCACTGGGTGCGCTCATCATCGCGTTCCTGTGGGGCTGCTATGGAGCGTTCTACTTCCTGAAGTCGTCCAAGGCCAAGGGCAAGGGAGTGCTCCTGGAGACCAAGGTAGCGCAGGACAAACTGAGCGCGTAATTCTGGACACTGTCTGATGGCTTGGATTGCCGCCCCTCCAGGAAGTCGGAGGGGCGGTTCTCCTTAGCATGCTTTAGCCGGGGCAACCCTGCCGCGACCAGAGCCGGCAGGGCGGGGACTTTCCATGTTGGATGTGGTGTTTGGACAGGCAAGCGATGCCGGTAGAGTGCGCCCGCACAACGAGGATGCGGCAGCAGCATTCATTCCCAGGTCGCGTGACGAATCGCGGTCACGGGGCTGGTTGTTTGCGGTGGCCGATGGCGTAGGAGGCAGAGACTTGGGTGAGGTCGCCTCCGCCAAAGCAATAGAGATCATGGTGGACGGTTTTGCTCAGTCGCAGGAAGGGACTTCGCTGGCGGCCCTGCTGCCGCGCCTAATCCAGCACGCAAATGCAGCGATCCATGATGAAGGACTGGCACCCGAGCGCCGGGGGCGTCATATGGCGACAACTGTGGTCTGCTGCGCCCTGCGGTACGACGTCGCCTTCGTGGCTCATGTGGGCGACTCCCGCTGCTACCAGGTGCGGGACGGCAATGCAAACCTGCTGACCCGCGACCACACATGGGTTACCGAGCAACGCAAACTGGGGCTGATGACGGCGGCCGCAGCAGAACAGTCGGAGAAGCGCCACGTGCTTACCCGCTCGCTGGGCCCGGAGTTGTTTGTCACCGCAGATACGGGAACCGTCTCGCTGAAGCCGGGCGACGTTCTGGTGCTATGTACCGACGGTCTCTACGGAGCCATGTATACCGAGGACATAGCGCGAATCGCGTCGCAAGACAAAGACGCGGCAACGATCGCGCAGGAACTGGTGGGTTATGCGGTGGAAGTCGACGGCGCCGATAATGCGACCGCGCAGGTGATTCAGATCCGTTCCACAGAACCGATGGGGATCTATCGCGGTCGGCTCTACTCCCTGCCCCTGCAACAACCGGAGTGACTCAGAGGCGGGCGGCAGATCGGTGGGAATGCCCCAAGGAAACCAGGTGCTGCAAATACGACCAGAAACGTGGGATCGACAAACCCATACATGCTCACCGTCCATGCTGGTGTGGCGTTTGGTAGAAGGTCTCTGATATCGTTGTGAAGTGCCCAGTTTCCAGGTCGCAGTGTTGACCATTGCCGTGAGGCATTTGTGAGCACGAGCAAGTGTAGGTTGCTGATTCTAAAGGTATGCGGGAGTAGTTCAGTGGCAGAACGTCAGCTTCCCAAGCTGAATGTCGCCGGTTCGATCCCGGTCTCCCGCTCCATCATTACCCGAACGTTCATCCCTGTGGTCAAAACGCCATTTAGCGAGGTGAAGCTAACGGTGTGTCGACCAGGGGCCTGTCGGAGGTGGAAGCGGGCAGGCTCGCTGTCGTCTGAGGCCCTTTGCTGCTGCGGTCTTCGAGTGCCAGCGCCTCCGGCATGAAGGTTAGGGCTTTGCTGATCTCGGGATCGGACTCGGCACGGACCTTGAGACCCTCCATCTGGCCAAACTGAGCGGTGAACAGCTCGGCTTTGATGTTGGACTTAATCCAATCCAGATTCGTGGAAATGTCTGCGTCGGTGAAGTCCACCTGGTTCGACTTCAAGAAGTCTTTGAATTGCTGCAGGATGTCATCGTTGACGACGAGGTCCCGGTCGACGGTGTGGGTCGCCAGGTAGTGTTTGGAGAAGTTCCCTACTCCGGCGCTGACGAAGATGTAGTGCGTATAGAGCGTCTCCTGGAAGCGGTTGAGGTCAGGAACATCGATCTTCTCGTCTGGGGTGATGCCTCCGCCGCCGTAGACGGTGCGGCCCGAGTCCGTGAGCTTCACCTCAGTGTTGGACTTGTCCGCCTTCTTGGCATCGTCACGAACGTAGAAGTAGTCGTAGAGCGACTCGTGATCGTAGGGGCGCTGGATGAGCCGACCGGACGGTGTGTAGTAGTGGTAGGTGGTGAGCGCGAGACCGGTGTTCTCGGAAATCTGGAAGACGGTCTGCACGAGTCCCTTGCCGAAGGTGGTTTCGCCAACAATCAGTGCGCGATCGTGATCCTGCAGGGCGCCGGAAACAATCTCAGCGGCAGAGGCCGTATTGCGATTGACGATGACGACGATAGGATACTTGTAGGTCCCTTCTTCGCCGCGGGTAGCGCGGTAAACCTGCTCAGGGAACGCGCGACCGCGCTGCGACACGACGACCTGGCCCTTTTGCAGGAGCTTATCGGATACGTCGACCGCCTCGTTGAGCAGGCCGCCGGGATTGCCGCGGAGATCGATGACCAGGCCGCGTAGATCGCCATTGGCTGCCTGGAACTTGTCGAGCGCGTCGCCGAACTCGCGGCCGGTGGTCTCCGACGAGAAGTTGAGGATGTGGACATAGCCGATGCCCGGCTTGATCATGAACGAGAAATCGACTGAGGGATGTGGAATCGAATCGCGGACCAGGTCAAAGGTGAGCGGCTGGTCCTTGCCCTCCCGGGCCATGACCACGCTGACGTGGGTTCCCTTGGGGCCCTTGAGCATGGAGGCGACTTCAGCCGAGTCGCTGGGTGCGGGCTTTCCGTCGATGGCCATAATCACGTCGCCGGGGCGAATGCCCGCCCTGAACGCCGGCGTGCCTTCAAACGGAGTGAGCACCACAACGTGGACGTTGCCGTTCTTGTCCGGCTGCGGCTGGATGGACATTCCCACGCCGTAGTAGTTTCCCTTCTGGTCCTCGTGCATCTGGGCGAAGGCCTTGGGATCGTAGAAATTCGAGTGCGGATCGAGCACGTGCAGCATGCCCGGGATGGCTCCGTCGTAGATGGCCTTGTCTACCTTGTCCTGGTCCAGCGGCTCGGCGTAGTTCTGCTCCACGATGGAGTAGACGTCGGTGAACTGGTGCAGCGAATCGCGCAGGGTGGACTCGTCGGAGGCGGACTGCGCGGCGACTTTCTGGCTGATGAATGAGCCGAGGACGGCGCACGAGGCGAGGAATATGGTGACGGAAAAGAGAGCGCGGCGTGTGCGGGGAGCCATCAGGTTGGATACCTCAAAATAATTAGACTGCGGCAGGGTGCGGCGCGCCCTGTGGAAGCCGGTTTTCCCTGGTTAGGGCCCAGTCCAGCGTTGGACGAGTATAGCATCGCTTGGATAGCCGATGCCCGGAAACCGATGGGCGCGAAGCCGGGGCCGCACCCCTTAGGACGATCCTTCGAGAACAGTCTGGCGAGATACCCCCCCCTCCCCCTATCTACGGAATAAGTATCTCATTCCAAGTCGGTTGACTTTGGACTTGGTACATTTTTGAGTCCCGAAGCACCCGCGGCCCACAGACCAGGTGAACCCTCTGCCGACGTTCGATTGGGCCGCCCAGCCACTGATTGCAAGCCTGCTCCCTGATCGTTGGCGGACGGGTCCGCCCCTTCTCTCTGCCACCTTTAAGTCTAACAGGCCTGTCAAGGGTTCGGCTGTGGAATTACTGCTGCCAACGATGGCCACTGATGGTTATTGGTAGACACCTGCCTTCTTAAAGTCGCCGCCTTTGACGATGGAGATGGCAGCGAGGTCGACGTGGCGCTGGAACGCGTCGTTCACCTGCTGCGGGGTGAGCGCGGCGACGGCGGCTTCGAGCTTCGCATCCCACTCGAGCGTGCGGCCCCAGCGCTCGCGGGCCTGCAACAGGCTGGCGACGGAAGTCTCTTCGGTGCGCGCGACGGAACGTTGGTCCAGCCAGGTCTTCTTGGCCTTCTCCACCTCGTCGGCGGTAAAGCCGTCTTTTAAGGCGCGTGCCAGCTCTTCCTTGAAGTCGGCTTCGACCTTGGGCATGTTCTGCGGCGCGGCAATGGCCGATCCGGAAAGTCGGCCGCCGTCGTCTTTGGGCGGCATGGAAAAATTCCCGTTGGCGCCATAGCTGAGGCCGTCCTTGACGCGGATGCGTTCGAACAGGCGCGAGTTCGAGTTCCCGCCGAAGATCTCGCCCGCGATAAGGAGCGCGGCGTAGTCGGGGTCCTCGTCGGTGATCTTCATCGGCATGCCAAACAGGAAGATGGCGTTCTGCTTGTCCGGCGTTTCAATCTTGTCGTTGATGGTGTCGAGTTTGGTGTAGTCATTGGACAGGCGCTGGTAGTGGACGCTGCTCTTCCAATCGCCGAACAGGTCGGTGACCAGTTTTTTGATCTGTGCCGGGTCGAACTGGCCGCTGACCACAATCTCGCCCTCGCCGGCGCCGTAGTACTGCTGGTAATACTGGCGCACGTCGTCAAGCGTCATCTTCTGGATGTCCGCGATGCGCTGATCGGGAGTCTCGGTGTAGCGCGGGTCCCCCAGGCGATAGCGGGTGTTGTTGAAGTGTGCACTCATAGCGTCGGATGCCAGGCTGTTTGGATCAGTCTTCGAGTTCTCCGCGCTGGCGAGCTTTTGCTGGCGAATGGTTTCGAAATCCGCCTCGGGGAACGAGGGCTCGCGCAACAACTCCCTGGCCAGACGCAGGCTGTCGGCCAGGTTGGCCTCGTAGGTTCTAATGTTCGCCGAAGCATAGCCCGTTCCGCCGGTCACGTTCATCTGGGCCTTCAGGCGGTCAAGCTCGTCCTGGATCTGCTGGCGGTTCTTGTGCAGCGTGCCGCGCATCAGCAGCGGCCCTGCGGTGGTGGCAATGGTGGATTTGCCGAACAGCGACTTCTCATCGCCGTAGCGCACGTCCAGCGTGGCAACGACCGTGCCGCCGCGGGTCTTCTTGGGGAACATCAGCAGGTGCAAGCCGTTGGGGAGGGTGGTGCGGATGACGCGCGCCTCAATGTTCTTCGGCGTGGGGTCAAAGGCTTCGCCCTGCTGCACAGCCGCGCCTCCCTTGTAGTCCTTGAACAGCGTGGCCGGGTCCGGCGTCGCGGGAATTTCCGCGCGATCGGGAGCGGTCGCGGAGGGGATGAATTCGCCCAGGGTACGGTTGGAAGGCTTGAGGTAGGCCTTGGCGACACGCTCCACGTCGGCCGGCGTCACCTTGGCGATTTCGTCGCGTTCGAGGAAGAAAGAACGCCAGTCGCCGCTGCCCGCCGCTCCGCCCAGGTCCATGGCCACGGATTGCGTGTTGGTCAGCGCCAGTTCAATATTCTTCAATATTCGCGCCTTGGCCCGGTCCACTTCCTCCTGCGTCGGCGGATCGGCGGCCACGCCTTCGACGGTCTTCAGCAGAATCTGCTGCGCGTCGTCGATGGATTGATCCGGCTTGACCTGCGCATAGGCCTCCGCGTAACCCGGATCGTGCATGCCCTCGGCGCCCATGCTGGCGGATACGGCCTTCTTGCTGTCAACCAGCGCCTTGTAGAGGCGGCCGGTCTGCGGAGCGCCCAGCACCTGCCCTAATACCTCCAGCGGCGCGTAGTCGGGATGCAACTCGGCAGGAATGTGATAGACGGCCAGAATGGCCTGGGTGCTGCCGACGCGGCGCAGAATCACCTCGCGCTCGCCTTCCTGGGTGGGCTCGACGGTGTAGGGCTGGGTGAGGACCCGCTTCGGCCGGGGGATGACGCCAAAGGTCTGGGCCACCATGGCCAGCGCCTTTGACTCGTCGAACTGCCCGGCGATGATGAGGTCCGCGTCGTCCGGCTGGTAGTACTTTTTGTAGAAAGCAGCCAGGTTGGCGATGGGGACCCGTTCCACGTCGGTGCGGTTGCCGATAACGGTCTTGCCATAGTTGTGGAAGTTGTAGGCGGCGGCCAGCGTGCGTTCCTCCAGGACGTTCAGCGGATTGTTCTCGCCGGACTCCATCTCGTTGCGGACAACCGTCATCTCGCTGTCCAGATCCTGCTTGAGCATGGTCATGTTCGCCATGCGATCGGCCTCCAGGCCCAGCGCCCAAAGCAGATTGTCGTCGCTGGCGTTGAAGGTTTCGAAGTACATCGTCTGGTCGTAGGAAGTCTGGCCGTTGAAGCCGGCAGATTTGTCGGTAAGCTCCTTGAAGATTTCGCGGCCCGAGGTGGTGGACTTGAAGTCCATGTGTTCCAGCAGGTGCGCCATGCCGGTTTCACCGTAGCCCTCGTTGCGCGAGCCGACCAGGTAGACGACGTTGACCGTGATCTTGGGCTTGGAGTTGTCCGGAAACAGCAGGACATGTAGGCCGTTGGGAAACGCATACTCCGTGATTCCCTCAATGGAGGCCATCTTCTGCACGCCTGGCGGCAGGGTCTGGGCCGACGCGGACGCGGTGAGGAGAAGGATGATGGCCCAGATTGCGAGCAGAGTTTTGGAGCGCATGGCTCGGTTTCCTTTCGGTGTTTCGGCGAATTATACGCGCCGGTCAGGCCCCGCGAGTGAGCGAGACCATCGCCGCCTGCCCGGCTTGCGCCCCGAGGGGCCCGCGGGATTGGTGTGGGCGGCGCGAGGCAGATAGAATAGGACGACTGGATATCGGCGGCGAGCCGCGCGAGTCCAAGGCGAAGGAAGCGAGAGAGACCTTTTGAGATTTGCGATTCTGAACCCTGGGAACACGATGCGAAGCTGGTGGGGATATGCCGCGCGGCGGCGGGTAGTTGGCGGAGTTGGAATTGCGTCGCTGTTGATGGCGGTTACGACGCTGTCCGGCAGTGCGGCGCGCGGCCAGGTGACGCCGCCGAGATATCACAGCCCGATTGAGGCGCCCACGCCGCAGCCGTTTCCTCCCCTGCCGGCTCCAGCGGCGGTGACCCCGGGAGGGACGGTGGTGGAGTATCCCATCGTTCGCGTGAACGACCAGATTATCGACAACAGCGACTACGAGCGCGAGCAGCAACTATTGCTGGAAGAGGTTCAGCGGGCAAACAGCAGCCCGAACCCGGCGGACCACATCAGTGCCGCGGAGGTAGAGCAACGGCAGAAGAACCTGCTGCGCGACATGATCGACCGGCAATTGCTGCTGTCGCGAGGCAAGGAACTGGACATCAACGTCGACACGGAAGTGATCCGGCAACTGGACGAGATCCGCAAGGAACACAACCTGGATTCGATGGAAGCACTGGAAAAGGCGGTGCGCGATTCCGGCGTATCGTTTGAGGACTTCAAGCAGAAGATCAAGGAGGACTTGATCTCGCAGGAGGTGGAGCGCGACGAGGTCGCGCGGAACCTGCGGCTGACGGCCAAGGACGAACAGGCCTACTACGACGCGCACAAGCAGGAGTTTGCCCAGCCGGAACAGTTACAGCTGAGCGAGATCCTGATTCCTACGCCGGAGGACGCGACCGACGCGCAAGTGGCGCAGGCCAAGGCTAAAGCCGACGATGTGTACGCGAAGCTGAAGGCGGGCGCGAAGTTTGAGGACATGGCAAAGCAGTATTCCGGCGGGGAGACGGCTGCCACGGGCGGCGATCTTGGCGGAGTGTTCAAGCGGGGCGATGGCAGACTGGCCAAGGTGCTGGAGGACCAGGTCTTCGTGTTGAAGACGGGCGATTGGACTGCGCCGATTCGCACGCGTCCGGGCTATCTGATTCTGAAAGTGACGCAGCACACGGCGGGCGGGATTCCGCCGATGAGCGCGGTGGATCAGCAGGTGCAGCAGGCGATGTACGAAGCAGCCATGCAGCCGGCGCTGCGGACGTACCTGACCGATCTGCGGGAGAAGGCGTTCATCGACATTGCGCCGGGCTTTGTGGACACGGGCGCTAGCCCCAAGCAGACCAAGCCGGTGTTTGCCGGGGCAACGATCCCCGCGCCGAAGAAGAAAGTTGTGCAGAAAGAGCGGTTGAATGCGGCCCGCGCGGCGGCGGCGGAGGCTGCGGCGAAGAGTTTCGCCCCGGCGGCTGGGACAGCAGGCTCGACCAGTGCCGCGGCGCCAAAGAGTTCGACTGCGAGTGCAAAGACAGTGGCAATCGCGGCGGGCAAGAAGCCGAAGAAGATCAGGCGGGAAAAGATCCGCTTCGGGCAGATGCCGCGCAACGCGCTTCCTGCCTCGCCTGAAGAGACGCTGACCACGGCGGCCGAGCAGGGCCCGGGCGCGCCGGTGAATGGCGAGGCGGCGGCGGAGCCCTCGACCGATGTGGCTGCGGACGTCGAGCCGGCCGGTCCGCCGGCACCCGAGCGCAAGAAGACCCGCTACAGCGATCGCGCGCCGGTTGAGGCCCAGGCCAAGGCCAAGACAAAGGCGGAAAAGCTGGAGAAGAAGGTGGTCACCCCCGCTCCGGTGCCTGCGGAAGAGAAGACAGAGGAGCAGGTGCAGAACGCACCGATCGGACTGAGCGGAGATACCGCGAGCAAGAAGAAAGCGAAGAAGGTGAAGGGCGCGCCGAAGCAACGCATCCAGCAAGCGGCGCCCACACCACCGGCGGCGAAGCCCGATGCAACGCCGATTCCGCCGAAGAGCGTGCGGGATAATGGCGAACCCGCGGCGAGCCCGCCACCGTCGAACCTTCCTCCAGTGACAGCACCAACGGACGCACAGCCCACTTCAACCGCGAATCCAGCGCCCGCAGCGACGCCACAGTAGGATCGGGAGCCGGCGGGAAGGCGGCGATTTTGACCTGCGTGCCGCGGTTGGCGCGGGCAGGTTGCTTTACGCGGCTCACTTCCCTTTTGAATGTGTGGCTGGGATCCGCGGCAGGGACGTATGCTGGGCAGCATGAAAGATTTCTTCGTAGCAGATGCAGCAAAGTTCGATAACGCGACGGTGACAACCTTTTTTGCGGTGTCGTCGCTGTCGGTCCGCGACAAGCAGACGGGCGGCGGCCAGTATGTGGCGCTCACGCTAAGCGACAAGACCGGGACGATGGATGCGCGCATGTGGGAGGAGTTTGCCTCCGCGGTGGCCACATGCTCGGAGGGCTGCTACGTCAAGGTGCAGGGGCAGGTTTCGAAGTACAAGGGGAAATACCAGATCACGCTCTCGAAGATGCGGCTGGCCGCTGCATCCGAGATCGACGTGGCGGACTTTGTGCCGACGACCAGGTTCGACATTGGGGAGATGTGGACCGAGCTGCGCGGGTATGTTGCGGAGTTCCGGAACGAGGAACTGCGGCGGCTGGTGTTCGCGTTTCTGGACGATGAGGCGATTGGCGCGGCCTACCGCGAAGCTCCCGCGGCCAAGGTGCTGCATCACGCCTGGATCGGTGGGCTGCTGGAACATGTGGTGACGCTGGTGCGGGTGTGCCGGGCGACGGCGCCATTCTACCCCGAAGTGGACTGCGACCTGCTGGTGACGGGCGCGATTCTGCACGATATCGGCAAGGTGCGCGAGCTGAGCTGGGGAACGACGTTTGGCTACACGCTGGAAGGCCAGATGATTGGGCACATCTCGATTGCGCAGGGGATGCTGCGCGAGAAGATTGCGACCCTGCCGGGATTCCCGGAGAAGCTGCGGGTGCTGGTGGAACACATGATTCTGAGCCACCACGGGAAGTATGAGTTTGGCTCGCCCAAGCTGCCGATGACTCCGGAGGCGCTGCTGCTGAGCGCGCTGGACGATGTTGAAGCGAAGATGCAGGCCATGCGCAACGAGTTTGGCCGCGGCGCGATGGCCGGCAGGAGCGGCGCGGAGATGACGGAGTGGGTGCGCAGCATGGAGCGCCCGCTGCTGAACTCGAAGGCGTACCTGGACGAGGAGCCGGAGAAATGATGCGGGCGAATTGGGGCGGGTTGCTACTCGCGTGCGCGCTGGCGGCGGGCACGGCACACGCCGGCCTGGGACAGGCCCCGGCGGCGCGTCCGGTCTTCGACGTGACGGCATACGGGGCGAAGCGCGATGGCAGCGCGCCGGCGACCGAGGCGTTTGCCAAGGCGATTGCCGCGGCGAAGGCAGCGGGCGGCGGAACGGTGTTTGTGCCGGCGGGACACTATCAATCCGGACCGATTGAGCTGGTGAGCCACCTGCGGCTGGAGTTCGACCCGGGCGCTGTCGTTACGTTTCCGGCACAGATCCTCCCGCTGACCAAGGGGCGGCAGCAAGGCGTGGAGACGCTGGCGCCGGTGCCGCTGATCGGCGGGCACGACCTGGAAGACGTTCAGGTGGTGGGCGCGGGGACGCTGGTGACGAGCCAGGCCGACTGGGTAAAACTGCATGGGCGCGAACAGGCGACGGCAAATAGTCTGGGCAGCGCGAACGGGAACAACTGGGAGAAGCTGCTGCTCGACCTGGAAGCGCATAAGGCTATCCCGGAGTCGGAGTACGAGGCGGCGGGAGAGGAGTTGCGGCCCTCGTTTCTGCGCTTCATGAATGCAAAGGATGTGCTGGTGGATGGGCTGCACTTTGAAGGCTCGCCGATGTGGACCGTGCACCTGCTGTATACGCAGTATGCGGTGGTGCGGAACGTGGTGATCGAAACCTATCCGGGCGTGCAGACCGACGGAATCGTGGTGGATTCGAGCCGCTTTGTGCATTTGACCGACGACTACATCGATACGGGCGACGATGGCATTGTGATCAAGAGCGGAAAGGACGCGGATGGCCTGCGGGTGAACCGGCCGACCGAGGATGTGACCATTACGGGATGCACGGTGCACCACGCGCACGGCGCGGTGACGATTGGGTCGGAGACTTCCGGAGGCGTGCGCAACATTGTCGCAAGCAATATGACCGCTGTGGACACTGAGGCTGGAATTCGCATCAAGAGCCGGCGCGGACGGGGCGGCGTGGTGAGCGATCTGCGCTTCTCCAACTGGACCATGCGCAACGTGGGGACGGCGATCGACGTGACGAACTTCTACATGATGGAGGGGGAGACGAAGGAGTCGCGGGTGGCGATGCCGAAGGGGCCGGGAACGCCTGGGTTCGAGAACATTGCGATTGATGGCGTGACTATCGACGGCGCGAAGCAGTTGATCGACGTGGACGGACTTCCGGAGAGCCCCATCGATGGGCTGCGGATCTCCGATGTGATTGGGACGGGGACGGTGGGTGCGCATATTGTGCATGCGTCGGGGATGGAGTTGCACAACGTGCAGCTGAATGTTGCAAAGGGACCGGCGTTCCTGGTGGAGGACAGCCCGGAGACGGAGTTGGACGATGTGGCGTCGCGGCGCCTGCCCAAGGACGAGCCGGTAGTGCGGATGGAGCGGTCGGAGAGATCGGTTGTGCGCGACAGCCGCACCTTTGCCGGCGTAGGCAGCGGCGTGCTGATCTCGGTGGGATCGCAGAATGCGGGATCGGTCTCGACCGCAGGCCTGATTGCGGCCGCAGGAAAAGCCGTGGTCTACGACGATGTTGCGGCGAGATGAAACCGGTAGGGAGATTGACACTCTGACAACGCCACCCCTATGGTTGAAGTACAAGAAGAAAACTGAAATTTGAGCGCCGGTCAACGGATGGTGGAGAGGAGGTCTGGATGAGAATCTCGATTGGTGTGGTGGTGTGCCTGCTGGCGGTGACTGGAAATGCGCAGGTGCCGAACCCGGTAGTGTCCAGCGCGAAGGAGATTTTCGTGCGACAGTCGGCTTTTATTCAAGCCGCTATGGATGAGATGCCGGCGGACAAGTTTGGCTACCACCCGACCCCGGACCAATGGAGCTTTGGCAAGATCGTCGCGCACGTTGCACAGGCGAACGATCACGTATGCGCGATGCTGACCGACAAGCCGGCACCGAATGGGTCGGCGGTGACGGAGACTTCTCCAAAGACGGCGCTGGCGGCAGCACTGAAGGCTTCGTTCGATTATTGCGGGACGGCTCTGGACACCCTTCAGGACTCGCAGTTGGGCGATACGATCACCTACTTCGGTGGCGTCAAAAAACCTCGGGCACGCGCGCTGGTGGAATTGACCGATGACCTGGAAGACCATTATTCACAGATGGCAAGCTATCTGCGGTTGAATGGGATGCTACCGCCATCGGTGAAGCCAAAAAAGTAACTCATGTACGCTGCTCCGGCGTCAGGCGAAGCTGAAGCCGCTGCGCTCGAGTGGAAGCGTGCGGATTCGTTTGCCGGTTGCATCGAAGACCGCGTTAGTGATGGCCGGTAGCGCCGGCGGCAGAGAAGGTTCACCGAGGCCGGTGGGGCCGAAGTCGCTCATGCTCCAGAAGATGTCGATTTCCGGCGTCTGATCGAAGCGAATTAACGGATGATCATTGTAGTTGGTCTGCTGGACCTGGCCATTGACGAGCGTGATCTCCTGCTGCATCTGGCTCATACCTTCGACGATGGCGCCCTGCACCTGGGCTTCGGCACCGGACGGATTGACGATCTGGTTGCCAACGTCGCCGGCTGCCCAGACCTTGTGAACCGTGATCTGGTTTTTTGCGTCGACGGAGACTTCCGCGACTTCCGCAAAGTAGCCCGCGTGGCAGTAGTGGCAGGCGAAACCCATGCCCCGGCCAGGAACCTTCTTGCGATTGGCCCAGCCGGATTTCTCGGCAACCAATTTAATGACGCCCTTCATGCGCTCGGGGTTGAGCGAGTCGGTGGGGCGCCTTCCGCTGGTTGCGGTCATAGGGACCGGAGTCACATTCAGCAGGTCAAGGTTGAATTCGACCGGGTCGCGGCCGGCGGCGACGGCCAGCTCGTCGATGAAGCCTTTGAGGACGAATGCGTAGCCGTTGTGGCCGGGCGCACGCAGGGCGCCGGTGCGCAGCAGCAGCGGCTGCCCGGAGGTGTAGGAGGCGAAGTTGGGCACGCGCCCGGAGGGAAATTCGGTGGCGTCGGGAGCTCCGGCGACGCGTGCGCCCTCGCCGAAGGCGGCCAGATGCTGCCGCCAGGCAATCAACTTGCCCTGAGCATCCAGTCCACCTTTAAGAGAAAAATAACCGGCAGGCCTGTAGTCATCGTGGGCGATGTCGTCCTCGCGCGCCCAGAGCAGTTTGACCGGCACGCCGACCGACTTGGCGATCCACGCGGCTTCCAGCATGTAGTCGGTGTTCAGACGGCGGCCGAACCCGCCGCCGACGCGGCAGAGGTGCACCTTGATGTCGCTGGGAGGGATGTTGAGGGCGCGGGCGACCTGGTTGCGGCCGGCGGCGGGCGACTGGGTGGCCGTCCACATCTCCATCTTCCCGTCCTTATAAGAGGCGGTGGTGTTCATCGGCTCCAGCGCGCCGTGGGCGAGGAATGGATATGCGTAGTCGGCTTCGAGGACTTTGGCGGCGGACTTGAGCGCGGCGTCGACGTCGCCATCGGTGCGCAGTGTGCCGGTGGGCGGCGCTTTCAGGAGTTCGGCTGCCCTGGCGGCAAACTTCTCGCTGCTTTGGGTCGCACCCGGGCCAAAGTCCCAGTCGACCTTGAGTTTGCTGCGCGCGGATTGTGCCTGCCACCAGAGGTCGGCAACGATAACCACGCCCGGCTCCACGCCGGTGGCTACGACAACGACGCCGGGCTCGATGTTCGAATCGGTGTTACTCGCAGAAGTTGCCGGGGTGTCAGCGACGACCAGGACGTGGCGCACGCCGGGGAGCTTCTTAATCTCGTCCAGGTTGGCGTTCTTCACCTTGCCGCCGTAGACGGGGCTCTTGGCGAACACTGCGTGCAGCATGCCGGGAACTTTGACGTCGATGCCGAAGAGCGGCTTGCCGGTAGCAATGTTGTGATTGTCGACGTTGGCGTGGGGTTTGCCGATGATGCGGAAGTCTTTTGGATCCTTCAGCTTGATGTCGGCCATGCTGGGCGGAGTCAGCGCGCAGGCGTCAACTGCCAATTCGCCGTAGCTGAGGGAGCGCTCGGAAGCGGCATGGTGGACCTGGTTGAGCGAGGTGGTGCATTCGGCTGCCGGAACGCCCCACCGAGTTGCCGCCGCAGAGACGAGCATCTGGCGGCAGGCGGCGCCCACGCGGCGCATGGGGAGATAGTTGGATTGCGTGGAGGTGCTGCCGCCGGCGGATTGACCGCCCAGGGAATCGTCGAGGTCAGCCTGTTGGACGCGCACTTTGCTCCAGTCGGCGTCGAGTTCCTCGGCAATCATCATAGGCAACATGGTTTTGACGCCCTGGCCGATCTCAGGGGCCTTGGCCATGATGACGATGGTGCCGTCGGCCGCGATGTGGATGAAAGCGGTAGGCGAAAGCGCGGCGGGCGGGCCGAACTGGGCTGAGGCGAAGGGGATGTCAAACAAGCCGAGCGCAAGACCTCCGCCGGTGAGGGCGCTCATTTGCAGGAAGGATCGCCGATTGAGACGCATGAGTGGCCTCCGTTATGACTTGTGGGCGGGAGCGGCCGCACCGGCCCTGGCGGCCTGGTGGATTGCCTGACGAATCCGCGGATACGTCCCGCAACGGCAAAGGTTGGCGCTCATCGCGTCGTCGATTTGCGCGTCGGTGGGATGAGGCGTCTGCGCCAGGAAGGCGGCCGCAGTCATGATCTGGCCGGCCTGGCAGTAGCCGCACTGGGGGACGTCCATCTGATCCCACGCCACCTGGACCGGGTGCAGGCCGTCGGGCGAAAGGCCTTCGATGGTGGTGACGGATTTGCCCACGACGGAGACGACGTCGGTCTGGCAGGAGCGCGCCGCCTTGCCGTCGATGAGAACGGTGCATGCGCCGCAGAGCCCGATTCCGCAGCCATATTTGGGTCCTTTGAGGTCGAGGACGTCGCGCAGCACCCAGAGTAATGGCGTGTCCGGCGGCACATCCACAGTGGAAACGGAATTATTGACCTTCAGCTTGAGAGGCATCGCGGTTCCCTATTTGCGGGATGAGTTGCAATTGCACGCAGTATAGCTCAGTTGTTGGACCACTGGTATAAGGCGGTGGATGGATTCTGCGGGAATTGCGGCCCCTCGGCGCCACTGCGCGGAGCCGGCTGCCCGTGAGTGGGGAGAAACCATTGATGGCGGAGGGCTTGTTACAATCTTTCTTTGGATAGAGAGAAATAAATGCTGCGATTTTCGACTGCGGGGGAAAGCCACGGAGAGAGCCTGGTTGCCATGATCAGCGGGCTGCCGGCGGGGGTGACGGTGGACCAGGCGCTGGTGGACCGCGAGCTTTGGCGGCGGCAGCGGGGCTACGGACGCGGCGGCAGGATGCGGATTGAGCGAGATACAGCGCATATCCTGAGCGGCGTGCGGCATGGCAAGACGATCGGGTCGCCGGTGGCGATGACCATTGCCAATAACGACTGGAAGAACTGGGAAGAGATTCTGCCGGTGGAGACGGGCGATCGGGCGAAGCATAAGGCGGTCGCCAGCCCCAGGCCGGGACATGCGGACCTGGCGGGCAGTTTGAAGTACGACTTCCCCGATGCGCGCTATGTGCTGGAACGGGCGAGCGCACGGGAGAGCGCGGCGCGGGTGGCGTGCGGGGCGTTGGCAAAGATGCTGCTGCGGGCGTTGGGTGTGGAGGTGGCGAGCCACGTGATTCGCGTGGGCCAGACAGAACTGAAGCGGGCGGCGGCTTGGGAGGAGATTCTCGCGCTGCAGACGCAGGAGGAGGTGCTGCTGAGCTGTGTCGATGCCGAGGACGAGCAGCGGATGAAGGCCGAGGTGGATGCGGTGCTGCGCACGGGCGATACGGTGGGCGGAGTCTTCGAAGTGGTGGTGCACGGGCTGCCGCCGGGAGTGGGGACACATGCGAACTGGGACGAGCGGATGGATGGACTGCTGGCGCAGGCGGTGATGAGCCTGCAGGCCGTGAAAGCAGTGGAGATTGGGCGGGGAGTGACGGCGGCCGAGTCGCTGGGCAGCGCGGTACACGACGCGATTGGGTACGAGGGTGCGGGCGATGGCAAGAACGGCGACTTTACCAGGTTTTCCCGCGAGCAGAATAACGCCGGAGGGATCGAGGGCGGCATCTCCAATGGTGAGGATGTGGTGGTGCGGGGATATCTGAAGCCGATTTCGACGCTGCGGCGGCCGTTGGGGAGCGTGAGCTTTGCCACGCGCGAGCCGGTGAAGGCGGCGTATGAGCGCAGCGACGTGTGCGTGGTGCCGGCGGCGGGAGTGGCGGCGGAGGCGATGGTGGCGCTGACGGTGGCGCGGCTGGCGATTGACAAATTTGGCGGCGATTCGCTGCGCGAGATGGAAAGGAATTTCAAAGGGTATTGCGAGCAGATTCGGAAGTACTAGGTTCGCGGTTCAAGGTTTGAGGGAAAGGCAAGTGTTGGAGCATCGGTTGGACTCGAGATGACTCCAATGCTGTAGGGCGGCAGGCAACATGGCGACGAAGGAAGGGTTGAAGATTCACGAGGTGGTGAAGTATCCCGACCCGGTGCTGAAGCGGCCGGGTGAGCCGGTGACGGTCTTCGACGACGCCCTGAAGCGGCTGGTGGCGGAGATGTTCGAAAGCATGTACGTGGCGCAGGGGATCGGCCTAGCGGCGCCGCAGATCGCCCTCTCGAAGCGGCTTACTGTGATCGACACCAGCTTCAAGAAGAACCCGAAGGACAAGCTGGTGCTGATCAATCCTGAGATTCTGGAAACCAGGGGCAAGCAGATGGAGGAAGAGGGATGCCTGAGCCTGCCCGAGATCCGCGAGAAGGTACAGCGGGCGGCGTGGGTGAAGGTGAAGGCGCAGAATGAGCGCGGCGAATGGTTCGAAGTGGAGGGTGAGGAGTTGCTGGCGCGCGCGATGCTGCATGAGATCGACCATCTGAATGGCGTGCTGTTCATCGACCGCATCAGCCGGCTGAAGCGCGAGCTGGTGCTGCGCAAGATTCGCAAGATGCAGAAGAACGGCGAATGGTAGGCACTTCGTGCTGCCCTGGACCGCTTCGCGGTGGCTTCGCTCCGCTGCACCTGAGGGAGTGCTCTCCGATGAGATTACCGGGTGAACGATGAAGCTGGTTTTCTGTGGGACTCCTGAGTTTGCCGTGCCGACGCTGGAAGCGGTGATCGCGGCGGGACACGAGGTTGCACTGGTGGTGACGCAGCCGGACAGGGCCGCGGGGCGCAGGATGGAGATGCACGCGCCGCCGGTAAAGCGGGTGGCCGCCGGGCATGGGATCCCTGTGGTGCAACCGGAGAAGATCAGGAACAATGCAGCGTTTCGCGAGCGGCTGGAGGCTGTGCGGCCGGATGCGATTGTGGTGGTGGCCTATGGGCGCATCATTCCGAAGTGGATGCTGGACCTGCCGCCGCTGGGCAACATCAATCTGCATGGTTCTTTGCTGCCCAGATACAGAGGCGCGGCTCCCGTGCAATGGGCGATTGCGAATGGCGAGAAGGTGACCGGCGTGACCACGATGCGCATCGATGAAGGCCTGGACACGGGCGATATGCTGCTGGCGCATGTGGTTCCAATCGGCCAGGAAGAGACGGCCGTGGACGCGTTTGAAACACTGGCAAGCGCAGGCGCGGAGTTGATGGTGAAGACGCTGGCCAAGCTGGAGTGCGGCGAGTTGGTTGGGGAGAAACAGGACGAGGCGCTGGCGACGCTGGCGCCAATTTTGACTCGCGAGGACGGAGCCATCGATTTCTCGCGGACGGCGCAGCAGATCTACGATCGCTGGCGCGGCTTTCAGCCGTGGCCGGGTGCGCATACGGTGCTGCGAGGAAAGAAGCTGATTGTGCAACGCATGCATACGGCAATGGAGACCGGGGTGGGGGCTGGCGTCCTCGAAGTGCGTGGTGAGGAGATGGTGGTGGGCTGCGGTGGCGGCACTTGCGTGCGCTTCGAAGAGGTGCAGATGGAGGGAAAGCGGCGCATGGCTGCGGCCGATTTCATGCGCGGGTTTCAGATTCGCAGCGGCGAGAGGTTAGGCTCTTGAGTTGCCGGGCTGTATTGGCGCGGCCACACCAGGTAGGTGCTGCGCAGCTTTGGGCGACGAGGTTTGGGCGATGAGCCGAATGGCGCGGAGGATTGGGTGAAGCGCGCGCGCCCGGCCTCGGCGGGACCGACTGCTTCGGCGGCGGAGGCGCGGGCGAAGATTACTCCAGCTCGCGCGGCGGCGTTTGAAATTCTCAGGTTGGTGGGCGAGAACAAGGGACATAGCGACGAGTTGCTGCACTCCCCGCGAACCGAGGCGTTGACGCCGGAGGACCGCAACCTGGCGACAGCGCTGGTGATGGGCGTGCTGCGCTGGCAGATCGCGCTGGACGCGCGCGTTGCGACGTTGCTGACACGACCGGATCAGCGACTGGCAGAGCCGGTGGCGCTGGCGCTGCGAATAGGCGCGTTCCAGTTGCTGCATATGGACCGGATTCCGGCGCATGCGGTATTGCATGAGAGTGTCGAGCTGTGCCGCGCTGCGGGAGAGCCTCATGCGGCCGGGATGGTGAATGCGGTGCTGCGCAAGCTCGCCGCGGCACAGAAATCCGGAGAAAGAATTTTTGAGTCGCCGGCGGCGTTTGCGGAACGGCTGGGGCATCCGCGCTGGTTGGTGGAGCGCTGGGTTGTCGCATATGGACGCGAGGCCGCGCTGAAGATTTGCGAGTACGATCAGCGCGAGCCGGTTCGCGGCGCGATCTTTTCCGGCGTGGCCGGAGCTGCGGAAGACGCACCGCACATGGACGATGGCTCACGCCTGGTCGCGGAGCTGGCCGCGGCGGCGCTTCCCTTCACCGGCGAACGTGCGGCACGCGTGTGGGACTGCTGCGCCGCGCCCGGCGGAAAGACCCTGATGCTGGCGCTGCGGCTGAGCACCCAGGGTGCGGAGATATTGGCGACGGACGTGAGTGCGAAGCGGCTGGCCCCGATGAAGGCGCGGCTGCATCGTTACCCGTATGCCGAGCGGGTGCGTTGCGAGGTGATGGATGCGGCCCTTGAGAGCCGCAGTGAGGAGACGTTCGACCTGATCCTGTGCGATGTGCCGTGTAGCGGAACGGGGACGCTTGCGCGGAATCCTGAGATCCGCCATCGCCTGCGCGTGGAAGACCTGGTGCGACAGGCGACCCGACAGCACGCACTCCTGGGCGGTGCGCTGCGGCGACTGGCGCCGGGTGGGCGGCTGGTGTATTCCACCTGCTCGCTGGAGGCGGAGGAGAATGAGCGCGTGGTGGAGGAGGCGGTGTCTGCGGGTGGCGTTCGGCGGCTTCCGGTTGAGCCGCTGATCGCAAGGCTGGCGGATGCAGGCATTCTCCGGCAGGAGGCCAACGACGGGTTGATTGCCTCCGCAGTCAGGGATGGGGCGCTGCGCACATTGCCCGGCACGCACGGCTGCGACGGCTTTTTCGCTGCGATTCTGGAGCGCAACTAATCCCGGAGACCTGGGTTAAATGCCACTGTTCATAGGGGTTTTGGGGTGGTCCACAAGGCCGGTCCGACCTGTTACTTTTTCGCCTCGCACACATCTAAGACTTGGGGGTGAGAAGGATGCCGAGCTTGAGAGCAATGTGGGTACTTCCCCTGGCGGCGACTCTCTTGGTGCCTGGTGCGTTTGCCCAAGACACGAAGACAGCCAACCCGGGGACGATCAATTATGTGGAAGGACAGGTCACGCTCAACGGCCAGACGATGACGCCGCATTCCGTTGGCAACGCTGCGGTTGCGACAGGCCAGACGGTTGAGACGCAAACTGGCAAGGCAGAGGTATTGCTTACGCCGGGCGTATTTCTGCGACTCGGCGACAATAGCGCCGTGACCATGGTTTCGCCGGACCTAACGAGAACTGAAGTGCAGGTCGACCGCGGGAGCGCCGAAGTTGAGGTCGATCAGCTCTATCCGCAGAATGATTTGCTGGTCGATCAGGGGCCGGCGCAGGCCGTACTGCAGAAAGACGGCTTGTATGAGTTCGACGCGAACGCCAGGCAGATTCGTGTCTTTGACGGCAAGGCCGCGGTTTCGCCGGCGCAGAACTCGAAAAAATGGATCACGCTGAAGGACCACCACGACCTGGCGGTGACGGGTGAGGCGGTAAAACCGGCGGACTTCGACGCCAAGGAAGTCGCGGACCAGGACCCGCTGTATAGCTGGAGCAAGCTGCGTGCGGATTACCTGGGCCAGGCGAATCTGAACATGGCGGAGACGTACGCGGGCAATTCGGGTTTCTATCCCGGCTGGATGTGGGATCCATGGGCGTTCGAATACACCTGGCTGCCGTATAACGGCCTGTTCTGGGATCCGTTCGGATTTGGGTTCTACTCGCCGTTGTATCTGTCTGGCGGCGGATTTATCTATCCCGGATATGGTTTCCGTGGCGGCTACTACCACGGGGGCTATGGCTATCGCGCACCGGCGACCGGGGTCCGTGGTTTCCGTGGTGGAGCTGTATCCGCGCCTGCGGGCCACGCGTTCACGAATGGCGGCGGTGGATTCCGTGGCGGGTTTAGTGGCGGCGGATTCCATGGCGGCTTGAGTGGAGGTGGAGGTGGATTCCATGGCGGCGGTGGCGGAGGCAGACGCTAACCGACATTGGAAATCCGACGCTGGAAATCAAGGATCAAACGCCCACCTCCAAACCTGGCGGTGGGCGTTTCGCTGGTGCAACCAAAGGAAGTTGCCAGTGCACGGGCATCGAGCGCAAAATAGCAACGAATCCGTACGATTGGGGTTCTAATACTCAGAGCTTGTGCGCAGTTGGCGTAAGCCAGCAGGAACCGATGGTTCTTGCCAGGAGGTTGGACAATGCGGTTTCTAAAGTATCTCGCTCTACTCTCGATTGCGATTATGGTTTTGTTGGTGCCGGCGGCGTACTCCCATGCTCAAGTCGCGGTTGGAGTGGGGGTTGCACCCTACGGCTACGCTTACGGCCCACCGGCGTGCGCGTATGGCTACTATGACTATTACCCGTACGCCTGTGCTCCGTATGGATATTACGGACCGGGCTGGTTTAGCGGCGGCATCTTCATCGGTGCCGGGCCGTGGTTCCGTGGCGGATACGGCTACGGACGCGGATCCTATGGCTACCGCGGATATGGCTATGGCCGCGCAGGCTACGTCGGTCGTGGCTACGCGGGCGGCGTCGCACGCGGATACGCCGGCGGCGTGGCTCGTGGATACGCAGGCGGGGTGGCACGTGGCGGATATAGTGGCGGTGCCCGAGGTGGATTTAGCGGCGGTGCTGCCCGTGGCGGATTTAGCGGCGGTGGCGGCGGCTTCCACGGCGGCGGCGGCGGACGCCGGTAACCCTGGCATTGATGTTGCTCAGAGTCCCATCTCCTGCGCGGTTCGCCGGGGATGGGATTTCTGGCGTTTAGGGGCAGACCTCGGCCGCGCGACGCGAGCGCAGGGCGTGATAAAGTCATCCGGCAGTTGAGATTCAAGAAACGGGGACATTGAACCATGAAGAGAATGCTAGGTGCGATGGTTGTATGCGCGAGTTTGGCTGGGTTCTGCGCGGCGCAGACTGCCGGCCAGGCAAAGCCGAACTTTGCCGGAACCTGGAAGCTGGATCTGCAGAAGAGCGAGCTGGGCCAGTTTTCGCCAACCAGTGAGACGGACACGATTACGCAGACCGCGGACACGATTACGATCGAGGTTGTCTCCGAGAGCCAGCGAGGCAAGCGCGACGTTACCACAACGGCAAAGCTGGATGGCACGGATACCCCGAACACACCGGCGGCGAACTCGCCCATGCAGATTCTGAGCACCAAGGCGACCTGGCAGGGATCGTCGCTGGTGATCGCGCAGACGACGAGTTTCCAGGACAACAAGGGATCCATCACGGCGACCTACACGCTGTCCGGTGACGGGAAGACGCTGACCAAGGCGACGCACGCGATGTTTGGAGACAATGCGTTCGATTCGAAGTCGGTGTACGAAAAGCAGTGAGGCGGCGAGTGGCGAGAGTGCGGGCGCCCCTGTCTCAGGAAGAGATGCGGGCGCCGGCGCTGACCGCCGGGCAACAAATCCTTTGCCTTCAGCGAGTGGAAGCGCGTGGGTGCGTGTTTCCTTAGACGGGCGTGGTCGAGGCGCCGGATGATGCGAAGCAGGATGGGTTGGTGGATGGTGCTGGCTTTGGCAGCGGGCGTGAGTGCGGCGCGCGCACAGCTCGTGGATCCGTCCACGGGCGTCATGGTGGATGCGGCAAGCGATCCGATGGACTTCTCGGCTGTCGCAAGCGGACAGCCGGGGAATTTTGGGACGGAAGCAGCGGCCGCGGCCCAGGACGCCTTTGCGGCGCAGCAGGCCGCGCAAACGGCGCAGGCTGCATCCGACCAGCAGATGCAGGACATGATGAACCAGAGTTCGAGCGACGCTACGCCTGGACCGCCGCCGCCTCCGCCGGTTCCGGTTACGCCGACTCCGACGATCTCGCCGAAGGGCGGGACGATCAAAGTGCCAAAGGCGACGCGGTGCTGGTGACGCTTGCCGATCCGCATGCGACTGCGGTGCTGTACTACACGACCAGCGAGGACAACACCACCGGGACCTGGATTCCGTACAAAGGGCCGATTCAGGTGACGGCGGACACGACGATCAAGGCGCTGGCGATTGACGACGGCGAAGAGCCGAGCAAAGTGGTGACGGAAAAGTTCAAGCTCAAGAGCTGAATGCGCGGCGGCGTGCGTCTGCCGCCGGTCCGGGTTGAATCCATGGGCGCGGGTGCGCGTCCAATCCTATCGACCGGGAGGGAATGATGGGGACGATTCGGACATGCAGGAGCTGCGGGCAGAAGAACCGGACGGGCGCGGCGCACCTGGCGGATACGGGGCGCTGCGGCGCGTGCAAGACGGAGCTGGGGCCGGTGGACGAGCCCATCGCGGTGACGGCGTCGGAGTTCGACGAGATTGTGCGCGAGGCCAGGGTTCCGGTTCTGGTGGACTTCTGGGCGGCATGGTGCGGGCCGTGCCGGATGGCCGCTCCGGAGGTGGTGCGAACGGCGAAGGAGATGGCCGGTCGCGGCGTGGTGCTGAAGGTGGATACGGAGGCCGAGCCGGGCCTGGCGGCGCGATATCGCGTGCAGGGGATTCCGAACTTCATGGTGTTCGCCGGCGGTAAGGCGGTTCGGCAGCAGGCCGGGCTGGTGGGGCACGATGTGATGGAAGGGTGGTTGCGCGAGGCTGCGGCGCAGGGCTGAGCAGCCCGCTTCAGGCGCTGTGGCCGCCGCATTGGAGGACGCCCAGGTAGGCGCTCCAGGGGCCGACGGCGGTGCGGTACTGGTGGGCGAGGACGCGCGAGATCTGGTGGAAGTGGGTCAGATCGTGCGCGGCCCAGGCGGCGAGGAGTTGCGCCAGGGTGACCGAGCCGAGCGCCGGATGGGTTCCACGCAGCGCGAGTTTCTGCGGGGTGAGCGCGAGTGCGCGTAGTTCGCGCAGGTTGGCGGCGCGGAGGCGGGTGAATTCGTCGAGAAGCTGGGGCAGCGAATTCCCTGCACTGTCGCGCTGCTGGGCGAGGCGGTCGAGCGGCTCGAAGGCGCGGGTCTCGCCGTGGGCGAGGATGATCTTCAGGCGGGGCATCCAGTCGGCGCGCTCGCAGTGGTTCAGATGGCCGATGACGTCGAAGGCGCTCCAGGTGTCCGCGCCTTCGTTCTGCAGGGTCCAAGCTGCGGGGAGATCGCGCAGGAGGGCATCGAGCGCGGCCGGCGTACGGGTGAGCAGGGCGACGGTCTGGTCGAGGCTGTGGTCCATGGCGGGCTCGGGGTTTTGGATGCGGGCCGCAGCCGGCGGGGTTCGGGAATCAAGCCTTTGCTGGGGCTACTTCGCGATTCTCGCTGCCCATGATAGAGTCATCCCGCAATTCCCATTCAGGAAAAGGCGGATGTGTATGAAGAACAGACTCGTTGTTGGAATGGTGTTTGCAACCGTTGCGGCGCTGGGCGTCGCCCAAACCACGCCTCCGGCCAAGCCGAACCTCTCCGGCACCTGGAAGCTGAACCTGCAGAAGAGCGACCTGGGCCAGTATGCGCCCGACAGCGAAACCTACACCGTCACCCAGACCGCCGACGAGATCAAGGTCGGGATCGCGTCCGCCGGTCAGTTCGCCATGAATTACACCTTCAACGCCAAGCTGGACGGGACGGACACGGCGATCGCCGCCGACGCCTTCCCTGCCGACTCGCCGTTCAAGGTCCTCACCTCGAAGGCCGAGTGGAAGGACAACGCGCTGGTCATTACCCAGACGACGAGCTTCCAGGATTCCAAGGGAACGCTGGTCTCCACCTACACGCTGTCCGACGACGGGAAGACCCTGACCAAGGCAACCCACATCGTCTTTGACCAGGGCGCCTTCGATTCGAAGTCGGTTTACGACAAGGCCTGAGGGAGTGGTTCGCAGCAAAGCAAGAGGTTGATTGCCAGGAGCCCTGCCACCCGACTTTAGGGCGGGCCACCCGCCAATTCACAGCGAGTCCAGCATCAATTGGAGAAGGGATCGGTTCACGCGGAACTTGGCGGCAAGCAATAAGTCCACGGAGGTTTTGAAATCCAGCATTCCGGCGCGATGGGCATCGCGCAAAATGCCCAAAGTTCCGATAGTCCGGAGTCCGCGATTCGCTGCCTCGTCGCGCCCGGCTGCCTCATCGATAAGAAGCCAGTCCGCGTTTAGCTCTTTGGCTAATGCGATCGCCTCGGTTTCACCCCGGTCAAGCGTCTCGAGTGGAGGATGCAGGCTCGTTGATGGGGAGAGAAGCTCCAACCAGTTTGGTGGATTCTTTGCCCAAGCCCGCACAGCCGCCGGAGCTTCGGGGCTCAGCATCTCTTCGTGAACCGCATGAGGAATCAGGATGCGCTTGTACAACGCCTCCAGAATTGCGATCCGGTCAATCAGGATGAGGTAGTTGATTGGGGAGGTGTCTGCAACGACGATCATTGCGCTCGGGCTGCCTCTTTGATTCTTTGCTCGTAGAGTTCGTCGGATGCCTGAATATCCTGCTTCAGGTGTTCCATGGTGTAGTGGAGGTCGACGTGGTGGTCGGCGAGGAGGGCGTGGACCTGCATGCGGGTTCCGTAGCCGAGCATGCGCTTGACCTGGGCCTCGGTGAGGCGCTGGGTGCGGTAGCCTTCGATGGCGAGGGCTTCGAGCGCAGCACGCGCAGGGTCCTTGCCCGCAGCAGTAAGCTGGGCCGCCAGTTCATCCGGAATGGTCAGCGTTACCTGCATAGGCTGAGGATAGCACTGGGGGTTCGTGGCGCGAGGCCCACATCTCAGAAGCGAGATGCGGGGCACCCGGCCTAAGCCGATCGTTTCTGTCGAGGTTCGAAGGTGATTCGCAATCGTGAGCGGGTGGCCTTGGCAAAACGCTCCAGCGTGCGAGTGGAGGGCAGTACCCTTCCGCTCTCAAGGCGGGCGACCACGGCCTGGGTGGTTCCCATGGCCTTAGCGACCTGCTCCTGCGTCATGTCAGCCTCGCTGCGGGCTTTGATCAGCGAAGACGCCAGGGCGAACTCGCCTTCGAGCGAGGCGTAGGCGGCGGCGTATTCAGGGTCCTTCTTCCACTTCGCGAAGGATTCGACTACCGGGATGAACTTGCGCTTCATTGGACCTCCTTTGCCCGTTTTAGGGCGATTTCAATCTCTCGCCGTGGCGTCTTCTGGGTTTTCTTGGTGAAGACGTGGACGACTACGACCCTCTTGCCGATTGCCGTTACATACGCGGCGCGAGCGATTCCGCTTCTGCCTTTCATACGCATCTCCCAGAGCGGGCCTTCGAGATGCTTGACGTAGGGCTCACGTATACGCTCCAATCCATGGGATTGGATCAATTCCACGATGCGCTGGAAGCTGGCACGAATATCGAGAGGAAGCGCATCGAGCGACGACTGCACGTCCTGGTCGAGGAACTCAACGGACCATGACATAAGATTATTATACCTTTTTTGCGATGTGAGTGTGTAGGTCTGGTTTCCACAATGCGTGACCTCAGGGGCTAAAGCCCGATCCAATTTGCGGCGTTTGCGGCACGGGTGAACCCGTGCCCTTAACAAGGCAACGACGGAGATTCTGACCGGAGGTCAGAATGACAAGCGAAGGTTTTGGGGTTGGGGCGGAGATTCGTGGCGCGAATCCCACATCTCAGAGGCGAGATGTGGGGCACCCGGCGGGGCGCGGGTGGTGGGGTTCTAGAAACAAGTTTCTGGTGAGTGGGGTTGTGGGGCAATTTGTGACGCAAATCCCACATCCCAGAAGCGAGACGTGGGCACCTGGCGGTCAGGGGGACCCCACCCTGTCGCCAAAGACGGCGACAAGGATGGGGCACCCTACAAGTATGGTATCGGGATGAACGAAAACGAAAGGCTGGGCCACCCGCCTTCTATTTCAAGTGGATTTCGGCCCTAACTGTGCTATTTTGCATGGATTGGGGTTTCGGACGATGCAGATCGTCTGTGAGACTTGCGATCGGGGGCATCTGGTTCCAAGAAAGAAGCATCGCATGTCCGGCCTGTCGTCGATTTGGGTCGGCTCGAATCCCACATCTCAGGAGCACCCGGCGGGGGGATGTGTTGCTGGCGAACGAGGCACTCGACATTCTTGAGTTGAAAGCCGGTGCCACGCCCATTGAGATCAAACGGTCATACCGCGACCTTGTGAAGGTCTGGCATCCGGACCGCTTCGGAAGTGATCCGCGGCTGCGAACGAAGGCGGAAGAGAAGCTTGCGGAGATTAACGCGGCATACCGGCTGCTTTCTTCCGATCCCGCAAAGCGCGAAAAGCCTGCTCCTGTCAGTTCGACGCGCCAATATGCTGGGCCACCCGATTCCCCTGCCCGGCCGGCTTCCCGCCGCCGCGGTATCAGGCCGAAAGCCCCAATCCGTTTTGAGCTCTGGTTGCGCGCCGTGGCGGTGATTCTGCTTGTGTCCCTCTTCGCCTATGTCGTGCACGAAAACAGGCTAAGGACGTCATCCGAGAAACCAATTGCGCCGGCAAAATCGGCCGTTGCGAACCAGCCGATTGCTTCCGGGCCACAGCCAGCCTCAGGCGCTCTCGCTCCCCGCGCGAATGCTCCCGGGGTCGCACCAGTCCAGGTTGAAGCGTTGCCCGAAGCCGACACAGCCCAGTTGGAATCAGCCTGCGCGATCGAAAAAGCACAGTCGGACTCGGCGGCCTATCGAAGGTGCCTGAAGGCACAATTCGCGCTGATCAGCGGCTCGTCTGACCCTGCTGATTTGAGTGGGCTGAATGACTCGGAGCGTGGGTCGATTCAGGCTGCGTGCTCGACGGCCAAACCTTACGGATACAATCGCTGCCTCATCGCGCAATTGGCTGAGCTGGCTGCGGATCCCGCGAGACCGGATCTGTCCTCGCTGAACCAGGCGGATAGGGCCTCCATCGAAGGAGCTTGCGCTGGCGCTAAGAATCGAGGCCCGGCGGCTTACAATCATTGCCGCATACGACTCGTGAAGCTGCTGGAGAAGGCGAAGTAGTCGACTCCCCGGCTGCCTAGCGGCCGAATTTCTGGCGGGACTGCATTTGGGACATTAGGCGCTGCTGGGCTTTCAGTCCGCCGCCGGAGCCCATGGTCTTGAACATTTTGCGCATCTGGGCGTACTGGCGGAGGAGGTTGTTCACATCCTGGACGGTGGTCCCGGAGCCGCGGGCGATGCGCTTGCGGCGGCTGCCGTTGATGATCTCGTGGTCGCGGCGCTCCTTGGCGGTCATGGAGTTGATGATGTTTTCGACGCGGACGAACTGGCCTTCGTCGACGTTCTCGACGGCCTGCTGCATGCCGGCGAAGGGGCCGACCGAAGGAAGCATCTTGAGGATGGACTTCATGGAGCCCATTTTTTTGATCTGACGGAGCTGCTCGCGGAAGTCGTCGAGGGAGAAGCCGTCGCCGGAGAGGGCTTTCTTGGCGAACTGCTCGGCCTTGCCGCGGTCGAGTTTGGCTTCAGCGTGCTCGAGCAGCGTGGCGATGTCGCCCATGCCCATGATGCGGGAGACGATGCGGTCCGGATGAAACGGCTCAAAGGCGTCAGGCTTCTCGCCCGTCCCGAGGAACTTGATGGGCGCGCCGGTGACGTGGCGGATGGAGAGCGCAGCGCCGCCGCGGGAGTCGCCGTCCATCTTGGTGAGGATGACGCCGGTGAGGGCGAGCAGCGAGTGGAAGGCCTTGGCGGAGTTGACGGCGTCCTGGCCGGTCATGGCGTCGGCGACGAAGAGGATTTCGGAGGGGTTGAGCTGCTTTTTGAGCGCGGCCATCTCGTCCATCAGGTCGGCGGCGATCTGGTTGCGGCCGGCGGTGTCGACGATGAGGATGTCGCAGCCGATAGCTGGCGGCTTCGCGGCGGGCTTCCTGGGCGAGGCGAAGGACGTCGGCTGTTCCATGGGGGGTGTCGGGGGCGAGCTTGCCTTCGTAGATCTGGGAGCCGGTGGCGCGGGCGACGATGGCGAGTTGCTCGCGCGCGGCGGGACGGTAGACGTCGACCGAGACGAGCATGGGGCGGTGGCCAGCCTTCTTGAGCCACATGGCGAGCTTGCCGGAGGAGGTGGTCTTGCCGCCGCCCTGCAGGCCGGCCATCAGGATGACGCTCGGAGGCTGCGACGAGGTGCGGAAGCGCGCGGTGTCCCGGCCGAGGATATTGATGAGCTCGTCGTGGACGATCTTGACGATCTGCTCGTCGGGCGAGAGCGCGGTGGCGACCTGGGAGCCGAGCGCGCGGGTGCGGATGTGGTCGACGACTTCGGTGACCACCGCTAAGCTGACGTCGGACTCGATGAGGGCGAGGCGGATTTCGCGCAGGGCTTCGGCGATGTTCTCGTCGGTGATGGTGCCCTGGCCGCGGAGGGTCTTGAAGGAACGCTGGAGTTTGTCGCTGAGGGTCTCAAACATGCTGCTTCGAGTTTATCAGCGGGACGGCGGCAGATTGAGCCCGGGAGGGATGGGACTGAAGACGAGGGTGATGTCGACGTTCTGGTCGGGATCGCGCTGGAGATTCAGGCCGGCTTTCAGGCCCAGCTTGCGCCACTGGGGGTTCTCGCCGAGGAAGCGGGTGGGATACGTGCCGTCGTAGATGTCGCCGGGACGCATGTGCCACGCGGTGGAGAGAGTGCGCTGCAGGTCGTCGGGGATGCCGGAGAAGTGGACGGCGGTGAAGTGATACTGCTTGCCGGGCTGGACGGCGATGGTGTAGGCGACGCGGTGCGCGGCGTGGTCGATCTGCGGCGGGGCGTCGACCTTGGCGTCGATGTAGCCGCGAGAGAAGTAGGCGGCGGAGAGAAGCTCGAGCGCGTCGTCGAGGGCGGAGCGCGAGGCGGGGTCGCCGGGTTTCAGCGGCGACTGGCGGGCGAAGTCGGCGGCGGAGAGCTGGGCGGAGCCCGCCCAGGCGAGCTGCGACACGCGGTACTGTTCACCTTCGCTGAGGGTCGCGGTCAGGTCGAGATCGACGTGGATGGGGGAAATGACGGGAGCGGAGCGGTCGAGCCTGGTGACGGCGAAGTCGAGGTAGCCGGCAGAGGTGTAGACCTCGGCAAGGTGGGTGGAGATGCTGGCGAGGGTTGTGGTCTTGTCCCACTCCTGCGTGGTCAGCCAGTTGGTGACGCGGGTGAGTTTGGGCTGCATGGCGGGTGAGGCGCCGAGCAGCGTGACGGTGTGGATGCGGACGGAGGGCGAGGCAAGGCTGAAGGCGATGGCGTCCACCGCGCCGTTGGGGTGCGACATGGTGGGCTGCGAAATGACGCGTGGGTTGGGGATGCCTTTGGCGGCGAGAATGTCCTGGAGGACGGCTGCGGCTGCGTCGCGAGTGTTGCCGGCGATGGGCAGCGGGCCACCGTGGTAGAGCGGGATCTTGCCGTCGAGCGCGGCGAGGAGGTCCTGGTCGTCGACCCAGACGAAGTTGGTGAAGGACGGCGGGAGCAGCGCGGAGGCGGACGCGGGCTTGAGGGTGTAGGTAAGCACGGCGCCGTCGGATTGGAAGCTGACATCGTCGTAGAAGCCGGTGTCGCCGAAGCGCTGGGCGGCGTCCTGGACGGCCTGCTGCGTGGAGGCGCCGGGCTTGAGGCCGCTGAAGGCGAGCAGCTCCGCCTGGGTGTGGGCGGGGTCGCCGGCAAATTTTATCTGCGAGAGGATGACTTTCTGCGCGTGCGTGGGAACAGTTGCGGCGCACAGGCACAGGAGTGCTAGCGCGGGAGAGCGGAAGAATCGCATGCGCCAAGGTTAACGCAATTTGATTTCAGGGTTGCGAGAATTGTGCGCGCGTTGACCCAGGCAGAGGCGAACAGTACACTCTAAGAGGCAGCCGGCGAGCGATGTTTGTTCGCGGCTCCGGGTGAGCGCTTTCCCGCCGCTGCCCCCTCGTTCAATGGTAGGACAGTCGGCTCTGAACCGATCAATCGGGGTTCGAATCCCTGGGGGGCAACCAAAATGTATAAGTCGTTTATTACAATTCACTTATATGAAGATTTTCAAGACATGTCTTAGATGGTGCCGGAACCCATCTTCGCGTCCGCCCGGCCGTTGGAGGCCGGTGGGCCTCCTGGAGACCTACCGGAAGACGCCCAGGAAATAGCACACTAATAGGATCAGCAGCACGGTGCCAAGCCCGACGCCTGCGCCTCCGCCTGTGCCCCACCGGCCGTAGCCGTAGTAACCTCCGCCCGCGCCGAACAACAGGACCAGAATAATAATAAGTATCAGCATCTTAGCTCCCCTTCCTTCCGGTCGCGACCCCGGTTTACGCCACAGCCTTTATCTCTCCGGGCGCCTGCACCTCGACGAGCTCCTCGAAGAGCGTACGGTACTGGATCATTGCCACACGGAGATCTTCGGTGCTGGCTTCGTCTTTGCCTACCCGCACCGCGATTTCGTGCGCCGACCGGTACGATTGCACCAGGCGTGGGTGGTGCACCGAGATATCCGCGGCCCGCTGATCGAAATCGGCCACAGGATAACCACGCGCCAGCATCAGCGAACTCACCAGCTCATCGGCCTCCGACACCGCCGTTTTCGGATGATCGACAAAGCGAGATTGCACTGACTTCCACTCCGTCTGAAAGCGCAACCGCTCCCCGATGCTCAGGTCCCGGAGCCTCATCCGTTCCACCCGCGTCTCACGCTTCGTCAGCTTCGCCTCCGCTTTGCCGGCAGATCCGTGCGTCACCACGGCCTGGTCGTACTCGGGCCCGAAGTGCTCGCGCAGTTTCGCGGTCTTCTGCCTCTGTCTTCGCACCGCCACAACAATGCCGGCGCCGGCCATGACAACCACCGCAGCCGCGCCCGCAATCACTCTCGGGTCCATCAGGTCAATAAGCATCATCACGTCCTCCTTGTGCATCGCGTCTCCGCAGGGCAAAGCCTCCTTTTGGGAAGGTTCTTTGCCCGGCGCAAAGCAATATCCGTCATCAGCATCAAACAAGCAGCACAGCGAAAGCTGCTCACAATTGCTCATCCAACGCCGAAATAAGGTTTCTTGAGGGAGTTGGCCCCAGCTACTCTTCCAGTTCACATGCTGCTAATGACCGGCCCGAAGGGGATTGCGACGCTACGGTAGTGAGCTATCTAGCTCAGACATACAACGTTGTCTGCGAGAGGATGAATTCGGAGCGGAGCCCGCAATATTGCCTCCCCCTCATGATTCCGAGCTAAGTCGGTCGACACTCGTGCATGCCACTTGTCCAACTTGTCATCACGCTTATCGTTGTAGGGGTATTGCTATGGCTGGTAAATCGCTTTATCCCAATGCAGTCAACCATCAAGTCGATCTTGAATGGCCTCGTAGTCATCGGCGTGGTCATTTGGCTGTTGAATGTTTTCGGATACCTTCAGTCCATCTCCCGGATTCACGTTGGAACGTGAGGGAGAGTCTGACGGCACTCGATCAAAATGGCGGGAGCGCCAACACATGAGCGGCACAATGCACGATGGCAGACCGTGGAGGATCCACAAAGGTGGACTTCGCGGGCACTGATCTGATGCCCTCTGCTCCCGGACAAACCGAGATAGCTGGCTGTGCCACAACATGAGACAAGTTAGGTGTTGTGAATTAGCCGACGTCCCGAAGGCCAACAACGGCCTGGCGTTGCCACATCGCACAGAGCGCAATTGGCTGCATCCCAACGTCGTCGATCTGTCACGCACCCTTGGCAGGGTACAGCCGCTGCCAAACATTGAGAGCACAGAGGTATCAATGACTCACATCCCTCTTTATCCGCTTCGATTCGACCCGATCTACCAGTACCGGCTCTGGGGTGGACGCCGCTTGTCCGATCTGCTTAGTTCGCCGCTGCCGGACAAAGTCCCTATCGGAGAAGCCTGGGTCCTCAGCGATCGCGAGGGTCATCCGAGCCAAATTGCCAATGGACCGCTCAAAGGGCAGACGATCGGTACGGTGATGCAGCAGTATCAAGACCAATTGATGGGAAAGCTAGCGGAGCGATTCCTTCGCTTTCCATTGCTGCTAAAGTTCCTCGACGCGCGCGAGATGCTCTCCGTCCAGGTGCATCCCGGATATCCGCCGGAGAAGCTTCTGCCAGAGGGCGAGGCTGCGAAGACCGAAGCCTGGGTTGTGCTTGAGGCGGGGAAAGAAAGCCGCATCTATGCGGGCCTCAAGCCGGGGACCACCGCGGACGTTCTCCGGCAATCGATCACGCACAAGACGTTAGCAGATCACCTTTCATTGATCACCCCAAAGCCCGGGGATGGCATCTTCATCCCGGCTGGGACGGTTCATTCCCTGGGCGGTGACCTCGTGGTGTTCGAGGTCCAGCAGAACAGCGACGTAACGTTTCGCCTGTATGACTGGGACCACGTCGATGATAAGACAGGAAAGCCGCGGGGACTCCAGGTGGATCAGGCGCTTGCCTGCATCGACTTCGTTGATCATGAAGCCGGACTGGTCACTCCTGTAGTGGAGGCAAAGACGCCGGTGGAGCGCGCGAGGTTCTTCGATTGCGATGCATTCCGACTTTGGCGCTTATGCGGAGAATCACCGTTCACCATCGCCACTCAAGGAGTACCGCGCGTACTGGTATGCATCGAGGGCCTTGGGCAGATTGAGTATGGCGGCGACGCGTATACCGTCGGGCGGGGCGAAGTATGGCTCTTGCCAGCTGTGATTGAGTCGTGCGTGTTTCGGCCCGCCAATCCAGTGAGTTTGTTGGAAATAGAAGTACCGGCGTAGATCCAGCCGTTCAACCGCGAGCTATTCGCGGATTTGGACGCTTGCAGGGACAGCAGGTATCAGGGATGGACAGAGAATGAAGAAGCTGATTGTTTTTGATCTGGACGGTACACTCGCGAAAAGCAAATCGGCTCTCGATGCTGAAATGTCGACACTGCTGCACGATCTTCTCCGAGTTGCAAAAGTGGCCGTCATCTCGGGAGGCGATTGGCCGCAATTTGAGAAGCAACTCCTCTCCCATCTTCCTCATGACCAAAGCTTGAGCAATCTATCGGTCCTTCCCACTTGTGGAACTAAGTTCTTTCGGTACTCGGGACACTGGGCAAAAATCTACTCCGAGGATTTCACCGCGGACGAAAGGAAGAAGATCATCGATTCTCTGAACAACGCGTTCCATTCAGCAGGCTTCAAGGTCGAAAGAGTCTGGGGAGAGGTAATTGAAGACCGGGGCAGCCAAATTACGCTGTCCGCGTTGGGTCAGCAGGCGCCTCTCGCGGAAAAGGAAAAATGGGACCCCGATTTTGCAAAGCGGAAGAAAATTAAGGCCATCCTTGACCCTCTGATTCCCGGATTCTCAGTGCGCTTGGGTGGAGCGACATCGATTGATGTGACCAAGCCGGGCATCGACAAGGCATACGGAATTGGAAAGCTGCGCGACATTCTCGGCGTCTCCGTGAAGGAGATGATCTACATCGGGGATGCCCTGTTCCCGGGAGGGAATGACTATCCGGCCGAGCAGGCAGGAGTGATCTCTATTCCAGTGCGAGGACCCGAGGACACGAAGCGGGTAATCGAAGGAATTATCGCTTGCTTAGGTGGCGATCAGCAGGCGGACTTTAAGGCGGGATTGGATGACGGAATTTAGGCTAAAGCGCATCGGCATGATAATGGAACCCGAGCCAGGCAATCCGCAGGAGGTGGAAGGCGTTCTCAATCCGGCGGCGGCCCGCGGGCCGGATGGTCAGCTTTATCTTTTTCCCCGGCTCGTCGCAAAAGGGAATTATTCGCGCATCGGAATTGCGCGGGTGAAGTTCGATGAAGCGGGAGATCCGACTGGGGTCGAAAGGCTCGGCATTGCACTGGAGCCAGAGGCCGAGTACGAGCTCCGGCCTGACGGGAGTGGCGGCTGCGAAGATCCCCGTGTCACCTTCGTGGAGCCGCTTCAACGCTACATGATGACCTATACGGCATTCTCGCCCAGTGGTCCGCGCATTGCGCTGGCCGTATCGGAAGATCTCTTCCGTTGGCAGCGTCTGGGGCTTGCCACGTTCGCTCCGTGTAATGGTATTGCATTGGGCAATGTGGACGATAAGGATGCCAGCCTCTTCCCTGTCGCCATTCCGAATCCATCCGGGACCCCGGAGTTGGCGCTTCTGCACAGGCCGCTTTTCCCAGGTACGCGTCCAGAGGAAACGGCCTGCCGACCTGCATCGCGTTTGCTGGATATCGACCGGGAAAGCATCTGGATTTCCTACTGCTCAACGACCCTCCAGGGTAAGGAGCATGATCGCTTCGGCCAATTCACATCTCATCACCGGCTGGCGACCCCGGTGTCGCCCTGGGAGAGGCTCAAAATCGGCGGCGGCACTCCCCCCATCCTCACAAGGCACGGCTGGTTGATCTTGTATCACGGAGTCAGCGACCTTGCGGAGCCGAACAGCGAAGTACATCGACTGTGCTACTCGACCGGGTTGATGGTGCTTTCAAAGGACCATCCGCAGATGATCCGCTACCGCTCGGAGGAGCCAGTTCTGAAGCCGGAGTTGCTGAAAGAGCGCAGCGGGACAATCGCCAACGTTGTGTTTCCCACCGGCATTGACCGGCGGGACGATCTTGGATTACCGGATCGCTTCGACGTCTATTACGGAATGGCGGACAACCGGATTGGCGTGGCCCGCCTTGATCTCCCGGAGTTCCTGCCGCCACGAGGGATCGCCGACGCGCCACATGCAAAGATATGAGGGGTGTAAACCGGAGCAAGAAATAGACTGGGAAACACCAGCCTTGCTGTTTACGAGGGATTCAGTGGGTTCTGCGCGCCGGGGCCCGGTGGGCCGATCTGCCCGAAAAGCGTCCAGACGGTTCCACTTCTTGGCTGCGGTTGCGGCTGTGGAACGAACAGGGTGGTGCGATGCCCGCAATCAGGAAGCTTCAATAGCGCTGTCATCGAATGGCCTTCTCAGGCGTCATGGTTGAGGCGTCGTTGGGGAAGTGGCCGTGGTAGCCGGATCGGGGGCGGGAGTGAGCAGCTCCCGCGACGTGGCGACCACTGGTTCTGGCAGGCCGGTGCTCTCTTCGTCACCAATATCGAAGATGGGCGTACCTTTCGGCAGTTTCATGCGGCCGTCGACCAGATAGGCGACGACGATCCCACCGGTCACCTCGGGCGCGAGGATGGTCAAGGGAATCAGGTATTTCTTGCTCTTGACCAGTGACTCGGCGACACCGTCGACACTATGGCTCCTGGGCATGGTACCGGAAACCTCAAGAATGACGAAGGCGGTCATGTTGACTTCGGGATTCTTCTTGCCATATGCCACCAGCGACCGTGCGACTTGCTTGGGAGTCATGAGGCCCACATCCGCGATGAAGTTGCGGTGAATCGCGTGTGGCATGTAGATATCGAGCACGACCCGGGAGAAGTCCGCGCAATTGTGAAAGAACAGGTTGAAGTGCCCGACGTTTTTGCGGTCGTTGAATATGGCGATGAAGCGTTGATCTTGCTCGGGAGTGCTGTCGATCTGGAAGCCGTGGATGGTCCGGTCGTACGACGCTCCGACCAACTCGGTCCACTCACCTTTGGGTGGTTCGCCCCTTCTGGTGTCAGGGGCGAGATCAAGCAGATGCTCACGGCGATAGGCATCGCGCAATGCGGCGACCTGCGCCTTATCCACGGTGGCGGGAATGTCGCTCACCGCATCGACAGCGTAGAGATACCCGACCAGCGGGATAGCGATCCAATCATAGCCATCAATCTTGTGATAGCGGCTGATGGCGACGCCAAACTCGCCATCGTGGCAGGGTCTAAGGATGATGGGAGAGTCCGCACAGATGTGATTCAGGTAGACCGCGGCGTGGCCGGTTGGATTCATTGCCCCGAACGCACCGTAAGGCTCTTCCATGAGCAGTGCAACTGACGCATGCCCGTAACTCTCTGGCGCAAATAGGCAGAGCAGGACAGTTGCGATCTGGAGAAATGTCTTGCCGTGGTTCCTGCCGATTCTCAAGTTGTCCACCATGTAGGGTTGGATGCCATCCGGCCCGCAGCAGGCTCCTAATCTCCAATGGCCTCCGGATTTCGTAAACTGCCCCGCGGGAGTCCAAAAACACGGATCACCAAGTGCGGTGATTGATAGGGCACCCGAGCGGTTGGAGACAAGAAAGGCAACCCTCCCGAACGGTGGGCGATCCCGGAGATGTGCGATGTTAAGGCTGAGGCTTGGGTGGGGCGGAGGTGGGATCGGAGGGTGGGATCGGAACCAGAGCGGCGGAGCCGGAGTGGATGGGCAGCGGTTTGGTTGGGGTGAGAGTTTGGTGCGTGGGTTGCGGGTTCGGAGGCTTGTCGGCGTCAGGTTCGGGGAGGAAGGCGGTGTCGGGGTAGATGGCTTTGGTGGAGATGGTCTGGAGGATGGGCAGGTCGGCCTGGACGCCGGCGAGTCGCTTGGGGTCGGACTGGATGTACTTTGCCTTGACGGGGTCGGCGAAGTAGGCGAGGAGGTCGCGCTTGATGCCGAAGGGGATGGGCGAGGCGGGATCGCGAGTCATCTGGTGAAGGAGATCGGCGTAGGTGTAGTCCTCGAGGGAGTAGGTGCCAGGCCGGGCGTCCAGGCCAGTGTCGAGGTCCTGGTTGGGTAGGTCGCCGGAGGTGGTGGCGGTCGCAAGCATCTGGCGGAGGACAGCAGCGGTATGGACGAGGGAGTCGACGTAGTCCTGCTCGGTCTTTGCAGTGGGACTGCGGAGGGAAAGGTCGGAGAGCGGACCTACCTTGGGGACGATGAAGATGAAGCCGGCAAGGAGGTGGGTGCCGATTCCGGCATGGCGTCGATAGATGGCCCAGTTGTTCGCCGCGGCCAGGTGGGCGATGTCCTGATTGAGCGCGTCGAGCGCGGGGCTGGGGACGTCGGGGGGAAAGCCCTTGCGGTGGAGGAGGGCTTCGGCGTAGGCGACGCGCGGAAGCAAGGTGCGGACGGCGTAGCGGTATCCGCGGAGTTTCGGATGGCTGTGGTCTAGAATCTTGGCGAGGTCGAGGCCGTAGGTGTCGTAGAAGGCGCGGGTGAGCAGGGGCATGGGGACGGCGAAGCCGATGTGGTTGAGGTATTTTTCCGGCGCCATGCGGTGATTGGCGATTTCGTTGATGTCGAAGGCAAACTCGGTACGGACGTGCTGGTGCGGGCCCTCGGCGTAGTTGACGTTGGGGCCGTATTTGGCGGCGAGCGAGGGGAACGCAGTGCCAACCGCTGGGTTGATGGCCTCGGCGTGGCCGAGGGTGTCGCCGAGGTAGTGGGAGAGCGCGCCAATGGCGAAGGCGACGTCGTTGGGGCCTTTGGAGTCACGGAAGAGGGCGCGGATGAAGTCGCCGGTGCGGACGTAGTGAAGGAGGTTGGAGAAGATGGGCTTGCCGAAGGGATAGTAGCCAAGGTCCTGAATGACGCATCCTCCATAGGCGTAGGCGCGGGCGTCGCGGAGCTGGGCGGGGGTGAGATTGGGGTAGCGCTTGAGCAGGAGGGGCTGGATGGAGTCGGCCCAGGTAAGGTCGATAAGCTCCTCGTGAGTGAGGACGGAGTAGCCATCGGCAGGCAGCGTGGACGCCAGTAGGACGAGCAGGAGGAGGATGGGCGTGAGTAAGAACGTGCGCGGCGCTGGCATGGGTCTACTCCCGTTGGTTCATCGACTACCTGGCGCCCTCATAAGGAGCCGGAACCCAAGCGCCGGGAACCCAGTAGTAGTCCCATCGCCATAGGCCCAGTAGCCTGGAGCCCACATCAGGTTGGGCTGGGAACAGAAGGGCTGTTCATAAACAGGCAGTTCGGGCGGAGCAAAGCCCACACTGATGACGATTTGTGCGTGCGAAGAAGCAGGAATAAGAGGGATCAGAAGCGTCAGCAAAAGCCAACGTGCAGAGCGGAATAGTCGCATGAGAAAGCCTCGCGATTCTTTCGCGCCAGCGCCGCAAGAGAATCGATTCACCTGGGCGGAGCGAGAGCTTCGGCACAACACGGACAAGATTACCCCGTGTTCCTCCGCAAAGTCTGGTCAAATCTGCACAGAGGGCTTTCTCTGCTTCAGTCTTCTCAAGCTACACATTTAGAACCGAATACTCAACCCATGGCCACAGCTTGCAGCGTTTCGACGGTTTACCGGCAGGCCTATCGCTGCTCATTCGTCTCCAGAGAATTCGTAAATGAGAAAGACAGTGATGGACGCCAGGGCTGGACCAACTACGGGGACAAATTCAAAGACGCCGGCCAGAGGTCCGAGGACAAAAGATTTGGACCAGGGGCGGTATCTCGAGAGATCCGCCCAGGATCCTGGGAGCATTCGAAAGCTCCGATCCGCCGCTCTCTTTGCATTTCAAATGTTTTACAGGGAATCAAACCTTTTCAAACGGCGTCGGCTGTTCATGTCTCGATTTGCTAAGACAGGGGCACCAGCTAGGTGTTTGATTCAATGAGTGATCGTATCCAGCAGAACCGGGAACTGTCATTTTGAAAAGATAGTGTGATCCTGGTCGTAACTCTGTTCCGTTTTTGCCGCTTTACCAGCAGCTTTCTCAGCCACGCGGTCAATCCGCTTCTCTGTTGCTAAGTCCGAGACCTTCTCGTCTTCCAGCTTCCTTGGTTCTGAATTCTCAAATTTTTCGGGCATGGGCGATCTCTCCTATTTATCACCATGAACCCTGCTCCTCGAAAGTTCTGGTCTGTTTTGCTCAGCTTCGACTTTTCCTATCCGAATCAGAATTCATTTTCTCAGTATCGTTCTCAGTGGTTTGCAGCCAGCGCCGCTGTGGGTCGGATTCCACCTAATACTCTCGGAAGCATACCCAAAATGGATCTGACGCGGGACGTGCATTTCGCTCCGGCGCTTACGCAAAGTGAACGATATTCGTACGCTATCCAGTTGGCTGGCGGTCTATAAACTCAGTCGGCAGACCTAGCCGGTAACGTGACGCGAAAAATTCGATCGGGCTGGTCAATCGGATACAGCCAAGCAACTCTCATTTACCTATGCTCAATCCAGTATGTGCGGCGGTCATGTCGTCGCATGCCAGCCCCGCGCGACAGATTTCGCGGAGCGGAATACGGATCCGATCGCCTCTCCGACGAACGCCACCGGTTGAGCAGACTGCATGAATTCAGGGTCTGGACAACTCTGCAACACGGCAATACGGGGGAACCATATGTTCAAACGCCTCATAATCTTCTCCACAATCATTCTGTCAGCAGCCCCACTCGCCTTTGCGTCCGACCACGAGGACGATGTCGCCCGCACCCAAAGGGCAGCCCAGGTCTTCCAGGCAATCATGGATACTCCCGACAAGGGCATTCCCCACGATCTGCTCAAATCTGCAAAATGCATTGCCATCATTCCCGGCGACAAGAAATTCGCCTTTATATTCGGGGGCAGCTACGGTCGTGGCGTTGCCACCTGCCGCACCTCGGAGGGATGGAGCGCCCCGATCTTCGTTGCCATCGACGGCGGCAGCGTTGGATACCAGATTGGCGGTTCCTCGACGGATCTGGTCCTGCTCTTTATGAACGATCATGCGTTGAACAGCCTGCTCGGCGACAAGTTCAAGTTGGGAGCCGATGCTTCCGTGGCGGCAGGCCCCGTAGGTCGAAATGCCGCCGCCGGCACAGATCTCAGGCTGAACGCGGAGATTCTCTCCTATTCCCGCACCAAGGGCATCTTCGCCGGAATCAGTCTGGACGGCGCCGTGGTGCAAGCGGACCACAGTGGAGATCGATCGATGTACGGCGCCAATGTGGATAGGCATGAGATTCTCAGCGGCAGGCTCGCAACTCCGGCCTCAGCGAGAGGCCTGTCTCGCGAATTAAATGCATATGGAGACAGGGATAACGTCGCCGTTAGATAGCATCACACGGACAATCCAGCGAACCGTGAAGGAAACGAAAGCCGTCGCCGGAGGAACCATGAAAAGAGTTGCTCCGGTGACGACACTGTTTCTGGATGTTGGAGGGGTCCTGCTCACCAACGGGTGGGACCATCACGCGCGTAGACGCGCGGCCAGACACTTCCAACTCGCGTGGGCAGAGATGGAGGAGCGGCACAGTCTGGTCTTCGAGACCCATGAAGAGGGCAGGATGACCTTCCAGGAGTATCTGGGCTGGGTGGTCTTCTATCAAAAACGATCATTCACGCGGAGCCAGTTCCGGGACTTTATCTTTGCGCAGTCGAAGCCGTACCCGGGGATGATTGAGCTTATCGGCAACCTTAAGGCTCGGTATGGTCTGAAGATCGTCGTTGTCAGCAATGAATCCCTCGAGGTGAATGCATATCGTATTCGCGCATTCAAGCTGGACCGGCTCGTCGATACCTTCATCTCTTCCTGTTTCGTACACATGCGCAAGCCCGATGCCGACATCTTTCGGCTTGCGCTGGACATCGCTCAGACGCCACCGTCGCAAATCGTCTACATCGAAAACACGCCGATGTTCGTCCAAATCGCAGAAGGGCTGGGCATTCAGAGCATTCTTCACGTCGATTTGAAAGCCACGCGCGCAAAGCTAGCTTCGTTCGGACTACAGGCGGACGAAGTAAGTCACCGAACCTCTCGTATTGAACAAGGAGATTGAATCATGTCAACCAACACGCTCGCTCAGGATCTGCTCCACGAGACGCCCGAAGAATTGGGCAAAGAAGAGTCCCTTCAGGATCCGCACGCGCTCACTCCCGAGCTGCTGCGCAAGATGAACGCCTACTGGCGTGCTGCAAACTATGTGTCGGTTGGCCAGATCTATCTCTATGACAACCCCTTGCTCAAGGAGCCGCTGACGCTATCGCATGTCAAGCCGCTAGTGGTCTCCCACTGGGGGACGACGCCAGGCCAGAACTTCATCTACGTGCATCTTAACCGGGCTATCAAGAAATATGACCTCAACATGTTCTACATCGCGGGACCAGGTCATGGCGGCCCAGCGATCGTCGGCAATGTCTATCTAGAAGGCACGTGGACCGAGGTCTATCCCAACGTCACTCAGGACGAAGCCGGCCTGAAGAAGCTGTTCAAGCAATTCTCCTTCCCCGGCGGCATCTCCAGCCACGTTGCGCCGACGACCCCGGGATCGATTCACGAAGGCGGGGAGCTGGGCTACTCGCTCAGCCATGCCTTTGGAGCAGCTTTCGATAATCCGGATCTCGTCGTTGCCTGCGTCATAGGCGATGGCGAAGCGGAGACAGGCTCGCTAGCGACTTCATGGCAGTCGAACAAGTTTCTCGATCCAAAGACCGACGGGGCCGTACTGCCAATCCTGCACCTCAACGGCTACAAAATCAGCAATCCCACCGTTCTCGCCCGCATAGAACACGAGGAACTGGACCAATTCCTGCGGGGATGCGGCTGGACCCCGTATTTTGTCGAGGGGACCGATCCGGAAGCGATGCACGAACTGATGGCGGCCACCATCGACAAAGCAGTCGAGGCCATCCAGCAGATCCAAACCAACGCGCGGAGAAACAACGATACTGTCCGGCCACGCTGGCCAATGATTGTCCTCAAGTCGCCCAAGGGGTGGACAGGTCCGAAGGTCGTGGACGGATTGCAGATCGAGGGTACATTTCGAGCTCACCAAGTCCCGCTGTTGGTCGATACCGAACATCCCGATCACGTGAAACTCCTCGAAGAATGGATGAAGAGCTACAAGGCAGAGGAACTCTTCGACGAGCAGGGCCGTCTGATTCCCGAACTGGCTGAGCTGGCGCCGAAGGGCGTTCGCAGGATGGGAGCCAATCCACACGCGAACGGCGGGATTCTTCTACGCGATCTGCAGATGCCCGACTTCCACCAGCATGCAGTTACTGTGACTTCCCCGGGGGCAGTGCAGGTCGAGGATACGCTGATCCTTGGTTCTTTCCTGCGCGATGTTGCCAAACTGAATCAGGACAAGCGTAACTTCCGTGTCTTCGGGCCGGATGAGACGGTCTCGAACCTGTTGCAGGCCGTCTTCGAGGTGACCAATCGCCAGTGGGATGCGCAGGAGTATAGCAACGACGAGTTCCTCGCGCCGGCGGGCCGGGTTCTGGACTCGATGCTCAGCGAAAACCAGTGCGAGGGCTGGCTGGAAGGCTACCTGCTCACCGGACGGCACGGACTTTTCAATAGCTACGAAGCCTTCATTCGCATTGTCGACTCGATGTTCAGCCAGCACGCCAAGTGGCTAAAGGTCTGCAGGGAACTTCCATGGCGGCGCGACATCTCGTCGCTGAACTATCTGCTTGCCTCCCATGTCTGGCAGCAGGATCACAATGGATTCACCCACCAGGACCCGGGGTTCCTCGACCACGTCATCAACAAGAAGGCCGACATCGTCCGCGTCTACCTTCCGGCTGACGCAAACTGCCTTTTGTCCGTCTTCGATCACTGCCTGCGCAGCCGGAACTACGTCAACGTTGTAGTTGCCGGGAAACACGCACTGCCTCAGTGGCTGACGATGGATGCGGCGGTCGTGCATTGCACCGAGGGAATCGGCATCTGGCAGTGGGCCAGCAACGACCAGAACAGTGAGCCTGACGTGGTGATGGCCTGCTGTGGAGACACACCTACACTTGAGATATTGGCCGCAGTCTCAATTCTTCGCGAACATCTGCCCGAACTAAAGATCCGTGTCATCAATGTTGTCGATCTGATGAAGTTGCAGCCCAGCACGGAACATCCCCATGGACTGACCGAGCTCGAGTACGACTCGCTCTTCACCAAGAACAAACACATCATCTTTGGCTTTCACGGGTACCCGTGGCTGGTCCATCGGCTGACTTACGCCCGCGCCAACCGCAACCTGCACGTGCGCGGCTACAAAGAGGAGGGCACAATCACAACGCCCTTTGACATGCGGGTACAGAACGATCTTGATCGCTATCACCTGGTTCAGGACGTCGTCGACCGGGTGCCGAATCTTGGCTCCAAGGGGGCCTATCTGAAGCAGCAGATGCGGGACAAACTCATCGAGCATCGGCACTACATCGACGCGCACGGCCAGGATATGCCGGAGATACGCAACTGGAAATGGAGCGACACCAAATGAACACGCAGGTTCTTGAATCGACCGCGCAAGAGATGGTCGCCGACGGTAAAGGATTGATCGCAATCGATGAAAGCATTGGGACCTGCAACAAACGGTTTGCCAAGTGGGGCATTCCGCAGGCCGAGGAGATGCGGCGGCAATATCGAGACCTGATTGTGACCACGCCCGGCCTCAGCGAATCAATCAGTGGCGCGATTCTGTTTGACGAGACGATTCGGCAGCGGACCGATAGTGGCACGCCCTTTGCCGAAGCTCTCGCGGACCAGGGAATCATTCCCGGAATCAAGGTCGACATCGGGGCGAAGCCGATGGCCGCGTGCCCTGGCGAGAAGGTTACGGAGGGTTTGGATGGACTGCGCGCACGGCTTGGTGACTACGTTCAGATGGGTGCACGCTTCGCCAAGTGGCGGGCGGTATTTTCTATCGCCGACGGGACGCCCAGCTATGCTTGCATCGAGGCCAATGCTCACGCGCTGGCTCGCTATGCGGCGTTGTGCCAGGGTCGGACTCGTTCCCGTGGTCGAGCCCGAGGTGCTGATGGAAGGTGCTCACACCCTCGATATCTGTCGAGAAACGACAGAGTGCGTGCTGCGTACGGTTTTCAGCGCACTCAACTCGCAACGCGTGAGACTGGAGGGTCTGATCCTGAAGCTTAACATGGTGCTGCCTGGATTGACCTGTCCCACGCAGCAGACGGTGGACGAGGTCGCTGACGCTACTGTGAAATGCCTTCTGCGCGTAGTCCCCGCGGCTGTTCCTGGGATTGCCTTTCTGTCAGGCGGCCAGTCCGGCGAACTTGCCTCAGCACGCCTAAACGCCATGAATGTCAGGTTCAAGTCGCAGCTACCCTGGGGGCTGGCATTTTCGTTCGGCCGCGCCATCCAACACCCTGCTCTCGAGATATGGCAAGGTGAACATGCGAACACAAAGGCAGCTCAACAGGCTCTCTATCACCGCGCCACGAGCAACAAGGCTGCTCGCCGTAGCGAATATGACGCACTTATTGATCGAGACGAGACAGCACTGTTTAGAGCTACCTCTGGTATCTACGCCGGAAGCCCTCGATGAAGACACACCCACGGCAGAAGGACGCAGTCGGTAGTTGGAAGATGCACACGACCGCCTTCGAAGTCCAGCAACTGCAGATGGGGCGGTCGCCGCCCACCCGTCCCATGCATGTGAGGCTGCTAAGCCCGGAGCGGCTCGCTCGCCTCAGGCCTTAGCATCCCGCAGCAGTTTTGTCCGCCGCTCTTCGTACTCCTCACTTGTGATCTCGCCTGCAGCATATCTCCGTTGCAGCAGCTGCATCGGAGACTGCATCGCTCGGTAAGTTACACGCCTGATCGGCGTCATGAAGGAAAAGAAAACGATCCAGAGAAATACCCAGAAAAACCACCAATAAAAATGCATTCCCCAGTAGTAGGACATAGAAACCCTCCGACGACACGTGACTGAACCAGCACATTAACGGTCAACTTGCTGTTCTCTCATGCTGAGACTGCAAGAACTTCCATCGAGTGCCTCTCAAGGAAGATTGTTCCACTCTGGGGAGGTCAGGGTCTGCTCACTTTTGCTCACCCGTGGGCCTGAACGATTGTCCGCAGAATGACCCACGGGTTCCGCGCGCATTCAAAATTCGTCTGAGATCTTCATATTCTCCTAAATTCGCTGTTATCAATCCTTAGATAAACAGTCTCTGTTTACGACGCCTTCCGATGTTCCGCCTGACTCCGGACCTCGCGCTCGGCTTCCAACCAGTCCTGATCCTGCTGACTCTCTCCGCGGACCCGCTGCTGGTAGAGTTCGTAAGCCTGACTTGCGATCTGCGGCCCAAGATCAGTCTGTTTCTTCGCTAACAGGGGAAGAGCGGATGGGTCGAGTATGCGATAGGCGAGAATCTTGATTCGATCGGTGAACAGCGCCCAAACGATGGCATAGGCCCAGACGATGCCGGCATACTTCCAGCCCAGCGGAGTCATAAACAAACCATAGACTGCGATAAGAGTCGCGATTATCTGTGTACCGAGTACCGCAATCCAAAGGATCTTCGCCGGTTTGATCGTCCAGAATGGGCCGCGGGTGCGCGTCAGGAAGATGGTCAGATGGCCGGCTACCGAAAGTTTGAGATACATCAGCGTCTGGACATGATCGCGGTCGAGGTGGAATACCCGCTCGCCTAACCAGAACAACAGGAAGGCAGAGATGACCCCAATGACTCCGAGCACGGTAGAGACGCCCAGCACGCGTCGCATGTTCCATGCTTCAGGCTTGCTGCTGTAGCGGACGTTGTCGTATGCGATCGAAAGAATTGCTCCATCGTTTAGCAAAGCAATCATTACGATCATCACCGCTGTGACGGGGTAGAAATTGAACCACAGGATAGCGACCGTCATGAACAGCACGACGCGCAGCGTCTCCGCGATGCGGTACATGGAGTAACTGTTCATGCGCTGGAATATCTTGCGGCTCTCCTTGATTGCTTCAATGATGACTGAGAGACCGGGTGCCAGCAGAACAATGGACGCCGCGGCACGCGCTGCATCGGTTGCGCCCGAGACCGCGATGCCGCAGTCCGCTTTCTTCAATGCGGGCGCATCATTCACGCCGTCTCCGGTCATGCCGACGATGTGACCGCTCTTCTGGAGCGCTTCAATGATGAAGTATTTGTGTTCCGGGAAAACTTCGGCGAAGCCATCCGCTTTTTCGATTGTATCGATGATTTGCGAGCCGGGCTGCTGCTTGGTGTCGCCCAGGGCGCCTGCATCGACGATGTTGGTCCCCAGGCCCAGTTGCTTGCTGGTCTCGCGAGCGATGGCAGTCTGATCGCCCGTGACCATCTTGACTTTTAGCCCCATCTGCCTTGCGCTTGCAATGGTCGCTTTCGCCTGTTCGCGCGGCGGATCGAACATAGGGATGACGCCGGTAAACTGCCAGTTGCCTGCCTCATCCGCTCGGCAGACTCCAAGTGAACGGAAGCCGCGCCCAGCGAACTCATTCACGGCCTTTTCGACCTCCGGCTTAACGGCACCGGCATTTTTCGACATCTGTAGGATGACCTGAGGCGCCCCCTTGGACACGAAGAACTGCTTGCCATCGCCACTCTTTACGGTCGCTTCAGTGCGCTTATGCACAGGGTCAAAGGGTTGAAAATGAAGCACCTGGAAGCCCTTTAGCGCATTTGCATCCTTTACCCCGCCAATCACTGCAAGATCAATAGTGTCTTTGTCTTCAGCACGCGACGCGAGCGCGGCCCACAGGATCACCTGGTCGGCTGGAATGTTGTTCACGGTGAACGGATCGCCCAGAGTCAGCTTGTTCTGGGTCAGGGTGCCAGTCTTATCCGAACAAAGAACGTCTACGCCAGCCAGTTCCTCGATTGCCGAAAGGCGGGTGACAATCGCCTGGCTCTTCGCCAGCAGACGTGCCCCGACCGCCATAGTCACAGAGAGAACCGTTGGCATCGCGACTGGAATCGACGCAACCAGCAGAACGAGACAGAACTCCAGCGTATCGAGGACTGGATTATGACGAAGCAACGAGACTGTGAGAATGATTGCTACGAGTGCGACGGCCAGAACGATCAGGTAGTCGCCAATCTTTAGTACCGCACGCTGAAAATGACTAATGGTGTGCGCATGTTGCACCAATTCCGCAGTCTTGCCGAAATAAGTGCGCGTGCCCGTGGCATAGACCATTGCGTCGATCTCACCTTGGCGCACAATCGAACCTGAGAAGACCGCATCACCCGGCTTGCGCGTAACCGGTAGCGATTCACCTGTCAACGCGGATTGATCGACCTCAACCGGGTCGCCGTCCAACAGCCTCGCGTCTGCCGGAACAATGTTTCCCAGCTTCAGACGAATGACATCACCGGCGACCAGTTCACTCGCCTTTGGTGTAGCCCATTTGCCGTCGCGCAGGACCGTCGCGTCGTTCGCCAGCTTTGCTTTGAGCGCCTCAATCTCATTCCCGGCCTGATGCTCCTCCCAGAATGCTACGAGGGCATTCGAGAAGAGCAGCGCCAGAATGATAAAGAAATCCAACCAGTGCCGCACGATCCCCGACAGAATAACGGCCGCCTCAATCATCCACGGAATTGGTCCCCAGAAATAGGTCAAGAACTTAAGAAACGCATTGGTCTTTTCAACCTTGAGCGCATTGGGGCCATCCTGTGTCAGCCGTTTTGCGGCCTCGGCCTGAGTCAGGCCTTTAGGAGAAGACTGCAGCTTGGCCTGTAGATCGGCCATCGGGATCGACTTCAGGTCGTCCTTCGACGTTGGCTTTACGCCGGGCTTCAGGGCTTCTTTGGCATCAGCCTTCGGTTTGCCATTTGCACCGGCCTTCGGATCGGCCTTTGGCCCGCTGGCTTGGGGCTGTTCTACAGCGTTGGGACTTTCTGTAGTCGGACTCACGATGTATGCTCCTGATCGATGACTTGAGTGAGTGTTAATTGAGTGGCCGCTAGGATTGCTGGTTAGAGAGCGGCCTGATTCTTCTGCTTATCAGTCGAGACCTCTTTCGAGGACGGCCGATTGTGATCCTTCCGGGCGCAGAAGACGATTCGATGAGCACTGTCTTAGGGACGTATCCTTACCAAAAGTATGGTCTCGCCACGTGGACAGCGCTGAGCCGTTTTGCTCATTGAGATCGCAGTTGAGCTCACAAGTTGGTGCTCTAGGAACTTGTTGAATTTCAGCGCAGTGGCGGTTCTTTGCTGGGGGTTGTTGACTCGGCTTGGCTGGAATCGGGTTGAATCGTCGATTTCGCGAGTTTTTACGCGGCTTGCGAGGTGTCTTGGAGGGTTGTTTCCGGCTCTCGGGCGGTCTTCAGGCGCACTGCTGGAGGGGCCTTGCCTGTCCTTCAAGGGCGATCAATTTCGGCAGCCGCATCAAGTTGTGGGCAGCACAACTGAAGACGAACAGCCAGTCGACATTGTGCAGTCCGCGCAACTTCACCTGGCGGATCGACCGGTCTGCTTGAGCCATCCAAATCCCTTTTCGACCAGCCATCGCCGGCTCAGGCTGATGGCGTAGCCGGGATGCCGCGTGGTTCTGCGGTCGAGGTTGGAGCGGCGTCCTTTCTGGTTCTTGGTCACATGCGCGGTGACCTTCAACTCGCGTGTCGCCGCGATGAAATCCTTCGTGTCGAAGGCCTTGTCCGCGCCTACGGTCATGCGCCGCTTGCGGCCTCGCTGCTTGTCTGCGAGCATCAGCAGCGCGGCCTCGCGCTCGGCATAGCCGTCGGCCTGAGTCACCATGGCGGCAGCGATCAGGCCGTTGCGGTTCTGCACCAGCGTGTGTCCCAGATAGGCCAGATGCGACTCCTTGCCGTAGCTCTTCTTGTAGCCTGTGTCCTCAGCCCGCATGCGAAACATGGCCGCACCGTAAACCTTTGTCTGGCCTCCGACGAAGTAAGACTGCTGGGGATGAAGGTCTTTGCCATCCTTGCAGTGCCATGTCTCCCCAGTGTGATGGCACCTGCAACCAACATCCGCTTTACATTCCTGTGGACCGAAAGCAGGCATTTGGAAGGGCGAGATTATATAGTTACCGTCACGCAATCTGGCAGATGACTATCGCCGCGTCACCTACCGAGAATGGGACATTTTGAAGGCTCAATTAAGTTGGTTCCCAAGGCTGGCTTGGCATGCGTGTTTCGTCCAGAATCGATTTTTCACCCCAGGGAAACTAATAAGCCTAGGCTGCCAGCGCGCACTCTCCCACAAAGTCTCCGGCCGAGAGAATCGTGATTGTAGCTTCTTTGCCTCTCTGCGAAACCACCGTAAGTCTCGTCCGTCCCTTCCGAAGATAAAAGACTTGATACACGCCTAGTTTGCCTTACGCCCAGTTTGCCTTGTCTTGGCCGGGACAAGGAGAAACGTGCCTCTTAGTCGAATAGGTGTGCCCTATTGCTCAGACGGCTTGTCGCGGCGTCGCTACCTTAGGAGTACTCCCTGTATCTGGGAAGGCGGTGCACATGCTTTGGACAATCTTCGTAGTGCTTCTGGTTCTTTGGCTCCTTGGTTTCGGCTTCCATATTGGCGGCGGGCTACATCCATCTTCTTCTGGTCCTGGCGTTGGTGGTCCTGGTCATCAACCTGGTGAGCGGGCGACGAGGAGTGCTGTAACAGCATCACAATTTGCCGACCACCAGGGGTAAGCCATGCCCAGACAAATATTTGCGATTCCAACTCGAATGCCGTCTCGCCGTCTCCCGGACCTCACTTTCCGCCGAGCCATGCTCATACTGACGGCAGCTGTTTGCGTTGCCATGGTGCCAGTTCGCGGGAGCGCCCAAACATTGTCTGCTTCGGGGACGTCCACGGCCTTCGATACACGCACAACGACGGCACAGTCTTATTTAACTTACACGCGGCCGACGCAGACGATGAAGCTCCACAACTATTTTTTCGACGCGTTCGGGCCTTATCCGATCACAATCTCCGCGGTTGCGGCCGGTATTGATCAGATAGACAATTCGCCTCCCGAGTGGAATAGCAGGGCTGCGGGGTATGGCAAGCGATTCGGTTCGGACCTGGGGATTGAAGCGGTGAGCACTACGACGCGGTATGCGCTGTCGGAAGCGTTGAAGCAGGACCCGCTCTACTATCGCTGCGAGTGCAGCGGCGTATTTCCGCGCCTAGGCCATGCCGTGATCTCTACCTTCACGGCGCGCACTGGCGAAGACGGTCATCGAGTTTTTTCATTGCCTGCCCTGGTCGGGCCGTATGCGGGTTCGTTTGTCGCTGTATATGCCTGGTACCCAGACCGCTATGGAGCCAAGGATGCATTCCGGATTGGCAACTATAGCCTGCTGGAGTATATGGGAGGGAATATCGCGTTGGAGTTTTTCTATACGTCCCCACGCTCCTGGCTTTCGCGGATGCATCTGACCAGCCGACACGGAGCACCCGATACGGGTTTGAGCCAGTGAGCGAGCGTGGCTTGAATGCGGCCGGGGACATAGGGACTTCCCCTGGGCAATTGGCGCAACAGATGCCTTCGGTACTGAGCGCTTGTCTCAGACCCATCAATACTTCTCTTGAGTGGGTTGGCGACTTGGCAATATTTTCCTGGCAGGTTGCGCGTGCGGCCGTCTCTCCGCCGTTCGAATTTCGCGAGCTGTTTCGCCAGCTAGACGAAATCGGATCCATGTCCCTGCCTCTGGTCGCAGCGGCCGGCGCGGCCATCGGGGCCGTGCTCTCGCTGGAAGCCCGATATAGCCTGACTCGATTTGGGGCTAAATCAATGCTTCCGGCCGCCATCGTGTACTCGGTGATTCACGAAACCGGCCCGATCATCACCGGCCTAATTGTGAGTGGCCGAGTGGGCGCGGGCATCGGCGCAGAGTTGGCTTCGATGAAAGTGACGGAGCAGATCGATGCTATTGAAGCATCGGCGGTGAATCCGTATAAGCTGCTGGTTGTCACTCGCATTCTGGCTTGCATCCTGATGCTGCCTTTGTTGACGCTTGCAGCTGATTTTTGCGGTGTACTGGTGGGCTGGATCACGCAAGCTCTCGCCGAGCCGCTCTCGTTGCAGTTGTTTATCAATAGTGCATTCAAGGGGTCCAACCTCAATGATTTCCTGCCGCCCACACTCAAGACCGCTGTATTTGGCTTGATCATCGGGCTGATTTCCTGTTTTCAGGGAATGCGCACACAGGGAGGCGCTGCGGGCGTGGGCCGAGCCGCGACCAGATCTGTGGTGCTGTCCTCGTTGTTCGTCATCCTGGCGGATGTCGTGCTGGTGAAGTTCATCCTCATCTTTTTCCCGTAGGCCTGATGCCTGAGAAGACCGAAACCATATATGGCAACCATCTGCACCACGACGCCAACGCGCGAAGAAGCTGAGAGAGGCGGCAGCACGCCGGCTGTCTCTGTCATCGACCTGCATAAGTCGTTTGCAGAGCAAATGGTCCTGAATGGGATCAACCTGAGCGTGAGCCGCGGTGAGACCCTGGCGGTGCTGGGTAGAAGTGGCACCGGCAAGAGCGTCCTGCTGAGGATCATTATCGGGCTGCAGAAGCCTGACTCGGGAGCGGTGCGCATTCATGGACAAGACATTGAAGGCTTGGATATCGATCATCTCAGCGCTATCAGGCTGAAGATGGGATTCTCATTTCAGCATTCAGCGCTGTACGACTCGCTGACCGTGGAGCAGAATGTGATGTTTCCGCTGCAACACCACTGTAAGGAGATGTCAAAATCCATCCAGCGCGACCGGGTAAGGCAGTTGCTAGCCGAGGTTGGAATGGAAGGTCATCTCGAAAAGATGCCTTCGGATATTTCCGGCGGCATGCAGAAGCGCGTCGGTCTCGCGCGTGCCTTGGCTTTGAACCCGGACGTCCTCCTGCTCGACGAACCCACGGCAGGCCTCGATCCGATCAGTTCAGCGGAGATTGACGATCTGATTCTCAAACTGCAGACGGAACATCAGATGGCGTCGATTGTGGTGACTCACGATCTGCATAGCGCCAAAACGATCGCCGGCCGCCTGGCTTTGATTGACAAAGGAAGCGTTGTTATCGAAGGCAGTTTTGCAGAGCTTCAAGCGAGCGATATCGAGTTTGTCCAGCAATTTCTCAAGCATTCGTAGGAGGGCATATGTCGAGAGCAGCACGACTGGGTGCATTTATTGTTGCGACACTGGGAATTCTGGTGCTGGGTACGGTCATTATTGGGGACCAACAGTATCTATTTAGCTCCACGTATCAATTAAAGTCACAATTCGCTACCGTGGCAGGGCTGTCGGCCGGGGCGGATGTGCAGGTGGGCGGTGTCCACAGCGGGACGGTGCGCTCTATCGATCTGCCACACCAACCAGGAGGAAAAGTTACGGTAGTCATGGATCTCAGCAAATCGACGCACGAAATCATCAAGCAAGACTCGGTGGCGTCGATCGAAACAGAAGGTTTGCTGGGCAACCAGTATCTGGCAATTTCGTTCGGCTCCCCCGGAAGACCCAGCGTGCGGGACGGGGACACGATTGCGAGTGAACCGCCGCTTGAGATGGCCGACCTGATCAAGAAGACCGACGCAATCCTGGACAGTAGCCAGCAGGCTGTCGACAACGCTTCGCGGATGGCAGCAAATCTGGCGTCGATCAGCGCGAAGGTTAATAGCGGCCAAGGGACGGCAGGAGCACTTGTCAACGACAAGCAGCTTTACACGAACCTGGAACAGACGACCAGCGACGCGCGCGACACGATGGTTCAGGCGCAGGCGGGAGTCACCGACTTCCAGGAAAACATGGAAGCGCTGAAGCACAACTTCTTTCTGAGCGGGTATTTCAACAAGCGGGGATATGAAGATTCTGCCGACCTCCTAGCCAATGAGATCGGGCAGCTGCCGGCATACCCGCCGATGAAGACGTTTACATACTCCTCGAAACAGCTCTTCGACAAGGTCGATTCGGCAAAGTTGAAGAACCAGAAATCTTTGAATGCCTGCGGAGAATTCCTGGCTGACAATCAATACGGATATGCAGTCGTCGTCGTCTCTACCGGGGCCAATGGCGATGCCCAGAAAAACCTCGTTCTAACCGAGGGCAGAGCCATGGTAGTGCGGGAGTATCTGGTCGAGACGTTTGGATTCGACGATAGTCATTTGAGGACTCTGGGGCTGGGCAAAGAGGCAGAGACCAACTCCGATGTCGGATGGGGTTCGGTGCAGATCATCTTCTATCCGCCGGGGGCCGCGATACCCGCGAACAAGCAACCACAGGCAGCCATCTCGTCAAGCATCCCTTAAATGCAGAGAGTTTGGGACTCCATTGTTCAAAATTGAACAGACCCAGCCTTTGCCGCCATGACACTCTGGGTATCTGTCCGGGCATGCTCCAACCCAACGCAGACGGCCCTTTGGAGTTCTCGCGTTCCGTCCCAAGAGGAGTTGCCATGTCCAATATCTCGATCGAACCCAAGACCTACCGCCGGCTTGAGCAGTACTCCATGCGCGCCCGTGTCTCCATCTGCGCTGCAGCCAGCGATGCCATCGAGAACTGGCTGGACATCACCAGCGCCCCCAACTTGCCATCACTGCGCTCAGCGCCATCGCGATGACCCAGCCGGACCCGCTACCAATTCTTCCCCGCCAGCACAGGCATTCCTGCCCCGAAACGTCACCTTTATCAACGCGAAAATGGGCCCTTCACCACGCCATCAAGATGAGTCAATGCGCAAACTTCGCAAACCCGGCACCAAAGAGGTGGCGCGATGAGCGTCGGTGTGAACATTGACTTGCCACTAGAACTGTCTGCCGTCATTGTAGCCAACCCACACCCCCTGTCGGCCAGCTCCCCGCAGGCCGCAGAGATCCCCGCGCGCCGTCGGCTTCCGGCCTTCTTGGCCTGCCCCCGCCGCCACTCCAAGGCCATCCACCGCTCCCGCCGCCGCGGCCTCGACTGGATCATGTCCGCCATAGGCTTCCTGCCCGCGCGCTGCTTCACCTGCGACCGGCGCTTTTACGCCCGCCAATTGCCTCTCAAAGCCCTCCGTAGTGCGTCCCATCGAGTACCGCAGAATCCTCTAAACGTTTTCAATTCTGAAGAAAACCCCACCGACCACTTCGAAGACGTTGAGAAGTGGAGCTAACTTCGATCGAAGACCATGGAGAGGGTGTCGCGAACACATTCGTCATCGTCGACGAGCAGGACCCTGGGGGAAGAGCTGGAGATTGGTGCGGCAGGATGGCGATCTCTGCTTCGAAATTGGGCATTGGGCACCCCCTTCCTTCGAGCATTCAAGCAAGATCCCTAATCGGAGCATCCTTGGTACCTTTGTTTCCGCTTAGTCCTTGCCGGTAGTCAGTACGAAGTACTACAGATTCTGACTTGTGTTTCAAGCTATCCGCAATGTCGACATTCTGCAGATACCTGGCTTTCGCCAGGCGGACCTGTTCAATTTGATCCACGCTGAGAGGTCTAGGTGATCCCAGTTGATGTGCGACCAGTTCGATGTGCGCGAGATGTTCGACCGTCTCCATTCTCAGAAAAGCTTCCAGAAGATCGCCGCCATAGGTCACCGCGCCGTGATTTGCCATAAGGATTGCTTCGTGGCCGCAGATGAACGGGCGCAGACTCGCAGCAACATCGTCGGTTCCTGTTGTAGCGTACTCGGCTAAAGGTACCGCCCCTAGCGTCATCACCCCCTCCTGACAAAGCACCTGGTCAAGTCCCCTGCCAGCGCAGGCAAAGCCAGTCGCAATCGGAGGATGCGAGTGGATTACCGCGGAAATATCCTTTCTCATCTCATAGATCGCGAGATGCATACATATCTCGCTCGTTACCCTGCGAGTGCCAGACAGCAACCGGCCTTGAAGGTCGACGATGACCATGTCCGAAGCCTTCAGCAGGAATTTGTTCATTCCCGTTGGCGTAACCAGCAACCGACCCTCATCGAGGCGGGCCGAGAGATTTCCGGATGTTCCCGGCATGAAGCCGAGACGCGACAGCCATCTGCTGAAGCGCACTAGCTCCCGCCGGAGCTCCAGCTCGCCAATTTGGGTGCTTCCCGTCAACTATTTCCTCTGAAGCCGACCAATGTGAGTGCTTACAAAATCTTAAATGGAGCAGCCTCAGATTGGGCTGCGGGCCTCGAAAATGAATTTCTAAACTTTCGCAGGCGTTTGCCGAATCGGTCTGAAGCCATGAAGAGGTCGCCTGCTGTGAGATTGCTGGCTACTTTGTAGTGCCCAACCGCTGCGAGGCCCATTGAAGCGATGCAACCACACTGGGAGCAATCCGGATCTCCGCCAAACTGGCAAGGCGTGATCCTGGTTGTCAGGTCGGCGGAAATGGTCTGTGTGGTGCGGGCAAAAATACATTCTTCCGGATTTGAGGGCGGACTTGCGATTTCATCAAGCACGATGCCGGCCATATCGAGCTTCGGAAAGAGTGGGCGAAGACGTCGCAGTTCGTCTATCACGAGAAGGCGCTGCTCGCGAGAAAGAATCTCCGGATCGGTTGCGCCCTGCTGCGGCGTAAAGAGGCTGAACCAGACCTTCGCAATCGCCGGATTAGCACTCCAGAAGGCAAGAAACTGCTCCAGATAGCCCGGACGCGAGGTAATCTGCGCCGTGACCGTTGAATGAATGGTGACTCGAGCTCCTTCGATGTTCTTAAGAATGCGCTCGTAGGTCGCTGGCTTGCGACGTTCGTCGTGTTCTGGTTGAAGTCCATCGATGGAAACCACGACGTTCAGCTTCTTATACTTGCTCCACTCCGCAGGAATGACGCGAAATGCGCTCGTGACGATCTGGGTGTGGATACCACGAGCTTCGATCTCAGGGATCAATCTGTCGAGTTCGTGATGACGTACCAGGGGATCCCCCCCACCAGCGAAACATGAAGCGGTCTGAGGTCATCCAGGACGGCGAGTATACGAGTGACGAGTTCATCGCCCTTGAAGTCCGAAAGCTGGCGGAGCAGTCTGGAGCCTCCAAGGTGAGCTTCGTCAAAGGCATAGCAACCCGGGCACCGAAGGGGACACTCCTTCGTGATCTCAATGGAAAGCGCAGGAGCCCGCCCAGATAAAATAACTCGCCATGCCTGGAGGATTTCTCCTCTTTTCATTGCCGCTCCAAAAGCAACTCGCTATTGCGGGCGCTCTGGTTAACTTGTAGATAGCCTGCCTTTGTATGTCCCATCTTAGTCCTTTAGACCATCGTAATGTTTCACCTTGACACCAACGACAGCGGCTCTTCTCAAGACATTTTCAGATTGCCCTGGTCCGGCTTCCACGAGAGGAGCAGTTGTCGAGTTTTGCCCGTGAGACTGATCGTGCAGAATCGCATTGAGAAGTGATTTGTGCATCCGAATCGCGGCGTTGTATTCAATAAAGCAGTGCTTCGAACCTTGTTCATGAAGTCACTGACGCGGAGCTTCGCCCATTTCGCAGTGCCGTGCAAGATCCGACAGCATCTAAACCGGATCGCAAATATGCGCCTCTTCATACGCCGAGAGTTCACCCTCTGCCTTGCCCTGGGCCACGGTCGCAAAGCATGCCCGGAAAATGTAGTCGTACGAGCCTTCTTCATTGAGCCGGTGTGGATACATCGTCGCATTGTCTTTCATCTTGTCCGCCTTTGCAGGGTCTCAAGCACTAGCGTAGGCGAACCCACAGCCGCCGTCTGGTCAATAGGGAGTCGCGCCGGCCAATCATCGGACTACGCCGCAATCCAGTTGCCCCTGGTCTGAAAGAGGCGGGACGGGTCAGCCTCAAGTTGATAGGGACCACCAGGATTGCAGACTTGGCATGCTCGTGTCGCGCCAGACTCCGGGCTTTTGCCTTCCCGCATGCAACTCCGTCCACGCCACAACCTTAATCTCGCCAGGCAGCCAGCCATTTTGGAGCGGCTTATGGAAGAGGGAGAATGGGAGGCTTCTGCGCGTTTTGATCAGGCAATTGATCGAGCAGGATCACATTGAGCAGCGACTTATGTACCTGGACGCGGCCGTCGTAGCTTATAAAACCGAGCCTGCGAAAACGATTCATAAAGAAGCTGACACGAGAACGGGTGGTCCCGATCATCTCCGCCAATGTTTTTTCGGTAATCGGAGGAATGAATTTTCCGGCTGACCCGGTTTACCGAAATGTGCCATTAGC
>CAVXTS010000004.1:0-449887 GCA_963764735.1 uncultured Acidobacteriaceae bacterium
AAATTGCGTGAGTAAATGTGCACAAGCCGGCAATGGCCGGAAAAAATGTTAAGAAAAGGCTTGCAGTTCGCCTTTTATTCGCTACAATCGGCGCATGGCAATCACGCGTCGGCAAAAGGAAGTCATTGATTTTCTGTCGAGCTTCACGCAGAAGAACGGCTACTCGCCTTCTTACGAGGAGATCGCTCACGGTCTCGGCCTGACCTCGCTGGCCACGGTGCACAAGCACGTGACCAACCTGCAGAATAAGGGGCTGCTGCAGCGCGCACACAATCGCAGCCGCTCCATCGATGTGCTGCCGCCACGCTCCAGCAAGAGGGGCTTCGACCGGCTGCCGCTGCTGGGCCGCATCGCGGCGGGCAAGCCGCTGGAGGCGATTGAGACGGCGGAGAGCATTTCGCTGGCCGATATTATCGGCAACCGCGAGGTGTTCGCACTGGAGGTGCGGGGCGATTCCATGCGGGACGAGCACATTGTTTCCGGCGACTACGTTCTGGTGGAGCGGACGCGCACCGCGCGCGAGGGCGAGATCATTGTGGCCCTGGTGGACGGATCCGACGCGACGTTGAAGCGCTTCTACCGCGAAGGGGCGATGATCCGGCTGCAGCCCTCGAACAAGGAGATGGCCCCGATCTTTGCTCCGGCTGCGAACGTCAGCATCCAAGGCAAGGTGCTGGGCGTTCTGCGCAAGTACGCGTGATGGAGCGAGGACCGCAACGGCGAACGAAGGCCCCGGGGCGATATGTCGGGGCCTTCAGCCCTCGGCATCTACGCTGGAACGCAACCTGGACCTACGGCCCAGGCTGGTATATGCCGGGCCTTCGGCCCTGTTCAATTCCACGAATTGATGACTCACCTCACTAAGGCGTGCAAGACCGGACGCAGGTCCTTCGACTTCGCCTCTCGCGGTAGGGCCGCGAGAGGCTCCGCTCAGGATGACAGCTTCTCTGTCTAGCAACCACTTGCGCCTACGCTATACGTGGATACGGCCTAGCTGACTTTCAGCCGCGGGAAATCTGCGCATGGCGCGAGGCCGAGGGCTGGCGGCTTGACCGCGACTGGACCGCGGCGGCCCAGCAGTTCAATGGTGCGGCCTACCAGCCGCTCGGGATCGGCCGAGCTGACCGCGTCGATGGCCTCCGGCGCGTCCGTCTGCTCCCACATTCGGGTGGACGAGACCAGCAGGACACGGGTCCCGGGCCAGCGCGTGTGGATGACCTCCGCGAGCGCGGCACAATAGTCCCGGGGCAGGGTGTGGCACAGGATGACTACATCGCACTCGCATTCGTGCTGGATTGCCAGGGCGGCGGACCCACGGCAGCAGAGCGTGTTCGCGCCGGTGGTGCGCACCACGGCTGAGCGGGTTTGCAGGATTAACTCGTCCTCACCGACCAAGAGTACAGACGACATAGGCTTCGTCCTCCGGCTCGCGTATGGGCTCTGCGGTCCTCACCGAGGCAAGCAATGGATCAGTGGATCCTCCTGGGCATCCTGAGTGGAACTAAAGTAACCTGTTTTGGCGGGAAAATCTGTCGGATGCGCAACAGAGCCTGAGCATTTTTTGCAGGCGGCGCTGAGCGGAAAGTGGCGAGAAGCATGTCCCAGGGGCTAAAGCCCGCGTTTTTCCCGCGCCGGTGATGCCGGGACTCAAAATCCCGGCCTATCTTAGAAACCCTCAGAGGTCCCAACCACAGGTGCTTCGACTCCGATTGGCGTAAACGCGCGCCAATCTGCGCTCAGGATGACAATTCAATCAGGGAACAAACTTGAGAGACACCACACTAGAGGAGGTAGCTGAGGTCGCCGTTGTCGCCCTTCTTGAGCAGGCGATCATACGAGGAATTCACAGACTGGTAGCACTCGCAGGTCCTGGCGGCAAGCCCGACGCGGTCGAGGATGTGGATGCGGCCGCGGGAATAGCCGATGAACCCGTTGCGCTGCAACTCGCCGGCGGCGACGGTTACGGTCGATCGTTGCACACCAAGCATTTGCGACAGGAATTCCTGGGTGAGGTGCAGGTACTCGGATTCCATGCGGTCGGCAGAGGTGAGCAGCCAGCGTGCGAGGCGCTGTTCTACCTCGTGCATGCGGTTGCAGAGGACGGACTGGGTGATCTGCACCAGCTGGAGGTAGGCAAACGCATGGACCAGCTTCTGCAACATTCCCCCTTTGAGGAATTCGGCCCGGACCAGCGACGCGCGGATGCGATAGCCCTCGCCCGAACCCTGAATGATCACCGAATGAGACATTTGCGGCTGGTCCAGGAGCGCCGCGAGACCGGCAAAGCCCTCGCGTCCGATGACGCCAACTTCAACCTGCTCGCCCTTGACCGTGATGACATCGGTGGAGATGAGGCCGGTGTTGAGAAAGTAGAGATGTTCGATGGGGAGATTTGGCTCCGAGAGGCGCTTGTCGAGCGGCAAGTCCACCGGCACGAGATGCCTCGCCAGCACCGCGTATTCCTCGACGGGGAGTTGGGAAAGGATGACATTGCGCGGTCGGGTCGACTTCACAGGCGTCGAACTTTGAACGGGGAGCATCGGCTTCCTCTGCGCGAGGCTCGAACGCCTCTGGCCGCAAGGTCCGTTGCCCAACCTCATGCGGGGCAAAGTAGGTGCGATTGCTTTCACCGTACGTTAGTGAGTCGACAAATGTCTGTTCGGTACAGCACATAACGGGTTTGAAATCTGAAATATCCGCTTCTGGTTCGCGGTTCGCAGGACTTCGTGCCGTTCTCGACGCTTCGCGTGAAACACGAAGTTTGGCGGCGGCTGATTGCGTCGTTTTGCTGGCGGTTGCGCGCGTGAAGGCGGGGTGAGGGATGCGAGTTTTTCTGTTGCGGCCTGAGCCGGCGACGGCGCGGATGTTGAGGGAGGGGGATGGGCGGGAGAGGTATTCCCGGATGTCGGCGGCGATGGCGGGGTCGGCGGGGCCGAAGGCGTCGTCGTCGGGCGGTTCCGCGGCGTGGGGAGGTACCGCTGCGCCTGGGAAAGGCTTGACCGGAGTGGCGGAGATGGTGCGCTGGTCGTAGGTGCCGGGCATGAGGCCGGGGTTGAGGAAGATGGCGGGATTGTTCTCGTCGTCGATCTCATAGGTGAGGCCTTCCGGGGCCAGGTCGACGGCAACCGAGTCGAGCAGGTCGGGGGCGGGGCCGAAGTCGCGGACGACTTGCTTTTCCTGCTGCTGGGGAATGGCCTCCAGGCCCTTGCAGTTGAGGACGGCGAGCTTGAGGCCGAAGAAGAGGGCGTTGGCGCGCTTGGGCTCGATGAAGTTGCAGGCGAGGGCGTTGATTACTTCGGAGAGGGCGAGCATGACCGAGACGCGGTCTTCGAGCGGGGGCAGGGCGATGATGTGGCCGCGCTCCATGAGGCCCTTGGTGCCGACCATGCGGTCGCGGTAGATGGCGTGGCCCTGGTTGAGGCGGCGGTGGAAGTAGCAGAAGTGCTGGTCCGTGAGCGCGATGGCGTGGCACTGGATGCCGTTGGAGCGGATGTGGCGGCAAAGATCGACGTACATGATGGTTCTCCTTCATTCCCCAGGTACCCCCCCCCCGGGGGGGGGTGGGGGGGTGGTGGTTAAAAGTCGCATGGATGCAGCTACTTAGCCAAAACTGACCCTGGCTAAATATCAGCATCCACGTGGGTTAGAGGCAAATATCAGAAAACAAAGAGAAAAGCCCCGGACGGCTGCCGGGGCTCTCTCTTGCTTAACTCAACTAGTTAAAGCATAGCAGGTGGAGCAAAACTCAACTGTACTTTTGCGGGAAATTTGATGTGGTTTGCTTTGAGGATTGAGGACGGGTTTTGCAGAGGAGGAGGGCCTTGACAACGTTTCGCGAAGCGGTTTCCGGACCAAGAGCGGAGGGGACAAGGACGAGAGGCGAATGACAGGGGAGGTTGACGGCTTAGAATCGCGTTAGTCGATTATCGAGTTTGCCCAGGCATGTTCGAGATCAGGCGACGAACGACATGGCTGGCCAGGCTCTATGTGTCGGGCTTTCAGCCCTCGGCTGCCATTCCTGCACCAACCTAGGCCTTCGGCCTAGGCTGGTATATGGCGCGCCTTCGGCGCTTTTGAAGCAGTTGCCTGAGCTAACTTGATAATCATCTTGCGTCAATTGACATACACATGGGGTCAACTACGGGGATTCTTCGCGTACCGCTCAGAATGACAAGTTCGAAAAGCATGGACGGTGGCGGAACCAACTACGGGGATTCTTCGCGTACCGCTCAGAAGGACAAGTTCGAAAAGCATGGACGGTGGCGAGGGTGGGACCAACTACGGGGATTCTTCGCGTACCGCTCAGAAGGACAAGTTCGAAAAGCATGGGCGGTGGCGAGGGTGGGACCAACTACGGGGATTCTTCGCGTACCGCTCAGAATGACAAGTTCGAAAAGCATGCGCGGTAACAAGTTCGAAATGCAGGGGCGGCCGGGGAACCCTTCGGCTGGCCTCAGGGCGGGCGATGGGGCAGCCGGCCGGCGGTTTAGAATGGGCGAAGGCCCCTTCCCTGTTCGCGCGCCTGCTTCCGCCCTCCGGAGGCAGCGGGCTGGACCCAAGTCCAAGGCCGGAAAGTGTTTTCGAAAAAGCCATTCATGCATCGCTGGTCCCAGCTCTTTATCCCTACGCTGCGCGAGGCGCCCGCCGACGCCGAGGTCGCAAGTCATAAGCTGCTGCTCCGCGCCGGGTATATCCGGCAGCTGGGAGCGGGGCTGTACTCGTACCTGTTCCTGGGCAATCGGGCGGTGAACAAGATTGTGGCGATTGTGCGGCAGGAGATGGACAAGATTGGGCAAGAGTTCTACCTGCCAGCGCTGAACCCGCGCGAGGTGTGGGAGGAGAGCGGCCGGTGGACGGGCATGGGACAGAACATGTTCCGGCTGAAGGACCGCAAGGGCGCGGAGATGTGCCTGGCGATGACGCACGAAGAGATCATGACGACCATAGCGCGGTCGGAACTGCGGAGTTACAAGCAACTGCCGCAGATCTGGTACCAGATCCAGACCAAGTTCCGGGACGAGCCGCGGCCCAAGTCCGGGCTGCTGCGGGTGCGGCAGTTCCTGATGAAGGACGCGTACTCCTTCGACATCGACGAGGCGGGCCTGGATGCGAGCTACCGGAAGCACTACGAGGCGTATCGGCGGATCTTCAGCCGCTGCGGGCTGGAGTTTGTCGCGGTGGACGCCGATTCGGGGGCCATGGGCGGATCGGGATCGCAGGAGTTTATGGTCTACACGGACGCGGGCGAAGACCTGATTGCGAGTTCGGCCTCAGGCTACGCAGCCAACGTGGAGAAGGCGACCAGCAAACTGGCGGCGATCGCAGACCTGGAGGCGACCGGCGATGGGATGCCGGAGCTGGTGCATACGCCGGGGAAAGCGTCGATTGCCGACGTGACCGAGTTCTTTGGCATCGAGGCGTGCCAGGACATCAAGTGCGTGGCGTTTATGGGCACGGCGGCGACGCCTCCGCTGCGGCCGGTGGTGGCGTTCCTGCGCGGGGACCACCAAGTGAATGAGACGAAGCTGAACCAGGTTGCCGGGACGGCGGAGCTTCGCCCGATGATGGCCGAGGAGTTGGAGGTGTTCGTCGGCGGGCCTGCCGGGTTTCTGGGGCCAGTTGGCATTGCCCAGGTGATGACGGGCGGGTCGCTGAATGGGCTGAAGTCGGGTAAGGAGCTGGGGAAGCTGAAGGGCGTGCTGCGCGATGTGCCGAGCGAAGGGTTGCGCACGATTGTCGTTCTGGACCCGGGCTTGGAAGGACGGAAGAACCTGGTGGCAGGGGCGAACAAGGCGGACTATCACTATCGGAATGTCACTCCGGGGCGCGATTTCACACCGACCGTGATCGCGGAAGTGCGCAGCGTGAACGAGGGCGAGGCCGATCCGGTGGGCGGCGAACCGCTGCGCATTGGCAAGGCGGTGGAGATTGGCCACATCTTCAAGCTGGGGTATAAGTATTCGAAGTCGATGGGCGCGAGCGTGCTGAACCGCGACGGCAAGGAGACGACGCCGATTATGGGCAGCTACGGGATCGGCATCGAGCGCGTGCTGACGGCGGCGATTGAGCAGTCCGCGGGGCGGTTTGCGGCGCGCGGGCAGACGGATGCGTATGCGCTGCCGCCGGCGATTGCACCGTTCCAAGTGGTGGTTTCCGTGACGAATGTGCGCGAGACGGAGCTGCTGGCGGCGGGGGAAAAGATTGCCCAGGAGTTGAGCGATGCAGGAATCGACGTGGTGCTGGACGACCGGGACGAGCGCGCCGGCGTCAAATTCAAGGACGCCGAACTTATCGGCGCACCCTTCCGTATCGCAGTGGGGAAGAAACTGGCAGAGGGCAAAGTTGAGGTCCTGAACCGCCTGACCAACCAGACTGACGACATTGCTATCGAGGAAGTTGTCCAACACCTGAAGACAGTTGTGAGTTGTGAGTTGTGAGTTGTGAGTTGTGTCGCCGGCTGGGCCGGTGCTGAAATGGGGTTGCCCTTCGATCTATGGCCGTCAAAGTCAAACTCGCCAATCGCCTTACCCCGTTCGCCAAGCCGTTAGGCGGGCGCCATCGTTTTCTGCGCGGCGTTCTCATCCTGCTGCTGGGGTGCCTGGTGGTGGGCGTCGCCGTATTCGGCGCGATGTATTTCAAATATCAGAAGATTGTGGACGACCGCCTGGCCGCTGGACCGATCTTCGCCAATGTTGAGCAGGTGTATGCGGCGCCGCGGGAGGTCCGCATAGGCCAGCACCTGACGATCTCGTTCATCGCACAGGACCTGCGGCGGGCAGGCTACAACACGAACCCTCAGCTGGGCACGTTTACGGAGAACGGCGACAGCATCACCATCAAACCCGGCCCGGAGAGCTACCACTCCACCGACGGCGCCACGATTACCACGGGGCATAGCGCCGAGGCCGACCTGGCTGCCGGGGCGGATTCCGACTCCGGCACCACGGTGACGTCGATCAGTGCCGATAACGGCGCGCCGCTGGCTGCCTACCAACTGGAACCGCAACTGATCACCGCACTGTCCGAGGACAAGAACCGGACCAAGCGGCGCCTGGTGACCTACAAGGAGATTCCGCCGCAGATGGTGCAGGCGGTGACAGCGATTGAAGACCGGCGCTTCTTTGAGCATGGCGGGGTGAACTACGGGCGCACTGCCGAGTGCATTGTGCATGACATTCTGGCAGGCCGGAGAGATTGCGGCGGGTCTACGCTGACCCAGCAACTGGCGAAGAACTTCTTCCTGACGCCGGACAAGACGATCTCGCGCAAAGTTGCAGAGTTGATGATCACGTACCAGTTGGAGGCGCGCTTCAGCAAGCCGCAGATTTTTGAGATGTACGCGAACGAGATGAACCTGGTCCACCGCGGGAGTTATGAGATTGACGGCGTTTCGGAGGCGTCGCAGACGCTGTTCGGCAAGGACCTGCGGCAGCTCGACCTGGCGCAGATTGCGACCATTGCGGCGCTGTTTCGGAACCCGAGTTACTACAATCCCTACCGCCATCCGGAGCGGACCATGGAGCGCCGCAACCTGGTGCTGGATTCGATGGTAGAGACCGGGGCGATCACCTCCGACGAAGCAGCGCGCGCCAAAGCCGAGCCGCTAAAGCTGACTCAGTCCAATGTGGATGCGGGGGAAGCGCCTTACTTTGTGGACCTGGTGCATGACCAACTGGCACAAAGGATCGGCGACCAGGAACTGGGCCACGACTCACTGCGAATCTATACGTCGCTGGACCCTGAACTGCAGCAGGCGGCGTCCGAAGCTGTCGATGTGGGCATGAAGAACGTCGACGACATGGTGCGCAAACTGCACAAGAAGGGGGATACGAACTTCAGCTATCCGCAGGTTGCGCTGGTTGCGCTGAATCCGCATACGGGGCAGATTCTTGCGTTGGTTGGCGGCCGCAACTACGGAATCTCGCAACTGAACCATGCCACAGCCGAGCGCCCCACCGGCTCCATCTTCAAGCCATTCGTGTATGCGACGGCCTTCAACACCTCACTGAACGGAACGCAACTCGGCGACGGCAGCGTGTTTACCGCGCTCACCCCCCTCAACGACGACCCGCAGGACTTCGGGACGAATGGCCAGTCGTACACTCCCGGCAACTTCGAGAAGGGCGAATACCCGGGGATGGTGCCGGCGGTCGTGGCAATTGCACACTCGTTGAATATCGCGACCATCAGCCTGGCGCAGATGGTGGGCTATGAGAACGTGGCCGCGCTGGCGCGGTCGGCCGGCATTGTGAACGCACGCGGCACGCCGTCGGTGGCGATCGGAACGTATAACGCAACACCGATCGACATGGCGGGCGCCTATACCGTCTTTGCCAACAACGGCGTCCACCTGAAGCCGTGGATGCTGGCGAGTGTGCGCAACGCCAACGGCGATGTGGTTGCCGACTTTGCGCCCGAGGCCAAGCAGATCCTGGACCCGCGCACCGCGTTCCTGACCCAGTCGCTGATGGAGAACGCGATGACCTTTGGCACAGCGGCGGCCGCGCGGGCACACGGCTTTAGCGCGCCGGGCGCCGGCAAAACCGGCACGTCGCACGATGCCTGGTTCGCGGGCTACTCGACAAATCTGCTCTGTATCATATGGGTCGGGAACGACGACTACACCGACGTCAAGATTGAAGGGGCGCATGCGGCGGCGCCGATCTGGGCGGAGTTCATGAACCGCGCGATTAAGCTGCCGCAGTACTCGGATATGCACGGCTTCAGCCCACCGCAGGGGGTTGAGGTCATCCCGGTCGACAAGAACACCTGGCTACCGGCGGACGCCAGTTGCCCGGAAGACTACTCCATTGCATTCCTCGACGGGACGGCTCCGAGCAGCACCTGCAGCCAGATGGGCGGATCGCCGCAATCGTTGATCCGGAAACTATTTGGCGGAGGGGCGAGTCCAACTGCGACGCCTCCGGAACCGTCGACTCCTCCGGCCAGCGAACCCGGCCCGCCCAAGAAGAATCTGCTACAGAAGATTTTCGGTGGGGGCAACAACAAGCAGTCCCAACCGCCACCACCCCAGCCGCCACCGCAGTAACTCGGAGTCTAACTGGCGGTTGGAAGTGGCTGGTTGCTTGAGCCAGGCCTGCTAACAAAGCTTAGGCCCAAGGCTACTGCTGTCAGCAAAGAACAGAGATACGCGAATAAGTCGCCGTGTGCGGCATAGAACGTAATATCGTGCTCATAGTCGAAGCCCGCGCGGAGGCTGGTTCTTATGTGCCGCGGCGCAGCCACAACTACCCGGCCTTGCGGGTCGATTGCGGCAGTTATGCCGGTGTTGGTTGCACGCAACACCCAGCGATGGTTCTCGATTGCGCGCATGCGAACCATGTTCAGGTGCTCCCACGCTGCGCTACTATCGCCATACCACCCGTCGTCGGAGATATTCACGAGGACATCCGCGCCGAGGTTCGCGTATTGACGAATCTCATCGCCGAAGACCGACTCATAACAAATGAAAGTGCCATAGGTGTGGCCGCCGGTGGTGAATACCTGTCGCTGCTTGCCGGGCTCGAATAATCCAACATCCTGGAGCAGATTCCCGGCAAAGAAGAATAGTTTCTTGTATGGCGTGTACTCGCCGAAGGGCACCAGGTGCATCTTGTCATAACGACCGGCAAAGCTGCCATCGGGCCGAATAAAGTCGGCGGAGTTATATAGGTGGTAGCCCTGGTCGGCGTGGCTATCGACGGCAACACCCATATCGCCAACGATGATTGGCGCAGCGGCGGCGCGCGCCAGCCGGGACATCGCCGTGCGAAAGTCCCTATCGCTATCGACGAACTTGTTGGGAGCTTCCGGCCAGACGATCAGATTTGCCTGGGAGAGATAGTGAGTGCCGGATTGTGGAGTGAGAAGGCCGACACACTTAGTCGATGGCACTTCAGGCATTCCATAGCAGGTTTCGCCGTCAGGAGGAAACAGGCTCAAAGAAGAATATGTCTGCAACTCCTGATCGAGGCTAAGTTCAGGACCAGCCTTGGCAGCGGCGGCACCTACTTCAATGTTTTCCTGAACAAGAATTGCCGTAGCGGTTGTTCCTTTATGAACCGGCGCTTGAATGTGGTGCAGAAACACGAGATACAGAAGGATGATGGCAACACCGGCGACGGTGAGAGCGGTCCTGGTATGACGCCGATCCTTGATGGAGATGCGAGCCAGCCATAAGGCATTCACGGCGGCGATTACAAAGGAAATTCCATAGACTCCGGTAAATGGGGCAAGGCGGGTGAGCAGTGGGTTATCCACCTGAGCGATGCCCAACAGGTCCCAGGGAAAGCTGGTAACGCGGGCGCGCGCCAATTCCACAGCAATCCACGCGAATGGGCTGACCAGAAGCGCTCCCTGGACCCCTAGTTTGCTGCGCCGGAACGCGGCGATCAGCGCGCCGAACAGGGCATGATAGAGGCCGAGATAGAGACAGAAGAGAGCCAGTATGCCGGCGGCGGCGGGCTGGGCAATCCCACCGTAGGCATGCATGGTTGGAAAAATCCAGTAGCAATTCCCCAGGTACCAGACAAATCCCGAGCTATACCCCAGCAGGGCGCCTTGAATTGCGCTCAGCGGGCGGCCGGCAACATCGTTGCCGGTAAGTGCCAATAGCAGGGGAGCCAGTGCGACCCAGCACAGCGCGGAGCGCCAGACGGGCGCCGGGCCTGCAATAGGAAATGACAGCACCTGAATTACGCCGGAGAGAACTGCAAGTGCCCACAACCGGGCTGGAATCGATCGCATTGCTACGAAAAGTCTACCATTGCAGGCCAGGTCGACTGGTTACGATTGGGCCTGCAATTGTGGAACTGGACTCAATATTGACTAGAGAAAAGCAGGCTAAGTGATTTGCAAGTCTGTTTTTACTTCGGTATTCTTGCGCTGAAGGAATTATGTTAAGAATTAGCAATTTAGTAAGTGGTCGCGGCCTGTTTGGATGAAGCTCGGGCACTGGAGAGATGGGGTCGGCAAGCAGTTTTGCCGATCACTACAAGGAGGCAACACGTGGAAGTAAGCCGAATTATTAAAGAGATTGATGCCGAGATTTCGAAGCTGCAACAGGCGCGCGAACTACTTTCGGGATTTGTGGGAACGACAGGCAAAGGACCGGGACGCCCCAAGGGAAGCAAGAATTCCAAGGGAGCAGCGCACAAGCGCAAACTGAGCCCGGAAGGCCGCAAGCGGATCGCGGACGCGATGAAGCGCCGCTGGGCGGAGCGGAGAAAACAGGCAGCCAAGGCGGGAACTGCCGCAAAGTAGTCCTCGCTTCGAGGTCATAAACGCAACCTGGGCCTACGGCCCAGGCTGGTATGTGCCGGGCCTTCGGCCGTGTTCAATTCGGGGACAAACTTCAGAGACACCGCACTAGCGAGTCACCACAACCTCGCGCACGTTGTCCTTGCTTAGAAAGAAATGGAAGCCCTTGAATGCGTGCAGCAGGGTTTCGATCTGGCGATTTGTATACGTGCTGAGGAGGGGGTAGTCGCCCGCGCGCTGCACATCCACTGTACTGGCGTCGGTGAGGTGGTAGCGGCAGAACTCGGGCTTGTGCTGGCCGGGAGCAGCGCCTCCGGTTGCCGAATGAAACATCGCGAGCAGTTGTCCGCCCGGCGCCATCACCTCGTGGATCCTGTTGAGGACAGGACCCAGCAGTTCCGGGGGGAGATAGTCCGCGGTGTCCCAGAACAGGACGACATCGAAGCCGCGTCCGGAAAAACCCAGGTGGGTGGCGAGAAATCCATCGACATCGAAGCGTGCGGGAGTGCCATCGTCCTGAGGGATGATCCATTCCGGCCTGGCGGCATCTTCCACCAGATTGGCCAGGTAGATGCTGTGGCCCAGGGCGGTGATGAAGTTGATGTTGGTCGAGGAGGTTGGGCCTATATCGAGAACCCTGAGGGATTCCTCTCCGCGCATGCGGTCGAGCAACTGGCCCCACCCGCTGGAATGGCGGGGCACGCGCTCATTGGCAGCGCCTCCGCCACCGCTCTTGTCCTTACCCCCAAAGACCTTGAGCATCTGCGGCCCTCCTTCCCGCTCAGAGGCCAGTGGGGGCGGTTGCAGTTGCGGGAGTGTGCCCTGCGCCCTGCCGCTGGGTTGATCCGGCCCGCGAGGCAATCTCCGACAGCTCTACTTTGCCCTTCATGCTGGCGTTTTCCTCGATCGACAATCTTTCCGCGACGATGTCTCCCTTGACCTCCGCGGAGTCGCGCAGTTCGATGCGGCCGGTAGCCCGGATGTTGCCGTCGACATGTCCGTAGATCACGACGTCCCCTGCGACCAGGTCGGCTTTGACGCGCGCATTCGGTCCCAGCGTCAGGCGGCTATCGGGCAGCGCAATCGTTCCCTCGAATACTCCGTCCAGAATCATCTCTTCCTGGCCGGACACTTCTCCTCGAATGGTGACGGATTTTCCGATTACGGTGGCTCCCTCAGCTGGCTTCATGGTGTTGTCTCTCTCTCCGACTGTAATGATGGTGCTTGCCGAACTATACCAGCCCCGCGGCCAGAGGCAAACGCCGCGGTTGGCTTTTGAAGCCTTCAATCTGTTTTGAGCGGGCTAGTTCGACAGAAAATAAGCATCGACTGCTCCCATCAGCGCTTCGCGATCAAGGCGTGGCTTGCGGTCTTCGTAGCGCGCGGCCCAGCAGACCTGGCTCACCAAGTCCCGGGGATAGCACCCTCGCAACTCCTGATGGAACCCGTTGCGGATGATGCCAATGAGATCGTCGACCAGCGCGGGATCGAATTCGATCTGCTGCCTGGCAGCAACGCGACGAAAGATCTCATGAAACTGCTCGTCGGAACACTCGCCGAGCTTGATCTTGGTTTGAATCCTGCGCAGGAAAGCAGCGTCCACCAGGTCGACGGGATTCATGTTGGTGGCGAAGACGACCAGCATTTCGAACGGGATCTCGATCTTCCTGCCGCCGGCCATGGTGAGGAAGTCGATCCCGCGATCCAGGGGAACGACCCAGCGGTTCAGGAGTTCTTCCGGGCGGAGACGCTGCCGTCCGAAATCATCGATGATCAAGGCGCCATTGTTGGCTTTCATCTGGACCGGGCCAACATAGAACCTGGTACTGGGATTGAACTGCAGGTCCAGCATTTCGACCGTCAACTCGCCGCCGACGAGAACCGAAGGGCGGTGGCAGCGCACCCAGCGCTCGTCGGCCATCGAGCCTTTGGGCTCCTCAACGCGCTTGTGGATCACAGGATCGAAGACGACGATGATCTGGCTGTCGATCTCGACCGCGTAGGGCACCCAAATGTCGTCCTCGGCGAGCACTCGGGCCATGGTCTCGGCAACCGCGGATTTTCCGACGCCGGGCGGGCCATAGAGAAAGATTGAGGCCCCTGAGTTGAGCGCCGTCCCGAATTGCGATAAGGTCTTGTCGTCGATGACCATGTGGGCAAAGGCGCGGTCCACGTCATCCCGGTGCACGACCATGTTGCGCACACTCTGTTTGCGAACCTGGGTTACGTAATGTTCCAGGGATACGGGCGCGGGCCCACTGTACTGACTCTGCGACAAAAGATCCACGGCGCGAGCCCGACCTTGCGAGGTGATGGCAATATCCGGAATGTTGCTTCTCATACCGGTGACCTGACAGAGCAGGTCCGCCCGCATCCGGTGGAACAACTCGCTGGTCACATCGAGGCCCAGGTGCATCTGCCGGGAGAGTTCGAACACCGACATTGGACCGGCCAGGTAGAGAGTCTTCAGCGCCAGATCGTCGAGGACCGTCTGGCGCATACCGAGTTCCGCGATGGAGCGAGGCCTGTGCTCCGGCCCGGCGAAGGTGGTGGAAGAATCCTGGATTTCAATATCCGATAAATTCATAGTTGGCCTAGCGTCTGCTTTCCGGCGGTTTGGCCCTCGCCCGACCCAGAGTACAGAAACGTCTTCGGTTCAGGGTACACCTGTTGTACCGCGACTTCGCTCCGCCAACCTCCAAGTGCGCTCGCGGAGTTCCACCACGGGATAGACTTGAGGTGGCAGGACGCAGGTCGGCGGAAGACCGAGGAACCCTTTGCCGGCACAGTCACGTCCAAACCAGCGAGGCGATTGAGCGGAATCCTTGATGACGAGCGCACACTCGAACTGCCAGTCCACTGGCCGCAGCCATACCGATTCCTCTCAGCGAGCCGCGCCGGGCTGCGCTGGACTTTGGGCGTGCGTCGCGGGATTTGCCGCAATGGTTGCGGCAGCAGCCGGCCCCGCGGTGGTGGCCGCAGCCTCACAAGCGGCTCCGGCGGCAAGCCTGGCGGCTTTGCCCGCGCGCACATGGGCGGGGGATTGCGCCAGGAACGAAGTTCTGGTGGTCGAGCATCCTGACTCCTACCTGCGCTACCGCCTCCACGAAGTGGACGAGAAGGGCGACCGGGTGCGCGATCAGATCGAAACCCCGGAAGGCAGCGTGGCCCGGCTGATTCTGCACAACGGCCGCCCGCTGACGCCGGAGGAGGACGCCGAAGAGCGGGAGCGTCTGAACGGACTGATCGACTCGCCGGCGGATTTTGCCCGCCACATCCGCCGCGAGGAGGAGAACAAGAAGACGGGAATCAAGCTGATCCGGATGATGCCCGACGCGATGCTGTGGAGCTACACGCCAGGTCAGCCTCAGCTTCCGAACCCGCCCGCGGGTGAGCCGGCGCTGGTGGTGCTCGACTTCAAGCCGAACCCGGCGTGGTCGCCTCCGGACATTGAATCCGAGCCGCTTACCGGACTGGAAGGCAGAGTCTGGATTGACCCGCGCACCCACCTCATGGTGCGGCTGGAAGGCAGCCTTTTCCATGCCATCAACATCGGCTGGGGCATGGTGGCGCACATTTATCCTGGCGGAACGGTGACAGTCCAGCAGACGAATGCGGGGGGCGAGCGCTGGATTGTGGGGCATATCCTGGAGCAGCTGACGGTGCGTGCGCTGATGGTGAAGAATGTGAAGCAGAGCCTGATCTTCGACACGGCGCAGTATCAGGCGGTACCGGCGATGAAGTATCAGCAGGCGATTAAGCTGCTGCTGGACGCGCCGTTGCCGTCGCATTAGGGATCAGGGAACCCGGGTCTTTTGTGTCGGGCTTTCAGCCCTTCTGTCTTCGTTCGCTGCCCAACCTAGGCCTGCCCTCCCCAGCGAGCAAAGCTCGCCGGGGACCCCGGTTCGGCCTAGGCTGGTATGTTGTCGCGCCGTTGGCGCTTGACGTCCTTCAGCCTGGTATGGACCCGTGCTCTTGGCGAGACGGAGAAGTCCGCGAAGGATGGGGTGCTGCGGGCGACATGCGTCCCATCCTTCAGCCTGGTATGGACCCGTGCTCTTGGCGAGACGGAGAAGTCCGCGAAGGATGGGCCCCGAGCGACAGTGGCTGGTTGTGACGGGTGGTGGTGCGCTCAGAACTGGAAGTAAAGGAACGAGGTGGTGCCGTCCAGGTTGGCAAGGACGGCGAAGAAGAGAGCAGCCATGACGACGGCCCAGCCGAAGTTCGGGCGCCAGTGGAAGTCCGAAAACAGGGTGGGCGCGGGTGCAGGATTGACGCCGAGGGTGGCGGGCGAGGTCGCGACGCCTTGAGGGCCGGACTCCTGGCCGAGGATCTGCTGGGTGTTGGGAAAGAACCAGACGATGGGAAAGAGGGCGAAGGCGAGGCCGCCGGCCAGCACTTCGTCCAGACGGCCGGCGCCGTTGCGGCCGAACATGTCGGCAACCAGGGCGCAGGCCGAGGCCATGGACTGCGAACGGAAGAAGATGAGCGCGAAAGTGACCTGGAGGTAGACTCCGACCATCATGGCAAGGCGGATGAGGCCGGCGGGCTTGGCCGACGGCTGGGCGGGCTGGCGGAAGTGGCGCCAGGCCTGATTGGCGGTGAGATAGACGCCGTGAATCAGGCCGAAGACGATGAACTGCAGGCCGGCCCCGTGCCAGATGCCGGTAAGCAGCATGGTGAACATGGTGGGATAGGCGACCATGGCGGTAAATCCGCCGACCGTGGCGAGGGCCTTGCGCGAGGTCTTCCTGCCGCGGGCCACGCGATGCCGCTGGACTGAGAGCAGGACCGGGTTGTAGAGGTAGAGGGTGATGTAGCGGGTGAGGGTCATGTGCCAGCGCTGCCAGTACTCGGTGACGCTGATGGCCTTGTAGGGGGAATCGAAGTTGAGCGGGAAGCGGATGGAGAAGATGCGGGCGAGTCCGAGGGCCATGTCCGAGTAGCCGGAGAAATCGAAATAGAGCTGCATGGAGTAGACGATGAGGCCGGTCCATGCGTTTGCGGCGGAGAGCGAGCCGGCGTTGTGGAAGGCGATGTCGGCGGTGGGGGCGAGCCGGTCCGCGATCAGGACTTTCTTGGCCAGACCCATGAGGAACCAGGTGGCCCCCAGGGAGACGTCCTCGGCCTTCAAGGCGAACCGGCGCGATGGAGCGGCTGCAGCTTGCAGGTTGCAGGTTGCGGGTTCGAGGCCGTGGACGGGGGGTTGCCCCTCTGGGGGCGCGCTGCCAAATTGGGGCATCATCTCCTTGTGGTGGAGGATGGGGCCGGCAATGAGGTGGGGAAAGAAGGTAACGAACAGAAGATAGGAGAAAAAGTCCTCGCACTCCGCCTGCCCCTGGGCCAGATCGACGAGGTAGGAGATCTGGGTAAAAGTGAAGAACGAGATGCCAAGCGGGAGCAGGATGGGATGCGGGTTGAGGTTGGCGAGGTGAAGGGCCTTGACCGTGAGAAGGAGCTTGTACAGGTACTTGAAGTAGAAGAGCGCGAGCAGGTTGAGGAAGATGCCGAAGGTGAGCAGGTGTTTGCGTCGAAAGGAGCCTTCGGGCGCTGAGCCGATGGCATACGCCACGAGGTAATTGACCAGGACGGAGCCGATGAGGAAAAAGACGTAGAACTCGTTCCAGGCGGCGTAGAACACGACCGACATGGCGGCCAGCCAGGCAATGACCGGACGCCTGCCGAAGCGCCCGAGCAGATGGAAGCCCAGCATGGTGATGGGGAGAAAGAGAAAGATGAAGCGGAGGGAATTAAAGAGCATAACGGCAGTTGTGAGTGATGCCGTTGTGAGCTAAGAAGAAGCGCAGCGCGGCGTTATGTGACTGGTTGAGGATAGGGGGATACCGGTGTTTGCAGTCCCGGGTCAGGATGAAACCCACGACACGGGGCGCGGACTCACAACTCATCGCTCACAACAGTAGTTTAGCGTACGAGGCTGGCGCTTTTCAGTTCGGCGACGTTGTGAGGCACTGGGGTGGGGGTGCGGTCATCGATCTGGGGATTGCGCTGGGCTACCGCGTTGAGCTCCTGGGCGACCAGGCGGGAGACGACTGCGGAACCAATCGCGGTGTAGTGGCGGGGATCGTTGAAGAGGCCAATCGGGAGCGGCAGCAGCGAGTTGCTGGTAACCCCGTTCAGCTCTGAACTGAATGCGGCGAGGTTCTGGTCGCAGGAGGGGATGGGTGCGACGTTGACCAGCACGATGCCGGAGCGGGCGGCGTATCCCTTCTCGTACTCGCCGACAACGAACTGAGGAAAGGTTCCGCCGGCACGGGGATTGGAGAACGTGGCTCCGGGCTCACAGGCCTTGCTGGGCGGCGACGGCGGCGTGAAGAAGCCATTGTGGATGGTGATGGTGTCTTCTTCCGTGCGTTGATGGGTGAGGTGGAACCAGATGTCCTTTATGCCGGAGTAGAGGGAAAAACCGGCCGCGTAACCGGCAAACGCGATGGCCTGCTGGGGATGACGGAGCAGGACGCGGCGGCTGTCGGCCGGATTGCCATGGCGCAGCAGTTCCAGCAAGCCCTCGGGGTAAACGGTCTGGTTCCAGGCATTGCTCTCCGGCTGGAAGCCATCCGGGGAAAGCTGAATGAGAAGGACCCGGGGTTTGCCGTTATTTGCGAGATAGCGGTTCAGGGTGAGGTTGTGAGTGACGGCGAGGACCGAATTGGTTACGGCTATGTTGCAGGTCTTGAAGCCGGTATTGCGCTCAACCACGTCGGGGTCGATGCCGGTCATGGCGGTCGAATCGCCGAAGATCAGGACGTCGCATTCGCGGTCGTGCATGGTAAAGACGGAGTCGTTGGACTGCACCCAGACACTGGCGCCGTGGCGCATGAAGAAGTCTGAGCAGCCCAGGCGGATGCAGGCAGGGATGGCAAGGAGGGGAAGGATCAGGAGGAGGAGGCAATAACGACGGGCTGCCTGTGCCGGGTTCCCTGGCGGCGCGTGAAGCGGGCGCGAAAGATCGTCCTGATCGACTGCGAGAATGGGGGCAAGTGCCAGGTCTGTGGCTGCATTCATGTAGTGGAGGGTCGCCCTATTTCTGATAGTAAACCTTTTGATGGCATGAAAGTCCAGCTTAAATAATTGTATCCTTTGCGCCGAAGATACCTCGTCTCCACGCCGGCGCCGGACGCGGGGCCACCGGGGGGCCCCAAAGTGAAGAACCTGATTGACTTGCGCGGGATGCTGGGTTAAGGTTCACTCTCTGCCTGGATTTAGGGCCTCCGGAACCTTTGGAGGAGCCCTGACTCTTAGACGCGCTATTGCCGGCCGAGTTTACGCCGGGCGACTGAGGGAAAAGCCGGGCGAGCCCCGCAAAGGCAAATCCGGCCGAAGGCTTGAATTCCCGTGGGGAAAGATTATTGTCTTGAATGAGGCAGTTGCAGGCTAGAGGAGAGCAAATGGCACGAGTGGTGAGATGTTCCCTGATCCAAGCGAAAAACGAGGTACCTCCGCAGCTCGACGGCGGCGGAGCGTCGCTGAAGGAGATCAAGCAGGCGATGATCGATAAGCACGTGGGGATGATTCGGAAAGCCGCGGCGGATGGAGCCCAGATCGTGTGCCTGCAGGAGATCTTCTATGGGCCGTATTTCTGCGCCGAGCAGACGACCCGGTGGTATGAGTCGACCGAACCCGTGCCTGGCGGGCCGACGGTGCAGCGGATGATGGCGCTGGCAAAGGAGTTAGGTGTCGCCATGGTCATCCCGGTGTACGAGGTGGAGGAGGAAGGAGTTTTCTACAACACCGCAGCGGTGATTGGGCGGGATGGGACCTACCTGGGCAAGTACCGGAAGACGCATATTCCGCACGTGGCGCCGGGGTTCTGGGAGAAGTTCTACTTCCGTCCCGGGAATTTGGGATACCCGGTGTTCGACCTGGGATTCTGCAAGATCGGCGTGTATATCTGCTACGACCGGCACTTCCCGGAAGGGGCGCGGGCGCTGGGTTTGAATGGGGCGGAGATTGTGTTCAATCCGTCGGCGACGGTCGCCGGTCTGAGCGAATACCTGTGGAAGCTGGAGCAACCGGCACACGCGGTGGCGAATGGCTACTTTATTGCGGCCATCAACCGGGTTGGGAACGAAGAGCCGTGGAAGATTGGGGAGTTCTATGGCCAGAGCTACTTCTGCAACCCGCGGGGGAAGATTATCGCGGAGGCTTCGCGGGACAAAGATGAGATTGTGACCGCAGATCTGGACCTGGACATGATCGCGGAGGTGCGGCGGACGTGGCAGTTCTTCCGCGACCGAAGGCCGGATATGTATGGCGACTTAGTAAAGCCATAGGGCAGTTGTGAGTTGTGAGTTGTGAGCAAAGACGTGGGAGACGAGATGCCGGCAGAGTCGTTTCGAGATCTAGTTGTGTGGCAGCGGGCAGTCGAACTCTCGGTTGCCATCTACAAGTTGACGTCATCCTTTCCCAAAGAGGAGATGTGGGGCCTGACAGGTCAGATTCGGCGAGCGTCAGTTTCAGTGGCGAGCAATATCGCTGAGGGTCAAGGTCGGTGCAGTTCCGGAGAGTTTCGGCATTTCCTTGGGATCGCGGGTGGATCGAACCTTGAGTTGCCGGACAGCTTGGTTACGGAAAGCCGGAGGGTGTTGCGGTCTGCGAGAATCTATCCTTTGCAGTGAACCGCATGCTAAACGGCCTAATGAAGGCGCTATGAGGATGGAGCCGGTGTTCACAACTGACAACGCAGAACCCACCAGCGAAATCGCGGCACGATTTCCCGATCTGCATCCGGCGTTCGATGGACGCGCGGCGGTGGTGGAGGCGAACCGCTGCCTGAACTGCTTCGACGCGCCTTGCATGAGCGCTTGTCCGACGCATATCGACGTGCCCGGGTTTATCAAGAAGATTGCTTCCAGGAATGTGATGGGGTCGGCGAAGACGATTCTTGACGCAAACGTGCTGGGAGCCAGTTGCGCCCGGGCGTGCCCGGTGCAGGTGCTGTGCGAAGGCTCGTGCGTGATGCATGGGAAGCGCGAGAAGCCGATCGAAATTGGCCGGCTGCAGCGGTTTGCAATGGAGACGTTTTATGAGGCAGGGGGGAAGTTGCCGCTGCGCCAGCGCGAGGAGCGGCGCGAACGAGTTGCGTGCATCGGTGGCGGGCCGGCCAGCCTGGCATGCGCGGCCGAACTGCGGCAGCTTGGCTATCAGGTAACGATCCTCGACAACCGGCCGCTGCCCGGAGGGTTGAACACCTATGGCGTGGCGGAGTACAAACTACGCGCGGCGGACAGCTTGCGCGAGGTGGCGATGGTTCGCAGGCTGGGAGTGGAGTTTGAGATGCGCAAGGTCGATCCGGCGGGGTTGACGGCGCTGGAAGGCGAGTTCGATGCGGTGTTTCTGGGCGTGGGGCTGGGAGCGATGCGCCGGCTAGATGGCGGAGATGAGAACTCCGCCACGGTGATTGACGCGCTGGAGTTTATCGCGGGATACAAGACCGGCCGGCGGTTGAGTGTGGCTCCCCGGGTGGTAGTGATTGGCGCCGGAAATACGGCCATCGATGCGGCCTGCGCGGCGAAGCTGCTGGGAGCCGAAAAGGTGACGATTCTGTACCGGCGGCAGCGCGAGCATATCTCTGCCTTCGCGTTTGAGTACGAACATGCGGTGCAGGAAGGGGTTGCTTTCCGTTGGGCCTCGCAGCCCACGGCGTTCGCGGCGAAGGGGGATGCGATTGAGCTGAAGTGTGTCGCCATGGCACAGGACGAGGCCGGGCTGCCGGTAGCGGTGGAGGGGTCGGAGTTTACGCTGGAATGCGATGTGGTGATTCCGGCGATTGGACAATCCCCGCTGCTGGAACTGCTCTCGCAAGTGCGGGGAGTGGCAATGGAACATGGGCGAGTGCTGATCGACCGCCGAACCGGGCAGACAACCAATCCCAAATACTTTGCCGGTGGCGATTGCGTGAACGGCGGACGCGAGGTGGTGGACGCAGTAGCGGATGGCAAGCGGGCGGCGATTGGTATTGCAGGATGGTTGGGAGGGGCTACCTCGTGAGAAGGGTGCCAAATTCCGTGGCAATTCGGGCGAGACGCGGGTCCCTTCGGCAAGGTCAGGGCAGGCTCTGCGGCTGCGTAGCTCGCGATGACAGATGTATGGGGGAGGCAAGCGTTGGCTGATCTGACGACAAATTTTGCGGGTGGGATCAAGTGTCCGAACCCGTTCTGGCTGGCCAGCGCGCCACCGACCAACTGCGGCGAGCAGATTATGCGCGCGTTCGATGCGGGCTGGGGCGGCGCCGTGTGGAAGACGATCGGGGAGCCGATTACGAATGTCAGCTCGCGCTATTCGTCGGTGGACTGGGCGGGCGAGCGGATGATGGGGCTGAACAATATTGAACTGATCAGCGACCGTCCGATCGAAGTGAACCTGCGCGAGATTGCCGAGGTGAAGCGGCGGTATCCGAAGCACGCGGTGATTGCGTCGCTGATGGTGGAGTCGAAGCGCGAGACCTGGCACGAGATGGTGAAGCAGGCTGAGGGCGCCGGCGCGGATGGGCTGGAACTGAACTTCGGATGCCCGCACGGGATGAGCGAGCGCGGGATGGGTTCGGCAGTTGGGCAGGTTCCGGAGTACGCGCAGTTGATTACGGAGTGGGTGAAGGAAGTAGCGCGGACGCCGGTGCTGGTGAAGCTGACACCCAACATCACGGACATTCGCATGGTGGCGCGGGCGGCGAAACGCGCACGGGCGGATGGGCTTTCGGCGATCAACACCATCAATTCGATCACGGGCATCGATCTGGACACGTTTGAGCCGCGGCCGAATGTGGACGGGAAGAGTTCGCACGGCGGGTATTGCGGGCCGGCAGTGAAGCCGATTGCGCTGAACATGATCCAGCAGGTGAATTCGGACCACGTGGATGGGCCGCCGATTCCTATGAGCGGGATTGGCGGGGTAGCGACCTGGCGGGATGCGGCGGAGTTCTTCCTGATGGGCTGCGGCACGGTACAGGTGTGCACGGCGGTGATGCATTTTGGTTACAGAATTGTCGAGGACATGATCGACGGGCTCTCGAACTGGATGGACAGCAAGGGATTTGTAACCATCGACGATTTTCGCGGGAAGAGCCTGCCCAAGGTCACGGAGTGGAAGCACCTGAATCTGAATTACAAGATTATTGCGGAGATCGATGAGTCACTGTGCATCGGGTGCCAGCTTTGCCACATCGCGTGCTGGGATGGGGCGCACCAGTGCATTCACCTCGACCGGATGAGCGGACCCGTGGATGGGCATGTCGAAGCCCACGCGAAGCCGCATGAGAGCGGCAGAGAGAGAATTGTGGTGACGCCGATTCCGAAGCTCGATCCACCAAAGGTGCATGTGGGGCCGTTTGCGACGTCGCTGGAGCGGATTCCGCGGGTGGATGAAACCGAGTGCGTCGGCTGCAATCTGTGTTCGCTGGTCTGCCCGGTAGATGGATGTATCACCATGGTCGAGCGGTCGACGGGATTGGCTCCGCAGACCTGGGCGGAGCGGACGACCGAGGCGGAGTGCGTTCCGCCGCAGGCAGCTCAGAAAATGTAGAGAGCGGCGGAGATCGGACCGCAGCGGCTAAAACCGCGGTCCCTAAAGGCGGATATGGCACGTCTGAGGCCATGCCCTTAAGCGAGACACGATTCAGAAGGTGGCTGAAGCAAAGCGCAATGTGAAGGTCGTTTTATGCAGGGAAGTTGCGAAGGAGCGAGCCGATGGGAACTTTGATTAAGGGCGGCAAGGTGGTGAGTGCGGCGGGGACGAAGCCGGCCGATGTGCTGATTGAGGGCGAAACGATTGCCCAGGTTGCGCCGGGGATCAAGGCCGATGGGCACACGGTCGTCGATGCGACGGGGATGTTGGTGATGCCCGGAGGCATCGATGTGCATACCCACCTGGACATGCCCTTCGGGGGGACGGTGAGCGCCGACGATTACGAATGGGGAACGCGGGCGGCGGCGATCGGCGGGACGACGATGGTGATCGACTTTGCGCTGCAATCGATGGGCCACCCAATGAGTGAGGCCTTCAAGACGTGGCGCGCCAAGTCGGAGGGAAAGGCGTGCATCGACTATGGACTGCACATGGCCGTGACCGACCTGGGGCCGGATGATGCGTGGCTGGACGAAGTGGATGCCATGGTGGCGGCGGGGATTACGAGCTTCAAGATCTTTATGGCGTATCCGAATGTGTTGATGGTCAACGACCGCACGATTTACAAGCTGATGGAGCGCACCAAGAAACTTGGCGTGCTGGTGTGCGTTCATGCGGAGAACGGCACGGTGATTGACGCGATTGTGCAGGAGGCGCTGGCGGCGGGCAATACGGCGCCGCTGTATCACGCACTGACGCGGCCGGTAGAGGCAGAGGCAGAAGCCGTGCATCGGGTGGTCGCGATCAGCGAGCTGGCGGGCGGGGCGAAGGTCTACATTGTGCATGTTTCGAATGAGAAGGCGATGCTGGAGGTGAAGGCGGCGCGCGAACGCGGGCTTCCGGTGCAGGGCGAGACGTGCACACAGTACCTGGTGCTGTCCTTGGAAGACGACATGGGCAAGCCCGGCTTTGAGGATGCGAAGTACGTGTTTACGCCGCCACTGCGCGAGAAGAAGAACCAGGCGCCGTTGTGGGATGCGCTTAAGGACGACGTGCTACAGGTGGTTTCGACCGACCACTGTCCGTTCCGGTTTGCCGATCAGAAGGCGCTGGGACTGGGGAACTTCACCAAGATTCCCAATGGCGGCCCGGGGATTGAGAACCGGATGCAGCTTGCCTATCATCATGGAGTGAATGAGGGGCGGATCTCGCTAGAACGGTTTGTGGAGTTGACCGCGGAGGCGCCGGCAAAGATCTTTGGAATGTATCCGCGGAAGGGCATCTTGGCCGCTGGTTCGGACGCGGATATTCTGGTGTGGGACCCGGAGGCGAAGTATACGATTACGGCAGCGACCCAGAATATGCACACCGATTACTCCATCTTCGAAGGCTTCCAGGTGAAGGGCAACGCGCGGCAGGTATTCTCGCGCGGCGAACTGGTGGTGGAAGGCGGCAAGTTTATCGGCAAGGTGGGCCGCGGACGGTATGTGCATCGCGAGGTGCCCGGCGCATGAGCCTTTACGTCGAGGGGCCGACGAGTCTGACGGATGCGTACGGCCTGCGCGCCGATTCGCGTCTGTATAACCCGGACCTGGCCCCCACGACACCGGAACAACGACACTGGACCACCTATAACTACATCGCCCTGTGGTTCTCCATGTCGATGGAAGTTTCGACCTACATGCTGGCGTCGAGCCTGATTGCAGGCGGCATGAACTGGAAGGAAGCGATTGCGACCATCCTGCTGGGCAACCTGATCGTGCTGGTGCCGATGCTGCTAAATGCACATGCAGGCACGAAGTACGGAATTCCCTTCCCGGTTTTCGTACGCGCTTCGTTTGGCGTAAACGGCGCGAATATTCCCGCGATGCTGCGCGCGTTTGTGGCGTGCGGGTGGTTCGGGATTCAGAGCTGGATCGGCGGCACTGCCATTACGCAGATGGTGAACGTGCTGGCGCCGCAGACGGAACACATGCCCTGGGTGACGTGGGCATGCTTCCTGGGGTTCTGGGCGCTGAACATGTTTGTGGTGTGGCGGGGAGTGGAGTCGATCCGATTCCTGGAGAGTTATTCCGCGCCGTTCATTCTACTGATGTCGGCGCTGCTGCTGGCCTTTGTGCTGCACCGTGCCGGCGGATTGGGGCCCATTCTCTCCACACCCAGCCACTTCACCTCCACGCGCAGCTTCCTTGCGTTCTTCTTTCCGGCGCTGACCGGGATGGTGGGCTATTGGGCAACGCTCTCGTTGAACATTCCGGACTTCACGCGCTACGCCAAGGACCAGGACGCGCAGATAGTCGGCCAGGCGATCGGGTTGCCGGTGGCGATGACGATGTTTTCCATGCTTGGAATCGTCTGCACATCGGCATCGACGGTGATCTTTGGCGAACCGATCTGGTCGCCGGTGCTGTTGCTGGGGCGGTTCCATCAGCCGCTGCTCGCGTTCCTTGGGCTGATCGGGCTGCTGGTGGCAACGTTGAATGTTAACATCGGCGCGAATGTGGTGGGGCCGTCGAATGACTTCGCCAACCTTGCGCCGAAGTTCATCAACTTCCGCACCGGAGGATTAATCACGGGCGCGATTGGTCTTGCCATCATGCCGTGGCGGCTGATGTCGAGCTCGCACAACTACCTGCAGTGGCTGGTGGACTATTCGGCGGTGCTGGGGCCGGTGGCGGGCATCATGGTAGCCGACTACTTCTTCCTGCGCGACACGCGGCTGGATACCGAGAGCCTCTACCGCCGCGAAGGGCCTTACGAGTACCGCAACGGGGTGAATCCGCGCGCGCTGATTGCGCTGGCGGCAGGGGTGTCCGCAGCGCTGATGGGTCGCTGGATTCCGGACTTCGACTGGCTGTTCAAGCTGGCGTGGTTCGTGGGTTTCGGGGTGGCCGCGCTGGTGTATGTGATGCTGATGGGCACCGCGCCGGGGGCGGGCGGCGCCACTCCGCTGGCGCAGCGGATTGGGGTCAAGGGACTGGACAAAGTGCTCGATCCGGCGCTGGGAAACAGCGCGGGACTTAGCCGGCCTTAAAGCTGATGCGGACCTAGTGTGGTGTCTCTGAAGTTGATTGCATAAGTCGAGGTTCCAACCACAGGTCCTTCGACTCCGATTGGCGCAAACGCGCGCCAATCTGCGCTCAGGATGACAATTCAATCAGGGAACAAGCTTCAGAGACACCACACTAGCGGAGGAAGGCACCCAGTTCGGCAGCGGCGGTGCGCAGGTGGGGCAGAAACCTGCTCTGCATTTCGTAGGCGGGCATGCGCGGCGCGCTTCCGCTCAGGTTCAGGGTGGCAACCACGCGGCCGGTGGGCGCGTAAACGGGCACCGCGATGGAGCGCAGACCAATCTCGTACTCCTGGTCGACCAGCGCGTAGCCGTGGCGGCGTACGTTGCGCAGGGCCAGGCGAAGCTTCTCAACGCTGCTGACGGTGCGCGGCGTGTGCGCCGTCAGCACGACGCGGGCGAGATACTGCTCCAACTGGTCGGCAGGCAGATAGGCCAACAGCACGCGGCCCATGCTGGTGCAGTAGGCGGGCAGACGGCTGCCAATGTGGAGGTCGTCGGACATGACGCGGGAGACGGTCGAGCGTGCGATATACACAATGTCGTCGCCGTCCAGGGTTGCGACGGAGAAGCTTTCGCGCAGCACCGCGGACATGCGTTCCAGGATGGGTTGCGCGGCGGTGGAGAGCGAACTGGACGCGGAGTAGGTATTCGAAAGCGCGAGCATGCGCGGGCGCAGCGCATAGCGCGAGCCGTCCTCGACGCCGGCAAAGCCGAGCTTGGAAAGGGTGTAGAGGCAGCGGCGAACGGCCGCACGGGACAGCCCGGTCTTTACCGAGAGCTGCGAGATGGTCATCTGCGGGCTCTGCGGTGAGAACGATTGAATGACCAGTAGGCCGCGGGCGAGCGAGGTCATGAAGTTCGGGTCGCCGGCAAATTCATCCAGGGACGAAGAGGGGGTCGCGTTCGCCGGCGGAGCCAGAACATCGGGGATCGCTGGAGACTCGGCGCGCGGGGCGGTGAGTACGGCCGAGGCTGTTGCGGAAGTCGCGCCATTTGTGGAAGCGCGGTGGGCGGGGCGGCGGGTGGCTACATTCATCGACACAGGGGCCTCAATTCACGACCGGCCGGGCCCGCACCAGGATGCGGATCCTGCGCATCCCACAAGCTGTGAAGCTGCAAATCGAGATGCGCGATAGCCGGACTACTATTACGATAACCGCACAGCGCGCCGATGGCAAGCCCAATCTCCGCGTCCAAAGCCGGAACACTCCAGCGAAACCTATCCGAAGACTGCGGCATCTGAAACTGACATCGTTGCCGTGAGAAAATTGACGCCTATGAACAACCAGAATCCGCCCATCGCCCCGCTGAACCAACGCCCAACCTGGAAGGCGCTCGAAACCCACGCGCAGAGCATGAAAGGGACGAACCTGCGTCAATTGTTCGCGGAGGACCCTGGCCGCGGGCTGCGGTTGACGGCAGAGACGGACGGAATCTTCCTCGACTACTCGAAGAACCGCGTCACCGATGAGACGCTGAAGCTGCTGTTGCAACTGGCGGAGGAATCGAATCTGCGCGGCAGGATTGAGGCGATGTTCCGCGGGGACAAGATCAACATTACGGAGAACCGGGCAGTGCTGCACGTTGCGCTGCGGGCGCCGAAGAGCGAGAAGATCTTCGTCGACGGCGAAGACGTGGTGCCGGACGTCCATGCGGTGCTGGACAAGATGGCGAAGTTCTCGGACCGGGTGCGATCGGGCGACTGGAAGGGACACACCGGCAAGCGGATCAGGAACGTGATCAACATTGGGATTGGCGGATCGGACCTGGGACCGGTGATGGCGTACGAGGCGCTGAAGCACTATTCGCAGCGCGACCTGACCTTCCGGTTTGTTTCGAATGTCGATGGGACAGACTTTGCCGAGGCGGTCCGGGACCTGAGCGCGGAAGAGACGCTGTTCCTGGTAGCCTCGAAGACGTTTACCACGCTGGAGACGATGACCAACGCGCACACGGCGCGAGATTGGGCGCTGGCGGGTTTGGGTGGGGACGAGAAGGCCGTGGCGAAGCACTTCGTGGCTATTTCGACCAATGCCAAGGAGGTCGCGAAGTTCGGCATCGATACGGACAACATGTTCGGCTTCTGGGATTGGGTGGGCGGCCGCTATTCGATGGATTCGGCGATTGGGTTGTCGACGATGATCGCCATTGGGCCGGAGAACTTCCGCGCGATGCTGGCCGGATTCCACGCAATGGATGTGCACTTCCGAACGGCCCCGTTCGAGAAGAATCTGCCGGCGCTGCTGGGTTTGCTGACCATCTGGTATACCGATTTCTTCGATGCGCAGACAGTGGCGATCCTGCCGTATGAGCAGTACCTGAAGCGGTTTCCCGCGTACCTGCAGCAGTTGACGATGGAGTCGAACGGGAAACATGTAACGCTGGAAGGCAAGCCTGTGGCGGCCAATACCGGGCCGGTCTACTGGGGCGAGCCGGGAACGAACGGGCAACACTCGTTCTATCAGCTCATCCATCAGGGGACCCGGCTGATTCCGTGCGATTTCATTGGATTCTACAAAGCGCTGAATCCGCTAGGACGGCACCACGACATGCTGATGGCGAACGTGTTCGCCCAGGCTGAGGCGCTCGCGTTCGGCAAGACCGCGGAGCAGGTGAAGGCGGAGGGCACGCCGGATTGGCTGGTGCCGCATCGCGTCTTTGAGGGCAACCGGCCCTCGAACACGATCCTGGCCGACGTGCTGACGCCTGCGGTGCTAGGCCAGCTTGTAGCGCTCTACGAGCACTCGGTGTTTACCCAGGGAGCGATCTGGGACATCGACTCGTTCGACCAGTGGGGCGTCGAGCTGGGCAAGGTGCTGGCAACGAAGATCCTGGGCGAGTTGGAGAGCGCGAGTGAGCCCGCGATGACGCATGATTCGTCGACCACGAACTTGATTCAGAAGTATAGGAACAGCAAATAGTCGCGGACCGCTCCCAGGCTATACAGAGGTGAGAGCAACGATTGCTTCGGCGGGCTCAGGGCGGACGCGGAAGTCGGCGTGGCCTTCGCTGAAGGCGATAGTTCCATCCTGACGGACGATGAAGAGCGCGGGCAGGGGAAGACGCCAGCTTGCTTCCGTCGCGTTTTTGTACGTCGCGCCGGAGTTGACGAACGGGATGTTGACCAGAATTCCCTGATAGTAACGACGGAGCTCGTCGGGGACGCTATAGGCAATGCCGAACTGCTCGGCAACGGCGGCGCCCGCATCGGAGAGGATGGGAAAGGGCAGGCTCTGCTGCTGGACCATGAAGTCGTTCTGGCGCAGGGTCTGCGGAGAGATGGCGACGAAGAACGCGCCCATGCCGCGGAGTTCGGCGTGAAGACCACGCCAGACCTCCAGTTCCGTGGTGCAGTAGGGGCACCAGCGGCCGCGGAAGAACTTAATGACCAAGGGGCCGAGCGCCAGCAGGTCGGTGGAGTGGACGGGCTTGCCGGTAAGCGCGTCCGGCAGGGTGAACTCCGGGGCGCGAGCGCCGGCGGGGAGAATGCGGTCTTCGATGCCAGTCGCGAAAAGGTCGGCCGTGGCCTGCTCTGAGACGGCCAGCCGCTCCGGCTGAACGAGGGCACGGGTGTTCTGGGTGATGCGGTCGAGTTCGTCCTGGAGCGATGGGAGCGGGGTCCTGGTCACGGTTTTCACATCTTCATTATCGCAGCCATCTCAGCCGTCGTGCTGTGATCGGCGTCATGGCAGTCGACAGCCGCCGCAGCGGCGACCGTAGCTTTCGCGGGAGTTGCGTGACTGCGCGCGGGCTTCTGAAAGTGATTTGCAGCGGCTGCACCGGGCTTGGCCAGCAGCGAGAGCATGCGTTTGAAGCCGTCCTCATACGCCTTTTTGTTGGCGTCGTTGGCATCGGGGGCCTGGCCAGCGCGCATAAAGCCGTGGCCGGCGCCATCGTAGATCACTGGATCGTAGGTTTTGCCGGCGGCTTTCATGGCGGCAGTGGTGGCGGGGACGGTTGCGCTGATGCGCGCGTCGTTCTGCGCGTAGAAGCCGTAGACGGGCGCGGTAATGTTCTTCATCTCCGCGTCCGGCGGCGGCGTACCGTAAAACACGAAGGCGGCGGCGAGATCGTGGCGATGGGTGGCAAAGGCAAAGGACTTGCCTCCTCCCCAGCAAAAGCCTGCGACGAAAAGCGTGCCATTGGCGGCGGGCAGCTTCTTGCCGTAGTCGGCCGCGGCGTCGAGATCGGCGGCGACCTGGTCGGCACCAAGACCGGAGACGGCGCGAGTGACCTGATCCTGGCCGGAGAAGGCGTCGGTTCCGCCGCCATTCGGTCCGGCGCCGCTCAGCAGATCGGGCGCAACGACGATGTAGCCCTGCGCGGCCAGTTCATCCGCCATCAACTTGGCCCAGTCGCTGAGGCCGAAGATCTCGTGGATGAGGACGATGACCGGCGCTTTATTGCTGACTTCGGGATAGACGACAAAGGTTTGCACGGTGCGGTCGCCGTGCTTGATGGGGACGTATTCGCGATGGCGCGGCGACTTCTCGAGGGCAGCCTTGGCCCAATCCTGCGCGGGCAACGAGGCGGCGGCGAAGACGAGGACAACGCTGAGGGCGGCGAGGAATTTCGCGGATCGGCTCATGATCGACAGTCTAGAGGGTGCGGTAATCGGGCGGCAAGGCGGGCGGACGTTTTTTCATTGCGCGGACGCCGGCTCGCCGGGGTGGGCAAGGGTGACGTGAACGGCGTCGCCCTGCTGGACGCGATGGCCGGGCTGGGGCGTCTGGCCGATGACGATGCTGTTGGCGGAGAACGCGACCTGCTCGTTGGGAGTTGGGCTCGGAGCCGGCGGAGCCGCGGTACTGGCTGAGGCAGGCGACTGCGGGCCGCTTGGGGGTGCCGCAGGTGGCGGAACCTCAGCAGCGGCCATCAGATGGAGGCCAGCTGCGCCAGCACGCGCGCCCGCGGCGGCATAGGTGAGGCCGACCAGGGAGGGCATGACGTAAGCTTGCGTTTCCGCGTCCGGCAGATCGCTGACGAGAAGGCTGACGCGCGGTCCGACGACGCCGTTGGAGTTGGCGGGCGGAGTCTGGGTGAGGACGACGTCGGGATCGCCGGGTATGGCAAAGTGGGCGACCGTACCGAGGTCGAGCGACAGGCGGCGAATGCTGACGGTGGCCGCTCGCTCGGACTCGCCGGTGAGGTCGGGGATGTTGACGCGCTGGCCGCCGAGCGACTCGGTGATGCGGATAGGCCAATCACGACGGACACGGGAGCCGGGAGCCGGGTCCTGCGCGAGGATGTGGCCGGCAGCAACGTCGGCGGAGTAGAAGCGGTTTTCCAGATTGAGCTGCAAGCCCTGGCGCCCGGCGAGTTTGCCAGCGTCGGAGACGGTGAGGCCGGTGAGCGTGGGGACCACCGCCTCGCGTCCGTGGATGGCGAGCCGCATGGCGACGAAGGCGGAGATGAGTGCGACGGCGACCATGGCCAGCGCGCCCAGGACGAGGGTAAAAATGCGCTTCATCGTGAACCCCCTTCCCCCTATTCCACATACTAAAACCTTCGCGACAAACGGGTGGGAAAAACGGGGACGGGTGATGCATCCAGTTTGCCTTTCTGGCGGCTGGAAGCCGGATGCGTTAGTTATTTGCTGAGGGAAAAATGCTGTCAACGGAAATACTTGCTGCGTTGTTTGTGCATTTTTCGATTTTCTTTGGATGGGATCCAATGTCGTGATGCGGCAGCAAAAACAGCGTATTTGCTGGACTTTTTGGGGGAGTTTCTGAAGTGCGAGCCGCAGCCGGAACTGCGCGTCGAGACGATATCCACAGAAATCACGCAATTTGCACTTGCATGCACAGGTGGGCCAATCCTAATGTCACTCTCAACTGATGACCCGTAGGAAGTCGGAAGTTGGTCACCGACACGATTGGAGGGTTGATAACCGACGCAAGTTGGGAGTCAGCCGGAAGGCCGAGTCGAAGGATTCAGCAGTCGAAGGAGGTCGGAAAGTTGGTCGCTGGCACCGCCGAATGATTAAAGGCCGACGCAAGTCGGTTGGAGATCGACGGCACCGCCGGAGGATTCAAACTCCGATTGAGAACGAAGGCTGGATTGCTGACAGAACCGGAGGATGCAGGTTTCGGCGCAAGCCGGAAGCTGGGTGCGAAGGGAAAGCCCGAAGATGCGAAGTCCGGCGAAAGCCGGAGGTCAAAACGGAGGGCAGATCCGGAAGGTTAATGGTCGGCGCAAGTCGACGGTTGGCCGGAGGGTGAAGTTGGAGACGCGATATCCGATGAAGAGTCGGAGGTTGGGTTGGAAGGCAGATCCGGAGGGCACGATTTCCGACGCGAGTCGGAGGCCGGGCGTGAAGGCGAAGCTGGAGGATGCGATGGCCGGCGCAAGCCGGAGGTCGAGTCCAAAGGCAAAACTGGAAGGTTGATGGTCGGCGCGAGTCGACGGTTGGCTGGAAGGTAAGCTGAAAGATCCAAAGGCCGATGAAGAGTTGGAAGTTGGTCCGAAGGTGAAGCCTGAGGAGGCAGTATTCGACGAAAGTCGGAAGCTGATCCACAGGGGGAGCGCGGATGCAACTCCGGGGGAAGCTGGAAGTTGGCCCCTGGCACCGCCGAAAGATGATGGCCGGCGCAAGCCGGACGTAGATCGCCGGCACAGCCGGAGGACGCGACGACCAGGGGAGACCGGGGTTGGTCGAAGGTGAAGCCGCACGATTTATATCCGGCGCGAGCTGGAAGTTGATCGGGCGGGGGATCCGAGATTCAATATCCACTGCACTGCGAGTTCTTCAAGAATGGAAGCGCCAGGAGCCTCCGGGTTTCTGGCGTTTTCGTTTTTGCGCGGCGGCGTGCTTTCCGGTTGTTGTCTGCGTGCGATATGCTTTCGAGCTATGACTCGAACTGTCCTCGCTTCCCTGCTGTTGTTTGCCGTGCCGCTGGCGGCCCAGACGTCCGCGACTCCCGCAACCCCACCGGCGACGACGCAGACCGCGCCGCCCCCGGGATTTACGGACAAGATTGTGCTGTGGCCGGATGGCGCGCCGCTGCAACATGGGACGACGGATGGCGATATTCCGAAGCTCTTTACCTATCCGGCACAGGGAACCGCAGCCGGAGCGGGGCCGCACGCGGCGGTGATTGTGATGCCGGGCGGCGGTTATACGCATCTGGTGATGCCGCAGGAGGGCGCGTTGGAGGCGCGCTGGCTGGCGGCGCATGGCGTGTCGGCGTTTGTGCTGGAGTACCGGCTGGCGCCGGCGTACCTGTATCCGGCGCAGATGCTGGATGCGTCGCGGGCAATCCGGTATGTGCGCGCGCATGCGGCAGAGTTGGGCGTCGATCCGAAGCGGCTGGGGATCTGGGGATTCTCCGCCGGCGGAACGCTGGCCGGTTCCATGGCTACCATGCACCACGCGGCCGATCCGACGGCGAAGGATCCGGTCGAGCAGCAGTCGGACCGGCCGGACTTCGCGATCATCTCGTACGGGCGGCTGGACATGAATGTGCCGCTGGCCAACGGACAGAAGCCGATGGAGTCGATTCTGACGGAGAAGACGCAGGCAGCCGTGGATGCGATTGATCCGGTGAAGCACGTGTCGGCGGATACGAGCCCGTGCTTTATCTATTCGACGACGGGGGACCAGACGGTCGACTCGCGCAATGCCGCGTCGTTTTACATCGCGCTGAAGGCTGCGGGGGTGGCTTCGGAACTGCACATCTTTGAGTTGGGCAAGCATGGCACGCACATGGGCGATGACGCGACTTCGCCGCCGGAACTGAAGGTGAATCCAACGCTGATCGCAGATTGGATGCAGCTGCATGGGTGGATGCCGGGAGCACAGTAGAGTTCATTTGACCGGCCCGATGCGGTGGGTGTCCAGGGCGATCGAGTCGAAGTAGATGTCGAAGGGATCGGGTGCGGCGCCGCGGAGGAAGAAGCCGAAGGCGATGTCCGTGAAGCCGCCGACAAGGTCGGAGGTAGCGCCCTTATAGGTGAAGGGCGTGTCCATGACCTTTTGCCCGTCGACCCAGATGGTCTCGGAGGCGGGCTGGTCGTTGAACTCCCACTCGAGCAGAACCCAGCGGCCGAGCGGGATGACTGGGCCGGGATGCCAGTCTTCGCCACCATCAACATCGTTGGTAAAGGTGGTCTGAAAGTTGCCGTGGGAGGTGGCTACCTCATCGAATTTCGCCTTGGGGAAGCCGGTGGTGCCAGCCTGAATGAAGACGGTGTGGCGATCGGGCACTACGGGCGCGATGTAGACGTAAGCTCGCCCGAAGAGGCGATGGCGGAGGGGTTCGGGGAGGTTCTTGGCCCAGAGGTAGGCGTGGGTGCTCCTGGTGGCCACGGGGCAGCGGACGAGCAGGGCGTACTTGCCGTGGGCGACTTTGTCCGACTGGACCTGGATGATGTTGTCGCCGGTGACGTCCAGCGTCCAGATGCTCTTGTCGATGGCGCCGGATGCGAAGTTTTCGGAGAAGAGAGGCTTGGCGGGGGATTTGGGAGATTGGGCTGGCGTGGAGACGGGCACGAGGATCAGAGCGAGCAGGAGCGGTCGAAGGAAGGCGCGGGGCATGGGGAGAAGGATACGCGCACTTTGAACCCTCCTCGCCGGGTTTGGTTCCCGAACCGCTACCAGATGGCCCTAACTGGATAGAGGGAGAATGTCTCGTCGTGGGTGAGGATGGGGAGGGATTCGGTGATGGCCTGGGCGATGAGGAGGCGATCGAAGGGGTCGCTGTGATGGACGGGAAGAGCTTCGAGTTGCAGGATGTGTTCGTAGCGGATGGGCAGGAGTTGCATCCCGTATGTGTGCGCCTTGAAGGCTTCCATATCAACATAGGCGATGGGTCTTCGCCCCACAGTTAAGTCGGCAGCCGCTTTTCGCAGCAGGCTGGATTTTCCGGAACCCCGCCTTCCAAAGATGAGGTGATGACGCTTTGACACTGCTCGCCGAAGTGTCCCCTGGGCGGGCTCAATAAAACGTTTAACGCCCTGCTCTGTCGACCTGGCCGCCTCTTCGACAAGCGTCACCATCAACTCAACGTCTGATCCTTGAAGTAATTGATTCTCTTTGTTAGACATATCTCCTGCGGGCTGCTCCGTTTCGCAAAATCAGAGAGGCGGGCCCTTATAGGCCCGCCTCTCAGACTACGCGAAGCGCCTTTCGCCGTAACGCGTACTTATTCGGCGGCCATTTCTTCCTGTTCGCCTTCCATGCGCATGAGTTCGAGTTCGCGCTCTTCGGCTTCCATGGCTGCGGTGACTTCCTGCTGGACCTGGGCTGCCGCTTCTTCGAGCTCCGGTGAGAGCTGGACGTTGCGGTAGTACTCCATGCCGGTACCGGCGGGAATGAGGCGGCCGACGATGACGTTTTCCTTGAGGCCGCGCAGCGTGTCGATGGAGCCGTTGATGCTGGCTTCCGTAAGCACGCGGGTGGTCTCCTGGAAGCTCGCCGCCGAGATGAAGCTGTCAGTGGAGAGCGACGCCTTGGTGATGCCGAGGAGCAGGCTGCGCCCGATGGCCGGACGGCCGCCGTTCATCAGCACGCGCTGGTTTTCCTCGTTGAAGCGGAAGCGGTCGGTCTGCTGCTCCAGCAGGAAGTTGGAGTCGCCGACCTCTTCGATCTTGACCCAGCGAAGCATCTGGCGAACGATGACCTCGATGTGCTTGTCAGAGATGGCGACGCCCTGCAGGCGGTAGACTTCCTGGATTTCGTTGACGAGGTAGGTCTGCAAAGCACGCTCGCCGAGGACCTCCAGGATATCGTGCGGGTTGCGCGGTCCGTCGATGAGGGCATCGCCGGCGCGGAGGCGTTCGCCTTCCTGCACGTTGACGTAGACACCACGGGGAACGCTGTACTCCTCTTCCTGGCCATTGTCGGCGGTGACGTAGACTTTACGCTGGCCTTTGCTGACCTCACCGAAGCGAATGACGCCGTCGATCTTGCTGATGATGGCCGGGTCGCGGGGCTTGCGCGCCTCAAAGAGCTCGACGACGCGGGGCAGACCGCCGGTGATGTCCTTGGTGCGCGTGGTTTCGCGCGGGATCTTGGCAAGGATGTCGCCGGGGAAGACCTCGTCGCCGTCCGCGACCATGAGGTGGGCGCGGCTGGGCATGAGGTAGCGCTTGTTGCCGGAAGCCGCCTTGACGATGATGGCGGGCTGACGCTTCTCGTCGGAAGAGTCGGAAACCACGAGGCGCGAGAGGCCGGTGACTTCGTCGACTTCTTCGTTGAGGGTGACGCCTTCCTGCAGGTCCTTGAACTGGACGGTGCCGGCGATCTCAGTCAGCAGCGAGAAGGTGTAGGGGTCCCACTCGCCGAGGGTGTCGCCCTGGGCGATCTTGGCGCCGTCCTCGACCTTGAGCTTCGCGCCGTAGACGATGGCGTAACGCTCCTTCTCGCGGCCCTTGTCGTCAACGACGGCAATGGAGCCGTTGCGGTTCATCGCGACCAGGCCGCCATCCTTGGAGCGGACGGTGACGAGGTTGATGAAGCGCACCGTGCCGGCGTTCTTGGCTTCGAGGTGCGAAGCGTCCGAGACGCGCGACGCTGTTCCGCCGATGTGGAAGGTACGCATGGTGAGCTGCGTGCCGGGCTCGCCGATGGACTGGGCCGCGATGACGCCGACGGCTTCGCCCATCTCCACCATCTTGCCGGAGCCGAGGTTGCGGCCGTAGCAAAGGATGCAGACGCCGCGCTTGGACTCGCAGGTGAGCACGGAGCGGATCTTGACCCGCTCGATGCCGGCGGCCTGCACGGCGGAGGCCAGGTCTTCATCGATCTCCTGGTTGACCTCGACGATGGTCTTGCCCTCGAAGTCCTTGAGCTTCTCGAGCGAGACGCGGCCGATGATGCGGTCGCGCAGGGGCTCGATGGTCTCGCCGGCCTCGATGATCGGGGTGACGTAGATGCCTTCGACGGTGCCACAGTCGTGGTGGGAGATGATGACGTCCTGGGCCACGTCCACCAGGCGGCGGGTGAGGTAGCCGGAGTCGGCCGTCTTGAGCGCGGTGTCGGCCAGGCCCTTGCGCGCGCCGTGGGTGGAGATGAAGTACTGCAGCACGGTGAGGCCTTCACGGAAGTTGGCCGTGATGGGGGTCTCGATGATTTCGCCGCTGGGCTTGGCCATCAGTCCGCGCATGCCGGAGAGTTGGCGGATCTGCTGCTTGGAACCGCGGGCGCCGGAGTCGGCCATGATGTAGATGGGGTTCATGGCTCCTTCCTTGTCCGCGCGCTTCATGTTGTTGAACATCTCGTCGGCGACGCGCTCGGTGACGCCCGACCACATCTGGATGACCTTGTTGGAACGCTCGCCGTTGGTGATGGCGCCGTCGAGATACTGCTGCTGCATGGCGAGGACGGTCTTCTCGGCTTCGGAGACGAGGGTGTACTTGGAGTCGGGGATGACCATGTCGTCGAGGCCGACGGAGAGACCGGACTTGGTGGCGTAACGGAAGCCCAGGTCCTTGATCCGGTCGAGGGTTTTGACGGTGGTCTCCAGACCGAGGTTGAGGTAACAGTAGTTGACCAGCTGGCCGATTCCCTTCTTCTTGAGCAGGCCGTTGATGTAAGGCATGCCTTCGGGAAGAGCCTCGTTGAAGATGGCGCGGCCGACCGTGGTGTTGATGTACTGCTTGTTGAACTCGACCGGCTCCGTGTGGTTGATGTCCTGGTCGTCGTAAGCGGTGGTCATGTCCAGCACGCGCCCGGTGTAGCGCAGGCGGATGGGCGTGAGCGTCTCGACCTGTTTGGCTTCGAGAGCCATCAGGACTTCCTCGATGTTGGCGAAGACGCGCCCTTCGCCGATGGCGTTGACCTTGGCCTTGGTTAGGTAGTAGATGCCGAGCACCATGTCCTGCGTGGGGACGGTGATGGGCTGGCCGCTGGCGGGCGAAAGGATGTTGTGCGACGCGAGCATCAGGACCGAGGCTTCAATCTGGGCCTCGGGTGAGAGCGGGATATGCACGGCCATCTGGTCGCCGTCGAAGTCGGCGTTGAAGGCGGTGCAGACCAGGGGGTGAATCTTGATGGCCTTGCCTTCCACGAGCACGGGCTCAAACGCCTGGATGCCGAGGCGGTGGAGGGTCGGGGCGCGGTTGAGCAGGATGGGGTGATCCTTGATGACCTCTTCGAGGATGTCCCAGACGATAGACTCCTGCATCTCCACCATTTCCTTGGCCTGCTTGATGGTGGTGCAGTGGCCGGTCTGCTCGAGGCGGTGATAGATGAAGGGCTTGAACAGCTCGAGCGCCATCTTCTTGGGCAGGCCGCACTGGTGCAGCTTCAACTCCGGGCCGACCACGATGACGGAACGGCCGGAGTAGTCGACGCGCTTGCCGAGGAGGTTCTGGCGGAAACGGCCCTGCTTGCCCTTGAGGGTGTCGGAGAGCGACTTGAGCGGGCGGTTGTTGGCACCGCGCAGCACGCGGCCACGGCGGCCGTTGTCGAAGAGTGCGTCGACTGCTTCCTGCAGCATGCGCTTCTCATTACGCACGATGACCTCGGGCGCGTGCAGATCCATCAGCTTCTTGAGCCGGTTGTTACGGTTGATGACGCGGCGGTAGAGGTCGTTGAGGTCGGAGGTGGCGAAACGGCCGCCGTCCAGCGGCACCAGGGGGCGAAGCTCGGGCGGAATCACTGGGATCACGTCGAGGATCATCCACTGCGGCTTGTTGTCCGACTTGCGGAAGGCCTCGACAATCTTGAGGCGCTTGGAGTACTTGAGCTTCTTCTGCAGCGAGGTCTCGTTCTTCATGCGGTCGCGCAGCTCGGTGGAGAGCTCGCTGACGTCGACGCGCTTGAGCAGTTCCTTGATGGCCTCAGCGCCCATCATGGCCTTGAAGCCGGTGGGGCGGTACTGGGTGTCGAGCTCGCGGAAACGGGTCTCGTCCTTGATGACTTCGCGCTCCTTGACGGGCGCGTCGCCGGGATCGACCACGACGTAGGACTCGAAGTAGAGGACGGCTTCTAGCTCGCGCAGGGAGATGTCGAGCAGGTGACCGATGCGCGAGGGCAGGCCCTTGAAGAACCAGACGTGGGAGCAGGGGCTGGCGAGCTCGATGTGGCCGAGCCGCTCGCGGCGGACCTTGGAGAGGGTGACTTCAACGCCGCACTTATCGCAAATGACGCCGCGGTGCTTCATGCGCTTGTACTTGCCGCAGAGGCACTCCCAATCGGTGATGGGGCCAAAGATGCGGGCGCAGAAGAGGCCATCGCGCTCCGGCTTGAAGGTGCGGTAGTTGATGGTCTCCGGCTTGGTGACCTCGCCGTGCGACCAGGAGCGGATCTTTTCCGGGGACGCGAGCTGAATCTGGATCGCGTCGAAGTCGATGATGGGTCCGAGGAGTTCGAAGGGGCTGGAGCGGAACATATGCAATCTCCCTTTAATTCTTCTGCGCTAGCAGGTGCAGCGTGTTCGCTGCGGTTACCGAATCTGTTCCGCGATGACTTTCGGCGCATCGCGATGCCTTTGGTTCTGGTGCTGGTGCCGATTTCGATTGTGGTGTTGCAAGAGCTTTTTTGTGTCGGGCTTTCAGCCCTCTTCCGTTTCTTCTGGCTTCCCTAGGCCTTCGGCCTAGGCTGGCATGTGTCGGGCCGTTGGCCCTTTGCTGATTTTCCTGTTCCTGTCCCACTTCCGCTGTCAGCTCTTGCTCCTTCAGCCAAGAGCTAACAGCCAGGAGTTGGGGGGCTGGTTCTTAGTCGGCTGCTGCGATGGACGGCAGCGGCACCTTCTTGTGGTCGGCGAGCTTGATGAGCTCGACGTCCAGGCAGAGCGACTGCAGTTCGCGGATCAAAACGTTGAAGGACTCCGGCACGCCGGGTTCGATGGCGGCCTCGCCCTTGACGATGGCCTCGTAGATTTTGGTGCGGCCGAAGACGTCGTCGGACTTGGCGGTGAGCAGTTCCTGCAGGATGTAGGCTGCGCCGTAGGCTTCCAGCGCCCAGACCTCCATCTCGCCGAAGCGCTGTCCGCCGAACTGGGCTTTACCACCGAGCGGCTGTTGCGTGATCAAGCTGTACGGGCCAATGGAGCGGGCGTGGATCTTGTCATCGACCAGGTGGGAGAGCTTGAGCATGTAGATGTAACCCACGGTTGCGGGCTGCTCAAACTCTTCGCCGTTCATGCCGTCGTACATCTTGCTCTTGCCGGAGCTGGGCAGACCGGCGGCGGCCAGGAGCGCCTTGATCTCCGTTTCGCGCGCGCCGTCGAAGACCGCGGTGCCGAACCAGATGCCACGCTTCATGCCGGCGGCGACGCGGATGGTCTGCTCGTCGTCGAGGTTTAGGAGCTGGTTGAGAGCCGCGGTGCCTGCAAAGCGCGCCTTGAAGAGCTCGCGGATCTCGCCGGCCTTGGTCATCTGCGCGGCGGCTTCGGCAATCTGCTTGCCGAGCGTGTAGGCGGCCCAGCCCAGGTGAGTTTCGAGGATCTGGCCGACGTTCATACGGGAAGGCACGCCCAGCGGGTTGAGGACGATCTCAACCGGCGTCCCGTCGGGGAGGTACGGCATGTCCTCCTCGGGCAGGATGCGCGCGATAACGCCCTTATTGCCGTGGCGGCCGGCCATCTTGTCGCCGACGGAGAGCTTGCGCTTCATGGCGATGTAGACCTTGACCATTTTGATGACGCCGGGAGAGAGCTCGTCGCCCTTCTGCATCTTGGCGATCTTCTCGTTAGTGATCTTGCGCAGCACGTCGATCTGGCGCGAGGTCATCTCTTCGATCTCATCGATCTGCTCGTTCACGCGCGGGTCCTTGTCGGCGTAGCGGATACGCTTCAGGTTGCGGGTGCTGATCAGCTCGATGGTGTCGCGGTTGAGGACGTCGCCCTTGTTGAGCAGCTTCTTGTTGGTGCGCTCGTCGTGTAAATCAGCCAGCACCTCTCTGGATCCCAAGATCGCTTCGAGACGCTTGAGGCGCTCGTCGGTGAGAATGCGGATCTCGTCGGCGAGGTTGCGCTCCAGCTTCTCAATCTGTTCCTGCTCGATCTGCTTGGCGCGCTCGTCCTTCTCCTGGCCCTTGCGGGAGAAGATGCGGACGTCGACCACGGTGCCTTCGATGCCCGGAGGGCAGGTGAGCGAGGCGTCGCGCACGTCGCCGGCCTTCTCGCCGAAGATGGCGCGGAGGAGTTTCTCTTCGGGGGTCAACTGGGTTTCGCCCTTGGGAGTGACCTTGCCAACCAGGATGTCGTTGTGGCCCACCTTGGCGCCGATGCGGATGATGCCCGACTCGTCGAGATCGCGCAGAGCGTGCTCGCTGACGTTGGGGATGTCGCGGGTGATTTCTTCCGGCCCGAGCTTGGTGTCGCGGGCTTCGATCTCGAACTCCTCGATGTGGATGGACGTGTAGTAGTCGTCCTTGACGAGTTTTTCCGAGATGAGGATCGCGTCCTCGAAGTTGTACCCGCGCCAGGGCATGAAGGCGACCAGAACGTTGCGGCCGAGGCCGAGCTCGCCCTGCTCGGTGCAGGGGCCGTCGGCAATGACCTGGCCCTTGAGGACGCGGTCACCGTGGCGGACCACCGGCTTCTGGTTGATGCAGGTGTTCTGATTCGAGCGCTTGAACTTGGTGAGCTGGTAAATGTCCGAGCCGACCTCACGCGAGAGCTGGGTGGGGTGGTGTTCGCCTTCGACGCGGACGATGATGCGTTCGGAGTCGACCGAGTCCACGATGCCGTTGCGCTTGGCCAGGATGACGGCGCCGGAGTCGCGGGCGGTGACGCCTTCCATGCCGGTGCCGACGAAGGGAGCTTCAGAAACCAGCAGCGGAACCGACTGGCGCTGCATATTCGCGCCCATCAGCGCGCGGTTGGCGTCGTCGTGCTCCAGGAACGGAACAAGCGAGGCGGCGACCGAAACGAGCTGCTTGGGCGAGACGTCGACGTAGTCCACGTCTGCCTTGTTGACCAGGACGAAGTTGCCCTGGCGACGCGCGTCGACGACGTTCTGGACGATGTGCTGCTTCTCGTCCAGCTCGATGTTGGCCTGCGCGATGGTGTGGCGATCTTCCTCCCACGCGGAGAGATAGAAGCTGTACGGCTCCAGCTCCATGGTGCGCTTCTTGTCCTTCTTCAGCCCCGCATTCATCTTGTTGGCTTCGTTGATCTCCAGATGATCGCCCTGGCGCAGGCCGGATTCGCCGGCGTTGGCGACCGAGACATAGTCGAGCACCCGGCCATCCTTGACGCGACGGTAAGGCGACTCGATGAAGCCGTACTCATTGATGCGCGCGAAGCACGAGAGGGACGAGATGAGGCCGATGTTCGGGCCTTCCGGCGTCTCAATGGGGCAGATGCGACCGTAGTGGGTGGGGTGCACGTCGCGGACCTCGAAGCCGGCGCGCTCGCGCGAGAGACCGCCCGGCCCGAGCGCGGACAGGCGGCGCTTGTGGGTGATCTCGGAGAGCGGGTTGGTCTGGTCCATGAACTGCGAGAGCTGGGAGGAGCCGAAGAACTCGCGGATGGCGGCCATCACCGGCTTGGCATTGATGAGGTCGTGCGGCATGGCCGTCGACATCTCCTGGTAGACCGACATCTTTTCCTTGATGGCGCGCTCCATGCGCACCAGGCCGATGCGGAACTGGTTCTCCATCAACTCACCGACGGCGCGCACGCGGCGGTTGCCGAGATGATCGATGTCGTCGACGGTGCCGATGTTCTTGCGCAGCTTCAGCAGGTAGCGGATGGTGCCGTAGAAGTCCTCCGGCGTCAGCGTGCGCTTGTCCAGGCCGGTGGCGTCCTGATTCTCGTAGAGCTTGATATTGAACTTCAGGCGGCCGACGCGCGAGAAGTCGTACTTGCGCGGATCGAAGAACATGCCTTCGAAGAGTGCCGAAGCGGTGTCGAGCGTCGGCGGGTCGCCGGGACGCAGCTTGCGGTAGATCTCGATCAACGCTTCCTCGGGCTTGCGCACGGAGTCGCGGCGAAGGGTGTTGGTGATGATGTTGCCCACGTCGTCGCGCTCCGGGAAGAAGACCTCGATGGAAGTGACGCCGGACTGGAGAACCTTGTGCAGCTTGTCGGCGGTGAGCTCCTGGTTAGCCTCGTAGAGCAGCTCGCCGGTGGTGAGGTCGACGACGTCGGAGGCGGTCATCGCGCCGTCGAATTCGGAGGGGTCCACCTCGACCGAGTCAATTTTGTGCGAACGCAGCGCCTTGAGCGTGTGCGGCGAGATTTTGCGCGATGCGGGGGCCAACTCCTCGCCGCGAGCGGTGATGGAGTGGGCAGGACGCGTTCCCTGCAAGTTGGTGGAGTGGCCTTCGGGAGCCACCTTCCAGTGCAGCTTGCCGTCGGTAATGGAGATGCTATCGACGGTGTAAAAGGTCTTCAGAATCTCTTCGTCGGTGCGCAGGCCGAGCGCGCGCAGGAAGATGGTGCCCAGGAACTTGCGCTTGCGATCGATGCGGACGTAAAGGGTGTTCTTCTGGTCGTACTCAAACTCCACCCAGCTCCCGCGGTAGGGGATGATCTTGCCGAGGAAGTAGGTGCGGTTGTTCGCCGTCTCAAAGAAGACTCCGGGCGAGCGGTGGAGCTGGGAGACGATGACGCGCTCCGTCCCGTTGACGATGAAGGTGCCGTTCTCGCTCATCAGCGGGATGTCGCCAAAGAAGACTTCCTGCTCCTTCATGTCGCGCAGGCTCTTGACGCCGGTCTCGGGGTCCTTGTCGTAGATTTTGAGGCGGATGGTGACCTTCAGCGGCGCGGAGTAGGTCATGCCGCGCTCTTCGCACTCCGCCTGGTCGTACTTCAGTTGCAGGCCGACGGGGTCACCGCACTTGGTGCAGAAGTCAGGGGTGTTCTTGTTGTAGGTCCCGCAGAACGAGCAGAGCACGTCCCCCGGGTGGAAGGGATCGGTGATGACCATGTGGCCGCAGTTGGAGCAGGCCGTGCGCAGGTGGTTCAGACCCTTCAGGTAGCCGCACTTGCACTCCCAGTTGCCGATGGAGAAGTCGACGAACTCCAACTCGGAGACGTTGCGGAAGTCGGTAATGGGGAAGACGGAGGTAAACACGGACTGAAGGCCGTTGTCCTCGCGCTCCTGGGGCAGCTTGTCCATCTGCAGAAAGCGCTCGTAGCTGCGGCGCTGGACCTCAATGAGGTTGGGAATCTGGATGGAGGTGGGAATCTTGGAAAAATCGAGGCGGGTGCGGATCGCGCGCATTTCGCTGGGCATGCTGTGAGTCTCCTGAAACTTCTGGGCTACTACCAATTCGAGGCCTTCGCCGGGCCGCTGCCGCTGAAGTCGGCTGACGGCGCGAAGGTGGAAAGCCGCCAATGCTGCTCTCCGGGTTGATTCCAATTGCGCTTGTTTTGGCCTCTCCGCCCTCGATGCGGTTTGGCTGGTGCGCCTGATGCTGCTTTGTGTCAAAACTGCGCGGGGCGAGAAGAATTTTTTACTTTCGCCGGGCCGCGGGAACTGCTATAAAGTGCGCGTACAGATGATTTCCGGGGCTTCTAGATATGGAGCTGGGACAACCGTGCGCATAAACACGGAAATGCGCCCGCAGGGACAGCACCTCCCGTGAGCGCAATAACCGACTTGTGCACTGATTCTGTGTCTGAATTGATGCCTGCCGCCCTTTGAAGCTCGCCTAGCCTCAAGGTTTGCTGCCGCTACTGTTCCAGTGTCACCATGCATGTCCGCCGCCAGAACGCATGGTGGCCGGCCCCGTAGCCCGCACACGCGGGATGGACCGGAAAATTGCCGTAGACAAAAAACGAAGATTCGGGAATGTCCGGAAGCGCTGTCTGCCTACCAGCACACCAAGGCAGAGGCGGTTCTCCAATGGGAAGGATACCGCGTTCTGCCTCCGAATGCAAGTTAAGGGCCTTTTCGGAACGGAAAAAGCGCCAGGGCCGAAGCCCTGACCTGTCCGAACGTCTTAGAGCGCTCCAAAGGAGTCAAAGCAAAAGCCCTGACCTATCCCGTAAGCCTCGCTTAACGAGGTGCTTACTTGATTTCGACGGTTGCGACGCCTTCGAACTTCTTGGCGATGGCAGCCGCATCTTCCTTGGAGATGTTCTCCTTCAAGGGCTTAGGCGCGCCGTCGACCAGGTCCTTGGCTTCCTTCAAGCCCAGGGCGGTGACTTCGCGAACAGCCTTGATGGTGGAAATCTTGTTGGCGCCGGCATCCTTCAGGATGACGGTGAACTCGGTCTTCTCCTCGGCCGGCGCCGCTGCTGCCGCGCCGCCGCCGGCTGCCGGGGCTGCTGCAACCGCCGCTGCCGCCGAGACGCCGAGACGCTCTTCAAGCTTCTTGACCAACGCCGAAGCCTCAAGCAGGCTGAGCGAAACGATCTGATCTTCCAACTGCTGAATGTCTGCCATTTTGTTTCTCCTAAAAAGTCGATTCAGAACTCGTGGTGCGTGTTGCTGATTTGCGTCTCCGAAGCTGATCCCCTGATCCCCGGCTTCGACTGCCTCATTCCCCATCGGGTTTCCGTTGCGCCCAGACAAGCGCACCCAGGGGAGGAAGCGAAAACTTATGCGCCTTCCACCGGTTCGGTGGCAGCGGCTTCGCCGCCCTGCGATGCGGTTGCGTTCTCAGGCTGTGCGGCGCCGGAGGGCTGCTCGCCCGCGGCTGCCTCTTCGGCGTGAGCGGCTTCCACTTCAGCGGCTGGAGCAGCGGCGACCGGGGCTTCGGCGACCGGTTCGGCTGCTTCTGCAACCGGAGCGGCGGCTTCAGCAGCCGGCGCGGATGTCTCGGCGGCGGGAGCGGGTGCTGCTTCAGCGGCCGGCGCGCCAAACTTGCCCTTTTCGGCGGCCTGGTTGATGACGACGGCCAAGTCGCGGCCCGCGGCGTTGATGACCGTAACCAGACGCTGCGCCGGAGACTGGATGAGGAAGAGCAGCTTGGAGAAGAGCTCTTCCTTGCCCGGCAGGGTCGCGAGGGCCTTGATCTCGTCGACCGTGATCACCTTGCCGTCGACGATGCCCAGCTTGAAGGTGAACTCCGCGTGGTCCTTGACCCAGGTTGACAGCGCCTTGGCCAAAGCTACGGGATCGCCGGAGGTATACGCAACCGACGAGACGCCCTTCAGGCCCTGCAGCGCCGCCTCGATCTTGCTGCCCTGCGCGGCGCGCGCGGCCAGCTTGTTCTTGACGACGTGGTAGCTGCCGCCAGCCCCGCGGATGGTCTTGCGCAGGTCGAAATCCTTGGCTGCGGTCAGTCCCTTGAAGGTGCCGATAATCGCGGAAGTGGAGTGCTCGAGCTCAGTCGCGAGCGCGCTTACCTTTTCCGCCTTCTTTGCTCTGGTCAGTGCCATTTTCTTAGCCTCTAGCTACCAGCGTTTCGCTACTAGCTCTATCTGTGTCGCTCCGAAGCGTTTTCGCTGGAGCTGGAAATCCTCGTCGCAGCAGGTTTTAGCTAAAAGCTGGAAGCTAGTAGCTAGTGGCTGCTTTTACGCCTTGCCCGCGGCCTCAGTAACGGTCGAGTCGAGGTGGATGCCGGGGCCCATCGTCGAGCTGATGACAATGCCCTTGACATACTTGCCCTTGGCAGCGGACGGCTTGGCCTTGAGCACCGAACTGATAACGGTCATGGCGTTATCGACCAGCTTCTGCGGATCGAACGAGAGCTTGCCGACGGGCACGTGGACCAGCGCTGTCTTGTCGGTGCGGAACTCCACCTTACCGGCCTTGATCTCGCGGATGGCGGCGACCACGTCCGGGGTGACCGTCCCGGTCTTGGGGTTGGGCATCAGGCCCTTGGGGCCGAGCACTTTGCCCAGACGGCCGACCGACTTCATCATGTCGGGGGTCGCGATGAGGGCATCAAAGGCGGTCCAGCCTTCTTTCTGGATCTTCTCGACCAGGTCATCCCCGCCGGCAAACTCGGCTCCGGCAGCCAGGGCGTCAGCGATCTTGTCGCCCGAGGCGATGACGGCAACCACCTTGGTTTTGCCCAGGCCGTGGGGCAGGACAACCGTGCCGCGGACCATCTGGTCGGCGTGCTTGGGGTCGACGCCAAGACGGATGTTCAGGTCGACGGTCTCGTCGAACTTGGCATACTTGGCTTTCTTCAGGAGGGGGACTGCGTCGATCAGGGTGTACGGGCGGTGCTCCACGAGCGCACGCGCCTTCACCATATTCTTTGAGAGCTTTCTTGCCATTTTTCCTCGTCTCCCACCGCTCGAACCAGGCAGCAATGTTTATGCTGAACCCATCCGGAATTGCTTTTGTTCAACTGCTGGCTGGATGAGCCGTTCGGCCGTGGTGCCTGTGACTGGCCCCCGCACAGGGCGAAGGCACTCCTTTGAGTATGCCGGAAAACGCGATTTTGGTCAATAATCTATCCCGCCGTGCGAGAATTCGGTGAATCGAAATGGGGCTCTGCATGCGTTTTCTGTCGCTTCTAGCTCTCTCTACCTTTCTCGCCACTTGTACGTCCCTCGCCGATGACGGCGCCGCCTCCATTGCCGCTGGCGGGATCGTAATGACCCGAGAACCCCGCATCACCATGGCGAAGGAAGTATTGACCATCAGTGTCGACAAAGTGTCGGTGGATTACGACTTCCGGAACGACACGGACTTGGACATTACGACAGAGGTGGCCTTTCCCATACCGCCCTACAAGATGGATATGGATGGTCCAAGTTCGCATCTGCAAGGGTTTGACGATTTCAAACTGGTGGTCGAAGGACGACCAGCACGCTTCGATGTCGAAGCACGAGCGATGCTCAAGGGCAAGGACGTAACCAAGGTTCTGAAGACATACGGAGTTGACATCGCCACCTTCGGGCACCTCGACGAAAAAGAGAACCGAGCTCGCGATGTAGACAAGCTATTGCCAGCTCAAAGGGCGGCTCTGGTGAGGGCGGGGCTTTTGGATGACGATCCTTATGCGGATTGGGCGCAATGGACAGTGGAGAAGAGATACTACTGGAGTCAGACCTTCCCGGCGCACGCAATCACCCATATCTCACACACCTATTCTCCAGTGGTCGGGTTCGGGCTGGTTCCTCAGTCGAGCATGATCGCCGCAAAGAGCACGGCATCTAGTGCAGACCTGAACAATCGTGATGTCGATCAAGATTCGGTGGATGAGGTAAAGTCCGTCTGCCCGACCGATGCGTTGTTGGCTAGCCCTCAAAAGGCGAGCAGTCACGATCCGCAAACTGAGGGCTATGGCTACCTTGAATACGTCGATTTCATACTGACAACGGCTAATACCTGGAGACAACCAATCTCGGATTTCACGCTCTTCATCGAGCGGCCCCACGATAGGCACAGGGACAATTACGCCGTCAGTCTCTGCTGGCCGGGTAAGGTGGAACAGGTCCAGCCGGACCTCTTCAAAGCCACTGCGATTGACCTAATTCCCACCCACGAACTTCGGGTCGGATTCTTCGGTGTCAACAAATAGCGGCCAGGAGGCTATTCCCAGATTCTCGCCATCACCAGTTCAAACCCGGCGACGGGGCCGGTGCCCTGGACGGAGGTGGGTTGGGTGAGGTGTTCGGGCTGGTCGCCGGGGCGGTAGATGGTGACGGCTTTCTCTATCGGGTCGATGAGCCAGCCAAGCCCAACACCGTTAGCAATCCAATGGTGCATCTTGGCGTGCATCTCGCCCGGTTCGTCCCATATTCCGGTGAACTCGACCACGAAATCCGGGGCAAAAGGTGCGAAGCCATCCTTCTCTCGATCGGCAACGGTCGCCCGTTTCTCCGCGCTTACGAGGGCGATGCGCGGCCCCAGCATCGATCCATCCGCAAGAAAGAATCCGGCACCGGCGGCCAGTTCGCCCCGCCCTTCCTTCTCGACCCACTGTGCAAGGTCGCAGCTGACATTCGCGCTGACTGCGCCGATCAGAGTTCCTGGAATCGGCTTGATGTGAATGTCGCCATTGGCCTCGCGCTCGATCCAGGCCACCTCATTGCGAGACGAGAAGAGATACAAATCGTGGTCCGTCATCGGCACAGGCGGCCGGAAGCGGATGGGCAGCGGCATATCGGCGACCGGAAGTTGGATCGTCTCGCGGCTCATGGGGACAGTCTACTCCTGAGAATACGGGATCCCTTCGGCAAGCTCAGGGCAGGCTCTGCGCTGCGTTCAGGATGACAATCTGAGTGATCCTCGTCGGCGATGGGCGGGCGCTACTGGACGGACAGCCGCGGCAGGGCGCGCCCCTGGTTTATTTCCGGTGGGGCGCGGCGATGGGTTTGATGTAAAGTTCGCCGCTGGGCTGGCGTTCGATTTGCAGCTTTGCGTTCGCATTCTGGATGCGCTGAAGCATGACATCGCTGATCGACCTTTGCGGCACAATCCAGAGCGGAAACTGCTTGTCATCAAGAACGAGGTTCATAAGATAAGTTTACTCCCGCGCCCGCGATATTCGACACAGGGCCCGTTCGAGTGACACACTTTCGAGTGCACAGGTTGGAGGAGTTGGGATGCCGGAAGTGAGGACCATCAACGACGCGTTCCTGAAGATTACAGGACGCGGCGATAAGACAGCGTGGCTGTGGCAGGACCAGAAGGGCGCGTGGAGGGACATCTCGTCCGCCGAGGTGTACGGGCGAGTGCGCGCGCTGGCCCATGCGCTCGCGGGATGGGGCGTGGGCAAGGGCGATCGGGTGGCGCTACTGAGCGAGAACCGCTGGGAGTGGCCGGTGACGGACTTTGCCGTGCTGGCGCTGGGCGCGGTGGACGTGCCGCTGTATATGACCTTGACGCCGGAGCAGGTGGGCTACATGCTGCACGACTCGGGCGCGAAGGTGGCAGTGGTGTCGAACCAGGAGCAGTACGAGAAGGTGTGCGCGGTATGCAACGCGGGAGCCGCGCCGGCGCTGGAACACGTCGTGGTGATGGACGAAGGCAAGTTCGAGATGGCAACCAGCTTTGCCACGCTGCTGGGCCAGTCGCCGGCAATGCTGGCGGAGGGCGCGGGACATGACGCGGAGTTCGATGCGATGGTGGCGGAGGCGCAGCCGGATGACCTGGCGACCATCATCTACACCTCCGGTACGACCGGCGAGCCGAAGGGCGTGATGCTGACGCACGGCAACCTGGCCAGCAACTTCACGCTGTCAACGCTGCCATTCAAGTTCACCGAGCAGGACATCTGCATCTCGTTCCTGCCGCTGTCGCATGTGACCGCGCGCCACCTGGACTATGCGCTGATGCTGGATGGAGTGACGCTGGCGTACTGCCCGAAGTTCGACCACATCAAGGCGGCCATGGAGGCGGTGAAGCCGACCATCTTTGTTGCGGTGCCGCGGGTGTACGAGAAGATTCGCCAGGGCGTGGAGGGTAAGTCGCATGGATTGAAGAAGGCGATCCTGAACTGGGCGCTGAGCGTGGGCAAGCGGCACCGGCAGGAGACGCTCGATCACCCCAGCGAGCGAAGCTCGCCGGGCAGGCAGCCGGGCGGATTGAGCTGGGCGCTGGCGAACGCGCTGGTGTTCTCCAAGATTCGCGCGGCGTTTGGCGGGCGGGTCTGGCTGTTCGTGTCGGGCGGCGCGCCGTTGGGCATGGACACGGCGACCTGGTTCGCGGATGTGGGGATTCGGATTCTGGAAGGATACGGGTTGACGGAGACGTCGCCGGTGATTGGGCTGAACACCCCGCAGAAGTACCGCATCGGCACGGTTGGGCCGGTGCTGAGCAACGTCGAGGTGCGGTTCGCCGCGGATGGCGAACTGGAAGTGCGCGCGCCTTCGGTCTTCAAAGGCTACTGGAACAAGCCGCAGGAGACGGCGGAGGCGTTTACCGCGGACGGATGGCTGAAGACCGGGGACATCGGGAACCTGGATGCGGACGGTTTCCTTTCCATCACCGACCGGAAGAAGGAGTTGCTGAAGACCAGCGGCGGCAAGCTGATTGCGCCGCAGCCGATTGAGAACAAGCTGAAGGCGCATGCGCTGGTTGGGAACGCGGCCCTGGTGGGCGACAAGCACAAGTTCGCCAGCGTGCTGATCTCGCCGAACTTCGCGATTCTGGAAAGCTGGGCGAAGGTGAAGGGCGTGGCGTTTGCCGACCGCGGAGCCCTGGTGAAGAACGAGCGCGTGTTGGCGCGCTATCAGCGGATCGTGGACGAGGTGAACGCGACCCTGGCGCCGTTCGAAACCATCAAGCGGGTCGCGGTGGTCCCTGAGGAGTGGTCGATTGAAGGCGACGAGCTGACCCCCAGCATGAAGCTGAAACGGCGCGTAGTGCAGAAGAAGTACGAAGCGGAGATCGCCGCGTTTTACCAGGATGAGGCGACGGCGACGAAGTGACCCTGGCCGTTGCGTCGCCGGAGAGCGTGGGGCATCGAATCGAGATATGACGATGTTGCGGCGTGCAGCGAAGCAGGGGCGGAAGTATCTGAACCCGGTCCCGACGACAGTGGCCGGGACAAAGGTGATCTTTAAGGTGCTGCCGCAGTTCCTTTCCAATAAAGAGGAGCGCGTGCCGCGCGTGCCGCTGGGGCCGTTCCGGACGGATGCGGCCGTGTACACGACCCCGCCGGCGAGCGGGCTGCGGATTACCTGGATGGGGCACTCGTCGCTGCTGATGGAGATCGATGGCGTGCGTGTGCTGATCGATCCGGTGTGGGACGAGCGCGCGTCGCCGGTCCAGTGGAGCGGGCCGAAGCGCTTCTTTGCGCCGCCGTTGACGCTGGAGGAGTTGCCGCCGCTGGATGCGGTGCTGGTGTCGCATGACCACTTCGACCACCTGGGCGAAGGAACCGTGCGGCACCTGGCCGAGTTGCAGCCTGAGGCCCGTTGGGTGACGTCGCTGGGCGTGGGCGCGATTCTGCGCGGGTTCGACGTACAGGCCGAGCGGATTACGGAGCTGGACTGGACGGAGACGGTGTCGATTGCGGGTGAGTCGCGGGAGACGTGCGCGATTACTTCCCTGCCCGCGCGGCACTTTTCCGGACGGAGTGCGTTCAACCGGTTCGAGACGCTGTGGGGGTCGTTTGTGCTGCGCGGGCCGGAACACTCGGTGTACTTTGGCGCGGATTCGGGGTGGTGGCCGGGCTTCGCCGAGATTGGAGCAAAGTATGGGCCGTTCGACCTGACCATGCTGGAGATTGGCGCGTACAACGAGCTTTGGAAGGCGATCCACCTGGGACCGGATGCGGCGGCGCAGGCGTTCCAAGCCATGGGCGGCGGCGGACTGCTGATGCCGATCCACTGGGGTCTGTTCAACCTGGCGCTGCACGCGTGGCGCTGGCCGATGGAACGGCTGACGGAGCTGGCGGATGCCGACGGCTTGAAGCTGTGGGCGCCGGAGCCGGGCGTGCCGACCGAGGTGGTTCGCGGCGTCGAGCTGCGGTCGGATTGGTGGCGATAAGCTTGGCATGAGCATCCCCCCCGGGGGGTATCTACCCCCCTATGTGATGTTTCTAAAGCGATTAGCCTCGGACTTGGTACATTTTTTGCGCGGGGCGGGGTGTTGGCGTGATGGTGGCGGCAGGTGGGACGGGATGCGGACATCGTGGACTTCTCGGAAGTTCTTGCGAGTTTTCGATTGCCAGCTGTCGGCTGTCGGCTGTCGGCTATGAGCTGTGAAGGCTGACGGTTAAATGCGAAAGGCCCGGCGCGGAGCCTGGGCCCTTCTCTGTTTTTACTTTACTTATTAAGTGTACCAAATTGAGTGAAACTCAAATGCAGTTTTGGGGGATTTTCGATGTGGTTTGGTTTGAGGATTGAGGACCGGATTTGCACAGTTGAGAGCCCTTGACAGCTTTTTGGCGGGCCAGGTGGTTTCGGGGTGCAGGCCCACCCAAGCAGAGCTTGGATGGGACCCGCCCTTTATAGGGTGGGCACCCACCTGAAAAAGTCACAAGCATGTCTCAGGGGCTAAAAGCCCGCATTGCCTGGCTGGCGCTAGTGCCGGCACTAAAGTGCCGGCCGAGGGTGATGAAAAAGGCGGCTCAGCGCAGGAAAGCAGACCTCAGGGGCTAAAGCCCGGCTGATTCTGTGGCTCTTATGGCACGGATAAATCCGTGCCCTTAACGAAAAAGCGCATTTGTCAACATTCTCTGCCGGCACTAAAGTGCCGGCCTATCTGATCTGACAAGAACGCGTTCCCTGACAACAACACGCTCCCACGTCTTAAGAACCAGATATGGGCTTATGGGCGGGATATGGGGCGCCAGGCGGTTGCGGTGCGGTCGGACTGGTGGCGTCGAGCATCGTCGTGACACAGGTCACAGACCGGGTGTGCGGCATGGAGCGATACTCAACCCGGTCGTGAAAAGATTTCTCCAAACCGTCTCCCTGGCACTTGCGGCGTTTCTTGCTGTTCAGCCTGCACTGGCGGCCATCAACTGCGCCCAGATGCTTTGCGCGGACGGCCACTCCAGCATGGATTGCTGCCTGCCGTCCAGCGGGGCGTCGATGCAGCGCATGGCGAACCACGATTCCATGCTTTCGATGCAGGGAGCGGCGACGGAATCAGACTGCCTCCTGGCGCTATGCTGCACAGTGTCGGCGCACTCGACGACGCTGCCGGCTGCTTCCGTGAGGTCGCGGTTCGACGGCGCTGTTCCCATCGCTCGGCTGGGTGGGGTGGTTGTGGCAGCGGTTCCGGAACACAGGGCTGCGACGCCGGGTGAAGCGTCCTTTTCGCCCGGCGACCGACACACTCTTTTCCAGGTCTTCCGGATTTAATTCTCTCCCTCGCATTTCAGCTTTGAGACCGCCCTGGCCTTCGTCTGCCCAAGACGAGACGGCGCGAACCCACGGCGCGCATTGCACTCAAACCGATTTGATTTGCATAGGAGATTTCCATGAAAAGCGTAAAGAGCATTCTGATTAGCGGCATCCTGACCCTCACGGTTAACGGCGCGATGGTTGCGCAGAGCACCAGCCAGTTCGACCAGTGGTATCGCGCCAAGTATGGCCGTCCCGCGCCAACGGAACAGGCACAGACAGCGGCTGCGCAGGGTAACGCGGCGCCGAAGCCGTCGGCTTCAACATTGGCCGCGCCCGGGTTCGAGCAGTGGTACCTGGCCAAGTATGGCCGTCCGGCGCAGGCCGAGGAGACGCGTTTGCAGTCCCCGCAGGCGGCTCCGGTAGTTGTTGCAATGGCGCAGCCCGTGCCAGCTGTGATTGCGGATGACCTGACGGCTAAGACCCCGGCAGAGCATGAGCGCATTGCCCAGAGCTATCGCGAACAGGCCAAGAGCTACCTGGAGCAGGCGAAAGAGCACGAGGCGATGGTCGCGATGTACAAGGCGGATCCGGACATCAATGCCAAGAACCAGGCGGCGACCGTCGGGCACTGCGAGTACTATGCGGCGAAGTACAACGAACTGGCCGCTCGGGCGCAGGAACTGGCGCAGTTGCATGAACAGGATGCCCTCGCAACCCGGTAACCCAGTGAACCCGATCTCCCTGCCGGGCCGGATGTGGCCCGGCAGGACACTTCATGCCTCATGCCGTTCTCGGCGCTTCGGGTAAGGGACTTGCCCCAGGGAGAGTTGAGAATTGCGCGCGGGTTGGATGCGGTGGTTTCCGCGGGTGGGATGGGCCGCGCGCGGGCGGTGGGCGGGTCCGCAAAGTGCGCGGACTGAAGAACGTGCTGAAAAAGGCGGCTCAGCGCAGGAAGGCAGACCTTCAGGGGCTAAAAGCCCGGCTGATTCTGTGGCTCTTACGGCACGGGTGAACCCATGCCCTTAACGAGAAAGCGTTTTTTCAGCATCCTCTGAAGTCCCGGCCTATCTGATGAGGGCGACCTGCGATCAGGCCCGTAACGCTTCTCCCGCACCTCAGAAGCGGGTGCGGCACCGGCGTGAACCACAGAGATTCTGGAGCTTCGCTCCAGAATGACGACGGCCAGCGCGGATGTGGGACACCCGCGTTACGGTTCGTCGGCGTAGATGGAGATTTGGGGCTGGCCGCCCTCGGCGAGGCGGGCGCGGTACATGCCGGGGGTGTTGAAGCTCCAGGCGAGCTGGCCGTCGGGGGTGAGGGCGATGACGCCGCCGTCGCCGTGCAGGTTTTGCAACTGGGTGTGAATGACGTTGTCCACGGCGGCCTGCAGCGGCATGTTCTTGTACTCGACCAGGGCGCAGACTTCGCGGGCGACGGTGAGGCGGATGAAGTACTCGCCCGTACCAGTGGCGGAGACGGCGCAGGAGGCGTTGGAGGCGTAGGTGCCCGCGCCGATGATGGGTGAGTCGCCGACGCGGCCGTAGAGCTTGGCCTGGATGCCGCCGGTGGAGGTGCCGGCGGCGATGTTTCCCTGGCGATCGAGCGCGACCACGCCGACGGTGCCGTACTTGTGCGCGTCCGGCGGCTCAATTTGCGAGACCGGCTTGGCGGGCGGGGGCGGAGCGTTGGCCGGGCGCGACGGGATGGGGCGGCCTTCCTTCTTCAGTTGCTGGACCAGCGCGTCCCAGCGACGCTCGGTGAAGAAGTAGCTGGGGTCGACCATTTCCAGGCCCTGTTCCGCGGCGAACTTGTCTGCGCCGCCGCCGACCAGCATGACGTGCGGGGATTTCTCCATGACCGCGCGGGCGAGCGAGATGGGGTGCTTGGTGCGCTCGACTGCTGCGACCGCGCCGGCCTTCAAGGTGGCGCCGTCCATGATGGCGGCGTCGAGTTCGATTTTGCCGTCGGCGGTGAAGACGGCGCCCTTGCCGGCGTCGTAGAGCTCGGCTTGTTCCATGTAGCGGATCGAAGTTTCCACCGCGTCCAGGGCTGAGCCGCCGCGGTCGAGGACGGCGGAGCCAAGGCGCAACGCTTCGGCGAGCGACGCGCGATAGGCGGCCTCGGTTTCGGGGCTCATGGTCTTGCGGTCGATGACGCCGGCGCCGCCGTGAAGGACGATCGCCCAGCGATGGGGTGCGGCGGTTTGGGGTGGCGTCTGAGTTGGCGTCTGGGCTGGCATCGTCTGGGTCGAGTATAGGAGGAACAGGAGAATGAGCTTGCGCATGGGGCTGCCTCCTGGGACATCCGCTCCGCGGATGGTTGAGACGATACCACGACGCGAAAAAGCACGCATGTGCGAGCGGGAACAGAATTGAGCAGGAGCGAACGGCTGAGATTCTGCGCTCCCGCCGCAGCCAGCAAGCTCCACGCCAGGAATCGAAGATTGCTGGGGACCGGATACTGGCCGGGGACTCCGGTTCTGCGCTCAGCATGACGCCGCGAGGTGGTGTGACATGGCGCACCGGCGGCGGTGAGTGCGGCAGCGTATCATTTTGATGATCGAAACTTTTCCGAATTGAGAGGACGTAGAGATGCGGATTGGGATGTTGACGGGGGGCGGGGACTGCCCCGGCTTGAACGCTGTGATTCGTGCGGCGGTGCGCAAGGGAATCTGGCACTATGGCGACGAGTTTGTCGGATTTATGCAGGGCTGGCGCGGCGTGCTGGACGATGTGACCATGCCGCTGAACCTGGAGACGACCAGCGGGATTCTGCAGCGGGGCGGGACGATCCTGAAGTCCTCGCGGACCAACGTGAAAAAGATTCCGGGCGGGTTCGAGCAGTGCCTGAAGGTGCTGAAGCAGGAAAAACTGGATGCGCTGATTGCGATGGGCGGGGATGATACGCAGTCGATCTCGCTGGAGCTGATCAAGCGCGGGGTGCCCTGCGTGGGCGTTCCGAAGACGATTGACAACGACCTGAACGGGACGGATGCGTGCTTCGGGTTCGACACGGCGGTGATGATCGCGACCGAGGCGGTCGACCGGCTGCACTCGACGACGGAGTCGCACAGCCGCGTGCAAGTGGTCGAGGTGATGGGTCGCGATGCGGGCTGGATTGCAGTGACGGCCGGGATCGCCGGCGGCGCGGACGTGGTGCTGGCGCCGGAAAAAGAGATCGACATCGAGGACGTGTGCCGGCTGGTGAAGGCGCGCTGGGAGAATGGAAAGAAATTCGCGATTGTCGTCGTTGCAGAGGGCGCGAAGCTGCCAACGGTCGAGGGCCAGGTGACGATGGGCGAGAAGCTGGACTCGTTTGGGCACGCGCGGCTAAGCGGGATTGGGCAGGCGCTGGCCGAGGAGATTGAGAAGCGCACCGGGTACGAGACGCGCAGCGTGAACCTGGGACATACGCAGCGGGGTGGAACTCCGACGGCGTATGACCGGATGCTGGCAAGCCGGTATGGCATCGCGGCCATCGACCTGGTACACGCGGGCGGGTACGGGCAGCTGGTGGTGCTGAAGGGCACCCAGATCAGCAGCATTCCGATGGCAGAGGCGATTGCCAAGACGCGCACCGTCACCGAGGATTACTTCGACGTGATCAAGGGGTTGCAGCCGAAGAAGGCCAGTTGAGAGTTGATGGTTGATGGTTGTTAGTTGTTAGTTGCAGAACAAGCAACGGCGGTGGTGGCCTGGTGGGCGCTGCCGCCGTTTTGTTTGGTGGGGACAGCGATGTTGGCGGTTCGGTCAACACCTTGTTGCTCAGTCAGTTAGTAGCCAGGGTGAGGATTTCCTGGGAGTGGTAGAGAATCCTGTTGTCGCGGACGGCGGTTTGGGGGTACAAAGGGTTTCCCGGCTCTGGTTGGGATTTCGCCGGGTATCTTCGGGTTTTCAGGGAGCGTCCACGATGGCCGGTGCGGTGCAGCAGATGTTGCGCGAGGTGATGGACATCCGGCAGGCATCGGATTATCTGGGCATCAGCGGGGATACGCTGTACCGGTACGCGTCGGAGGGGTTCATCCCGGCGTTCAAGCTGGGCAACCGCTGGCGGTTCAAGCGGAGCCTGCTGGATGCGTGGATGGTGAAGATGAGCAGCCCGAAGGCCGCGACGAATGTGGCCGTGATGCCGCGGCAGAAGAAGCCGGTGGGCAGGGCGAGATAGGAATAGTCAGTAGTCAGTAGTCAGTAGTCAGTAGTCAGGCGCTAAGGGTGAACAGGGTGATCTCCGGGGGGCAGTTGAGGCGGAAGGGGACGCCGACGGCGCCGATGCCGCGGTTGACGTAGAGCTGTAGACCACCCCGCATGCGGTCGAAGCGGTAGAGGCCGGTGACGTACTTTTTGCCGCCGAAGGGGAGAATGATGGGGCCGAGGAAGGGGACGCGAACCTGGCCGCCATGGGAGTGGCCGGAGAACATGACGTCGATAAGGTGGCCGCGCGGTTGGGCGAGGAAGCCGTCGGCGTAGTCGGGGGCGTGGCACATGAGCAGGACAGGGCCGTCGGGCCGCGCGGGGATGGCGAGTTCGAGGTTGGGGTGGCCGCTTATCGGGTCGGCGACGCCGGCGAGCCAGAAGCGCTGGCCACCGCGCTCGATGGGCTCGTACTGGTTGACCAGGAGCGGGATGGAGGCCGACGCCAGGATGGGGCGGATGATGGCCGCGCCAAGGACCTCGTCGTGGTTGCCCAGGACCGCGAACCGCTGCGGGCAGGTGAGGCCGCGCAGGACATCGGCACACTGATGCATGGCGTAGTCGGCAAACCGGCGCGGCAGGGGGGTATTGCTGATGTAGTCGCCGGTGAGCAGGAGCAGGTCGGGGGCGAGGGAGTTGACCTGTTCGACGACGCGGCGCACGAAGAAGGGCTCCGTGTACTCGTCGAAGTGGATGTCGCTGATCTGGGCGATGCGAAAGCCGTGGAAGGCGGCGGGGAGATTGGCGAGTGCGAGATTCTGGGTGACGATGCTGAGTTCGTGGCGGGCGAACTCAGCGGAGTACAGCGCCAGGCCGCCGGCGGCGGCAAGCGAGGAGCGAAGCAGGAAGCTGCGACGGGTGGGGAGTTTTTGCTGGGTTGCCACAGGCTGATCGGCGACATTTCCGGTCATAGTCCATGATAAGACAGTTGTCCGTTGTCCGTTGTCAGCAAGGACGAGGCCGCCGGTTGTTCGCTCGGCGTGGATTCCGCAGGCGACTGGGAAAGGACACAGACAACAAATGGCGCGGGGATCGGGCCTGGGTTGAGTAGAATTGACCGGATGAGTCTGATTTCACGTAGGAAACAGACGACGGATGCTGCGAAGGCCGCGGGAGCGGGCGCGCTGCTGGTGACGCATCTGCCGGATGTGCGCTGGCTGTGCGGGTTTACGGGGTCGAATGCTGCCCTGGTGCTGGTAGGCGGGGCTGGTACACATGCGCGAGGCGGGCAGGCGGCGACGCTGTTTACCGACGGGCGCTACACCACGCAGGCCAAGGCTGAGGCGGTGGGGATGAAGGTGGTGATTGCCCAGAAGAACGCCGCGGTGGCCGCGTGCGAATGGATGGCAGCGGCCGGCGTGAGGCAGTGCGGCTTTGACGATGGGAATACGACCGTTGCGGCGCTGAAGGGCATGCAGGCAGCCGTTCCGGCCAGGCGGCGGCGGGGGATGTTTCTGCCGGTGGGACCGCTGGTGGCGAAGCTGCGCTGGGTGAAGGACGCGGGCGAGATCCGGAAGATGCGGGCGGCAGCGGCGCTGGGGTGCAGGCTGTTCGAGGGCGCGCTAGGTACCATTCAGGCGGGGATGGCAGAGGTGGCTGTGGCGGCGGAGTTGGAATACGCTGCGCGGCGGGCCGGGGCCGAGGCGATGTCGTTTGAGACGATCGTGGCCAGCGGGCAGCGGAGCGCGCTGCCGCATGGGCGGGCATCGTCGGCGAAGTTGCCGAAGCGCGGATTCGTGACACTGGATTTTGGGGTGGTGGTGGAGGGGTACTGCTCCGACATGACCCGGACAGTACACATGGGCCCAGCCGGCGCGGACGAACGCGACGCGTACGATGCCGTTCTGCTGGCGCAGGAGACCGCAGTGGCGGCGGTGCGGGCGGGTGTGAGCGCGGGCGATGTGGACGAGGCAGCGCGCGGCGTACTGCGCCGGGCTCAATACGAAGGGGCAGGGCTGGATAAGTGGTTTACCCACTCGACTGGGCATGGGGTGGGACTGGAGATCCACGAGGGTCCCAGGCTGGCGGCGAAGCAGACCCAGCGCCTGGAAGCCGGGATGGTGATTACAATTGAACCCGGCATCTATATTCCGGGAAAGTTCGGCGTGCGGATTGAGGACATGGTCCTGGTGACCGCGCGAGGCGGCGAGGTTTTGACACCAAGCCCGAGGGCGTGGATTCAGTTGTGAGTTGTCAGGTGTGAGTTGTGAGGGAAAGACAAGGGCAAAGGCAGCAGGCTGAAGCGCCCAGACGCGGCGCGGGAAGAGTGATGATGGACCAGAATAAGCTGGACGAATTGCGGGAGCTGGTGGATTTCCTGAAGGCGAATGGAATCGCCGAGTTCGATATGGAGCGCACCGATTGGAAAGTGCGGATCAAGTTTGCCGGGGCCGCTGCGGTGGGGATCGATCCTGCGCAACTGGCGGGACTGCTGGCAAGCGCCAGCAGTGGGGGCGGCGGGAATGTCCCGAGCGCGAGCCCGGCGCCGGCGGCAACCACAGCGGCGGCTGAGGCGGCGCCGGCGGAGACGCTGCACGAGGTGAAGTCGCCCATCGTGGGGACGTTCTACGATTCGCCATCGCCGGGCGCTCCCGCGTTTGTGAAGGTGGGCGATCAGGTTGAGGTGGGCCAGGTACTATGCATCGTCGAAGCGATGAAGCTGATGAACGAGATTGAGAGCGATGTGGCCGGCGAGATTGTGAAACGAATTGCGTCGACAGGCCAGCCCGTGGAATACGGGCAGCCACTATTTGCAATCCGGGCGAATTGACCGTATCGGGAGAAGCCGAGTGAGCAGGAATCAAATCACGGTATTGCTCTCGCTGCTCGTCCTGACTTTGAGCGGCGCCTGGCTTTGCTGGATGAATCGCCACCGGCCTGAACTCATTCTTTGCGTTCCTTGCTTCCTGTTCTTCGCATTGTTGCTCTGGAAGTTTCTATCCGTCGGTCACAGACGTCGCCGAATCCAAGCGGCAGCCTCCGCTAAAGGAATCCATGTTTCGTAAGGTATTGATTGCAAATCGGGGTGAGATTGCGCTGCGGGTGATCTCCGCGTGCAAGGAGATGGGGATCCGCACGGTCGCGCTGTACAGCGAGGCGGACCGCAACAGCCTGCACGTGCGCTTTGCCGACGAGGCGATCTGCATTGGGCCGCCGCGGTCGGCGGAGAGCTACCTGAATGTTCCTGCGGTGATCTCGGCGGCGGAGATTGCGGATGTGGACGCGATCCACCCGGGGTACGGGCTGCTGAGCGAGAACGCGAACTTCGCCGAGGTGTGCCGCGCTTCGAATGTGAAGTTCATTGGACCGCAGCCCGAAGTGATGCGGCTGATGGGCGAGAAGGCGACCGCGCGGCAGACCATGAAGAAGGCGGGAGTGCCGATTCTGCCCGGGTCGGACGGGATCATCGAGAGCGAAGCGGACGCGTTGGAATGGGCGAAGAACGTGGGCTATCCGGTGATCTTGAAGGCGGTCGCCGGCGGCGGCGGCCGCGGAATGCGCATTTGCCGCAACCCGGGCGAATTGCCGGGACTGTTCCAGCAGGCGAGCAGCGAGGCGGCGGGCGCCTTTGGTAACGGCGACCTGTACATGGAGAAGTTCATCGAACGGCCGCGGCACATCGAATTCCAGGTGCTGGCCGACGAGCACGGCAACGTGATGAGCCTGGGCGAGCGCGAGTGCTCCATCCAGCGGCGGCACCAGAAGCTGATTGAAGAGGCTCCGAGCCTGATGGTGACGCCGAAGCTGCGGGCGGAACTGGGCGGCACCATCCAGAAAAGCCTGAAAAACATTGGCTACTGGAACGCCGGGACGATCGAGTTCCTAATGGATGAAGACGGCAGGATCTACTTCATCGAGATGAACACGCGCATCCAGGTGGAACATTGCGTGACCGAGATGGTGACCGGGATAGACCTGGTGAAGGCGCAGATCCGGATTGCCGCGGGGGAAAGGCTTTCCGATATTGTGACCAGGCCGGTTACGATCACGGGACACGCCATCGAGTGCCGCATCAACGCGGAGCACCCGGAGAAGTTCACGCCGAGCGCGGGCAAGATTACGGCGTTCAACCTGCCCGGAGGCAACGGGGTGCGCGTGGATACTGCGCAATACGCGGAGGGCGTGGTGCCGCCGTATTACGACTCCCTGATTGCGAAGCTGATCTGCCACGGCAAGGACCGCGAGGAAGCGATTGCCAAGACCCAGCGGGCGCTGTCGCAGTTCGTAGTGCAGGGGATTTTTACATCGATTCCGCTGCACCAGAAGATCTTTGACGATGCGGAGTTTCGCGCGGGCAAGTTCGACACGAAATTCATGGAGCGGTTCTTCGAGCGGCAGGGCAAACTGGCCAAGGTGATCACCGAAGAAGGCCATTTTGACCCGAATGAGCCGATTCGCGCGAGTGGGACCATCCACGCATGAGGCTGCGGCTGGAGTCGAATCGCGTGCAAGACTTCACGATTGACAACGCGGATGGAACGGCGGAACGCTACCAGGTCCACATCAAACGCGAGGACGCGGATGATTACACCTGGGCACTGTTCGCGAACTCCGATGGTACGTTGACCCGGATGTTCGAGGTGAAGTATCACCGTGAGAAATGAATTGCCGCGGCTGTACGCGATTGCCGATGCGGGGGTGCTGGCGGCGCGGGGGATTTCGCTGGAAGAGTTTGCGCGGGGACTGCGGGCCGCGGGCGTGGCGCTGGTGCAGTATCGGGACAAGACAGGTTCGCCGCAGGTTGTGCTGCGCGCGGCGGTGGAGCTGCGGGAGATATTCGCCGGGAGCGGCGCTACGCTGATCCTGAACGATCGCGCGGACCTGGCGGTGCTGGCGGAGTTCGATGGAGTGCATGTGGGGCAGCGGGATTTGTCGCCGGAGGATGCGCGGCGGGCGGTCAGCCCTGCTGCCGGGCATCCTGCGTCCGGCCCATCGCAACAGCGCGAAGGATGGGGCACCCGAGCTGCAGGCGGACGCATGGTTGGGGTGTCGACGCATACTGAGGCGCAGGTGCGGGTAGCCGATGCGAGTTGCGCGGACTATGTGGCAATTGGACCGGTGTTCACGACCGGGACGAAGGCGGATACGGAGCCGGTGGTGGGGTTGGGAGGAGTGCGGCGGGCGCGGGGCTTGACCGCGAGGCCGCTGGTGGCCATCGGCGGCATCACGCTGGCGAATGCGCGCAGCGTGATCGAGGCGGGGGCGGACTCAGTCGCGGTGATCTCCGGGTTGCTGGCCGAGGGCCAGAGCGTGGAGCGGGTGGCGCGGGACTTTCTTGAGGTTTTGCGGTAAAACTGACGGAAGTGAACACTGCAAAGGCAGGCACAACCGCAGGTCCTTCGACTCCGCTGCGCGTCGCTCAGGATGACAGCCTGGTGGAGGCAGCGGTTGGCGCGCCGCATTTTGTGCGGGGGATGGGGCTGTTCTCCGCGACCGCAATTGTGATGGGCTCGATGATCGGGTCGGGCATTTTTATCGTGTCGGCGGACATGAGCCGCACGGTTGGGTCGCCCGCGCTGCTGATTGCGGCGTGGCTGGTGACGGCGGCCATGACCATCACCGGCGCGCTGAGCTACGGCGAGTTGGCGGCGATGATGCCCAAGGCCGGCGGGCAGTACGTCTACCTGCGCGAGTCGCTGGGACCGCTGTGGGGATTTCTGTATGGGTGGACGCTGTTCCTGGTGATCCAGACCGGAACGATTGCGGCGGTGGGCGTCGCGTTCGGGAAATTTCTTGGCGTCTTCTTCCCTTCCGTCAGCGCGAACCACTGGCTGTGGCACATTGCGCATGTCCCAGCACTGCCAATTGGCCCCATGGTGCTGGGCAATATGGACATCGGGTTGAACACGGCGAATCTTGCGGCGATCGTGATCATCCTGCTGCTGACGTTGCTGAATACCCGGGGCGTGAAGCTTGGCGCCAGCGTGCAGAACGTCTTTACCAGCGCAAAGGTGCTGGCGCTGCTGGCGGTGGTGGCGGTGGGTGTGTTGGCCAGCGATCCGAAGGTAAGACGCTTCAACTTTGGACCGGGCTGGGAGAACTTCTGGTCGGGCGCGGGCTGGCACACGCTGCATCCCGTGCAGGTAGGAGTGGGCGGGCCGACAGCATTGGTCGGTCTGCTGACCGTGATCGCAGTGGTGCAGGTGGGCAGCCTGTTCTCGTCGGACGCGTGGAACAATGTGACGTTTACGGCCGGCGAGATTGAGAACCCGCGGCGGAATATTCCGCTGAGCCTGGCGATTGGGACGGGCGGAGTGCTGCTGCTGTACATCCTATGCAATTTTTCCTACCTCAACCTCTTGCCGCTGCACGGTAGCGCCAGCGCGACCGATGTCATTGGCCGGGGAATTCAGTATGCGTCGCAGGACCGCGTGGCGACGGCGGCGATGGAGTGGGCGTTTGGCGGCATAGGCGCGAAGCTGATGGCGGGCGCGATCCTGGTGTCGACGTTCGGGTGCGTTAATGGAATGCTGCTGGCCGGCGCACGCGTGTACTACGCGATGAGCCGCGATGGGCTGTTCTTCAAGTCGGTCGGCAAGCTGGGTGCGCGCAGCGGCGTGCCGGTCGCTTCCCTGTGGGTGCAGTGCGTGTGGACCTGCTTGCTGTGCTTGTCAGGGAGCTATGGGCAGTTGCTCGATTACGTAATCTTCGCGGCGCTGACCTTCTATGTGCTGACGGTGGTGGGGCTTTTTGTGTTGCGGCGGACGCGGCCGAATGCGGAGCGGCCGTATCGGGCGATTGGGTATCCGGTGCTGCCGGCGATCTATATCGCGATGGCTGCGTGGATTTGTGTAGTACTCTTACGGTACAAACCCCAATACACATGGCCTGGTTTGATTCTCGTACTGCTTGGGGTACCGGTGTACCTGGTGTGGAAGCGACAGGGCACACGGATGAGCGAACAGGGATCAGAAGGCTAGAAGCAAGACGGAGATCAAAGGATACGCATGGCGAATTTATTGTTGCGGAAATCGCTGGACACCATCCGGGGCGAGGCGGCCGAGACTGGCGAGCACACCCTGCGGCGCACGCTGGGCGCGACCAACCTGATTACGCTCGGCATCGGCGCCATCATCGGCACAGGAATTTTTGTGCTGACCGGCGTGGTTGCCGCTGGCTACTCAGGCCCGGGGGTGGTGTTCACGTTTATCATCGCGGCGATCTGTTGCGTGTTTGCCGGGCTTTGCTATGCCGAGTTTGCGGCGATGATCCCGGTGGCGGGGTCGGCGTACACCTACGGCTACGCGACGCTGGGCGAGATCTTCGCGTGGATCATTGGCTGGGACCTGGTGCTGGAGTACGCGTTCGGCGCGGCGACGGTGTGCTCCGGCTGGAGCGGCTATGTGCTGAGCCTGGGACAGGACTTCGGCATTCGCCTGCCGCCGCCGCTGGCGGGGGTGCCCGGATCTGTGTTCGTCCAGTGGCATGGGCACTGGGAGTTGCTGAATACAGCGATGCGGACCAGGCTGGCCTTGGCGCATATCGACGCGGCCTCGTTGCCGCAGCAGCACGGGGTGTTCAACCTGGTGGCCTTCCTCGGAATTATGTTCGCGACCAGCGTGCTGATCATCGGCATCCGGGAATCCGCGAACTTCAACAGCTTCATCGTGGTGGTGAAGGTCGCGGTACTGCTGGTGTTTATCGCGTTGGGCGGCTACACGCTGGTGCATCATCCGGAGATGCGGGCGGCGAACTGGCATCCGTTTGTGCCGCCGAACCTGGGGCATTTTGGGCAGTTCGGCTGGTCGGGGGTATGCCGCGGCGCGGCGGTCATTTTCTTTGCGTATATCGGTTTCGATGCAGTGTCGACCGCAGCGCAGGAGGCAAAGGACCCGAAGAAAGACATGCCTATCGGGATTCTGGGGTCGCTGGCCGTCTGCACCGTGCTGTACATCCTGGTGGGACTCGTTCTGACCGGGTTGGTGAATTACCGGTTCCTGAACGTGCCCGACTCGCTCGCGATCGGCATTGAAAAGACTGGGGTCCAGTGGGGCAGCCTGCTGGTAAAGGTTGGCGCGCTGGGCGGACTAACCAGCACCATGATCGTGATGCTGCTGGGGCAAAGCCGGGTGTTCTTCTCCATGTCCAAGGACGGCCTGTTGCCGAAGATGTTTTCGGCCGTGCATCCGAAGTTCCGCACGCCGTGGATCTCGTCGCTGACGGTCGGGCTGATTGTGGCGACATTCGCTTCCCTGATCCCGTTGACCAAACTGGGCGAGATGACCAGCATCGGAACGCTGCTGGCCTTCATCATCGTGTGCGCCGGCGTGTGGGTGCTGCGAAAACGGAGCCCGGAGGTTCCGCGGCCATTCCGCGCGCCGTGGATGCCGCTCACGCCGATCCTGGGCATCGCGTTTGCGTTGCTGATGATGGCTTCGCTGCCGCTGGACACCTGGCTGCGGCTGGTGATCTGGCTGATTGTGGGTCTGGTGATCTACTTCTCCTACAGCCGGAAGCACAGCAAGGTTCAGGCAGAGGCACAGCGGACAGCCGTTTAGTTTGCCAGCGGGCCGGCAGGCAGGGTGGCGGTGTCCACGCTGGTCGGGTCGTCGCGGAGGCGCAGATAGTAGACAGCGCCGGTGGGCGCGGGCACTGCGATCGACGTGCCGACGAAGCCCTGGGGAACGTGAACGGCATTGGTGAAGGCGGCGTCGGTGGCGATGGCATCGATGAAGTAGAGGCCGGAACCGGCAAGGGTGCAGGCCGGTGGGGCGGGCGCAGCAGCAGGAGCGGGCGTGACAGCTGTAGCCGGCGTACTGGCCGGGGGCGAATCCGGACCAGTTGCAGGCGGAGCGTCGGCGCCTGGCTTGGCGGGTGGTACCGGCGGGGGCTGTGCAACCGGGCAACTGAGGCTGACGAGCGTAGGCAGGCGCACCAGGGTAACCAGCGGGAGCCAGTCGCCGGCGGTGCCGTCCGGCGCGACCGCGCGCAGGCGGATCGGCCCGAACGCCGACGGGCCGAAGGCCTTCAGCGGTTGCAGGGTTGCCAGCAGCGTGTCCGGAGACTCGAGAATCAGCGAAGCTTTGGCGTCTTCGCCGGGAGCGGTATCGGACAGGCGGAGGCGGGTGTTCAGCGAGTTGTCGGGGCTCGCGATTTCAATCGTGCCGGCGCGGGGAAACGGCTGCGCGGACCTCATCGAGAAGATCAGCGCGTCGCCGACGGGCAGGTCGTTGTCGTTGGCAAGTTTGATGTGGAACTCAGACTTCGGCAGCGCCTGAGGCAGAATGTCCGCATGGCCGATGAGGCTGATGGATGGGCGGGCGGGCGCGACGGTTACGGCCAAGGCGAGCGTGCGGCCGTCGTTCAACGCGACGTGGGCAATCAGCTTGTCACCGACAGGCGGCGTGGGGGTTTTGCCGCCTAGGGCGAGGCTGAGGTGCAACTCATGTTCGCCGGTTGGCGGGGGCGGCTCGGGACTTTCGTTGTCTGGCGCAGGCTTCAGGGTCAGGCCGCCCATTTGGACCTGGCGGACCTGGTCGAGCCCGTTGCCGATAAGAACTGCGGAGTCGTCGCCCGCATGGAAGTGGAGCGCCTCCAACTTGGCCGGTTCGTCGTAGGAGACCAGGCTGACCGAGGCGGCCTTGGCATCGCCGAACTGATGGATATCGAGGTGCAGCGCGCCAATGTCATGGGCCGGCACGTCCAGGGTTACGTCGACGGTGTTCGGCTTATCGCTGGGCTTCCAACTCTCCTTGTCAGGCTTGCCGGTAGACGGTTCCAGCGCGATGCTCTGGATGCAGGCGGTGCCGGTGGACGACAGAAGAACGTGGCGATCTTCGCCTGCGATCAGCCAACTGTTTGCGGTGTTCGCGGCGTCGGCCGCCGTGAGTTTCCAGTCCTGGCCGGGGGTGTCCTGCAGCGGCATGGTGGGGCCGGTGAAGGGATCGAAGCCCCAGTAGCCCTTCACCGTGCCGGTCAGTTCCGCAGCGCCCAGCGCCTGCGCCGCTGCAGCATCCGGCGCCGGCGATGCTGCTGCCGGGGCTGGGTCGCCCGCGACTGCGGGCGACGTTGGCAGAGAGACCTTGTCCAGCGGAAGTTCGCGGCGTGGTTGCGCGGGCGCGAGCACCAGGCCGCCGCGGAAGGCGTCGGGCGTCAGCGGGATGTCCTGCGGCAGTGCGGCGTCCGGCTTGGTTCCGGCTGGATAGTTCAGGTGCAGCACCAGATCGTGCGCAAAGCCGGTGGAAAACACCAGCGGCGCACCCTCGACCGGCAGCGTGACCCCCGGCTTCTGCAGGCAGGAGACGGCATTCGGCTCTGAAGCGCGCAGCGGTGGTGGGATGGTCTGCTGGATCGACGGCAGGCCGATGACGATCACCGACTTGGGGTTGTGAAACGACGGCGGCGTATTCAGGCGCAGGTTCAGCGACTGCTGCTGGGGCAGCGCGATCGCAGGAATGTACTGGTACTGAGCGGTGTGCATCGATCCCATGATGTGGACCAGGTCGACCACCGTTCCCACGTACGCCGAATAGAGTCCGCTGCCGGCAAGCTGCGTGGTGGAAGCGGTCCCGATGAGGCCGGCACTGGCGCCGCCGGTGAGGGCATCGACGATGGATTGGCCGTGTCCATCTTCCAGCAGACTCTGGCTGCCACTCTGGGTAAGGCAGGTGTACTGCTGGTCGGGCGGCAGCTTGACGCAGTTGGCGTTGGGCTGCAGTGCGAGCGTCGAGGCGATAAGGTTGGAGTGCTCCTGCAACTGCTTCGGGTCAGCCTCCTGCACCGGGGAGAGCTGGCGCATGGAGGCGATGTACTTCTCAATGCGGGCTTGCTCGAACCCGGCAGCGGCCAGATCCTGCGAGGCGCGAACGAAGATTCCCGGGCTGCCCTGGACCGCCGAACGCAGCGTGGTAAAGTCGCCGCCGGTTACCGGCGCCAGGAAGAGCACCGCCTGCTGGGCCTCGTCCGGCACAGTGATGTTGACCCCTTCGGCGCGAACTTTCTTGTTCCAGGTCTCGATGCGGAAGAACCAGTTTTCGGGCGGCGGGTTGGTGGTTCCCCGCAGGAACGCCAGCACCAGAAGGTAGTGGACCGATTGCGTCGTGGGAAGGTCGGGGTGCAGCCAAAGCCGGTCACCCGGCTGCAGGTTGGGAACGGATGCGACCGGCAGAGTGACGCCGGCGCGGGTGACGCGCACTTCGATCTTGGGGCCGGCGAGATCAAAGCGAGCGTCGGCAGCGGAAGCCGTAGCGCCTGCGATTGCCGCCAGCCCCAATCCTATGGCGATGCGCAGGCCGATGTGGCGGACGCGAGTCCGGATGCTGCAAACCCCACTGTGTGCCCTCAGGCGGCAAAACTCGATCATCCTATAATGTTAGACGCAATTCACCCGTCTGCATGTCGCAGGCGTCCGCATCTCGGGCGACTTTTCCTTGCGGCAGAAGCACTTAGGCTGCCACGCATAGGTGCCCCGTGGTAGCATGTCGCCCAGTCCTCCCGGGTGAGTTGTTCCGGTCGGCAGGCATCGCGGCTGGAACAAGTCTCCCGGTAGCTCGAGTGGAATTTGGGCCCCATCGAACAAGTCCTGACGGCTGATCGCATCGGATTCAGCCCAGGCACGGCATCTCGAACAAAATTCAGAAAGAGGCAGGTACGCTTATGTCTTTGTTCAAACGGTCCATCGCTGAATTGTTCGGCACCTTCTGGCTGGTCTTTGGAGGGTGCGGCGCTGCGATCTTCGCATGCAATTTTCCCAACTCCGGCATCGGCTTTGTTGGCGTAGCGCTGGCCTTCGGGCTCACCCTGCTCACCATGGCTTTCACCATCGGCCACATTTCCGGATGCCATATCAACCCCGCGGTCACGGTCGGGCTGGTGGTTGGCAAGCGCTTCCCACTGAAGGAACTCCCCGCCTACGTCATTGCGCAGGTGCTGGGCGCGATCTTCGCATCGGGTGTGCTGTTCGAGATCATGCTGGGCAAGCCTGATTACGTGATGGGCGGCTTCGCCAGCAACGGATACGGCGCGCACTCTCCGGGCGGCTACTCGCTGGAGGCGTGCTTCATCAGCGAAGTCGTGTGCACCGCATTCTTCCTGCTGGTGATTCTCGGGTCGACCGACGAGCGCGCGCCCAAGGGCTTTGCGCCCATCGCCATCGGGCTGGTGCTGACGCTGATCCACCTGATCTCGATCCCGATCGACAACACTTCAGTGAACCCGGCGCGGTCGACCGGCCAGGCGCTGTTCGTGCATGGCTGGGCGCTCTCGCAACTGTGGCTGTTCTGGGTCGCGCCCATCCTGGGAGCGATTGCCGGCGCGGTCATCTCCAACGTGTTTTTCGCAGCTCCACAGGAGCCGGTGCGCGAGGCGCTGTCGAAGTAATCATCAGTCGGCGCGACCCCCCACGGAGCGACGATCTTGCATAGAACATGAAAAGGTCACCGCAACTCAGGAATTGTCTTGGAGACGCACCCGGGCTGCAACCACAAATCGTCGAACTTCGTTCAGGCCTGCCCAGGCGGTGGCCAAAGAAACCAGGGCGCATCCCACCGTGGGTATGGTGATCCAGCTCAGCGACTGACCGATGCGCGCGTGCGCGGGCACCGAGAGCATCGTCACAATTGGAATGACGCAGAACAGTGCGCCAGTGATGTAGTAGCGCGGCACAAGAAACAGCTTCGCCAAAGGCAGGAAGTGGAGGCCAACAATCACCAGGATCAGTGGCACGGTCAATCGCCAATGATGGGTGCTCGTGCACACCACGCTGGCGATTGCAATCGCGAGGCACTCGGCCGCGAAGATCAGTCCGAACCGACGCATCAGCCTTCGCCCCTGCGCCTGCGAAGTGGCAGTGCCGGGAAGAAAGGGCAATCGCGCCACTCCGCGGGTCATCGCGATCCCGAACAGGATGAGTGCAACCGCGAAGACGGAGATCCCCACCAGCAACAGGGTCGCCGCGCTCGACTGAACCTCCAGCAAAGACCACGCCGCGTACACAATGCCGACGACAACCAGCCAGAGCGAGCCGCCGGCTGCACCAAGATTGCGCCGTCGTTCATAAAACGTAATGGCCATCTCACGTCCCTCGCAATCGCCAACAAATCCTTGCTTGATTTTGCCGCGGAGACCCGATCGGTCGGTTGGCGCTATAGTGCAGCACCCAGCAGGCGCTTCAGCGCGGCCACGTAGTTGGCGAGGGCGTCGCGGCCGACGGACGTCATGCGATACAGTGTCTGCGGCTTGCGCCCGGCAAACCGCTTCTCCATAGCCACGTAGCCAGCTTCTTCCAGCTTCAGCATCTGCGCGCCCAGGTTGCCGTCGGTGGAACCCGTCTTGTCGCGCAGCCAGGTAAAATCCGCCTCCTGCACGCCGACGAGCAGCGAGAGCACCGCCAGGCGCAGCTTCCCGTGGACTACCGGATCGAGCTCGGGAAGCTCAGGCATGATGCATTACCGGGCTCTGCAGCGGGGCTGCGCGCCGTCGCTCCAGCATCATGGCGTACACGCCGAACAGCACCATGCAGCACACCATCTCCGCCACGTAGATCGTGATGACGTAGTCCCGAGGGACGAAGTATGTCGCTACTCCTCCCGCCCACCAAAGTCCGGCCACAACACCCTGGACCTTCCAGCGCAGGATCGCCGCACTGATTGCGTGCGCCATGCCCAGGAACATAAAGATCGCGGCAATGTACGCCATTTGGTGGATCGTGTGGGTCACGGCCGCGGGGGCCGCGTACAGAATGATGGCGATACCCATCATCCTCCACACTGCGGCAATGCTCCGGCTTTTGGTGTTGTCGCTGGGCCAGTGGCCGCTCCTGCGATGCATCGCGATCCCGAGGAACTGGAGCAGGAAGCCGCTTCCGATCACGATGGGCCAAACCCAGTAGGACTGAGGCCAGAAATACGACCCGCCGACTCCGCTGAGGCACACCAGCCCCCACAGGATGAAGATCCATCCAAACCGGCCGGTGTTTCTGCGGCCCTCCGCAATCATGGTTTCCATCAGCGCGACGCGTTGCAGCAATTCGTCGCGGCTGGTTTCGTTGTCAGGTTCAGGGTTCGTCATGCGCATGCTCCTTTCAATTCTTCGGGACCGCGGCCTTCCAGGAACATCACATAGAGCCCGAAGGCGATCATGCCGAAGCACATCTCAATCAGAAAAATCCAGTTCGATGCTTTGAAAGAGTTGCAGACGAAAATGGCAACCGCACCCGCCCACCAGATTCCTGCGACAATTCCCTGCACTGGCCAGCGCAGGATGATGGCGCTGATGGCATGCGCCAGGCCGATGATGATCAGCATCGCAGACAGGTAGGAGTACTGCCAGGCGAAATGGGTGAACAGCGCCGTCAGGACATAGATCGCCAGCGCCAGGCCCATCATGCTCCAAACGGCTTGCACGGTGCGGCATTGCATGCCTCTGGCTGCCCGTGGCTCGCGCTTCCTCAGCGCAAAGATGGCAAACTGGAGGGCGACGCCGGCGCCGATGCAAACGGGCCAGACCCACTGGGTGTGGTGGGGGAGCCGCTGCCAGCCCATGCCGGCCAGGTCCACGAATCCCCACAGAACGAAAATCCAACCGTTGCGCATGGTGGTCTGGCGGCCTTCGGCGATCATGGCTTCCATCAGATTGAGGCGCGCGACCAGGTCGTCGCGGGTGACGCCGTCGTTCATTTCGAAATCTGTCATTGGTTGCTCTCCTTCTGCGGAACGGGTACTGAACCCCGGGAGTGTTGGGTCAGGCGATTGCTTGGTGGGAATGGCGCGACCCGCGCCGGTTCTCCAGAACCATCAGGTAGCAACCAAATACAATCTGCGAGAGGAAGGTGGCGACCAGAAACGCGATGCCCGCGCCTTCGGGACTGACAAACAGGGCGGTGACGCCTGCCGCCCACCAGATGGCCCCGGCCAGGCCTTGCATCTTCCAGCGATAGATGGCGGCACTGGTCACGTTGACCGTGCCGAGAAACAAGCAGATCACTGCGATAAACATTACGTCGTCGAAGCGGTGCGAGGCAGCCACCGCCCCAACGAACAGCATGATGCCGATGCCGAAGGCCATCCATACAGCCCCCAGCGTGCGCGACATCGAGGAGACGGCAGCGGCCCTGCGCTGACGCCGCAGCCCGAGGTTGACGCCGACGATGGTAACGGTCAGGCAAGCCGGCCACGCCCATACGCCGTGCGGACCCATTCCGGCCCACAAACTGGCGATGATGTAGCACAGGCCCCAGGCGACAAACACCCACCCATAGCGCTGGGTCGTGCACCGGCCCTCGGCGATCATGGTTTCCATCAGCGCGACGCGTTGCAGCAGTTCGTCACGGGTCGAGCCGGTGTCCCTGTCAAAGTCGGCCATGGCGAACCCTCCAATGCACATACTCTGCATTATAGAGTTCTCTATGTCAAGGGAAAAATCCAAGCGCTATTCCGGCAGCGGCTACTTAATCTTCTCCGGGTCCCAGCCGTCTGTGCCCGCCAGCCAGGTCTTGGTCGCGTACTTCGCGGCTTCAGCGGCGGTCAGTTGCTTGCTGGGCGCGATTCGCTTAGTCACGTCCCCGGCCATGCCGTGGGAGTTGTACTCGGCGTAGTCGCTGGTAGCAAGCGCGCCATTCCACTCCTTCCAGCCAGCCGGATCGAGCGGTGCTTTGAAGTCGGTGTTGAGGAAGATCACGGTGGAGTAGGCTCGCCACGGACGACCCAGCAGAATGTCTTGTGAGCCAGGATCGCCGGTGACGGTGCAGTCGCGGAACACATAGCCGGAATCTTCCTCCGGGCGAAGGCGGCTCTGCGCGGTCAGCGTGTCCATCACGTGAGCCAGGGTGTGGATTTCGCAATGGTCGAAGACGGCCTTGGCGTCGCCGAAGATAAAGTCCACGTGGCCTTCGATGTAGCAGTCCGCGTAGTACTGCCGCGCGGCCTGGCACGGCCCGCTGCCGGGCGCGTGGCAGAGCTTCGAGTCGGCGTAGAGCGTGTCCTGGAATCCCAGGAAGCGCACCTTGCGGAAGAACTCGCGGTCGCCGGTAATGTGCAGCGCAACCGCCTGCGAACCCTGGTTGCTGCGCTCGTGGCGCTTCTCGAAGTCGTTGGCGATGGTCAGATTCTCCGCATGGAAGTCGTCGCCGGTCACCATAACGGTGCCCGACCTGCCTGTGCCAAGCTGCCGGCCATCGGGACCCGGCGTGCCCGCGGAGTTGTCGTAGACCAGCACGGTGTCTTCGGGCTTCTTGCCCATACCGTACAGTTCGACGCCGTTGGTCGTCACCGAAATCAGCGCGCGGTACTCGCCGGGTTTGATGTTGATGCGCACATTGCCGTCGGGAGCGGAGTCCACCGCCTCCTGCACGGTCTTGAACTGGCCGGAGCCGTCGGCCGCCACCACCAGCGTCTTCTTCTTCGCAGGATGGCTCGCCTGCGCCGCCGCCATCGATGAACCTGCGAGCAGAACGGCCGCAGCCAACGCCAACGCGTTCAGCACAGTTTTCCTCATCCCGCACCTCCGCATGGAAGATTACTCCCTGAGAATGGGGATGCGGTAGGGCAGAGAGTGCGGGAGCGATTGGGAGTGTGACGAATGCTAGAATTCGCAATGCCGCAAACCATGCCGACGATCAGATCACGTCCCAGTTCGCGACGTCTGATCCGGCTGGCGCTGGGCGCACTCGCGTTCGCGGCGCTGCTGTTCGCCCGGTACCGCTTGCCAGATACCGCGACGCTCCAAATCGTCGGCCACGCGCTCACATCGCCCGCAGGCACTGACTCTTCGTACTACATGCAGATGGGACTGGATGCATTTCATGCGCCGGGCCATCGCATCTTCCCCAAGCTGTTTTTTGCGGAGCACCAGAAGTTTATCTATCCGCCGGCGTCGCTGTTCCTGATCGAAGCGCTGGATCGGGCGCCGCGGCTGCACCTCTCCCCGGATGCGGCGCGGCTGGGGCTGCTGGTGCTGAGTTGGCTGGGCACGCTGGGCGCGGCCGTGTGGTTCTATCACGAGCAGCGCGGCAGCATCACCGCAATCGAAGCGGCAGCGATCATGCTGTTGGGTGTGCTGTTTCTGCCGATCGCAGAGGCGTTTTACCGCGGGCAGGTTCAGTTGGGACTGACGTTTCTGTGGGGAGTCGCGGCAATTCTGTGGGGCCGTGGCCGCCGTGGCTGGGCCGGGTTCGTCCTCGCAATGACGTGCGCGTTCAAGCCGCAACTGGCGTTGTTTCTGCTGTGGGGCGCGCTGCGTAAGGAGTGGCGATTTACCGGCGTGTTTGCCGCAACCGTTGCCTTCATCGGAGTGTGCTCGCTGGCGCACTTCGGCCTGCAAAACAACCTCGACTACTTCTCCGTCCTCGGCTACCTGAGCCGTCATGGCGAGGCGCTGTGGGCCAACCAGAGCGTGAACGGGATCCTGAATCGATTGCTCCGCAACGGCGACCCCATGTCGTGGAATGCGACCGTCTATCCGCCGTATCGAGCAAGCATCTACCTCGCCAGCACCGCGTGCTCTGTCGCGGGAATCCTTATCGGACTGCTGTTGCCCTGGCGCAGTGGCTGGGCGGCGACCACCGGCGACTTTCTCTTCTTCGGCTGCATCTCCGTGGTAATTTCGCCGATTGCCTGGGAGCATCACTACGGCTATTTTTTCTTCCTGCTGGTCTATCTTTTCGCGCAGGCTGAGCGCCTGACTCGATTCCGGTGGATGCTGTTGGCAGCCTGCACGCTGGCGATGGCGAATCGGCTGCCGCCTCTGGACCACAGGCTTGCAGGGCCGGCCAGCCTAATGGGCGGATATCTTTTCTATGCAGGACTGGCCGTGCTCACGCTGCTGGCAATGGAGCAGCAGAAACAGCGTGAACCGCATGCGGATTCGTAGCTCAATTCGGCTGCGCGTTGGCGGCAGTCCGGGTTGCTTCCGCAGTGGCCGCCGGGCTTTGCTCAGACGGCGGAACAGGCACGATGCGGTAGAGCGTCTGCTCCTGAAACGCGTTGCCGGTGTAGGCAAATCCGTCGCTCCACACCGCAGGATCGGCCGCGACGGTGTGGATGGGAACCAGGCGCAGCGCAGGGTTGTGGAGCAGGTGGAGAAGATCGCCGAAGTGGGTTTCGTTGCCCGTGTGCGGCAGGATGACGTACTCCACGCCGCGCTCGCGGAGGTAGTCGGGCACCCGGCCGCTGACCAGGTAGGGCAAGTAGTTGCGGTCTACCAGTCCGCCCAGGTCGACCACGTCGACGTTGGCGAAGTAGCCGATGGCTCCGATGTCGAAGACAGCCATTTTGGTCTGCGGCGGATAATTGGCCCTGATCCACAGGGCGAGCTTTTTGTGGGTGGTGTCGATGGTGGCAGTGCTGTCGCGCAGCGCCGCCTCCCAGCGCGGGAGAGTGGCCGCGGTGAGGATTGCAATCAGTGCGACCGACGTCCATTGCAGTGCGATTCCAACCCGTGGCGCGCGGATGAGCTTCGCGAAGAGCCGCGAGAGATCGACGAGCGCAATCGCCAGAAGCGACGGAAACAGCAGCAGCACGAACGGCTGGTAACGTCCGCCGTGCCCTGGTTCCGGCAGCGTGACGCAGTAGGCCACGTAGTCCAGCGTCGCCCACAGGCAAACCATTGCGGTGCGGTTGGGGAAACGGCGCAGCAGCACAAACAACCCGTAGAACGCGAGCACTACAAACGCTGTCACCAGCCATCCGGTGTGCGTATGGAAGAAATGGTGCGCGATGATGTCCTTATAGGTATTCAGGATGAGGCCGCGGAAGCTGGATCGGCCAATGTGCAGCGTGTCGCTGCCGGAGTACATGAAGCGCCGCCCACGCAGCGTCATGGGCAGGAGCGTGCCCGAGGTCTTCAGGTTGAGCAGAAAGCATGGAACCAACACCAGCACCGCGACGACGCCAGCGCGGACTACGTCCGCGATGCTGCGGCCGCACCACCGGTAGAAAACGAAGAGCAGGCCGCAGAGCGCAAGCCCCTCAGGCCGCGTCGCCCCCAGCGCACCCAGCGCCAGCCCGCTGAGCACGGACGGCCACATGGTCCGGTCGTTCCGAAACCAGAGTGCGATTGCGGCCAGGGAAAGGGTGACGAACATAACGTGTTCCATGCCGGTGAAGGCCAGCCAGACGAGATTGCCGGAGAGGCCGGGAAGCATGGCCAGCGCCAGCGCCTCCGTCCGCGGCAAGCCGTCCGCAATCGCCATGTGCCAGAGGAGCAGGCCGCAGGCGATGAGCAGCAGCGAGTTCAAAACCAGGGGGACGATGACGGGAGAGGCGTGAGGAAAGAACACGTAGTTCAGAGCGAGCACCAGCGACCAAAGGGTGCTGGATGACCCGGACGAGGTGAGTCCCGGGGTGAACCCGAAGGTATGGAACTCGACCAGGTTGCGTGCAATCACCTGGTGGATCCAGGAATCGTCCAGGGGGAAGCCCAGGTTGTTGCGCAGTGCAATTCCCAGGCTGGCCAGGCCGGCAACGTATGCGGAAGCCACAACGAAGTACCAGCGCCATCGGGTGCCTGGGTCGGGGCGCTCGGTCATTCCGATAACCTCTTGCGGCCTTCTGAGTGCATGAACCGCTCTCGGACCTATAGGACTTGGACCTGGCTCAGGAGTGGGGCTCGGCGACCAGGCGCGGCGCCCACTGCACGTGCTTGGCCTGTGCGACGGCGATCACCGCCAGGCCCGCAATTGCGGTGGCTGCGGCGGCGACCTGAGCGTTGCTCATGGTGCCGTGGAAGTAGATTTTAGGGTTGATGCGCACGAACTCAACCAGGAAGCGCCCAATGCCCGCCAGCACCAGGTAGAGGCCCGTGAGCCAGCCTACGGGTCGCGGCTTCTTGCCTAGCTGCCAGAGCAGCCAGAATAGCGCCAGCGAGAACAGAAGTTCGTAGATGGGCGTCGGCTGCACCAGCGCGTTGGGAGGACTGGGCGGCACCAGCGCGTTCTTTGCCATGTGCACGCCCCAAGGCAGCGTGGTGTTGATGCCGTAGTCGCCATCGCCGGCCAGCAGGCAGCCGATCCGGCCCACGCCGTAGCCCACAGCGGCCGCGGGTGCCGCGAGATCGAGCATCCGCACTGCTCCCACGCGCGCGCCCGGCGGGCCTGGATCCTCGATCGACCTCCAACCCGGCCCCTTGAAATGCGCGCCGTGCCCCTGGCTCATCAGCACGGCAATACCTGCGAACAGCCCGCCAAACCAGGCAAAGCCGTCGCGAAACCAGTTCAGGAACGCCATCGCGACGTCGAGCGGGTGATGCCATCCGGGCCGGCCAATCATGCGCAGTGCGGATTCCAGTTCGCTCACATTCTGCAGCTCGTGCCATACCTTCGCGCCAATAATGCCCGCGACCACGACCAGCGCCACTACGTTCAGGGCGTCCGCATCGACACGGTTGCGGCCAAAGTTCTTGTGCAACACATACGTAGCGGCCACCGCCCCGAGCCACAGGAGCAGCCCAAACGTGGGGATGTGCATGGGTCCAAGATTCAGATAGGGATACATAAACCTCGCTTCTTCTAGAAGTATATCTGTCTGCGCGGCTTAGCCTGGGAATCGCCGGCTCGCGGAGAGAAACACTCGACCGGCGCCCAACAATACGCTAGGCTAGTTGCCATGCCGACCAGCACGTTTGCGTTCCCACCGCCCTCCTTCCCGTCCGCCGACCAGATGGAAATCCTGGTTTCACAACAGCAGATCGCCGACCGCGTAGCGGAGATCGGCCGCCAGATTTCCGCCGAGTACGAGGGCCAGAGCACGGGCTACCCGCTGGTGCTGATCGGCGTGCTGAAGGGCGCAGCCATCTTTCTTTCTGACCTGGCGCGCGCGATTCATGCGGACAACACTTTCGACTTCGTCGCCGTCTCCAGCTATGGGCGAGCGCGCGTCTCCTCGGGCGCGGTGAAGCTGATCAAGGACATCGACAACCCCATCGAAGGGCGCCACGTGATCATCGTGGAGGATATTCTGGACACCGGCCTAACCCTGAGCTACCTGCGTGGCCTGATGCTGCAGCACAAGCCCGCGTCGCTGAAGATCGCCACCTGCCTGGACAAGCCCAGCCGCCGGCTGGTTCCCATCGAAGCGGACTACGTCGGCTTCAAGATTCCCAACCAGTTCGTCATCGGCTACGGCATGGACTACTCCGAGGTCTACCGCAACGTTCCCGACATCCGCATCTTTCCTGACGACGCGGGCCAATAGGCCACGGGGTTTTTCTGCCGCTCGGGCATAGCGGCCCAGATCACTGACAAATCGCTGCGGGACGCGCAATCTGTTACCGGTGCATGGGGTTTACTCGGGCATCGGGAAGGAACGTCATGCGCCCGATGTTGGCTTTGAACGAGGCCGGCCACTACACCGCCCTGTTCAACAGCTACGTCATCGCCTGAACCGCACCGTGCAGCCCAATGCCCAACGCATCGCTCGATGAAAGGCAACCTGCCACCTGCGAGGTGCATCTTGAGTCACCGGTTGACCCTGGCAACGAGCGTTGAGCCAAATGCAACACGCCTATGATAGAACGTAGCAGGCCCCGGCCCGGCAGGAGCATCAAAAGACCGAAATGAATACCTCGACGACACTTTCCATCGCAGAACCCACCCTCTTTGACGCCGGCTCCTTCGCAACCCACGCACTCTCGTCCCCTGCCGCGCTGGCGGCGGTGATTGACCACACCCTGCTGAAACCCGATGCCACCCACGCGCAAATCATCCGCCTGTGCCACGAGGCCATGGAGCATCGCTTCGCCTGTGTGGTCGTGAACCCCACGTGGGTGGCGTCCGCAGTGGAGACGCTGGCCGGCACCGGGGTTCCGGTGGGCGCGGTAGTTGGGTTTCCGCTGGGCGCCACGCTCGCCGCGTCGAAGCGCGAAGAAACCGCCCGGGTGCTGAAGCTGGGCGCGCACGAGATCGACATGGTGCTGAACATCGGCCTGCTGAAGTCCGGGACGAAGGACGATTTCGAGGCAGTCAAGCAGGACATCCGCGGCGTGGTCGACCTCGCACACGGAGCGGGAGCTATGGTTAAGGTCTTCCTTGAGACCTGCCTTCTGACCTTCGAGGAGAAGCTGCGCGCGTCCGAACTGGCGATGGCGGCTGGCGCGGACTTTATTCAAACCAGCACCGGCTTTTCAACCGGCGGCGCCACGGTGGACGATATCACGCTAATCCGTGGCGTGGTGGGCACGCGCGCAGGAGTGAAGGCCCTGGGCGGCGTCCGCTCGCTGACCGACGCCGGCAAGATGCTGCACGCGGGCGCAACCCGCATCGGCGCCAGCGCCAGCGTAAAGATCGTGACGGAGCTGGCAGGAAAGGCGCCCGCGTCACAACACGCGTAGCACCACCAGGGTCTCATCGTCGAAGTGGGCAGTGCCGGACTGGAATTCATTCACTGCCGCGAGAATCGCATCCACAGTCGCCTGCGCGGAGTTGCAGGCCGACGGGTGCGCTTGCAGCACGGCAGTCAGACGCTCGGTGCCGAACATTTCGCCTTCGGCGTTCTCCGCGTCGACGATGCCATCGGAGAAGAAGACCAGCACATCGCCGGATTTCGCTTCCAGCGTGAGTTCGTCGTACTGCGCGCCCTGGGAACAGGCCTAGCGGAAAACCCTCCACTTGAATGGTGCTGATGGAGAACCCGCCGTCCTTCCCAGCGCAATCCGCAGCCGCCGCACGAGCGCGCTTGCCCGCTGGGGCAGGTTTGCCTTGAGCCGCCGCCTTGGCGACGTAAAGCGGCTGCACCGAACCGGCGTTGGCTAACTGCAGCGTGCGCGCCTCGTCGTTCCACACCGCCATCAGCATGGTGACGTACTGCGCGTCCAGCTTGCGCTCCTGCAACTGGCTGTTCAGTTCGGTCAGCAGATCGGCCGGCGGCAGGTGGCGCGCGGCCAGCGAGCGCAGAATACCCGACACCAGCGCGGCATAGAGCGCCGCCGGAGCAGCCTTGCCGGAGACATCGCCCAGCACAATAGCAATGCGTGCGGGCTGCGACGTCTTGTAGAGCGCGTTGCCCGCCCCGCCGTAGTCGATGAAGTCGTAGATGTCGCCGCCGATCGAGCGCGCGGGCAGGAAAGCGGTGGCAATCTCCGCATGCCGCGGCTGCGGAGGCGCACTGGGCAGCAGGCGAAGCTGTACCTCGCGCGCCATGTCCAGGTCGCGCTCCAGCCGCTGCTCCTCCTCGTGGATGCGCTGGTACAGCCGCGCATTCGCAATCGAGATGGCCACCTGCGCGGCCAGCGTGGACAGCGTGGTCTGATGGTCCTCGTTGTAGTAGTTCACGCGCGTGTGTTCCAGATCGATCACGCCGATCACCTTGCCCTTGTAGATCAGCGGCACGGAGAGCTCCGAGCGCACCTCCGGGTTGGCCACCACGTAGCGCGGGTCCTTGCGCACGTCGGGCACCAGCAGCGGCATCCGCATCTGCGCCGCGTGGCCGATGATGCCCTCGCCCAGCCGGACGTTGTGCTCGCGGGTGATGCGTTCGCCGAAGCGCGAGCTGAAGCGATGCTCCAGGCGTTCGGTGCGATCGTTCCACAGCAGGATGGTGAACATCTGGAAGTCGATGACGCGCTTCATCAATTGGCCGATGCGCTCCAGCAGATCGTCCAGGTCGAGAATGCTGGTGATCTCCCGCGATATGTCGTTCAGCACCGCCAGCGTTTGCGCCTGGCGCGAGACGCGCGTGTACAGCCGCGCGTTCTCCACCGCAATCGCCATGCGCGAAGCGGTCAGCTCCAGCAGACGCTGGTGCTCCTCGGTGAAGAACGCGGGGTACTCCGACTGCAGATCGATGACGCCCACTACGCGGTTCTTCACAATCAGCGGCACCGCCAGCTCCGACTGCACATTGGGGTTGGCGTCGATGTAGTTGTCCACCTTGCGCACATCTTCCACCAGGATCGATCGCCGCTCCGCCGCCGCCTGGCCCACGATGCCGCGCCCCAGCTTGATGCGCATCCGCTCCACCTCCGGCGTGTGCCCGGTCTGGAAGCGCATGCGCAGGTCGCCGGTGCGATCGTTCACCAGCAGGATGGCGAAGATGCGATAGTCGATGACCGCGCGCACCAGGTCGGCCACGCGATGCATCAGCGTATTCAGGTCGAGCGTGGTGTTCAGCGCGTCCGCCAGCCGCATCAGGAAGTCGACCTGCAACGACTCCAGGCGGATGTTGCGCGCGCCCGCGAACTGGGGATTGAGCGCAGCGAGGGCGCCCGGCGACTCGACCTGCGCCGGCCTGTAGTCGCCCTCGAAAGTCTCGGACGCGGGCGCGGCGGAAGGATCGGATTGGCGCACAGCAGTCATCTTGGTAGCTCGATTCTACGCGTCGATCCTCTGTGGAATGTGGGCGCGGGGTCGCAGACATCGGCGGTGCGCTGCCCCCCTGCGCTTGCAGGTTCGCCACCCCCAGGTTTCCCCGCCCACGCGCTGTCGGCTATGATGGCGGGCATGTCCGCTTCCCGGTTTACTCGTCGCCGTTTGATTCAGACCGCCCTCGCCGCTGCACCCGCCGCCGCTTTCTGCCCCCAGGCTCTTTGCCCAGGCGCCTGCCGGATATTCATATTGCGCCCGGCCCCTTCCAGCCAACCTGGGAGTCGCTGAAAGCCGGCTACAAGACTCCTGACTGGTTCCGCGACGCCAAGTTCGGCATCTGGAATCACTGGACCGCCCAGTGCGTTCCGGAACAGGGCGACTGGTACGCCCGCCGCATGTACCTGCAGGGCGACAAGGACTACGACCACCACCTGAAGACCTACGGCCATCCATCCAAGGTGGGCTGGATGGAGATCGACAACCTGTGGAAGGCGGAGAACTGGAAGCCGGAAGAGCTGATGAACCTCTATGTTGCCGCCGGCGCGAAATACTTCACCGCACTCGCCAACCACCACGACAACTTCGACAACTACAACTCGCGCTTCCACAACTGGAACTCGGTCAAGATCGGACCGAAGAAAGACATCGTCGGCATCTACACGAAGATTGCGCGCTCGCACGGCCTGCGCGTCGCGGTCACCAACCACTCCTCGCACGCCTGGCACTGGCTGCAGGCTGCGTATGCTTACGACCCCGAGGGTCCGATGCAGGGCGTCCGCTACGACGCGTATACCCTCACCAAGGCCGACGGCAAGGGCAAGTGGTGGGAGGGTTTCGATCCGCAGGAACTCTACACCGGCCGCAACCTGGTGATGCCCGACGGCTTTACCACCATCGCCCAGGCCAATGCCTGGCATAAATTGAACGACGCCAAGTGGCACGAAGAGATTCCCGCCCATGAATCCGGAGTTCGCGCGTACCTGGTTCCTGCGCACCCAGGACCTGATGGACACGTATAAGCCAGACCTCGTCTACTTCGACGACACCGAACTTCCCTTCGAGGAATACGGCCTCTCGACCGCCGCGCACTTCTACAACTCGTCGATCCGCGACAAAGGCCATCTGGATGTGGTGATGACGGGCAAAGGCCTGCGGCCCGACCACGTCGGCGCGATCACCCTGGACATCGAACGCGGCAAGGCGCAGGGCATCCTGGCCGACCCGTGGCAGACCGATACCTGCATCGGCAGACTGGCATTACAACATTGCCACCTTCGAGAACCACAAGTACAAGACGCCGATTTCCGTGATCCACTCGCTGATCGACATCGTCAGCAAGAACGGCAACCTGATGCTGAACATTCCGGTGAAGGGCGATGGCACCATCGACTCCGACGAGCGCGCCTTCCTGGAAGCGATTGCCACCTGGATTCCGAAGCACGGCGAGGCGATCTACGGGACACGCCCGTTCGCGGTGTTCGGCGAAGGACCACCGGATGTGGCCAACAATTCGAATTTCAACGAGCGCAACCAGCGCGCGTACACGGTGGAGGATATCCGCTTCACGCAGAAGGGCGAGACGCTGTACGCCTTCGCCTTTGTGTGGCCCACCAACGGCAAGCTGACGATCAAGACGCTCGCCCGCGGTTCAGCGGCGCTGCCCAAGCCGATTCAACGCGTCGAACTGATCGGCGGCGGGCCGGTGACGTTCGCACAGGAGCCGACCGGCCTGACGCTGACGCTGCCGGAGAAGGCCCCCAACCCGTACGCCTACGCCTTCGTCATCCGCACGTAAGCCCGCGCACTGGATCGGACCATCCTGCGGCGCGGCAATGCCTGCCTCAGGCGGTGCGACGGCGGCCGGCGGCAAGTTCGCGGACGTGGTTGAGGAAGATCGAGCGCTGCACCGCATCCAGCTGGGACGTGTAGGCGGCAATCTCGGCCAGGAACGGATCGGCTGTCAGCACGGCAGTCTCGTCGCGGTGACGGGTGTTGGCGTCGCGCAGCAGCGAAGCGATGTCCACCTTCAGGGCGCGGGCCAGGCGGTCCAGCGACGACAGCGTTGGCATGGCCTTGCCGTTCTCGATCTTGGAGATGTAGGTGCGCGGCACGCCCATGCGCGCGGCGAGCTGGCGCTGGGAGAGATTGCGGACGTGGCGAAGATCGCGGACCGCGGTGGCAACCTGCAGGCCGTCTTCCCTGTCGGATGGTGCGGAGACGAGCGCCAGCGCCGGTTCCGGCTCGGGCAGCTCAACCTCAAGACACTTGTGGCAACGCCGGCACATCGCGTTGGTTGTGCGGAATTGCACCAGACTGCAATGGTCGCAACGGAGTACCTCCCGTTGTTCGACGGACGCCATCATGGTTGCCATCAGTTGTAGTTGCGGGCGGACCCAGAGCAAGGACCGCATCTCATGTCTCATGTCCGATAACTTGAGACTTGAGGTGTGCCTAGAGTGACACTGGGTAGCCAAAGAGTCAAGGGCAAAATGCCGAAGATTCCCAGGGAAAAAGGTAAGAGTGCCAAAGTGGAATCCGATGAGTAAACAGGCGCGAGCTTCAAGGTTCGAGGTTCGCGGGTGTGGAAGAGGGATGTAAGCTGGCAGGTACGGGAGGCAATCGATGAGTAAGGAACATACCCGGGAGCGCGCGAAAGAGTTGCTGGACGAGTGGACCCACGGCGAAAGCCTGCGCAAGCATGGGTTGGCAGTCTCGGTGTGTACCGAAGCGTATGGCGCAAGGGAGGCGGCGCGGCTTGGGCTGGCAGGCGATGAGACCGCGGAGTTTGTCGAACTGTACGCCTGCGCGGGGCTATTGCACGACATGGACTACGAGCGGCATCCCGCCCAGGAGGAGCACCCGTTCAAGGGCGTCGCCGCGCTGCGCGAGCAGGGCTGGCCCGAGCCGGTGCTGCACGCCATCCTGGCGCACGCGGAGTACTCCGGTGTGGCGCCGGAGTCGCACCTGGACAAGGCGCTGTTTGCCTGCGACGAACTGGCGGGTTTTCTGGTGGCCTGCGCGCTGGTCAAGCCGACGAAATCAATCCTCGACGTCGAAGTGAAGGGCGTGCTGAAGAAGATGAAGGACAAGGCCTTCGCGCGCGCGGTCAAGCGCGAAGACATTACCGCCGGCGCTGCCCTGCTCGGGTTGAGCGTGGAAGAGCACGTAGGCAATTGCGTGGCAGCAATGCAGGCGCGGGCAGCCGAGTTAGGACTGGCAGGAAGCGAGGCGGCACGCTAGGGCGTTAGCAGGTCGGCGGCCCCGATGCGCTGGACGCCAGCTTCGGCGAAGGCCAGGTCGGTGGCGACGACGCTGTCGGGCTCGCCGTCCACACCCGGCAGGCGCACGGCGCGGGTGGCGTCTTCGATGACGATGCACTCGAAGTCGAGAGCCGTCCCGTCGATTGCAGAGTGGCGCACGCAGAAGTCGTAGGCGAGCCCGCAGAGAAACAGGCGCTTCAGGCCGCGTTCGCGCAGGTAGCCGGCGAGGCCGGTAGGCGTAACGTGATCGTTCTCAAGAAACGCCGAGTAGGAATCGATGTCCCTGTGGAAGCCCTTGCGCAGAATGAGTTCGGCTTGGGGAACCGAGAGACCGGCATGGAATGCGGCGCCGGGGGTGTTCTGCACGCAGTGATCCGGCCACAGCGCCTGCGGGCCGTAGGGCGCAGCAATCGTCTCGTAAGGCTTCGCGCCGGGATGGGCACTTGCGAAGGAGATGTGGCCGGCCGGGTGCCAGTCCTGGGTCAGGATCACATGTTCGAAGCGCGCGGCCAGCGCATTGATGGCAGGCACGATCTCGTCGCCTCCGGCAATGGCCATCGCGCCTCCGGTTCCATCGATTGCGGGGCAGAAGTCGTTCTGCAAATCGATGACCAGCAAGGCATCGGTGGGTTGGAGTTGCATGTCCTTCAGTTTGGCATGATTTCCGGCCCCGCTGCGAGTTTGCGAAGGGACGGTGCCGGGCACACGGCCGGCGGTAGCTCCGAGCGTTCGCGGTAGACTCATCTGCATGAGGAAAGATGCAGCGGCACAGGCGGCCGTCGGCCATACGCGGATTCGTGTGCGTTACGCGGAAACCGACCAGATGGGCGTGGTCTATCACGCGAACTATCTGGTGTGGTTTGAGGTGGGCCGGGTGGAGTTGATGCGGCAGCGCGGGATCAACTATAAGCAGCTGGAGGATGAAGAAGGCTGTGGAATCGCCGTGGTGGAGGTCAGGGCGCGCTTCAAGGCGCCAGCGCGCTATGACGACGAGCTGATTATCGAGACGCGCGTGTTGAAGGCGCACGGCCCGCTCATCCATTTCGGCTACCGCATTGTGCGGGTTGAGGATGAGCAGGTGCTGTGCGAGGGCGAAACCATCCACGTCGTGGTTGGCCGCGACATGAAGCGGCGGCGGATTCCGAAGAAATATGCAGACATCCTGCACGCTGCGGCATCCGATAGTCTGGCCTGATTTTCCAGGTGGAGGCGGCACACATGGCAGAGACAGCAGCGAAGATCGCGCTGATTACCGGCGCGAACAAAGGCATTGGGCTGGAAACGGCAAGGCAACTGGGTCAACTGGGAGTGACCATCCTGTTGGGCTCCCGGGACCTGGCGCGGGGCGAGGCCGCGGCCGAGGTGTTGCGCGGCATGGGCGTGGACGCCCGGGCAATCAAGCTGGACGTAGTCAAGAGAGCTGATCGCGTGGCGGCGGTGAAGTTCATCAAGAAGGAATTCGGCCGGCTGGATATCCTGATCAACAATGCCGCCGTGATGCTGGACCCGCGCGATGGCGCGTGGGCGAAGAATGCGACCAGCAAGACGCCGGCGAAGCTGCTGCACGAGACTTTCGAAACGAACTTCTTTGCCGTGGTGGATTTGACCCAGAGGCTGCTGCCGCTGCTGCGCAAAAGCAAGGCCGGCCGCATTGTGAACCTATCCAGCATTCTGGCGTCGCTGACGCTGCACGCCACCAAAGGCTCGCCGATCTACGACGCCAAGACGTTTGCGTACGACGCGTCCAAGTCCGCGCTGAACGCATTCACCATCCACCTGGCCCACGAACTGCAGGGCACGAAGATCAAGGTAAACTCGGCGCATCCGGGATGGGTGAAGACTGAGATGGGCGGCGAGGGCGCACAAATGGAGATCGTCGACGGCGCCAAGACCAGCGTGCAACTGGCGACGCTGCCCGACGACGGGCCCACGGGCGGCTTCTTCCATATGGGTGAATCGTTGCCCTGGTGACGGCATAGGCCGCGCCGGGCTAGACCTTCTGCGTGCGCGCGGCCTGCCACGCCTTGGCATACTTCCAACTGGTGTAGGTCGAGTGGTAGAGGTGCAGCAGCAGGCCTTCGCGACCATCGAGGAAGCCGAGCCGGAAGAAGTAATTCCACACGAAGGTAAGCTTGGGCACGATGAGGACGTTGCAGACGAAGGCGGGCCAGGAGCGGCTTACCTTGCCTGCGGCAACCAGCAGGCTGCAGCCGAGCGTGCTGTAACGGTCCATATGCTCGGTGTAGGCCTCCAGCGTTGGATAGGCGTGGTGGATGATGTCGTAGTCGAGCGTGGCGGCCTTGCCATCGAAGGCCATCGTCTCGTGGACCGGGCGATTCTCGAAGCGCGGCGCATGGGTAAAGTTCGCGGCGGTGCGGCGAAACAGGCGCAGCTTGGGATCGGGATAGAAGCCGCCATGCCTGATCCAGCGTCCCAGGAAGAGATTGCGGCGCTTGATGTAATAGGCATCGGTGGGCGGATTGGTGGGCAGCAGCGTTCGAATCTGGTCTTGAAGTTGCGGACTCAGTTCCTCGTCGGCGTCGAGCGACAGAATCCATGTCCCGGTGCACTTCTCGATAGCCGAGTTCTTGGACCCGGAAAAACCCTTCCAGTCTTCGCTGAAGACCTTGGCGTTAAAGGAATGGGCGATCTCGACGGTTCGGTCGGTCGAGGCCGAGTCCAGGATCACGACCTCGTCGGCAAACTGGACACTCGACAGAGTGCGCGCGAGGTTTGCCTCTTCATTCTTGGTAATGATCGCGACGGAAAGCGTTTGCGGCGGCGACAGTGGTGTCAAGGTCGTCTCTTCCGTGTGCACGCTTCTGGGCGGCGCTTGGCGTTAGGGCAAGACATGGAGGCCAAAGAAGAATCGCGTCTCCGGCCAGGACGGCGTTGCAGTTTTCCCGGTGGGTATGGATGTTGACGAACTGGCGTCGAAATAAGTCGCAATTGCAGATGATTCAGGGTTGGCCGGGTGTGATGCTTTTGTAACTGGTTAAGACTTTTGACGACAGTTTAGCGGATCAAAGATGAAGGCCGCATGAGAATGTGCCTCTGCTGGCAACAGGAGCTCCGGTCGGAGGCATCGCGAACAACTGGCGAGTTCGCCTCAACCCAGGGTGATGAAAGGGTCGTTGAGATGCTCGCGCAGCAGGCGCTGCGTCAACGGCAGCAGCGCCTCACCGGTCTTCGGCAGGACAAATGCATGGGCAACCTCCGACCACTCCAGTTTGAAGCTGGTGGCCTGCGCAGAGATCCAAATCTGGCGCACCGGTGTGTTCGGGGTGACCACGAACTTACTGGAGCCATTTTCGAAGATGATGTTCATGACACCATTGTTATCTTCGAACTCGAAGCTGCCGGACGAGTCTTCAGCGGCGATGATGGCCTGCTTCAGGGTTTCGAGCGCTTGGTCGGATTCGCGGCGGAAGGCGGCTTCATCAAGCATGGGTCTAGTGTAGTGGTTCGAGCCCCCTCCTCGCGCGACGTTGCACTCTTCTAGAAGGGGATGTCGTCGTCGGTGATGCCCTGGTCGCCGACGTCTGTCGCGGCCGCCGGGGCGCTGGAGCCATAGGAGGCACTCGAGGACCTGCCGCCACCTTCACCACCACCACCACCGGGCTTGCCGAGCAGAGAGAGCTCGTTGACCAGGATCTCGGTACGGTACTTCTTCGCGCCGGATTCCTTGTCGTCCCAGGAGCGGGTCTGGATCTTGCCCTCAATGAAGAGTTGCGTGCCTTTCTTGACGTAGTCGCGAACGATTTCGGCGGTGCGCTGGAAGGCGACCAGGTTGTGCCACTCGGTCGAGTCCTGCCAGTTGCCCTGCTGGTCCTTGCGGCGGTCGGCAGTTGCCAGGGTAAAACTGGCGACGGTCATGCCGCCGGCGGTAGAACGAATTTCCGGGTCTTTGCCTACGTTGCCGAGAAGGAAGACTTTGTTTACACCTTTTGCCATCTCTAATACGCTCCTGCTCCAACTTGCTGTGCTTGCGAAGGATGAGAATAGCAGATCAGCGAGCGGGGGGAGCCGGCGGAGTGGCAAAAGGCGACCAATGCTGGATGATCGTGTCGGAGATCTGTTCCGCGGGGCCGCCCTGGACAAGCAGGTTCTTGGGCGCGGCGGGAACCATCAGGCGGATGACGCCCTTGTAATCCAGCGCGACAAGGAACGGGAAGTCCGTCGCGTTGAAGTCGGCCAGGGTAGAGGGCGCGACCACCAGCGTTGCGGTCTTGCGCAGTTGCTCCACGGGCGTAAGCTTGCCCTCGGTTACGGTGACGGCAGCCTGATCAGCAGCCTTGTCGCCCGTAGGTCTGGCGGGATGGCCGGGCTGGCCAGGTTGGTTAGCCCGCTGGGCTCCGGCTGGCGCAGTATGCGGCGCAGGCTTTGCGGCGGGTTGCGAAGGCGGCAGGTTGTCGGCCAGCAGCGCGTAGATGTGCAACTTGTCGTCCGAGCCGCTGACCATCGCATCCCGCAGCAGCGCAGGGACGATGTCCTTGGCCTGGCGGATGCACTGCACGCACCATGGCGGGAACAGCAGGAAGATGGTCGATAAACCCAGGTGCGGCTGGCTGAGCGGCGTCTCCGTGGCGGGCAACAGGGAGACCGCTCCCGGCAGCGTGGGAAAGCGCGTGCCGAGCAGAGCGTACTGGCGGCGATCCGCCGCGATGTAGATGGCTTCGTCCGACGGTAGCGAGGCGGGCATGGCATGGTCGATATCCGCGAGTTCGACGGCGGCGCGCTCTGGACTCTTGTTGTACTGCTGTAGTGCGGGCAGGAGCAACGCGTGCTCGAAGAGCGTGTGCGGCGGAATCTCCGTAATGGGCGTCGCGGCCGCCGATTGGAGCTGTGCTGCTGCTGGAACAAGTTGCGGAGCCGCAGCCGCTTGCGAGGCTGGCGGAGGGGTCTGCGCCGCGCGGAGCAGAGCGAGGATGTAAGGCTCGCGTTGGAAGGCGAGGTCGAGCGCATCGGGAAGATAGGCAAACTGCAGGAAGCGGATGGTCGTGCTGGTCACGTCGTCGGTGAGGGACGTATAGGGGACAGACCGCAGCATGGCGATGCAGGCGCCCTCCGCCGCCTTCTCGTCGCCCATGTTCAGATCGGCCTGCACCTCGTAGGCGTAGGCGTCTGCCAGCAACGGATGCGGGCCCAGGCCGTTGATATACGTGGTGGCCGCAAGGTAGGTGGCGGGCCACTGCTTGCCCAAAGCGCACAGGCGGGCGTACCCGACCAGGTCGGCGCCAGCGTACGTCGCGGATTCACGGGCGACGCAGGCGTCCTTGGCCTGGGCGACAGCAACATCGAGGGCGGCCAGTTCAACATCGGACCAGTTGGAGGAGTCGCGCCGCGTGATGTCGAGTGGCAGGCTGGCCTGGTCGTAGGCGGCCTGCGGCGAGAGCAACGGCGATAGCTGCGAATGCGGCTGCTCGAACGGGGCCGCTGGAGGCGGCACGGTGGGCCTTTGCGCGCCTGGATTGGGCGGAGGAGGTGGCGGCGGTGGTGGCACGGTGGGGCTTTGCCCGCCTACATCCGCCGGCAAGCCTGCGGGGTGGGAAGTGGCGGCAGGCTGCGCGGGCGAAGTGGCTGGCGCCTGCAACGGATCGGCTGGAGATTGAGCTGCGGGGGGTTGCGCGGCGACGCGGAGGCAGAGCAGAAGCAGGAAGGCTGAGACTCGGCGCATCATTACGTCCTCGCAGGCAGCTTGTCTCTGGACACGTTAGTACGATGAGTGTCGTATGTCAAATGTGCACAGCAGGAGAACATGAAAAGGTCAGAGCAACTCAGGAATTGCCTTACCCCGTAGAAACCTCAATCGCTCCAGCTACGATCATGCCGAGGCTGATCCCGTGGAAGTCATTGTGGACTGAATCTACGCTTTCGGCGAGCGCTTGCGGTCGCCGATCAGTTTCGCCAGCGCGAGCGCCAGGGTGAGCGCGCCGATGGGCAGGCAACCCATGGCGACCATCAACGCCAGCCAGCCTGAGTTGGTATGAGGACCCTGACGGCCGACGCCTCCAAGGACGGTGGCCGCAAGCAGGGCCGCAATCGCGCCGGCAAGAAAAATGGCGAGGCCGGTGCGCACGAGTTGGCGGGTGTCACGCTGCATCGGCATCAGCGGCAGGCGGCCTGCATCAGGTAGATCACCACTCCGGTGACCGAAACGTAGAGCCAGATGGGAAACGTCCAGCGGGCGATCTTCTTGTGCGCGGGGAACCGGCCGGTCAGCGAGAGGAAAAACGTAATCAGGATCAGCGGCAGCGCGACGGTCGACAGCACAATGTGCGACGCCAGCAGCTTCCAGTAGAAAGGCCACCAGTGATTGAATCGGTTGAAATGCGTCTCCCCGTGCAGCGTGAAGTTGACCAGGTAGGAAACCAGGAAGATCGACGAGAAGAAGAACGCGAAAGACATCGAAGCCCGATGGTGATGGATGCGGCGATGCAGGATTTCGCGGAAGCCTGTGACCAGCGCGATGGTCGCCAGCAGGTTCAGCACCGCGTTCACCAGCGGCAGCGACCGCAGCTGCGTGCCCGCCACGTCGGTGGGGGTGTGGTAGTAGACCAGCCAGCAGATGAGCGCGCTGGCCGCGGCCGACAGGGCGATGATGCTGACGATAACGCGCGGCGGAGTGCGTAGGTTCGCGGATTTCGGCAAAGCGTGGGGCATCAGGTTCGTTCTCGGTTCTCGTTCAGAGCAACAAGCGGCCGCGGGCTCCCAGCATCATGGCGGCAAGCAGCAGCGGCAGGTAAATAATCGAGGCGTGCAGCAGGTCGCGCGCGGGCTGGCAGTCGGAGTGCGCATCCTCGCCCACAACGTGTGGGCTGGTCACAGCCTTGCCGAAACCAATCCGGGCGAAGCGGATGGTGTACCACAGATAGCCCAGCGACAGCACCGCAGCGGCGACAGCATACGCAACTCCATCGGTACCCAGCGCGAACGGCCACAGGCTGACCGCGACCATCAGTACGGCATAGAAAATCGCCTGCACTCCAGTGGAGCGCGCAGCGTAGCGCGTGTCCGCCAGGGTCGCAGTCAGGCGAATGCCTGCGCGGGCGTAGTCTTCGCGATACATCCAGCCGATCGCCATGAAGTGGGGAAACTGCCAGACAAAGAGGATGGCAAACAGGGCGACGCCGGGCCACTCGATGAGTCCGCGCGCAGCGGTCCAGCCCAGCAGTGGCGGCAGCGCACCGGGGAACGCGCCAATGAAGGTGTTGATCGTACTGACCTGCTTCAGCGGCGTATAGATCGCAACGTACGCGATCGCAGTCAGCAGCGTGAGCGTCCCGGTCAGTAGGTTCGTCGCGCGCGCCAGGTACAGCGAGCCGAGAAACACACCGAGGAAGCCGACAATCAGCCCATGCGCCAGGGAGATACGCCCCATTGCCATGGGCCGGTTGCGCGTTCGCAGCATCAGGCGGTCCGTGTTGCGTTCCAGCACCTGGTTCAGAGCGCTGGCTCCGCAGGTGACCACGGCAATGCCGAAGAGCGCCTTCACCATGCCGGAGTTGAACGGGCTGATGCCAGAGCGCAGGCTGCCCAGATAGAATCCCGCCGCCGACGTGATCAGTACCATCGCGGAGACGCGCAGCTTAGACAGCGTCGCGTAATCGGCAAGCAGGCTGGGCCGGGCCTTGGAGGCAGCAGCCTCTAACGGCTGAGTGTCCGTCGGGGTTCTGGTTTCGGATGTCGCGGTCAGGGCCACAGATGGTAGGATAGCGCTTTTGCGACAAAGGAATTTGCGTGTTCCGGGAAAGGAGCCGATTTCCTCGCTCCGGCCTGCGCCCGGTTGCGATAATAGAACCCTTGGGGGCCATCGAGCGTGACCAGATCGGCAGTCGATGCAGCGCCGGGCAGAAGCGATCGCAGGCTGCTGCTCTTCGTCCTGCTGAACCTCCTGGTGGCAAATGCCGGGTTCAAGCTGGTCGCCCACTATCTGCTTCATACCGGCGTCGACGAGATGCGTGGCCGGTACATGGACTTCCTCCACTTTCGCCAGTTCACCGATTCGTGGACGCCGATGCTCGGCTCAGCGAACTATTTCCTCGCGCACCCCGGGCTGCCCATCTACCAGGCGAAGCTGTACGACACGCTGATCTACCCGCTTACCTCGATCCTGCCCCTGCTGGCGATGAAACGCGCGGGGATGCCCGACGCAGCAGTATTGCGCGCGCTCATGATCGCGTCGTGGCTGGCGGTGTGCGCGGTGGTGGGCATGGCCGTGGTGCTCGCCGCGAAATTGGTGCGGCCGGCCGCGTTGAGCTGGCGGGCCGCGGTCGCCACGGCGATGGCAGCATTCTTCTTCATGCCCATTACGCTTGCGTTCTCGCTCGGCCAGGCGCAGATTTTTCTCGACCTCTTCTTCGCACTGCTGGTGCTCTTGTGGATTGAGGACAAGCAGCGCTCCGCCGGCGTCATGATGGCGCTACTCACCATGGTCAAGCCGCAATTCGGTCTGCTGCTACTGTGGGCGGCGCTGCGCCGGCGCTGGAGCGCACTGGTCTCTGCGCTGGTCACCCTGGCCGTCGGAGGGGCGGCCTCGGTGGCGGCTTTCGGCATGCGCAATAACCTCGACTACCTGGGCGTCCTCTCCGGCCTTAGCCGCAAGGCACAGTCGCACTATGCCAATCAGTCCATGTTCGGCCTGCTGAACCGGGCGATCTTCAACGGCGAAAACATGCCGTACCATCCGTACGTCTATCCGCCCTTCGTACCCTGGGTCTACTACGTCACGCTGGCGACCACCGCGGCGCTGGTCCTGCTGGTGCTGGCCTATCCATGGAAGGAACGCGCCGGCAGCATGGCGGACCTGGGAGCGACCGGAGTCGTCTGCGTCATCGCGACTCCAATGGCGTGGGAGCATCACTACGGCGTGATGCTGCCCATCTTCGTCTGGCTGTGGTTCGCCGTGTACCGCCAGGGGCGGGGCAGCGTGTGGAAGCTGGCGCTGGCATTTGTCTTGATCGCTGACTTTCTCTCGCCGCTGAACTTCTTCGCAACCATCCCTGTGGCCAACGTGTTGCAGAGCTATATGTACCTCGGCGCGCTGCTGCTGCTGGGGCTGCTGATTGTTCCGGGTGAATTGACGCCTCTACGCTCCGCTACAATAGCTGCCAGATGATTTCCAGCAGAGTTGGCTCAGCGTTCTTTCTCGTCGCGGTGATCGGCATTTCGGCTTTAACCGTTCGTTCTGCACGGGCGCAATCCCCCACTCCCGGCTATAACTCTCCCTGGAGAAACCCGGATGGCTCCGTAAAGCTTGCACTGGAGATCGGCGGGGGCATCGACACGGCCATGGGCCCCACGCGCCACTACCAGGAGAGGGGCTGGAACGTCACCGTCGGCGGCGGTTACAACTTCAACCGCCATTACGGCGTGCTGCTCGAGTATGGGTTCCACCACGCGATGATTCCTCCAGTATCCGTGCAATCGGCCTACGAAGGTTATGCGCAATCGCCGATCGTCGGCGCTATCCGCCTCTGGTCGTTCACTGCGGAGCCGGTGATTCACTACTTCAGCACCGAACATTACGGCGGGTATGTCATCGGCGGCGGTGGCTTCTACCGCAAGCTGACAGCAATCGACGGAGGCGCCGACAGCTTTTCCTGCTCGTTGCCTGCTTTTTCGACACAGTGCATTATTGCGCCGGGAACTCGCTTCTCGAACAACGCCGGCGGCCTCAACATCGGAACCGGGCTCGCCTGGCGCGTCTCAGACCGCAGCAACGTCAAAGTTTATGTCGAGGCCCGTTACACCTGGGTCGACAACCAGCCCAGCCCCACCAACGTGGTTTACCCGCCGGCAAACTATCGCACCGGCTACATCCCACTCACCGGCGGCCTGCGCTGGTAAACGGGTCGGCACCACTTCAATTTCGGGGCTTGGGCCGCAGCTGAGCCAGCAGAGCATCGGCGGTGGGCAGGGTGTTCAGCACGTCCGCTGCGGTAAGCCATGCACGGCGGAGCTGCGTGATGCCGTAGCACATCTGGTCCAACTCCTCAGTCGAATGCGCGTCGGTGTTAACCACGATCTTGCAGCCAATCTCATGCGCGCGGCGCAGGTGCAGGTCGCTCAGATCGGCGCGTGCGGGACTCGCGTTATGCTCCACCGCAACACCCAATGCGGCGGCGCGCTGCAATACCTGCTCAATATGGATGGCGTAAGGCTCGCGGCTCAGAATCTTGCGGCCGGTGGGATGCCCCAGGATGCGGACGTGAAGATTCTCGAGCGCGCGCAGCACCCGTGCGGTCATCTCCTCGACGGTCTGGTTGAAGTGCGAATGCACACTGGCGATCACAATATCCATTTGCGCCAGCGTCGTGTCGGCCAGGTCCAGCGAGCCATCCGCGAGGATATCCACCTCAATCCCGGCGAGAATGCGAATGCCAGCCCCTTTCTTGCCCTTGAACTCCGCCTGCAACTCAGCGTCGACCTCGCGAATCCGCTTGACGTGCGCCAGTGCGCGGGCGTTGTCCAGGCCGTTGGTCATGGCCAGGTTCTTGGAGTGATCGGTGATCGCGATATAAGCCAACCCCCGGGCCAGCGCCGCCTCCGCCATCTGGCGGATGGTGTCCCGGCCGTCGGTCGCCTCGGTGTGCATGTGCAGGTCGCCGCGGACGTCGGCCAGCGTGATCAGTTGCGGCAAACCGCCCGTGGCCGAGTGCGCAAAGCTCGCTGCCGCGGCCTCAATCTCGCCGCAATTCTCGCGCAGTTCGGCCGGAATGTAGTCCAGTTCGAGCGCACGGTAGATGTCTTCTTCGCTGGCCGCGGCCACGATGGTATTGTCTTCCAGCCGCAGCAGCGCGTACTCGCTCAGCGTCAACCCGCGCTTGATGGCGCGCTGCCGCAGAGCGACGTTGTGGTGCTTGGAGCCCGTAAAATATTGCAGCGCGGCGCCGTAGCTGGCGCGTGGAAGCAGCCGCACGTCCACCTGCAGGTTGTCGCGCAGCGTGAAGCTGACCTTGTTCTGGCCGCGTGCCAGCAGCTTGTCGATCAGCGGCAGCGTGGCCACGTGCTCCACCGCGGCAGCCACAACCTCCGGCTCGCACGCCGGGCCTGTCACCAGCAAGTCCAGGTCGCCCACCGTCTCGCGTCCGCGGCGCAGCGACCCGGCCGGCGTAGTCTGCTCGATGCCAGGGAAGGCGCGGATCAGCGCGGAGATGCGCTCCGCCTGCGCCTGCGCGCGGTCGATGCGAAAGCGGCCTGAGTTGCGGCGATAGTCTTCGATTCCCTTTAGCAGCTTGGCAGCAAACTTTTCCCCCATGCGCGGCAGTTCGGCCAGCTTGCCTTCGCGTGCTGCCGATTCGAGGGCATCGATATCGCACACGCCCAGCGCGGACCACACCAGCGCAACCGTCTTCGGGCCCATGCCCGGCAGGCGCAGCAGTTCCAGCATGGTGGGCTTGTACCTGGTCAGCAGTTCGGTGCGCAGTGGGATCGTGCCGGTCTCCACCGCCTGGCAGATATTCGCGGCCATGCCTTTGCCAATGCCGGGGATCGCGAGCAATTGTTTGGGGTCCGACGCCACCAGAACCGCAAGTTGCGTGGTCTGCTGTTCGACCGCCTCGGCCGCACGGCGATAGGAGCGAATGCGAAACGGGTCCGCCGCATCGATCTCAAGCAGCGCCGCGGTTTCGTCGAGCAGGCGGGCGATGGCGATGTTTTCCATTGGGCAACGTGCGTACAGACACAATTGGGTCCGGGGTTCTGCGGGCAACCTTACCCGCGGAACCCCAGACCCATGCTACGCCCGCTCGCAGAGGAGCGGCCCCGTAGCAGTCTTACAAACTCATATCGCTAAGCCGCCGCTTCCCGGGATCCACCCACATCCTTGAGCCGAACCACCTGGTCCGCCTGCGGACCCTTGGCCCCCTCAATAATGTCGAACTCGACCTCATCGCCTTCCTTCAGGCTCTTGTAGCCGTCAACCTGAATGGAGCTGTAGTGCACAAAGACGTCTGCTCCGCCTTCACGTCCGAGAAAGCCGTAGCCTTTCGCGTTATTGAACCACTTGACGGTACCCTTATATTGCGCCAATGTCGTGCTCTCCTTACTGTTGGTTGGCCGTCCGATTGCCGGACTTGTGACAAGTAGGACGCTCAATACCGGCCCGATGGTTTTCCGGGCGAGTTGCTTTTTCCAACTGAAAAAGATTCGCCGCCCGGCTACGGCAGCCATAAGGGCGATTTTTGCCGCCCCAGCATGTATCCTGCTTTAGGCCCCATGAAACGCATTCTGACCGCCATCCTGCTGATTCTCTGCGTTGTCGCCCTCGTCTTCGTGGGACAGCTTTGGATGCTGGCGCTGGCCACATGCCTGGTCGCCGAACTGGCGTCCTACGAATACCTCGCCCTAGCCAATGCCGGAGGCGGCCGGATTCCCGCCTGGTGGATGGCCGCCGCGACCGCAGTTCTCTTCGCTTTCACCCTGCCCGGCTTCCACTATGAGGCGGAACTGCCCGTAGTGAGCCTGCTGGCGCTGCTGTTGCTCGCCTGGACCGGCTTCCGCGGCGCGCTCAATCGGGTCCTGCCCGACACCGCGCTCGGCCTTTTTGGCCTGGTCTACATCGCCTATCCCCTGAGCCTCTTGCCCATACTCTGGAACCGCGACGACGGCAAGCCGCTGGTCCTGTTCCTGATGGTCTGCGTCTGGGCGGGCGACATCGCCGCGCTTTATGTGGGCCGCGCCTTCGGCCGCCACAAGCTCTCGCGCCTCAGCCCCAACAAAACCTGGGAGGGCTCCCTGGCATCGATCGCCGGCAGCGTCCTCGCCGGGCTCGGCGTGGTTGCCCTCGGCGAGTTTCTCTCCGCGCGCGGCAACACCGTGCTGCACATCCTCGAGCCGGTGTGGCAATCCATTGTGCTCGCGGTGATTATCAACCTGGCCGCGCAGTTGGGCGACCTGCTGGAATCGGCCATCAAGCGCGGCGCGGGCGTCAAGGACTCAGGCACCATGCTCCCCGGACACGGCGGCATCCTCGACCGCATCGACGCCCTACTGCTGGCCGCGCCAGTCCTGTGGTGCGTCCTGCTCCTCAAGGACGCCTTCAGCCTGGGCCGGTTTTGATAGCGATTGATACCCATCGGGAGATTCCCTGCGGGAATGCAGGCTCTGATTGTGATCGCTCCGTGTGTAATTCTCGTTGGGCGATGGTTCCTCTTCTATACGCGCATTCGCAGGTGGATTGCAGCGGCAAAGACTAAGCGCTGAAGGCCCGACATATACCAGCCTGGGCCGGAGGCCCAGGTATGCGGCGCCCGGAGGGAAGAGGGCTGAAAGCCCGACACAAGGTGGGGCGGTGAACCGCCGAAATCCCTCGACGAAAGGGCAGGGCGATAAGCCCGCCAATCTGCGAAAATAGCTAAGTGAAGAAACTTGCCATCCTGGGCTCGACCGGCTCCATCGGCCAAAGCACTCTTTCCATCTGCGAAGACTTTCCCGACCGCTACGAAGTGGTCTCGCTGGCCGCCGGCCGCAACCTCGACGCCGCCTTCGGCCAGTGCATGCGCTGGCAGCCGAGAGTAGTCTCGCTCGCCACCGAAGAGCTGGCCGCCGCGCTCAAGGAGCGCCTGTTGGAGGCGGGCCTCGGTTTCATCGAGGTCGTCTACGGCTCAGCAGGCACCGTGCGGGTGGCAACGCTGCCGGAGGTGAACTTCGTCGTCTCCGCGATCGTCGGCGTCGCCGGGCTCGAAGCCACCTACGCGGCGGTGTGTGCAGGCAAGACCATCGGCCTGGCCAACAAGGAGTGCCTGGTGGCCGCCGGCGACCTTATCCTCGCCGCCGCCCGCAAACATAACGTCGCGCTGCTGCCCATCGACTCCGAGCACAACGCCGTCCACCAATGCATGCGCGGCGGCAAGCCCAGCGAAGTCAGGCAGGTATGGCTGACCGCCTCCGGCGGGCCGTTCCGCAATACCCCGCTCGCCGAATTCGACCACATCACCCCGGCGCAGGCGCTGAAGCACCCGACCTGGGTGATGGGCCAGCGCATTACCATCGACTCCGCCACCATGATGAATAAGGGCTTCGAGATCATCGAGGCCTGCCGCCTGTTTGACCTGCCGCCCTCCCGGGTGCGAGTCATGATTCATCCCCAATCCACCGTCCACTCTCTGGTCGAGTTCATCGACGGCAGCATTCTGGCGCAGATTTCCGTCACCGACATGCGCCTGCCCATCCTCTACGCGCTGGCCTACCCCGATCGAGTCGACGCCAGCCCGGCCGAGCCGCCGCTCTCCTTTGACCTGGCCGCGCTCAGCGAACTCGACTTCGCCCCGCCCGATCTGACCCGCTTCCCCTGCCTGCGCCTGGCCTACGAAGCAGCTGAGTCCGGGCCTGCCGCGGGCATCGCCCTGAACGCCGCCGACGAGATCGCGGTGGCCGCATTCCTCGAAGGTCGCATCCCTTTCCTCGGCATCCCGCGTACAATCGAGGAAGTGCTGCGCGAAACGTCGTCCACCGTGCCCGCGTCCATCAAAGACGTGCTCACAGCGGACGAGGCCGCCAGAGCATGTGCGCGGGACGTTATCGCGCGTCATGCCGCAGAAGAATCTGTAATCCGCGGCTAACCCTATGAGATTTCAGTCCGATAGCTGCTCCGTAGAACCGTATCACCCGTGGTACCGGCTCCCGATTCGCAGCAGAAGTTAAACCCAGCCGCTGGACAATAGCCCAGCGGCAATATGAGGATTCTGACGCTTTCATGACCACCGTCATTCAACTGCTTCTGGTGCTCGGCCTGATGGTGCTGGTGCACGAGTTTGGCCATTTCGTCGTCGCCAAGTGGTGCGGCGTCCGCGTAGAGGCCTTCGCCATCGGCTTCGGTCAGCGCCTCGTCGGCGTCATTCGCAACGGCACCGACTACCGGATCAACGCGCTTCCCCTGGGCGGATACGTCAAGATGGCGGGCGAGATCCCCGGTGAGGAACCCTCGAGCGACCCCGGAGACCTGAACAACCACCCGCGCTGGCAGCGTATGCTCATCGCCGTCGCCGGGCCGGCCGCCAACTTCCTGCTCGCCTTCGGCCTCATGATCGGCGTCTGCATGACCCACTACGAGGTCAACCAGTATGAGTCGGGTCCTGCGGTCACCGACTACATCTCGCCGGGAAGCCCCGTCGCCGCCACTGGAATCCGCGCGGGCGACACCATCGTCCACTTTGACGACGTCGAAAACCCCAGCTGGGACGACGTACTGAATCACGCGGCCTTGCACCTGAACCGCACCGTGGCGTTCTCCTATGTCGACCACGGCCAGCGGGTGAACACGACCTTCCTGATCTCGAGCACCGCCACCACTCCTGACCAATTCGACCCCGCCACGCTGGGGTTCGTTCCCAAGATGCAATCCACGCCGGTCGTGGTATCGGCGTTGGTCGCAGGCACACCGGCGGAACGAGTTGGACTCAAACCCGGCGACCAGATCGTAAGCATCGATAACCTGAACGTGCACTCTGTCAACGCCCTGCTGGCGTATATGCAGGATCAGAAGGGCAAGCCGGCGCTGCTGGATGTGCTGCGCGATGGCCACACCCTGATGATTCCCATCACACCCGAGTTGACCGATGCCGGCGACGGTACCAAGGGCTACCGCCTGGGCTTCCAGTACGTTCCTCCGCCGGTCAAGGTGGAGAGGCTCTCCTTCGCCGCCTCGTGCAGCTTCGCGTGGGACTTCAGCCTCAAGAGTTCACGGTTGATTGTCGATGTGCTCCGCGGGATGTTTGAGCGCCACATCTCCGTAAAGAGTCTGTCCGGCCCCATCGGGATTGCGCAGGTGGTACACCAGGCCGCCGAGATGAAGGGCTGGATGCCGCTGGTGCAGACCGTGGCCGGCATCTCCATCAACCTGGGCGTCTTCAACCTGCTGCCCTTCCCTATCCTCGACGGCGGCATGATCTTCCTGCTGCTGATTGAGAGCATGTTCCGCCGCGATCTTCCCATGCCCATCAAGGAGCGCATCTACCAGGTCGCGTTCGTCTGCATCGTCCTCTTCGCCGCCATGGTCATCTTCAACGACATCACCAAGCTGCCCATCTTCGCCAAGTTCAAGTCGTAGAGCAGGGTTCATGCGGGGTCTCGAGTCCACATCACGTTTGTGCCTTGAAGAACGCCTACGCTCGCGCCCTTAGTTCCGCCGCAATCTCCGCTGCAGCCTCGCGGGCTTCGCTCTCCCGATCCGGCGGAAAGCTGACCGCACCCACCCGCGCATGTCCACCGCCGCCGTAGCGCTCGCAGATCGCCGCCAGGTTCGCCAGCTCGGCCACCGGAACCTTGGTCCATGGATTCGTCCCCACCGCGACCTTGGTCCGGAAGCTCGACCGGCTCAGCCCCACGTTGTAGATTGCCGCCGAATGCAGATAGTACGGGATGAACTTGCTGTAGCCCTCGGTTAGCCGGTCGGTAATGTCGAACGTCACCACCCCGCGATCCAGCGTGGTGCGCTCACGCAGCAACTCGATGCCCGCCAGATGTCGCTCCATCAGCGGCCCCAACTCCGCCTGGATGAACGGCTGGTCCAGCACCTGCTGCAGGCTCATCTCCGTCAGCAGCGGGATCACCCGCGGCACAAAGCCCTCGCCCGAAGCCTCGATCACCATGGTCAGCTTCATCGCGGGCGCGGCCATCTCCACCGCAGCCCGCGCGCTCTCGTATCTCGCGCCGTCCACAATATCTGCCCAACGAATCAGCTCCGTCAGCGGCGCCGTGTCGAAGCCGAACCTTTCCCGCCCAATGTCCGCGATTAGGCCGGTGCACGAAACATACGCAGGATCGTAAAACTTGCCGCCATGTACCGGCAGGTCGGCTGCGGCAGCCTCGTCCGCCTTCTCCTGCCAGGCCAGGAAGTCGCGCTGGTCCTCCGGCGTCAGGAATGCGCTCTGATGGTGATCGAACCACCAGGTCACCATCGGCGATGCGGAATACTTGAAGTCCACAATCGCGTTCTCGCCGTCGCCAAACGCCGACTCGTCAAACAGCGCACCGGCCCGATGCATCAGGCCATGGTAGGAGAACTCCTGCGCCGTGCCGATACACTCCCGGTGGAAGCGCGTGAAGACAGACGCCGAACACGCGCCATCGAAGCAATGATCGTGGTAAAACACCCGGCACTTCAAGCAGCAAACCCTCCCTGGGGAACCCTGACTCTCGCAACCGGGCTCGCTCTGATCTCCAGCGCCGGCCATCCAGCCGCGAATCTCTAAGCATTGATGCAGCGGGGCGTTGTGTCAAGCGCCGCGGGCAGAACTGGCCGGCAACAGCTCACGTATAAACTGATCAGCGAGAGGTCCTCATTGCCCGAAATCCCCGATCCGGCAGCAGGTCCAGGAGCAATCCCGCAGGCGTCTGCCGGGCCGGCAAGCAAGGCCACTGCTGCGACGGATCTCACCTTCGGGTCAATCGATCTGGACCAGCCGCCCCACGGGCTGCATTTCATCTTCTTCGGCCGGGATGGCCTCCGCGCCGGTTGGGGCCTCCTGCTCTTCCTGGTGCTGTTTCTAGCCTTTATCGCCTCCGGCAGCTTCCTGCTGCAACAGATCCACAACAGGATTCACGGCCACCCGCCCATCGCCGCAGCCCGTCCTCAGCAGAATCATGCGGCAGAGCCTGCAGTGAACATCTCGCCACAGTCCGATTTCGCCAATGAAGGGCTGACGATTCTGTGCGTAGCTCTCTCCACCTGGGTCATGGCGAAGATTGAAGGCCGCAGAGTTTCGGCTTACGGTTTCGACCGGCAGCGCCGCCTGCGCAACTTCTGCGCCGGCCTCGCCGCAGGAGTCGCAATGCTCTCGCTGCTGATTGTCCTGCTGCGGGCCACGGGATTGCTGGTCTTTGATGCCCGCCTGCTCTTCGGCCGCAGCATCCTGCGCTACGCCTTGATCTGGCTCGCTGGATTCCTGATGGTGGGCGTCGCAGAAGAATCCATCATGCGCGCGTATGTCCAGTTCACCTTCGCTCGCGGTCTGGGCGCCATCTATCGCCTGCTGTTGGGCGAGACGAGGGCGAATGCGCTCGGCTTCTGGACTGCCGCGGTCATCCTCTCGTTTGCCTTCGGGTTTGGGCACCGGACCAATCCCGGCGAGTCGCCGCTCGGCCTCGTCTCTGCGGGCCTGGCCGGCCTCCTTTTTTGTTTCAGCCTGTGGCGCACCGGCTCACTCTGGTGGGCTATCGGCTTTCACGCCACCTGGGACTGGGCGCAGTCATTCCTGTACGGCGTTCCCGATAGCGGCCTGATGGTCAGGGGCCATCTTTTCGCCACCCACCCGGTAGGCCGGCCCATCCTCTCCGGCGGGCTCACCGGTCCTGAGGGCAGCATCCTCCTGCTCCCCGTCCTCATCGTCGCCGTGGTTATCGTTTACAGGACCCTCCCCCGCACCCACGGTGGCTACCCGGCCGCGGGCGCGTTTCCGGCGCCGCTGGATTAGACTTTTTGTAAGCCATGAGCCAAGACGAGATCAACTCCAGCAATACCAAGTCACCAGCCGAACCCGAGCGAGCCGTCTTGCATGACGAGGGTGGCGCCGACCCAATCAAGGAACCCGCGACCACGGCCACATCCAGCAGGCCCCGCCCTACCCTCGCCGAACGCAGGCTGAAGATCTTTGCCCTGATCCTGGTGGTGCTGGTGGTCATCGCTGGAGTTGCGTTTTTCGCTCTACGTCACCACTTCCGTACCGCCATGGACGACAACCTGCCCAGGCTCGATGGCTCACTCCGAGTCTATGGCCTGTCGGGGCCGGTAACCGTCACCCGCGATGCCCGCGGCGTTCCTCACATCCGTGCCGGCTCCATGGGAGACCTGGTCTTCGCCCAGGGTTTCATCACCGCACAGGACCGCCTCTGGCAGATGGATCTGCTGCGCCGCCATGCCGCCGGCGAATTGGCCGCCATCCTCGGCAGTTCCGCGCTGGACCACGATCGCCTGCAGCGTACGCTGCAGCTGCGCGTAGCCGCGGACCGCGCCGTGGCCGCGCTGCCAGCCGATCAGAAACACTGGCTCGAGTTCTATGCGCGCGGGGTTAACGCCTCCATCGTCGCCCAGTATGCGCATTTGCCAGTCGAGTTCCGCATGCTCGGCTACAAGCCCGCCCCCTGGACACCACGCGACTCCATACTGGTCGAGTTGGCCATGTTCCAGGACCTCACCACCGGCTTCCCGGACAAGCTGGGACGCGAAGCACTCGCCGCCCATCTCTCGCCCGACCTCGTCGCCGATCTCTACCCCGTGGGCTCGTGGCGCGACCATCCCCCGGGCGCGCCCATACCCGACGTCACCGCGCCCCAGCCCGTCATCAAGGATGTCCCACTGGACGAGTCGCAATCCAGGCTCCGCCGCCCGGCCGCTGGCGTCACTTCGATCGAAGATTTGCTGGCGCTCCAGCAAACCCTCGCTCTCTTCCATGCCCCCTGCGCAGCCTGTGTCGCCGGCTCCAACAATTGGGCCGTCGCCGGCTCGCGCACCGCCTCCGGAAAGCCGATCCTCTCCAACGACATGCACCTTTCGCTCGCGGTCCCCGGCCTTTGGTACGAGGTTGACCTCGAGGCTCCCACTGCGGCCCCATTGGCGGAGTTCCACGTCGCCGGCGTCACCCTCCCCGGCACGCCCTTCGTCGTCGTCGGCCATAACGACCACGTTGCCTGGGGTTTTACCAATCTTGGCGCCGACGTGCAGGACCTCTACATCGAGCACACCCGCGGAACCACCCGCGGAGCCCAATACCAGGCCGCCGACGGCTCCTGGCACCCGATCACGTATCGTGCTGAAGTCATCCACGTCCGCGGCGGCAAGGACGTCATCCTCGACGTCCCCCTCACCCATCACGGCAACACCGACACTCCCATCATCTCCAGCATCTTCCCCGGCGAGACTCGCTCGCTCAGCCTGCAATGGACCATCTACGACCCCGCCAACGTCACCAATCCCTTCTTCTCGGTCGATTTCGCCGCGAATGGCGCTATGCTCCAGGCTGCGCTTTCCTACTGGGGCGGCCCTCCGCAAAACCTCATCTACGCCGACGACCAGGGACACATCGGCTACCATGCCGTCGGTCGCATCCCGCTGCGCGGCGACCCCAACAACCCAAGTCCGCTCTCGCCGGTCCCCACTGACGCCACCGCGCCGGACGCCGGCTCGCATGAGTGGGTCGGCTATATCCCCTACGATGCCCTGCCCCAGGCCCTCGACCCGCCCGACGGTGTACTCGCCACCGCCAACGGCCGTATTACCCTGGACAGCTATAAGCTTGCCCATCACCCTCAACTGGATGGCGCCCTACCGCACCGAGCGCATCTACAAAGTCCTTGAGGGTACCCCCGGCCCGGACGCCCACAAGTTCATCCCGGAAGACATGCTCCGGCTGCAGACCGACGTCTACTCCGAACTCGATCAGGTCGTCGCGCAACGCCTGGCCTACTCCATCGACCACGCCAGCGGCCCACTGAAGAACGACCCGCAACTCCGCCAGGCCGCCGACCTGTTGCGCAAGTGGAACGGCAGTGTCGACGCCGACGCCGCGGCGCCCGCCATCGTAAACGCGGAGCGCGACGCCTTCTGGCTGATGCTCCTCGTCCCTAAGCTGGTGCCGCAGGTTGCCTCCCAGCTCGCCCAGGGCGCGGACTTATCCAAGGTCAAAGGGATGACCCCCGATGAAGCGCGCACCGGCAACCTTTGGCAGGCGTATATGTGGGGCGACCGCGGCTGCGTAGAGGAGCAGTTGCTGACCAATACCCCAGCCAAATGGCTGCCACCGGGCTATGCCAGTTGGGATGACTTTCTTGCAGCCGTCGTCCAACGCGGGCTGCACGACGCGCACGCTCCGCACGACCTGAGCACCTGGCAGATGGGCAAAGTCTATCCAGTGGATATCGAACATCCCATCTTCTCGCGCTCGTGGCTGCTCCAGCAATTGATCGGATTGCCGACCGGGACGGGACCTCAGCCCAAGAGCGGCGATGGAACCACGGTCAAACAGATTCAGCGCGCCTTCGGCCCCTCCGAGCGATTCACCACCGTGCTCGGCGATCCCGACTCGACCACCCTCAACATCGTGCTCGGAGAGTCCGGCAACCCCGCCAGTCCCTGGTTCATGGACCAGTTCCAGGACTGGCTGCACGGCCGCACCTACCCCATGCCCTTCAGCCCGGCCGCTACCCAGGCCGCGACCACCCACACCCTCACCCTCACGCCGCGATGACTCCGCCGCCCGTCCAAGCGGACCACGCAGCCCGCACCCGCAGCCTGCTCCTCATCCCGCTGGCCGCGCTCTTTGCGGTCCATCCGCTCATCGTTCACGGCTGTTCCTGCGGCCACGACTTCGACTTCCACCTGGTCAACTGGATGGAGGCCGCGCGCCAGTTCAGCCGCGGCAACCTGCACCCGCACTGGGCCTTCAGCCCTGCCTTCAACGCCGGCGAGCCTCGCTTCGTCTTCTACCCGCCGCTCTCGTGGACGCTGGGAGCCTTGCTCGGCCTGCTCCTGACCCACCTTCCCGGTGTCAGCCCGTCCGCAGGCTGGACCGCCACGCCCATCGCCTTCACCTGGCTCGCCCTCACCTTGTCCGGTCTCACGCTCTACCACCTCGCCCGCGCCTTCGCCGGCAACAACGCCGCGCTGCTGGCAGCGGTCCTCTACCTCGCCAACCCCTACATGCTCTTCACCGCATACGAGCGCACCGCCTATGGCGAGCTCCTGGCCGCCGCCTGGATACCACTAGTCCTCCTGGCCATCCTGCGCGAGCGGGTCACCATCCCTGGCATCGCGCTCCCGGTGGCATTGCTCTGGCTCACCAACGCGCCCGCCGCCGTCATGGGCTGCTATACGCTTGCGCTGCTGGCCGCGATTCGCCTCTCCGCGGAACTGTCGTCCTCGCCGCGCCGATCCACCCTCCGCTTTGCACTCAAGACCGCAGCCGGCGCCACACTGGGCCTTACCCTCGCCGCGTTCTACCTCGTCCCTGCCGCCTACGAACGCCGTTTCGTCCAGATTTCCATGGCCACCATCGCAGGCATGCGCATCGACCACAACTTCCTCTTCGAACACACTGGCACCTCGGCCGACGCGCTCCTCCACGATCAAGTTCTCCACACTGCCTCGCTGATTGCCGTCGTTCTGCTTGCCGGAACCGCCGCGGCGCTGATCGCAGTCCTTGTCGTGCGCAAAGTCCTGCGCAAACGCAACTCTCCATCGTCGCGCCCGCTGGACGCACCCTCCAGACCTCCATTTCCCATTCTCCCGCTCGCCGTTCTCACGGCAGGAATCGCGCTCATGCTGACTCCGCTGAGCGCTCATCTCTGGAAACATGCTCCCGACGCGGCTTTCCTCCAATTCCCCTGGCGGCTGCTCGCGATTCTTTCGCCCATCCTCGCGCTAAGCGTCGCCGCCACAGGTCACCGCCTGCGCCTGAGCTTCACCGCAACCGCCATCGCCGCGGTCGCGCTCCTGGCAGCGCTCGTCCTTCCCGCTTACCACCTTTTCCGCCAGCCTTGCGATCCCGAAGACACAACGCCAGCCCAACTCGCTCAATTCCAATCCCACGCCGGCACCGACCCCACCGATGAATACACGCCCGCAACCGCCGACAACGACACCCTGAAGCCCGACGACCCGCCCTACTGGCTCGCGCCCGCAGCCGACGCCGCCGCGCCCACGGCTTCGCAACCCGGCTCCGCGCCCATGGACCTCACCGTAACTGCCCCCATGCCTGAAGACCTGATCCTCAATCTGCGCGCCTACCCAGCATGGCGCATTGTCCTCAACGGTGCGCTCGACCCCACCCGCGAGCAGCGCGACGATGGCCTCATCGCATTCCCCATCCCCGCCGGCGCCTCCACCATCTCCATCCGCTACGCCCACACCCGCGATCAGTCGCTCGGCGATGCAATCTCCCTGCTCGCTCTTCTGCTTCTGCTGCTCGCCATGCGCCGCACCTATAAAGAACGGTCATCCTGAGCGAAGCCTGTCGCGCCATCGCGAGAGGCGGAATCGAAGGACCTGCCGTTATAGGTCGATACCGTTCTACGCCTGCTTCGTCCCACCCGCCATTCCCCCTGCCTTCGCCACCACCGGCGCAAAACTCTTCGTCTCCGGAGAATACGCCAGCAACTGCCCGGCATCGATGTCGAAATACCATCCATGCAGCGCTAGCCCGCCCGCCTCCACCCGCTCGCGGATCCACGGAAACGTCATCAGGTTCTCCAGCGACAGCGTGATCGCCCCCTGCTCGCACGCCTTCACCTGCACCGCGTGCGGCTCGCCCGCCAGCTCCCGCAGCACGCGATCGCGCGCCGGACGGGCAATGCTTACCCACGTACCGATAAACTCGTACTGGCCATTGGGGCCGTCTTCGCCATCCATCAACGCGCGAATGCCCCCGCAGCCCGAGTGTCCCAGAAGGATAATGTGCGCGACGTTCAAACTCTTCACCGCAAACTCAATATCGGCCCGGATGCCCGGCATCTCCGCGCCATTGCGGTACGGCGGCACCAGGTTGCCCACGTTGCGCACGACAAAGATATCCCCCGGCCCCGCACCCAGCAGCATCCCCGGATCGGCCCGCGAATCGCAGCACGAGATCACCAGCGCGCATGGGCTCTGCCCCTGCCGCAGCCGCGAAAACAGGCTCTCATCGCCGGCAAAATACTTCTCCTGAAATCGCCCGAACCCTTCAAGAAACGTCGCAATATCCGCCAAATTGCCCTCTCTCAATAAGTGTAAGAACTGTCATCCTGAGCGGAACCTCACGCGGCGTGATCGCGAGAGGTGGAGTCGAAGTGCCTGTCCTGAGCTTGTCGAAGGAACCTGCGGTTTGACGCGGCCGCGGCAACCCCTCGGCGGCCGCCTCCCTTAGCATCGCATGAATCGACCGGAGTACGTCCCGCGCGCTCCGTCGCCGTCGTTTATCATCGACCCAGATGGACTCTCTGGTACGATCCCTGCTCGCTTCCGGCGTCACCCTCACCGACGCAGCCCTCGAACGGCTTCTGCCCTCGCCCGACACGCTCCCCCACTCCATCCACCGCGCCATGCGCCACAGCGTCTTCGCCGGCGGCAAGCGCCTGCGCCCCATCCTCTGTATTGAGGCCGCGAAGATGGTCGCCGGCACCGGCGAGCTGTCCGAGGGCGTCGCCGACCTCGGCGCAGCGCTGGAGATGCTGCACACCTACTCGCTCATCCACGATGACCTGCCCGCGCTTGACAACGACGATCTCCGCCGCGGCCACCCTACCTGCCACGTGGCCTTTGGCGATGCCATCGCCATCCTCGCCGGCGATGCGCTGCAGACGCTCGCATTCCAGACCGTCGCACAGCTTCCCGCACCGGCTCATACCGTCGTCGATGTCCTGCGAGAAGTCTCCGTCGCTGTCGGCACTGGCATCGGCCGTTTCGGCGACATCGACACCGGCCTCGCCCCCGGCATGATCGGCGGTCAGGTCGTCGACATCGAATCCGAAGGCGTGCCCCCCACCGCTGAACTCGTCGAAACCATCCACCGTGCCAAGACCGGCGCCCTCATCACCACCGCCATCGTCTCCGGCGCGATCTATGGCCTCGACACGAATTCGCGTGCGCCAGGTCTCAAGACCTGGGTTCGACGCATCCGTACCTTCGGCGAAAAAGCCGGCCTCGCCTTCCAGATTGTCGACGACATTCTGGACATGACCCAATCCTCAGAAGAACTCGGCAAGACCGCCGGCAAGGACGCCGCCAGCGTCAAGGCCACCTGGCCCGCCGTCTACGGCATCGAGCGGTCGCGCGCCGACGCCGACCAACTCATTGCTGACGCCTTCGCCGCCCTCGAACCCTTCGGCGCCGCCGCCGAGCCCCTCAAATCCCTCGCCCAATACCTCGTCGACCGCACCCACTAGCGCCCCGCCGGGCTCTCCCGGCCATTCACGGCCAGCAGAACCAGCGCCCGCCGCGAAAGCGGTACTATCTCCTCCATGGGTGATCCAACCGTTGCGAAGTCCGATCCCGCACGGTCCTTAGCCGCAGCCCGCAGGCGGCGCGATCTGTTCCAGCTCTGGGTGGGATATGCGCTCATCCTGGTCGTCATCTGGACGCCGCGTCCCTGGCAAAAAACCTTCTACTTCGTCGCCGCCTCCTTTGTCGTGGCCGCTACATGGATCACCTTCCCCGGCTGGAAGGCGATGGGTTTCGGCATCGCCAACCTGGGCCGCTCCACCTGGATCGTTGGCGTCGCCTTGCTTGCAGCCGTTGGCGGCGCTGCCGTGGCAGCCCGGATGCACACGCTGCACACGCCCGGCGGCCCGCGTCTATTCCTCGATCGCTACGCCGGCTACATGATCTTCGCCCTCGTCCAGCAGGCCTTGTTGCAGGACTACTTCCTGCTGCGCCTGCTGCGGCTCGTCCGCCGCCCCCAGACTGCCGCACTGGCGGCTGCGGCAATTTTCTCGCTCGCACACCTGCCCAGCCCCATTCTGATGGTGGCCACATTTTTCTGGGGTCTCGCCGCCTGTCTCTTCTTCCTGCGCTACCGCACCCTCTACGCGCTGGCCGTCGCGCACGCCATCCTGGGCATCACGCTCGCCGTATGCATCCCTGGCCCGGTCATTCGCAACATGCGTGTAGGCCTCGGCTACCTCACGTATCACACCTGGCTCGTCGATCACGGGATCGCTCAGCGCAGCCACTGACCCCACACCGTATCCACCAGGGCGTGGGTAATCGCCGATGCCCCCACCCTGCGATCCCGCCGCCACGCGCGCCCGTAAAAGATCCCCGCCAGAGCCGCCAGCAGGACATATCGCCAGTTGAAGTGAACGGCGCGTTTGTTGAAGTGCGACAGGCCGAACAGCACCGAAGTCAGCAGCAGTGCGGGCGTGCGTCCCAGCCGCCGTTCCATCAGATTCTGTAGCCATCCCCGGAAGAACAGCTCCTCCGGAATGGCGATGAACGCGAAGGTGAAGACGAACGCCGCCCCCAGCATTGGCAGCCGCGGCCACACCGCATGGGCATGCAAAAAGCCCAGTACGAGGCCCAGCATAATCGCGATCGGTGCATACCACCCGAATTCGCGCAGGCCGGTGGCAACGTCGCGCCAGCGCAGGCGCAGGTCGAACCCCACCCCATCGAGTTGCCGTACCAGGAGGAAGCCATAGATGCCTGCGTCCAGCAGCAGGATTTTGTTGAACACCGCCAGGTGCGGCGGCCACGCCCGTTCAAACCAGCGCAGGTCGACCGCGAGACCCAGAATCGACAGCACCAGAAAGTCGCGCCAGGTACCGCGTTGTCCGCGATCCGCCTTGCTCGCCTGCCAAAACAGCCAGGCGACTACAACCGGCAACAGCGCATATAGCGCAAACCAGTCCCAGCGGAACCAGGTCAGCGAACCCGCGACCAGCACATACGGAACGCACAGCACCGCCGGGCACAGAAGCCGCAAGGCCAGCGGCAACCGTTCGACCTTGGCCGCAAATCCGCGCGAAAAGAACGCCGCCGCCAGCAGCGGAATCAGCGTAAGCACGGCAGCAATCCAGATCGCTGGCCCAATCGTGAATCCCAAGCCGCCGGAAGCAGACATGCCCATAAGGTTCAATCCACGAATGCTTGCACACCCAACGTCGCGGCGGCGATCAATCCGCCAGCAACGCCAGCGCGCGTTCCAGCCGCACTCCGCGCGAGGCCTTCAACAGCACGGCATCGCCTGGCCGCAGGTTTTTCTTCAGCCACGCGCCGGCCTCCTCAGGCGTCGCGACAAACAGCGCATCGGTTCCGCCCTGCGCGGCCCCCTCCACCAGCGCCGCGGCCAACCCGCGCACGCCGATCACCACATCCACGTCGCGCTGGGCCATCAACCGCCCGCATTCCCGGTGCAACTCCTCGCCGCTGGACCCGAGTTCCAGCATCTCGCCCGCCACCACAATATGCCTGCCCGCGCCCGTTGCCGGCATTGCCAACAGCGCGTCCACCATTGCATCCAGCGCGCGCGGATTGGAGTTGTAGCAATCGTTGATCACCGTCGCCCCGCGCCACAGGAATACTTCGCCGCGCTTGTCGCCGGCGCGCAACTCGCCCAACGCCGCGGCGCACTCCGCCAGCGACAGGCCGCTGCGCAAGCCCACCGCGCTGGCCGCCAGTGCGTTGTGGACATTGTGCCGGCCCAGCATGTGCAACTGCACGCTCGCGCGTTCGCCGTGCGCGGTCAGGGTAAAGACCACGCCCTCCGCGCCAATCTCGGCGATCTGCACTGCGCGGACCTCCGCGCAGCCGCCCGTGCCGTAGGGCACGACGCGCTCGCCCATGCCCGCGCCGAACCAGGCCACGTGCTCATCGTCGCAGTTCAGAAACGCAACACCGTCGGGCGGCAGCGCCTGGATCAGCTCGTACTTCGCGCGCGCGATGCCGGCAATGCCATCGGGAAAAAACTCCAGGTGCACCGGCGCAACATTGGAGACAACCGCCCAGTCGGGTTCGGCAATGCGCGCCAGCGCCGTGATCTCGCCCGCGTGGTTCATGCCCATCTCCACCACCGCAATGTCGTGCTCTGCTTCCAGGCGAAGCAGTTGCAGCGGCAGGCCGAAAGCGTTGTTCAGGTTGCCCTGCGACTTCAGCACGCAGAAGCGCGAGCCCAGCACCTGCGCCACCGCTTCCTTGGTGGTAGTCTTGCCCGCCGATCCGGTAATCGCGATCAACCGCCCGCCCCAGCGCCGCCGCACCACCTGCGCCAACTGCTGCAGGCTCATCAGCACGCCGTCGCCATCCTGATCCTCGCCCGGGCCGTCCGGCACGCGCAGCAACCGGCTTGCATCCATCCCCGCCGGAGCAAGCCAGCGCAGGCTCACCACCGCCGCAATCGCGCCGTTGGCCAGCGCAGCTTCCACAAAGTCGTGCCCGTCCAGCCGCTCGCCGCGCACCGCAAAGAACAGGTCGCCGGCCCCGACCGTGCGCGAGTCGATCGAGTAGCCCAACGCCTCCGCATACGGGGCAAAGTCGCCCTCCGCATGAATCCAGTCGGCCACCTGGCCCAGCGTCAGCTTCATCGCGACACCTCGTTGATTCTCAACGTAGCTCCTTCAAAATGCCTGCCGCGACTTTCACATCGTCGAACGGCACCGTCCGGTCGCCGAGAATCTGCACCTTCTCGTGGCCCTTGCCGGCCAGTAGCACGATGTCTCCAGGGTGGGCGGCACGGATTGCTTTTCCGATCGCGGCTGTGCGGTTCGGCTCGAGGATGCACTCCACCGTCGTTTTACGCACGCCCGCCAGCGCCTCCCCGATGATTGCCATGGGATCCTCGCTGCGCGGGTTGTCGCTGGTCAGCACCACCAGGTTGCTGCCGTCCGCGGCTGCCTGTCCCATCCGCGGACGCTTCGCGCGGTCACGGTCGCCGCCGCAACCGAACAGCGTAATCACCCGGCCGCCGCGCCCCGCCGCCAGTTCGCGGGCCAGCTCGATCAGGTTGTGCAGGGCGTCGTCGGTGTGTGCATAGTCCACCACCACCGTAAATCCGGCCTCCGCCGATCCCGGTACAACCTGGAATCGTCCCGGCACCGGTTGCAGCGTGTGCGCGGCCGCGGCAATCTGGTCCAGCGACAGTCCGCGGCCCAGCGCAGCACAGCTGGCCGCCAGCAGGTTGGAGACGTTCACCCGGCCGGTCAGCGGAGACTCCATCTCAACCGCGCCTGTCTCGGTCACAAAGCGAAAGCTCGTATGACCGGCCTGCAGCTTGATCCGCTCCGCGCGGAACTCGCCCCGCCGTTCCGCGCTGTACAGCATTCGCTGCGAGTGCCGCGCCACCCGGGCAAACGATTCCCCCACAGGATCGTCCGCATTCAGCACGGCCACGCGCGGCGGCGGAGCGCCCACGCCCTCAAACAATCGCGCTTTCGCTTCCGCATAGGCTCGCATCGTCCCGTGGTAGTCCAGATGGTCCTGCGTCAGGTTGGTGAAGATCGCGACATCCACCGGCATGCCCCACACGCGCTCCTGGTCCAGCGCGTGCGAAGACATCTCCATCACCGCCTCGGTCGCTCCCGCGCGCAACCCCGTCCGCGAATATCTGCAGCATATCCCGCGATTCCGGCGTGGTGTGCGGCGACTCGCGCACCTCATCGCCGACGCGCGTCTCAATGGTTCCAATCAGCACCGTCCCGCGCCCTGCGCTGCGCAGCATCTGCTCCAGCAGATATGCCGTCGTGGTCTTGCCGTTGGTTCCCGTCACCGCGCTCACCGCCAGTTTCCGCTCGGGATGGCCCAGCACCGCAGCACTCAACTCGGCCAGCGCGCGCCGGCCATGCTCCACCAATGCAGTCGGCATCCCGGGATGTTCGTGCCGCAGCTTCGCGTAGGCCTCATGCGAGTCGGTAACAATGGCAGCCGCACCTTGCGCAATTGCCGCGTCGATATACCGGTTGCCATCCGTGGTACCGCCGCGCATGGCAACAAAGGCCGCACCCGCGCCCACCCGTCGCGAGTCGTACTCAACGCCGGCGATTTTCCCGCCTGCACCTGCACTCTCGATCACTCGACACTTCTTTGAGCGCGTCAGCCCATTCCATGAGATTGATTCTATGTCCGCGCCGGCCTGTGCGAAGGCGATTGCCTACCGCGTGAATCGCACCACGACTTCCGTGCCCAACGGCACCATAGTACCCGCCGCCGGCGCCTGCTCGCGCGCGATGCCGCTGCCTACCGGCTCAACCCGCAAGCCAAGGCCCGCAGCCGTCTCCACTACGTCGCGTAGCGCGTGCCCGTGAACGACGGCACGGCTACCCGCGCGCCGGCATCCACCACCACCGAGCCGTTACCGCGCGACTGCACCGCGGCGCAATCGCCGGAGGATTGAGCGTAGCCGCTTCGCCAGCCGCCGCGTCGGGCATCGCAGAACCCGCTCCGCCACTGGCGCGTGAACGCGGCCAGCACCTTCTCCGGTAGCAGTCCCACCAGGCGCGAAGCCTTGGAGTCGCCGGAGACCTTCGGTGTGGCGGGCTGTGCATCCGAGGCTTCCGCTACCCATGTGGCCGCGGCTGCGCTCGCCGCCGGCGCGTTGGCAGACGCAGCGCGCAGCGGATCGTCCGCGGGAAGATTGTTCACTGCGTCGAACATCGCGTTCAGGTCGCCTGAGTTTTCGCTGGGCGCATCTTCAGCCGTCTCTTCAGGAGCGCCGCTAGCGACTGCTTGGCGTCTTCAGCGGCTGATCGTGCGGCACGCCCAGGTACTCAAGCACCTGCTGCGCCACACTTGGCGAAGACTGGTGCCGAAACCTCCGCGCCGTAACGGCTGCCCACCGTGGGCGTGTCGATCACCACCGCGACGGAGATCGCCGGCGAACTGACCGGCGCAAATCCCGCGAAGCTGGCAACCAGCTTGGTATGCGAGTAGGTATGCGTCGCCGGATCGATCTTCTGCGCCGTTCCGGTCTTGCCGCCGGCACTGTATCCATTCAGTGCGCCTGTCTTGCCCGTGCCTTCCACCACGATGCCCTCCATCATGCGAGCGCATCTTGGCCGCGGTCATTTCCTTGATCACGCGATGCGCGCCATCCGGCAGCTTCGCCGGAAGCTCGTTCTCCGGCCGGAACGGCATCGGCTTGCAGCCGCGGATCGCCCTTCGCTCGTCGGTCGACTGCAGCAGAACGTGCGGCGGCATGTACACGCCGCCATTGGCAATCGTGCTCACCATGGTCACCAAGCTGCACTCGGAGTTACGCCCATCTCCTGCCCGATGGCCAGCGACAGGATGCTGGTCGAGCCCCACTGGCGCGGCGGACGCAGCAGCCCACGCGTCTCGCTGGGCAGCTCGATGCCGGAGCGATCGCCAAATCCGAAGGCCTTGATGTACTTGTAGAACGTCTCCGGCCCCATCTTCAGCGCCATCTTGGCCGCACCCACGTCGCTGGAGTGCTCCAGCGCGTACTGCACCGTCACCACCCCGAAGTGGTCAGCCTTATCGTCGTGCAGCGTGCGTCCGTACATGGTCATCGACCCGCCCTGGCAGTCCACCATATCGGTCGGTTCGCACGCCGACCGCGTCGATCGCAGCCGAGTAGGTCACCAGCTTGAAGGTCGAGCCCGGCTCATACACATCGCTCACCGCCAGGTCGGTCAGCGAGCCCGGCTCCATGTGCCGCGAGTCATTCGGGTTGAACCGCGGCGAAATCGCCAGCGCCAGAATCTGCCCGGTGTGCGGGTCCTGCACCACCACCGTGCCATGCAGCGCCTTCACCTTTGCCATCTGCTCGTCCAGCGCGCGCTCAGCCATGTACTGGATGTTGGCGTCGATGGTCAGCACCAGGTTGTCGCCCGGCAGCGGATCGCTTTCCACGCTTCCCATCACGTGGCGCTTGGCATCCACGGCGGTCAGCATGTGTCCGGGCACGCCGTGCATCTCGTCGTCGAACTCCTGCTCCAGACCGCCCAGGCCGGTATCGTCGGTGCCCACATAGCCCAGCACCTGCGCGGCCAGGTCGTTGTTCGGATAGAAGCGCTTGAACTCCTTGTAGAAATAAACGCCCTTCAGGTTCAGCTCGCGCACGCGGTCCGCCGTCGTCCGCATCCACCCGCCGCGCCACCCAGGCAAAGTGCTTCGAGTCGTTGAAGCGGGCCAGCATCTGCGGCTCTGCGGTAAAGCTGTCGGTCGGGTCGGTATGCACCACCTTGGCCAGAATCTCGGCGGTGCTGGCGCGGTTCTCGCCCAGTTCCGTCGGATCCACATAGATGGAATCCACCTTCACCGTCATCGCCAGCTCGCGCAGGTTGCGGTCGTAGAGGACCCCGCGCTGCGGCGCCACCGTCAAACGTACTGTGCTGCTGGCGTTCCGCCTTGTCCACCCACTCCGAGTGGCGGATCACCTGCAGCCACACCAGCCGCAGGCCGATGGCGACCACCCACAGGCAGAAGAAGATCGCCACCCAGGCAAACCGGATCCTGCGTATCGGTGCGGTCAATGTCTTGCGCTGGGTTTGGCGTGGAGCGTGGTTCATGGGATCCCGATCGAGAAGCAGAAGTTCGCGGCGCTCAGTTGTCAGTTCTCAGTGGAAGACTCGCAACCCCTGGCCCGTAGTACCCGGCCACCGAGAACTGGCAACTTGGGACCGGGACTAATTTACCGGCAGCGACGGCGTGGATGCCTGCGCCAGCACAGGAACATTGACACCCGATCCGTCGGGGCGCACCACCTGGCCCGGCTGTGGGACGTCCAGCCCAAGTTGCCTGGCAATCTGGTCGATGCGTCCAGGATCGCTCAATTGCGCTTCGGTCAGGCGCAGTTGCCGGTTCTGCTCGCGCATCTGTTCCACCTGCTGTCTTTTGCGCTCTCCACCTGGTAGCCCACCTCGATCGCCGAAAAATGCTGCCACACATACACCATCACCAGCAGGAACAGAACGCTCATGGTCGTTGTAAAGGTGCGCATCTCGCGCCTGCGCTCCGGATCATCGGCCTTCACGATGCGGCTGTTATCGATGTGCTTGACAAAGAAAACCTCGGGCGTCGGTCCGCGGCGGGCACGCTGCTGCAGCTCAAACAGCTCGCGATTGCGCAACGCGCGGGCCTGCGCAGCATTGCCGGTGCCGGCCGTCGCCGTTTCCGTTGCCACTCCCATTCCCATTCCTACTTCCATTCCGAAAATCGTTCCCTGCCCCGCCGTCGTATCGTCGCCATTTCGCCCTCCTCCGCGCTAGCCCTTGTCCTTGTATTTGCCCGGCCTTCTCTCTGCCCTGGCCCCTGTTTCCTGCCTTTCCGCCGCTCGCAGCTTCGCGCTTCTCGATCGCGGGTTCCGCATCTGCTCCTGCTCCCCGGCGACCACCGGCTTCTTGGTCAAAATCTCAAAAATCCCATTGCGTCCGGCCTCGCGAAACGCATCCTTTACCAGCCGGTCTTCCAGCGAGTGGAAGCTGATCAGCACCAGCCTTCCTCCCGGTTTCAGCAGAGATGGCGCGCTTTCCAGCAGCGACCGGATCTCTCCCAACTCGTTATTCACTCGAATTCGAAGCGCTTGAAAGGTCCGTGTCGCGGGATGAATCTTGTCACCTTTCATTGAAGGGGCCGCGGCCGATATCACTTCAGCCAGTTCTGCTGTCGTCGATATCGGCCGGGCCCTCACAATGGCTCTGGCGATTCTCCGCGACCTCCTTTCCTCTCCGAATTCGTAAATCAGGTTGGCGAGTTCGTTTTCGTCTTCCTGATTTACCACTTGCCCGGCCGTCTCCCCCATGTAACCCGCCACGCGTGTCCATGCGCATGTCCAGGGGGCCTTCCGACCGAAAACTGAATCCTCTGTGCGCCTCGTCCAACTGCAGGCTGCTCACTCCAAAGTCCGCCAGCAATCCATCCAGACTCGCCGGCTCAATCACTGCTGCCGCCTGGGAAAACGCCCGCGGCTCAAAGATCACTTCGGGCATCGCGTCGCCAATTTCCGCCCTGACCTCGTCCATCCGGGCCTTGGCCAATTCCATCGCCTCCGGGTCGCGGTCGAAGCAGATCAGCTTTCCCTGCGCGCCAAGCCTTCTCGCAATCTCTGCCGAATGCCCGCCAAGCCCAACCGTCGCATCGGCAATCACGCCGCCCGGCCGCACATTGAGGAACTGCAACACTTCATCTAAAAGAACCGGCACATGTTGCGGTTTGGTCATCCTCCGCCTTTGTGCTGCCCCTGGGGGCCGTCCAGCAAGATCTCAACTGCCAAATTCACCGGTAAAACCATGCCAATGCGATATAGGTCCGCAAAACAAGCTCTCGAACAATCGCAAAGACCATCGCGTCACCCCTTCAACGCCTTCGTCTTCTCCGCCAGAACGGACCGCTTCTGCCGCGACATCTCAACCGTCCCGCCTTCGCCCTTCTTCTCCGCCTCAAACCGCTCGATGTTGGTCACATCGAGATACGTCAACATCCCCAGCACATTTACATCGCCTGCCAGGCTGGCCGACTGCCGCAGCACCTGGGGCAACAGCAACCTCCCCTGCGAATCCAGCTCAGCCGTCTGCCCGTAATAGCTCGTCACCTTCTGAAATTCCTCGCGTTCCTCGTCCGTCGGCTCCAGCTGCACGATCTTGGCCTCGATCGCTTCCCACTCCTTCATCGGGTAAAGCTGGGCCGATTTCCCGTCCAGGCTGGTGATATAGAAGGCCGGCCCGTACACCTCATCCACCCGGCGCTTGAACTCGGCCGGCAGCTTCAGCCGGAACTTCTCGTCCACTCGCGTCTGGTGATTGCCTCGAAACATCTGCACCTCAGGAACCGGAACGCCGAGTTCCCACCGAACCTGTTCACTGGGGTGGTGAACCACACTTGCCAGCCCAAAACCGGAATTCTGGGAGTAAAGTTGGCTTATGCAGTCGATTCATTCCGCTCGACTCCACTTTTCACCACTTTGTTCCACATCGACATCCTGCCGCAGCGAACCAGAGATAGCAAGTCTTAAATTCTGGGAAACGCGCCCCTTTTTTGTGGATGGATGTGGAAAAGTCTACCTGTAGATGCAATACTGAAAAATGCACTATATGTAGTGTTTTTCGGGAAGGTTCAACCCGTAACTCTTCCTTGCCTCGCGGAAAAAGATTTGGTAGGCGAAATAAAGGCGAAAACAACTTCCCCGCCCCAGATCAATCCACCGGACGCTCCCCAGCCCACCGGTTCCGCCGCAGCCACCACAATAAGTACGCCAGCACAACCAGGTTCACCGCCAGCAGGCCGACGCGCACCCAGTCCAGGTGCCGCACAATCTCATACAACTCCCATGGCAGAAATGAGACCGTGACGCCAACGGTCAGGTACTCAGCCCACACCTTCTCCATCACCAACCCCACACCCTCAACCACCCGCAACGCCGCATAGAAGAATGTGGCGAAGCCAATCTGCTTCAGCCGGTGCGCGGTGACGGCATCCAGGTGGTCCAGCACCCACTTGATCAAAAGCCCATCCATGCGCAACCGCATTCTCTCGGCCAGCCGTGTCGCCGCATCGCCCAGATCGCGGTGAATAAAGTGGATTACGCCCAGGCCGACCAGAAAAAAGAAGGCCGCCTCCAGCAGCTTGAACAGCCCGATCATCAGCAGGCCCTTGTCATGATGCCTTGCGACGTGGCCATGCCTGCTCACGGCTGGCGCCTCCAACATCTCGATTCCACTCCCCATGGCCTTTTTCACGCGTCTTCCCTGGCTGAATGCTCTTCCCTTAGTTGACGAGTGCCGCACCCGATTGTCAATTCCACCCCAGCTGCAACTCCAGTGTCGAATCGGCGTAACCCAGCCAATGCCGCGAGGTTTTTCTTTCCATCGGCCGGCAATGTGGCAATCCAGTTCCCGCCCGCGCGCGTAGAGGGTATGAGCGCTCAAAAAAGACCGGACCGGATTCCCCGCAGAACCGAGAGGAAAAATCATGAAGAAAACATTGCTTGCATCCGTTGCCCTGGGAGCATTCGCCATGGCCGTGTACGGCGCAGCCGCGCAAATGGGCATGAAAGACCCCATGGTGGGTGGCGCTGAGATGCTTCCCACCAAAACCATCGTCGAAAACGCAATCAACTCGCCAATCCACACCACGCTGGTCGCCGCAGTCAAGGCTGCCGGCCTGGTTGACACCCTCAACTCTCCCGGCCCATTCACCGTGTTCGCGCCCACCAACGACGCCTTCGCCAAGCTGCCCGCCGGCACCGTCGACACGCTGGTGAAGCCGGAAAACAAGGCTGCCCTTACTAAAATCCTCACCTACCACGTCGTGCCCGGGCGGCTCAGCGGCAAGGAAATCGCCGCCGGAATCAAGGCTGGCGGCGGCAGGTACGAGATGACCACCGTCGAGGGCGGTAAGCTCACGGCCACCATGTCCGGCAGGAAGATCATGCTGACCGACGAGAAGGGCGGCATGGCCACCATCACCACGGTAAACGTTTATCAGTCCAATGGCGTCATAGACGTTATTGACAGCGTGCTGATGCCGAACTAGCCTTAAACCTCTAACTCGATTCATGGGGCGTCTCCGCGGGGACGCCCTTCTTTCTCTTCTTGAACCGGGCCCAGCGCTAAACTCCGGCACCCCCATCGGCGTCTATGGCACTGACACTATGGGCTTCTCGTACCACACCGAACAGTGGCTCCCCTACCCGGTCGAGGCCGTCTTTGCCTTCTTCACCGACCCGGACAATCTTCCTGCGCTCCTGCCCGCATGGCAGCAGGCACGCATCGAGCGGGTTGTGCTGGTCCCGCCGCCGAAACCCGTGACCGCGGGCGGGGAAGCCGGCTTCGCCGGCAATGGGACCCGGCTGACCCTCAGTTTCCGGCCCTTCCGGGGACTTCCCCTGCGCTTGCACTGGGAGGCGGAGATCACCGACTTCTCCTGGAACGGCCAATTCTGCGACCGCCAGGTACGCGGCCCCTTCGCCTGGTGGTACCACTGCCACCGGCTCCGGGCGGTCGACCGGCACGGCATCGATATGACCCTCATCGTGGACCACGTCGAGTATGCTTTGCCCCTCGGCTTCCTGGGACGACTCGCGCATAGCCTCTTCCTCCGCAGCCGGATCGAGAGTCTCTTCAACTACCGGCAGAGGCAGTTGGCGCATATCTTCGCCCAACTCCCGCCTGGGGCGCACCGGCCGGAGCCGCAGCAGAAGCTGGCATAGGCCGCGACACGCGCGTGCCTGCCAATCCGCACGCCGCGCACACCATCAGGACCGGCAGCAACTCCAGCGTGTAGCGCGGCTCGGAGTTTTCCATCGTGCTCAGCAAGGCGCAGCGCAGCGCCCCGTAGATCAGTATCAGCGCCACCCAGGGCACCCGCCGGCGCGCCACTCCCACCAACGCCGCAATCACCAGCGCCAGGTTCAGCAAGCCCAGCCCAGCCGCCTCCAGTGACGCGGCCCGATGTTGCCCGAAGTGCCACCAATCCGCATCCAGGCCCAGCGTCTCCGTGCGCGGGCGTAGCAGCATGTCGGCAACCCGCAGCGCTGGAACCCACACCCGGCACAGCAGTGGGTGGGCCCGCACGCGCTCCTGCGCCAGCGCGGAGAACTTCACGTCCAGTTCCGGCGTCACCGCGTGGTTGGTGTTGTACTCGGCCAGCAGCTCTGCCGTCTGCGCTCGCTGCGCCGGCGAATCGAACGCCCGCGACGGCAGATCGTCGACGTCGATGTCCACCGTCCCGACATTCCAGAAAACATTTCCCGTCGACACGAAGTCGACTGACCATGTACTCATCCAGCGATAGAAGCCATAGGTCACATACTCGCCCGGATTGTTCACCCGCCGCGGCGCCAGCGGCTGCACCACGTGGAACGTCCTCCAATTGCGCAGCGTCCAGGGGACCAGCGGCAGCATCGCCAACACCCCGCACAGCAGCGCGTTCCGCATCCCCCGCTCCGCTCTGCCCTGCCGCCGCGCATACCAGAGGATCGCTGCCATCACCGCCGCAGTCAGCAGCACGCCGTCCGGACGCAGCAGCATGGCCATCGCCATGGCCAGCGACACCAGCAGCATCGCCCCGCGATCGGCACACCCCTCCGCCTGCGCCCACAGCACGCGTCCCGTCGCCCACAACCCCAGCGACACCGCGAATACGCTCAGGCATTCAGTCAGCGCAATCGCGGAATAGGACGCGGTAAAAGGGCACAGAGCCGCCAGAAAGAGGCCAACCGTCCCGGCCCGCTCCGACACCTGCTCGCGCACAAAGCTCGCAATCAGCCAACATCCCAACAGGTCGAAGCCGATCTGCGCCAGCAGCACTGCGTTGAAGTTTCCCTCGCCGAAGAGGCTAAAGATCAGCCCGAGAAACAACGGATAGCCGGGCAGGCGGATCAGCGTTGGGGCGATGACCGCACCTTGCCCAAACCCATAAATTCCATGATGAATGAGGTTCTTCGCCAGCTCCGCGTACGCATCCGTGTCATCGTCGGAGGGCATGGGGTGCCACAGGAACCACAACCGCAGCAGCAACCCCACCGCCAGGGCAATCCACCACAAAGCATTGCCCCGCAGAACTCCACCGGCTCTTTGCTCTGCCTGCACTGTGGGCATGCCGGAAAGCATACCACCCTGTTGCGCGCGTTTAGAGATCCTCTGAATAGTCGCTTTGAAAGGGACGGGCTTTCAGGCCGTCCGTGAGGGCCCATGAATCAATGGGCTTTAGCCCCTGAGGGCATGCCGAACGCTGGTTTAGTCATTCCTCAGGGTTTTGGCTTGTCGATTTGCGCTTCAATCGCCGGCGTGGACTTCAACTCCTGCGCGCGTCTCTCCACCGCCCGCATCACCCGCAAAAGATTGCCGCCGTAGATCTTCTTGATGTCGTCCGCGCTGTAGCCCTTTTCCAGAAGGGCCCGCGTCAATACGGGGAACTTGTCGTAGCTGCCGAGGTCCGACGGAACGCAGTCGACTCCATCGAAGTCGGTCCCAATGCCAACGTGATCGATGCCGCCGACTTTGACCGCATGGTCGATCTGCGCAACTACATCGGCCACCGTGGGCGGCGTCAGCTTGGCAGCGATCTCCGCATGGATCTTGTCGACCGCGGCTGCGCGTGCCGCCGGATCGGCAAGCTTGCGTGCTTCCTGCAATTGCGAGCGCATCTCCCCGGTCAGCGCCTTGGACTCGTCGTCGTAACGCTGCGAGAGGTACCCGCAGTCAAAGTTGATCTGCATGGTGCCGCCGTTCTTGGCGATCGCCCGGATCATATCGTCCGTCATATTGCGCGTATTCGACGAGATCGCACGGCAGGACGAGTGCGAAGCGATGATGGGTGCAGTGCTGGTGGCGATGGCGGCATAGAATGTGGCGTCCGCCGTGTGCGAGATGTCCACCATCATGCCCAGGCGGTTCATCTCCAGCACCACCTCTTTGCCGAACGGCGTCAGGCCATTGTGATGGACCACCGTGGGGTCGTTGATGTCGCCCTGCGAGTCGGCCCAGTCGTTGGTGTTGAAGTGCGTCAGCGTCATATAGCGGACGCCGAGCGCATAGTAATCGCGCAGCAGGCGCAGCGAGTCTTCGATGGCGTGCCCACCTTCAATCCCCATCAGCGCGGCGATCTTGTGCTCTTTGTGGGCGCGCTCGATGTCCGCCGCAGTGGTCGCGAAGACAAAGTCATTGGGATGCGCCGCGATGATGTCGGTCCTCACCGTGTCGATCATCTGCAGCGTCCGGTTGGCGGAGTGGTTGCCTTCAACGTAGCTGGCGTCCACAAACACAGCAAAGAATTCCGCGCCAAGAAAGCCCTTCATGCGCGGCAGATCGGTCTGGCCCAGCTTGTTCGGCGTGGCAATGTCGTAACCGTCGATGGTCTTGGAGGGCACGTCGTCATGCGTATCGATCAGGATCGCAGAGCGTGTGATCCGGGCAACGTCAGCGTCCGTCACCTTGCGCGGCGGCTGTGCAACGGAAACGCTGGCGAGGGTGGCGGCAACGGCAAGAGCGGCGAATCGAGACAATGATCTATCCTCCGGGGTTTGCTAAGGCGATTTCATAATTCTATTGAAATCGCCAACGCGCCGCCCCTGGTCATGCGTCCGCTTCCGTTGCTATTTGTTCGCGCGCTTCACCGCAGCGCCATCCGCCGGTGCTCCATGGCAGCCAGATACGGCTGCGCCCGCTCCAGCGCTGCCTCTGCCGTAACGCCGTACTTCTCGCGTAGCGCCTCCACTTTGCCATGCTCAATGAACTGGTCGGGCCAGCCAATGCGCACCACCGGAACCGACAGTTCCAGCATGTTCAGCGTCTCCAGCACCGCCGAGCCGAACCCTCCCGCCAGCACATGGTCTTCCAGCGTCACCAGCAAGCCGCAATGCCGTCCGTACTCAGCCACGCACGCCCGGTCAATCGGCTTGGCAAAGCGCGGATTGATCACCGCAGCCGAGAAGCCTTCGCGCTCCAGCATCGCCGCCAGCCGCTTCGCCTCCGGCAGCATCGCGCCCAGCCCCAGGATGGCGACGTCATGCCCATCCTGCACCACCTCGGCCACGCCGATGGCGAGCGCCCTGGGCTTTGCCTTCACCGCGACGCCAGTCCCTGCGCCGCGAGGATAGCGGATCGCCGACGGCCCCTCGTGCAGCATCGCCGTGTACATCATGTCCGCGAGCTCGTCCTCGTCCTTGGGCACCATCTGGACGATGTTGGGCACGCCCCGCAGGTAGCTGATGTCGAACAACCCGTGGTGGGTCGGCCCATCGTCGCCGGACAGCCCGCCGCGATCCATGCAGAAGACCACCGGCAGGTTCTGCAGGCAAACGTCATGGATCAACGGGTCGAAGGCACGTTGCAGGAAGGTGGAGTAGATCGCGCAGAACGGCTTATACCCTTTGGTCGCCATGCCTGCCGCGAAGATCACGGCATGCTCCTCGGCAATGCCGACATCGAAGTAGCGCGCCGGATGGTGCGGCCTAAATAAATCCAGCGCCGTGCCATTTGGCATCGCCGCCGTGATGGCGACCACCTTGTCGTTCTCGTCCGCCAGCTTCACCAGCGTCTCGGCAAAGATCTCGGAATAGGTTTTTTGCCCGGTTGGCTTCGTCTCGCCCGTCTCCGGATCGTAAGGTCCCAACCCATGAAACTTCTTCTGCTTCTCCAGCGCCGGCTGGAAGCCGCGTCCCTTCTGCGTGATCGCGTGCAGAACCACCGGCTTATTCTGCCGCTTCAGGAACTTGAAGGTCTCAATCAGCAGCGGCAGGTTGTGCCCGTCCACGGGTCCGTAGTAGCTAAGGCCAAACTCCTCAAACAGCATGCCCGGCCCAATCAATCCCTTGGCCGCCTCTTCCGCCTTGCGCGCCACATGCATCACGGCCTTGCCGCCATAGCGTTCCACCAGCCCCGCGGCGCGGTCGTGCAGCCCGGCGATGGTTGGATTGGTGATGATCTTGTGTAGATACTCCGCGATCGCCCCGACGTTCTTGTCGATCGCCCAGGCATTGTCGTTCAGCACTACGATCAGTCGCTTCGTCTGCGCGGCAATGTTGTTCAGCGCCTCGAACGAGATGCCGTTGGTAAACGCCGCATCCCCGCATAGGGCGACAATGTGCTCCTTGCCGCCGGACATGTCCCGCGCCACTGCCATGCCCAGAGCCGCGCTCAGCGCCGTGCCCGCATGCCCAGCCCCGTAGCTGTCATGCTCGCTTTCCGTCCGCAGCATGAAGCCGTTCAATCCGCCCGGCTGGCGGATCGTATCGAACCGGTCATTGCGGCCAGTCAGCATCTTATGCACGTAGGCCTGGTGGCTTACGTCGAAGACAAAGCTGTCGCGCGGCGTATCGAACACGTAGTGCAAGGCCAGCGTCAGTTCCACCACGCCCAGATTGGGGCCAATGTGACCGCCGGTCTTGGAAACGCCGACAATCAGCCGTTCGCGAATCTCTTCAGCCAGCTGCGTCAGTTGCGGAATGGTCAACCGCTTTACGTCCGCCGGAGACTTGATCCCGCTCAAAAGTTCTTCCATACTTATGCCTGTTTCCGGGTCGCTCCACCCACTTGCTGCCGCAGCAAGCTGCTGGACCCGCAGCCTTCAAGTATACCAACCCTCTCGGTCCCACTTCGTCGCGTATTCGACCCTGCCCGCCAAGTGCGCCTCCGCCGGTTCGCAACAGGGAGTCGCAACCTAACGCCCGCCACGCTCGGAAGTACCATACTGTTCCCCTAAAGTATCAGTGCTTCAACACGATGCATCGCCTACCATGAATGGGGTAACATGAACGGCACCTTGGCAAAAAGCGACGCCACGCGAAGTGAATCCCTGCGTATCGAGACCCTCGACCGATACCAGATCGCGGACGCTGCTCCAGACCCCGCGATTGACGACCTGGCCGAGCTTGCCGCAAAGGTCTGTAACGCCCCGGTCGCCGGCGTCGCCTTTGCCCTGGCCGACGGCATCCGCATCTACGCCCGTTACGGCATGCAGGAGCTCGAACTGCCTCTTGGCAGCCTGCCCTCCGCCCCGCCTTTCCGTACGCAGGGCATCTACGAGGTTCCCGACGCACGTCAGCACCCTGAATTTGCCCCCGGCGGCATCGTCCTCTCCGGCCGCACCTTCCGCTTCTACGCCGGCGCTCCGCTGGTCACGCCCACCGGGGTGCGCATCGGCGCGCTCTTCGTGCTCGACGCACCCTCCCGCCGCCTTACCCCCTTTCAACAGCAGACTCTTACGGTACTCGGCCGCCAGGCCATGACCGCGATCGAACTCAACTACTCCGCGCGCCAGATGGAGAGCATTGCCCGCTCGCGCCAGCGCATCGAATCCGCCCTCATCGTCGAACGCAACTTCGTCTCCACCGTGCTCGACACCGTCGACGCACTGGTCGCGGTCTTCGACACCGCCGGCCGCATCGTTCGCTTCAACCGCGCCTGCGAGACAGCCTCCGGATACGACTTCCCCACCCTGGTCGGCCGCTACCTGTGGGACAAACTCATCCCTCACTCCGACGTCCCCGCCGCCGTCGAGAACTTCGAGCGCCTGCGCGCCGATGGCGTCCCCATCGCGTTCGAGAACCAGTGGCTGCATCGCGACGGAAGCCTGCGCCGCATCGCCTGGTCGGCCTCGCCGTTGGTCGACGACCGCGGCCAGGTGAACTTCATCATCGCCACCGGCATCGATGTCACCATCCAGCGCGCTGCAGAGGACACCCTGCGCGAGAGCGAGGCACGCTATCGCCAGTTGGTCGAGGGATCGCTGGGCATGGTCTGCACCCACGATCTCCAGGGCATCCTGCTCTCCGTCAACACCCACGGCGCGCAAAGCATCGGTCTCACCCGCGAGGACATGGCCGGCCATCGGCTCTCCGAGTTCATGCCCGAGGAGCGCCGTATCGGCTTCAACCGCTATCTCCGCGAGATCGTCGAGAAGGGCGAGGTGCAGGGAATGCTCCACCTGCGCCACGTCGACGGCAACGTGCGCATCATCGCCTACCGCAATAAGCTCATCGAGACGCCGGGACGCGACCCCTATGTGCTCGGCTTCGGCGTCGACATCTCGGAGCAGGTCCGCGCCGAGGAACGCCTTCGCTCCCTGATGCGTCAATCCAACTCCGTGCTGGAATCCGTCGGCGACGGCATCTTCGGCATCGACCTCGATGGCAACGTCACCGTCATCAATCCGGCCGCCCTGCAGATGCTCGGCTTCAAACCCGACGAAGTCCTCGGCCGCAACATGCATGCGCTCATCGCCCACACCCGCTCTGATGGCACCGCCTTCCCCGCCGAGGAATCCCCCATTCGCAAGTCCATCCGCGATCTCGCCACCGTCCGCGTCGCCAACGAGATCTTCTGGCGCAAGGACGGCACCAGCTTCCCGGTGGAATACGTGGCCCGGCCGCAGATCGAATTCCAGCCTGAGGTCGGCCCCGACTCCGTGCCCGCGGACGAGGAGCCCGCCAGCAAGGCCGTTGGCGTCGTCGTCGCGTTCACTGACACCACGGAGCGCCGCGCCCTTGACCGCATGAAGGACGAGTTTATCTCCACCGTCTCGCACGAGCTGCGCACGCCGCTCACCTCGCTCCGCGCCGCCCTCGGCCTGGTCACCGGCGGCACCCTCGCCTCGCGTCCGGAAAAACTCCAGCAGATGCTCGACATCGCCACCGGGAACACCGACCGGCTGGTCCGCCTGGTCAACGACATCCTGGAACTGGAACGCATCGGCTCCGGCAAGGCTGAGCTGCATTACACCATGTGTTCCGCCGACGACCTCTTCCGCCGCGCCGCTGGGCTGCAGCAGACCGAGGCCTCCAAAGCCCAGCTTCGCATCACCTTCAACTCGCAGGGCGTTAACATCTGGGCCGACCCCGACCGCATTCTCCAGACCCTCACCAACCTCATCTCCAACGCCATCAAATTCTCGCCCGCAGGCACGGAGATCCATCTGCGCGCGCGCCGCATCGATGCCAACGAAGCCGAGATTCAGGTTCGGGACCAGGGTCGCGGCATCCCCGAAGACAAGCTGGAAAGCATCTTCGAGCGCTTCCACCAGGTCGACGCGTCAGATTCCCGCGCCATGGGCGGCACCGGTCTCGGCCTCGCCATCTGCCGCTCCATCGTCGCCCAGCACGGAGGCCACATCTGGGCCTCCAGCACCGTCGGCATGGGCTCAACCTTCCACTTCACCATGCCCACCAAGCCCAGCGGCAACCTGCTATAGCCTTCGCCCTGCGCAGGCTTTGCCGGCGCGGGTCAGCGCGACGCTCCCGCCCCTAACACTTTCAGGGGATTCGAGTTATCGCAGTTGGACTCTAGACTATCGAAAGATAGTACACAGCTTGCGTGCCGCCTGCACAGGGAGAATCCAGTAATGAAAGACCTCGTTACAAAGTTAATCGCCGACGATTCGGGCCAGGACCTGATTGAGTACGCACTGGTCGCCGCACTGGTAGGTCTGGGCGCAGTCGCTGCAATGAAGGGCCTCAGCAATTCCGTCAAGACCTCCTTCAACGGCGTCGGCAACTCGCTGACCAACGCCGTCGCGTAACACCTTCCGGGGATGGGAGAGCCGCCTCCCACAACGTACTCTGGTTTTGGCATTCAAGACCGACAGAATCCCGCGCGCTCCGCAACTGCCGGCGCGGAGGTATGAGTCGAAGATGACGCAACTCCTCAAGAAATTCGTAGCCGACGAGTCCGGGCAGGACATGATCGAGTATGCCTTGATCGCCGCCCTGGTAGGCCTCAGCACGGCCACCGTGTTGCGCAACCTCGATGTCGACATCAAGGGCGCCTTCAACGGGCTCGGCAACTCGCTCACGAACGCCGTCGCATAAATCTGCGGCCACTCACGCGATTCAAAGCCGCCTCCCAATCTCAATCCACGCTCCCGCCGGGTCGCCCACACCACAAGTCGTTCGCGCCCCTGACACTCTGTAGGGATAGGTGTGGATCGCCCACGCGGTCTACCCTCATTCCAGCGCAAGCAGCTCGCAATCTTTCTGGGTACCGAGCCATTCGCAACACCGAGGAGAGCGTAAGAGATGGAACTCATCAAAAACCTGATTGCCGAAGATTCCGGTCAGGACCTGATTGAATATGCCCTGGTCGCAGCCCTGGTAGGTCTCGGCACCATCACCGCGATGAAAGGTCTCGCGACCTCCATCAGCAACACCTTCAATGGCGTAGGCAACGCCATGACCAACGCAGTCGCGTAACCGCATAGCCCTCGTACAGAACTCACCGCCGCGGCCGATCCATCGGTTGCGCTCCATCGGACCGGCCGCGCACCATCGCGATCAAGAGACCAACCCAGCGGCCACCCGCCGAGCGGCCATTTATTCGTCCCCTTCGCGCAGCTTCGCCAGCACCGCAAAATCTTCCAGCGTCGTGGTATCGCCTTTCACGTCGCCGGTGGTTGCCAATTCGCGCAGCAGGCGGCGCATAATCTTGCCGGAGCGCGTTTTGGGCAGCGCCTGGGTAAAGCGAAGGTCGTCCGGCCGGGCCAGCGCACCAATCTCCTTGGCAACCCACTTGCGCAACTCCTGGCGTAACTCTTCGCTGGGTCCGTTGCCATAATCCAGCGTCACAAAGGCCACAATTGCCTGGCCTTTCAGGTCGTCCGGCCGGCCCACCACCGCCGCCTCCGCCACTTTGGGATGCGCCACCAGCGCCGACTCGATCTCCATCGTGCCCAGCCGGTGCCCGCTCACATTGATCACGTCGTCTACCCGGCCCATCAACCAGTAGTAGCCGTCGCTGTCCCAGCGCGCACCATCGCCGGTAAAGTAGCTGCCCGGAACTTCGGAGAAGTAGGCCTGCTGGTATCGCTCCGCATCGCCCCAGATGGTCCGCGCCATCGACGGCCAGGGCTTGCGCACGACCAGCAGCCCGCCCTGCCCCAGCGGTACCGCCTCACCTTCCCGCGTCACCACCTCGGGAACAATCCCGAAGAAGGGCCGCGTCGCCGATCCCGGCTTGGTCGCAATCGCCCCCGGAATCGGCGAGATCATGATCGCACCCGTCTCCGTCTGCCACCAGGTGTCGACAATCGGGCACTTCCCCTTGCCGATTTCGCGGTGGTACCACATCCAGGCCTCCGGATTGATCGGCTCGCCCACCGTCCCCAGCAGCCGCAGCGATGCCAGCGAGTGCTTGCGCACCCACTCGTCACCCCACTTGATGAAAGCGCGGATCGCCGTCGGCGCAGTGTAGAAGATGCTCACCTTATGGTCGTCGATGATCTTCCAGAAACGATCGTTGCCGGGGAAATTCGGCGCGCCCTCGTACATCAGCACCGTCGCTCCGTTCTGCAGCGGCCCGTACACCACGTACGAGTGCCCGGTAACCCAGCCGCAGTCCGCCGTGCACCAGTACACATCCTCGTCGCGCAGGTCAAAAACATATTTGGTGGTCAGGTAGCATTGCACCGAGTAACCACCGGTGGTGTGCACCAGCCCCTTCGGCTTCCCCGTGGTGCCGGAGGTATACAGGATGTAGAGCAGGTCCTCGGAATCCATCCACTCCGCGGGACACTCCGCGCTCGCCGCAGCCGTCAGGTCGTGCCACCACAGGTCACGGCCGGGTTTCATGGTGGCGGTGTTCGCATCGCCGGCGGCGCGCCGGTAGACCACGACGTTCCTCACCGTCGGGCAGCGCTCAATCGCCTCATCTACGATGTCCTTCAGCCTTACTTCGACGCCACGCCGGTAACTCACATCCTGCGTCAGCACCACCACGCAGGCCGAGTCGTTCACCCGGTCAACGATCGCCTGCGCCGCGAACCCGCCGAAGATCACCGAGTGCACTGCGCCAATCCGCGCGCAGGCAAGCATTGCAATCGCCAGTTCCGGGCACAGGCCCATGTAGATCGCCACCCGGTCGCCTTTTTTCACGCCGAGTTCCTTCAGCACATTGGCAAATCGTTGCACCTCAGCGTGCAGATCCCCGTAGGTAAGCTTTCGCACCTCGCCCGGCTCACCCTCCCACAGCAGCGCAACCTTGTCCCGCCGCGCGCCTTGTGCGTGCCGGTCCACACAATTGTGGCTCAGGTTCAGCTTGCCCCCGACAAACCACTTCGCGTGCGAAATGTCGCCGGTCTGCACCTCGGTCCAGGGGGCGAACCAGTCCAATTCGCCGGCTGCCTCCGCCCAGAACGCCTCCGGCGCCTCGACGCTGCGCCGGTACATCGCCTCGTACTGCTCCAGGCTCTTGACATGCGCCGCCGCCGCGAACTCCGCGGGGGGTGGAAACACCCGGTTCTCCCGCAGCAAGGAATCCATGTTCGTTCCAACCGAAGCCTGCACGCACATCCCCCATTTGCCGAGAATTTTGCTGCCTTAATCCGCAAAGAACTTCAACCGCAGAAAAAAAGGTACGCTAAGGCCACCGTGATGGGCAACCATCATCCTGTGCCACCAGACCGGAAGAATGCTCTAGACTTGGCCTCATGTCGAATCTTTGGTCGGTGGCCATTGGCTGGTTTATTGGATTCTTCTTCGGCGTTGGCTGCGCCCTGGCAGTGATGTACTCCATCTACATGGGCGGCTATCGGGCCGCGGTCCAGGACTCGCAGCTCGACCCGCCGCCGGCCCGACTGACTCGCGCGGTGGCAAAACTCGCCCGCAGAGATTCGGCGAAAGCCTAAGGCGCGGGCACAATCCGTGACGTCACTTCAAGCTTATGAAAGTTGCGATAGGTGGCTTTGAACGACCACACCATCGAGTGAAACGTACCTTTGCCGCTGGTATTGCGGGAAGTAATAGCGGCCGGCATCCAGAAGGTCTGCCCATCCAGTCCAACCGGCGCATAGTCCACCGACAGCACCCGCTCACCCACCACGGCTGACTCGTAATAGCTGGCCGGAATGATGGTGTGGCGCGGCGTAGTCAGCTCCAGGTGCGTGATCTGCAGAGTGGCAGGATCAATCAGCACGCGCCCCTGGCTCTTCTCCTGCAGCAGGCAATCCGCGGTATTCTCGGGCGTCAGCTCGGTAGCGAACCGCACTACGTAGGATGCAGGCAGTTTTTTGGCGTTGCCGCGCTCCAGCGTATAGCGCATACACGCTCTCTGGCTTAGCGAGACGACGGCCAGGCCGCCCTCGAACGCGCCACTGATCGTGCTCGGCCCGCCCATCTCCTCGGATGTCGCCGGCTTTCCATTGACAGTCTTCACCTCCCGCGACTCGTCAAGAGTGCTGCTATGGTCGCGATGACCCACGCGCTTTAGGCGGAAGACCGAGTCCGTCACCGTGTTCTGGTTGCGCAGGCCCGGTTCCACGGTCGACACCGCGTGCTCATCGCAGAAGAAGCTGGGAACCGCCTGGTCGTAATGCGTCAGATTGCTCTCCAGCCGAGTGAGAATCTCCTCAAGCGTCGGAGGCCGCGTCTGCTGCGCGCCCGCTGGGCTCACGGCAATCCAGAATCCAAACACCGCGGCGGCCGCCGAGCAAAGTTTACGCATAGCGTTTCTGGTGCCATTCCCACGCGCTGGCGATGATGGCATCCAGATCCGCGAACTGCGGCTTCCAGCCCAGCTCCTGCTTGATCTTCTCCGAACTCGCGACCAGCACCGCCGGATCGCCCGGCCGGCGCGGGCATTCCTCCACCGGAATCGGCCGTCCAGTCACCCGACCCACCGAATCGATCACCTCGCGCACCGTAAAACCCTGCCCATTGCCGATGTTGTAGATCAGGCGGTCGTGCTTCTCCAGGGCGTTGAGCGCCAGCAGGTGGGCGTCCGCCAGATCCCGCACGTGGATATAGTCCCGGATGCACGTCCCATCCTTGGTCGGATAGTCCGTCCCGAAGATCTTGATGCTCTGCCGCCGTCCCAGCGCGACATCCAGCACCAGCGGAATCAGGTGCGACTCCGGCTCATGTGCTTCGCCGTACCCTTCGATGGCTCCGGCGACGTTGAAATAGCGCAGGCTGGCATAGCGGAATCCATGGATGCGGTTGAACCAGCGCAGCATGTGCTCCACCAGCAGCTTGCTCTCCCCGTACGCATTGGTGGGTTCGAGCTTCGCATCTTCCCGGATCGGTGTGCTGACCGGCTCGCCATAACAGGCTGCGGTCGAGCTGAAAACCAGGCGATTGTTCCCGGTGGCCAGCATCGCCTCCAATAGCGAGAGCGTTCCCACCGTGTTATTGCGAAAGTAAATCTCCGGCCGCTGCATGCTTTCGCCTGCCTCGATCAGTGCCGCGAAGTGCATCACTCCGTCGTAATGCCTGGAGGTCAGTGTCTTTTCCAGCAACGCCCGATCGGCCAGATCGCCTTCAACAAACTCCGCCCCCGGAGCCACTGCTGCCCGCTTGCTGTGACACAAGTTATCGAAGATGGTCACGGCATGTCCGCCGGCCAGCAGAATCCTTGCAACGGTGCCGCCAATGTACCCAGCACCGCCTGTTACCAGGATGTTCATCGTCTCTCCATAGGAACCCTATTCACTACAACCAAAGTATAGGAATTTCGGCGCAAAAGAGTGATGTCCGCGGTAGCTGGGTTCATAGAAGATGACTAGCAGGCGAATGCTCGGCGGCAACCGGAGAAAGGGGTTGAGCACCCATCGTCAGTCGCATCCCAATCAGCCGAAACCTGATTGCGTCTGACCATCTCAATCGGTGGTATGCTCGGGTCAATTCGCGGCCCACGGGATGACATCGGTAACCGCATTGGGCATGGAGGCGGCCGGAGCGGGAGACTCCGGCTAATTAGAGACGTTTCAGTTATTTGTCGACAATTAACTGGGCCAGCCTCTATAAAATGAGGTCTATTGACGGTCGATTGTAACCAGGGAGTGTTACCTCGGCGTCATAGATTGCGTCATACTAAACTCGATCCTGCCCAATCGCAGGGCCGACGAGAAGGAATCAGATTTCGACTATGGCAGTGCCACTCCGCAGTGCAAATTCCGGCCCGGCGAAAAGCATGCAGTTTGCGCACTTCGGCGTACTCGATGCTGGACACCAGAGCAAGACATCTACCCTCGTGTCGCTGACGGTCAATGTGCTGCTCGCGTTTGTCGTTTGCGTTATCAGTCTGGCCACCACCCAGACCATTGAGGCGAACCGCAAGATGGCTGTATTGCTCGAGCCGGTTATCAAGAAAGCGGAGCCGCCCAAGCCAAAGGTCACTCCCCCGCCCAAACCCAAGCTTCCCGAGCTCACCAAGGTCGAACAACCCAAGATCACGATTCCCAGGATCAAGCCGCCGGAATTGCCCAAGCAGCCGATCGTCAAGATGGAGAATCCCAAGCCCTTGCTGGCCCCACCTGCGCCGCTCAGGATCGTTCCGCCGGCCGCTCCCGTGGCCGTCAGCCTCGCCCACCCGGAAGCGGCGTCGGTTCCCAACCACGACGCGCATCCCTCCGCCGTCGGACTGGGCCACCCGGATAGCCCCATCAGCAACCTCCATGGGCCTGCGGTTTCCCCGGTAAACATGGGCCAGGGTTTTCCGGGAATGAATAGCGCCAACAGCGGCCATGGGCCGCCCGCATCCAAAGTCGTTCTCGGCAATGGCAGCCCGGACAGCACCAGAATCAGGGGCAACGGCGTGGTCGCCGTGGCCGGCATTCCACACGGTGTTCCCGGAGGCACGGGAACGGCCAGAGGGGTCGCCGGTCCGGTAAACCTCGGCCAGAACGAGCCGCCACCCGCGCCCAAGGCTGCCCTCGCCACCGCCGCGCTTGAGGTCAAGGCGCCCAAGGTCATCTCCAAGCCGAAGCCCGAGTACACCGAAGAGGCCAGGCAGATGCACGTCGAGGGTGTGGTCACCATCCACATCCGGGTTTTGCCCAGCGGCGCAGTGGAAGTCCTCGGAGTGACTAAAGGCCTCGGCCATGGTCTCGACGAGTCCGCCAGACGCGCCATCCTGGCCACAAAATTTGAGCCCGCTACCGACGCGTCCGGTCACCCGGTCGCCTGGGATGGCATTGTCAACGTCGCCTTCCAGCTTGCTGGGTAGGAGCTGAACCTATTGCCGGTTGGTACAACCCGATTTCTGGCGTGTTCAATCTTTCAAGGACACGCTGAGTTTACTTACGAAGGTGGCCTTCGGGGCACCACAGGGAGCCGCAAATCATGAACTTTCGTGCAAGATCCACCGTTGGCGTAACGCTTGCAGCGCTGCTCGTCGCGGCAACCTTCCCCGCAGTCGCCGGAGCGTCCGTCCTCGGTATCGGCAAGAAAAAGGTTCCACAGGATACGACCCCGGGACGCAAACTTACCGCGGCTCAGAACGCCCTGATCGACAAGGCCATCGTCCGCGAGAAGGATGTGATCAAGGTGGTCAAGGAACGCGCTCCCCTGGTCGAGACTTACATCCAGAACATGAGGCCGGACCCGGTGTTGCTCCAGGTGCCCGAATCGGACGAGCATTTTCTGGCCCGCGTGGACTTCGGTAAGGTCATCAACGACGACTCCTACAAGGACTACAAGGGCAACTTCGCCGCCAAGAAGAGCAAACTGTCTTTCTTCAAGAACTCCTTCGGCGCTCTCGGCGGCATCTCCAGCAGCCTGCGCCTCACTTTCCATGACTCCGGCTTCGTCCAGATGATCCTCATGGATTCCACCGGGTTCGACCGGCAACATTATACCTTCACCTTCATTCGGAATGATTTTCTCGGCAACATCCCCACCGCCGTCTTCGACGTCCAGCCAATCAGCGGCAAGAAGGAATTCGGACGCTTCTTCGGACGCATCTGGGTGGAAACCCGGGATGGCAACGTAGTCCGCTTTAACGGCGACTTTGCCGGCAGCATCCAGACCATCAAGGAGTTCTACCACTTCGACAGCTGGCGTACCAATGTGCAGCCGGGTTTGTGGCTGCCAACCTCTTTCTATGTCGAAGAGAGCGACCCCAAGAGCACCAGCAGCACGCTGCAGTTCAAAGCCATCAACTACGTCTGGGGCTATGTGCTCAAGGTTCCGGACGAGAATGCGGAGAACACCTCGCTTGAGGTCGTAAACGCCCAGGACGTCTCGAATGACGCTCCCGATCTCAGCCCCTTGGGCGCACAGCGAGAATGGGTGCAGCAGGCCGAGGACAACGTCATCGAGCGGTTGTTCCAGGCCGGACTCCTCGACGCCCCCAGCGATTTCGATAAGACCCTCGCAGCGCTGGCCAACAACATCCTGGTCTACAACAACATTCAGCCCAGCCGGCCCATCCGCGTCCGCACTCTGCTGACGGAGCCGCTGGAGTCCCTCGCCGTCGGCAACACCATCATTCTTTCCAAGGGCCTGATTGACACCACCAGCATCGTCACCGCCGATGGCGCTCAGCAAACGGGCAATCTGAACGCCATTCTCGCATTCCAACTGGCACACATCATCCTCGGCCATCGCCTGGACACCAAGTACGCATTCAGCGACCGCATGCTCTTCCCATCCACGTCCGTGTTTGAGCGCATTCCCATGCACCACACCGACGCGGACAACGAAGAGGCAGCCAAAGAAACAATGAAACTGCTCGAGCCCAAGGAGCTTGCCGACAGCCGGCAATACTTCGGGCTCTACCTGCAGCAGCTCCAACAGCGGATCAAGGCGCTGCCCGCGCTCAACACGCCCGTCCTCGGCGATGCCTTGATCAAGAGCGACAAGGATACGTCCTTCTGGATGCAGGCGATGGTCCCCAACAGCATCAAACTGGACATGAAGGACCTGAAGCAGCAAGCCGCGATGCCGTTGGCCAGCTTCCTGAAGTTTGATCCCTGGACCGATCAGGTCATCCAGATCAAACCCAGCTTTGAGCCAATCCTGAGTTCGCGCGACAAGATGCCCTTTGAGGTGACTCCTGTCTATATGAAGCTCGCCTACTTCAACCCGCCGGCCGCGCCGGCAGCCACGCCGCCCACTGCAGCGCCGGCGGCTGGAGCGCCTGCCGCAGAGGCAGCACCGGCAGCCGCGCCGCCCGCGGAGGCTGCGCCTGCGAATGGCCCCGGTCCCACTCCGGCAGGAACAGCAGCGGCTCAGCCGGCTCCGCCGCCGCAGTAACCAAAGTTCTCTTTACGGAGCAGTCGTGCAAGCGGCTGCTCCTCGCGGGAGGCTGCACGAACTGAGGAACCATCGAGGAGGAGCGCTACCTGTACTCTTCCCAGGAGATCGAATGCTTAAGAATCTGCTGATTGCCGGCTCACTTGCATCAGTTTTTTCCCTCACTTCTTTAGGGAATGCCCAGGCACTGCCCACTGCCTTGGCAAAAGGCCAATTCCAGGTTGGCGGCGGCTGGTCCATAGGCTCCTCGGATTACGGCCAGGCCAAGATTAAGGGCCTCTCGGGATTTGCCGACTTCGACATTCTCCTCCACTGGGGAATCGAAGGCGACATTCACTCGCTCACCATCTGGACGCCTGACGACATCGCGGAGAGCAGCTACCTCGTCGGCCCCCGGTTCATCGTCCGCAAAGACCGCTTCAAGGCCTACATCAAAGGTCTGGCAGGGGTCGGCAGTCTGAGTATCCAGAATCCACAGAGACATCCATACGAAGTTGGCAGTACGAACTTCGCCTACGCCCTCGGCGGCGGCGTCGATGTCCTGGTCAAACCGTACCTTGTTGTGCGCGCGGTCGATGCCGAATACCAGCGGTTTAACTATCAGAATGGCCTTACTCCGATTGTTTTCACCTTCGGAGTGGCCTATCGCTTCCACTAACCCTTCGCGCCAAACTGACAATTTGGGCCGCACCGAAACGAGAGCGATATAATCGCTGTCGTTGTCGTTAACCTGGCCACGCGCGGAGAGTTCCTCTTGATCGGACGACTGATGTTATCGTTCCTGCTCGGGGGCACTTCTGTACTTTATTCCCAGGCCATCCCCACTGCCTCACGCACGGCGGATGTCCAGATCGGCGTCGGCTACAGCATCGCTCGGCCTGACTACGTCCAGCAGACCTTCCCCGGCGTCGCCGCCTACGCGGACTTCGACTTCCGCCCGCACATCGGTATCGAAGGCGAATACCACCAAGTCTACAGCACCAACGGCGACCAGAGCTACGAGCGAACCTATGCCATCGGCGGACGCTACTTCCGCACCTGCGGACCGCTCGTTCCGTACGTCAAAGCTATGGTCGGGCGCGGCGACTTCATGTATCCCTTCGCCCGGACTGAACTTGGTTACAACATGTTTGCGGCAGGCGCCGGCGCCGACTTCAAACTCGGCAACCACCTCCGCGTCCGCGGCGAATACGAGTTCCAGAAGTGGACCAGCTTCCCCAACGGAGGCTTCACCCCGCAGATCATAACCATTGGCGTCGCCTACCACTTCGCCGGAAAACCAGGCTACAGGTAACCTTCCGAAGCACCCCTGCAAACTCCATTGCCCCACAGCCAGGATGGCGTGGGGCAACGAAAAGGAGGCCTTGCGAAATCCTGCCGGCGAGCCGCCTTAGAAGTGGTATGCCACGCCGACGACCGGCATGGAAAGAACCTCGTAACGATTCACGTTGAAGTCAGAAATCCCGAAGCTCGGTGTCTTGGTCACAAAGCCCCGATACTCCAGGCGGATGTCAAAGCTCGGACTTAGTTCGTACGCCAACCCACCCCCGAAGAGTCCGGCAACGCCTTTGGACGATTTGGTCCCCAGAATCCCCGTTTTGTTGTCCAGAATCGGGGTGAAGATCAGTGTGCCCACCCCCACCTCGGCAAAGGGGCTGAAACGCTTGAAGTTCAGACTGTACACGTAAGCCGCGGTGATCTCCTGCTCCCGCGAGTGGATCCGCTGGCCCTGGGCATACAGCGGAGTGCCGGGTATGCCGCGGTTGGTGCTATCCAGAAACCGGAACTGATCTTGCACCCAGCTATAGTTCACCTCAAGTGCGCTGCGTGGAGTCACCATGAATCGGTAGCTGGTCAAAACCCCGAGGGCCCCGGTATTGAAGGAATCAACCCCGCCCGCCCCGTGCACCTCGGGGCCGAAGTATCCGGCGCCGCTGAAGCTCACGTCTTGCCGGCTCTCCTGCGCATACCCTGCAGCGGCCAACAGCATCAGCACGCCTAACAACATCGTCTTCTTCATTCTTAGCTTCTACCCCTTCTTCCGTCGCGACTCGACCGCTCTATCCCAAGCCCCGAATACAACCGGCATAGGCACTGTTCACTCCCATCATTGTAACCGCAGCCCGAGTCTCGTGGGGCGTCGCACCACGCAGAAAGGCCGGGGATCGAATTGCCTCCCCGGCCTTGGTCGAATCTTGCTGTTGATTATTGAGGAGGTGTTGCCGGAGGTGTACCGCCACCCGCGCCGCCACGACCGCCGCCCGCGCCTCGACCTTGAGGCATCGCATCGAACTTGGTCTGCTGATCGGGGGTCAGCAGCGCCCGGATCTGGGTGCGCTCATCGGTCATCATGGCGCGCATCTTGGTCATCGCGTCAGGATCGTTCGCCGCCATCATGTCGGTCCGCTTCTTGGCGTCTGCGTCGTAGATGGCCTTGATCTTCGTCTTCTGATCGGCGGTCAGCGGTCCGACAGCCTGGTCTAGTCGATCCACACGCTGGTCCGAGGTCATGTTCATCCCGCCGCGTCCACCGCCGCCACCACCCTGCGCCATCATCGGCACCGAGCAAAGCGCGGCGCTACACAATGCCACCACGCCAACGCGTGCGGCATATTTCCGAATCATCGTTTTCATTAGCTGGTCTCCAGTGTCGATGCCGGCATAGTTTCCCCGGCGGACAAGTCTACCGCTACAGACGGGCAATCTGTCAAAATTGTTTGCGCTTAAGCAAACAAATTTTTTCACCCGATGCATAACGCCATGTCCGTGCCTCACAAACCCCGAATTCCCCGGACGCAAATGCCGTCCCCACCTCCGCCGATTTCCTGTCAGGCCCATCGTTCCGCCTGAAAACAGTAGGGATCGCCATGCGCGGCGGCGTATCCCTCCACCACCTTCAGGAAAGCCACCGCCACGTGCGACAGGCTCGCCTGCCGCCGGTACACCAGCCGCAGCTTCCGCTCCAGCTGCAACTCCTTCACCCGCACCCGCACCAGCGCGCCGCTCTTCAACTCCGTCCGGACCGTCAGCCCCGGCACCAGCGCAACCCCATTGCCCATCTCCACAAAGCGCTTGATCGCCTCCAGCGACGGCAGTTCCACCCCCATCCGCAGCGGCGTCTTATACCGCTTGAACGTATCAATCACTTTCTGCCGCTGCGGCGAAGAGATATTGTGCGCAATAAAATTCTGCGTCCCCAGTTGCCCGATCGAGACCTCTTCGGCCTGCGCCAGCGGGTTCTTCGGGTTCACCACAAAGTCCAGTTCGTCCCGGTACACCACCACCGACCGGATCTGCGCATCGTCCGGCCGGAAGCTCAACACCCCAATCTCCACCGAATGCACCAGCACATCGTCGGCAATCCGGCTCGCCAGCGCCCGCTGCACCGTCACCTTAATCAGCGGATTCCGCCGCCGGAACTCGTCCAGCAGCGGCAGCAGGTAGAGGCACGTATACTCGTTGGCCGCGATGTTCAGCCGCCCGCGATGCAGCTCCCGCAGCTCGTTCAGCGCGCCCGTCGCCTCGCCGCGCAGGTTCAGCAGTTTCACCGCATACTCGCGCAGCACCTCGCCCGCGTCCGTCAGCGTGCCATCCCGCGACGAGCGCTCCAGCAGCACCTCACCCAGTTCGGCCTCCAGCTTTGCAATGGCCTGGCTCACCGCCGGCTGGGTTCGGTGCAGCCGCGCCGCCGCCCGCGAGAAGCTGCGCTCCTCCGCCACCGCCAAAAACGTCTCCAACTGAAATAGATCCATTCCCCTCTCCCAAATCCCGACCCGGGCCGTACCAATGAACCCCTCGAGCTTGCCGAAAGGGCTCGAAACTCAATTCAACCCGCTCGCCCATCGCCTGCTGTGCCATAACCCATGGCCCTCGGCGACGGTCTAAGGGCCAAAGGCCCGCCAACATACCAGCCTAGGCCGAAGGCCTAGGTGGCAGGAGGAAAAGAACCCGAGGGCCGAAGGCCCGACACATATATCTCCACTACCTCCGAGTCGAATACTTCAATTAGAAATAATGATACTCTCGCCTAACAGTATAAGCTTGCGTTATTCTATACACTCAGGAGTTGAGGTAGCATCCAATGCCTGTAACCGACAACCGGACCCCTATGCCAATCAGCCCAGCCGACGATTCGCACCGATCCCGCGTCTTCTTCTTCGACACCACCCTGCGCGACGGCGAGCAGTCACCCGGATGCACCATGCACCGCGGCGAAAAACTCCGCCTCGCCCACCAGATCGCCTCGCTCGGCGTCGATATCCTGGAGGCCGGCTTCGCCATTGCCTCCGAAGGCGACTCCGAATCCATCCGCCTCATCGCCCGCGAGGTCGGCACAGCTCACGGCCCCATCATCGCCTCCCTCGCCCGCTGCAAGCGCGAAGACGTCGAAGCCGCCGCCCGTTCCGTCGAGCCCGCCGCCCGCGCCCGCATCCACACCTTTCTTTCCACCTCCGACCTACACCTCGCCGCCAAGCTGCAGATCACCCGCGAGCAGGCGCTCGATCAGATCGCCGAGATGGTCACCCTCGCCAGCACCTATGCGGACGATGTCGAGTTCTCCCCCGAGGACGCCACCCGTACCGACCGCGATTTCCTGGTCAAGGTCTGCGAGGTCGCTATCCAGGCCGGAGCCACCACCCTCAACCTGCCTGACACCGTCGGCTACTGCATCCCGCAGGACTACGCGCAGATGTTCCTCCATGTCCGCGCCCATGTTCCCGGCATCGAAAACATCATCCTCTCCGCGCACTGCCACGACGACCTCGGGCTGGCTGTAGCAAATACGATTGCTTCCGTGGAAGCCGGCGTCCGCCAGGTCGAGTGCGCCATCAACGGCATCGGCGAACGCGCCGGCAACGCCTCGCTGGAAGAGCTCGCCGCCATCTTCGTCACCCGCAAGGACAAACTGCCCTACAAGCACAACATCGTGATGAACAAGCTCTACCCCACCAGCCAGATGCTGGCGGAGTGCATCACCTTCGGCGCCGCGCCCAACAAGGCTATCGTCGGAGCCAACGCCTTCGCCCATGCCGCCGGAATCCATCAGCACGGCGTCATGGTCAACCCGCTCACCTACGAGATCATGACCCCGGAATCCGTAGGCGTTGCCCACAACTCGCTCGTCCTCGGCAAACACAGCGGCCGCCGTGCCCTCGAACAGCGCTACGTCGAACTCGGCCACACGCTCACCCGCGAACAGCTCAACGCGGTCTACACCCGCTTCACCGAACTCGCCGACCGCAAAAAAACCATCTACGACCAGGACCTGCTAAGCCTGCTCAAACCCGAACCCAAGGTCTCCGTGCCGGCTTAACATTCCACCGTCGTCATTCTGAGCGAAGCTCAGAATCTCCGTAGTTGCCTTTTGTAGCCGAGAAACATTCGAGGAAGCGACCCAATGGCCGATATCGAACAAGAAATGGCGGAGCGCTTCTATGGGTTCGGGCGCTGGAAGGCACCATATTGGTTCATTGGACCTGAGCAAGGCCAAGCTAAGGATGAAAAGGATGAGCTGGGACCAAGACTGCGGGCTTGGGAGAAATTGGGAAAGCCAGAATTAGCCGATCTGAAGGATTTCCACGATCAGCTTCACCCGGGAATGTGGACTGAAAAAGGCGCGCCTTTGCAGAAGACCTGGCGGAAACTTATGCTCGTCCTGTTTAGCTCTCGGCCTGGATCATTTGATAAAGAGGATCTAAGGCAATATCAGCAAACAAAGCTTGGTAGAGCGAGCGAGGGAATCGGCGAAACGTGCCTCTTAGAACTATCAGGATTGCCAGCCAATAGTGGCAAGATTGCGCGAGACCGAGAGTCTTGCTTAGACAGGCGAATCGCGCGACTAGCGTCTGCGGTAGAGACCTATAAGCCGAAGCTCGTCGTCATGTACGGCAGGGGGCAACAGAAGGTATTTGAGCGGATCGTCAAGCCGCTACCTGAACTAGACAGAGCCACAGTTGTCGGCAAAACCGTAATCCTATTTACCAAACATACAAACGCCCGCAAGCTCACTGACGAGCATTGGTGCAATCTAGGCAAGTCATTACAAGAAGCTATGCGAAGCGCATAGCCAGACTCGTTTTCCAATTCCGAGGGAGTAGTTCAAGTTATGAAGCTTAAGATAGCCATCCTCGCCGGCGACGGCATCGGCCCCGAAGTCACCAACGAAGCCGTCAACATTCTCAAAGCCGTCGCCGAGTTCGGCGGCCACGACTTCACCTTCGTCCCGCTGCTCGTCGGCGGAGTCGCCATCGACGCCACCGGCTCCCCGCTCCCCACCGCGACCCTCGACGCCGCACTCGAATCCGACGCCGTCCTCATGGGCGCAGTTGGCGACAACAAGTTCAACGCGCTCCCACCCGACAAGCGCCCCGAAGCCGGGCTCCTGCAAATCCGCCAGGCCCTCGGCGGCTTCGCCAACCTCCGCCCGTCGGTCGCCTATCCCGCGCTCGCCGGCAACTCGCCGCTGCGCCCGGAAGTCACCGAAGGCGCGGACATCCTTTTCGTCCGCGAGCTGCTCGGCGGCCTCTACTTCGGCTCGCCCCGCTGGTGGAACAAGGAGACGGGCGAATCCATCAACACCATGCGCTACACCAAGGCCGAGGTCGTCCGCGTCGCGCGCGTCGCCTTCGAACTCGCTGCCGGGCGCAAGAAGAAAGTAACCTCGGTCGACAAAGCCAACGTCCTCGAAGTCTCCCAGCTCTGGCGCGCCACTGTCACCGAAGTCGCGCAGGATTACCCAGGCGTCACCCTCGAGCACCAGCTCGTCGACTCCATGGCCATGCACCTCATGAACATCCCGCGCAACTTCGATGTGGTCCTCACCGAAAATCTCTTCGGCGACATCCTCTCCGACGAAGCCGCCGTCATCACCGGCTCGCTCGGCATGCTGCCCTCAGCCACCATCGGCGGCGCAGTCAATCTCTACGAGCCCGTCCACGGCTCCGCGCCGGACATAGCCGGCCAGGGCAAGGCCAACCCGCTCGGCGCCATCCTCACCGCCGCCATGGTTCTGCGCCACTCCGCACATCTGGAGCAGGACGCGGCCGCCATCGAAACCGCCGTCAGTACTGTCCTCAGCGCCGGCCACCGCACCGCCGACATCGCTCGTCGCAACGCGACGGCTGCAAGCGATGATTCAGCCCAGCACCTCGTCTCCACCCGCCAGATGGGCAAACTCGTCCACCAGGCGCTCGCCGAATCCATCGACCGCCGCCAATCCATGCACGCCGTCTAAGTTTTTGTTTGTCATTCTGAGCGCCGCGAAGAATCCCCGTATTTGCCTTTCTCCAGTCCAATACCCATGAACCGTCTCCTCCAACTCGCCACCGCTCTCCTCCTCACGGCCACCCTCGCGCCCCCGCTTGCCGCCTCCGCGCCCAAGCCCAGCCCAGGCCGCAGCGCGAAGACGTCGAATGGATCTGGCAGTTCACCCCCGACGACACCCACAAAGACGGTCGCGAAAACGAACTCGCCACCGACCTCCGTTTCCTTCCGCTCCTCCAGCAGTTCTTCACCGCGCCCCAAACCTTCTGGGGCACGCCCATCAACGGCCGCTACCGTTCGCTGGCCTCCACCGCGCTCGACCACCTCTCCGTCCCCGACAAGGTCCTCGCCGACGACAACCGCTATGTCTCCATCACCGGCTGCGTCGTCCACTTCTGCCCCGCCCGTGGCCTGCTCTGGCTCGACCTCGGAGGGCCGAAGGAAAAGGTCTCCGATCACCACCTCGCAGTCTTCGCGGCAATCGACTGGTCGAAGCAAGGCCGCCCCACCAGCGATCCCGCCGCCGAATACACCCTCTGGGTCTTCCCTGACGATCCACTCACCATCGGCGCCGGGCCGGGCTCGCATCCGCCGCCTGCGCTCATCAAGGCCATTGCCCGCTGGACCGCCGAGCCGCTCGCCGGCTCAGGCATCGTCCAGAACATCACCCACGCCGTTCTCGTCGACCCCGACGGCACGAATCACGAGGTCGCGCCCTCCGCTCTCGGCGTCCAACCTCCGCCGCCGCCCAAACCTGACACCGGCACCGACGCACCAGTCTTGAAACCACGCAACTGACAACGGACAACGTAGCACGTACAACGTACAACGCCTCACCGGAAAAATCTTATGACGACACCAAACACCGCCCCCCGCACCCTCTTCGAAAAAGTCTGGCAGTCCCACCTTGTCGCCGAACCTGTCTCAAATGGTGTGCCCGAGCCCGCGATCCTCTACATCGACCTGCACCTGATCCACGAGGTCACCTCGCCCCAGGCCTTCGACGGCCTGCGCGTCGCCGGCCGCAAGGTTCGCCGCCCCGACAGAACCATCGCAACTGTCGATCACAACGTCCCCACAACCTCCGTGCAGGACCGCCTCGTCATCACCGACCAGATCTCCGGCGCCCAGGTCAACGCCCTGCGCAAGAATTGCGCCGAGTTCGGCATCGGCTTCTACGACGTCCAGGACCGCGACCAGGGAATCGTCCACATGATCGGGCCCGAGCTCGGAGCAACGAAGCCCGGTACCACCATTGTCTGCGGCGACTCGCACACCGCCACCCACGGGGCCTTCGGCGCACTCGCTTTCGGCATCGGCACCTCCGAAGTCGAGCACGTGCTCGCCACGCAAACCCTGCCGCAATCCCCCGCCAAGACCTTCCGCATCACCGTCGACGGCGAACTCCCCTTCGGCGTCACCGCCAAGGACATCATCCTCGACATCATCGGCCACATCGGCACCGACGGCGCCACCGGCTACGTCATCGAATACGCCGGCTCCGCCATCCGCGCCCTCTCCATGGAAGGCCGCATGACCGTCTGCAACATGAGCATTGAAGCCGGTGCCCGCGCCGGCCTCATCGCCCCCGACGACACCACCTTCGCCTACCTCAAAGGCCGCCGCTTCTCTCCGCAAGGCGCGGCATGGGACGAAGCCGTCGCGCATTGGAAGACCCTCCCCTCCGACCCCGGCGCCGTCTTCGACCGCGAGCTCCACATCGACGCCGCCACGCTCGCGCCCGCCGTCACCTGGGGCACCTCGCCCGGCATGACCACTACCATCGACGCGTCCGTCCCCACGCTTGCCGACGCCAAGTCAGACGCCGACCGCAAGTCCTTCGAGCGCGCCTACGAGTACATGGGCCTCACTCCCGGCACCCCGATCGCGGACATCAAGATCGACACCGTCTTCCTCGGCTCCTGCACCAACGGCCGCATCGAAGACCTGCGCGCCGCCGCCGCCATTGTCAAGGGCCACCACGTCGCCACCAAGATCCGCGCCATGGTCGTCCCTGGCTCGCAGGCGGTCAAGCGCCAGGCCGAATCCGAAGGTCTCGACGCCATCTTCAAAACCGCCGGCTTCGAGTGGCGCGAGCCCGGCTGCTCCATGTGCCTCGCCATGAACCCCGACATACTCCAGCCCGGCGAGCGTTGCGCTTCCACCAGCAATCGCAACTTCGAAGGCCGTCAGGGCCGCGGAGGACGCACCCACCTCGTCAGCCCGCAAATGGCCGCCGCCGCCGCCATCACCGGCCACTTCACCGACATCCGCACCTGGAAAGGATGACCATGGTTCCCTCGCTCGCCATTCCCGGCCATTTGCTTGTCATTCCGAGAGCAGCGAAGAATCCCCGCATTTCGCCGTTGACCTCGCGATACAAAAGGAAGCGCAAACACTCAACGACTCGCACACACTAAGCGCCAAAGGCGCGACGGCATACCAGCCTAGGCCGAAGGCCTAGGTGGAAGCGCAAAAGAAACCGGAGGGCTGAAGGCCCGACACATACCCTCCAAAAAAGTTCAGGAGTAAGCACCCTATGATCCCCATCAACATCCTCACCTCCACCGCCGTCCCCCTGCCGTTGCCCAACATCGACACGGACCAGATCATCCCCAAGCAGTTCCTCAAGCGCATCGAGCGCACCGGCTACGGCGACTTCCTCTTCTACGACTGGCGCCGCCTGCAGGACGGCCCCGACGCCGGCAAGCCCGACCCATCCTTCGTTCTCAATAACCCGGCCTACAAGGGCTCGCAGATCCTCATCGCCGAGCGCAACTTCGGCTGCGGCAGCTCCCGCGAGCACGCCGCCTGGGCGCTCAATCAGTACGGCTTCCTCTGCGTCATCGCGCCCACCTTCGCCGACATCTTCTTCTCCAACGCCGGCAAGAACGGCATCATCCTGGTCCGCCTCAGCGAAGAGGATGTCCAAACCCTCCTCGCCCGCTCGACCGCGAACCCGAACGCACAAGATCACCATCAACCTCGAAGCCCAGACCGTCACCGACGATCCAGGCTTCAACGCCCACTTCGACATCGACCCGTTCCGCAAATACTGCCTGCTCAACGGCCTCGACGACATCGGCCTAACCCTTCGCCACGCCGCCGCCCTCGACACCTTCGAGTCCGCCCACGACAAAGAATTCTGGTCCACCCCAAAACTCGTAACCGCAACCACGACCGCAAACGCAACCTAACAACAACGCTCGTCATTCTGACTCGAAGAGTCAGAATCTCAGTCGTCGCCTTTCTTCTTGTCTTTGTTCTTGCACTGCTTCTGAGATAGGTCCGGGCTTCAGCCCGGACATTAGAAAACCAAAGCAGTTGGGGCTTTAGCCCCTGAGGTCAATATGAAGATCGCCGCAGCAGTTGCCGCTCTCATCTTCACAGCGCCCATCTTCGCGCAAGCTCCGCCGTCCGCCCCGCTCCCTGCCATCCTCTCCAATACCACCCGCATCTTCGTCGCCAATGCGGGCGATCAGGAAAACGCCGACTGCCTGCGCGCCTACAACGCCTTCTACTCCGGCATCGACAGCCTCCACCGCTTCACCCTCGTAACCGATCCTGCCGAAGCCAACCTTATTGTCGAACTCCATTACGAAATCGATCTCGGCGCCTCGGTGGTGTCTGACGGAGGCCGCAATGGTGCCCGCCAGTTCCGCGCCGTCCTCATAGAACCGCGCACTCACACCCTGGTCTGGTCCCTCACCGAGCGCACCAACTACGCAGCCTTCCAAAAGAATCGGGATAAGAATCTCGACTCGGCGATCTCTGCCCTTGTCAGTGATTTCGGAACCCTCGTCGCTACACAACCCACTCCACCGGCCAACAAATCCATGGCCCCGCGCTAGACGGAAAAGGACTGCATCTTGAGCCAGCAAAATAATCTCGATCCCGCAAAGAAGAACTCCATCGTCCTCACCGAAGGCCCCGACCGCGCCGCCGCCCGCAGCTACTTCCGCTCCGTCGGCTTTACCAAGGAAGACCTGCACAAGCCCCTCATCGGCATCGCCAACACCTGGACCGAGATCGGCCCCTGCAACTTCCATCTCCGCCAGGTCGCCGAAGCGGTCAAGCAGGGCATCCGCGAGGCCGGCGGCATGCCGGTGGAGTTCAACACCATCACCATACACGACGGCATCACCATGGGCACCCAGGGCATGAAGGCCTCGCTCATCAGCCGCGAAGTCATCGCCGACAGCATCGAACTCGTCGCCCGCGGCAATTCGTTTGATGGATTAGTCTGCATCGCCGGCTGCGACAAAAACATGCCCGCCTCCATCATGGCGCTCGCCCGCCTCGACATCCCCGGCCTCATGCTCTACGGCGGCAGCATCGCCCCCGGCAACCTCAAGCAGCCCGACGGCTCGACCAAAGAGATCACCATCCTCCAGGTCTTTGAAGGCATGGGCGCCCACGCCGCCGGCAAGATCAACGACGACCAGCTCGAAGCCCTCGAAGCCGCCGCCTGTCCCGGCCCGGGCGCCTGCGGAGGCCAGTTCACCGCCAACACCATGGCCATGGCCGGCGAATTCCTCGGCATCTCCCCCATGATGATCTCCGGCGTCCCCGCCATGTCGCCGGAAAAAGCCGCCGCCAGCCGCGCCGCAGGCCGCATGGTGATGGACCTCGCTCGCCGCGGCGTCAAGCCCTCGGACATCCTCACCCGCAAGTCCATCGAAAACGCCATCGCCGCGGTCGCCGCATCCGGCGGCAGCACCAACGCCGTCCTCCACCTCATCGCCATCGCGCACGAGTTGAAGATCCCCATCACGATGGAAGACTTCGACCGCATCTCCGAACACACGCCCTTCATCTGCGACCTCTCCCCCGGCGGCAAGTACGCAGCCAAGGACTACCAGGACGCCGGCGGCTCGCGTCTCCTCGCGGCGCGCTTGCTCGAGCGCAACCAGCTCCACGACGGCCCCACCGTCTCCGGCCGCACCATGCATCAGGAAGCCGCCCTCGCAGTCGAAACACCCAACCAGCCGGTCATCTACACCTGGGATAAGCCGCTGAAAGCCACCGGCGGCCTCGTCATCCTGCGCGGCAACCTCGCCCCCGACGGCTGCGTCATCAAGGTCGCCGGCCACGAGCGTCTCAACCACACCGGCACCGCCCGCGTCTTCGACAACGAGGAGGATGCACACCAGGCCGTCGAAGCCGGCCGCATCAACCCCGGCGACGTCCTCGTCATCCGCTACGAAGGCCCCCGCGGCGGCCCCGGCATGCGCGAGATGCTCGCCGTCACCGCCGCCATCAAAGGCATCCCCGCCCTCTCCGACACGGTTGCGCTATTAACCGACGGCCGCTTCTCCGGCGCCACCCGCGGCCTCATGGCCGGCCACGTCGCCCCCGAAGCCTTCCTCGGCGGCCCCATCGCCGCCGTCCACGAAGGCGACACCATCACCTTCGACATCCCCGCACGCAAGCTAACCCTCAACGTCCCCGACGCCGAAATCGCAGCCCGCCTCAAGTCCTTCGCGCCGCCCGCCCCACGCTTCACCCGCGGCGTCTTCGCCAAGTACGCCAACACCGTCTCCTCCGCCAGCCAAGGAGCCATCACTTCATAAGATGAATTACGCGTTGCCAATCTTCCTTGCCGTGGCAGCATCCCTTGCGGGCGCTGGGCTCCTGACTGCCGTCCTGCTGTTCTTTGCAGACGGCTGGCACTTGCCCACCAGAAATAAGCTGGTAGCACTTTCACCTGAAATTCGAGCGCAACGCGAAAGGCAAATTCCAATCGTATTCGTCGTGTGTTTCCTCTTCGTGCTTCTTGTGCTTGCTCTTTTGTGGCATATAGGCGCAACACCATGACCCGGACAAAACCACAAGCGCCGAAGGCGCGACAACATACCAGCCTAGGCCGAAGGCCTAGGTTGGGTAGAGGCCAAACTCAGGAGGGCTGAAGGCCCGACACATAACGACCCATTAGTCCCACACATACCGCTCATCGAACGCAATATGATACTTCTCGAAAAACGCGCGCATCTCGTCCCGGAAATCCCGCTTGCGGTGGTGCGCCGTCTGCCCGTCAATGTATTGGATCAACGCGCCGAGGTCCGCGGGGCTAACCGAAAACAACGCGTATCCCCGTTGCCACGCGAACTCCCGACCTCCCTGCTCCTTCATCCAAATAGACGAGCTCGTCTTGATCTCGGACACCATCTTGGCCGCGGTTTTTGTCGTCGCCAGTCTCATTGCAAGGTGAACGTGGTCCGCAACTCCGCCCACCCGAAAACACTCGCAATCCAACTTGCGCGCGACCCCGGCAAGATAAGCATGAAGACCAGCGCCAATATCATCATTGATAAGTGGCGCACGATTCTTAGTGCTGAACACGATATGCACCAGGTTGAAACTCAGAGTCTGCGGCATCTCGCAGATTATATGTCGGGCCCTCAGCCCTCTCCGGTGTTGGCGGACACATACCTAGGCCTGCGGCCTAGGCTGGCATGTGGTCAGGCCTTCGGCCTTCGCACTGTTCGGTTCCGAGGAAACACCAACCAGCCATGCACGCAGTTGCACACAAACCCAAGCGCCAAAGGCGCGACAACATACCAGCCTGGGCCGAAGGCCCAGGTAAACGTCCACCAAAGGACGCAAGGGCTGTAAGCCCGACACATAGGGACTCATCAATGTCGAACGAATATCCCGACTATCTCGGCGGAAGTGAAAACTACCACCCCAGCTCGCCTGTAGACGAGTTAGAGGACCGCGTCGAGACGTTGGAAGAGTCCACGCGTACTCTTGCCGATAAGTTCGAATCTGCGGGAACAGGGGCTTGGGGACTCGGAATGGCAATCGCAGTCGTTCTCTCGTGGTCAAGAAATGCAAGCATCCTCTGGTGCATTCTTCATGGAATTTTGAGTTGGATATATGTCGTGTATTTCGCATTCACCCGCTAAATGAGGCATCAAAATGAAAAAAACAAACACCAACCAGCACCCCACCCTAACCGGAGCCGAAATCATCTGGGCCACCCTCGTCGGCGAGGGCACCACCACCGTCTTCGGCTATCCCGGCGGAGCCATCCTGCCCGCCTACGACGCGCTGCGCAAGTTCCCCATCCACCACGTCCTCGTGCGCCACGAGCAGGGCGCCGCGCACATGGCCGACGGCTACGCCCGCGCCTCGGGCAAGGTCGGCGTCGCCATCGCCACCTCCGGCCCCGGCGCCACCAACCTCGTCACCGGCATCGCCACGGCCATGCTCGACTCCGTGCCCATCGTCTGCATCACGGGCCAGGTCTCGTCCAAAGTCCTCGGCACCGACGCGTTTCAGGAGATCGACATCACCGGCATCACCCTGCCCATCACCAAGCACAACTTCCTGGTCACCCGCGCCGAAGATATCGCGCCCACCATCCGCCTCGCCTTCCAGATCGCCGCCGAAGGCCGGCCCGGTCCGGTCCTCGTCGACATCACCAAGGATGCGCAGCAGGCCAAGGCAACCTTCGACTTCGCCGCAGCTGCGCCCCCGCCGCACCGGCCGCATCCCATGCTGCGGGCCGAATCCGACGCCATGAAGGAAGCCGTCGCCCTCATTGCCGCCGCGAAAAAGCCGCTCATCCTCGCCGGCCACGGCATCATCGTCTCTGGCGCACGCCAGCAGGTGCTCGACTTCGCCGAACGCCGTCAGATCCCTGTCGCCAGCACCCTGCTCGGCCTCGGCGCCTTTCCCACCGATCACCCGCTCTCCCTTGGCATGATGGGCATGCACGGCGAATCCTGGGTCAACCACGCCATCCAGCAGTCCGACCTCCTGCTCGCCTTCGGCATGCGCTTCGACGACCGCGTCACCGGCACGCTGGCCACCTACGCGCCCCACGCCAAGAAGATCCACATCGAGATCGACCCCTCCGAGATCAACAAGAACGTCCGCGCCGACGTCGCCCTCATCGGCGACCTCCGCGAAGTCCTCGACACCCTGCTCCCGCTGCTCCCGTCTTCAACGGACAACGGAGAACGTACACCGTACAACGCCTCCACCCCCTGGCTCGCCGAGATCCGCACCATGAAGGGCGACGCCAGCGTCCGCGACATCATCAACCTCCCCGACAACGGCCACCTCTACGCCGCGCACGTCATCCACGACATCTGGCGCGAGGCCCGCGACGCCGGCCGCCTCGAACAGACCATCATCGTCACCGACGTAGGCCAACACCAGATGTGGGAGGCACAGTACTTCCGCCACGACACCCTGCGCTCGCTCATCACCTCCGGCGGCCTCGGCACCATGGGCTTTGCATTGCCCGCGGCCATCGGCGCCAAGTTCGCCTGCCCGGAGAAAGACGTCTGGGTCATTGCCGGCGACGGCGGCTTCCAGATGACCGCCTCCGAACTCGCCACCATCCAGCAGGAGAAGATCGCCATCAACATCGCCGTCATCAACAACGGCTTCCTCGGCATGGTTCGCCAGTGGCAGGAGATCTTCTACGAGAAGAACTACGAGTGCACGCCCATCGTCTCGCCGGACTTCGTCGCCCTGGCCGCCGCCCACGGCATCGCCGGCGCCGCCGTTAGACAGAGATCGGCCGTCATCCCCACCGTCACCCGCGCCCGCACCTCCGGCAAAACCTTCCTCATCGACTTCCAGGTCGAAAAGGAAGACGGCGTTTACCCCATGATCGCCCCCGGCAGCGCCCTCCACGAAATGGTCCTCCGCCCCGCCGCCAAAGATCCCCTCCTCGAAACCCCCGAGGACGCATAGCGTGAGCCACTCGCATCAATTCCCGACGCGCCGCGAACGGAAGGGCACGCGTTCACGCGTGCCGCGACTGCCCCTCCTCCTCCTGCCGATCCTCCTCATCGGCTGCAAATCCGCGCCCCCGCCCACCCCGGCCGCAACCGCCGCCGAACCCGCCGCAACCTACCCCGCGCGCCCCACCACCCCACCACCCCCATTCAAAATCTTCCACCACGCCAACTCCACCTTCACCCTCACCGTCCCTGAAAAAGCTACCGACGACGAGATCTCCGCCCTCGTCTGGCAGCTTCGCGACGCCGCCCGCACCCACACCTTCGACACCATCAAAATCCCCCAAAAAGAAGTCGACGCCGACGGCTCCAACGTCTGGTTCCACATCTACCGCGGCGCCAAGTGCGCGCCCGAAAAATACGCCCCCGGCAACCCACCCTGCGGCGGCAGCTATCACGCCGCCGGCGACTACTCCCTCGACACCCACTCCAACCCGCCCTGGGACAAAGGCGTCCTACTCCACGGCGAGGATCATCCAACCCTGCTCTGGGACCCTGACGCATCCTACGCACCACGAACCCACTAGCGCGCACCCTATGCTAAAACGCCTCGCCATCCCGCTTCTTCTCACCCTCATGTTCCCAACCGCGATCAAACCGCAGGACTACATCCCGCCCACGCCCGCAGAACTCCGCGCCGCCGCCAGGCCCTCCACCGACGAGATCTGGTGGAAGCACGCCGTCCTTTACGAGATCTACCCGCGCAGCTTCCAGGACTCCAACGGAGACGGCATCGGCGACCTCAACGGCATCACCGCGCGCCTCGACTACCTCGAGTCCCTCGGCGTCGACGCCATCTGGATCGCCCCCATGTATCCGTCCCCGCAGGTCGACTTCGGCTACGACATCTCCAACTACACCGCCGTCGATCCCCAATACGGAACCCTCGCCGACTTCGATCGCCTCCTCGCCGCCGCCAAAACGCACCACATCCGCATCCTCCTCGACATGGTGCTCAACCACACCTCCTCGAAGCACCCCTGGTTCCTCGACTCCTCCAGTTCCCGCACCAACCCTCACGCCGACTGGTACATCTGGAACGACGGCAAGCCCGACCCCACCAACGGAAGAGCTCGCAACTCCCACCGCGGCCCCAAAGGCTGGGTCGTTCCCCCCAACAACTGGTCCTCGCTCTTCCAGGGTTCCGCGTGGGAGTGGGTTCCCGCCCGCGGCCAGTTTTACTACCACTTCTTCTACAAGCAGCAGCCCGACCTCAACTGGCGCAATCCCGCCGTCGAAAAAGCCATGTTCGACGCCATGCGTTTCTGGCTGGACCGCGGCGTCGCCGGCTTCCGTCTGGACGCCATCACTACCCTCTTCGAAGACCCCAAACTCCGCGACGAGCCCCTCACCGGCAAACTCGACGCCAGCGGCTTCCCTGAATCCAATCACTCCCTCACCAGCGGCCTGCCGGAGGTCCACGATGTCCTCCGCCGCCTGCGCAAGATGACCGACAGCTACTCGGCCAACACCTATCCCGGCCCGCGCGTCCTCGTCGGCGAAATCTACGTCCCCTCCACCGCCAGCCTTGTTCCCTGGTACGGCACGCCGTCGCAACCCGAACTACAGCTTCCCATGGACACGCTCGTCGGCTTCCACACCGAGGGCAATGGCCAGCCCGAATCGCAAAACGTCCAGCTCAACCTCCGCCACTTCCGCGAGTCCATCCTCGGCATGGAAGCCGAGTTGGAATCCGCCGGCATCGAAGACCAGCCCCTCCTCGTCTTCGACAACCACGACAACCCGCGCTCCTGGGACCGCTTCGGCGACGACGCCACCCCCGAGAACAAACTCCGCATCGCCAAGCTCATTGCCACCCTCCTGCTCACCACGCGTTCCACCGCGCTCCTGTACTACGGCCAGGAAATCGGCATGACCACGCACACCCCCACCCGCAGGCAGGACGTCAAGGACCCCATCGGCATCACCGGCTGGCCCAGGCAAAAAGGCCGCGACGGCGAGCGCACTCCCATGCAGTGGACGCCCGAGCCGCCCGCCGCCGGCTTCAGCACCAACCCCCACACCTGGCTCCCCATCGGCGCCGACTACCCCACCGTCAACGTCCAGTCCGAGATGGGCCAGCCTGACACCCTCTGGACCTGGTACCACAACCTCATCGACCTCCGCCGCGGCTACCCGGCGCTGCGCGACGGCGGCATCATTCTGCTCGACCCCGCCAACCCCAACGTTCTCACCTACGTCCGCACCGCCCCCGCCGGCCAACAACCAATCTTCGTCTCCGTCAACTTCACTGACAAAGACCAGACCATCCACCCCGACCTCGCCGCCGCCGGACTGCCGGACCATTACACCTGGGTTCACATGGACGCGAACATCGGGTTCAACTCCGGCAAAACCCTCACCACCATCACCCTCCCGCCCTACGCCGCCATCATTACGGGGTTGCAGTAGCTTCCTATGAACCTCAACTTGATGCACGATCAGCCGACCGCTGATCGCTGACCGCCGAGAACTGAGAACTGAGAACTGAGAACGAATTAATTGCCCAACCCCTTCCAACTCGAAACTCCACGCCTCATCCTCCGCCCCGCGAGCGACTCCGACCGCGTGCCCTTCGCCGCCATGAACGCCGACCCCGCAGTCATGACCTACTTCGAGCGCACCATGACCGCCGAAGAAAGCGACGCCTCTCTCGCCCGCTTCCAGGCCGCTTACGACCGCGACGGCTTCGGCTTCCTCGTCGCCGAACTACGCTCTACTGGAGCCTTCGCCGGAATCATCGGCGCTCAGACCATGCGCGATGTTGTCCCCAACCTCCCGCAGCCCGCCGTAGAAATCGGCTGGCGCCTGCCCCGCCACCTCCACGGCCAGGGCCTCGCCACCGAAGGCGCTCGCGCCACCCTCGAATTCTGTTTCAATCAGCTCAGCCTCTCCGAAGTCGTCGCCATCACCGCCCTCGGCAATCAACCCTCCCGCCACGTCATGGAAAAACTCGGCATGACCCACCGCCCCGACCTCGACTTCGACCACCCGCGCATCCCCACCGACCATCCCCATCTTCGCCACACGCTCTATCAGCTCAAGAACCCATCCGTCACACTCATTCCGAGGACCAAGGCATGCTAGCGATTCCGCCAGCCTCCACTGCAACCGAGAAAGCGCCGACGGCGCGCCCTATACCAGCATGGGGCGAAGCCCCATGTTGGATCACCCCAGACACCCAAGGGCTGAAGGCCCGACCTATAGCCTCAATCCCACAGGTACCGCTCGTCGCATTCCACCCCATACTTCTTCAAAAACGCGCGAAACTCATCCTGATACGAGCGCTTACGATGGTGCGTCTCCTGCGCGTCGATATATTGGACGAGTGCCTTCAAATCGGCTGGCCCGACGGAAAACGCTCCATACCCTCGTTGCCACGCGAACTTAGCCAAAGCGGGCGATTTTGTCTTGAGCCACTTCGACGACGAAGCCTTCAACTCTGCGACCAACTTCGCTACATTCGCCGTTCGCGACAAACGGATTGCCAGATGCACATGGTCCGCGACACCTCCGACGCGGTAGCATTCGCAGCCAGCGTTACGGATGACCGTAGCAAGGTACGGATACAGTTCCGCACGAACCGAATCGTCCAAAGCGGGTCGGCGTCCCTTCGTACTGAAGATCACATGCACCACAACGAACGCGAGCGACAATGGCATCGCCACGAGTATAGGTCGGGCCTTCAGCCCTCCCCTGTGACCCGCAACACAACATGGGGCGAAACCCCATGTAGGCCTGGTTCGGGCGGGAAGAGAGATCATGCCTGCTGAAGTGATCCGCAAAATCGCTACATTACCCGACAACGCAACCGCGCTGACTAAACACACAACGAACGGGCGGTCTATGCCCCTAGCGCGACACATCCTTACCGAAGAACATCCGGAAGAGATTTACCTTTTTCGCTACTCCGACGATTGGCTTTTCGCCGGCGATACATGGCACCAAAACATGGAGGATGTATTTGCGCAGATTGAGTACGAATTCGGCGCAGAAAACCTCGAATGGTGCCCGATCTCAGATGACGAATTATCGGCTCTCACTTCAAGAAAGTAGGCGCTCCTATGCTCCACACCTTCGTAGCCCTCGTCCAAGACAAGCCCGGCGTCCTCACCCGCGTCGCCTCGCTCTTCCGCCGTCTCAACATCAACATCGTCTCGCTCACCGTCGGCGAATCCGAGCGCGCCGACACTTCGCGCATGACCATCGTCTGCGAAGCGCCGGAAACCTCCGCCCACCGCATCCGCGCCTCGCTCTACAAGCTCGAAATCACCGTCGACGTCGACGAAGTCGGCCGCAGCGAGGCCGTCATCCGCGAGCTCTGCCTCATCAAGGTCGCCGCCGGCCCCAACGAGCCCAAGGGCCTCCAATCCCGTTCCCAGATCTTTGAACTCGCCAACGTCTTCAAGGCCCGCGTCGTCGACCTCGCCACCGAGTCCATCATGCTGGAGATGACCGGCAGCTCCTCCAAGATCGAAGGCCTCGTCCAGGTCCTGCGCGAGTCCGGCTACACCATCCTCGAAATCTCCCGCACCGGCCGCATGGCCATGCGCCGCGGCGTGCATACCAGCCGAGTTCTGCACGCTCTCGGTACCGCCAACGGCACCGCCAAAACCGAAAAAATGGCCCCGCCGCCCAAACTCTCCAAAGCCGAAATCATCCCCAACGAGTTCCCCGGCCTAGAGGTGGAAGAAGAAGACTGACGCACCCACAGCCTGTAGACTCATAGCTGATAGCTGATAGCCGATAGCTGATCGCCGATAGCTGATAGCCGATAGCCGATAGCTGAAAAGTGAAAAACGTGAGTGTGACCTGCAACCGCCAACCGGGGCTTCGGAGGATGCTGAAAATCGCTTCTGAGAGTTTCTGAGATAGGCCGAAACTTTAGTCCCGGCACAACGGGCGCAGGATCAACGCGGGCTTTAGCCTTGGGACATGCTTCTCGCCGCTTTCTGCTCAGCGCCGCCTTTTTCAGCAGCCTCTTCAGCCCGGGCGTTTCTCTGGGTCATCCAGAATCTGTCAAGGGCCCAAAACGGTGCAAAACGCGCAATCCCCAACAACCACGCGGCCGTTCGCAATACCGGCGAAGTACATTTGAGTTATGCCGAACAGCGTAGAATTAAAGAAGATGAGAAATAGCAAGAAAGAGTCGACGGCGCGCCCTGGAACCAGCGTGGGCGAAGCCCCATGCACCACCGTTCTGGACACCCCAGGGACCGGAAGTCCGAGCAATATCTCGGTCAGGACACACATAGCCCGCCGCGCGGATCATTAACCGGCGAAGAATCTGATATTTACCTCTAACTTACGTAGAATCTGATATTTACATATAACTTCCGTAGAATCTGATATTTACCTCTAACTTGCGTAGAATCTGATATTTGCAGAGGGTCAATGTTACCAACCAACTCATTCCGGGCCACTTAGCTATACCACCTCCCTACCCCCCCCGGGGGGGTAGTACCAAAATTCGCGAACCAACCAAAGGACTTGAAGAACATCATGGCAAAGACCTACCACGACGCAGACGCTGACCTCTCTCTTATCCAGGCGAAGAAAGTCGCCATCATCGGCTACGGCTCCCAGGGCCACGCCCACGCCCTCAACCTCAAGGACTCCGGCGTCGACGTCCGCGTCGGCCTCCGCGCCGACTCTCCCAACGTCGCCCGCGCCCGCGCCGCCGGCCTCGTCGTCGGGACCGTCGCCGAGGTCTCCAGGTGGGCCGATGTCATCATGAACCTCACCCCCGATCAGACCGCCGCCAAGGTCTACCACGCCGACATCGAGCCCAACCTCGCCCCCGGCAAGACCCTCATGTTCGCCCACGGCTTCAACATCCGCTTCCGCACCATAACCCCGCCCGCCGGCGTGGACGTCTCCATGGTCGCGCCCAAGGCTCCCGGCCACCGCGTCCGCGAGGTCTTCACCGAGGGCGGTGGCACGCCCGCGCTCGTAGCGGTCGAGCAGGACGCGTCCGGCCATGCGCTCGCGCTCGCCCTCAGCTACGCCAAAGGCATCGGCACCACCCGCGCCGGCGTTCTCCAGACCACCTTCACGGAGGAGACCGAAACCGACCTCTTCGGCGAGCAGGCGGTCCTCTGCGGCGGCACCTCCGCCCTGGTCAAGGCGGGCTTTGAAACCCTCGTCGAAGCCGGCTACCAGCCCGAACTCGCCTACTTCGAGTGTCTCCACGAGCTCAAGCTCATCGTCGACCTCATGTACCGCGGCGGCCTCGCCTACATGCGCCACTCCATCTCCGACACCGCCGAATGGGGCGACTACGAGGCTGGACCGCGCATCGTCACCCCCGAGGTCAAGAAGGCCATGCGCAAGCTGCTCGACGAGATCCAGGACGGCTCTTTCGCGAAGAAGTTCATCGCCGAAAACGAAACCGGTCGCAAGGAATTCGCCCGCATCCGCAAGCAGGAAGCCGCGCACCAGATCGAAACCGTTGGCGCCGGCCTGCGTGCTGCCATGCCCTTCCTCGACCCCGTCAAGGTCGTCGATGGCGCAGTGCAGAAGGCCTGACCCGACTTCCCGGGTATTAGACGGCGGGCAGCGAAATCCCTACACTGGACCTGGAAAGCACGAAGATGAGTATCAAGCTTGCTCAGGCAGACGGCTGGACCTTGACGCAAAGGGCCGAAAGCCCGACATATACCAGCCTGGGCCGTAGGCCCAGGTTGGTGCAGGGGGACAGAACCGAGGGCTGAAGGCCCGACATATAAGCTTCCAGCCGGCAAATACGCCGAACTCTGCGCCACGCCTGAGCTAACCTGATAATCATTAGCACGAATTTCTGAGCCTGGTCTGGACTTCGGACGCATCTAAAATCCATGCCAATTTACCCCACCGTCGAGCAGATCGGCCCCTTCCTTCTTGCCGGCCCCACTCCGGCCGCAGAGATTGTGGCGGCGCTGCGAAACGTCGACGCCCTCGACGGCTTGTCCGACAGCGACTACCTCTGGCTCGCCCGCAACGGCGTCGAGCGCAAGGCCGGTCCTGGCGCGCTGCTCTTTCGCGAGGGCGATCCGCCCATCGGAATGAACATCATGCTCAGCGGAGAAGTCCATGTCCGCCGCGCCCAGACCGGCAACCTCTCCTTCTACATCGCGCGCATGGGCCAGATGTCCGGCCTGCTGCCCTTTTCCCGCATGAAAGGCTACGGCGGCAGCGGTTACGCGGTCGGCGAGGTCTGGTCGCTCGACATCCCCAAAGAGAGGTTCGCGGACATGCTCGCCGCCATCCCCTCCATGACGCAACGCTGCGTCACTGTCCTGCTGAATCGTGTCCGCGAGGTCACCCGCATCGAGCTCCAGGCGGAGAAGCTCACCGCGCTCGGCAAACTCGCCGCTAACCTCGCCCACGAGCTCAACAACCCCGCCTCCGCGGCCCAGCGCTCGGCCGCCAGCTTGTTCGGCGAGCTGCGCGAGTTCGGCGACAAAAAGCAGCAGCTCGGCGCCGTTCTGGCCGAGGCCGGACAGTACCAGCAGTATCAGGAATGGGCCCGGCGCACGCGGGAAAAGATGGCCGGATACGCCAGCCGCGCCATCCTGCCCGACAACCCGCTCGACCTCAGCGACCGCGAAGACATTTTCCGCAAGTGGCTCGAAGCCCATGACGTTCCCGAACCCTGGAGCATCGCGGCGGTCATTGCCGAGTCACCCATGACCCTGGCAAACATCGACGAGCTGGCGACCATCGTCTCGCCCCAGGCGCTGGCCGTCTCGGCCGCCGCCTTTGCCAGTTCGCTCAACGTGGAACGCATGGCCGAAGTTGTGCTGAATTCCACCGTCCGTATCTTCGACCTGATCTCCGCCATCAAGGACTACTCCTACATGGATCAGGCGCCCATTCAGGAGATCGACCTGCAGCAGTCGCTCGACAACACCCTGACCATGTTCAACTCACGGCTTGACCACGTCGTCGTCGAGCGCGAGTATGCCCGGGATCTGCCCCTCATCAGTGCCTATGGCAGTGAGCTCAACCAGGTCTGGACCGAGCTGCTCGCCAACGCTCTGGACGCCATGGCCGTCGGCACGGCAGACGGCACTCCCCATGGCACGCTGCGCCTGAAGACCAGCCAGGCCGGCGAAATGGTGGTTGTAGAGGTTTGGAATACAGGCCCAGGGATTCCGCCTGGGATCGTCTCGCGCATCTTCGAGCCGTTCTTTACCACCAAGCCGCCCGGGCAGGGCTTGGGGCTCGGCCTCGACTCTGTCAACCGGATCGTGTCCATGCACGCAGGCACCGTTACCGTGGAGTCCAGATCCGACGCCACCTGCTTCCAGGTCCGCCTGCCGATTGAGCGCGCGCAGGCCTATTAGCACAGCAACTCTGGGATTGCCTTAGGTCGTGATTTCCACGCCGCGCCAGAAGGCCACATGGTGCTTGACATTCCGCGCCGCCGGTTTCGGGTCCGGGTAGTACCACGCTGCATCGGGGTTTTCCTGGCCGTCCACCACCAGGGTGTAGTAGCGAGCCTGCCCCTTCCAGGTGCAACTCGAAGTCGTTGAACTAGCCTTGAAAAACTCCCGCTTTACCGACTCATCCGGAAAGTAAATATTTCCCTCGACTGTCTCGTACTTGTCGCTTTCAGCGAGGGTCTGACCGTTCCACACTGCCTTAGCCATAGCCAATCCTGCATTCTTTTCAATAAGTTACCGGTGCCGACCCGACATCCATAGGCGACGGCACAAGACACTTGGCCCAACTCGTCCAATTCTCTTTGTAACAGAAATTGGGCAAAAACGAAAGCCCGGCACCTTAGGAGGGCCCGGATCGACGCGCTAACTCATTCTTCGCAATCGGCTTAAGCGACGCTCTCCACCACAGGCCGCGTTTTCTCGGGATCAGGCACTCCCAGCGCTGGAATCTCCGTTGCCGGCGGCCCAATCTTCTTCTTGTAGCCGCAGTCCGGCGTCGCGGGCGCGGCTTCCTCGGGCGCGCCTTTCCGCTTGCGCCGCTTGGGCAGCTCCTCCCGGTTGTTGGGGCAGACCAGGTACGTCCCCTTCGGGTTAGATACCTCCAACAGGTACGCACTGTCGCATTTTGGACACACCTGGTTGATCAATTTCAGGTTGCTGGCAAAGTCGCACTTGGGATAGTTCGTACAGCCGTAGAACGTGTCACCGCGCCGGGTTTTGCGCACCGCGATGTCCCCGCCGCACTTCGGACAAGGAACCTCCAACAACTCCTGCTTCACATACTTGCACTTAGGATATCCGCTGCATGCAATGAACTCGCCGTACTGGCCGTCACGCTGCAGCAGCGGCTTGCCGCACTTCGGGCAAGCCTCGTCTAACTGCACCGGAGGCTTCTGCTGCACCTTCTGCGTCAGCTTGCGGATAGTCCGGCAGGGGGGGTCGGCCGAATAGTCCGGGCAGCTCATAAACGGACCCCACGGCCCGTTCTTCAGAACCATCTCCTTGCCGCAGTTGTCACAGAATTCCTTCTCGGGAACGTCATCCGCGCCCGGCGCGCTCAGGTCCGGCTTGGCCGCGAAGTTCTCCTTGGTGAAATCGCAGCTCACCTGCTCGACCGTAACCTTGCGCCCCTTCCCAGCCGAGTCCTCCACCGCCTCCGCGATCGCCGCAGCCAAGTCCCTGGACTCCGCGACCTCCTTCGAGAAGACGCTGGCATCCCCCTCCAGCACCCGCACGGTCATGGGGAAATGGAGCGCCTTGGTGATCTTCTTCAGCACCGCCTTAGGGTCCTTCTTCCACGGTCCCATTGCGACCGTCACTGGCTTCTTCTTGGTGAAGTTCACGCAGGAGTAGAAGCTGCCGAACTTGCCCCACTTCAGCAACAGCGGGCTGCCGCACTTGTCACAGATCTCTGTGGTCGGCTCCTCCATGCGCTTGATGTCTTCCATGCGCTTGGCAGCCACCATCAGCTCTTCCTCAAAGTGGTCGTAGAAGCCGTTCAGCAGATCGGTCCAGCGTTCCTGGCCTTCCTCAACCGCATCCAGTTCGCTCTCCAGCGTCGCCGTATAGGTCGTGTCGAAGATGTACGGGAAATTCTTGACCAGCAGCTTCGTCACCACGGTCCCAATCTCCGTGGGCACAAATCTGGCCTGGATCTTCTTCACATAGTCGCGGTCCTGGATTGTATTAATGATGGAGGCATAGGTGGAAGGCCGGCCGATTCCCCGCTCTTCCAGCACCTTCACCAGGCTGGCCTCGTTGTAACGCGGCGGGGGCTGCGTGAACTTCTGTTCCGGATCGAGCTTCACCAGGCGCAGCGCCTCGCCATCCTTCAAATCCGGCAGCCGGCGGTCGGAATCGTCGTCGTCAGCTTCTGTCGTAGGAATCTCAATCGCTGCTCCCGTCAACGGCTTGGCCTGCGCCAGTTCTGCCTGGGAAGCCTGTTTCCTGGCCGCCTCGCGCGCCCGCTTGTCCTCTTCCTCAAACTTCAGGAAGCCGTCGAACTTCAGCACGCTCCCGGTTACGCGGAAGTCATACGTGTGCTCCGCGTTCGCTTCAATATCCACCGTTGTCTGGTCGAACACTGCCTGCGTCATCTGGCTGGAGACGAACCGCTGCCAGACCATGCGGTACAGCCGGAACTGCTCGTCGCTCAGATACCGTCGAATCGACTCCGGCGTAAAGCTAACGTTGGTCGGCCGAATCGCTTCGTGCGCGTCCTGCGCATCCTTCTTGCCCTTGAACTCATTCGCCTTCTCGGGCAGATATCCCGGCCCCAGCTTCGCGATGTACTCCCGCGCTTCGAGAATCGCATCCGGATTGACGCGGATCGAGTCGGTCCTCATATACGTAATCAGGCCGACCGTGCCTTCGTTGCCTATCTCTACGCCTTCGTATAAACGCTGCGCTACGCCCATCGTGCGCCGCACGTTGAAGCCCAGCCTTCCCGAAGCATCCTGCTGCAGCTTGCTGGTGGTATACGGAGCCGTCGGATTGCGCCGACGTTCCTTCTTCTCTACCGACCGCACCCGCCACGCCGCGCGCTCCAGTTCGGCAATCGCTTCGTCCGCGGCCTCCCGGTCCGGCAGCGCATTCGTCAGGAACTGTTCCTTGCCATCCTTGTCGGTTCCGTTCGCCACGCGCAACGGCTCGCCGCTTACGCCCACCAGCCGCGCTGCAAACGTCGGCCGTCCGCCGGCCGGATCCAGCTCTGCATCGATGGTCCAATACTGCACCGGCTGAAACTCATTGATCTCCTGCTCGCGCTCGACGATCAGCCGCAGTGCTACCGTCTGCACGCGGCCCGCGCTCAGGCCGCGCCGGACCTTGTCCCACAACAGCGGAGACACCTGGTATCCCACCAGCCGGTCCAGCACGCGCCGCGTCTGCTGCGCATCCACCAGGTTCTCATCGATGTCGCGCGAATGCTCGAACGCGGCCTTCACTGCCTTCTGCGTAATCTCGTTGAAGGTCACGCGCCGCAACTTCGACGCGTCCTTCATCATCGGCTCAAGCTGCATTGCCAGATGCGCAGCGATCGCCTCACCTTCGCGGTCCGGGTCCGGCGCCAGGTAAACATAGTCCGCCTTCGCCGCCGCCTTCTTCAGGTGCGCAACTACTTTTTCTTTTCCAGGTGACACGATCAGCGTGGGCTCGAACGTGCGCTTCACCAACTCCACGCCGATGTCGTTCTTTGGCAGGTCCATGATGTGGCCAATCGAGGCCTCCACCGTGTAGTTCCCGCCTAAATATTTTTGGATCGTCTTCGCCTTTGCGGGCGACTCCACGATCACCAGTGACTTTGCCATTTGCTCCCTTTATCTACAAACCAAGTGCGACTCAAAACAAGACTTCCCTTCGCATCTTTCAAATGCGAACCTACCACGGAACCGCCGAACATGCGAACCCACCGTCCCCCGGAAAACTCCAGGGCCAGTCGAGAATCTACACCCATAGACTGCACTTCTTCAATTCCGTTTCAGCCGAACACCACCGATGCCACCCTGCCACGCGCTTCATCTCGGACGACAAACCTCTCAAATTGTTCCTGTTTTATCGGCTCTGCTCCGGGCCAACCCGCGAGCACTTTTCTTTCGCGCTCCACTGAAAAGCGCCGCCTAAAAGGACCGCACATAGTTTTTCCCCGGCAACTGCTTCACTTTGCCGCGCAACTCCAGCTCAAACAGCGCTGTAAAGATTTCCGCCGACCCCAACTCCGCGCCGAGCGCCTCGATCAATTCATCCAACTGCGTCGACTCGTCGCGCCGCAATTGGTCCAGCACCTGGCGCTCCTGTTGCGGCAGCGGCCTGTCGTCGCGGTCACTAAACAGAGATGCAGCCCCACCCTCTTTGGATTCAATCTGCCCCTCGGCCAGCACCCCCTCTTCCAACTCATGCTTCACGTGCGATGGCAAATCCTCCCACACATCCTCCCAGGTCGCCGTTAGCTTTGCGCCCTGCTTGATCAGCGTGTTAGGCCCCCACGCGTTCTTGTTGGTCACGTTCCCCGGCACTGCGTACACATCGCGATTCTGCTCCATGGCGCAGCGCGCGGTAATCCGCGTTCCCGAATACTCACCCGCCTCGATCACCAGCACGCCGACGCTCATCCCGCTCAGAATTCGGTTGCGAATGGGAAAGTTCTGCGGCGCCGGAAACGTGCCCAGTGGATACTCGCTCACAATCGTTCCGCCCGACTCCACAATCCTCTCCGCCAGCTTCTTGTTTTCCTTGGGATACACCACGTCGATGCCCGTTCCCCACACAGCGACCGTTTTGCCTCCCACGTCGAGCGCGCCCTTGTGCGCTGCCGAGTCCACGCCGCGCGCCATCCCGCTCAGAATCGTCAGCCGCCGATTCGCCAGATCGCGCGCCAGCATCTCCGCCATCCCCAATCCATACGGCGAAGGCTGTCGCGTCCCCACCACCGCAATCCCAGGCCGCGCCAGCGCGCCTGCATCGCCGCGAACCCACAGCACTGCCGGCGGATCGTATATCTCCAGCAGTCGCCCCGGATACGAGTCATCCTCGCGCGTCAGAAAAAAACCGCCCGCTTCCGCGACGCGCTTCGCCTCATCCTCCGCGGCATTGAAGGCGCACCCTTCAAAGACAAACTGCGCCGCCTGCGCGGGCAAACCGACGCCCTCCAGTTCCGTCAACGACACCTCAAACAGTCGTTCTGCTGCGCCGAGCCCCGCCATCGCCTTGGCGATCCGCGTCGGCCCCATCCCCGGTGTCAGCGCCAGCGCCATCCACCCAAGCCTTGCTCGCTCTTTCGTATTCAGCGTGTACTGCTCTGCGTCGCTGCTTGTCTTCATCGTTCACCGTCACATCAATTCGGCTGGAGCCCTGCCTTGGCCAGCATCCTGAAAAACTGCATCTGCGTACGCATATCGGTCGCCTCTGCCACCAGCTTTCCATCCCGGTCGAACACGTACGTCCTCGGCAGACCACTCACGTGAAACTGTTTGGCCACCTTTCCGCCATCGTCCAGCAGAACGGTCGGGTGGTACGCGCCAAACTGCGACAGGAACGAGCCGACCGTAAACGGGTCTTCGCTGGTCAGGGACAGAATCACCAGCCCCTGTGACCCATAGTGCGTGTCGATCACATCCAGGTCCGCCATCTCCTTGCGGCACGGTGGACACCACGTTGCCCAGAAGTTCAACAGCACAATCTTCCCCTTCAGGGCGGAGAAGGTGACTTTCTTTCCCTTCAAATCCTTCAGGGTGAAATCAGCCTTCGCAGCATCGTTATCGTCCGCCACCAGGGTCTGGGTCGCCTGGGTAAATTGTGGATCATCCAGCGTCGTCGTAGCCCCTTCGTAGCGCACCAGTCGTGCCAGCTCCGCATAGGGTTCCGCTGGCTGGCCCTGCTTGCCGGAATGCTGCGGGGTCTCTTTCAGAGCCTGCGCCAGCGTGTCCGCAACCGCCTGGATGGTCTCCTGGCCGGGATCGCCTTCCGTCACAAGATGGCTCAGGGAATCGGCCAACTTCAACTTGGCGAGCCCTGCCGGCAATGTGCGGATGTCTTCCGCGAGCTTCGTGGTGACTGCCGGCCGCCTGGCGTCCGGAACCGCGCGAAGGTTCTGCAGTTGACTGGCGATAGAACTCTCGGTCGCCTGTCCTCGAACTATGACTGGAAGCGCAAGAATGACAGCAATCAGAAATACAAACCTTACAGCTTTCATAGCTGGTTCCCTTTCTCTCGTGCTCAATACACTTACGTCTTTACTTATTCGGCTGCAGTCCGGCTTTCCCCAGCATCGCGAAGAACTGACGCTGCGTGCACATGTCGATCGACTCCCCGACAAGTTTCCCGTCGCGATCGAACACGAACGTCCTGGGCACACCGTCGATGTGAAACGCTTTGCCTGTCTTGCCGCCATCATCGAGCAGCACCGTCGGATGGTAATTCATGTGCGACATGTACCCATTGACCTTAAATGGGTTTTCATCGGTGATCGATAGGATCACCAATCCCTGCTGCTGATAATGCGTATAGATCAGGTCGAGGTCTTGCATCTCCTTGTGGCAGGTCCCGCACTCCGTCGCCCAGAAGTTGACCAGAACAATCTTCCCGCGAAGCGCCGAAAATGTCACTTTCTTCCCATTCAGGTCCTTCAACGTGAAGTCGGCCTTCGCCACATCGGCGTCATTCGCCGCCAGAATCTCACCCGCCTTGGTCAGTGCCGGATCCTTCAAGCTCGTCGTGATCCCTGCGTAGCGAGCCAGCTTTGCCAGCACGATGTAAGGCTCCGCCGGCAGTCCACCCTTCTCCGGCTGCTGGGGAGATTCCTGGACCGCACGCGCCAGCGTGTCGGCTGCCGCCTGCAGCGCGTCGATGCCAACCTCACCCTGGGTGGCAAGAATTGCCAGACTATTGGCGAGCTTCACCTTGGGTAGCCCGGCGGGCAGCGTGCTGATATCCTTCGCCACCTGGATGATCGCCGCCGGACGATCGGCCTCGGAAATGTGCCCGGGAGCGCCCGGCATACCCCCCGGCCCGCCAAAGCCGCCGCTCAAGGCTTGCAACTGTTTGCCAATGGAGGACTCGGTCGTCTGGCCCAGCAGCACGGGTGACGCCAATAGAACAACCGCAATCAGAAACGAACATTTTCGATAGGTCATGATCTCTCTCGAAACTCGCGCAACGATTGTAACCGCTGCCACCCGCGATGGATATGGGATTTCCGGCGACCAACGGCGACCAACTTCGCGCACGTCTCAGCCCCAATCCCATAAAATAGAGTTTTGGTCCCGCACACCTCAAATCGTCTCCGCGTAGCCGCAATTGGCTTTCTCAACCCAGCGCCGCTGATGTGGGACTTCGAACACCCGCCCTGCAACGCCATCCTGGCCCAGCGCTACCAGATTCACTCGACCCAGCCCTCGCTGTGTGCGGACGATCTCCTCGCCAACCGCGCCGACCTCGGACTCATCCCCATTGCTTCGCTCACATCCTCGCTGGCCATCGTCCCCGGCTGCACCATCGCGTCGCTGGATCGCGTCCGCTCCATTCAACTCATCGTCAAGCTGAAAAGCGGCAGTTCCGAAGACATCGACGGCATCCTCGCCCAGGTCCGCACGGTCGCCGCCGATACCGCTTCGCGCAGTTCGCTCGCCTACGCGCAGATTCTCTTTCGCAAATTCATTGGGACGGACCCCACTTTCCTCCCCGCGCCGGCCGACCCCATCGCAATGCTCGCCCAGGCCCAGGCCGCGTTGCTCATCGGCGATCCCGCGCTGCTCGCACTCGAAGCCCGCGACCACATCGAGCGCGCAGCCGGGCCGTGCCTCTGGCTGGACATGGCTCACCAGTGGCGCACCCGCACCAACTTGCCCTGGGTCGCTGCCGTCTGGGCCGTTCGCCCCGAAGCGCTGGCTGCGTCCGCACTTGCGCCGGCACAGCTCTCCGCGGACCTGCAGCATTCCCGCGATCACGGCCTCATGCACATCGAACAGCTCGTGGAGGAATGGACCCCGCGCATCGCTGTCCCGCCCGCCACCATTCGCCACTATCTCACCCGCAACATTCACTACACCCTGACGCCGGCCTGCATTGAAACTATCCAGCTGTTTCGCAGCTACGGCGCAGAAGCCGAAATTTTGCCGCCCCTCCCCGACCTGCGTTTCCTGTAAACTCCACCAAGGCCGCAACTGCTCGCGACTTCCTCGCTGGCGTCCGCGTCTTATCCTCAATGACTTTCCCCACGCCGGCCCCGATGCCCCTGCTTCGTCCAGTCCTCTGGGCGCTCGCGGCCGCGATGCCGGCCGCACCCCATCATCCCAACCCGCTTATCCACATGCTGCTCTCCTTCGGCATCGTCGGGGTGCTGCTGGTTTCCATCGTTGATTCATCCTTCGTCCCGCTGCCGCTTCCTGGCATCACCGACATCATGGTCGTGGTGCTGGCCGCCCAGCACGCCAATCTGTTCCTCCTGCTTGGCGCTGCTACCCTCGGCTCTTTCCTCGGCGGATTCTTCAGCTACCAGGTAGGACAGTCCGGCGGCCTCAGCTTCCTGGAAAAGCACGTCCCTGCCAACATCTTCAAGCGCGTATGCAACTGGATGCAGACCCACGCCGTCCTTTCCGTCGCGCTGCCTGCGGTCCTGCCTCCACCTATGCCGCTCTCCCCTTTTGTGCTCGCCGCCGGCGCGCTGAAGATGTCGCGGGAGAAATTTCTCCTCACCTTCACCACAAGCCGCTTCCTGCGTCACGCTGCCTTTGCCGCGCTGGGTCTCTACTATGGACCGCACGTCCTGCGCATGTGGAACAAGTTCAGCCGTAAGTGGGGAACGGAAATCCTCATCGTCATCTGGAGTGTCATCCTGCTCAGCATCGCCTTCGCCTGTTGGAAGTTTTACAAGGCTTCCCGCGAACTTAGATCCCAGCAGGCAAGCCGAGCTATCCCCGAGGCGCGAGCCTGACACGCACCTGCCAACTCGTAGCGGGCAACTAGCGACTGCTTCTCACATCTCCCACTGCAGCAGCGTCGCGCCCACCGTAAATCCGGCGCCCACGCTCACCAGCAGCACCAGGTCGCCCTTCTTCAGCCGGCCCTCATCCAGCGCCGTCTGCATTGCCATGGGAATGGTTGCAGCCGTCGTATTGCCGAAGCGGTCGATGTTGATCACTACCCGCTCCAACGGCAATCCCAGACGCTCCGCTGTGGACAAAATAATCCGCTTATTCGCCTGGTGCGGAATGAATAATGCCAGGTCCTTGCCCGTCACTCCATGACGCTCCAGGAGGATCTCCGACGCCTCCTCCATCTTCCGCACCGCGAACTTGTACACCGCCTGGCCGTCCTGGTGTACGACATGCATATTCGCCGCCACTGTCTCCGCCGTCGGGGGATGCAGGCTGCCGCCTCCAGGCATGTTCAGCGATGGCGCGCCCGAGCCGTCGATCTCGTGGTAGTAGTCGATCAATCCGATCTCGCCCTCGGCGCATGGCTCCAGCAGCACCGCGCCCGCGCCATCGCCGAAAATCACGCAGGTCGCGCGGTCCTTGTAGTCGATGATCGAGCTCATCACATCCGACCCGATCACCATCACCTTCTTCTGCATGCCGCTTTCGACCAGCTTCGCGCCCATCTGCAGCGCATAGGGAAACCCCGAGCACGCCGCCGACAGGTCAAACCCCCACGCGCCCTTCGCGCCAATCTTGTCCTGCACCAGGCACGCCGTCGCCGGAAACATCATGTCCGGCGTCACTGTGGCTACGATGATCACCTCCACATCGGTCGCCGCAATCCCTCGCTTTGCCAGGCACACACGTGCCGCCTCAGCCGCCAGGTCGCTGGTGGCAACCCCCTTGTCCACAATGTGCCGTTCCCGGATTCCGGTCCGCTCCGTGATCCACTGGTCACTGGTTGCGACCATCTTCTCCAGGTCGGAGTTGGTAAGCAGACGTGGTGGAACATACGTTCCAACTGAACTAATCTTTGCTCGTACAGGTTGTTGCGGTTTCAACGTCAAACTCAAACCATCACCTCAAAAAACTCCTCCACGACTCTGGCACAAACGCAGCACCATTACAAATCATTTTCGCGATCAACACGAACTGCCCTCGCGTGAGGGTAACCACATTCAAAGAGTCTGCAAGTTTTTGGGGGCAAACCAGACCGACAGCCTCATGCACTCAACTGACCACGGAGTACTGATCCCTAGCAACTGCAATTAAAAGTACCGGGTGACCTACTGCGCCCGTAATGACCCGTTACCGTTGCTTCCTTCCGGACCTGGCGGGGTTGGCGGGATTACGTCGCGTAGGACCCGGCACTGCTCTATCTTACCATCCTCAGCGTCCGCCCCTCCTGGCCCACAGTTGGCGGCCTACACCTCAGCGCGGCGTACTCATCTCCCCCGGCAACGCGGCCGGCGCCGCCGTCGCGCTGTAGAAGAACCCCACCCCCAGTTCCAGTTGCAGCCCTTTAATCTCCTTCGGCAGCGGAAGAAATGTTCCTTCAGCATATGTGTCCTGCCCAGCGTGCCACTCTCGCAACCTTGATACTCTAAACTCACCCACCGATGCTCGTACCCCCGGATAACGCAGCCGTCCAGGCCCACTATCGCGATCGCCTGACCGCATGCAACACGCAACACCGCTCCGCCGTCACCGTCCGCAACTGGATGCGAGTCGCGTTGGCGCTCTGCATCATCCTTGCCTGGCTTTTCATCAAGCATGCGCTCTACGGCTCCGCGGCCTGGTGGCCTGTCCTCATCCCGATCGCCGCACTCATCGGCCTTTTAGTCATCTACCTCCGCGTCGTCAGTCGCCTCACCCGCATCCAGCGCCTGCTCGTCTTCCACGATCGCAATCTCGCCCGCACCGATGGCTCCCAGCCGCAGTCCGGCCTCACCGGCGACGAGTTCCGTTCCGCCACGCATCTCTACGATCGCGACCTCAACATCCTCGGCCCCAACTCGCTCTTCGGCCTGCTTGCCACCGTGCGCACCGGCGTAGGACAGCGCGGTCTCGCCGGCCTCCTGCTCGATCGGTCCTCACAAACGCAAGCGTGCGCGCGCCAGCAAGCCGTGCAGGAACTCACTGCCCACACCGCTCTCCGCGAACAGGTCGCCCTCCTCGGCATCTCGCGCTTCGACCAGGTTTCCGCCTCCAAACTCGACCAATGGCTTGACGAACCGCCGCCCACCTTCCACCCCGCCGTCCGCATCACACTCACTCTCACATCGACCGCGATGGTTGCCATGCTGTTCGCCGGGTTCCTTCATTACGTCACCTGGTCCACCCTATTTCCCAACCTGGCCGTTGTCTTCGCTCTCCATACCCTGGTCTCCCTACGCGCGCGCTCCCGTGTCCTTCCTATTCTTGAAGACTCCAAAATCGCCAACCAGATGCAGATGTTCTCCGATGGTATCGCCCTGTTGCAGCAGCAGTCCTTCACCAGCGCTCGCCTGGTCGCACTCCAACAGACCACCCGCGAACCCGCCAACGCCGTCGCCGCCATGCGTCGCGTCCAATCCCAATTCGTCGTGGTCGAACAGCGCAACAAAGAATGGTATTTCGTTCTCTCCTTGCTCTTCGCCGCCGGCACGCACGCAGCCATCTCTATCGCCAATTGGAAGCGCGTCAACGCCTCCGCTATGAAGCTTTGGCTAGCCGCATGGGGCGAATTCGAAGCCCTCAACGCCCTCGCCAACTACGCCTTTGAGCAACCGGAGAATATTTACCCCGAAATCCTCCCCGACGACGCACCCGCCACCTTCGAAGCCGCTGCACTTCGCCATCCGCTCCTTGCCCGCTGCGTCCCCAACGACGTCGCCCTCAACCCCGCCACCCGCTTCTACCTCATCAGCGGCTCCAACATGTCCGGCAAATCCACCCTGCTGCGCGCCATTGGCACGAACACCGTACTGGCGCTCGCCGGAGCGCCCATCCCGGCCGTCTCCGCTCGCATCTCCCCGGTCAAGCTCTGCGCGTCGCTCGCCCTCACCGACTCACTCGCCGAAGGCAAATCCAAGTTCCTCGCCGAGGTGGAACGCCTCCACGCCATTCTCGAAGCTGCCGCAACCACGTCCGACGCTGCGCCCACCCCATCGGTCCTCTTCCTCATCGACGAAATCTTCAGCGGCACCAACTCGCTCGACCGCCTCGCCGCCGCCGAAGCCGTCATTCGCGCGCTCGCCGCGTGCAACACCGTAGGCGCGCTCTCCACCCACGACCTCGCCCTCACCGCCATTGCCACGCCCGCGCTGCACGGCCTCAACGTCCATATGGCCAGTCCCGATCCCGCCGATCCCCTCGCCTTCGACTTCATCCTCAAGCCCGGCAGCAACACCTCGTCCAGCGCCCGCGCAATCCTCCACCTCATCGGCATTCCTATCTGATTGCCCATCTCGCCGCAATCGTCGTATGCTTCCCCTCATGCCGAACCACACCTCTTCAATCTTCGCTCTAGCCACAATCCTCCTTGTGCCCTTTGCCCATGCCGCCGACGTCCACGTCCGCGTCGACCCCAGCGCTCGCGCTGCGCAGCCCGGTAACGAAAACCTCACCACCTTCCCCACCATCGTCAACGCGCTCGACCACCATCCCTTCGCCACGCCTAACCCCGACGGCACTCCCGGCCGCGTTTACATCGAGATCGTCCCCGGCGTCTATCACGAGCGCGTCATCGTCACACAGAACCACAACAACATCACCCTCATCGGCCTGGGCAAATCGCCCGCCGACGTCGTCATCACCAACTCGCTGAACGCCCGCACCGCCGGCGGGACTTTCTTCACCGAAACCGTCGAAATCAATGGAACAGGCTTCGAGGCCGACAACGTCACCTTCGAGAACGCCGCCGGCAACACCGGCCAGGCCGTCGCCGTAGCCGATCGCGGCGACCGCAGCATCTTCAAGCACTGCCGCTTCCTCGGCCATCAGGACACGCTCTTCGCCGACTACGGCCGCCAATACTACGTCGACTCCTACGTCGAGGGCGGCGTGGATTACATCTTCGGCAATGCCGCCGCCGTCTTCGACCGCGACGAACTCCACTCCAACGGCCCCGGCTCCATCACCGCCCAGTCCCGTACCTCCGAGGACCAGAACACCGGCTACGTCATCCTCAACAGCAAGGTCACCGCCGCTTACGAACCAGCGCCCACACCTCCGGATGCTGCCGCCGCTACATCGGCGCCACCCGCGTCTCCTCCGTCCGCACCCGTTGCCACTCCCGGTGCGCCACCGCAAATGGCCGTCGTACCACGCCCGCCGCGTCCGCTCGTCATTCTGCTCGGCCGCCCATGGCGAGCGTACGGACGCGCCGTCTATATCAACACCGAACTGCCTGCGGAAGTGAACCCCGTCGGCTGGGACCGCTGGGGCAATCCCGCCAACGAGCACACAGCGTACTATGCGGAATTCGGTGACACCGGCCCTGGCGCCTAGCCATCTACCCGTGCCCCCTGGTCGCACCAACTCACCGCCGACCAGGTGAAGCAGTACCTCCCGCAGAACTTCCTCGCCGGCTCCGATCATTGGGACCCCATCGCAGAAGCTGCCAAACTGCCGTAGAGGCAAACTCCTCCACCGCACCACAGGAGTAAAACAACGTCCCCATTGACATACGATGTTCTTCGTACTACCGTGTTGCTGCCATGGTTCGTCGCATCCGGCCCGTCGTCAAACTGATCCTCGTCCTGGCGGCGTTTCTTCCCATCGCAACCGCTCAGACCCGCCCCACATCACCGCAGCCCGAACTGCCCCTCGCCTTCGACGTCGTCTCGATCCATCCTTCCAAGGTTGAGAACGTCGTGAAGGGCGACATCGAGTACCAGTTCAGTATTTTTCGCACCATGGACGACGGGTTCTCCGCCGAGAACGTCTCCATCACGGCCCTCATCGCCGACGCCTACCAAGTCAAACCCGACGCGATCACCGGCGGACCCGGCTGGGTCGGCTCGGAGCGCTACATCGTGAGCGGTAAAATCACCGGCGCGGACGGCACCCCTCCGCCAAAGCTCACCACCGCACAGCACCGCCAGTTGCTCCAGGCGCTTCTCGCCGATCGCTTCAAACTCGCCGTCCATCCAGAAACCAAAGAAGCAACCGTCTACGAACTTGCCCTTTCGCCCGGCGGATCGAAACTCCACCCCACTACACCCACGAATCCCTCCCCCCCTGGCCCCAAGCCGTTCTCCGGTTTTCCGCAATACACCGCAGCCGGCCAGATCGCCGGCGAGAGCGTCACCCTCGCCTCGCTCAGTGAGTTCCTGTCAAATGAATTGCGCCATCCCGTAACTGACAAAACCGGCCTTGCCGGCAAGTACGATTTCACGCTCAAATGGGCCCCCGATAACACCCCCGCCGATTCCCCCGATGCCGGCGGCCCAACCATCTTTACCGCCATTCAGGAACAACTCGGCCTCAAGCTCGAATCCGGCAAGGGCTTAGTCAAAACCCTCGTTATCGACCACATCGAGCGGCCTACGGAGAACTAGTTACCGACGTAACAGCCCCACAAAAGTCACACGCCTTCCCAAATTTATTTAATCGATTTGCACAACTATGCATCCGCCGCTGTGTCTGTGTGAACGGGCAGGCTGAAGTAGATCGAATGACTCCGGCCACCCAATAACAGTTATTCCGGCGATGACTCCGTACACGAGCGCGCCTCCGGACAAGTGTTCCGTTGAGAACAGCCCCCGCAGGGGCCACGGTAGTCCTGTGCCCTGCCTGGCCTCAATCAACGGTGTCCCGAGGGAGTGGCAGATATATTGCCAACTCGGCATTCGTTCCGGATAAGCTGCGGAGCGCGCAGAAAGCGAAGTGCCCTATGTCAACATTGTCGTCCCGGTATCACGGCAATTCTTTGCTCGCTCTCCTTTCTCTCGCTGCTGCTTCCTTGCTGGCAGCGGGCTGCGGCGGATCCGTTGCCACCACGCCTGTCACCGGTGGCGTAAGCGGACCGTCATTTGTAGTTGGCACCGATGCTCCATTGGCCAGCGTCAGCTCATTCGCCGTGCAGATCAACAGCATCGACGCAATCAATGCCGGCGGCCAAAGCGTCCCGCTCATCAGCGGCACACCCACAGTTGACTTCGCGCGCTTCAATGGCCTGCAGACTCTGATCGATATGAACGATGTGCCTGTCGGCACGTACACCAGTGTCGCCATCAGCCTCGGTCCTGCCACCATCGGCTATTTGAATGTGATGTCCGGCTCCGCGCCCACCATCCAGACGGAGGCAGCGACCCTCACTTCGTCCACCATCAACATCACTCTGGCTTCGCCTCTCATCGTCAACCAGACGCAGCCGGTCGGCCTGCACATGGACTTCGATCTGCGCAAGTCCATCCAGCTTGACTCCAATGGCCAGATCACCGGCATGGTCACTCCCACCTTCAACGTCAACGCGGTCGGCGTTTCCGACTCAGGCGCCTACATCGACGAGTTCGATGCAGCCGTCGTCAGCATCAACGCAACGGCTCAGTCCTTCGTCGTCCAGGGCCCACACGGCCGCGACTTCACCATCAACGTAACCGGCAACACCGAGTGGGATAACAACGAGAGCATCACCCAGCTCACCACCAGCAGCATCGTGCAGGTCTCCGGTGAGCTCGATCGTGCCGACGCAACCATCGACGCGGACGAAATCGCCATCCTCTCGCAGAACGGCTTCTACGCGACTGGCCTGGTCACCTACGTCACCCCGGCCACGGGCGCGGCCACCAGCTTTGACCTGTATGTGCGTGGCCTGCTGCCCACCACAACCGGTCTGTCGCTGGGCCAGATCGGCCAGGTCGATTTGTCCGGCTCGGAGAACTTCTTCATCTACAAATGGCACAACCCGCTCACTCAATTCCTCTTCAACTCCAGCCAGATACTCGCCGGCCAGCACGTCGCCATTGGCGGCCCCGCAACCGGCGCAGCCAACCCCAACGCGGTCACCGTAAAGCGCGTGGTGCTCCGGCACTGGGGCTATAACGGAACCGTCGTCCCCGGCTCCCTCAACCTCCCCAATGGAACCTTCCAGATGCAGGTGAACGGCTTCGCCGGGTTGCTGATACCGCAGACCGTAACGGTGTACGTCGCCAGCAACACCACCTTCCGTGACGGTCTCACGTCCGCCAGCGCCGTCCCCGCGCAGGTCAATGTGCGCGTGGTCGGGCTGCTGCTCAAGGACCCCGTTTCGGGCCAGCCGGTCTTGCTTGCCCACTACGTGGATGCGCTCGACTGATCCAAGCAGCGCCGAAACGATGCTGCACTTCCCTCGAACGAATCGCCGGAGCCAAACCAATGGCTCCGGCTTTTTTTTCGTCTTTAGGGATTTGTCATTCCCGAAAAAAATCTGCCTTTTCGTCTTTAGTCGCCGTCCACCGCTGCAAACCGCAACTCCAGCCCATCCGCCAACACCCCCACCTCAATCTCTTTGAGCGACCGCACCATCCAAGTCGCTCCCGCCAATTCACTCGGCGCATGTGTGCCCAACACACCGAGCACGCGGCAGCCCGCAGCCACCCCCGCGCCAATTCCTGAAGGTGCGTCCTCCACCACCACGCATTCACTGGGCTCCAGCCCCAGCATCTCTGCTCCGCGCCGGTATGGCTCCGGATCGGGCTTGCCCCGCTCCACCATATCGCCGGAGATCAGCCGCACGGGCACTGGCAATCCCGCCGCCGCCAGCCGCGCCAGCAGAAGCACCCGGGTCGCTGAGGTCACAATTGCCCATCGTTCCGGCGGCAGCTTCTCCAGCAGAGCCTTCGCTCCCGGCAGCGTCAGTGTATCGCCTGTATCCGCAACTTCCAGGTCCTCGATCGCGCGCAACCCCTCCGCCACCTGTGCGTCGTCCCACTCCGGCTTCAGCATCCGCACAATATCGGCCGCACGAATGCCGTGCGGAACATCAAAGCTCTCCGCCTTCGGGACGCCGTACAGCCTGCACCACTGCTTCCAACACCGGTTCACTGACGCAGTCGAGCTGATCAGCACGCCGTCCATATCGAATAGCAACCCCTTTGCCGCAACGCACGTCTCCGCCGCCAATCCCGCCTCCACCGTATCCCCACGCGTTACGCCGTTCGCCCCGCCAGCACAAACGCCCGTGCCGCTTCCAGAATCGCGGTCACCGATTCCACCGCACAGCTCTCGCAGTAAACCCGCAGCAACGGCTCCGTTCCGGAAGCCCGCAGCAGCAGCCACGTCTCCGCGGCATTTGGCTTACCTGCGCACGCCGGGTTCTCCAGGAAGAACTTGATCCCATCCATCGTCTCCGCCCGCAGAATCTTCAACCCCGCCATCTCGTCGCCCGCACTCAGCGCACGCGCCCGCGCAATCGCCGACTGCTTCATCTCCTCATCGATATGCATATCGATGCGCCCATACTGATGCTCGCCAAACTCCGCCTGCAGCGCCGCCACCAGTTGGCCCAGTGTCTTCTTCTCGTCCGCCATCACGTTCGCCAGCAGCAGCGCATTCAGCAGCCCATCGCGTTCCGGCAGGTGCTTGCTGATGCCCACCCCGCCCGACTCTTCTCCGCCGATCAGGATCTCGTGCTCCAGCATCAGGTCCACCACATGCTTGAACCCAATCCCATGCTCGTGCAACGTGCGCCCGTACTTGTTCGCAATGCGATCGACCATCTTCGTCGTGTTGAACGCGCGCGTCACATCGCCCGGCCACTGCTTCCGCCCCACCAGCCAATTCGCCAGCAGCGCCAGAATCTTGTGCGCATCCACCACGTTGCCATGCTCGTCCACCGCGCCAATGCGGTCCGCATCGCCATCCGTGATCAGGCCCGCGTCGCATTTCTCCGCGACCACGGCCAGCTGCGTCGCCTTGATGTTCGGTAGAATCGGCTCCGGGTTGATCCCCGGAAACAGCGGATTCAGCTCGCTGCGTATCTCCACAAACGGAATCTCCATCCGCGAGAAGATCGATGCAATCACGCCGCGTCCGCAGCCGTACATATCGTCAATCAGAAACTTGTACCCCGACTTCTGAATCGCCACCAGATCCACAAACCGCGCCAGCGCCGTAATGTACTCCGGATTGAAGTTCACCTCCTCGATGCGCGCTTTCTTCGCCGCATCCGGCAGCGGCTCGCCCAGGTAGCTCTCGATTGACGTCATGATGACCGGCGTGCCCGAGCCGCCGTAGCTCGCCTTGTACTTCACCCCGTTCCACTCCGCCGGGTTGTGGCTGGATGTGATCATCACCCCGCCCGCCGCCTTGCGCTCGCGCACCGCATAACTCAGTGCGGGCGTCGGTGTTATCTCTGCTGCCAGCGCCACCGGAATCCCCGCTGTTGCCAGCACCTCGGCCACCACGCCCGCAAACGACCGCGACCCGAAGCGCGTATCGTACGCAACGCACACGCCCCGCTTCGCTTCCTCATGCTTCAGCACGTAGTGCGCAATCGCCCGTGCCGCCACGCGCACATTCGCATAGGTGAAGTCGTCGGCAATAATGCCGCGCCATCCATCTGTCCCGAACTTCACCGCCGTCTTCTCTGCCATTCGTTCCATCCTCTAAGTCAGTCCCTCTTGTCCCGCACCCTTCAAATCGCCTACCACCTTGCCCACATCCTGCGAACGCTCCCGCGTCGTAATCAGCAAACAGTCGCCCGTATCCACCACCACCAAATCATTCACGCCAACCAGCGCCACCACCTTGCCCGGCGCATAGACATAATTCCCCTCAGCATCGATCGTGCTGCTCACCGGGTCGGTCGCATCGAAGCAGTTGCACATCAGGCCGCTGGTCAAATGCTCGTGCAGCGCCGCCCACGACCCGATATCGTTCCACGCAAAATCCGCCGGCAGGCAATAGATCTCTGACCGCATCTCGCCCTTCGCCGACCGCGGCTCCAGCACCGCGTAGTCGATGCTGATGTTCTGGCACTGCGGATACACCTCCTCGAAGACGCGCTCGAAATCAGGCGTTCCCTGTGCCGCCGCAATCTTTTCCAGCAGCGGCGCCATCGCCGGGCAGTGCTCGCGAATCGCGTTGGCCAGCGTGCGCGCGCTCCACAGAAAAATCCCGCCGTTCCACGCATAGTCTCCCGACGCAACAAACTCCTCCGCCCGCGCCCGGTCCGGCTTCTCCGTAAACCGCTTCACCCGCCGCACTGGAACCGGCCCACTCACTCCGGGTGCCTCATCCTTGCCGGTCTCATCGGCAACGGTGGGATTGACGATGTCTCCCAGTTCGACATACCCATATCCCGTCTCCGCCCGCGTCGGTGGCACACCCAGCACCACAATCCGTTCGCCGCTTGCCGCCAGCTTCACTCCCGCGCGAATCACCTCCGCGAACCGCGCCCGGTTCTTCACAATATGGTCCGAAGGGAATATCCCGATCACTGTCTCCGGCGCCGTCCGCTCCAGCAGAAACGCAGCCAGCCCACACGCTGGAGCCGTATTGCGCGCCGCCGGCTCGCTCAGGATGTTGCTCCGCGGCACCTGCGGCAACTGTTCCGCAATCGTGTCGTCCAGCAGGTTGTTCGTAATCACCCACACGTCGCGCGCGTCCGCCACCAGCAGCAGCCGGTCCAGCGTCTGCTGAATCATTGTCCGCGCGCCATCCAGCGCCAGCACCTGCTTGGCCCGCGCCCGCCTGCTCCTCGGCCAGAAGCGCGTTCCGCTGCCGCCCGCGAGAATCACCGGAGCAAATCGCGGCTCCGCCTTACTGCCTGCCAAATCCATAGTCACCAATGTTAGTGGAAAATCCGGCACACGCCGGGCAAAACTGCATACGGACATCCAACCGGCGTCCGCCAGCAGCCCGCCACGATTCCTCTAGGCCAGCGATCCGAAGAACTCCCGCATCCGCCCGACGCCCTTATCGATCTCGCCGCCGGATACCGCATAGGACAGCCGGATGTGCTCGCTGGTCCCAAACGGCTCACCCGGAACCACCACCACATGCGCCTCCGTCAGCAGTTTTTGCGCCACGTCGGCAGCCGACTTGATGCCGCCCTTCCCGAAAAAAGCGCTCACATTCGGATACACATAGAACGCGCCCTGTGGCACCGTGCAGGTAAGCCCGGGAATCGTCTTCATCCCCGCCAGAATCCGGTCGCGCAGCTGTATATAGTCCGCCCGCATCTCCGCCACGCACTCCTGGGGCCCGCTCAGCGCCGCAATGGCCGCCTTCTGCACTACCGTCGTCGTGTTCGACGTGCTCTGCGACTGCAGCTTGCCCATTGCCGAAATAATCGCCTTCGGCCCCAGCGCAAACCCCGCGCGCCATCCCGTCATCGCGTATGTCTTCGATAGCGACCCGAGCACAATCACGTGCTCCTTGCACTCCGTGCACGAAGCTCCGGAAACCGCCTCGCCCGAGAAGTTCAGGTACACATAGCACTCGTCCAGCAGCACATAAATGCCCAGTTTGTGCGCCAGCCGCACAATCGCATACAGGTCGTCCGCGGGAATCACCGCACCCGACGGGTTCGACGGCGTATTCAAAATGATCGCCTTCGTCTTCGGCGTAATCGCCGCCTCAATCATCTTCGCCGTCACGCGAAAATCCTCGCGCTCGTCGCTCTCCACAAACACTGGCTTGCCCCCGGCAAACTCGATGATGTCCTTGTACGACACCCAGTACGGCACCGGCACAATCACTTCGTCGCCGTGTTCCACCAGCACTTCCACAGCGTTGAAGATCGCCAGCTTCCCACCGGTTGTGAACACGCACTCATCCACCGCGTAGTCGGTCCCGAAGTCCGCCGCATGCCGCTCCACCGCCGCCTGGCGCACCGCCGGCATGCCCGCCACGTTCGTGTACTTCGAGAAATTCTTCTCAATCGCGTCAATCGCCGCATCCTTGATGTGCCGCGGCGTCGAAAAATGCGGCTCGCCCGCGCCGAAGTTCGCCAGGTCCGTCCCCGCCGCCTGCATCTTCAGCGCTTCCGCGGTAATCGCCATGGTGGCCGACACTTCAATCCGGTTGATCCGGTCCGTCAAAACCTTGGTCATAGTGGCACTCATACCTACCAGTTTGGCAGATTTCCCCACCGAGATAAAGCTTGATGCACGAATTCAGGATCTCCTCGCGGGCATCCCTGAACTCGCAAACGAACGCCCTTCACCCGCTGGCGCCGCCTTCTTCACCACCCAGGTCGTCATGCACCGCTGTCCCTGCACCACAGTCGTCTTCAGCGGATCAATCAACTCCCCGCCCAGCGCTCGCGTCAGCCCCATCAACTTCGCCTCGTCCACCAAAAACCACACCGCCCCGTGGGACATGCGATACCGTCCCTGCCCTACCGCCTCGAACGCCATCCCATCCCCCGCCCCGATGGTCGATGCCAGCCGGCAGAACAGCATCCCGCCCGGCCGCAGCACCCGCCAAAGTTCGTGCGCCATCGCATCCAGATGCGCCTCGTCCCGCGCAAAGTGCAGTACCGAATTGCACGAAACAACATCCGCGAACGCATCCGGGAGCGGCATCGCCTCAATCCCCGCCACCTGGAAGTTCCCATCCGGCAGCTCTGGCGCCAACCTAGCCGCCAGCTCCCGCACCCCCGCCACGGCAGCCGCGTCCGCGTCCACCCCAAACACCTCGTACCCTTCGCGCAGCAGAAAGATTAGGTTGCGCCCGCCGCCGCACCCTGCATCCACCAACCGCATCCCCGGCGCAATATTCCCGCGCAGTATCTGGTCAAACAGATAGATGTCGATCGGCCCGAACTGCTCCTGAAGTGTCAACTCTGCCACCTAAATCTTCCCCATCCCTTTGGCCTTCATCCGGCTGCAGCACCAGCGCCGTCACATCCCCGCCCGGCTCAAACACGCCCTTGATCGGCCGCCCGCCGAGTCGCCGCATCCGCATCCCCTGGCTCCCGCCTAGTTCGCTGAAGGATGTGCCGCGCTGTCAATCACCATCACATCCACCGGCGTCTTGGTCGCTTCCAGCTTCAGCCCAATCTGTTCCTGGATCGCCTCGAACAGTCCCGGCGGGGCGTCAGGCGCGTCGCTCACCGGCGGTCCATGTCCGCCAAACTGCGATTCATCCGGCGCCCACTTCAGTGTGAAGTCGTACCGGTCCTGCAATCCCGTCCGATCTACCACCGGCCGATCCGTCAGCACCGCGCTCTGCATCACCCCGCAAAAATCCGCCATCGTCGCATTCTGCGCCGGCAGCATGATCCCTCCCGGCGTCCCCCGAAAAAACAACCCGGGCAGCGGATTATCGCTCTGGCTCTTCGCCAGGTTCTTGGGCCCATCTTTCGCCACGGTCAGCACAAAGACCGACAGCTCCCGCTGATCGTTATGAAACTTCAACTGGAAGCGCTCGGCAAGCAGCTTCTTCAGCATCGTCTTCCACTGCTTGTCGTTGGGTTGGCCCTCTCCGTCCGGCACCGCGGCAATGTCGTAACTTTCATGGTCAATCCAGTCGGGGCCATTCACGATCTGCTTCGGATTCAGTCCATAAGCAAAGCCGATCAGCGCCGCCAGCGTCGTGTTGTGGGTCGAAAAGTTCCGCCCATTCACCCTGAAGAATCTCCCCGGCTGATCGGGGTCGCTCGGCTTGATCGTCGCCACATCAAACGCCGGATCCGCATCCGCGGCCATCGGCTTCGGCGGCGCCGGCGGAGTCGGGATGTCCCACGCTGTCTCCTTCGTCGCTCGCACAAAGATCAACGGCAGCGGCGTCCCTTGCGTCCACGTCCCGGCAATCGTATTGCCGTCCGCACTCACTTCTCCCTCGTAGGTCCCATTCACTGAGGGAACCGCAAACTTGAAGGTGCTCCCCTCGAGCGTCACGCCGGTAGTACTCATCGGCCGCGGGTTCTGGTCAATGCTGTAGTTCAGCGCCGTCCAGCCTTTGTCACCCTTTGCCACCTTCAGAACGATCCGCAGGCTCCCGGCAGGCTGGTTGCCGTTCGCAGGCCACGACAGTGTTCCCTGCCACACCCCGGCCATATCTCCCTTCTCGTGCTTCTCGCTCGCCGGCGCCGCCGGAGTCGCAGTCGCCTGCGCCCACATCCCGCCTCTCTGCGCTGCCAGCAGTGCCACCGCCACCCATCCCGCCACTAACAGCAACCGTCTTCCACCAACCCGGGCAAAAGCCTTCTTCATCGTCTGCCACCTTTTCCTTCCCCCAATCTGGCAACGCATAGTTTTGGGGCCCCTCCATCTGATAAGCGCATCCACTAATAGATTAGTTGGCAAATTCTTTTAGAAATCCTTTGCCGGGAGCATGATGCCGAGTCCGAAAGCTCATGTGTCCCTCCCATTCGCTCCCACCCAAGACCCAATCGATCCAATCCGCAGGATCGGTCCGCCAACAGCCCTTGTAGCATGGCATCTCGCTCGCTTCGGCGAATCGGCCGCCGCAACAGGCGTAAGTACGATAAACATCGTATACCATCTTGCCGTCTGCGGGCTTCCATCGTTCCTTCCGTGGACTCAGGGGATCTATGCGAATCCCCGGAAGACCTATATCTTCCCCGTTCCCTTGGCCTTCATCCGTCGCATCACCAGCGCCGGCACCAGTTCCGTCACATCCCCGCCCAGGTGGAACACGCCCTTGATCAACCGCGAACTGACGTACGTATACTGCTCCGTCGGCATCATGAACAGCGTCTCCAGGTTCGGATCCAGCTTGCGGTTCATCATCGCCATCGGAAACTCGTACTCGTAGTCCGTAATCGCCCGGATGCCGCGGAGCACCGCCTTCGCACCCTGCTCCCGCGCAAAATCCACCAGCAGCCCATCGAACGTCGTCACCGACACGTTCTTGAAGCCGCCCTCCTGGATCGCCTCGGCGATCATTTCCTGCCGTTCCGTCACGCTGAATAGCGGCGTTCCCTTGTCCGAATTCCGCAGAATCGCGACCACCAACTCATCCACAATCTTGGCCCCGCGCGCAATCAGGTCCAGGTGTCCGTTGGTCAGCGGATCGAACGTTCCCGGATAAATCGCCTTCACGTTAGACATGGCTAGAAGCATACCTCAGCCGCACGCCCCTGCCGCCCCGTACCACCACAGCTTCGGGTCTCGATTCTGATCCGGGTTCGGGTGCCGGTGGGCCGCAACTGCTCGGGTGCCGCATGCTTCACGGCCTCATCGGGAAGGGTGGCAGGAACGATGTCTGCGCCGCGTGGCCACGCACCACCAAGTCTCGATTCCTCTGAATTTTGAGATGTGGGCCGACCAGCCCGTCAGAAATAATACTTTCCCGGTGTAGACTTCCCGGAAGGCCCGTCCGTCTGTCCTTATAGCCGCCCAGAAAATCGGCCGGCACAGACGATTCGCCACTTGGAACCGCAAGGAAGCAACATGGTGCCTGAGAACATCCAGACCTTCCCGTCAAACGTCCTCCTCGGCGCAGACGCCCGCACCACCCCGCTCGACGACCTCGACACCGTCGTCGCCCTCTATCAGTCCCGCGTCTTCCGCTTTCTGCTCGCCACCCTGCGCGACCGCGACGCCGCCGAAACCCTCACCCAGGAGACCTTCCTGCGCGCCTGGACCGCCCGCGCCAGTTTCCGCGAAGACTGCTCTCTCCCCACCTGGCTCATCCGCATCGCCCTCAACCTCGCCCGCGACCACACTCGCACCGGCCGCTTCCGCTTCTGGAAACACGTCTCCGCCACCGCCGTCGATGTCGACGATGTCGCCGCCAGTGTCCCCAGCCACGAGGGCACCGCCGAATCGTACCTCATCGCCCGCCAGCAGGTCGCGCTCATCTGGGAGACGGTCGCCCAACTTTCCAACCGCCAGCGCACCGTCTTCCTGCTCCGCTTCCTCGAAGAGATGGAGATTCCTGAGATCGCCGCCGCCACCGGTCTACCCCTGGGCACCGTCAAGAGTCATCTCTACCGCGCCCTCAACGTCGTCCGCGCGCGTCACAGCGCTCCCCGCAAGGAGACAGCATGACTCTTCGACCGCACTCGCAACCCGGCGAACCCCACCTCACCGCGGAGCAATTCGACCAACTGCTTTCCCGATCCGCCCGTCCCACCGGCGCCGCGGAACTCACTTCCGCTGAAGCCCATCTGATCGTTTGCGAGCAATGCGCCGCCGAACTCGCCAGCCTGCGCGAATCGATCTTCCTCTTCCGCCAGGCCAGCACCGCCTACGCCGACCGCCAACTCCGCCTGCAGCCGCGTTGGCGAATCCCGCTCCCTTCCCACGTCCTCCAGCCAGCCTACTTTGCTGCCGCCGCCATCCTGCTCATCTCCGTGATCCCGATGCAGGTGGCCCACCGCCGCACTCTGCTGCACCACCCGGTGGCTTCTGCCGTCGCGCCCACCGCCGTCTCCCTCGGCAATCGGGCCCGTACCGCCGAATCCGACAATGCCCTGCTCGAAGACGTCTACAGCGAAGTCTCCGCCTCCGTGCCAACCCCCATGCAGGCGCTCGCCGATCCCACCGCCTCTACTGGCTCTGACCCTCAATCCGTCTCAACTTCAATCCAAAGGAAAGACTAGCCTATGAATTCCCGCACGATTTCAAGATCCCTGACCTCCCTTGCATCCGTCGCACTCTGCGCTTCTCTCGCCTTCGCCCAGCAGGCGCCCCCTGCCCCGGCAACGCCCGCGCCCTCGGCCGCTCCCATCGAGCGCCAGACCCCGCCGAATCCCGGCATGCACCAGGGAATGATGCGCCCCGGCATGCGTCCCGGCATGATGCAACAGGGCCACCGCCCCGGCCCCGGCAACTTCCGCGGCGCCCAGATGCAGATGCGTGACCGCGGCGGCTTCCGCGGTGGCGAACAGGTCGGCTTCCACATCGGCCCCGAGGGCATGTGGTGGAAGAACCCCATGGTTGTGCAGCGCCTCGCCCTTACCCCCGACCAGGTCAAGCGCATGGACGGCATCTTCCAGGAGAGCCGCCTCCAGCTCATCGACCTCCACGCCAACGTGCAAAAGGCCGAAGTCATGCTGGAGCCGCTCCTCAGCGCCAATCCTCTCGACATCGCCCACACCCAGGCGCAGATTGACAAGGTCGCCGACGCCCGCGCCGACCTGGAGAAGGCCAACGCCAAAATGCTCCTCGGCATCCGCGCCGTCCTCACCGCTGACCAGTGGACCAAGCTCCACAGCCGCAGCCAGGGCCAGGGCGCAGCCGCTCAACCCGGCGCCCAGGGCGCTCCCGCACCCGGCCAGGGCAGAACCCGCGGCATGCGTCCCAGCGCCGGCCCCAGCCAGCCCGCTCCGGAGCAGTAGTTCGCCTCAACGCAAAGATGCCGTCAGCTCAGCTGACGGCATCTTTCTTTTTGCTTGTCATTCCGCAGCGCAGTTTTGTCATCCCCTTCTTGTTTGTCATTCCCGAAGGGAATCTCTTCTCGTCTTTTACTGATCACTGACTACTGAGTACTGAATACTCGCTCTTACCGTTTCCCCTTCACCACCTCATGCGCCGCCGCGGCCCCATTCACCGGAACCGCCGGCACCTCCGCGGCCACCACGGCCGCGCCAATCCCCATCTTCTTCCGCAGGTCCGCATCCACGCGCGCAAACACTTCCTTGTTCCCTTTCAGGAATCCGCGCACATTCTCTCGTCCCTGCCCAATGCGCTCGCCCGCGTAGCTGTACCACGCGCCGCTCTTCTCCACGATGCCGTGCACCACGGCCAGGTCCAGCGCATCGCCCTCGCGCGAGATCCCTTCGCCATACAAAATATCGAACTCGGCGTCCCGGAACGGGGCCGCCACCTTGTTCTTCACCACCTTCACCTTGGTCCGCGACCCCACCACCGTGTCGCCTTCCTTCACCGCGCCAATCCGCCGAATATCGATCCGCATCGACGAGTAGAACTTCAGCGCCTTGCCTCCGGTCGTCGTCTCCGGATTGCCAAACATCACGCCAATCTTCTCCCGGATCTGATTAATAAAGATGAGGCACGTCCGCGACTTCGACACCGTCCCCGTCAACTTGCGCAGCGCCTGGCTCATCAGCCGCGCCTGCAGCCCCATATGCGAGTCGCCCATCTCGCCATCCAGCTCCGCCTTGGGTACCAGTGCCGCCACCGAATCCACCACCAGCACGTCAATCGCGCCCGAGCGCACCAGCGCCTCCACAATCTCCAGCGCCTGCTCGCCGTAGTCTGGCTGCGAGATCAGCAGGTTGTCGATATCCACGCCCAGCTTCTTCGCATAGGCAGGATCCAGCGCGTGCTCCGCGTCCACAAACGCGGCCAGCCCGCCGGCCTTCTGCGCCTCCGCCACAATCTGCAGCGTAATCGTCGTCTTGCCCGACGATTCCGGCCCGAAGATCTCAATCACCCGCCCGCGCGGCACCCCGCCCACCCCGGTCGCCGCGTCAAAGCTGATCGATCCGGTCGAAATCACCGAAATCGGCACCACCGCCTCTTTCGACCCCAGCCGCATCACCGAGCCCTTGCCAAACTGCTTATCCAGCGCTGCCAGCGCGCTCTCAATTGCCTTATTGCGGTCGTCTAGTGCTCGGGTACGGTCCTCAGCCACGGTGCTCTCCTCTGCGGGTTGTTTCTGCGGTCCGCCCGCATTCGTTTCGCTCCCAGCCAGCCTACGGCAGGCCTTTTCGCCGCGCCTGTGCTGCAGGTCACCACGGATTCTAGCACCAAAATGGGAAAAGGCGAACAAAAATCGAATGCCGTTACATCTCAGCTCAATAACCGGAACGAGCCAGTTACCCAGTAACCCCGTTTCGTGCATGTCAGCGCAACGGCGATCCTGGTCTTGAGGATTAATTCGTCCGATGTATCATTCTCTCGCCGTAGAAACTCAGGGGCCAGCCGTTGTGCGTCAATTCCTGATCCTCCTCCTCGCCGCTGCGGACGCCCCGAATCGGCCCTGCGTTGGCACCAGAAGCATGACAATGATTTCCGGTAGGCCATCGAATCTGATTCTGTCTCTATTCGCGACTATCTTCATCGTGGGATGCGGGGGCGTGAGTCGTTCGCCGATCACGACTTCAGCTTCTACGTTCACCGGGAGCCGCCTGGTCGGCCAGGTGAAGGGTGGCCAGCAGCCGATATGGGGTGCCACGATTCAGCTTTACCAGGTGGGAATGGCGGGTGACGGCTCCAGTGCCACGGCTTTGGGCTCGTCGACCATGACCAACCCATCGGGCGGGTTCAGCATCACCGGCAATTACACGTGCCCAGTGTCGAATCCGCAGGTCTATCTGCTGGCAAGCGGAGGGAATCCAGGCCTTGCGAACGGAACGAACAATACCGCAATCAGCCTGATTGCGGCGCTGGGATCATGCAGTTCGCTAAGTCCGGGCACGTTCATCAATTTGAATGAGGTAACCACGGTGGCGGCGGTGGCGGCGCTCTCGCCGTATATGATTGCGCCGACCAGCATTGGATCAGGCACGTCGGATGCGCCTGCGCTGGCGGCCGCGTTCACCATGGCTTCGCAATACGCAAGCACGGCGACCGGCACGGCGCCTGGCACTTCAGTACCGGCCGGTGATGCTGTTCCGAGCACACTGATGAATTCGCTCGCGGACATTGTCTCGGCGTGTGTGAACAGCATAGGAGGCAGTGCTGGCGATGGATCGAACTGCGGCGCGCTGTTCACCGATTCCACGCCCTCGGGCGGCGCGGCTCCGACCAACGTTGCCACTGCGTTGTTGAATATTTTGGCCAATTCAACCAACGATCTAACATCGCTGTTCGCCTTACTGCCGTCCACACCGCCGTTCGAGCCAGTCTTGAATGGAGCGCCGTCGTCGTGGGCGATCAGCCTGCTCAGCCGGCCCGCCGGTGGCGCGCTGGTGGACTTCGGCACGTCGGAACAGACCATTCGCGGCTTTGGCGCTTCGGAAGTGAATTTTGGGGTGCTCCCGAGCTCCCAGATTACGGAATTGTACGGGCAGTCCAGCGGACAGATCGGACTGACCATCATGCGCGTGCAAATCTGGCCCGCTACCTGGATCTCATCGACCCAGACCGCCAACACCAGTGCGTGGACCGCCGAGCTCACGAATGCCAAGGCAGCGCAAGCCCTGGGCGCAACCATCTTCGCCACGCCATGGAGCCCGCCTGCCAGCATGAAGACGAACAACAGCACCAACGAAGGCAGCCTGAGCACCAGCAGCTACGCCGACTATGGCCACTACCTGGCGGCCTATGCCACCTACGCCAGGAGCTTGGGGGTAAACCTGTATGCGATTTCCATGCAGAATGAGCCAGACGCGAATCCCTGCGTTGTGAATGGCGTGGACGAAGGCCCGAACGGCAAGGACTGCTATGCGTCTTGCCTGTGGACCGCGGCCCAGTTGGGCACATGGGTAGCGGGCTACGGCACGCTAGTAACCCAGGGCGCCAACCCGGTCAAGCTGATGATGCCGGAATCGTCGTACTTTAATCAGGCGATGTCCGACCCGACGCTGGACGACCCCGCCGCCGTAGGCACGGTATCCATCATCGGAGGTCACCAGTACGCCACTGCGCCCGCCTATTATGCGAATGCGGTCAACAAGGGCAAAGATGTGTGGATGACCGAGCACTACCTCATCCCAGTCTCAGATGGAACCGTCACCGCCATGCCCGATGCCATTGCAATGGCAAAGGAGATTCACAACTCCATGACCGTCGGCGATTACAACGCGTACGTCTGGTGGGAGGGTCCCAACACGAATCCGAACATAAGCCCACAAGAACACCTGATTAATGCCAGTGCCGTCCCCACCTACTTCGGCCTGTCCATCGCGCAGTTCTCCCGCTTTGTGCGGCCTGGCTATTTCCGTTACAACGCCACGGCGACTCCGGTCACCGGCGTCTATCTTTCGGCGTATGGCGGTAACGGGCACCAGGTGATCGTGGTGATCAACTCCTCCAGTTCCGCCGTCACGCTGCCTGTCCTGATTGCGAACCAGACGGTGAATTCGATGACGCCTTACCAGACTACTTCCAGCTCTTCGCTATCTCAGCTCGGCCCGGTTACAGTAACCAACAACGGGTTCAGTGCCACACTGCCGGCCCAGAGCATCACCACCTACGTGCAGTAGCCGGGACGCCCAGCCCTCTATGCCCGATTATGGGCGCGCTGTTTCAGCGATGGAGGTATTCCCGGTAACTGCGAGCAGCGTAACCTCTCCACAACAGTCTCCTCATCTGGAATTCGTGTCCGCGTCAGCGGTGGATGCCTTGCGATGTCCATCATTTTGAAACTATCTCCCGCGCATGTGACGACAAGATCACAATTGAATCTCCTGAAAAGTCGGGCGGGCTCAACCGGTCGCCTTTGCGGTAAAGTGCCCGCTGGACGATGCGAAGTTACTCTCCTTGATCTCTCAATGCGGAACAGCATAGGAGCGTCACCGAACCATGCGCTGGTAGAACCGGTACTGGGCGGCATGGACCTTTGCCGGGTCCCTCTCTCCGTCGCGGATCGCCATCCCTGTGCCACGAATGTATTCGAGGAGTATGCGGTACTGGTCCCAGGTAGTGCCTTCGTCAAGCAGAAGATTACGGTATTGATCCAAATCGGCGGGCGTGGCCATGGAAAGGTCCATCATCCCATTGTTGTCCGGGTCGACAAACTTAAATTCAAATTGCCCGCGTTTATCTGCGGCCGCAATTCCCTGGCTAAACTGCACAGCTGCCTGGTTCATCAGCAGATCAAATTGGCTGTAAACCTCCACCTCTTCCTGACTCAGAAGTGAAAGCAATCCGCTCGATTTCGGCGCGCCACACGCAGGGTCGGTCGGCATAGTCGATGTCACATGCGGCGCTCGTGGAAGGCTCCCGGTAATCGGACGATGGGCCCTGAGGGTATCGCGCACCAGTTGCTGGCGAGCTGTGAGCCAGTGCACTGAAGGAATCTCAGCCTGCTCCGAGGACTGCGCATTGGCAATCGCCAGTTCGGTATCGCGGCGCAGCGACTCGCGAAGGTCCGCACGCTCGTGTGCGCGGTGTATTGCCTCAACGCTCTGTTCCAGGCCGATCGCGATCAGCAGACCAAGCACAATTGTGCTCATGTGCAGCAGGTACTGCCGCCAGTTGTGAATGCCTTCATGCGGGGGATGCACGTCGAGCACGGTTGTATCCTCCAGAGTTTGCGGTGTGTCTGCGGCCGTCGTTTCTTGGGATTGTTCTGCTTCCGTTTCTGCAGACCGGGCCGCATCGACGAATTCAGGCGAAGGAACCCCTTCCTGCGGGGCAGGTATCTCGCCCGCATCGGCCGTGCGAGCCTCTTCTGCATCCGCACTCTGCGAACTGGAATAGCGATCGTGCGCCATTGTGGGTTTCACCCAGGTCTAACCATTAGACATATATCAGAATCAACATAGCGTCGCTTCCGCGTTGGTCCATAGGCCCACGGCAGGTCGCCTTCACGCGCGCCCATCGAGAACCGCGTAACCAGGTCCCGCGTCCAGAACGGCGCAAAAAACCTGTCAAGGCCTCTCACCTGTGCAAAACCCGTCCTCAATTCACAAAGCAAGCGACATCAAATTTCCCGCCAAAGTACAGTTGAGTTATGGGGTATCTGCTATCATTAACTTAGTGAATTAAAAAAGAAGACTCGGCGTCGCGTCGAGTCTTTGCATTTTGACCACCGGGCAAATCTGCCAAGCCGGATATCCGCCGGATTTATCCGGACCTGAGGCCGGACCAGATCCAGACCGAACTTTCATAGTCTGAGGAATTTGGGACCACGTTCCGGGAACCCGGCGGGGAGGGGGGTGGGGGTCCTTAAGCTCGGATTGCCACGATCACGCGCCGCAGGCGCGCAACATACCAACCTGGATATCCGCCGGATTTATCCGGACCTGACGCCGGACCAGATCCAGACCGAACTCTCATAGTCTGAGGAATTTAGGACCACGATCCGGAAACCCGGCGGGGAGGGGGGGTGGGGGTCCTTAAGCTCGGATTGCCACGATCAAGCGCCGCAGGCACGCAACATACCAGCCTAGGCCGAACGGGGTCCCCGGCGAGCTTGCTCGCTGGGGCAGGAAGGCCTAGGTTGGGTCGAGCGCAAAGACTGAGGGCTGAAGGCCCGACCCATAGTTCGACCAACTGGCAACGATCATGCCGCGTTCCCGTTACGCAAAAATGTACGAGGTCCAAGCCTAACTCTTTTGTTGTCATCACTTATGGGGGTATATAGGGGGGAGGGGGGGTACCCACCAGGAGACGCATGGCTGACCAGCCAACCCGCGGACGCGCTGGCTTTCCTAATTCGTCGTCTGTCCAACCCAACGATACGTTGGCTGCGCCGCCGTCTTCGCCTGGAAGTAGTTGTTCTCCCACAGCGACCGGTAGAACTCGCCCGTAATCTCCGCCGCCTTCGGCCCGAACATCGGCCGTCCGCCTTCCAGGAAGATCACCGTGACAATCGGTCCCACCGGAGTATCCGCGTATGCCGCAAACCAGCCGTACCGAGTTCCCTCGTTGGAGCAGGTTCCCGTCTTGCCGAACACCGGAAACTCGTGGAACGTCGCATGCAGCGAGCGCGCCGTCCCGTAGTCCACCGCGCCTTCCATGCCGTCCTTCATCTCCGGCAGCAGCGGCGCGATATCCAGCATCCGCTTCACCTTGGGCACAAAGTTCGCCGCATCGTCCGCGGTCTCCGGATGCTGCAGGTAGTACAGCGTTCCGCCGTTCGCGATCGCCGCGGTCAGCGCGCCCAGTTGCAGCGGCGTCATGGAAATGCTCTCGCCGAACGAGCACATCCGGCCCACGCCGCCCTCTGAATCCGGCAGCGGCACATCGGGATAGACGCCCAGTTGCTCGCCCTCGATGTTGTATCCGGCCAGCTCGCCCAGGCCGAACATGTTGGCGTAGTGCTTCACCCGCTCGAAGCCCAGCATCCGTCCCAACGTCTCGAAGTACGGGTTGATCGAGAGCGCCAGCGCCTTGGTCAGCGTCATGGTGTAATGCCCGCCCAGGTTTACCGGCGTGTCTTTCGTAATCAGCCCCTCGTCCAGCGCCGCCAGGCTCACCGCCAGCTTGATGGTCGAGCACGGCTCCGCTCCGCTCGACAGCGCCAGCTTCTGGTTCACCATCGCCAGGATCCGCCCATTCGACGGATCAATCGCCAGCGCCGTGCCATTCAGGTTGCCCAGCGCCTGCACAGCCGCAGCGCGAATCACCGGGTCCTCGCCCCCAATCACGTCGCCCTGGGTCAGATTGTCGTTGAAGGAAGGCGCGGTAAAGCGCTCGTAGGTCACATGCCGGCGGGTCCGGGTCGCAACCGCCAGCACCAGGTGCCCGCCGGTTCGGCTCCGCGAGTGGTAAACGGCGGAAGTCCTCACGCCGGCTGTCGCGCTGTGCGTGCGGCTGGCCGCAACGGCCGTCCTGCCCGCCGCGCTCGCCGCGGTCCGCGCCCGCGTTGCACCGGTCCTCGTTGTGACCTTGGCTTTCGCCGCCGAGCTGGAAGCAACACTCTTCGCAGTCCTCGCCTTATGCGCCGCCGTCGGCGTCGTCTCGGCCGACGCCCTGCGCACCGGGCTGAGAATACCGAGGAGGCAGACCATCACTACAGTGTTGCAAATGGATTTCCGGGTCATTCCTGTGCTTCTCCCAAGGTTTGGTTTCGTGCCCTGCTGCTTGCTGTCGTGCTCGAATCCGTGCTCTGCTTCCTTGCCTTTCCTTAACCCGGCCCGGTAACAAAAGGTCTCGTCCCGGGGCTTGCCGGCCATTCGCCTGACAACCCCTATAACGGCATTCGATGCCATCTTGCCCCACCCGGCCATAGCTCGTAGGTGGTATTTCTGGCCCTCCGCAGGCCGCTGGCCCAGCCCTCCAAACGGCCCCTGTTTCTTGCCCACTTCCTATTCTACGGGATCGGGCGGACTTCCCAGTGTGACGCGCTTCACACTCCCGGCGTTCGGCCGTCGCCGGCCTCCTCCTGTCAGACTCAGTGACTCCGGCGAAGGAAAGCCGGAATGTCCAGTTCATCCGTATCGGAATGCTCCGCCTGCCCCGCGCTGGCCCCGGCAAACAGCTTCACCTCGCGCGCCGCTCCGTCGATTCTGTCATCCGCGCCTGCCATCTGCACCGCAACCTGATCCTCGCCCGCCTGCCGGCTGCGGCCGTAGCTGGTGCGGAAGAAATCATCGTCGAACACCGACGCCGCCACCGGAACCAACTCAGGAGCGTGCCGCTGCTCGTCCTCCTCCGCTTCAGCCTCCGCGTCCGCCGTCATGGAACCCGCCGCAATTTCAACCTCGTCCGCCGCATCGGAAACCGCGTCAGCTTCGTACTCGCCGCTCGTTTCCGCCGCGTCTTCCATCTCCATCTCGCGCTCTGGAGCAACCCACGCTTCGGCAATCCGTTCCGTCTCCGCTTCGAACGCGTGCGTTCTCCGTTCCCGCATCATCTCCCGTTCTTCGCTGGCGAACAGCGCCGGCGCGTCCGCGCCTCGTCCAAGGCTGCGGCTGCGGATCGGCACCTCGTAATCCGTCCCTGGCATTGTCGCTTCCTGCAGCATGCGCGCGCGCCGCTCCGGCATCTCCTGTTTGAACCCAGTGGCGATCACGGTGATCTTCACCTCGTCGCCCATGCGGTCGTCATGCACCGCGCCGAAGATAATGTTGCAGTCCTCGTGCGCCGCATTCTGGATAATCGTCGACGCCTCATTCACCTCGACCAGCTTCAGGTTGCCCGAGCCCGTAATGTTGATCAGGATCCCGCGCGCTCCATCGATCGCGCCCGCCTCCAGCAGCGGGCTGGCCATCGCCGCCATCGCCGCATCCATCGCCCGGTTCTGACCCTTGCCGGTAGCCGTGCCCATCACTGCGTAGCCCATGCCCGCCATCGTGGTCTTCACATCGGCAAAGTCGCGGTTGATCACGCCCGGGATCGTAATGATGTCCGAAATCCCCTGCACGCCCTGACGCAGCACGTCGTCGGCGATCCGGAAGCTCTCAAAGAATCCCGCGTCCTTTGCCACCGCCAGCAGCTTCTCGTTCGGGATCACGATCAGGGTGTCGACCGAGTCCAGCAGCTCCTGCATCCCGCGTTCCGCCTGCATCATCCGCCGCTTGCCCTCGAACGCGAACGGCCGCGTCACCACCGCAACCGTCAGCGCGCCCATCTCGCTCGCCAGGCTCGCAATCACCGGAGCCGCACCCGTGCCCGTCCCGCCGCCCAGCCCGGCAGTCACAAACACCATGTCCGCGCCTTCCAGCGCCTCAATAATCTTATCCGAATCTTCCAGCGCAGCCCGCCGGCCCACGTCCGGATTGGCGCCCGCGCCCAGCCCGCTGGTCAGCCGTACGCCCAGTTGCAGCTTCACCGGGGCATTCGACAGCTGCAGCGCCTGCACATCGGTATTGGCGGAGATAAACTCCACGCCCTCGACGCCCGCCGCAATCATGCGGTTGACGGCGTTGTTTCCCCCACCGCCCACGCCGATTACCTTGATGCACGCTCCGCGCGGTGCCTCGTCCTGGTAGCGAATCCGAAGGTCGTTCAGCTCGTCTCCCTGTTCAGCCATTGTTCCACTCCCTGAGAAAATGTGTGCGCTCAAACGCGCCTTCTATGGCGCCAATTCTGGTCTCCGTGCGGCTTTCAATGGCCCATCGACTGCTCAATTCTGACACCGCGCCCGCGCGGTTGAAACCCGCCCGCTCGCAAATGAACCACACTAGGTACTTCTAATTTTCGCGTTGCACCCCTGCCGCGCCAATCCGATCGCACCTCGGCCCCACATTTTCAGACTTGTCATTTTCAGAGTGCAGTGAACCGGGTCCAGGCCCCAGCAATCTCAGATTCCCGGGGTGGAGCTTACTGGCTGGGGCGGAAAGAAATCCCCCCTATTTCGCCCTTCGTCGGTTAGCCCACACCCGCAGCGTCGGCGTTCCAGTTCGGTTTTTTTGGACCGGCTACCTTCACTTCGGTGGTATGCTTCCCGCCATCGCGGAGTTCTGCCAGCCATGCTGCCTGTACGTGTACGTGTTGCTCTCTCTCTGCTTCTTGCCTCTACAGTTCTCTTCTCGGCCCCAGCGCAAGCCGTTCCCAAAGCCTGCCCCGCGCCACCCGCCATCCTGACGTCCACACAGCCCAACATCTTCTCGGAGCAGCAGGAGCAGTGGCTCGGCGACGCGATGGCCGACATGATCGAGAGCGATTACAAGCCGGTCCGTGACCCCGCAGAGAACGCTTACCTCGCCGGCATTACCAAGCGGCTTCTCGCCGCGCTTCCGCCCACATCCATTCAGTTCCACGTCATCCTCGTCGACTCGTCGGAGGTTAACGGCTTTTCCCTTGCCGGCGGCCGCGTCTATCTCACCCGCAAACTCGTCGCCAACGCCCGCAGCGAGGACGAGGTTGCCAGCGTCATCGCGCACGAGATGGGCCACATCCTGTCTCACCAGTTCGCCATCGAGTTCACCGCCGACTTCAAGCGTTTGGTCAACGTCACCAGCCTCGGCGACAAGGCTGATGTTTACGCCAAGTTCCAGCGCCTGGTCGACGCCAGCATGAAGGACAAGCACCCCAGCCACGGCGGCGACTCCGCCCAGGGCCAGGATGAGGCCGATACCGTCGCCGTCTACGCCACCGCTGCCGCCGGCTATCGCCCGCAGGCCTACTCCGAGTTCTGGAATCGCATGTTCTTTGTCGATGGCAAGGTCGGCGGCCCGCTTTCCGACTTCTTCGGCGTCACCAAGCCCGAAGAAAAACGCCTGCGCTCCATCCTGAAACTGATCGCGGCGCTCCCTGCCGGCTGCGGTGGCACCCAACCCACCACCAGCCCGGAATTCGAGAAATGGCACGCGCTGGTGGTCGCCAACCAGCCCGCAAACTTCGCCCTCGACTTCAAGCCTGTGTCCGAAGTCACCCTCGACCCGCCGCTCCGCATGGATCTGGAGCGCCTCCGCTTCAGCCGCGATGGCAAGTACATCCTGGCCCAGGATGAAACCTCCATCTCCGTCCTCTCTCGCGACCCCTACAAGCTGCTCTTCCGCTTCGATGCCGAAGACGCGCTCCCCGCCGAATTCAGCCCCGACTCAGAGCGCATCGTCTTTCACACCGCCGGCCTCCACACCGAGGAATGGAGCGTCCCCGACCAGAAGCTCATCGTTTCGCACGAGCCCTTGTCCCGCCACGATTGCGTCCAGACAAAGTTCGCACCCGACGGACGCACCCTTGTCTGCCTCTCCATCCGCGAGGACCTGACCTACGACGGCCCTCCGACCGCGGACCTCAGTCTTCTCGATCCCGCCACCGGCGACACCCTTTATCAGAAGAAGGGCTTCTTCCAGCCCAACTTCAATTTCATGGTCGCGCTCGCGCTTTCCCACATGTCTTCTGACCCATCGGACGTCCTCCTGTCCAGCTTCTCCGCCGATGGCAACACTCTGCTCATCGGTCCCGGGAACCAAAAGCTCGCGTTCGATCTCCGTACGCGTGCCCCCATTGCCATCGGCGGCGGCATCAAGAACACGATCAACGGGGCCTATACGTTCCTCGGCAGCGACCGAGTGCTCGGGATCAGCCTCGCCAACATAAAGGACTCCGGCATCTTCAGCTTCCCTGAAGGCAAGCGCCTGCAGTCGGTTCCCATCGGCCTGCTTGAACTGGAGCCGGTCACCGGCGGCAACTATGTGCTCAGCCGAAACATCGAGAACTACGCCATTGGCGTGATCGATCTGTCCGCCGGCAAATTCGTCTCCGCCTCCAGAACTCCCGCCTTCGACCTCTGGAATGGATGGATGATCAACGAGAACGCCGACGGCGGCGTTCTGCTACGCAAACTCGTCGAGGACGGCAGCCCGCATCAGTCGGCGCTGCTCCCGCTCAGTCCGCTCGGCCCGCGCCAGCGCACCGCCATCTCCGCCGACGGCCGCTTCCTCGCGCTCTCCACCCGCACCCGCGCAGGCGTGTTCGACCTGACGACCGGCAGACGCCTCCTGCTCACGCGGCAGTTCAACTCCGCCGTGTTTGCGCCCGACAACTCGCTCTACGCGGAGACGCCCAAGATCGACAAACAAGAGCGCGGCATCTGGCACTTCGGAATTGCACCGCCCGCGGCCACCGCGGCGGTCTACAAGGAAGACGACAATACGCACCTGTCCGAAAGCCTCCTGCAGGAGTGGAAGCCATCCGGGAAGAAGCCTATGGAACTCATCGTCCATGATGTACGCGACAACTCTGTCCTTTGGCGCCGCACGTTTCCCGATGGAATACCCGCACACACCTACAACCTCATCCCCGGCCAGACCATCTTCAGCTTCCCCCTGAAAGAAGAAAACGCCAAGGAGCTTTTGAAGTCGGAGCCCGCGCTTGCTGCGCAAGCCAATGCCATCAGGAACAAGGACTCAGGCCGCATCATCCAGATCGTCGACAACACAACCGGCAAGGCCCTGCAGCAGACCGTCCTTGAAGTCCCGCTCACCTACGAAGGCGTTGCCGGCATTAACGTCGTCGGCCCCGCTCTCTACCTGACCAGCGATGACAACCGCACCATGATTTACAACTTCGCCACCGGCGCCCAGCTCCGCCAGATCTTCGGCTACGTAGCCGCCCTCGACGCGAAGTCCGGCCGCGTCTGCATCGTCAATCGCCGCGACGAAGCAACGGTCTACAATTCCGAAGGACAGCAGGTCGCGGCCTTCCGCACCGGCAGCCCGTTGCGTTTTGTCACCTTCCACCAGGACGGCAACCGTCTCCTGCTCCTCACCGCCGACCAGAAAATCCGCACCATGCAGGTTGCCGCCAATCCTCCCCAATAGAGGAGAGCCTGGCGCGGGCGCAATCATCGGACCGCTGCTTTCCGGTAAAAAACTGTCGTCCCCCAGCGTCGCATCGTGCTACTCTCCTCTCGACCCCGCCATGCGAATTCTCAGCGCGACCGAATGCATCTCGCCCGCCATCGAGCGCACCAAGCTCATCCTCTTTTCCCCGTTCCGCAAGGGCCGCACCTGGAAGCTTTGCGCCACCGCGTATCTCACCTCCGCGGGCAGCATGTTCTTTCCCTTCCCGCTCATCTACCTTGCCTTCGTGCCGATGGCCTATCGCGCAGGCCGCTGGCCGGCAGCCATCGCGGTCATCGCCGGCGTACTCGTCGCCAGCGGGTTCTTCACCTGGATCTTCCATCTCTGCTCGCGGCTGCAATTCGCCTACTTCGACATCGTGGTCAATCGGGGCGAGTTCGTCGCTCCCGCCTGGCGCAAATACGGCCGACAGGCGCTGTCTTGGACCGGCCTGAAGATCCTTTTCGGCGCCATCCTCACCGTCATCTGCGCGGCCCCGATTGTGGCTTATGTTCGCCACCTCATTCCCATATTCCGCGAGTTGCCCAGGGTCACGCCCGGCCAGCCGCCTCCACCGCAGTTCATGGCGGCCATCGCCGGTATCTACGCAGGCTACTTCGTCGTCATGTTCGTGGTTGGAATCGTCTATCTCGTCAGCGCGGTACTCGCCAACTTCATCGTCCCGTCGCTCGCGCTGGAAGACACCGGCCTGAAGGAGGCCTTCCGCCGCATGGGAGAACTTATCCGCCGCGAACCGGGCGAGTTCACCATCTTCGTCCTGCTAAAGCTTGGCCTCGGCCTCGCTGCGTACATGGGCGCGACCATCCTCTGGGAGATCGTCTTTCTCCTGGTCACTCTGATTTTCGGCGTGGTCGTATTTATTTTCGGCTTTCTCCTTCACCTCGCGGGAGTTCCCATCGCAGTTCTTACCGTCCTTGGCATCTTCCTCGCTATCGCCTGGTATCTCTTCGCCATGGTCTACGCGCTGATGCTGGCCATAGGGCCAGCCTGGACTTTCATGGATGCCTTCGCCCTCTATTTCCTCGGCGGCCGATACCCGATGCTGGGCGACCTGCTTGACCGCTCCACGCCGCCGCCGCCGTTGCCGGCGTTCTATCCTCCCGGTGCACCGTATCAGGCTTATCCTCCGCCGCCGGCCTGATTCTTCTCCATACGGAATCGCCGGAAAATGCCCATCGCCAAACTCACCCTCGAACTTTCCATACCCCACGCGCAGTCGCTCAAAGACCGCCGTCAGGTGGTGCGCTCGGTGAAAGACAAGCTGCGCCACGGATTTAACGTCTCCGTCGCCGAACTGGACGATGCCGCCCTGTGGAACCGCGCCACTTTGGGCGTGGTCGCAATCTCCGGCTCAGCCGAGTACCTTGCCGGGCAGATGCGCGAAGTCGACGACGCGATCCAACGCCTGATCAACCCGCTGGGCGCCGAAGTGATTGACTCCTATGTGGAAATACTGGCCGAGTAGTCGAGACGCCGTTCCGTCCAGGTCAACCGGGCGGATTTGGTATCCTGAGTGTTTGGAGAATTGATGAGCCGTGCCTGAACACCGAGCCCGAACTTACCACCGCAATCGAGTTGCCAACGCCTTCTCTGACGAAATCGGGGCAATGCTGGAAGGCGAGCTATCCGATCCGCGCATCGCCGAGAGCTACGTCACCGACGTGGTGCTGGCGCCCGGCGGCAAGAGCGCGCGCATCTTTGTCGCGGTCCACGGCAGCGAGGCTGAAGAGGAATCCACGCTGGCTGCGCTGATGACCGCGCGCGGCTACATTCGCTCCCAACTTCGCGAGCGCATGGGCGTGCGCCACGTGCCAGAACTTACCTTCGCCATCGACCGCTCGGAAAAGATGACCGGGCGCATGGACGAACTGCTCGGACGCCTGCGCAAGCGCGACCGAAATCGCGGGGAGAAAGCAGCCAGTTCGGCCGAACCCGCTCTCGCCCAACCGACGGAGCCCCGATCCTGATGACCGCAACAATGCCCCGGCCCCAGCGCTGGCTGCGGAGGCTTTGCGCGCGCCGCATGAGGGAAGACTCTGTTAGCCTTGTCTGGCTCATGGTCTGGCTCATGGTTTCGGCCCATCCAGTCTCGTCACGATGGATATTTTGACTGAATCGCCACAATCCGCCTCCGGCGATAGAAAGCACGCGCTAGCCGGCTGGGTGCGCGCCCAATTCCTGAGCCTGCGCGGCGAGAATCCGTGGGAGTTCGTCATCCTGGTGGTGATGACCGCCTTCCTGCTGTTTTACGGTCTGATCCCGTTGTTCGGCGGCGACCAGGTTGGGCTGGTGGGAGCCGATGAGCCGCGCTACGCGCAGATCGCCCGCGAGATGCTGCGCGCGCACAACCAGCTCTGCGGGCAGCTGCACGCTGAGATTGTCCCCAGCAGCCTGCGGCTGACGGCCATCAAGAACTCCCTGCGCTGCCTGGACGCAGGCACCGTTACGCCGATTCTCTACGGGCATCCGTGGCTGGAAAAGCCGGCGCTTTACTATTGGCGCGCCATGGGCTTCTTCCGGGAGTTCGGCGTCTCCGACTGGTCGGCCCGGCTGCCGGCGGCGACCGGCGCCGGGCTGCTGATCCTGATGATCTTCCTGCACATGCGGCGTTTCCGCCCCGGTGGCCAGTTGGACGCCGCGCTGATTACCGCGTCCTGCGCCGCCATCATCGGATTTGCCCGCGGTGCGTCCACCGACATGCAGCTGGCTGCACCGTTCTGCATTGGAATGCTGGGCTGGTACGCGTGGTACGAGACGGGGAAGAAGTTCTGGCTCTTCGACCTCTACTTCTTCGGAGCTGCCGCGACACTGGCCAAAGGGCCAGTCGCGCCGTTCCTCGCGCTGGGCATCATTTTGCTGTTTCTGGGGCTGCGGCGCGAGTGGTCGGCGCTGCGCCGCACCATCTGGTGGCCCGGCGTGCTGCTTTACCTGGTGATGGTGCTGCCCTGGTACATCGCGGTGCAGCGGGAGAATCCGACGTTTGTGGAGAAGTTCTTCCTGGAACATAATCTGGAGCGCTTCGCCACCAACCTCTACGAGCATCACCAGCCGTTCTGGTACTACGTTGCGGTGGCGGTGGTCGGCCTGATGCCGTGGACCGTAATCGCCGTCCGGGCGGTGGCGGCGGCGATGAGCGATTCGCTGGCCGAATGGAAGGTCCGCGGCAATCCGAAGTGGTACCTCGGCAACTTCCGGGCGGGAGACGCCTTTCCGGAGTTCCTGGTGCTGTGGGCGCTGTTCCCGGTGGTCTTCTTCACCTTCTCCAAGTCGAAGCTGCCCGGCTACATTCTGCCGTCGATTCCGCCGATCACCATTCTGACCGGCGACTATCTGAATCGCATTCGCCGCAACGGGCTTCCGCGATGGCTGCTGTGGTCGCACGCATCGGCCTGCGCGGTGATGATCTTTGTGTTGGTGCTGTCGCCGCAGCACATGGTGTACGAGACCCTGGTGCCGTCCGCGGGCTGGCTGCTGAGCGCGGGCGCCGCGGCACTGCTGGTGCTGTTCGCCGTGGTGAAGACGATCCAGATCGGCGGCATCGCGCAGGTGCGCAACGCCACGCTTTTCCCGGTGTTCGCGGCGATGGTATTCCTGCTCGGCTTCCATGGCAAGGACCTCGACCTGAACTATTCCGCCCGGCCACTGGCGCGGGAGATGCAGCAACAGGCGCCGGACGTACATTCGCTGGCATTCGAGGACGTTCGGCGGGACATCGTTTATGGGCTTGCCTTCTATCGCGACGAGCAGCCGATCGACTACTGCGAGCCTTCCACCAAGCCGCGCCTGAACGAGGAGAATTGCAGCGGCGGCGTCGACATTCCCGCCGGCGAGCACCTGCTGGTGATCCCGGCCAACGAGACGGCTAAACTGGAGCAGTGGCTGCCCGACCGCGTCTATGAGCCGCTGTTTCTTTATGACTCGCAGGGTTTGGAAGTGTACCGAATCTATGCCAAGCGCTAGGGCGGACGCGAATTTTTGCCGGCGCTGTGCAATAAAGCTCGACTCGAGCAATTTCGACAGGTATTTTGGTTCGAATGAAGTGGTAGCGCAGAGCGGTATGTATGGCCAGTTTGCCGGTTGCCTCTCAAATCGAAGTGTTGGACCTGCGGCATTTCTCCGCGCGCCAACTGCGGCCGCTGCTGGAGCGCGAGGCGGAGTTGTGGCGGGAACGCCTGCGCTGGGACTACCGAGCCTCAACCGAGCTGCTGTTGCAGTACCTGGAATCGCGCATCCTGCACGGTTTTGTGGCGCTGGACCGGGGACGAGTTTGCGGTTACACCTTCTGCGTCTACGAAGGGCACAAGGCGGTGATCGGCGACGCTTTTGCCCTCGGGAACACCGCCATGGGAGACGCGGATACGACACGGCTGCTGCTGACCCATGTGCTGGAGATGCTGCGCCACTCGCCGGCGGTCGATCGCGTGGAGTCGCAGCTTCTGCTGTTCAACGCGGGCGACTTCGCCGGCCTGTTCGCGGGCCCGGCTTTCACGGTTTACCCGCGGCTATTTCTGGAGTGCGACCTGCGCCGGACGGCGGAGGTGGCTGCGCGGGAGATTCCGTTGGAACTGGAGCTGATGCCCTGGTCCGCGCAGGACTATCAAGCCGCGGCTGAATTGATCTACACCTGCTATGTCGGCCATACCGACGCGCAGATCAACGACCAATATCGCACGCTGCATGGATCGCTCCGATTCCTGCACAACATTGTCCGATTCCCGGGATGCGGGATCTTTGAAGCGAGCCTCTCCTGGATGCTGCGCGACCGGCGAACCCGGCTGCTGGTCGGGATGATTCTGTCGTCGCGCGTGTCTCCGGAGGTCGCACACATCACGCAACTCTGCGTCGCGCCGGAGTTCCGCGGCCGCGGGTTGGGCCGTTTGCTGCTGGAGCGGTGCGCGGAAGGGTTGCTGGGCGCGGGGTTTGAGGCAGTGACGCTGACGGTGACCGAGGGCAACGAGCAGGCGGTCCGGCTGTATGAGCGTTTCGGCTTCCTGCGGCGGCATCGCTTTGACGCGATGGTGCTGAATACGATGTACAAGCGGCGCTGAGAGGGTGCGATCGGCTCGCTAGAACGCATCCTCGCGGGCCGGCCTGGTCCAGCAGACGAGCCAAACGAGGAGGCAGAGCGTGCAGGCGCCCGCAGTGTCCAGCAGGACGTCGACGGGCGTCCCGGTGCGGTTGGGCAGAAACGTTTGGTGGAACTCATCGCAACTGGCGACTATAGCGGTGGAAAAGATGGCCAGAACCGAAGACTCGACGCGCCAGGCGAGCAACGCCATTGGCCCGCGCCGCGCGAGGGTATATAACCAGGCGCGCAGAAAGGTGAAACCGACCGTTCCATAGCCGACGAAATGGCCCGACTTGCGAAGAATGTGGTGCAACAGCTCCCAGTTGCTGTCTTTTATCGCGCCAAAGACACCTTGAAAGATCGGGCGCAGCCAACTGCTGGTGTTCTGGGCGGAAAAGGTCTCGGTGGACTCGATGCAGATGACGGCAACCGCAATCGCCGCGGGCGTCCACACGTTGAACCACCAGCGCCAACCTGCTTCACGAGGCAGAGCTGGCGATGGCTTGAAGAAGAAAACTGGCCGCATGCTTCTACACTAACAGCCGCGCGCAGCTTCCCATTCGCGCTCCAGGTTCGCCCGGGGAGGACGGCCGAGATGGAGCGAGTACGGCGAATTTGAGCTATTCCGCGTGGTAGTTGGGCGCCTCGCGGGTGATGATGACGTCGTGAACGTGCGACTCGCGCAGGCCGGCGTTGGAGATGCGGATGAAGCGGGCGGTTTTCTGCAGGTCCGGGATAGTGGCGCAGCCAAGATAGCCCATGCCGGAACGCAGGCCGCCGACGAGCTGGTAGACCATCGCTTCGAGGGGGCCGCGATGGGGGACGCGCCCTTCGATGCCCTCGGGCACGAATTTCGCGAGGCGGTTCTGGCCGTTGGACTCGCGCGCGGTGACGCTGGTTCGTTCCACGCTGGCGGCGCCGGTCATGTCTTCGGCGCTCTGGAAGTAGCGCTCGCCGGAGCCCTGGGCCATGGCGGAGAGCGAGCCCATGCCGCGGTAGGCCTTGAAGGAACGGCCCTGGTAGAGGATGGTTTCGCCGGGCGACTCGTCGACGCCGGCGAAGAGCGAGCCGATCATGACGACGCCGGCGCCGGCGGCGATGGCCTTGGTGACATCGCCGGAATACTTGATGCCGCCGTCGGCGACGAGGGGGATGCCGTGTTTCGATGCGGCACGCGCGGACTCAGCGATGGCGGTGATCTGGGGCATGCCCGCGCCGGTGACCATGCGGGTGGTGCAGATGGAGCCGGGGCCGATGCCAACCTTGACGGCGTCGGCGCCGGCGTCGATGAGGGCCATGGCTCCGTCGTAGGTGGCGATGTTGCCGGCCATGAGATCGACGTCGGGGAAGCGTTTTTTGACCTCAGCGACCGCTTCGAGCACGCGCGAGGAGTGGCCGTGGGCGGAGTCGATGGCGAGCATGTCGACCCGCATGGCGATGAGTTCCGCGGCACGCTCGAGGAAGTCGCCGGTAGCGCCGATGGCGCCGGCGACGCGCAGGCGGCCTTTTTCATCCTTGGAGGCATTGGGATATTTCAACTTCTTCTGAATGTCTTTGACGGTGATGAGGCCCTTGAGCTCGTAGGCGTCGTTGACGACCAGCAGTTTCTCCACGCGGTGCTGGTGGAGGATTTCCTCGGCCTGCTCCAGAGTGGTGCCCACGGGGACCGTGATGAGATTCTTCTTGGTCATCACGTCGTCGATGGGGATGTCGGTGCGGGAGACAAAGCGGAGATCGCGGTTGGTGAGGATGCCGACCAGTTTGCGATCGCGGGTGACCGGGACGCCGGAGATCTTGAAGCGGCGCATCAGCTCGAGCGCATCGGCGATGGGCTGCTCCGGGGCGATGGTGATGGGGTCGACGATCATGCCGGATTCGGAGCGCTTGACCTTATCAATCTCGCCCGCTTGCTGCGGGATGGTGAGATTGCGGTGCACGACGCCCAGACCGCCCTGTTGCGCCATGGCAATGGCGAGGCGCGCTTCAGTGACCGTGTCCATGGCCGCGGACATCAGCGGGGTGGTGAGGGTGATGCGCCGGGTGAGCTGGGTCTGGGTGCTGACCTGGGTGGGGACAACTTCGCTGTACGCAGGGACGAGCAAAACGTCGTCGAAGGTAAGCGCTTCGGGGATGGGGGTGGTGATCATTTTCACTCGTTGTTCGTTGTTCGTTGACCGTTGTTCGTTGGGGGCTGCATCGGTGGGGGTTTGGTTGATTGTAGGTTGCGGTGGATGTGAGAGCAAGGTTGGATGCTGGAGGAGAGGCCACCGCAGGTTCCTTCGACAAGCTCAGGACAGGCTCTTCGACTGCGTTCGGCGCGAGCGCCGATCTTCGCTCAGGATGACACGGTTGTGGGGAAATGGACGTTGCGACGGCGCGGATGTTGAGGGAGGGGGATGGGCGGGAGAGGTATTCCCGGATGTCGGCGGCGATGGCGGGGTCGGCGGGGCCGAAGGCGTCGTCGTCGGGCGGTTCCGCGGCGTGGGGAGGTACCGCTGCGCCTGGGAAAGGCTTGACCGGTGTGGCGGAGATGGTGCGCTGGTCGTAGGTGCCGGGCATGAGGCCGGGGTTGAGGAAGATGGCGGGATTGTTCTCGTCGTCGATCTCATAGGTGAGGCCTTCCGGGGCCAGGTCGACGGCAACCGAGTCGAGCAGGTCGGGGGCGGGGCCGAAGTCGCGGACGACTTGCTTTTCCTGCTGCTGGGGAATGGCCTCCAGGCCCTTGCAGTTGAGGACGGCGAGCTTGAGGCCGAAGAAGAGGGCGTTGGCGCGCTTGGGCTCGATGAAGTTGCAGGCGAGGGCGTTGATTACTTCGGAGAGGGCGAGCATGACCGAGACACGGTCTTCGAGCGGGGGCAGGGCGATGATGTGGCCGCGCTCCATGAGGCCCTTGGTGCCGACCATGCGGTCGCGGTAGATGGCGTGGCCCTGGTTGAGGCGGCGGTGGAAGTAGCAGAAGTGCTGGTCCGTGAGCGCGATGGCGTGGCACTGGATGCCGTTGGAGCGGATGTGGCGGCAAAGATCGACGTACATGATGGTTCTCCTTTGTTCCCCAGGTACCCCCCCCCGGGGGGGGGTGGGGGGGTGGTGGTTAAAAGTCGCATGGATGCAGCTACTTAGCGAAAACTGACTCTGGCTAAATATCAGCATCCACGTGGGTTACAGGCAAATATCAGAAAACAAAGAGAAAAGCCCCGGACGCTGCCGGGGCTCTCTCTTGCTTAACTCAACTAGTTAAAGCATAGCAGGTGGAGCAAAACTCAACTGTACTTTTGGGGAAGATTTCATGTGGTTTGCTTTGAGGATTGAGGACGGGTTTTGCAGAGGAGGAGGGCCTTGACAACGTTTCGCGAAGCGGTTTCCGGACCAAGAGCGGAGGGGACAAGGACGAGAGGCGAATGACAGGGGAGGTTGACGGCTTAGAATCGCGTTAGTCGATTATCGAGTTTGCCCAGGCATGTTCGAGATCAGGCGACGAACGACATGGCTGGCCAGGCTCTATGTGTCGGGCTTTCAGCCCTCGGCTGCCATTCCTGCACCAACCTAGGCCTTCGGCCTAGGCTGGTATATGGCGCGCCTTCGGCGCTTTTGAAGCAGTTGCCTGAGCTAACTTGATAATCATCTTGCGTCAATTGACATACACATGGGGTCAACTACGGGGATTCTTCGCGTACCGCTCAGAATGACAAGTTCGAAAAGCATGGACGGTGGCGGAACCAACTACGGGGATTCTTCGCGTACCGCTCAGAATGACAAGTTCGAAATGCATGGGCGGTGGCAGGGGCGGGACCAACTACGGGGATTCTTCGCGTACCGCTCAGAAGGACAAGTTCGAAAAGCATGGGCGGTGACAAGTTCGAAAAGTATGGGCGGTGGCGGACCAACTACGATGGGCGTTCGCCCGCAGGGCAGATTTTTCGGCATCCCCCAGAGTGGCCTTGAGATTGCAGAAGAAGTTGTGGCAGATTGCCAATAGGATGGGTGTACTCTTCAGATTCAGAGCAGAGTTGGTGGAGCACCTCTTGCGTGGGAGCGGGCGGGCCGAACACTATGGATCATTTGAGCTGGGTTGAAGAAGTCAGGTTCTGGTTGGCGGCGCAGGACCCGGAACTTGCGGGATACCTGATCCAGATCTTCAAGACGGGATTGTGGCTGGCGGTGCTGGCGGTGGTGTTTCTCCCGCTGGAGCGTCTGTTTGCGCTGCGGCCGAAGAAGATCTTCCGCAAGGCGATTGTGACCGACCTGGGCTACTACTTCCTGAACAGCCTGGTGCCGAGTTTTCTGCTGGCGTTTCCGCTGGCGGCGATGGCGTGGGGCACCCGGAACCTGGAGCCGGCGGGTTTCCTGGCGATGGTGGCGGGACTGCCGACCTGGGTGCGGCTGGGTGCGGCGATGGTGGTGGGAGAGATTGGGTACTACTGGGGACATCGCTGGTCGCATGAAATTCCGCTGCTGTGGCGATTCCACTCCGTCCACCATAGCGCGGAGGAACTCGATTTCCTGGTGAGTACGCGGGCGCATCCGGTGGACCTGGTGTTCACGCGGCTGTGCGAGTTTACGCCGATGTATGCGCTGGGCCTGGCGTCGCCGACGAAGGCCGGCACGGCGATCCCGGTGGCGGTGACCATTGTGGGGAGCATGTGGGGGTTCTTTATCCACTCGAACGTGAAATGGCGGTTTGGGCCGCTGGAGTGGCTGATCTCGACCCCGGCCTTCCACCACTGGCACCACACCAACGACGGGCCCGAGGTGATCAACAAGAACTACGCGCCGGTGCTTCCGTGGGTGGACAAGATGTTCGGCACGCTGTACCTGCCGAAGGACAAGCGGCCGGAACACTATGGGATTGACCAGGCGATTTCGCCGGTGCTGTTCGGGCAGCTGGTGGAACCGTTTCTGTTCTGGCGCAAGGGCCTGCCGGTGCCGGGAAGCGGGGTGAAGACTGAGGCGGCTGGGGTGGCCGAACCGTCGAGTCCGTCCGGTCCTTTTGGGGAGACTGCGCCGGAGATGGCAGAGTCGCCGGAAGCGGTGCTGGTGGCGAAGGCCGACTCCTAAGTAAGCGGTGGGGAGCGAGCGGGCGCGACCAGGGTCGGGCTCTTGCGGATAAGACCTGCGGGGAGTGGGGAGCGTGTGTGGGAGCCGCTTTTGGGGGGCTGTCTGCGGGTGGATCGTAGGGCAATCGGGGGGGATGTTCCGGGGCGGGAGAGGTGGGAAGATGTTTTACCCACGGTGTGCAAGGAACTGCACATTGGGGTAGCGGGGGGAACGGGGGGCGGGGCCAGGATCTCAGAAAACAGGCCTATATTCGGGCATCACAAGTCATTTGTGATTGGCAACCCAATTGCTTGTGGCATAGGTGCAAGACAATTGGCCGTTCAGCACACGGTTGGATTACTCCGCGGATGGTTACGCCCGTTGAGCTGTATAGATTTGGACCACGAACCCTGTATTCGAGAGAGGACCTAAACCATGAAATCACTATTCACTCGGAGTTCAGTATGCTCGGCCCTGGCCTTGGCGGCCATGGTCGCAACCACAACTTTTGCCCATGCCAACTCGCTCACGGTGGCGACGTCCGGGCAGATCGCGATCGGGAGCCCGACCGCGAGCACGCCTGGCGTGATCACCAATGTCGTTGGCCCACCGAGCTTCACCTACGCCAACACGCCTTGCTCGGGCGCCACGATGTGCGGCGGCCTGGCCAATCCCAGCACCGGCTACAACTTCGGATACACGAACTGGGCGTCCTTCCTCTCCGGAGCAACGGGCGTTTCCGGAACCGTGGGATTTGTCGGCACCAGCACCCAGTTTGATCCCAACTGCACCGCCGCTTGCAGCGTTCTGGCTCTGGAAGCTGACAACTACGGGCGGTCCGCAGTGGACCTGACCCTGGGCGGCCTGACCAGCGGGGCTACCTACACCCTGCACTTCGATTGGGTTGAGGATCAGCAGTCGGAGGCAACGTGCGGTGGCGCTGACGGTCCCTGCAGCGGCAACTACGAAGCTAACCTTACCGTCAACAATGTAGGCGGCGCGACGGTCAGCGACACGTATATGGACGCAGCGTGGCGCGACGCAGACGGCCCAGACCTTCACCCAGCCCTGGACCGATGAGTCGATTACGTTCGTCGCCAGCGGCACCAGCGAAGAACTCGCCTTCCTGGCGACTTCTCAGCTGTCCACGCAGGTACCGGCGTTTGCTCTGATCGACGATGTAACGTTGACGCGGCCCGCCGACTGTGACGCCGGAACCGAACTCGCTTCTGCTGCTGTCGACCGGCCTGCTTGGGCTGGGCGGCTTCCTGCGGATGCGTTTGAAGAACGCGGCGACGAAGGCGTAACCGAACGCTCTGAGTGAAAGTGAACTGACCGGGCGGGAGCCGAAACTCCTGCCCGGTTTTGCTCGCGTCTGGACGCGTTGAAAATACGGCGCGGACAGTGTATGCTGAGTGTGCAGTGAGTTTCCTCCCCAACGAGCAGAGAATGCTCGGCGGGGCCCCGGATTTCCCCGTCGTTCGAGTACGAGCCGTGAACGCACCGGCAGAAATGGCGGAAGAGATGAGTGGGCGAGAGCCCACTTTTTGTTGCTCTAAAGGCGATTTGGCGATTGCAGAGCGAAAAACGAGCAACAGCAAAAGGGAAATGCGGGGATTTTTCCCCTTCGACCCTTGCTGAGGGTCAGAACAACACGCTAGCGGTAAGCGGCAGTTGGTACGGCGCGGGATGTAGGCGAGTCCGCGAATCAGGGATTTATGGCATTGCAGATGGACGCAATTCGGGCGCTGGCGGAGCGGGTTGCGGCGTCGCACCATCTGGAAGTTGTGGACCTGGAGTTTGGCGGCGGCGGGAAGTCGCGAGCGCTGCGGGTGTTTGTGGAGAAAGATGCTGCGGAACGGAAGCGGCTGGCAGAGCGGGCCGCGGCGGGAGAGGTTGAAGACCTGCCGAGTGGCGTTCCGGTGGAGTTACTGAGCGGCGTGACGCACGAGGATTGCGCGGCGTTTGCGAGGGATTTTGGCACGCTGCTGGATGTTGAGGACGTGGTGCCGGGCGCGGAGTACACGCTGGAGGTTTCGTCGCCGGGGCTGGAACGAAGGTTGACGCGGGCGGAGGAGTTTGAGCGGTTTGTGGGAAGCCTGGTGAAGGTGAAGACGTTTACGCCGGTGAAGGACAGCCGGATGTGGACGGGCAGGTTGACGGGATTCGCGGATGGAGTGCTTACGCTCGATGTCGGTGCCGTCAAACAGAAGGGGAAGGCGAAGAAGGCGGCGGTTGCGGATGTGATGGAGATCGCGCTGAAGGATGTGGAGAAGGCGAATTTAGTGGCGGAGATTTGAAGGATGGTTGTGAGTTGTGAGTTGTGTGAGTTGAAGACGAGAAGCAGATTCCCTTCGGGAATGACAAACAAAGGGAAATGGCAAGCGTTTCCTTCGGGGAATGACAAACGGAGGGAAATGGACAAGCGTTTCCTTCGGGGAATGACAACAAAGGGAAATGGCAAGCAAAGAATTGTTGAGGTAGGCGATGGCGAGTGTTCTGTATCAGTCGATTGAGACGTTGAGCCGGGATAAGGGCATTGAACCCGCGGTGGTGGTGGGCGCGGTGGAAGATGCGATCGCGCTGGCGACACGGAAGTATTACAAGACCCAGGAGAACATGCGCGCCGAGATGGACAAGGAGACGGGCGAGATCCGCGCGTATGTGTTCAAGACGGTGGTCGAAGGTCCGGAGCAGGTGGAAGACGAGATCAACCAGCTGACGCTGGAGCAGGCGCGCGAACTGGCGCCAGAGGTGGAAGTGGGCGGAGAGCTGCGCTTCTACAAGGACACGAGCCCGCTGGGCCGGATTGCGGCGCAGATGGCGAAGCAGGTGATCTTCCAGAAGGTGCGCGAGGCGGAGCGGGACACGGTGTTCCTGGAGTACAACCACCGCGCAGGCGAGGTGCTGAACGCGACGGTGAAGCGGCTGGAGCCGATGGACGTGATCTTCGACCTGGGCAAGGCGGAGGCTCGGATGCCGAAGCGCGAGCAAAGCCGGCTGGAGCAGTTTGCGGTGGGCGAGCGGGTGCGGGTGGTCTTGCTGCGGGTGGATCGCGCTGCAAAAGGCCCACAAGTTATCGTCTCAAGAGCAGCGCCGGGGCTGGTGCAGAGCCTGTTTCAGAGCGAAGTGCCGGAGATTTACGACGGCACGGTGACGATCCGCGCGATTGCGCGCGAGGCAGGCGAACGGACGAAGATTGCGGTGATGAGCCGCGACAAGGATGTGGACCCGGTGGGCGCATGCGTGGGCATGAAGGGGATGCGGGTGCAGTCGATTATTCGCGAGCTGCGGGGCGAGAAGATCGACATTATCGAGTTCAGCGAAGAGATTACGACGTTTGCGGAGAAGGCGCTGCAGCCGGCAAAGGTGAGCCGGGTGTCGATTGTAGACCTGAACGAGAAGCAACTGGAAGTGATTGTGGACGACACGCAGTTGTCGCTGGCGATCGGCAAGAAGGGGCAGAATGTACGGCTGGCGGCGAAGCTGCTGGGCTGGAAGATCGATATCAAGAGCGAGGAAGAGAAGCGCCAGGAAGTGGAACAGCAGATGCAGCAGATGGGCGGCGGACAGACGACGCCGGTGGAACAGATTACCGAGTTGGGCGAGGGGATCCTGGAGAAGCTGATCGCGGCCGGGATTACCACGGTGGAAGAGTTGGCCGATATGACGCCGGAGCAACTGGAAGAGATTCCGGGCATTGGCGAGAAGACGCTGGAGAAGATTTCGGTGGCGGTACGGCACTACTTCGGCCAGTACGAAGAGGGCGAAGAGCGGCCGGTGGTTGCGGTGAGCGAGCCTGGGGAGACGGCGGAGAAGGCGGCGCTGGAAGGTTCCGAAGTGACCTCCGGCGACAAGACTCCGGAGGAGCTGCTGGAAGCCGAAGCGAAGCAGGCGGGCAAGGCGAAGCAAGTGCACGACGTTTCGGCGGACGAGATTGCCGATGCGGAAGATGTGGACTCAGAGAGCGACGGATTCAGCGATGCGGACGTTCGCGAAGAGAAGATCGAGCGGGGAAATGACGCCGTAGACACACTGGTGGACGAGAGCCAGGAAGTCTCCGACGAGGGCGTGGACGAGGACGGCAGCGGGCGTGGCTGAAGCTGCGAGCCACGCAGGCATGGGTTGGGATCGAATCTTCGCGTTCGAAGATTGTGATTTCAGGGATAATAGAGTTGGATCAGATTCCTACTTCGATGAGGCTGATATGAACGGCTAAGGGCGCAGGGGAAGACCGGTAAGGGAAAAAGGGGCGGATGAGCAAAGTTCGAATCAACGATCTGGCGCGGGAACTTGAAGTCAAGAGCAGGTCCATCCTGGACGCTCTGACGGCGGTTGGCGTAACCGAGCCTAAGACGCACTCCAGCTCGATCGAGGCCGACGAGGCGGAGAAAGTGCGCGTGTACCTGAACGGCCGGCGCGCGGGCACGACGACGGCCAGGCAGGCGGCTGAGACCAAGCCGGCATTTGACCTATCCCACATTTCGAAGCCGGGCGACGCGATGCGGTTGATCCTGGAGCGGAAGGCGGCGGAAGCCGAGGCGCGCGCGCATCCGCCGCGTCCGACGGTGGCCCCAGCCAAACCCGCGGCGACGGTGGTGGTACCGGCGGCGAAGCCGGCTGTGCCGACGAGCGTTCCGGTGGCGGCGGCTACTGCGGCACCGGCACCCCGGCGCGTGGTTCCGCAGCCGAGGCAGGCCCCGGTGGTGATCCCGGCGGCTCCTCCGGCGATTGCGAGCAAGCCTCCGGTGGGCCCGGTGATTGCGAAGCCTCCGGTGGTGGTGGCTCCCGCGGCCCACGCGGCAACGGCAACAGCGCCGGCGACGGCACAGACCCACGCGGCAACGGCTCCGGCGGCGGTGGTGGCTCCTGCTGCCGCGGCAGTGAAGGTTGCGGCGGTAGCGGCTCCCGTGGCGGCAGCTCCGCCTGCGGCGGTGGCTGCAGCCGCAGCGCCAGTGGCAGCACCCGAGATTCCGCCAGCGGCGGAGCCGGAGGCAGCACCCAGCCCGGTGGAGACGCCGCAGGCCGCGGCGCCTGCAGAAGCGGCTGCTCCTGTGCGGCGCGTAGTGATGCCGCAGACAGGCCCCAGACCGATCTATTCCGCTCCGGCAGGCGCGGCGAGCGGGATCCAGCGTGGGCGGCCGATTTTTGAGCGCCCGCGGCCAGCAGGCCAGGGAGCACCGGGTTCGCGACCTTCGACGATGGCACCGGGCGCACGGCGGCCGATGCATCCGACACGCACGTATCCGACAGGCACCGGCGCCCCGGGTGGCGCAGGCCGTCCGGGATTTGGGCCGGGAGCGCCGGGAGGCGCGCGGCCTGGATTTGGCGCACGGCCGGGCGCTGGGCCGGGATCAGGCGAGGCGCCGACCGGCATGCGGCCGGCTGCGCGTCCGGGACAGCGGCGCGGCGGACAACGCTATGAGAAGGTGAAGGAAGGCCCGATGAAGGGCTTCCAGCCACCGCCACGATACGGTGGGGCGATGATCTCGTCGGAACCGCTGCCGATTACCAAGTCGATTACGGTGACCGAAGGGATCAGCGTGAAGGACCTGGCGGAGAAGCTGGAGGTGCGCGGCAAGGACCTGATTGCGACACTGCTGATGAAGGGCGTGTTCGTAACCGTGAATCAGTCGCTGGAAGGCGAACTGGTGAAGGAAGTGGCGCGACAGTTCGGCGCAGACGCCACGGTGATCTCGGTCGAAGAGCAGCTGGAGAACGAGGCGATCGAAGGCTTCCTGGAAGATACGACCGGCATGGTGGAGATTACGCGTTCACCGGTGGTGACCGTGATGGGCCACGTCGATCACGGTAAGACCAGCCTGCTGGACGCGATCCGGTCGACGGATGTGGCGGCAGGCGAGGCGGGCGGGATTACGCAGCACATTGGTGCGTACAAGGTGAAGATCACGAAGCCGGATTCGCCGGCGTTTGGGCGCGAGATTGTGTTCCTGGATACGCCGGGGCACGAGGCCTTTACGCGGATGCGGGCGCGCGGCGCGAAGATCACGGATATCGTCGTGGTGGTGGTGGCGGCCGATGACGGCGTGATGCCGCAGACGCTGGAGGCGATTGACCACGCGAAGGCGGCGAATGTGCCGATTATCGTGGCGGTGAACAAGATCGACAAGCCGGAGGCACAGCCGGACCGGGTGAAGCAGCAGTTGGCGGACCGCGGATTGCAGCCGGAAGCGTGGGGCGGCAATACGGTGTTCGTCGACGTGTCTGCGAAGAAGCGGACGAATCTCGATCTGCTGGAAGAGATGATTTGCCTGGTGGCCGATCTGGCGAACCTGAAGGCTACTCCGGACCGCGCGGCCGTGGGGACAGTGATTGAAGCGAAGCTGGACCGCGGGCGGGGCGCAGTGGCCTCCGTGCTGGTGCAGAATGGAACGCTGAAGACGGGCGACAGCTACATTGTGGGCAATACGTTCGGCAAGATCCGCGCGCTGTTCGACGATCGCGGACGGGCGATCAGCGAAGCCGGGCCGTCGACGCCGGTGGAGATTCTGGGCCTGGAAGGCATGCCGGACGCGGGCGACACGTTCCTGGTGATGGCGGACCGCGACAAGGCCAAGGGCATTGCGCAGTACCGCAAGATGAAGGAACGCGAGTCGCAACTGGCGAAGTCGAGCCGGGTAAGCCTGGAAGGGCTGGCAGAGCAGATCAAACACGCGGGCATGAAGGACCTGAACATCATTGTGAAGGGCGACGTGCAGGGGTCGGTGGAGGTGATTGCCGAGGACCTGCAGCGGATGTCCACCGAGAAGGTTCGGGTGCGGGTGCTGCACTCCGGCGTGGGCGCGATTACGGAGTCGGACGTGCTGCTGGCGTCGGCGTCGAATGCGGTGATTATCGGGTTCAACGTGCGGCCTGACCGCAAGTCGCAAGAGGTTGCGGAGCGCGAGAACGTGGAGATCCGGCTGCACTCGATCATCTACGAGCTGCGCGAAGAGATTACCAAGGCGATGTACGGATTGCTGGAGCCGGTGTTCAAGGAGAACTACGCGGGCCGGGCGGAGGTGATCAACGTCTTCAAGATCACGAAGGTGGGGCAGATCGCCGGCTGCCGCGTGGTGGATGGCGTGATCACGCGGACCGCACAGGTACGCGTGATGCGCGAAGGCGCCGAGGTGTGGCGCGGCAAGATCGGATCGCTGAAACGGTTCAAGGACGACGTGAGCGAGGTGCGGCAGGGTGTGGAATGCGGCATCGACCTGGCGGGCTTCAAGGACATTCACGTCGGCGACACGATTGAGTCGTTCACCACGGAGAAGCTGGCCGATGAGCTGGGGCAGAACTCCGCGCAGGCGCGCAAGGCCGAGAAGGCCGCAGCAGCGGCGGCGGCACGAGCAGCGGAAGAGGCTGAGACGACAGCGAACGCTTAGTCCAGGTTCGAGGTTCGAGGTTCGAGGTTCGAGGTTCGAGGTTCGAGGTTCGAGGAATCGGACGACGAGGCCGGGAGATGGTTCCCGGCCTCGTTCGCGTTTGCGTGCGGGGCAAGATTCAAGAGCTTCGTGGGATGGGCTAGAATGTTGCGGCGTGTCACCAGCGACATTTTCTGGTTTCTACAGACTCGAAGACCGAGGAGTGTACCGATGAGCCACCTGCGCGCCGTCCGTTGGGTTCTGCGTCTTGCGATCCTTCCTGCCTTCGCCTGCCCGCTGCTGATGGCGCAGCAGAGCCAGCCCGCCGGGGAAGCTCACTGGGTAGCGACCTGGGCCTCGTCCCAGCAGCTTCCGCGGCCTTCGTTCGCGCGGCCACCGATCGCGCGCACGGGGGGCGCGGCTGCCGGATCCAGTGCAGCTTCGGTGGTTGCTGGTTCGGTGTCGACTGCTCCTGCTGCGCCGGCCGCGGTTTCGCCGTCAGCACCGGCTACGGCGGCTGCGGTCCCTGCCATGCATCCAGCGCGTGGTTTTTCCAACCAGACCGTCCGCATGGCGGTGCGTGCCAGCGTGGGAGGCAACCGGATTCGCGTCCATCTGTCAAACGCCTTCGGGACGGTGCCGCTGACGGTCGGGGCGGCCCACGTGGCGCTGAAGGGCGATGGCTCCGCGATTGTCGCGGGCTCCGACCGTCCGCTCACGTTTGGCGGGAGAAGTGTGGTGACGATTCCCATCGGCGCCGAGACGATCAGCGATCCGGTGTCGCTGGATGTGCCACGGCTGGGCGAGCTTGCGGTGAGCGTCTTCGTCCCCGGCGACAGCGGGGCGGCCAGCGTGCATGCACTGGGCCTGCATACCACGTGGATCTCGAAAGAGGGGGACTTTACCGCGGCGCCGGAGTTGCCCGACGCGGAGAAAACGCTGTCGTGGTACTGGCTGTCCGATGTCGACGTGCAGGCGCCGGCCAGCGCTGCGACGATTGTCGCGTTCGGCGACTCGATTACCGACGGTGCCACCTCGACGCCGGATTCGGACCGGAGCTGGCCCAGCTTTCTGGCGGAGCGCGTGGTGGAGAACCCGGCGACGGCCGGCATCGCCGTGGTGAATGAGGGGATCTCCGGCAACAAGGTTCTTAGTGACGGGGCCGGCGTGAGCGCGCTGGCACGCTTCGACCGCGACGTGCTGGCTGTGCCGGGCGCGAAGTGGCTGCTGATTCTGGAAGGCATCAACGATATGAACGGCACGGTGCGCCCGTTGCCGGGTACGACTCCCATTACTGCCGACGACCTGATCGCCGCGATGAAACAGATGATCATAAAAGCGCACGATCACGGCATCCAGGTGATCGGCTGCACGCTGACGCCGTTTGGCAACGCGAGCGAGAGTGTGGAAGCGATGCGCCAGGCGCTGAACGGGTTTATCCGCACGAGCGGCGCGTTCGACAGGGTGGTGGACTTCGATGCGGTCATCCGCGACCCCGACAACCCGCGCCAGTTCCGGCAAGGCTACAACAATACGGACAAACTCCATCCCAATGATGCGGGATACAAGGCGATGGCCGACGCGATTGACTTGTCGATCTTCGCTGCGAAGCCGACCGGCGCGCACGCGCGGCGTTGATTAGGTTCAGGTTCGAGGTTCGAGGAAGGCAAAAGCGGATTCCTCCGCTGCGCTACGGAATGACAAACAAGAAATCGCCACGGAATGACAAACGAAGAGATGGTTGCGGGAGAGGAATGCGGGTGGGAGACGTTCGCATTTTGAAGGCCGTTTGGATGGTTGGACTTTCGAAGAGGTGAATGCAGGGATGGACTGGGTGAAACCGGATGTCGCGGGTGGGCGGCAACAGGACAACAAGCGGGAGCGAGCGCTGCATCGTATCGGACAGCACCATTGCACTCGCGGTTCGGGCCTGCGTCACCGGGACACCCAGCTCCGGGGCGCATAACACCTCCCTTCCCTCATCGTGGCACAGAAGACTTCGGCGCCACTCCCACATACACAGGAGCACTCATGAAGCAATTGAGTAGACTTGCGGCTCTAGGCATGTTGCTGGCCGTGCCCGCACCGTTCGCGCTTGCGGATGAGATCGATCTGTCCGGCCCGGGAACGTTCAGCGGCGGCGTATACACGCCCGGAGTCGCCAATCCACCCCTATCGCTCTATGACGTAACTGTAGCCAACGGAACGTTCGCACCCTTCGCCGGCGCAAGTCCCGTTTTTTTCGCGTTCAACGATGCAAGCGTGCCTGCGGGCAATTTGTTCAGCGTGGAAAACCTGGCGGGAACCGAGGACCTGACGTTTAAGGCAACCAGCCAAAGCATTCTGAATTCGCTGCAGGTGGTGCTGGCGGGAGAGTTGTTTGAGAACGGACTTCCCCTGGCGCCCGCAAACCTGGGGTTCTCAGAGAATCCGCTGGGCACCTCGAACACGGAAGATGCGACAACAAGCTCGATCGTCGCGGTTCCCGAGCCTTCCAGCATTGTGCTGCTGGGGACCGGGCTTCTGGCGCTGGCGGGCCTGTTGCGGCGCAGGTTGTGTTAGGAACCAGGTACGAGGTTCCAGGTACGAGGTTCCAGGAGAGGCTGGGAGCGGAGCCCAGCTTCTGTTTTCTGGAGCGCGCTGCGGGCGCCGGCGCGAGGACGTTCGCGCAGCGGCATGGTTTTCGAGGATACGAACGTTGCGATGGACGGGGTGAAACTGAGATGTGGCGGCAAGCCCGCGGCAGGACAACAACCAGGAACGGGCGAGGCATCCATCCTAAAAGTTCCACCTTTGTTCGGGCCTACGCCACTGGTGCACGGGTCCAGGGCGCATAACCTCTTCCTTCCGCTTGTGGCGCTGCTGCTTGCAGTGTCCTTCCACAGGAGACTCTCATGAAGCATTTCAGTTGCCTTACTGCCCTAGGTCTAATGCTCGTAGTGTCCGCGCCGCTTGCCCTTGCGGATGAGATCGATCTTTCCGGTCCCGGGACCTTTAGTGGGGGCGTTTATACGCCGGGAGTTGCGAATCCGCCCTTCTCACAATATGACGTCACGGTCGACACCGGAATCTTCACCACCTTCGCCAACGCTACCCCGGTTTTTTTCCCGTTTAATGACGCGAGCCTCCCTACAGGGAACCTGTTCAGCGTGGAGAACCTGGCGGGGACGGAAGACTTGACGTTCAAGGCAAGCAGTGAAACCGTCCTGAACTCGTTGCAGATCATGTTTGGCGGGGAGCTTTATGAGAACGGAACTGCCCTGTCCGCGGCAACCATGGGGTTCTCCGAGAACCCGCTGGGAACATCGAACACGGAGGACAGCATTACGATCACAGGGACTCCGGAGCCGTCGAGCATTTTGCTGTTGGGAACGGGGCTGCTGGGTCTGGCGTGCCTGACGCGGCGGAGGTTGTGCCGGGCACTGGCTGTCAGGGGCTAGGTTCGAGGTTCGAGGAATTGGAACGAGGGGCTGGGCGAGATGCCCGGCCTTTTCGCGCATGGGGTATGCTCGGAAGTGCATGTTTGCTGTGTTCAAGATGGCGTTTGTGTGTGTGACCCTGGGTGGGCTGGCGGGGGTAATTGGGATTCCCTACTCGCTGGTGGTGGGGAATGTGAGGCTGCTGTATCGCGTGGTGGTGCGTGGGATTGTGCCGTGGGGCGTGCGGGCGGCGGGGATTCGGGTGGAGGTCAGCGGACGGGAGAATATTCCGGCTGGGGTGAGCTGCATCTACCTGTCGAACCATGTGTCGAACCTGGATCCGCCGGTGCTGATTCCGGAACTGCCGGGGCAGTGTTCGGTGCTGCTGAAGAAAGAGCTGATGCGGATTCCGCTGCTGGGGACGGCGATGCGGATGGCGAAGTTTGTGCCGGTGGAACGCGGGAATGTGCGCGAAGCGGCGCAGCGGAGCGTGGCTGCGGCTTCGGACGCGCTGAAGAGCGGGCTGAACATGCTGGTGTTTGCGGAAGGAACACGGTCGCAGGACGGGCGGCTGGCTCCGTTCAAGCGGGGGACGTTCTACCTGGCAATGGAGACGGGCGCGCCGATTGTGCCGATTGCGATCAGCGGGACGCAGACCATGATGCGGAAGCATAGCGCGGCGATTGTGCCGGGAGTGGCGAAGATTCAGTTTCTGCCGGCGATCTATCCGGGGGATTTTGAGACGCGGGAGGAGTTGATGGCGGCAGTGCGGGCGGCGATGGTGGAGGCGCTGCCGGAGGGAATGCGTCCGCTGCACTGATTGACAAGTGTTAGGCTACGGGCTACGGTAGTTTGAGATGAAGATACGGAACTTCCTTCATAAGGGTTTGAAAAAACTCTACGCCGACGACAACGCAAAGGGAGTTCCGCCTGAGACGACAGACAACCTTCGCAAGATGTTCTCATTCCTGGATGACATGGAAGACGCCGACGAGTTACGAGCGCTGCCTTCCTGGAAAGCGCATACCCTGACCGGCAACCGCAGAGGAACATGGAGCCTGAGTGTTACGGCCAACCGGCGATTGACGTTTCGTATCGACAATGTTGAGCGAGAGATTTGCGATTTGAATCTAGAGGACTACCACTAGGAGACGCACGATGCCCATGAAGAACCCGCCCCATCCTGGAGATTTCGTTCGGACGGAGATTATTGAAGCCGCGGGTCTGACCGTGACGGCGGCGGCGGTGGCATTGGGCGTTTCGCGGCCTACGCTGTCGAGTCTGCTGAATGCCAAGGCGGGCCTCTCCGGCGACATGGCGCTGCGCATCGAGAAGGCGTTTGGGGTGAAGATGGACACGCTGATGCGGATGCAGTCGTCGTACGATATTGCGCAAACTCGCAAGCGAGAAGGACAGATCAGCGTGCGACGCGTTCCGCTTTCGATTGCAAGCTAAGAGCTATTTGACGATGGCGTTGAAGCCGTCGGCGATGACACGCTGGCGCATGGCTTCAGCGTCTTTGCGGGTGGCGAAGGGGCCGATCTGGACGTGGAGGAGCTGGTCCTGGGGTTCGTGGCGGACGACCACGTCGTAGCCGTCTTTCTTGAGGGCGGCAAGTTCGATGTTGGCGACGTCCTGGCTGGAGACGGCGGCGACCTGAACCATAAAAGCAGTTGAGAGTTGTTGGTTGTTCCCTGATGGTTGCGGGACGGCGGGAGGAATCCTGTCGCCGGCGATGAGGCCGTCGGCTGGGGTTGCGACGTTCTTCGCGGCAGGCGGCGCGGACGGCGCGGCGCCGTTGAGAACAACCACGGCCGATCCGGGGACTTGGGGAGAAGGAGGCGGGGATGCCGGATAGGATTCGGCCGGGCTGCCGGCTGCAGGCTTGGCTGCGGCGGCGGCGAGGCCGGGAATGGGGTCGGCGGAGACGGCAACGGCCGCGGAGGGGACCGACTTGCGTCCCATGGTGTAGCCAAAACCGAAGAAGCAGGCGCAGAGCAGGGCCAGGGCAAAGAAGATGCCGAGGATGGTGGGCATGCCGAGAGAGATCTCGCGGTCGGCGTTCTCGAGTTCTTCGGGTTCGCGGAGGCGGTTCATAGGATGGCGGCCTTCGAGTTTCTGCGTCCTGATTCTGAGGTTCGTTGCGGCAAATATATCGGGCCTTCAGCCCTCTCCCTTGCTTTACCGAGCCAACCTAGGCCTACGGCCTAGGCTGGTATATGTCGGGCCTTTGGCCCTTGGCGATTGCTTTACCGAGCCAACCTAGGCCTACGGCCTAGGCTGGTATATGTCGGGCCTTTGGCCCTTGGCGATTGCAGTGAACCTCGGGCTCGGGATCCCAAGGGAGAGAACCGACTCGTCTGATTTTAGACGCCCGCAGCCGTCAAATTACTATGAAACCGCGATTACTCCTTGGATTCCGCGGCGGGTGGGTCGATGGCGGGCGGGTTGGCGGGGATGGCGGTAGAGAGCTTGTTGAAGAGGGTCATCATCTCCATGGGCAACGGAAAGACGATGGTGGTGTTCTTTTCGACGCCGATCTCGGTGAGGGTTTGCAGGTAACGGAGCTGGAGGGTCATGGGCTGGGTGGCCATGAGGGCGGCGGCTTCGACGAGCTTGGCGGCGGCGTTGAATTCGCCCTCTGCGTGGATGACCTTGGCGCGGCGCTCGCGCTCGGCTTCGGCCTGCTTGGCCATGGCGCGGAGCATGTTTTCGGGCATGTCGACCTGCTTGACCTCGACGGCGACGACTTTGACGCCGAAGGGAGCGGTGTGAGCGTCGATGATGGTCTGAATGCGCGTGTTGAGCTGGTCGCGATGGGAGAGGACCTGGTCGAGGTCGACTTCGCCGAGGACGGAGCGGAGGGTGGTCTGGGCAAACTGCGAGGTCTGGTAGACGTAGTTGGAGACCTCAATGACGCACTTGACCGGGTCGACGACGCGCAGGGTGATGACGGCATTGACCTTGAGGGTGACGTTGTCGCGAGTGATGATGTCCTGCGAGGGGACTTCCATGGCCTCCTGGCGGAGAGAGACGCGGACGATGGTGTCGACGGGGCGGAAGACCAGGATGATGCCGGGGCCGGAGGCGTCGTGGCGGACGCGGCCGAGACGGAAGACGACGGCGCGCTCGTACTCCTTGAGGATCTTGATGGAGTTGAGGATGTAGAGCAGGATGATGACAGCAGCGATGAGGACAGGCAGCATAAGGGGGACAGCTTTCCGGCTGGGCGACAATCTTGCAGCCGCGATGATTGTAAATGCAGGGAGGGTTTGGGGGGTGGGATTTGTGCGGCCGATTGCCGGTGATGGGCGATAACGGCGCGCGGCACTGGGGCGCCGGACTACAGGCCACGGTACGGGCCGTGTTCCTCGCACCCTTCGCGGCAGCGCGAAGGATGGGGCACCGGAACGGTATGAGATAGACTCTTTTTGGTCAACGAAGGGAGAACAAGGATGGATTTGGGGTTGAAGGACAAGGTAATTGTGGTGACGGGCGGCGGCGCGGGGATTGGCCAGGGGATTTCGCGGGCGTGCCTGGCTGAGGGTGCGCGGGTGGTGGTGCTGAGCAGACACTCAGAGAACGTCGACAAGTTTATGGCGGAGATGAAGGCTGACGGCGCGGCGTGCGATCTGGTGGAGGCCCACCTGGAAGATACGGCACGGTGTAAAGAAGCCATTGGCGAGATTGAGAAGAGCCAAGGGGACATCTTCGGCCTGGTGAACAATGCCGGGGTGAACGATGGCGTGGGGCTGGCGAGCGGGAGCGTGGAGCGGTTTGTGGAGAGCCTGAAGAAAAACCTAGTGCACTACTACGCGCTGGCGAACGCGGCGCTGGGTTCGTTGAAGCGGACGCAGGGGGCGATTGTCAACATCAGCTCGAAGGTGGCGCTGACCGGGCAGGGGAATACGTCGGGCTATGCGGCCAGCAAGGGGGCACAACTGGCGCTGACGCGGGAGTGGGCTGCCGAACTGGCGCCGGATGGGATCCGCGTGAATGCGGTGCTGCCAGCGGAGGTGATGACACCACTGTATGAGCGCTGGCTGAAGACGCTGGGCGATCCGGAGGCAAAGCTGAAGGAGATTACGGACCACATTCCGTTGGGACACCGGATGACGACGCAGGCGGAGATTGCGGCGGCGACGGTGTTTCTGCTATCGCCCACGCAGTCGGGGCACACGACGGGGCAGCAACTGGTGGTGGATGGCGGGTATGTGCATCTGGATCGGGCACTGACGTAAGGCAGTAGGCAGTAGGCAGTACTCAGTAGTCAGTTGAAAGGCAGAGCCCGCGGACAGGCAGGGCATTTCGACAAATGCGTGATTCTTCGACTGCGACCCGGAAGAACAGCAACTAACAACTCTCAACTAACAACCAGCAACTGTTCTTAGAAGCGGACGAAGAAGCCGATGATGGGTTCGGAGGAGCGGACGCGGCGGGTGATGGTGAGGTAGTTCTGCTGGAAGTCCGGCGCGAGGTAGATGAGCTGGCGGAAACCGAGGCGCATGCCGAAGTGGCTGTCGGGGAAGTTATCTTCCAAGCCTGCCTGGTAGTAATACACGGCGCGGTACTGGAAAGGCAGGCCCTGGCCACCATAGGGGGTGGGCTTGAAGCGGATGGTTCCGCCTCCGGCTCCGAGGTAAGGGGTGATGCCGAAGGGGCGGATTTTGAGGTGGGCGACATATCCGAGGGTGAGCTCGCGGACGCCGGCCTGAGCGCCACCGGGGAGGAAGACCGGGTACGTGGTGGTGACGGCGGGAGGGGTGGGAGGCGAGGTGAGCGTGGTGGTGACGAACTTGTAGTCCTGGGTATAGCGCAGGTTGCCGAAGTTGAATTCGAAGCCGAGGTAAGGGTGGGCGGTATAGCGGATGGTGGCGAGTTCGCCGACGGTGGAGCTGGGCTTGATGGTGAGCATGGTGCTACTGGTGGAGGTAACGCCGCCGGCACTGCTGACGACGTGGGCGTCGCGCTGCTCGATGCCGGAGACGCTGGTGCCGAGTTCACCGGAGGCGACGATGGCGAAGTCGATGCGGTCGAGCTGCTTCTCGAACGGGGTTTCGGGAGTTTGTTCCTGTGCGATTGCCGGAGATGCGATGAGGCCGAGGAGGCATATCAGGAGTGCCGGAACGAACAGGGATGTTCCAGCAAAGACAGATCGGCGAAACGAAATCGGCATGAAGAACGGACTCCCTTGCAGACGAAAAATTGCGCTTCTGTAAGTCTACTCTGCGCGAGGGGTTGTTAGGGGGGGCGCAAGGTTCGAGGTTCGAGGGAACGGACGCTGTGGGCCGCATGCGGCTATCGGTTTTGTATTTGCGACTGTTATCATCGGGCGACCCGGGAGAGCAATCTCAGTGCGCTGGGAGAGGAGTGAGGATGCAGGGTTCGAGATCAACCGGAAGCAACCTAGGGGGAAGCAGCAAAGGAGTTCCGGTGTTTCCGGTGGGGCACATGCTGCCATTTGTGCTGGTGACGGCGATTTTTTTCCTGTGGGGGATGTCGAACAACCTGACGGACATCCTGGTGCAGCAGTTCAGGAAGTCGTTTGAGCTGTCGCTGATCGAGGCGCAACTGGTGCAGACGGCGGTGTTCCTGGCGTATGGAACGATGGCGATCCCGGCGGCACTGCTGATGCGGCGCTTCGGGTACAAAACGGGCATCCTGATTGGGCTGGCGACATTTGGGACGGGAACCCTGTTGTTCTGGCCAGCGGGGGTGATTGGCAAGTACCTTCCGTTTCTGATGGCGCTGTTCGTGGCCGGGTGTGGGCAATCGATTCTGGAGACGGCGTGTAACCCGTTCATGGCGCAGTTCGGGCCGGCGGAGACGAGCGAGCAAAGGCTGAACTTTGCGCAGGCGTTTAACCCGACGGGGTCGATTACGGGCGTGCTGGTCGGAACGTGGTTCATTTTTTCCGGGGTGGAGAAGACGCCGGCGCAGGTGGCAGCGATGAAAACGGCGGGAACCTACGCGGGGTACCTGCACACGGAGATTCTGCGGGTGGTGCCGACGTACGTGGCGCTGGGGCTGGTGGTGTTGTCGCTGGCGGCGGTGATTGCGAGGACGACGTTTCCGAGGATGCATGCCGAGCACGAGGGCGAGGGTGGCGACCAGGGCAGCTTTGGGGCGTTGCTGCACTATCCGCATCTGCTGTTTGCAGTGGCGGCGCAGTTCTTCTACGTGGGAGCGCAGGTGACGACGTGGAGCACGTTTATTCCCTACATGAAGGCGTATACGCAGGTAACTGAACGCGAGGCGGGTTACTTTCTGACCGGGACGCTGGTGGCGCTGATGGTGGGGCGGTTTGTGTCAACTTTCCTGATGAAGCTGATCTCGCCGGCCAAGATGATGGCAATCTATGCGGTGATCAATATCGTTTTGCTGGCGGTGGGGATTATGCGGCCGGGGATTGTGGGGACATGGTCGATTCTGGCGACCAGCTTCTTCATGTCGATCATGTTTCCGACGATCTTCGCGCTGGGCGTAAAGGGACTGGGGCCGAATACGAAGCTGGGCGGGAGCCTGATCGTGATGGCGATCCTGGGCGGGGCGCTGTTTCCTCCGCTGTCAGGATTTCTGGCTCGGGGCCGTGGGATTGCGTGGGCGTATGCGCTGCCGCTGGCCGGATATGTGGTGGTGGCGGCGTACGGATTTGTGGCGCCGTTGATTCTGCCGAGGCCGGGGGATACGGATCCGGGGGCGGGGCTGCTGGTGGCGGAGTACGGGCAGGGAGTTTAGGGCGGTGTCTGTTGACGTTGTACGTTGTCAGTTGAAGGCAGGAGTGTAGAACGGACAACGTAGCACGGACAACGGAATCAGCGGCCCTGGGCGGCTAGCTTGGCGGCGATGAGGCCGGCGAGGTGACCTACGGTGTGGAGCTGCTCGAGCTCGGCGGTCTGGAATTTGATCTTGAAGCGAGACTCGACGGCCACGATGAGATTGATGTGATTGAAGGAGTCCCAGTCGGGGACGTCGGCGGCGGTGAGTTGCGGCGTAAGAACAATGCTGTCGTCGTCGAAGAGGTCGTGAAAGATGGCAGTGAGCTGGGCGTAGATTTCGGATTGCTGCATAAGGACAGGGTACTAGTGTCCGGGATCAGAAGTTCATTGAAGTTATATGGCGGGCCTTCAGCCCTTTGTCTTCTTTGGCAGCCTACCTAGGCCTACGGCCTAGGCTGGTATGTGTCGGGCCTTCGGCCCTTGGTAAGGCCGAGGGTGGTATATGCCGGGCCTTCGGCCCTTGGTCATTGGAACGAACTGCCAATTCGGCACACAGACCAGGTATAGGTACCAGGTACTACGAACCAGGTGCCAGGGCGAGGATGCCGGCCAGCGGGATGCCGACCCAGGTGGGACGATTGTTGAGTTCGTAGAGCAACTCGTAGAGTGCCTTTTCCAGCAGGTAGGCGTTGAGCAGGCGATCGCCCTGCGTGGGCTGTGGGGTGAGTTGTGGGTTGGCCGCGATGGTGGTGCGCCAGGCGTTGAGGAATTGGGTGGCGACGGCGTTCTGCCAGAGTTGGGCCCAGGGTTGCAGCGCCTGGGCGGCGGCGTTGGGTTGGCTTTGACTGGGCCGGGCGGAACTGGCAAAGCGATCCAGGCCAGTGTGGGCAGCGTAGCTGAAGGAGCGAAGCATGCCGGCGACATCCTTGAGCGGAGACTGCTTGGCGCGGCGTTCGGCGAGCGGGCGTGCGGGCTCGCCCTCGAAGTCGAGGATGACGTAGTCGGCGCGGGCGCGGAGGACCTGGCCGAGGTGGTAGTCGCCGTGGATACGCGTGCGCAGGCCAGCCTGTTCAGGGGGGACGTCCGCGACGGCGCGAGCGCGGGCGAGGAGATCGGCGCGGCGGGAGAGGATGAGGGGCGCGGCGGTGGTGGAGGGTTTGTCGGACAGCGCGGAGAGCGAGTGCTGAAGGGCGTCGAGGGCGCGGACTACTTGGGCGTGGATGCGAGCGGCGTCGGCGGCGAGGGCCTCGGTGGTAAACGGCTCGGGCCGGAAAGCCGGGTTGCTGGTGGAAGTGGCGAGGGCAAGGTGCAGCTCCGCGGTGCGGCGGCCGAGCAGGGCGGCAGCCTCCAGGTCGGGGGCGGCGTGCTGGTGGGCCTCGTCAGGGATGGGTTCAGCGCTGGGTTCATCGAGAAACGCCGGTGGGGAGCCGGTGTTTGCGGGCGGTGGGACGGTGGCGACGGCTTCGTAGTAGCGGGCAAGTGAGTCCAGAGTATGCTGCCAGCCGTCGCCCTCGTTCTGGATGAGGCCCTGCAGCATGGCGAGAGTGGTTTGGTCGGAGGGCGGCGGGTTGGGGTCGCGGCTGCCGCGGGGATGGCCCACGATTTGGCCGAGGAAGGGCGGGATGCGGGGGAAATGGGCGACCTCGGTGAGGAAGCGGCCGATCTCGGCGTCGGGGTTTTCGCCAGGCTGAAGGCGACGGAAGAGCTTTAGGATCATCCGGTTGCCGTAGATGATGGAGGTGTTGGACTGCTCGGCCGAACCGGCGCGGGAAGGAAGCGGGCCAGTGCCGCGGGCAGCGGCAAGAGAGGCGGAGGCGTGGCCGGCGAGCGAAGGGCCTGAGGCCGAAGGAACTTCGGCGGCAGAAGCGCCGCCTTCGCTCAGGATGACAGCTTCGTTTTTTCTGGCGCTAACCTCTGCGGCGCGAGGGCCGGCGGGAATGGTGGCGATGAGGGTGGCGTTGGTTTCGATGAGGGAGAGGAGGGATTGGCGGACGTCTTCGCGGGCGGTGGCGTCGTGGAGGATGGCGGGGCCGTCCGGGGCGGTGACCGAGGCAAGGATGGAGGCTGGGGCGTTGGTGTGGACCGCGTCAGCCTGCGGGCCCGCGGTGACGGCGAGCGGGAGTTGGTAGATGTCGGGCTCGCCTGCGGCGTAGGCGATCTGGAGGAAGACGATGGCGGCATCTGAGGTTCGAGGTTCGAGGTTCGAGGTTCGAGGAAGTTCAACCCAGTCGAGGACGCGGATGCTGGCGATGGTACGGGATTTTGCGCCGAACCAGCGCTGGCGGACGAGGTAGGCGGGGAGAATGTTCTGGATGGTGTCGAGGGCCGGGCCAGCGAGCAGCTCGTTCAGGCTGCAGGCGACGAGGTTGAACTTATTCTCTTCGAATTGCATCACGGCGCTGCCGGCTCTATTCACGCTTTCGGGTCTCCGAAACTTATTGGATGCGCCCTATGGTGGAGGAGTCGAGCGCTGGCCCTTGCGTAATTATAAATTTGTAATTACAATATAGCTGTGAGCCGTATTGAGTTTGAGTGGGACGAGGCCAAGAACCTGTCCAACCGGAAAAGCACGGGATTGATTTCGATGAAGCGATCCGAGCATTTGACGATCCGTTGTACATGTCCGTGCCAGAGCGTATCGAGAACGGGGAGGAGCGCTGGCAGTGCTTCGGGCTTGTCGATGGCGTGCTGCTGCTGATGGTGGCGCACACCGTGGGTGAGAAGTACGCCGATGGCGAGTTGATCGAGACTATTCGAATTATCACGGCGCGAAAGGCAACGCCGAGAGAAAGGAGACGATATGAAAGCGAAAATTGTTAGGCGCACACTCGAGTCACTGCCGCCTCTGACGAAGGCGCAGCGCGCGAGACTGAAGGCTCTGGCGGCGCGACCAGACAGTGAAATTGACACGAGCGATGCGCCCGAGTTGACGGAAGAGCAGTGGAAACATGCGGTGCGGGGCCGGTTTTACCGGCCGGTAAAGCGGCAGATTACAGCGAGGGTCGATGCGGATGTGCTGGCGTGGCTCAAGGGACAGGGCAAGGGGTATCAGTCGCGCATCAATGCCATTCTGCGGCGGGAGATGCTGGAGGCGCTGAAAAAGAAGGTGGCGTAGATGGGACGGATGGAGTGAGCGGGATAAACGAAGCGTTTGAGAGTGTTTGGGACGCTATTGAGGACGATTCGGTCGAAGCCTACTTGCGGATGACGCGGAAGATGTGGGCGGGCATGACGGTGGGGCGGAGAGCAACGTAGTTGGAGCGGTCGTGCCACTGGTAGTGGATGCCGGTGAGCAGGTCTTCCACGTCGAAGGTTTCGTCGTGGCCGATGCCGAGGCGCTTGAGGTCGAGGTCGATCCAGCCGGCCTGTTCGTTGTGGGGATCGAGGTTGACCGCGACGAGGATGACGTTGGGCTGGGTGGGGGAGCCGACGGGCAGGATGTCGGCGTGCGAGACGTCGAAGGGCGGGGCGCCCGGGTCGGGTGAGGGCGCGGCGGCCGCAGACTTGGAGTAGCAGATGATCTGCGGGTTATCGACCGGGTGAAAGTGGAGCGAGAGGTCGCTCTGCAGGGCGGGATTTGTGCGGCGGATCTGGTTGAGGCGGGTGATGAGCGGCGCGATGGACTGGGCGGCGTGGCGGTCCCACTGGCGGATTTGATACTTCTCGCTGTTGAGATACTCTTCGCTGCCGGGGCGGATGGGGACGTTCTCGCCGAGTTCGAACGCGGGGCCGTAGATGCCATAACTGGCAGCCAGGGTGGTGGCGAGGACGATGCGCTGCATGAAGGCGGGGCGGCCGCCGTTCTGGAGCGAGGCGTGGAGGATGTCCGGCGTGTTGGGCCAGACGTTGGGCGTGAAGAAGTCAGAGACGGGCGGCTTGGTGATCTCCTCGAAATACGCCTGCAGTTCGGGCTTTTCCGTGCGCCAGGTGAAATAGGTGTAGGACTGGGTGAAGCCGCCCTTGGCGAGGGAGTACATGACGTGGGGACGGGTAAAGGCCTCCGCCAGGAAGATGACCTCGGGCGAGCGCTGACGCAGGCTGCCGATGCACCACTCCCAGAAAGGGAAGGCCTTGGTGTGGGGGTTGTCGACGCGGAAGACGCGCACGCCGCGATCGATCCAGAACTGGAAGACACTGCGGAGCTCGTCCCAGAGGCCCTGCCAGTCTGAAGACTCGAAGTTGAGGGGGTAGATGTCCTGATACTTCTTGGGTGGGTTCTCGGCGTACTGGATGGTGCCGTCAGGACGGTGCAGGAACCATTCGGGATGTTCCTTGACCCAGGGATGGTCGGGCGAGACCTGGAAGGCGATGTCGAGGGCAATCTCCATGCCGTTGGAGTGGATGGCGGCGACGAGGTGGTCGAAGTCTTCGAAGGTGCCGAGCTTGGGATGGATGGATTTGTGGCCGCCTTCCGGAGAGCCGATGGCCCAGGGGCTGCCTTCGTCACCGGGGCCGGCGTTGACGGTGTTGTTGGGGCCTTTGCGGAAGGAGGTGCCGATGGGATGGATGGGCGGCAGGTAGAGGATGTCGAAGCCCATGGCGGCGATTTCCGGCAGCAGGAGCTCGACGTCGGCGAGGGTGCCGTGGCGAGGGGGACCCGGCTGGTCTTCTGTTGCCGCAGGCGCTGCGGAGCGGGGGAAAAGCTCGTACCAGCTGGAGAAGCGGGCGCGTTCGCGGTCGACCCAGAGATGCAGTTCGTGATCTGCCATCGACGCGAAGGAGAGATCGGGATAGCGGGCGGCGAGTTGTTCGATCTCGGGCGACAAGGGGTACTCGTAGAGAGCGAGGTTCTTCTCCGCAAGCCTGCGCAGCAGCGAGGCGAAGGCCTTGAGTTCCTTCGCGTCGATGCCATTGGCGCGGGCCGATGCCTGATCGAAGAGCTGGGCGCCGATGGAGAAGGCGAGAGGAATGTCCTGCGCCGGGAGGTCGCGTTTTGCGGGGTCCGGGCTGGCGGGGTCGGGCTGGGCGGCGAGGCGCTTCTTGAGATCGTCACACCAGGTATCGAAGTGGTCGACCCAGGCCTGTATGGTGAAGACCCAGGGGCCGAGGTGATTGACGGTGAAGGCGGCGGACCAGAGGTCGTTGCCGAGCGCGGTGAGCGGGGCGGATCGCCAGTCGTGTTCGCTGGCGTGCTTGTAGAGCAGGCGGCCGGAGACGTGGTCATGGCCGTCGGAAAAGATGGCGGCGGAGACGTCGACGCGGTCGTCGAGGAAGCGGCGCGCGGGATACCGGCCGCAATCGACCTGCGGCTGGATGGCTTCAATGATGACTCGTTTGCGGCCTTCGGCAGATTTCATTTGGTTCGGTTCACCGTGATGCACTGCGACCCTTCCTTTATGGGCCCAGCGGGACCTGGCGGATGAGCCGCTGCACCTTAGGCATCTTACCGAAGAGTTGCGGCAGTAGCGAACCGGCGCAAAGCGATGCAACGAGAGGTGCGCGGCAGAGAGCGCGGTGGTCGCAGAATTCAGTCTGCTTCGGCGAGATTCCAGTGCGCGAATACGCCGGGCAAGGCCCTTTGGATGGAGTCATGTGGCGTTGGATGTAAACTGGGAGAGCGCGGCCGGCGATGCTCTTCCGCAGGGTTTGTGGATCGACCATGCGACGGCCCGGCGACGACGGCTTGCGATTGGTTAATCCGCTTTAAGCCAGCGGCGTCTAATGTTGTATTACTTGCATTTCCACGAAACTTTTGCCCCACGGGTTCGTATCCTTAGGTAGATAAGACTCCCCTGCCGATGGTAAGTGCTGTGCCTTCCGATGGTTGATGTGACATTTGCCGGGAGGGTACGTTTCCGGGAACCCGGTTTTTTTGATAAGGATGCAGATGGCAATTCGGAATAACTCACTCCCGTACAGGTTGGCGCTCGGCATGGGGCTAGTTTTGTCAATGGCAGGTGCGGGGTTGCCGATGGTAGCACAGGCGCCTGCGGCTGCCCCGGCGGCCGGCGCCGGACCCAAGCTTGGCACGGTGAAGGCGATCTCCGGCGATACGCTGACTGTGGCTAGCGATGCTGGCGCGACGGTGACGATCACCGTACCTACCACCGCCAAAGTGCAGCAACTGGCGGTTGGCAGCACCGATTTAAAGACGGCCAAGCCGGGCCAGTTCAGCGACATTGCCGTCGGCGACCGGGTTCTGGCGGCGGTGTCACCCGGCACTGCGCCGAACAGCTTTACAGCGCGGTTGTTGGTGCTGATGAAGTCGGCGGACATTGCGCAGATGCAGGCGGCCGAGCAGGCGGCTTGGCGGACAAACGGGGTCGGCGGGATTGTGAGTGCCGTGGATCCGGCCAGCGGCACGATTACGCTGACGTCGGGCGAGAAGAAGATCACGGTGAACACCTCCAGCAAGACAGAGTTCAAGCGCTTTGCGGGAGATTCCGTGAAGTATCAGGATGCCAAGCCGAGCACACTGGCGGCCATTCATCCCACGGACCAATTGCAGGCGAAGGGGACGAAGTCGGCTGACGGACTTTCGGTGCAGGCCGACGAAGTGGTGAGCGGCGCGTTCGAGAACCTGTCGGGCGTGATTTCGACGATTGACCCGGCCCAAGGGACGATTACATTGAAGGACCTGGCCACCAAGAAGATGGTGACGATCGCGGTGACGGCGAACACGGAGGTTCGCAAGCTCTCGCCGATGATGGCGACCATGTTCGCCCAGCGCAGCCAGGGCGGCGGGGCAGGCGCTGGCGGCGGCGGACGCAGAGGCGGCGGTGGTGGAGTTGCTGGCGGTGCGGGTGGCGACGCTGGAAGTGCGCGACGTTCCGCGGGGGCGGACCTGTCGCAGGTTATCAGCCGGCAACCCGCGATTACGCTTGCCGATCTGAATAAAGGGGATGCCGTGATGATCGTGGCGTCGCAGCCGGCGCCGGGCGCGACGGCGGTGACCGCAGTTACTGTGCTGGCCGGAGTTGAGCCGATTCTGACCGCCAATCCCAATGGCGGCATGGACCTGTCGATGAGCCTGGGCGGCGGCGGCGGGGGCACCGAATGAGGCGCTCCAACTGTCCCGCGGATGCAGCAATTCTTCGTAACTTTTTAGGAGTGAGGATGTCTCTTCGATCACGTTTGGCGATTCTCCTGCTTTTCCTTATCGCGTCTCTGCCATTTGCCAGCAAAGCCCAGCAGCCTGCAGCGGCCGCGGGAGCCACCGTGCATGGCACGGTCGTGGATCCGGACAGTGCGTTGATTCCGGGCGCGACGTTGACCCTGACGACAAGCGCGGGCAAATCGCAGAACACTACCTCGAAGAGCGACGGCACCTATACCTTTCGCGGAGTAGCTGCAGGCACGTACACGCTGACGGTGAGCGCGCCGGGATTCGCGACCTTTAGCAAGCAGTCCATCAGCGTCACTTCCGGCGCGAACCTTGCCGAAGACGTCCAGATGACGCTGACGACCGCGACGCAAACGGTGAACGTGACCACGGACACGGTGCAACTGAGCGTGGATCCGGACAGCAACCAGAGCGCTACGGTGATTAGCGGGGACGCGCTGAATGCGCTGTCCGACGATCCGGATGAGTTGCAGGCCGAACTGGAAGCGCTGGCCGGACCGGCGATGGGTCCGAACGGCGGGCAGATTTATATCGACGGATTTACCGGCGGGCAATTGCCTCCGAAGTCGTCCATTCTGGCCATTCGCATCAATCAGAACCCGTTCTCGGCGCAGTACGACCGAGCCGGATACGGGCGCATCGAGATCATCACCAAGCCGGGCACGGACCAATGGCACGGCGGCGGCAATGTCCAAGGCCAGGACAAGGTTTTCAACACTTCGACGCCGTTTCTGGGGCCTGCCAATCAGCAGCCCGACTACCATCAATTGTTTTTCACCGGAAACCTTACCGGGCCGATTCGGCCGGGCATGTCGTTTACGCTGAACGGGACCTATCGCGATATTCTCAACAACAACCTTATCAATCCACCGGAGATCTACAGCAGCTCGCCCACGGCGACGACGGTGTGCAACCCTGGCAACCTGACCTGCACCGCCAATCCGTACCCATTTACCGCACGCGCGGTGGCCGCGCCGGCGACGCGGTGGGAGATCAATCCGCGCTTCGACACCATGATCGGCGCGAAGAACACGTTGACGGCGCGCTACTCCTACGAGACGGGCACGAGCCACAATCCGGGCGGCGGCAACAACCTCACCACCCAGGCCAGCGCTTCGAGCAGTTCCGACAACACCATTCAGATCAGCGATACGCAACTGCTAAGCGACCGGGTTATCAACGAGACGCGGTTCGAGTTTGAGCACGGCGCGAACAATTCCACTCCGGTCAATACGGGGACTACAGTCTCCGTGGCGGGGTACTTCACCTTCAACGGTGAGGGCAACGGCGCCACCAGCGGCACATCGAACCACATCGAATTCCAAAACTATACGTCGATCCAACTGGCCAAGAACTTTATCCGGCTAGGTGGTTTGCTGCGCATTAACCAAGGCAGCAACGTTAATAGCACGCTCCAGACCGGGGACCTGAGCTATCAATATCTGCTGGATCCGTGCACGGACCCCAATGCTTCCGCGACCCAGAAGTCCGACTGCATCTCGGGTGCAACTACCCCATGCCTGACGTCGAACATGCTAGCGAACCCGAGTAGTCCTGGGCAAAACTATCCTCTCTATCCCTCCTATCAGTGCGGCGTACCCTACGAGTACTCCCTGCAGACGATCAACAAACCGACCATCAGCGCGCAAGAGCAGGACGCCGGTTTCTACCTGGAGGACGACTGGAAAGCAAGGGACAACCTGACCATCAGTTACGGCCTACGCATGGAAGTGCAGAACTTCATCAACAGCACGCATGACCTTGCGCCGCGTATCTCGGTTGCGTATGGCATACCGCGGAAGAACGGCAAGCCGACGCTGACGGTGCTGCGCGGCGGGTTTGGCATCTTCTACGACCGGTATAGCGAAGGCGCCATTGCCAATATCTACTCGGCCAACAATCAGCCGACTACGGCTTACTTCTATCCGGGGCAGGCCTGCACGCTTTCGGGCAGCAGCGTCACCTCCGCCTGCACCGCGGGCACGGGTACGTCCTCCTCTTCGCGCACCCAGATTCCGGTGGCCGATCTCAATCTGCGTGCACCTTACCTGATCGAAAGCGCGGCGACCGTGGAGCAGAAGGCGGGCAAATACGCGAGCGTCACGCTGACCTACCTGAATGGACACGGAGAGCACCAATTGCTGACGCGGGTTTTCCCGGCTGCTTCCAGCCTTGAGCCGCTTCCCTCGACTTGTGTGAACCCGGATCCGACGAATACGACAGCCTATATCCAGTGCAGCCAGTCTGAGGGCATCTACCGGCAGAACCAGATCACGACCAATATCCGGGTGCAGACGCCCAAGGGCACCAGCATCACGGGCTTCTATTCGGCGAACTGGGCGAACTCGAACACCGGCGGCATTACCAATCCGTACAAATCCTCCGTGGATTACGGGCGGGCGAGCTTTGCCGTTCGCAGCCAGATGACGCTGCTGGGGACGGTTCCCCTGCCCTTCCTGATCACGGCAAGCCCGATCATGCAGGTGAATTCCGGTCGGCCCTACAACCTTACGACAGGCGTGGACAATAACGGCGATGGAGTGGTGGACGACCGCCCCGATTTTGTGAACAATGCTCCGGTTAAGGCCAACTTCCTGAACTGCATTAATGCGGCGAACTATACTTCGCCGAATCCGTCCCCGACTTACAATGCATCGGTCAATAATGGCGAGATTCCGGTCAACTTCTGCACTGGTCCGAATACAGTGAGCTTCAACCTGCGACTCTCACGAACCTTCGGATTTGGTCCTAAGACCGAGGCGGCCCTGGCTGCCCAGGCGCGACGGGCGGCGCAGCAGGCTGCTGGCGGCGGTCCGGGCGGACCCGGTGGACCTGGCGGGCCGGGCGGACCGGGCGGCGGTCCGGGCGGTGGCGGTGGCGGACGCGGAGGTGGTGGCGGCGGCTTTGGCGGTGGCGGCGGCGGACGTGGTGGCGGCGGTGGTGGCGGCGGCTTCGGTGGTGGACGCGGTTCCAACACTGGACGGAAGTACAACCTGTCGCTTGGACTGCAGGTGCTGAACCTGTTCAACGAAGTCCCCTACGCATCGCCGGTGAGCAACCTGTCGAACACTCAGTTCGGCAGAGTTACGTCGATTGCCGGCGGCTTCGGCGCGGGTGGTGCGGGTGGTGCAACCTCGGTGCGGCGGTTTACGTTTACCGCGAACTTCAACTTCTAACCGGCATTGCGATTTCGCAGGATGGGGCGCGGCTGAATCTGACCGCGCCTCCTTTGTCTGCGCTGTGATCTGGCGGGCCATCAGCCCCTGGTTCTTCTACCCAACCCAACTTATTTTGCAGCGGCCGGCTCGGGGACGGCGGGCTCGGCAATGACGACGGTTTTGGCGTTGAGGAACTCGCGCATTCCGGCGGCGGAGAGTTCGCGGCCGTAGCCCGAGTGCTTGATGCCGCCGAAGGGCAGGCGCGGATCGCTGGCTACGACCTCGTTGATGAAGACGGCGCCGCAGCGGAGTTCGGCGGAGAAGCGCCGCTGTTCTGCCTGGCTGCGTGTCCACACCGACGCGGCCAGGCCGAAGGGCGTGTCGTTGGCCAGCGCGATGGCCTCGTCAATGTCACGGATGCGGAAGAGCATTGCGACCGGGCCGAAGAATTCTTCGCGGTAGACCTCCGCGGTGCGCGGAACATCGGCGAGGACGGTCGGAAGGTAGTAGTTGCCCGTGCCGGGCAGGTGCTTGCCGCCGGTGAGCACGCGGCCGCCCGCCCGGACGGCAGCCCGCACCTGCGCGTCAAGGTCGCGGACCTGCGCGGCCGTGGCGAGCGGGCCGATCTGGGTGTCTTCGCGCATGGGATCGCCGATCTTGAGCGCTTCCATGGCGGCAACGAAGGCGACTGCGAAGGCGTTGTAGATGGAGTCGGCGACAAGGAAGCGCTTGGCGGCGATGCAGGACTGGCCGCTGTTGACGCAGCGGGCGCGCACGGCTGCGGCTACGGCGAGATCGAACTCGGCGGAGGGCATGACGATGAACGGATCGCTACCGCCCAGTTCGAGGACGGTCTTCTTGATGAGCCACCCGGCCTGGGCGGCGATGGCGCGGCCGGCCACTTCGCTGCCGGTGACGGTGACGGCAACTACGCGCTCGTCGGCGAGCACGGTTTCCACCTGGCTGACGTCGATGAGCAGCGTCTGGAAGGTGCCGCTGGGAAAGCCGGCGCGGCGCACCAGGGCTTCAATGGCGAGCGCACACTGCGGGACGTTGGAGGCGTGCTTGAGCAGACCGGCGTTGCCCGCCATGAGGGCGGGTGCGAGGAAACGGAAGACCTGCCAGATGGGGAAGTTCCACGGCATGACGGCGAGCACAACGCCCAGCGGGTCCCAGCGGACAAAGGCGTCGTTGGAGCCGATGTTGATGGGCTCGGGCGCGAGGATGCGCTCGGCGTGATCGGCGTAGTAGAGGCAGACGGAGGCGCACTTGACGACCTCGGCGCGGGCCTGGGTGATGGGCTTGCCCATCTCCGCAGTGACGATGGCGGCCAGGTCGGCGGTTTCCTGTTCGAGCAGATGCGCGAGCTTGCGCATGCAGAGGGCGCGATGGCTGAGGGGGACTTCCCCGTAACAATCGAAGGCGGCCTGGGCAAGGGAGATCTTCTCGAGAAGCGCCTGGTCGGTGAGCGGGGTGAAGCTGCGGAGCAGTTCGCCGTTTGCCGGGTTGACGGATTGGATGGGCATATCTACTCCGATGCGAGCGTGGCAAGGGTGGAGGCCAGGACGCGCGCGCCGAGAGCAATGTCTGCGGGTGCGGCGTATTCGTCGGGCCGATGGCTGACGCCACCGCGGCAGGGGATGAAGATCATGGCGATGGGAGCGATGGCGGCGATGAAAGAGGAGTCGTGGTAGGCGCGGGCGACCATGTGTTTGGGGGTAACGCCGTAGCCGCGGCAGATGCGGTCGATGACCTCGACGATGTGCGGCGAGCTGATGGCCGGTTGATCGGCGTTGACCAGCACCTCGGCGATGCGGACTTCACGGCGCTTGGCGATGGCGTCCACATCGCGGCGGACCGCCTGCATGACGCCCTCGCGGCGGGCGGGGTCGATATCGCGGATGTCGACCTGGAGGGTGACGCGGCTGGGGACGCTGTTGACCGCACCGGGATAGACGTCGCAGGTGCCGACGGTGGCGACCGTATCGATGACGCCCGTGGCGAGCGCGTGCTTCTCGATGGAGAGAATGACCTCGGCGGCGGCACAGAGCGCATCGCGGCGGTCGGGCATCAGGAGAGCGCCGGCGTGGCCGCCGATCCCTTCGATGGTGAAGCGGTAGCTGGCGGGCGCGGCGATGGCGGTGACGATGCCGAGGGGGATGTGTTCGCGCTCGAGCAGCGGGCCCTGCTCGATGTGGAGTTCGACCCAGCTGTGGTAGTGATCCTTGCCGAGGGCGACGGTGGAGAGCGAGCCAGTGAAGCCGGCGGCGGCGCGAACTTCGGCGAGGGTTTCGGCTTCGGAGCCGCGCTGAGCGCCGTGGAGGGCGTCGGCTTTGCCGGGATCGATGACGCCGCCGAGCAAGCGGCTGCCGATGCAGCCGATGCCGAAACGGGTGGGCTCTTCCGAGGTGAGTTGCACCAGTTCGATGGATCGGCGGGGGCGCAGGCCGCTGCGCTTGAGCGCACGCATCGCCTCAAGTCCGCCGAGGACGCCGACGGTGCCGTCGTACATGCCGGCGTGGGGGATGGCATCGATGTGCGATCCGGTGGCAACCGCGGGCAGATCGGGATCGGAGCCGACCCAGCGGAAGAAGGTGTTGCCGACTGCGTCCTCGCGGACCGTGAAGCCTCCCGCTGCGGCGAGACCTTTGAGCCAGGCGCGGGCGCGGAGGTCGTCGGGCGAGAATACGACGCGGGTGACGGCGGTGCCGTCCGGGGATGGTTCGACGGAGGTGAAGGTCGCGAGGGTGTTGAGCTCGTCGTTGAGGCGGGTTGCGTCGATTTGGATGTGGGCGGGGATAGCGGCTTGGTTCTTGGCTGCCATCGGATATTCCCTCCGGGCAAAGAAGGCAATCGGTGGTTGCGAGCGAAAGGCGAATGCGGGGATTCTTCCCCATTCGCTTCACTCAGGGTCAGAATGACAAGCGTAAACCTATCCCAGCGGGTGACGGTTCCAGTCTTTGTAGATTAGATACTTTGCGGGCTGCTTGCCCAGCGCGCCGAACCATTGCGGGCAGTAGGGCGCCATCCAGATGAAGTCGCCCGCTGTGACTGGGTACCAGGCGTCGCCGAGACGGTAGATGCCACCGCCTTCGAGCATGAGCAGGCCATGCTCCATGACGTGGATCTCGACCTGGCTGAGGGATGCGCCGGGCTGGTAGGTCATGGTATTGACGGCGAGGTCGAAGCCGGGTTGATCGGGCAGCAGGCCGCGCACCTGGAGGTCGGGATCGCCGTTGAGCGCGGTGGAGACGATGTCGGACTCTCGACCCACGAGCATGCCCGGAGCGGCAACCCCGGCCAGCGGATCGTAGGGCTTTTCGATAACGGCCAGGCGGGCCGGCGTCTGCGCGGTAAAGGTGTGGGCGAGACCGGCGGGAAGATATGCGTAGCCGCCGGAATCTATGGAGTTGAATGTGCTGCCAGTAGAGAGATCGACCGCGCCGGCGAGGACGTAAACGAAGCGCTGGGCCGGCGCAAGAGTTGCTGCGGGGCCTAGCGTGCCGCCGGGTTCAAGCTCCGCCGTGTATTGGGTGAAGGCCGCGCCGGCCGCGGGGGAGACGTAAACGACCGCCACGCCGCGCTCCACGCCCGGCAAAGGCGTGCGGACGAAGGTGTCGGGGGTGAGCAGCAGATGATCGCGACGGTTGGCGCTGCGGGTGCGGCCAAGGTTATGCATGGCGGTCCTCACGAGGTCGCGAGGGGCGGCCGCTATATCGTTCGAGCATCGCTTTATCATCGCGCAAGAGGCGCAGGAACTCCACCCCGGCGGCGAGGGCGGCTTCGACGTCGCCGGGAAAAACGGCCTCGTCCGGGTGGTGGCTGAGTCCGCCGGGCGAGCGCAGGAAGAGCATGGCGGCGGGAAGACGGCGGGCGAGAATCATGGCGTCGTGGCCGGCGCCGCTGGTGAGGTGCCGCGGCCCGGCGTGAGTGGTGCGACGGACGGCGTCGCCCAACAGTGCGGTAAGAGCGGGATCCATGGGGACGGCAAAAACGTCGGACCCGGTCGTAGACAGGGCAACGCCTCGCTTTATGCATGCGGTTTCGGCGGCTGAGAGCAGATCGAGGTTGGCCTTGTGCCGCACCGCGTCGTCGGGGTGGCGAACGTCGAGCGTAGCCGCGACTTCACCGGCGATGACGTTGCTTGCCGCGGAAGCGATTTCCAGTTTGCCGACGGTGGCGACGAGGCCGGGGGCGTTGACCGCATAGCGTTCGACTTCGACGATCCATGCGGCGGCAGCGGCCAGGGCATCGTGACGCAGCGGGCCCATGGGCGTGGTGCCCGCGTGGTTGGCGTGGCCGGTGAAGGTGAAGGACATGCGGGTTTGCCCGGCGATGGCGTCGACGACCGCGAGCGCCAGGCCTTCGCTGTCGAGCACGGGGCCCTGCTCGATATGGAACTCGAGATAGGCGAAGACCGAGGGGTCGAGCACGGCAGCGGGCAGGTCGGCGGGGTCGAGGCCAAAGTCGCGAATGGCTTCCGCGACGCTGACGCCCGTGCGGTCGGTGAGGGCGAGAGTGGCGGCGTCGAGTTCCCCGAGGAGCGCGAGGCTGCCGAGGAACGGCTTGGCGAAGCGCACGCCTTCTTCCTCAGAGAAGCCGATGACTTCAACCGCGAACGGCAGCTTATCCGCCGCAGTCTCTTCGGCGAGGGCCACACCGAGCACGACGCCTAGGATGCCATCGAACGCGCCAGCGTTGGCGACCGTGTCCAGGTGCGAGCCGATGAGGAGGCGCGGCGCATTGGGGTCTGCCGCGGGCAGCTCGCCGCGCAGATTGCCGGCGGCATCCACGCGCACCTGCATCCCGGCAGCCTGCATCCAGCCGGTAAGGAGGGTATGGACGCGGCGCATGGAAGGGGCGAGAAAGGTCCTAGTGGTCTCGCCCTCGACCTCAGAGCAGAGCGCGAGTTCGCGGCAGCGGGCGATGACTCGGCCTGCCTTCGGCGCCCACGATTCGCTTTCAGCCGGTTCTACGACGTTCACGTCTTGCGCCTCACACGGGCCTCAATGTGGCCGGCCGGCTCATCGGTGGGCACGAAGATCTGGTTGGGGTTGTCCTGGCCGAAGCGCGAGAGATCGACCAGCAGGCAGTGCTTGTTGGGCATGATCAGATTGATCTGGTCGACTTCGGCGACGCGCTCCAAAGCGCTCTTGCCCATTTCGTAGAGCGTCTCCTGCACGGACTTACTCTTATGTCCAGCGAAGGTCTTCAGCATTGCCTCGCGCAGGGCTGCGCGTGTGGCGTCGAAATCGAGCGCCGGGCTGGTGTAACGCCATTCGGCGGTGACGGCGGTGCAAAAGAGGCGATCCGCGGTTTCCTTCAGCGTGGTCAGATTGTCCTTGATGTAGCCCTCGAAGCCGGAGTCCGCCGTCTTCATGACGACGAGATTGGTGAAGCCGGAGTGGATGCGAAAGTCGGCCGCCCTCGCTCGGGAGACGGTGGTGGTTTGCAGCTCGCCCGAGCCACGCATGAAGGAGGTGGGATGCGGCGCGCCGTCGACAGCGAGACGCTTCCACATGACGCTCTCGATGGCGATGGAGACTGAGGAAACCTGCTTATTGCGGCCGAGCAGGAAGTCGGCCAATTCCTTCGCGTAGTCCTCCATCGAGGTTGCGGAGGAGTTGCGCGCCACGGAGTAGACGGTGTTCTTCATGGTGTCCGTGGGCAGGATTTTGCTGTTGTCGCCGGCATAGTGTGCGGAGTCGAAGTCGCCGGTGAGCAGTACCTGAACAGTCCACTCGCGCAGGTCGTTCGACTTGGGACCGCGCACCACCTTCATCAGGCGGACGCGGGATTTTCCGTAGCGGTTTTCAGCGAGTTCGATCATTCGTGCGTTCCTCACAAAAATGGTTCAGCTTCCGCGATAGGTGGTGTAACCGTTTGCGGTCAGTAAGAGCGGGATGTGGTAGTGCTGCTCTTCCGCATGCACTCCGTCATCGCGCACCTCGAAGGCAATCTCGACGTAGGGGTAGAGGCCGCTGAGGCGCTGGGCTTCGTAGTAGGCCGCGGTGTCGAAACGGATGCGATAGAGGCCGGGTTCGAGCGCGATGCCTTCTGTCAGGAGTTGACGACAGCGGCCATCCGCGTCAGTCCTGGCATCGGCCGCGGAGAGGGCGACCCAGTTGTCCTGTTGCCAGCGAGAGAGCGCGAGGGGGACATTGGCGGCGGGACGGCCGAGGGCGGTGTCCAGGATGTGGGTCGAGATTCCCATGGTCAGTTGACTCCCAGCCAACGGCGAAGACGAAGTTGCGTGATCTGGCGCTGCTGTTCCGCGGCCTCGAGCATCTCGGCAGCGGCGGTGTTGTGCATGCGGCGCTGGAGGATGGCGAGAATCTCGGTGGCGCTCCTGCCGGCGGCGCACACAATAAAGATGCGCCCGAATCTCTCTTCATACTGCCGGTTTCCCTCGGCGAGGGCAAGCCTGGCGGCGGCATCGGGTCCTGCGGCTGCGCGCTGCTCTTCGCTGGACCACGCGAGCGATTGGGCAGTGGCTGCGGCGGCGTGCTGCTGGCCGATGCGCGGATGGCTGGCAAAGGCTTCACGCCAGGCGGATTCGTCGAGAGCAAGCCAGACGGAGTCGGAGGCTGCGAACAATTCGCCCGGGGTGGCGAAGGGACGGTGCGCTGCGACGGCGTTAGCCCAGGCGCGCGAGCCGCAGCAGGGGAGGATTTCGCTCGCGGCGGCGTCGGCGTCGAGCGAGTTCCAGCGGGTAAGAACAGGACTGGAGGATTGTTCGTTCATCGATCGAATGGTCCGGCAAAATCGTCTGGTGACGGCATAGAGTGATCCTTAACCGCAGGTCCTTCGACTTCGCTCCCTGCGGTCCCTCCGCTCAGGATGACAGTTCATTGACTGCATAAGGTTCAGGGGCAGGACATTTAGCATAGCGTGAGTTCGTGGCCGGGTGCGCGGGGGATGAACCCGCCGTCGCGATAGACTGGCTCGCCGCGCAGGTAGGTCGCCTGGACAACGCCGCGCAGGGTTTCGCCGACGTAGGGCGAGATGCGATGGCGAAAGTGGAGATTATCCGCGGTGACGGTAAACTCAGCGTCGGGATCGAAGACCACGAAGTTCGCTTCGCGCCCGGCTGCAAGGGCCCCTGCACGCGTGGAAAGGCCTGCAAGTGCGGCGGGGCCTGACGACATCCAGCGGGCGATGTCCTCCAGCGCAAGGCCGCGCCGCGCAGCATCCGTCCACAGGATGGGGAGTGCTACGGAAAGGCCGGCAATGCCGCCCCAGGCGAGGTCGAAGCGGCCCTCTTCGATGCGCTTCATCGCGGGTGGGCAGGGTGAATGGTCGGTGACGACGAGGTCGATGATGCCGTCGCGCAAGCCTTGCCACAGGGCTTCGCGATTTTCGCGACCGCGAATGGGCGGAGCACATTTGAGCAAGGTTGCGCCGTTGGGGATTTCCTCCGCGGAGAAGTGCAGGTAATGGGGACAGGTCTCGACGGTGATGGGCAATACCTCCGCGCGGGCGGCGCGCAGCTCCGGCAACGCCCGGGAGGTGGAGAGATGCACGATGTGCAGGCGGAAGCGATATTGCCGGCAGAGGTCGATCATCATGCGGATTGCTTCGAGTTCGGCCTGGTCCGGTCGCGAGGCGAGGTAGGTTGCGTACCGGCGCCAGTCGGCGTCGCGCAAGGCTGCGGTCGCCGTTTCGATGGGGGCAGCGAGTTCGGCGTGCACCAGCAGCGGCAGACCTGATTCCGCGATCGCAGGCAGCGCACGCTCCAACTGCTCGTGATCGATCATGGTGAACCCGTCGCAGCCAGGGTAGATGAGGAAGCATTTGTATCCGGCAACTCCGGCGCGGGCCAGCGGCAACAGGTGGGCCTGATTGTCGGCGACACATCCTCCCCAGGCGGCCCAGTCCACCATGCACTGGCCGGCGGCGGCTTTGCGCTTGGCTTCCAGCGCGGCGACGGTGGTGGTCTCTGGCAGGCAGTTCAGCGGCATGTCGACCAGCGTGGTGTAGCCGCCCGCAGCCGCGGCGCGCGTGGCCGTGGCGAAGCCTTCCCACTCGGTGCGGCCAGGCTCGTTGATGTGCACGTGGCTGTCGACCAGGCCGGGCAACAGCGCGCTGCTGCCGAGATCAGTGACGATGGCCCCGGCGGGCAACTCGCTGATATCGCACACCGCGCGAATGAGGCCGGCGGGCCCGTCCTCCAGCAGCACGGCAGCGCGGCGGGTACCCTGCGGAGTGACCACCCGGTCAGCGACAAAGGCGTGTGCCATAATCGCTATTATCCGCTAAAGTGAACATGCGTATAAGGGTTAATAGGCTGCGGCTGGCGGCTGATCGCAAGCCGCATACCGCAAGCGCGGGGTCGACAAGGAGGCCGGTCATCGAAGGCAATCCGAACTTCATGAAGCAGGCGATCGCGCTGGCCGTCGAGAATGTAACTTCGCATGGCGGGGGGCCATTTGGCGCGCTGGTGGTGCGTGACGGCAAAGCGATTGCCGCGGGCGTGAACCAGGTGACCTCGACCAATGATCCGACGGCGCATGCCGAGGTCGTGGCGATTCGCGCGGCGTGCAAGGCGCTGGGCAGTTTCCAACTGCATGGCTGCGTGGTGTACACCAGCTGCGAGCCATGCCCGATGTGCCTGGCGGCGCTGTACTGGTCGCGGTGCGATGCGATTTTTTACGGGTGTTCGGCGGCCGATGCTGCGGCGGCAGGGTTTGACGATTCGTTTCTGTATGCGGAAGTGAGTCGGCCGATTGAGGAGCGGAAGATTCCCATGGCGCGCCTGCTGGCCAAGGAAGCGATGGAGACTTTCAACACATGGCGCGCGCAGCCCGATAAGATCGAATACTAATATGGCAACCAAAAAGACTTCACGCCCGAAGACCGCGACCTCGTCCCGCAAGAAACCTTCCGCCGCACCGGTGAAGATCGCGCTGCTGGGCTTCGGCACGGTCGGCAGCTCAGTGGCTCGCGTGCTGGCGGCGGCGAAGCTTCCGGGCGTCGAGCTGACCCACATCTTCAACCGGGATGTCGCGCGCAAGCGCAATTCGGACGCCGCGAAATTTGTGCCGGGTTCAGTGGTGTGGACGGAGAACTTCGACGACGTCCTGAACTCGCGCGCAAACATCGTGGTGGAGTTGATGGGCGGGCTGGATCCGGCGGAGAAATGGCTGCGCAAGTGCTTTGCCGGGGGCAAGAGCGTGGTGACGGCGAACAAGCAACTGATCGCCTACCGCGGAGTTGCGCTGAAGCGGTTGGCGGCAAAACACGGCGTGCAACTGGTGCATGGAGCGGCCGTGGCCGGCGGCGTTCCGGTGATTGCGGGCATCCTGCAAGGCCTGTCGGGTGATCGGATTACGCGCATCAGCGGCATTGTGAACGGGACGTGTAACTACATCCTGAGCCGGATGGAGTCTGGCGCGAGCTACGGCGCCGTGCTGGCGGACGCGCAGGCACTGGGCTATGCGGAGGCGAACCCATCGGCAGATGTCGACGGCTTCGATGCGCGCGCGAAGCTGTGCATCCTGTCGCGCGTGGCGATGCAGGCGGAGCTTGACCCGGACGCGGTGGCGACGCAGACGATCTCTGGCGTGGAGGCAGTCGACTTTGCCTACGCTAAGGAGCTGAAGTGCACGATTCGCCAGGTTTCGCGGGCGCAGCTCGAGGGCAGGATGGTGCATGCGCGAGTGGCGCCGATGCTGGTGCCGCTGGAGTCGCCAATTGCGTGGTCGCGCGGCACACAGAATATGGTGGTGACCACCGGGCGCTTCGGTGGGGATGTAGTGTTCAGCGGGCATGGCGCGGGTGGAGAGCCCACGGCGGTTGCGGTGGTGAGCGACGTTCTTGCCGTCGCGCAGAAGTCCGTCGCGGTGGAGTTGCCGGTGCGGCGGCGGCAGGTGACCGGGGAGTTTCTGGCGCCCCATTACCTGCGGTTTGTGGTGGACGACAAGCCGGGGATTGTGGCGGGCATTGCGGGCGCACTGGCCAAGGTGGGCGCGAACATCGATTCCCTGCTGCAGCATCCGGGACATCCCAAGCATCGGCTGCCGTTTGTGATTACGACGGAGCCCTGCTGGACCTCGACCATGGAAAAAGCCGTGGCGGCCATGGCCAAGATGGACTGCATGCTCGAGCGGCCGCTGTGCCTGCAGCTATTGACTGTCGATGACAAGGACGACTAACCATGGCCCGTTTGGTTGTGATGTATCACAATGCGCCCGATGTAGCTGCTTTTAAGAAGTATTACTTTGACCAGCATGTGCCGCTGGCGAAGAAGCTGCCGGGACTGAGGAAGTACGAGACGAGCCAGGGGCCAGTGCTGACGCCTTCCGGACCATCGCCCTACCAGCTCGTCGCCACGCTGCACTTCGACAGCATCGCCGCAATTCAGGCGGCGTTTGCGAGCGCGGAAGGAAAGGCCGCGGCAGCCGACGCGCAGACGCTCGGTGTGGCGCAGATGCTGATCTTCGACGATCGAACGGTCTAAACGGCGGGCGGTTCTGTTTGCCACTTACCTTTTGATGCGTGCCTCGGCATAGACTTGTCGATGACAAGGAATGGTTGATGGCTACCGTGAAGAAGGGAATGCTGACCGTGACCGGCGAGTGGTGGAAACACCTGCGTGGGAAAAAGCGCGTCTTCTGGAAGGGTGAACGGCAGGCGGCGAAGGATCTTGTGCGTAGCGAACAGGCCGTCGATGCGGGCAGGGACAAGGATCCCGAGAAGCAGACGTAGCCTCGCGCCTGCCTCAGGGTCGCTGCGATTGCAGTCTCCTCAGTACTTCGGCATGGACTTGTCGATCTTGTCAGCCCAGGCCAGGATGCCGCCGGCGAGGTTTTCCGGCTGTTTGAAGCCCGCATTCTTCAGGATGAGTGCGGCCTTCTGGCTGCGCGAGCCCGAGCGGCAGTGAATGATGATCTCCTGGTCCTTGTGCGCGGCCAGCTCGCCGAGCCGTTGCTGGAGCTGGCCGAGCGGAATCAGCGGCGCGCCGATGTTGGCGATGGGCACCTCATGCGGCTCGCGCACGTCGAGGACGAACACATCTTCCTTGGCATCGAGTTTGCGCTTCAGATCTTCGACGCTGATCTGCTTGATCCCATCGACGATGGAAGCATCGCCGACGGCCTGGTCGCGGGCGACTTCGAGCGGGCCGACGGCTTTAGGCTTTTCGATGCCGCAGAACTGGTCGTAGTCAATCAGGGCGGTCACCGTGGGATGCGTGCCGCAGACCGGGCAATCGGGATTCTTACGCAGCTTCAGGGTGCGGAAGTTCATGCCCAACGCGTCGACCAGGAGAAGGCGGCCAGCGAGCGTGTCGCCGATGCCGAGGATGAGCTTGATGACCTCGGTGGCCTGAATGATGCCGACCAGGCCGGGCAGAATGCCGAGCACGCCGCCCTCCGCGCACGAGGGCACCAGGCCCGGCGGCGGCGGTTCGGGATAGAGGCAGCGGTAGCACGGGCCGGCCTCGGTGGCGAAGACGCTGGCCTGGCCTTCGAAGCGGAAGATGGAGCCGTAGGCGTTGGGCTTGCCGGTGAGGACGCAGGCATCGTTGACCAGGTAGCGCGTCTGGAAGTTGTCGGTGCCGTCGGCGATGATGTCGTAGTCCTTGAAGATTTCGAGCGCGTTGGCGCTGGTGAGCATGGTGTTGTGCTTGACCACGTTCATGAAGGGGTTCAGGCCCTTGAGCATAAGCTCGGCGGAGTCGACCTTGAGCTTGCCGACGGTCGCGGTGGAGTGGATGATCTGGCGCTGCAGGTTGCTGGCGTCGACAACGTCGAAGTCGACCAGCCCGAGGGTGCCGACACCCGCGGCCGCGAGATAGAGCGCAAGCGGTGCGCCCAGGCCGCCGGTGCCCACGCAGAGGACTTTCGCAGCCTTCAGCTTTTGCTGGCCCTCCATGCCCACTTCGGGCAGGATGAGGTGGCGCGAGTAGCGCGAGATCTCCTCATTGGAGAGCTTGGGAAGTGCGGTTTCGGGTAACGTTGCGGTTGCCATTGGGTGTCCTTCGCCCGCGTGCGGGCATCATGCTTCAATTCCGGTTACAAATGAATCGGTTAGCGATCAAACGTTGTTACAGATCCGCGGCGCGCGTTTGCCTGGACAGCCAGTCCCCCGCCGGCGATGGAGGGGATGATGGTCAGTTCGTCGCTCTCGGCGGTGGTAGTGGCTTCCCTGGCCGGAAGGTAGCGGATGTCGTCGTCGTTCAGGTAGATGTTGACGAACGAACGCAGCTTTCCTTCGCCGGTGTAGAGATTCTGGCGCAGGTCGGGGTAGGCGGTAACCAGCTGGTTCAAGGCGTCGCCGATGGTGGCCCCCGGAACAGTGACTGTCGCTTGACCGCCGGTATACGTGCGCAACGGCGTTGGAATGTGGATCTTCATACCTGCTCTTTCTCCTGTTTTTCAAAGATCGATTCATGCTTATTTTTGCATTTCGATCTCGATTGGTTCGTCCATGAACTGCTTGTCTTCTTCGCCTGTACCGGTGAGGCGGAACGAATTGGTCACGTCAGCTTTCCCTTGATTCACCCTGGTGATGATGTACGAGCAGCCCACCCAGTGAGCCTCGTCGAAGTCCGTCTTCGACCACTGCGCCGGACAATCCGGGTGGGAGTGGTAGAAGCCGACGATATCCAGGCCCAGGCCGCGCGCCTGGCGCTGGATGCGGATCAGCTCCTCCGGTGCGATATTGTAGCGGTCGTGGGCGCGGTCGTTGCGGGTGTTGCCGGCGCGGACAATCTGGCGGACCTGGTTTCCCTCGGGCGCGGAGTCGCCCAGCAGAACGCCGCAACACTCATGCGGGTAGATCTCCTCGCCGTGCGCGCGCAGGGCCTGGTAATCGGAGTGGCTGAGTTTGAGCATCTGGTGGTCGTCTTTCCCTCCGGGGCTAAAGCCCCTGTTCTTCTTAGGTCAACGGTGTGTATGGGCTGAAGCCCGTACCTTTCACAGCGGCTTGAAATCATCCTTCCCGCCAGAAGCGTTCGCTGAGGTATTTGTCCGCCGAATCGCAGAGGATGGTGACGATGACCGCTTCGCGTCCGGCGCGGGCCTCCTGCTCGGCGATCTGTAGCGAAGCAGCCACCGCTCCGGCGGCCGACACGCCGACCAGCAGGCCGTCCTTGCGGCCGAGTTCCTTGGCCATGGCGTAGGCGCGCTCGGTCTCCATCAGCATGGAAACATCGGCGAGATTGGCATCGTAGATGGGCGGTACGATCGCCGTCGCCATGTGCTTCAGCCCCTCGAAGCCGTTGAAGGGCGAGTCCGGCTGCATGGAGATGCATTGAATCTTCGGGTTGAGTTCCTTCAGACGGCGGGTGGTGCCCATGAATGTCCCAGTGGTTCCCAGGCCGGCGACAAAGTGCGTGACCTGCCCCTCGGTCTGCTGCCATATCTCGTTGCCGGTGGTGCGGTAGTGGGCCTTCCAATTCTGGTCGTTGCCGTACTGGTCGGCATAGAAGTAGCGCTCGGGCTCGGCACCGGCCAGGGCGCGCGCGGTGCGGATGGCGCCATCCGACCCATCTGCGGGATCCGTCCAGATGACCTGCGCGCCGTAGGCGGCGAGGATGTGCTTGCGCTCCGGCGAGACGTTGGAGGGTACGCACAGTGTGACGGGAAAGCCCAGCGCCGCACCCAGCATGGCGTACGCAATCCCGGTATTGCCGCTGGTCGCATCCAGCAGAGCGCGGCCGTGAGTGCCCAGGGGATGATGAAATTTGAGCAAGCCTCGCTCCTGGGCGTCGACCACAATGGCCGCCGCCGCACGGTCCTTTACCGAGCCGCCGGGGTTCGCCCACTCGGCTTTGCCTACGATATGGACGCCGGGAAGATGCGCCGTCAACCGCTCCAGGTTGACCAGAGGCGTGTTGCCGATGCGTTCCAGCAGGGTCGCTCCAAAGGAGCGGGCCGTTGCAATCATCAAAGCGTTCCCTTCATTCCAATAGTTTGCAACCATCCCTTGTGCGGCCGGCTAACCGCTCAAAGCCGAATCCCGTTTGAAGCCCGGCATCCGATGTGCGACAGTTAAGTCTACAAGTATCCAACCCTATGGCCAAGAAGACCCCGCCGCCAACTTTTACCGACGCACTTGCCACACTCGCTGGCAAGCAATTTGATGTTTCTTCGGCCCGGGACGGTTCAGGTGCCGCCTCTAAAGCCTTTCAGATCCGTAAATACGGGGTTGCGGCGGAGATTGCGGCCGCTCCCGACGGTACTACGATGGTCATGGCGCGGCCGGGATGGCTGCTGGGCGGCCAGATTGCGCGGCTGGTCGATCGTGGATATCAAAAATTCCTGAAATCCCCCAAAATGGAGATTCCTGCGACCGCCGACCATCTACGCGCGATCCACGAGTTCAGCGAAGAGCTGAAAAAGGCCGCCGGTGCGACGGAACTCTACAACGAGGCGCTGGGGACTACCAGCGACCGCTATTTGTATGACCGGGTGAAGGGGCGGGAGTAAGGGGGGAATACCCGAGCGTTCTTTCCCTCCCGCCGCGTATCATTGCTCAGGAGGGCAGTCTATGCCGCAGAGCCAGATTCGCTTTACGCTCACCGACGAAACGGCGATCGAGTTCGTTCGCGACAAGGTGCGCAGTGGCGAGTTCGCCTCCGAAAGCGACGTCATCCACGAAGGGTTGAGAGCGCTGAAGGAAGAGTCCGACGAGCGGGAACGCTGGGAGCGAGAAGTGTTGCTTCCAGCCCACGACCGGCTGATGGCGAACCCCTCGTCCGCAGTTTCAATCGACCAGGTGGAACGAAATCTCGAAGCGCGGCGCCGGCGGTCGAAAGCTAGCTGATGCCCTATGAGGTTGCCTTCTCCGCGGAGGCTGAATTGCAGCTGCAAGAGCTTGAAGCGTATCTCGCGGAACGTTTCTACCCAGCGAATGCCGAGCGATATATCCAGAGGCTGACCGACGCCTGCCGCGCATTGGCACTCGCGCCGTTCCAGGGGACCATACGCGACGATCTTGCTCCCGGCATCCGGGCGACCGGATTCGAGCGCCGGGTCACAATCTATTTCAAGGTTGTAGAAAAACGGGTCCTGATCCTCGGAATCTTCTATGGCGGGCGGAAGTTTAGGGCCGATCTCTGAGGCGGCGGGGCGACGAGTTTGTGGAACGAAGCGCTGGGACAACGAGCGACCGATCTATGTACGACCGCGTGAAGGGGGGGAATAGGTACTTCGAACGGTTTTTGACGCGCTTCGCGCTGACCAGCAACGACCAAGCCTGAAAGCTCGGTGAAGTGGGAACCCGAACCGGGCGCATAGGCTATTTGCCGCGTTCGCGCTGGAGCTCACGGTAGGCTTCGCTCTTGCCGATGTTGCGGGCGCGGGCGACTTGCTTGAGGGCGTCTTTTTCGGAGAAGCCCTGGGCTTTCATCAGTTCGCGGACCTCGGCGGCGATGCTCTTGGGTTTGCCTTCGGGCGCAGCTTCGGCGGCGGTGGGCGCGAAGAGCAGGACGAACTCGCCGCGAACGGCGGCGCGGTCTGCGAGCGTCTTGCGCACTTCCGATACAGCCCCGCGCAGGAACTCCTCGTGAATCTTGGTGACTTCCCGCGCGACCACCACATGTTGGGTCTTCCCGAAGATGGCCTCGACGTCGGCGAGAGTGGCGAGGATACGGTGGGGCGCTTCATAGAAGATGTGGGTCGTGGCGGCGTCATTCCCATGTCCCAAAGTCGGGACATGGGGCACTCGGTTTTTCAGGGCTTCGAGGGCGGTGCGGCGCTGGCCCTCTTTGGCGGGAAGAAAGCCGTGGAAGGTGAAGCTCTCTCCGGCGAGGCCGCTGGCGATGAGCGCGCTGATTGCGGCGTTGGCGCCAGGCACGGGAAAGACCGGGACGCCGGCGGCGATGGCGGCGGCCGCGATCTGGCCGCCGGGGTCGGCGATGCCGGGCGTTCCCGCGTCGCTGACCACGGCGATGCGCGCACCGGCTTTCAGCGCGACGGCAAGTTCGGTGGCGCGGCCGGCCTCGTTGTGCATGTGGTAGCTGACGGTTGGCGTGCGGATGTCGAAGTGGTTCAGGAGTTTCTGCGTCTGGCGCGTGTCCTCGCACGCAATTCTGTCTACAGACCGCAGCACGCGCAGCGCGCGCAGCGTGATGTCCTCGAGGTTGCCGATAGGCGTCGCGACGAGGTAAAGGCCGGGCGCGAGCTGCGCGCCCTCTTTTCCGCTTTTGCCGGAGTCGTCCAACCCGTCCATGCGTGTGCCTTAGGTTTCGGTCCGGCGCATGCGGCGGCTCTGGTTGAGCAGGCCCATGGACTGGGACAGGTTCTGCGGGGTGACGATGCCGACGATGCGCTCGCCCTCCATGACGGGAACCAGTTGCGCGCCCTGTTCGCCGAGGATACGGCGCAGCGTTTTGACCAGCGAGTCATCGGGCAGCGCGGTCTGGAAGCTTTTGGTCATGACGCCCTGCACATAGGCGTTGCCTTCTGAGGCCAGCGCCTCGACGATGTTCTGGCGGGAGACCGCACCCACCAGAGTGCCGCCGCGCACCACGGGGAAGACATCCTGCATGCTGTGCACAGCGCGCTGCAGCGCATCCTCCAGCGTGTCTGAGGCAGAGAGCGTGCTGAACTGGGTGAGCATGACGTCGCGCATGCGCACCGTGTCCACGTCGCTCTGCACCAGCAGCCCCTGGTTTTCCATGTGTGCGCCGATCAGCACGAACGCGCCCATGATCCCAAGCCACAGATTGCCCAGCAGAATGCCGGCGAGCACCAGGGCAATGGCGATCCACTGGCCCAGGCCCCCGCCCAGGCCCCAGAGACGGAACCCGCCGGACGCTGCGCCGGCATCGGCGACGCGGCGTTCCACCTTGCCGTTGGACTGCTTGCCCGGAGCGACCTGGAAGACGCGTCCGCCATCCAGCGGCAGCGCGGGCAGGAGGTTGATGGCGCCCAGCAGCAGGTTGAGCCAGACCATGGCGCGCAGCAGATGCGGCGGCGCGACCCACGGCCTGCCGACCAGGTCGATGCCGGGGGCGGAGGCGAGAATAATGGCTCCGAGCAGCAGGCCGGCGCCAATGCTGGCGAGCGGGCCGATGACGGCCATCCGGCGTTGCATAGCGGGCTCCGCAGCACGCTCGGTGGCGTCAATGGTCGCATAGGTCATCAGGCCGCCGGTGGGCAGCAGCAGGATTCCGCGGAGATCGAGGCCATACCAGGCGGCGGCGAGCGCGCGCGCCACCTCGCGTACGATAACGGCGAAGAGCAGCAGGAACCAGAGCGCGAGCATGCGGCCAGAGCTGGCGCCGGCCAGCGCACCGACGCTGATCGCCATGGCGAGCAGGAGCAGGAAGAACGCGTGAATGCGGACCTCCACTCCGAAATAACGGCCGATCGGGAAACTCCATGCGCGCATGGGGATATTGTATGCGCTGACATGTGCGCCATGGCGGCGCGCTACGGCGATAATGGTCGAATGCGTGTGATTGCCGGAAGATACCGCTCGCGACTGCTGATCGCTCCGCACGGCGCGCGGACTCGCCCGACCAGCGACCGGCTGCGCGAGACGGTGTTCAACATCCTGGCGGCGCGGCTGGAGGGATGCCGCTTTGCCGATCTTTATGCGGGCAGCGGCGCGGTGGGGATTGAGGCGATCAGCCGCGGCGCTGCGCAGGTGTGGTTCGCGGAAAAGGCTCCGCCGGCGGTGGCAGCCATTCGCGCGAATCTGAAGACACTGGGGATTACCGGCGGGTTTGGGGTTGAGGAGCGCGGCACAGCAGCGCTGCTGGAGCGGCTGGCCAAGGCTGCGGAGGCGGGACGGCCCAGCGAACTGTTGGACATCGTCTATCTGGACCCGCCGTGGGAGGCTGCGGCGGAGTACGAGAAGACCCTGAACCTGCTGGGCAGCGCACGCGGGCGAGCAATGCTGGCGCCCGGGGCGGTAGTGGTCGCGGAACACGGCAGCAAGGCTTCGCTGGCCGAGGCTTATGGGGAGTTGGTGCAGACCCGGACGCGGAAGCAGGGCGATGCGGCCCTGAGCTTCTATACGCTGGCCGAGGCGTGATCTGCGTTTTGCTTTACGGCCATCAGCTGTCAGCTATCGGCTATCAGCTCAGCAGAAGCCGCCGCCGGTGTGGGCGCCGGTGCGGAGGTCGATGGAGAATTCGACTTCCTTGTCGGTCTGCATGTTCCAGCCAAAGCCGTGGAGGGTTTCGTTTGGCTGGACGCCGGTGAGGCGAAGGCCTTCCCAGCTGAGGCGGGCGGTTTGCCAGGCGAGGCCTTCCCTTCCCCATGCGACCAGCGCGTGGAAGCCGGCGAAGACCAGCAGGCCCTGCCGGGTGAGGGGGAGAACTTCGACGACGGGCTTGAGCGGGATGTGGGTGGCGCGCTCGGGCGCGCAGGTGTCGAGGATGTAGGCGTAGCCGCCGGCGACGGCGCAGAGTTCGGCGGGATTGGGGCAGGCGAAGAGGCCCGTGGGCATGGCGGGATCGGTGAACCCCAGTGCGCAGGTGGCGAGAAATGTGCCGCCGGTACACTCCGCGCCGGCGGGATGGACCAGCAGCAGCAGCGCGCCGCGGGCCAGTGCGTCGTCTTCGCCGGGGACTTGGCGCGGGTAGGTGAAGTGGCGCGCCGGTGCAATCAGCGGCGGCTTGGCCAGCACGTCCGCGCGCCAGTTGTGTGGAAAGCTGGGCGCGTCGTCGCGAACGACCATCACTTCTCCTTGGCTGGCACAAGAGCGTCGAGGGCCTGAGCGATGTCGGCGATCAGGTCGTCGGCGTCCTCGATGCCGGCGCTGAGGCGGATGAAGCCGTCGGGGACCGCGTCGCCACCCCAGCGCGCGCGGCGCTCGGCGCAGGTGCAGGTGCCGCCGAAGCTGGTGGCCTCGGTGACCAGCCTGGCCTTGGCGAAGAAAGTTTCGGCGGCGGCCTTGCTGGCAAGTTCGAAGCTGAGGACCGCGCCGAAGTACTGCATCTGGCTTGCGGCGATGGCGTGGCCGGGATGCGTGGGCAGGCCGGGATAGAGGACGCTGCTGACTTCGGGGCGAGTGGTGAGGAATTCTGCGATGCGCTGGGCGTTCTGAGTGCTGCGTTCCAGCCGCAGCGGGAGTGTGCCGATGGAGCGCAGGGCGAGCCAGGCCTCCATGGGGCCGAGGATGCCGCCACCCAGTGTGCGCCACTCGTCGAGTTTCTGACGCAGTTCCAGGTCGCGGGTGGCGACGTGGCCGAGGATGATGTCGCTGTGGCCGGTCATGGACTTGGTGTCGGAGGCGACGGAGAAATCCGCGCCCAGAGCGAGCGGCCGCTGGCCGAGAGCGGTTGCCGTGGTGTTGTCCACCGCGACCAGAGCGCCGACGGCGTGGGCCTTCTCGCTGAGCGCGACGATGTCGCAGATCTCCATGGTCGGGTTGCTGGGGGTTTCGATCCAGAGCAGGCGCGCGCCTTCCAGATGGTCGCCCTGGGCATCATTGGCAGTGGGCGCGAGGCGGAGGACGATGCTCATCTTCTCGAAGTAGCCCTGCATGAGCTGGCGCGCGGCGAAGTAGGCGTTAGCCGGCAGGACGGCGACATCGCCCGGGCGCAGGAATGCGCCGAAGATGGCGGAGCAGGCGGCCATCCCGGAGGCGAAGACGAGCGCGTTGGCGCGATAGGTGTCGCCGGCGTTGGCGTGGCCGGGGGCGAATGTGCCCGATTCGATCTGGCCGATGACCTTTTCGAGCGCGGTCCAGGTGGGATTGTGCGAGCGCGCGTAGCTGTAGGGCGCTTCAGCCGGGTCGCCCGGCGTGTGGTAGGGCGCGGCGAAGACCGGGCTGGGATGGAGCGGCTCGCCGGCGACTGGGCGAGTCAGGGTCGAGCGGACGATTTTGGTCGAGTCATGCATAGGCTAGGCCCGATGATAACGGAATCGCGGGGGACCATTGACCGGACACGAAGTGTTGCCAACCACGGGGCTGAAGCGGACGGCTGCGGCCGGAGGAATCCACGATGGTAATGGCGGCGGCGCGGGTGAGCGTGCCGATGCGGGTGATGGGGACTCCGGCGATGCTGCGCGGCATCTTCGCCGAGGCGGGCGCGGCGAAGAGGAGTTCGTAATCTTCGCCGCCGTGGAGGGCGAGGTCGATGGCCCGCTGGGGCGTCTTGAGGGCGAGCGGATGGATGGGGAGGGCGGCGAGGGAGATTTGCGCGCCGACACCGGACTCGCGGCAGAGGTGGGCGAGATCGGTGGAGAGTCCGTCGCTAAGATCGATGGCGGCGGTGGCGAGGCGACGGCGCAGCAGCGCGAGGCCCAGGGCGAGGCGCGGCTGTGGGTAGAGCTGGGGATGGTCGCCGGCATCCCTCCCAGGGCGATGAGACTGGCTTGAATGGAGCACCCGGTTTTTCGGGTGGGCCGAGCGCTCCATCGCGGCGAGTTCGGCTGCCGAACCGCCCAGCGAGCCGGTGACGTAAAGTGCGTCGCCGGGACGACCTCCGCTACGCCGTAACGCGCGGCCGGCGGGGGCCGACCCCAACAGCACGATGTCGGCCAGCAGCAGGCCGGAGGGTGACTCGGCTGTGTCGCCGCCGGCGAGCGGGACGTTGCCTTGCAGCGCGAGGTTGCGCATGCCGGCGAAGAACCGCTGGAGCCATCGGCGGCCGGCGGCGGTTGCGAGCATTTTGCCGGGCAGGGCGAGGGAGAGAAACGCCGCAAGTGGACGCGCGCCCATAGCGGCCAGGTCGCTGAGGCCGCGCGCGAGGGTCCGGTGCCCGACTGATTCGGGTGGGTGCCAGTCGCGGCGGAAGTGGCGACCTTCCAGCGTGAAGTCGGTGGTTACCAGGATTTCGTGACCACGGGGTGGGCGGAGAATCGCGCAGTCGTCGCCGATACCGAGGGCGAGGTGGCGCGGGCGGCTGGGGCTGCTTCCGCCCCATCCGGAACGGATGCGCTCGATCAATTCCAGCTCGCCCATGGCTCTCTTCATCGTGAGGCCCAGCATAAACCCACATGCCGGCAGGGCGGGTTGGCGCGTGGTTTTGGGGCGAAAATAGAGAGAAACCAGCAAAAAAGTCACGAATGCTTCCGGGATTTCTACAACTTATCGGGGGATTGGCGCATAAACGGATTGCGTTCCCGCGGGGCGACGGTTAAGCTTGAAGATAACGTCCAATAGAGAAGGCGGACCTCAGTCGGCACTCGCGAATGGCGATTGCAAAAGTTGATTCGGCTGATTCGCTTCTCTTGTGCCGGCATCTGCCCGCAAACCTGCGACAGAGGGCCAAATTAAGGCAAAAGGGTCCCCAAGTTTGAATTTAAATCGCTTTAGCTTGAAAAAGCGCTTCTACATCGTCCTTGTCAGCCGTGATGAGAGCGGTGGTTTGCGCAAGCTGCCTATCCCACTGCACTACGCGTACGCGTTTCTGGTGGTGGCCGTGATTGGAGCGTTTACGGTTACCGGGTTGGCGGGATCGTACTCGCGGATGCTGATCAAGACGGCGCGTTTCAACCAGTTGCGCAATGATCGCGACTCGCTGCAGAAGGATTACGCGCACCTGGAGAAGCAGGCGCAGGAAGAAAATGTGCAGGCGGCGTCCCTGGGTTCACTGGCGACCGAGGTTTCCGCGCTGTATGGGTTGACCACCAGCAAGCTGGCGGTGCCCATGGAGCGCATGCGGATGCGGCCGTCGGGCAAATTGGCTGGAGCGAAGGCTGCGGAAGGTGCGCTAACCAGCGACGCCGCCTCCAACTTCAGCGACGACAGCTACTACAAGTCGCTGGACACGTTCTACGCGCTGCGCAACTCCGCGATTAGCGGCGCGGCAACCAGAATGATCGATGGCATACCGCCCCTGGGAACGGGGATGGGAATAGGGATGGGCACATCCGACCTGGCGAGTGACGCGCCATCGCTGTGGCCGGTAATTGGCCCCATCACCAGCAGCTTTGGCGAACGCGAGGATCCGGTGAAGGGCAACGGCGAGGGCGAGTTCCACACGGGCGTAGATATTTCAGCGCCGGTGGGCACGCCGGTTCGGGCTGCCGCGGATGGGATTGTGAAGTCAGCGGATATCGAGAACGGCTACGGACGCGAAGTGGTGCTGGATAACGGCCATGGAGTGGAGACCTGCTACGCGCATATGTCGGGATTCGCCGTGATGGCGGGGCAGAGCGTGGTGCGCGGCCAGGTGATTGGATACGTGGGCCGGACGGGCCGGACGACAGGCGCGAATCTGCACTACGAGGTGCGCATCCACAACACGCCGGTGAACCCACACAAATATATGCGGGACACGCTGGCCGGCATGGGCGGCGACGGCGTGAACAACGGTTCCTAGCTAGTTTCGATTTGTTAGGCGACAGAAAAACACCCTGCCCGAGAGGCATGGTGATTTTCTGTGTCCCTGAAGATGCGAACCGCAGGTCCTTCGACTGCGTTTGGCCGAGGAACCCGGCCAAACTCCGCTCAGGATGAGAGTTCACTTGTGGTCTGAACCGTAACGATGAAGGCCGAAAATTACTTGCCGGTGTAGGTGACGTGCCATACGGAGCGGCTGCCATCGTCAGTGACGAAGAGTGAGCCGTCGTTGCCGACTGCGACGCCTACAGGCCGACCCCAGACCTGGCCATCGGGGGTAACGAAGCCGGTGAGGAAGTCGTCGTACTCGCCGGTGGCGTGGCCGTCGTGCATGGGGATGCTGATGACCTCGTAGCCGGCGCGGTTCTTGCGGTTCCAACTGCCATGCTCGGCGGCGAAGGCGTCGCCCGCGTATTCCCGTGGAAACAGGTGGTCCCCGGCGATGGAACCGGAGCGGGTCGGATAAAACAGCATCTCCAGCGATGCCATGTGGGGCTGGACGAGGACGTCGGGCGTGCGGACCTTGGAGGATAGGTCGACGCGCTTGCAGTCCGCGGCCTGCTGCTCGGTAAGCGGCGCGGTGAGCTGCGGGTTGGGGCCGGTGCCGTTGGCGCAGGGATCCTGTAGCCGCGGATCGCGATGGCCGCCCATGTAGTACCAGGGCCAGCCGAAGAAGCTGCCTTCAGGCACGGAGGTTACATAGTCCGGGACGAGGTGGTTGCCGAGAGCGTCGCGCTCGTTGACGGAGCACCAGAGCTCGCCGGTGATGGGGTTGATGGCCTCGCCGACGCAGTTGCGGATGCCGTGGGCGTAGACTTCGATGAATTTGCCGTCGGGGGTGTACTCGAGGATGTCGGCGCGGTGGAACTCCCGGGGGTGGGTGTCCGCGTCGTCGACGTTGGAGCCGGAGCCAACCGAGACCAGCATGTGCTGACCGTCCTTGGTGAAGACGACGTCGCGGGTCCAGTGGCCGCCGCCGGCAAGCTGGGCGTAGCCGGGGATGTCCGGAACGATGGTCTCGGCGGGCCCGGTGGCGTGCAGGTCGCCGGAGTGGTACGGGAAGCGCTGCACGGTGGTGGCATTGCCGATGTAAACGTAGCGGGGATTGTCAGCGGGATAGAAGGCGATGCCGAAGGGGTGGTCCAGGCCGCTGGCGAAGGTGGCGATCTGGGCCGCTTTGCCGTCGGGGCGGACGCCGCGCAGCACGATGATCTCGCCGGCGCCGGAGTCGGCAAGGAAAAGGTCGCCGTTGGGCGCGGTCATGATGAGGCGTGGCTCGGTAAAGGTGCCGCTGCTGCGGGTCATGTGCTCGACGTTGTCGGCGCGCTGCATGGGGGTGGTATCGCCGCCGGCGTAGAGGGTGACCGTGAAGCCCGGCGGCGCGATGGGCATGGCTCCGGCGGGACGCGGGATGACGCGGGGCTGGTTCGCAACCGACTCATCCGGCCTCGGCCCGGGCAGGTCGGCGAGTGTGATCTTGTGGCGCACGCCGGGCGACTGCTGGTTCCAGTCCGTGAACGCTGCCTGGCCGGTGAGGACTTGCCCGGAGGCTTGGGCGCGTAGTGTGGCTGGAGTTGCAAGGGCGAGGGTGAGGAGGGCTATCAGGCGAAAAGACGTCACAGCGGGTGCATCGGCGAGTCTGGACATACTGACTTTTCTCTCCTTTGGTCTAACCAATCAGATGCTTCTCGGCTATGTTTGGCGCACTTCCGGCGTCCAATTCACCTTGATTTCATCGCCAGCGACTTCGTAGCTCGGGTTATCGTCCAGCCTCGTCTGGCGGATTTCCGTCCAGGCCGGAGCCGATGGGCCCTGCGGCGGTCGCCGGTGCAGCCAGTTTCTTCACCAGGTCCAGCGGCACGCTCGCAGTCAGCAGCGCGTGGTCCTTGTGCTGCTCAATCTTCAGGGTCGAGGTGAACTGGCGCAGGGCCTCGGCATCGGCTTTGTCTGAGTCCGACGCTATCTTCGCCGGGATTGCCTGGATCAGTTGCACCAGCGTGCTGAGCGTCTGGGCGGTGTGGACGGCATCGCCCTCGTTGGGCGCGTATTCCTCGATGCGCAGATGCAGGACGCCAACGCCGGGGCGCAGGCTGGCGACGAAGGTCGTGTCTTCCGAGAGGGGCAGTTCCAGGCCAAAGAGATGGATGCGCCCGGATTCAGAGAACGGCAGACCGACATGGCCGATGCCCCAGGCGGTGGAGAGCAGCGGCACGTCGCGATAGCGCGCCGCCAGCAGCGACGAGCCGGAGAACGGCGACGCGGCGGCGCGATAGCGGTCGAGCATGGAGTGAATCTGCTCCGTGGTGGGCATGTTCGATATGGCGATGGTGTCGTAGCCGAGTTGCGCGATCCTGAGGTGGCGACCTTCGATGGGAACGGTGAAGATGGTGTGGCCGGCGTACTCCTCCTGCGAGCTGGCGATGCTGCCCAGATAGCGGGCAAGGCGCGCGCCATCGAAGCGGCCTTCGAAGACCTCAGAGTAAGCCACCGGGCCGTTGGGGCCATGGGGATTGTCCATGCGGTGCAACGCGAAGGCAGCGGCGTCCAGGTCGCGCTCCGGATCGATGCCGGTGGCATCGATGAAACGTTGGTAGTCCGGGCTGTGCGGGACGGCGGTGCGGTCGAAATGGGTGGCCGCGCGCAGGGGCCTGAGATTGACGTAGAGAATCGCGTCGGATTCGGGCAGCAGCCGCGCCACTTCCGGCGGCGCCGTCTTGCGCAACAGCACGGCTACAACGAGCGCAGCGACCAGCGACAGCATCAGGAGCAGCGAGTAGCGCGTACGTTTACGCATCCGTATTGTTTTTACGCTGTCCTAAGCCGCGCTGCAATGGCGGGTTACGGCGGAGAGCTACTCGGAGATGGCGAAGGTGTAGATCTTGCCGCCGTTGGTCGCGTTGCCGGTGCCGGGCGGCAGGATGCCATACTCCGCGCCGGGAGTGTCCGCACCAAGGGTGAACTGGTAGGTGCGGGGCGCGGTCTTTACCGGCTTGAACGGCACTTCGTCGCGGTCGGCCCCGCCGGTGGAATGGAAAACGCCGCCGGTCAACACTCGGAACTCGCGACTGTCGGAGTTCAGGCGGAAGCGCAGCAGATCGTACTCCGAGATGTCCACGCCGTCCGGCGTATAGACGAGGAACTCGATGGGGCGAGGCAGCAGGAGCTTCGATTCGCGGCCATTGATGTGGCCATTTCTGTCTTGCTTGATGATGCCGCGGGTAACCGCGGACTTAACCCAGCCGCCAGACTTGATGTGGACGATCTCCGGCTCGATGGCCTGCCACTTACCGGCGCGGTCCTTGTAATACACGCCGATGTCGTTGACGTCGCTGAGCACGATGGGCGCCTCAGCGCCGGTGAGGCGAATGCGTCCGTGGTCGATCATCGCCGCGATCACCCGGTCCGATATCCCCGCCTGCTTCAACGCGACCAGCGAATCCGCGTCGGTTGTGTACTGCCCCGGCTGGGTGCCGATGGTTTGAATGATCAGGACGTCGCCGAGACCCGCGTGCGCCATCCTGACGATCGAGTCGTTGGTCATCTTCGCCACGGTCCTGGGGGCGGGCAGCGGACCAGCCACATTGCCATCGACTGCGTCCTGCGCCGGCAGCAGAAGCGGAGACGCAAGGCATAGGAGCCACAGCAGACACAGGCGCAAAGACATAGAACACGTCTCCCGTTCACCAGGAAAATCAATGGACCCATGATAATGGACGCACATGAGTTGGAGAGGTGTGCAAGCTTTGTGGATGGAAGCGCAAAGCGCGGCCGGATTGAGCTTCCGCGTTTGGTCGAGACCCAAGCGCTATGCTAAAGTCAGGGACTGATAGCTGTTTGGGCTGGCGTAGCTCAGCTGGTAGAGCATCTGATTTGTAATCAGAGGGTCGCCGGTTCAAATCCGGCCGCCAGCTCCAATCTGAGCCCGCTCGGCGCGATTGCCTCTATTGCGCGCCTCCAATCCTGCCCAGTCCGATACCGATCACGTAGGTTATGATTCCCTCTCCTGCTCCGACGATGGTCATCTCCAGTCCGCTGCTCCACCAGGGGCGGATGGTGACCAGCGACTTGGCCGCGCCGACGACAAAGTGCGCGATGAGCGAGACGATAGCGGCAACGATGACCGCCGGAATGCCGGCCATGAAGAAGAACGGGACGACGGGAATGAGCGCGCCGATAGCGGTGGACAGGGCACCGGAAACCGCCGACACCATCGGCTTGCTCAACGCCTCTTCGGTCATGTTGAGGCGATCTCGGGCCAGCGCCTTGATGAACTGCTCCTTGTCGCGGGCAAGGTGTTCGACAACACGGTCGGCATCTTCCTCGGGCAGGCCGCGAATCTGGTAGGTGAGGGAGAGCACCTCGCGGGCCTCGGGCTCGTTATCTTCCACAGCCTCCCGCTCGCGAGCGAACTCGGCCTCGTAGATCTCGCGCTCGCTTTTCGCGGCCAGGTAGGCTCCGGAGCCCATGGAGAGCGCGCTGGCAATCATTCCTGAAAGGCCTGCGATAAGGACAAAGTGGCTGTTGCCCAGGGTGGCGCCGGAGACGCCGGAGACGATGCCGAAGATGGAGCCGAGGCCGTCGTTGACACCGTAGATGGCATCGCCGACCCAGGTGGCAGCCTGGGGGCGTCCTTTGTTGCGGGCGGCGAGCAGATCGTCCAGCGCGTCCTGCGCCTGCCCGGCAGGCGGAAGCGGCGGCAACGGCCGGCGCGCGCGGATCAGGTTGCCCAGCACCATATAGTGTTCGCGCTCGTCGGCGATCACTTCATTCAGAATGGCGATGCTGGGCTGATCGCCCAGCTCCTTCAACTGCCGGCCATAGCGGGCAATGTCGCGGGTCTCGTCGATTTCGACGCGGCGCAGGGCGAGGTCGATGCCGCCGACGCGGTTGGCCAGCGAGGTCGCATGACCTGCAGGGTTGCCGTGGTACTCGGGTAGGGTTCCGCCGAGCTCGCGGATGCGCCGGGCCCAGAGATCGGCGTGATGCTGTTCGGCAGCGGCCAGGCCGCGCAGGGCATTTCTGCGTTGCGGGTCCGGCTCGTCTGCGGCAAATGCGGAATACGTGCACTGCCCCTCCATTTCAGCCTGCCAGTTTGCGGTCAATGCGTGCAGCAGCTTCTGGTTCTCCGAACTTGTCAATTCACTTCCCCTTGGTTCCCATTTTTTCTTTGCACCTAGGGTAAGCCCGGAGGAGCGTTGCAGCCAGAGGAGAAGCGCGATGCCTGTGACCACTGCGAAAATCGAAATTCGCCGCGGCGAAGTTCTCTGGACGGCTGTTGCAAAGTGCGGCGACACGCTACAATAAGAACGACCGCGCGCTACGCTCGCTGGATAGCGGATCTTTGCAGTCAGGCAATCGGTGAAGAGGATGCTTTCTACCCGGGTCTGCCTGCTGAAACCCAGGATCAACTGCCCACAGGAAATCGCCATCAGTGTTTTTGGTGGGGCTCCTACATGCGCTAAGTCGTTGTAAGCAAAGAAGCACAGGTGGCCGAGTGGTTAATGGCAGCAGACTGTAAATCTGCCGCGCAACGCGCTACGGAGGTTCGAATCCTCCCCTGTGCACCATTTTTCTGGAAGCAGCAGGTGCAGGAGTGCAAGTGGATCTGAGCCCCGCCGGCAGCGGACGCTTGATGATTGGGCTGGCCGTGTTCGCAGCGCTGGGCGTGCTGGCGTGGCAGACGATGGAGCCGGGGAAGTTTCGCTCGCTGACCTGGATTCTGCTCGCGTTTTTTGCCTTCCGCGTGGTGATGGGATACCTTCGTTCACGATAGGATGGAAGGGTTGGTTTTCAAGCTGATGTAGCTCAGTGGTAGAGCACTCCCTTGGTAAGGGAGAGGTCATGGGTTCAAGCCCCATCATCAGCTCCAGTTTTTTGCGGGAGTAACGGTAGGTCCCGGCTTTAGCCCGGACTAGAGTCGAAGCCGGATGCAAGCAGGTTATGCGGGAGTAACTCAGTGGTAGAGTCTCAGCCTTCCAAGCTGTTGGTCGCGGGTTCGATTCCCGTCTCCCGCTCCAAGACCTAAGAAGGCAACAAGTCCCCTCCCCAGATTGTTCTTGAAGTAGGAGTTGTATTGAGCGCTTTGCATGAGCAGGCAGTGATTCCAGTGGCCGATCCCGAGGCATTCAGTGCCGTCCGGTCCGCCATTGAGACCGCATTTTCCGCAGCCAGGGTTGGGGACTTTCTCAAGTCGGTGGGACGCGCTGGTCTGCGCATCCGCGACTACGAGTTGGTTCTGCGCAAGGGTTTGCTGGGTCCAGCTGTCGCGGCCCAGTACGACACGCTCGGCAACGGCGACCAGGGCATGATCCGCGAGTTCTACCTCGCCAGCCTGGAAAAGGTCGCGCCGGAACTGCGGGTCAAGTTTTTGAAGTTGTATTCGTACTATTGAGCGAGAGCGAGTTTTGTTTTTGAATCGCCGGCATCTGTCGGCCAAAGAGAGGATGAATCGCAATGGGCAAGGAAAAGTTTGACCGGTCGAAGCCGCACGTAAATGTTGGGACGATCGGGCACATCGATCACGGCAAGACGACGCTGACAGCGGCGATCACCAAGGTGTTGGCCAAGCACAACCCGAAGAATTCGTTCCGCTCGTTCGACTCGATCGACAACGCCCCGGAAGAGCGCGAGCGCGGCATCACGATCGCGACCGCGCACGTGGAGTACGAGACGGCGAAGCGTCACTACGCGCACGTCGACTGCCCGGGCCACGCCGACTACATCAAGAACATGATCACCGGCGCGGCGCAGATGGACGGCGCAATTCTGGTGGTGGCCGCCACTGACGGCCCCATGCCGCAGACCAAGGAGCATGTGCTGCTGGCGCGCCAGGTAGGCGTGCCCTACGTCCTGGTGTTTCTGAACAAGTGCGACGCGGTGGAGGACGAGGAGCTGATCGAGCTGGTGGAGATGGAAGTCCGCGAGCTGCTGAGCAAGTACGATTATCCGGGCGACGACACGCCGATCATCCGCGGCTCTGCTTTGGGCGCGCTGAATGGCGAAGCCAAGTGGGAAGCCAAGATCGACGAGCTGATGGATGCGGTGGACAACTTTGTTCCGCAGCCGACGCGCGCTCTCGACCAGCCTTTCCTGATGCCGATCGAGGATATCTTCTCCATCTCCGGACGCGGCACGGTGGTCACCGGCCGTATCGAGCGGGGCAAGGTAAAGGTGGGCGAGGACTGCGAGATCGTGGGCTTCCGCGAGACCCGCAAGACGGTATGCACGGGCGTGGAGATGTTCAAGAAGCAGCTGGATGAAGGGTTGGCGGGCGACAACGCCGGCCTGCTGCTGCGCGGCATCGCCAAGGAAGATGTGGAGCGCGGCATGGTGCTGGCCAAGCCGGGATCGATTACGCCGCACACCAACTTCAAGGGCGAGGTGTACGTGCTGAGCAAGGAAGAAGGCGGGCGTCACACGCCGTTCTTCAACGGCTATCGTCCGCAGTTCTACTTCCGCACGACCGACGTCACGGGATCTGCGAAGCTGCCAGCGGGCACCGAGATGGTGATGCCGGGCGACAACGTGCAACTGGAGATTGAGCTGCACACTCCGGTGGCCATGGAGAAGGGCTTGCGCTTCGCCATCCGCGAGGGCGGCAGGACCGTCGGAGCCGGAACCATCAGCGAAATCCTGAAGTAGTTCAAGACTTCACTCTTGGGCCTCAGGGCGGTCCGAGCGGCCGCCCTGAGCTTTTCGCCGGGATGCGGGCCGGACTTCCAATTGGAAGCTTTTTCATGGATAATAAAGGAGGTTGTGCGTGGCCTGACCGCACAGACCTTCCGCAGGAAAATTCAGGATTTGGCAGCAGGGGCCAATAAGCCCTGTGTCGCGGCGTGTCAGGCGGGCGGGTTCCTCGGAGCTTGCTGCCATGGGCAAGCTGCTTGCCGGCCGAGGTGGCCGGCCACGATAGGAGAACAGCGAAATGCGCGAGATTATCACGTTACAGTGTCCGGAGTGCAAGAACCGGAACTACTCCACCACGAAGAACAAGAAGACGACCACAGGCCGGCTTGAGTTCTCGAAGTTCTGCAACACCTGCCGCAAGCATACGGCGCATAAAGAGACCAAGTAGCTTCTGGCTTCCAGCCGCTGGCTTCTAGCTAGGAGCTAAGAGCTAGAAGCCAGGAGCTCTTCGGGGGGAGTAAGCTCAACGGCTAAACTGCCGGTCTCCAAAACCGGACTTCTCGGTTCGAATCCGAGCTCCCCCGCCAGTTTTCCGGGCAGGCAGTAGGGCAACGGCAGCAGATTTCATCAGGATTTGAGGCGGCACCATGGCGAAGACGATTGCAGTAGCGGACCAGCAAACTACCGGGATGGAGCGGCTGAAGTCGCGGCCGCGCGAGTTGATTGACTTTCTGAAGGACGTGCGCGCCGAGATGCGCAAAGTGGTGACGCCGACACGCAAAGAGGTCCAGTCCACCACCACCATTGTCATCGTCACGGTGTTCATCTTCGCGGCCTATTTCGCGCTGGTGGACTACGTGGTCGGCCAGGGCGTGACGCAGTTTATCTACCACTTCACGCATAACCAGTAGCGGCAGCCAAGGGTCACGCAGCAGCATCCCACAGACGTACGAAGAAGGCACATCCACCATGGCAGTAGACGAACAGATTCCGGAAGCGCAGGACCCCGGCGGCGATCCGCCGACCGAGCAGCTTGCCCCGCCGGTGAACGAAAGCTTCAAGTGGTACATCATCCACGCCTACTCCGGGTTCGAGCGCAAGGTGCGGGAATCGCTGGAGAGCCGCATCCAGGCGTTCGGCCTGCAGAACCGCATTGGCCGGATCATGATCCCCACCGAGCCGGTGACTGAGTTGCGCAACGGCAAGAAGTACACCATCGAGCGCGTCTTCCTGCCCGGCTACGTGCTGGTGGAGATGGACCTGGACAACGACCTGTGGCACGTGATCAAGAACACGCCGCGGGTGACCGGATTCCTGGGCACGGGCGACAAGCCGGTCGCGCTCTCTGAGGCGGAGGTCAGCTCCATCCTGTTCCGCTCCGAGGCCGCAAAGGACAAGCCCACGATGAAGGTGAAGTTCGAGAAGGGCGAGCAGGTGCGCATCAACGAAGGACCCTTCGCCAATTTCAACGGCACGGTGGACGATGTGAACGAAGACCGCCAGACGCTGAAGGTGATGGTCTCAATCTTCGGCCGCTCCACTCCGGTCGAGATCGAGTTTGCGAAGGTCGACAAGATGGAAACGTAGATCGCAGGCCCGGCCGAGCGAAACCACGCAACCAGGCAAGTTTTGCAATACGAATCAGCAGCCGGCTACGCGCCCGCCGCTAGAACGACATAGAGGAATTTCCAATGGCACCGAAGAAAATTACTGGCTACGTAAAACTGCAAATCCTGGGCGGCAAAGCTACTCCGGCGCCCCCGGTCGGCCCCGCGCTGGGACAAGCGCAGGTGAACATCATGGAGTTCTGCAAGCAGTTCAACGCGAAGACCTCCACGCCGGAGATGACTGGCATTACCATTCCGGTGGTGATCACCGTCTATGCCGACCGCAGCTTCAGCTTTATCACCAAGACGCCGCCGGCGGCGGTGCTGCTGCTGAAGGCCGCGGGTATTGAGAAGGGATCCGGCACTCCCAACAAGGAAAAGAAGGGCAAGGTGACGGAGAAGCAGATTCTCCAGATTGCCACGCAGAAGATGCCGGACCTGAATGCCATCACGGTGGAAGCGGCCGCACGCAGCATCCGCGGCACCGCCCGCTCGATGGGCATCGAAGTCGTCGGCTAGACCCATTTCGCAGGGAACGAAGAACGCGGAGCCCCAGGGGTTCCGCGTTTTCTGTCTCCCCTGCGATCGACGCCGCGCCGATTCTGCGGCAAGGCGATTCGGAAAGGCAGCGCCCATGGGCTGTGCCCGTCTGAGAAGAAGAACCGTCCGGGTGAGCCTGTTCTGGGTCATGCGCGGCCCTCAGCGCCGGGCTGCTGGCCCAGCAGGCGCCTGCCCCGTCTACCGAGGCCGGCGGCCAGGCGCAGCAGCCGCACAACGCAATCCAGCCGCCCGAACTGACCGCGACCGCCATGGTGACCGGCACGATTACCGACACCGACGCGGCCACAGTCTCCGGCGCCCAGGTATCGCTGCAGGATGCCGAATCCAACGCCACGCGTACCACGCTGTCCGACGCCCACGGCGCCTTTGCGTTCTCCACAGTTCCGGAAGGACGATACACCCTGCTGGTGCATGCGTCCGGATTTTCGCCCTGGAAGATCAAGGACGTCCTGGTCGTGCGGGAGGGGGAAAGCGTTGTGGTCCCTGAGATCCAGCTTGGCGTCGAGGAGATTAACACCAGCGTAAACGCGATCACCGTGGAGGACCTGGCCGAGCACCAGATTACCGCGGAGGTCCATCAACGGATCCTCGGCGTTCTGCCGAACTTCTACGTCAGCTATCTGCCGGATGCCGCCCCGCTGACCCGCAAGCAGAAGTTCAAGCTGGCGGCGCATGTTTCGGTCGATCCCGTCACCTACTTCACCACTGGCGTGAATGCAGGTATTGAGCAGTGGCAGGGTGACTTCGCCGGCTACGGCCAGGGATTCTCCGGCTATGCGCAGCGCTACGCCGCGACCTACGGAGATCGCCTGAGTTCGACGTTTCTCGGCGCGGCACTGCTTCCGTCTTTATTGCATCAGGATCCGCGCTACTTCTATCGCGGTCACGGGCACGTCGTGGTGCGCGCGCTCTACGCCATCTCCACCGTCGCGGTCTGCAAGGGCGACAACGGCCACTGGCAGCCGAACTACTCGAACGTACTGGGAAACCTCGGGGCTGCCGGAATCTCGACCCTCTACTACCCCAGTAGCGACCGGCACGGCGTGCAGGTGACGGTGACGAACACCCTGCTGGGAATCGCCGAGGGCGCATTTGGGACGCTGTTTCAGGAATTCCTGCTGCATCACTTCACCCATGGCGCGCCGCCGCCTGCATTGCCCAACCCCTGAACCCTTCATCCCCGCACTACGCGAACAGCATCCGTTGTCCATGGGCCGCGACACGTCCCGGCTCGATTCGCTCTGGTCCATCGGCCGGCGCCGGCTCCGGTGCATCGCGGCCAAGGTCGCGGGTGAGCAGCGCATCGTGTGATCTCTGGCGGAGGCCGTAGCGCTGGCAGGCTTTCTCGACGATCTTCTCCATCTGCCGGCTGTAAGCCTGCGTGGCGAAGTCCGCCCTACCGAACCGAACTTCGTAGTCTTTCACCAGCGCCGGAAAATGTTGTTCCAGGAACCTTACGTAGGTGGGGCGCGAGCAGGGCTTGAGGAAGAGAGGATTCGCGGCGAAGAAACTTGCCCCAACTTCCGCTGCTTTGCGCGCCATGGTGTTGATTGCCCGCTCCGAGTCCGTGATGCCGGGCAGCAGCGGGCAGCACAGGACTCCCGTGGTAATGCCAGCCTCCCGCAGATGCCGCACCGCAGCGAAGCGCAGGTCCGGCCGCGGCGCACGGGGCTCCAGTTTGCGCGCCAGCTCCGCGTTGGGCGTGGTGATGGTCAGGTGGACGACCAGGGTATTGCGGCGGGCAACCACCGCCAGCACATCCAAGTCGCGCAGCACCAGATTCGACTTGGTCACGATGCCCAGCCGGTAGCCCTGCTTGCGCGCGAACACCTCCAGCAGGCTGCGCGTGATCTTCTCCCGGCGTTCGATCGGCTGGTAGGGATCGGTGGCCGTGCCCAACGCGATCTCCTGCGCCGGGTCGATGCGCTTCAGGTCCTGTTCCAGCAGCCATGCGGCATTCTGCTTGAGGAAGATGACCCGCTCGAAGGCTTCGGGATCGGCGAGGCTCGGCGCGCGCGTGACGGCTTGCATGGTAGCCGCGAGAGGCTTCGGAGCGAGAAACTCGTGCGTGTAGCGGGCGTAGCAATAGCGGCAGCCGAACTCGCAGCCGCGATAGGGATTGATGCTGTAGGCCAGCCAGCGCAGGCGCTTGGAGGTGGATCGGTTAAGCACGCTGCGCACCTCGAGCGTCCGGTATTCCACCAGGTGGCCATCGTCGACGTGTTCGGCCTCAGCTGCGAATTTGGCCATTCCCGTCAATCCTGCCGGAAGAATCGGAAAGAGGGAGGGCCCGCAATCGTGCATCGTCTTCGGCATATATTTTCGCCTTTTGTTCGCTTATCTGAGAAGACTGTACCCCCGCCGCCGACGCGCCGTCAAGCGCAGCCGGCTTCTTGACCGCGAGCGCCTGGGTGCCGGCGGCCATTCTCGTCCGGGCAACTCATTTGAGGGGTCAACGCATTTCGGTAATCTTCTCTGTCTCCTGGGACATGGTTGCGGTGCGTTCGAGCTTGTCCCAGTTGAATGGCTTGCCGTCGATGGCGCGCTTAATGGTCTTGAACAGCACGATAGAGAAGACCTGGCGATAGGTGAAGCGTTGAATCCAGATGTGGAAGAGCAGCCAGGCATCGCCCTTGCTGGCAGGATGTTTTCGTTCCAGCGTGAACGCGAGCGCGGAGGCGGCGAAGTCAATCAGGATAAACGCGGTGAAGAAGACGAGCAGTTTTTCCAGGCTGGCAGCCGAAGCCGCCTCCGGATGGAAGTGCTTGTCGTAAAAATAGTTGCCTATGCCGGCGACAAACATCAGGTCGATAAGCGGGGAGACCAGGGGCAGCAGGATTTGGAAGATGAGTGTATTGGGCAGCGCAAACAGGCCCATCGCGCGGCGTTTCGCGATGGCGCCGCGATGCTTGAAGATGGCCTGCAGAATGCCAAACGACCAGCGGAAGCGCTGCCGCATCAGGCCTTTCATGTCCTCCGGAGCCTCAGTGAAGGCCAACGCCCGATCTTCGTAGATGACCCAGTAGCCCTGCTCCAGCAGGTTCATGGTGAGGTCGGCGTCTTCAGCGACGGTGTTGGTGTGATAGCATCCGCCGGCCTTGACCGCCGCGGTGCGCCAGGCGCCGATGGCGCCGGGAACGACCATCACCACGTCGAACAGATCCAGCGCGCGCCGCTCGAAGTTCTGGCTGGTGATATATTCGAGCGCCTGCCAGCGCGTCCACAGGTTCACTCGATTGCCCACCTTGGCATTGCCGGCGACGGCGCCCACCTTGGGATCGGCGAAGTGGGGGACCAGGTTGGTGATGGCATCATGCGCGATCACGCCGTCCGCATCGATGCCGATGTAAATCTCCTCGTCAGTGCGATTGAGCCCGAAGTTGAGCGCGTCCGCCTTGCCGCCGTTGGGCTTGGTCAGCACGGTCAGGCGGCCCGACGCGATATCCGCCGGATAGGCGCCGACCGCTGCGCGGTAAGTATTGTCCGTTGACCCGTCGTCGATCACGATGATCCGGATGTTCTTGTAGTTCGACATCATCACGGAGCGGATGGTGCGCACAATCACCTTTTCTTCGTTGTATGCGGGGATCAGCACGGCGACGCGGGGTGCATAGTCGGGTCTGGCGTAGTTCTTGCGCTTGCGCAACCGGTCGATGATGGCGAAGATGCCAATGATGATCAACCGCGCGCTCATCAGGATGTCCCCGACGAAGAAGACGGCTACGACGAAATGATTGAAGAAAGACCACACAGCGAAAGCAACGGAATCCACCCGGGCCAGCCACATCTGGTGTTCGTTCAGGGGTGGCATTACGTCGGCGCGGGTTTTGTGCATCAGTTCCGAGACGGGAACGATCTGGTAGCCTCGCGCCCGCAGCGCCTTGATGAGCTCGGGCAGCGCCTTCACCGTCACCGATCGATCGCCGCCACCATCGTGCAGCAGGATGATGGAGCCGCGCATCCAGGAGCGCTGCTTCATCTCAGCCATCTGCTGAAACACACCGTCGATGATCTCCTGCGTCGTCTTGCGTGGGTGCTCGTCCCAGTCGTCGGTGTCAATCTTGTTGCCGATGATGATGTAGCCCAGATCCTGGATACGTTTGGCCGGCGCTGCCTGGTCGTTGGTATCCGGCTCCTGATCGATCGAGTAGGGAGGCCGGAAGTAGAGCGGCTGTACTCCTAACTCAGCCGCGAACAGCCGCTCAGTCAGGTTCAATTCCAGATCGACGCTCGCGTTCGAGATTTCACTGATGTCCGGATGGGTAAAGGTGTGATTGCCGATCTCGTGCCCTTCGCGATACACCCGCTGCATCAGGCCAATGTTGTATTGGGCCGCTTCGCCAATGAAGAAAAACGTGCCGCTGACGTGATACTGCTTCAGGATGTCGAGAATCTTCGGCGTCCACGTGGGGTCAGGCCCGTCATCGAAGGTGAGCGCAACCTTTGTCGGATCGTAGCCCGTCTGCTCCACGTTATAGGAAAGCGGATACGAGGTCATCCTCTCCGCGGTGATCATGCGCTCGTTCAGCGGCACCGAATCGTCATCGTCCATGGTGACGACGCGATGCCCGGTTTGCATATTGCGGGTGATGTCCAGGATGTCGCCATAGCCTTCGGTGTTGACGTCATACCCTGGCTCAACTTCTGCCAGTGCCTTCACTGGATCGATGCTTCTGGGTTTGTCCCAGATATTCCATAGCGAGTTGTCTTCCTGCCCCAGCACCCACAGCGCAAAGGTCTGAATCCCCAGCGCTCGCGCCGCGCGCATCTGGTTCAGCACCGTCACCGCATCCAGAAACCAGACCTGGTGGCGCACATGCGCATCATCGTCGTCGTAGGCGAAGTGAACGTTCAGCGAATCGGGATCGAGTTCGATCTGCGCATCGGCTTCGGTGGCAGCCTGCCAGGCGTCCTGCGTTGACAGTTCATGCGCCTCCAGAACCTTGGCGGGCGGAACCTTGGCGCCGCGATGCTTCGGAGTTGGCGGAATGGTCGTCCACCAATCGTATCCGTAGCTGCCAAGTGCGCAGATGGCCTTTTCCTTGGGAACAACCTTCAGTACATTCTTCAGATTGTCGACGAACCAGTCCTGCGCTGCGATGGGCCCTGGTTGAGTCCCAATCAGGTGCTGATCGTAGTTCATCAGCAGCAAGCCGTCCGAGTGATCCGCCATGTACTTCAGGTCGAAGTCATCATTGCCCACTGGCGTATTGACGTAAAGTTGCAGTTTGCGGGGGTGTAAGTTCGCATACAGCGCCGTGAGCAGCGCCATGTAGCCTTCCTGCGCTTCGGACGGTATCTCCTGGAAGTCCAGCGTGATCCCGCGATAGCTCGGGTTGGCGGCCAGGAACTTATCGATCTGCAGGACGAAGTTGGTGCGCGCAGCGCTGTTGGTCAGGAAATCTCCGACCGAAGGAAGAAACACATTCTTGACCACATCGTAGTTGTCGATCTGGGGAATGATTTCCGTGTCTTCATTCGCCGCCTGGATGGTATGAGCCACCCTGTGCTCGTGGTCTACGCCGTGGACACCGGCGCTGTCCACCACAGCGAATGGGCGATGATCAAGGCTGTAGGAGGTCAGCGATCCGTCCGGCGTGACAACGTGAAGCCACTCCGGGAAGAGAAAATCGATCTGGTGGATGTGCTGCTTCAGGGAGGAGTAGCTGGCGGGGTCGTCCTCAACATAGTAGGCAGCACGCAGGCCTTCCCCAGAGTTCAGGGGAATCTCCGACGGACTCTTGGTGGTCTTGCGATGCGCTGAAGGGGTGCGGGGTCTCTGGGCGCCCCGGACCGGAAGCGTTTCCACTTGCAGCGGGTTCAAATTCCGCTTGGGCGTTTGCAGCAGCAACTCCGGCAGCGGCGTCATGCGCATTAATCCGATGGCAAATATGACTCCGACAACCACGCCAAGCAGCGCGGCGATGTCAATAATTCGCCGCAACCGTCTCCAGCGCTTGCGTTGAGGATCGAAGAAGACCTGCTTGACCATGTTTCCCTTGTTGCCACTGCCGAACTGAAGATGCTGGACTACAGAAGAATCTCCGGACTGGACGCCGGAAATTGCCCACCGGCACGCTCGCCTCCTGGCGAACAGGAGATTGCTGCAAAGCACGCCCTTGGCCATCGTACGCAGCGCCCGAAACACAAGTCAACGCTCCGCGGCTAACCCAGTATGATGCTGCTAGATGAAGAACGAGAGAAGGCGGCTCTGGCTGGGCGCGGGCGCGGCAATGGTGGCCGGTCTGCTGCTGCGCCTGTGGTTCGTCGCCCACCTGGCGCGCGTCGCCGGCGACAGCCTGGTGTACGGCGACATCGCGAAGAACCTGCTGCTGCACCACGTGTACGGCTTCACCGAGCAGGGCGCCACGCCTGGCTCCATCATGATCCGCCCCACCCTGATCCGGCTGCCGGGCTATCCGCTGTTCCTGGCCGCGTGCTTCCGTCTCTTCGGCATGGAGCACTACCGCGCCGTGATGTACGTGCAGATCGCCGCCGACCTGTTCACTTGCTGGCTGGCCAGCGCCCTCTCCGGGCGGCTGTTCGGCAAGCGCGCTGCGCTGGCGGTGCTGTGGCTGGCGGCCCTGTGTCCCTTTACTGCGAACTACACTGCCCTGCCCCTGACCGAGACGCCAGTGCTGACCACCATCGCACTGGCGTTCTACGGGTTCGCTCGATGGCAGCGGGCGGGAGCGCGATTCAATCGCTGGCTCTGGGTCACCAGCGCTGCGCTCTCCTACTCCATTCTGCTGCGACCCGACCAGGGGCTGCTGGCCGCGGCAGTCGTTCCCGCAATGCTGTGGGCGTGCCTGGCGACGCGGGAGCGGCGCGCTGCAGTCCTCCACTCCACCGCGCCAGTATTGTCGGCAGCTCTTTGCATCGCGCTCTCGCTCGCCCCCTGGACGATTCGCAATTGGCGAACGTTCCACGTCTTCCAGCCGCTCGCTCCGCGCTCTGCCAACGATCCCGGCGAGCAGCACCTTGACGGTTTCAACCGCTGGTATCGTACCTGGGCAATCGAGTTTGCTTCCACCGATGAGGTCTACTGGGAGTACGACAGCCAGCGCATCGACGTATCCTATGTCCCCAACCGCGCCTTTGCTGCTGGGTGTCACGCCGCGCGTAACATTCCGCGCGATTCCCTGCCGCTCTACGCTCGCACCGCCGCCTTACTCGCTGAGTACAACCTGACGACCACTGCCAGTGCGGCCAACGACGACAAGTTCGATCAGCTTGCGGTTGACCGCATCCACGCCGAACCTTTCTGCTACTACATCGGTCTGCCTATCGCACGCGTGCTTAATATGACCTTTCGGCCACGCGTCGATATGATGCCGTTTGAGGACGAGTGGTGGAAGCATCCCAGCCCACCGCGCCAGATTCTCTTTGCCGCCGCCTATGCCGCGCTGAACTTCGTCTATTTTCTGCTCGCCTTCGCCGGATTGTTCGCGTGGGGCCGCCGTCGATGGGCAGGCTTTGGCCCACTCGCCGGCGCCATGGCGGCCAGCATCCTGCTGCGTGTGCTGCTGCTGCTGACCCTGGACAACTCCGAGCCACGCTACACCCTGGAATTCTTCCCGGTGCTGCTGGTCTGGGCCGGCGCACTGTTCGCTCCCCCACGCCCCAGGCCGGCTACTTCGGCTGGAACAGCAGCGGAGCAAAGTGGATGAGATTGTTTTGCCAGACAATCCAGGAGTGGACGCCGGGTGTCTGCACGTAAGTGACCGGCATGTCCTTCGACTTCAGCCATTCGACCAGCCGGTGATTGGGCTCGCTCAGCGAGTCCTCCGTGCCACAGGAAACCCATAGCAGGCGCAGGTTCGCGGACTTGGGATTGATGCCGGCCAACGCTGGATTGGCAGGCAAACCCTGCGCGGCAGAGCTCAGGCCAATCACCCATGCGAACTTATCGGGATTGGTCAGGCCGATGGTCAGGCTCTCCTGGCCGCCCATGGAAAGACCGGCAATAGCGCGGTGTTCCCGGTCGCGCGCTACGTGGTAGGTGGCCTCGACCTGCGGCAGCACCTCGGTCAGCAGCGCCTGCTGGAACCGCTTCAAGTGGTCCGCAGCTTTCGTCGGGTCGCGGCGGGACTCGGTCGTGAGGACGTAGTTCAGATCGCCGTAACCCAGCGGCATCACTACCACCATGGGCTTGATCTTCCCCTGCGCCAGCAGATTGTCGAGGATATAGTTCGCGCGCCCGACCGCGGTCCACGTGTATGGGCCTTCGTTGAAACCATGCAGCAGGTAAAGCACCGGATAGGCCGTCTTCGCCTTTGGGTTGTAACCCGGAGGAGTGTAGACGTAGTAGTCGCTCTGGTTGTCAGGCAGATTGAGGACAACCTTTGACGTGTAGAAGTGATGATGCAGTTCGCCGTGGGGCACGTCGGCAAGGTCCCAAAGTTGCGGCGACGTGCCCGGCACCGTCAGCAGGTTCGTGACATTCTGGAACTTGACGGCAACGTGCGGATTGGCCGGATCGATGCGCCACTCGCCGTCCACATCGAAGTAGTAGTTGTAGATCGCCGGCGGAAGCGGCTCGGTGGTGACGGTCCACACCCCGCCCGCATCTTTCTCCATCGCCATGGGCTTGGGCAGGTCGCGAATGTTGAGCATCACTTTCTTCGCGCCGGGATCCTTGTAATAGAACGTGATGGTGCGGTCGGGGTTAATTTCGGTGGACTGGAAATTGATGGGCGGCGCCTGTCCGAAGACCAGCGCCGGAACCATACATGCGAAGAGCACGGACGAGGCCAACACGCACGGTAGATTCATGCGCGCAAGTTTAGCCTAATGGGCTGGCCAGCGTCACCCCGCGGGCGATGACGGATAATGAGGGATGCCCTTTCGCTCAGGATTCGTATCCATCATCGGCCGTCCCAACGCGGGCAAGTCCACGCTGCTGAATGCACTCATGGGGCAGAAACTCGCGATTGTGACGCACAAGCCGCAAACTACGCGCACCCGCATCCTCGGCGTGCTGGAGGTGCCGCTGAAGAAGAAGGCCAAGGGCGAGCCAGGCCATCCCGCGGCGCAGGTGGTGCTGGTGGATACGCCCGGCGTGCACAAACCGCAGACGCAGCTGGACCGGCGCATGATGCAGGAGGTGCAGGACGCGCTGGAGGCGCGCGACGCAGTCCTTTTTCTGGTCGACGTCACTCACAGGTTGGCGAAATCGGACGCGGAGGCCGGCCCGAAGATCACCGGCCGCATGGCGATGAGCGCGGCCGAGGACGACTATGCGCTCTCCCTGGTCAAGCGGCTGGACTGCCCGGTGATCCTGGTGCTCAACAAGATCGACGCCATCCGCAAGCAGGAGCTGCTGCCGCTGATTGCCCACTGGAGCGCGCAACACAACTTCGCCGCGGTGGTGCCCATCTCGGCCCGCAAGCGGGAGGGCTTCGACACGCTGCTGGACAAAATCGTCGAGGTGTTGCCGGAGGGACAGCGGTACTTTCCGCGGGACCAGGCCACCGACCAGCCGGAACGGTTTCTGGTGGCCGAACTGATTCGCGAGAAGATTCTGCTGCTCACCGGCGAAGAGGTTCCCTACGCGACTGCGGTTGTCATCGAGCGGTTCGAAGAGCCGGCTTCCCGGAAGAAGCTGAAGGATGGGCGGCTGCCGGTAACGAAGATCGCGGCGGCAATCTACTGTGAGCGCACCGGGCAAAAGGCGATCCTCATCGGCAAGCAGGGCGCCATGCTGAAGCAGATCGGGACCGACGCACGCAAGGAGATCGAGAGCCTGCTGGGGACGCGCGTCTTTCTGGAGTTGTTCGTCAAAGTCCAGGAGGAGTGGCGATCGAGCCGCGGATTCGTCGAGGAGCTGGACTGGCGGCGTCAATTGGAACAGCTCGCGGCGAAGCAACAACGCGAAGAAAAGTGATCGACAGCTTGTCAGTGCTGCGCAGGCGTAGGCGGGGAAATCTGTTGATTCGGGTCGACTACGCTCCATGCCAACCCTCCCCCAACCGCCAGTGTTGCCGCCACCAGGAACGAAGTCTCCCAACCGAAGTGCGCAGCCAGCAGCGGAGTGAGCGAAGCGGTCAGCGCGCCGCCCAACTGGCCGCCCATGTTCACCATCGCGGAGACAATGACGGTGTATTCTCCGGCAATATCGGCCGAAACCGCCCAGTAGCTGCTCTGCGAAAAATACAGCACACCCGCCCCGCTGGCGAGCAGCAGCGCTGCGGTCTGTGCGTCATGCGCCCGCGAACCAACCAGCAGCAGCAGCGCGGTTAGTGCCAGCGCAACGCCCGGCACCAGGCAGCGGCCCGTCCGCAGGCTGAAGCGAGCCGCGATCCAGTCGCTGACCACGCCGCCCAGCAGGCACCCAATCGTCATGGCGAGGAATGGAAACATCGCGTAGATCGCGGTGCTCTTCAAATTCACCCCTCGCGCAGTCGCCATGTAGATATACATCCACGCAAAGAAAATCCACGCGACATAGCCGTAGGTAACGTAGCTGAGGACCATCGCGAGAATGCTTCTGCTGCGAACGATCTTTCCCCACGGAATCGTATGCTTGCCATAGCTCTCCGGGTCGTCGCCAGCCGCCGCGGAATTTGTAATGCGCCGCCGGCTGACGATCACCATGCGCTCCGCATCGCCGACCCAGGGATGCTCTTCCGGCGTGTCGCGCGACGACAAATACCACACCAGTCCCGCCAGCGCGCCCAGGCAGGCGCTGAACGCGAAGGACGCGCGCCATCCATGATGCAGAATGATCGCGGTGACCAGGGGCTGGCTCAGTCCCGCGCCCAGGCCGACCCCCGCGAAGATGATGCCATTCGCCTTGCCCCGTTCCTTCACCGGAAACCAGCGCTCGACGAACTGGCTGGTCGACGGATACATGATGGCTTCGCCCGCTCCGAGAGCAAAGCGAATCAGCACCAGCAGGATAAGCGCGTTGCCAATGTGAGACGGGAGCAGCGCCGTCAGCCCGATAAAGATTGCCCACCACGCTCCCAGCAACGCCAGCGCACGTCGCGAACCGATTCGCCTGGCCAGCAGGCTTGCGGGAATTTGAAGGCAAGCGTATCCGATAAGGAATGCGCTGAAGACCCAGCCCAGCCGAATCTTGCTGATGGCGAATTCCTGGCCAATCTCAATTCCCGCGATGGAGATGTTGGTGCGGTCCAGGTAGGCCACTGCGCTAACGACCAGTAGCCAGGCCACCAGCAGGTAGCGAATCGGTAAGCCGGTTGATGTTTCGGTTTCGCTTCCGTTGGCATCATGCTCTCGACCCTCTCTCCGGCTGGCTCTCTTGCGTGCTCACGCAGAGCGGGTGAGGCAAGAACAATGTTGCGGCTCGCAGCAACATCAGCGATCGATTCGCTTGGTAATCTTGTCGAGAGCATCATGGTCGATGGGGTAGCCCAGCCCCGGAGCGGTCGGAGCCGAAACATAGCCATCCGCGTCCGGCCGGAATTTGTAGCTATACTCCGGCCGGTCGGCGTATTCCGGTGGAAACGGCATCTCGAACCACCATGAGTTCGGCAGCGCCAGTTCCACGTGGAAGTGCAACGCCATATCCGGCACGTTGCCCCAGTTGTGCGGCGTGCACTCCAGCCCGTGCGCATCGGCCAGCAGGCCCACGCGCATGGCGCCCGAGATCCCGCCCACGTTGTCCGCAATCAGCCGTACCACATCCAGCGCGTCTTTCTTGATGTAATCGGCAAAATCCGCGATGGAATAGATGAATTCGCCGACGTGAATCGGCAGATCTAGCGCCGCGCACAGCTCGATCAACCCTTCCTGGTCCGTGGTGCGAATGGGATCCTCAAACCATGCGTAGTTCAAATCATCCAGCAGCCTGCCGACCGTCATGGCTTCTGAGCGGTTATATCGCTGCACCGGATCGTGCATCAACACAAACTCGTCGCCCACCGCTTTGCGCACCTCGCGTATCTCCTCCATGTGCCCAATGTACGTGGGAATCGCCGGGCCGGTGGCGTGCTGCCCATTGCCGGGGTGAATCTTGTACGCCTTGAAGTTCTGCGCCTTCGCCTTGGTCACGTCCGGCACATAGTCTTCAATGGTCGGCAGATGCTGCGAACTGGCATAGGCCATCAGTCGATCCTTGGTAGGCATTCCGCCGGAGAGAATCTTGTAGATGGGCCGATTGACGGCCTTCCCCAGGATGTCCCACAGGCAAACATCCGCCGCCGCCGTGTAGTAGTTCGGCCACGCACCGCCACCTCGGGTAGAGAGCCCCGACCCCTGAATCGCCGGCCCCTCAAACGCCGAGTGCGATCCCGCCCCTGCGGGAGTCGCGCCAAATCCCGGCGCAGTAAACCCGCCTGCTCTCGCTCCGCCCGGACGCGCACCTCCGCCTCCACGACCTGCACCGCCGCCGTCAAATCCGCCCGGCCCCTTCATTCCGCTGGTTGAAGTCAGTATTGGCAGCAGGTCCATGATGTTCTTGCCCACCAGCGCCGGCTTCGCCCACTCCAGCCATCCGGGTGTCGCATTACGATCGCCAATGGTGTAGTTGCCTTCGATACCGCTGTTGGTCACGACGGAAAGCAGCTCACCCGTCTCCGGGCTATTCAGCTTGTGGATGCCGCTGATGTCGGTAACGTAGACCTTGACCTCCTTAATGGTCAGGTCGGGCAGGTCGCCGGGCTTCACTCCCACGGACTGTGCGGCCGCGGCGATAGGATTGGCGACGGCGGCGAGGCCGGCTGCAGCAAATCCCGCGGAAGCACCAAGAAAATTGCGGCGCGATAGATTCTCTTTCACTTGATCTTCTCCTTGCGCAACTTGTTCCGGACTAGTGCGCGTCCGGCAAGGCAAACGACAGAATGTTAGCTCCTGAGGCAATTGCTACGTACTGCTTGCCGTTGACTGCGTACGTCATGGGCGAAGCCTTGAACGGATGGTTCGTCTCAAAGTGCCACAGATACTTGCCCGTCGCGGCATCGACCGCGGCAAAACCTCCGCTGCTCTCGCCGAAGAACACCAGGCCGCCCGCCGTTGTCAGGACTCCAGCGTAATTCGATTGGACCGGGCCGGGCATGTCGACCTGCCACTCCGCCTTTCCCGTCTCGATGTTGAAGGCGCGCAAAATCTTCTTCGCCGGATCATCCGGATTGTTGTACCGGCCATAGCCTCCGTCGTCCGCCTTGCGATACGTGCCGCAGTCTTCCACCGTCATCACGTAGTACAGGCGAGTGGAAGGATTGTACGCCGTGGAATACCAGTTTGTGGCTCCGCGCACCGGCGGACAGGTCAGCACTGGTTGGTCCGCCGTCTCGTTGTTTGGCAGCAGATTCGGCTTCCAGGTCGTCTGGTCGATGCCGCTGGCCCAGGTCAGCTTGTCCACCATCTTCGTCGCCAGCAGCGGCTTGCCAGTGGTCCGGTCCAGCACATACAGGAAGCCGTTGCGATTGGCATGCAGCAGCAACTTGCGATCCTGTCCACGCCACTTTGTGTTGACCAGGACAACGGGCTGATTCGCGTCCCAGTCGTGCAGGTCGTGCGGCGTGTATTGGAAGTACCACAGCAGCTTTCCGGTCTTCGCGTCGAGTGCGAGATCGCTGTTGCTGTAGAGATTGTCCCCCAGGCGCTCATCCCCATCGGTATCGGGATGTGGATTGCCCACCGGCCAATAGACGACGCTTCCGTCCGGCTCGGCGCTGCCGGTGGTCCAGGTGGCGCCGCCGCCCAGCGCCAGCGCAGTGCCCTTCCAGGTATCCGCAATTGGCCCCGTGTCTCCGGGCTTAGGAATGGTCATGAACTTCCAGACCCTTTCTCCGGTAGTGGCTTTGTACGCCGCCACAAATCCGCGAATCCCGTTGTCGCCGCCGCTGACTCCGGTAAGCACAAGGTCGCCCACCACCAGCGGTGCGGCGGTTCCGCCGAATTGGCCCGGTGCGCCCTCCGGCGTATCCACCTCCCACATCGGCGCGCCGGTCAGGCGATTCAGCGCAATCAGGTGTGCATCGTCGGTCAGGTAGAAGACGCGATCGCCCAGCACCGCCACACCGCGATTCACCCCGATCGCCGCGTCGCCGGAGATTGTCGCCCCCGGAGTCTTGGGCCGTTCGTAGCGCCATATCTCGCGCCCGGTGCGCCCGCTGAGCGCAAACACCTGGTTGTTCCCTGTTACGTACATCACACCGTCGACCACCACCGGGGTCGTCTCCAGGCCGTTGAAGTTGATCGGGTACGTCCACTGCAATTGCAGTTTGGCGGCGTTGCTGCGATTGATCTGGTCGAGCGGGCTCAGGCGGTTGCCATCCAGGTTGCCGTTGTAGCTCGGCCAATCCCCCTTTGCGGGATGTTCCACAGCGTCGATCTCGGCCTTCGCAACCGCAGGCTGGTCGGCCCTGAGTGGGCCCACTCCCACGCCTCGCAGCGTAGTCAGATACGCCAGCAGATCGCGCTGCTGATCCGCTGTTCCCTGGTACGCAGGCATGGCCGCGCGCTTGTCCGGCGTGACGCTGCGGTACTCGTTCTCGAGCAGCAGATGCAACTTGCCGTCGCTGGTCTGCAATACCACGTCGTGGCTACCCTGGGCGCGGGCTAGTCCCTGCAGCTTGCTGCCATCGTTCAGCTCAACCGAAACCGAATCGTAGCCGGTGGGAATGCGGGCGCTGGGGTTGGCAAGCGACTGTGTCAGTTGCGGAAGCGACAAGCGTCTGGCAATGCCGGAGAGGTCCGGCCCATTCGCGCTTCCCCTACCGGCGGCAACGTGACACGAAGAACATTGCCCGCTGCCAAAGAAAATCTGTTCGCCCACCTTTGCATCACCGGCGACCGCAGCAGACGACGCGGTTACGTTGATCGCCCGAATATAGCGGACCAGCGCGTCAATATCTGCAGCCGGCAAAGGAAACGCCGGCATCTTGTTCTTGCCCTTGGTAATGATGGTGGCAATCTCGCTGTCCGACAGGCCCCGCAGTTGCGGCGAGTCCACCATCGTCGGCGCGCGGTCCGTTCCCCTGCCATCGGAGCCGTGACACAGGCTGCACACCTGCTTGAATTGCCGCGGCGCTTCCGGCGTCTGCTGCGCGGGCGACGCCGGCGCCATCAGCCCCAGCAGCACGCACAGCCCGGCAACGGCTCTGCCGGCAGCCCACGATCCACACCAAGATCGATTCTTCCTCAGGCCCACAACCACTCCACACTCTCGCATCACAGAAAGTCCGCACGCTTATCCGCGCAGGTAGGGCTTCAGGTAGGCATTCAGCGCGTCGCGGACATTCTTCTTGTCGGCGTCCGTCAGCGACGTTCCCCCGCGCGCTGCGCCGCCGCCGCCGCCCGAACCCATGCCCGGCGTTGACCGCGACCTGGTGGTCTCCTTGAATATCCCGCGCGCCACCATCACATACGCATCGGCCCCAACGATGGTCGAGAACGCCTGAATCCGCCCAAACATATCGTAGGACTCGTGAATCTTGCCCGCCTCATACAACTCCCAGGCCTGTTGGAACACGTCCGCCAGGCCCATCGTCGGGCAGAACCCCGTAAATCCCAGCCGCATCTCGTCCATCATCTGGCGAACGCCCTTGCCGGCAAAGACGGCCAGCTTGCCTCCGGTCTTCTCGCGCAAGTCGGTCACGCGCGCCAGCGGATCGCCCGCTTCGTCCTTCACCACCTTCACCGTGGGAATCGCATGGAACATGCGGACCACCAGGTCAACGGACATATCGCCCGTCGTCTGGATGAAGAGCGGCAGATCGGTCGCCGCGCCGATGGCCTTGTAATACTCCAGCATGGCCGCATCGTCAGCCTTTTCCGGCGGCAGCGAGCAGATCGCGTCGGCGCCATTCTTGGCCGCGTGCTTGGCGTAGGCAACCGCCCCGGCAAGATCGTTGTTCTGCGTCTGCACGCCAATCACAATAGCGGTCTTGCCGCCTTTGCCGGCTGCAATCATTTGCTCGGCCCCGGCAAACCGCTCGTCCGCGGTCAGCGACGTCCACCCGCTCGCAATCTGTGGCCAGATCACCCCGGGAACGCCTCCTCGATTGCAAAAAGCCACTTCGTTATTCAGGCAGTCCAGATCCAGTTTGTTGTCCGGCGTGTAGGGAGTTGCGGCGATGGGGAAGAGCCCGCGCAACGGCTTGGTCGGTTTTCCATCGAAACCAGCCGCGAAGCTGAACCGCGAAAGCGCCGCTCCGCCCACGACCGATCCCAGCGTCTTCAGGACAGTCCTGCGGTCCATCTCCAGCGTTTCAAATGTCATGGTTTTCCTCTGTTTCGGCTGCGTACTTTCATACATCCCCATTCCTTCAGGTGTCAATTAACTAACCCTGCGCGGTGCGGCAGCGGGAGCGGGGGTAGGAACTCGTCGGACTACAGGCGGGTGGCCCACCCGTGACCGACCTAAAAAGCTTGGGTGCCCCATCCTTCGCGGCTCTGCGAAGGGTGGGACGCAAACTGCTCGCGCAACCATTCTTCTGCTCTCGCCAGCACTCCAAAAAGCCGTCTTTGCTTGACACGCCACTGTATAATTGAGGAAGAGTCAGAACAGAATCCACCGGCCTCAGGATTGTGTCTCTCACTATCGGGGGTGGGAAATTGCCGGAACTAAGTCCAATTAAAAGAGCCATTTACATGTAAGTCGTTTACCTTCTAGATCATAGCATGTAAGCCTTTTAGTTTCTTGATCATGCAGAAATCGATAGGGGGGGTGGGGGGGCCACCAATCAACCCCGCAACCGGCCCGGAGGAGCGACGAAGCGTTATGCTGGACGGCAATCCGCGCATCACGAGAAATATTTATTTGAGACCAGTTTCCAGCCTTCAGAGAGGTGCCAATGAACCGTAGATCGTTTCTTCTGTCCGCCGGCGGAGTCGTGGCTTCCCCGCTGCTGGACGCTCTCACGCCCGCGCCATCCGGCTTGCTCTACGCGGCTCAGCAACCCGCGGCAAAGAAGACCGCCGCACCCGCCAAGCCGCCCCAATCCAAAGCGGACCACTCGCTTACCATCCAGCCCTGCACGTTGGAGATTTCACCCGGCGTAAACATCAAGACCCTCGCCTTCAACGGCCAGGTTCCCGGCCCGATCCTGCGCCTGCGCCAGGGAGTGTCAACCGCCATCGACGTAGCCAACCACACCGATCACGAAGACATCGTCCATTGGCACGGGCTCACCACCGACCCATACAACGACGGTGCCATGGAGGAGGGCTCTCCGATGATTCCCGCCGGCGGCAGCCTGCGCTACACCCTCGCCTCGCCCAACCCCCCGGGAATGCGCTGGTACCACACCCACACCACCGCGGGCTCGAACCTCTCCATTGGCACCTACACCGGCCAATTCGGCTTCCTGCTGGTGGAAGGCGCCCCCGATCCCGGCCACTACGACCAGGAGCTCTTTCTCGCCGTCCACCACTGGCAGCCGTCCTTCGTGCCCATGGTGGAAACCATGCAGGCGCAATCCGCCAACCATCCCGCAACCTCCGGCTCCGACGTGGGCTACCAGTACGCCACCATCAATGCCCACCGCCTGGGCGCGGGCGAGCCAATCCGCGTCAAGCAGGGCCAGAAGGTCCTGATGCACCTGCTAAATGCCAGCGCGACCGAAAATGTGTTGCTCGCGCTGCCCGGCCATACCTTCCGCGTCATCGCGATGGACGGCAATCCAGTGCCGAATCCCAAGGAGGTTGAGGTTGTCCAGGTAGCGGTTGCGGAGCGCGTGGACGCGATCGTCGAGATGAACTCGCCGGGCGTGTGGACGCTGGGCTCGACCCTGGAAAAGGGCCGCCAGATGGGTCTCGGCATTGTGGTCGAGTATGCCGGCAAATCCGGCCCGCCGGTGTGGAAAGACCCGCCGAAAACCACGTGGGACTACACCCAGTTCGCCAACAGCACCCCACTCAAGGACGCAGACGAGACCCTGCCCCTTGCCCTCATGGATATGGGCCCGCAGAAGGACGCCAAATTCGATACCTGGGCCATCAACGGCCAGTCCTGGCCCAACATCGACCCCATTAAGGTGACAAAGGGCAAGCGCTACCGCCTGCTCTTCCAGAACACCTCCAACGATCAGCACCCGATGCATATTCACCGCCACACCTTCGAGGTGGCCAGCATCGGCGACAAAAACATCAGCGGCCTCAAGAAAGACGTCGTCAACGTAATGCCGCTGGAGACGGTGGCCGTAGACCTTGTGGCCGACAATCCCGGTGACACCCTGATGCACTGCCACATGCAACTGCACATGGACTTCGGCTTTATGCAACTCATCAAGTACACCTAGGAAGGCGCTAAAGACACAGTTCGAGAGGGTTACTCAAAACAGATTCCGGATAGGCCGGCACTTCGGTGCCGGTACTACCGCCCGAGAATGAACGTGGGCTTTAGCCCCTGCGACTTGCTTTTGACGCGGTGGCTGCACTAGGTAACCGGCGTAGGGTTGAACAGCGCAAAATCGTTGCTCAGCCCCCAGTGCTCCGCCCAGGTCTGCTTGCGGCCGCTGGCAACGTCCAGCACCATCTGGAAGATCTGTGTCCCCACCTGCTCAATGGTGGCATCACCGGTCGCAATGCTGCCGGCGTCGATGTCGATGAGGTCGCACCAGCGCTCGGCCAGCGACGTCCGCGACGCCACCTTGATCACCGGAACCATCGCCAGCCCGTAGGGCGTGCCGCGGCCGGTGGTAAAGATGTGCATGTTCATTGCTGCGGCCAGTTGCAGGGTTCCGCAAACAAAATCGCTGGCCGGCGTCGCCGCAAAAATCAGCCCCTTCGCGGTTACGCGCTCGCCCGGGCCGGAGACGCCCGCAATGGCGCTGGTGCCCGCCTTCGCAATCGACCCCAGCGCCTTCTCCACGATGTTGGTCAGGCCGCCGCGTTTGTTGCCGGGGCTGGGATTCGCGCTGCGGTCCACTCCGCCGCGGTCCAGATAGGCGTCGTACCACGCCATCTCGCGGATCAGGTCGCGCGCCACCTGCTCGTCCGCCGCACGCGCCGTAAGCAAATGGATCGCGTCGCGAACCTCGGTCACTTCGGAGAACATTACCGTCGCGCCCGCGCGCACCAGCAGGTCCGACGCGTAACCTACCGCGGGATTCGCGGTCACGCCGGAGAAGGCGTCGCTGCCGCCGCACTGCAAGCCAACCACCAGGTCGGATGCAGCCCGCGTAACGCGTTGCCGTGCGTTCAGCTGCTCCAGGCGTTTCTCCGCCAGTTGCATAATGGCCGCCACGATATCGCCGAAGCTCTGATGCTCTTCGTCCTGCATGCGCACGATGTACGGACCGGACGCAAGCACCGGCAGCGCGCTGGATGGCATCAACCGCACCGGCTGCAGCTTCTCGCATCCCAGGCTCACCACCATCGGCGCGCCGCCCAGGTTGGGATTCAGGCTCAGGTTGTGCAGCGTGCGGATGGGAATCTCGGCGCCCGGCGCATCGATGGCGACGCCGCAGCCGTAGTTGTGGGTCAGCGCAATCACGTCGTCGACATTGGGATAGCGCGGCAGCAACTCCGTCTTGATGCGCTTGACCGCAAAATCGACCGTCGCAGCCACGCACTGCACGGTGGTGGTGATGCCCAGGATGTTCTTCGTGCCCACCGAACCGTCATCGTTGGGGAAGCCCTCGAAGGTATAGCCTTCCAGCGGCGGCATTCGCGGTGGGGCCGCGGTTGCCAGCGGGAGGTTCTCCAGCGATGGAGCTACCGGCAGACGCATCCGGCCTTCGTGGACCCAGCTGCCCCGCACGATGTCGCGCTCGGCGTATCCGATGATGGACCCGTAGCGCAGGATGGGTTCGCCGGCCTTGATGTCCGCCAGCGCAATCTTGTGCGCCTCGGGAACATCCTCGACCAGCGTCAGCCCCGAATCGAAGCGCGTGCCCGCAGGCAGGCCGCCCTCGTTCACCAGGATCGCGACCGTATCCTGCGGGTGGACCTGCACGTAAAGCGGACGCAACTTCGTTTCGGTAGTCATGATTCCCTCGTGCTGCAACTGCTTCGTTACGCACTACGAGTGCTCTAGTTTTCCCTCAACCAGCCGCCACAAATGCAGCGGGTTGGCATCTCGTAACGGCTCCGGTAACAAGGCCGCGGGGAAATCCTGGTAGCAGACCGGACGTAGAAATCGCTCGATGGACATTGCCCCAACCGAGGTCACGCGGCTGTCGGAGGTTGCCGGCGGCGGGCCGCCGTGCACCATCGCATACGTCACTTCCACGCCGGTTGGGAATCCGTTCACCAGCACCCGCCCAGCCTTGCGCTCCAGCAGCGGCACCAGCACACGCGCCAGTTCCATGTCGCGCTCCGCTAGATGTAGCGTCGCAGTGAGTTGGCCATTGAGGTACTTTGCAATGGCAATCAGCTCGTCGGCATTGCTGCATTCGATCAGCAGCGCCGCGGGTCCAAAGACTTCCTCCAGCAATGCCGGTGTCGCCAGAAAGTGTTGCGCCGCTGTGGCGAAGACCATCGGCTGACCAGCGTAGGAGCCGGGCTGCGGCGCCGCGCCAGAGGACACGGAGCGGATCTCGCCGTCCTTCGCCCACTGCTCGGCCCCATGGCAATAGGCGCGATGAATACCCGAGTTGAGCATCGTGGTCGCAGCCTTGGCCTCCACGCTGGATGCAACGGCGGTGCGGAAACGGTTAAAGTCCGTTCCTGCCACTCCGATGACGATGCCCGGCTTGGTGCAGAACTGGCCGGTGCCAAGCGTGACCGAATCGACGAGCCCCTGTGCGATCTTCTCGGCCCGCTCCGCCAGTGCTCCGGGCAGCAGAAAGACCGGGTTGATGCTGCTCATCTCCGCGTACACCGGGATGGGGACTTCGCGCGCTGCGGCCAGCGCAACCATGTGCCGCCCAACGCGCCGCGAGCCGGTAAAGCCGACCGCCTGGATAGCAGGATGCTGGACCAGGGCCTCGCCCACCGACGAACCACTGCCGACCAGCAGCGAGAACACGCCCTCGGGCAATCCACACTCCGCAACCGCACTTTGAATGACGCGGCCCACCAGTTCCGATGTGCCCAGGTGCGAGGAGTGTGCCTTCGCAACCACGGGACATCCGGCAGCGAACGCCGCGGCGGTGTCGCCTCCGGCAACAGAAAAGGCGAGCGGAAAATTGCTGGCGCTGAAGACAGCGATCGGACCCACGGGAATCTTTTGTGAGCGCAGATCCGCGCGCGGTGCAGGCTTGCGCTCGGGCAGCGCGCGGTCGATGGTCGCGTTCAGCCAGCGGCCCTCGCGTGCAAGCGCCGCAAACAGCCGAAGCTGCCCCACGGTGCGACCGCGTTCGCCTTCAACCCGTCCGCGCGGCAGGCCCGATTCGCTGACCACGCGCTCCACCAGAGCATCGCCCAGGTCGAGAACGCCCTGTGCAATCGTTTCCAAAAACTGCGCCCGCCGCTCCAGGCTGACGGCGCGATAGGGATCAAAGGCAGCCTCGGCCAGCGCGCATGCCGCGTCCACATCGCGGACGGAGCCTCCGCCAAATGCCGGCTCCATCTCCGCGCCGTTCGCAGGATTCACCGCGCGCAATGTGCCTTCCGTGCCCCGCACGGCACGCGCGCCAATCAGCATCTCACCGGTCAAGACCATCTCAGCAATCATCGCAGCACCCCCTGAATCCATGGTACGAACCTCGCACGCTGCCGACAAATCCGTGCGTTAGCGAACCAGACACGGCCGCTTGGGATTGTACGTCCAACCCGGCACCAGGAACTGCATTGCTGCCGCATCGTCCCGCGCTCCCAGTCCCATCGTATTGTAGAGCGCATGTGCGCGCTCGATTTGCTCCATATCCACCTCGACGCCCAGCCCCGGCGCGGTCGGCGCTTCGATCCTGCCGTCAATAATCCGCAGGGGCTCTTTGGTCAGCCGCTGGCCGTCCTGCCAGATCCAATGCGTGTCGATCGCGGTGACTTTGCCTGGTGCCGCAGCAGCCACGTGAGTAAACATCGCCAGTGAAATATCGAAGTGATTGTTGGAATGCGATCCCCAGGTGAGGCCCCGCTCGCGGCAGAACTGCGCTACCCGCACCGAACCCTGCATGGTCCAGAAGTGCGGATCGGCCAGCGGAATATCGATGGCGTTCAACTGGACCGCATGCTTCAACTCGCGCCAGTCGGTGGCAATCATGTTAGTCGCCGTAGGCAGGCCGGTTGCCTCGCGAAACTCCGCCATCACCTCGCGTCCGGAGAAGCCGTCCTCGGCTCCGCACGGGTCCTCGGCGTAGGCCAGCACATGCTGCTTGCCGGTGCAGAGCAGGATTGCCTCCTCCAGAGACCATGCGCCATTGGGGTCGAGCGTGATGCGCGCCTCCGGAAAGCGCTTTGCAAGCGCGGCGACCGTCTCCATCTCCCGTGAGCCCGCCAGCACGCCGCCTTTGAGTTTGTAGTTGCGGAAGCCGTAACGCGCGTGCGCTGCCTCCGCCAACCGCAGCACAGCCTCCGTGGTCAACGCTTCTTCATTGCGCAGGCGCAGCCATGCATCGCCCGCGCCCGGCTCGCTGCGGTAGGACAGCTTGGTCTTCTGTCGGTCGCCAACGAAGAATAGGTAGCCGACCACCTCGACGCTCGATCGCTGCTGGCCTTCGCCCAGAAGCGCGGCGACGGGAACTCCACGGTACTGGCCCAGCAGGTCGAGCATGGCCGATTCGATCGCCGTCAAGACGTGGATCGTTGTCCGCTGGTCAAAGGTCTGCGGCCCGCGCCCTTTCCTGTCGTGGTCTCCGAATCGCGCCCGCACCGTGCTCAGGGCCTCGTTGTACGCGGCGGTCGGCTGGTCCAGGACCAGCGGTCGCGACTCCTCCAACACGCCGCGAATCTTCTCGCCGCCCGGTACCTCGCCGACGCCGGTGTGGCCCGCGTTGTCCGTCAGCAGCACCAGGTTGCGCGTGAAGAACGGCCCGTGGGCGCCGCTCAGGTTCAAAAGCATGCTGTCCTGTCCAGCCACGGGAATTACCCGCATACCGGTCACCCGCGGCGAGTGGTCGGGCCCGGACGGCGCGCTCACGCTGCGCCCATCGGCTTCAATTCGAGCCGCTTGATCTCGCCCACAATCACCAGGTAGCTGAAGATGGCGACCAGCGCAGTCAGTCCGACAAAGACCAGCGCGCTGTTAAAGGAGCCTGTCTTCGCTACCAGGAATCCAATCGCAGTCGGCGTTGTAATGGTCGAAATATTCCCGAATAGATTGAACACCCCGCCATTCACGCCCACCAGTTCCTTCGGCGACGTGTCCGCAATCACGGTCCAGCCCAGTGCGCCGAAACCCTTGCCGAAGAACGCCAGCGACATCAGCACCATCACCAGCGACTGCACGTTGGTGTAGTTGCATCCGATCATCGTCACCGCCAGCAGCATCCCCGCGATAATCGGCGCCTTGCGGGCAAATGTCAGCGAATAGCCGATTCGCAACAGCCAGTCCGAGCAGATGCCCCCAAGAATCCCACCTGTGAATCCGCACAGCGCCGGCACAGCCGCCGCGAAACCCGCCTGCAGGATGCTCATGTGGCGCGCTTTCACCAGGTAGGAAGGAAACCAGGTCAGGAAGAACGTCGTCAGGGTGTTGATGCAGAATTGGCCGATGTAGATACCTACCAGCATTCGCTGGCCCAACAGCATGCGAAAGGTGCGCCACGTGAGTGGATTCCGTCGCGGCCCCGTCGTCTGGTCCATGTGCACGAGCCCTCCGCCGCTTTCGATGCACTCAATCTCAGACTTCGAAATCATGGGGTGCTCGGTCACGCTGAACACCAGCTTCCACCACGCAAACGCCAGCGCCATCCCGAACAGGCCCATAAAGTAAAAGCAGCTCTGCCATCCGTAGTGCGTCGCCAGCCACCCAAACAGCGGCCCAAATGCCACCAGAGAAAAATACTGCGACGCGTTGAAGATCGCCGAGGCGCGCCCGCGCTCCGCCGTCGGGAACCACGCTGCGACCACCCTGCCATTGCCGGGAAACACCGGCGACTGCGCCAGTCCGGAGATCAATCGCAGGCCAAAGATGATGGAGAACACCCACGCCGCCGGCGCGTAACCCGCGAGGCCGAGAAGAAATGCGCTGGCGGACCACGCCACGATCGCGATTCCATACACGCGCTTCGAACCGAAGCGGTCCAGCAATCCGCCCGACGGCAACTGGCCCGCGACATACGCCCACCCAGCCGCGGAGAGCAGAAGCCCCATCCTGATCGGGTCCAGCGAGAGCGCCTTCTGCATGGCCACCCCCGCCACCGAGAGCGCGACTCGATCGCCATAGCTGCAGCAACTCGCGATGAACAGCATCGTGATAATCAGCCAGCGGATGTACGTCATTTTGTCTGCCGGCAATGGGTTGTCGCGCATACTCACGAGCGGCCCGCGATCAACTTGCCCAGCGCGTTCATCTCACTGGCGTCGAGATCGGTCAACGGCGTCCGCACCGGACCGGCGGGTCTACCAATCGCGCGCATTCCGGCCTTGACGATCGATACCGCGTAGCCCCTGCGGCGATTGCGGATATCGACATAGGGCAGGACAAATTCGCGCAGCTGCTTGAAGACTTCCGCGTGATCGCGACTCCGCACCGCGGCATAGAAGTGCTGGGCAAACTGGGGCAGAAAATTGTAGATTGCCGAGGAGTACGTGGTCACTCCCATCTCCATATAGGGCAGCGCAAACGTCTCCGCCGTAGGCAGCCCGCCGATATAGGTCAGCCGATCGCCCATGCGTGTGTAGATGCGGGTCATCAGCTCAATATCGCCGTATCCATCCTTAAAGCCGACCAGGTTCGCGCAGCGCGCACACAGCTTCTCCAGCCACACTTCGTTCAGGATGGCGTTGTCGCGGTTGTAGAAGATCACTCCCAGCCTGGTTGCGGCACAAACCGCTTCGACATGCGCGACCAACCCTGCCGGGTCGGCGTTCAGCAGGTACGGAGGCAGCAACAGCAGGCCATCCGCTCCGGCAGTTTCACCGGCCCGGGCAAACTGCTTCGCCATCTCGGTGCCGTAACCACAGCCCGCGACCACCGGAACACAATGGTTCGTTTGCTCCACCGCAGCCGAGACGACGTTGGAAAACTCCTCCAGCGTGAGCGAAAAGAATTCGCCGGTTCCGCCCGCCGCAAATAGACCGGCGGGTTTGTGCTGCAACAGCCAGTCAATATGCTGGCGGAAGCCATGCTCGTCGAACGCGCTGCCATCGGCGGTGAAATGGGTCACCGGAAACGAGAGCAGGCCGGCTCCGATCTTCTTTGCGAACTCTTCCGGGGGCATCCCGCTCATGAAATTCCTTCCATTCAAATCGCGCCCTTTGCGCAACTATAAAGAATTGGGCAAATAGGAGACAAGCGGACGTGCCTCATCGCAACGGCAACGCAACCTTATTGTCCAGCCAACTGGTAATGCCCCGCATGGTCGAGGACAACTACAGCCCGTGCCCCACCCTCCGCAGGCGTGCTCGTGGCCGCGGTCCCATTCACAGTAACCTGCGCCGTCGCCGACGTCACGGGTACTGACACCCGCGCCACCACACCCTCCGGCACATCGACCTCAATCGCCGTGCCCGCTGCGCTCTTTCGCGCATCCACTTTCAGCGGCCCGCGCGGCGTCGGCTCCGCTCCCCGGGCCCAGGCCAGATCGACCAGGTCGGGCCGAATGTCTACCGTGCTGAAGCCCGCGGCGGTGGGCTGGATGCCCAGCACCTGCTCCATCAGCCACGCCGTCGGCCCCGAAGACCACCCATGCGCCAGGCTCACAAAATAGCCCGAACGATTGTCCGACTGCAGCGAAGAGTGAAAATCCTCGTGGTACCAGCTCAGATCGTAAGCCTCCCAAAAGCTGGTCGCACCTTCGTCAATCATGCCGCCCCAGTACTGGCGAATCCACTTCAGCGCCTGTTCGCGGTGTCCCATCTGCGCCATCGCGCGAATCACATAGTAGTTGTAATACGGCGAAATGATCAGGCTCTTCGTATCACCCATTCCCACCTGCGACAGTACATTCCTCCAGATCGCGTCGTACTGTTCAGGTCGCGCAGCGCCGCCGATTACGGCAGCCGCATTGGTCTGCCAGCGCGGTCCGAACGTGCCGGTAGTCGGATCCAGCAGGTACTTCTGCGCACCCGCTTCAATCTCCGCCACCCGCGCCTCGTACTTCGCCGCGTTGGCCGTGTCGCCCAACTCGCGCAGCATCCACACCGCCTCGCGATACGCGCGGATGAACTCCAGCGTCGTCGCCCGCCGCGTCTCCGGCGTGTCGCCGTTCAGCTCCGGCGACCAATCGACATACAGCCAGACATTGGACTTGTTCGCATAAATATTGCGCGCGTCGAACTCCTTGTCGACGTACTCCAGCAACTCGACCATCCGCGCATGTTCGCGCTCCAGGAACTGCTTATCGCCGGTATGCCGGTAGTAGTCCGCCACCCCGGTAAACCAGAATGACGAGTACCCGGGAATCCCGTTGACATGCTGGTCCACCGGCGCCGGCCCAATCAGACGATCCAGCGTGTCTTCCATCAGCGGGCGCTCGCCGAAGACATCCTCAATCACGCGTCCGCTCACGTCGGTGTCGCCCATCCAGCGCCCTCGATCACGCTTGCTGGCATCCCACACGCCGTCCTGCATGCACAGGTGCGCGGTATATGCGCCCATCTCCCAGATGCGGTTCAGCAACGGGTCGGACGACTCAAACGAACCCTGATAAGTGACCGGGTAATAGATGTCGTCGACGCGAATTGCCCTGAAACGCAGCTCCGGGCCGCCCGCGATAAAGCGGACCTTCGCATAGCGGAACGCGCTCTTCGGGCCGTGGCCCGTGCCGTGCGCGGGAATCGTCAGCAGGTTCGTGCCCAGGTACGGGACCTTCATTGTCTCAGACTCTGACTCGCCCATCTGCACCGTCACCGTCACCGGGGCATCCGAATCCGACACTAGTTCAACCCTTCCCGTCAGTTCGCGGCCGAAGTCCAGCACCACGCTGGGCGCCTCTTCATCGCTCAGCCGCGCCGCCGGCATCTTCACGCGGAACTCGCCTGCACCTCCCGTCAGGCTCTCGATATTCTCCAGGCTTCCTCGCCCCGCCGTGTGCGCCAGAATTCCGCGCGCTGGAATTGGCGTGTGCGCCAGGAAGCCGGAGATGCCGTCGTAGCCGGGCCAGTCATACAGCCCCGCATCCGCATTCCACTGGAGCAGTTCGATGGAGCTCTCGATGCCGCCAATGCTCTGCACCGGCTTCCACCCGGCATCGTCGAACTTCGGCTGCTCCCATCCACTCGCCTCGCTCGCGGAACTCTTCCACTGCTTGTCGCTGATCACCAGCGCTGGAGCATCGATCCCCTGCGCCGCTGGGACAATCTTCGCCACCACCACCTGGCCGAACGTCTGTTGCCGCAGCAGCGCGCTATTCGCAAACCCCGTAACCCCGCGTCCGCGCACGGCCTCTATCGCAATCACGTTCTCGCCGGCGTGCAGGAACTTGGTCACATCCACCGTGAACACATGCATCCCCAGCGGCGACGTTACATCGCTCTCTACCTGCTCGGCAAGCAGCCCATTCAACCACACCTTCACGCTGCGCGGCCCGGCAATGTACAGGGTAGCTACCGGCGGCGCCACGGCGACAGGAAACCGCCGCCGGAAATAGTGCGGCTCAATCCGCTCGTTCGCATTCGGCCGCGTGTAAACCACCTTGTCATTGGCATTCGCATCGTCGGCCGTCCAGATGTATTCCTCCGGCACCGGCTTGTGCCGAGCGCTCTCCAGCGCAGGCTGCGCGATGTCCTTCGTTGGGTCCAGTGGCGCAATCGCGCTCGGCGTCAGCACCTGGGTCAACGGCAGGTCCTGCGCCCACACAACGCCCGCTCCCAGCGCTGCCACCAGCGCGACGCGCAATCCAATCGATCTCGCAGCTTCCATCCGTCTCACCCGCCCGTTGCTCCGTAGTCAAACAGCTCCACCTTATACGCAACCCAACCGTTGTTGGCAACGCTGTTCGCGCACGCCATCCTTCACTGCGACTCCGTCTCGCGGAAATGAAACAGCCCGGGGCTCGCACGGTACGCCACCACCGCATCGTCCCGGCGCACCTCCTGCAACTGCGGTCCCTTGCCGTTGGGCAGCGCATTCTCCGGCGAACTTGGAGCCATCTTCACCGGCAGGATCAACGTGGCCGTGGCGCCCGGTGGAATCGCAATGTCCATCGAGGTCGCGCCGCCCTCCTGTCTCCACTCGCTGCGTATCTTTCCCAGCACCGAGTCATAGCTGCATTTCACCCAGCTCACGCCGTCCACCATCCGCGGCCGGATCGTGATCCGCTCGTCCTTGCTCCGCGACATGTCGAAATCGATGCCGCCCAGCGCGCGATAGAACCACTCCTCCGCACCGCCCAGCATGAAGTGGTCCTGGCTGTGACCCCCATCCCACCCTTCCGTTAGCGCGGTCGCGCCCTTGGCAAGCATCGCGCCATAGCTTGGCGGGTCCTTGCGCAGCAGCATCGCCAGCACCACATCGTTGCGCCCTGCCTTCATCAGCGCGCGCAGCAGGTACGGGTAGCCAACTTCGCCCGTCGTGATGTGGTCTTCGTGCGCGTGAATGTCCGCGACGATATGCGCCAGCACCGCCGCCCGCCGCTCCTGTGGCACAACCCCCAGCGCCAGCGGCATCGCATTCGCGGTCTGGCTGCCCGTGTCGTAGTAGCCCTTCTCCGCGTTCCAGTATTTCTTGTTGAATGCGTTCGCCTCGCGCTGTGCCAGCGCCGCATACGACGCCGCATTGTCCGCGTGTCCCAGCACCCCGGCGATCCTACCCAGCGCCATGGCGTCTTCGTACAGCATCATCGTGCCGGTGACGCCCAGCGACGTATCCTGCGAGACGCCGGCCGCTTTCGGCCCGATGTCGTACCAGTCCCCCAGCCCATACGCGACGATCCCATCCGTCGCCTTGCTCTCCAGATACTTCACATACGCCTGGAGCACGGCGTAGTTTTTCTCCAGCGGCGTCTTGTCTCCGTAGAATCGGTACGCCGCCCAGGGCGCCAGCACGCTGGCCGAGCCCCACTCCGGCGAATCGTCAAACACCGCGTTCTTCGGATCCTTGCCAAACACCACATACTGCGGCGCGGTCGTCGGCACCATTCCGTCCGGATGTTGCGCATCGGCGATGTTCTTCTCCGTCGCCGCGTACAGTCCTCGCAGGTCGCTGTTGAACATCAGCCCCGAAGCCACCAGGTGCGTCTCCTCCAGCCAGCCCAGCTTTTCCCGGTGCGGGCAATCGGTAAACAGGCTCACCTCGTTGTTGTGCATCGCATTCACAATCAGCTTGTGAATGGAGTTCAGCATATCGCTCGAACTCTCAAAGCTGCCTGCCACCGGCGACGCCGAGTGCCATTCGACGCCCTTGATCTCATCGATCTTCAGCGCCTTTGCGGCTGGGTCATCACTTCCGCTCCACTCCGCCTGCAGATAGCGAAATCCGTAATATCCGAACTTTGGCTCCCAATCCTCGCCATCCAGAGACCCACTCAGCGTATAGCTCCACCACATCGCCCCGCGCCGGCCGCCGCCGGAACTTGCCTGCGATACCGATCCATCCGGATTCAGCAGTTCTCCCGGCGTCAGCTTCAGCACCTGTCCCGCGAACCCTCGCATCTTTACATCGGGAACTCCCGCGAAGTTCTGGCCGAAATCGTAGACCACTCTATTTGGCCCCAACTCCGTCACCTTCACCGGCGCGTGCGAGTCCCATTCCTTTACCTGGGGCGCAATGGCTGCAACCAGCCTGCCGCCCGGCCCGCCCGTTTCCACCACCGCGGCCCACCCCGCGTCCTTGAACCCCGTCAGGTCCCAGCCCGACATCTCCTTGCGCGCGTCGTAGTCCTCACCCCCGTACGTCGAGTCGAACTCCACTGGCCCGCGCGCCACCTTCCATGTCGCGTCTGTCCCAATCGTCTCCGCCTTCCCGCCGGAATATTCCACGTGCAGTTCCGCAATCAGCTTCGGCGGCCCAAAACTCCCCTCAAACTTCGTATACCGCCCCGGCGTCTGTTCGACGTTGTACATCCCATTGCCCAGCATTACGCCCAGCTCATTCTTTCCCACTGGCAGGGATTTCGTAACGTCATAGCTGTCATAGGTCACCGTCCTGCGGTAGTCCGTCCATGCCTGGTGCAACCCGGCCGGCGACACCTGCTTGCCATCCAGGAACATCTCGTATTGCCCCAGCCCTGCGATCCGCAGCGTCGCCTTCACCGGCTTTCGGCTCACCGTAAACTCTCGCCGGAACACCGGCATCGGCCTGCTGCCATCCATCTCCGCGCCGTCTCGTTCCGTACTCCACGGAGCCTGGATCCACTGCGCCGTCCAGCCATCCACCTTCGCGCCACGATGCGCCGGTGTGGTCTGCCCGGCTGCCATGCCCGCCATCAGCGCTGCGCCCAGCGCCAGCGCCATCATCTTCCCTGTGTCGATCGTCTTTCGCATCATCCGCAGCCTCATCCGTCCGCCTACCAAGCTAACTCATCGCGCCCCGGCACGCGATGCAGAACTTCCGCTATCCGGCACAAACGCAGCATTGCCAGCGGTTTGAGTCATCGGCAGCGCCGGGATACAGTCCGCCAACGGAGCCTTGCAAACTGCGCTCTCCCTGCCAAATTGGTAGAATCGAAAGGACACAGAAGACGCATCTAAGTTTGTAAGGAGCCTTTCATGGCAACTCTTCTCGAGCAACTTCGCAGCATGACCACCGTGGTCGCGGACTCCGGTGACTTTGATTCCATCGAAAAGTTCAAGCCGACCGATTCGACCACTAACCCCTCGCTCATCGCGGCCGCGGCGGAGATGCCGAACTACGCCCCCATCGTAGATGAAGTTCTGATCAAGGCCCGCGAAGATGCCGGCAGCAACGCTTCCGACAAGGACGTTGCCGCGCTCGCGTTCAAGTCACTCGCCGTCGCCTTTGGCTGCAAGATCCTCGAGATCGTTCCCGGCCGTGTTTCCACCGAGGTGGACGCTCGTCTCTCCTATGACACCCAGAAGTCCATTGCCATGGCCCGCGATATTATCGCGCAGTATGAGAAGGCAGGCTTCTCCCGCGAGCGCGTTCTCATCAAGCTCGCCTCCACCTGGGAGGGTATCCAGGCTGCCGAAACCCTGGAGAAGGACGGCATCCACTGCAACATGACGCTGCTCTTCGGGATGCACCAGGCAGTTGCGTCCGCAGAAGCCAGGGTCACGCTGATCTCGCCCTTTGTCGGCCGGATTCTGGACTGGTACAAGAAGGACACGGGCAAGGACTACTCCGGCGCCGACGACCCCGGCGTCCGGTCCGTCACCACCATTTACAACTACTACAAGCATTTTGGGTACAAGACCGTCGTCATGGGCGCCAGCTTCCGTAACATTGGCGAGATCACTGAGTTGGCCGGCTGCGACCTGCTGACCATTGCACCCAAGCTGCTGGCGGAGTTGGACTCCAAGCAGGGCGATCTGCCGCGCAAGCTCGATCCCGCCAAGGCCGCCACCATGAAGATCGAGAAGATTCCCATGGACAAGGCCACCTTCGACAAGATGCACGCCGCCGACCGCATGGCCAGCGACAAACTGTCGGAAGGCATTGCAGGGTTCTCCAAGGCTCTGGAGGATCTCGAACAACTGCTGGCCCAAAGGCTTAGCGAGCTCAGCGAGAAGCACACCGTCGGCGCACACTAAACCGTGCGACAGCGAGAACAAAAGCGGCGACCGTGCATCGGTCGCCTTTTTTTGCTGCTCGGAAGGGTCGCCGGCCCCGGTGAGATAAACTCAATCTCCCGCTTCCCGTTCGGCGGAGGAGGCACCCAAGCCCCATGGTCCGAGCCCCGCAACCGGCGCACCCAATCCAGAACCTCGGCGAAGTTGTCGCCTCGCTGGAGGCCGCGAGCCGGCTTTGCCTGGCCAAGCCGGTGAAGAAGGCGGTACACGACCTGCGCACCGCAACTCGCCGCGTTGAGGCCCAGCTTCAGTTGCTCTCCATGCTGCCTGACCTTCCGCTGCACGCAGAGCAGCAGCAGCATGCACTCACCCTGCTGAAGAAGTTGCGCAAGGCCGCTGGCCAGGTCCGCGACCTCGATGTGCAGCGCGATCTCATTCGTGGTGAAACAAACGCCGACAACAGCGACCCCAACCCTGACCCTGACATTCGCGTGGAAGCCCGCCGTCTGCGCCGTGTACTCAACCGCCGGCGCGACAACGCGGCCGACCACCTGCAGCAGTTGCTGCACAAGCAGCATGCGCGGCTTCCCATGGCTTTTGGAGACCTGCTGAGCACGCTGGCGCCAGCCGAATCGCTGGCTCTGGGCGAGCCGCAGCTGATTGAGTTGATCCTGGCCCGCTATGGCAGGCCTCACGAACCCGAGGCACCCGCCTCCGCAGCCGACGACATCGCCCACTTGCACGAGATTCGCAAGCGCGCCAAACTGGCCCGCTATCTCGCGGAATCCGCGCCCAAGTCCGCCACAGCGGCGCGCCGTCTTGCTGCACAGTTCGAAAGCGTCCAGCAGGCCGGCGGCGAATGGCACGACTGGCTCATCCTTGCCGAGGTCGCAGCCGGCGAACTAGGCGATTCGGCAAAGCTTCCGCAGCGATTCATTGCGCGCGCAGAGACCGCTCTCCAGGCATTCAGGCAGCGCCTCAGCGAGAAGATCAGCCCGGAACTTCCAACTCACAAGATGTAGCGGCTCAGGTCGTGGTCCTTCACGATGGAAGCCACCTGCTGGCGCACGTACTCCGGATCGACCACGATCACCTTCTCCGTCCCGGTTGCCGTCTGCCGTTCGATCACCGGCAGCGGTGGCAGGGACGTCTGCGGCTCGCTGGTCAGTGGCGCCGAAGCCGCCACCCGAGCGATCACGCCTTCCTCGGTTGCCTCCGAGCGCGGGCTCTTCAGCAGGTCCGGCGCCTGAAAGCTGATCTCGTCCAGCACGCGCTCCATAATCGTGTGCAACCGCCGCGCGCCGATGTTCTCCGTGGTCTCATTCACTCGGAACGCAAACTGCGCCATCTCCGCCAGCGCCTCCGGTGTGAACTCCAGCTTCAGCCCCTCGGTCTCCAGCAGCGCCGTCGACTGCTTGACCAGAGACGACTTCGGCTCAGTCAAAATGCGGATAAAGTCACCCACCGTCAGCGAATGCAGCTCCACGCGAATCGGGAACCGCCCCTGCAACTCCGGAATCAGGTCGCTCGGCTTGGACACATGGAACGCCCCCGCCGCAATGAACAAAATGTGGTCGGTGGAAACCATTCCGTACTTCGTATTCACGGTCGTGCCTTCCACAATCGGCAGAATGTCGCGCTGCACGCCTTCGCGCGAGACGTCCGGTCCGTGCCCGCCCTCGCGCCCGGCAATCTTGTCGATCTCATCCAGGAAAACGATGCCCGAGTCTTCCACCCGCTCCACCGCCAGCCGCGTCACCTGGTCCATGTCCACCAGCCGGCCCTCTTCCTCCTGCACCAGGTACTCGAACGCCTCGGACACCTTCATCTTGCGCTTCTTGGTGCGCTGTCCGAACAGTCCCGGCAACATGTCCTTCAGGTTCATGTCCATCTCGTCCGGCGACTGCGCCGAGAGGAACTCAAAGCTGGGCTGATTGCGGTCGCGCACGTCCAGTTCCACCATCCGCTCATCCAGCCTGCCTTCGCGGAACTGCTGGCGAAGCTTCTCGCGCGTACGCTCGTGGCTGGATTGCGCCGCCGCATCGCCGGCCTTCTCCGCATTTCCCTCGATCGTCGGTGGCTCCGCCGCAGGCACCTGAAGCACCTGCACCGCGCGCACGCCCACCGGAGTCATCATCACCGCGGCAGGCCCCGCAGCCTTTGCTGAAGCGGCCTGGGTTGCCGTAGGCGGCGGCAGCAGCAGGTCCAGCAGCCGGTCCTCGGCGTTCATTTCCGCCTTGTCTTCCACGTCCTCCATCTTTTCTTCACGCACCATGTCGATCGCGATCTCCACCAGGTCGCGCACAATCGACTCCACGTCGCGCCCAACGTACCCCACCTCGGTAAACTTCGACGCCTCCACCTTCAGGAACGGCGAGTTGGTCAGCTTCGCCAGCCGCCGCGCAATTTCCGTCTTGCCCACGCCGGTCGGCCCGATCATGATGATGTTCTTGGGCATGATGTCGTCGGCCAGTTCGGGCGAGAGCTTCTGCCGCCGCATGCGGTTGCGCAGCGCAATCGCCACCGCGCGCTTGGCCGCACCCTGCCCCACCACGTACTTGTCCAGCTCCGCCACAATCTCGCGCGGAGTCATCTCATCCAGCGCCAAAGCCTGGTCTTCCGCCGTCCCCGGTAAATAAATCGCCATTACTTTTCCTCTTTATCCCCACATGAGCCGCGCAACCTAAGAACTTGTCATTCTGAGCGCAGCGAAGAATCCCCGCATTTGTGCCGCCGCGGACCCCTAAGCCTTCTTCAACTCTTCAATCGTCAACTGGTCATTCGTATAGATACAGATCTGCCCCGCAATCCTCAAACTCTTCTCCGCAATCTCTCGCGCGCTCAACTCCGTGTTCTCAATGAGCGCCCGCGCCGACGCCAGCGCAAAACTCCCGCCCGACCCAATCGCCACAATCCCCTCGTCCGGCTCAATTACATCGCCGTTCCCGCTCAGCACAAAGGTCGCCGTCAGGTCGGTGACAATCAGCAGGGCTTCCAGGTGGCGCAGCATCCGGTCCGTCCGCCAATCCTTGGCCAGTTCCACTGCGGAGCGCCCCAGGTTCCCCGCGTACTGCTCCAGCTTGGTCTCGAAGCGCCCAAACAGCGAGAAGGCATCCGCCGTCGATCCCGCAAACCCCGCTAGCACCTTGTCCTGGTACAACCGCCGGATCTTCTTCGCCGACGCTTTCATCACGTTTGCGCCCAGCGTCACTTGCCCATCGGCCGCCATCACCACGCTGTCGCCCCGCCGCACGCACAGCACCGTGGTGGACCGCACGCGCCTTCCCTCACCCAAATCCAGAGGATGCATCACCAAACCCGCACCCTTTCCACTCGCATCTTTTTTCAACAATTTGTCCGCACGATCGTAAAAAGTCGATTTCATCAGCAATTTCCAGTATATCGCTCCACGAGCGGTGTCAGGGACTCGTGACCAAGGACTGGCGTTTTTGACGACCCAAGGCCCTGAAACCAGCACCCCTGGGTCCTGGTACCGAGTCGCGAGTACCTTCGCCGCATACCCAACCCCGGTATACTAAAGGAGATGCATATGGTGGCCAGCCCGAACCGCAAGATGCAGCGCGTCCTGCAGTTTTCCATGGCGCTGACGGCCGCGTATGTTCTGGCTACCTTTTACTTCGGCGTCCGCGCACATTCCCTGGCGCTGATGTCGGAAGCTGGGCATAACCTCAGCGATCTCCTCGCCATCCTGCTCTCCTTCGCCGCCGTCTATTTCCAGACCCGCCCGGCCACTGACCAGAAGACCTTCGGCTACCAGCGCGCCGGCGTGCTCACCGCCTTCGTCAACGCTCTCACCCTCATCGTGCTCGCAGCCTGGATAGGCATCTCCGCAATCCATCGTCTCTACGCGCCCATCGCCGTCCAGCCCCGCATGATGATGGCGGTCGCCGCCGCCGGCGTCCTCATGAACGGCGCCATTGCTGCCCTGCTCTGGAACTCCTCCGGCGACGTCAACATCCGCAGCGTCTTCCTGCACATGCTCGGCGACACGCTCTCTACTGCCGCCGTCATCGTCGGCGGTGCAGGCATCCTCTTCAGCGGCCTGATGTGGATTGACCCCGTGCTGTCCCTCGGCATTGCCGCCATGATCGTCTGGAGCTCGATCTCCATTGTCCGCGAGACCCTCAATATCCTGCTCGAGGGCACCCCGCGCACGCTCCAACTCGCGGATGTCCGCACCGCGCTCGCCGAGGTTCCCGGCGTGCTCGACGTCCACGACCTGCACTGCTGGTCACTCGGCTCCGCATCCCATGCGCTGGCCAGTCACGTCATCATCCCGGAGATGCCGCTCTCGGAGTGTTCAAGCATCCTGGATGCGATCAACTGCACGCTGCGCGACCGCTTTCGCATCACCCACACGACCATCCAGTTCGAGATTCGCGGCTGCGAGACCACCAACGGCTGTTCCGCGCCGCCGCCGGCACTCGAGGCAGCCGGCGCGCACGACCACAACCACACCCACTAGCTTCGAGGTACCAGGTCCGAGGTACCAGGAAACACCCGCCCCTGGTACCTGGCCCCTGCCCCTGGCTCTTTTCTCTAGGCCAGCGTCGCGTCCAGCGTGATCTCAGCCGCCTTCAGCAGCCGGGAGATCGGGCAGCCTTCTTTCGCTCCCTTGGCAATCTCGTCGAACTTCGCCTTATCGATTCCGGGAATCTTCGCCTTGGTGGTCAGGTGGATCTTTGTTACGGTCGGTTTGTCGTGCAGGTCCAGCGTCGCCACCGCGGTCGTCTCAATGGAGTCCGGCGTAAAGCCCGCCTTGCCCAACTCCGCGCTCAGCGCCATGGAGAAGCAGCCTGCATGAGCCGCCGCAATCAACTCTTCGGGGTTGGTACCCACGCCCTCGGCGAATCGCGCCGCAAAGCTGTACTGCATACTCTTCAAGGCACCGCTCTGGCTGGAAATCGTGCCCTTACCCTCTTTCAAACTGCCGTTCCAAACTGCACTCGCGCTGCGATCCATGGTTTCTCTCCTGTTCCTCTCGGTTGCTGGTTTAGGACTGCACCATATAAACGGTACCCCATCTGATGCCTGCGAGGTACGCCAAGGCCAGAAACCCACGTGAAAAATTGGTGCCGCTGAGCTACGCTATCCCTGATGCCGTCGGAAACCGAGCAACTCGCACCTTCGCCCATCCCCGACCGGCAGCCGGACCAGTGCCCGCTGACGGACGAGCATCACTCCGTCTTCTGCCCCACTTGTTCGTCGCGGCTGCAAGAGAGCCGGTGCAAGCTGGTCTGTCGCACCTGCGGCTACTTCCTCAGCTGCGCCGACTTCTACTGAGTGCTTCTATCGAGTTCTACCAAAGCCTCGCGAACGCGACTCGACCTGGAATTTGCCGCGATAGTTCCTGCCATCTGCATCCAACGAACTGCGAAGCATGGCACGCGAGGTACATCTATGTTCTCCGCTCGAGTCACCGCACCAGGACTCACGGTTCTCACCGCCGCGGCCCTTGTGCTGTCCGCCGCAGCATGCCACTCCAAGTCCTCAGCCACGCCGGACAACTTCATAGCCGGACTCAACGCCCACTTCCTCCAGTATCCCGACTGCCTCTTCCCCGACGCGCCACGCTTCCCGTACGAGACGGGCGATCCCGCCAAGCTACAGCAGATGAACGCACTCGTCGCCCAGCAACTCCTCACCGTCGCGTCGGAGCAGGACATTCGCGTCAGCCGCTATACCCCAACCGCCGCGGGAGCTCGCGTGGCGCCCCGCTTCTGCTACGGCCATCGCGTGGTCACCAGCATTGACAGCTTCACCCCGCCCGCGCCGGCAAACGGCTTCCCCGAAACCCGGGTGGTCTACCACTACCGAATGGAAGATGTTCCCGTGTGGGCCAATTCCGACGCCATGCACGCCGCTTTCCCGGCCATGGCCCATGCCACCAGCGGCACCGCAACCGACAAAACCACGCTGGCCGGCACAATGACCGGCTGGCAGGTCCCCGACTAGCAGCCAGCCTCACGCCGCCGCGTTATCTGCCTTCAGCTTCTCCGCCGTATAGTGTGCGATCAGCGCATCGATGGTCGGCTGCAACTGCCCCTCCATGACCTGCGCCAGTTGGTGAGTCGTTAGCCCGATGCGGTGGTCGGTCATCCGGTTCTGCGGGAAGTTATACGTTCGAATCTTCTCGCTCCGGTCGCCACTCCCGATCTGCTGCTTGCGGTCCTTCGCCTGCAACTGATGAATGCGTTCGGCCTCAACCTCGTACAGCCGCGCCCGCAGCACGCGCATGCCCTTCTCGCGGTTCTTGATCTGCGACTTCTCGTCCTGGCAGCTCACCACCGTATTCGTCGGCAGATGGGTAATCCGCACCGCAGAATAGGTCGTGTTCACCGATTGCCCGCCCGGCCCCGACGAGCAGAACGTGTCGATGCGCAGGTCTTTCGCTTCGATCTTCACGTCGACCTCTTCCGCCTCCGGCAGCACCGCAACGGTGATGGCCGAAGTATGCACGCGCCCCTGCGTCTCGGTGGCCGGCACACGCTGCACCCGATGCACCCCGGACTCGTACTTCAGCTGCGAATACACGTGGTCACCCTCGATAATCGCGGTCACATCCTTCAGTCCATTCCCGATGCCCGTCTCGCTCTGCGACAGCACCTCCACCTTCCACTTGTGCTGCTCGGCAAACCGCATGTACATCCGGAAGACCTCGGCGACAAACAGCGCGGCCTCGTCCCCGCCCGTGCCCGCGCGCAACTCCAGGATCACGTTCTTCTCGTCGTTCGGATCCTTCGGCAGCAGCAGCACCTTCAGCGCCTCTTCCACCGGCTCGACCTGCGGCTCCAGCAGGGCGAGCTCTTCCTGCGCCATCGCCTTCACATCCGGGTCGGAATCGTCCAGCATGGCCTTCGCCTCGGCGATGCCGTCCTTGATCTTGCGGTACTCGCGGAACTTCTCCACCGTCGGCTCCAGGTCGCGGTGGGCCTTCGCCACCTTGCGGTAGTTCTCCTGGTCGTTGACGATCGTGGGGTCGGAAAGCTGGCGGCCAAGCTCTTCGTAGCGCGCTTCCAACTGGTCTAAGCGGTCAAACATGCGACTTCTCCTCTGAGTTTCGCCGCAGGGCGCCATCCCCTGCTGCCTCAAGTTGTCATTCTGGTTTCTAGCTTGTCATTCTGACCCTGAGCGGAGCCGAACGGGGAAGAATCCCCGTATTTCGTTCGGGGCTCCACGGCTCTCGCCCGCAGGCGACAGCAGCCGATTGGGCGCAGCTAGTGCTGATCGCGACGCTGGGAGGTCGCGTGGGAGGAAGTCGCCGGGGCTATGCAGTCAATTAACATGCTCATTCGATGTTACTCCGCACGCCACGGGTGCGGGAAGCATCCTTATCCCGAGAAGGGAGTTGGGACCACACATGGCAATGTTGCTGCAACTTGCGGAACTCGCTGAGCAGATGGCCGCAACCGCGAGCCGCCTCGCCAAACGCTCCGCCATCGCGCAGGCCATCGCCGCCGTGCACCATGCCGCACCCCAGACCGAAGACGCCGGCCTCTTCGCCATGTATCTCGCAGGCACTCCATTTGCCGAATCCGACCCACGCAAACTCAACGCCGGCGGCGCACTTCTTAGCAAGGCCATCCTCGCCGTCTCGGGAGCCACTGACGCCGCTCTCACCGCCGCTTACCGCCGCCACGGTGACCTCGGCGCCGCCGCCTTCGATCTGCTCGCCCCGATCCCGCCCACGCCCGCCACGCTAACCCTCGCCGACATCGCCGAAGCCTTTGCCGCCATGGCCGCCGTCCGCACCACCGCAGCGCGCGCCGCGCTGGTCGAGAACCTCCTCCGCCGCGCCACTCCGCCCGAAGCGAAGTACCTGCTCAAGCTCATGCTCGGTGACATGCGCATCGGCGTCAAACAATCTTTGGTTGAGGAAGCCATCGCCGAGGCGGCTGCAGTCCCCGTCGCAGCGGTGCGCCATGCCGTCATGCTGGAGGCCGACCTGGCCAGCGCCGTCCGCCGTGCCTTTGCCGGCACCCTCAGCGAAGCCCGCATGCGCCTTTTTCACCCCCTCGGCTTCATGCTCGCCTCGCCCGTCGACTCCCCCGAAGAGGCCGTCGCCCGTTTCGCCTCCAACGAAGAACGGACAACGGAGAACGGACAACGCATCCTCGCCTTCCTCGAAGACAAGTACGACGGCATGCGCGCCCAGCTGCACTGCGGCGATCCAGACCACCCCGGCCGCGTCGCCCTCTACTCCCGCAACCGCGAAGACATTACCGCCAGCTTCCCGGAACTCGCCGAAGCCTTCGCCCATGTCGACCCCGTCACCGATGGCCCGCTCATCCTCGACGGCGAAATCCTCGCCTGGGACTTCGGCTCCGCCCAGGACGTCCGGGTGCCCCATCCTTCGCGCATGACCGGGGTCCCCGGCAAGCGGTCTTTGCTCGCTGGGGTGGATAGCGAAGGGTGGGATGTAAGCCCTCCGACAGGACTTACGCGCGAAGTGCCCCACGCCCTCCCCTTCGCCGTGCTCGGCCAGCGCATCGGCCGCAAGCGCGTGTCGAACGAATGGCGCGCGCGCGTCCCCGTCATCTTTATGGCCTTCGACCTGCTCTATGCCGGCGGCGAACTCACCCTCAACCTCCCGCTACGCGACCGCCGCAACCGCCTCGAAGCCGTCGTTGACCGGCTGACTCCCCTCACCGTCTCTCCCCTCGAGATCGACGAGCGCGCCAACGTCGCGCAAGCCAGCCTCTTCCAACGGACAACGGAGAACGAGCAACGGACAACTCCCCTCCCTCGCCTGCTGCTCTCGCCCGCGCGCCTGGCGGAGAGCGCCGCAGACATCGACCGCGCCTACCTCGCCGCCCGCGCCCGCTCCAACGAGGGCGTCATGATCAAGGCCGCCGAGTCCGTCTACCAGCCCGGCCGCCGCGGCCTCTCCTGGCTCAAGCTCAAACGCGAGCTGGCCACATTGGACGTCGTCATCACCGGAGCCGAGTACGGCCACGGCAAGCGCGCCGGCCTGCTCAGCGACTACACCTTCGCCATCCGCGGCCCCGATTTCGCCCGCACCGGCGAACTCCTCAACGTCGGCAAGGCCTACTCCGGCGTCACCGACGCCGAGATCGCCGACCTCACCGAATTCCTCAAGGCCCACACCCTCGAAGATCAGGGCCACTTCCGCACCGTCGAGCCGCTCGTCGTCCTCGAAGTCGCCTTCAACAACATCATGCGCAGCCTGCGACACAGCAGCGGATTCGCCCTCCGCTTCCCTCGCATCCTCCGCCTCCGCCCCGACAAGCCCGTCGCCGAAATCGACACCCTCGCCCGCGTCGAAGAGATTTACCAGTCCCAGGTCGACAAGCCATCCGAGGGCGTGAGTTGAACCAACCGCGAGCCATAGAGCATCCTATTCCCATGGAATATCGACACCTGGGCAGATCAGGATTCAAAGTGCCGGAGCTTTGCTTCGGCTGCGGCACCTTCGGCGGCAGCGACGAGTTCTTCGACGCCTGGGGCGCCACCAGCGACATCGACGAGGCCCGCAAGATCGTCGACATCTGCATGGAAGCCGGCCTCAACTTCTTCGACACCGCCGACATCTACTCCTTCGGCCGCAGCGAAACCGTGCTCGGCGGCGCAATCAAGCACCTCCGCCGCGAAGACGTCCTCATCTCCACCAAGGCGACCTTCCGCTTCGGCAACGGCCCCAACGACGTCGGCTCTTCCCGCTACCACCTCATCCAGTCGCTCGAAGGCTCGCTGAAACGCCTCGGCACCGACTACATCGACGTCTACCACCTCCACGAAATCGATTCGCTCACGCCAGTCGACGAGATGCTCTCCACCCTCGACAACTTCGTGCGCAGCGGCAAAGTACGCTACATCGCCTGCTCCAACTTCCCCGGCTGGCTGCTGATGAAGTCGCTCTCGGTCAGCGAGCGCTATGGCTGGACCCGCTACATCGGCCACCAGGTCTACTACTCTCTCCTCAACCGCGAGTACGAGTGGGAGCTGATGCCGCTGGCGCTCGACCAGGGCATCGGTGCGCTCATCTGGTCGCCGCTGGGCTGGGGCCGCCTCACCGGCAAAATCCGTCGCCAGAGCGGCATCCCCAGGGACAGCCGGCTCAACTCCAAGGTGGTCGTCGACATGGGCCCGCAGGTCCCGGAAGAGCACCTGTACAACGTCGTCGACGCCCTCGACCAAGTTGCCGCCGAAACCGGCAAGACCGTCCCTCAGATAGCCCTCAACTGGCTACTGCGCCGGCCTACCGTCTCCACCGCCATCATCGGTGCGCGCAATCAGCAGCAACTCCGGCAGAACCTCGGCGCCGTGGGATGGACCCTCACCCCGGAGCAGATCGCCAAACTCGATGCCGCCAGTGACCTTCCCCGGGCCTACCCCTACTGGCATAACCGCCAATTTCTGGAACGCAACCCGAAGCTGGCATAGCCCTCGCTTTGGGACCGCGCCCGCGCCAGCCCGCCGAATCCCCCAGGCCATCTTTGAGATTTATGCGGCAGGCTAAAGGCTTTTTTGCGCCCCGGTGGCATCCCAAGATGAGAAGATGGGTAGGATTCCAAATGTGCAGGATATTGCACTGCCATACCAAGGGGCTGTATTTGATGAAGCATTTGCGACTTGTCTTGACGCTGGCGATACTGCTGGCGACACTCTCCTGGACGCGCACCTCAGCAGCGCAATCTCTTCCCACAGCAGCCCAACCGTTGCAACTGTCGGCCTTCGGCGGAGTTTCGGGGGTATTTACTGGTCTTGAGGGCGGCAAGAACTTCAGCATCACCGCGGGCGGCGATCTGGGTCTGCCCGCATGGCACAGGTTGCGTCCCGTCCTCGAGGTGCGCGGCACTTACCCGACGGACCGCGGTCTCATCGTCGCAGAAAAAGACGCCATGGGCGGCCTTAGGGTCAACTTCCTGCTCGGCAGCCGGATCCATCCGTACGGCGATTTTCTCTACGGGCGCGGTGAGATGGATTTCCGGCTCGGCTACCGCTTCGGCGCCACCATCTACAACGTCACCCCAACCTGGGTTTACTCGCCCGGAGCCGGGTTCGACTACGACCTCAACGACCACCTGTCCCTCAAGGTCGACGCACAGCTCGAGCATTGGGGGGACGCGCCGACAACCACAGGGCGCATTTACTCCTCCGTTGGGACCGTCGGCATCGTCTACCGCTTCAATTTCAATAAGCACGGCATCCGCTGAGGACCTCCTCCTGTGAGGGCAAAGCTCCGATCCCATCGCGTCCTTTCCTCTCGCATGGCCGCGTGCTGCCTCGCCGCGTTGCTCTCGCTTTCCATGCCCTGCGCCGCAGTCGGCCCCGGCGCTGGCGCCGATTTCGCATCGCAGACACTGTCTGATCCTGATGTGCGTCCACTCAACCTGGCGGCCGGCAGCGTTTCCCTGCCCGACGCTCCGCAGCCGCAAATCGCCGAGTCGCCCGCGCCGCCCGATCTGCCTTCCACCACATCGCGCGAGTTCAGGTTCAGCCTTCTCAGCGAGCAGCCGGTCTCTGGCGCCGCGGCCGCCCGCAAGCTCACCCCCTTCCAGCTCGACCAGGCCTGCCAGTCCGGCGACCTGCGCGGCAAGCCATGTAAAGTAAGCTGGCTCCCCATGCTCTGGGAGGCGTTTGAGGCCACCGCCGTCGAGAACGCCGGCAACATCGCCTTCGATTCCGATACCCGCAATGCCCTCACGCACAATCCCTACCTCGCCACCTGGTTCAAGTGCGTCCATCAATATCGCTACCGGCAGTGGTCGGACGATACGCCGTTCCTCGTCCACGACATCGGGCACCCGATGCAGGGCGCGTCGGTCTACAGCATCTTCGCGCAGAACGACCCCAAAAGCCGCGGCCTTATCTTCGTGAATAACGGCAACTACTGGCGCAGCAAACTCAAGGCGATGGCGTTTGTCACCCTGTTCGAGATTCAGTGGAAGATCGGTCCGGCCAGCGAGGCGGCCATCGGCAACAGCGGGCTGAATACCTACCCGGTCCCGGGCACCACCACCGGGCGCACCACAAACGAGACCGGCTTCCAGGACTTCGTGATTACGCCCGTCTACGGCTTGGGGTGGAATATCGCCGAAGACCTGATCGACCGCTTCGTTATGCCGCACATCTGGAAGCGCACCCACAATCGCCTGATTCTCACCGCGCTGCTGCCGCTCACCCCCTGCCGGGACGCAGCCAATGTCCTGCGCTACAAACCGTTCTACTATCGCGACTACCCCATCACTCCGCTGCGTTAGCGCCCAACCGCACCACGGGCTACCGAAAAGCACTTTGCACTATGGGCGCTGAAAATGCATTGCATGATGGGGTGCTGAACAGCGCTTTTTCGTTAAGGGCACGGCTTCAGCCGTGCCGCAAACCCGCAGAATCAATCGGGCTTTAGCCCCTGAGGTCACCGTTTGCGGCCGCAGACGCCTTCTGTCAGCCTCTACAGGTTGAACAACTCGCGCAGCCGCTTGGTTTGCGCCCGGCTCACCGGGATCTCCGTCTTCTTCGGATCGTCCATGCGCAGCTGATAGCTGGACTTGAACCACGGAACCACCTCGCGGATGTGCTGGATGTTCACCACAAACGACCGATGCGCCCGCCAGAACGCCTCTGGATCCAGTTGGTCCATCAACTCCTCCAGGGTGCGGCAATTCGATTCGCCCTCCATCCCGCGCGTAATCACGCTGATGGTCCCGCCTTCGATCGACGCAAAGCAAATCTCTCTCTGGTCCACCAGCAGCAGCCGCCCCAGGGCGCGCACCACCACCTTGCCGGTGCCGGCGCGCGCCGGCTGCGTGCGCGTTTCCACCAGCCGCAGCAACGCATCCAGTTTGGCCTCGCCAGTGGAGTCGGTGCGGTCCGCAATCCTGGCCCTCACCTTGTCGATGGTCTTCAGCACCCGCTTGCGATCGAAGGGCTTCAGCAGGTAATCAACCGCGTTCACCTCAAATGCCCGCACCGCATACTGGTCGAAGGCAGTCGCGAACACAACCTGGGGAAGCTCCATTTTCTTGTCGAGCAGCTTCTTCAGGACCGCAAACCCATCCAGCCCGGGCATCTGAACATCGAGGAAGACGACGTCCGGCTTATGCGCGCGAATCAGATCCACAGCCTCGATGCCGTTCGCACCCTGCGCCAGCACCTCAACCCCTTCAGCCGCCTCCAGCAGATACAGCAACTCCTGGCGCGCCAGCGGTTCGTCGTCGATGATGAGCGCGGTAAGGGACAAGGCAGTTGTCAGTTGCTACTTGCTGATCGCTGATTACTTTTGATCGCTGAGTGCTGATGCTGATCGCTGATCGCTGATTGCTGATTGCTGATTGCCCAACATAAAAACCTGTCAGACTCATAACACCCGAAGCCGGCTGCACACACCACTCTAGCCGCCTCTGCAGTCCTTGTCAGCATTTGAATGTGGGAATGAAAGGCGGCGTCCATCAACGAACAACTGGCGACGAACAACCTGCCTCTAGCTGTCGCTGTACACGCGCAGCCTGGCCGGCGCGCGGTCCTCGGCCACGTCGTGGCCGCATTGCGGGCAGAAGGCATCGGTGATCTGCACTCCGCGGAAGCACTGGCCGCACACCGGCGCCACCTGGAACCGGCACTGCGGGCAGAAATGGACGCCCGCGACTAACTCTGTCGTGCAGTTCGGGCAGCGCACCATGATCGGCTGGCGCAGCAGGAAGTAGACGACCGCGCCGATCAATCCGGGCATGAAGATCACGATCAGCATCCACAACCCCGCCGACATGGCCCGGCGCTTCACATCGCGGCTGACGTAGCCCACCACCAGCGAATAGCTCGCCAGCACCGTCCCGGTAAGGTAGCCGGTAATCAGGTGCATGGGCAGTGATCCGGGACGGCGACGCGGCGGCGCGGCGTGGTTGAAGAAATAAATCGACCCGGCGAAGACCAACACCGCCAGGATAATCGACCACAGGGGGATCATCTTCAGGCCGTCGCCGTCTCCAAACTCGCGCGGCTCAGAAGCTTCGGTTGTCTGCAGGTTCCAGAACTTGCTCATCGAACCGACCCGCTTTCACGGCCTTTATGCGCGCGGCGAAGCCAGATTGCGGCTGCCAGGGCCAGCGAAGCTGGCACGAACCACAGCAGCAGCACCAGGAAGTGGTTGTTTGCATCGCTTGCGGCCAGGGCCGCTACGTCGGCCTGCACCACCTCGGCTGCCTCTGTAGCCTGATATTGATAGAGCCCGCTCCATACCGCAACGACGGTCAGGATCAGCATGGCGCCGCAAAGAATCAGAGGAACCATCAGGCTGCGCATGTGGCTGCGACGCGCCTGCATTACCGTCGCCCGCTGCCGCACCACCCGGTGGGTCCGGTTCACCAAGGCTCCCCGCGCCGCCGTGCTGACACCATTCAGCGAATAGGCTGCGCGATCGGCCGTCTGAGGCTCTGACTCGAACTGGGGATCGAAGGACGCATTCATCCAATCGCCTCCGCTGTGCGGCATCCGCGCAGACGCTCAATCTCCGGCTTCAGCGCGGCCAGCCCACGGTACAAACGCGATTTCACCGTCGAGAGCGGCGCACGAGTCACGCTGGCAATCTCCTCCAGCGACAAATCCTCATGGAAGCGCAAAACCAGCACTTCGCGATAGTTGGCCTCGAGCTTCAGCAGCACTTTGGCAACCTCGGCACGGTTTTCGCGAAGCTCGAACTCGTCCAGCGGCGAAGGGCCGTCCATCGCAATCTCAAACCCGCGCCCGTCCTCGGACACATCGCTCATCTCATCCAGCGACGCCATCGTCCGCTTGCGCGAAAGGTCGATCACCAGGTTGCGGGCGATGGTAAAAAGCCAGGTGTCAAAGCGTGCCTTGCCGTTGTACTGGCCGCCCCGGATCAGCACCCGCATCCAGGTCTCCTGGAACAGGTCCTCGGCGACCTCGCGTTTGCCGGTAAGGAACAGCAGGTAGCGCAGTAGCCGGTGCTGGTAAAGCTCGATCAGGCGGTCAAGCAGCTCCGGGTCCTGACGCTTCAGGCCAGCCGCTATCGCCGCATTTTCATGCTGGCTCTGTTCCGCCTGCTCCGCCGAGATTGCGATCGACGCGCTACGCATAGTGGTAAAGACGCCTGTTTGCCTGGAAAAGTCTCGGTCGAGACCGCTCTTTTCCCCGCGAGACCGAAAAATCATCCGAAAATCCCTCTCGAAGGAAGGTCCGCCCACCGCAATTAACCCTGGAATCGCCTTAGCCTCTGATTATAGGGGTAATCGCCCAACTTCCGCGAGGCCATTTTCCAACAAAATTCGGAAGTAAACTAAGCACATGGAAGTTCTCTACGGCCTGCACCCGGTCGAGGAGGCGGTCCGATCGGGCTCGCGCCAACTGGACTGCGTCATCCTCGCGCGCGAGCGTGCAGACGCCCGCCTGGAGCGCCTCGCCGGCCTCTGTCGCACCGCCGGTGTACGAATCTCGCTCGAACCCCGCGACCAACTCACCCGCCGCAGCGGCACGGACGCCCACCAGGGAGCGGTCGCCCTCGTCCGCGAGCGCGCCTTCCTCGACCTCGAAGACCTGCTCGCCCCAAAGAAAACTCCGCTGCCTGACTCCCCGCAGCACCGCTTCTTCCTCGCCCTGGACGGCATTGAAGACCCCCACAACCTCGGCGCCCTCCTCCGCACAGCCGACGGCGCCGGAGTCGATGGCGTCCTCCTCCCCGAGCGCCGCTCCGCCCCGGTATCGGCCACCGTCGCCAAGACCTCCGCCGGGGCCTCCGAGCACGTCCGCATCGCCCGCGTCACCAACCTGGTCCGCTCGCTGGAGCAGATGAAGAAGGCCGGCGTCTGGGTGCTCGGCCTCGACGAACGCGGCTCGCCCGACTACACCGACTTCGACTTCCGCACCGACTGCGTCCTCGTCCTCGGCCGCGAGGGCGCCGGCCTGCACGACCTGGTGCGCAAGACCTGCGATCACCTGCTGCGCATCCCCATGGCCGGCGCGGTCTCCTCGCTCAACGTCTCCGTCGCCGGCGCCGTCGTCATGTACGAAGCCATGCGCCAGCGCCGCGAAACCCCACTCCCCGCTGCGCCCAAGCCCGCCAAACCTCGTAAAGGCCTTGGTTCGTGAGACTTATCCGCCTCCTCGCGACCTCCCTGGCCCTCGCGCTCGCAGCCGGTCCTCCGAACCCAGCGCACGCGCAGGCGCCTGCTTCCCCGCCCGCGGAGACGCAGCCGCCGGATACCCAGCTGCCTGCCGCCCCATCCGAGCCTCCCCAACCTTCGCTCCCGGGCGGCAAAATCATCTTCTCCCGCGATGCCGATGCCCCCAACTCGCAGCCCAGCTCGCTGCCCGATTCGCAGCCGGCTCCGCAGCCCGCCGAACCGCAAAAGCCCGTCCAAACCGACCCCCTCGCCGTCACGGACGCCGAACGCAACTCCCTCACCTTTACCGCCTACGATCTCGACATCCATCTGACTCCAGCCTCCGCGGCCATGTCCGCCCACGCCATCCTCACCCTCCGGAACGATGGTGCCGCCCCGCTCAGCCGCCTGGTGCTGCAGCTCTCCTCCTCGCTGCACTGGGACGCCTTCTCCATCGCCGGCGCGCCGCTAAAATTCGCCGCCCGCCTGCTGGACACCGATGCCGACCACACCGGCCAGATGCAGGAGGCCGTCGTCACCCTCCCGAAACCCCTGGCTCCCGGCGCCTCCCTCGCCGTCACCATGCTCTACTCCGGCGCCATCCCGCCCTCCGCCGAACGCCTGGAACGCATCGGCGCGCCCGCCGATCAGGCCCTGGCCGAGGATTGGGACGCCATCGCCACGGACGGCACCGCCCTGCGCGGCTTCGGCAACGTCCTGTGGGTCCCGGTGGCCGAGCCGCCGCTCTTCCTGGGCGATGGGGCCAAGCTCTTTCAGGCTGTGGGCAGCTTCAAACTCCGCCAGTCCACCGCGTCCGTTCGCCTGCGCCTAGCCATCGAGTACATCGGCGATCCGCCTGACGCCGCCTTCTTCTGCGGGCAGCGCCAGCAGCTCAAAGCCATCAGCGACAACCCCGATGTCCCGGAGGCCGTAGCGCCAGGCATCGCCACCGCCGTCTTCGGTCCCCATCCGCTCGGCTTTCGCACCCTCGACCTCTTCGTCACCGACCGTCCCCCCAGCGAAACCGGCACCGCCGCCAATCCGGGCCTCATCTCCGCCGTCACCGACCACTACGACGCCCTGCCCGCATACGCCGCCGCCGCCACGCTGGTTGAGCCGCTGCTAACGGACTGGTTCGGCCCCGGAGTCCAGACCCCCCTCACCATCCTCGACCACCCAGGCCAGCCGTTTCAGGATGATGCGCTGTTAGTGCGCCCCATGCGCGCGGACGATCCCGCAACCCTGGCACCATCGCTTGCACACTCGCTCACCCACTCCTGGATCCACTCCACCCATGCATGGATCGATCAGGGCCTGCCCCAATTCATGGCGATCGAGTGGACCGAGCGCACCAGCGGCCGCGCCGCCGCCCTCGCCCAGTTGCAGGACGCAGCCGCCGCGCTGGCCCTCATCGAACCCGAGGTGCCCGCATCCGTGGAAGACCACGCCGCGCCTCCCCCCGGCGCGTCCAGTTCGTCCTCCTCCAACTCGCCTCAGGATTCTGCCTCCGCTGCTTCAGCCGCGTCCGTCAGTCCGGCGGGCCAAAGCTTGGCTGCCGCCACTGGCGACGCCTTCTATCGCACCAAAGCCGCCGCCGTATGGTGGATGCTGCGGGAAATCGTGGGCGACGAAGCGCTAAAACGCGCGCTCCAGGCTTACCGTTCGGATCCCCGGCTCGATCAGGACCCGCAAGGTCTTGAACGCGCGGTCGAGAAGTCCAGCGGCCAGGACCTGCGCTGGTTCTTCAACGACTGGGTGTATCAGGATCGCGGCCTGCCTGACCTGACCATCACCGCCGTCACGCCCGCCGAAATCGATTCGCCCAGCGGCCTGCCCAGCGGATGGAGGGTGGCCGTGGTGGTCCGCAACGACGGATACGCCGAGGCAGAAGTGCCGGTCACGGTTCGCTCCGGCCACGCCAGCCAGACCCAGAAGCTGCGCATTCCCGGCCGCTCCAGCGCCTCCACCCGCATCATCTTCGCGGGCACGCCGGATCAGGTCCAGGTCAACGATGGCAGCGTTCCGGAAACCCGCACCTGCATTCACACCCGCGACCTCGTCCTCCCCGGCCGCTAGAGCAGTTTCACAATGGGTTCACCCGCTGCGCACAAGTCTCGTGCGGTTCCGTGCGCGGAATGCAACAGGGCCGAGGGCCCGGCACATACCAGCCTGGGCCGTAGGCCCAGGTTGCGTTCCGGCGTAGATGCCAAGGGCTGAAGGCCTGGCATAGAGCGAATAGCTGATAGCTGGCAGCCCGCCCCAACAACGCCGCACAATAGCGAACCCTCAACCTCCAGACTGTCTCACCCAATGGGTTCACCCCACCCTCGAAAATCCTGTCAAGGGCCCTCATCGGTGCAAAACCCGTCCTCAATCCTCAAAGCAAGCCAAATAGAAAGTCCGTCAAAAGTACATTTGAGTTTCACTCACTTTGCTACCATTAAGGTAGTTGAATTAAGAAGAAAAAGCCCGGCGTCCGCGCCGGGTTTTCGCATTTAACTCGAATCGCCAACCAACCGGGAGCTCCTGATGTCGCCAACCAACTTCGCCCTCTGCCATCACCGCCACGCCAACGGAAATAACTGCGGCTCGCCCGCCCTCCGCGGGGAACAGTTCTGCTACTTCCACCATCCCACCCGCGGCCCCATATCCCGCACCGCTGCCGCAACTCCACTCGCCTTCGACTTACCTCCCATCACCGATCACGAAGACGCCCAAATCGCCGTCTCTGAGATCATGCGGCGCATCGCCGACGCCACCCTCGACATCCCCCGCGCCAATCTGCTCCTCCGCTGCGTGGAGATATCCGCCGGATTTATCCGGACCTGACGCCGGACCCGATCCAGACTGAACTCTCATCCCCTGAGGAATTTAGGACCGGGATCCGGGAACCCGGCGGGTGGGGGGGGGTGGGGGGGTACGAACCGGAGGCACGCCGGACAGATTCACCGGCATGCCGCGAACGGGGAATCTTCTGCCGCCAATGGGGAATGTTCCTGGAGCCCGAATGCATCGATCATCGGGAGAGAGTCAAGGCACCTCTCCTGGGTCTGGATTCAACCCGCAGTACCTTACCGCAACGCAACCCCACCACGAGTCGGAGGAGCGCGGCGAGAAAAATCAGTCTCGCCGGGCCCTCCACTCCTCTCCCTACCAGATCAGTGGTGTACCCATGCTTTTTCGCAAAGCAGTCGTCCCCCTCTACTTCGGGGGCATTGCAGTATCCGGAGCGGTCGTTGCCGGCGGCGGGGTCGTCGCTGGCGGTGCCGGAGTGGCTGTCGCCGCAGGCGAGTTCGGGCTGCCTGTGTCCGGGTTGCCGGTGTTCGGATTGCTCGAGCTTGGATTGCTCGAGTTCGGGTTACTCGAGTTTGGAACGGTGGAGTCGCCCGTGTTCGGCGATGCCGGACTGTACGGCTTGTCGACTGGGGACGAGCCATTTGGATTGGAAGGGCTGGCTGACGTGTCTGGGGTGGAGTTGGCGGGCGTGCCTGGCGTGGTGTTCGAGGGCGTGCCTGGCGTGCTGTTCGGAGCCGTTGACGGAGTTGCCGTGCCGGGAACCGTCGACGGGGTTGATTGTCCTGACGTGCCGGTGGTTGGAGCAGGGGCCGATGATGGTGCACTTTGCGCGACCGCTACGCCGGCGAACATTGCGGCCGCGATCATCGTAGCCAGCCGCATCGAATTGAGTGACGATCTCTTCATGTGTGCCTCGCCGGGGAAAGTGTCCCCTCAAACAATTGCTTGAGACTTGGATGGCAGCCTCGCGCAAATGGCTGCCGCACCCGGCCCACGATGCGCGGGATCGCACTCGCATCGCATCCGGAATCGTTCGTTGCTGAATCGGCTTGGCTTTCCCGCTCCATTCAGCGAAAATCCTGTAGCCGGCAGAATCACGCCACGCCCGCGCCGAGAGGAAACGCATCATGTCGCTCAAAAACGTGTCGCTCAAAAAGGTTGCATCCCAACCCGCCGCGCTCCGCTGCCTGGCTTTGTTCGCCCTCGCTGCGGGCCTCTCCGGCTTCGCCGCCGCCCAGGCCGCACCCGCTCCAGGCGCCGCCGCGCCTGCCGCCCCCGCGGTGCTGCCGCCCATGAACGGCATCGCCCACATCGCCATCCGGGTCAAGGACATCGCCGCCTCCGTCGCCTTCTACACCAAACTCGGCTACGAGCAGGCTTTTGCCAACACCGGGGCCAACGGCGTCATTACCCAGTCCTTCATCAAGCTGAACGACAAGCAGTTCATCGAGCTCTATCCCGTCACGGCCCGCGACACCCAGGTCGGCTTCCTCCACCTCTGCTTCGAGGGCGCCGACCTCAACGCGCTCCACGATTACTACGTCGCTGAGGGCCTCACGCCGATCTCCGTGCGCAAGGCCGGCGCCGGCAACCTGCTGTTCACCATGAAAGGCCCGCAGCAGTTCGCCGACCCGCAAAACATCGAGTACACCCAGTACATGCCCGGCTCCAAACACACCCTCGACATCGGCCAGCACCTCAGCCCCGACCGCGTCGCCGACAAGATGACCGTGGTCGCGCTGGCCATGCAGGATCCTGCCGCGGCCCAGATCTTCTACCTCTCCAAACTCGGCTTCACCCAGGACAAGGTCCATCCCGACCGCTTCAACCTCCCCGGCGCCTCGGGCGAACAGGTTGAGATCGTCCCGGTCGGCGCGCTCGGCGCGAAATCCAGCATCATCCTCACCACCTCCGACCTCGACAAGGCCGCCGCGCGGCTCACTCAACAGCAGGTCGCATTCCAGCGCGCCGACTCCAGCTACACCGACGCCAATGGGAAAACAGTTCGCGTCCAGATGATCTCCGTCACTGATCCCGACGGCAACATCATCCGAATCCAGGCCGCGCACTAGCTCATCGCCCTTAGCTGACAGCTCATAGCTGACAGCTCATAGCTGATTTGTCATAAACCAAAAAAGCTTCATGACCGCCCGCGAAGCCCTAACGCAAGCCACAACGCAACTCGACGCCTCGCCTTGCCTCCGCGCCAGCTCCCGTCGTGACGCCGAACTGTTGCTGCTGAACGCCCTGGGAATCTCACGCGCCGCCCTCTACGCCGACGCCGGCCGCATCCTGAAACCCGAGGAACAAGCAGCCTACCAACGCCTGCTCCAACGCCGCCTCGCCAACGAACCCATCCAGTACATCACCGGCGAACAGGAGTTCTATTCGCTCGCGCTCCAGGTCACGCCGGCCGTGCTCATCCCGCGACCCGAAACCGAACATCTGGTCGAAGCGGTCCTGGCAGAACTTGATCACGCCGCACTGCTGCAAATCCTCGACGTCGGCACCGGCTCGGGAGCCATCGCCATCGCGCTGGCCCGTCACCTGCCCCGCGCGCAGGTCACCGCAACCGACATCGCGCCCGCCGCCCTCGCGGTGGCTGCGTCTAACGCAGCGCGCCACCAACTCGCCGCGCGCATCCGCTTCGTCGAAGCGGACCTATTGAGCTTTGCCGAAGAGGTCATCCTGGGCGAAGCCGGTCCCAATGTGAGCGGCCCTGTCGAAGGATTTGCGGTTGTTCCCGCGCCGCGGCTCCTCTTTGACGCCATCGTTTCCAACCCGCCCTACGTCTCCGCCGCCGACCGCGAAATCCTCCATCCCCAGGTCCGCGACTTTGAACCCGCCACCGCGCTCTTCGCCGGCGGCGACGGCCTCGACGTCTATCGCCGGCTCATTCCCCAGGCCCGCGCCGCGCTCAAGCCCGGCGGCTTGCTCGCGCTGGAAATTGGCCAAGGCCAGCGCCACGCCATCGCCGCGCTGCTTGCGGACTGGAACGTTCTCCGCTTCGTCGACGACCTGCAACAAATCCCTCGCGTTGCCCTCGCCCGCAAACCCGGGCAAACATTGTCATCCTGAGCGGAGCGCAAAGCGCGGAGTCGAAGATCTGCGTTTGGTGCGGCCTCAGCGCTTACTTCCCCCACAGCCAGGCCGCGCCGCGCACCCCGCTGGCATCGCCGTGCGCGGCCTTCACCACCGCAGTCGCCAGCGCGCCGCCGCCAAACAGATGTTGCGCCATCAGCGGCGGAACATTGGTGTAGATCCGGTCGAGCTTTGACAGCCCACCGCCAATCACAATCACGTCCGGATCCAGCAGGTTCACCACCGACGCCAGTGCACGTCCAATCCGGCCTTCCAGCCGCGCAATGCTCGCCTCGGCCGCGGGATCGCCGCGCTCAGCCGCAGCCACAACCTCTCGCCCGGTCAGCGCCCGGCCCGGATTCATCGTCGCATGATCACGCGCGAGTCCCGTGCCGGAGATCCACGTCTCAATGCATCCATGTTGGCCGCAGTAGCACGGTGGCCCAGGCAGTTCATCGCCGGTCGCCCACGGCAAAGGGTTGTGCCCCCACTCGCCCGCCACGGCGTTCGGCCCCACATGCACTGCCCCATTCATCGCAACTCCGCCGCCGCATCCTGTCCCCAGAATGACCGCGAACACCAACCCCGCGCCCGCCGCCGCGCCATCCGTCGCCTCCGACACGGCCAGGCAATTCGCATCGTTCGCGCAGCGCACCGGCCGGCCGAGCGCCGTCGTCAAATCGCGCTCCAGCGGCTGCCCATTCAGCCACGTCGAGTTGGCATTCTTCACCAATCCCGTCGCGGCCACCACGGTCCCCGGAATCCCCACGCCAACTGAAGGCAGAGCGCCCGGAAGGCACTTAGCCTGGCGTTCCAGATAACTCACAACCTCGACGATCGCCTTCACCGTAGCCGCGTAGTCATGTTTCGGCGTCAGGACGCGCAGCCGCGCCAGCTCCGCGCCCGCCTCATTCAGCGCCAGCCCCTCGATCTTCGTCCCACCTAAATCAATCCCAATCCGAACCCGTGCCGCCATATCCCCTCGAATCTCGAACTTCTCTAGCTCACCAGCCAGCGCAGCGCATTCGCCAGAAACCGCTGCTGCAGCACCGGATGCATCTCCGGAACACGATGGTACACAACCTTCCCCGCGCCCAGCTTCGTCGTAAATGTCCCTACGCCGATCTCACGCGAATGGTCGCGCGAGTACGCCGCAATAACCTCAACCTCCGGGCCGCCCGGCGCGCGATCCACCAGCAACCCATTCGCCTCGCGGCCCCGCACCTGGTAATGAATCCCCATTGGCTGGTCTACAGGCAGACCCTGGTACAGCGGGTGCTTGCGCACAAAGTACCAGTTGCCCATCCATGGCGCGCGATAGTCGCCGACCGTCCCATTGTAGGCAAATGCTCCCGCTGCTGCGAGTTGCTTCGCCACGCCCTCGCTCAGCGCATCCGCCTGCGGAATCGCCAGCAGCGGCGTCCCAGCCTTCACGGCCTCAATCACCGCCAGGTCCAGATGCCCCTGCCGCGTCGTCGCGGCCACCGGCCCTTGATCGCTCGCCGGTTGCGCCGGACCGTTCCCGGGCGCATCCAGTCCCGTGTCGTCCCCCGCATTCTGCCCCGCCGAAGCGCCCGTCACCAGCCCAGCCGCGACAATCACGTCATACTTCTCGCCTGCCCTAAAATCTTGTATGTGGAATCTTGGCCCCAGCTGCTCCAGTTGGCGGCGAACCGCAGGCGATAAACCGGCCACTCCCACTCCGTATATGCGCGGCAAGCCACCAAGATAAGGTCCAAACGGCCAAGATGCTGTAGTCACCCAGATTTCCTTCGTCTGCGTATTCAGCGGCGCGGACGAAATCGCAAACTTGAACCTCCACATTCCCTCTTCTTCCAGCTTCGGAGTTACAAATGCCTCCTTGACCAGGTACGAAAACACATCCGGCTGCTGCGCGGGAACCGGAAAGCTCCCCAGCTTCATCAATCTCCCGCTCGGCGTCACCACCGAGAACTCCAGCGTTCCCGCAACCGGCTCCGAAGTGTCGTTTAACAGATACAGGTCGAATGTCGCCATCTCGCCCAGCGCCGTGCATGCCGCCCGCTGTTTCGCCACCGGCCTCACCGGCATCAGCGTCCCCGTAATCGGTCCCGGATCGCCCTTGAAATTCCTGAGATTGTCCACGATGCCCGAGTGGTTCTCGATCGCCGTCGACTCCCACCCGGAAATCGCCGCAAAATCCAGCTCATCGCTGATCCGCGCGTTCTCCAGGTAGTTCTGCCAGGTGTCGTAGCACTTCTTTCCCAGGCTCGTCCATAGCTTCTCGGTCGCCGGAAACGCCTCACGGAATCCCCACCTATCCAGAAATTTGTCATATGCCGCCACAATCTCGCGATGATCTTCGAGGTCATAGCTCTGGTTCGGCGGCTGGTTGCCGATCCCCGTGCCCTTCGGGTCCGCCAGCTCATGCAGCATCAGCGAGTGGTTATCCGGAGTCGCGCACCCCTCCATCTCGCCAAACTCCGAGATCACCTTCCGCTCCGGGCTCTTATAAGTAAACTCCGTCGGCGATTTATAAAACTCGTCGTACCACTGGTCCCCCGCGCCCTGGTGCTGGTTCCACCATCCTCCCCACGGCTCCTCATCGCTGCGGTGCAGCTTGTCATTCCACGGCTCAAACCACGCTTGCGCCGCCTTCCGCGGAGGCGCCACAAATCCATCGTTCAGCACCACGCACCGGCTCGGGTCTTCCTTGTGCATCGCCTCCAGCACCGCCAGCGTGTCGGGATTTTTGAGGTCCGCCCCAATCTCATTCTGCAAACAGTACTCGATCACCGACGGATGCGACCGGAACGCCTTCACCATCTCCACGCACTTGGTGAACATGTACCGCTGCGCGAACTTATCGTCCGTACCCTGCGCCTTCTCCATCACCACCGACGGCGCATTCGCCGGCACATTCATCGGCGGCCGCCCGATCGCCATCTTCCCCGCGCCCGGCTCCATATACCGCAGCAGACCCAGCCGGTCATGCGCGCGCAGCACATCCTCCTTCGCCAGGTTGCGATGGAAGTTCAGGCACGTCAGGTTCAGCTTCTTCGCCTGCGTCACCTCCTTCACCGCCAGCTCCGGAGTCGGCCACATCCCGTTGATCCCCCAATACCCCCACGAGATCGCCGTATAAATCTTCATCCGCCGCCCATTCAAACGAAACAGCGCATTCGTCCCCAACCCCTCCGGCGCAAAACTGCGGAAAGCAATCACCTGGGTACGCGCATCCGACTGGCCGTCAGCTCCCATATACGTCACCCGCAGGTGATAGATCACAGGCGAGCCGAGATCCCACAACATCGCTCCGGGGACAGAAAGCGGAACCGAAATTCCCGTTGAATTCCACTTGGGTCGAAGCGCCTGAAACGCCGCATCCTGCGCCCTAACGGCGGCATCGGTTGGTATGTTTGTCGGGTCGCCTGCTTTCTCGCCAAAGCTCGACTTTTGCTTCAGCAGAATCTTGCCGCTAACCCTGTCCACGACCTCAAAAATGAAGTCTCCTCCAAACCCATCAGCGCCATGTTCCAGCTCAACATTCGCCTGCACCTTGCGCGGGTCAGGCGTATTCAAAGCCCATGCATCCTTGATCCGCACGCCCTCATGCGCCGAGATCGTCATCCCTCGATCCAGCCCACCGAACCCATGCGACCGGTACAGCTTTACCGCGCCCCACTGTTCATTCAGCCCATCCACCCAATCAAACCGCCCAAACGGATTCGTAATCCGAATTGCCAGCACATTTTTCCCGCCCGGCTTGGCCGCGTGGGTCAGCTCCGCCTCAAACGGCAGTTCCTCCATAATCGAGTAGCCCACCAGCTTCTCATTCAAATAAACCTCGGCCCGCAGATGTGCCCCACGCATATGCAGAAAAATCCGCTTCCCCTGCATCGCCGCCGAAATCTCAATCTCCCGCCACCACCACGACACCCCAAAGTAAGCCCCATTCTGCGGCACCGGCGCGCCGTCGCCCTCCGGTTTATCGTCCGCCGCATAGCGATACTCCTCCGGCGTATAAGGCCGCGGCTTTCCATCCGCGCCCGCGCCAAACTTCCCCCAGAAGTGCTGCTCCACCGTCCCCGGCAGGTTCACTTCAATCGATCCCTCCGGCCCGCCCGCCAGCACGCCCCAACCGCCTGTCGGCGGGTTCACCGGCAACGGCTGCCCCTTGCCGCGCACCACGCCGTCCGCATCCTGCGATACATCCTCCGGGAGGTAGATCGCATCCCGCTTCCACTCCGCCTCACGGTCCACCCAAAGCCGCCAACCCTCATCCGGAATCAGCGTCCCGTTCTCCGGCCACGCCTCCGCCTCGGCGCGCCGCACCCTGCGCTTCCGCCGAACTCCCCCGCACCAATCCCGCCGCAGCCACGGTCGCGGCCGTACTCTGCAAGAACTCCCGACGATTCATAGCTCTCCTCGCAACCGGCCCAGTTTAGTCCAACCGACCGTCCCACCGCAGCGCCTGGATTTCATCGAATCCCCGGCGGCTGCATCCAACCAACTGGGAGCAGACCATGTCGAAGCCGCCCCTCACTCTCCTTCTGTCTTTGACCCTGCTTGTGTCCACCGGCTGCCACGGGCGTTCCGCCCCCCACGCCGCCGCCCGTACCGTGCAGCCAACCTTGTCCAAGGGGCGCCTGGAGGGCCGCGCCTACGTCGGCTCCGACCCCGGCATCTTCGACTACTACGTCCTGGACTTTTCCTGGTCGCCCGAGTTCTGCGAGACCCACCCCGATAACCACAGCTGTTCCGCACGGCCCGGCTTCATCGTGCATGGCCTCTGGCCCCAGAACAACAACGGCACCTACCCCAAAGACTGTACCAACGCCGCCCGTCCCACCATGGCCTTCGCATACCTGGACCTGATCCCCGACATGGACATCGTCCAGCACGAATGGCTCGCCCACGGCACCTGCACCGGCCTGAACCCCGACGCTTACTTCAGCCAGGTTCGCACCGCACTCCGCACCGTCGAAATCCCCGCCACCTTTGCCCGCAACCAAAATCCTCCTGCCACCATGTCCCCCGCTGTCCTCCTCGACCAGCTCCACCAGGACAACCCAGCCTTCCCGCGCACCGGCTTCGTCGTCAGCTGTCAGAACCAGACCCTCAAAGCCATCGAGGCCTGCTTTGACAAGAACCTCAACCCAACCGCATGCCGGGGCATCTCCAGTTGTAGCGACCGCACCATCCACATCCCTTCGCCCTGAGGGGCAACGGCTCAATACGTCATCACGGTCACGTGCAGCACCTGCGGCGTCGAGGTAAAGTTCAGTCCATAGTCGGTCTGGTCGCCATTCCAGATACGCAGAAATTTCCACTTGCCATCTACATAGGTTCCTTCCTCCACGCGCACCCACGCCCGATGTTTCCCGGACGTCGTATCCGTGGGCCTGAAGTCCACACGCGCAGACACGCCCGTCACCAGGAACTCATCCGGCCCCAGTTGCGCCACCAGTGCGCGCCCGGTCGGGTTCGGGTTGTCCGGCGGCGGCGCTGCACCTGGACGCGCTCCCCCGAACATCCGCAGCCCATACGACACGCTTGCCGTCCATGGCCCAAACGCCATCGTCTGCGGAGCGTGCACGGCCGGATCTTCGCACACCGCCTGCAGCTTGCCGTCGAAATTCAACCTGGCGATTTCGCGGTCCATCGGCCCAACCAGCTTGTAGTTCACCGCAAACAGGTCGAGCAGATCGTCAGTCACCGCCGGCGCGCCCAGCGGAGCATTCGCATATCCGGTCTGGTCCATGCCAAACGGCGACCAGCCAATCGCCCCATGCCCCAGCGCCGCGAAAAAGTAACGCGCATACGGAGCGGCATTCCCGGTCTCCGGCACAAACATTGCATTATCCCTGCGTCCATAGGTGTCCAGAATCTTCGCGTACTGCGCATACTGGCTCATGTAGATATCAGGCGCAACCAGGTCAATCGACGGCGCAGTCGCCTTCCAGATATCCAGCACGTGGTCCGTCATCGGCCCCCACGCCAACCGTCCTTCGCGCGGCGCGCGCAGCGGATCTTCCAGCGAGTGATTCAGGTACAGCGGAATCCCATACTCAGCCTTGCCCGCCTTGGCCACCTGCTCCACGTACCGCGCAATCGACCAGGTCTGGAACGTATTCTCCGCCTCCGCGCCAAACGCCTCCGTCCACGTTCCCGGCTTCACGTGCATGGCCGCCGCGAAATCCGCGGGCACCTGCCCTTCAAAGAGCCTGGTCGCCTCAGGCGAGTAGTCCCGCCCGCTGCCATAGGCATTGATCTCGTTCTCCACCTGCACCATCAGCACGGTGTGGCGGGGATCCGCCGTTTTCAGGTGCCTCATCAGGGCGCTGAACGCCGCCTTGTCCGCCGCCAGCGTCGCCGAGCCATACGGCGACATGGTGTCCTGCACCGCGCCGTTACTCCGCACCACCCGCGGATATTTCACCGGATCCCGCTTCACCCATTCCGGCTCATAGTGCCCCGCGCCGTTCTTCCACGTGCCAAACCACAGCAGCACCAGGTGGACCTTGTGCTGGCGTGCCCCCACCAGCAGCGCATCCACAACGGAGAAATCAAACTTCCCCTCGGTCAGCTCCAGTTGCTCCCAATACACCGGCATCTCCACCGTATTTGCGTGCAGCCGATCCACCGCCGGCCACACCTCGGGCAGCATTCCCGGCCAGGCGCTGGAGTTGTTCACCTGCAGGCCGAGCATCAGGTAGGGTGCGCCATCCACCATCAGCGCCCAGCGCCCATCTTTCTGCACAATCTTCGGCATCTGCGTCGCGCCCGCTTGTCCAGCCGCAGGCGCCTGCGCCAGACCCGGACTGGCAAGCATTAACGCAGCAGCAGCACTTAGACACACGCGCCGGAAGAGCCTGTTATTTTTCATGCACGAATCATACCCGCACTGGTCGCGGTTAGTCCGCGTCTGTTGGGAAGCGTCTCAGGCAGTTACTCCCCCAGCATGATCCGCCGGATCCCGTGCGCGCGTCCGGTCGCCCCATCGCATTCAATCAGAGTCGCGCACATCTTCGGATTTGCCTTCGACGGCTCGAACTTGTTCGGCATCCCGGTCAGGAAGCGCTGCACCACCATCTCCGTCTCCACACCGATCACGGAGTCGAACGGTCCGCTCATGCCCACATCCGTCTGATAGGCCGTTCCGTGGTGCAATAGCCGCTCATCCGCGGTAGGCACGTGGGTGTGTGTCCCCAGCAGCGCCGTCACGCGTCCATCCAGATACCACCCCAACGCCATCTTCTCGCTGGTGGCCTCGCCGTGAATGTCGACCAGGATTACCTGCGCCGCGATCTTTGCCAGCAGGCCATCCGCCTTGCGAAAGGGATCGTCACAGCTGGACATGAAGACGCGCCCCTGCAGGTTGATCACCGCGTAGGCCTGCCCGGTGGGCAACTCGCCCTCATAGACACCATAGCCCGGAGTCCCCGCGGCATAGTTCGCCGGCCGCAGCACCCTGCGCCCGCGCACATGCGACTCCGCCGGCACGGTCATGTACTCGAAAATTTCCTTTTTGTCCCACACATGGTTGCCCGTGGTGATGACATGCGCACCGAGGTCAAACAAGTCCTCCGCAATGGCAGGAGTAATGCCAAACCCGCCCGCAGCGTTTTCCCCATTGATGACCAGCAGTTCGACCTGGTTGGTTTTCATCACATGGGCAAGATGTTCCCGAACAATCCGCCGTCCTGCCGGTCCAAACACGTCCCCAACAAAGAGAATATTCACTCCAGAAGGCTATAGCATTTCGCCACCCGGCGTCGCGACAAAAGCGCGGCCCGCGGGTCGGCTCTGCAGCCATCCAGCGCCATTTTTTTGCCATAGTCGGGTTAACCCTTGGTGTGTTAGTTTGCTCTGCATGGCACAAAGCGGTCGTTTCGGACTAAGTCTAAAAATATTGACGGTATTGGGCTCAGAACCAGGCTCCATGCACACCTCGGCGGCAATTGCGGAAAAGCTAAAAGAGAGCGCGGTCATGGTTCGCCGATGTTTCCTTCTCTTGCACAAGAAAGGCCTGGTGGAGCAACGCAAGGGCCCTCACGGCGGGGCCCGGCTGAAGCTCTCACCCAAGCAGATTGGTCTTGGCGATGTCTACCTCGCTACAGAAGGCGACTGGCTCGTCCTGGACGATCCGACCACTGCTGGCCTGCTGCGGCGCGTCCGCGAGGAAGGCGTTCTCGCCATGAACGAGACCACCCTGGCCCAGATCCTCAAGCGCATCCGCAAGAAGGCGCCCGGCGCGAAGGCCCACAACGGCGCCTCGCCACACAAGAAGGCGACCACCCCTCGCCCTGCTCCGCCTGACCGCGCCAAGTCCATATAACCTTCCTCGAAGGCGACACCCGCGTTGACGCGCGATTTTGCGCATTTTCAGCATAAATAGTAGGCAACCGAACAAGCTCCAGCCGTCTAAGAACGAGCGGAGACACAGGAGGGCGGGTCATGAAAACACCGGGCTGGATGTGCACGCGATGGACCGGATTTCTCATTGGCGGAATCTCTCTCACCCTGCTTTGTGGCGCCTCCCAGTGCGCCTCGGCCCAATCGGACGGAGCCCCCGCGGCTACGCTCACGGCCCGAACCGATTTGTCAACCCTTCCTGATGCGCCTCTACCCGTGGCTCCGGCCGGCTCTGCGCTGGACCGTGCCGTATCCCAGTCATCCACTGCTTCCCCTTCAGCGCAACCGCCCGCGCAGAGTTCGCCAAATTCGCCCGGCGCGCCCTCACTCAGCGACCTTGGATTGACGCCAGCGGACACCGAGGGCAGCGCCGCAAGACAGGCCATCATGGATCGCCGCAGCCACATGCTCAAGATCCATCAGCGCCTCGGCCTTATCACCGTTATCCCGGTCGCCGCAGCCTGCATCACGGCAGCCGGCGCGCCACCGAAGCGCGGCGACTATAGCAACACCGCCGACCGCGATCTCCACGTTGCGCTGGGGGCCACCTCCGTCGCCATGTACGCACTTACGGCGTCCTACGCCATCCGCGCGCCCAAGGTCTCCAACGAGCACGCCCGCGGCGGTGTCAAGTGGCACAAGTACCTCATCTACATCCACGCCCCGGGAATGATCCTGACCCCAATCCTCGGCGCCATGGCATTCAATCAGATCAACAGCGGCCAGAAGGTCCACGGCATCGCCTCAGCCCATGGCCCAGTTGCCATCATCACGGCCGGCAGCTACGGCGCGGCCATCATCGCCGTCTCCTGGCCCATCCATCTCAAGTTCTAAACTCCGAGGTCCCATGAAGCGTTGTTCCGTGCTCGCCGTCCTGCTGCTCGCGCTGCCCGCCCTCGCGCCCATTCACGCCCAGGCGGGTCCGTCCCAGCCCGACCAGATCTGGCTCCTCGACCAGTCCACCCTCACCTATCACATGTCGCATCCGATGCACGAGGTCGACGGCGTCAGCCATGGCGCACGCGGCAAAGGAGTCTGCCACGCCGGGCAGTGCGAATTCCTTGTGGCCGCGCCGGTAAAGTCATTCGACTCCGGCGACAGCAACCGCGATCTGCACATGATCCAGACCACTCGCGGCGCGCAGTTCCCCATCGTCCAGGTGCGCTTCCGCTTACCCCAAGCCAGCCTTGACTCGCCTACGCTCGACTGCGACCTCGAAGTCCAGTTTGCCGGCAACACCGCCCACTACTCCCATGTGCTCTTCCACCAGACCATCGCGGGGGCCGCCCACCACATCACCGGCACGGTTCCCGCAACCCTCAGCGACTTCAAGATCGAACCGCCCACCTTCCTGAGTATTCCCATCAAGAACGAAATCCCCGTCCGTGTCGACATGGTCTGGCGACCGTCGTAGTGCCGCCTCATCCAATCGGTCGCCCTCTGCCGTCGCATAACTTCGAACCTTCCCGAACGGGAAACTGCAGGAATCGGCCTGAGAGTCGGGTAAACTGTACTGGCAGGCCGCCAGGCTCTCTTTGCGGCGGAATACGCTCCCTCGCAGCACGCTTTAGGACAGGATCTCGATTTCGTGGACGTTTTGAGCAACATCACATTCCGAAAGCACCGACGCTTCTATCGATTCACGCTTGGGGCGTTCCTTCTTTCCCTCTCGATGATTGGCACATTGAACGGCCAGGCCGCTCCTGGGGCTGGTTCCTCAGCGCCCTCGACCGGCGCCGTGTCCCCCGGGATGTCCACCACTACCGGAACCACCCCAGGCGGGTCCCAGGGAATCAACCCACCGAATAGGAATGAGGGAGAAATCGATATTTCTTCTCCCCGCGCCTCACAGGAGCGGAATCAGGAGAAGCCTTCGCAAGCGACCATGCCGCTGCCGCTTACCCAGTTTCAGCAGTTGGTAGTCGAGACCAGCGGCCGCGTCCTTCCCATTTTCGGCGCAAGCCTCTTCAACAACACCCCCTCGACATTCGCTCCGGTTGACAATATCCCGGTTACGCCGGACTACGTGATCGGTCCTGGAGATGAGATTCGACTGCAAGTCTGGGGCCAGGTCAATCAGCGCGGTTCCTTCGTGGTGGACCGCACCGGCTCCATCGCATTGCCGGAAGTGGGCACCATCCACGTTGCCGGTCTCCAGTTCTCTCAACTCAGCGACTTCCTCAAGTCACAGTTGGGGCGCGTCTATCGAAATTTCGATCTCAACGCAAACCTCGGGCAGTTGCGGTCGATCCAGATCTTCGTCGTGGGTCAGGCCCGGCAGCCGGGCACCTACACCATAGGGTCCTTGAGCACCCTGCTGAACGCACTGTTTGCCTCCGGTGGACCGCTTCCCCAGGGCAGTCTGCGCGACATTCAGGTGAAGCGCGGCGGCGAGACCATCACCCATTTCGATCTGTATGACCTGTTGCTGCGCGGGGACAAGACGAAAGACATTCGCCTGGAACCGGGCGATGTGATCTTCATCCCCGACGTCGGTCCCCAGGTCGCCGTCGCGGGCAGCGTCACAACCCCGGGCGTCTACGAGTTGCGCGGAGAGAAGAGTTTCAACCAGGTCGTCGCGCTCGCCGGCGGGGTTACCAACGTCGCAGCCGGCTCGAAGGTGCGCGTCGAACGAATCGACAAGCACGAACAACGCAGTGTGATCGACGTCGATCTCGCGAGCGGCGATTCCCCCCCGTCCAGGACGGAGACATCCTCAGCATCACTTCCATCCTGGGTCGATTCGAAAATGCGGTAACCCTGCGAGGGAATGTCGCAAATCCGGGCCGCTTCGTCTGGCACGAGGGCATGCGCATCTCCGATCTGATCCCCAGCCGAGAGGCCCTGGTTACGCGCAACTACTACTCCAGGCAGAACCAGTTGGGACAATCGAATCTTGACTATAGCCCCGACTATAACGCCTCCAATGGCTCGCTGGGTCTGCGCTCCGGGTTGGCATCCGACGCTGCTGCGAATCGCGAACCGCTGGCCACCAGCGGCGGCGGTAATTCGGTCGGCGCGGCGACGACGGCCGGAAGTTCCATCTTCGGACCGACGACTGACGTCATCCTCACTGCGCCGGATATTGACTGGGATTACGCAGTCATCGAAAGGCAGAGCCCCACTGACCTGACCACCTCGTTGGTGCCCTTCAATCTGCGCAAAGCGGTGATCGATAAGGACCCGGCACAGGACTTGATCCTGCAGCCGGATGATGTCGTGACCATCTTCTCCAAGGCAGACATCCGCATACCGGGCGCGCAGCAGACCAAGTTCGTAAGACTGGAGGGTGAGATCGCCGGCGCCGGCGTCTATAGTGTGCTGCCGGGCGAGACGCTGCGCCAGTTGCTGATTCGCGCCGGCGGACTCACTCCAGACGCCGACCTCTTCGCGTCGGAGTTTACCCGCGACTCCGTCCGCCGGCTACAGCGGCAGAGGGTTCTGGAGTATGCCGATGAGCTGGAGTCGCAGATTACGGCAACCAGCGCTAGCACATCCAACTCTGCCCTGACCGAGCGTGACGCAGCCGCTGTGGCGGCATCGGCTGCGGCTGCCCGCGCCGTGGTTTCCCGCCTGCGCCAGGCCCAGCCGACCGGACGGATCGTAATGCCGCTCAAGCCGGACAGCGTGGGCGTCACTGCACTGCCTGACATCCCATTGCAGGACGGCGATCGCTTTGTGGTGCCACGGGTGCCTTCCACCGTGACCGTCGAGGGCCAGGTGTACAACGCCAACGCGTTCCTGTATGTGAAGGGCAAACGCGTCAAAGACTATATGCGTCTCGCCGGCGGCCCCGACCGGGTTGCGGATCGTGGTCGCGCGTTCGTCCTGCGCGCCGATGGGTCCGTCGTCAGCCACCAACAGGGCAGCCTGGCACAACGCGCGCTCTTCGTGGGTGGCGACTTCGACAATGTGGTGCTCTATCCCGGCGATACCATCGTTGAGCCTCCCATCATCCAGAAGACCGCCATCCTGCGCAACCTCTCCGACATCGGCACCATTCTGGAAGGCTTCGGTCTGGGAGCAGCAGCCATCGAAATCTTGAGGTAACCCTTCAGCCCAGTTCGATTGGACGCCCGTCGTCCATCGCAGCGGTCACTTCGTCAGGACCTTGCGGATCGCTAGTAGTTCCTGACGCCGCTTCGCCGTCGTCCTGGGATAGGCCATCTTCAGGTCGCCCAGCACGTCCAGGACAATTCGCGAAACGATCAGCCGCGCATTTTCCTTATCGTCCGCTGGCACCGCATACCACGGCGCATGGCGCGTGCTGGTCGCGTGCAGGCAATCCTCGAAAGCCTTCCTGTACTGGTCCCAGTACTTTCGCTCGTGAATATCCGCGAGCGAGAACTTCCAGTTCTTCTCCGGCTCATCGATCCGTGCCAGAAGCCGCTTTCTTTGTTCCTCCTTGGACAGGTGAAGGAATATCTTCACGATGCGCGTTCCGCTCAAATAAAGATGCTTCTCCATGCCCACGATGGAACGATACCGCTGCTCCCAAACGTCTTTCTCGCGCATCTCCTGCCCGAGCCCCTCGCCACGCAGCAGCTCCGGGTGCACGCGGAGAACCAGCACTTCCTCGTAATAGGATCGGTTGAAGATGCCGATCCGTCCGCGCCCAGGCAGGTGTTGATTCGAACGCCACAGAAAATCATGCTCCAACTCCTCCGCGCTCGGCTGTTTGAAGCTCGTCACCTCGCAGCCCTGCGGATTCACGCCCGACATGACATGCCGGATGGCGCCATCCTTGCCCGCAGCGTCCATCCCCTGAAAAATCAGCAGCACCGCGTACTTGTCCGATCCATAGAGAAGCTCCTGAATCGACTCCAATTCCTTGACATGCTTCGCCAGGAGCGCCTTATATTCCTCCTTCGAGCCGTAAACCGGTTTCACACATGTCGGCCAATCCTTCAGCCTGACCTTCTCTCCCTCGCGCACCAGGAAATCCTTCGTATCGATCTTCATCCCTTTTCCTTCCCTCGTCTGCGTCCAATGGAAGCGCCTGACCCCGTGTCCTGACTCTCCTTTGGATGCACGATTCGGTTCCCGCCGGCTTTGTGCTGGCGCTCCTCCTGGGTCATGCGGTTATGATCCTCTGGTACCAGCCCACGGAGAAATCATGCTGGCCATCCTAATCCAACCCTCCATCCTAATGCTGCGCAGTGGCGGATCGAATCGCCGATGACAAGAGTGGACGTCCTCATCCTCGGCGGGGGCGCCGCCGGCCTCATGTGTGCCATCCAGGCAGGCCGCCGCGGCCGCAGCGTCCTGATCCTCGAACACGCCGAGACCCCCGGCAAAAAGATCCTCATCTCCGGCGGCGGCCGCTGCAACTTCACCAATCGCAACACCTCCCCGGAAAACTTCCTCTCCGCCAACCCGCACTTTGCCAAATCCGCGCTCGCCCGGTACACTCCGCTGGACTTCCTCGCGCTAGTCGCGGCGCACGGCGTCCCCTGGCATGAAAAGACCCTCGGCCAGCTCTTCTGCGACCGCTCCGCCCACGACATCCTCAACCTTTTACTCGCTGAAGCTGCCATCGCCAACGTCCGCATCCAGCTCGCAACCCGCGTGCTCGCGGTCTTCCGAACCTCCGTCGCCCGCTTCCGCGTCGACACATCGGCCGGCTCCTTTGCTGCGGCCTCCCTGGTCGTCGCAACCGGGGGGCTTTCCATCCCAAAGATGGGCGCAACCTCACTGGGCTACGACCTCGCCGGCCAGTTCGGCCTCGCCCTTGTCGAGCCACGGCCTGCCCTCGTTCCGCTTGTCCTCAGCCCCGAAGACCAGGCCTCCTGGTGCGATCTCACCGGTCTCTCCGCGGAGGTCGTCGCATCCAGCGCGGCATCGATTGAGCAAGCCACCGGGAAGCGGCGAATCACACGCAGCCCGACCTTCCGGGAAAAGATGCTGATCACCCACCGTGGACTCAGCGGCCCGGCCATCCTGCAGATATCCTCCTACTGGCGCCCCGGACAGGCGATCGAACTAGACCTCGCCCCCGGCCGCAGCATCACCCCCCCGCTCTGCGCGACAACTGCCGGACGCCCCGCTCGCCGCGACCACGCTGCCGTCTCCAGCGCACTCCGCACCGCGCTCCCTCAACGATTCTCCGACCGCTGGCTGCGCCTCCACCCGCCCGTGTCCCAAGCCGCCGACCTCACCAACACCGCGCTCGCCGAGTTTGAGCGCCAACTCCACGCATGGCGCATCGTCCCCGCCGGAACGGAGGGCTACGCCAAAGCTGAAGTCACTGCCGGAGGAGTCTCAACCGCCGAACTCGACGCAAAAAACATGCAGTGCCGCCGTGTCCCCGGCCTCTACTTCATCGGCGAGGTTGTTGATGTTACCGGTTGGCTCGGCGGCTATAACTTCCAGTGGGCCTGGGCCTCCGGCTTCTCCGCCGGCCAGTCGGCCTAGCCACCGCCTGCGTCCCTGGTCAAGTGCTCACAGCTAGTAGCTAATAGCCTCACCCGCCCTCGATCCTGGAAGACTTACTGCACCACCAGAATCAGACCCACACTCCGGGTCAACCCGGCACTCGCGCCCGAAACCACCAGGTTATAGGTCCCTGCGGGAGTCGGGCTCCCTCCATTTCCGGGCAGCGAAGTGCTTGTGTACGGAATCGTTCGCGAAGCACCGCAACCCACTCCCGCCATCAAGCAAGCCAGCAGCGCAACTCCACCTAGCCGACGCCATCGCTTTCGCCCCAATCCAAGCAAGCCTAAAGGCAGCAGGCCCGCAAGCCAGTACTCCGGCCGATCCCGCGGCACTCGCAACGACGCAGTATCGGTCGCGACCGTTACCGTGATCTGCGCATTCCCGCCCAACCCTGCCGCAGCCGGATTTACCGTGCAGGTCGCATATGCCGGCGCACCCGAGCACGAAAGCGCAGCCGTTCCTGGAACTCCCGCCGCTGACGTCAGCAGCAGCGGATACACCGCATCCCCACCTGCCGCAATCGATTGGCTTGTGCTCCCATTCGCATTCAACGCAAAGTCGACACCCATCCCGGTCAACTGCATTGTTTGCGGCGATGACCCCGCGTTATCGACTATTGTGATGCTGCCTGTACGCGCCCCAGCCGCGGTAGGCGCAAACACGACCTGCATGGTACAGATTCCGCCCACCCCGAGGCTTCCGCCACAGGTGTTGCTCCCGCCGACCAGAAGAAAATCTCCCGTCGCAGCAATGCTCTGGATCAGAAGCGGCATCCCGCCGTTGTTGGTCAGCGTCACAGTCTGCGCCGCCGTGGTCAGTCCCACTCCGGTCGCTGCAAACGCCATCGCGGAGATCGGCGACAGCGACACTCCCGCCGGCGCCACTCCCATTCCGCTCAGTGTTACCGTCTGGCTGCGATACTCATCCGCCACCAGCAGAGCGCCTGTCCCTGCGCCCACGCTCTTCGGCACAAACGCCACCAGCAGCGAGCAGCTTGAGTGCCCATTCAGCGAATTGCCGCAGCCATTCACCACGGTAAAGTCGCCGCTCGCAACCTGCGCGGCGATCAGAGTCAGCGCCGCATCGCCTGCATTGGTCAGGGTCACCAGTTGCGCCGCGCTGGCCGTGTTCAACTGCTGCGCCGCAAAGCTCAGCGACAGCGGAGCCAGCTCATCCGTCGCCGGCAACACGCCCACGCCGCTTAACGACACCGTCTGTGTGCCCGCGCCATCCGTAATGCTGAAGCTACCCGCTCGCGTCCCTGAAGCTGTCGGCTGAAACACAACCGACACCGTACACTCCACGTTTGCCGCCAGCGTCGCACTGCACGTATTCGCCGTGATCGCAAAATCCCCCGTAACCATCGGTCTCTGCAAGCTCGCCGTCAGCCCGCCAGTGTTCGACACTGCAATATTCTGGGCCGCGCTCGACGACCCGACATTTGTCCCCGCGTATGTGACCGTTAGAGGACTCAATAGGATCGTTGCCGGTGGCGCGCCCACCCCGCTTAGCGCTGCCGTAGCCTGACCTCCCGCAACATTTCCATATACCGTCAGTACGCCGGCGCGTGAACCCGTCGCCGTCGGCAGAAAGGTTACCTGGACCGCACAGGACGCACCGGCCGCTACTCCCCCGGCTGCGCCCACGCAGTTGTCGGTCTCATTGAAATCTCCTGCAACAGCAATCTGCGTCACCGTCAGCGGTGCATTGCCCGAATTTGTGACCGTTATGGTCTGCCCCGCACTTGCTGTTCCCACCGCTTGGGCCGCAAACGTCAAGCTCAGCGGATTCACCGTCATCGTCGGCGCGGCCGGGAGGGCCGCGGTCAGCAGTGGAATCTCCCAGATTCCCCGCCCATAGGTTGCCACGCGCAGCTCTCCGAAGCGTCCATCGCCCGTCGCCATCCCCGCGGCGGCCGCCAGGCCAACCACTGGCGCATTGGGCAGTTCCGTCCCATACACGCTCCAGCAGTTCTCCGATGCGCAGCTCGCCACCTGCGTGGTTACATAAACCCCTGTATCCATCGCCACGTACAGCGTGTTTGCGTCGTTCGGATCGACCACCACGCCATTCGCCGGAGCATTCGGCAGGTTGCTGCTGATATTGGTCCAGCTACCGCCTCCATTCGTCGACTTGTACAGATGCGGAGCATTCACTCCATTCCCCGCAAACCCCATCACCGTCGCATACACTGTTTTTCCAGTCGCATCGTGCGGGTCGGCCGTCAGCGACGAGACATCGAACCCGCCCGGATTGAACACACCCGCATCCGCCGCATCGTTCGTCACTGCCGCTTTCGCCGCATCCGTCCATACCGTCGTCGCCCCCGCGCTTCCCGCTGCGCCATCGGCAAACACGTGCCCGCCGTAATTTCCCCCTCCATCCAGCACACCCGCCATCCCCGCATACAGTACGGTCGATCCCGCGTTCTGCGCCGCCACCGCCCCGCTCGCTGGCCCACCCGCTGCCAGCGCCCGCACCATCGCACTCGATTCACTGCACGTTGCGTCCTGCGCCGCGCCCAGAGTCGCACTGATGGCATCCAAGCCCGGCCACGCCGCACCGCTCGCCGCAGGCCCGCGCCACACCCTGCATGTGCCGATCAACCCATCGCTCATCATCGCCGGGTCCAGCAGCAGCGGCGGATCGATCAGCGAAGCATCATCGTTCACCTGCTCATACCCGATCGTCGGCAAGCCGGCAAAGTCCGCTGCCGCACATGCGTTCCCATTTCCGCAATAACGAACATTCACGCCCGCCGCAGTCGACACGTACCAGTTCCGCGGAGTCTGCTGATCAATTGCCACGATGCCGCCCTCGCCGGCCCCGATCTGCGGCCAGGCAACGCCGGAAGCCGCCCCCCCCGTCGACGCAGTTCCGTTTTCGCCTAACCCCACAACCAGCGTCGCCGGGTCCGTTGGGTCCTGCGCAAAGCTCACCACCTCGGCCAGCGATCCCAACCCCGCATTTAGATTCTCGAAATGGGTTGCGTCATTGGGCGAGCACGGCGTCTGCTGCTGATTCACCCCATCCGTCGACCGCCACAAGCCGCCATCGTTGCCCACGTAGACCAACGGCAGCGTGCCCGGCGAACCCGCGCTCGCCAGCACCACAACCGCGTGCTGCGCCGGCGATACCTTCGCCGGGGCCGCGCATCCATTCACAGCATTGGTCGTATTCCGCAGCACACACCCGGCGGCCAGCGAGCAGCGATACAAATCCTCCGTGCCCACAAACAGCAGTGTGTCGGCCGTCGCACCCGAACCTGTCGCCACCGCCGCCAGCGCCAGGTCATAATCCGCCTGCGCGATTGCCGTGCTGCCGCTGCCCACCTCGAATGCCGTCGACGGCCACTGCGTTCCAAACCTAATAGGACTCGTCGCGCACCCTCCGCCGGACAGTGCGCACACATCCTGCCACAGCCCCTGGTCCAGGTTGATCGCATCCACCGTCAACGCAAACGTATCGCCGGTCGCCGCCTGCACCGCCAGGGCCCCGCGAAAGATCGGGCAACTCGCGCTCCCCACCGACCCTGGATTCGCCGGACACGCCGTTGCGGTCAACCCAGTTCCCGGCTGATGCGCGATCCGCGTCCACGTCAACCCATCCGCCGACTCGTAATACCCGTGGAAGCGTACCGCTGCGTAGAACCTCTGCCGCGCCGCATTCCACACGACTGCTGTCGCCGCATTGCCGGGCGCGCTCCCGGGAAGAGGTCGCTGCACCACCTGGCTGCCATCCTCGATCGTCGCCATCTGCCAGGTCGCGCCCGCGTCCATCGAGTAGTACAGGCCCATCACGCTGTACGTCGCGTCCGGCGCGTTCACCAGCACGCCCTCCGCAGCCTGCGACAACGCCGCCACCACCAGCCCCGGGGTCGTGCTGCTCCACGCAAAACCCGCCACTCCCAGCCCCAAAAACGAGTGGTGCCCGGCAACGCCGTCGTTCGATTCCTGCGCAAGCGTCCACGTCACACCCCCATCCGTCGAGCGCAGAATCCCTTGCCCGTAGTACGAATCGGTCGCGTCATTCGCGTCGCCCGTGCCTGCCAGCACCACGCCGCCGCCCACGCTCACCGCTCCAATGCTCAGCGACGGTATTGCCGACCCGCCCGCATTCGCGCTAAACACCGGCAATACATCCGTCAGCGGCGCGAACATTACGCTTCCCGCAGCCCCCGCCGCATTGGTCGACTTCCAAACCCCGCCGCCCGTAGTTCCCAGGTAAACCGTGTTGCCGGTTGCATCCGCCGGATCAATTGCCACCGACGTTACCCTTCCCGTCACGTTCCCGTAATTCTGGCTGGCAATCTGCAACGGCCCCACCGCCTGCCACGCCGCAGTCAGCGGATTCACCCGCGGCCGCCCAACCCCCGCATCCCGCGCCTGCGCCAGCGCAACTTCTGTTCCCTGTTTCCTGTTCCCTGTTTCCTGCATCATTTCCAGATGCTGCCGCCGCGCCGCATCGAGCGACGCCGCAGCAGCCGCTCCGCGCGCCTGCACCCGTCCTGCCAGGAACCTTCGCGCCCGCTCCGCCGGAGCGCTTGTCGCGCCCTCCGCCGCCCCGCTTCCTGCGCTGCCCTCCTGTGCCGAGCCAGCCAGCGCAAGCGACAGAGCCAGCAGCGCAATACCGCCCCAGGCAGTCCAGCGCTTAGCCTCCGCCGACTGCCACCCTCGAAAACCACCAACCGGATCGTTCACGTGCAAAGCCCGGCCCACGCCGCATCCTTCGATGCAGCGGACCAACCGCAGAGCATGAAGCACTAAATGCCGGGCCGGCGCAATAGCCAGCGGAAAAGAATGAGGAGCTTCCAATGCGTGCTCTGCTGTTGCTCTTGGAAGCCTCCCGCATCTCCATCGTCGGCGAAAGCGCCGCCGCATCGGATGCAGCCACGCTCTAGCCGGCAGCGACAACCTACGAACCGATTCCGCTGCGACCCCAATCTACCACCCAGCCGCTCTCGCTCTAAGAGATTTCTAATCACCGCTTAGTTTTTTTATTCCCCAATTGGAACCAGCCGCGCCGCAGGCCAGCCGCATTGACTTTAGGCGCGCGCGTCTCATGCCAGACGCCTTTTCGTCTGACACGGAGAATAAGCCAGTGGACGACCACGCACCCTCACAATTACTCTGGACGGCGTCTGGCCGAACTCATCCGCGAGAAGCCAGCGCTCCGCAACCAAAGAGGAAAGAATGCCGCGAAGAACCCCATCCACCCGTCCCGCTCTGCTCGCCGCCGCCGTCACCTGCCTGGCTCCTCTGCTCGCTTTTGCCGCCCAGCAAGCCGCACCTGCGCCACCAGCATCCGCGCCCGCCACGTCGGCCGCCCCGACCGTTCCACTCGCCGGGCCCGCCGCGCCGCCCGACGCCCGCGCCCGCGAAGCCGGCCTCGGCCTCAGAGGTCCCGCCAACCCAAGTCTTCCCTCCCTTATCCTCATCGGCGACTCCACGGTCCGCAACGGACACGGCACCGGCTCCGACGGCCTGTGGGGCTGGGGTGCACCCATCGCCGACCTCTTCGACCCCACCAAGATCAACGTCGTCAACCTCGCCATCGGCGGCCTTTCCAGCCACTCTTACATCTCAGGCGGGTATTGGGACGTCTCCCTCGAATACATCAAAAAGGGTGACTTCGTCCTCATTCAGTGGGGCCACAACGACGGCGGCATCCAACTCCCCGGCACCGCACCCATCCCAGACGCCGGCCTGGCTCCCGGCGCCACTCCCCCCACGCCGCCTCCCGGCGCGGCCCGACGGCAAAACGTCGGCGGCAGCCTCCCCGGCATTGGCGAGGAGACCCTGGACGTAACGAACCCGCGCACCGGCAAGGGGGAAACCGTGCACACCTACGGTTGGTACCTCCGCAAGTACATCGCCGATGTCCGCGCCAAGGGCGCAACCCCCATCCTTTGTTCCCTGGTTCCGCGCAAGATCTGGGTCGATGGTCACATCCGCCGCCAGACCGACACCTACCGCGGCTGGGCCCAGCAGGTTGCCCAGCAGCAGCACGTTGGCTTCGTCGACCTCAACGAGATCATCGCCCGCCGCTACGACGCCCTTGGCACCACCGCCGTCGACGGCCTCTTCGGCGATCCTCACACCCACACCAATCTGGCCGGAGCCCAGCTCAACGCCGAGTGCGTCGTCTCCGGTCTCCGCGCGCTACCCGGCGATCCGCTTGCGCCCTACCTCTCGGACAAAGGCCGCGCCATAGCCCCCTATAAGGCCTGAACTCCCAGAAAACGGCGCAAGTGCGACCTACGTAGCCTGCCCCACCCCAAACATCCGCAGCAACTCCTCGGTCGCCTCGCCCGCATCCCGCGACTCGAAAGCCTGATCGAGTTCGAACACGCGCGCCTTCGGAGACAGTGCCTGCAGCGACTTCCCCGCACTCCCCTGCGACAGTTCTTCGGCGCAGGGCCCCACGACGATGTACTCCGCCCCATCTACCGCCAGCAGGATTCTCGCATCGTGGTACAAACTCGTCGACTGCACGTCGAAGCCATGCCGGGTCAACACCGTTCGCACAAAAACTTCCAGATTGGCGGAAGGGTCAAACATCAGCACACGCGGCCCGCGCTTTCCCTTGAGCGCCAGCGCCGGGCGCTGCTTCAGGAAGGACACGATCGCTTCTTCTTCCGTCGGATACTGGGGCAGCAGCTCGGAGAGCATCGTCAACTCCAGCAGCCTGGGCACGAACGGCGGCGGCGAGGCCAACCGGATCCCGCCTCCGCGCCTGCCGAATTGGTCCGTATACCGGACCAGCAGCCCCATCCCGATGCTGTCCAACCGCTCCAATTGCTCCAGGTCCAGGACAAACCGGCAAAACTCCGGCGCCCGCGTCTCCAGCACTGCTTCCAGCGCCTTCGACTCTTCACCCAGAACAATGGACCCGGTGCAGCGAATGACGTAGACATTTCCAACAAATCGCGACTTCAGAGTTAGAGGCATGGTTTCCTCCGCTTCAGCCAGGTTCGCACAGCAGGAGATCACATCATCGCACCGAAAGGCGCAAAGAAGAAAGTCCGCCGCCTATTCCACCTGGTGTGCGATCACTCCGAGGTCGGCCAATCCGTTGACAAAGTACTGTGCCGCCAGCGCCACCAGCAGCAAGCCCATCACGCGCACCAGGATGCGAATCCCCGTGTCGCCCAGCGCCCGAACAACCAGGTGCGAGTGCCCGAGGACGAAGTAGCAGATCAGCGCCGTCACCGCAATCGAGATCAGGATGGCCGCCATCTGCCAGTGCGATTGCACCTGTCCCACCAGCACCATCACCGACGTGATGGCACCCGGGCCGGCCAGCATGGGAACGCCCAGCGGCACGATGCCGGCGTCTTCCTTTTGCGCCGCTGCCACTGTGTCGCCGGCAGCCTCCTGCGTGGCCGAGCGCTTGGCCTGCAGCATGTCCAGGCCAATCAGTAGCAGGATGATGCCGCCCGCCAACTCGAACGCCGGCAGCGTGATGCCGAAGAGCCTGAAGATCGCCTCGCCGGTGAACGCGAAGGTGGCCAGCACGATCAGCGCGGTCAATGCGCCTTTGCCTGCAATTCTGCGGCGGCGCGCTGGGTCGGCGCCCTCGGTAATCGCCAGGAACGTCGGCAGCGCTGCAAACGGATCGACGAGGAAGAAGATGGAGCTCAGCGCCAGCAGCGAAAAGCGAACGTAAAACGAGTGCTGCAGGCCGTAAAGGCTAACGGAATGAGGATCGAACACCACAAAGCTATTGTTTCATCGATTCGACCGCTAGGCTGGCTTCGGTGAACCCGCGGTGCGGGTAAACCGCACTGCCTGATTCGGCTTCACGGCCAGGTTTGCCACCGTCGCGCGCCCGGAGAAGGTTCCCGGCAGCGGCGTTGTGGTCATCTCCCACGTATCGATCAGTTCTGCGGTGTAGGTCCCTCCTTCCGGCAGCTGATAGGTGATCTGGATTGGCTGGTGCTGGTCGAAGTAGCATAGGACCGTCGCAGCGGGGACTCGGACTTCCCGGGCGTCCGCGCCAATGGCGGTCGGATAGGTTGGGTTGACGGCAGCGTCGAAGCCGGTCGTGTTCGAGGACTCGACCAACTTGCGCAGGAACGCGATGCGCGCCGGGCTGGTCCCGATCAGCTTGCCGCCTTTCGACCACCAGACGATTTCCTCGGGATCCGGCGTGGCGGGATGGGCCAGGAAGCACTCGCCGTGCGTTGCGTAGCAGCCGTTGGTGATCGCGATCCAGAAGCGGCGCGCCATCTCCTGGCCCGACAGGTTGCCAAAGCGGCTGGGAATATCGCCCTCATACTGCATCTCGTCGTAGACGATGGGCTTGTTCCACGCTGCAGCCCAGTCGGCAACATGGGAGAAGTCGTAGGTCTGCAGGCTGGCGTGCGTGACCGTGGGCGAGGCGTAATCCCACATCACGCGTGAGTAGTGAATCGAGCGCAGGTGCTGATACGGGTCTTGCCGCTGGACGAGATTCAGGAGACGCGTGAAGTCCGCGACCGTCTTGGACCTGACAAAGTCGTACTCATTGGCCAGCGACCACCAGAGGTTGGAGTACGCGGCTACGCGCGCGACCAGGTAGCGGACGTAGCGATCGTCGGTCTCCGCGCCCAGATTCGAGTAGCCCCAGCGATCATAGGGATGGAAGACGATGAGGTCGACCTGAATGTTCAGCGCGCGAAGCTGGGCGATGCGCTGTTCCAGGTGCTGAAAATAGGCGGGGTTGAAGCGGGTGGTATCGCCCGGCGCCGTCAGCGGCACGCCCGCGGCCCGCGGGAATGGGTAACTTGGAGGCTCGTTGTGGTTGTACTGGTACGACTTGGGGAAGACGCACATGCGAATCTTGTTGAACGGCGCCTTCGCCAGTGTTTCCAGCGTCTCCTGCTCCAGCGCGTCGCCCTGAAGGTTCCACGCGTACGCCGTGGTACCGAAGGGAAAGAACGGAGTGCCGTCGGCGTGGGCAAAGTGGCGCGCGTGGGCGACCGCAACCGGGCCATGCTCGCCGGGGCGGGCAGTTGTGCACTCGAACGCGCCGGTGTGGGCGTTCAGCGCAGCCGTGTTGCTGGATGTGGTGAAGGTCCATGCACCCGGCGTGTCGGGCATAAAGCGGATGCGGTATGTCGTGCCGCCATCGTAGAAGCCGTCCACTGCGATGGCGCGATGCCCAAGCGAGAAGGTGGCGCTAAGCGTGACGTCGACGAACGGATTGCCTGCGGACGGTCCTTCGAGCGTGAGCTCGAAGATGTCGAACTGGGGAACGGCGGGGTGAGTGCTTGGCGCGGCGGCCTCGGCGAGCGCGGGCGCCAGCGAAGTGAGGGCAGCAGCGCTGGTGAGTTGCAAAAGTTCGCGGCGGTTCATGGAGCATTCTAGCGCCAAGCAAGGGTGGCCGGCTTACTTCAAGTAGGCCCTGACCAGGTCGATCATGTCTTCCGCCAGTTCCTGCGGCTGAGCCATGGTCCTATCCGAAGGCAGCAGATGCAGCCGGATGTGGTCTTCCAGCACTTCGGCCATCAGGCTGTTGACCCCGCCGCGCACGTTGGCCAGCAGCATCAGCACGTCGGCGCAATCGTCGGCCGAGGTGAGCGACCGCTCGATGGAGTCCACTTGCCCGCGGATGCGCCGAATGCGGGCAACCAGCTTCTGTTTCTCTTTTTCCAGATGCGACATAGGCGTCTCGACGTTATCCCAGGGGGATATCGTAGCAGAGGCGCCGCGTGGGAATTGAACCGACGCCGGTATAATCAAATCCCGGGGCTGCATTTCTGGAATTTGCATTGCCGGGCAAGGAGTTTGCGATGGCATTAGAGACGACAAAGAATATCTGGCACAACGGGCGCATGATTGCGTGGAAGGACGCGCAAATCCATGTGATGTCGCACGTGATTCACTACGGCTCTTCGGTCTTCGAAGGGCTGCGCTGCTATGCGCGGCCGCAGGGGCCTGGAATCTTCCGGCTGCAGGACCACATGCAGCGCATGCTCGATTCCGCAAAGATCTACCGCATGCCCATCGGCTACTCGCTGGAGGAGCTGTGCGCCGGAGTGGTCGATCTGGTCGAGGCCAATGGCGTGGCGCCGTGCTACATCCGGCCCATCGCGTTGCGCGGCTACGGCGAGATGGGCGTCAATCCGCTGAAGGCCCCGGTCGAGGTGTATATTGCCAACTTCCCCTGGGGCAAGTACGTCCCCGGCAACGACGGCGCAAACGTCTGCGTCTCCAGCTGGAACCGGCTGGCGCCGAATACCATGCCTTCGCTGGCCAAGGCGGGCGCGAATTACATGAACTCGCAACTGATCCGCATGGAGGCCGAGATCAACGGCTTCGATGAGGGCATCGCGCTGGATGTAAACGGCTACCTTTCCGAGGGCTCGGGCGAGAACCTGTTCCTGGTGCGCAATGGCGTTCTGTACACCACGCCGCTGGCGAACTCGGTACTGAGCGGAATCACGCGCGCCTCGGTGCTGACCATCGCCAAGGAGCTGGACATTCCGGTCGCCGAGCAGGCGCTGCCGCGCGAGATGCTGTACGTCTGCGACGAGGCGTTCTTCAGCGGGACGGCTGCCGAGGTGACCCACCTTCGCTCCGTCGACCGGATTCTGGTCGGCGATGGCACGATGGGGCCGGTGACGTCGGCCATCCATGCGGAATTCTTCGCAATCGTCAACGGCGCCAAGCCTGACCGTTACGGCTGGCTGACGCCGGTGAAGGTTCCAGTGGCGGAGCCGGTCGGAGTTTAGGTGCGGGTCCCTGCTCTCCAAGGTGGAGTGCGTGTCAGGTACCCCCCACCCCCCCCACCCGCCGGGTTCCCGGATCCCGGTCCTAAATTCCTCAGGGGATGAGAGTTCAGTCTGGATCGGGTCCGGCGTCAGGTCCGGATAAATCCGGCGGATATCTCCACGCAGCGGAGGAGCAGATTGGCGCGGGGGATGTCGAGGGTGGCGTCGGCGATGCGCCGCATGATCTCAGAGACGGCGATTTGGGCGTCTTCGTGATCGGTGATGGGAGGTAAGTCGAAGGCGAGTGGAGTTGCGGCAGCGGTGCGGGATATGGGGCCGCGGGTGGGATGGTGGAAGTAGCAGAACTGTTCCCCGCGGAGGGCGGGCGAGCCGCAGTTATTTCCGTTGGCGTGGCGGTGATGGCAGAGGGCGAAGTTGGTTGGCGACATCAGGAGCTCCCGGTTGGTTGGCGATTCGAGTTAAATGCGAAAACCCGGCGCGGACGCCGGGCTTTTTCTTCTTAATTCAACTACCTTAATGGTAGCAAAGTGAGTGAAACTCAAATGTACTTTTGACGGACTTTCTATTTGGCTTGCTTTGAGGATTGAGGACGGGTTTTGCACAGAGCGAGGGTCTTGACACGCGAGCAAACCGCAGGTCCTTCGACTGCGTTTGGCGCAAGTGCGCGCCAAACTCCGCTCAGGATGACAGTTATATTCCGCTCAGGATGACAACGCATTTATGATCCGAGCCTGCGGCCGAGGTTGCTAGTTGACCACGCGCAACGCCCGGTCCCAGCGGGCGAAGCTGACCAGTGAGCCCAGGCGCGCGGCGGGTCCGCCGGGCGTCTTAGCGCCCTCGCCCGCCGCCAGTTCGCCGGGGGTGTCGTCCAGGTTGCGCAGCGAGAAGTAAATCAGAAATGGCTTGCCGACGATGGCGGCGCGGGGCACGAAGCCCCAGTAGCGGCTGTCCTCGCTGTCGTTGCGGTTGTCGCCGAGCACGAAGTAGCTGTCCGCCGGGACTGTGAGGTCCCCGTTGGAGATGAGCGGGCGCATCTGGATCCACCAGCGCGGGTTGACCCCCGGATCGGCGCTGTCCATTTGCGGGAAGTCGTCGCGGTAGCCGTCGGGAGGCGAAGGCCGGAAGACGGCGTAGGGCTCCGGCTGGGCGCGGCCATCGATAGAGACATGGCCGTCATGCAGGCGAATGCGGTCGCCGGGCAATCCCACTACGCGCTTGACCAGGTCCAGCGAGGGTTTGACCGGATAGTGAAAGACGATCAGGTCGCCGCGATGAATGCGGCTGGTGGGCGCCAGCGCACCGGCGATATGGTCAGTCGAAATCTCCTTGTTGACCAGGAGGAAGTCGCCGACCAGCAGGGTTGGCTCCATCGACTCAGACGGAATGCGGAACGGCTGCACCGTGAAGGTGAGGATGAACAACGCAACGATGACGATGTTGATGAGCGACTGGAAGGCCTGCAATATTCCATGCCGGTGCATGACCGACGGAACCGGAGGAGCAGTTGCGGCCGCGCCGGAGCAGGTTTCGACTGCCGGATTCAAGGCGAAACCTCGGTGCCCGCGCCCACTGCCGGATGAGCCGCCAGGCGGGCAGGCCGCGCCTCGCGACTGGTTGTGACATCCCGCAACGCGCCGGAAAGCAGGCTGGCCAGGGCACGCCGCGCCGCCTCCTGCTGGGCCTGCTTCTTGGTCGGGCCTTCGGCCTCGGCCAGTTTGATCGCCGCGCCGGCGCTGTCGGCGACCCGCACCTCGATGCGAAAACTCTTGCGGTGGTCGGGGCCGCTCTGGTCGGTCAGCAGGTATCTGGGCTGGCCTGCGCCGGCGGCTTGCAGGCGCTCCTGCAAGGCCGACTTGTAATCGCCCACCGCACCCGAAAAGGGCTCCGCCGAATGCAGCACATTGACCAGGTCTGCGGCCGCCGGCTCGATGATCTGACGATGGATGAAGTCGCGTGCGGGCGCCAGTCCTCCGTCGAGGTAAATTGCCGCAATCGTGGCTTCCAGGGCGTTGGCCAGCAGGGCAGGCTTCTTCTGGCCACCGCTGTGCTCCTCGCCGCGGCCGAGGCGCAGCATAGGACCCATTTCCATGCGCAAAGCGACCTGGGCGAGGTTGCGGCTGCTGACCAGCGACGCGCGCAGTCGCGTGAGGTCGCCCTCGCGCGATGCGGGAAAACGGCGATACAGCGCCTCCGCCACCACCAGGCCGAGCACCGCGTCGCCGATAAATTCCAGTTGCTCGTTGTCCGACCCGGGCTCCGGCGTGCGCTCCGGATTGCTCTCATAGGCCAGGGAGCTGTGGGTCAGCGCCAGCGTGAGCAGTTTGGGGTCCTTGAACTTGTAGCCGAAGAAGCGCTTGCCCGGGGCGAGGGGAGGGTCCGCTTGCCTTCGCGCAGCCGGACTCGCGGTGCCATTGACCGCCGGGCCGGGCGGCGGGACCGGTGCAGGGCCGGCTTTCGGTCGTGACTTTCCGGCACTGTCCTGGCGCGTCGTCAAAATTCAGCCCCCTAGGAAACACCTGATCCCCAGTTTACCGGAGCCGGCCGCCTGCTGTGCCACCCCACGGATGTGATTCATTTGGGCGGAGTTGGCTTGTAGGCTTCCTTTTCCGCCTTGCCGGTTGGGTCCAGGCCGTTCAGGTCGTCCTGCTGGGCGGACGCCGGAGTTGCGCGTTTGGGCAGTGTGAAAGGCTCCTGGATTCCCTTTTCCGCTGCCGCCTTGGTGTCGGGCTGGCTGTCGCGGTTGGCCAATGCGGCCCGGTACTCGGCGATGGCCTTCTCGCGCTGCGGGCGGATTGAGTCCGGGTTGTCGGGGTCGCGGGCGAGATCGTACATGCGCCCCAGGTAGATGTGGGCCCAGGCAATCGTCCGCGGGTCGTGCGAAAGACTGACGGTCTGGGTGAGTTGATCGAGCGCCTCGTCGGGATCGCCCTGCATGAGGTCGATACGGCCCAGCAGGTAGTGCGCCTCCGGATTGGCGGGGTCGGTCTGCAACGCGGCGTCGGCAATCTCGCCTGCCCCGCTGACATCGCCCTTGATCAGCTTCATCTCGCCCAGCGCAAGACCGGTGAGCGGAGCACGCGCCCGCTGGACCGGAGCGTGGTATGCGGGGTCGCCCCCCGAACCCTGGGCCAGAAACGCAATCTGCTCGGCGTGATGCTGTTCGCTGTCCACATCCATGCCGTAGACCATGGGGCCAATGCTGTCCTTCAAGCTGGTGCCCGCTTTCTCCATCGCGCCAAGCTGGTTATAGAAGTACTCCACCAGCACCCAGCCCTGGCGCATGTCCAGATCGACGGCCCGGCGGCGCACCAGCTCTGCCTGCCGGTCATATGCGGCCACCTGGGCGTCGTAGCGATCCTGGTCGGAACGGTCGCGGATGGCCGCCGGCTTTTGCGGCCGGGGAATCCCGACATCCATCATGCGCGCTTCGACTGATTTGATCAGGCACTCGGTGAGCAGGGCGGCGAGGTCGGACTTGAAGGTAAACTCCAACGGCGCCTGCTGCACCGGCTTCAACAGCGGCAACAGGCGGTCCATGGCGCTGGCGCGCGCATAAATCATGGGCTCGACCAGGTAGTGCAGGTAGGTGTGCCGGATGAGGTACATGGGCACAGCGTCCGCGGGTTGGGCCGCGGGCGAGACAACGATCACGTAGTCGTTGCCGTAGATGCGCGCGTTGGCTTCCCCGGGCCCCAGCATCGGCTCCAACAACACCATGAAGCGCCGGCCATCGTAGGTGCTGACCGGCAGATGCAGGAAGACATTGGTGTCGAGCACCATCCTGGTCAGCGGCGCGTGGATGCGGTCGATGAAGCCTTCATATTCGGGGCGGTGTTCCACCCACAGCGCGTTGAGCTGGACCGCCTCCGCGAAGCTGCGCACCAGCGGCAACACGTCGATGACCTGGTTGGAATCCACCGGCATCTCCGATTCGTCCACGGATGTCGTGAGCTCGGGCGGCGGAGTGAGATAGAGCGAGAGCGAGATGTACTGTGCCAGGCTGCGGTCCGGATCGTTGAGCGCATGCTCACGGATGAAGGTGCACAGGGCATCGCGGGCGTCACGGGCCGGCGCCGACGCGGCGAGTTGCTGGTTGACCTCATCCCGGATCTTCATGCGGACGGGACTCGACTCCGCCAGCCCGGCGTCGTAGCCGCAGGCATTCAGGGCGGTCGCGATGTAGAAGAGCGGCTCGCTGGTCTCCAGCGTGATCGAGGCCCCGGCCGTCTCAGGTTGCGCGATGCGCGGCACGGAGAAGGTGGCGCTCACTCCGGTGTGCGCGTCGGGGTCGCTGGAAGAAGAGGAGCTGGACGACTGCGCCAGCAATCCGGAGCCCGGGACAAGGCTGATCAGGACGGCGGCCGCGACCGTTGCGATCGGAAGGTGCCGGAATGGGGAGAAACGGCTGAGACAAACCACAATAGGAATTCGACGCTCCCGTTGAGTTTAAGAGAGCCGGTGAGGGATAGCAAGCCGGGGCGCGAATCCGGCGCGAGCGCGCGTCGCAAAAAGAACCTAGCCGCGCACTGAGATCCCGAAGTAGGTAACAATCGCGCGCCCGCGGATGGGTACGCCGAAGGCGCTGGCCGGCTGAAACACGCTGCCCAGAAGCTGGTTGGCAATCTGGGTGCGAACCCGTTCATCGTGCGGTCCGGCAACGATCGAGAAATCGTAGACGCGGCCGGTGCTGTCCACGGAGGCTTCCACCACGATGTCGGCATCCTGGGGGGCGACGATGGCGGCGGGAGCAACGGTGGAATAGAGATAGTGTGGCGCGGTCATGGCGCCCAACGGCTCGTCGTTGGCCAACACCTCGCGCGGCGCCGCGACCATCCCCAGCAGCATCACAATGCCACCCACCAGCACCACGGTGCCGGCGAACCCGGCGGAGATCTGCACCAGCATAGGCCGTATGGCGTTGTCCCAGGCCGGCCAGAAGCGGTCCAGTAGCCGCGAGTCGCGCCGGGCCTGTTCGTGCGAGATGGCAACGCGGAGGCGCAGGGCCAGATCCGCAGGAGCCCGGGCCGGCCCCAGCGTCGCAAGCGCGTCCTGGGTGAGCCGCCAGGCGGCCAGTTCGCGCGCACAGTCCTCGCACCCCGCAACCGTGCTGCTGCCACTGTCACAGCCGTCGATATGATGGGCGATCGCCTGCATCTCGCGGCCGCTGAGCGCGCCGTCCAGATAGGCGGAAAAATCAGCCTGGATTGCCGCACATGACTTGCGACTCATCGCGACACCTCTATCCTTTGGTCCAGCATTTCTGAGTTCAGCCTTGCGAAGCCGTCCTGCTCCGCTGCCAAACTTCGCGTCATCACAGGGTCGGCCAATCGATGGGGCTCGGCTGGATGGCGCTGGGATACAGCTTGGGTTCGGGGGGCAAGCAGATCGCGCAGAGCGGCTCGACCGCGCATCAGCCTGGACTTGACCGTGCCGAGGTTGAGGCCGAGCACCTCCGCGACCTCCTCGTAGGTGAAGCCTTCAACCTCACGCAGCACCAACACGCTGCGGAACGCCTCCGGAACGCGGCCCAGCGCAGCTTCCACATGCTGGCGGAGTTCGTCCTGGGCGGCCAGCTCGAACGGCGAGCGGCCACCATCGGCCAGGGTGTCGCCAAGCGATTGCGCCTCGCGCTCTGCATCTCCAGCACAGCGTGAATGATTTGGCGCCTCAAGTGCCGTCTCCTGCCGCTTATGCCTGGACCACCAGCGCCGCTGATTGGAAGCCTCGTGCAGCGCAATGCGGTAGAGCCAGGTGCGGAGGCTGGCCTCCCCATGGAAACTGCCGATGTTGCGGAAGACCTTGATGAAGACGTCCTGGGTGACGTCCGCGGCGTCCGCCGGGTCCTGCAGACTGCGCGCAATCAGGGAGTAAAGGGGCTGGTGGTATTGCGCGATGAGCTCCGCAAATGCCTGGGAGGAGCCGGCCTGGAGTTCGGCGACGAGGGCTGCCTCTTGGCTCGGAATCTCGATCGCGCTCGCCAGGTTGCCCATTACGCTGCCCGCCTGCATACCGGGTATCCTTAACCGTACGACTTCGATGAGTCGGTTGCAACCATGCATAGCAACACCGCAAAGGACCGCGGCTGCTTGCCGAATGAGCTGAACGAGCCAGTGAATAACTTCGCCGCCGGCGGCTGAGTGCTCGCTCACTCTATTAGCTTTAGACACCGGCGAGCCGGCAATTAGTTCCCGCAAACCCGAAAATAAACTTTGCAGTTGGCTAAGCCCCTGGGGTAAAGGCCGGACGCGCCCGGCACGCACCGCAAACCCGTTTGACTAAGTGCGCCCCAAGTCTGAGAATAGAAGCTGTCCTTCCTAAGAGTGGGCCTGTGGCGCAGCTGGGAGCGCGCTTCCATGGCATGGAAGAGGTCACCGGTTCGATCCCGGTCAGGTCCACCAAACAACCCATCCAAAATCAGACACTTACCCGAGGAAGATTTCCACAGGCAAGGTCCGATTTGGTGTCAATTGGTGTCAATTCCTGGCACGAGTCGATTTCCGTGCTTTTCGGTTAGTCAGTCTGTCACTGAATTTCCGCTGACGCGGGCTTTCGCAACTCATGGTGAATCGAATCCACCATTTGCTTGACGCCCTCCGGGAGAACCTGCATATACCGGTCGGTTGTGGTCGGCAACCCGGAGACGCTCATTCCATATACATACCCAAGGAAGACACGCTTGGCATCCGAGCGTTTATCCACATCGTCGAATATCGCCTTGGCCAAGCTCTCGTAAATGTCCTCGGAGTTATAAAGGGAAAGAAACAATTCATCGCCCGCCAAGCCCGCGAGTATACCGGGCTCAAATTGGCAGTAATCAAAGTACAGAAGTTCCTTTCCTGATTCAGAGACCATCATGGAACGGTGACGCTTCCTAAGCGCTTGGAGGTGCGGATTCGTAACGATGATTCTCCCTGTAACAGTCCCGAAACACTCGAAAGTGGGATATGTACGATCCTCCTGCAACCCAATCCGAACAAGTGTTGATTCGTCACGGCGTGCGTCCGAGAACGTTAGAAATGCCTTCGCGAATTTCGATTGATGCTGTGCAATGTCAAAGTAGCGCTCCAGAGACTGGTTGTCAGAGAAGTCAGTGAGATATTCCGCGTCGGTGCCTTTGAGGTACTTTCCTACGTTCCAATAGTTGAGGGATGTCGGGCCAAAACCTAGCTGTTGCGCAAGCTCACGGTATGCAGTGTATTTTTCAGATCGCACCTGCTCCAGCGTTTCAGACCACTGCTTCCGATCAATAGGCAGACCTAAGAATTCCCTCTTGCGAAATACCTGTTGAACCGGAATCTCAATTTCAAGAAAACGCTTCCATTCACCTTTCATTTGAAGGGCTATCCTTAGGTCGTCCCATGTTGTTCTAAGAGCCTCCGCTGTTCCTTTGACCAGAGTCTCGGTTTCGGTTCGCTCTAGTTGTGGCCTTTTGGCTGAAACCAAATCTCCGATAAGTCTTGGCTGATCGCTTGTGCTCGCTCGACTAAGAGCTGCGAAAGTGTCCCACTGTCGTTCCCCGCCTTGATCCTTCGAAGAGACCACTTAATAACTTCAATCCGTCGCGAATGTCCACCAAGAGCGGAGGCTGGATCTCTGCGCTGCGCAGCACAGCGATGAGCCGAGGAGCATCATAAGTCACAAGCGCTTCATCTCGATCAGCCAACTGTTCAAGAGACACGGGAGCGGCTTCGCCTGAGTCGGAAATAAGCCACAACACTGGATCAAGCAGCTGAAACGGATCCAAAAAATGGGCCAGGAAACCAAAGCGGTTCACGATTCAACCTCCTCGTAGGTCTCCTCGCCGAGAAGTACTGGCTCCAATGGTTGGCAATAGACTCCGGGCTTTTTTTCATTTCCATATAAGCACCAAGCAGGTCTCTACGCAGGAATGGCTTGACCAAGTCTCGAATCAGAGGCTTGAACGGTAACTCATGCAGGCTGATGAGTGCCACTCGTTGACCAAGAAAGGATGACAATGTTCCAAATCGCTTCGCGACTAATTCCTTTGCGCTCGCGTCCCCAGTTGATCCCAAGTAGAGACTTGCTCCCGCACGTCCGGGCGAATCTTCCTTTGTAGCAACGACGTGGGAAGCGAAGAGCGACAATGGCTTACTGTGATACTGCTTGTCCGTGAGTACAACCCACATTTGATAGTTCTGCCAGTTGTAGATCGACCGCACCGGGTCCATGAGGAAATCGGCTACTCGCTCCAACTGCTCCTGTGTGGTCGGTGCGGCCCTCAGATACTTTGCAAACTGATCCGTTGCTGCCGGCATCACATCGAGCCCATCCAAGATCTTTGGTGTTACAGGCGCGAAGTAATCAGCCGGAATTGACAGAGTCGGACACATGCACACGGTGTAAAGGCGGTTAATGCAGAATCTGAAGGCTTTGCTGCCGAAGTCACCGGATTCCACCAACGAGACCGTGTAATCCCGAAGGGTAGGAAGGATTCCCAGTATCTTGCTTGGGATGTTTGTTTTCCAAACTGAGTCAATGAAGGTTACTGTTGTGGGAACATGCTGGAGGCAATCGCCAATCTGATCTTTATCGGTCGAGTTGATGATGACTGTCTTCTTGGCGTTTACCGACAGGCCTAAGGTCCGGAGAACGAGGAGTTAATCGCTTCAGGGCAAGCCTCGCTTCGGACTCGGTTTCGCAGACAATCTTAATGTCATCCATATAGCGGAAGTATGTGTTCCCATAGCCATACTTCTTCATCTCCCGATCTACCGGGACCATATAAATGTTCGCAAGGAAGGACGAAGCATCGCGATTCTGAGGTATTCCCCGCGCATCCGTTGAAAGTCCACTGCTGAAGCGATTCGAAAAGCAGATTGATCATCAGACGCACCTTCGCCTTCTCATCTGACGCTAGCTCGGGAACCATTCCGATTAGCTGATTTTTTAGCAGAACTAGATCAATGGCTTCGAAGTAGTTTGTTAAGTCTGTAGACAGCAAGAAGGAACCCGATTTCACCGTACTGCCGACGCTTCAATGAAATCGTTCCAAGCGCCGACGCCTTTCTTGAATAGGTATTTTGTTGCTTGTCCCTTCAGGATCGTATCGGTGGCTATAGACCGATGGCCCAAGTAGCGGGTCGTGAGCGAGGACTAGCCACAACCAAAGCGTCGTTAGGAAGAAACGATCGGACAGGCCAGTTTCCAGAGCGTATCTTAAAGTCAAATTAGGCTTTGGAATGTTGTACAGAGATCGGGCGCTAGCGCGATACTGTCCGTTGTTTTCGGAGTAGTTTGCAGAGATAATTGTGTTGAGCAACCCGCAGTTCAACATATCCTTGAACAGGAGCGGATCACCAAACCAATCATCTTTCATGTCGGCACGCAACTGCTTGACGACAACATCATCATCGAATGTGAGAGTACCTAGGCTAACTGGCATGGCTCAGCAGATGTGCTGGGCAAGGGTAGCACAGTCGTCGGTCCACTGCTCAGGTGAGGGGGTAATGAACGACGACCTGAAGATCCCAAATATGCCACGGGCATTCGGCGTGGAGAGAGTATCCCCTCCGAGGCATTGGCTGCCGCTGGCAACAATACTCCAGCGCTGAGCGGGGACTAATATCTTGGGGCATCCTGACTCCCACATTGAACTTGTCTTCCGTCCCGACCAACTTCCTCCGATATGATGATGCAGTCACTATAAACTCTCGCAGGAACGGATCGGGTACGTATGAAAAGTGCGATCGTTTTGGCGGCTCTCCCCGTGGAGTAAATGGCAGTGAGGGCTCACCTCTCGCGTATCATGGAAGAGCGACATGATAGCGGGACCATCTATGAAGTAGGACGCTTCAGTCCGTCTCGAATGAATCCGTGGAACGTCGCCATTGCAGAAATCGGGATGGGTACGGTAAACGGTTCTACCTGCGCCAACCACCGGCCAAATCCGAGCAAGGTGCGAGCCTCCACACACTAAACATCAATGATGTGTATCTTGCCCGCGGGCTTCAAAGGTTTGTACTGCTCGTTGAGGTATGCCGCATTTACGAAGCGAGTGGCTCCTCTCTCAAAGGTTCCTGCGCCCCCGTGAATATGGCCGAATAGATGCACCTTGGGTTTCTTCTGTTCTACGGACTCGAGTAGTTCCGCGCATCCGAGATGCTCTCCGCCTGGTGCGACCTGGTCGAGAATCCCCAACGGCGGGCCGTGAGTGATCAGCACGTCCAGGCCGTAGGGATTTGGTCCCAGTACCGCCTGGCCGCCGAGCCACGAGGATACATGAACGCCCAATTCAGGAACTCAGGGGTGTAGGGCGATCCCCAGAAGGTGACATTGTCGATCGTGACGCCAGCGTTCTCAAGGTAGATCGCATTGGTGAGAAGGGAGCGGGCTTCTTGCGGGGAGTTCTGGAAATACCGGTCGTGATTGCCGGCGCATACAACGATATGCTTGAACGACTGTTCTCCAAGCCAACGATTGAAGGACAGGACATCCTCGTGGGTCATACCCAGAGTTCATAAAATCGCCAGCATGCACCAGAACATCTCCGTCAGGAAGGTCCTCTATCCGGTTGTGGAGCCCGTGGGTGTCTGAAATCACTACAAGTCGCATTGGTTTAGCCTCGATATCTCGAACGATGACATCGTCGAAGACGCTGATTTGTTATTGTGTGACGATCTTGGAGATGAGTGGGCAGGTAATTCCCCTCTTGATGTCGCCACCAGTGCATATTTCATCGACCGGGTAGTCGATGATGGTTTAGTTTTGAGATGTATAGTCAATATGTTGTCTCTTACATTGTATAATTGCTGTAAGAGGTAATATATTGGCTGTCTATCTCAGGACTGTGCAAGAGGTGCAGACAGGAATTGCAGGGCGGTTCAAGGCCCGGCGTCTTGCCATGAACCTGACGCAGAGAGAACTGGCGGCGCGCTCGGGCGTGACCTGGAGTTCGCTGAAGCGATTTGAGCGCGAAGGATTGATCGCTCTGGATTCGCTTCTGAATCTAGCCTTGGCGTTGGATTGCCTTGACGATTTCGAAAAGCTGGCCGGGGAAAGCCAGCCAATCCCAGCCGCCCAATCGCTCGACGCCCTGCTGGCCACGCCGGCGTTGCGGCGCAGAGCGACGGGCCGGAAAGGACGCAGCCATGGCATATAGCCCGATAGAGTTGCTGACCGTCTATCTGGACGCACGAAACCAACGCCGCAAGGTTGGACGCCTCGCGTTCAAGGATAGGCAGCTCCTTTTCGAGTATGACGCTTCATTCATCGCTTCAGGCATCGAGATCTCGCCAATCAAACTTCCCCTCAGGCCTGGCGTATCCGTTGCCGACACCACGATCTTCGACGGCCTGTTCGGCGTATTCAATGACAGCCTGCCGGACGGATGGGGCCGCCTTCTGCTCGACCGCACGGTGGAAAAATATGGTATCCACCGAGGCCAACTGAATCCGCTCGACCGGCTTGCCTATGTGGGACGGCACGGCATGGGCGCTCTCAGTTACGAGCCGGAGCTGGGTCTCGAAAACACCGATGATGTTCCGCTGGCGCTCGACAGAATTGCTGAGGAATCAGCCGCCGTGCTGGCTGGAGAAAACGAAGAGGTATTCGAAGAGTTGCTGCGGCTCAATGGCTCCTCTTCCGGTGCCCGGCCTAAAATCGTGGCGCAAGTGAGCACCGACAAGAAAAGAATCATTCACGGCCAGCAGGAATTGCAATCCGGCTTCGCGCACTGGATGATCAAGTTTCCGTCTTCCCAGGACGCGCGGGACGCGGGGGCTATCGAATACGCCTATAGCCTGATGGCAAAGGATGCAGGCGTGGAGATGCCTGAAACCCATCTTTTCCGCACGAAAAGGAACAAATATTTCGGCACGAAACGCTTCGACCGGGACGGCGATGCCCGCATCCATATGCATAGCCTTGGCGGTCTGATCCATGCCGATCATCGCAGTCCTAGCCTCGACTACGACACGGTTCTGCGCGTGACCCTGGCGCTCACCAGGAATATCCAGGATGCCGAAAAGGCCTATGCGCTGGCCTGCTTCAACGTCCTTGCCCATAACCGCGACGATCACGTGAAGAATTTTTCGTTCCTTCTCAACGCGAGAAACGAGTGGATTTTCGCGCCCGCCTACGACCTGGTCTTTTCCTATGGCCCGGGCGGCGAGCAAAGCATGCTCGTCATGGGCGAGGGAAGGAATCCCGGCACGGCCCAACTTCAAGCATTGGGCAAACAGCATGGGATAAAAAACGCGCCGGAGATTCTGGCGAAGGTAGAAAGGGCCGTGGCCAATTGGCCCCGCTATGCCGAGCTGGCAGAAGTTTCGCGAAAATCCACCAAAGATGTCGCAGGCAAGATCAAGTTGCAGTGATCGTCTACATTCTTTTTGCTAGGCGACGGGCCTAGGGAAGGGAGCAGTGGCGCATCGTCACTGAATTACTGCGCCAACCGAAAGACGGGACCCGGGAACGCACACAACCAATGGAAGAAGGAAGAAGCTGCAAACTGCCTTTAACAAAAAGGGACCCCGATCTTGCCTCAGTCATTCGAGGAGATGGGGCTCTTGACGTTTGTCTTCATAGCGGTGTGTACTTCAGATAAGCTTCTTCGCTGCGTCACGTTCACCATGTTCGAAGGCGTCTACAAAGGGCTCAAGCTCTTCGTCGCTCATGCCGATACTTTGTCCAGTCATGCGCCAGTTATCCACGGCGTGTGCAACTTCGCTCAATATCTCCTTGGCACGCGAGTTCGTGATGCGGAAATAAGCGATCACGGACATAAGGGCGTCGATGGTCATGTCGGGGCCTGCATCCTCGGATATCCAGGTCTTCAATTCGCGCACGCGCTCGGGTGACGGGTTGATGTCGAAGGCGGGCGACAACCGCCAGAATTCCCGATCTTCATGCAAGAAGCCGTGATTGCGCAGGTGGTCGTCGACGTTCGTAATCAGAATCGAGAAGGCAATACGCCGCCACAACTCTTCGATGTCGGCTTGTGCGTCGGCCCCGTGGACGCGGATTGCGTCCACAATCTCGGTGTAGGAATGTTCCTCGGGTTCCGTCGCCTCGACGCCCAGCATCGTCGCGGCGGAGACATACATTATGCGATGTCCGTTGGCTCGCCGGTCGAAGCGGCGGATCAGCGCAACAGGCAATCCCTCGCTGTCGACGATACGCGCCACGGCAGCATTGATCCCGGCATTTCTGGCGAGCGTGAGAGCGAGCACTTCTCCCTTGGTGACGGCGCGCTCGTCCGTGATACTGGGGAACTTGCCGATGCTAAGTGCGCCGTCTTCGTCAATGACCGTGCATTTCGGGCGCATGCCGCCAAGTGACGTGCCACGCCCGCGCAAGTACGCAAGGTCCGCTGCCGTCTCTTTGTTCGCCTCGACAGCACGCGACGCGCTGAGCAGATGCCCAAGTTCGACGAGTGGCGGAGCCGTCCGGCGTCCTTCTTCCTGCGCGCGCTGGAACACTCCGTCTTCGTCGCGAAAGCGAAGCGCGCCGACACGGCTGTCATCATCCACGGCCAGCAAATAATCAAGCGCGTTGAGCGGCTGTGCCTCTTCTTCTTTTCCTTCACGGCGCAATGCCTGTCTGCGTTTGATGTGATCACGCAGGATGACACGCCTTGCCCACCCGTCGGGCTCGGTGTCGGCAATCGCGGCATGGAAGAGAGAACCGTCGTTCGACTTGCGATGGAACTGTGGTCCCGCCTGGAGCGGAAGTGTCGGTCCAAGAGCGAAACGCGCGGCGTCGCCGAGCCAGCCCGCGCTGTACTCGAAGGCAGCGTTTTCGCGACGCCCTTGCAGGTCGTAACGCAGCGTGCCGACCTGCAGCCCGTCGCCCAGCATAACGTCAATGGTTCGCTTCATGACCGCGGTACCCGTGCTTTCTTCATGCGCACGCGCTTGGGCAGACGTTCTTCATCGAGCAGAAGGCCGGTATCGTCGCGGCTCACGTCAATAAGGGTGCCAAGAGGACTGCCAAAGCCTAGGACGAAAAGAGCCATCGCATAGACGCCGAGGCCGACCGTAGGGTCGCCCTTCTCGGCGCGCAGATAAGTATTCTTGGCGACGCCCATGCGCTCGGCGACGGCAAGGATTGTAAGCCCACGTTTTCGCCGCGCGGTCGCAAGATCGCTGCCGAATTTGGTCAGCGACCGCTTGACGGCGGAGGGCAAGACATCTGATACACTCGATCTCATCTAAGGCTCCATATATAAAGCCTTATGGCTATATATGGTTCAATATATAGGACGTTATAAAATATGTCCAGACCACACGTATTCGAAGGATATCGCTTCGCGTGCCGATGCCGTGCCACGGCCCTCGACAAGCTGCCATGCCCGTGCGGTACCGGCATGCGTCTGGGACGATGTCACAATCGGAAACTAAATACTGCTTAGAGACAAGCTCGGACGGGGATGGTTTTCGTCTTTACTCCATCGGTCGCGTTGAATCGGGATCGAGGAGCCTCAGTGCGAATCCGCCTTTTGTCGATCAATTCTCGAAGGACTCGCTATCTGCGACGGATTGGTTGAAGCCAAGAGACAATGTTGCAAACTCCGCGCCGAGATAGCCATGGGTCCCCGTCATCCGGGGCAAGCATTTAGATTTGTCGGGTTTTCACCCCCTCCAACAGGGGTTTTGCCCCGACGGATCGGTGTAAATGCAAGATATATAAGGAGATATATCACTTGCCTGGCCTGGCAGCACTCACCTCAGAGACTATTTTATTATAAGATATGAACGTAATAAAATAACGCTATTGAAATGAAAATTTTCAGTTATATAGCTGCTTATATTACGTAATAACTACTTAAAATGTATATTCTCTCTCTAGGGAATTCTATGAGCTACTATAAGTGTGGATTTTAGCAACTGTTTTTTAATAAGACGGCCAATTATATGATCGAGCGCGAATTTGAAAGAGAGTTCAAGGAGCGATTGGATTCCGGAAAGCTCACACCTCCGGGGGTGCGAGCGCTAAATATCCGCATGCATCCCCTCTTCGACGACTCCAACGTCAGAGTGGACGCACTTGCTGAATTCTCCTTTGAGCGCATCCCCAACAGGGTGATCAAGGCAGTAATTGAGCTAAAGTCCCGATTGACGCCCATGGCCCTAGAAGGCGCAATTCATCAGGTTATTGGCTACCGAAATCAGCTTCGTAAAAATAGCGAATTCGATGACGTCTACCCAATGCTGGCTGCTCCCCTACATTTCAGAATCGGTTCAGCGCAGATGCCAGGAGGTTGGAGTCGGCTACATCGACTTGAATGGGACGTTCTCGATAATTCATAAGGATGTGTTATATAGACGTCGTTCGTCCAGCGATTGAGTTCAAAAACCCACAAGGAATCGGGAACATCTTCGCAGGAAGATCACGTCGTGTATTGCGAGTCCTTCTCGCTAATCCATACGTCCCATTTAGGCTAGAAGATCTTGCGTCGAAAGCAGCTGTCAGCGTGGGACAGGTCTTCCAGGTCACCAAGCGACTTCAAGAGCAAGGCTACCTAGAGCGGACTTCTGAAGGGCGACGTATCGACCGTCCCCGAAAGCTGCTGAGACAATTCGCGCAAGAGCTCAGGTCCGATTACGCCTCGAAGAGAAATGTCATTCATGCATTCTCAGAACTACCAACCCAAGTGCTTACTTCTTCAATCACAGAGTTGTGCAATCGGGCGAGATTCAATTTGCCTTCACGCTGTCAAGCGGACTAGAGCCACACGAACGCAACGTGAGACAGGACTTGACCGCCGTTTATGTGAATTGTCCAGGGTCAGAGCTAAAAAACGAGCTTCGACTTGAGACGGTGGGGCGAGGAGCGAACGTGCTTGTTATGACGCCCCCCGAAAATGACAATACATCTGAAGGCGGCGTCTTCTACCAGCCACGCACACTATCCAACGGGTTGCTCGGGGTAAATCCCGTTCAACTTTATATAGACTTCGCCTTACAGGGTGGAAGAGGTGAAGAGCAGGCCGAGTTCCTGCTCGAGCACTCACTAGGATTCGTGAATGACACTACAAGCAATTGACATAACGAAAGACTTTCCGGAAAGCCGCGAACGAGCGGTTCTATTGGAGATGCTCAAGGTCATTCGTGTGCTAAAGGCCGAGGGAATCGATGCTGTCATTTGCGGAGGATGGGTTCCCTTCTTGAAAGAACTTGCCCGCGACTCTCGCAGCACTCATATGATGAGCTTTGACATAGACGTCCTGCTCAGAGAGAAAGCTCGGGAGAGGGAGTCAATTGACCGGATTAAAGTACCTCATCTCGACACCGCTAGATTTCAAGCCCAGCAAAACTGCATCGTTCACGTACGAAAAAACCGTTGATGGAAATCTTGTCCAACTCGATCTGCTTGCTGACCTTCCGAGGCTGAGGGAGGATGAGTCCGTCCTGAAGTTCTATGGCTCGGAGACGTCACTTGAGCTGTGCCTGGTGGATGGGGCGGAGGATTTGAATGACCACGTTGAGACAATATATATCTCCTGCCGCGAAGGCGAGGAAGTTAAAACATTTGAAGTAACGGTACCGGACTGCGTGGGCTTTCTCATGCTCAAGACAGCTGTTTGCAAGTTTCGGGAGAAGCCGAAAGACTCGTACGATATCTACTACTACTGCCGATACTCAGAAGAACCGTCTGTAATCAGGCAGAGATTGGCAGAGTTCGCTACGAACCCGCCGTCAGAGCCACGATCGATTCGCTCAGGAGAATGTTCTCGCATGCAGACTCCAAATGGGTCGAAATGGTTCTCGACCACATGGAGATCACCGATGCGAATGATCGTGATCAGGAAGCGCGGTTGATCGTACGCACCATTGGTCAGGTCATTCCCCTGATCCCTTGACGATCATGATGATGACCATGATCGTCGGTGTCGTTTCGATGTAGTACCTTGACTCCCCCATGCGCGTGGTACATAATCTGTCGGTCCCCTTTCACCCAATCTTGATCGTCACGTTGCGACGCACATAGCTATCCGTTCCGAATTGAGTATCACCGGAGACTCGCAATGCCTGCTCAAATCAAGCACATCTTCGTTTTGATGATGGAAAACCGAAGCTTTGATCATCTCTTCGGTTTTATGAAAGCGCCCGGCTACGACATCGAAGGATTAGATCCGGCCGCACTGCCCTTTAAATGAGAATTCACTCGAGAACAGAATCTACGCTTCTTCCAATGCCCGGCCCACGGGTGATTTCGCTGCCGATCCCAACCATCACTTCGCCGACGTCACCGAGCAACTCTACGGTATCCCGAACCCCGCACCCGGCCAGGTGCCCGACATGTCCGGCTTCGTTCGCAACTATGAAGCCAAGAGCGGAAGTCCTGCCCTCGGCGCGAACATCATGAAATGTTTTGACCCTGCTGGCCTGCCCGTCCTCACTACCCTTGCGCGGCAGTACGCCATCTGCGATCACTTGGTTCTCCTCTATTTGTCAAGGGCGGAGCAAAACTAGGCCAGTGGGGCGGAGTAAAAGTAGGCCAGTAGTTGGCAGTCAGGTTGTTGAGTATTCGGGGGAGGAGGGGCGCTGGAGCGTAGCGGAAGCGGCCCTTCTCCCCCGAGGCGCGTCCGGGAGGGGTAGAGTTCAGCGCTCGGAGGATGAGGTGCGTTTGCGGCGGCTCTGCTTGAGCCGATAGCTGTCGCCGTTCATCTCCAGGATGTGGACGTGGTGGGTGAGGCGGTCGAGCAAGGCGCCGGTCAGCCGCTCCGAGCCGAGGACCTCGGTCCATTCCTGGAAGGGCAGGTTGCTGGTCACCAGGGTTGATCCGCGTTCGTAGCGCTGGCTGAGCATCTCGAAGAGCAGTTCGGCGCCGGTCTTGGACAGCGGCACGAAGCCCAACTCATCGACGATGAGCAGCTCGTAGCTGGCGATCTGCTTCTGGAACCGGAGCAGCTTCTTCTCGTCGCGAGCTTCGATCAGCTCGCTGACCAGGGCGGCGGTGGTTGTAAAGCGCACCCGATGCCCACGCTGGCAGGCGGCCAGGCCGAGAGCCAGGGCGATGTGCGTTTTGCCCGTGCCGCTGTTGCCCAGCAGCAGCACGTTCTCGCGGCGGGCGAGGAACTCCGATCGTGCCAGTTCCAGCACCAGGGTCTTGTTCACGGAAGGGATGGCGAGGAAGTCGAAGCTGTCCATGGTCTTGACGACCGGGAACTTCGCCTGCCGGATGCGGCGTTCCGTGGCGCGGCGCTCGCGGTCCAGCAACTCCAGCTCGGTGATGCGCAGCAGATAGTGTTGATAGTCCACCTGCTCGACGGCGCACTGCCGTGCCACCTTGTCATACTCGCGCAGGATGGTGGGCAGCCGCAGTTCCTTCAGATGATGGTCGAGCAGCAACTGCGGCGTGTCGGCCGTATGAGCCGCGGTGTTGGTCGCAGAAACATCGGCGCCGCTCATGCGCACACCTCCACCAGCAAGCTCATGTAGTCGGCGGCCTGCGTGGTATGAACCTGTGCCATCGGCAGGTGCGGGTAGTTCTCCATGTCCAGCCGCGGCGGTCTTCGTTCGATGCGGCACAGCAGCAGATGACGCACCGCGTCGAAGCTGATCGTGCCCAGCAGCAAGGCTTCTTCGACGGCGTGAGTTACTTCCGCAAGGGCGAAGGTCTCCATCAGACGAAGCACCTGCACATACTCGCGGCTGCCGTGCTTCTTGAGCCTGGCTTCGAGCAGACGCCGCAGTTGCGCGAAGCACTCCGGCAGCTGCCAGCCGGCCAGCGGCGCGGCCTGATCCAGCGCTCTGGTCTTCTGTTCCAGCAGAGCAAGATAGTGCAGCGGATCGAAGACCACCGTCTCGCGTTCATAGCTGCGTTGGTGTCGGGCGATCACCTCGCTGCCACACGCGATCACCACCTGATGCACGTAGCCCTTCACCCATACCTGGCGATGTCCGTACTGGGTGGGCACGGAGTAGTCGTTCGACCGGTAGCGGACCAGCGACAGTGAACTGACGCGGCCGGCGATCTTCTCGCAGGCTTCATAGGGTGCCGCCGGCAGCGGCAGCATGGCGGCACGATCGCGCTCGAAGCGTTCGCCGATAGTCGCTGTGTGCCCGCGCAACCGTCGAAGCCGCCGCTTCCGGCTCTCGGCCTCCAGGCGTGCGTTCAGCTCTTCCCAACTCGATACGCGCGGAATCGGAACCATGAAGTTCCTCCTGGCATAGCCCACCAGGCCCTCGACCTTGCCCTTATCGTTGCCCTTGGCCGGCCGTCCGAACTTGTCGGCGAACAGATAGTAGCTCTGCAACTCGGAGAACGCCCGCGTCCTCTGCCGCTCCTCGCCGCCCAGTATCTTGGCCACCGCGATCTTCGATGTTGTCATAAAGAATCCGCGTCGGAACGGCGCCGAAGTACGCAAATGCTCGTACATGCCCTTCCAGGAAAGCTTCTGTCGTCTCGGCTGGAAATGCCGCCACGAAGCAGTCGTCCGAGTGAGGCAGGTCCATAGCCAGGTAGTGCGCCTTCCGCTCCACGCCGGCGACCACCACCAGCGCCTCGCCGAAGTCCGCCTGCGCTTCGCCCGGCGCATGCGTCAGAGGAATGAACATCTCCCGGCTATGCAACTCCGCAGACCGCACGTAGTCCTTCACTATGGTGTAGCCGCCCGTGAACTGATGCTCTTCCTTAAGCCGATCGAAGATCCGCTTGGCCGTGTGCCGCTGCTTCGCCGGTCTCTGCTTGTCATCTTCCAGAATGGCGTCGATCACGCCCAGCCACGGCCCCAGCTTGGGCCGCTTGATCGGCTGCTGCCGCTGGTAGCCCGGCGGCACCGCGTACTGCAGCATCTTCCGTACTGTCTCCCGCGACAGCCCAAAATCCCTGGCTACCGCTCGCTGACTCCGGCCCTCAACACGAACCGCACGCCGTACACGCCCGTATATCTCCACCTGGAACATCCCTCCGGTGTTCCATGAACCATGCCACCAACGCAATGGCTCACGAAACCAAGATCCGGCGGTGGACTACTTTTACTCCGCCGCAGAGCACCGCTCACGCGGCGCACTGTGGCCTAGTTTTGCACCGGCGCTCATACTTTGGGCCGCGGCAGATGAGGCTGGGGCGGCAATAAACCTCGTTCGTCGTCGCAAGTCGTATTAGGTTTACGCTTCGCTGCAGTTGCACTGCTGCCGCAGGCGGCTAGAACGGATAGTCGATCAGATCCCACTCCCATCCTTTCCCGCCCACCGGAGGGACGGGGATATAGCAGTCTTGTGGGTACCGCGCTTACCTGCGCAAGCTTTGTCTCGTTGGCACTGAATCCAAACTCTGCGCGAATGCCGTGCGGGCTGAAGCGCGCACCTCTGTATTCTGCGAATATGGAATTGCCGAGACGATCCAGTGCGCCGATTTGGTAATGTCGATTTCCCGCCCGCCATCCTCGCAGCTCAATGCGAAGGTAAGCTCGTGGTGTTTGCTGGGGCTGGCGTCTCGATGCCTCCGCCATCCAAGCTGCCAAGCTTTTGGAAGCTGGCAGAGATGCTCGCGGCAGGGACCACCTCTCCGACCGAACCACTCGATCAGTTCCTGGGGTGTCTGCCGCCAGAGTTGAAGATCCATGAACGAACACGGTCGATCCTGAGCGGGTCTGCTTCTAAGCCAAATACCCTTCACCGTGACCTCCTGCGAGTCTTTCTTAAACCTCAGAACGTCCGCTTGGTGACTACGAACTTCGACAACCATTTCGCGTCCGCAGCCGACGAACTCTTCCTTGGCGCCTCACCTGAACTTTTTGCAGCGCCTGCGCTTCCAGTTGGCAGCCAATTTTCCGGCATCGTCCACATCCACGGCAGCATCACCAAAGACCCCTCGCGGCTCGTCCTCACGGATCAGGACTTTGGCAGGGCCTATTTGACGGAAGGCTGGGCGCGGAGATTCATTCAAGACGTATTCCTGAACTACGTAGTGTTGTTCGTCGGCTACAGTCACAGCGATCCGGTGATGCACCATCTCGCGCGAGGCTTGCCGCCGGGCGCCTCCAACAATCGACGGTTCATTCTTGTCTCGGACGAGAGAGATGACCATCAGACGTGGGTCAACCTGGGCATCACCGATGTCGTTTATCCATTTGAACCGGACCGACACCACTCGTCGCTACAAGTGTGCCTCGAAGCCTGGGCGTCGTCCATCGTGGCGACGCCAACCGAGACACGGGAGCGCGTCCGCAAAATAGTCGCCCAAACCTCCCGAGCCCACGGGGGAGGACATTACGTTCATTGAAGCCTGTCTTGGCAATCTGGCAGAGCTTCGCTACTTCACCGAATTCGCGAATTCGCTGGAATGGCTTCGATGGATCGAAGGCAGAGATGCTTTCCAACGACTGCTCTCCACGGGAACCGCAACTACAGACGCAGACTGGGAGCTCGCAAGATGGTTCGCTCGCTGTTTTGCATGCGATCACGGCGGCACGGCGCTCGATCTGATTCACCGCAATCGCTCGGTGCTTCCGCAGGCGCTTTGGGGAGCCGTCGCCGAGACGATTTGGCGCCGCATGGCCGACAAACAATTTCCGCCCCCGCTAGACAAGTGGATTGCCCTCTTGATCGAACAGCATCCCGGAGAGCGCGGCATCCAAATCCTTTCCTACATAATGAAGGACTGCCGCCTCCCAGAGGACGACAATTCGCTCTACCTTCTGCTTCGTCATCTGCTGCAACCGGTCATGCGTCTGGAGCCAAGCATTACCAACCGGATTCTCCATCCGGATGGAGAACCCGATGTCGATCCCAAGATTGAGGCTCGTGGGGACATTACTTGGCTGACACAGGTTTGGCATAAGATCCAAACGAACCACTTGCCGGACTTCGCTCATCGTCTTTGGCCGCTCGTCTCGCTGTACGTCGAGCAGGCGACCGTCATTTTCAAATCGTTCCGTCAAGGAACGGACGACTGGGATCCAATCAACTTGAGCCTCGAACGGCTTGATACTCCCAGTATTTCTCTGGACAACAGTGGGCTGGCGATCCTCATCAAGATCGCTCTTGCCTGCTTCGATTGGTTCGTTGCCAACGACTCCGATCAAGCTGAAGCCTGTGTCGTTTCTTGGTGGAACGCAGACTGTCTCACCCTGAAACGAACCGCCATTTGGGGGCTGGGAGATCTCCCCTCCTGGTCGCCGGATAGAAAGGTGACTTGGCTCGTTGAAAAACTGGTCTTTCGGAATCCAGCCTACGAACGTGAGTTCCTCCGTGTCTTGGGCGGCTCGCTCCAGAGCTGTTCGGACGGCCTTAAGACCTCCGTGATCGAAGAGATCAAGGAACACTACCCGAAGAGCTACCAGCCTGAAATGCGCGACTATGCGCTTCATCAGATACTCATGAAGCTCCGCGAGTACGATCCCAGCTTTGGTCGTCTCCAAGACGAGATTCTTGCACTTGAGCAAAGAAGCCCCGAGCTTTCTCCGCGCCCCGCTGAGTCGGTGGACACCAAAGAAACCGAAATCCAAGCCGAGGAAGCGACATTCACGGAGAAGGAGCTTGTGGAACTATCGACAGATCGTGCCGCGGTCCGGCTGTTGAAAATGTTGGATGAAATCGGAGAATCAAAGCGCCGCACGCTTCTGCGCATCGTTAGCGAGGCACTACGGTTGAACTCCGATTGGGGTATCGGCCTCGCCAATGAGCTTGCAGGACGCAACGTTTGGCAACCCGACCTGTGGTCTACCGTCGTCGGAGGACTGAACACGGGTTCCCTGGCCCTTTTACAGTGGGAGAGTGTCCTCACTCTGCTCGCGGACCATCCAAAAATTTACTCGCTAGCGAGTTATCAAATCGTGGCTCTTCTCGAGCAAGGTATTCGCTCCGAAAGCTACGGTATCAGTGATCCACAATTGATCTTAGCGATGCGGGTCGCCGAGCAGACTTGGCTGTTTCTCGAAACTCAGGCCGGTAGAGAGGTTCCCCACTCCGACGAATGGTTGAGCAACTCAATCAACGATACCGCCGGCATCTTGATGCAGTTCGAAGTGCGTGCGGTGTCGCGCCTGAGAGCGATGATCGGCGATGCCTGGACAGGATTCACTCCCGAGTTGCGCAACCATTTCACGTCCGTGGTCGAGAGTTCCTCGTGGGCAGGTCAGATGGCAAGGGTATTGCTCGCTTCTCAGATCCAAGTCTTTTTCTACCTCGACCCTACCTGGACCCGTTCGCACATGTTCAACATCTTCGACTGGAAAAGTGATGAGCGACGGGCGCAACAAGCTTGGCACGGGTATCTTTTCTGGGGTCGCTGGACGAACTCATTTGTAGAGGAGTTCCTCCACTACTACATCAGCACGATCCCCCACATCGGGACGGACTTGGGGAGAACCCGTGATAGCTTTTCCGATCACCTTGCAGCGATCGCGGTGTATGGCTCCGATTCCACCGCTCAAAAATGGATGGCTATGGACGTTTATCAGGGAGGCACCTCCAGAGGACCGCTCTGGCTGGGCACACGCAGTCAGTTCGCAACTCGATCATGTGACGGAAGACCAAAAGAGTCTTCTCTGGAACCGTTGGATGAAGCGGTACTGGGAGGAGCGCTTGGATGGTCCTTACCCTCCACTATCTCCGAGCGAGGTGGGAGCGATGATCAGGTGGGGTCTTAAGATGGTCGCTCAGTTTCCGGAAATCGTTGCTCTGGTTTTGCGTAGCCCTGCCCCGGTCAAATCAGGCGCGAATCTCTACCTGACGATGAAGGACTCTGAGGTCCTGGCCTCATTCCCAAAGGAATCGGCCGAATTGTTAGCGCACCTGATGCGCCATGCGACGCCTGAGTTCGACACTCCTGTCTATGCCATGGTCCGCCGACTCGCACCGGTGCTCGATGACCGAACGAAGCTGTTCGAGGTGTGTGACGAACTTACGCGTCAGGGAAGTAGCGGGGTCGACTATCTCAGGTCTTTCATTGAATCCCCCACTCCGTGGGACCCGGACTTGGATCAAGACTCATAGGGTTTGTACCGACCGACAACAGCCGGACGATAAACGAAATCCGAACATGGATTGTCGTGCGTGCAGCTCAAACCAATACCGACTCGTGCCATTGCCGGTAAAGATTGACCACGACAAAGCCGACTTATCGGTAGTGGTCCCTACGAAGTAAACTTAAGAAAATGCTACTTGACGACATCATCGAACTTGCCACCAACACAGGTCAATCGATTACTGTCCTGCTCAGGAAGTGCGTCGTCCTTGCCCACCAGATCAAAAATGACCGGCTCAAGACGTGGGCCAACAAGGAGCTGAGCGGCTACGGCGACGAAGATGAACTTCCAGACTATCGAGTGGTTTCAGCCACTGCCACAGGGCACTTCTCCGGATGGGGTGGATCGCTGGCCACCTTTACTATCCCTCCGGCGGCCCTCGCAAAGAATGATGAGCGGTTCGCAACACAGGTCCGTCTCGCTCAGGCAATTGCCACCTATGAAGACCTGGTGAAAACCGCGACGACGGACGGTCATATCACCGTGCACTGGCCTCCGAACATGGTTCTTTACTACCAGAATCGAATACCATTTACCGGTCAGCAGATGTCTCTGGTCGATGCTTACCAAGAGATACCAAAACCGACAGCTCGTCGAACTGCTCGATACCGTCCGCAATCGGGTATTGAATGTTGCATTGGATATCCAGTCCGAATTGGGAAAGCGCGACGAGGACCTGAAACATATAACGCCCCAATCGGAAGAGAAGATTGAACGGTACGTAACTCAGCAGATATTCAACGGGGATGTTTTTGTATCAACAGGCCAGTCAAATATGACAATTCACGAGCAGCACATCGCCGCCGGAGATTGGGGACAATTGCAAAAGGTTCTTTGCAATTCAGGCGTATCACGATCTGACCTCGGTTCGCTCGCTACTGCTGTAAGCGAAGACAAGGATCAAATGGGTCCTACGGTGCAAGGTTGGATCGAGAAGACTGCTCCAAAGGTGCTAAGCGGGGGCGTGAAAATGGCAGCTTCGGTGGGGCAGTCAATTTTGACAGAATACTTGAAGCACTATTTTGGTCTGAGCTGAAATGCGTCATTCTTCACGCCCAGCAGGAAAATCTAGAAAGCAAGGATGGCCGGGCTGTCCCGCCACAGTTCAGCCCCGGCCACGTTTGCGATTCTTGGTGTCAATTTGGCGCCAATCCGCGCCGACTATGCCGGTTTGGCCGGTTATGCCGTCTCATAAGCCATTTATTTTCAATTATTAAGGCCATTGAAGCTTCCATGGCATGGAAGAGGTCACGGTTCGATCCCGGTCAGGTCCACCAACAACCCCTTATAAATCAGATACTTGGGCCACTGAAAACCGTGCGGTAATCGGCCACATAGGTGCTGATAGGTGCTGAAGCTTTTTGTGGCCCGATGTCTTGATTCAGCGGGCCACGTAATAAGGGACGCAGCTACCGCATCTCGGTTCGGATCTTCCACCGTTTTAGTTGGTGTTCTCAAAACGCTAAACCATGCGGAATATGGATTCGTCACTGTCAAGCTCGGCCAGCCTTCCGAGGCGGAGTGACGAATTGACTTCACCATGACCACTGCGTAGCCCAAAGGCGACCGGTAAGTTGTCGTCGCAAAAGAGGTCTCTTAGTACAGCGCGCAGATCATTGTAGGGATCGCAACAGTCGCGCATCTCGCCAAACACAACCCCCCGCACATGTTCAAGCTTTGAGGCATTGCGCAGATGAGTTAAACATTCGATCGATCCGATAAGGCGATTCGCCTACATCCTCAAGGAACAGAATCTTGTCTGTCGTTTGCGGGGCGTATCTCGTGCCTAACAGTGTGACCAGCATCGACAAGGAACCACCAATCAGTGCACTTTTGGCTCTTCCAGGACGGATGAAGTCGACCCTCTCGGACAAAGAATTCTGCGGCACGAACAGCACGTCGTGAAGGGATCGGCGGGTTATTTCGCATGCATCTGTCTGGCCCAGAAGTTGTTTCGTTGCGACGTTGGGTCCATAAATGAGGTCGACCTGAGGCCAGAGCGAATCTACTGCAGCGTGAAGAGCTGTCAGATCAGAAAAGCCAATGAGCATCTTCGGTTCGGGCAGCATGCTGCTGTCTAAATGAGGCAGCAAGCGAGGGCTTCCGTAGCCACCTCGCAAGCAGAAAATCGCCCGACACCGCGGATCTGCGAACGCGGCGTTCAAGTGTTCGGCACGAGCCGGGTCGGGGCCTGCCAAGTAGAAATGATTCCCGCCGTCTACACGAACCTGAACGTGCAGACCCCACCATCCAAGGAGGGAGACCGCCATCGGCAACAGTTGTTTGTCGGCTGTACGTGTTTGTCGGCTGTACGCAGTTGAGAGGCGGGGCCGATGATGCTAACCTCATCGCCCGGTTGAAGATTCATAGAGGTGCTCCTAAAACGGCAGGGCTGGACCGGACCGTGATTAGTTCGTGTCCACGTTCGACGACGTGGATATCGTTGCTATCAGACCTGATACGGAATGGTGCGAACATCTTCACGCTGCACCTCCGTCCCAGATTCGAGGCTCGGGACGAGGGATATATGCCGACATCGCATAATCCACAGATAGCTGGTCGAACGATATCCCCGCAGCCTGGGCGGCATCGCAAGCGATGGAGCTTTCAAGAAGCCCCGGTATGCCGTTCATCTCCAGCACCACGATTTCGCCGTCCGGAAGGATCAGAACGTCAGTGCGGGTAAGGCCGACGCATCCGACCGCCTCGTGCAATTCCATGACCGCTGTGCCCACCCTAGACGCGATCTCCGGGCTTAGCACGGTGGGGACAACGTGGCGATTCCGCCCTTCGGCCCCAAACTTCTGCTCGGGTCCCTCTTGCTGTGCTTTGAAGCCTTGCGCCGAGGCTTCATGGTCCTGGACCTCTCAGCAGGCTTCCTCGTTCGGATCGCAGTCCTTACTGCAAATCTGATCCCCTCTACCCTCGCTTGCTGGCCGCCGTTGATGGTGCTGATCACGGGTTGCCAGCTTTCCGGGTCTCGACTGGCATGTGCGACTCGAGCTTTGCGCCGGGTGCCGGGAAGCCAGCTTCCGTCGCAGCAAGTCGGGACAGCAGGGTCAGCCGAAAGACAGGCTGCGTACCCAAGGTTGAGTTGGGGGGAAATATAGGGCCGACTGTGCGAGGTACGACCCTACCGGAACTGCTCGCGAACGTGATGCGAAACATGTGTTTTCCTTTTGCTCGTTGTGCCGACAATGCCGGCGGTTAAGTTGGACCCGGTGGACGAAGTGATGCCATCGGGTGAATCCCCCCAGCCAACACTGTTCTATGGGTGGCAGGGCATGGTGCCAAAGCCTTCAGCTAATGCTCATGTCGAACGGCGGAAGCAGTTCGGCAATTGTTTCCGTCTTCGCGCAGCCCAGGGCGCTCTTAATCGCCCTAAGGTCGCAGCCGCCCTCGCAGAGACGCGCAGCCAAACTTCGGCGGAATTCGTGAAGGCCAAACCTCTCGATGCCGGCACGGTCACAGGATTCGCTGAGCAGCTTGCGGATTGAAGCTGCACCCAGGCGACCGCCATATCGATTTGCGAAGAGGACGCGGTCGGTGTTGTCCTTTCGGTCATTGGTGAGGTAGTCGGCGATGGCGCTCACCGCCTCCGAGGACAGGAAGAACTGGCGCTCGCCCCGCAGCTTCGCGCTCGGAACGAGGCCAATTCCGACACTTCGAATGGACCCGTCAGCAAGCTTGCGGGTTTCGCAGGTGATCATGTCCCGGTCGAGCTGGACCAATTCCGTTGCCCGAAGAGCAGAGTCCCGCAGGACCAGAAGGATCGCACGATCCCGCCTGTCGGTGACGCTGCCGATTACAGCGGCATAGGCCTCCGGGCTAACAAGAGGGGTGGAAGGAACCGTGGATGCGCGGTGATACAACGCGACCCATGCACTTACATCACTAACTTCAACTGGCTGCTCTGCTGCTGTGTTCATTTCTTTCCTCGTAATGCGGTTGTGCCGGCAATGCCGACGGTGGAGGTACAGACCACCATCGAGTAAAGTCCTGAGCTGTCGCCGTTCTATCGCGCGGGTATCGTGGTGCCAAAGCCAACTGTCAAACGGGGGAAAACTGCCGGACGAATTCCATCGTGCTGAAATACTCCCGCGAAAGGCGTTCTGGCTTCATGCGGAAGTAGCGCTGGGTTGTATTCAGGCTGGCGTGTCCCAGGAGTTCCTGGAGAACTGCCTCTGACATCCCCGAGTTCACGCTCCGGGTGGCGAAGCTATGCCGGAGCTGGTGGACGTGAATGTGCGACAGTTTCAGGCGGGTGCACCATTTGTCCAGAATCTGCTGAATTGCCCTGGTGCTCAGACGGGTCTTCCTGGAGGACAGGAACAGAGCTGGCAGGTCGTCCTTCATCCGTTCCTGTGTGATGTAGGCCGCGACCGCTTGCATCGCCTTCGCGCCGACCAGGAAAGATCGCTTCTTGCTGCCCTTGCCGATGACTTGGCCAGAGCCGAGGTATTGCAAAGACCCATCTGGCTGCTTTCTCTTCGTCAGCGTCATCGTCGTTTTGTTGAGCTGACCTAGGCCGTGCTCGATCGCCTCACCGATCAGGCACACATCATCGAGACCGGATCGGAGTCGTACCGCTTCCGTAGAACCCTACGAAAGAAGACCAAAGAGTAAGCCCTGGGAGTTAGGTTCTGCTTCCGCTACGCCCTCCGGGCTACGCTCCAGCAGAACCCAACTCCCTCAACATCAACGCCCCAAGGGGTGGGCCAAAACAAACCGCCGAAGTGGGCCAAGCCAAGTTGCCAAACTCAGTGGCGGGCACATGAGCTCCGTCTGCAGCGGGCAGCCAGGGCCGAAGGCAGCCGGGAGCGCGCCTTGGAGCAAGAGAACCGGAAGCTGAAAGAGGCGCTTGCGACCAAGGTTCTCGAAGCGGATTTCTTGCAAGGTGTGTTGCGCAGAATCGAGGCTCGACGCCAGCCGGCCAGCGGCTCCGGCGAGACTGCATCTACCAGGAAATCCGGGTGATGCGGTCTGCAGCGCACCTTAGTATCGAGTCCATGTGCCGGCTGGGACAGGTCAGCCGGGCGGGGTTTTATCGTCACTGGCAGCAGCGTGAACCGCGTAGCGAAGAGACCCAGCTGCGGGCACGGATGCATGAGATCGTGCTGGCTCACCGGCGCAACTACGGCTACCGCCGAGTGACGCGCGAGCTGCGCAACCAGGGCTGGGCGGTCAACCACAAGCGGGTGGCGCGGCTGATGGCCGAGGACAACCTGCTGTGTCTGAGGAAACGCCGCTTCGTGGCCACGACCGACTCCAGCCACGATCTGGGCGTGTATCTGAATCTGGCCGCGCGCATGGAGCTGACCGGGATCGATCAGCTCTGGGTGGCCGACATCACCTACATCCGGCTGGTGGAGGAGTTCCTGTTCCTGGCCGTAGTGCTGGATGCCTTCAGCCGCCGCGTGCTGGGCTGGTCGCTGGATCAGCAACTGGATGCAGGGCTTGCGGTGGCCGCGCTGCGTCAGGCGATCGACCTGCGCCAGCCTGCGCCCGGGCTGGTCCATCACTCCGACCGCGGCGTGCAGTATGCCTGCGGGATCTACTCCAACCTGCTGCGGGAGCATGGCATCCTGCCCAGCATGAGCCGGGCCGGCAATCCCTACGACAACGCAAAATGCGAGAGCTTCATCAAAACGCTCAAACAGGAGGAGATCTACACCCGCAAGTATCGCGACCGCGCCGATCTGGAGGCCCACATCGGCGAGTTCATCGAGCGCTACTACAATCGCAGGCGGCTGCACTCGGCGCTCGACTATCGCTCGCCGGAGCAGTTCGAGCGAAGCCTGCCGGCAGCCGTACCGGCCGCGAGCATGAGTTTTTTCAGGCATGAGGGAATCTATCGTCCCGATGTTCACAGACAAGCCGGGGGAGGAGCCGTCATGACCCCTCCCCAGCCCATCGGTGCGATGAGTTCCAGCCGGGTAATCCTCAGCGGGTTGCTCTCCAGCAGACCCCGCCTCCGCTTCCCCGGCCGCGCTCATGCTCAACCATCAACTCCCGTCCGCCAAGCAAAATCCAGCGAACGGCACACAGGGGCTTCTCAAACTGTCTCACCCAAGGGGTTCACCCCAGGCGGCGGGGGCTGAAACAAAAGGGCTCGAAAAACCGGCCGCGTAAACCACACGGAATCAAGGACCGGATCCCCTCGATCCGGCTGTTACTTAATCTGTGGGTTGCGAAACACTGTTGGATGCTTATCGGCAATCAGCGCAGGCGTTGATTAAGTTCGAGGGCTTGTTTGTGCAGCGAAAGGTTTGGATCCGCATCGTTCCAAAGAGCCAGCAGAGGAGCAAGTGTGGTTCTCGCCTTAACCTGGTCTCCCAGTGCCAGATAGTCCAGTGCGAGGGTGTAGTGCGCAGTGAGCCATCGCTGTTGCGGCTCTCTGGAAAGAGCCGCATCCGGGTTCGCCAGGAACCTCTCGTATTGCTCAACGGCGTGTGGAATATCTCCTGATTGCTGGTAAGCGCGCGCTAGCCCTTCGACACTGTAGGCGGTGCTATTCTCATGGTCCGCAAGGCCAAGTAACTCGATGGCCCTGCCCGTGTCGCCGTGAGCGAGCGCAATTTCTCCTTGCAGAACCTGGGCGTAGGCAACTTGTTCGGGATTCCTTCCGTCCACAAGAGGGGCAATTGTGGCGGCAACATCCTCCGCTTGCTGGAGCAGGCCCGCGCGGACATACTCCGACCCTGCCCACGTGCCAAAGATCACCTTGGGCGAGAGGACCTTGAAGTCCGCCATTGCAAAGTCCAACTCGCGCTTCTCTTGTGTGGCATCGCCCTCCCCGGCCGCGAGGATGGCAAGTTCCAGATGGACTCGGGCCACACTCAGGGGTTCGGTTTTCAGCCCCTCATCCAAAGCCAGCGCTTGGTCAGCAACGGACGCGCGTCCGCGTACTTCCCCTGATAGAGATCGAGGAGTGCGAGCGAGCGCAGGGCGCTCTCTCGCGTTTCTGAGCTACCCAGCAGCGAGGTGAAGAGCGTTCTTGCCTTCTGCTGCTCGCCCGCTTCAACCAGGGTAAAGCCATACTCGCGACTTACATTACCCGAGTTGAGAAATGTGGGATCGATCTGAAACGCATGCGCATAGGCATCAAGGGCCTCGGGGAACCGGCCAAGCGTTTTGTAGGATGTTGCCAGCTCCACCTGGGTGCGGGCGTCACTTGGATTAACGCGAGCTATCTCCTTATACTGCGAGATGGCTTCGGTGGCGCGGTCGTGGGTGCGCAAGAATCTCGCGTAGTCAGTGAGCATGCTCCAGTCATCGGGATAACGCTCAAGGAACATCTGGTAGAGGCGATCCGCGTCGCGGACATGACCCTGAGAGTCCGCATAGCTGGCCTCAATCGTCATTCGTTCGCGTTCCGTGGTGCGCGAGTCCAGGCTGAGCGCCTTGCGATACTCAACATCTCCGTCTTGCGACTTGTTGTAGATGTAACTGTAATACGCGTTGCCCAATGCCGCATGGGCCATCGCAAAGTCGGGGTCGGTTGCGATGGCCGCGCGAAACAGAGTTACCGCGCTTTGATATCTTCCCGTGTGCCACTGCGCGGTTCCGTCCGCGTATTCCTTGAGGGCATCGAGAGATGTGGTAGTGACCTCGGGGAGCGGCTGGCTGTTATGGCGTATCTGGTATAGGGATTCCCCCAAGTCGCGACGGACATCGGCGGCGATTACGTCGAGAGCATCCAGAATGTGGCCCTCTCCGTACGCGCGCTCGGTGTAAGAGTGCACCGTGTCGCCCGACTGCGGATCGATCAGTTCGGCGGAGATGGCATACTCCGCCCCGGTGCGTGTAATGCTCGATGTGACTAACCCGCGTATATTTTCTCGCTGACAGACTTCCCGTCCCAACGCGGGCGTTATTTTCGCGTCGGGCGGCTTGCCCATCCGCACCAAAACTGAGCCAACTCGCGACCTCGGAAAGACGTTGGCGTACCGCGATTGTTCCAGGCTTACCGTGAACGCAGTCTCAAGGGCCTGATCAAACCTCGGGTCTCCGGTCTGGTTTTCGAAGTCGGCAACGAGTACCGAATCGCGGGAACTGAAGGAGAGCACAGGCCGGCTATAGAAAAACCAAGCGGCAACCCCACCGGAAATCGCCAGAATCGCCGTGAGAAGCATTAGGGGACCAGTCCAGCTTCGCAGCGGCCTGCGAGCGACCGGGACTGCCTGCGGATGGTTTTGGGTTGGAACAGTGGCGGAGGAGGACGCTATGGCCGGCGTGAGCGGGAGCGAGGACGTGTTTTCAAGTGTTCCAGCCTTGGCGGCCGGCACACCATTGACTGCCTGGACGGGAGCCATGAAGCGGTACCCCCGCCTGGGGACGGTCTCAATGTAGGTGGCACCGCCCGATTCCTCGCCAAGAGCGATACGAAGTTTGCGAATCGCGGTATTCAGGCCATTGTCAAAGTCGACGAAAGTTTCATCCTGCCACAGGCTCTTCTGCAACTCGGAGCGAGTGACCAGCTCGCCCTGATTCTCCGCCAGCGCCACCAACACGCGCAATGGCTTCTCCTGGATATGGACCTTGGAGCCTCCTTTGCGCAACTCGCCCAGGCATGTATCCACTTCATAGGGGCCAAATCGGAGCACACGATAGATGGGGCTGGGTTCCATTTTCCCTCTGATGTCATTGAAAAAAAGGGGGAATTGACTTCGTTTCTTACAGGGTACACGAAGGCTGCAGAGCACAGCAATCGCATCTGTATTGGCCAGTACAGACAGAATTAAGACACAGTCCATTGCCAGAGGAAGGCTTGCAATGCGAAATTCGCGCGAAGATCTAGGTTCGGGAGTGCAACAGTTCTGAAGGCTATGCGGCAGAGAGAGAAGTTTTAATACGGGCGGCTTTCTGAGCTGACCCGAATCGGTCACATGAGGTTCCAGGATGACGCGTCTCCCCACCGGCTTCGCGGAACTGGGCTTTCGAGCTCGTTTTCCCCCTGCGCCTGGCTGCCTGAACCCGAATGAGCGATCGCGGTACGCTTCGGTCGGCGCATGCAGGAGCGGTTGTCACTGGCTGCCTCTGATCGCATTGGTCCTCGTCGTTGCCTCGGGATCGGGGGCATTTGCTCAGACCCAACAAATGAATACTGTGACCACCATCGGGGTGCCGCTCTATAGCGTCACGTCGGATGGAATGGGCAATATCTTCTTTCCCACTGGCGGAAGCATTTACGAGATACTGGCGGGAACTCCAACCTTGGCCTACCCCTCAATTTCCGGGGCGGGCAGTCTCTACCCTTTCTCGGATCCAATCGTGGCCATCACCGCGGATGTGTCTGGAGACCTGTTTCTCGCCGTTCAGCATCCAATAAATAGCCCTACCAACGGCCCTTACGTCGACGTCTACGAGTTGTTAAATCAGCCTATCGTGTTCACGGGCACCACAACCAACGGCTCCTCTGTGGTTACCTCCGTTTCGAGCACGGCCGGCCTCGCGGCAGGGCAATACGTCTCTGGCCCTGGCATGCCGCCGGGCGTTTATATTACGGGGGTTGGTTCAGGGACAATCTATCTGGACGAGGCAGCAACCGCCACGGCTACCGGCGTCACATTGCAGACTCCGTTATACACGTGGGGCGGATTGGTGTACGGCCTTACGGTGCCTCCCCCGCTCACCGGGGGCAGTTTTTCGACGCTCAACTCCATGGCGTACGACAATCTGAATGGTTTCCTATACTTGAGCTACTTCACCGGGGGCGAGGGTCAGCAGGTCATCACCTGCAAGAGTGTTTTGCCTGCCTTCACGGGCTACACAACAAGCGGGTCGACTACGGTGACCGTATCGAGCACATCGGGTCTGGGCCTGTTTCCAGGGCAGGTTATCAACAGCGCCGGCGCGGCCCTCCCAGCTGGAGACACGATCGCGTCGGTGGGGCCCGGAACTATTACGATGACCGTAGCAGCTACGGGCACAACCAACTCTTTTGGCACCACGATGAACGTGGCCCCGGCCTATGGTTGCGGCAGCATTAACCAGTTCACCTCCCCACTGAATGACACCTATGGCAATGGCCTGGCCGTCGACGGCGCAGGCAACGTGTATATGACCTACGGATCGTCGTCGGGGTACATTGCGCAGTTCCCCCCGGGGTTCAGCGGCGCCGGAAAGACCTATTCCACGGCGAGCACGGGGTTCGGAGGAAATGCAATCGCCTACCCCGGGATCACGGGTCTGGTAGCGCTTGCCGCGGACGACGCGGGGCAAGTCTTTGTCGATACTGGGCCTGAGATCTACGATTATTCGCCGTCGTTCGACGGGTCCGGAAATCCCACCGGGGTGTTCACCCCCGTGGCCGGAACAGGGGTGAACGGCTATAACGTTGCCAGTGGACTCGCTACCGCCACTCAGATTGACAACTCCCAGGGAGTTGCCCTCGATCCCAGCGGAGACCTTTGGATCGCGGACACAGGCAACGGACGGATTCGTGAGATCTCGTCGGCTGCGATAGGTCAGGGCGAAGGCACCGGAGCCATTGCCGGCGGGGCAACCTATGGCTGTCTCCAGTGCGGCCCGCAGACGCTGGGAAATGGAACGGGCGGTGTGGGTGGACTCGGCAACTCAGCCCCAACGGACACGATTCAGACCAACCACTTCGGCAACATCACGCTGCTCAACTCGGCGCTGCACAAACTCTATATCGCATACCAGAATGCGTTGGTCGTCTTCAGCACGGCAAATGACACCGTACAGACCACTGGCAACGTGGTCGACATCATCCCGCAGCAGATTACCCAGATGGTGCTCGATCCCACTCGAAATGTCATCTGGGCAATCAACGCCACAGGACAGGTTCTGGAGATTAGTTGCTCAAACGATCAACTGATGGGCAGTCCGTTCCTTGTGACGCCGGGGGCCCAGGCTCAGGCGATCGCCGTTGATACCAAGCTCAACCAGATTTATGTCGCGTATTCCACGGTATCGGGCATCAACTCTTCGTATTATGTCGGCGTGATCTCGGGTTCCACAGGAGGAGCGATAGCCTTGCTTTCACTTCAGGGCCCGGCGCAGGCGATCGTCGCAGATTCAATCCGCGGCGTGGCCTACCTCATCGCGCAGGACCCCTACACCGTCTGCAGTTACTGCGCTCAATACGACTATGACCTGGTCGTGATCAATGGCACCACCGCCAACAATGGCTATTCGATTGGAATCACCTCGACCACGACCCTGATTGAAGGATCTCCATACTCCTCAGGTATCAGTCATTCCAGCCTCGCGATTGATCCCCATACCGGCAAGGTCGTCTTTGCCGATGCCGTCGATGCTTATTTCTCGCTCTACAACCCGGCCGAGCCCAGCTACGAGGCGACCGATCACGTCAGCCTTGGCTGGATCCCCAACGCCGTCACCATCGATACCGACAACAGCATCGCCTATATCAGCGACAGCCAATACAACAACGTGCAGGCGGTCGGCCTGGCCGCAGTGCTTGCCAACACCGCCTATGGCTGGAGTTACAACCTGTTTTCAGGCACCCAGGGCGGCAACAGTTGCGGCTCCCTCTCCACTGCAGTCGTGCCCGATCCGACGACCGGAGAGGTCTACATCACCACCTGCACCGTCAACAGCACCAATCGAACAGCCAACTCGGTGCTCAACCTGCTGGAATACACCGGCTTTAGCGTAAACGGCACGACTCTTACGCCCAACTTCGGTTGCGGCTACGGTGCTGCGACCTGCCCGCCACTCGATACCTATACGTGGCCGGCAAACTCGTCACAGCCCTACGGCAATTACGAATTCGCATACGCGCTCAATGTCGATACCTCGAACCATTCTCTCTACGTTCAGAACTACGCGGGAGATGCCACCGGCAGCGACATTCTCGTCTTCAACGGCAGCCCGTATCCGCCGGCTGCGCGGCCGCAGCAGACCCTCAGTAGCACCACCTTCAACTTCAGCGCCGCGCTGGGTCTGAATCAGACGCAAACCCTGCGGTTCACCAATAACGGCACCACGGCCATGCTCGATCCGGTAATAACGCTCTCCGGTACGAATGCGGCCGATTTTTCCGTTTATGACGGGTGCACAGCCGGTTTTCCAGCAGGCGTTCCAGCAAACGGCGGCGGGTGCAACGACACCCTGACGTTTACGCCGTCGGTGCTGGGCCGCGAATCGGCGACCGCCCTGGTGGTCGACAACTCTCCCGACCTGCCGCAGACGCTCACACTCTCCGGCACCAGCTCGCTGCCCACCAGTTCCGGCAACACAGCCAGCAGCACGCTGCTTCAGGTATCGAAGCTACAGGTCTCTCCCGGCGCGGCGCTAACGCTGTACGCAACGATATCGCCTGCGAATGGTTCCAGTGGAGAAGTCATCTTCCTCGACAACAACACGACCCCCGCGACCGTCCTCGGGTTCGGTGCTGCACAGGGAGGGTCCCTCTGGAAGTTGAGTATCACCACCCTGGCGGCGGGCACGCATGCCCTGACCGCATACTACGGCGGTGACACAACCTATGCGCCCAGCACGTCGTCGACCGTGACCGTAGTCATCAGTTCCTCGGGCATGGGACCGTCGCAGCCGCTGCTGTCGTTTACTCCGGGTTCGTTTTACGTCTCCAACCCTCAATCCGGGGACCGACAACTTCTCCGACATTGCAATCGATGCGGCAGGCGACGAATTCGTCCTCGATAGCGGGGTTGGCTCGGTGACGGAATATACCGTTGGAGGGTCTACGACGGTATATGTTCCGGCTGGCTCCTATGACCAAGGGACCCTGATGAAGCATCCCAGCGACCTGGCGGTTGCGCCGGATGGCAGCACTGTATACATCACCGATACTCCAAATAACGCCGTTGCGGTGGCCGCATCGGCCGGCTCGTACTTCGTGTATCCGATGGGACTCTATGGCCTTGGGGCATGCAACGGAGGCACGCCCACCAGTTTCGCCAGTTTGTACAGCCCCACGGGCATCTCCATCGGTCCTCCCGACTTAACCAGCGGGATTCCCAACAGTGCGGGCGACGACCTATATATTGCCGACTCCGGCGACAAGCGTATCCTCCAGATTAACCCGGTGGGCGGCAACACCGCGCCCTGCGGATATTATCCCGGCGGCGTAGTCGAGGCGATCCTCGCCGGCGTCGGCAGCCCCAGCGGCCCCGTGCTCAACGATCCGCTCAGCGTCGTTGCCTCCGGCTCTAACGTCTACATCGCGGACTCGCCGCCCGCGATTACCAACACCTCTCTAGGCTCGGGAACTATCTATGAGAACGGCGTCGCCCTGACGAACGCCAACATCGTCTTCCCCTATAGCCTGGCCACCGACGCAGCCGGCGATCTTTACTACTCCGATCAGTCGCTCTCCCAGGTCTGGCGCGTCGACACTCAGGGTAACTTCCTGGTGGTGGCCGGCAATGGGGTGAACAACTCGGGATCGACCTGCACCAGTGCTGCTCCCTGCGAGGCGACCCAAACCAGCATCCTGACTCCCCACGGACTGTCGGTCAGCGGCAACGGCTCCATCTTCATCGGCGATGCGGTCGCCACCGGACAGGTTGGCGAGGTCAACGTGACCACTGGGATGCTCACCTTCCCCAGCCAACCCACTTTAACCACCAGCAACCCGCTCACCGTCACCGTTACCGACACGGCTGCGATGACCGTCGGCGCGTCGGGCGCCTCCATCGCGGGTACGGACATGGGAGACTTCGCAATTCTAACGGGAGTCTCGGGTGGAACCTGCAACACCGCGACCGGATTCGCGCTCAGCCCGGGCCATAGCTGCACCATCCTCGTAACCTTTACGCCTGGGGCAACCGGCACGCGCACCGCAGTCATTAATCTGACCACGCAGAGCGAGATCTACGGTGGCACGCAACAGCAGATCGAGCTCACCGGCAACGGCGCTCCCACAGGACCAGCTCCCCAGACAATCAGCTTCCCACCGCCGCCTCGGCCGATGGTTTACGGGGCAGGTAGTGTCGTGCTGAGTGCGAGCGCCAGTTCCGGACTGCCTGTGAGTTTTAGCCTGGTGGCCGGCTCCACGGGCGGAGTGCTCTCGGGCAACATCCTAAGCTTCACTGGCGCAGGGCTGGCGAGGGTTCTTGCGTCCCAGAGCGGCAACGGCAGCTATGCTGCGGCATCCAGCGTTGAACAGGATATTGCAGTCTTGCCCGCGACCCTCATCGTCACCACACCGCCCGCCACCCGCATCTACGAAGGGCCCGATCCTGCGTTCACAGACACTGTCACGGGCCTGGTTGGTGGCGACACGCTGGCCAACGTCCTTACTGGAAATCCGACATTCACTGTCACTTTGGACCTCGGCGACGCCCCGTCCGGCACTAACCTGACCGTCCAGCCGGGGGTGGGGACGCTCGTTCTCCAGTCCCCCAACTACGTGCTTTCCCTCGTCCCGAGCACGCTCACCGTCGTCTGTTGCGAGCCGCAGGTCATCACACCGGCTTCCGTGTTGCCTGGGAATTTCCCTCTCCCCATCGGCATACCCCTTTCGCTGACAGGGAGCGCATCGTCAGGCCTGCCCGTGATCTTCACGGTCGTGTCGGGCCCGGGAGTCATCAACACGCTCCCTGCCGGCATCACCCTGACCGCGACAGGTCCCGGCCCAATTACTTTGCAGTTGACCCAGCCCGGAAACGGTAACACTGGCCCAGCGCCTGGCTTCACTGTCACCATCAACGGGTCCCTGACCATCACCACGCCCAGCCTGCCTGAAGGCGCTGTGGGCGTGCAGTACCCCGGCGCCACGTTCATGGCCAGCGGCGGCATAGCCCCGTACACCTGGAGCATCACTGGACTGCCGCCGGGACTGAACACCCATGGGGTCGGAGACATCTACGGGACGCCCACCTCAACCATAGGCTCTCCATTCAACATCGTCGTCGTGGTCACTGACTCGGCCGGCGAGACTGCTACCAAAACCTTCCCCATGACCCCCCTCGGGCCTCTCGCGATTGCCGCGCCCATTTCGTTGCCTGTAGGCGCCCTCAACGGAACGTATCCCACCAACACCATCACCGCCAGCGGCGGCCTGGGACCCTTTACCTGGAGCGCCACTGGGCTGCCGCCTGGACTGTTCCTCAACAACTCCACCAGCGCCTCGACCTACGTCTACGGCTCACCCACAACAGACGCAGGCTCACCTTACACGGCCACCATCACGGTCTCGGATTCACTCGGCAGCACGGTTTCCATGCCCTACACCATTCAGGTGCTGCCATGAGCACCGGCCTGTTAGCAAGCAGCGGGACGGATCAGCGAGGTTCGCAAAGGCATAAGGATGCAGACGCTATGAGAACGCGGAAGACCTACACTCGGTTTGGTGCGACCGGACCTCTCGCAGGTCTCGGGGCCCTGGCGCTCTTGCTGGCCGGCTGTGCGACTAACCGTGGAGGGGATTCTGCGACGCCTGTTCCTGTGCCGATACCTGCCTCACGCGCTCCCTCGGGTTCGGTCTATGGAGGTCAACAGCCGGTCTTCGGATCCACCATCCAGCTCTATGCTGTCGCCGCCACGGCAAAAGGAGCAGCGACGCCCCTGATCAGCGCGACAGTAACGACGGCCCAGGACGGCACCTTCGCTATCACCGGGGACTATAGCTGCACAGGGAATCCCCTCGTCTACATCGTCGCGACTGGCGGCAATCCTGGCGGCGGCAGCAATACCGCGCTCTCGCTGATGGCCGCTCTTGGTCCCTGCAATAACCTCGCTCCGTCCACCTTCATCTCCATCAACGAGCTCACCACCGTTGCCTCTGTCTATGCGCTTGCGCCCTTCATGTCCGGCTATACGAAGGTCGGAGCCGCCAGCAGCAATGCGACTGGTATTGCAAACGCTTTTCAAACCGTGAACTCCCTCGTCAATACGACCACCGGCACCGCCCCTGGCCCTGGTCTCCCCGCCAATGGGACCGTGCCAACGACGGAGCTCTTCACTCTGGCCGACATCCTCTCGAGCTGCGTCAACTCAACCGGCGGCTGTTCGAGTCTGTTCACCGCGGCAACCCCTTCCGGCGGCGCTGCTCCAATCGACACCATCGGCGCCGCACTCAACATTGCGACTCATCCGGGCAACAACGTGGCTACACTATTTGGTCTCACCCCGGCGACTCCTCCGTTTCCGCCGGCCCTGGCAGTGGCGCCCAACGACTGGACAGTTGCCGTGAAGTATGCGGATCCGAGCCTGAATTCGCCGTACGGCCTGGCCGTCGACGCAGCCGGCAACGTGTGGGTGACCAACGAAAGCGGCGCTTCGGTCACAGAACTCAGCCCCGTCGGCGCGGTGCTTTCGGGTTCCACCGGCTTTACCGGAGGGGGCCTTCTCGGGCCGAAGGGCATCGCCATCGACCGAAGCGGCAACGCCTGGATTGCCAACGCAGGCGGAAGCTCCGTCGTCAAGCTCGGTCCCACCGGTTCGGTGCTTTCAGGCGCCAGCGGCTATACCGGCGGCGGTATCGATGCACCGGTCGCAATCGCGGTCGACAGTCAAACCAATGTGTATGTCGCCAACTTCAGCGGCAACTCGGTCACCGCCCTCACTAGCACCGGATCGCCCTACACCGCGAGTCCGCTCACCGATACCGGCGCCATCGCCAGTCCCGCTGGGATCGCCGTCGACAAGAGTGGCTACGTTTGGGTCAGCAATAGCGGCGTGAACAATCTAATCTTCATCCAGCCATCGTCTGGCAGCTTCTACTACTCGCAATACACCGATAACGCAATCCAGGGTTCGGCGGGCATCGCCGTCGACCCCAGCGGCAACAAGTGGGTCGCGGCAAGCGGCATCAACGCAATCAGCGTCTTCGGCGGCTCTACCGTCAGCCCGGTTCGATCCGCAGGATTGAAGATCCCCACCGGCATCATCGCGGATGGCGCAGGTAACCTCTGGATTACGAACGGCACCGCCTCAGGAAGCCTAGCGGAACTCAACTCCAGCGGGACCGTCCTCTCGCCATCCACCGGTTTCGGCTCGCTCAATACCCCCGTCAGCATCGGGGCCGATGCTTCCGGAAACCTGTGGACCGCAAATCTTGGAGACAACAGCGTCTCTCAGTTCGTGGGCATTGCTTCACCCATTGCGACACCCATCGCGGCAACCGTCGGGCCGTAAGAAGTGCACTGGGCTGAATTTGAGGTGACTTACCGCAGGATCCACTGGCCTACAGGTTTTCTTGTTAGGCGACTTTCGGCAGAGATGTCACTGAGGCTGTTCTTGCGCTCTCGGCTGATTTTTTGCAAGAGATTCGCAAGAGGGTTTGGCTTCTCAACAGAACTCACAAGCGACACTGCTCGGCTCTCTGCTAATTACGCCTGCCTTTCGCTCGGTTCAGTGGCCTCGACGTGGAAGTCCTGTTGCGCTGTCATCGAACAACCTGCCCAAAAACGACGTCCGGCACCGTTCCGGTGGCTGATTGCCGATAAGCATCCAACTGTGTTTCGCAACCCACACGTTGTGGAACAGCCAGATTGAGAGATCTGGCGATTGATTCTGTGGGTTTTAGGCGGCGACATTCTCCACCCCTTTTGGGACAGCCTTCTCCGGGCAGGTCGGGGCGCGCTCCTGAAGCGTGCGGCCGATGGTGGATCTGGAGACACGATGGAGCTTCGCTAGCTGGCCGAGACTCTGCCCAGCCTGGCGATCACGGAGGATGGCGGCTCGATCCAGGACCAGGGCTTTTCGTCCTATATGCCGGCCCTCTAATTTGGCCCGCCGCATTCCGGCCCGCACGCGCTCGACTATCGGGCTGCGCTCGAGCTCGGCGACGGTGCCGACGCTCACCATGATCGCTCTTCCCAGAGGACCGCCGGTGTCGATTTGTTCGCGGAAGGAGATGAACTCGATGTTGAGCCTGTTCAACTCGTCCAGCACCTCGAGGAAGTGCTTCGTCGACCGGGCGATCCGGTCACAAGCCCATACGAGAACGACGTCGAATCGGCCGCGGCGGGCATCATACATCAGGGCGTCGAGTCCCGGCCGGCGGGCCTTCGCTCCGCTGATCCGGTCCTCGTACTCTTCCACGATCTCGCAGCCCCGCTGCTCGGCCATCTGATGGAGGTCGTGCATCTGAGTTTCGGGGTGTTGGTCGAGGGTGGAGACCCTCAGATATAGAGCGGCGCGTTTCATTGGGAGGTCCTTTCAAGTCTCTATCATATCTGAGATAGGTATGGGGGACAGAGAGAAAAGGTCCCATTTCGGGCACCCTACTGTCGGCAACACGACCTACAACGCCCAGCGTGAGTACCGTCAGACCATGAACTCAACCGAGGTCACCTACTCGGCCATCAAGAACGCCCAGAAGGCCTACGAAGACCAGAAGATCGCTCTCACCATGTTCCATAACATGAAGCGCCGCTTCTACGCCGGCCGCCGCCGCGGCAAGGGCAACGTCACCCGGGAAGCAGAGTCCCTGACCAAGATGGTCGAGCAGAACCTGACCTCAGAGTCGAACCTGCGCTACCTGTCGAACTCGATCCATGCGAAGCGGTTGCGGACCAGCAGTGCGGGAGAGCTGGCTGACTACGTCCCTTCGTCCCGCCGACATAAAACATCCCGCGCACGCGCGCCCAGGAAGCCGACCCAGGTGCCTCTCCCCCGCACCCACAAAAACGCACCTCGCGCGCCCGCCGGCGACCCAGCCCCTCCCCCTCATCGCTCGCTCCCAGCCCTATTCCGACACGTCATCCCTGGCAGTCCACCGCAGTCCTCGGCAGAGCTCCCCAGCGTGCTTCAGCCCCCCTGTTTATTACTTGCAAATATGCAGGTAACGGCCTTCAAAAAGGAGGTCTGCCGACTGGCCTCGACTCCACCCGGTTGCTCCCTCCACCTGGGCCGGAATGCACCCTTCCAAGAGCCGCCGGAGAGTTCGAAAGTGGGCTAAAAATAGTTGGAGTCGACTTCAAGGTGCCTCATACACCAAATCACATAAACAGGAGGGATTTGGTCACTCCCTGACCCATGACTGATACTTACAGGACAAAAAGTGCGCCATTTCGGGGGGTCGTCGCGCGGGCTAGTATAGCAATTTCGAGTGCGACATGCGGATTGAGGATTTGGAGCACTGTATTTGGGGCACTTCAAAACGGTCCGGGCTAGTATAGCGATTAGCCTGTGGAAATGCGGATTCAGGATTTGGAGCACCGTACTGGTGCAGTTTAAAACGCTCCCGGGCTAGACCGGCTTTCCGTTTTCGATCGACGTACAGCATGATCTTCTCCGTCTCAAGAAATAGCCTTTTTCATTCCGCAACGGCCCCTCGTTTTCGTCCCCGCGCCGCAGTCCTAAGCAGAGCCTTTCAGCTCTGCCCTAATTGACCAGCCGCAGTCCTGTTTCCACCCCGGCCGCACCGTTGAGCCTCATCGTTCGCGATGAGGCTTCAAGCTGTACGCCGCCGTTCTCCAGCGCCAGCTGTTGGCGTCCTAGCTCGATGATGGACTCGAGGATGCCCTCCCGGAAGATCTCCCCGTTCCATCCCGCCCGGCGGCGGTTCGGGCTGGTGCCAGCATCCCGAAGGCCGATCTGGAAGAGGTCCTGGAACTGAGCATGGCACGGTGGGGTTCCATTCATGAACTTCTCCAGGGTCACGTTGCAAACGATCAGCCTGGAGCTGGCATCGCCTTTACCGTAACCTTCATAATGCTCATGAAACGACCGTGCCTGCCTGGCGCTCGCTGCGAAAATGAACCAGTCTTCAACATAATCTCGTGCCATCACCCAGTACAGCCTGATCTGCTTCGTGCTTGCCATACAAACACCGCTCTCTCCCCAGCCCGCCGATCGATGCAACCCAGGCCATAAAGGGAGACACAGTGTAGCATGTATCTCAGATAGTACAACAAGGCCAGAAAACAACCGTTGGTCATCCCGATCTTGGAGGCCATCCACCGATAGCCTACTCCAATCCCCAAATCAGCGAATGGCCGCAACGCTGCGAATCAAGTCAAGCTTTTCTTTTCCAAGTCCGCGAAGATCTTCTTCTGCCAAGCGGCCGTCGAGGAGCAGACGCGCGAACACGAGGGGCAGGATGGAGTAGCGGTAGTCGTACCCTCGGTCGATCTCCCGCCGACGCTCCGTCAGCCATCCTTCCAAGTCCCACAGATCTGAAGGTTGCTTGATCTTCGCGGCTCGTTCCTTAGCTTCTAGGATGAGAGCTTCCAACTCCTTACCAAGCGCCAGTTCAAAGGCACGTCGGGCAGCTTTCTTCTCAGCATGAGACCACTCCAACTCAAACATTAGCTTGACGCCTCGGACTACCGATTCGATTCCGGTCCACCGCCGAATTCTATCCCTTCCGGTAGAGCATGCGTAGGGCCCTTTTTGCCGTAAACTTCCCTTGGACCCGCCCGCGCCACTTACCGTATTGCGGCAGGTTCGATGCAGGGGGGAAGCCTGCAGCAGCAGCCCAGTGGCTCATAAGGTTTTCAGGAAAGCGATAAGGGCGCGCTTGTCGTCGGGGGAGAGATCGAGACCTTTTTCGTGGCCTTCGATGGGGCCGGGGCCGGTGTGGAATCCTTTGGCGACGTAGTCGTCGTCGAGGCGGGCGGGGTCGAACCATTCTTCGAGGGATGCGGCTTGGCCGCCGTGGCCGTAGCCGGTGCGATACCAGAGGCCACGGAGCGAGGGGACTTTGTAGAAGCCGGTTCCGCGGCGGGTTTCGAGAGCGAGGGTGGGGTCGGTGCCGACGGTGGTGTCCATGATGGCGTCGGTCTTGCGCAGGTCGTCGGGGACTTTGAATCCGCGGACGGGGTTCAGCTTGTTGTTGGTGTAGAGGGGCGGGGTGTGGCAGGTGGGGCAGCCTTCGGACTGGAAGACCTTTTGGCCGCGCTGGGCGAGCGCGTCGAACTTGTTGGGGTTGGGCGGGGGTTGGAGGGATTCGATGTAGAGGGCGAGGGCGTAGAGTTGCTCGTCGGAGTAGCGGGTGCCGGGGTCGGAAGAGAACGGCGTCGCGACCGCCGAAGGCTGAAAGTCGCCGTAATGCGCCAGCGTGTCGAGGCCTTCGTTGATGATGGCGTAGCGCATGATGTCGCCGATGCCGCGGTTGCGCACGAGGCCTGTGGCGTCCAGGTAGTGGATGTCGGCGATCCCGATAAGCGAGGGCACGCGCACCGGATGGGTGATACTTGTGCCCTGGCGGGCAAAGACCGACTGAGGCATGGCCGAGTAAATCTGAAGGTACTTATCCCTGGTGAGCGATTTCTCGAACTCCTGTTTGCTCATCACCCAGGGAGTGCCAAAGTAGATCCAGAAACGGTCCAGCCGTGCCTGGAATTCGTCGGGAGTGAGTTCGCGTACCACGCGGAGTGCGGCTTCGGAACGGGGCAGAGGCGAATTCGGAGTGCCCTGTCCTCCCTCGAACTGAGAGCCCTCAGGCAGCGTTCGCGTATGGCATCCGGCGCAGGAATTGGAGCCTACCTCGACTACTCCCTTCGTGCGAATGTAATAGCGGAAGCCGGGCGGATACGAGGGAAGCGTGCCGTCGGGCGCGACAGGCCAGGTGGTCTTGTCGGTGGCGGGCTGGGCGGCGGGTGCTGGGCGGAAGGAGGTGTCGGATTCGAAGACGAGCTTGCCTGCGCGGATCCAGTCTTCCCGGGTGTGAAGTTTGGCGGGATCGAAGATGATTTCGGGAGCTTTTTGCTTGAGAGAGTCGAGGTAGCCTGCGGGTTCGCGGCCAGCGGCGTAGGCGGGATAGGAGCGGTAGATGGGGCGGACGGTGAGGGCGTAGTACTCGGCCGAGGTCAGGTAGCGCGGGGAGCGGTCGCGCTGGGCGAGCGGGAGTTCCATGGATTCTACGGCAGCGTCGTCCCAGGCTTTGGGGATGACGGGATGGAAGGGCGAGTCTCCGGCGGCGAGCGCGGCGACGGCAAGCCACGTGAGAGCGAGGACGCACACAGTTCTTCTCATGTTGACCCCTGTAAGCCAGACTCAATTCTTCGCTGCGTGGCCCTGTTTTGTCCGGATAATACCACCACCCTCGAGTTAAGCGCGGTTACCCAATCGTTGAACCGCCCTCAAAGTCGGCATTTCACCAACTGCCTCTGAATCGTTTTCGGTAAAGTCACCCCGGGCTGGTTGCGTCCGTTGAGCAAGCTACAGCCAAGCGAGAAATGCTTAGCCGTGGCTGATTGCGATGTTTCCCGAGTTGAAGCTGTCTCGGCTGGGCTCGAAGTCAGCGAACCAGCTCGTCGAGCCGGCTCACATCCAAACCTGCCTGCTGATAATACTTCCGGCACAGTTCCAGCAAGCTGAAACCATCCTCGTATGCGGCAAAGGCACCGTCCTCCGGCTTGTCCAGATAGATTAGGCCTCCGCTCACAACAAAGAGCGCCACCATCGGCTCCGGCGAATCCTCGGTGATCACAAGCGTGTGCGCCTCGCCCGCCGGTTCGTAGATGAAGGTCCCCGGCTTTGCCACCCAGTCATGCTCCAGGTATCGCCAGTGGCCGCGCAGAGTATAGCCGTGAACCGTGCCAACATGGTAGTGAGTCCCAATCCGCGAGCCCGGCAGGCCCTTCAACACCACGCTGAATCCTCCCGTCGTCACGTTGAAGTGACAGGGCTGAAACCAGACGCCGTCCGCGTAAGGGACCCACAGCCGGTCATCCTCCAGGTCAATGTTGCTGATGAAGTGTTCGCGGCTCCGCTGGTCGCGGTTGAGGCCGTCGGTAAAGCTGGAAAATGTCGCGATCGGCATATCTTCCTCTTCACACCGGAACTTCGATTTTGGCCCTACCGGCGTGGCGGCAAGTATACACAGGGTTCGGCCCGGCCAAATCTTGCCGAAGTAATTCCCTTAAAGCCTTTCGTCAGCCGCTGCCTCACTGCACGCCGGTGAACTCGGGGTGGATGTCTGCCTAAGGTGCAGAGCCGCGGCATTCGCCTGGGTGGCTTCAGCGGACTTTCCGGCTGCCGTCAGGGTACGGGCAAGCCCGGCCTGGATGTCGGCTGAGTCCGGGGCGAGTTGCGCGGCTTGTTCGGCTTCGGCGACTGCCTGAGGTAGTTGGTGAGCGGTCGCGAGTTTGCGCGCCGCTGCGAGGTGGCTGTAGGCGGAGACCGGTGGCACGTTGAAGGTTCCGTGGTAGACCAGCACGACATTCCCAAGTACTGCATCCGGCCGGAGATGGCTGAACTGCTCGTACGGGTTGAGAACGCCAGGTCCCCAGAGATGGCCGCTGAGTTCGGGGGCGCTGATGAAGACGGTGCCGCCGATGGTGGCGGGCAGGCCGACGGGGCCGGGAATGCCGCGATGCACCCATGCGGAGGTAAGCGGCTTGCACGGGATGCCGTAGTACGCCGGGTCGACGATGGGATCGCTGTAGTCGAACCAGCAGTCGGCGAGGTGATTGGCTTGAACATAGCTCTTCGTCCACTTCAACCCCTGCGCCCAGTCGCCATTCGAGTCGCTGACCAGGCGGTAGCTATTGGATGGCCCTCCGAAGGCCTCATTCGCGTAGGCGAGATAGCTGGGGAAGGCATGCAGAGAAGATACAGCTGCATAAGCCAAGAGCGCAGCCACCGCCATGGCCCAGCGGCGCGATCTGCGCGCGAACTCCCAGGCAGCAGCCCCGGCGAGGACGATAAGGAATGGATAGATCGGCAGAATGTAACGCGACTCCGCGTTCATGCCGGAGAACATAGCAATAAGGAGATAGGTCGCCGCAGGGATAGCGAGGAAGAGGAACTCGCGGCGATTGCGCCAGAGACGCGCGAACGGCACGAGCGCGAACAGAACGAGGAACGCGATGGTGCTCTTCAGCAGGATCAGAACGGGAAAGAGGAACCACTTGCCGCCGATATAGAGTTTGCCGAGAAGATAGGAGACGCGAACGCCGGGGATTTGCAGAATGTCCGACCAGCCAAAGAGGTAGGCCTCCGGCAGCAGGTGGTGGCGGGCGCAGAAGAGTATGGTGGCGCGCTCAATGTGGCTGGGCATGTTTGCGACAAACACGTCGAGCGTGGGCGACATCTGCAATCCGGCTGGACGCGCTGTGTAGCGGAAGCCATAAAAGGTCCAGAGGAGAATGTAGCTGGCTGTCGCTGTGACCAGCAGCGGAATTACGAGAGATGCGGCCGCTCCGGCGAACGAGCGCGCTCGGAAAGGTTCCGCATCTGTGCGTGCCGACCGGAGCAGGAGTTCGGCGATGGCGAGCATACCGAGGACGAGATACAGGAAGACGCCGGATTCGCTACATTCAATGGGGCGGCGGAGAGGGGGGTACGCCTGTCGCGCCGGGCTATATCGCGGTGGATACCATGGATAATCTACGTGAGAGCCACGGATCCATACTGCGGTGCCATTTTTGTATTCGCCGCGGATGCCTCAGGCAACGCGACTCCGTTGAGAGTGCTTGGAGGGGGCTGCCCAGCCTACGATCCCGATGGAACGATTGCGGTCTTTTAGTGGAAGCCAGGTTTCGAGCAGACCTAACTTGTCGTCCTTATCGCCACCGACTTGATGGACCTCAGGTTTCACATTGGGCCGCTCATCTCGTTTATGGGGTTACAACCGAACGAGCGCGAACTCAAGCAGCAACGGGGGACTTGCCAGCATGACGAGGGCCGTTATCGCCCGCAGCCAGGGCGCGCTGCCCCGGGGAACGTGAGTCACAATCCTTTTGCACCGAGGTTCTTAAAGGCGCTGGGCATCCATGTTGTTCCCGGATGCCTGTCCCGCTTTCGGCGGCAATTCCGATGCGAGCTACCGCAGCAGGGGGATGTAGGCGGCAGTGCTACGGCGGTACGCGCGGAACTCTTCGCCAAAGCGGCCGGCGAGCAGCCGGTCCTCGATCCGCACGCGAATCTCAGTTCCGGCAAGGAAGAAGATCATTGCGACAACGAATGGCAGCGGACGCGCCACCATAAACCCCATGGCCAGAATGGTGCAAAGCATGGACGCATAGATGGGGTGGCGGACCAGGCGATATGGGCCGCTGCGGATGAGTTGATGGTCCGCATCCACTGCGGCCCCAAAGCGAAGATAACGGCCGAGAGCGCGCGTGCTGGTCCACGACAGCAGGCTGGCCAGCACAAAGAACATCACGGAAACGCCTACCCGCCACGAGGAAGGCGACGGGTTCCAAGGCGGAACCATCCAGATAATGGCGTATCCCATGCATTCCAGCAGAAGACCCCATCGCCATCGCGAATCGCGCTTTTGCGGAGACTTACGGCTCCAACCCGCCAGCGGAAACGGCAGAAACCAGGCGAGAAATCCGGCAAAGAGAATCCCCGTGGCGTAGGGGGGCAATCCGATGGGCGGTCCGATCCTCACGCAGGCCATTCTACCGGGAAAACGTGAGCCACCCGTCGAATCGTGCCAGAATGAACTATAGGCAAAAAATGACAGACAACGAGATTTCAGAAACTCCATCCCCCATTGAAGCGCCCACCGACAGCGCAGCGGAATCGACAGAATCCTTTGCTGACCTGCTTTCGCAGTTTGAGCGGAGCCACACCCACAAGTCAGAAGACAGCGCAAAGCAGCTGGAAGGCACCGTCGTGTCGGTGACTGCCGACTCGGTGTATCTCGACATCGGCTACAAGACCGAAGGCGTGCTGCTGCGATCGGTTTTTCCCGATAACGCGGACTCCATCGCGCCAGGCGACAAATTTCCGGTCTCGGTGAAGGGCCGCAACGAAGAACGCTACTACGAGCTTTCGTTGCAACGGGTGACAGTGGTCAAGGACTGGTCGTCGCTGGAAGAAGCCTTTGCGCAGAAAACTGCCATCGTTGGGACGGTTACCGCGCTGGTCAAAGGCGGCTTCAGCGTCGATATCGGCGTGCGCGCATTTATGCCCGCCTCGCGCAGCGGAGTCCGCGAGGCCTCCGAGATGGAGGCTCTGGTCGAACAAGAGATCACCTGCCGGATCACCAAACTGGACGTAGCCGACGAGGACGTAGTGGTCGACCGCCGCGTCATTCTGGAAGAGCAAGCCCTCGCCGCCAGAGAGGGCCAATTCGCTGCAATCAATGAAGGTGATGTTCTCAATGGCACCGTGCGTAGTCTCGCCAGCTATGGAGCGTTCGTCGACCTCGGAGGTATCGACGGCCTGCTGCACGTCAGCGACATCGCGTGGGGCCGAGTTTCCAGCCCGGAAGACGTGCTCTCCGTAGGGCAGCAGGTTCAGGTTAAGGTCCTTAAGATTGATTCTGAAAATCGCCGTATCTCGCTCGGACTGAAACAGCTTCAGCCCGAGCCGTGGGACGGTGCTCCGGAGCGGTACGCCATTGGCCGGCGGATTACCGGCATCGTGACGCGGCTGATGGACTTCGGCGCCTTCGTTGAAATTGAGCCCGGCATCGAAGGCCTGATTCACGTATCGGAGATGTCGTGGGCGAAAAGGGTCCACAAGCCCAGCGACATACTCAAGCAAGGAGATACTGTCGACGCGATCGTCCTGGGGATCGATCCCGCCCAGCGCCGCATCTCGCTCGGCCTGAAGCAGGCACTCGGCGATCCCTGGGTCGACGTGCCGAACAAGTTTCCGGTCGGCTCAGCCATCGAAGGTCCGGTCACTCGCACCACCAAGTTCGGCGCGTTCGTGCAGATTGCAGAAGGCGTCGAAGGTCTGGTTCACGTCAGTGAAATCAGCGCGGAGAAGCGCATCAACCATCCTGAGGATGTGGTGCGCGTTGGCCAGCCGGTAAGAGCGCAGGTGTTGGCCATTGATATGGAGAGGCGCCAGATTAAGCTGAGTATGAAGCAGCTCGTTCCCACCGGGCTCGATGAGTACCTCGAGGAACATCAGGTGGGCGACATGGTCTCCGGCCGCATCGTCGATCAGTCGCCGGAGCGGATGATCGTGGAACTTGGCCTGGGCATTCGTACCACCTGCCGCGTTGCCGCTGCTCCCGCGGTTGCCGAGGCGACGGCTGCACCCGCGCTTGATCTCTCCTCGCTGACCTCGATGCTGCAATCACGCTGGAAGGGCGACACCAAATCCGCTACCGCGAAGCCTGCCGATCTGCGCGTTGGGCAGATTGCCAGCTTCCGCATCGCTATACTCGATCGCGAGCAGAAGAAGATCGAGTTGGAGACGGCATGAAAGCGCTCCTCCTGTCCGAGTACAACCGGCTCAGCGTGACGGAGCAGCCCACGCCGGAGCCCGGGCGGGACGAGCTGCTCATCCAGGTGGCAGCTTGCGGGATATGCGGCAGCGATGTGCATGGCTACGATGGATCAACCGGGCGGCGCATTCCGCCTCTCGTTATGGGTCACGAAGCCGCGGGGATTGTGGTGGAGGCAGGTTCCGATGTAGCAGGATTCGCGCCCGGCGATCGCGTCACCTTCGACTCGACTGTTTCCTGCGGCGCCTGCGATTACTGCCGAAAGGGCGAGATCAACCTCTGCGACAACCGGCAGGTCCTCGGAGTCTCGTGCGCGGAGTTTCGTCGCACTGGCGCTTTCGCGGAGTTCATCGCCGTTCCCGCACGTATCGCCTACCACCTTCCGGACGCTTTCTCCTTCTCCGATGCGGCCATGTTAGAGGCGGTTTCTGTCGCGCTGCACGGAGTCTCCGTCTCGCGCATGGCCGGCGAAGAAACGGTCCTGGTGCTCGGTGCGGGAATGATCGGGCTGCTGCTGCTGCAGGCTGCACGTGTCGCAGGAGCCTCGCGTATCTTCGTCGCGGATGTGGATGCGACGCGCCTGAAACTTGCCGCCTCGCTTGGCGCGGACTGTACCATCCAGGCTACTGGCGCTGCTTTGGTCGATGAAGTCCTGCGGCTGACGGATGGTCCCGGCGTCGATGTGGTCCTCGAAGCGGTGGGCCTCAGCGAGACCATCGCGAGCGCGATCGATTGCGTCTGCAAAGGCGGCACCGTCACCCTGGTCGGCAACATCGCCCCGCAGATCACGTTGCCACTGCAAAAAGTCGTCTCGCGCCAAATTCGCTTGCAGGGGTCGTGCGCCTCCGCCGGAGAATATCCGCAGGCTATCGAGCTGATCGCCAGCGGCAAGATCAAGGTCAAGCCGCTCATCACCGCGGTCGCACCGCTCAGTGATGGGCCCTCCTGGTTCGATCGGCTCCACGCGCGCGAACCCAACCTGATGAAGATCGTGCTCGACCCGCGAATTGACGCCGCCCCGGCAAGGACGGAGCAGATGCAATGACGCCTCTCTTCGACCTGACCGGGCAAGTCGCGCTGGTCACCGGCGCCAGCCGCGGTCTGGGGCAGTACTTTGCCCGAGCACTCGCGAGGGCAGGCGCCGACCTCATCGTCACCAGCCGCCGCAAGGATGACCTGCTCCCGTTCATCGCGGAGATCGAAGCCCTCGGCCGCCGGGCCACACCACTCGCGCTCGACGTGCGCGACCAGGAGAGCATTTCCGCTATGGCGGAGGCCGCGGGAGCCGCATACGGCCGCATTCATATCCTGGTCAACAATGCGGGATGCAACGTGCGCAAGCCGGCCCTCGACGTGACTTGGGACGACTGGAACCTGATCCTCGACACCAATCTGCGCGGCAGCTTCTTCGTGGCCCAGCAGATCGCGAGGCGCATGGTTCCGCACCAGTACGGACGCATCATCAACATCGGCTCCGTCACCAGCGTCTTCGGCTATGTAGGGCTGGCTCCCTACGGAGCCAGCCGCGGCGGCATTCGCCAGTTGACCATGAGCCTTGCGGACGACTGGGGCAAATACGGCATCACGGTCAATTGCCTCGCACCGGGCTGGTTTCACACAGCGCAGAACCACGTGCTCTACGAAGATAAGGAGTGGGTCGACTATCTCGTCGATCGCATTCCGCTGAAGCGTCCGGGCGAGCCGCACGACCTGGACGGCGCTGTGGTCTTCCTCGCCTCGGAGTCAAGCCGCTACATTACCGGGCAAACGCTGTTGGTCGACGGCGGCATTTCTACCGGCGCCATGCGCGCCACCATCAAACCTTCCGCCGCGACCTAACCAGCAACAGCCGCTTCGGGGACGATCCGTTCAATCCTGCCCAGCAGGAAGAAGTACGAGCTGATGCCGATCGTCAGGTAAATCGCGGGGATGGTGAACACCCACGCATACGAGTGCGTCCACGTCACCAGGTAGCCGGTTAGAATCTGCGCGCAAATTCCCGAAGCCTGCCCGCAGAAGTTCATCGTCCCGCCCACGGATCCCACACTGCCGCGCGGAGCAATCAGCGCCGGTGTCGACCACGCGATCGACGAGGCGGCCGAAAGCCCGCCAATCGACAGACTGATCCACGCCAGGGCGCGCACGGCAGTCTGCGCGTGCGCCGCGCCCAGAATGCCCAGGCCCAGCGCCGTTCCGCCAATCAGCACTACGCGCCGGACATGGCTTGCGTTCCAGCCACTGCGGATCAGCGCGTCGGCGACACTGGCTGTGGCCAGTTCCGCGGCCGTGGCAATCAGCCAGGGCACCCCCGTATAGAGGAAGGAGTGCAGCAAATCCACATGCAACGCACTTGAGAGATAGCTCGGCAGCCACGCCAGCAGCAGGTAGAAGATGTAGTTGTACGAGCCAAAGCCGATGCTCAGTCCCACCACTTTGCGCTGCCGCAACAGGTAGCCAAGCGATGCAGCCGGTGGCGTGCTTCCCATTGCGCCTGCATCCTGCTGGATGTGTTGTCGCTCCGCGTCGCTCAGTTTCACGTCCTCTTCCGGCTCGCGGTATACCGCCGAAAACAACCCAAAGTAGAGCAGGCTCACCAGGCCGGTTAGTGCAAAGCTCCAGCGCCAACCTAAACGCAATAGCAAAACCCCGATCAGCGGGGCGCCAATCGCCAATCCCAGCTTTGCGGACGAATCGAACATCGCCGTGGAGAGGCTTCTTTCCTTCTCCGGAAACCAGTGTCCGATCGCCTTCGCGCTGGCCGGAAAGGTCGGCGCCTCGCCCACTCCCAGCAGAAAGCGCGCGCCAAAGAATCCCGCGATATTGGGCGTCACCGCGGCCGCGAGCGAGGCGACGCTCCACAGGAATGTGCTGATTCGGCCCACGCGCCGCACGCCCATGCGATCGAGGACAACCCCAATTGGAAGCTGGCACATCGCGTACGTCCAGTTATAGGCGCCGGACAGATAGCCGAATGTAATGTTCGAAATGCCGAACGTGGTGACCAGAGCCGCATGGGATACTGACAGATTCACCCGATCGAAGTAGTTGACAATAATGCCGAACCCCAGCAGCCAGGCAATGCGCCAGCGGCGGCGCGGATGGCGTTCGCTGCTCGAAGTGATGTCACTCTCCAGTCGCTGCTCCTTCTCTAATCGCCTAGCTCATCTTTGCAACGACTGCGTCGCGGGCCGGCACGGTCATGGTCAACTCGCGGCCGCTGCAGGCAACCGCCGCTCCACCCCATACGTCTTCCGCGGAGTTGAACGCACCGCCAGCCAGCCTGACCGTCACCTTCTTCGCCGTGCGCGCCGGATTGGTGACCCATAGAACGGTCCCGCCGGCTCCCTGATGCAACCGCGCCTGCAATGTCGTATCGTCGATCGCAACCTGCTGCGTCACTCCCGCCATCTTCAGAAAGCTCCCGAACAACTCCCTCGTCGCAGCACCATGATGCAGGTAGTACCCCGCACCGGGGAACGATCCGATCAGCAGCGTCTTTCCCTGCCCAAAGCTGTTCTCCACCGCGGCAATGTTGCCATTCGAATACTGCCCCGCAGCCTTCCCGCCGAGCAGATCGTAATCCTGCCGGAAGTAGCGCCCATAAATCTTGCCGCCGTACACCTCCAGCGTCAGTTGCTCCGACAGGTCCGGATCGAACTCGACGTACTTCTCCCGCACACCGAACAACGCGTCCAGTCCGAAGTTTGGCTGCACCGTTCCCACGTGTCCGCGGTCGCCAAAGTATCCCGGCAGTCCCTCGCAGATCAGGGTCCCACCGTTGCGCACGTAATTCTTCAGCCGGCCCGCCGTCTCCTGCTTCAGCATCACTGGATACGCGAGGTAGACGAGTTTGTACTCATCGATATCCTTCAGCGCAACAAAATCCGCCTGGATATTCGCGTCGAAGAACGCCTGGTACGCCCCGCGGATCGATTGCGCATAGTATTCCGTCCCACCCTGCTGCGCGTAGTTGAAGACCTCCGCCTCCGGAATAAACAGCAGTCCCGCATCGCCCTTCACAGGACGCGACTTCCAAACCTCCGGGTGCGCATTCGCCCACTTCGCCACTTGGCCAGCCATCTCCGCTCTCGGCGTAATCGAACCATCCATGGCAAAGAGCCCAAACGCTCCGAACAGCGGCCCATCCAGCAGCGGCCTCCAACGCGGGTACAGAATTCCCCGCGCGCCAGTCGCGCAGGAGATGAGGTTCCAGATGCGCACATCCTCGGCGTCGGGCTGGCGGCCGTCTTCTCGCGGCCGCCCAATCACCTGGGGTTGCATCCACAGCGGGCCGCCCTCCGCCTCTGCATGCCAGAACGGTTTGCCCCGCGCTCCAGCACGCGCCAGATCCATCGCCTGGTATTGCAGCCACGGCGCATTACCGTGCCGCGAAGCCACCCACGTGAGCCCCCACACATCCATCAACTCTGCCGACCGCCATTCGTTATGCGTGGACGATGGCAGCGACTCCAGCGTTCCCGCCACTCCATGCGCGCAGATCAGGCGATGCGGGTCGAGCCGACGCAACAAATCGACGCGCCACTTCAGCAGTCGGAATGCGTCGTCCACGCGGAACTCCAGCCAGTCCAGGCTCTCGGCGTATGGACCAACCGTTGCAGGTGGCTCCACATCCTCCCACGTCTCGTAGCTATAACGGCCCCACGCCTTGCCCAGCGCCTGCAGCGATCCGTAGCGCGTCTGCAGCCACTCGCGCAGCTTGCGTTTCGTGCCTTCGCAAAAGCAGTTCATCTTGCCCCGGCCGCCGCCGTCGTAGGTGTTCTCGTTCCAGATGTCATAGCCGAGCAATGCAGGATGGCTCCGGTAGCGTTCCACCAGCGCTATCAGGAATCGCTCCGCCGCAGCCTGCGCGTCCGGATTGTCCAGGCACAGTCCGGGAAATCCGCCGACTGCCGTGCTGGCTCCAATCTCGCTCGACGCAAGCGATCCATCGCTCGCCTGGTAGCGCGCCGTCGCATACTTGCGAAATGCCCACTCCGGCGCGCACGTCGTGAACTCCGCAATCACGACCCTCAAACCATTCGTATGCGCCAGGTCCATCATGCGGTCGTAGTCAGCCCAGTCGAACTTTCCCGGCGCCACCTCAATCGCGCTCCATAGAAACCAGTGGCGAAAGGTATTCATGCCCACCCGTGCGGCGGTCGCATGGTCGCGCGCCCAGTCTTCAGCCGGCGGATTCGACTTGCGGAAGTACACCGCGCCGTAAGGAAAGACCGACCCCATTGCTACTTCCTTCGCTGGCGGCAACGGCTGCGTGCCCGCAGCCACCCCCTGTGCGATGCCCGGCAGCCCGGCGACCTGGCTAGCGGCTGCCCCCGCACCCAGCAGAGCAACCGTCTCCACAAACTCCCTGCGTGTTAGGTCCAGGTCCTGCCTCATCGGTCACCTTGCGCGGAGCCCGCGCGGGCTTGCATGCGCGATTCAGGGAAGGTTCGTGCCCATCCACTTCACCGCCTCATCCAGCATATTGTTGGGCAGGCGGTTGTAGTCCCAGGGTTCCTGAATCGCCAGTTTGTCGCCCGCGCCATACAGCGAGTAGACCTGCTTCGCCTGCTTGACGGCAGACTCAACATCCGCCGGCGTAGCATCACGGTCCAGTTGCGGTTCCACCACCAGCACCGGGCGTGGCGCAATCATGCCCAGCAGATCCTGATAGTCATACGGAATCTGCTTTTCGTGGCCGACGAAGAATCCCAGCTTCGGGATCAGATCCCGTTCGTAGGCGTAGCGGGCTACGCCCCCATCGCCACGATCCGCCGTGTCCGTCCGCATTGGCGTAAAGCCTGCGATCGACACCACGCCCTTGACCCGCGAGTCCAGCGCCGCAGTGTAAATCGCCACATTGCCGCCCAGCGAGTACCCAAACAGATAAATCCGGGACGGGTCGACCAGCTCGTTGCTGCTCAGCTCATCCACCGCCGACCTCGCATCCTCCACCAGCCGTCCCATGTGCGACCACTGCGGATAGCGGCTGTAGAACGGCCCCGTCTCCGACAACCTGCTGCCAAAACCGCTCTGGTCGTACGCCAGCACCGCATAGCCCGCATGCACCAGCGCCAGAATCGGGTGCAGGTCCGAGTGGTAAACCCACATGTAACCCAGCGGGTAGCTGTATCCATGCAGCCAGATCACCGTGGGCAGCCTCTTTCCGGCCGGTGTGTCCTTGGGATAGTAAAGATCGCCCGCAACCCCGGCAAACGTCATATGCCGCACTGCCGTCTCGTCCTTCTCCGGCTCAAGCCAGCCGTACGAATTGCCGCCATTGCTGATCACCCACAGTGGAAGGTTCGGCGCCACCTGCCCCGGGCTGGGAGCGGCACCGCCGACACCCGCATAGCTCGCGGGCACGTTGCGAACGTCCTCTGGCGCTGCCGCTCCAAAACGGCCCGCACCGCCCGCCCTTGCCGCACCCCCCGCGGCGCCCGGTCCACCTGCTCCTGCTGCACCCGGCCCACCCGGCCTGGGGCCGCCGCCAAATCCCCGGAATGCCGCATCCGCCGCCGATAACTTTGCCGGCTCCGTGCCCAGCATCGCCAGCACCGACTTGCGGAGCTCCTGCGCCTTCTTCTCCCAATCCGCCGTCGAAGGAATCGCGCCGCCCGTCGCCGACTTCAGCAGCTCATCGCCGCTCTGCTGCGGGTACTTTGCCAGGTCCAGCGACGTTTTCGTGTCCGCCTTCCACTTATCCCAGTCCCACTGGAAGATCAGGTTGTTCGTCCACGGACGCGTGGTGCGGCCAAACTGCAGGTCCAGCCAGTCCAGGTCCGCCTCCCTGTCGTCCGCGCCATGGAAGCCGGGGACCTTCAGCGTCGAAATACGGTCGGGCACGCCGAGCAACTTGAAAACCTTGAGCGCGGTGTAATACGTCTGCTCATTCCCCCACGAACTGGAAACCTGATCATTATTCCCAAAGATCATCAGAATGGAGCGTGGCGCAATCATCGCAGCCAGAGAATTCCCGTCCACCGGCAGCCGATCTTCGCGCCCCGCAAAGAAGCGCAGTTGCGGCGCAAACCACGTCGGGAACGATCGTGTGGTCGTCTCGATACCCTCTCCAAATCCCCGCTCGCCGGTCGCGCGCCACGGCAGCACGCCACCCACGCCAGTGCTTCCAGCCACCACCGCGGCAATGCGCGTGTCCATCGCCGCGGCGATCGTCACCATCTTTCCGTCGCGCGAGTAGCCGGTGATGGCGATCTGCTTCATATTCACCTGCGGCAGCGTTGCCAGGTAATCGATCACCAGGCTTGCGCACCACGCCCTGCGCGGCAGCAGCGCAAAGTCGTAATCCGGATAAAGCGCCGCCAGCGGAGCCGCGTCGTCCATTGCATCGTTGCCGGCATAGCCTGCGGAAATATACCCGCGCCGGATCACCGAAGACGCCCAGCCCGTAAGACTTGTGCCAATCATCACCGGGAACGGTCCCTTTCCGTCGGGAATGTAGACGCGCACCCGCATCGTGCCCTTGTCGTCCGGCCCAAATACCAAACTCACATTGCGCACCAGGTAGCCGTCCTCATGCTTCTCATCCAGGACCGTTACATGGTCGATCTTCGGCTTGGGCGGAAACGTTCCCCACACGTACTTCTGTTCAAGCTTGGAGATCTCCTCCCGCCGCACCGGCCACTGAGCAGCCGCAGTCACCTTGTGTCCATTCAGGAAGGTCAGCGGATCGGGCATGTAGTTCATCCGCGGGAGCGAGTTGAAGTCCGGCGGCAAAGCGTTCGTCTTCTTAATCCATGCATCGAACGTTGGGTCTGGCGGCAGAATCTTCAGCAGCTTATCCCGATACTCCTGTCTCTGCTCTGTCGACATCGGGGCTGACGACTGGGCGTGAGCAACCGCGCCCAGAAGCATTCCTGCCAACGCCGCAACCATCGGAACTCGATTGCCTCGCTTCATATGCATACATCCTCTCCACTCACCCTGGTGTTTTCTCTGTCCCGGTGCGGCGCAACTATATCCAGCCACACCCGCGGTGTCAAACCAATCGCCTATCTCACGCTCTTCCAACCTCTACCCGGACCCGCGTATCCTCCTGCCATGACGCGCGCGTTCTCCCGATGCCTCTCTACCTCCCGCTTGCAGCGCGTATGGCTGCCTGCATTGCTCGGGCTGCTCACTCCTCCCTGTTGCCCCGCGCTCGCGCAGCCAGCCGCCCCGCAGCCGCCGGCGACAATCCCCGCTGCAACCACCACCGCCAAACCCGTCGATCAGCGCCAGTATGCCCAATGGCGCACCCGGATCAAGCAGGCGCTCTTCATCCCCGACCCGCTTCCCGCCCTCGCCTCGCGCAGCTACGGCAGCTTCTCCCCCGTCCCCGACGTGCTCGCGGAGCGCGTCACCTATGCCACCCTCTATGGCATGCGCGTTCCCGCCATCGTCTATCGTCCCGCCAAATCCAGCGGTCGACTCCCCGCAATCGTCGTCGTCAACGGCCACGCCGGCGACAAGACCTCCTGGTACGCGTACTACGCAGGCATCCTCTACGCCCGCGCCGGCGCCGTCGTCCTCACCTACGACCCCATCGGCGAAGACGAGCGCAACACCAACCGCGCCTCCGAGACCCGCGCCCACGATGCCTTGGTTCCGGGAGCCGAAATGCCGCCGCGCCTCGGCGGCAACATGATCGCGGACATTATGCAGGCCGTCAGCTATCTCGCCCAGCGCCCCGAAGTCGACCCCACCCGCATCGCGGTCGTCGCCTACTCCATGGGCACGTTCCACTCCGCCATCGCCGGCGCGATCGACCCACGCATTCACGCCCTGGTGCTCTCCGGCGGCGGCAATCTCTCGGGCGACGGCGACTACTGGGATCTCAGCTCCAAGGTCATGTGTCAGTCCGGCCCCTACAAGGCCCTCCGCTTCCTCGGCGACCGCGGCGCCGTCCTCTATGCGCTCAACCAGCAGCGTGGCCCGACCTTCGTCATCAACGGCACTGCCGACCCGCTGATCGTCTCGTCCCATTCGTTTGAACCCTTCTTCGACGATGTGCGCAATCGCACCGCCGCCCTCAGCGGCACGCGCTCCAGCCTCTTCGAGACGTTTTGGATCCCCGACGCCGGCCATCGTCCCAACTTCGTCACTCGCCCCGCCGCGCTGTGGCTCGAAAATCAACTCCATTTCCCCAACTGGACCGCTGCCTCCATCCAGGCCATGCCTGAAGTGCACATCAGCGAATGGGCCGCCAAGACCGGCGCGCACGTCGGAGCCGGCTTTGCCACGGAGCTTGGCGAAGGCGGTGTGCGCGCTCTCGACGCCGGCGTCCCTGCCATCCCCCGCGAACAACTCCAGGCCGTCCCCGACGCCGAATGGCAGCAGCACAAGGCCAGCTTCGTCTATGAGTCCTGGGTCGAGCGCGCGCGTGCCGCCTCGCAGTCCACGCAGCACTAACTCACCATCCCTCAATGCAGCTTGTACGGCACCGCGGGCGGCGGGATCGGATCGGGCACCTTGCCAATGTCCGCCGGGTCCAGCGGCTTCGCGCCCGCCAGCCCGGTTCCGGTCACGTCGAGCGTCGCCAGCAGTGGACCGTTGAAATTCCCCGTCGTCACCTTGATCCCGCTGAGTGCCGCATGTTTGATGTTGGCGAGCGTAATCATTGCCGGGACCTTGTCGGGAAAACCTCTCGGCTTTGCCGACGGCTGGGGAATCGTGCCGCAGGAGCCCGTAACGTTGGTCAGTGAAAACCCTTCCAGCGGCTTCTTGGGATCGATGCTGCTCCCATCCACCAGGATGGGTACATCCGTGACCTTGATATTGCTGAAGTGAAAATCCTTGGTCGTCGGAATGCCCTCATCGCCCGGAACCAGGTTCGGCGGATCCGTGATGCCGCTATTCAGGATATTGAAGCGAAGGAATCCCAGCGTCGCTCCAGACACTTCAAGGTCATTCATATAAATGTCCTCGATGAACGCCCCCCGCCCCGGCCGGCTCTTGATGTAGATGGCAAACGTCCCGGCCTGGAGGCACTTGCAGTGCTCGACATGAACCCCGCGGATGCCGCCCGACGTCTCGCTGCCGATGCCGATGCACGCCCAAACCCTGTCCTTGAAGGTGCAATTCGAGATATGCACGTCCTCGGTCGGCCGCCCAATCGTGTACCCCTCCAGGCCGCGGCCTGACTTCAGAGAGATGCAGTCGTCCGTCGTCTCGAAATCGCATCCATCGATGGTCACGTGCTTGCATGAGTCCACATCGATTCCGTCCGCGCCACTCTTCACTACGACGTTCTTGAACGTGACATTTTCGCAGTACAACGGATGGATCGACCACATCCCCGTCTGCTCTGTGTACAGGTTCTCGACGTTTACGTTCTTGCAGTTGATGAACTCCAGTAGCGGAGGCAGGCGCATCCCCGTGCCTTGTTCCAGCCGCCCTCGGATCGCCGGCGTGGCAATAATCTTGCCCGGCCCCACAATGCCGACGTTCTCCGCATCCGTGGCCGAGATGAAGCCGATGTACGCCTTCATGAAGTGGCCTTCCCAGCGCACCTGCCGCAGCGGATAGTCGGTCTTCACATCCGGCGAACCATGCAGCGTAGCGCCCTCCTCCAGGCGAAGCAGCACGTCGCTGTACAGTTCCAGCGCCCCGGTCAGATAGTCCCCGGCCGGAACCACCACCTCGCCACCGCCCAACATCTGGCAGCGCTCAATCGTCTGCTGCAGTGCCACCGTGTCCTTGGTCTTGCCATCTCCGGTCGCGCCGTAGTCCTTCACATTCAGTGAAACTTTCGGCCCTGCCGGCGCCACAGCCGCCTTATGCGCCGCAGCGGCACTCGGCCCCGCCTTCTTCGCTTCTTGTGCCCTCGCCAGTCCAGGCATCAATCCCAACATCGGCGCCGCCATCGCGCCCTGCGCGGCGGTCTTCAGAAAATCCCTGCGCTCCATCCACTTTTCCGTCATTCTGTACCTTTCTCTCACTATTAAGTGCCCAGGCGCGCAGCGATCGTTCGCCTCCCGTTATTTCGCGTTGGGACCCACTCCCGCCGGGTACTGACCGAAGGTCAGCGTGGTCGGCTTGTCCATCAGGAACTTGTCCGCAAAGGCAAACATCGCGTCCCAGTCGCCCTGCACTTCGCCGTGCATCCGGTCGGCAAAGCTGATGCCAAGTTTGTCGCTCGCGTGCAGAAAATCGTACGCGGGCTTCGCCGCAATCAACGTGTGGTAAACGCCGTTCTGGTTGACGTTCTGATCCCGCGTGCCTTCCAGCGCAATCATCGGCCGTGGCGCGCACAGCGCGACCAACCAGTTCTCGTCGAACGGCAGCTTATCCGGCTGCCCCCAGAACTGATGCAGGTGGTCAGAGTACCAATTGGGATACTTGCGCACCATCTCGGTTAGTCCCTCCTTGCCGCCACGGTCCGGCACCGAGCCGCTGAACCGATAAGCCGGCGTCCCTCCGCCCGAACTCGCCACCGGGGCCACCACCGCAATCCGATCGTCGTATGCTCCGGCAATCAAGGCCGCTTTCCCCGTTCGCGACACTCCCGTAACGATGAACTTCGCATGATCCACCGAGGGATCGGTCTCCAGGTAATCCACGATGCGCGAAACGCCCCACGCCCACGCCCGCAGGATTCCCCAGTCATAGTTCGGGTAGGCCGGGAAGAATCGCGTCGTGCGATACGCCCAGCTTCCATCCGGCAGCCGCAGTGTCGTGTCTTCTGCACAGTCGCCGCTGTTGAACGTCACAAACGCCCAGCCATGCTGAATCGCCTGGTTCCTCTGTGCCGTCGACTCCGCCGTCTGCGGGCCGCCAAAGCCACGCGGCGCTCCACCTGCCGCTCCTGCTGCGCCCGGTCCGCCGGCAGCGCGTGCTGCTGCGCCCGCGCCGGTCGCCGGCGCGTTCCCCGCACCAATCGGACCTGCGGCAGCAGCCCCACTAACACCTGCACCGTTGGGCACCCCGGCAAACGTGCGCCCTCCGACTGTCACCGTGCGCCCCGGCCCGCCCGGCGCCGCCGGCCCGGTTACCAGCAGCACATCTTCATTCCGCCCCTGGTTCGCACCCTGCCCCAGCGATGGCAGCCTGGTCGCGCCTGGAGGCGTGCCACTCGGCGAGATCAGCGTCGGCACATGGTTGTTGCCCACCGGCTCATAGATCCCAATATCCAGGCTCAGGCTGCTGTTCGGCCCGAAGGTTAGATGCACCAGCCGATACTTGTACTTGCCGTCCAGCACCAACTCCGAATGCACCTCGGTTCCCTTCACGTTGCCCGGCGGCGGCGGTGCCTGGCCCACGGCATACCAATCCAGCGTCTTCATCATCTCCACGCGCCGCTCATCCCACTGCTTGACGGTCTTCACCTTCTTCCCGTCGTTCATCGTCATCACGTCCGGCATCTCTTTGCGGACGGGCAGTTGATCCACGCCCGGCATCGGCTTCTGGTCGGTCTTGATCACCGGCAGCGGAACCGCGTAGTGGGGTGGCGTCGGCGTGATCACCTTCGCCGCGTCCGGCTCGGCTGGCGGAGCCTGTCCGCTCATGACTACCGCAACCGCCGCAAAGCATCCAACCGCCAGAATTTCCCGAAGCTTACGATTCATACTCATGTGCTTCTCCTCGCTCCATCGCAACCGCAAAACCCAACCCGGATTCTCCTCAACGGCGTCTTACGGAGCCGTCGCCACCAGATCCTTCGCCAGCGGAATCTTCAACTGCTTGATCCCCGCCACCACCGACTCCGCATTCAGCTTGGCGCCTGCCTTGCGGCTGTGCTGAAAGTCGTTGAACAGCGCTTTCGTCGCGTCTTGCCCCAGCGCATCGTACTTGTCCGCCGAGATCGTATTCAGGTCGATAAAATAGGCGCCGCTCTGCTGCGCGGCCTCCTTCGCCCAGCCCGCATAGCCGTCCAGCCCGCGCACAATCTTGCCGTCCACCCACGTATTGCGCGGCGGCGGCGAGCAGATGATCGCGGTCGCGCCCTTGCTCTTCACATCCTTCACATACTGCCGCATGTACCAACCGTAGCTGTGGATCGTCTCCTTCGCGTGGGTCACCGGCGAGTCGATCTCCTGTGTGTCGTCGCCGTTCCCCGGCAGTGTCGTCCGATCCGGATAATTTTCCGAGTTCTTCGCGTCATTATGACCGAACTGCAGAATCACCCAATCCCCCGGCTGCAGCCGGTCCATCACCTTGGCCCACGCACCTTCCTGGATATACCCGCGGCTGCTGCGCCCGCCCAGCCCCAGGTTGTAGACGTGGATCTTCGCCGGATCGAACATCGGGATAATCTCCGCTCCCCATCCCCACGGCCCCGTTTCGCCCGTTCCCATGCCCGTGCGCATAATCGAGTCGCCCACCAGGAACAGCGCCGGGTGCTGCGTATCGGTGGGGAACGGATTGGCGGTTGCCTGGGCGCGCCCGCTGGCCGGCACCAGCAAAAGCGCAACGAACAACGCCAAACCGACTCGGAGCGCACACAGCTTCTTCATGGCAACCACCCTCATCGTGCGGAATCCTTCCTTGACGGAGACCGGCGTCCAATAGACGCAGGCCGCGGATCAATTCCCTTGAAATAATTGCGGCGCAAACTCCCGCAGGAACTGCCGCCACACAATCCAGGTGTGCGCTCCGGGAATCTTGAAGAACGTATGCTTCACCTGGGCATCATCCAGAAACTTCGAGAAACTCTGGCTCGTGGGGAATAACCCGTCGTCCGTCCCGCACCCGATCCACAGCAGGTGCAGTTGCGCGTTTGCCCCCTTCGGATTCGCCATAATTCCCGCAAAATCCCTGGAAAAACTCGGCGGCGAGATCGCTGCGCTGAACCCACCCACGAAGCTGAACTCATCCAGATGGTTCAGCCCGATCGTCAGCGACTCAACCCCGCCCATCGACAAGCCCGCAATTGCACGGTGGTCGCGGTCCGCATCCACCCGATAATGCGCCTGGACATACGGAATCACATCGCCCAGCAGGTCCTTGCTGAATCCTTCCGTCACCGAGCCAAACCCTCCGCCCGCACCCCGTCCCGCGCCTGCGGCCGCACTCGGCGGCGGCGCGCTCGGCGGCGACGGATAGCCAAACGGCATCACCGCAATAAACGGCTTCATCTTCCCCGCCGCCAGCAGATTGTCCAGGATCTCGTTCACATGTCCCAGCCGCGTCCAGGCTGTCTCGTCCGCGTTCGCCCCGTGGAACAGATACAGCACCGGATACTTCGTCTTGCCGCTCGTGTCATAACCCGGCGGCGTATAGATCGTCACTCGCCGAATCGACCCCAGCGACTTCGAGTCATACCAATCCGTACGAATCTCCCCATGCGGTACCCGCTGCGCATCGAAAAACCGCGGCCCATCCGCGGGCACATCCAGCAAGCTCTCAATCGTGCTCGCGGTCGATCCAAACTTCACATCGTAGTTCCCTGGATCGATTGTCTTCACTCCATCAATCGTCAGGTTGTACGCATAAATCTCCGGCGCGATCGGCCCCACCGTGACGCTCCACACCCCATTGGCATCCTTTACCAGCGCCTGCGTACCTTTCATAAACTCGCCGCTCAGCACCACCGACGAAGCCTCCGGCGCACTCAGCCGGAACGTCACATGCCGGTCCGCGCTCACCTCCGGCGAACGCACCGGCCGCGCCATGCTCCCGGTTCGTGGTGCGGCGGGCGCCGGTTGCGCTCTACCCGGCAAGCCGCACCAGCAAAGCGCGAACGTCATACAACACACAGGATGCAGTCTCATGGCTAAGTCCTTCCGCAACCGACCAAAATGCGCAGCCGGAAAGTGGTCATACCTTAAGGTGGTCAGCATACTAACCAGCCAGCAGAGCGGGTGTCAAAACCAGACCTCCGCCCACCTCTCTCCCGCGCCTGGGGAAATCGGGGAAAACTCAACCCGCGGAGTCTGTCTTCAGACCGCCGCCGGCCCGTCGCTCTGCCCCAAAACCGCCGCTTTTGTGGTCTGACCAGCAGGCCTTACTATCCCCACCCCATTCCGGGCGGCTACCCCGCTTCCCCATAGCTACAACTTCCGGCCTAAATCTCCATGCGAATCTATCCCCCGGGCGCCGCGGCGTCGTAGGATGGGTGTTGAACCTGCGATGAAGCTCCGCCCTCTCGTCCGCCCCGGTCTAACCATGCTGGCTCTCCTCGCCACGGCGTGTTCGCCGCTACATGCCGCCGAGCACGTCACCCTCCGCAACGGCTCTGAATTCGACTGCATCCGCCAGGAACCCGCAGGCAGCCACATCCGGCTCTACCTCCTTCCTTCGATCCGCGCCGGCGCTACCGGCCTGGCCGCAACCGACGAACCCGACTACATCGAAGTCCCCGCCGGCTCCGTCGTCCGCGTCGAGATCGTGCCCGATCCGCAGTCTGCCGCAGCCGCACCGCAGCTCGCTGGTCTCAACTCGACGCCAACCTCCGATACTCCGCTCACGCCCGCCGAGATGAGCCAGATGCTCGCCCGCGCCGGTGCCCTCCACAACATCGACGCCGACCTGCTCGCCTCCGTCGTTCAGGCCGAGAGCGCCGGCAACGTCCTCGCAGTCTCCCGCGCCGGCGCACGCGGCCTCATGCAGCTCATGCCCGCCACCGCGTCCGATCTCGGCGTCCACAATTCCTTCGCGCCGGAGCAGAACATCGGCGGCGGCACCGCCTATCTCGACCAGCTCCTTACCCGGTATCGCGACAACATCGCCCTCGCCCTGGCCGCCTACAACGCCGGCCCCGCCGCGGTAGACCGCTACCACGGCATCCCTCCCTATGCCGAGACGCGTGCCTACGTCGCGCGCGTCATCCGCGCCTTCAACCGCCGCAAGCTCGTCGCCGCTGCCAACCGGAGTTCCCTGGCGAATGCCCACTAACCGCCGGCCCGTACGCCCGCACCGGAGATCGTCCCGATGAAAAATCGCAAGGGCATCGCTGGGCTCGCCGTGCTCCTCATCCTGGCCCTGCTTGTCTTCCTCAACCGCGGCAAGATCCACTTTGACTGGGCCGTCTTCTGGCAGCAACTCCGCCACGTTTCCTGGATCCACATCGCCGCCGGCATCGCCTTCATCTACCTCACCTACCTCCTGCGGGCCTGGCGCTGGGCTGTCTTCGTCTCGCCAACCAAAAAAATCTCGGCATACTCCATCATCGCCCCGCAATTCATCGGTTTCACCGCTGTCGCTCTCTTCGGCCGTCTCGCCGACGTCATCCGCCCTGCACTCATCGCTAAGCGCGTGCAACTTTCCATCAGCTCTCAGATCGCCGTCTACACCATCGAGCGCATGTTCGATCTCGGCGCCGCCGCCGTCATCTTTTCCAGCGCTCTGCTCTTCGTCCCCCGCGACCTGCCTCACCATGAGATCTTCGTCCGCACCGGCCTCATCTCGCTTGCCCTCACCGCCAGCGTCGCCATCTTTGCCGTTATCGTCCGCGTGGCCGGGGGCACAGTCGCCAACGCCGTCAGTTCCGTGCTGGGCAGGCTCTCCACCTCCATCGCAGACCGAGTCGCCGCCAGGATTCGCGATTTCCGCGACGGCCTCAACGCCATCTCCTCCGCGCAGGACTTCCTCATCGCCGCGCTGCTTTCGCTTGCCATGTGGGGGCTCATCGCCCTCGCTTACGTCCAGACGCTGCACGCCTTCGTCGATACGCCGCAATTCGCAACCATCTCCTTCTCGCGCACCATGCTGCTCATGGGAGCCAGCCTCGGCGGCTCGCTGCTGCAACTCCCCATCATCGGCTGGTTCACCCAGATCGCCGTCACCACCGCCGCAACCCACGAGTTCTACGGCGCCCCCCTCGAACCCGCCACCGCCTGCGGAGCCCTCCTGCAAATCGTCACCTGGATCTCCATCATCCCCGCCGGCCTCATCTGCGCCCGCATCAGCCAGGTCAGCCTAAGAACCGCCGCCGCCGAAGCCAGCAAAGAAACTCCCGCAGAGCCCGCCACCTGACCCCAATCGCTCTGTCATCCTGGGCGCAGTCGAAGGACCCGCGGTTGCACTCGAGCTCGGGTGCCCCATCCTTTCACGGCCTCATCGTGAAAGGGTGGGATGTATACCGCTCGGCCCCACATGCTACACCCATCCCTTACACTGGAAGCCGTCCGATTTCTTACCTCAAAGGAACCACTGTGCCCGCAACCCCCCGCCCGCTCGACCTCGTCCCCCACCGCCGCTACAACCCACTGCTTCGCCAGTGGATCCTCGTCTCCCCTCAACGCACCCAGCGTCCCTGGCAGGGCGAAACCACCAAAGCGGTCATCGCGCCCGGCCTGCACTATGACCCCACCTGTTACCTCTGCCCCACCAACGCCCGCTCCGGCGGCATCCACAATCCCGCCTACACCGGCGTCTACGCCTTCGACAACGACTTCCCCGCACTCCTCCCCGAAGTCCCGCCCGACGCGAAAGCCAGCACCGACCCGCTCCTCGTCGCCGAGCCCGAGCGCGGCCGCTGCCGTGTCCTCTGCTTCCATCCCGACCATTCCCTCACCCTCGCGCGCATGTCCGTCCCCGACATCGCCGCCGTCGTCGACGCGTGGGCCTTCGAGACCGCCACACTCGGCGAACTTCCTTACATCAACCACGTCCAGATCTTCGAAAATCGCGGCGCCATGATGGGCGCCAGCAATCTCCACCCCCACTGCCAGATCTGGGCCACCGAACACATCCCCGACGAGTCCCTCCGCGAACTCGCCGCCCAACAGGCCTACCACGACGAGCACCACTCTTGCCTGCTCTGCGACTATCTCGCTACCGAGCTAGCGCAACCTGACGCCCGCATCGTCGTCGAAAATGATCTTTTCGTAGCCCTTGTCCCTTACTGGGCCGTCTGGCCGTTCGAAACCATGATTCTTCCGCGCCGCCACCTCGGCAGCATGACGGACCTCACCTCCGCCGAGCGCACCACCCTCGCCGACATTCTGAAAGCCGTCACCACCCGCTACGACAACCTCTTCCAGGTCAGTTTTCCCTACACCATGGGCTTCCACCAGCGACCCACCCATGGCCAGGCGCACGAGACCATGCACTTCCACGCCCACTTCTACCCGCCGTTACTACGCTCCGCGGAGATCCGCAAATTCATGGTCGGCTTCGAATCGTTCGGCATGCCCCAGCGCGATCTCACCCCGGAGATCGCCGCCGCCCGCCTCCGCGCCCTATCCGCCGCCCACTACCTCGATCTATCCGGGTCAGTGCGCCATTGACGGTCCGGGTGTCCCGTCGGACCATCGGTCGGCCAACACAAAAAAAGTGGTCACCCGTTGTTCCGGGTCATAGGCCGCCATCACCGGCGAGCCCGGCAGATTTGCTCCCCAGCTTTTTTCAGCATCGCCCGCAACATAAAACATCACATGCGGATGCCAACTCTTCCCGTCGTCGTTCAGATACTGTTGCTTCGACATCATGTAGACGATCGTTCCAGGTGCAAGCGCCGGCAATTCCTTCTTGTCCAGCGCTGACGCCACGGCCGCAGCAATCTCCGCCCTCGATTTTCCCGCCAGCACCAACTTGCTCTTCATCTGAAAGATGGGCAGAAAAGTCTCCGCGGCGGCCCGATTGAAGCAATGCGGCGCGCGTATCTTGGGATTCCAAAACTGCGGATCATCGGTCGTGGTCGCCCACGATCGCTCCACAATGCACACAAAGCCATTCGAGCCTTTCACCGCCGTCGCATACCCATCCCGCCGCAGAACCATCACTTCGGCTGCATCCGAAATCGACGCCGGAGCAGCACTGCGGGCCAGAGCAATCTCCACCTTCTCATCCGCACTCAAGTACTGACCGAGCGGAGCCATCGCCGGATAGGGTGCCTTATCCGCCTGAGCTCGTGCCGGCGCGGGGCCGCATGCAACAACGGGAATAACAAGCACCAATGCTGCGATCCTGATCTGGCTCTTCCGCATCTGGTCCCTCCAATGCGCTACAGCACTCCACGCCCAGCGATCTGCCATAGGTCCACAATCGTATCGTCCCGCACCACGTGCAGGAAGTCGTGCAGATTCACCGTTGGATCGCAGTGCGGCGTCACCAACACCACAATGCTGCCCAGCGGCAAGCGATCCGTCGCCATCGGAAACGTAAGCCGCCCGTGTTCATCTCCGAAAAATGCATACGTCGTTCCCGCCGGCGCTCCTGCGCAAACCCGCGGCAGCGGCCCATCTGTAGCCAGGCTCTTCAACCCTGCATCGATCGTAACCCTGCCCGGCACATTCTTGCTGATCACCGTGCTGTGCAGAAACAACGAAGTCGCGAACGCAGCATCTTCCTCGCTCGCACCCAGCGTCACCGCGCCATACTCCACATCCATGAAGATGTAGCTGCCTCCCTGGTGTTCGGTCAGGATGCCTTCGCGGCAATCGAGCGCCAGGGTGCCCGTGCCCCCTCCGCTCACCGTTGCAGGCTTCAGCCCGCGCTGGTCCAGCGCCGCAATCAACCCGGACAGGAAGCGCAACTGCCCGCTATAAGCACGATCGCGCGCCCCAAAGTCCTCGATATGCTGCACCGAACCGGAGTACGCCTGGATTCCTCGATACGAGACTCCGTCGGCAGCGCACACCACATCCACCAGTCGCAGCGCAGCTTCAATGCTGCTAACCCCGGTCCGCCCCATACCAAGGTCCACGTCGATCAGCACATCCAGAACCTGCCCCGCTCGATGCGCAGCGGCTGCCATCGCTGCCGCGCGCTCCGGGTCATCCACCACGGCCGCGACCGAAGCACCGCTATCCAGCAACTGCAGCAGCCGGTCCAGCTTGCCGGCTCCCACCACCGGCGACGTGATCAGGAGATTGTCGACGCCGCCCCGCGCCAACGCCTCCGCTTCGTGCAGCGAAGCGGCGCAAACACCCACAGCCCCAGCGGCCATCTGGCGCCGCGCAATCTCCGGGCATTTATGACTCTTGGCGTGGGGGCGTGCGTGCAGTCCGTGCAGCTCGATCTGCTGCTGATAGGTTTTTACGTTGTGCTCGAAGGCCTTCAGGTCCAAAACCAGCGCCGGAGTCGTCAGTTCGCGCAGGCCTCCCGGCTTTCCGATCAGCCGTGCGTTGGGGCTCGCCAGCCGCTGCGCAATCGCTGCATCCTGCATTTGCTACCACCCTCCAAGCCGCAGTCCACGCGTCATGCGTCCATCTTAGCGGACGGCGAAACCAGCCACTTCCCCGAGAAGCAGCCCTGCCTTGGACCCGCACCCACCGGAACCTACAACTCCCGCCCACCCCACTAACACTTAAGTTGCTTTGACTCTCCGGATGGGGCACCCGTATTACTCATAGGTGGGGTTATCCAACTGGATGCCCACCTTGTTGTCCTGCTCCACCTTGTTCCACCGTTTTAGCCAAAATCCAGCAACGGGAGTTCGCACAGATGACCCCGAAGGCCCTGTTTTCCGTCCTGTCCCTCGCTATCCTCCAAGTAGCAATCGCCCAAAACCCCTCCAAAGCCAAGTATGAGCCCCGCGGGCCTCACCACTTCACGGCGCCGGCTACGGTAAGCACCGTCCCGCTCACTCCGCCGCCCGCACCCACCGGCCCAGTCGTTCCGTTGCCGGTCCTCTCCATGAAGATGCTCTCGCCCGACACCGGCTGGGCGTCCTCCGGCAGCCAACTCTTCCTTACCTCCGACAACGGCGCGGACTGGAAAGACATCTCCCCGCCCACCCCGAATGGCGACCTCTACGCCGGCGTCTTCTTCCTCGACGCCCAGACCGGATGGGTGCTCACCGCCCACTCCGACGACTTGGAAGACTGGACGTTCGCTGTATGGCGCACCTCGAATGGCGGCGCAACCTGGGCAAGCGCAAGCGTTCCCCGCTGGCATCACGAGAAGAAGCACGCTGAACCGGGCCTGGCGAACCACGGCACCATCACCTTCGCCGACTTGCACAGCGGCTGGCTCAGCCTCGATCTCCAGGGCAACACGCTGTTTGGAACCAGCACCCTCCTGCTCACGTTCGACGGTGGCAGAACCTGGGACTGGGCGCCGGATGGTCCTGACGCGCACATCCGCGGAATGGTCGCGCCCTCTGCCGACACCCTGTTCACCGTCGGCCAGTCCCACGGCAGCTCCGACCTCGAAGTCAGCAGCAACGTCCTCACCGGCTTCAATCCCGTTTTTCTGCCGACTCCCCCGCAAATCGCTTCCAATTCCATTCCGACCTACGGCCTGCCCATCTTCGCCGACTCGAAGAACGGCTACGAGGTGGTCCGCTACCGCAGTGCGAATGGAGCGACCTCAACCGCGGTTCTCTACAGCACCAGCAATACAGGCCGCACTTGGCGCGCCGACGGCACCCTCAAAAACCTCCTCGGCAGCGAAGACGCTAACTCCACCCTCGCCGACTCGGCCTGGATCCTGCCCTTCGACCCGAAAGCAGCTCTCGCCACGCTGGTCGAGCTGTCTCCCGGCATCACCGCATCCCTCCCCAGCCATCAGAGCGGCGACTTTGGCCGCTGCATCCTGAGCTTCGTCACGCCGTCCCAGGGTTGGAGCGATTGCGCGGGCGATCTGACCGCCACCGCCAATGGCGGCAACACCTGGAGCGAGATCTCGCCGCGCGCCAGCAACGGCGTCCTCACTCCGTACCCTGTCACTGCGCCCATCGCTGTACCGCCGCTGGTCGCCTCCACTGCATCCACGCCGCCGCCACCCGCATCGCTCGCCCGCGCCGTCAGCCAGCATCTCGGCTTCGACTCGGCCATTCTGCCTGACGCCGCCACCATGCAGACCTGGTGGCAATCCAGCCCGTACTACGACATCGGCATCTATGCCCCGGGTTCCCCGAACGGTCCCACCGACCCGGCCCTCACCGCGGCCTGGGTGTCCGCAGTCTCGCAGCAGGGATGGGGCATCCTGCCCATCTGGGCCGGCCTGCAGTCCCCCTGCGGCTGCAACAACCCGCCCAGCGGACCGCACGCGCACGATAGCTACCCCGAGTGCCGCCAGTTCGCGTCGTCCCAGCGCTTCAGCTTCAGTCCCACGGAAGCCGAGCAGCAGGGCGAAGCTGAAGCCCAGGCCGCCTTCAACTCCGTCCGCTCGCTCGGACTCGATGGCTCCGTCATCTACGTCGACGTCGAAAATTACGACGCCTCTGCCCGTGACGGTCGCAACCTGTCCTGCGGAGCCGCGACCGAAGCTTACGTCGCTGGCTGGACCAAACGCATGCATCAGAACGGAGGCATTGGCTCCGCCGGTGTCTATGGAGTGCTGTGGGATGCGGTGCCGCAATCGCATCCATCGCAACCCCAGGCCATCGACTTCCAGGGCGCGGACTCGCTCTTCCTCGCCCGCGACGACAACCGCGTCACCGTCTGGGGCCTCAACCACGACACCGAGTCGCAACTGGACGACAGCCTCTGGCCCAACCGCCAGCGCATCCACCAGTTCCGCACCGGAGCGCAGGAGTCCTGGGGCGGCGCCAGCCTCTACGTCGACAGCAATGTCGAAGACGCACCCATAGCCGGCGGCAACCACCTCAAGCCCATCGTGCCCACGACCGTGAGCAACATTGGCTTTGGCGCCAACTCCTACCTCACCGGCGTCACGGACGGCGCCAACTATGGAGCCTTCGTCACCGGACAAGTTGTCGGCGTCTCCTACACAGAAGGCGCCTGGTCCGATGGCACGTCCTTCACCACAACCCCCGCAAAGACCTCATCCACTGGTGGCACAACGCCCATCGTCTACGGAACCATCTCCACGGTTGCCTTTGCCATCAACAACCTCGGCCAGGTCGTCGGCTATTACCGCAACCTGCCCACCGACATCGGACACGGCTTCCTCTACACTCCGGGCCAGGGCTTCACCAACTTCGACGTTGCCGGGGCCACCTGGACCGAACTCTACTCCATCAACGACGCCGGCTGGATCCTGGGCGGATATGCCAACTCCGACGGCGTCCCTCACTGCGCGCTGTACAAACCGCCGTACACGTCGCCCATCCTCTTCGACGATCCGGGCGGCAGTTGCTTCAGCACCAGCATCAACGGCATCGGCCAGATCGCCGGAGCCTATCCCACTGACCCGTCGCAGACCGCCTTCATTCCCTTCGTCAACGACCCGCAGAGCGCCGCGCCGGGCAACACCGCGAACTACCACCCGCTGTCCACTCCGTCGCCGTACACCTTCCCCCAGGGCATCAATAACAACGGAATCGTCACCGGCGAAGACGCCAACCTGCTGGCCGGTTTCTTCGTCGATCCCCGCAACAGCAGCAGCTATGCGACCGTATCGATTCCCAACACCAGTGAAACCACCCTGCTCGGCCTCAACGACTCCGTACAAGCCGCCGGCTGGGTCTACACCAACCAGTCCCAGGGCATCCTCCTGGACACCGCCCACTAGGCCACACATAGCGTAGGCGCAGGTAACTGCTGAATATAGAAGCTGACATCCTGATAGCGTAGGCGGAAGTGATTGCTAAATAGAAGCTGTCATCCTGAGCGCAGCCTCTCGCGGCCCACCGCGAGAGGCGAAGTCGAAGGACCTGCGTTCGGTCTCACACAACCGATACAGTTCCCGTTTTCGGCGGCAGATTCGAGCCGTCTCAACCCTTCAAAAAACGGGTGAGGGATTGGCCGCGATCAACCCCCCCAGAAAATATCCTCAAAATATCCCTCAAAAACCTCAGCTAATTCGCGTGTCAAGCCCCAACATCACCTAACCAACTCATTCAAAACAAAATAGGCATGTCCGTATGCCTGCCCCAAAACGATATAATAGTAGTAAGGACAAAAATTCCAAGGGGAACGATTGGGTCGCTTTGCGGGTCAATAAGCCGCGTAGAATGAATATCTTGCCACATTCGATATCCGCTAACTCGTTTAGGATGAATATCGGCCGACTTAGATTCGAATCGAGGTTCGAATCTAAGTCCTTTAGAAGCCCAACCTTAGAATCAAAGTAGGGACGAGGCCCCCACCCCAGGAAGCCGGAAAGCCACAAAATGCAAACGCCCGCCGAACTCGCCGAACTCCACCAGCAATCCTTCCACGCCGCGCCCACCCTCTACCGCGCACCCGGCCGCGTCAACCTCATCGGCGAGCACACCGACTACTCCGGCGGCTTCGTCATGCCCGCCGCCATCGACTTCTCCACCCTCATCGCCATCTCCCCCCGCACCGACGGCCGCTTCCTCGCGCACTCCATTAATTTTAGCGACCACATCGACAGACCTATAGCCGAACTCCTGTCCGCCCGAGCCCGCTCCTGGTCCGATTACCCCGCCGGCGTCCTCTGGGCCCTGCGCGAAAAAGGCGTCGACGTCTCCCGCGGCTTCTCGATGACGATCGTGGGCGATGTGCCGCTCGGCGCCGGCCTCAGCTCCTCCGCCTCGGTCGAAGTCGCAACCGCTTTCGCAGTCCTCGGCGTCCTTGGCGTCAAGATGCCGCTCACCGAAATCGCTCTCCTCTGCCAGCGCGCTGAAAACGGCTTCGTCGGCGCCAACGTCGGTATCATGGACCAGTTCGTCATCTGCTGCGGCCAGCAGGATCACGCCGTCATGATCGACACCCGCTTCCTCACCTACACCCTCGCGCCCATTCCCTCCGATGTCCGCATCGTCATCTGCAACTCCATGGTCAAGCACGCACTCGCCGAGGGCGGAGGCTACGCCCAGCGTCGCGCCGAGATGGAAGCCGGCCTCCACATCCTCCAGCAGCACCGTCCCGAGATTGTCGCCCTCCGCGACGCCACCATGGACGACTTGGCCCGGTGGGGCGGCGAAATGAAGCCCGAATCCCTGCGCCGCTGCCGCCACGTCATCACCGAAGACAATCGCGTGCTCGCCGCCGTCGAAGCCTTCAAAGCCAACGACCTCACTCGCTTCGGCGAACTCATGCGCGAGGCCATGGCCAGCTTCCGCGACGACTTCGAGGCCTCCTGCCCCGAGATCGACATCCTCATCGACCTCGCCAACCGGCAGTCCGGCTGCTTCGGCGCGCGCCTCACCGGCGGAGGCTTTGGCGGCTGCACCGTCAACCTCGTCGCCGCCGACCGCGCCGCGGCCTTCGTTGAAGCCATGCGCTCGGGCTACCTCGCCGCCACCAGCATCGCCGCGGAAATCTACACCAGCCGCGCCTCCGCGGGAGCCCACGCCGTCGCGCTGTAGGTGTAACGTGCGTCACATTCCTGCCCCGCTTCCCGGCGTACGATTTCCTCAATCCACGCCAGGAAAGGATTCGCATGAACAAGCTCCGGGAAATTTCTATCCAGCGCAAGCGGGCCCACACCAAGCTGCTCGCCAACGCATCCAAGGTCTATGACTTCTTCCTCAAGATGGAGAAAGCCGCGTACGCCGACGGTGCCCTGTCCAAGAAGCACAAGGAACTCATCGGCCTCGGCATCTCTGTCATCCAGAACTGCGAATCCGGAATGCAGTGGCACATCGAGCAGGCCACCGTTGCCGGAGCCAGCTTCGAGCAGTTGATTGAAGCCATTGAAGTCGCCATGGAAATGGGCGGTGGTCCCGCCACGGTTTCCGCACGATTTGCCCTGGAAGTCATGGAAAGCCTTGAACTGAGACCCTCCCGCTGACGTCGGCTGGAAAAACAAGAAGGCCCGGCGCTTTTTGGCCGGGCCTTCGATTCAGTCAGCAGCGTTTCTAGTGGGCCTTCGGTGCCGGCCGATGCGTGGCTGTCGGCTTGGCCGTCGACTTGGCTGGCGTCGGCAGCACTACCGAAGCATCGCTCATGGTGAACATGATCGGCTTCGCCGTGTACGAGTCGTAAGTGCCCTCTAGCGTTACCGTCTGTCCTACGGCTGTAGCGGCGGCAAGAGCTGCGGCATCGTCCGCCGCCTTCTTGACCTCCCGTTCATGCTTCGCCTTCTCCGCTGGCGTGGCATGCGCCGGCAGATCCGGTACCGCTTCGGGCGGCGTCAGGTTGAAGGTAAAGTCCGCCGTCTTCGACGACACTGCATCGCTGCCAATGGCAACCTGCACCTGCGCCGGAGTGGACGCAATCACCAGCGCACCTGGGTACGTTACTGACTTGCCCTTGATAGCGTCCCACACCTTGGCGATCTGGTCGGGCGTGCCGTTCTGGATGATGAACTCGCGGTCATCCGGCGCCAGCGCGGCCAGGTCGGGAGTGGAGGCAATCACGTTGTTGATGATCTCCGCCGGGGTGGGCGCGGGCTTCACCGAGGCCGAGAATCCGTCCGGCGGAAAGAGGTTTGCGGTGGCAGCCGCAACCACCGCATCGTATCCGTCGTCCGCGCCGTGGTACCGCTTGTAGCAGTACTTCGCGGTCGGCGACATCTGGGTCTTGAACTGGTCGGGCGCAAAGGCCACCGCGCGGCTGGCAAAGAAGGCGCAGTTCAGAAAGTCCGGAGGAGAAAGCTGGCGATAAGCCTCCCCAAGGTAGAACGTGTCTTGCAGATAGGGACCCGGAACCTTCGTCTGATCAACCGGAACCAGCTTAAGTTCCTTGGTGTAGGCGTCGATGGCGGTCTGAGCGTCGGCGGGGGTGTTCTTGTTCAGCGCCGCGTAGCCAATTACGCTGTAAAAGGTCGGGTACGCAGCGTCCTGCAATGCCTTGAAGTTTGCATCGGATTCGCTGGCCGGTTTCGTTGCCTTCAGGCCTCGCTGCGCGTAACCCACCGCGGTGTCCAGGGCAGCCTGTTTGGCTGTTGGGTCGGTCAGCGAGTCTGCGGCATTCTTGCGCAGCAGAGCTTCCGCATAGAGCGCGCGCAAGTCGTTCGGGTCGAGTTGCAGTACGCGGTCCGCCGCATCCAAAGTCTTCACCGGGTCGAACGCGTTGTACGCAGCCATCAGCCGCTCCAGCGTATCCACCCTGCTATCCGGGCATGCGGACTTGGGGAATGCCTGCAGGTAAGCCTCGATCGCGGCGGCTTTGGCCTGCGGTGTCGTCTGATTCATCGCATCGATGTACGGCTTATATTCCGCGTCCGGCATCTGGCACGGAGCGGCGGCGCCAGCGATAGGTGCGGGTTGGGCGGTTTGGGCGGCAGACGCGGAAGGCAGACCCAATGCAGTTGCGGCACACGCCAGGAGAGACGCTAAGACTACCTTCTTCATGATTCAAGACTCCTCAGTCACGTTCCCTTTTTATATCGATGTCTGCTGCCGGAGCCCCGGAGACGAATGCTGGTTCTCAGGCCCGCGCCTTTGTTTCCTCTACGTTTGTCGCACGCACGGTTGCGACGCACATGACGCTGATTATAGGAAGCAACCCGTCCGGTGGCAAGTTGCTCAAGGAACTGCAATATACAGACGACGGAATAACGCCACGCATCCGTCGACGGCTGCACCCACCCGGTCGGCCGCCTTGCCGCGGTATACTTGGAACTGTTCGGGCTGCATCCGTCGGCATGGCGGAGCGGCACTGGAGGTCCTCATGAGCGTCACCCAACTCCGCGCCAGCGGAGCGCAACTGCCGCCGCCCCGCATTACCGCAGACGCCCTCCTCAAGAAGAAACTTGCCAGCCAACCTATCGCTGCCGTCACCGCGTACGACTACCCCACCGCGCGCCTCGTCGACCAGGCCGGGATTGACATGGTGCTGGTGGGTGACTCGCTCGGCATGGTCGTCCTCGGTTATGAGAATACTTTACCCGTAACTCTGGCCGAGATGCTGCACCACACCCGCGCCGTTGCCCGCGCCCTGCGCCACGCGTTTCTAGTTGCGGATATGCCTTACGGCTCCTACCATGCTTCCCCGCGCGAAGCCACGCGCAACGCCATTCGCTTCGTCAAAGACGCCGGCGCGCAGGCGGTCAAAATCGAGGGCGGCAGTTCGCGGGCGGGATTGGTCCAGAGACTCACCGCCGCCGAAGTTCCGGTCGTCTGTCACATTGGCCTCACCCCGCAGTCCGTCCACGCCATGGGCGGCTACCGCGTGCAGGGTAAAACCATCGACGCAATGGACCGCCTGGCCGCCGATGCCCGCGCGTTGGAAGATGCCGGTGCCATCGCCATCGTGCTGGAGGGCATACCTCGCGAACTCGCCGCCCGCATCACCGCAGAATCCGGCGTGCCCACCATCGGCATCGGCGCCGGCCCCGACTGCGATGGGCAGATCCTCGTCTTCCACGATCTCTTCAACCTCACCTTTGCACCGCCTGCAAAGTTCTCGCGCCAGTACGCCGACGGCGCGGCATTCTTCTCGTCTGCGCTCAAGCACTATCGCGACGACGTCGTCGAGCGACGCTTCCCCTCCGACGAGGAAAGCTACCACCTGCCCCGCGAAGTGCAAGTCGCCGTCGCGTCCACCCTGCCCCGCGCGCGCAAGGCATAACCGCATGATCGTCTGCAACACCCCAACCGAAATGCACGCCGCGTGTCGCAACCTGCGCGACTCCGCGCAATGCCTGGGCCTTGTCCCCACCATGGGCGCACTGCACGCCGGCCATCTCTCGCTGGTCTCCGCCGCGCTCGCTGGCTGCAACGCCGTCGCCGCCTCCATCTTTGTCAACCCCACCCAATTCGGCCCCAACGAGGACTACGCGGCCTATCCCCGCACCTTCGACGAAGATTGCCGCCAGTTGGAATCCGCCGGCGTTCATCTGCTCTTCGCGCCCTCCACCGCCGACATGTACCCGCCCGGCAACACCACTTTCGTCGATCCCGGCGACATCGGCACTCGCCTCGACGGAGCCTCGCGCCCTGGACACTTCCGCGGCGTCGCCACCATCGTCTCGGGCCTCTTCCACATTGTCGCGCCCGACCGCGCCTACTTCGGCCAGAAGGACGCAGCCCAGGTCGCCGTGCTGCGCCACGTGGTGCGCGACCTCAACTTCCCCATCGAGCTGGTCGTCTGCCCCATCTTCCGCGAGCCCGACGGTCTCGCCTTGAGTTCGCGCAACCGCTACCTCTCCCCTGCCGAGCGCACTCGCGCGCTCATCCTCTCGCGCGCCCTCCGCGCCGCGCAAGAACTCGCAGCATGCGGCGAAACCTCCGCCGAGGCTCTCCGCGCCACCATGCTCCAAGTCTTCGCTAGCGACCCAGGCACGCGCCTCGACTACGCCGCCGTCGTCGACCCCGACACCCTCCTGCCCATCACCGATACCCGCAACGGCGCGCTCCTCGCCGTCGCCGCCTGGATCGGGACCACCCGACTCATCGACAACCTGCTCTTACCACCGCAGTAACAGCGCCAAAGGCGCGGGCTATCTTAGCCCGGGGCAGCGCCGAAGGCGCGGGCTATCTTAGCCTGGGGCAACGCCCCAGGCCGGCGGCCACCAAGATGAGCCGAGGGCCGAAGGGCCCGCTCCATCGATATTGGCCTTCGCAAACCGTGATAGGTTGGCACCATAGCCCTATGCCTCATCGCCAAGTCACACACGCATCCGTTCTCTCCCTGATCGCTCTTCTCCTCGCCGCGCCGTATCTCCTCGCTCAAAAACCCATCGAAGTCCATCCCATCCAGATCGAAAGCGGCAAACTCCTCGGCGTGCTCACCGCCGACCAGAAAGTGATCGCCTACAAAGGCATTCCCTATGCGCAGCCGCCGGTCGACGATCTGCGCTGGCGTCCGCCGCAACCCGTCGGCAAGTGGAAAAAGGTGCTCTTCGCTCGCGACTTCGGGCCGCATTGCCTCCAGCAAGGCGGCTACCCCAACATGGTCTTCCACGACTCCGGCCCCAGCGAGGACTGCCTCACCCTGAACGTCTGGGCGCCCGCCGACGCGCGGCCCGACAAGAAGACCGCCGGCCTGCCCGTCATGGTCTGGATCTACGGCGGCGGCTTCCAAACTGGCGGCACCTCGGAGAATCGCCAGGACGGCCAGTTCCTGGCGCATCGCGGCATCATCGTGGTCAGTATGAACTACCGCCTCGGCATCTTCGGCTTCTTCGCCCACCCAGAACTCACCGCCGAATCCGCCAGCCACACCTCCGGCAACTACGGCCTGATGGACCAGGCTGCCGCCATCGCCTGGGTTCGCCGTAACATTGCGGCCTTTGGCGGCGACCCCGCCAACATCACCATCTTCGGCCAGTCCGCCGGCTCCCAGTCGGTCAGCGCACAGATGGCTTCGCCGCTCACCGCCGGCCTCTTCGCCAAAGCCATCGGCGAAAGCGGAGCCGCCTTCAACAACCTTCCAACGCGCGAGCAGGCCGAGCAGACCAACGCCGCCTGGGCTGAGCGCACTCTTGGCTCCAGCAGACTCTTCTACCTCCGCCAGCTTCCCAGCGACGAAATTCTCAAATCTGCCATGTCTCCGGGCGCACCCCACTTTGGCCCCATCGTCGACGGCTTCTTCCTTCCCGACTCGCCCGCCCACATCTACGCCGACGGCAAGCAGGCGCACATCCCCCTACTCGCCGGCTGGGTCGCCAACGAAAGCCGCCCCACGCAACCACCCACCGCGCAGGGCTTCGCCGCCCAGGCCGCACCGCGAGTTCGGCGCCGACGTGCCCCAGTTCCTCGCGCTCTACCCCGTGTACACCGATGCAGAAGCCGTCCGCTCCGCTGACGATTACGCGACCGACCGCTCCGCCCTCTCCACCTGGGCCTGGCTCGAAGCCCACCTGAAGACCGGCAATGCGCCCATCTACCGTTACTTCTTCGCGCTCCCATCACCCGGCGACCGCAACCACACCCTGGCCATGGGCGCCTTCCACTCCGACGACATCGAATACGTCTTCGGCACGCTCGACTCCCGCCCCGAAATGCCCATCCGCCCCGAAGACCGTGCCCTGTCCGAACTGATGCAGCAGTATTGGACCAACTTCGCCAAAACGGGCAATCCCAATGGTCCCGGTCTGCCCCCCTGGCCCACCTACAACGCCGAGTCGAACTGGCAGGTCATGCGCCTCGACGCCACTCCCGACGCCAAACCCGACACCCTTCGGGCACGCTATGTCTTCCTCGAGCGCGAGCGGTCCGCCGCCGCCGCTGCCAGGTAGCGGCAGCCGTCTCAGTCCACAAAATGCCCAAAAGGGTGTAAAAGATAGGCAGAAGGTGGATGCCGCCTCTCGCCGTCCTGGCGGGAGATGGGGCAACCAAGCAGAGCCTGCCCGCACTCCAACGGCCAAGCACCCTCTTTTTTCCGACATCAATGGGCCAGGGAAGACAAATCTGGGGCATCAAGTCCGATCAGAACGATCGGCGGCCGTCTGCCAAGGAGCCGTCTCATGAATCGTTTACTCACCTCTGCCGTCCTTATCTCGGTCTGCTCCCTTGCGGGCCATGCCGCCACCGTCACGTACACCTCGGAAACAGCGTTCGCGAGCGCAACCACCGGGGACACCACCTACACCGTTCCCCCTCCCGCCAGCGGCCCGGATCAATTGGTCGATCCCTCGTACACCATTGGTCCTGCGACCTTCAATCCCGGCACCGGAGATCTCTATCTGGTGAACGATGCCTTCTACGGCGCCGGACAGACCTATCTCGCCGTTTACCCTTCAGACCCTGAAACGGTCACACTCAGCCCGGGCGTAAGCGGGATCGGTTTTATGTTGAGTGAGATGGATAGCGCAGGCACACTCGGAATCGACTTGAACGGCACCCTCCTTACCACCCTGACCCTGTCTGGCCCGCCGACCTTCTTTGGCGTCACCTCCACCGTACCGATCACCAGCCTGGCTCTTACCGGCGGTTCAACCGTTGAGCTGGACATTCTCAACTTCATCGTCGAACCGGCAGCAATCACCTCGACGCCCACTCCAGAGCCATCCAGTCTGCTTCTCCTCGGTACCGGAGCCCTCGGACTGCTTGGGGCGGTTCGCCGCAGAACGACTGCCTGAAGCCGGTTTTTGCGGTCGCTCGCATGGCACCCAGGCAGTCAGCATCATCGGTTGTTTCATGGCCTCGCGCTTGCCCATAGGTCGTGCAGGTGGACTACGCCCAGCGCTTCGCCCTTTGCGCCAACCACAATCAGCGACGTAATCTTGCGCTCTTCCATCAGCGCCAGCGCCTCACCCGCAAACGCTTCGGGAGCAATCGTCACCGGCCGCGAGTTCATGATCTCCCCGGCGGTGTGCGCCAGCGCCTGCGGGCCGTCTCGCTCCAGCAGGCGCCGCAGGTCGCCGTCGGAGATCATCCCCAGCAGCCGCTCGCCCTCGCCGACCACCGTCGTCATACCCAGCTTCTTGTGGCTCATCTCGTGGATCACCTGCGTCATCACCGTATCCGCCGCCACCTGCGGCTGCGCCTCGCCCGTGTGCATCAGGTCGCTCACGCGCGCCAGCCGCCGCCCCAGCCGTCCGCCCGGGTGCAGCTCCGCAAAATCCTCCACCGCGAATCCACGGCGCTGCGAAACCTCGAGCGCCAGCGCATCGCCCAGCGCCAGCATCACCGCGGTCGACGCGGTCGGCGCCAGATTCAGCGCGCCCGCCTCCGCTGCCACGCTCGCATCCAGAAACACATCGCTTGCCTGCGCCAGCGTCGACCCTGCCGCGCCGCACACACCGATCAGCTTCGTCCCCTGCCGCCGCAACGCAGGCAGCAGCGCCAGCACCTCCTCCGTTTCGCCGCTGGACGATAGCGCCACCGCCAGGTCGCCCGGCCCAATCATTCCCAGGTCCCCGTGCAACGCGTCCGCCGGGTGCAGAAAATGCGCGGGCGTCCCGGTGGAGCACAGTGTCGCCGCAATCTTGCGCGCAATCAGTCCGCTCTTGCCCATCCCCACCAAAATCACGCGATTCCCTCGCCCCGCCGTCTCTGCGGCCAGCTCCACCGCGCGTGCAAACGGCTCCAGCATGGGCCCGTCCAGCCGCATGGCCAGTTCCAGCAGCGCCCGCGCCTCCGTACGCACCAACTCCGATGCCCGCGTTCGTTCCATTTGCGTCGTCATCGCCATTGTCCTGGCAATACTCCCCGGGGGCTTCTCGCCTTGCTTAAAGGCATGCTTCAGCCGTGCCGTAACTGCGGAGCCTGGATCGCGGCTTTAGCGGCCGAGGTCACCCTCCAGGAGCCGCATACCTTTCGAATCAAGTCCCTAAAGATGCTAGCAGAGGCCTGAGACTTGTCATCCTTGTATCACTGAATCAGCGACTGAAGGACCCGCTTTCCCTCCCCATCGCATTCTCCTCGTACTTGCTAAACTAGAAGCAAGCAGGCAAGCGAATGGCGCTCGCCCGGAAGGATCTCCCCGAACTCATGCGAAGAGCGCTCTTGCTATTTATCATGATCGCCGGCGTTGTCCTCATCGTCGTGGTCCGGCTGGCAGAATTGGCGCCAGCGCCAGCGTGCGGCCCAGTTGCAGCAAACCGCTCGCGTCGACCTCATCCCGGACAATAATTCGCCCGATGCCTCACCCAGCGCAGCCACCGAAGACGCCCCTCCGCGGCAAGCCTGCCCCCGCCTTCACTCTCGTCGACCTCAATGGCAAGAAGGTTTCCCTCAAGCGACTTCAAGGGCCATCCGCTGGTCGTCAACTTCTGGGCAACCTACTGCGCGCCCTGCAAGGTCGAGATGCCCTGGCTGGAGGAATTCAGCAAGAAATACGCTCCCGATGGCTTTCAAGTCGTCGGCGTCGACCTACGACTCCGAAGTCGGCAAGGACACCATCGCCAAAAACGCCAGCAAACTCGGCGTCACCTATCCCATCCTCCTCTCCGATCCGAAGGTGGAAAAGGACTACCTCAGCGACTCCGATGTCCTGCCCATGTCCTTCTACATGGATAAGACCGGCAAGGTGGTTGCCGTAACCGCTGGCCTTGGCGACAAGGACCAATTGGAGTCGATGGTGAAGCAGACCATCGCCGCGGGAGCCAGAATGAGAGCCGGCAAGCGAACTACCTTCGCGGCTGGTCACCCTGCTTCTCGGGTCGGCCACACCGCCGCTTGTCCGCGCGCAGTTCGACATGGACGCACCCGGCAAGCCCAAGACCTACATTCTGTACGCATCCGAAGCCCAGACCGTCCCTGCAGGCCGCCATGCAGCGCTGGAGCTGCGCTTCAAGGTACTGCCCGGATACCACGTCAACTCGCACACGCCTAAATCCCCGTACCTCATCCCCACCGCACTCACGCTGCAGCCTGCCACTGGAGTCAAAGCCGACGCGCTCGAGTATCCCGCGGGCAAACCCTACAGCTTCGCCTTCGATCCCACCGACAAGCTGGACGTCTACGCGGGCGACTTCACCGTCAAGCTGCCCGTCGTCGCCACGCCCGGCGACCATACGCTGGATGGCACGCTGCGCTATCAGGCCTGCGACAACGCCTCCTGCTACCCGCCCCGCACACTGCCTGTGAAGATCGTGTTTACCGCGAAATAACAGCGGCGTTGGCGTACCATGGATGCTCGTGCGCGAATCGCCTCTCCGGCGTGCGCCTCACCACATTCAATCGATTCAAACCACACCGAGGAACCCACAGGAAGAGCATGGAAGAGTTCAGAAGGCTGACGCGGCTGCCCGCATACGTATTCAACATCACAGGCGAACTGAAGGCCTCCGCCCGCAAGCGCGGCGAAGACATCATCGACTTCGGCATGGGCAATCCCGACGGCGCCACCCCCAAGCACATCGTCGACAAGCTCATCGAGGCCGCGCAGAAGACCGCGACCCATCGCTACTCGCTCTCCCGCGGCCTGCCCCGCCTGCGCAAATCCATCTGCGACTGGTACAAGCGCCGCTACAACGTCGACCTCGATCCCGAAACCGAGGCCATCGTCACCATCGGCTCCAAGGAAGGCATCGCCCACCTCTGCCTCGCCATGCTCGACGATCAGGACACCGTCGCCGTCCCCAATCCCAGCTATCCCATCCACATCTTCGGCCCGGTCATCGCCGGCTCCAAAATCCAGAGCATCGCCCTCGACGACACCGACGAAGCCACCCTCATCGCCACCCTCGAGCGCGAACTCCCGCGCATGAACCCGCGCCCCAAGCTGCTCATCCTCAACTTCCCCGCCAACCCCACCACCCAGTGCGTCGACCTCGCCTTCTTCGAGCGCCTCGTCCCGCTGTGCAAGGAACTTGGCATCTACATCATCCACGACCTCGCCTACGCCGACCTGGTCTTCGACGGCTACCGCGCGCCCTCCATCCTCGAAGTCCCCGGCGCCAAGGACATCGCCGTCGAGTTCTTCACCCTCTCCAAGAGCTACAACATGCCCGGCTGGCGCGTCGGCTTCATGGTCGGCAACAAGAAGCTGGTCGCCGCGCTCGGCCGCATCAAGAGCTACTTCGACTACGGCACCTTCACCCCCATCCAGGTCGCCTCCATCGCCGCACTCGACGGCCCGCAGGAATGTGTAGCGGAAATTGTTGCAAATTACAAATCCCGCCGCGATGTCCTCGTCCACGGCCTGAACAAGCTCGGCTGGCACGTCGAAATGCCGAAGGCCACCATGTTCGTCTGGGCCAAGATCCCCGAGCAGTTCCGCGCCATGGGCTCGCTCGACTTCTCCAAGAAGCTCCTCATCGACGCCAAGACCGCCGTCAGCCCCGGCATCGGCTTCGGCGACCACGGCGACGCCTTCGTCCGCTTCGCCCTCATCGAAAACGAAGAACGCACCCGCCAGGCCCTCCGCGGCATCCGCCACATGTTCAAAGCCGGTTAGGCAAATCAAACACAGAGGAGGCTAAGCCGTGGAAGCCTTTCAAAAGCGATTCGCGCTTGTCTGCGCGGGCATCGCCCTATCGATGCCGGTTCTCCAAGCCCAGGTAATCCGCCCGGGCGAACGCTGGCTCGACAACCGCGGACAGCAGATTCAGGCTCACGGCGGCGGCATCCTCCGCTGGAAAGGCACCTACTACTGGTTCGGCGAAGATCGCACTTCAACCAACGACCCCGACAAGCGCTTCGTCGCCTGCTACTCCTCCAGGGATCTCGCGCATTGGACGTTTCGCCGTCAGGTAGTTGCCTGGACGGATCCCGATAACCTCGGCCCGCACTGGGTCCTCGAACGCCCAAAGGTCTTTCACAATCCGCGGACCGGCAAGTTCGTGCTCTACGCTCACCTCGACGACGCTCGCTACAAAGTGGCTCGCGTAGCCGTCGCCGTCAGCGATCGCATCGACGGCGACTACCACTACGTCAAAAGCTTCCGCCCCCTCGATCGCGAGAGCCGCGACATCGGCCAGTTCGTCGATGACGATGGATCCGCCTACCTCATCTTCGAATCGCGCCCCACCAAGGGCTTCTTCATCGCGAAGCTTTCCGACGACTATCTCAATGTCGACCAGCAGATCAGCCTGGTCGACGCGCCGCTGGAAGGTGGCGCAATCGTCCACTACCAGGGCCTGTATTACGCAATCGGCTCGCACATGACCGGTTGGCGCCCCAATCCCAACGTCTATGCCACTGCGCCATCGCTGTCCGGCTCGTGGAGCGAATTCAAGAACATCGCGCCGCCGGAGACCAACACCTACAACTCCCAATCCACCATGCTGCTCAAAGTCGTCGGCTCCAAACAAACTGCCGTCATTTTCATGGCCGACCAATGGAAGCCGGGCACACTCTGGGACTCGCGCTACCTATGGATGCCAGTCACCATCGGCAACGGCAAACTGCAACTTCCGCCACCGCACGACTGGACCATCAACGTCAAAACCGGCGAGACGCAGTTCGCCCCATAGTCACCAGCAGCGCAGCCCACCTACAGCACCGGCGAATCATTCCCCAGCATCGCCTTCCGGATCACCTTGATCGGCGCGAATCCCTGCCGCATAAAGTCGTCGTGGAACGTCTCCAAACTAAACGCCGCGCCCATCTTCTTCTTGTAATCCTCGCGCAGCTTCATAATCTCCAGCTTGCCCAGCGTGTAATACAGATACGTCGGATCGCCTGTCCCACGCTTGGTCTCCACCTCGGCGATCGCCCGCGTCTGGTACCCCTGGTTCACGAAGAAGTCCTCCGCCTGCTCCATCGTCCACTTCCCACCCGGCTCGCCTTCGCCCGTGTGCAGCTTGATCGAGTTCACGAACCGCGCGTCCCGCAGCAGCGCATCCATCAACTGCCCCAACCGGATCAGCTTCGCCTGCCGCACCTGCGCCGGCGTCGCATCTTCGGCCGGCGCCGCCGCATAGCCCTCGTCCAGCATCATCTGCTCGCAGTAGTGCGCCCACCCCTCAATGTTGGTATTCGCGCCCAGCACCTTGCGAATCGTGCTCCCGAACTGCGGCATCCACAGGAACTGCACATAGTGCCCCGGATACGCCTCGTGCACGCTGGTGGAAACAATCGTACCGATGTTGAACTGCGCCATGTGCCCCGCAATATGCTCCGGCGTCCAGTCCTTCTCCGGCAGCGTCACGTTGAAGTACGCCTTCTTCGAGTGCGTCTCAAACGGTCCCGGCGCGTCCATCGACGCAAACGTTGTCGCCCGCATAAATGGCGGCGTGTCCTCCAGCGTCGGCTCCACTGTGCTCGGAATCGTAATGATGTGGTGCGTCTCGAATAAACCCAATCAGCGAATCAAACGTGCTCGTGGAACGTATTCAGCAACTGGTCCGGCGGCGGATACATCTTCTGCAACTCCTCCAGCTCCTGCTGCGGCGTCTTCGTCGGATCGATCTCCTTCGCCACCCGCGCAAACTCCGCCTGGTTCTTGTGCAGATCGTCCATCGCAATCTCCAGCAGCCGGCTCAGCGGCAGGTCCACCATCTCGTCGTACTGCGAGCTTCTTCTCAAATGTGTCCGCGCCCAGCCGGAAGTCGCCATTCGACCGCGGCAGCAGGTCCGTCTTCATCCACGCCGCATAGCTCTTCAGCGCCGCAATCACCGCCGCGTTCGTCTTGGCAAACTCCGCCTTCGTCGTCTGCGTCCGTCGCTACCTCCTCACCATCCGCGCCGCTGAAGAACGCGCTCGGCACATCGTTCTCAAAGAAGCTCACATCGCCGTCAATCTGCTCCAGCGCAATCTCGGTAAAGATCCGCGGCGGATTCTTCAGGTTCTTGCGCGCCTCTTCCAGCGCCTGCGGCATCAGCTTCTCGCGCTCCACCACGCCCGCAGCCGCGTGTCCGCCGGCGCGTACGGCCGCTCCATAATCACAAACGCCGAATTCGTAATCCCCGACGAGTAGGTATCCGGATTCTTCTCCCACCCCCGGATCACCTCCAGGTCCAGCAGCTCACTCTTGATGTTGTTCAGCAGAATCTCGCGGTCCGCCGCCACCGGCGCATCCAGCGCCGCTGGATCAATCGCCTCCACCTTTTTCTCGAACTCGTGCAGCGCCGCCACCTCCGCGCTACCCCCGCGGCTGAGTAGTCCTCCAGCTGCGCGTCGTACTGGTGCAACCCGCCTGCTGTCCCCGCCGTCGGCGAAAACTTGAAGTACACATCCGTGAAGAACTGGTCCTCAAGAAAGTTGAACGTCTGCATCGCCCCATCCGCGGAAAGACTTTGCGCGCGCGCACCCGTCACGCCGACCGCCGATCCAGCCATAACCACTCCAATCAGCGCGGTAGCCATTCGAAATCTGTCAGTCATCGCCATCCCCAAAGTTTACGGGAAACCCGGCCGCGGAATCGAGTCGGCCACCGGCTTCCGCTGCGATCATCGCCGCCAAACCTTGCGCCGACTCTTTCGCGTTCGTCATTCTGGACTGCACTTTCGCAGTCCAGAGTCTCCGCCGTTCTCCCCCTCGATGCTGCAACCATCGCCGCCCGCCTGTTTGACAGCCTATTTTTCAACCTGATACGTTCGCCCCGCTTCACCCTGCGCCGTTTCGCGCGCACCATATCTCAGGAGTCCCCCATGCCCGTCTCGCGCCGCAGCTTCCTCAGTTCCTCCGCCGCCGGCTTTGCCGCCGCCACTGCCGCCGCACTCGCCAACCCAGCCCAGGCCGCTGCGCAAAGCGTAGGCATCAAGCCCGGCGATCTCCCCGACCTCACCATCAAGCAAGTCAAGGTCTACGTCATCAACCGCACGCCCGTGCGCCCGGCAGTTGCTGCAGCCGCGCCCGGCGCCGCACCGCGGCCCGCGATGACCGAGCAGCTCGCCGCCATCGTCACAAACAGCGGCATCGAGGGCAACTACACCCTCGAAAATCGCTACTTCCACCCCAACTGGAGCAACCTCGGCTGGCTCGAATACGCCAGGCGCACCCTCCCCGGCAAGAGCGTCCTCGACCTGCCCGCGCTCACCTCGCAGTGGTCGCCCGACCTCCGCCGTCAGGGCCAGCTCTCCTACGCCTCCGCCATCGACAACTGTCTCTGGGACATCCTCGGCAAGGCCGTCAACCTGCCCACCTACCGCATTCTCGGCGCCTATCGCGACAAGGTGATGGCCTACGGCAGCTCCCAGCATCACCGCAATCTCGAAGACTTCGTCACCGAGGTAAAGCGCTGCAAAGCCGCCGGCTTCAAGGCCTACAAGATCCATCCCCCCGGAGGCACCGCGCCCATCGAAGACAGCTACAAGCTCGACATGGAAGTCTGCACCGCCGTGCGCCAGGCCGTCGGCGACGACTTCATCCTCATGCTCGACCCCGTCGGCGTCTACGACCGTCGCCAGGCCCTCGAAGTCGGCCGCCTGCTCGACAAGCTCGGCTATGTCGCGTTCGAAGACCCGCTCCCCACCACCGACATCGACGGCATTGCCGAACTCGCCGGCAAGGTCGACGTACCCCTCCACATCGGCGAATTCCTCTTCTCGCCCTACGACTACCCGGAATACCTCCGTCGCGGCTGCATGGGCGCCGTCCGCTTCGTCGTCGACAACGTCGGCGGCATCACCAGCGGCATGAAGATCGGCCACCTCGCCGAACTCTTCGGCCTGCCCTGCGTCCCCCACAACTGGGGCAACGCCTACAACCAGTCCGTCCACTTCCAGTGCGAGCTCGCCATGCCCAATGCCCCCTGGTACGAGAAGACCCTCCCCCAGGCCGGCGTCGAAGACCTCCAGGGTGCCAGCGATCTCCCCTACCTCAAGGACACCTTCCGCGTGCAACCGGACGGCTACGTCCACGCCTCCACCAAGCCCGGCCTCGGCTGCGAGCTCGACCGCGCCGTCCTCGACAAACTCCTCGCCCGCGTCGACACCTAACCGTTGATGGCCTAACCGCGGAAGCGCGGGTGCCCCATCCATCACCGTCTCATCGTGATGGGTGGGAGCAACACTGTTCGCACAGCCGCTCCATGCACCTCGCTTCCCAACTCCCGCCTCCACAGCCGATAATGGCTGCCGACACCACGCTGCCGCGCTCGTCGCAGCCAATCCAGGAGACCACTGTGAGCCCTACCACCCGCCGCGAATTCCTCAAGGACGCCGCACTCGCCAGCGCCGCACTCACCACCCTCACCGAAAACAACCTCTTCGCAGCCGCGGCTCCCGCGCAGGCATCGGCAGTCACTGCTGCCCCACGCGCAATCTCGCTCTCCTGGCTCGGCAAAGAACCGCCCGCCCTCTCTACCGGCGTCAGTTGGGGAGTGCCCTGGCCGCAAGGCGCGGTCGCTCGCGCCGCCACCTTCGCCCTCAACGCGTCTGGCAGCAGCCTTCCCCTGCAATCCTGGCCGCTCGCCTACTGGCCTGACGGCTCCATCAAGTGGACGGGCTTCGCCACCGTCCTCCCCGCGGGATTCCAGGGCCAACTCACGCTATCCCCGGGCTCACCCGCATCGGGCAACCTCACCGCGAAGAATGATGGCAAGCAAATCCTCATCGACACCGGAGCGCTCCAGTGCTCCATCCCGCTCACCGGCTCCAACCTCATCAGCAATATGACCATCGCCGATAAGCCCATCGCCGGCGCCGCCCAACTCGTCTGCATCCTGCAAAGCGGACCCACCAACGACCCCGCCGACTCGCCCAAACGCGAACGTTATCTCAGCGAGATCAAGCACGTCACCCTGGAACAGCAGGGCCCCGTCCGCGCTGTCGTCAAAATCGAAGGCATGCATCGCGGCACCGTCTCCCATCGCGCATGGCTGCCCTTCGCCGTGCGCCTCTACTTCTACTCCGGCCAAACCTCCGTCCGCCTCGTCCACACCATCTGCTTCGATGGCGACCAGGACAAAGACTTCGTACGCGGCCTCGGCCTTGAGTTCGACGTCCCCATGCGCGATCAGCCCGCCAACCGCACCGTCCGCTTCGCCGGCCCCGACGGCGGCCTCTGGTCCGAGCCGCTCCAGCCCGGCGGCGGCAGCGCTGCGCAGGAGTCCGGCCAGCCCTTCACACCCAATCCCATCTTCCTCAAGAACGCCGTCTGGAACGACTTCAAACTCATCCAGCCCACCCCCGACGGCTTCACCATCGTCAAGCGCACCAACCCCACCAGCACCTGGCTTTACTCCACCTCCGGCAAGCGCGCTCCCGGCCTCGCCTACGCCGGCGATCTCGGCGGCGGACTCGCCGTCAGCATCAAGAACTTCTGGCAATCCTTCCCCGCCGCGCTCGAAATCCAGAACGCCGCCAGCCCCTCCGCAAAAATCGTCGCCTGGCTCTGGTCGCCCGACGCACCCGAGATGGACATGCGCTTCTACGACAAAGCCGGCCACGGCCTCGATGCCGCCTACGAAGATGCGCAGCCCGGCCTCAGCACCGCCTACGGTGTCGCCCGCACCAGCGAGCTCACTCTCTTCGCCTCCTCTGCCTTCCCCGCCAAACCAGACACGGTCGCCATGGCCGCCGCCGGCGCCCAGCTCCCGCTGCTCGCCGCCTCACCGGAGCACATCCACTCCACCGGCGTCTTCGGCTCTTGGAGTCTTCCCGACCGCTCCACCGCCTTCAAGAAATCCCTCGAAGACGGCCTCGACGCCGTGCTCGCCTACTACCAGCGCCAGGTCGATGACCGCGCCTGGTACGGCTACTGGCAGTTCGGCGACTTCATGCACTCCTACTCCGCGCCCCGCCACGTCTGGCACTACGACTGGGGCGGCCACGCCTGGGACAACACCGAACTCGGCGCGCCCCTCTGGATGTGGTACAGCTTCCTGCGCAGCGGCCGCGAAGACCTCTTCCGTCTCGCCGAAGCCCACACGCGCAACACCAGCGAAACCTGCTGCTACCACCTCGGCCCCATGGCCGGTCTCGGCTCACGCCACAACGTCGTCAAGTGGGGCGACGGCGCCAAGGAAGCCCGCATCAGCCAGTCCGCCCACTGGCGTCCCTTCTATTACCTCACCACCGACGAGCGCACCGGCGACATCATGCACGAGACCGCCATCAACGCCGGCATCTCCATCGGCAACTTCGATCCCATGCGCGAAGCTGAGCCGCGTGGTCCCTCCGAGCCCAAAGTGCGCCTCCGCATCGGCCCAGACTGGTTCGCCCTCGCCGGCGACTGGATGGCCGAGTGGGAGCGCACCAACGACACCAGGTGGCGCGACAAGATCCTCGCCGGCGTCGACTCGATCGTCGCCATGCCTTTCGGCCTGGAAACCGGCAAGCCCGAGGCGAACTCCAAAGCCCTCGCCGCCACCGTTGGCTTCGACAACGCCACCGGCAAGCTCATCCCCATCCCCAACCCGCAGACCGGCCTGCTTACGGACGCCAACTACAACCTCGCCACCATCCAGGGCGGTGGCGAAGTCATGTTCGAGCTCGTCCCGCTGCTCGGCCGCAAGGACTTCGAAACCGAATGGCTGCGCCTGTGCCGCCTCGGCATCGCGCCCCCTGAGGTCTGGACCAGGGACAAGACCACCCACACCGAAGGCGAGGACGCGCAGTACGTTCCATTCGGCCAGAGCGGAGCGCGCCTCGCTGCCTACGCCTACGCCAAAACCGGCAACGTCGCCTTCGCCAAAAAAGCCATCGCCACGCTGCTCACCCAGGGCGGAGGCGTCGTCAGCGCGCACATGGTCACCGGTGCAGACTCGCTCCATCCCGTCGAGGAAGATCCGCGCATGTCCACCAACGAAGCCTCCCAAACCGCGCTACAGACCATCGAGGTCCTCGAGCTCTGCAAGGATCAACTCCCCACCGAAGCCGCTGTCCGCACCACCCGGCAGTTCCGCGGCGGCTTCAATCCCGCCGCACCACCCGCCCCGGGTGCGCCATCGGCCCCGGGCGCCTCGCCCGCAACCCCACCCGCAACCCCGCCAGCGCCGAGATGATCGGCCGTCCCGCCCTCAACAAACTCATCGCCCGCGTCTAAGTTCCTAAGAGGATAAACAGGGGCCGTCCTACTTGTGGTATAAAGGCGAATAATCTCCTTGACAATGCGGTTGGATTGTGCCAAGCTCCCAAAATTCTGCCTAGATTTGCCGTTTCTTAGTGCTGAATCGAGGTATACATGGCACGTGCCTGGGTTTTAGCAGCATTGCTGTTCTTTTCTGCCCCCCCACTGTCGGTCGCATCGACCACCACGCCTAAGCGAACCATCCCGCCCCCCGTATATACCCCTCAAGAGGTGCTTCTGTTGTTCGCCGGACAGAAACCGGACGATAGAATCCTGGTGTCCCTCAATAACAATCGGAATGGCTCACTCACGACCACCATGGCCGTATATCTGGTCGATGGAACCGTGGCTCCGCTCCCGGATGTCTCGATGAGTGCGGGCGAGAGCAAACTGATCGACCTTGGGCCAATCCTGGCATCCGCCGGTGTTGACCGAGGGGCACTGGGATGGCTGAAGCTGGACTACACCGGGCTGAATATGGAGATGGGCGCCCAGCTCACCCTGTATCCCGCTTCGGACGGTGCAGGCGTCGATTCACCCCGTAGCCTCATGACCGATTTCAAGTCCCGACACCGCGACGCCGTATTCTGGATGCCTGCAGGCGGAGAGGCGCATATTGGATTGACGAACAACTCGCCAGACCCAATATCGGTCCGGCTGAGTTGTGGTTTGGCAGCCTCCCAATTCACCATCCTGCCGCGCCAGACAGTAGTCAAGGATGTGCCTGCCGGCGACCTCGGCACATCGCCCCTCTTCAGCCCCACCGCAGCATCATGCGACGCTGAATCCGACGGCGCAGTCGACGCATTGCGTGCAGCCGGTGTTGTGCGAGGGCCAAACGGGTACGGAGCCCCTGTTCGCTTTTATGACCCCGCCGCGGCCACGCTCTCATCGCTTACCGCGCCCGGAGTTCAGACTGACACCGTGACGCACATCACGGTTCACAATCTGACTGAGCTCCCGGTCATCATAACTCCGACCCTCCGCGAGGCAACCGTCCAAACGCCGAAGGAGGTCGGGCTCCCCGGTGTGCTCTTGGCGCCGCACGCAAGCGAAGAACTGGCTGTAAATGCGCTCTTCTCGAAGATGCTCTCTGAAGGCGTGCAGAGGGCCACATTCACGCTTGAAACCAGCGCGCCGCTGGGGGCCATTGTGGGCGCGCTTACGCAGATCGGCAACAAAGACGGTCTGATTGAAGACGTTCCTCTGCGGACCGCCAATCCTCCGGCATATGCTCGGGGTGCCTACCCGCTCCGCTGGGATCAGGACTACACAAATCTTGTAACGGTCACCAACACAGCAGACACGTCACGCAGCCTTCGGGGATTCATAACGGCTGGTTCAGTAATCTACCTCTTGGAAAAGGTAAGCCTCGACCCAGGAGCGAGCGTGGTATTCGATGTGGATCAGTTGAGAAGCCAGCAGACCCCGGACGAGGCCGGGCACAAGATACCTCTCGATGCCACTTCTGGAAGATTTCATTGGTTCGATATGTCGATGGGGAAACAATTGGGCCTTATGGGACGCCAATCGCTGTCCAGCCAAGTAAATGTGCGCCGAAGCAGCTTCAGCTGCGGAGAAGGGTGCGCACAGAACTACATAGACAGCCCAGTATTTATAACCTACCCTTGGCCAGTCTACGGCTCTGATCTTATAACCGAAGTCGCCTATGGAGCGACAGACACAAGCAACTATGTTGCTCAGGAATACAACTACGGAAGCTGGTCGTTCTACTACCTGCTGAACTACAGCGACTACGCATCTTCCTTTTCTACCTCCTCGGAGGGAATCGTCGGTTTCGGACCCAGCTACCTCAATAGCGGCGGAATCTATTTCTCTGGGCTCAACCCGGGAACCACAGAATTTGATTGGACAGACTACTTTCAGCAGTTCCAACTAGACGTTGACGGCTACGATTGCGACGAGAGTGATAACGTTAGCCCCTCCGGCGGCCAAATTCAGGTGCCGCCGTCAATCTCCTACAGCGGACTCAAGGATCTAGCGCTCGGAAGTGGAACCGGGGCAATCACCAGCAACGCCGTGACGGCAACGGGATCCCCCGGCGGAGGCACCTACTCATGGACCGCAAGCAACTCGAATATCACTCTATCTAACACGGCAAGCGCGACCGTTACGACAACCGCCGCTTCGACAGGATCTTCGGTGCTTACAGTGACATACACCGTCAACGGCGTAAGTCAATCGGCAACCGGAACAATCAACGTCTTTCAACCGTCGTCCGTCGCAATCGTTTCCGATTCTGGCGTCACTGCTACAAACACCTGTTTCTCCGGCACCAATCAGTACAACGGACCAGCTCGCAGCGTCACCTACCAGATTCAGGCCAATCAAGGCGGCACGACGGTGCCCGTCACGGCAGACGTGTCGTTGTCTGAGACATTCACGGTACTCAGCAGCCCTCCGCCCTCGTGCGGTTCTACGCCAACTGCCACCCAGGGCTTAGTTTCGCATCAGACTTTTACCGATAACTTCAACTACTGTTCCACTTCTTGTCTACCTGTCCAAAACAGCGTTCCTCAAGGGAGTTGTACCTTGAAACTCGAACATGTGTGGACTGCTAACGGCTTCTCCATTTTTGACCATACATTGACCTACACATGCACAAATATCACTCCGCAATAAGCAGAAAAGAGGAGAAGATGAAGGCCGCACATCGTATGCTCTGTGTGCCGTTATGTCTGTTGGGGCTATGCACCCACTGCGACCGGGTGTTTGCTCAGTCGTGCTCAGACATTCCCGTTCAGTTACCGACAAACACCCCTCGGACACGCGTTCAGTTGACGAGTGAAATTGCCAAACTGGTTCGTATGTCTGTTGTTGCAGAGTTTACATATTCCCAGGAACCGAAACTAATTAGCCCCCCACCTGAGGCGAGCACCGTCGCAGATTTTGTCAGTCTTTTTGGCGATGGGGACGGCGTTAATTGCGTAGTTGAGGATCACGTGATCCATATCTTCGAAACGGCCGCGCTACAGTCGAACGAGAACGCCTTGAACTATATCTTCAGTGATTTCTCGGTTCCAGTAGTCGCCGACTCTTTTGTCATCCGGTTTAGACTTCGGCTGCTCGCTGAAGCATTTCGCTCGGAGGATATGGGCCTCGTATCTGGCTCGGATGCTGGGGCCACCCCCAATGATGCCGACAAATACAAGCTGGTTCCTGAAAGCCTGAAAGACATAGAAGCAAGGAAACTTCTTCTTCGCGAGGCGGCTGCGGTCCCAATGCTGTTTGTCGTTGAGGTCCATACCGACCCCGTTGAAAACAAAAAAGCTGCTTGGGAGCAGTCGAATAAGAAACTCCTCTTCGCCGTTATTCGGTGAAAGACGGGTGGCCCACACCTTCCAATTCAACCCTCTTGGGTGCCCCACATCTCGACGGGTGGCCCACCCATAAAACCATCTTGGGTACCCCGTTCATGACGGTTTCGTCGTCGCCTCGGGGGCCGCCACCGGCCACAGCCACACGCCAATCTCACGCTCCAAATCACCCCGTATCCACCTCATCCCCCACCCCCAAATCCGCCGCAAAAAAGCCTATAATAGCCATATAAATCATGGCTGACGAACTCTTCCCCGACGACCCGAAAAACCCCGAAAATCCTGCATCGCCGCCCCCGCCGCCGGACAGCTCTCCGCAGGGCCGCGGCGCCGCCTTCATGCTCCCCGTCAACATTGAAGACGAGATGCGGCGCAGCTATCTCGACTACTCCATGTCGGTCATCGTCGGCCGCGCCTTGCCCGACGTCCGCGACGGTCTCAAGCCCGTCCATCGCCGCATCCTCTACTCCATGCACGATCTCGGACTTCAATACAACAAGAAATACATGAAGTCCGCCAAGCCGGTTTCGCAGGCGATGGGGAACTATCACCCCCACGGCGATGTCGCCATCTACGATGCGCTCGTACGTCTCGCACAACCCTTCAGCATGCGCTACCCCATGGTCGACGGCCAGGGCAACTTCGGCTCCGTCGACGGCGACCCGCCCGCCGCCATGCGCTACACAGAAGCCCGCATGACCCGCATCGCCGGCGAAATGCTCGCCGACATCGAGCAGGACACCGTCGACATGGTCCCGAACTACGACGACTCCACCCTCGAGCCCACCGTCCTGCCTGCGCGCATCCCCAACCTCATCGTCAACGGCAGCTCCGGCATCGCCGTCGGCATGGCCACCAACATCCCGCCGCACAACCTCACCGAAGTCGTCAATGCTGCCATCGCGCTCCTCGATAAATCCAGGGACGAGACCAGGTCCGATCTAGCCCTCTGCCTCGACCACGTCCAGGGCCCCGACTTCCCCACCGGCGGCTACATCTTCGGCAAGAACACCATCGCCAACGCCTACCGCACCGGTCGCGGCCGCTTCCTCATGCGCGCCAAGTGCGCCATCGAGAACATCTCCGGCGGCCGCCAGGCCATCATCGTTACCGAGATTCCCTACCAGGTCAATAAAGCCAAGCTCATCGAGCGCATCGCCGACCTCGTCAACGAAGGCGTCATCACCGACATCGCCCGCGACGAATTCCGCGACGAGTCCGACCGCGACGGCATGCGCATCGTCATCGGCCTCAAGCGCGGTGCCGAACACCAGATCGTCCTCAACCAGCTCCACAAGCACACCCAGATGCAGGAATCCTTCTCCATGATCTTCCTGGCCGTCCACAACGGCCAGCCCAAGGAACTCCCGCTCGACCAGGCCATCCGCGCCTTCCTCGACCATCGCACCGACGTCGTCCGCCGCCGCACCGCATTCCTCCTCGGCAAGGCCCGCGACCGCGAGCACATCCTCCTCGGCTACCAGATCGCCCTCGACCACCTCGACAGCGTCATCCGCATCATCCGCCAGTCGGAGTCGCGCATCTCCGCCCGCGAAAACCTCTTCCAGTACTTCTCCGGCAAGAAGATCAGTCTGCGCGGAACCGAACTCGCCGGCGTGAGGCTCGACCCCAAGAAGTACGGCGTCGACATGACCTTCGCCACCACCGCCACCCTCATCCTCTCCTACAAGCAGATCGACGCCATCCTCGAGCTGCAACTCTACCGCCTCACCCAGCTCTCCATCGACGAGACCCTCAACGAGCTCCGCCAGGTCCGCGACGCCATCGCCGAGTACGAGTCCATCCTCGCCTCTGCCGTCAAGCTCCGCAAAGTCATCTCCAAAGAGCTCACCGAGATTCGCGACAAGTACGGCGACGCCCGCCGTACCCAGATCCTCGACGAGACCGCCGAGCTCGGCCTCGAAGACCTCATCGCCGACGAGCAGGTCGCCGTCACCGTCACCAACACCGGCTACCTCAAGCGCACGCCCATCTCCGTCTACCGCCAGCAGCGTCGCGGCGGAACCGGCCGCCTCGGCATGAAGACCCGCGAAGAGGACTTCGTCGCCCAGCTCATCATCGACTCCACCCACGCCTACCTGCTCTGCTTCACCAACACCGGCCGCGTCTACTGGGTCAAAATCTACGAAGTCCCCGACGTCGGCGCCGCCGGCAAGGGCAAGGCCATGGCCTCGCTCATCGACCTCCAGCCCGGTGAGAAAGTCGTCACCATCCTCGGCGTCCGCGACCTCGAAGAGGAATCCAAGTTCGTCCTCTTCGCCACCCGCAATGGCACCGTCAAGAAGACCGCGCTCCGCGACTTCTCCAACGTCATGTCCCGCGGCATCATCGCCATCAACATCGAGAAGAATGACGAGCTCGTCACCGCCCGCATCACCGACGGCCAGCAGATCATCTTCCTCGCCACCCACGACGGCATGGCCATCCGCTTCTCCGAGGCCGACCTTCGCGCCATGGGCCGTCCCGCCACCGGCAACCGCGGCATCAACCTGCGCAAGGGCGACTACGTCATCGGCGCCGCCGTCACCCCCTCCAACGAAGCCCGCAATAAAGAGCGACTGGCCCGCGCCGCCGCCGCCGGCCTGTCCTCCCACGTCAAAGACGCCATCGACGAAGCCAACGACAGCACAGCCCTTCAGCCTCTAGCCCTCGCCACCGCCGACGACACTCCCGCCGCGCCCGCCATCTCCGACGCCGCCGCCGCCAAGCTCGCCAAGCTCGACGAGAAGCTCGGCCTAACCCCCTGCCTCATCCTCACCGTCTCCGAGAACGGCTTCGGGAAGCGCACTTCGGTCGACGCCTACCGCCTCCAGTCCCGCGGCGGCAAGGGCGTCATCTCCATGAAGACCACCCCCAAAATCGGCAAAGTCTCCGCCATCAACCTCGTCGACGACACCACCGAGATGATGCTCATCTCCCAGTTCGGCAAAATCATCCGCATCGACACCAAAACCATCCGCTCCGCCGGCCGCTCCACCTCCGGCGTAAAACTCCTCAACCTCGACACCGACGACAAAGTAGCCGCCGCCGTAGTAATCCCCCCCGAAGACCCCAAATCCCAACCCGAAAACGGCACG
>CAVXTS010000005.1:0-114783 GCA_963764735.1 uncultured Acidobacteriaceae bacterium
TGAACCGTGCGATCCTGGCCACCCTCGGGCCCGGCAACTCCATCGACTGGCACCGTCTTCTGCCGCCCGTGCTGGTGATCGGCGAAACCGCCCCGTTGCAGATTCCCGTTCGCGCCGCCCGCGAACTCGCCCGTCTGGATCTCCAAATCCGCGCGGAAAGCGGCGAAACTCAGAGCGTTTCGATCAATCTGCAAGGCGCGCCCATACAGGCCAGTGCCGAAATTGAGGGCGTCCACTTCGTCGAGCGCGTCATCGAACTCCAGGCCAAACTCCCCCTCGGCTATCACGAAATCCAGGCGGGCCCATGCAGCATGCGTCTGATCGTCGCCCCCGACTGCGCGCAGCGTCAAAACCAGGCAAACACGCGGGCCTCGGCGTGTCTCTCTATGGCTTGCGCTCGGATCGCAACTGGGGCTGCGGCGATTTCCGCGATCTGCGCGATCTGATCGACTGGGCCGTCCCGGCGCTGCGCGTCGATTTCATCGCGCTCAATCCACTGCACGCCATTCATAACCGCGGCCCTTACAACACCAGCCCTTATCTTCCCAACAGCATTTTCTACCGCAATTTTCTCTATCTCGATGTGGAAGGTGCCCGGCTACCGACCATCCGAGCCGCCTTCGAAGACGCCGAGACGCCGGCCGAACTCGAAGCGCCTGCGCGCCCCCGAATGTCGAATACGAAAAGGTCGCCGCGCTCAAACGCCGGGCGCTCGAGCTGATTTCGCCGCCAATCCGCCCGGCGCGGAATGCCTGACTGGATTGCCGCGAAGGCGAACTGCTGCGCCTTTACGCCACATACTGCGCGCTCGACGAAGCACCTGCACGCCGCAGATCCCAATCTCTGGGTCTGGCCCGACTGGCCCGGAGAATACCGCGATCCCGCGAGCCCGGCAGTCCGCGATTCGCCCAGACACATGCGCGCGACATTCTCTTCCACGGCTGGCTGCAATGGCTGATGGACCGGCAGCTCGCCGCCGTCCAAAAGCACGCCCGCGATGCCGGCATGAGCATCGGGCTCTATCACGATCTGGCTCTCGCCACCGACCGCTGCGGCTCCGATCTCTGGGCGCGCCGGCCTTCTTCATCCCGGATGCCGCGTCGGCTCGCCGCCCGACGGACTTTTCGCCCACCGGCCAGGACTGGTCGTTTCCTCCGCCGAACGCCGCGCGGCACCGTGAAGACGGCTATCGGCTGTTACACGGAGTCGATCCGCAAAACGATGCGCCACGGCGGCGCGCTGCGCATCGACCACGTGATGCGCCTGTTCCGCCTTTACTGGATTCCGCGAGGGTCATACCGCCGCCGACGGCGCTTATGTCGGGATCGTCGCGGAGGATCTGGTGCGCATCCTCGCGCTCGAAAGCGTCCGTAACACGCGGTGGTTATCGGCGAAGACCTGGGCACGGTGGAAGACGAAGTCCGCCAGACTCTGGCCGATTTCGGCATATTCAGCTATCGATGCTTGAACTTCGAACAAGTATGCCGAAGGCTTCAAGCCGCCGAGCGAATATCCCGTCCAGGCGCTCACCTCAACCACCACGCAGGATCTGCCCACCATCGCCGGATTCTGGACGGGCGAGGACATCGAAGCGCGCCTTCGCAGCGGGAACGATCGACAAAAGGCTTTCGAATCGCAGAAGGCCGACCGCGCTGCACGACAAGCAGCATCTGCTCGATGCGCTGTTTGCCATGGACCTGCTGCCGCCCGATTATGAGCGCGACGCCGATCGTATTCCGCTAACTGACGCGGCGAGTTGCATTACGCCATCATGGGGTACCTGGCGTGCACGCCCTCGGTGCTGTGGCTGGTCAATCAGGAAGACCTGACGCAAGGAACTATATCAGCAGAATCTGCCCGGCACCACGGCGGAATATCCCAACTGGGGCCGCAAAATGCGCTGGTCGATCGAAGAGCTGTCAAGCGTGCCCGAAGCCCGCGACTGCGCCGCTATGGTCCGCCACTGGATCGAAAAAACCAACCGCGCCTGACCGCGTCTCACGGTGCTGGTGGGGCAGATTTCCGATCTGCCCTCGCCGATTCGCAATCCAGAGACGAAGGAACCCTCCGTAGCTCTTCTCGACGCCGCCCCAAGCCTTTACTTCAGCTTCTCCAGCCGCTTCTTCATTTCCCCGGCATTTTTCGCGTTCGGAGCCAACTGTAAATACCGCTCGTAAGCTTCCCGTGCCGCCGCCGCATCCTGCTGCTTCTCCTGCGTCTCGCCCAGTCGCAGCCACGCCTCGGCGTTGCCGTCGTTCCATTTCGTGGCGCTGGTAAACCGCTGCGCGGCCCCTTTAAAATCGCCCTTCTTGAAATAGAACTCTCCCACCGAAACATCCTTCTTCGACTTCACCGGATTGAAGCTGTACTGTTCCGGAATCGCCGCCGCATCTTCCTCGGGAGGCAGCTGCACATCTCTCTTTCGGCTCCGGCGCCTTTTTCGTATCGGCCCTTTGTGTGTCCGATTGCTGCGGCGGCGGCAGGCCGCAAGCAACAGAAGAATCGACCAGCGTGACATAATTTAATTAAAGTATATTGTCCCAGAATCTCCTCCGGGAAAAGGTCGCGCAACTGCCTCTCGCGCCCGGCGTGTATCTCTACAAGGACGCCGCCGGCAAGGTCATCTACGTCGGCAAAGCCAAGATCCTGCGCGCCCGCGTCCGCAGCTACTTCAACGAAGACCAGCTCGCCGACGCCAAAACCGGCTCGCTGATCGCCGAAGCGCGCGATATCGACTACATCCTGGTCGATAACGAAAAAGAAGCGCTGGCGCTCGAAAACAACCTCATCAAGCAGTACAAGCCGCGCTTCAACGTCCTGCTGCGCGACGACAAAACTTACCCCTACATCAAGCTGACCAGCGAACGATTTCCCGCGCGTCTACGTCACCCGCCGGCTGCATCAAAGACGGCTCCACTTACTTCGGGCCCTATTTTCCCGGCAACCTCGCGTACCGCCTGGTCAACTTCATTCACCGGCATTTTCTGGTGCCCTCGTGCAAGGTCGATCTCACCGCGCTATCATCCCAAGCCCTGCCTGCAATACCACATTCACCGCTGCTCGGGACCCTGCGTGGAAGGCCTGACCACGCCCGAGGCCTACGCGCAGTCGGTCCGGCAGGTGCGCTTGTTTCTCGAAGGCCGACATGCCGCGCTGGCGAGCGAACTGCGCGAGCCGCATTCAGGAAGCGGCGTCCGACGCCACGCGATTCGAAGAAGCCGCCGGCCCTGCGCGATCTGCTCACCACCGTCGAAGAGATGGAACAGCGCCAGAAGATGGCCGCCGCCTCCGGCGACGACGCCGATATCTTCGGCTACTACGCCGAGCCGCCGCTGGTTGCCGTCAACCTGTTCCATCTCCGCAATGGCGTGATCGTCGACCGCCGCGAATTTTTCTGGGAGGATCAGCGCGAGTTCGATCCGGCCGAGTTCTTCTCTTCGCTGCTGCTGCAGATCTATCTCGATCAGCAGTACGTTCCCGCCATCATTCACGTACCCGATCGACTTCGAGGATCAGCGAAGTCATGGAAGAACTGCTCACGCGAAAAGAAGAATCGCAAAGTCGAGATTCACACGCCGCAGCGCGGCCAGAAGAAGGCCATGCTGAATCTCGCGCAGACCAACGCCAAGCACAGTTTCGACGCCCGCTTCCGCGTGCTGAAGCCATCTTCGATCGCCATTCAGGAGGCGGTTGCAGGACGCGCTCGGTCTCCCCGAACCCCCGAAGCGCATCGAATGCTTCGACATCTCCCACATCCAGGGCACCGACAAAGTCGCCAGCATGGTGGTGTGGGAGGAAGGGCGGATGAAGAAAGCGGATTACCGCAAATTCATCATCCGCACCGTGGAAGGCAACGACGATTTCGCCAGCATGGCGGAAGTGGTGACGCGCCGCTATTCGCGCCTGCTCGCCGAAGGCGCGCCAATGCCCGGCCTGATCCTGATCGATGGCGGCCTGGGTCAGTTGACGGCTCTCCCCTGCATTGGGCTGATGATCCAATCGTAAAGATACGGGGCCAGTATCGGGAGAACTGGGCGAAGCAACGCGACATGTTGACTTACATAGGCTTCCTCGATGGCGTGGGACACTATCGCAGCCTTTGTCACGTTGGCCCCGGTTATTGTTACAAGGAGGTCGTGCTGCCGCACTCTTGTACGCACACCTTCGTTATTAGATGGCAATTGCACACGTGCAGCGCCGTCCAGTTTCAGCGCATCCGTCTTAATGTCCTGTGCGCGTATGAAGAGCGGGCCGTTTTCCGAGTACAGGTCCCCCCAGCCTCTCGAACCGCTTGTAATTAAGGAGGTCAGTTGCTCAACTGTTCCCCAACTCCAACCCTCGGGTAATTCCGGCAGCCCGCTGATCTTGGGAGAGGCAGGCTCTTTGTACTTCTGCTTCCAACGGTCATTCTGGGGAGGTTTGCCCGAGGCGATCATCTTCGCAAGCGTGTCTGCTTCCCAGCGGGCGCGGCGCTCGCGGAGGATGTGTTCGAGGAGTTTGTCTGCCGGTTGGTACTTGCGGCCCTCCTTGCGGGCGAGTTCCGCTTCTGTCGGAACCAGATGGCCTTCGCACGCCGCCTTTAGCACCGACGCGCGATAACGCTTAAGATTCGCCTGCACCCTCTTCAACGCAGCCGTCGCCGCATCTAGCCGCGATAGCTGCTTCTCGATCTCATCAATGATCCGTGTCTGCTGTTTGCGCGAGGTTATCGGGAAGTGAATCTCTCGCACGATGTCAGTATTGAGGTTGACCTGGGTCATGCCTTGGCGGTTTTCCTCAATCATCTTCGGTCGAACGTACTCGAACCACCAGTACGCAAAGTTCTGGTCTACGTGAGTCTCTAGTCCACGGAAGGCGATGAAGCCGTCGTGAATGCAACCCTCGACTTTGAGTATCTTGGGGACACAGATCGTGCCGCTGTTGGAGAGTATCAGGCTGCCTGGAGGCAGGCGGCGCGACAGGTTTGCACCCGCTTCAGTCACGCCCTCACGAGTCTCATACAGGTATTTCCCCGGCTGTCGCGTTACATCAGAGATCATGATCCAAGGGATCGGACCCCCAAAGTACCGTGGATCACCCTTGGGCCTAGGAGAGGCTCCGCGAAAGACCTCAGCAATCTCGCCAACCGTTGTCCAGTCCCACCCTGTTGGGAGCTTAGGCAGGACGCGGACGCGCCCGGATGCCGTTTGCTGAAGGATGGTATCTGGGAGTTGTGGCTGTTGCCGTGCTGAGCCATTCATGCCGCCAAGACCTCATTCAACTCAGTGAGCAGAGGAAAGAAACTGTCCCCGAAGACCTGCTGCGCTCTGCCTAAACCGCCCCACTGGACAAATGGATCGAGGTCGAAGTCATCCTCATCGACCGCAAGACTCGCAGCGATGTGATCGCGGATAGCCTGCAACCAGCGAAGCTGATCGCCCGTGAACGAAACTCCTGCACTCCGCTGCTGCTTGAGCCACATAGAGAATCGCTCCTCCACCTCTGACCTTCGCGGCATCAACTCATCCTTCTGCTTCAGCGCAAACCGCACTAGGTTGACCAGGTCGGCCGCAACCTCCGTCTTGCTACCATGCACATGCGAGCTGTCCACCCGTTGGTAGGCATGCCAGAGCTGGTCCGGAGTCGCCCGCGGGCTGCCGTCCATCGGCTTCTGAAGCACGGTAGCCAGCGCCTTCACCTGCTTCAACGACAGCCCAGCCGCATACGGCTTGCTATAGAGAATTTGCAACACTTCAATCTCGTCCTTGTTGTCCCTGATGAACTGCTCAAACGACTGGACCATGCGCAGCGCCCGTTCCCGCACAACCTCCGCCGGCCCAGCCTCCAGCAATTGATCCTGATTGACAGTATCGATGATCTGCTCGTAACTTTTCTTCACACTCAGGATTAGGTTCCGCAGCCCAGGATTTCCCGCCAGCGGTTTCGCGGCCTCCTGTAGCAACTTCTTCCGCGCCAGCGCAATCTGCTCGTCGGTAGGCTCGTTGGTATTGTTCGCCGCTCGCGCCGCATCCACGTGCCGGTCCGGATCGAGCGCGGCCACAATCTCGCTCGCAATCGCACTGATCGGCTTCCCCGACGCTGCGTCGTTGAGCGCCGTCCGGTCGTTCGGGGTGAGCTGCAAATCCAGTCGCGAAAGCCGGGACGCAATGGAACTGAGCACATCCGGCTCCCGATTGCCAAACGTCACCAGCTCAAACAGCTTGTCCAGGCTGACATTCCGCTTTTTTTCGAGCGGCTGCACATCCTGCATCTTCTCCGGTTCGAGCCCAACGGCGTCAATGATGACAAAGTGGTCTTTCGAGGTGCCGTCCGGAGTGACGCTCCTCAATTCTGTCGCGGTGACCGTCCGCGCTCCGCGCCCCTTCATCTGTTCAAACATCGTCCGGCTCTTCACGGCCCGCATGAACATCACGATCTCTAACGGCTTAATGTCTGTGCCGGTGGCGATCATATCCACGGTGACCGCGATGCGCGGGTAGTATGCGGTGCGGAACTCGCTGAGCAGATGCTCTGGCTTCAGGCTGCCGGATTTCCACTCGTCCACCTCATATTCGTTGCCGTCTGTGTCGGTCTTCTTCACCCGGACCTTGGCCGCGCCAGTCCGATAGGTGATCTTTTGCGCGAACTCGTTGCCCTTACCGAACTCCTGACGCAAGATCTGCACGATATCGTCGGCATGGCTGTCATCCTTCGCAAAGATGAGAGTCTTGGGCACCTCGGTCCTGCCCGGGAAGATGTCGGTGAACATACGATCGCGGAAGGTGCGAACGATGGTGCGAATCTGGTCCGGCACGACCACTCGGCGGTCAAGCTCATCGGAGTCGTACGGAATGTCCTGGTCGGCGAGTTCCCAGCGAATCTTCCTGGTCTGCCGGTCGCGGTAATCCACCTGGTATCCCGCGTTGATGATGTTCCCATGCTCAGAGATGAGCGTGCGGATGGTGTAGAGGTCAAAGTCGACATTCACCCCATCAGCGACGGCCTGCTCGTACGGGTACTCGACCACAAGGTTCTGGTGAAAGAAGCCCATCGTCTGCTTGGACGGTGTCGCGGTTAGTCCGATCAGCGAGGCATCGAAGTATTCCAGTACCTGCCGCCACTGGTTATAGATGGAGCGATGGCACTCGTCCGTGACGATAATATCGAAGGTGTCGATCGGGATGGCCGGGTTATAGGTGATCGGCTCCGGCGGAGCTTTGAGCATTTCAAGCGACGCCCCGGAGAGTTCTTCCAGTTCCGGCTCCAGTTCCTCACCCTTCAACATCGAGAACAGACGCTGGATTGTCGAGATGCAGACCTTGGCTACCGGATCAACCCGGTTCGACTGCATGTGCTGGACGTTGTACAGCTCCGTGAAGATGCGGCCGTCATCGGGGGTACGGAACGCCTGAAACTCCTTCAGCGCCTGCCGACCTAGGTTGCCACGATCAACGAGGAACAGAACCCGCCGATTCCCCGCAAACTTGATGAGCCGGTACAGAAAGTTGCACGCCGTATAGGTCTTCCCAGCGCCGGTGGCCATCTGAATCAAGGCACGCCGCCGCCCCAGGCGCAGTGAGTCTTCCAGGGAATTGATCGCCGTGATCTGCGCGGGGCGAAGTCCATCCTCGATCAGCGGAGGCATCGACCTGAGACGCGCTTTCGGAGTGGATCCCGTGGACTGAACCGCGTCCGCCAGCCAGCGTGACAGTGTCTCCGGCGTGTGGAAACAGAACACAGGACGACTGCTCGCGTCCGGCTCCAGAAGGTTCGTGAAACGCGTCTCGACCCCAGTCGATTGGTAGCAGAACGGGAGAGGGCGGAACGGGGCAGGCAATGCTTCGGGAATACCCTCGCTGTACTTCTTGGTCTGGATCTCCACACCAGTGAGGGTGGATCCTTCCTTTTTGGCTTCGATCACTCCGGCGGCCACGCCATCCACGAACAGAAGATAGTCAGCCTCGCCGTATCCGTGCCCGAGCGCAAACTCTCTAATGGCGACGCCAGGGGCCGCATCGATGTTTGCATCGGTGCGGTTCTGAACAGTCCATCCGGACGCAAGCAGCAGTCCGTCGATGGTTTGCCTTGCTTTCTCTTCGGGCGTCATTCGGGCATCCGCGATTGTAAACGTCAAGTGTACAGCGGACCATATTTGAGCAAGGGCCGCCGATAATCCGCGCACTCCCGCCATCAACTAGGTCGGCGTGACGACCACAAACACCCGGTCGGGACGAATCCGCGGAGCATGACGACGGGATGTGAGATCGGTTTCGAAAGCGACGCTGTGCTGCGGCCACAAAGGCAAAACAGGGTGGAGAGTTTTCTGACAGAGCCGAAGAGGAGGGCTGGGATTACTATAACTGTGAACTGTTTGAGGGATCTGTGACGCGTAGAGATCTAGTGAAGGCAATATCCCCGAGCCGAACTGGGAGTGATAAGTCGCAGTGGAATCCATACGAACTGAGCCGTCCCCAAGCCACGAAGGTAGTGAAGATTTTCTTCGACTCGATCGGCGCCGCTCTTCGCAAGGGCGAAAAGGTTACTTTGCCGATCGGCACCTTTGAAGTTCTGGAGCACAAGAGGCCACCCCTGCGCCGCTGGATCCCGAAGCAGAAGCGATTCCGAGTGACTTATGCCAAGCGAAGGTACATCAAGTTCACCCCGCCAAAGCGGTTGATGGGAACAGGGGTCGGGTAAGGCCAAAAAGGAGTGTAGAAGCGGCGTGGTGCTATTGGAACAGTGGGCTAAGCTTTAGCCTGTCCGCGCCTGGTTGGTCCGTTCTTCTGACGCTGAAGTGCTCGTAAAAGCATGCTAACCGAGTTTAGAATCTCTCAAGGATATTATTCCCTTGCTTTCCTGAGCCGACACAAGATATGCTCTTGAAAGCGTGCTAAGGCCGATTTTGTGCTCTTGAGGGAATATCATGGTTGCCCGCAACCGCTTGCTCATGGCCCCGCCATACCAAGTCGAGCAGACATTAAAGACGTTCGGCCGCAATCTGCGAACGGCGCGGCTCAGGCGCAGGCAAACCATTGAAGAGGTAGCCGAGAAAATCGGCACTGGCGTCCGCGCCGTCAGGGATGCGGAGAGCGGTAAGGCGTCCACAGGCATCGCGGTCTATACTGCCCTGCTCTGGCTTTACGACTTGTTGCAGCCCTTCGAGGATCTCGCCAATCCCCTCAAAGACCAGGAGGGCCTGGCTCGGGCAGCTACCAAGGAAAACGTGCGTGCGCGCAAGAGCGGAGGCCTCGACAATGACTTCTAAATCTGCAGAGGAATGTTTCGTCTATATCACGTTGCCGGGAGAGATCTCTGCCGTGACCGCGGGCAAGTTTGTCCTGGACGACAATCCAATGCGAGGTTCGCGCGGGCGCTTCGTGTACGGGCGGTCGTACCTCGAGAATCCTCGTGCAGTGCCGATCGATCCAGTCGAGCTCAAACTTACCGACAGGACATACGAGACGGTGCAGCTCAACGGAGTATTCGGTGCCCTGCGCGATGCGGGGCCCGACTTTTGGGGCCGCCGTGTCATCGAAAAGTACGCCGGCAAGCCGCAGTTGGGCGAGATGGACTATCTTCTGCAGTCGCCCGACGACCGTGCAGGTGCGCTCGGTTTCGGTCTGAACAAAGTACCGCCTGCTCCGAGGCGGGAATTCAATCAGACGCTCGACCTCGAAAAACTTCAGGACCTAGCCGACGCGCTCCTCAATGATGAAATTCCCAACGACCCCGCGGCTCCCCAGGTTCAGGACCTCCTGCTCCTTGGAACATCGATGGGAGGCGCCCGCCCCAAGGCCGTCGTCGCCGATTACGAAGGGCTCTGGATAGCAAAGTTCAATCGGCCGGATGATCGCTGGGACAATACACGTGTCGAGCACGCCATGCTGCGGCTGGCGCGGCAATGCGGGATCAGCGCTGCGGAAAGCCGGATCGAGACGGTGGGAGGAAAGGACGTTCTCCTGATCAAGCGTTTCGATAGAGAGAAAGCTAGCCGAGGGTTATACTCGCGCACGCATGATCAGCGGCTTGACCGTGTTGCGCGCGGATGAATCTCCGGCGAACAGAACGCGCTGGTCGTACGTGATCTTGGTCGAGGAACTCAGGAGGATCGTGGCTGAACCGAAGAAGGACGCGCGCGAGCTCTTCCGGCGAATGTGCTTCAACGCCCTGATCTCCAACATCGACGATCATCCGCGCAACCACGCCTTCATTGCCAAAGACGAAGATTGGGGATTGTCGCCGGCGTACGATCTGACGCCCTCCCCGGTTGTCAGCCAGGAGCGGCGGGACCTTGCCATGGAATGCGGTGACATGGGGCGCTTTGCGAATGCCAAGAATATCCTCTCTCAGCACGCACGCTTTCTTCTGGACCGAGATGAGGCCGAGAAGATCGTGAGCGACATGCGCGCTCAGGTTTCGAAGTGGTATGACACGGTTCGGGCCTGCGGGGTTTCAGAGGCTGACGCCGAAACGATCCGCGGAGCCTTTGTCTACCCTGGATTCGATCTTTGAATGGCAGCCGGTGTAGATGATGACAAGCCGACTTGCACTAAGACTTATCGTTACTAATTCCGTCCTCGATGAGTAACTCGGCCATTGTCATCAATTTGGCAGCGGCCCGAAATGCCTCCATGAGGTACGAGCCATCACCGTAGCACCAATACTCCCACAAACAACAAAACCAGAGCTAGCGCTGCGATTTCCAATAATGTTGGCTTGGTGATCGCAAATTCAAGCATTCGGCCAAGTTTGAATCGGGTCATTGGGTTCTACCTTCCAGTCGTAATCGTCCTCTGGAATCCGCCATAAGTACAGGAATGGGTAGGGAATATAATCCTTGTATATCCAGTAAGTTAGGGGCCGATAATAGTCGGGGGATACTATTCCCTACACATTCCTTGGGGAAACTCTTGCGTGACGCTAATCTCCCATTGAAAGCGGGGTGTCATATGAAGGTGCTGACACGAGAACAAACAGAGGGCGCGGTCGCCCGGTTGGTTCAGTTGATTGAACTCAGGGAAATTAAACAAGAGGTGCTGGCGGCAAGCTCCGAGGTGAGCCAGTCTACTATTTCGAAGATCATGACTGGCTCGAAGGATTTGTGCTGCGAGAAGTACGTCCCAAGCGAAGAAGTCCTAAAAAAGCTCTTCAATGCGCTTGGGCACAAGCTGAGCGACATTCTCGACGAGTCAGATCGCGTCGGAGAGGAAATCTATGGGTATCTCGCGACGCCTCTCACGGGCCTCTCTGATGCGCAAGACGCCGAATTGCGAAACGTGGTCCAGCGAATCCGTAAAATCGCAGCCGTTCCGCAGTTCTCTTCGCCACCATTCGAAATCTACTGGCCAGGCGATGTTACGCATCCCACGCTGAACGCCGACATACCCGCAAGCCAGGTGTACATCACTGATCGCACACGTGCCTCTACCCACGATTTCATCATCCTATTCTGTGGTACCCCGAGCTATGGAGTAGGGCAGGAGAATGAGATCGCGACTCAGGCAGGAGTGCCCGCGATTCGACTCGTTCCCCAAAGGCTATCGCGCATGATGCTCGGCTCGTTTGCATCAACGACTGACATTACTTTCCTAGGAACGCTTGACACCGGGATCACGTTCGACTCGGAAACACTGCGACAAGCGATGGCGGAAATCCGCCAAACATGCACTCGCATTCACGCATTCTACCGAGGAATCAACGGGGATGCGTTTGCTACCCGGCTGCGGGCGTTGGTGAATGATCGGTGCGGCGGGGACGAGCAATTCGCCCACGACCTTGGCATCAGTAACGGATATTTGCAAAGTCTCATGGGCGAGTCGCTCGCCGTCTCGAACCCCAGCATTGCGTTGTTAAGGCGGATGGCACACCGGCTGAATGAGCGGGTTTCCTATCTTGTCGGCGACTCGGAAGAGAGCGATCCGGTATTGAGCGATAGTAATGCGGCTTTTCGTTCCTGGATACAGGGTGATCCAGAGATTCGGGCCGGGGCCGCATACGCCGTACGCGACGAATGGAGAAACGAGTACACATTGAGACGGCGGGACCAGGTTGAGATGTCGTTAACTTCCCACCGCCGCCCCGTGGCTGCACCGATGAAAGCCAAGGACTGGGATATTCGATACCGGAAATTCATCAAAGAGCACGGGGGGGGTGTAGCAAATGCGGAAAACGCAAAACTCTTCTAGCAGGCTAAATTCCCCTTTGGTAGAGGCGTTCGTTGCACGGTCAGGGAAGGCCCCGGGGCAGACTGCGCAACAGATCATGGAGGCGCTGGTAGAAGGACATTCCCGCAGAAAGTCTGAAACTCCAGACGAACGAGTACAACAATTCTTGCGGTGCCGAAACATCCAAATCATCGAAGAGCAAGCGGACCTCGACTGCGATGGATTTATCGAACCGTTGGGAAACAGTTATGAAGATGGATTTCGAGTTCGATTGAACACAGCATCAACGCAAGTCCGCCAGCGTTTCACGCTAGCCCACGAGGCTTGCCACTCGTTATTCTATGAGTTGGTGCCGGAAGTGAAATTCGTGCCACATGCGCCCGATGAGGAGGAGGAGTGGCTTTGTAACTTCGGTGCAGCAGCGCTGTTGATTCCTGGAAATGCGCTGCGGAAGAAGGCGAAAAAAGTTCAGCCTTGCCTCGATTCCCTATACGAATTGGCATCCGAATATACCGTCAGCGTAAAGACCATGCTGCTGCGCCTGCGCAGCCTCGGCTTGTGGGCGATTGAGCTATCTATGTGGCACCGAATGGGGAACGGCACTTTCGCGTTGGATAAGCTTTATGGTGGGCGTCAAGTGGATTGGGAATGGACGGATGAAGAGGCACTCAAATTGGCGTGGCAGCGAAAGGGATCTACTTGGGGCCATACCTTCGTTCAATATCAGGATCTGCGCGGCATCAAACGCTTCAAACCTGTGGCATATGAAGTGCGCCGCCACTCGAACGGCCTAATCGCGCTGTGGGGCAAAGGGATCGCTCGGCAAACACCATCTGTTAGGCGACTGTTTTAGGTGGTGCTTGCCGAAGCACCTCGGACGATCCTGCCGCACCAGCGGAATGTTCAGAGTTGAATCTAAGTGGTCGAGTAAATGCCATTTGGGTTCAGAGCCCCACGGCAATATTCAGATCCCCAGTTGGAAAATAACAGGCCAATGCAACTCATTGACGTCCCCACCTGGCTACGCATCACGATTCGTCCTCGTAAACGACGTTGTATCCAGGAACACTCGTGCGGCCAAGGTTGGGGTAAGACGCACGCAGGTGATGGGCTTCGGGGGGCAACGGGCGGCGAGAAACAGAATGGCTTTGTTGGACCTGTGTAGATGACGTTTACGGTTTCTTGTTTCCACTTGTTCTATCTGAGATATATGCTACACTGTTATCCCTTTCTAGCCGTACTTGAATTAGCCGGCCGGCGCGGGGGGAGAGAGCAGGGTGTGTATATGGCAAGCAAGCAGCAGACGGTTAAGTTGTATTGGGTTACGACGGCTGATCATGATGAAGACTGGTTCATCGTCGCGGTGAGCGCCCGACAGGCGCGGGCGTATCACGAGCACTACGAAGGCTACGGCGCAGGGGATGCAAGAGCTCGTCTGATCGTCCGGGATGTGAGATTGAATAAGTTCACCAACGGAAAACCACCCTGCCATGCCCAGATGCGAGAGCTGATGGCTCTGGGCTTCGAGGACGCCGGCTCGGTCCCTGACCGGCGCAAGGTCCGCTTTGAAGGAAAGACCTATACCGAGGGCATCCTGGAATCGATCGTCGAGCGGGGATGCTTCTGTCAACGAAACTTGGCCCCACTGTGCCGGTGAATATTGGCCCCACCTTGGAATGAGTTAGTGTTGTTCGATTTGCTCCTCCGGAGCGTAGCGGAGGAGGAGTAAATCGACGGTGAAATCTGGCCCCACCTGGATCAGGTTTTCTTCTTTCGTTCCATGGTGCGGCGGAAACGGTAGGACTCGCTTCCGGTCTCCAGGATGTGGGCTCGATCTGTGATGCGGTCCAACAGTGCCTTGCAGAGACGAGTGTTGGGGAAGACCGACGACCACTCGGAGAACGGCAGGTTGGTGGTGACGATGACGGCGGCCTTCTCCGCCCGGTCGGCGATGACCTGGAATAGCATCTCGGCTCCGACTTCTGCCAGGGGGACGTAGCCCATCTCGTCGAGAGCGATCAGGTCCCACTTCTTCCATCGGGCGAGAGCGCGGCTGAGCTGGTTGTTGTGGCTGGCTTCGACGAGTTCGTTGATGAGTGCGGCGACGGTGGTGAAGCGGACGCGCTTGTTCTGGCGACAGGCTTCGACGCAGAGAGCGGTCATCAGGTGGGTCTTGCCGGTGCCGGTGTCGCCCAGGAAGATGACCGGCTCGGCGCGGTCCAGATAGCTGCCGTCGGCCAGCGAACGCACCTGGGTAGTGGAGACGCTGGAGGCGTTGAAGTCGAAGTCTTCCAGGGTCTTGACCTTGGGCAGTTTTGCTTCGGAGAGCCGCCAGGCGATCCTACGTTGCTGCCGCTCTTCGACTTCGGCGGCGAGCAGGGCTTCGAGATAGTGGACGTGGGAGTGTCCCTGGCGCGTGGCTTGTTCGGCGATGCGGCTGTACTGAGCGGCTATGGTGGGGATGCGCAGCGTCTTGCAATGCGCATGGATCGAAGCCTCCTGGAGGGAGGCGGGAACGGTGTTCATCGCGCCACCTCCGCACGGAGCAGGTGATCGTAGGCTTCGAGGGTGGGCAGCGGGCGTTCATATCGTTCCAGCAGACCAAGTTCGATGGCGTCCGGCTTCTTGCGTGTCGGCCCTGCGGCGGTGAGCAGATAGCGAACTGCGGCGGCATCGGCGCAGCCCAGCTCCACGGCCTGCGTGATGGCACGGGTGAGCTGATCGCTTCCCGCACGCTGACCGAGATCGAGCAGAGAGATCATCTCGCGGGTGCCGTTCTGGCGGCCCAGGCGTTCGATCATCCGCTGCCAGAGTTGGTCATAGCTGGTCGGCCATCGTCCTTGAGAACGCCACTGGGCCAGCGGCGTCGAGCCCGCGAGTGCGCCTGGCTTGCGCTCCAGCACATCGAGATAGTGTTCGAGATCGAGGATCTGTTGACGCTTGCGATAGCAGCGTTCATGCCGTGCGACGCACTTGCCCCGCGCCCATATCTCGACATAAGCCGAATAGGTCCTGACCACCGCCTCCGTGCCCGGATGCAACGGAGTCGAGTAGGCGCTGGTCTTGACCAGTACACAGCGCTGACGATCGACCACCGGGAAGCTGACGTCGGCAAGATCGAAGCTCTCCGCCGCTGGCGGAAGCAGGCGCTCGCGCTCCGCAGCCAGTGCGCAAGCCACGGTCTCGGTTCTTCCATGGATGATCCGCTGTTCGTCTTCGATCACAGCAGCGGCGAGCTGTTCGTTCAGTTCCGCCAGGTCCCTGGCACTGGGCACCGGCACCCAGTGGTTGCGGCGGAAGTATCCGACCTCGCCTTCGACTCCGCCCTTTTCGTGCCCCTCGCCCGGTGTGCAGAAGGTGGCAGCGTAGCGCCAGTGCGAGCGGAATGCGATGAAGCGCTCGGCCTCTTCGCGGCGATGTCCGCGCAGGATGCGCCGCACCGCGCTGGTCAGGTTGTCATAGCGCAGCGCATGAAAGACACCGCCAAACCGGGCGAACGCTAGTTCATGAGCTTCGAGAAACGCCTGCTGGGTGGCTCGTGGATAGGCGCGGTGGAACGATGCTCCGCTATACATGCTGCGCATGGTGAAGACTTGTAACTTCACTCGCTCGCCGCCGAGATCGGCATAGGCTTCATACCAGTCAACCTGCGCCTCTGCCGCTGGCGGATAGCTCTGCGGAATGAAGACCTCCTGCCTGGTCATCCCCAGTTGCCGCTTCCGCAAGCTGACATACTCACGCACCCGCGACTGGCCCACCGGAAACTCAGGGCGCTCGATCTGGAGACGCTTGTAAATCCTCGCCGCCGTGTGCCGTTGCTTGCGCGGTGCCGACAGGTCGGCGGTCAAGATGTCATCGATGAACGGCATCACCGGCCCCAATCGGGGACACTCGCGAGGCTTATACACGCGCTCCGGAGGTACTGCGCTGGCCAGCGCCTGACGGACCATCCGGCGATGCACGCTGAACTTGCGGGCCACCGCACGGACGCTGCTCCCTCCAAACTCATGCTCCCGTCGAATCTGCTCGAATAGCTCCACCTTCGTTCTCCTGTCCACCTAGCCCTCCGTGAAAAGAGGGTAGGCCGGTTGCTCCAGGTGGGGCCAAATTTAGTCGGCAAGCTGGGGCCAAATTACGGTAGCAAAATCAGGGGACGGCAGCAGCTGGCAGTGACGCTGCGGGAGAACGGCTGCCCACAGCTTAGAAAAGCACCCTCCTCAACGACGGAGCCAGAGGATGCGCCCGGGGTGAAAGCAAGACCGCGGCTGGTGGGCTAGGAGTGGAACCAGGGCAGCTCCGCCGAGGCGGCGGCGGGCTGCTTGGTGAGGGCGCCGGCGGGATGAAAAAGAGAGGCGGCGGGCGAGAAAAAGGGCTGGAATTGGAACCGGAATTCTACAGCACAAACCGATCTCGAAAACCTGAATCCGCAGTTTGCGATCAAAATACCTATACTAGGTCGGGAATCGACCCCGGAAAAACCCCCGATTTTGTGTCATAACTCTCAGTCATGGTTCCGGAAGTCACCATTTCCCTTCCGATTATGTAAATCGGTGTATGAGGCAAGTTGAAGTCGACTGCAACTATTTTCTGCTGATTTTCGACCCTCCGGCGAGCCCACTCTGGAGGCTATTACCTGCATATGTTGCAAGTAATAAACAGGATGACTGAAAGCCCGTCTGAGAACCTCTGCAAGGGACTGCGGAGGGCTGCTGGGATGCCGTGCCGGGATAGGGCTGGGAACGAGCGATGAGGGGGAGGGGGCTGGGTCGCCGGCGGGCGCGCGAGGTGCGTTTTTGTGTCGGCGAGCCGGAGGGACCTGGGCTGGGCCTGGCGCGTGCGAGGTGAGTTTTTGTTTCGGCCGGGGAGAGGGCACCTAGTCTGATAGCCCTCATGTCGCGCAGCACATCCTCTTCGTTGTCGATCTGGGCGTCGACCTTCACCGTGGCGCCTGACTTGGGTGCAGTTCCTCCGGTCATGCGGACATCCGGGTTCTGGTTGCCGGCTGCCAGCATCATCTGCTCGACAGCTACTCGGAGTTGATCTGCAGAGCGGTTGTCGCCGGAGGTGAGTTCCTGCACGGCGCCTTCGACGTAGGGCTTTCTCCATAGCTGGGAGGCACGGTCGTCGAACAGGTTGAAGTCGTGGGCGTCGTAGCCCTCCTGCTGGACGATCTTGAGCTTGACGTCCTGATAGTCGAGGTTGTCATCGAGGGAAGAGGGGGCATTTTCATCCGATATGGCTAGCCTATCTGAGATATGTCTGGTATCCTCAAAGACCTCTTTATGAAACGCTTAGCCATTTATTTACGAGTCTCCACTCTCGACCAACACCCCGAAACGCAGATGTACGACCTCCATCAGATGGCCGAGCAGCGCGGCTATCAAATCGTGAAAGAGTACGAGGACCGGATCAGCGGAGCGAAAGCCCGCCGGCCGGGACTGGACGCCATGATGGGTGATGCCCGCCGCGGCCAATTCGACGTTGTCCTGGTATGGGCTTGCGACCGGATCGCGAGATCCACTAAGCACTTCCTCGAGGTGCTGGACGAGCTGAACAGGCTGAACATCGAGTTCATCTCCTTCCGCGAACAAATCGACACCGGCGGTCCTCTGGGAAGAGCGATCATGGTGATCGTCGGCGCCGTCGCCGAGCTCGAGCGCAGCCTGATAGTCGAGCGGGTGCGCGCCGGCATGCGGCGGGCCAAGCTCGAAGGTCGCCACATCGGACGGAAAGCCCTGGTCTTGGACAGGGCCGCCATCCACCGCGGCCGGCAAAACGGTGAGAGCCTCGGCCAGCTGGCAAAGAGCCCACCTGGTATCCCGCACCACCATCCACCGCGTCCTCGGCGAGCAAATCCCGGCTGTTACAAAAGGGCTCGAAAAACCGGCTGCGTAAACCACACGAGAATCAAGGGCCGGATCCCCCGATCCGGCTGTTCCTTAATCTGTGGGTTGAGAAACAGATGGTCTGCTCAAATCAGTTGGGCAAAGCAGTCGCGGTGGCTGTCGCAACGACAGGATCTTTCAGCGAGGCCGCACTCGGGTCAGGTGCCAGCGTCATGTTCTCTGCTTCAGCAATCTTCTTGACTATGCCACGTACTGTTTTAAAGGACGAGACTTGTCCCGGCATCTCTTTCCCGACTTGAGTCACAACCCCGACGGTACTCATCAATTTGCGAGCGCCCATCACTTGCATGGGGTTCTGCTCCATACCTGAAATGGTGGCCGTAAATCCCTGAATAAGTGCGGGGAGCTTGGTTCCCGCCATTGCGTCGACCCCCAGCATCATGGCCAGTTTACGGTCGGCCAGCGGAACTACCCTAGCTTTCTCTTTGTCGTAGCATTTCCAGTCCACATCGAGTTTGGCAAATTCTGCACTAGCATCCGAAGCAGCCTTGAATGACAACGCGTCCATGTTGTGATCAGTATTACCGGCCTGCGCCGTATGGTACTTCTCCGAGGCCAACTTAAACGCGGCAATCTTCTCCGGCGGGAATACCTCCGCGATTGTGTTCATGGCCTGCATGCCGAGATTCGTTGCGATCCAAATGAGATGGAGCATCTGATTGCTCGCCTCCATGCTCTGCTGAGGCGACATCAACGCCACCTTGGCCGCGTTGGCTCCTGTGGCCTCGGTCGGCTTGGCGGCGCCCGACGTGGCTGCGCCTGGCGTGGCGGTCTTTGCATCTACCAGATTGTTCTGCGGGGTGCAGTTAGCAGCGGGAGCGGGAGTTGCAGGCATGCCCAATTTGCTCGCGAAACGCCCCAGCCCTTTGCTGGCTGCGGCGGGTGCTGCCGCAGGAGCGCATCCGGCTGCTGCTGGTACGGGAGCGACTGTCCCTGCAGCGGCAGGAGGCACTGCAGGAACAGCGGTCGTGCCGGCTGGAGTCTGAGCACCTGTTACGGCCTGGCCATTGACGGGCTGAGTCGATGTTTCAGTTTTGGCTGCGGCGGGTGGAGTTGCTGGTTGGGGAGGGGCTGTAGTCTGCCCTTTCAACCCCGCAGATCCGAACTGCAGGAGCACAACCAGCAGTGTTGCTGCCATCCAACGAAGATTGCTGCCTGTTTCCATTTCCGATGACCGATTCATGGCTTCCCCTTCAAGCTATTCTCTAAGTTGTTCTGAAACGACGATGTCAACAACGACCTCATCGCACTTTCCATGTAGCTCGCTCCCCATCCTCCAAGATCGGCTGGGGCAAGCATTCCTTCATGGCCCTGCACTGCAACCGGCGAGTCGTATTCAATGCCGTTCTGAAACAAGGCCGGGGCGGCCGCATCCGCCTCCGTCCTTCTGACCTGCAACCTCCACTGTCCTTTGAACTGAGCCCCGTTGGGCATGGTCTCTGCCTTGAGCAAGCTCAGTTTGACGAGCAGATTGGTTTCAATCCCGGCAGGCTCATCCTCTGGCTGCTCGAAGCAAATCACGGACAGTTTGCTGTGTTCCTGCAACTGCACGGCGTCCAACATCAGCATCAATGGATCATCCGGGATCCACGCCTCACGGGCATCCGTGACCACAATGCGGAGTCCAACCATGGGCCGGGGTGCCGACTGGCTGTCCCGGTAGCGCAGAATATCGCCGGCTTCCACCTTCTCGTGGCTGACCGAGCCGACGTTCATAAAGCCCTTGCGTGGAACCAGAGGTCGGTAGAGCATCCCCAGATCTTTCCCGGTCTCGGACCTCAGGTCTCCCAATGGCCGCAGCCAGGAGACCGGCATTAGGGTAGCCGGTACGGTTCCCTCCCAATTCACGCCGGCTCCTTGGAAAGTCCCCTCTTTCCACCCGCCCGAATTGTCGCTCCCGATCGGAAGAGTCCTGGCCTTCTCCGCCAGATGGATCATGGCATTGCGGAATAGAGTCAGATACACAGCCGAGATATCCTGCGTCCGGATCCCGGCTTTCTCCGTGCTCGCCAACTCCTCCACCTGCCGCACCAAACCGTTCACGGCATACTGCGGGTTTTCTTCATTACCAACCCGTTCCTCCGATGCGGCCAGAAAGGTCGCCCGGTAATAGTTCTGCACATCACCGTCAGGCCCGGTCTTGGTGCCGTGGTACATCTCCAGCAGACCTAGACCTATCCGGCTATCCGGATGCTCGGCAGCCCTCATAATCAGGTTTTCCCGTGCAAAGGTCGTCGTGTTACCCGCAACCTGCTTGGTTCTGGCCGATATTTGTTGGGCCAGGAGATCCAGCTGCGCTTTCACGGCCGGGTTATTTTCCTCAGCGGGAAGCACACGGATGCCACCCTGTTTCGTGAGGTAGTTGTGGAACAACGCCTTGATAGCGTCGACCGAGATGAGGTCAGCTCTATCCACGTTTCTCTCTTCCGGATCCCGGCCCAGCCAGCGTATCTGAACGGTGGGTTCCGGACGCTCGGTCGGCTTCTGCACCACCACCAGCGAGTACGGCTCGCCTTGTCCAATCACCCGAGCTGCGTTTGCCGCGTCACTGACTATCGAATACTGGGGAAATGCCATCGCAACCTTGACAAAGTGTCCAGAACCACCATCCAGGGCAACTCCTGTCCGGACGCCCTCGGCGGAGCCCACGGGCCAGATCCCGCCGACTGCGTCTTTAGCCCCTTTGGGCCACGCCAGTGTCGACGCTGCAAGATGAAACGGTGAGATATTCTGCTTGAGCTCAGCGACTACGGCATCCACCCAAGCCTGGGCTGCCTGCGTAAAGGCAGCGCTAGCTCGCTCGGGATAGTGCGACATCTCACTGTCGCCAATCTCGAAGCTGACAGACACCATCCTAGTCGCGGAATACAGGCTGGCATCTGTCCATGGATCCAGGACCGAGACGTCCCCGACCAGAATCGCGTTGAACTCATGAATGACACCAGCTCTCTCTTCGTCACTGACGCGAGCCAGCGTCACACTTGGCAACAGGACGACCAGTGGTTCATCCGCCGAAATCATCTCCGTTTGGTTGTCAACATCGAACATCTGCGGCCCGTATATGCCGGACAGCTTTGACCTGATGTCCGCAGAGATCTGTTCTTCCGAAGGGAGATTAGAGTCAGCATGACTATCGGTCACAATTGTCTTAGGAGAGAGGAGAATGCGAACTGGACTCTCCGCGAGGATGCCGGGAGCAACGCTCGTAACGACCAGGATCAGAATCCGGAGGGGAGACCTCACTTCAGATCCTTCACCTTGATTCGGATCTCATGATCATCCATGCTCTCAATCTCATACTGGTCGAGCAGCGTCTGGATTGTGCCCGTGACATCCGGACCGGTTTTGCCGGCCAAGGTCACCGTAAGGATGTGCGTCTTGGCAGGACCATTTATGACCTGGTCTACCTTATAGCCTGCATTCACCAGCGCCGTGCGAATCGGGGCGCTGGCGGAAAATGCCGTAGCGTTATCAAGCGTAATGAGGAAGGTGGTCGTGGCCGTTTGTGCATTCCGCACTTCGGCGCGGTGCAGCTTCTGCATGGCCTGCTTGATCTCGCCGGGGACGATGTCATCAATGCTCAGCATGGCGGCTTTGACTGCGTACGTCCGCGCCACGTCATCCGAGGGAGCGCGGTCACCGGAGTCCCCTACCAAATCTTTGGCTGGCACCAAGGCCAGACCGTCCTTCACCCGCACCACTCTGTAGGTGACCTTGGAGGTGAATTGATGAGTCACTGTGCTAACAGAAGTGAAGCTGTTCAGAGCGATGACCACGTAATCTGATGGCAAAACCTCGGGGTTGTGGCGCATCTCGTCCAGCACTTCGTTGATGAGATCGTCTTCCGACGGAAAGTCCCGTCCCATCATCCCCACATTGAGGGTGGCCACATCAAAGCCGAGCGTGCTCATCATCCCTTCTAGATCCGCACGGACCTCGTTGCTCAGGGCGGTTCCTTTCTTGGAGGGATCCGCATAATCCACCACCCGGTGGTAGTAGCGGCTGGTATCGTCAGCCTTACTGCCGGAGTGCTGGACCGAGCTGGACTGGGATGCTGCCGAGGCCCTTCTGGCATCGACCGAGGCAGCACTGGTGTTGTCCCAGTTGGCCGATGCATTCGCAGAGGCGGCAGCTTGGTCATGGGCATTAACATTGGAGATGCTATTTCCGGCCTGCTGCGCCGATAAAGAGCTGTTCAGGGATGCACTGGCCGAGGCCGATTGATTTCCCTTGGCCGTATCTGCCTTCGAAGCCGCCAGAGAGGCTGATGCGGAGCGCTTGGCGTTCTCTACGTCTGAGTCGGCAAATGTTGAATCGTGAACAGCCTTCTGGTTATCCACCGTCTCTTCGTGGGTGATCCTAGGCGGTCCAGACCGGTCGGGATCCATACCCTCCAGCGTGTACGAGAGGACGTAGATCTTGAACTTCCCCTCGGTATCGGAAACCGCGTTCAGATGATAGTTCGCATCCAGAAAGTCCCGCAGTGCTTTTGCGTCTATTTGCAACGTCAGATCCACCGCCGCCGAGTTACCCTGCACACCGGAAGCGGTGATCTGCTTGTCCAGAATAAAACCTGCCGAGTTATTCAGAACCGCCTGCTGAATCTCAGCGGTTCTGCTGCCTAGCGCGTCCTGTCCACCCAGGACAAGAACCACCGCCTGCGACAGAGCCATGTTGGTCGCAAGTATTTCGGCTGCTTGTAACCCGTCGACATTGGCGGCGGCCTGATCCTTGGCCTTCTTCACCGTAGGAACGGCAGCCTGTCCGTGTCCGGAGACCTTGACAGTCTCGGCTGGGACTGCCTTCACGAAAAACATCACCAGCGCAACTATTAGTGCCTTTGCTAACACAGCCCGGGTAGAACTCTTGCTTTGACCCATGTTTGGTTTCTCTCGCTTGCCGACAGGTCAGCGACAAAAGTAGGCGAGTCGTTGAACATGTTGTAGATGAAAGAATGAGGGTACGCTTTGGCGCAGTGGGTCAATGTGATGGCCATCACGTCGCACTTATTGCATCGGAAAGACCCGATCCAGTGCTGAATCTGGCACAGCGCCCTGCTATGAGTTGGTCGGACGGATTAGTCCGTCCGGCTTGGATATATAGTTCCGCGCGTTTTTGGCCGCTGGTGGCTGTTCCAAAACCTGTGGGTTCTGAAACAAGCCAATCTCCGGGGCGGATGAGAAGAAATCAGGAGCTGGCACAATGGTGAGATGATCTTTGCCGACACGAGGGCGGGTGGTCTGCTACGCGACCCGCACCGAAACTTTGGGAAGACGGTGGCCTATCAGGCCGTCTTCTTGGCGTCGCGCAGAGAGAGGTTTGTAAGCCGCTCGACGCTTTCACGCTGATAACGGCTCATGCGGAGTTCATGGCCGCTCTTTAGAACCAGGACGTGGTGGCCGTTACACCAAGGGTGGACCTCGTGAATAAAGCGAACGTTGACCACAGTCGAACGGTGGATGCGACAGAAAGAATTCGGATTGAGGCGCGCCTGGAAATCGGAGAGCGTCTCGCGCAACTCGTAAACGCGGTCGCCTGCGTGGATCATCAGGATGTTCTCTTCGGCTTCCACCCATTCGATCTCACTGCTTCGAATGAGACTGATCCGCCCATGCCGTCCGGGGACGGGAATGTGTTCCGGATAGTTCCGTCTTATTCGCACCCGGTCGAGAGGCCCCGCAGCAGCTGAGGCACCGGGCACCGCAGCATGGCTGGGAGTGACCTGCTTGCGAATAATGGCGCGAGCGAGACCCCGTTCAAAACGCTCCCGGCCAAACGGTTTGAGGATGTAGTCGGCCACATTGAAGTCGTAAGCCTGTAGAGCATAGTTCTCGTGGGCGGTAAGGACAATTGTGGTCGGCAAATTATTCTCGCCGATCCGCTCCATGACCTGCATGCCCTTGAGGCCGGGCATTTCCATGTCGAGGAAGAGGATATCCGGCTTGCGTGCACGAAGGGCCGCAAGGGTAGCAGCGCCGTCTGAACATTCTTCGAGCACTTCGGCATCGTAGTCACGCAGGAAGCGGCGCACGCTTTTGCGCACAAGCGATTCATCGTCGGCAATGATGACGGTGAAACTCATCCGACGCCCACCTCTTGCGGTTCATGTTCGAGGCTTCCGCGTCTGTTCACCGGAAGAGTGATGGTGACGGCCACCCCTGAGGGTAGAAGACCGCGCAAATCGAGAGAGCAGCGGTCGTCGTAGAGTGTCTTCAGGCGTAGCGCGGTGTTGGAGAGGCCGATTCCTACATGGCCCGCGGCTTCGGAAGTCTGCTCCAATGTGCTGTTGTCGTTCTGGATTTCAATATTGAGCAAGCTGAGGTTTTCAAAGGCTCTGATCCTGATCGAATCACTCCCAGCATTGCGTCCGATTCCATGACGAATAACGTTCTCGACGAGGGGCTGCAGGACGAGTTGGGGAACCGCGCAATCGAGCAGATCGCTGGCGACATCGATGTCCACAGTTAGGCGGTCACCGAACCGCACCTGTTCGATCGCAAGGTAGTCTTCGAGGAACGAAAGCTCTTTGCGCAGGGCTACCTCGGCATTATCTTCGTCCAGGATGCTGCGCAGCAGATGACTGAGCCGGAGCAACATCTCTTCCGCAACCCGTGGCTCTTCTTCGATCAGGGTGGAGATTGCGTGGAGGGTATTGAACAGGAAATGCGGGTTGAGCTGCATCCGGAGCGCACGCAGGCTTACCGTCGCAAGCTTGGTTTCCAGTTGCAGAGCCTGAATCTGGCGCTCGCGGGCGTCTTCGTAATAAATGATGCCTTGAACAAGAGCAATCAACATCCAGCAAGTGAACATGTTGTAAACGAGCTTGGGCCAACCTTTGATGACAGCATCCTGAAATCGGGTAAGATGGGCCGATCCCTGCGCCCCATCTGTGTCGGCTCCACTGGAGGAACTGAACACCTTGCCGGATTCAAGGCGGACGACTACGACGGATTGGAGCGCCGACGCTGCGACGGCAAGGACGACACAGGTGACGCAGTAGATGGCGAGATAGCGATACCAGCGTTCAGGCTGGAAGCGATAGCGGAGAGCGATCCATACTACCGGCGGAGCGAGTGCCGCGCGTGTGTACCAAAGGGAGATTGCCCAGCGCAGGTACAGAAGCGTTTGCGGGCTCTTGCCAGCGAAAATGGCATACATAAACCACTGCGCGGCATGCACCAGAATGATAAGGTGCAGCCCAAATACGCAGGAGAACCAGAACTCCTTGCGCCGGAGGATGCTGCCCAGAAGCTGGTCTGGCGACTTGTCCATTGTGGGAACCATGCCTGCGCTACTCCTTGATCAGAGCGGCTACTACGATTCACGTTCCGCTGGCTACGATTCGACCCAAAATGCTTGTGCTTATTTCCCTGTGTACCACACTATGCCTATACGGCCCAAACAATTCATGCCCTTTTCTTCGCGCGGCCAAACGGGTTGAACGTTCCGCAGCTCTATAGTCGCTAATACCTGACGTACCGAGGAAGGATGCGATGAACAAGACCATCGTGAATCAGTGCACAATATCCCCGAGATTCTCTCGCTTGGTTCAGATCCTGCTCTACACGTTGTGCCTTAGCCTAAGTCAATGCTTGCGGGCGCAGACGCAGGGCAGCATCAGCGGGACCGTTATGGACACCACCAAAGGCGTGCTGCGAGCGGTAAGGGTGGCTGCGACGGAGGATACGACAGGGCTGTCTCAGTCGGTAGAGACGAATGGGGTCGGGCTCTATCGATTTCCACTGCTGGCGCCGGGCTCTTACACGTTGAGGTTTGACCTGGCTGGTTTTCAAGAGGTTGTGGTACATGCGGCGGTCCGTGTCAGCGAAACGAGTTCGGTGGATGTGACTCTTCCGGTTGGAAGTGTCACCCAACAGGTCACGATCAACGATCAGGATGAGGCGGCTTTGCAGGAGTCCACCTCGGCCCTGGGACGGGTGGTCGATGAAAAACAGATCCAAAACCTTCCACTGGCCACGCGCAATTTTACCCAGTTGATGTCTCTGTCGACTGGGGCGTCGTCGCCGCCAAATGATGCCACTGCAACGGGCCGGGGTACACCGGACGTGTTCAACAATGGCGCGCGAGCTACCTCCAACAGCCTCACAATTGACGGCATCGACGCAAACGATATCCATGCGGACAACCTAGCCCAAAACAGCGTTGGAACGAATGGAGTCACAATTCCTTCCCCTGACGCCATTCAGGAATTCAAGGTACAGACAGGCTTGTTCGATGCGGAGTATGGACGGAACGCCGGAGCCAATACCTCGCTGGTGACGCGCTCAGGCGGAGACCAGTACCACGGTGCGGCCTATGAGTACGTCCGCAACACGGACATGGACGCCAACTCCTACTTCTTTCGCGCAGCGGGACTTCCCCGGCCGGAGCTGAAGCAGAATCAGTTTGGCGGAGTGCTTGGGGGACCGGTGCCGCAAGTGAAGAAGACATTCTTCTTCGCCAGCTACCAGGGGACGCGCCAGATTGACGGCGTCTCCAGCTCATCGACGTTGACGCTGCCGCTTGGCCTGTTGGGCTCCAACCGGACGCCGGCAGCGCTGGGCGCCTACTATGGGGGGCAGACGGGCGCGAACGGCACACTGGCCATTGCGTCGGACGGATCCAACATCTCTCCGGTGGCACTTGCGCTGCTGAACTATAAGCTGCCAGATGGCAGCTACGTCATCCCTTCGCCGCAGACTTCCGCGACGGCAAACAACTACTCCGTCTCCATCCCTTCAACTTTCAAAGAAGATGGCTGGGTATTAAACCTGGACCACTCCTTCGGCGCGAAGAACACCTTCAGTGCCAAGGGGTTTCTTATGAACGATCCGCAACACAACGCATTTCCCAATGCGAACATTCCAGGCTTTGGACAGACTCAGGAATTCAAATCACGCGGCTTCAATTTCGCCGACCTCCACATCTTTTCGGAAAAGATCGTCAACGAAGCGCGTGCAGGTTTTATCCGAACCATGGGCGCGCTGAACACGCAGACGGTGCTGCCTATCAGCAGCATCGGCATGAACCGGTACAACGTTTCCGTCTTCGACAACATCCCCAAACTCGCGGTTGCCGGCAGTAAAGGCGCCTTCAGCATGGGCTACAGCGCAGACGGAAACGAGGCTGGGAATCAGAATACCTTTCAATACACAGACGTCCTTGCCGTCACGAAAGGCAAGCACAGTATACGCATTGGCGGCGAACTCCGCCGTTATCAAGATAACTTTTTCGACTACAACTACACGCTGGGAGCTGTAACGCTCTACTCGTTTACCGACTTCTTGCTGGGCCGGCCTGCAGGGTCGACCGCAAGCGGCGGCAACGGATCGTCGACGCTCGGCGCGATAAGCTCTTCGATCGTCTCGACCACCAATGCGTTGCGCAACGACCGGCTGACGGACTACACCGCCTTCGTTGAAGATGACTACAAGATGGGGAACAAGGTGACCTGGAACCTCGGCCTGCGCTGGGACCGCTTCGGCATGGGCGTGGACCGCGGCGGTCGCAATGGCAATTTTATTCCTTCGCTTTACATGCCGCCTCCGTCGGGAGGTACCACGAGCGCAGGCTTTGTGCAGTCCAGTAATGCGGCGAACCCGGTCCCTGGGCTCCCGAAGGTGAGTCCCTCGTTCCTGAACCATGACCAATGGAAGAACTTTGCACCTCGTATCGGTGTTGCCTACGCGCTGAACTCGCAGGTAGTGCTGCATGCGGGTTACGGAGTGTTCTTCGACCGGCTCTCGAATCAGATCAGCTCGCGCCTCGCGTTGGCACCCCCCAACTATCTGCGCTCGACCCTCACCGCCTCTGCAGCCAACACGTTCAGCCTGGCCAACCCCTTCACCACCACGCTGCCCCTGCCCAGCCTGCTTCCGGTGACCCCACTGCTACACGACCCTTTCACCTATCCGACGACAACCCTTCTTTCGTCTGAAGGGGTGAACGCCAACATGGCTACTCCATACCTAAGCCAATACATGGCTAACGTCCAGTGGCAAGCGCAGCGCGACCTTCTGCTGGAGGTGGGTTATGTCGGAACCAAAGGGGTGAAGCTCCCAGGGCAGCAGTTAACCAACCAAGCGCAGATCGCCAGCACGACGGCTCCGGTGAACGGGGTAACAACCAATTCGACAGCCGCGGCGAATATTGACGAAAGGGTGCCATTCCTGGGTATGAGCCCGAGCGGTCTTACCTATCTGCTGAGCAACGAAGATTCGAGATATAACTCGCTGCAGATCAGCGCGACGAAGTCACTCCGTTACGGTCTGCAGTTCCTGGTCGCGTATACGCTGTCGAACTCCGTCGATGACGCCTCCGGCGGTGACAGCGTCTTCAACACAACGAGTGGAGACCAGGATAATGTTCACCAGGCGACCGGGCGCTCCGACTTCGACCGGCCAAGCCGCTTCGTCGCGAGCGGTCTCTATACTGTGCCGTACTTTGGTTTCGGCTTGCCGAAGAACGAAGCAACCAAATCGGCATTCGATGGCTGGCAGTTTGGGTTTGTTAGTGTATTTCAGAGCGGGCTCCCGTTCAACGTCACCGACTCCAATGGCGCAGCCTACTATGGTTCAGGCGAATCAAGAGCAAGCTATGCTACCGGCGCGACCAGCGCTACGGCCAAGAAGACTGGTCCGGCCATCGGCCGGCTTACTAGCTACTTCAACACAGCGGCTTTTTCTCCCGCCGGGAACCTTTACGGAAACGTCAGCCGCAACGCGCTGCGCGGGCCGGGCTCAGAGGACTGGGATATGTCGCTGCTTAAGAACTTCGCCCTGCCGGAGAAGTCGGTGTTCCAGTTCCGCGCAGAGTACTTCAATCTACTTAATCACACCAACTTCGGGAACCCCAGCTCGGCTATATCGAGTGGCTCAACCTTCGGCATCATTTCGTCAACCGTAAGCAATCCGCGTATTTTGCAGCTCGCTGCGCGCATTTCGTTTTAGTTGGCAGCTATGCTGTTCTGGGGTGTGGATCTGGGGGCAACATGCTGCTGAAGGGATTATGTGGGCTGGTAACGGTGCTGGTGTTGTGTGCGGATCCCGCGAAGGCGGCCAATCATGAGGTTACTCTACTGGTCGGCGGCGACGTGACCTGGACGCTCGGATACAAAGCTCCGAGCACAGTCTTGGGTCAGGCGGACCCATCGGATGAGGACTGGCGCCCCGTACCGAGCGCCAACGTAAAGGATATTCACAGCAACAAGACTTACTCCTACAATCTGCACTTCGCCTCGCAGACTGATGAGATGCGCTATCCGCTCCTCAAACTCGCGCCACTCTTTCACAGCTCCAATATCGTCTTTGTAAATCTGGAGACTCCACTTTCCGATACCGCGCGGCAGATCGGCGACTACCGCACGCCGGCTGCATTTGCAAAGGCCCTCAGTTGGGCTGGGGTAACGGCGGCTTCGGTAGCCAATAACCACACTTTTGACGCGGAGGAGCGCGGCTTTCTCGACACTCTGAACAACCTCTCTGCGGCAGGGGTGAAGTATGTGGGCGGCGGTCGCACCCTGGCCGAAGCGCGCCAGCCGATCATTATTGAGCACGACGGGATCAAGATCGGATTTTTGGGATACAGCCAGTTCAGCAACATGGGCGATGCTGCTTTTGCGGCCGAAAAACTCCCAGGAGAGGCGCCGATGGACCCCGTGTTGATCAAGGAAGATATTCAAAAACTGCGCGGTCGCGTGGACTACATCGCAGTATCCGTGCATTGGGGGACGGACAAATCGTCCCGCGTGAGCCCCGAAAACCGCGAGTTTGCCCACCAGATCATCGACGATGGCGCGGATTTGGTGTTGGGCGGACACACGCCGTATCCCAAAGGCATTGAGGTTTACCATGGCAGGGTGATCATCTACTCGCCCGCGCACATCACTTCTGGACATGCGCACACGGAGTGGGGTGACAACTATCTGGTACGTTTCACCCTGGCGCCGGCCTCCATCGAAAAGGTCGAGATACTCCCCATCGCAGGAAAAGGCGCGCAACTGGCGCAACCCTTTCTGCTGCAGGGGGATGAGGCAACGCAGCTGCTACAGACGGTTCGCAGCCTCTCGCAGCAATTGGACACTGCAATGACGATTGAAGGAAATGTCGGGGTGATCGTGCCATCGCAAGCGAATACCGGAGCGCCGGCAAAATAGCAGAGGAGTACCCGGACGATGTGGATGCTTCGTCAACTCATCACACTTGCGCTCGCCGTCTTAATCGTAGGTCAGCCTTGTCTTCCCCAGGAGACTTCGCAAAGCGGGCTGGAGCTGCACGCGGCGCGCCCGATGGTGGACGAACCGGTTCGTGCGCCCAAAGTGATGGTCTCCTCCGTGAATGAACGTGCGACCGAAGCCGGGCTTGCCATCCTGCGCCAAGGCGGAAATGCTGTCGACGCCGCGGTTGCGGTGGCAACCACGCTGGCGGTGGTGCATCCGGAAGCCGGCAATCTCGGCGGTAGTGGGCATATGCTGATCCGGATGCACGATGGGCGGACTGCGGCAATCGACTACTCCGGGGTTTCGCCTACCACTACGCGCCCGGATGTGTCGCCGAAGGATTTGCTCATAGGGTATAAGTCCGCGGTTGTACCGGGAACACCGGCTGGGATCGGGCTCGCGCACGATACGTTCGGCAAACTGCCCTGGAGCGCCTGCCTGGCGCCAGCGTACGCCCTGGCGAAAAACGGCTTTCCCGCATCGCAGCGGATGGAATTGATCCTTCGGCTCCAGGTGCCAGTGATGAAGCAGTTCCCAGAGACGGCGAAGATCCTGCTCCATGGATCGGATAGGCCGCTGCGGGAGGGCGACTGGGTGGTGCAGCCCGAACTCGCGGCGACGCTGCAGCGGTTGCAGCGATACGGCTGGCACGAGTTTTACCAGGGCGAGACGGCGCGCCTTATCGCCGCGGATATGGCGGCTCACGGCGGCTGGATCACGGAACAGGATTTGAAGAGCTATAGGGCGGAGATACACGATCCGATCCGCTCTACGTACCGGGGCTACCCGATCCTGACGATTCCCCCTGCTGCGAGTGGGGGAATCTCCTTGACGGTCGCACTGAATGTTCTGGAGTCTGAGCCGCTTGTACTTGGGGGCGAAGGCTCCTCGATGAGCCGGCACTATCAGATTGAGGCGTTGCGCAGGGCATTCGAAACGGTGCGAGCGCTCAACGGCAGCTCGCATGGACCGTCGCTTGCAGAGGTCCTTCGCAAGGATTACGCGCAGAAGCTGGCGGCCACAATCGACCCTCACCGCGCGTCGCAAGAGCCCTCGGAACCAGGAGAGGCGCCCGAATCCAAGGAGACAACCGATTTCTCCGTTGTCGATGCGGAAGGCAACATTGTGACCAACACCTATACCCTGAGCGGGTTCTACGGCTCGCAGGTCATGATCAAGGGAACTGGGATCCTCCTGAATAACTCCATGTCGGTATTCTCACGGGCGCCTGGTTCCAGGAACCTTCTGGCCCCCGACAAACGGTACATCACGACAATGGCGGATACGATCATCCTGAATCCCGATGGCAGCCCCTGGGTTGCGTTCGGCTCTCCAGGCGCAGGGACAATTCCAAGCACGGTATTGCAGATAGTGAACAACCTGATCGATTTCAAAATGTCACTGCGGGATGCCATTGAGTTTCCGCGAATTCACTTCGATCTGTCCAAGGATACGGTGGAGGCGGAACCGGGCGCGTTGGTGCAAGACGTGGCCGCCAATCTGGAGGCAATGGGGTATAAGCTCGATCCTCAGTTGCGTGCCCAGGGGGACGTAGATGCGGTGATGATCGATCCGGAGACAGGATGGCGGGTCGGCACATCGGACGGTAGGCGCGGGGGTTCAGCCCGGGGATACTGACCGTTAGGGCTTGTTTCGTAATCCACAGATTAAGTAACAGCCGGATCGAGGGGATCCGGCCCTTGATTCCGTGTGGTTTACGCAGCCGGTTTTTCGAGCCCTTTTGTAACAGCCGGGATTTGCTCGCCGAGGACGCGGTGGATGGTGGTGCGGGATACCAGGTGGCTCTTTGCCAGCTGGCCGAGGCTCTCACCGTTTTGCCGGCCGCGGTGGATGGCGGCCCTGTCCAAGACCAGGGCTTTCCGTCCGATGTGGCGACCTTCGAGCTTGGCCCGCCTCATGCCGGCGCGCACCCGCTCGACTATCAGGCTACGCTCGAGCTCGGCGACGGCGCCGACGATCACCATGATCGCTCTTCCCAGAGGACCGCCGGTGTCGATTTGTTCGCGGAAGGAGATGAACTCGATGTTCAGCCTGTTCAGCTCGTCCAGCACCTCGAGGAAGTGCTTAGTGGATCTCGCGATCCGGTCGCAAGCCCATACCAGGACAACGTCGAATTGGCCGCGGCGGGCATCACCCATCATGGCATCGAGTCCCGGCCGGCGGGCCTTCGCCCCGCTGATCCGGTCCTCGTACTCTTTCACGATTTGATAGCCGCGCTGCTCGGCCATCTGATGGAGGTCGTACATCTGCGTTTCGGGGTGTTGGTCGAGAGTGGAGACTCGTAAATAAATGGCTAAGCGTTTCATAAAGAGGTCTTTGAGGATAGCAGACATATCTCAGATAGGCTAGCCAAATCGGATGAAAATGCCCCCTTTTTCCCTCGATGACAATCTCGACTATCAGGACGTCAAGCTCAAGATCGTCCAGCAGGAAGGCTACGACGCCCACGACTTCAACCTGTTCGACGACCGTGCCTCCCAGCTATGGAGAAAGCCCTACGTCGAAGGCGCCGTGCAGGAACTCACCTCCAACGACAACCGCTCTTCCGAACAACTCCGAGTAGCTGTCGAGCAGATGATGCTGGCAGCCGGCAACCAGAACCCGGATGTCCGCATGACCGGAGGATCTGCACCCAAGTCAGGCGCCACGGTGAAGGTCGACGCCCAGATCGACAACGAAGAGGATGTGCTGCGCGACATGAGGGCGATCAGACTAGGTGCCTTCTCCCCGGCCGAAACAAAAACTCACCTCGCGTGCGCCAGGCCCAGCCCAGGTCCCTCCGTCCCGCCAACACAAAAACGCACCTCGCGCCCGCCGGCGATCCAGCCCCCTCCCCCTCATCGCTCGTTCCCAGCCCTATCCCGGCACGGCATCCCAGGAAGCCCTCCACAGTCCCTTGCAGAGGTTCTCAGGCGGGCTTTCAGTCGTCCCGTTTGCTGCTTGCAACAATGCAGGTAATAGCCTGCAGATTGGGTCGCTGGAGGGCTCGAAAATCAGCTGAAAATAGTTGCAGCCGACTTCAACTTGCCTCATACACCGATTTACATAATCGGGAGGGAAATGGTGACTTCCGGAACCATAACTGAGAGTTATGACACAAAATCGGGGGTTTTTCCGGGGTCGATTCCCGACCTAGTATAGGTATTTTGATCGCAAACTGCGGATTCAGGTTTTCGAGATCGGTTTGTGCTGTAGAATTCCGGTTCCAATTCCAGCCCTTTTTCTCGCCCGCCGCCTCTCTTTTTCGCCCCGCCGGCGCCGGTCACCAGGCAGCCCGCCGCCGCGGCGGAGCTGCCCCAGGCCCTGCTCCTAGCCCACGAGCCGCGGTCTCGCTTCCACCCCGGGCGCATCTTCTGGCTCCGTCGTTGAGGAGGGTGCTTTTCTAAGCTGCGGGCAGCCGTTCTCCCGCAGCGTGACTGCCAGCTGCTGCCGTCCCCGCTCGACGATCGATTCCAGGATGCCCTCGGTATAGGTCTTTCCTTCAAAGCGGACCTTGCGCCGGTCAGGGACCGAGCCGGCGTCCTCGAAGCCCAGAGCCATCAGCTCTCGCATCTGGGCATGGCAGGGTGGTTTTCCGTTGGTGAACTTATTCAATCTCACATCCCGGACGATCAGACGAGCTCTTGCATCCCCTGCGCCGTAGCCTTCGTAGTGCTCGTGATACGCCCGCGCCTGTCGGGCGCTCACCGCGACGATGAACCAGTCTTCATCATGATCAGCCGTCGTAACCCAATACAACTTAACCGTCTGCTGCTTGCTTGCCATATACACACCCTGCTCTCTCCCCCCGCGCCGGCCGGCTAATTCAAGTACGGCTAGAAAGGGATAACAGTGTAGCATATATCTCAGATAGAACAAGTGGAAACAAGAAACCGTAAACGTCATCTACACAGGTCCAACAAAGCCATTCTGTTTCTCGCCGCCCGTTGCCCCCCGAAGCCCATCACCTGCGTGCGTCTTACCCCAACCTTGGCCGCACGAGTGTTCCTGGATACAACGTCGTTTACGAGGACGAATCGTGATGCGTAGCCAGGTGGGGACGTCAATGAGTTGCATTGGCCTGTTATCGCCAGTAGAGATTCTGCAGCGCCGGCGATAATTAAACACAAGCCGATTTAGCAGTACCACTTGAAGAACACCGGCGCGCCCGGCGGTCATGGTCGCGTCCCCAAATTGCTCGTCCCATTCAGCGTCGGTGTCCCCGGGCAGCCCGGCTGCGATCGGAGTAATCACCGGCACCTCAGTCCCTACCACCTCGGTGGCGCTGCCGTTGGATAAATTCGTGACCCAGACGTTCCCGGAGCCATCGATGGCGATGCCCGCCGGACTCAGAAAATGGTTGGCGGCGTATCCAGCGGTTGGGGAGATCGCGGTCCCTGAATTAGAGAACTCGCTGACGGAGTTGCCGTTGCGGTTGGCGACCCAGACGTTGCCGCCGCCGTCGATGGCGACACCCATAGGCGGACTCAAGCCGCCACCGGTGTAGATGGTCTGAGTTCCGCCGTTGGTGATCTTGTGCAGGTTGTTGTTTCCGGAGTCTACGATCCAGGCATTGCCTCCGCTGTCCACGGCCACGTCCCCAGGTGAGTTCCAGCCACCCAGGATTTGACTGAGCTGGGCACCCGAATTGGATATCACCTGGTGGCCGCCGTTAACCCAGACATTGCCGGAACCATCGATCGCCATTCACTGCCCAAGGTGTAAGCTTCACATTTGGATTTACCGTTTGGTAGAGTTGCGCCGCGCTCGCATCCGCGTCCTCACTGTCGAGAACAACGCGCCAGCCGAACCTACAAGAGCCAGAACAGCAGTCGGGTTCTCCGGTGAGTCCGTGCACCCTGTCTGCGCCCGCACCGGCACCGCAATCAGTAATAAAACTGCAGCGCCAAGAATTATCAAGGACGATTTCTTCATCAACTTCCTCCTGAATTCTCCCCTATCCACTGCCCCCTTGCACTTCAGTCAACCCGCCGTCCTCAAGGCCGCGTGCCCAAGCTGCTCGTTCCATTCAGTGTCGGAGTCACCGGCAGTCCCGCCGCAATCGGTGTAATTACCGGCACCGCCGCTCCAATCAGAACCGTAACGAAACTCTGGGCAGGATTATTCCCTCCGCTCGTGATCCATACGTCGCCGGAGCCATCCACAGCGATAGCGTTGGGCCGGAAAAACGCCCCCCCGGTGTAGTTACTGACTCCAGTAAGCTGGGAACCCGAGATAGCACCCCCCATGAGGCCGTTGGATCCGGTAAGCATGGAACCCGCGTTGGAGAGTTCGGTCACGCTGTTGCCGGTATAGTTTGCCACCCAGAGGTTGCCCCCGCCGTCGATCGCGATTGCCTGGGGATCGTTTAGGCCGCCGCCAGTGATGGGCGAAGCAGCGGAAGCCAAGTCCGTACTCCCTATCACCTCGGTGACACTGTTATTGCCACCATTCGCGATCCATACGTTGCCGGTGCTGTCGATTGCGACACCACTTGGGGCATTGATCCCCCCACAGGTACAAAAGCCAAGGTTGGAACCCGAATTCGACCATTTGCTGACCTTGAAGCCGTATGCACTCGCGACCCAGACGTTCCCGGATCCATCGACGGCAATGGCGGAAGGATTGTCCATGTTGTTGCCGGTGAGCGGCGAGAAAGAGGACCCCACGCCCGAACTGTTCAGTTCCGAGACAGCATTGCCCTGGTCTGCGACCCAGACATTGCCGGTGCCGTCAATGGCAACCGCGATCGGACCGCCCAAACCGGCGCCAGTGAACGGCGAGCTGGCATTGGGCGTGCCTGAACTGTTCAACTCGAGGACGCTGTTGCTGGCATTGATTCCGATCCAGGCATTGCCGGATTGGTCGAAGGCTATTCCCTGGGGAGCTCCGTTGATCCAGTTGCCGTTGCCGGCGGTGAAGTTGCCGCTGCCACCCCCGGAAAGTAACGTAGTCGAGCCGGAGGCCTCGGTAACGCCGCCCGGCTGAGAGAAGAACGGGAGATTGTTCACTATCCAGGTATCGTCGGAGCCGTCGACGGCAACGCTCACAGGAGCACCCACTAATGAAGTGCTGCTTGGATTGGAATTAACCCAGACGGTGAAGTCGTTGGGCTGCGCCGTCAGTGCCGGGGCAAACGGCGGCGTCGCACTGGCCAGCGCGTAAAGCGCGGCAACGTTCGCTACCGGGTTGTGCGCCATGTTGATCGCGGCCGTCGCCGTGTCCGTCGGCTGCGTCCCCGTCGTCCCGCCCGAAAGCGCGTTGGTGAACAGAGTGTAGCAAGCCGTCGGATTCGTCGGCCCGGTCACCGTCCCCGACGAGTTCACGCATGCAGCCAATATGTTCGCGAGCGTATCAATCGTCGACTGCGGCACGCTGGCAAGGCCCGAAGGAGTCAGCGTCAGGGCGGTCCCGGTCGAAAGCGATTCCAGAATCGACGCATTCACAATCGCGTTGGCAATCCCCTTCTTCGCCAGAGTCGTCCCCGAACTCGACAAATGCGTCGCGTCCGTAGCAAATCCCGCAATCGCATACGCCGTCGCAATCGTCGACACCTCGTTGACCACCACGAAAAGTGACGAGGAGAAGGTCCCCGCGCTCGGGCAGTTGCCCAGCGCCGCCAGCAGCCCGATGGACGGGTTCGTCCCCGAACCGGAGTTCCCACCCAGAGCATACAGATACACCTTCTGCCCGCTATTGCAGGTGTAGTCGCCGGTGATGCTGAATGCGCCGCCCATGCCCGTGGTTACGTAATAGTCGCCGTTGGTCGGCCCACCGCTCGTATCCAGCGTCCTGCCAGTTCCGCTCGTTAGCAGCGACAGCGACCCACTCCCATACCCCGTCGTGTTCGCCGCAAACAGATACACCTGCGCGCCGACAATCGGCTGCTGCCCGCCGAAGACCTTCCCTTGCACCGCGGCGCCGGCCAGAGAATCGTTTGTGCTTGGCGTTGCGATCGACATGACCGAGCAGCCGGAGAGGACAAGAACCCACGAGCAGGGCACAATCGCGTATGAAGCACGCATTGCAGAACCTCCAATTTGCCGGACACACCAAGCTTCGGACCTGCACGCAGGACGCTCTATATCTCTCTCACTGCGCAGGCATTGCCTGCAAGAGGCGTCAAGTGCCAACACGGGCCATTTGGGGACTCGGCGTGACTGAAACTCACTGGACACCCTGCCGTGGCCCACATATGATCCTGCATATACGGCTACCCCTGTGCCCAGTTCCGAGGCCCTATGGCGTCCCCTCTTTCCGAAAACGCGGAGTCTGCGAGGGCACTCGTCTCGTGGAAAGAGATTGCTGTCTTCCTCAATCGTTCCGAGCGGACCGTTAAGCGCTGGGAGCGGGAACGTGCCCTGCCTGTGCATCGCGTCCCTGGGGGGGAGCGCGGTAGCGTGTTTGCCTATCCTGGCGAACTGGCGGATTGGCTGAAGGGCAAAGCCCCTGAATTGGAAGCCGACGACTCGGCCGCGGGCAATCCGGTTCACGGCTATGCCGTCGATTCTGCGACGCAGCACACGACCGTTCCCGCTGAGACCGTGCCGACCGCTCCACCTGGCGGCCGTCGGCGGACTGTAAGCCCGGTTCGAGTCGCGGTCTGGCTTGTGCCTTTGGCCTTTGCCATGATTCTCATGTTCTATTTATCCCGCGGCCACACCGACTCGCGTGCCGCGGCGGACGTCGATCCCGAAGCCGGCCATTCCAAAGCCCCTTATCTCGCGCCCGATTCTGTCGCAGTTTTGCCTTTCAGTAACGCGGGTGGGGAGGCATCCTCCGACTACCTCAGCGACGGCATCACCGAGTCTTTGATTGGCAACCTCGCCCACATTCCGCAACTCAAGGTCCGTTCACGCGATTCGGTCTTTCGCCTCAAGGGAAAGGACATTGAGTTGAAGGAGGCGGGTAGCGAACTTGGCGTGTCGGCCCTGGTCAGCGGTCGCGTGACCGTGCAGGCCGACAACATCGAAGTCGGCGTCGAGCTCACCGACGTTCGGGACAACACCGAAATCTGGGGAAAGCGGTACGCCGGCAAAACCACCGGGCTCCCTAAACTGCAGGAGCAAATAGCAGGCGACATCGCGGAAGAGCTGCGCTCCACTCTCAGTACCGCCGACAAGCAGCTAGTCAGCCGACAAGGGACGCAGAATACGGAAGCCTACACCTTGTATTTAAGGGGCCGTTACGGGTGGAACCAGAGAAACCTCGCCAGCCTGGAAGGTTCCATCCGCTATTTCAATCAGGCCATCGCAAAGGATCCTGGCTATGCCCTGGCGTATTCCGCGCTCGCTGACGTCTATTCTGTCCTTCCTTATTTTGGAGGCTATCCCGCCGAGGACTTCCCTAGGTCCAGCATCGCGGCCCGCGAAGCGCTTCGCTTGGATCCCACCCTGGCTCATCCCCACGCCATTCTGGGCAGCATCGAGATGGAATATGACTGGGATTTTGCCGGTGGCGAGGCCGAATTTAAGAAGGCCTTGACGCTCGATCCCAACGATGCCACCGCCCACCAGTGGTTCGCCGAAAACCTCGGCATGATCGGTGGCAGAGAGCGGGACGCCTTGTCGGAAATCGATCTCGCTCACCTGCTCGATCCAACGTCGCTCCTCATCCTCCGCGTAAAGGGGAGCGTTGATGTTGCGGCGCGCCGCTACGATGACGCCATTGTGGTTTGCCAGCAGCTGCTGGTTGAGAACCCATCCTATAACCTGGCCCATGATTGCATGGGATATGCCTACTGGGGAAAACGCATGTACCCCCAGGTCATGGAGCAATGGAACGCCTATTTCCCTCACACAGGCAATAAGGATGACGCCGCGTTCGGCGATGCCGCGGAAAGAGGATTCCGCGCCAATGGTTGGCAAGGCGCCCTCACCGAAGGCGTCAAAGCATCGATTAAGCAACGCCAGATGAGTTATTCGTCACCATACGAGATCGCCCGCCTGTACGCCGCCCTGGGCGATCGGGAGAAAGCATTCGAGTGGCTGAACACAGCTTATCGCGAGCACGATTTCCTGCTCCGCGAGTTGAACACCGCTTTTGAGCTGGACAATCTCCGCTCCGACCCCCGCTTCACCGAACTTGTTCGCAAAGTCGGTTTGCCGAAAGTGCAATAACGTTGGCCGCTGCCACCGTTCGGAAAAGATCCAGAACACAACTTGGGCCGCGTATCGCGATTCGCTCCTGCGGCCAGTCGTATCCAACAACAGTCGGCTGTGGCAATTTGTATAAGCAAGTGCCGGGAACGCGCTTGTCGTCAGGATTGATTCTGGTTTGGTGCAAAACGGCACCATGGTCGAGCTTCCCAGACTGCGCAACAAGGCAGGCAAGGAGGGTAACAACGGCGTAGCGACCCAGAATAATTCCTTTGGCATGATCGCCGGAACCGCGGAAAACGCTGAAGCGGACTCGACATGCCCGGGCGCGTCCGTTTCACCCCAGACCATTCAGTTCAAGCCAGTCCTCTGGACCAAGGCTTTCCCTATGTCGCCAGTGGAACTCCAGGAACTCTCGACCGTCGATGGCGATCCTGACGGCATTGCCTATGCGATCAACGATCTCGGCCAGGCCGTGGGCGCCAGCGGAAACTGCGGACCGTTCAATCCGAATAACCAGAACAATCTCACGGCGCTTCATGCGGTTCTGTGGCAAAACAACAAAGCCATCAACCTGGGCAATCTAGGCGGGGACGGGATGTTTGCCGGGATCTTTGCCACAGGCCTGAACGATCGCAGCCAGGTGGTAGGAGTCTCCGACACCGCCGATGATCAGAGCTTCCACGGTTTTCTCTGGCAGAAGGGGCACATCGAGGATCTTGGGACTCTGCCCGGTGACGCGTTCAGCTACGCCGTCACCATCAGCAACAACGGCATAGTGCTTGGGCTCTCCATCAGCGACGAGTTCAGCCCCAGGGCTGCCCTGTGGCGCGACGGGACCGCTGTCGACCTGAACACACTGGTTCCTGCCGACACTGCTCTGTATCTGGAGTCCGCATGCTCCATCAACGACAAAGGCGAGATCATCGGGTTTGCCGCTTTGAAGAGCAACCCAGGCGAATCTCATGCCTACCTGGCAAAGCCGGACAGGGACCACGACGACAGACACTGAGCTACGCAGTCGAAAGCTCCTCCGGAAAAGACAGGGTCAGTCCGGCATCGGCGTTCGCCAAACCAGGCAAGCGCTGCTGGGCTGGCCCTCCGTCGCGGCGGTGCCAGCGAGCGGGAATCTGTGAACATCCCGGCTGATCTGGTTCCAGCCCAATCCGATCATTTACTGCGTTGCGGAACCCCTGTTTGCATCCCAAGTGGCGCTCAGCCAATACGACCTCCAATCGCCGTGGCAAATAGCATGATCCAACCACCAGTATCGGTTTTAACGCACCCTGCGGCGTTTATGAGGACTGATTCCGTCCCTCGCGGGCTTGCAGAATCGGTCACACCAAATTTGCTTTGGCTCGAGTCCACCGGAGATGAGAATACACTTCTTTCCCACCTGATTGAATGGGGCTTGCCGTACTCAGGTAGAGATTGTCGCCATCAATCCGAACGACCCGAGGCTGCGTCTGGCCGATCCAGTTCGGAAAGAGGGACACGAACATGGAATGTTTCAGCGTCTTCGCCTCTTCATCCACGTAGAACTCGCCGCTATAGGCGATGTAGGTGGTCGCTTCCTGCTCGTACTCGTGACCCGTACCTTTGAACCAATCTCCGGAAGCAAACGGCTTTCGGTTCGGCTTGCTCAGTTGCGCAGACATGTAGCCGTCTGGCGTGTACATGATGATCCCCATGGGCTCTTCCGTCATCGGGTATAACGAGGGAGAGCCATCCACTGGGCGCTCCTCGTAGGAAATGAGCTTCCATGCTCCAATCAGTTGTTCGCGAAGTCCTTTAGCCATCGCATTTGCTCCTCTTCATTGGGTTAGGAAGCCTTGAGGGCGCCATTGTCGATAGGGACGACCTGCCCCGAGATGGATTTGCCTGCGTCGGAGGCAAGGAAAACGCACAGAGATGCGATGTCTTTCGGATCGACGAACTGCTTGATCGTTTGAACGCTGAGCATGGACGCTCTTTCTTCTTCCACGCTCTTGCCTGTTGCTTTTGCGCAGCCTGCCAGGACATTTTCGATCCGCTGGCCTCCAACGGCTCCTGGTGCAATCGCGTTCGAACGAATGTTGTGGTCCCCTAACTCGATGGCAAGCGTCTTCGCGAAGCCGATCAGGCCAGCCTTGGCCACGTTGTACGGACTGCGGTTGGGGCAACCGAAGCGTCCTCCAAGAGAGGACATCGTAATGATGCATCCCGCCGAAGACTTCTTGAGGTGTGGAATAGCCAGGCGCGTCACGTTGAAGGTGCCGACCAGATTAACAGTCATTACTTCTTCCCATTTGTCTGGATCCATCTCTTCAACAGGAGCGGTAGGGCCGGCTATGCCCGCGTTGTTCACCAGCACGTCGAGACCACCTAACGTCTCGACGGCTGCCGGAACCATCCGCTCGATATCAGAGCGCTTCCCGTTGTTGCACAAGGTCGCAAACAGGCCTGGGATCTCTGTTTTCGCGGTATCGATCGTATGCTGATTGATATCCGTTATGAACACAGCAGCTCCGGCTGCCGAGAATGCGCGAGCAATCTCAAGACCGATCCCGGACGCCGCAGCTGTTATGAGTACCTTTTGCGCCATGACTGCTCCTTCTCGTACACCCGGCACACTACACGTTCATCGTCGGAGTCAGGGCGTTCTTTTCCTCACGAGGGTAGCTGCCCAGTGCGAAGCAGACCAACACGGCCACAACCAGCGCTACCATGACGATTCCAAGCGGTGTTTTGTATGATCTCCATGCATCGAATCCGATGGCAATCAGGTAGCGTCCGGTGGCATTGCCGAGCGTATAGGCGCCAAACATGCAGCCGTAGATCTCTGCCATGGATCGCATGCCAAAGTAGCGGCTGACGAGGTAGGGCATCAGGTCGCCCTCAGCACCAGCCGCAAGACCGAGCAGTAGCGCGGCAGGCGCGGCCAGGTGAACACCGAAGTCGCTCCACAGGATGGCGACCGCGATGGCTGCTCCGGCGAATATGGCGGCCATCACGTAGGGGCCGAAGAAGCGATCGACCAGGTAGCCATTGGCGATCCGTCCGACGACGATCGCGACTCCGAAGAGCGAAGCAGCAAATGCAGCCGAGGATCCGGATACACCGGAGTCTGTGAGCAGGGGCACGATATGGGAGTTCGTTCCTGTGACACATGCGGCCACAACGAAGAAGATACCCGCGAGCAGCCAAAAGTTTCGTGTACGGAGAGCCTGCCAGACTGTGATGCCCGTTGCTTCCTCGGCGATAGCCGCCCGCGCACCGCTCGGGGCAATGTCATCGGCAGCGAGCCCCATCTCCCGTGGACTCGCTCGAAGAAACAGCCAAACCGCCGGAACTGCAACAACGAGGCATAATCCCGCAATGCCCAGGTATGCCACTCGCCAGCCATAACGCTCGATCAGCGTTTGCGCAATAGGCATGATGACGAATGTCCCGAGACCCACACCGGCAGTGGCGAAACCGAGTGCTGTGCCGCGCCGCCTATCGAACCAATTAGCGACCACGCGGGAATAGGTGACCGGAGTCGTGCCAACTCCGAGCAAACCGATCAGGGCAAACAGGATATAGAAATGCCAGAGCGGGGGCGGCAGAAAATAAATCGCCACGAGGCAGCCGATCACCGCGAGATGCGATCCGATGATGACGGTTCGCGCACCATGACGGTCAACCAGACGGCCGGCTACCGGGGCGGAGATCAGCACCATCAGATCGATCAGCGATATTGCAAGGGCGATGGAGCCACGGCTGGCGTGGAATTCGGTTGCGAGAGGTTTGACAAAGATGCCGAACGTATAAACGACAACCGGGCCGATTCCGCAAGCACTGCCCAGGGCAGAAACCAGTACGACCCAGTGGCCGTAAAACACCCGGGCTCGGGCGTGATGTAGCGGTGCGGAGCTCATGCCAGAGCCGAGGTCGGTACCTGAGGAAAAAGGCATGGATTTGGTCTGACAACACTATCTGATTCGGGCCATGATTGAAAGGGGTATGAAGCTCACAGAAGCGTTTATTGATGCTGGTTGCCGAGTGTCAACGAGCGCGTCATCGCCAATTCGCTCTTCAACGCCGGATTAGTACCGACAAGGTCGGCATCTCGTCAGCAAACCGACTCGTGACGACATCGGCGTTTCCGAGGAATGATCCTGCATTCTTCGCGCAACTTCTTATGAATTCGGGCCGGGTTTCCTGTAGAGTTTCCTACGTACAGCCCATGTCAACGACTGCGCCCTGTTCCAATTCAGTTGTGAGCCGGCCCGCCGGGGCACTGCGTCCCGCATACCGGGTGGCTCTGCTGGCTCTGCTTTTGCTGGCCGCTTCCGAGATATTTCTATCCAACCGTCAGGAATCGCAGGTGTGGGACGAGGCCGACCACCTCTACGCTGGATATGAGTACTGGAAACATGCGGATTTCGGGCGGAACCCGGAGCATCCTCCACTGGCGAAACTGGTCGCCGCGTCGGCACTTCTGCCGCTGCATCTGACAGAACCCGACGGCCCCAATTCCAATTTCAAATTGCGGGACTTCTCAGACGGCACCAGGTTTCTCTACGCTTCGGACGCCGACCTGTTGCTTGCAAGAGCCCGCGGCATGATGCTGATCTTCAGCCTGGGGCTTGCTCTGGCGGTGTTTGCCGCAGGACGGGAGATGTTTGGGCCGGAGGCCGGCCTGCTTGCCATTGCCCTGTTTTGCCTCGAGCCGATGCTGCTCGCCAATGGCGGACTGATCACAACAGACATGACGCTCTCTTGCCTGTTATTCGCATCGGTATACGCGTTCTATCGCTACTTCAAGCGGCCGACAATGCTGCGGCTGCTGGTTTGCTCGGCTGCGGCTGGGCTCACGCTGGTCGCCAAACAGTCCGGCGTCTTCGTGCTGCCCATTCTCACCGCCGTTGCAATCGTAATGTTTCAGACACGCACGCCTGAAGAAAGAGATCGATCGGCAAAGAGCACCATTGCGCGTCTCGCCTTTGCTCTTGCCTGCATCGCCATTGTGAGCTATGGAGTGCTGTGGTTTACGTATGGATTCCACTACGCCGCACGGGTTAGCGGACCGCCGATGCTGCCCACGCTGAACGCATACATTGCTGCCATTCCCAACGGTGTCCAAAGGGCTGCCATCGACTTCTGCGCGCGTCATCACTTGCTGCCGGAGGCATACCTCTACGGTTGGTCGGACATCCTTCAAATTCCTGGTAAACGGATTTCGCTGGTACTCGGGAAGCTGACTATCGGGCAGCACTGGTTCCTGTTCCCGCAAATGATCCTGATGAAAACCACGATCGCGCTGCTGGTCCTGCTTGTGCTTGTGCCGTTCGCGGGAATCTGGCGGCACCGACGTGAATTCCTGTTTATGGCGATCCCAGCCGCTTTCTATCTGCTGATTGCAGTCGGTTCGGGGATGAATGCAGAAGCGCGTTACATTCTGCCGGTCTATCCCTTTTGCATTGTTCTGGCAGGAGCAGCGGGCTGGGAGATGGCCCATCGGTCACGTCGCTGGGCGGTTGGTGTAGCGGCGCTGTTGATTCTTGCGACGGTCTCTTCGCTGCATGCCTTTCCGGATTACCTCGCCTACGCTAACGAAGCCTTCGGAGGACCCTCCCAGTCCTATCGCCTGGTTGCCGGCGCCAACGGCGATTGGGCACAAAGTCTGAAGTGGGTGAAGAGCTACCTGGAACGAACTCATACCTCCGACTGCTGGTTCGATTACACCGATCCGAATATAGACCCAAAGTATTACGGGATATCTTGCAAGCCGCTTCTTACCGCGTGGGTTCGCCACGGCTACCCCTTCCTCGGGCCGGTCCCGCCCGTCATTAGCGGTACGGTGCTGATCAGCGCGACGGAACTTGCCGGCCGCCAATGGGGGCCGGACAGGCTGAACCCCTACGCTCAATTCAGTGCTCTCCAGCCGGATGCGAACCTTGGAAGCGTGGTGCTGGTCTATCACGGCACGTTCGCAGTTCCCCTCGCAGCTGCGTACAGCCACTCAGCCACAGCCGAGAGGCTCGCCAAAGAAGGGAAGATGGCTGAAGCGATCGCCGAAGAACGTGAGGCGGTCAAGCTGGCACCGGACTCGGCGGCCATCCAGGCTGGGCTTGGATTGACATTGATCGAGGCCGGACAGAACCCGGAGGGGCGGCAGGTCAATGCGACAGCCCTGCGCCTGGCCCGCTCGGTACACCCTGAGTTTCAGGAGCAGCTGATTCGGCTCCTGGAGAAGCCCGGGATGGCCGCCGCGAATTCGAACTAGAGGTAGTAGAAGGCACTGTCAAAGCTCCTCCCCTCTGCTTCTCTGAGTTTTTTGGGGAAAATCGCGTAACTCGGTGTTCGAACAACCTTCGCCCGGAGATACCGGCGGCTGCAGTCTCTGTGGGTGCAAGAACCAACCATGCACTCAATGTGGACGGATTACTACCGGGAAAGTTGGCTTGTCGGACGCAACGAGCGATCCCAAGCGGTGATGCCAAGAATTAACCTTAGAGTCATATAGATAGATCGAGCGGGAGATAGATCTTCCTCCTCGTCACAATGAGATAACCCGCGACCGTGCGGGTTCTGAGCGTTGCGACTTCTGTGTATTCGTCGGCCTCGGCTTGGTTACCGGACGCGGTCGACCGGTATCCTCCGTTGCACGCATATCACGCAACGAAGCAGGTCGGCAGTGACCGCGAACACGTAGGCGCGGTTTGACCATGAGGTATTCTCCAAGCAAGATGGCCATAGTGTAACCATGACCATCGAATACCATTTGAAGGGATAGAAACTATAGACGATCACCACCCATGAAGCACCCCGACCGCACCACCCCGCCCAGAGAAACAAGAGTACCGAGCAACATCAACCCCACCCCAAACGCCCCGCCCAGGCTTCTGTATTCAAGGGTCGAGTCAGCCTACAAGTTGTCCCTGTCCCCCAGGGCCATCGATTACATGATTGCGAAGGGCACCATCGGCATTCGCAAGATCGGCGGCCGCATTCTGATTCCTCACTCAGAACTGATCCGTGTTGCCCGCCACGGCCAAATCGAACCCATCACTCCGACTGTGAAGGAGGAGTCGCGTCAGGTGGCAGCATAGGCTCCCAGTCCAAGAGCGCCATGGCATTCGCCAGGCTGCTCTTGTCCAGGTGAGCGTACCGCGCGGTCATCGCAATCGTGCGATGACCCGCGGCCACCTGGACGATCTTGAGGTTGACACCCTTCTGAACGAGTCGCGATATAAAAGTGTGTCGTAGGACATGCCAATGGACACCCTTGAGCTTGGCCCGCTCCACGGCACTCACAAACCAGGTCCGGTTCTCATGAATGGCGAAGACGCAGCCCTTAGGTACCTTGCTGGGCACGCCCTTCTTCCACTCCCGGGGCGTGAGGGTGAGCTTCTTCAACCCCTTCAGGGCACGCTCGACCGCTGGAATCATGTGGACCGTACGCGCCGGCCCGAACTTGGTCTTCGGGATGACGATTTCCTTGCGATTGAAGTTGACCGCGGGCCAGGTCACTCGGTACTGCTCAGAGCGGCGGACGCCAGTCCCAAGCGCGATGTCCAGCTCGTAGATGCGATGCAGTCTCTGTTGCCTCAGGACGGGATGGTCCTCGGGAGTAGCTGCTACATCCTCCATGAGTACCTTGCGCAGCTTGGCTTCCTCTTCCGGATCGAGCCAGCGGATGATTCCATCCGGCTCCTTGAGGCGCTTGAACTCACGGACGGGATTGACCGTAACCTTCTCCTGCTGCCTGCCCCAGGCATAAATCGAGGAAAACATGGTCCGGTATCGGTTCCAGGTTCCATCACTGATGCGCTTCCCTTTCGGTGTCTTGAGGGTCGAGAGCCAGTTGGAGATTTCGAAAGGACGGATACTCGCTGCCGGTCGGTTCCCGAAGGCTGCCTTGATGCGCGCGATCCGCCGCGGCGGGTTGTACTGGTCGCGGTAGTGCTCTGGATCGGACGCGATATGCGCCTTGAGCCCCTCACATAGTTGTCCCAGCGTGATCTGGTCGGGCCCAGCGGGATCCTCCGCTGCCTCCTTGGCGGTCCTGACCGCCTGCTTGGCGGACAGGGGGACGACACCGTCCCCCGATGCCCGCACATAATTCAGCTTGTCGAGGTAGGTCTTCGCCTGGGCCTGCGTGCCGATCTTCTTTCGCACCAGTTTGCCGTCAAGACGGTACCGGACGAACCAGATGCCGCTTCCCTTGACGTGCTCATACACCCCTCTGACCTGCTTCGCTTCCCGTGCCACGGCCCGCAATCCTCAGGGCTGAGGATAGCACCCCAGCGGATACCAAATGGATACTTTATGGATACTTGTGCACGGCTATTCCTGCTACTCACTGCAATCTTTGATCTGTAACTTAACTTGCTACCATTTCATAATCGCCAGTATCCATGGTTGTTTTGACTGCATATTGTCGCAGTGTGTCGAAGTCGGCTGCACGACATTTAGACATGAATTCCCGCCCTCTCAAGGCGGAGAGTCCGGGTTCGAGCCCCGGTAACGCTACCACCTAAATCAAGCATAAACATTGAGGATTTGCGATATGTGCCGATCTGCCCGCTAAAAATCAGTGTGCCACAATAGTGCCACTTTGGTACCGGCATAAAAGGAGGAGGTCCCGGGTTTGGGACCTCGACTGAACGGGGGTACTCGCGGTTCTAATGCGTCAAGGCAATGATGAGTTTGCCGTCCTGTCTCGGAATCTGCTTGAAAAGCTCTCGCTGGAGAAACTCGATGTCGACAACGGCGAAAGAGCCGCCGTCCCTCCTTACGGGCGGAGCCACATACCACGTGCAAAATATAGCTCTGCTCCCGTGGTACGTCGGCGTCTCGGCGGATATTGGCAACACGTATAGCTTTCCGGGCACGCGGGCGCTCACTGTGCCCGCCGAGCGCTGCACGCCAGCCGGTGTCGTCTCCGCACCGGTGGACTCCGCAGCGCCACGATCCACAGTCGCAGCGGTCCCGCTCAGCGGATCGCCCAATGGACATTGGATGATCGGCTATTGGACGGGGACGTTCCCGCTCCGCGAGGTCTCACCGCACTGGGACGTGATCCTGGTCGCGTTCGCCGAGCCGGACAGGACCGCGCGGGAAGGGACTCTGCGGTTCCACCTGCACGCTAGACTCGAACCGGAGCAGTTCAAGGCCGACATTGAGAGCCTGAAGAACCAGGGTAAGAAGGTCGTGATCTCACTTGGCGGCGGTGGCAAGGTTTTCACTCTTGTCGATCCGGCGAGTATCCTGGGCTTCGTCTCGTCGGTCACGCAAATCGTCACCGAATATGGCTTCGATGGGATTGATCTGGACTTCGAGACCCCCTCTCTCTACATCGATCCCGGTGACACGGACTTCAAGCATCCCACCACGCCCTCCATTGTGAACCTCATCTCGGCCCTCCGTCAGTTGCGCGATCGTTTTGGCCCCGGCTTCATGATCAGCCTCGTACCCGAGGGCACCCAGATGCCCGCCGGTGCTGTAAGCTACGCTGGCCAGTTTGGCTCCTACCTGGCCATCACTTATGCCATCCGAGACATCCTCTCCTTCATCGACGTGCAGGATTATAATACGCCTCCCCTCGAAGGTCTCGATGGGGAAATCTACCAGTCAAGCTCGGTCGATTACCACACCGCTATGACTGAACTTCTGCTGCATGGCTTCAACATTGGAGAAGATTCGAAGCAGTTCTTCCCGCCCCTGGCGGCTAGTAAGGTCGCCGTCGGCTTTCTCGCCGGATACACGTCGCCGACTATCGTCAGTCAGGCGATGGACGACATCATCTCCGGCAAAGCTCCTGCTGGCGCCAGGTATAGACTGCGCAAGCCCACCGGCCACCCCGACATGATCGGAGCCATGCTTTGGACCATCGACGCCGACCGCCGCGACAACTATAACTTTTCCAACGTAGTCGGCCCACAACTTCACAGCTACGCGGCACGGCAAGGTCATAGATCGCCCAGAGGCCGAAAACGTCGTTCGAATCTCTCGAAGAGTGACAAGCCCTGTTCTCGTCAATTGACACAGGTCCGCGATGATTCCCGCAACTCGGCCAAGCAGAAATGAGAAAATCGTTATTACCGAAATCGCCTGCGGGTCCGAGGGTTACTGCCAAGTAGGTGGTCATTCGCCCAGACACGCATTTCTGAGAGCCGGGCCGGCCTTGGCAGGCCGCGGCTCACCTGATATCATCCGTTGGGCCCGACGTAAAAGCTAGAAGTACCCCCAAAAGTGCCATACCTCCCGCCCTCCGTCGCGTAGGGAATGGCGAACACTACCATGCCCACTTTCGTCTCGCCCGCGGCGCACGGCGGACTCGCCTGGCGCCGTTGTACTGGAAGTGCACGGTCGCCTTGGTGATGGGTGACACGCAACGGGCGTTAGTCCTCCCATAAGCGAGGGACTTCGGGTTTCCGACCTCGACGCCGTAGAAGTAAAAGAGTTCGCCGAAATATACGGTCTGCACCAGGACGAAACAAGCGGTAGGGGCTACCGAATACCAGCGATGCACATTGGTTACCGTCCGGGTAATTTGGCCCTGCGCATTACTCACATTATTGGTGGTGCTGTAAGCGAAAACGATTGGGTACCCCTGTGAGATTGCAGACCTGGACCTGGGCCGCTGCCCGGACTGGCCAGTTCGACGAGAGCGACGCACACAATAGGGAGCATAAGACCCGACTTGAAAGGACCCAGTTTCCGAAAACTGTGGAGAATAGCCGTGGGTTCTCCTTCTATGCCGTTTATGAGGAAGGATGGTTCGTGTGGTTTTTTTTGACATAAGCAACGCAATGAGTCAATTTGCGTGGAAACCCAACACAGTGACGAAGACATTGGGATTGGATTACCGATGCTTTCCGGGCGAGTTGTCGCCGATCCGGAAGTTACTCAGTTCCGGCTACCCCCCGCTCAGTCGGAGTGCTCGCAAGACGGGGTTGCAATAAAAGTGCCCCTGGCAGACTCTCAGTTACCGCATCCGACTTTGCGGGAGGTTCGAAACTGGCTGTTGCCCGATAATTTCGAGCACTAGTGAGCCGCGCAACTATCTGCACAGCCCCTATTCCATCGACCAGACCGATTTCCGCGCAGTTCGCAAGATGTCCTAAATCAACAGCGAATGGCGGTATAACATCCTTCCAGCGGTTGCGATACACTTGGTGCCTTCCGGGCCATCCAGTGCAAATGAGATCAGAGTTGAGTTCCTGGGCGACACCCCCGCGTCGAAAGGGCGGCGGGAGAGAGGTAGACGTCGGATGAAGATGATCTTGCGGCTTCTGCTGCTGTTGCCGATCCTTGCAGGGACTCTGCAAGCGGAAAAGGTTCCTGGCCTCGGCACAGCCAACTTTCCTACTTCGGCCAAGTCGGCCGCTGCGCAGCATGAGTTCGTGCGCGGATTGCTGCTGCTGCACTTGTTTGAATACTCCGACGCGGCGAAGGCATTTGTTGCTGCGGAAGCGCTGGACCCCGGATTTGTTATGGCGTACTGGGGCGAGGCGATGACCTTCAACCATCCGGTATGGAATGAGTTGGACGCCAAGGCGGGTCAGGCCGCACTCGCGAAGTTGGGGGCGACGCCTGAGGCGCGAGCGAGCCGGATCCCCGACCCGCGGGAGCGAGCATACATGGAGGCGGTGGAGATTCTATACACAGACAAGGGCACCAAGCGTGAGCGCGACGCACAGTACGCGGAGGCGATGGAACAGATGAGCAAGGCGTACCCGGCGGATGACGAGGTGCAGCTCTTCTATTCGCTGGCGTTGCTTGGGCGGAGTGAAGGCATACGCGATGTGCCGACCTATCTGAAGGCGGCGGCGATTGCGAAGGCGGCGTTTGCACGGAACCCGGATCATCCGGGAGCAGCTCACTACTGGATTCATGGGATGGACGATCCGCAGCATGCGGCGGGAGCACTGGAGGCGGCGCGGGCGCTCTCGAAGATTGCGCCTGATGCGGGCCACGCGCAGCACATGTGCTCGCACATCTTTATGGCGCTGGGTATGTGGGACGATGTGGTTGACGCCAATGTGAACGCCATGCGGGTAGTGGACGAGCATGCCCGGGCGGCGGGCCAGCCGGTGATCGACTGCGGACATTACGACATCTGGCTGGAGTACGGCTACTACCAGCAGGGGCGGGTGAAGGACGGGGACCGGACACTGGCGGAGTGCAAGCGCACAGGCGCGGAGGCTGAGGCGAAACTGCCGGCGAAGGCGCGGGGAGTGAATGCGAGCCTGGTCGACATGCGTGGAATTGCAGTGATTGAGGGGGAGGACTGGGCGGGGACCGCGGCGACGCTGAAGGTCGATTTGGATAGCCTGCGACCGGTGGGGAAAGGGTATGACGCGTTTTCGACCGGTTACGCCGCAGCAATGCGGAAAGACAAGGATTTGGCCGCAAGTTCGCTGGCGACCGTTCGTGAGATGGCGATGGAGGAAGCGAAGGCTCCAGACGTCGAACCGGAGGATTTGAAGGACCTGGGAATTCTCGCGAAGGAGTTGAATGCCCTGGTCACGGCTGAGGGCGGTGACATGCAGAACGCCATTGCGGAGGCGCGAGAGGCAGCCGAGACATACGATGCGATGGCGTTTGACTTCGGGCCGCCGGTGACGGTGAAGCCTCCGGATGAGCTGCTTGGGGAACTGTTGCTGCGAGAGAAGCGGTACGCGGATGCCCGGAAGGCTTTCGAGACGTCGTTGCAACGCGCACCGCGGAGAGCGGAGTCGCTGATGGGCCTGGCACGGGCGGAACGTGCGATGGGAGACGATGCGGCGGCGCAGGCCAGTTATGGCGAACTGCTGAAGATGTGGAAGAATGCAGACCCGGGCTATGCGTGGAAAGCTGAGGCGGAAAGCTACGGCGGCACACATTCACAGTCAACCCAAGTTCCATCCGATGCGATAGCCTCTGCCGTGCTTCCGTTACCGGAGGCTATGCGCAGCGGCGCCGGAGTAGTCCGTCTGGATGCCGACCTGCAACCTGTGATGGTGCGGAAGAGCACGAACGGAATGTGTGCATTGCCGAGAAACCGGGTCGCCGGCCTCGGCGTCCCCATCGCCGCCATTTCCGTCAACCTCCGCGGGATGCCCGAGTGCACCAACGCCCAGTTCGTTCACTTTGTCAAAGAGAAGGCCCGGAAGGACGTAAGAGACCAGGTCGCCATTGGTTGAGGGAGGGAGGCCGGGCAGGCCGGATAAACCAAGCAGAGAGAGAATGCCGAGCGAAGGGTGATCGTCCTTCGCGTGTTCGGTGTAGACCCTGTGGTTTCTGGAGACGGCCAAAATATCCTTGAAGGTCCTGAGGTTGATGTCAGGTACCTGCGCATCGCGCACAGCCTCTTCGTGGCAACGGCGAAAACTTCCACGATGTCTATTCCTCGCACGCACGCTCTCTGAAAGACTTCCCCAGCGAGGCAGGGATCCTTGCCAGTGCGAAGCAGGTAGCCGATCAGCTGACGGCCCGGTCGCTGGCAGCCGAGGTCAAGAGCGAAAGGATTCTGTCGAAGTCTGCGCCGCCATTGTTGCTGTTATCGAACTGGTAGCTGCCAACCCGCACCGTGACGGTGAGCAGGCGAGTGTGCGTCTGTGCGGCTTCGACCAACGAGCCGAAATGGGCATGCGCCGTCACGCTCTGCTTGTCGACGATCTTGTAGTCGATGTAGTACGGACAGTCCATCGACTGGATCTGCAGCAACTTCATCAAGCGCTGCATCTCATCGCGCAGAGCGCGGGTTTCGATGTCGTCGGCTTGCGCGTAAATAGGGGACGAAGCGAGGACACAGAGTGCAACGGCGAGCAGCGGCTTCGTCATCGCGCAGTTCCTGTGTTTGCCGTCAGGGGCGCAGGCAGAATCGGCGGGAGCTCCTGCGACTTGGTGTTCTTCTGCACCTCGATCTGCGAGATGAGGATGCCCGGGCCGCTGGCCGAGACCGGAACCCAGCCCGACTCAGCTCCGCAGACCCCGTTGAATACGGCCTTTTCGTCATCGGCGGCAATGATTTCGCTGAAGGCTGCAAGAGGTGTTCCGACCAGATTCACTCCGCGAACAAGCTCTTCTCGCCCATCGGGATAGATGCGATAGACCATGATGGGAAGCACCTCAAAGGCGTTGGGGAGTGCACGCATAGTGAGGGTGAAGCCGCCCTGAATGTCGTCGAAGAGGAGGCCGAAGGGCTTATTCTGCTTCTTGATCTGACCGATCAGCAAGCTTTTTCAGCTGTTCGCGGGTTACAAACTTGGAGTTCACGATAATCAGGTTCGACTGACGTGCCTCCGGCGACATTCCGGCCTGTGCGCGACCATGACCGTTCGAGTTGGGAAAACCCTGGATCAGCGCACGGCTCACAAGAAAGTTCTTGAGAATGCCGTCCTTGACCGCGACGACGGGCCGCGCCCGTACGCCCTCGTCGTCGAAAGTGTAGGGTCCCGAAGCTCGAAGAGACCGTCTCAATCTTCGAGTCGGCTATCTCATAGCTGAGATAGTAGGCCGCGACCGACTGATCCTTCAGCACGGCAAAGTCACGGTCGATCTCATTCCTCGCTGCACTAAGCACTGGAGATGTGTTGCCGCCGATCTCAGCTTGAGAGTAGCCGGTATTGCAACGCAGCAAGCGAAGAGATATATACAGGCCACTGGAAAATGCAGGGCGGATATCTTCAAGAAAACTTCAATTCGGAGGCCGAAGGTTAGGTGGACCATCACAGCCATGCTTCATTGGGGTCACCCATTCGATTAAGCTACTCATCTTTGCACGTCCCGGTTGCGAACAATGCCTTGACACCGCAGGGAGCCTCCACCATCTACCAGCCACATTCTCTGCCCCAGTTGGAAGGATGGCGGGCTTTGAGATAGGCGAAATAGGCCTGGCCACGCGCCAGCCGCGTTGACCCCTCCGCCTCACCCGCACAAGAGCCATCAAGGTCCTTCTGCTGTGGGTCGATGTCCTCGTCGCCCAGCAGATAGATGACGTACGCATTCGCCTAATCGGCCTCCATCTGAGCCCAGCCGCGCGTTTTCGTCAGTTTCACATACTCCGGAGCGCCGCCTGTCCCATACCTCCATCGATCCCACCCACCGCACCCGAAGCTGTGCGGGCCGGGCCGCTCGTCACTGAAGTATTGGATCGCAGGCGACGGCGGATAGTCAAGAACCTACAGTTTGTGAAACAAGGGGGGAGTAGGCCAACTGCTCCCCACTCATGCCTGGCGATGGGTTGCACTCGGGGCAACGTCGTTGCACCTAATCGTGATAGCTTGCACCCAACCATCCGCCCGCGAACATGGCTAGTAGGCCAGGCAAAGCTATCAAAACGGCAAGCCATTTATCCTGTGCCGTAAAGCGGATAGGAGAATGCTTTCCGCCACGATATCGCATCGGTCTGTCTGAGTAGGTCATGTCACCTCTCATTCGGAATGGCAACTTCACGGCATAGGGCCCGAAGGACCGGCTCTAGTCAAATGGATGGGTTGCCAGCCAATGGGCCAGCGCGAGGGAAAGTAGAGACAAGAGACACCCGAGTCCGGCGGCGCTAACTATCTCCCAGGGTGTCCAGCGGATCAGGCGTAGGCGGCGCTTGCTGCTACGACCCCATTTAGGAACTCCTGACATAAACCCTCCTCTTGCGCAGCCCGCCCGGAGGATCCGTTGAGGCTCTTCCGGGCACCAGGGTTGAGTCGAGCTGTTCTAGAAATGGAATCCGAGTTCCGCCGTCAGCGCCCGCGGGGTTAAGTAGTGAGTTCCCGAGAACGTCGAGAGGAAGTTGTAGAGCGCGTACTTGTTGGTAACATTCACGGCGGTCAGGTGGAGGCTCCACTTGTACTTGTCGCCCTGGAAGAGGTTGTCCTCGCCGATCGATGCGTCGAAGACGTTGCGGGGGGCGACGCGGGGTGGGTTGTGGTCGTCGTCCTCGGTGTTGGCAGCGGGAATGGAGAGGAGGCTGGATTTGTATTGCGAGACGAGGCACTGGGTAAACCCGGAGTACGGGGTGGCCGCGACTCCATTGCAGGAAATGCCGGCCTGGAACTGCTGGTCGGCATCCAGGCTGGTGAGGTCGACGCCGGGCTGGCCGCCGATGGAGATCGAAGTTGCGGCGCAGAGAGTGTTGGCGCCGACGACGTTATAGCAAGGGGTCGCGCCGGCGACGAGGCCGCTGTCGTAGCGCCAGTTAAAGGAGAACCAGGGCGAGAACTTGCCCGGGATCTGGTATTGCAGATGGGTGGTTTCGTTGTACCTCTCATCGTGGTCGATGCGGAAGGGATAGCCACCGCCCGGGGCTGCTCCGGCACCGGCGGTCTGCGGCGGGAAGAAGCGGGCTGCGACCGAGGACATGACGACGAAGGCGGAGACGCCATGGAAGTGGGGCACATCGGCGCGGAGGTCGAAGCCGGGGATCTTGGAGTTGTGCCAGTCGATGGGGAAGGTGATGGGGGTGTTGCCGAGGACGGAGAAGTCGAAGGCGCTGTGGGTGTACTTCCAGATGTAGTCTCCGGAGAGGACGAAGTTCTTGCCGAGGGCCTGCTGCAGGCCGGCGTGGAACTCGTTGCGGAAGCCGGGCTGGAGGGTGGTGCCGACGCCAGGGCTGCAGAGGAGCAATGGCGCGAGAACAGCGCTGCCGCAGCCCTGGCTGGAGAGGACAAGGTTCTCGTTGAAAGGGGTCTCGAGGGTGCGTGCGTAGGAGACGCGGAGGACGGTGTTGGACGGCTTGATGTTGTAGGCGACGCCCATACGGGGTTCGGCCTGGCGCTGGATGGCGAGGCCGTTGTAAAGGTCGCCGCGGATGCCGGCGTTGATGGTCCATGGGCCGGCGGTGATCTGGTCCTCGGCGTAGAGCGCGAGTTCCTTGACGTCAGTGTGGCCGTTGAAGGTGTAGTAGCCGCCGCCGCGGGTGAGGTCATACGGCAACAGGTCGGGATCGAACGTGCCCCCAACCGAGGGATCGTTGGAGACATCGCCTGCCTTGGCGCACTGGGTTGGGCTGGTGAAACCCGGGAGCGGGTTGCCGCTTTGGTCCACGCAGGGCGAGTTGAAGGTTGCGTTGATGATGGCGAGCGGATCGTTCTCGCGCAGCAGAGTCTGCGAGTACTCGGCGCCGACCTTGATGTTATTCACGCCCTTCACGTAGGAGATGGTGGCGTGAGCGCCGGCGTTGGTCAGCGAACGGACCTGGCTGATGGTCTGGCTCTGGATGGGGCCAAGGTCGGCGAGGGGATTCTTGCTGGGGTAATAGTCGTAGGCGTCGCGGCGGACATAGCCAGTGAAGTTGAAGACAGAGTTGACGCTGATGGTGTGGGTGTAGGTGGGGGCGATGTTGAAGGTGTCGATTTTGGAGCGCTGGTCGGTGTTGCCCACACTGCCGAAGGTCGGGTTGGCGGTGGTGCCGCCGCTGACGACATTCTGGACGTTGAGGTTGTCGAAGGAGTTGGGGGTCTGGAACCAGGAGCGGCTGACGCCCAGGTTGAAGTGTATGGAGTCAGCTGCGGTGAGCTGGCGGTCGATGCGGTCGAAGACATTGAACTCGTTGCCCTTGTCGTGGAAGACGGCGAACTCGGGCGGGTCGAGGAAGCGGCCGGTGTTGAGACCATCGAGTTCGATGAAGTTGCCCCAGTTCTTGTTGCCGTAGCTGAGATCGATGGAGGCGGTGGATGAGCCGAAGGTCCCGTAGGATGTGGTGACCGAGCCGGTGGGAGTGGTGACGCCCTGGCCGGAGCGGGTGGTTACGTCGATGACCACGCTGGTCTTGCCGCCGAACTCGGCTGGGGGCGCGCCGTCGATGACTTCCAGCGACTGGACGGAGTTGGAGGGGAGCTGGTTGGAGAAGACCTTGCTTTGCTGATCGGTGATGGGCTGGCCGTCGATGGAGAAGGAGTTGGAGGCGTGGTCGCCGAGGCCGTGAAAGAGGCCGTTGGAGTCGGCTGCGATGCCGGGCGAGGCCAGGGTGACGAGCGAACTGAGAGTGGACGACTGGCTCTCCAGCGGCAGCTTCTCGAACAGGTCGCGGTCCACGTCGGTGTGGCCGACGGGATCGTTTTCGATGAGGTCGGCGGCATCGGTCGTGACCTGGACCGTGGTGGAGGTGGTGCCGGGCTTGAGGCTGATGGTCAAGGTGATAGGCACGGCGGAGCGGACATCGACGTCTTCCACCGCGCTGGCGAAGGTGGGAGCGGAGACGGTGAGGTGGTAGGGGTTGAGCGGCAGGTTGGTGAATTGATAGTGGCCGGAGCCGTCGGACTTGGTTTCGCGCTTGTAGCCGCTGACGGGGTTCTGGATGGTGACGGTGGCGTTGGGAATGACTGCGCCGGTCGAATCGGCGACGGTGCCGTAGATGGTGCCGGAGTTGCCCGCGGACTGGGCCGGAAGCACCGAACCACTGAAGAAAATGGAGATGAATAGCGTCGCCAACAACGCGCGCTGAATGAGCGTGTGCATACGTGCCTCCCTTGGGTTAGAGCCTGACTTCGAAACGCTTCAGTTACAAGCGGTTCAAGCGGCCGGAGGGGGGCGGCAAAAGAGTGCAAATTGTGGGGTAAAGTCGTAGGGGGCGACCGGACGTGACGCCTCAACCCGTGTGAAGACTTGAGTGACGCAAACCTGCGTCACCGTGACGGCAACCTGCACTGCCATGTGCGCGGTGACGCAGAGGCTGCAATCCTGGTGGGAGATCTCCCGCTGCGAGTGGGTATGCGTGGCGGCAACCAGACCGCCAACCATGATCAGCGCGATACACAACACGCCGAGAAGAACTCTCCACGGCGATCGCATCTGCGAAGTTGTGTATTTGCCCAGCATCCCATGACTATAGCGTAGGTTTGCGAATGTTGGGAAGGGGACGGCGAGGATTTGAACTTCCTCAACTGATCCGTCGTCGGGCCGTTCACTTGACAGCGCCCGCTAATTAGGTAAACCTAATTGTTAGGTGAGCCTAAATCGTGTCTAGGGAACTTACAGGAATTGCCGTGGCGCTCTTTGCAGTTATGGCAGCGGCCAATACGTTGCCGCTTCGAGCGCAGAGCGGCACCAGCAGTGCCCTCGCAGGCACCGTCGCCGATCCGAGCGGCGCGATGATTCCCGGCGCGCAGGTGAAGGCAACCGAGGTCAATACCGGCGCAGTCCGCACCGTCCGGAGCAATGCCGATGGGCGCTTCCTCTTCTCTCAGATCAATCCCGGAACCTATCGCATCGCAGTCCGTGCCTCGGGATTCGGCATCGCCGCATCGCAGCCGACTGGCGTCTCAGTGGGTCAGACGGCCATCATCAACTTCGCGCTCACTCTCGCATCCACTTCGCAGGCCGTCGAAGTCGTTGCGCAATCCGGGCTGATGAGTCTGGAGAACGCGAACACCACCACCACGATCGAAGCCAAGACCATCAAGAGCCTACCCAACCCAGGCCAGGACCTGACCTACATCGCGCAGTTCGCCGAGGGTGCACTGATGAACACGGCTGGCTCGTCAAACGATGCCAAGGCCGCAGGCGGCTACGGCAATGTTGAGTTCAATGGGCTGCCTGCAACCTCGAACGGATACATACTCGACGGCTTCGATGCTAACGATCCGTTTCTCGGATTGAACATCGGGCTTTCTACGAACCTTGTCATCGGCCTGGACGCTTTGCAGGAAGCGACCGTCAACACCAACTCGTACGCAGTGGATATGGGACGCTACGGAGCCTCGCAGGTGAACTACTTCACCAAGTCGGGGACGAACCAGTTTCACGGCGACGCGTACGAGATATGGAACGGATCCCTACTCAACGCCACCGACTTTTTCCTTCATGCCAACGACACGCCGGGTAACATTGCAAAGAAGCCGCGCTCCACCGTGAATGAATTCGGGGTCAGTGTTGGCGGCCCAATCCGCACCAACAAGCTTTTCTTCTTTGCTCACTACGAGGGCATTCGCATCGCCCTTCCCCTCGTCGCCCGCACCACCGTCCCGTCGCTCGCCTATCAGCAGTATGTTTTGCAGCAGCTCAACACGTCGCAGATTGGAACTGACTGGATCAATTGCACCGTGGTGCCGGGCAGCAACCCAGTTCAGTACAACTGTCCTACGTTGGCCGCGCAACCGGAGGAGTACGGGTTCTACAAGAACATGTTCGGGCTTTACGGCAATACGGCGGGCACGCCAACAGCAGTACTCATGTGCCCCATCGATGAGAATGGCAAGGTGTACTTAGGCCAATCGGCAACCAATATCTTTGACTATAAAGGCTGCGCCAATAAACATACGCAGTCGCTGAACAACTCCGACAGCGAGAATCTAATCGTCCTCAAGATCGATCACACCATCGGCGCGAATGACAGCGTCTGGTATCGCTTCCAGCAGGACACCGGATTGCAGGCCGCGTACACCGACCCCATCAATTCCATCTTCAACTCCTACTCCCCGCAGCCGCAGCGCACCCTGGTGGTGGGCTACACCCACTTGTTCACGCCGAATCTCGTGAATCAGTTCAACCCCGGGGCTAGCTGGTATTCCAGCCTCTTTCTGCCGAACAACTACTCGCAGGTGCTCGCAACCTTTCCCATCGTGCTCGCCGGGGGCAGTTCCAACGCACCGTTCACCACCCTTGGCGGCAATGACCAGACCTACACCCAGGGCCGCAAAGTCACCCAATGGCAGATCAACGACAACCTCATCTGGACGCGTGGCCGCCACAGCTTCAAGTTCGGCGAGAACTCCCGCCGTCTTGACGTCAGCGACTACGACCTGGGCGAAGGGGTCGTCCCGTACGCCGTCTACAACGACCTGGCCCAATTCACTTACGGCGCGGCCTCCACCGTCACCGCGGCCTTCCCCATCGCGCAGAAGGAACGGATCGCCACCGGCAATCTCGACCTCTACGCCATGGACACCTGCAAGCTCAGCCGGCGATGGACCCTGATTCCCGGTCTGCGCGTGACGTGGAACACCAACCCGGTCAACCAGCACGGCCTGTTCGCACGGCCTGCCGGATCGTTCCTGGACATGGCTCACGACATCGACCAGCCCTTGAGCCGAGCGATCCAGACAAATGTGCGGACTCTCTTCCCAGGCACCCCACTCTTTAGCTGGCAGCCGCGAATGTCCGTGGCCTACAAGCTGTCGAATACGATGGCCCTGCACGCGGGCGGCGGCGTCTTCAACGACATCATCCCGGCGCAGGTGGCGGACCTCGGCGCAACCAATCCTCCGTATGGGCCGGTCTTCGTAGGTGGAATCAACGGACAGGTTGGCGGTGTTGGGATTAGCAGCGCCGTGGATGCGACCGCGCAGGCCAATCAATCCTTCCAGGCCGTCTTTCATTCGAGCGGCGCTCCGTGTGCCGGTCTCGCCGCTGACTCTCCTACGTGTCCGCTGGCGGTGAACATGAACACCTTTCCCAGCGGCACATTGAAGACGCCCTACTTCCTGCAATGGAGCCTTGGTATCGAGCGCGAACTGGGTCCGCATGGCGCGCTACGAGTGGACTATGTCGGCACACGTGCCGTGCATGAGCCGTATCAAGTCCAGTTGAATGGCTACCAGACGGTGTGCAACGGCTGCTTCGCTCCCTTCGCCTATAACCAGCCGCTGGACCAACGCTTCGGCAGCATGAACGAATTCCGCACCGGCGCGGGCAGTCACTATTCCGGCTTGCAAACCGCCGTGACCAAGCAAATCGGCAGCCTGACCCTTCGAGGAAACTATACCTACAGCCATTGTCTCGACGAAGTATCGAACGGCGGCCTGCTTGCCTTCTCCAGCCTGGGCATTCTCTCGCCCCTGCCAGGAGGTCTGCGCAGGGAGTATGGCAACTGCGATTACGACGTCCGCCACAATCTGTCGGCCTTCGGAATTGTTGCGATCCCGTTTCATTCCAGTCACTCATTCCTGACAAACGCGTTCGCTGGCTGGCAGGTATCGGGGACGGCGTTCCTGCACAGTGGGTTGCCCTTCAGCGTGCTCAGCGCTCCCTACACGGCCAACAACCACGGCATCTTTCAGGGTAGTGGGCCGCAGTATGCGAACCGGGTTCCCGGGGTTCCACTCTATCTCAAGACCGCCGTCCCCGGCGTCACCCAGGCAGGCAGTCTGCAGTGGCTGAACCCAGACGCTTTTGCCTCTGTGGTCGACCCCGGCACCGGTGCGTGTGTCGGCGGAGATTCGCCCGCCAACTGCCAGTTCGGCAACTCAGGCCGCAATAACTATCGCGGGCCGCACTTCACATATTCCGAGGTTACTCTGACAAAGAAGATTCCAATCACCGAACATGTCGCCTTCCGCTTCGACGCGCAGTTCTTCAACGCCTTCAATCACCCTAACTTTGCGCTGCCCAGCAATCAGGCGGGTACGCCAGGCGAACCGGCGACACAAACTGGCTTTGGTGCGCTTACCAGCACCATCTCGCCGCCTACGGGACTTTTAGGCGTCGGACTTGGAGGCGACAGTTCGCCGCGAATGATTGCGGTCCAGGGTAGGGTGGAGTTCTGAAGCCTAGTGGCAAGATGAAAATATGCTCTTACGACTTGCCACTAAAATCGGCTCGGCACGTTTCGCTACTCTCGCCTTGTTTCACAACCCGCAGGCTGTGGAACAGCCAAGCCGGGGAGATCCGGCCCTTGATTCGGGGTGGTTTACGCGGCGGGTTTTTCCACCCGTTTTGTGACGGGCCGGATTTGCTCGCCCAACACGCGATGGATGGCGGTGCGACTGACTACGTGGGCTTTCGCCAGCTGGCCCAGACTATGGCCTTGCTGACGGTCGCGTTGGATGGCGGCTCGATCGAGAACCAGAGCCCTCCGTCCGATATGTCGACCCTCGAGCTTGGCCCGCCACATGCCGGCGCGCACCCGCTCGATGATTAGGCTGCGCTCGAGCTCGGCGACGGCGCCGACGATCACCATGATCGCTCTTCCCAACGGGCTGCCGGTGTCGATCTGCTCACCGAAGCTGACGAACTCGATGTTGAGCCGGTTGAACTCATCCAGTAGCTCCAGGAAGTGTTTGACCGACCTCGCGATCCGATCCGAAGCCCATACCATCACGACGTCGAATTGGCCCCGGCGGGCATCACGCATCATTGCATCGAGCACCGGCCGGCGGGCCTTCGCCCCGGAGATCATGTCGGCGTACTCGACGACCTTATAGCCGCGCTGGTCGGCCATCTGACGGAGGTCATAGAGTCGGGCTTCTGGGTGCTGATCGAGGGTGGAGACCCTCATATATACGCGGCGCGTTTCATTTGAGGTCTTTTCAGGCCTCTATTATATCTGAGATAGTTAGAGACTCCAGAGAGAGAAGAAGGTCCCACTTTGGACACCCCACTGTCGGCAACACAACCTGCAACGCCCAGCGTGAGTACCGTCAGACCATGAACGCGACCGACGTCACCTACTCGGACATAAAGAACGCACAGAAGGGCCTACGAAGACCAGAAGATCGCTCTCACCATGTTCCAGAACATGAAGCGCCGCTTCTACGCCGGCCGCCGCCGCGGCAAGGGCAACGTCACCCGGGAAGCAGAGTTTCTGACCAGGATGGTCGAGGAGAACCTGACCTCGGACTCCAACCTGCGCTACCTGTCGAACTCGATCCATGCGGAGCGCCTGCGGACCGGGAGTGCGGAAGAGCTGGCGGACTAGGTCCCTTCGTCCCGCCGACACAAAAACATTCCTCGCACGCGCCAGGCCAGCCCAGGTCCCTCCGGCCCGCCACACAAAAACGCCCCTCGCCGGCGACCTAGCCCCTCCCCCTCATCGCTCGTTCCCAGCCTTATCCCGGCACGGCATCCCAGCAGCCCACCGCAGCCCTCCCAGCTCGCTTTCAGTCACCCGTTTATTACTTGCAAAGAAGCAGGTAATAGCCTTCAGAGGGGGTCGCTCGAAAATGATCCCAAAATAGTCGCAGTCGACTCCGGAGGTTTCCGTACGTCATTTCACATGATCTAGAAGGAAACGGTTACTCCCGGAATCATGGCTGAGAGTTATGACACAAGAACAGATGTTTTTCGGAGGTCAGTTCCCGACCCAGTTTGCGATCAAAATTGCCCCGCCGCCGCCGCCTCGGGCAGGGCAGCCCGTCGCCGCTTCGGCGGAGCTGCCCCGGACCCTGCCCTAACTCACAAGCCGCGATCTCGTTTCCACCCCGGGCGCATCCTCCAACTCCGCCGTCGAGGAGCATGCCTTCTTAAGTTCCAGACTGTGGATCTCCTGCAGCTTCACCGCCATCAGCTGCCTTCCCCGCACCACTGGGGATTCCAGGACGCCCTCTGTATAGATCTTTCCCTCAAAGCGGACCTTGCGGCGGTCCGGAACCGAGCCCGGCGTCTTCGAAGCCCACCGCCGGCAGGCTCCCGCATCTGGCAGGGTGGTCTCCGTTGGTGAACTTATTCAGCCTTATGTCCCGGACCACCAGACGAGCTCATGCATCGCCGTAGCCTTCGTAGTGCTCATGAAACGACCGCGCCGGCCTGGCGCTCGCTGCAAAGATAAACCAACGTTCATCATGATCGTCTGTAAATACCCAGTACAACCTAACTGTCTTGTTGCTTGCCACATAGTCCCCTTTCTCTCACCCGCCCGCCAGGTTGAAACCAACTCGGCCATGAAGGAGGGCACGGTGTAATACGTATCTCAGATATTATACTTCAAACAATCTTCGGCTATCATCCCCGAACAAGCATCTGTTTTATTTCCCTCCGGCCGGCCCGGACAGGCTCACCCCGGAACCCACCCGGCGGCACCCGGCTATCACCGGGCCTGCCTATTGGGGTCCCTGTTCCAGAAGCAGGAGCCGATATCGGATTCCTCGGCGTGCTCCATACCTGGGGACAGAACCTTGAGCATCATCCCCATGTCCACTACATCGTTCCCGCCGGCGGCCTAGCCCTCGATGGCTCCAGGTGGATCGATTCCTCGTGCCGTTTTCTGCCCGTTCACCCGCTGAGTCGAGTCTTGTTGCGTTTGGCAACTAACTTTGGCCCACTTGCGGCAGTTCACTTTGGCCCAATTGGGGTTAGCTGGCTAGGCTTCGTGGATGGAGCGAGAGAAGCGTAGCTGGCTGTTTCCTCAGTTTCCTCCGGCAGCTATATCAACAGGACCTGGGTCGTCTACAGCAAGCCGCCCTTCCGTGGCGCCGAACGTGTTCTCAACTACCCTAGCCCGCTACACTCATCGCGTCGCCATCTCCAACCATCGTCTCGTGCTTTCGAGAACGGTCGTGTCGCGTCCGCTGGCGAGACCATGCACACGGCGGCAAGAAGAAGGTCATGTCCTGCAGATACAGTGCCCTTTCCTTGAATCTGCCCGAGCTACGTGGCCAGCACAGCAGGTTGAAGAAGCCGCTTAGTGGTCGTTCAACCTCGGCGAAGTATCGGTACTCAGATGTCGGCCAGCGTACCGAAATTGCGGAAATCGGCCACCGCCGCGTTTATGGGACACAACCTCGCAAGTCTCTCTACTTATTGCGCTCAAATTCTTTGGTGGACGAAAGTATCAGGCTTATGCGAGCCGTAAACACAAGAACAGCGCAGCAAGTGAAAGGACTGCGGTTAACAAGCTAAGTCGACCAAAGCGGCGAGCGCCATAGCCGAAACTCGGAAATCGGGACCTCAGTGAATTTGCCCCAGCGGCTCCGTAGGAACAGCCAAATTGCTGCAAGCGCGACAAGGCAAGCGGCGGAACCAGCAATGCAGGCAAGGACGAATGGGAAGGAAATACAGAGCAGTGAGACGGCGCCGTCGGGCAGGATGAAGGTACAGCAAATATAGGTGTCGAGGATCGCTGTGAGGATGCCAACGAGCGCACTCAGCCAAGCAAGGTCTCGGAGATTTGACCGCTCTTTTTTATCCGGGCTGCTTGCAGCTGACAAAAGAGGAGGTTTGCTGGGGGTTAAGGACGACTTGGACCATACAAGGTTGAGTACGGCAGTCCAAAACGAGACATCAGAGAAGTATCCGGTGTGACCGCCGTCGCCAATTGAGGCCTCGTAAAATCCGGGAACCCGGTTGATTCGGAGTGATCGCCCTATGTAATCCGCATCGCGATAAAAATTGACCCACTGCCGGATGCGAGATTGAGCGAAGATCTGGGAGGCAATCTTCTCACTTGAAGGTACGATCGGTGGGAACGCTCTTGCCATCATGTTCAACGGGGACCCGCAAGTTACGAGAACCGCCGGTCCTTCGGTGAGCGTGGGCATCGCTTGCGTCAGCACAACGCTGCCGAGGCTATGACCAACGAGAATGAGTGGAACGCCGATTCTGGACTTGTCAATCCCCGAGATGATGTCGGACAGAGTTTCAACGACATTCTTCCGGCGGCGCGTATTCGCGGCATACGAGATCACGTCCAATAGTAGGTCCCAAATGCCGAGGGACCAAATCACTGAAAGGGCTAGAGCAGGCAATAGTGCACTGACAGTCAGGATTGCGCCTTGGTCGTAGGAGACGCAGTTGGGCAGGTGGCTCAACAGATCTGACCGGGCAAATGCGTCGCTCGCCGATCGCAGGATGAGCCACGCGGTAAAAGACGCCAGAACACTTGCGCTATAGGCAAGGAATGCAACCAGTGTGATTGCGACGCAACCCTTCACCCAGAACCGAGATATCCGCTATTTGTGAGGTAGGAGAAGGCTACACCAATCTTTCAGAGCAAACCCTAACCCTAGGATGGTTACAAGTGCCCTCCAAAAGAAGTTGGCCCTCGCACCTTTCGGGAGCGTGCTATCGAGAGCAAGTCTCTTGCGTGTATGCGACCAATCGAGCGTCGCGACGACATGTGTTCCGCCCTGCAATCGAATGAAGAGACCTCTGATGGCCAGATCCTTAGGAAAGCCGTCCGGCAAAAACTCAGAGAGGTTGGCATCTCGCCGCGGCTCGACAGGAATTCCGGAAGATGACAGATACTTTTCGTAAACTTTCTGAACGCCGCTGAGCGCGTCGCCGGACTTGTGGTCGCCGACACCCGGAACGATCAATGTAAATGTGGAGGGTGCAACCATTTCAAACAGGTTCATCTCAGGGGTCCCTTTCTCCACAAATGCAGGGCAGCTTCGTACTGTTCTACTCTGCGTAGTGGCGAAGCGACTCACTCGCCTCCAGCTGATACTCACGTTGCCCATTTGGGGCCAGGAGCTTCTTCGAGTCGATCGGGGGCAGAACAATCTTTTGGGGAGCGCAGTTCGTACGTGGCGCCTGCAACCATTGTTTAATGTTCGACAGGTAAAGCTCATCCGGCATTCTTGCCCAGAGAATTGAGGGCCGGCCGTTTATGAACGCCGCGTGGAATTCCTGGTCTATGGATTCGATCCTCGCTTTAAGCTCCTCGGTTGCCCGGGCAAGATTTAGTTTGGCTGCGTGCAACTGAGGATAAGGGGCAATCGCTTTATTCCGCTGTGACATGGGACGAGCTGGGTGAGGAGTGGCAAGGTCTTCGGTGAAAGGGTCGATCTCAACATGGCTGTCTCCCTGCGGACACTACCCTCTGCGAGGACTCTCGTCGAATCGCGCGCCTTTTCGAACTCTTGGGCTGCCTGATGGTAGCCGATCTCCAACTCCATTAATCGAGCGACGCGGTCGCGTATGTCGCTGTGAATCTCCGGGTGGAGCGCGCGAATTCGAGCAATGAGCGCCGGATAGCGGTTGATGGCCTCCGCTCGCCTGTCGTCGGATAACTCATGAGTGTACCTGAGCGGCAACGATCCGAACCTGGAATGCGAACCGTACAGAATGTCGGTTCGTTCGTCTAGCAAAGGGCGAAGCAAAGCAATCACCCGGTTTTCCCGATAGCGAGGCGTGTACGCCACAGCCAGGCATAGTCCGGCGAGAAGCGCCAGCAGAAGCACCATACAGCGGACTCGAAAAGGAACGATAGGGATTCTGAAGCGCACAGGTAGCGGGAATTATAGCCCGAGTAGGGGCTTTGTAAGGGTTGATATGAAGCGCCGGTAGTGACAGGGTTTGAAGTCCCGAAGAGTCGACTGTGCGCCGGCTTTCTGCCAGAGCGCACCAGGCTGCACTTGCGAGGACGCTGCCCGTTTATGAGAACCGGAGAGAATTCCGACAAGCTATTGCACTGCGAGACGGGTACTTTTCTCGCTTACTTCAATCTCGGGCAAAGTCTCATTTCCCTTGCGAAATATGACGACCGCCATTGCACCCCTTCGTCGGGCCACTGAACTGAGTCCAGCCGACAACTGGACGGCAAATAGGTTGGCATATGCCCTTGAATGCACAGGCGACTTTGGATCCGCAGAAACAGGATATACAGCAGAGTTCTCCACCGGCGGCAAGGGCGGCGCAAGCACGAACGCGGCGATTGTTCAGTTCAAGGACGATCTCGGAGCGGTGGCGAACTAAGGTTCTAAGAGCGTGAGCCAACTGCTGCGGTATGACCACTGGATCGCCGTTGGGGGAACGATACCGCTGGCGCTGGGCTGCGTGAAGCCGGATTCAGTCGCGTTGACCGGGAAGCATCTCTTCGTGGTCGGCGCCAATTGTGCGGAGGGTCATGCGTGGCCTTCGGGCTTTGTCGATGGACCCGCTGTGAGCCTCCCCGATCCTTCGGCGGCGCAGATTGCAGTGGGGGAGAGCTGGGCGGTGGTCACACTGAGTTCGGGATCGGTTCTTCAATTGCCGCTCACACAGGAGGATGGAGTCTTGAACGGAACAACTGCGCCCGTTGTGTTGCCCAGTGCCGCGGACAGCGTTCTGGGGCAACGTTCTGGGCTTTACGCCGGCGCACAGTCCTGACAGCTTCGCCATTGAGGACGAGGACCGGACCCTCTATCCGATGCTTGGACCGGCGCCCGCCTATCCCGCGAACGCTCCGTGCTGGGTAGCCAAAGGAGAGGGGAACATCTGGTACACGGGCAACTCCCCAGGCGATGCGGTCTCCATCTCCTTCAGCGACAGCAAGGGTGGAGTCTTCTATAAGTCAGTGCCGCTGCCGGGCTCGCCGTCGGACATCACGGTCTCTTCTGACCATAAATGGCTTGCCGTGATTTATGCAGCGGGCGGCGAAGCGTATGTCGCCGTCTTTTCAATTGACCGCCACGGCGATCTCACGCCGGTGGCGACCTCCGATTCAATTGGCGTCGCCTCGTTTAGCGGTGTGGCGTTCAGTCAATAGCCATTCGTCTCAGCTCGTCTTGCCTGGCGGGCGCTGCTCGCCAGGCACCACGACGGTCTAAAGAGACCCGGATTTCCAGACAAACCCATATCATCCACATGCATAGAGCGGTTTTTGCTCCAGGAACTCGCGCACCAAAGTGGTTTTGTGGGCAGACAGATTGTCCAGGATGATGTGAATCTGCCTCCGCCCTGGGGCACAACGAGACGACTTCCTTGAGGAAGGCAACGAAGTCACGGCTGGTGTGGCGAGCGTGGTTTTGCAGTGGACCCGCCCGGAGGCCGTGTCCAGGGCGGCATAAAAGGACAATGTTCCATGGCGGTAGTACTCGAAGCCGTGGCGTTCAGCACGACCGGGAGAAAGCGGCAGCACCGGATCCAGACGATCCAGCGCCTGAATGGCAGTCTTCTCATCCACGCAGAACACTGCCGCATGCCGTGGTGGATTCAGGTACAAGCCGATGATATCGGCGGCCTTAGATTCAAAGTCCGGATCGTCGCTGGCCATGTAACGCTCCAGCCGATGCGGCTTCAGTCCGGCCTCTTTCCAGGTGCGATACACAGCGTCTTTGCCGACACCCAGGACCGCCGCCAGCTTGCGGCAACTCCAATGTGTCGATCCATCCGACGGCTTCTTGCGCGTAGCCGACAAATACTGGCACGCAAAGCCGGCGTCTACACGGTGGCCGCTTGACCCGGGTGCTGCGTATCCAGTCCATCCAGGCCAGAATCGAGGAGCCCCGTCTTCCAGCGGCTAACAGTCGGCGCCGTAGTCCGCAGCTGCTGCTTGATGGTCTTGAAAGACGCACCCTCAGCCATCATCAGAATCAACCGGGCGCGAAACACATATCCGGCGGGCAGCGAACGGGACTGGGCGATGCTACCCAGCTCCAGACGCTGCTCTTCGCTCAACACAACATAATTGGTTGGCATGAATACTTTGATGCCAGCCCAACTAGTAACGTTTCCTCAAAGGCAGGCCACTAGTCCTCGGTCTTTGGAAGGAACCGCTCCCGCGTACGTGCATACCGCGTCAAAATTCGGAGAGACGACTCGAACTCGACCCGAAGAGCGAGCTATCATGTCATCTACGCGGATGAGTTGAATGCGCCACGCAGCGCGGACGAGGGCTGTATGCAGTGGCAGCAGATAGCCGGATCTCTATTCGGAGGAGCATCGCATCTGACCACCAGGCGGGAGAGCCGGAAAACTACTCACTGAGAGAACAAATGTCAGTCGTAAGCGCCGACAAGACAACCGCGACCATACGCATCGAGCGGAAGCATCCGCTTGCAATTCGCTGGATGCATTGGGTGAATTTTCCAGTGCTCTTTACGATGATCTGGAGCGGAATCTTGATCTATTGGAACGATTCGGACAACGCCTATCGGCATCCACATGCCATCTACCGCGTCGGCATCGGCAAACTGACGCTGCTGCGTTTGTTCCCCGACTGGGTCTATCGGAAGATGAACGTCCCGTACCATGTCACGGAAGGTCTGGGCTATCACTTTTTCTTCATGTGGATATTCGCCCTGAATGGCATTGCCTACGTTCTCTTTCTCGCGCTCTCGGGCGAATGGCGCTTCCTTGTTCCGGAGCGCCGCAGTCTACGCGATGCCATTCAGGTGACCCTCGCCGACCTTCATCTGCGCAAAGGGCTGCCCGAGCAGACAAAATACAACGGCGCCCAGCGCATCGCATACACCTCAGTCATTTTGATGGGCGCGGGTATGCTGGTGACCGGCCTCGCGATCTACAAGCCGACCCAGTTGCACTGGCTCACCAGTCTGCTGGGCGGTTATGAGATGGCCCGCTGGCTGCACTTCTGGATCACGGTGAGCTTTCTCGCGTTCTTTGTGGTTCACGTTGGGCAGGTCGTGCTCGCTGGATGGAACAACTTTCGTGCCATGGTCAGCGGGCGAGAGATCCAGAACGTAGAAGCTCCCTCAATCGAGATGGAGCGCCGGAGTTGGAAATGAGCGAACATGATCCAGTGCCGATAGGCGATCCGGCTCCAGCCCCCGACACTGCGCCGGTCGAGCCGGAAGTCTCGCTCGCTCGTGCCACGTCGGAGACCGAAGCAGACAAGTGCGATCCCGCATCACCCGATCCAATTGCCACTAGTGCTGAGTCGACGAGTGAGCCGCCTGCGCCTGAACCAATGATGGCCACTTCCGTGGAGGAGCCTAGCGTCATCGGTGAAACCCAGGTCAAAGCGGCCAACGAGGCAGTGCTGGCGGAGTCGCGCAAACACACCCGCCGCGCCTTCGTTGTAGCCGCGGCGGGTGCGGTGGGGGGCTATGGCTTCTACCGCTGGATCGATCAAAGTCCCGGCATCGAGATGCAACCGGGACCATTCCGCCGCGCATTTCAGGCAAATGCTGCCATCGCGCGCGGGGTGTTTCGCGATCACGCGTTGGCGCCCACCTACTCGCTCAGAGAGGCAAGGGACCTTCGCGTTAACGGCGTGTACGGCCTCCAGAAGATGCTTCTTGCGGAGAGTTGGCGACTGCAATTGGTCGGTGTGCGGAATGCGGCGATGCACCCACGGTTCAGCGACGACGTGACCGCGTGGGAATACCGTTACGTGAACGCCCTGAGCCACGAGGACCAGGGCCACGACACCAAGATCGATCCAAATACCAGAACCGCCGGGAAGATGGCGCCAATGCCCATGATGGAACAAGCCAAGGCGGAGGAAGATCGCACCGTGCGCATGCCACGCGGCAAGGAGGAGGCCGGCGAGAGTTACAGCACCCTGATGCCTCAGACTCCGGGCCTGCTGCTCACCATGGGCGACATTATGAAGCTGCCGCGCCACGAACTAGTGACACAGTTCAAATGCATCGAAGGCTGGAGTGAGATCGTGCATTGGGCGGGAATACGCATGGCTGATTTCATGGATGCCTATCCGCCGGCCCTCATTGACGGGAGAGAGCCCAAGTACGTCTACATGGAGACTCCGGACGGAGACTATTACACTGGGTATGATCTGAACGTATGCCGCCATCCGCAGACGCTGCTGGTCACCGAAATGATGGGTGCTCCGCTGACCCAGTACCACGGAGCGCCGCTTCGCCTGCACATGCCGACGAAGTACGGCTACAAGCAAATCAAGAGAATTGGCCTTATCAGCTATACGAACCGAAAGCCGGACGATTATTGGACCAAACTCGGATATGACTGGTACGCGGGACTATGAGGGTGTAGCGATCTGCCCGACCAGCGAAACGCAAGTGGATAAGTCACGCCGGAGCGCCGCCTGAATGTCCTACCCCATTCTCGATCCGTTACGCCGCAACCCCGCGCTCGGATCGCAGTGCGCCCTCGCGGTAATGGCCAAGGCCCCTCGTCCCGGCGAAGTTAAGACCCGCCTGTCGCCGCCGCTGACCATGGAACAGGCTGCCGCCTTGAGCATCTGCTTCCTCAAGGACACGGCAAGTAATATCGCCGAGGTCACCGCCGCCAGCGATTCCTTCGGTCTCGTTTGCTACACGCCTGTCGGCGACGAATTCCTGTTCGATGGCCTGTTACCCAATAGCTTCGCACTCATTGCGCAACGCGGCGCCGGCTTCGGAGAAAGACTCGTGGCCGCAGCAGAAGACATCCTGGCCTGTGGCTTCGGCGCAGTTTGCCTTATCGACTCCGACTCGCCGACCTTGCCAGCCAATGCGCTTCGCCAGGCAGTTGAGGAATTGAACTGCCCGAGCGACCGCATCGTACTCGGCGGCGCGAGCGACGGTGGCTACTACCTGATCGGCCTAAAGACGCCTCATTCTGAACCGTTCGCAAACATTCACTGGAGCACGTCGACGGTCTACCTTGAGACAGTGGCCGCGATCGCCCGTATCGGCATCGAACTCGTAGAACTTCCGGTCTGGTATGACGTCGACGATGGCGAGACACTGAAGCTGCTCCAGGACGAACTGCTTCGGAATATTCCACCGCCTTTTGCGAACGCGCCTGGATATCTCGCGTCGCATAGTCGCAGCTTTCTCTTTGAAGCCGTAGGGGGGAGCAAGTGATTCTCGCCTCTTTACGACGTTGGATCAGTCCTCAACCCTGGCAGACAAATGCCGCGCTGATTCTGATTGGGACGGGCTTGCTTCTCCTCACCCAACAACTTATTCGTGAGTTTCACCATTTCACCATCGGCTTCTCCGGAGTGTCCGGCTGGTCGGCCATCCTCTATTTGATAGCCGTAGCCGTCGTCCTCACCATGCCGGTCAACCGCTACACTTTCGCAATCATTCTCGCGTTCGCCGTAGCCTTTCGACTGGTTGCACTGTTTCCTCATCCTTATCTCTCAACCGATGTCTACCGCTATGCCTGGGATGGTGTGGTCCAGCACGCGCACATCTCGCCGTATCGCTATGTGCCCGGCGATCCAGCTCTCAAGTTTTTGCGCGCGCCGAATCAGTACCTCTTTGACCACATCAATCGCCGCGATTACGCCCACACCATCTACCCGCCGGTCGCGGAGATGATCTTCTATCTCGTTACCTTCATCAGCCCGACCGTGACCTTCATGAAGGCGGCAATGATTCTGTTCGAAGGCATCGCGCTGGTTGCGCTCCTCAAGCTCCTGCGTGAACTGGGCTTTCGCCGCGAGCAGTCGTTGCTATACGCATGGTGCCCATTGCTGGTTTGGGAGATCGGCAGTTCCGGCCATCTCGATTCCGTGGCCATGGCCTTCATCGCACTCGCGCTGCTCGCACGATACCGCAGGCAACCCGTTCTCACTGGTCTCTTCCTCGGCCTCGCCATCATGACCAAGATGTACCCACTCGTTCTCCTCTCCGCGCTCTTCCGCCGCGGCGAATACAAGATGCCTGCAACCGTCGCCGCCGTCATTGCCCTCGGCTACATTTGTTACTCCAGCGCGGGCGTGCTTGTCTTCGGCTTTCTCGGCGGCTACGCAAAAGAAGAGGGCATCGAAACCGGAACCCGCTATTTTCTGCTGGAACTCGCGCAGCACATGCCTGGCCTCCACACCCTCTCGACCAACGCATACTTCGCATTTGTCGCCCTTATCTTTGCCGGGCTGATGCTCTGTTGCTGGCGGACCTGTTGCAACCCAGCATGGCCAAGCTCCGGACAGTGCGCAAACCCGCCTCTTTGGCCTTCCTGCGAACGCCGGCTTTCTCGTTCCAGCCTTCATCCTCGCACTGGCTTTGATGCTGCTGTTTTCTCCGCACTATCCCTGGTATATCGCGTGGCTCGTTCCTTTTCTAACGCTCGTACCGGACATTACCGTCTTCGCCTACGTCTGCGGCTTCTTCTATCTCTGCACCACGGCGATCGCAGTCGGCTATGGCCCGCACCAGTTTCTGCTTAACAAAATCCTCTATAGCGGGCTCCTGATCGCCTTCCTGCTGGACACTGCTGTTCGCCGCTGGCCAATCTATCGGCTGAATCCCAACCGCACAACCACGGAGGCGGCAAACACATGAGCAGCCAAGTCTCCGTCATCATTCCGGCACTCAACGAGCGCGAATCTATCGGTCAGGTGGTCGCCTCGATGCCCTGGCCTCTTATCGCCGAATGTATCGTGGTGGATAACGGTTCTACGGATGGAACGGGCGAAATCGCCGCCACAGCCGGCGCCCGCGTCATCACTTCACGCCGAGGTTACGGTGCCGCCTGCAAAGCGGGATCCGACGCTGCGCTCGGCACCAGTACCATCCTCGCCTTCATGGACGGCGATGGCAGCGACGTTATCTCCGATCTGCCCCGGCTCATCGCTCCCATCGCGTCCGGCGACGCCGATTTCGTCATTGGTTCGCGCACTCGCGGCCATCGTGAGCCCGGCTCCATGTCGTTTATTCAAGTCTTTGCTGGACACCTCGCAGGACTCCTTATTCACATCCTGCATGGCGCTCACTATACCGACATGGGCCCGTTCCGTGCCATTCGCAGGTCCTCCCTGGAACACCTGAATATGTCCGAAATGACCTACGGCTGGAACCTGGAGATGCAGGTCAAGGCAGCCAAGCGGCGCCTGCGCGTCATCGAGATTGCTGTCGACTACAAATGCAGAACGGGCGGCGTCAGCAAAGTGTCCGGCAACCTGCACGCATCAGTGAAAACCGGATTACGCATCATGGCAGTCCTGCTCCGTTTACGCTAGGCAGGCTCTGGCAAGCCTGGGCTTCGCTGACATTCTACCGCAACCTATTGGAAGGAGACCCACCTTTGGCACCCCATCAGAATCGCGCGCTCGTTACCGGAGGCGCCGGCCTCATCGGCTCACACATCGTCGACCTGCTTATACGTGAGGGCTGGACGGTCCGGATCCTCGATAACCTCGAACCGCAGACGCACAAGAAGGGCAGGCCCGAGTGGATCAACCCTGCCGCAGAGTTTCGCTTGGGAAACGTGCAGGATCGCGAGACGATGCACTCAGCTCTGACCGACATCGACGTCGTCTTTCACGAAGCTGCCTACGGTGGCTATATGCCCGAGATGGCGAAGTACATCCTCGTCAACAGCTTCGGCACAGCCCAGATGCTCGAGATCATCCGGGATGATGGCCTGCCCATACGCAAGGTCCTCGTGGCCAGTTCGCAGGCGGTCTATAGCGAAGGCGCAGCCAACTGCCCGCAACACGGGCACGTCGCGCCCTTATTACGCCCAGTCGAGCAGCTCCGCGTTGGAGACTTCAGTGTGCACTGTCCCACATGCAGCAAGCCAACTACGTCGATTCCAACTCCGGAGGCTACACCCGGTGGTGGTGAGACCGTCTATGCCCTCACCAAAGTGGATCAGGAACGACTCGTTCTGCTGTGGGGTAAGCAGACCGGAATCCCGACGGTCGCCTTACGCTACTCCTGCACCTATGGTCCACGTCAATCGCTCTTTAATCCTTACACCGGCGTTATCGCCATCTTCTGCACGCGCCTGCTTAACGGGCAGCCTCCCATACTGTATGAAGATGGCGGCCAGACCCGCGATCTCTGCTTCGTCGAAGACATCGCCCGCGCCAACCTGCTCGCCGCCACCTCGGACAAGCTCGATGGCCTGCCCGTCAACGTCGGCAGCGGACGTGCCACTAGCGTGCGCGACTTGGCCGCGATCATCGCAAATGAGCTTGACGTGAACCTTGAACCTCTTGCGAGAGGTGAGTTCCGCCCCGGCGAGATTCGTTCTCTGATCTCCGATATAACCCGCATTCGTACCATCGGCTATGAACCGCAGACCATGATCGAAGAAGGAATCGCTCGATATGTCGATTGGATCAAGACCCAGGGCGCTGTCGAAGACTATTTTGCGAAAGCAGAGGCAGGCCTGCGATCCAAGGGGATCGTCCAAAGCGTGAACTCCTAGCGCCAGTCTTACGGCGCCCACTGCCGATCCGTACACACTCTTGATCATCCCGCTCATAGAGTCTTGGTTTCTTGGTTCGCGGGTCCGCTCCTGCTCGCATAAGCAGACTCCCCCCTTGGTCGGGGATCCCCACACCTTCACCATCCACCACTTCGGCGCCACTCTTCTCGCAGACAGCGCACTGGTAATCTCCATACTTGTGGATCGACACGCTGCTCCAGGGCTGCGAACGTACAAGGTCCTCAAAATCCCGAGAAGCAATAACCCCTGCAGTCTGCAGGGAAGTCTTTGGATGGGCAGATCGCATGAAACACGTCGCCAACCACATCGCCGAAAGCGGGAGTTGCGTCTTGAAGCGTGACGTTGGCTCGACAAGAAAAAGACGCCCACCCGGCTTCAGGACGCAGAAAATCTCGGATATCACAGCCCTGCGATTGGCAACTACGAGGAGGAGACGGGAGCTGATGATCGCATCCACAGCTTCCGTGCAGGCAGAGAGACATTCGACATCCCCCTGTCGGAACCTGCAGTTCGCCAACGCCTCAGAGGAGGCGCGCCACCGAGCCCAGGCGACGAGCCGGGGAGATTGGTCAATCCCGCGTACCTGCAGGGCAGGATAACGCTCCGCGAGGCGGCGCGCGTAGAATCCGGGGCCACATCCAACCTCGAGGACAGAGATGCCTCCCGAAGAGACTCCGTTGGGAAATAGGGCATGGGCAATCTCTTCCGTATGGTCGCGAAACAGATGCTCACGGCAGAACGCATACAGCCAAGCACAGTCCTCGTAGAGATGCCGTGCATCCCCTCTCTGAACGGCGGTCCTTGTCAGGCTGCAGGCGCCATCATCCATGTTCCACCTTGTTTTCCTGAAAACGTGTTCTGCTTTTTCCACGAACGAGGCCCAGCAATCATAACCAAGCTTAGTTCAATATCTACCTGTCGTCAGGGTGACTGTTGGTATAGTGATAGCCAATGCCCTTTTGAGCTTGCCGACTCAGATGGTCGACGCAACACTTGCTTGCAGTGTACTTGCCGGAGTCCAGAAGCCCAAGGTCTTTCTGGGACATTGATTCAAGCGCAGCGCGACCTGGTCGAGCTGCGCTTGTGAGATGGGGGGGCAGGTCGGTTCCTCTGGGGAAGTATTGTCTCCCATAGGGAAATGGAACGTCCCATCGACGGAAAGGACGGCCGTGAAAGTCATCTTCGCTTTGATCCGTTTCGTTCTGTTCATCATGTCTATTGCCGCTTTGAGTGTTCGAGGCCTGGCGGCGCAGGTTCAGAATTCAATTCATATCACCCACAAATATTCCAACGTCGATGCCCGAAGCATGATCGGGTTGCCGATGGGCGATCACAAGACGATCGTGACCGAGGACGGTCAACTTGAGTGGTCGCAATGGAGCCTGGCGCAGAAGGGGCGGGCGGTAAACTTCGGGTTCAGCGAACAACTCGATGGCGCCCTGGGAATCCGCATGGTGGAATTGCATGGGACCGCATCGAAGCCCTTGGTAACGACCGGGCAACATCTGGATCAGATGCGATTTCCCTTTGTGGTTACAGATTGGAAAGGCGACACACTCAGCGTGCAGGAGACCGCCTTTGCCACTACAGCCGGCAAGCAGGATCTCGATGTTGTCGAGATGATCGTCTCCAATCGGGAGGCTGAAGCGGTGACGTTGGAGTTGCGCCTCGACGGCAAACGCAGCAATCTGCCTGCCTTTGTCAATGGCACCCAATTGGCCACACACGATGGAATACTCCTGGCTGTAGTGGAGCCCTCAAGTGGTGTCGAACGGCAATCGACAGAAGCGGACGGGCTGGCGCTTGTTCAACAACGTCGGGTTCCTGCCCACGGATCGATTACTTTCTGGATCAAGCTTCCGTATCAGTTTCCAGTGACCCAGATCCAGACTCTCACCGCTGCAAACAGCCAGACTCTTCTGAAGGGCGCACGTCAAGCCTGGGAGACGCTGTGGAGTCAAGGAACGCAGATCGATCTTCCACCGCAGGAAAAAGAGCTTTCCGATTTTTATCAGGCGTCTGTGGCCTACATCCTGATGCTGACAGAGCGCGATGAAAAGGGCGAGCTTTGGACGTTGGACGGTCCCGCGCTCTATCGCGAATTCTGGGGCAGGGGCGAGTATTTCCAAGGTCGTTCAATAGAGTTTGCTGGCTATCTGGCGATTGGTCTCGACACGGTAAAGCACACCTTCAGTCTGCAAAAGGACGATGGCGAGTGGGATTGGCCCGTCACCAGCGGATGGCCCGCGTGGGATAATATCGGCGGAAATGCAGCCTCAGTTTGGGATTACTATTTGCTGACCCGCGACAAGGAATGGCTGCGCAGTTCCTATCCGCATCTGACTGCCGCAGCTGAATGGATCAACTTACATCGCGAAGAGTCGATGGTCCCAACGGACGCGCCTGAGGCTGCTCAGCCGATCGAGCGGCAGATTCCCTGGTCCTGTGCTCCGGAAACGTCTCCGCCGCTCAAGCCGGGAGAGAAGCCCTATTGGTGGGGCCTGCTGCCGTGGAGTTACGGCGACAGCGGCTTGCACGAAGGCCATCCTTTCCCGCATAACACCTGGGGTCTCTATACGGTCCAAATCGCGGAGCAGGCGGCCAAAGAGCTCGGCAAGCAGGACGATGCCGCGCGCTTCGCCGCCGAGTATGCCGACTACAAGCAGGCTTACCTCACGTCCATGCGCCGTTCTATCGCACTGGAAAAAGAGGACGCGCCATATCTGCCGGCCATGCCCACCGACCCCGGCGCGGACGTCTCGCAAAGCCTGATTGCGGTTTACCCCACGGGATTACTAAGCCCGAACGATCTCTGGGTCACGAACCTTCTGAAGCGGATGCGGCGCGACGAGCTTGAGGGCCTGCCCACCCATATGGCCTGGATGGGAGCCGGTGGTGTATGGCCAAGCGAGTCAATGAACGTGGCCGAGACGTATCTCCGTCGCGGCGATATCGACAAAACCGTGGAACTGCTGATTGCCACGCTGAATCATACGTACACCACGGATGACTTTAAGGAAGAGATCAAGGTCGACAAGACCCTGCCCACGGCATGTGATCACGGCATGCCCGTTTCCGGCGACATCACCTCCGGCCAGGTAGAGGACCGCCACGGTACGGGCGATATGCCCGAAGCATGGGGACCGGCCAATCTGATTTTGCTGCTCCGCGATATGCTCATCTACGAAGATCACGATTCGATCCATGTGCTTGCCGGCATTCCCGCCGACTGGATACAGCCGGGCGAACACATCGCAATCGGCTCTGCACCAACTACCCTGGGCGGAAAGATATCCTTCAAGCTCGAGTATCCGCAGAGTGGCAGGATGCGGCTGCATCTCGATCCGGCGGTGGCCGTGCCCGAGGCGGTTGTTCGTTTTCCGCTGGTGGCGGGTGTGAGCCTTCGGTCGGTTACGCAGAACGGACAGCCGGTAGCGATCGAGAATGGCAACACGGTGACGCTGAAAAACCTGACTGCGCCTGTCGATCTGGAGGCAATGTTCTAGCGTGTTGTTTCTCCTGCGCCGGCCTTCGCATCGCCATACTCCACCTTTCCCGCTGAAGGCTCAATGCCGGCGTTCTGCATAACAGCCTGAGCTTCAGGGGGCCAATTGCCATCGGTGATCAGGTGGTCATCGAGGATGAGATCGTTCTGATAGTTGGTCCAAAGGCCGCCGACCTTAGTGCTGTCGTGCCAGTTGCCCGAGGCGGTATTGTCCGGTGAAATGCGGAGCGGGTAGGCGGCATGCACCGTGTTGATGTTGAGCCATTCTCCCTCCGGGTCCTGGACGACATTCTTGCGCACCATAATGTAGCGCGATCCCTCGTCGAGATAGAGGCTGATCATCTTGCTGTTATCGAAGATGTAGTTCTCAGTGATCAGCGTTCCGGGGCCGGCTGATAGGTTGTAGATAGCGCCGCCATCATGAAAATACCGTTTGGCTCCATGAATGCGGTTGTTCGCAACGACCACGTCCCGGTAAGTGGTCGGTGTGTCGTAGACCAAATTCTGCTTCGCATCATAGCCATGCATTCGGAAGCGGTAGTTAGGATTCCCACCGGCATCGTTGATCCCCCATCCATAGCCGATATCGATCGCATCGTACGGTACGTCGGAGATGTCATTGTGCAGAATCACCGCGCCTTCGACATAGGTGCTCAGAATGGCGCTGTTGTCGCGATATTCCTTGCTCACTGAGCGGATGCGGTTATCGCTGATAATCATCTGACGGTTGATCTGCCTGGGATCTCTGGGATGATGAGCGTCCCTGCGCACGCCGCCCGCCAGAATGGCGCCTCCGGCCAGGTCGGTGAAGACGCACCGGGTTACGGTGATATCGCCCGTCCCCAGGCCGGCACCTGTGACGTTGGCATCGGCATCATTGCCAATCCCAAGCGCATACTGGCCGAGATGCGCGAAAACGTCATTCGTAAACGTGATGCGCTGGGCTGCCGTTACCTGGATGGAAGCCGGCATCTGACTCCATTCGTTGCGGACCGTTTCGAAAGCCGGACATCCAAATCTGCAGTCCGCCAGTGGATTGGCCGGATAGGCCAGTGCCCGGCCAGTCAGGTAGGAGCCGCTCTGCTGGCTCGCATAGCCATCTTCCGTCGCCGGACCAAGCCACGTCGTGTGCGAGAAGCGTAGATCGCGGAATGCGAGGTCCTGCACGAGCTCGTCCAGACTGTTTCCTATCGCCATCAGCACGGTCAACCGCGGCAACTCCACGTCGACGTGATTGATATCTGATCCGGCGGGCGCCCGGAGATAAAGCTTGCCCTTCGCAGGATCGATATACCACTGGCCCGGTTGTGAAAGAAAGGTGAGGGAATTAATGAGAAATAGATGGGACAGCTCAGGGTGGTATGGGCTGCTGATGCAGTCGTAACCCCAGATGTTGTTATCCCAGGCCGGCTGCTTCATCACCAAAGTGCGGCCGACAACCTTTTCAACCGGCGAGAAGCGATCAGTAAAGAATCCGGTCGACTCGATCTCCAGGCGGTCTTGGTCAGGCAGCTTGGCAAGGTAATCATAGTGAGCATCCTTGATCGCGATGCCATCCATTGTGAATTCCACTGCAGAGCGTGGAATCTCTACAGAGGCTCGGCTCGCCAACTTATCGTTCACCCACAACTGGCGGGAATCCACTCCCTGCGGAATATCGGCAACATAAATCTGCCGTTCTTTATCGAAGAGTGTCCATCCGGTAACCGGAATGGCGCCGGAGATGACCGGGCTGGCGCCTGCCGCCGCGGCCCATGAAACATAGTGACCGTTGCGACCCCCGTCAAGAGCAGTGAAGAGCAGCGGACGCGCAAGACGATAAACGCCGTCTGCAAGCTGAACGGTCACATTATGATCGGCGTTGATTGTGCGCACCGCCTGTTGCGCACGCTCCAGCGACCGAAACGGCGTCTCCACCGTGCCGGGTCCGGTATCGCTTCCCGACGGCGAGACAGCAATCACTACCGAGTCGACAACTCTGCGTTGTGCGATTCCTGGCAAGATGGAGACCGCTACGAAGCTGGCGACCAAAGTAATAGCGTGAGGAATGGCGCGGTTCTTTCTCATATGATTCGACTGCCTCGGTAAAACCCTTGCTTCGGGTAGACACCCCCCAGCAGCGCCATCATAGCTTGTATTCTCGGGTTATCACAGTGCCTTCTTCTCGGCCTGTTGCCCACGCTCGAATCTATCGAAATTCCCCGCGGCCTGAACCACGAATTGAGCTTCTCGTGTGTAGGAGTCATGCTGAGCATCCTCTGGCGCATTCACGCCCGGATTTTCAGCTGATCGTGGAAGCCAGCCCCCTAAAACCGTGGCCGGTTTGGCGGCCCCGATACCCCATCCTCTCAAGGGCAAGTAGGATGGTGTTGTTGCTCATTGACTTTTTCGGGTCACGATCTCCAGGAAAGAGCAATTCGCCATCACCGTTAAGGGTCTGGAGTAGTTCCAATACTTCGATACTTCCAGCGCCACAGCCTCCCCCCGGTCGAGGTAACAAGCAGGAAAAGGCCCCGGCCATCCCCCCACGCTCTTGGGGATATCCCCACATATACCCCCATGAGAACTTGGCTTCCGTAGTACGCCTTCGGACGACAAAAACACGAAACCCCCAGTATTTACTGGAGGATTGTGCGATCAGGTGGACTTTATTGGATGATCTAAAACAAAGGGTTGGTGGGCAGCGAGGGACTCGAACCCCCGACATCCTGCTTGTAAGGCAGGCGCTCTAACCAGCTGAGCTAGCCGCCCGTTTCGTCCTCGCGACAGTCCTCAGTGTAGGCGACTGCGCAGCCCTGCGCAAACTCGGAATGTCATCGCCTGCCTTGGCCGGGATGGTACTCCCAACCCGAAAGCGATTAGCCATGCACATGGTTGGAAACCATGGACAAGCTTATTCCCATTGGTGAATCGGAGCACCCAGGTTGTTCAGCGCGGTCAGTGTGCTGCGCCTTCATCCCTTCTTCACCTGTCAACATTCCGTTCGTCTTCCAGAGATGGTAGCGTGCACAGTCATGCGCGAACCGCCAGGAATTTTAACAGCGAAATTGCCAGCGGCACTAAAGAAGCAGTCTGTCCGCCCGATCGCATTCTTGTCGCATAGATCGCCGATTGGGCCAGTCTTGCCGACCCAGCCTCCTCATAAGCCGTTTACCCTCACATGGAAGAGGTCATCGGCTCGACCGCGATGACGGTCGAGGAGCATCGCGGCGTCCTGTGTGTGCGGATCGAGAATGCTTCCTGAACAATCCGGAATACCGCTGTTTCGAAGTCCCAGGGAAATCGACCCAAGTCGGGATCAGTCTCCAGCGTGATACTCAGTCCGCTCCTATCTCTCATGCCCTCAATGTAGTTCTTTAGTGTAGGCAGCAAACCAGCCTCACCGGGCAACGACGGATGCAAGAGTAGGAGAGGATTCGAATCTCTCTAGAGATGTCTTCGGCTAGTCCGAGACACCCTGCGATATAACCAGCAATCGGCCCAGTTTTATACACGTTTTCCCGCGCCGGGACCAGTTTCCACTGTAGCGCAGCAACGAGCTGGCCGACGCTATCGTGTAGTTCTAGTGAGATGCGCCGTCGCTCCTCATCTTGTGCCAGAAAGAGCCTTTTAGTCAGCGCACGCAGATTTTGTTCGGCTTGCTCCAGGTCCGCTGTACGCTCGTTGACGCGTCTCTCCAGTTGGGAGCGTGCCATTTCCTGGTCGGTCACGTCGATTCTCGAGTGTGACTTCTTTTGGAGATCAGCAGGTAGCCTATGTTTTGGCCGGCCGCGTCAAGGCGCTGCGTAAGCGTGGTGCTGACCTGGAAACGCTCGCCGTTACGGCGCACTCGGGTGAGGACACCTTCCCATGTGCCGTGCAGCCGTACCTCATTCCGCAGCTTCTCCGGCAGACCTGCAGCGATGTCTTCCGGCGTATGGAGGATGTCGGATTTGCCTTTGCCGATAACGTCTGCGGCGTCATAGCCATAGCGACGTCTGGCCCCCTCATTCCATCCGAGAAGCGTCCCTTCCAGATCAGTGAGGATCAGTGCGTACTCCGCGGACGACTGGAGGATTTCGATCAGGACTGCCAGAGTATCTTTGGGCCCGCGTTCGTCGAGTATGTCATTGGATAGCATTTCACCAGATACAGGTAAACTTCGAACCCGTAATCGAATGCTATTGGGTCTGCGTCTGGATTAGTATCCGTACAAATACTCAAAGAAAGACCTGGAAGTTCACGATTCTGAGCACGATGCCGAAGTGAATCTCGGGATCAACTAGAGAGAACTATTGCCCATCGGCTTCGATCAGAGCATGGCGAATAGCGTAGCGAATGAGTTCTGTTTGGTTTTGCAGACCGAGCTTCCGCATCAATATGGCTCGGTGGTTCTCCACGGTACGCTGGCTGATGTTCAGCCTTTCTGCCATCTCTGCGTTTGTCTTCCCTTCCGCGGTCAACTGCAGCACTTCGCGTTGTCGCGGTGTAAGGGTATCGTGGTTGGAACGAAGCACTGCTCCAACAAGAAACCGCCCTGTAGATGGCAGCACCCGCCCCTGAACGAGGAACGCTTACATGCACCAGGGCGCAACCCACAATGGCCCTACGAGAGTGCGGATGGAAGCACGGCGCAGGCGGTCTACAGCAGAAATCCACATCCCGAGGAAAGAGGCACCCTTGACACCGCAGCTACATGGAAGTCGATTTTGTAACCGCCAAAGCACCAAAGAACCACAAAATTCAAGAACTCTGGACGAAGAAACGGTAACTTATTCTATTTAAAGTACTTATTTTCACTCAATTTCAACAGATTTCCATAAACGATGTGACCTGTTTGGGACAGGTGGAGCCACCTCCATAACTTACATAACTTGAGTGGCTTACAAGAGGGCTTGCCAATGGTTTGGTTGGATTTGTGCCGCCTTTCAAGTTGGCAGCCTGAAACTCTGCTCGGGGTTTCCTAGCAATCACGTCGGATTCGCTCTGGGGAAACATTGAATTGCTCCCAAGGGAATTTCCCAGAGATCAGACCTTGAGTGGCTTCCAAAAAGCATCAACCTGGCACACGGGCCCGCGGGGACGATCTCTATGTTATGTATCGAAAGCGGTTACATAAAGAGATGTGCCTCAGCACAGACACGCGCCGATACTCCTCGTTCGGAATATGTAGCCGATTTACGCACAATATTTCTATGAATCGCGAGATTCCTGTTGACACGGAGTTCATACTTCGGTAAGTTTGGTTTCTATTACCGGAAAGACAGTTTCTCTCGCCAGTGAGATTCAGAAACTCTCGGGCGGCCAACCAACCTTATGGTGGCCGCGGGTATTGGCACAGTAGGTCAGGGAGTCGGTGTCTGATCTGCCCCATTCGCGCAAGTCCAAAACTTGTCGTCTTTGACTCGACTTTTCGGTCGGGGAGTGCTCGCAGCAGCCTCGTTCGCGTTATTGAATAGACAAAAGACCTCAAAAGGGGGTGAGAGTGGAGGTGTATCCACTCGGCGCCTCGGCCGCAACACCATACGTGTTGCGTGCCCTTGCCACTGTTGTCTTTGAGCCCTTTGAACTTTTGATTTTTCGAGTCGACCTGCACCCGGAAGTCGAAGCAAATTGCATCTGGGCATATCTACCCAAACCAACTAGCTGTGACTTGCTGGAGGGCTGCAAATGGTTATTCAAGGCAAGATCCTTTTGGGATTGGTTATTGTGTTTGCGCTGGTGGGCCTGTCGCTGACCAACGCAATGGCGCAATCGAACTACGGCGCCGTGCGTGGTTTAGCTCTGGACCAGCAGGGCGAGGTGATCGCCGGCGCGGACGTCACGCTGACGAACGTGGGAACCAGGATTGTTCGTGCTACCAAGACGAACTCGGCCGGTGAATACACCTTCTCGCAGGTTGAACTGGGTGACTATGTGGTGACGGTCGCGCTTGCGGGTTTCAAGAAGTTCACTGAGCCGGCCACGGTTGAACTTGGGGTGACCGCCACTGTTGACGCGACGCTACAGGTAGGCTCGGAAAGCGAGACAATTGACGTGCAAACGTCCGAGCCTTTGATCGATACGGCCAGCGCGAGCGGTGGCCAACTCTTCACCGCACAGCAACTGACCGAACTGCCGAATCTTGGCCGCAATCCATTTGTGTTTGAAAAGCTGGACAACAACGTGACGCCCGTGGGGGATCCGCGCTACGTGCGCGCCGAGGATCAGAGCGGCTCCTCCGCTGTTTCGATTGCCGGCGCTCCCATTGGGGCAAACAGCTACGTAGTTGACGGCATTCCGACTTCGACCTCGAGCGGCGGAGTGACCTTCATCCCTTCTCCGGAGGCGGTGGCCGACGCAAAGACCCAAGCCAATACGTACGATGCCGAGGTTGGCCGCACGGGCGGCGGCGTCGGCAACACTAGCTTGAAGTCCGGCACCAACACTTACCACGGCGTTCTCTATGGTGAGACTCGGCAGACCAACTGGAGCGCCAACTCGTGGCTGAATAATCACACGCCGTACCTGGTTAGCGGCACTTCAGTTTCCGGGCAGCCGTTTACGCCGCGGCCGGATGTGACGACCTATCTGTATGCGGGCGCGCTCGGCGGCCCGGTGCCCTTCGCTGACAAGACCCCGTGGACGAAAAACTCGTACTTTTTTATCACGGAGGAAGGCTATCGGCAGGCGCAGCCGCTCACGGGCTCCGGCCAATTGATCGTGCCAACGGCGCTTGAAGCTGCGGGCAATTTCACCGGCGATCCGATTGTCCTATACGATCCGACTTCCCCATTTGTGTCAGGGAAACGGACAGTAGTGCTTACAGGCATGCTGAACGGTCAGCCTACCCCCAACGTCGTACCAGCCGGCTACATGAATCCGATCGGCAGCTGGATCGCAGCAAACGCGTATCCCGCGCAGACGAATGTTGCGGCCTCGTATGGAGGGTTCAACTCCCAGCGTTCGGATGACTTCAAGACTCGTTCCGACATGTACAGCGGCAAGCTGGATCACCAGTTCACGCCGTGGTGGACTTCGAGCGTCTCCTACGTGAATCTAGCCACGCAGGAGCCTTCGGGTGACTTTTACGGCAACAAGGGAAACTACTCCAGTGACGGCCGCCTGGTGAGGTTCAACGATGCGACTTCGTTGTACAACGTGCTCACCATCAACCCGACGATGATCGCAACCGTTGGCTACGGGTTCAATCGCTACTATAGCGTGACCTATCCCTATGGTCTGGGGTTCAATCTGTCGACCGGATTTGGCGGCGCAGGCCTCCCGGCCGGCTTTGTAAGCAACGTGCAATCAGACTTTGGAGGAAAGGGTACGTTTCCAGGAATAACCGTGACGCAGAACGCGGCGGGCAGCTTCGCCTCCCTGGGCGCTGGTTTCGGCGGGCGGTCTATTCCGTCGGCGACTCATAACTTCGTCGTGGGTATTCAAAAGACGGTGGGCAGGCAGAACCTGAAAGGCGGGTATGTCTACCGCGCACTGCATGTCGCGTCGGATCCTCTCGGGGCCAATCCTTCCTTTGGGTTCCCAGGCAACTACTCGACGGTTGATGGGAAGAGTGCGAGTTCCACCAGTTCGCCATCCGGTAGCGGACTCGCCGACCTCGAAATGGGGCTGCCGGACACGGCCAGCATCGGTATTAGCGAGGGCTCGTTCAACGAAATGGCCAGCTATCATGCGCTCTACCTTCAGGACGACGTTCGGGCCACGGACAAGCTTACGGTCAACCTCGGATTGCGATACGAATACGAGCTTGGCTTGCGAGAGCTCAAGAACCAGCTCACAGTTGGCTTCAATCCAAGTATTGCTTATACGATCCCGACCGTATTGGTTGGATCCACGTCGGAAGGCGGGGCCACGCTGCGTGGAGGGCTTGTATACGCCGGGCAAAACGACGCTCCAATTCACGCCGCAAATCAGAGCCACACCAAGTTCTCGCCGCGCATAGGCATAGCGTACGAGATGCGGAAGGGAACTGTGTTGCAGGCCGGCTTTGGGGTGTTCTATGCCCCGGAGGCGGTATCGGCATACAACGCCGGGTATTCGCAAACCAGCAGCTATACGGCGGGAGCGAGCGGCAACGTCACCTCTCCCCTAACCGCGTCACAATTGGGAGCAGGGGCATTTATCTCCAATCCTTTCAATGGCAGCACGACAGGAACGCTGATCCCCCCGTCGGGCAATACGCTTGGAGCCGAAACAGCACTGGGGTCGTCGATATCGGTGGTCGACTTTGGGCGCCGCGATCCGTTGGTCGACCAGTACTCGGTCGCAGTCGAGCAGCAACTGCCCTGGGCGACCTCCCTCAAGGTTGGCTATGTCGGCGCACACGCGAAGAGCTTTCCGCTTTCCGTAAACGTCAATCAATTGTCGGATTACCTGATGGCGCAGTTTGCTGCGGCCGCCGCCGCTGGCAGTGCAACCAATTACTCCAAGGCAGCCCCTTCAAACCCCTACTACATTCCAACGGTTTCAAACGGAACCACGACCTACGCAACCGGGTCGATTACGACCAGCACGACGCCGGCGGCCGGGCAACTCCTGCTTCCTTATCCTCAATACTCCACGGTCACTCTTTCGGAGAGCGCAGGGTATTCCCTTTACAACGCGTTCAACGTCAAGGTGCAGAAGCGGGCGGCGAAAGGTCTGACGGTTCTCTTTACCTATACTTGGATGTCGAATTGGGACAACCTGTATAGCGGCGGAGACACGCTGAACGCAACCAGCGGACCACAGGACAACTACAACCTGAAAGGTGAGTACTCGCGGGCAGTAAACGACATTCCCAATCGGTTTGCCGGAGCTGTCACGTACGTGCTGCCTCTCGGGCGCGGCCAGAGGTTCCTGGGAGGAGGCCCAAGATATCTCGATTATCTTCTGGGCGGCTATAGCCTCGATGCAATCGTTACCCGGCAAAATGGCGGCCCGCTTGGCATCACCCAGGGCACCAACGAGAGCAACACCTACGGCGTCTCGGGGTTTGGCGGCTCCGCGATTCGCCCGAACTTCAGCGGTACCGCAAGTCCCTGTCTCTCGGGCACACCGGAGAGCCGGATCGATGCTGCCGGCAACGTCATGTACTTCAACCCCGCAGGTTTCACCGGGACCCCGGCATTTACCTATGGCGATGTTCCCCGCTCCATTTCTTGCAAGGGACCTGGGCTTTCTAACACGGACATCAATATCACCAAGTCTTTTTCGATTACAGAAGACGTGAAAATCAAGTTCATCGCCGAGGCGATGAATGTGACCAATACGCCTCAGTTTGCAGTTACCTCCACTTCACTTCCCGTGAATTCCTCGTCGGTGACCAGCCCCACCAGCATTCCGCAATTCAAACCGACGGAGAAGACGACAGGCGCACTGAACCAGATCAACTACAACCGTTTCATCCAATTGGGCGCCAGAATCTTTTTCTGATGGAAATCGTTTCCTGCGAAATAAGTAGACTCGTGAGGTTGAATTTTGAATGTCCACCGCCCGTAAGACAGTTGTCTGCATCTGGCGCAGGCGAAGCAGCGACTTCTAACAATGCACGCATCGGTGTCACGGCCGATGAGAGGAGATTTCATATGGGCTTCGACCAGTTCGGATCTTCAGTATCTCGTCGTAACTTCGTGCGTTTGTTCGGAACCGGAGTTACGATCGCGACAACGCTTCCTAACCTTGCTTTTGCGCAGCAGACATCTGTCACGCCTGCATCGACAACACCCCGCCGCCGCCGTGCGGGTGGCGCCGACATGGGCGAAATGCGCCAGCTATCGCCGGACACAGTGATTATCAGCGCCAACGAAAACCCGTTGGGACCCGCACCGGTGGCCTTGGCGGAGATGGTCAGTGCAGGCCCGCTGGGAGGCCGTTACGACAAGACCGGCGTGGCGCGCGCCACGGTTGCGACTATCACGGAACAATTCGGCCTCAAACCGGGCTACGTGGAACTGTACCCGGGTTCCGGCGGTCCGCTGGACATGGCCCTGATGTCGAACATCACCCCCGAACATGGCCTGGTCTGCGCCGATCCGAGCTACGAGCAGGGTCCCCGCGCCGCCCAGGCAATTGCCCGCGCCCACAACCTGTCGGCGCCGCCGTTGAAGATGGTGCCGCTGACCAGCACCTACGCGCACGATGTGAAAGCCATGGTGGCTGCCGACCCGAAGGCGGGCGCATTTTACATTGTCAATCCGAACAACCCCACGGGTACGATGACGCCGAAGGAAGACATCGTTTGGTTGCTCAACAACAAGCCTGCCGGTTCCGTTGTGATCGTCGACGAAGCTTACCATCACTTTTCGACCCACGAATCGGTCATCGATCAGGTCGCCGCGGACAAGGACCTGATCGTCCTGCGGACCTTCTCGAAGATCTACGGCATGGCGGGTGTTCGCGCCGGCTTTGCCTTCGGTCGGCCGGATCTGCTCGAGAGGTTCCAGACCATCTCGCCCGATATCAGTCTGAGGAGCGTCGCATCCGTCTCCTTGATTGCGGCGGCGATGGCGGGGGCCAGCCTGCGCGACCCTACCCTTGTTCCCACTCGTCGAAAAATCAATACCGACAATCGGGAAGCGACGCTTGAGTTCCTGGATAAGGGAGGCTACAAGATTGTTCCCGGCTCTCAGGCAAACTTTTTTATGGTCGATGTCAAACGGCCAGGAAGAGAGTTCACTCAGAACATGATCAAGGAAAAGGTTGCCATCGGTCGCACCTGGGCCGCCATGCCGACTTACGTGCGCGTCACGGTCGGCACTGCCGATGAGATGGCGAAGTTCCAAACCGCATTTGTAAAGTGCATGGACATGCCAGCGAGTGCGCCCGTAAGTGCGTCGCTTGAGCGCGAAGATCTGTATATTCCGTCCGAGTTGCACTTCGCGTAAACGATCGCTCCCCAATCTGGGAACCCCGGGGTTCCCGATTCTTTCTGCAGTACGCGCAAGCGGCCGAATCCGGGTCGCCTGCGCAAGCACCACATCTGTTTGGGTTCGTGGCCTGTTCCTGTGGTACTGGGTTGGTTCGGGAAGTTCGCCCAGTCGTTGCGGCTCGCCAGCGCGAGTCCGCCGGTTGCCAACGATGTACTTGCACGCGAGACGTCGCCGCGAAGCCTGATCTCAAAGCGCGGGTTCGTATAGGAGACTTGTATGACGGCCTTACTCAATAAAGAGCGAGAGAACGAGTACATTCGTCGGGGCTTCTCACGTCGCAGCTTCTTCCGTTTGTCGGCTATGGTAGCGGGGGCATCTGTCATGCCCTTCTACAACGAGCCCGCGCTGGCCCAGCTGTCGAAGGTATCGGGCGCACCGCCCGATGCGGTCATGATCAATGCCAACGAGAATCCGCTTGGCCCTTGTCCCGAGGCCATGGAGGCGGTGCGCAACATCGTCGTGCAGGGCGGACGCTACCTCTATAAGGTGTCCGATGCCTTGCAGTCTGCATTGGCTGAGCAGGAATGTGTCCCAACCGATCACGTACACGTCTACGACGGATCCAGCCCCTGCCTGCATCAGTCGGTCCTTGCCTTTACATCGCCGACGCGCCCGCTGGTCACGGCAGACCCCGGCTACGAGGCCGGCGAGCGGGCTGCGCGCTTCATCGGTTCTTCGACCATTAAAGTTCCGCTGACTGCAACCTATGCCCACGACGTGAAAGCCATGCTCGCGGCCAGCAAGACACCGGGCCTGTTCTACATCTGCAATCCCAACAACCCCACCGGGACGCTTACGCCCAAGGAGGATATCGAGTGGCTGGTGGCCAATAAGCCGGAAGGGTCGGTGGTCATGATCGACGAGGCCTACACCCACATCGCCGGCGCTCCCTTCAACACCGACCTGGTGGCGCAAGGCAAGGATGTGGTGGTGCTCAGGACGTTCTCCAAGATCTACGGCATGGCCGGCCTCCGCGCCGGAGCCGCCATCGCGCGGCCTGACCTGATCACCAAGCTGGCCGGATGGGGAGCCACCATGATGCCCATTACCGGCATGGCCGGCGCCACCGCCAGCCTGCAGGTGAAAGACCTGGTGCCCAAGCGGCGGAAAATCATCGGCCAGGTGCGCGAGGACACCTTCAGCTTCCTGGAGAAGAACAACTTCAAATACATTCCTTCCGTGTCGAACTGCTTCATGGTCGATACCGGAGCGCCGGGCCAAAAGACGGTACTGGCCATGCAGAAGGAGAAAGTGTACATAGGCCGCGTCTGGCCGGCCCTGCCCACCTACGTTCGGGTCACCGTCGGGACGGCAGACGAGATGGCTAAATTTCAAGTGGCGTTCAAGAAGGTGATGTCCGCGTAACCATGCCCGCTAACTGCTTGGCGGACGCGTGAGTCGCGGAGAATTGGCTCCAGTGACTTGAGGCGTCCGCCCCATCCAACCCCTGGGTTGAGAGAGTGCATATGCCATGGTCAGCTCCACAGCAAAGTACAACTGGGAACGCCTGGCCGGCGATTGCGCAGGGGGCTTTATCGCCGCGTTGATCGCCTTGCCCTATGGCCTGTCGATGGCCGCGCTTATGGGCCTGCCTCCAATTCTGGGAGTCTATACCTCCATCCTGACCACTCCCATTACCGTGGCGCTCGGGCGAAACCCACTCCTGATCGGCGGCACCGCAAGCGCAACTGTACCCTTCATCTCGGCCGCAGTCCGGGCGCAGGGTATCGGCGGCGCCGCCAAAATCTCCATTGTTGCTTCAGTGTTCATGATGTGTTTCTGCATTATGCGCCTTGGCCGGTTTGTATCAAAGGTCCCGGCGATCATCGTAGCGGGCTTTTCGGCTGGCATCGGCGCTCTCATGGTCATCTCTCAACTGCATGTCCTGCTCGGCATCCACGCGCCATCGAACTCGGTCCCCCTTATCCAGCTCTTCGAGGTGCTCCGCGGGTTGACGGCGATGCGATGGCTGCCTCTGTTGCTCGGCGGAGCCGTCATCGGGGCGGGTTTCGTTACGACTCGCATCTCGCCCAGGCTGCCAGCGCCGCTCATCGGCGTCATTGTTTCCTGGCTGATGGCGACTATGCTGCGCGCGCACGAGGCCGAAGTTGGTTCGCTCCATCTTTCCCTGCCGCCCTTTGCCGGATTCTCCTGGATGCCCCACGACGTCTTCAGCCTCCTTCCTTCAGGGTTCATGCTGGCTTTCGTATCCTCCATCAACCTTCTGATGACCTCACGTACCGTCGAGCATTTCCAGGGACGCCACAAGCCGCTTCGCCGCACCGATTCCGATGCCGAAGTAGGCGCATTCGGAATCGCCAACCTGGTAGCCGGCATCTTCGGCGCGCCCATGAGCGTCGGGATTCCCGCCCGCAGCGTAGCCGCCATTCGCTGCGGCGCAACCTCCCGCATGTCGAATGTGATGCATGTCGTCTTTTTGATTCTGTTGGTCAGTCTTGGCTCCGGCGCGCTGGCACGCATCCCCATGGCCGCACTGGCCGGTGTAACCGTGTTCATGGGCCTTTCGCTTCTCGACGTCAGTACATGGCGACGCCTTGGAAAAATGCACCCCCTGGATGCCAGCGCCTTCCTCGTCACCGTGTTCGGCGTGTTGGCCGTCAATGCCGTGGCAGCGGTTTTGGCCGGTTCCTCGTTATACATGCTGCACTATGCGTACAAGAAATACGCGGGACCCCACAGAGAAGCGCCCGGCGTGCCAGACATCGCGGCTTGAAATCCCTAATGCCTCCCAGTACCCAGGTTGAAGAGGAGAATTCCCATGGCCGACCCATCCCATAATGGCAACCACAGCGGCAGTTACGCCCCTGCGTCGTTCGCTTCCTCCGCCCTCCGCCTCAAGCTCGGCCTCGCCGAGATGCTCAAAGGCGGCGTCATCATGGACGTCATGAACGTCGAGCAGGCGCGCATCGCGGAAGAAGCCGGCGCCATCTCTGTCATGGCGCTGGAGCGCGTCCCCGCCATGATCCGCGCCGAAGGCGGCGTCGCCCGCATGGCCAGTCCCAGACTCATCAAGCAGATCATGGCCGCCGTCACCATCCCGGTCATGGCCAAGGCCCGCATCGGCCACTTCGTCGAAGCCCAGGTCCTCCAGCAGATCGGCGTCGACTTCATCGACGAGTCTGAGGTCCTCACTCCTGCCGACGAAGCCCACCACATCGACAAGCATGCTTTCACCACCCCCTTTGTCTGCGGCGCGCGCAACCTCGGCGAGGCCCTTCGCCGCATCGCCGAAGGCGCCGCCATGATCCGCACCAAGGGCGAAGCCGGCACCGGCGACGTCGTCCACGCCGTCCAGCACATGCGCACCATTCAGCGCGAGATGAAGCAGCTCACCGTCCTGGGCGACGATGAACTCTACAACGCCGCGAAAGTTCATGGCGCACCCTACGAACTCATCCGCATGGTCGCCAAATCAGGCTCGCTGCCCGTGCCCAACTTCTCCGCCGGCGGCATCGCCACGCCCGCCGACGCCGCCCTGATGATGCAACTCGGCGCCGAGACCGTCTTCGTCGGCTCCGGCATCTTCATGAAGGAGCGCGCCACCCCGCTCGACGTGGAGAACAATCCCATCGAACGCGAAGAGGCTGTCTCCCGCGCCCGCGCCATCGTCATTGCCACCACCCACTTCAACGATCCCAAGATCGTCGCTGAAGCCAGCGAAACCGTCACCGGCACCATGAAAGGCCTCGCCGCAGCCGCCATCGACGAACGCGACCTCCTCCAGACCCGCGGCTGGTAGCTGCGCCAAGCCCGAGGAGCGGTCCCGCAGTTTGTTCGGAGAAACCCTGTCCCGCGCGGCGTAAGCTGTTCGACATGAGAAAGTTACGGGGAAAACCCTGCGACGGTCCGGAGATCGTCCGTTCTCAGTTGCCCGCGATGGTCCTTGCAATCCCCGGGCTGATTCAAGATCGGTTTTGGGGCAAGCTCGCGGTAGAGCGCGGACGTGACAGTAATCACAGACTTTCTGTGCAGGTAGCCACGAGCATCATAAGGAAGCACCTTTTCGCCATCGCGGGCGACTGTCACGACCAGAACCATGTATAGTGGCACCGTTCACCCGTCGAGGTGAACCTTATGCCGCGCCGCAGTCTGTTCAGGATTTTCGGGGTCTTCTGTCTGTTGTTCTGCCTTCGAGCGGTGGCCGCCACCCCCATATCGGAGGACTTCAGGACCAACTTCAAGATCGTCGAAGATTACAAGATCATTGTTCGAGTGAACATTGATGGCGCCGGCCCCTTCGACCTGCTGCTTGATACAGGCGCGAACCGGACGGTGTTGGACGAGAAGCTTGCCGCCCAGCTGAGGCTACCCAAAGTAGGCGATGACACCGTAGGCGGGATTCTTGGGAACGCGGATGCGGGAGTGGTGCATACGCAGTCGATTTCGCTGGCCGGCGTGGTAGTTGAGGGACTGGACGTCTACTCTGCCAACCTTCCCGGGAGGGTGCGGGGGCTTCTGGGCGAGGATTTCCTGCGCAACTTCGATGTTCTGATCGACTACGATCACAAGACGATCCAGCTTGACCCCGGGACGAACCGGCTCGCGGATGCGCTGGACGGCGAGCGGCTGGCAGTGAGCCTGCACGGTAGCCTGCAAGGGAACCACTCGACCGACGACCGGCTGATTGTGTCCGGGCGGGCGAAGGAACTGGGAGACAAGCCAGTCTCATTGCTGCTGGACTCGGGCGCAAACGCGCTGGTGCTCTTCGGCGGGCCAGGAGCCCTGGGTGATAAGGCGGTGCGGAAGCAGTATACGGCGACGAGCTTTCTGGGCGGTGGCGGCAAGTTCACGGTCTGCACTCGAACGGTGACCTTGCACCTGGGCAACGGGCCTGCGGCGAAGCTGCAGGCGATGGCGCCAACGGCAGTGGCTGGTATGGACGCGGATGGGGTCGTGCCGATGTCAGTGTTCAAGTCAATCTTCATCAGCCACTCCGGACAGTTCGTAATTCTTGAGCCGTCAATCAGGGCCCCCCAAGTGGAGCATACGGCCACGGAACCCGAGTCCCACGTGGCCGGCGGATGACACAGCGGTCGATGTTCGTGCGGTTCCCTACTCACACACCTTCCACCCCCCCCACGCTTCGATGCCGCGAGAGCCAAGCGCAATACATGCGGAACCCCGCCCGGTGCCAGCGAACGACCGTATCGGGTTGAACAAGAATCAAAGCCCGTTTCCACCCCAGCCAAAGCCGGTCTAACAAGACCCAGAAGAGCCTGTCTGTCGGAGCAAATTTCGGCTGGGGACGCCTCCCCTCTGTACTGCGATCTGCTGGCGCAGAGCAAGGTTCTCAAGCAACAAACTGCGGCGCGAGGATGCAGCGCGGACGAGCAGCCCGAAGAACAATCTCAGCAATCGGAACGTGCCATCGTTCTAGCAAGGATTTGGATGTGCAAAACACGTCAGAAACCTGGTTGCTTGTGAACGCGGGTACTAGGTGACCGAAAGTCGTGACGGCATCGGACCGGTGGGTCAGACACACCGTCGACTCGCTGGGACGCTACTTCGTCATTGTGCTCCACAGGGGGCGAGCGTGCCGATTGGTGAACCAGCCTCGCGGCACGCAACCCTATCACGGCACACAGGGACTTCTCAAACTGTCTCACCCAAGGGGTTCACCCCAGCCAGTATGGACGTTACGGCTACCGCCCCTGAATGATTTAAGAGTAGATCGTGATTTCGGCAGAGCGCCGCCATGAAGGGTCATGCCGTCTTGCTCGGCAGCAAAGTCACCGTGACTTGCGTGCCTATTCCGACCGTGCTTTGAATTCGGATGGTTCCGTTCGAGCGGTCGACGATGGCCTTGCAGATGGAGAGGCCGAGTCCTGCTCCACCGCTGCTGCGGCTGCGCGATCGGTCGGCGCGGTAGAAGCGCTCGAAGACGTGGGGCAGAGCGGCCTCGGGGATACCTTCGCCGTCGTCCACGACGTGCAGTTCGGTGATTCCATCCTGGGTATGCACGGTGGCGGAGACGCGTCCGGCCGGTGCGCTGTGCTGCAAGGCGTTCATCAGCAGATTTGAGCAGAGGACTTCCGCGTCATCGGCCTGCATCGCAACTTTGCCGGTCTCGTCTGCGCTGACCTCGATGACGACCTGCTTTAGCGCGGCGAGCGGTCGCAACCGTTCCGCCACGGTGCGCACAGCCGTCTGCAGTTCGCTGAACTCGCTCGGCTCCGCCGGTGCCTCTTCCAGCCTGCCAGAGCAAGCATGCGGTTGGCCAGATCCTCTGTGCGCTCGGTATCGAGCAACAGGCCTTCCAAGCCTGCTTCGTACTGTTCGGCGGTTCTGGGGTTCATCGACAGTAATTGCAGGCTGGACTTTAATACGGCGATCGAGGTTTTCAGCTCGTGCGCGGCGTCGCCGGTAAGCTGGCGCTGGCGCTCGAAGGACTGGCGCAGCCCCTTGAGTAACTCCTCGATGGAGAGTGCTATCGGCGCGAGTTCGGAGGTGCGCAGCACGGCGCCGGGGGGCACAAACTCCCAGGAGTGCACGGACACGCGGCCGGCGATTGCGGCTAGTTCCTCCAGCGGCGAGAGCCGGCGGCGCAGAAACCAGACGAGGGCGATCCCGGTAATCGCCAATAGCAGCGCGCCTGCCGCCACGTAAAACCTGACCGCCTCCACCGCTTCATGCCAGAGGTCCCGGGTGGGCGAGGCGTAGAAGACCGTTACCGGGCGGCGCAATCCGCCCTTGTCGTCGCGATCGACGACCCGCACGCCGGCGAGCCGGATCGCCCCATACCAGGCCCCGTTGGTCTTGAAACTGAAGTAGGTGGGCTTATTCGATCCGCTGGGTTCCCTAATTAGTCCGGGCGGCGCCACCGGAGATTGACCAAGCACGCGCCCGGCCGGGTTCAGGACTGCGTAGACATCCTGCTTCGGCAGGACCAGTTCCGTGGGATCGACGACCACGTTGTCGTCGGGATCTTCGGCATCCTGCACCGCGCCCAGCACCGAGTCGGCCCGGCCGCGCAGCATCACGTCGAAGGCTCGCCTGCGGCCGTGCATCTCGTGCTCGACCGCGACGAACGAGAACACAGCCGCGCAGATCAACTCGGCCAGCAGAACGCCGCCAATGAGCTGGCGAGTCAGAGAGCTCCGCTTCATAGCTGCTTCTCCGGAGCTTCCAGTCGGTAGCCGCGGCCGCGGATGGTGGCAATGGAGGTCTCCTCCCCGACCGAACGCAGCTTCTTGCGCAGGTTGGAGACGTGGGCCTCAATCACGTTGGAGTGATGCTGCCAGTTGTAGTCGTAAAGATGCTCCAACAACTCACGGGCGGACACGATGGCACGGGGGCGGAAGATCAGATACTCGAACAGGCGGTACTCGGTGGGGGAAAGGTCGATTAGCTGGCCTGCGCACCGCACCGTCTGCTCCACGGTGTTCAGGCTGATTCTTCCCACCGTCAACACCGGTTGGGATACGCCCTTGCCGCGGCGGATGAGCGCCTTGGCGCGCGCCAGCAACTCGCCCAGGTCAAAGGGCTTGGTCAGGTAGTCGTCGGCGCCGGCATTCAGTAGTTCAACCACCTGCGCGCGCTCGTCTCGGGCGGTGAGGATAAGAATGGGGGTCATGTCCCGGCGCCGGCGCACCTGGCGCACGATGCTGAGTCCATCAAGGCCGGGCAGCATAAGGTCCAGCAGCAGGAGGTCGTAGTGCTGATACTCGGTCAGGGCGGCCCCGTCGGCGCCATTTTCCGCGCAGTCCACCGCAAAGCCACAACGCTCGCGCAGCGCTGCCGCGATGTTGTTCGCGAGCCGGACCTCGTCTTCCACGACCAGAACTCTCATACGTAGCCCAATCTACACTCTCATCCAATGCTTCATCCCTTAATCTCCGCTTAAGCCCGCGCTGGCAGAGTTACTCTTGGAGCGACCGACAGTCGGTATACTTCTTGCTTCAACGGAACTCACCGATTGAGCCCTATGTATTTTCCCCGCGCAATGATGAAGCTCCCACGCCTGCGCAAGCGCCTGTGGCATGTCGCTGGTCTAGCGGCTCTGGCATCGGCGGGCGTGGCCCAGCAGCCGGCTGCGACCGTGGCCGTCCGCCACGCCCGCCGCGATCACGCTGGACGAGGCGATTTCCCGCGCGCGAACCAACGAACCAACCTTTGCCGCCGCCGCGGCCCAGGCCAAGAACGCAGCGCTGGATCGTTCGATCGCACGCGCCGCCTTGTTGCCGAGTGCGAACTACTACAACCAGTACCTGTATACCCAAGGCGCTCGCTGCCCGCTGTCGAATGCCTCCTGCGCCGCGAATGCGGGCGTGCAACCACAGAGCACCGGCACCGGCACCGCCATCAGTTCGATTCCGCGATTCATCGCCAACAACGCGGTGCACGAATACAGCAGCCAGGCCCAGGTAAACGAGACCATCGGCGCGCAGCAGGTCAATGCCGTAAGCCGCGCCTCTGCCTCGCTTGCCATTGCCACCGCGGAGTTGGAGATTGCGCAGCGTGGCCTGGTTGCCAGCGTGGCCGGGCTCTTCTACGCATCATTCACCGCCGACCGCCGGGTAGCCGTTGCCGAGCGCGCCGCCAACGAGGCAGCCAGCCTGACCAAGTTGACCCAGCAGCGCGAGACCGCGCGCGAGGTGGCCCACGCAGACGTTATCAAGGCCCAGTTGCAGCAGCAGCAGCGAGAACGCGACCTATCCGATGCGAAGCTAAACGCCGAGAAAGCCCGCCTGGACCTTGCGGTGCTGCTGTTTCCCGACCCGCGCGACCGCATATACGCTGGTGGTGCCGGAGGCGCCGTCTGCGGTGCCTGCGCGCGCGGATGTGGAAGCTGCTCTGGCGAATCACAATCCAGAACTGGAGAGCGCGCTGGCCAGCTCCCACCTGGCCGACCTGAACGTCTTCGCTGCGAAGTCCGCGTATCTGCCGAACCTGGCGCTGAACTACACCTATGGCATCGACGCGCCGCAGTTCGCGCTCAACGGCCTCGATGGCATCCCCAATGTTGGCTATTCCGCCAGCGCCACGCTGAACATTCCGGTGTGGGACTGGTTCGCCACGCATGACAAGGTCCGCCAGAGCGAGATCAACCGGGACGTCGCCAAGGTCGCGCTGACCAACACCCAGCGCAAGCTGATTGCAACGCTGGACGAATTCTACGCCGAGGCAGTGGCCGCGCACGATCAACTCGACAGCCTGAACCTGAGCGTAACCACGGCGGCCGAGAGTCTTCGCCTGACGCGGCTTGCCTATTCCTCCGGGGAAGCGACCATCCTCGAGGTGGTTGATGCGGAGAACTCGCTGACTATTTCCGAAAATGCCCGAGAGGACGGAATTGTCCGCTACCAGACCGCTCTCGCAAACCTCCAACTGCTGACAGGAACGCTGTAAACCATGATGCCTTCAAGACAACTTCCCGCCCTTGGACCTCGCCGACCTCGGCTCTTCCGGACTTCCGCCGTGGTTCTCTGCGTTGGTCTTCTGCTTGCGGTCGGCTGCAAGAAAGCGGAAGAGACGCCGACGCCCGAAGTGTACGTCCAGGCCGCACACCCGGAGCAGGGAAGCATCTCCGAGCAGATTGCCGCGGACGCCATCCTGACTCCGCTGGCGCAGGCGGCTATCTCGCCCAAAGTGACCGCACCGGTAAAGAAGTTCTACGTGCAGCGCGGCTCTCGCGTGCATGAGGGCGAATTGCTGGCCACGCTCGAAAACAATGATTTGGCTGCTGCGGCAATGGACAATCAGGGCAGCTACACCGCCGCGCAGGCCACTTTTGAAACCGCAACCAAGGCGACGGCGCCGGAGGACCTGACCAAGGCGAAGCTCGATCTTGCCCAGGCAAAGGCCAATCTCGAGCTGAGCCAGTCCATCGTGAACGCGCGCAGCGAGCTCTTCAGCCAGGGAGCCATTCCCGGCCGCGATCTGGACACTGCCAAGGCCGCGCTGGTGCAAGCGCAGGCCGCTTACGACATCGCCGCGCAGCACTTCGATTCGCTGCAGAAGGTCAGCAACAAGGCGGCACTGGAAAACGCCCAGGGCAACCTTGAGTCTGCCAAGGGAAAGTATCTCGGCGCGCAGGCTGAACTCGATTACACCGAAATCCGCAGTCCGATCTCCGGTATCGTCACCGATCGCCCATTGTTTGCGGGGGAGACTGCAGCCGCTGGAGCACCGCTGATCACGGTGATGGACACCTCCGCGTTGATCGCCAAGGTGCACATCGGGCAAATGCAGGCCCAGCAGCTTGCGCTCGGCTCTGCCGCCACGCTCACCGTCCCAGGCATCGCCGACCCGGTTCCGGCGAAGGTGTCGCTCATCAGCCCAGCGCTCGATCCGGGCAGCACCACGGTCGAGGTGTGGCTGCGCGTGGAGAACCGCAAAGGCCTGCTGAAGGCAGGCACTCCCGTCCATGCCTCGATCACCGGCCGCACCATTGCGAACGCACTCATAGTTCCGGCTGAAGCGATCCAGGTCAGTCCGGACGGCAGCAGCAAATTCGTGATGGTCATCGCGCCGGACTCGACTGCGCATAAGAAGGCCGTTACCGTGGGAATTCAGACGGCGGACGGCGCGCAGATTCTGAGCGGCATCACTCCATCCGACATGGTGATCTCCACGGGAGCCTACGGTCTGGACGAAAACACCAAGGTGAAGGTCGGTACCGATCCCAACGCCGCGCCGGATGACGATGAGAAGCCCGTCGCCGGAACACCAGACTCCAGCGCCAAACAGCCGGGAAAGGATGCGGACGACAAGTGAGCCAGCCCGCAGCTTCCAAATCGCTCGATCCCGAGCGCCGGAGTCGTCCTTCTGGCTCGCGCGCATGTCGCGCACCATCTTCTTTTTGGTCGTGGTGCTCGTTCTTCGCCGGCGCCTACGCTGCATTGCAGGTGCCGATCTCCGTCTTTCCCGAAACCAATTTCCCCCGCGTCGTCATTGCTGTCGACAACGGTGTGATGCCGGTCGAGCAGATGCAGGTCACCATCACCAAGCCCATTGAGGACGCGGTGAACAGCGTCCCCGGGTTGCTGACCGTGCGGTCCATCACTTCCCGCGGCTCTGCCGAAGTCGATCTGTTCTTCGACTGGAACGCCGACATGTTCCAGACGCTGCAGCTTGCCGACGCTGCGCTGGCTACCGTCCGCCAATCGCTCCCCGCAAGCGCGGTGATCACCACGCACAGGCTCTCCTTTGCCACGTTTCCCATCCTCGGCTACGCCCTTACCGCGGACAATCGCGGCGCGGCCACCATCCCGCAGACGCGTCTGTGGGAGGTCGCCACCTACGACCTGAAGCCGCCGCTGAACCGCGTACCCGGCGTGGCGACGGTTACCGTTCAGGGTGACCAGATCCCCGAGTACCACGTCGTTCCCAACCTTTCCCGGCTGCAGAACTCCGGCGTCACCCTGACCGACCTGGTCAATGGAATCCAGAATTCCAACATCATCGACTCGCCCGGCCTCTATGAAGCCAATCATGAGCTGGTCCTGGCCCTGGTGGGAGCACAGGCGCACGATGCCGCCCATCTTGCCTCGCTGGTGGTCAAGACCACCCCCGCGGGCGCACCCGTCCGGGTCGCCGACCTCGCGACGGTGGAACCCTCAACCGAGCCCGTCTACACCACGGTGACCGCCAACGGAGTTCCCTCGGTCCTGATCAATATCACTCGGCAAATCTCTTCCAACACCGTGCAGGTCGCGAACGACGTCGCCGCCGAAGTTGCGCAACTGCGGAGCGTTCTTCCCGCCGGAACGCATCTGACCCCGTTTTATGACCAGTCCGAACTGGTCCGCGAAGCCATTGCCAGCGTCCGCGACGCCATCTTCATCGGCCTCGTTCTGGCGTGCCTCATCCTGTTCCTCTTCCTGAACGACTGGTCGAGCGCCCTCGTGGCCGGCCTGGTGATTCCTGCAACGGTGGCGGTTACAATCCTGTTCCTCTGGGTCATCGGCCAGTCCTTCAACCTGATGACCCTGGGCGGACTTGCAGCGGCCATCGGCCTGGTCATCGACGACGCAATCGTGGTGGTGGAAAACATCGTCGTCCACCGCGACCAGGGGCAGCCTCGCATGGAAGCCGTCCGCCTTGCCATCCGCGAGATCTCCACTCCGCTGGTCTTCTCCACCATCACCCCGGTGGTCGTCTTTCTTCCGCTGATCGCCACCTCCGGTGTTACCGGCAGCTTCTTCCGCGCCCTTGCCATCACCATGACGGCGGCATTGCTTACCTCGTTGGCGCTGGCTGTCACTTTCACTCCGGCACTGTCGCTATCGCTGCTGCACGGGCGCAAGCCGCGTAAGGCAACAGGATCTGGCAAGTCGCTACTGGCCTTTCTCTCTCGCGGCAGGAAGGACTCGCCGGCCTTTCTCGGGGAAGAAGCTCCCACGGTCAATGAACCGCCGGCGGGCACCGGTGAGGGCCACGTGGGCGAGGAGGCGGGCCCGGTGATGCGCCGCGTCCTGCAGACGCATGCCCGCGTGCTGAACTGGGCCCTGGCTCGTCCGCTGGCACTTTTGCTGGTCTGTGGGGCGCTGGTCGGCGCCACCTACTTCGGCTATAACGCCCTGGGCTCCGACCTGCTGCCCGCTATGGACGAAGGCGCCTTTATCCTGGATTACCTTACCCCGGCGGGGACCTCCCTGGCGGAGACCAACCGCATCCTGGCCCACGTCGAGCAGATCCTGCACGATACTCCCGAAGTTACCATCACCTCTCGCCGCACCGGGATGCAACTCGGCCTGGCAGCCGTAACTGAGGCCAACCAAGGCGACTTCACGGTCCGCCTGAATCCCAAACGCTCGCGTTCGATCGACGAGGTGATGGAAGACGTTCGCCTCCGCATTCTGAAGACAGAACCCGCTCTTGACGTTGAGTTTACCCAGGTGCTACAGGACATGATCGGTGATCTCTCCAACTCCCCGGAGCCGATCCAGATCAAGCTCTTCTCTCCGGATTTGGCACTGCTGAACCAGCTTGGCCCGCGCGTAGAAGCAGCCATCAAGAAGATTCCGGGTGTGGTCGACACCCAGAACGGCGTCGACAACACCATCTCCGGCCCGGCCACCAACTTCCAGGTCGATCCCGTGGTTGCGGCCCGCCTCGGCTTTACTCCCAGTGAAGTCGCCGAGGACGCGACCGCGATCATGGATGGGTTGCCGACGCCCGATCCCATGATCGTGAATGGCCGGCCTTACACTGTGCGGGTGCGGCTGGCGGATGACAGCCGCGCTTCCCTGGACGCGATCGAGAGTACCGTGTTCAACTCCAGCAGCGGGCACACGGCGTCGTTAGGCTCGCTGGCGGAGGTGACCCAACTGCCGCCGCAGAACGAGATTCTGAGCGAGAATCTGCAGCAAATGATTACCGTCACCGGCCGGCTCGAAGGCTCAGACCTCGGCTCCGCCATGCAACAGGTTCAGGCCACGGTGGCTGCGATGCACATCCCTTCCAGCGTTCGCGTGGAATACGGCGGCACCTACCAACAGCAGCAGCAGGATTTCCGCGCCCTGCTGCAGGTGCTGATTCTGGCGCTGGCGCTGGTGTTCGGCGTGCTGCTGGCGGAGTTTCGCAACTTCTCCGCGCCCATCGCGATTCTTACCAGCTCTGTGTTGTCAATCTCCGGCGTCGTGGTGGCGCTGCTGATTACGCGCACGGACTTTAACGTCGCCAGCTTTATGGGTCTGATCATGGTGATTGGCATCGTCGCCAAGAACGGCATTCTGTTGCTGGACGCCGACGAGAAGTTCCGCGCCCGCGCGGACCTGGAACTGGCGGGAAACGCCAAAGCTTTCGAAGGCCGCGACGTCCAGCGCGAAGCGATGCTGCACGCGGCTCAACGCCGGCTGCGTCCGATTGTGATGACGGCCATTGCCGCCGTTTGCGGCATGCTTCCGCTCGCGTTCGCTCTGGGCGCGGGCTCGCAGATGCTGCAGCCACTGGCGATCGCCGTCATCGGCGGATTGCTGATCTCCGTGGTGCTCTCACTCATCGTGACGCCGGCCATCTACTATCGCCTCACGCGACGCCGCGGTGCCTGATTCGCTCCTGTGCCTCGCCGAAATGCAATCCGCCAGCATTTTCAATGTTTTCCTAGCACTAGCCGCGGGGGCCAACTGGCTCTTAGACTGTCAAGAATTAGCGATTTTGGGGCACAGGTAGTTTGCCGTCGGCCTTTCGACGTGGTCGAGGACGAAGACAGTCAGTGGAAGTTTTGACGGGTTCGAGGCTTCAGGACCTAGTGCTTTGACCGCGTGATTGTGTAGTGAAGTGTTCTTCGGGCCTGGCGGCGCGTGAACTTCCACTGAATTGTGGCCTTGTGCCTGGTTGACGCGGCGGTTCCATGCGCGAGCCTGTTTGCGCAAGGCGGCGATATTTCCGATTCGTCGTTTGCCGAGGCACTGGCGGCTGAACAGGCTGACCTCCATCTCCGCCTGGTTGAGCCAGCTTCCGTGTTTGGGCGTGTAGTGGATCGTGAACCGGTCCCACAGCCAGCTTCCGGCCTTCTCGCCGAACCGTTCCCCCAGCGCCTTGCGCGTGTGCGTGGAAAGATTGTCCATGACCAGGTGGATGGTATCGGCTGCGGGATAGCGGCGGCGATCTTCAGCAGGTAATCGGCGAACTCGGCTGAGCAGCGCGTCGGCGTCACCTTGGTGAAGTGCCGTCCCGCCTTGGGCTCGACGCCGCAAAACACGTTGGCGGTTCCGCATCGCTTGTATTCGTAGTCGCGCCGGGCAACTCGTCCCGGCCGCATCGGGAATCGGGGCGCAGGTATCTTCATGCAGCACCACCGGCTTCTCGTCGATACAAACCACCGGCTCACTCGCCGAGAGCGGCTTTTCATACAGCCCCAGCACGTCCTCCATGCGGGCGATGTACTCCTCATCCAGCTTCGCCACGCACCACATTTTTTTCCCGCCACGGCTTCAGGTCGTGGCTTTCGAGCAGCACCCGAATGGTCTCCCGCCCTACGCGCGGAACCAGCTTGCGCCGGATCGCTTCTTCGGTCAGCAGCCGAACGGTCCAGCGGGCTCGCCCCTCCGGCGGCGGCGAGCAGGCCACGGCGATGATGCGCTGCCGCTGTTCCTGATCCAGCGCCGGAGCCTTGCCTGGCCGCGCGCCATCGAACAACGCCCGATCCAGACCCGCCCTGCTGGTAGCGCTTGGCGATCTGCCACACCGCCTTGGCCGAAAGCCCGAGGTTGACTCCCACCGCCGGGGTGGACAGCCCATCATCCATCTGCCGCAGCGCCAGCGCACGCAATACCGTGCGCACCGGCTGCAAACCGCCGCTCAACAACTCATCCAGTTGATGGCGATCCCGCCGGGAAAGCTCCATACGCAGTCCTCTGCCCATGCCTTAGTCATAAGGCCAGACACCGTTCCTGCCAAGTACCTATGTAGATTACCTATCTACGCGGTCACAGTACTAGACGCTGTAGTCGATTTTGTAACCGCCAAAACATCAAAGAGCCACAAAGTTCAACATGTGCCTCGCCAAAATTCCATCCGGACCAAAAAGCGCGGGGTCTGACACAACGGGTTCCACTGTTAGGCTCCCGGTTTCGCACAGGATGGGGTGACCTGGAGCTTCTCGCGGCTTAGAAGCGGGCCTGTCGGAACGATGAATAGACACACCACCACCGTTCTGTTTCGGCGGTGATTCTGATAAGAGCAAAGCGCTTCTACGCTACGAGATCGTAGCGGTGGTGCAACCCTCCGAGCCTGGGTATGGAGATCACCCGGCTCTCTGGGCAGGTACCGCGGATGGTCGTACGGTGTTGCAGGAGTCTGCTTCGCTAGCCCTGGATGTGTTCGGTCGTCGTTGTAGTAGCGGACGTACTCGGTCATCAGCCCTCTGAGATGGCGTTCATTGAGTGGACATGGTCGAGCAGATCACGGCGGCAACTGCCGACAAAGCGCTCGGCAACGCCATTCTGCCACGGGCTGCTGAAGCCGGTCCACATGGATTCAATGCCGAGGCTCTTGATAGTACTGATAACCTCTTCGCTGAAGTTCTTGGCGCGGTCGAATATTAGATATTTGGTTGCCGGGTCATACAGAAAGGCTTCTCGCAGCTGCTGCGAGACCCAAGTGCTCATCGGATGTCGGGTCACGTTGCAGTATGCGCCTTCGGTCATGGGAGATCGCAAAGAAGCAGTAGAGTACGCCGAATGTGAGTGTCGGCACAGTGAAGAAACCCATCGCGGCTATCGCACCGGGGCTTGGCATATCCTTCCCCACATCCATCGCCATGGACTCATCCAGTAATGCGTGGATTGGCAATAGCGGTGACGGGAACGTGGTCAAGGTGACGAGCACCGGTACGCTGTCCGGTACGTTTTCCGGCAGCGGACTCACAACTCCCGGGCCGGTGGCGATCGACTCATCCGGCAACGTCTGGATCGCGGACCTGAGCAGCGGCGCAATCGTTCACCTGTCGAACGCCGGCGTCGCGCTCTCCGGAACCGGCGGTTACACCGGATCGGGCCTGAGTACGCCGACGGGCATCGCCCTCGACCATACTGGGAATGTCTGGGTCTCGAACAGCGGCGGCACCAGCGGCGGCGTCGTCGAGATCTCCAAGACGGGAGCCCTCATTTCTCCTGTGGCCGGTTACACCAACAGCGCCCTCAGCAATCCCAAGGCGATCGCCATCGATGGCGCGGGCAACGCCTGGGTCGCAGGCGGAAACGCGACCAGCGAGATTTCTAACGGTGGGTTGTTCCTCTCAGGCAGCACCGGGTTCGCAGCCGCCGACGGACTCGTCAGCGGCATCGCGATCGATGGATCGGGCGACGTCTGGGTTAACCATGACCCCTACAACTTCCTCTTTGGTTACTCCTACTACATGCAGGAGTTGGTCGGCGCTGCGACGCCGGTGGTTACGCCGGTATCCCTCGCAGCAAAGAACAATACCCTGGGGGCAACGCCGTGAAGACGGGCGGTAGGGATCAAGGCGACAGTTCGAGTTGGAGAGGGAGTAACTTTATGAAGAAGTCGAGTCTTCTGTTCTTTGGGTGTGCGCTGATGCTGTTGGCGGCTGCTCCGCTCTATGGGCAGACGGGATGCACCGATTCGCCGGAGGTGTACTCCTTCAGGTGGTCCGCTTCGCCCTGGATGGTTTTCTCCATCAGAAATTTCAGTAACCGACGCAAGACTTCTGAAGTCCGCAACTCATCGCTGTGAAGGATGCGATCGACTTGTTCTTCCAGTAGCTGATCCTGGGCGGCCTTGTCCTGCAAGAGCATTATGCGGGAATATCACCTTCCCGTAACCCCTGTCAATTCACGGACTCTGTGACTTTTTCTAGCTGCGGACGAGGCACACTAGTCCTTGTTTGACCCGCGGCAGAGGCGTTATGTAACGGGTTTCAGACATGTGTCTTACGTGCCTTTGTTGCTTAATCAGCATAGCTTCCCTTATATTTGGGCCGCCTTAGACGACCCCTTGCACCTCTGTTGAAACGCGTCACCGCGACAACACCAGAGTAGAGGAGGAATTGTCCATGAAAGCTCATCGTTTCCTGTTCGGTCTGGTTCTCTGTTCCAGTTTGGTTGCCGCCCAGACACTGCGGTGCAATCTCGATGCCTACAAGCCGGTTGAAGGTGTGCGGGCCGAAGTAAAGGGCGAGACGGTGACCGTATCCTGGATCGGCGAAGCGGGCGAGCAACTGATGGCAGAGTTTGCGCTCCGCGATGGCCAGCCAGTAGTGCAGCAGCTTGCTGCGCGGGAGAGCGGGAGTCCCTGGACGGTTCTTGGTAAGAATTTGAGTCCCGACTTCGAGGTTAGCACCGGCAAGCGGCGCATCTCGACAACCCAGACCGGGACAATGGCCAAGCTCAAGATCGATACGCCGGAAAACGAGGAGGCGAGAAAATGGGATACCTTCTGGGACGCTCCGCTGGTCGTGCCGGGCGGAAACAGCGTAAAGGGTACTCCTCGCAATCCCAACGAAATTCGCCGTGCAACGGTTAGCTATAAGTCGTCTTCAACGGGAAAATGAAAGAGGTAACCCAAAATGGTCGATACCGCCAGACTATCCTTCGTCCGAGTCACTCTCAATTCCCTCAGCTCTTGCCTCGTCCTTCTCCTGGCGGCATCGCTGGCCGCCTCCGGCCACGCCAGCGCACAGGAATTCCGCGGCACCATTTCCGGCAGGGTCATAGATTCGACTGGCGCGGTGGTTCGCGATGCTCAGATCACCGTGACAGAGATGAGTACAGGCACCGTCAACCGCACCAGGACCGACAATGCCGGTCAGTACGTCGTACCATTCCTGCAGCCGGGCACTTATCAGGTCATTGTCGAGTCGAGCAGCTTCAAGAAGGAGGTGCGCGACGGAATCACGCTCCAGGCCAATGAGCATCCCACCATCGACATGGTGCTTCAGATCGGCAGTACGCAGGAAACCATCAGCGTGACAGCCGACGCTCCGTTGGTTGATACGGCCAACGCCTCGGTTGGCCAGACCATCACCACCAAGCAGGTAGAAGATTTCCCGGTCAACGGCCGCACGCCATTAACCCTCAGCGAACTGGCGGTCGGTGTTGTCCCCACCTCGCAGCCCTCACAGATTCATCCCTTTGACAATAGCGGCGCTTCCAGCTGGAGCATCGGCGGAACTCCCGCACAAGCCAGCGAAGTGCTGCTGGATGGATCGCCTGACACGACCTGGCAAGGTGACGTCGCATATAACGCACCGCAAGGCGCGGTGAAGGAGCTTAGCGTCAGTGTTTCCGATACAGACGCATCCTTCGGCCATACCATCGGCGGCGTCATGAATCAGATCACGATGTCCGGTACCAACAAACTCCACGGTTCCGCATACGAGTTTCATGTCATCCCGGCCTTCGCGGCCAATACCTACTTCGACAAGCACACGTCACCCGTCATTCAACTTCCTGCTCAGGAGTTCAATCAGTACGGCGTCACGATTGGCGGACCCGTTTTCGTACCAAGGCTCTTCAACGGCCATAAGAAAGTCTTCTTCTTCTTTGCCTTCGAGGGATTGCCGGATTCTACTCCCTCGACAACCACCAACACCGTACCGACCGATGCGGAACGGACGGGTGACTTTTCAGCTCTTCTACCTCTGGGCTGCCCCAGCGGGTATCTGGGAACCGATACCAGTCATTGTGCGAATGGCAGCGCGAATCCTTACCAACTCTATAACCCCTTCACCGCAACGCTGGCGGGCTCGACGGTCACACGTACGCCTATACTCAACAACATCCTGACCAATGCGGGTCCGCTTAGTCCCATCGCCCTTGCTTATCTCAAATACTATCCCGAACCAAACGCCACCCCCAACGTCGACGGCACCAACAACTACATTAGCAACGCGCCCGCGGTTGATACATTCAACAGTGAATTCTCTCGTATCGATTGGAATATGAGCGAGAAAAGCCATATCTTCGGCGATTTCCACCGCAATCACCGCACCAACCACAAGCAGGACATCTTTGAGAATGGCGCCAGCGGCCAGACCTCGCAGCGTCCCAACCTGGGCGCCACGCTAGACGAGGTCTACACCATCAACGACGGCACCGTGCTCGACACGCGCGCCAACTGGAACTACTACAGCGAGATCACTAAGTCCGCTGGCCCCACGCTCAATCCTTCGTCGGTTGGTTTTCCGTCCTACATGACTACTTCGAGCCTGACGCCGGAACTCCCGGCGATCTCTCCCGGCTACACTTCGCTCGGCTTCTCAGCGGCCAATTCGAACCCCACGACGATTTATCAGATCTTTGGCGACGTTGAAAAGACGGTCGGCCGCGATACACTCAAGTTCGGAGTTGACGCCCGTCAGTACAGAGTGGACGTCGCCAACACCGGCGCTGCATCCGGCACATTCGGTTTCGGTTCCAACTTCGTTCAGTCAAGTTCCTCTGGTACCGCACCGACATATGGCGGCCCCGAGGCCAGTTTCCTCCTCGGACTGCCCACATCCGGCAGTTACTTCCAGGCAGCGATCGCCAATTTTCATGCAAACTACCTCGCGTTCTTCGTGCAGAACGACTGGCGGGTTACAGACCGCCTCACCGTCAATCTCGGATTGCGCTATGACCATCAATCGCCGTTCGAGGATAAGCTAAGCCGTGTTGTCAATGGCTTCAATCCCGCTGCGGTGAACAATGTTTCGGCCGCCGCCTCCGCGGCTTATGCAGCCAACCCAATCTCCCAGGTCCCAGCTTCCTCCTTCAATACCCTTGGCGGTCTTACCTTTCCTAACACGCCGAAGAACGGAGCCCAGTATCTGACCGTTTCGCATTGGGTCAGCCCCCGGATCGGTTTCAGCTATAGCCCGGAGTTTCTGAAGCGGACAGTGATCCGCGGCGGATTTTCCATGTTCGTCCTGCCCGCGAATCTCGACACACTTTCCACGCTCGATGTTCCTGGATCCAGTGTGATTCTCAACCAGGAGGGCTTCTCCGCCACCACCAGCTACGTCGCAACTAACAACAACTACCTGACTCCGGCAAGCACGCTCAGTAATCCGTTCCCCACCGGGTTTCTAGCGCCGGCAGGGGCTGCGCTGGGAGCCAGCACAAACCTCGGTCAAGGCGTGTCGTACTACGCGCCTACTCTGACCGATCCTTACGCGCTGCGCTGGAACTTCGGAATCCAGCATGCTCTTACTGCGAATCTCCTGCTGGAGGTGGACTACATCGGCGATCACGCTGTCCACCAGCCGATTGCCAGCACACCGATCGACTACACCCCGCAGAAGTTTCTCAGCACAATGCCCAAGCGCGACACCGCTCTGGTTGCAGCATATGGCGCCTCCGTCAAAAATCCGTTTTCGGGATTGTTGCCGGGTTCCACCATTAATGGCTCGACAGTTGCTCTCTCGCAGTTGCTTACAACATTTCCTGAGTTCACTGGCGTTACCGAAGAGAACAATACGGAGGGAGGGTCGGTATTCCACAGCGTAGACTTCCGCGTTGAAAAGAGAATGAGTCACGGCATCTCTATTACCGCGAATTACAGCTTTTCCAAACTGATCGAAGCCATGCAATATCTCAACGCCGGCGACGCCAGGCTGGCTAGAATTGTCTCGCCCTACGATCACAAACAACACATCGCGATCGGATCCACCTATGAACTTCCCATCGGATCCAGTAAGTTGATCAACATAAACTCACGTGTATGGAACAGCATCATTGGCGGCTTCAAGATAAACGGCATCTATAGTTTCCAGACCGGAGCCCCACTCTTGTTTTCGAGTGATCTCGTCACCACTGGGCAGCCAATAACTTCCGCCACGCGTGTGACTACACCAGCAAAAGCGTTGAATGTTGCCGCATTCGACACCGCAAGTGCCGATCAGTTCTCCTTCCATCTTCGTGTCCTGCCTCTGACCTTTGGCAACGTGCGAACCGATGGCATCAACCAGCTCGACGCATCGCTACTTAAGGACTTCCGCTTCCGAGAAAGTATGTTTGCCGAGTTCCGCTTTGAGACCTTCAACGCGCTTAACCATGCCAGCTTCGCCGCGCCGGCCGTTTCGTCCGCGACGAGTAGCAGTTTCGGGACCATTACATCCCAGGCAAACTCTGCTCGAACAGTGCAGCTCGGCGGTCGCTTCGTCTTCTAGTCGACGATGGGCCGAGCAACTCCTCAGCAGATTCTCTCGGCTTCGGTACTCCGCTCAATCGACGAAAGGAGCGCTCCATGCTATCGCGCTTAATACTCGCTCTCGGCCTCGCCGTCGGCTCCGCAACCACCGCCGCAGATCCTGCAGGTTTCGTTGTGTGGCCCAAAGGGCTCCCGCCCGATGGCTCTCCTCAGAAGGTCCAGTTTGATCATCACAGCTGGTCTCTCGCGCATCGTGAGAAGAGTGGTGTCGTCGAAGCCCACGGCACCCGAACGATTGTCATGGTGATCCAGAGCGGTGAGGCAACCCTCGTCGTCGGAACCGACGTGGTCGATGCAAAAACTACATCGCCCAATGAGATTCGCGGAACATCCATCCGTGGCGGCATTGAGCGCAGGGTGTCAGCCGGTGATGTCATTAACATGCCCGCTGGGCTGCCCCATCAGTTCCTGCTCGAGCCCGGTCAGCAGATTACCTACATCGACATCGTAGTGAACACGACCGAAAAATGAGGCCTGACCGGTAATGGTGCGCCTGGTCTCCGTCGCCTACCTACCCAGCTGGAGGCAGTCCCATGAAGCTTTTTTCCGTTGCACTCAGCCTGCTATTCGCGACTGTCCTCGTCGCTCAGCCGCCAGCCTGCGATTTCAGTGGATACAAGGCGGTCGGCGGCATCAAAGCCGAAACCAGAAACAACGCGGTCATCGTCACCTGGCAGGGCGAGGCCGGCCAGCAACTTCAGGCGCAATTCGCCCTGCGCGATGGCCAGCCTTTCGTGCCGCGACTCGCCGCTCGGACCGCCGATGGGGCTTGGATCGTTCTGGGCAAGAACCTCGTTCCCGACTTTCAGGTCACGACCGGAAAACGTCGCATCTCCGGTGGCTTGCCCGGCCTGCTCAAGGCCGCAAACATCGACACCCCCGATGAAGAGAACCGCCGAAAGTGGAATGTCTTCTGGGACGCACCGCTGGTGGTTCCAGGCATGAACGATCCCCGCGACCCTCCGCACACGGAACAGGAGATTCATCGAGCCTCGGTGAGCTACAAGTCCGACACCTGTAAAATCCTCACCGATGGCGCTCGCGTGAGCGTGACCTTTAACGGTCTAACTCTCGGTGTCTTCGCGGGCGACCTGCAGTTCACCGTCTACAAGGGATCGAACCTCCTCCGCCAGGAGGCCATCGCGAGTACCCAGGAGCCGTCCGTCGCCTACATCTACAAGGCAGGGTTGAAGGGCTTTCAGATTGGGGATGACACCCGCCTCGTTTGGCGTGACGACGCTCAGGTCTGGCAGGAATACGATTTTGGCGGCGCCCCAAACAGCGACCCAGTCAACCTACGCGCCCGCAATCGGCTGGAAATCCTCGACGCCGGTAAAGGCTCTCTGGCGGTGTTTCCGTCGCCTCACAAGTTCTTCTTTGCGCGCGAGAATGAGGTCAACCTTGGCTACGTTTACTATCGCAAGGACGACAACGGCTCCTTCTCGCTGGGAGCTATGCAGCCCGAGCACGGCGAAGGATACGCCCCCTGGGGTGTCTCCCAGGAGATATGGAACAAGCGAGTCGATACTGCATTCCGGCAGAAGGAAAATTACGCGCTCTACAACGCGCCAGCCGGAACCTCGCAGCACATGGCGGTCTATTACTATCTCAGCCCCCGCGACGACCGTTCCACGCAACAGGCAGTCCTCGCCTACACCCATAACGATGTCTTCAAGCCTGTTCCCGGGTTCAAAGTCGTCTCGGGCCACTTCCACATGGACTTCAACGAACAACTCCGGGATCTGAAGACTCTGGACTACGACCCAAGCTGGGTGCCTGTCTTCCGCGGTCTCGGAATCAACGTCATCTACCTGGGAGACTTTCACGACGATTCCGATCCGCGCGATCCCGGCCCGAAACGCCTGGTAGAACAGAAGGTCTATTTTGAAGGAGCTCAACGTGTCTCTGACAAGAACTTCCTTGTGATTCCCGCCGAAGAGGTGAACTCCTTCCTGGGCGGTCATTGGTATCTAATGATGCCCAAGCCTGCCTACTTCACTCACTCCGGGCCCAGGCCGGCATCGCAACCGTTTGAGGAGAACATCCCAGGCTACGGTCAGGTCTACCACCTTGGGTCCGCGGAAGATGTGATGAAAATGGTCGATCAGGAGAAATCGATCCTGTGGACAGCGCATCCGCGCACCAAGAGCTCGGAAACCTATCCAGACCAATACAAGGACAAGGATTTCTTCCTCAGCGATCGCTTCATTGGCGCCTCTTGGGAGTCACTTCCCGTCGACCTCTCCGAAAAGAGACTCTGTGAGGTCCGCTGCTTCGGCACCAATGACGATATGAGCAATTGGGCGCCGAAGCCGAAATTCATGATCGCGGAAGGCGACACCTACACCAAGCGTCCCGATGACGAGACCTATCCATTGATGGCCGTCAACTACCTTAGGCTTGATCGAGTTCCTCTCTACAACGAGAGCTGGTCCCCCATTGTGGAAGGTATTCGCGCCGGCAACTTCTTCGGTACCACCGGAGAGATCCTATTTCATGACTGGAGCATCGAGGGCTCCGGAGCAAAGAGCATCTACACGGCGAGCATTGAGTATACATTCCCGCTCGACTTCGCCGAACTGGTTTGGAGCGATGGAACCAAGGTCGACCGCCAGATCATCAACCTGACCGATACAACTCCCTTCGGAACAAAATCCTTCCGAATTCCCTTCAATGCTGCCGGCAAGAGATGGATAAGGTTCGCAGTATGGGATTCCGCGGGCGACGGGGCCTGGCTTCAACCCATCGCCCTGAAGTAGATTAGCTGCGCTAGGGAGACATGGGATGCGCCCTTTTGTGAGCGTGGACGAGCAGTCCGAAGAACAGTCTCAGCAATCCGAGCATGCCATCGTTCTAACAAGGCATTGCAGGTGCAAATCGAGGGCGAAATAGGCCGATGAACGGCCTGCAAGTCCAGTCTGGTCGTCCGTCTTGATCGGAACAAAACGCATGTTCTGCCGGTCGACAGCCTCCGCGATAGA